>NZ_CP003424.1:0-5034688 GCF_000747565.1 Serratia sp. SCBI | reverse complement strand
GCGACCAACTAATTAGCCTGCTTACCTTTACGCGCCGTACTACCGTTAATTCACGCTTGTTTGATCAAAAACAAACTCAGTTTGCCTTAAGCACCACCAGATGGCGTTCGCCTTCCAGTTCAGGCACCTGCAACCGCACGATAGACTCCAGGCTAACGCCCTCCGGCAGGTGCGCCAATTCTTCATCCGGGCGCACGCCTTTCAATGCGTAAAAACGCCCCTGCCCTTTCGCCGGCAGGTGATGGCACCAGGACAGCATATCCTGCAGCGAAGCGAACGCCCGGCTGATCACGCCGTCGAACGGCGGCTCGGCCGGAAACGCTTCAACGCGGCTCTGAACCGGTTCGATATTGTTCAGGCCCAGTTCATGCTGCACCTGGCGCAGGAAACGCACGCGCTTGCCCAGGCTGTCGAGCAGCGTGAAATGCGCATCCGGACGCACGATCGCCAGCGGAATGCCCGGTAAACCGGGGCCGGTGCCGACATCGATAAAACGCGATCCCTGCAGATGCGGGTTGACCACGATGCTGTCGAGGATGTGGCGCACCAGCATTTGCTGCGGATCGCGCACCGACGTGAGGTTATAAGCCTTGTTCCACTTATCCAGCATGCCGACATAGCCCAGCAGCTGCTGTTTCTGCTGATCGGGCAGCTCAATGCCTGCTGCCGCGAGCAGCGAGTCTTAATTTTTTTTGCACAACGGATCCTCTGGCAGGCGCTGAACGACCAGCGGATGGTTAGCTGGCGAATGAGGCGCCTATGATAATTCAGCGCGCAAGTGATGTCAGCGGCCGTTTGGCTACGGGTTGAGCAAACGGCCGCCTGGATGCGGGATTTATGCGCTGCGGCGCAGCAGCCCCTGCTTTTTCAGCCAAATCAGCAAAATCGAGATCGCCGCCGGCGTAATGCCGGAGATGCGTGAAGCCTGGCCGATGGAGTTCGGTTTGTGATCGTTCAGTTTGGCGATCACTTCGTTCGACAACCCCGAAACCTGACGGTAGTCGAGATCCAACGGCAACACGGTATTCTCGTTGCGCTGCTGTTTTTCGATCTCTTCCTGCTGACGAGCGATGTAGCCTTCGTATTTGACCTGGATCTCAACCTGCTCGGCGGCTTGTACATCGTCCAACGGCGGCGCGAAGGCCTCGGTGGCGGTCAATTGCGCGTAGTCCATTTCCGGACGGCGCAGCAGCTCTTCGCCGTTTGCTTCGCGTGACAGCGGCGCTTTCAGCAACGCATTGACCTGTTCGACGTTCTCGGCATGCGGATGCATCCAGATGTCGCGCAGGCGCTGACGTTCACGTTCGATCCGCTCCAGCTTCTCGCTGTAGCGCGCCCAACGCACGTCGTCCACCAGGCCGAGTTCACGGCCTTTTTCCGTCAGGCGGAGATCGGCGTTGTCTTCGCGCAGCATCAGACGATACTCGGCGCGTGAGGTAAACATGCGGTACGGTTCTTTGGTGCCGAGGGTGCTGAGGTCGTCCACCAGCACGCCGAGATAAGCCTGATCGCGACGTGGCGCCCAGCCTTCTTGCTCGGCGGCGAAGCGACCGGCGTTCAGACCGGCCAGCAGCCCCTGTGCGGCGGCTTCTTCATACCCGGTGGTGCCGTTGATTTGACCGGCAAAGAACAGCCCCTGAATGAATTTGCTTTCCAGCGTCGGTTTCAGGTCGCGCGGATCGAAGAAATCGTACTCGATAGCATAACCAGGGCGAATAATACGCGCGTTTTGCATCCCTTCCATCGAACGGACGATCTGCATCTGCACATCGAACGGCAGGCTGGTGGAGATCCCGTTAGGGTAAATCTCATTGCTGGTCAGGCCTTCCGGCTCGAGGAAGATCTGGTGCGCGTTGCGATCGGCAAAGCGCATGACCTTGTCTTCGATCGACGGGCAGTAACGTGGGCCGATCCCTTCGATGATCCCGGCATACATCGGGCTGCGATCGAGGTTATTGCGGATCACGTCATGGGTTTTCTCATTGGTATGAGTGATATAGCACGCCATTTGTTCCGGATGCTGGCTGGCATCGCCCAGGAACGAGAATACCGGCACCGGCGTATCGCCGTGTTGCGGCGCCAGTACGCTGAAATCGATAGTGCGGGCGTCGATGCGTGGCGGTGTCCCGGTTTTCAAGCGGTTGACGCGCAGCGGCAGTTCACGCAAACGCTGAGACAGCGAGATCGAAGGCGGATCCCCGGCGCGGCCGCCGCTGTAATTTTCCAGGCCGATATGGATCTTGCCGTCCAGGAAGGTGCCTACGGTCAATACCACCGCTTTGGCGCGGAATTTCAGGCCCATTTGGGTGACGGCGCCCACGACGCGATCGTTTTCGACGATCAGATCCTCAACCGGCTGTTGGAAGATCATCAGATTGGGCTGGTTCTCCAACGCGGTACGGATAGCCTGGCGATACAACACGCGATCCGCCTGAGCGCGTGTGGCGCGAACGGCTGGGCCTTTGCTGGCGTTTAGTATCCTAAACTGGATGCCGGCGTGGTCGATCGCTGTCGCCATCAGGCCGCCGAGTGCATCAATTTCCTTAACCAGATGCCCTTTACCAATACCGCCAATCGCCGGGTTACAGGACATCTGTCCCAGCGTGTCGATATTGTGTGTCAATAATAAAGTCTGACGTCCCATGCGCGCCGCAGCCATGGCGGCCTCGGTACCTGCATGGCCACCACCGATGATGATGACGTCAAATTGATCTGGATAAAACATGGAACTGCACCTCGCCGTATTGCGAACGATCGTATTTGCCCTGGGGTCGGGGATTCTACTCAAGTTTAGACGATCGACCAAGTGGTCAGGATCGTCGGTAATTAAAAGAAGATCTTTTTTATTTAAAGATCTCTTTATTAGATCTCTTATTAGGATCGCGATCCTCTGTGGATAAGTGACTATTCACGATGAAGATCAGCAGATTAAGGAGGATCGTTTGCTGTGAATGATCGGTGATCCCGACGCAGATAAGCTGGGATCTAAAAGGCTTGTTATGCACAGGACAAAAAGCGCACTACGGTTGTTATTGGGATAACTACGGCTTTTACCCTGCTTTTAAGCTTAGTTATCCACAATCGTTCGCGCGATCTTTAGACGAATTAGAGTAAATTAATCCAGTTTTTTACCCATTCTTCGGCCGGATCCTCGGGAATTTCATGCTCGGTCACGTCGATCTCGAGACGATCGCCGATCCTTTTAGCGCCTCTGGCGATCAATAGATCGTCGATCTGTTTGATCGCACCGCAGAAGGTGTCGTATTCCGAACTGCCTAAACCGACGGCGCCGAACTGCACCTCGGAAAGATCCGGCTGCTGCTCAGCGATCTGTTCCAACAGCGGCTGAAGGTTATCCGGTAGTTCGCCGGCACCGTGCGTGGAAGAGACCACCAGCCAGCGGCCGTTCAACGGCAGTTCATCCAGTTCAGGGCCGTGCAGCATCTCGGTAGAGAAGCCGGCGTCTTCCAGCTTTTCAGCCAAATGTTCAGCCACGTATTCGGCGCTGCCAAGCGTACTGCCACTGATCAGAGTAATGTCTGCCATGAACCAACGATCCCAACCTTCTCACTCAAAGTGGCTGCATTGTACGCTGTGAATCGGCTGGGATCTACCTGTGGATAATGTGGGTATGCAATTTGGCGGGTTACGGCACGATGGTGCGCATAATGGGGTTCTGCAGCGAGATCAGCGTTTCGGTGGACTGGATCTCGTCGATGGTCTGGATCTTGTTGATAAGTACCTGTTGCAACGCGTCGATCGAGCGGCACATCACTTTAATAAAGACGCTGTAGTGGCCGGTGGTGTAATAGGCTTCCACCACTTCTTCCAGGCTTTCCAGCTTCTTCAGTGCCGAAGGGTAGTCCTTGGCGCTCTTTAATATGATGCCGATAAAGCAGCACACGTCGTAGCCCAGCTGTTTGGGGCTGACGTCGATACGCGCGCCGGTGATGATCCCGGCCTGTTTCATCTTCTCCACCCGCACGTGAATGGTGCCGGGGCTGACGGCGAAATTTTTCGCCAGTTCGGCGTACGGTGTGCGCGCATTGTCCATCAGGGCGTTGAGGATGCCGCGATCGAGATTATCGATCTGATAAATTTCCGCCATTTAATCCCCCATTAATTAACGATTGTTGAATTCAGTCCGGGTAAAAATGAACGATTAAAAGTGAAAAGGCAATATTGATTAACGGATATTGAATTTGCGTATCGTTTTGTTGCTTAATCGATGGCAACAGAGACAGGTTTACAAGAGATACGGCAATGAAAAAACAGTTTATCCAAAAACAACAACAAATCAGCCAGGTCAAATCCTTCTTCTCCCGCCAGCTGGAACAGCAGCTCGGTCTGATCGAAGTGCAGGCCCCGATCCTTAGCCGCCTGGGCGACGGCACGCAGGATAACCTCTCCGGCAGCGAGAAAGCGGTGCGGGTCAAAGTCAAAACTTTGCCGGACGCCACCTTCGAAGTGGTGCACTCACTGGCGAAATGGAAACGCAAAACCCTGGGCAGCTACGATTTCGGTGCCGGCGAAGGCCTGTATACCCATATGAAGGCGCTGCGCCCGGATGAAGACCGCCTGACGCCAATCCACTCGGTGTACGTCGATCAGTGGGACTGGGAGCGGGTGATGGGCGACGGTGAGCGCGGTCTGGACTATCTGAAAAGTACCGTGCGCAGCATTTATGCCGCGATCAAGGCGACGGAAGCGGAAGTCAGCCGTGAGCATGGCCTGACGCCGTTCCTGCCGGAACAGATCCACTTCGTGCACAGCGAAACCCTGCTGCAGCGCTATCCGGATCTGGACGCCAAAGGGCGTGAGCGGGCGATCGCCAAAGAATTGGGCGCGGTGTTCCTGATCGGCATCGGCGGCAAGCTGTCGCACGGCAAATCGCACGATGTGCGTGCGCCGGATTATGATGACTGGACCACGCCGACGGCGGATGGCCTGGCGGGCCTGAACGGCGATATCGTGGTGTGGAACCCGGTGCTGCAGGACGCTTTCGAGCTTTCTTCCATGGGCATCCGCGTCGACGCCGCGGCGCTGAAACATCAGCTGGCGCTGACCGGCGATGAAGATCGCATGAAGCTGGAATGGCATCAGTCGTTGCTGCGCGGCGATATGCCGCAGACCATCGGCGGCGGCATCGGTCAGTCGCGTTTGGTGATGTTGCTGTTGCAGCTGTCGCATATCGGCCAGGTGCAGTGCGGCGTGTGGTCACCGGAAGTGCGCGGCGCGGTTGAAGGCCTGCTCTGATTCTGCCTAGCGCCGCCAGCGGCGCATCAACCGGCTTTTCAACCCGGTATCGAAGCGCCAGATGTGATCGAAGATGCGCATGATGCCGGGTTTGCCGTAGGCGGACATCGCCACCGCATGGAAACGCTGCTGGTGGCTTTGCTGCTGTTGTTTCACCTTCTTTATTACCTCCTCCGGCAACCGCTGGGCGATAAAATCGGAAATGATCACCGCATCGGCGTCGAACCAGCCGCTCTCCGCCATTTTGGTGACGGTGGCGTTCAGGCAGGCCGCCAGATCGGTGCCGCCGCGAAACTGCTGGCCGAGAAAACGCACCGCCTGCTCAATGCCGCTGGCGGCGGTGAGTTCGTAATGTACGATCTGGTTGGCGAACAGCATGATGTAGCAGCGGCGGTTGTCCGCCAGCGCAATGCGCAGTAGCGCCAGACAGAACGCCTTGGCGCACTGTTCGTTGAAGCCGCCCATCGATCCTGAGGTGTCCACGCAGACGATAAACGGCCCGCGCGGCTGCTGATCCTGCTGCTGGTGGGTGACCTGACGGATCAGGATCTGTTCCTGCCAGACGTCGCCCTGCAGGCGGTAGCTCAGCAGTCGCTTTTCCAGCAGGCGGCGATAGAACTCGAATTCCAGCTCTTCAATCCCCAGCGTCGCCAGCTCCGGCGGCAGCAGGCGCAGAATGTCGTCGCTCTGATGAATGCCGCTCACTTCTTCCGGCAGTGTGGCCGGCACCTGCACCATGACCCTGAACGGCTCCGGCTGCGCGTCCTGCTGCGGCAGCGCCTTGGCCTGATAGCTGCGGCCCAGCTGCTGCGCGAGCTTTTTCAGCTCCGGCTGCTGCTGCAAAAAGTTGCCGTACTCCACCAGCCGCTGGTAATCGCCGCGCTGCAGTTGGCCTTTGCTCATGTCCCACAGCCTGCCGGCGGCGGTGTCGTTTTCCGACAGCAGCGGTTC
Organism: Serratia sp. SCBI; assembly: GCF_000747565.1. Taxonomy (NCBI): domain Bacteria; kingdom Pseudomonadati; phylum Pseudomonadota; class Gammaproteobacteria; order Enterobacterales; family Yersiniaceae; genus Serratia; species Serratia sp. SCBI. The sequence goes on along the minus strand of NZ_CP003424.1, from coordinate 5,028,481 downwards.
CAGCGCGCCGCTCAGCGCCAGGCGTTCCTGCAGTTCCGCCATCAGCTGCTCGCGCTCTTGTTCCAGCAGCTGGTGGTGCAACATGGTGGCCTGCAGCGTCAGGCTGATGCGCCAGCGCTGCAGAAACAACGTTTGAAAGCTGTCGTCCAACGGATGATTGGGCAGATCGGCGGCGTCCACCAGCGCGCGCGCCTGTTCATAAAACGGGGAAACCAGCTGGCGCAGCAGCTCCATCGTGTCGTTGAGGTTGTGATAGAACTGGGTATTGTTCTCCAGCTGGCACTGTTGGTAACGGTAAAATTCCTGCGCCAGCGCCGGCGGCACCATGGCCTCCTGCAAACGCTCCTTTAGCTGCAGCTTCCAGCGCGGCAGATCGCGATCCAGCGCCCGGCGTAGGGCCGGAAACTTTTTAAAGAATACCGACAGCTGCGGCGCGGCCAGCATGCCGACGATCATCTCCTCGATCATCTCGCCTTCGGTGATCGCCAGCAGCAGATCGAGCGTCTCCAGACTGAGCATGGTTACTGGCCGCGCATTTGCTGCTGTTGCTGTTTAACCTGTTCCGCGACCTGCAGCAGACTGGCTTCGATCTTGGCCAGACCGGCGGCGGACGTGAACAGGCAGGGCTGATGTTGGCTGAAGGCGCGGCGCTGCTCCGCCAGGCGCTGGGCCAATGCGTCCATTTCATCCAGCAGCGCCTGCGGCGTAGCGGTAGCCTGTTTGCCCGGCAGCGCCAGCAGCGACGGCTGGCGGCTGACGTCCAACACCGTCAGGTGCAGTTGGTCATCGACGTCCAAATCGATCGGCTGCGCGAAGCCGATGCCGTTCAGCTTGGCGCGCACGTCGCCGCCTTTTTGCAGCCAGGTGTCCAGCGCGCTGCTTTCGATGCTCAGATGATTGACCTGAATGTCATGCAGCTGCAGCGGTTTTTGCAGCAGCAGAGTGAGGGTGCCGCCGGCGAACGGTGTGGCCGGTGCGTATTGTGGTTTGCGGCTGAACATCCCGCCTTTTTTCACCAGGCTGATGGCCTGTCGGTCGCTTTGCTGCTGCTGGTCCTGCATCCAGCGGGTATGGATCTGTTGCAGTTGGATCAACATCGACTGCTGCTGATAGGCCGATTCGGTCAGCAGTTGATCGATCTGCTGTTGCAGCAGCTTCAGCGAGGTGAGATCGTGCCACAGGCAGTCTTTCAACAGCATCAGATCGAGCGGGGCGATGGCGTCGCGCCCGCTGAAGAAGGCGCAGGCCTGCAGCAGGCGCAGGGCTTTCTTCCAGCGCCGATCGGAGACGTACGGCGCCTGTTCCAGCGCGTCCAGCCGCTGGCGCAGTTGGAAAATCAGCTCAAAGCAGGCTTCCGGCAGCGCCACCTTATCGATCTGCGGCTGCCACTGCAGAAACTCTTCGTCGCTGACGCTCAGCGCCGCCGGCACCGGGTTTTGGCTTTCGCTCTGGCGGTTGACCAGCAGCGAGCGGAAATTCTGTTTATCCTGCACCTTGTCCAGCCACAGGCGAATCAGCATGCGATCATACAGGGCTTCGAGGCTGTTGTCCGCTTCGGGCAGTTCGTTGGAAGCGGTGACCAGCAGGCGCAGCGGGATCGGTTCTTCGCTGTTGCCGTTGCGAAAACGCCGTTCATTGATCGCCGTCAGCAGGGTGTTGAGGATCGCCGGGCCGGCCTTCCAGATCTCGTCCAGAAACACGATCTCCGCTTCTGGCAGATAGCCGGCGGTCAGGCGTTGATAGCGCCCTTCATCTTTCAGCGCCTGAATCGAGAGCGGGCCGAAGACCTCTTCCGGCGTGGAAAAGCGCGTCATCAGGTATTCAAAAGAGCGAGCGTTGCGGAAGGCAAACTTCAGCCGGCGCGCGATCAGGCTCTTGGCGATGCCGGGCGGGCCGAGCAAGAATACGCTTTCGCCGCTCAGCGCCGCCAGCAGGCACAGGCGGATCGCCTCTTGCCGCTCATAAAGGCCGCTCTCCAGCGCGCTGCTGAGGCGGGAAATTCGTTCTGCCAGAAGGGATGATGGCGTCATATAATCGTCGTATTGTCCGAGAGTTAGCCAATCTTGGTCGATAATTCGATGATAAACCACCATTATTTTTAATGGTATAGCTTATTGATTAGTAAAAATTTTCTCAGTTGAGTCGGATATCCGGTTCACATTTTGTTTATTTTTCGGCTCTGATATAAGGGTAGGCAAGCCGTATAAATGGTGCATACTGTGCGGCTTTCTGGTGGGCGTGACGGATCTTTGAGCCCGTATTTTGCCTGATGCGGATGCATCGCTAACGGATGTTCTGATAAAGAAACGAATTATGAGCGCAGAGCATAAGCAGTCCCTATCGGCGGTAACCCTGGCTGCCATCGGCGTGGTCTACGGTGATATCGGCACCAGTCCTCTCTATACGTTGAGAGAGTGTTTCTCCGGCCATTACGGCTTCGATGTTCGTCCAGACGTGGTTTTCGGCTTCCTGTCGCTGATTTTCTGGATGCTGATCGTGATCGTTTCCCTCAAATATCTCACCTACGTGATGCGGGCGGACAACGCCGGCGAAGGCGGCATTTTGACGCTGATGTCGCTGGCCGGGCGCAATACCTCGGCGCGCACCACCGCAGTGCTGGTTATACTGGGCCTGATCGGCGGCAGCTTCTTCTATGGCGAGGTGGTGATCACCCCGGCGATCTCGGTGATGTCGGCGATAGAGGGGTTGGAAATCGCCGCGCCCGCGCTCGACGCCTATATCGTGCCGCTCTCGATTCTGGTGCTGACCCTGCTGTTCGTTATCCAAAAACACGGCACCGGCAGCGTCGGCAAGCTGTTCGCCCCGGTAATGCTGTTGTGGTTCATCGTGTTGGCGGTGCTGGGCGCGCGCAGCATCATTTCGAACCCGGAAGTGCTGCAGGCGCTGAATCCCAAATGGGCGCTCAACTTCTTTATGGAATATAAGAAGGTGTCGTTCTTCGCGCTGGGGGCGGTGGTGCTGTCGATCACCGGCGTTGAGGCGCTGTATGCCGACATGGGGCACTTCGGCAAGTTCCCGATCCGCCTGGCCTGGTTCACCGTGGTGCTGCCTTCGCTGGTGCTCAACTACTTCGGCCAGGGGGCGTTGCTGCTGAAAAACCCTGAAGCGATCAAAAACCCATTCTTCCTGCTGGCGCCCGACTGGGCGCTGATCCCGCTGCTGATTCTGGCAACCCTGGCAACGGTCATCGCCTCGCAGGCGGTGATTTCCGGCGTCTTCTCGCTGACTCGTCAGGCGGTGCGCCTGGGGTATTTGTCGCCGATGCGCATCATTCACACCTCGGAAATGGAATCCGGCCAGATCTACATTCCGGTGATCAACTGGACGCTGTATATCTCGGTGGTGCTGGTGATCATCGGCTTCGAACACTCCAGCAACCTGGCGGCGGCGTACGGCATCGCCGTCACCGGCACCATGGTGCTGACCAGCATTCTGGTCACTTCGGTGGCGATTAATAACTGGCACTGGAACCGCTTCCTGGCGATCGGTATCGTGACCATCTTGCTGATCATCGACGTGCCGATGTTCTCCGCCAACGCCCTGAAGCTGTTCTCCGGCGGCTGGCTGCCGCTGACCCTGGCGCTGGTGATGTTCATCATTATGACTACCTGGAAGAGCGAGCGTTTCCGCCTGTTGCGCCGTCTGCATGAGCACGGCAACTCGCTGGAGGCGATGATCGCCTCGCTGGAGAAATCGCCGCCGGTACGGGTGCCGGGCACCGCGGTCTTCTTGTCGCGCGCCACCAACGTCATTCCTTTTGCGCTGTTGCATAACCTGAAGCACAACAAGGTGCTGCACGAGCGCGTGGTGCTGCTGACGCTGCGCACCGAGGATGCACCTTACGTGCACAACGTGCGCCGGGTGACCATCGAGCAGCTGTCGCCGACCTTCTGGCGGGTGGTGGCCAGCTACGGCTGGCGCGAAACGCCGAACGTGGAGGAAGTGTTCCACCGCTGCGGGCTGGAAGGGTTGCCGTGCCGCATGTCGGAGACGTCGTTCTTCATGTCCCATGAATCGCTGATCCTCACCAAGCGGCCATGGTACCTCTACCTGCGCGGCAAACTGTTCGTTGCTCTGAGCCGCAATGCGCTGCGCGCGCCGGATCAGTTCGAAATCCCGCCGAACCGGGTCATCGAGCTCGGCACGCAGGTCGAGATCTAACCCGCCTGACATGGGCTCAGCTAGGCTGAGCCCCTTTTGTTTGCGCTTTCTCCGTGCGCGAACGAAACGTTTCGATGACGATCACACTTCTGCATTGTCCGGGTTGCCTTCCCCTGCCGTTTTTTTACACTCCTCCAGAGAGCGAAACGTTTCGCTAGCGGAGTGAGAAGATGAAAAAAGGCGTATTACTGAATTCCGACGTGTCTGCCGTGATTGCCCGGTTGGGGCATACCGATCAGCTCACCCTGTGCGACGCGGGCCTGCCGATACCGGCGGTGACGCAGCGCATCGATCTGGCGCTGACGCAGGGCGTGCCGACCTTCATGCAGGTGTTCGCGGCGGTCACGCAAGAGATGCAGGTAGAAAGCGCCATCCTGGCGGAAGAAATCGTGAAACAAAATCCGTCGCTCCACGAGGCATTGTTGGCTGAACTGACCGCACTGGGCCAACGCCAGGGCAATACCATCGGCGTGCGTTATATCAGCCATCAGGCGTTTAAAGCGCAAACCGAGCACAGCCGGGCGGTGATCCGCAGCGGGGAGTGTTCGCCTTACGCGAACGTGATCCTGTGCGCCGGCGTAACTTTCTGAGGCGTTTATGCAACCTTTACTGCAACTGAAAGGGATTGATAAAGCCTTTCCCGGCGTGAAGGCGCTTTCCGGCGCCGCTCTCAGCGTTTATCCCGGCAAGGTGATGGCGCTGGTGGGGGAAAACGGCGCCGGTAAGTCCACCATGATGAAAGTGCTGACCGGCATCTATCAGAAAGACGCCGGCAGTCAGTATTTTCTCGGTAAAGAGGTGGCGTTCAACGGGCCTAAAGATTCGCAGGAAGCGGGCATCGGCATTATCCATCAGGAGTTGAACCTGATCCCGCAGCTGACGATTGCGGAAAACATCTTCCTCGGCCGCGAGTTCGTCAACCGTTTCGGCCGCATTGACTGGAAGCGCATGTACGCCGAGGCCGATCGCTTGCTGGCGCGCCTCAACCTGCGCTACAGCAGCCACCGGCTGGTGGGCGAGCTGTCGATTGGCGATCAGCAGATGGTGGAGATTGCCAAGGTGCTGAGCTTCGAATCGAAAGTGATCATCATGGACGAACCGACCGATGCGCTGACCGACACCGAAACCGCCTCGCTGTTCAAGGTGATCAACGAGCTGAAGGCCGAAGGGCGCGGCATCGTCTATATCTCGCACCGTCTGAAAGAGATCTTTGAAATCTGCGACGACGTGACGGTATTTCGCGACGGGCAGTTCATCGCCGAGCGGCCGGTGAGCGAGCTGCAGGAAGATTCGCTGATTGAAATGATGGTCGGTCGCAAGCTGGAAGAGCAATACCCGCGCCTTGATTTACCGCGCGGGGAAAAGCGGCTGGAAGTCAGTCATCTTTCCGGACCCGGCGTTGAAGACGTCAGCTTTACGCTGTATCGCGGTGAGATCCTCGGCGTGGCCGGCTTGATGGGCGCCGGGCGCACCGAATTGATGAAGATTCTGTACGGCGCCGCGCCGCGCAAGGCCGGCACCGTCAACCTCGACGGCCGCGAGGTAGTCACCCATTCGCCGCAGGATGGATTGGCGAACGGCATCGTCTATATCTCGGAAGACCGTAAGCGTGACGGCCTGGTGCTGGGCATGTCGGTAAAGGAAAACATGTCTCTGACCGCGCTGCGCTACTTCAGCCGCGCCGACGGCAGCCTGAAACAGGCCGACGAGCGGCAGGCGGTGGGGGACTTCATCCGCCTGTTCAATATCAAAACGCCGTCGATGGAGCAGCCGATAGGTCTGCTTTCCGGCGGCAATCAGCAGAAAGTGGCGATCGCCCGCGGTCTGATGACCCGGCCGAAGGTGCTGATCCTCGATGAGCCGACGCGCGGCGTCGATGTCGGGGCGAAAAAAGAGATCTATCAGTTAATCAACCAGTTCAAGCAGGAAGGGCTGAGCATCATTTTGGTGTCTTCGGAAATGCCGGAGGTGATGGGCATGAGCGATCGCATTCTGGTGATGCACGAAGGGCATCTCAGCGGCGAGTTCCCGATTGAACAGGCCACCCAGGAAGCGTTGATGGCGGCAGCCGTCGGCAAGCAATACGGCGTAAAGCAGGAGTAATCAGATATGAGTTCCCAGACTATCGCAGCTAAGCGCTGGTTCAGTAAAGAATGGCTGTTAGAGCAGAAGTCGTTGATTGCGCTGCTGGTGCTGATCGCCGTGGTCTCTTCCATGAGCCCGAACTTCTTCACCCTGAACAACCTGTTCAATATTCTGCAGCAGACCTCGGTCAACGCCATCATGGCGGTGGGGATGACGCTGGTGATCCTCACTTCCGGCATCGATCTGTCGGTGGGATCGCTGCTGGCCCTGACCGGCGCGGTGGCGGCGTCGATCGTCGGCTTTGAAGTCAACGCGCTGGTGGCGGTGGCGGCGGCCTTGGCGCTGGGCGCCGCGATTGGCGCCTGCACCGGGGTGATCGTCGCCAAAGGCAAGGTGCAAGCCTTTATCGCTACGCTGGTGATGATGCTGCTGCTGCGCGGCGTCACCATGGTGTACACCAACGGCAGCCCGATCAATACCGGTTTCACCGACGTGGCCGACACCTTTGGTTGGTTCGGCATCGGCCGTCCGCTGGGTGTGCCTACGCCGATCTGGATCATGGCGATCGTGTTCATCGCCGCCTGGTATATGCTGCACCATACGCGCCTGGGCCGCTATATTTATGCCCTGGGCGGCAATGAAGCGGCGACACGCCTGTCCGGTATCAGCGTCGATAAAGTGAAAATTATCGTCTATTCGCTGTGCGGCCTGCTGGCGGCGCTGGCGGGGGTGATCGAAGTGGCGCGCCTCTCGTCGGCGCAGCCGACCGCCGGCACTGGCTATGAGCTGGACGCCATCGCCGCCGTGGTGCTGGGCGGCACCAGCCTGGCCGGCGGCAAGGGGCGCATCGTCGGCACGCTGATCGGGGCGCTGATCCTCGGTTTTCTGAACAACGGCCTGAATTTACTGGGTGTTTCTTCCTACTACCAAATGATCGTGAAGGCAGTGGTGATACTGCTGGCGGTTCTGGTAGATAACAAAAGCAACAAGTAACCTCCCCCTACAGGAATCACGATGATGAAAATGAAAAAACTGGCAACCTTAGCTTCCGCCATCGCGTTGAGCGCCACCCTGAGCGCCAATGCCATGGCCAAAGACACCATCGCGCTGGTGGTGTCCACCCTCAACAACCCGTTCTTCGTCTCAATGAAGGATGGGGCGCAGCAAGAGGCCAACAAGCTGGGTTATAACCTGGTGGTGCTGGATTCCCAAAACAACCCGGCGAAAGAGCTGGCCAACGTGCAGGATCTGATGGTGCGGGCGCCCAAGCTGCTGTTGATTAACCCGACCGACTCCGATGCGGTGGGCAACGCCATCAAGATGGCCAACCAGGCTAAGATCCCGGTCATCACGCTGGACCGCGTGGCGAGCAAGGGTGAAGTGGTGAGCCATATCGCTTCGGATAACCGCGTGGGCGGCAAAATGGCCGGCGACTTCATCGCCAAGAAAGCGGGCGCCGACGCCAAGGTGATTCAGCTGGAAGGCATTGCCGGCACCTCCGCCGCGCGGGAACGCGGCGAAGGCTTTAAACAGTCGCTGGATCAGAATAAATTCAAGCTGCTGGCCAGCCAGCCGGCCGATTTCGACCGCACCAAGGGCCTGAACGTGATGCAGAACCTGCTGACCGCTCACCCGGATGTGCAGGCGGTATTTGCCCAGAACGATGAAATGGCGCTGGGCGCGCTGCGTGCGCTGCAAACCGCCGGTAAAACCGACGTGATCGTGGTAGGCTTCGACGGCACCGCCGACGGCGTGAAAGCGGTTGAAGGCGGCAAGCTGGCGGCGACCGTGGCGCAGCGTCCCGATCAGATCGGCGTGATAGGCGTGGAAACCGCCGATAAAGTGCTGAAAGGCGAAAAAGTGCCGGCGACCATTCCGGTCGATTTGAAACTGGTCACTCAGTAAGTCATACCAGCGCCATCGGGACGGGGCGTTTACGATGGCGCGCAATTCAGGAATCAATGCGATGGAAACAGGTAAGCTGGTGGTTCTGGGCAGCATCAATGCCGACCATATCCTCAATATTGAACAATTCCCCCACCCGGGCGAAACGGTGATCGGGAAGCAGTATAAGGTGGCGTTTGGCGGCAAGGGCGCGAATCAGGCGGTGGCGGCCGGGCGCAGTGGGGCGGAGATCGCCTTTATCGCCTGCGTGGGCGCCGACGATATCGGCGAGCGTGTCCGCCGGCAGCTGGCGAGCGATCGCATTGATACCCAACCGATTGAAGCCATCGCCGACAGCACCACCGGCGTGGCGCTGATCTTCGTCAATGCCGAAGGCGAGAACGTGATCGGCATCAATGCCGGCGCCAACGCCGCGGTGACGCCGGATTACCTGGCGCGCTACCGGCAAAAAGTCATCGACGCCGACGCCCTGCTGATGCAGTTGGAGTCGCCGCTGGAGACGGTGATCGCCGCCGCCCGCTTGGCCAAGCAACATCAAACGCAGGTGATCCTCAACCCGGCCCCGGCGCGCGAGCTGCCGGACGAGCTGCTGGGGATGATTGATATGATCACCCCGAATGAAACCGAAGCGCAGCGCCTGACAGGCATCGCCGTGGACAGCGACGCCGATGCGGCGCGCGCGGCGCAGGCGCTGCACGACAAAGGCATCGCGACGGTGATCATCACCCTCGGCAGCTGCGGCGTGTGGCTGAGCGAAAACGGCAACGGCAAACGGGTGCCCGGCTTCAAAGTGCAAGCGGTGGATACCATCGCCGCCGGCGATACCTTTAACGGCGCGCTGGTCACTGCCCTGTTGGAAGGCAAGATCATGGCCGACGCGGTGCGTTTCGCCCATGCGGCGGCGGCGATCGCCGTCACCCGCCCCGGCGCGCAGCCTTCGGTGCCGTGGCGCGAAGAGATCGACGCCTTCTTGCAGCAACAGGGGTGATCCTTTGGCCACCATGAAAGATGTCGCCCGCCTGGCGGGCGTTTCAACCTCTACCGTTTCGCATGTGGTCAACAACAATCGCTTTGTCAGCGACAGCGTGCGCGACAAGGTCATGGCGGCCGTGGAACAGTTGAACTATGCGCCTTCTGCGCTGGCGCGCAGCCTGAAGCTCAATCAGACCCGCACCATCGGCATGCTGGTGACCGCCAGCAACAACCCGTTTTATGCTGAAGTGGTGCGCGGCGTGGAGCGCAGCTGCTATGAACGCGGCTACAGCCTGATCCTGTGCAATACCGAAGAAGACGCCGCGCGCATGAACCGCAGTATGGAGACGCTGCTGCAAAAGCGCGTCGACGGTTTGCTGTTGATGTGCACCGAAAATCACCGGCCATCTCAGGATGCCCTGAGTCGCTACCCGTCATTGCCGATCGTGATGATGGACTGGGCGCCGTTCGAGGGCGCGAACGACATTATTCAGGATAACTCGCTGCTGGGCGGCGAGATGGCGACCGATCATCTGATCGCTCGCGGCTACCGCAAGATCGCCTGCATCGCCGGCCCGCAGGACAAAACCACCGCCCGTCACCGGCTGGAAGGCTATCGCAACGCGATGCGGCGCGCCGGATTACCGATCCCGCCAGGGTATGAAGTGCATTGCGACTTTGAGTTTGAAGGCGGCGTGACCGCCATGCGCCAACTGCTGGCGCTGGAAGAGCCGCCGCATGCGGTGTTCGCCGGCAACGACGCGGTGGCGGTAGGCGTTTATCAGGCGCTGTATCAGGCCGGGCTTTCCGTGCCGCAGGATATGGCGGTGATGGGGTACGATGACATTGAACTGGCGCGTTATCTGGCGCCGCCGCTGAGCACCATTCATCAACCGAAGGATTCGCTGGGCGAGCTGGCGATCGATGCGCTGATCAACCGCCTGCAAAACCCGGAGCGCGCGCCCCAGGTGCTGGTGTTGACGCCCGAGCTGGTGGAACGCGCCTCGGTGGGCCGCCGTTAACTGGCCGCCTTCGCTTCTTTCTTGCTTTCCTGGCCGCTGATCAAGTTGCGGCCATCTTTCCTTCTCAGCAACATAAATACCAGCGCCGACGCCACGGTGACGATCCCCATGGTGATAAAGGTGTAATGGAAGTGGTCGATCATAGTGCCTAACGACAGGGATTCGTAAAAACGCAGCACCGCCGCGCTGATCGCGACGCCGAAACTGATGGACAGCTGTTGGGTGACCGCCAGGACGCTGTTGCCGGCGCTGGCGTTGGCGTCGTTCAAATCCGCCAGGCTGATGGTATTCATGGCGGTGAACTGGGTGGACATCGCCATGCCCAGTACGAACAGCGGCAGGATCATCAGCCACAGCGGCATGCCTGGGCTCTGCAGGGCAAACTGCGCGATCAGCGCTCCGATGATAACGGTGATGCCGACCAGCGTTTTACGGTAGCCGAACCAGCGCAACACCTGAGTGACGGTGGATTTCGCCATCAGCGAGCCGATGGCGGTCGGCGCCATCATGCAGCCGGCGACGATCGCCGTGTAGCCGAATCCCACCTGCAGCATGAGCGGCATCAAAAACGGCACGCAGCCGGTGCCCAACCTGGATGCGACGTTGCCGGCGATGCCGACCGAGAAGGTGCGGGTTTTGAACAGGTCGAGGCCGATCAGCGGCTGAGGATGACGGCGGGCGTGCGCGATGTAGCCGAACAGCATCACGAAGCCGCTGAGCAGAATGCCCAGCGAAACGTAGCTCGCCAGCACCCGCTCGCCAAACAGTTCCAGCCCGGTGGAGATCAGCACCAGGCTCAGCCCGAACAGCATAAAACCCAGAAAATCGAAGCGGCGCTTGGGCGTGGTGAAGTCCGGCATGTATTTGCGCGCATAGAAGATGCCGAGCAGGCCGATAGGGATATTGATCAGGAAAATCCAATGCCAGGTGGCGTAGGTCACCAGCCAGCCGCCCAGCAGCGGCCCCAGAATCGGCCCGACAAGGCCGGGCATGGTGACGAAGTTCAGCACCGGCAGCAGTTCGCTGCGCGGGTAGGCGCGCAGCAGCGCCAGTCGCGCGACCGGCATCATCATCGCGCCGCCGATGCCCTGCAGCACGCGAGAGGCAACCAGTACGCTCAACGTGGGGGAGAGGGCGCACAACAGCGAACCGAGGGTGAATAACGTGACGGCGAAGATGAACACGCGGCGGGTGCCGAAGCGGTCCGCCAGCCAACCGCTGACCGGGATTAGCATCGCCACCGTCAGCGTATAGCTGATGACGGCAGATTGCATCGCCAGCGGCGAGTGCCCGAGGCTGTGGGCGATCGCCGGCAGCGCCGTGTTGAGGATGGTGGCGTCCAGCGCCTGCATAAAGAACGCCATTGCGGCGATCCACGGGAGTCCTGCCATACTGCGCGCGGATTGGGTCATGGTCGGTCCTGGTTAAATGGTCGTCTCTCCCTCATCTCTTTCTTCTATCTATAAGCGGGGAGCGTGTCTAGTCTTTCTCTTTCAGCAAAACTTGGCAGGCGACGAGGGCGCCTGCGCTGTCTCCGGCGAGTATCGCATTGACGATAGCCTGATGGTGGCGCAGCTTGATCACTTCATTGCCTGTAATGGCGCGGAAGTAACTCTGATACACCGAACTGAACAGGTTAGCGAACGAGGTCAGGAACGGATTACCGCTGGCCTCGTAGATGAGCTGGTGGAATTGGGTATCGACCTGGATCCAGCGCTCGCGATCAAACTGGGTATGCAGCGCGCGCATCTCCGCCATCAGCTCCGCCAGCAGTTTGGTTTGCTGCGGGCTGGCGTGGTCTGCTGCCAACGCACAGGCCTGCGGTTCCAACGAGGTGCGCAATATAAGGAAGTGTTGCATCACCTGATCGAAGTTTTCCCGCGTCATCCACCAGGTCAGTAAATCCTGATCGAGGAAATTCCATTGGCTTTGCGGCATCACGCGGGTGCCAATGCGCGGGCGCGGCAACAACATGCCTTTGGCGGCTAACATCTTTACCGCTTCGCGTACCGCGGTGCGGCTGACGCCGAATTGCTCGCCCAGTTCCATTTCACCGGGCAGGATGCTGCCGGCCTGATAATCGCCTGCCAGAATTTGTTGGCCGAGTTTCTCTGCAAGCAGATAAGAAAGATTGCGTTGGGCGGCCTGTTGTTGTGCATTTAACGGCATGGCTGCGGATCCTTACTGACTTCGTTTCTTCTATTTTACTCCAGTGATCGCCAGCTTTTATGGCTGTTTGCCTGAAAAAGTGACATAAATTCGCCGCTTTTTCGCTCTTTTGCCGAAAAAATCCGCGCTTGAAAAGTTTTTTGCATTTAGGGGTTGCGGCCTGCCGAGAACTCCCTATAATGCGCCTCCACTGACCGGGAACAACGACTGACAAGCCGCCGGGTCAGCGAGAAGAAAGCGAAATAAACGCTTGACTCTCCGGGTGAAAAGCGTAATATACGCCACCTCGAGTTAGCAAGCGAAAGCGCCTAACTCACTGCTCTTTAACAATTTATCAGACAATCTGTGTGGGCACTCCACAAGACGATATCCAGCATCTTCGGATGCAAAAAATATCAAGTCTTGAAGAGTGACTAACTGAAGTAAAATTCATGCAGTAAATCTTTGAGCATCGCTTCTCGAGTGGAAGCACATCAAGCTTTTAATTGAAGAGTTTGATCATGGCTCAGATTGAACGCTGGCGGCAGGCTTAACACATGCAAGTCGAGCGGTAGCACAGGGGAGCTTGCTCCCCGGGTGACGAGCGGCGGACGGGTGAGTAATGTCTGGGAAACTGCCTGATGGAGGGGGATAACTACTGGAAACGGTAGCTAATACCGCATAACGTCGCAAGACCAAAGAGGGGGACCTTCGGGCCTCTTGCCATCAGATGTGCCCAGATGGGATTAGCTAGTAGGTGGGGTAATGGCTCACCTAGGCGACGATCCCTAGCTGGTCTGAGAGGATGACCAGCCACACTGGAACTGAGACACGGTCCAGACTCCTACGGGAGGCAGCAGTGGGGAATATTGCACAATGGGCGCAAGCCTGATGCAGCCATGCCGCGTGTGTGAAGAAGGCCTTCGGGTTGTAAAGCACTTTCAGCGAGGAGGAAGGTGGTGAACTTAATACGTTCATCAATTGACGTTACTCGCAGAAGAAGCACCGGCTAACTCCGTGCCAGCAGCCGCGGTAATACGGAGGGTGCAAGCGTTAATCGGAATTACTGGGCGTAAAGCGCACGCAGGCGGTTTGTTAAGTCAGATGTGAAATCCCCGGGCTCAACCTGGGAACTGCATTTGAAACTGGCAAGCTAGAGTCTCGTAGAGGGGGTAGAATTCCAGGTGTAGCGGTGAAATGCGTAGAGATCTGGAGGAATACCGGTGGCGAAGGCGGCCCCCTGGACGAAGACTGACGCTCAGGTGCGAAAGCGTGGGGAGCAAACAGGATTAGATACCCTGGTAGTCCACGCTGTAAACGATGTCGATTTGGAGGTTGTGCCCTTGAGGCGTGGCTTCCGGAGCTAACGCGTTAAATCGACCGCCTGGGGAGTACGGCCGCAAGGTTAAAACTCAAATGAATTGACGGGGGCCCGCACAAGCGGTGGAGCATGTGGTTTAATTCGATGCAACGCGAAGAACCTTACCTACTCTTGACATCCAGAGAACTTAGCAGAGATGCTTTGGTGCCTTCGGGAACTCTGAGACAGGTGCTGCATGGCTGTCGTCAGCTCGTGTTGTGAAATGTTGGGTTAAGTCCCGCAACGAGCGCAACCCTTATCCTTTGTTGCCAGCGGTTCGGCCGGGAACTCAAAGGAGACTGCCAGTGATAAACTGGAGGAAGGTGGGGATGACGTCAAGTCATCATGGCCCTTACGAGTAGGGCTACACACGTGCTACAATGGCGTATACAAAGAGAAGCGACCTCGCGAGAGCAAGCGGACCTCATAAAGTACGTCGTAGTCCGGATTGGAGTCTGCAACTCGACTCCATGAAGTCGGAATCGCTAGTAATCGTAGATCAGAATGCTACGGTGAATACGTTCCCGGGCCTTGTACACACCGCCCGTCACACCATGGGAGTGGGTTGCAAAAGAAGTAGGTAGCTTAACCTTCGGGAGGGCGCTTACCACTTTGTGATTCATGACTGGGGTGAAGTCGTAACAAGGTAACCGTAGGGGAACCTGCGGTTGGATCACCTCCTTACCTAAAGATATTAGTTCGAGTGGCGTGCTCACACAGATTGTCTGATGAAAAAGTAACGAGCAAAAGCGTCATAAAAGTACGGTGTCGTGTCCCCTTCGTCTAGAGGCCTAGGACACCGCCCTTTCACGGCGGTAACAGGGGTTCGAATCCCCTAGGGGACGCCAAGCTTCCGACCCACCCGGTGAAAGCGGCGGTCCCAAGTATCTGACGATACACCATATCTTAAAGATGACTTCCGAGTCATGTTTAAGATATTGCTCTTTAACAATCTGGAACAAGCTGAAAATTGAAACATGACGGCTGAAATTTATCCCTCCGTAGATGTACTGGGATGAAGAGTAACCTGTCATAGAGTCTCTCAAATGTTTGCAGCGCGAACGATGGAAACATCTTCGGGTTGTGAGGTTAAGTGACTAAGCGTACACGGTGGATGCCTAGGCAGTCAGAGGCGATGAAGGGCGTGCTAATCTGCGAAAAGCGTCGGTAAGGTGATATGAACCGTTATAACCGGCGATACCCGAATGGGGAAACCCAGTGTGTTTCGACACACTATCATGTCATGAATACATAGTGGCATGAGGCGAACCGGGGGAACTGAAACATCTAAGTACCCCGAGGAAAAGAAATCAACCGAGATTCCCCCAGTAGCGGCGAGCGAACGGGGAGGAGCCCAGAACCTGAATCGGCTTGTGTGTTAGTGGAAGCGTCTGGAAAGTCGCGCAGCAAAGGGTGATAGCCCCGTACACTAAAATGCACAGGTCGTGAGTTCGATGAGTAGGGCGGGACACGTGACATCCTGTCTGAATATGGGGGGACCATCCTCCAAGGCTAAATACTCCTGACTGACCGATAGTGAACCAGTACCGTGAGGGAAAGGCGAAAAGAACCCCGGCGAGGGGAGTGAAATAGAACCTGAAACCGTGTACGTACAAGCAGTGGGAGCACCTTCGTGGTGTGACTGCGTACCTTTTGTATAATGGGTCAGCGACTTATATTTTGTAGCAAGGTTAACCGTATAGGGGAGCCGTAGGGAAACCGAGTCTTAACTGGGCGATTAGTTGCAAGGTATAGACCCGAAACCCGGTGATCTAGCCATGGGCAGGTTGAAGGTTGGGTAACACTAACTGGAGGACCGAACCGACTAATGTTGAAAAATTAGCGGATGACTTGTGGCTGGGGGTGAAAGGCCAATCAAACCGGGAGATAGCTGGTTCTCCCCGAAAGCTATTTAGGTAGCGCCTCGTGAACTCATCTTCGGGGGTAGAGCACTGTTTCGGCTAGGGGGCCATCCCGGCTTACCAAACCGATGCAAACTCCGAATACCGAAGAATGTTATCACGGGAGACACACGGCGGGTGCTAACGTCCGTCGTGAAGAGGGAAACAACCCAGACCGCCAGCTAAGGTCCCAAAGTCATGGTTAAGTGGGAAACGATGTGGGAAGGCATAGACAGCCAGGATGTTGGCTTAGAAGCAGCCATCATTTAAAGAAAGCGTAATAGCTCACTGGTCGAGTCGGCCTGCGCGGAAGATGTAACGGGGCTAAACCATGCACCGAAGCTGCGGCAGCGACGCTTAGCGTTGTTGGGTAGGGGAGCGTTCTGTAAGCCGTTGAAGGTGGCCTGTGAGGGTTGCTGGAGGTATCAGAAGTGCGAATGCTGACATAAGTAACGATAAAGCGGGTGAAAAGCCCGCTCGCCGGAAGACCAAGGGTTCCTGTCCAACGTTAATCGGGGCAGGGTGAGTCGACCCCTAAGGCGAGGCTGAAAAGCGTAGTCGATGGGAAACAGGTTAATATTCCTGTACTTGGTGTTACTGCGAAGGGGGGACGGAGAAGGCTAGGCTGGCCGGGCGACGGTTGTCCCGGTTTAAGCGTGTAGGGGGTGTGACCTGGTAAATCCGGTTGCATATCAACCCTGAGGCGTGATGACGATGCACTACGGTGCAGAAGTAGTTGATGCCCTGCTTCCAGGAAAATCCTCTAAGCTCCAGGTAACATTAAATCGTACCCCAAACCGACACAGGTGGTCAGGTAGAGAATACCAAGGCGCTTGAGAGAACTCGGGTGAAGGAACTAGGCAAAATGGTGCCGTAACTTCGGGAGAAGGCACGCTGGCATGTAGGTGAAGTCCCTTGCGGATGGAGCTGAAGCCAGTCGAAGATACCAGCTGGCTGCAACTGTTTAATAAAAACACAGCACTGTGCAAACACGAAAGTGGACGTATACGGTGTGACGCCTGCCCGGTGCTGGAAGGTTAATTGATGGGGTCAGCCGCAAGGCGAAGCTCTTGATCGAAGCCCCAGTAAACGGCGGCCGTAACTATAACGGTCCTAAGGTAGCGAAATTCCTTGTCGGGTAAGTTCCGACCTGCACGAATGGCGTAATGATGGCCAGGCTGTCTCCACCCGAGACTCAGTGAAATTGAACTCGCTGTGAAGATGCAGTGTACCCGCGGCAAGACGGAAAGACCCCGTGAACCTTTACTATAGCTTGACACTGAACATTGAGCCTTGATGTGTAGGATAGGTGGGAGGCTTTGAAGCGTGGACGCCAGTCTGCGTGGAGCCATCCTTGAAATACCACCCTTTAATGTTTGATGTTCTAACTCGGCCCCGTAATCCGGGGTGAGGACAGTGTCTGGTGGGTAGTTTGACTGGGGCGGTCTCCTCCCAAAGAGTAACGGAGGAGCACGAAGGTTAGCTAATCACGGTCGGACATCGTGAGGTTAGTGCAAAGGCATAAGCTAGCTTGACTGCGAGAGTGACGGCTCGAGCAGGTACGAAAGTAGGTCTTAGTGATCCGGTGGTTCTGAATGGAAGGGCCATCGCTCAACGGATAAAAGGTACTCCGGGGATAACAGGCTGATACCGCCCAAGAGTTCATATCGACGGCGGTGTTTGGCACCTCGATGTCGGCTCATCACATCCTGGGGCTGAAGTAGGTCCCAAGGGTATGGCTGTTCGCCATTTAAAGTGGTACGCGAGCTGGGTTTAGAACGTCGTGAGACAGTTCGGTCCCTATCTGCCGTGGGCGTTGGAAGATTGAGAGGGGTTGCTCCTAGTACGAGAGGACCGGAGTGAACGCACCACTGGTGTTCGGGTTGTCATGCCAATGGCATTGCCCGGTAGCTAAGTGCGGAAAAGATAAGCGCTGAAAGCATCTAAGCGCGAAACTTGCCTCAAGATGAGTCTTCCCTGGGCCTTTAAGGCCCCTGAAGGAACGTTTAAGACTAAGACGTTGATAGGCTGGGTGTGTAAGTGCAGCGATGCATTGAGCTAACCAGTACTAATGATCCGTGAGGCTTAACCTTACAACACCGAAGGTGTTTTTAGAGAGATTTTCAGCGACGTTCCAAGATTGGTTCTGATGGCTTCATGGAAGTGAGGCGGTTGGAATGAAACAGAATTTGCCCTGGCGGCAATAGCGCGGTGGTCCCACCTGACCCCATGCCGAACTCAGAAGTGAAACGCCGTAGCGCCGATGGTAGTGTGGGGTCTCCCCATGCGAGAGTAGGACACTGCCAGGCATCAAATAAAGCCGAAAGCCCTGAACTGACGTTCAGGGCTTTTTGCTGTGCGTAAAACGCAAAAAAGCGCAGCTACGCTGCGCCTTTCAACCACTCGACAATAAAGTCGGCGATGCTTTCCGGTTGATTGAGATCCAGCTGCTTAGACGAAATGGATAGCGGTCGATCGCTGGCTATCGCGACGACAAACTGATCCAGCATGTCTTCCAACGGTCTGCCGATCTCGGCCCGATAAAGCAGGATCTTGCTGACCGGCTCATGTTTGAACCCTTCCACCAGAATCAAGTCGACCTTATCGGCGTCAAAGCGCCCAGCCAGATAGCGCAGATCCAAAGGTTGTTGCTCCGGCGTTTCGGTCATTAATGCCCAGCGACGATCGCTGGCGACCAGCGTTTGCTCGGCGCCTGCTTTACGCAGCTCATAGCTGTCTTTACCCGGCTTATCCACATCCATGTCGTGATGCGTATGTTTGATCAGTCCAATCCTTACCTGGCGTTGTTTCAGCAACGGGATCAGTTGTTTGAGCAGGGTCGTTTTCCCCGTTCCGCTGTAGGCGCCGATGGCCAGCAAGGGAGGCAATGAACGATTCATTTTTTGAGCTCTCGCGTTTGTTGCCAATTCAGGCAGTCAGCCGGCGTATTCAGGTTATGAAATGCCGCTTGCTGCCCGCTGAACACTACGCGTTGTGCGCCAGTTTGATGCAAGAACAGCATCAGCTTGCGTTCACCGCGCGCCAGATAGTCGGCCAGCTGCGGCGCTATTTGGCTATGCAGTAACGCCAGCGTGGGGTGATCTCGTTCACCATCGCTGGCAAAGGCCGCCTGCGCCGCGCCTTTTTGCTGCCATAGCTGAGCGACTAAGTCGGCGGGAAAGTCGGGGACATCACAAGGGACGAAGACCACCCATTCGCTGGGAGCCTGTTTGAGCCCGGCCAGCATGCCGGCCAGCGGCCCGGCAAAATCGGGCGTCAGATCGCCAATCACCGGCAAACCGCTCGCCTGGTAACGTGCCTGATTGCGATTGGCGCTAATGGCGACGGAAGCCACCTGCGGGCGTAACCGAGCCAATACGTGTTGATAGAGTGCGATCCCGCCAATCGACACCAGGCCTTTGTCTTCACCGCCCATGCGCGTGGCCCGTCCGCCGGCCAAAATGACGCCGCTGATTTCTTTATGCATCTCGTTTATCCCGCCTTGTCGATGCGCTGATTGTAGCGCTAAAGCCGGCGCGACATCAGGATTTACCTTTATTGACAAGCCGGTTCTTTCACTGCGTGGGTAAGCCTGTTACTTTGTGAGTTTATTCATGCTATTGGACGATATTGAGATGAAAACGCATCGCGTAAACGAGTTGATCGAGCTGTTGCACCCGGCCTGGCAGGAAGATCCCGATCTCAATTTGATGCAGTTTTTGCAAAAGCTGGCGAAAGAAGCGGGCTTCCAGGGCGAATTGTCCGAGTTGAGCGACGATATTCTTATTTACCATCTGAAAATGCGCGGCAGCGCCGGCACGGATCAGATCCCGGGCCTGAAGAAAGATTACGAAGAAGATTTTAAAACGGCGTTGCTGCGCGCTCGTGGCGTTATCAAGGATTGATCCTCGTGCGGTGCGAGAAAGCATAGCGCGTGAAATGCGCCATTAATGCTACTATTTCTCATTCCCGGCACCGTGCTGTCAGCGATCAAACGAACGTTATGAATAACTCAGCTTTTAATTTCGACACCCTGTCGCCCGATTTGATCATGGACGCGCTAGAAGGGATTGGCCTGCGCGTCGATTCCGGCCTGACGGCGCTGAACAGCTATGAGAACCGCGTCTATCAGTTTATGGACGAGGATCGTCGACGCTACGTGGTGAAGTTTTACCGCCCGGAGCGCTGGAGCGCCGCACAAATCGGTGAGGAACATCAGTTCGCTCTGGATCTGGCCGGCGCGGAGATCCCGGCGGTGGCGCCGTTGGCGCTGCAAGGCGCTACGCTGCATACGCACGGCGGTTTTTTCTTTGCCCTGTTCCCCAGCGTGGGGGGCCGGCAATACGAGATAGACAATCTGGATCAGTTGGAATGGGTAGGCCGTTTTCTGGGGCGTATCCATCAGGTCGGCGGCGAGCGTTTGTTTGCCGAGCGTCCAACCATGGGGATTGAAGAGTATCTTGTTGCCCCGCGTCAGGCGCTGGCCGATTGCGAGCTGTTGCCGGCGGCTCAGCGTGATGCCTTCCTGCAGGCGACGGATAACCTGATTGCGGCGATCAAGCCACACTGGCATCTGAACTGGCAGCCGCGGCGTTTGCACGGCGATTGCCATCCGGGCAATATTCTGTGGCGCGATGGCCCGCTGTTCGTCGATCTTGATGACGCGCGCAACGGCCCTGCGGTTCAGGATCTGTGGATGCTGTTGCACGGCGAACGTCGCGACCAACTGATGCAGCTGGACGTTTTGCTGGAGGCGTACGGCGAATTTGCCGAGTTCGATCAGCGCGAGCTGGCGTTAATTGAGCCACTGCGGGCGATGCGCATGGTGTATTACCTGGCCTGGGTCGCTCGCCGTTGGCAGGATCCGGCCTTCCCTAAGAGTTTTCCGTGGATGGCGGAGTCTGATTTCTGGTTATCTCAGACTGCGGCGTTTAATGAACAGGTTAAGCTGTTGCAGGAGCCTCCTCTGCAGCTGACGCCAATGTATTGAAGCTTTAACACAATGGAGAGTTTAGTCTTATGAAAAAATATGGTTGGCGCTCGTTGGCATGGTGATGGCATTCAGCGCCTCGGCGGCACAGTTTAGCGATGGCACTCAGTACGTGACCCTGGACAAGCCGGTGACCGGTGAGCCGCAGGTGTTGGAGTTCTTCTCCTTTTACTGCCCACACTGCTACCAGTTTGAGCAGGTCTATCACGTGTCCGAGAACGTGAAAAAAGCGTTGCCTGCCGGCACCAAAATGACCAAGTACCACGTGGAGTTCCTGGGGCCGTTGGGCAAACAGCTGACTCAGGCGTGGGCGGTCGCGATGGCGCTGGGCGTGGAAGACAAAGTAAGCCCGCTGATGTTTGAAGCGGTGCAGAAAACCCAGACCGTGCAAACGCCGGACGATATCCGTAACGTCTTCGTGAAAGCGGGCGTAACCGCCGC
This sequence comes from Serratia sp. SCBI, assembly GCF_000747565.1. NCBI lineage: Bacteria > Pseudomonadati > Pseudomonadota > Gammaproteobacteria > Enterobacterales > Yersiniaceae > Serratia > Serratia sp. SCBI. Next base: position 5,007,475 of record NZ_CP003424.1, on the reverse strand, counting down.
AGATTATGACGCGGCCTGGAACAGCTTCGTGGTGAAATCTCTGGTGGTTCAACAGGAGAAAGCCGCAGAAGATCTGCAGCTGCGCGGCGTGCCGGCGGTATTCGTCAACGGCAAATACATGGTTAAAAACGATGGCCTGGACACCAGCTCGATGGACGCTTACGTGAAGCAGTTCGCCGATGTGGTTAAATTCCTCAGCCAGCAGAAATAAGCCTGATTCAACATGAAAAACGCCGGCATCGCCGGCGTTTTTTTATCCGTATTGCCGCTTCAATTTATCCAGCAACCGGTCTTTTTCCTGCCACAGCGTATTCAGCCACAGCTGGAAGCGCCGCTTGAACTGTTTATCGTTGAAATAATCACCGTGCAGGGTTTCATCGATCGGTAGCGTCTCTATTCTCACCACGATACGCGTCAGGCGGCCGCACAGCATATCCAGAAAGGGCCGCTGGTTATTTTCCGGATAAAGCAGGGTGACGTTCAACACTTTGTCGAACTGATTGCCCAGCGCGCTAAGGGTAAACGCGATGCCGGCAGCTTTGGGCGCCAGCAAATTGCGATAAGGTGAATTGCTTTTAATTTTCTTGGCTTCGGTGAAGCGTGAGCCTTCGACGAAATTGACGATGGTGGTTGGGCGCTGGCGGAATTTTTCGCAGGAACGGCGCGTCGTTTCGATATCCTTGCCGCGTTTTTCCGGGTGCTTGAGCAAATAGGCGCGGGAGTAACGCTTCATGAATGGCATGTCCAGCGCCCAGCAGGCCAGGCCGACAAACGGCACCCAGGCGAGCTGCTGCTTGAGGAAATACTTATTCATTGGAATATGATTTCTGAACAGCACGCATAACACGACAATGTCTGACCAACTTTCGTGGTTGCTGATCAGCAGATACCAGTTTTTGCGATCCAACCCTTCCAGCCCTTCAATATCCCAACGCAATTGCCCGTTAATGCGCAATAACAGCGCCAGCCCTTGGCACCAACACCACATCATGAAATCGGCGAAAGCCGAGATATATCGCCAAACGGCGGGAATGGGCACCACGAGTTTCACGATGCCGGCCAGCGTGATGGGGATGGAGCATAACACCGTCACCAGAATGGTAAGTATGACGGAAATGATAAAGATAACAGGCGTTAACAATCTTGGCATGATTATGGGCTGACGGTTGGTGGGAACATCGTTGCATGCCAAAGCGCATGAACAAAAACGCATTTTAACAGAAATCGCCGGGGTAAAGCGCCGCTTAAAATCACTGTTTTTCGTCTCATCGGATAACCATTTGCTGAGTTTTCGTGCAACTTGTCCAGCTTGTGCTATGGTAATTGAGGCGCCGAATTTGATTAATAGTGCGATTAAAATCCGGCGAAAGTTATATCCACAAATCCAATAAAAGCCAATAATAAAGCGTCGCCGGAATTCGTTCTTTTAACGCGGTGATTTAAATAGGAATTTTATTCGCCGTTATAACGATAATCACAGCGTTATAATTCGGTCTCTTTTCTATGCACAAAGTTATCCACAGGTAAGATCTTGCGGATCCTCGCGCACAATCACATCATTTTCGTCCGCAATGCACGCTAAGGTTCGTCTCCGGCGGCCAGCTATGGCATGCTTACCCCTATGTCCGATCACGATAAAGAAACGCTATGGCCCAGATTGCAGAAAACCCACTAATCCTGGTTGACGGTTCCTCTTACCTCTACCGCGCTTATCACGCCTTCCCGCCGCTGACCAACTCGGCGGGCGAGCCGACCGGCGCGATGTACGGCGTGCTGAATATGCTGCGCAGTCTGCTGTTGCAGTATCAACCGAGCCACGTTGCCGTGGTGTTTGATGCCAAAGGGAAGACCTTCCGCGATGATCTGTTCGCTGAATACAAGTCGCACCGGCCGCCGATGCCGGACGATCTGCGCGCGCAGATCGAGCCGCTGCATAACATGGTCAAGGCGATGGGCCTGCCGCTGTTGGTGACGCCCGGCGTAGAGGCGGATGACGTCATCGGTACGCTGGCGCTGGAGGCTGAAAAGGCCGGCCACGCGGTGCTGATCAGCACCGGCGACAAAGACATGGCGCAGCTGGTGACGCCGAACGTCACCTTGATCAACACCATGAACAACACGATCCTCGGCCCGCAGGAAGTGTGCGACAAATACGGCATTCCGCCGGAGCTGATCATCGACTTCCTGGCGCTGATGGGCGATTCATCGGACAACATTCCCGGCGTGCCGGGCGTGGGCGAGAAAACCGCCCAGGCGTTGCTGCAGGGTATCGGCGGGCTGGATGCGCTGTACGGCAATCTGGAGAACATCGCCACGCTGAGCTTCCGCGGCGCCAAAACCATGGCGGCCAAGCTGGAACAGAATAAAGAGGTCGCGTACCTCTCCTATAAGCTGGCGACGATCAAAACCGACGTCGAGCTGGATCTGACCTGTGCGGACCTGACGGTCTCCGCGCCGGATGTCGACACGCTGCAACAGCTGTTCAAACAGTACGAGTTCAAACGCTGGCTGGCGGACGTAGAAGCCGGCGTCTGGTTGGAAAACAAGAAAGGCGCGGGCGCGAAAGCTGCCGGCACCGCCAAACCAGCCGTAGCCGCGGAAGCGCCGAAAGCGCTGGCGGAGGCCAAGCTGTCTCAGGACGGTTATGTCACCATCCTGGACGAAGCGACCTTTACCGACTGGCTGGCGCGGTTGAAAAAAGCCGACGTGTTTGCCTTCGATACCGAAACCGATGGCCTGGATACCCTGACCGCCAATCTGATCGGCCTGTCCTTTGCGATCGCGCCGGGCGAAGCGGCTTATTTGCCGGTGGCGCACGATTATCTGGATGCGCCGGCGCAGCTGGATCGCGCTTACGTGCTGGAGGCGCTCAAGCCGCTGCTGGAAGACGAGAAAGCGCTCAAGGTCGGGCAAAATCTGAAGTTCGATATGAGCCTGCTGGCGCGTTATGGCATCGAGATGCGCGGCATCGCCTACGACACCATGCTGGAGTCCTATGTGCTGGACAGCGTCGGCGGCCGTCATGATATGGACAGCCTGGCCGATCGTTATCTTGGCCACAAAACCATCACTTTCGAAGAGATCGCCGGCAAGGGCAAGAACCAGCTGACGTTCAATCAGATCGCGCTTGAGCAGGCGGCGCCATACGCTGCCGAAGACGCCGATGTCACGCTGCAGCTGCATCTGGCGATGTGGCCGCAGCTGAAACAGAGCGCGGAACTGCTGACGGTGTTCAACGAGATTGAAATGCCGCTGCTGCCGGTGCTGTCGCATATCGAACGCACCGGGGTGCTGATCGATCCGGCCATTTTATCGGCCCACTCCCAGGAGCTGGCCAAGCGTCTGGCTGAGCTGGAGGCGCAGGCCCACGAGCTGGCGGAAGAGCCGTTCAACCTGGCGTCGACCAAGCAGCTGCAGGCTATCTTGTACGAAAAACAAAAGCTGCCGGTGCTGAAGAAAACCCCGGGCGGGGCGCCATCCACCAACGAAGAAGTGCTGGCCGAGCTGGCGCTCGACTACCCGCTGCCGAAGGTGATTCTGGAATACCGCGGCCTGGCGAAGCTGAAGACCACCTATACCGACAAGCTGCCGCTGATGATCAATCCGGTCAGCGGGCGGGTGCATACCTCGTACCATCAGGCGGTGACCGCCACCGGCCGCCTCTCCTCGAGCGATCCGAACCTGCAGAACATCCCGGTGCGCAACGAAGAAGGGCGGCGCATTCGCCAGGCCTTTATTGCGCCGGAAGGCTACCGCATTGTCGCGGCCGACTACTCGCAGATCGAGCTGCGCATCATGGCGCATCTGTCTCAGGATGAAGGGCTGCTGAAGGCCTTTGCCGAAGGGAAAGACATTCACCGCGCCACGGCGTCGGAAGTTTTCGGCGTGCCGTTGGATAAAGTGACCGGCGAGCAGCGCCGCAGCGCCAAGGCGATTAACTTTGGTTTGATTTACGGCATGAGCGCCTTCGGCCTGGCGCGTCAGCTGGGGATCCCGCGTGGGGAAGCCCAGCGCTATATGGATCTCTACTTCGAACGTTACCCGGGCGTGCTGGATTACATGGAGCGCACCCGTCAGCAGGCTTCCGAGCAGGGCTATGTCAGCACGCTGGACGGCCGCCGTCTGTATCTGCCGGACGTCCGCTCCAGCAACGCCATGCGCCGCAAGGCGGCCGAGCGCGCCGCCATCAACGCCCCGATGCAGGGCACGGCGGCCGATATCATCAAGCGTGCGATGATCGAGGTCGACGCCTGGCTGCAGGGGCAGGAGAAGCCGTTGGTACGCGCGATCATGCAGGTGCACGATGAATTGGTGTTCGAGGTGCACGAGTCGGTGATCGACGAAGCCAGCCAACGTATCCGCCAACTGATGGAAGGCAGCATGACGCTGGCGGTGCCGCTGAAGGTCGATGTGGGCGTCGGCATGAACTGGGATGAGGCGCACTGATCGCCGGGTTATCGCCGTATGCGCTAACTGGCGAGAAGCTAAGCACTTTTCGTAATTAAGCTACAAGATGCGGCGATAGTTTCCCCAACTTCGCCGTTCTTGTGTCTCAAATTGTGTAAGTAAACTACAAAAAATTCTTTTGCCCTGCGAAAAAATGATGTAGAGTTACAGGCGTAGGGTACAGAGGTAAGATGTTCTATCTTTCAGACCTTTTACTTCACGTAATCGGATTTGGCTGAATATTTAGCCGCCCCAGTCAGTATTGACTGGGGCGTTTTTTATTGTAAAAACAGCAGCAAACCATACGTTTTTCCTATCGCTCAGCCCCGACTTTCATTTCAACTTCCGCTCCCTCAATCCGCGTAATTCGGCGAAACAAGCCCGTTTTGGCGATAAGTCTTTATGATGGCTTTATTTCAAAAATGTAATTAGATAACGAAAAATCCCGCCTGCGGCCGATCTGCGGGCATAAAAAAGCCGATGCGGCGAGGCATCGGCTCAAACGTGCGATCAGGGCTTATTCGCCGATGTCTTCTTCCGGCAGCACTTCCGGCGGGATCTCGTTAAACCAGGTGTCCAGCTTCTGGCGCAGCTTGTCGACGCCGATCTTTTTCAGCGATGAGAAGGCTTCGACCTGGATATCCCCCATAAACGGCAGCACCGCTTCACGCACCATGTTGAGCTGTGCCTTGCGTGCACCGGAGGCCAGCTTGTCGGCCTTGGTCAGCAACACCAGCACCGGCGTGCCGACGTCGACCGCCCACTGGATCATCTGCTGGTCGAGATCTTTCAGCGGATGGCGGATATCCATTAGCACCACCAGCCCTTTCAGGCTGTTGCGCATCTGCAGGTATTCGCCCAGCGCGCGTTGCCATTTGCGCTTCATTTCTTCCGGCACTTCGGCGTAGCCATAACCCGGCAGGTCGACCAGACGAATGCCGTCTTCCACTTCGAACAGGTTAATCAGCTGGGTGCGCCCCGGCGTCTTACTGGTGCGCGCCAGGCTTTTTTGGTTGGTCAGCGTATTCAGCGCGCTGGATTTACCGGCGTTGGAACGGCCGGCAAAGGCGACTTCAATTCCTGCATCCCCCGGAAGATGGCGAATATCGGGTGCGCTGGTGACGAAATGGGTCACATGATAGTTGTAGTTCTTGCTGGTCAAAATTTTTCGTCTCCGTGAGGATGGCTAACTGGTTGGCGATTATAACTGCATCAGCGGTAAAAATGGCGTGTTTCTCCGTTTTTAAGCGGCGGGGCGCGATAAAACGACGGTTAAGCTGCTCGTACGTTGTGAGACATTTGCCATTCGAATCGCGGGTAATGTCGCTTTATTCGAAAGCGATATTTATTTTTCTTTTTTTAAAACAATGTGTTGTTTTTTCGTTGTGTGGAAATGTCAGTCAAATCGGCCTCCGGTGCCTTGAGCCTTCGCAACAATAACGTAAAGTACTCGTTAACGCAGGGTTGCGCAGGATTAGGGAACATCCGGGAAGGATGACAAATCTCAGGGAATGCACAGGGCGTGCAATGAGTGCCAGGATGAACGCAAAAGGAAGTGACCCTTTCGCACCGGAATAGGCGGCAGGCACATCGGATGGTGAAGTATCGGCAGTTTGGATGCCCGCAGGAAGCGCGCTCGGGAAGAGCGGATGCGAATGGATTGCGCCATGGACGATTTTCCTTTCAGGATGAAGGACGTAGTGGCAGGGAATGCGGTTATAGCAGAAGGAAAAACCGGGATGTTGCATGTACGCAAGGAGCGCGTAACAGGAATACCCTTCGCAAGAAGGTGCGAAATAGGCGGCAGGTTTAACCTGCCGCCTTTTTTCTTTGTCCGCTTTCTGCTAGATTCCGCCGCAATTCTATACTGAATCTACATACCTAAGAGCACACGCTATGAACCAGCCATCAAAAGCACCTCGCGGCAGCGCGGCGAAGTCAAAAACGAAAAAGAAAAGCCGTATGGAGCTCGATCAGGAAGCGCGTGAGCGCAAACGCCTGAAAAAACGCCGCGGCCACGCTTCCGGTTCGCGCACTCAGGTCGAGTCCGGCAGCCAGAAAAACAAATCGGCGGCGGAAGCCAAAGATCCGCGTATCGGCAGTAAAGTGCCGGTTGCGCTGGTGGTCGACGAAACCAAAGTGAAGGCCAAACCGCAGCCGAAGCCAAAGGCTGAAGCAAAACCGCGCCTGTCGCCGGAAGAAGAGCTGGCGAAGCTGGAAAATGACGAACGTCTGAACGCGCTGCTGGATCGCATCGACGATGGCGAAACGCTGAACGCGCAAGAGCAGGCGTATGTCGACAAGACGCTGGATCGCATCGATGTGCTGATGGACGTGCTGGGCATCGAGCTGGGCGATGAAGACGACGAGGAAGAAGAAGAGAAGCAGGAAGATATTCTGAAGCTGCTGAAAGGCGGCAACCCGAAGGACGCTTTTTAACGCGCCATGTGGCTGATCCCGACAATAGCCCTACTCTTGATGTGTTATCTGCTGTGGTTATTCGGTAAACTATGGCGGCTGTCTAAGCGCAAAGCGCGTTTTCGCAGCGCTTCCGTGGCCAGACAGCGCAGACAACCGCCTCTCTCCCGGCCCGGTAGAAAAAGATATCGGAAGGAGTGAGCATGTCAGAGCAGACGATTGTCTGGGATTTGGCCCTGATCCAAAAATATAACTACTCAGGGCCGCGTTATACCTCATACCCCACGGCGCTGGAGTTTAACCAGCGCTACGACGAAGCGGCGTTTCAACGCGCCGCGGCGCGCTACCCTGAGCGCCCGCTGTCGCTGTACGTGCATATCCCTTTCTGCCATAAGCTGTGCTACTTCTGCGGCTGCAATAAACTGGTGACGCGTCAGACGCACAAGGCCGATGAATACCTGAATGTCCTGGCGCAAGAGATCGCCAGCCGTGCGCCACTGTTCGCCGGCCGCAAGGTCGGTCAGATGCATTGGGGCGGCGGTACGCCAACCTATCTGGACAAAGCGCAAATCAGCCGGCTGGTGGCGCTGCTGCGCGAACATTTTGATTTTCTGCCCGATGCGGAGATGTCGATCGAAGTCGATCCGCGCGAGATAGCGCTGGATGTGCTCGATCATTTACGCGCTGAAGGCTTTAACCGCCTGAGCATGGGGGTGCAGGATTTCAACAAGCAGGTGCAGGCGTTGGTCAACCGCGAGCAGGATGAAGCCTTTATCTTCGCCCTGATCGAGCGGGCCAAAGCGCTGGGCTTCCGCTCGACCAATATTGATCTGATCTACGGCCTGCCGAAACAGACGCCGGAAAGCTTCGCCTTCACGCTGCAGCGGGTGGCTGAACTGAATCCCGATCGCCTCAGCGTGTTCAACTACGCGCATATGCCGAATTTATTCGCCGCCCAGCGCAAAATCAAAGACGCCGATCTGCCCAGCGCGCAGCAGAAGCTGGATATCCTGCAGCAGAGCATCGCGTTCCTGACTGACGCCGGCTATCAGTTTATCGGCATGGATCACTTTGCACGCCCGGACGATGAGCTGGCGATTGCGCAACGCGAAGGCAAGCTGCACCGCAATTTCCAGGGCTACACCACCCAGGGCGACAGCGATCTGCTGGGGTTGGGCGTGTCGGCCATCAGCATGCTCGGCGACAGCTATGCGCAGAACCAGAAAGAGCTGAAGCGTTACTATGAGAGCGTACCGGCGCAGGGCAACGCCCTGTGGCGCGGGTTGGCGCTGACGGACGACGATTGCCTGCGGCGCGATCTGATCAAAACGTTGATCTGCAACTTCCGGTTGGCGTATCAGCCACTTGAACGGCAATACGGCATCGATTTCACCGCTTACTTCGCCGAAGACCTGCAGCTGCTGGCGCCGTTTGAACGCGATGGGCTGGTGGAGCGCGACGAGCAAGGCATTCGCGTCACGCCGCGCGGGCGGTTGCTGATCCGCAATATCTGCATGTGCTTCGACCGTTATCTGCGGCAACAGGCGCGCAGCCAGCAGTTCTCTCGGGTGATCTGAGGATGAAAAAACAGCCGCTGATGCGGCTGTTTTTTTAACTGAAGAAGTTAATCAGCGCGGCGCACAACACCGCGGCGACCGCCGCCTGCGGGGTGTGGCTGGCGGCGGAGCCCAGCTCCGCGCCCTGAGAAATGAATACGATGAATGAGTCCAGCATCGTCAACCTCCAGAGTGTGCGACACGATCATACTGCGCCCGCACCGGCTGTAAAGTCTGCGGTTGGCGTTTTTTTGTGCGCTGGGCTGCGTTTTTTATCATCAACCTCAGCGCCTATTCCATGCCCAGTTCTTTGAGCTTGCGGGTCAGGGTATTGCGCCCCCAGCCCAGCAGGCGTGCGGCTTCCTGTTTGTGCCCCTGGGTGTGACGCAAGGCGGTGGTGAGCAGTGTACGCTCCATCTCCGGCTGCGCTTCCGACAGCAGATTTTGATGACCGGAACGCAGCGCGCGATCGGCCCACTGCGCCAGCAGCGTGGCCCAGCTGTCCGGCAGGCTGTGGCTGGGGCTCTCCGGTGCGGCGGTTTCGAACAGTTCGCTCGGCAGATCCTGAATCAGCACCTCTTGCCCGGCGGCCATCACCGTCAGCCAGCGGCAGGTATTCTCCAGCTGGCGCACGTTCCCCGGCCAAGGCAGGCGGGTCAGCGCGGTTTCGGTTTCCGGATGCAGGTTCTTGGCCTCTACGCCCAGCTCCTTGGCGGCGATCTGCAGGAAGTGGCGCGCCAGCCGCGGGATGTCTTCCCGGCGCTCGCGCAGCGGCGGCAGGTGTACGCGGATCACGTTCAGGCGGTGGAACAGATCCTCGCGGAACTTGCCTTCCTGTACCCGCAATTCCAGGTTCTGGTGCGTGGCGGCGATGATGCGCACGTCGACCTTCACCGGCGCATAGCCGCCGACCCGGTAAAACTGGCCGTCCGCCAGCACCCGCAGCAGGCGCGTTTGCACGTCGAGCGGCATATCGCCGATCTCGTCGAGGAACAGCGTGCCGCCGTCGGCCTGTTCAAAGCGCCCCTGACGGATTTGGTTCGCGCCGGTGAAGGCGCCTTTCTCGTGGCCGAACAGCTCGGACTCGATCAGATCCTTGGGAATAGCGGCCATGTTCAGGGCGATGAACGGCGACTTGGCGCGCGGGCTGTGGCGGTGCAGCGCATGCGCCACCAGTTCCTTGCCGGTGCCGGATTCGCCGTTGATCAGCACGCTGATTGACGAACGCGACAGCCGGCCGATGATGCGAAACACGTCCTGCATCGCCGGCGCTTCGCCGATGATGTCCGCCGCCGGATCGCTGGCCGGCTGGCTGCGCACCGGCTGCTGCTGCTCTTGATAATGGCTGATGGCGCGCTCGACCAGCGCCACCGCTTCGTCGATGTCGAACGGTTTCGGCAGGTAGTCGAAGGCCCCTTGCTGATAGGCGCTGACGGCCGCATCCAAATCCGAATGCGCGGTCATGATGATCACCGGCAGCATCGGGTGGCGCTGTTTGATCTGCTTGAGCAGCGCCAGACCATCGATGCCCGGCATACGGATATCGGACAGCAACACGTCGGGAGTTTGCGTGGCCAAGGCTTCCAGCACGTCATTGCCGCCTTCGAAGGTGGCGCAGCTCATGCCCGCGCCGGTGAGCGCGCGCTCAAGCACCCAGCGGATGGAGCTATCGTCATCGACGATCCAGACTATCCCTCGTTGCATTGCAAACCTCACTGACGAATGGGCAGGTAGACCGAGAATTCGGTATGACCTGGCCAACTGTTGAACTCAATTTTTCCGCAATGCTGATCGATCAGATTGCGGGCGATGGATAATCCCAGGCCGGTACCGCCTTCACGGCCGCTGACCATCGGGTAGAACAGCGTGTCCTGCAGCTGCGCCGGCACGCCGGGGCCGTCGTCTTCGACATCGATACGCGCCGCCAGGCGATAGCGGGTGCCGTGCAACGTTATCTGAAACGCGGTGCGGGTGCGCAGCGTAATGGTGCCGCCCGCCTCGCCCAAGGCCTGCAGCGCATTGCGGGTGATGTTCAGCAGCACCTGTTCTATCTGATCCGGGTCGTGGGCCATTTCCGGCAGGCTGGGATCGTAGTCGCGCACCAGCGTGACGTTATCCGGCATTTCCAGCGACACCAGCTGGCAGACGCGCTCCGCGACCTGATGGATGCTCTGGGTGATGTGCTGACCGGGGCGCTGCGGCCCGAGCAGGCGATCCACCAGATTGCGCAGCCGATCGGCCTGCTCAATGATCACCTTGGTGTATTCGGTCAGCGCCGGATCGGGCAGCGCTTTGGCCAGCAGCTGTGCCGCGCCGCGCAGGCCGCCCAGCGGGTTTTTAATCTCGTGCGCCAAACCGCGTACCAGATCGCGGGCGGCCACCTGTTGGGCATGCTGCAGCTGTTCCTGGCTCAGGCGGCGCTGATTGTCCATCGGCGCCAGCTCGACCAGGATATAGCCTTCCGGCAGCGCCTGAGCGGTCAGGGAAAGAATATGCGCGCGGCCATCGACCACCAGGGTCACTTCGTTGTCGGTGAAGCCCTGACCGGCGCGCAGGCTTTCACGCATCAGAGAGACGTTCAGCGAAAAATAGCCGAGCAGGTCGGGCAGCGGCGTGCCGAACAGCTTGCGGGAGCTTTGCGCCAGCAGCTGCTGTGCCGCAGGGTTGGCGTAGTGAACCGCCAGTGAGTCATCCAACAGCAGGATGCTGTTGATGAGTGAATTGAGGATCTGCCCAGCATCGGGCAGCTTGCCAGTTGCCATACAGCAGACTCCTGCACCTTTTTAGTGCATCTATCCTACTCCATCCGGGATCGGCGCGGTATGGAATAGTTTTGCAGAAAATACGGTGGAGAAAAAACCCATCCGAAGATGGGCTGAAAGTTTCCACGGCAACAAAAAAGCGATAACAAAAATTGTGGGCGCCGTCCGCCTTTGCAGACGGCGCGGGTAGGGCTTAGACGCTGTAGTACAGTTCGAACTCGACCGGGTGTGGCGTCATGCGAACGCGGTCCATTTCTTCTTTGCGCAGTTCGATGTAGGCATCGATCGCATCGTCGGTGAATACGCCGCCGCGGGTCAGGAACTCGCGGTCTTCGTTCAGCGCGGCCATCGCTTCGTCCAGCGAGCCGGCCACTTTTGGGATCTCGGCTTCTTCTTCCGGCGGCAGGTCGTACAGGTTTTTGTCCATGGCGTCGCCAGGGTGGATCTTGTTGATGATGCCGTCCAGGCCGGCCATCAGCAGTGCGGCGAAGCACAGGTATGGGTTAGCCGCCGGATCCGGGAAGCGGGCTTCGATGCGGCGCGCTTTCGGGCTGGCGACCACCGGGATACGGATGGACGCAGAGCGGTTACGGGCGGAGTAGGCCAGCATCACCGGCGCTTCGTAGCCCGGTACCAGACGTTTGTACGAGTTGGTGGTCGGGTTTGCCAACGCGTTGATCGCCTTGGCGTGCTTGATGATGCCGCCGATGTAGAACAGCGCGGTTTCAGACAGGCCGCCGTATTTGTCGCCGGCGAACAGGTTGGTGCCGTTCTTGGACAGCGACATGTGGCAGTGCATGCCGGAACCGTTGTCGCCGAACATGGGTTTCGGCATGAAGGTCGCGGTTTTACCGAAGGCGTGCGCCACGTTGTGCACCACGTACTTGTAGATCTGAATTTCGTCGGCTTTCTTGGTCATGGTGTTGAAGCGGGTCGCCACTTCGTTCTGACCGGCGGTCGCCACTTCGTGGTGGTGCGCTTCAACCACCAGGCCCATCTCTTCCATGGTCAGACACATGGTGGAACGCAGATCCTGCGAAGAGTCGACCGGTGGAACCGGGAAATAACCGCCTTTCACCGCCGGACGGTGGCCTTTGTTGCCGCCGTCGTATTGAGTGCCGGAGTTCCAGGCGCCTTCGATGTCGTCGATGGCCACGTGGGAACCGCGGATGCTGCTGCCGAAGCGGATGTCGTCGAACAGGAAGAACTCAGGCTCTGGCCCGAACAGCACGGTGTCCGCGATGCCGGAGGAGCGCAGGAAGTCTTCGGCGCGTTTGGAGATGGAGCGCGGGTCGCGATCGTAGCCTTGCATGGTGCCCGGCTCGAGAATGTCGCAGCGAATGATCAGCGTAGGTTCTTCGAAGAACGGATCCAGAACCGCCGTGCTGGCATCCGGCATCAGTACCATGTCAGATTCGTTGATGCCCTTCCAACCACCGATAGAGGAGCCGTCAAACATTTTGCCTTCTTCGAAGAAGTCGGCGTTTACCTGATGAGCCGGGATAGTCACGTGCTGTTCCTTACCCTTGGTGTCAGTGAAACGCAGGTCTACGAATTTCACTTCATGCTCATTCAGCATCGTCAAAACGTGTTCAGCGGACATACTTAACTCTCCCGGTTTATCATTGTCGTCGTCGTGGAACGAATCTGTGGAACTGGCTTTTTTTCGCCTTGAAAAGACTAAAGCGAAAAGCGTGCCAACTTTTTAAAAAGGCTTTCATCGCCTTTCTGCGCGGGTTTTACCCAGACACAGTATGCACCATCAGCGATAGTTTGCACTGTTATGGTGCAATAAGCGTGGGGGTGGGCACTGAAATGGTGCAAAAGTGCAACGATTGCGGCTTTTTGCACCGTGAAAGGGATCACAAACTGACCGGTACGCGGTTGTTTATAAGAGATGGTTGTGATCTTGTTTAGTCCCTCGCTTAATACGTGTACAATAGCGCGCTATTTCTAATGCCCGAGGCAAAGCTGTGATCGAAAATTTGCGTAACATCGCCATTATTGCCCACGTTGACCATGGTAAAACCACCCTGGTTGACAAGCTGCTGCAACAATCCGGTACTTTCGGAGAGCGTGCGGAAGCCACCGAACGCGTAATGGACTCCAACGATTTGGAGAAAGAGCGTGGGATTACCATCCTCGCAAAAAACACCGCCATTAATTGGAATGGTTACCGCATCAACATCGTGGATACCCCAGGACACGCCGACTTCGGCGGTGAGGTAGAGCGCGTGATGTCGATGGTTGACTCGGTGCTGCTGGTTGTGGATGCAATGGATGGCCCTATGCCGCAAACCCGCTTCGTGACCAAAAAGGCGTTCGCCAACGGTCTGAAGCCGATCGTGGTAATCAACAAGGTTGACCGCCCTGGCGCACGCCCTGACTGGGTTGTGGATCAGGTGTTCGACCTGTTCGTAAATCTCGACGCGACCGACGAGCAGCTCGACTTCCCGATCATCTACGCTTCTGCGCTGAACGGCATCGCCGGCGTCGACCACACCGACATGGCGGAAGACATGACCCCGCTGTATCAGGCGATCGTCGACCACGTGTCTGCGCCGCAGGTTGAGCTGGAAGCGCCATTCCAGATGCAGATCTCCCAGTTGGACTACAACAACTACCTGGGCGTTATCGGCATCGGCCGCATCAAGCGCGGTAAAGTGAAGCCGAACCAGCAGGTCACCATCATCGACAGCGAAGGTAAAACTCGCAACGGTAAAGTGGGTAAAGTGCTGGGTCACCTGGGTCTGGAGCGTATCGACAGCACCCTGGCGGAAGCGGGCGACATCATCGCCATCACCGGCCTGGGCGAGCTGAACATCTCCGACACCATCTGCGACACCAACGCCGTAGAAGCGCTGCCGGCGCTGTCCGTCGACGAACCGACCGTAACCATGTTCTTCAACGTCAACACCTCGCCGTTCTGCGGTAAAGAAGGTAAGTACGTGACGTCGCGTCAGATCCTTGACCGTCTGAACAAAGAGCTGGTGCACAACGTGGCGCTGCGCGTTGAAGAAACCGACGATGCTGACGCCTTCCGCGTATCCGGTCGTGGCGAGCTGCACCTGTCGGTGCTGATCGAAAACATGCGCCGTGAAGGTTTCGAGCTGGCGGTTTCCCGTCCGAAAGTTATCTTCCGCGAAATCGATGGCCGCAAGCAGGAGCCATTCGAGAACGTGACGCTGGATATCGAAGAGCAGCATCAGGGTTCCGTGATGCAGGCGATGGGTGAGCGTAAAGCCGACCTGAAAAACATGGATCCGGACGGTAAGGGCCGCGTGCGTCTCGACTACGTGATCCCAAGCCGCGGTCTGATCGGCTTCCGTAACGAATTCATGACCATGACTTCGGGTACCGGTCTGCTGTACTCCACCTTCAGCCACTACGACGATGTGCGTCCGGGCGAAGTGGGCCAGCGTCAGAACGGTGTGCTGATCTCCAACGGCCAGGGCAAAGCGGTCGCGTTCGCGCTGTTCGGCCTGCAGGATCGCGGCAAGCTGTTCCTGGGCCACGGTGCGGAAGTGTATGAAGGCCAGATCATCGGTATTCACTCACGTTCCAACGACCTGACCGTAAACTGCCTGACCGGTAAGAAGCTGACCAACATGCGTGCTTCCGGTACCGACGAAGCGACTACCCTGGTTCCGGCCATCAAAATGACCCTGGAGCAAGCTCTGGAGTTCATCGATGACGACGAACTGGTAGAAGTGACGCCAACCTCGATCCGTATCCGTAAGCGTCACCTGACGGAAAACGATCGTAAGCGTGCCAGCCGCGGTCCAAAAGACGCTTAATCGCTGATTGAGTGTCTCATGCTTAGGGCGCGGCTCTCGCGCCCTGAGTTTTTTCCTCTGTTGTTCCCCGTTTGTGCGGCGCGCTATGCGCTTTTCCGTTCGCTCCCTGTTCAGCTGTTCCTTTTCCCGCTACAGTGAAATCTCACCGGCCCATCAGGAGAGGACTATGCTGTATATCTTTGATTTAGGTAATGTGATCGTCGATATCGATTTCAAGCGTGTGCTGGGCGTGTGGAGCAATTTGAGCGGCACGCCGTTGGCGGTGCTGTCCGATCGTTTCACCATGGGTGAGGTGTTTCAGCAGCATGAGCGCGGTGAAATCAGCGATGAAGACTTCGCCGGCAAACTGTGCGATGAAATGGGCATCGCGCTCAGCTTTGAGCAGTTCGCCACCGGTTGGCAGGCGGTATTCGTCGCGTTGCGCCCGGAGGTGATCGACATCATGCAGCGCCTGCGCAACGAAGGTCACCGGGTGGTGGTGCTGTCGAACACCAACCGTCTGCACTGCAATTACTGGCCGCAGCATTACCCAGAAGTGGCCGCCGCCGCCGATCATCTCTATTTGTCGCAAGATCTCGGCATGCGCAAACCTGAAGCTGACATCTACCGGCATGTGCTGGTTGCGGAAAACACCGCCGCCGCCGACGCGGTGTTCTTTGACGATCACCCGGCGAACGTCCTCGCCGCGCAGGCGCTGGGGATCAAGACGGTGCACGTCACCGATCGCGACGTGGTGCCGGCCTATTTTGCTCAATGAGCGCAGGGCGCGTTAAGCTTAAGGCGTATCAACGGACATCAAGGAGTGACCATGTCGTTTTTCCGCCGCAAGAAGCTGCCTTCTGCGATTAAGCCAAGCGTCACCTTCGGACGGCTGCTGTACCAACGCATCGACCACGATGGCCTGACGATGTTGGCGGGCCATCTCGCCTACGTTTCCCTGCTGTCGCTGGTGCCGCTGGTCACCGTGGTGTTCGCCCTGTTCGCCGCTTTCCCGATGTTTTCCGACATCAGCGAACAGCTGAAGAGCTTTATATTTTCCAATTTCGTGCCGGCCGCCGGCAACGTGATCCAGAACTACCTGGAACAGTTCGTCGCCAATTCCAACAAGATGACCGCCGTCGGCACCTGCGGGCTGATCGTTACCGCGTTGCTGTTGATCTCCTCGGTGGACAGCGTGCTGAACACCATCTGGCGCAGCAAGAACAAACGGCCGATCGTCTTCTCCTTCGCCGTGTACTGGATGGTGCTGACGCTGGGGCCGCTGCTGGTGGGCGCCAGCATGGCCATCAGTTCCTACCTGCTGTCGCTCAACTGGCTGGCGCAGACCGGCGTCAACGGCCTGGTGGATCAGGTGCTGCGCATCTTTCCGCTGATTTTGTCGTGCACCTCCTTCTGGCTGCTGTATTGCATCGTGCCGACGGTGCGCGTGCCGCCCAAAGACGCGCTGATTGGCGCGGTGGTGGCCGGATTGCTGTTCGAACTGGGCAAGAAGGGATTCGCGCTGTACGTCACCATGTTCCCCTCCTATCAGCTGATTTACGGCGTGCTGGCGGTGATCCCGATTTTATTCCTGTGGGTCTACTGGAGCTGGTGTATCGTGTTACTCGGCGCGGAAATCACCGTGACCATCGGCGAATACCGCGACTACCGCCGGCAGAAGGCGGAGCAACAGGAACAAAAACCAGAAGGGCAGCAGGAATGATTGCGTTGATTCAACGGGTGTTAAACGCCAGCGTCACGGTAGGTGGCGAGACGGTAGGCAAGATTGGCCCCGGTTTGTTAGTGTTATTGGGCGTGGAGCAGGGCGATAACGAGCAAAAAGCGCAGCGCCTGTGCGAACGCGTGTTGGGATACCGCATTTTCGGCGACGAGAACGACAAGATGAATCTCAACGTCCAGCAGGCCGGGGGCAGTGTGCTGGTCGTTTCGCAGTTCACCCTGGCGGCGGACACCCAGAAGGGCATGCGGCCCAGCTTCTCGCGCGGCGCCGCGCCTTTGGTCGCCGATCGGTTGTATCAATATTTTGTTGGCCAGTGCCGCGAACGCGGCGTAGAGACCCAGACCGGCGAGTTCGCCGCCGACATGCAGGTGGCGCTGGTCAACGATGGTCCGGTGACATTCTGGCTACAGGTCTAAGCATTCGGAGAACAGGCGTCTATGTATCACCTACGAGTACCCGTAACAGAGCAAGAACTGAAGGAGTATTACCAGTTTCGCTGGGAAATGCTGCGCAAGCCGCTGCACCAGCCGGTGGGTTCGGAAAAGGATGCCTATGACGCCATGGCCCATCACCAAATGGTGGTGGACGAGGCCGGTAAAATCGTCGCCATCGGGCGGCTGTACATCAATGCCGACAACGAGGCGGCGATCCGTTTTCTGGCGGTAGATCCGACGCTGCAGGATAAAGGGCTGGGGACGCTGGTGGCGATGACGCTGGAGTCGGTCGCGCGGCAGGAAGGCGTGAAGCGGGTGGTGTGCAGCGCCCGTGAAGACGCGGTGGATTTCTTCGCCAAACTGGGCTTCGTCAATCAGGGCGAGATCACCGCGCCGCAGACCACCCCGATCCGTCACTTTTTGATGATCAAACCGGTGGCGACGCTGGACGATATCCTGCATCGCCCCGACTGGTGCGGCCAATTGCAGCAGGCCTGGTATGAACACATCCCGCTGAGCGAAAAGATGGGCGTGCGCATCAGCCAATACACCGGCCAGCGCTTCGTCACCACCATGCCGGAGATCGGCAATCAGAATCCGCACCATACGCTGTTTGCCGGCAGCCTGTTCTCACTGGCGACGCTGACCGCCTGGGGGCTGATTTGGCTGCTGCTGCGCGAGCGCCATCTGGGCGGCACCATCATTCTGGCGGACGCGCACATTCGCTACAGCAAACCGATTACCGGCAGGCCGCGGGCGGTGGCGGATCTCGGCTCGCTGAGCGGCGATTTGGCGCGTCTGGCGCGCGGCCGCCGCGCGCGCGTACACGCCGAAGTGCATCTGTTCGGTGACGAGGACAAGGGCGCAGTGTTCGAAGGCACCTATATGGTGTTGCCGGCCGAGCCGGATGTGCCGTTGGATCAGGGCGGCTCTGAAGCGCTGGAGGAGTAAGGCGGCGGCCCTGCCCTGAGGGCGGGCCGCGCAGTGCACTACGGCAGTTGTTGGTTCACCGCTTGGCCGTCGCCGGCGGTGGCCTGCAGATTGCCTTTCAATGAGGCCTTGAACGGCCCATCGCTGTTCAGCAGCCCTTTCAACTGCAGCTCGAGGTTGCCGTCTCCCGTCAGCGGCACCGGCTGCCATCCCCATTGCTGCAAGATGTTGATCGGTACCGAACGGCCGTGCAGCGTCAGCTGGAACGGCTTGCCCGGCAGCTGATCGACGGTCGCTTTGGCCTCAAGCAACCCATTGGGCATAAAGGCGCTGAGCTCGGTGACGGCGATCTGGTTGGCGTCGGCGTTCAGCGCCAGCGAAGGGCGCCGCACGTCGATTTTGTTGAAGGTGGCCTCGCTGCCGTTCAGGTTCAGCGAACCGGACCAAATGCCCCACTGGTGGTCGCGCGCCAGCAGCAGGTTGCTGCCGTAACCGTCCAGCGCGGTGATCTGGAACGGGAATGCCGGGTTGATATCGATAATCAGATTGCGGTTGGTGGTCAGCTTGGTGACGTACACCTCTGCCAGCCAGTCCGGCAGCGGTTTCAGCCACAGCTCGCGCCAGTCGATCGGCAGGGTGTACTCCAGCGCCGCCATGGCCACTTCATCCAGCTGCAGGCGTTTGCCGGCGCGCAGCCAGTTGCCGGAGGTGCGCAGCAGCCCGCCTTCCCAGCGGGTGGTGAACTGCTGAATGGCGATGCCGGCGGAAGAGAGCCGCAGGGTGGCGATCGGATCGATCAGGTGGAAACCGCCGTTGACCACGTCGCCGGCGTTGACGTTGAGCGAGCCGTCTTCACTGCGCCAGTCGCCTTTTTCGACGCTGACGTTTTGCAGCGACAGGTCGAGATCGTTAACCGCCCACGCCTTGCCTTCCAGGCGCGCATCGATCAGATCGAAACGCTTGAGGGTGACCGGCGGCAGAGCGGTGAAGCGCCGCATGAATTCCGCCAACGTCATCGGGGTCTGCATGCGCACGCCGCTCAGCCGCAGGCGATCCACCTGCCAGCTGCCGTCGGTGGCGCGGCTGGCCACGCCGGTCAGGTCGCCCTGCGCCAGATCGGCGCCGAAGTTGTTCAACAGCAACTGGCCCTGTTTTTGCTCCCCCTGCACCAACACCTTCGAGGCGGGGATGCCGTTCAGCGTCATCGAACCGGCGCTGAACTGGAACTGGTTGTTGTCCCCCAGCAGATGGCCGGCCAGCGGGCGCCACGGCGTGATGCCGGCATTGACCTGCTGCGCGTTGAGCTGCCACTCGCTATCGTTGGACTGCAGCGCCATGTTGCTCAGTTGCAGCACGTCGGCCTGTACGGGCAGCGCAGCAGCCTGTGGCTGCACGTTCAGCGTGCCGTCGCGCAGCGTGACGCTGTAAAAATAGCGCGGTTCGGTGATTTGGCGCAGGCTGAGGCCGAGATCGACGCGTTTGGCGACCAGCGCCTGAGGTTGGCCGCTGCGCGCCAGCTGCACGTCTTCCAGACCGATCTGGCCCGGCTGATTCCACGAGTGGGTGATTTTTCCTATCGACAGGCGGTATTCGCTGTTGTCGCTGATCCAGGCGCTTAGACGGCCTGCCGCCCAGCGGGTTTGCCCCACCAGATACAGCACCACCGCCGCCAGCACGATCAGCAGCAGCAACGTCAGCAACAGCTTTCCGATAAATTTCATCGTCTACATCCGCATCGGTCAAAAAAGATACCCTGTTTATGCCGCAATTGGCCGGGCATCTCAAGGGCAATGGTCTGATAGACAATAAAAAACGGCCGCAAGCGGCCGTTTGAACGCCAATGGGCGGGTTACTTTTTTTCGTGTTCCTGCGGGAACACCAGGTTCAGCACGATGGCGGTAATGCCGCCGGCGGCGATACCGGAAGAGAGCAGGGTTTTCAGCCAGTCCGGCGCGAACTGCAGGATCAGCGGCTGCTGGGAGACGCCCATGCCGACGGCCAGCGACAGCGCCATGATCATGATGGCGCGCCGGTTCAGGCGTTCGCGCGACACGATGCGCACGCCGGAGGCGGCGATGGTGCCGAACATCACGATGGTCGCGCCGCCCAGTACCGGCTCGGGGATGTGCTGCACGAAGCCGGCCACCGCCGGGAACAGCCCCAGCGCGATCAGCATCAGCGCCACCACGAAGCCGACGTAGCGGCTGGCGACGCCGGTCAGCTGGATCACGCCGTTGTTCTGGCCGAAGCAGGAGTTGGGGAAGGTGTTGAACACCGCCGACAGCATCGAGTTCAGGCCGTTGGCCAGTACGCCCCCTTTCAGACGCTTCATGTACAGCGGCCCGCTGACCGGCTGTTCGGAGACGTCAGAGGTGGCGGTGATGTCGCCGATGGTTTCCAGCGAGGTGACCATAAAGATCAGCATCAGCGGCAGCAACAGGTTCCAGTCGAAGCCCAGGCCGTAATAGAGCGGCGTTGGAATGGTAATCGCCGCCGTCGGTGCCGCCGGAGCGTCGGTGGGCAGCATGTCCATCGCCCAGGCCAGCAGGTAGCCGACCGCCATGGCGATCACCAGCGAAGCGACGCGCAGGTAAGGGTTGCGCTGGCGGTTCAGCAGGATGATGACCGCCAGCACCGCGCCGGCCAGCAGCAGGTTTTTCGGCGAGCCGAAGCTGTGGTCGTTCATCGCGGCATAGCCGCCGCCGATCGAGGTCAGGCCGACCTGAATCAGCGACAGGCCGATGATCATCACCACGATGCCGGAAACCAGCGGGGTGATGATGCGGCGCGCCAGATGCAGCACGCGCGACAGCAAAATTTCGGTGCAGGAGGCGACCATCAGGGTGCCGAACAGCGCGGCCATCATGGTCGGCACGTCGGCGCCGCCGTTTTTCAGCGCCAGGCCGCCCATGATCAATGGCGAAACGAAGTTGAAGCTGGTGCCCTGAATCGACAGCAGCCCGGAGCCCACCGGCCCCCAGGTTTTGATTTGCAGAATGGAAGCCAGACCGGAAGCGAACAGCGACATGCTGATGATGTGTTGGGTATCCTGCGCCGGCAGACCCAGCGCCTGGCAGATCAGCAGCGCCGGAGTGATCACCGCAACGAACATCGCCAACAGGTGCTGGCCGGCGGCAAACAGCGTTTGTGGCAGCGGCGGGCGGTCTTCGAGGCGATAAATCAGTTCGCTGGCGCGGGGTTCAGAGGCGGTTTGGCGTGCGGCATCAAGCTCGGAGGATGACATGCTCATGGTGTGGCGTTTCCAGATACGGCAAAGCAGGCATTTTAATGCGCCGCCCCGCAAAAGCAAACGGTTGCGCCTAAATATTATGTTGCCGACTTTCCCGTTTATGTCGCATTTTCATTCATTTTTTCTTGTCATCTCAGCGTTTTTTACTTCTAATCCTGCACTCATCAAGTTTAAAAACTACGTGGTTTTCTATAACTTATTATTTTTATTTGGATCTTTTCCCTTACATGGAGTACCTGGATGTTTCATCTTGATACTTATGGCACGTTAGTCGCGGCGACGCTGGTTTTGCTCCTTGGGGGCAAGTGCGTCAGAAGCATTCCTCTGCTGCGAAAATATACCATTCCCGCTCCCGTCGCTGGCGGTTTGCTGGTGGCCCTCCTGCTGTTAGTCCTGAAAAAATTCGCCAACTGGGAAATCAGCTTTGACATGTCGTTGAAGGATCCGCTGATGCTGGCCTTCTTCGCCACTATCGGCCTGAACGCCAACCTGGCGCGGTTGCGCGCCGGCGGCAAAGCGCTGATGGTATTCCTGTTCGTGGTGTTGGGGCTGCTGCTGGTGCAGAACGCCATCGGCATCGGCATGGCGAAAATGCTGGGGCTGGATCCGTTGATGGGCCTGATCGCCGGTTCGATCACCCTGTCGGGCGGCCACGGCACCGGGGCGGCCTGGAGCAAGCTGTTCATCGAGCGCTACGGCTTTGAAAACGCGACGGAAGTCGCCATGGCCTGCGCCACCTTCGGCCTGGTGCTGGGCGGCCTGATCGGCGGCCCGGTGGCGCGCTATCTGGTTAAACACTCCTCTACGCCGGAAGGCACGCCGGAAGACAGCGTGCAGCCGAGCGGTTTCGAGAAGCCGGAAAGTGGCCGCCTGATCACCTCGCTGGTGATGATTGAAACCATCGCCATGATCGCCATTTGTTTGAGCCTGGGGCAGCTGATTGCCGGTCTGCTGAGCGGTACGGTGTTTGAACTGCCTAACTTCGTTTGCGTGCTGTTCGTCGGGGTGATCCTCAGCAACACGCTGGCCTTCACCGGTTTCTATACCGTGTTCGAGCGGGCGGTATCGGTGCTGGGCAACGTCAGCCTGTCACTGTTCCTGGCGATGGCGTTGATGAGCCTGCGCCTGTGGGAGCTGGCTTCGCTGGCGCTGCCGATGCTGGCGATCCTGGCCGTACAGACGCTGGTGATGGCGCTGTACGCGATCTTCGTCACCTACCGGGTAATGGGCAAGAACTACGATGCGGCGGTGCTGGCCGCCGGCCACTGCGGCTTCGGCATGGGCGCCACGCCGACGGCGATCGCCAACATGCAAGCGATCACCGATCGCTTCGGCCCGTCGCACCTGGCGTTTCTGGTGGTGCCGATGGTGGGGGCGTTCTTTATCGATATCGCCAACGCCATCGTCATCAAGCTGTATCTGCTGTTGCCGGTGTTCCCGGCGGTGGGGTGATATCGCGAGTGACTAGTCCTGATATAGGTTGACACTTTTCAGCCGGATAACGCCCGATGAACCTCATCGGGCGTTTTGTATTTCAGCGACAGGTGCGGCCGCCGCGTGTTGTACAAGTTCACCGACTCCCTGACCATCTTTCTTGCCTGCGCGATATCTTCTGGCCTGCCGAGCAGGTATTCCGTTTTGAGTATCCCGTTTATCCGTTCCGCCAGCGCGTTCTGATAACAGTCATACCCGTCCGTCATCGAACAGGTGATGCCATATCTCTGATGTAACGCCTGATATTCCTGTGAGCAGTACTGGATACCCCTGTCCGAGTGGTGCACCAACGGCAACGCCGTGCGTCTGCCGGCCAGTGCCATTTTGAACGCGCAGGCGACATGCCGGGTATGCAGACTGTCATGCACATGATACCCCACGATTTTTCTCGACCAGGCATCCGTTACCAGGCTGACATACGCCGTCCCTGTTCTCAGCGGCAAGTAGGTGATATCCGCCACCCATACCTGTTCCGGACGGCTGGCTATGACCTGGTTGTCCCCCGCCTTCAGCAGGTTGGGATGACGATAAAAACGATGATGGCTCTGCGTCGTCTTGTGATATGCCCGTTTAGGCATCACCAGTAACCGCGCGCAGCGCAGGATACTGAACAGCCGGTCGCGCCCCACATGCAATGCCGGTTCGGGGCGTTGCCGCAACAGGTGATGCAGCTTACGTGTCCCCAGCCGGGGCTGGTGCAAGCGGATGGCCGTCACCTGTTCGACGAGATGCCGGGTCTGCTCCTCTTTGCCTGCTTCACGCTGCAGGGACTGATACCACGCTTGTCGGCTGATGCCCATCCATCGGCAGGCCCGCGTTACTGTGAGTCCCGGTACTTGTGTTTGCGCGATAAGGCGGTTAGCTGCTTTTTTGTCAGCGTGGCGCCAAAGTCGGTGTTCATCACTTTGACGACAGCCTCGAAGAACTGGGCTTTGACTTCAGATTCAGCCAGTTGCTGCTCAAGTTCTTTAATACGCTGTTCGGGCGTCAGGGGGAGTTTGGGCATATTGTCTCCGCACGTTCTGGTGGAAGGAGAAGTCCGCCAGTCAAGCTGACCGTATTTGCGCAGCCAGTTCATGACGGTTACGTTGCCCTGGATACCATAACGGTCTGTGGCCTGACGGCAAGTCATTTCGCCTTTTTCGACCTGTTCGACGACGGCCAGTTTAAAGGATAGAGAGTAATCGCGTTGTGTGCGTTTAATATACTGGTTCATCACATTTTCCTCTGTGCGTGAGTAAAATGTGTCAACGCTATTCAGGACGGGTCAGAGTCATCATGAGAAGGGCGCCTGCGGCGCCCTTTTTTATGCGTTAGAGTAGCGCGCCTTCTCCGGCAGCCAGCGTTCGATCAGCGCCTGGGCGTGTTCCGGGTAGTGCTGATGGAGATGGCGAGCGACGCGTTGCACTTCGGGGATCATCGCCTGGTCGCGCAACAGGTCCGCCACCTTGAATTCGGCGCTGCCGGTCTGGCGGGTGCCCAGCAGCTCGCCCGGGCCGCGGATCTCCAGATCGCGCTGCGCGATGACAAAGCCGTCGTTGCTGTCGCGCAGCACCTGCAGGCGCGTTTGCGCGGTTTTGCTCAGCGGCGTTTTGTACAGCAGCACGCAGTGTGAAGCCACCGCGCCGCGCCCTACGCGGCCGCGCAGCTGGTGCAGCTGCGCCAGGCCCAGCCGTTCCGGGTTTTCGATGATCATCAGGCTGGCGTTCGGCACGTCGACGCCGACTTCGATCACCGTGGTGGCGACCAACAGCTGCAGCTCGCCCTGTTTAAACGCCTGCATCACCGCCTGCTTTTCCTGCGCTTTCATGCGGCCGTGCACCAGCGCCACCTTCAGCTCCGGCAGCGCGGCTTTCAATTCTTCCCAGGTGGCTTCCGCCGCCTGCGCTTCCAGCAGCTCGGACTCTTCGATCAGCGTACACACCCAGTAAGCCTGCCGTCCTTCTTCCAGACAGGCGCTTTTCACCCGTTGAATGATGTCGGCGCGGCGGGTATCGGGAATGGCGACGGTGGTCACCGGCGTACGGCCCGGCGGCAGCTCGTCGATAACCGAGGTATCGAGATCGGCATAGGCGGTCATCGCCAGCGTGCGCGGGATTGGCGTGGCCGTCATGATCAGCTGATGGGCGTGGAAGCCCTGTTCTTCGCCTTTCTCCCACAGCGCCAGCCGCTGATGCACCCCGAAGCGGTGCTGCTCATCAATGATCACCAGCGCCAGGCCGTTGAACTGAACCTGCTCCTGGAAGATGGCGTGGGTGCCGACCACCATCGATACCTGGCCGCTGGCGATGGCTTCCTGCTGCGCGATGCGCGCCTTGCCTTTCTGTTTGCCCGCCAGCCAGCCGACCTCCAGCCCCAACGGCTCGAACCACTGGCGGAAGTTGTTGGCATGCTGTTCGGCCAGCAGCTCGGTCGGCGCCATCAGCGCCACCTGCTTGCCGTGCGCGATGGCGCGCAGCGCCGCCAGCGCCGCCACCAGCGTTTTGCCGGAGCCGACGTCGCCCTGCACCAGCCGCATCATCGGGAAGTCTTTTTGCATATCGGCTTCGATGTCGGCCACCACGCGCGTTTGCGCGCCGGTTGGCGAGAACGGCAACTGGGCGAGAAAACGGTTTTTCAGCCGATCGTCCGGCAGCAGCGGCTGCGCCTGATAACTCTGCGCGCCGGCGCGCACCGCTAGCATGCTGAGGTTATGCGCCAGCAACTCTTCGAGGATCAGACGCTTTTGCGCCGGGTGTTTGCCCAGCTCCAGATCCGCCAGCTGGATGTCCGGCGGCGGGCGATGCAGGGTGTGCAGCGCCTGCGGCAGGCTCATCAGGCCGCCGCTCAGCTCCGGCGGCAGCAGTTCGGCGATGGCGCAGGTATCCAGCAGCTCCAGCGCCTGGTCGGTCAGCTTGCGCAGCGTGGCCTGCCGCACCCCCTCGGTGGTGGGGTAGACCGGCGTCAGCGACTCCTGCAGCTCAACCTCGCTGGTTTCGCCCTGAATACGGTATTCCGGATGGATGATCTCCGCGCCGTGGTTGCCGCGTTTGATCTCGCCGTAGGCGGTCACGCGGCGGCCGGTGGCCAGGCTGTTCTTCATTGCGGCGTTGAAGTTGAAGAACCGCATGGTGAGGATGCCGGTGCCGTCGCTGATCTGGCAGGTCAGCATGCGGCGGCGGCCGAAGCTGATGTCGCTGCGCAGCACTTCCCCTTCTACCGTGGCGTAGATGCCCGGCAGCAGATCGTTGATCGGGTAGAGGCGGGTGCGGTCTTCGTAGCGCAGCGGCAGGTGCAGCAGCAGATCCTGAATGGTGTCGAGGCCAAGCTTGGCCAGTTTGCCCGCCTGGCTGGCGCCAACCCCGGAAAGCGTGGTGAGTGGGACAGCATCCAGCAGGCGGCCTTTCATTTGCGCACCGTCGCCTGCATGGCCGCCCACCATTCGGCGCTGGCGACCACCTGGCCCTGTTCGTCGATCTGCGGACGCGGCAGCCCCTTGCGCTTGGCCACGTTGGCCAGCACCGGATAGCCGCCTTCGAACAGCAGACGCTGCTGCTCTTCTTCGTCCAGCATGCTGTTGTCGCGGCGATACAGGCCGGCGTTTTGCCGCTGGCGCTGCGCCTCATACAGGATCAGCGCCGAAGCCACGGAGACGTTGAGCGATTGCACCATGCCGATCATCGGAATGACGATGTCTTGATCGGCGAGCGCCAGCGCTTCTTCGGTGATGCCGGTTTTTTCCTGGCCGAGCAGCACGCAGGTTGGCCGGGTGTAGTCCACCTCGCGGAAATCGACCGCGCGCGCAGACAGGTTGGTGGCCAGAATTTGCATGCCCTGCGCTTTCAGGTGACTGACCGCGTCGCCGATGGTGGGATGGGTTTTAACGCTGACCCAACTGTTACTGCCGGCGGCGGAGGAAACCAGGGTGCGCATGCGGGTGGTGGGCCACACGGCGTGGACCTGATGCACGCCGACGGCGTCGGCGGTGCGGATAATGGCGGAGACGTTATGCGGTTTGTGCACTTGCTCCAGGCAGACCGTCAAATCCGGCTGCCGGGTCGCGAGCATTTCACAAATCCGCGCATAGCGTTCAGGACTCATAAGCGCTAGTTTCGGTTGCGGTTAACTTTGATCACATCCGGCATGATACGGATTTTACGCATAATGTTTGCCAAATGGATGCGATCGCGGGTGGTCAAGCGGATAAAGGCGCTATAAACCCGACCGTCTTTCTCTTCGGTGTTCAGGCTCTGAATATTGGATTCGGCCGCGTTGATTGCCGCCGTCAGGTTGGCCAGCGCGCCCTGGTGGTTAAACATATCCACCTTGATCTCGGCGATGAACTCCTGCTCGGTCTCTTTATCCCACTCGACCGCCATGAACTTCTCAGGCTCTTTCTGATAGCCGCGAATATTGCGGCAGGATTCATGGTGGATCACCAGCCCTTTGCCCGGGCTGACGTGAGCGATAATCGGGTCGCCCGGAATCGGACGGCAGCACTTGGCGAAGGTGATCAACACGCCGTCGGCGCCCTTGATGGCCAGGTTGCGCACGCCGGAGGTGGTGCCCAGGCTGGACTGATCGCCCTGCAGGTTCTTCGCCACCACTACGCTCATGGCGTTGCCGAGGCCGATTTCCGCCAGCAGATCGTCCAGCGTCGCCAGCTTCATGCGGTCCAGCTCGTGCTGAATGTTTTCCTGCGGGATTTCGGCCAGCTTGCGGCTGCCGCCCAACGCATGGTTGAGCAGACGGCGGCCGAGGCCGACGGAGTCGTCGCGCTTGAGGTTCTTCAGCATCTGGCGAATCTTGGCGCGCGCTTTCGAGCTGACCACGAAGTTCAGCCAGGCGGCGTTGGGCCGTGCGCCCGGCGCGGTGATGATCTCGACGGTCTGGCCGCTGGTCAGCGACTGCGACAGCGGGTATGGCTGACGATCGACGCGTGCGCCGACGCAGGCATGGCCGATATCGGTATGCACCGCATAGGCGAAGTCGACAGGCGTGGCGCCGGCGGGCAGCTCGACGATGCGGCCTTCCGGGGTGAAAACGTAAATCTCATCCGGGAACAGATCGGATTTGACGCTCTCGATAAATTCAAACGAACTGCCGGCGCTTTGCTGCAGCTCCAGCAGGCTTTGCATCCAGCGTTGGGCGCGGATCTGCGCCGTGGTGCCGGTTTCGCCCTGTTCTCTTTCCTTGTAAGCCCAGTGCGCGGCCACCCCCATCTCAGCCATCTGATCCATGTCTTCGGTGCGGATCTGCACTTCGACCGGCACGCCGTGCGGGCCGATCAGCGAGGTATGGAGCGATTGATAGCCGTTGGCCTTGGGAATGGCGATGTAATCTTTGACCCGCCCCGGGCGCGGTTTATACAGGCTGTGCACCTGGCCGAGCACGCGGTAGCAGGTATCGACCTCTTTTACGATCACCCGGAATGCGTAGATATCCATGATGGAATGGAAACGCTGTTCTTTCAGGTGCATCTTGAGGTAGATGGAGTAGAGGTGTTTTTCCCGCCCGCTGACACGGCAGGCGATGCCGGCCTCGGTCAGCCGCCCTTCGATCTCGGAGAGGATTTTTTGAATCATCTCTTTGCGGTTGCCGCGCGCGGCTTTCACCACTTCCTTGATCACGCGATAACGGTTCGGGTACAGCGCCTCGAAGCCCAGCTCTTCCAGCTCGGTTTTCAGGTGATGAATACCCAGACGGTGGGCGAGGGGGCTGTAGATTTCCAGGGTTTCACGCGCGATGCGCCGGCGTTTGTCGGGGCGCAGCGAACCGAGGGTGCGCATGTTGTGCGTACGGTCGGCCAGCTTGATCAGCACGACGCGGATATCCTGCACCATCGCCATGATCATCTTGCGGAAGTTTTCCGCCTGCGCTTCTTTCTTGTCCTGGAACTTCAGCTTGTCGAGCTTGGAGACGCCCTCAACCAGTTCGGCGACGCTCTTGCCGAACAGCTGTTCCATATCTTGATAGGTGGCTGGGGTGTCTTCGATGACGTCGTGCAACAACGCCGCCATCAGCGTCTCGTGATCGAGACGCATTTCCGCCAGGATGCAGGCCACGGCGACCGGGTGAGTAATGTAGGGCTCACCGCTGGAGCGTGTCTGACCCTCGTGCGCGTCGCGCGCGACGAGGTATGCCTGTTTGAGGCGCTTAATCTGCTCCTCGGGCAGGTAACGTTGAATCAGCAGATTCAGGCTTTCAAACAGGTACAAGGCGGACTCGCAGTCTAATTAACGACGACCTTCAGCAATCGCGGTAACCGCTTGAATCTCTGCGGCTTCCTGCTCTTGCTGTTCCTGGCGCTCACGCACGTCGAGGATCTGGCTGGTGATCAGGCCTTCTTCGATTTCGCGCAGGGCGATAACGGTGTACTTGTCGTTCTCTTCCGGAACCAGTGCATCTTTGCCGCCGGTCTGGATCTGACGCGCCCGACGAGCAGCGACCAACACCAGGTCAAAACGGTTACCAATTTTCTCTACAGCGTCTTGAACAGTTACGCGTGCCATATTTGTGCTACTCCACAGGTGACGAAAAGACTGGGCATGATACTGAAACTGCCTTCAGTCTGCCAATAGTTTGCTGATTAAAGCGTCATGCCGCAGCAACTGGCGGCCCAAACGCAGGCGTTCGGCGCGAATGATGGTCTTCAGATCGGACAGCGCCAGATCGAAATCATCGTTCACGATCAGGTAATCGTACTCCGCGTAATGCGTCATTTCCGCCACGGCCTGAGCCATGCGTTTGGCGATCACCTCTTCGGAATCCTGCCCGCGCCCACGCAGGCGGCGGCCCAGTTCTTCCTTCGACGGCGGCAGAATGAAGATGCTGCGCGCCTGCGGCATTTTGGCGCGGATTTGCTGCGCGCCCTGCCAGTCGATATCCAGAAACACATCCACGCCGGTCGACAAGACTTGTTCGATGGCGGCGCGCGAGGTGCCGTAATAGTTGCCGAACACTTCGGCGTGCTCAAGAAACGCGTCCTGCTCAATCATCCGGCGGAATTCGTCTTTCGAGACGAAGAAATAGTGCTCGCCGTGATTTTCACCCGGGCGACTGTCGCGCGTGGTGTGCGAAACCGAAACCTGCGTGTCGTACAGCGGTTGCGTCTTTAACAAAGCCTGAATCAGACTTGATTTACCTGCGCCACTGGGAGCAGAGACAATATAAAGCGTGCCTTGAGCCATGATGATGTTCGTTGATAACGGTTGATATGCCAAAAACAGCGGATGTGTATTTTCTCCGCACAGTATACACGGCTAACGCGCCGGGTGCAGCGTTAGCTCGCATTTTGCCCGCGGCTTTGCGTGGAAAAAGCGCCGAAAGGGCGAATTTGCGCGTCGAAGGGCGACATTTTTGCAGTTTTGGCCTCGGCGGCGGCGCGTTGCCGCCCCGAGATCAGTGATCCGGATGCTGGTAGTTGAACACCGGCAGGCCGAGGCGGAAGCGCAGGGCGATAAGACGCGCGCTCAGGCCGGCGACCAAGGTGAGGATCACCACCAGATTGTGCGGCAGGCTGAGGTGCTGCAGGCCGATATACAGCCAGGCGGCGCTGAAGGAGATGCCGGCGTAGATCTCCTTCTGGAAAACCAGCGGGATGCGGTTGCAGAACATATCGCGCAGCACCCCGCCAAAGACGCCGGTGATCACCGCGGCGATGGCGGCGATAATGGCGCTGTGCCCCATATCCAGGGCCACCTGCGCGCCGATGATGGAGAAGACGATTAGGCCGACGGCGTCGAGCACCAGGAACAGGCGGCGCAGATGGCGCATCAGAGGAGCCACCCAGGTGGTGACGATCGCCGCTATCGCGACGATGACGATGTATTCCGGGTGTTTGACCCAGCCCAACGGAAAATGCCCGAGCAACATATCGCGCACCGACCCGCCGCCGATTGCGGTGACAGAGGCGATGATGATCACGCCGAACATGTCCATTTGGCGGCGGCCGGCCGCCAGCGCGCCGGTCATGGCTTCGGCGGTGATGCCGATGATATAAAGGATGCTCAGTAACATAAGGGGTTCACAGCGTAATTGCGTCAGAATGATGGCCGGCAGGGTAATCGCCGCCGAGGACGCGCGCCACTGAGTTTTTTTCACCGATGGCGCTTCGGATTAATATGGCTAATCCAAACTCCATTTTTATTGCCGATAACCAGCCTTTTTTAACATCTGGCTGTTAATGAAAGCATTAGAAATTTCGCGCTAATTTCCATCGCTGACTATGACTTTTGCAGCGAATCCTTCAACCGAAAAATCGAGACTGCAGATGAAAAACTCCCCGAGACTGGCCGCCGGCGCCATGGTGGCCGCCCTGCTGCTGAGTGGCTGCGTGGCGCCAGGCCACCAGGCTGTTTCCCCCGCCCCGACTTGTCGCATCGGCGATCCGCTGGTGCAGACAACGCTCTACTTCGGCCTGAACCGGCCGGCGGGGCCGGCGATCACCGCCGCCGAGTGGCAAACCTTCGTCGATAGCCAGGTGACGCCGCGTTTTAAAGACGGGCTGACGGTGTTTGATGCCAAAGGGCAGTGGCTGGGTCACGACGGCAAGCTGGCGCGCGAGAACAGCAAGGCGCTGCTGTTGATCCATGCGCCGGGCAAAGAGAGCGAGGCGAATATCGAGGCGCTGCGCAGCGGCTATAAGCAGCAGTTTGCGCAGGATTCGGTAATGCGGGTGGATGCGCCGGTGTGCGTGGCGTTTTAAAGCGAACTCCCGGCCCTGCGGCCGGGAGTGGGGATTACAGCACCAGGCCGGCGATGGCCGCCGACAACAGGCTCACCAGCGTCGAGCCGTAAACCAGCTTCAGGCCAAAACGGGAAACCACGTTGCCTTGCTGCTCATTCAGCCCCTTGATGGCGCCGGCGACGATGCCGATGGAGGCGAAGTTGGCGAACGACACCAGGAACACCGACAGAATGCCCAGCCCGCGCGGCGACAGCTCCGCCGCGATTTTCTTCAGCTCAATCATCGCCACGAATTCGTTGGCCACCAGTTTGGTCGCCATGATGCTGCCCGCCTTCAGGGCCTCTTCCGCCGGGATGCCGATCAGCCAGGCCAGCGGATAGAACACGTAGCCGAGGATTTGCTGGAAGCTGATGCCTAGCACCGCCGAGAACAGCGCATTGACGGCGGAGATCAGCGCGATAAAGCCGATCAGCATTGCCGCGATGATCATCGCAATTTTGAAGCCGGCCAGAATGTACTCGCCCAACATTTCGAAGAAGCTCTGATCTTCGTGCAGCTTGTTCAGCTTCAGCTCCGGCTCGTCTTCGACCTGATACGGGTTGATGATCGACAGGATGATGAAGGTGCTGAACATATTAAGGATCAACGCCGCCACCACGTACTGCGCGTCGATCATCGACATGTAGGCGCCGACGATGGAGAGCGATACCGTCGACATGGCGGTCGCGGCCATGGTGTACATGCGGCGCGGCGAGATGTCGCCGATGATGCCCTTGTAGGCGATGAAGTTCTCCGACTGCCCCAGCACCAGCGTGCTGACGGCGTTGAACGATTCCAGCTTGCCCATGCCGTTGACCTTGGACAGCAGGGTGCCCACCAGACGGATGATCAGCGGCAGGATGCGGAAATGCTGCAAAATGCCGATCAGGGCGGAAATAAAGATGATAGGGCACAAAACGCCCAGGAAGATAAACGCCAGGCCATCTTTGCTCATGCCGCCGAACACGAACTCCGACCCTTGTGCGGCGTAGGCGAGCAGGGTGTCGAAGAAGCCGGCGACGTGTTTGATCACGCTGAGCCCGCTGGCGGAGTGCAGGAAGAAATAGGCCAGCGCGCCTTCGATCACCAACAGCTGGATGATATAGCGCAGGCGGATTTTCTTGCGATTATTGCTGACCAGCAGCGCCAGGGCGATGATCACCACCAGGGCCATAATAAATTGCAGAATTTGTGGCATAAACGGTCCGTACGGTTCACGGGCAGGAAAAAAACACATTTAGCCACAGCATCGCCGTCCTTTCATTACCTTGCGTGATAATTAGAACAAAATACTTATGGCGTGCGGGATATCTTGCCGATTGTCATCCGCACGCGCTGCTCGGCAGTTTTTCATAAGCCCCCGAAGTGCCTTAGTGAGCCGTCTTCCATGATGCCTGTCGGCTCGCAGCCTGATGCAACCACCGTCCCGCACGTTCAGGCACCTGGAATCTGGCTCGCAATGGGCGATTTTTCATGGCGCAAAGCGTGGCTTTCTTGGCTGAGGAAGAGAAACATGTTTGGACAAGGCGCCGGTCGCGATAGGCGCGCATTTTATCGAACAAGGAGGAGAACGATGAATATCGGCACGTTGCTCAGGGCGCTGGCCAACGGCGTTAATCCCGACACCGGCGAGCTATTGAGACCGGCTTCAGCGGCCTGCGCGCCGGAGGCTATCCGCCTGCTGTTCGCGTTGGCCGACGAGTTTGACGGTGAATCTGAACTGCAGAAAAAAGCCAGACTGACGCCGGAAGAAAAGCGGCAGAAGAATCTGGCCGAGGGCCGGCCGGCCAATGCCTACTTCCCCTGGCCGGAAGAAGAAAAACTGCGGCTGCGCGAGAGCCATGCGGCCGGGGCGACGCTGGAGGCGCTGAGCGATGAGTTCGAGCGTTCAACCTGGAGCATTGCGGTGCAACTGCAGAAAATGGGGTTGATCGGTGAGGAACAGGCGGCCGCCTATCGCTGATTTATAGCCATAAAAAAGCCCGCGTGGCGCGGGCTTGATGGTGTGCGGAGCGGATCACTCGATGTTCTGGATCTGCTCGCGCATTTGCTCGATCAACACCTTCAGCTCGATGGCGGAGGCGGTGACGTCGGCATTGATTGACTTGGAGGCCAGGGTGTTCGATTCGCGGTTGAATTCCTGCATCATAAAGTCGAGGCGGCGGCCGACGGCTTCTTTCTTCTTCAGGATGTTGTGCGTCTCTTTCACGTGCGCTTCCAGGCGGTCCAGCTCTTCGGCGACGTCGATGCGCTGCGCCATCAGCACCAGCTCTTGCTCCAGGCGAGTGTTTTCCAGCTGCACCTGCGCCTCTTCCAGCTTGCTGACCAGGCGCTCGCGCTGCCATTGCAGGATGTTCGGCATCTGGGCGCGCACTTTGACCACTTCGGCGCTGACGCCGTCGAGGCGCTGTTCGATCAGCGTTTTCAGCGCGGCGCCTTCGCTTTCGCGTGCGACGATAAAGTCATCCAGCGCGCCGTCCAGCGCTTGCATCAGCTCGGCGCTGATGGCGTCCAGATCCTGCTCCTGCGCGGACATCACGCCCGGCCAGCGCAGCACGTCGATCGGGTTGATTTCTCCTTCGTCGCTCTGCATTTTCACCCAGTTGGCGGCTTCGACCAGCTGTTTGGCCAGTTTTTCGTTCAGGATCAGCGAGCTTTGCGCGCTTGGATCCAGTTCGAAACGCAGGTTGCATTCGACTTTGCCGCGGGTCAGGCGGCCACGGATACGTTCACGGATCACCGGCTCCAGGCTGCGGAATTGTTCCGGCAGGCGGATGTAGGTTTCTAAGTAGCGCTGGTTAACGGAACGCAGCTCCCAGGCTGCGCTGCCCCATTCACCCTTGATTTCACGCCGGGCGTAGGCGGTCATGCTGCGGATCATTGATGCGTACCCGTAATAGGAAAAGATGGGGCGATTATAGCGTCGCGGCTGCGGGCAGGATAGGCATTACGTCACGAAGCCCGTATAATGCGCAGCCAATAGTTGATTTGAAGCCGGAGAGAGCCCATGCGTCCTGCAGGCAGAGCACCACAGCAAGTTCGCCCCCTGACACTGACCCGTCACTATACCAAACACGCTGAAGGTTCAGTGCTGGTTGAGTTTGGCGATACCAAAGTCTTGTGCACCGCCACGGTAGAAGAGGGCGTTCCGCGCTTCCTGAAAGGCCAGGGGCAAGGTTGGATCACCGCCGAGTACGGCATGCTGCCGCGCTCCACCCACAGCCGCAACGCCCGTGAAGCCGCCAAAGGCAAACAGGGTGGCCGCACGCTGGAGATCCAGCGCCTGATCGCCCGTTCGCTGCGCGCCGCGGTGGATCTGAAAAAGCTCGGTGAATTCACCATCACTCTCGACTGCGACGTACTGCAGGCCGACGGCGGTACCCGCACCGCTTCCATCTCCGGCGCCTGCGTGGCGCTGGCCGATGCGCTGAACACCCTGGTGGCCAACGGTAAGCTGAAAGCCAATCCGATGAAGGGCATGGTGGCGGCGGTTTCCGTCGGCATCGTCAACGGCGAAGCGCTGTGCGATCTGGAGTATGTGGAAGATTCCGCGGCGGAAACCGACATGAACGTGGTGATGATGGAAGACGGCCGCATGATTGAAGTGCAGGGCACCGCCGAAGGCGAGCCGTTCAGCCACGATGAGCTGTTGGCGCTATTGGCGCTGGCCCGAGGAGGCATCGAAACCATCTTCCAGGCGCAGAAAGCGGCGCTGGCGGACTAATTTTTCAAGGCGACTGAGAAGTCGCCTTTTTTATGCCCGCCGATCGGGCGGCAGTAATGACAAGACCCAAGCAGATTCAGACGAGGAGAAGCAGTAATGAAAGCCTATCAGCGCCAGTTTATCGAGTTCGCGCTTAACAAGCAGGTATTGAAATTCGGCGAGTTCACCCTGAAATCCGGCCGCACCAGCCCGTATTTCTTCAACGCCGGCCTGTTTAATACCGGGCGCGATCTTGCGCTGTTGGGGCGCTTCTATGCCGAAGCCCTGATGGATTCCGGCATCGATTTCGATCTGCTGTTTGGCCCGGCCTATAAAGGCATTCCTATCGCCACCACCACGGCGGTTGCGCTGGCGGAACACCATGAGCGCGACGTGCCTTACTGCTTTAACCGCAAGGAAGCCAAGACCCACGGCGAGGGCGGTTCGCTGGTGGGCAGCCCGCTGCAGGGCCGCGTGATGCTGGTGGACGATGTGATCACCGCCGGTACCGCGATCCGTGAGTCGATGGAAATCATCGGCGCCAGCGGCGCTTCGTTGGCGGGCGTGCTGATCTCCCTCGACCGGCAGGAACGCGGCCGCGCGGACATCTCCGCCATTCAGGAAGTGGAACGCGACTACCACTGCAAGGTGATTTCGATCGTGACGCTGAAGGATCTGATCGCCTATCTGGAAGAGAAACCGGAAATGGCGGACCACCTGGCGGCGGTGCGCGCTTACCGCGAGCAGTACGGGATATAAGTAAAAACGCCGGGCATGCCCGGCGTTATCGTTATTGCAGCTGGGCCGCCAGGAGCGGCCAGCGGGCGTCGAATTCCTGCGTTGGACGATAGCGGAATTCCGAACGCACATAGCGCGACAACATGCCTTCGCAGAAGGCCAGCAGCTGGCTGGCCAGCAGCGTTTCATCGACGATAAAGCCTTTGCCTTCGCGCAATTTGCGCTCTTTCAGCACCTGACGCAGCTGCGCCTCGATGCGTTCGAACAGCTGGTTGATGCGGCCCTGCAGGCGATCCTGTTCAAACATCAGCGCGTGGCCGGTCATGATGCGCGTCAGCCCCGGGTTGCGTTCTGCAAAGCCCAGAATCAGCAGTAAAATCAGGCGCAGACGACTAAACGTCTCTTTCTCGTCCTGCAAGATCAGGTTGATGCGGGTGATCAGGCTGTCTTCGATAAACTCGATCAGACTGTCGAACATCCGTGTCTTGCTGGGGAAATGCCGGTACAGCGCAGCTTCAGAAACACCCACGTTCGCGGCGAGCTTGGCGGTGGTAATGCGCTGGCTGCCGTCGCTGGATTCCAGCATCTGGGCTAACGCCTGCAATATTTCCTCGCGCCGATTCCTTTTCGTATTTTCTTTTTCTGCCATGTCTGATTAGACCCTTGCTAAAACTTAACTGACGGAAACCCGGGCACCGGCCGCTGCAGAGCAGGCTCTGTGCGGCTTATGTGATAGCTTTTTTACGATGCTGGGGTCAGCGGCCTTAACGGCCTTTTTCCGCGCTGCCTGGTGTGCGCTGCAATTGTCGCGGTAAAACCTTGCCGCAGAGACATCCTTCTCCCCGGAAAGGCAAGGTTCAGGCGACGTTTCCCTGCCGGCCATCGTGCATTGAGTGGCGCTTAGTGGCGCCCCGAGTGGCCGAAGCCGCCTTCGCCGCGCTCGCTGCTGTCGAACTCTTCCACCAGGTTGAACTCGGCCTGCACCACCGGCACGAAGACCATCTGCGCGATGCGTTCGCCCGGTTCGATAGTGAATGACTTCTGGCCGCGGTTCCAGACCGACACCATCAGCTGGCCCTGATAATCGGAGTCGATCAGACCGACCAGATTGCCCAGCACGACGCCGTGCTTGTGGCCCAGGCCTGAGCGCGGCAGGATCACCGCCGCCAGGCCGGCGTCGGCGATATGGATCGCGAGACCGGTAGGCAGCAGCGTGGTTTCACCCGGCGCCAGCTCCACCGCGCTGTCCAGGCAGGCTCGCAGGTCGAGACCGGCGGAGCCCGGAGTGGCGTAGGTCGGTAGCGGGAAATCCTGACCGATGCGCGGGTCGAGGATCTTAACGTCGATTTTTTTCATCATAACGGCTGACTATCTCGTCTATTAAACGTTGGCCAAGGAGTGCCTTGTCGCTCAGCGCCAGGCGTTTCTCTCCATCCTGCCAAAAAAGGTGCAGGGCATTGGTGTCGCTGTTGAACCCGTGCTCTGCAAGCGATACATCGTTAGCGCAAATCAAATCCAGCTTCTTACGCGCCAGTTTTTGCCGCGCGTATTCTTCCACATTCTGGGTTTCGGCGGCAAACCCCACGACAAACGGTCGATTTTTGGTCATCGCCGCCACGCCGGCGACGATATCGGGGTTTTTTACCATCTTGAGGACGATTTCATCACCCTGTTTTTTTATTTTTTCATCGGCGATCCGCTCGGGACGGTAGTCGGCTACGGCGGCGCAGGAGATGAAAATCTGCTGCTGAGCGGCGCGCTGTTGCACCGCCTGTTCCATCTCCAGCGCGCTGGTGACGTCCACGCGTGTGACCTTCGGCGGTGTCGGCAGGCTCACCGGCCCGGCGATCAGCGTCACCTGCGCGCCGCGGGCGGCGGCGGCGCGGGCGATGGCGAAGCCCATTTTGCCGGAGCTGTGATTGCTGATGAAGCGTACCGGATCCAGCGCTTCGCGCGTCGGGCCGGCGGTGATCATAACCTGCAAATGTTGCAGATCCTGCGGGGCGGAGAAATGACCGTTCGCCAGCTCGACGATGTCCAGCGGATCCAGCATGCGGCCCGGGCCGACGTCGCCGCAGGCCTGGCTGCCGCTGTCCGGCCCCCAGAGCAGCATGCCGCGCGCCTGCAGCGTTTGCAGGTTGGCCTGCGTGGCGGCGGCGCGATACATCTGCTGGTTCATGGCGGGGGCGGCGGCGATAGGGGCGTCGGTCGCCAGGCAGACGGTAGTCAGCAG
Organism: Serratia sp. SCBI; assembly: GCF_000747565.1. Classification (NCBI taxonomy): domain Bacteria; kingdom Pseudomonadati; phylum Pseudomonadota; class Gammaproteobacteria; order Enterobacterales; family Yersiniaceae; genus Serratia; species Serratia sp. SCBI. Next base: position 4,969,287 of record NZ_CP003424.1, on the reverse strand, counting down.
ATCGTTGGCCATGCCGGCGGCGACGCGCGCCAGCAGATCGGCGGTCGCCGGCGCCAGAATCACCAGATCCGCCCATTTGCCGAGTTCGATGTGGCCCATGGCGGCTTCGGCGGCGGGATCCAACAGATCGTCGGACACCGGGTGGCCGGAAACGGCCTGCAGCGTCAGCGGCGTAATGAACGCCTTGGCGGCGTGGGTCATCACCACGCGCACTTCCGCGCCCCTGTCGCGCAGGCGGCGCACCAGCTCTGGGCATTTGTAGGCGGCGATGCCGCCGCTGATGCCAAGCACAATATGTTTGCCGGAAAGTCCCGTCATCATCATTGTCCGATTGAAAGCCGAAAGATGCGCCATTTTAGCATATCCGCCGTTCAGGTGAGCGATTCCGCAATGGCTGCAGGGCGTTACATTGTGCTTTGCGAAACACTTCGCAATGTTATCAAACACCTGTCGAACGCGCCGGGGGCGCATGGCATGCTGTAGCCCTTTCAGGGAGGAACACGATGAGCAACCCGACTGTGGCGTGCTGGCCGGGCGCGCTGGCGCCGCGTGAAAAGCTGTTGATGCAGGGGGCCGCGGCGCTGTCCGACGCAGAGCTGTTGGCCATTTTCTTGCGCACCGGGTTGCCCGGCGTGCACGTAATGCAGCTGGCGGAGCAGCTACTGCGCCGATTCGGCTCGCTTTACCATCTGATGTCGGCCGATCATCAGGCGTTTTGCAGTCAAAAAGGCTTGGGCGACGCCAGCTATACGCAGCTGCAGGCGATTGCCGAGCTGGCGCTTCGCTTCTTTTCCAGCCATCTCTCGCAGGAAAACGCCATGCTTAACCCGCGCGTCACCCAGCATTATCTGCAAAGCCTGCTGGCACATCGTGAGCGAGAGGTCTTTTTGGTATTGTTTTTAGACAATCAGCATCGGGTTATTCGCCATCAGGAGATGTTTGCTGGTACCATCAGCAGCGTCGTCGTCTACCCGAGAGAAATTGTGCGTGAAGCGTTGAAGGCTAATGCCGCCGCGCTGATTCTCGCGCATAATCACCCCTCGGGTAAGGCTGAACCCAGTGATGCCGACCGTTTGATAACTGAACAGGTAGTGAAAGCCTGCCAGTTATTGGAGATCCGAGTGCTCGATCATTTGGTGATCGGTCGGGGTGAATGCGTCTCTTTTGCCGAGCGCGGATGGCTTTAAGCGATTTTTTCGCGATCCTTGTGGGATCTTTAGCTGTTCGGGACTTGAGCACTTACGCTTCAGAGCGTATACTACGCCACCTTTGAGAATCTTGGGTTTGGCGCAAGAGCCTATCTCAGCAGGTTTCTGACCTGATGTGTGGTTTCTACCTGATGACGAGAGTCTCCTCAGTATGAAGTTTGCTGAGATGGGCTCTAAAAGCCTGACGAGGCGGCCATACCCTATACGAAGCTCGAGCTGATTTGATTTTTGGAGAATAGACATGTCCCGAGTCTGCCAAGTTACTGGCAAGCGCCCGGTGAGCGGTAACAACCGTTCCCACGCAATGAACGCGACCAAACGCCGTTTTCTGCCTAACCTGCACTCACACCGTTTTTGGGTTGAGGCTGAGAAGCGCTTTGTAACTCTGCGTGTATCTGCTAAAGGTATGCGTGTTATCGATAAGAAGGGTATTGAGACGGTTCTGGCCGATCTGCGTGCCCGTGGTGAGAAGTATTAAGGAACTGAATCATGGCTAAAGGTGTTCGCGAGAAGATCAAGCTGGTTTCTTCTGCTGGTACTGGTCACTTCTATACCACCACGAAGAACAAGCGTACTAAGCCGGAAAAATTGGAACTGAAGAAATTCGATCCAGTTGTCCGTCAGCACGTAGTATACAAAGAAGCTAAAATTAAATAATTTTAGTGGATTAATGAAAAACCCGGCCTTGGCCGGGTTTTTTGTTTTATAAAGGGTAGAAAACATCGGAGGGGAAGCCAGATGCCTGAATTACCGGAAGTTGAGACGAGCAGACGTGGTATAGAGCCTTATCTTGTCGGCCACAGCATTCAGTATGCGGTGGTGCGCAACGCGCGCCTGCGCTGGCCGGTTTCCGAGCAGATCCTGACGCTGAGCGATCAGCCGGTGCTCAGCGTGCAGCGTCGGGCCAAATACCTGCTGATTGAGCTGGAGCGCGGTTGGATTATCGTGCATCTGGGCATGTCGGGCAGCCTGCGCATGCTGCGTGAGGAAAACGAAGACGAAGCCGGCAAACACGACCACGTCGATCTGGTGATCAACAACGGTATGATCCTGCGTTATACCGATCCGCGCCGCTTCGGCGCCTGGCTGTGGTGCGAAGACCTGGCGACCAGCAGCGTGTTGGCGCATCTGGGGCCGGAACCGCTGAGTGAGGCGTTCAACGGCGACTACCTGTATGAAAAATCACGTAATAAGCGCACGCTGATCAAACCGTGGCTGATGGATAATAAGCTGGTGGTCGGGGTCGGTAACATTTACGCCAGTGAATCGCTGTTCAGCGCCGGGATCCTGCCCGATCGTCCGGCGGGATCCTTGACCAAAGCCGAAGCGGCGCTGTTGGCGAAGACCATCAAGGCGGTGTTGCAACGCTCCATCGAGCAGGGCGGCACCACATTGCGCGACTTTTTGCAGTCGGACGGGAAACCGGGGTACTTCGCGCAGGAGCTGCAGGTTTACGGACGGGCGGGAGAACCGTGCCGCACATGCGGCACGCCGATTGAATCCGCCAGGCACGGGCAGCGCAGCACCTTCTTTTGCCGACGCTGCCAGCGCTGAGCATCACGCGGCGGCGAGCTTCGCCATCAGCGCCTGAGTGACCACATCGGGCAGGAAAGGCGCGATATCGCCGCCGTGGCGGGCGACCTCCTTCACCAGTGATGAGGAGATGAACGACCACTCTTCGGAAGGCATCAGGAACACGCTTTCCAGCGTCGGCATCAAATGGCGGTTCATGTTCGCCAGCTGCAGTTCGTACTCAAAGTCAGACACCGCCCGCAGGCCGCGCACCAGGATATTGGCATTCTGGTGAGCGGCGAAATGCGCCATCAGCTCGCTGAAGCCCAGTACCTCCACATTGTCCAGATGCGAGGTGACCTGCGTCGCCAGCGCCACACGCTCATCCAGGCTGAACAGCGGCTTTTTGCTCGGGCTGGCGGCGATGGCCAGAATCACGTGATCGAACATCAGCGACGCGCGCGTCACTAAATCCAGGTGGCCGTTGGTCATGGGATCGAACGTCCCGGGATAGATGGCTTTGCTGGTCATGATTCACTTCTCTGAGTAGTTGCGGCCCAATGCCCATAATGCGGCATATTTATTGAAGGTATATTGCGCGTTGACCACCGCTAACAGCAACCCCTGTTTACCGTCGAGGAAGCCGGCCCGCAGCAGCCAGGTTTTGACGAAGGCGCCGAGCGTGTGGGTCAGGATGGACAGATAGCCGCAACGCTTGCCGGCCCGGTGGCGCTGTGTGGCCCACTCTTCGGCATAGCGCAGCTGTTTGCGCTGAAAGGCGAAGAAGTCGCGGCAGGTCAGGTGCAGCATATCGCCGCTGAGGGGGATCACTTTGGCGTCGCCGATGTTCAGCGACTCGTGCACCAGATCGTCGTTATAGCGATAGCGTGAATTGGCGTACAGGCGGTTGACGCGGTCGGGATACCAGCCGCTGTGGCGCATGAAGCGGCCAAGGAACAGGTTGCGCCGCGCGCAGCTGTAAACGGCGCCGTCGTCCGGCGCGTTCAACACCCGCTCGATGGATTGCCGCAGTTCGGGGGTGACGCGTTCGTCGGCGTCGATCATCAATACGTAGTCATGGCTGGCGTAGCTTTGCGCCAGCTGGCGCTGCTTGCCGAATCCTTGCCAGTCGGTGTGCGTGAAGACTTTGGCGCCCAGACTTTCGGCGACGGCGACGCTGTCGTCCTCGCTGCCGGAGTCCAGCACGATGATTTCATCGGCCCAGGCGACCGAGCGCAGGCAGTCCGGCAACAGCCCGGCTTCGTTTTTGGCGATCATCACCACCGACAGGCTTTTGCGGCTGCTCATTCAGTGACTCCGGGGCGGCAGGTGCGGTTCCAGCAGCTGCAGCAGGCGCTGCAACGCTCCCTGATTCTGATACAACACTTCCACCGCATGGCGGCCGTAGTAACGGCGGTAGTCTTCGTCGGTCAACAGGGTTTCCACTTCCTTTACCAGCGAATCCACGTCGGTCACGGTGATCAGGCCTTCGGCCTGCGAAAGCTTGGCGCAGATGTCTTTAAAGTTGAAGGTGTGCGGGCCCATCAGCACCGGGATGGCGTGGGCGGCGGCTTCCAGCGGGTTATGCCCGCCACGTTCCACCAGGCTGCCGCCGACAAAGGCCAGATCGGCGATGCCGTACAGCAGCATGAGTTCGCCCATGGTATCGCCGATCACCACCTGGGTGCTGCCGGACGGGATTTCGCCGCTGCTGCGCAGGGTGTAGCTGAAACCGGCCTTCTGTACCAGTTCCTTGGCGGTCGGGAAGCGTTCCGGGTGACGCGGCACCAGGATCAGCAGCAGGTCGGGGTGTTTTTCCAGCAGCTTGCGGTGCGCTTCGAGCAGGATGGTTTCTTCGCCTTCATGGGTGCTGGTGGCGATCCACACCGGGCGGCGCGGCGCCCATTGGCGGCGCAGCGTAACGGCGCGGGCGGCCAGTTCCGGGGTGACGGAGATATCGAATTTCAGGCTGCCGGTAACGGCCAGCTGCGAGCGTTTCAGGCCCAGTTCGATAAAACGATCGCCGTCTTCCTGGTTCTGTGCGGCGATCAGCGTAATGCGGCGCAGCATATCGCGCATGAATCCGCCAATTTTCTTATAGCCGGCGGCGGATCGCGCCGACAGGCGCGCATTGGCGATCACCAGGGGGATTTGCCGCTGATGCAGTGCGTTGATCAGGTTAGGCCATAGCTCGGTTTCCATGATGATCACCAGCTTGGGATTCACCTGGTCGAGGAAGCGGTTCATGGAACCGGGCAGATCGTAGGGCAGATAGACATGATGCACGTCTTTGCCGAAAGCGGACTGGACGCGTTCTGAACCTGTCGGGGTCATTGTGGTCACAGTTATCGGCAAAGCGGGGTAACGATGGCGCAGCGCCCGCACCAGCGGGATGGCCGCCAGCGTTTCGCCGACGGAGACGGAATGCAGCATAATGCCGCCCGGCACGACTTTCCCGGCGCAGAAGCCATAGCGTTCCGCCCAGCGTTTACGGTAGGCTGGAGCTTTGCGGCTGCGCAGCAGTAAGCGGAGCCAGATCAGGGGTTGGATGAGGTAGAGTAGTACCTGATATAAACGCAGCAACATTCTATCAATTTCATTTATATGGGTTATTCGGAATAGTACCATAACTGGAAGGGAAAGGCGCTAATTTGGTAACCTTGGGTGTCAGTTTCAGACAACCGGCGAGCGATTTCGCCGATAGGCTCGGAATGAAGAATATTTTAATTATTCGCCGCGACAACATCGGCGATCTTGTTTGCACCACGCCTCTGATTGAAGGGGTGAAAATTGCCTATCCAGACGCAAAAGTTTATCTGCTGATCAATAAAGTCAGCCAGGACGTCGTTAAAAACAACCCTCATCTCGAGAAAGTCTTTGTCTATAAAAAGGCCAAGCATAAGGCGAAAAATGAAACGACGTTGGGCGTTTATTTCGAACGTCTGATGATCTTCCTGAAGCTGCGCAAAATAAAGTTCGATGCGGTCATTCTGGCCAACCCGGTGCCTTGCAAATACAGCCTGCGTTTAGCGAAAATGGCTGGCGCCACCCATATCATCGGCGCCGATTTGGGCACGAAAGATATTCAGCGCCCGTTCCGCAAGGACGATTTCCGCGGTCTACATCAGGTCGAACACACCTACAGCTATTTATCGGCGATAACCGATCAAACCATTCCGATCCCGCCGGTGCGGGTATTTCTGACGCCGGAAGAGCGGCAGCTGGCGGCGCAGCGGCTGCAGGAACGCCTGCCGTCGGTCGAACGGGTTTGCGCCGTGCATATCAGCAGCCGCAGCCCGAAAAGGCGCTGGCCGGTTGAACGCTATGCCGAAATCATCAACCGCCTGACCGCCGATCCCCGCACCGGCGTGCTGATCTTCTGGTCGCCGCAGGGCACGCTGGCGCCGGACGACATCGGCGATCAGCAGCGCGCAGAACAGCTGTTGGCGCTGTGCCAAAACGAACGCGTCGCGCTTTATCCGACGGCCTCGGTGCGCGAGCTGTTAGGCGGGTTCGATTTATGCGACCGGGTGCTGTGCAGCGACGGCGGGCAGATGCATCTTGCCGCCGCGCTGAATAAGGATATGGTGGTGTTCTTTGGCGATACCGATAAAACGTCCTGGCATCCATGGACCGGCCGTCATCATATTTTGCAGAGTGAGTCGGGGCACTGTGAAGATGTTTCTGTCGATGAGGTTTGGCAGAAAATGCAGGCGCTAAGCTAGCGAAGAAAATAAGGCAGGTATCACCTGCCTTATTTATTACTTTATTATTTTTCTTTCAGCTCAATATATTGACGGCAAATAGGCTCCAGCCCATAGCTCAGCAATTGCTGTTGATTTATCTGCGGCGGATTGGCGTAAATTTCCGCCATTTTTTCTGCCAGCGACGCTTCGTTTAATTCCGCCAACGCGTTAGCCATGCCGGCTTTTTCCAGAATTTCCGCAGGGCCGCCCGGACAGCGGGTGCTGACCACCGGTGTGCCGCACAACAGCGATTCTACCAGCACATTGCCAAACCCTTCGCTATCGGAGCTGAGCACCAACAGCGAGGCATGGCGGATAAACGGATAGGGATTGGCCTGGAAGCCGAGGAACAGCACGCGCTCTGCGATACCCAAGTCTGCCGCCAGACGCTTGACCTCGGCGACGCGGGCGTCATCCCCGGTGCCGATCAAAGCCAGCGGCGCCTGAATGCCGGATTGCGCATAGGCTTTCAGCAGGCGGTCATGCCGCTTGGTGGCGTGAAAGCGGCCGACGTGCACCAGATAGTCCTGACCGGCCAGTTCGCAAGGCGCCGCCGCCTGTTGCCGGATGGCGTCGATGTCGAACGGGTTATTGATGACCGCCAGCCGACGCGGGCGGATCGGCAAATTCTGCTGCAGATCGCCGCCGACCGCCTGTGAAACGGCGACGATATTTCTCCCCTGGTAAACGTTGGCGATTTTACGTTGCTTGAGCCAGCGATCCAGGCCTTTGCGGTGGCCGAGGTAGGAGGTGGAGAGAATGCCGTGAATGCAGAACCACAGGCGATCCGAAGCCAGCCGCTTGCTGCGGCTGACGATGCGATCGGTTTTGTGCAGGTTGGAGAACACCAGATCGAACGCGCCGTGTTGGCGCTCGTGTTCGGCTATCGCCCGATCCAGCGCGGCGGCGCGGCGCGACAGCTCGGTCAGCTTGCGCCAGGGGGCTCGGCTGCGATCGGCCACCACCTGATAATCAATGCCTGACGGGATAGGGTAATTGCAGACGTCACGCAGCGAGATCAGACTGACGTCATGCCCCTGTTGCTGCATGCCCTGACACAGGGTCAGCACCACTTTTTCCGCGCCGCCTCCCGGCAGGCCATCGATGATCATCAGAATACGCATAGCTAATCCAGTAACCGGTTATAGAGGGAAATGAGCTGTTCGGAGAGATGCGCCGGCGTAGCCGTCATAATGCGCAATCTTGCCGCTTCGCCCATGGAGGATCCCAGCGCCTGGCGCGGCAGCGCCCGAATGGCTTCTGTGATGGCCGGCACGTCGAGCGCGTCGGTCACAAAGCCGTTCTGGCCCGGGGTGATAAACTCGGCGCCGCCGCAGGTGGTGCTGGTGACAACCGGCAGGCCGCAGGACATCGCTTCCAGAATCACATTCGGGAACGGATCGTACAGCGTCGGCAGCAGCAGCGCATCCGCGGCCTGATAGAACGGCAGAGTCTGCTTCTGCACGCCCATAAAGTGAATGCGATCGCCGCAGCCCAGCGACTGCGCCAGCGCCCGGTAACGCTTTTCGGCTTTGTCTTTACCGATCACCAAGAGGTGGCTGTCGGTCGCCGCCACGGCGCGGATGGCGGCGGCCAGCCCTTTGCGCTCGAAACCGGAGCCGACGAAGATCAGGCAGTGCGCCTGTTGCGGGATCTGATATTGCTCACGCAGGCGTCGGCGCTGGGCCTCGTCGGCGGGCGGGAACTTTTGATTGTCGATGGCGTTATAGATCACCGTGATTTTGTCGGCGGGCACGCCAAAGTCGGCGATGATTTCCCGTTTGATCATCTCGGCGTTGCAGATGACGGCTTTCAGCTCCGGTGCGGCGTACATGGCGCGCTCGGCGCACATCACATAGCGGTGATAACGGTTGGAAAACAGCCACTTGCGGCGCCACTCGGGCAGCAGCCGCGCGCGTTGCAGCAGCCAGCGGCGGTGTACGCCGTCGCCGGCGCGGTAGATATCGCAGCCGGGAATGCGCTCATGGCTTTGCACCAGATCGAAGCGCTCTTTCTGCCACAGCGCCCTGGCCGCCACGGCGAAGCCCCGTTCGCGACTGATGCGGCCGAGTTTCAACGGGTTACACAGGTGAATATGCCAGTTTGGATTGGCGTCACCCTGCCATTCGCGAGTGATGACGTTCAGATCGAGATCCTGTTGCTCCAGCGCCTCCAGGGCGCGGGAAACGAAACGTTCGGCTCCGCCGTCCGGGCGGTATTTTTGGCGAACGATCGCCAAACGAAATGCTTTCATGCCAGCGTGCTCCGCGCGGCTGCAATCACCGCGTCTGTAGGAATGAGGTCAAGATACCGTTCATCGGTGCCGGTATCGATGGCGTCCGGGTCGGGCAGTTCGCCAAAGTCGCCGGCCCAGATCACGGCGCCGGTAGCCTGCCATGGCCGCCAGAAAGTCAGCTTGGAAGGGCCGAATAACGCCACGCACGGCGTTTGCAGCGCGGCGGCCATATGCATCGGCACCGAATCCACGCCGATAAACAGCTTGGCGTGGTCAATCAGGGCGGCCAGTTGGCGCAGCGTCAGCTGGCCGGCCAACGAGATTACGCCCTGCGGCGGGCAGAGCGCCAAAATGCGCTCGACCATGGCTTTTTCTCTGGCGTCGGGGCCGGAGGTGATCACCAACTGGTGGCCGTCGGCCTGCAAGGCGGTGAGGGTGGCGGCCATTTTCTCTTCGCTCCAGCATTTGAAGAACCAGCGAGAGGTGGGCTGCACCACAATATAACTGCCGGCGACGCCCTGTTTCTGCAACAGTTGCTCACAGGTCTGCCAATCCTGCGGATCATAACTCATGGTGACATGCTCATTGAGCGCGGGCAGGTTCAGCGGCGCCAGCAACGAGAGATTTTGTTCGACGGTATGCAAGTGGGCGTGATTGTCTACCGGCACCAGCTGCGTGTGGCAGTGGCGCCACAGGAAGCCGCGGCGTTTGGGGAAATCGAAGCCCAAACGGATGCGCGCGCCGGTCAGGCGCGTGATGATGGCGCTGCGCCACTGATCGGCCAGATTGACCACCAGATCGTAGCGCTGCGCCTTCAGGCGGCGCAGCAGCGCCAGCTCATGCCCGAGGTGAGCGCGGGCGCCCTGTTTTTTCCATTGGCGATCGATGGCGAACAGGGTCGACAGTTCCGGATTACTGGCCAGCATCTCCTGCGTTTCCTGATACAGCAGCACATCGATCCGGGCCTGCGGGTAGTTTTGCCGCAGGCTGCTGATGACCGGCGTGACCAGCAGCATATCGCCGTGGTGGCGCAGTTTTATGATCAGAATACGCTGTACGGATGGGGCGGAAGTTAGGGCTGGCGCGTCGTTCATCATGAGTCGCTTTCTGGGAAACCAATCTTTGATTCTAAATGACCCGATCGCATGTGGCTACTGTTGCTCGGTTTTCTTGCCGAGCCGCAAAAAAATCGCCGGAGCAGGGACGAATGCGCTTCAACGTTGTCCAAACCAGGCAGCAAAGTCGTTTGCCCTGGCGAAACGGCCTGCGTAACATAGCGTATTCTGTTGATATCAGGTTCGATATTCATGACTAAACCGGCGTTTCTCATCACCATTGATACCGAAGGCGATAATCTGTGGCAAAACCACGATCGCATCGCGACCGAAAACACGCGTTTCTTGCCGCGCTTTCAGGCGCTGTGCGAGAAATATGCCTTCAAGCCGGTTTATCTCACCAACTATGAAATGGCGATGGATCCGGCTTACGTCGAGTTCGCGCGTGACGTGATCGCCCGCGGCGCCGGTGAAGTCGGCATGCATCTGCACGCCTGGAACAGCCCGCCGCTTACGCCGCTCACCGATGACGACTGGCGCCACAAGCCTTATTTGATCGAGTATCCCGCCGATCAGATACGCGCCAAGGTCGACCACATGACCAAACTGCTGGAGGACGCCTTCCAGACCAAAATGCTCAGCCATCGCGCGGGCCGTTGGGCGTTCAACGAATACTATGCCTCACTGCTGCTGGAATACGGCTATCAGGTGGATTGTTCGGTCACGCCGCGGGTCAACTGGCAGTTTTCGCCGGGCAACCCGCAGGGCAACGGCGGTACCGATTACAGCCGGTTCCCGTCGCACGCCTATTTCATCGATCCGCAGAACATCGCCAAGCCGGGCGCTTCGTCGCTGCTGGAAGTGCCGATGAGCATCCAGTACAAGCATTCGGCGCTGATGAATGCGTTCAAGCAGGGCTATGATCGGCTGCGCGGCAAGCGGCGTTCGCCGTCCGTCAACTGGCTGCGGCCGAGTGGCGGCAACGTGGCCAAGATGATCAGCGTGGCCGAGACGTCGTTGGCGCAGGGGCATGACTACGTCGAGTTTATGCTGCACTCCTCCGAGTTTATGCCGGGCGGCAGCCCGACGTTCAAAACCGAGCAGGATATCGAAGTGCTGTACCGCGATCTGGAGCAGCTGTTTGACTGGCTGCAGCAGCGCACGGTGGGCATGACGCTGGCCGAGTATTATCAACTTAAAGCGAACTAAGCACGCACATGTCGAAGAAATGGAAAATTAAGGTTGCCGACTGGTTCTTGCGGCGCTATACGGCGAAGTACGGCCGTTTTCAGGACAAGGCGACGTTCGACGGCGCCCAGCAGTTTGACAATATCGTCATCTATTCCACCACGGCGTTGGGCGACTTCATGTTCAACACGCCGGCATTGAGGGCGATGAGGGAACGCTATCCCAACGCGCACATCACGCTGGTGGTGCACAAGAAAAACCGCGAACTGGTGGAAAACGGCCGCTATTACGATCGCGTGGTGTATTGGGACAGCAAGATCAAGACGATACGCCCATTGCTGAAATCGCTGCGCGAACATCAGCCGGATTTGGCGCTGATCCTGCACTCTCATCTGCCTTATGACATCATCAGCGCCGTCATGGCGGGGGCAAAGTACATCATCAGGGATAACTACAGCTCGGGCATTTGCGGGCTGGAACCTTGGTTAACCAACTATATCTTCCATTATTACGGCCATTTCGTGCGCCGCAAACTGGAGCTGATTTCCATTTTGGGCTGCCGTAGCGACGATCCGACGATGGAAATTCCCGTGGACTATCAGCGCGGCGTCAAAAGCAGCGACCATCCCACCATCGGTTTTCAACTGGGGGCATCGACGGAGTCGCGTTGCTGGCCGGTGTCGCACTATGCGCACCTGGCCGATGAGCTGGTGGCGAAGCACCCCAATGTGCGCATCGTGCTGATTGGCGCACCGCTTGACGACGGCAAGGCACAACAGTTTATGAGCCTGATCGGCCCGCAAACGCAGGCCTGCGTGGATAATCAGATCGGTAAAACGGGGCTGCAAGGCTTGCTGACGTTGCTCGACAGTTTCCATGTTCTGGTCACCGGCGACACCGGGCCGCTGCATCTGGCGGTGGCGTTGAAGGTGAAAACCATCAGCCTGTTCGTGACCGCCGATTCACGCTCCACCGGGCCGATTCAGGATCCTGAGCTGCACCGCATCATTCAGGTGTCGCGCACCGGCTATACGATGCCGCTGGAGGCAGAAAGCCCGATGGGGGTCATTCAGCCGCAGCGGATTTATGACGAACTGGTCGCGCACGTGCCTTTAGCGCGCTAGAGGTGCGGCGACGCATCGGCCGCCAGGCCTATGCGGTTAGCGTGGTTTGCGCCCGCGCAGCTTCGAAAGAAAGGTATCCACTCGCGCATAGCGCATCTGGCGGACTTTTTTGCCCGGCACGTCGCTGTTGCGGCAGACAGCGGCGGCGCGGCGCAGAATTTGCAGCGTTGCCGGCGCGTAATGATAATAACCGTACACCGCCTTCGACATGCTTTTCACCTCGGAAAAGCAGTTGGCCAGCATCAGGGCGGCCAACCGGCGCAGCGGCTCATCCCCAGGATGCTGCGCCACAAAGCGCAGCATCTTCTCCATGGCGAACAGCAAATCTTCAATATCTTTGGGTTTGATATTGCGGGTGATGCCCTGGCTGTTATCCCGGTAGAAATAGAGTTCGCAGTCAAGATGGGCGATGCGGCGAGTTTTGAAATACTGAAAAGGCGTGAAAATCACGTCTTCATAACGCCTGCCGTCTTCGAACGTTTCCCCTGCCAGCAGCGTGCGCTTATATACCCGGCTCCAGAGATGCCACATCGAGCGAGCGAACAGCGGTTGCAGGCTGCCCAGCCCCAACGAGGAAAAGTCGTAGGCTGCGGGCTGTGTCGCGCGGTTCTCGGGTTTCGGCGGTTGTTCGGTGAACTTCTGATAATTAAAATCGATCAGGTCATATTCATCGGCGATCAGCAGGGGCCGCAGGATCGCCAGATAGTCGTCGCTCAGCAGATCGTCGCCGTCGAGAAAGGTGACGTAGCGCCCGGTGGCTAGCTGCAGGCCGACATTGCGGGCGTGCGCAATGCCGCCGTTGGCCTGTGAAATAAAAGCCACGTGCGGATGCTGCCGCTGCGCCAGATACCGGCTGACCAGCGCCCCTGACGCATCGGTAGAGCCATCGTCGATGATGACCACCTCAATCTCATCAGAAATCTGCGTAAATAACGAATCCAGCGCAGCGATGACGAACGCTTCGTTATTGTAAAACGGCACGATAACGCTGAGCAGCGGTGGCTGATGAGTTTTCACGCGGTCTGCTCCTGGGCGGAAGGCGGTTTCGCCACGGAGAGCACGGCGGCGATCAGCGCCAGACAGAATATGACGGTGCCTTCCGTGCTGAAGAAGATGACGTCGCTAAGACCGTAAACGAAGAGGCTGGCGCTCACGCTCAGCAGCAGCGCGTTGCGCTGCGGCCGGAATGAAGAGAAGAACAGGCCGATATACAGCGCCAGCAACAGCAACGCCCCCCAGACCCCCTTGAGCGAATAGGTCTCCAGCAGCTCGTTATGCAGATGCACGTTGATGTAAGGCATGACGCCAGACAGGTGCGGTTGCTGCGCAACGATGGCGCGGATCTCTTCACCGCGCTGCTCCGCGGATTGACCCCATGGGGCATCCGTTCCTGTACGCCATGCAATCACCTGCATCGATAGACGGGAAATGATGGAGTTATCTATCTCGGGTTTATCGATCAGTTGCATGTTGGTTTTGAAGTCGGCAATGCGTTGTTCAATCTGCGTCTTAAAGACGAATCCGCAGATGAGCAGCAACAACGGTACCGAGGAGACCAGCACAAACTTGTGTTTTCTGGATACCAGATGTTTGGTCGCCAGCAGCGACAGACAAACCGCCACCGGGTAAACCAGCATCGCCGCGCGCGTGCCGGTCAGCACCAGCGCGGAGAAGGAAAGCAGGAACGCCGCAATGTACAGCACCAGACGGTAGCGGGTGCGCAGCATCAGGATGGCTTGCATCATCACCAGATCGATGGCCGTCATCAGGTAGGCAACGACCGTGGCGCGATCGAAGTTGAGCTCCACACGAGGAATATCCAGCCGCAATCCTTGATAGAGGGAATAGCCGTTGACCGCCAAACCGGTAACGAGGGCCACGACGATCAGCAGGCGCTGCACGCACAGCCGTTCATTGAGCGCAATCAGCAAAATGAAAGCGGTCGCGAGCTGCAGTTTGCCGGTCGACATATAGGAACGATAAACATTGATATATTCGCCCGGCTGTTTGAAATGATGCATCCACAGGATGGTGCCCATGCCGACGCAGAACATCAGCGCGGGCAACAGCAGATTTTTAACGTTGCTGAAGTAGTAGCGCGGATACAGGCAAACGGCGATAAAGGCGATGTAGCTGGAAACGTAAAACAGATTGCGTCCGGTCGCGGAACCGAAAGGAATGGTGCAAAAAGCGATGGCACATCCCAGATAAATCAGATAACTGAAGGCAGGGTGCGGCGTTTTTTGTTTTAGCATCGGGCGTGTTTTCCGGCTCACGTGTTGATTAAACGATGAAGGATCGCAGTGTGTCGTCAAACTCAGCTTTGAACTGAGCATAGTTGAAATGTTCAGCAGGATAGCGCTGCGCGTTTCGGCTCAACGTCTGGTAGGTTTCGCCCGCCAGCAATGTCTCAACGGCATCCGCGCAGTCGATATGCGACAACAGCTTGGGCGACACCAGGCTGTCGGTTAACGGATCGTAGACTTCATGCGGGAAGTCGACCTCGATATCGGTGAGCTGCCGGTGTTGTTCGATGGTGACCGACGGAACCAGGCCAATGCCGCAGACGCCGTCTTTCACCGCTTCCGGCTGGCCGTCAACCTGCGGGAAGATGACCGGCACGCCGAAATAGAGCGATTCCATGCAGGACAAGCCGAACGGCTCGGTGATCGGCGTGCTCATGTAAATGTGCGTGCGATTGAAGAAGCCGGCGACGTCATCCTGGTAACCGCTGAAGGTGACGCGATCGCCGAGCTGGAGCCGGGCCGCCAGCGCCTCGAACGCCGCGCGATCCGGCCCTTTGCCGGCCACTTCCAGCGTGACGTCATGCCCGCGTCGCAGCAGTTCCTGCATCATCAATAATGAAACGCTGATGCCTTTCAGGCTGACCAGACGCGAGGCGGTGCCGATTCTGATCGGCTGTGACAGCGTTTTCGGCGTGTTGTCGATCCCCGCCGGCGTCTTGATGCGGTTGATCACCACGTGGTTTGGGCAAGGCAGATTAAAGCGCAGCTCCATCACCCGCTTCGAGGCGTGTGAGGCGGAAATCACGCCGTCCAGCATGGCGAAGAAACGCAGCGTCTTTTGATTTTTCGGGTAGCGCCAGGAGCAGCCGTGATCGTAGTAAACCAGCTTGCCGCGCTTGGGTTTGGCCGCCAGCCCCGGTACCAGGTCCCAGACGATCACCACGTCGGCGTTGGCCCGCTCGATTTTCCACTTCAACAGAAATTTTCGCAGGAACTGCGGGCAGCGCAGCGGCAGCGCATTGATCAGGCGGTTGGCGAAGGTGACGGGTTGGTGCGCCGGCAACTGGCGGCGGATCTCCTCGCCGATGTCGCCGCTGATGCACAGGACCTGGTTGCTGCCGTCGGTGGTATCGTTGATGTACTGCAGGAACAGGCGCTCGACGCCGCCCATTTTACCCAGGTTGATAATGTGCAGTTTTTTCATGCTATAACCTTTTGCAACGCCTGCCATGCCGTATCGGCGTCGATTGTCGCCATGCTTTTTTCCGGCGAAATCAGCGAGTGCTGATTTTGCCCGTAGCCGCCGATCAGGCCGGGATCGGTCGGCCCAAACAGCGTGATGTTCGGTTTGTCGAGCGCGGCGGTCAAATGGCTGAGCCCGGTGTCGACCGAGACCACGCCCCTGGCGCCCGCCAGCACGTCAGCCACCTGCTGCAGGCTGAGCTTCGGCAGCACCTCGACATGTGGGAAACCTTCCGCCAACCGCAGCGCGCGCTGATGTTCATGCTCCGCCCCCCAGGGCAGTTTGATCTTCAGCCCGCTGTCGGCCGTCAGCGCGATCAGCTCGCGCCAGTTCTGCTCCGGCCAATGCTTGTCGTCGCGGGTCGTAGCGTGCAAAAACACCAGATATTGACCGGCATCGGCCGGCGGCTGGCTGAGAAAACGCGCGGCGATGGCATAGTCGCCGTAGCTGCCCGGTTTATCGTAGCCGAGGCTTTTGGCGAACAGCTCGCGCGTGCGTTCCACGGCGTGCTGCCGTTTGTCTATCTCATGGCGCACGTTGTAGAACCAGCTGGCGAACGGTTCGCGCGCGCTTTTGCAGTCCGGGCCATGTTTGTTGCCCTTGGCGACGCGCGTGATCAGCGCGGCGCTTTTCATCAGGCCCTGCGCGTCGATCACCACGTCGTAACGGCGTTCTTGCAGCGCGCGCTTGAAGTCGCAGCGCTGCTGTCGGGTGTCGCTGCCGAACCAGTTTTTGCGCCAGCGGCGAATGGCCACCGGGATCACGCGATCCACCGCCGGGTGCCAGGTGGGGATTTGGCTGAAACCTTCTTCCACTACCCAGTCGAAGCGGATATCGGGAATGGCCTGCAGCGCATCGGTCAGGGCGGGCAGCGTATGCAGCACGTCTCCCATCGAGGACGTTTTTACGATTAACACCTGCATGACTATTCCTCGCTGGCGACAAGCAACGGCGTCAGCGCATCCAACACTTGCTGCGGCTGAATATCGATCAAACTTTGGTGATACCCCTGTTCGGCATCGCCCTTACGCACCTTGTGGTAGCCGCTGATCAAGCGAATCACCCGCGCCTTGTCGGAGAGCGGCGGTGTGAAGTCGGGGCTGCTTGGGCCGTACAAGGCTATCAGCGGTTTGTTCAACGCTGCGGCAACGTGCATTAAACCGGAGTCGTTGCTGACCACCGCCCGGCAGGCCGCGATCAGGATCACCGCCTGCTCCAGCTGGGTTTTTCCGGCCAGATTAAGGCAGAAATCGCGCGCGTCGTCCTGCAACGCGGCGCGGATCTGTTCGCCGGCCTCATGGTCTTTTGCCGAACCGAACAGCGCGATTTGATAGCCGCTCTCGATCAGCCGTTGAGCCAGCGCCGCGTAGTGATAGTGCGGCCAGCGCTTGGCGGGGCCGAACTCCGCGCCTGGGCAGAAGCCGACGATTGGGCGGCTGTCGGTCAGGTTGAAGGCCGAGGTGGTTTCGGCGATCTCTTCGTCGCTCACCCGCAGCTGCGGCCACAGCAGCGGCTGCGGCAGATCGTCGGCGCGCTGAACGCGGCCTTTGTCATAGGCCAGCGCCACATAGCGCTGCACCATCAGCGGGAAAGCCGCCTTGTCGAGCACGCGGACGTCGTTCAGCAGGCCGTAGCGCATTTCGCCCCGCCAGCCGGTGCGCTGCGGGATATCGGCGAAGAAAGGCACCAGCGCGGATTTGAACGAGTTGGGCAGAACGTAAGCGCGATCGTAACGGTTGGCGCGCAGAGCGCGCCCCAGGCGGCGGCGCTCGCCGAGCCCCAGCGCGCCGTGGCCCAGCGGCATCGCCAGCGCCTGATTGACTTCCGGCATGCGCGCCAGCAACGGGCGGCACCAGGCAGGCGCCATCACATCGATCTCCGCCGTCGGATATTCGGCCTTCAGGGTGCGATAGAGACTTTGCGACATCATCATGTCGCCAACCCAAGAAGGGCCGATAACCAGTATTTTCATACCCAGCGTTAATTCCTTCAGCTTATGCGGTGCGGTTCAACCAGGCCATGTACTCTTTCACGCCTTCGGCGACCGTTTTGAACGGTGCGTCGTAGCCGGCGGCGCGCAGCTTGGTCAGATCGGCCTGGGTGTACGCCTGATAGCGGCCCTTCAGCTTCTCCGGGAACTCGATGTATTCCACCGCGCCTTGCTGATGGAAGTCCACCACCGCGTCAGCCACCGCCTGGAAGGTTTCCGCCCGGCCGGTGCCACAGTTGAAGATGCCGGATTTGCCGGTTTCCCAGAACCACAGGTTGACCGCCGCCACGTCGCCGACGTAGATGAAGTCACGCTTGAAGTTTTCGCTGCCGGCGAACAGTTTCGGGTTTTCGCCGCGGTTGATCTGGGTGTTCAGGTGGAAGGCGACGCTGGCCATGCTGCCTTTGTGGCCTTCACGCGGGCCGTAAACGTTGAAGTAGCGGAAGCCGCAGATCTGCGAGTCCGCTTCCGGCAGGATCTCACGCACGTACTGATCGAACAGGAATTTGGAATAGCCGTACACGTTGAGCGGCGCTTCATACTGACGCTCTTCGATAAACTCTTCGCGGCCGCCGTAAGTGGCGGCGGAGGAGGCATACAGGAACGGAATCTCGCGATCCAGGCAGTAGTGCAGCAGGTCTTTGGAGTACTGATAGTTGTTGTCCATCATGTACTTGCCGTCCCACTCGGTGGTCGCAGAGCAGGCGCCTTCGTGGAACACCGCTTCGATCTCGCCCAGATCGTCGCCGGCCACGATGCTGGCGATAAAGTCTTCTTTATCGATATAGTCGGCGATGTCCAGATCGACCAGGTTGACGAACTTGGTGCCGTCTTTCAGGTTGTCCACCACCAGGATATCGCGATATCCCTTGTCGTTCAGTGCCTTAATGATGTTGCTGCCGATCATGCCGGCGCCGCCAGTAACGATAATCATTGGGTTACCCCTGCTAAGCTGCCTGGTGGGGCACAATGCCCCACGCTCAATGGCGGTTATCATAGCATTTCATGCCGCGGCAAACAGCGGAAGGGCTCCGAATATCCCGCATTGCCATTGAAGTCCGCCGTTTGCCGTGATATCTGCTGCAATTTTAATATTCTCTCCCGCGCATTCTCGTCAGTTTGGTTACAAATCAGTAAAATATGCCGCAATTAGCCCAATCCTGGAGATAACCGAATGTCAGCGTCTTTTTATCAGCAGTTGGAACAACAGCTTGCCGCCACGCGCAGTGAAGGGCTGTTCAAGGAAGAACGCATCATTACCTCCGCGCAACAGGCGGACATCGCCGTCGCCGACGGCAGCCATGTGATCAACTTCTGCGCCAATAACTACCTGGGCCTGGCCAACCATCCGGCGCTGATCGCCGCCGCCAAATCGGGGATGGACAGCCACGGTTTCGGCATGGCGTCGGTGCGCTTCATCTGCGGCACCCAGGACAGCCACAAGCAGCTCGAACAGAAACTGGCGGCCTTTTTGGGCATGGAAGACGCGATCCTGTACTCCTCTTGCTTCGACGCCAACGGCGGGCTGTTCGAAACCCTGCTCGGCCCGGAAGACGCCATTATCTCCGATGCGTTGAACCATGCGTCGATCATCGACGGCGTGCGGCTGTGCAAGGCCAAGCGCTATCGCTACGCCAATAACGACATGGCCGAGCTGGCCGCGCAGCTGAAACAGGCCAAAGCCGACGGCGCGCGCCACATTCTGATCGCCACCGACGGCGTGTTCTCGATGGACGGCGTGATCGCCAACCTGAAAGGGGTTTGCGATCTGGCGGACGAGTATCAGGCGCTGGTGATGGTGGATGACTCCCACGCGGTGGGCTTTGTCGGCGCCAACGGGCGCGGCACCCATGAATACTGCGAAGTGATGGGCCGCGTCGATATCATTACCGGTACGTTAGGCAAGGCGCTGGGCGGCGCGTCCGGCGGCTACACCGCCGCCAAGAAAGAAGTGGTGGAGTGGCTGCGCCAGCGTTCGCGCCCGTACCTGTTCTCCAACTCGCTGGCGCCGGCGATCGTCGCCGCGTCGATCAAAGTGCTGGAACTGTTGGAAGAGGGTGATGCGCTGCGCGATCGCCTGTGGGCCAACGCGCGTCTGTTCCGCGAAAAAATGACCGCCGCCGGCTTCACCCTGGCCGGCGCCGATCACGCCATCATCCCGGTCATGCTGGGGGAGGCGAAGCTGGCGCAGGAATTCGCCAATGCGTTGCTCAAGGAAGGCATCTATGTGACCGGTTTCTTCTATCCGGTGGTGCCGAAAGGCCAGGCGCGCATCCGCACCCAGATGTCCGCCGACCACACCCCGGAGCAAATCGAACGCGCAGTGGCGGCGTTTACACGTATCGGTAAGGATCTTGGCGTTATTGCATAAGGTAAAACCATGAAAGCACTGTCAAAACTGAAAGCGGAAGAAGGGATTTGGATGACCGACGTGCCTCAGCCGGAGCTGGGCCACAACGACATCATGATCAAAATCCGCAAAACCGCGATCTGCGGCACCGATGTGCATATCTACAACTGGGACGAGTGGTCGCAAAAAACCATTCCGGTTCCGATGGTGGTCGGCCATGAATACGTGGGCGAAGTGGTGGCGATCGGTCAGGAAGTCAAAGGTTTCAGCATCGGCGATCGTGTGTCCGGCGAAGGCCACATCACCTGCGGCCACTGCCGCAACTGCCGCGGCGGCCGCACGCACCTGTGCCGCAACACCATCGGCGTGGGTGTGAACCGTCCGGGCAGCTTCGCGGAATATCTGGTGATCCCGGCGTTCAATGCCTTCAAGATCCCGGATAACATCTCCGACGAACTGGCTTCGATCTTCGATCCGTTCGGCAACGCGGTGCATACTGCGCTGTCGTTCGATCTGGTCGGGGAAGACGTGCTGGTGTCCGGCGCCGGCCCGATCGGCATCATGGCGGCGGCGGTTTGCAAGCACGTCGGCGCCCGTCATGTGGTGATCACCGACGTTAACGAATATCGTCTGGAACTGGCGCGCAAGATGGGCGTGACCCGCGCGGTGAACGTCAGCAAGGAAAACCTCAACGACGTGATGGCCGAGCTGGGCATGACCGAAGGATTCGACGTCGGTCTGGAAATGTCCGGCGCGCCGCCGGCGTTCCGCACGCTGCTGAACGCCATGAACCACGGCGGGCGCATCGCCATGCTGGGCATTCCGCCTTCGGATATGTCGATCGACTGGAACCAGGTGATTTTCAAAGGGCTGTTTATCAAAGGGATTTACGGCCGCGAAATGTTTGAGACCTGGTATAAGATGGCGGCGCTGATCCAGTCCGGTCTGGATTTGACCCCGATCATCACCCACCGTTTCTCGATCGACGAGTTCCAGCAGGGCTTCGACGCCATGCGCTCCGGCAAGTCGGGCAAAGTGGTGCTGAGCTGGGATTGATCTCGGCAGGCGTGAAAAGGGCCGGAATTCCGGCCTTTTTTTATGCTTGTTGCGGTTTGGTTTGCGTCCAGTGTTGCCAATGACGCTTGATGAAGGTCACCGGCGGCGAGGTGGCAATGCTGTCGGCGATAACGCCCAGCGCGGTGCCGGCGTTGGTTTTTTCCTTCGGCGGTTTGACCTTGCACTGTTTGATGCCGCCGCTGAACGGGTTCTTCGGCTGCGGTTTTTGCGGTTTGAACGGCGGCGGGACGTAGCTGCCGCCACCGTTGCCCTGCGGTTCGTTCAGCAGCGCGCTCGGTTTGACCAGCACGATATCGGCGGGCAGCGACGGCAGCATCTGCTGCAGCACTTTCACCGTTGCCGGGCGCGGGTGGCCGATGGCGATGGCGGAACCGTTGCGCCGCGCCAGTTCAACCGCGCGGTTGAACTGACGGCGGATATCGGCTTCGTTCGCGGTATCGTCGAGGAACACCTTGCGTTTGATCACCTTCACGCCGGTGCCGGCCGCGGCGCGGGTCGCCTGGCTGTTGCCGATGGTCATGCTGTCGAGGAAGTACAGACGGTAGCTTTCGAGCGCCTGCATCACTTTCTGCATGCCCGGCAGGCTGGAGGTCATGGCGCTGCCCATGTGGTTGTTCATGCCGACCGCGTAAGGCACGTTGTTCACCGCGTTGCGGATGATGCGCTGGATCTCGTCGCTGCTCATGGCGGGCTGCAGGGTATCGCGCTCCAGCGGCTGCTTGCTGAGCGGCGCCATCGGCATGTGGATCAGCACTTCGCGGCCCTGGCTGTGGGCGCGGGTGGCCATCAGGCGGGCGTGCGGCGCGTTGGGCAAGACTGCGACCGAGATCGCCGTCGGCATTTGCAGCACCGCGTTTTCTTCGTGGGGGCGGTAGCCCACGTCATCGATGACGATGGAGAGTTTTCCTGCCTGCGCAGCGTAAGCCTGCAGCAGACAGCCCATTAACAGAGCTGTACGGGTTTTGACATAGCGCAAATCTATCTTCCCAACCACGGCAGTGGGTTAACCGCCTGTCCCTGACGACGGATTTCGAAATAGAGCGACGGCGTTCCCTGGCCGCCGCTGGTGCCGACCAGAGCGATCGGCTGGCCGGCGCGCACCTGCGCCCCGACGTTGACCAACGCGCTTTGGTTATAGCCGTACACGCTCATGTCGCCTTTACCGTGTTCGACCACCACCATCAGGCCATAGCCTTGCAGCCAGTCGGCCAGCAGCACGCGGCCATCGGCGACGGCTTTCACTTCACTGCCTTCGCGGGCTTCGATCACCATGCCTTTCCAGCGTAGCTCGCCCTGCTGCTGCTCGCCAAAGCCGTGCAGCGTGCGGCCGCGCACCGGCCACATCAGCTGGCCGGCCGGACGGCCGAGGCCGCCGGTTCGCGCCATCAGCGAGCGATCGGCTTCGCTAGGTTTGTAGGTGGTGCCGGTTTTCTTCGCCTGCTGTTCCTTGATGCGCACCTGTTCGCGCACCTTGGCCGCTTCGCGCGCTTCGCGTTCGGCGCGCGCGCGGGCTTCGCGCTCCGCCCGGGCGATCTTGTCGCGCATGCGGGCTTCGTTTTGGCGCAGTTCCACCAGGCGTTGTTGGTCTTTTTCCAGTGAGGCTTCCAGCGCGGTCAGCGTTTTCTTGCGGGCGCCGCGCGCCTGCTCCAGCTTCTGCTGCTGCGTTTGTTGTTCGCTCAGTAAGGATTTTTGCTGGCCCTGTTTGGCCACCAGCGTGGTTTTTTGCTTCGCCAGCTCGGCGCGGGTCTGTTTCAGCTCTTCGATGGTTTTCTGGCGCGCTTCGTTCAGATAACCGAAATAGGCCAGAATACGTTCGCTGCGCTGGCTTTCTTCACCGCTGAGGATCAGCTGCACGGCGCTGTGCTGCCCTTGCCGGAAGGCGGCGTCAAGCTGTTTGGCGAGGAGGTTTTGCTGGGTCGATTGCTGCTTTTGCAACTTGGCGATCGAGGCGTTCAGGCCGGAAATGTCCTTGCCCAACTGGGTGAGCGTGCCCTGGGTGTCGCGCAACTGGCGGCTGGCCTGGGCGATGGTTTTTTCCTGCTGCCGCAGCTGATCCTGCAGCGAGCTGCGCTGCTGTTGCTGCTGCTTCACCGCTTTTTCTTTCTCGGCGATGCTCTGCTGAATGTCTTTCAGCTGGGATTTATTGTCTTCCGCCGCCTGGCCGGCGAGCGGCAACAGCAATACGCCAGCGCAAAATACGCTGGCGCACATGGCGGTGAACGTCCTTGGCGCGGTGCGTTCAGGCAGCGGCCGGCTGCCTGCGTTTGCGCTTCGGGTTACCCTTGATAGTGCAAAAAACGCCTTCTCCCTCATGGAGAAGGATTATTCCACGATGAACAGCGGCTTACCAGTCATCTCTTGCGGGATTTCCATTCCCATCAGCGTTAACAGGGTTGGCGCGATGTCCGAAAGCTTGCCGCCTTCGACCGCCTGCGCCGGTTTGCCGACGTAAATCAGCGGCACCGGCAGGCTGGTGTGGGCGGTATGCGCCTGGCCGGTGGCCGGATCGCGCATCTGCTCGGCGTTGCCGTGATCGGCGGTGATCAGCAACTGACCGTCGACGTCGCGCACCGCGTCAACCACTTGGGCGATGCAGGCGTCCAGCGTTTCCACCGCTTTGACCGCCGCTTCATACACGCCGGTATGCCCCACCATGTCGCCGTTCGGGTAGTTGCAGATAATGGCGTCGTATTTGCCGCTGCGGATGGCGGTCAACAGTTTGTCGGTCAGTTCGGCGGCGCTCATCTCAGGCTGCAGATCGTAGGTGGCGACCTTCGGCGAATTGACCAGCACGCGGTCTTCCCCTTTGAACGGTGCTTCCACGCCGCCGTTATAGAAGAAGGTGACGTGGGCGTATTTTTCGGTTTCCGAGATGCGCAGCTGGGTTTTGTCGTGCTTCATCAGCCATTCGCCGAAGGTGTTGGCCAGCGACGCCGGCGGATAGGCGCAGGCGGTGTCGATGTCGGCGGCGTATTCGGTCAGCATCACGAAATCGCCGAACTGCACCTGTTTGGCGCGTGGGAAACCGTCGAAATCCGCGTTCACGAAGGCGCGGGTGATCTGGCGCGCGCGGTCAGCGCGGAAGTTCATGAAGATCAACGCATCGCCGTCCTGCATCGCGGCATCGGCCTCGCCGGCGGCGCGAATGACGGTCGGTTTGACGAACTCGTCGTTTTCACCGCGCTGGTAGGCGGCCTGCAAACCGGCTACCGCATCGTCGGCCACGTAGTCGCCTTTGGCCGCGGTCAGCAGGTCATAGGCCAGCTGCACGCGATCCCAACGGTTGTCGCGATCCATGGCGTAGTAGCGCCCAATGAGTGAAGCGATGCGCCCGACGCCCAGCGTGGCGAAGGCCTCGCGGCAGCGCTGCAGCGGGGCTTCGGCGCTGCGCGGCGGCGTGTCGCGTCCGTCGAGGAAGGCATGCAGATAGACGGCTTTGGCGCCGCGTCGGGCGGCCAGTTTAATCATGGCCAGGATGTGCTCGTCATGGCTGTGCACGCCGCCCGGCGACAGCAGGCCCATGATATGCACCGCTTTGCCGGCCGCCACGGCCTTATCGACGGCGGCGGTCAGGACCGGATTGGCGAAGAAGTCGCCGTCGGCGATCGCTTTGTCCAGCCGGGTCAGATCCTGGTATACGATGCGCCCGGCGCCCAGGTTGACGTGGCCGACTTCGGAGTTGCCCATTTGGCCGTCGGGCAGGCCGACATCCAGCCCTGAAGCGGCGATCAGCGTATGCGGCTGCTCCCGCCACAGGCGATCCATCACCGGGGTGCCGGCGTTCAGGATCGCGTTGTCCTGCCGCTCTTCACGGTGGCCGTAGCCGTCCAGGATCACCAGTACCATCGGTTTTTTGTTGCTCGACATTGCATTGACCTCTTATGAACTTTTTAAGCTGCGAATAGCCATGCGCCCGCCGGAAGCATGGCTGTTCGCCCTCGAAAAACCGGCTGATTTTACACCGCCACCGGCGATAAATAGCCCAAAGAGATCAAGGTTGCGGCGAATCGCGCGGGCTTTTATGCTCTGACCTCGGGAATTTCTCAGCGCAGCCCGCAGTTTCTACAATCGCGCTTGCTTATTGGCTGTATTTGCCGCACTCGGCAGGTATACTCTGGAACCTTGACTTATTTATCCCTTAACTGACGGGAGTTGTTACACCCCATGCTGCAAGAAATTATGCCATTCGTAAGCAGACACCCTATTCTGAGCCTGGCTTGGATCGCTCTGCTGGTCGCCGTGATCGTCATGACCTTCAAAAGCCGTTTCTCCAAGGTCAAAGAGATCGCTCGCGGTGAAGCTATCCGCCTGATCAACAAAGAAGATGCCGTGGTGGTTGACACCCGCAGCCGCGACGATTTTCGCCGTGGTCACCTGGCCAGCGCCATCAACCTGACCGCCAGCGAAATCAAAAGCGGCAGCCTGGGCGAGCTGGAAAAACACAAAGCGCAGCCGATCATCGTCGTGTGCGCCAACGGCACCGCCTCCCGCGAACCGGCAGAGAACCTGAGCAAGGCCGGTTTTGAAAAGGTGACGATGCTGAAAGACGGCATCGCCGGCTGGAGCGGAGAAAACCTGCCGCTGGTGCGCGGCAAGTAATCGTTAAACCTATTTGAGGTGGCAATCCATGGCTAACATTGATATCTACACCAAAGCGACTTGCCCGTTCTGCCATCGCGCCAAGGCGCTGTTGAACAGCAAGGGCGCGGCGTTTAACGAGATCGCCATCGACGGCGATAGCGCCAAGCGCGAAGTGATGATCGAGCGCAGCGGGCGCACCACCGTGCCGCAGATTTTCATCGACGGCCGGCATATCGGCGGCTGTGATGATTTATATGAACTCGATGCTCGCGGCGGCCTGGATCCGCTGCTTTAAGCAGCTTGCCGGTTCACCGAGTGTCAATAAGGACGTTTAACCAAGGGTATTACTCACATGTCAGAACAAAACAGCACTGAAATGGCTTTCCAGATCCAACGTATTTATACCAAGGACATCTCCTTCGAAGCGCCGAACGCGCCGCAGGTTTTCCAGCAGGAATGGCAGCCGGAAGTTAAACTTGATCTGGATACCGCGTCCAGCCAACTGGCTGACGAAGTGTATGAAGTGGTACTGCGCGTAACCGTGACGGCGACCCTGGGCGAAGAGACGGCGTTCCTGTGCGAAGTGCAACAGGCGGGCATCTTCTCGGTAGCAGGCATCGAAGGCACGCAGCTGGCGCATTGCCTGGGCGCATACTGCCCGAACATCTTGTTCCCGTATGCGCGCGAGTGCATCACCAGCCTGGTTTCCCGCGGCACATTCCCGCAGCTGAACCTGGCACCGGTCAACTTTGACGCGCTGTTCATGAACTATCTGCAGCAGCAGGCGGAAGGCGAAGGTGCCGCACCACATCAGGATGCCTGATGAACACCGTCAATGCTTCAATGACTGTCATCGGTGCCGGCTCGTACGGCACCGCATTGGCCATCACGCTGGCGCGTAACGGCCACACCGTGGTGTTGTGGGGGCATAACCCCGCGCAAATTCAAACGTTGCAGCGCGATCGCTGCAATCAGGCATTTCTGCCCGACGTTCCTTTCCCCGATACCCTGCTGCTTGAAGCCGATTTGGCGCGTGCGCTGGCTGCCAGCCGCGACGTGCTGGTGGTGGTGCCGAGCCATGTGTTCGGCGACGTGTTGCGCCAGCTGAAGCCGCATCTGCGCCCTGACGCCCGCATCGTGTGGGCCACCAAGGGGCTGGAGGCTGAAACCGGCCGGTTGCTGCAGGACGTGGCGCGTGAGGCGTTGGGCGAGGCGATCCCGCTGGCGGTGCTCTCCGGGCCGACGTTCGCCAAAGAGCTGGCCGCCGGCCTGCCGACGGCGATTGCGCTGGCGGCGACCGATGCGCAGTTCGCCGACGATCTGCAACAGCTGCTGCACTGCGGCAAGAGCTTCCGCGTCTACAGCAATCCCGACTTCATTGGCGTTCAGCTTGGCGGCGCGGTGAAGAACGTGATCGCCATCGGCGCCGGCATGTCCGACGGCATCGGTTTCGGCGCCAACGCCCGCACCGCGTTGATTACGCGCGGGCTGGCGGAAATGAGCCGTCTGGGTTCTGCGCTGGGCGCCGACCCTTCGACGTTCATGGGCATGGCGGGGCTGGGGGATCTGGTGCTAACCTGCACGGACAACCAGTCGCGCAACCGCCGCTTCGGCATTATGCTGGGGCAGGGCAAAGGCGTGCAGGAAGCGCAGGACAGCATCGGTCAGGTGGTCGAGGGCTATCGCAATACCAAAGAGGTGTTGGCGTTGGCGCAGCGGCACGGCGTGGAAATGCCGATCACCGAACAGATCTATCAGGTGCTTTACTGCCACAAGGACGCCCGCGAAGCGGCGCTGAGCCTGCTGGGGCGAGCCCGAAAGGACGAAAAACCCAGCGCGTGACATAAAACGATATGTCGGGGCAGCGGAATGCTGACCCCGCAAATGACCTGGGCCGCTCCGCGCCACCGTGTGAAGCGGCCCGTTTGGCAAGGCAAAGGGGTATGTGATGTCGTCAGAAGAGTTGGAACAGGTCTGGAACAGCATTAAATCAGAAGCGCGAGCACTGGCTGATTGTGAACCGATGCTGGCCAGCTTTTTCCATGCGACGTTGCTCAAGCATGAGAACCTAGGCAGCGCGCTCAGCTATATGTTGGCCAACAAGCTGGCGACGCCGATCATGCCCGCCATCGCGGTGCGCGAGGTGGTGGAAGAGGCCTACAAGTCCGACAATCAGATGATCGTTTCGGCGGCGCGCGATATTCTCGCGGTGCGGCTGCGCGACCCGGCGGTCGATAAATACTCCACGCCGCTGCTTTACCTGAAAGGGTTCCACGCGCTGCAGGCTTACCGCATCGGCCACTGGCTGTGGCAGCAAGGGCGGCAAGCGCTGGCGATCTACCTGCAAAATCAAATTTCCGTCGCCTTCGGCGTAGACATCCACCCGGCGGCGACCATCGGCTGCGGCATCATGCTCGACCACGCCACCGGCATCGTGATTGGTGAAACGGCGGTGGTGGAAAACAACGTTTCTATTCTGCAGTCGGTCACCCTGGGCGGTACCGGTAAAACCAGCGGCGACCGTCACCCGAAAATTCGCGAAGGGGTGATGATTGGCGCCGGCGCCAAAATTCTCGGCAATATCGAAGTGGGCAAGGGCGCCAAGATTGGCGCGGGCTCGGTGGTCTTGCAGGCGGTGCCGCCGCATACCACCGCCGCCGGCGTACCGGCGCGCATCGTCGGGCGCCCGGAGAGCGATACGCCGTCGATGGATATGGATCAATACTTCAACGGCACCAACCACGGATTCGAGTACGGCGACGGCATCTAAGCCGTGCCTGCGGGTCCATTCAGGGGGAGCTTCGGCTCCCCCTGTGTTTTTCAAGCGGCGGTCAGCCCTGTTTCGGGAACTGGGTGATATCGGTAACGATATCGTCGATCGCCGCCTTTACGTCATCCGCCGTGACCGGCGTGCTGTCGTTGTTGACGGTTTTACCGTAGGCCTTGCGCACCACTTCCATCACCGTTTTACCGGTATCCTGGTCGATCAACTCGCCTTCGATATACAGCGCGGTATTTTGCGTCCGGTGCCCGGTAGCCGCCATGGTGCTGGCAACCACCGCAGCAACCGGCACCACCTCATAGAACTTCATGTCTTCGTTTTCGGCCGAAACGGCGGTGATGGCGAGTTTGGCCACCAGCACGCGCGAGCCCGCCGGGCTTGGCAGAATGGTAAAGCGGTTCTGCAGCGCGGTTTTGATCCGCTGGGTCGCATAGGCCTTAATCTTGTTCAACGTGTCCTGGCTGACGCGCGCCGTGGGTTTCTCCGCCGGGAAATAGACCACCGGTTGGAAATAGATGCCGCGATAGTTGGATTCCTTGTAGCTCGGATCTACCCAGCGCAGCGTTTTATGACCGCTTGGCGAGGTGGTTTCCTGCAGTTTGCTGTAATCGGACAAGAAGCCCGAATATTGCGACGTTTGGGTGACTTTGGACGAACAGCCCGCCAGCAACAGGCCTGCTGCCAGAACGGCCATGGCAACGCTCAAGCGTTGTTTTTTCATGTGGTTTCCTATGATGAGTGGTGATTACCCTTACAAAACATAGCGCATTATCTGCGGCGTAGCGGGCATTTTCGGGGCCGGGCGTGCCCTGTCGCGGCCTTTTTTCAGGATCGTGATGCGCCGCCGGTTTTTGTCGCCAGCGCCGGTGATAAGGCGGCGAGTGAGGCATCCGCTCTGGCCAGCGTCAGGCGTAGCTCAGCTTGCCACTGTGGCAACAATGGCCAGAGATCCGCCTGATGTTCGGCTTGCAGGCACCAAACCTCCCGGTCGTGCCAATCACCGAGGGCATTTTGCGCCGCTTTCAGGCTCGCCATCGCGGCGGGAGAAAGGGGAAGGCGTTGCGGGTAGGCTTCGGCCGCGTAACGCAGGCGTTTAACCAGCAGCCGCAGACGGTGGCGATCGTAGCCGGTATCAGCCAACGCCCGGCGTAATTGCCGCTGCTGGCGCTGCAGGCGTCGGTTTACACGGTGTTTGGCGGCGCGTTGCGCGGTGCGGCGAAAGCGGTGCGGCCAGGCGTGCAATAGCGAAGGGAAGCTGATGAGCTGCGGGTTGGCGAGCAGTTGGCGGCAGCGGGCCTGAAAATCGTTCTGGCGCACGTTGGCCTGCCAATCCAGGTGATGGTGCGCCAGTTCGGCGATCAGCACCTCGAGATCGCGCAGCGGCGTCGTGAGCCTGCCCAACTGGGCGGCGGCCCGATCGAGCCGCGTTGCGCCGGGGCAACCGTGCAACGGGCGCAGCAGGCTGCGGATACGGCGCAGACTGACGCGCAAATCGTGCAGCGCTTCGCTGTCCGGCGCCTGTTGCAGCCGCTGTAGCGCCTCGTTCAGCGCCGACTCGAGCCGGCGAAGCGGGGTGACAATATCCTCGACGAAAGCCATGTGCCGTTCCTGGAGAGAGCATCGCAACGATGCCTCCTTCAGTATGGCGCGTCGTTGCGGATTACGCCTTGATCAGCGCGCCGGCATAGTCCATTTGCCGCCAGGCTTCATAAACCACCACCGCGACGGCATTCGACAGGTTCATGCTGCGGCTTTGCGCCTGCATCGGGATGCGGATTTTTTGCTGCGCGGGCAGCGCATCGAGGATGTCGGCGGGCAACCCGCGCGTTTCCGGGCCGAACAGCAGGTAGTCGCCAGCCTGATAGCTGACGGCGCTGTGCGCCGGCGTGCCTTTGGTCGTGAGAGCAAACAGCCGTTGCGGATCCTCGGCGGCGAGAAAAGCGGCGTAGTCGGCATGACGGTGGACGCGGGTGAACTCATGGTAATCCAGCCCGGCGCGGCGCAGACGCTTGTCGTCCCACGGAAAACCCAGCGGTTCTATCAGATGCAGATTAAAGCCGGTATTGGCGCACAGGCGGATGATATTGCCGGTATTGGGTGGAATCTCGGGTTCAAATAAAACGATGTTCAGCATGTTGCAGGCCCCTCGTGAACGAGGGGCGCAGGATAGCAAACTCTTACTGTTCTGTCTTAGACGATAGGCGTTGATGATGCAGCGGCAGCCACAGCACCAGCCGCAGACCGCCAAGCGGGCTGTCTTCGGCCTTCACCCAGCCGCGATGCTGATTGACCGCCGCCTCGACGATCGCCAGACCAAGGCCGGTGCCGCCGGACTCACGGTCGCGCGCCTCATCGGTGCGGTAGAACGGGCGGAAAATCTGCTCGCGATCTTCGGCGCTGACGCCGGGGCCGTCGTCGTCAACCTGGATGGTCACGCCCTGATTGTCGGCGCTGAACGCCACGGCGATGCGGGTGTGCGAATAACGCAGGGCGTTGCGCACGATGTTTTCCAACGCGCTGTCCAGCGCGCTCGCGTTGCCGAACAGCGTCCACGGACCGGGCGGCGCAGCGATCTCCAACTGCTTGCCCATCTGTTCCGCTTCGAAACGGGCGTTGTCCAGCACGTCGGCCCACAGTTCGTTGGCCTTCAGCTGCTCGCGCGCCAGCTCGCCCTTCTGCTGCCCGCGCGACAGCGCCAGCAGATCGTTGATCATCGAATCCAGCCGCTGCGCTTCGGTTTCGATGCGCGCCAGTTCGTGGCCTTCGCCGTGGCGGCGGCGCATCAGCGCGGTGGCCAACTGCAGGCGAGTCAGCGGCGTGCGCAGCTCGTGCGAGATGTCCGAGATCAGCCGCTGCTGCGCGTTCATCATGCGCTCCAGCGCGCTGACCATTTGGTTGAAGCTGGCGCCGGTAGCCAGGAACTCCTGCGGACCGGCCTCCAGCTCCGGATGCTGCTTCAGGTTGCCGCGCGCCACGTCATCGGCGGCGTTCTTCAGCTTGCGCGCCGGCTTCGCCAGGCTCCAGGCCAGCCACAGCAGCAGCGGGGCGCTGATCAGCATGGTGACGATCAGCAGCAGCAGCGGCCGGTCGAACATCAGGTTGATGAAATCGGATTGCGGGCTGTTGGCGGGACGGATCAGGTACAGCTGGTAGTTGTCTTCGCCATCGCGCACCGCGAACGGCCCGACCAGCTCGACGCGGCCGTATTTTTTCTTCTTCGGATGATCCGAGTTATCGGATTGGCCGATGAAGTTGCGGACGATCTGCATTTCGTTGCGCTGCGCGCCGATCACCCGGCCTTCGCTGGTGACCAGCAGCAGGCGTTGGCCCGGCGGCGCCCATTTGTCGATGGCGCGGAACAGGCGGCGCCACCACATCAGATCGTTGGCCGGATCGTTTTGCAGCTCGGCCTCGACGTGCTGTTCCAGCATCAACCCCTGCCGCTGCTCGCTGTCGAGCAGCGAGGTCATTTGGCGGGAGTCGAGCTTGGGCACCATCAGCACCAGCATTAGCACCAGGGCTAACGTGAACCAGAAAATGGCGAAGATGCGTGCCGTCAAACTGTTGATCATGTTGCAGATACCATCAAATAACCACGCCCGCGCAGGGTTTTGAACCACGGATGCCCGTCTTTGCGATCCGGCAGCTTACGCCGCAGGTTGGAGATGTGCATGTCGATAGCGCGATCGAACGGAGTCAGGCGTTTGCCCAGCACTTCCTGGCTCAGCAGTTCGCGCGACACCACCTGGCCGAGATGCTGCGCCAGCAGATACAGCAGGGTGAACTCGGTGCCGGTCAGATCCAGCACCTGGCCGTCGAAGCTGGCCTCCTGGCGGCCGGGGTTCAGCTGCAGGCCATCGACATCCAGCGTCGGGGCGCCGCTGTCGACCTGTTGCTGCTGTTCGCTCCAGTTGGAACGGCGCAGAATGGCGCGAATGCGCGCGACCAGCTCGCGATCGTTGAAGGGTTTCGGCAGGTAATCATCGGCGCCCAGCTCCAGGCCCAGCACGCGGTCCAGCTCGCTGCCGCGCGCGGTCAGCATGATGACCGGCGTTTGGTGATGTTGGCGCAGTTCTTTCAGCGTATCGATGCCGTTTTTCTTCGGCATCATGATGTCGAGCAGCAGCAGATCGACGGAGCTGTCCAGCAGCGACAACGCCTGCTCGCCATCGTGCGCGACGACGATATTAAAACCTTCCATTTCAAGCAGTTCTTTTAACAGCGAGGTCAACTCGCGGTCGTCGTCAACTAACAGAATCTTGTTCATTATGATTTACCTCCAGACGCAAAATACGTCATCAACTGTTGCCATTCCATGACTTTACGTAGTTTTACATGCACTGACGCAGGTTTTCAGGTGTGGCGGTACACTGCTCCTCGTTGATTCGCAAAATGAGAAAGCTTGAGGAGTTGAAATGCGTAAGGTGACCGCATTAGTTATGGCATCACTGCTGGCAATTGGTTCGACCGCTGCCTTCGCTGCCGACACTATACCGGACACAGCCCAACCTCCCGGCAACGACGCGATGACCCGAATACCCGGCCAGCACCATATGTTCGACGGTGTCAGCCTCAACGAACAGCAGCGCCAGCAAATGCGCGATTTGATGCGCCAGGCCCGGCACGATCTGCCTGGTGTCAATGTAGCTGAAATGGAAGCCATGCATAAACTGGTGACCGCAGAGAAATTTGACGAAGCCGCCGTGTACGCCCAGGCGGAAAAGATGGCCCAACAGCAGGTCAAGCGCCAGGTCGAAATGGCCCGGGTGCGCAACCAAATGTATAACCTGCTGACGCCAGAGCAAAAAAGTGTTTTAGACCAGAAACATCAGCAGCGCATGCAGCAGATGGAGCAACAAATTTCTGGTTTGCAGCAAGCTTCTGCCCAGAAGTGAAGTACGACTGAGTAGTCCCCTGTTTTTCCTTGCCATAGACACCATCCCTGTCTTCCCCGCCATGATGGCGGGGTTTTTTTTATCCGACATTTCGCTATATTGAGCGCCACACCTTTTGGCCGGGGCCCCTTATGGAACAGCGCTATGCACGCCTGGTAAAGTCCGCCGCGTTGGCCGCAACTGCGCTGGCGTCGTCGCTGCTGTTGATTAAAATCGTCGCCTGGTACCACACCGGTTCGGTCAGCCTGTTGGCGGCGCTGGTGGATTCGTTGGTCGATATCGCCGCCTCGCTGACCAACCTTCTGGTGGTGCGCTATTCGCTGCAGCCGGCCGATGCCGAGCACACCTTCGGCCACGGCAAAGCGGAATCGCTGGCGGCGCTGGCGCAAAGCATGTTTATTTCCGGCTCCGCCCTGTTTTTGTTCCTCACCGGCTTCCAGCATCTGTATGCGCCGCAAACGCTGCGCGATCCCGGCATCGGGGTCGTGGTGACGGTGATCGCGTTGGTCAGCACGCTGATTCTGGTCACCTATCAACGCTGGGTGGTCAGAAAAACGCGCAGTCAGGCCGTACGCGCAGATATGCTGCATTATCAGTCAGATGTCATGATGAATGGTGCTATTCTTATCGCTCTTGGGCTAAGCTGGTACGGCTTCCAACGGGCGGATGCGTTGTTCGCGCTGGGCATCGGCGTTTACATCCTCTATAGCGCGTTGCGCATGGGCTATGAAGCGGTGCAGTCGCTGTTGGATCGGGCGTTGCCGGATGACGAGCGCCAGGCGATTATCGCCGTGGTTTCCTCCTGGCCCGGCGTGAAAGGCGCACACGATCTGCGCACGCGTCAGTCGGGGCCGACGCGTTTCATCCAGCTGCATCTGGAGATGGAAGACACGCTGCCGCTGCGCGAGGCGCACCGGTTGGCCGATCAGGTGGAACAAGCCCTGCGGCAACGTTTTGCGGGGGCGGACGTCATCATTCACCTGGATCCGTGCTCCGTGGTGCCGCCGGGTAGGCAGGGGCATTGGGAGCTATAATCATATAGAGGCATAGCGCAACGTATTATCATGAATATCTGAGTTAGCTCAGCGTGCCATGCGGTGTTTTAACCGTTATATTGCGTGACTTGAATCAATTCAGCTGGGTGTTTTTGATATAATATCCAGCAATAAGCCGTAAAGCTGGTTTTCTGCAGCCGGAGAGGTTTCAAGACGATCGGCGGAGACAGAATTCTTAAGAAATTGCATCTACACAGTTCAGAGGTAGTCATGATCAAGAAAATCGGTGTACTGACGAGCGGCGGTGATTCGCCGGGTATGAACGCTGCAATCCGCGGCGTTGTGCGTTCTGCGCTTTCAGAAGGTCTGGAAGTTTTTGGTATTTACGATGGCTACCTTGGCTTGTACGAAGATCGCATGGAGCAGCTGGACCGCTATAGCGTGTCCGACATGATCAATCGCGGCGGCACCTTCCTCGGCTCTGCCCGCTTCCCGGAATTCAGGGATGAAAACGTGCGTGCCAAGGCGATTGAAAACCTGAAGAATCGCGGTATCGACGCGCTGGTGGTGATCGGCGGCGACGGGTCCTACATGGGCGCCAAACGCCTGACGGAAGAAGGCTTCCCGTGCATCGGCCTGCCGGGCACCATCGATAACGATGTCGCCGGTACCGACTACACCATCGGTTACTTCACCGCGCTGGAAACCGTGGTGGAAGCGATCGACCGCCTGCGCGATACCTCCTCGTCGCACCAGCGCATCTCTATCGTGGAAGTGATGGGCCGTTACTGCGGCGATCTGACGCTGGCGGCGGCGATTGCCGGCGGCTGCGAATTCATCGTGCTGCCTGAAATCGAATTCAATCGCGAAGATCTGGTGTGCGAAATCAAGGCCGGTATCGCCAAGGGCAAAAAGCACGCCATCGTAGCGATCACCGAGCACATCTGCGATATCGATGAGCTGGCGCGCCACATCGAGCAGGAAACCAAGCGTGAAACCCGCGCTACCGTGCTGGGCCACATTCAACGCGGCGGTTCACCGGTCGCCTATGACCGCATCCTGGCCTCGCGCATGGGCGCCTACGCCATCGAACTGCTGCTGCAGGGTTACGGCGGCCGCTGCGTCGGTATCCAGAACGAAAAGATGGTGCATCACGACATCATCGACGCGATCGAAAACATGA
Organism: Serratia sp. SCBI; assembly: GCF_000747565.1. NCBI lineage: Bacteria > Pseudomonadati > Pseudomonadota > Gammaproteobacteria > Enterobacterales > Yersiniaceae > Serratia > Serratia sp. SCBI. The sequence goes on along the minus strand of NZ_CP003424.1, from coordinate 4,933,876 downwards.
AGCGTCCGTTCAAGGGCGACTGGCTGGAAACGGCGAAAAAGCTGTACTGATTCGCCGCTCACCGCGCGCTGAAAGCCTCCGCTTGCGGGGGCTTTTTTATGCCCGGCGGCGACATATTCCAGAATCATCTATCCCAAACTTTTTTATTCTTTAATTGCCGGGAAAGTTTCTGGCAGGCTCTGATGCTAAATCAACCGATTGAGGTTGCGTTAATTTTCTGGGAGAGCCTGTCGATGCGTAAATGGGGTGTAGGTCTGACATTGGTGCTGTTGGCGTCCGGCGCCATGGCGAAGGATATTCAGTTGCTGAACGTGTCATACGATCCGACGCGTGAGTTCTATCAGGCTTACAACACGGCATTCAGCAAGCACTATCAGGCGGAAACCGGCGACAAGGTGACGGTGCGTCAGTCGCACGGCGGCTCCGGCAAACAGGCGACCTCGGTGATCAACGGCATCGAGGCCGACGTGGTGACGCTGGCGTTGGCCTATGACGTCGACGCCATCGCCGAACGCGGGCGCATTGAGAAAGACTGGATAAAACGCCTGCCGGACAACTCGGCGCCTTACACGTCGACCATCGTCTTCCTGGTGCGCAAAGGCAACCCGAAACAAATTCATGACTGGCCTGACTTGATCAAGCCGGGCGTGTCGGTGATCACCCCGAATCCGAAAACCTCCGGCGGCGCCCGCTGGAACTACCTCGCCGCCTGGGGCTACGCGTTGCATCACAACAACAACGATAAGGCCAAGGCGCAGGCGTTCGTCAAAGACCTGTACAAGAACGTAGAAGTGCTGGATTCCGGCGCGCGCGGTTCGACCAACACTTTCGTTGAGCGCGGTATCGGCGACGTGCTGATCGCCTGGGAAAACGAAGCGCTGCTGGCGGAGAAAGAGCTGGGCAAAGATAAGTTCGAGATCATCACCCCGAGCGAATCGATTCTGGCCGAACCGACGGTGTCGGTGGTGGATAAGGTGGTCGATAAACGCGGCACCCGCGACGTGGCGACCGCCTACCTGAAGTATCTGTATTCGCCGGAAGGGCAGAGTATCGCGGCGCAGCACTATTATCGCCCGCGCGATGCGGCGGTGGCGGCCAAGTTCGCCGGCCAGTTCCCGCAGCTGAAGCTGTTCACCGTGGATGACACCTTCGGCGGTTGGACCGAAGCGCAGAAGGTGCATTTCGCCACCGGCGGCGTCTTCGACGAGATAAGCAAACGCTGATCCCGTTCGAGCGGCAATAAAAAACCCCGGCAAGCCGGGGTTTTTTTATGACAAGCCTAAGACAATCAGGCTTTTTTCGCTGCGGCAGCGGCCTTGACGATCACGGCGAAAGCGTCGGCTTTCAGCGAGGCGCCGCCCACCAGCGCGCCGTCGATATCCGGCTGGGAGAACAGCTCTGCGGCGTTCTTGTCGTTCACCGAACCGCCGTACTGAATGATGATTTCAGCGGCGACCGCGGCATCGTGTTTGGCGATGTGATCGCGGATAAATTTGTGCACGGCCTGCGCTTGCGCAGGGGTGGCGGATTTGCCGGTACCGATGGCCCAGACCGGCTCATAGGCGATCACGGTGCCTTTCATCGCCGGTGCGCCCAGCGTTTTCAGTACGGCGTCGATCTGGCGCGCGCACACTTCTTCGGTTTTGCCCGCTGCGTTTTCCGCTTCGGTTTCACCGATGCACAGCACCGGGATCAGACCGGCTTCTTTCAGCACGGCGAATTTCTCGGCGATCACTTCGTCGCTTTCTTTGTGGTAGGTGCGACGCTCGGAGTGGCCGATGATGATGTACTGAGCGCCGACGTCTTTCAGCATGTTGGCGGAAACTTCACCGGTGAAGGCGCCGGACAGGTTAACGTCCACGTTCTGCGCGCCCAGCGCGATGCGGCTGCCGGCCAGCGCGTGCTTGGCCTGATCCAGATACATCACCGGCGGGGCGATGGCGACGCCACAGCCGTCAACGCTGCTCAGCTCACTGCGCAGACCGGCGATCAGTTCGTTGACCATGTGGGTGCTGCCGTTAAGCTTCCAGTTACCCATAACTAATGGATGACGCATGTTTTTTCCTCCAACTAGGGAACGCGAGAGTCGAAATGACAACTGCCGGACCGGCAGTTTACCTGCCCAACAGTATAGAGATCATTAAGCGCGAAGGCTTTGCTTTTCGTCATTAAATGCCGCGTCGTTACGGCTCGGAAAGCGCCAGCTTAATCGGTTCAACCGCGAAGGTGACCCCTTTATCGCCGTTGTCCGAGACGACATAGCGAATGGCGCCGACCTGCTGTTGGTAAAAACGCGATCCTTTGCCTTTTTCCAGCAGGCTATTCACCTTGTTCTGACTCTGTTCCACCGTCAGCGCCGGTTCGAACTGACGCATCAGCGCCGCCATATAGTTGATGGCGATGGTGCGCGCGGCTTTTTCTTCATTGGCCTGCTGCAGCGGCAGATGTGTGATCTGCAACGTTTTGATTTTACCGGTACCTTTCTCCAGTGCGGTGGAGGCGTACAGGTTTTCGTTGAGTTTACTGGCGGCGCGCGTCAGCAGCGGCGAATCGTCTTCGGCGGCGGGAATGGCGCGGAATTCGCCAATCGGCAGCTTCGGGTTATCGCGGTTGTACTTTTCACGGAATTTAATCACCGTCAGGTCGAACGTCGGCGCGCCGGCCAGCAGGTAAGGCGCGGTCGGTTTCGCTTCGGCGGCGGGCGGTTCGGCCCAGGCGCTGGCGGCGGCCTGCAGCAGGCAGGCGATGGCGAGGGTTTTTCTCAGCATGGCGTATGGCATCAAGGACAAAGATGGCTCCGATTAAAGCGATAACCCGCAGGCCTTGTCAAAGATCCCACGCCATTATCGGTTCGCTGACGAGAAAGCTGTGCGGCGCGCCGCGTTATGCGAGGCGGAAAACTCGGCCCGGCAGCGCCTATGTTACACTGCGGCGCAGAATATGGGCAGGCTTAGAGCGCAGGAATCGATGACGTTACAACAGTGGTGTTTTTCTTTTAAGGGCCGCATCGGGCGGCGCGACTTCTGGATCTGGATGGGGCTGTGGCTGGTGCTGATGGCGGCGGCGTTTACGCTGGCCAACTATCAGCTGATCGCCATCCAATCCATCGCTTTCTTTATCGTGGCGCTGCTGTGGCCGACGGCGGCGGTGTTGGTCAAGCGCCTGCACGATCGCAACAAGGCCGGCTGGTGGGCGCTGCTGCTGATCCTGGCGTGGATGCTGGCGGCGGGGAACTGGCAGATGCTGGCGCCGATCTGGCAATGGGGCGTCGGGCGTTTCATTCCGACGCTGATTATCGTGATGATGATGATCGATTTGGGTGCCTTCGTCGGCACGCCGGGAGACAATCGGTTCGGCCCGGAAGCCGAACTGGTGAAGTTCCGCTGATCCCCGCCGGGTTACCAGTAGTGTTCGCTGGTGATATGGCCCGGCTTGCGGCGCAGGTGCTTGCGCATCTGGCGTTGGTCTTTCAGCGTTTGCTGCGTATCTCGCACCATTTGCGGGTTGCCGCACAGCATCACGTGGCTGGTTTCGGCGTCGATGGTCAAGCCGATCGCCGCTTCCAGTCGGCCGTCCTCGATCAGCGCCGGCACGCGGCCGGTCAGTGAGCCGGGCGTCTCTTCACGGCTGACGACGGTCTGGATGCGCAGCTTGCCGTTGTAGCGTTGCTGCAGTTGCTGCATCAGCGGCAGGTAGCTCAGGTCGCGCGCAAAACGCGCGGCGTGCACCAGCACCAGGTTGTTAAAGCGCTCAAGGCCGGCGCCTTGCTGCAGAATCGATAAATAGGGGCCGATGGCGGTGCCGGTCGCCAGCATCCACAGCGTGTCGCAGTCGGGCACCTCGTCCAGCACGAAGAAGCCGGCGGCTTCTTTGGTCACCATCAGGTCCGATCCCGGCTGCAGCTGATTGAGACGCGGGCTCAGTTTACCTTCCGGCACCGTGACCAGATAGAACTCCAGGTTGGCGTCATCGGGGGCATTGACGTAGGAGTAGGCGCGCTGCACCCGTTCACCTTCGATCTCCAGCGCCAGCTTGGCGAATTGCCCGGCGGTGAAAGGATCGATGGGGGCATTGACTACCAGGCTGAACAGCCCGTCGGTCCATTGTTTTACCTGCGTAACCTTGCCGTTTACCCATTCAGCCATACTCTAAAGCTCCCGTGGTCGAATCAAATAAGCACAATGTCGTGAGCCGGAAATGGCGTGCGCGGTGCGCTCTACCCGGTAGTCGTTGCCGAACAGGCGGTGAAACAGCTGCAGCTCGGAATTGCACAGGCTGCTGCAGTTGGAACCGGCCACGCCGATCGGACAGTGGTTTTCCACCAGCAGCGCACCGTGCGGATGATCGAGCAATTCGGCCATGTAACCGTCGTGTTGCCGCAGGCGAACCAGGCGGGTTAGCCGATCCTGATGGCTGCGCTCGGCGGACAGCTCTTCGGCATAGCGCAGATAAAGCTGCTCTTCGCGCGCGATGAGCAACGGTTCCACGCCGGCGCCGCCAAACAGCTGCAGCGCGGATTCCCGCAGTCGCTCCTGATCGTCGGCCGTGTAGGCGTGCCCCCGCTCGGTCAGCGACCAGTAGCGCGTCGGGCGGCCGACCTTGCTGCGCGCTTCTTCGTAACAAACCAGCTCACGTTTTTCCAGGGATTGCAGATGTTGTCGGATGCCCATCGGCGTGATGTCCAGACGCTCCGCCAGCATTTTGGCGGAGTGCGGGCCGAGAGCCTTTAACTGCAATAAAATCAGCTCAGGTGTTTTCATGAACCAAATCCCTATGGTGTTATTTTATTTCAAGTTGATGAAAATAATTATCGATTAAATGCTAAAGCGCAGCTACTGCAAACGCGCTAATTTTTACCCCCAAAGCGTTAGACGTACAGTTTAATTTACGAGCCTGGTCGGGTTTGCTGCCAGTGTGACCTGGATCAATATTTGTCTGAAACTCGCTAAAAAAATCAGATTTGATTAGCTTATGCCGCCATAGAGGGCTGCTCGCCGTTCTGGCTGCTGCAACGGCCATACCGGGACGCTGTGACGAGTTGAAACGTTAACGAAGATAATGAGAAAACTAGAGAACTTTCACCTGCTGGTGATGCTTATCCTGTTGGTCGCCGTCGGTCAGATGGCGCAAACCATTTATGTTCCCGTTATTGCTGACATCGCTCACGATCTGTCGGTGCGCACCGGCGCCGTGCAGCGGGTGATGGCGGCGTATTTGCTGACCTACGGTTTCTCCCAGCTGATTTACGGGCCGATATCGGATCGTATCGGGCGTCGTCCGGTGATCCTGACCGGCATGATGATCTTCCTGGTGGGGGCGCTGGGCGCGCTGCTGTCCACCAACCTGACGATGCTGGTCGCCGCCAGCGCCATCCAGGGCATGGGCACCGGCGTGGCGGGCGTGATGGCGCGCACCATGCCGCGCGATCTGTATGCCGGCACCGCGCTGCGCTATGCCAACAGCCTGCTGAATATGGGGATTTTGGTCAGCCCGCTGTTGGCGCCGGTGATCGGCGGCGCGCTGGCGATGGTGTTCGGCTGGCGAGCCTGTTACGCCTTCCTGCTGGCGTTGTGCGCCTGCGTCGCCTTCGCGATGTTCCGCTGGCTGCCGGAGACCCGTCCGGTCCAGACAGAAAAACGCCGCATGCTGGCCAGTTTCCGCCAGCTGCTTAGCGACAGCACCTTCAGTTGCTATCTGGTGATGCTGATCGGCGCGCTGGCGGGGATTGCGGTATTTGAAGCCAGCTGCGGCGTGTTGATGGGCGGTGTGTTGGGGCTGAGCGGCCTGACCGTCAGCATCCTGTTCATTCTGCCGATCCCGGCGGCGTTTTTCGGCGCCTGGTACGCCGGGCGCGACGGCAAGACCTTCCATACGCTGATGTGGCATTCGGTGCTGAGCTGTCTGCTGGCGGGAGCGATGATGTGGATCCCGGGCTGGTTCGGCGTAATGAACATCTGGACGCTGATCGTGCCGGCTGCATTGTTCTTCTTCGGCGCCGGCATGCTGTTCCCGCTGGCGACCACCGGGGCGATGGAGCCGTTCCCTTACCTGGCCGGCGCGGCGGGCGCGTTGGTGGGCGGCATGCAGAACATGGGCTCCGGTCTGGCGACCTGGCTTTCCGCCATGCTGCCGCAAACCGGGCAGTTCAGCCTCGGCTTGCTGATGTTCGCGATGGCGGTGCTGATCCTGCTGTGCTGGTGGCCGCTGTCCAACCGGATGCAGCATCAGGGACACACCGCATAACGACAGGGCGCCATTCGGCGCCCTCATACCGTTGACAAAGGGGAGAAAAAGCGTGGTTTTTCCCCCTTTGCGGGGATCAGCCGAAAATCAATGAATTGATTTTCCTTGTTTTCTATTCGCTGCTCTCTGCCAACCCGGCAAGGGCATGAGGTTTGTCATCAATCATCAGGGCGCCCTTCGGCGCCCTGTTTCGTTACAGCAGAAACTCGTGCAGCGCCGGGTCTTTGCGATCCAGATAGTGGGTTGAACGGATACGGCGAAGGGTGCGCGACTTGCCGCGGATCAGTAACGTTTCGGTCGTGGCCATGTTGCCCTTGCGGCTGATGCCCTCCAGCAAATCGCCCTTGGTGATGCCGGTGGCGGAGAAGATGACGTTGTCGTTGCGCGCCATCTGGTCCAGGCGCAAGACCTGACCGGCCTCGATGCCCATCTCACGGCAGCGTGCCAGCTCCTGCTCGCCGAGGCGGCGGTTCTCGGGGCTGTCGCCTTTCACTTCATGGCGCGCCAGCAAACGCGCCTGCATGTCGCCGTCCAGCGCGCGGATCACCGCGGCGGAGATCACCCCTTCCGGCGCGCCGCCGATGCCGTACATCACATCGACTTCGCTTTCCGGCATGCAGGTGAGAATGGAGGCCGCCACGTCGCCGTCAGGAATGGCGAACACCCGCACGCCCAACTGCTGCATCTGCGCGATGACGCCGTCGTGGCGCGGTTTGGCCAACACGATGACCGTCAGCTGTGACAAGGGTTTGTCCAGCCGCGCGGCGACGTTCTGCAGGTTCTCCGCCAGCGGCAGATTGAGATCGATGGCGCCGCGCGCCGCCGGGCCGACCACCAGCTTCTCCATGTACATGTCCGGCGCGTGCAGGAAGGTGCCGCGATCGCCCACCGCCAAGACCGCCAGCGCGTTGGACTGGCCCATGGCGGTCATGCGGGTGCCTTCGATTGGATCGACCGCGATGTCGACCGCGTCGCCCTGGCCGCTGCCGACCTGCTCGCCGATATACAGCATCGGCGCTTCGTCGATCTCGCCTTCGCCAATCACGATGCGGCCATCGATATCCACCTTGTTGAGCATGATGCGCATGGCGTGGACCGCCGCGCCGTCGGCGGCGTTCTTGTCGCCGCGTCCCAGCCATTTGTAGCCCGCCAGCGCGGCGGCTTCGGTAACGCGGGAAAATTCGATGGCTAATTCACGTTTCATGGCAAACCTGTCTGTGAGAAAGGGAAGAAAATATCGGCAAAGTCTATCACAGCGCGGCGGCGGCGGGGCGGGGCAAAAAAAAAGCGCCGCCCGCAGGCAGCGCAATTTGGGGGTAACGGCAAGGCTGGGTTTAATCGTGATCTTCCCACGCCTGCGCGCGAGCCACCGCTTTTTTCCAGCCGCTGTAGCGGTAGTTGCGTTCGGTGGTTTCGATGCTTGGGCGGAATTCACGCTCAATCACCGCTTTGCTCTTCACTTCATCCAGATCGTTCCAGTAGCCGATGGCCAGGCCCGCCAGGAACGCGGCGCCCAACGCCGTCGATTCTCGCACTTCAGGGCGCTCTACGCGGGTGCCGAGGATATCGGACTGGAACTGCATCAGGAAGTTGTTGGCGACCGCGCCGCCGTCCACGCGCAGCGATTGCAGGCGGGTGTTGGCGTCGGCCTGCATGGCGTCCAGCACGTCGCGCGTCTGGAAGGCGATGGATTCCAGCGTGGCGCGGATGATGTGGTTGCTGTTGGCACCGCGGGTCAGGCCGAAGATGGCGCCGCGGGCATACGGATCCCAGTAGGGCGCGCCCAGGCCGGTGAAGGCCGGCACCACATAGACGCCGTTGCTGTCTTTCACCTTGGTGGCGAAATATTCGGAGTCGGCGGCGTCGCTGATCAGTTTCAGCTCGTCGCGCAGCCACTGGATAGACGCACCGCCGATGAACACCGCGCCTTCCAGCGCATAGTTCACTTCGCCGCGCGGGCCGCAGGCGATGGTGGTCAGCAAACCGTTTTTCGAGCGCACCGCTTCTTTGCCGGTGTTCATCAGCAGGAAGCAGCCGGTGCCGTAGGTGTTCTTCGCCATGCCCGGTTGAACGCACAGCTGGCCGTACAATGCCGCTTGCTGGTCGCCGGCGATACCGGCGATAGGAATACGCGTGCCGCCCTTGCCGCCGATGTTGGTCTGGCCGTATACCTCGGAGGAAGGACGGACTTTCGGCAGCATGGCGCGCGGAATGTCCAGCACTTCCAGCATGCGTTCGTCCCAGTCCAGCTCGTGGATGTTGAACATCATGGTGCGTGAGGCATTGGTGTAATCGGTGACGTGTACGCGCCCCTGGGTCATCTTCCACACCAGCCAGGTATCGACGGTGCCGAACAGCAGTTCGCCGCGCTTGGCGCGCTCGCGGGCGCCTTCGACGTTGTCCAGGATCCATTTCACCTTGGTGCCGGAGAAGTAGGGGTCAACCACCAGGCCGGTGTTGTGACGGATGTACTCTTCCAGGCCGTCGCGCTTGAGCTTCTCGCAGATGTCGGCGGTGCGGCGGCACTGCCAGACGATGGCGTTGTAGACCGGCTTGCCTGTCTCTTTTTCCCAGACGATGGTGGTTTCGCGCTGGTTGGTGATGCCGATGCCGGCGATTTGATCGGAATTGATGTCGGCCTTCGCCAGCACTTCTACCAGCGTCGAGCTTTGCGACGCCCAGATCTCCATCGGGTCGTGCTCAACCCAGCCGGCCTTTGGATAGATCTGCGGGAATTCGCGTTGCGATACCGCAACGATGTTGGCGTCGTGATCGAGCACGACGGCGCGTGAGCTGGTGGTCCCTTGGTCGAGTGCGACAATGTATTTTTTTCTACAGTCATGGTAATTATCCTGCTGTTGTTAACCGTTTAAAACTGCACCCATCACGCTTTACGCTGCTGGGTCTTGGCGTCGGGCTCTTCTTCCGTCACGCAGACGTCGCACGGCAGGTGGCGGCCAATCAGCGCGCGGTAACCGAAAGCGCCCAGGCCACAGCCGACGATAGGGGCGAAGATCGGCACCAGGAAGTACGGGATGTCGCGTGCGCCGGTGAAGGCGACTTTGCCCCAGCCGGCCAGGTAGGCGAACAGTTTCGGCCCGAAGTCACGCGCCGGGTTCAACGCAAAGCCGGTCAATGGTCCCATGGAGGCGCCGATCACGGCAATCAGAATACCGATCAGCAGCGGCGCCAGCGGGCCGCGCGGAATGCCGTTGCCGTCGTCGGTCAGCGCCAGGATCAGGCACATCAGGATCGCAGCGATCACCATTTCTACCAGGAAGGCCTGGCCGACGGAGATGTGCGCGTTAGGGTAAGTCGAGAAGATGCCGGCCAGTTCAAGGCTTTCGTTGCTGCCGCGAACCATATGGTGAGCCGCTTCGAAGTCGAAGAACAGGTTGTAGTACAGCCCGTAGACCAGGGCGGCGGCGCAGAAGGCGCCGGCGATCTGCGCAATGATGTAAGGCACCACTTTGCGCCCGTCGAAGCAGGCGAACAGCCACAGGGCGAGGGTGACCGCCGGGTTGAGATGCGCGCCGGAAATGGCGGCGGTCAGATAGATGGCCATGGCGACGCCGAGGCCCCAAATGATGCTGATTTCCCACTGGCCGAAGCTGGCGCCCGCCAGTTTCAGTGCGGCAACGCAGCCTACGCCAAAGAAGATCAGCAGCGCCGTGCCGAGGAACTCGGCGATGCACTGGCCTTTTAATGTCGGACTGGTGGTTTGGCTCATAATGTTGGTGTCCTGCAAAACGGCGGTTGTTGGTTTATAGGCTCAGCCAGGTATACATCTGACCTATGGGCACAGTTTTTTTCATCTCGTCCAATTATTGAATGAGGACGTGATGTAAATTTATCGTTAACGAACATAAACGAGAAATAGCGAAATCAAAATGTGTGTGGCGCGTCATAAAATTGAGCGATTTCGCGTCGTTCAGTGTTCTTTCTGAGCCATAAAAGTGTGATCTGACCAGTGGTTTGGCGAGGGGCGTTAACAACTCGCGGCGGCGGCGGCGGGGATTTTCAGTTTTTACTGATGGCGAGGGCAGGAAAATTGCAACAGACTGCGCGATGATCCGGTATGTTGCTAGACAGGCGGAGACTGGCTACTTACAATCGTTTTTAACGAATCGAGACTGGCGCGCCTTCCGTAACGGCGCGCGTCACTGAGCGCGATGCAATATTCGCAGTAGCTGCAGCCGACGTTGCGGCCGCTACTTATAGATTTACGCCTTGCTATCATGAGGGGACTGAAGCATGTCATTTGAAGTATTTGAGAAACTGGAAGCAAAAGTACAGCAGGCGATTGATACCATCACCTTGTTGCAGATGGAAATTGAAGAGCTGAAAGTCAAAAACAACTCTCTGTCGCAGGAAGTTCAGGCTGCCTCCGGCAACCACGAAGCGCTGGTGCGCGAAAACCAACAGCTGAAAGAAGAACAGCACGTATGGCAAGATCGCCTGCGCGCGCTGCTGGGCAAAATGGAAGAGGTTTGATTCCTTACGCCATGCAGCAACGAAAAGGGCGCCTCAGGCGCCCTTTTTCATGTCCGAAAATCACTCGATGTCGAGCGGGTCTTCGGAGAGGATGATGCCGGTGTTGTCGGCATACAGGTGGTCGCCGGAGAAGAAGGTGACGCCGCCGAAGTTGACGCGGATATCGCTTTCGCCCACGCCTTCGCTTACGGCACCCGCCGGGATCGCCGCCATCGCCTGAATGCCGATGTCGAGCTCTTCCAGATCGTCCACCTGGCGCACCGCGCCGTACACCACGATGCCTTCCCATTCGTTCTGGGCGGCCAGGCGCGCCAGTTCGGCGTTGATCAGCGCCCGGCGTACCGAACCGCCGCCGTCAACCAACAGCACGCGGCCGCGACCGTTTTCTTCAAGCAGATCGAATAACAGGCCGTTATCCTCAAAGCATTTCACCGTGGTGATCTGCCCGCCAAATGAAGTACGCCCGCCAAAATTGGAGAACAGAGGTTCAACAACGTTCACCTCTTCATGATAGATGTCGCAAAGTTCGGAAGTATCGTATTTCATAGGATTTTACGTCTGTTTGCCGCAGGAATGTTCAGTATATCCCTTTATTCGCCCTGTTGGCAAAATCATCAGTTTTTAACTGAGCGCCACGCCGATGGCGAACAGCAGATTGGCCAGCAACGCCGCCTTGACCATATGCTCCAGCATCGGCCGCATGCCGACCGGCGTCGGATCGCGCAGCACGCGCAGGCCGTGGCGCACCAGCAGCGGGATCGCCAGCACGAACAGCCAACCCCACGGGCTGTGGAGGTTGAACAGCGTGAACAGCGCGAAACACAGCACCGCGCCGCCGAGCAGCAGGGCGTGGTAAATGCGCGCCTTGTGCGGGCCGAGACGCACCGCCAGCGTATTCTTGCCGTTTTCGCGATCGCTTTCGATATCGCGCAGATTGTTGATGTTGAGCACCGCCGTCGCCAGCAGGCCGCAGGCGGTGGCCGGCAGCATCACGACGCTGTCGAAGGTGTGCGTCTGCAAATAGTAGGTGCCGGCCACGCTCAGCCAGCCGAAGAACACCAGCACCGAGATGTCGCCCAGCCCCAAATACCCGTAGGGTTTGTTGCCGACGGTGTAGGTGATGGCCGCCACGATAGACAGCCCGCCCAACACCAGGAAGCCCACCACGTCGCTGGGTTGCTCGCAGGCGACGGCGATCAGCGAACAGCCGGCGATGGCGATCAGCACTACCGTCACCACCAGCGCCCGTTTCATCTGCGCCTGGGTGATCATGCCCTTTTGCATGCCGCGCAACGGCCCGATGCGATCTTCTTTGTCGCTGCCTTTGACCGCATCGCCGTAGTCATTCGCCAGGTTGGAGAGGATCTGCAGCAGACCGGCGGTCACCAGCGCCAGCAGCGCCACTTCAGGTTTCAGGCTGCCGTGCCAGGCGGCGATCGCCGAGCCGACCACGATGGAGGCAAAGGCCAACGGCAGAGTACGGGGGCGTAGACTTTCGAGCCAGGCGGAAATCGGGGTGGTGGAGGTTGATGAGCTCATGTTTCGCTTCTGTCAGTAAGTTGCGGTGTCCGTTAGAAATAATTGTGGGAGGCAATGCCTCCCACATAGATGACTGACAAGACAATGATTGAGCGATTATAGGATAAAACGACTCAAATCTTCATCCGCCACCAGTTCATCCAGATGACTGCGCACGTAATCCGCATCAATTGTAATGGATTGGCCATTAATTTCACTCGCATCGTAGGAAATATCTTCCATCAGACGCTCCAGCACGGTGTGCAGACGACGCGCGCCGATGTTCTCGGTGCTTTCGTTGACCTGCCACGCGGCTTCGGCGATGCGGCGGATGCCGTCGGCGGTGAACTCGATATTGACGCCTTCGGTGCCCATCAGCGCTTTGTACTGTTCGGTCAGCGACGCGCTCGGCTCGGTCAGGATGCGCTCGAAGTCTTCGGTGGTCAGCGCCTGCAGCTCAACGCGGATCGGCAGACGGCCCTGCAGTTCCGGGATCAGATCCGACGGATTGGCGGTCTGGAACGCGCCGGAAGCGATGAACAGAATGTGGTCGGTTTTCACCATGCCGTGCTTGGTGGACACGGTGCAGCCTTCCACCAGCGGCAGCAGATCGCGCTGCACGCCTTCGCGGGAAACGTCCGGGCCGGAGCTTTGGCCGCCGCGCTTACAGATTTTGTCGATCTCATCGATAAACACGATGCCGTGCTGCTCAACCGCTTCGATCGCCTGCTCTTTCAGCTCTTCCGGGTTCACCAGCTTGGCGGCTTCTTCTTCCACCAGCAGCTTGAAGGCTTCTTTGATCTTCAGCTTGCGCGATTTTTGCTTTTGGCCGCCGAGGTTCTGGAACATCGACTGCAGCTGGTTGGTCATCTCCTCCATGCCCGGAGGCGCCATGATTTCCACGCCCATCGGCGCGGCGGCCAGATCGATTTCGATCTCTTTGTCATCCAGCTGGCCTTCGCGCAGCTTCTTGCGGAATGCCTGGCGGGCGGCGGACGGTTCCTGGCCTTCTTCCGGCTGGCCCCAGTTGTTTTTGGCCGGCGGGATCAGCACGTCGAGAATGCGCTCTTCGGCCAACTCTTCGGCACGGGTGCGGTTTTTCTCGATCGACTGCATGCGCACCATTTTGATGGCGGCATCGGTCAGATCGCGAATGATGGAGTCCACTTCTTTGCCCACATAGCCCACTTCGGTGAACTTGGTGGCTTCAACCTTGATGAACGGCGCGTTGGCCAGCTTCGCCAGACGGCGGGCGATTTCGGTTTTACCGACGCCGGTCGGGCCGATCATCAGAATGTTTTTCGGGGTCACTTCGTGACGCAGCATCTCGTTGAGCTGCATCCGGCGCCAGCGGTTGCGCAGGGCAATGGCGACAGCGCGTTTGGCCTTGTTTTGGCCAATGATATAGCTGTCCAGTTCGCTGACGATCTCGCGCGGGGTCATTTCAGACATGGTATTCGATCCTTACGCTTTGGAAGGCAATTCTTCAATGGTGTGGAAATGGTTGGTGTAAATACAGATGTCGCCGGCGATGTTGAGGGATTTCTCAACGATGTCGCGGGCGCTCAGCTCGGTATTTTCCAACATGGCGCGGGCGGCGGCCTGGGCGTACGGGCCGCCGGAGCCGATGGCGATCAGATCGTTTTCCGGCTGCACCACATCGCCGTTGCCGGTGATGATCAGCGAGGCGGTTTCATCGGCGACCGCCAGCAGCGCTTCGAGCTTGCGCAGCATGCGGTCGGTGCGCCAGTCTTTCGCCAGCTCGACGGCGGCTTTCACCAGGTGGCCCTGATGCATTTCCAGTTTGCGTTCAAACAGTTCAAACAGCGTGAAGGCGTCAGCGGTGCCACCGGCGAAACCGGCGATCACTTTGTCGTTATACAGGCGACGCACTTTCTTGACGTTACCCTTCATCACCGTATTACCCAGGGTTGCCTGGCCATCACCACCGATGACGACCTGGCCGTTGCGGCGTACGCTTACAATTGTTGTCACGAGCAGACCCTCGTTAAAGACGGAAAGAAGTCCCCGCAGCGCCTGCTTTCGCAGACGCTACGAGGCATATTGAGAGTATAGATGGGGGGGGATTGACGCTTTTCAACCCCCAACGGAGAGGGGAATGCAACTCGACATGCCGACGCCCTTCAGGCGCGAAAGGGTTTTGTCCGCTGCGGCGCGGCTGCTGTAGGGGCCGAGCACCACGCGATTCCAACCGCCACCGGCGGTGATGCGGCTCTCGATGCCCTCGAACGCCAGGCGCGCACGCACGGATTCAGCCTGATCGGTGGCGCGGAACGAACCGCATTGCACCATCCACTTCTGTTTCGATTCCGGTTTGGTGTCCTGCTTGGCCGTTTCCTGTTTCACTTCCGGTTTGGGCTCCGGCTTCGGTTGCGGCTTCGGCTCAGGCTGTTTCACCTGCGCCGGCGGCGGGGTGACTTGCTTCGGCTGCTGGTGCTGCTGCACCGGCGCGGTGGTGGCTCCGTTGTTGAACGGGTTGCGCGGCGCCTGAGTGACCTGCTGCTGTTGCTGTACCGGCTGCTGCTGCATTTGCGGTTGTTGCATCTGCTGCTGGCGGTTGCCGCGCGCGTTGGCCTGGCCCGGATCGTTATACGGCACTTCATTCAGCTGCGTCGGGCGCTGTTGCATGTCGGCCTGCATCTGCTCCAGCAGTTGCCGTTGTTCGGCGGTCAGCTGAGTTTTGGAATTGAGCTCGCCGCCGGCCGTCGGTTCGGTCGGGGTTTGCACGCCGATCTGTCGGTTTTCCAGCTCTTTGATATAGCGCCAGCGCTCTTCCGGCTTCGGCGGCAGGCCGTTGCCTGGGCGAGTGGTGTGCGCAGGCAACAACGGCGCGTCTTCCGGCTTGTTGTGCGTAATGAAATAGAGGCCACCGACAAAGACAACCAGCAACGCGACGGCTAACGCCAGCACGGTTTTGGAAACCTTCGGAGAACTGCGTTTTTTACGGCTGGGGGTTTTGCGCTTAGCTCCTGCTGCGCGCCCACGGCTTACATAGTCTTTTTGTGCCACTATTATTCCGCTGTGTCCTGATGAGAGGATAAGTCCGTCATGTTACTGAACCCTAAAATATTTGACTAGCGTTTCGGAGCAGCGGTGCTGCCTCTGATAATCAATTCACTGTCCAAGAGTCGGGAGCCGCTGGCCACCGTCTGGCCGTTCAACTGCTCCAACAGCAACAACATCGCCTGCTGGCCGATCTGGAAGCGCGGCTGCGCCACCGTGGTCAGCGGCGGATCGCAATACTGCGCCAGCTTGAGGTCGTCAAAGCCGACGATCGACAGATCCTGCGGTACCCGCAGCCCCATTTTCTTCGCCTGGGACAGCACGCCGATCGCCATGACGTCGCTGTGGCAGAACACCGCCGTCGGCGGTTTCGGCTGAGCCATCAACTGGGTCAGCGCTTGCGCGCCGGCTTCGTAGGTAAAATCACCCCGGGTAATATAGCTGCTTTCGACGGTAATGCCATTACGGCGTAGCGCTTGAACATAACCTTGCAGCCGATAATGGCTCAGCGGCATCTGTTCCGGCCCGGCGACGCAGGCGATCTGCCGGTGCCCCAATTGATGCAAATAATGCACGGCTTCAAAGGCGGCGGTCAGGTTGTCGATATGCACCGTCGGCAGTTCCAGCTCGGGCGCGAACTCATTGGCCATCACCATCGGCGGCAGGTTGCGCTGCTCTTCCTTGCTGGCGTCGAACGGTAGATTAGAGCCCAGCAGCAGCATGCCGTCGATCTGTTTGGTGATGATCAGATTGACGAAGGTGCGTTCTTGCTGGTTCTGCTGCGCGCAGTCGCCGATCAGCACCAGATAACCTTGTTGGGCGGCGGTCTGTTCGATCCCCTGGATCACATCCGCGAAAAACGGATCGCAGATGTCGGGCACGATCACCAGGATGGTGCGAGATTCGTTGCGTTTGATATTGCGTGACAGAGCATGAGGAGAATAACCCACGGCCAGCACGGCCTGTTCCACTTTCTGACGCGTTGGCGTTGACACCTTTTCCGGATTCATAAGCGCACGCGATACGGTAGCCGTTGAAACGCCCGCCATTTCGGCGACGTCTTTCATGGTCGCCATGGATAACTCTTTCTTGTGTTCCAACGCCTTTCTCCTTGCGTCAGCCCCATGCCGACGCCACTACTGCTGTTTGCTCACAATGTCCGGCATGCGGTGGCGGGATTGTTGTCATTGAGCGCCACTCGCGTTCGAGCACTCCGTCGCGCTGCGATGTGGCGACAAAATTTGCCCTCGCAGACATTCTAAACAGAATACGCCCCGCCTTTGTTACCTAATTTGCATAAAAAATGTGACCTGAGAAGGTTTTTTAGCGTTCGCTCGCAATTTAAAGGGTAAACGTTTGCATGACGGCAGCTAAATCGGACTTTTCCGGGATCAGCTGTCGATCGGATCGACATCCAGCGTCCATTTCACCTTGCGCGTTTGCGGCAGGGTGCCGATCAGCGGCAGCGAGCTTTTCATCAGCTGTTGCAGGACGCGCCGTGTCGGATGCTGCAGCAGCAGCTGCCAGCGGAAACGGCCGCCGCGTTTGGACTGCAGCGCCGGCACCGGGCCCATCACCCACAGCGAGTCGTCCTTAAGCGGACTGGCTTCCAACAGATTGCGCAGCTGCTGCAGGAACAGCGGGGCCTGTTGGTTATCGTGATCTTCGGCGCGCACGATGATGTGGCTGGTGTAGGGCGGTAGAAACACGCTGTTGCGCTCCGCCAGCGTCTGTTTGGCGAAGGCGTCGTAACCTTGTTGCAGCAGCACCTGCAATAACGGGTGCTCCGGGTGGTGGGTTTGCAGCAGCACTTCACCCTGTTTGCCCGCTCGCCCCGCGCGCCCGGAGACCTGGGTATAGAGCTGAGCAAAACGCTCGGCGGAGCGGAAGTCGGCGGAGAACAGCGCGCCGTCCACGTCCAGCAACGCCACCAGCGTGACGTCGGGAAAATGGTGGCCCTTGGCCAGCATTTGCGTGCCGATCAGAATGCGCGCTTCGCCGCGATGAATATCCGCCAGGTGCTGTTCCAGCGACCCTTTGCGGCTGGTGGTGTCGCGATCGATGCGGGTGATCGGCGTGTCGGGGAACAGCGGCGCCAGCTCATGTTCCAGCTGTTCGGTGCCGACGCCGACCGATACCAGGTGGGTGGAACCGCACTGCGGGCATTGGTGCGGCACCGGTCGCTGGCTGTCGCAGTGGTGACAGCGCAGCTGGCGCTGATGCTGGTGGAAGGTGTAATAGTGATCGCAGCGCTGGCACTCGGCGATCCAGCCGCACTCGTGGCACAGCAGCGCCGGGGCGTAACCGCGGCGGTTGAGGAACAGCATCACCTGATTGCCGGCTTTTAAATGGTGCTGCATGCTTTTCAAAAGCGGCTGCGACAGGCCGACCTTCAGCGGCAATCCTTTCAGATCGATCAGATGCTGCGCCGCCGGTTTGGCGTTGCCCGCGCGTTGGGTGAGCTTCAACTGGCGATATTTGCCCAGCTGCACGTTGTGCAGCGTTTCCAGTGCCGGCGTGGCGGAGCCCATCACCATCGGGATATCTTCTTCCCGGGCGCGGAACACCGCCAGATCGCGGGCGTGGTAGCGCCAGCCTTCCTGCTGTTTATAAGAGCTGTCGTGCTCTTCGTCGATGATGATAACGCCCAGTTGCCGGAACGGCGTGAACAGCGCCGAGCGGGTGCCGATGACGATCGCGGCTTCGCCGCTGCGCGCGCGCAGCCAAACCGCCAGCCGTTCGCTGTCGTTCAGCCCGGAGTGCAGCACGTCCACCGGCGCGTTGAAGCGCTCGCGAAAGCGGGCGATGGTTTGCGGCGTCAGGCCGATTTCCGGCACCAGCACCAGCGCCTGCCGGCCTTTGGCCAACACGTTTTCCAGCACGCTGAGATACACCTCGGTCTTGCCGGAGCCGGTGACCCCGGCCAGCAGCCAGGCGGCAAACTGCTCATCTTCGCTTCGGATCGCCCCGACGGCGGTAGCCTGTTCGGTATTCAGCCGCAGCCGCTCGCCGAGCACCGCAAAGTTGGGGCGCCAGTCCTGCGTGGCCGCGACCTGAGTGCGCAGATCGATCAGCCCTTTGGCGCGCAGCGCCTGCAGGGCGCTTTCCGTCAGCTCAAGCTGGCTGACCTGATGGCGATAGACCGGGCGTTGCAGCAGCGCCGCCAGCGCCTGCTGCTGTTTCGGCGCGCGTTTCAGGCTTTCGGGCGGCGTGGCGCGCCCCTCTTCGGTGGCGAACCACTGCCACAGCGGCGCGGCCTCGGCCGGTTTGCCTTGGCGCAGCAGGATCGGCAGCGCGTGGAACAGCACTTCGCCGATGGGATAGTGGTAGTAATCGCTGGCCCAGCGCAGGATGCGCCACAGGCTGGGGGAGAACAGCGATTCTGTGTCGATCACGCTGTCGATCGGTTTGAGCTTGTCTAACGGCAGTTCGCTGGTGTCGCTGCAGCCGGTGACGATGCCGATTGCATGCTGCCTGCCCCAGGGCACGCCCACGCGCGCGCCGGCCACCGGCTGCATGCCGGGCGGCAGCAGATAGTCGAAGGTGCGGGCGAGGGGGACCGGCAAAGCAACGTGTACGACGGGCATGATCTCATCCAAATTGAAAAAAAGTGGGCATCAGTTTACACGGCGCATCGGCAAATGTACGGTTCCGATTGCGCGCCCCGACTAATGCTGTATAATTTGCCGCCTTTGGTATAATTCGATACCAAAATTCTATTATCAACCACGTGTGGTGTCTGGCGAAACAGGGCTGGATAGCGACACGGCCTTAACTGAGGTTTCCCATGAAACAAGGTATCCACCCAAAATACGAAGAAGTTACTGCTAACTGCTCTTGCGGTAACGTGATGAAGATCCGCTCCACCGTGGGCCACGATCTGAACCTGGACGTTTGTGGCGCATGCCACCCGTTCTACACTGGCAAGCAGCGTGACGTTGCTACCGGTGGCCGCGTTGACCGCTTCAACAAGCGTTTCAGCGTACCAGGCGCTAAGAAATAAGATTTCTTATCGACCGATGAAAAAGGCGCCCTGGGCGCCTTTTTTCTTTTCTGCCGCCGGCGTTCGCCGGGCGGTTCTCAATATTCCCAGGTATCGGGATCGACACCCAGTTCGCGCATCAACGCTTTTGCGGCTTCCGGGATTTCATCGCTGCGCTCTTTGCGCAGGTCTTCATCGTTCGGCAGCGGCTGGCCGGTAAAGGCATGCAGAAACGCTTCGCACAGAAGTTCGCTGTTGGTGGCGTGGCGCAGGTTGTTCACCTGGCGACGGGTCCGTTCGTCGGTGAGGATTTTCAGGACCTTCAGCGGAATGGATACCGTGATCTTTTTGACTTGCTCGCTTTTTTTACCGTGTTCAGCGTAAGGGCTGACATACTCGCCGTTCCACTCAGCCATGGGACACCTTAACTTTGTCAGAAAAATTACAAAATTCTAAAAACCGGCCAATTATGCCCGATCTTCACTGTTCTCACTAAATAAATGTCAATTTTACGCGACCAGGGTCACTGAATGCCCCGCTTCGGCCAGGCATTGCCGCTTAACATCTTATCGTCATGTCATATCGGCATAATTTTAGCGGGTATTGTGTCATTGCTCAATCTATACGCAAAGAAGTTTAGATGTCCAGATGTATTGACGTCTATCAATCCTGCGATTACTCTTTAGGCCTCATTCACCGAACCGAGAGCCGAGCGAGCCCATGACGCGTAAACCAGCCACGATTGCCGTACGCAGCGGCCTGAACGACGACGAACAGTACGGCTGCGTTGTCCCGCCGATTCATCTGTCCAGCACCTATAACTTTACCGACTTCAATCAACCCCGAGCTCATGACTACTCGCGCCGCGGCAACCCGACGCGCGACGTGGTGCAGCGCGCGTTGGCGGAGCTGGAAGGCGGTGCCGGCGCGGTGATGACCGGCAGCGGGATGTCGGCGATCCATCTGGTGACCACCGTACTGCTGAAGCCCGGCGATCTGCTGGTGGCGCCGCACGACTGTTACGGCGGCAGCTATCGGTTATTCGACAGCCTGAGCAAGCGCGGCGCTTATCGCGTGCTGTTCGTCGATCAAGGCAATGAGGCCGCCCTGCAACAGGCGCTGGCGCAAAAGCCGAAGCTGGTGTTGATAGAAAGCCCCAGCAATCCGCTGCTGCGGGTGGTGGACATCGCGGCGATCTGCGCTGCCGCGCACGCGGCGGGCGCGTTGACGGTGGTGGACAACACGTTCCTCAGCCCGGCCCTGCAACAGCCGATCGAACTCGGTGCCGATCTGGTGGTCCATTCTTGCACCAAATACCTGAACGGGCATTCGGACGTGGTGGCCGGCGCGGTGATCGCCAAAGATCCTGAGCTGGCGGTCGAGCTGGCCTGGTGGGCGAACAACATCGGCGTGACCGGTGGCGCGTTCGACAGCTATTTGTTGCTGCGCGGTATGCGCACGTTGTCGCCACGCATCAAGGCGGCGCAACAAAACGCTGAAGCGATTGTTGACTATTTACAGCAGCAACCGCTGGTGAAAAAGCTGTATCATCCCTCCCTGCCGGAGAATCCGGGGCATGAGATCGCCCGTCGTCAGCAGCGCGGTTTCGGCGCGATGCTGAGTTTTGAACTGGACGGCGATGAAGCGGTGCTGCGCCGTTTTCTCTCTGCCCTTGAGCTGTTTACTCTGGCAGAATCGTTGGGCGGCGTAGAAAGCCTGATCTCGCATGCGGCGACCATGACTCACGCCGGCATGGCGGCGGAGGCGCGGGCAGCGGCCGGCATCTCCGAGAGCCTGCTGCGCATTTCCGTGGGTATTGAAGACAGTGAAGATTTGATTGCCGATCTGGAACGCGCTTTCCAGGCGGCGGCAACGAGGTAAGCATGAATGCAATTGCTGTAGCAGGGCCGGTGAGCGGGCGTCAACTGCACAAGTTTGGCGGCAGCAGTCTGGCGGATGTGAAGTGTTATCTGCGTGTGGCCGGGATTATGGCGGAATACAGCCAGCCGGGCGACATGATGGTGGTATCGGCCGCCGGCAGTACCACCAACCAGTTGATCAACTGGCTGAAGCTCAGCCAGAGCGATCGCCTGTCTGCGCACCAGGTGCAGCAGACGTTGCGTCGTTATCACAGCGATCTTATCAGCGGCCTGTTGCCGCCGGAAAGCGCCGAGCCGCTGATCGCCGAGTTCATTCAGGATCTGGAACGCCTGGCGGCGCTGCTGGACGGCAACGTCGACGACGCGTGCTACGCCGAAGTGGTCGGGCACGGCGAGATTTGGTCGGCGCGCCTGATGGCGGCGGTGCTCAACCACCTGGACATGCAGGCGGCCTGGCTGGATGCGCGTGACTTCCTGCGCGCCGAGCGCGCCGCGCAGCCGCAGGTGGATGAAGGCCGTTCTTACCCGCTGTTGCAACAATTGATGGCCCAACACCCGGGTAAACGCCTGGTAGTGACCGGGTTCATTTCGCGCAACGACGCCGGGGAAACCGTGCTGTTGGGGCGTAACGGCAGCGACTACTCCGCCACTCAGGTCGGCGCGCTGGCCGGCGCTGCGCGCGTCACCATCTGGAGCGACGTGGCCGGGGTTTACAGCGCCGATCCGCGCAAGGTGAAAGACGCCTGCCTGCTGCCGCTGCTGCGTCTGGACGAAGCCAGCGAGCTGGCGCGTCTGGCTGCGCCGGTGTTGCACACCCGTACCCTGCAGCCGGTCTCCGGTAGCGATATCGATCTTCAGCTGCGCTGCAGCTATCAGCCGGAGCAGGGCTCGACGCGCATTGAGCGCGTATTGGCTTCCGGCACCGGCGCCAAGATTGTCACCAGCCACGACGATGTGTGCCTGATTGAACTGCACGTTGCCGCTCAGCATGACTTCAAACTGGCGCAGAAAGAGTTGGATCTGGTGCTCAAGCGCGCGCAGATCAAACCGCTGGCGGTGGGCATCCACCCAGACCGCAACCTGGTGCAGCTGTGCTACACCTCCGAGGTGGTCAACAGCGCGCTGGCGACGCTGCAGGCCGCGGTGCTGCCAGGCGAGCTGCGCCTGCGCGAAGGATTGGCGCTGGTGGCGATGGTCGGCGCCGGGGTGTGCAAGAACCCGCTGCACAGCCACCGTTTCTATCAGCAGCTGAAAGATCAGCCGGTCGAGTTTATCTGGCAGGCGGAAGATGGCATCAGCCTGGTGGCGGTATTGCGCCAGGGGCCGACCGCGCTGCTGATCCAGGGGCTGCACCAAAGCCTGTTCCGCGCCGAGAAGCGCATCGGTCTGGTGCTGTTCGGCAAGGGCAATATCGGGTCGCGCTGGCTGGAGCTGTTCGCCCGTGAGCAGACCAATATCTCCGCGCGCAGCGGCTTCGAATTTATCCTGGCGGGGGTGGTGGACAGCCGCCGCAGCCTGCTGAACTATGACGGGCTGGACGCCAGCCGCGCGCTGGCATTCTTTGAGGACGAAGCGCAGGAGCTGGATGAAGAATCGCTGTTCCTGTGGATGCGCGCGCACCCGTTCGACGATCTGGTGGTGCTCGACGTGACCGCCAGCGAAGAGCTGGCCGGGCAGTATCTGGATTTCGCCAGCTACGGTTTCCACGTGATCAGCGCCAACAAGTTGGCGGGGGCCTCGTGCAGCGACAGCTATCGCCAAATACGCGACGCCTTCGCCAAAACCGGCCGCCACTGGCTGTATAACGCCACCGTCGGCGCCGGCCTGCCGGTCAACCACACGGTGCGCGATCTGCGCGACAGCGGCGACAGCATTCTGGCGATCAGCGGCATCTTCTCCGGCACGCTCTCCTGGCTGTTCCTGCAGTATGACGGCACGGTGCCGTTCACCGAGCTGGTGGACCAGGCCTGGCAGCAGGGGCTGACCGAACCGGATCCGCGGGTCGATCTCTCCGGCCAGGACGTGATGCGCAAGCTGGTGATCCTGGCGCGCGAGGCGGGCTACGACATCGAACCGAACCAGGTGCGGGTCGAGTCGCTGGTGCCGGCGGGGTGCGAGCTGGGCTCCGTCGATCAGTTCTTCGAGAACGGTGAGGCGCTGAATCAGCAGATGCAACAGCGCTTTGAGGCCGCCAGCGAAATGGGCCTGGTGCTGCGCCATGTGGCGCGTTTCGACGCCAACGGCAAGGCGCGGGTCGGCGTGGAGGCGGTGCGCCCTGAGCATCCTCTGGCCTCGCTGTTGCCGTGCGACAACGTGTTCGCCATCGAAAGCCGCTGGTATCGCGATAATCCGCTGGTGATCCGCGGGCCGGGCGCCGGCCGCGATGTGACCGCCGGCGCGATCCAGTCAGACCTTAACCGATTGGCGCAGCTGCTTTAATCCTCTGCGGGCGCGGGCTCACCGCGCCCCTTGGCTTTTCCTGCCATACTTATCTTTGCCGCGATCATGAAATTCCCTCGTTGAGCGGGTGAGGATTAATCATCTTATTCCCCTCATTTTCCTGTTGACTCTTTAGCCAACATGCGGCATTTTCTATCTAGACGTCTAAACGTATAGACGCTCATCAAGATGAAATAAAAACAGTGATCGATAAGAGGTGAGCAGGGTATGAGTTTTTTCCACGCAAACCAGCGGGAAGCGCTGAATCAGAGTCTGGCGGAGTTGAATGGCCAGATTAACGTATCATTCGAGTTCTTCCCGCCACGCACCAGCGAGATGGAAGAGACCCTGTGGCAGTCGATCGATCGTCTGAGCATTCTCAAACCTAAATTCGTTTCCGTCACCTACGGCGCCAACTCCGGCGAGCGCGATCGCACCCACAGCATCATCAAAGGGATCAAGGAACGCACCGGCCTGGAGGCGGCGCCGCACCTGACCTGCATCGATGCCAGCCCGGCGCAGCTGCGCGACATCGCGACCGATTACTGGAACAGCGGCATCCGCCATATCGTGGCGCTGCGCGGCGATCTGCCGCCGGGCGGCGGCAAGCCGGAAATGTACGCGACCGATCTGGTGGCGCTGCTGAAAGACGTGGGTGACTTCGACATTTCCGTCGCCGCTTACCCGGAAGTGCACCCGGAGGCGAAGAGCGCCCAGGCCGATTTGATTAACCTGAAACGCAAGATCGATGCCGGCGCCAGTCGCGCGATTACCCAGTTCTTCTTCGACGTTGAGAGCTACCTGCGCTTTCGCGACCGCTGCGTCGCCGCCGGTATCGACGTGGAAATCGTGCCGGGCATTCTGCCGGTGTCCAACTTCAAGCAGCTGCAGCGCTTCGCCACCATGACCAACGTGCGGGTGCCAAGCTGGATGACCAGCATGTTCGAAGGGCTGGACGACGATGCGGAGACCCGCAAAATGGTCGGCGCCAACATCGCCATGGACATGGTGAAGATCCTGAGCCGCGAAGGGGTGAAAGATTTCCACTTCTATACGCTGAACCGCGCCGAGATGAGCTACGCCATCTGCCACACGCTGGGCGTGCGACCAGTGGCCGCCGCCTGACGGGCTTGCTCCATTGAAAAGGGCGCCGCTTTACCGCGGCGCCCTTTTTTTGTGGGGAGACATAAAAAAAACGGCCCCGGTAAACGGGGCCGCGATGAGGCTCACTAGCCGGTGTTGCGCATCCCGGCGGCGACGCCGGCGATGGTAACCATCAGCGCCTGCTCCACGCGGGCGTCCGGCTGCTCCTGCTGGCGCGAACGGTGCAGCAATTCGGCCTGCAAGACGTTCAACGGGTCGGTATAGACGTTGCGCAGCGCGATGGATTCGGCGATCCACGGCAGGTCTTCCATCAGGTGCGCATCGTTGGCGATGGTCAGCACCACCTTGATGTCGCTTTCCAACTGATCGCGCAGCTGTTGGCCCAGCGGCCACAGCGATTTATCCACCAGGCGCTGATCGTAGTATTCCGCCAGCCACAGGTCGGCTTTGGCGAACACCATTTCCAGCATGGCGATGCGGGTGGAGAAGAACGGCCAGTCGCGACACATCGCCTCCAGTTCCGCCTGTTTGCCGGCTTTCACCGCTTCCTGCAATCCGGCGCCGGCGCCGAGCCAGGCCGGCAGCATCAGGCGGTTCTGCGTCCAGGCGAAGATCCACGGAATGGCGCGCAGGCTCTCTACGCCGCCGTTCGGCTTGCGCTTGGCCGGGCGCGAGCCCAGCGGCAGTTTGCCCAGCTCCAGTTCCGGCGTGGCCGCGCGGAAGTAAGGCACGAAGTCCGGGTTTTCACGCACGTAGCCGCGATACATTCGGCAGGAGGTCTCGGACAGGTCGTCCATCAGCGCCCGCCATTCTTTCTTCGGTTCCGGCGGCGGCAGCAGGTTGGCCTCGAGGATCGCGCCGGCATACAGCGCCAGGCTGCTGATGGTGACTTCCGGCAGGCCGAACTTGAAGCGGATCATCTCGCCCTGTTCGGTGACGCGCAGGCCGCCCTTCAGGCTGCCCGGCGGCTGCGACAGCAGCGCCGCATGCGCCGGAGCGCCGCCGCGGCCGATGGAACCGCCGCGGCCGTGGAACAGCGTCAGCGCCACGCCGGCCTTTTCACAGGTTTTGATCAGCGCGTCCTGCGCGCGGTACTGCGCCCAGGAAGCGGCCATCACGCCGGCGTCTTTCGCCGAGTCGGAATAGCCGATCATCACCATCTGTTTGCCCTGGATGAAGCCGCGATACCAGTCGATGTTCAGCAACTGGGTCATTACGTCGTCGGCGTTGTTCAGGTCGTCGAGGGTTTCGAACAGCGGGGCGACCGGCAGCGCGAACGGGCAGCCGGCCTCTTTCAGCAGCAGGTGCACCGCCAGCACGTCGGAAGGCGTACGCGCCATCGAAATCACATAGGCGGCGATCGAGCCCTGCGGCGCTTCGGCAATCACCCGGCAGGTTTCCAGCACTTCCTGCGTGTCGGCGCTCGGTTGCCATTTCAGCGGCACCAGCGGGCGTTTGGAGTTCAGTTCGCGGATCAGGAACGCCTGTTTATCGGCTTCCGACCAGCTTTCATAGTCGCCCAGCCCCAGATAGCGGGTCAGCTCGGCGATGGCTTCGGTATGGCGGGTGCTCTCCTGACGCACGTCGATGCGCACCAGCGGCACGCCGAAGCAGCGCACGCGGCGCAGGGTATCCAGCAGTTGACCATTGGCGATGATGCCCATGCCGCAGGCCTGCAGCGACTGGTAGCAGGCATACAGCGGCTCCCACAGCTGCTCGTTGTTCACCAGCAGGTCGTGTGGTTTCAGCACGCGCTCGCCCTTCAGGCGACCTTCAAGATAAGCCTGGGAACTCATCAGCTGGCTGCGCAGCTGCTTCATGATTTCGCGGTAAGGCTCCTGCACCTCATCGCCGCCGGCGCGGGCGCGCAGCTCCGGGGTGCACTCGGTCATCGACAGCTCGGAGACCAGCACCTGGATGTCGCGGGTAAACAGGTCGCAGGCTTTCCAGCGGCTGAGCAGCAGCACATGGCGGGTAATTTCGGCGGTGACGTTCGGGTTGCCGTCGCGGTCGCCGCCCATCCAGGAGGTGAAGCGCACCGGCACCGCTTCCACCGGCAGGCTGTAATCGATGGAGTTTTCCAGCTGTTCGTTGAATTCGCGCAGGAACGCCGGCACGCCTTCCCACAGGCTGTTTTCCACGACGGCAAAACCCCATTTGGCTTCGTCGATCGGAGAAGGGCGGTGTTTGCGAATTTCGTCGGTGTGCCACGACTGGGCTACCAGCTGACGCAGGCGGCGCATGATCTTGTTGCGCTCGTAGTCGGCCAGATCGTTGTGATCGAGCTGGCTGAGGCAGGTGTTGACCTCCACCAGCTTGTGGATCAGGGTGCGGCGGGTGATCTCCGTCGGGTGCGCCGTCAGCACCAGCTCGATGGAGAGTTGCGACACCGCGTGCTGCAGCTCTTTGTCGCTGAGCTTTTTGTCTTTGAGACGGCTGAACAGTTGGGCCAGCGCTTCCGGGTTGCTGGCGGCTTCGCCGTTGGGCGAAATGCTGTGGTACTGCTCGGCGACGTTGGTCAGGTTGAGGAACTGGCTGAAGGCGCGCGCCACCGGCAGCAGCTCGTCGTTGGACAGGTTCTGCAGGGTGGAGAGCAGCTCCTGGCGATGCGCTTCGTTGCCGGCGCGTGAGGATTTGGAAAGCTTACGGATGGTCTCAACGCGATCGAGAATATGCTCGCCCAGCGCTTCTTTGATGGTATCGCCGAGCAATTTGCCGAGCATACTGACATTACTGCGCATTGCCGAATATTGTTCGTTCATATAACCCCTGACCCAGTTCTGTATGTATGATTTTTATCTTGTAAATAAATTTC
Source organism: Serratia sp. SCBI (assembly GCF_000747565.1). Taxonomy (NCBI): domain Bacteria; kingdom Pseudomonadati; phylum Pseudomonadota; class Gammaproteobacteria; order Enterobacterales; family Yersiniaceae; genus Serratia; species Serratia sp. SCBI. The sequence goes on along the minus strand of NZ_CP003424.1, from coordinate 4,906,377 downwards.
ACGCGTCAGGCACAGACCGCCTGCCTGATCACATCGCGTTCCTGTCCAATCGTCAATTGACACTATTTTTAGCAAAAAAACATCAAAATCGGCGCATTTTCTGAAATTTAATTACGCCGCGTGGGTTATCAGCGTGGCTTATTTCGCTGCTTTCTACTTATTTTGAGTTAGGGAAAGCATAAAGCATTTCCCCTGTTAAATGTCGGGTTTATTGCCGGCAAAAGTGACTGACCAGCTGGCCCAGCAGTTTGCGCGTCGGTTCGATAAACGCGGTGTCGATGTATTCGTCCGGCTGGTGGGCCTGATCGATGGAACCGGGGCCGAGCACCAGGGTCGGGCATACCTGTTGCACGAACGGCGCTTCGGTGCAGTAGTTGACCACCTGCGTGCGGGTGCCCAGCAGCTCCTCGATCACCGCCACCATGCGGTGGTCGGTCGGGCACTCGTAGCCCGGCACCGACGCGTGCAGCTCTTCGATGGTCAGGCGGCCCGGCCAGCGTTGGCTCACCGGCTCCAGCGCCTGATGCATCAGTTCGTTGATGTTGTCGAGCGTCATGCCGGGCAGCGGGCGGATATCCAGGTGCAGTTCGCAACAGGCGCAGATGCGGTTGGCCGCGTCGCCGCCGCTGATATGGCCGAAGTTCATGGTGGGATAAGGCACGGCGAACGCCGGATTGTTGTAGCGCTCCTGCAGGGTCTTGCGCAGCTCCATCAGGCGGCCAATGGACTCGTGCATCAGATCGATGGCGTTGACGCCGCGCGCCGGATCGCTGGAGTGGCCGGACTGGCCGACGATGCGAATGGCGTTGGCCATGTGGCCCTTGTGTGCGCGCACCGGCTGCAGCGAGGTCGGCTCGCCGATGATGGCGAAATCCGGACGAATGGCGGTAGAGGCGGCGAAGTAACGCGCGCCGGCCATCGTCGTTTCTTCATCTGCGGTGGCTAAAATGTACAACGGCTTGGTCAGCTTGCTCGCGTCGATATCGCGCACCGCATCCAGAATAAAGGCGAAGAAGCCTTTCATGTCGGCGGTGCCCAGCCCGTAGAGCTTGTTGTCGTGCTCGGTCAGGGTGAAGGGATCGCGCGTCCAGCGGCCTTCGTCGTAAGGCACCGTATCGGTGTGGCCGGCCAGCAGCAGGCCGCCGCTGCCTTCGCCGATGCTGGCCAGCAGGTTGAATTTGTGGCGCGACTCCGGCACCGGCTGTACGTCGACGCGAAAGCCCAGGTCGGCAAACCATCCGGCCAACAAGTTGATTAACGCCTCATTGCTCTGATCGAGGCCGGCATCGGTGGCGCTGATTGACGGAGTGGCGATCAAAGCCCGGTACAGCTCAATAAATGGAGGTAATTTCATCTTCACTGTTGACAGCCTTAGGTTAGGATAGTATCAATATTCATGCATTTATTTTGAATAAAAATACAGTAAGCCGAAGCGTAAGGGAACCCGATGCCCGGATGTTTATAAAAGCATCAACGCCTGGCTCCGTGGGTGAACGGCGCAACAACGCTGGCTAGCCCTGTTACCTGGGTCGCAAGCGACCGCACGTCAGTTAGAAGGTGAAAGGCCACATGTTGAATACGCTGATCGTTGGTGCCAGCGGTTACGCCGGAGCGGAGCTCACGGCTTACCTGAATCGCCACCCACACATGAACATAACCGCTTTAGCGGTTTCAGCGCAAAGTGCAGATGCAGGAAAGTTGCTTTCCGATCTCCATCCCCAGTTGAAAGGCATCGTCGATCTGCCGCTGCAGCCGTTGACCGACGTCGCCAAGGCGGCGCAGGGCATCGATGTAGTGTTCCTCGCCACCGCCCATGAAGTCAGCCACGATATCGCACCGGCTTTCCTGGCGGCGGGCTGCGTGGTGTTTGATCTGTCCGGCGCCTTTCGCGTGCAGGACGCCGGTTTTTATAGCCAGTACTACGGTTTCGAGCATCAGCATGGTGCTCTGCTGGAGCAGGCGGTGTACGGCCTGGCGGAGTGGCAGAGCGACAAGATTAAACAGGCGCAGCTGATCGCGGTGCCGGGCTGCTACCCGACGGCGGCGCAGCTGGCGCTGAAACCGTTGATCGAAAAACAGCTGCTGAATCTGGATCAGTGGCCGGTGATCAACGCCACCAGCGGCGTTAGCGGCGCCGGGCGCAAGGCCAGCATGACCACCAGCTTCTGCGAAGTGAGCCTGCAGCCGTACGGTATTTTCACTCATCGGCACCAGCCGGAGATCGCCGCGCACCTGGGCGTGCCGGTCATCTTTACGCCGCACCTGGGCAATTTCCCGCGCGGCATCCTTGAAACCATCACCTGCCGTCTGAAAGCCGGCGTGACCGCGCAGGACATCGCGGCCGCCTATCATGCCGCCTATGACGACAAGCCGCTGGTGCGGCTGTACGACCAGGGCGTGCCGGCGCTGAAATCGGTGGTGGGGCTGCCGTTCTGCGACATCGGTTTTGCGGTGCAGGGCGAGCATCTGATCGCCGTGGCGGTGGAAGACAATCTGCTGAAAGGCGCGGCGGCGCAGGCGGTGCAATGCCTGAATATCCGTTTCGGCTTCCCGGAAACCCAATCACTCCTTTAAACCAGCGTGAGTAAACAGCAATGAACCCGTTAATTATCAAGTTAGGTGGCGTGTTATTAGACAGTGAAGAAGCGCTGGAGCGTCTGTTTACCGCGTTGGACAGCTATCGGCAGCAGCACCAGCGCCCGCTGGTGATCGTGCACGGCGGCGGCTGCGTGGTGGACGAACTGATGAAGCAGCTCGCTTTGCCGGTGGTGAAAAAGAACGGCCTGCGGGTCACGCCGGCCGATCAGATCGACATCATCACCGGGGCGCTGGCCGGCACCGCCAACAAAACGCTGCTGGCGTGGGCGATTAAACACCAAATCAACGCCGTCGGCCTGAGCCTGGCGGACGGCGGCAGCGCGGTCGTGACCCCGCTCGATCCGGCATTGGGCCACGTCGGCAACGCGCAGCCCGGTTCGCCCGCGCTGCTCAATACCCTGCTGGGTGCTGGCTACCTGCCGGTTGTCAGCTCCATCGGCATCACCGCCGAAGGGCAGTTAATGAATGTGAACGCCGATCAGGCGGCGACGGCGCTGGCGGCGACGCTGGGGGCGGACCTTATCCTGCTGTCGGACGTCAGCGGCATCCTCGACGGCAAGGGCCAACGCATTGCGGAAATGACGGCGCAAAAAGCGGAACAACTGATCGCGCAAGGCATCATCACCGATGGTATGGTGGTGAAGGTGAATGCGGCGCTCGACGCTGCCCGCACCCTCGGCCGCCCGGTGGATATCGCCAGCTGGCGCCATGCCGATCAGCTTCCTGCTTTGTTTAACGGCGTGTCGATTGGCACCCGGATCCTCGCTTAATTTTAGAATTAGAAAGGAATAGATCATGCAAAACCAAGGCATCAAAAAAATCGTTCTGGCGTACTCCGGCGGCCTGGATACCTCGGCCATCATTCCATGGCTGAAAGAGAACTACGGCGGCTGTGAAGTGGTGGCGTTCGTGGCGGACATCGGCCAGGAGCGCAGCGATCTGGAAGGCGTGGAGCAAAAAGCCCTGCAGTCCGGTGCCTCTGAATGTCACGTGGTCGATCTGCGTGAAGAATTTATCCGTGATTACGTTTATCCGGTGCTGCAGACCGGCGCCCTGTACGAGGGCAGCTATCTGCTGGGCACCTCGATGGCGCGGCCGATCATCGCCAAGGCGCAGGTCGAGCTGGCGTTGAAAGTGGGCGCAGACGCGCTGTGCCACGGCGCGACCGGCAAAGGCAACGATCAGGTGCGTTTCGAAACCACCTACACCGCGCTGGCGCCGCAGCTGAAAGTGGTAGCGCCGTGGCGCGAGTGGAACCTGCGTTCCCGTGAAGCGCTGCTGGATTACCTGAAAGAGCGCAATATCCCGACCACCGCATCGCTGGAGAAAATCTACAGCCGCGATGAGAACGCCTGGCACATCTCCACCGAAGGCGGCGTGCTGGAAAGCCCGTGGAACGCGCCAAACAAGGATTGCTGGGTATGGACCGTCGATCCGCAGGAAGCGCCGGACCAGCCTGAGCAGGTGACCGTTACCGTCGAGAAAGGCCGCGTCGTGGCGGTTAACGGTAAAGCGCTATCGCCGTACCAGTGCCTGGAAACCCTGAACGCGCTGGGCGCCAAGCACGGCGTCGGCCGTATCGACATCGTGGAAAACCGTCTGGTGGGCATCAAATCCCGCGGCTGCTATGAGACCCCGGGGGGCACCATCATGGTGGCGGCGCTGCGCGCCATCGAGCAGCTGGTGCTGGATCGCGACAGCTTCAAATGGCGCGAGCAGCTGGGCCTGGAGATGTCCTATGTGGTGTACGACGGCCGTTGGTTCGCGCCGCTGCGCCGCTCGCTGCAGGCCTCTGCCGAAGCATTGGCTGAAGAGGTGAATGGTGAAGTGGTGCTGCAGCTGTACAAAGGCCAGGTGACGGCGACCCAGAAAAAATCCGCCAACAGCCTGTACTCCGAAGAGTTCGCCACCTTCGGCGAAGACGAAGTTTACGATCACAGCCACGCGGGCGGCTTTATCCGCCTGTTCTCTCTGTCTTCACGCATCCGCGCGTTGAACGAGAAAAAGAATAAATAACCGATTGGCGTGACTCTGCAAGGGCGCAGCATGCTGCGCCCTTTCGCATAAAAATTCAGGAGTAAAGGTATGGCACTTTGGGGCGGACGGTTCACTCAGGCGGCGGATCAGCGGTTCAAGCAACTCAACGATTCGCTGCGGTTCGATTATCGCCTGGCGGAGCAAGATATCGTGGGCTCGGTGGCCTGGTCGAAGGCGCTGGTGACCGTTAACGTGTTGACGGCAACGGAGCAACAGCAGCTGGAGCAGGCGCTGAATGCCTTGCTGACGGAAGTCCAGGCCGATCCTTTGGCGATCGTCCAAAGCGATGCCGAAGACATCCACAGCTGGGTGGAGCAGAAGCTGATCGAGAAGGTCGGCGATTTGGGCAAGAAGCTGCACACCGGCCGCAGCCGCAACGATCAGGTCGCGACCGATCTGAAGCTGTGGTGCAAACAGCAGATCGGCGATCTGCATCAGGCGATCGTCCAGCTGCAGCAGGCGCTGATGGAGACCGCCGAAGCCAACCAGGATGCGGTGATGCCGGGGTATACCCACCTGCAACGCGCGCAGCCGGTGACTTTCGCGCACTGGTGCCTGGCCTATGTCGAGATGCTGGCGCGCGATGAAAGCCGCCTGCAGGATACCCTGAAACGGCTGGACGTCAGCCCGCTGGGCAGCGGCGCGCTGGCCGGCACCGCGTATCCTATCGATCGCGAGCAGCTGGCCGGCTGGCTGGGTTTTGCCTCGGCGACCCGCAACAGCCTGGACAGCGTATCCGATCGCGATCACGTGCTGGAGCTGCTGTCCAACGCCGCCATCAGCATGGTGCACCTGTCGCGCTTCGCCGAAGATCTGATCTTCTTCAACAGCGGCGAGGCGGCGTTTGTCGAGCTGTCTGACCGCGTGACCTCCGGCTCTTCGCTGATGCCGCAGAAGAAAAACCCGGACGCGCTGGAGCTGATCCGCGGCAAGTGCGGCCGCGTACAGGGCGCGCTGACCGGCATGATGATGACGCTGAAAGGCCTGCCGCTGGCGTACAACAAAGACATGCAGGAAGACAAAGAAGGGCTGTTCGACGCGCTCGACACTTGGATGGACTGCCTGCAGATGGCGGCGCTGGTGCTGGACGGCATTCAGGTGAAGCGCCCGCGCTGCCGGGAAGCGGCGGAGCAGGGTTATGCGAATGCCACCGAGCTGGCGGACTACCTGGTCGCCAAAGGCGTGCCGTTCCGCGAAGCGCACCATATCGTCGGTGAGGCGGTGGTAGAAGCCATTCGCCAGGGCAAACCGCTGGAAGCGCTGCCGCTGGCGGATTTGCAGCAGTTCAGCGCGACGATTGGCGACGATGTCTATCCGATCCTGGCGTTGCAATCCTGCCTGGACAAACGTGCGGCCAAAGGCGGCGTCGCGCCGCAGCAGGTGGCCGCGGCCATCGCCGCAGCGAAACAGCGTTTGGCTTGACGACGAGGGCGGCCTGGCGCCGCCCTTGAACCTTTACCCCGCCAGGCGTGCGCAGAGATAACGGTTCAGGCTCACGCCTTCTTCCATCGCGCCGATCGCCAGCCGGCGATGCTGTTCCGGCGTCATGCGTAGCACCAGTTTGCCGCTGAAATTTTTCTCCGCCAACGCCTGCGGCGGCGTTTCGCCTTGCGCCAGCATGTCGGCGATCGTTTCGCTCACCACTTTCTCGATACCCTCCAATGCGCCGGTACGCGTGGCGGCCAGCCAGGACAACGAGGGGAATTCGGCGCACAGCCCGACATATTCACGGTCTTGCGCTGACCAGGTGATGCGATAGGTATAGTGTTCATGCTTTTCCATGTTCTTCCTCCATTCTGGCCAGTGCGGCGATGACCTGCTTAACCTGATATGCCTTGGCCGCGCCGTTGTTGCCGCGTTGGATATTGATGCGCGGATCGCCTGGCCAGGGCATGCGATAAACGTGATGGCTGCTACCGTTTATGCGCGGCGGCCCAAACCATCGCACGCAGATTTTCGCTAACTCGGCGAATTTGATGCTGTTCTGCCGCTGTTGCAAATCAGCGATGTCATCCCTGATCTCGTTCATGTTGCCTCCATTTTAGTATTATTATTGATATCAATTCAATATCGAAGCATAAAAAATGAGCGCAGGAGGGCCGTGAGGCAAGAGGAGGGAGGAAAATCTGGAAAGCGCTGCGCAAAAAAAACCGGGCCTGAAGGCCCGGTAGGTGTGAACGGAGAAGGAGGCGTTATTCGCCCGGACAGCGCTGACAGCGCTCGATTTCGGCCGTGCCGAGTTTGAGCTTCGCCTGCAGGTCGCGCAGCGCAGTGCGCAAGCCTTCTTCGATCACCGGATGATAGAACGGCATGTCCAGCATTTGATCGACGGTCATCTGCTGTTGGTGCGCCCAGGCTAACAGGTGCGCAATGTGTTCGGCGTCCGGGCCGATCATTTCCGCGCCGAGGAAACGGCCGGTGCCTTGCTCGCCGTAAACGTGCAGAACGCCCTTGTTGCGCAGCATCACCCGCGAGCGGCCCTGATTCTCAAACGAGACCTTGCCCACTTCAAAACAGCCGCAGGCGCTGAACTTCTCGCTCAGCTCGCGGAAGGTCGAGCCGACCATGGCGATCTGCGGATCGGAGAACACCACCGAAATCGCGCTGCGGCGCAGACCCGGATTGATCTCCGGGAAGCTGCCGGCATTGGCGCCAGCGATGCGCGCCTGATCGCTGGCCTCATGCAACAGCGGCAGCTGGTTGCTGGCGTCGCCGGCGATAAAGATATGCGGCACGCTGGTTTGCATCGTCAGGCGGTCGGCCAGCGGCACGCCTCGAGCGTCGAGCTGCAGGCCGGTATTTTCGAGGCCCAGCCGATCGACGTTGGGGCGGCGGCCGGTGGCGGCCAGCACGTAGTCCACCAGGATCTCCTGCGACTGGCCCTGCAGATCCTGATAGCGGATAAATACGCGGTCGCCTTCGCGCTGCATCATCTCCACTTTCACGTCGGCGTCGAGGTAGAATTCTTCCCCCAGCGCCTTCGCAGCGTAATCGCGCACGGCGCTGTCGGTCAGCGGCCCGACGGCGCCGCCGATGCCGAAGACCTTGGTGTCGACGCCGAGGCGGTGCAGCGCTTGCCCCAGCTCCAGCCCGATCACGCCGGGGCCGAATACCGCCACGGACTGCGGCAAGTCATCCCAGTTGAACAGATCGTCGTTGACGATCAGGCGATCGCCCAGTTCATTCCACGGCGCCGGCCAACTGGGGCGAGAGCCGGTGGCGATCACGATGCGCTGCGCCACGATGCGCGTATGGTCATCGACCTGCAGCGTGTTGTCGTCGATAAAGCGGGCATAGCCCTGAATTTTGTCGGCGGCCGGGATCTCGTCCACGCCTTCCAGCACGAAGCCGACGAAACGATCGCGTTCGCGTTTGACGCGCGCCATCACCTCGCGTCCGTCGATACGCGTTTTGCCGGTTGGGTGCACGCCAAAGCCCGGCGCACGTTCGATTTGATGCACCGCTTCGGCGGCGGCGATCAGTAATTTGGATGGCATGCAGCCAACGCGCGCACAGGTGGTGCCGTACGGCCCGCCTTCAATCATCACCACGCTGGGGGTAGACAGTTTGGCCGCGCGATAGGCGCCGAGCCCTGCGGTGCCGCCGCCGATGACCGCGACATCAACGTTCAACAGTTTCATATCCGCTCCTGAAAGGTAAAAAAAGGGCGGGCCGTAGCCCGCCAAAGTTCACGTTGGCTTTGTTATTACTTATTAAGCTGACAGGAATGTTTCCAGATCGTCGCTGCCGCCGATGTGACGGCCGCCGATGAAGACCTGCGGCACCGTGGCGCGGCCGCTGACGGCGCGCAGGCTGACGGTGGTGGCGTCTTTGCCCAGCACGATCTCTTCATACTGAATGCCGCGCTCTTGCAGCATCTGCTTGGCTTTGGCGCAGAATGGGCAGCCCGGTTTGGTGAACAGGGAGACCGATTCCTGCACTTTGAATTCCGGCGCCAGGTATTTCAGCATGGTGTCGGCGTCGGACACTTCAAACGGGTCGCCCGGCTTGTTCGGCTCAACAAACATTTTCTCGACCACGCCGTTGCGTACCAGCATCGAGTAGCGCCATGAGCGAGGGCCAAAGCCCAGATCCGCTTTCTCGACCAGCATGTTCATGCCTTTGGTGAATTCACCGTTGCCGTCCGGCACGAAGGTGATGTTTTCCGCATGTTGGTCGGCTTTCCAGGCGTTCATGACGAAGGTGTCGTTCACGGAGACGCAAAGAATGCTGTCGACGCCGTGCTGCTTGAATACGCTGGACAGTTCGTTGTAGCGCGGCAGGTGGCTCGAAGAACAGGTCGGCGTGAACGCGCCCGGCAGCGAGAAAACAATGACGGTTTTGTTTTTGAACAGGTCATCAGTGGTCACATCAATCCATTGGTCGCCCTGACGGGTGTGGAAAGTAACCTGAGGAACTTTCTTGCCTTCTTGACTGGTAAACATTGATTAACCCCTTAATTAGGAAAAGTAATTTTTAGCATTTAGCGCGATATCGCTTCGTTGGGACACATTATTGTCGCTGGGACTTGATAGATCTAATCGCTCATTGCTATCTTATCTATCGCCATGAGCTATCATGGAATGGAGGGAAACAATGAATATTCGTGATTTAGAGTATCTGGTCGCCTTGGCCGAGCACCGGCACTTCCGCCGCGCGGCCGATTCATGCCATGTAAGCCAACCCACGCTGAGCGGGCAGATCCGCAAGCTGGAAGACGAGTTGGGCGTCATGCTGCTCGAACGCACCAGCCGCAAGGTGCTGTTCACCCAGGCGGGTCTGTTGCTGGTGGAGCAGGCGCGTACCGTGCTGCGAGAAGTGAAAGTATTGAAGGAGATGGCCAGCCAGCAGGGCGAAGCCATGTCCGGACCGTTGCACATCGGCCTGATCCCGACCGTGGGGCCTTATCTGCTGCCGCAGATCATCCCGACGCTGCACAAAACGTTCCCGAAACTGGAAATGTACCTGCACGAAGCGCAAACCCATCAGCTGCTGGCGCAACTCGACAGCGGCAAACTGGACTGCGCCATTCTGGCATTGGTTAAGGAAACCGAGGCGTTTATCGAAGTGCCTTTGTTCGATGAACCGATGAAGCTGGCGGTGTACTCCGATCACCCGTGGGCGCAGCGCGAGCGCGTGCCGATGCCGGATTTGGCGGGTGAGAAACTGCTGATGCTGGAGGATGGCCACTGCCTGCGCGATCAGGCGATGGGCTTCTGCTTCCAGGCGGGCGCGGACGAAGATACCCACTTCCGCGCCACCAGTCTGGAAACGCTGCGCAATATGGTCGCGGCCGGCAGCGGCATTACCCTGCTGCCGTCACTGGCGGTACCGCCGCAGCGCGAACGCGACGGCGTCTGCTATCTGGATTGCTACAAGCCGGAGCCGAAGCGCACCATCGCGCTGGTGTACCGCCCCGGCTCCCCTTTGCGCAGCCGTTATGAGCAACTGGCCGAGGCGATCCGCGAACACATGCAGGGCTACATCGACAGCGCGTTAAAACAGGCGGTTTAAGCCGTTTAGCGCCGCCACCCGGTAGGCTTCGGCCATGGTCGGATAGTTGAAGGTCGTATTAACGAAATACTCGATAGTATTGCCTTCACCTTTCTGTTCCATGATCGCCTGGCCGATGTGGATGATCTCCGCCGCACGCTCGCCGAAGCAGTGGATCCCAAGGATCTGCAGGGTGTCGCGATGGAACAGGATCTTCAGGCTGCCGACGTTCATCCCGGCTATCTGCGCGCGCGCCAGATGCTTGAACTGGGCGCGGCCCACTTCATACGGCACCTTCATCGCGGTCAGTTCCTGCTCGGTTTTGCCGACGGAGCTGATTTCCGGAATGGTGTAGATGCCGGTCGGGATATCTTCGATTAAGTGACCGCTGGCTTCGCCGGAGGCGATCGCTTGCGCGGCGATGCGGCCCTGATCGTAGGCGGCGGAAGCCAGGCTCGGATAGCCGATCACGTCACCGACCGCATAAATGTGCGACAGCGCGGTTTGATACATGCTGTTTACTTTCAGCAGCCCGCGGCTGTCCGACTCCAGGCCGACGTTCTCCAACCCCAGCGAATCGGTGTTGCCGGTACGGCCGTTGGCGTACAGCAGGCAGTCCGCTTTCACCTTCTTGCCGGACTTCAGGTGCACGATCACGCCGTCTTCGGTGCCTTCGATCTTCTCGAATTCTTCGTTGTGGCGGATCACCACGCCGTTGTTCCAGAAGTGGTAAGAGAGCGAATCCGACATCTCCTGATCGAGGAACGCCAGCAGACGATCGCGGGTGTTGATCAGATCGACCTTGACGTTTAGGCCGCGGAAGATGGACGCATACTCGCAGCCGATCACCCCGGCGCCGTAAATGATCACGTGGCGCGGCTCATGGCTCAGCTCGAGAATGGAATCGCTGTCGTAGATGCGCGGATGGTTGAAGTCGACGCTGGCCGGATGGTAAGGACGCGAGCCGCAGGCGATCACGATGTGATCGGCGCGGATGGTGTCCTGGGTGCCGTCCATGTAGCTGACGCTGACGGTGTTGGCGTCGATGAAGCGCGCGTCGCCGGCGAACAGTTTGCACTGGTTCCGCTCATAGAACCCTTGGCGCATTCGGGTCTGCTGGCTGATGACGTTATCGGCGTGGCGTAAAATGTCAGGGAAGGTCGCGCTGAGCGTGCGCGAGTTGTTGTAAAGCGGGTTCTGGTTGAATTCGATAATGCGGCTGACGGCGTGGCGGAGGGCTTTGGAGGGGATGGTGCCCCAATGGGTACATCCGCCGCCTACGTTATTGTACCGTTCGATAACGGCCACGCGGGCGCCTTGTTTCACCAGCCCCATGGCGGCACCTTCACCACCAGGGCCCGAGCCAATCACAATGGCATCAAATTGATAGTGCTGTTGCATGTAGGAGAGACCTGTTTTTTATACAAGATTACAACGGTATCTTAACATCATAGCGCTGCTCACCCAATCACCATTAGGCTTTTTGAGTCAAAGCACAATCGGCTCAGGGCGGAAGTGTGATAGAGCGCGTTAGTATAAATGCTGTTGCAATAAAATTTGCTATATTGCCGAGTCTAGGGCGTTAGACTGAGAAAATGGAACCTATCCGGATATGCATATGGGCGTCAGAGCACAACAAAAAGAACGGACTCGTCGTTCCCTGATCGAAGCCGCTTTCAGCCAGCTGAGCGCCGAACGCAGCTTCGCCAGTCTGAGCCTGCGGGAAGTTTCACGCGAGGCGGGCATCGCGCCCACGTCGTTCTATCGCCATTTCCGCGATGTGGACGAGTTGGGGCTGACCATGGTGGACGAAAGCGGTCTGATGCTGCGTCAGTTGATGCGCCAGGCGCGCCAACGCATCGCCAAGGGCGGCAGCGTGATCCGTACCTCGGTGTCCACCTTTATGGAATTTATCGGTAACAACCCGAACGCCTTCCGCCTGCTGCTGCGCGAGCGCTCCGGCACGTCGGCGGCATTCCGTGCGGCGGTGGCGCGCGAGATCCAGCATTTCATCGCCGAACTGGCGGACTACCTCGAGTTGGAAAATCACATGCCGCGCAGCTTTACCGAAGCGCAGGCGGAAGCGATGGTCACCATCGTGTTCAGCGCCGGCGCGGAAGCGCTGGATATCGACGTCGAGCAGCGGCAGCAGCTGGAAGAACGGCTGGTGCTGCAACTGCGGATGATCTCCAAAGGGGCGTATTACTGGTATCGTCGCGAACAAGAAAAAGCTTCTGTGTCCCACGTATAAAAAAGGTAAAAAATGATGGAAAAACCAGGCCGTGAAAATGGCACCTTACTGCTGGCGTTGATTGCCGGCCTTTCGATCAACGGTTCCTTTGCCGCGCTGTTCAGCTCGGTGGTGCCGTTTTCGATCTTCCCGCTGATCGCGTTGGTGCTGGCGGTGTACTGCCTGCATCAGCGTTACCTGAACCGCGCCATGCCGGATGGCATGCCGAAGCTGGCGGCGGCCTGTTTCCTGCTGGGGCTGCTGCTGTACAGCGCCATCGTGCGCGCCGAATATCCGCAGATCGGCTCCAACTTCCTGCCGTCGGTGATCTGCGTGGCGCTGGTGCTGTGGATCGGCATGAAACTGAAGGCGCGCAAGGCGCCGGATGTGCCGACTCAAGAATCGTAATGAAACGGGGCGCCATCACGGCGCCCCTGTCATATCAGCGGTGCTTTTCCAGCAACACGCCGCATTCCATGTGATGGGTATAAGGGAACTGATCGAACAGCGCCAGACGGCTGACCCGGTGGGTGGCCTGCAGCGTTTCCAGGTTGGCGCACAACGTTTCCGGATTGCATGAAATATACAGAATGCGCGGGTAAGCCTGCACCATCTTCACCGTTTCATCGTCCAGCCCGCTGCGCGGCGGATCGACGAAAATCGTCTCGCAGTTGTAGCCGCTCAGATCGATGCCTTTCAACCGGTTGAATTCGCGTACTCCATTCATCGCCTGAGTGAAGTCTTCCGCCGCCATGCGGATGATCTGCACGTTGTCGATATGGTTGGCGGCGATGTTGTACTGCGCCGCCGCCACCGACGGTTTGGCGATCTCGGTCGCCAGCACGCGCTCGAAATTGCGCGCCAGCGCCAGCGAGAAGTTGCCGTTGCCGCAGTACAGCTCCAGCAAATCGCCTTTGGAACCGGCGCTGACCGCCAACGCCCACTCCAGCATCTGCACGTTCATGGCCGCGTTGGGCTGAGTGAAACTGTTTTCCACCTGGCGATAAATCATGTCGCGGCCGGCGACCGGCAGCACTTCGTCAACATAATCCTGGTCGAGCATGATCTTGGTCTTCGACGCTCGGCCGATCAGCTGCAGGTCGAAACCCTGCGCGCGCAGCTCGTCGCGCAACTGCTCGGCGCGCTGTTGCCAAACGTCATCCAGCTTGCGGTGATACAGCAGCGAAGCGATGATTTTGCCGCTTCGCGTCGACAGATAATCTATCTGGAACAGCTTGTGTCGCAGGATCGGCTCCGGTTTCAGCGCGGCGATCAGGGCGGTCATCAGGCGGTTGATCAGCTCGCTGGCCGCCGGGAACTGATCGACGCGAATACGCTGCTTGGTCTGCTGATCGAACATGATGTGATACATGTCGTCTGCGTCGTGCCAGATGCGGAATTCGGCGCGCATGCGGTAGTGGTCGACTGGCGAGCGGAACACTTCCGGCTCGGGCGCCGCGAACGGTGACATCAACGTCTTCAGGCGGGCGACTTTCTCCGCCAGTTGGTCATCGTAACGTTCAATAGGCAAATTCTCGGGCGTCATGTGTTTCTTCTCGTCAGGCAAATTTGATCAGCGGGGATTGTAGGGAATCAGCCCGTGAAGTCCAGTTTTGTCGCGTTTATTATTTGTAACATTAATGGCAGTCTAGACATCTATTTGCATTGATCGTAGCATTGCCGTCCGGCCTCAAGCAGCGAGTGAAAAGGGAATCCGGTGTGAATCCGGAGCTGACGCGCAGCGGTAAGGGGAAGTCACGGCGATAGCGTTTCGACGCAGACACTGTCCACTGCAGGATGGGAAGTCATCGCCCGTTGCCGGTCGCGCCCTGCGGCCCGCAAATCCCAAGCCCGAAGACCTGCCGGTGTTACGTCGCAATGTCCGTGGCCGTCGCGAACTACCGGCCATGATCCTGCGGCATCCGCCAATTAAGTTTGGATGCTTTTCTCATGACAATTACAAAAAATACGCTGCTGGCGGTGGTCTCTTCCGTCACGGCTTTTTCTGGATGGGCGCAAGACAACACCACAGCCACGAATGGCGATAACCTGGTGGTTACCGCCAACCGTTTCCCGCAGCCGGTTTCTTCCGTGCTGGCGCCGACCACCATCGTCACCCGCAACGATATCGATCGCTGGCAGGCCAAGAGCCTGACCGACGTGATGCGCCGTTTGCCGGGCGTGGACGTTGGCCAAAACGGCGGGTTGGGGCAAAAGAGCTCGTTGTTTATTCGCGGCACCAACTCCAGCCACGTGCTGGTGCTAATTGACGGCATTCGCCTTAATCAGGCGGGCGTCAGCGGCTCCTCTGACCTTAGCCAAATCCCGATTTCGTTGGTGCAGAAAGTCGAATACATCCGCGGCCCGCGCTCGGCGGTGTACGGCTCCGACGCCATCGGCGGCGTGGTCAACATCATTACCACGCGTGAAAAGAACGGTACTACGCTCTCAGCCGGCGTCGGCTCCAACGGCTATCAATCCTATGACGCGTCGACTCAACAGCAGTTGGGCGACAGCACCGTGGCGACGGTGGCGGGTGACTACACCTACACCAAAGGGTATGACGTGGTGGCCTACGGCAGCACCGGCATGCAAAGCCAACAGGATCGCGATGGCTTTATGAGTAAGTCGCTGTATGGTGCGCTTGAGCACCAGTTCAGCGAATCGGTCAGCGGTTTTGTGCGCGGGTATGGTTACGACAACCGCACGGCGTATGATAGTTATTATTCCTCACCGACCAGCCCTCTGCTGGATACGCGCAAACTGTATAGCCAAACCTGGGATACCGGATTGCGCTATAAAGAAGGCATTTACGCAACACAAGTGATTGGCAGCTACAGCCATAGCAAGGATTACGATTACGATCCTCGCCTCGGCATGCATGACAGCTCGGCCAGCCTGGTGGATTCCGAACAGTACAACCTGCAGTGGGGCAATACGCTGCAGGTTGGACAGGGTACCGTAAGCTCTGGCGTCGACTGGCAGCAACAGAAAATCAAACCGGATTCCACCACCGTGAAGGGTGAAAAAAGCCAACGTGATGCAGGCATCTATCTGACTGCGCAGCAACTGGTTGGCCCGGTAACGTTGGAAGGTGCGGTTCGAGGTGACGATCATTCCGAGTTTGGCTGGCATGGCACCTGGCAAACCAGCGCGGCCTGGGAATTCGTCGAGGGATACCGTTTTATCGCATCGTATGGCACGGCGTTCAAAGCACCGAATATGAGCCAGCTATACGGCAACTTCGGTAACAACACCGATCTGAAACCGGAAGAAAGCAAGCAGTGGGAAGGTGGCTTTGAAGGGCTGACCGGCCCGGTGACCTGGCGCATCTCCGGTTATCGCAACGACATCGACAATTTGATCGATTCCACGGGGGAAACCAACTACGTCTATTACAACGTGGGTAAGGCGACCATCAAAGGGATTGAAGCTACGGCCTCGTTTGATACCGGCCCGTTGACGCATCAGATTGGTTATGACTATGTCGATCCTCGCAACGCCAAGACCAATGAAGTGCTGCTGCGGCGCGCCAAGCAGCAGGTGAAATATGAGCTGGACTGGCAGCTGTATGACTTTGACTGGGCGGTGACTTATCAATATCTGGGTCAACGTTATGACAAGGATTACAGTACCTATCCGGAACAAAGCGTTAAACTTGGCGGCGTGAGTCTGTGGGATCTCGCAGTTTCGTATCCGGTCACATCTCATCTGACAGTTCGTGGTAGAATTGCCAACCTGTTTGATAAAGATTATGAGACGGCCTATGGCTACGCTACTCCAGGAAGAGAATACTACCTCACTGGAAGCTATACCTTCTAACAGCACCGCCACACCTCGCCCGACGGTGCTGGTTTTCGATTCCGGCGTCGGCGGGCTGTCGGTGTATCAGGAGATTCGGCAGTTGCTGCCGGATCTCCACTATATATACGCGTTCGACAACGTGGCGTTCCCCTACGGCGAGAAGTCAGAAGAGTTTATCGTTGAGCGCGTGCTGGAGATTGTCGGCGCGGTGCAGCAGCGTCATCCTCTGGCGATTGTCGTCATCGCCTGCAACACCGCCAGCACGGTCTCCTTGCCGGCCCTGCGCGAGCGTTTCAGTTTCCCTGTCGTGGGCGTGGTGCCCGCCATCAAACCGGCGGCCCGTCTTACCGTCAACGGCATTGTCGGCCTGTTGGCGACCCGCGGTACCGTACAGCGCAGCTACACCCACGAACTGATTTCCCGTTTCGCCACCGACTGCAAGATTGAACTGCTGGGCTCTTCAGAACTGGTGGAGCTAGCGGAAGCCAAGCTGCATGGCGAAGCCGTGCCGCTACCGGTGCTGAAGAAGATCCTGCATCCGTGGCTGAGCATGCGCGAGCCGCCGGATACCGTCGTGCTGGGCTGCACCCATTTCCCTCTATTAGCTGAAGAGCTGATGCAGGTGTTGCCGGAAGGCACCCGATTGGTGGATTCCGGCGCGGCGATTGCCCGTCGCACCGCCTGGCTCATCTCTACGCAGGAAAACCTGGTCTCGAGCCAGGAAGAGAATCTGGCGTATTGCATGGCGTTAAATGAAGATACTGACGCTTTATTGCCCGTTTTGCAGGGCTATGGCTTTAAATCGTTGAAAAAACTGCCGCTTTAACGGTGTTTTGGTTAAACATTCAACGGTCGGAAAAAATATTGAAAATAGGGGTTGCGGCCCGCCGAGAACTCCCTATAATGCGCCTCCACTGACCGGGAACAACGACTGACAAGCCGCCGGGTCAGCGAGAAGAAAGCGAAATAAACGCTTGACTCTCCGGGTGAAAAGCGTAATATACGCAGCCCGCGCCGATGAGTTTCTCGGCACTGCTCTTTAACAATTTATCAGACAATCTGTGTGGGCACTCCACAAGACGATATCCAGCATCTTCGGATGCAAAAAATATCAAGTCTTGAAGAGTGACTAACTGAAGTAAAATTCATGCAGTAAATCTTTGAGCATCGCTTCTCGAGTGGAAGCACATCAAGCTTTTAATTGAAGAGTTTGATCATGGCTCAGATTGAACGCTGGCGGCAGGCTTAACACATGCAAGTCGAGCGGTAGCACAGGGGAGCTTGCTCCCCGGGTGACGAGCGGCGGACGGGTGAGTAATGTCTGGGAAACTGCCTGATGGAGGGGGATAACTACTGGAAACGGTAGCTAATACCGCATAACGTCGCAAGACCAAAGAGGGGGACCTTCGGGCCTCTTGCCATCAGATGTGCCCAGATGGGATTAGCTAGTAGGTGGGGTAATGGCTCACCTAGGCGACGATCCCTAGCTGGTCTGAGAGGATGACCAGCCACACTGGAACTGAGACACGGTCCAGACTCCTACGGGAGGCAGCAGTGGGGAATATTGCACAATGGGCGCAAGCCTGATGCAGCCATGCCGCGTGTGTGAAGAAGGCCTTCGGGTTGTAAAGCACTTTCAGCGAGGAGGAAGGTGGTGAACTTAATACGTTCATCAATTGACGTTACTCGCAGAAGAAGCACCGGCTAACTCCGTGCCAGCAGCCGCGGTAATACGGAGGGTGCAAGCGTTAATCGGAATTACTGGGCGTAAAGCGCACGCAGGCGGTTTGTTAAGTCAGATGTGAAATCCCCGGGCTCAACCTGGGAACTGCATTTGAAACTGGCAAGCTAGAGTCTCGTAGAGGGGGTAGAATTCCAGGTGTAGCGGTGAAATGCGTAGAGATCTGGAGGAATACCGGTGGCGAAGGCGGCCCCCTGGACGAAGACTGACGCTCAGGTGCGAAAGCGTGGGGAGCAAACAGGATTAGATACCCTGGTAGTCCACGCTGTAAACGATGTCGATTTGGAGGTTGTGCCCTTGAGGCGTGGCTTCCGGAGCTAACGCGTTAAATCGACCGCCTGGGGAGTACGGCCGCAAGGTTAAAACTCAAATGAATTGACGGGGGCCCGCACAAGCGGTGGAGCATGTGGTTTAATTCGATGCAACGCGAAGAACCTTACCTACTCTTGACATCCAGAGAACTTAGCAGAGATGCTTTGGTGCCTTCGGGAACTCTGAGACAGGTGCTGCATGGCTGTCGTCAGCTCGTGTTGTGAAATGTTGGGTTAAGTCCCGCAACGAGCGCAACCCTTATCCTTTGTTGCCAGCGGTTCGGCCGGGAACTCAAAGGAGACTGCCAGTGATAAACTGGAGGAAGGTGGGGATGACGTCAAGTCATCATGGCCCTTACGAGTAGGGCTACACACGTGCTACAATGGCGTATACAAAGAGAAGCGACCTCGCGAGAGCAAGCGGACCTCATAAAGTACGTCGTAGTCCGGATTGGAGTCTGCAACTCGACTCCATGAAGTCGGAATCGCTAGTAATCGTAGATCAGAATGCTACGGTGAATACGTTCCCGGGCCTTGTACACACCGCCCGTCACACCATGGGAGTGGGTTGCAAAAGAAGTAGGTAGCTTAACCTTCGGGAGGGCGCTTACCACTTTGTGATTCATGACTGGGGTGAAGTCGTAACAAGGTAACCGTAGGGGAACCTGCGGTTGGATCACCTCCTTACCTAAAGATATTAGTTCGAGTGGCGTGCTCACACAGATTGTCTGATGAAAAAGTAACGAGCAAAAGCGTCATAAAAGTACGGTGTCGTGTCCCCTTCGTCTAGAGGCCTAGGACACCGCCCTTTCACGGCGGTAACAGGGGTTCGAATCCCCTAGGGGACGCCAAGCTTCCGACCCACCCGGTGAAAGCGGCGGTCCCAAGTATCTGACGATACACCATATCTTAAAGATGACTTCCGAGTCATGTTTAAGATATTGCTCTTTAACAATCTGGAACAAGCTGAAAATTGAAACATGACGGCTGAAATTTATCCCTCCGTAGATGTACTGGGATGAAGAGTAACCTGTCATAGAGTCTCTCAAATGTTTGCAGCGCGAACGATGGAAACATCTTCGGGTTGTGAGGTTAAGTGACTAAGCGTACACGGTGGATGCCTAGGCAGTCAGAGGCGATGAAGGGCGTGCTAATCTGCGAAAAGCGTCGGTAAGGTGATATGAACCGTTATAACCGGCGATACCCGAATGGGGAAACCCAGTGTGTTTCGACACACTATCATGTCATGAATACATAGTGGCATGAGGCGAACCGGGGGAACTGAAACATCTAAGTACCCCGAGGAAAAGAAATCAACCGAGATTCCCCCAGTAGCGGCGAGCGAACGGGGAGGAGCCCAGAACCTGAATCGGCTTGTGTGTTAGTGGAAGCGTCTGGAAAGTCGCGCAGCAAAGGGTGATAGCCCCGTACACTAAAATGCACAGGTCGTGAGTTCGATGAGTAGGGCGGGACACGTGACATCCTGTCTGAATATGGGGGGACCATCCTCCAAGGCTAAATACTCCTGACTGACCGATAGTGAACCAGTACCGTGAGGGAAAGGCGAAAAGAACCCCGGCGAGGGGAGTGAAATAGAACCTGAAACCGTGTACGTACAAGCAGTGGGAGCACCTTCGTGGTGTGACTGCGTACCTTTTGTATAATGGGTCAGCGACTTATATTTTGTAGCAAGGTTAACCGTATAGGGGAGCCGTAGGGAAACCGAGTCTTAACTGGGCGATTAGTTGCAAGGTATAGACCCGAAACCCGGTGATCTAGCCATGGGCAGGTTGAAGGTTGGGTAACACTAACTGGAGGACCGAACCGACTAATGTTGAAAAATTAGCGGATGACTTGTGGCTGGGGGTGAAAGGCCAATCAAACCGGGAGATAGCTGGTTCTCCCCGAAAGCTATTTAGGTAGCGCCTCGTGAACTCATCTTCGGGGGTAGAGCACTGTTTCGGCTAGGGGGCCATCCCGGCTTACCAAACCGATGCAAACTCCGAATACCGAAGAATGTTATCACGGGAGACACACGGCGGGTGCTAACGTCCGTCGTGAAGAGGGAAACAACCCAGACCGCCAGCTAAGGTCCCAAAGTCATGGTTAAGTGGGAAACGATGTGGGAAGGCATAGACAGCCAGGATGTTGGCTTAGAAGCAGCCATCATTTAAAGAAAGCGTAATAGCTCACTGGTCGAGTCGGCCTGCGCGGAAGATGTAACGGGGCTAAACCATGCACCGAAGCTGCGGCAGCGACGCTTAGCGTTGTTGGGTAGGGGAGCGTTCTGTAAGCCGTTGAAGGTGGCCTGTGAGGGTTGCTGGAGGTATCAGAAGTGCGAATGCTGACATAAGTAACGATAAAGCGGGTGAAAAGCCCGCTCGCCGGAAGACCAAGGGTTCCTGTCCAACGTTAATCGGGGCAGGGTGAGTCGACCCCTAAGGCGAGGCTGAAAAGCGTAGTCGATGGGAAACAGGTTAATATTCCTGTACTTGGTGTTACTGCGAAGGGGGGACGGAGAAGGCTAGGCTGGCCGGGCGACGGTTGTCCCGGTTTAAGCGTGTAGGGGGTGTGACCTGGTAAATCCGGTTGCATATCAACCCTGAGGCGTGATGACGATGCACTACGGTGCAGAAGTAGTTGATGCCCTGCTTCCAGGAAAATCCTCTAAGCTCCAGGTAACATTAAATCGTACCCCAAACCGACACAGGTGGTCAGGTAGAGAATACCAAGGCGCTTGAGAGAACTCGGGTGAAGGAACTAGGCAAAATGGTGCCGTAACTTCGGGAGAAGGCACGCTGGCATGTAGGTGAAGTCCCTTGCGGATGGAGCTGAAGCCAGTCGAAGATACCAGCTGGCTGCAACTGTTTAATAAAAACACAGCACTGTGCAAACACGAAAGTGGACGTATACGGTGTGACGCCTGCCCGGTGCTGGAAGGTTAATTGATGGGGTCAGCCGCAAGGCGAAGCTCTTGATCGAAGCCCCAGTAAACGGCGGCCGTAACTATAACGGTCCTAAGGTAGCGAAATTCCTTGTCGGGTAAGTTCCGACCTGCACGAATGGCGTAATGATGGCCAGGCTGTCTCCACCCGAGACTCAGTGAAATTGAACTCGCTGTGAAGATGCAGTGTACCCGCGGCAAGACGGAAAGACCCCGTGAACCTTTACTATAGCTTGACACTGAACATTGAGCCTTGATGTGTAGGATAGGTGGGAGGCTTTGAAGCGTGGACGCCAGTCTGCGTGGAGCCATCCTTGAAATACCACCCTTTAATGTTTGATGTTCTAACTCGGCCCCGTAATCCGGGGTGAGGACAGTGTCTGGTGGGTAGTTTGACTGGGGCGGTCTCCTCCCAAAGAGTAACGGAGGAGCACGAAGGTTAGCTAATCACGGTCGGACATCGTGAGGTTAGTGCAAAGGCATAAGCTAGCTTGACTGCGAGAGTGACGGCTCGAGCAGGTACGAAAGTAGGTCTTAGTGATCCGGTGGTTCTGAATGGAAGGGCCATCGCTCAACGGATAAAAGGTACTCCGGGGATAACAGGCTGATACCGCCCAAGAGTTCATATCGACGGCGGTGTTTGGCACCTCGATGTCGGCTCATCACATCCTGGGGCTGAAGTAGGTCCCAAGGGTATGGCTGTTCGCCATTTAAAGTGGTACGCGAGCTGGGTTTAGAACGTCGTGAGACAGTTCGGTCCCTATCTGCCGTGGGCGTTGGAAGATTGAGAGGGGTTGCTCCTAGTACGAGAGGACCGGAGTGAACGCACCACTGGTGTTCGGGTTGTCATGCCAATGGCATTGCCCGGTAGCTAAGTGCGGAAAAGATAAGCGCTGAAAGCATCTAAGCGCGAAACTTGCCTCAAGATGAGTCTTCCCTGGGCCTTTAAGGCCCCTGAAGGAACGTTTAAGACTAAGACGTTGATAGGCTGGGTGTGTAAGTGCAGCGATGCATTGAGCTAACCAGTACTAATGATCCGTGAGGCTTAACCTTACAACACCGAAGGTGTTTTTAGAGAGATTTTCAGCGACGTTCCAAGATTGGTTCTGATGGCTTCATGGAAGTGAGGCGGTTGGAATGAAACAGAATTTGCCCTGGCGGCAATAGCGCGGTGGTCCCACCTGACCCCATGCCGAACTCAGAAGTGAAACGCCGTAGCGCCGATGGTAGTGTGGGGTCTCCCCATGCGAGAGTAGGACACTGCCAGGCATCAAATAAACGTTATCAGTGTGACGACTGGTAATGCGCAAGTCGCAAAGCGCGATATTGCCGGTATCGAAAGATACAACGTAAAAGAATCGGTGGAGCGGTAGTTCAGTTGGTTAGAATACCTGCCTGTCACGCAGGGGGTCGCGGGTTCGAGCCCCGTCCGTTCCGCCACTTATTTAATTATGCCTGCTTTTTTAGCAGGCATAATGTTAAGCGAGATTTAGGGGCGTAGCTCAGTTGGTAGAGCACCGGTCTCCAAAACCGGGTGTCGCGAGTTCGAGTCTCTCCGCCCCTGCCATATTAAGAACCCTTTGCGAAAGCAAAGGGTTTTTTTTTACCTATTATCCCTTCCCTTAGAGCATTCCCGCTTTGGAAAAGAGCGCATTGGCTGCTCTATGCTGATGTCTATCTGATCCGAGTTGCCTTATGATCTTTCGATCTTTACCCCAGCAGACCTCCTGATTCTCCTACCGTTTTGCATTTTCTTCTCTCAGAAGGCGATGGGCGGTTTTTGGCATGATAGACAGCCATGACCACGGTGGCGGCTTTTAAGGCCGCCATAGCGCTTTAGGCTGCGGTATTTAAAGGTATTTTAAGTAATTGCCGAATCAAAGGCTGTTGATCGCTATTTTGCAACCAGACGGCATACAGTGGGCGGACAATCGGCGGGATCTCGGCGGCGGCAAGCAACTGCGGATACTCTTTTTCCCACTGGCTGGGCAGGAAAGCGCATCCGCCTGTGGTTTCCAGCAACTGACGCGTCAGGTGTGCCGAGGTGGTCGTGAGTACCGGCACGTTATCACCTTCCAACATGCGGTTTTCCTGTTGGTGGAAGTCGGCCCCCCATTCCAGCTTGATGTACGGCATGGGGGATTGCTTGTCACGACGCACGGATGAGAACAGGCGTAATGAGAAATTGCCCAGCTGCTGGCTGGCCAGTTCGTCCATCTTTGGCGGCTCAGTGGTGATCAGTAAATCGAGCTGCCTTTCATGCAGTTGCTTTACCAAAGAGTGCCTTAAGGCCACCCTGGCTTCGAGCTGCAGCGCCTCTCTTTGTTGATAGAGAGACTGCAACCAGGGGGTCAAATAAGCCTCCCACAACGAGGCAGTCGCGCCGATCGACAGCTCGGTATGTTGCAGTGAACGCACGACCTCTTTCTTCGCCAACTGCCAGGTGTTCATCAGGCTTTCGGCATAGGGCAGAAGCCGCTCGCCGGCAGGTGTCAGGCGGATGTTATTGCGATGACGGGTAAATAAATTTGCGCCCAACTGGTTTTCTAACTGACGGATGCGGAAACTGACCGCGGACTGCGTTAAGTACAAAGATTCTGCGGCTCTGCCAAAGTGACGCGTTCTACTGACCTCCAAAAAGGTTTTCAGTAATTCGGTATCCACACCTATCTCCAAAAAAATTTGTCGTTAAGATTTAAATGTTTTGTTTTACACGCTGTCAAGCCTATCTAATACTCCGCGCCATAAACAGCACGGCCATAAGAGAATTAGGAGCGTGTCAGATGGCGGATAGCTTCACCACGACCAATCGTTTTTTTGATAATAAACATTACCCTCGCGGGTTCTCCCGTCACGGCGATTTCACCATTAAAGAGGCGCAATTGCTAGAGCGCTTCGGCTACGCGTTTAACGAGCTGGACTCGGGCAAACGCCAGCCGGCCACTGAAGAAGAACAGCTGTTCGTCGCAGTGTGCCGCGGTGAGCGCGAAGCGGCTACCGAGCAGGAAAAAGTATGGGCTAAATATCTGGCGCGCACACGTCGCCCGAAGAAATTCCATACGCTGTCCGGCGGTAAGCCGCAGGCTGACGCAGTAGAAGATTACAGCGACAGCGAAGACTAAAGACGATGGGGCCTTCGGGCCCCATTTTCTATTCCAGACTACGATGCAGTTGTAACAGCAGACGGTCCATACTGCGATAGCTCAGCGCTTCGCTCAGGTGGCGCCTGCCGATCTCGACATCCCCCGCTAAATCCGCCAGCGTGCGCGCCACTTTCAAGATGCGCTGCCAGGCGCGGACCGATAACCCCAACGCGTTTAATGTCGCTTCCAAAAACTCGGCGTCTGCCGCCTGCAACACGCAATCCCGTTCCACTTCACGGTTGTTTAACAGCGTGTTGATTTTACCGGCGCGTTCGAGCTGCCGGGTGCGTGCCTGTCGCACTCTTTCCCGCACCTGCTCGCTGCTTTCTCCCTGAGTTTGCCGCTTACTGAGCGTACCTGGAGGTAACAGCGGCACTTCGATAGACAGATCGAAACGATCGAGAAAAGGCCCTGACAGCCGGGCCAGGTAGCGCAGCACCTGCTGCGGCGAGGCGCGATTATGCATGCCCTGGTAATGCCCGGTTGGGCTGGGATTCATCGCCGCGATCAATTGCACCTTGGCCGGGAAGCAGACCTTGGCGTTGGCGCGTGAAATCACGATCTCGCCGGATTCCAGCGGTTCACGCAGCGCATCCAGCACCTTACGCTCGAATTCCGGCAGCTCATCCAGAAACAGCACGCCGTTATGCGCCATAGATATCTCACCCGGGCGCGGCAGTGAGCCGCCGCCGACCAACGCCGCCATCGATGCGCTGTGATGCGGTGCGCGAAATGGCCTCTGGCGCCATGGCAAAGCGGTGAGAACAGGATGCTGCAAGCTGGCGACCGCCAGGCTTTCCAGCGCCTCAGGTTCCGTCAGCGGCGGCAGTAAGCCCGTCAGTCGGCTGGCCAGCATGGTTTTACCGGTGCCCGGCGGCCCAATCAGCAGCAGGTTATGCCCGCCGGCGGCGGCGATCTCTAATGCCCGCTTGGCCTGCTCTTGGCCGATGATGTCGCGCAGATCGGCGTTTTCATGCGGGTTGTCTGCCGCGGGAGGCGTGATGGCTACCGGCAGCTCGCCCTGACCGAGCAAAAAGGCACAGACCTCCAACAGGTGTTGGGCAGTATGGGATTGTGACTGCGCAATCAGGCCGACCTCGGCGGCGTTGTCCGTGGAGAGGACCAATTGTCGTCCGGCGTCAGCCGCCGCCAGCGCCGCCGGGATGGCGCCTCTGACCGCGCGCAGCGCGCCGGACAGCGCCAGTTCGCCAAGAAACTCGTAGCGTGCCAACGGTGCGAGGGGTAGTTGCTCGGAGGCGGCGAGGATCGCCAGCGCAATCGGCAGATCGTAGCGCCCGCCTTCTTTCGGCAGATCGGCCGGTGCCAAATTGACGGTGATGCGGCGGGCGGGAAAGGTGAAACCGTTGTTGATCAGGGCGCTGCGCACCCGATCGCGCGCCTCTTTTACCGTGGTTTCCGGCAGGCCAACCAGCGTCAGGCCGGGCAGGCCATTGCTGATATGCACCTCTACCGTTACGGAAGGGGCCTGAACGCCGATGATGGCGCGGCTATAGATTACCGCCAGTGACATATCGCTCTCCTTGCTGAGGGCGGCATGATGCGCGATTTATCCAGGTGCCGCGCGGCGTTCTTGGCATTTTTTCCATGAAACTCGCAGCATAATCACTGATTTTCATCGAATTGAACGAAATTGTGCGAACCGCCTCGCAGCCTATGGCAATACCCATTAACAATTCGCTGAAGCCTGCAACACATTAGCGGCCTGTACGCATTGCAGCCATAGGCTTGATGGGTGTATTTAACAATTGATTAAAAGAAAAATCACTTCTTTAACACACTCCGACCGCCGCCGCAGTCTGCACGGCAGCCGCTAAATCTCCTGACTTCGTACTCTACGGTAGGGATAACACTATGTTTGGTTGGACCCCGCTGCAACGCAATGCGGCAATCGCCAGTTTTTCAAGCTGGACGCTCGACGCTTTCGATTTTTTCGTGCTGGTATTCTTACTCAGCGACATCGCACAATCCTTTCACGTCGGCCTGGAACAGGTCACGTTGGCGATTCTGCTCACGCTGGCGGTGCGGCCGATCGGCGCGCTGATCTTCGGGCGCGCTGCGGAAAAATATGGCCGCAAACCGATCCTGATGCTGAATATCGTCTTCTTCTCGGTGTTTGAGCTGCTCTCCGCCGCCGCGCCCTCGCTGACGGTCTTCTTGCTGTTACGAGTGTTGTACGGCGTTGCGATGGGCGGTATCTGGGGCGTGGCGTCATCATTGGCGATGGAAACCATACCGGACCGCTCGCGCGGCTTGATGTCGGGCATTTTCCAGGCCGGCTATCCGTTCGGTTATCTGCTGGCGGCGGTGGTGTACGGCCTGCTGTTCGAAACGGTCGGCTGGCGCGGCATGTTCGTCATCGGCGCGGCGCCGATCCTGCTGCTGCCGTTTATTTATTATTGCGTGCAGGAGTCGCCGGTGTGGCTGGCGGCGCGTGAACGTAAAGAAAGCAGCGCCTTGCTGCCGGTGTTGAAGAGCCACTGGAAGCTGTGCTGCTATCTGGTGCTGCTGATGGCGGCGTTCAATTTCTTCTCTCACGGCACGCAGGATCTGTATCCGGTATTTCTGAAAGTTCAGCACGGTTTCGATCCGAAAACCGTCAGTATCATCGCCATTAGCTACAATATCGCGTCAATTATCGGCGGCGTTTTCTTCGGTTCGTTATCGGAAAAAATCGGCCGAAAAAAAGCGATTATCATCGCCGCATTGTTGGCGTTACCGGTGATCCCGCTGTGGGCATTTTCCAGCGGTTCGCTGATGCTCGGGATCGGCGCTTTCCTGATGCAATTCATGGTGCAGGGCGCCTGGGGCGTGGTGCCGACCTACCTGACCGAGCTGGTACCGGCCAACACCCGCGCGGTGCTGCCGGGGTTCGTGTATCAGCTGGGCAACCTGATCGCTTCGGTCAACGCCACGCTGCAAGCCACCCTCGCCGAGCATCATGGGCATAATTACGGCCTGGCGATGGCCATGGTTGCCGGGACGGTGGCGGTGGCGATCGCTCTGTTGGTGTTCTTCGGCAAGGATACACGCGGCAAGGCCATCACCGGCGCGGTGAAAAATCCAGGTATGCGCGCCAACGTGTGAAATCCGGGCGATTCGCGTGAGGTATGACCAGATTGCGCCGAATAATAACGCAAAAAAAGTGTTGTCATGTCGCGCGCGGCTGTGGTACCTCTGTAAGCATTAGTTCTGAATGAGCACAGTGAACAAACCCATTATGAAAGCCTTTGCCCAAGTGATTAGCCTAGTCGTGATTAGCGTGGTGGTGATTATTATCCCACCGTGCGGGGCTGCACTTGGACGAAGAAAGGCTTAGCAAACAAGCCGGAATCGCAAGAGAACCCCCGCACCGTTAGGTCCGGGGGTTTTTTATTGGCAAGAGAAAAGTGGAGCAAGGGGCAGAGCATGAAAAACAGAACAAAATCCTGCGGTTGTCGAAGTAAGGCGGGGAAATAACTATGAATGGCGCTCAGTGGGTAGTTCAAGCGTTGCGTGCGCAGGGTGTGGATACCGTATTCGGCTATCCGGGCGGGGCAATCATGCCGGTGTACGATGCGCTGTACGACGGCGGCGTGGAACACCTGCTGTGCCGCCATGAACAGGGCGCCGCCATGGCCGCCATCGGTTACGCCCGCGCCACCGGCAAAGTCGGTGTCTGTATCGCCACTTCCGGTCCCGGCGCCACCAACCTGATCACCGGGCTGGCGGATGCGCTGCTCGATTCCGTTCCCGTTGTCGCCATCACCGGTCAGGTGGGGTCCGTGCTGATCGGCACCGATGCCTTTCAGGAGATCGATGTTCTCGGCCTGTCTCTGGCCTGCACCAAGCACAGCTTCCTGGTGGAATCGCTGGATGCCTTGCCGGGCATCATGGTGGAAGCTTTCGCCATCGCCGCCGGCGGCCGCCCTGGCCCGGTGCTGATCGATATCCCGAAAGACATCCAGCTGGCGCAAGGCGACCTGCATCCGCATTTGATGCCGGTCGATGAAGCGCCGGCATTACCGACGGCGGCGTTGGCCGAGGCGGCTGAGCTGCTGGCGCAGGCGCATAAACCGATGCTGTACGTCGGCGGCGGCGTGGGCATGGCGCAGGCGGTGCCGGCGCTGCGCGAGTTCATCGCCGTGACCCGCATGCCGAACGTCGCCACCCTGAAGGGGCTGGGCGCGCCGGATGCGCAAGATCCGCTGTACCTCGGCATGCTGGGCATGCACGGCACCAAGGCCGCTAACCTGGCGGTGCAGGAGTGCGATCTGCTGATCGCCGTCGGCGCGCGTTTCGATGACCGCGTGACCGGCAAGCTGAATGCCTTCGCGCCGCACGCCAAAGTGATCCACATGGACATCGACCCGGCGGAGATGAGCAAGCTGCGCCAGGCGCATGTCGCCCTGCAGGGCGATCTGAAAGCGTTGCTGCCGGCGTTGCAGCGCCCGCTGAACATCGCCGCTTGGCGGCAACGGGTGACGGCGCTGAAAGCCGATCACGCCTGCCGCTACGATCATCCCGGCCAGCCGATTTACGCGCCGCTGTTCTTGCGCCAGCTGTCCGCCCGCAAGCCGGCCAACAGCGTGGTGACCACCGACGTCGGCCAGCACCAGATGTGGAGCGCGCAGCACATGACGTTCGAGCGCCCGGAGAATTTCATCACCTCCAGCGGCCTCGGCACCATGGGGTTCGGCGTGCCGGCGGCGGTCGGGGCCCAGATCGCGCGTCCGCAAGATACGGTGATCTGCGTCTCGGGCGATGGCTCCTTCATGATGAACGTGCAAGAACTGGGCACCATTAAGCGCAAACAGCTGCCGCTGAAGATCGTGCTGCTGGACAACCAGCGCCTCGGAATGGTGCGCCAATGGCAGCAGCTGTTCTTCGACGGCCGCTACAGCGAAACCAACCTGTCCGATAACCCCGACTTCCTGATGCTGGCCGCCGCCTTCGGCATTCCCGGCCAGCGCATCAGCCGCAAGGATCAGGTGGAGGGCGCGCTCGAGGCGCTGTTCAACACCGAAGGCCCTTATCTGCTGCAGGTCTCTATCGACGAACTCGAAAACGTCTGGCCGCTGGTGCCGCCGGGCGCCGGCAACGAAACCATGTTGGAGGAAATATCATGATGCAGCATCAACTCTCGATCCAGGCGCGTTTTCGCCCCGAAATGTTAGAGCGCGTATTGCGGGTCGTGCGTCATCGCGGCTTTCAGGTTTGTGCTATGAATATGGTTTCCCCGGCCAACGCCGACAGCATCAATATCGAATTGACCGTTGCCAGCCCGCGTCCGGTCGCCCTGTTGTCATCTCAATTAAGCAAACTGATGGACGTCTCCTGCGTCGAGATCCAGCAGCCAACATCACAACAAATACGCGCCTGAGGCGCCGAGAAGGATAAATAACAATGACAAAGAAAGCCGATTACATTTGGTTCAATGGTGAGATGGTTCCTTGGGCCGAGGCCAAAGTGCACGTGATGTCGCACGCGTTGCATTACGGCACGTCGGTGTTTGAAGGCGTACGCTGCTATGACTCGCACTTGGGGCCGGTGGTATTCCGTCATCGCGAGCATATGCAGCGCCTGCACGATTCGGCGAAAATCTACCGCATGCCGGTGTCGCAAAGCGTCGACGAGCTGATGGAAGCCTGCCGCGCTACGCTGCGCAAGAACAACCTGGTCAGCGCGTACATTCGTCCGCTGGTGTTCGTCGGCGATGTCGGCATGGGCGTCAACCCGCCGGCCGGTTATAAAACGGACGTGATTATCGCGGCGTTTCCTTGGGGCGCTTATTTGGGTGAAGAAGCGCTGGATCAAGGCATCGATGCGATGGTCTCCTCCTGGCACCGCGTCGCACCAAACACGATCCCCACTGCGGCCAAGGCCGGCGGCAACTATCTTTCCTCCCTGCTGGTGGGCAGCGAAGCGCGCCGCCACGGCTATCAGGAAGGCATCGCGCTCGACGTGCACGGCTACATTTCCGAAGGGGCGGGCGAGAACCTGTTTGAAGTGAAAGACGGCGTGCTCTATACCCCGCCGTTCACCTCGTCGGCGCTGCCGGGCATCACCCGCGACGCGATCATTAAGCTGGCGAAAGACATGGGCTTCGAGGTGCGCGAGCAGGTGCTGTCGCGCGAATCGCTGTACCTGGCCGACGAAGTGTTCATGTCCGGCACCGCGGCGGAAATCACGCCGGTGCGCAGCGTGGACGGCATTCAGGTCGGCATCGGCAAATGCGGCCCGGTGACCAAACAGATCCAACAGGCGTTCTTCGGCCTGTTCAGCGGCAAGACCGAAGACAAATACGGGTGGCTGGATCCGGTAAACCCGTAACGACAAGGCTCGCCGCGCAGCGTGGCGGACGACAAGACAGACAAGATAAGAAATATCCAGGCGGTTCGTTCGCCGCCTGCCATAAATACATTTGGAGTGAAAAGAGCATGCCTAAGTACCGTTCCGCCACCACCACCCACGGCCGCAATATGGCGGGTGCCCGCGCATTGTGGCGCGCGACCGGGATGACCGACGCCGATTTCGGCAAGCCGATCATCGCCGTGGTCAACTCCTTTACCCAGTTCGTGCCGGGTCACGTGCATCTGCGCGATCTGGGCAAACTGGTCGCCGAACAGATCGAAGCTTCAGGCGGCGTGGCCAAAGAGTTCAACACCATCGCGGTGGATGACGGCATCGCCATGGGCCACGGCGGCATGCTCTATTCCCTGCCGTCGCGCGAGCTGATCGCCGACTCGGTCGAATACATGGTGAACGCCCACTGCGCCGACGCGATGGTGTGCATCTCCAACTGCGACAAAATCACCCCGGGCATGCTGATGGCAGCGTTGCGCCTGAACATCCCGGTGATTTTCGTTTCCGGCGGCCCGATGGAAGCCGGCAAAACCAAACTCTCCAACCAGATCATCAAGCTGGATCTGGTGGACGCGATGATCCAGGGCGCGAACCCGAACGTCAGCGACGCCGACAGCGAGCAGATCGAGCGTTCCGCCTGCCCGACCTGCGGTTCCTGCTCCGGCATGTTCACCGCCAACTCGATGAACTGCCTGACCGAAGCGCTGGGCCTGTCGCAGCCGGGCAACGGTTCGCTGCTGGCCACCCACGCCGATCGCAAGGAACTGTTCCTCAACGCCGGCAAGCGCATCGTCGAGCTGACCAAACGTTATTACGAGCAGGATGACGAAAGCGCGCTGCCGCGCAATATCGCCAACAAGGCGGCGTTCGAAAACGCCATGACGCTGGATATCGCCATGGGCGGTTCGACCAACACCGTGCTGCACCTGTTGGCTTCTGCGCAGGAAGGCGAGGTGGACTTCACCATGGAAGACATCGATCGCCTGTCGCGCAAAGTGCCGCACCTGTGCAAGGTGGCGCCGAGCACGCAGAAATATCACATGGAAGACGTGCACCGCGCCGGCGGCGTGATCGGCATCCTCGGCGAGTTGGATCGCGCCGGCTTGCTGAACCGCGAGGTGAACAACGTATTGGGGCTGACCCTGCCGCAGACGCTGGAAGCCTACGACGTGATGCTGACCCGCGACGAAAGCGTCAAGAAAATGTACTCCGCCGGGCCGGCCGGTATCCGCACCACGCAGGCATTCTCCCAGGATTGCCGTTGGGATTCGCTGGACACCGACCGCAAGGAAGGCTGCATCCGCACCCGTGAGCACGCTTACAGTCAGGACGGCGGGTTGGCGGTGCTGTACGGCAACCTGGCGGAAAACGGCTGCATCGTCAAAACCGCCGGCGTCGACAAGGAAATCCTCACCTTCCGCGGCCCGGCCAAAGTGTATGAAAGCCAGGACGACGCGGTAGAAGCGATCCTCGGCGGCAAAGTGGTAGCGGGCGACGTAGTGGTGATTCGCTACGAAGGGCCGAAAGGCGGGCCGGGCATGCAGGAAATGCTTTACCCAACCACCTACCTGAAATCGATGGGGCTGGGCAAGGCGTGCGCGCTGATCACCGACGGGCGTTTCTCCGGCGGCACCTCCGGGTTGTCCATCGGCCACGCTTCGCCGGAAGCGGCTAACGGCGGCCTGATCGCCCTGGTGCAGGACGGCGACATGATCGCGATCGACATTCCTCATCGCGGCATCCAGCTGGATGTCAGCGAGCAGGAGTTGGCGGCGCGGCATGAGGCGGAACTGGCGCGCGGCGACGCGGCCTGGACGCCGAAAAATCGTGAACGTCAGGTGTCCTTCGCGCTGCGCGCCTACGCCTCGTTGGCCACCAGCGCCGACAAAGGCGCGGTGCGCGACAAGAGCAAACTGGGGGGATAAGCAGCATGGCGGTCTCTCAACCCCTACCCAGCGCCCCCTGCGGCGCGGAATATCTGCGAGCGGTACTGCGCTCGCCGGTTTACGAGGTGGCGCAAGTCACCCCGTTGCAGGCCATGAGCAAAATCTCTTCGCGCCTCGGCAACACCATTTTGGTGAAGCGCGAAGATCGCCAGCCGGTGCACAGCTTCAAGCTGCGCGGGGCCTATGCGATGATCGCCGGGCTGGACGAAGAGCAGAAGGCGCGCGGCGTCGTGACGGCTTCGGCCGGCAACCACGCGCAGGGCGTCGCCTTCTCCGGTAAACGGCTGGGGATCAAAACGCTGATCGTGATGCCGGTGTCCACCGCGGACATCAAGGTGGATGCGGTGCGCGGCTTCGGCGGTGAAGTGTTGCTGCACGGCGCCAATTTCGACGAGGCCAAAGCGAAGGCGATCGAGCTTTCCCAACAGCAGGGCATGACCTTTGTGCCGCCGTTCGATCACCCGACGGTGATCGCCGGGCAGGGCACGCTGGCGATGGAGCTGCTGCAGCAAGACGCGCATCTGGATCGGGTTTTCGTGCCGGTCGGCGGCGGCGGCCTGGCCGCCGGGGTGGCGGTGCTGATCAAACAGCTGATGCCGCAGATCAAAGTGATCGGCGTCGAAGCGGAAGACTCCGCCTGCCTGCGCGCGGCGCTGGATGCCGGCCATCCGGTGGATCTGGCGCGCGTCGGGCTGTTCGCCGAAGGCGTGGCGGTGAAGCGCATCGGCGACGAAACCTTCCGCCTGTGCCGTGAGTATCTGGACGACGTGATCACCGTGGACAGCGACGCCATCTGCGCGGCGGTCAAAGATCTGTTCGAGGACGTGCGCGCCATTGCCGAACCTTCCGGCGCGCTGGCTTTGGCGGGGCTGAAAAAGTACGTCCAGCAGCACAACATTCAGGGTGAGCGGCTGGCGCACGTGCTGTCCGGCGCCAATCTCAACTTCCACGGGCTGCGCTATGTTTCCGAGCGTTGCGAACTGGGCGAACAGCGCGAAGCGCTGCTGGCGGTGACCATTCCGGAACAGCAGGGCAGCTTCCTCAAGTTCTGCCAACTGCTGGGCGGGCGCTCGGTGACCGAATTCAACTATCGCTACGCCGATGCCGACAGCGCCTGCATTTTCGTCGGCGTGCGGCTGACGCGCGGCCACGCCGAACGGCGGGAGATCATCGACGAACTCAACGCCGACGGTTATCAGGTGGTGGATCTGTCGGACGACGAGATGGCTAAACTGCACGTGCGCTACATGGTGGGCGGGCGTCCGTCGAAGCCGCTGCGCGAACGGCTGTACAGCTTTGAGTTTCCGGAGTCGCCGGGCGCGCTGCTGAAGTTCCTGCAGACGCTGGGCACGCACTGGAACATCTCGCTGTTCCACTATCGCAGCCACGGCACCGACTTCGGCCGGGTGCTGGCGGCCTTCGAGCTGGCGCAAAGCGAGCCGGAATTCGAGCGGCACCTGCAGGCGCTGGGCTACGATTGCCACGACGAAACCGACAACCCGGCGTTCCGCTTCTTTTTGCAGGGGTGAGTCCGGTGGGTTTATCCGACCGGTTGTCCCGTTTAGCGGCAGAAGGCCAGGAGATGGAAAGCCAAATCGCGGCGCGCGATCGTGCGCTTTTCGCCGGCGTGGATGCGCAGCTCGAGCAGCATTTCCTGACGCCGGGCCAGCGGCTGTCACCACCGGGCGTCGGCAACGTCATGCTGCTGATGGTGTGCCTGATGCTGGGCCTGGCGGGCGTGATGGGTCTGGTCACGGATGTGGCGGCCGCCTGGAGCGGCAAGACCTCCGCCGCCGTGTTGATGGGCAGCGGCGCGATCGTGGCGGTGTGGATGACGCTGATCCTGTTCCAACTGGTGCAGGGTAAAAACAGTGGGGTGGTATTGCTGCAATATTACCTTGGCATGCTCGGTCTGTGTTGCCTCGGCGGCGCGGCGGCGTGGGCGGCGGGCATGACCGGCATCGCCACCGGCGCCCTGCTGCTGGGGGGCGCGGTTGGCGGGGCGCTGTTCAGCAACCGGGCGGCGTTCTACCTGTATGTCGCCTATTTCCGCACGCGTCGGCGCGTGTTTATCAAACGCCGTTGGCAGAGGGAAGATCTGCGCAATACCCGATAAACCGTCAGAACGGAAAAACTTATGACGCAACCTTTCTCCGGCTTTAGCCAGCAGGGCCTGAATTTCCTGCAGCAGGTGCGGATCGAGAACGATAAGGCGTGGTTCGACGGCAACCGCGACATCTACGATCGCGAGCTGCTGGCGCCGTTTCGCGCGCTGGTGGAGCAGCTTGCTCCCAGCATGCTGGCGATCGATCCGCAGTTCGAGACTCGCCCGGCGATCGGCAAAACGCTGTCGCGCATTCATCGCGATACACGGTTTTCTCACGACAAGTCGCGCTACCGCAGCCGCATGTGGCTGACGTTCAAGCGCCCGAGCAAAGACTGGAAAGATGCGCCGGTCTACTTTTTCGAACTGGGGCCGGACATGCTGCGCTATGGGCTCGGTTACTACAGCGCCAACAAGCCGACCATGGATCTGTTCCGCCATACGCTGAAACAGCGGCCGCAGCCTTTCCTGGAGGTGGCCGCCTGTTGCCGGCCGCCGTTCGAGCTGGTGGGCGAGAGCTACAAGCGTCCGCTGGTCAAGGAGCAGGCGGCGGAGATCGCAACCTGGTACAACCGCAAATCGTTCGCGGTGATGGTCAGCGACAGCGCGGTGGAAAAGCTGTTCAACGCCGATCTGGCGCCGCTGCTGGCCGGGGCATTTTTGCAGCTTGAGCCGCTCTATCACTGGCTGATGCAGGTGGAGGCGATGAAGCAGGTCGATCCGGCCGACCTGTAAAAACCCCGCGTCAGCGGGGATGCAGCAATCGCCAAAAGGCGTCGATCAGCGGATCGCTGAGGCGTTTTTTCTGGACGCAGACCCCCAACTCGAACGGTTCGACCATCGAGATGTTATCCAGCTGCGAGATGCGGTTGCGCACCGGTTCCGGGCTGTTGTCCACCACCACGCTCGGGATCAGCGCGATGCCGCAGCCCAGGGCCACCATCGACACGATGGCTTCGTGGCCGCCGACGGTGGCGTAAATCAGCGGATTGCTGATGCGGTGACGGCGGAACCACAGTTCGATGCGTTTTCGCGAAGGGCCGTGCTCCGGCAAGATGAAGGGGATCTCGGCCCAGTCGGGCTTGTCGGCGAACGCCTGGCTGCGCACCGCGCAGGGCAGCGCCGGCGCGATCAGCACCAGCGGAATTTCGCCGATTTTGGTGAACGCCACGCTGGCGGGCAGCGTTTCCGGCCGGCCGGCGATGCCGAGATCGGCCTCGTTAGACTGCACCTTGTCGACCGCGTCGGCGGCGTCGCCGGTGGTCAGCTTGATCTCTACCAGTGGGTGCTGCGCGCGGAAGCGGTCGAGGATCGGCGGCAGGTGGCTGTACGCGGCGGTCACCGAGCAGAACAGCCGCAGTTCGCCGCTCAGCGAAGGGCCGTGCTGGCCGAGCGAGTGCTTGAGCTGCTGATATTGCAGCAGCGTTTGCTGGGCGAATTCTTTCAGCTGTTCGCCGGCGTCGGTGAGCTGCACGGTGCGGTTATCGCGCAGGAACAGCGGCTGCCCGAGGATCTCTTCCAGCCGCTGGATCTGGCGGGAGAGCGTCGACGGGCTGACGTGCATCGCCTTGGCGGTACGCCCGAAGTGATGGCTTTCGGCCAGATGCAGGAACAGCTTTAAATCACGTAAATCCATATCGATACGCTCGCAGTGAGAGTGTTGCAAAAATTGCAATGTCACGTTCTCAATATATCAATTTAAGCAACGCATTTCCTGTTATACATTGAGTTTAACGAATCTCCGCACAGACAGGGCGGGGAATGAAAATAACAATGCAAGACAACATCAAACCGGAGTACCACCATGGCTAACTATTTCAACACATTGAACCTGCGTCAGCAGTTGGCGCAATTGGGTAAATGCCGCTTTATGGCGCGCGACGAATTTGCTGACGAAGCCGGCTACCTGAAAGGTAAAAAAGTGGTGATTGTCGGCTGTGGCGCCCAGGGGCTGAACCAGGGTCTGAACATGCGCGATTCCGGTCTGGATGTCGCCTATGCCCTGCGCAAAGAAGCGATCGACGAGAAGCGCGCTTCCTGGCGCAAGGCGACCGAAAACGGCTTCAAGGTCGGCACCTACGAAGACCTGATCCCGCAGGCGGATCTGGTAGTCAACCTGACGCCGGACAAGCAGCACTCTTCCGTGGTGCGCGCGGTGCAGCCGCTGATGAAAGACGGCGCGGCGCTGGGTTACTCCCACGGCTTCAACATCGTTGAGGTGGGTGAGCAGGTGCGTAAAGACATCACCGTGGTGATGGTTGCGCCGAAATGCCCGGGCACCGAAGTGCGTGAAGAGTACAAGCGCGGCTTCGGCGTGCCGACCCTGATTGCGGTTCACCCGGAAAACGATCCGAAAGGCGAAGGCATGGCGATCGCCAAGGCTTGGGCGGCGGCGACCGGCGGCCACCGCGCCGGCGTGCTGGAGTCTTCCTTCGTCGCCGAAGTGAAATCCGATTTGATGGGCGAGCAGACCATTCTGTGCGGCATGCTGCAGGCGGGTTCGCTGCTGTGCTTCGACAAGCTGGTTGCTGAGGGCACCGATCCGGCTTACGCCGAGAAACTGATTCAGTTCGGCTGGGAAACCATCACCGAAGCGCTGAAGCAGGGCGGCATCACCCTGATGATGGATCGCCTGTCCAACCCGGCCAAGCTGCGCGCCTATGCGCTGTCCGAACAGCTGAAAACCATCATGGCGCCGCTGTTCCAGAAGCACATGGACGACATCATCTCCGGCGCGTTCTCCAGCGGCATGATGGCCGACTGGGCGGAAGACGACGTGAAACTGCTGACCTGGCGCGAAGAGACCGGCAAAACCGCATTCGAGAATGCACCGCAGTTTGAAGGCAAAATCAGCGAGCAAGAGTACTTCGATCACGGCGTGCTGATGGTGGCGATGGTGAAAGCGGGCGTAGAGCTGGCGTTCGAAACCATGGTCGATGCCGGCATCATCGAAGAGTCGGCTTACTACGAGTCGCTGCACGAGCTGCCGCTGATCGCCAACACCATTGCGCGTAAGCGTCTGTATGAAATGAACGTGGTCATCTCCGATACCGCAGAGTACGGCAACTACCTGTTCGCCAACGCGGCGGTGCCGCTGCTGAAGGACTTTATGACCACCCTGCAGGCGGGCGATTTGGGCAAAGCTGTGGCGGGTACGGCGGTGGACAATGCGCAGCTGCGCGACGTGAACGAAGCGGTGCGCAGCCACCCTATCGAAACCGTCGGCCGTAAACTGCGCGGCTACATGACCGATATGAAACGCATCGCCGTCGCGGGCTGATTTTCCGCAAGGCAAAGCACAAAGAGAAAGAGCCGGCAGCGATGCCGGCTTTTTTTATGCCTCCGGCATCATTGCGGCGGGAATGATGGCGCCGCGATGCTGGATCACCGTAGCGGCCAGCAGATGGCCGCGCTGCGCCGCCCGTTGGGCGCTGCCGCCGTTCAGGCGGGCCGCCAGGTAACCGGCGCTGAAAGAATCGCCCGCTGCGGTGGTGTCGACGACACGCTCTGGCGGCAGCGCGATCGCCGGCACCTCAAGCTTCTCCCCTGCCATACTGAACACCAGACAGGCGTGCGCGCCGCGTTTGATGACGATCTCGCCGACGCCGAGCGCCTGTGTGCGAGCTACCGCCTGTTCGATAGGCTGCGCTCCCCACAGCAACTCTTCGTCATCCAGCGTCAGAAAAGCGATGTCGGTACAGGCCAGCACCTCGCGGTAGGCCTGCTGCGTTTCCTCACGGCTTTGCCACAGGCGCGGGCGGTAATTGTTGTCGAAGATCACCTTGCCGCCGTTGGCGCGACAGCGGCGCAGCAGCGCCAGCAGTTTCATGCGATCGGCAGGCGCGAGGATCGCCAGGCTAATGCCGCTGAGGTACAAGTAATCGAACTGCGCCAGCCGTTCGCACAGTGCGTCGGCCTGCGGTCCCGCAAGCCAATACCGGGCGGCGGCGTCATTGCGCCAGTAGTAGAAAGTACGTTCGCCGGCGGCGTCGGTTTCGATGAGGTACAGGCCCGGCAGCTTGTTGTCGAATTGCTGAATCAACCCGGTCTCGATCTTCTCCTGCCGCCAGGCCTGCAGCATGTCGCCGCTGAAACTGTCGGTGCCGAGTGCGGTGACATAATGCACCCGTAGCGTCTGTTCCGGCATTTGGCGGGCGAGGTAGACGGCGGTGTTGAGGGTATCGCCGCCAAAGCCGCGCGTCAGCTGTGCGCCCTGCTGCGACAGCTCGATCATGCATTCGCCGATCACGGCGAGATTTCGGATAGTCATCGTCAATAAGCCCTGGCTAAAGAAGAAGCAATAGCCGCCAGTCTCCACGCAAGGCGGTCAGAGA
The DNA here is from genome assembly GCF_000747565.1 of Serratia sp. SCBI. Taxonomy (NCBI): domain Bacteria; kingdom Pseudomonadati; phylum Pseudomonadota; class Gammaproteobacteria; order Enterobacterales; family Yersiniaceae; genus Serratia; species Serratia sp. SCBI. The sequence goes on along the minus strand of NZ_CP003424.1, from coordinate 4,867,329 downwards.
GTCAATAAATTAAAACGGCGTTTTAATTTTTTATGATCGCGATCGGCGAACGCGGGCAGGACGGAGGAGAAACGGGCGGCAATTCGGCTTAAAGTTTTACGCCGCGTTGCCGATAAGCTGGGTAAAGAAACAGCGGCAGCGCTCTCATTTCCCCGCCACGGCGATAGTACCGATGATAACCAATCTGATCTCTGGTCTGCTGGCGCCTTGTTTTGCCCTCTATGCCTGCGCCAAATCGCGGCGCTACTGGCGGCAATGCCGGCGCTTGTATACCTTCCAGCCGATTTATCGCACCAGCGGCGCGCTGCTGGCGGTGGAACTGCTGACGGCGGTGTATCACCCGAATGAGCCGGACAAGCGGCAATCCCCGGAGCATTATTTTTCCTCGCTCGGCGTCGCCCAGCGTTTGCAGGTGATCCAGGAACAGCTGGCGCTGTTGCAGCGCTGGCAGGCATTGTTCATTCGTCACGCGGTGATGGTGTCGGTCAATATCGACGGCATCGCGCTGCAAGCGTTGCAGCGCCATAGCGCGTTGCAACGGCAGATCGCCGAGATGCCCTATCTGCGCTTCGAGCTGGTGGAGCACGCCGAAACGGCGTCAAACCGCCCGCTGCAGCAGATCGTCGGCGGCGAGCGGCTGTGGCTGGACGATTTCGGCAGCGGGCTAGCCAACTTCTCCGCCGTCGGCGCCTGGCGTTATCAATACATCAAGGTGGCGCGCGAATTGTTTACCTTGCTCAAACAGTCGGAAGAGGGCGTCCAGCTGCTCGGCACCCTGATCAAGATGATGAACCAGCACAGCGACGGGGTGATCGTCGAGGGCGTGGAAACCGAACAAGAGTGGCGGCTGGTGCAGCGTTCCGGCGCGTTGGCCGCTCAGGGCTACTACCTTTCCCGCCCGGCGTGCTTTGAAACTCTGCACAGCGTGCCGACGCTGTTCGCCGCGCCCGGCGCGCCGGCGTGAACTCCGGCCTATCCTCAGCTAGGCTTAAACGGGGCTGCTAACTCCTTTTCCTTTCATTCGGCAGCCCGATTTATGCGCTGAGGGAGCCGCTATGACAAGAACAGGAAAGGTTTTCAGCTGGCTGGGCGGCATTGTGCTGCTGCTGATCGTCGCGCTGGCGATCTTCATTGCTACCTTCGACTGGAATCGACTCAAGCCCACCATCAACGACAAAGTGTCGGCCGAACTGCGGCGACCGTTCGCCATTCGCGGCGATCTGGGCGTCGACTGGTCGCGCAATCCGGATGAGGGCGGCTGGCGCGCCTGGGTGCCCTGGCCGCATATTCACGCCGAAGACGTGTGGCTGGGTAACCCGAAAAACATGCCCGGCGACAGCATGGTGACGCTGCAGCGCGTCGACGCCAGCATTGCGCCGCTGGCGCTGCTGGGTAAAGAGCTGCTGATCCCGCGCATCTGGCTGAAGCAGCCGAATGCTTCGTTGCAACGTCTGGCCAACGGCGACAACAACTGGACGTTTGACCTGGCCGCCGGCCAGGATCCCAAACAGCCGCCTTCCGACTGGTCGTTCACCGTTCACGACATCGTATTCGACAAGGGGCAGATCGCCTTTAAAGACGCCACGCTGAAGGCGGATTTCCGCGCCGTCATCGATCCGCTCGGCAAGCCGTTGCCGTTCAGTGAAGTGACCGGCAAACAGGGCGGCGACAAGGCCGCGACCCCCGATTACGTTTTCGGCTGGCAGGTGAAGGGCAAATATAACGGTGAACCGTTGAGCGGCAGCGGCAAGATTGGCGGCATGCTGTCGCTGCAGAGCGCCGATTTGCCGTTCCCGCTGCAGGCCGATGTGCGCTCCGGCAGCACCCGGGTGGTGGTCGCGGGCACCTTGTCCGATCCGCTGAACCTCGGCGGCCTGGATGTACAGCTGAAATTTTCCGGTGAAAGCCTGAGCAACCTCTATGGCCTGACCGGCGTGTTGTTGCCGAATACCCCGCCGTATGCGACCGATGGCCATCTGACCGCCCGTCTGCATCAGCCGGGCGGCGCGGTGTTTGAGTACCAGAAATTCGACGGAAAAATCGGCGACAGCGACATTCACGGCAGCTTGAAGTACGTTGCCGGTAAACCGCGGCCCACGCTGAGCGGCGCGGTGAACGCCCGGCAGCTGAGGTTGGCGGATCTGGCGCCGCTGATCGGCGCCGACTCCAACGCCGCCAAAGCCGGGCGCGGCGAGAAAAGCCGTCAGCCTGCGGATAAGGTGCTGCCGGTCGAACAGTTCGATACGCAAAGCTGGAGCAAGATGGATGCGGACGTGAAGTTTGCCGCCGCGCGCATTGAACGCGGCAGCGATTTGCCGCTGAGCGATCTGGCCACGCACCTGAAGCTGAACAATGGCGAACTGCGCCTGGATCCGCTGCGCTTCGGCATGGCGGGCGGCAGCCTGAACGCCGTCGTGCGCCTCGACGGCGGCAAAAAGCCGATGCGCGGGCAGGTGGATATGCATGCACGCAAACTTCAGCTTAAACAGCTGTTGCCGAACGTGGAGGCGATGAAGCGCAGCCTCGGGCAGATGAACGGCGACGCCAGGCTGACGGGCAGCGGCAATTCGGTGGCCGAGCTGCTGGCGACCAGCAACGGCGATCTGCGCCTGCTGATCAATAACGGGGTGATCAGCCGTAGCCTGATGGAGATCCTCGGTCTGAACGTCGGTAACTATCTGGTGGCGCAGCTGTTCGGTGACGACGTGGTGGGCATCAACTGCGCGGCGGCGGACGTCGGCATCCGCAGCGGCGTCGCCGCGCCGCGACTGTTCGTGTTCGACACCGAAAACGCGGTGATCAACATCACCGGCAACACCAACCTCGCCACCGAACGGCTGGATTTGTCCATCGATCCGGAAAGCAAGGGCATGCGCGTGCTGACCCTGCGATCGCCGCTGTACGTGAAAGGCACCTTCAAGCATCCGGACGCCGGGGTCAAAGCCGGGCCGCTGATCGCGCGCGGCGCGGCGGCGGTGGCGTTGGGGGCGGTGCTGACGCCAAGGCGGCGAGGAGAACCAGTGCGGGCAGATCCTGCGGGAGATGAAAGGCAAAAAATAAGTCAGGCGCGCGGCGGCGGCGTGAGCAGCCGGCAGTCGTGATCCTGGATCTCTTCCGCCGAGGCCAGGGTGAACGGCAGCAGGCTGCGCTCGGTTGCCAGCAGCAGGAAATCCCCGTCCGGCAGCGCGGTCATCGCCAGGCCGAAGCTGCCCATGCGCCCGTCGGCGCGCGGCAGGCCGGAGGCCAGCAGGCGGAAGGCGCCCTGTTGTTCCAGTTCGGCGGGGGTCACCCGCCGCCCCAGATAGTCATGCCCCAACAGGCCGCCGGGCAGCGGTTGCCATTGCTCGATGAAATGGGGGCCGACCTGCGCCAGCCGCTGTTTTACCGCCGGCAGCAGGCAGGAGATATGAATGTGCAGCTGGTTTTGCGTGCGGCCATATTCCGAATTGATCGCCAGTGAAATATCGCCGTCGTCGATCGGTTTGCCATAGCGTTCCGCCATCACGTGGCGCGCGCGCCAGGCCTGGGCGAAGAAATTCGGCGTGGCGGCGTCCAGCACCGCCGGGCTTTCGATACCGGTGATTTTGGCGCTGGGCATCAGCAGGTATTGCAGCGGCCCGTTGCGATCTTTAAACACCACGAAACCGGCCTGCACATCCACCTGCGCGCAGGGCGCCGGGTTGTCATGCGCCTGCTGATTGGGCAGACATTGCTGGCTGACGATGCGCCACAGCGCATCGGGATGGTCGGGTTTCAACCCGTAATAGAGCGCGATGGCGAGAGCCGCCAGCAGCGCCACGCAGACAAATACCCCACGACGCAGAGACATCGGCCGATCCTGTTACCGAGAGAAACGTCCAGCATAGCCCGGTTTTATGACAGGAAACGAACAACGCGTGCGGCCCCCGCAGTGAGGGGGCCGCAGAGAATCACAGCGACTGGTGGCGGGTTTCTTTCATCAGCAGGAGGGCCAGCAGCGTCAGCCCGGCCATCGCCGCCAGGTACATGCCGACGTAAAACAGCCCGTAGTGGGCCGCCAGCCAGGTGGCGATGTAAGGCGCCACGGACGCGCCGAGAATCGACGCGACGTTGTAGGAGAACGATGCGCCGGTATAGCGCACTTCGGTGGGGAACAGCTCCGGCAGCAGCGCGCCCATCGGGCCAAAGGTCAGCCCCATGATGCTCAGGCCGCACAGCAGGAAGCCCATCACCAGCGCCTGGTTGCCGGAACCCAGCAGGGTCGGGAACAGGAACGCGAAGCCGATCATCAGCAGGGTAATGGCGATCATGGTCTTGCGACGGCCGAACGCGTCCGCCAGCAGGCCGGCGATGGGCACCATCACGCCGAAACCGATCACCGCCACCATCAGCATCCACAGGAAGCTGTTGCGGGAGTAACCGAGCCCCAGCGGCTGCGGCGCAGTGCCGTAGGTCATCGAATAGACCGTCATCAGATAAAACAGCGTGTAGGTCGCCAGCATGATGAAGGTGCCGAGGATGGTGGCTTTCAGATGCTTGCTCAGCAGCGTGCCGAGCGGCACTTTCACCTGTTTGCCGGCCTTGGCCGCTTTGGCGAACACCGGCGTTTCATGCAATGACACCCGGACGTACAGGCCAATCAGCACCAATGCGGCGGAGAGGATGAACGGCACGCGCCAGCCCCATTCCATAAATTGCTGGTCGCTCAGCAGCCACGAGAGCAGCAGGAAGGTGCCGTTGGCGAAGAAGAAGCCGATCGGGGCGCCCAACTGGGGGAAGGAGCCGTACAGCGCACGTTTTTTGGCCGGCGCGTTCTCCGTCGCCAGCAAGGCGGCGCCGCCCCATTCGCCACCCAGCCCCAGCCCCTGGCCAAAGCGCGCCAGCGCCAGCAGGATAGGGGCGAAGATGCCGATGGTTTCATAGCTCGGCAGCAGGCCGATCAGCACGGTGGAAATCCCCATGGTCAGCAGCGAGGCGACCAGCGTCACCTTGCGCCCCACGCGATCGCCGAAGTGGCCGAACAGCGCAGAGCCGATAGGGCGCGCGACAAAGGCGACGGCGAAGGTGGCCAGCGACTGCAGCGTCGCGGTGGTCGGGTCGCCCTGCGGGAAGAAGATGTGCGGGAACACGATCACCGCGGCGGTGGCGTAGATGTAAAAGTCGAAGAACTCGATGGCGGTGCCGACCAGCGAGGCGACGATGACTTTCCCGCGGGAATTCACCGGTGTAGACGCGTCGTCGGCGTCGAGTGGGGGTGCGATGGTGGCTTGCATATCAATTTCTTATTGTTGGAGGGGGTAAAAATCCATCTTAGTGACAGCATTCCGCCTTTTCAACGCTGGAACTCTGGGCTGCTCCGCCGCTAACCGGTTAAAAAGACTAATGTTTTACCTGACTTCTTTTCTGTAGCGTTAAACGTTGAGAAATGGGGTTCATACAGTGTGAATGGCTGTAAAAACGGGAAAGAAAAGTGACTGGGTAGTTTGTTATGCTGGTTTTTCGAATGCCATGCCGCATGATTTAGAGGGATTGACTGGTTTTTTGCTCATTAACCAGAGGAAAGTGCCGGCGCGTGCGATAACACCGGCACGATTGCATGGCTTCAGCGCGCCGGCGGCTCGCGTTCCGGCAAGGCTTTGTCGCCTTTGTAGTCGGCCGTTGCGATCCAGGCGGCGCAAAACAGCGTCAGGCGGGCGAAGAAGTAGAAGAACGCCATCAGCCCGATCACCGAGCCGAAGGCCGCGCCGGAAGGCGATTTCGCCACCTGCGGCAGCGTCATCGTCATCACGAACTTGATCACCTCAAAGCCGATAGCCGCAAGCAAGGTGCCGCGCAGCAGCGCTTTTTTCTTCGGTTTGTGGCGCGGCAGCATCCAGAAAATCCACAGGAACAGCAGATAGTTGGCGAAAATCGAGATCGACAGCGCGATCGTCGTCAGCGCCGGCCGCAGCCATTCGATGCCGTCCAGCCCCAGCGCGTTGACGATCGCCGCCTGCGCCGAGCCGGCGACCGAGGTCAGCGACAGCGTGATAATCAGTGCGACCACCAGGCCGGTCAGCGAGATGAAGTCGCGGGTGTACTTGAAATAGATTTTCTCCTGATCCTGCGGATTGCGCTCCCAGACGTCACGCGATTGCGCGCGGATCGCTTCGCGCAGGTTGCCCATCCAACTGATGCCGGAATAGAGCGCCAGCGCCAGGCCGGTCAATCCCACGGTGGTGCGCTGCTGAATGGCGGTGTTGACGGTGTTCTTCAGCGTGCTGGCCAGCGTCGGATCGCTGATGCTGCCGACGATCCGGTTGATCAAACGGGCCAGCAGATCCGGGTTGGAAGCCAGCACGAAACCGGCGGCGGCGAACGACACCATCAGGATCGGGATCAGCGAGAGGAATGAAAAATAGGTGATGGCGGCGCCGAACTGGCTGCCCAGCCGATCGTTAAAGCGTTCGGCGGCGCGCAGCAGGTGCGCAACGCTCGGCCAGGCTTTGATGCGTTCAATCAGACGTGAAAAACCGCTGATGCGGCGGTCGAGCGTTTCATGGCCGGTCTTGATGGCGATAAGCGGCTTCGGCGGCGTGTCTTGTGCGGGCTGGCGGCGTTCCTGGTCTGGTCCTGTAGGCATTACTTCACGATTTCCTTAACGTTAAACGGCATGTATCCGCGTTGATTATAGCCAAAGCCCCGCGGCGTTTTGAGCGCCGGGGCGGCAAACGGTCATTTTCCGAGCTTAACGCGTTAGCGCCCGGCATGAAATGCCAGGAGGCGGCCGATAGGTAAAATTCCTATGAAAACCCCGCCGCGCCTCGGTTTTTTCACTTCCCTACCTCCAATTTTTATCTGTTTCGTCGGCGAGAAAGCGTTTACTCATGATGTGGCGCCACGCGTTGCCGAGCGCCGCTCCGCTGCAGCCGTAGGGGCTGGAACGGTCTCACCCGTCATCAACAGAAAAACTGGAAGGTCTTATGAAATTGCTTAATCACCCCACCTGCCGTCCGTTTACCGAAGCGGGCAATCTGTCGCAGCTTTCCGCCTACTATGAAGAGGAGAGGCATATCATGTGGATGCTGCTGCGCGCTGCGCCGCGTCCTTGCTTTAATCAGGCGCTGATTGAAGACATCATGACGCTGGCGCAGGCGGCGAAAGAGTCTTCGCTGCGGTTCGATTTTTGGGTCACCGGCTCGCTGGTGCCGAACATGTTTAACGTCGGCGGCGATCTGCAGTTCTTCGCCGAAGCCATCAAGAACCGCAAACGCGAGGCGATGATGGCCTACGCGCGTGCCTGCATCGACTGCGTGCATGCGGCAGCGCGCGGTTTCGATACCGGCGCGGTCAGCATTGCGATGGTCGAAGGCAGCGCGCTGGGCGGCGGCTTTGAAGCGGCGCTGGCGCACCATTTCGTGTTGGCGCAGAACAATGCGCGCATGGGGTTCCCGGAGATTGCGTTCAACCTGTTTCCCGGCATGGGCGGTTACTCGCTGGTGGCGCGCAAGGCGGGCATGCGCTTGGCCGAAGAACTGATTTGGGGCGGCGAGTCGCACACCGCAGAGTGGTTCGAGAGCCGTGGGCTGGTGGATCAGCTGTTCCAGCCCGGCGACGCCTACATGGCGACGCGCACTTTCATCGATACCATCCGGCCGAAGCTCAACGGCATGCGCGCCATGTTGCGGGCGCGTCAGCGCGTGCTGCAACTGACGCGTTCCGAGCTGATGGACATTACCGAGGATTGGGTGCACTCGGCCTTCACCATTGAGGAAAAAGATCGCGCCTACATCGAGCGGCTGGTGATGTTGCAGGATCGCCACACCCTGAACCTGCGTCGTGCCGGCTAACGTTAACGCGCCCGCCTCACGCGGAAGGTGAGCGCGGGCGATAGGACTGCAGCCAATGCTCCAACTGTTCCGGGAGCATTGGCCGCGCAAACAGAAAGCCCTGCTTTTCGTCCACGCCGACCTCGTCGAGGAACTGATTTTCGCTCTCGGTCTCCACCCCTTCGGCGATCACGCGGAAGGCCAGCGCCTCCGCCGCCGCGACGATCGCGCGCACCAGCGATTGCGAAACCGGGTTGAAATTCACCCCGCGCACGAAGCTTTTATCCAGCTTGATGGCGTCCAGCGGAATACGCGCCAGCTGCGCCAGCGACGAATAGCCGGTGCCGAAATCGTCGAGATGCACCTGCGCACCCAGCTCGCGTAGCCGGGTGATCAGCACGCGCGCGCGGTTTTCGTCTTCAATCAGGCTGCTTTCAGTCAACTCGAAGTCCAGCAGACAAGGGGCCATGCGGTGACGGCGCAGCACCCCGAGCAGATCGTTGACGATGCCGTCATCGGCCAGCTGCCGGGCGGAGAGGTTGACCGCCACCCGCAGATTCAATCCCCGCTCTCGCCACTGCGCCGCCTGGCAGGCGGCGGTCTGCAGCACCCATTGGCCCAGCGGGCCGATCAGGCCGGACTCCTCGGCGTAGGAGATGAACTGCAGCGGCGGGATCAGGCCGCGCTCCGGCGAATCCCAGCGCACCAGCGCTTCCACGCTGTGCACTTCACCGCTGCGCGCGTCGATTTTAGGCTGGTAATACAATACCAGCTGATTTTGCTCCAGCCCTTTACGCAGGTTGGTGTCCAGCCACATGTATTCGGCGACGCGCTTGTTCATCTCCGGTGAGAAGACGGTATAGGTGCGTTTGCCGTGCTCCTTGGCGACGTACATGGCGGTATCGGCGCTGCGGATCAGGCTGTCGAGATCGTTGCCGTGCTCCGGGCACAGCGCGATGCCGATCGAACAGCCGGTATACACTTCGATCAGGCCGATGCGGAAAGGGGTCTTCAGCCGATCGATGATGCGCTGCGCCAGCGTTTGCAAACGTTCGCGATCGGTCTGAGGCGCCAGCACCAAAAATTCGTCGCCGCCGAGGCGGGCGAGCACCTGATCCGGGCTCAGGCAGCCGAGGATCGCCAGCGAGACCTCAACCAGCAGCCGATCGCCGAACATATGGCCGTAGGCGTCGTTGACCTTTTTGAAGTTGTCGAGATCGAGGTACACCAGGCCGAAACTCTCTTCGCCGCGCGTGGCGATGGCGTGGTTAATCTTGTCCTGGATGGCGTTACGGTTCGGCAGGCCGGTGATAATATCGGTGTTGGCCAGCACCCGCAGCCGTTCCTGAGCGCGACGCTCTTCGGTGATGTCGGTTCCGGAGCAGATCAGAAACACCTCGTTCTTGCCGCTGCCGCTGTGCACGAACTTATTGCGAAACAGGAACAGCCGCTCGCCCTTGACCGTCTTTACCCAGCGTTCCACCTCATACGAAGAGCCGTTGCGGAAGAAGCCGGCGATGTTGCGCCGCGAGGCGGCGGCTTCTTCCGGGCTCATAAACAGCTGGAAAACGTTCTTGCCGATCACCTCGTGTTCGTGCAGCCCGGTGTACTCCTCGCTCAGCCGATTGAAGCGCTGGATGCGGCCGTGCTGGTCGACGATCACGATCACCGAGTTGGCTTCGGACACCACCTGCTCGGCGAAGGAGAGCCCATGCACCAGATCGCGCGCCACGGATTGGGTATCGCTGAACGCGGACGCGGTGCCCGCCCATTCGAGGTTATTGACGCGGCGCCCGACCAGATGCAGATGCAGCGGTTCGCCGGCCAGCGTGATGGTGAGTTCAAGGCTGGCGGTCACGCCGGTCAAACGGCGAATTTTCGCCGCGTCCATGGCGCTCAGCGCCACCGCGACGTGGGCTTTGCCCTTAACGGCGGACAGCTCCAGGGCATTGCTGTCAAACGCCAGCCGCCAGTGGGGGCTCTGGGTGCCGAAGTGGGCGTTAAGAAGCTCAGGGCCTTGGTCTGCGGACATGATGATTCCTCAAAAGAGCACGGGCGGCCGGTCAGCACGAAGAACCGCTGGCGGCCTGTGGGCCCGAAAGTGGTCGCCGTGCGCGTCTGTGCATCATATAACAGGTTTTCACAGGCGGGGCGGGTAATGGAAACTATTCTATAAGCAATGATTAGTTTTGCGGTGTACGCGCCACCCGGCGACCGGTTGCCTTAAAGTGTAGGAGGAGAACATCGGGTCGTGCGAAGTTTGTACCGGCTTCCCCGCTAACGAAAAACGGTTGATGCAAGGTTGCCTTGTGGGCGAGTAAATTATAGCGGTGAGAGGGCGGCTGAAAAATAACCCTGTCGGGGAGATTTTTGCCGGGAAATTAAAATTTCCATCAAATAAACGCCTTCTTCATAGTTTTCTCATAATTGGTGAATAAACCCGTGACGGGTTTTAAAAAGTTTACACACCCTCGCATTACTTGAATTTTATCAGCCTATTATTATCTTCGACGAACGAATGAGCCTGTTAACGTACAGCGCTCCTGATGAAGAAAAATTTTTAAGGAAATGATTATGCGTAAATTGACGGCTTTATTTATTGCTTCCACGCTGGCTCTGGGTTCTGCTTCTGCGGCGTTCGCCGCTGATACGACGGCGGCCCCGGCTGCGGATGCGGCGCCGATGAAAATGATGCATCACAAGGGTGAAGGTAAAGGCGGCCCGTTCGCCGGGCTGAACCTGACCGAGCAGCAGCGCCAGCAAATGCGCGATATCATGAAAGAGTCGCACTCGAAACGCGGTCCGGGCATGAAAGAGGAACGCCAGGCGCTGCATAATCTGGTCGCTTCCGACAGCTTCGATGAAGCGAAGGCGAAGGCGCAAATTGACGCGATCGGCAAAGCGCAATCCGAACGCATGCTGGAACGCGCCAAGGCGGAAAATAAAATGTATAACCTGCTGACCCCTGAGCAGAAAAAACAATACAATGAGAATTATCAGAAACGTGAGCAAAAGATGATGGACCATATGAATAAAATGAAGGAGCAGATGTCCTCCGGTCAGTAATATACGCTCGCGGTAAATAAAAAAGGGCCAGACTATTTGTCTGGCCTTTTTTTTCGGCGTTATCTCCGGCAGGCCCGGCAGCGAGTGATTATCATTCCCCAGCGGCAATATGTCGGAACTGTTCGGCAACGGCCTGCGCAAAGCGCGGATCGTTAATATGGTAAGGCGTTTTTATTAACCGGCGCTTATGGGTGGCGTGCACCGTCTCCTCCAGCGTTTGCGTAAAGGCGGCCAGCGCTGCGGGATCCCAGAACGGTTGCCCAGGGGCATCCAGCGCCGACACGCCGCCCGCCGGTATCACGAAGCGCACTTCGCCCGCGCAGGCGTTGATTTTCTCGCCAATCCAATGACCGATTAGCGCATTTTCCCGTGGGCTGGTGCGCACCAGCGTCACTTGCGGATTGTGATGATGGCGCAGGCGGTTCGCGTAGCGAGCCGGCACCGTATTCAGCGCGCCGAAGTTGATCATGTCGATCGCGCCGCAGGAGAGTACGCACGGGATGCCGGTACGCGCGATAGCACCGAAACGATCTGCATTGCAGGGCAGCACACCGCCAAACAGGTAATCGGTCACTTCGGTGGTGGTCAAATCGATGGCGCCGTGCAGTTGCCGGCTATCGATCAGTTTTTCCAGCGCTCTGCCACCGCTGCCGGTCGCGTGAAACGTCAGGCAGTCCCATTGCGGCTCAAGATCGGCAACCAGCGCCTGAATGCAGGGGGTGGTGACGCCAAACATCGTCAGGCCGATTGCGGGCTTGTCGTCGTGATGATCGACGGCGGCGAAGCGGACTGCGCCGGCTATCTGGCGCGCCGCATTGCCCAGCACCCGGCGCGAGATACGGTTCAGGCCGGCGAGATCGGTGACCGAATACAACATGCTGATATCACTGGCGCCGACATAGGCGGAAACGTCTCCCGCCGCCATGCTCGAGACCATCAATTTCGGCAGGCCAATCGGCAACTGCTGCATTGCCGGCGTGATGATGGCGGTGCCACCGGAGCCGCCCAGGCCAAGCAGGCCGGCGATATCGCGGCGCGTCAGGATAAAACGTTCGAAAGCGGTCGCCATGGCGGCGATTGCCTGGCCGCGGCTGGCTAGAAAGACCGCGCCTGCGCCCGCCGGATGGTGGCGAGCGACCTCTTCTGGGCCGATATCGGCCGGGGAGTCAAACGGCAAGCTTCGGGTGGAGAGATCGACGGTTCGCGTGGGTAAATTCAGGCTGGCAATCAGCCGCCGCACATACTCCAACTCTTGTCCTTTCGTATCTGCTGTGGTAGCAATATAGACAAAATTTGAAGTATCTTTCATGGATTTTTCCGGGGTGTTTCTAATTTTTATTTAAAAATTAATGTATTATATTTTTTAGGTGCCCTGGTGTTGGCATTTAAATTAAATTGATTAATGTATTTATATAATGAGACGGCAGTATCATTTTTGCAAGGGCAGCTCAGTGCAAAATGGGACTCCTGTCTCATTTTTGAGCTTTTTGCGCGGCCAACCCTTTGTCGTCAACCTGTCGGCAGTGGCGTCTCGCCTGTCGCGCAAGCGTGTACAGATGTATGAGGTTTAAGTGCCGATAAATGCTTTTCCCACCCCGTCCGACCTTTCTCTGACCTCCGCCCGGGCGAAAACACATCGTTTGTTGCTGGCCAGCGCAATGACGCTGTATGGCGAGGGCGCGTTTCCATCGATCACCGATCTGGCGGCGCATGCGCAGGTATCGCGCGCGACCGCCTACCGCTACTTCCCGACCCAAAGCGCATTAATTACTGCGGTGGTGGCGGAAAGTCTGGGGCCTATTCTGGCGTGGCGCCCGCAGGACGACGATGCCCTGAAGCGCATCCAGCAGTTGCTGACGTTGGCCTATCCTCAGATGGAGCGACACGAAGGGGCGCTGCGCGCCGCATTGCAGCTCTCTTTGCAGCAGTGGGCGCACGCCACGCCGGGCGAAAAGTTCGTGCGCGGCAACCGCAAGCGGCTGCTGGCGCTGGCGGTAGAGCCGTTGCAGGGTAAACTGCCGCCAAATTCTTTACAGAGAGTGATTCATGCTTTCTCGCTGATTTACGGTTCTGAGGTGTTCCTGGTGCTGAAAGATATCTGGGGGCTGGAGCTTGAGGGTATCCAGGATGTCACGCAATGGATGGCCAAAGCCATCCTGCGTCAGGCGGAAGAGGATGCGATGAACAGCAAAAAAACATCAGCAGGATAATCCAATTTTTGCCGCTGCCTGAGTGAAAAACCAGCATAATTCACTGAGTAAATATTGGAAAAAGTTATAATTAAAAGTGATAAAAAGTGCCTGTTAAGCACTTTTCAGGCGACGCTTTCTTTGGTTGTCTTTTAATTAAATATCATTATTTATCATTGTATTAATTTAATTATCCCCCGCGAATAAATGCCGCCTCAGCGCTGAGCGAGATCATTCTCTTTCTTATCGTCCCCCGTCTGATTCATCCCTGAAACGTTCTCTCCGCCCACCGAACTGCCGAGTGACACATTAAGCGCACTTGAGATTGTTGTGCTTTATTTATTTGGTGTTACCAAACTGTTACACAAAAAATCTTATAAAACATTTGCAAACAACAACGGATGGTATCTGGGATGGAGAAGAAACTTAGAGGAGTTAAATCCGCTCGGGCGGCCTTCGGCTGGCCTGAAATCGGAGTTCATCGCGCACAATGGAGCGCGATGCTGATCTGCCTGACGGCGATCGGCGGCGCGCAGGCCTCCAGCTATATAGAGAACGGCAAAGCGGGCGATCCGGCCAGCTGGCGCAGCAGTGAGTTCAACGCGGAATGGGGGCTGGGGGCACTCCACGCCGACCAGGCCTACGCCGCCGGTTATACCGGAAAAGGCATCAAACTTGGCATTTTCGATCAGCCGGTCTACGCCAAGCACCCGGAGTTTGCCGGTGAGAATAAGGTGATCAATCTGGTTACCGAAGGCATCCGCGAATACACCGATCCCTATATTCCGGTGAAAAAAGGCGACACTTTCCGCTATGACGGTACGCCGAGCGTGGACTCCGATGGCACGCTCGGTTCGCACGGTACCCACGTGGGCGGCATCGCCGCCGGCAGCCGCGACGGCGGCGCCATGCACGGCGTGGCGTTCAATGCGCAGATCATCAGCGCCGAAAACGGCGATCCCGGCCCGGAGGACGGCATCATCCTCGGCAACGACGGCGCAGTGTACCAGGCCGGTTGGGATGCGCTGGTGGCCAGCGGCGCGCGCATCATCAATAACAGTTGGGGCATCGGCATTACCGAAAAGTTTGATGAGGGGGGTTATGACCCGGCTTATCCGCATTTCACAGTAAACGATGCGCAAAAGCAGTTCGATCAGATCAAACAGATCCTCGGCACCAAGCCCGGCGGCGCCTATCAGGGCGCGATCGACGCGGCGCGCAGCGGCGTGGTCACCATCTTCGCCGCCGGTAACGACGGCAATCTGAATAACCCCGATGCCATGGCCGGCCTGGCCTATTTCGTGCCGGAGATTGCACCGAACTGGCTGTCGGTCGCCAGCTTGCAGGATCCCACCAATACCGGCGACTACAGCATCAGCACCTTCTCTTCCCGCTGCGGCTACACCGCCAGCTTCTGCGTTTCGGCGCCGGGCACCCGGGTATACAGCTCGGTGATTGAAGGCACCAGCGTGGAGAATCTGACGACCGGCTACGCCAAATACAGCGGCACCTCGATGGCGGCGCCGCACGTGGCCGGCAGCGTTGCGGTGCTGATGGAGCGTTTCCCGTATCTGAGCGGCGCACAGGTGGCGGAAGTGCTGAAAACCACCGCCACCGACATGGGCGCGCCGGGCATCGACGCGCTCTACGGCTGGGGGATGATCAACCTGGGCAAGGCCATCAACGGTCCGGGCATGTTGGTGACCGCCGAGGATATTCCGGCGGAGTTCCGTATTCCGGATCCGACGGGCGTGGCTTACGGCCCGACCCAATTCGTGGTGGATCTGCCGGGCGTCGGCGCGGTGCTGGACAAGGGCAAACCGACCGAGCGCGTCTGCAGCGATGTGCTGTGCGGGCTGGACGTCTGGAGCAACGATATCTCCGGCCACGGCGGCCTGACCAAGCAGGGTATCGGCACCCTGGTGCTGACCGGTAACAACACTTATTCCGGCCCGACGCTGGTCAATCAGGGGCGGCTGGCGATCAACGGCTCGGTCACCTCGGACGTCAGCGTGCAGAGCGGCGGCATCGTCGGCGGCAGCGGCACGGTCGGTTCGCTGACCGCCCGCCGCGGCGGCACCGTGGCGCCGGGCAACTCGATCGGCACCTTGAACGTGGCGGGCAACGTCAGCTTCGAGCCGGGTTCGCGCTACGCGGTGGAAGTGGGGCCGAACGGCCAGAGCGATCGGATCCAGAGCAGCGGATCGGCGACGATCGGCGGCGGCGAGGTGGCGGTGACGCTGGAGAACAGCGCCAACCTGCTGACGCAAAGCGAGGTGCGCAGCCTGCTGGGCCAGCAGTACACCATCCTGAGCGCGCAGCAGGGGGTGAGCGGGCAGTTTGACGCGGTGGCGCCGAACTACCTGTTCCTCGGCACCGGGCTGAGCTACCAGCCGGCCGGGGTGACGCTGAGCGTCGGGCGCAACGGCACGAGCTTCGCCAGCGTGGCGCAGACGCCGAACGAGCGGGCGGTGGCGGCGGCGGCGGATGCGCTGGCGGCGGGCAACCCGGTGTACGAAAGCGTTCTTAACAGCGGCACGGCGGGCGAGGCGCGGCAGGCGTTCCGTCAGCTTTCGGGGCAAATCCATGCGGATATCGCGTCGGCGCTGGTGAACGACAGCCGCTACCTGCGTGAGGCGCTGAACGGGCGTCTGCGTCAGGCGGAAGGGCTGGCGAGCTCGTCGGCCATCAAGGCGGACGAGGACGGCGCCTGGGCGCAGCTGCTGGGGGCGTGGGACCACGCGTCGGGCGACGCCAACGCCACCGGCTATCAGGCCTCGACCTACGGGGTACTGGTGGGGCTGGACTCGGCGGCGGCGGCCGACTGGCGGCTGGGGGTAGCGACCGGCTACACCCGCACCTCGCTGCACGGCGGCTACGGGTCGAAGGCGGACAGCGACAACTACCACCTGGCGGCGTACGGCGACAAGCAGTTCGGGGCGCTGGCGCTGCGTGGCGGGGCGGGCTACACCTGGCACCGCATCGACACCAAACGGTCGGTGAACTACGGGATGCAGTCGGACCGTGACACGGCGAAGTACAGCGCGCGCACCGAACAGCTGTTCGCGGAAGCGGGCTACAGTGTGCAGGGCGAGTGGCTGAACCTGGAGCCGTTCGTCAACCTGGCGTACGTGAACTTCGAAAACAACGGCATCGCGGAAAGCGGCGGCGCGGCGGCGCTGCGCGGCGACAAGCAGCACACGGATGCGACGGTGTCGACGCTGGGGCTGCGTGCGGACACCGCGTGGCAGGTGACCCCGGGCACGACGGTGGCGCTGCGTAGCGAGCTGGGATGGCAACACCAGTACGGCGGGCTGGCGCGCGGCACCGGGCTGCGGTTCAACGGCGGCAACGCGCCGTTCGTGGTGGACAGCGTGCCGGTGTCGCGTGACGGCATGGTGCTGAAGGCGGGGGCGGAAGTGGCGGTGAACGAAAACGCCTCGCTGTCGCTGGGCTACGGCGGGCTGCTGTCGCAGCACCATCAGGACAACAGCGTCAACGCCGGCTTCACCTGGCGCTTCTAAGCAACATCGACTCAATCCTTGTACGGGAACCGCCTGCGGGCGGTTCCTTTTTCACATCCTGCTAATGAGAACCCGGCGCACCTGGGGCGTCGGCCAATAACAAGCAAAAGGTAAGGAAATGACAACAACAATGGGTTTTGATAGCAAAGGAAACGTTCGTCGCTCGCCGTGGCGGCTGAACGCGCTGGTCTGCTGCATGGCGCTGGCAGGGTATGCGCAGGCGGCGCCGCACGAGGTGAATGGCCAACCCGGCGATCCGGCCAGCTGGCGCAGCGCCGAATTCAACGCCAACTGGGGGTTGGGGGCGATCCACGCCGATGAGGCCTACGCCGCCGGCTACACCGGCAAAGGGCAAAAGGTGGGCATTTTCGACACTCCGGTTAACCGCCATCCCGAATTCGCCGGCGACGGCAAACTGATCAACGTCGTCACCGAAGGCTACCGCGCCTATACCGATCCGCACCGGCCGGGAATTAACGCCGGCGATCGCTTTTACTTCGACGGCACCTTCCACTTCTACAGCGGTTCGCAGGGCATGTTGAGCAATCACGGGGTGCACGTCGCGGGGATCAGCGCGGCGAATCGCGACGGCGTCGGCATGCACGGCGTGGCCTTCGATTCGCAGGTGATCAGCGTCGATAATGACAACGACGGCCCGGCGTACGGCGAATTCCTCGGCCTGGACGGCGCCGTCACCAATGCCGGCTGGCAGGCGATGATCAAGAGCGGCGTGCGGGTGATCAACAACAGCTGGGGCGTCAGCATTCCCGATTTCCTGTCCGACGGCGGCCGCGATCCTAACGCGCTGCACTTCGAGCTGAAGGATGCGCAGGAGCAATTCGATCAGGTCAAGCCGCTGCTCGGTAGCCTGGCCGGCGCAGGTTATCAGGGCGCCATCGACGCGGCGCGCAAAAATATTCTGGTGCTGTTCGCCGCCGGTAACGACGGCAATTACAACCAACCGGATGTGATCAGCGGGCTGGCCTACTTCGTGCCGGACATCGCGCCGAACTGGCTGTCGGTCGCCAGCGTGGCGCAGGATGCGGCATCCGCCAACAGCGTGCCTTACACCATCAGCAGCTTCTCGTCCCGCTGCGGCTATACCGCCAGCTTCTGCGTCTCGTCGCCGGGCAGCAAAATCTACAGCACCGTGGCCAACGGTTCCGATCCGGCCAATCTGGTGTCGGACTACGGCAATAAAAACGGCACCTCGATGGCGACCCCGCACGTCACCGGCGCAGTGGCGGTGTTGCTGCAGCGTTTCCCGTACATGAACTCGGCGCAGATTGCCGACTTGCTGAAAACCACCGCCACCGACATGGGCGCGCCGGGCATCGACGCGCTCTACGGCTGGGGGATGATCAACCTGGGCAAGGCCATCAACGGTCCGGGCATGTTGGTGACCGCCGAGGATATTCCGGCGGAGTTCCGTATTCCGGATCCGACGGGCGTGGCTTACGGCCCGACCCAATTCGTGGTGGATCTGCCGGGCGTCGGCGCGGTGCTGGACAAGGGCAAACCGACCGAGCGCGTCTGCAGCGATGTGCTGTGCGGGCTGGACGTCTGGAGCAACGATATCTCCGGCCACGGCGGCCTGACCAAGCAGGGTATCGGCACCCTGGTGCTGACCGGTAACAACACTTATTCCGGCCCGACGCTGGTCAATCAGGGGCGGCTGGCGATCAACGGCTCGGTCACCTCGGACGTCAGCGTGCAGAGCGGCGGCATCGTCGGCGGCAGCGGCACGGTCGGTTCGCTGACCGCCCGCCGCGGCGGCACCGTGGCGCCGGGCAACTCGATCGGCACCTTGAACGTGGCGGGCAACGTCAGCTTCGAGCCGGGTTCGCGCTACGCGGTGGAAGTGGGGCCGAACGGCCAGAGCGATCGGATCCAGAGCAGCGGATCGGCGACGATCGGCGGCGGCGAGGTGGCGGTGACGCTGGAGAACAGCGCCAACCTGCTGACGCAAAGCGAGGTGCGCAGCCTGCTGGGCCAGCAGTACACCATCCTGAGCGCGCAGCAGGGGGTGAGCGGGCAGTTTGACGCGGTGGCGCCGAACTACCTGTTCCTCGGCACCGGGCTGAGCTACCAGCCGGCCGGGGTGACGCTGAGCGTCGGGCGCAACGGCACGAGCTTCGCCAGCGTGGCGCAGACGCCGAACGAGCGGGCGGTGGCGGCGGCGGCGGATGCGCTGGCGGCGGGCAACCCGGTGTACGAAAGCGTTCTTAACAGCGGCACGGCGGGCGAGGCGCGGCAGGCGTTCCGTCAGCTTTCGGGGCAAATCCATGCGGATATCGCGTCGGCGCTGGTGAACGACAGCCGCTACCTGCGTGAGGCGCTGAACGGGCGTCTGCGTCAGGCGGAAGGGCTGGCGAGCTCGTCGGCCATCAAGGCGGACGAGGACGGCGCCTGGGCGCAGCTGCTGGGGGCGTGGGACCACGCGTCGGGCGACGCCAACGCCACCGGCTATCAGGCCTCGACCTACGGGGTACTGGTGGGGCTGGACTCGGCGGCGGCGGCCGACTGGCGGCTGGGGGTAGCGACCGGCTACACCCGCACCTCGCTGCACGGCGGCTACGGGTCGAAGGCGGACAGCGACAACTACCACCTGGCGGCGTACGGCGACAAGCAGTTCGGGGCGCTGGCGCTGCGTGGCGGGGCGGGCTACACCTGGCACCGCATCGACACCAAACGGTCGGTGAACTACGGGATGCAGTCGGACCGTGACACGGCGAAGTACAGCGCGCGCACCGAACAGCTGTTCGCGGAAGCGGGCTACAGYGTGCCGGGCGAGTGGCTGAACCTGGAGCCGTTCGTCAACCTGGCGTACGTGAACTTCGAAAACAACGGCATCGCGGAAAGCGGCGGCGCAGCGGCGCTGCGCGGCGACAAGCAGCACACGGATGCGACGGTGTCGACGCTGGGGCTGCGCGCGGACACCGCGTGGCAGGTGACCCCGGGCACGACGGTGGCGCTGCGCAGCGAGCTGGGATGGCAACACCAGTACGGCGGGCTGGCGCGCGGCACCGGGCTGCGGTTCAACGGCGGCAACGCGCCGTTCGTGGTGGACAGCGTGCCGGTGTCGCGCGACGGCATGGTGCTGAAGGCGGGGGCGGAAGTGGCGGTGAACGAAAACGCCTCGCTGTCGCTGGGCTACGGCGGGCTGCTGTCGCAGCACCATCAGGATAACAGCGTCAACGCCGGCTTCACCTGGCGCTTCTGACGTTCAGCGGTCATTACAACGACAACGGAGCCGGCATGCCGGCTCCGTTTTTATTTGCGGCGGTGGGGGGAGAACGTATGATGGCGCGGCGTCAGGACAATAAAAAACCGGGACCCTGACGGATCCCGGCTCAAAAGTGGGTAAAACAGATTAGCGCTAAAGGCTCAAGCCCCGTTTTGCTTATGCAGTCCGAGCGATGTGGACATCGTCTCAGTAGCGGCAACGGAACAAATTTTCCCTGGTGTTACTATGGTTATTATTAAAAAACGTGCTGGTGTTGTTTTTTATAGTGTATTGCTGTATGTCTCTTTTGATACCATGTTTGACGATGCAACATGGTATGTCAAGCAACGTTTTTAACGCATAATTGCATGGGATGCTAGTTTTAGATGTGGCTTTTTCAGCAGAAATAATCAAAACGACTGATAAATCAGTAAAAAAAATACGAAGGAACAAATGGATAACAATCACCAAAAATTCGATTCACAGTCGATTGCCAATCGGGTCAGAGAGCTGTTTTTACATTACGGGATTGGAAAACGTCAGCATGCCCGAGAGCTCAGCCGCATCTTGGATCTGAGTTTTTCACATGCGCACCGCAAATTGAAAGGGCAAAGCCCCTGGACGCTGGAACAGATCAACAGCGTCGCGGCCGCGCTCGGAGAAACGCCGGCGGCGATCGCCGATTTGAGCGCCGAACACGAGGCGGCCGAACCGAACATGGCGCGCGATGCCATCTTTTTTGTGGCAGGGGTCGCGATGCCTTGCGTCGGGCACATCGGCGACGAGCTTCCCGCCGGGCGGCCGGCGGAATTTGTGGCGCTGCGCATCGAGGGGCAATGGCATATCTATCGCGCCGATGAGGCGCCGGCAGGGCCGCGTTATGGCGTCGAACTGATCGAAATCCGGCCCGGCTATGGCGACGATGAGCGTCTGAGCATTGCGGTATTGGACGATTCGCATCAGGCGGCCGATGAGTTGGCCAAGTATCTTGGCGGCTGCGGTTTCAACGCGGTGGCGTTTTACGACGTCGACAGCTTCTGTCAGGCGTTGCAGCAAAGCCTGTTCGACGGTTACGTGGTGGACTGGCTGATCGGTGAAGAAACGGCGGATCGCTGTATCGCCACCATCCGCGCCTCCGACAACCCGGACGCGCCGGTACTGGTGCTGACCGGTGAGCTGGGCACCGATCGACGCGAATCGGAAATCGCTCAGGCGATGCGCGAGTACGATGTACTCGGCCCTTATGAAAAACCGGTGCGGCTCCATGTGATCGAAGCCGCACTGCAACGCTGTTTTAATCTTTAGCGGGGAACACCTCGGCCAGCGCGTTCGACAGCGCATCCAGCCGAACCGGCTTCATCAGGTAGTTGTCGAACAGCGCGCGCTGATCCGCCGTGAGTTGCTCCGGCGTGTAGGCGCTGATGCCGATGATCGGCACATGGCGGTTGGGGCCGCGACGATTGCGCAGCTGCCTGGCCAGGGCGGCGCCGTCGATGCCCGGCATCTGCAGATCCAGCAACAGCGCGTCGTAAGGGCGTCTGAGCAGTTTCTGCAACGCGCGTTCCGGCGAGTCACACAGTTCGTGCTGGTAACCCAGCTTATCCAGCAACGCCGCAAAGGCGTCACCCACCGACTTGTTGTCATCCACCACCAGCACCTGCTGCGGCTTCTGCTGCAGAGAGGTATTGGCGGCGGCGGGCTCGTCGGCGCGTTCTTCTTCACTGATCTGCACCGGAATGCTGACGATAAAGGTGCTGCCCTTCTTGATTTCGCTGTACACCGTGATGGTGCCGTCGAGCAGCGTCACCAGGCCGTGCACGATCGCCAATCCCATCCCCACGCCGGCATATTGCTTGGTATGCGACTGATCCAACTGGGTAAAGGGTTTGAAGATCTGATCGAGCTGGTCTTTTTCGATACCGATGCCGGTGTCGGTCACTTCGATAATCAGCGAACTGCCGCCGGGTTGACGGCGCAGACAGCTGTGCAGCGTAATGCTGCCGCTTTCGGTGTATTTGTAGGCGTTGGTCAGCAGGTTGACGATAATCTGCCGGATGCGCAGCGGGTCGGAATGCACCAACAGGTGGCTGCACTCCACCTCGCAGCTCAGCTTGACTTGCTCTTTGCGGGTCAAAGTAGCGATTTCGTTGGCGGTCTCCGCGATCAGCTTCTGCGCGTCGAACGGCACGATGCGCAGCTCCATCATGCCGCTGTCGAGGTGCGCGTAGTCGGTCAGATCTTTCATTTGGCTTTCGATCTGCTGCGCGGCGGTCTCCAGCCGCTGGAAGGTGTCCGCATGCTCCGCCGATACCCGGGTATTCACCAGCACGTCGATGGCCGACATCACGCTCTGCAATGAGGTGCGCAGTTCGTGGCCGATGGCGCCGAGGAAGGCGTTTTTGGTGCGGGTCGCTTTCTCCGCCTCGATCGCCTTGGCCTGCTGGCGAATGGTCAGCCGCTGCTGACGGAACACGATCAGGGTGATGGCGATCAGCGCGATCACCGAGAACATGACAATCACCAGCCCATAGAAAATGATGTGCCGTTTCTCGATGTAGTCCTCATAGGCGGCGGTGCGCTGCTTCACCTCGGCGTGGTCGGTCAGGTTGGCCATTTCGATGGCGTAAGGCTTAATGGCCTTCATGGCCGCGAAAACCTGATTGAAGTCGATTTTCGGGTTATCCAGCAGTTTATCGATGCGATCCATCTGCAGGCGCATCTGCTTGACCACTTCCGGGTAGCCCGGCTCGGCGTACAGCGGTTGCGTGGATTCGGAGACGGTTTCCAGCACGTAAAAGCGCGAATAGAGGATTTCGAATCGCAGCCGCAGGTTGTCGTTGTCCACCTGCGGCGCGTGGCTCTGCTGCTCGACGAACGTGTCGAATTCCGCCAGCTTGATGGAGAACTTGGCGATCGACCAGGAGTAGTTCTCCTGCGTGCCGGCGATGGCATACAGCCCTTTCTTCGATAGGGTGGCGCTGTAGTAATAGAGCGTGACGGTCGAAGCCACCAGAAACAGCGCGGCGAAGATGGCCGGTATCGCCAGCCTGCTGCCGTTCTTAAAGGTCGTCAGCTTCATTTGATCACGATCCTGTCGACTTGCCAGATAAAGCGCGAGTTGTACAACGGCGAGTTCAGCTCAGGCCCGGCGGCGTCACGCGGGTAAACCAGGAACAGCGGGCCGAAGTTTCTGAGCTTCAGCATCTCCCCGTCCATCTTGTAGGCCAGGATCATGTTGTACTTCTTGACGTCGGACAACGGCACGTCGATGTAATAATCGTTCAGCGCGTAGAAGGTCAGCGTCTCGCCCTTGGCGCCGACGCGCTCCAGGATGTCGGCCACCGAAATCCCTTCAAACTTCCTCTGCGGCGTCCAGGAGGTGGAGGTCGTGATGCTGTGCACCGGCATCGCCAACAGCTGTTTATCGGTGAACAGATAGCTTTTTTTGACCGGATCGGTCACGTTGTCGATCTTGCCCGCTACTTCCAGGGTAAAGCTGAGCGCGCTGCTCTGGGCGATAATCAGGGCCACGCAGGCCATCGCAAGGGTTTTGCATAGTTTGAACAGCATCGGCGTTCTCCAGAGGCGCGGGGAGGTTTGTATCAGTCCCGCTAATTTATCAGGCAGAATAATGGCAGAAAAAGCAGGCGGGTGCGAAGGGAATAGTAAACCGCACAAAAAGAACAGGCCGGTATTTACCCCGGCCTGAGAGTGGGATAAACGTAGCGCTTAGCGCATGGTGACGAACTCTTCCGCCGCGGTCGGGTGGATAGCCACGGTGTTGTCGAAGTCCTTCTTGGTGGCGCCCATCTTCACCGCCACCGCGAAGCCCTGCAGGATTTCGTCCATGCCGAAGCCGATGCCGTGCAGGCCGACGATCTTCTCTTCTTTACCCACGCACACCAGCTTCATACGGCACGGCTGGCGGTGCTGCGTCACGGCGCTGTACATGGCGGTGAAGGAGGACTTGTACACCTTCACGTTGTCCGCGCCGAACTTCTCGATGGCTTCCTGCTCGGTCAGGCCGACGGTGCCGATCGGCGGGTGGCTGAACACCACGGTGGCGATGTTGCTGTAATCCAGGTGCTCGTCCGGCTTGTTGTTGAACAGGCGCTCGGACAGGCGGCGGCCGGCGGCCACGGCGACCGGGGTCAGCTCTACCGCGCCGGTGTTGTCGCCCACCGCGTAGATGCCTTTGACGTTGGTGTTCTGGAACTTATCGACGTCGATGTAGCCTTTCTCATTGGTTTTCACCCCGGTCACGCCGAGGTTCAGGTTGTCGGTCGCCGGTTCGCGGCCGATGGCCCAAATCAGGCAGTCGACGGTGAATGCCTTGCCGTTTTCCAGCTGCAGCGTCAGGCTGCCGTCGGCGTTCTTGACGATTGCTTTCGGCACCGATTCGGTATGCAGGTTCGGCCCCTCGGTGTTCATCACTTCCACCAGGGTGTCGACGATCATCGGATCGAAGGTGCGCAGCGGCGCGTGCTTGCGCACGAACAGGTGCGTTTCCGCGCCCAGCGCGTTCAGCACGCCGGCGATCTCCACGGCGATATAGCCGGCGCCCACCACGGCGACGCGTTTCGGCATGGCGTCCAGCTCAAAGAAGCCGTCGGAGTCGATGCCGTATTCCGCGCCCGGAATAGCCGGATGGCTCGGGCGGCCGCCGGTGGCGATCAGGATGTGATCGGCGGTGATGGTTTCGCCGTTCACTTCCACGGTGTGCGCATCCACGAAGCGCGCGAACCCTTTGATCACGTCAACCTTGTTCTTGCCCAGCACGTTATCGTAGGAATTGTGGATGCGGTCGATATAGGCGGTGCGGTTGGCGACCAGCTTTTTCCAGTCGAAGGCGTTGACGGTGGTGTCGAAGCCGTAGTCCGGGCCGTACTGATGGATGGCCTCGGCGATCTGCGCCGCGTGCCACATGACTTTTTTCGGTACACAACCCACGTTTACACAGGTGCCGCCCAGCTCTTTGGCTTCAATCAGCGCACACTTTTGGCCGTACATGGCTGCCCGGTTGATCGATGCGATACCGCCGCTGCCGCCGCCAATTGCTAGATAATCGTAATGTTTCGTCATCTGGGATTTCCATGAGTTGTGAATTTGAAGAGGGTAAGAGTTTAACGCCTGACCGGGGTTTGTCGCAAAGATTGCGTCGATGGCTGCGATAGGCGGACGCAGGGCGCGGTAAACCGCGCCCTGCCGGGGATTATTCCGGTACCACCCAGTTGACCAGATGGTGGCCGATGCCCGACGGCACCAGCACCTTGTGCAGCCACGGCAGCACGTTTTTCATCTGCTGTTCCAGCTTCCACGGCGGGTTGATGACGATCATGCCGGAGGCGGTCATGCCGCGCTGATCGCTGTCGGGTTTCACCGCCAGCTCGATCTGCAGGATGCGGCGAATGCCGGTGGCTTCCAGATCGCGCAGCATGCGTTTGATCTGCTGGCGCATCACCACCGGGTACCACAGCGCGTAGGTGCCGGTGGCGAAACGCTTGTAGCCTTCCTGAATGCCTTTGACCACGTCCTGGTAATCGGTCTTCATTTCATACGGCGGGTCCATCAGGATCAGGCCGCGGCGCGACGGTGGCGGCAGCTGGGATTTCAGCTGCTGATAGCCGTCGGCGCGCTGCACTTTGGCGCGCTCGTCTTTCTGGAACTCGCTGCGCAGCAGCGGGTAATCGCTCGGGTGCAGCTCGGTCAGGTGAATTTTATCCTGAGGGCGCAGCAGCTGGCGGGCGATCAGCGGCGAACCGGGGTAGTAGCGCAGCGTGCCGGAACGGTTGAAGTTGTGCACCACGCTCATGTAGGCCGCCAGCTCCTCGGGCAGATCGTCGCGTTGCCACAGCAAGCCGATGCCTTCCAGGTATTCGCCGGTGCGCTCGGCGTGTTCGCCGCTGAGCTGATAACGGCCCGCGCCCGAGTGGGTATCCAGATACAGGAAAGGCTTCTCTTTTTCCTTCAGCGACTCGATGATCAGGCTCTGAACGGTGTGTTTGAGCACGTCGGCGTGGTTGCCGGCGTGGAAACTGTGGCGATAACTTAACATGACGGGTGGCGGTTCCTTGTGCTCCGCAGACGGAGCATTCAATGCAATAAGGCTTATAATCTGCACAGTATAAACTGTCTGGCCGGGAAAAACCGGACTCCGTTGCCGCAGACGTTAACAGAAAGGGACAGGACGATGAGCAAACAGGCGATTTTGGCGAATTACCCCGACGCGGCGCGCTGGGCGTTCGGCGACGGCCCTGCGTTAGCCGACGAACTGCTGGGGTTGGTGCTGAGCGGGGATAAAACCGCCACCTGCAGTTCCTATGCGAGCTATCGTCGGGAACAAACCCCGAGGATCGGCGATTACAGCATCGTTCTTGATGGCCGCGGCGAACCGGCCTGCGTGATCAGAACTCTGGCGCTGCGCCTGGTGCGCTACGACCAGGTGACCGCCGAGATGGCGGCCAAAGAGGGCGAAGGCGACAAAAGCCTGGCATTTTGGCGCGAGGGGCATCAGGCATTCTTTACCCGCGAGGGGAGCTTTGCGCCGGACATGTGGCTGGTATTCGAAGAATTCGAACGGGTTGAAACGCTGTGAATCACAAGGAGAAAGGATGAGCTGCATTTTTTGCGACATCGTGGCGGGCAAGGCGCCGTGCCATAAAATCTGGGAAGACGACGACCATCTGGCGTTCCTGTCCATCTTTCCCAACACCGACGGTTTCAGCGTGGTGATCCCCAAGGCGCACCACCCGAGCTACGCGTTTGACCTGCCGGACGAGGTGCTGAGTGCGTTGATGCTGGCGACCAAGAGGGTGGCGCGGCAGCTGGATCGCGCGTTCGACGACGTCGGCCGCTGCGGCATGGTGTTCGAGGGCTACGGCGTCGACCATGTGCACGCCAAACTGATCCCGCTGCACGGCACTGCGTCGCTGGAGCAGTGGCGGCCGATCGAATCGACCTCGCCGAAGTTTTTCACGCGTTACGAAGGCTACATTTCCTCCCACGACGCCGCGCGCGCCGACGACGAACAGCTGGCGGCGCTGGCCGCCCGCATTCGCCAATGCGCCGTTTAAGGCACGAACGATCAACGCCGGGCATTGATTTTCCTGTTGCCCGGCTCCATGTTAGAGATTCATACGCATTTTAAGGCTCGCCCTCGCGGCGGGCCCCAACGCTAATCAGGACTGCCCTATGACAAATCCGTTGCTGACTCCGTTTTCCCTGCCGCCGTTCTCGGCGATCCGCCCTGAAGATATCGTGCCTGCGGTGCAATCCGCGCTGGCGGACTGCCGCGCCGCGGTAGAGCGCGTGGTCGCGCAGCCGGGGCCGTTCACCTGGGACAATTTGTGTCAGCCGTTGGCGGAGTCGGACGATCGCCTGTCGCGCATCTGGTCGCCGATCGGGCACCTGAACTCGGTGAAAAACAGCCCGGAGCTGCGCGCCGCCTATGAGCAGGCGCTGCCGCTGCTGTCCGAGTACGGCACCTGGGTCGGCCAGCACGAAGGGCTGTACCAGGCCTACCGCAGCCTGAAAGAGGGCGCGGCGTTCGAGACGCTGAGCGTGCCGCAGCGCAAGGCGGTGGACAACGCGCTGCGCGATTTCGAACTCTCGGGCATCGGCCTGTCGGCGGACAAACAGCAGCGCTACGGCGAGATCGTCGCGCGCCTGTCCGAACTGGGCTCTACCTACAGCAACAACGTGCTCGACGCCACCATGGGCTGGAGCAAACTGATTACCGACGAAGCCGAGCTGAGCGGCCTGCCGGAAAGCGCCCTGGCGCAGGCCCAGGCGATGGCGCAGGCCAAAGAGCAGGACGGCTGGCTGCTGACGCTGGACATGCCGAGCTACCTGCCGGTGCTGACCTACGCCGACAACCGCGCGCTGCGCGAAGAGATGTACCGCGCCTTCGCCACCCGCGCCTCCGATCAGGGGCCGAACGCCGGCAAATGGGATAACAGCGAAGTGATGGCGGAAACGCTGGCGCTGCGCCATGAGCTGGCTCAGCTGCTGGGCTTTGACACCTACGCCGACAAGTCGCTGGCGACCAAGATGGCGGAAAGCCCGGAGCAGGTGATCGGCTTCCTGAGCGATCTGGCCAAACGCGCCCGCCCGCAGGCCGAGCAGGAGCTGGCACAGCTGCGCGCCTTCGCCAAACAGCACTATGGCGTGGACGAGCTCGACGCCTGGGACATCACCTATTACGGCGAAAAACAGAAGCAGCACCTGTTCTCCATCAGCGACGAGCAGCTGCGCCCGTACTTCCCGGAACAGCGTGTGGTGGAAGGGCTGTTCGAAGTGGTGAAACGCATTTACGGCATCACCGCCAAAGAGCGTAAAGACGTGGATACCTGGCATCCGGACGTGCGCTTCTTCGATCTGTTCGACGCCGACGGAGAACTGCGCGGCAGCTTCTACCTCGATCTGTACGCCCGCGAAAACAAACGCGGCGGCGCCTGGATGGACGACTGCGTCGGCAGCCTGCGCAAGGCCGACGGCACGCTGCAAAAACCGGTCGCTTACCTGACCTGCAACTTCAACCGCCCGCTGGGCGATCAGCCGGCGCTGTTCACCCATAACGAAGTGACTACGCTGTTCCACGAGTTCGGCCACGGTCTGCACCACATGCTGACGCAGATCGATACCGCCGGCGTCTCCGGCATCAACGGGGTGCCGTGGGATGCGGTCGAGCTGCCGAGCCAGTTTATGGAAAACTGGTGCTGGGAGCCGGAAGCGCTGGCGTTTATCTCCGGCCACTACCAGAGCGGCGAGCCGCTGCCGAAGGCCATGCTCGACAAGCTGCTGGCGGCCAAGAATTACCAGGCGGCGCTGTTCATCCTGCGCCAGCTCGAGTTCGGCCTGTTCGATTTCCGCATGCACTTCGAATACAGCCCGGAGAAAGGGGCGCAGATCCTGCCGACGCTGGCGGAAGTGAAGAAAATGGTGGCGGTGGTGCCTTCGCCGAGCTGGGGCCGCTTCCCGCACGCCTTCAGCCACATCTTCGCCGGCGGCTACGCGGCGGGTTACTACAGCTACCTGTGGGCGGAAGTGCTGTCGGCCGACGCCTACTCGCGCTTCGAAGAAGAGGGGATTTTCAACGCCGAGACCGGCAAATCTTTCCTCGACAACATCCTGTCGCGCGGCGGTTCGGAAGAGCCGATGGCGCTGTTCAAACGCTTCCGTGGCCGCGAGCCGCAGCTGGATGCTATGCTGCGCCATTACGGCATTAAAGGATAACCCGACACGTGAGCGTGTGTTTATTGTGTGAAGCAGGCGCCGATCCCGGCGCCTTGTCTGTTTTGGCGCAGCGCTGGCGGCTGACGTCCGACGACGACGCGCCGATGGCGCTGGTACTGACCCCGCAGCGGCTGGAGCTGCGCAAGCGCGACGAGCCGAAGCTTGGCGGGATCTACGTCGATTTCGTCTCCGGCGCCATGGCGCACCGGCGCCGCTTTGGCGGCGGCCGCGGCGAGGCGGTGGCCAAGGCGGTCGGCATCAAGGGCAGCTACCTGCCGGACGTGGTGGACGCCACCGCCGGGCTGGGGCGCGACGCCTTCGTGCTGGCGGCGCTGGGCTGCCGGGTGCGGATGCTGGAGCGCAATCCGGTGGTGGCGGCGTTGCTGGACGACGGCCTGCAGCGCGGCTATCAGGATGCGGAAATCGGCCCGTGGCTGCGCGATCGTCTGATGCTGCTGCACGCCTCCAGCCTGACGGCGCTGGCGGATCTCAGCCCGCGCCCGGAGGTGGTGTATCTCGATCCGATGTTCCCGCACAAGCAGAAAAGCGCGCTGGTGAAGAAAGAGATGCGGGTGTTCCAATCGCTGGTGGGCAGCGACGATGACGCCGACGGCCTGCTGGAACCGGCGCGCCGTTTGGCGACCAAGCGCGTGGTGGTGAAACGCCCGGACTACGCGCCGCCGCTGGCCGACGTGCCGGCGCACGCCGCCACGCTGACCAAAAGCCACCGTTTCGACATCTACATGCCGCTGTAATGTCTGCCGGGCCCGCGGTGTCGGGCCCTCAGTTTTCCTCCCGCAAACTTTTCCCCACGCCGCCGCCCGGATGCACCGCCAGCAAGGTGTCCTTATCGTAACCGCTGCGCGTCATCAGGCAGGCGCAGGCGGCGTCGAAGATCGCCAACACCAGCACAATCGAGGTGGTGGCCAGCATGTTCAGCGGATCTATCTCCTTTTGCACCCCGGTGGCGATCGTCAGCTGCGCCGCCTGCGCGATGGCGGAATGCGGGTTTTCCGTCACCGCGATCAGCGTCACCCCTTTGGCCTGCAGCGTCGGCAGCAGGCGGGTCAGCTCGTCGGAATTGCCGCCGCGCGAGATCAGGATCAGCAGATCGTCGGCGCGCAGAAAACCCAGATCGCCGTGCGCAGCGCCGGTGGCGTCGAGGTAGACCGCCGGCCGCTCCACGCAGGCCAGCATATGGGCTATCTTGCGCGCCGCAATCCCCGAGGTGCCGACGCCGGTGACGGCGATTTTACCGCGGCAGTCGGCCAGCAGCGCCAGCAGCCGTTGCCAGGTGCGCGCATCGAGGCGTTCGCCCAGCTGCGCCAGCTCCTGGCTGTAGGTTTGCCAGCCCTGCACGGCCTGCCGCCACTCTTGCTGCATCACGCCTCCTCCTGCATCAACCGGCGGTATTTCATGTGGTCGTTGTACAGCTCGTGGAACACCCGGTATTTGCGATCGTAGTAGCTTTTTATCTGGTTGGTCTGCGGCGTCACCGTCTTGCCGATGCGGCTCATGGCGCTCATCGCCTCCGGCAAGGTGTCGAACACGCCGGCCGCCACGGTGCCCATCATCGCGCCGCCCAGCAGCATCGCTTCGCTCTCCTCCGGCAGCAGCATGGCGCAACCGGTGGCGTTGGCGTGTTCCTGCACGAAGATCGGGTTCTTGGTGCCGCCGCCGCTGGCCATGATGGTGTCGATGCTGTAGCCGCTGTGGTTCATGGTTTCGATGATGTGGCGGGTGCCGAGCGCGATGGCCTGAATGGTGGCCAGGTAGTGCAGCGCCATGTCCTCCGGCGTGCGCGACAGCTTCAGCCCGGTCAGGATGCCGGTCAGCGTCGGGTTGGCGCGCGGCGAGCGGTTGCCGTGGAAGTACGGCAGCATGTGAATGTCCTGCGTCAGGAAGGCGATGTTCTCCGGCTCGCCGGCCATGCGGCGCAGAATGGCGTTCAGCACCTCATAGATGGTCTGGCCCTGAGTTTTCGCCTGCGCCAGCAGATCCTGATAGCACGGGTGCGACTGGATGACGTGGTCGATCAGTGCGCCGGTGGCGGACTGGCCGCCTTCGTTCAACCAGTATTCCGGCAGGATCGCCGAATAATACGGTCCCCAGACGCCGCCGATAAAGCGCGCGGTGCGTGACATCGCCATATGGCCGGTGGAGGTGCCGCCGATCAGCGCGACGCGGCGGTTGAAGTCGGCCACCTCGCCGGAGACGCCGGTGGCGCCCAGCGTGCCGAGGGTGCCGGCGTGGGCGTCGATGATTGACACGCTCACCGCCGTGCCGGCGATCAGCCCCATCTCGCTGGCGGCGCGCTGAGTCAGGCCGTGGCCCAGCGGCTCGCCCATCATTTTAACGTCGCTGCCGATCTTGGCCGCGTCGTGTTCCAGCACGTCTTCCAGCCCGATCTGCTGGAAGTAGCTCTTGTCCCAACGCTGCTCGTGGCCGAGATAGGTCCACTTGCACACCGTCGAGCACAGCGAGCGGGTGGCGTCCTGGGTGGCGCGCCAGGTGAGGAAGTCCGGCAGATCGAACAGGTAACCGGCGTTGGCCCAGGTGGTGGGCATGTGTTGCTTCAGCCACAGCAGTTTCGGCGTCTGCATCTCCGGCGAAATGATGCCGCCGACGAAGTCCAGCACCCGGTGTTTGGTGGCGTTGATGCGCTCGGCCTGGGCGATCGCCCGGTGATCCATCCACACGATGATGTTCTGCTCGGTGCGGCCGGAGGGGCTGACGGTCAGCGGTTTGCCTTCTTTATCCAGCACCACCAGCGAACAGGTGGCGTCGAAGCCCAGCCCTTTGACCTGGATCGGGTTGATGTCGGCCTGGTTGACCGCGTCGCGCACCGCATTGCACACCGCCTGCCAGATGTTATCCGACGACTGCTCGACGAAATCCGCCTTCGGCCGGTACAGATCGATGGCCCGGCTGGCCTGGCCGACCATGCGGCCATTGAGATCGAATACGCCTGCGCGCGCGCTTCCGGTGCCCACATCTACGCCAATAAAATAGCTCGCCATTATTTTCTCCTCAGGCTTTTCGATTCTGTAACGCGATAAACAGGATCAGCACGCCGCCCCACAGGGCCATGGTCAGGTAGCTGCTGACCCCCAGCAAATTGAGGCCGCTTTCCAACATTTGCAGCACGATCAGCGCCAGCACCAGCCCCAGAATGCGGCCGAAGCCGCCGTCCGGGTTAATGCCGCCCAGCACCGAGGCCAGAATGGTCACCAGCAGATAAGATTCGCCGTAGCCGGCCTTGGCCGAGTTGAACTTGGCCATCATCAGCAGGGCGGCGCCCCAGCCGAGCAGCGCCGACAGGATATACACCGCGATCTGCACCCGCGCGGTGTTCACGCCGCTGAAGCGGGTGGCCTGCTCGTTGGAGCCGATCAGGTACAGGCTGCGCCCCAGCGTGGTGTGCTCCAGCAGCAGCCACAGACCCACCGCCACCAGCAGGAACAGGATCAGCGCCACCGGCACGCCGAGCACGGCGCCGTTGCCGAGAAATTGAATCGCCGCCGGGAAGCCGGAGATCACCGCGCCGTTGGACAGCAGAATATTCAGGCCGGTGATCAGGGTCATGGTGCCGAGCGAGGCGAGGATGGGCGAGACGCCTATCCAGGCTACCAGCGCGCCGTTGAGCGCGCCGATCGCCACCGCCACCAGCAGGCCGGCCAACAGCGCCAGCGCCAGGAACAGCGGCTGGTCGGGATGGCTGACGATGATCGCCGCCATCACCAGCGAACAGGCGTTGGCGCCGGCGATGATCGACAGGTTGATGCCGCCGGTCAGCATGGTGATGCCCATGCCGAGCGCCAGCAGGCCGAGGATCGGCAGCTGCGAGGCGATCGACTGGAAGTTGCCGAGGCTAAAGAAGCGCGATCCGAGCAGCCCGGCGAACAGCAGCGCCACCGCGATGATGATCGCGCCCTGCAGGCGAATGATCCGATCGTTTGGGATCAACCGAGTTAACTGCGTCATGTCAGATCTCCTTGAGCAGCTTGCGTTTTTCGTTCCAGGCGGTGGTGCTGATGCTGATCAAAATGATCGCGCCGCTGAATACCTGGTGCCAATAGGCCGAGACGCTGAGCAGCGTCAGCCCGTTTTGCAGGAAGGCCAGCAGCACCACGCCGAGCAGGGTGCCGGTCAACGATCCGCGGCCGCCGCTCATGCTGGTGCCGCCCAGCACCACCGCCGCCAATACCGTCAGCTCGAAGCCGAGCAGCGAGTTGGGCGCCACCGACTGGGTGATCTGCGCCTGCACCACCGCCGCGACGCCGGCCAGAATGCCCATATAGCCGTAGACGCAGAAGTGCAGCCGCAGCAGGTTCAACCCCAGGCGCGACGCCGCGTCGCGGTTGCCGCCCATGGCGTAGATCTGGCGCCCCAGCCGGGTGCGGTTCATCAGCACGCCGGTGACGACGATGGTCGCCAGCAGGCACAGCAGCGGCAGCGTCAGGCCGTAGTCGTAACCGTCGGCGCCCTGGAACGAGAACCAGTTGATGCCGTTCATGAACCAGTCCGGGAAGCCGTACAGCCAGGTGCCGTTGGTGGCGTATACCAGCAGGCCGTAGAACAGGTTAAGGGTGGCGATGGTGATGATGATCGCCGGCACCTTCAGCCAGTACACCAGGAAACCGTTCACCAGCCCGAGCAGCAGGCCGACGCCAATCGCCAGGGCGAACGCCAGCGGGAAGCTGCCGCCGTGCTGGATCACCCAGCTGGCCATCACATACTGCGCGATGGCGGTGACCGCCGGGAACGAAATGTCTATGCCGCCGGCGATCAGCACCACGAACAGCCCGCAGGCCAGGATGCCGAGAATGGCGTAGCTGGTGGCGACGTCGGTCAGGTTGCCGAGCGTCAGAAACTCATCGGTGCCGGCGCTCAGGCCGATCGCCAGCAGCAACACCAGCAGGCCGAGATAAAACTCGTGCCGCCCGGCCAGGCGGGCCAATAATGACTTATCCATTCACCACCTCGGCGATCTGTTGTTCGGTACTCTGGTGCGGCGCGAACTCGGCGATCAGCTCGCCTTTGCGCATCACCATCACCCGATGGCTGTTGTAATAGGCTTCCGGGATCTCGTCGCAGATCATCAGCACCGCCATGCCCAGCTGCGCCAGATCGCGGGCGATCTGATAGATCCCCTCTTTGTTGGCGATGTCGACGCCGACGGTGGGCGAGTCGAGGATCAGGATCTTCGGCTGGGTCGCGACCCATTTGGCGATGGCGATGCGCTGGGCGTTGCCGCCGGACAGGGTTTTCACCGGCAATGCGCTGTCGGACACCTTGATGTTCAAATCGCGGATCAGCCGGTTAACCAGCTCGGTCGC
Source organism: Serratia sp. SCBI (assembly GCF_000747565.1). Classification (NCBI taxonomy): domain Bacteria; kingdom Pseudomonadati; phylum Pseudomonadota; class Gammaproteobacteria; order Enterobacterales; family Yersiniaceae; genus Serratia; species Serratia sp. SCBI. Next base: position 4,832,964 of record NZ_CP003424.1, on the reverse strand, counting down.
CTTGGCGTGATCCAGCAGCCCGAGCGAGGTATGCAGCCGATCGAAGACGGTGACGATGGTGTTGTCGTAGATCGATTGCTCCATGATCAATCCCTGCGTCAGACGATCCTCCGACACATAGCCGATGCCGTGGCGCACCGCTTCGCGGTTGTTGTGCAGCTGCACCGCCCGGCCCTCGATGCGGATCTCGCCGCTGTCCGGCCGCGTCATGCCGAACAGGCTGAGGCACAGTTCAGTGCGGCCGGCGCCGAGCAGGCCGACGATCGAGACGATCTCGCCGCCGCGCAGCGCCAGATTGACGTTGCGGTATTTTTCGCCGCGGCTGAGGTTGCGCACTTCGAGCAGCGGCGCTTGTTCGGCCGGCGGCAGCGGGGGCAGCGGGCTGTAATGGAAGCGTTGGCCGGTCATCAGGAACGCCAGTTCATGGCTGTCCAGTTCGCTGGCCGGCCAGGTGCCCACCAGCTTGCCGTCGCGCATCACGCTGATGCGATCGGCGACTTCCATCACTTCGTCCAATCTGTGGCTGACGAACACCACGCAGATGCCGGCCGCCTTCAGTTCGTTGACCACCCGCAGCAGGCCGTCGACTTCCTGGCGGGTCAGCGAGGCGGTCGGTTCGTCCATGATAACCAAGCGCGCTTCGGCGGCGATGGCGCGGCAAATCGCCACCAGCTGCCGATCGGCGATCGACAGTTTTTCCACTTTTTTATCGGGATCGATGTGCACGCCGACCCGCGCCATGGCGTCCAGCGCCGTCTGGCGCATCACCCGCTTGCGCACCCAGAAGTGGCCGCCGGGCAGGTAACGGTGGATGGCGATGTTTTCCGCTACCGTCAGGTTAGGGAACAGCGACAGGTCCTGGTAGATCACCTGTATGCCGTAATAACCGGACAGCTGCGGCGTCAGGGCGTGGAAGAGTTTGCCTTCCAGCGAAATATTGGCGCCTTTTTCCGGCTGATAGACGCCGGAGATGATTTTAATGATGGTGCTTTTGCCGCAGCCGTTTTGTCCGGCCAGGCAGTGCACTTCGCCTTTATTCAGCGTCAGGTTGATCTGGTCTAATGCCAGCACGCCTGGGAATCGCTTGCTGATATTCTCCAGGGTGATAAATGCGGGGGAGGCTGTCATAACGTTAACCTGTGCTTGCGTAGCGGCCGAAGCCCTGGGCGCAGCAACGCTGCGCCCCTACGAGGGTTTAACTACTTTCCCGGTGTGGCGAAATTACGCGAAAAATCAGAATCCGAGCGATTGGGCGTTGTCTTTGGTCACTTCCAAAATCTTATTAAACCGAATCACTTTGTGTTCCATATCGACGTCGGCTTTGCCGAGGCCCTCGATCGACAGGTCCTTATTCACTTCTTTGCCCTGCAGCAGCTGGTCGGCCACCGTCACCAGCGCATAACCGGCGTCTTTCGGATCCCACAGCAGCGCTTTCTTGATGTCGCCGCGCATCAGGTAAGGAGCGGCCTGCGCCGGCATGGCGATGCCCACCACCGCGATTTTGTCCTTGGCGCGTTTCTTGGCCACCGCCTGGCCGGCGCCGATTGGGCCGAGCGAACCGAAGCCGATGATGCCCTTCATCTGCGGATAGGTTTTCATCAGATCCAGCGTGGTGGCGTAGGATTTGTCGATGCTTTCCGCCACCGGCAAGCGCGAGGTGACTTCAAACATGTCCGGGTATTTTTCTTTCTGGTATTTGATGGCGGAATCGGCCCAGGCGTTGTGCAACGGCACAGTCAGCGAGCCGACGTAGATCGCGTAGCCGCCTTTGCCGCCCATGTCTTTCGCCAGCTCATCGACGTTGGCCTGCGCGTATTTCTCGCTGTCGATGGTCTCGATGTCCCACTGGCCGATCTGCTGATCCGGGGATTCATGGGTCAGCACCACGATGCCTTTGTCGCGCGCTTTTTTCAGCACCGGCTCCAGCACCTTGGCGTCGTTCGGCACCACGATGATGGCGTTGACGTTCTTGGCGATCAGATCCTCAATCACCTTGACCTGCGCGGCCGGATCCGGCGTAGAAGGGCCGGTCTGGTAAGCGTTGACGTCGAGTTTTTTCGCCGCTTCGTTGACGCCCACTTCCATGCGGTTGAACCACGGAATGCCGGTCACTTTGGCGACCACGGCAATCTCATATTTATCAGCGGCGAACACAGGTGTTGTCGATAACATGCACGCAGAAACCACACATGCATTTAATAATGCGAGGTTAAATTTCATTAGCTGTACCTTTTTTTATCTGTAGGGGTGGCGGTTTTTCCACCGCTGCAGATTACAAAGGAATGGAAGAGGGGGCGTAGCCGAAGTTAATGAAATGTGACCTGTGCACATTTAAGTAAAATACTGGCGTATTTAGTGTTAAATAAATGTTTAATGATTTGGCGGTGGTAAATTTACTACCAATTAAACGGCCATAAATAACTTTTTATTAACTTTTAATTAACGTTTGTGCATCATTTTGATGGCTTGGACGCGGAAAAAAATGCCGGCGCAGAGGCCGGCATTGAAGCATTTAATCGATGTGTGAACAAGATCACCTTTGCGCCCGATTACAGCACGCCCTGGGCCAGCATCGCCTCCGCAACCTTAACGAAACCGGCGATATTCGCGCCGTGTACATAGTGGGTTTGCTTGCCCTCGCCGCCGTATTCCACGCAGGCATGGTGAATATCCGCCATGATATGTTGTAAACGTACATCCACTTTTTCCGCCCGCCAGCCGATGCGCGCGGCGTTTTGCGCCATCTCCAGCCCCGAGGTGGCCACGCCGCCGGCGTTGGCCGCCTTGCCGGGCGCGAACAGCACCCCGGCGTCGAGGAAGGCGTCGGTGGCCTGGATGGTGGTCGGCATGTTGGCGCCTTCCGCCACCGCTTTCACCCCGTTGCGGATCAGCGTCTGCGCCGCCTCGAGATCCAGTTCGTTCTGGGTGGCGCACGGCAGGGCGATATCCACCGGCACGTTCCACGGCTGCTGGCCCGCCAGGTAGGTCAGGCCGCGTTCGCGGGCGTAGTCCGCCACCCGGCCGTAGCGCTGGTTTTTGATCTCCGCCAGGTGCGCCAGCTTCTCGGTGGTGAAGCCGTCTTCGTCCACCAGAGTGCCGCCGGAATCCGACACGGTGATCACGCGCGCGTCCAGCTCCAACGCTTTCTCGATGGTGTACTGCGCCACGTTGCCGGAGCCGGACACCGCCACCCGCATGCCCTCAAAGCCCAAGCCGTGGCGCTGCAGCATGGCGTCGGTAAAGTACACCAGGCCGTAGCCGGTCGCCTCGGGGCGGATCAGGCTGCCGCCGAAGGAGAGCCCTTTGCCGGTAAACACGCAGGCGGTGTTGTTGGACAGTTTCTTCATCATGCCGGCCATAAAGCCGACTTCACGGCCACCGACGCCGATGTCGCCGGCCGGCACGTCGGTGTCCGGGCCCAAGTGGCGATACAGCTCGGTCATCAGCGCCTGGCAGAAACGCATGATCTCGCCCTGGCTTTTGCCTTTCGGATCGAAATCGGAGCCGCCTTTGCCGCCGCCCATCGGCAGGGTGGTCAGCGCATTCTTGAAGGTCTGCTCAAAGCCGAGGAACTTCAGGATCGACAGGTTTACCGACGGGTGGAAGCGCATGCCGCCCTTGTAGGGGCCGATGGCCGAGTTGAACTGGACGCGAAAGGCGCGATTGACCTGCACCTGGCCGCGATCGTCCACCCAGCTGACGCGGAACTGAATGATGCGCTCGGGCTCCACCAGGCGCTCCAGCAGCGCCTGTTCGCGATAGCGCGGGTTGCGCTCGATAAATGGCCACAGCGAGGTGAACACTTCGCGCACGGCCTGCAGATATTCCGGCTGGTGGGGGTTATGGCGTTGTAACGAGGACAGGAAAGACTCTACCGATACGGCATATTCCATGGATAACTCCTTTTAGCATTAAATTTTCCCCCGCTATTTCTTATAGATTTGGGTATAGGTGATGCCCGGGGGAGGATGTTGTGTCTTTAGCGACTATATCATCGGAGGGCGGTTGATTATCAAGCGATTAATCGGCGTGGCGGCATGAAAAACGCCCGCAGGGCGCGGGCGTTGGGCAGTTAAGTTGGCAAGCGCTTACTTTATTCGTCTTCTTCGTCGCGCAGCGGCACGATCAGCATATCGATGTGCACGGTATTGATCAGCTGGCGAGCGGAAGACATCAGCTTGCTCCAGAAGTCCTGGTGGTGGCCGCACAGCACCAGGTCCATGTCGTATTTCTTGATGGCGTCCACCAGCACCTGCGCCAGATCGCCGCTGCCGCTCAGGGTCTCGGTGATCGGGTAGCCGGCGTTTTGCGACAGCTCGGTCAGCGCCTGGTGGGTTTCTTCAGAGATGCGCTTTTGCATGTCGCCGAGATTGACGTCGATAAGGCCAGTATAGAGATCGGAATAGTTGACATCGACGTGGATCAGAGAAACTTTGGCGTTATACGGCCGCGCCATAGAGACGGCTTTTTCTACCAGGATCTTGCTTTCCGGGGATAGGTCTACCGCGATCAATATGTGTTTGTAAGCCATAAGAATACTCCTTCCATAAACATGCCGATTAAAAAGGGTTAGCAGGCGTTCCGTGTACCCGCCTGGCGCTTTTGGTTCCATAGTATCATTCGGATAACGCAATGATATGTTGGGGCGATCACACTGCGCCGCATCGAAAATCTCTGCGCACGATACCTTTCGTTGTACACCCGCGCGGCGAAAAAGCCTAAGGGTTATACGGGTTTTAACGGTCTGACCGCTTGAATTATAAGCGTTATTAAACAAAGTATAGCGCTAAATGTGCAATCAGCGCTCCAGATGCGGTTGTAGCAGGCTTTCAAACCACTCATGAAACACCGCCAAACGGCGGGAACGCTGGCGGCGATGGGGGTAGATCAGGGCGATCGGCATGGAGGCGGCGCGGTAACCGGGCAGGACTTCCACCAGTTCACCGGCGTCGAGCAGGTGTTGCACGTCGTAGCGCGGGATTTGCATCAGCCCCAGCCCCGCGCGGCAGCAGGCGATATAGCTTTCGGCGTTGTTGACCACCACCCGGCTGGGCAAGTCGAGCCGCTGGGTGTGGCCGTCGCCGGTCAGGTATTCCCAGGGGGATTCGCGGCCGGTTTTGGGCGAGGCGTAGCCGATGCTCCAGTGCCCCTCGGCGAGATCGGCGGGATGAAGAGGATGGCCGAATTCGCTCAGGTAGGCGGGGCTGGCGCAGTTGATCAGCGCGATATGGCCGAGCGGGCGCATCACCAGGCTGCTGTCGTGCAGATCGCCGACGCGCACCGCGCAGTCGACCCCTTCCTGCACCAGATCGATGGCGCGATCGGCGGAGCCGAGCACCAGCTGCAGATGAGGGTGGCGCCGCAGCAGGCTGGGCAGCGCCGGCGCGATCAGCCGACGGGCGATGCGGCTCGGCACATCGACGCTGAGCCGCCCGGAGGCCTGCCGTTGGCTGGCCTGAAACGACTGATCGATATCCTCCACCTCGGCCAGCAGCGGGCGCAGCCGTTCGAGCAGCTGTTCGCCGTCGGCGGTCAGCCGCACTTGCCGTGTGGTGCGGTGCAGCAGGCGCACGCCCAGCTGCGTTTCCAGTTGCTGAACGGCGGCGGACACCGAGGCGCGCGGCACCTCCAGCGCATGGGCCGCCCGGATAAAGCTGCCCATCTCCGCCACCTGCACGAATACGCGGTATTGATTGAATCTGTCCATCTCGTTGACCTGCTGTTCCTTGGCGCTGTTTCTGACAGAGAGTGTAGCCGCATGGCGCGGTTGCGCGCGAGCAGGTGCGGGGGCGATAGGTGCCCCCGCCGGGTTTATTTGGTGGTGTAGCCGCCGTTGATCAGGATGGTTTGGCCGGTTATCCACCAGCCGTCGCTGACCAGATGACGGATGAACGGCACCACGTCTTCGATATCGGTCAGGCCGGTTTGGCTGAATGGCGACAGCGCCGCCGCCGTCTTGTGGTAGGCCACGGCGTCCGCGCCTTCCGCCGGGTAGAAGAACGGGGTATCCATCGGGCCGGGGCCGACCGCCGTCACGGAGATGCCGCGCTCGCCGAACTCCTTGGCGGCGGCGCGGGTGAAGTGCTCCACCGGCGCTTTGGTGCCGGCGTAAGCGGCGTAGAACGGAGTGAAGGCGCCGAGCAGCGAGGTGACCAGCGTGCAGATTTTGCCGTTGTCGTTAAGATGCTTACCCGCTTCTTTCAGAAAGAAGAACGCGGTTTTGGCGTTGACCGCAGTCATCTCGTCGTACTCGGCTTCGCTGATGTCGATCAGCGGCTTTTTCAGCACCTTGCCGACGGTATTGATGGCGATATCCGGCTTGCCGACGGCGGCGACAGCATCGGCGAACAGCTTCTCGACCGCGCCCGCCGTGGTCAGATCGGCCTGCAGCGCGACGCCTTGCGCCCCGGCGGCCTGAATGGCGGCGACGGTTTTCTCCGCCTCGGTTTTGGAGGCGGCGCTGTTGTAGTGGATCACCACCGCTTTGGCGCCTTGCTCAGCCAAATCGCGCGCGATCAGCCCGCCGAGGTTCTTGGCGCCGCCGGCGATCAGGACGGTTTTTCCCTTGATTGAATGGTTTGCCATAACAGTTTCCTTGGATAAGCGTAACGGAAACCTGAGTCTAGCCAGCGTGGGGGGAAAGATCAGCGGCGTGGCGCGGGATAGACTATCCATAAAAACAGCCTAATCGAAAACGGGCGGTTATCACTTATAACGCCCCGGCAGGTGACTTTTCGGCACAGGGCGGTAAATTTTATCCACTGCTCAGGCCAGTTTGCGTTTCATTAACCTACAATGATGGATATGGGCCTCATCATTTCTCCTCTGAGTAGAACCATGCCGTGCAAATCTCATCGTGCGGTGCGGCAACGTCTTCGGAGGCGGTGGGTTATGGGCGTGGCCCGTGCAGGCAAAAAAAGGGGATGAGAGCGGTAAGCTCCAGCAGAGTATCGGGTAATGAGGTAGGGCGGTTGGACCCGGCGGATGGCCGCGGATAACAACGCCTTGAGGGGGCAATCATGATCAGTACCGTCGCGCTGTTTTGGGCCTTGTGTGTGGTGTGTGTGGTTAACATGGTGCGGTATTACTCTTCTCTGCGCGCGCTGCTGGTGGTATTGCGCGGCTGTGACCCGCTGCTGTACCAATATGTCGACGGCGGCGGCTTCTTTACCGCCCACGGCCAACCCAGCAAGCAGCTGAGGCTGGTGCGTTATATCTTCGCGCAGCGCTATGTCGAGCACCACGATCCGGAGTTTATTCGCCGCTGCGAGCGGGTGCGCGGGCAGTTTATGCTGACTTCGGCCCTGTGCGGCCTGGTGGTCATCTGCCTGATAGCGATGATGATTTGGTATTAATGCCTTTCTGTTTCCCTTGATGCAGGACAAAAAAAAGGCGGCCATGCGGCCGCCTTCCTCATGATGCTTGTCGCTTAGATCAGCTTCAACGCGACCCAATACAGCGCACCGGAAAGCAGAATCGAGATTGGCAGGGTGAGCACCCAGGCCAACAGGATGTTCTTCACGGTTTTGCTCTGCACGCCGCCGCCGTCCACGATCATCGTCCCGGCAACCGCCGAAGAGAGAACGTGGGTGGTGGAGACCGGCATGCCGGTATAACTCGCCACGCCGATCGACAGCGCCGCGGTCATCTGGGCCGATACGCCCTGGGCGTAGGTCATGCCTTTCTTGCCGATCTTCTCGCCGATGGTGGTGGCTACGCGTTTCCAGCCCACCATGGTGCCGAGCGACAGCGCCAGCGCGACGGCGACGATGATCCACATCGGCGCGTACTCGACGGTCTGCAGCAGATCCTGACGCAGGTTCTTCAGGAAGCGCTGATCGGCGGATGAGGTTTCCGGCAGCTTGGCGACTTTATCCGCCGTGTCGGTCACGCACATCAGCAGGCGGCGCAAATGGCTGCGCTGCTCAACCGTCAACTGATCGTAGCTTTGCAGGTTGGTCAGCATGCCCTGAGCCAGCTCGATCGCCGGCATGGCGCGCGAACTGTCGCAGTGGAACTCGGCCGGTTTGCCAGGCGTGGCTTCGTCATCCGGGCTTGGCACCAGCGGCGTCAACGACACCGCATGCGACAGCGCGTCGCCGTGCTGCTGGTAATATTGCTGCAGGTGGGTCACGGCGTCACGCGTACGGGTGATGTCATAACCGGTTGCATTCATATTGACCACGAAGCCGGCCGGGGCAACGCCGATCAGCACCAGCATGATAAGGCCGATGCCTTTCTGACCGTCGTTGGCGCCGTGCGAGAAGCTGACGCCAATCGCCGACAGGATCAGCGCGATACGGGTCCAGAACGGCGGCTTGCGTTTGCCGTCGACCTTTTCACGTTCCGCTGGGGTCATGTGGATACGCTGGCGTTTCTTGGTGCCACTCCAATAGCGGCGCAAGGCGAACACCATCACTCCCGCCACCATCATGCCGACCAGCGGCGAGAACAGCAGAGAAAGGAAAATGCCAATCATTTTCGGGACGTTAAGCGCATCCACGACCGAAGTGTGGGTCATCAGGGCGTTGGTTAAACCGACACCGATGATTGCGCCTATCAGCGTATGGGAACTGGACGCCGGCAAACCGAAATACCAGGTGCCGAGGTTCCAGATGATTGCCGCCAACAGCATGGAGAAGACCATGGCTAATCCGTGTGCTGAACTGACGTTCAACAACAGATCGGTAGGCAACAAGTGGACGATGGCGTAAGCAACACTCAAACCGCCGAGCATTACGCCAAGAAAGTTGAACAAACCTGCCATCACGACCGCAAGTTGCGAGCGCATGGCGCGGGTATAAATAACTGTAGCGACCGCATTGGCCGTATCATGAAAACCGTTGATGGCTTCATAAAACAACACGAACAACAATGCGAGAATTAACATCAGGCCGGTATGGAAATCCAGGCCAGCGAACAAATGCAGCATAAGCGTTACGCCAGTTTGTGGACATGAACGCCGCGCATTATCAGTGACAACCGGTGCCGGGGAAAAGGAAAATATGACGTTTTTTTGATTTGGACATGACGAAATGGTGGCGTGTCTATAACAAAAATATGGAATATCAACGCGTTAATCTGCTCTGACCTCTGTAATATTTTCTTACTATGGCGTTGGCGGCGCGGGGGCTTTACAATCTGCCGCCGTGAATTTGGCGGTGACCGGCGGCGAAACAGCGTAATATGGCGCTCTTTTGTCGCGATTGTGGTTTTGATAAGTGAGGCTCAGGTGGAACAGTTTGATGTCGTAGTGATTGGGGCGGGCGCCGCCGGCATGTTTTGCGCCGCGCAGGCGGGGCAACTCGGTTGCCGCGTGTTGCTGCTCGACAACGGCAAAAAACCGGGCCGCAAGATCCTGATGTCCGGCGGCGGGCGCTGCAACTTCACCAACATGTACGCCGAACCGGCGGCCTATCTGTCGAACAACCCGCATTTTTGCAAGTCGGCGCTGGCGCGCTACACCCAGTGGGATTTCATCGATCTGATCAACCGTTACGGCATCGCCTACCATGAAAAAACGCTGGGGCAGCTGTTCTGCGACGATTCGGCGCAGCAGGTGGTGGATCTGCTGGTCAAAGAGTGCGAGCTGGGCCAGGTGACGATGCGCCTGCGCAGCGAAGTGCTGGGCGTAGAGAAAACCGAGAATGGCTACGCGCTGGCGCTGAATGGTGAAAAAGTGAGCGCTCGCTCACTTGTGGTGGCCAGCGGCGGATTATCCATGCCGGGGCTGGGCGCCTCGCCGTTCGGTTACAAGCTGGCGGAGCAGTTCGGCCTCAGGGTGCTGCCGACGCGCGCCGGGCTGGTGCCGTTTACCCTGCATAAGCCGCTGCTGGAGCATGTGCAAACGCTGTCCGGCGTGTCGGTGCCGGCGGTGATCACCGCCGAGAACGGCGTCAGCTTCCGTGAAAGCATCCTGTTCACCCATCGCGGCCTGTCCGGCCCGGCGGTATTGCAGCTGTCCAGCTACTGGCAACCGAGTGAGTATGTGAGCATTCACTTACTTCCTGAGCTTGATCTGGCGGGCTTCCTTGATGAACAGCGCCTGCAGCACCCGAACCAAAGCCTGAAAAACACCCTGGCGCTGCACTTGCCGAAGCGGCTGGTGGAATGCTTGCAGACCCTGGGACAACTGCCGGAGGCGACGCTGAAGCAGCTGAATGCGCCGCAGCAGGCGGCGCTGGTGGATCTGTTGCAGAACTGGCGCGTGCAGCCGAACGGCACCGAGGGTTATCGCACGGCGGAGGTGACGCTCGGCGGCGTCGATACCAACGAACTTTCTTCCAAGACGATGGAAGCCCACAAGGCGCCGGGGCTCTATTTTATCGGCGAAGTGGTGGACGTGACCGGGTGGCTGGGCGGTTACAACTTCCAGTGGGCCTGGAGCTCGGCCTGGGCCTGCGCCCAGGCGCTGGCGGCGCAGGGGCGTTAACGTTCAGCAGTGACGGGTTAGGCCGATTTTTTTGGCATAAAACGCAGACACAACCCAGCGACCGCCGCTGCTGCTGCATAAAGCATCAGCAGGTAGGCGGTCGAAAGCGCCTCCGGATCGCCGAGACCCCATTCATTAGACTTGTGAACCATTTCCCACGCCATGTCCGGTGTCAGCAGCAGCCGAGAGGGAATGATGTTCGGCAAGACAGCGAATACCAGGACAAAAATCACCGAGGCGATCGGTTTTCTCAGCCGACGAGGTTCCATTTTCTCTTGCCTGTTAATTGCACCCTGCCGGCCCTTTCAATTCCACGCGATTGCCGTCCGGATCGCTGAAATAGATGGACGGCCCGTCGCCTTCCGCGCCGTAGCGCGATTCGGCGGGATCAGCGTCGATCCCCTGCGATCGCAGGTAGGTCAGCAACGCGTCTTCGTTGAACGGATCGATGCGCAGGCAAAAGTGATCGACGTTCTGCTGTCTGGCATCGGGCGGCATGCCGCCTTTTCTTCCGAGCATGCCGTTGACGTCCACCAGATCGATCATGGAGGCGCCGGCGCGCAGGTGCACCAGCCCCAAATCCGGCCGCTGTTTGGCGATATCACAACCAATGACCTGGGTATAAAAACGCAGGCTGTTCTGCATATCGCGCACGCGCAGAACCACATGATCGATATTCTTCAGGCTGAAAGGGGGCATGGTTCTCTCCCAAGAGCGGTACGTGACTCTTTAGCTTAAGCGGTCGCGCCCGATTTATCCTCTTTTCTCCCCTATTGCTGTCAGCGCCGCCGCTTATCGCAAAGCGGCCACGATCTCCTCCAGCTCAGCACGCCGCGCCTCACCAAGAGCGCTGTCCATCGCGGCATTCTCCGCCAGCAGGGTTTGCAGGCCGATCAGCCAGTCATAAATATAAAACGCGGTATTCTTGGTCGGCGTCGGCGCCAGCCGGGTCAGCCGTTGCTGGCCGCTCCAGTCCACCGCCGGCTGCAGCGGCGGGGTAAAGATCGGTTGGCCGGGATTGACGCGGCTCTCGGGGCGCGTGGCCGCGTCGCGCCGCTGGAAGCCGAGCCAGGCGACGAAGTCGCCCAGTAGCGCCAGCGCCTGGCTGATCTGCCGATCTTCACCCTGTTCCGGCAAGCTCCCGGCGCACAGCGCGCGCTCCAGTTCGTCGTCGAGCCGCAGGCGGCAGGCGGCGCCGATCAGCGCATCGACCAGCAGTTCGAGGTGCGGCCTGTCGACGCCGAGCAGATCCAGCAACCGGCGGCTGTCAGGCAGCGCGCGCAGATGGTTGACCCAGTCGGCGAAGATCCGCGCGGCGAAAGGCGATGCGGGCTGCTCGCCGGGCGCCGCAGGGTCTTGCGCACCGAACAGATCGATATCCAGCCCAAACGGCGAAGGCGGCGTCGTCTGGGACGGCGTCGTATGCTGCTGTTGCTGATAAAGCTGGCGCAGCGTATCGCGCTGGGGCAGCAACCGTTCCAGCAGTTCGCCGTGGCGGCCGGCCTGCGCCTGCAACGCGCGCAACAGCTGCTGGGCGCGTTGCTGCGCCGCGTGCGGATCGGCGACGGAGAGCCAGTTGCCGAGCAGGCTTTCCGTCAGTTCGCGCTGCAACTCTTCACGCTGTTCGAGCAAGCGCGCTTGTTTGTGGGCCGGGCGCGCCTGTGCAGCCAGGTAGTTCACCATCCGGCGGCAGTCCTGTTCATCCAGCGCCAGCAGCGTGGCCCAGCTGTCGCCGGGCTCGCCGACCTGACGCTGGACGGCATCGTCGGGCCGCGCTTTGCCTTCCTGACGCAGGTCGAACGGCGTGATCGCCCAGATTAAACCGGGCTTGCGGCGCTGGCGCAGCGCCGGGGTTTCCCCCTGGGTGTGGTTGACCCAATCGGCGAGCGCCTGGCCGACGCGCGCGGCGTCCTGCGGCGTGGCGGCGGCATCGGTCACCAGCAGCAGGCTGGCGTGCAGGCCGTCGGCGCAACGGGCCAGTAAATGGGCGCGCTTCGCCTGCTGCAGACGCTGCGCCGGCTCCGCCTGCGGACAGATGCGGCTGCCGGGCAGGTCGATCAGCGCCACGTCGGCGGGCAAGCCTGCCTGCGTCGTCTGCGGCAGCAGGGTGGTCACTTCTGCGGTCAGCCAGGCCAGATCGCTCAGTGCGATCTCCCGTTGATCGCCGTTTTCGGTCATGACGGCGATCGTGGCGTTTTCCAGTGCGGCGCTTGCGGTCAGCAGCGCCAACGCACGGCGCGGGGCATGAACCCGTCTGCTGCCGTCGAGCGCCTGCAACGCGTGCGCCAGCTGGCGGTAACGCGCCGTCAGCGTCGCTTCCTCTCCCCACAGCGGCGCAAACAGGCGCGCGCGGTCATCGATGCTCAACTGCGGCGCCAGCGTCACCGCCTGCGGCCAGAAGTGCCTGTCGAGCGTGGATTGCTCTTTGTCGCCGTGGCGGCGCAGGCTGTCCCACAGCGCCAGTACGGCATTGCCGTCGAGGCCATCGATGGCGATCGCCTGTCGGTGGCGCGTCAGCGCTTGCAGGTGGTCGGCGATGGCGCGGGCGTCCCAGTCCGGGCGGAAGCCGCTCATCGCGGCGGCGTCAATCGTCATGGCCAACCACTGCGCTTCATCGAGCAAGGCGAGGGCGATCGGATAATCGGCGGGCCCCGCCTCGGCCGCCGTGCAGTAGCGCACCGCGAGCGAAAGGTCCGCGTCGAAGCGCTTCGCGCCGGGCGCCAGCGCCGCCAACAGATGGGCTTTGGCGGCGGCGTTGTGGCCATATAAACCGATGGCGACCTGCGCAGACCGTGTGTTTTCCAACAGTGCGGCGCGGTTATGGCAACGCCGCAAACGCTGTATCAGCCGATCGGCTTCCCGCTCCAGGCGGGCGGAGTGATGGCGTGCGGCGTCCACCCAGTCGATCGCCTGCAAAATGCCGGCGCTGAGCGCGTTATTCGGAGCCGCTGGGGCGAGGGTTTGCGTGTTCATCGTGGGTAAATGCTCCCGCTGTCTATCCAGTAGTGGGTCGCACCGGAGGCGCTGGCAGCCAGGGTATTGAGTTTCAGTTGCAGGTGGTGCGCCGGGACGGGGCTGCCGTCGGCCAGCAGCGCCTGGGCGATCTTGACGCTCTCGGCGCCCTGCTCGGCGCTGGCGGTGATGGCCAACCGCAGGCCGATCACCGCGTCGCCGGCCAGCTTGCGCGCCAGCTGGGCGTCATTGATGGTCAGCGTATAGAGCGGCGAGGCCGGCCAGCGTTCGTTGTCCAGCTGGCGGAAGCCCAGACGCAGCGGGCCGCGCAGCTGGAAGCTGCCGGCGGGATCGAGCGCGAAATCGGCGCGATCCAGATCGATGTCGCGGTAATAGACGTTATCGTCCGCCAGCATGTTGTTGCCGTCCAGCATGCCCAGATAGCGAATGGTGGAGTAGGGCTGGAAATCGCCGACGTTGAAGTAAAAGCTCTCCAGCCGCAGATCGATCGCCAGCAGGCACAGCATGGCGCCCACGGCAGCGGTGGATTTCGGGTTGTCGATGCGGCCGCGTTTGTTGAACGGGTACCAGCTGCGGGTGTGATACCCCTCGAGCGGCAGAATGCGGCTGGCGGGCAGCGGCTGCAGGTGGCGCAGCAGCGCCTGCACGCCGGGGAAGCTCGCCGGGCGGCCGGTCAGCAGCAACACGTCGCAGGTGTACAGCGCCACCACTTCGGCCAGCAGGCGCAGACAGCGGCCGATGCCGATGCGATCGGACAAGAAAGCGGCGTGCAGGTCGGCCAGGCGGATCACCAGCGGGGTGTGCAGGATATCGAAGGCGTCGCTGTCGGCTTCGCGCTGCACTTCGCCGTTGATAAACGCCAGCACCTGCGGCGTCGGCCGCTGCGGCAGCAGATCGCCGAGGCCGGCGGCGATTTCCGCGCGGCTGTCCAGCGGATCGTACTGCTCATAGGCGGCGAGCAGCGCGCGTCCGGCGGGCATGAAGATCTGCAGCGCGGCCTGTTGACGCAGGGTGGAAAGCCCGTCCATGCGCCCTTCGTTGCCGAACAGTTTGTCCATCAGCGCCGCAGCGGCGCTCACGCCGGCGGCCTCGAACGCCTGTTGCACGGCGGGCAAGACAAACTGCTGGATGATGTCCAGCAAGATATCGTCGCCGGCGACCTTAAAGCCCTCGCGGAACAGCAGGCGCGGGTTGATTTTGATGTTGTTGCCTACGCCGTCATCGAGCGAGTAGTGCGTGATCGCCAGATCGGTGGTGCCGCCGCCGATGTCGATGGAGGCGATGCGCAGCGTCTTGCCGGGCTGTTCACCCGGCGCCAGCGGCCGATCGGGCCGAGCCATGGCGGCGAAGAAGGCGTCGGTGCGGCCGGCGAAGTTCACCTGGGTTTCGTTGTACAGATAGACCATCTGGCCGCAGGTGGCTTCGTCCCACTCGATCTGCACCTGCGGCGCCGGGAAGCGAGTGTGCGCGCCGTCGAACGGCGCATCCTGCGGGTGCCAGCCGAGGGCTTTCCACACCAGCCCGATCGCTTCCTGCATGCGGCGGCGGAAGATCTCCCGCTCCGGCTTCGGCATCGCCGACGGCAGCGTCAGGATGATGGCGCGTAAACGGCGCGGGGCGGCGGCGTTCGGCATGCGGCTGCGCTGGGCGATGCTGTTGATCTGCATCAGCGCCTGCGCCAACAGCTCGCTCAGCATCAGGCTCATCACCGCGCTGCGGCTGTAATGGGCGGCGAACACCGGCAGCCGTTCGGCCGTCGGCAGGGCGGACAGCGGCACGCCCTCGTCGTTGATCAAGGTGGTCAACGGCGCGGCGGCGGCCATCGGCTCGTGCCGCTCGTTGAAGCGCCAGCCGGGCGCATAGCGCTCTTCGTCCCACAGATAGCGGCGCGGGCTGGAGATGCCGGTGGTGCCTTCATGCCCTTCGCGTCGCTGCGCCAATTGCGCGGCTTCACGGCCGACGCGGGTGATGGACGGCCATTGGAAGGCGTCGTCGCGTCCGCTCTGGAAGGACAGATGTGGCTTGCCGAACGCGGCCCGAGAAAACTCCACCCGGCTCTCGAACAGTTCGTTGTAGACGTGATGCGGTTCGGACAGCGAACGCAGCTGCAGCTCATAGGTTTGCTTCAGGCCGTTGCTCTCTTCCGGATGGTCTTCGACCAGCACGCCGCAGGTGTGAGAATTGCCGACGTCCAGCACCAGATCGACGTCGATCGCCGGCTGTTGCAGCGTCGCCGCCGCCATTTTTATCTGCGGCACCGTCAGCTGATGGCCGAGCATGTGCAACAGGTTGAGGTAGTGCGCCTGATACTCGAAGGTTTTCAGCCCGGCGTTGATCTCCGCCTCGGCGCGCTGTTCCCGCTCGGCGGCGCGCTGGCTGAACGCCTCGCGCAGCCAGCCGTCCACCCAGGTCAGATCGAGGAACTCGCCCAGCTCGTGGTTGCGGTGCGCCAGCGCGAAGCTCAGATCGGCGCCGAGATCGCTCTCGCCCGGCGCCAGCGCTTCCTGGCCGGGCACGGCGGCGCGGGTATCGAAGGCCAGCACCACCCGCAGCAGGTTGCCGTCCTGATCCGGTTCATCCAGTTGCACCACCTGCAGGCGAGCCCAGTTATCCGGGCCTGACAAAAATATCCCCGAGGCGGTATAGCGCAAGAACGGCAACGGCAGCCAGAGCTTATCCAGCAGGCGCAGCGACTGCTGCAGCGGGTAGCTGAACTCCGGCCGCACCACTTCGGGGGCTTGCCCGCCCTCGGCCGGCAGCTGATATTTGCCGCTCTCGGCCTCCCATTGCAGGCGCAGCAGCGGGCCGCTGGCGGTCTTGCGCACGAATTTGCCGGGAAACTCGGCGTCCAGCCGCGGGGTCAGGGCAAAGTCCATAAACTGAATGCCGCTGTCCTGAATCAGCGTAATGCCGTGTTTGTAGTCCGTAAGGGGTGCCAGCATCATTTACTCTCGCGCTTGAACGTCATGGGATAGGTGGTGTCCGCATCGTAGCGGCCGGTGCATTCCGCGGCCCCGGTCTCGCCCTGGCGGCAGACGATTTCCGGGATCTGGTAGCGGCTGCCGTCGCTGCAGCGCGCTTTGGTGCGGCTGTTGATCACCAGATTGCCGGACTGCATCAGCCCGGCCTCGACCGCCACCCGGCAGGTGACGCCGTCGCCGTAGGCGATGACGGCGCTGCCTTTGCCCGCGTTCAGGCGGTATTGCAGGCTGGGGCGCTTGCCGGTGATCGGATCTTTCAGCGCCACCGTGACGCGCCATTTGCCGTTAAGGAAACGGGTGGAGCCGGCCTTCACCGCCTCGGGCGGCAGCACCAGCGCATTTTTGTCCGCCGGCTGCGGGATGACCGGCGCCGGGGGCGGCGGCATCAGCGTGGCGTGCGCCAGCGGCAAGCGCAGCTCAGGCAACGGCGCGGCGGTTTTTTCCGCCGGTGCCGGATGGCGCACCTCAGCCGGCATCGCCGGTTGCGGCGGCGGTGAGCGGTGCAGCCAGGCGGCCAGCGCCGCGCTGCCTAGCAGCAGTACCGGCAACAACCACAGCGCGTGGCGTCGACGCGGGCGAACAACGGCGGGGGATTCGGCGGGCGCCGTCGGGGCGGGCACCGGTTCAGGCTCGGCGGCCGGGGCCGGTTTTACCGGTTCGACAACGGCCGGTTTGCGCGGCGCGGCGGCGATCGGCGCCGGTTTTTCCACTTCCGATTCGAGCGGGCGCAGGCAGGCTAACGGATCGTCCGGGCTCTGCGCCTGCGGTTTGATAAAGCCCCAAAAGGTCAGCACCGGCCGATCGTCCACCAGGTAGACGTGGTTGGGATCGGGAATGTGCATCGCTTTGGCCAGCAGCGCGCCGAACAGGCGGTGGCTGGGGTGATCGGTCGCCCGGGTCTGTTCGGTCAGGCTGCGGAAGGTCGCCAGACAGTGTTCCAGGTGGCGCACCGCCTGCGCGCGCTGGGCATCGCTTGCCGCCAGCCAGGAGGTCACCTTGCCCGGAAAGGGCGCATACCAGTCGATGCGCGTGCCGCTTTCGTTCGGCTGGGGGATCGCCAGACAGTCGGCGGCCTGCTGCTGTCGGCGAAGACGCAGGGTTTCCCGCAGCTGCTGCGCGCAGGCGTAGATCGGTTGCCCGTTTTCGCCTAAAGCCAGCACATCATCCAAACTGCCACTGCGTAAGAAGGGTTTCACCACGGCGCCGCACCTTGTCCTGTTCTGCAAAAACGCATAAAAGTCCATGGTACCCCGCCGGCGATGCCGCCAAACGGCCAAGGACAGCCCGAAAAACGCCCTTCTTTGGCGTTAGCGGCGCACTTTGGCAACCGGCACAGTGAAAATCTCGCTATCTGGACCTGTTTGTGAACCGCTTTATCTGAAAAATAGAACGCAGCCCCGGCAAGCGACGCCTGGGGAACGATGTTCTCTTTCACTATGACCTCGCCTCGCGGGTTGCCGATTTCGGTATGCCTCAGGCGTGCGGAGCATTCGCATGATGGACAGTCAGTCTGAAAAAACGCTTGTTGTTACCCCTGCTCATCCCGCCGTCGGGCATTCGGCTCAGGGCTGGATGAACGGTTTCCTCGGCATGATTATCTTCAGCGGCTCGTTGCCCGCCACCCGGGTGGCGGTGCTGGAGCTCGATCCGCTGTTTCTGACGGCGATCAGGGCGGCGATCGCCGCTTTGCTGGCCCTGTGCGCGCTGCGGATCACTCGCCAGGCGCGGCCGACGCGGGCCGATTTGCCGCCGTTGCTGTTTGTGGCGCTCGGCGTGGTCATCGGTTTTCCGCTGCTGACGGCGCTGGCGCTGCAGCACACCACCTCGGCGCATTCGCTGGTGTATATCGGCCTGCTGCCGCTGGCAACCGCCGGTTTTGGCGTATTGCGCGGCGGTGAGCGCCCCAAGCCCGCTTTTTGGGCTTTTTCGGGCATCGGTGCCGCGCTGGTGGGGGCGTTCGCGCTGAGCCAGGGGAGCGGCGGCGCCTGGCAGGGAGATATGCTGATGGTCGGCGCGGTGCTGCTGTGCGGTTTGGGTTATGCCGAAGGCGCGGTGCTGTCGCGCCGGATCGGCGGCTGGCAGGTGATCTCCTGGGCGCTGGTGGCGGCGTTGCCGTTGACGCTGGCGGCCGCATGGTGGGCGGCGCCGGCCGCTTGGCCCGTCGTCAGCGGCGCCGCCTGGCTGTCGCTGGCTTACGTCTCGGTGTTCAGCATGTGGATCGGCTTTATCTTCTGGTATCGCGGCCTGGCGCAGGGCGGCATCGCCGCCGTCGGGCAATTGCAGCTGCTGCAGCCGTTCTTCGGCCTGGCGCTGGCGGGCTGGCTGCTGCAGGAAACCGTCCAGCCGATGATGATCGTCGTGATGGCCGGCGTGGTGGTTTGCGTGTTCGGCGCCAAGCGCTTTTCTCGCTAGGCCCCGTTGCGGGCGCAGGCGCGGATCACCTCGCCGAGCCGTTCCACCGCCTGCTGCACCTGGCGGTCATCGTAACCGCCCAACCCCAGCACCAGACCCGGCTCACCGTGGCCGGGCGCATACATCGGCGATACCGCCCGCAGCGCCAATCCGGCTTCGTTGGCCTGCTGGGCGACCTGCACGTCGTCGAGATCTTTCCTCAGCCACAGCACCATGTGCATGCCCTGATCGCAGGGCTGCACCCTCCCCAATTCGGCCGGGATGCGCGCGTTGATCGCCTCGATCAGCACCCGGCGTTTCTCGGCGTAGACACCGCGCATTTTGCGGATATGCCGGTCGAGATACCCTTCGGCGATAAAGGCGGCCAGTACGTGTTGATCCGCGCTGGGCGGGTGACGATCCATCAGGATCCGGGCGCCGCAAAAGGCGTCGACCAGCGGCGGCGGCACGATGGCGTAACCCAACCGCAGCGAAGGGAACAGCACCTTGCTGAAGGTGCCGAGATAGAGCGTCCGCTCGGGCGCCAACCCTTGCAGCGAAGGGAACGGGTGGCCGGCGTAGCGCATCTCGCTGTCGTAATCGTCTTCCACGATCCAGGCCTGCCGTTCTCTGGCCCAGGCCAGCAGGGCGCTTCTTTTCGCCATGCTCATCGGCATGCCCAGCGGATATTGATGCGACGGCGTGACAAAAGCGGCTCGGGCGTCGGCGGCCAGGCGCACGCCGGCGGCAACGTCGATGCCGTCGTCGGCGACGGGCACCCTGATCATGTGCCGATCGCGAAACAGGCTGTTAAAAAGGGCGGTGATGCCGGCGTAGGCGGGATCCTCGACCCAGGCGCTGTCGCCGGCGTCCAACAGGATCTGCGCGGCCAGATACAGTCCCTGCTGGGTGCCGGCGGTGATGAGGATTTGCTGCGGCGTGCAGTTTACCGAGCGGGAACGGCGCACATAATCGCAGATGGCTTCGTGCAGCGGCAGGGCGCCCAACGGATCGCCATAGCCGGACGGGGCGCCGGGGCCGCGCGCCCGGATGCGGTTGCCGAGCCGCCGCCAGATATCGTCGGGCGCGGTATCGCCGATCGGGACCGACACGGTGAACGGCACCGACGGCAGCGCCCGCGCCTGGGCGGCAAAAACGCGCCAGATGCTGCGCCTGTGAAGAAAGCGGCACGGCTGTGGCCGGAGCGGTTTGCACCGTTGCGTGTGGCGTGCGGCGCGGCGCCTGATAGTGGGCGACCCGGGTGCCGGAGCCGGGCTGCGGTTCAAGAAAGCCTTCCGCCGTCAGCTGAGCAAACGCCTCCAATACCGTGCCGCGCGCCAGATTCAGCGCCGCCGACAGCCGGCGCGTCGAAGGCAGCAGATCGCCCGCTTTCAGATCGCCTTTGTGGATGGCCCGGCGCAGTGCCTGCGCCAGTTGGTGGCTTAGCTGCCCCGCCTGGCGGTCAATCTCGCCGAGGGCGGGGACGTCAACGACTTGGGCTGTTCTGGGCATGCATTCCGGTCCATATTAAAAAAAGAAATTGCTTAGGCAGAGTAAACCACTTTATCTCGCCATGCATGCGTTGCCGAATTCGCGGTGTCGCGGCATGGCGGTTGTGTCTGCCTCGCCATAATTTAGTGACGTCTGACGATCAATATAGAGGGGGCATGTTGTTGATTGCTTGTGCCTGTCAGCGTGGCGACTGTTTTCATCGCGGACGTAGAGCATTTATATTGCGAGCGGCGTTGAATATGGTTTGCCTGAGTGAACAGGAGCGGCGCTGAATAAAGCGCACGATAATAAACGATGTGAGGAGGGGCGCGGCAAATGAATAAGTTTGCGAGATTGTTCCCGGATAGGGCGCGTGACGGTGATTGGTGAACGTAGGGGGGGCCTTTGCACTGTAAGAGCCTAAATGCGGTTCATTAATGGTGTAAATGTTAATTTTTTGGTGTTTATGTTTGTTAATTGGCGTTTTGGATGAAATTTAATGCTATTTAAAATATTAAAATTTATCGACGGTATAAGTCAGATATGCTGCAAACTATTAATTAAATCTATTTTTTGTTTATTAAAATCTATTTTTAGTCATTCCATGTTATTTTATTTTAAATAATATTAAAAAGCAATATATACATCTGCAAAAATGTTTTTTTCTGTATCATTGCTCCAGGTCATTCAAATGAGGCGAGAGGCGCTGTTGGTGCGCAGAGGACGAGTTCTCTGCGTTGTAATGCGGAATGCTGATGAGAGGTTGAGTCTAAAAAAAGTAACGCTTTTTTGTGTTTTTGAAGTTTTCAGCTAGTTTATCCGAAAATGCAGAGTGAAAGACTCACCGCAAAAGGAATGACGGAGTTGATATTTTTTTTCTGATAACTTTCTTGCCTTGGTCAAAAATAAGGTGAGGCCGGCTTTTAATGGATATTAAATCTGTTTTAAGACGTTTATGGTCATTATGGCTGATGAGTTAGCAGGGATTGTCTCAGAGTGTTCTGAAATTATAATGTCATAGCGATATTATGATTCTGAGTTATTTGTTTTTTATTTTATCCAGGGAATTGACATGATGGAACGCAATCTTTTTGGTTTTATCATCGATAACGATATACAGCTCGATATCGCTAATAAGCGGCTGGTGCGCATTAATTCTTTATCGCCGGAAAAACTGGTGTTGTTTAGTACCGTGACGCTCAATGATGCCATGGTGCGGCTGCTGGTTTTTTTGCTGATCCAATATGGTAAAGGCCGACAGCTTTCGAAGAATGAAATACTGAAAAAAGTCTGGGATGAAAATCATTATTCTTCGTCCAGTCAAAAACTCTGGCAAACCATGAAAGAGCTGAGGATAAGGCTCGATGCCATCGGTTTGCCGCACGACTTCATAGTGAATGTGAGGGGGTCGGGTTATACCCTGAATAATCCTATCGTTACGCCTTTGTTCTACGAGTGAGCTTATTGAACGTGCGTTGCAAGAAATAACGTATTGCTTAAGGAGCTCGTTCCCGCTGGCTATCACCTACGGAAATAGAACGCGTTATAATTAAAATCATCAGGAGTATATATGAAAAAGACCTCCGTAATAGGATTGGCCTTGCTGGGCTGCGTTGGTCAGGTGCAAGCCGCCAGCACCGGGACGATCAATTTTAGCGGTACTGTATCTGCGATGACCTGTGATGTACGGGTCAATGGGCAGGAAGCCGATGGTAATGTTGCTTTGCCGGTTGTAAGCGAGAGTCAGCTGAGCGTGATGAGCTGGACTGCAGGTCGTACGGCGTTTGAGCTGAAGTTGAATAATTGCCAGGGCGCCTTGAAAACCACGACGGCGTTCTTTGAAGCCGGCCCCGGCGTGGATTCGAGCGGGCGCCTGCGCAACCTCACGGGCACGGCGAAAAACGTCGTGCTGCAGCTGCGTGAAGGCTCTGGGGCGTTCAATCCGATCGTTGCAGGCAGTCAAAACCAGATAGCGAACGCTACCTATTACACCATCACCAATGGCATGGCGACCTTGCCGTATACGGTTGAATATTACGCCATGGGCGCCGCGACCGCCGGCTCGGTGGTAAGCAACGTCGTATATTCACTGCAATACAAATAACCCGTATTTCAAGGGGGGATTTTCCCCCCTGTTTCTCAGCTATTTATTGGGGCGATTATTATGAGCAGACAGGCTCGTATTTTATCGCAGGCTTTCTTGCTTGCAGTTATTTCTCTTTTTTCGGCGATGACATTCGCCAGCGTGGTGATTAGCGGTACGCGCGTTATTTATTCCTCGGAGGCGAAGGATGTCACCGTTAAATTGAACAATGTCGGTAAAGCGCCGGTATTGATTCAAAGCTGGATCGATGACGGTGATATGACGGTGAAGCCGGAAAATATCCGCGTGCCTTTTATTTTGACGCCGCCGATTAATCGCGTCGATCCGGGCAAAGGGCAAACCTTGCGCCTGAGCTATACCGGGGCGGCGCTGCCGATGGATAAAGAAAGCGTTTTCTGGTTGAACGTGCTGGAAATCCCGGCCAAAAAACAGCTCAAAGATGATGCCAGCCTGCTGCAAATGGCTTTCCGTTCGCGCATCAAGCTATTTTTCCGTCCGGCGGGCTTGAACGGCGACGCCAATGACGCGGCGCAGAAAGTGACGTGGTCCGCCGCGCCGGGCGGCGTGAAGGCGTTCAACCCGACGCCGTATTTCGTCTCGTTGGTGAGCCTGGCCGTCAATGGTAAGGAACGTGAAGGGCAAATGATCGCGCCGTATTCCTCGCTGATGTTTAACGGCATTCGCGCCGCCGCAGGAACCCAGATCGCCATTGAATTCGTCAATGACTACGGCGCCGTCAATAAATTCGATGCGCTGGTGAAGTAAGCGAAGCACATCGCCATTTAATGCCTCATCGGCAGCAGCCGAACCTTGCGGAAAAAAGTTCATGACCGAATATGTTAGCGTTGCGCATGGCCTTCGCACGGCCTCTGCGCGCTTAACGCCGGCGGCGCTGTGCGTGCTCGGCGCATTAAGCGGCGCTCAGGCGTGGGCCGACGACCGTGTGCCGCAGGCCATCGCCGGAAAGGTCGAATTCGACCCGTCGTTTCTTAACCTGAGCGATCGCGCCGGCGTCGATCTGGCGCGCTTTGCGCGCGGGGCGGCCGGGCTGGCCGGCACGCATCGGGTGGCGTTGTTTATCAATGACGAGGCCTTTGGCAATAAAGAGATCGACTTTCGCAGCCGCGCCGATGAGAGTCTGTATCCCTGCCTGACGCCGGCTATCGTCAATAGCATCGCTTTTAACGACGCCGCGCTGCCGGCAGGGGCGCTGGCGCCATTGGCGCAGGGCGAACCCTGTTTTAATCTGCCGCGGCAGATTCCGGATGCGCAGGTCAACTTCGACAGCGGCGAGCAGCGGCTGGATATCGTGGTGCCGCAGATTTATATGCGCAAGACCGCGCGCGGCAGCGTTGACGCCGCGCAGTGGGACAGCGGCGTCTCGACGTTGTTTCTTAATTACAACCTGAACGGGTATTCCAGCACGTCACGCGGAGCGGACTATAACTCCGTCTACGCCGGTTTGTCCGGCGGGGCCAACTTCGGCGCCTGGTATTTGCGCCATAACGGTGCCTATAGCTGGACGCAAAACGGCATTTCGCAATACGACAGCATTAACACCTTCCTGCAGCGCGATATTCCGCCGCTGAAGGGCAGAGGCGTGATCGGCCAGGCGAACACCACCGGCCAACTGTTCGATACGCTGGCGTTTAACGGCGTGCAGCTGGCCAGCGATGAGCGCATGTTGCCGGAATCGCAGCGCGGCTATGCGCCGGAAATTCGCGGCATCGCCAGAAGCAACGCGCAGGTGACCGTGCGGCAAGGGGGGCAGGTCATCTATCAGACCACGGTAACGCCGGGGGCATTTCTGATCGACGATCTGTATCCCACCGGTTACGGCGGCGATCTGGAAGTGACGGTGCGTGAAGCTGACGGCGCGCAAAGCGTCTTTACCGTGGCTTATGCGGCGGTCACCCAACTGCTGCGACCTGGTGCCGATCGGTACGAAGTCGTCGTTGGCAAGGCCGACAGTGACAGCCTGCGGGAAAAGCCCTGGCTGTATCAGGCCACCTACCAGCGTGGTTTATCCAATGCGCTCACCGCCTACGGCGGCCTGCAGGCCGCCCGAGATTATCAGGCGGTGCAGTTGGGCGGGGCCGTCGGTTCCTCGCTGGGCGCACTTGGCTTCGATGTGACGCAAAGCGACGGTCGTTTGGGCCGCGAACGGCGTCAGAGCGGGCAGAGCTACCGGCTCAGCTACAGCAAGACCGTGAATGACATCGGCAGCAGCCTGTCGCTGGCCGCTTACCGATTCTCTACCTCCGGCTATATGGATTTCATGACCGCCATGCAAACGCGCGACCGGCTGAGGCAAGGCGGCGGAGAGGGCGATATCGCGCGCGCTCGCAATCGGGTGACGTTTTCCATTTCGCAGGGGTTGGCGTCTGGATGGGGACAGCTGTATGTCAGCGGCTCTGTGCAGGATTACTGGAACGGGCAGGGCAGCGACAAGCAGTATCAGTTGGGGTACAGCAACAGCTATAAAGCCGTCACCTACGGGTTGAGCATGACGCGCAGCCAGGCGAGCAATGGCCGGGCGCAAAACAGCTATCTGCTGAATTTCAGCCTGCCGTTAGGGCGCCGTGACAAGGCCGGCACGCCGCAGCTGCGGCTCGGATTGGCGCATGACAGCGACGGGTTGTCGAGCCAGCAGGCCACCCTCTCCGGCAACCTGGGGGCCGACAGTCGGTTCAGTTACGGCATGAGCGCAGTGAACGCCAATCGCAATGGCGGCAGCGGCTCGGTAAACGGTCAGTATCGCAGTCAGGCGGCGCTGCTCAGCGGCGCTTACAGTTCCGGTAAAGGCTACCGCAGCGCCTCCGCCGGGTTAAGCGGCACCGTCGTGGGGCATGCCGGCGGCGTCTCGTTCAGCTCTTACGGCTCGGAAACGTTCGCGTTGGTGGAGGCGAAAGGGGCCGAAGGCGCCAGCGTCTCCGCATATCCAGGGGTGTATGTGGATGCGCAAGGCTATGCGCTGGTGCCGTATTTGACGCCGTATCAGCTGAATGAAATCAGTCTGGATCCCAAGGGCAGCGCCCCTGATCTTGAAATGGATGAGACCACGCAGAAGGTCGCGCCTTATTCCGGTGCGGTGGTGAAAGTGAAATACAACGCCCGCCAGGGCTCGCCGATTCTGATCGATACCGCTGCCGCCGGCGCGCCGGCGCCGTTCGGCGCCGAAGTGATCGACGAAGGCGGCGCCGTGGTTGGCGCCGTGGGGCAGGGCGGGCTGGTGTATGCGCGCGTCGCTCAGGACAGGGGCGCGTTGCGCGTTCGCTGGGGGGCGGATCGCGCTGCGCAGTGCGCCCTGAATTACGTGCTGATGCCGCAGCAGAAAGGCGGCCGGCCGGTATTGCAGCGCTTTAGCGCGCCGTGTCGCAGCGGCGTTGGCGCAGAACGATGAGACCTATTTTTTGCTCGGGAACGCCGTCGGGCACGGCTGCAGCGACGGCGTTTCAGCGCACGGGAGAGAATGAGATGACACAGAAAAACCGCCAGGGTATTTGGCGCGGCATTGCCTTGTTGGCGCTGTTGCTGGCCCAATCGGTGTGGGCCGACTGTTATTACAGCGATAAGTCGGACGTTAAAAACGATCTGAATATCACTGCGCCCATTGTATCCAGCAATATCACCGTGGGGGCAGAAGTGGCCCGGGGCGCTACGCTGTATACGCAAAATTTTAACCCCACTTTCAGGAATGTGTACGTCGAATGTTCGACGGCGCAACCGTTCATCGCGATAGACATGGGTTATGAGCCGCCGCCGCATCCTCTGTCGGAGTGGAGTGGCGGTTTTGGCAAGGTTTATCAGACGGGCGTGCCGGGCGTTGGCGTGTTTATCGATAACCACGCTTTGTCCTTCACCCTGCCGTACACGTCGCGGAGCACGGAGAGTCATACCCTGTACGGGTGGTCGTCGAATCTTTTCAAATACCGCATTCGGCTGATAAAGACCGGCGATATTCAACCCGGCACCATCACCGGCGCCGATTTGCCCTGTTTGGTGACCCAGGTTGGGCCGGCAAGCTCGCCGTTTACCGCTATGCGGCTGTGTTTTACCGGCTCGATCAATATCGTCGCGCAGAGTTGCACCACGCCCGATGTTTTCGTCGCCATGGGGAAATACGATATGGGACGAGATTTCACCGGAAAAGGCAGCGTAACCGAATGGAAAGACGCCTCGATCCGCCTGATGGATTGCCCAAAATTTTACGGTACGGCCGAAGCCCATTATTCCGATAGCGGCAACAGCGGCATCGTCAGCGCAACCGCCAACAGTTTAGGGGTGTCGTTAGCGCCCAATACGGCGGTGGTCGATGGCGACAACGGCATTATGGGGCTTAAAGACGGCAGCGGCAGCGCAAGCGGCGTCGGCATCCAGTTGGCCTATAGCGCGTCATCGCCGCGGCCGGTGCAGTTCTCGCGGGAAATTAAGGTGCCGCTTTCCCCCGCCACGCCCACGTCTTTCACCATCCCGTTGCAGGCGCGTTATATTCAAACCGAGCCTACCGTCACGCCGGGCGCCGCCGATGCGACCGTGACCTTTAACATCAATTATTATTGAGTGGGCGGGCTGGTCAACTCAGCCCGCGCTGATTCAGTAGCACCTTATTCAGCTCGCTGTTTTTACGCACGTTGAGCTTGCGCATCGCCGAACGCTTATGGGCGCTGATGGTTTTCTGGCTGCGCTGCAGCAGGCCGGCGATGCTGCAGGCGGACATGCCGCTGCTCATCAAACCCAGCACCTTTTTCTCGCAGTGGCTGAGCGCGGCGATGCGGCAAGCCTGGCATTTCCACTGGCCGGCGGCGTGCAGCGCCACCCACGGATGCAGGATGAACTTTTCCAACGCCATCTGCAGCTTGAGGCGAATGGCGTAGGCCGAATCGCGCCGATGGATGCTGAACAGCGGCGGCAGGTTTTTCACCTGTTGCTGGGTCGCGTCGTCGAGGATCAGCAGGGTCAGCTGCCGCTGGCGCGGAACGCCGTGAGGGCTTTGATAACAACAGGCGCAGCCCCAGCGCTCTTCCGGCGTGCGGAACACGATTTCGATGTTATCCAACGCCTGCAGCGCCAGCGGCGAGAACTGCGGGTACCGGCGGTGGCATTCGTTCAGGGAGTGCAGATAGTCCTGCAGCAGCAGACGCAGCCCCTGCTGGTAGAAGTTATCGCTGTCGAACAGCGTGAAGCGAATATCTGGCATGGGTGACTCCTTAAAAAGCCGTGGCGCCGCGCCGGAGCAAACGGTGACGGCCCATCGCCGGCGTTCGCGCGCCGGTCGTTTTCCTGATTTCCCTGGGACGGTGCGGGGCTTATTGGTACGCCAGCACAAAATTGGCGATGGACGTGAATTCGCCTTCGGTAATGCTTTGGTTTTGAATCGCGCTGGGCCGCCCTTGCACATAGGCGGTGAAGTTCAGGCTGTTGGGGCCGTTTTGCAGCGCGACGGCGCTGGTGGCCTTATTCAAATCGATGTCTGCGCCCTGATGATCGAACAGGGCGATGGCGGCGCCGTTCGCGCCGTTGTTGATCGCCAGCTTGCCCGGCATCTCTCCGTCTTCGGTGCCGCTGAAGGTCACGCTGACGGATTTGAACACCGTGGTCTTGCAGTCGGTCAGCTTGATGCTGAACGGCACCGGCGTGGTATGGCCGTAGCGGTACAGGGTTTTGACGATCACCGTGCCCATCTCCACCAGCTGATCGGCGGACTGCGGTTCGATATTGCACGGCCGGCTCACCACGGTACCGTGGAACTGCACGGGCGCGCCGATAAGCTCGGTGTTCGCCGCCGCCGGCATGGCGGCAAACCACCAGGACGCGCAGCTGAGCAGCGCTAAAGCGCGTAGACGCATTTTCCGTTCCTCCCTCGGTTACTGGAATGCCGCCACGATGGTGGCCGACGCGTTGAATTCCCCTTCGCCGATCTCCGCGCCGCCGTTGGCGAACGGCGCCGCCACCAGGTTCCAGGAGCCGCCGTTGCCGATGTTCGGCACCGGGTAAAACTCGTTCGGAATGACCAGCTGGCCGTTGTGCGTTAGCCGGATGCCGAGATCGTTCTTGTCGGTTTTGAACACCTCATTGCTGAAGGAAGCGGCCGTGCCCGAGACCGCCAGCTTGATGTTCAGCGTGCCGTCCTCGAAGCTGCCGCCCTCGCACTGGAAACGCACCGGAATGCTTTGCGGGTAGTTCGAACCGTTGAGATCGCTGCCGCCGATTTCGCCGAACTCCACGTTGATCAGCTGGCCTTCGTTCACCACGCATTTATCCGGCACGTAAAGGATCGCGGACTGGATAAACACCTGCGCCATCGGATTGGGGCCGAAACCGCCGTCGGTTGAGCCGAGGCGGCCGAACATCTCGATGATCTGCCGATCGTTAATCTCGACGCCGTTGATGATCTTTTTGCGCACCCGGAAGGTGATGCGGCCTTTTGAACCGCTTTCATAGTTGTTGACCTGCACATAGGGCGGTGAGCAACTGTGATTGGGATACTCGTTGGATTCGTTGTAAAAAGGCACCGTGACATAGGCCTTCTTATTACCTGCAATCCACACTTCGGCTTTTAAATCCAGGAAGTCGTTCAACTGCAAGAAGCCGTTGCCGTAGTCAGAGGGGGGCAGCGCCGAATCCGACTTGTAAAAGTGCGGGCTTCGGGGGATCGGCGTATCGCAGTAGGCCTTGCCGGTATAGGTACCGCCTAATGAATAGGGAAACTGTTTGGTGAACCCCACCTGGTTGGTGATGTTGCTTTGATTCAGATCGATATAGAACTGTTTGGGGCCGCCGTCCGGCGTGACGTAGCCGTTGGCCCAGGCGGCGGGGGCCGCCAGCGCGATCGCCAGCGGCAGGCAGAGTTTGGTCAGTTGTGTTTTCATCGCGTTCTCGAGCCTCACAGGTAAATCACCTGAATGTGCGCCACGGCGGCGAACCCGGCCGCCATCACCGCCCGCTGGGTGGATTCCACGCTGGCGCTGAACCACAGGGTGTTGCTACCGGGTTGCAGAATGTAAGGGCGGCTGCGTTGATTCAGCTCCAGCGCCTGGCCTTGTTGGTCTTGCAGCCGCAGACCGATGCCCTGCACGCCGCCGTTCAGCTTCAGCAGCGATGGGTTGTCGACATCGCTTTCGCCGAGAAACACCAGCGTGGCGGCCTGCTCTCCCTGCAGGTAGAGGCGGCCGGCGTCGCCGTTGCGCGGGCCGGCCGGGTTATCCGCCAGCGCGCGCGCGCCCAGCAGGCAGTTGCGGAACGAGAGGCGAAAACGCACCGGCGCGCTGCGATCGCCGGCGTTGCGGAAGTCGCGTGCGCTGACGTCGCCCAGATCGACGGATTGATCCCGGCTGTCCGGCGTCAGGCTGCAGGGGGAGCTGAGCAGGCCGCCGTGAAAGCTGACGGTGCCGGTGGTGCCTTCGATCACGCCCAGCGGCGTTGCCGCCATCGCGCCGCCGCCGCACAGCAGTGCGCCGAGCAGCAGCGGGCGCAGTCGATCGGTGAATTCAGCCATGCTGGACCTCCTTATTTTTTCTCGGGCACGGCGGTGCAAACGCCGCCATTGCAGACGAAGCGCAGCTCCGGATGGCCGCCGTAGTCGTTGATGTAGGTGATGACGAAGCTGTTCATGCCGGTCTCTTGCAGCTTGAGGCTTTCGCTGGATTTCGGCTTCAGCATCAGCGGCTGAAAACCGCCGATCGCGCCGCCGCCCTGTTTTTGCGTCTGCCGCGTCATGCCGGTCAGGGTGATGTAAAACGGCGTCGGGTTGTCGACGGTGATGGCGCCGCCGCTTTTACGGAACACCAGCTGTTCCTGCCACACCTGGCCCTTGGGCGCGACGATGGCTTTCGGCCGATAGAACAGTTTGATCTGCGTTTGCAGCGCCAGCTGCATCACGTTGGTTTTGGTGCTTTTCGGCGGAATTTCGCGCAGGTTGAAGTAGAACACCGACTCGCGATCCTGTGGCAGGCGATCCGCCTCCGGCGTCTTGGTGATGCGCACCACGCTGCGCTCGCTTGGTTCCACGCGCTGCAGCGGCGGCAGCACCACCAGCGGCGAGGTGATTTTCTGGTGCTGCTCGTTCTCCAGCCAGGATTGCGCCAGGAAGGGCAGCTCTTTGTTTTCGTTGACGATATTCAGGCTGATCGATTTGGCGTCGCTCACATAAACGGCGCGCGTGCGATCCAGCGATATCGCCGCGTCGGCGGTGGGCAGTACGGCGCTCAGGGCCAGGCCGGCGGCGGTCAGTAGCGTTATCGGGTGTTTGTTCATGTCATTATTTCTCAGCGTTACGGATTACAGGGTGGCGCACGGCAGCAGCAGCTGGTCCAGCGGCTTGGCGGCGCCCGGGATCACGATGCGGCAGCGGCGTTGGCCTTCCCAGGCGACGTCCAATTTTTCCTCCGGCTGCACGCCGGTCAGGTAAACCGAGCCGCCGTCGTTGACCACCGCGACCTCGCGGCCTTTCTCGCTCAGCACCGCGGCGCCGAACGGCGGTTCGCTGCCGTCCGCGAGGCGAATGGTGGCCAACAGCTTGCTGCCTTTCACCACCTCGAAGTGGCGGTAGCCGATGGCGCCTTCGGTCAGCGTGCCTTGCACCACGGCGCGAGTGGCCTCGACGTCGTCCGCCAGCTTGTTGACGTCGATGCGGGTGTCGGTGTTGTAGTAGCTGGTGATGTCGGAAATCACCGCCAGCCCGAAACGGTTGCTGTAGGCGCGGCCGTTGTTGATCGGCACGCCGGCGATGCCGTCGGTGTCGAGCATCATGCGGCTGCCGCCGTTGCTCGAGTTCTGATGCGCCGCGATGCCGTGCCGGGTGGCGGTGAGGCCGCCGCGGAACGAGCCGCCGATCGACGAGTAGCTGTCCTGCTGGTAAGAGGCGCTGGCGTTCAGCGAGCCAAACGAGGCGTTGTGGGTGTAGTACCCGCGCGCCAGCGATTTGCCGGACTGATTAAAGCCGCCGCTGACCTGCCAGGTATTGTCCGGATCGCTGTAGTCGTTGTACGACGCGGTCTGCGTGACATCGCCGTTGTTGGTTTGCAGCGCATAACCGACGCGCCGACGGTCGCCGATCGGCACGGTGAAGTTGAGCATCACGCTGTCGTCGGTGCGGCCCTGGTAATAGGTGCGGTAAGCCGACAGCGAGGCGGTGATGTTGCTGATATCGCCGACGCTGAACAGCTTGCTGGCCGACAGCCCGTAACGGTCCTGGGTTCGCGCATCCCAATAGGTCTGGTGCGAGTAGGTCAGGTAGGCGGTGATCGCCTTGGCGCTGTCTTCCGCCATAAAGGTTTTGCTGGCGGTGATGGTGTACAGCTCTTTCTGGCGGCCGTTGTAATTCTTGTCGTAATCGCCGTAACGCTCCTGCAGGTACTGCGACATGTTCATGAACTTGCGCTGCGAGAAGCGGTAGCCGGCGAAGGTGATCTGGCTGTTCAGCTCATCGAACCGTTTGGCGTAGTTGAGCTTGAACGACATGCCGCTGGCGGTCGGCTCGCCGGGCAGACGGGCGATCGACTGGGTGACGTCCAACGACATGGCGCCGAACACGTTCAGATCGCGGCCGAGGCCGAGCGCCCAGGCGTTATAGTCGCCGCCGAGCAGCGCCCCGCCATACAGCGACCAGGCGTTGCTCAGCCCCCAGGAGAAGTCGCTGGCGGAAAACAGCGGGCCCTGGGTGCGGTGGTCGTAGGCCGAGGTTTTGCCGAGCGCCACGTTGTAGCGCACGTAGCCCGGGCGGGTCAGGTACGGAATGGTGGCGGTATCCACCTGGAAGGTCGAGACGGTGCCGTCCTGCTCTTCCACCTTGACGTCCAGCTTGCCGCGCACCGAGCTGTTGAGATCCTGAATGGCGAACGGCCCGGCGGGCACGGTGGTTTCGTACAGCGTGCGGCCTTCCTGCGAGACGGTGATCTTGGCGTTGCTCTTGGCGATGCCGCGTACTTCCGGCGCGTAGCCCTGCAGGTTCGGCGGCAGCATGCGCTCGTCGCTGGCCAGATTGAGGCCGGTGAAGCGATAGGCGTCGAACACCCCGGAGTCGAGATAAATCTCACCCAGCGTCAGCTTGGCGGCCTGCATCGGCAGCGCGCGGTAGGCGTAGATCTGGTTCCAGTCGAAGCCGGTGCTGCGATCGCCGGCCTGCTGATTGTAATTGGCCTGGTAGTCCGCGCGCAGGCGCCAGGGGCCCAGGTTGGCGCCCAGCGTGCCGTAGCTGCTCAGGTTCTGGGCGGTGTTGTTGTTGTGATTCTGCTTGCCTAACTGGCCGCTCAGGTTGTAGTCCAGCAGCAGGCCGGGAATGCCGTCGTCCCACTGCTCGGGCGGCGTCCAGTCGGGATCGGAGTATTTCATCCACGCCTGCGGGATGGTGATCGCCAGCACGCCGCCGCCGATGCGATCGGAGACGGTCGCGCCTTTGATGCCGCGAATGTCGGCGCACTGGTTGTCGTGCCACAGGGTGACTTTTTTGGCCGCTTCTTCTTTCAGCGCCATTTTTTCCACCAGATCAGGCGGCAGGCACACCTGGCTGCCGCTCTTGTTATCCGGCGACGGGAAATACTGAATGCTGCGCTGGGGCAGCGTTTTCTGGTTGATCTTGATGTCCAGCAAATAAGCGCCGGGCATGACGTAGTCGGCATCGGAGAAACGCGAAAGATCCACTTTGCTGCGCTCGCCGATATCCAGGACGTCGGTATTGAATTCCGTGGCGGAAAATGCCGGACGCACCCAGAGGAAAGATAGAATGACGAGAAGAGGTAGGTGTTTCCGTGTCAGTAATGACGTCATAGCATAATCACTCATGGCAAGTCCGCGCCCAATAGCAGGTCATCCGTGCGACCTGAATACGTAATGCTGTGCAGCGCCCGCCGGCGCTAGAGATAAGACAGGGTGAATTTGGCCAGAGAGCTGAAGCCGCCCGCCCGCGCCTTATCGGGATGCAGGCGCAACTGCGCGCCAAAACGCAGCGTGTTGTCGCCGGCGACGATCTGGTAATCCGCCGTCGTGCTGCCGAGCGGGATCGGGGTGCCGGCATCGGTCAACAGCTCGATAGCCACGCCCTGCGCCTCGCCGTAAACGCCCAGCAGGGAAGGATCCCGGCTGTCGGCGGTGCCGTCGAAGGTGACGTTGGCCGCGCGATAGATGAAGTCAGGCTTCACCTGGCTGGCCAGTTCGCAGTTCACCAGTTTGATCGTGAAATGACGGCGGCTGCCGATCAGCACCGATTGCCCGTCCTGCGAGGCATCGGTCATGGAGATCAGACCGAAATCGACGGTTTGATCCAGGCTGTCGCTGGCGATGCCGCACGGCGTTTCAACGATGGTGCCGCCCAGGCTGACTTTGCCGTGGCCCTGATTTTTCACTGCCGCCGCCGCGCTGCCTACGCTGAGCGCGATGAGCAACAGGCCGCAAAGGCGGATAGTCATGCTGGCGTCTCCCTGTCTTGCCCTGTTCCCTTGCCGCTCTCGTCGGCATGCAATCAAGCGGGGGATGCCCTGAGACATCCCCTGTGGGGTATTACAGGTAAGCCAGGGTGAAGTTGGCCACGCTGGTGAAGTCGCCCGGCACCACGGCGGCGGAGGCGCTGCTGCCCTGCAGGTAAGCGGCGAATTTCAGCGAGTTGTCGCCGTCGTTCAGGCCCTGACCGTCGGTTGCCGTGCCCAGTTCCACTTCCTTGGAGTGCAGGTTGTCGTAGATCACGATGCCGGCGCCGGTTGCTGTGCCGCTCAGGGCCAGCAGTTTGTTGTTGACCGGATCAGGCGTGCCGGTAAAGGTCACCTTGACGTTTTTCATGGTGGAGATGGAGCAATCTTTCAGTTCGATGTTGAAAGGTTGCATGCTGGATTTGCCCTGGTTAGCCAGGATGCGGCTGCTGATTTGGCCCATTGGTACGGTTTGGTCAACGGATTCCGGCGCGACGCTGCATGGCGCATCGATAATTTCGCCGGTAAAGGTGACTTTACCGCTGCCCTGATTAGATGCGGCGTGAGCAACAGATGCAGAAGCGAAAGCAATCACGGTTGCCAGCATTAATTTATTCAGTTTCATTTCTCAGGTTCCTGTAGAGAGTTTTTAAATAAAAAGAACAGCACATCTAAATCCCCCGCAGCGGTGGCAACGTCATGTCGCCGGCCGTACGGTTGGAGCCAGATCCTTTTGCTCTGGGCAATACGCCAACATCCGTTATTTATGAGAAATAACGAGATTGGGAAAATCGACAATGGATTTTCTGGTAAATAAAATACGAGTTTTACGTGTGGCGTGTTGCTGGGAATATTCTTGCAAATAATAGTATTGCTTGGAAATAGATTTTATTAAATTAAGTCAAATTCAGAATATAAAACCAAAAGGAAAAAGAAATATATTTGCTTTAAAACCAATAGATCGTATACAAATATTATCCAGTATAAATCACTATATAAATAACGATATGCGAGATATTAGATCGGGGGAAATAGGCTGATACCTACAATTCGCCATATTGTTTTGCTAATATCGTCCTGAGGCAGCAGATGATGAATTTCCCTTTAGAAACAAAATATAAAACATAATCTATTGTTTTTATTGTTGTTTCGTGGTTTTCTTCCCCTAAGGGATTGGCTTTTTTATTCGTGTTTAGCCCGCGTTTAGGTCTAATTCATTAACAATTAAATAACAATGTCATCGGTAGTGAATTATTCTATCGCACTGCGGTATAGGGATTTTTCACTGCCTAACCCATTTTGATTAATCAAATTAAGGCATGTGCTGTTGCCGTTCGCCACATAATGATGACCTAAGTGACAATTAAAGGATTATAAACGGAATGATAACGATGATTAATGCTTGCGGCGGCCGCCGCACGGTAGTTTCTGCTATATTTTTACTGTCTGTCATGTCGCTGTCAGGCTGCGTGGGCGGTAGCAAGACAAACCTGAATTCCGTGAAAAAACTTTCACAGAACAATCCTAATGATAAATCCGATGAACAACGTATCGCGCTTTGCCAGCAACGGGTTAACTCATTAAAAATATTAATCCGCAGAGTTACCAAAAACGCATTGCCTATTTTAACGGTCTGCTTTCCAACGCTTCCGGATATGCCGGCGTGCGCGGCAATGTGGATGAAAGCACCCGTAAAGCGATTGATGCTCTTTATCAATATAAAACCGAGAAATTCTGCGCCGACGTTGAACATGAGCTGATGTCCGATCTGTCCAACCGGGTCGAGAATCTGTAGCCATGAAGCGATGCGCGCAAAGATGGGCGATGGGGCTTTGGCTGTTGGCGCTGAGCGGTGCCGTTTGCGCCGCTGACGACGGCATTCCCGCCCTGTTGAAGTTTGCCGAACAGCGGCAGGCTCCGCCGGCCGCGCTCAAGGAGGAAACCGCGCGTAAACCGGCGCCCGCACCGGCCGCCAAACCGGCCGCCGTCGCGGGGGCAGACGGCGCTCGTTTAACTTCTCTGAAGCACTCTGTACAACAGCAGGCGGAGAAAATCCGTCAGCTGGAGCGCCAGTTGGCGGCGGCTCAGGCCGCCGCGGCGCCGAAAAGCGAGCGGACCGATGTCGATATTCGGCCGCTAGCCGATGCCCTGAAGGCGTTGCGGCAGGCCGTTGCGCCGTTGCCTGAGGTCACCGCGCTGGCCGCTTCGCTCACGCGGGCCGAACAGCGCAGCGCAAGCTTGACGGCGCAGTTGGCACAGCAACGACAGCGGGTAGACACCTTGCTGGCTGAGCGGCGGCAGGCGGCTGAGGCCCCGGTGCTGGCCAGCGAGGCGGACAAGCAGGCGTATGCCGCCGGCGTATCGCTGGGGCGCGATATTTTGCATCTGCAACAGGAGAACCGGCGTGCGGGACTGGAGGCGGATCGGCGGCTTTTGCTGGCGGGCATCGCCGATACCCTGGCCGGGCGGTTGCGGCTGGATGAGGCCGCCATCGACAGCGCGCTGCGCACGGCGCAGCAACGTTTGCAGCAGACGCAACAGACACAGGCTCCCCCTCCGGACGGCAAGGCCTATCTGGCCGATTTCGCCCGCCAGGAGGGAGTCAAGCAAGATGCGCTCGGTTTCTACTACCGGGTGGACTATGCCGGCAGCGGTGCGATCGGCGCCGACGATCGGGTGGATATCGTGGTGCGCGAAAGCCTGACCGACGGCCGGGTGATCAAAGACATGGAGCTGGCGGGAACGGTGATCTCGCAGCCATTGACGCGCTATCCGCCGCTGTTTCGCGCGGCTATCGAGAAGCTGCAGCGCCACGGCTCGATCACGCTGGTGGTGCCGCCGGCGCTGGCGTACGGCAAGCAGGGCAGCCCGCCGGCGATCCCTCCGGACGCCACCATGATTTATACCCTGCGCATCGCTGACGTGCAGTCGTGAGCGGGGAGCTCAGCAGTAACCACTCAGGAGGAATGCTATGGCCAAGGCGCCGAAAACGTTTGAAAGCAGAAAATCGCTGATGCTGAATGTGTTGCAAGGATTGTGCAGGGATCGTGTGGAAGGCTCCGGCGGCCATCATCCCCCGCCGGAGCAGTGGCCGAAGACCCGCGAGCTGGCTGATAAATGCGGTGAAAACATTTATACCACCCGCACCCTGCTGCTGGCGCTGGAAAAGGAGGGCAAGGTCCGCTGCACCCACCGCAGCATCAACAATTCTCTACGCTGGTACAGCTGCGACGAACAGGCAGCGATAAAAAAAGAGTGATTCGACCCTGACGGTCGCTTTTGACTATCTTACAGCTAAACATTAATTAATCTTATTATTTGGCGGGGCGTTTCGCTCCGCCAATCCTCCTCTCCGCTTTCCGCCCTCCGCGCAGGCATTGCTAAGATGTTTTTTGCGACCATATACTTATCGCTCAGACGGGAACAGGTGTAGGGAGCTGGCATCGTAATGAAGGAAAAGAAAGACATACTGAGATTGGATGATATTCATTATCAAATAGACCGCCAGGTGATCCTGGACTCCGTCTCTTTCACGTTGGGTGAGGGCGAGTTCAAACTGATCACCGGGCCTTCCGGCTGCGGAAAAAGCACGCTGCTGAAAATCATCTCTTCCTTAATGAATCCGACCAGCGGAAGCCTCTATTTCGACGGCCAGGCGATCGACGAGATGTCGCCGGAGGCGTATCGCAAGCAGGTCTCTTATTGCTTCCAGACGCCGGCGCTGTTCGGCAATACGGTTTACGACAATCTGGCGCTGCCGTATCAGATCCGCCAGGAACCGCCGGCCGAGCGAAAAATGAAGGCCGATCTGGCGCGTTTCGGCCTGCCGGAGGCGATGCTGACGAAAAGCATCAATGAACTGTCCGGCGGGGAGAAGCAGCGCGTGTCCCTGATCCGCAACCTGCAGTTTATGCCGCGGGTGCTGTTGCTCGATGAGATCACCAGCGCGTTGGACGAGGAAAATAAGCGCAACGTCAACGAAATCGTGCATCAGCTGGTGGCGGAACACCGGCTGGCGGTGCTGTGGGTGACGCACGATACCGAAGAGATAGCGCATGCGGACGAGGTGATCACCCTGCGCGCGCACGGCGCCGAGCAACAGGAGCAACAGCATGAATCAGCATAATATCACCAACGAATCCTTGGGCTTGTCGATGGTGCTGGTGGTGGTCGCCATCCTGATCAGCCACCGGGAAAAGCTGGCGTTGGAAAAGGACATCATCTGGAGCATCTGCCGCGCGGTGGTGCAGCTGATCATCGTCGGCTACGTGCTGAAGTATATTTTCGACCTGGATAACGCCGTTCTCACCGTGTTGATGGTGCTGTTCATCTGCTTTAACGCGGCCTACAACGCCAAGAAACGCAGCAAGTACGTCGAACACGCGTTCGTGACGTCGTTTATCGCCATCACCACCGGCGCGGTGCTGACGCTGGCGGTACTGGTGTTGACCGGCTCCATCGAATTTACGCCGATGCAGGTGATCCCCATCTCCGGGATGATCGCCGGTAACGCCATGGTGGCGGTGGGGCTGTGCTATACCAACCTCGGCCAGCGTTTCAAAAGCGAGCAGCAGAAGATTCAGGAAATGCTCAGCCTGGGGGCGACGCCCAAGTTCGCGTCGGCGGCGCTGATCCGCGACAGCATCCGCGCTTCGCTGATCCCGACCGTCGACTCGGCGAAAACCGTTGGGCTGGTCAGCCTGCCGGGCATGATGTCCGGGCTGATCTTCGCCGGCATCGATCCGGTGAAAGCGATCAAATATCAGATTATGGTGACCTTCATGCTGCTTTCCACCGCCAGCCTGTCGACCATCATCGCCTGCTATCTGGCCTACCGTAAGTTTTACAATGAGCGCCATCAGCTGGTGGTCGGCAACCTGAAGTAACGCCATGAAAAACGGCCTCCGCGGAGGCCGTTTTGTTTACCCTTGCAGCAGGGCGATGCTCTGGCGGATTTCCCGTTCGATATCCGCCTCGCTCCAGCGGTCCAGCTGTGAAGAGAACGGTTCGAAGGCATAGACGCCGGTGTAGCCCAGGCGTTCCAGGTTCTGCACCTGGCGGCGGCTCTCCAGCCGATCGCTCTCGCTCAGCATGATGCGCTCTTCGTCGCTCAGCGCGCTTTTATCCCGCCCGTCCTCCACGCCGGACAGATGCACCAGGCCGATCTGCGCCACCTGGATCTGCGCGTCAAAGTCGGCCTGCGTCACGCCGCTCAGATAGTGGTGGAACGTATCGAGCACGATGCGGTACGGCGCGCCCGAGTCGCGGATGAGCGCCTGGGTCAGCAGCGACGATCGCAGCGAGCTGATGCCGAAGCCCAGCGGTTCGACGTATCCCTGTACGCCATAGCGGGCAAACAACGGTGCCAGCAGCCGCAACGCCGCGAGGGTGTCGTCCCGTTTTTGCTGCTCGCTGCGCGTGTCGTCGGCGCTGCAGTGCGGGCATAGCACCAGCGCCCGGCTGCGGATGGCCTGCGCCTGCGCCAGCATCGTTTCGGCGCGCTGTTGCAGCGCCGCCGTGTCATCCATCAGATTGAACCTGCCGAGGGCGTTGATCGTGACGATCTCGATGCCGTATTGCGCGGCGAGCGCGTTGAGCTGCGCGTCGCTCAGATCGTCGGTCACCTTGCCGCCGGGCATGTCGTTGCGCAGCTCGACTTTGCTGAGCCCGCAGCGTTTCACCAGGCGGAAAAAACGGTCCAGATCGAGATTCGGTGCGATCTTGCGGTTAATGCAGAAGCGGTCCAGCGCAATGTTCATGGGCATGACTCCAGCGGTCAGGGTTGAGAGATCAGGATTTGCCGTTTTCCAGCGGCAGCGGCTTGCCGTCGGTCTGGGATTGGCGGTGGCGTTTGGCCAACACCACCTGCTCCATTTTTTCCAGCGAGACGCCTTTGGTTTCCGGAATATAGCGGCCGATGAACCAGTAGCTGAACAGACAGCAGGCGGCGAAGATCCACATCGGGAAGGCGCCGTGGAAATGCGAGAACAGGTAAGGGTGATCGTTGATCATCGGGAACGACTGCGACACCGCGAAGTTGGTGACCCACATGCAGCCGACGGCGATGCTCATCCCCTGCGCGCGCATGCGGTTCGGGAAGATTTCCGACACCAGCACCCAGGCGCCGACGCCCCAGGAGAGCGCATAAAACACCATGAAGAACAGCATGCCGAAC
Source organism: Serratia sp. SCBI (assembly GCF_000747565.1). NCBI lineage: Bacteria > Pseudomonadati > Pseudomonadota > Gammaproteobacteria > Enterobacterales > Yersiniaceae > Serratia > Serratia sp. SCBI. The sequence continues at coordinate 4,793,015 of NZ_CP003424.1, read as the reverse complement.
AGCGCGAAATAGCCGGTGGCCTGGGTGTAGAGCGCGTACGAGGTGAGCAGCAGGCCGGCGATGGCGCCCAGCGTGCCGTAACGCATCAACGGAATGCGGCCCATGCGATCCATCAGCATGGCGCCGATGACCGAACCGACCAGCTGCAGCACGCCGATCCAGATGGTCTGGAACAGCGCTTCCTGCGCGTTTTCGGTGACGGTTTTCAGCACCACCGGCGCGTAGTACATCATCACGTTGACGCCGGTGACCTGCTGCAGCATGGCGATCATACAGCCGACGAACAGGATGAAACGCACCCGCACATCGCCGTAGTTCAGCTTCCGGTGCTGCTGCTGTTGATCCTGCTGCAGCGAGTCTTTGATTTCTTTCAGCAGATTCTGCGCGTGGGCGGCGTTGGAGACTTTGGTCAACATCGCCAGCGCCTGATCGTCGCGGCCCATCATCACGTTCCAGCGCGGCGATTCAGGAATGACGAACACCAGGATGCAGAACAGAATGCAGGGGATCACGCCCGAGGCGAACATCCAGCGCCAGCCCATTTCCACCAGCCAGGCTTCGCTGGCGAGGCTGGCGATTTTGAAGTTGACGTAGAAAATCACGATCTGACCGAAGACGATGGCGAACTGCTGCATGCTGAGCGCCCGCCCGCGCATGTCTTTCGGCGACACTTCCGACATGTACATCGGCGACACGGTGGCGGCGATGCCGACCGCCAGCCCGCCGATGATGCGGTAAATGACGAACCAGGTGAAGGTCGGGGCCAATGCGGCGCCGACGGCGGACACGGTGAACAGCAGCGCCGCCAGCATCAGCGCCTTTTTACGGCCCCAGCGCGCCGCCAGCGGCCCGGCGGCGAAGGCGCCGATCACGCAGCCGATCACCACGTTGGAGACGGCCCAGCCGGTTTCGGCCGGGCTGAGATTGAAATAGGTTTTCAACGCTTCGATCGCGCCGGAGATCACGGCGGTGTCGTAGCCGAACAGAATGCCGCCCAGGGCGGCGATGCCGCAAATTCGCAATATGTAACCGGTATTGTGCTTACGCTGATATGACATGTGTTGCTCCGATTTTTATCCTGGCTTCCGTCCGCACGGTTGGGGTATCGGGAAGAGGGCGAGCGGAAGGGTGTGAACCGTGCCTGTCATCAAGGCGATGTCGTTGATAAATGCTGGAACAAACAAGAACATTTATTTCATAATTAGTGAATAATGGAATATTGATTTTTAGATCCAGTTCAAAAAAAACCGTCGCGAGCGATCCGGGCGCCTTGGGCGCTCGGAGGGAGGCGGTAACGGCCGCAGGTCAGGCGCAGTGCGGATTTTCTGTAGCAAAGTCAGTATGCATTAGCGATGGACTCTCCTGCGAAACCGCGCCTTGATTGGCGCGGTAATGAAAGCGCCAACCCGATCGACACCGCAAAATTGCGACCTCACGCACTAAAAATAAATTTTTCAAAACAATTTATTTGAAACTTTTTTTTCAATGAAATAGAGTTTGCTGCATCCGGTCAGGATGTAGCCGGCTTGCCGACGGGGTTTGGCGAGCGGGACGATTAACGCCGCGCCGCCTGCGTGTGGCCAGGCGACAGCGGACTTGAAAAGAGGGCGTGACATGAAAACCGTGGGTAACTTTATTGACGGGCAGGTGTGCCTGAGCAGCAGCAATCAAACCGTCGACGTGCACAACCCGGCCAGCGGGCAGGTTGAGCGGCGCGTCACGCAGAGCACTGCTGCCGAAGTCAAACAGGCCATCGACGTGGCCCATCGGGCGTTCGCCGACTGGTCGCGCACCACGCCGCTGCGCCGCGCGCGCATCATGTTCAATTTCAAGGCGCTGCTGGAACAGCACCGCGACGAGTTGGCCGAGCTTATCGTCAGCGAGCACGGCAAAGTGTATTCGGATGCGCTGGGCGAACTGACGCGCGGCATGGAAGTGGTCGAATTCGCCTGCGGCATCCCGCATCTGATCAAAGGCGAGTACTCGCCGGACGTCGGCAGCGGCGTCGACAGCTTCTCGCTGATGCAGCCGCTGGGCGTGGTGGCGGGCATTACTCCGTTCAACTTCCCGGCGATGGTGCCGATGTGGATGTTCCCCATCGCGCTGGCCTGCGGCAACACCTTCGTCCTCAAGCCGCCGGCGCTGGTGCCTTCGGCCTCGGTGCGCCTGGCGGAACTGTTGAAGGAAGCCGGTTTGCCGGACGGCGTGTTCAACGTGGTGCACTGCGCCAATGAAGATGCGGCGCAGCTGTGTACCGATCCGCGCATTCAGGCGGTGAGCTTCGTCGGCTCCTCCACCGTGGCGGAACATATCTATACCACCGCCAGCGCGCACGGCAAGCGGGTGCAGGCCTTCGGCGCGGCGAAGAACCAGGCGATCGTCATGCCGGACGCCGATCTGGACTCCACGGTCAACGCGCTGATGGGCGGCGCGTTCGGCTCTGCCGGCGAGCGCTGCATGGCGTTGCCGATCGCCGTGGTGGTCGGTGACGACACTGCCGATAAACTGATCGCCAAACTGAAGCCGCTGATCGCGCAGCTGCGCGTCGGGCCGGGCTTGCAGCAGGGCGGCGAAGAGAATGAAATGGGGCCGCTGGTGTCGTCCGCCCACCAGAAAAAGGTGCTGGGCTACATCGATTTGGGCGTGGAAGAAGGCGCCACCCTGGTGGCCGACGGCCGCAACTATCAGGTGCCGGGCTATCCTGAAGGCTACTACGTCGGCGGCACGCTGTTCGACCATGTGACGCCGAACATGCGCATCTACCGCGAAGAGATTTTCGGGCCGGTGCTGGGCATCGTACGGGTGCCGGACTACCGCACCGCCATAGACACGGTGAACGGCCACGAATTCGGCAACGGCAGCGCCATCTTCACCGGCAGCGGCCACTATGCGCGCCAGTTCGTGCAAGACGTGCAGGCCGGAATGGTCGGCGTCAACGTGCCGGTGCCGGTGCCGATGGCGTTCCACAGCTTCGGCGGCTGGAAGCGCTCGGTGTTCGGCGCGTTGAACGTGCACGGCACCGACGGCGTGCGCTTCTACACGCGCATGAAGACCGCCACCGCACGCTGGCCGGCCGGGCAGCAGACGGTGTCCGAATTCAGCATGCCGACGCTGGGCTAAGCGATCGCAGAGTATGAGCGGACCGTTGCTCCTTTGGGGCAGCGGCCTTTGCACGGGGAGTTAACAGGAGAATCGAAATGTCTTCACTGCTTGCCAAATGTCAGGCGCCGAACGCCGAGGGGCGTATCCAGCACGTGACGCCGGAAAATGCCGGTTGGGGCTATGTCGGCTTTGACGTTTACCGCCTGGCCGCCGGGCAGTCGCTGCAGTTGGAATGCGGTGGCAGGGAACTGTGTCTGGTGCTGGTGGCCGGTATCGCCTCCGTCGCCACGCTGCGCGCCGAATACCCGCATATCGGCAAACGCATGAGCCCGTTCGAGCGCACGCCGCCTTACGCGGTGTACGTGCCGCACCACGATCGCATCGACGTGCGGGCAGAAACCGATCTGGAGTTGGCGGTGTGCAGCGCGCCCGGCAGCGGCCACCTGCCTTCACGGCTGATCACGCCGGCGGAAATCGGCGTGGAGCGGCGCGGCAAGGGGCGCAACCAGCGGCTGGTGCACAACATTCTGCCGGACAGCGAGCCGGCCGACAGTCTGCTGGTGGTGGAGGTTTACACCGACGAGGGCAACACCAGCTCCTACCCGAGCCACAAGCACGATCAAGAAGACTCGCCGGACGAAACCTATCTGGAAGAGACGTACTATCACCGCATTCAGCCGGAGCAAGGGTTCTGCATGCAGCGCGTCTATACCGACGACCGCACGCTCGACGAGTGCATGCCGGTCTACAATCGCGACGTGGTGAAAGTGCCGCGCGGTTATCACCCGGTGGCGACCCTGGCGGGTTACGACAACTATTACCTCAACGTGATGGCCGGGCCGGTGCGGCAGTGGAAGTTCACCTGGGAAAAAGACCACGCCTGGATTAACGGCGACGGCTATCCCGCCGCGCAATAGGCGCTTGAGGCCCGGCTTGCCGGGCTTTTTTGTCAGCTTTACTCGTCCCGGGCGTTATTCAGCGCCAGCGAGACCGCCAGCGTCTGCGCCAGGCACATCGAAGCCACCTGCGAGCGGAACCCGTCCACCTGCGCTTCGCGCACCACGAAACAGACGTCGCTGAAGGCGGCCAGCGGGCTGACCTGGCTGTCGGTGATGGCGATCTGCTGCGCGCCGCGCTTGGCGCCCAATTCCACCAGTTCCACCGCCTCGCGGGCGTACGGCGAATAGCTGATGGCGATCACCACGTCCTTCGGTTTCACCATGCTCAGCTGTTCGGTGAACATCCCGCCCAGGCCGTCGATCAGAAACGCGCGGCGCTCCAGATGGCGCAGCGCATAGGTGAGGTAGGAAGCGACGCTGAACGAGCGGCGCAGGCCGATCACGTAGATGTTTTCGGCGTTGTTGAGCAGCTCGACGGCGCGATCCAGCTGCTCGGGGGCGATTTGCATCGCCAGCTGCTGCAGCGCCTGCGCGTTGACCATGGTGAATACGTTGAGAATCTCCGCCGGTTTCTCCGGCGCGACGTTGTCGTCGGTGGAGGTTTGGCGGAACAGGCGCGCGCGCTCGGTATAGTTCACCGTCTCTTCCATCAGATGCTGACGGAACACCTGCTTCATTTCGTTGAAGCCGCTGAAGCCGAAGGCGTTGGCGAAACGGATCAGCGTGGAGGGCGGCACGCTGGCCTGTGCGGCGATGGAGGCAACGGTATCGAAAGCGATGCTGTTACTGTTATCCAAAATGTAGCGCGCCACCTGCTTCAAACGCTTGCTCAGCGTTTCATAACGGTGGCGGATCTCGTCCTGTAACAGCGAAAGTTGAGTTGGGTTGTTCATCCATTCGGCTCGCAGTGGGGTGAAGGCGCATTGGCCTGACGCCTGAAATATTGACAGGGTATTTTAACAGACGGAGCGGAAATTTCATTTCCTCAAAAAGCGATTTATTCGATCGCACATTGCGCGACTTCACAGAAAATGGGCAAAAAAATCCCCTTAAAGCGGCGAAATGGCCTTAAGGGGACGTGAACCTGCTGTTGCTGTCAGTGCGCGCCGCCCGCCTGCGGACGGTACTGGCGCCAGAAACCGATCAGCGTCAGGTATTTTTGTTTCACCTGCTCGATCAGGGCCGCGTCGTCGATTTCCCCCTGTAGCCAGCGGCGCGAAGGTTGGCCGAAAATGGTGCGGCCGACGGCGAAACCTTTCACCCAGCGCGCATCTGCGGCGGCGGCAAAGCCCGCCTTCAGCACCGCCTCCGGGGAGTCGAGCCCCAGGATCAGCACGCCGCGGCAGTCGGGATCGCAGGCGTCGATCAGCGCGCCGACCCGCTGCCAGTTTTCCGCGCTCAGCGGCGGCAGTTTCCACCAGTCCGGCTGAATGCCCAACTGGTAGAAGTGTTCAATCATCTCCAGGTAATAGCGCTCGTCCTTGTCGGCGTTGCTGTCCGGCAGGATCACCTCCAGCAGCAGTTCGTGACCGGATTTGCAGCAGCCGCGGTAGACGTCGGCGATCAGCGCATCCTGTTCGCGGCGCAGTTCCGCCGCGTCGTGCGGGTGATAAAACACCAGGCACTTCACCACGTGCTCCTGCGGCCAGTCGATCAATTGCGAGCCGATATTGCCGTGCTCCAGGCGCAGCGGGCGCGAGCTGGGCAGCTCCACCGGCCGGCCGATCCACCATCCCTGGCCGGTGATTTCGTTCAGCGCCGCCTGCCCGTAGGTGGTGTCGGCCAGAATGCCGCTGTTGCCGTTGAGCCCGGCCTGCGCGGCAGCTTGTTGCGCCGCGGTGAGCAGCAGGGTCTTCAGACGCGGGATGCGTTCCTCGCCGACGCCGGCTTCGCGCGCCATGTCCGCCAGCTGCTTGCGGTGATCGAAGGCGAACACGCACAGTTCCGGCCACTGTTGCTTGCGGGTGGTGACCCGGTGCAGGTGGTTCAGGCGCGCGTCGCGGTCCGGGCGCGTGACCTGTTGTTCACGCTGCAGGTAGTCGTCCAGCTCCCGTTTGGTCGGCATGGCCGGCGCGCAGCCGTGGCGCGAGACCACCAATGCGCCGCAGGCGTTGGCGTAGCGGCAGGCCTGATCCCAACCCTCATCGTTCAGATAGCCGCGCAGCAGACCGGACATAAAGGCGTCGCCGGCCCCCAGCACGTTCAGCACCTCCACCCGCACGCCGGCGTGCAGCTTCACCTGCGCCCAGTCGTCGGCGATGTCATCTTCGAACACCGAGCAGCCCTGCGCGCCGCGCTTGCACACCAGCGTGGCCGCGGTCGTCCGGCGCACGTTTTTCAGCGCCGTCAGCGTATCGGTGCTGCCGCCGGCGATATGAAATTCCTCTTCGGTGCCGACGATCAGATCGAAATGGTGCAGCACTTCCTGCAGCTCGCGGGTCACCTGTGCCGATTCCACAAAGCGGGTTTCGCCGTCGCCCAGCGACGTCAGCCCCCACAGCACCGGGCGATAATCGATGTCGAGCGCGGTGCGCAAACCGTGGCGGCGCGCGTATTCCAGCGCCTTCAACACGGCGGCGCGGGTGTTCGGGTGCGACAGGTGCGTGCCGGTGATGGCCAGCGCGCGCGCGCTGGCGATGTAGGTTTCGTCGATGTCGTCCGGCGTCAGCGCCATGTCCGCGCAGTTTTCGCGGTAGAAGATTAGCGGGAAGGTTTCCTGATCCTTGATGCCGAGGATCACCAGGCCGGTTAACCGGTGTTTGTCGGTGATCAGACAGCGGGTATCGGCCCCGACGCGCTGCAGCTCTTCACGCAGAAAACGGCCCATGTGTTCATCGCCGACGCGGGCCAGCATGCCGGATTTCAACCCCTGAATGGCGGTGCCGTAGGCCACGTTGCCGGAAGAGCCGCCGAGGTATTTGGCGAATGTGCCGGCGTCTTCCAGACGCGCGCCGATCTGCTGAGCATAGAAATCGACGGCGATGCGCCCGAGACAAATGACATCAAGCTGTTTTTCTTGTGTAGCCATACCCGTTTCCTTCTGTTTAAGCAAAACTCCGGCGGCGGCCCAAGCGTGGCGCCTTGCAGGAAGCATGGGAACAGTATGGGGAATGAAAATTTCAATTTCAATATGGAATGAAATTTACACCCCAAAAATGTGATGCGTTTAAAACATCGACGGAGGAGCGGAAAAAGCGGATTAAGTCGCCATGAGAGGGTGGCGGAGGGCGTGCGGCAAAGAGGCGCCGGGGCAGGATGAAAGACGGTCGCCCTGCGTGCTGATGGGGTTCCCCGGCCGGTGCGCGGCGCTAAGCCGGTAAAGGCCAAACCACGAGATGAAACGGGCTTTTCATCTAATATGCGATCTTTATCGCAAAATGAAATGTTTCTTCTGTAATGTGATTTTATGAAAAATATATTTGTTTATAATCGCTTCACGTTTCAGGTTGTCGACTTCGTGAGCAGCGGGCATCGCCTGCTCAAGATAATAGCTGCCGCCGCGTAACACAAACACGGGATTGTCGGCTCGGCGCGAGCCCTTTCCGGGGCGGCCCTCAATCTAAAGGGTGAGTAAATGGGCAAGATCAGGCTAACCATGGCGCAGGCGCTCGTCAGATTTCTCGATAACCAGTATCTGCTGGCCGACGGGGTGGAAACCAAATTCGTTGCGGGCATTTTCGCGATTTTCGGCCACGGCAACGTACTGGGGCTGGGGCAAGCGCTGGAACAGGATAGTGGCGATCTGCGGGTGCACCAGGGCCGCAACGAACAGGGGATGGCCCACGCGGCGATCGGCTTCGCCAAGCAGAAATTGCGCCGGCAGATTTACGCCTGCACCTCCTCGGTCGGCCCCGGCGCCGCCAATATGATCACCGCCGCGGCTACCGCCACCGCCAACCGCATCCCTTTTATTGCTGCTGCCGGGCGACGTTTACGCTTCCCGCCAGCCGGATCCGGTGCTGCAGCAAATCGAACAGTCTTACGATCTCAGCATCAGCACCAACGACGCGTTCCGCGCGGTGAGCAAGTACTGGGACCGCATCGTGCGGCCGGAGCAGCTGATGAGCGCCTGCATCAACGCGATGCGCGTGCTGACCGATCCGGCGGAAACCGGCGCGGTGACGCTGTGTCTGCCGCAGGACGTGCAGGGGGAAGCCTACGACTACCCCGACTATTTCTTCCAAAAACGCGTGCACCGGCTCGATCGCCGCCCGGCGACCGATGGCATGTTGGCGGACGCCTTGGCGCTGCTGGCAGCCAAACGCAAACCGCTGCTGGTGTGCGGCGGCGGCGTGAAGTACTCGCAGGCCGGGCGGGCGCTGCGCGAATTCGCCGAGCGCTTCGGCATTCCGTTCGCCGAGACCCAGGCCGGCAAAGGCGCGGTGCCGAGCGATCATGAATTCAACCTCGGCGGCATCGGCGAAACCGGCTGCCTGGCGGCCAACACGCTGGCTCGACAGGCCGATCTAGTGATTGGCGTCGGCACCCGTTACACCGATTTCACCACCTCGTCCAAATGGCTGTTTCAACATCCGGACGTCAGCTTCCTCAATATCAACGTCAGCGCCTTTGACGCCGGCAAGCTCGACGGCGTGCAGGTGCTGGCGGACGCCCGCGAGGGCCTGAGCGAACTGAGCGCGCTGCTGGCGCAGGCTGATTATCGCGCCGGCTGGGGCGACGCCATCGCCGCGGCGCGCGGCGCCCAGCGTGAAGAGACCGAGCGGGTTTACGCGGTGGAATACAGCGGCGCAGGCTTTGTGCCGGAAATAGACGATCACCTCGATCGCGAACGGGTGTTCGCCGAATTTATCGCGCAGACCGACTCGGCGATGACGCAAAGCCGGGTGCTGGGGGTGCTGAACCGCGAGCTGCCGCCGGACAGCGTGATCGTGGCCGCCGCCGGCAGCCTGCCGGGCGACCTGCAGCGGGTGTGGCACAACCATGGCGAGCACGGTTACCACGTGGAATACGGCTACTCCTGCATGGGGTACGAGGTGAACGCCGCATTGGGGGTCAAGCTGGCCGAGCCGCAGCGCGAGGTGTACGCGATGGTGGGCGACGGCGCCTTCATGATGCTCCATTCCGAGCTGGTCACTTCGATTCAGGAAGGCTGCAAGATCAACGTGGTGCTGTTTGACAACATGACCAACGGCTGCATCAACAACCTGCAGATGGAACACGGCATGGACAGTTACACCACCGAATTCCGCTTCCGCAATCCAGAGGGCGGCAAGCTCGACGGCAAACTGGTGCCGGTCGATTTCGCCATGCTGGCGGCGGCTTACGGCTGCAAAACCTATCGCGTCACCACCGAGCAGCAGCTGCTCGACGCGCTGGCCGACGCCCGCAGGCAAACCGTGTCCACGCTGCTCGACATCAAAGTGCTGCCGAAGACCATGGTGCACAAGTACCTCAGTTGGTGGCGCGTGGGCGGCGCTCAGGTGGCCGACAGCGAGAAAATCGTCGCAGTGGCGCGCAAACTGCAGGAAAACATCGATAAGGCGCGCGATTACTGATTCGTTTTCGAACACAACACACTTTCCAGAGGGTAGCGAAAATGACTTTGAACATTGGGGTTATCGGCACCGGCGCCATCGGCCGCGATCATATCCGTCGCTGCAGCAAAGTTTTGCAGGGCGCCCGCGTCGTGGCGGTGAACGACATCAATCGCGACAACGCCGCCAAGGCGGTGAACGATCTGCAGCTGGATGCGCGGGTGTATGACAGCGGCCACGATCTGATCAAAGCCGCCGACGTGCAGGCGGTGCTGGTCACCTCCTGGGGGCCGAGTCACGAAGAATTCGTGCTGGCGGCCATCGCCGCCGGCAAACCGGTGTTCTGCGAGAAACCGCTGGCGGTGACCGCGCAGGGCTGCAAAAACATCGTCGATGCCGAAGCGAAGCACGGCAAGCGGCTGGTGCAGGTCGGCTTTATGCGCCCCTATGACCAGGGCTATCGCGCGCTGAAACAGGTGCTGACCAGCGGCCAGATCGGCGAACCGCTGATGTTGCACTGCGCGCACCGCAACCCGACGGTCGGCGAGGCTTACACCACCGATATGGCGATCACCGACACCCTGATCCACGAAATCGACGTGCTGCGCTGGCTGCTCGACGACGACTATGTGTCGGTACAGGTGGTGTTCCCGCGCAAGAGCCCGAAGGCGTTCCCGCATCTGAAAGATCCGCAGATTGTGCTGTTCGAAACCGCCAAAGGCACCCGCATCGACGTCGAGATTTTCGTCAACTGCCAGTACGGCTACGACATTCAGTGTGAAGTGGTGGGGGAAACCGGCATCGCCAAACTGCCGGAGCCGTCCTCGGTGCAGCTGCGCAGCGGCGCCCGCCTGTCGACCGAAATCCTGACCGACTGGAAGGATCGCTTTATCGACGCCTATGACGTCGAGCTGCAGGGGTTCATCAACGACGTGGCCGCGGGCCAACTGACCGGGCCTTCCGCCTGGGACGGCTACGCCGCCGCCGTGACCGCCGACGCCTGCGTGGCGGCCCAGCTCAGCGGCGAGATCGTACCGGTGACCCTGCCGGCGCGCCCGGCGTTTTACAACAAGCCATCGGCTTGAACCCCGTACCCACGATTGCAGAGGAGTGACCATGAAGATCGCTTTTGATGTCGACGTTATCCGGGATTTGGGCGTGACCAAAATGGTTCAGCAGGTGGCGGACTGGGGCTATAAGTACATCGAGCAGTCGCCGCACCCGCAGATCAACCCGTTTTACAAGCATCCGAAGGCCAGCCGCGAAATCATGGCGGAGTATAAAAACGCCCTGAAAGCGACCGGCGTGGAAATATCCTCATTTATCGTGGTGTATCGCTGGTCCGGGCCGGGGGAAGATCGCCGCCAGGCGGCGGTCAAAAACTGGCGACGGATGATCGAAATCGCGGTGGAGATGGGCGTGCAGGTGATCAACACCGAGTTGGCCGGTAACCCCAACGAGCCGGAGATCTGCGAGGAGCTGTGGTATCGCTCGATGGAGGAGCTGCTGCCGATCGTCGAGCGTGAGGGCATCCGTATGGAGATCCAGTCGCATCCGTGGGACTTCTGTGAGCTGAGCAACGAAACCGCCGATCTGGTGAAATCGCTGCGCAGCGACCACGTCAAATACCTCTACAGCGTGCCGCACACCTTCTACTACGACAAGGGTCAGGGCGACGTGGCCGGCATGCTGAAGTACGCCGGGGACGATCTTTCCCACGTGCTGATCGCCGACACCATGAATCACACCAAGCACTGCCGCTATATCGTCAACCCGCCGGGCGTTGACGCCGCGGTGCACCAGCATGTCGGCATCGGCGAAGGCGAGGTGAATTTCGATGCCCTGTTCCAGACGCTGCGCGACATGGAATTCGCCAACCGCAGCTTCAAGGTCGGCGGCGAATCGATCATCTGCACCTCGCTGTTCGGCTATCCGGAAAAGATGCCGAGCCAGGCGGTGGCGACCAGAGAGCGCATCGAAAGAGAGCTGTTGGGCAACTAATCTTATTCGGCTCGCCGGCGGCGTTTGTACCGGCGGCCCTCCAAGGACCGAGGCAGACCATGAATAAAGACAACGTGAAATTGGCCATTGCGCCGATCGGCTGGACCAACGACGACATGCCCGATCTGGGCAAGGAAAACACCTTTCAGCAGTGCGTCAGCGAAATGGCGCTGGCCGGCTTCACCGGCAGCGAAGTGGGCAGCAAATATCCGCGCGATCCGGCGGTGCTGAAGCCGATGCTGGATATTCGCGGCATCCAGATCTGCAACGCCTGGTTCAGCACCTTTTTCGCCGATGGTCAGAAAGACAAAACCATCGATGAATTTATCAACCACATGAATTTCCTGCATGCCATGGGCGCCAGGGTGATCGGCTGTTCCGAACAGAGCAAGAGCATTCAGGGCACCACCAAAGGGGTGTTCGAAGAGAAGCCGTACTTCAGCGATGAAGAGTGGCGGCGGGTGGCCGACGGTTACAACGAGCTGGCGAAGATCGCCGCCGGCAAAGGCATGCAGGTGTGTCTGCACCACCACATGGGCACCGGCATTCAGACCACCGCCGAAATCGATCGCTACATGAGCATGGTCAACGACGACGTCTACCTGCTGTTCGATACCGGCCACGCCTACTATTCGGAAGGCAGCCAGCAGGCGATGATGGCGATCCTGGAGAAGTATCTGCCGCGCATCAACCACGTCCATCTGAAGGACGTGCGCGATGAGGTGGTGGCGGAAGTGAAGGCCAACAAGCTGAGCTTCCTCGACGGCGTGAAGAAGGGCACCTTTACCGTGCCGGGTGATGGCGTGATCGACTTCAGGCCGGTGTTCAAGCTGCTGGACGAGCGCGGTTACAAGGGATGGATGGTGGTGGAGGCCGAGCAGGATCCGGCGCTGGCCAACCCGTTCGAGTATGCGGTGAAAGCGCGCCGCTATATTCGGGAAACCGCCGGCATTTAAGCGGTAAGGGGCAATAAAACTCGAGGGGCGCCGCCAGCGCCCCTTTTTGATGGCGGCGCGTTAGCCGCCGAGCGTTCGCCAGGTGGCAACCTGGCTGCCCGGCCACGGCGTGGCGGCATACACGCCCCGGGCGATCGCCCGAGCCAGGGTGTCCGCCGCCAGCGCGCCGATCTGCAGCACCGCCAGTTCGCGGCTGCCCTGTACCTCGCGCCGCCCGGTGGACAGGGCGAACACCACGTCGCCGTCAAACGGGCTGTGCAGCGGGCGAATAGCGCGCGCCATGCCGTCTTGCGCCATGATGGCCACCCGTTTCAACTCCACGCGCGTCAGCGCCAGATCGGTGGCGATGCAGGCCAGGGTGGTGTTCTTTCTGCCGCCCTGCGGCTCTTGCACCATCCAGTCTTCGCCCTGAGCGTGCAGTTGCGCCAGCGCCGCCGCGCCGCCGTTGCCGAATTCACCGTCAATTTCATAGGGCGTCGCCCAGAAGGCGCGGGTGCCGGGCGCTACCACCGCACCCAGGCTGTTGACCGCCACCAGCGCGCCGACGGTAGCGCCGTTGGCGGCGACGATAGACGCCGAACCGAGGCCGCCTTTCAGCTTGCCCATGCCGGTCATGGCGCCGTAGCCGGCGCCGACGGTGCCCAGCGGAAAGTCCAATCCAGCCTTGCCGACCGCGTCGATGCCCAACTGGCGATACGGCGGCGTGAGCTGCCAGTTTTTGTCACCGCCGTTGGCCAGATCGTACAGGCAGGCGGTGGGCACGATCGGGGAGACCGGCACGCCGGGCGCTGGGCGCAGCGCGTAGCCTCGGCCCTGTTGCCCCAGCCAGGCCGCGACGCCGTCCGCCGCCGCCAGGCCGTAAACTGAACCGCCGCTGAACGTCAGCGCATCGATGGTTTGCACCAGATTGTCTTCGCCCAAGGCGTCGGTTTCCCGGGTGGCGGGGCCGCCGCCGCGCACGTCCACGGCGGCCATCGCCGGGCTGTCCGGCAGGATCACCGTCGCGCCGGTGCGCACCCGGCTGTCCTGCGCCACGCCGACCTTCAGGCCGGCACATCGGTAATCAGGTTGCGGGCGCCAGGGCGCCCGGTGGCGGAAGTTGGCATAGCGGCACCTAATGGGGTGAGGGGAGAGAACATGCCGGCGGCGGCGGTCAGGCCGGCCAGCGCTTGTAAAAAAGTTCGGCGGTTGATGTTAAGGGGCCGGCGCAGCGGCCCCTGCGGGGGGATGAGATCACGCATCTGCGCGTGGCTGCCCGGAGCGCAGACGCGCCATATGGTAGGCATCGACCAGCACGCCGTCGCGCATGGCATAGGCGCGGCTGGTGCCCTCTATCTCAAAGCCGAATTTGCGGTACAGCGCGATGGCCGCCGGGTTATCGGTGAACACCGTCAGTTCGATGCGCTCGATGGCCGCCCAGTTGTCGCACAGGTCGAGCATCGCCTGCATCAGGCGGCTGCCGACGCCTTTACCGTGGTAGCGCGGATCGACGCCGATGCCGAAGGTGGCGACGTGGCGGCGGCGAACGCGCTGATTCAGCATCACAACCAACTGGCCGGCAAGCTGCCCGTCGATGATGGCGGCCAGGTTATGCGTGCCCGGTTCGGGATTGGCGAGGCGCTTCTGCCAGGACTCGACGGACGGTAGCGGGAGCTGCAGCGTATCGCGGTAGACGGGCGTCTGAGAATAAAGATGATGCAGGGCCTGCGCATCCGTTGTTTCCACGTGGCGTATCACGATCTCGCTCATCTCGCTGCTCCTGTCGCTTACCGGTTGAATAACCTCTGAATTTATCCGTTTACTGCCTTGAGTCAATATTATTTAAACGGGTCAAAAAAAACGCTTTACAGGTGCGAATGATAATGATTATTATTGCGATGCGTTCCGGGGAGGGCATCAACCCTTGATACTCTCGCTGCGAAGGCACGACATTGCTCACATTGCTTCCAGTGTTTACTTAGCCAGCTCGGGTGCTGGCTTTTTTTTTTGCCATTTTTCAGTCGTTCCCGCTTTCAACAAATCCGCTGCCCATCCGCCGTTTCATTTCATCGAAATTTTTGAACAGAGGCATGAGTTTTTTACGCTTTCTTATTCTGCTGGCAGGACTAGACTGTAAAAAAACATTGAGGAGAGTTGAATATGATTTATGTACGTAAAGCGGAAGACCGCGGCCACGCCAATCATGGCTGGCTGGATAGCTGGCACACCTTCTCATTTGCCGATTACTACGATCCGAACTTTATGGGGTTCTCGGCGCTGCGGGTGATCAACGAAGATGTGATCGACGCAGGGCAGGGTTTCGGTACCCACCCGCATAAAGACATGGAAATCCTGACCTACGTGCTGAGCGGCACGGTGGAACACCAGGACAGCATGGGCAACAAGGAGCAGATCCAGGCCGGCGAATTCCAGATCATGAGTGCGGGCACCGGCGTGCGTCACTCCGAGTACAACGCCAATCAGGATCGTCCGTTGCACCTGTACCAGATTTGGATCATCCCGGATCAGGTCGGGCTGGAGCCGCGCTACGAACAGCGCATGTTCGACGCGCCGCAGGGCCGTCAGCTGGTGCTGTCGCCGGATGCGCGTGACGGCTCGCTGAAGGTGTTCCAGGACATGACGCTGTCGCGTTGGGCGCTGAATAAAGGTGAGCAGGCGGAATACGCGATCGACGCCGGACGCCGCATTTGGATCCAGGTGGTGCGCGGCAAGGTCTCGGTCAATGGCCAGGCCGCCGGCATCAGCGACGCGTTTGCGGTGTGGGATGAATCGGCGCTGACGATTCAGGCCGACGAAGAGAGCGAAATCCTGCTGTTCGATCTGCCGCCGGTGTGATTAAGCGGTAAATATCAAGGGCTCACGGTGTGAGCCCTTGAAGTGAGTGATTCGCCTGCCGACGTTGCCTGACTTAACGCCGGCAAAACATATAAAAACAAGAAAAATCAATTTATTGATTTTCGGCTGCTCGTCACAAAGGGGGAGAAACCACGCTTTTTCCCCCTTTGTCTGCGTATGAAGGGCTCACGGTGTGAGCCCTTTTTGCGTTGGCCGTCGCATAACCGACAATATCGGCGCGCCGTTTTTTTTGCTAAAATGACTGCCCATTCACGGTTAGTCAGTTCATTGATAATGAAGAAAAAACGGCCGGTACTCCAGGATGTGGCGGACAAGGTGGGCGTGACCAAGATGACGGTGAGCCGTTATCTGCGCAATCCCGACCAGGTTTCCGCCGCCCTGCAGCAAAAAATCGCCGTCGCGCTGGATGAGCTGGGCTACATCCCCAACCGCGCGCCGGACATTCTCTCCAACGCCACCAGCCGGGCGATTGGCGTGCTGTTGCCGTCGCTGACCAACCAGGTGTTCGCCGAAGTGCTGCGCGGCATCGAAAGCGTGACCGACGCGCACAACTACCAGACCATGCTGGCGCACTACGGCTATCTGCCGGAGCGCGAAGAAGAGCGTCTGACCTCGCTGCTGTCTTACAATATCGACGGTTTGATCCTGTCCGAGCGCCACCACACGCCGCGCACCCTGAAGATGATCGAGGTGGCGGGCATTCCGGTGGTAGAGCTGATGGACTGCGTCTCGCCGTGCATCGATCTGGCGGTGGGCTTCAACAACTTCGAGGCGGCGCGCCAGATGACGCAGCAAATCATCGCGCACGGCCACCGTCACGTGGTCTACTTCGGCGCCCGTCAGGATGAACGAACTATCATCAAACAACAGGGGTATGAGCAGGCGATGCGTGAATCCGGCCTGGAGCCGTACAGCATCATGACCGCGCGTTCTTCCTCCTATTCCGCCGGCGGCGAGCTGCTGCGCCAGGCGCAGCGCGATTATCCGCAGATCGACAGTATCTTCTGCACCAACGATGACCTGGCGATCGGCGCGGCCTTCGAGTGCCAGCGACAGGGGCTGTCGATCCCGCAGGACATGGCGATCGCCGGTTTCCACGGCCATGACATCGGTCAGGTGATGGTGCCGAAGCTGGCCAGCGTGCTGACCCCGCGCGAGCGCATGGGGCAGATCGGCGCCGAGCGCCTGCTGGCCCGGCTGCGCGGCGAAACGGTGTGCCCGCGCATGGTGGACGTCGGTTTCACCGTGATCCCCGGCGGCAGCATCTGAGCCATTTTAACGTTCTGTTTTAACACCCTTTCTTTTTGCAGCGCGCCCTGAGGCGCGCTGGTTATCCCGCCTGTAAGCCCGCCGCTCGTTGCCGACATAAGTTTGATCTCTGTCCCAGAACGCGAATTTTAGCCGCTTACCCGGTTCCGAGGCTTATGTTGTTACCGGTATCATGATACCGGTAACAACGAGTGGGCGGTCATCTTGCTGCAAGACTGAACCTCTGAATCAACAACACCTACAGCTCTTCTTAAACACCGGGAAAGAGCCTAAAAATAAAACAACCGCACGCTTTACGCCTATCGTAAAGAGAGTCGCGATAAAAGGTTGGAGAAAAACTATGCCATTAGTGATTGTTGCAGGCGGCGTAGCGCTGCTGCTGCTGCTGATGATCCGCTTCAAGCTGAACGGCTTTATCTCTCTGGTTCTGGTTGCTCTGGCGGTCGGGATTGCACAGGGGATGCCGGTCGATAAGGTCATCGGCTCCATCAAGGCCGGCGTGGGCGGCACGCTGGGCAGCCTGGCGCTGATCATGGGCTTCGGCGCCATGCTCGGCAAGCTGCTGGCGGACTGCGGCGGCGCACAGCGCATCGCCACCACGCTGATCGACAAGTTCGGCAGAAAACACATTCAATGGGCGGTGGTGCTGACCGGTTTCACCGTCGGCTTCGCGCTGTTCTACGAAGTGGGCTTCGTGCTGTTGCTGCCGCTGGTGTTCACCATCGCCGCCTCCGCGCGCATTCCGCTGCTGTACGTCGGCGTGCCGATGGCCGCCGCGCTGTCGGTGACTCACGGCTTCCTGCCGCCACACCCGGGCCCGACCGCCATCGCCACCATCTTCCATGCCGACATGGGTAAAACCCTGTTGTACGGCACGCTGCTGGCGATCCCGACGGTGATCCTGGCCGGCCCGGTCTATGCCCGCTTCCTGAAAGGCATCGACAAGCCGGTGCCGGAAGGCCTGTACAACCCGAAAACCTTTACCGACGCGGAGATGCCGAGCTTTGGCGTCAGCGTCGCCACGTCGCTGGTGCCGGTGATCCTGATGGCGCTGCGCGCGGTCGCTGAAATGGTGCTGCCGAAGGGTCACAGCCTGCTGCGCTTCGCCGAGTTCTTCGGCGACCCGGTGATGGCGACCCTGATCGCCGTGCTGATCGCTATCTTCACCTTCGGCCTGAACCGCGGCCGCACCATGGATGAAGTGATGGGCACCATCACCGATTCGATTAAAATCATCGCCATGATGCTGTTGATCATCGGCGGCGGCGGCGCCTTCAAGCAGGTGCTGGTGGACAGCGGCGTCGAGAAGTACATCGCCGGTCTGATGGAAGGCAGCAACGTTTCGCCGATCCTGATGGCCTGGTCGATCGCCGCCGCGCTGCGTCTGGCGCTGGGTTCCGCCACCGTGGCGGCAATCACCGCCGGCGGCATCGTGGCGCCGCTGATCGCCACTACCGGCGTCAGCCCTGAGCTGATGGTGATTGCGGTCGGTTCCGGCAGCGTCATTTTCTCGCACGTCAACGATCCGGGTTTCTGGCTGTTCAAGGAGTACTTTAACCTGAGCATCATGGAAACCATCAAATCCTGGTCAGTGCTGGAAACCATCATCTCGGTGTGCGGCCTGGTGGGCTGCCTGCTGCTGGCGACGGTCGTATAATCTTTATCCGGCGCCCTGCGGGGCGTCGGCGTTCCAAAGTATCTTTATCAGTCGGGACGCATTTGGCGCTCGCGCCAGTTCCCATAAGGGCATGACACAATGAGCAATCCGCAGAATCACGTATTTATCCTGATGGGCGTGTCCGGCAGCGGCAAATCCGCCGTAGCCAGCGCCGTCGCCCGCGAGGCCGATGCCGCCATGCTGGACGGCGATTACCTGCATCCGCGCGCCAACATCAACAAGATGGCTGCCGGGCATGCGCTGGACGACAACGATCGCGCCCCGTGGCTGGCGGCCTTGAACGACGCCATCTTCGCCATGCAACGCACCAATCCCGTGTCGCTGCTGGTCTGCTCGGCGCTGAAGAAAAGCTATCGCGACCGCCTGCGCGAAGGGAATAGCAACCTGCATTTCCTCTACCTGAAAGGCGACAAGGCGGTGATCGAGGAGCGCCTGAAGCTGCGCAAAGGTCATTTCTTCAAACCGCAGATGCTGGTTTCGCAGTTCGCCACGTTGGAAGAGCCGGGCGAGCAGGAGCCGGATGTGCAAGCGATCGACATCAACCAGCCGCTGGACGGCGTGGTCGCCGATACGCTCGCCTATATTCGCCGCGTTACCGCCCGCTGAGCGCGGGCCGTTGTCGGCGCCGCCAGGCGCCTACAGCTTCATGTAAGCCCGCACGCCGTCCAGGAACATCTGGGTCGACAGCATCACCAGAATCAGCCCCATCAACCGCTCCAGCGCGCTGACGCCTTTGCTGCCCAGCAGGCGCAGGAACAGGTTCGACATCAGCAAAATGGCCGCAGAGAGGCCCCAGGCGATCAACAGCGCCGCCACCAGATGGGGCAGCTGATGTGGATACTGGTGCGACAGCAGCATCAATGCAGCCAGAATCGACGGCCCGGCCACCAGCGGGATCGCCAGCGGCACCAGGAACGGCTCCTCGCCGGCGGACAGCCCGGAGCTGTTTCCTTCCTGCGAGGGGAAAATCATCTTGATGGCGATCAGAAACAGGATGATGCCGCCGGAAATGGAGACGGTTTCGGTGCGCAGGTTGAGGAACGCCAGAATTTTCTCGCCGGCGAACAGGAAGATCAGCATCAGCAGCAGGGCGATCAGCAGCTCGCGAATCAACACCACGCGGCGGCGGCGCGGTTCCAGGTGTTTGAGCACCGACATGAAAATCGGCAGGTTGCCCAGCGGATCCATAATTAAAAACAGCAATACCGTAGCGGAAATCATCTCTGTCATGGTGCCCTCGTGATTGGGAAAACGCCTCGGCCTTTTCGGCCGCGTCCTTGCCTGTACCCTATGGATTTCAAATTGCAGCTAGGCGCCCAGCGATCGCATCCCCAGGAGCTTACTCAAGTAAGTGACTGGGGTATGACAAATCTGCCGGGAGCAGATTTGAACGCTGCTCGCAGCGGCCCCTTGGGGCGTGGCCCACGGATGGGCCACGTAACTACGTGCAGGTAACAACGCTGCAGTTTGAAAGACGACGGCTATATAAGAAGGATTGCTGAGAAATCCCCAGCCATCGAATAAATTCACTTTGCGCCCGCGCCGACATTTTGTAAGGTGAGGAGATATTGCACACAACTCGTTATCACCTAATAAGCCCTTATCCGGGCGGGACACAGATATCATGAAAAACGTTGGTTTCATCGGTTGGCGCGGAATGGTCGGCTCGGTTCTCATGCAACGCATGACGGAAGAGCGCGATTTCGACGCCATTCGCCCGGTCTTTTTCTCCACCTCGCAGCACGGTTCTGCCGCGCCGGCCTTCGGCGGCCAGCAGGGCACGCTGCAGGATGCCTATGACATCGACGCCCTGAGCGCGCTCGATATCATTATTACCTGTCAGGGCGGCGATTATACCAACGAAGTTTATCCTAAGCTGCGCGCCAGCGGTTGGCAGGGTTACTGGATCGACGCGGCCTCGTCGCTGCGCATGCAGGATGACGCCATCATCATTCTGGATCCGGTCAACCACGCGGTGATCCAGCAGGGCCTGGACAAAGGCATCAAAACCTTCGTCGGCGGCAACTGCACCGTCAGCCTGATGCTGATGTCCCTCGGCGGCCTGTTCGCCAACGATCTGGTGGAGTGGGCGTCGGTTGCCACCTACCAGGCGGCCTCCGGCGGCGGCGCGCGCCACATGCGCGAACTGCTGACCCAAATGGGCATGCTGCACGCCGATGTGGCGAAAGAGCTGCAGGATCCGGCCTCCGCCATTCTGGATATCGAACGCAAGGTGACCGAGGCGACCCGCAGCGGCAAACTGCCGACCGACAACTTCGGCGTGCCGCTGGCCGGCAGCCTGATCCCGTGGATCGACAAGCAGCTCGACAACGGCCAGAGCCGTGAAGAGTGGAAAGGCCAGGCGGAGACCAACAAGATCCTCAACACCGGCAGCGTGATCCCGGTCGATGGCCTGTGCGTGCGCGTCGGCGCGCTGCGCTGCCACAGCCAGGCGTTCACCCTGAAGCTGAAAAAAGACGTGTCGCTGCCGGAAATCGAGCAGATGCTGGTGACGCACAACGACTGGGTGCGCGTGATCCCGAACGACCGCGAGCTGACCATGCGCGAACTGACGCCAGCGGCGGTGACCGGCACGCTGAATACGCCGGTCGGCCGTCTGCGCAAGCTGAATATGGGGCCGGAGTACCTGTCGGCGTTCACCGTGGGCGACCAACTGCTGTGGGGCGCGGCCGAGCCGCTGCGCCGCATGCTGCGCATCCTGCTGTAAACCCATACTTCCTGGGGGCTGAGCGCTTTCAGCCCCCTAACGCCTTATTTTCCGCTTTTTTGTTCGCTGCGCGCCGCGTCGGGCAGCGTTATCGCAAGTCTCGTTTCATTGGGCTGTACCCCGCATCTCTTCTCGTCGGCCGCCGCATGCAGATGCCGTCAGGCTGGCAGTTTTCTTAATGAAGAATTTTCCTCACCAATGCCGAGCAGTTTTTAACAGACATTGGCTATGCTTAACGCAGGGGTGAACACTTTTTCACCATGACTGAAATATTTCAAAAAATAAGCATAAAGAGCGAAATTCAGGTCGGCAGAGTAAAGATTGGTCAATAACCGACCGCAATCACGCTTTAGAGTCCGAATGCATTGCATGATGACCAAAACGGCCAAGGAATAACCAACAAGCCGTGCTTAGATCATGCTGTTAATCTAAGGAAGAAGACTATGCCTGTACTTCCCGATCGTGACGTGATTGATCAGATCATCTCCGGCCATTACGCCGATCCCTTTGCTCTGCTTGGCATGCATGCGACCGATAACGGTCTGCAAGTGCGCGCGCTGCTGCCGGACGCCGGCGCAGTCTGGCTGGTGGAACAGCAAACCGGCCGGCGACTGGTGCAGCTGAACTGCGACGATCCGCGCGGTTTCTTCAGCGCCGTGGTGCCGCGGCGAAAAAATCCTTTCCGCTATCAGCTGCAGGTCAGCTGGCGCGATCATCAACAGATCGTCGACGATCCCTACCGGTTCGGCCCGCTGCTGCAGGATATCGACAGCTGGTTATTGGCCGAAGGTACGCACCTGCGCCCCTATGAACGGCTGGGCGCTCACCTCGTCACGCTGGATGGCGTCGACGGCGTCAGCTTTGCGGTCTGGGCGCCCAACGCGCAGCGCGTCTCGGTGGTGGGGGAATTCAACTTCTGGGACGGCCGCCGCCACCCGATGCGTCTGCGGCGTGAGAACGGCATCTGGGAGCTGTTCTTGCCCGGCGTGCGGGCCGGGCAGCTGTACAAATATGAAATCGTCGATTGCTATGGCAATACCCAACTGAAAGCCGATCCTTACGCCTTTGAGGCGCAGATGCGCCCGGATACCGCCTCGCTGGTGGCGCCGCTGCCGGAGGTGGTGCCGCCGACGCCGGCGCGCCGCCGCGCCAACGATTTTGACCAGCCGATCGCCATTTACGAGGTGCATCTCGGCTCATGGCGCCGCCACACCGATAACCACTTTTGGCTCAGCTACGGTGAACTGGCGGTGCAGCTGATCGACTATGTGAAGGACATGGGATTCACCCATATCGAGCTGCTGCCGGTCAACGAGCACCCGTTCGACGGCAGCTGGGGCTACCAGCCGCTGGGGCTGTATGCGCCGACCCGGCGCTTCGGCACGCCGGCCGACTTCAGGGCGTTTGTGGCGGCGGCGCATGAGGCGGGCATCAACGTGATCCTCGACTGGGTGCCGGGGCACTTCCCCAGCGACGCCTACGGCCTGGCGAATTTCGATGGCACTGCGCTGTACGAATACGCCGATCCGCGCGAGGGCTACCATCAGGACTGGAATACGCTGATTTACAACTACGGTCGCCACGAGGTGCGCAACTACCTGGCGGGCAACGCGCTGTATTGGCTGGAGCGCTTCGGCATCGACGCGCTGCGGGTGGATGCGGTGGCGTCGATGATCTATCGCGACTACAGCCGCGCCGACGGCGAGTGGGTGCCGAATTACTACGGCGGCAACGAGAATCTGGAGGCCATCGCCTTCCTGCGTTATACCAACCAGACTATCGGCCAGGCGCAGCCGGGCGCGGTGACGCTGGCGGAGGAATCCACCGACTATCCCGGCGTCACCCTGCCGCCGGATGCCAACGGCCTTGGGTTCCACTACAAATGGAACCTCGGCTGGATGCACGACACGCTCAATTACATGAAGTGCGATCCGGTGCACCGCAAGTATCACCACAACCAGATGACCTTCGGCATGCTGTACGCCTATACCGAGAACTTCGTGTTACCTATCTCGCACGATGAAGTGGTGCACGGCAAAAAATCGGTCCTCGACCGTATGCCGGGCGACGCCTGGCAGAAATTCGCCAACCTGCGCGCCTACTACGGCTTTATGTGGGCGCATCCGGGTAAAAAGCTGCTGTTTATGGGCTGCGAGTTTGCGCAGGGGCGCGAGTGGAATTTCGATACCAGCCTCGATTGGCATTTATTGGAAGGGTTGGATAACTGGCACAACGGCGTGCAGCGGCTGGTGCGCGATCTGAACCACTGCTACCGGCAGCAGGCGCCGCTGTACGAGCGTGACTACCGGCCGGACGGCTTCGAGTGGCTGGTGGTCGACGATCACGACAACTCGGTGTTCGCGTTCGCGCGCTACGATTCGCAGGGCAATGAGCTGATCGCCATCAGCAACTTTACCCCGGTGCCGCGCTACCGCTACCGCATCGGCCTCTCTCGCGCGGGTGACTACCGCGAGATCCTCAATACCGATTCGCACCACTATCACGGCAGCAACGCCGGCAATCAGGGGCGGGTCTCTTCCGAAGCGGTCGGCAGCCACGGCCGCGACTTCTCCATCTGCGTAACGCTGCCGCCGCTGGCGACCATTTATCTGCTGCGGGAGGCGCCATGACGGAGCTGACGGCCGGCCTCGCCGCGCCGCTGGGCGCGCATTACGACGGCGAAGGCATCAACTTTACCCTGTACTCGGCGCACGCCGAGCGGGTGGAGCTGTGCCTGTTCGACGGCCAGCAGCGCGAAGTGCGCCTGCCGTTGCCGGCGCGCAGCGGCGATATCTGGCATGGCTACTTACCGGGCGGCAGGCCGGGGCAACGTTACGGTTACCGGGTCTACGGCCCGTTTGACCCGGCGAACGGACAGCGTTTTAACCCCAACAAACTGGCGCTCGATCCGGCCGCGCGCGCGGTGGAAGGGCCGGTGGCGGATCACCCGCACCTGCACGGCGGTTACGAGCAGCCGGACCCGCACGACAGCGCGGAGCTGATGCCGAAGTGCGTGGTGGTGGACGAACAGTATGACTGGCAGGACGATCGCCCGCCTGCCACGCCCTGGGGACAGACGGTGATTTACGAAGCGCACGTGCGCGGCCTGACGCTGCTGCACCCGCAGATCCCGCCGGCGCTGCGCGGCAGCTTCGCCGCATTGGGGCACCCGGCGATGATCGCCCACTTCAAACGCCTCGGCATCACCGCGCTGGAACTGCTGCCGGTGCAGCAACATACCTCCGAACCGCGCCTGCAGCGGCTGGGGCTGATCAACTATTGGGGCTATAACGTGCTGGCGCCCTATGCGCCGGACAACCGCTACGCCAGCCTGAGCACCGGTGCCACGCCGCTGAACGAATTCCGCGATGCGGTCAAGGCGCTGCACAAAGCCGGCATCGAGGTGATCCTCGACGTGGTGTTCAACCACAGCGCCGAGCTGGATATGGACGGGCCGATGCTGTCGCTGAGCGGCATCGATAACCTGAGCTACTACTGGCTGACGCCCGAAGGGGACTATGTCAACGACACCGGCTGCGGCAACACGCTGCGGTTGGATCAGCCGCAGGGCGTGGCCTGGGTGATGGATTGCCTGCGTTTTTGGGTGCGGGAGTGCCACGTCGACGGCTTCCGTTTCGATCTGGGCAGCGTGCTCGGCCGCACGCCGGGGTTCGATCGCGATGCTCCGCTGTTCCAGGCGATGCTGGCGGACGATGTGCTGTCGCGCTGCAAGCTGATCGCCGAACCCTGGGACATTGGCCCTGGCGGCTATCAGGTAGGGGCGTTTCCCGGCCGCTTCGCCGAATGGAACGATCATTACCGCGATGACATGCGTCGTTTCTGGCTGCAGAGCGGCGTATCGCTCGGCCAGTTCGCCCGGCGTTTTGCCGCTTCCAGCGATCTGTATAACCAGCGCGGGCGAGCGCCTTACGCCACCGTCAATATGCTGACCGCCCATGACGGTTTTACCCTGCAGGACGTGGTCAGCTTCAATGAGAAACACAATCAGCCCAACGGCGAGGGCAACCGCGACGGCAGCGATCGCAATTTCAGCAACAACCACGGCGTCGAAGGCCTGGTCGCCGACTACGCCATTGTGCAACGCCGCAGGGCCAGCCAGCGGGCGATGCTCGCCACGCTGTTGCTGTCCCAGGGAACGCCGATGCTGCTGGCCGGCGATGAACAGGAACACAGCCAGCAGGGGAACAACAATGCCTATTGTCAGGACAACGCCACCACCTGGCTCGATTGGGCCACGGCGGACGACGCGCTGACCGATTACGTCGCGGCGCTGATCGCGCTGCGCCGCCAGATCCCCGCGCTGCAGCAGGACCGCTGGTGGCAGCAGGACGACGGCAGCGTGCAGTGGCTGAACGCGCAAGGGCAGGCGCTCGACGCGCAGCAGTGGGAGCAGGGCGAGCCGCTCATGCAGATCCTGCTGTCGCAGCGCTGGCTGCTGCTGATCAACGCCACGCCGCAAACGACGGAGATGAGGTTGCCGGAAGGCGATTGGCAGGTTGTCGCCCCGTTCACTCAGGAAGACTCACGGGCGGTATTGCCCGCCTGGCACCAGGCCGCGCGCTCGCTTTGCGTACTGGTACGGAAATAATAAAAGGAGTCCGCTATGGTTAGGTTTGAAAATAAAGACCCCCTGATGTTGGCGCGCCAGCTGCCGATTAAATCCGTAGCGCTGATCCTGGCCGGCGGCCGCGGTTCACGTCTGAAAGATTTGACCTCCACCCGCGCCAAGCCCGCTGTCCACTTTGGCGGCAAATTCCGCATCATCGACTTCGCCTTGTCGAACTGCCTGAACTCCGGCATCCGCCGCATCGGCGTGATCACCCAATACCAGTCGCACACGCTGGTGCAGCACATTCAGCGCGGCTGGTCGTTCCTCAACGAGGAGATGAATGAGTTCGTCGATCTGCTGCCGGCCCAGCAGCGCCTCAGCACCGAGCATTGGTACAAGGGCACCGCCGACGCGGTGTACCAGAACCTGGATATCATCCGTCGCTACGAGGCCGAATACGTGGTGATCCTGGCGGGCGATCACATCTACAAGATGGATTATTCGCGCATGCTGATCGACCACGTCGAGAAGGGCGCTCAGTGCACTGTGGCTTGCCTGCCGGTGCCGCGCAGCGAAGCCGGCGAATTCGGCGTGATGAAGGTGGATGAAAGCGACCGCATCATCGAGTTTCTGGAAAAGCCCGCCGATCCGCCGGCGATGCCGGGCAACCCGGATATGTCGCTGGCCAGCATGGGCATCTATATTTTTAATGCCGCCTACCTGTTCCAACTGCTGGAAGAGGATATGTCGACCCCCGGCTCCAGCCACGATTTCGGCAAGGATCTGATCCCGAAAATCACCGCGCAGCAGGCGGCGTGGGCGCATCCGTTTACCTTGTCCTGCGTGACGTCCAACCCCGACTTGCCGCCTTACTGGCGCGACGTGGGCACGCTGGACGCTTACTGGCGCGCCAATCTCGATCTGGCGTCGGTGACGCCGGAGCTGGACATGTACGACCGCGCCTGGCCGATCCGCACCCACATGGAACCGCTGCCGCCGGCCAAGTTCGTGCAGGATCGCTCCGGTAGCCATGGCATGACCATGAATTCGCTGGTGTCCGGCGGTTGCATCGTCTCGGGCTCGGTGGTGGTGCATTCGGTGCTGTTCCCGCGCGTGCGAGTGAACTCGTTTTGCACCATCGACTCTACCGTATTGTTGCCGGACGTGAACGTCGGCCGTTCCTGCCGCTTGCGGCGCTGCATCATCGACCGCGCCTGCCATATTCCGGAGGGCATGGTGATCGGGGAAAACGCCGATGAGGACAGCAAGCGTTTCTATCGCTCGGAAGGCGGCATCGTGCTGGTGACGCGCGAAATGTTGTCAAAATTGTGAGTTAACGTGGGGGGCAGAACGATAGCCTGCCGCCCGATGAACGGTTCGATGGCTTGCGCAACGCGGCACACATAACAGCGGCAAGCCTGCTTTATTTCTTATCCAGAGGCCTTCGGCCGACTTTCAGGAGTGATAATGCAGGTCTTACACGTATGTTCTGAAATGTTCCCCCTGCTGAAAACGGGCGGACTCGCAGACGTGGTTGGCGCGCTGCCGGCGGCGCAAATCGCCGAAGGCGCCGATGTTCGGGTGCTATTGCCCGCTTTCCCTGACGTACGCAACGGCATACCCGACACCGTGCTGGTGGCGGAGATAGACTCGTTCGCCGGCCGTGTCGGCCTGCGTTACGGCACCTACCATGGCGTGGGCATTTACCTGATCGATGCGCCCTGGCTGTATGACCGGCCGGGCAGCCCATACCACGATCAGTCCATGTACGCCTACCCCGACAACCACCGGCGCTTTGCGCTGCTGGGCTGGATGGCCTGCGAGCTGGCCAAGGGGCTGGATCGCTACTGGCGTCCGCAGCTGGTGCACGCCCACGACTGGCATGCCGGCCTGAGCTGCGCCTATCTGGCCGCCAACGGCCACCCGGCGCGTTCGGTGTTCACCGTGCACAACCTGGCCTATCAGGGCCTGTTCTCCGCCCATCATGTGACCGAGCTGTGGCTGCCGGCGTCGTTTTACGATGTCTATGGCCTGGAGTTCTACGGCCAGATGTCGTTCCTCAAGGCCGGGCTGTTTTATGCCGACCACGTAACCGCCGTCAGCCCGACCTATGCGCGCGAGATCACCCGGCCGGAGTTTGGCTACGGCATGGAGGGGCTGCTGCAGGAGCGGCAGCGGCAAGGCAGGTTGAGCGGCATCCTCAACGGCGTGGACGACAAGATTTGGGATCCGGCCCACGACCCGCGGCTGAGCGCCCGCTACGACGCCGACGATCTGAAAAGCAAGGTCAAAAACAAGCTGCATCTGCAAAAGGCCATGGGGCTGAAGGTGGACGAATCGCTGCCGGTGTTCGCGGTGGTGAGCCGATTGACTAGCCAGAAAGGCCTCGATCTGGTGCTGCAGGCGCTGCCCGAATTGCTGGCGCAGGGCGGGCAGTTGGCGCTGCTGGGCGCCGGCGACGCGGTGCTGCAGCAGGCGTTTCTGGCCGCCGCCGCCGACTACCCTGAGCAGGTCGGCGTGCAGATCGGTTATCACGAATCCTTCTCCCACCGCATCATCGGCGGCGCCGACGTCATTCTGGTGCCGAGCCGCTTCGAGCCCTGCGGCCTGACGCAGCTCTACGGCCTGAAATACGGCACTCTGCCGCTGGTGCGCCGCACCGGCGGACTGGCGGACACGGTCGTGGACTGCGCGCTGGAGAACCTGGCCGACGGCACCGCCAGCGGATTCGTGTTCGACGATTGCGACGCCGTCGCGCTGGGCAACGCCATCCGCCGCGCCATGGTGCTGTGGAGCCGGCCGAAACACTGGCGCCACGTTCAGCGCCACGCCATGAGCGTGGACTTCGGCTGGCCGGTGGCGGCGAAAGAGTATTTATCGCTTTATCAACGCTTGTAGCCCGCGATTCGCGTCGCGGGTTGACGCGCGGCGGGCAACCGTAAGGGTAGATTGTCGGGGCGCAGCGTACCGCGCCCATGTTCAGCGGGGCCAGCTATTCCGCGGCGGATGGCTGGGCTCCCCATTAGGGATTAAAAGCCATGACTTCACCGTTTAGTTACACCTCACCTACGGTCAGTGTGGAAGCGCTGAAACATTCCATTGCCTATAAGCTGATGTTTATCGTCGGCAAGGATCCGGCGATCGCCAACCGCCACGACTGGCTCAACGCCGTCCTGTTCGCGGTGCGCGATCGCATGGTGGAGCGCTGGCTGCGCTCCAACCGCGCCCAGCTGTCTCAAGACGTGCGGCAGGTGTATTACCTGTCGATGGAGTTTCTGATCGGCCGCACGTTGTCGAACGCGCTGCTGTCGATGGGCATTTATCAGGACATCAACAACGCGTTGAACGAGATGGGGCTGAACCTGGCGGAGCTGCTGGAGGAAGAGAACGACCCCGGGCTCGGCAACGGCGGTCTGGGCCGGCTGGCGGCCTGCTTCCTCGACTCGCTGGCGACGCTGGCGCTGCCGGGGCGCGGCTACGGCATTCGCTATGAGTACGGCATGTTCAAGCAGAACATCGTCAACGGCCAACAGATGGAATCGCCGGACTACTGGCTGGAGTACGGCAATCCGTGGGAGTTTCCGCGCCATAACACCCGCTACAAGGTGCGCTTCGGCGGCCGCGTGCAGCAGGAGGGGGCCAAGGCCCGCTGGCTGGAGACCGAAGAAATCGTGGCCATCGCCTACGATCAGGTGATCCCCGGTTTCGACACCGACGCCACCAACACGCTGCGGTTGTGGGGCGCGCAGGCCAGTAACGAGATCAACCTCGGCAAGTTCAATCAGGGCGATTACTTCGCGGCGGTGGAAGATAAAAACCATTCGGAGAACGTGTCGCGCGTGCTCTATCCGGACGATTCGACCTCCTCCGGGCGTGAATTGCGCTTGCGACAAGAGTATTTCCTGGTGTCGGCCACGGTGCAGGATATTCTCAATCGCCATTGGCTGATGCACAAAACCTTCGACAACCTGGCGGACAAGATCGCCATTCACCTCAACGACACTCACCCGGTGTTGTCGATTCCGGAGCTGATGCACCGGCTGATCGACGAGCACAAGTTCAAGTGGCTCGACGCCTGGGAAGTGGTGGAGCAGGTATTCTCCTACACTAACCACACGCTGATGAGTGAGGCGCTGGAGACCTGGCCGGTGGACATGCTTGGCCGCATCTTGCCGCGCCATCTGCAGCTGATTTTCGAGATCAACGATCACTTCCTCAAAATGGTGCAGGAGGTGGCGCCGGGCGACAACGATCTGCTGGCGCGGGTCTCGATCATCGACGAAACCAACGGCCGTCGGGTGCGCATGGCGTGGCTGGCGGTGGTGGCCAGCCACAAGGTCAACGGCGTTTCCGCCCTGCATTCCGAACTGATGGTGCAGTCGCTGTTCGCCGACTTCGCCCGGCTGTTCCCGACTCGTTTCTGCAACAAAACCAACGGGGTGACGCCGCGTCGTTGGCTGGCGCTGGCCAACCCGCCGTTGGCGGCGGTGCTGGACGACTGCATCGGCCAAACCTGGCGCACCGATCTCAGCCAGCTGAGCGAGATCAAGGCCAACATCGATTACCCGAGCTTCCTGCAGGCGGTGCAGCGCGCCAAGCGGCAGAACAAGGAGCGGCTGGCGCTGTACATCGCCAAAACGCTCAACGTGGTGGTTAACCCGGATGCGCTGTTCGACGTGCAGATCAAACGCATCCACGAGTACAAACGGCAGTTGCTCAACGTGTTGCACGTCATCACGCTGTATAACCGTTTACTGGCCGACCCTGATATCGAGCGCGTGCCGCGGGTGGTGATCTTCGCCGGCAAGGCGGCCTCGGCCTACTATGCCGCCAAGCAGATCATCCGCCTGATCAACGACGTGGCCAAAGTGATCAACAACGATCCGCGCGTGCATACCCAGTTGAAGGTGGTGTTCATTCCGAACTACGGCGTCAGCCTGGCGCAGATCATCATCCCGGCGGCGGATCTGTCGGAACAGATCTCGCTGGCGGGCACCGAAGCCTCGGGTACCAGTAATATGAAGTTCGCGCTGAACGGCGCGCTGACCATCGGCACGCTGGACGGCGCCAACGTCGAGATGCGCGAGCACGTGGGGGAGGAGAACATCTTTATTTTCGGCAATACCGCCGAGCAGGTCGAGGAACTGCGCCGCAACGGTTACAACCCGCGCCAGTACTACGAGCAAGACCCAGAACTGCATCAGGCGCTGACGCAGATCGCCACCGGCATGTTCAGCCCTGAGGAGCCGAAGCGCTATGGCAATTTGTTCGACTCGCTGGTGAACCTCGGCGACCACTATCAGCTGTTGGCGGATTACCGCAGCTATGTGGACACGCAGGACAAGGTGGACGAGGTGTATCTCAATCAGGACGAGTGGACGCGGCGCGCGGTGCTGAATATCGCCAATATGGGTTACTTCTCATCCGATCGCACTATTCAGGAATATGCGGATGAAATTTGGCACATTAAGCCGGTGAAGCTGTAAAGCGGGACAGGAAAAAAGCAAAGGGCCGGATAACCGGCCCTTTTTCGTTACGCTGCGGCTCAGGAAGCCAGCGACAGCGCTTTCGTTTTCGCGTGTTCCGCCAGCCAGGCTTTCACGCGCGCCTGCTGCGCTTCGTCCAGCCACATGCCCAGCTTGGTGCGGCGCCAGATAGCGTCGTCCAGCTCCACGACCCACTCTTTCTCGGTCAGGTAGCGCAGTTCGGCTTCATACAGACCGTGGCCGAAATCTTCGCCCAGATCGGCGAGGCCGTTGGCGCCGGCCAGGATCAGCTCGCTCTGGCTGCCGTAGGTGCGGGCATAGCGGCGCGCCAGGGCTTCCGGCAGCCAGCCGTGCGCACGGCGCAGTTTGGCCGCGTAACCGTCGCGGTCGCCGTCGATGTCACCGCCCGGCAGCGTGGCGTTTTTGGTCCACGCCGGGCCGCAGCCTGGGTAGTAGTGGGCCAGTTTTTCCATCGCATGTTCGGCCAGCTTGCGATAGGTGGTCAGCTTGCCACCGAAGACCGACAGCAGCGGCGCTTTGCCTTGCTCGTCGTGCACGTCCAGCGTGTAATCGCGGGTGATCGCCTGCGGTGAATCGGATTCGTCGTCGCACAGCGGACGCACGCCGGAGTAAGTCCAGACGATGTCGTCGCGGCCCAACTGCTTCTTGAAGTGATCGTTGTACACTTTCAGCAGATAAGCGATTTCACTCTCGTCGATCTTCACGTCTTTCGGATCGCCTTTGTACTCCACGTCGGTGGTGCCGATGATGGAGAACTCGTCATTCCACGGGATCACGAACACGATGCGGTGGTCTTCGTTCTGCAGAATGTAAGACTGCGGCTGATCGTGCACGCGCGGCACCACGATGTGGCTGCCTTTGATCAGACGGATGCCGTAAGGCGATTTCAGCTTCAGGCCGTCGTCGAAGAAGTTTTTCACCCATGGGCCGGTGGCGTTCACCAGGCCTTTGGCGCGCCAGGTGAAGGTTTTGCCGCTGTCGATATCGACCGCTTCCACCATCCACAGGCCGTTTTCGCGCCATGCGCGGGTCACTTTGGTGCGGGTGCGCACTTCGCCGCCGCGTTTTTCCACTTCCTGCGCGTTCAGCACTACCAGGCGAGCATCGTCGACCCAGCAGTCGGAATATTCGAAACCGCGCTTCAGTTCAGGTTTCAGCACCGATTCTGGTCCAAAGCGCAACCCCTTGCTGCCCGGCAGGCTGGTGCGTTTGCCCAGGTGATCGTACAGGAACAGGCCGATACGGATCATCCAGGCCGGACGCAGATGCGGCTGGTGCGGCAGGCGGAAACGCATCGGGAACGCGATGTGCGGCGCCAGTTTCAGCAGCACTTCACGTTCGGCCAGCGCTTCGCTCACCAGCCGGAATTCGTAGTGTTCCAGGTAGCGCAGGCCACCGTGGATCAGTTTGGAACTGGCGGAAGACGTAGCACAGGCCAAGTCTTGCGCTTCCAGTAGCAGTACCGACAGCCCGCGCCCGGCAGCATCCGCCGCGATGCCGGCACCGTTGATGCCGCCACCGATAACGATCAAGTCTTTGGTTTCCACGTCATCTTCCTCCAGATGTTCGAAATAGCTCTTTCATGTTCGTTTTCGCTCATGATTGTAATCAAAAACCAACAAGCAAGCCAAGACTTAACCAAACAAAAACATTTAGGCGTGATAGAGGTAACAGTTTGGTGATGATAGTCACACAAGTAGCATGGATATGGCGCGGGCGCGCAAACGGCAGTCGGTGAGGGGGGCTAAAGGGATGAAACGGGGCGGCGGCGCGCCCCGAAGGTTAAGGCCGAATCAGCACAGCTCCAGCTGCACGTCGTACTGTTCGATGATTTTCATCACGCTCGGCGGCGGCAGCTGGTCGGTAAACAGGTAGTCGATCAGGTTCATGTTGCCCAGGTTGACCATGGCGTTGCGGCCGAACTTGGAGTGGTCGGTCACCAGCATCACGCAGCGGGAATTTTCGATAATCGCGCGTTTGGTGCGCACTTCGTGATAGTCGAATTCGAGCAGCGAGCCGTCCATATCGATGCCGCTGATGCCGAGAATGCCGTAATCGAGACGGAATTGGGAGATGAAGTCCAGGGTGGCTTCGCCCATGATGCCGCCGTCGCGGGTGCGCACTTCGCCGCCGGCCAGGATCAGGCGGAAGTCTTCTTTGGCGGTCAGCAGGGTGGCGACGTTAAGGTTGTTGGTGACCACGCGCAGGTTCTTGTGGTTCATCAGCGCATGGGCCACCGCCTCCGGCGTGGTGCCGATATCGATGAACAGCGTGGCGCCGTCCGGGATCTGGCTGGCGACGCGCTGCGCGATGCGGGCTTTCTCTTCCGACCACATCACCTTGCGATCGTTATAGGCAGCGTTGACCGAGCTGGAAGGCAGCGCCGCGCCGCCGTGGTGACGCTGGATCTTGTTCTGGTCGGCCAGGTCATTCAAATCGCGGCGAATCGTTTGCGGGCTGACGTCAAAATGCTCGACCAGCTCTTCCGTGCTGACGTAACCCTGCAGGCGCACCAGCTCGATAATTGCGTCATGACGCTGTGTTTGCTTCACGATAATCCCCTAAAACGCCCGCTATGCCCGCTGGGCATAGCTCCCGGCTGTTATTGTTCGTTGTGTGCGCGATGACGCGTATCCCAAAATGCCATCAATAACCCTAACACTAAACCGGCTACGTGTGCCGCGTTGGCGATCGACATTCCTAAAATATCGAAATATCCGGCCACCAGCCACAGTACCGAGAACACCATCAGGCCGCGCGGCAGCATCAGGCCGCGCTCCGGCGCCCGTTCGCCCGACAGCCAGACATAGCCCATCAGCGCATAGACCACGCCCGACAGCCCGCCGAACAGCGCGCCGCTGAACAGCGATTGCGCCCAGCCGCTGAAGAACGCCGACACCACCGCCAGCACGAACAGCTTGCCGGCGCCGAGGCGTTTTTCCATCTGGCCGCCGAGATACCACCACCACATCAGGTTAAACAGGATATGCAGCAGGGAGAAATGCAGGAACGCATGGCTGATCCAGCGCCATAGCTGGGTGTATTGGCTGCTGTCCTGCGGCCAGGAGAGCCAGTACATCACGGTATCGTCGCCGAGCGCCTGCATCAGAATATAGACTGCGATGCACAGCACCATCACGCCGAGCGTCAGCGGCCCGGCTTTGCTGCGCAGGGTGTGCAGGTAGGACTCGCTCTGATAGTGCAGGCCAGCGTCGGTATGGCCGGTCTGCCAGCTGGCGGCCTGATAACGGCGGTTGAGCGGATCGACCAGAAACTGCTGCAGCTCGTGTTGCACCTGCTCGAGATGACCTTCGTCGGCCAGCCAGATTTCCGCCGCCTCGCCGCTGTTGCGCAGCTCAAGCCGGATGCCCTGGGTCGCCATATAGTCGACAAAGGCCAGCGCCAGGCGCGGGTTGGATACGGCGATTACTCTAACCATTGCTCTTCCGTCGTAAGTGAATGATTTTGGCCGCCGCTTGCGCGCCGGCGACCCTGACGGCCGATTATAACGTCGAAATCCTGAGCGCTGGCAAACGGATCTGCGAAAAACCCGCGAAAACGCGCATAAAAACGAAGGGGAAGCCCGCCGACGCACGGCGGGGAGCGGGGATCAGGCTGAGGTTTCCACGTCTTGCGGATACTGACGGGCCCAGGCCTCGAAGCCGCCGTCGATGCTGTAGACCGCGTCGAACCCCTGGTGCAGCAGGTATTGCGCCGCGCTGCGGCTGCTGTTGCCGTGGTAGCACATCACCATCACCGGCCGCTCGAAGTCGTTTTGTTGCATAAAGGCCGACAGGGTGGCGTTGGTGAGGTGAAAGGCGCCCGGCGTATGCCCGGCTTCAAAACTTTGCGGATCGCGGATGTCGACCAGGGCGGCGCTGCCCTCTTTCCAGAGGCTGTAAGCCTGTTCAACGTTGATCGCTTCGAACTGTTCCATACTGCTGACTGCCTCATTATTGGGGGACGCCGCTATTGTAACCAACTCTGCGGCGTTTAAGACCAGAGCAAGCTTGTGGTTTTCTCACACCAGCAGCACTTCTACCCCTTGTTGACGCAGTTGCTCAACGATCGCCGAATCGGCGGCGCGGCCGGTGATCACCATGGCGATTTGCTCGGTACGGCTGAACAGCATGCCGGCGCGTTGGCCGACTTTGCTGCTGTCAACCAGCACCACCAGTTTACCGACGTAGTTGAGCATCTTCTGTTCCGCCATCGCGGTCAGCATATCGGTTTTATACAGGCCGTCAGCGGTGAGGCCGATACCGCTGGTGAACATCCAGTGCCCGGCGTACAGGGTGGCGTCGCCGTCCTGGGGCGCCAGAGTAATCGACTGGGTTTTGTTGTACTGGCCTCCCATGATCACCACGCTGTCATGTTCCTGCTCAATCAGGTAATTGGCCAGCGGCAGATAATTGGTGATCACCTGAACCGGCTTGCCGCAAATTTCACGGCCCAACAGAAATGCGGTGGAGCCGCAATTGATCACCACGCTTTCACCCGGCTGACAGAGCTGTGCCGCGGCCGCCGCAATACGCATTTTTTCGTCCAGGTGCTGAGTTTGGTGGATATTGAGCGGCGTCCAGGCCGGGCGCGGAGTTTGTGTGGCTTCGGCGCCGTTGCGCACTTTGCGCAATTTGCCGATTTCATTCAGTTTGTTGATGTCCCGGCGCGCGGTGGCCGGAGAGATGTCAAACGCCGCGATGACGTCCGCCACGGAGATTTGCCCCTTGCGCTGCAAGAGATCGAGAATGGCGTTGTGGCGTTGGGACTCTGTCATGCGGGCTCCGTCGGAGAGAGAAAACGTCGTTGCCTATGATTATATGCGCGCCGTTTGACGATTTGAATCATTCCCGTTCAAAAGCGCGCATCCGTATGCAACACCGGTTGATTACAAGAAAGACTTGAAGGGCAGATCGGGTTCGAGGGTGAAGCAATCATCGAAACCGCGCGGGTAGTGGTACTCCAGATTGTCTTTATCCTGCGGCCAGATGAACTTGCCGCCAACCTGCCAGATAAACGGTTTAAAACCGTATTTGAGCCGGTCTTTCTTCATTTCCCACAGCACGCGAATTTCCTGCGGATCCGCCTGGAAATTCGACCATATGTCATGGTGGAAGGGGATAACGACCTTGGCGTTCAGCGATTCCGCCATGCGCAAGATGTCGGCGCTGGTCATCTTGTCGGTAATGCCGCGCGGGTTCTCGCCGTAGGAACCGAGGGCGACATCGATCTGATGATCGTTGCCGTGCTTGGCGTAATAGTTGGAGTAGTGGGAATCGCCGCTGTGATAAAGGTTGCCGCCCGGCGTTTTGAACAGGTAGTTGACCGCCCGCAGGTCCATGCCGTCCGGTAGAACGCCCGCTGCTTTTTTGTTCCACCGGCAGTGTGATGAGCGCCGTGCGATCGAAGGCGTCCAGCGCATGAATTTCAATGTCTTTGATTTTTATCACGTCGCCAGGTTTGACGGTGATGCAGCGCTCAGGCGGCACACCCCAACCAATCCAGATATCCACGCAGCTTTGCGGCCCGATAAACGGAACGGTGGCGGCGCAATTTTGCAACACCGCCGCGGCGACGTTCACATCGATGTGATCGTTGTGGTCGTGCGTGGCCAAGACGGCGTCGAGCTGGGTAATCGCGAAGGGATCCAGTACGAATGGGGTCGTGCGCAGGTTAGGCTGTAGCTTGCGCACCCCCGCCATTCGCTGCATTTGGTGGCCGGTTTTCATCAGTGGGTTGCCGTGGCTTTGCTTGCCGGTACCGCACCAAAAGTCGACGCACAGATTGGCGCTTTCTTCGGATTTGAGCCAGATACCGGTACAGCCCAGCCACCACATGGCGAAGGTGCCGGGCGCAACTTTCTCCTGCTCTATCTCTTCGTTCAGCCAGGTGCCCCATTCGGGAAAGGTGTTCAATATCCAGGATTCGCGGGTGATGTCGTTGACTTTACTCATGGGTCGTTCCTCGTTGGCGGTGATAATGCAATCACAAATAATCATTTAAAGATTTTATGTGATTTGTTTTGATCGAATCTAGCACCGTTTTTTTCAACTGACAACGATCGAAATACACGTTAACACCGCCGGATTTACGTGCTGCGCCGTCCTTTTATCTCCTTTTTGTTTGATTAACTGCTATTAAATTCAATGAGTAATAAAATGT
The DNA here is from genome assembly GCF_000747565.1 of Serratia sp. SCBI. NCBI lineage: Bacteria > Pseudomonadati > Pseudomonadota > Gammaproteobacteria > Enterobacterales > Yersiniaceae > Serratia > Serratia sp. SCBI. The sequence continues at coordinate 4,755,792 of NZ_CP003424.1, read as the reverse complement.
AAGCCGTCTAATTCATTGAATGTTAGTGGAATTGATTTTTAACTTGCGAGGTTGTTCACAAATAATCATTTATGATCTTTTTGTGATTTCTTGTGATTGGTATGGTGAAGGCGTTACCTGCATGCCAACCTTTTCGGGAGAGCCGTATGGAAACTCTTTACACCATCTTCACCGTCTTTTTTAACCAGGTGATGACCAATGCGCCGCTGCTGTTGGGGCTGGTTACGCTGCTGGGTTACACGTTGCTGCGCAAAAGCGCGGCGGTCATTATCAAAGGCACGATCAAAACCATTATCGGTTTCATGTTGCTGCAAGCCGGTTCCGGCATCCTGACCGGCACGTTCAAACCGGTGGTGGCGAAGCTGTCCGAGGTGTACGGCATCAACGGGGCGATTTCAGATACCTATGCCTCGATGATGGCCACCATCGATCGGATGGGGGAGGCCTATAGCTGGGTCGGCTACGCGGTCTTGCTGGCGCTGGCGCTGAACATACTCTACGTGTTGTTGAGGCGCATTACCGGCATCCGTACCATCATGCTTACCGGCCATATCATGTTTCAGCAGGTGGGGTTGATCGCGGTATTTTTCTACATTCTGGGCTACGGCATGTGGACAACGGTATTGTGCAGCGCGCTGTTGGCTTCACTGTATTGGGGCATCACGTCCAACATGATGTTCAAACCGACGCAGGCGGTGACGGAAAACAGCGGTTTCTCCATTGGGCACCAACAGCAGTTCGCTTCGTGGCTGGCGTATAAGGCAGCGCCGTATCTCGGTAAAAAAGAGGACAGCGTGGAAGATCTGAAGCTGCCCGGGTGGCTGAACATTTTCCATGACAACATCGTTTCCACCGCCATCGTGATGACGCTGTTCTTCGGCATCATTCTTTGCTCGTTCGGCTTGGATACCCTGCAGGCGATGGCCGGTAAAACCCACTGGAGCATCTATATCCTGCAAACCGGGCTGATGTTCGCGGTGGCGATTTTCATCATCGTGCAGGGCGTGCGCATGTTCGTCGCCGAATTGACCGAGGCCTTCAATGGGATTTCCCAACGCCTGATCCCCGGTGCGGTACTGGCCATCGACTGCGCCGCCATCTATAGCTTCGCGCCCAACGCCGTGGTGTGGGGCTTTATGTGGGGCACCATCGGCCAATTGATCGCCGTCGGCATCCTCCTGGCGTGCGGCGCTTCCATCATGATCATCCCCGGTTTCATTCCCATGTTCTTCTCTAACGCCACCATCGGCGTGTTCGCTAACCACTTTGGCGGCTGGCGCGCGGCGATGAAGATCTGCCTGGTGATGGGGATGATAGAGATCTTGGGCTGCGTGTGGGCCATCAAGCTGACCGGGCTGAGCGCCTGGATGGGAATGGCGGACTGGTCGATTCTGGCGCCGCCGCTGATGCAAGGGCTGAGCTTCGGCCTGTGGTTTATGGGCGTGGTGATCGCCATCGCGCTGCTGTACATGTTCTTCGCCGGGCGCACCCTGCGCGCGGAGGAAGATGCTGAAAAACAATCGGTTGAACCAGCGTCACGTTAATAGGAGTGCAGATTATGACGGTACGAATCCTGGCGGTGTGCGGTTGCGGACAAGGCAGTTCCATGATCATGAAAATGAAAGTCGACCAATTTTTAACGCAGCAAGGCGTGGATCATTCGGTCAACAGCTGTGCGGTGGGGGAATACAAATCCGAGTTGAGCGGGGCTGACATCATCATCGCTTCCACCCATGTCGCGGATGAGATCGTCGTCAGCGGCAACAAATACGTGGTCGGGGTGCGCAATATGCTCTCGGCGGCCGACTTCGGTCCGAAGCTGATGGAAGTCATCGGCGCGCATTTTCCGCAAGATTTGAAGCAGTGAGGAGCGAGTCATGAAGCTGAGCGATTCGTTGGCGCAGAACAACGCTATTCACCTGCAGGCGGAGGCTGCCGACTGGCGTCAGGCGGTGCGGCTGGGGGTCGATCTGCTGGTGGCCGCCGGCGTGGTGGAGCCTCGCTATTTCGACGCCATTCTGGCCGGCGTAGAACGGCACGGCCCTTACTTCGTGTTGGCGCCCGGCCTGGCGATGCCGCATGGTCGGCCGGAGGAAGGGGTGCTGAAAACCGGCTTCGCCTTGGTCACCTTGAAAACGCCGGTGTGCTTCGGCGATGAGGACAACGATCCGATAGATATCTTGATCACCATGGCGGCGGTGGACGCCAAAACGCATCAGGAGGTGGGCATCATGCAAGTGGTTAACCTGTTCGAAGATGAGGCGAACTTCGATCGCTTGCGGGCCTGTCGCCGGGCGAGCGAGGTACTGGCGTTAATCGACAAAACGTCCGCGGCGGCGGCGAATTGAAGGAGACATGCAATGAAAACGCATTTACCGATGCTGCAAGTGGCGCTGGATAACCTGTCCATGGCCGCGGCTTACAATACAACGCGCCTGATCGCGGCCGAAGTCGACATCATTGAGGTCGGCACTATTTTGTGCGTGGCGGAAGGCGTACGGGCCGTGCGCGATCTGAAAGCGCTGTATCCGGATCGCATCGTGTTGGCGGACGCGAAAATCGCCGATGCGGGGCAAATTTTGGCGCGGATGTGCTTCGAGGCGCACGCCGACTGGATCACGGTGATCTGCTGCGCTGACATCAATACGGCCAAGGGCGCGCTGCAGGTGGCGCATGAGTTCGGTGGCGACGTGCAGATCGAACTGACGGGATTTTGGACCTGGGAACAGGCGCAGGCGTGGCGTGAGGCGGGTATTGGTCAGGTGGTGTATCACCGCAGCCGTGACGCGCAGGCGGCGGGCGTCGCCTGGAGCGATGACGATATCCGCGCGGTTCATCGCCTGAGCGAGATGGGTTTCAAGGTGACGGTTACCGGCGGATTGTCATTGGCGGATTTGCCTCTGTTCCGGGGCATTCCCATCCATGTTTTTATCGCCGGGCGCAGCATTCGCGATGCCGCCGATCCGGTCGCGGCGGCGCGGGAATTTAAACGCGTCATCGCCCAACTGTGGGGCTGAGGAGCGGTTATGTTGCAAAAATCTGTACCGTTGGGCATCTACGAGAAGGCGTTGCCGCCGGGCGAGGACTGGCTGACGCGCTTGCAACTGGCGGGGGAGTTGGGATTCGATTTCGTTGAAATGTCGATCGATGAAAGCGACGGCCGTCTGGCGCGGTTGGATTGGAACAGCGAGCAGCGACTGGCGCTGATCGGCGCCGTTGCGGCCAGCGGTGTGCGCGTCCCTTCTTTGTGCCTTAGCGCCCATCGGCGTTTTCCGTTGGGCAGTGAAGACGACAGGACGCGCGAGCGGGGGCTGGAGATCATGCGCAAGGCCATCCGGCTGGCGCAGGATACCGGCATACGGGTGATCCAACTGGCCGGATATGACGTTTATTACCAACAGGCTACTGCGCAGACCCGCGCCCGGTTCCGCGCCGGCTTGGCGCAGGCGGTGGAGATGGCCAGCCGTGCGCAGGTCATGCTGGCGATGGAAATCATGGATTATGCGCTGATGAATTCGATCAGCAAGGCGCTGGGTTATGTCCACTACCTGAATAACCCATGGTTTCAGCTGTACCCGGACATCGGCAATTTGTCTGCCTGGGACAACGATGTGCAGATGGAGCTCGTAGCCGGACGCGGGCATATCGTAGCGGTGCACGTTAAGGATACGCGGCCGGGAGAGTTTAAGAACGTGCCGTTCGGCGAGGGCGTGGTCGATTTCACCCGCTGCTTCGAAACGCTGCTTGCGAGCGGCTATCGCGGCCCCTATCTGCTCGAAATGTGGAGCGAGAAGGCGCCCGACCCGCTGCAGGCGGTGCGGGAGGCGCGTGCCTGGGTGGTTGAACGCATGGCAGAGGCCGGGTTGGAAATAGGGAGCTAACATGCTGGAACAACTGAAATGGCAGGTCTACAAAGCCAATATGGCGCTGCCTGAGCACGGGCTGGTGACCTATACCTGGGGCAATGTCAGCGGCATCGATCGGGCCAGCGATCTGATGGTGATAAAACCCAGCGGCGTGCCTTATGAAACGATGCGGGCGGAAGATATGGTGGTGGTGAATGCGCGAGGGGAGGTTGTTGAGGGGCAACTGCGGCCTTCATCCGATACGCCGACGCATCTGGCGCTGTACCGGGCATTCCCACAACTCGGCGGCGTCGTGCATACGCACTCCACTCACGCCACCGCCTGGGCCCAGGCGGGTGAGGCGATACCGGCGTTTGGCACCACCCATGCCGACTATTTTTCCGGCGACATTCCTTGCACCCGCGCGCTGACGGCGGAAGAGGTGGCGGGGGAATATGAATTGAACACCGGGCAGGTGATTATCGAAACCCTGTGCGGGCGCGAGCCGTTGCACATTCCCGGCATTCTGGCGTATCAGCATGGCCCGTTTAGTTGGGGCTGCTCGCCGGATGAGGCGGTGCATAACGCGGTGGTGCTCGAGGAGGTGGCTAAGATGGCGTGGATCAGCCGGGGCATTAACCCCGGCCTGCGCCGGATCGATGAACACCTGTCGGCGAAACATTTCAGCCGCAAACATGGCGTCGGCGCTTATTACGGCCAGCGCTGACTATCAGGCGCCGTACCCCATCATCTTCAGCAGCTGCTGCGCTTGCTGCACCGCTTCCTGGCGATGGGCCACGCCCAGCTTCTGGTATAGATTGCGGATATGGGTCTTGATGGTGGTGGCCGCTACATCCAACTCACCGGCGATCTGGTCGTTGCTGTAACCGGAATAGATCAGCCCCAGCACCTGCCATTCGCGTTGGGTCAACGGACTGGTGCGGATCAGTTCCGGCACCTGCGGATGGGTCAGCAGCTTATCGACGAAGTTCTCGTCGAAATGCGCGAATTTGTGCCGATGATGCTGGTTGATGTCGCGCAGGATGCGCTGGGCGCGATGCTGTTCCAGCTCCGGCAGCGTGTTGAGCTGGATCAGCTGGCGCAGCTGCTGCGCCATCGCTTCGCCTTCGATGACGAAGTGGCTGATAAAGCCGGTGCGGTTGGCCAGCGACAGCGCTTCGATCAGCGCCTGCTGCGCTTCGCCCTTGCGCTCTTGCAGCCAGTAGAGCTGGTTGCTGAGCAGCAGATTGCGGTTGAGATCGCTCACCAGCCGCAGGCGGCGGGCATTTTCGTTCAGTTCATCCAGCACCACGCCGGCCTCTTCATACTGGCCGAGCAGGATCTGCACTCGCGCGATGTTGCGCCATTGGCCCTGCGTGAAGTGGTTGTCCGCCATGCCGGGCTTTTCGGTGTGGCGCAGCCACTGGGCGGCGGCGGCGGTATCGCCGGTCATCTGCCAGTGGATCACCCGCGACTTGTCGGTGTTGGTCAGCCAGTCGCGATGATAGTGGGCGCCGTGCAGCAGGGTTTCGCAGCGCTGCAGATGGGTATTGGCGTTGTCCAGATCGCCGCGCGCCAGCGAGCATTTGGCCAACATGGCGATGCACTGCAGCTGCTGCTGCGGTTGGTAGTTGGCCAGAATTTTCAGCCCGGCGCGCGCCGCGTCTTCCGCTTCGTCCAAGCGCGACCATGACCACAGGATCTGGGCGCGGATGCGCAGCAGAAATTCGTGCATCGGCAGCTGTTCCAGGTGCTGCTCGCGGATCAGTTCGAACGCCTTATCCTGGGTTTCGTAAGCGGCCTGCAGGAAGCCTTGGGCGATAAGGATTTCGCTCTGCTGCAGCAGCGCCCAGAGCGCGTAATGGTTGGCCTGATGACGACGCGCCATCTGCTCGGTCTGCTGCATCATCGGCAGCGCGCGCGCCAGTTCGCCCTTGCAGTGGTGCACTTCGCCGGTCACCGAGGTGGCGACGATGCGGCTGTAGTAGCTGGACAGCGGCAGGAACTTCAACGCTTCGGTCGCCAGCCGCTCGGCTTCTTCCGGTTTGCCGGCGTTGATCGCCACTTGGGCGCGCAAGGCGTCGAACTCGGCGTGCAGCGTTTGGTCTATCTCGATTTTCTGTTCGCGCATGGTGCGCTCGGCGCGCTCCAGCAGGGTGTTGACCTCGCTGTAGCGGTGCTGGCTCTGCGCCAGCCAGGCCTGCAGCAGCGCCAGCTTGGGGTTTTGGATCAGGCGCTCATACGGCAGCGCGTTGAGGCACTCCTCCAGCAAGGCCAGTTCGCTGTGGTGGAACAGCGACCAGGCGTGTTGCAGCAGGATATCGCGCAGCATGCTGACGTCGCTGGCCGCCAGCGCGTGGTGAATGGCCTCCGCCGGATACCCCAGCGCCAGCCAGCCTTCGGCGGCGGCGCGGTGCAACCCCGGCAGCTCCAGCGCCAGTTCCCACTGGCAACGCTGGCGCAGGAAAGAGGCGAACAGCGGGTGGAAGTTGAACCATTCGCCGGTGTCGTCCATGCGGTGGATAAACAGCCCCTGGCGCTCCAGCTCCTCCAGCCGCTGCTGGCCGTTGTCTTCGCCGGTCAGCCGCACGATCAGCGCATCGTTCATTGAGCGCAGCACCGAACAGCGCAGCAGGAAGGCGCGCGCATCGGCATCGACGTGATCCAGCACTTCGTCCACCAGATAGTCGGACAGATGGCTGGCGTTCAGCCCCGCCAGCCGCTTGGCCGACAGTTGGGCCGAGGAGGCGGATTGGCGGGCCGACAGCGCGATCAGCTGCAGCGCGGTGGCCCAGCCTTCGACTTCGTCGCACAGGCGGCTGCTGTCCTGCTGTTCCATCGGTGCCGCCAGGCGGCAATCGAAGAACTGTTTGGCTTCCTGATGGGTGAATGCCAGCTGCTGCGTGCCCATTTCCAGCAGCTGATCGCGCACCCGCAGGTTGGCGATGCCGAGCGGCGGCAGGGTGCGCGAGAGCAGGATCAGCGTCAGGTTTTCCGGCTGATGGCGCAGGAAAAAGCGCATGGCTTCGTGAATGGCGTCGTTGGTGATCAGGTGATAGTCGTCGATCACCAGGTACAGTGGCTGATGCCAGTCGGCCAGCTCGATAAACAGCTGGGCGAACAGCGCCGACAGGCTGGCGTACTGGTGCTTCTGGCTCAGCGCCTCGCTCTTGACGCAGCGGCCGCCGCTGGCCTGCTGCAGCGCCGCGATCAGGTAACTGGCGAAACGCTCCGGCTGGTTGTCGCTCTCATCCAGGGAATACCAGCCCAGATCGGCCTTGCCGGCCGCCCATTGGGCGATCAGCGTGGTTTTCCCGTATCCCGCCGGGCAATTGACCAGTGTCAGACGATAGTTGCCCGCGCTGGCCAGTTTGGCCAGCAGGCGATCGCGGATCACGGTATTTTGCAGCCGTACCGGGCGGCTCAGTTTTGATGGGATCAGCATAGTATTCCAGGATATAAATCGCGGTTCCCGCCGGGATTGGAGTGGCGCTAATTATTTTATGGTTCGTAATTAATAGCTCCCCCTAACTTCTGCCAACCCTAAACGTATTGCAACAAGCTTCCGCATCGGCTTGGAGTTAAGTTGCTATCGATCACACTTTTTTACGTTTGGTGTCGGAGTACGGCGATGCGGTTGCGGATCGCATTTCCGGCCATGGACAAAACTTCAGCAGCGCGAATACTTGTGCTAACGTCATGGTTAACGTTCTCAGTGCTCGCCGCACGCGTTGGCGGGCTTTTTTGCATCGTTGCAAGGGAGTCAAAAAGTGCCTGAGATCACAATTCCAGCTACGCCCCAATCCTCCTCCCCAGCTAATCCCCAGGCGGGATGATGCCGTCAGGCTTTCTCACCGGCACGATAGCGGCAATTTGACCCACTTACTGGATAGAGAGTTTTCCTTATGTCACAGCCTACGCTCAAGAAGGATGCTTTTCTGGCGGCGCTCGCCCGTCAGTGGCAACGGTTCGGCCTCAGTTCCGCGCAGCAAATGACGCAACATCAATGGTGGGAAGCCGTCAGTGCGGCGCTGGCCGAGCAACTGGCCGCACAGCCGGCGCCGCGCAAAAGCGCCAAACCGCTGCGTCACGTGAACTACATCTCGATGGAGTTTTTGATTGGCCGGTTGACGGCGAACAACCTGATCAACCTGGGCTGGTACGACACCGTCGAGCAGGCGCTGGCCGAGCAGAACGTCAAGCTGGCGGATCTGCTCGAGCAGGAAACCGATCCGGCGTTGGGCAACGGCGGGCTGGGGCGTTTGGCGGCCTGTTTCCTCGACTCGATGGCGACGGTGGAACAACCGGCCACCGGCTATGGGCTGAACTACCAGTACGGGCTGTTCCGCCAGTCGTTCCAGGGTGGGCAACAGCAAGAGGCGCCGGATAACTGGCAACGCGAGAGCTATCCGTGGTTTCGCCACAACGCCGCGTTGGCGGTGGACGTGGGCATCGGCGGCAAGCTGGAAAAGCAGGCCGACGGCCGCGAACTGTGGCGCCCGGCCTTCACCCTGCGCGGCGAAGCCTGGGATCTGCCGGTGCTGGGGTATCGCAACGGCGTGGCGCAGCCGCTGCGTCTGTGGCAGGCGACCCATCAGCATCCGTTCAACCTGGGCGATTTCAACGACGGCAAATTCCTGCAGGCTGAGAAGCAGGGCGTAGAAGCCGACAAGCTGACCAAGGTGCTTTACCCGAACGACAACCATCAGGCCGGCAAACGCCTGCGCCTGATGCAGCAGTATTTCCAGTGCGCCTGCTCGGTGGCGGACATTTTGCGCAAGCACCATCAGGCCGGCCGCAAGATTGAAGAACTGCCGAAGTATGAAGTGATCCAGCTGAACGACACCCACCCGACCATCGCCATTCCGGAAATGCTGCGCATTCTGCTGGACGAGCATCAGCTGGAGTGGGAGGCGGCCTGGGCGATCACCAGCAACACCTTCGCCTATACCAACCACACCCTGATGCCGGAAGCGCTGGAATGCTGGGATGAAAAATTGGTGCGCAGCCTGCTGCCGCGCCATTTCTCCATCATCAAACAGATCAACGCCAGGTTTAAAAAATTGGTGGATAAGCACTGGCCGGGCGACGAGGCGGTGTGGGCCAAGCTGGCGGTGCACCACGACAAGCAGGTGCGCATGGCCAACCTGTGCGTGGTCAGCGGCTTTGCGGTTAACGGCGTGGCGCAGCTGCATTCGGATCTGGTGGTGAAGGATCTGTTCCCGGAATATCACCAGCTGTGGCCGAACAAATTCCATAACGTCACCAACGGCATCACGCCGCGCCGCTGGCTGAAACAGTGCAATCCGGCGCTGTCGGGCCTGATCGACGAGACGCTGAAGGTGGAGTGGGCGAGCGATCTCGACGCGCTGCGCGGGCTGGAGAAATTCGCCGACGACGCGGCGTTCCGCCAGCGTTATCAGCAGATCAAACGCGACAACAAGGTGGCGCTGGCTCATTACGTGCACGGCGTGATGGGGCTGACGCTCGATCCGGACGCGATCTTCGACGTGCAGATCAAACGCTTGCACGAGTATAAACGCCAGCACCTGAATCTGCTGCACATCCTGTCGCTGTATCGCCAGCTGCGCGACAACCCGAATCTGGACATCGTGCCGCGCGTGTTCCTGTTCGGCGCCAAGGCGGCGCCGGGCTACTACCTGGCGAAGAACATCATCTACGCCATCAATCAGGCGGCCGAGAAGATCAATCACGATCCGCTGGTGAAAGATCGCCTGAAAGTGGCGTTTATTCCGGACTACCGCGTCTCGGTGGCCGAACTGATGATCCCGGCGGCGGATATCTCCGAGCAGATCTCCACCGCCGGTAAAGAGGCCTCCGGCACCGGCAACATGAAACTGGCGCTGAACGGCGCGCTGACGGTCGGCACGCTGGACGGCGCCAACGTCGAAATCGCCGAGCAGGTGGGCGAAGACAACATCTTTATCTTCGGCAATACCGTGGAGCAGGTGAAGGCGATAGTGGCGAAGGGCTACGATCCGCTCAGCTACCGCAAGAAGGACAAGCACCTGAAGGCGATTTTGGATGAACTGGCGAGCGGCGCGTTCAGCCACGGTGACAAGCACGCGTTCGACATGATGCTGCACAGCCTGCTGGAAGGCGGCGATCCCTATCTGGTGCTGGCGGACTTTGCCTCGTACTGCCAGGCGCAGCGCCGGGTCGATGAGCTGTATCGCGATCGGGACGAGTGGACGCGGCGGACTATCCTTAACACCGCGCGCGTCGGCATGTTCAGCTCGGATCGCTCGATCCGCGATTACCAGCAGCGCATCTGGCAAGCCAAACGTTAAGGAGAGCGAATGGATCGCAAGCGTATCGATCAGGCGGCAGCGCAGGCGGGGATCGCTGCCGATTTCATCAATGCTCACGGCAAACGGCAGGCGATTGAGCCGCAGACCAAGCGCAAGCTGCTGGCGGCCATGAAGTGGGCCGATGATGCGGTGCAGGATACCGCGCCGCCGCCGTTACCGGCGGTCAAGGTGTTCTATCAGGGCGCGCCGTTGGCGCTGACGCCGACGGGCGAAGGCGAATACCTGTGGGCGCTGCAGCGTGAAGACGGCGAATGCCTGCAGGGGCGCGTCGGCGCGCGCAAGACCCTGACGCTGCCCGGCGAGCTGCCGGCGGGTTACCACCAATTGACGTTGAGCCAGGGCGCACGGCAGTGGTCATGCCGAGTGATCGTCGCGCCGAGGCGCTGCTTCGAGCCGGACGCCTTGTTGACCGGCAAAAAGCTGTGGGGCGCCTGCGTTCAGCTGTACACGCTGCGCTCCGATCGCAACTGGGGCATCGGCGATTTCGGCGATCTGCGCCTGATGGTGGAAGAGGTGGGGGAACGCGGCGGCGCTTTCGTCGGCCTCAACCCGATCCATGCGCTGTACCCCGCCAACCCGGAGAGCGCCAGCCCATACAGCCCCTCGTCGCGCCGCTGGCTGAACCTGGCGTATATCGACGTCAACGCGGTGGAGGATTTCCAGCGCAGCGACGCGGCGCAGCGCTGGTGGCAGAAGCCGGCGACGCAGAAACAGCTCGCCAAAGCGCGCGCTGCGGAGTGGGTGGATTACACCACCGTGATGCAGCTGAAACTGGCGGCGCTGAAGCTGGCGTTTCCGGTATTTCAGGCGCGCAAGCCAAACGACGCGCAGCGTCAGGCGTTCGAGCAATTCGTGACGGACGGCGGCGACAGCCTGTACCGGCAGGCGGCCTTCGACGCGCTGCATGCCCATTTGGCGGCGGATGACATCAGCCAGTGGGGCTGGCCGGCCTGGCCCGAACGTTATCGGCAGGGGGATAGCGAAGCGGTGCGGCAGTTCTGCGCTGAACACCAGGAAACGGTTCGTTTTTACCTGTGGCTGCAGTGGCTGGCGGCCACCCAATTCGCGCAGTGTTTTGACCAGAGCAGGCAGCAGCAGATGCCGATCGGCCTGTATCGCGATCTGGCGGTCGGGGTGGCGGAAGGCGGGGCGGAAACCTGGTGTGACCGCGAGCTGTACTGCCTGAAAGCGTCGGTCGGGGCGCCGCCGGATATTCTGGGCCCGCTGGGGCAAAACTGGGGCCTGCCGCCGATGGATCCGCACGTGATGGCGGCGCGCGGGTATCAGCCGTTCATTGATCTTTTGCGCGCCAACATGACCAGCTGCGGCGCGCTGCGTATCGATCACGTCATGGCGCTGCTGCGGCTGTGGTGGATCCCGTATGGCGAAACCGCCGATCGCGGCGCCTACGTCAAATACCCGGTGGACGATCTGCTGGCGGTGCTGGCGCTGGAAAGCCAGCGCCATCGCTGCATGGTGATCGGCGAGGATCTCGGTACGGTGCCGGTGGAAATCGTCGGCAAGCTGCGCGACAGCGGCGTCTATTCCTACAAAGTGCTCTATTTCGAAAGCGACGGCGAACACCATTTCCGCGCGCCGCAGGCCTATCCGGTGCAGGCGATGGCGACCATCACCACCCACGATCTGCCGACGCTGCGCGGCTACTGGCAAAGCGACGATCTGACGCTCGGCAACCGGCTGGGTCTCTACCCGGACGCGGAAATCCTGCGGGCGCTGTTCGCCGATCGGGAACGCGCCAAGCAGGGGCTGCTGGATGGATTGCATCGTTATGGCTGCGTGCCGCAGAAGGTGGGCAAGAAGGCGGCGCTGCTCGGCATGAGCCCGCTGCTCAACCGCGGCCTGCAGCGTTATGTCGCCGATAGCGCCAGCGCCTTGCTTGGCCTGCAGCCGGAAGACTGGCTGGACATGGCCGATCCGGTCAACATCCCCGGCACCAGCGATCAGTACCCTAACTGGCGGCGCAAGCTGACCCGGACGTTGGAGGAGATGTTCGCCGACCCGCGGATAAACCGGCTGCTGAAGGATTTGGACAAGCGCCGACGCAAGGTGTCGGTGGGCTGAAAACGACAATGCCGGAACGGGTTCCCCCTTCCGGCATTGTGTTATCTACCGTGGCGCGAACGCCGGGTATCAATAGTAGGAGTGCTCGCCGCGCTGGTGCTCGGTCAAATCACGCACGCCCTTCAGCTCCGGGAACTTCTGCAGCAGCTCTTTCTCGATGCCTTCTTTCAGCGTGACGTCGACCATCGAACAGCCGTTGCAACCGCCGCCGAACTGCAGAATAGCCATGTTGTCGTCGGTGATCTCCATCAGCGTTACGCGTCCGCCGTGGCCCGCCAGCTGTGGGTTGATCTGCGACTGCAGCACGTATTCCACGCGTTCCATCAGCGGCGCGTCGTCATCGACCTTGCGCATCTTGGCGTTCGGCGCCTTCAGCGTCAGCTGAGAACCCAACTGGTCGGTCACGAAGTCGATTTCGGCGTCTTCCAGATACGGCGCGCTCAGTTCATCGACATAGGCGGACAGTTTGTCGAACTTCAGTTCGGTATCCGTCGCTTCTACCGCGTCCGGCGGGCAATAAGAGACACCGCATTCGGCCGTCGGCGTGCCCGGGTTGATCACGAATACGCGGATTTGGGTGCCTTCTTCTTGATTTGCCAGCAGTTTGGCAAAGTGTTCCTGTGCAGCATCTGTTATACGGATCATAGCATTAGCTCAATAGTTGACTTCTATAGTCGGTTATAATACGCCCATTGCCGTGGCACTACAACGTGCGGCAAACGCACCATATCTGCACCGAGGCGGCGCCTTGCCGCCGCAGCAGCGCCGCGATCGCCGCGACGGTGCTGCCGGTGGTCACCACGTCATCCACCAGGGCGATATGCCGGCCGGCGACCGGCACGGTACAGGCGAACGCGCGCTGCAGATTGCGTCTGCGGGCAGAGGCGCTCAGCCGCTGTTGCAGAGCGGTTTTGCGCACCCGGCGCAAGGCGGCGGGCCGGTAGGCGCAGCCCAGCCAGTGCGCCAGCGGCCGGGCCAGCAGATCGCTCTGGTTATAGCCACGGCGCCAGCAGCGTGTTGCATGCAAGGGTACCGCCAAAATCAGGTCAGGTCTGTTCAGATACTGCTCTCTGCGCGCCTGCTGCCAGCGCAACAGCATCAGGCGCGCCAGCGCCGGCGCCAGCTCGGGCGCGCGGTGGAACTTGAACCTTTTTACCAAGCCGCTGAGCGGCGTCACGTAGTCGCCGACGAACACCAGCCGTTGCCAGGGCGGTGGCCGTTGCAGGCAGCGGCCGCAGGGCGTGCGCGTCTCCCCGGCGGGCAGCCCGCAGCGCGGGCAACACGGCGGTCTGGCCGGCAGGTGACGCAGGCAGCAGCTGCAGAGGCCATGACGCATCAGGCTCAATGGCTGTCGGCATAGCCAACAGCGGCTGCGGATTGATAGCATAGTGTCTCCGAGACGGGTAAGCATGAAAGGACAATAACCAATGACAGCGCTGTACTGGCAAACAATAGGTGAAGGTGAACGCGATCTTGTGCTGCTGCACGGCTGGGGATTGAACGCCGAAGTGTGGAGTTGCATTCAGGCGCGGCTGACGCCGCATTTTCGCCTGCACCTGGTCGATCTGCCGGGGTACGGCCGTAGCCAGGGGTTCGGCGCCCTGTCGCTGGCGCAGATGACGGAAATCGTGCTGGCGGCCGCCCCGCCGCAGGCCTGGTGGCTCGGCTGGTCGCTCGGCGGGCTGGTGGCCAGCCAGGCGGCGCTGATGCAGCCGCAGCGGGTCAGCGGGCTTATCACCGTAGCCTCCTCGCCGTGCTTTGCCGCCCGCGATGAGTGGCCGGGGATCCGTCCGGACGTGCTGAGCGGTTTCCAGCACCAGCTAAGCCTGGATTTCCAGCGCACCGTCGAGCGTTTTCTGGCGCTGCAGACGCTGGGCACCGAGAGCGCGCGTCAGGATGCGCGCCAGCTGAAAGCGGTGGTGCTCAACCAACCGACGCCGAGCGTCGAAGTACTGAACGGCGGGTTGGAGATCCTGCGCACCGCCGATCTGCGCGCGCCGCTGGCGGAGTTGAATCTGCCGCTGCTGCGGATCTACGGCTATCTGGACGGGCTGGTGCCGCGCAAGGTCGCCGAGCTGCTCGACGCCGCCTGGCCGAACTCCACGTCGCAGATCGTGGCTAAAGCCGCCCATGCGCCGTTTATCTCTCATCCCGATGAATTTGTGACGATGATCGAAGCGTTTATTGCAGCACATTGAATGCAGCGTGAAAACGCACGATAGAGCGCGAAAAAAAACGCTGCCGGGTGGATAAAAGACAAAGCTGTTCAATACTTAGTGAGTCAATGCGTTGGCTGCAAAATGAAAAGACCGCGTGCGGCGATTTTCATTTTGGCGTTTCGTCTCTGGGAAACAGGCCCCGTCAGGGAAAGCAACGAGGCCTGAGGATGTCGCGGCAGCCTGCAGTACTACGCATGGATCCTGGACGGCTTTCATAACAGATAAATTATCCATTGAGAGGTTAGTGTCATGAAATCATTGAAGATGATTATTGCAGCGGCAGTGCTGGGTTCGGTGTCTTTCGGCTCCATGGCGGCAACCCTGCTGACCAAGGAAGATCTGGATAAGAATCCGGGTAAATACGAGAAGATCGGCACCGTGACCACCACGGCGGAAACCACGTCGCCGATGGATGCCAAGGAAGAGCTGTCCAAACTGGCGGACGAAAAGGGCGGTCAATACTACGTGATCCTGGCGGGCCGCGAACACGGTAAATTCAGCGCCATCGCCGAAGTTTACAAAGACAAGCAATAAGCCTTGAACGGCAAGGGGGCGCCCGCAGCGGCGCCCCTGAACGTCAGGCCTTCAGCCGGTAGAACACCGTGCTGCACCCCTGGCCCTGCGGGCAGCTTTTGCAGCCGCCGCTCAGACAGGCGCCGTCATCCTGTTCGATGCGTTCCACTTTCCCCATCGCCGTCAAACGGTCCAGCATCGCCTGCACCAGCGGCAGCGGCGTCGCCAGCGATTGGCTGAGCTGCTGCGCCTGAGCGCTGCCGCGCAGCGCCAACGCATCGCGCACCTGCAGCAGCCCGGCCATCAGTGGCAGCTCCCTTTGGCGCCCTGACAGCAGGCCGCCGGCGTGGCGTTGCCCAGGCGAACCGTGACGCGGCTGCGCGCCCGGCGCAGGCCGAACAGCACCAGCAGGTTTACCAGCACCACCGCCAGGATCGCCGTCAGGCTGTACTGCGGATGTTGGTTGAAGGTGGCCGCCTGATAGAACAGCGTCGCCAGCGAGTAGGCGACGTTCAGCCCCCACAGGATTGAGAAGGTCATCCAGCCGCGGCTCGATTCACGGGCGATGGCGCCCATCACCGAGACGCAAGGCACGTACAGCAACACGAAGATCAGGTAGCTGTAGGCGGAGATGCCGGAGCCGAATTTGCTGCTCATCACGCCCATCGAGCCGACGCCCATCTCGCCGTCGCCCTTGCTGGCTTCGATCGGGTTGGAGAGCACGCTCAGGCTGAAGGTGTTTTTCAGCCCGTCCCAGGTTTCCTGCAGCGCGCCGCCCAGCTCGTCGAGCAGGTTGAAGTTGGCGGCGTCGAACGCCTCTTTATTGATGTGCTCGGCGGTGTACAGCGTGTTCAGCGTGCCGACCACCACTTCTTTCGCCATCGCGCCGGTCACCAGGCCGACGGTGGCCTGCCAGTTATCGCTGTGGACGCCCATAGGCTGGAGCAGCGGCGTCAGCACCTTGGAGACCGAAGCCAGCGCGGAGTCGTTGATGTTGTCGACCGTCTTGCCGCTGAACGAGAAGCTGTTCAGGCCGCCGATGAACATGCTGGCGACCACGATCACCTTGCCGGCGCGCAACACGAAGCCTTTCAGCCGCTGCCAGGTTTGCAGCAGCAGGCTTTTCAGGTGCGGCACGTGGTAGACCGGCAGCTCCATCACGAACGGCGAGGCTTCGCCGCGCATGAGGGTGTATTTCAGCACCAGGCCGGTTAGGATCGCCACCGCGATGCCGAGCATATACAGCGAGAACACCACGCCGGCGCCGTCCTGGCCGAAGAACGCGGCGGCGAATACCGCGAAGATTGCCAGACGGGCGCCGCAGGACATGAACGGCGCCATCATGATGGTGATCAGGCGTTCGCGTTGGGCGTCCAGCGTACGGGCGCCCATGATGGACGGCACGTTGCAGCCGAAGCCGACGATCAGCGGCACGAAGGATTTGCCCGGCAGCCCGAGCGCCTGCATCAGGCGGTCCATCACGAACGCCGCGCGCGCCATGTAGCCGGAGTCTTCCAGGAACGACAGGAACAGGTACATCATGCCGATCTGCGGCACCAGCGGCAGCACGGTGTTGATGCCGCCGCCGACGCCCTGCGCCAGGAAGACGGTCAGCCAGTCGGGGAAGTGCAGGGTGTAACCCAGCCACTGAATGCCCTGAATGAAGATCGCCGCCGAGCCGATATCGAAGATCGGCTGCAGCGCGCCGCCGATATTGATCGCCAGCAGGAACATCAGGTACATCACCAGCAGGAAGATCGGTACGCCCAGCCAGCGGTTGAGGATCACTTTATCCAGTATGTCGGTCAGGCGGTTGGGCATCGCCTGCTGCGAGTTGCTGACCGCGTCGCACAGGGCGGCGATGGACTGGTAGCGCGCGTCGGCGATCACCAGCGCCGGGTCCTCCTGCTGCTGCTGTTGCAGCGCCTGAATGGCCGCTGGCAGCCGCGCCACGGCGGGGCCGGCCAGGCGATGGCTGTAGATGTCGCCCTCCAGCATCTGCAGCGCCAGCCAGCGGCGCTGCGCCGCCGGCAGCGTTTGCGGCATGGCGTCGCTCAGCGTGGCGACCTCTTTCAGCAGCAGCGGCGGGTAGTTCACCAGCGCCTGCTGTTCGTTGATGCGATGATTGTCGATCATTTGTTTCAGCACGCCGATGCCGTCGGCGCGGGTGGAGACCATCGGCACTACCGGGCAACCGAGGCGCGCCGACAGCGCGGCGACGTCGATATCGATATGCTGGCTTTTGGCGATGTCGAGCATGTTGAGCGCCACGATGCAGGGAATGCCCAGCTCCAGCAGCTGCAGCGTCAGGTAGAGGTTGCGTTCCAGGTTGGAGGCATCCACCACGTTGATCAGCAGATCGGCGTCGCCGCTCAAAATGTAGTGGCAGGCGATCTGCTCATCGAGCGACGTCTGCTCCGAAATGGTGGTCAGGGAGTAGGTGCCGGGCAAATCGACCAGCCGCACGTCGGACTGCGGGGTGGTGAAATGGCCTTCCTTGCGTTCGACCGTCACGCCCGCCCAGTTGCCGACCCGCTGGCGCGCGCCGGTCAGTTGGTTGAACAGCGTGGTTTTGCCGGAGTTCGGGTTGCCGATTAAGCCGATGGTGAGTTTTTTCATAGTTCTGCGTGTCGTCTTCAAGGAGAACAGCGCCGGCGCAAAGGCGCACCGGCAAACGGAGGGCGCGCCGGCTCAGGGCTGGCCGTCGAGCTGCAGCAGCGCCAAATCCTTCCTGCGCAGCACCAGGCTGACGCGGCGGGTTTTAATTTCTATCGGATCGCCCAGCGGCGCGACGCGCACCACGTCGAACGAAGAGCCGGGCAGCATGCCGAGCGATAACAATTTTTGGCGGTAGGCCGGCGCAATCTCGCTGGAAAAGCCGACAATCTTATATGTGTGTTTAGGTTGAAGCTGCATGTCATTAACCTTCCGGGTGCCGATGAGCATCGGGCTGATGATAATTGGACGTTGCCGGCGAAAATGCCACGCCGTCGGCGGTATTCATCCATAAGGTCATGCAATAAAGTGAGCGAAAATAATAGTAATTATCATTATCGCGTTCAATACAAAAAGTAAGGGTATTGTAACCAATTATTATGGTGACGGCAGTTTTTAATGGCGTTGTCTTGATTAACGATGTTTTATCACTGCTTGCACTTGGGAACAAATGAGAATGGCGAGTTAAATCAGTTACGTATTTGTAGCCAGGTTATCTCGTTTGCAAATGGCGATGGCGTTTTTTCCTTTTTTATTTCTGGTGAAAGGCAATTCAATAACATTATTCCGCCGTAATGCGAGCGGTAACCATTTGTGTTTCGCTCACAATTCGCAAAATGAAAAATACGTGTTAACGGAGTTGTTAATAAACGGCTGCAGAAGGGATTTTTGCTGGCTGAATAATGGGAGGACGGTCACACAAGAACGGGAAATAAAAAGATGATGGTTTATTGAGGCGGGTCAAAAATGCCGCAAGTTTTCTTCATTGGAAAGGGCGGAGCAGGCTCCGCCCTGTTGGTCTGACTTAGCGTTTCTTGCCGAAAGCCGCCGCCAGCGCGTCGCCCATGGCGCTGTTGCCGGCCGGCGCCGCATTGCGCGGTTTAGCCTTGTTGGCGGGCGCCGAACGGTTGGCGTTGTCGCGCTGTGCCGGCGCGTTGCCGCCGCGGCGCGGCGAGCCTTCGCCCGGTTGCTCATCCAGACGCATGCTCAGCGCGATGCGTTTGCGTTGCAGATCGACTTCCATCACCTTCACTTTGACGATGTCGCCGGCCTTCACCACGGTGTGCGGATCTTCGACGAACTTGTCCGCCAGCGAGGAGATGTGCACCAGGCCATCCTGATGCACGCCGATATCCACGAAGGCGCCGAAATTGGTGACGTTGGTCACCGACCCTTCCAGGATCATGCCCGGCTGCAGATCGTTGAGGGTTTCTACGCCTTCGGCAAAGGTGGCGGTTTTGAACTCAGGACGCGGGTCGCGGCCCGGCTTCTCCAGCTCTTTCAGGATGTCGGTGACCGTCGGCACGCCGAACTTGTCGTCGGTGAAATCGACCGCTTTCAGGCTGCGTACCGCCGAGGC
This sequence comes from Serratia sp. SCBI, assembly GCF_000747565.1. Lineage (NCBI taxonomy): Bacteria > Pseudomonadati > Pseudomonadota > Gammaproteobacteria > Enterobacterales > Yersiniaceae > Serratia > Serratia sp. SCBI. Next base: position 4,736,726 of record NZ_CP003424.1, on the reverse strand, counting down.
GTTGCCCATCAGATCCTGCAGCGCCTGCTCGGTGGCGGCCAGAATGCGCTGCACCACCGGGTAGGCTTCCGGGTGGACGGTAGAGGCATCCAGCGGGTTGTCGCCGTGGTTGATGCGCAGGAAGCCGGCGCACTGTTCGAACGCTTTCGGCCCCAAACGGCTGACTTTCAGCAGCTGTTCACGGTTGCTGAAGCGGCCGTTCTCGTCGCGCCAGTTGACGATATTCTGCGCCATCATGCGCGTCAGGCCGGCCACGCGGGTCAGCAACGGCACCGAAGCGGTGTTCAGATCGACGCCGACGGCGTTCACGCAGTCTTCCACCACCGAGTCCAGCTTTTTCGCCAGCTGGCTCTGGCTGACGTCGTGCTGATACTGGCCGACGCCGATGGATTTCGGGTCGATCTTCACCAGCTCCGCCAGCGGATCCTGCAGACGACGGGCGATGGACACCGCGCCGCGCAGCGACACGTCGAGATCCGGGAACTCCTGCGCCGCCAGTTCGGACGCGGAGTACACCGACGCGCCCGCTTCGCTGACGATCACTTTTTGCGCCCGGACGTCGCTGAACTGCTTTTGCAGGTCGAGATAGAAACGCTCGGTTTCACGCGAAGCGGTACCGTTGCCGATCGCCACCAGCTCCACGTTGTGTTTGATGCACAGCGCCGCGACGATGGCGGCGGCTTTGGCCGCTTGCCCGGTGTGCGGATAGACGGTGTCGGTGGCCACCAGTTTGCCGGTCGCGTCGACCACGGCGACTTTCACCCCGGTGCGCAGGCCCGGATCGAGGCCCATGGTGGCGCGCATGCCGGCCGGCGCGGCCATCAACAGATCATGCATGTTGCGGGCGAAGACGTTGATCGCTTCATCCTCCGCGCGTTCGCGCACCGTGCCCATCAGCTCGGTTTCCAGGTGCAGCAACACCTTGATGCGCCAGGTCCAGTTGACCACCGCCTTGCGCCAGGCGTCGGCCGGAGCGTTGTTCAGGCGCAGATTGAGGTGATTGATGATGATCAGCTCCGCCTGGCTTTCGCGCGGCGCTTCCTCAAACTGCGGATCGGCGTTCAGCGCCAGCTGCAGCACGCCTTCGTTGCGGCCGCGGAACATCGCCAGCGCGCGGTGCGAAGGCACCTGGGAAATCGGTTCGTGGTGATCGAAGTAGTCGCGGAACTTGGCGCCTTCGTCTTCCTTGCCCTCGACCACTTTGGAGACCAGATGGGCGTTTTTCCACAGGTAGTCGCGCACCTTGGCCAGCAGCGCGGCGTCTTCGGCGAAGCGCTCCATCAGGATATAGCGCGCGCCGTCGAGGGCGGCTTTCACGTCCGCCACGCCCTTCTCGGCGTCGACGTAGCGTTCAGCCAGCTGTTCCGGCTGCTGTTGCGGATCCTGCCACAGCGTGTCCGCCAGCGGTTCCAGACCGGCTTCGATGGCGATCTGGCCACGGGTGCGGCGCTTGGGTTTGTACGGCAGGTAGAGATCTTCGAGTTCGGTCTTGCTCAGCGTGGCGTTGATCGCCCCCGCCAGTTGTTCGGTCAGTTTGCCCTGTTCATCGATCGACTTCAGGATGGTCTGACGACGATCTTCCAGTTCACGCAGATAACCCAGGCGGGTTTCCAGCTGGCGCAGTTGGGTGTCGTCCAGGCCCCCGGTGACTTCCTTACGATAGCGTGCAATAAAGGGCACGGTATTACCTTCATCCAGCAGACGGATGGCGGAGTCGACTTGCTCCGGCCGGGCCTGCAGTTCTGTTGCAATAATGCGGCTCAGTGGGTCATTCATAGGTCTGGTATCTGTATTGAGAACGGTGAATAAACAGGGGACAGTTATACGGATTGATCGCGGAAAATGCCAGCGGAGCGGGCCGCCGCCGCGCGGCCGCGGCGTGGAGAACAGCTCGGGCGGCGGCGTTGGCGGCGGTTCGGAAAAAGCTGAAAGCTTACTTCGGGTAGTTTATCTCGTTAACGTACCACTGCGCCTCGCCCAGCGGGGTATTGACGGTGGCGACGTCCCCGACCTCTTTTTTCAGCAGGGCGCGCGCCATCGGCGCATCGATGGAGATGTAATCCTTGCGGCCGAAAATCTCGTCGTAGCCGACGATGCGAAAACGTTTGATCTCGCCGTCGTCATTCTCCACCTCCACCCAGGCCCCGAAGAACACTTTGCCTTCCTGCTGCGGGGAGTAATCGACGATCTTCAACTGCTCCAGGCATTTGGTCAGATAGCGGACGCGGCGATCGATCTCGCGCAGCCGCTTCTTGTTGTATTGGTAATCGGCGTTTTCGCTTCTGTCGCCCAGGCTGGCGGCCCAGGTCACTTTCTTGGTCACCTCGGGGCGTTCTTCGCGCCAGAGGTAATCCAGCTCTTGTTTGAGCTTGTCATACCCTTCACGGGTTATCAGTTGAGTTCTCATCGTGATTTATCTTTATGGGGCCACCGCCACAGTGTACGTGAATGCGGAGGGCTTTAAAAATGGCGCGCGGGCCTGCGCCTTGTCGCACGGTTTTTATTCAGTTTGCGCAGCTTTTAACAATCGGGAGTATGCTTAGCGATAGCGGAAAAAGAATGTGACGAAAGGAGGATATCTGGCGAGAGAGACAAGGAATTTTGGCGCACAACCCAACACATTGAAGGTATTACCGCATGGAATTTAAAGATTACTACGCCACGATGGGCGTTGAGCCCAACGCCGATCTGAAAACCATCAAAACGGCCTACCGCCGGCTGGCGCGTAAATATCACCCTGACGTGAGCACCGAAGACGACGCCGAGAGCAAGTTCAAGGAACTGGCCGAAGCCTATGAGGTACTGAAGGACGACGAGCGCCGCGCCGAGTACGATCAGATCCGGCTGCATCGCAACGATCCGAACTTTGGCCGCCAGGCGCGCGGCGATCACGGCGGCTATCAGCAGAGCGCCTCATGGCACGGCGGCGGCGCCGACGCGCAAGACTTCTCCGACTTCTTCGAGAGCATGTTCGGCGGGCGGGCGGCGGGCGGGCACCGTTCCGCTTCGCACTCGCATGGCGGGCATGGCTTCCGCGGCCAGGATCTGGAGATGGAGGTGCCGCTGTTCCTTGAGGAAACGCTGCATGGTCAAAGCCGCGAGATTTCCTACAAGCTGCCGGTGTACGACGAACTGGGGCGGCAGGTAAGCGAAGCCAGCAAGACGCTGAACGTGAAAATTCCGGCCGGCGTGGGCGACGGCGAGCGCATTCGCCTCAAGGGGCAGGGCGTTGCCGGCGTGGGCGGCGGCCAGAACGGCGACCTGTATCTGGTTATCCGCCTCGCGCCGCACCCGCTGTTTGAGATAGACGGCCACAACCTGAGCATCGTGGCGCCGCTCGCTCCGTGGGAAGCGGCGCTCGGCGCCAGCATTGAGGTGCCGACGCTGACCGGCAAAATCGCGCTGACCGTGCCGGCCGGCAGCCAGAGCGGCAAACGGCTGCGGGTCAAAGGCAAAGGGCTGGCGGGCAAGAAAGAGCCCGGTGACCTGTACGTTATTCTCAAGGTGGTGATGCCGCCGAAGCCGAACGAGAAGGCCAGCGCCCTGTGGCGGGAACTGGCTGAACAGGCGGCGTTCAACCCGCGCGCGGAATGGGAGTAAAGCAGATGATGAAAAAAGAAGATCACTTTCACCGTGGTGGAATTGTGTCAGAGGGTGGAGATTTCCGAGGACGAGCTGGTCGAGATCGTCGGCCTGGGCGTTATCGTGCCTCTGGAGCCGGCGCAGCCGCGCTGGGAGTTTGATTATCCGGCGCTGAGCCATCTGCAGCGCGCACGCAGGCTGCGGGCGGAGCTGGATCTGGACTGGCCGGGGATCGCCATGGCGCTGACGCTGCTCGACCGGGTTGATGCGCTACAGCAAGAGAACCGGCAGCTGCGCAGGCAGCTGGCGCGTTTCCTGCAAACTTCCTGACCCGAGAGCTGAACGCCACCGGGCGCCTCCCGGTGGCGAAATTGCACAAAATTGGGCCGTCGCCCCACATTGCGCCGATAAAGGGCGAAATTTTGACGAACCCCCGTCGACATTCACTGAAAATTGTTGATAAATGGGGAAAAGAATAAGCTTTGTAACAATTTCGTCTAGAATACATACCATTAAACGCTGTCTCAAATGGCAAGGTTTTCTAACAATATTCGAGTCAGGCAATAAAGCCTTTGGGAGTAATACCATGCAAGAGAATCATAAGATCCTGGTTGTCGATGATGACATGCGCCTGCGCGCGCTTTTAGAACGTTATTTAACCGAGCAGGGCTTCCAGGTTCGCAGCGTTGCCAACGCTGAGCAAATGGATCGCTTGCTGACTCGTGAATCCTTCCATTTGATGGTGCTCGATCTGATGTTGCCGGGCGAAGACGGCCTGTCCATCTGCCGCCGCCTGCGCAGCCAGAGCAACCCGATGCCGATCATTATGGTCACCGCGAAAGGCGAAGAGGTCGATCGCATCGTGGGCCTGGAAATCGGCGCCGACGACTACATTCCTAAACCGTTCAACCCGCGTGAGCTGTTGGCTCGTATCCGCGCGGTGCTGCGCCGTCAGGCGAACGAACTGCCGGGCGCGCCTTCGCAGGAAGAAGCGGTGATCGCTTTCGGCAAATTCAAACTGAACCTCGGCACCCGTGAGATGTTCCGCGAAGACGAGCCGATGCCGTTGACCAGCGGCGAGTTCGCGGTACTGAAGGCGCTGGTCAGCCACCCGCGTGAACCGCTGTCGCGCGATAAGCTGATGAACCTGGCGCGTGGCCGCGAATACAGCGCCATGGAACGCTCCATCGACGTGCAGATCTCTCGTCTGCGCCGTATGGTTGAAGAAGATCCGGCGCATCCGCGTTATATCCAGACCGTGTGGGGTCTCGGCTACGTCTTCGTCCCGGACGGCAGTAAGGCATGAGGCGATTGCGCTTTTCACCGCGTAGCTCGTTTGCCCGAACCCTGTTGTTGATCGTCACCTTGCTGTTCGTCAGCCTGGTGACGACCTATCTGGTGGTGCTGAACTTCGCCATCCTGCCCAGCCTGCAGCAGTTCAACAAGGTATTGGCCTACGAAGTGCGTATGCTGATGACCGATCGGCTGCAGCTGGAGGACGGCACGCTGCTGGAGGTACCGCCGGCGTTCCGCCGTGAGATCTACCGCGAACTGGGCATCTCTCTCTACACCAACTCGGCGGCGGAGGAGAGCGGCCTGCGCTGGGCGCAGCACTACCAGTTCCTCAGCCAGCAGATGGCGCAGCAGCTCGGCGGGCCGACCGATGTGCGGGTGGAGGTGAACAAGAACTCCCCGGTGGTGTGGCTGAAAACCTGGCTGCAGCCCGATATCTGGGTGCGCGTGCCGCTGACGGAAATCCACCAGGGCGATTTCTCGCCGCTGTTCCGCTATACGCTGGCGATTATGCTGCTCGCGATCGGCGGCGCCTGGCTGTTTATTCGTATTCAAAACCGCCCGCTGGTGGAGCTGGAACATGCGGCTCTGCAGGTGGGCAAGGGCATTATTCCGCCGCCGCTGCGCGAGTATGGCGCTTCCGAAGTGCGGTCGGTGACTCGCGCATTCAATCAGATGGCGTCGGGCGTCAAACAGCTGGCGGATGACCGCACTTTGCTGATGGCCGGAGTCAGTCACGACCTGCGCACGCCGTTGACGCGCATCCGCCTGGCGACGGAGATGATGAGCGCCGAAGACGGCTATCTGGCCGAGTCGATCAATAAAGACATCGAAGAGTGCAACGCCATCATCGAGCAGTTCATCGATTATCTGCGCACCGGGCAGGAAATGCCGACTGAAAGCAGCGATCTGAACGCCATTTTAGGCGAAGTGGTCGCGGCCGAGAGCGGCTATGAGCGGGTGATTGAAACCGCGCTGTCGCCGGGCGAGCTGATGATGAACGTGCATCCGCTGTCGATTAAACGGGCGGCGGTGAATATGGTGGTGAACGCGGCGCGTTACGGCAACGGCTGGATCAAAGTCAGCAGCGGCCGTGAGCTGCAGCGCGGCTGGTTCCAGGTGGAAGATGACGGCCCGGGCATCAAGCCGGACGAGTTGAAGCACTTGCTGCAGCCGTTCGTACGCGGTGACAGCGCGCGCAGCACCAGCGGCACCGGCCTGGGGCTGGCGATCGTGCAGCGTATTATCGACGCGCATGACGGCGAACTGGATATCGGCACCAGCGAGCGCGGCGGGCTATTGATCCGCGCTTATATTCCGTTGCCGATGGAGAAAAAAGAGTCGACCAACGGCCATCAAACGGCCAGGGAAACCGCCTGACTTCTGATGTGGGCCGCGCCGCTGCGGCCCCGTCAGGACTTTCTGCTCATCACGTAGTATTCCGCCGCATCCTCATGCAACCGGCGGCCGGTCGGCGCCTGCCACGGATCGATTAATTCGATGCCGCAGTGGAGGAAGTCTTTGGTATTGCGGGTGGCCAGGGCGGCGCCGTAATGCAGGCAGGTGGCGGCGATTTGGGTATCGGGCACGCTCATCGCTTTACCCAACAGCCGATTCCTTGCCGTCAATTCCGCGTATTGCATCGCGCACAGCCCATCAAACGGCAATATCTGCCCCTCGAACTTCAATTCAATGGCGTCCGCCAATTTCAGCTTGAGATCCCGCTGGCGTTTGTCGTCAGGCATGCAGGCCACGCCGCTGAACAGTTCGGCGAGGACAATGGCGCTGAGATAGAGCTCGTCATTGTCCTTTTCATTTAACCAGTTAATGACGTTGTAGTACGGGCTGGGACGCAGCGTTTCTGAAATGACGTTGGTGTCGATAATGATCATGCGTTGTCATCTTCATCATCAAAGGTGACGATGCGTGGCGGCACGGCGTCACGCGGTGGGATCTCCAGCTCAACGCCGCCGAATTCGGCGAAGTGCTGATGCATCCAGGTACCCAATCCATAGCGCGGCGGCTTTTTCACCAGCGCCTGTTTCAGGATCATGCGCGCTTCCTCTTCCATGGAATGGCCGTTTTTCGCCGCTGAGATACGCAGCAGCTCTTTGATTTCGTCGTCCAGATTTCTGACGGTGATAGTAGCCATTGAAACCTCCTTTGCTATCAATGATTGCATTGACTTATTCTCTCGTCTCACCGGTTAAAAAGCAATCAATTGAAATAAAAAAAGGCGCGGGATCCGCGCCTTAGCTGAAGAGGTAACGCTACCGAATTACAGCTTCGGGCCGGCGCTGACCAGCGCGGCGCCCGCAGGCGTGTCGGTGTATTTGTCGAAGTTGGTGATGAAGCGCTCGGCCAGATCCTGCGCTTTTTCCTGCCACTGCTCGAGGCTGGCGTAGGTGTTGCGTGGATCGAGGATCTCCGGGTTCACGCCAGGCAGCGCGGTCGGCATCGCCAGATCGAAGATAGGCAGGGTAACGGTTTCCGCCTTGTCGATTTCACCGCTCAGGATGGCGTCGATGATGCCGCGCGTATCTTTGATCGAGATGCGTTTGCCGGTGCCGTTCCAGCCGGTGTTGACCAGGTAAGCCTGGGCGCCGGCGGCCTGCATGCGTTTCACCAGCACTTCGGCGTACTGCGTCGGGTGCAGCGACAGGAATGCGGCGCCGAAGCAGGCGGAGAAGGTTGGCGTCGGCTCGGTCACGCCGCGCTCGGTGCCGGCCAGCTTGGCGGTGAAGCCGGACAGGAAGTGGTACTGAGTCTGATTGGCGGTCAGGCGCGATACCGGCGGCAGCACGCCGAAGGCGTCGGCGGTCAGGAAGATCACCTTGGTGGCGTGACCCGCCTTGGAAACCGGCTTGACGATGTTCTGGATATGGTAGATCGGGTAAGAAACGCGGGTATTCTCGGTTTTCGAACCGTCGTTGAAGTCGATGCTGCCGTCGGCCAACACGGTGACGTTTTCCAGCAGCGCATCGCGGCGGATCGCCTGATAGATTTCCGGCTCCGCCTGCGGCGACAGCTTGATGGTTTTGGCGTAGCAGCCGCCTTCGAAGTTGAACACGCCGTCGTCGTCCCAGCCGTGCTCGTCATCGCCGATCAGCTGACGCTTAGGATCGGTGGAGAGGGTGGTCTTGCCGGTGCCGGACAGGCCGAAGAACACCGCCACGTCGCCTTTCTCGCCCACGTTGGCCGAGCAGTGCATCGAGGCGATGCCTTTCAGCGGCAGCAGGTAGTTCATCATCGAGAACATGCCTTTCTTCATTTCGCCGCCATACCAGGTGCCGCCGATCAGCTGCATGCGCTCGGTCAGGTTGAAGGCGACGAAGTTCTCCGAGTTCAGGCCTTGCTGCTGCCAGTTCGGGTTGGTGCATTTGGCGCCGTTCATCACCACGAAGTCCGGCTCGAAGTCTGCCAGCTCTTCGTCGCTCGGGCGGATGAACATGTTTTTCACGAAGTGCGCCTGCCAGGCCACCTCGGTGATGAAACGCACTTTCAGGCGCGAGTCGGCGTTGGCGCCGCAGAAGGTATCCACCACGAACAGGCGCTTGCCGGACAGTTGCTCGGTGACCAGGTGTTTCAGATCGGCCCAGACTTCCGGGCTGAGAGGTTTGTTGTCGTTTTTGCCTTTGCCCTGATCGGCCCACCACACGGTATCGCGGGTGATGTCGTCACGGACGATGTATTTGTCTTTCGGCGAACGGCCGGTGAAGATGCCGGTATCGACGGAGACGGCACCCAGCTTGGTGACTACCCCACGCTCAAAACCTTCCAGAGATGGGTCTGTTTCTTCCTTAAACAGCAGTTCATAGCTCGGGTTGTGAACGATTTCGCTGACGTCGTGAATGCCGTAAGCGGCCAGATCCTGAGGGGTTATACCTTTAACGCGCATGTTACTACTCCTTGGTCACAGAATTTCTGGCGGCAATTGTAGGGATCTAACGGTGCGTAACCGCGATGGGTATCAAATATTTAACGTTTTAGGCGGTATTTCGTTACGATCTGAGAGATAGCACACGGAAAAAAGCAAACGTGCAAACGGCGGGGCTTGGCGGGCGCCGGGCGCGCCCGCCGAGAGGGTGTGACTTAGTGCAACCGATCGCTTTCGCCGGCGTTGCCCGCATACAACGCGGCAACATCAACCGGGTCAAAGACATAGTGGCTGCCGCAGTAGTCGCAGTGCATGTCGATATTGCCGTCCTGCTCCAGCATGTCCGCCACTTCGTCGGTCGGCAGCGTCAGCAGCGCGTCGGCGCAACGCTGGCGTGAACAGGTACAACGGAATTGCACGTCCTGCGGTTCATACAGGGTGACTTCTTCCTGATGATACAGACGGTACAGCACCTCGTTGGCCGGCAGGCCGAACAGCTCTTCGCTTTTGACCGTGTTGGTCAGTTGCACCAGGTGATCGAAATCATCGAGGTTGCCGTCTTGCGCCGGCAGCACCTGCAGCAGCATGCCGGCCGCCGCGGCATTGCCTTCCGCTTCGCCGGTGCGGATGAACAGGCGGGTCGGCAACTGTTCAGACTGGCGGAAGTAGGCTTCCAGGCATTCGGCCAGCGTTTCCCCTTCCAGACCGACCACGCCCTGATAGCGTTCGCCTTCCGTTGGGGAAATGGTGATGACCATGACGCCGTTGCCGATCATCTGATGCAGGGTGCTGTCGTCGGCGATAGGCGCCTGGGTGCGCGCAACGCCGCGCATCTCCTGGCGGTTGTTGCCATTGATCACCGCCAGCTTCAGCGGGCCGTCGCCTTGCAGCTGAACGGTGATGTCGCCGTCGAACTTCAGGGTTGCGGTCAGCAGACTGGTGGCGACCAGCAGCTCGCCCAGCAGTTTTTGCACCGGCGCCGGGTAGTCGTGGTTGTTCAGGATCTGCTGATAGGTTTCGCTGACGGTAACCAGCTCGCCGCGCACCGCGTAGTTTTCAAACAGGTAACGGTGCAATTGGTCATGGTTGGACATAATCTTCTCTCATTGCGGTGAGGGGTTATTCCTGCTCACCAAATTTAAATTTCATCAGGTCGCGCCGCTCCTTTTTGTCCGGACGTCGGTCCGGATGCGGCATGGTCAACGCGTTCATCTTGCGCGCCAGCGCCATTTTTTCGCGGTTGGCGATGCTGGCTTCGGTTTCCTGATACATTTGCTGCGCCTCGTTGGCGCCGCGGCGTTGGCTGGTCAGCGCCAGCACGATCACCGTACGTTCTTCGTTGCCCTGCCGCAGTTTGAGCTCGGCGTTGAGCTCGACAATCTTGCTCGGCTTGCCGCGCTGGCCGTTGTAATGCACCTTGCCGCCGTCGATCATTTCGCGCGCCAGCGCGCGGGTCTTGTAGAAGCGTGCGGCCCACAGCCACTTATCCAGTCGGACCGCGTCGTCGCGCGTCGCTTTTTCCTTCATGCTTCCCCCTTGGCCAGCGCCGGTATCAGCAGGCGGTAGTCGCGCATCGACGGATGGCGCTGGAAGCTTTTCTCCGCCGTGCTGGAGTCCGGGTTTTGCACGCCCAGGCAGTAACGAATGCCGAAAGTGCGCGCCGCGTCGAGGATCGGCTCGCCGTCGTCGACAAACAGCGTGCGCTGCGGGTTGAATCCGGTGTGCTGTTGCACTGCCTGCCACAGACGCTGATCTTCTTTCGGATAACCAAATGTGTGGGTGGAAAACAATAAATCAAGGTGCCGATCGAGGCCGGTATGCTCGATTTTCACCGCCAGGCTGTGCGGATGGGCGTTGGTCAGCAAAATGGTTTGCAGGCCGGCGTCGCGCAGCGCCCGTAAAAAAGGCTCGGTGTCTTCGCGCAGCCGGGCGCGGCTGCCCACTTCGCTGGTCATGCGGTAAATGTCCAGATCCAGCCGCTCGCTCCAGTAATCGAAGCAATACCAGTTCATGGTGTGCTGCACCGCCTGGTATTCCCGCTCGATGATGTGGCGGGCTTCGTCGAACGGAATGGCGCGCCTTTCGCTCAGCGCCTGCGGCACCAGGCTGAGCCAAAAGTGGCTGTCGAACTCCAGATCCAGCAATGTGCCGTCCATGTCCAGCAGCACGGTATCGATCTGCGGCCAATCAAACTCGGGAACCATAAAAACTCCACGGGCGGACCGACGGGCAGTCCGCAGATGAGAATAATAGCGTTAGCGTAGCATAAGCGGATGACAGGGCCGAAGCCCCGGCGTCAGGTTCAGGCCATCGGCCGCATCGACATCGGATTGAGCTGCGGGTTGAAGCAGCTGTCGTAGTAACGCTGGATATCGGCGACGCGGTGCTGATTGATGCGCCGACGCTGCACCAGGCGCCAGGCGTTATAACCCAGGCTGACCACTACGGCCAGCAACAACAGGCTGGTGCCGAGATAGCGCCACAGGGTGATCATGTCCGGTTCGCTGTGCAACGCCACGTGGCGAGTGCCGTTGGCGTCAACGCTGAGGCTGGTGATCACGCCCTGCGCCTGGAATGGGGTATGCAGCAGCAGGTTGGACTGGCGCTGCAGCTCATTCCACTGGTCGAGCGCGTTGTATTCGCTTTGCGGCGTCTGCGGCTGGGGGTGACTGACCCACTGGCGGCCTTCGTCGCTGCGGATCAGGAAACCGCCTGGCGGCGGGCTGTTGAGCGCAGCGGCGGCCAGTCGCGTCTCATTGAAGATGAACGACGAGGTGGCCACTTTGGTCAGGCTTTCCAGCGATTCGGCGCTGACCGGACGAAGCAGGACGTTGACGCCTTGCAGCGCGCCGGATTTGGCGCGTTTCACCAGGCTGCTCCAGTTTTTCGCGTTGCCCAAGTTAACCAGCGCGTTTTTCAGCCGTACACAGTCGTTTTCCGTCTGGCACAGATCCTGCGTTTTCAGCACGATATCGGAGAAATCGTCCAGCAGGATCATGCCGGATTTCTCGATGGCGCTGGCCAGCTGCGGGTTGACCTTCTGATCGGCGCCGCTCGGATGCAGCTGACCGCTGACCGTCGCCAGCAGGGCTGTCGCTTTGTCTATGACTTCCGATTCCGGCTGCGGCAGCGGGGCGGCGGTGTTCCAATAGATGCCGGAGCAGTCGAACGGCGCAAAATTGACGGCGCCGCCGCCGTTGGCCGGCGGCGGGACATAGCACATGCCGCTGCCGCGCACTTTCAGCGTGTCGCCGATGCGCAGCGGCGTGGCCTCCAGCGCCTGTACGCTGGTCACTTCCACTTTTTGCGCGCCTTGCAGCCAGGCCATGCTGAGGGTCAACGGCAGGTTGAGCGGGATATAGATCAGCAGCAGCAGCAGAACCAGCGCCGAGCTGGCGACCAGCACCGCATTGCGGCCCCACTGCTGCAACGGGAAATTCTTCACTTCGTCATGCAGCGACAGGAAGCGCCCCTGCCGCACCACCTGACGGTTGAGATAGACGTCCACATCGGTGGTTTTGCCCAGATCCTGCGTCAGGTACGGTTGCCAGTGCGGCGGATAGATCAGATCGATAATGCCGAGCGAAATATTGCTGATCTGCCCTTGGCCGGATTCGCCGAACAGGCCCCAGCGCTTTGGCGTGCCGCGCAGGCAGTGGATCTCTTTCAACTCGCGCGACGCCGGGCGGCGGAACAGGTTCCACCCTCCCCAGGCGATCATCAGCACCGCCACGAAAATCATCCAGGGGATCACCAGCACCGGGCTGATCAGGCTGAAGAACAGCAGCAGCAGCGCGGCGGAGATGATGACGGCTTCACGGATGCCGTTCGGCCGGTTCAGCGCATGCTCTTCCGGCGTTTCCTTGCGAATGTTCACCAGCTCGACATGCTCGCTCTCTTCCTTGCGGATGGAGGCGTTTTTGGTCGGCGCGGCGGTCACGACCGGCGGCTGCGGCCGGTCGTGGATATGATCTTTCAGCGAGTGCCCATTGAGCGAAATCACCAGCGGCAGCGTCTGGGTTCGGATCACTTCCACATGGTTGTCGGCGGTGATGTAGGGTTCCCAAAATGGCGGCAGATGTACCTCTTCGGCATCGAGGTAATAGCGCCATTTATTGGGATCGTCGCTGGCCAGCCCGTAACGGGTGATGGCGTGCGTCACGGGATAAACGTTATCGCTTTGCGGGGTGAGCGCCAGTTTGGCTGCGGGCAGCGTAGCGCCGCCGCCGGGCAACAGTTTGTTGCTCAGCTTGTTTTGTTGATTAAGGTAGAACTCGACCGCCGCGCGTTCTTCGTCGGTCAGCTTGCGGTGGGCGGGTTTGATAAACGGCAGCGTGCGCGCCAGCGCCGTCGGGTGGCGGGCCTTGAACCACAGGTACAGGCCGGCGGCAATCAGGCAGACAAGCACTAAGGCCAATATCAACACTATTGTGCTCATGCAATCCCCATCTCACACCCGTGAATTTCGCCAACCTGATGAAAAGCTGAATATTATACGGAGTAAACCGCCAGGAGGCACCCAGAACTAATGAGGGAACAAACAGATTTTCGCTTTGGATCTCATTCCTTCATGAAGCAAGGTCATTTTATCACTGATTCTTGCCTGCGTGATACTAGCAACCGGCCCCTGCCGTCGATATCGGCATTATCCTATTTTCATGCGCGCTGTTTGCTGAATCAGTGCAGAAAATCGCCCGCGGCTGGCGACGCTTGTTAAAAGAAAGTAAATTACTGTTCATGCGCGTTGCGGCCGAGCTTGCCCTTAACGCACAATGTGATCAAGATCGAATTTGGTCAGCGTTTGAGCGCCAACGAGCCGTGCGTTACGCCAATCATTTTTTCGGTTGCCCTGTCCGCGCCTGGGCAACCTCTTTGAGGCAATCATGGATAAACACCTGCAAAAAACCTAAAATTCTGAAAGTGGAAACGGTCGCGCGTTCGCGTTTGTTCAACGTCGAGTCGGTCGATTTGGAATTCAGCAACGGTGTGCGGCGGGTGTATGAGCGCATGCGGCCTTCGGATCGCGAAGCGGTGATGATTGTGCCGGTGATTGGCGATGACCTGCTGCTGATCCGCGAATATGCGGTGGGCACTGAATCCTATGAGCTCGGCTTCCCGAAAGGGTTGATCGATCCCGGCGAGGGGGTGCTGGAGGCGGCCAACCGCGAGCTGATGGAAGAGGTGGGATTCGGCGCCAGACGCTTTGATTTCCTCAGCAAGCTGACGATGGCGCCATCCTACTTTTCCAGCAAAATGAATATCGTGCTGGCACACGATCTCTACCCGCAGAGCCTGGAGGGGGACGAACCGGAACCCCTGCCGCAGGTGCGCTGGCCGATCGCCAACATGATGGCGCTGCTGGCGGAACCGGATTTCCGTGAGGCGCGCAACGTCAGCGCGCTGTTCCTCTCCGAGGCGTTTCTGCGCGCTTCGCGCTGAGACGCTTCACGCCGCATAAAAAAAGGGCCAGATTTCTCTGGCCCTTTTCGATCAGAACAGCTCGTGGCTTTCGCCGCCCGGATCGGTCAGCGTGGTGCCGGTATCGCGCGATGGGTAGTCCGTCGGCTGCGTTCCTTCGATAAAGTACTCGGAACGGCTGCCGCCGCCACCGCCAGAGAGCTTGCCGCTGCTCTTGTCGATGGTGACGCTGATGATGCCCGGCGGCGGCGTGACTTTCTGCTCCGGAATGCCTTCCAGCGCGATCTTCATGAAGTCGTCCCACGCCGGCTGGGCGCTCTTGGCACCGCCTTCGCCGCCGGAAATCTGATCCGGGATGGCGCCGGACACCGTCGAACGGCCCAGATCGCGGCGGTGATCGTCGAAGCCGATCCACACCGACGTCACGGTATCCGGGCCATAGCCGGAGAACCAGGCGTCTTTGGAACTGTTGGTGGTACCGGTTTTACCGCCGATATCATGACGTTTCAGATCGCGCCCGGCGCGCCAGGCGGTGCCCATCCAACCCGGTTCACCGAAGATGTTGCTGTTCAGCGCGTCGTGGATCAGGAAGGCCAGCGGCGTGCTGATCACGTGCGGCGCATACTGTTGGTCGCCGTCCTGCTGCACCTGAGCCGGGGTTACCTGCTCCAGCTGCGGCATCGGCACCGTGCTGTTGCTGCCTTCCTGCGAGGTGGCGACGTTTTCGATGTTGTCATCGGACAGCACGGCCGAACGGTGAGTATCACCGTAGATCACCGGCAGGTTGCAGCTGCTGCAAACCACTTTAGGTTTGGCTTCGAACACCGTATTGCCGTTGTCGTCTTCAATTTTGGTGATGAAGTACGGATCGACCAGGTAACCGCCGTTCGCCAGCACCGCGTAACCGCGCACCAGCTGCATCGGGGTGAAGGAAGCGGAGCCCAGCGCCAGCGATTCGGTATGCACGATGTTCTGTGCCGGGAAGCCGAAGCGCTGCAGATATTCCGCCGCGTAGTCGACGCCCATCGCACGCATCGCGCGCACCATCACCACGTTCTTCGACTGCCCCAGCCCTTGACGCAGACGAATCGGGCCATCGTAGGTCGGCGGCGAGTTCTTCGGCCGCCAGTCGGTGCCGGCGCCGGCATCCCAACGGGTGATCGGCAAGTCGTTCAGGATGGTGGCCAGCGTCAGGCCTTTATCCATCGCGGCGGTATACAGGAACGGTTTGATGTTCGAGCCCACCTGACGCAGGGCCTGCGTGACGCGGTTGAACTTGCTCTGGTTGAAATCGAAGCCGCCGACCAGCGCTTTCACCGCACCGTCGTTCGGGTTGATGGAAACCAGCGCCGAGTTGACGTCCGGCACCTGCGACAGCCACCAGGCCTCGTTCACTTTACGCACCCAGACCTGCTGGCCTGGCTGCACCACGTCGGTGACGCGTTTCGGCGTTGGGCCTTGCTGAGTGTCTGAACGGTATGGCCGCGCCCAGCGCATGGTGGCCATCGGCAGGGCAATGCTGCTGCCGTCGGCCAGCATCGCCGTCGCTTCCTGCGGGTTGGCGGCGGTGATGACCGCCGGCGCCAGCGGGCCGTAGTTCGGCAGGTTTTT
The DNA here is from genome assembly GCF_000747565.1 of Serratia sp. SCBI. Classification (NCBI taxonomy): domain Bacteria; kingdom Pseudomonadati; phylum Pseudomonadota; class Gammaproteobacteria; order Enterobacterales; family Yersiniaceae; genus Serratia; species Serratia sp. SCBI. The sequence goes on along the minus strand of NZ_CP003424.1, from coordinate 4,720,945 downwards.
CAGCGAGTCGACAATCTGTTTGCGATCCCAGGCCGCTTCGCCGACTTTCCACAGCACGTTTGACGGGCCGCGATAGCCGTGGCGCATGTCATAGGCCAACACGTTATTGCGCACCGATTCCTGCGCCGCCAGCTGCAGCCGTTTGGTCACGGTGGTGTAAACCTTATAACCGTCGGTATAGGCGTTTTCACCGTAGCGCTTGATCATCTCCTGACGCACCATCTCGGAGAGATACGGGGCGGAGAAGCTGATTTCCGGCGCATGGTAGTTGGCGACCAGATCTTCAGAACGCGCCTGATCGTACTGCGCCTGCGTGATGTAGTGTTCGTCCAGCATGCGCGACAGCACTACGTTGCGACGGGCAACGGCGCGATCGTGCGAATAGAGCGGGTTGAAGGTGGACGGCGCTTTCGGCAGGCCGGCGATGGTCGCCATCTCGCTCAGGGTGAGCTGGCTGACGTCCTTGCCGAAATAGACCTGCGCGGCGGCGCCCACGCCGTAAGCGCGATAACCCAGGTAGATCTTGTTCAAATACAGCTCAAGGATTTCATCTTTGGTCAGCATCTGCTCGATGCGTACCGCCAGGAAGGCTTCCTTGATTTTACGCATCAGGGTGCGTTCCGGGCTTAAGAAGAAGTTACGCGCCAGCTGTTGGGTAATGGTGCTGGCCCCCTGGGAAGCGTGGCCGGAGACCAACGCGATGGAGGCCGCGCGGAAGATGCCGACCGGATCGACACCGTGGTGATCATAGAAGCGGCTGTCTTCGGTGGCGATAAATGCGTGCACCATCACCGGCGGAATTTGATCCAACTTCAGCGGAATGCGGCGCTTCTCGCCGTACTGGGCGATCAGTTCGCCATCGGCGCTGTAAACCTGCATCGGTATCTGCAGCCGCACGTCTTTCAGCGTTGCGACGTCGGGCAGCTGCGGCTCGACATATTTGTACAAGCCGAAAATCGAGGCTGCTCCCAGCACGATGCAACATACTGCAAGGATTAGTAAATACTTTACGAACTTCACCTGAGATTTCCCATTTCTAAGTCATTTGGGCAGTTTATAAACAACCGCGCGGTAGTATAAAGGCAAGCCTGCGACATGGATATGTTCTTTTATCATCGGATGTTATGGAGGCTTGTGAAACATGTTCCCTCAAGCATGGCAGGTGGGGCTGGATATACAAATCGACTGCGTGCGGGCGCTGGCGGTCCAACGCCGCCGCAACGGCTGGCAACTGCGTCACTGGTGGCAACAGACGCTGCCGCAGGCGGTTTTACGCGACGGCTGCCTGGCACCTTCCGAAGCCCTGATCCGGGCGCTGCGGCAATGGCGCGTCCAACTGCCGCGACATATTTCCTTACGCATTGCCCTGCCGGCACAGCGGGTGTTGCAACAGTGCATGGCGCAGCCGGACGCGCGTCTGCGCGAGCCGGAACGCAGCGACTATATCGTTGGCCACGGCGTGAAGCAGTTCCCACTCGACGGCCAGACGCTGGTGCTCGACTATCGCGCCGCGCCGGCGGAGGGGGCGGCGCTGCTGTTGACCGCCGCGCGGCGGCAGGAGCTGCAGCAGTGGCTGCACTGTCTGCGCCAGGCGGGCCTGCATCCGCAAGCGGTCGATATTACGCCTTGCGCGCTGCGGATGATGGCGACGGCGGCGGGCGTGCCGCACACCGCGGGGCTGATGCATCGTCTCGAGCGAGAATGGCTGTGGGTGGCGCCGGCCGACGGCGCGTTCGCGTTCGGGCTGACGCCGGGCGACGATGACGCGCAGGCGCTGCGGGCGCTGCAAGCCCAGACGCCGACGGACGATGATCGACCGGTCTATGCCGGCAGCGTGCTGGCAGGAGCCTTGCCCGTCGGCTGCCTTTCCTGGTCGCCGCTCAGCGCCTTCACGCAGCTGCGTCCGCCGTTGCCCGTGCATCCCTCAGCGTTCGCGTTGGCCGGCGGTCTGGCGCTGCGCGAGGAGGACCGCTGATGTACCAGGTCAACTTTTTGCCCTGGCGGCAACGTCGCGATCGGCGGCGCGGCTGCTTCTGGCTGGGCGTGTTGCTGTTGCAGATAACGGTGCTGTTGCTGGCGCTGTTCCTCGTCGCCGGCCAACTGCGTCATCAACAGGCGCAGCGTCAGGAGCGGCTGGCGCTGTTGGAAGAAGAGCTGGCGGCAGTGACGCTGCTCGTTCGTCAGCAGCAGCTAGAGCGGGCGCAACGGGCGCGATACAGCGCCCTCGCTGAACGGCAGGCGCGCAATGCCCAACATAACCGGCGTTATTTGCAACTGCTGCAGCAACTCTCCTCCTGCCTCCCCCCACCGCTGTGGCTCACGGCGTTGGACAGCGATGCGGCGAACGGCCTGCGGCTGCGTGGATTGAGCCGTTCTCCTGCCGCCATTTCGCAGTTCGAACGGCGGCTGGCGGGGATGCCCGCGTTACCGCGGCTGCGTTTGGCGGAGGTGGCGCAACGCGACGACGGCCTGTACGCCTTTCATCTGGTGGCGCAATGGGGGCGTGATGGATAACCGTTTGCCATCTGGGCTGCGCTTCTTGCTGGGCCTGTCGGGCCGGCGATTGCTGGCCGCGCAATGGCTGGGCATCGGCACGTTGGCGTTGTTGGGTGGGGGCTGGATGCTGCAAGACGAATGGCGTCAGCGGGAAAGTGCGACAGAGCGGCAACAGCGCCTGCTGCAACAGATCGCCGTGGCGCAGCGCCAACTGGACGAGGCGCCGGTCGCCCTGATGCCGCCGACGCCGCTCGCTCCGGCCGCCACCGGCGATCTGACGAACGGGCTGCAACGTGCGGGGGGCGCCTTATTGCGCTGGCAGCGGCAGGAAAAACCGCCGCGGCAAACGCTGAGCTTGCGCATTGACTACCCCGGTTTGTTGGCGCTGCTGGAGGCGCTGCCCGTCGATTTGCGTCTCGAACAATTGAGCGTGGAGACGCCGCCGCAGGGCATGACGGCGCGGTTGGTTTTACAGGATGCCGCCGAGGAGCTGGCCGATGAGTAGAAGATCCGGCCGTTGGTGGTGGCTGCTATGGCCGTGGGCCTTATGCGCCGAACCGCGCGACCCGTTTGCGCCGCCCCCGATGCCTGCTTGCGCCCAGACAGAGACATCCCCGGCGGGCTGGCGACTGAAAGGCGTCATCGGGCAACCGACGCAGCGCTATGGCTGGGTGGTGACGCCGGCGGGGCAATGGTTGCGCCTGCGGCCGCAACAACGGGTGCTTGCCGAGCGCTGGCAGGTGACGCAGGTGCAGGCGCGCAGCCTGACGTTGAAGGCGCTGACGGCCGAACCGGAGTGCCCGACGAGCCGCGACGACATATCGCTGATGATCGACGACAAGGATGACAAATCATGAAAGGACGCGCTGGACTGGGCTTGGCGCTAGGGTGTTTGGCGCTCGGCGCTGCGCAGGCTCAGGATAAACAGATAATCTCATTGGAGTTTCAGGATGCGCCGGTCACGGTCATCCTGCAGGCCTTGGCGGATTATCGGCAGATGAACCTGATCGCCGCGCCGGGCGTGAGCGGCAGCCTGACGCTGCGGTTGGAGGATGTGCCCTGGCCCCAGGCGCTGGCGCTGACCCTGCGTATGGGCAAACTGACGATGACGCGGGAGGGTAACGTGATGCTGATCTCCCCGGAGCCGGATGCGCGGGAAAAAAGACAGCTGCAAGAGGCGCTGGCGCAGCGGCAACCCTTGCACAGCCTGACGATGACCGTGCAAAACGGCGATGCGGCGGAAATTGCCGAAAGCCTCAACGCCCAACGTGGCGCGTTGCTGAGCGAGCGTGGCAGCGTGTTGGCGGATAAACGCACCAATACGCTGCTGCTGCGCGACACCGCGCCGATTGTGGCGCAGTTGAAAAAGCGGATAACGGAAATGGATGCGCCGCTGGCACAGGTGCAACTGGCGGCGCATATCGTGACCATCAACAGCGAAAGCCTGCGTGAGCTCGGCGTGCGTTGGGGATTGGCGCCCGACGACAGGCCGGCGCGGCCGCTGCGGCCGGGCAATATCGGCGTTAACCTGCCGTTGGAGCGCAGCGCGGTGAACGCCGGTTTCCATCTGGCGCGCATCAGCGGGCGTTTGCTGAGCCTGGAGCTGACGGCGCTGGAGCAGGAAAATCAGGTGGAGATCATCGCCAGCCCGCGTCTCCTGACGGCGCATCTGCAAACCGCCAGCATCAAGCAAGGGACGGAGATCCCTTATGAAGTGTCCAGCGGCGCCAGCGGTGCGACCGCCATCGAGTTTAAAGAGGCGGTGCTGGGCATGGAGGTGACGCCGAAGGTGTTGCCGGACGGGCGCATCACGCTGACGCTGCAGATCAGCCAAAATATGCCGGGGCGCGCCATCAGCCGAGGGGCCGGAGAGGCGTTGACCATCGATAAACAGGAGATTAAGACGCAGATCACGGTGAAAAACGGCGAAACCCTGGTGCTCGGCGGCATTTTTCAACGGCATCGCGGCAAGACGGCGGACAAGGTGCCGGGACTGGGGGATGCGCCGCTGCTGGGGGGCTTGTTCCGGCAGAGCGGCGCACAACAGAAAAAACGCGAGCTGGTGATCTTTATTACGCCAACCCTGATTAAGGGATAAGCGGCGGCCTGTCGGCCGGGCGGCAAATCGCCTAAAGTTGATGAGCAGATACACTTTTTTATCCCCTTGGGGGGATCTGCGTTTGACGCTGCGGCCGATTTAGCTTACAAGGGTTACCGAATTGAGCACCGAGGTTTTTTGTTAGCGCCAAGACGCCGTTAAAAACATATGGTTTCCCTCCCGCGGCGTGGATTGCGATTTATTCGGTTGCCAAACTACCAAGAGTGTTGAGATAATTTTTCGTCTGATCTCGCACTATCGCTCATGAGGTTTCAGTTTAGGTCCCGCCGCTGATTTGATTGGCGGGGCGGGTTAACATTAACGAATTGTCTTAGTAATACCGAAAAACATGGCAGAGAAACGCAATATCTTTCTGGTTGGGCCTATGGGTGCCGGCAAAAGCACTATTGGCCGTCAGTTAGCTCAGCAACTCAATATGGAGTTCTTCGACTCCGATCAAGAAATTGAGCGACGTACCGGAGCTGACGTGGGCTGGGTATTCGACGTGGAAGGGGAAGAAGGTTTCCGCGATCGTGAAGAAAAAGTCATTAATGAACTGACGGAAAAACAAGGGATTGTGTTGGCGACCGGCGGCGGTTCGGTGAAGTCGCGCGAAACGCGCAACCGTCTGTCCGCGCGCGGCGTGGTGGTTTATCTCGAAACCACGATCGAAAAGCAGTTGGCTCGTACCCAGCGTGATAAAAAACGCCCGCTGCTGCAGGTTGATTCTCCGCCGCGTGAAGTGCTGGAAGCTTTGGCGAAAGAGCGCAATCCGTTGTATGAAGAGATTGCCGATGTCACCATTCGCACCGACGATCAGAGCGCTAAAGTGGTTGCCAACCAGATCATCAACATGCTGGAAAGCAACTGATTGCCGATTTTCGCGTTCGCCGTCGGCTAATGCGGAAAACTGATTTGTGTTCCCCGCCGTTGTGGGGAGCAACCACCGCCGTACCATACAGAGAACTAAGCGCGACATGGAGAGAATTACTGTAACGCTTGGGGAGCGCAGCTACCCGATTACCATCGCCGCCGGATTGTTTGACGATCCGGCTTCTTTTATGCCGTTAAAGGCGGGTGAACAAGCGATGTTGGTCACCAACCAGACCCTGGCGCCGCTCTATCTGGAGCGTGTCCGGCAGGTGCTGGAGCAGAGCGGCGTCGTGGTGGATCAGGTGATTCTTCCCGATGGTGAGCAGTACAAATCTCTGGCGGTGTTGGAGCAGGTGTTTTCGGCGCTGCTCGAAAAACCGCACGGGCGCGATACCACGCTGATCGCGCTCGGTGGCGGCGTTGTCGGCGATCTGACCGGCTTCGCCGCCGCGTGCTACCAACGCGGCGTGCGCTTCATTCAGGTTCCCACCACGCTGCTGTCGCAGGTGGACTCCTCCGTGGGCGGCAAGACCGCCGTCAACCACCCGCTCGGCAAAAACATGATCGGCGCTTTCTATCAACCCGCTTCGGTGGTGGTTGATCTGGATTGCCTGAAAACGCTGCCGACGCGTGAACTCTCTTCCGGCCTGGCCGAAGTCATCAAATACGGGATCATTCTCGATCGCGAGTTTTTCGTCTGGCTGGAAAATAACATCGATGCGCTGATGGCGTTGGATATGCAGGCGTTGGCCTACTGTATTCGCCGCTGCTGCGAGCTGAAGGCCGAGGTGGTGGCCGCAGACGAACGTGAAAGCGGTCTGCGCGCCCTGCTGAATCTGGGCCATACTTACGGCCATGCTATCGAAGCTGAGATGGGCTACGGCGTGTGGCTGCACGGTGAGGCGGTGGCTGCGGGCATGGTGATGGCGGCGGAAACCGCGCACCGTCTCGGCCAGTTCTCCGTTGAAGACATCGAGCGCATCAAAGCGCTGCTGCTGCGCGCCGGCTTGCCGGTCTGCGGGCCGCAGGAAATGACGCCGGAATCCTACTTGCCGCACATGTTGCGCGACAAGAAAGTGCTGGCGGGGGAACTGCGTCTGGTGTTGCCGACCGCGATCGGTGCGGCGGAAGTGCGCGGCGGCGTAGGGCATGAGCTGGTGCTGGCGTCGATCGCCGCCTGCTTGCCTGAGCGGAAGCGTAATTAAATCGGACTAAGTAACAGTGGCTTAGCCGCCATTAGCATCTATATTAATACAGTGAGCAGAGCACGACGGGTGTCGCTTTGCCATCATCGGGTTAATCCGCCCGTGCCACGGTAGGTCTACGGTGGTGGGCTTTTGCCTCTAGTTGGAGGGTTTCAGATGGACGAGTTTAAACCGGAAGACGATCTCAGACCTGATAGCAGCGATCGTCGTCCTACGCGTTCGCGCAAGCCGGCCGCCGCGCCGCGCTTCGCCGTTTCGCGCCAGCATTTGATGATTGGCATCGGCATTTTGGTGCTGCTGCTGCTGATTATCGGCATCGGTTCAGCCCTGAAGGCGCCGACCAAACATGAAGCGGCTCAGGAGAGCGGCGCGCAAAACGGCGCGGCCCGCGATATCAATCTGTCCGGTTCTTCGTCGCTGACCACCGCCAATAACGGCGTGCCGGGCGGCACGACCGATACCCACGATAATAACGGCGTGAGCGCGACTCAGCCGCAGCAACCGCAGAACGTCAGCGTTCCGCCGATCTCCGGCACGCCGACCGAAGCGCAAACGCAGCCTCAGCAAGGCGGTGCGCAGCAGCGCGTCGATTTGCCGGGCAACATGGCGGATGCGCTGTCGCAGCAGCAGGGGCAGGTTGACGCCGCTACGCAGGGCATGACCGGCGCAGCGTCGACGTTGCCGACCGCACCGGCGACGGTGATGAGCGGCGCCGCAGCGCGCGAAGCGACGCGTCCTGTGCAGGGCACTGCCCCGCAACAGCATAAAACGCCGGCGAAAACCGCCGCCGCCAAACCGACCGCAACGCAGCATAAATCACCGACTACGGTGTATACGCCGCCGGCCAAGCCGTCTTCCACCGCGAAAGCGGGAGCGGTCGCCAGCAGCGGCAGTTCTGTGCAGTCTGCGCCGGGCAGCCACTATACCTTGCAACTGAGCAGCGCTTCGCGTTCCGATACGCTGAACGCCTACGCCAAACAGCAGAAGCTGCAGAATTACCTGGTGTACGCCACCAAGCGTGACGGCAAGCCGTGGTATGTGCTGGTGAGCGGCAACTATGCGTCTTCTGCTGAAGCGAAGCGCGCCATTGCTTCGTTGCCGGCCGATGTGCAGGCGAAAAAACCATGGGTTCGACCTGTACACCAAGTGCAGCAAGATCTTAAAAAATAAATCATTTAAATTTGTGCGCTGATGTGCTGTCTGAAACAGAGTACAATCCGCCGCTCTGAATTGTATAAGTAGCTAATTGACGGCATGAAGAAAAACCGCGCTTTTTTAAAATGGGCTGGTGGAAAATACCCGCTGGTAGATGAGATTCGTCGCCATCTGCCGGCGGGAGACTGCTTAATCGAGCCCTTCGTGGGTGCGGGATCCGTCTTTCTGAATACGGATTACGACGCCTACATTCTCGCCGACATCAATAGCGATCTTATCAACCTGTATAACATCGTTAAGCTGCGCACGGATGACTTCGTGCGCGATGCCCGCACGCTTTTCGCCGATGAATTCAATAACTCGGATCAGTTTTACCTGCTGCGAGAAGAGTTCAATACTAGCACCGAGCCTTACCGCCGGGCGCTGCTGTTCCTGTACCTGAACCGTCACTGCTATAACGGCCTGTGCCGCTATAACCTGCGCGGCGAGTTCAATGTGCCGTTTGGCCGGTACAAGAAACCGTACTTCCCGGAAGAAGAGCTCTACTGGTTTGCTGAAAAATCGCGCAATGCCACTTTTGTCTGCGAGCATTACCGCGATACCATGGCGAAGGCCGCAGCCGGCGCCGTGGTGTATTGCGATCCGCCTTATGCGCCGCTGTCGGCGACGGCGAATTTCACCGCTTACCACACCAACAGCTTCAGCATCGCCGATCAGCAGAGCCTGGCGCATCTGGCGCATCAGCTCTCGGTAGAGAGCCGGGTGCCGGTATTGATTTCCAATCACGATACCGAGCTGACGCGCGACTGGTACCAGCATGCTGCGCTGTATGTGGTGAAAGCGCGCCGCACGATCAGCCGCAATATTCTCGGCCGCAGCAAAGTGAACGAGCTTTTGGCGCTGTATCGCTAAGCCGGGGGCACCCCGGCGCATAACAACTCGACCCTACGTTTGGAGAAGCGGATGAAAAAGTTTTTGATTGCCCCGTCCATTCTGTCGGCAGATTTTGCCCGGTTAGGTGAAGATACCGCTAACGTGCTGGCCGCAGGCGGCGACGTGGTGCACTTCGACGTCATGGACAACCACTACGTGCCCAATCTGACCATCGGTCCGATGGTGTGCGAAGCGCTGCGCAACTACGGCATTACCGCGCCGATTGACGTACATCTGATGGTCAAGCCGGTGGATCGCATCGTGCCTGACTTCGCCAAGGCCGGCGCGTCTTATATCTCTTTCCACCCTGAAGCCTCCGAACATGTCGATCGCACCATTCAGCTGATCAAAGAGCACGGCTGTAAGGCCGGCCTGGTGTTCAACCCGGCGACCCCGCTGAGCTATCTTGATTACGTGATGGATAAAATCGACGTGATCCTGCTGATGTCGGTCAACCCGGGCTTCGGCGGCCAGTCGTTCATCCACGGCACGCTCGACAAGCTGCGCCAGGTGCGCAAGTTGATCGACGACAGCGGCCGCGATATCCGTCTCGAAGTCGACGGCGGGGTGAAGGTGGACAACATCGCCGAAATCGCCGCCGCGGGCGCCGATATGTTTGTCGCCGGTTCCGCCATCTTTGGCCAGCCGGACTACCGCAAGGTGATCGACGAAATGCGCAGCGAGCTGGCGAAGGTTTCCCATGGCTGATTTCGGCGCGATCCGCGCACTGGCCTTCGATCTTGACGGTACGCTGGTCGATAGCGCGCCGGGCCTCGCGGCCGCCATCGATATGGCGCTGGAAGAGAGGGGGCTGCCGCAAGCGGGTGAAGAGCGAGTTGGCACCTGGATCGGCAACGGCGCCGACGTGCTGGTGCAGCGCGCGCTGCGCTGGGCGGAAGCGGAAGACACGCCGGAGCAGTGCAGCCGGCTGCGTGAGCGCTTCGATCATTTCTACGCGCAGACCGTCGACAGCGGCAGCCGCCTGTTCCCGCAGGTGCAAGAGACGCTGGCCCGCCTGGCCGCGCACGGTTACCCGATGGCATTGGTGACCAATAAGCCGACGCCGTTCGTGGCGCCGCTGCTGGCATCGCTGGGCATTGGCGAGTATTTTTCGCTGGTGATTGGCGGCGACGACGTGACGGAAAAGAAACCTCACCCGGCGCCGTTGTATCTGGTGCTCGGCAAGCTTGGGTTGCGAGCGCATGAACTGCTGTTCGTCGGCGATTCGCGCAACGATATTCAAGCCGCCCAGGGCGCCGGTTGCCCGAGCGTCGGTTTTACCTACGGTTATAACTACGGCGAATCGATCGCCCTGAGCCACCCCGATCGGGTGTTGGAGCGCTTCGCCGATTTGTTGCCCGCTCTTGGGCTGTCATCTTTAGAGAATCAGGAAATTTAAACATGAGTAAGCCCATCGTATTTAGCGGCGCGCAGCCGTCCGGCGAACTGACCATCGGCAACTACATGGGTGCGCTGCGTCAGTGGGTGCAGATGCAGGACGACTACGACTGCATCTACTGCATCGTCGATCTGCATGCCATCACCGTGCGCCAAGACGCCGAAAAGCTGCGCAAAGCCACGCTGGATACGCTGGCGCTGTATCTGGCCTGCGGTATCGATCCGGAAAAAAGCACCATCTTCGTGCAGTCGCACGTGCCTGAGCACACGCAGCTGAGCTGGGTGCTGAACTGCTACACCTATTTCGGCGAACTGAGCCGCATGACGCAGTTCAAAGACAAATCCGCACGCTACGCGGAGAACATCAACGCCGGGCTGTTCAGCTATCCGGTGCTGATGGCGGCGGACATCCTGCTGTATCAAACCAATCAGGTGCCGGTGGGCGAAGACCAGAAACAACACCTGGAACTGAGCCGCGACGTGGGCCAGCGTTTCAACGCGCTGTACGGCGACGTGTTCAAAGTGCCGGAGCCGTTTATTCCTAAATCCGGCGCACGCGTGATGTCGCTGCAGGAACCGACCAAGAAGATGTCCAAGTCGGACGATAACCGCAACAACGTGATCGGCCTGCTGGAAGATCCGAAAGCGGTGACCAAAAAGATCAAACGCGCAATGACCGACTCGGAAGAGCCGCCTGTCGTGCGTTACGACGTGGTCAACAAGGCGGGCGTCTCCAACCTGTTGGACATCCTCGCCGGCGTCACCGGCAAGAGCATCGCGCAGCTGGAAGCCGAGTTCGAAGGCCAAATGTACGGCCACCTGAAAGGCGCGGTGGCGGAAGCCGTCTCCGGCATGCTGGCTGAGCTGCAGGAGCGTTACCACCGCTTCCGCAACGACGAAGCCTACCTGCAGCAGGTGATGCGCGACGGCGCCGCCAAGGCTCGCGCACGCGCGCAGGAAACCCTGGCGAAGGTTTATCAGGCCGTCGGTTTCGTACCGCCGCAGGCGTAACGCCGGCGCAAATAAAAAAAGCGGCCTTGGGCCGCTTTTTTACGTCGGTATCACGCCATTTGCGCCAGGCCGGCGGGCGGGGCCTCGCTGGCGAACCAATTAAGCTTGCTGCGCAGGCTGACCACGCTGCCGACGATGATCAGGCTGGGGCTGGCGGCCTGCAGGGACAAGGCGCCCAGTTGGCCAAGCTCGCCTTCGATCACCCGCTGGCGACAGGACGTGCCGTTTTCCACCAGCGCCACCGGTGTGATGGCCGGCAGTCCGTTCGCGATCAGCCGGCGCTGGATCTCCGCCGCCTGCGATAGCCCCATATAGAACACCAGCGTCTGTTGCCCGGCGGCCAGCGTCGCCCAGTCCAATCCACCGTCGGCCTTGGCGTGGCCGGTCACCAGACGCACGCTCTGCGCGTGGTCGCGGTGGGTGAGCGGGATGCCGCTGTAGGCGGAACAGCCGGAGGCGGCGGTGATGCCCGGCACCACCGAGAACGGCACGTTGGCGTCCGCCAGCGTTTCCAGCTCTTCGCCGCCGCGGCCGAAGATAAAGGGATCGCCGCCCTTCAGGCGCACCACGCGTTTGCCTTGCCGCGCTTGCAGCAGCAGGATGTGGTTGATCTGCTCCTGCGGCACGCAGTGATGGCCGGCGCGTTTGCCAACGAAGATGCGCTCGGCGTCGCGACGCACCAGCGTCATGATCGCTTCGGAGACCAGCCGGTCGTAAACCACCACGTCGGCCTGCTGGATCTGTTGCAGCCCTTTCAGCGTCAGCAGGCCGGCATCGCCCGGCCCGGCGCCCACCAGCACCACTTCACCGCGATCCTCAGGCCGTTCGCTGAACAGCTGTTCGAGCTGGCGTTCGGCCAGAGCCGCGTCGTCATTGGCCAGCGATTGCGCCAGCCGATCGTGAGCGAACAGCCGCTCCCAGAAGCGGCGGCGCGCGCCGAGGCTGCTGAAGCGCTGTTTCACCCGTTGACGCAGCGATCCGCCGAGCTGCGCCAGCTTGCCGAGGTGTTGCGGCAGCAGCGCTTCCAGCTTCTCGCGCAGCAACCGCGCCAACACCGGCGCTTTGCCGCCGGAGGACACCGCCACCACGATCGGCGAACGATCGATGATCGACGGCATGATAAAGCTGGCGCGTTTTGGGTCATCGACCACGTTGCAGAACACCCGCTGCTGGTTGGCGCACTGGTACACCCGCGCGTTGACCTCCAGCCGGTCAGTGGCGGCTATCACCAACCATTTTTCCGTCAGCAGGGCCGGGCTGAATTCGCCCTCGGCCAGCGTCAACAGGCCTTCTACCGCCCACTGGTGGAACTGCGGGCTGAAGGCCAGGGCGTTGACGGTCAGCGCCGCGCCGGCGTCCAGCAGCAGGCGCGCCTTGCGTTCGGCGATTTCGCCGCCGCCGACCAGCAGGCAGGCTTTGTGTTGCAGTTGGCAGAAAATCGGCAGGTAGTCCATCGGCATTCCTCGGGGTTATCGGCGTGGGGGCGGGATGCGCCCCCGAAAGGTTATGCCGCGACTTGCACGATGCCGTCGACCACCCGGCTGGTGAAGCTGGCGACGGAGCGGCTGTCATCTTCCAGGCAGTGGCCATCGTACAGGCGGAAACGCTGTTTCTTCAGCGGGCTGGCGACCCACAACTCCCCCTGATGCTCGGCGATCAGCCCGCGCGACAGCACGCTGGCCTGGGCGAACGGGTCGATATTGCTGATGGCGAACACCTGTTCGTCGGCATAGGGGCGGAACACCGCCACCTGCCGATCGCCGATCAGGGCGCACACGCCGGTGCCGGGCAGGATGTCGGCGATGGGGCAAACGGTAATCCACTGGCTCATGCTTGGCTCTCCTCGGTGTCGATCAGGGTGACGGCAATGCGCTCGTCAGGGCGCGCCGGGCGGTGTTGGTCACGTTCGGCCACCACCTGCACGTTCGGATCGCGCAGCGGGCTGTTGATGAAGTGGGCGAAGCGCAGCTGTGTTTCCGGGCGCTCGACGGTTTCTTTCCACTCGCAGATCACCGCCTCGCGCAGGCGGGCGATATCCGCTTCCAGCTGCTCGTTGATGCCGAGCTTGTCGTCAACGATCACCTTGCGCAGGTAATCGATGCCGCCTTCCAGGCTCTCCAGCCATACCGAGGTGCGCTGCAGCTTATCGGCGGTGCGGATATAGAACATCATGAAACGGTCAAGGTAGCGCACCAGGGTCTCGCTATCGAGATCGGCGGCCAGCAGGTCGGCGTGGCGCGGTTTCATGCCGCCGTTGCCGCAAACATACAGGTTCCAGCCGTTTTCGGTGGCGATGATGCCGACGTCCTTGCCCTGCGCTTCGGCGCATTCCCGGGTACAGCCCGAGACGCCGAATTTCATTTTGTGCGGGGTGCGGATGCCTTTGTAGCGATGTTCCAGCGTGACGCCGAAACCGACGCTGTCGCCGACGCCATAGCGGCACCAGGTGCTGCCGACGCAGGTTTTCGCCATGCGCAGCGCCTTGGCGTATGCGTGCCCGGTTTCAAAGCCGGCGGCGAGCAGCTTGCGCCAGATGGCCGGCAGGTCGTCTTTCTGCGCGCCGAACATGCCGATGCGCTGCGAGCCGGTCATTTTGGTGTAAAGGTTGTACTCTTTGGCGATCTGTCCGATGGCCAGCAGGCCGTCCGGAGTGATTTCGCCGCCGGCGGAGCGCGGTATCACCGAGTAAGTGCCGTCTTTCTGGATATTGCCGAGGAAGTTGTCGTTGGTATCCTGCAACGGCGTGTGCTGCGGTTTGAGGATGTATTCGTTCCAGCACGAGGCCAGCAGCGAGCCGACGGTCGGTTTGCAGACTTCGCAGCCGTAGCCTTTGCCGTATTTGGCCAATAACGCCTCGAACGACTTGATGCCTTCGACGCGGATCAGGTGGAACAGCTCCTGGCGTGAATAGGCGAAGTGTTCGCACAGGTGGTGGTTGACCTCGATGCCTTGCTTGCTCAGCTCGGCGTTCAACACCTGGGTGAGCAGCGGGATGCAGCCGCCGCAGCCAGTGCCGGCCTTGGTTTCGGCTTTCAGCGCCGCCACGGTGTGACAGCCTTGGTTGACTGCCCGGATGATGTCGCCTTTGCTGACGTCGAAGCAGGAGCAAATCTGCGCGCTTTCCGGCAGCGAATCCACGCCGATGGCCGGCTTGCTGCCCGCATGGGCCGGCAGGATCAGGCCGTCCGGGTTTTCCGGCAGCGCGATGCCGTTCAGCGCCAGCTGCAGCAGGTTGCCGTAATCGCTGGTATCGCCGACCAACACTGCGCCGAGCAGGGTTTTGTTGTCGGCGCTGACCACGATGCGTTTGTAGACCTCTTTGCTCTCATCCAGATAAACGTAGCTGCGGGCGCCCTCGGTACGGCCGTGGGCATCGCCGATGCCGCCGACGTCTACGCCCAGCAGTTTCAGTTTGGCGCTCATATCGGCACCCTGGAAGCCGTTTTCGCGGCCCAGCAGGTGATCGGCGGCCACCTGCGCCATTTTGTAACCCGGCGCCACCAGGCCGAAGGTGCGATCGCGCCAGGCGGCGCACTCACCGATGGCGTACACGTCCGGATCCGATGTCTGGCAGCAGTCGTTGATGGCGATGCCGCCGCGGCGGCCGATCTCCAGTCCGCATTGACGCGCCAGCTTGTCCTGGGCGCGGATGCCGGTGGAGAAAACGATGAAATCCACTTCCAGCAGGCTGCCGTCGGCGAAATGCAGGGTTTTGCGCGCCGTGCCGCCGCCGTTGACGATCTCCTGGGTGTTTTTCCCAGTGTGTACCTTGACGCCCATGCGCTCGATCTTGCGGCGCAGCTGGTCACCGCCCATCGGGTCGAGCTGTTCGGCCATCAGCACCGGAGCGAACTCGATCACGTGCGTTTCCACCCCCAGGCTTTTCAGCGCGCCGGCGGCTTCCAGCCCCAACAGCCCGCCGCCGACCACCGCGCCGCGTTTGCTGCGGCGCGCGCAGGCTTCAATGGCGTTCAGGTCTTCGATGGTGCGGTAAACGAAGCAGTCCTGGCTATCCGAGCCTTTAATCGGCGGGATCCACGGATAGGAGCCGGTGGCCATGATCAGCTTGTCGTAATAGACGGTGCGTCCGGTATTGGAGTGGATGACTTTCTCGTCGCGATTGATGGTGATGGCGCGTTCGCCGATCAGCACCTTCACGCCGTGCTTTTCGTAAAAGCCTTCGCGCACCAGCGACAGCTCTTCGGCGGTATGGTGCGAGAAATAGGAAGAGAGATGCACGCGATCGTAAGCGATGCGCGGCTCTTCGCAAAACACGGTGATGTCGAATAGGTCTTTGTCTGCTTTATCCAACAGATCTTCGATGAACCGGTGGCCGACCATGCCATTGCCGATCACGGCAAGTTTGACTCTGCTCATTATTGCCTCAAAATTCGGGTTTCCTAGGCTTACCTTATCCCTCCCGAGGGGCAATTTATTGATGCAAATCAATCGCGCCTTTATATACCCACAACGTGGTATATGAATGATTTTCAACGTTTTTTGATAAGTTGCGGATTTTATTCACCTTTAGCTGAAGCGAGTCAGGTCGCGCACCAACTACCCCGCTGGGAGTAGACGCGCAGGCCGGCATGCAACGGCGACTTTGTCAGCGCGATCCGCTGCCAGTATGATGAAGAAAACCAGCGCAACGGCAGAGGTGAAGGGTGGTGAAACGTCCATTGAAGTTTATCGACAACCTGCGTTTAAGCGGGCATGAAGGATTGTGGCAACTGGCGATAGAACAGGGGCGCATTGCGCATCTGGTGCCGCAGCCGGAAGGGCAGGAGTGGCGCAGCGACGTGCTGGATGCGCAGGGCGGGCTGGCGCTGCCGGCATTCGTCGAACCCCATATTCATCTGGATACCACGCAAACCGCCGGCCAGCCGGCCTGGAACCAGTCCGGCACGCTGTTTGAGGGGATTGAGCGCTGGGCAGAACGCAAAGCCTTGTTGACCCATGAAGACGTCAAGCAACGCGCCTGGCAAACGCTCAAGTGGCAGATCGCCAACGGCGTGCAGTATGTGCGCACCCACGTCGACGTTTCCGATCCCACGCTGACCGCGCTGCGCGCCATGCTGGAAGTTAAGCAGGAGGTGGCGCCCTGGGTAACGCTGCAGATCGTCGCCTTCCCGCAGGAGGGGATCCTTTCCTATCCCAACGGCGAAGCATTGCTGGAAGAAGCGCTGCGGCTGGGAGCCGACGTGGTGGGCGCCATTCCGCATTTCGAGTTCACCCGCGAGTACGGCGTGGAGTCGCTGCATAAGGCATTCGCGCTGGCGCAAAAATACGATCGGCTGGTGGACGTGCACTGCGATGAAATTGACGATGAGCAATCGCGTTTCGTCGAGACCGTGGCGGCGCTGGCGCTGAAGCTGGAGATGGGGGAGAAAGTCACCGCCAGCCACACCACGGCGATGCACTCTTACAACGGCGCTTACGCCTCGCGGCTGTTCCGCCTGCTGAAAATGTCCGGCATCAACTTCGTCGCCAACCCGCTGGTGAACATTCACCTGCAGGGGCGTTTCGACAGCTACCCAAAACGGCGCGGCGTGACGCGGGTGAAGGAGATGCTGGAAGCGGAGATCAACGTCTGCTTCGGCCACGACGATGTGTTCGATCCCTGGTATCCGCTCGGCACCGCCAACATGCTGCAGGTGCTGCATATGGGGTTGCACGTGTGCCAGCTGATGGGCTATGGTCAAATCGACGACGGGCTGAAGCTGATCACCAGCCACAGCGCGCGCACGCTTAACCTGAGCGACTACGGCCTGGCGGCCGGCAACAGCGCCAACCTGGTGATCCTGCCGGCGGAAAGCGGTTTCGACGCGGTGCGCCGCCAGACGCCGGTGCGTTATTCGATTCGCCAGGGCGCGGTGATCGCCGAAACGCGGCCGGCGGAAACCACGCTGCATCTGCAGCAGGATGAGACGGTGGATTTTCGGCGCTAAGGCGCAAAAAAAGGGCGCCTTGCGGGCGCCCTTGATGTATTTGATGCGAAGAAATCAGTGCGTTACGTGACCGTGGCTGCGGTGCTTGGTCACGAAGCCCAGCAGCAGACACATCACGAACACCGCCAGGTACAGGCCGTTGGCGGTGGTCAGCGCCGCGTGCGCCCCGCCTTTCGCCACGATCGGGCCGGTGACCACGAAGGTCAGCATGGTGCCGATGGTGCCGCAGGTCAGGATAAAGTTGACCAGCTTCGGCGAGGAGACCTTGGTCTGCAGCGAGCCGAGGGTGATCAGCGTGGTGTAGATGGCGCTGGAAACGAAGCCCAGGGCCATGATGTAGTAGCCCAGGTGCTCCGGATTGTCGGTGCTGACGAACAGGTACATCGCGCCGGTGGCCAGCGCGGCCAGCACGGTAACGATGCGCTGCAGATCGAAGAAGCGCAGGATGAAGCTGAACACCCACATGCCGACCATGTATGAGGTCCAGAAGTCGCTCACCAGCTTACCGGCCTGGCCGATGTCCATGTTGAACGACTTGGTGGCGTACTCAGGCACCCACTGAATGAAGCCCAGCTGGCCAAGGATGTAGCACAGCGCGGCGATCGACAGGAACAGCACGCCGATGCCCCATTTTTCTTTCTCGACCGGTTGACCGGCGTCGGCGCCTTTCTTACCCAGCACCGGGAAGTCGGAGCACAGGGTCAGCACGAAGATCCCCACGTACAGCAGGCCGATGCAGGCATAAACCCAGTACCAGCCGATATGGCGAGCCAGCAGCATGGCGGCGACGATTGGGAAAATCATCCCGGCCATGCTGAAGAAGGAATCGGTGAACAACAGGCGTGAACCGCGCTGGCGGCCGGCATACATGTGGGTGATCAGGAAGGTGCCGATCGACATGGTGATGCCGCTAACCACGCCAAGGATAAACATGCACAGCGAGAACATGGTCAGGCTCTTGCCGAGCATCAGCCCTGCCACCGCCAGCACCATCAGGACAAAGCCGAAGATCAGCTGACGCTTCAGCGGGATGATTTCCATCAGCCAGGCATTGAGGAAGATCGAAATCAAAATGCCGGCGTTGAGGAAAGTAAAGGTGTTACTCATGCTGGAAACCGGCAGATTAAAGTACTCTGCAATGTTTCCCATCACCATCCCTGTGACGATCACTAAAGCACCGGTCAGCGCGTACGAAAAGAAGCTGATCCAGGTAAGCCGTATGCGGTTACTGTCATTCATTATATAGGCCTGAATATGTCTGTTAGAGGTTTTAAAACTGGCATAAGGCCGCTGGCTTTTCCTGGCAAACGCAGAAAAAAGTCCCGTTCAGGCCACCAGGGGGCGGATCCTAGCACAGACAACGGGATTTTTTGTGATGGCTGTCGATTTTTTGATGCAACCCATGAAGGGATGATACGCATTATTGTGATCTATTTGCGTACCGTCACAATGGAATCACGGTTGATGATCGTCGGCTCAAAACGGTGCGTCGGGGTGGCGGGATCGATCAACCTGCGCGCCGCGTATTGCGCCATCTCGCTGATGGGAAAGTGTACGCTGCTCAACGCCGGGCGGACGAAGGGCGCGCGTTCGCCGCTGTCGTAGCAGATCAAGGAGATATCCTGCGGCACCCGCAGGCGGTGCTCGTTGATCGCCAGCAGGGCGCCGATCGCCATCTCTTCGTTGCAGCAGTAGATGGCGCTGGGCGGCGCGGCCTGCCGCAACAGGCGATCGGCGCAGCGGTAACCGCTTTCCAGATCGTAAACGCCCTCCAGACAGGCCACCGGCTCGATATTCGCCGCCTGCATCGCCTCTTCAAACCCTTGCAGTCGCAGGCGGCTCGACGGCCGCTCGCGCGGCCCGCTGATGCAGGCGATGCGCCGGTGTCCGGCGTCGAGCAGTTGCTGGGTCGCCATGCGGCTGGCGAGCGGATGATCGAAGGTGACGCAGCGGTCTTCCAGCCCCGGCACCAGACGATCGAGCAACACGAAATGACGTTGCTCCGCCGCCAGCTGGCGCAGCCGATCGTCACTGAGAAAACGCACGTGCAGGATCACGCCGTCGCAGCGCAGGCTGAACAGCCGCTGCACCGCCTGCCATTCGTTTTCGGCGCTGTTGCGGCCCTGGGTCACCAGCAGCTGCTTGCCGTGGGATTCGGCCTCGGTTTGCACGAAGTCCATCAGCGCGCCGAAGAAGCCGCCGCGATACGACGTGGTGACCAACCCGAGGGTATTGCTGTGGCTGGAGGCGAGCGCGCGGGCCGCCGGGTTGGGGGTGTAACCGAGCTGGGCGACGGCGCGCTCAACCTTCTCGCGGGTCGGCGCTTTGACGTTGCTGTCGCCGTTCACTACCCGCGATACGGTGGCGCGCGATACGCCCGCCAGCGCCGCGACATCTTCCAGTGTCACCATCGTCCAACTCCTGATTACGGCTAAAAAAATGGGTTCGGCGCGCCGAACCCCTGTCATACCGCGCGCAGGCGCTTACCTGAACTGCGGCAAATACGGCGCGTTTATCGTCAACACCTCGTCCAGCAACGGCTGCGCCAGATTGGCGTTGCCCACCAGCGGGTTGGCGATCAGCGCCAGCAAGCCGCTGCGGCGATCGCCGTGCACCGCGGCCTCGATGGTCAGGCGTTCGTAGGCTTTCACCTGCTGCGTCAGCGCCTGCATCGGTTCCGACAGCGGGCCGAAGGTCAGCGGATGCGCGCCCTGAGCATCGACGATACAGTTGATTTCTATCACAGCATCGTCCGGCAGGCCATGGATTGCGCCACGGTTTGCGGTGTTGACCACTAATTGCGTGCCGAGATTATTATGGATAGCACGGATCAGCTCCAGCGCAACTTCGGAATAGAAAGAACCGCCGCGGAAGCTGAGCTGCTCCGGCTTACTGTTCAACTGCGGATCGGCATACAGCTCGAACAGCTCTTTTTCTACCTGCATCACCTGCTCGGCGCGGGTGCCGCGCTCGCCGGCGGCGGCCATCTCTTCCGCCAGCATCTCGCGGGTCTGGTAAAAATAGCGGTGATACGGGCAGGGGATGGCGCCGAGCGCGCGCAGGAAGTCCGGCTGCCAGGGCTCTTCCTTGATGTTGTTCATGGTCAGCGCCGCGCCGTCGCACAGCATGTCGATCACGTTGCCGGTGACGTCGCGCCCCTGCTGCGTGACCTGATGCACCCAGACCATGTGGTTCAAACCGGCGAACCGCAGCTGCACGTCGGCGTAAGGCGCCTGCAGCATGTTGGCGATCATGTGATGCATGCTGATCGGTACGTTGCACAGGCCGATGATCTTCGCTTTGGTAAAGCGGGACACCGCCTCGGTGACGATGCCGGCCGGGTTGGTGAAGTTGATGATCCAGGCGTCCGGCGCCAGCTTTTCCACCCGACGGGCGATATCCAGCATTACCGGAATGGTGCGCAGCGCTTTGGCGAAGCCGCCGACGCCGGTGGTCTCCTGGCCGAGCAGCTGATATTTGAGGCCCAGCCGTTCGTCGGCGGCGCGCGCCGGCAGTTGCCCGACGCGGAACTGGGTCAGCACGAAAGCGGCGCCGCGAATCGCTTCGTCCAGCGCGAAGTGCACGCTGACCTTCACCTGTTCCAGCCCGTGGCGCGCCAGCATGCGGCGGGTCAGGGCGGCGATGGTTTCCACTTTTTGGCGGCCTGGCTCGACGTCCACCAGCGCCAGTTCGGTGACCGGCAGCTCATCGATGCGTTGGATCAGCCCATCGACCAGTTCGGGAGTGTAGCTGCTGCCACCGCCAATCACCGCGATTTTGAGCGTGCTCATGAGCGGCCCTCCGTTTGCGACTGACGGCGATAGAGCTCGATCATGTCGTCGGCCAGATCCTGGATCACCATGGCGTTCATCAGATGATCCTGCGCATGTACCGTGATCAGGTTGATCGCCAGCTTGCCGCAGCCTTCGTCCAGGCCGATCAGCTCGGTCTGGATCAGGTGCGCCTTCTTCACCCACTCTTTGGATTCGACCATGTGTTTGGCCGCGGCGGCGAAGTCACCGGCGCGCGCTTGCCGCAACGCCATCAACGCATTACTGCGCGCGCTGCCGGAGAACACCAGCAGTTCCATGATGGTGCTTTCAAACTCGGGGCTGACTTCAGTCATCAATTCACTCACGTCATTTCTCCAGGGGTTGCGCGGCAACGCCGCCGTGGGATACCTCAGTATCCGTTCTTTTTATAATGAGAGCGCTCTCATTTATATAGGGTAACGGCAACGGGTGTGCAAACTGGGAGGTAGATCGCAAAAAACGCCCCGGGGCGGCGCTGGGCAAAAAATGCGTGACGCGGTTGGCAAAAAAGCCTTCTGCGCCCATACTTTCCGCAGCAAAATTCAGGGCCACCTAGGATATGTCCCGTAATTGGGTAAATATAGGTAAATGGCTGGCACTTGCCGATACAGCTCTTTAGAATCAAAGCGCTTTTCCGTTGTTTGTCTCTCAGAGAAAGGACCCGTTAATGTTCAAACGTACTTTAGTGACCTTCGTCGCGCTGTGTTCCCTGACAGCGATGGCGCCAGCGGCGCTCGCCGCCGGTGAAACCCATGTCATGCTGACCACCTCGGCAGGGAATATCGAGTTGGCGCTCGACAGTCAGAAGGCACCGGTTTCCACCCAGAATTTCGTCGATTACGTGAACAGCGGGTACTACAACAACACCATTTTCCACCGTGTGATCCCTGGCTTTATGATTCAGGGCGGCGGTTTCACCGCTGACATGCAGCAGAAATCCACCAAGGCGCCAATCAAGAACGAAGCCGACAACGGCTTGCGCAACCTGCGCGGCACCATTTCGATGGCGCGCACCGCCGACAAGGACAGCGCCACCAGCCAGTTCTTCCTGAACGTGGCCGATAACGCCTTCCTGGATCACGGCCAGCGTGACTTCGGCTACGCCGTGTTCGGCAAAGTGGTGAAAGGCATGGACGTCGTGGACAAGATCGCTCAGGTGCCGACCGGCAACGTCGGCCCTTACCAGAATGTGCCGACCAAACCGGTGGTGATTCTGTCGGCCAAGGTGCTGCCGTAAGTTTTTTGGCCGATCCCGCCGGGGTCGGCCGTCCTTCCTCACGAAGCCTTGCCTTCATCACTGTTTTCTCCCGCGCCCCATGCTCTAATCGGCAGACAATAATCAGACCGGAAATCCGGCGTTCGCCCTTTGTTGTCTCTGGATGAGTTGCTGCCATGTATGAATTTAACCAGGTGCTGTTGCTGTTGCAGCAGATGTGCGTCTATCTCGTCATCGCCTATCTGCTGAGCAAAACCCCGCTGTTTATCCCGCTGATGCAGGTGACCATTCGCCTGCCGCACAAGCTGCTGTGTTACGTGATCTTCTCGGTGTTCTGCATCATGGGCACCTATTTCGGGTTGCACATTCAGGATTCGATCGCCAATACCCGCGCGATAGGCGCGGTCCTGGGCGGCTTGCTGGGCGGGCCGTCGGTAGGCTTTCTGGTCGGGCTGACCGGCGGCCTGCACCGGTATACGCTCGGCGGCATGACCGACGTGGCCTGCGCGATCTCCACGGTGTCGGAAGGCCTGGTCGGCGGCATCGTACACAGCATCGCCATGCGCCGCGGGCGCATCGAGCTGCTGTTCAATCCGCTGTTCGTCGGCGGCGTGGCGCTGGTGGCGGAAGTGTTGCAGATGGCGATCATTCTGGCGGTGGCGCGCCCTTACAACGAGGCGTTGCAGCTGGTGGAACACATCGCGCTGCCGATGATGATCGCCAATACCGTCGGCGCGGCGATGTTTATGCAAATCCTGCTGGATCGGCGCGCGATGTTCGAGAAATACACCAGCGCTTTCTCTTCCAAGGCGCTGAAAATCGCCGAGCGCACCGAGGGCATCCTGCGGCAGGGCTTCGATCAGGAAAACAGCATGAAGGTCGCCCGGGTGATTTATCAGGAACTGGGCATCGGCGCGGTGGCGATCACCGATCGCGACAAGCTGTTGGCGTTTATCGGCATCGGCGACGATCACCACCTGCCGGGGACGCCGATCGCCTCGGTGCATTCGCATCGCGCCATCGACAACAACGAGGTGGTGTACGCCGACGGCAACCAGCTCTCTTACTGCTGCTCGATCAATCCGGCCTGCAAGCTGGGATCGACGCTGGTGATCCCGCTGCGCGGCGAAAACCAGCGGGTCATCGGCACCATCAAGCTGTACGAACCGAAAAGCCAGCTGTTCAGCACCATCAACCGCACGCTGGGCGAAGGCATCGCCAGCCTGCTCTCGGCGCAGATCATGGCCGGACAGTACGAGCGCCACAAGCAGTTGTTGGCGCAGTCGGAGATCAAGCTGTTGCATGCGCAGGTCAACCCGCATTTCCTGTTCAATGCGTTGAATACGCTGGTGGCGGTGATCCGCCGTGATGGCGAGCGCGCCTGCGAGTTGGTGCAGTCCCTTTCGACCTTCTTTCGCAAAAACCTCAAGCGCTCGGATGATGAAGTCAGCCTGGCGGACGAGATAGAACATGTGAACGCCTACCTGCAGATCGAGAAAGCGCGTTTCGCCGATCGGCTGGAGATTGCGGTATCGCTGCCCGAGGCGCTGCTGGCGGCGCGGCTGCCGGCGTTTTCGCTGCAGCCGATCGTCGAGAACGCCATCAAGCACGGCACCTCGCATCTGTTGGGCGTGGGCCGCATCGAAATCGGCGCCTGTTGCGAAGGCGATCATCTGCTGCTGCAGGTGACGGACAACGCCGGGCTGTTCCAGCCGAAACCGAACTGCAGCGGGCTGGGTATGAATCTGGTGGATAAACGCATTCGCGTGCGCTACGGCGAAGGCTATGGTGTGCAGGTGGATTGCCGGCCGGACGCCTATACCCGCATTACGCTCAATGTTCCCATGGAGAGGGCCGCCTGATGTTAAACGTACTGATTGTTGACGATGAGCCTTCCGCGCGCGACAACCTGCGCCATCTGCTGGAGGCCGAAGCGGGGATCGCGATCATCGGCGAATGCGCCAACGCCATCGAAGCCATCAGCCAGATCCACCGGCTGCAGCCGGATGTGGTGTTTCTCGATATTCAAATGCCGCGCATCAGCGGGCTGGAAATGGTCGGCATGCTGGATCCCAATCGGATGCCGCACATCGTGTTTCTGACCGCCTACGACGAATACGCGGTGCAGGCGTTCGAGGAGCACGCCTTCGACTATCTGCTGAAGCCGGCGGAGCCGAAGCGGCTGAGCAAGACGCTGCAACGCCTGCGGCAGCGCAGTGCGCCGCAGGACGTGACGGCGCTGGATGAGAGCGCCGGCTACCTGAAATACATTCCCTGCACCGGCCACAGCCGCATCTATCTGCTGCGGTTCGACGAGGTGTTGGCGATCCGTTCCAAACTGAGCGGGGTATTCGTGGTGCGCAGCGACGGCATGGAGTGTTTCACCGAATTGACGCTGCGCACGCTGGAAAGCCGTACGCCGCTGGTGCGCTGCCATCGGCAGTATTTGGTCAACCTGGAGCAGGTGCGCGAGATCCGCTTCGAAGAAGGCGGCGCGGCGGAGATGATCATGTCCGCCGGCGATCCGGTGCCGGTCAGCCGGCGCTATTTGAAAGCGCTGAAGGAGCAACTGGGGCTGCGGGGGTGACTATACGGGTGGCCACCGGCGGCGGGTATGCACGATGGCCAAGATGATGACGCGCTGAGCCGCCCATTCATAGACCAGCAGATAGGACGAAGAGATGACCAACTCGCGCGTGCCGGCTATCCGACCCGTTTTTCCGCTGGCGGGATGATGTACGAGGCGTGCCGCCGCGTCAGCGATTTTTACATCATTTTCTGCGGCGGCGGCCGGGTTTTTAAGTTCCAACCATTCATAAATCGCCAGACGATCGGCGATGGCGAGTTCCGTCCATATCAGTTTCACAAAAGTCCTTTTGTGGTTTATCGCGTTGATTTAGCTCTGCGTTCGGCGAAATAAGCGGCGACCTCTTCATCGTCGGCGAACTTGCCTTCACGCAACGCCTTGCGGCTCACCTCGACTTTTTCCCTCAGCCACTGGTCGTATTCTTCCTGCTGAGCCTGGCGGCTGACAAACTCGCGCATGAAATCGCGCAGCAGTTGTGAAGCCGTGCGGTCGGCGGCCTTTGCTGCGCTGGCAAAAGCGGTTTTTAACTCTTCATCCACGCGGATTACCACGGTAGATTCAGGCATGGTATTTACCTCGTATATACAGCGTAATATTCACTATAACACCGCCGCTTTATTGTTCAAGCAAGGACGGTCGGAGGCTCTGGCGTTAAGCGCAATCTGAATTCATCAGGCTCCGACGGCGCCCTTTTTGTTTGTCCTTGACGGGGTTACGCGGCGCTTATAGCTTTATTGCATCAACAGGCGCGTTTCGCGCCGCGTCAGCGTCAAAGGAACAGAAAATGAGTGAACCACGGATTATCGCCAAGGCGATGAAAGACGGAAAACCGGAACAGGATCTGGTGATTTTGCCGGCGTTGGCCAACCGCCACGGGTTGATTACCGGGGCAACCGGCACCGGCAAGACGGTGACGCTGCAAAAAATGGCCGAACAGTTCTCGCGCATCGGCGTGCCGGTGTTCCTGTCGGACGTGAAGGGCGATCTGTCCGGCATCGGCGCCGAGGGCGTGCCTTCCGAGAAGCTGCAGGCGCGCCTGGCGGCGATCGGCGTCACCGACTGGCAGCCGCAGGCCTGCACCATTATCCCGTGGGATATTTACGGCGAAAAGGGGCATCCGATCCGCGCCACGATTTCCGATCTCGGGCCGCTGCTGCTGGGGCGCCTGTTGGATCTGAACGAGGTGCAAAGCGGCGTGCTGCAGCTGGTGTTCAAAATCGCCGATGATAATGCGCTGCTGCTGTTGGACATGAAAGACCTGCGCGCCATGGTGCAGTTCGTCGGCGATAACGCCAAACAATTCCAGACTCAGTACGGCAACATCTCTGCCGCGTCGATCGGCGCCATCCAGCGCGGGTTGCTGACGCTGGAAGAGCAGGGCGCCAACCAGTTCTTCGGCGAGCCGATGCTGGACATCAACGATCTGATGAAAACCGACGCCAACGGTCATGGCGTGATCAACCTGCTGGCGGCGGACAAGCTGATCAATCAGCCGAAGCTGTATTCAGTGTTCCTGCTGTGGCTGCTGGCCGAGCTGTTTGAACATCTGCCGGAAGTGGGCGACCCTGAACAGCCGAAGCTGGTGTTCTTCTTCGATGAAGCGCACCTGCTGTTCAACGACGCGCCGGCGGCGCTGTTGACCAAGATCGAACAGGTGGTGCGCCTGATCCGCTCCAAAGGCGTCGGCATTTACTTCGTCACCCAGAACCCGCTGGATATCCCGGACAGCGTGCTGGGCCAGTTGGGCAACCGCGTACAGCATGCGCTGCGCGCCTTCACGCCGCGCGATCAGAAGGCGGTGAAAACGGCGGCGCAAACCCTGCGCGCCAATCCGGCCTTCGATGCCGAAACGGCGATCACCGAGCTGGGCGTGGGCGAAGCGCTAGTGTCATTCCTCGACGAGAAGGGCCGGCCGAACGTGGTGGAGCGGGCGATGGTCATCGCGCCGGAATCCAAAATGGGCATGCTCGGCGCGGAAGGGCTGAACAGCGCGATCAACAAGTCGCCGCTGTATGGCCGCTATGAAGACATGATTGACCGCGAGTCCGCCTACGAGAAGCTGTCGTCGGGCGGCTTCGCCACCGTCGGCACTGCGCAGCAGGGGCAGCAACCGCAGGCGCAAGCGCAGCAACAGACGGGCGGCGGCCTGATGGACGGATTGAACGAGCTGCTGTTCGGTTCCACCGGCCCGCGCGGCGGCAAACGCGACGGCATCGTCCAGACCGCCGCCAAGAGCATGGCGCGCGATCTCGGCCGGCAGATCCTGCGCGGCGTACTGGGCTCGATCACCGGCGGCCGTAAAAAGTAAGCGGAAATTATCGTCGGCAGCGGCGGGTTAAATCAGTAAACTATGGCGGCGTTTTTCTCTGCCGGACCTAACATGCTGCTGCTGATCGATAACTACGACTCCTTTACCTATAACCTTTACCAGTACTTCTGCGAGTTGGGCGCCGAGGTGGTGGTGAAGCGCAATGATGAGCTGCAGCTGGCCGATATCGAGCGGCTGGCGCCGCAGCATCTGGTGATTTCCCCCGGCCCTTGTACCCCGAACGAAGCGGGCATCTCGCTGGCCGCCATTCGTCATTTCGCCGGCAAGCTGCCGATCCTCGGCGTGTGCCTGGGGCACCAGGCGCTGGGGCAGGCGTTCGGCGCCGAGGTGGTGCGCGCCCGCGCGGTGATGCACGGCAAAACCTCGGCGATTCGCCATCTGGGCGTCGGCGTGTTCCGTGGCCTGAGCGATCCCCTGACCGTGACGCGTTACCATTCGCTGGTGCTGAAAGCCGATACGCTGCCGGATTGCTTTGAAGTGACCGCCTGGAGCGAACGCGACGGCGTGCGCGACGAGATCATGGGCATCCGCCACCGCACGCTGGCGCTGGAAGGGGTGCAGTTCCACCCGGAAAGCGTGCTCAGCGAGCAGGGTCATCAGCTGTTGGACAATTTTCTCAGGCGTTAATCCCTTCGCATTTTTTTCGCCCGTCAGGCGTTTTGCATTTGCGCTTTAGTGTTTTTTTATGCATATTTCGTGATTATATTTTCATTATAACATCGCGATAGCGCTGAAAAACCTTCAGGGTGGAGCCGAAAATGACTGACAAATCCGCAGTGAGCCGCAGCACCTTTGACCAGGTGATCCTGCCTGTTTATGCACCCGCCCAGTTTGTGCCGGTGCGCGGCCAAGGCAGCCGGGTCTGGGATCAGCAGGGAAAAGAGTACATCGATTTTTCCGGCGGCATCGCGGTGACGGCGCTGGGGCACTGCCATCCGGCGCTGGTCGAGGCGCTCAAACGCCAGGGGGAAACCCTGTGGCATACCAGCAACGTCTTCACCAATGAGCCCGCGCTGCGCCTGGCGAGCAAACTGATCGACGCCACCTTCGCCGATCGGGTGTTCTTCGCCAACTCCGGCGCAGAGGCCAACGAGGCGGCGTTCAAATTGGCGCGCCATTACGCCATTACCCGTCACAGCCCGTACAAAACTAAAATCATCGCCTTCTATAACGCGTTTCACGGCCGCACGCTGTTCACCGTATCGGTGGGCGGGCAGGCCAAATATTCCGACGGGTTCGGGCCGAAGCCGGCCGACATCGTGCACGTGCCGTTCAACGATCTGGCGGCGGTGAAAGCGGTGATGGACGACCACACCTGCGCGGTGGTGATGGAGCCGATTCAGGGCGAGGGCGGCATTACGCCGGTCGACGCCGACTTCCTTAAAGGCGTGCGCAAACTGTGCGACCAACATCAGGCGCTGCTGGTGTTCGATGAAGTGCAAAGCGGCATGGGGCGCAGCGGCAAGCTGTTCGCCTATATGCATTATGGCGTGACGCCGGACATTCTCACCACCGCCAAGGCGCTGGGCGGCGGTTTCCCGGTGAGCGCCATGCTGACTACCGAAGAGATTGCGTCGGTGATGCAGGTGGGCACTCACGGCACCACCTACGGCGGCAACCCGCTGGCCTGCGCGGTGGCGGAGGCGGCGCTGGATGTGATCAATACGCCGGAAGTGCTGAGCGGCATCGAGCAGCGCCATGCGCTGTATGTGCAGGCTTTGCAGAATATCGGCGATAAATACGGTATTTTCACCGCCATTCGCGGCATGGGGTTGCTGATCGGCGCCGAGCTGACGCCGCATTATCATGGCAGAGCGCGCGATTTCCTCACCGCCGCCGCCGCGCGTGGGCTGATGATCCTCAACGCCGGGCCGAACGTGATCCGCTTTGCGCCGTCGCTGGTGGTGGAGCTGCAGGACATCGAGGCCGGCATGGCGCTGTTCGAGCTGGCGGTGCAGGATGTGATCAACGCCTGAAGCACCTGCGGCGAATAACGGGGCGCGGCATGCCGCGCCCTTATTGATCGCGCAGTTTACGCTTGAGCCAGATGCCGTGGTGCGGGCGCTGGCGCCAGGCCAGCGACGAAATGGTGTGCATCACGCTCAGGTGCGACAGAATGCGCCGCAAATGACGTTCCATCTCGGTGACGGGCATCTCCGGATGCAGATCCGGCGGCTGCATGATGCCGCTGTTGTCACTGCTCGGGCCGTCGTATTCCAACCGCTGCTGGCAGCTTTGCAGCGCGATTTCACAGGTTTGCAGATACGCTTCCGCCAGCTTTGGCGTCAGCATGTAGTGCTCACGCGCCAGGATGGTCATGGCGTTCAGGTGTTCGACGATGAACTGGCTGTGAGTGACCCACAGCCGCATGTCCGCCAGATAGTTCGAGGCGAACCCCGGTTCCTGCATCGCCTGATTGAGCGAAGTGAACAGCGCATTGTGCGCCTGGTTGACCTGCATGCGGGCATAGGCCAACGCGGTGGCGTCCGGCTCCGGTTGCTTCAGCATCAGCCGCAGCGCGGCTTGATCGTTTTCCAGCGCCTGATGGGCATTCTTGCGCAGCAGCCCGCTTTGCCACTGCGGCCACAGCCAAATGGTGCCGCCGAACGCCAGCACGCAGCCGATCAGCGTATCGATCAGACGCGGCACCAAAAAATGCGAGCCGTTCAGCGCCAGCAGTTGCAGGGTGTAAACCGCCGTGACCGTAAAGCCAATCACCGACAGCCCGTAGTTCTTGCGCGAAACCAGGTAGGCCAGCAGCGTGATCACCAGCATGATGCTCAGCGTTTCTCCCTCCGGCAACTGCAGCTGCAGCAGCCCGGCCGCCAGCAACAGACCGGCGATCGTGCCCAGCGCACGGTGCTGAATACGCACCCGGGTGGCGTTATACCCGTTTTGGCTCACCAGCATGATGGTGAGCAGTATCCAGTACGGCTTCGGCAGATTGAATACCGCCCCCAGGCTGCTGCCGACCGCCAGCGTCACCCCCAGCCGCGCGGCGTTGCGCAGCGCCGTGGATTTGAACGACAGGTAGCTGGCCAACGCCGGCCAAAACGGCAGGCGATGCTGGCTGGGCATCAAATCGCGGCGGTACAGCGGATGCTGGGTGCGCAGCAGGCGGGCAATGCGGCTGAAATGGTAGTAACAAAACTGGCCGACCGGGTTGTCGGGATGCTGCGCCGCCATTTTTTCCAGCGCCCCCAGTTCGTGCGTCATGGAAAAGCGCTTCGAATGTTGATGGTAGAGAATATCGTGCGCCACCACGCGCAGCCGCCCGGCGATCACCTGAGCGTTGCGGCGAATGATCGCTTCGGCCTGGCTCTGCTCCATCAGTTTTTGTACTTCCTCCGGCAAGTGCAGGCTGACGGTGATGTGCTCCTGCAGATCCATCGCCACCTGAAAGGCGCGTTGCAGACGCTTTTGATCGAGGTTGTTGGCGTGCGGCAGGAAATTAAGCTGTTGGTACAGCAGGCTGATCAGATCCATCACCTTTTGCTGGCGCACCAGCAGCGGCGGCAGCGCGGTTTGCGGATCGGTGTGCTGAGTCAGCAGCGAGTATTTGGCTTCGAAGTAGTCCGCCAGTTCCAGATAGAGCTGGCTCAGCGTCTCGCGCATCGGCTGCTCTTTCCACAGCCTGAACCAGAACCAGGTGAATAAGCCGTACCAGGCGGTGCCGATCGCGTACAGCAGCGGCGCCTGCCAGAGAGGCACGGTGCCGGCCATGCTGAGGGAGAAGATGGCGGCCACCAACGCCGCCGGCAACAGCCGGGCGTGCAGCGGGCTGATTTCGCCGGTGACGCCGAGCAGCAGCGCCAGGCCCAGCATCAGCGCCGGCAGCGGCACGTGCCACAGCAGGGCTTGCTGCAGCAGCAGGCTGCTGAGGGCAAACAGCGCACCGCCGACGATCAGCCGTTTAAAGAAGCGCCTATGCGGCGTGTCCAGACCGGCGATATTGCAGCAGGCGGGCACCAGAGAGAACATCAGGCCGAGCTGCAGCTGGCCAATCAGCAGGCCAAACAGCACCGGCAGGCACAACACCAGCGTTTGTCGCAGTGCGTAGTTGACTTCCGGGTGGTAAATCAGGCGGCGCCACATGGCAGAGAGCAGACAAAAAAACGGCGCAGATTGCGCCGTTTCTTCAGGGATTAACGGGTGCCGTAGACGACAATGGTCTTGCCGTGGGCGGAAATCAGGTTTTGGTCTTCCAGCATTTTCAGAATACGGCCAACGGTTTCACGCGAGCAGCCGACGATCTGGCCGATTTCCTGGCGGGTGATCTTGATCTGCATGCCGTCCGGGTGAGTCATGGCGTCGGGTTGCTTCGCCAGATTCAGCAGGGTTTGCGCGATGCGGCCGGTGACGTCCAGGAAGGCGAGGTTGCCCACTTTTTCGGAGGTAACCTGCAGGCGGCTCGCCATTTGGGCGGACAGACGCATCAGGATGTCCGGGTTCACCTGGATCAGCTGGCGGAATTTCTTGTAGGAAATTTCGGCCACTTCACAGGCGGTTTTGGCGCGAACCCAGGCGCTGCGCTCCTGGCCTTCTTCGAACAATCCGAGCTCGCCGATGAAATCCCCCTGGTTGAGGTAGGACAGGATCATCTCTTTACCTTCTTCATCCTTGATCAGCACCGCGACGGAGCCTTTCACGATGTAGTAAAGCGTTTCGGCCTTTTCACCTTGGTGAATCAGCGTACTCTTCGATGGATATTTGTGGATATGGCAATGAGACAGGAACCATTCGAGAGTAGGGTCTGTTTGCGGTTTGCCGAGAACCATTCGCTGTTATCCTCTGTTGTTATCGCTGCCTTGTGTCACAGGGGTCAGAGTTCCCTGTAAAACCTGCCTGTAGCCGCAGTTATGAGCGAGGGCTACCGGCAAGTTTTGAGGCGTGTCATAAAAATACGCTGTCGCTCTAGCATATTAACTTGCCGTAAGCGCTGCAAGCTACATTCTGTTAACATACCGGTAAAGGAGCCTTTCTCTGGGCGTTTCCCTGAAATTCAGTGTCCCGGAAAGATTTATTGCGGCTCTGTTTGTAGCACAGAGTAAGGCGGGTGTCTCGTGTTGTCTCGCTTCAGCATGATTAGCATCAGGTTACGTTGCCTGTTTCTATGCGAAAGCGTACTCTGATTTTAAGAAATCAACCGGAGTGACCAGAATGCAGGCAAGAGTTAAGTGGGTGGAAGGGTTAACGTTTTTGGGTGAATCGGCCTCCGGCCACCAGGTGCTGATGGACGGCAACGCCGGCGATAAAGCGCCCAGCCCGATGGAGATGGTGCTGATGTCGGTGGGTGGCTGCAGCGCGATCGACGTGGTGTCCATCCTGCAAAAAGGGCGCAACGACGTGCGCGACTGCGAGGTGAAGCTGACCTCCGAGCGCCGTGCAGAAGCCCCGCGGTTGTTCACCCATATCAACCTGCACTTCATCGTCACCGGCCAGGATCTGACCGACAAAATCGTAGAGCGAGCGGTGAACCTGTCGGCGGAGAAGTACTGCTCGGTGGCGCTGATGCTCAACAAGGCCGCCACGGTGACCCACAGCTTCGAGATCCGCCAGCCGGCGTAATCGAGACGGAGCGCGGCCCGCCGCCGCGCTCAACGCGTTTATTCGATCTTCTTGCCTTCCAGCAGCCGCTGCACCAGCGGCGCCATGATCAGCTCCATCGCCAGCCCCATCTTGCCGCCCGGCACCACTAACGTATTGATGTGCGAGATAAACGAGCCCTGCAGCATCGCCAGCAAATAGGGGAAGTCAATCTGATCCAGCCCGCGGAAGTGGATCACCACGAAGCTTTCATCCAGTGAGGGAATGGCTTTGGCGGCGAACGGGTTGGAAGTATCCACCGTCGGTACGCGCTGGAAGTTGATGTGGGTGCGCGAGAACTGCGGCGTGATGTAGTTGATGTAGTCTTCCATCGAACGCACCACCGAATCCATCACCGCCTCGCGGGAGTGGCCGCGTTCGCCGGTATCGCGGATCAGCTTCTGTATCCACTCCAGGTTGACGATCGGCACCACGCCGACCAGCAGATCGACGTGGTTGGCCACGTCATGGTGCTCGGTGACCACACCGCCGTGCAGCCCCTCGTAGAACAGCACGTCGGTCGGCGCCGGCAGCGGCTCCCACGGGGTGAAGGTGCCCGGCACCTGATTGTAGGGCACCGCTTCGTCGTAGGTGTGCAGGTACTTGCGCGAACGGCCGGTGCCGTTTTTGCCGTACTCGATAAAGCTCTGCTGCAGCAGGCCGAAGTCGTTGGCCTCGGGGCCGAAATAGCTGATGTGTCTGCCCAGATCGCGCGCCTTGCGGATCGCCGCGTCCATTTCCGGCCGGGTGTAGCGGTGGAAGCTGTCGCCCTCCAGCTCGGCGGCGCGAATGTTGAGCTGTTGGAAGATTTTGCGGAACGCCACGCTGGTGGTGGTGGTGCCGGCGCCGCTGGAACCGGTCACCGCGATAACGGGATGTTTGGCAGACATGGTGGTTGTCACTCCGTGTTGAATGCGCCGGCGTCAGGGGATTATTGTGGCTCTTGTTGACGCTCTCTATGTCAGGAAAAAATGGCGCGCGCTGGTTTGCAATGTCCCATTGTTACCTGATTTTTTCCGTCAGTCATAGAACCGGGCGCCACTAAATTTCTTCCTGCCCGGCGCGGAACTGACCGCGCGGCATGATGTTGACGCTCTCATGCAGTTCCGACCACACCAGCACCACTTCGCCGTTTTTCAGCTGGCGGCGCACGTCCTCCACCTTCTGCTCCAGCGATCGTTCGTGCTCGCCGTAATCGGTGCCTTCACGCAGCACAAAGGATTCGATCAGGCTGTTCAGGGTGTCGGTTGCCAGTTCTTGCCAGGGAATGATCACGTCGGGATGTCCAGATAAGGGGAAAGCCAGGCCGGAATGCGATGCTCCAGCCACATGTGCGGTTTTTTCAGCGTGCCGCCGACAAAGCCGACGTGGCCGCCGAACTCGGTCAGCTGATATTCGATATTGCGCGGCAGGCCGGCGACGTCGGGGATCACCTCATGGGTCATGAAGGGATCGTCCTTCGCATGGATGATCAGCAGCGGCGTTTGGATCGCCGGCAACAGCGGCAGGGCGCTGCAGCGGCGATAATAATCGGTGGCGTCACTGAAGCCGTGAATGCGCGAGGTGATGGCGTCGTCGAATTCGCGGATGCGCCGCAACCCGTTCAGCTGTGACAGCTTGAGCGGCAGGGTGTCCGGGTAGTGCAACAGCTTGCGGGTGGCGTTTTGTTTCAGCTGCCCCAACAGGTAGCGCTGATAGACGCGGGAGAAACCTTGCTCCATGCGATAGGCGCAGGGCTCCAGCATCAGCGGCGCCGAGACCACCACCGCCGCCTGCAGCAGGCTGTCGGCGCCTTGCTGCGCCAGATAACAGGCCAGCATGTTGCCGCCGAGCGAAACGCCTACCGCCGCGGTTGGCACCTCGCCGTAGCTGTCGCGCAGCCAGCGCAGGAAGAAACGCGCGTCTTCGGTTTCGCCGGAGTGGTAGATGCGCTGTTTGCGGTTGGGCACGCCGCTGCAGCCGCGAAAGTGCATCACCACCCCGAGCCAGCCGCGCTCGCGCCAGGCGTTGAGCAGGCCATGCGCGTAGGGGCTGTAGAAGCTGCCCTCCAGACCGTGGAACAGCACCGCGCGCGGTTTGTCGCGCGCCTGCGCCGGATCCTCGCTCCAGGCGAGATCGACGAAATCGCCGTCGGGCAATTCCAGCCGTTGCCAATGCGGTTTCAATAACACGCGGCGGCGCACCAGCCGCGGCAACAGCGTTTGCAGGTGCGGGTTACTGGCCCCGGTCAGGGGGCGAAAGACGTCATGCATAGGCGGAGTAAAAATGTTGTTGGCGACTATTGTGAGATCCCAGGCGCACTGTTAGCTTCAATACCAATAACTGACAATGATACTGCAAAAAAGCGCCTTGGGTGAGGAGCACCCGTGCCATGGAACCGAGTTTATTCCTTTCGATGCTGGGCTTCCTGTGGGTCGCCGCCATCACGCCTGGCCCCAATAACCTGCTGCTGACCACCTCCGGCGCTCATTTCGGCTTTATGCGTTCGCTGTGGCTGATGATCGGCATCATGCTCGGCATGCAAAGCATTTTGCTGTTGGTGGCCTTCGGCGTCGGCAGCCTGATCCTGGTTTACCCGTCGCTGCACCTGATCCTGAAAATCCTCGGCAGTTTGTACCTGCTGTGGCTGGCGTGGAAAGTCGCCACCGCCGCCTATGAAAAGCTGGAAACCGGCGTGGCGCCGCCGCAGCCGGTGCGGTTGTATCAGGGCTGGCTGTTGCAGTTCCTCAACCCGAAAGCCTGGCTGATGGCGCTGGGCGCGGTGGCGAGCTTCAGTCTGGCGGGCGATAAGTACAACGGTTCCATTGCGGCGATCGCGCTGGGCATTTTGGCGGTAAACATCGTCGCCGGCGTTATCTGGCTGGCGTTCGGCACGGTGATCGGCCGCCTGCTGCGCAGCAAAAAGGCCTGGATTATCTTCAACGTTTCCATGGGGCTGCTGACTGCAGCCTGTGTATTACTGATTTGGCATTAAGGAGCGGAACGATGGCGGAAAACTATTATCACGTGGTCGCCTTTACCGGTGAGGGGCTGCGCGGCAACCCGGCCGGGGTCTGCCTGCTGACGCAGCCACTGCCGACGGAGCGGCTGCAGGCGATCGCCAACGAGATCGGCCTGCCGGAGACCAGCTTTGTCTGGGATGACGGCGACATGACCGCCATTCGTTGGTTTACCCCGGAGCGTGAGGTCGATCTTTGCGGCCATGGCACGCTGGCGGCGGCGCATGTGATGTTCAGCGCGGTTAACCCGGCGCTGAAGGATATTCGCTTCAGATCGGCCGGCGGCGAGCTGTTCGTCAAGCGCGATGAGCGGGATGGGGAGCGGCTGGTGCTTGATTTCCCCGCCAGGCCGCCGCAGAAAGTCGCCGAACCGGCGGGCCTCGCGGCGCTGCTGGGCGTGCAGCCGCAGGAAGTGTGGCAGGCGAAAGCGCTGCTGGCGGTGGTGGAAAATGAGGCGCAGGTGCGCGCGCTGCGCCCGGACATCCCGGCGCTGATCGCATTGGCCGGCCGTGCGGTGATCGTCACCGCGCCAGGTGACACCGTGGACTTCATTTCGCGCTATTTCACGCTCGACGGCGGCGAGGATCCGGTGACCGGTTCCGCGCATTGTACGTTGATGCCCTACTGGACGGCGCGTCTCGGCCGCCATCGGCTGCACGCCCGGCAGATTTCGGTGCGCGGCGGCGAGCTGTTCTGCGAACTGCAAGGGGACCGCACGTTGCTCGGCGGCTACGCTCACGTGTTCTTGCGCGGGACGATCGTGCTGTGATTCGCTTTAATATTACCTAAGGTAATAAAGAAGACTTTTTTATTCTTTTATCGTCCGTCATCGCTCAGATAAAACTGTCAGCAATTGAACAGATTTTTATCAACGGAGCGGAACATGGCGGGCAAACTCTTTTCTTTACGCAACGCGGCGCTGCTGGCGCTGTCGCTCAGCGCGGCCAGCGCCTATGCGGTGGACGTCACCGTGGCGTACCAGACGTCGGCGGAGCCGGCCAAGGTGGCGCAGGCGGAAAACAGCTTCGCCAAACAGTCCGGCGCGACCGTCGACTGGCGTAAGTTCGACAGCGGCTCCAGCGTGTTGCGCGCGCTGGCCTCCGGCGACGTGCAGATCGGCAATATCGGCTCCAGCCCGCTGGCGGTGGCCGCCAGCCAAAAACTCCCCATCGAAGTGTTCCTCATCGCCTCGCAGCTCGGCAGTTCCGAAGCGCTGGTGGTGAAGAATGACATCAAAAGCCCGCAGGATCTGATCGGCAAGCGCATCGCGGTGCCGTTTATCTCCACCACCCATTACAGCCTGCTGGCCTCGCTCAAACATTGGGGCATCAAGCCTGAACAGGTGAAGATCCTCAATCTGCAGCCGCCGGCCATCGCCGCCGCCTGGCAGCGCGGCGACATCGACGGCGCCTACGTCTGGGCGCCGGTGGTCAACGAACTGGCCAAACAGGGCAAGGTGTTGACCGACTCCGCGCAGGTGGGCGAATGGGGTTCGCCAACCCTGGATGTGTGGGTGGTGCGCAAAGACTTCGCCGAGAAACATCCCGACGTGGTGACCGCCTTTGCCGCCAGCGCTCTGCAGGCGCAGAAGGCCTACCTGGCAGCGCCGGAACAGTGGCTGAAAGATCCGAGCCATCTCAGCACCTTGGCGCGCTTGAGCGGCGTGCCGGAAGCGCAGGTGCCGGAGCTGGTGAAGGGGAACCGTTATCTGCCGGTGGCGGATCAGGTCGCCCAACTCGGCCAGCCGGTGGACAAGGCGATTCGCGATACCGCCGAATTCCTCAAGCAGCAGGGCAAGATCCCGCAGGTCGACAGCGATTACAGCGCTTATGTGACCGACCGTTTTGTGAAACAGGTGCAGGCTGCGCCGCAGTCGTAAGGAAGCAGGATGCTAAACGTCAGCCATCTTTCAGCAGAGTATCAGGGGCGGCCCGCGCTGCGTGACGTGTCGTTCCAGATCGCCGCCGGGCAACTGGTGGTGGTGCTCGGCCCGTCGGGCTGCGGCAAAACCACGCTGCTGAATTTAATCGCCGGGTTTATCGAGCCTTCAGCTGGCAGCATCACGCTGGATGGAACGTCCGTTCATGGCCCAAGCGCCGAACGGGGCGTAGTGTTCCAGCATGAGGGTTTACTGCCGTGGCGTAACGTGGTGGACAACGTCGAGTTCGGCCTGCAGCTGGCCGGCGTCGGCAAGGCGCAGCGCCGCCAAGTGGCGGAGCAGATGTTGCAGCGCGTCGGTCTGGCCGGTTACGAGCGGCATTTCATCTGGCAGCTTTCCGGCGGCATGCGCCAACGCGTCGGCATCGCCCGCGCTCTGGCCGCCGATCCGCGTCTGCTGTTGTTGGATGAACCGTTCGGCGCGCTGGACGCGTTCACTCGCGAGCAGATGCAGGAGCTGCTGCTGACCATCTGGCGCGATACCGGCAAGCAGGTGCTGCTGATCACTCACGATATTGAAGAGGCGGTGTTCCTCGCCAGCGAGCTGTTGCTGCTGTCGCCGGGGCCGGGGCAGGTGGTGGAGCGGCTGTCGCTGAACTTCGGCCAACGCTATGCCGACGGCGAAGCCTGCCGCTCGATTAAGTCCGATCCTGAATTTATCGCGCAGCGCGAATACGTGCTGGGCAAAGTTTTCCAACAGCGCGAGGCCTTGTTATGAGCCTGCATTCCACGTTAAAGGCCGCGGCGCAGCCGCAGGGCAAAGCGACGCGCCGTTTCAGCGTGCCGCGCAACGTTTGGCTGAGCGGCGCCACGCTGTTGACGGTGTTGATCGTCTGGTGGGGCGTGACGGCGCTGCAGCTGATCAGCCCGCTGTTCCTGCCGGCGCCGCAGCAGGTATTGCATCAGCTGATCACCATCGCCAGCCCGCAAGGCTTTATGGACGCCACGCTGTGGCAGCATCTGGCGGCCAGCCTGGGGCGCATTTTGGTGGCGCTGCTGGCGGCGGTGATCGTCGGCATTCCGGTGGGCATCGCCATGGGGCTGAACGACACGGTGCGCGGTATCCTCGATCCGCTGATTGAGATCTATCGTCCGGTGCCGCCGTTGGCGTATTTACCGCTGATGGTGATTTGGTTCGGCATCGGCGAAACCTCGAAGATCTTGCTGATTTATCTGGCGATTTTCGCGCCGGTGACGCTCTCCGCCGTGGCCGGCGTGCGCAGCGTGGCGCAGGTACGGGTGCGCGCCGCCCGCGCGTTGGGCGCCACGCGTTGGCAGGTGCTGCGTTTCGTGGTGCTGCCGAGCGCGCTGCCGGAGATCCTGACCGGCATTCGCATCGGGCTGGGCGTCGGCTGGTCGACGCTGGTAGCCGCCGAACTGATCGCCGCCACGCGCGGCCTGGGATTTATGGTGCAATCCGCCGGTGAGTTTCTGGCGACCGACGTGGTGCTGGCCGGCATCGGCGTGATTGCGGTGATTGCATTTGGGTTGGAGCTGGGGCTGCGCGCCCTGCAGCGCCGATTGACCCCGTGGCATGGAGTACAGCAATGAACGAACGTCTGAATATCACCCCACTGGGGCCTTACATCGGGGCGCTGGTGGAAAACGTCGAGTTGGCCCGGCCGCTGGGCGACGGCCAGTTTGAACAGCTTTATCATGCGCTGCTCAAGCATCAGGTGCTGTTCTTCCGCAACCAGCCGATCACGCCGCTGCAGCAGCGCGATCTGGCCGGCCGCTTCGGCGATCTGCACATCCACCCGGTCTATCCGCACGCCACCGACGTGGAAGAGATCATCGTGCTCGATACCCACGACGACAACCCGCCGGACAACGACAACTGGCACACCGACGTGACCTTTATCGAGAACCCGCCGCTGGGGGCGATCCTGGCGGCCAAGACGCTGCCTGCCACCGGCGGCGATACGCTGTGGGCCAGCGGCATCGCCGCCTATGAGGCGCTGTCGGCGCCGTTCAGAACGCTGCTCGCGGGGCTGCGCGCGGAACATGACTTCACCAAGTCGTTCCCGGAGCACAAGCATCGCAGCAGTGAAGAAGAGCATCAGCGCTGGCAACTGGCGGTGCAGAAAAACCCGCCGCTGTTGCATCCGGTGGTGCGTACCCATCCGGTCAGCGGCCGGCAGGCGCTGTTCGTCAATGAAGGGTTCACCACGCGGATCGTCGATCTGGCGCCGAAGGAGAGCGACGCTTTACTGAATTTCCTGTTTGCTCACATCACCAAACCGGAGTTTCAGGTGCGCTGGCGTTGGCAGGAGAATGACGTGGCGATCTGGGATAACCGCGTGACGCAGCACTACGCCAACGCGGATTATCTGCCGCAGCGGCGCATCATGCACCGCGCGACCATTCTGGGGGACAAGCCCTTTTACAAGGCGTAACAACGGTTAGGCGTCGAACGCCTGCGTTAACTGCTCCAGCTGTTCCTGCGCATCCAGCCAGGTCATTTCCGTCTCTTCGAGCGCGGATTTGGCCTGGCTTTGCTTTTGCAGGCAGTCGGTCAGTTCGGCCTTGCGGCTGATGTCGTACAGTGCGGAATCCGCCAACTGCTCTTCCACCGCCGCCAGTTCGGCGCCCAGTTTTTCCATCTGCTGTTCCAGCTTGGCGATCTGCTTGCGCAGCGGTTGGGTTTGCGTACGGAACTCCGCCTCGCGGCGTTTTTGATCCTTGCGCGCCTGCGCGCTGTTGCCGCCGCTCTCTTTTTCCGGCGCGTCCTGTTGGCTTTCCTGGCGCTGCAGATCGATCAGCCACTGCTGATAATCGTCGAGATCGCCTTCGAAAGGCTCGACCTGGCCATCGTGCACCAGGTACAGATCGTCGGTGGTGGAGCGCAGCAGGTGACGGTCGTGCGAGACCACCACCAATGCGCCTTCGAAATCGATCAGCGCCTCGGTCAGCGCCTGGCGCATGTCGAGATCCAGGTGGTTGGTCGGTTCATCGAGCAGCAGCAGGTTCGGGCGCTGCCAGACGATCAGCGCCAGCACCAGCCGCGCCTTCTCGCCGCCGGAGAAGCGTTCGGTGATTTCACTGACCTTGTCGCCCTGGAAGCCGAAACCGCCCAGATAATCGCGCAGCTGCTGCTCCAGCACCCGTGGCGCGATGCGGCTCAGGTGCTGCAGCGGCGATTCGTCGGCGCGCAGGAATTCCAGCTGGTGCTGAGCGAAGTAACCCAGCTTGATGCCTTTCGCCAGGCCGATCTCGCCGCTCAGCGGCTCCAGGGTGCCGGCCAGCAGTTTGATCAGCGTCGATTTACCGGCGCCGTTGCGGCCGAGCAGGCCAATGCGTGAGCCGGGCACCAGGTTCAGTTTGATGGACTTCAGGATCACCTTGTCGCCGTACCCGGCGCTGACTTTTTCCATGCGCAGCAGCGGGTTCGGCAGGCTTTCCGGCGGCCGGAAGCTGAAGGTGAACGGGTTGTCGACGTGCGCCGGGGCGATCAGCTCCATGCGCTCCAGCATCTTGATGCGGCTCTGCGCCTGCTTGGCCTTGGTCGCCTGCGCGCGGAAGCGGTCGATATAGCTTTGCAGGTGCGCCACTTTTTCTTGCTGGTGCTGATACAGCGACTGCTGCTGCGCCAGTTTGGTGGCGCGTTGGCGTTCGAACGACGAGTAGTTGCCGGTGTACTCGTTCATCGTCTGCTGTTCGATATGCAGGATCTTGTCGACGATCGGATCGAGGAAGTCGCGGTCGTGCGAGATAAGCACCAGCGTGCCGGGATAGCTTTTCAGCCAGCGCTCCAGCCAGATCACCGCATCAAGATCCAGGTGGTTGGTCGGTTCGTCGAGCAACAGCAGATCGGAACGGCACACCAACGCCTGCGCCAGGTTAAGACGCATGCGCCAGCCGCCGGAAAAGTCGCGCACCGGGCTTTGCAGTTGTTCGTTGGAGAAGCCGAGACCGTGCAGCAGGCTGGCGGCGCGGGAACGAATGGTCCAGGCGTCGATGGCGTCCAGCTTGCCGTGCAGGGTGGCGATGGCGTGGCCGTCGTTGCGGTCGTTGGCGGCCTGCAGTTCGGCTTCGAGCTGGCGAAACTCGCGGTCGCCGTCGATAACATACTCGATCGCCGGCACGTCCAGCGCCGGCGTCTCCTGGTTGACCCAGGCCAGCGCCCAGTTGCCGGGGAAGGTGAAGCTGCCGCCGTCCGCCGCGATCTCGCCCTTCAGCAGCGACAACAGCGTGGATTTGCCGCAGCCGTTTTTGCCGACCAGGCCGACCTTCTGACCAGGATTAACCGTCGCCGTGGCGTTGTCCAGCAGGACGCGGATGCCGCGTCGGATTTGTAGCGAGGAGAATACAATCATAAAGCGCCGTATGTTCAGAGTATGTTAAATTATCATTAAGGTAACAGAACGCGCACCGCGCGCTGTTTTTGTCTTTGCGATGCATGGTAACGGAAAACCGCTACCCTGACGACGCTTTGGAGGGGAATGATGTCGCAGCCGCCCAAGGTCTTGCTGCTGTATGCCCATCCGGAATCCCATGACTCGGTGGCGAACCGGGTTTTGCTTCGACCGGCGCAGCAGTTGGAACATGTCACCGTGCACGATCTCTACGCGCACTACCCTGATTTTTTTATCGATATTCATCACGAACAACAGCTGCTGCGTGAGCATCAGGTCATCGTGTTTCAGCACCCGCTGTATACCTACAGCTGCCCGGCGCTGCTGAAGGAATGGCTGGATCGCGTGCTGGCGCGCGGCTTCGCCAGCGGCGTGGGCGGCAATGCGTTGGCGGGCAAATACTGGCGTTCGGTGATCACCACCGGCGAGCCGGAAGGCGCCTACCGCACCGGCGGTTATAACCATTATCCGATGGAAGATATCCTGCGGCCGTTCGAGTTGACCGCCGGGATGTGCCATATGCACTGGTTGACGCCGTTCGTGGTCTATTGGGCGCGGCGGCAAAAGCCGGAGGTGCTGCGCAGCCACGCAGACGCCTACGGGGAGTGGCTGAGCCACCCGCTGCCGCACGGGGGGCGGTGATCATGGAAGGATCGACCTTACTGACCGCCATTTTACTGTTCCTGTTTGCCGCGGTGGTGACGGTGCCGATCGCCCGTCGCCTGGGGATCGGCGCGGTGCTGGGTTATCTGATCGCCGGCATCGCCATCGGCCCGTGGGGATTGGGTTTTATTCGCGACGTTGACGAGATCCTGCACTTCTCCGAGCTGGGCGTGGTGTTCCTGATGTTCATCATCGGCCTGGAGCTGAACCCCAGCAAGCTGTGGGAGCTGCGGCGCTCGATTTTCGGCGCCGGCGCCGGCCAGGTGCTGATCACCGCGGCGGTGCTGGGCGCATTGCTGTACCTGACGCACTTCGCCTGGCAGGCGGCGGTGATCGGCGGCGTTGGCCTGGCGATGTCTTCCACCGCCATGGCGCTGCAGCTGATGCGCGAAAAGGGCATGAACCGCAACGAAGGCGGGCAGCTGGGTTTCTCGGTGCTGCTGTTCCAGGATATGGCGGTGATCCCGGCGCTGGCGTTGATCCCCATTCTGGCCGGCGCCGGCGGCACCAGCGACGACTGGGCGAAGATCGCGCTCAAGGTGGCGGCGTTCGGCGGCATGCTGATCGGCGGCCGCTTCCTGCTGCGGCCGCTGTTCCGCTATATCGCCGCTTCCGGCGTGCGCGAGATCTTTACCGCCGCGGCGCTGCTGCTGGTGCTCGGCTCGGCGCTGTTTATGGAGACGCTCGGCCTGTCGATGGCGCTCGGCACCTTCATCGCCGGCGTGCTGCTGGCGGAGAGCGAATACCGCCACGAACTGGAGATCTCCATCGAGCCGTTTAAAGGGCTGCTGCTGGGGCTGTTCTTTATCTCGGTGGGCATGGTGTTGAATATCGGCGTGCTCTACACCCATCTGGCCGAGGTGTTGATCGGCGTGTTGGCGTTGGTGGCGGTGAAATCCGGCGTGCTCTACGGCGTGTCGCGCCTGTTCGGCCTGCGCAGTTCGGTACGCCTGCAGTTCGCCGGCGTGCTCAGCCAGGGCGGTGAGTTCGCCTTCGTGCTGTTTTCGGCGGCGGGCGCCCAAAAGGTGCTGCAGCCGGATCAACTCTCTTTGCTGCTGGTGGTGGTGACGCTGTCGATGATGACCACGCCGCTGTTGATGCAGGCCATCGATCGCATTTTGGCGCGCCGCTATAACGCCAAAGACGAAGACGAGGAGACGCCGTACGTGGAAGATGACGATCCGCAGGTGATCATCGTCGGCTTCGGGCGTTTTGGCCAGGTGATCGGCCGCCTGCTGATGGCCAACAAAATGCGCATTACCGTACTGGAACGCGACGTCAGCGCCGTCGGCGTGCTGCGGCGTTACGGTTACAAGGTCTATTACGGCGACGCCACCGAGCTGGAGCTGCTGCGCGCGGCAGGCGCAGAGAAGGCCAAGTCGATCGTGATCACCAGCAATGAGCCGGAAGACACCATGGCGATCGTGCGGCTGTGCCAGCAGCACTTCCCGAACCTGAGCATCCTGGCGCGCGCGCGCGGCCGCGTGGAGGCGCATGAGCTGCTGCAGGCGGGCGTAAAACAGTTCAGCCGCGAGACCTTCTCCAGCGCGCTGGAACTGGGGCGCAAGGCGCTGATGGAATTGGGCATGCACCCGCATCAGGCCTTTCGCGCCCAGCAGCATTTCCGTCGTCTGGATATGCGCATGCTGCGTGAGCTGATGCCGCCGCATCAGGGCGACGTGGCGCAAATTTCTCGCGTGAAAGAGGCGCGGCGCGAGCTGGAAGAGCTCTTCCATCGCGAAATGCAAAAAGAAAGTCGCCAGTTTGACGGCTGGGATGAATACGAATAAGCGGGAGCATAACGATGTCTGCAACACGTAAGAGATTTATCGCCGGAGCGGTGTGCCCGAGCTGTAGCGCCATGGATACGCTGGCGGTATGGCGGGAGGATCAGGTGGAAGTGGTGGAGTGCGTCAAGTGCGGCCATCACCAGCGCCAGACCGAACAACAGGTGGAAAAACACGTTCGACCGCAAGAGCAGGTGATCGGCATTTTTCAGCCGAAGTAGCGTTTTTTTATCCCGGAGGGTA
Organism: Serratia sp. SCBI; assembly: GCF_000747565.1. Taxonomy (NCBI): domain Bacteria; kingdom Pseudomonadati; phylum Pseudomonadota; class Gammaproteobacteria; order Enterobacterales; family Yersiniaceae; genus Serratia; species Serratia sp. SCBI. Next base: position 4,676,313 of record NZ_CP003424.1, on the reverse strand, counting down.
CAGCGAGGCAGATTTCCGTTACAATCTGTCCGGAAAAGGCGCGCATCCCGATAACGGTGCGCGTCCTAGTAGCCAACGGTAGGAGATATCATGAAAGTAGCAAAAGACTTGGTGGTCAGCCTGGCTTACCAAGTACGTACAGAAGACGGTGTTTTGGTTGATGAGTCTCCGGTGAGCGCACCGCTGGACTATCTGCACGGGCATGGTTCTCTGATCGCAGGTCTGGAAAAAGCGCTCGAAGGCCACGACGTTGGCGATCGTTTTGACGTTCACGTCGGCGCGAACGACGCGTACGGCAACTACGACGAAAACCTGGTGCAGCGCGTACCGAAAGACGTCTTCATGGGCGTTGACGAACTGCAGGTCGGCATGCGTTTCCTGGCTGACACCGATCAGGGCCCGGTACCGGTTGAAATCACTGAAGTTGACGGCGACCACGTTGTGGTTGACGGCAACCACATGCTGGCCGGCCAAAACCTGAACTTCAACGTGGAAGTTGTCGCGATCCGCGAAGCGACCGCAGAAGAACTGGCGCACGGTCACGTACACGGCGAGCACGATCATCACCACGAGCACGGTGAAGGCTGCTGCGGCGGTCACGGCCATAGCCACGATCACGACCATGGTCACGACCACGGTAAAGGCGGTTGCGGCAACGGCGGTTGCGGCTGCCACTAAGCAGAACGCAATCCCGAGACGAGAGGGCAGCCATTGGCTGCCCTTTTTTATGCGCGGCGCCCCTCAATAGTGCGGCGGAGGGGTTTCTTCCGATTGCGAGGCGATCATCGAGGTTTGGGTCGAGCGCAGTTTGTCGGTCAACATGCGCAGGTGCTCGCGCATCTTCAGCATTTCCATCTGATGCTGGGTGACGGTCTGGTTGAGCTCTTCGATAGTGAGCTCTTGAAAAGCCTGACGGCTTTCCAGTTCTTCAAGCCGCTGTAGCAGGCTTTGAATGTCGGCGTTGTGCATGAGGCTACCTCTGACGCGATAAAATCCTGATTTGGCGCTATGGTAACAGCTGGCGTCGGGTTTGCCCGCGCTATTTCTTTGGGCGGCGCGCAACGTTGCGATCGGCAGTGTAAAGTGCTGAAAAGCTGCACGCCTGATTCGCCGTTTTTTGCTAACCTCGCCGAATATTCTGCAAGAAAAATCTGATTTATCATGTGAGTAGCACGCAGCGGGAAACTTCTTGGCAAAGCGGGAGTCACACTTTGACTCGATTGGTTACCTGTGCGACTGTTTTGTTTTGTTTCAGGCAGCTATAGTAGCCCGGTTATCTTACCTAATGATTGTTTGGGGCATTGCTTCAGACACTGGAGAAATGGATGAAATCTTTGTTTAAAGTCACGCTTCTGGCAACCACCATGGCTTTTGCTCTGAATGCGACCCAGGTCATGGCAGCCGATGCCGCTAAACCGGCGGCAGACGCGGCAGCAGCGCCAAGCACCGGCAAGTTCAAAAACGACGACGAGCAAGCGGCTTACGCACTGGGCGCCTCTCTTGGCCGTTACATGGACAACTCTCTGAAAGAGCAAGAGAAGCTGGGCATCAAGCTGGACAAAGATCAGCTGATCGCCGGCGTTCAGGACGCTTTCGCTAACAAGAGCAAGCTGAACGACGCCGATATCGAAAAGACCCTGCAGGGCTTTGAAGCGCGCGTGAAGGCTTCCGCTCAGGCGAAGATGGAGCAGGACGCCAAGGACAACGAAACCAAAGGCGCCAAGTATCGCGACAGCTTCGCTAAAGAAAAAGGCGTGAAGAAAACCGAATCCGGCCTGCTGTATCAGGTAGAGAAACCGGGCGCGGGTGAAGCGCCGAAAGACAGCGACACCGTGGTGGTGAACTACAAAGGCACCCTGACCGACGGTACCGAGTTCGATAACTCCTACACCCGCGGTGAGCCGCTGTCATTCCGTCTGGATGGTGTGATCCCTGGCTGGACCGAAGGCCTGAAGCACATCAAGAAAGGCGGAAAAATCAAGCTGGTGATCCCACCGGCGCTGGCCTACGGTAAAACCGGCGTTCCGGGCATCCCGGCTAACTCCACGCTGGTCTTCGACGTCGAGCTGCTGGATGTGAAAGCGGCGCCGAAAGCCGACGCTAAAGCCGAAAAACCGGCCGACGCCAAAGCCGACGCCAAAGCGAAATAATCTCGTCGCTCTGTTTGCCACCGCCGCGGATGCCCTCCGCGGCGGTTTTCATTTCGGCAGCCGCTACCGCTCTCTCCATTGAACGCTTGACGCCTGCCGGGCATCGGGCTTAACGTCAATACCACGCGCAAACGCAAGGACTTTGCTCCGGCCGCTTTGCTAGACTAATAATTCTGACTTATCAGTCATGCGTCTGCCCCTTAGGGCGTGTACCTAAAATTGTTCCCGGCCGCCTCGCCCGCGGATGTCATCGCGCCGTTTTATGCCGCTCTCAGCCAGCCGCGCTGCAGCGCGCCGACGACGGCAGTGATCCGGCCCGAGCGGTTTTAGCTGCGCCCCCTGGCACAGGCGATCTATGAGGGTGGTATCTTCGATGTCGAATTCGCTTTTATCCAGCGAAGCCAGCGAACTTGATTTGCTGAATGAACGTCCGTTTACTCAAACGGATCATGAAATCCTGAAATCCTATGAAGCGGTGGTCGACGGGCTGGCGATGTTGATCGGCGGCCACTGCGAAATCGTATTGCACGCGCTGGAAGACCTGAACAGCTCGGCGGTGCGCATCGCCAACGGGGAACACACCGGGCGCAAAATCGGCTCGCCGATCACCGACCTGGCGCTGCGCATGCTGCACGACATGGCCGGCGACGACAGCAGCGTGTCGAAAGCCTACTTTACCCGCGCCAAGAGCGGCGTATTGATGAAATCGGTGACTATCGCCATTCGCAATCGCGAGCAGCGGGTGATTGGTTTGTTGTGCATCAACATGAACCTCGACGTGCCGTTCTCGCAGATCATGCAAACCTTTATGCCACCGACAGCGCAGGACGTGCCGTCGTCGGTGAACTTCGCCTCTTCCGTCGACGATCTGGTGGCTCAGACGCTGGAGTTCACCATCGAAGAGGTGAACGCCGACCGCTCGGTGTCCAATAACGCCAAGAATCGACAGGTGGTGCTCAATCTCTATGAGAAAGGCATCTTCGACATCAAGGATGCGATCAATCAGGTGGCGGATCGTCTGAATATCTCCAAACACACCGTCTATCTGTACATTCGCCAGTTTAAAAGCGGCGACCTGGTAGGAAGTGACCGTTGATGCTCGACTATTGTCTGTTGGTTACCGGCCCGGCTTATGGCACGCAGCAGGCCAGCAGCGCCTATCAATTCGCTCAGGCTTTACTGGCGAAAGGGCACCGTCTTTCCAGCGTCTTTTTCTACCGTGAAGGGGTGTTGAACGCCAACCAGTTAACCGCGCCCGCCAGCGACGAATTCGATCTGGTGCGCGGCTGGACGCAGCTCGCGAAGCAACACGGCGTAGCGCTCAACGTCTGCGTGGCCGCCGCGCTGCGTCGGGGCGTCACCGACGAACAGGAGGCGCAGCAGCAGGGGCTGGCCGGTGCCAACCTGCAGCCCGGTTTTACCCTGAGCGGGCTGGGTTCCCTGGCCGAAGCGTCGCTGAGTTGCGACCGTCTGGTGCAGTTCTGAGGAAATGATGAAACGAGTCGCTTTTGTTTTCACCCACGGGCCGCATGGCGGCGCCGGCGGCAGGGAAGGGCTGGATGCGCTGCTCGCCACGTCGGCGCTCAGTGAAGATTTGGGGGTGTTTTTTATCGGTGATGGCGTGTTGCAGCTATTGCCGGGCCAGCAACCGGAAAAGATTTTGGCGCGCAATTATATCGCCACTTTCGGCGTACTGCCGCTGTATGACGTGGAGCGGTGTTATCTGTGCCAGGCTTCGCTGCAGGAACGCGGGCTGAGTCAGGTGACCGATTGGGTGCTGGATGCCGAGGTGCTGGCGCCGGACGAACTGCGCCGTGAATTGGCCGGCTACGACGCCGTAATGACGTTTTAGGAACTTCTGATGTTGTATACCCTGAGCCATTCGCCAAACCAATGTGACCTGCCCGCGCTGTTGCGCCTGACCGCGGAGGGCGACGCGCTGCTGCTGCTGCAGGATGGCGTGCTCGCAGGCCTTGTTGGCAGCGCCCATCTTGAATCGCTGCTCGCCGCCCCCATATCCCTTTATGCGCTGCAGGACGACCTGGAAGCCAGGGGGTTGATTGGTCATTTTTCGCACAAAATCACTGTCGTCGGCTATAATCACTTCGTTGAATTAACCGAACAACACCGCAGCCAAATGGCTTGGTAATGAGAGTGATGTTGTATATTTCTTGACACCCATACTGGTCAGCCCTAAAATTCTGCGTCCTCGTACTTTGCCAGTAGTGCATACGAGGGGATTTATCACATGTTTACGAAGCTAGTACGAAGCAAAAACCAGGAGCTTTTTTAATGGCAACAATTAACCAGCTGGTTCGCAAACCACGCTCTGTGAAGGCTGCTAAAAGCAACGTTCCAGCGCTGGAAGCCTGCCCGCAGAAACGTGGCGTATGCACCCGCGTATATACCACTACCCCGAAAAAACCAAACTCCGCACTGCGTAAAGTTTGCCGTGTGCGTTTGACCAACGGTTTCGAAGTGACTTCCTACATCGGTGGCGAAGGCCACAACCTGCAGGAACACTCCGTAATCCTGATCCGTGGCGGTCGTGTAAAAGACCTGCCAGGTGTGCGTTACCACACCGTCCGTGGTGCACTTGACTGCTCCGGTGTTAAAGACCGTAAGCAAGCTCGTTCCAAGTACGGCGTGAAGAAGCCAAAGGCTTAATGGTTCTCCGTTAAGTAAGGCCAAACGTTTTAACTTTAATGTCAAAATAAACTCGTAGAGTTTTGGACAATCCTGAATTAACAACGGAGTATTTCCATGCCACGTCGTCGCGTAATCGGCCAACGTAAAATCCTGCCAGATCCTAAGTTCGGATCTGAGCTGCTGGCCAAATTTGTAAATATCCTGATGGTAGACGGTAAAAAATCTACTGCAGAAGCAATCGTCTATACCGCGCTGGAGACCCTGGCTCAGCGTTCTGGTAAAGATCACCTGGAAGCTTTCGAAGTCGCTCTCGACAACGTTCGCCCGACTGTAGAAGTTAAGTCGCGTCGCGTTGGCGGTTCTACTTATCAGGTACCAGTTGAAGTCCGCCCGGTTCGTCGTAATGCTCTGGCAATGCGTTGGATCGTTGATGCTGCACGTAAACGCGGTGATAAATCCATGGCTCTGCGCCTGGCGAACGAGCTGTCTGACGCAGCAGAGAACAAAGGTTCTGCTGTTAAGAAGCGTGAAGACGTTCACCGTATGGCCGAAGCCAACAAGGCGTTCGCCCACTACCGCTGGTAATCATCTGGCTGTAGTCATGCTAACCAAGCGGGCGCGTCAAATCGGCCCGCTTGGGTTAACTGAACTTGAACGCCCTAGGAATAGAGGAATCAAATGGCTCGTACAACACCCATTGCACGCTACCGTAACATCGGTATCAGTGCTCACATCGACGCCGGTAAAACCACCACTACCGAACGTATTCTGTTCTACACCGGTGTAAACCACAAAATCGGTGAAGTTCATGACGGCGCTGCCACCATGGACTGGATGGAACAGGAGCAGGAGCGTGGTATTACCATCACTTCTGCAGCGACGACTGCCTTCTGGTCTGGTATGGCCAAGCAGTTCGAACCGCATCGCGTAAACATCATCGACACCCCAGGGCACGTTGACTTCACCATCGAAGTAGAACGTTCCATGCGTGTGCTGGATGGCGCGGTAATGGTTTACTGTGCTGTTGGTGGTGTTCAGCCACAGTCTGAAACCGTATGGCGTCAGGCTAACAAATACAAAGTGCCACGTATCGCGTTCGTTAACAAAATGGACCGTATGGGCGCTAACTTCCTGAAAGTTGTTGGCCAGATCAAAACTCGTCTGGGCGCTAACCCTGTTCCTCTGCAGCTGGCTATCGGCGCAGAAGACAAATTCACCGGCGTTATCGACCTGGTGAAGATGAAGGCGATCAACTGGAACGAAGAAGACGCAGGCGTTACCTTCGAATACGAAGACGTCCCGGCTGACATGATGGAACTGGCTGAAGAATGGCGCCAGAACCTGATCGAATCCGCAGCGGAAGCTTCCGAAGAGCTGATGGAAAAATACCTGGGCGGCGAAGAGCTGACCGAGGCAGAAATCAAATCCGCTCTGCGTCAGCGCGTGCTGAACAACGAAATCATCCTGGTTACCTGTGGTTCTGCGTTCAAGAACAAGGGCGTACAGGCGATGCTGGATGCGGTAATCGAATACCTGCCGGCGCCAACTGACGTTCCTGCGATCAACGGTATCCTGGACGACGGTAAAGACACCCCGGCTGAGCGTCACGCAAGTGATGACGAGCCGTTCTCTGCTCTGGCGTTCAAAATCGCTACCGATCCGTTCGTAGGTAACCTGACCTTCTTCCGCGTGTACTCCGGCGTTGTTAACTCCGGCGACACCGTGCTGAACTCCGTTAAGGCTGCGCGCGAGCGTTTCGGCCGTATCGTTCAGATGCACGCCAACAAGCGTGAAGAGATCAAAGAAGTTCGCGCAGGCGACATCGCCGCTGCGATCGGTCTGAAAGACGTGACCACCGGGGACACCCTGTGTGATCCAGACTCTCCAATCATCCTGGAGCGTATGGAATTCCCTGAGCCGGTAATCTCTATCGCCGTTGAACCAAAAACCAAAGCTGACCAAGAGAAAATGGGTCTGGCTCTGGGCCGTCTGGCTAAAGAAGACCCGTCATTCCGCGTATGGACTGACGAAGAGTCTAACCAGACCATCATCGCCGGTATGGGTGAACTGCACCTCGACATCATCGTTGACCGCATGAAGCGTGAATTCAACGTTGAAGCTAACGTGGGCAAACCTCAGGTAGCTTACCGCGAAGCGATTCGCGCGAAGATTACCGATGTTGAAGGTAAGCACGCCAAGCAGTCTGGTGGTCGCGGTCAGTACGGTCACGTTGTGATCGACATGTACCCACTGGAGCCGGGCTCTAACCCGAAAGGTTACGAGTTCATCAACGACATCAAAGGCGGCGTAATTCCTGGCGAATACATCCCTGCCGTTGATAAAGGCATCCAGGAGCAGCTGAAGTCTGGTCCGTTGGCTGGTTACCCGGTAGTAGATATGGGTATTCGTCTGCACTTCGGTTCTTACCACGACGTTGACTCCTCTGAACTGGCGTTTAAACTGGCCGCATCTATCGCCTTTAAAGAAGGCTTTAAGAAAGCGAAACCAGTTCTGCTTGAGCCTATCATGAAGGTTGAAGTTGAGACTCCAGAAGAGAACACCGGTGACGTTATCGGTGACTTGAGCCGTCGTCGCGGCATGCTGCGCGGTCAGGAATCTGAAGTGACTGGCGTTAAGATCCACGCTGAAGTACCGTTGTCCGAAATGTTCGGCTACGCAACTCAGCTGCGTTCTCTGACTAAAGGTCGCGCATCATACACCATGGAATTCCTGAAGTATGATGATGCACCGAACAACGTCGCTCAGGCCGTAATCGAAGCCCGTGGCAAATAAGCCGCAGGGTTAAAACCAAAGTCCCGTGCTCTCTCCAGAAGGGGAGAGCGCTATAGTAAGGAATATAGCCGTGTCTAAAGAAAAATTTGAACGTACAAAACCGCACGTTAACGTTGGTACTATCGGCCACGTTGACCACGGTAAAACTACCCTGACTGCAGCGATCAGAATAATTTTTCGACACAAAAAAGGGCACTTCGGTGCCCTTTTTTTATGCAATTTGTACAAATCTTAATTGAAATAAAAACCATTCCTATTTAGACTCAATGCATTGGTTAAGAAGTGAGTCTCTCTATGTATGTATGTCTGTGTAATGCGGTGACTGACAAAGCGATCCGTAATGCGGTGCGTCAGCACAATCCCCATACCATGAAGCAACTGCGTGAACTTGTGCCGATTGGTACCGATTGTGGAAAGTGCATTCGTCAGGCAAGACAGATTATGGTGGAGGAACGCGGAACTATCATCCCAATGCATGAAGTTGCCTAACAAAGGGTAAGGTTATTTTTGACTCTTGGCTTACAGGTTCTACACTTTTAGAACTGGCCAGGAGGAGTTACCTATGAAAGGCGATAAAAAGATCATTGCTCACCTCAATAAACTGCTCGGCAACGAGCTGGTTGCCATCAATCAATATTTCCTGCACGCCCGCATGTTCAAGAATTGGGGCTTAATGCGCCTCAACGACAAGGAATATCACGAGTCGATCGACGAAATGAAACATGCCGATCGCTACATCGAGCGTATCCTGTTCCTGGAAGGGATACCGAATCTGCAAGATCTCGGCAAGTTGAACATCGGTGAAGACATTGAAGAGATGCTGCGTTCCGATCTGGCGCTGGAGCTGGCGGGCGCCAAGAACCTGCGCGAAGGCATCGCCTATGCCGATTCGATCCACGATTACGTTAGCCGCGATTTGATGATTGATATCCTGGCCGATGAAGAAGAGCATATCGACTGGCTGGAAACGGAGCTGGATCTGATTGCCCGTCTCGGTATTCAGAACTATGCCCAGGCCCAGATTTTAGAGCGCAAAGAGTAAACCTTCCGTCCATTCGTCATCGTCTCTCCTGCCGGCGGCCGTTTTCTCGGCGGGGCAGGGGAGAGTGTTCCCGCCAAGCCTAATTCATTCCCTGTTTACCGTGTTAACACGCCAACTGCCACTGAACGCGCAAAAATGACGATTTCCTGAGCATATTTCCAACTGCGGCTTGCTTCCTGGGCCATTTTGCGTATAATGCGCGGGCTTACCTAATCTTGGTAAGCCTGATTTTAGCGAATCAGTCGATTGGCAGGCCTTTTTTTGCCTTTCGAACAATACTCCCGATATGGGGGTTATATGTTGACGATTACACTCCCCCATCAATCGAAATGGGTGTGAGGAGTAATTATTTACGTTTATAAATAATTGGAGCTCTGGTCTCATGCAGAACCAAAGAATCCGTATCCGCCTGAAAGCGTTTGATCATCGTCTGATCGATCAATCAACCGCGGAAATCGTCGAGACTGCAAAGCGCACTGGTGCGCAAGTCCGTGGTCCGATCCCGCTGCCAACTCGCAAAGAGCGCTTTACCGTTCTGATCTCTCCGCACGTCAACAAAGACGCGCGCGATCAGTACGAGATTCGCACTCACAAGCGTCTGGTTGACATCGTTGAGCCAACCGAGAAAACCGTTGATGCTCTGATGCGTCTGGATCTGGCTGCCGGTGTAGACGTGCAGATCAGCCTGGGTTAATCAGGTCATTGAGCGATTGAGAGGTTGAAACAATGATTGGTTTAGTCGGTAAAAAAGTGGGTATGACCCGTATCTTCACTGAAGATGGCGTTTCTATCCCAGTAACCGTAATTGAAATTGAAGCGAACCGCGTGACTCAGGTTAAAAGCCTGGACACCGACGGTTACCGTGCCGTTCAGGTTACCACTGGTAGCAAAAAAGCTAACCGTGTAACCAAGCCGGAAGCGGGCCATTTCGCTAAAGCTGGCGTTGAAGCTGGCCGTGGTCTGTGGGAATTCCGCCTGGAAGAAGGTCAAGAATTCGCTGCAGGTCAGGAAATTAGCGTAGAAATCTTCGCTGACGTTAAAAAAGTCGATGTTACCGGTACTTCTAAAGGTAAAGGTTTTGCTGGCACTGTTAAGCGCTGGAACTTCCGTACCCAAGACGCTACCCACGGTAACTCCTTGTCTCACCGCGTTCCGGGTTCTATCGGTCAGAACCAGACTCCGGGCAAAGTGTTCAAAGGCAAGAAAATGGCTGGCCACCTGGGTGATGAGCGCGTAACCGTTCAGAGCCTGGACGTAGTACGTGTTGACGCTGAGCGCAACCTGCTGCTGGTTAAGGGTGCTGTACCGGGCGCAACCGGTGGCAACCTGATCGTTAAACCAGCTGTGAAGGCGTAAGGGGATAGCAATGGAATTAGTATTGAAAGACGCGCAAAGCGCGCTGACTGTTTCCGAAACTACCTTCGGTCGTGATTTCAACGAAGCGCTGGTACACCAGGTTGTTGTTGCTTATGCAGCAGGTGCCCGTCAAGGTACCCGTGCTCAGAAGACCCGTGCTGAAGTAACTGGTTCCGGCAAAAAGCCATGGCGTCAGAAAGGCACCGGCCGTGCGCGTTCAGGTTCTGTAAAGAGCCCGATCTGGCGTTCAGGCGGCGTGACCTTTGCTGCTAAGCCGCAGGACCACAGTCAGAAAGTAAACAAAAAGATGTACCGCGGCGCGCTGAAAAGCATCCTGTCCGAATTGGTACGTCAAGATCGTCTGATCGTTGTCGAGAAGTTCTCTGTAGAAGCGCCTAAAACTAAGCTGCTGGCACAGAAACTGAAAGATATGGCTCTGGAAGACGTGCTGATCGTGACCGGTGAACTGGATGAGAATCTGTTCCTGGCAGCTCGCAACCTGTACAAGGTTGACGTGCGCGATGTAGCAGGTATCGATCCGGTTAGCCTGATCGCCTTCGACAAAGTGGTTATGACTGCTGATGCTGTGAAGCAAGTTGAGGAGATGCTGGCATGATCCGTGAAGAACGTTTGCTGAAAGTGCTGCGTGCACCGCACGTATCTGAAAAAGCATCCGCTGCGATGGAAAAAAGCAACACCATCGTTCTCAAAGTTGCCAAAGACGCGACCAAAGCAGAAATCAAAGCTGCAGTGCAGAAACTGTTTGAAGTCGAAGTCGAAGACGTGAACACCCTGGTTGTTAAAGGGAAAGTGAAACGTCACGGTCAGCGTGTTGGTCGTCGTAGCGACTGGAAAAAAGCTTACGTCACCCTGAAAGAAGGCCAGAATCTGGACTTCATCGGCGGCGCAGAGTAAGTCGGAGGAGTAAGAACAATGGCAATTGTTAAATGTAAACCTACATCTCCGGGTCGTCGCCACGTTGTTAAAGTGGTTAACCCTGAGCTGCACAAGGGTAAACCTTATGCCCCGCTGCTGGAAAAACTGAGCAAAAGCGGTGGTCGTAACAACAATGGCCGTATCACCACCCGTCATATCGGTGGTGGCCACAAGCAACATTATCGTCTGGTTGACTTCAAGCGCAACAAAGACGGTATCCCTGCTGTGGTTGAGCGTCTGGAGTACGATCCGAACCGTTCCGCGAACATCGCGCTGGTTCTGTACAAAGACGGCGAACGCCGTTACATCCTGGCGCCGAAAGGCCTGAAAGCTGGTGACCAGATTCAATCTGGCGTTGATGCTGCAATCAAAGCGGGTAACACCCTGCCGATGCGCAACATTCCAGTTGGTTCAACGGTTCACAACGTAGAAATGAAACCAGGCAAAGGCGGCCAGATGGCTCGCTCCGCTGGTGCCTACGTTCAGATCGTTGCTCGTGATGGTTCCTACGTAACTCTGCGTCTGCGCTCCGGCGAAATGCGTAAAGTTCCAGCTGATTGCCGCGCCACCCTGGGTGAAGTCGGTAACGCTGAACACATGCTTCGCGTTCTGGGTAAAGCAGGTGCTGCACGTTGGCGTGGTGTTCGTCCTACCGTTCGCGGTACGGCGATGAACCCGGTAGATCACCCGCACGGTGGTGGTGAAGGTCGTAACTTTGGTAAGCACCCGGTAACTCCGTGGGGCGTTCAGACCAAAGGTAAGAAGACCCGTAGCAACAAGCGTACTGATAAGTTCATCGTACGTCGCCGTAGCAAAAAATAATTAGAGGATAAGCCATGCCACGTTCTCTCAAGAAAGGTCCTTTTATTGACCTGCACTTGCTGAAGAAGGTAGAGAAAGCGGTGGAAAGCGGTGACAAGAAGCCTTTGCGCACTTGGTCCCGTCGTTCAACGATCTTTCCTAACATGATCGGTTTGACCATCGCTGTCCATAATGGTCGTCAGCACGTACCAGTGTTCGTTTCCGATGAAATGGTCGGTCACAAACTGGGTGAATTCGCGCCGACTCGTACTTATCGCGGCCATGCGGCTGATAAAAAAGCTAAAAAGCGCTAAGGTAGGAGGAAGAGATGGAAACTATCGCTAAACATCGCCACGCTCGTTCTTCTGCTCAGAAGGTTCGCCTTGTTGCTGACCTGATTCGCGGTAAGAAAGTGTCGCAAGCTCTGGAAACTCTGACCTACACCAACAAGAAAGCTGCTGGTCTGGTTAAGAAAGTGCTGGAGTCTGCCATTGCTAACGCAGAACACAACGATGGCGCTGACATCGATGATCTGAAAGTTACGAAAATCTTCGTAGACGAAGGCCCAAGCATGAAGCGCATTATGCCGCGTGCAAAAGGTCGTGCAGATCGCATCCTGAAGCGCACCAGCCACATTACTGTGGTTGTGTCCGATCGCTGAGACTCTGGAGACTAGCAATGGGTCAGAAAGTACATCCTAATGGTATTCGCCTGGGTATTGTCAAACCTTGGAACTCTACTTGGTATGCGAATACCAAAGAATTCGCTGACAACCTGGACAGCGACTTTAAAGTTCGTCAATTCCTGACTAAGGAACTGTCGAAAGCTTCCGTTTCTCGCATCGTTATCGAGCGTCCTGCGAAGAGCATCCGTGTGACCATTCACACTGCTCGCCCAGGCATCGTTATCGGCAAGAAAGGTGAAGACGTCGAAAAACTGCGCAAGGTCGTAGCGGACATCGCTGGCGTTCCTGCACAGATCAACATCGCCGAAGTCCGTAAACCGGAACTCGACGCTAAATTGGTTGCTGACAGCATCACTTCTCAGCTGGAACGTCGCGTTATGTTCCGTCGTGCTATGAAGCGTGCAGTACAGAACGCAATGCGTCTTGGCGCTAAAGGTATCAAAGTTGAAGTAAGCGGCCGTCTTGGCGGCGCTGAAATCGCACGTACCGAATGGTACCGCGAAGGTCGTGTTCCATTGCACACTCTGCGTGCGGACATCGACTACAACACATCTGAAGCGCACACCACTTATGGTGTAATCGGCGTTAAGGTATGGATCTTCAAAGGTGAGATCCTGGGTGGTATGGCTGCAGTTGAACAACCGGAACCGGCTGCTCAACCTAAAAAGCAGCAGCGTAAAGGCCGCAAGTAAGGAGAGTCGCTGATGTTACAACCAAAGCGTACAAAATTCCGTAAGGTGCACAAGGGCCGCAACCGTGGTCTGGCGCAAGGTACGGATGTTAGCTTCGGCACTTTCGGTCTGAAAGCTGTTGGCCGTGGCCGTCTGACTGCTCGTCAAATCGAAGCAGCTCGTCGTGCAATGACTCGTGCAGTTAAGCGTCAAGGCAAGATCTGGATCCGTGTATTCCCGGACAAACCGATCACCGAGAAGCCGCTGGAAGTGCGTATGGGTAAAGGTAAGGGTAACGTGGAGTATTGGGTTGCCCTGATCCAGCCTGGTAAGGTCCTGTACGAAATGGACGGCGTGCCAGAAGAGGTTGCCCGCGAGGCATTCAAACTGGCAGCAGCGAAACTGCCGATCAAAACCACCTTTGTAACTAAGACGGTGATGTAATGAAAGCACAAGAGCTGCGTGAAAAAAGCGTTGAAGAGCTGAATGCCGAGCTGCTCAACCTGCTGCGTGAGCAATTCAACTTGCGCATGCAGGCGGCCAGTGGCCAGCTGCAACAAACTCACCTGTTGAAACAAGTGCGTCGTGACGTCGCACGCGTTAAGACTTTACTGACTCAAAAGGCGGGTGTGTAAATGACTGAAGTTATCCGTACCCTGCAGGGTCGTGTTGTTAGCGATAAAATGGAGAAATCCATCGTTGTTGCTATCGAGCGTACTGTGAAGCACCCAATCTACGGGAAATTCATCAAACGTACGACCAAGCTGCACGTACATGACGAGAACAACGAATGTGGTACCGGCGACGTGGTTGAAATCCGCGAATGCCGCCCACTGTCCAAGACCAAGTCCTGGACGTTGGTTCGCGTTGTAGAGAAAGCGATTCTGTAATAGAGTAGCTGGCTCTCACTTAATAAACGGCTCAGAAAATGAGCCGTTTATTTTTTCTACCCATACCAAGTAAGCGGTGTTATAATGCTGCGCCCTCGGTTATGGGGCTTTTCAACGGCCTAATTTTTACTTGGGTCTTTAAAGTAGTAGTTGACATTAGCGGAGCACTAAAATGATCCAAGAACAGACTATGCTGAACGTCGCCGACAACTCCGGTGCACGTCGCGTAATGTGTATCAAGGTTCTAGGTGGCTCGCACCGTCGCTACGCAGGCGTCGGCGACATCATCAAAATTACCATCAAGGAAGCAATTCCTCGCGGTAAGGTGAAGAAAGGCGATGTTCTGAAGGCGGTAGTGGTGCGCACCAAGAAGGGTGTACGTCGCCCGGACGGTTCTGTCATTCGCTTCGATGGCAATGCATGCGTTATTTTGAACAATAACAGCGAGCAGCCAATCGGTACGCGTATTTTTGGGCCGGTAACTCGTGAACTGCGTAATGAGAAGTTCATGAAAATTATCTCTCTGGCACCAGAAGTACTCTAAGGAGCGAACATGGCAGCGAAGATCCGTCGTGATGACGAAGTTATCGTGATTACCGGGAAAGACAAAGGTAAGCGCGGTAAAGTAAAAAATGTCCTGTCTGCTGGCAAGGTCATTGTTGAAGGCATCAACCTGGTTAAGAAACACCAGAAGCCGGTTCCGGCTCTGAACCAACCAGGCGGCATTGTTGAGAAAGAAGCTGCAATTCAGGTTTCTAACATTGCTATCTTCAACGCGGCTACCGGCAAGGCTGACCGTGTAGGCTTTAGATTCGAAGACGGCAAAAAAGTCCGTTTCTTCAAATCTAACAGCGAAACTATCAAGTAATTTGGAGTAATACGATGGCGAAACTGCATGATTACTACAAAGACGAGGTAGTCAAACAACTGATGTCTCAGTTTGATTACAACTCTGTCATGCAAGTCCCTCGGGTCGAGAAGATCACCCTGAACATGGGTGTTGGTGAAGCGATTGCTGACAAGAAACTGCTGGATAACGCAGCAGCGGACCTGGCAGCTATCTCCGGTCAAAAACCGTTGATCACCAAAGCCCGCAAATCCGTTGCAGGCTTCAAAATCCGTCAGGGCTATCCGATCGGCTGTAAAGTAACTCTGCGTGGCGAACGCATGTGGGAGTTCTTTGAGCGTCTGATCTCCATTGCTGTTCCACGTATCCGTGACTTCCGTGGCCTGTCCGCCAAGTCATTCGATGGCCGTGGCAACTACAGCATGGGCGTGCGTGAGCAAATCATCTTCCCAGAAATCGACTACGACAAAGTCGATCGCGTTCGTGGTTTGGATATTACCATTACCACTACTGCGAAATCTGATGATGAAGGCCGCGCGCTGCTGGCTGCTTTTAACTTCCCGTTCCGCAAGTAAGGCAGGGTTACTGATGGCTAAGCAATCAATGAAAGCACGCGAAGTCAAGCGCGTGAAATTAGCTGACAAGTTCTTTGCAAAACGCGCTGAACTGAAAGCTATTATCTCTGATGTGAACGCATCCGATGAAGATCGTTGGAATGCCGTTCTCAAGCTGCAAACTCTGCCGCGTGATTCCAGCCCGTCTCGTCAGCGTAAACGCTGCCGCCAAACTGGCCGTCCACATGGTTATGTGGGCAAATTCGGGTTGAGCCGTATTAAGCTTCGTGAAGCCGCTATGCGCGGTGAAGTACCAGGCTTGAAAAAGGCTAGCTGGTAATTACCAATTGAATCACGGGAGTAAAGACAGATGAGCATGCAAGATCCGATCGCGGATATGCTGACCCGTATCCGTAACGGTCAAGCCGCGAACAAAGTTGCGGTCACCATGCCTTCCTCCAAGCTGAAAGTGGCAATTGCCAACGTGCTGAAGGAAGAAGGTTTTATTGAAGATTTCAAAATCGAAGGCGACGCCAAGCCTGTTCTGGAACTGGTACTGAAGTACTTCCAGGGCAAAGCTGTGGTAGAAAGCATTCAACGTATCAGCCGTCCAGGTCTGCGCATCTACAAGAAAAAAGATGAGCTGCCAAAAGTTATGGCCGGTTTGGGTATCGCTGTTGTTTCTACCTCTAAAGGTGTTATGACCGATCGTGCAGCTCGCCAGGCTGGTCTTGGTGGCGAGATTATCTGCTACGTAGCTTAATTCGGGAGGAAAGAATGTCTCGTGTTGCAAAAGCACCCGTCGTCATTCCTGCCGGCGTAGAGGTAAAACTCAACGGTCAGGTTATTTCGATTAAGGGTAAAAACGGCGAGTTGACTCGTACTATCCACGACGCCGTTGAAGTGAAGCAAGAAGCTAACGCACTGACTTTCGCTCCGCGCGAAGGTTTTGCTAACGCATGGGCCCAAGCGGGTACCACGCGCGCTCTGCTGAACGCAATGGTTGTTGGTGTTACCGAAGGCTTCACCAAGAAGCTTCAACTGGTAGGTGTTGGTTATCGTGCTGCCGTTAAAGGCAACGTGGTGAATTTGGCCCTGGGCTTCTCTCACCCTATCGATCACCAGCTGCCGGCAGGTATCACTGCTGAATGCCCAAGCCAAACTGAAATCGTGCTGAAAGGCGCTGATAAGCAGGTAATTGGCCAGGTAGCAGCAGATCTGCGCGCTTACCGTCGTCCTGAGCCTTACAAAGGCAAGGGTGTTCGTTACGCCGACGAAGTCGTGCGTACCAAAGAGGCTAAGAAGAAGTAAGGTAACACTATGGATAAGAAATCTGCTCGTATCCGTCGTGCGACCCGCGCACGCCGCAAGCTCCAAGAGCTGGGTGCAACCCGCCTGGTGGTACATCGTACCCCGCGTCACATTTACGCACAGGTGATTGCTCCAAACGGTTCTGAAGTACTGGTAGCCGCTTCTACTTTAGAAAAAGCTATCGCGGAGCAACTGAAGTATTCCGGTAACAAAGACGCAGCAGCAGCCGTAGGTAAAGCTCTGGCTGAGCGCGCGTTGGAAAAAGGGATTGCGAAAGTATCCTTTGACCGTTCCGGTTTCCAATATCATGGTCGAGTCCAGGCACTGGCAGATGCTGCCCGTGAAGCTGGCCTTCAGTTCTAAGGAAGAGGTTTAAGATGGCTCACATCGAAAAACAAGCTGGCGAACTGCAGGAAAAGCTGATCGCGGTAAACCGCGTATCTAAAACCGTAAAAGGTGGCCGTATTTTCAGCTTTACCGCACTGACTGTAGTTGGTGATGGTAACGGTCGCGTTGGTTTTGGCTACGGCAAAGCACGCGAAGTTCCAGCAGCGATCCAGAAAGCGATGGAAAAAGCCCGTCGCAACATGATGAACGTCGCGCTGAACAGCGGCACCCTGCAGCACCCTGTTAAGGGCGCTCACACGGGTTCTCGCGTGTTCATGCAGCCTGCTCATGAAGGTACCGGTATCATCGCGGGCGGTGCAATGCGCGCCGTTCTCGAAGTTGCTGGGGTGCACAACGTATTGGCTAAAGCTTATGGTTCCACCAACCCGATCAACGTGGTTCGTGCAACTATCGACGCTCTGGCGAATATGAAGTCTCCTGAAATGGTCGCTGCTAAGCGTGGTAAATCCGTTGCCGACATTCTGGGGTAATTGACCATGGCTAAGACTATTAAAGTTACACAAACTCGCAGCTCAATTGGCCGTCTGCCGAAGCATAAAGCTACTCTGCTCGGTCTGGGTCTGCGTCGTATTGGTCACACCGTAGAGCGCGAGGATACTCCTGCTGTTCGCGGTATGGTCAACCTGGTTTCCTACATGGTTAAAGTTGAGGAGTAACAGATGCGTTTAAATACTCTGTCTCCGGCTGAAGGTGCCAAGCATGCGCCTAAGCGTGTAGGTCGTGGTATTGGTTCTGGCCTGGGTAAAACCGGCGGCCGTGGTCACAAAGGTCAGAAGTCTCGTTCTGGCGGTGGCGTACGTCGTGGTTTCGAAGGTGGTCAGATGCCTCTGTACCGTCGTCTGCCGAAATTCGGCTTCACTTCACGCAAAGCGATGATCACGGCAGAAGTTCGTCTGTCTGAACTGGCTCTGGTTGAAGGCGATGTTATCGACCTGAACGCGCTGAAAGCCGCTAACGTAGTTGGTGTCCAGATCGAATTCGCGAAAGTTGTACTTTCTGGCGAAGTCGCTCGTCCGGTAACCCTGCGTGGTCTGCGTGTCACCAAAGGCGCTCGTGCTGCTATCGAGGCTGCTGGCGGTAAAATTGAGGAATAAGTAGCAGATGGCTAAGCAACCAGGATTAGATTTTCAAAGTGCTAAAGGCGGGCTCGGCGAGCTGAAGCGCAGACTTTTGTTTGTAATCGGCGCGCTGATTGTCTTCCGTATCGGCTCTTTCATTCCGATTCCTGGTATCGATGCCACTGTGCTTGCCAAATTGCTTGAGCAGCAGAGAGGCACTATCATTGAAATGTTTAACATGTTCTCTGGTGGTGCCCTCAGCCGTGCTTCTATCTTTGCTCTGGGGATCATGCCGTATATTTCGGCGTCGATCATTATCCAGCTACTGACGGTGGTTCATCCAGCGTTGGCGGAAATCAAGAAAGAAGGGGAGGCTGGCCGTCGCAAGATTAGTCAGTACACCCGTTACGGTACGCTGGTATTGGCCATATTCCAGTCGATCGGTATTGCTACCGGTCTGCCGAATATGCCTGGTATGCAGGGCCTGGTGTTAAACCCAGGCTTTGCATTCTACTTTACTGCGGTTGTGAGCTTGGTCACCGGGACAATGTTCCTGATGTGGCTGGGTGAGCAGATTACTGAGCGCGGTATCGGCAACGGTATCTCGATCATTATCTTCGCGGGTATTGTAGCGGGGCTCCCGCCGGCAGTGGCCCATACTATCGAGCAAGCGCGGCAAGGCGACCTGCACTTCCTCCTGCTGCTGTTGGTTGCAGTATTGGTGTTTGCAGTAACCTTCTTCGTTGTTTTCATCGAGCGTGGTCAACGTCGTATCGTCGTTAACTATGCGAAGCGTCAACAAGGTCGTCGTGTTTATGCAGCACAGAGTACACACTTACCGTTGAAAGTGAACATGGCGGGTGTTATCCCGGCGATTTTCGCTTCCAGCATTATTCTGTTCCCGGCCACGATTGCATCATGGTTTGGGGGCGGTACCGGTTGGAACTGGCTGACTACGATTTCGCTGTATTTGCAGCCAGGGCAACCGCTTTATGTGTTACTCTATGCGTCTGCAATCATCTTCTTCTGTTTCTTCTACACGGCGTTGGTATTCAACCCGCGTGAGACAGCAGATAACCTGAAGAAGTCCGGTGCCTTCGTACCAGGAATTCGTCCGGGAGAGCAAACGGCGAAGTATATCGATAAAGTAATGACGCGTTTAACCCTGGTGGGCGCGATGTACATTACTTTCATCTGCCTGATCCCGGAGTTCATGCGTGATGCAATGAAAGTACCATTCTACTTTGGTGGTACCTCGCTACTGATCGTGGTTGTCGTCATCATGGACTTTATGGCTCAAGTGCAAACTCTGATGATGTCAAGTCAGTACGAGTCTGCATTGAAGAAAGCAAATCTGAAAGGCTATAACCGCTAGTCAGATTCGTTTGAGAAGTTACGGAGAGTAAAAATGAAAGTTCGTGCTTCCGTCAAGAAATTATGTCGTAACTGCAAAATCGTTAAGCGTAACGGTGTCGTTCGTGTGATTTGCAGCGCCGAGCCGAAGCATAAACAGCGTCAAGGCTGATTATCTCGCATATTTTTCTTGCAAAGTTGGGTTGAGCTGGCTAGATTAGCCAGCCAATCTTTTGTATGTCGCACTGCAACATTATTTGAGTATCCTGAAAACGGGCTTTTCAGAATGGTGTTGCTGTATAAAATAGTAGGAGTGCATAGTGGCCCGTATAGCAGGCATTAACATTCCTGATCATAAACATACCGTTATCGCCTTAACGTCGATCTTCGGTATCGGTAAAACCCGTTCACAGGCTATCTGTGCATCCACGGGTATTGCTGAAAATGTTAAGATCAGTGAGCTGTCTGAAGAGCAAATCGAAAAGCTTCGTGATGCAGTTGCCAAATACACCGTTGAGGGTGATTTGCGTCGTGAAATTACCCTGAGCATCAAGCGTCTTATGGACCTTGGTTGCTATCGTGGTTTGCGTCATCGTCGTGGTCTGCCGGTACGCGGTCAGCGCACCAAGACCAACGCTCGTACCCGTAAGGGTCCGCGCAAGCCGATCAAGAAATAATCGGGGTTATTGAATAATGGCAAAGGCACCTGTTCGTACACGTAAGCGTGTAAGAAAGCAAGTCTCTGACGGCGTGGCTCATATCCATGCTTCTTTCAACAACACCATCGTTACCATCACTGATCGTCAGGGTAATGCTTTGGGTTGGGCAACAGCCGGTGGTTCCGGTTTCCGTGGTTCTCGTAAGTCCACTCCGTTCGCAGCACAGGTTGCAGCAGAACGTTGTGCTGACGCAGTAAAAGAATACGGTATCAAGAACCTGGAAGTTATGGTTAAAGGACCTGGTCCTGGTCGTGAGTCTACTATCCGCGCTCTGAACGCGGCTGGTTTCCGCATCACTAATATTACTGATGTGACTCCGATCCCTCATAACGGTTGTCGTCCGCCGAAAAAGCGCCGCGTGTAACGCAGCTTTTAGGATTGTTGGAGAAAGAAAATGGCAAGATATTTGGGTCCTAAGCTCAAGCTGAGCCGTCGTGAGGGCACAGACCTGTTCCTTAAGTCTGGCGTTCGCGCGATCGATTCCAAGTGTAAAATTGAACAAGCACCTGGTCAGCACGGTGCGCGTAAACCGCGTCTGTCTGATTACGGTGTTCAGTTGCGTGAGAAGCAGAAAGTTCGCCGTATGTACGGCATTCTGGAGCGTCAATTCCGTAACTATTACAAAGAAGCAACCCGCCTGAAGGGCAACACCGGTGAAAACCTGTTGCAGCTGCTGGAAGGTCGTCTGGACAACGTTGTTTACCGTATGGGCTTCGGCGCTACTCGTGCAGAGTCACGTCAGCTGGTTAGCCACAAAGCAGTTATGGTAAACGGTCGCGTTGTTAACATCGCTTCTTATCAGGTATCTCCGAATGACGTAGTCAGCATCCGCGAGAAAGCTAAAAAGCAGTCTCGTGTTAAAGCTTCTCTGGAGCTGGCTGAGCAGCGTGAAAAGCCGACTTGGCTGGAAGTTGATGCTGCTAAGATGGAAGGCGTGTTCAAGCGTATGCCTGAACGTACCGATCTGTCTGCGGACATTAACGAACACCTGATCGTCGAGCTTTACTCCAAGTAAAGCTTAGTACCAAAGAGAGGACACAATGCAGGGTTCTGTGACAGAGTTTCTAAAACCGCGCCTGGTAGATATCGAGCAAGTCAGTTCGACGCACGCCAAGGTGACCCTTGAGCCTTTAGAGCGTGGCTTTGGCCATACTCTTGGCAACGCACTGCGCCGTATTCTGCTTTCATCTATGCCGGGTTGCGCGGTGACCGAGGTTGAGATTGATGGTGTACTGCATGAGTACAGCACCAAAGAAGGCGTACAGGAAGATATCCTGGAGATCCTGCTCAACCTGAAAGGGCTGGCGGTGAGAGTTCAAGGCAAAGACGAAGTTATTCTTACCCTGAATAAATCTGGCATTGGCCCTGTGACCGCTGCCGACATCACCCATGATGGTGATGTCGAAATCGTCAAGCCTCAGCACGTGATCTGCCACCTGACTGATGAGAACGCGGCTATCAGCATGCGTATCAAAGTTCAGCGCGGTCGCGGTTATGTGCCGGCTTCTGCCCGAATTCATTCGGAAGAAGATGAGCGCCCAATCGGTCGTCTGTTGGTTGACGCCTGCTACAGCCCTGTAGAGCGTATCGCCTACAATGTTGAAGCTGCGCGTGTAGAACAGCGTACTGACTTGGATAAGCTGGTCATCGAGATGGAGACCAATGGCACGATCGATCCTGAAGAGGCGATCCGCCGTGCGGCCACCATTCTGGCTGAACAACTTGAAGCTTTCGTTGACCTGCGTGATGTACGTCAGCCGGAAGTTAAAGAAGAGAAACCGGAATTCGATCCGATCTTGCTGCGCCCTGTTGACGATCTGGAATTGACTGTCCGCTCTGCTAACTGCCTCAAGGCAGAAGCTATCCACTACATCGGTGATCTGGTACAGCGTACCGAGGTTGAGTTGCTGAAAACGCCAAACCTGGGTAAAAAATCTCTTACCGAGATTAAAGACGTGCTGGCCTCACGTGGTCTGTCTCTGGGCATGCGCCTGGAAAACTGGCCGCCGGCAAGCATTGCTGACGAGTAACCGGATCACAGGTTAAGGTTTTACTGAGAAGGATAAGGTCATGCGCCATCGTAAGAGTGGTCGTCAACTGAACCGTAACAGCAGCCATCGCCAGGCTATGTTCCGTAACATGGCCGGCTCTTTGGTTCGTCATGAGATCATCAAGACGACCCTGCCAAAAGCAAAAGAGCTGCGTCGCGTTGTTGAGCCGCTGATTACTCTTGCCAAGACCGACAACGTAGCTAATCGTCGTCTGGCATTCGCCCGTACTCGTGATAACGAGATCGTGGCAAAACTGTTTAACGAGCTGGGCCCGCGTTTCGCGAGCCGTGCCGGTGGTTACACTCGCATTCTGAAGTGTGGCTTCCGCGCAGGCGACAACGCGCCGATGGCATACATCGAGCTGGTTGATCGTGCTGAGTCTCAAGCAGAAGTAGCAACTGCAGAGTAATCTGTAGACGCGTAAAAAAACCGGGCTTGCCCGGTTTTTTTACGTCCAAATCCAGCCAAATGTGCTCAATTCCCCCGTCGTGCTTAAGATCCCCGCTCTTATCCGTTATGCTTAGACTCATTCAATAAGCTCACTGAGGCTGTCTGTTATGGGGTTGCTCGACCAATGGGCGGAACGTCATATCCTTGATGCCCAGGATAAAGGCGAGTTCGACAATCTGCCCGGCCAGGGACAACCGCTCGTGCTGGACGATGACAGCGCGGTGCCTGCTGAGCTACGCGCCGGTTACCGCCTGCTGAAAAATGCCGGTTATCTGCCGCCGGCGCTGGAAGATCGCAAAGAGGCATTAACCGTTGCTCACTTACTGCAAGGGATCAACAGTGAGCATCCGGACTATGTCGATCTCAGCAAGCGCATGGCGCTGCTGGAACATCGGTTACGTCACGCTGGAATGAGCACGGACTTCTTGCATGGCGAATATCAGCGTGCGCTGGACGGTAAACTCACCCGAGAGGAGAAGTAATGTTCAAGATAGGTCAGTTGGCCAAGCTTGCCGAAGTGACGCCGGATACCGTGCGTTACTATGAAAAGCAGGGCATGATGGATCACAATGTCCGTACTGAAGGCGGTTATCGGCTGTACACCGAGCAGGATCTGCAGCGGCTGCGTTTTATCCGCTATGCCAAGCAGTTAGGCTTTACTCTGGAAACGATCGCCGAGCTGCTGTCGATCCGGGTCGATCCGGAACATCACACCTGCCAGGAATCGAAGTCTATCGTTGATGCGCGCCTGAGCGAAGTGGAAAGCAAGTTGGCGGAGCTGACCCGGATGCGTGAATCGTTGAAACGGCTGAGCGACGCCTGCTGCGGTACCGCCCATACCAGCAACTACTGTTCGATCCTGGAAGCTTTGGAACAGGGCGCCAGCGATGACAAAGGCAAAAAAGGTTGCTGACGGCACTTTAATTTTTATATCGCCGGCAGTATTATCGCCCCGTTTTATCCCTCATATTTTACAGGAGCATTATCATGACGAAATATCGTCACACCAAAGGCCAGATTCAAGATAACGCCATTGAGGCGCTGCTGCATGACCCGCTATTCCGTCAGCGGGTAGAAAAGAATGTGAAAGGCAAAGGCAGCTATCGACGTAAAGAAAAACACAACAAAGGCGGTAACTGGGAGGCCAGTGGCAAACTATCAAACGATAATTTACCACTGGCCTTCTGGTTTTAAGGCATTAAAAAAGCCACCTTCATCCGGTGGCTTTTTATTGGCATAACCAAATGCTGTCTTACAGTTTTGGCTGCTGTTGATGGCTCAGCAAATCACGGATTTCCGTCAGCAGTTTCTCTTCTGCAGTAGGTTCTGGCGGCGCTGCCGGAGCTTCTTCTTGTTTGCGGCGCATTTTGTTCATCAATTTAATCGCCAGGAAGATGGCGAAGGCGACAATCACGAAGTCAAATACGGTTTGGATGAATGAACCGTAGTTCATTACCACCGCCGGTACGGCGCCCTGAGCTTCACGTAATACCAGATGGAACTGTTTAAAGTCGACACCGCCGATCAGTAAGCCCAGCGGAGGCATGATGATATCAGCGACGAAGGATGAAACAATCTTGCCGAACGCGGCGCCGATAATCACACCGACGGCCAGATCGACCACGTTGCCGCGCATGGCAAATTCGCGAAACTCTTTCAACATACTCATAGAACGCACCCCTTGCAGAATTAATAACTCAAGTTTAACAAAGCAATTTCCCTTTGCCACAAAAGGAGAGAAGTTTTATCTCCTCTCAAGGCAGAGAACAACTACGCGATTATAGACCATCGCCAAATAAATTCGTTCTACAAGAAGAACGGGCTCGGTTGGAACAGGCGTTCAACGTCTGGCACGAATTTCTTGTCGGTAATAAACATGATGACATGATCGCCCTGTTCGATTTTGCTGTTGCCGTTAGCGATGATGACGTCGTCGCCACGAACGATAGCGCCGATGGTGGTACCCGGTGGCAGCTTGATATCTTCAACGATACGGCCAACCACTTTGGACGTGCTTTCATCGCCGTGGGCAATCGCTTCGATCGCCTCCGCTACGCCGCGGCGCAGTGACGAGACGCTGACGATATCCGCTTTGCGCACATGCCCAAGCAGCGCGGAGATGGTTGCCTGCTGCGGCGAAATGGCAATATCGATCACACTGCCTTGCACCAGATCGACATAGGCGCGCCGCTGGATCAAGACCATCACTTTCTTGGCGCCCATGCGCTTGGCAAGCATAGCCGACATGATGTTGGCCTCATCGTCGTTGGTGATGGCGATGAAGACATCCACCTGCTCGACGTGCTCTTCGGCCAGCAGTTCCTGGTCGGAGGCATCGCCATAGAACACGATGGTATCGTGCAACTGCTCGGCCAGTTCGGCGGCACGTTGCTGATTGCGCTCAATGAGTTTGACGTTATAGTCTTTCTCCAGCTTGGCGGCCAGGCCGGCGCCGACGTTGCCGCCGCCGACGATCATGATGCGCTTATAAGGTTTTTCCAGCCGTTGCAGTTCGCTCATCACCGCGCGAATGTGCTGTGAGGCGGCAACGAAGAACACTTCATCACCGGCTTCGATAATGGTCGAGCCTTGCGGACGAATCGGCCGATCCTGGCGGAAAATGGCGGCGACGCGAGTGTCGATATGCGGCATGTGTTCGCGCATCGAAGAGAGCGCATTGCCGACCAGCGGGCCGCCGTAATAGGCTTTAACCGCGGCGATGCTGACCTTGCCTTCGGCGAAGTTGACCACCTGCAGCGCGCCGGGGTATTCAATCAGCTTGTAGATATAGTCGATGACCAGCTGCTCCGGCGAAATCAGATGGTCGATCGGCACCGCTTCCGGCAGGAACAGTTTCTCCGACTCGCGGATATATTCCGGCGCGCGGATACGGGCGATACGGTTGGGGGTATTAAACAGAGAATAGGCGATCTGGCAGGCGATCATGTTGGTTTCGTCGGAGTTGGTGACGGCGACCAGCATGTCGGCGTCTTCTGCGCCGGCTTCGCGCAGCACCCGGGGGTGAGAACCATGTCCCTGAACCACTCGCAGATCGAATTTATCCTGCAGCTGACGCAACCGGCCGGAGTCGGTATCGACGACGGTGATATCGTTGTTTTCACCTACCAGGTTTTCCGCCAGCGTCCCGCCAACCTGCCCGGCACCAAGAATAATTATTTTCATCGTGTTCTCTGCTTCACACTGAAAGACTTAGGGCGCGTGGGCACCCTGAAGAATTACATTTTAATCAGCTTAGCGTAAAAGAAGCCATCGCCGTCCTCGGGATGCGGGATATTCTGCCGTCCCGGCCGCTGCGCATCGCCGGTTTCAACCAGCTTGGCATCGGCATGGCGCTGCAAGAACGCGGCGATCTGACTACTGTTTTCATCCGGCAGAATAGAGCAGGTTGCGTAAACCATCACGCCGCCTGATTTCAGATGCGGCCAGACGGCCTCCAGGATATCGGCCTGCAGGGCGGCGAGTTCGGCGATGTCGCGATCGCGGCGCAGCCATTTGATGTCGGGATGACGGCGTATCACGCCGGTGGCCGAACAAGGCGCGTCCAGCAGGATACGGTCGAACTGCTTGTCACCGCACCATTGCTGCGGTGTGCGGCCATCGCCCAGTTTAACCTCTGCGTGCAAACGCAGACGCTGCAGGTTTTCTTTCACCCGCGCCAGACGCTGTTCGTCGATATCGACGGCCATAACCTGTGCTTTCGGCGCCGCTTCCAGAATATGCGTGGTTTTGCCGCCGGGCGCGGCACACAAATCGAGGATCTGTTCACCGTCTTGTGGATCCAGCAGCTCAACACAGCCTTGGGCTGAGGCATCTTGCACGGTGACCCAGCCGTCGGCGAACCCTGGCAGATCGGTCACGGCGCAAGGTGCCAGCAACCGCACGGCGTCGGCATAGTCTGCATGAGGCTCCGCGGCGATGCCGGCGTCGGTCAGCAGCTGCAGGTAAGCCTCACGGGTGTGATGCAGGCGGTTGACGCGCAGCCACATCGGCGGCTTCTGGTTATTGGCGTCGACGATCTGTTGCCAGTTGGCGGGATAAGCCTGTTGGATGCGTTTCAGCAACCAGCTCGGGTGCAGGTAGCGGCTGTCATTGTTGGCGGCGCGCTGCAGAAGTTCTTCCTGCTGGCGCTGGAATTGCCGCAAGACGCCGTTAATCAAACCTTTTAACTGTGGGCGTTTCAGCGCCACCGCACCTTCCACGGTTTCTGCGAGTACGGCGTGCGCCGGGATACGGGTATACAGCAGCTGATACAAGCCGACCATCAGCAAATAGTGAAGTGTACGTTGCTTGCCGGTCAGCGGTTTGGCCATTAATTGCTGAATGCACCATTCGAGCTGCGGCAGTACGCGTAACGTGCCGAAGCACAGTTCTTGCAGCAACCCGCGGTCTTTATCGCTGATGGAGGTTTGCAGCGCCGGCAGAACAGTACTCAGTGACTGCCCTTGATCCAGCACCTGGCCGATGGCTTTGGCAGCGATGCTGCGGAGATTGTAATTATTTTTCATAGGCTGAAGCTGATAACGATCGGCATTAAGAAAATAACGGCCCGGCGATGAACGGCCGGGCAGTGGGGTGACTTACAGCCGGTTACCCGGGGTAAACCATTCACGACGTGAATTTAACAGGTCTTGCGCCGACATCGGTTTCTTGCCGGCGGGCTGCAGTTGGATCAGATTGAGGATACCGTCGGCGGTCGCCACCTGAATGCCGTGCTTGTCGGCATGGACAACGGTGCCCGGCTCCGCGTTGGCGCTTTCCGCCATTACGCTGGCCTGCCACACTTTCACCGGTTGCTCATCGATGGTGAAGTAGCTTATCGGCCAAGGGTTGAAGGCGCGGATGCAACGCTCCAGCTGTGCGGCGGACAGTGTCCAATCCAGGCGAGCTTCTTCTTTGCTCAGCTTCTCGGCGTAGGTGACCTGCGACTCGTCCTGCACTTCGCGGGTGGCGCTGCCGTCGGCCATTTGGCGCAGCGTCGTCAGCATGCCCTGCGGGCCGAGCTGCGCCAGCTTGTCGTAGAGGCTGGCGCTGGTATCGCTGCTCTCAATCGGGCAGGCGATCTTGTGCATCATGTCACCGGTATCGAGACCGACATCCATCTGCATGATGGTCACGCCGGTTTCGCTGTCACCGGCCCAGAGCGAACGCTGGATCGGCGCCGCGCCGCGCCAGCGAGGCAGCAGCGAACCATGTACGTTGATGCAGCCAAGACGCGGCATATCCAGCACCGCTTGCGGCAGAATCAACCCGTAGGCAACCACCACCATCACGTCGGCGTTGAGATCCGCCACCAGACGCTGGTTCTCTTCGGGGCGCAGCGATTTAGGCTGAAATACCGGCAATTGGTGTTGTTCGGCCAGCATTTTGACCGGGCTGGGCGTTAGCTTGTTGCCGCGGCCTGCCGGACGATCGGGTTGAGTGAATACGCCGACAATCTGGTGCTCAGATGACAACAGCGCGTCAAGATGACGCGCTGCGAAGTCTGGTGTTCCGGCGAAAATAATCCGTAAAGAGTCAGACACGTTGATTTCCTGATCGGTTAGGCGCGGGCTTGAAGCTTGGCCATTTTTTCCAGTTTCTGACGAATACGCTGACGCTTGAGCGGCGACAGGTAATCGACGAACAGTTTACCCATCAGGTGATCCATCTCGTGCTGGATGCAGATCGCCAGCAGATCGTCCGCTTCCAGCTCGAAAGGTTTGCCTTCGCGATCCAGCGCGCGGATCTTCACCTGCGCGGCGCGCGGCACCAGCGCACGCTGCTCGGGAATGGAAAGACAGCCTTCCTCGATGCCGGTTTCGCCGCTTTTTTCCAGCAGCTCCGGGTTGATCAGCACCAAGCGCTGATCGCGATTCTCGGAGACGTCGATCACGATTATGCGCTGATGGATATCCACCTGAGTCGCAGCCAGGCCAATGCCTTCCTCTGCGTACATGGTTTCAAACATATCATCCACGATGCGCTGGATATCTGCATTGACTTCTTTTACCGGCGCTGCGACTTTGCGCAGACGCTCGTCTGGGAAATGTAATACCTGCAAGACTGACATATATCTTTAGATCTGTATCCGAGTAATAAACGAGGTTTAACCTCTATTCTAGACATTTCCCGACCTGATTGACAGCATTGCGCACCAATTGCTCAGATTGGCAATACCACCGTTTTTGCTGAGGGAACAGACGATGCGGCCGGAAGAGATCGCTTTACGGATGCGGGGAGTCACGGGGCTACAGACCGTCGTGGCCAGTCGGCTCGTGCGACAGTTATCGCAAATGAGTGGCGAGCCTCGCCGCGTGTTGCATGAGCTGGGATTGAACGAACGGCAGCAGGCACAGTTCAACCGGGTGGATCCCGTCTATCTGGCGGCCACCCTGCGTTGGCTGGAGGAGCCGGCGCACCGTATGCTGAACTATGGGGCGCCCGGCTATCCTGAAAACCTGGCTCAGATCGACGACGCGCCGCTGTTTCTGCTGATCGAGGGCGATCCTCGGGTGCTGTTGCAACCTCAGCTCGCTATGGTCGGCAGCCGGCAGTTCAGCCATTACGGCGAGCGTTGGGCGAACCATTTCGCCGAGGAGTTGGCGCGTTGCGGTTTCACCATCACCAGCGGTTTGGCGATCGGCATCGACGGCATTTGCCATCGTGCGGCGCTGGCGGCCGATGGCTGCACGATTGCGGTGTTGGGCAGCGGGCTGGGCAATATCTATCCGCGCCGGCACCGCCGGCTCGCGGAGCAGATAGTCGAGCAGGGCGGCGCCGTGATTTCAGATCATTTAGTCACCGATTTGCCTCTGGCCGACCATTTCCCACGCCGTAATCGCATTATCAGCGGGCTCAGCCTGGGGGTTCTGGTCATAGAAGCTTCGCTGCGCAGCGGTACCTTGGTGACGGCTCGCTACGCGTTGGAGCAGGGGCGTGAGGTGTTCGCCTTGCCTGGGCCATTAGGAAACCCGATGAGTGAGGGGACGCATTGGTTAATCCAGCAGGGCGCGCATCTGGTCACCGGGCCGAAAGATATCGCCGAATTGCTGGGAAGCGGCCTTCAATGGCTGTCACTGAACGAAAATACAACTATTTGTGCGTCGCAGGCTGAAGTTGAATTGCCATTTGGCGATGTGTTGGCTAACGTAGGAGATGAGGTGACACCTGTTGACGTCGTCGCTGAACGTGCCGGCCAACCTGTGCCAGTGGTGGTAATCAAGTTACTCGAGCTGGAGTTAGCAGGGTGGATCGCAGCTGTACCCGGCGGCTATGTCCGAATAAGGAGGGCAAGCCATGTTCGACGTACTCATGTACTTGTTTGAAACTTATATCCACAATGAACCAGAGATGCGCGTCGATCAGGATCAACTGACCGATGATCTCGCTCAGGCGGGGTTTCATCGGGATGATATCTACAACGCGTTGAATTGGCTTGAGAAGTTGGCTGACCTGCAAGAGGGTCAAAATGCCCCTTACTTTATGGATGCCGATCCGCTGGCAATGCGGATCTATACCGAAGAAGAAGGCGCACGTCTGGACGCCGGCTGCCGTGGTTTTCTCCTGTTCCTGGAACAGATTCAGGTATTGAACCTCGAAACCCGTGAAATGGTTATCGACCGCGTTATGGCTTTGGATAATGCGGAATTCGATCTCGAAGATCTGAAATGGGTCGTGTTGATGGTGCTGTTTAATATCCCCGGATATGAAAGCGCCTATCAGCAAATGGAAGAACTGTTGTTTGAAGTGAACGAAGGTTATCTGCATTGAGCCGATAACGCGCATAGAAGACGTTATGACAAAAAACGCGATTTTTGCCGCCAGGCAAAATGAACCCTGTCCGGAATGCGGGGCCGAACTGGTGATCCGTAGCGGTCGCCACGGCCCCTTCCTCGGCTGTTCCCAGTACCCTGAATGCCAATATATTCGGCCGCTGAAAGCGCAGGCCGATGGACATATCGTTAAGGTCTTGGATGGGCAACAGTGCCCGCAATGTCAGGCGACGTTGGTGCTGCGCCAGGGGCGCTATGGCATGTTTATCGGCTGCAGCGATTATCCGCAGTGTGATCACACTGAAGTGATCGATAAGCCTGACGAAACCGCCATTACCTGTCCGCAGTGCGGCCAAGGCAAACTGCTGCAGCGCAAGTCGCGTTACGGCAAAGTTTTTCATTCCTGCGATCGTTACCCGGAATGCCAGTTTGCCCTCAATGTTAAACCTGTCGCCGGTGAGTGCGCCTATTGCCATTATCCGCTGCTGATGGAAAAGCGCACGGCAAAAGGCCCCGTCCTGTGCTGTGCCAGCAAGCTGTGCGGAAAACCCGTCGCGACTACAGAATAATCACATCATGAACTCAGAATTAAGCCCGAACCTTTTATCTATCATCGATGCTTTGCATCAACAGCAGGTGATTGCGTATCCCACCGAAGCCGTATTCGGCCTGGGTTGCGATCCCGACAGCGAGCAGGCGGTCAATGCATTGCTGGCGCTGAAACAGCGGCCGTGGGAAAAGGGGCTGATTTTGATCGCCGCCGACTATGCACAGCTTAAACCTTATATCGACGACAGTGCGCTCAGCGAACAGCAGCGCACGACGATGTTTGCCAGCTGGCCAGGGCCGGTAACTTGGGTTTTGCCCGCTCGGCCGGAGACGCCGCGTTTGCTGACCGGGCGCTTCAGCTCGCTGGCGGTGCGCGTCAGCGATCATCCGTTGGTGCAGCAGCTGTGTCGGCAGTACGGCAAGCCGCTGGTGTCGACCAGCGCCAATCTCAGTGGGCTGGAGCCATGCCGCAGTGCGGATGAGGTCACGCGGCAGTTCGGCGAAGCTTTCCCGGTATTGCGCGGCAAGGTGGGTGGCCGTCTTAATCCTTCCGAAATCAGAGACGTTCTGACCGGCGAACAGATCCGTCAGGGCTAGAGGTAATGGGCATGGAGAAGTTTGCGGTATTTGGCAACCCTATCGGCCACAGCAAGTCGCCGCGAATTCATGCGCTGTTTGCTGCCCAGACCGGCATTGAGCATCCTTATGGGACGGTGTTGGCGCCGTTAGACGGTTTTGAAACCAGCCTGCAGGCGTTTATCCGCGCCGGAGGGCTGGGGGCGAACGTCACGGTGCCTTTCAAGGAGCGTGCTTATTCGGCCGCTTCTGAGCTGAGCGAGCGCGCAGCGATGGCCGGTGCGGTCAACACCCTGAAGGTATTGCCGAATGGCGAGCTGTTGGGGGATAACACCGACGGCATCGGGTTGCTGACCGATCTACAGCGTCAGCAATTGATCCGGTCGCAGGATCGCATCCTGCTGGTGGGCGCCGGCGGCGCAGCGCGCGGCGTGATCCTGCCGTTGCTGTCTTTCGGCTGTCGGCTAACGATCACCAACCGCACCTTCAGCCGAGCCCAGGCGTTGGCAGACGCTTTTCGGCATCTGGGGGAGATCTCGGCGGCGCCGATGGATCAATTGGATCAGCAAGCGTTCGAACTGGTGATCAATGCGACGGCGTCCGGCATCAGCGGAGAGATCCCGGCGTTGCCGGCGGGCGTAGTTAATGCGCACACTCGTTGCTATGACATGTTCTATCAGCAGGGCGCTACGCCATTCCTGGCCTGGGCGCAGCAGCAGGGGGCAACGGAATATGCCGATGGGTTGGGCATGCTGGTGGGGCAGGCGGCGCATGCTTTCCTGCTTTGGCATGGAGTGATGCCAGAGATTGAGCCGGTATTGCGCCAGTTGCGCAGCGAACTGGCGGCATAAATGCAACCCCGTTCTCTTTATAGGGAACGGGGCGTCCGTCAGATGTCTTCCGACAGGTATTCATCTTTCCAGCGTACATAGTTGTTCGAAGAATAAAGCAATCCTTCCAACTCGGCGGCGGTCAACGGCCTAACCTGGCGTGCCGGGCTGCCCATATAGAGATAGCCGCTGACCAGGCGTTTGCCCGGCGGCACTAAACTGCCGGCACCAATCATCACGTCGTCTTCTACTACTACACCGTCCAGCAGGATCGATCCCATACCGACCAGCACCCGGTTGCCGATGGCGCAGCCGTGCAGCATCGCTTTATGGCCTACGGTCACGTCTTCTCCAATCAACAGGGGATAACCGTCGGGGTTATGTTCGGAGCGGTGAGTCACATGCAGTACGCTGCCGTCCTGTATATTGCTGCGTGCGCCGATCTTTACCGCATTGACGTCGCCCCGAATGGCGACCAGCGGCCAGATGCTGACGTCATCCGCCAGATCGACGTCGCCGATGACGACGCTGGAAGGATCGATCAAGACGCGCTGACCGAGTTTGGGGGTGTATTGAAGATAAGAACGTACTGCATCGGACATGGTGCTTGCCTCACGTCGGGATCATATTTACCGGCAATACTAGACTCTGACGATGGAATTACAACCAATCGCAGCGCCGGATCCTGCGGAAAATGGCCCTGATCGCACAAGATCCACTCGGAAGGGCTGAAAAGTGTGCAAACAGAAAGAAAAGATCAAAAAAGGGGTTGTGCAAAAAACTCGGATCCCTATAATGCGCCTCCATCGACACGGCGCAAGTGATTCACTTCACACAGCGGCCGGGAAGAAAGAGAAAAAATCCTGAAAATTAGGGTTGACTCTGAAAGAGGAAAGCGTAATATACGCCACCTCGAGTTAGCAAGTGAAAGCGCCTAACTCACTGCTCTTTAACAATTTATCAGACAATCTGTGTGGGCACTCCACAAGACGATATCCAGCATCTTCGGATGCAAAAAATATCAAGTCTTGAAGAGTGACTAACTGAAGTAAAATTCATGCAGTAAATCTTTGAGCATCGCTTCTCGAGTGGAAGCACATCAAGCTTTTAATTGAAGAGTTTGATCATGGCTCAGATTGAACGCTGGCGGCAGGCTTAACACATGCAAGTCGAGCGGTAGCACAGGGGAGCTTGCTCCCCGGGTGACGAGCGGCGGACGGGTGAGTAATGTCTGGGAAACTGCCTGATGGAGGGGGATAACTACTGGAAACGGTAGCTAATACCGCATAACGTCGCAAGACCAAAGAGGGGGACCTTCGGGCCTCTTGCCATCAGATGTGCCCAGATGGGATTAGCTAGTAGGTGGGGTAATGGCTCACCTAGGCGACGATCCCTAGCTGGTCTGAGAGGATGACCAGCCACACTGGAACTGAGACACGGTCCAGACTCCTACGGGAGGCAGCAGTGGGGAATATTGCACAATGGGCGCAAGCCTGATGCAGCCATGCCGCGTGTGTGAAGAAGGCCTTCGGGTTGTAAAGCACTTTCAGCGAGGAGGAAGGTGGTGAACTTAATACGTTCATCAATTGACGTTACTCGCAGAAGAAGCACCGGCTAACTCCGTGCCAGCAGCCGCGGTAATACGGAGGGTGCAAGCGTTAATCGGAATTACTGGGCGTAAAGCGCACGCAGGCGGTTTGTTAAGTCAGATGTGAAATCCCCGGGCTCAACCTGGGAACTGCATTTGAAACTGGCAAGCTAGAGTCTCGTAGAGGGGGTAGAATTCCAGGTGTAGCGGTGAAATGCGTAGAGATCTGGAGGAATACCGGTGGCGAAGGCGGCCCCCTGGACGAAGACTGACGCTCAGGTGCGAAAGCGTGGGGAGCAAACAGGATTAGATACCCTGGTAGTCCACGCTGTAAACGATGTCGATTTGGAGGTTGTGCCCTTGAGGCGTGGCTTCCGGAGCTAACGCGTTAAATCGACCGCCTGGGGAGTACGGCCGCAAGGTTAAAACTCAAATGAATTGACGGGGGCCCGCACAAGCGGTGGAGCATGTGGTTTAATTCGATGCAACGCGAAGAACCTTACCTACTCTTGACATCCAGAGAACTTAGCAGAGATGCTTTGGTGCCTTCGGGAACTCTGAGACAGGTGCTGCATGGCTGTCGTCAGCTCGTGTTGTGAAATGTTGGGTTAAGTCCCGCAACGAGCGCAACCCTTATCCTTTGTTGCCAGCGGTTCGGCCGGGAACTCAAAGGAGACTGCCAGTGATAAACTGGAGGAAGGTGGGGATGACGTCAAGTCATCATGGCCCTTACGAGTAGGGCTACACACGTGCTACAATGGCGTATACAAAGAGAAGCGACCTCGCGAGAGCAAGCGGACCTCATAAAGTACGTCGTAGTCCGGATTGGAGTCTGCAACTCGACTCCATGAAGTCGGAATCGCTAGTAATCGTAGATCAGAATGCTACGGTGAATACGTTCCCGGGCCTTGTACACACCGCCCGTCACACCATGGGAGTGGGTTGCAAAAGAAGTAGGTAGCTTAACCTTCGGGAGGGCGCTTACCACTTTGTGATTCATGACTGGGGTGAAGTCGTAACAAGGTAACCGTAGGGGAACCTGCGGTTGGATCACCTCCTTACCTAAAGATATTAGTTCGAGTGGCGTGCTCACACAGATTGTCTGATAGAAAGTAACGAGCAGAAATACCTTTATAGGCTTGTAGCTCAGGTGGTTAGAGCGCACCCCTGATAAGGGTGAGGTCGGTGGTTCAAGTCCACTCAGGCCTACCACTTCTTGTAAGTGGAAAAGGTACTGCACGTGACTGTATGGGGCTATAGCTCAGCTGGGAGAGCGCCTGCCTTGCACGCAGGAGGTCAGCGGTTCGATCCCGCTTAGCTCCACCATATAGTCCGGTATTGAATACTTCAGAGTATATTGGCGACAGTATGCTGCGAAGTATTTTGCTCTTTAACAATCTGGAACAAGCTGAAAATTGAAACATGACGGCTGAAATTTATCCCTCCGTAGATGTACTGGGATGAAGAGTAACCTGTCATAGAGTCTCTCAAATGTTTGCAGCGCGAACGATGGAAACATCTTCGGGTTGTGAGGTTAAGTGACTAAGCGTACACGGTGGATGCCTAGGCAGTCAGAGGCGATGAAGGGCGTGCTAATCTGCGAAAAGCGTCGGTAAGGTGATATGAACCGTTATAACCGGCGATACCCGAATGGGGAAACCCAGTGTGTTTCGACACACTATCATGTCATGAATACATAGTGGCATGAGGCGAACCGGGGGAACTGAAACATCTAAGTACCCCGAGGAAAAGAAATCAACCGAGATTCCCCCAGTAGCGGCGAGCGAACGGGGAGGAGCCCAGAACCTGAATCGGCTTGTGTGTTAGTGGAAGCGTCTGGAAAGTCGCGCAGCAAAGGGTGATAGCCCCGTACACTAAAATGCACAGGTCGTGAGTTCGATGAGTAGGGCGGGACACGTGACATCCTGTCTGAATATGGGGGGACCATCCTCCAAGGCTAAATACTCCTGACTGACCGATAGTGAACCAGTACCGTGAGGGAAAGGCGAAAAGAACCCCGGCGAGGGGAGTGAAATAGAACCTGAAACCGTGTACGTACAAGCAGTGGGAGCACCTTCGTGGTGTGACTGCGTACCTTTTGTATAATGGGTCAGCGACTTATATTTTGTAGCAAGGTTAACCGTATAGGGGAGCCGTAGGGAAACCGAGTCTTAACTGGGCGATTAGTTGCAAGGTATAGACCCGAAACCCGGTGATCTAGCCATGGGCAGGTTGAAGGTTGGGTAACACTAACTGGAGGACCGAACCGACTAATGTTGAAAAATTAGCGGATGACTTGTGGCTGGGGGTGAAAGGCCAATCAAACCGGGAGATAGCTGGTTCTCCCCGAAAGCTATTTAGGTAGCGCCTCGTGAACTCATCTTCGGGGGTAGAGCACTGTTTCGGCTAGGGGGCCATCCCGGCTTACCAAACCGATGCAAACTCCGAATACCGAAGAATGTTATCACGGGAGACACACGGCGGGTGCTAACGTCCGTCGTGAAGAGGGAAACAACCCAGACCGCCAGCTAAGGTCCCAAAGTCATGGTTAAGTGGGAAACGATGTGGGAAGGCATAGACAGCCAGGATGTTGGCTTAGAAGCAGCCATCATTTAAAGAAAGCGTAATAGCTCACTGGTCGAGTCGGCCTGCGCGGAAGATGTAACGGGGCTAAACCATGCACCGAAGCTGCGGCAGCGACGCTTAGCGTTGTTGGGTAGGGGAGCGTTCTGTAAGCCGTTGAAGGTGGCCTGTGAGGGTTGCTGGAGGTATCAGAAGTGCGAATGCTGACATAAGTAACGATAAAGCGGGTGAAAAGCCCGCTCGCCGGAAGACCAAGGGTTCCTGTCCAACGTTAATCGGGGCAGGGTGAGTCGACCCCTAAGGCGAGGCTGAAAAGCGTAGTCGATGGGAAACAGGTTAATATTCCTGTACTTGGTGTTACTGCGAAGGGGGGACGGAGAAGGCTAGGCTGGCCGGGCGACGGTTGTCCCGGTTTAAGCGTGTAGGGGGTGTGACCTGGTAAATCCGGTTGCATATCAACCCTGAGGCGTGATGACGATGCACTACGGTGCAGAAGTAGTTGATGCCCTGCTTCCAGGAAAATCCTCTAAGCTCCAGGTAACATTAAATCGTACCCCAAACCGACACAGGTGGTCAGGTAGAGAATACCAAGGCGCTTGAGAGAACTCGGGTGAAGGAACTAGGCAAAATGGTGCCGTAACTTCGGGAGAAGGCACGCTGGCATGTAGGTGAAGTCCCTTGCGGATGGAGCTGAAGCCAGTCGAAGATACCAGCTGGCTGCAACTGTTTAATAAAAACACAGCACTGTGCAAACACGAAAGTGGACGTATACGGTGTGACGCCTGCCCGGTGCTGGAAGGTTAATTGATGGGGTCAGCCGCAAGGCGAAGCTCTTGATCGAAGCCCCAGTAAACGGCGGCCGTAACTATAACGGTCCTAAGGTAGCGAAATTCCTTGTCGGGTAAGTTCCGACCTGCACGAATGGCGTAATGATGGCCAGGCTGTCTCCACCCGAGACTCAGTGAAATTGAACTCGCTGTGAAGATGCAGTGTACCCGCGGCAAGACGGAAAGACCCCGTGAACCTTTACTATAGCTTGACACTGAACA
This sequence comes from Serratia sp. SCBI, assembly GCF_000747565.1. Classification (NCBI taxonomy): domain Bacteria; kingdom Pseudomonadati; phylum Pseudomonadota; class Gammaproteobacteria; order Enterobacterales; family Yersiniaceae; genus Serratia; species Serratia sp. SCBI. Next base: position 4,638,642 of record NZ_CP003424.1, on the reverse strand, counting down.
TTGAGCCTTGATGTGTAGGATAGGTGGGAGGCTTTGAAGCGTGGACGCCAGTCTGCGTGGAGCCATCCTTGAAATACCACCCTTTAATGTTTGATGTTCTAACTCGGCCCCGTAATCCGGGGTGAGGACAGTGTCTGGTGGGTAGTTTGACTGGGGCGGTCTCCTCCCAAAGAGTAACGGAGGAGCACGAAGGTTAGCTAATCACGGTCGGACATCGTGAGGTTAGTGCAAAGGCATAAGCTAGCTTGACTGCGAGAGTGACGGCTCGAGCAGGTACGAAAGTAGGTCTTAGTGATCCGGTGGTTCTGAATGGAAGGGCCATCGCTCAACGGATAAAAGGTACTCCGGGGATAACAGGCTGATACCGCCCAAGAGTTCATATCGACGGCGGTGTTTGGCACCTCGATGTCGGCTCATCACATCCTGGGGCTGAAGTAGGTCCCAAGGGTATGGCTGTTCGCCATTTAAAGTGGTACGCGAGCTGGGTTTAGAACGTCGTGAGACAGTTCGGTCCCTATCTGCCGTGGGCGTTGGAAGATTGAGAGGGGTTGCTCCTAGTACGAGAGGACCGGAGTGAACGCACCACTGGTGTTCGGGTTGTCATGCCAATGGCATTGCCCGGTAGCTAAGTGCGGAAAAGATAAGCGCTGAAAGCATCTAAGCGCGAAACTTGCCTCAAGATGAGTCTTCCCTGGGCCTTTAAGGCCCCTGAAGGAACGTTTAAGACTAAGACGTTGATAGGCTGGGTGTGTAAGTGCAGCGATGCATTGAGCTAACCAGTACTAATGATCCGTGAGGCTTAACCTTACAACACCGAAGGTGTTTTTAGAGAGATTTTCAGCGACGTTCCAAGATTGGTTCTGATGGCTTCATGGAAGTGAGGCGGTTGGAATGAAACAGAATTTGCCCTGGCGGCAATAGCGCGGTGGTCCCACCTGACCCCATGCCGAACTCAGAAGTGAAACGCCGTAGCGCCGATGGTAGTGTGGGGTCTCCCCATGCGAGAGTAGGACACTGCCAAGCATCAAATAAAACAACAAGCCTCATGCGAAAGCATGGGGCTTTTTGTTTTGTCTGTTATCTGGCGTTCTGCTCGAGCATGGGCATGCGAAAGACCCGTCGGGAACGGGCCTTAACGCCGCTTGCGGCGGCCCCGCAGGGGAGAGTCTCAGGATGAGACGAATACTGTAGGACACTGCCAAGCATCAAATAAGCCAAGAGGCCATCCGAAAGGATGGCCTTTTTGCTTTCAGTACCTCTCATCCTCCCTGCCAAGATCCTGACGCAGCTCGCGCAATGAAACATTTTCACCTTTCCGCTGAACGCTCGACATCGACGGAAAAAAACGCTATCTTCGGGCATCTAGAAGTCTAAACGTATAAATGGATGTGTGAGGGTTAAGCAATGCCGATTCGTGTTCCTGATGAGTTACCTGCGGTCAATTTCTTGCGCGGTGAGAATGTCTTCGTGATGACATCCTCACGGGCAAAAACACAGGAAATCAGGCCGCTGAAAGTGCTGATCCTCAACCTGATGCCAAAGAAGATCGAAACGGAAAACCAGTTTCTGCGCCTGCTTTCCAACTCGCCGCTGCAGATTGATATCCAGCTGCTGCGTATCGATAGCCGCGAATCGAAGAACACCCCGGCCGAGCATCTGAACAACTTCTACTGCGACTTCGAGGATATCCAGAATGAGAACTTCGATGGCCTGATTGTCACCGGCGCGCCGCTGGGGCTGGTCGATTTCTGCGATGTTGCCTACTGGCCGCAGATCGAGCGTGTGATCGACTGGGCTAAGAACCACGTTACCTCCACGCTGTTCGTGTGCTGGGCGGTACAGGCGGCGTTGAATATCCTGTACGGCATTCCCAAGATGACGCGCGAAGTGAAGCTCTCCGGCGTTTATCCGCACCAAACGCTGCAGCAGCATGCGTTGCTGACGCGCGGCTTCGACGAAAGCTTCCTGGCGCCGCATTCGCGCTATGCCGATTTCCCGACCGAGGTGATTCGCCAATATACCGACCTGGACATCCTGGCCGAATCCGAGCAGGCCGGCGCCTACCTGTTCGCCAGCAGGGATAAGCGACTGGCGTTCGTCACCGGCCATCCGGAATACGATACAATGACGCTGGCGGGAGAGTATTGTCGCGACAACGAAGCTGGCCTCGATCCTGCCGTACCGCTCAACTACTTCCCCGATGACAACCCCGCACTGACACCGAAAGCCACCTGGCGCAGCCATGGCCACCTGCTGTTTTCCAATTGGCTCAATTATTACGTCTACCAGATCACGCCTTACGATCTGCGCCATATGAATCCGACTCTCGACTGATATTTTCTGCCTGCCGGCGGCTGAATCGAGGCCGCCGCACTGCTCACCCTCTGCACGATCTTCTTTTTACTCGTCAATTCTCCCAAAAAACCATTGCCTAACAACGCGTTAGTCCGTCTTTGCAATTCTATTGGAACCGATTTCCTTACCTGTTGACCGTGTTATTTATCCTAACCAATTGATAATAAAGTGTTAATAAAATATTTAATAATAAAATGGAAATGGTTTTTGATTTTTATTTTTTGTTTGGGTATTCTTAACGCTATCGGGATGAGATCTGACCAGTTTAGGATCGTTCCATCCGCCCTGATCCACAGTGATTTCTGATGAAAATGCGCCGGTCGCTCGGGCGCAACGATGGGAAGGAGCAAGGTCATGACGCAACAGATAGCAGGCACGGAGTTAAGGTTTACGCAGGGTTTCGCCGCTGCGGAGCGCCAGGTGTTAACGGATGAAGCGGTTGAATTTCTGGCGGAACTGGTGGGGAAATTCACGCCGCGTCGCAATGAGCTGTTGGCGGCGCGTGCCCGCTGGCAACAAAATATCGATCGCGGCGAATTGCCTGGGTTTATTTCGGAAACCAATTCCATTCGTGAAGGCAATTGGCAGATCCGCGGCATTCCGCAAGACCTGCGCGATCGCCGGGTAGAGATCACCGGACCGGTCGAGCGCAAGATGGTGATCAATGCGTTGAACGCCAACGTAAAAGTGTTTATGGCGGACTTCGAAGACTCGCTGGCGCCAAGCTGGGACAAAGTCATCGACGGTCAAATCAACCTGCACGATGCGGTTAACGGCACCATCTCCTACACCAATGAAGCCGGCAAGATCTACCAGCTGAAACCGAATCCGGCGGTGTTGATCGCTCGCGTGCGCGGCTTGCACCTGCCGGAGAAGCACGTACTGTGGCGTGATGAAGCCATCCCCGGCGGCCTGTTCGATTTCGCGCTGTACTTCTACCACAACTATCGCCAGCTGTTGGCCAAGGGCAGCGGCCCGTATTTCTACCTGCCGAAAACCCAGTCCTGGGAGGAAGCGGCCTGGTGGAGCGATGTCTTCAGCTTTACCGAGGATCGTTTCGATCTGCCGCGCGGCACCATCAAGGCGACCGTGCTGATCGAAACTCTGCCGGCGGTGTTCCAGATGGACGAGATCCTGTATCACCTGCGCGATCACATCGTCGGTCTGAACTGCGGCCGCTGGGATTACATCTTCAGCTACATCAAAACGCTGAAGAACCACGGCGATCGCGTGCTGCCGGATCGTCAGTCGGTGACCATGGAAAAACCTTTCCTCAGCGCCTATTCGCGCCTGTTGATCAAAACCTGTCATAAGCGCGGCGCGTTCGCCATGGGCGGCATGGCGGCGTTTATCCCGAGCAAAGACGCCGAGAAAAACGCCTGGGTGCTGAATAAGGTGCGAGCGGACAAAGAGCTGGAGGCCAACAATGGCCACGACGGCACCTGGGTGGCGCACCCGGGCTTGGCGGACACGGTGATGGAGGTGTTCGGCAACGCATTGGGCGATCGCCAGAACCAGCTGGACGTGCTGCGTGAGCAGGATGCGCCGATCAGCGCCGCCCAACTGCTGGAGCCGTGCGACGGCGAACGCACCGAAGCGGGGATGCGCGCCAATATCCGCGTGGCGGTGCAGTACATCGAAGCCTGGATCTCCGGCAATGGCTGCGTGCCGATTTACGGTTTGATGGAAGATGCGGCGACGGCGGAGATCTCCCGTACGTCTATCTGGCAGTGGATCCACCACGAGAAGAGCCTGAACGACGGGCGCCCGGTCACCAAGGCGCTGTTCCGCCAGATGTTGCAAGAAGAGATGTTGGTGGTGCGTGAAGAAGTAGGGGAAGCGCGCTTTAACGCCGGCCGGTTCGAAGAGGCGGCGCGCCTGATGGAGCGCATCACCACGCAAGATGAATTAATCGATTTCCTGACGTTGCCCGGCTATGAGCTGCTGGCCTGAACTTTCCCAATCAACCCTACATGACTGAAAGGATAAAAATTATGTCTACCTCTCGCTCTCAACAGATCCAGCAGCTGGAACAGGAATGGAAATCGGCCCGTTGGGAAGGCATCACTCGCCCTTACAGCGCCGAAGACGTGATCAATCTGCGCGGTTCGGTCAACCCGGAATGCACCCTGGCGCAAAACGGTGCCGCCAAACTGTGGGCGTTGCTGAACGGCAAGGCGCGCAAAGGCTACGTGAACTGCCTGGGCGCGCTGACCGGCGGCCAGGCGCTGCAGCAGGCCAAAGCCGGCGTCGAGGCTATCTACTTGTCCGGTTGGCAGGTGGCGGCCGACGCCAACAGCGCAGCGGCCATGTACCCTGACCAATCGCTGTATCCGGTGGACTCGGTGCCGAAGGTGGTCGAGCGCATCAACAACACCTTCCGCCGCGCCGATCAGATCCAATGGGCGAACCAGATTGAGCCGGGCAGCAAAGGGTACACCGATTATTTCCTGCCGATCGTCGCTGATGCGGAAGCCGGCTTCGGCGGCGTATTGAACGCCTTTGAGCTGATGAAAGCGATGATTACCGCCGGGGCCGCCGGGGTGCACTTCGAAGATCAGCTGGCGGCGGTGAAGAAATGCGGCCATATGGGCGGCAAAGTGCTGGTGCCGACGCAAGAAGCGATCCAGAAACTGGTCGCCGCGCGCCTGGCGGCCGACGTGCTCGGCGTGCCGACGCTGGTGATCGCCCGTACCGACGCCGATGCGGCCGACCTGCTGACCTCTGACTGCGATCCGTATGACAGCGCCTTCGTCACCGGCGAGCGTACGGCGGAAGGCTTCTTCCGTACCCATGCCGGCGTCGAGCAGGCGATCAGCCGCGGTCTGGCTTATGCCCCTTACGCCGATATGGTGTGGTGCGAAACCTCAACGCCGGATCTGGATGCCGCCCAGCGCTTCGCCGACGCCATCCACGCCAAATACCCAGGCAAGCTGCTGGCCTACAACTGCTCGCCGTCGTTCAACTGGAAGAAGAACCTCGACGACCAGACCATCGCTCGCTTCCAACAGGCGCTGTCGGACATGGGCTACAAGTATCAGTTCATCACGCTGGCGGGCATCCACAGCATGTGGTTCAACATGTTCGACCTGGCGCACGCCTATGCGCAGGGCGAAGGGATGAAACACTACGTTGAGAAGGTGCAGCAGGCGGAGTTCGCCGCGGTGGAGCGCGGTTACACCTTCGCGTCGCACCAGCAAGAGGTGGGCACCGGCTACTTCGACAAGGTCACCACCATCATTCAGGGCGGCGCCTCTTCGGTCACTGCGCTGACCGGTTCGACGGAAGAACAGCAGTTCTGATGCGGCAAGCTTGAAGACGTTTCACCCGGAGCCTGCATGCGCAGGCTTCTTTTTCTGGCGGGGGTAAGGATGGCGGCAAAACTGGAGTTGTTGATCGCACAGACGATCCTGCAGGGCTTCGATGCGCAGTACGGCCGCTTTCTGGAAGTGACCGCCGGCGCGCAGCAGCGCTTTGAGCAGGCGGACTGGCCGGCGGTGCAGCAGGCGATGAAAAAGCGCATCCATCTGTACGACCATCACGTTGGTCTGGTGGTGGAGCAGCTTAAATGCATCACCGGGCAGAAATATTTCGACGCCGACTTCCCCAGCCGGGTCAAAGCGGTCTATATCGACCTGCTGCCGGACTACCCGCGATTTGAGATCGCCGAAAGCTTCTTCAACTCGGTCTATTGCCGGTTGTTCAAGCATCGCGATCTGACGCCGGACAAGCTGTTCGTCTTCAGTTCGCAGCCGGAACGGCGTTTTCGCGACATTCCACGTCCGCTGGCGCGCGATTTTACCCCCAATGGCGATCTGCCGGCGATGTTGCGCAGCGTATTGAGCGATCTGCCGCTGCGGTTGCCGTGGGAGGATCTGACACGCGACATTCGCTACATCACTCAGGCGCTGCAACGCGCCTTCAGCCCACAGCAACTGACGGGGGCGACCTTCCAGATCGCCAACGAGCTGTTCTATCGCAACAAGGCCGCCTGGCTGGTCGGCAAGTTGCGCTTGGCCGACGGCGTTTACCCGTTCCTGTTGCCGATTCACCACAGCGAATCGGGCGCGCTGTTTATCGACGCCTGCCTGACCGGCAAGGCCGAGGCCAGCATCGTCTTCGGTTTCGCCCGCTCTTATTTCATGGTCTACGCACCGCTGCCGGCGGCGATGGTGGAGTGGCTGCGCGAGATCCTGCCGGGCAAGACCACCGCCGAGCTGTACATGGCGATCGGCTGCCAAAAACACGGCAAAACCGAATGCTATCGCGAATACCTGACCTTTATGGCGCACTCACAGGAACAGTTCATCATCGCGCCGGGCGTGAAAGGCATGGTGATGCTGGTGTTCACCCTGCCGTCCTTCGATCGGGTGTTTAAAGTGATCAAGGATGAGTTCGCCCCGCAGAAAGAGGTGACGCAGGCGCAGGTGATGGCTTGCTATCAGCTGGTGAAAGAGCACGATCGCGTCGGGCGCATGGCGGATACCCAGGAGTACGAAAATTTCGTCGTCGACAAGGCGCGTCTCAGCCCTGAGCTATTGGCGGAGCTGCGGCGTGAAGTGCCGGGCAAGCTGGAAGATCTCGGCGATCGCATCGTGATCAAACATCTGTATATGGAACGGCGCATGACGCCGCTGAACCTGTATCTGGAGCAGGCCAACGACCAGCAAATGCGCGATGCGATTGAAGAGTACGGCAATGCGATCAAGCAGTTGGCCGCCGCCAATATTTTCCCCGGCGATATGCTGTTCAAGAACTTCGGCGTGACGCGCCACGGGCGTGTGGTGTTCTACGACTACGACGAGATTTGCTACATGACCGAGGTCAACTTCCGCGACATTCCACCGCCGCGTTATCCGGAGGACGAGCTGGCCAGCGAGCCGTGGTACAGCATCGCGCCCAACGATGTGTTCCCGGAAGAGTTCCGCCACTTCCTGTGCGGCGATCGGCGCATTCGGCAGGTGTTTGAAGAGTTGCACAGCGATCTGTTTACCGCGGAGTATTGGCGCGGGTTGCAGCAGCGCATCCGCGAGGGGCATGTGGAAGACGTGTTCGCTTATCGCAAGAAGCAGCGGTTCAGCCAGCGCAGCGGGGCGGCGCTGCCGGCCGCCACCGCTGCGATGTAAATCAGGCCTGGGCGCCCGCGACGGCGGCGCGCGCCAGTTCGGTAATGCGCGCGTAGTCGCCGCTTTCGAGCGCGTCCGCCGGCACCAGCCAGGAGCCGCCGATGCACAGCACGCTTTTCAGCGCCAGATAATCGCGGTAATTGTTCGGCGTAATGCCGCCGGTCGGGCAAAAGCGCACCTGCGGGAACGGGCCACCGATCGCCTGCAGCGCCTTCACGCCGCCGTTGGCTTCCGCCGGGAAGAATTTGAATTCGCGCAGGCCGTAATCCATGCCCTGCATCAGTTCAGATACGGTGCTGATGCCCGGGATCAACGGGATTGACCCCGCCGTCGCCGCCTGCAGCAAAGCGTCGGTCAGCCCCGGGCTGATGGCGAACTGCGCCCCGGCCTCGGTCACCTCCCGCAGCTGCTGGGATTGATCACGGTACCGGCGCCGATGATCGCTTCCGGCACCTCTTGGGCGATGGCGCGAATGGCGTCCATGGCGCAGGCGGTGCGCAGCGTCACCTCCAGCACCCGCACGCCGCCGGCGACCAGCGCTTTCGCCAGCGGCACCGCATGTTCCAGCTTGTTGATCACGATGACCGGCACTACCGGCCCCGCCGTCAGGATCTGCTCGGCGCTTGTTGTCCACTTGTTCATGCTGACGTTCTCCTCTGTGGCCGCCGCCAGGCGGCGATGCGGCCAGGCTATCGATTAAAATTTGATGCAGCAGGCGCCCTGCTCGGCGCCTGACAGCTGGCTGCGCAGCGCGCCGAACAGCTCGCGGCCGCAGCCGATGTGTTCGGCGCTCAGATCGGGTTGGCAAGGCGTGCGCCGCGCCAACTCGTCGGCGTCGACCAGCACCTGCAGCTCGCCGCTGCGGCCGTTGACGCGGATCGGATCGCCGTCGCGCACTTTCGCCAGCAGGCCGCCGGTATAGGCTTCCGGGGTGACGTGAATGGCGGAAGGCACCTTGCCGGAGGCGCCGGACAGGCGGCCGTCGGTCACCAGCGCCACTTTGAAGCCGCGATCCATCAACACGCCCAGCGGCGGCATCAGCTTGTGCAGCTCCGGCATGCCGTTGGCCTGCGGCCCCTGGAAGCGCACCACCACCACGCAATCGCGATCCAGCTTGCCGGCTTCGAACGCCGGCACAATATCGTGCTGGCTGTCGAACACCACCGCCGGCGCTTCGATGATCTGGTTATCGGCGGGCACCGCCGAGGTTTTCATCACCGCGCGGCCCAGATTGCCGGCCATCACTTTGGTGCCGCCGTGATGTTCGAACGGCTGGGCCACGCTGGCGATCACGCTGGCGTCGAGCGAGCCGGCCACGCCTTCGCGCCATACCAATTGGCCGTTGTCCAGCCACGGTTCCTGGGTGTAGCGGCGCAGGCCGAAACCGGCCACGGTGTGCACGTCTTCGTGCAGCAGGCCGTGTTGCAGCAGTTCGCGCACCACCAGCGGCACGCCGCCGGCGGCCTGGAATTGGTTGATGTCGGCCGGGCCGTTCGGGTAGATGCGGCACAGCAGCGGCACCGCCTCCGACAGCTCCGAGAAATCGTCCCAGGTGATGATGATGCCCGCCGCCCGCGCCATCGCCACCAGATGCATGGTCAGGTTGGTGGAGCCGCCGGTGGCCAGCAGCGAGACGATGCCGTTCACCACCACTTTCTCGTCCACCAGGCGGCCGATCGGCAGGTAGTTGCCGGCGGTATCGGTCAGTCGGGTCACCTGGCGCGCGGCGGCGTCGTTCAGCGCGTCGCGCAGCGGCGTGTCCGGATGGACGAAGGAGGCGCCCGGCAGATGCAGACCCATCACCTCCATCACCATCTGGTTGGTGTTGGCGGTGCCGTAGAAGGTGCAGGTGCCGATGCCGTGATAAGAGGCCGCCTCGGCCTCCAGCAGCGCCAAGCGGTCGGCCTTGCCCTCGGCGTACAGCTGGCGCACGCGCACTTTTTCCTTGTTCGGCAGGCCGCTGCTCATCGGGCCGGCCGGCACGAACAGCGCGGGCAGGTGGCCGAAGGAGAGGGCGGCCATCACCAGCCCCGGCACGATCTTGTCGCAGATGCCGAGGAACAGCGCGCCGTCGAACATATTGTGCGACAGGCCGACGGCGGCCGACATGGCGATCACGTCGCGGCTCATCAGCGACAGCTCCATGCCGTCCTGCCCCTGCGTCACCCCGTCGCACATCGCCGGCACGCCTCCAGCCACCTGGCCCACGGCGCCGACCGCCTTCAGCGCCTGCTTCAGCCGCTGCGGGTAGTGTTCGTACGGCTGGTGGGCCGACAGCATGTCATTGTAAGCGGTGATGATGGCGATATCGCTGCGCACCATGTTTTTCAGCGACGCCTTGTCATCGGGCTGACAGGCGGCGAAGCCGTGGGCCAGGTTGCCGCAGGCGAGCTGCGCGCGGTGGACGGTTTGGGAGCGGGCCGCCTCGATACGCGCCAGATAGGCGGCGCGGCTGGCCTGGGAACGGTCGATGATGCGCTGTGTGACACGGGACAAGGTTGGATTAATCATGCCTTCCTCACATTGCTGTTGTTATAGTCGCCGCCTGTGGCGGTGCCCCCGGGGGTGATTTGCAGCCCTGGTGTGCAAGGCCGGGGGCGATTTAGGATTTAAAACATCGTGAATGCAATCATACCGATGGCGCCGCCGACGCTGCCCAGAATGGTTTCCATCACCGTCCAGGTTTTCAGCGTTTGCAGTTCGTTGGCGCCGGTGAATTTGCCGAACAGCCAGAAGCCGGCGTCGTTGACGTGGCTCAGCACGATGGAGCCGCCGGCGATGCAGATGGCCAGCGCGGCCAGTTGCCCGCCGTTCAGACCGAGCTGACTGGTGACCGGCAGCACCAGACCGACGGTGGTCAGGCAGGCGACGGTGGCCGAGCCCTGAATCACCCGCACCATGGCGGACAGCGCGAAGGCGGCCACGGCGATCGGCAGGCCGGCGCCGATCATGGCGTCACCCAGCGCCGGCCCGACGCCGGAATCCACCAGGATCTGCTTGAACACCCCGCCGGCGCCGGTCATCAGCAGGATGATCCCGGCCGGCTGCACCGCAGCGGAACAGATGGCCAGGGTCTGTTCGTTGCTCATGCCGCGCGGTTTCGCCAGACCGTAAATCACGATCAGGCAGGCCAGCAGGATGGCGGTGAACGGGTGGCCGATAAACTCCAGCCACTGCTGCAGCTGCGAGCCGGGGGGGACCAGCCGCGCGCCGATGGTTTTCATGCCGACCAGCACCAGCGGGCACAGCACCAGCGCCAGGCTGAAGCCGAACGACGGCAGATTGCCCTTGGTCAGCGTCGGCTCATTCTCTTCCGGCGGCATCGGCCAGTTGACGAAACGGCTGATAAAGCTGCCGTACAGCGGGCCGGCGATCAGCATGCCGATCACCGCCGCCACCAGGCCGATGGCGATCATCCAGCCGAAATCGGCCTTCATCTGCGACGCCAGCAGCATCGGCACCGGCCCCGGCAGCAGGAAGGAGGCGGCGGCGGCCACGCCGGCGAACAGCGGGATCGCCAGCTTGACGATATTGCCGTCGGTGCGGCGCGCCACGGCGAACACGATGCCGATCAGCAGCACCACCGCCACGTCGAAGAACAGCGGCAGTGCGCAGATCAGCCCGGCGATGCCGAGCGCGTAGTGCGCCTTGCTTTGTCCGAATCGTTTCAGCAATTGCGCCGCAATTTGATCGAGCGCGCCGACCTCATGCAGGATCTTGCCGAACATCGCCCCGAGCGCCACCACGATCGCCAGGAAGCCCAGCGTGTCGCCCATGCCTTTTTGCATGGTGTCGGCGATGTGTTCCAGCGGCATGCCGGAGAAAATGCCGGCGGCGATGGACACCAGCATCAGCGCGACGAAGGCGTGCATGCGCGCCTTCATCACCAGGAATAACAGCAGTAAAACCGAGCCGACTGCGGTACCGACCAGCGTTACGGTACTCACGCGCACACGTCCTGCGGCAGGAAGCTCTGGATATGGCGCACGGTATCGGCGATCACCGCGTCCAGCGGCTGATTGATGTCGATCGCCATCACGTCGTTCTCGTCGGCGCCCGGTTGCTCCAGCGCGGCGAACTGGGTGACCAGCATCTGCGGCTTGAAGAAGTGGCCGTTGCGCGCCGCCAGGCGGGATTCGATCACCGGGAACTCACCGTGCAGATAGATGAATGACAGGTTGCCGTTGCCGGCGCGCAGGCGGTCGCGATACTGCTTTTTCAACGCCGAGCAGACGATGATCGACACGTTGTTGGTGCGCTGCATGGCGAAGGCGGCGTCGTTGAGCGCGGCTAGCCACGGCGCGCGATCGTCGTCGTTCAACGCTTCGCCGGCGGCCATCTTCAGGATGTTGCTGCGCGGGTGCAGGAAGTCGCCGTCGAGGAAGCCGGCGGAGAGTTGGCGGGCCGCGGCGGCGGCGACGGCGGACTTGCCGCTGCCGGAAACGCCCATAACGACGTAAATGCGATTTTGATTGTTGGTCATGGCTTGGCTCCAAAACACCGGGTGACGTTACCTTCGTTCAGTTTGATTGTTACCGGTAACATGTTATCGGTAACATTGTCGAAGGAAGTTTGAGCGGTTGCAATGGGCTTTCGCCGTGAGGATCGTTAACTGTGATCGGCTTCAAGCTTTTTTCCTGTGCGCTAAACAGGATGCCGACAGCCTGTTACATGCTGACAACAGAGCATGGCAGGGGAGCAGGGGCGCACTGGGGCGCCCCTCGGATGAGCAGGATTAGCGCACGCCGCCGTAGGCCAGGCTGATCTCTTTCGCCGCGTGGATCACCAGCGCGCCCAGCTCGATCACGCGATCGTCGGTGATGCGCGACACCGGGCCGGAGATGGAAATGGCGGCGAAGGCTTCGCGGTGCTCGTCGAAGATGCAGGCCGCCACGCAGCGCAGGCCGAGCGCGTGCTCTTCGTCGTCAAAGGAGAAGCCCTGTTTGCGGATCTGCGCCAGCCCCTCTTTCAGGTTGTGCGGCGTCAGGGTATGCGGCGTGTAGGTGTGCATGCCTTTCTTGTGCAGCAGTTTGGTCACCTGATCGTCCGGCAGGGTGGCGAGGAACGCTTTGCCGGCGCCGGAGGCGTGCATCGGCAGTTTGCCGCCGATCGGCGCCGACATGCGCATCAGCGCCGTGCACTGCACCTGATCGATGATGATCGCCTGGTACTCGCTGGTATCCAGCACCGCCAGGTTGACGGTTTCGCCGGACTCCTCCATCAGGCGGCGCAGCGTTGGATGCACCATCGCCAGCAGGTTGCGGCTTTGCAGGAAGCTGCTGCCGACCACAAAGGCGTGCGAGCCGATGGTCCACAGGCCGAGATCGCCGACCTGGCGCACGAATCCCTGCTGCTGCATGGTGGTGAGCAGGCGGTGAGTGGTGGAGTTCGGCAGGCCGGCCTGCTGGGCCAGATCGGTCAGCGCCACGTTGCCCTGGGCTTCCGAAATGTATTCCAACAGTTTCAGGCCACGGGTCAACGATTGTACCTGACCGGTCGCCGCACTGGCGGCGGGGGCTGCTGCGCGGGGCTTCTTGCCGCGCTTGGCGGGAGCAGGGGTGGCCATGGGTGAGATTCCTTTTTCCGTATGATGGAATTCATTTTCGTTTTTTGTCGATGAATTGCAAGCCGCCGTCAGCTCATCGGAGGTGTTGGCGCACAACCTGAAAAACTCTCAATTGTCGCCTGGCCCTTTGTCCTTACAAGCTGTGCTAGGATGACTCGTTGGTTTTTGCGGCAGTTGAGCAATGGGCTGGATGGCAATGGAAGGGGTTACAGTGACGAATCGAGTAGAACAACTGCGCCGCCAGTTAGCGCAGCGCATTTTGGTGTTGGACGGCGGCATGGGCACCATGATCCAGAGCTACCGTCTGGATGAGCGCGATTTCCGCGGTGAGCGTTTCGCCGACTGGCGCAGCGATCTGAAAGGCAACAACGATCTGCTGGTGCTGACCAAGCCGGAAGTGATCACCGCCATTCATTACGCCTATCTCGAGGCGGGCGCCGATATCCTTGAGACCAATACCTTCAACTCCACCTCCATCGCCATGGCCGACTACCATATGGAGTCGCTGTCCGCCGAGATTAACTATCAGGCCGCCTGCCTGGCGCGCGCCTGCGCCGACGAATGGACGGCGCGCACGCCGGAAAAACCGCGCTACGTCGCCGGGGTGTTGGGGCCGACCAACCGCACCGCGTCCATCTCGCCGAACGTCAACGATCCGGCGTTCCGCAACATCTCGTTCGATGAACTGGTGGCGGCTTACCGCGAATCGACCCGCGCGCTGGTGGAAGGCGGCGTCGATCTGATCATGATCGAAACCATCTTCGACACCCTCAACGCCAAGGCCGCCGCTTTTGCGGTGGAAACCGAATTCGAAGCGCTGGGGGTGGAACTGCCGATCATGATTTCCGGCACCATCACCGACGCTTCCGGCCGCACCCTGTCCGGCCAGACCACCGAAGCGTTTTACAATTCGCTGCGCCACGTCAAGCCGCTGACCTTCGGCCTGAACTGCGCCCTGGGGCCGGATGAGCTGCGTCAGTACGTCGCGGAGCTGGCGCGCATCTCGGAGACCTACGTCACCGCACACCCGAACGCCGGTTTGCCGAACGCCTTCGGCGAGTACGATCTGGATGCGGCCGAGATGGCGCGCCAGGTCGGGGAGTGGGCGCAGGCCGGCTTTCTCAATATTATCGGCGGCTGCTGCGGCACCACGCCGGAACATATCGCCGCGATGGCCAAGGCGGTCGAGGGCGTGCCGCCGCGCCGGCTGCCGGATATCCCGGTCGCCTGCCGCCTGGCCGGTCTGGAGCCGTTGACCATCGACGCCAACACCCTGTTCGTCAACGTCGGCGAGCGCACCAACGTCACCGGTTCGGCGCGTTTCAAACGCTTGATCAAAGAAGAGAAATACAACGAGGCGCTCGACGTGGCGCGTCAGCAGGTCGAGAACGGCGCGCAGATCATCGACATCAACATGGATGAGGGGATGCTCGACGCCGAAGCGGCGATGGTGCGCTTCCTCAACCTGATCGCCGGCGAGCCGGATATCGCCCGGGTGCCGATCATGATCGACTCCTCCAAGTGGTCCGTTATCGAGAAAGGCCTGAAGTGCATTCAGGGCAAGGGTATCGTCAACTCGATCTCGATGAAGGAGGGCGAAGAGGCCTTTATCCACCACGCCAGGCTGGTGCGCCGCTATGGCGCCGCGGTGGTGGTGATGGCGTTCGACGAAGTGGGCCAGGCGGACACCCGCGAGCGCAAGTTCGAGATCTGTCGCCGCGCCTATAAAATTTTGACCGAACGCGTCGGTTTCCCGCCGGAAGACATCATTTTCGACCCGAACATCTTCGCCGTCGCCACCGGCATCGACGAGCACAACAACTACGCCGTCGACTTTATCGAAGCCTGCGCCGACATCAAAACCCACCTGCCGCACGCGATGATCTCCGGCGGGGTGTCCAACGTGTCGTTCTCGTTCCGCGGCAACGATCCGGTGCGTGAAGCGATCCACGCGGTATTCCTGTATCACGCCATTCGCAACGGCATGGACATGGGCATCGTCAACGCCGGGCAGCTGGCGATTTACGACGATCTGCCTGGCGAGCTGCGCGAGGCGGTAGAAGACGTGATCCTCAACCGTCGCGAGGACGGCACCGAACGCTTGCTGGAACTGGCGGAAAAGTACCGCGGCAGCAAAGACGGCGAAGCGGCGGTGCAGCAGGCGGAATGGCGCGGCTGGCCGGTGGAGAAGCGGCTGGAATACTCGCTGGTGAAGGGCATCACCGAGTTTATCGAACTGGACACCGAAGAAGCGCGGCAGCAGGCCGAACGTCCGATCGAAGTGATCGAAGGGCCGCTGATGGCCGGGATGAACGTGGTCGGCGATCTGTTCGGCGAGGGCAAGATGTTCCTGCCGCAGGTGGTGAAATCCGCCCGCGTGATGAAGCAAGCGGTGGCCTACCTGGAACCGTACATCGAGGCCAGCAAGCAGCAGGGCACCTCCGCGGGCAAAATCCTGTTGGCGACGGTGAAAGGCGACGTGCACGACATCGGCAAGAACATCGTCGGCGTGGTGCTGCAGTGCAACAACTATGAAATCGTCGATCTTGGCGTGATGGTGCCGACGGAGAAAATCCTGCGCACCGCGCGCGAGGAGAATGTCGACATCATCGGCCTGTCGGGGCTGATCACGCCGTCGCTCGACGAGATGGTCAACGTGGCCAAAGAGATGGAGCGCCAGGGCTTTACGCTGCCGCTGCTGATCGGCGGCGCCACCACCTCCAAGGCGCACACCGCGGTGAAAATCGAGCAGAACTACAGCGGCCCGACCACCTACGTGCAAAACGCCTCGCGCACCGTGGGCGTGGTGTCGGCGCTGCTGTCCGCCACCCAGCGCGACGAGTTCGTGGCGCGCACCCGCAAAGAGTATGAAACGGTGCGCATTCAACACGCGCGCAAAAAGCCGCGCACGCCGCCGGTCGATTTGCACAAGGCGCGCGCCAACGCCATGGCGCTGAACTGGGCCGACTATCAGCCGCCGGCGCCGCGGCAGCTTGGCGTGTTTCCGGTGTCGGCCGGCATCGAGACGCTGCGCCACTATATCGACTGGACGCCGTTCTTCATGACCTGGTCGCTGGCGGGCAAATACCCACGCATCCTCGAGGATGAGGTGGTGGGGGAAGAGGCCAAGCGCCTGTTCCATGACGCCAATCAGATGCTGGATCGGTTGGCCGCCGAGCGCAGCCTCAACCCGCGCGGCGTTTACGGCCTGTTCCCGGCCAACCGCGTCGGCGACGACGTGGAGGTATACCGCGACGAACGGCGTGACGAGGTGCTGGCGGTGAGTCGCCACCTGCGGCAACAGACGGAAAAAACCGACTTCCCGAACTACTGCCTGGCGGACTTTGTGGCGCCGAAAAGCAGCGGCAAAGCCGACTACTTCGGCGCCTTCGCGGTGACCGGCGGGCTGGAGGAAGACGCGCTGGCGGCGGCGTACGACGCGCAGCACGACGATTACAACAAAATCATGGTCAAGGCGCTGGCGGATCGTTTGGCGGAGGCTTTTGCCGAATACCTGCACGAACAGGTGCGCAAGCTGCACTGGGGCTATGCCGCCGACGAGAGCCTGAGCAACGAGGAGCTGATCCGGGAAAACTATCAGGGCATCCGGCCGGCGCCGGGCTACCCGGCCTGCCCGGAGCACACCGAAAAAGCGACCATCTGGCAGCTGTTGGACGTCAACCGCCACACCGGTATGGAACTGACGGAGTCCTTCGCCATGTGGCCGGGGGCGGCGGTATCCGGCTGGTACTTCAGCCACCCCGAGAGCAAGTACTTCGCGGTGGCGCAGATCCAGCGCGATCAGGTGGAAGACTACGCGGCGCGTAAAGGGATGAGCGTGAGCGAGGTCGAGCGCTGGCTGGCGCCAAACCTCGGCTACGACGCCGACTGACTTTCCTCTTTAAGGGCGCAGCGATGCGCCCTTGTCATTTACAGCGCTTCCACATCGATGTGTAGCGCGTCGTACCGCCAATACTCCAGGTCGCAATCGATCACCCTGTCGTGCTGATCGCGATTCACCCGCGTAATGAACAGCGCCGGGCTGCCGTAGGTCACTTTCAGCATGGCGGCGGCCTGCTGCGGCAGCAGGGTGGGCAGCATGTCGAAACGCACCCGGCCGTAGTGAATGCCGTAGCGCGCGGCGTACAGCGCGGTCAGCGACTGGGTGAGATCTTCGTCCAGAATGCCGGGGAAATAGGCCGGATTGAGATAGTGCTCGCAGTACAGCACCGCGCGTCCGTCGATGTAGCGCAGTCGGCGAATGCGATAGGCCTGCGCGCCGGGAGGCAGCGCCAGGCGGCCGGCGAGCGGCGCGTCGAGCGTGACGACCGCGCTGTCGATCGCTTCAGTATGCGCGGCGCGCCCCTGCTGCTGCGCCATGGCGTGAAAATGGCTGCGCTGCAGCGGGTTGTAGATCAAACGTGGCGGCGAGATGAACCAGCCGCGCCGCACCTGGCGGTAGATGACGCCCTGCGCCTCCAGCTGGCCGAGCGCCTCCTGCAAGGTAATGCGGGTGGTGGCGAATTGCTCGCTCAGGGCGCGTTCGGAGGGCAGCTTGCCGTCCACGGCGAACTCGCCGGCGGTGATGCGGGCGCTCAGCGTTTGGCAGATGGTGGCGACGGTCGTCGGTGCTTCACTCATACAGCGGGTGTCCCGTTTCAGTGCGTTTGGCCTTCCTTAAGGTAGACCAGCGTCGCGTTTTCGCCGTTGCAATGGGTGATAAAACTGTCGCTTTTTTAAGCTGACATATAATTATCACATTCGTCCGTTAGATTGGTTTGGTCCTTGCTGGACTAGTCCAGCCATCCCCACACTACCACCTGGAGCATCAGTTATGAAACGTTTGTGCGCTTCTGTGTTAACCAGTGCCATCGTGTTATCCAGCCAGATGAGCTGGGCCGCGGATACCGATCTGGCGGCGCTGGAGCAGGCCGCGAAGAAAGAAGGCGAAGTCAACAGCGTCGGCATGCCGGACAGCTGGGCCAACTGGAAAGGCACCTGGCAAGATCTGTTGAGCAAGTACGGCCTGAAGCATGTCGATACCGACATGAGCTCCGCGCAGGAGATCGCCAAATTCGATGCGGAAAAGAACAACGCCACGGCGGACATCGGTGACGTCGGCGCGGCCTTCGGCCCGGTGGCGGTACAGAAGGGTGTAACGCAGCCGTACAAACCGTCTACCTGGGATCAGGTGCCGGAGTGGGCGAAAGACAAAGACGGCCACTGGGCGCTGGCTTACACCGGCACCATCGCCTTCATCATCAACAAGCAGCAGGTGAAAGACATCCCGCACAGCTGGGCCGATCTGCTCAAGGGCAGCTATCAGGTCACCATCGGCGACGTCGGTACCGCGTCGCAGGCGGCCAGCGGCGTGCTGGCGGCCACCTACGCCATGGGCGGCAACGAGAAAAACCTCAAGCCGGGCCTGGAATTCTTCGGCAAGCTGGCCAAGGCCGGCCGCCTGAGCCTGAGTAACCCGGTGATCGCATCACTGGAGAAAGGGGAAGTGCAGGTTGGCGTGGTGTGGGACTTCAACGGCCTGAACTACCGCGATCAGATCGACAAAACCCGTTTTGAAGTGCTGATCCCGTCGGACGGCTCGATCACCTCCGGCTACACCACCATCATCAATAAATACGCCAAGCACCCGAACGCCGCCAAGCTGGCGCGTGAATACATCTTCTCCGACGCCGGCCAGATCAACCTGGCGCGCGGCTATGCCCGCCCGATCCGCGCCGAACATCTGACGCTGCCGGACGACGTCAAGGCCAAGCTGCTGCCGGCCGAGCAGTACAAGAATGCGCACCCGATCGCCGATCCAGCGGCCTGGGAACAGAGCGCCAAAGCGCTGCCGCGTCTGTGGCAGGAAAACGTCATTATGTTTATGCAGCAGTGAGTTAACGCACCATGAAAACGATCCTCGTGCTGCTGGACGGCCTCAACTACCGGGTGGCGCACGACGCCATGGGGTATCTGCAGGCCGAATGCGCGGCGGGACGCGGGCGGTTGTACCTGCTGGAGAGCGAGTTGCCCTCGCTCTCCCGGCCGCTGTATGAATGCATCCTCACCGGCGTCACGCCGGTGGAGAGCGGCGTGGTGCACAACCACGTCTCGCGCCTTTCTCATCAACAAAGCGTGTTTCATTACGCGCGCGCCGCCGGGCTGACCACCGCCGCCGCCGCGTATCATTGGTTCAGCGAATTGTATAACCGTACGCCGTTCGACGCCGCGCGCGACCGCCACACCGACGCTCCCGAGCTGCCGATTCAGCACGGCCATTTCTATTACGACGACGGCTATCCCGACAGCCATCTGTTCGACGACGCCGAAAGCCTGCGCCAGCGTCATCAGCCGGATTTTCTGCTGATCCACCCGATGAACATCGACGACGCCGGGCACCGCTTCGGCCTCTCTTCGCCGCAGTACCGCAACGCGGCGCGCCGCGCCGACGGCTCGCTGTCGCGCTACCTGCCCGAGTGGCTGGCGGCCGGTTATCAGGTGCTGGTTACCGCCGACCACGGCATGAACGACGATCGCAGCCACGGCGGGGTGTTGCCGGAAGAGCGCCAGGTGCCGCTGTTCGTGTTCGGCGCGGGCTTCAGCCTGGACGACGCCGATCCGCAGCAAACCGAGCTGTGCGGCACGATCTGCGATCTGTTGCAGGCGCCGCACGACAAGCCGCGCTGTCGGGCGCTGCTGGCGCAGGATGCGCGATGAACAGCAAAACCAAATGGATCGCCGCGCTGTGCCTGCTGCCGTTTATCGTGCTGTTCGGCGCGTTTCAGATCGCCCCGCTGGTGTGGATCGCGGTTCACAGCTTTTTCAGCGAGAGCAGCGGCTGGGGATGGGGCAACTATGTCGATATCCTCACGTCGCCGTTCTACCTGCAGGCCTTTCAGTTCTCGCTGGAAATCTCGCTGTGGTCGAGCGTCTACGGCTTGCTGATTGCATTAGTGGGCAGTTACTCACTTCGCCAGCTCGGCCAGACCCGCTTTCATGACTTCGTGATGTCGTTCACCAACATGACCAGCAACTTCGCCGGGGTGCCGCTGGCGTTCGCCTTCGTCATTCTGTTGGGGTTGAACGGCTGCCTGACGCTGCTGCTGCGCAAATACGGTTTGATGGAGAGCTTCAACCTCTATTCCAAGAGCGGCCTGATCGTGCTGTATACCTACTTCCAGATCCCGTTGGGCGTGCTGTTGCTGTATCCGGCGTTCGATGCGCTGCGCGCCGATTGGCGCGAGTCGGCGGCGCTGCTCGGCGCCGGCCCCTGGCGCTACTGGCGGCATATCGGCCTGCCGGTGTTGGCGCCGGCGCTGATGGGCACCTTCGTCATCCTGCTGGCCAACGCGCTGGGCGCCTACGCCACGGTGTACGCGCTGACCACCGGCAACTTCAACGTGATCCCGATCCGCATCTCAGCGCTGGTGGCGGGGGACATCTCCCTCGATCCGAACCTGGCCAGCGCGCTGGCGATGCTGCTGGTGGCGATGATGGCGTTTATCACGGTGATCCACCAATGGATGCTGCGCAGGAGTTACCTCAATGCGCGCTCATAATCGGATGGAGAATGCTCATGTCGCGTGTTGAACGCCTGTACCACCGCACGGTGACCGGCCTGCTGCTGTTGATTCTGCTGCTGCCGCTGGCGGCGACGCTGGTTTACGCGCTGGCTACCCAGTGGGGCGCCACCATTTTGCCGGACGGTTTTACCCTGAAATGGCTGACGGCGCTGTGGAGCGATTCGCGCTTTTTGCTGGCGCTGTGGCACTCGCTGCTGATCTGCTTTGGCACGTTGCTGCTGTCGGTGGTGGTGATCCTGCCGGCGATGTTTGTGATCGCTTACTACTTCCCCAAGCTGGACGCGGTGATGAACGTGCTGATCCTGCTGCCGTTTGCCGTGCCGCCGGTGGTGTCGGCGGTGGGGCTGATGCAGCTGTTCGCCGCCGATCCGCTGCCGCTGCTCGGCACCCCCTGGATTTTGGTGGGCTGCTATTTCACCATCGCGCTGCCGTTTATCTACCGCGCCATCAGCAACAACATGCAGGCGATCAACCTGCGCGATCTGATGGACGCCGCGCACCTGCTCGGCGCCAGCACCTGGCAGGCGGCGCTGTGGGTGGTGCTGCCGAACCTGCGCAAGGGCGGAACGATCGCCGTGCTGCTGTCGTTTTCGTTCCTGATCGGCGAGTTCGTGTTCGCCAATCTGCTGGTAGGCAGCCAGTATGAAACGCTGCAGGTCTATCTGTTCAATATGCGCAACGGCAGCGGGCACTTCACCAGCGCGCTGGTCATCTCCTATTTCGCCGTGGTGCTGCTCGTCACCTGGCTGGCGAACCTGCTGAATAAAAACAAGGGCTAACCCGATGGCTTATCTCAACGTCACCCGCCTGAACAAACACTATGGCCAGACCCAGGTGTTTCAGGATATCGATTTCACCGCCGAAGAGGGGGAGTTCGTCACCCTGCTGGGGCCTAGCGGCTGCGGCAAATCGACGCTGCTGCGCTGTCTGGCCGGCCTGACCCCGGTCGACAGCGGGCAAATTTTGCTGCAGGGCCAGGATCTGGTGCCGCTGGCGCCGCAAAAGCGCGGCATCGGCATGGTGTTTCAAAGTTATGCGCTGTTTCCCAATATGACGGTGGAAGGCAACGTGGCCTTCGGCCTGAAAATGCAGAAGCTGGCGGCCGGGCAGATCGGCCTGCGGGTGCAGGAAGCGCTGGCGCTGGTGGAGCTGACCGATTTGGCGAAGCGCTATCCGCATCAGCTGTCGGGCGGCCAGTGTCAGCGCGTAGCGTTGGCGCGATCGCTGGTCACTCGCCCGCGTCTGCTGCTGCTCGACGAACCGCTGTCGGCGCTGGATGCGCGTATTCGCAAACACCTGCGCGAGCAGATCCGGCGCATTCAGCGCGAGCTGAACCTGACGGCGATCTTCGTCACCCACGATCAGGAAGAGGCGTTGACCCTGTCGGATCGCATCGTGCTGATGAACAAGGGGCAGATCGTGCAGAGCGGCGATGCGGAAACCCTGTATACCCAGCCGGCGGATGCCTTCGCCGCCGGGTTTATCGGCAACTACAACCTGCTGAGCGCCGAACAGGCCGGCCGCTTGACCGGGCGCAGCTATGTCGGCAAGGTGGCGATCCGCCCCGAGTCGATCGGCCTGTTGCCGGCCGGACAGGGGATCGGCGGGGTGATCCTGGGTCACAGTTTGCTCGGGAATGTGGTACGGTATCGGATTCAGGTTTGCGAGGTAGAATTGCTGGTTGACGTGCTCAACCGTTCGGTGGCCGACCTGCGGCCCGACGGCGCGGAAATTGGGCTACACTTGGAACCTGTTGTATTGCGGGAAGTTGCATGACTTCGCAGCGCGGCGCCGGGGCCTTCCCGCCGCCGCATTAACCCTTCTCTTCTGCGGTCTGCCGCCCGCCCGCTGTCCTGCCAGACCCACGCCCGGCAGGCGGGACCGCGCGCTGTATCCGTCATCCTTTGGCTCGCCTCTCTGCGTCGCGTGACAAGCATCGGGTATCAGCCTCCTTTGGCCGGGCGTTAATGGAGCGTATCTTCCGTGCTGACCCTTCTTCACCTGCTTTCGTCCGTGGCGCTGTTGGTGTGGGGCACCCACATCGTGCGCACCGGGATCATGCGGGTTTACGGCGCCAATCTGCGGCGCGTGTTGAGCGACAGCGTTGAGAAAAAACCGCTGGCGTTCGTTTCCGGCATCGGCGTGACCGCGCTGGTGCAAAGCAGCAACGCCACCGCGCTGCTGGTGACCTCTTTCGTCGCGCAGGGGCTGGTGGGGCTGGCGCCTGCGCTGGTGATCATGCTGGGCGCCGACGTCGGCACCGCGCTGATGGCGCGCGTGCTGACCTTCGATCTTTCCTGGCTGTCGCCGCTGCTGATCCTGGTCGGCGTCTTCCTGTTCCTCAGCCGCAAACAGATGCGGATCGGCCAGATCGGACGCGTCCTGATCGGCCTTGGGCTGATCGTGCTGGCGCTGGAGCTGATCGTCGCCGCCGCCACGCCGATCACCCAGGCGGCCGGGGTGAAAGTGCTGTTCTCGTCGCTGACCGGCGACGTGATGCTGGATGCCCTGACCGGCGCGCTGTTCGCTATCGTCAGCTATTCCAGCCTGGCGGCGGTACTGCTGACCGCCACTCTGACCGCATCCGGCGTGATTTCGCTGAAGGTGGCGCTCTGTCTGGTGATCGGCGCCAACCTCGGCAGCGGCCTGCTGGCGATGATCAACGCCAGCGGCCAGAACGCCGCGGGGCGGCGCGTGGCGCTCGGCAGCCTGCTGTTCAAGCTGGTGGGCTGCATACTGGTGCTGCCGTTCGTCTCCTATCTGGCGGATTTGATGGCCCAACTGCCGGGCGGCAGCGAAGAGCTGGTGATCTATTTCCACGTGTTCTACAACCTGATCCGCTGCCTGGTGATGATCCCGCTGGCCGGGCCGATGGCGACGCTGTGCGAACGGCTGATCGTCGACGAAGCGGCCGACGATCCGCGCATGCGGCCGCGCCATCTGGACGCCAGCGCGCTGGACACGCCGACGCTGGCGTTGGCCAACGCGGCGCGCGAAACGCTGCGCATGGGCGACGTGGTGGAACACATGATGATCCTGCAACGTGAGGTGCTGCACGGTAAGCAGGGGGTCGATAAAGAGGTGCGGCGCCTCGACGATGACGTCGACGTGCTGTACACCGCCATCAAGCTGTATCTGGCGCAGATCCAGAAGGAAGATCTGGGCGAGGAAGACTCGCGCCGCTGGGCGGAGATCATCGAAATGGCGCTCAACCTGGAACAGGCGGGCGACATCATCGAGCGCATGGCCGGCGACGTGGGCGCCAAGTCGCACGCCGCGCGCCGCGCCTTCTCGGCGGAAGGGTTGGCGGAGCTGGACGGGCTGCACGAACGGCTGATCGGCAATCTGCGCCTGGGGCTGTCGGTGTTCCTGTCCGGCGACGTCACCAGCGCCAAGCGCCTGCGCCGTTCCAAGCACCGTTTCCGCATTCTGGATCGCCGCTACGCGCACGCGCACGTCGATCGTTTGCACCAGCAAAACGTGCAGAGCATCGAGACCAGTTCGTTGCATTTGGGATTGTTGGGGGACATGAAGCGCCTGAACTCGCTGTTCTGCGCCGTGGCTTACAACGTGTTGGATCAGGATGCCAAGGACGACGATCGCGACTGGGAAGACACCCCGAGCACGCTGTAAAAAAAACGCCCCCGGTTTTAACCGGGGGCATTGCGTTGGGGGGCGTGTTATTTGCCGCTGAACACCCCGGCTTTGGCGTCCGCTTGCTGAGTTGAAGCATGGCCGCTGGCGAACGGTACGTTGCCGTCAACGCTTTGCTTCGCCGCGCCGCCTAGCAGCCCGCCGATCGTGGCGGCCGCATCGACGCGGCCGCCGCCCTGATAGCGCTGGCCGCTGACGTCCTGCTGGCTGACCTTGCCGCCGCCCAGTTCCACCTTGCCCTGCTGGCTGCGGATCTCGCCGCCGGTCAGTTGGGTTTGGCCGCCGACCTGCAGCGCCACGCCGTTCTTGCCGGTAATCGCCGACTGCTCGCCAACCGCGTTGTTGTTCACCACGTCGGCATTGACCTTGAGGTGCCCCTGGCGACCGGCCGGACCGGTGATGCTGTCTTTCACCGCGCCGCCGACGGTGCGTGCGCCGCGATCCCACAGCGGGCCTTGCGGTTTTTCACCGGTCGGCGTTGCCGGCAGCGTGACTTTGCCGTCGGCCTTGCTGAAGCTGACCGTGCCGGTGGTGTCCTGCTGCGGATCGAGGCGACGTGCCACGCTGTTGTACTTGTCGGTGGTGGCGTCGGCCACTTTGTTTACCCCGGCCTCCAGTTTCTCTTTCACCTTACCGGCGTAGCGCGGCGTGCCCACCTTCGACAGCTTGGAGGTGACGCTGCTGCCCGGATCGTTGCTGTGGCTCAGGCCGGCATCCACATCCACCTTCACGCCTTTCTCAACGTCTTTGCGGCTTTCAATGCGCAGATCGCCGCCCACCTTGCCGTGGACGCTGTCGGCATCGACGCGCGCCCCGGCGAGACGGGTGTCCTTGCCGCTGTTGATCGCCACGTCGCCCGCAGTGATGCCGGCGTTGGCGTGGGTGGTTTTATCCTGCTGTTCCACGCCGACCTTCAGACCAGCCCCCAGCGTATGGGTGTCTTTGCCGGTGTTCGGATCGATCTTGCCGCCGGCGTCCTTATTGAAGGTTTGGCCGCCTCTGGCGTTGGCTTTGATGCCCAGATTCCAGTTGTCCTTATGCTGCTCGTTTTTGGCGGACTCCAGCAGGATGCCGCCGTTTTTCGCCTCGAGCGCGGCGCTGCCGCCGCTGACTTTGGCGCCCTGCAGATGCAGCGCGTCATCACCTTTGCCGTTGGCGGACAGGGTGACCTTGCCGTCTGAGGCGAGAGTGGCGCCCTGGCGTTCTGTCGCGGACTCATTCACCTTGGCGATGTCGAATGCGCCGCCGGCGGAGAGGCTGCCGCCGGTTTTTTCCTTGCTGTCGCTGCTGCTGGCGCCCAGATCAATATTGCCGGACAGCTTGCTCTCCTTACGCGTTTGGGTCGATTCCGCCGCCCACAGCGCGACCTGGTTGCCCGCGCTCAGAGTGACGTCGCCCCGGCTCTTGACGTCGGTGCCCTGCAGCGTCAGATCGCGGCCCGCCTTCAGCTCAACGCCCTGTTGGCCGCTGACGTTGCCGACCTGCGCGGTGCTGCTGCTGCTTTCGCTGTTGTGGGTGCCGCCGCCGAACCCGGCGCCGAAGTTTTTACTGTCGGCGGTGAAACCGCCCTTGGCGGAGGCTTTGACGTTAAAGCCGCTGTGGCTTTCGCTCTGTTTGTCGCTGGCCTGATCAAGATGGATATCGCCGCCGGCGTTGACGGCGGTTTTACCGCTGCCCCCGTTCAGCGCGGTGCCCTGATAGACCGCGTCTTTTTTCACGTTGACGTTGATGCCGTTGGCCGCGTCGATCGAGCCGGTCACCGCCTGGCTCGCGCTGCTGTTGCTGCGCTGAGTGCCGCCTTCGCCCTTGGCGTCCACGGTCAGATCGCTGCCGGTGGTGGTGTAGACGCGCACGCCGGCGCTGCCGCGGGTGTCGCGGCTCTGCTCGTCCTGACGGTTCGCCGCGGCTTCGCTGCGGTGGCTGTCCGCTGTCAGCGTGACCGCGCCTTTGTTGGCTTGATATTGCGTGCCCTGATCGCGCACTTCGCCTTTGGCGTTGATGTCGATGCTGCCGGCTTTCACCGAGCTGACCACCGCCTGCGAGCTGCTGCTGCGTTTTTCGCTGCTGCCGCCCTGTGCGCCGATATCCAGGCCGACGTTAGGCGCGCCGATGCCGCCGATGTCGTTGATGACGCCGGTGGCGTCCAGCTTGGCCGCCTTGCCGACCGCACGCTCGACCGGACGAGTGACGGCGCTGTAATCGACGTTGGCGCCGATGTTCACGCCGACGTCGGTTTTAGTGGTGGTGCTGCTGGTAGTGTCGGCGGCGGCCAGATGATCGACGCCTGCGGCGTTTTCTTGATAGGCGCCGCCGACGCTGTGTTGCGCGCCTTGCTGGGTCAATTTGTCACGGGCGTTGACAGTCAGGTTGCCTTTGACGTCGCTGCCGGAGGTGACGGCCTTGCTGCTCTGCGCCTGCGTTTTGCTGTTCTCGTAACCGGCCTCTACGCCGCTGCCGAGCTTGTCGATGCCGCCGGTGTAGTAGAAACCGCCGCCGACCTTGGTCTGCTCGGTGTTCGAGGTGGTTTTGTCGTCGGCCGCCAGGAACGAAACCTTATTGCCGCTGACGCTGGCGTCGCCTTTGTCGGCGACCAATTTGGAGCCGCTGAAGGTCACGTCCTTATCCGCTTCGAGCTTCACGCTGCCGCCGCTGAGGGTGGCGCCGCGGTTCTCGGTGCGGGTAGTTTTCTCGCTGTCGCGGGTGTGTTCGATGCGTACACCGGCGCGGTATTGCTTGTCGCCGGCTTCTTTGGCGTAGCCGTTGACGGTAAGCGCGGTCTTCTGCTCGTCGATGTTCTGCCGCTGCTCGGCGGCCTTGACGTTGATGTTGCCGGTCTGTGAGGTGACGTTCAGTTCGCCGCCGCTGGCGACCTGGCTGCCGATCACGTCGGTATCCTTACGGCTGACCAGCTTCAGGTTGGTGTCGGACTTCAGTTCGCTGGCGGTACTGCTCTGGTAGCTGTTGTCGGCCTTGTGCGAGCTGCTGGTGATGTTGAACACGGTGCCGGTGCGCGCGTCGATTTTGTCCACGGTAGTGCTCAGCGCGTTGTCGATGCGCAGGCCGCCGTGGGTGGCGGTGACTTCGCCACCTTTCTGGCCGCGAGCCTTGCTGCCGGTGATGGTGACGCCCTGCTGGCCGTTCAGGCGCAGCGTGCCGCCGCTGGTCAGTTCGGAAGCGTGGCTGACTTCGCGGCGGTTGCTGTTGTTCTTGTTGTCACCGCCGCCGATGCCGCCCCAGGAGGTTTTGTCATCGCGCACCGCTTTGGCGTTGGCGGTTTTCTGCACCCCGATCTGGATCTGGTTGTCTGCGTCGATCGTCAGATCGCGCTGGGCGTGAACCCTGGCGCCCTGGGTTGCGACATTGCGGCCGGCTTTCAACGTCAGTTCGCCCTGGCTGCGCAGTTCGCTGGCCTTCAGGCTTTCGCTTTCGTCGCTGCTGCTCCAACTGCCGGTGCGCAGGCTGGAGGTGTGGTTGCGCTGGTAGCCGCGTTCGCTGGACTTATCCTTCTCCACCAGCCCGGCGAGGTGCACGTCGCGCGCCGCTTTGACGCTAAGCGCCCGGTCGGCGCTGACGTTGGCGCCCAGCAGCGTCACGTCCTCCCGTGTGCTGACGAGTTTGGCGTTGCCGCTGGCGGCGACGGTGCTGCCCGCCTGCTGCTGCTGCTCGCGCTCGCGGGTGACGTCGTATTGCCAGGAGTAGAACCAGCGGTTGTCGGTGTGACCTTGGGTTTGCTTCAGCTGTTGGCCGTCGAGCGTCAGCTTGCCGCCCTGCAGGGTAATGTCTTCGCCGCGAATATCGGTGGCGGTAAGGTGCGCGTGATTATCCGCCACCAGGCTGATGTTCTTGCCTTTCAGCTCGGTGCGGGTCAGCTTCTGGCTGCTGCTGCGATCGTTGACGTAGATGCCGCCGCGGTAGTTCTGGTAGTTGTCGCCGCCGTTGCGGTTGCTGCCGGCGTCGTCGACGCGGCTTTCGCTGCGAATGTCGTAGGCCTTCACCTTGAGCTCGTCGCCGGCGGCCAGCTTGCCGGCCAGCTTCACGCCGCTGCCTTGCGCGGTGTTGATGATGTTGATGCGCCCGGCCTGCATGCTGCCGAGGTAGTAGCTGTCCAGCGCGGTCGTCGGTTGCTCGCTGGCCAGCACCTTGCCGTCGCGCGCCACGCGGTTAAGGCCGCTGATGGCGTTGATCGCCGCCGGCGTCACTTTGCCTTTGCGGTGGGTGAAGTCTTGTACGATGACGTCGCCGCGGCTGTCTATCTTCGGCGCGATCAGATCCAGCACGCCGCCGGCGTTCAGGGTGCCGTTGAGGCTCAGGGTGTTGCGGTTGCCCAGGGTGCTGTAACCCTGCAGCAGGCCGTTTTCCACCAGCGGGTTGCCGACCACCAGCGAGGAGCGGCTGGTGTTGATGAACCCGCAGCCCTGGCAACTGATGCCGTTCGGGTTGGCCAGCACGTAGTCGGCCGCCATGCCGAAGATCTCTTGCTGGCCGTGCAACAGCGACGGATTGCGGCCGATCACTTCATTGAGGATCACGCTGGCTTCGCGCCCGCCCAGATTGGGGTTGGCGCCCAGTTGGCCGGCCAACTGCGACAGCCCCGCCTCGCGGGAGTTGTTCAGCACCGCGCCGGGCTGGTTGACGTTGAAGTCCTGATATTGGTTATGCGACAGCCCGTTGCCGTTCGGCGCGACGATGTCGACCACCTGGGCGCCGGTGGCGGCGGTGGAAACGCCGGGGCCGTTGGCGCCGTTGGCCGCGACGATCTCACCGGCGTAGGCGCCGGCGGAAGCGGCGAGAATTATCGCCAGCGCGGCGGCCAGTTTGCCTGCCGCCGAAAGTCTGAAGTTATTATTTTTCATCCATGTATCTCCGTATATTGCCGTGGGGTCCTGCAAAACTGCTGATTAAAAGGTGTAAGAAAAGCGCGCCAGCACCTGAACGGGATCTTCAGGCGTGGCGTGGTTCGACAAAATCCAGCCGCGGCTGACCTCCAGATCGACCAGCGCCTGCCGGTAGCGTAACGTGGCGCCGCTGCTCACCCCGGCGCTGCTGCGCCAGCCCGAGTTGTCCTGACGTGGCAGAATGCGGCCGACGTCGGCGCCAAGGCGCGGCGTCAGCGTGGCGGCACCTAAATTGAAGCTGCGCGACAGCGTGTTCTGCAGATACCAGCCGTTGTCGCCGGACTGGGTGCTGCGGCTGAAGCCGCGCACGGCGCTGCGATCGGTAAGGCTAAGCCACTCCACGCCGGGCAGTGGGTCGCGGCTGTATTGGCCGTAGAACAGGTTGTTGAGCTGATAGGTGGCGTCACCCAGCTTGAGGCGCTGGCTCAGGTTGGCGAACAGCTTGCCCTTGGTGAATTGACTGTCGAGGTGCACCGAACTCGGGTGGCGATCGGCGCCCAGCCAGGGCAGGCCCTGCTCGACGCTGAGGTTGGCGCTGAATACCCCATGGGGCAGAATTTGCAGGTGGCTGGCGCTCAGCTCGGCCAGGGTCAGCGTTGGGCTGCTGACCTCAAGACGCACGCTTTCGAAGTAGTTGTCGATGCGCTTGTAGGTCAACTGGCCGCTCAGGCTGTCTATCTGATCGTGGTCGCGATAAAACACGTAGTCGCTGCGCAGCCCGTACTGTTGAGTCTGACCGTGCAGTTTGACCACGTTGTGCGGCAGCTGCTGGTGGTTCTCATAGGACGAGAAGCTGGCGAACCCGCTGAAGGTGAACGCGCCGTACGGCAGCGAATAGAGCAGGGTGTAGGCGCGATTGTAGCGGTGAGCCGGGTTTTCCAACGTGCTGTTGGCGTTCAGGCTGACGAAGTCCGACAGGCCGAACGGGCTGTCCAGCTTGGCGGTGGCGCGCGCCAGCCACTGGCCGGTGCTTTTCTGGCCGTAATTATCCGTGCCGGCGGTAATCAGCCAGGGCTTGGCGTGCTGATTGCGCAAACGAATGACCGAACCGCCAACCTGGCGGCCGGGTAATATATCCAGCTTGGTGGTATTCGATTGCAAACGATTGGCCTGATCCAATCCTTGATCGAGTTCGGTTAATTTCAGCGGCTTGCCTTCCAGCCCAGGAAATAATAATCGGCTGTTGACCCAGCGATCGCCGCCTTCTATTTTCTCGATAAATCCTTCGGTCACGCTCAGCCCCAATTCCCCCTGCGAATTAGGGCGAACAATTTGCACGCGCGCGGTGATATAGCCTTTTTGCACATAAAGGCGCGTTAATTCGCGGGTCAGGCGATTGATATCGTTGCTGCTGATGCAGTTTTCCGGCAGCGCGCTCAGGGCCGACAAATCGGCCGGCGAGAGCAGGGTAATGCCTTGCAGGTAAACGCCGGCGATCGGCAGGCACTGCGCGGATTGCGGCAGGGCGGGCGCGGCCGGTTCCGGTTCCGCCAGCAGGCGCTGTTGCTTCAGTTGCTGATAGCGGCGCTGTTCAATCAGCTGGTTGACTTCACGCGTGCTGTCTTGCAGCGCGCGGCGTGATTCCCCCATCGACATATCCCGCATCATGTGGGAATCCGGCAGGGTTTCAGCGGAAAGGGCCGTGCTGACCAGCAGCATCAAGGCGGTGATTTTTTTTATCATTGTAATCCATTATGAGAGGCTGCCGGGGCAGCCAGCCCAATCCATGAGGTTAACCACGGGCGACCGACGGCCGGCCCGAAATAATGAGCGACATGCACATTGCGAGGTATCTCGATTTGCCGCAGCAAATAAGACGGTGGGTATAGATCTAAATAATAATTAGGCTGCTTCTTTTTTGGCGGGCAACCCTGGTGACTTAATTAATTAAAAAAAGTGGAGCATCTCTCCCCCTTGCCAACATTATCGGCATGGATAGGAAGAATCTGAATTTTTATTTTTCACGGATGATAGAGGATGGGGGGAATTATGACAATCCGACCAGTGGGAAATACGAAATTTCGCAGAGAAGATCGGGGACGCAAATGTTTGCGTCCCCGCAGGCGGTTTATTTTTTCTTGATGGAGCGTCCGGACCAATAACCCGCCAGCAGAGAACCGGAGAGATTGTGCCAAACCGAGAACAGCGCGCCCGGCAGCGCGGCCAGCGGCGAGAAGTAGATTTTGCCCAGCGTGGCCGCCAGCCCGGAGTTCTGCATGCCGACTTCAATCGCCAGCGTGCGGCAGGTGGATTCGTCGAAGCCGAACAGCTTGCCGCCCCAGTAGCCGCTCAACAGACCGATGCCGTTGTGCAGGATCACCGCGACGATCACCACCAGGCCGACCGAGGCGATGTGGCTTTGGCTGCCCGCCACCACCGCGCTGATAATCGCCAGGATGCACACCATCGACAGCGCCGGCAGCAGCGGTTCAATGCGCTTCACCGTTTGGGTCAGGGTATGGTGGACGATCAGGCCCAGGCCGATCGGGATCACCACGATCTGCAGGATGCTGAGCAGCATGCCCATGATATCGACGCTGATTTCGGCATCGACGTACAGGCGGGTCAACAGCGGCGTGGCGAACACCCCCACCAGCGTCGAGACCGCCGAGATGGTCACCGACAGCGCCACGTCCCCCTTGGCCAGGTAGATCATTACGTTGGACGCGGTACCGCTGGCCACGCTGCCCACCAGCACCATGCCGGCGGACAGATCCGGCGGCATGCGGAACAGCATCGCCAGGATCCAGGCCGCCAGCGGCATGATCAGATAATGCAGGAAGATGCCTGCCGCCACCGGGCCGGGGCGCGCCAGCACGCGTTTGAAGTCGTCGAGCCGCAGCGTGACGCCCATGGCGAACATGATCAGCATCAGCAGCGGGCTGACGTAGGGGCCGATGCCGGTAAAGGTGCTCGGCGTGTAATAGGCGGCGACGGACAGCAGTATCGCCCAGAGGGGGAATAAGCGCGTGAGTATTGCCAGCATGCAGGTTTTCCTTAGCCAGATTGAGAAGGGTGGGTGTGGTTGTGTTTTTTTGCGGGTTCAACAAGCTGAACCCCTGCCGGTTTTGAACGGATTTTTTAGACGCAGGGGCGCAGCATGCTGCGCCCGCAATCAGGGATAATGACTTATTCGAACAGGTTGTGGTGCAGGGTGCGCACCACCTGCTCGGCTTCTTCGCCCGGCACCAGGAAGCACAGGTTATAGCTGCTGGCGCCGTAGCAGATCAGGCGGATGTTGAACGGATCGAGCACGCCGAACACCTCTTTGCCCACGCCGCAGGCCCGTGACAGCTGGTTGCCGATGATCGCCACCAGCGCCAGGTTTTCTTCCACTTCCACCCGGCACAGCGACGACAGCTCGGTCAACAGCGAGGTGGTCAGCAGGCTGCCGCCGACGGAGGTGGCGCCGGTGGTGTCCATGGTCAGCGCGATGCTGACTTCCGAGGTGGTGATCAGATCGACGGAGATATTGTGGCGCGCCAGAATGTTGAACACCTCGGCCAGGAAGCCGCGCGCGTGCAGCATGTTCAGGCTGTGCAGCGTCAGCAGCGTTTGCTTGCGGCGCAGCGCCAGCGCGCGGAACAGCGGCGGGTTTTCGGTGGTGTTGCACACCAGCGTGCCGCCGGCCGCCGGATCCTTGCTGGAGCCGACGAACACCGGAATGTCGCTGCGCACTGCCGGCAGCAGGGTGGCCGGATGCAGCACTTTGGCGCCGAAGGTGGCCATTTCCGCCGCCTCTTCGAAACCGATTTTATCGATGCGCTTGGCTGCCGGCACCACGCGCGGATCGGTGGTGTAGATGCCCGGCACGTCGGTCCAGATATCCACCCGGCCGACGCCGAGCGCCTCGCCGAGCAGCGCGGCGGTATAGTCGCTGCCGCCGCGGCCGAGCGTGGTGGTGCGGCCTTTCGGTTCGCTGCCGATAAAGCCCTGGGTGACCACCAGCGCCTCCTGCAGACGCGGCCGCAACTGCGCCTGCGCCAGTTCGCTGAGCGCGGCGCTGTCCGGCACGGCGCGGCCGAAGTGATCGTCGGTGCGCATCACTTTACGCACGTCGAACCATTCGGCCTGCACGTTGCGGGCGCGCAGGATTTCAACGAACAGCAGGGTGGACATCAGCTCCCCATGGCTGACCAGCTCGTCGGTCAACGCCGTCGAGGTGGCCAGCGACGCGGCCTCCGACAGCATGGCGATGTTTTCCAGCAGGCGGTCTATCTCGTCGCGGATCACCGCAGGTGCCGCGAGGCGATCGAGGATGGCGTACTGGATGCGACGAATTTCATCAAGCTGGTAGTTGCGCTTCTCGGCCTCGCAACCTTCGGCCAGGGCGACCAACAGGTTGGTGACGCCCGCCGAGGCGGACAACACCACCAGGCGGACCTGCGGGTTGGCCAGCACGACGTCGGCGCTGCGGTTCATGGCTTCAAAGTCGGCGACGCTGGTGCCGCCGAACTTGGCTACCACGGTGGAATTCTGGGGTACTGCTTGGTTCATGTAGAAACCTCGTGTCAGGGATGCCCGTTTGGGGGCACTGTAATTCCATAGCCTTGGCACAAGGGGAGAGCGGTAAACAGGGGGCAGGCGTAGAGGTCAGGCTACGATACACCCAGAAGCGCCCCACCTTGTCGATCGCCCTGCGGGCGATCCCCTGGTGACAACCCAGGGGATTCAGCCCCTGTAGTCGATACGATAATGGCCGGCCATTACCCTACCTCGGCGTCGCTCCCCCTCGGGTGCCGTCAACGGAGAAACGGCTCCTCTGACACTCTACCTGGGCGACGCGCCTCTTCTGGCTTGCGCACCGGGTGCGCAAGTAGGCTGTTAGGAATAGCCGGTTATCGTCATTCTGTCAACGTACAGACGGTGAGGGATTTTCATCTTGCACCAGCGCGATAAGCGTACAGGGCATCGCAGGCGTGGAACCGGCGCCAATCGGTTGCAGAGAACCGTCTTCCTTTTGGCTGAATAACGGGATAACGCCCTGATGTTTTTCCAAATACTCCAACCAACCGAAATTTTCGTTCAATTTGGTCGCTTTGATGGTGGCCCCCCTGGCGAGCAGGCTGCTCAGACGGCCGTAGGTGGCTTCCTGATTAAATAAAATTTCGTGCCGGCGGAAACGCGAACTTTCCGCGCTGGCGCCGCGCCCTTTCAACGGCGCCCCCGAACGAATGGCGAACACGTGATCCTCGCCGAAGAGGTGGCCGAAGTGATAGACGGCCAGCGCGTTTTGGTGACGATTGGGCGACAGCGCCAGCACCTGGGCGATATTGCTCAGATCGAGATAGTTCTCGGCGTGTTCGGAGTAGGCGTGGCCATAGTAGGCCGGAATGCCGTCCATGCGCGCCTGACGGTAGTATTCCCAGCTGCTGTCGGTGACGATCACCGGCACGTTCAGCTTGATCAGCGCCTGCGCCAGCATGCGCGCCACGCTGTTGGCGCCGACGATCAGCACGCCGCGCGGTTTCTGCTGCTGCACCCGCAGCCAGCGCGCCATCATGCCGCTGGTCAGGCTTTGCAACACCACGGTGCCGATGATGATGGCGAACACCACGGTCACCAGCCGGTCGGCACCCTGATAGCCACTGCGCTGCAGCGTCAGCGCGAACAGCGAGCTGACCGCCGCGGCGACGATGCCGCGCGGGGCGATCCAGCACAGCAGCAGCCGATCGCGCCAGTGCAGGGAAGAGCGCCAGGTCGACACCGCGATGCACAGCGGCCTGGCGATGAACTGCACCGCCAGCAGCAGCAGCAGCAGCGGCCAGCCCATGTTCCACAGCGCCTGGATGTCGAGCCGCGCCGCCAGAATGATAAACAGCGCCGAGATCAGGATCGCCGACAGCTCTTCTTTGAACGCCAGAATATCGCTGGTGTCCACGTCGCGCATGTTGGCCAGCCAGATACCCATGACCGTGACGGTCAGCAAACCGGATTCGTCGGCGATGGCGTTGGAAACGCCGAAGGCGGTCAGCATGATCGCCAGCACCGCCAGGTTCTGCAGGTAGCGCGGCAGCCAGACGCGGCGCAGCGCCAGGCCGAGCAGGTAGCCGAACAGCGCGCCGGCGATCAGGCCGACGGCGGCGGTCACGCCCAGCGTCCAAAACAGGTGGGTATAGGATTCCGCATTCTGCTTCAGCACGATGAACTCGAACACCAGCAGGGTGAAGATGGCGCCGACCGGATCGATGACGATCCCTTCCCAGCGCAGCACCTGGTTGATATTAGCGTTCGGCCGCACGACGCGCATCAGCGGGGCGATCACCGTCGGCCCGGTCACCACCGTCACCGCGCCGATCAACGCCGCCAGCTCCGGCGGGAAATCCAGCAGCCACCAGCTGGCGAGGCTGATGACCAGAAAGGTGACCAGCATGCCGACGGTGACCAGATTGCGCACCACGCCGCCAAGGCCGCGAATTTCCTCGAAACGCAGCGTCAGCGCCCCTTCGAACAGGATGATCGCCACCGACAGCGACACCAGCGGAAACAGCAGATCGCCAAACAGCAGATCCGGCTGCACCAGATGCACCGTCGGGCCGAGCACGATGCCGAACAGCAGCAGCGGCAAGATGGCCGGCAGGCGCAGCAGCCAGGCCAGCCACTGCGCCAGCAGCGACGCCAGGCCGATAAGCACCAACATGAGTGGGGCGGATAATTCCATAAGCGAGATCCCTTTCAAATGACGAAATAAGCGACGATGACACAGCCTGATGACAATTCGGCAACCCCGATAACAGGCCGTTAGCCAAAAGTATAGAGTGAAAGCTGAAACGAGGCGGCAATGCGTTGACAGTTAGCGCCTATCGCAAGAAAAGCGATCATAATCACAGTCGAACAGGCTACAATCGGACAAACGCGTCATTTTTATTCTCAAGCCTAAGAGTGTTGCTATGAAAAATATCAATCCTAGTCAAACCGCTGCTTGGCAAGCCCTGCAGCAACATTATGCACAGATGAAAGACGTACGGATCGCCGACCTGTTCGCCGAGGACAGCGATCGTTTCTCCAGGTTCTCCGCGACCTTCAACGATCAAATGTTGGTGGACTATTCCAAGAACCGCATCACGCAGGAAACCCTGGAGAAGCTGCAGGCGTTGGCGAAAGAAACCGATCTGCAAGGCGCCATCAAATCGATGTTCGCCGGTGAGAAGATCAACCGCACCGAAGATCGCGCGGTGCTGCACATTGCCCTGCGCAACCGCAGCAACAGCCCGATCCTGGTCGACGGCAAAGACGTGATGCCGGAAGTGAACGCGGTGCTGGCCAAGATCAAACAGTTCTGCGCGCGCGTCATCGGCGGCGAGTGGAAAGGCTACACCGGCAAGCCGATCACCGACGTGGTGAACATCGGCATCGGCGGTTCGGATCTCGGCCCTTACATGGTGACCGAAGCGCTGCGCCCTTATAAAAACCACCTGAACATGCACTTCGTCTCCAACGTTGACGGCACCCACATCGCCGAAACGCTGCAGCCGCTGAACCCGGAAACCACGCTGTTCCTGGTGGCGTCCAAAACCTTCACCACTCAGGAAACCATGACCAACGCCCACAGCGCGCGCGACTGGTTCCTGAGCAGCGCCGTCGATCAACAACACGTGGCCAAGCACTTCGCTGCGTTGTCCACCAACGGCAAAGCGGTGGCCGAGTTCGGCATCGATACCGACAACATGTTCGAATTCTGGGACTGGGTCGGCGGCCGTTACTCGCTGTGGTCGGCGATCGGTCTGTCGATCGCGTTGTCCATCGGTTACGACAACTTCGAGCAGCTGCTGAGCGGCGCGCACGCCATGGATAAGCACTTCGCCGAAACGCCGGCGGAGAAAAACCTGCCGGTGCTGCTGGCGCTGATCGGTATTTGGTACAACAACTTCTTCGGCGCCGAAACCGAAGCCATTCTGCCGTACGATCAGTACATGCACCGTTTTGCCGCTTACTTCCAGCAGGGCAACATGGAATCCAACGGCAAGTACGTCGATCGCAACGGCAATCCGGTGGATTACCAGACCGGCCCGATCATCTGGGGCGAGCCGGGCACTAACGGTCAGCACGCGTTCTACCAACTGATCCACCAGGGCACCAAGCTGGTGCCGTGCGATTTCATCGCGCCGGCCATCAGCCATAACCCGCTGGGCGATCACCACGCCAAACTGCTGTCCAACTTCTTTGCCCAGACCGAAGCGTTGGCGTTCGGCAAGTCGCTGGAAGTGGTGGAAGCCGAGTTCGCGGCGCAGGGTAAAACCCCTGAGCAGGTCAAACACGTGGCGCCGTTCAAAGTGTTTGAAGGCAACCGTCCGACCAACTCGATCCTGCTGCGTGAAATCACCCCGTTCAGCCTGGGCAGCCTGATTGCGTTGTACGAGCACAAGATCTTCACCCAGGGCGCAATCCTGAACATCTTCACCTTCGATCAGTGGGGCGTGGAGTTGGGCAAACAGCTGGCCAACCGCATCCTGCCGGAACTGGCGGGCAGCGAGAAAATCAGCAGCCACGACAGCTCGACCAATGCGCTGATCAACCGCTTCAAGGAATGGCGCTAATCGCCTGATCTGAGCCAATAAAAAAACCCGCCGCGGCGGGTTTTTTTACGTCTGCGAAAAGTTACAGGTTGATCGGCACTTCGAAGCTGACGCCGGCGCCCACGTCATCGGCGGTGCTGTGATCGCTGTCGGTGTACCACAGGCTGGTGTCGAACTTAACCTGTGACGGGAAGGTGTAACCCCAGCCGAGCTGAATGCCTTTCAGCGTATCGGAACGCGGGAATGCCCGGTTGATGGTTTGGTTGTTCGGATTCACCTTGGCGTATACCAAGCGGGTGCTCCAACGCTGGCTGTCGTCCAGCACCAGCTCGACGCGACCGGACAGCATCTGGCCGTCGCCGCCCATCGCATGGCCCAGCGGGTAACCTTGCTGGTAGTAACCGCCCCGATAGATGTAGTGGTTGTACATCACGTTGTTGGCGTTGCCGTTAGAACGGGTATCAGAACCTTCGATATGCCAGTTGATGGTGGTCGGACCCCATTCCGGATGGCCTTCAAGCCCCAACATATAGGCATTATGCGAAGGCAACATGCCGGCTTCATCTTCGCCGGTGATTTGGCCATAAAGGCTGACCGGCATGCCGACTAGCGGCTGCAGTTTGAGTTTGAAGTCAAAACCGCCCAACTGGTTGCCCGGATCGTTTTTCGGATCGCCGGTATTGTCGTTGCCGGTTACGCCATCCCAGAAGGAACGCCAGGAGTGCGGACGGCCATCACCGCCCCACATCATGACGCGCGAAGCGCCCAGCTCCAGGAAATCGGTCGGCATCATGGTCAGGCGACCGCCGATCAGTTTGGTATCCGGCACGGCAGCGTACTGCGACAGCTGACCGGCGGACAACTGGTATTGCCAGCGGCCGATCCACGACAGCCACGGCGTTTCAAACGGCGATTGGTCGGCGCGCTGCAGCATAAAGCCGGCGACCGGGCGCGCGGCGTCGGAGCGGATCAGGCTGCCGTCGTAACCCGGGCCCCACCACTGGGAGACCTCGCCGAAGGAGAGCCATTGGTTCCAGATTTTCACCGCGCCGTAGGAGCCGTTCATATTGAATTTGGAGCCGTCGCTGACGCGCTGGTCGCCTTCCACCGAGCCCTGCAGACGCACGTCCCAGAACTCGCCGTTGGCACCGGCGCCGATGGTCAGGCGATCGTCGGCGTACTCGTTTTGGCCGAAGCCCTGCGGGGTGCCGGGTTTATCGGTCGAGGCGTAACCGCTGACGCGGATGTTGGCTTTGAGGGCGTCAACGCGGCGTTGCACGCGGTCGATGACGTTTTTCTCGGTATTGGTGACCGGTTTGGCCTGCGCGATAACGGAACTGATCTCTTCCTGACTCAGCGGCCAGGTGGACAGGCTGACGTTGATGACGCCGCGGTCAGACAACCAGGCGAGATCGTTACGCAGATCGTTGTCAGGGGCTACCAGGCCGGCGGCGTGGCCGGACAATGCACAGGTAAACAGGCCCGCAGCGACCAGTCCGTTAAGTTTAGCGCGCATAAAGAATTCCCTTGTTAATTCGAGGTTATTGGTTTTATGTAAAGATCTCTGTGACCCATGATAGTTGACATTTCGATTTGCTACAAATCTATAAGCCAGAAACATCTTATTATAACTTTATGAATTAAATGGAGTTTAAAGTGCTTTCGCGAAGGGCGTAATTTTTAGGACAATGCCTATATTGGCAAGGTTGAATCATATAAGCGGTATTCAGAGAGAGGTTTTATGGCAAAAACGTCGCGTTCGATAATGATAGCGAAAGGGCTGCAGCGAGTGCTGAACGTGGGCCTGTTGCTGCTGGCGGCAATTCTGGTGGTGTTTCTGGTTAAGGAAACCATCCATCTGGCGAAGGTGTTATTTATCAACAGTGAAGAGTCGTCCTCTTACCTGTTGATTGAAGGCATCGTGATTTATTTTCTGTACTTTGAATTTATCGCCTTGATCGTCAAGTATTTTGAGTCGGGTTATCATTTCCCGCTGCGCTATTTTATTTATATCGGCATTACCGCGATTATTCGTTTGATTATCGTGGATCACAAAAATCCCATCGACACCCTGATCTACGCGGCGGCGATATTGGTGCTGGTGGTGACGCTCTATCTGGCCAACACCGATCGGCTGAAACGGGAGTAGCGATAAAAATGGCGGCCAAAGGCCGCCAAAGACACAGGATATCATTACCCGTCGTCTTTCAAGCGACAGCGTTGTTGACTGCACTCGCTAACCCCAGTTACTTACTGAAGTAAGCGCCTGGGCTTAGCGAGCTGGTCGCCTGGCTGTAACTTGAAATCCATAGGGTAAAAGATAAGGAAAAACATCAAACGCACTGCAGTGGCACAAATTACCCCTTCACGCCGCCGGCCGTCAGGCCGCCCACCAACCAGCGCTGCGCCAGCAGGAACACGGCGGTAATCGGTATCGCCGACAGCACCGCGGCGGCGGCGAAATCGCCCCACAGGTAGTTCTGCGGGTTGAGATATTGCTGCATGCCCACCGCCAGCGTGTAACTGTTCACATCGCGCAGCAGAAGCGACGCCACCGGCACCTCGGTGATGGCGGCGATAAACGACAGAATGAACACCACCGCCAGAATCGGCACCGACAGCGGCAGGAGCACCAGCCGGAACGCCTGCCACGGCGTGGCGCCGTCCAGCGCCGCCGCCTCTTCCAGCGAATTGTCGATGGTTTCGAAATAGCCCTTGATGGTCCAGACATGCAGCGCGATGCCGCCCATATAGGCGAAGATTACGCCGCCGTGGGTGTTGAGGCCGATAAACGGAATGTACTGGCCCAGGCGATCGAACAAGGCGTACAGCGCCACCAGCGACAGCACCGCTGGAAACATCTGGAAGATCAGCATGCTTTTCAGCAGCGTGCTCTTGCCGCGAAAACGCATGCGGGCGAAGGCGTAGGCGCAGGTGGTGGACAGCGTCACGATGCCGATGGCGGTGATCGCCGCGATCTTGACTGAGTTCCACAGCCACAGCAGCACCGGGAACGGCGGCGGCGTCACGCTGCCGTCGGCGTGGGTGACGCTGAAGCCGAGCGCCAGCCGCCAGTGATCCCAGGAGAGGGTTTCCGGTATCAGGCTGCCGGTGGCGAAGTTGCCGGCGCGCAGCGAGATGGCCACCACCATCAGCAGCGGGAACATGATCAGGGCGATAAAGCACAGCATCAAAATGTGGGTCATCCACAGGCGCAGGCG
Source organism: Serratia sp. SCBI (assembly GCF_000747565.1). NCBI lineage: Bacteria > Pseudomonadati > Pseudomonadota > Gammaproteobacteria > Enterobacterales > Yersiniaceae > Serratia > Serratia sp. SCBI. Next base: position 4,597,726 of record NZ_CP003424.1, on the reverse strand, counting down.
CTGGGATTTGGGTTGAACCATGGCCATCGTTATTCTCCCTAATCGAAGTTCATCTTGCTGGCTTTCAAATTCAGGATCGCCAGCGCGCCCACCAACAGGAAGATCAGCGTGGCGATGGCGGCCGCCAGCCCGAAGTCTTGCCCGCCGCCGCCTTCGAAGGCGATGCGGTAGGTGTAGCTGACCAGCAGATCGGTATAGCCGGCCGGCGTGGTGGTGCCGATCATGTCCGGGCCGCCGTTGGTCAGCAGCTGGATCAGCACGAAGTTGTTAAAGTTGAAGGCGAAGCTGGCGATCATCAGCGGCGTCAGCGGCTTGATCAGCAGCGGGAAGGTGATGCGGAAGAAGTTTTGCCACGGGTTGGCGCCGTCCATCGCCGAGGCCTCATACAGGTCGTCCGGGATTGCCTTCAGCAGCCCCATGCACAGGATCATCATGTACGGGTAGCCGAGCCAGGTGTTGACGATCAGGATCATGCTCTTGGCGGTGAGCGGATCGCTGAACCAGGCCGGTTTGATGCCGAACAGGTGGCTGAGCATCATGTTGATCTCGCCGAAGCTCTGGTTGAACAAGCCTTTGAAGATCAGGATCGAGATGAACGACGGTACCGCATAGGGCAGGATCAGCAGCACGCGGTAGATAGCCTTGCCTTTCAGCGCCTCCCACTGCACCACGCAGGCCAGCACCATGCCGACCGCCACGGTAAGGATCACCGTCATCACCGAGAACACGAGGGTCCAGATGAAGATCGACACGAACGGTTTTTTGATGCCCTCGTCCTGCAGCACCCGCAGGAAGTTTTTCCAGCCGGTGGTGACGGTATAGCCTGGGCTCAGGGTTTCCTGCGCCCAGCCGCCGTCGGCGTTGATCGCCTGATAGAAGCCGATGTCGCCGTTCGGCCGGTAGCGCACCTGAGTCTGGTTATTGGTCAGCGTGCTGCCGTCTTGGTCCAGCGCATACAGCGGGCGGGTGCCGGAGAACTGGCGCAGGGAGCTCATGCGCAATTCATCGCCGTCCGGCAGCTGCGCCACCAGTTGGCTCAGCGCCTGCCGGTTCTGGGTGATCACCCGCAGCGTGGCGGGTTCGCCCTGCGGCGCGGCGCTCTGGGCCGTCAATTTCAGGGGGAGCGGCGGCGTCGCGTCGAGGCGGAAAGGCTCGGAAATCAGCGGCTGTTCACTGTCCGGCGAGGTCAGCTGCAGGCGCCACTGCTGGTTTTCCGCCGGGTAGAGGCCGAAGGTGAACGTTTTGCCGCTTTGGAACTGACGCTGCATCAATACCGATTGCGCGCGCTCAAACGTCAGCTGGTTGGTGCTGCTGTAGTTGGTAAAGGCGATGGCGATGGTGCAGATCAGCGGGAACAGGACGAACAATCCCATGCCGGCGACGCCGGGATACACATAGCGCCAGGCGTAGGCGCGGCGGTTGGCGAAGACGTAAAGCCCGGCGCTGACCAGGATCAGCGTCAGGATGGCGAACAGGTATTCACCCTGTGCATACATCAACACAATCAGGTAGCAGGTCACCAGGCTGAACAGGCCGACCACCAGCCATTTCAGCGCGTCGCTTTGCCACCACTTCGATTTTTTACGCGCAGGCGTCCCGGCGTGAGCGAATTGCATAGGGCGTTCCTTTCTGTGAAGCAACGGCGGGGCGCCACGGTGCCCCGCACGACGACATTACTTGGTGATACGGGTCTGCACATCGTCCAACGCGGCTTTCACCGTTTGGCGGCCGCTGACGGCGTTGAGCACCGCGCTGCGTTCGGCGTACCAGAAAGCGCTCATCTGCGGAATGTTCGGCATGATCTCCCCGTTTTGCGAGTTCTGCATGGTGGCGGCGATCTTCGGATCTTTGGCCAGCGTTTCCTGGTAGGACTTCAGCGCCACCGCGCCCAGCGGTTTGTCTTTGTTGACGTCCGCCAGCCCTTCGTTGGTCAGCAGATAGTTCTCGAGGAACTCGGTCGCCAGTTCTTTATTCGGGCTGGCGGCGTTGATGCCGGCGGTCAGCACGCCGACGAACGGTTTGGACGGTTTGCCTTTGAAGGTCGGCAGCAGCGTCACGCCGTAGTTGATTTTGCTCTGCTCGATGTTGTTCCAGGCCCACGGGCCGTTGATGGTCATCGCGGTCTGGCCTTTGTTGAACGCGGCTTCGGCGATCGAGTAATCGGTATCGGCGTTGATGTGTTTGTTTTTCACCAGATCGACGATGAACTGCAGGCCGGCCTGCGAACCGGCGTTGGCGACGCCGACATCCTTGATGTTGTATTTGCCGTTCTCATACTTGAAGGCATAACCGCCGTCGGCGGCGATGATAGGCCAGGTGAAGTAGGGTTCCTGCAGGTTCCACATGATGGCGCTTTTGCCGCTGGCGCGCAGCTGTTTGTCCAGCGCCGGGATCTCTTCCCAGGTCTTCGGCGGCTGTTTGACCAGGTCTTTATTGTAAATCAGCGACAGCGCTTCGACGGCGATCGGGTAGCCGATCAGCTTGCCGTCATAGCGCACGGCGTCCCAGGTGAACGGGAACAGCTTATCCTGGAAGGCTTTGGACGGGTGGACTTCGGCCAGCAGGCCGGACTGCGCATAGCCGCCGAAGCGATCGTGGGCCCAGAGGATGATGTCCGGGCCGTCGCCGGTGGCGGCCACCTGCGGATATTTCTCTTCCAGCTTGTCGGGATGCTCGACGGTGACTTTGATGCCGGTGTCTTTTTCGAATTTCTTGCCGACTTCGGCCAGGCCGTTATAGCCCTTGTCGCCGTTGATCCAGATAACCAGTTTGCCTTCCTCTATCTTGGCGAAGGCGGAAGAAGAGAGCACCAGAGTAGCCAGTGCCGAGAGCGCCAGCGTACGGGCGAGGGTAATGCTGCGAGTCATAATCCAGTCCTTCTTTTTGTGGGCACATAAATCAAGGAGAGACGTTTCGCGATCATAGTGGGTCACAACGCGACATATTCTCATCCTCCCCCCTCTACGCCCCTGAGATGAGGAGTGTGATCCAGTTAACGTTGCGCTCTATTCTGTGGCGTCAGGCACAAAATAGGGGGCGATTTTTGCCGGCTTGATCACAGATTTGCCTTAAGCGCGGAACTTCTCATCGCCGCGGTCGTTCTCTCATCCTCCCGTCTCCTCCCCCATGAAAAATCCTGTTACGGATGATTACCCTTTCCGGCGACTCCCGCACTATCGGCCCATCGATTTTCAACGCCACGCGCAGCAGGGATACCGGATTTATGTCGCCAATGCCTATCGCCACTCAGCCCACCCTGTACCGGATCCATCCGGCCAGTTTCCGTGACGGAAACGGGGACGGCGTGGGCGACGCGCACGGCATGCTGGCGGCACTGCCGTACCTGAAAGCGCTGTCGATCGACGGTCTGTTGCTGCCGCAGACGCTGGCGCCGGAGGCCGAAACGGCGGTGACGGGCGAAGGGCTGACGCTGTGGTACGCCGACGAAGCCCATCGCGTTCGTCATGCCGCCGACGTGCAGCGGTTCGCCCACGGCGCGCTGGCGCTCGACGTGATGCCGTTCAGCGCGGAAAAGCTGGTGGCGGTGCTGCACGCCCGCCGCGCCACGTTGGCGGACAGCCTGTGGAGCACCGGCGACGCCGATCAGCCTCGGGTGGTCAGCCGCTGGGGGCAGGGCGACCTGCGTTCCGCCGCCGCCTTTTTGACGCTGCTGGCGATGTTGCCGGCGCCGATCTGCCTGTACCAGGGCGAGGAGCTGGGGCTGCCGCACGCCGCCGGCCTGCAGGATCCGCGCGGCGCGCAAACGCCGATGCCGTGGCATGAAGCGCCTGAACAGGTCACCGCCGGCGAAGTCAGCTGGTATCAGCAGGTGGCGATCGAACACCGCGCGTTGGCCATCAGTCGCCAACAGCACGACAGCCACTCCACCTTGCGTTACTGCCAGACGCTGCTGGCCCTGCGCCGTTCGCCGCTTTTCCAGCGCGGCGAGCTGAGCGCGGTCAGCCAGCGCGATGGCGTGGTGCGCTTACTTATTACCCATCAGGATCAATGCCTTGAAGCGCTGATAAACCTGCAGCCTTATACTCAGGCGGCCGCGCCGTCTGAGGCGACCTTGCCGTTGGCATGGCAGCACGGCGCGCAGCAAGAGGGTCATCAATGGGTTTTGGCGGGCTTTGCCTCCGCCATTTTCACACGACATGTTAACTGCGAAAGCAGGGGAGTAACGCATGGCTAGCGTGACACTGCGCAGCGTTTATAAGGCCTTCGGTGAGGCCGTGATTTCCAAAGACGTCAATCTGACCATCGAAGACGGCGAGTTTGTGGTGTTTGTCGGGCCGTCGGGCTGCGGCAAATCGACGCTGCTGCGCATGATCGCCGGGCTGGAGGACATCACCTCCGGCGACCTGCTGATCGGCGAGAAACGCATGAATGAAGTGCCGCCTTCCGAGCGCGGCATCGGCATGGTGTTCCAGTCTTACGCGCTGTATCCGCACCTGTCGGTGGCGGACAACATGTCGTTCGGCCTGAAGCTGGCCGGCGCCAAGAAAGCGGAAATCAATCAACGGGTGAACCAGGTCTCCGAGGTGCTGCAGTTGGCGCACCTGCTCGATCGGCGGCCGAAGGCGCTGTCCGGCGGGCAGCGTCAGCGCGTGGCGATCGGTCGCACGCTGGTGGCCGAGCCGGACGTGTTCCTGCTCGACGAGCCGCTGTCCAACCTCGACGCCGCGCTGCGGGTGCAGATGCGCATCGAGATCTCCCGTCTGCACAAGCGCCTGCAGCGCACCATGATTTACGTCACCCACGATCAGGTCGAAGCGATGACGCTGGCCGACAAGATCGTGGTGCTCGACGCCGGTCGCGTGGCGCAGGTCGGCAAGCCGCTGGAACTGTACCACTACCCGGCCAACCGCTTCGTCGCCGGGTTTATCGGCTCACCGAAGATGAACTTCCTGCCGGTCAAGGTCACCGCGGCGGAGCCGCGACAGGTGCAGGTCGAACTGCCCAACCGCCAGCTGGTCTGGCTGCCGGTGGAAGGCGCGGGCGTCCAAGCCGGCGCCAACCTGTCATTGGGCATTCGCCCTGAACATCTGCTGCCCGGCGAAGCCTCTGAAGTGCGGCTTACCGGCGACGTGCAGGTGGTGGAGCAGCTCGGCAACGAGACGCAAATCCATATCCAAATCCCGGCCATCCGTCAAAACCTGGTGTACCGCCAGAATGACGTGGTGCTGGTAGAAGAAGGTGCCACATTCGCCATCGGCCTGCCGCCTCACCGCTGCCACCTGTTCCGTGAAGACGGTACGGCATGTAAACGGCTGCACCAGGAGCCGGGCGTTTAAAGCATCAAAGTCGGTATAACAGGAGAATAATGATGACTACTCTGCGCAAACTTCCTCTGGCACTGGCTGTCGCCGCCGGTGTTCTCTCTACTCAGGCGCTGGCCGTGGATTTCCACGGTTACGCCCGTTCCGGCATCGGCTGGACCGGCAGCGGCGGTGAGCAACAGTGCTTCAAGGCCACCGGCGCCGCGAGCAAATACCGTCTCGGCAACGAGTGCGAAACCTACGCCGAGCTGAAACTCGGGCAGGAAGTGTGGAAAGAAGGCGACAAGAGCTTCTATTTCGACACTAACCTGGCCTATTCGGTCTCGCAGCGTTCTGACTGGGAAGACGTGACCCCGGGCTTCCGCGAAGTGAACGTGCAGGGTAAAAACCTGATCGAGTGGCTGCCGGGCTCCACGCTGTGGGCCGGTAAGCGTTTCTATCAGCGTCATGACGTTCATATGATCGACTTCTACTACTGGGATATCTCCGGCCCGGGCGCCGGTCTGGAAAACATCGATCTGGGCTTCGGCAAGCTGTCCGCCGCCGTGACCCGCAACTCGGAATCCGGCGGCTCTTACGGCTACCTGGACAACGAATGGAAACAGCGTCCGACCGTCAACGATACCTTCGACGTGCGCTTGGCCGGGCTGGAGCTGAACCCGGGCGGCACCCTGGAGCTGGGCGTGGACTACGGCCGCGCCAATGCGCAGGATAACTACCGCCTGGCCGACGGCGCCAGCAAAGACGGCTGGATGTTCACCGCCGAACACACGCAAAGCATCCTGAACGGTTACAACAAATTCGTGCTGCAGTACGCCACCGACTCGATGACCTCGCAGAACAACGGCCGTAACGAAGGCGCCACCATCGATAACAACGGCAAGATGATCCGCGTGCTGGATCACGGCGCCATCGACTTCAACGATCAGTGGGCGCTGATGTACGTCGCCATGTTCCAGGACATCGACCGCGACAACAACAACGGCACCACCTGGTACACCGTGGGCGTGCGCCCGATGTACAAATGGACGCCGATCATGAGCACCCTGCTGGAAGCCGGCTACGACAATGTCAAATCTCAGCGCACCGGCGATCGCAACGGCCAGTATAAAGTGACCCTGGCGCAGCAATGGCAGGCGGGCAACAGCATTTGGTCACGTCCGGCCATCCGCCTGTTCGCCACCTACGCCAAGTGGGACGAGAAGTGGGGCTACGCCACCGGCGATGACACCGGGTATAACGCCGGCACCGCTTACAACGACACCAGCATGCATACCTTCAGCCGCGGTAAGGATGACGAAGTCACCTTCGGCGCCCAGATGGAAATTTGGTGGTAACGACAGGACGGGGAGGGCCGCCGGCTCTCCCCCAACCGCATTCGCCGCGGCCCGATCTCTTGCCTGATCCGCCGCGGTGCTGAAAGAGGATATAACGATGAAAAAGAATCTGCTGTCACTCTGCCTGTCGCTGGCGCTGACCGTCGGCGCGCCTTTGGCGGCCAACGCCGATACGCCGGCCAACGTTTCCGTCGCCCCGGCCATCAGCGCCGCCACGCTGCAAAGCCTGCCGTGGCAGCCGCTGCAACCGCCGGTGTCGCAAGAAGTGAAGCTCGACGCCGTTAGCCCGCAGCTCAATCAGGGCGACATTCAGGGGGCGATCGCCGCCTATACGCTGCCGGCCGATCGCGGTTCGCTGGAGGTGACGCTGAGCAGCCTCGCCAAGAACAATTCGCTGTACGCGCCGAGCGTGCTGGTGCTGGACGAGCATCTGCGCCCGGCGGCGTATTACCCGAGCAGCTATTTCCCGTATCAGCCGCCGGGAGCAATGTCCTCCGATCGCCTCGAAGGCACGTTGAAACTGACGCCGGCGCTCGGTCAAAAACAGATTTACCTGCTGGTGTACACCACCCGTCAGGATTTGGCGAAAACCACGCAGCTGACTAACCCGGCCAAGGCCTACGCGCAGGGCGTGGGCAACGCAGTGCCGGATATCCCGGATCCGATCGCCGGCCACGCGACGACCGGCACGCTGAAGCTCAAGGTGACCGCGGAACAGGGCACCGGCAACGTGATGATTGGCATGCTGCAGCCTGCGCCGACCGTGGCGCCGGTGGTGGTGGGATCAACCGCACCGGCCGCCGTGACGGCGCCTGCACCGACGCCGGAGAAACCGGCGGAGCCGATGCTCAACGATACCGAAAGCTACTTCAATAACGGCATCAAGCAGGCGGTGAAGGCGGGCGATATCGACAAGGCGCTGAAACTGATGAATGAGGCCGAGAAACTGGGCTCGACCACTGCGCGTAAAACGTTTATCAGCAGCGTAAAAGGCAAGGGGTAACACCCGACGCTGCCGATGCTGGCTCGATGATTGGTGCGCTTTGGCGCACCTTTTTTCATCCGCGGGCCAGCGTTGCGCCAATCAACGCCAGCAGACGGGCGTTATCGACCTGCTGCATGATGCGCACCGGCTTGCCCTGCGGCGGCGGCATGCCGACCGTCAGGCGCAGGCTGTCCGGCCGCCAACGGCGTGAGCTGCCGCGCGTCAGCGCCCCTTCCAGCGCCACATCCACATGGAACATCTCGGTCGTGACCAGCTGCGGTGCCAGCAGCCAGGCGATCACCAGCGCATCATGGATCCAGCAGCCCGGCAGGCGCCGCGTATGGCGCGAATAATCGATCCACGGCTGCGTGGTGGCGCGCAAATAGCGGCACAGCGGCGTATCCGGCTGCGTCAGTGCGGCCAGATCCGCCTGGGTCAGCATGGTCTGGGTGGTGACGTCCAGCGGCGCCAGCGTGATAGCGGCGCCGCTGTTCAGCACCAGCCGCGCGGCTTCCGGATCCAGGCCGAAATTGGTGTCCTTGATGTATCCCTCGACGTTGAACACGCCGCCCATGATCACGATCTCTTTCACCGCCTGCGCCATCTGCGGGTACAGCTGCATGGCGTGCGCAACGTTGGTCAGCGGGCCGATCGCCGCCAGCGTTATCTCGCCGGGATGGCGGCAGATCAGCTCGCCGATGGCGATGGCGGCGTCCGGTGCGGGCGCGTTGGCGAGTGAGGGCGCGGGCAAGTCGCGCCACAGCGCCGCCAGCTTGGGATCGGCGAGCGGCCTGTCCAGATGCGCGCGCCATGGCTCCGGCGGCTCGCTCAGGGCGCGCGCCGCGCCGAGGGCGACCGGCACCTGGTAGCCGCTTTGCGCCAGCAGCTCGCTGGCGACGGCGAAGCCCACTTCGCGCGGGGTGTTGCCGGCCACGATGCTGATCAGTTCCAGCTGCAGCTGCGGTTTGGCCGCCAGCGCCAGGGCCAGCGCCAGGCCGTCGTCGACGTTGGCACCGGGAACGCCGTTGCCGGGATCGCAATCAATGATCAAACGCATAGAAGGTGTCCTGAAAAACCGCTAACAGCCGCACGAGCGGCGGATGCGCAGTTGAAAAGCGAATTCATGCAGCTCGGCGGGCGCGGCGCCGGCGGCCAGCATGGCGATGGCCCGCTTGGCCATGGCGTCGATCGGCTGCTCGACCGCGCTGAGCGGCGGCACGCTGAATTCGGATTGCTGCGTGCCGTTAAAACAGATCAGCGCCAGATCGTCCGGCGCGCGCAACCCATGCTCCGCCAGCGCCGACAGGCAGCCGAGCGCCTGCTGCTCGTTGGAGGTGAAAACGGCGCGCGGGCGCGGGCCTTGCACCATGCGCTGGGTGGCCTGGTAGCCGCCCTGGCGGGTGTAAGGCGCCTCGAAAATCCACTCGTCGCGCGGCGCAATTCCCGCCTCCAGCAGCGCATCGCGCCAACCGTTCAGGCGATCCTGCGCGTTGAGCATGGTTAGCGGACCGATAAAAATGCCGATGTCGCGATAGCCGTGCTGCAGCAGATGGCGGGTCGCCTGGCAGGCGGCGTCGCGCTCGTCGACGCGGATGGCGCAGACGCCGGCCTGGCTGTCGATGGTGTCTATCATTACGCAGGGCGTGCCGGAGGCGCGGATCAGATCGAACCACGGATGGCGATCGACGCTGGTGTACAGCAGGCCGTCGACCTGGCGACGCAGCAGGTTATTGATCAGCTCATACTCGCGCTGCCGGTCATCGCCGGCGTCGCCCAGCAGCAGCACGCGGCCGCGGCTAAAGGCCTCCTGCTGCAGCGCCCGCGCCAGCGTGGCGAAGAACGGGTTGGAAATATCCGGCACCACCAGCCCGTAGGTTTGCGTGCTGCCGGAGGCCAATGCCCGCGCGATGTCGTTCGGCCGGTAGCCGGTCTGCTCGATCGCCGCCAGCACGCGCAGCCGGGTGGCTTCCGCCACCGGGCGCGGGCCGTTGTTGATCACATAGCTGACCACGGCGACGGAGGTGCCCGCTACGCGGGCCACGTCGGCGCGGGTAACGCGTCGCGCGGAGTGATTATCCAAATTGGGATCCTGTTCGCCTTCTCGCTACGCGGCGTCCTGCGGCAGGTTGAGATCGCGGCCGCGGGTTTCGGGAGCAAAGAAGGTGGTGATTAAGCCGATGGCCGCCATTACAACAAAATAGCAGGCGACAGGCCACCAGTGACCGAAACCGGACAGCAGCGCGGTGGCGATCAGCGGCGCGGTGCCGCCCGAGAGGATCGAACCGAGCTCTTTGGCGAACGCCATCTTGGAGTAGCGATTCTTCACGCCGAACAGTTCGACGCCGTAGGCCGCCTGAACGCCGAAGATCCCCAGCGACGCGATGCACATGCCGACCACGATCACCGAGATGACGATAGCCGGTTCACGGCTGTCGAGCAGCCAGAACGCCGGGAAGGCGTACAGCACCAGCAGCAGGCAGAACCAGCGGTAGGTAATGCGGCGGCCGAAGCGATCGGACAGCCAGCCGGCCAGCGGGATCACTAGGAACCCGCACAGCGAGGCGATCAACACCGCCAACGCCGGCACCGATTTATCGACCATCAGCACCTTGGCGACATAGCCGACGATAAAGCCCTGGCACAGGTAGGAAGGGCCGTTTTCGCCGATGCGCAGGCCGAGCATCACCCAGAACGCTTTGGTACGTTGCAGGTAGCTGCGCGTATCCGGCGCGGCCTGGGCGGCGTCCAGCATGCGCTGGTGGTTTTGCTGCAGCTCGCGTTCGAACACCGGCGTTTCCCGCACGTGACGGCGCAGGTACAGCGCCACCCCGGCGATCAGAATGCTGGCGAGGAACGGAATGCGCCAGCCCCAGCTCATCAGATCTTCCTTGTCCAGCTGCAGCACCAGCAGCCATACCAGCGACGCCAGCAGGGTGCCGCTGTTGGAGCCGATGGCGATGATCGACGCCACCAGCCCGCGCCGCTTGGCCGGCGCGTATTCCGCCAGCATCACCGCGCCGCCGGACAGCTCCGCACCGGCGCCGAACCCCTGCGCGAAGCGCAGGATCACCAGGCAGGCGGGCGCCCAGACGCCGATTTGCGCATAGGACGGGATCAGGCCGATCAGCGTGGTGGAGAGGCCCATCAGCGCCACGGTGGTGATCAGCACCACGCGGCGGCCTTTGCGGTCGCCGATCCAGCCGAACACCAGCGCGCCGATCGGCCGCGCGACGAAGCCGACGGAGTAGGTGGCGAAACTGGCCAGCAGCGCCACCAGCGGCGTGGCTTCCGGGAAGAACACGTCGCCGAACACCATGCCGGCCGCCAGGCCGTACAGCGCGAAGTCGACGTATTCCATGGCGGTGCCGAGCCAGCAGGAGAAGGTGGCGCGCCAAAATTGGCTGCGCCCCTCTTTGGTCGCCAGGCGTTCATCGGCCGCCAGCGCGGCGTCGGCGGTCTGTGAAGGGGCAAGCGTTGTTTCGCTCATGGCAGTGCTATCCTCTTTTGTTCTGCGCCTGGAGGGGCGCGGTTAAAGATGGTTTCCCTGGTGCCGGCAACAAAGGTGTGCCGACAAATCATGTCGGACGCATGGCGATTCAACGCTGCCGTATCAGGGTATCTACGCGCGTAGATAACACAACGCGAGGAAGCTGAAACTTTGCGGGCGATCACAGAATCGTCAGCGCGCCGGGAAATGAAGATAGAGAATGCGGATGGCAAAAAGATGACAGAACCCCGGTTTTTCCGGCCGATAGGCCTGCCGTTTTCGCCACGAATCAGCCTGCCGCTTTCGCATTTCTGCGCTACAATGGGGGCCTGTTAACAGTTTGTATCGTCTGGCGCGCCGTACCGGCTGCGGTTCAGGCGAGGAGTAAAGCAATGTCTGGCATCAGGGATTCCATCCTGCCGCCGCTGGAGTGGTTATCCGAACAGGATCCTCCGGCGCCCGCCGCCGTCAGCGACTGGCTGATGGAGTTAGGCTCCATGACCCGCCGATTTGAACGCCATTGCGCCCAGGTGCGCGTTGAACCGCAGCGCGAATGCTTCGTCACGCGCGAGGCGCTGGGCGACGAGGCGAACCACCTGCCCGACAGCCCGCGCTACTGGCTGCGCGAAGTGGTGCTGCTGGGCGACGACCAGCCCTGGCTGCTGGGGCGCACGGTGATCCCGGAACATACGCTGACCGGCCCCGATCAGGCGTTGGTGGATCTGGGGACGCTGCCGCTCGGGCGCTATCTGTTCAGCAGCGGCGATCTGACCCGCGACTATATCCATATCGGCCGGCAGGACGCGCTGTGGGCGCGTCGTTCACGGCTGCGGCTGGCGGGCAAGCCGCTGCTGCTGACCGAACTGTTTTTACCGGCTTCGCCGCTGTATTCAGCGGTTCCCGCATAAGAGAGGAGAGCAAGACGTTGGAGGGAAGCGTGACTCAAAGTAAATGGCGGGCTTACAGCCATTTGATGCGCATTGATAAACCGATCGGCACGCTGTTGCTGTTGTGGCCGACGCTGTGGGCGCTGTGGCTGGCCGGGAAAGGCGTGCCGCCGCTGTCGATTCTGGTGGTGTTCGTGCTCGGCGTGTTCCTGATGCGCGCCGCCGGCTGCGTGGTGAATGATTACGCCGATCGCGCGGTGGACGGCTACGTAAAGCGCACTGCCGGGCGGCCGATGCCGAGCGGCCGGGTGAGCGCGAAAGAGGCCAAGGTGCTGTTCGTGGTGCTGGTGCTGATCTCGTTCTGCCTGGTGTTGACGCTGAATGCGATGACCATCTGGCTGTCGCTGGCGGCGCTGGCGCTGGCCTGGGTGTATCCTTTTATGAAGCGGGTGACCAACCTGCCGCAGTTCGTGCTGGGCGCCGCGTTCGGCTGGGGCATTCCGATGGGCTATGCGGCGGTCAGCGAATCGCTGCCGCTCAGCTGCTGGCTGCTGCTGCTGGCGAACATCTGCTGGACGGTGGCCTATGACACGCTGTATGCGATGGTCGATCGCGACGATGATCTGAAAATAGGCATCAAGTCCACCGCCATCCTGTTCGGGCGTTATGACAAGCTGATCGTCGGGCTGTTGCAGTTCGCGACGCTGTTGTTGCTGGTGTGGGTCGGTTATCTGGCGCAGCTCGGCGGCGCGTTTTACTGGTCGCTGTTGCTGGCGGGCGCGCTGTTCATTCACCAGCAGAAGCAGATCGCCGGGCGCGAGCGCGAGGCCTGTTTCAAGGCCTTCCTGCAGAACAATTATGTTGGGCTGGTGGTGTTTATCGGCATCGCGCTCAGCTATCTGCCGGCGTAACGGTTTCCTGCAGCAAGAAAAAAGGCACCCCAAGGGGTGCCTTTTGTGTTTCCGCGCCGGGTGAAATCACTCGTCTTTCTCTTCTTGCGCATCGGTTTGCGGCAGAGCGTTGGTCTCTTCCGGCATGTTGACGCTTTCGATGGTCAGCTTGATTTCCGGCGTGATCAGATCGCTCAGCATGTTGTACACCTCGAGGGTGTGCTCGCGGATCGCATCGCCGCTGTCGTTGATGTAGCCTTCTTCGCGCAGCGTCGCCACCAGGGTGGAGAATACCGCCTTGTCGAAGAACTCCGGCGCGTTGATGCCGTGCAGCACCGACAGACGCTGCGCCATGATGCGGCTCTCTTTCTCCAGCGCGCCGCGGTTGATGCTCGGGTTGGCGCTGAGGATCGACATAGTGATGGCGTAGCGTTGCAGGGTTTCGCGCACCCCGGCGGCCAGCAGCTGCAGCGGGCGAATGCGCGCCGGGTTCAGCACCAGCTCGTCGCCTTTGTCGCAGATCAGCTGTTGGCGGATCAGCTCGTCGATCATCGGCCGCAGTACGTCCGGCAGCTGCTCCTTGTCGTTATGCAGGAACAGCTCGGCTTTCAGCATCGGGTAAATCATGCCAATCTGGCGCAGCAGTTCGGCGCGCGATACCCGGCGATGATGCATGACGATGCTGGCGATCAGCGACGGCAACACCAGCAGGTGGTGGATGTTGTTGCGGTAATAGGTCATCAGCACCGCCTGCTCGCGCGGCAGAATGATGATGTCGCCGATGTTGTCCTTTTCCACCTCGAACTTGTTCATGTTCAGCGCGTGATCCAGCAGCTCGTCCGGCGTCTGCGTCGGTACGGTGACGTCATGCGCGTAAGGCGCGTTGCGCATCAGCTGCAGGTAGCACTCGAGCTGCTCGAGCAATTGTTCGCGGGTCAGCGAACGCTGGCGGGAGGCCAGCAGCGCGGTGGAACACAGGTTCATGGCGTTGGCCGCGGCGGCATTGTTGATGCGCACCATGATCTGGCCGGCGAGATCGTTGACCGTCGGCGTCAACCAGCTTGGGCGCTGAGCCTCGATCGGATCGATCGACTCGCGCCACTGCGGCACGTGCTGGTTGAGGTAAGCGGTCAACGGCAGCGGTTCGCCGAAGTTGACGTAACCCTGGCCCAGATTGCGCAGTTTGCGCAGGCCGCGCAGCATCTGCAGCAGGCTCTCTTTTTCCTTGGTGGCGCCGCGCAGCTCTTTGGCGTAGGTGCCCACTTCCATCACATGCTCGTAGCCGATGTAGATAGGCACCAGCGTGATCGGACGGGCGCCGCCGCGCAGCATCGCCTGGATGGTCATCGACAGGGTGCCGGTTTTCGGTTCCAGCAGACGCCCGGTGCGGGAACGGCCGCCTTCCACGAAGTATTCCACCGAGTAACCGCGGGTGAACAGCTCGCCGAGGTATTCGCGGAACACCGTCGAGTAAAGCTTGTTGCCCTTGAAGGTGCGGCGGATGAAGAACGCGCCCAGACGACGGAAGATCGGGCCGGCCGGCCAGAAGTTGAGGTTGATGCCCGCAGCGATGTGCGGCGGCACCAGGCCCTGGTGATACAGCACGTAGGACAGCAGCAGATAGTCCATGTGGCTGCGGTGGCAGGGCACGTAGACGATCTCGTGGCCGTCCTGCGCCAGCTGGCGCACGCGCTCGGCGTTGGTGACGTTGATGCCCTGATACAGCCGGTTCCAGGTCCAGCTCAGCACGCGATCGGACAGACGCACGGTTTCGTAGGAGAAGTCGGCGGCGATCTCTTCCATCAATGCGATGGCGTTCTGCTGGGCTTTCTCGTGCGAGATCTTCTTGCTGCGCGCTTCGTCCTCGACCGCTTTTTCGATCGCTTTGGACGCCAACAGCTTGTTGAACAGATCCTGACGAGCCGGCAGGCTTGGGCCTACTGCGGCCAGGCGCTGACGCGAGAAGTGCATGCGCGCCACGCGCGCCAGTTTCTGCGCGATGGTTTTATCCGTGCCGTGTTCGGTAGCCATGCGGCGCAGCGAAACGGTGTTGGAGAAGCGCACGAAGCTGTCGCGGCCGAGCCACAGCACGGCGAAGAATTTTTGCACGCCGTTCAACAGACGCAGGTGCGGCGTGCCGTGGCCTTCGCGGCCCGGCGAGCGGCCGAACATGACCGAAACCGGCAGCATCTGAATGTCGAGATCCGGATTGCTGCGATGCAGATCCAGGTAATCGTGGAACAGCTTTACCGACTCTTCTTTCGGGGTGTAGTAGCGGAACACGCGCGGGCCGTCGTGAATGAACACGTAGCTCGGCAGCACGGTGCCGTCGATCTCCAGCGCGTTGAGCGGATCGGGCAGATCCTGCGCCAGGCACTGGGTGCGCAGCGTCAGCAAATCCGCCTTGGAATTGTAAGGTAAAACATACAAAATCGGCCGTGAGGGATCCAACCCTAACTCGGTAACCGGATCTGAAGGGATGACCTTACTTCTTACCAACAATTTAAGTGGTAAATTCAATATTTTATAATAAATTTTACGCCAACCTGACATAACAACGTGAAGCCTCTTGTTAGCAATGCGCCGCAAGCATACCAGAAACCGGGTAGCAGATCTGTGGTGTTCGAAAACCGAGAGCCGTCAGCGCGGACTGTTCTAGACTCTTTTTATTATGACCGACCTCTGAGAAAGGCACGAAAACATGGCAAACCAAGCAACCGGATTGACCCGCATCATCAAGGCCGCCGGCTATTCTTATAAAGGGCTTTCCGCCGCCTGGCAACACGAGGCGGCGTTCCGCCAGGAACTGGTGGTGACCCTCCTGGCTATCATACTGGCTGTCTGGCTGGACGTGGGTGCGATAGCGCGCATTTTATTGATCGGATCGGTGGCGCTGGTGATGATCGTCGAGATCCTGAACAGCGCGATCGAGGCGGTGGTGGATCGCATCGGCAGCGAACACCATGAGCTGTCCGGGCGGGCCAAGGACATGGGATCGGCGGCGGTGTCGCTGGCGATCGTACTCGCGCTGTTCGTTTGGGGCACGGTCTTGTGGCAGCATTTCGGCTGACGCAAAGCGCCTACTGACTGATTTTTATTTATTCTTCGGTTCCCAATCCGCGCTTACCTGTATATACTCACAGCAAGACTGTATAAACAAACAGGGGGCGGAATGAAAGCACTAACTACCAGACAGCAAGAGGTCTACGATCTGATTCGCGATCATATTTCGCAAACGGGCATGCCGCCGACGCGTGCCGAGATCGCGATGCGTCTGGGGTTCCGTTCGCCTAACGCCGCCGAAGAGCACCTGAAGGCGCTGGCACGCAAAGGCGTGATCGAAATCGTCTCCGGCGCGTCGCGCGGTATCCGCCTGCTGATGGAAGAAGAAGAAGGGCTGCCGCTGATCGGCCGCGTCGCCGCCGGCGAGCCGCTGCTGGCGCAGCAGCACATCGAAGGGCACTACCAGGTGGATCCATCCCTGTTCAAACCGAGCGCCGATTTCCTGTTGCGGGTGAACGGCATGTCGATGCGCGACATCGGCATTCTGGACGGCGATCTGCTGGCGGTGCACAAAACGCAAGACGTGCGCAACGGCCAGGTCGTGGTCGCGCGCATCGAAGACGAAGTGACGGTCAAACGCTTGAAAAAGCACGGCAACGTGGTTGAACTGCTGCCGGAAAACAACGAATTCCAACCGATCGTGGTCGATCTGCGCCAGCAGAATTTCACGATCGAAGGGCTGGCGGTCGGCGTGATCCGCAACGGCGACTGGATTTAATCGCCGCGCCATCACCGCCGCTCCCTGTATCAATCGCCCCTGTTTTGGGGCGTTTTTGTTTCTGACTTCGCCATTCGTCACTCTGTCACAGGAACATCCCATCATGCGCCTGATTTCCGCCTTCACCAGCGACACCGATAAAGCCCTGTGGCGCCTCGCCCTGCCGATGATTTTCTCCAATATCACCGTGCCGCTGCTCGGGCTGGTGGACACCGCGGTGATCGGCCACCTCGACAGCCCGATCTATTTGGGAGGCGTGGCGATCGGCGCGGTGGCGACCAGCTTCCTGTTCATGCTGCTGCTGTTCCTGCGCATGAGCACCACCGGCCTCGCGGCGCAGGCGCTGGGAGCGAAGAACCCGCAGGCGCTGGCGCGCGCCTTTATGCAACCGCTGCTGCTGGCGTTGTTGGCCGGGGGGGCGATCGTCCTGTTGCGCTACCCGCTTATTGAACTGGCGCTGCGGATCGTCGGCGGCGATGGCGAGGTGCTGGAGCAGGCGCGGCGTTTTCTTGAGATCCGCTGGTTGAGTGCGCCAGCGGCGCTGGCCAACCTGGTGCTGCTGGGCTGGCTGCTCGGCGTGCAGTACGTGCGTGCGCCGGTGATCCTGCTGATCGTCGGCAACCTGCTGAACATCGTGCTGGATATTTGGCTGGTGATGGGCCTGGGTTGGAACGTGCGAGGGGCGGCGGCGGCCACCGCCATCGCCGAATATGCCACGCTATTGCTCGGCCTGTGGCTGGCGTGGCGGGTGATGCGTCTGCGTGGTATTACCCTGGCGATGTTGCGTCAGGCCTGGCGTGGCGATCTGCGTCGCCTGCTGGCGCTCAATCGCGACATCATGTTGCGTTCATTGCTGCTGCAGCTGTGCTTTGCGTCGTTGACCATTTTCGGCGCTCGCCTGGGGAGCGATGTGGTGGCGGTTAACGCGGTGTTGATGAACCTGCTGACGTTTACCGCCTATGCGCTCGACGGCTTCGCTTATGCGGTGGAGGCCCATTCCGGCCACGCCTACGGCGCCCGGGACGGCAGCCAACTGCGTAAGGTGTGGCACGCGGCCTGCAGGCAGGCGGGGCTGGTCGCGTTGGCCTTCGGCCTAGCGTATGCCGTTACCGGCCAGCAGATCGTGGCGGCGTTGACCTCCCTACCGGAGCTGCGCGCGTTGGCCGCCCACTATTTACCGTGGCAGGTCATTTTGCCGCTGGTCGGGGTGTGGTGCTATTTGCTGGATGGCATGTTTATCGGCGCCACGCGCGGCGCTGAGATGCGTAACAGCATGGCGGTGGCCGCGGCAGGGTACGGTCTGACGCTGTTCAGTGTGCCGCTGCTTGGCAACCACGGGCTCTGGCTGGCGCTGGCGGTGTTTCTGACGTTGCGTGGCGTGGCATTGGGCTGGATTTGGCACCGTCACCAGGTGCGCGGCAGCTGGTTTACTGCACATTAAACCGGACGTTTTGTTGGGTTAATGGTTAGCTTTTCTTATGATTTTGATCATGTTTGCTTACATGTTTTCAGCCTTGATCTGTTCGCGTTAGTTCGTTGTTTGTTAGCGTCTTTTGTTTTTATTTTGTTTGTTAATGGTTTTTTATTCTGTGTTTTGGCTTTTTTATTTCCATGTTTAACTAGAATGAATCATGTGGCTGGTAAATGAAGGGGAGCGGTGCTTCTTAAGGTGAAGGAAGCATCGGCCAGAAAAATTTCTGGTTAACCCCGGCCGGCAACAGGGATCACTGATTCACCACAGGTTAACGGAGAGACTATGAATAAAGATCAAGCCGACGGTAACTGGAAGCAGCTGAAAGGCAAAGTGAAAGAGAAATGGGGCAAGCTGACCGATGACGATCTGACGGTCATCGAAGGGAAACGCGAACAGCTGGTCGGCAAAATTCAGGAGCGCTACGGTTACCAGAAAGAGGCGGCCGAAAAAGAGGTGAAGGCCTGGGAAGATCACACCAAACACCGCTGGTAACACGCAGGGCCGCCACTGACGGCGGCCGGCAACAGCGCAGGCCGGCGTCGCTCCATCCTCTGGCGCCCCGGCCGCAGGTACAGGGAAGTACCTGACTTCGTCTTACTTCTTCTTGATGGCGATGCTGTGATCGTGTTCGGCGCAGTCATGCTTGCTGTCACAAGCTTCAACTTCAACGCAACCGGCGCACAGACCGTGCGCTTCCACCACGCTGTGCCGCAGTGCAAATCCGGCTTCCTGCGCCAGCTTCTGCAGCGTTTCCTCCACGCCTTCGGTGGTGCGTTCGGTCACCTGGCCGCAGCGGTCGCATATAAACAGCGCGGACGTATGCATCGGCTGTTCGAAATGGTGGCACAGCACGTAGCTGTTGGCCGATTCCACTCTATGGATAAACCCTTGCTCCAGCAGAAAATCCAGCGCGCGGTATACCGTCGGCGGCTTGGCCTGCGGTTCGGCGACGCGCAGCAGATCGAGCAGGTCATATGCGCTGATTGCACCGGGTTGCTGAGTCATCAGACGCAGCACTTCCAGCCGTTGCGGCGTCAATCGCACATTGCGTTGCTGGCAGAGGCGTTCAGCCTGCGCCAGCAGCTTTTCCTGGGTGGTTGAGTTCATCGCAAATATCCCGGTACGTAAAAAAGCCGATTTTACCATGATTACGGCGAATCGCCGAGGGTTGCCCCCTTTTCCCCTGATGATAGCGCAGGGAAAGGCGCGTCGAACGCGCTAAAAGAGAGATGCGTCACAACTTTTCCCCGCCGTCGGGTGGCAAATCAACGTTGCCGTTTTTAGCGCTGGAGAGCGGGGGGCGAGCGCGGTATAACGCCTTTCACCCGCGTGATGAGCAGGAGCCCTGTGTGATGACGGAAAGAGAGAAGCTGTTAAGCGGCCTGGAGTACAACAGCCGCGATGAAGAACTGATCGGGATGTACCATCGGGCGAGGGCGTTGATCAAAAGCCTGGGGGCGCTGGACTCGCATCAGGCGGACGAGAAAAACCGCCTGCTCGGCGAGCTGTTCGGCGCCTGGGGGGAAGCGAGCTGGATTGAAACGCCATTCTGGTGCGACTACGGGCAGCATGTCCGCATCGGTAAAAACTGTTTTATCAACGTCAACGCGGTGTTCCTCGACTGCAATACCATCACCATCGGCGACAACACGCTGATCGGCCCCAACGTGCAAATCTATACGCCGAGCCACCCGCTGAAGGCCGCAGAGCGCTTCACCGGCGATCCGGATTTCCCTTTCCGCACCTCGGCGCAGCCGGTGTCCATCGGCAACAACGTCTGGATCGGCGGCAACGTAGTGATCCTGCCGGGAGTGACCATCGGCGACGGCACCACCATCGGCGCGGGCAGTATCGTTACCGGCGACATCCCGGCCAACGTGCTGGCGCTGGGGCAGCCATGCCGGGTTATCCGCTCGTTGGAATAGGGCGTTATCGACGAGCAGGAGGCAAGGGGGCGGGATGGCGCTCTTTGCGGTGCGGGCCGTCGTTTGCCAACGGGCGGTCATCGGCCAATGCCAGACGTGCGGCCGCCAAACGGCTCATGACGGTGCCGATCGGCACCGCCAGCACTTTTGCGGCCTCCCGGTAAGACAGCCCTTCGACATACACCAGAAACAGCGCGTTGCGCTGGGCCGTCGGCAGCCGGCTGACGCGCCGCATCACTTCATGGAGCCAGACCGGCTGTTCGCCGTTGTCCGCATCGCCCAGCTCTTCCGCCGCCATGCAGCCTTGCCCCTGGCGAAGATGTTGGGCGCGAACTTCATTGAGCCAAATGGAGTGCAAGATGGAAAACAGCCAGCGATCCAGGTGTGAACCGGGGTGAATTGCGCGGCGCGCTCCAGCGCACGCAGGCAGGTGGCCTGCACCAGATCGTCGGCGACATCCCGCCGGTGCGAAAGCACCAGCGCATAGCGCCACAGGCGGGAGAGATAGTGGCCGAGTTCATCGCGTATCGCATCGCCGCTGATAGTCACCTCCGCAGGCGCGTCGGATCACGATTCCGGGTGGCGGTCGATGGCCGCCGCCAAATCGCGGTACTCCTCGCACCCGGTGCCGCACAGCGACTGGATCACCTGCAGCTGTTGGCGAGCCAGATCGGGCCGGCCTTTCAGCATATAGGCTTCCCCCAGGTACTCGCGCACTTTGGGGTATTTCGGATCGAGGGCTACTGATTTTAAATAATAGCCGATCCCTTCATCGGTGCGGCCAAGTTTGCGCGTGGCGTAGCCACGATAGTTCAGCGCAACGGCGGTGTTGGGATTTTTCAACGTATTGAGCATATCGAGCGCTTCCTGATAACGGCCGCTTTTCGCCAGTGCATAGGCGTAGTTAGTGCGGTCGGCGTCGTCGACCTTGCCGCTTTTATCTACCATGCAAGTCTGAGTTTTGCTGTCGTAGACCTGGCCTTTCGGACAGGTTGGCGGGGTTTGGCCGCTGCCGTCGCCGCCCATCGCCAGCGCCGCGCCGGACAACAGCAGGCAGCCGGCAATGGCCGATGCCAGCAGGCGTTTAATGAAGCTGTTCATGGTTATGTCCTCAAGGCAGAGGCGCCGTGCGCGCCCGTAATGAGATAACACCTGAACGAGCGGGTTTATTCGCCTTGTCTCCGCTTATTTTTGCCGGCGGCAAGCGGGTTTTCCCAACGGCGCCGATTGTCGTTATAATAGCCGTTTGCGGCCGCGTGCCGTTCGTTGAACCCAGACAGACTCAGGTAGCCAGTAACTCAGCATGACGAAAGACAACCACGCCCCAACCTACGCCGCCAATCGTTTCTCCATCGCGCCGATGCTCGACTGGACCGATCGTCATTGCCGTTACTTCCACCGCCTGCTGACCAAGGAAACGCTGCTGTACACCGAGATGGTGACCACCGGCGCGATCATCCACGGCAAGGGCGACTATCTGGCCTACAGCGAAGAAGAGCATCCGGTGGCGCTGCAGCTGGGCGGCAGCGATCCGGCCGCGCTGGCGCATTGCGCCAAGCTGGCGGAGCAGCGCGGTTACGATGAGATTAACCTCAACGTCGGCTGCCCGTCCGATCGGGTGCAAAACGGCATGTTCGGCGCCTGTCTGATGGGCCAGGCGGCGCTGGTCGCCGATTGCATCAAGGCGATGCGCGACGTGGTGTCGATCCCGGTGACGGTGAAGACCCGCATCGGCATCGACGATCAGGACAGCTACGCCTTCCTGTGTGACTTTATCCAGACCGTCGCCGGGCGCGGCGAGTGCGACATGTTCACCATCCACGCGCGCAAGGCCTGGCTCTCCGGCCTCAGCCCGAAAGAAAACCGCGAAGTGCCGCCGCTGGACTATCCGCGCGTCTATCAGTTGAAGCGGGATTTCCCGGCGTTGACCATCGCCATTAACGGCGGGGTGAAAACGCTGGAAGAGGCGCGGCAGCACCTGCAGCACTTGGACGGCGTGATGATGGGGCGCGAGGCGTATCAGAATCCGGGTATCCTGGCGCGGGTCGACAGCGAACTGTTCGGCGCGCAGACCGCGGTGCCGGACAGCGTGGCGATCGTCGAAGCGCTGTATCCGTATATCGAGCGCGAGCTGTCTAACGGCACCTATCTTGGCCACATTACTCGCCATATTCTCGGTCTGTTCCAGGGCGTGCCGGGCGCGCGCCAGTGGCGTCGCCATCTGAGCGAGAACGCCCACAAGCCGGGCGCCGATGCGCGGGTGGTGGAGCAGGCGCTGGCGCTGGTGCGTCAGCCGCGCGTCGAAATGGCGTAATCCACAAAAAATTTGACCAACAGTTAGTGTTTTTCGCCAGGCGTTCGGTGCGTTACCGGATGCCTGTCCTCTGTTTTCAATGGGTTAGCCCATCCGCCGTTCTGGCACGCTTCTTGTAATCCACTCTGCAGATACGTTGTATTGCAAAGGAGCAATCATGTTGGAAATCTTCTTTCTCATTGGTTTTGTGGTGATGCTGATGGTGACCGGCATCTCGCTGCTGGGGATCTTCGCTGCGCTGTTGGTGGCGGCGGCATTCATGCTGTTGGGCGGGCTGTTCGCAGTGGTCATTAAGCTGCTGCCGTGGCTGATTTTGGCGGTGGTTGGGGTATGGATTTACCGTTCAATGCAGAAACCCCAGATCCGGCGTTACTGATTTTTTGCTGAATAATCAGACAGTCACACTGAAACTTGCACAATTTCCCGCACCGCGAATGCGGCAGCGATCACAGCTTGGCAGTTTTCCCCGGCGATGTGGCACATAAAGCGTGTTTTTTGCCGGACGGGGCTGTTAGGATGTGGGTCGATGCAGTGATGCGACCGATTTCATCACCGTGAGAGACACCTAAAATTCGTGTTGCTAAAGCAACCCCTGTCTCTGGCGGACTCTGCTCTACCCCTACAAAACGCAGTAACAGAAAGGGCTCCGCAAGGAGCCCTTTTCTTTGGCCGCGATCAGGGGATCAGCAGGCTGGAACCGCTGGTGCTGCGGCTTTCCAGCACCTGGTGCGCACGCTGGGCGTCGGCCAGCGCGAATTTCTGCTCGTCTCTCACCTCCACCCGAATGGCGCCGCTGCCGATCAGCGAGAACAGCTCGTTGCTGGCGTACTGCAGCTCGGCGCGGTTGGTGATGTAGCCGTTGAGGGAAGGGCGGGTGACGTACAGCGAGCCCTTCTGATTCAGCAGCGCCAGATCGACGCCGGTCACCGGGCCGGACGCGTTGCCGAAGCTGACCATCAGGCCGCGCCGCTTCAGGCTGTTGAGCGAGGCCTGCCAGGTGCTTTGCCCCACCGAATCGTACACCACGCCGACCTTCTCGCCGTGCGTCAGCTCGGCCACCCGCTGGGCGATATCCTCTTTATGGTAGTTGATGGTGGCCCAGGCGCCGGCCTGCTTCGCCAGCGCCGCCTTCTCGTCGGAACCGACGCTGCCGATCAGGCGCGCGCCCAGCGCTTTGGCCCACTGACAGGCGATCAGCCCGACGCCGCCGGCGGCGGCATGGAACAAAAATACTTCACCCGGCTGCACTTCGTGGGTCTGGCGCAGCAGATAGTGCACCGTCAGCCCTTTCAGGAAAGAAGCGGCGCCTTGCTCAAAGCTCAGGTTGTGCGGCAGCAGCGCCACTTTCTCTTCCGGCAGGTTGTGGATCTCGCTGTAGGCGCCGAGCGACGACTGCGCATACACCACCCGGTCGCCCGGTTTGATCGCGCTGACCCCGGCGCCGACCTTGACCACCACGCCGGCCGCTTCGGTGCCGAGGCCGCTCGGCAGGCTGGCCGGCGCGTACAGCCCGCTGCGCACATAGGTGTCGATGTAGTTGATGCCGATCGCCTTGTTCTCGATCTGCACTTCACCGGCAGCCGGATCGAGCGGTGTAAAATCAACGTATTGCAAGACTTCCGGTCCGCCGACGGCGGAGAATTGAATGCGCTTGGCCATAGGGTTACCTCGTTGGAGTGTCTGATTTCACCCTATTCTTTTTAGTATCGGAGATCCAGTTCGCCCGTGCGGGATTCAATACCTTTTTTGCATCGGTTATGACGCAAAAATCACGTATACTCTCGCGTCAGGATCCTTCATTCGCAACCGGATAAAGACTACGTTTCATGGCAGGAAAAAAACCAACCAACAAAACAAACGCGGACGAAACCAGAGAGCGTTCCAGAGATCGTCAGATGGAAGGGCTGAAGATGCCGCCGCACTCGCTGGAGGCCGAGCAGTCGGTGTTGGGCGGTTTGATGCTGGATAACGAGCGTTGGGACAACGTGGCGGAACGCGTGGTCGCCAACGACTTCTTCAGCCGCCCGCATCGCCTGATCTTTACCGAGATGCAGCGTCTGCTGGAGATGAGCAAGCCTATCGACCTCATCACCCTGTCCGAATCGCTCGAACAGAAGGGCGAACTGGACTCGGTGGGGGGCTTCGCCTACCTGGCCGAGCTGTCGAAAAACACCCCGAGCGCCGCCAACATCGGCGCCTACGCCGACATCGTACGCGAGCGCGCGGTGGTGCGCGAAATGATCTCGGTGGCTAACGAAATCGCCGACGCCGGCTACGATCCGCAGGGGCGCAGCAGCGAAGACCTGCTCGATCTGGCGGAATCCCGCGTATTCCAAATCGCCGAGAACCGCGCCAGCAAAGACGAGGGCCCGAAGGGCATCGAACGCATCCTGGAAGACACCGTCTCGCGCATCGAACAGCTGTATCAGCAGCCGCATGACGGCGTGACCGGGGTCGATACCGGCTATCAGGACCTCAACAAGAAAACCGCGGGCATGCAAAAGTCCGATCTGATCATCGTCGCCGCCCGTCCATCGATGGGGAAAACCACCTTCGCCATGAACCTGTGCGAGAACGCCGCGATGACCCAGGAGAAACCGGTGCTGATCTTCAGCCTGGAGATGCCCGGCGAGCAGATCATGATGCGTATGCTGGCGTCACTGTCGCGCGTGGATCAGACGCGCATCCGTACCGGCCAGCTCGACGACGAGGACTGGGCGCGCATTTCCAGCACCATGGGCATCTTGCTGGAGAAGCGCAACATGTACATCGACGACTCCTCCGGCCTGACGCCGACCGAGGTGCGCTCGCGCGCGCGGCGCATTTTCCGCGAGCACGATGGGCTTAGCCTGATCATGATCGACTACCTACAGCTGATGCGCGTGCCGGCCTTGTCCGACAACCGTACGCTGGAGATCGCCGAGATTTCGCGCTCGCTGAAGGCGCTGGCGAAAGAGCTGCAGGTGCCGGTGGTGGCGCTGTCGCAGCTGAACCGAAGCCTGGAGCAGCGCGCCGACAAACGCCCGGTCAACTCCGACCTGCGTGAATCCGGCTCCATCGAGCAGGACGCCGACCTGATTATGTTCATCTATCGTGATGAGGTGTATCACGAGAACAGCGATCTGAAAGGGATCGCGGAAATTATTATCGGTAAGCAGCGTAACGGCCCAATTGGCACCGTGCGCCTTACCTTTAACGGCCAGTGGTCGCGTTTCGATAACTACGCGGGGCCACAATACGATGACGAATAATCAGCTAAGGAACTGAAATGAAAGCGGCAACCGCTGTAATCGACCGCCGCGCTCTGCGACATAATCTGCAACAGGTGCGCCGCCAGGCGCCGCAAAGCCGCCTGATTGCCGTTGTGAAAGCAAACGCTTATGGACATGGCCTGCTGGAAACAGCACACACCCTGCAAGACGCCGACTGCTACGGCGTAGCGCGCATCGGCGAGGCGCTGATGCTGCGCTCCGGCGGCATCGTCAAGCCGATCCTGCTGCTGGAAGGCTTCTTCAGCGCCGAAGACCTGCCGGTGCTGGTGGCGAACAACATCGAAACCGCGGTGCACAGCATCGAACAGCTCGAGGCGCTGGAACAGGCCGAGCTGGCGCGCCCGGTGCCGGTGTGGATGAAGCTCGATACCGGCATGCATCGGCTGGGGGTGCGTCCCGAACAGGCGGAGGCGTTTTATCAGCGTCTGTGCGCCTGCCGCAACGTGGCGCAGCCGGTCAATATCATGAGCCACTTCAGCCGCGCCGACGAGCCGGAGTCCGACGCCACCCTGAAACAGATCGCCTGCTTTGAGCAGTTCGCGCGCGGCAAACCGGGCCAGCGCTCGGTCGCCGCTTCCGGCGGCACGCTGCTGTGGCCGGACGCCCACAACGAGTGGGTGCGTCCCGGCATCATTCTGTACGGCGTGTCGCCGCTGGATAACGGCAGCGGCGCCGAGCATGGTCTGCAGCCGGCGATGACGCTGAAATCCAGCCTGATCGCGGTGCGCGAGCACAAGGCTGGTGAAGCGGTGGGCTATGGCGGCACCTGGATCAGCCCGCGCGATACTCGCCTTGGCGTGGTGGCGATGGGGTACGGCGACGGCTACCCGCGCAGCGCGCCGACCGGCACGCCGATCCTGATCAACGGCCGCGAAGTGCCGATCGTCGGCCGGGTGTCGATGGACATGATTTCGGTCGATCTCGGGCCGGACGCCGCCGATAAGGTGGGGGATGAAGCGGTGCTGTGGGGGCCGGCGTTGCCGGTCGAGCGCATCGCCGCCTGTACCGGCATCAGCGCTTATGAACTGATCACCAAGCTCACGCAGCGCGTGGCGATGGAATACATTGGCGACTGATACGCCGCAGGGGCCGACGCGCGTCGGCCCCGTTTCTCAGCGGGTTACTTCTTTACCGCCAACCACTTGTCGATAACCTTCTGATACTCGCCGGTCGCCTTGGCCAGGTGCAGCCACTGATCCACATACAGTTTCCAGCTCAGATCGTCGCGCGGCAGCATGTAAGCCTTTTCGCCGTACTGCATCGGTTTGGTCGGATTCACCGCGCACAGCTTCGGATAGCGCTTCTGCTGGTACAGCGCCTCGGAGGCGTCGGTGATCATCACGTCCGCCTTGCGATCCACCAGCTGCTGGAAAATGCTCATGTTGTCGTGCGTCAGCGTCAGCTTGGCTTTTGGCAGATAGGCGTGCACGAAGGCTTCGTTGGTGCCGCCCGCCGGTTCCAGCAGACGCACCGACGGTTTGTTGATCTGTTCTATCGTGCGGTATTTCTTCACGTCGGTGCAGCGCACCAGCGGAATTTTGCCGTCGGTATCCAGCTTGTCGGCGAAGAACACCTGTTTTTGTCGCTCCAGCGTGACGGAGATGCCGCCCATGGCGATGTCGCACTTGCCGGAGGCGAAGTCCGGCGTCAGGGTTTTCCAGCTGGTTTTCACCCACTTCACCTTGGCGCCCAGGCTCTTCGCCAGCGATTCAGCCATGTCGATATCGATGCCTTCATAGCTGCCATCTTCCTTGAGGAAGGTGTAGGGCTTGTAGTCGCCGGTGGTGCAGACCTCCAGGGTCTTTTGCTGCAGCACTTTGTCCAGGTGGGATTGCGCGCCGGCGCTGCCGGCGGCGAGCAGCAGCGCGAGAGGGAGTAACTTTTTCATCTGGCGTCCTTTTTATACATTCGTGGTTTTATGCGTTACTTCGCCGTTAATTGTCGTTTGCCTGCATGAGTTAGCCGTTTTTTATGCCGCTTACCGGCGAAAACGCCGGGCGTTGCTGCTGTACGCGATTTAAGCGCCAGGGTGTGACGTCGGCAACGGTAAAAAACTGGTAGGCTGTAACGTCAACATTTATTAACACAGTTTACAGGTGGCTATGTACAACATTGACGATTTTGATATGAAAATCCTGACGCTGTTACAGGCCAACGGCCGTTTGACCAATCAGGAGCTGAGCGAACTGGTGGGGCTTTCCGCTTCCCAGTGTTCACGGCGGCGCATCAGCCTGGAGCAGGCGCAGCTGATCCGCGGCTACCACGCGCGGCTGGCGCCGGAGGCGGTCGGCCTGGGGCTGGTGGGGCTGATTGAAGTCAGCCTGATCACGCACGCTCAGGAGCAGATCGACAGCTTTCATCAGATGCTGGAGGACGTGGACGCGATCCTGGACGCTTACAAGACCACCGGCGACGCCGATTACCTGCTGAAAGTGGCGGTGGCGGACCTGCCGGCGCTGAGCGAGTTCATCAGCCAGACGCTGTCGCCGCACAAAAGCGTGGCGCATATCAAAACGGCGGTGGTGCTCAATCGCATCAAGGAAAACGGTTTGTTGCCGGTGACGCGAGAAAGCTGAAACCGAATACGCTTTTCCGTCTATATTAGGAGCGTAACGCTGTGCCCAAACCACAATAAATAAACCAGGAGAAAAAAACGTGTTCCAGAACGTTGACGCCTATGCCGGCGATCCCATTCTGTCGCTGATGGAAAAATTCAAACAAGACCCGCGCGCGCACAAGGTGAACCTGAGCATTGGCCTGTACTACGATGCGCAGGGCGTTATTCCGCAGATGCGTGCGGTCGCCGCGGCGCAAGCGCAGTTGAACAGCGTCGAGCACGGCGCCTCGGTATACCTGCCGATGGAAGGGCTGCAATCCTACCGCACCGCCATCCAGCATTTGCTGTTCGGCGAGCAGCACCCGATGCTGCAGCAGGGGCGCATCGCCACCATTCAGACCGTCGGCGGTTCCGGCGCGCTGAAAGTGGGCGCCGACTTCCTGAAAAGCTACTTCCCGAATTCGCAGGTGTGGGTCAGCGATCCCACCTGGGAAAACCACGTCGCCATCTTCAGCGGCGCCGGTTTCAAGGTGAATACCTATCCGTATTTTGACGGCGAAAGCCTGGGCGTGAAGTTCGACGCCATGCTGGCTGCGCTGAAACAGCTGCCGAAGCACAGCATCGCGCTGCTGCATCCGTGCTGTCACAACCCGACCGGCTCAGACCTGACCCCCGCCCAGTGGGACGAAGTGATCAAGGTGATCGCCGATCGTGAGATCATTCCGTTCCTCGACATCGCCTATCAGGGCTTCGGCGGCGGTATGGAGCAGGACGTCTACGCCATTCGCGCCATTGCGGCGGCCGGCTTGCCGTGCCTGGTGAGCAACTCGTTCTCGAAGATCTTCTCACTGTACGGCGAGCGCGTCGGCGGCCTGTCGGTGGTGTGCGAAAGCGAAGAAGCGGCCGGGCGCGTGCTGGGCCAGCTGAAGGCGACCGTGCGCCGCAACTACTCGAGCCCGCCGAACTTCGGCGCGCAGCTGGTGGCCAAAGTGCTGAACGACGCTGAGCTGAAAACCCAGTGGCTCAATGAAGTGGAAAGCATGCGTACCCGCATTCTCGAAATGCGCCACGCGTTGGTGGACACCCTGAAGAGCGCGCTGCCGCAGCGCAACTTCGATTACCTGCTGGCGCAGCGCGGCATGTTCAGCTACACCGGCTTCAGCGCGGCGCAGGTCGATCGCCTGCGCGAAGAGTTCGGCGTCTACCTGATCCACAGCGGCCGCATGTGCGTGGCCGGCCTGAACCACGACAACGTGCGTCAGGTAGCCGAGGCGTTTGCTGCGGTGCAGTAACGCCTGTTAGTCTGAACGGACGTTCATCGGGAGCGATAGCGATATTGCTCCTTTTTTATTGCCGGCGCGCCGCCGAAGTTGCCGCAAACCGGAGAGAGAATATACTGATTGAGGGGCGCTCACTCATGTGGCATCAGCAAACGCTAATCCTCAGCGCAAAAGCGCGTGGCTTTCATCTGGTTACCGACGAGATCACCAACCAGTTAACCCACTTACACCGCCTGCAAACCGGCCTGCTGCATCTGTTGCTGCAGCATACCTCGGCCTCGCTGACGCTCAACGAGAACTGCGATCCCACGGTGCGAGCCGATATGGAGCAGCATTTTCTGCGTCAGGTGCCGGAAAACGCCCCCTATCAACATGACTACGAAGGGCCGGACGACATGCCGGCGCACATCAAATCCTCGCTGCTGGGCGCTTCCTTGACGCTGCCCATCAGGCACGGGCGGCTGATGTTGGGCACATGGCAGGGCATCTGGCTGGGGGAGCACCGCATCCACGGCGGAGCACGCCGTATTGTGGCCACATTACAGGGGGAATAACCCAATGAATAACAGCGCATTGCTGGAGTACTGCATGGCGAAGCCGGGCGCGGAGCAAAGCGACCAGAACCAGTGGCAGGCCAGCCAGATCAAGGTGGGCGACGTGATGTTCGCCATGGTGTGCGAAGTGGAAGGGCGGCCGGCGCTGGCGGTCAAGTCCAGCCCGGAGCTG
Organism: Serratia sp. SCBI; assembly: GCF_000747565.1. NCBI lineage: Bacteria > Pseudomonadati > Pseudomonadota > Gammaproteobacteria > Enterobacterales > Yersiniaceae > Serratia > Serratia sp. SCBI. The sequence continues at coordinate 4,567,529 of NZ_CP003424.1, read as the reverse complement.
GCGGAAAGCCTGCGCGAACACCACCCTGAGATCGTCGCCTGCGACGGCCTGAACAAGGCGCACTGGAATACGGTATTTCTCGACGGCAACCTGCCGAACTCGCAGTTTTATGCGTTGATCGACAGCTCCTATCAGCTGGTGGTGGAAGGCCTCCCCGAACACGTGCGCCAGGAACTGCGCGCCTGATTGCCGGGCGGCGGCGCCGCCCGTTTTCTCCTGCTTTCTCGCGTTAAACTGTGATCGCGGCTTTAAATTGGGAACGTTCCCTTTTTATTGCCGGGCTAAAGCGGCTACGCTTGGGCATTCAAGAAACGCTGATGAAGGAGGCCGACATGGCCATGAGCGAAGAAAAGCGCAAGATGATCGCCGGGGAACTGTACGACGCCGGCGATGAACTGCTGCGCAGCGAGCGTCGGCGCGCGCGCCAGATAACGCATCGCTACAACCACTCATCGCCGGAAGAGGGCGAGCTGCGCAAACAGTGGCTGGACGAGCTGCTGGGCGGCTATCAAGGCGGCGCCATCGAACCGACGTTCCGCTGCGACTACGGCTATAACATCTATCTCGGCAAGAACTTCTACGCCAATTTCGACTGCGTGATCCTCGACGTGTGCGAGGTGCACATCGGCGACAACTGCCTGCTGGCGCCGGGCGTGCATATCTACACCGCCACCCATCCGCTGGACGCCGAGACCCGCGCCGGCGGCGCGGAGTTCGGCAAGCCGGTCAAGATTGGCGACAACGTGTGGATCGGCGGGCGCGCGGTGATCAATCCGGGCGTGACCATCGGCGATAATGCGGTCGTGGCCTCCGGCGCGGTGGTGACCAAAGACGTGCCGGCCAACTGCGTGGTGGGCGGCAACCCGGCGCGCGTGCTGAAAACGCTGTAAGCCCTCGGGCGGATTAAAACATGCTGCCATGGCGCTCGAAGCCGTGCATCTCGATGTCTTTGAGCGCCTTGAAGCGTTTGACCATCACCGCATGGTCTGACAGCAGATTGCTGATGCGAACAAACAGCTCCTTGTTCTCTTCTTCGCACTGCTCCAGCCAGGCCTGCGGATTCACGCCGTGCTGCATCCAGGGGCCGACGGCCAGCAGCCGCACCGTGTTGGCGTAGTTCGGGCACACCGCGAGCGCCACGCGATCGGCGGAATACTCCTGCGCGCGAGTGGTCGCCAGGCCGGGCAGCACCAGCGACTGCGGCACAACGCCGATCGCCAGACGCCACAGCGACACGTGCCGCAGCTTGTGATGGGCCAATTCATGGGCCAGCACGAACTCCACGATCTCCGGCGCGGTGGGCATCAGCATGGCGATTTCAGCATGGATCACCACGTAGCGCTGGCGGCGGTTGCATTCCAGCGCGAAGGCGTTGACCACGCCGTTGCCGTTGGTCAGATAAAGCTTGGGCAGCGTCTTGAGTTCCAGCCGACGGCCGATATCCTGATACAGCGCGAACAGTTCCGGAAATTGCGCCGGCCCGATGCGCAAGGCGTTGGATTTCGCCTGTGCGGCGAGATAGAAACGGTAAATATAGAAAGCGATCGGGATCAGCGGTAATAACGCGAGCAGGCTGAGGGTATCCAATGTTTCCTTGGCGTCGTCTCCCAACCCAAGTGCAGTTCCATCCGTATTTACCACGACGGCGGCGATGCCAAATAAAAAACCGAACAAGGTAATTATCGCCGATAGCCAGATCATGGGCATTTCCCAGCGGTGGCGAAGTGCGGTGAAATTACGACATTCCGTCGCATGATGTTGACACATAAAATATCCTTAATACGGGAAAGCCACGCCTGACATTGTCAGGTAAATAATGAATGTTTAATTATCCATCCGTTTACCTAACACTCAGCTAAACTGTAGTTCGTTTTTTAATCATGGCGTTTATCCCTTCCTGCACAGACTTAGGCAAAAACGTCAAAAACTGTAGCTGGCGCTGGTGAAGGCCATGCCCGAGGTGGTTTTCTCAACGATGGGGCTGTCGGCCGCGTCGCCCAGCAGGCGCGTTACGCCGACCCCGGCCTGGAAGGCCACGTTCGGTCGCCATTGGTAGTTGAGCGCGGCGGTGAGCGTCGCGTCCTTGAAGCCGCTGCCCGGCCGATACGCGCTGAAGGCGCTGTGCTGCGCCTGCTGCGACGTCACGCCGAAATAGCCGCGCTGATAGCCGCTGTTGGCCCAGGTGGTGGAGAGATTGCCGATAAGCGTCAGCTGTTCGCTGAGCGGATATTGCCCGGTCAGTCCGCTTTCCACATAGGCGGTGTGGCCCAGTTCTTCCCCGCCGTAGCTGCGTTTGCGCGTCGCCTGCATCCCTTTGACATAGGCGCGGAAGGGGGCGAGTTGGTAGCTCAGCTCAGCGCCGGCTTCCAGCGCGCCGCCCAGTTTGCCCATGCCTTTGAGCCGGGTGTTGCGCCCGCGCAAGGTTTTGATTTCCTCGTCACGGCCGGCGTCATAGTTGAGCAATAACGCGATGCCTACGGGCCCGGCGATGGGGAATTGCCAGCGCGCCCCTTCGCTGCCCGCGCTGAATTCTCCCCAACTGGCGTTTTGATAGCCGGCATTCACCTGATACAGCGGTTCAATGCTGTAAAAAGACGAGCCTTCATAGGCGGGAGCGACGGCGAGGCCGCCGGCGAGCGTTAAAGACGCTTCGCCGTCCTGCGCCTGACCGGCGAGGGGAAAAAGAAAGAGCAGGGCGGCGGCAGAGGTACCCAGTTTATTATCCACGTTAAACACCTTTATATCATCCCATTGAATAAACGGCCCGCAGGCCCACGTTTAAATGACGGCTTATTGATAAACGCCATGTTTATATTGATTAATCGACAGGCGACGGCGCGCCATTGGCGTTATTTCACCGCAATAGTGAAACGCATGGGGAATAAACAAAAGCCAAACAAATGGCATGATGGGGCGAGTTTATTATTGGCTGGGTTCAAAGCGCCTGTTTTTAAAGGAATGATGCAGCGAAGGGTATTTAATGTTTCTCGCAGAGGGATAGGTTGATTGCTCAACGAGGCGGAATAGGGCGCCTCGTTGAGCGTATCATCCGCCGTTATTTTTCCAACAGCGGTTTCAGGAAGCGCGCGGTGTGCGATTTTTCACACTCGGCGACCGTTTCCGGCGTGCCGGCGACCAGGATCTCGCCGCCGCCGCTGCCGCCTTCCGGCCCCAGATCGACGATCCAGTCGGCGGTTTTGATCACGTCCAGGTTATGCTCGATGACCACGATGGTATTGCCCTGATCGCGCAGCTGATGCAGCACCGCCAACAGCTGTTGGATATCGGCGAAGTGCAGACCGGTGGTCGGCTCGTCGAGAATATACAGCGTCTGGCCGGTGCCGCGTTTCGACAGCTCGCGCGCCAGCTTGACGCGCTGCGCCTCACCGCCGGAGAGCGTGGTGGCCGACTGGCCGAGGCGGATGTAGGACAGGCCGACATCCATCAGGGTTTGCAGCTTGCGCGCCAGCGCCGGCACCGCGTCGAAGAAATCGCGCGCTTCTTCGATGGTCATCTCCAGCACTTCGTGGATGCTCTTGCCTTTGTACTTCACTTCCAGCGTTTCGCGATTATAGCGTTTGCCTTTGCACTGGTCGCACGGGACGTAGATGTCCGGCAGGAAGTGCATCTCGACCTTGATCACCCCGTCGCCCTGGCAGGCTTCACAGCGCCCGCCCTTGACGTTGAAGCTGAAGCGGCCCGGCGTATAGCCGCGGCTGCGCGACTCCGGCACGCCGGCGAACAGCTCGCGCACCGGGGTGAAGATGCCGGTGTAAGTGGCCGGGTTGGAGCGCGGCGTGCGGCCGATCGGGCTCTGATCGATATCGATCACCTTGTCGAAATGTTCCAGGCCGGTCACTTCGCGGAATGGCGCGGGCTCGGCGATGGTGGCGCCGTTAAGCTGGCGCTGGGCGATCGGGAACAGCGTATCGTTGATCAGCGTCGACTTGCCGGAGCCGGACACGCCGGTGATGCAGGTAAACAGACCGACCGGCAGCGTCAGCGTCACGTCCTTCAGGTTGTTGCCGCGCGCGCCGCTCAGCTTCAGCACCTTGGTCGGATCGGCCTGCACGCGCTGCGCCGGGATGGCGATCTCGCGTTTGCCGCTGAGGAACTGGCCGGTCAGCGATTCCGGCTGCGCCATGATGTCATCGACGGTGCCTTCCGCCACCACCTGGCCGCCGTGCACGCCGGCGCCGGGGCCGATGTCGATCACGTGGTCGGCGGCGCGGATGGCGTCTTCGTCATGCTCCACCACGATCACCGTGTTGCCGAGGTTGCGCAGGTGGATCAGCGTTTCCAGCAGGCGCTCGTTGTCGCGCTGGTGCAGGCCGATCGACGGCTCATCCAGCACGTACATCACGCCCACCAAACCGGCGCCGATCTGGCTGGCCAAGCGGATACGCTGCGCTTCGCCGCCGGAGAGCGTTTCCGCCGAACGGGACAGCGACAGGTAGTTCAGGCCGACGTTCACCAGGAACTTCAGGCGATCGCCGATCTCTTTCAGCACTTTCTCGGCGATCTTGGCGCGCTGGCCGCTGAGCTTCATGTTCTGGAAGAACGTCATCGCATGGCCGATGCTCAGATCGGAGATCTCCGGCAGCGTGGTGTCTTCGACGAACACATTGCGCGCTTCTTCACGCAGGCGGGTGCCGTGGCACGAGGCGCAAGGGCGGTTGCTGATGAACTTCGCCAGCTCTTCGCGCACCGCGCTGGATTCGGTCTCTTTATAGCGGCGCTCCATGTTGTGCAACACGCCTTCGAACGGGTGGCGGCGCACGGTGGTGTCACCGCGATCGTTGATGTATTTGAATTCGATCGACTCTTTGCCGGAGCCGCTCAGCACCGCCTTCTGCACGTTGGCGCTCAAGGTGTTGAACGGCGCTTCGACGTCGAACTCATAGTGCTCCGCCAGCGAGCGCAGCATCTGGAAGTAATAGAAGTTGCGGCGATCCCAGCCGCGGATTGCGCCGCCGGCCAGCGACAGCTCGGGGTTTTGCACCACGCGATCCGGATCGAAGAACTGTTGCACGCCCAGGCCGTCGCAGGTCGGGCAGGCGCCGGCCGGGTTGTTGAAGGAAAACAGGCGCGGTTCCAGTTCGCGCATGCTGTAGCCGCAGATCGGGCAGGCGAAGTTGGCGGAGAACAGCAGCTCGTCCGCTTTTTCGTCGTCCATGTCCGCCACCACCGCGGTGCCGCCCGAGAGCTCCAGCGCGGTTTCGAACGATTCGGCCAGGCGCTGCGCCATGTCGTCGCGCACCTTGAAACGGTCGACCACCACTTCGATGGTGTGTTTTTTCTGCAGCTCCAGCTTCGGCGGATCGGACAGATCGCACACTTCACCGTCGATGCGCGCGCGGATATAGCCCTGAGCGGCCAGGTTTTCCAGCGTTTTGGTGTGTTCGCCCTTGCGATCTTTCACCACTGGCGCCAGCAGCATCAGGCGCTTGCCTTCCGGCTGGCTCAGCACGTTGTCGACCATCTGGCTGACGGTTTGCGCCGCCAGCGGCACATGGTGATCCGGGCAGCGCGGCTCGCCGACGCGGGCGAACAGCAGACGCAGGTAGTCGTGGATCTCGGTGATGGTGCCGACCGTGGATCGCGGGTTGTGCGAGGTGGATTTCTGCTCGATGGAGATCGCCGGCGACAGACCTTCAATATGGTCGACGTCCGGTTTTTCCATCAGCGACAGGAACTGGCGCGCATAGGCGGAGAGTGATTCGACATAGCGCCGCTGCCCTTCGGCATACAGCGTATCGAAAGCTAGCGAAGACTTGCCGGAACCGGACAGGCCGGTGACGACGATCAGTTTGTCACGCGGGATGATCAGGTTGATGTTTTTCAGATTATGGGTTCGAGCACCACGAACTTCGATATTGTCCATTTACACTTCCCGTCTTGATGATACACCGCGCCTGTCGCGATTTTTGCGGGGGATTTTGTGATGGATCTCGCAAAAAACCGGCACAGCCAGGTCGAAACGCATAATTATGACACAAAAAAACCTGAATGGATATCCAGTATGCGAATGCAATAAGGTCGATTGGAAAGACAATTCTGGAATGCAATTCGCACTTATCAACACGGGTGTGGTTTCGTACTCAGCGTGGTAAACTGACGCGTTTATACTGTGTAGAAATCAATCATCGGGAGAAGTGCTCATGGCCAGCAGAGGCGTAAACAAAGTAATTCTGGTCGGGAATCTGGGTCAGGATCCAGAAGTCCGTTACATGCCGAACGGCGGCGCAGTGGCCAACATTACCCTGGCGACCTCCGAAAGCTGGCGTGACAAAGCGACCGGCGAACAGAAAGAGAAGACCGAGTGGCACCGCGTCGTGCTGTTCGGCAAACTGGCTGAAGTGGCGGGCGAATACCTGCGCAAAGGCTCTCAGGTCTATATCGAAGGCTCCCTGCAGACCCGTAAATGGCAGGATCAGAGCGGCCAGGATCGCTACACCACCGAGATCGTGGTTAACGTCGGCGGCACCATGCAGATGCTGGGCGGCCGTCAGGGCGGCGGCGCACCGGCCGGTCAATCTGCCGGCGGCCAGGGCGGTTGGGGCCAGCCTCAACAGCCACAGGGCGGCAACCAGTTCAGCGGCAGCCAGCAGCAGTCTCGTCCGGCGCAGAACAGCGCTCCGGCGACCAGCAACGAACCGCCAATGGATTTCGACGACGATATTCCGTTCTAAGCCTGGTAACAGCGCTAAAAAAACCCCGCTCAGGCGGGGTTTTTTGTGTTCGTTAGCCGCTGATTTTCTGCGGCGGTGTTGCCAATCAGTAAATTGCTACCGGGTTGATGTTGACCTGGGTTGAACCGACATACAGCGGTTGCCCCAGTACGAACAGGAATTCCCAGGTTTTCGTGCGCACCAGTGGGCGGCTGTCGATCAGTTCCAGGTTATAGACGCCGCGTTTGGCCAGCAGGTATTGGTTGACCGGGAACTCTTCGTCATTTTTCGGGTTAGGGTATACTTCGGAAGCCCAGGTATCACCGCCGAAGGCCACGATGCCTTGGTCAGCCAACCATTTCGCCGCTTCCATGCCGATACCCGGTTCAACTTCCAGGAACTTTTTATTGTCTTTGCCAATCAGCTCCAGCCAGCCGGTGTTGAACAAGACAACGTCGCCTTTGCGTAAACTGATGCCCTGCTTTTTAAGCACCGCTTGAATATCCGCAACGGAAAATTCGGTGCCGCCCGGAACGATCGCTTTATTATAATAAGCCGTCATATCGAGTACGACGCCACGTGTGACCATGGGCGGCACTTTTTCCACGCCCAATTTTTTCACGCCATCTACGGTGACGAAATCCGCCGCCTTATTGCCGTTATAATAAACATTGTCGATGCCGATATGGCCAATGCCATTCAACTGAGTGCCGACGCCGGTCCAGGCATTCACCAATTCATCATTAAAGGTGAATTTATTTGGGCCAAGCGTTTTACCGTCCTGCTGACCAGGCTGAATATTATATAAGCGGAAGCTGCGGTGGCGGAACGCCGGGAAATCTTTATCGACGGGCACCGCCAATGACAATGTCTTGCCTTGTTTTACCAACTGCACGGACTGTAATACCCCTTCTGGCGTGAGCAGGTTGGCGGCGCCGATTTCGTCTTTTGCACCGTAAACGGAAGGATACCAGTCTGACGGCTGAGCGGCGGACTCTGCGGCGTGTGCAGGCACTGTGGCAAGCAAAGGCAGCAAGAGGGAGAGGCGATACAATGATTTCATCAGTGACTCATCCTTATAAAAACGTATTGCAGGGTGAATGAAAATGAGCCGTCCGGACATGGCGACATCAGGCCGCCGAATAATAACCGGTGGAGAAAGAAGCTCATTTTTGGGTGCGCGGGGTGTATTAGCGTAATGCCTTATAACAAGGCGTGGTGAATAACCACCCGACGATGACTTCCTTATGCGGAAATAAATAACGCCGGGCGAGCGGCGTCATTGATATTATTTTTTCAGCTCAGCACTCATGGTGACGAAATTACCCATATAGGCGCTGGTGATTTTGTAGCCGCTTGCGCCGGCCTCTTGCGCTTTTTTAGCGATGAGGGCTTCGGTGGAATCCAGCGTACTGCCGGTTGCGGTAACGCTCTCTGCTGCAGCGTTAAACGACAGCGTGGAAAACAGAGCGAGTGAAATAACGGTGGTCATGGTTTTCATATCTTTATCCTGTGTTCGACAATTCGAAAAATAAGGGTGTCCGGTACGACACGATGGAGCGAAGGATAAAGGGGGCAGTGAGGTGAATAAATAACAGAATCGTCAATAAACTATTCCGTTTTTGTACATAAACTGATTCGATTGTTGTCTTTCACGCGGGATTGGCGGCGTAAAGCGTGGGCAGGGGAAACAAGCGTGCATCGACGTCGTCAGGCTTGCATACTGCGGCAAGCCAATAAAAAGCCCCTCGCGGGGCTTGGATGTTACGCCGAGAAGCCGCCGTCGATGCTCAGGCTGGCGCCGGTGATATAACCCGCCTGCGGGCCCGCCAGGTAGGCGACAAAACCGGCGATCTCTTCATCTTTGCCGTAGCGGCCGATCGCCATCAACTGCTTGAGCTGATCGGCGAACTCGCCGGCGTCCGGGTTCATTTCGGTGTCCACCGGGCCGGGCTGCACGTTATTGACGGTGATGCCGCGTGGGCCGAGATCGCGCGCCATACCCTTGGTCAACCCGACCAGCGCCGATTTGCTCATCGCATACACCGCCGCGCCGCCGAACGGCACGCGCTCGGCGTTGGTGCTGCCGATGTGGATGATACGGCCGCCGTCGTTCATGTGGCGCACTGCCTCCTGGCTGGCGACGAATACGCTGCGCACGTTGACCGCCAGCATGCGATCCAGGTCGTCCAGCGCCAGTTCCTCGGTGCCGCCCAATGTAAATACCCCGGCGTTGTTCACCAGAATATCCAGGTTGCCGAAGTGGCTCACCGCCTGGCGAACCGCCTGCTGCAGCGCCGCTGCATCGGCGCTGTCGGCCTTGATGGCGAGGGCTTTGCCGCCGGCGGCGGTCACGGCGCTCGCCACCGCTTCGGCGCGATCGGCCGAGGCGGCGTAGGTAAAGGCGACGGCGGCGCCTTCGTTCGCCAACCGTTTCACGATGGCGGCGCCGATGCCGCGGGAGCCGCCCTGAACGAATGCGACTTTGCCTTGCAGAGGTTGTGCTGTCGTCATGCTATTTCTCCAAAGTGGGTGAGGGTATTGCGCTGTCATTCAGTATGGGTGAAATGAATGGCGATCACTGTCCACAAAGAGCTCTGGCCGCCTGAAACGAGAAAAGCCCCTTGCGGGGCTTCTTTCTTCCGTCGGTTGGCTGTTCGACGATCAGTTGAAGATTTCTGCGGTGCCGTACAGTTTGTTTTGGCCGCCGGCGGCGACGATGCGGTAGGAACTGGCGCCCGACGCGGCGGCCTTGCTGGCCAGTTCGCTTTCCAGCGCGCTCAGGTTGGCGGCGCCGCTCACGGTGACTACGCCGATTTTCTGCGCGTCTGCGGCTGGCTGGCTGGTTGGCAGGTCAGCGGCGAAGGTCGCGAAAGAAGCGGTAGCCAGCAGTGCAGCGGTAGCAAAAATTTTGACGTTTTTCATGATGTGTTCCTCAGAGTATTTATTAGGTGAGAGCGCGTTGTCTCTCGATGTGTTAAATACTAGTGCACCGGGTGTGAATAAAAAAATCGGAGAGTTTTGAGTATCTCTGTCAAATAAATTGATGGTTTTTCGGCCGTTGGCGTGCGGCAAAAATTGCCACTACCCTTTACAGACGATCCTTAATCGGAGAAGCGTCATGACGGTAAACGCGTTTATCGGCAGTTGGGCGTTGGTGTCGTCGGCGTTCAAAAACCAGAACGGCGAGCTGAATTACCCGCTGGGCGAGCAGGTGTTGGGGCGCATCCACTATGAGGCCAACGGCACGATGGCGGCGCAGCTATACAGCGCCGTGCGGCCGCGTTTCGTCGCCGACGATTTGGCGCAGGGATCCGAGCGGGAGATCCATGCCGCCTTCATCAATATGATTTGCTATTTCGGCCGTTATCAGGTGGAAGAAAGCGAGCAACGGGTGGTGCATCAGGTTGAAGGCTGCTCGTTCCCCAATTGGATAGGCAGCCGTCAGGTGCGCTTTTACGCCTTTAACGCCGATCGGCTGACGTTGCGCACGGTGCCGCTGCAGCTCGGCAACGGCGTGCAGATCGGCGAACTGGTGTGGCAGCGGACAGGAGCGTCATCATGATCATTGTTCATCATCTCAATCACTCGCGGTCGCAGCGCATTCTGTGGTTTTTGGAAGAGCTGGGCGTGCCCTATCAGGTGCAACGTTACGAGCGCGATCCGCACACTCTGCTGGCGCCGCCGGCGCTGAAAAAGATCCATCCGCTGGGCAAATCGCCGGTGATCGTCGATGGCGATCTGACGCTGGCGGAATCCGGCGCCATTGTCGAATACTTGCAGGAAGCCTACGACGCACAGGGCATGTTTATGCCGACGGACTTCCACGCGCGCCAGCAATACCGCTACTGGTTGCACTACGCTGAGGGATCGCTGATGCCGCTGTTGGTGATGAAGCTGGTGTTCAGCCGTCTCGGCCAGCCGCCGATCCCCTGGCTGCTGCGGCCGGTGGCGGGCGCGATCGGCAAGGGCGTACAGCGCGAATACCTCGACAAACAGATCGCGCCGCACTGCGAGTATCTCGAACAGCACCTGAACAAGGGCAGCTGGTTCGTCGGCAACGATTTCAGCGCGGCGGACATACAGATGAGCTTTCCGCTCGAGGCGATGGCGGCGCGCGGCGCGTTGGACAATTGCCCGAAACTGCGCGGCTTCCTGCAGCGCATCCACGCCCGGCCCGCTTACCAGCGGGCGCTGGAACAGGGCGGCCCTTACGACCTGCTGAGTTAAGCGGATGGGCTATACTCGATGGGGTCATTCTTCATCGGAGGTAGCCCATGGCTACGCAAATCTTCGTAAATCTGCCCGTACGCGATCTGCCCGCCTCTATGGCGTTTTTCACCCAGCTCGGCTTCAGTTTCAACCCGCAATTTACCGACGATACCGCCGCCTGCATGGTGGTCAGCGACACGATTTACGTGATGCTGCTGACTCACGACAAATTCAGGATGTTTACCCCGAACCCGATCGGCGACGCCAAACAGGCCACCGAAGTGTTGGTGTGCCTGTCGCAACCCAGCCGGGCGGCGGTGGACGAACTGGTGCGCAAGGCGATCGCCGGCGGCGGCAATACCTATCATCCGCCGCGGGACTATGGCGTGATGTACGGCCACGGATTTCAGGACCTGGACGGCCATATCTGGGAATTGATGTATATGGATCCCGCAGCGGTGCAGGCGCAATAAGATCGCCGTGAAACAGGCTGGCAGGGGCGCCGGATCGCCCCGTCTTTTCGCGCAGAAGCCCTTCCCGCCGCTTTCTGCATAAATTGCCGCGATCTTTAGTTGATTAGACGCTAGGGAAGGCAGGATAATCGTTTGCCTTGAATAAACCACCATAAATCACCCGTACCGCGCGCTGCGAGTTAAACGTTTGCCTTGGTGCGCATCGCCGTTGGCGGTGCGACGGAAGGGCAAGGAAGCGGAACGTGACGTAAACGATTACGTGGCGATCAGGCGCGGGCGAGATTACAGGCCTGCTGCGACGGGCCGATTCATGAAACACAGGGGAAGTAACCTATGTCGAACTCTCAAGCGAACCACGCCGCAAAACCAACCGGCGGGCTTGATGGCTATTTTAAAATTTCCGCGCGCGGCAGCAGCGTGCGTCAGGAGGTGGTGGCGGGGCTGACCACCTTCCTGGCGATGGTGTACTCGGTGATCGTGGTGCCGAGCATGCTGGGCAAAGCGGGCTTCCCGCCGGCGGCGGTGTTCGTTTCCACCTGTCTGGTGGCCGGTCTGGGCTCGCTGCTGATGGGGCTGTGGGCTAACCTGCCGATGGCCATCGGCTGTGCGATCTCGTTGACCGCCTTTACCGCTTTCAGCCTGGTGCTCGGCCAACATATCAGCATTCCGGTGGCGCTGGGCGCGGTGTTCCTGATGGGCGTGCTGTTTACCGTCATCTCGGTCACCGGCATCCGCGCCTGGATCCTGCGCAACCTGCCGATGGGCGTGGCGCACGGCACCGGCATCGGCATCGGGCTGTTCCTGCTGCTGATCGCCGCCAACGGCGTCGGCCTGGTGGTGAAGAACCCGCTGGATGGCTTGCCGGTGGCGCTCGGCGCGTTCACCTCTTTCCCGGTCGTCATGACGCTGGTCGGCCTGGCGGTGATCTTCGGCCTGGAGAAACTGCGCGTGCCCGGCGGCATTCTGCTGGTGATCATCGTCATTTCCATCATCGGCCTGATCTTCGACCCGGCGGTGAAATATCAGGGGCTGTTCGCCATGCCGAGCCTGGCGGACGCTGACGGCAAATCGTTGATCTTCAGCCTGGATATCATGGGCGCATTGCAGCCGGTGGTGTTGCCGAGCGTGCTGGCGCTGGTGATGACCGCGGTGTTCGACGCCACCGGCACCATCCGCGCGGTAGCCGGGCAGGCCAACCTGCTGGACAAAGACGGCCAGATCATCAACGGCGGCAAGGCGCTGACCTCGGATTCCCTGAGCAGCATCTTCTCCGGGCTGGTGGGCGCCGCGCCCGCCGCGGTCTACATCGAGTCCGCCGCCGGCACCGCCGCGGGCGGCAAGACCGGCCTGACCGCCACCGTGGTCGGCGTTCTGTTCCTGCTGATCCTGTTCCTGTCGCCGCTGGCCTATCTGGTGCCGGTCTACGCCACCGCGCCGGCGCTGATGTACGTCGGCCTGTTGATGCTGAGCAACGTCACCAAGCTGGACTTCAACGACTTCGTCGACGCGATGGCCGGCCTGCTGTGCGCCGTGTTCATCGTGCTGACCTGCAACATCGTCACCGGCATCATGCTGGGCTTCAGCTCGCTGGTCATCGGCCGCATCTTCTCCGGCGAATGGCGCAAGCTGAACATCGGCACCGTGCTGATCGCCGTGGCGCTGGTGGCGTTCTACGCCGGCGGCTGGGCGATTTAAGCCTCTTGGGTTTCCCTCGCCCATCGGGCGGGGGAGCCTGTGACGGCAATTCCCTTCTTAAGATAAGTCTTCTTCTGCTCTGCACCGCGTTTTGAAAGGCACAACAAGCTTTAACGGCTGTAAAAAAAGTGATCTACTATCGGGACCAACGCAGGCCCTGAGCCGATGTCGTCTGAATCGTAGAGTCTAAGGAAAGCATGGAAATCTTTTTTACAATCCTCATTTTGATCCTGGTGGTCTCCCTGTCCGGGGTGGTGACGCGCATGTTGCCGTTCCAGGTGCCGCTGCCGCTGATGCAAATCGCCATCGGGGCCCTGTTGGCCTGGCCGCATTTCGGGCTGCACGTCGATTTTGATCCCGAACTGTTCCTGGTGCTGTTCATCCCGCCGCTGCTGTTCGCCGACGGCTGGAAAACGCCGACGCGCGAGTTCCTGCATCACGGGCGTGAAATTCTCGGCCTGGCGCTGGTGCTGGTGCTGATCACCGTGGTCGGCGTCGGTTATCTGATCTACGCCATGGTGCCGGGCATTCCGCTGGTGGCGGCCTTCGCGCTGGCGGCGGTGCTGTCGCCGACCGATGCCGTGGCGCTGTCCGGCATCGTCGGCAAAGGGCGGATTCCCAAGCCGATCATGGGCGTGCTCGAGGGCGAGGCGCTGATGAATGACGCGTCTGGCCTGGTGTCGCTCAAGTTCGCCATCGCGGTGGCGATGGGCACGATGGTGTTCACCGTGGGCGGCGCGACCCTTGAATTCCTCAAAGTGGCGATCGGCGGCCTGTTGGCCGGCGTGGCGGTCACCTGGACTTACAGTAAATCGCTGCGGGTGATGAGCCGCTGGAGCGGCGACGATCCGGCGACCCAGATCGTGTTCCTGCTGCTGCTGCCGTTCGCGTCCTACCTGATCGCCGAACATATCGGCGTTTCCGGCATCCTGGCGGCGGTGGCGGCGGGGATGACCATCAGCCAATCCGGCGTGATCCGCAACGCGCCGCTGGCGATGCGCCTGCGCGCCAACAGCGTGTGGGCGATGCTGGAATTCGTGTTCAACGGCATGGTGTTCATCATGCTGGGCCTGCAGCTGCCGGGCATTCTTGAAACCTCCATCCTGCAGGCGGAACTGGATCCGACCATCCAGACCTGGTATCTGTTCGCCGACGTGGCCACCATCTACGCCGCGCTGCTGGTGCTGCGTTTCACCTGGCTGTGGGTGATGAAGAAGGCCAGCAACCGCTTTATGAAAAAGCGTCCGCTGCAGTTCGGCGATTACAGCACGCGTGAGCTGTGGGTGGCGTCGTTCGCCGGGGTGCGCGGGGCGATTACCCTGGCCGGCGTGCTGTCGATACCGCTGTTGCTGAGCGACGGCACCGCCTTCCCGGCGCGCTATCAGCTGGTGTTTATCGCCGCCGGGGTGATCCTGCTGTCGTTGATTGTCGGCGTGCTGGCGTTGCCGCTGCTGTTGCGCGGCGTGCAGGTGACCGACAAGAGCGCCAGCAAGCAGGAAGAGCGCATGGCGATCGCCATGGCGGCCGAGGTGGCGATCGAGAGCGTGAATAAAATGGAAGAGCGCCTGGTCGCCGATACCGAAGAGAACCTCGATCCGCAGGTGTTGAAAGAGGTCAGCTCGCGGGTGACGGGCATGCTGCGGCGGCGTATCGCGTCGAAAGACGATATCGAGAATGCGCTGGCGATGGAAAACCTCGAGCGGCGTTTCCGCCTGACGGCGCTGCGCGCCGAGCGCGGCGAGCTGTACCACCTGCGCGCCACGCAGAAAATCAGCAACGAGACGCTGCAAAAACTGCTGCACGATCTCGATTTGCTCGAAGCGCTGTTGATCGAGCGCGAGGGGTAAACGCAGAGGGAGGAATAAACGTTTTTCCTCGTTATCCCCATCCTGAAGGGCCGCCTGTGCGGCCCTTGTTTTTTGGCTACTTGACCGGCGGCCAGTAGTCGCGGCAGCAGGCGATCCAGGCCTGCGCGCTGTGCGACAAATAGCTGCCCTGGCGCCAGATCAGGCCGATTTTCCATTCCATGCGCGGTTCCAGCGGCAGCCAGACCAGGTTTTCCTTATCCAGCCAGCGGCAAACCGGCTCCGGCAGCATGGCGATGCCCACGCCGGCCTGCACCATCGAGGCGAGGAAGTCCCATTGGCCGCTGCGCACCGCGATTTGCGGTTCAAAACCGGCCAGGCGAAACGCCTTCATCAGCATCTTGTACAGCGCAAAGTCTTCGTTATAAATCAGGATCGGGCTGTCGGCCAATTCGGCGATATTGATGCTGGTGCGGTTGAGCCACTGCGGCGTGCGCGGCGCCACCACGCACATCGGGTGGCCCAGCAGCGGCAGAAAGGTCAGCGGCTGCTCCGAGTCGAAGGGCAACACCGTCATCGCCAGATCCAGTTCGCCGGACATCACCGCCTGTTCGACCGACAGCCCGCCCAGCTCGGAAATTTTTAATTCGATGCCGGGGTAGGTCTGACGAAAGCGGCGGATCAGATCGGCGATCTGCCTGCCGACCATCGGCGGAATGCCCAGCCGTAACACGCCCTTTTTCACCGAGCTGATGTCTTCCAGCTCCGCCTCCAACTGGCGGAATTCGTCGAGGATCGTCAGGCCGCGCTGATACACCGCCTGGCCGCTGTCGGTCAGGCGCAGCTTGCGGCCTTCGCGGATCAGCAGCGTGCATTCCAGCTCCTCCTCCAGATGCCGCAGCATTTTGCTGATGGTGGGCTGGGTGACGAACAGTTTTTCCGCCGCGCGGGTGAAGCTTTGCTGGCGCACCACTTCAACGAAGTAGCGCAGGGTGCGGACATCCACGTTAGGGTTCTCCTTGGGGACGCTACCGGCGGGAAACTATTCCCGGACGGCATGATGTCGATAATTTTAATTCATTTCAGGCGTGGTTTCCCGGCTGCGTATACTGTAGGCCGTCAATTATTGTTTGAGGTCATCTTTCATGTCTCTGGCGTTACGCCGCGTTGCCCCCTCCCTGCTGACCCGTTTGCAGGTGCCGATTCAGGTGGCGTTGTATGCGGCGCTGTTCCTGATCGCCGATCGCCTGGTGCAACAATTCCACCTGCCGCTCCCCGCCAATATCGTCGGCATGCTGATGCTGCTGGCGCTGATCCTGCTGCGCATTCTGCCGCTCAGCTGGGTCAAGGCCGGTTCCCGCTGGCTGCTGGCGGAAATGCTGCTGTTTTTCGTGCCGGCGGTGGTGGCGGTGGTCAACTATGCCCAGCTGCTGATGGTCGAGGGCTGGAAGATCTTTCTGGTGATCGCAGTCAGCACCATGCTGACGCTGGGCGCCACCGGGCTGGTGGTGGACAGGGTGTATCGGCTGGAGATTTGGCTGCAGCGGCGGAAGCAGCGCCATGAATGATTTTATCCTTAGCCTGGCCTGTTTTCTGGCGACGCTGGCGCTGTATTTCGCCAACAAGAAACTCTATCGCCGCCGCCGCACGTTGCTGCTGATGCCGCTGGTGCTGACGCCGATGATTCTGGTGCTGCTGCTGGTGGTCACCCATATCTCCTATCAGGACTACATCGGTGAAACCCACTGGCTGCTGTGGCTGCTGGGGCCGGCGACCATCGCCTTCGCGGTGCCGGTGTACGAGAATCTGCATATCATCCGTCGCCACTGGCTGTCGCTGACCGCCGGGGTAACGACCGCGGTGCTGGTGGCGGTGTACAGCTCGGTGTGGCTGGCGCGCCTGTTGACGCTGCCGGAAGAGGTGCAGCGCAGCCTGGCGGTGCGGTCGATCACCACGCCGTTCGCGCTGGAGGCCGCCAAACAGATGGGCGGGCAGCCGGATCTGGTGGCGCTGTTCGTGGTGATCACCGGGGTGTTCGGCATGGCGGTGGGGGATATTTTGTTTTTGCGGCTGGCGGTGCGCAGCCGTCTGGCGAAGGGCGC
Organism: Serratia sp. SCBI; assembly: GCF_000747565.1. Lineage (NCBI taxonomy): Bacteria > Pseudomonadati > Pseudomonadota > Gammaproteobacteria > Enterobacterales > Yersiniaceae > Serratia > Serratia sp. SCBI. Next base: position 4,550,571 of record NZ_CP003424.1, on the reverse strand, counting down.
CGGATTTGGCGCCTCGTCGCACGGCGCCGGCACTGCCCGCGCCTATGAGCTGGGGCCGCAGGAGGGCGTGGTGTCGAGTTTGGTGATGATGCTGGCCGGCATCATCACGGTCGTGGCCGCGCCATTGATCGGCCGGCTGATGTGGTAAGACCTCTTGGGGCGGGCTCTGCCGCCCCATTGACATTGTCTGCGGTTGGGAACGGTGCCGTTGATTTGCGCACGAAAAAACGCAAAATTTTTTCAGCATAATTTTTCCCATTGTTATAACAAAAAGCGATAGAGCCGCTGCCGATAAAACCGGGCATAAATTTCGATGACAATGAATTAATTAAATTATTAATTATTGCTTTTCAAACAATAAAGTATAACTTATTGATATGGAGAGGCTCTTATCGTAAGAATTGCTGCATATTAACATCGATGAATAATACAAAAAATATTAATTATTCTCTAATCATCTCAGGTTAATACAAGTTCAATACCCTCGTCATCCCTGAGTAATATCGGGGAAATAAAATGGTCATTTATTCCCTTTCGCACGTTTCGCCAAAAAAAATATCCTCTCCTATACTTCACAGCTCAGCAAATTGAGGCACAGGGGGGACCTCTGGATTAGCCATTTTATCCTTTCTTAGTTGGGGGAGACCCAGCTTTTCTACGGTTTTTTTATTCTGACTTGAACTGTCGGGCGGCCAGGTTTTGCCTAAATCCGGACGGTCCCTTTCATTAACGTAATGAAAACGTGCTAGAGAATATTATGAACAAACAAACTGATGTGAAGAGTGGGGAATTCCGTGCAGGGTCTCAGGCCGCAACGGAGAAAGTTGAGCTGCATGAAATTACCACCGCTCAGCGCGAGCTTTGGCTGAGCGCCAGCATGTCTGAAGGCTTGCCGTTCAATATGTGGGGATACGGCACAATACAAGGGCCGTTGCAGATAGCCCTGCTGCGCCAGGCGATAGACGCGATCATTGAAGAAACGCCGGCGATGCAGGCCCATTTCACCGAACAAGACGGCGAGCTTTATCAATACCGTGCGGTGCGCAGTCATGATCCGCTTTCCGTGCATGACTTCAGCAGCCAGGAATACCCTGAGCTGGCGGCGCAGCGCTGGATGCGGCAAGATGCCGATCGTGTGATCTCCGCGCTGGATCAGGACCTGTTCGGTTTTGCCTTACTGACGTTGGCACCGGGCAACTATATCCTCTACCGACGTTTTCACCATATGTTGGTGGATGGCCGCAGCGCCGAAGAGTTCATGCGTCGTATCGCGCTGTATTACAACGCATTAGCTGAGAAAAAAAACATTCCTGAATTCAGCAATTGCAGTTTTACCCGGCTTTATGAACACGACTTGCAGTACCGCGATTCTTCCCGCTTCACTACCGATAAACAGTTCTGGCAGGGTTATACGCTCGCCGCGCCTCATAGCCTGACGCGTCAGGAGAAACTCGTCCCTTATTCGTCCATGCAAATCAGCAGTCACACATTAAAAATAAATGAGATAGCGGCGATTGATCGGGGGGCGGAAAAAGCCGGCGTGCATCGCGCTCATATATTGGCGACGGCCGTCGCGTTATGTTTCCACAGTATTACTGGTCAGACCTTGTTGAATTTCAGCCTGCCGGTGACCGGTACGCGAGAGCGAAACAGTATTGGCATGACCGCGAATGTGGTGCCACTGATTTTAACCATTAACCCTGAAAGTCATCTGGCTGATTTCGCACAACAGGTCGCGGCGGAAATAGCCAAAGTGATTCGCCGGCAATTATATCGTGGTGAAGACATTCGTCGCGATCGCAGCACCATGAGCTCATCCTGGTTTGGCCCCGCCATTAATATCGTTTCCTTTGATCATGGCGATCCGTTTTTGGGATGTAAGACACGCTGGTATTACGGCGGCAACATCGCCGTCAGCGATATGCAAATTCTGTTTTACGAAGATCAGCAGGCGCAGGAGTTGGACGTCATGTTTGCCGATGCGCCGCATGCCCATTCATTAAGCCAGCTTGAGAGTTTACAGCGGCGTTTCCAGTTTATTCTGCGGAGCCTATGTGAGCAGCCTGAGGGCAGCATCGCTCAGGTGATGCAACAGCTTCATGCGCAGCCTGAAACGGACGTCAGCGGCAGTTTCTACGATCTTCGCCGACTGCCGCCGGCAGCCGGCTTCATCCGCTGGGATCGTCCTGCCGCTGAACTGGTGCGCCTCGCGACGTCACTCGACCATCCGTCGGGCGATTGCGCGTTGAAAATCCTGCTGGCCGACCGGGCGCTGGGCGTTGGACGCCTGGAAATGCTGCATGACGCCGGCGATGCGGCGCCCGGTACGCTGCTCAGCGTCGACGATGCGGGCTGGAATATCGCCACGGCGGAAGGGACGGTGCGGATCGGGAGCTGGTTCACCGCCGAGGGCGAGCTGGCGCCGGGGGAAGCGCTGGCGCAGCTGCGCGGCCTGGCGGTGGGCGAGCGGTTGCCATTGCTTGGCCCTTCGCAGGCGAAACGGCTGGAGGAGATGCAGGCGGCCGGCGGGCTCCATGCGGCCTTCTGGCAACCGCGATTGGCGCAGTTTGCCCCGGCGGCGTTCCCGGTAGCCTGGCAGCGCGAAGCCCAGCCGGTATGGCAGGCTACGGCCTGGCAACACGCGGGCAAGATCGAGGTTGACGCGGTGTTGACCGGGCTGGCGTTGTATCTGGGATTGATGGGCGGCGAAAGTGATTTCCAACTTGGCTGGCTGAACGCGACGGACGACGTCATCGGCGAACTGGGCCAGGTCTGGACACTGCCGCTGCAGATCTCGCTGAATCCGATGCAGGGCTTCGCCGAGGCGCAGGCGCAGATGCGACGCGAATGGCAGCAGGCGCGCGCGCGCCGGGCCTACCATCCGGCATTGCTCGGCCTGGACACGCGTTCGCGCGCCTGGTCAACCGTTGTGGCGCTATTGGGTCGCGACACCGCGCCGGGGTTCGACGAAACCCAGGAGGGCGCAGCGGCGGTTAAACGCTCCGGTGCCCGGGCGGTGCTGCAAATCAATGAAAGCAACGGCGCTTTCCGTTGGGTGTACGACAGCGCCGTGGTGGGGGACGAGCAAATGCTGCGTGCCGCGCAGCATCTGCTGTTGCTGCTCCGGCAGGCCGCCGCGGCGCCGAATGCGCCGGTGCGCGGCGAACGTTTACTGAACCAGGCGGAGCGAGAACTATTGCTCAACCAGCTCAACCGCACCCGCCGGGCTTTCCCGCCGGCGTCGAGCGTGTCGGCCCTGTTTGAAGCGCAGGTGCGGCGTACACCAACGGCGCCGGCGCTGTCTCAGGGGGAGATGTCGCTGAGCTATGCGGAATTGAACGCGCGCGCCAACCGGCTGGCGCATTACCTGACGGCACGCGGCGTAGGGCCGGAAAGCCGCGTAGCGGTCTGCGCCGTGCGCAGCCCGGAGATGATCGTCGCACTGCTGGCGATCCTGAAAGCCGGCGGAGCCTATGTGCCGCTGGATCCGGCTTATCCCGCTGAGCGTCTGCACTATATCGTGCAGGACTGCGCGCCGGCGCTGCTGTTGGCGGATAGTATCGGCCGCGCCGCGCTGGGGGCGGTGGCAGCGCCGTTGTTGGCGCTGGAAGACGCACTGCCAGAGCAGGATCACGACCTGCCGCCGCGCGCGCAGCCAGGCAGCCTGGCGTATGTGGTTTACACCTCAGGCTCGACCGGCAAACCGAAAGGGGTAATGGTGGAGCAGGCGCACCTGATCAACCTGATCATGTGGCACTGCGAAGCGACCGGTTTGCAGGCTGGCGAGCGAACGACCAGCATGGCGGGGTTGGGTTTTGACGCCAGTGTTTGGGAAATCTGGCCGACGTTGACGCAGGGGGCGACGCTGCTGCTGCCGCCGGCAGAGGCGGCGGGCAATGGCGAAGCGCTGCTGCAATGGTGGCGCGGCAGCGGTGTGCAGGTCGGGTTTATGGTGACGCCGCTGGCTGAGATCGCACTGATGGGCGAAATGCCAGCCGATCTGCGGATGCTGCTGATCGGCGGCGACAGTATTCGCCGCTGGCCGCTGCAGGCGCCGCCTGGCGTAACCATTGTGAATAACTATGGGCCGACGGAGACGACCGTGGTAGCGACGTCGGGCGAGCCGGCGGTCGGTGCGGCGATGCCGTCAATCGGCCGGCCTATCGCCAACGGCCGGGTGTACTTGCTGGATGAATATGGCCAGCCGGTGCCGCTGGGCGCCGTGGGTGAGCTGTATATCGGCGGCGCGCAGGTGGCGCGCGGCTACCTGAACCTGCCGGCGCTGACGGCGGAGCGTTTCCTGGCCGATCCTTTCGCGCCGGGTGGCCGCATGTACCGCACCGGCGATCTGGCGCGCTATATGCCGGACGGCAGCCTGGAGTATCTGGGCCGCAACGATCTGCAGGTAAAAATTCGCGGCTTCCGCATTGAATGCGGTGAAATCGAATCGCAGCTGGCTATGCATGCCGCCGTGCGCGACGCGGTGGTGGATGCGCTCACTGATGGCGAAGGCGACAAACGTCTGGTGGCCTGGGTCGTGCCGCAGCCGGAAGCGGAACGCGAGGCGCTGGCGCAGACGCTGCGCCGGGCGCTCGCTGCAGCGCTGCCGGATTATATGGTGCCGACGGCCTTTGTGTGGCTGGAGGCGTTGCCACTGTCGCCGAACGGCAAACTGGATCGGCGCGCGCTGCCGGCACCGGATGCCGCCATGCGTGAAAACTATGTCGAGCCGCAGGGGGAAACCGAAACGCTGCTGGCTCAGATCTGGCAGGGGTTGCTGAGCGTTGAACGCGTGGGGCGTCATGACAACTTCTTCGAGTTGGGCGGTCATTCGCTGCTGGCGGTGAAGCTGATGGCGCAGCTGCGCCAGGTCGGGCTGTCGGCGAGCGTTCAGGCGCTGTTCTCCACGCCAACGCTGTCGGCTCTGGCGCAAACGCTGGTGTCGCAGCAGCGGATTAAGGTGCCGGAAAATCGGATTGCGCCGGGTTGCCGCGCAATCACGCCGCAGATGTTGCCGCTGGCCGATCTGACTCAGGCGGAGATCGATCAGATCGTCGACGGCGTGGAGGGCGGCATCGACAACGTACAGGATATCTACGCCCTCTCCCCGTTGCAGGAAGGCATCTTGTTCCACCATATGCTGGCGGAAGAGGGCGATCCCTACCTGTTATCGGCATTGCTGCGTTTCGACAGCCGGGCGCGTTTCGATCGCTGGCTGGCGGCGATGCAGCAGGTGGTGGATCGTCATGACATTTTGCGCACGGCTTTTGTCGGCGCGGGGTTGTCCGAGCCGGTACAGGTTGTCTGGCGTCGGGCGCGTTTAGCGGTGATCGAGCTGGCGCTGGATCCGGCCGAGGGGCCGATCGGCCGTCAGCTGGAAGCGCGTTTCGATCCCCGGCGGATCCGGCAGGATCTGACGCGTGCGCCGCTGCTGTATTACGTTATCGCCGAAGAGAGCGACGGCAGCTGGTACGTCTTGCAGCAGTGGCACCACCTGATTGGCGACCACTCGACGCTGGCGATGATGGGAGAAGAAGTTAACGCCATTCTGGCCGGACGCGGCGATACGCTGGCCTGCGCGCAGCCGTTCCGCAATGCGGTGGCGCAAGCGCGTTTGGGGCTCAGCGAACAGGAACATGAGCGTTTCTTCTGCGGCATGCTGGCGGATATCGACGAACCGGTGCTGCCGTTCGGGCTCGGCAACGTACACGGCGACGGACAGTGCGCCAATACCGGCCGTCTGGCGTTGGCGCCTGCGCTGAATGCTGGCCTGCGTCGACAGGCGAAGCGATTGGGCGTCAGCCTGGCCAGCCTGTGCCATCTGGCCTGGGCGCAGGTGCTGGCGCGCACCAGTGGGCGTGATGCCGTGGTGTTCGGCACGGTGCTGCTGGGCCGCATGGAGTCGGGCGAAGGCGCCGACCGGGCTCTGGGGCTATTCATCAATACGCTGCCGCTGCGGCTGGATATGGACGGGCGCAGCGTTGAGGCGTCGGTGCGGCAGGCGCATGCGCGCCTGAGCGGCTTGCTGGCGCATGAGCACGCCTCGCTGGCGTTGGCGCAGCGCTGCAGCGGCGTGAACAGCGGCGCACCGCTGTTCAGTGCGCTGCTGAACTACCGTCACAACGACGGGGAAGAATTGGCGCTGCCGGAAGGGGTCAGTCTGATCGGCGCGGACGAACGCACCAACTATCCGTTCGTGCTGTCGGTGGACGACGGCATGGACTCGCTGGCGTTGACGGCGCAGGTCATCGAGCCTATCGAAGCCGCGCGGGTGTGCCGCTATATGCAACAGGCATTGACCGCTCTGGTGAATGCGCTGGAACACACGCCAGAAATGCCGGTGCGTGAACTGTCGATTTTGCCGGACGACGAGTACGCTTTGCTGATCAACGGCTGGAACGCAACGGCGCAGCCTTACCCGCAGGATGTCTGCCTGCATGCGTTGTTTGAAGCGCAGGTGCGCCGCACGCCGGACGCCGTGGCGCTGGTCTGCGGCGACGCCGAACTGAGCTACGCCCAACTGAATGCGCAGGCCAATCGCCTGGCGCACGCGCTGATACAGCGCGGCGTCGGGCCGGATTGCCGCGTGGCGGTATGCGCCGAGCGCAGTCTGGCGATGGTGGCGGCATTGTTCGGTATCCTCAAGGCCGGCGGCGCCTATGTACCGCTGGATCCGGCTTATCCGGGCGAACGTCTGCAATATATCCTGCAGGACGCCGATCCGGTGCTGCTGCTGGCGGACGCCGCCGGCCGCGCGGCGCTGGGCGAACACGCGGTGCCGCTACTGGCGCTGGAAGAACCGTTGCCGGACGATCTGAAAGCCGATAACCCGGCGCCGCGCGCGCAGCCCAATCATTTGGCCTACGTGATTTATACCTCCGGCTCGACCGGAAAACCGAAAGGCGCGATGAATGAGCATCGCGGCATCGTTAACCGCCTGATCTGGATGCAGGAGGCTTATGGATTGACGCCGGCGGATACGGTGCTGCAGAAAACGCCGTTCGGCTTCGACGTCTCGGTGTGGGAATTCTTCTGGCCGTTGATGTATGGCGCACGTCTGGCGATGGCGCGCCCGGAAGGCCACAAGGATCCGGAGTACCTGAGCCGCGCCATTGAACAGTATGGCGTGACAACGCTGCACTTTGTGCCGTCGATGCTGCAAAGCTTTCTGCTGTATGGAGGCGCGAGCCGCCGCTGTGGGCAGGTGGCGCGCGTCATGTGCAGCGGCGAGGCGCTGCCCGCCTCGCTGGTGGCGGAGTTCTACCGTCAGATGCCGCATGTCGAGTTGCATAACCTCTATGGTCCGACCGAAGCGGCGGTGGACGTGACCGCATGGCACTGCACCCGCCAACCCGGGCTGGTGTCGGTGCCCATTGGGCGGCCGGTGGCCAATACGCGGATCTATTTGCTTGATGAACAAGGGCAGCCGGTGCCGCTGGGGGCGGTTGGCGAGCTGTATATCGGCGGCATCCAGGTAGCGCGCGGCTATTTCAACCGGCCTGAACTGACGGCGGAGCGCTTCCTGGCCGATCCGTTCGATGCCGGTCACGGCGGCCGCATGTACCGCACCGGCGACGTGGCTCGCTACCTGCCGGACGGCAATATCGAGTATCTGGGCCGCAACGATCAGCAGGTGAAGATCCGCGGTTTCCGTATCGAATGCGGCGAGATAGAGGCGGCGCTGGCCGCGCATCCTCAGGTGCGCGAAGCCGTGGTGGATGCGCGCGGCGGCGACGGCGGTGAAAAACGCCTGATCGCCTGGGTGGTGCCGCAGCAGGGCGCCGAGGAGGCGTCGCTGGCGGAGACGCTGCGTCGGCATCTGGCCGACAAACTGCCGGATTACATGGTACCGGCCGCCTGCGTGCTGCTGGAGAGGCTGCCCCTGTCGCCAAACGGCAAGCTCGATCGCCGCGCATTGCCCGACCCGTCGGGCGAGGCCTATCGTCGTGAAGCTTACGAGGCGCCGCAGGGGGACGTTGAGCAGCGTCTGGCGGTGCTGTGGGAAGAACTGCTGGGCGTGGTTCAGGTTGGCCGCAACGACAGCTTCTTCGCCCTGGGTGGCCATTCGTTGTTGGCGGTGCGTTTGGCTAACCGCCTGCAGCAAAGCGGGTTGCCGCTGTCGCTGCAGGCGCTGTTCGCCAACCCGGTTCTGCAGGCGCTGGCGCGCCAGATCACGCAGGCGGAAAGCCTGCCGCCGATTCTGCCTGCGCCGCGCGATGCGGCCTTACCGCTGTCGTTCGCTCAGCAGCGCCTGTGGTTCCTGACCCAGCTGGACGGCATGAGCGAAATTTACCACATGCCGCTGGCGCTGCGGTTGCGTGGACCGCTGAATCTGGCCGCCTGGCAGAGCAGCCTCGACGCGCTTTATGCGCGCCACGACGCGTTGCGCACTGTTTTCATCAGCCGCGACGGCCAGCCGCAGGCGCTCATTTTGCCGGTCGCCGGTTTGCCGCTGACGATCCACGATCTGCGCGGCGTCGCGGATGCGCAGGCGCGCGCCGCCGCGTTGATGCGGGAAGAGGTCGCGGCGCCCTTCGATCTGGCCGGCGGCCCGCTGCTGCGCACCTGCCTCATCCGGCTGAGCGACGATGAACAGCTGTTCGCGCTGACCTGCCACCACATCATTTCCGATGGCTGGTCGAACGGCATCCTGCTGCGGGAGCTGGGCGCGCTGTACGGCGCGTTGTGTCGCGACGAACCGTCGCCGCTGCCGCCGCTGGCGTTGCAGTACGCGGATTACGCCCACTGGCAGCGGCAATGGCTGCAGCCGGCGCGGTTGTCGAAGCAGGCCGATTATTGGCGCCAGACGCTGGGCGATGCGCCGGCGCTGTTGACGCTGCCGACCGACCGCCCGCGCCCGGCGGTGCAGTCATTCGCCGGGGATCGGGTGGCGATCTCGCTCGATGCCGAGCTGACCGCGGCGCTGAGGCAATTCAGCCTGCGTCAGGGGTGCACGCTGTTCATCACGCTGCTGACGGCGTGGAGCGTCGTGCTGTCCCGCTTGTCGGGGCAGCGCGATCTGGTGATCGGCACGCCGGAGGCCAACCGCCGCCGGCTGGAAACGGAACCGATGATCGGCTTCTTCGTCAGCACCCTGGCGCTGCGCATCGATCTGTCCGACGATCCGGATTTGCCGACGTTGGCGCTGCGCGTGCGCGATACGCTGCTGGCGGCGCGCGATCATGGCGATCTGCCTTTCGAGCAGGTGGTTGAACAGGTGAACCCGCCGCGTCATCGCGGCCATACTCCGCTGTTCCAGGTGATGCTGAGCTGGCAGGACGGTTCGGTGCACGACATCGGCCTGCCGGGGCTGCAGGCGGAAGCGATCGATGCCGGCTATGCCGCGGCGAAATATGACATGACGCTGGATCTGACCGAGATCGGCGAAGAGATCGCCGGTTCGCTGTATTACGCCACGGCGCTGTTCGATCGTGAAACCGCCGAGCGCTACGGGATCTATCTGCGTCAGGTGTTGCAAAGCATCGCGTTGGCGGCGCCGCAGCCGGTTTCGCAGCTTGCGCTGTTGCCGCAGAACGAACGACAGCGGTTGTTGCATGGCTGGAACCGGACACCGGACGAACCGCAGGCGGATCTCTGCCCGCACCATCACTTGGAGCGGCTGGCGCTGCGCACGCCAGAGGCGATCGCCGCGGTGTGCGGAGAAGAACGCCTCAGCTATCGGGCGCTCAATGAACGAGCCAACGCGTTGGCGCAGGTGTTGATCGCGCGCGGCGTCGGGCCCGATCGTCTGGTGGCGCTGTGTGCGGAGCGCGGCACGCCGATGCTGGTCGGATTGCTGGCGATCCTGAAAGCGGGCGGCGCCTATGTGCCGCTCGATCCGGCTTATACCGGCGAACGTTTGGAGTACATTTTACACGATGCCCAGCCGGTGTTGCTGCTGGCCGACGCCGCAGGGCGCTCGGCGCTGAGCGGGGCCGATGTGCCGACGATGGCGCTCGAGGAGGACTGGGGTGCTGAGGCCGCCAATCCGCAGGTTGCGGGGCTGACGGCGGCCAATCTGGCCTATGTGATCTATACCTCCGGATCGACCGGTAAGCCGAAAGGCGTGATGGTGGAACACCGTCAGGTTGAGCGCCTGTTTACCGCGACCGACGCCGGGTTCGGCTTTGACGCCGGGGATGTCTGGTGTCTGTTCCACTCGTTCGCCTTCGATTTCTCGGTATGGGAAATCTGGGGCGCGTGGCGCCACGGCGGCCGGTTGGTGATCGTGCCGCAGGAAACGGCGCGCTCCGCCCCCGCGTTCTATCAGCTGGTTTGTCACCAGGGCGTGACAGTGCTGAATCAGACGCCAAGCGCCTTTAAAGCGTTCATTCAGGCTCAGGACGACACGCCGCATCGGCTGCGCTACATCGTCTTCGGCGGCGAAATGCTGAATCCGGCCGATCTGGCGCCGTGGTATGCCCGTAATCGGCCGGACGCGCCGCGGTTAATCAATATGTACGGCATAACGGAAACGACGGTGCACGTCACCTACCGGGAAATGTCTCCGGCGGACATCACCGGCAGCGGCAGCCCGATCGGCCGCCGCATCCCGGATCTGCGCCTGTATCTGCTTGACGAACACGGTCAGCCGGTGGCGCAGGGCGCAGTGGGTGAGCTGTATGTCGGCGGGCTGGGCGTGGCGCGCGGCTATCTGAATCGGCCGGAGCTGAATGCGCAACGTTTCCTCGACGATCCTTTCGTGGCGGGAGAACGGATGTATCGTGCCGGCGATCTGGCGCGCTATCTGCCGAACGGTGAGCTGGAGTATCTGGGGCGCAACGACCAGCAGGTGAAAATTCGCGGTTTCCGCATTGAGTGCGGTGAGGTGGAGGCGGCGCTGCTGGAGCATCCTGAGGTCCGCAGCGTGACGGTTGACGCCTGGCAGGACAACGGCGGCGACAAACGTTTGGTGGCCTGGGCGGTGCCGGGCGAAGGGGGAGATCGGGAAACGCTGGCGCTGCGGCTGCGCCAGCATCTGGCCGGCCGCCTGCCGGACTATATGGTGCCGACGGCCTTTGTGTGGCTGGACGCGTTGCCGCTGACCACCAACGGCAAACTGGACAAACGCGCGCTGCTGGCGCCTGAGCTGGGGGCCGCCGCGCGCGCCGTTTATGAAGCGCCGGCCAATGAACGAGAACGCCTGCTGGCGTCCATCTGGCGTCAGTTGCTGAATGTTGAACGCGTCGGGCGTCATGATGATTTCTTCGCCCTGGGCGGACATTCGCTGTTGGCGGTACAGTTGGCCAATCGGGTGCAGCAGGCCGGCTGGCGGCTGCCGCTGTCGGCGCTGTTCGCCGCGCCGGTGTTGCAGGCGTTGGCGCAGTGGCTGGAACGGGAGGGGGCGGCGCAGCCGACGGCCATCGTGCCGACCCCACGTCACGACGCATTGCCGTTGTCGTTTGCCCAGCAGCGGCTGTGGTTCCTGAGCCAAATGGGTGGGATCGGCGAGACTTACCATATCCCGCTGGCGTTGCGCCTTGACGGCGACCTGGATGCGCCGGCGTTCCAACGCAGCCTCGACGCGCTGTATGCCCGCCACGAAGCCTTGCGCAGCGTGTTTGTTTGCCAGGATGGGCAACCTCAGGTGCGGATCTTGCCGGAGGCGGCCATGCCGCTGGCACATCACGACTTGCGCGGCGAGCGTCATGCGGAGCAACGTTTGCACGCGTTGGCCGAAACGGCGATGAAAGCGCCGTTCGATCTGGAACGGGGGCCGCTGGTGCGGGCCTGCTTGCTGCAAGTGAGCGAGCGGCGGCATCTGTTCCTTCTGACCTGCCACCATATCGTTTCCGACGGCTGGTCTACCGGGATTCTGATGCGGGAGTTGAGCGTACTGTATGGTGCCTTCCAACGCGGTGAACCGTCTCCGCTGCCGCCGCTGGCGGTGCACTATGTCGATTATGCCGTTTGGCAGCGCCAGTGGCTGACGCAGGAACGGTTGGCCGAGCAGGCGGCGTTCTGGCGCCAGACGCTGGGCGATGTGCCGGCGCTGCTGACGCTGCCGACCGATCGGCCACGTCCGGCGATGCAGTCGTTCGCCGGCGGCGAGGTGCCTCTGGTTATCGACGCGGCGCTCACCGACGCGCTGCGGCGGTTGAGCCGCCAATACGGCGGCACGCTGTTCATGACGGTGCTGGCCGCCTGGAGTTTGGTGTTGTCCCGCATGGCCGGCCAACCGCAGGTGGTGATTGGCACCCCGGAGGCCAACCGCAGCAGGCTGGAAATCGAACCGCTGGCCGGCTTCTTCGTTAGCACGCTGGCGATGCATGTCGATCTGCGCGGTGAGCCGACGCTGAAAATCTTGCTCGAACGCGTGCGCGAGACGGTATTGGCGGCGCGGGAAAACGGCGATTTGCCGTTTGAACAGGTGGTGGAGGTGGTCAATCCGCCGCGCCAGCTGGACGCGACGCCGCTGTTCCAGGTGATGCTGGCCTGGCAGGACGGCTCGGTGCGCGATATCGCATTGCCGGGCCTGCAAACGACGGATGCGGGGCTGAACTATGACGTCGCGAAATTCGACATGACGCTTGAGTTGGCGGAAAGCGGCAGCGGCATTGTCGGCTCGTTGAATTACGCCAGCGCCTTGTTCGATCGCGACACGGCGGCGCGCTACGGCGCGTATCTGCAGCAGGCGCTGCGAGCGATGGCGGCGGATCTTGACCAGCCGGCGGCGCGCGTCGATCTGTTGCCTGCGGCCGAACGCCAGCTGCTGCTGCACGAGTGGAACCGCACCGAACGGGCGTATCCGGCGCAGGCGTGCGTGCATCAGCTGTTCGACGAGCAGGCGCGGCGCACGCCGCAGGCGACGGCGTTGATCGATGGCGAGCAGCTTATCCGCTATGAGCAGTTGGCGGAGCGCGCCAATCGGCTGGCCTGGCGCCTGATTAAGGCGGGCGTGGAGCCCGGCCAGCGGGTGGCGGTCCGGTTTGAGCGCTGCGCCGCCCTGGTGATCGCCCAATTGGCGATCCTAAAAGCCGGCGCGGCCTATGTGCCGGTTGATCCGCTGCTGCCGGCCGGCCGGCAAAACTGGATCATCGCCGACAGCGGCGCGGTGCTGCTGCTGAACGGCGGCGAGGACGACGCGCAGATCGGCGTCGGTGTCGCCCGTCTGCCTCACAGCGACGACGCGGATCTGCCGTCCGGCGCGCCGATATTGGCGAGCGACAGTCTGGATCTGGCCTACATCATGTACACCTCCGGCTCAACCGGTAAGCCGAAAGGCGTGATGGTGCCGCATCAGGGGATCAACCGACTGGTGATCAATAACGGTTATGCGGAGTTCAGCGACTCGGATCGCATCGCTTTCGCCATCAACCCGGCGTTCGATCCGGCGACGATGGAAGTGTGGGGTGCTTTGCTGAACGGTGCCGCGCTGGTGGTGGTGCCGCCGGCGGTCTTGCTGGACGCCTCGGCGTTCGCCGATTTGCTGACGCGCCAGGCGATTACGGTGCTGGTGCTGCCGACCTCGCTGTTCAATCAGCATGCGCACAGCATCCCCGCGACGTTGGCGGGGCTGAAATACTTGATCAGCGGCGGCGAAGCGGCGGATCCTCATGCCTATACCCGGGTGCTGAGGGAGGGCGGCCGGGTGCAGCTGATCAATGGCTACGGCCCGACGGAAGCCACCACTGCCGCCACCTCGGCGCACATTACCGTGGCGGCGGGGCGGCACCGTCTGCCGATTGGTCGGCCGATCGGCAATACGCGGGTGTATCTGCTGGACGAACACCGTCAGCCGGTGCCGCTGGGCGCGATTGGCGAGCTGTATATCGGCGGCGTGGGCGTGGCGCTGGGGTACCTGAATCGCGAAGATCTCACGGCCGAGCGTTTCCTGGCGGATCCGTTCAACGAGGGGGGCCGCATGTATCGCACCGGCGATTTGGCGCGCTATCTGTCGGACGGCAACCTCGATTACTGCGGGCGCAACGATCAGCAGGTGAAGATCCGCGGCTTCCGCATCGAGTGCAGCGAGATTGAAGTCCTGCTGGAAACGCACCCGGCGGTGCGCGAAGCGGTGGTAGACGTGCGTGGCGCGCATCCTGCATTGATCGCCTGGATCGTTCCGCAAGCCGAGGCCGAGGGCCGCGAGCTGACAGACGAGCTGCGGCGGCATTTGGCGGCGCAGCTGCCGGACTACATGGTGCCGGCGGCCTGTCTGATGCTAGCCGACTTGCCGTTGACCCCGAATGGCAAAGTGGATCGCCACGCGCTGCCGGCGCCGCAGGCCGACGACTTTGCGCGCGTGGGTTATGAAGCGCCTCTGGGAGAGACGGAAACCCTGTTGGCGGCGATCTGGGGCGAATTGCTCGGTCTGCCGAATGTCGGCCGACACGACAATTTCTTCGAGCTGGGCGGGCATTCGCTGCTGGCTGTGAAACTGATCGCAGAGCTGCGTCGCTGCGGCCTGACGGCGAACGTGCAGACGCTGTTTACCGCTCCGACGTTGGCCTCGCTGGCGGAGGCGCTGGAGGCGCGCTGCGAAATCGAGATCCCTGAGAACCTGCTGCGGCCGGATAGCGAGCGCATTACGCCTGAGCTGTTGCCACTGGCTTCGCTGGACCAGGTTGAGATCGACAGCATCGTGGCGCGCGTGCCGGGCGGCGTGGCCAACGTGCAGGATATCTATGCGCTGTCGCCGTTGCAGGAGGGGATTCTGTTCCACCACCTGTTGGCGGAGCGGGGCGATCCGTACCTGTTGTCAACGCTGCTGCGCTTTGAGAACCGCGAGCGTCTGGATCGTTGGCGGACTGCGATGCAACAGGTGATCGATCGTCACGATATTCTGCGCACGGCGTTCATCAGTGAGGCGATCCGCGAGCCGGTACAGGTCGTTTGGCGCGCCGCCGCGCTGCCGTGGACTGAGCTGACGCTCGATCCGGCGCAGGGGGCGATTGGCGAGCAACTGCTGGCACGCTTCGATCCGCAGCATGCGCGCCTGGATCTTAGCCGTGCACCGTTGCTGAACGTGGTGGTGGCGCAAGATAGCGATGGCGGCTGGTGGATGCTGCAGCAATGGCACCATCTGGTGGGGGACCATTCCACGGCGGCATTGATCGAGGAAGAGATCGCCGCGATCCTCGCCGGCAAAGGTGCTGAGCTGAGGGCCGCACCACCGTTCCGCAATGCGGTGGCGCAGGCGCGTTTGAGCGTCAGCGCGCAAGAGCATGAAACCTTCTTCCGCACCATGCTGGCGGACATCGAAGAGCCGGTGCTGCCGTTCGGGCTCGGCAACGTGCGCGGCGACGGCAAGGGCGTCACCACGGCGCACCAGCCCATCGACAAGGCACTGAACGAACGTCTGCGGCATCAGGCCAAACGGCTGGGCGTGAGCCTGGCCAGCCTGTGCCATTTGGCCTGGGCGCAGGTCTTGGCCCGCACCAGCGGCGACGACCGCGTGGTGTTCGGCACAGTGCTGCTGGGGCGGATGCAGGCGGGGGAAGGCGCCGAGCGCGCGATGGGGCTGTTTATCAATACGTTGCCGCTGCGCCTCGACATCGGCGATGACGATGTGGCGACGGCGGCGCGCCAGACCCACGCGCGGCTGAGCGGGTTGCTGCATCATGAGCACGCGCCGCTGGCGCTGGCACAGCGCTGCAGCGGCGTGGCGGCGGGGATGCCGCTGTTCAGCGCGTTGCTCAACTATCGCCATAACAACGGCAGCGAGCTGGTGTTGCCGGAAGGTATGACGCTATTGAGCGCGCAGGAGCGCACCAACTATCCGTTCGTCCTGTCGGTGGAAGATGGCGGCGACTCTCTGGGGCTGACGGCGCAGGTCAGCGAACCGGTGCCGGCGGCGAGGATCTGCGGCTATATGCAACAGGCGTTGGCCTCATTGGCGCAGGCGTTGGAAAGTCAGCCGACCCTGCCGGCGAGCGAGCTGGAGATCCTGCCGCCGTCTGAGCGCCGGTTGCTGCTGGAGGAATGGAATCAGACGACGGCGCCTTATCCGGCAGAGCTTTGCGTGCATCAGCTGTTTGAACGCCAGGCGCAGCGTGCGCCGCAGGCTGTCGCGATCGTGCAAGGCGACCGTCGGATCGGCTATGCGGCGTTGAACGCCCAGGCTAATCGGTTGGCGCATGCTCTGATCGCTCACGGCATTCAACCGGGCGAGCGCGTGGCGACGCGTCTGACGCGCAGCATCGATCTGGTGGCGACGCAACTGGCGATCTTCAAAGCCGGCGCGGTGTATGTACCTATCGACCCGCAACTGCCGGCGGCACGTCAGCAGTGGATCCTGGAGGACAGCGACGTGCGCCTTATCGTCGGTGAAGCGATGGATGGGGATACCTTGCCGCTGCTGCGGCCGGAGGTCCCAGGCGGTGACGAGAACGACCCGGCGCTGGCGCTATCGAGCGGTGAGGTGGCGTACATTATGTACACGTCCGGCTCCACAGGGCTGCCGAAAGGCGTGATGACGCCGCACCAGGGCATCACTCGGTTGGTGATCAACAACCGTTATGCGGCGTTCGATGCGACCGAACGGGTGGCTTATGCCGCTAACCCGGCCTTCGACGCCGCGACGATGGAGGTGTGGGCGGCGCTGTTGAACGGCGGCGAACTGGTGGTGATCCCGGCGGAAACCGTGATGGATGCAGCGCGTTTGAGCGCCGCATTGACGCAACATCGCGTGACGACGTTGTTCCTGACGACCGCGTTGTTCAATCAGTATGTGTACAGCATGGGCGCGACGCTGGCTCAGCTGCGCTATCTGATCTGCGGCGGGGAAAAAGAGGAACCGCGCGCCTTCGAACGTCTGCTGCAGGAAGCGGGGCCGGTACAGGTGATCCACGCCTATGGCCCGACGGAGGCGACCACCTTCGCGACGACGGCGACGATCGTCGATGTGCAAGGCGCAACGCGCTTGCCGATTGGCAAACCGATCGGCAACACCTGCGCCTATGTACTGGATGCGCGCGGCCGACCGGCGCCGCTGGGCGTTACCGGCGAACTGTATATCGGCGGTGTCGGCGTGGCGCTGGGGTACCTCAACCGGCCGGAACTGACCGCAGAGCGCTTCCTGAACGATCCGTTCAATCCGGGTGGGCGAATGTATCGCACCGGCGACCTGGTGCGCTATCGGGCGGACGGCAATCTCGAGTATCAGCGACGCAACGATCGTCAGGTGAAAATTCGCGGCTTCCGCATCGAGATGGGAGAGATCGAGGCGCGCCTGGCGGCGCACCCTGCGGTGAACGAAGCGGTGGTCGATGCCCACTGCGTCGGTGTGGATACGCGGTTGATCGCCTGGATCAGCGTGCGTGAGGACGTGGCGAGCGACGGGTTGGCCGGTGAATTGCGCCAGCACCTGGCGGCGCAGCTGCCGGACTATATGCTGCCTGCGGCCTTTGTCTGGCTGGCGGCGATGCCGCTGACGCCAAACGGCAAGATTGACCGGCGGGCTCTGCCGGCGCCGGAGATGGCCGCCGCCGCTGGCGAAGTCTACGAAGCGCCGCGCGGCGATACTGAAACGCTGTTGGCGCAGGTGTGGGCGGAGCTGCTGGGGCTGCCGCAGATTGGCAGGCACGACAACTTCTTCGAACTGGGCGGCCACTCGCTGTTGGCGGTACGCCAGGCGAGTCTGGCGCAGCAGTGGGGAATTGCACTGCAGGTACAGGCGATCTTTGATCACCCGGTGTTGGCGGATCTGGCGGCGCATGTCGAGCAGCGCATGGGCGAAAAACCGCTCAAGGCATTGCCGGCTCGCCGCAGCGGCCAGCGCCTGCCGGTCTTCTTCATGCCGACCGGTTATGGCGATCACTCCTATGTTTATGAGATAGCCAAAGAGATCGATGCGGAGTTCCCGATTTATGCCGTGCCGTGGCCAGCGATGACCGACGCGCCGCCGGCAACGATGGAGACGATGGCGGAGATCGTTGCCGGTGTCATCCGACAGACGCAAGCCAGCGGGCCTTACCACCTGTTCGGTTACTCTTCGGGCGGGATCTTGACCTACATGGTGGCGGAACGGCTGCAGGCGGAGGGGGAAGAGGTGGCGCTGGTGGGCCTGCTCGACACCATGCGGCCGCAGCAGGCGATGCGCGATGCGACGCAGCTGTTCCTCAGTTGGCTGGAGGTGGAACATCCGACGCTGGAGACTGCGCTGTTCGCTCGCCTGCAGTCGCTGTCGGTGGAGGAGGCGCTGGCCGTGCTGCACGGCCAGGGCATCAGCACTTTCCTCGACGATCCGCTGAAGGAAGCCGCGTTATGGCACAAGCGTTATCACTATGCGACCCTGGTCGGCGCCAGCGTCATCCGGCCGCTCGGCCTTAATCTGCACCTGTTTAAAGCGGTGGAGGAGATGCCCGGCTTGCTGAACGACGATCTGGAAGCCTACTGGCAGCGCATCAAGCCGGCGGGTTACAACCGCCGTGACGGCTCGGCACTCGGCTGGGAGGGGCATTTGCCGGCGTCGGCGGTAACGGTTAATTTGGTCGATGGCGATCATGTCACCATGATGTCGGAAGCCGCGAACCGGCGCGGGTTAGGAAAGCGCATCAGCGCCGTGCTGAATGCGCTCATCCGGCACTGACCGCGTTATTTATATGTGAAGCCCTCGCAAGAGGGCTTTTTTTTGGTTCATCGCGCTTTACCCGTTGGCGGCGGCTTTGACGAGTTCCACCACCAGCGGTGAAAGCTCGCCGCGCAGCGCGGCGCGTTCCGACTGGAACAGCGTGGCGGCGTAAAAACGCCGGCCCGGCAGTTCGATGGCGCGCACGTCGCCTTCGGCATCGTGGCCGCTGATGATCAGCGGGAAGCGCTGCAGATCGGCGACGAAGTCCGGATTCACGCCGAAGTTGCAGTGGTAGCCTTCATGGGCGTTCAGGCTGCCGTAGGCCTGCGCGACGCGGGTGTCAGGCTGAAAAACGATGTCGCCGGTTTTTTCCACCAGCGAGCAGCTCAATGGGGCGATCACCAGCCGGCCACCGCTGTCGGTTTCCGCATGACCGGCGTCGTGCCAGCCCATCACATTGCGGGCGTATTCGACGATGGCGTATTGAAAACCGCCGCAGGAGCCGAGGAACGGCACGTCGTTTTCCCGCGCATGACGGATCGCCATAAAGGCGCCGTCGTCGTGACGATACGGGCTGCCCGGCACCACCCAGATGGCGTCGAAATCTTGCAGCGCGTCGGGGGAGGTCAGGGTTTCGGTCGGGAGCCACTGGGGCTGAACGTCGATGTCGAGGTGGGCGGCGGTGAGCTGGAGTGCCACGGGGATAGCCTGGTGAGCCACGGCTTGCGGGTTGTAATCACCGACCAGAGCAATGCGGACTTGAGCTTTCATCATTTCCTTTCCTGTGCGGGTAAAAAAGGAGATTACAGGAAAGCGGGATCCCGAGCCGCAGATTTTTTAAACGCGGCGCACAAAAAAGCCCGGCGTTGGCCGGGCTGAAAAAAAGAGGGTCAGTACAGCGAGGGCGCGCCAGCCGGTCGGGTTTTGAAACGGCGGTGCAGCCACATGTATTGCTCCGGCGCCCGCATGATCTCTTTCTCGATCACTTTGTTCATGTAAGCCGCCGCTGCCTGTTCATCGCTGAGCGGATAGTCTTCCAGAGCCGGTTGGATCAGCAGGTCGTAGCCGCGGCCGCCTTCGCGGCGGATCAGTACCACCGGCACCAGCGCCGGGTTGGCCATGCGCGCCAGCATGAAGGTGCCGCTGGTGGTGGCGGCCTTATCGACGGCGAACAGCGGCGCGAATACGCTGCCGCGCGGGCCGTAGTCCTGATCCGGCGCGAACCACACCGCCTCGCCGCGCTTGAGCGCATGCACCATGCCGCGCAAATCCTTGCGATCGATCATCGCCTTGTTGGAACGCATGCGGCCTTTGGTCTGCGCCCATTCCATCGCCTTGTTGTTATGCGGACGGTACATCGCCATCATCGGCTGACACAGGCCCATCGCCCGGCCGCCCAGCTCCAGCGACATAAAATGCACGCCGATCACCAGCACGCCGCGATCGTCGCGCTGCGCCATTTTGAGGTGGTTGATGCCGGAGACGTTGAACCAGCGCTTGACGCGTTTATCTGACCAGAACCAGGCCATGCCGGTTTCCAGCAGGCCCATGCCGAGGGATTCGAAATTGCCCACCACTTTGCGCTCGCGCTGCGCTTCGTCCATCTCGGGGAAGCACAGCTCGAGGTTGCGACGGGTGATGGTGACGCGGCGCTTGAGAAAACGCATCGAGGTGCGTCCCATCCACACCCCCAGACGGTAGAGCAGCGGATAGGGGAGCTGTACCAGCAGGAACAGCAGAGCGAGGCCGAACCAGGTTAGCCAGTAGCGCGGGTGCAGCAAGGCCAGTTGAAATGCTTTGGCTGATTTCATAGAAACTCGTTTTATACGTTAAAAGGGGCAGCAAGCTGTAACGCATAAAGGTTCCACTCGATAGCGATACGACTACTCAGACACCCGGGTACGGCCAGGGTTTAGTCGGAATTCCATAATTGACTAAACATTTACATTCGAAGGGCGGTTTGCGCTGCTATCAGGCTTCGGAGGGATAGCTGTTGGCCAGCGGAGGCGGCTCTAGGAATGCTTATGCTAACACAGGGTACGGGGTGTGGCGGAAGAGGGGCATGCGAATATTCTCATTCGCGTTGCCCCTGAGTTGAGGATTGGCGCGTTTTACAGGCTGGGAATGATAATCGCGGCGAAGATCGCGGCGATCACCAGCCATTTCAGCAGGTAGTAACCGCGGCGGTTGCGCGCTTTCAGGCGTTGGCCGGCATCGCGCACCGCGTTGACGTATTTGAAGATGCGGTTGATGCCGCCGGTGCGGTCCTGATCGTCGTTCGGCGAACTGGCCGCCGACATCAGCGTAGCGCCGACCCAGTGGTTGACTGCCTGCGCCCAGCGCCATTTCATCGGCCGCTCGACGTCGCAAAACAGAATGATGCGCGTCTGATCGGTGGCGTTCTGCGCCCAGTGCACGTAGGTCTCATCGAAGATCACCGCCTCGCCGTCGCGCCAGCTGTGCTGCTCGCCGTCTACTTCGATGAAGCAGCGATCGTCGTTGGGCGTCATCAGCCCCAGGTGATAGCGCACCGAGCCGGCGTAAGGATCGCGGTGTTTACCCAGGTGGCTGCCGGGCGGCAGCTCGGCGAACATCGCCGCCTTGACCGACGGGATGCGGTTGAGCAGCTCGACGGTTTTTTGGACACAGCGTCTGCGCCGAAGGGTGACTGTCGCTGTACCATTTCAGATAGAAACGTTTCCAGCCGCGTTTGAAGAAGGTGTTGAAACCGGCATCGTTGTGCGACTGCGCCTTTTTGATGTGATCCTGCAGGCGCACCGCTTCTTCGCGGATCGTCTGCCAGTTGTCGGTCAGCGTCTGCAGCTCCGGGAAGCCTTTTTCGTCGAAATAGGGCTGTTTGGCGGGCAAACGGGAGAAACCGGTCATAAACATGTTGATCGGCCCCATAAACGTGGAGTGATCGAACAGCTGACGGGTAAGCTTTTGTTTCTCTTTGCCGCGGGAGTGTGCGTAGAGGAAGCTGATGATAAAAATGCCGATAATGATCGCGGCAACCATAGAATCCATCCCTGTTAGTGCTTGTTAAAAATTCGTACAAATTATAGTTTTGTGACAGGAAAAATTTAACTTTTTCGTGCGCTTTCCCCGCTCATGCTGCTTAGTGGCATAAAAAATCAATAAAACTGTTTGTAATAAAATTTTATATCGATTTTTTGGTTTTAGTCCTATTCTTAAATCGTTCAAGGGGCGTTTCATGCCATCTTGTTTCATGACGAATGGCACGTATCTGAGAAAAGAGGGACTTATGAAGAAATCAATCATTGCCTTGTCTGCACTGCTGCTCGCTTCCCCGGTGTTCGCTGCTGAAACCGCGACCGACACCGCCGCTCACGCCAGCAACGAGGTTGTCGCTGAGGCGCATAAAGGGGCGGATACCGCCAAAGAAAAGCTGCACCAGTCTCAGGACAAGGGTGAAGAGCTGAAGCTGAAAGCCAAGCACGCCGCCGAAGGCAAGAGCGATAGCGTTGGCAGTAAAGTGAGCGAAGGCTCGCAAAAAGCCTGGCACTCCACCAAACAGGGTACGGAGAAGGCTTGGGACAAGACCAAGCAAGGGGCGGAAAGCCTCAAAAACAAAGCGACCGAGTAAGGTCTCCGCTTTTTACCCCAAGGGCCGCGTTGCGGCCTTTTTTATTGCCTGCAAACCGGGCGTGCCCCAAAGAAAAAGGCGCTTATCAAATGAGATAAAGCGCCTTTTCAACACGTTAACTGACTAGTATCAGTTCATGCCGTATTTTTTCAGCTTCTTACGCAGCGTGCCGCGGTTGATGCCCATCATCAGGGCTGCGCGGGTTTGGTTGCCACGGGTGTATTGCATCACCATGTCCAACAGTGGCTGTTCAACTTCAGCCAGTACCAGCTCATACAGGTCATTTACGTCTTGACCGTTCAGTTGAGCAAAATAGTTCTTCAGTGCTTGTTTAACCGAGTCACGCAGAGGCTTTTGAGTCACCTGATCTTGTGAGTTAACGGTAGAAACGGTCAGTACGTCAGAATTTACGCGTTGTTCGAACATAGTTCTGTCAGCTCTTTTTTTACGCTAAGATTTTCGAAATATGCCTCCAACGCCTCCAGCTGTTCGCTGGCATCCTCTATGGCGTTGAATGTGCGCCGAAACTGGTCATTCGGAGCGTGTTCCTGGAGATACCAGGACACGTGCTTACGAGCAATCCGGAATCCCTTGCCTTGGCCATAAAAGCCGTGCAATTCCCGAATGTGCCCAATCAACAAGCGCTTCACCTCGCCAAGCGGCATCGGCGGCAGCAACTCCCCAGTGTCCAGATAATGCTGGATTTCCCGGAAGATCCAGGGTCTCCCCTGAGCAGCGCGGCCTATCATCAGGGCATCGGCCCCGGTGTAGTCGAGCACTGCTCTGGCTTTATGCGGGTCAGTAATATCCCCATTCGCGATAATCGGAATGGAAACACTCTGCTTAACTGCCCGAATGCTGTCGTATTCCGCGTTGCCGTTAAACAGACAGGCGCGGGTTCGGCCGTGAATCGTCAGGGCCTGAATACCACAGTCTTCGGCCAGTTGGGCAATCTCTACACAGTTACGGTGCTCTGGCGCCCAGCCGGTGCGAATCTTCAGCGTTACCGGCACATCCACCGCGTCGACCACCGCGTGGAGGATCCGTTTAACCAGATCCGGGTACTGCAACAAAGCGGACCCGGCAAGCTTCCGGTTCACTTTTTTGGCCGGGCATCCCATGTTGATGTCGATGATCTGCGCGCCGCTGGCCACGTTGATACGCGCGGCGGCGGCCATATCATCAGGATCGCATCCGGCAATTTGCACGGAGCGGATCCCAGGTTCATCGCTATGCACCATACGCAGACGCGACTTATCCGTCCGCCACACCTCCGGGTTGGAGGAGAGCATTTCGGATACAGCCATCCCAGCACCCATTGCATGACAGAGGGTTCTGAACGGGCGATCTGTAATACCGGCCATCGGGGCCGCAATCAGGCAATTAGTAAGCTGGTGGTGTCCAATGCGCATAGACAAAGAGTGACCATACTGTGTCCGCAAGGGCGCGTATATTACGCATTTTTGCGTCGAGATGAAAGGCCAAACTTTAACCAATTGGCCCGATATTAGGACGAAAAATACGCTACGCGGCGATTCATAAAAATATTATATATATTTTACAATAAGTTGACGAAAAGTGCTTATTTTGTGTGCGGCAAAATATTCGCCTTTGCGCAGGATATTATCTGCATTCGCCCGCTATTTTTGCCGGGATAGCCTGCCTGGAAGGCGCATTCTCAGGGCGATCCGTCGTTGAGCGGCGAAAAATTGCATAAAATTTTGTGCCGCCCGAGGGCCGATCGCCGGACAAAAAAATCCACCGGCGCAGGGCCGGTGGACGAGAGGGGCACTATACCGTGACGCTTACTTGCGGCGGCCGGTAATGCGGCACCACTCTTCGCGCTCGGCGACCGGGTCGAGCGTGAACTTCTCTGCGTAGGCTTCCGCTACGCTGCTCGCCTGGCTGGCCAGCACGCCGGACAGCCCCAGATGGCCACCGGCCTTCGGCAGACAGCCGATCAGCGGCGCCAGCTCGCGCAGCGGGCCGGCGAGGATGTTGGCGACCACCACGTCCGCCAGCAGGTAGGCAGGCTGGTCTTTCGGCAGATACAGCTCCAGACGCTCTGAAACGCCGTTACGCTGCGCGTTGTCGCGGCTGGCCTGAATGGCCTGGGGATCGATGTCGATGCCGATAGCGCGCGCCGCACCCAGCTTCAGCGCGGCGATCGCCAGGATGCCGGAGCCGCAACCGAAGTCGATAACGGTTTTGCCGGCCAGATCGAGGCCGTCCAGCCACTGCAGGCACAGCGCGGTGGTCGGGTGGGTGCCGGTGCCAAACGCCAGGCCCGGATCGAGCATCACGTTGACCGCGTCGGGATCGGGCACGTCACGCCAGCTCGGGCAGATCCACAAGCGCTCGCCGAAGCGCATCGGATGGAAGTTGTCCATCCACTCGCGCTCCCAGTCCTTGTCTTCCAGCTGTTCTATCTTGTGGCGGAAACCGGCGCCCAGCAGCGGGTGCTGTTCCAGCATCGCCACCACCTCGGCCATATCGGTTTCGGCGTCGTACAGGCCGATCACATCGGTGTCGCCCCACAGCAGGGTTTCACCCGGCAAGGGTTCGAACACCGGATTGTCGTGGGTGTCCTGGAAGGTCACCGACACGGCGCCGCTTTCCACCAGCGCGTCGCTCAGGTCTTCCGCCTGGCTGCCGGTGGTGTTCAGTTTGAGTTGGATCCAAGGCATAGCAATTCTCTTCAAGAGGGTAATGATGACGCCGCCCGGCGCTTTTCGCCGACGACGTTACCGAGATAAAACGCCAACAGGCTGAGCAACAGCGAAGGCACGATAGGGTGCAGCCCCGCCGGTTGCAGGTTGAAGCTGGCCAATAGCGTATAGCATACCGCACCCGACACCATTGAGCTAAGCGCTCCCTGTGCATTGGCGCGTTCCCAATACAGGCCCAGCACCAGCGGCCACAGGAAGACCGCCTCCAGCCCGCCGAAAGCCAGCAGATTGAGCCAGATGATCATCTCAGGCGGCCGCCAGGCCGCCAGCAGCACCAGCAGACCGAGGATCAGCGTGGTCAGGCTGGAGAAGCGCTTGATCAATCGCTCGTTGTGGATCTGCTGCGGCCGCACGCCCAGGTAGAGATCCTTGATGATGGTGGCGGAGGATTGCAGCAGTTGGGCGTTGATGGTCGACATGATCGCCGCCATCGGCGCCGCCAAAAAGATCCCGGCGGCGTACGGCGGCAGCACGGTGATCATCAGCGTTGGGATCACCTGATCGGGGATCTTGAGATCGGGCAATACCGCGCGGCCGAGCGCGCCGGCCAGGTGCATGCCGAACATCAGCACCGCCACCACTACGGTGCCGAGCAGAATGCCGCGATGCACCGCCTTGCTGTCCTTGTAGGAGATGCAGCGCACGGCGGTGTGGGGCAGGCCGATCACCCCAAAGCACACCAGGATCCAGAATGACGCCATAAACGGCAGGCTGAGGATCTGATCGCCGCCCTGCGGCGACACCAGCGCCGGATCGATCTGCTGCAGCTTGCTTACTGCGCTGTCCAGTCCGCCGGCGGCATGGATCACCGCCACCAGCAGCAGCACGGTGCCAAGCAGCATCACCAGCCCCTGCATGGCGTCGTTCAGCACGCTGGCGCGGAAGCCGCCGAAGGCGGTGTACAGCGCGATGCTGATGCCGAAGATCAGCAGGCCGGTGTCGTAGGGAATGCCGGCGGCGGTCTCCAGCAGGCGGGCGCCACCGATAAACTGCACCGTCATGGCGCCGAGGAACGCCACCAGCAGACTGAGGCTGGCCAGCCACACCAGCAGGCGGCTCTGGTAGCGGCCATACAGCATGTCATTGAGGGTGATGGCGTTGTAGCGCCGCGCCAGGATGGCGAATTTCTTGCCCAGCACGCCGAGCGACAGCCACACCGCCGGCAGTTGGATCATCGCCAGCAGCACCCAGCCCAGGCCGTATTTATAGGCGGCGCCGGGGCCGCCTATAAACGAACTGGCGCTGATGTAGGTGGCGGTCAGGGTCATCGCCAGCACAAAGCCGCCCATCGAGCGGTTGCCGAGAAAGTATTCGCTGAGGAAATTCCCGCTCTGGCGGCGGCTGTAGGCATACACCGACAGGCCGAACACCAGCAACAGGTAGGCGACCAGCGGCAGGATCACTTCAGTTTGCATCGCTGTCCTCCAGCGAAATGTCGCGGAACACCGTGCGCACCATCAGCCAGCACAGGCCGGTGAACAGCAGCGGGACCAGCAGGCAGGCCATTTCGAACCAGTGCGGCAGGCCGGTGACGCCGATGGCGCTGTCCGGCAGGTAGGCCGCCAGCCCCCAGGCCAGCAGGTAGAGCAGCGTCAGCCCCAGCGCCCAGCGCGCTTCGCGGTGCGCCTGAATAAAGCGTTTGTCCATCCGTGTCTCCCATAGGTTTACGGTGATGGATTCATCAAAGGTAGGGAATTTTACGGCATGACGGCGTTTTGCCAAGCCGTTACTGGCGGCAGCGCCAAAGAAAAAGGCCGGTGATTAACCGGCCTTTCGTCAGACGATGCTGCGTGGCTGCCTTAGGTTTCCTGCAGACCCAGCTTCTTCTCCAGATAGTGGATGTTGGTGCCACCGTGCTGGAAGTTTTCGTCGTTCATGATCTTCTGCTGCAGCTCAACGTTGGTTTTGATGCCATCGATGATCAGTTCAGCCAGGGCGTTCTTCATGCGGGCAATCGCCACGTCACGGTTTTCGCCGAAGGTGATCAGTTTGCCGATCATGGAGTCATAGTACGGCGGTACGGTATAACCGGCGTAGATATGAGATTCCCAACGCACGCCGAAACCGCCTGGCGCGTGGAAGCGGGTGATCTTGCCCGGGCTCGGCAGGAAGGTGTTCGGATCTTCGGCGTTGATGCGGCATTCTACCGCGTGGCCGTGGATCTTCACTTCTTCCTGTTTGATCGACAGCGGCTGACCGGCAGCGATGCGCAGCTGCTCTTTGATCAGATCCACGCCGGTGATCATTTCGGTAACCGGGTGTTCTACCTGAATACGGGTGTTCATTTCGATGAAATAGAACTCGCCGTTTTCATACAGGAACTCGAAGGTGCCCGCACCGCGGTAGCCGATTTCCACACAGGCTTTCGAGCAGCGCTCGCCGATGTAGCGGCGCATTTCGCTGGTGATGCCCGGCGCCGGCGCTTCTTCGACCACTTTCTGGTGGCGGCGCTGCATGGAGCAGTCGCGCTCGGCCAGATAGATGGCGTTGCCCTGGCCGTCGGCCAATACCTGAATCTCGATGTGGCGCGGATTCTCCAGGTATTTTTCCATATACACCATGTCGTTGTTGAAAGCCGCTTTGGCTTCCGCTTTCGTCATGTTGATGGACTGCTCAAGGTCTTTGTCGCTGCGCACGACGCGCATGCCGCGACCGCCGCCGCCGCCGGAGGCCTTGATGATCACCGGATAACCGATGCGCTTGGCGAAGGCACGGTTTTTATCCATGTCGTCGGTCAGCGGGCCGTCGGAGCCCGGTACGCAGGGCACGCCGGCTTTTTTCATGGCGTTGATCGCGGAAACCTTGTCGCCCATCAGGCGGATGGTTTCGGCTCTCGGGCCGATGAAGATGAAGCCGGAGCGTTCAACCTGCTCGGCGAAGTCGGCGTTCTCCGACAGGAAGCCGTAGCCCGGGTGGATCGCCACGGCGCCGGTGATTTCCGCCGCCGAGATGATGGCCGGGATGTTCAGGTAGCTTTTTACCGATGGCGCAGGACCGATGCAGACGGTCTCGTCGGCCAGCAGAACGTGTTTCAGATCGCGGTCGGCCGCGGAGTGAACCGCAACGGTCTTGATGCCCAGTTCTTTACAGGCACGCAGGATGCGAAGCGCGATCTCGCCGCGGTTGGCGATAACAATTTTATCAAGCATGGGGGCGCCTCGTTATTCGATGACGACCAGCGGCTCGTCATATTCGACCGGCTGGCCGTTTTCCACCAGGATGGCTTTCACGACGCCGGACTTGTCCGCTTCGATCTGGTTCATCATTTTCATGGCTTCAACGATGCACAGGGTATCGCCGGCGTTCACTTTCTGGCCCACTTCCACGAAGGCTTTCGCGTCCGGGCTTGGGGTGCGGTAGAAGGTGCCTACCATTGGGGAACGAACGACGTGGCCACTCACGGCCGCCGGTGCTGCAGGGGTTTCTGCCGCAGGCGCGGTGGCAACGGCGTTAGCCAGGGCTGGCTGCTGCTGTGCCGGCATCGCGTAGGCCTGCTGCATGACGGGATAAGCCTGCGCCGGTGCGGCACGGCTGATGCGAACCGATTCTTCGCCTTCAGAGATTTCCAGTTCAGAAATGCCTGATTCTTCAACCAGTTCGATCAGTTTCTTGATTTTACGAATATCCATGAGTGTGATTCCGTACTCTTTTTGTGGAGCAATTAGTGGGTTTTCGACAGACGGTTAACCGCTGCCTGTAAAGCGAAAGCGTAGCCATCCGCGCCGAGGCCGCAAATCACGCCTACCGCTACGTCTGAGAGATAAGAGTGATGGCGGAAAGGTTCGCGGGCGTGCACGTTGGACAGGTGGATCTCGATGAACGGGATCTGCACCGCCAGCAACGCATCGCGCAGCGCCACGCTGGTATGCGTGAACGCCGCCGGATTTATCAGAATGAAATCGGTATTGCCGCGCGCCTGATGGATGCGATCGATCAGCTGATGCTCGGCGTTGGACTGCAGATGGCTCAGGGTAATATCCAATGCGGATGCCTGGTTTTCCAATCCGTTAACAATCTCTGTCAGCGTCGTGCTGCCGTACTTCTCCGGCTCACGCGTCCCCAGCAGATTGAGATTGGGGCCGTTCAGAAGCAAAATGTGAAACTTATCCGCCATTGTGCTGGTATCTCCGGCAATAAAACCATCATCGTAGAAAATAACCCGATGTTACCGATTTGTCACCTGTTAAGGGGCAAATTCACCCTGAGAACAGAAACAAGGTCGGGCATTATAACGATATCGTAGCAATTCGCAGCTAAATACTGGTCTTATCAGCGAAGATATTCAACCCCAAATCGACGAACTCGGGGAGCCGTGACAGGAATATGAGCGCTGGAACACAAAAAAAGTTCCCGCCGGCGGCGCGCGTTTTTCAGCGGCAATCCCACGCGCCGCCGCGCGATTCAGCGCCACCAGGCGCGGAATTTCTTGTAACGCAGGCCCAACAGCGCCACCGCCAACAGCGCGTAAATGAACGGCTGGGGTGAAAACGTTTTGACCGACCACAGATAGTGGATGGGCGCGAGGATCGCCGCCAGATAGACGAAGTTGTGCAACGTTTGCCATTTGGCGCCCAGTTTGCGCATCGCCCACAGCGTCGAGGTGGCCGCCAGCGCCAGCAGGATCAGCCAGGTGAGGATGCCGAGCGTCAGATACGGGCGATTCACCAGCTCGCTGCCCAGCAGGCCGAGATTGCTCAGCCCCAGTTCCAGCGTGGAGTAGCTTATCAGGTGCAACGTGCCCCAGGCAAAGCACCACAGCCCGACCAGGCGGCGGCAGCGGATCAGCAGCGGTTGCCGGGCGTAGCGCGCCAGCGGGGCGATAGCCAGCGTGGCCAGCAGCAGTTTCAGCGTCATCCTGCCGGTAAAATGCTGAATGTCCTTGGACGGATCGGCGCTGAACCAGCCCTGATCCACCGCCAACACCAGCCAGAGAAAGGGCAAAAACGCCGCCAGATGCAGGGCGGCTTTCAGCCATTTGATATGAACAGGCGTCAGGCGCACTTAGAAATTCTCCCGCAGGTCCATGCCGTGATACAGCGACGCCACCTGATCGGCATAGCCGTTAAACAGCAGAGTCGGTTGGCGTTTGACGTCGAGTATGCCGCCGGCGCCGATGAAACGCTCGGTGGCCTGCGACCAGCGCGGATGATCGACGTGCGGATTCACGTTGGCGTAAAAACCGTACTCGTTCGGCGCAGATTGGTTCCAGGTGGTCGGCGGCTGATCGCGTACCAAACGGATATGCACGATCGACTTGATGCCTTTGAAGCCGTATTTCCACGGCGTAATCAACCGCAGCGGCGCGCCGTTTTGCGGCGGCAGGGTTTTGCCGTACACGCCGACGGTCAGCAGCGCCAGCGGATGCATCGCCTCGTCCAGCCGCAGCCCTTCGACGTAGGGATATTTCAGGCCGCCGCCGATAAAGCGATCTTTCTGGCCGGGCATCTGTTCCGGATCGTACAGCGTCTGGAAGGCCACGTAGCGCGCGTTGCCGTTCGGCTCGGCCAGCTTGAGAAGCTTGCCCAGCTCGAAACCGATCCATGGCACCACCATCGACCAGGCCTCGACGCAGCGCATGCGATAAATGCGCTGCTCCAGCGGGAAACGCTTCATCAGATCGTCGATATCCAGCGTTATCGGCTTTGCCACTTCGCCGTCGATGCGCACTTTCCAGCCTTCGGTCTTCAGCCCGCCGGCGTTGGCGGCCGGATCGGCCTTGTCGAGGCCGAACTCATAGAAGTTGTTGTAGCCGGTGACCTTGTCTTCCGGCGTCATCGCCAGTTGCGCCTGCCAGGCGGCCGGTTTGCTGAATTCCAGCGCTTTGCCCGGCGGCGCTTTGGGACGATCGTTGCCTTTGAACCACGACAGCAGGTCCGCCTGTGCGCCGGTAGGCAGCGCCAGCGTGGCGGCGGTGATGCCGAGCGCCTGCAGCACTTTGCGCCGCTGATGGAATACGCTCTCCGGCGTGACGTCGGCCTCGGTCAATTTGGGGTGTTTGTTCATGCTTATGTTCTCCGCGACTGATGCCCGCCGCCCGCAAGCGGTTAACAGGGCTCCATGAAATAAGCATGGCGCTAAAGCCGGCCGGAAGCGAGGGAACGCGGGAAAATATGAAATTTCGCAGACGCCGGTGAGCCCCCGTCGCCGGGGGAGTCCGTCAGCGGATTTTCACCAGAGTGCGGCCGGTGATTTGGTTGTTCAGCAGCGCGGCGGCGGTGGCCGGCGCCTGTTCGAGGGTGATTTCGTGCGTGGCTTGCTGATAGAAACTGTCCGGCAGAATGCCGGCCAGCCGTTCCCAGGCGGTTTGGCGGCGATGCAGCGGCGTATGCACCGAATCCACCCCTTGCAGGCGCACATTGCGCAGAATGAACGGCATCACGGTGGTCGGCAACTGATAGCCGCCGGCCAGGCCGCAGGCGGCGACGGTGCCGTTATAGTTCATCTGCGCCAGCACCCGGGCCAGCAGTTTGTCGCCGACGGTGTCCACCGCGCCGGCCCACAGCTGTTTCTCCAGCGGACGCGGCGTGTCGATATAGCCATCGCGCGACATCACCTCTTTGGCGCCGAGCGCTTTCAGGTAGTCGGTATTGCTGTCGCGGCCGCTGATGGCGGTCACCCGGTACCCCAGCGCCGCCAGCAGGGCGATGGCGGTGCTGCCCACGCCGCCGCTGGCGCCGGTAACCAGGATATCGCCGTCGTCCGGGTGTACCCCGCCTTCCTCCAGCGCCATCACGCACAGCATGGCGGTAAAGCCGGCGGTGCCGATGATCATCGCTTTGCGCTCATCCAGGCCGTTCGGCAGCGGCACCAGCCACTCGCCGGAGACGCGGGCCTGCTCGGCCAGGCCGCCCCAGTGGTGTTCACCCACGCCCCAACCGGTGAGCACCACGCTTTGCCCCTCTTTAAAGCGAGCGTCACCGCTGTGGCGCACGGTGCCGGCGAAGTCGATGCCCGGCACCATCGGGAAATGACGCACGATCTTGCCTTTCCCGGTGATCGCCAGCGCATCCTTGTAGTTCAGGCTGGACCAGTTGATGTCGACGGTAACATCGCCTTCCGGCAACCGATCGCTGCCGATATCTTTGATATGAGCCAGAGTTTGGTCGTCTTGTTGTTCCAATAACAGTGCACGCATGTCACTCTTCCTCTCGTTTACACTTTTCTATCAATGGCTGAATCACATTTATTTGACTATATGCATAATAAGCGGCCCAAGTCCTGATAAAGGACAAAAACGGCGCTTGCAGGTTTAATTCCTCAGCAAGGCTTGTTAGGGTTGGACGGCCCCTTTTAGCTAAAGGGTGAACACTCACTTAACCATAGCGGACAAGGCACAGGGATGCGATTTACCACCAAACTCTCTGCATTGATCACTCTGTTGGTCGCGCTGGCGATGTTTTTGATGCTGATGGGATGCTCATACAGCTTCTTTTACGTTACCCAGGATCGCCAGGAGCGTCGCTTTGATTCGCTGGTCACGTCTCTCGATCAAGCCATGTTGCGCGAGTCGCCGCGCGATCAGGAGAAATGGTTGCCGATTGTCATGCGCCCGCTCGGCATTGTGTCGATCCGCGTAGAGGCCGGCGCCAGCAAGCTCCTCGACTATAAATTGCCGACGGCGAAAAAAGAGCCTTGGGATGCGCTGAACGGCTATCGTCAGGTCTCGCGGCCGCTGTTGCAGCACCCGGGCAGTACGCTGCAAATCACCTACCTCGATCCCTTCGCCAGCGATGTGCGCACGTTGCAATCCACGGCCGCCGTCACGCTGTCGATCGTCGTTATGGTGGTGATTTTGCTGTTCAGCCTGCGCTGGCTGCGTGAACAGGCCGACGGCGAGGATCGTCTGGAGCGCCGCGCGCGGCGCATTCTGAACGGCGAGCGCGAAAACGTCATGCAGGGCGACGTGCGCGAATGGCCGGCCAACGTCAGCGGGGCGCTCGACCGCCTGCTGGCCGATCTGGCGGAAGCCCGGGAGGAGCGCAGCCGGGTCGATACGCTGATCCGCGCCTTCGCGGCGCAGGACGCCAAAACCGGGCTGAACAATCGCCTGTTCTTCGATAACCAATTGACCACTCAGCTGGAAGAGGAAGGCTCGCACGGCATCGTGATGATGGTGCGGCTGCCCGATTTCGAGACCCTGCGCGACACGCACGGCAGCGTGGCGGTGCAGGAGCTGATGTATTCGCTGGTCAATCTGCTGTCTACCTTCGTGATGCGCTATCCGTCGGCGCTGCTGGCGCGCTATTTTCACAGCGATTTTACCGTCTTGCTGCCGCATCGCACGCTGAAGGAGGCCGACGGCATCGCCTCACAGCTGGTCAACGCCATCGATGCCTTGCCTTCCACGGCGATGATCGACCGTGAGGCCTTCCTGCACATCGGCATCGTGGCGTATCGCAGCGGCCAGACCACGGAGCAGGTGATCGATTACGCGGAGCAGGCGACGCGGCACGCCACGCTGCAGGGCGAAAACGGTTGGTACGTGTACGACAGCCAGGTGCCGGAAAAGGGGCGCGGCAGCGTCAAGTGGCGCACGCTGCTGGAACAGGTGCTGGCGCGCGGCGGCCCGCGGCTGTATCAGAAACCGGCGGTGACCGTGGAAGGCGAGGTGCACCACCGTGAGATCATGAGCCGAATTTATGACGGCGCCCAGGAATTGCTGCCGGCGGAATATATGCCGCTGGTGGAGCAATTGGGGTTGGCGGAGAGTTACGATCGCCAACAGGTGAGCCGCATCATCCCGTTGCTGGCGCAGTGGCCTGAAGAAACGCTGGCGTTCCCGCTGTGCGTGGACTCGATTTTGCAGCGTTCTTTCCAGCGCTGGCTGCGCGATACGCTGTTGCAGTGCGAAAAAAGTCAGCGTCGACGAATTCTGATTGAACTTGCGGAGGCAGATGTGTGTCAACATATCGACCGTTTGCGTCCGGTGCTGAGGTTGCTGTCAGGGCTGGGTTGCCGCCTGGCGGTGTCCAAAGCGGGGTTAACCGTGGTCAGTACGTCCTATATCAAGTCGTTGCAGGTGGAGATCGTCAAGCTCCACCCGGGGTTGGTGCGGAGTATCGATAAGCGGGACGAAAATCAGCTGTTCGTGCAGAGCCTGACCGGCGCCTGCGCGGGCACGCGCGCTCAGGTGTTCGCTGCCAGCGTACGTACGCGCAACGAATGGCAGACGCTGAAAGAGCGTGGGATCCATGGCGGGCAGGGCGACTTTTTCGCGTCGCCGGAACCGATCGACGTGGGGCGTAAAAAATATTCACGTCGTTATCGTGTTTAAGCTGATTGACGGACAAAAATTGACGTAGAATGAGGACCGGACCCATCTGGGCCTCGTTACCGTCTTTTTGGAGTTTTTTCCAAACTGCCTGCGACAACAACGCCTATTTGAGATAGGCTCTTGTCTGCCTTTATCTGGTTGACGTTGGTAGGTGCTTACCACCGGCGGCAATCAGGGAATATGTTAGATTTTATGAGCTGTGTTACGCCGTTTCGTGCGTTGACAGGGTGGTAAACTGAGCCTTTGTTCAGGGAATTCAGGCCTCATCCAATTTCCGTGCATTCGAGCAGAAACAATACAGACTATTTTTCACCGAAGTAGAACGTTTTTGCGCCTTGTCGCTGCTTCGTGTGGTTGGTAAAGTAGGCGGATTTTATTTTCCGCCCCCAGCTTGCAGGATTATCCTTTCGTTATGTTTAAGAAATTTCGTGGCATGTTTTCCAACGACTTGTCCATCGACTTGGGTACCGCCAATACCCTGATTTATGTTAAAGGGCAAGGCATCGTACTGAATGAACCTTCGGTGGTTGCCATTCGCCAGGATCGTGCCGGCTCCCCAAAGAGCGTAGCGGCCGTCGGTCATGACGCCAAACAGATGCTGGGCCGCACCCCGGCAACATCGCGGCTATTCGCCCGATGAAAGACGGCGTGATCGCCGACTTCTTCGTGACCGAAAAAATGCTGCAGCACTTTATCAAACAGGTTCACAGCAACAGCTTTATGCGCCCAAGCCCGCGCGTGCTGGTCTGTGTGCCGGTCGGCGCAACCCAGGTTGAACGCCGCGCTATCCGCGAGTCCGCCCAAGGGGCCGGCGCGCGTGAAGTGTTCCTGATTGAAGAGCCGATGGCGGCGGCGATCGGTGCAGGTTTGCCGGTTTCCGAAGCGACCGGCTCCATGGTGGTGGATATCGGTGGCGGTACCACTGAAGTGGCGGTGATCTCGCTGAACGGCGTGGTGTACTCCTCTTCCGTGCGCATCGGCGGTGACCGTTTCGATGAAGCCATCATCAATTATGTGCGCCGCAACTATGGCTCGCTGATCGGCGAAGCCACCGCAGAGCGCATCAAGCACGAAATCGGTTCTGCCTATCCGGGCGACGAAGTGCGCGAAATCGAAGTGCGCGGCCGTAACCTGGCTGAAGGCGTACCGCGCGGCTTTACCCTGAACTCCAATGAAATCCTCGAAGCCCTGCAAGAGCCGCTGACCGGCATCGTCAGCGCGGTGATGGTTGCGCTGGAGCAGTGCCCGCCAGAATTGGCCTCCGACATTTCCGAACGCGGCATGGTCTTGACCGGCGGCGGCGCGTTGCTGCGCAACCTCGATCGCCTGCTGATGGAAGAAACCGGCATCCCGGTCGTGGTGGCGGAAGATCCGCTGACCTGCGTGGCGCGCGGCGGCGGCAAAGCGTTGGAAATGATCGACATGCACGGCGGCGATTTGTTCAGCGAAGAATAGTCAGCCCCTGGAAGGAGGAATCGTATCGGATGAATGCGCACAGCGAAAATCGGGTACGGTTCCTCTTTCTGTTGTCGAGGAACTCGCATAATTTATGAAGCCGATTTTTAGCAGGGGGCCTTCCCTGCAACTGCGACTTTTTTTGGCGGTGATCGCGGCCATTGGCCTGATCGTTGCCGACAGCCGGGTCGGCACGTTCGTGAAGATACGTAACTACATGGACACCGCAGTCAGCCCTTTCTATTTTCTGGCCAACGGGCCGCGTAAAGTTTTGGACAGCGTGTCGGAAACGCTGGCCACCCGCCAACAGCTGGAGCTGGAAAACCGAGCTCTGCGGCAGGAACTGCTGCTGAAAAACAGCGATATTCTTCTTCTTGGCCAATTCAAGCAGGAAAACGCCCGCTTGCGCGAGCTGCTGGGTTCCCCGCTGCGCCAGGACGAACACAAGATGGTCACCCAGGTGATCTCCACCGGTTCCGATCCGTACAGCGACCAGGTCGTTATCGACAAAGGGTCGGACAACGGCGTCTATGAAGGCCAGCCGGTGATCAGCGACAAGGGCGTAGTTGGCCAGGTCGTGGCGGTGGCGAAGGTGACCAGCCGCGTGCTGCTGATCTGCGATGCCTCGCACGCGTTGCCGATTCAGGTGCTGCGCAACGATATTCGGGTGATCGCCGCAGGCAGCGGCTGCGCCGACGATCTGCAGCTGGAACACCTGCCGAACAATACCGATATCCGCGTTGGCGACGTGCTGGTGACCTCCGGCCTCGGCGGCCGTTTCCCGGAAGGGTATCCGGTGGCGGTAGTCTCTTCGGTCAAGGTCGACAATCAACGCGCTTACACCGTGATTCAGGCGCGGCCGACCGCCGGTCTGCAGCGCTTGCGCTACCTGCTGCTGCTGTGGGGCGCCGATCGCAACGGCGACATGCCGTTGCCGCCGGACGAAGTTCACCGCGTGGCCAATGAGCGCCTGATGCAGATGATGCCGCAGGTGCTGCCGCCTGCCGGTTCGGTCGGGCCGCAGCTGCCGGCGCCGGCCACCGGCGTGGCGCCGCAAACCGTCGCTCCGGCGTCTGCCCAGCCTCCAGCCCAGCCTGCCGCGGCGGGAGTGGTGCAATGAACAGTTACCGCAGCCACGGGCGCTGGATCATCTGGCTGTCGTTCCTGGTGGCGTTGGTGCTGCAAATCATGCCGTGGCCGGAACAGATCTACATGTTCCGGCCTTCGTGGCTGGTGCTGATCCTCATTTACTGGGTGATGGCCTTGCCGCACCGCGTCAACGTCGGCACCGGTTTCGTGCTGGGGTTGATCATGGATCTGATCCTCGGCTCCACGCTGGGCGTGCGCGCGCTGGCGCTGGGCATCATCGCCTACCTGGTGGCGTTCAAATTCCAACTGTTCCGCAATATGGCGCTGTGGCAACAGGCGCTGATCGTCGTGCTGCTGTCGCTGTCGATGGACGTGGTGGTGTTCTGGGCTGAGTTTTTAGTGATCAACGTCTCTTTCCGCCCAGAGGTGTTCTGGAGTAGTGTGGTAAACGGCATTTTGTGGCCGTGGTTATTCCTGTTGATGCGCAAAATCCGCCGTCAGTTCGCCGTACAGTAAGGGTATCTCAATGACTTCGCTTTATCTGGCCTCCGGCTCCCCACGTCGACGTGAACTGCTGACCCTGCTGGGCGTATCGTTCGACATCCTGTTGACGCATACCGAAGAGCAGCGCCGGGAAGGCGAAGCCGCAGAAGCCTATGTGCGCCGCCTGGCGCAGGACAAGGCCAAAGCGGGCGTGGCGCTGGCGCAGGAAGATCGGCCGGTGCTGGGCGCCGACACCATCGTGGTGCTCAACGGCCGGGTGCTGGAGAAGCCGCGCGACGAAGCCCATGCGGCACAGATGCTGGCGGCCCTGTCGGGCAAACAGCATCAGGTGATGACGGCGGTGGCGATCGCCGATCGCCAAGACGTGCGTTGCCAGCTGGTGGTGACCGACGTGACGTTCCGCAGCCTGTCGCAACAGGATATCCGCGACTATATTGCTACGGGCGAACCGATGGATAAAGCGGGCGCCTACGGCATTCAAGGAAAGGGTGGTTGTTTCGTCAGAACGATAACCGGGAGTTATCACGCGGTGGTCGGTCTGCCACTGGTCGAAACACATGAGCTGCTCAGTAATTTTGTCGCATTACGTGATGTAAGAACCGGTTGATGGGCGCTGCCATTATCGACCGGCTCTGAGGAGAAGGCATGACAGCTGAGCTACTGGTTAATATCACACCGTCTGAAACGCGGGTCGCCTATATCGATGGCGGCATTCTGCAAGAGATTCATATCGAACGCGAATCAAAACGCGGCATCGTCGGCAATATCTATAAAGGGCGCGTCAGCCGCGTCCTGCCGGGGATGCAGGCGGCGTTCGTCGACATCGGCCTGGACAAGGCCGCCTTCCTGCACGCCTCCGACATCATGCCGCATACCGAATGCGTCGCCGGCGACGAGCGGAAAAACTTCCACGTGCGCGACATCGCCGAGCTGGTGCGCCAGGGGCAAGACCTGATGGTGCAGGTGGTGAAAGATCCGCTCGGCACCAAGGGCGCGCGTCTGACTACCGACATTACGCTGCCTTCGCGCTATCTGGTCTTCATGCCGGGCGCGGCGCACGTCGGTGTGTCGCAGCGTATTGAAAGCGAAGCCGAGCGTGAACGCCTGAAGTCCATCGTTGCGCCGCACTGCGACGAGCTGGGCGGTTTTATCATCCGCACCGCGGCGGAGGGCATCGGCGAGGAGGAGCTGGCGCAGGACGCGGCGTTCCTCAAACGCCTGTGGACCAAGGTGATGGAGCGCAAGAAGCGCAACCAGACCAAATACAAGCTGTACGGCGAGCTGGCGCTGGCGCAGCGCATCCTGCGCGACTTCGCCGGCGCGGCGCTGGATCGCATTCGCGTCGATTCGCGGTTGACGCACGATCTGCTGGTGGAGTTTACCGGCGAGTATATCCCGGACATCACCCGCAAGCTGGAGCTGTATACCGGCAGCCAACCGATTTTCGATCTGTACGATGTGGAAAACGAGATCCAGCGCGCGCTGGAGCGCAAGGTGGAGCTGAAGTCCGGCGGCTATCTGATCATCGATCAGACCGAGGCGATGACCACCGTCGACATCAACACCGGCGCCTTCGTCGGCCACCGCAACCTCGATGAAACCATCTTCAATACCAACATCGAGGCGACGCAGGCCATTGCCCGCCAGCTGCGGCTGCGCAACCTGGGCGGCATCATCATTATCGACTTCATCGATATGAACAACGAAGAGCATCGCCGCCGGGTGCTGCACTCGCTGGAGCAGGCGTTGAGTAAAGATCGGGTAAAAACCACGATCAACGGCTTCTCTCAGCTAGGCTTAGTTGAAATGACGCGTAAACGAACGCGTGAAAGCATTGAACATGTGCTCTGTCACGATTGTCCTACTTGCAATGGGCGCGGCACCGTGAAAACGGTGGAAACCGTGTGCTACGAGATCCTGCGCGAAATTGTGCGCGTGCATCACGCCTACGATTCCGATCGCTTCCTGGTGTACGCCTCCGCGGCGGTCGGCGAAGCGCTGAAGAGCGAAGAGTCGCACGCGCTGGCCGAAGTGGAGATCTTCGTCGGCAAACAGGTGAAGGTGCAGATCGAACCGTTGTACAGCCAGGAGCAGTTCGACGTCGTCATGATGTAGCCCGCCCGACATCGGTAGGGGCCCGGCACGCCGGGCCCGTCAGTGCATAGATATTCCCGTTGCCAGGCAGCGGAGCAAGGAGAACTGCGTGAGGCGACTGCCTGGGATTCTGTTAGCAACAGGCGCCACCCTAATTGTGATTGTGGCGCTGCTGATCAGCGGGCTGCGCCTGATGCTGCCGAAGCTGAACGACTACCGCCCCCAACTGCTGGCGCAGGTGGAGAAGCTGTCCGGCGTGCCCGTGCGGATGGATTTCGTGCAGGGCAGCTGGGAAACGTTCGGCCCGCAGCTTGAAATGCGCAACCTGAGCGCTACGCTGCCCAAAAGCGATGTGCATATCGAGCGCGTGACGCTGGCGTTGGACGTGTGGCAGTCGCTGCTGCACTGGCGCTGGCAGTTCCGCGATCTGACCTTCTACCAATTCCGCCTCGACTTGAACGCCACGCTGGGCGGCGACCAGCAGGGCGAAGGCCTTGAGCCGGGCAAAATCAGCGATCTGATGCTGCGCCAGCTCGATCATTTCGATCTGCGCGACAGCCGTATCTCGTTCCTGACGCCCGCCGGCGCGCGCGCCGAATTTGACATTCCCCAACTGACCTGGCTCAACGGCCGCGATCGCCACCGCGCCGAGGGGCAGATCAGCCTGTCGACGCTGAACGGCCAACACGGCGTGGTGCAGCTGCGCATGGACCTGCGCGATAATCAGGGCCTGCTGGATACCGGCACGGTCTACCTGCAGGCCGATAACATCGACATGAAACCCTGGTTTACCCGCTGGCTGCGCGCCAACACCGGGCTGGAAAGCGCCGACTTCAGCCTGGCGGCCTGGCTGCAGGTGCAGAACGGCCAGATCGCCGGCGGCAATGCGTTGCTCAAGCAGGGGGCGGCCAACTGGGACACCGGCGCCGCGCAGCACCGGCTGGACGTGGATAATCTGGCGCTGTCGCTGCGCCGCCAGGGCACCGGTTGGCAGCTCGACGTGCCGCAACTGCGGTTGAGCACCGACGGCCAGGCCTGGCCGCAGGGCGGGCTTTCCGCGCTGTGGCTGCCGGAAAACACTGAATTCATGGGGCCGGCGCAGAATGAAGAACTGCGTGTGCGCGCGACTGATATTCAGCTGGAGCGTCTGTCGGCGCTGTTGCCGACCTTCTCCTTCCTCAGCCCGGACGTGCTCGACCGCTGGAACGATCTGCAGCCGCAGGGGCAATTGGAAGCGCTGGCGCTGGACATTCCGCTCAAGCAGCCGGAAAAGAGCCGTTTCCAGGCGCTGTGGCGCGATGTCAGCTGGCAGCGTTGGGAACTGCTGCCGGGCGTTAACCACTTCTCCGGGGCGTTGAGCGGCGGGGTGGAGAACGGCCGCCTGACGCTGGGGCTCACCGACAGCACTCTGCCTTACGGCGACATGTTCCGCGCGCCGCTTGAAATCAGCAGCGCGCGTGGCGCGCTGACCTGGCGTTACAACGATCAGGGCTGGGAACTGGCGAGCCAGGGGCTGGACGTCAAGGCGAAGTCGCTGTGGGTCAACGGCGATTTCCGTTATCAGCAGCCGGCCAAGGGCGATCCGTGGCTGAACATCCTGGCGGGCATCCGCCTGTATGACGGCGCCGACGCCTGGCGCTATTTCCCGGAACCGTTGATGGGCAAGCATTTGGTGGACTACCTGAGCGGCGCCATTCAGGGCGGCCAGGTAGATAACGCCACGCTGATTTATTCCGGCGATCCGCAGCACTTCCCGTATCGCAAAAACGAAGGACAGTTCGAAGTCTTCGTACCGCTGCGCCATGCCACCTTCCAGTTCCAACCGGGCTGGCCGGCGCTGACCGATTTGGCGATCGATCTCGATTTCGCCAACGAGGGGCTGTGGATGCATGCGCCGCAAACCCGGTTGGGCAAGGTGGCGGGTAAAAATATCAGCGCGGTGATCCCGGATTACCTGAAAGAGCGATTGCTGATCGACGCCGAAGTCGCAGGCGCGGGCAGCGATGTGCATGACTACTTTATGCAGACGCCGTTGCACGATTCGCTGGGGGCGGCGCTGGAGCAGCTGCAAATTGGCGGCGATGTCAGTGGGCGCTTACATCTGGATATCCCGCTGGACGGCGAGCAGGTCAAAGCCACCGGTGAAGTGGCGCTGAACAATAATTCGTTGCTGATAAAACCGCTGGAAAGCGAGCTGCAGAAGCTCAGCGGCAAATTCCGTTTCAACAACGGCAATCTGGAGAGCGACACCCTGTCGGCCAACTGGTTCGGGCAACCGGTGGCGGTCAACTTCACTACGCAGGAAGGCGAGCGTGACTACAAGGTCAACGTTGGTCTGAAAGGAGACTGGCAGCCGGGCAAGTTCCCCGGCCTGCCGAAAGAGGCCGCCGATGCGCTCAGCGGCAGCGCGCCCTGGCAGAGCCAGGTGGCCATCACGCTGCCGCACCAAGGTTCGGCCAGCTACGATATCGGTCTCGACGCGGATTTGAAGAAAGTGAGCAGTCACTTACCTTCGCCGCTGGACAAGGCGCCAGGAGAGGCGCTGCCGGTGAACGTCAAGGTCAAAGGCGGTTTGAACGGCTTCATGTTGACCGGTAGCGCGGGCAAACAGAACCGTTTCAACAGTGAATGGAACTTCGATAAAAAAACAGGTGAATCTGGCGCGCGCCGCTTGGCAAACCAACGGGGGCGGCACGCCGCCGCTGCCGGCCGGCAAGTCGATGACGCTGAATCTGCCGGCGTTGGACGGTGAGCAGTGGCTGGCGCTGCTCGCGCCGGCGCTGAAACAGGGCGGCGGCAGCGGCCAGGTGGGAGGTTTCAGCTTCCCCACCACCGTGGCGCTGACCACGCCGCAGTTGCTGTTGGGCGGCCAGGCCTGGCATAAGCTGACGCTGTCGGCCGAGAAACAGCTTGGCGCTACCCTCGTGAGCGCCAAGAGCGACGAAGTGGACGGTAGCCTGCGGGTGGCCGATCGCGGGCCGTGGCGCGCCGATATCAATTATCTGTATTACAACCCGCAGTTCGCAGAGACGAAAAACGCGGCGGGCACGCCACCGCCGTCGACCGAAAAAGTTTCCTTCCGCGACTGGCCTTCGCTGATGTTGCGCTGCAAGTCGTGTTGGGTGCTGGGGCAGAACCTCGGCAAGGTCGAGGCGGATCTGACTAATCGGGGCGATACTCTGACGCTGGATCACGGCCTGGTTGATACCGGCCAAGGGCGCATGACCGCCACCGGCCTGTGGAAACAAAACGCGCAGGAAGAGCGCAGCTCGCTGAAAGGCAAGCTGCTCGGCGGCAAGATTGATGAAACCGCCGCCTTCTTCGGCATCACCATTCCGCTCAAAGGGGCGCCTTACGACGTGGATTTCGATCTGTACTGGCATGGCACGCCGTGGCAGCCGCGGGTCGATACGCTGAGCGGCGCGTTGCAGGTCAAAATGGGCAAGGGCGAGATCGACAGCATGGGCGGCGGCCGCGCCGGTCAGCTGCTGCGGCTGGTCAGCTTCGACGCCTTGCTGCGCAAGCTGCAGTTCGACTTCAGCGATACCTTCGGCAAAGGCTTCTACTTTGATTCCATCCGCAGTACCGCCTGGCTGAAAGATGGCATAATGCATACTGATAATCTATTGATCGACGGCTTGGCGGCGGATATCGCTATGAGCGGCCAGATCGATTTGGCGCGCCGCCGCATCGATATGGAAGCGGTGGTGGCGCCGGCGATTTCAGCGACCGTCGGCGTGGCCACGGCGTTTGTCGTTAACCCGATCGTCGGCGCGGCGGTGTTTGCCGCCTCGCAGGTGCTGGGGCCGCTGTGGAGCAAG
Organism: Serratia sp. SCBI; assembly: GCF_000747565.1. Lineage (NCBI taxonomy): Bacteria > Pseudomonadati > Pseudomonadota > Gammaproteobacteria > Enterobacterales > Yersiniaceae > Serratia > Serratia sp. SCBI. The sequence continues at coordinate 4,507,484 of NZ_CP003424.1, read as the reverse complement.
ATTTCGCTGATTCGCTACCATATCGGCGGCGATCTCGACCAGCCGAAGATCAATGAGGTACAGCGTAAGTCAAAGGAGGATAAGGCGTCATGAGGAATGCTAACGTTGCGTTGTTGCAGTTGTGCAGTGGCGATCAGGTGCGCGATAACCTGGCCCAGATTGAACAGCAGATTAAGCAGCTCAATGCCGGGGTAAAACTGGTCATGACGCCGGAGAACGCGCTGCTGTTCGCCAACTCCGCAGCCTACCGCCAACAGGCGGAAAAACAGGGCGATGGCCCGCTGCAGAATGCGGTGCGCGAACTGGCGCGCCGCTATGGCGTGTGGTTGCTGGTGGGCTCGATGCCGCTCGTCAGCCGTGAGAACCCGGAGCTTATCACCACCAGCAGCCTGTTGTTCGACGAGCAGGGCGAGATCCGCGCCCGCTACGACAAGCTGCACATGTTCGATGTGGACATCAACGACGCGCACGGCCATTACCGCGAGTCGGATACCTACCAGCATGGGCAGCACCTGACGGTGGTGGATACGCCGGTCGGGCGTTTGGGCATGACCATATGCTACGATCTGCGCTTCCCCGCGCTGTTCCAGGCGCTGCGGGCGCAGGGCGCCGAACTGATTTCGGTGCCGGCGGCCTTTACGCGGGTAACCGGCGAGGCGCATTGGGAAATCCTGCTGCGCGCCCGAGCGATCGAGAACCAGTGCATGATCCTGGCGCCGGCCCAGGTGGGGCGCCACGGGCCGACCCGTCGCACCTGGGGCCACACGCTGGCCGTCGACGGCTGGGGCAAGGTACTTGCCGAGAACCCGGACGCCGTGGCGGCACTGAAGGTGCGCGTGGACGCCGCAAGCCTGAAAAATATTCGTGCGCAGATGCCGGTGCTGCAGCACAACCGATTCCAGACGTCGCTGACGGCGCCGTCTGACAAGTTATCCTCCAATCAAGAGTGAAACCATTATGAGTCTGACGTTTGTCAGTGAGCAGTTACTCGCTACCAACAAGCTGAGTCATCAAGACCTGTACTCGGTACTGGGTCAACTGGCAGAACGCCGTATCGACTACGCCGATCTCTATTTTCAGTCCAGCTATCACGAAGCCTGGGTGATCGAGGACGGCATCATCAAGGATGGCTCTTACAATATCGACCAAGGCGTCGGCGTGCGCGCCGTCAGCGGTGAGAAGACCGGGTTCGCCTATGCCGATCAGATCACTCTGAATGCGCTGCAGCAGAGTGCCCAGGCGGCGCGCAGCATCGTGCGCGAGCAGGGCGACGGGCGGGCGCATACCCTGGGCGAAATCGGTTATCGAGCGCTGTACCCGCTGCTCGATCCGCTGCAAAGCCTGCCGCGCGAAGAGAAAATCGCCCTGTTGCACCGCGTCGACAAGGTGGCGCGCGCCGCCGATGCGCGGGTGCAGGAAGTGAACGCCAGCATCACCGGCGTTTACGAGCAGGTGTTGGTGGCCGCCACCGACGGCACGCTGGCGGCGGACGTTCGCCCGCTGGTGCGCCTTTCCGTCAGCGTGTTGGTGGAGCAGGACGGCAAGCGTGAGCGCGGCTCCAGCGGCGGCGGCGGCCGTTTCGGCTATGACTACTTCCTGGAAACCGTCGACGGCGACGTGCGTGCCGATGCCTACGCCAAAGAAGCGGTGCGCATGGCGCTGGTCAACCTCGGCGCGGTAGCGGCGCCGGCCGGCAATATGCCGGTGGTGTTGGGCGCCGGCTGGCCGGGCGTGCTGCTGCACGAAGCGGTGGGCCATGGCCTGGAAGGCGACTTCAACCGGCGCGGCACCTCGGTGTTCAGCGGCCATATGGGCGAGCTGGTGGCGTCTGAGCTGTGTACCGTGGTGGACGACGGCACCCTGCAAGGGCGCCGCGGTTCGCTGGCGATCGACGACGAAGGCGTGCCGGGCCAGTACAACGTGCTGATCGAAAACGGCGTGCTGAAAGGCTACATGCAGGACAAGCTCAACGCGCGCCTGATGGGCGTCGCGCCGACCGGCAACGGCCGCCGCGAGTCCTACGCGCATCTGCCGATGCCGCGCATGACCAACACCTACATGCTGGCGGGTAAATCGACGCCGGAAGAGATCATCGCCAGCGTTGAATACGGCCTGTACGCGCCGAACTTTGGCGGCGGCCAGGTGGATATCACCTCCGGCAAGTTCGTGTTCTCTACCACCGAAGCCTATCTGATCGAGAAGGGCCGCATCACTAAACCGGTGAAGGGGGCGACGCTGATCGGCTCCGGCATCGAGGCGATGCAGCAGATCTCGATGGTCGGCAACGATCTGGCGCTCGATAAAGGCGTGGGCGTGTGCGGCAAAGAAGGCCAGAGCGTGCCGGTGGGCGTCGGCCAACCGACGCTGAAACTGGACACGCTCACCGTCGGCGGCACGGCGTAATTTTTCCTCCAGGGGCCACGCGTTGGCCCCTCAATCATGCTCCATTTTGCTGCCTTTCTCGCATTCGTAACGCTAAGCGCGGCAGGACGCCGTAGCCTGCACGATATAATGGAATAAAATTGACGTGGCGAAAAAACAGAGCAATACGATGATGACGCGTCTGGCTATACCCGCCCGGCGTTGGCTGCTGGCGCTGGGCGTCCTGTCCCTGACGGGCTGCGCCCGCTCCGATGCGCTGTGGGGCGTAGTCGATAAGCTTTGCATGGCCAATTATCAGCAAAAGCGCGATCCGGCGCCCTGTGAGCAGATTTATATGCCGCAGGGGAAGGCCCTGGGCTTCAGCGTGCTGCAAAACCCGCGTTACCCCTATCATTTTATTCTGGTTCCGACGGCGCCGCTCTCCGGCATTGAAAGCCCGCAGTTGCTGGCCGGGGAACGGACGGACTATTTTGGCTATGCCTGGCTGATGCGTTATCGGCTGGCCGCCGAATATGGCGGGCCGGTGCCGGATGATATGTTGGGCATGGCGATCAACTCCGCATATGGCCGCAGCCAAAACCAATTGCACATTCACCTGACCTGTCTGCGTGAGGACGTGCGGCGCCAATTGCAGGCGGAACGTCCCTACATACAGGAACAATGGCGGCCCTTGCCGGATAAGCTGTTGCGCCACACCTACTACGCGCGCCGCGTGATGCAGCCAACCGCGATGGGCGTTTACCCGATTAAGGATCTGGCAGATTATTTCCATCTGTCGCCGCCGCAGCTGGCGGAATATGGCGTGGCGTTAGTGCCCACCACGTTTGGCGGCCAACGGGGGTTTATTTTGCTGGCCTCGAAGCGCGGCTGGGACGTCGGCAACCGCGCTTCGGTAGAATCGCTGCTGGATAAAGAGTGCGCGATTTTGCCGCGTTAATTTTGCGACATAAAATGACGCAGGTGAGAGCGGCGAAGCATCGCTCTCACCTCGTTGTCCCTACCTGAACCGCGCATCCCGAGCAAACAGAAAAGCGGCTTCCCGCTGGCGAGCATCGGCTTGTGCCTGATCCCCCTGATAGCGCAAGATCATGATCAGCGTGGCGTAGACGTTGGCGTCGATGCGGCGCTGCAGATAGGCATTGGCCCACTGCCGATAGCCGGTCAACAGGGCATCATCGCGCGTTTGGTTATAGACCAGCAGCGCGTGAGATTGCTCATCGAAGGCTTTGCGCTCCCGGTAGATCCAGGCGGCCGGCGGCGGCATCTGCTCGATGCTGTCGATGTTGGCCAGCATAGTGCGCTCCGACTGAGTGAGCGCCATGCGCCCTTGCCAGGCGAAGGCCGCCATCACCAGCACGCCGAGCGCTGCAAGCGCCACCGGCAGGCTCAGGGCTTTGGCGAACGGCAGCGGGCGGGGCTCGCCGGTTTGGCCGTCCAGCAGCGCCAGCAGCAGCAGAAACGCCAGCCAGTGCGGCGCAGACAGATAGAAAGGGTATTCCAGCTGAGTGTGTATCAGCATCGGCAGCAGCACCAGGAACAGGCCGACGCGCGCACCGTTCTGCTGTTCTCGATCCCGTTGCCAGGCGCTTTTCAGCAGCCGTACGCCGGCGGCAAGGACGATAGCGATACCCGCCAGCGCCGTCAGGCCGCCCTCGACCCACCACAGCAGGATTTCATTGTGCGGATGCCCGGCGACTTCCAGCACTTCTCTCCAGGGCATTGTCTGCAGGCGGAAGTGCGCGAAGCTGTATTCAAAGCCGCCGTAGCCCCAGCCCAGCAGCGGCTTGGCCAGGATCATGGCGCCGACGTCGTGCAGCATGGTCAGGCGCGCGCTGTTGGAAAGCTCCCGTCCGATCAGGCCAGCGCGGCCATCCAGACCAAAACCGGTGAACAGCACCGTCAGACCGATCGCGGCGCCCAGCAGCAGCGCGCCGCCGGCCCAGCGGCTTGCGGCCGGGCGTTGGCGGGCAAAGCGCCACAGCAGCAGCGCCGCCGCCAATGCGGCCCCCAACCAGGCGGCGCGCGACTGGATCAGCACCAGCAGGGCGGAGAAAGCGGCCAGCAGCGCGAGCAGCGGGATTTGCCGCCGTGTCGGCGCAGAGAAGGGAGCCAGCAGCAGCCAGAGCGCCAAAGCCAGCCCGGTGGCGATAAAGCTGCCCAGCACGTTCGGCTGCTGAAAGACGCCGTAGACCCGGCCGCCGTTAGGGGATACCCAGGCCAGCGCGGGGGCGAACAGCTGTAAAGCCGCCAACAACGCCTGAATGCCGACGGCAAACAACAGGCCGAACAGCAGCAGCTCGCGCTGCCGTGCGGTGACGCGCAGCTGCAGGCAGGCGACATAGAACAACCAACCGCCGAGCAAACCGGCGCAGCGCCACAGGGCGTCTTCGCGCCATTCGGGGCGGGTATACAGCAACGGCAGCGCCAGCACGGCGATGCCGAGCAGCAACAGGCGCGCGGTGGGCGTGAGCGAAAGGCGGATGCGACCCAGGCAAACGGTAAACGTCACGATCAGCGTAGTGAGCGCCATGACGCCCCAGGCCAGAATGTTTTGCGGCAGCGCCAGACCGTCGCCGCCCATGTTGGGGTAATAAATCGGCAGGACCGCCGCCATCCAGATCAGCAGCAGGGGCAGCACGGCGATGGTCGCTGCGTTAGCGGGAGATTTATCGGCCATGGTTAACCTGCCAAGGCCTGATAGCGTTTATTAAATGCATGTTTTTATTCCCTATCCTTTATCCTGGTGTTGAAATGCGTGTAATGTTGAAATCGAAAATGTCTCACGGGAAATTTAAACCGTCTTTATGGTAAAGCGATAAATAATGTTTGCCCTGAGAATGCGCGAGGCTGTTTGCCCAAAGAAAGGTTAAGCCGTATTTTTCACTCGCAAAAGGCATTTTTGTTGTTTGCAAAAACAGACGCGCTATTTTCTCAAATCTATTGTGATTCAGTCAATTTTTAATCTTAATATTATTTTTATTAATTTAAATCAATGTTTTGTCTGTGGTTGTCGCGTGTGTGGATATCGAGGGGCATCCCGGCAATGGTCTATATTGGCAGGCAGTGTTAAGAATAAAAGAGGTATCTGCTTGTTTAATTGATGCCGTCAGTGGCGGCGTGAGGGCGGAGATTTACTTCATCGTTTCCCATTGCTGGTTTTTAAATTCAATGTGATTTTCATGGCTTTAATTTTATTAAGATTCTTCCTGTCTTTATCTATTTTTTTAAATTTTCATGAAATAATTTATTATTAGGATTGTTCTGCTGCATTGGAAATAAAAGCGGTTATGACTTGAGCCTCCCGTTGCCGCGGCAGAATACGGACTAACGCGCCTGCCCAAGCGCGTTAATCTCGTCTCTTGTGCGCTTACTCCACGTCGCCGATCCGCTCCAGCGCATCCACCACCAGATCCCAGAATTTATCCTGATCCAGTTTGACCGCGACCTGGGTGTGGCAGTCCGGCGGCGGCGGCGCGCGGAAGTCCGCGACCGTCATGCCCAACGTCAGGGTGCCGGTCAGCTCGATATCCACCGGCACTTTGCGCACCGACATAACGCTCGGATCGATCACATAGGCCACTGCGCAAGGATCGTGCACCGGCGGGGCGCTGAAGCCCTGCGCCTGTTGGTACATACGGCCAAAGAATGCCAGCAGTTCGCCGACGAAGGTGGCCGGCCGGGTGCCGAGGGCGGCGATACGTTCGCAGACTGCCGGCGTGGCCAGCGCCTGGTGGGTGAGATCCAGCCCGACCATGGTCAGCGGCCATTTTTCATTGAACACGATGTGCGCCGCCTCGGGATCGATTTTGATATTGAACTCCGCCACCGCGCTCCAGTTGCCCACATGATAGCCGCCGCCCATCAGCACCACTTCTTTGACCCGCTCGGCAATGCGCGGCTCTTTACGCACCGCCATGGCGATATTGGTCAGGCCGCCGGTCGGCACCAGCGTCACGCTGCCGGGCGGGTGAGCCATCACGGTCTCAATGATCAGGTCAACCGCGTGGCGCGAGTCCAGCTGCAGGTTGGGTTCCGGCAGCACCGGGCCATCGAGCCCGGAGTCGCCGTGAATGTCGGGCGCCACTTCGATATCGCGCACCAGCGGGCGCGGGCAGCCGGCGGCGAAGGGCACGCCGGTGATGTTGGCGATGCGCGCCACCGCCAGGGCGTTGCGCGTCACTTTGTCCAGCGTTTGGTTACCCACCACGGTGGTGACCGCCAGCAGGTCGATCTGCGGATTGCCCCAGGCTAGCAGCAGGGCGATGGCGTCGTCATGCCCCGGGTCACAGTCCAGTATGATTTTTTTCATGGTTATTCCTGATGCAGGGCGATGGCGTCGTCATGCCCCGGGTCACAGTCCAGTATGATTTTTTTCATGGTTATTCCTGATGCAGGGAGAGGTGCCCGCAGCATAACGCAGCGCAGCGGCGTGGGATAATGCCGATGATGCTTTTGTTAACGGCATCAAAGCCTTGCCATTATTACGATGTAATGAAACGTAAATCCTCACCGCCGGGCTTTACCCTGGAGTTTACTCCAGGGTTTACAGTGAGCTTCAGCGTTAATGCACAGAGGAGAGGCGGGATGAGCTTACTGAAAAGGTTGTTGGGGCAAGGCGGTATTAACGGCGGTCATCGGCGCGCGGGCCACGGCGGTGGCCACCATGGCAACCGCTATAGCCAGCATGGCGAACAGGGGCCGCAGTGCCAGGAATGCCAGGCCGTGAATAAGCCGGGCGCGCGTTATTGTCACCGCTGCGGCCAGCCGTTTGCCGCGGTGAGCGCCACCTGCGGACAGTGCGCCGCGCCGTTGCCGCCGGGCAGCCGCTTTTGTCCGCAGTGCGGCGGCGGTGTGCCGTGAATCGGGGCGGCTGGACGGTCGCGCTGCTGCTCGGCGCCATGGCGCTGTGGACGTTGCTGGCCTGGGGCGTATCCGGCCTGCTGACCTGGCTGCCGACGTTGGCGGAGGCGGCCGGGAACGCAACGTTGCCGGTGAACGGTGCGCTGAGCCTGGTGCCGCAGACGGTGTTGGACGCCTGGCTGCCGTGGCTGAAACAGCTGGGCAGCGGGCTGGCGAGCTATTTTCCTCTGTTGCTGGCCTGGGCGGGCTACGCCGTCTGGCTGCTGTGGGGCATCGGCATGTTGGCGCTGATGCTGCTGGCCGCGCTGGCGCGCCGCTATTTAAGCGCTGCTCAGCGATAGCCCTGATAGACCGCCGCTACGCGTTCGAAATAGTCGGTTAAATAGTTGATGCACACCTGTACCTTCAGCGGCAGTTTGTCCTTCTCGGTATAGAGCGCGTAGATCGGCCGCGGATCAGAATGGTAGCTTTTGAACAGGATCTCGATCTCGCCGCGTTTGATCTCTTCGATCACCCACATCAGCGGGGCGTAGGCGATGCCGGCGCCGTTTTTCAGCCAACGGATCATGGTGGAGGAGTCGTTGGTGACGAAGCGCCCCTGCGGGGAAATGCGCGTGGTGATGCCTTCCGGCGACATCAGTTCGAATTCGCTGTCGGGCCGCACGCTGTACTCCAGCCAGGAAAAGTTGACCATGTCGCTCGGCTTCTGCGGCGTGCCGTGCTGGCTCAGGTAGCTTTTGGCGGCGCACACCACCATCGGCATCTGCCCCAGGCGGCGCGAGAACAGACTCGAGTCTTGCAGCGCGCCGGTGCGGATCACCAGATCCAGCCCGTCGGTGATGAGATCCGGCGCCGGTATGCCGGTCACCAGGTTGACCGTCAGGCCCGGATACTCTTTCATCATCTCGGCGGTCATGTTCGCCAGCACGTTTTGCGCCATGGTGGACGAGCTGCCGATGCGCAGCGTGCCGGCGGGCGTATTGTTAAACGCGTACAGCTGCTCATGCACTTCGCTGACTTCCTGCAGCATGCGTCGGCAGCCCTGATAGTAAATCTTGCCGGCCTCGGTCAGGCCGATGCTGCGCGTGCTGCGGTTCAACAGCTTGACCTGCAGCTCATTTTCCAGTTTCGAGACGGTTTGGCTGATCGATGAAACGCTCATGTCGAGTTGACGCGCGGCCGCGGTAAACGACCCGAACTCAACCACTTTGGCGAATACCGACATGCGTTTTAATCTTTCCATTATTCACTCTGGCTTAAAAGTGATTTAGATCACAGATTGTTGATGCCTTGATAGTAAGCAGGCTAATATAACGTGGTCGGGTGAATAGACCTCACCAACGTGCGAGAGCGAGCGGCGACGTCATCCTGCCGCTCCTCCGGCACCCTCGCAATCCCTGTCGTGGATGTCTGCCCCAAAGTTTAACCTTTTTTCGGGTTCGTGACCTGGACAAGCTGCCTGGTCAAGATTTGTGGCGCGCGCACGCTAAAATGTAAAGAGAATGTGAATGGCGAGACCTGTCTTTCCCCGGCGCAGTGAACAATAAGGAAAAAGTGATGAGTTTGCTTCCGGTTATGGTCATCTTCGGACTGTCGTTTCCGCCGGTGTTTTTCGAGCTGCTGGTGTCGCTGGCGCTGTTTTTTCTCTTGCGCCGCCTGCTGCAGCCGACGGGGATTTACGATTTTGTCTGGCATCCGGCGCTGTTTAATACCGCGCTGTATTGCTGCTTGTTTTATCTGATTTCGTGTCTTTTTGTTTGAGGTCGCTGTGAAAAATTTTTCGATAAAAATAACCCGAATCGCGATCACTTTGATTCTTGTGCTGCTGGGCATTGCCGCGGTATTCAAGGCCTGGGTGTTCTACACCGAGTCGCCGTGGACGCGTGACGCCAAGTTCACCGCTGACGTGGTGGCGATCGCGCCGGACGTCAGCGGCCTGCTGACCGACGTGCCGGTAGTGGACAACCAACTGGTCAAGAAAGGCCAGGTGCTGTTCGTGGTCGATCGGCCGCGTTATGAGCAGGCCTTGGCGGAAGCCGGCGCCGACGTCGCCTACTATCAGACGCTGGCGGCGGAAAAACGGCGTGAGGCCGGCCGCCGCGTGAAGTTGGGCGTGCAGGCGATGTCGCAGGAAGAGATTGACCAGTCGAACAACTCGCTGCAGACCGTGCAGCACCAGCTGGCGAAGGCCATTGCGGCTCGCGAGCTGGCGCAGTTGGATCTGGAGCGCACCACGGTGCGCGCCCCGGCCGATGGCTGGATCACCAACCTCAACGTACACGCCGGTGAATACATCACCCGCGGGTCGGTCGCGGTGGCGCTGGTGAAGAAAGATTCCTTCTACATCCTGGCGTACCTGGAAGAGACCAAGCTGAACGGCCTGAATAAGGGCGATCGCGCGGAGATTACCCCGCTCGGCAGCAACCGCATCATGCACGGCACCGTCGATAGCGTGGCGGCGGCGGTGAACAACAGCAGCAGCACGGTGAACAACAAAGGGTTGGCTTCGATCGACAGCAACCTGGAGTGGGTGCGCCTGGCGCAGCGCGTGCCGGTGAAGATCCTGCTGGACGCCAAGGACCAACAGCATCCGTACCCGGCCGGCACCACCGCCACCGTGGTGATCGTCGGCAAGAACGATCGCAATGCCGACAGCGGCTCGCCTTTTGTGCGCCTGATGCACCGGCTGCGTGAGTTCGGCTAATGAGCAGCCCAACCTTTATCCGGCTGAGATTTGCCTTCAAACTCAGCTTCGCGATTGTGTTTGCGCTGTTCGTCGGCTTCCATCTCAATCTGGAAACCCCGCGCTGGTCGGCGATGACCGCCGCCATCGTCGCCGCCGGCCCAGCCTTTGCCGCCGGCGGTGAACCTTTCTCCGGCGCCATTCGTCATCGCGGCTGGCTGCGCATCATCGGCACCTTTATCGGCTGCTTCGTCGGCCTGCTCATCATCATCACCACCGCCCGCGCGCCGGTAGTGATGCTGATGCTGTGCTGCATGTGGGCCGGTTTCTGCACCTGGCTCTCTTCGCTTATCAAGGTGGAGAACTCCTACGCCTGGGGGCTGGCCGGCTATACCGCGCTGATCATCATCGTGACGGTCGCCACCAGCGAGGCCCACCTGCTGGAAGCGCCGCAGTTCGCCATCGAGCGTTGCAGCGAGATCGTGCTGGGGATCGTCAGCGCCGTGTTGGCCGATCTGCTGTTTTCGCCGCGTTCGATCAAGCAGGACATCGATCGGGCGGTGGATAAGCTGCTGGTGGATCAATACCGCCTGATGCAGATGTGCATCAGCCATGCCGATAAAGAGGACATCGACCGCGCCTGGAGCAATCTGGTGAAGAGCACCACGGCGCTGGACGGCATGCGCAACAACCTGATGATGGAATCCTCGCGCTGGCAGAAGGTCAACCGACGGGTGAAAGCGCTGCATACCCTGTCGCTGACGCTGATCACCCAGGCCTGTGAAACCTATCTGATCTTGTTGAATCACCCGCAGGCGCTGAAAGAAAGTTTGCGGGAACAGCTGATGGTTCCGGCGGAGACCCCGCAGGAGATCCACAAGCGCATAAAGCTGTTGCGTCAGGTGCTGACCACGCATCGCTCCGAGGAAACGCTGCCGACCATCACCGGCTGGGTCGGCGCGGCGACGCGCTACCTGCTGCTGTCGAAAGGCGTGCACACCAACTGCAGCATCAGCGCGGTGGAAGAGGGCGTCTTGAGCAACGAAACCGTGGTCAAGCCGACCTCGGCGGAAGGGCATCACGCGATGATCAACGGCCTGCGCACCTTTGTGGCGACGGCCTTCGGCTGCCTGCTGTGGCTGTGGACCGGCTGGACGTCCGGCAGCGGTTTTATGGTGATCATTGCGGTGATCACCTCGCTGGCGATGCGCACCCCGGCGCCGCGCATGGTGGCGATGGATTTCGTGCTGGGCATGCTGGCGGCAATCCCGGTCGGTTCTCTGTTCTTCATGGTGATCCTGCCGGCGACCCAGCAGAGCATTTTGCTGCTGTGTCTCAGCCTTGGCCTGCTGGCGTTTTTCATCGGCATCGAGGTGCAGAAGCGGCGGCTCGGTTCGCTGGGGCTGTTGGCGGGGACCATCAACATTCTGGTGCTGAGCAACCCGATGGAGTTCAACGTGACCCAGTTTCTCGACGGGGCGCTGGGCCAGTTCCTCGGCAGCTGCGTCGGGCTGATGGTGCTGCTGCTGATCCGCGATAATTCGCGCGAACGCACCGGCCGCACGTTGCTCAACCAGTTCGTCAGCAGCGCGGTGTCGGCGCTGACCACCAAGGCGGCGCGCCGTCGGCAAAACCACCTGCCTGCGCTGTATCAGCAGCTTAATCAGCTGCTGATGATGTTCCCGAACGACATCGCCAAGTATCGTCTGGCGCTGAACCTGATCATCGCCCACCAGCGCATGCAGCGAGCGGAAATTCCGGCCAGCGAAGAGCTGTCGGCCTTCCACCGCCAGATCCGCAGCACCGCCGATCGGGTGGTCTCCGCCAAGAACGACGTCAAGCGCGCCTATTACTACGATCGCTTGCTGGGCGAAATGAACGAGTACCAGCAGAAGCTGGTCGACAATCAGGCGCCGCTCAGCGTCACCGGGCCGGTGAAACGCCTGGCCGACATGTTGCACCGCTACCGCCACGCCTTGATCGATTGATGCGTTCCCTCCTGTTGCGCCGCGCTGTGCGGCGCCTTCCCTGACTATACTGTAAGCAGTCGTTGTTCGGCGGGCCGTCTCAGAGCAGGCGGCTCGTTTTCAGAGAGACTCCGAGTGCCAGAACGGCTGGAAAGTGGCATCATTGACATGAATGGATGAAACCCTCACTGCCGCGAAAACGCAATGTGTCGGTCATCTTAGTTTCATCCAGCTCGACTATATACCTAACTAGCCTGGGGGAGCTGCGGCGCCTCCGGCGGCATAATTTCAGGGAATGTCATGAACAAGCGGATTCTGTTGGCGATTGTCATCGCCGTGGTCATCGCCGTCTTCAGCGCGTTGCGCGGCAACGAGCACCGTGCGATCGGCGGCAATGCGGCGGTGGTGCAAGCGCCGGCGGGGCAGCAACAGAGCATCGATCGGCTCACGCAGCAGCAAACGGTGGTGAGTTACCTGCAGCAGCATCAGCGGCTGCCGGATTATTACATCACCAAGAAGCAGGCGCGCGAGCAGGGCTGGGACCCGCGCTCAGGCAACCTCTGTTCGGTATTGCCGGGCAAGGCGATTGGCGGCGATCGATTTTCTAACCGTGAAGGGCAACTGCCGAGCGCCGGCGGCCGGGTCTGGCGTGAAGCGGACATCAATTACCAGTGTGGCCGGCGCGGCGCCGATCGCCTGCTGTATTCGAGCGACGGTCTGATCTTCGTCTCGCGTGACCATTACAAAAACTTCATTCGTGTGGAGTGAGTTTGATGGCAAAAGTAGAGTTTGATTTTGAGCAGATCCAGGATGTGCCGGCCTTCTACCGCGATTTCGCGCATAAGTTTGCGCTGGACGAGGGGTTTGGCGCCAACCTCGACGCGCTGTGGGACGTGGTGACCGGCGATATCGGTCTGCCGGTGGAAATCGAGTTCACCCACCTCAATGCCCGCAGTAAACGTCGTTTTGGCGCGATCATTCTGCTGTTTGAAGAAGCGGAAGAAGAGCTGGAAGGCAGCCTGCGTTTCAATATCCGCGAAAGCAGCGGCGAACCGGCGCATCACCGGGGATGAAACGGGTTCATCCCGGGATGGCGGCGGCGTTTAGTCAGCCGCTTCGGCCAGCTCGCGCAGGTATTGGAAGATCTGGCGGTAAGCCTTAGGCGGCTTGTTGGCGGCCTTCTCTTTCTGCGCATTGCGCACCAGTGAACGCAGCTGTTGACGATCGGCGGCCGGATACAGATCCAGGATCGACGGAATGACGTCATCGCCTTCTTCCACCAGGCGGTCGCGCAGCGCTTCCAGCTTATGGAACAGCGAAACCTGTTGGTTGTGGCGGTTTTTCAGCTTGTCGAGCGCGGTCTGGATCGGCTCGATATCGCGGGCGCGCAGCATCTTGCCGATCAGCTGCAGCTGACGGCGACGGCCTTCTTTCTTGATCTTCTGCGCCAGCTCGATGGCGGCGCGCAAATCTTCGTCCAACGGAATGCGATCCAGCGCGTTTTTGCCCAGATCGACCATTTCGGCCCCCAGGTCTTTCAGCGCTTCGGCATCACGTTTAATTTCACTTTTACTGACCCAGATAATCTCGTCATCGTCCTCGTTTTCATTCTCCGGGACATCGTCGAGCCAGTCTTCAGGCTGTTTGTTCATGGTAGGCTCCGTTAAAAAGAGGCTAATCCTAACAGGTTGTCCGGCAACCCGCCAATTGCGTGCCCTGAGCAAACTGAGTATAGCTGCCGCGCTGGGGCATTATCATGTCTAGGTTCCTGTCCTCTGAATTCATGCTGTTGTTTTTATCATCATATTTGTATAAAATTTTATACAAAAGGAGGTGGTATTCATGGATGATGGCATCGAGAAAGCCATTGATTGGCGCGGTTCATCGTTAGAGGATTTGTTGGCCTTTCCAATAGATGCGCGAAAAGCGGCAGGATTTGAACTGAGTAAAGTGCAAAGAGGTTTGGAGCCCGGTAATTGGAAAACGATGACCAGTTGTGGAAGTGGCGTTATCGAAATCCGTTTATATGCCATCGGCGGAGCGTTCAGGGTGGTCTATGTGGCAAAGTTTAGCGAAGCGATCTACGTTCTGCACAGCTTTCAAAAGAAGGCGGAGAAAACCAGCCGCCACGATATTCAGATAATCAAAGCGCGTTATGACGCGGTCATTAATGAGCGGAGTAAAGGTCATGACCAAGCCGATTGATACCGGTTCGCGCCACATTACGCCAGCAGGCGGCAATGTGTTTGCGGATTTGGGGTTTTCCGCCGATGAGGCTCGGCAATTGCAAGCACAGTCCAATGCGGAGATTGCGCAGCTTATCGCACTAAAAAAACAGCTGATGGGAGAGATCAGCGCGTGGATTGAGGAAGAAGGCTATCGCCAGGAAGAGGCGGCGCGTTATCTGCACACTTCCCGGCCACGCGTGTCCGACGTGGTGAACCAGAAAACCGAGAAATTTACGTTGGATGCGTTGGTCAACATGATGGCGAATATCGGCAAGTCGGTAAAACTTATCGTCGAGTGACGCGCGAGTTTTGTATTTTATCCCGGCCTTACCGTTCGGCTTTATGCGAAATTCAACGCGGTTCCTGTTAGACTCAACGGCAGAGATCTCAGGATTTTTGCGCGCCGCCCCGCGTGCACAACTACGCCGCTCCGGCACTTTTCTCAACGATTTTCTGATTAATTATGGCAGATTGATGAAAGTAGTCACTCAAGTTGCAGAACAGCGCAAGGCGCTGGAACAGGCCGTTTCTCAGGCTCTGGAGCTGGCACGCGCCGGTTCCGACGCGGCGGAAGTCGCGGTCACCAAATCGACCGGCATCAGCGTCAGCACCCGCTTCGGCGAGGTGGAAAACGTCGAGTTCAATAGCGATGGCGCGCTGGGCATCACCGTGTATCACCGTCAGCGCAAAGGCAGCGCCTCTTCCACCGATCTCAGCCCGGATGCCATCGCCCGCACCGTACAGGCGGCGCTGGACATCGCGCGTTACACCTCTGAAGATCCCTGCGCCGGCCCGGCGGAGAAAGATTTGTTGGCGTTTGAGGCGCCGGATCTCGATCTGTTCCACCCGACCGAGCTGGACGCCGAGCGCGGCATCGAGCTGGCGGCGCGCGCCGAGCAGGCTTCGCTGGCGGCGGACAAACGCATTACCAACACCGAAGGCGGCAGCTTCAACAGCCACTACGGCATCAAGGTGTTCGGCAACAGCCACGGCATGCTGCAAAGCTACTGTTCCAGCCGTCACTCGCTGTCCAGCTGCGTCATTGCGGAGCAGGACGGTGACATGGAGCGGGATTACGCTTACACCATCGGCCGTGCGATGGGCGATCTGCACAGCCCCGAGTGGGTGGGGCAGGAGTGCGCCCGCCGCACGCTGGCGCGTCTCGCGCCGCGTAAACTGTCGACCATGAAGGCGCCGGTGCTGTTCGCCTCCGAAGTGGCCACCGGGCTGTTCGGCCATCTGGTGGGGGCCATCAGCGGCAGCAGCGTCTACCGCAAATCCACTTTCCTGCTGGACGCGCTCGGCAAGCAGATCCTGCCGTCGTGGCTGACCGTCGAGGAACATCCCCATCTGCTGAAAGGGCTGGCGTCAACGCCGTTCGACAGCGAGGGCGTGCGCACCCAACGGCGCGATATCGTCAAGGATGGCGTGCTGCAAACCTGGCTGATGACCAGCTACTCGGCGCGCAAGCTGGGCCTGCACAGCACCGGCCATGCCGGCGGCATCCATAACTGGCGCATTGCCGGGCAGGGCGCAGACTTCGCCGGCATGCTGAAACAGCTTGGCACCGGCCTGGTGGTCACCGAATTGATGGGCCAGGGCGTCAGCGGCGTCACCGGCGATTATTCTCGCGGCGCCGCCGGTTTTTGGGTGGAAAATGGCGAGATCCAGTACCCGGTCAGCGAGATCACCATCGCCGGCAACCTGAAAGACATGCTGCGCAACATCGTCAGCGTCGGCAGCGATATCGAAACCCGCAGCAATATCCAGTGCGGTTCGGTGCTGCTGCCGGAAATGAAGATCGCCGGCCAGTGATCCTCTGTGCGGTCGGCGCCCGCCGGCCGCGCGTTATCCCGTCTCAACCTTGCTTACAAATCTCCGGTTTCGATTTTGCCCGGCCTTGCCTATGGTAGCGGTGGGTTAACTAAAACAATAACTGGAAGGTGAGCAAACATGCAGAATACCCTGAAAGCGCTGGCGGCGTTGACGCTGCTGGCGGCCAGTTCGCTGGCGGCCGCCGCCGATCTGGGCGACGATATGGACACCCTGGCGGAAAACTACAAAACGGTGCTGAATACCGACTCCGCCGCCACCCTCAAACAGAGCCTGCAGAACATGCGCGCCGCCGCGCAGGATGCCAAGCAGGGCACTCCGCCGAAACTGGAGAGCAAAGCCGCCGACAGCCCGGAGATGAAAGATTTCCGCAGCGGGTTGGATACCCTGATCGGCCAGATCGATCAGGCGCTGGCGCTGGCCAATCAGGGCAAAGTCGCCGAAGCCAAGCAGCTGGCGCAGGGCTTCAAGCAGACCCGCGACGCCAACCACAAGAAATTCCGCTAACCCTTCAACCGTCGCGCCCGTCTTCCGTCAGATAGGAGGAGGGCGCCTGCCCCAGCACGCGGCGAAACATGGTTGAAAACGCCGCGCTGCTGTCATATCCCATCTCCATGGCCACCTGCGTCACGCTGCGCCCTTCGGCCAGTAGCGCCAACGCCAGCACCACGCAGGCGCGCTGACGCCATTGCGAAAAAGGCAGGCCGGTCTGCGCGCGAAAGAAGCGGCTGAAGGTGCGAATGCTCATGTACAGACGAGGGGCCCATTGCTGCGCGGAGTCGTGGGCGTCGGGGTGCTGCAAAAAGGCGCGGCACAGCTCGCCCAGCCGAGGATCGGCGGGCAGCGGGATGTGCAACGGCAAGGGTTGCAGCCGGGCCAGTTCGTGCAGCAGCAACGTCGCCAGCGCCCCGTCGCGTCCCTCCCGCTCATACTCCAGCGGCATGTCCACCGCCGCCATCAACAGTTGGCGCATCAGCGGGGTGACGCTAACCACCTGGCAAACCTGAGGCTGTTCGGCGGGCAACGCGCCCGGTTCGAGGTACAGACTGCGGGTAGTGACGCCGACCATCCTCACCGCGTGCGGCATCTGCGGCGGCAGCCACACCGCGTGCTGCGGCGGGACGATCCAATTGCCTTGCTGTGTGAAAACGTGCATGACGCCGGTGGCGCCGTACAGCAACTGCGCGCGCCGGTGGCTGTGCATCGGCAGCAAATGCCCCGGCGGATAATCGGTGCCGATGGCGATCACCGCGCGCGCTACGTGGTCGATGTCATCAATGCGGACGTTGCGCATGTGTCCCCTTTGGCGGCAGGTTGGCCGAAACGCAATGATAGTTGGCCTTTCATATAAAGCAAGCCAGCGACGGTCGCCCTACTATCGGGGCAGAAAAATAACGCTTGTCCGGGGCGCCGTTATTTTATCGGCCATAAAGCCCGCGCAAGTTTTCACACCGGGGTGAGAAGAAGGTTTTCGTTCTCGCAATACAAGAAGTTAATAAGGAATAAATCGTCATTTTATTCCAACACCTGAAGCAATAGTTCTTAGCGCAGTTCAATGACTATAAGGTGATATTTCATGTATAAGTTCGGTGTGATTGGCGGCGGAGCCGCGGGCATCTCTTTTGCGTATAACTTTATAAAAAATAAGTCGGTTAATCATTGCAAAAGGCCGCTTTCCCTGACGGTGTTCGACAAGCAGGGCTTCAAGGGCGGTATGGCATACAGCAGCGATTTTGACAGCCATATATTAAATATGACGCCGGAAAATATGTCGGCGGATATTTTCGACGATGCGCACTTCGTCGATTGGATCGCCATGCATTTCCCGCAGTTTTGCCATGATCGTTATCCGCCGCGTTGGCTGTATCGGGAATATCTCGATTTTATTCGCGACATGACGATGTATATGGCGGCGGACAGCAACGTGGCGCTGAATTTCGTGACCGCCGAAGTGAATGCCATTGCGCCGCACGAGGCAGGCTATCGGCTGACCACCGCCTGCGGCGCCGCCGAACAGATGAATGCGCTGGTGCTATGTTCTGGGCATAACCCGCCGGAATGTCTCTATCCGGTGGACGGGGTGATCGCTTATCAGGCCCACCGGGATCTGCCGCCGATCAACCCTTACTCAACCATCGGCGTGATCGGCTGCAGCCTGACGGCGATCGACGCCATCGTTGAACTGATGGAGCGCCTGGGGGCCACCGATATCTGCGCCCTGTCGCGTTCGGGCCTGTTCCCCAGCGTGCAACCGGCGTTGATGCGTCCGCCGCCGGAGGCGTTTGTTGAGGGGCTGCGGCGCTTTGTCGCCGGTAACGATTTTATTGATGCGCATCAGTTGGTGCATGCGATCAACGCCGCGCTGGCGCGTCACTATCCGGGGCCGGAACGATTGACGGTGCTCTCGGCGCTGGGGGAAAGGCGCGATTGCTACCGCGATCTGGCGGACAGCCTCGACCGGGCGCGCTTTGCCCGTGAGCACATCTGCAGCTACCTGGCGGCGATCCATCCGACGGTGTGCGCCGCCTGGGTCAAAATGGATGCCAACAACCGGCAGATCTTCATGCGCTTTTACAACTCCTCCTGGATGCGCAATCGGCACGCCATGCCGATCAAGAACGCCTACAAGATCGTGGCGGCGTTGGAGAGCCAACGCCTGCGCGCCTGCGGTGGCCTGGCGGATATCAGCAAGGGGGCGGACGGATTTATCCTTCGTTGCCATGAGACGCGGGTGCATGCGCAGTATCTGTTCAACTGCACCACGCCTTCTTATCAACTGCCGCCCAACCGTCTGAGCCATCAACTGCTGCAAGACGGGGTGGTGCAGGAGAACCTGTTCGGCGGCGTGAAGTGCAACCCGCACACGCTGAAAATCGCCGATCGCCGCGGCCGCGAGCAGCATCTCTACTCGCTCGGCGCGCCCGCCAAGGGCGACCTTTTTTACACCTCGGCGATGGAATCCATCACGCGAGATATCAGCAAAATCGTGTTTAACAACCCTATTTTCAACGCAAAGAAGGCTGAAGCATGAAAAACGTAGCGCTCTTTGTCGGCAACGACATTTTCTCCTGGCTGGTGTGTCAGGATCTGATCGCCGCCCTGAAAGGCGAGTGTGCTTTTACGGTGTATTTCCCTCTGGCGAAAAGCGGCGGCCGCGCCCAGGAGCCGGCGGTTCGCCGCCTGGGGCTGTATGAGCGCGAGGTGCTGAACGATTTCGTGTTCCCGTTCGTTGGCCGCAACGCCGCCGCCTGTGAGGGCGCCTATCAGCCGCCGGCTCTGTTCCTGGCCGCCGCCGGGGTCAAAGCGCATCGCGTTCTCGACATCAATGACGCCGCGTTTATCAGCAGCCTGGGTCATATGGACGGGGTGATTTCTTTGCGCTGTTATCAGAAATTTTCCGCCGACTATGTGCGCGCCTTCAGCCGGCGCGGCAAGCTGCTGTGGAACCTGCATCCGGGTGACTTGCCGCGCTATCGCGGGGTGATGACGCTGTTCCGCGCGATGATGAACGGTGACAAGGACTGTGCGGTGACGCTGCATGAAATGGACGAACATTGGGATGCCGGCCCGGTGCTCGCCCGCCTGCCCGCCGAGCTGCGCCACGACCTGTCGTTCCTGGAAAACATGATGTTGCTGGGCGTGCAGAGCGGCACCTTCCTGGCGCGCCAGCTGATGCGGGCGGAACGGAGCGAAGCGATAGCGGCGGAAAAGCAGGGCGATTCGCGCTATTGGGGCTTCCCGGATGCGCAGACGCTGGCGCAGGCGGAACAGGCGGGCATTGAGCTGGTGGATCACGACGCCGTGCGCGAGCAGTATCTGGGGCTGTTCGTCGGCGATCGTTTCCACCCGCTGGCGGGGCAGTTCTGCGCCGGGTTCGACGACTTCGTGCGGGCGCACGGCCATGATTGAAATGTTAATCGTTCTGGGTGCCGGTTTTCTGACCGGCATCACCACCATTCTGTTCGGCTTCGGCGGCGGCTTTGTGGTGGTGCCTTTCGTTTACCATTTGATCTCCGCCTCAGGCGAGCAGCCCGGCCAGGCGATGCATATTGCGGTGGCGACCTCGACGGCGGTGATGATCCTCAACGCGGGGTACGCCACCCTGACCAACTGGCGCAGCGGCAACCTGCTGCGGGAAACCATCGTGCCGCTGATCTTTTTCATCGGCATCGGCGCGGCGCTGGGCGCGTTTGCCTCCTCGCTGCTGGCGGACGGTGTGATCCGCGTGCTGTTCGTGGCCTATATGGCGGTGACCATCGCTGACTGTCTGTTCCGCCGGGGGTTCCTGACCAAACCGGCGCGCGCTGAACTTTCCCCTGCCACGCTGTGGGGCGGCGGGCCGCTGATCGGCGGCATCGCCACGCTGCTGGGGGTGGGCGGCAGCGTGATGACCGTGCCGCTGCTGCGCCGCCATGGCTATGACATGAAGTATTGCGTCAGCGCCGCCAACCCGCTGTCGATCCCGGTGGCGGTGATCGGGGCGCTGATGTATATCGTGTTGGGATGGCGC
Organism: Serratia sp. SCBI; assembly: GCF_000747565.1. Taxonomy (NCBI): domain Bacteria; kingdom Pseudomonadati; phylum Pseudomonadota; class Gammaproteobacteria; order Enterobacterales; family Yersiniaceae; genus Serratia; species Serratia sp. SCBI. Next base: position 4,487,021 of record NZ_CP003424.1, on the reverse strand, counting down.
GAGATGAGCGGGCCGCAGTATCTGGGCTACGTCAATCTGAACATTCTGGGGCTGCTGGTGGTGGCGGGGATTGCGGGGATCGTGTTTGCCAGGCGCTGTTTGCCGAAGGTGAGCGATGCGCTGCATGCCAAAATCTACGTGCTGCTGCTGATCGCCGTGCTGATCGCTATCTGCCTCTGAAACAGAAAGGGCGGCCGGATGCCGCCCTGAGAACCGCTTAACGGTGGTATTCGCCCGCCGCTTCCGGCTGGTACAGCAATTCCAGCACTTCAATCCGCGCTTCTTCACCGTTCGGCAATTGCCAGGAGATCTGCTTGCCGACGTGCATGCCGAGCAGCGCTGCGCCCAGCGGCGCCATCACCGACAGCTGATCGTGGCTGTCTTTCAGCGAGGCCGGGTAAACCAGCGTGCGCACGTGCTCTTCATCGGTGTGCAGATCGCGAAAACGCACGCGGCTGTTCATGGTCACCACGTTGGCCGGCATTTTCTCCGGCGGCAGGATTTCCGCGCGATCCAACTCGTCGTTCAGCGCGGCGGCGACGTCGGTGTTGGCAAAGGCCGGTTGTTCCAATAGCGCATCCAGGCGTTCCGCATCCAGCTCATTAATAGTAATGATGGGTTTGGTCATTCCACTCTCCAGTCAAATCAAAGGGCGCCAGTCTGTGCACCCATAAATTCGGAAAAACAACACAAAGCAACACCCCCGCGCCAGAGGAGCGGGGGTGTGGGTAATGTCGATTTGTCCCATTGATAGTAGGCGGTTGGGGCGAGAAAAGAAAGAGATCCCGATCACGAAGGCTTTTATCGTCAATCGAGGCAAAAAAAACCGTTAGCCGGGTTATGTAATTGTTATCTCATTTACTTTTTCGCCTTAACGCCGTTTTGCGAAATGGATCTCCGCGCGTCATTCGATTTCCACTTCGAACTGGAAAAAACCGGTCTCCACAGAAAATCTTACCGGGGGTAGGGTAAAGACATCACAGAAAGCGGGTTATTCAGGTGATGCGCTTTACGGCTTACTGATTAATGTGGGATCTAGGGGTACTGAAAAGTGAATGATGGATCTGCTTCGATAAAAGAAATTGAACAATCCGATATCAGCGAAGCCGGTGAGATCACCGCTCGGGTGCTGGCGGATATTACCGCGATGCTGAATGCTGAGAATATTTATACCAATGCGGTGCAGCAACAGATGCTGGAATCGCATATTCGCGCCATGGTGCTGCGCTCAATAACCGGTGAGCCGTTGCCGGAGGTGGATAAATCACTGTTCGACGAAATTTCCGCCGAGTCCATGCAAATGGCGGAGCGCGTGGTGGATCAGTTTGGCACATTGCCTATCGAAGAAGCCTATTTGCTTTCAGTGCACTTCGAAGTGGCGAAAGATAATAACGCATAGCGGTTAACGCATCGATTTCAATCAGGAGAATATACCATGGGTCAAATTACCGTAGTGATCGGCGATCGTTTGGGAAAAGGGCAAAAAGTCGGCCAGGGCGTTGAAAACGCAGGCGGAAAAGCGGTGGTTATCCCCGGCGTGGCGGCGGATATGAAGCTGGGCGACGTCATGAAAGCGGAAAACGCGCAGCTGGGCATCTCTTTTTGCGGCAGCGGCGGCGCCGGCGCGATTACCGCGCAAACCAAATACGGCTACAAAGCCAAATACGGCATGCGTTCGGTGGAAGAGGGCGTGACGGCAATTAACGAAGGCTGCAACGTGCTGGGGTTCGGCTTTATGGATAAAGAAGAGCTGGGCCAGAAACTGGTGGAAGCCTACGTCAAAAAACATGGCAACCCATAATGAAAGAGCAATATACCACATCGGTAAAGGTGGAGGGTAAAGGCGACAGCAAAGCGAAAGCTTTTGCTTCCGCCTTGGCTAATGTGCAGGGCGCGGTATTAAAGTCCACCAACAATATTCTGCTGCGCATCGAGCCGCAGGACGTCAGCGTGGTGAAAGCGGAAGAGAAAATAACAAAAGAGAAATTTCTTTTCTTCTTTTTGCCGCGTGAAAGAAAGAGCTATGCCGTTTCTCTGGAAATAACCGTGAACGTAACCATTATCAATACCGAGAAGGTTGTCTTCGTCACGAAATAAAAACGTTAGCATAAATGAAAGGGTATACTGATGTTTTTAATCATCTTATTTAAATCGATTATTATCGGTGGGCTGGTGGGGGGCGGCGTAGGGGCCGGCGCCGCACGCATGTTCCACGCGCCGACAACACAGGGCATGGGGGCGTTTCGCACCCTGGGCGAGCTGAACTCCTGCGAGGGCGATCCGGCTTCCCACTTCTCATTCGGTCTGGGCTTCTTCTTCAACGCCTGGGCGTCTTCCGTGGCGGCGGGCTCCTTCACGCAGGACGTCGATCACCGCATCATCCCGCACTGGGGCGCGGCGGCCCTGATGGTCAAGAACCGCAATCTGGCGCAAACGCTGCACGATCCGAAAAAAATGGCCATCGCCTGCGGCATCATCGGCATGCTGGTGGTGGCCTTCCTCAATACCACCGCTTCCGCCGTGCCTGCCGCGCTGCAGGTCACCGCGATCAAGGTGCTGGTGCCGGCGGCCAACCTGCTGGTGAACACCGTGATGCCGGTGATCTTCTGGCTGGCGGCGATCGACGCCGGACGCCGTTCCGGCTTCTGGGGCACCATTTTCGGCGGCCTGGCGCAGCTGATCATGGGCAACGCCGTACCGGGCCTGGTGCTGGGCATTCTGATCGGCAAAGGCGTGGAAGAGAGCGGCTGGAACAAAATCACCAAGATCATGATGGCGGTGATCGTGCTGCTGTTCGTGCTGAGCGGCTTCTTCCGCGGCTTCGACATGAAAGTTCTCGAGTCCTTCAGCCTCGGCGTGCCGGGCTGGCTGGACGCCATTCACAACACCCTGAGCGGTAAATAAGGAGCGGGATGATGGAAGAGCAAACCCAAAAAGGCTTCTGGTACGCCGACTGGTCATTCCCGATTTTTGTTGGCCTGCTGTCCTCCGGCGTGTTCGCCGGGACGCACATGTACTACCTGTACGGCATCGGTGCCTTTAACGAAGTGGCCTTCGTCTCCATGCTGCGGGCGGGGATGGATACCGGCGTGTACGGCGCGGTGGCGGCGTTCGGCGCCAGCTTCCTGTTCGCGCGCATCATCGAAGGTTCGCTGGTAGGCATCCTCGACATTGGCGGCGCGATCCAGACCGGCGTCGGGCTGGGCGTACCGGCGCTGCTTTTGGGGGCCGGCATCGTGTTCCCGGTCGCCAACTTCGCCGCTTCGCTGGCTACCGGCCTGATCATCGGCCTGGCGATCGGTTATGTGATCATTCTGGCGCGCAAATTCACCATCAATCAGAGCAACTCCACCTACGGGGCAGACGTGATGATGGGCGCGGGCAACTCCTCGGGCCGCTTCCTCGGGCCGTTGATCATCCTGTCGGCGATGACCGCCTCGATCCCGATCGGCATCGGTTCGCTGCTCGGCGCGCTGCTGTTCTATATCTGGGGCAAACCGATCACCGGCGGAGCGATCCTCGGCGCGATGATCCTGGGGGCGATCTTCCCGGTAGCCATTTCTTAAGAGGCCTGCGCCAGGCGCCGCCCGAAACTGCGGCGGCGCCCGGGCTAACAGGAGCAATGCGGTATGTATGACTTAGTAATCAGAGGCGCCAGACTGGCGGACGATACGCTGATCGATCTGGCGGTGAAAGACGGCAAAATAGCCTCGGTGGGGCGGTTGGCGGCGGACGTCAGCGCCGTTCGCCAGCTGGATCTGGCGGGCAACTGCCGCCTGAGCGCCGGTTGGATCGATGCGCACGTGCACTGCTATCCCGAATCGCCGATCTACCATGACGAGCCGGATCGGGTCGGCGTCGCCAGCGGCGTCACCAGCGTGGTCGATGCCGGCAGCGCCGGTGCCGACGATATCGACGCCTTTTATCAGCTGACGCGCAGCGCCAAAACCAACGTTTTCGCCTTCCTCAATATATCGCGCATCGGCCTGCTGCGGCAGAACGAGCTGGCGGAGTTGACGGACATCGACAAGCGCGAGGCCGGCCAGGCCATCGCCAACCACCCCGGCTTTATCATCGGCATCAAGGCGCGCATGAGCAGCAGCGTGGTGGGCAAGAACGGCACCCGGCCGCTGGTGTTGGCCAAAGAGATCCAGCAGGAAAACCGCCAGCTGCCGCTGATGGTGCATATCGGTAATAACCCGCCGGATCTGGACGATATCGCCGATTTGTTGACCCGTGGCGACATTATCACCCACTGCTACAACGGCAAACCGAACCGCATTCTGACGCCGGCGGGCACGCTGCGCGAGTCTATCCAGCGCGCGCTGCGGCGCGGCGTATTGCTCGACGTAGGGCACGGCACCGCCAGCTTCAGCTTCGAGGTGGCGCGCCAGGCGATCAAACTGGGCATTTTGCCGCACACCATCAGCTCCGATATTTACTGCCGCAACCGCATGAACGGGCCGGTGCACAGCCTGGCGACGGTGATGTCCAAATTCTTCAGCGTCGGCCTGACGCTGCCGCAGGTGATCGCCTGCGTGACGGAGAACGCCGCGTCGGCACTGCAACTGAGCGGCAAAGGGCGGCTGGAGCCGGGCTATGACGCCGATTTCACGCTGTTTGAGCTGCGCTGCGAACCGCAGGTATTCGCCGACGCCGAAGGGCAAACCGCCGAGGGCGAACGGCTGCTGGTGCCGCTGGCCGCGGTGGTGGCCGGGGAAATCCTATTAACCGAACAAGGGGAGGCAAGCCATGTCTTCGATTTATGAAAAATACGGTTTGAAGCAGGTGATCAACACCTCCGGCCGCATGACCATTCTCGGCGTTTCCACGCCGCGCCAGGACGTGATCGACGCCGTTGATTACGGCCTGAACCACTATTTCGAAATCAAGGATCTGGTCAACAAGACCGGCGCCTACATCGCCGATCTGCTCAACGTGGAAGATGCGGTGATCGTCTCCTGCGCCTCGGCGGGCATCGCCCAGTCGGTGGCGGCGGTGATCGTTAAAGATAACGCCAATCTGCTGGTGAACCTGCATTCGGCGCCGATCGCCGTGCCGCGCGAGATCGTGCTGCCGCGCGGTCACAACGTCAACTTCGGCGCGCCGGTGGATACCATGGTGGCGCTGGGCGGTGGCAAGGTGGTGGAGGCGGGGTACGCCAACGAATGTTCGCCGGAGCAGATTGAAGCCTGCATCACGCCGCAGACTGCGGCGATCCTGTACGTCAAATCGCACCACTGCGTGCAGAAAAGCATTCTGTCCGTCGAACAGGCGGCGGTGGTGGCGCGCAAGCATAACCTGCCGCTGATCGTCGACGCCGCGGCGGAAGAAGATCTGATGTGTTATTACCAGATGGGGGCCGATCTGGTGATTTACAGCGGCGCCAAAGCTATCGAGGGGCCGACCAGCGGTCTCGTGATCGGCAAGAAACAGTACGTCGAGTGGGTGAAGTTGCAATCCGGCGGCATCGGCCGGGCGATGAAGGTCGGCAAAGAGGGCATCCTCGGCCTGACCCAAGCGATTGAAAGCTATCTGACGCTTGAGAAAACCACCGGGCAACAGATGGTGGAGCGGATGACGCCGTTCCTCGACAGCCTCAACACCCTGACCGGCGTCAGCGCCAGGACCGTCTGGGACAGCGCCGGCCGCGATATCGCCCGCGCCGAGATCGCCTTTGACGAAGCGGTGCTGGGGCGGTCGACTTATGACATCGTCCAGGCGCTGAAAACCGGCGATATCGCCATCTACTTCCGCGGCTACAAGGCCAACGAGGGCAAGATTGAGGTCGACGTGCGCAGCGTCGACGAGCGGCAACTGATGACCGTCTTTACCTGTATCAAAAATCTGTTTACGGAGAAACAAGCATGAAGCTGCAGCCTAACTACTATCGCGACCGCGTCTGCCTGAACGTGTTGGCCGGCTCCAAAGCCAACGCGCAGGACATCTACGCCGCGGCGGAAGGCCATGTGCTGGTGGGCGTGCTCTCCAAGAACTACCCGGACGTCGACAGCGCGGTGACCGACATGCTGCGCTATGCGCGCCTGATTGAAAACGCGCTCTCGGTCGGCCTGGGTGCCGGCGATCCGAAGCAGTCGGCGATGGTCAGCCTGATCGCTCAGCAGGTGCAGCCGCAGCACGTTAACCAGGTGTTCACCGGCGTCGGCGTCAGCCGCGCGCTGCTGGGCCAGAACGACAGCGTGGTCAACGGCCTGGTGTCGCCGACCGGCCGCGTCGGTTGGGTGAAGATCTCTACCGGCCCATTGAGCGCCGCGGCGCCGGATGGCATCGTGCCGGTGGAAACCGCCATCGCCCTGCTGAAAGACATGGGCGGCAGCTCCATCAAGTATTTCCCGATGGGTGGCCTGAAGTGCAAGGACGAGTACCAGTACGTAGCCAAGGCCTGCGCCGAGCATGACTTCATGCTGGAGCCGACCGGCGGTATCGATCTGGAGAACTTTGAGTCGATCGTCGAGATCGCGCTGGCGGCCGGCGTGAAACGCGTGATCCCGCATATCTACAGCTCGATCATCGACGCCACCAGCGGCGATACGCGTCCGCAGGACGTGAAAGCCCTGCTGGCGATGACCAAAAAGCTGGTGGGCTGAACGCGTAATGGGATGAGGTAAACGCTGGGAGGCGAAGGTTTTCCCGTGGCGCGGCATGCCGCGCCGTTACCTATAGCCTATAGCTTTCAAGTTGCAGCTAGGCGGCAAGCGCAGGAGCCCCAGGAGCTTACTTAAGTAAGTGACTGGGGTGAAAAATCTGCCGGGAGCAGATTTAAACGCTGCTTGCAGCGGCCCCGAAGGGGTGAGGCCCATGGATGGGCCGAGTAACTGCGCAGCCAACAACGCTGCGGCTTGAAAGATGACGGGTATATACTGAGGACTACTATGCGAAACTGGCAGGCTCCAACCCGACGCACCGCGTTGTTCCTGGCGCTGCTGGCCGTGACCGGCCCGGCGCTGCATGCTGAGGATGCAATGAACTCCACGTCATCTCATTTTGCCTATATCGGCACCTACAATCCCAACGGCGAAGGCGTTTACCGAGTGCGGGTCGATCCGGCCAGCGGCGCGTTGAGCCAGGTTACGCTGGTCAGCAACGTGCCGAATCCGGCGCAGCTGACGCTGGGCGTCGGCGGCAAAACGCTGTATGTCGCCAGCGAAGTGGCCGATTTCAACGGCGGCAAGCACGGCGGCATCACCGCCTACCGGATCAATCCGGCCGATGGCGCACTGACGCAGCTCAACCAGGTGGATTCGCAGGGGGCAGGGCCGGTGTATCTCACCCCGACGCCGGACGGGCGGCATCTGCTGGTGGCGAACTACGTCAGCGGCAGCGTGGCGGTCTTCCCGATTGAAGCGGACGGCAGCCTGGGCGCCGCCAGCTCGCTGCAGCAGCAACAGGGCCCGGCGGGCGCGGCCAAACCGGCGGCCGCGGTGGACGGCAGCTTCGCCGTCAGCGATCACAACGGCCCGCATGCCCATATGATCGCCAGCGATCCGAGCGGCAAGTTCGTGTTCTCCACCGATCTGGGATTGGATCGCATCTATCAATGGCGCTTTGACGCGGCGAGCGGCCGGCTGACGCCGAACGATCCGCCGTGGATCGCCGCCTCTTCCGCCGGCGCGGGGCCGCGTCACTTTGTGTTCCATCCGGACGGCGAAACCGTGCTGCTGGTGAACGAAGAGGCCTCGACGTTGACCAGCTACCGTTTTGATCGCCAAAAAGGTACTCTGAAACAACTGCATGCGGTTTCCGCGCTGCCCGCCGACTATCAGGGCACCAGCTTCGCTTCGGGGCTGGCGCTCAGCAAGAACGGCGACACGCTGTACGTCGCCAACCGGCTGCATAACAGCATTGCCCAGTTCAGCGTGGGCGCTGGCGGTGAGTTGAAACCGGTGGCGGAAACCTGGACGCGTGGCGATTATCCGCGTTCGCTGGCGCTGAGCCCGGATGGCCGCTATCTGTATGCGTTGAACCAGCGCAGCGATAACGTCACCCGCTTCAGCGTCAACCCGACGGACGGCAAACTCAGCTTTGTGGGCGGCTATCTGCCGATCGGCAGCCCCTCGCAAATGGCGTTCCTGCCGCCGCCGAAGTAACCCGCGGCCCGCCCGGTTCACCGGGCGGACCGCCTGATTGACGGACACAGAATGGTGCGATTTCCTTACCCGCGTTTGGCTTACTTGTTCGATGCTTTGCAAACCGAGACTTTGCCGCAGGATGAGCTGGCGAAGCGTTTCGCCGTGTCTACCCGCACGGTGCGGGCGGATATCACCGCGCTGAACGAGATCCTGGACAAATACGGCGCGCGCTTCGTGCATAGCCGCGGGGCCGGCTATCGTTTGCAGGTCGATAATGCCGCGCTGTTCAGCGCCCTGCAGCATCAGGAGCGCCGCAAACACGCCACCCCGCGCAGCGCGCAGGAGCGGGTGCATTATCTCTGGTGCGTTTTTTGACCTCAGCCTTCTCCCTCAAACTGGAGGATTTGGCTGACGAGTGGTTCGTCAGCCGCGGCACGCTGCAAAACGACATGGCTGAGGTGAGAGAGCGTCTGGCGCACTATCAATTAACGATCGAAACCAAGCCGCGTTACGGCATGAAGCTGTTCGGCGCGGAGATGGCGATCCGCGCCTGCCTGACCGACCTGCTGTTCCAGCTGCAGCTGGCCGACGCCGAGAACCCGCTGCTCAACAACGAGATCCTGCTGCAGCCGCAGGTGGCGGCGTTCGCCGGATTATTGCACCCGCTGCTGTCGCAATACGCCATTCGCCTGACCGACGAGGGCGAACAGTACCTGATTTTCTACTGCGCGGTGGCGCTGCGGCGCATCAACGATGGCTATCCGCTGTCGGACTTCGAGGTGGAGGACGGCGACGAGGCGGTGCGCCAGGTGTCGACCCGCCTGGCGGCGGAGCTGCGTGCGGCTTCCGGCAAAGAGATCTCGATGGCCGAAGAGGCCTATCTGCGGGTCAATATCGCCGCGCGGCGCGTGCAGGACGTGCAGCCGACCGAAATCAACGCCGACGATGAAGAAGCGCTGGTGGACTACATTCTTTCCTACATCAACGCACACTATAACTACAACCTGCAGGGCGACGAGCAGCTGCGGGCCGATCTGCTTACCCATATCAAGACCATGATTACGCGGGTGAAATACCAGATCAACATCCCCAATCCGCTGTTGGCCAACATCAAGCAGCACTATCCGATGGCTTACGACGTGACGCTGGCGGCGGTCTCCAGCTGGGGCAAGTACACGCCTTATACGCTGAGCGAGAACGAAATCGGTTATCTGGTGCTGCACATCGGCGTGGGGCTGGAGCGACATTACAACATCGGTTATGAACGCCACCCGCAGGTGATGCTGGTGTGCGACACCGGCAACTCGACGGTGCGGATGATCCAGGCGCAGATTGCGCGCAAGTATCCGCAGCTGGTGATGACGCGCATCGTCTCGCTGCGCGATTACGAGATGCTCGCGCACATCGACGAAGACTTCGTGATTTCCAACGCCCGCATCGGCGAAAAGAACAAGCCGGTAGTGGTGATGTCGCCGTTCCCGACCGATTATCAGCTGGAGCAACTGGGCAAACTGGTGCTGGTGGATCGCACCAGGCCGTACATGCTGGAGAAGTTCTTCGACGCCGAGCATTTCATGGTGCTCAACGAGCCGCTGACGCAGGCGGAACTGTTCAGCCGGGTGTGCGGCCAGCTGGAGCGGGAAGGGTATGTCGGCGCGGACTTTTATCCGTCGGTGGTCGAACGCGAGGCGATCGTCTCCACGCTGCTGGGCGAAGGCATCGCGCTGCCGCACTCGCTGGGGCTGCTGGCGAAAAAGACCGTGGTGGTGACGCTACTGGCGCCGCAGGGCGTCGCCTGGGGCGAAGGCGAAGTCGCGCACGTGATTTTCCTGCTGGCGATCAGCAAGAGCGACTATGAAGAGGCGATGGCGATCTATGAGCTGTTCGTCACCTTCGTGCGTGAACGCTCAATGAGCCGCCTGCTGGGCAGCGACAGCTTCGACAGCTTCAAAGCGGTGGCGCTGGACTGCCTGAGCCGGAGTTGAGGGGCTAATCCGCTTCCGGCAGGAATAGGGCTGGGGGCAGATTGAAGCGTTTGGCCAGCGCCATAATGTGCGGAATGGTCAGCGATCTTTTGCCGTTCAGGATTTGGTTGACCAACGACTTTTTGCCGATCTCATGTTCAAAATCACTTTGGCTGAGTTGGTGCTGTTCCATCAATACGCGAAGCGCGGCCACCCCCTGTGGGAGTTGGGCGATACGCTGGTTGAATGCGGTAAATTCGGCGCTGTTGTCTTCATATTCGGCGATTTTTTTTGCCAACATGTCAATCAGCGGATGGCGTTCATCGTTTTCCAGCAGATATTCCACCAATTCGAGCGCTTCTCGGTAGTCTTGCTGAGCGTGGCTGCCCTGCAATAAGGGTACGGCGCGCAGTAGCGCATCGGCCGCCTTAATGGCATCTGTAATCATGACGAACTCCTTCGATAGTGCTGCATCAGCTTGTCGTATTCGGCGTGGCTAACGATATGCTTTATGAAGACTTTCTGTGTCTCGAAGCTGGCAAAGAACAAGATCCGCAGGTGGTTGCCGCCGACGTCAATGACCCACCATTTCTCTTTGTACTTCATACGATCGAGCGAAGGAAAAAGCGCTTTTAACTCGTCCGGCGTGCGGAACTCGCCCCGTCGCAACGCTTTATAAATGGCCTCGAGAGCAGTGGCTTCATTGGGATATTGCTTCGTTGCGTTATTGAACGGTTCCCTGGAAATGATATGCATCGTTCCTTCGATTCCTACCCGGTGAACATTATAGCGACTGCCGGTGAGGTTCACAAATTGTAAACTTTCTGTTGTCCCGCAAGCAAAGCGTGGGGAAACATCCGCCTGTTGTCTGTTTTTGCGTTACACACTATTGCGATTACCGTGGTGGGGGTAAATCCATGACGTGAATTTACAGGCGGTTACGGCTGATTCTGGAAGCGGATTCGCAAAATGAGAAACGGGAGGGCTACACTATGGGAGGGGCGGAGGCAACACATGCGCCGAGGCGACGCATGGGAAGAGTCTCAGCGACTAATCTTCATCAAACCCGGAGTTGAACAGCTCGACCACCGCCGCCAGCGCGTTGACTTCATCGGGGCCGGTCGCTTCGACTTCGATGTGCCGACCCTGGGCGGAGTCCAGCATCAGCAGCGCGATGACGCTGCTGGCTTCGGCTTCGGTGCCGCTTTCGTTGCGCAGCATCACTTCGGCGTCGAAGCTTTGCACCAGTTCGAACAGTTTCATCGCCGGGCGCGCGTGCATGCCCAGCTTGTTTTTGATTTCAACCGTCTGTTTGACCGTCATTGTTTGCGCTTTTCCAGCGTGCGGTGGCGCGATTGCACGTTCTTGCCGCGCGAGCGGAAGTAATCGGCCAGCTGTTCCGCCACGTACACCGAACGGTGTTTGCCGCCGGTACAGCCGATGGCGACCGTCAGGTAGCTGCGATTGTTGGTTTCCAGCATCGGCAGCCACTGTTCCAGATAGCTGCGGGTCTGGTAAATGAAGTTATGCACTTCGGTATGGCGATCGAGGAACGACGCTACCGGCTTGTCCAGACCGGTCATCGGCCGCAGCTTCGGATCCCAGTGCGGGTTAGGCAGGAAGCGCACGTCGAACACGTAGTCGGCGTCGATCGGAATGCCGTGCTTGAAGCCGAAGGATTCGAACACCATCGTCAGTTCGCGCTCGCGCTTGCCGAGCAGGCGGGTGCGCAGCATTTCGGCCAGTTCGTGCACCGACATTTCCGAGGTGTCGATAATCAGGTCAGCCCGCGAGCGCAGCGGTTCGAGCAGATCGCTCTCTTCGTCGATCGCGCTTTCCAGCGACAGGTTTTTGCTGGAGAGCGGGTGCAGGCGGCGGGTGTCGCTGTAACGGCGGATCAGCGTGTTGCGATCGGCGTCGAGGAACAGCAGCTGCGGCGAGAAGCTGTCCGGCAGCTGAGTCATCGCGTATTCGAACACTTCCGGCGATTCCGGCATGTTGCGCACGTCGATGCTGACCGCCGCGGAGATATTGCGTTCCGCCAGCGTATTGGCGAGCTGCGGCAGCAGAACCACCGGCAGGTTGTCAACGCAGTAAAAACCCATGTCTTCCAGCGCCCGCAAGGCGACGGATTTTCCGGAACCGGAACGGCCGCTGACAATCATCAGCACCATGTGGCAACTCCCCTGGCATCGCGGCGGCGTTCATCGCCACCGTTAAACTTTGTTATTCCGGCCGCAGCCGGATCCATCATCGTAAAACAGTATCGTTATCCGGGCTGGAAGTCACGCCGGCCGGGCATCACTCGGTGATGATTTGGTAAAGTTCTTCGTCGCTCTGCGCGGCGCGCAGGCGGCGGCATACGGTTTTGTCTGCCAGGCGTTTGGCGACCAGCGACAGCGTATGCAAATGGGTTTTGCACTGATCGGCAGGCACCAGCAGCGCAAACAGCAGATCGACCGGCTGATTGTCGATAGCGTCGAAAGCGATGGGTTGGTCGAGACGGATAAACACGCCAACGGCCCGCAGTGTGTCCTCTTCCAGTTTGCCGTGGGGAATGGCGATACCGTTGCCGATACCGGTGCTGCCCATGCGCTCCCGGGTGAGAACCGCGTCAAACACCACCTGCGAAGGCAGATTGAGCTGTTTGGCGGCCAGTTCGCTGATAATTTCCAAAGCCCGCTTCTTGCTGGTGCAGTGTACCGAGCTTTTGGTGCACTCGATGTTTAACACCGAGCTTAATTGCATATATTCGTTGTTCATCTCATCTTCACTTAAAACCGCGCCGCCGGGCGAACCCGGCAAGGCGGTTTTTCGTCGGTTTTGACCCTGATTACCGTTCGGCGCGTCACCCATGCGGGTCACGCGCCGAAGGGAGAGGCGGCGATGGATGCCGCCTCACGGAATGGGTCAGGGTGTCAGTGTTGCTTCAATTTGTCTTTATGTTTGTTCAATTGACGTGCCAATTTGTCGATCAGCGTATCAATTGCGGCATACATATTCTCGTCTTCCGAGGTGGCGTGCAACTCGCCTCCATTCACGTGCACCGTTGCTTCCGCAATTTGCTGCACTTTTTCCACACTTAATACAACATACACCTGATTGATGCGATCAAAATACTGTTCGAGTTTGGCGAACTTGTTGTTCACGAACTCGCGCAACGGATCGGTGATTTCGATGTGGTGTCCGGTAATGTTGAGCTGCATAGTGTCTTCCTTCTCAATAGAGGTCAAACCAACTGTTTGCGCTGGTTCGACGGCGGGATGGACAAAGACTCTCGGTACTTGGCGACGGTGCGCCGGGCCACGATGATCCCCTGATCGGCGAGCAGGGTGGCCAGCTTGCTATCGCTGAGCGGTTTGGCGGGGTTTTCCGCCGCAATCAATTTCTTCACCAACGCGCGGATCGCCGTCGAGGAGGCTTCGCCGCCGCTGTCGGTATTCACGTGGCTGGAGAAGAAATATTTCAATTCGAAAATGCCGCGCGGGCTGTGCAGAAACTTCTGCGTGGTGACGCGCGAGATCGTCGATTCATGCATCTCCACGGCCTGGGCGATATCCGCCAGCACCATGGGTTTCATAAACTCTTCGCCTTGCTCGAAGAACGCCTGCTGCTGATCGACGATGCAGCGGGTGACCTTCAGCAACGTCTCGTTGCGGCTCTCCAGGCTTTTAATCAGCCACTTGGCTTCCTGCAGGTTGCTGCGGATGAACTGGCCGTCGGCTTCGCTGCGGGCGCTGTTGCCCAGCGCGGCGTACTGCTGATTGATCTTCAAACGCGGCACGCTGTCGCCGTTGAGCTCGACCGTCCATTTGTTCTGCGTCTTGCGCACCAGCACGTCCGGAATGACGTATTCCGATTCGCCGGTATTGATCGACTGCCCCGGGCGCGGATCGAGCGACTGAATCAGCAGCATCGCTTCTTTCAGTGTATCTTCTTTTAGCCGGGTTGATCGCATCAGGCTGCGAAAGTCGTGGTTGGCCAACAGATCCAGATGCTCGCTGATGATCAGCCGCGCTTCGGCCAGATAAGGCGTATCTTTGGCGTATTGGGAGAGCTGCACCAGCAGGCAATCGCGCAGATCGCGCGCGGCGACGCCGATCGGATCAAAACGCTGCACGCGCTTCAGCACCGCCTCGACTTCCTCGAGGGTCACGTTCTCGTCGCCCAGGCTTTCCAGAATGTCTTCCAGCGGGACGGTGAGATAGCCGGTGTCATCCACCGCGTCGACGATGGAAGTGGCGATGGCGGCGTCGGTATCGGAAAACGGCGTCAGATCCACCTGCCACATAAGATAATCCTGCAGCGTTTGGGTGGTCTCGCCCTGATAGACCGGCAGCTCGTCGTCGCTGTAGTCGGTGCCGGTGCCGGACGGCGTGCCCGCGGTATAGATTTCATCCCAGGTGGCGTCCAGAGGCAGCTCTTCCGGCATGTCTTTCTGCTCCAAGGCCTCGCGGGTATCGAGCCCCTCGGTCTCCTGGGTTTCTTTGGCGTCGATTTCGTCGTGCAGATCGGTCTGTTCAAGCAGCGGATTGCTCTCCAGCGCCAGCTGGATCTCTTGCTGAAGCTCAAGCGTGGACAACTGCAGCAGGCGGATCGCCTGCTGGAGCTGAGGTGTCATGGCCAGCTGTTGGCTGAGCCTGAGTTGCAAACCTTGCTTCATAGTTTTCTGTCTACTTCCGTTAACGGTGTCGTCCCGCAGGACGCGCCGGCGCTTAGAGGCGGAACTCTTCGCCCAGATAAACGCGTTTAACCTGCTCGTCGGCCAGAATAGCATCCGGCGTGCCGTGGGCAATCAGTTTGCCCTGGCTGACGATGTAGGCGCGTTCACATACGTCCAGCGTCTCGCGCACGTTGTGGTCGGTGATCAGCACGCCCAGGCCGCTGTCACGCAGGTGCTCGATGATTTTCTTGATATCGATAACGGAAATCGGATCCACCCCGGCGAAGGGTTCGTCCAGCAGAATGAATTTCGGGTTGGCCGCCAGCGCGCGGGCGATTTCGACGCGGCGGCGTTCACCGCCGGACAGCGCCTGGCCGAGGCTGTTGCGCAGATGGGAGATATGGAACTCTTCCATCAGCTCTTTGGCGCGGTCTTCGCGCTGTTCGCTGGTGAGATCGGGACGGATCTCCAACACCGCCATCAGGTTGTCGTACACGCTCAGGCGGCGGAAGATCGACGCTTCCTGCGGCAGGTAACCGATGCCGCGGCGCGCACGGGCGTGCAGCGGCAACAGGCTGATGTCTTCCTCGTCGATCACGATGCGCCCGGCGTCGCGCGGCACGATGCCGACCACCATGTAGAAGGTGGTGGTTTTACCGGCGCCGTTCGGGCCGAGCAGGCCGACGATCTCGCCGGATTTCACTTTCAGGCTGACGTCTTCGACAACTTTACGGCCCTTGTAGGCTTTCGCCAGGTTTTCTGCGATGAGTGTTGCCATAAGTGATTAGTTACTCTTTTTTTGTCCCGTTTTTGTCTTGCAACTGCGACGGTACCAGAACCGTTGTCACGCGTTTGCCTTTGTCGCTAAACGCCTGCATTTGCTGCTGTTGCACCAGATAGGTGATGCGATCGCCTTTCACGTTGCTGTCGAGCTGCTCCAGATAGGCGTTGCCCGTCAGGGTCACCAGCTGGGTCGCCACGTCGTAACGCACTTTCTGCGCGTGGCCTTTGACCGGCTTGCCGCTGTCCTGCATCTGGTAGAAGGTTACCGGGTTGCCGAACGCTTCAATATAGGTCTTATTCTGATCTCCGCCCGGACGGGTGACCACCACCTTGTCAGCGCGGATATCGATGGTGCCCTGTTTGATCACCACGTTGTCAGTAAAGGTGCTGACGTTGCTTTGCATATCCAACGACTGCTTGAGCGAGTCGATGCTGACCGGCTGGCTGGAGTCGGATTTCAGCGCCAGAGCAGGGGCGCTGGCGGCCAAAACTAAGCTGCCGATCAACAGATTACGGAGTTGGTTTTTGGTTCTGGATTTCATAGTTGGTCTTAACCTTATCAATCAGCTCAGCGGTTTTGGTCCGCAGGTTCCCACGCATTTTCATGCCGTTAGAGGTAAAATTGGTCCCGTAAAGCGTGACTTC
Organism: Serratia sp. SCBI; assembly: GCF_000747565.1. Lineage (NCBI taxonomy): Bacteria > Pseudomonadati > Pseudomonadota > Gammaproteobacteria > Enterobacterales > Yersiniaceae > Serratia > Serratia sp. SCBI. The sequence goes on along the minus strand of NZ_CP003424.1, from coordinate 4,470,876 downwards.
GTCATCGGAGGTGACGTCCTGGGTGACCAGGTTTACCTGAGCGTTGTCCGTCTTAATTTTTTCCAGCTGCGAGGTGGTGGTCAGGCTGTTTACCTCGACGTGGCCATACAGATACAGCATCCGGTCTTTCGTCAGTTTGGCGCGATCGGCGCGAACTGACCAGGTGGCCACCGCATTCTCGTCGAACAGCGTCATCACCGGCTGGGTGAACCAGCTCAGCTCGCCGGCGGTGTAATACTTCGCGTCTTCCGCCACCAGCTTATAATTCAGTTTACCGGCCGGATTGTACACCACGGTGACCGTGTGCTGGCTCTGGTAGGTCGGATCCTGAGCGTTAGCCGGGCCAGGAGCCGTATCGTCGCTGAAGTCCGTCATGTTCCAGCCGATCAGCGCCAGAACGATCACCGTCAACAGGATGGTGATCCAAAGTTTGGTTTTACTCATATCGACAGCCCTTTGGCGTCCTCCAGCTTATTTTGAGCCAAAAGAATGATGTCGCACAGTTCGCGCACCGCGCCGCGGCCGCCGGCAATGCGGGTGACGTAGTGGGCTCGCGGCGTCAGCAGCGGATGAGCGTCTGCGACCGCGACCGCCAGGCCCACCTGCGCCATCACCGGCCAGTCGATCAGGTCATCGCCGATATAGGCGACCTGATCCGCCGTTAACGACAGTTTATCCAACAGTTCGCGGAAGGCCAAAAGCTTATCGGATTGCCCCTGATACAGATGGGTGATGCCGAGCGTTTGCGCGCGGTCTTCCAGCAGCCTGGCGGAGCGACCGGTAATGATCGCCACCTCGATGTCGGAGGTTTTCAGACAGCGGATGCCGTAACCGTCGCGCACGTTGAACGCCTTCAATTCTTCACCGTTGTTGCCCATGAAGATCAGGCCGTCTGACAGTACGCCGTCAACATCGCAAATCAACAGGCGGATGTTCCCGGCACGCGCCATAACCTCTTGTTCTACCGGCCCGTAGCAGGTTTCTACCATACCCATTCCGTTCTATTCCTTAATTAAACGACGCCGGCGCGCAGCATGTCATGCATATGTACCACACCCAGCAACTGGTCGCCATCGGCAACCAGCAGCGCGGTGATGTGGCGTTGCTGCATCAGATTCAGCGCATCGACCGCCAGGAGGTTGGGACGCACCCGCACGCCGCCCGGCGTCATGACATCGGCGATCTTGGCTTCGTGCAGGTTGATGCCCATATCGAACACCCGGCGCAGGTCGCCATCGGTAAAGATGCCGGCGATTTTCATCAGATCGTCGCAGATCACCGTCAGACCCAGATTTTTGCGGGTGATTTCCAGCAGCGCGTCGCGCAATGAGGCGTCGGCGCTGACGTGGGGCATTTCGTCGCCGCTGTGCATGATATCGCTAACCCGCAGCAGCAGCTTGCGGCCGAGTGCGCCGCCCGGATGCGACAGCGCGAAATCTTCCGGCGTGAAACCGCGCGCCTTCAGCAGCGCGACGGCCAGCGCATCGCCCATCACCAGCGTGGCGGTGGTGCTGGTGGTCGGCGCCAGCCCCAGCGGGCAGGCTTCCTGCGGCACCTTGATACACAGGTGGATGTCCGCCGCCTTGCCCATCGAACTTTCCGGATTGTTGGTCATGCAGATGAGGGTGATCCGCTGCCGTTTCAACACCGGGATCAGCGCCAGGATCTCGCTGGACTCACCGGAGTTGGAGATGGCGAGCACGATATCCTGCGCAGTGACCATGCCCAAATCGCCATGGCTGGCTTCCGCCGGGTGCACGAAGAATGAGGGGGTGCCGGTGCTGGCGAAGGTCGCGGCGATCTTGCAGCCGATATGGCCGGATTTACCCATGCCCATCACCACCACTTTTCCGCCGCAGGTGGCGATCGTTTCGCAGGCGCGGGTGAAGTCTGCGTTGATGTAGCTGTCGAGCTGAGCCAGCCCGTCACGCTCTATCTGAAGCACTTCTTTGCCGGCCTGTTGAAAATCGAAGCCCGGTTGCAACTCAATGTTCGACATACTCATTCCCGTCGGTTTAGCCGAAAGTACTGAAAGGGTTAAAGAACAGCACCGCAAGATACGCAATAAAGCCGCATAATAACAGCGCGCCGGCCAGGTGGCCGATGCGGTGTTTGCGGCCGATGCACAGCACGCTCAGCAGCACGCTGGCCGCCAGCATCACCCAGTAATCGCGCTGGAAGGCGGCGGCGTCCACGCTGCCCGGCGACAGCAGGGCGGGGACGCCCAGCACGATCACCGTGTTGAAAATATTGGAGCCGATGATATTGCCAATCGCCATATCATCTTCGCCCTTTAATGCTCCGGCGATGGACGTGGCCAGCTCGGGCAGGCTGGTGCCGATGGCGATAATGGTCAAGCCGACCACCAGTTCGCTCAGGCCGAAATAGTGCGCGATCACCGTCGCGTTATCGACCACCATTCTGGAAGAGAGCGGCAGAATGATAAACGCCAGCACCAGCCACAGCACCGCTACGGTATTGCTGCTGTCCTGCGGCAGTTCAGCGATCTGCTCCATGGTCAGGCTGTCGCTGCCCTCGCGCTGCGCCAGCCGGGCGATTTTCAGCATCAGCAGGATGAAACCGGCGGCGGCGGTCAGCAGCAGCACGCCGTCCAGCCTGCTCAGGGTGCCGTCCATCAACACGAAACCGCACAATACTGTGACCGCTAACATCAGCGGCAGTTCGCGCCGCAGTATTTCCGATCGTGCAGCCAGCGGGTGAATCAGCGCTGCGACGCCCAGGATCAATAAAATGTTGGTGATGTTGGAACCTAATACGTTGCCAACGGCCATATCTATCTGCCCGTTCAGCGCGGCGGTGGTGGACACGATCAGCTCCGGCAGTGAAGTGCCGATGCCGACGATGGTCATGCCGATGATCAACGGCGGCACGCCAAGCGAACGGGAAATCACGGCAGCACCATAAACTAAGCGGTCTGCACCATACACCAGTAGAAATAAACCAACGATTAATAATGCTATTGCGAGAAACATGCAGGGTCCTTTGTCGGGTATTATCCCGGTTCGTTGGTTAAAGCCGTCAATGCGGCGGTATTGCTTGCCCTCCGGTGCGTGCGCTTGAGCGCAGCAACGGTTTTTCCCGGCTAATTGTTGAACACTTTCGTTTTTTTCGTTATGGCGCCAATTTTGACCGGGTGGCGCGGAAAAGTAAAACCAATGGCATCATTGGTTGCGAAATGGCAGTAAGTTTTTGTAAAGATGAGACGGATTGCGCCCATTGCTTTAACATCACGGGTAGATTCAGCAAAAGATGAGTCGTAAAGGGTCCATTAACATGCTCCAAAAGGCAGATAATTTGGTCGAAGTGCGCGACATGAGCTTCTCGCGCGGCGACCGGCGGATATTTGAAGACATCAACCTGACGGTGCCTCGCGGTAAGATCACGGCGATCATGGGGCCGTCGGGCATCGGCAAAACCACGCTGCTGCGTCTGATCGGCGGTCAGCTGACGCCGGACCGCGGGGAGATTTGGTTTGACGGCGACAACATTCCCGCATTGTCCCGCCGTCAGTTGTACGACGCGCGCAAAAAGATGAGCATGCTGTTCCAGTCGGGCGCGCTGTTCACCGATTTGACCGTATTCGAAAACGTGGCCTACCCGTTGCGTGAGCACAGCAACCTGCCTGAGCCCCTGCTGCGCAGCACGGTGCTGATGAAGCTGGAAGCGGTCGGGCTGCGCGGCGCGGCGCAGCTGATGCCCAATGAACTCTCCGGCGGCATGGCGCGCCGGGCGGCGTTGGCGCGCGCGATCGCGCTGGATCCGGAAATGATCATGTTCGACGAACCTTTCGTCGGCCAGGATCCGATCACCATGGGGGTGCTGGTCAAGCTGATCGACGAGTTGAACCATGCGCTGGGCATTACCTGCATCGTGGTGTCGCACGACGTGCCGGAGGTGCTGAGCATCGCCGACTACGCCTATATCGTGGCCGATCACCGGGTGATTGCCGAAGGCACCACGCAGCAATTGCAGAACAATCCTGATGCGCGCGTGCGCCAGTTCCTGGATGGTATAGCGGATGGACCGGTGCCGTTCCGCTATCCGGCCGGGGATTATCAGACTGAACTGCTAGGCTTAGGGAGTAAATAAGCTCATGTTATTAAGAGCGTTAGCGTCTCTGGGGCGCAGTGGCATCAACACCAGCGCCAGCTTCGGCCGCGCCGGGTTGATGCTGTTCAACGCATTGATTGGCCGGCCGGAACCCGGCAAGCAGTGGCCGCTGTTGTTGAAACAGCTTTACAGCGTCGGCGTGCAGTCGCTGCTGATCATCATGGTTTCCGGGCTGTTTATCGGCATGGTGCTGGGCCTGCAGGGGTATATCGTGCTTACCACCTACAGCGCTGAAGCCAGCCTCGGCATGATGGTGGCGCTGTCGCTGCTGCGCGAGCTGGGGCCGGTGGTGACGGCGCTGCTGTTCGCCGGCCGCGCCGGTTCCGCGCTCACGGCGGAAATCGGCCTGATGAAGGCGACGGAACAGATCTCCAGCCTGGAAATGATGGCGGTCGATCCGCTGCGGCGCATCGTGGCGCCGCGTTTCTGGGCGGGGATGATCAGCATGCCGCTGCTGACCATCATCTTCGTGGCGATCGGCATTTGGGGCGGCTCGGTGGTCGGCGTGGATTGGAAGGGCATCGACAGCGGCTTCTTCTGGTCGGCGATGCAAGGCGCCGTAGAGTGGAAAAAAGATCTGCTTAACTGCCTGCTCAAGAGCGTGGTGTTCGCCATTACCGTAACCTGGATTGCCATTTTCAACGGGTATGACGCCGTGCCTACCTCTGAAGGGATTAGCCGGGCGACGACGCGTACCGTGGTGCATTCGTCACTGGCGGTGTTGGGATTGGATTTCGTGCTGACCGCACTGATGTTTGGGAATTGATTCGATGCAAACGAAGAAGAGTGAAATCTGGGTTGGGGCATTCATGCTGATCGCGCTGTGCGCCATCGTGTTTATCTGCCTGCAGGTGGCGAACCTTAAATCGCTCGGCAGCGAGCCGACCTACCGCGTTTACGCGACGTTCGACAATATCGGCGGCCTGAAACCGCGTTCGCCGGTGAAGATCGGCGGCGTGGTGATCGGCCGCGTGGCGGACATCGAACTCGATCCGAAAACCTACACGCCGCGCGTGGCGCTCGATATCCAGAAAAAGTACGACGAAATCCCGGATACCAGCTCGCTGGCGATCCGCACCTCCGGCCTGCTGGGCGAGCAATATCTGGCGCTTAACGTGGGCTTCGAAGATCCTGATATGGGCACCACCATTCTGAAAGATGGCGGCACCATCCAGGACACTAAATCAGCCATGGTTCTGGAAGATCTGATCGGCCAGTTCCTGTATAAAAGCGGCGGTCAGGACAGCGCCAAACCGGGAGACGCGGCCGCTGAGCCGGCTGCCGGCGCTGCACCGCAACCCGCTGTTCCAAATCATTAAGAGAGGATACCTGCATGTTTAAACGTTTACTGATGGTGGCTCTGCTGGTGGTTGCGCCGCTGGCGAGCGCAGCCGACCAAACCAATCCTTACAGCATGATGCAAGACGCGGCGCAGAAGACCTTCAGCCGTTTGAAGAACGAACAGCCGAAGATCAAGCAGGACCCGAACTACCTGCGCTCCATCGTGCATCAGGAACTGATGCCGTTCGTGCAGGTGAAATACGCCGGCGCGCTGGTGCTGGGCCGTTACTACAAAGATGCGACGCCTGCGCAGCGCGAAGCTTACTTCACCGCTTTCCAGGCTTACTTGGAGCAGGCTTACGGCCAGGCGCTGGCGATGTACCACGGCCAGACTTACCAGATCGCGCCTGAACAGCCGCTGGGCAACGCCGACATCGTGGCCATTCGCGTCACCATCATCGACAACGGCGGCCGCCCGCCGGTGCGTCTGGATTTCCAATGGCGCAAGAACAGCAAAACCGGCTACTGGCAGGCGTATGACATGATCGCCGAAGGCGTCAGCATGATCACCACCAAGCAAAACGAGTGGGCGTCTACGCTGCGTACTCAGGGCATCGACGGCCTGACCAAACAGCTGCAGGCCGCTGCCGCGCAGCCAATCTCGCTGGACAAGAAAAACTGATGTCGGCAGCGCTCAGCTTCGAATCAGAGCAGCAGACGCTGATCCTGCGCGGTGAACTGGACCGTGAAACGCTGCTGCCGTTGTGGCGGCAGCGCGACGCGCTGATGGCGGATAAAACCGCGATCGACGTGGCGCAACTGCAGCGCGTGGACTCCTCCGGGCTGGCGCTGTTGCTGCATCTGCAGGAAGAGCAGCGCCAACGTGGCGTCGCGCTAAAAATTTTCGGCGTCACCGAGCGTCTGAAAACGCTGATCGCGCTCTACAACCTGCAGGCGATAATGCCTGTCGATACCGCCGGTTAGCGGCGTTTTACACCGCCTTTGCGTGGTTAAACGATACAAAGCCCCTGTTATGCAGGGGCTTTTTCTTTAGTTTAAGAAAACATCGTATTCCACTAAGATACTAGGCTGTTTATGATCCTTTAGCGGCAGAACTGGATACTATGGAAACCAACGAGATTAAAGACGTGCTGATGCAGGCATTGGCACTGGATGAAGCGCACGTGACGGGCGACGGCAGCCATTTTCAAGCGATCGTGGTCGGCGAACTGTTCGCCGGCATGAGCCGCGTCAAAAAACAGCAGACGGTTTACGCACCGCTGATGGAATACATTGCGGACAACCGCATTCATGCCTTGTCTATCAAGGCGTACACCCCTGAAGAGTGGCAGCGAGACCGCAAACTCAACGGATTTTAAGGCTGTTTGCCCTGCCGGGCGGGCAGCTTCAGATTAGATAACAGAGAGTAGTCAGATGGATAAATTTCGTGTGCAGGGTCGGACCCGCCTGAGCGGTGAAGTGTCTATTTCCGGGGCCAAAAACGCCGCCCTGCCGATCCTGTTCGCCGCCCTGTTGGCGGAAGAACCGGTCGAGCTGCAGAATGTCCCCAAGCTGAAGGACATCGATACCACCATTAAACTGCTCAGCCAGTTGGGCACCAAGATTGAGCGCAACGGTTCGGTCTTCGTGGACGCCAGCGGCGTGAACGAGTTTTGCGCGCCTTACGATCTGGTGAAAACCATGCGCGCTTCCATCTGGGCGCTGGGGCCGCTGGTGGCACGTTTCGGCCGCGGTCAGGTTTCCCTGCCGGGCGGCTGCGCGATCGGCGCGCGTCCGGTCGATCTGCACATCACCGGCCTGGAGCAGTTGGGGGCCGAGATCAAGCTGGAAGAAGGTTACGTCAAGGCGTCCGTCGATGGCCGTCTGAAAGGCGCGCACATCGTGATGGACAAGGTGAGCGTGGGCGCGACCGTGACCATCATGAGCGCCGCGACCCTGGCGACCGGCACGACCGTTATCGAGAACGCCGCGCGTGAGCCGGAAATTGTCGATACCGCCAACTTCCTCAATACGCTGGGCGCGAAGATCAGCGGCGCAGGCAGCGACAAGATCACCATCGAGGGCGTCGAGCGTCTGGGCGGCGGCGTGTATCGCGTGCTGCCTGACCGTATCGAGACCGGTACCTTCCTGATCGCCGCCGCGGTTTCCGGCGGCAAAGTGATGTGCCGTAACACCCGTCCGGATACGCTGGATGCGGTGCTGGCCAAACTGCGTGAAGCCGGTGCCGATATCGAAGTGGGCGAAGACTGGATCAGCCTGGACATGCACGGCAAGCGCCCGAAAGCGGTCACCGTGCGCACCGCGCCGCACCCGGGCTTCCCGACCGACATGCAGGCCCAGTTCAGCCTGTTGAACCTGGTGGCGGAAGGCACCGGCGTTATCACCGAGACCATCTTCGAAAACCGCTTCATGCACGTGCCGGAATTGATCCGCATGGGGGCGCACGCGGAAATCGAGAGCAACACCGTGATCTGCCATGGCGTTGAACAGCTGTCCGGTGCTCAGGTGATGGCGACCGATCTGCGCGCTTCCGCCAGCCTGGTGATCGCCGGCTGCATCGCCGACGGCGTGACCGTCGTCGATCGCATCTACCATATTGATCGCGGCTATGAGCGTATTGAAGACAAGCTGCGCGCGCTGGGTGCGAACATCGAGCGTGTGAAAGGCGAGTAAGGCATTAACGCCGGCGCGGCTGCGTCGGCAGGATGAAAATCAAAGGGCCGGCTATCAATGCCGGCCTTTTTTAATTGCTGTCTTCCGGGAATTCACCCACCGTCATTTTCAACGTAATGCGCTTGCCGTCACGGAGCACGATAACCGGTATCTCGGTGCCCGGTCTGATCTCCGCCACCTGATCCATGGTCTCCAGCACGGACACCGCCGGTTTGTTATCCACGTTGATGATGATGTCGTTGATCTGGAAGCCGGCGTTGCTCGCCGGGCCGTTTGGCGTAATCTCGGTCACGATGATGCCTTGAAGGCGATCGATGCCGGAATTGGACGAGCGCAGCGGAATGATCTCTTTGCCCTGAATGCCGAAATAGCCGCGGATGACGCGGCCGTCGCGGATCAGCTTGTCCATGATTTTGGTGGCCAGTTCGATCGGAATGGCGAAGCCGAGGCCCTCCGGCGTTTCGCCGTCGGTAATTTTGTCATAGGTCAGGGTGTTTATGCCGATCAGCTCGCCCAGCGAGTTGACCAGCGCGCCGCCGGAGTTGCCGCGGTTGATGGAGGCGTCGGTCTGCAGGAACGTCTGTCGGCCGGTGGTGCTCATACTGATGCGGCCGGTGGCGCTGAGGATGCCCTGTGTGACGGTCTGCCCCAGGTTATAGGGGTTGCCGATCGCCAGCACCACGTCGCCGACATGGGCAACGCGATTTTTATTGGTCGGGATCACCGGCAAATTGCCGGGATCGATCTTCAGCACCGCCAAATCGGTCAGGCCGTCCGAGCCGACCAACAGCGCTTCGTAGCGGCGGCCATCCTGCAACACCACGGTGATCTGCTGAGCGTCTTTGATCACGTGGCGGTTGGTGATGATATAGCCGCGTTCATTCATGATCACGCCGGAACCGAGCGACAGCACGTTGGCGGCGCCGTTCAGGTTGCGGTTGTAAATGTTCACCACGGCGGGCGCGGCGCGGCGCACCGCTTTGTTGTAGCTCACTGGCGTTTCGTCGCTGGTGCTCTCAGGTTTGTCTGCAAACAGGCCGTTGGAAGAACGCAGCATGGGCAGTGCGGCCAACAGCAGGCCGGCAACGATGAGACCGATAACGACAGAACGCAAGAGCTTAGCAAACATGGAGTTTTCGTGGTGTGGTGAACGATGTTCGGAGGATAGCATGAGTTAACCGGGCGCAGTATGTCACCGAGCCCGGTTTTTGCACAAATTAACGCAGCAGCAGATAAATGGTTTCGTTGCCGCGCACGATATTGAGCGCCATCACCGGTGGCTTGGCCTCCAGCACTTTACGCAGCGTGGTGATGTTGTCCACGCGCTGACGGTTGACGCCGATGATCACGTCGCCTTTCTGCAGGCCGATCTGCGCCGCCGTTGACCCTTTATCCACGTTCTCCACCTTCACGCCCTTGTCGCCGTTCGGCAACGCGGCATTGCTGAGGGAAACCCCCTGCAGCGCCGGCGACAGCGTTTCGGCGTTGGTCGAGGCGCTCTCGCTGTTGTCCAGCGTGACCGAGACTTCCTGCGGTTTGCCATCGCGCAGCAGGCCCACCTTGAGGGTTTTGCCCGGCGCGGTGGTGCCGACTTTGGCGCGCAGTTCGGCGAAGCTGCTCACCGGTTTACCGTCGACGGAGACCAGGATATCCCCGGCCTTGATGCCCGCCTTGGCGGCGGCGGATTTCGGCAGCACTTCGCTGACGAAGGCGCCGCGCTGCGCGTCGGTGTTGAAGGCTTTGGCCATATCCGGGGTCATTTCGCTGCCCTTGATGCCCAGCAGGCCGCGTTTCACTTCGCCGAATTCAATCAGCTGCTGGCTCAGGTTCTGCGCCATATTGCTCGGAATGGCGAAACCGATGCCGACGTTGCCGCCGCTCGGCGCCAGAATGGCGGTATTGATGCCGATCAGCTCGCCGTTCAGGTTAACCAGTGCGCCGCCGGAGTTGCCGCGGTTGATGGAGGCGTCGGTCTGAATGAAGTTTTCCAGCCCTTCCAGATTCAGGCCGGAGCGGCCCAGCGCCGAGATAATGCCGGAAGTGGCGGTTTGGCCCAGGCCAAACGGGTTGCCGACCGCGACGGCAAAGTCGCCGACGCGCAGCTGATCGGAATCGGCCATCTTGATGGCGGTCAGGTTTTTGGTGTCGCTGAGCTGCAGCAGGGCGATGTCGGATTGCTCATCGCGGCCGACCAGCTTGGCGTCCAGCTCGCGACCGTCGTTCAACTGCACGCGGATTTTATCGGCATTGTTGATGACGTGGTTGTTGGTCAGCACATAGCCTTTGGCGGCGTCGATGATCACGCCGGAACCCAGCCCTTCAAACGGACGGGAGCTTTGCTGCTGGCCGGGGAAGTTAGGGCCGAAGAAGCGTCTGAACTCTTCCGGCAGTTGTTGACGCTGCACCTGAGTGCCGGCGACATGCACGCTCACTACGGCGGGCAAGACTTTTTCCAGCATCGGCGCCAGGCTCGGCAGCGGCTGCCCCTGAACGGCGACGGGCAGGGCCGCGTTGGCCACCTGTACGGAGCTGAGCGTCAGGCCGAGGCTCATTGCCAATGCACTAAGAATTAAAGACTTTTTCTTCATTGATTATAACTCTCTCAATACCTGCCGATGAAAATTTGATGATAAGGCAATCACCTTGTCATAGTGAAGGGTAAGACCGTGAATTTGCGTGCAAAGTTCAGTAAAGGTAATGCGAGGGAAGGTCAAGACGGTAAACGGAGGAAGCCCGCGGGTGGCCCCGCGGGCGAAGGGGGTCAGTCGCGGCGCGCGCTTTGCCCGCGCAGCAGGCCGGAGGCGCCTTCCGAATAGTCGCGCGGCATTTCCACCGGCGCTTGATCGTTGTCTGCTTCCGCTTCGGTCAGGCGATAGCGGAACGGATTTTCCTGCATCGGCAGATCCGGCAGCAGGTTGTTCGAGCTTTTCGCCATGTGCTGATACAGCTGACGATAATCGCGCGCCATGTTGTCCAGCAGCTCGGCGCTGCGGGCAAAGTGGCCGACCAGCTCCTGACGGTACTCTTCCAGCTCGGTTTTGCTCTTGTCCAACTCGTTCTGCAGGACTTGTTGTTGACGTAATTTACGGTTGCCAAAACGCATCGCCACCGCACCAATCACGATACCGACGACCAAACCAATCAGCGCATACTCCCAGGTCATGATGACTCCTATTTTGACTTCGTTGTTCCGCAGGGATTTTTCACTTAATAATATCCACTATAACCGTTAACCTTGTCCGAGTGGAATCCTGATGCGCTTCCACCTAATTTTTACAGGGTTTTCAGCGGCGCCCGCAGCGGGCATTTGTGGCGATAACGGTGCGAATCGGCATCAACTTGCCGCCAACGTTGGCTAAATAATTTCTAAGCGTTCTTAGGGAACATCGAACAGATGCAGGCACTATCACCGTTATCTCGCTACCAGCAGGCGCTGGATGCGGGGGAATATCAGGCCGATGAGGTTCAACGCCGGGCCGTCACTCAACTGGATCGCATTTATCAGGCTCTGTTGCAAAAGCCGGCGGCGAGCGCGCCTGCCGGCGGGCTGTGCGGTAAGCTCAGCCGCTTGCTGGGCAAGGGCGGCGACACGGCACCGCAGCGCCCGGTGCAGGGGCTGTATATGTGGGGCGGCGTCGGGCGCGGCAAAACCTGGTTGATGGATATGTTCTTCCACAGTTTGCCGGGCGATCGCAAAATGCGTCTGCACTTTCACCGCTTCATGCTGCGGGTGCATGAAGAGCTGACCGAGTTGCAGGGGCGGGAAAACCCGTTGGAAATCGTCGCCGACGGCTTTAAGGCCGAGACCGACGTGCTGTGTTTCGACGAATTCTTCGTGTCCGACATCACCGACGCCATGCTGCTGGCCACGCTGCTGCAGGCGCTGTTCGCGCGCGGCATCACGCTGGTGGCCACGTCGAACATCCCGCCGGACGATCTGTACCGCAACGGTCTGCAGCGGGCGCGTTTCCTGCCGGCCATCGATCTGATCAACGAGTACTGCGACGTGATGAACGTCGACGCCGGCATCGACTATCGTCTGCGTACCCTGACCCAGGCGCACCTCTACCTGACGCCGCTGAGCGACCAGACGCGCGAGACGCTGGATCGGATGTTCGTCAAGCTGGCGGGCAAGGCGGGGGAGGACGCGCCGGTGCTGCAGATCAACCATCGGCCGCTGCAGGCTATCCGTTCGGTGGACGGCGTGCTGGCGGTGGATTTCCACACGCTGTGTGAAGAGGCGCGCAGCCAACTGGACTACATCGCGCTGTCGCGGCTGTATCACAGCGTGATCCTGTATAATGTGCGGGTGATGGGGCCGCTGAAAGAGAATACCGCGCGCCGTTTCCTGGCGTTGGTGGACGAATTCTACGAGCGGCACATCAAGCTGGTGATCGGCGCCGAAGCGTCGATGTTCGAGATCTATCAGGGGGTGCAGCTGAAATTTGAATTCCAGCGCTGCCTGTCGCGCCTGCAGGAAATGCAGAGCGAAGAGTACCTCAAGCTGCCGCATTTGCCCTGAGTCTGCCGGGCTTGCCGCCGCCGTATCGCCGGTTGTCCGCCGCCGGCGATAAATTTATTTTCCATTCAAAAACCGTTCGATCTTTGTGAGCGACTTCTCTATAATCTTGCGACCCCACGTTACAACAAAGTTTTTTTCCCAAAAACTTTATAGTGCCGGCAATGGCTATTCGAAGGGGTAGGTTTGCTGGACTTGTATGGTCGTGTGAGCCTCAACTGTTTTCGAGCGTTTGGGTGTTCACCAACGTGTAACTAATTATTGGGTAAGCTTTCTAATGAAAACTTTTACAGCTAAACCAGAAACCGTAAAACGCGACTGGTATGTTGTTGATGCAGATGGTAAAACTTTAGGCCGTCTCGCTACTGAACTGGCTCGTCGCCTGCGCGGCAAGCATAAAGCGGAATACACCCCGCACGTGGATACCGGTGATTACATCATCGTTCTGAACGCTGACAAAGTTGCTGTAACCGGCAACAAGCGTACAGACAAAGTGTACTACCACCACACCGGCCACATCGGTGGTATCAAGCAAGCGACCTTTGAAGAGATGATTGCCCGCCGTCCTGAGCGCGTGATTGAAATCGCGGTTAAAGGCATGCTGCCAAAGGGCCCGCTGGGTCGTGCTATGTTCCGTAAACTGAAAGTTTACGCGGGCACCGAGCACAATCACGCGGCACAGCAACCGCAAGTTCTGGACATTTAATCGGGATTAATGGCAATGGCTGAAAATCAATACTACGGCACTGGTCGCCGCAAAAGCTCCGCCGCTCGCGTCTTCATCAAGCCGGGCAACGGTAACATCGTTATCAACCAGCGCAGCCTGGAACAGTACTTCGGTCGCGAAACTGCCCGCATGGTAGTTCGTCAGCCGCTGGAACTGGTCGACATGGTTGGCAAACTGGATCTGTACATCACCGTTAAAGGTGGTGGTATCTCCGGTCAAGCTGGCGCCATCCGTCACGGTATCACCCGTGCACTGATGGAGTACGATGAGACTCTGCGTTCTGAACTGCGTAAAGCTGGCTTCGTCACCCGTGACGCTCGTCAGGTTGAACGTAAGAAAGTCGGTCTGCGTAAAGCACGTCGTCGTCCGCAGTTCTCCAAGCGTTAATTTCCGCTGCTTCGGCAGTGCGATTTACGCAAAAAACCCGGTGCTTCACCGGGTTTTTTTATGCCTGAAATCCGCCTTCCCCGACTAAAATCTGTGGCATATCAGACAATTCAACATGAATTCGCCGCAGCGCCCCCACAAAACAAGCAAAATCTGGTAAACTATCACCCACTTTTGCGCCTGTTCGCCGTGCAGTTGACCTCCTGGGCCGGTTTTTTATGGGTTCGGGTCGCGCTGCGTGCTGCCGGCCTGCGGCAAGATTATTCAGGATAGCAGCCTGTCAGTTGGCTATTCGCAGTATTTTCTAGATAACTTGGAGGTTTTCATGGCTGTCGCTGCCAACAAACGTTCGGTAATGACGCTGTTCTCTGGCCCGACCGACATTTTTAGCCATCAAGTACGCATCGTACTGGCGGAGAAAGGTGTCAGCGTCGAGATCGAGCAGGTCGAAATGGATAACCTGCCGCAAGATCTGATTGACCTCAACCCTTACCAGACGGTGCCTACGCTGGTCGATCGCGAACTGACCCTGTATGAATCCCGCATCATCATGGAATACCTGGATGAGCGCTTCCCGCACCCGCCGCTGATGCCGGTTTACCCGGTTGCCCGTGGTGAGAGCCGTCTGATGATGCTGCGCATCGAGAAGAACTGGTACTCGCTGATGGACAAGATCGAGAAGAGCAGCGGTCAGGAAGCAGAATCCGCCCGCCGCCAGCTGCGTGAAGAGCTGCTGGCGATCGCGCCTATTTTCGGCCAGGCGCCGTATTTCATGAGCGAAGAGTTCAGCCTGGTGGATTGCTACCTGGCACCGCTGTTGTGGCGTCTGCCGCAGCTGGGCATCGAGTTGAGCGGCGCCGGCTCCAAAGAGTTGAAAGGCTACATGACCCGCGTCTTCGAACGCGACGCTTTCCTGGCTTCCCTGACCGAAGCCGAGCGTGAAATGCGCCTGCAAACCCGGGGCTAAGCGCGATGGACATGTCTCAGATGACGCCGCGTCGCCCGTATCTGCTGCGGGCGTTCTACGACTGGCTGCTGGATAACCAGCTGACGCCGCACCTGGTGGTCGACGTGACTCGCCCTGATGTTCAGGTGCCGATGGAGTTCGCGCGCGATGGCCAGATCGTGTTGAATATCGCGCCGCGCGCGGTAGGCAACCTGGCGTTGGGCAACGAAGACGTGCAGTTCAACGCGCGCTTCGGCGGCGTGCCGCGCCAGGTTTCGGTGCCGATGGCCGCCGTGCTGGCGATTTATGCGCGTGAGAACGGCGCCGGCACGATGTTTGAACCGGAAGCCGCCTACGATGAAAGCGAAGGCGTGTTCGAAGGTTTGGACAATGAGACGATCCCTTCGGAAACGTTGATGTCGGTGATCGACGGCGATCGCCCGGATACCGCGGAAGATGACGGCCCGGACGACGAACCGCCGCAGCCGCCACGCGGTGGCCGACCGGCGCTGCGTGTGGTGAAATAAGCCCGCGTGAACAAACGAAAAAGCACCCCGTGGGGTGCTTTTTTTGCCCGGACGAAGCGGATCAGCCTTTCAAGGCGGCAATGCAGGCATCGCGCGGCGCGCTGAGATCGCCTACGCGCACGGTGGACAGCGCGTGGGCTGCACGCTCACGGAAGCTGGTGATGGCGGTGTCGCCTTGCACTTCCGGCGGCGCGGTGCAGATGTCATTGAGCGGCAGATCGTTGCCTTTGTTGAGCGCCTGCAATACCGCCGCCGGGTTGTAGATCAGGGCGGCGGAGAGGGCAGATTTAATGCCGGCGGTAAATCCGGCATTGCCGCCGCCGGCCAGCTTGGGCGCCAGGGCAATCCAGTTGTCGTCCCCCAACCGGATACTGTTTTCCACGGCGCTGAACTGCCCGGCCTTGCCCAACTGCGCCACGACCGGCCGCGCGCCGCGCGCTTCGATATTGTAACCGACCTCCTGCGAATCCAGCGCCAGGGCTGAGGCGCTGAAACTGACGGCCAGTAGTGCGCCGGCCAACAGGGAAATGGAGCATTTCATGTTCGCTATCCTTATCTCGGTGTCAGGCGCAGCCGCGCCCTGCAATGGTGCTAACTCAATACTATAGCGCGTTGAGGCAGTGAGGAGGGGGAGGTTGTTACAAAGCGTGGCCGGTTAAAACAAAGGCCCGGCAATGTGCCGGGCCTTTGGCGGTACGGAAGGTTTACACTTCCAGGTAGTTCATGATGCCGTCTGCCGCTTTGCGGCCTTCGGCGATCGCCGTCACCACCAGGTCGGAGCCACGCACCGCGTCGCCACCGGCGAAGATTTTCGGGTTGCTGGTCTGGAATGCGTTGTCGCTGCCTTCCGGCGCCACGATGCGGCCCTGTTTATCGAGCTGCACGTCGTGCGCCGCCAGCCAGTCCATGCGGTGTGGGCGGAAGCCGAACGCCATCACCACCGCGTCGGCGTCGATCACGTGCTCGGAACCCGGCACCTGCTCCGCCGTCTGGCGGCCGTTGGCATCCGGCGCACCCAACTGAGTGCGCACCATTTTCACCCCGGCCACGCGGCCGGCGCTGTTCAGTTCGATGCTCAGCGGCTGCAGGTTGAACTGGAAGTCCACCCCTTCTTCCCGGGCGTTCTTCACTTCGCGCTTGGAGCCCGGCATGTTGGCCTCGTCGCGGCGGTAGGCGCAGGTGACCTGCGTCGCGCCCTGACGCACCGAGGTGCGCACGCAGTCCATGGCGGTATCGCCGCCGCCCAGCACCACCACCCGTTTGCCTTCCATGCTGACATAAGGCTCGTGCTGCTCGGTTTCATACCCCATCAACTGCTTGGTGTTGGCGATCAGGAACGGCAGCGCGTCGTACACGCCCTGCGCATCCTCATTCTCCAGCCCGCCACGCATCGATTGATAGGTGCCGACGCCGAGGAACACCGCATCGTACTCGCTCAGCAAAGTCTCCATGCTGACGTCTTTGCCCACTTCGGTATTCAGCTGGAACTCAATGCCCATCTCGCTGAAGATGCCGCGGCGTTTGACCATCACTTCCTTTTCCAGCTTGAAGGCCGGGATGCCGAAGGTCAGCAGACCGCCGATCTCAGGATGACGATCATACACCACCGCTTTGACGCCGTTGCGGGTCAGCACGTCAGCGCAGGCCAGCCCGGCAGGGCCGGCACCGACGATCGCCACGCGCTTGCCGGTCGGCTGCACGTGCGACATGTCCGGCTTCCAGCCCATTTCGATGGCCTTATCGCTGATGTAACGCTCGATATTGCCGATGGTGACCGCGCCGAACTCGTCGTTCAGGGTGCAAGACCCCTCGCACAGGCGATCCTGCGGGCATACGCGGCCGCACACCTCCGGCAGGCTGTTGGTCTGATGCGCCAGGTCCGCCGCTTCCATGATGCGGCCTTCGTTGGCCAGCTTCAGCCAGTTCGGGATGTAGTTGTGCACCGGGCACTTCCACTCGCAATACGGGTTGCCGCAGGACAGACAGCGGTCCGCCTGGGCTTTGGCCTGGGTTTCCGAAAACGGTTCGTAGATCTCGACGAACTCGATTTTGCGGATCTTCAGCGGTTTCTTAGGCGGATCAACACGCTGCAGGTCGATAAATTGATAAACGTTCTGGCTCATTAATGACCTACCTCTTACTGCGCCTGCACCCGCAGCTCGGCTGCGGAACGGCTACGGTGACCCAACAGCGCTTTGACATCGCTGGACTTCGGTTTGACCAGGGCGAACTTCGGCGCCCACTCCGGCCAGTTGGCCAGGATCTCTTCCGCGCGGGAAGAGCCGGTCGCCTGCACGTGTTCGGTGATCAGGCCGCGCAGATGCTCCTCATGGATCGCCAACTGATCGACATCCAGCACTTCCACCAGCTCCGGGTTCACGCGCTTGCGAAACTCGCCGTCTTCGTCCAGCACGTAGGCGAAGCCGCCGGTCATGCCGGCGCCGAAGTTGATGCCGGTTTTACCCAGCACGCAGACGATGCCGCCGGTCATGTATTCGCAGCCGTTGTCGCCGATGCCTTCCACCACGGTGATGGCGCCGGAGTTGCGCACCGCGAAACGCTCGCCCGCGCGGCCGGCGGCGAACAGCTTGCCGCCGGTGGCGCCGTACAGGCAGGTGTTGCCGACGATGCTGGCTTCATGGCTGCGGAAGGCGGAGCCGATCGGCGGACGCACCGCGATGCTGCCGCCGGCCATGCCTTTGCCGACATAGTCGTTGGCGTCGCCGGTCAGGGTCAGCTCGACGCCGCCGGCGTTCCAGACGCCGAAGCTCTGCCCGGCGGTGCCGGAGAAGTGCGCCTTGATCGGATCGGCCGCCATGCCCTGATCGCCGTGCACGTTGGCGATAGCGCCGGACAGCATGGCGCCCACGGAGCGGTCAGTGTTGCGAATGTCGAAGTAGAAGGTTTTACCCTGTTTCGCTTCGATATGCGGCTGCGCCTGCGCCAGCAGCTCTTTGTTCAGCAGGCCCTTGTCGAACGCCGGGTTGCTGCTTTCGGTGCAGTACACCGCTTTGCCCGGATGCGGCGTGGCGGTTTTCAGCAGCGGCGACAGATCCAGCTTGTTCTGCTTGGCGGAAATGCCGTCCAGCTCGGTCAGGAACTCGGTGCGGCCGATCAGATCCACCAACTGGCTCACGCCCAGTTGCGCCATGATCTCGCGGGTTTCACGCGCGATAAACTGGAAGTAATTCGTCACGCGTTCCGGCAGGCCGTGGTAGTGATCGCGGCGCAGCTTGTCGTCCTGCGTCGCGACGCCGGTCGCGCAGTTGTTGAGGTGGCAGATGCGCAGGTATTTGCAGCCCAGCGCCACCATCGGCCCGGTGCCGAAGCCGAAGCTTTCCGCGCCCAGGATCGCCGCTTTGACGATGTCCACGCCGGTTTTCAGGCCGCCGTCCACCTGCAGGCGGATCTTGTGGCGCAGACCGTTGGCCACCAGCGCCTGCTGGGTTTCCACCAGGCCCAGTTCCCATGGGCAGCCGGCATATTTCACCGAGGACAGCGGGCTGGCGCCGGTGCCGCCGTCGTAACCGGCGATGGTGATCAGATCGGCATAGGCTTTCGCCACGCCGGTGGCGATGGTGCCGACGCCCGGCTCGGACACCAGTTTCACCGAGATCACCGCCTTCGGGTTGACCTGCTTCAGATCGAAGATCAGCTGCGCCAGATCCTCGATCGAGTAGATGTCGTGGTGCGGCGGTGGGGAGATCAGCGTCACGCCCGGCACCGAGTAACGCAGTCTGGCGATGTACGGGGTGACTTTGTCGCCCGGCAGCTGGCCGCCTTCGCCCGGCTTGGCGCCTTGCGCCACCTTAATCTGGATCACGTCGGCGTTCACCAGGTAGGCCGGCGTTACGCCGAAGCGGCCGGAGGCCACCTGTTTGATGCGCGACACCTTGTTGGTGCGGTAGCGCGCCGGATCTTCGCCGCCTTCGCCGGAGTTGGAGAAGCCGCCGAGGCCGTTCATGGCGATCGCCAGCGATTCGTGCGCTTCCGGGCTCAGCGCGCCGATCGACATCGCCGCCGTGTCGAAGCGTTTGAACAGCGATTCCGCCGGTTCGACCTGATCGACCGGGATCGGTTCGCCTTTCGGCGTGATGGCCAGCAGATCGCGCAGCATGGCGACCGGCCGCTCGTTCACCAGCTTGGCGTAAGCCTGATAGTCGCTGTACTCGCCGCTGTGTACCGCTTTTTGCAGCGAGTTCACCACGTCCGGGTTGTAGGCGTGGTATTCGCCGCCGTGCACGAATTTCAGCAGGCCGCCTTGCTCCAGCGGTTTGCGTTTCAGCCAGGCGCGCTTGGAAAGGTTCTGCAGATCCTGCTGGAAATCGCTGAAGCTGGCGCCGCCGATGCGGCTGACCACGCCCTGGAAGCACAGATCCGCCAGATCGCGGTGCAGGCCGACCGCTTCGAACAGCTTGGAGCAGCGGTAAGAGGCGATGGTCGAAATGCCCATCTTGGACATGATCTTGTACAGACCTTTATTGATGCCGTTGCGGTAGTTCAGCATCACGTCGCGGTATTTCTTGTCGATCGCCTGGCTGTCCACCAGCTTGGCCAGGGTTTCATAGGCCAGGTACGGATAGATGGCGGTCGCGCCGAAGCCGAGCAGTACGGCGAAGTGGTGCGGATCGCGGGCGCTGGCGGTTTCAACGATCAGGTTGGCGTCGCAGCGCAGGCTTTTTTCCACCAGGCGGGTTTGCACGGCGCCGACTGCCATCGGAGCAGGCACCGGCAGGCGGCCGGGCGCGATGGCGCGGTCGGACAGCACCAACAGCACCGCGCCTTCGCGCACCTTACGTTCCGCTTCGTCGCACAGGGCGCGAATGGTCTGCTCCAGATCCTGCTGCTGCGGATCGAAGGTCAGATCGAGGGTCTCGGCGCGATAGTATTCGCCTTCCAGCGTGGTGAGCTGTTTGAAATCGGAGTACAGCAGGATCGGCGATTTGAAGCTCAGGCGGTGCGCCTGGCCTTCGGCTTCGCAGAACACGTTCATTTCACGGCCGATGCTGGTGGCCAGCGACATGACGTGCGCTTCACGCAGCGGATCGATCGGCGGATTGGTGACCTGCGCGAACTGCTGGCGGAAATAGTCGTAAACGATGCGCGGCCGGCTGGAGAGCACGGCGAACGGGGTATCGTCGCCCATCGAACCGGTGGCTTCCTGGCCAATTTCGCCCAGCACGCGGATCACCTGATCCAGCTCTTCACTGCTGTAGCCGAACTGTTTCTGATAGGTTTCGAGCTGCGCGTCGTCGAGCTCGCGGCTGCCGACCTGATCGTCCGGCAGATCTTCGAACGGCACCAGGCGTTTGACGTTTTTCTCCATCCACTCTTTATACGGGTGGCGGCTTTTCAGATCGTTGTCGGTTTCCGCCGAGTGCAGGATGCGGCCGCTGCGGGTGTCGATCACCATCAGCTCGCCGGGGCCGACGCGGCCTTTTTCCACCACTTCATCCGGCTGGTAATCCCAGATGCCGACTTCGGAGGCGCAGGTAATCAGCTTGTCTTTGGTGATCACGTAGCGCGCCGGGCGCAGGCCGTTGCGATCGAGGTTACAGGCGGCGTAGCGGCCGTCGGACATCACGATGCCGGCCGGGCCGTCCCACGGCTCCATGTGCATCGAGTTGAAGTCGAAGAAGGCGCGCAGATCGCCGTCCATGTCCGGGTTGTTCTGCCAGGCCGGCGGCACCAGCAGGCGCATGGCGCGGATGAGATCCATCCCGCCCGCCAGCAGCAGCTCCAGCATGTTGTCCAGCGAACTGGAGTCGGAGCCGGTTTCGTTGACGAACGGCGCGGCGGCCTGCAGATCCGGGATCAGCGGCGTTTGGAATTTATAGGTACGGGCACGCGCCCACTGGCGGTTGCCGGTGATGGTGTTGATTTCGCCGTTGTGCGCCAGGTAGCGGAACGGCTGCGCCAGCGGCCAGCGCGGCACGGTGTTGGTGGAGAAGCGCTGGTGGAACAGGCAAATGGCCGACTCCAGGCGCAGGTCCGCCAGATCGAGATAGAAGCGCGGCAGATCCGCAGGCATGCACAGGCCTTTATAGATCGTCACCAGGTTAGAGAAGCTGCAGACGTAGAAACTGTCGTCCTGCACGCGTTTCTCGATGCGGCGACGCGCCACGAACAGGCGGCGCTCCATATCACGCGGGCGCCAGCCGGCCGGGGCGTTAACGAAGATTTGCTCGATGCGCGGCAGGGAATATAGGGCGATTTCACCCAGCACGTCGGGGTTGGTCGGCACTTCGCGCCAGCCGACGATCGACAGCGTTTCGTTTTGCAGCTCTTCTTCCACGATGCGGCGGCTGAGGCGCGCTTCCTCTTCATTCTGGCTGAGGAACATCATGCCGACGGCGTAGTTCTTGGCCAAACGCCAGCCGCGCTCTTCCGCCACCATGCGGAAGAAGCGATCGGGTTTTTGCAGCAACAGGCCGCAGCCGTCGCCGGTCTTGCCGTCGGCGAGGATCGCGCCGCGGTGCTGCATGCGGGCCAGCGCGTGAATGGCGGTGCGCACCACCTTGTGGCTAGGTTCGCCTTCTATATGGGCGATCAGGCCGAAACCACAGTTGTCCCTCTCTTGGGATTTATCGTACAACATATCGTGAACCTCCCCAGGCTCTGCGTGACTCTCACAACCTACTGCGAGGGGGCTTCCCAATTTCAGGCAGAAGTCCAATCAGCAAGTTAACCCCGCCAATCTGCTTTTCCGCCCTCCATCAATGGCCTCTCGTGACGGTCTCACAAGTGGTATAGGACTTGTTTTAAGAGGGAGTCTTCAATTACTGCATAAATATGACGAGACGTTTGCCCGTCCAGAAAGCTTCCAGCGGACTTCCAACTTAGCGAGAAAGAATTCGCAGGTCAAATGTGGGCTTAAGATAGATTCTTATCGAATTAATGATGTTTATTTATTTGATAAATAAGTAATTTAATGCATTTTTGCACTATCGTGGGGCAACGCCGATCCCTGCAGAAGTGTGAGCTGTCTCACTGTAGTGCAACCCCTTAATCTCTGCACCATGCTAGTGCGGGGGGGTAATGTCAGAATTTTATTCTATAAGATATTGCTTAGCTGATGTTTATGACTATTTTTCACCGTGTTGTCATATTGCCGTTAACGGTTGCGTGACGATTAGAATAATTCATCAGAATTAGAGTGAATTGATTTGCGTTTATGGTGAATAGTTATGCCTGATGGCGCCTTGCGGGGAAAGCGTTGATCTCTGTCATCGCGGGAAAAACCGTTTCTTATTAGCATCGCGGCTTTGAACACAGAGAACCACCAAGATTATGCAGTTGCCGCAATTAGTCAATATGTTTGGCGCGGATCTCCAGCGCCGCTATGGCGAAAAGATCCATAAACTCACGCTGCACGGCGGATTCAGCTGCCCTAACCGCGACGGCACGTTGGGGCGCGGCGGCTGTACGTTCTGCAATGTCGCCTCGTTCGCCGATGAAGCGATGCAACGCCAAAGCATTGCCGAACAGCTGGCGCAGCAGGCCGCGCGGGCCGATCGGGCACGGCGCTATCTGGCCTATTTCCAGGCCTATACCAGCACCTATGCGGAGGTTGAACGGCTGGAGACGATGTATCGGCAGGCGTTGGCGCAGAGCGCCATGGTCGGTCTGTGCGTCGGCACCCGGCCGGACTGCGTGCCGCCCGCCGCGCTGGATCTGCTGACGGGATACCGCGAGCAAGGCTATGAAGTGTGGCTGGAGCTGGGGCTGCAGACGGCGCACGATAAAACGCTGAAGCGCATCAACCGCGGCCATGATTTTCGCTGTTATCAGCAGACTGCGCGACTGGCCCGGCAGCGCGGGCTGAAGGTGTGCTGCCATCTGATCGTCGGGCTGCCGGGAGAAACTCAGCGCGATCATCTGCTCACGCTGCAGCGGGTGACGGAGACCGGCGTGGATGGCATCAAACTGCATCCGCTGCACGTCGTCACCGGCAGTACCCTGGTGCGGGCGTGGCATGCCGGGAGGTTGCCCGAACTGGCGCTGGAAGCTTACGCCGCCAGCGCCGGGGAGATGATCCGCCATACGCCGGGCGAGGTGGTGTACCACCGTCTTTCCGCCAGCGCCCGTCGGCCGACGCTGCTGGCGCCGCTGTGGTGCGAAAACCGCTGGAGCGGCATGCAGGCGGTCGGCGCTTATCTGCAGCAATACGGCGGGCAGGGCAGCGCGCTGGATGAAAAGCGGCGCTACCGTCCCGGAATGCCGCTCTGAAGTGCAATCTTTGCCACACTTCGGCGTTTGCCGCCTTATCTCATCGCGGTTTTACGGTATGATTCAAAAGATTGTGTCTGATGGGAGCCGCTATGAAGCAAATCCGGGTGTTGGCCCAGTACTACGTTGATTTAATGGTGAAACTGGGGTTGGTGCGCTTCTCGCTGCTGCTGGCCTCGGCGCTGGTGGTGCTGGCGATGGTGGTGCAGATGGCGGTGACCATGCTGCTGCGCGGCGAAGTGGAAAGCATCGACGTGGTGCGTTCAATCTTCTTCGGTCTGTTGATCACCCCGTGGGCGGTCTACTTTCTCTCGGTGGTGGTGGAACAGCTGGAAGAGTCGCGCCAACGGCTGGCGCGGCTGGTGGACAAGCTGGAAGAGATGCGCCACCGCGATCTGGAGCTTAATCAGCAGCTCAAAGACAATATCAGCCAGCTGAATCAGGAGATCGCCGACCGTATCAAAGCGGAAGAAGAGCGCCTGCAGGTGATGGAAAAGCTGACGGAAGAGATGGAGCAGCGCGAGCAGGCGCAGATTGAGCTGGGCCAGCAATCGGCGCTGCTGCGTTCCTTCCTCGATGCCTCGCCGGATTTGGTCTACTACCGCAACGAAGACAAAGAGTTTTCCGGCTGTAACCGCGCGATGGAACTGCTGACCGGCAAAAGCGAGAAGCAGCTGATCGGCCTGACGCCGTTCGACGTCTACGGCCAGGAGATCGCCGAAAAGGTCATTGAGACCGACGAGAAGGTGTTCCGCCATAACGTCTCGCTGACCTACGAACAGTGGCTGGTGTATCCCGACGGCCGCAAAGCCTGTTTCGAGCTGCGCAAGGTTCCGTTTTACGACCGGGTGGGCAAACGCCACGGGCTGATGGGCTTCGGCCGCGATATTACCGAGCGTAAGCGCTACCAGGACGCGCTGGAGAACGCCAGCAGGGAGAAGACCACCTTTATCTCCACGATCAGCCACGAGCTGCGTACGCCGCTTAACGGCATCGTCGGCCTGAGCCGCATTTTGCTTGATACCGAGCTGAACGACGAGCAACTGAAATACCTGAAGACCATTCACGTCAGCGCCATCACCCTCGGCAATATCTTCAACGACATTATCGAAATGGACAAGCTCGAGCGGCGCAAGGTGCAGCTCGACAACCAGCCGGTGGACTTCACCGGTTTCCTGGCGGATCTGGAGAACCTCTCGGGCCTGCTGGCGCAGCCGAAAGGGCTGCAGTTCATCATGGAGCCGCAGACGCCGCTGCCGCAGCAGATCGTGACCGACGGCACGCGCCTGCGGCAGATCTTGTGGAATCTGATCGGCAACGCGGTGAAATTTACCCAGCAGGGGCAAATTGTGGTGCGCGTGCGGCGCGAGGCGCAGGAGAAGCTGGTGTTCGAAGTGGAAGACTCGGGCATGGGCATCCCGCAGGACGAGCAGGACAAGATCTTCGCCATGTATTATCAGGTGAAAGATCAGCGCGGCGGCCGTCCGGCCACCGGCACCGGCATCGGGCTGGCGGTCTCCAAACGGCTGGCGCAGAGCATGGGCGGCGACATTACCGTGCGCAGCGAACAAGGGCACGGTTCTTGCTTCACTTTGACCATCAAGGCGCCGGCGGTGCAGGAAGCCGTCAGCGCGGCGCCGGAGGAAGAGGAGCTGCCGTTGCCGGCGCTGCACATTCTGCTGGTGGAAGATATCGAACTGAACGTGATAGTGGCGCGCTCGGTGCTGGAGAAGCTGGGCAACAGCGTCGAGGTGGCGATGAACGGCCACGACGCGCTGGCGATGTTCGATCCGGACGAGTTCGATCTGGTGCTGCTGGACATCCAACTGCCGGACATGACCGGGCTGGATATCGCCCGGGCGCTGCGCGAGCGTTACGCCGGGCAGGCGCTGCCGCCGTTGGTGGCCCTGACCGCCAACGTGCTGAAAGACAAAAAAGAGTATCTCGAGGCGGGCATGGACGATGTGCTGAGCAAGCCGCTGTCGGTGCCGGCGCTGACCAAGGTCATCAAACACTATTGGGATCATCAACCTTCTCACACTTCTAAGAAAACGGAGCACAAGGCGATGCAGATTAATGAGTCGTTACTCGATACCGCGATGCTGGAGCAGTACATGGACCTGGTTGGCCCGCAGTTGATCCATCAAAGTCTGGAGATGTTCGAACAGATGATGCCGGGTTATCTGGCGGTGCTGGATTCCAATATGACGGCGCGCGATCAGAAAGGCATCACCGAGGAAGGGCACAAGATCAAGGGCGCCGCCGGTTCGGTCGGCCTGCGTCACCTGCAGCAGTTGGCGCAACAGATTCAAACGCCGACGCTGCCGGCCTGGTGGGATAACGTGCAGGACTGGGTAGATGAGCTGAAGCAAGAGTGGCGCAACGACGTGCAGGTACTGCGGGCTTGGGTAGAGAACGCTGAAAAAAAATGACCCCGACGTGAGCCGGGGTGCGCGAATATTGCGCCAACACCAGGGAAATTGTGAACCTGCGTATTGGTTTCAGTGTTCTGGTCGAGCAGGTTGTAGCGAATTCCTAAACATCATACAGCCAACAACATAGCAAATGTAAGCGCTCTTGTTAGAAGATTCATTAAAATGTGTGATGTAGATTAGTGTTTGTCAACTCCGAGCACGAACCAGTTGACAGCAGCGACAGGAGTAAGAGTGATGAAAAAGGTGGGTGTAGTCCTCAGCGGCAGCGGCGTTTATGACGGTACGGAGATCCACGAAGCGGTGCTGACGCTGCTGGCGCTGGACCGTGCCGGCGCGCAGGCGGTGTGTTTTGCGCCTGATAAACCGCAACGCCATGTTATTAATCACTTATCTGGTGAGGAGATGGCGGAATCGCGCAACGTCCTGATTGAATCGGCGCGCATTGCCCGCGGCGCAGTGCAGCCGTTGGCGCTGGCCGAGGCCGCGCAGCTGGATGCGCTGATTGTGCCCGGCGGCTTTGGCGCCGCCAAGAATCTCAGCAATTTCGCCGAGGCCGGCGCGGAATGTTGGGTCGATGAAGCGTTGGCGCGTCTGACGCGCGAGATGCATAAGGCCAACAAACCAATTGGCCTGATGTGCATCGCACCGGCGCTGTTGCCGAAGCTGCTCGATCAACAAGCGCGGCTGACCATTGGCAACGATCCCGACCTGGGAGAAGTGATTGACGCCATGGGCGGCGAGCCGGTGATTTGCCCGGTGGACGACATCGTGGTGGACAGCGAGCACAAGATCGTGACCACGCCAGCCTATATGCTGGCGCCGTCGATCGCGCAGGCGGCCGTCGGCATCGATAAACTGGTGGCGCGGGTGCTGGAACTGGCTGAATGAGTAAATCGGTCGGCGGATGGCGGCGGCTGCGTCCGTGGTATTGGCTGAAACGCGGCGTCATCGCGATTATCGGCCTGTGGGTGTTGGGCATTGTGGCCTTCGCCTTCCTGCCGGTGCCGTTTTCCGCCGTGATGGTGGAGCGGCAGGTCGGCGCCTGGCTGAGCGGCGACTTCGGCTACGTCGCTCATTCGGACTGGGTGTCGATGGACGACATTTCGCCGCAGATGGCGCTGGCGGTGATGGCGGCGGAAGATCAGAAGTTTCCAGACCATTGGGGCTTCGATGTGGCGGCCATTGAAAAGGCGCTCAGCCACAACGAGAAGCGCCCGACGCGCATTCGCGGCGCGTCCACGCTGTCGCAGCAGACCGCCAAGAACCTGTTTTTTGTGGGATGGCCGCAGCTGGCTGCGCAAAGGATTGGAGGCCGGGCTGACGTCGGGCATCGAGCTGGTGTGGACCAAGCGGCGTATTCTGACGGTGTATCTGAACATCGTGGAGTTCGGCGACGGGGTGTTCGGCGTGGAAGAGGCTTCACAGCGCTTTTTCCATAAGCCGGCCAAGCGCCTGACCGCGGCCGAAGCGGCGCTGCTGGCAGCGGTATTGCCGAATCCGCATCGCTTCAGGGCCGATGCGCCGTCCGGTTATGTGGCGCAGCGACAGCAGTGGATTATGCGCCAGATGCGCCAGTTGGGTGGGGAAGGTTTCCTGAAAGAGAACAAGCTGGATTAACCAAGCGATACCCTGCTTTCGGGCAAGGTATCCCTCTCTTCGGTGGCTAATGCCGCATCAGGGCTTTTCGCTGATAAATGCAGTTAAATCCGCGTGCATCTTTTTAAGCGATAGTTCATCCACGTACGGCATATGCCCGGTGTCATACCAATAGAAACGGATATTGTCGCGTAATTTGGGCGACACGGGCAGATGGCTCATCTCATATTTGGCGACGAAGTAAGGGGTGGCCAGGTCGTAAACCCCGCCAATCACCATCACTCTCATTGTCGGAGTCATTTTCATCACTCGCGACAGGTTCGGCAACACGTTAAATGATCTGTCCCGGCTGTTGCTGGACATGTTCCAGTCATAGACCTCATTGGAAAATGCGCGATAGTTTTGGTCGGCGCTAAAATGCAGCGTTTTGCCAAGATAATCGTGGAATTGCGCGACGTAGGCGGAAGTAATTGCACTGACGTTGGGATCGTAGTTGGACGTTTCAGCGATATTATCCAGCGACGGCCCACGATAGCGGGTATCGATTCTGCCAATGGTCTCGTCTTGGCTGCGCAACAGTTGCTTGGCGAAGACCGGTCCACTCAGGCGCAAATTGGCCTTGAGCCAATAATCGGCCGGAATGCCGGTAAATTGGTAAAGCTGCTCGGCGAGCGTTTGGCGATCTTTTTCAGGCAGATTGGTACCTTGCAGCAAGGCTGGGGCATAAGTCCCCAGCGCAAACTGCTCGGCCTGGTCTAACAGGGTTTTCAGGCTCTGGTGTTTGCCCGGCAGCCGCTGGTGGTACCATGCGCTGGCTGCGTAGGTTGGGAGCGCCAGATAGTAAGGTTGATCGACGCCGGGGTTTTGATTGGGATCGTCGACGTTATTGTCGTAGTTCAGAAACTGCGACATCAGGATAATACCGTTAAGATCGATATTCTGATTTTTTAGCGTCTCGGCCAATACCACCGAGCGGGTAGTGCCGTAGCTTTCACCCAATAAATATTTAGGTGAGTTCCAGCGTTGGTAATGCGTTAAAAACTGAACGATAAATTGAGAAAAAGCCTGAGCATCACCGTTGACGCCATAGACGCTGCTGGCACTCTGTGCTTTTTGCTGCGCTCTCTCCGGCTGGCTGGCGGCACTGCTGGAAAAGCGGCTGTAACCCGTTCCGGGGGCATCGATAAACACCAGATCGCTGACGTTGAGCAGACTGTATTGGTTATCGGTGAGTTGGTAAGGCGCCAGCTGTGTTTTCTCTGGCTGAGTAGCGATAACCCGTTTAGGCCCCAGCGCCCCCATATGCAGCCACAGCGAGGCGGAGCCCGGCCCGCCGTTGTAGATAAAGGTAATCGGCCTGCTTTCGTTCTTATTCTCATTCTTTTTGAAATACGCAACATAGAACATGCCGGTCACGGGATCTTCCGGATCCTCTTTACTCAATTCCAGCACCCCGGTTTGCGCCTGATAATTGATTTTTACCTGGTCGACCGTGATCGCGCCTTCAGTAGCAACGGTTTGACCGGTCATCGGGGGCGGGGCATGTTCGGCGCGGGGCGTATCCTGAGTGGGATTGGCGGCGGAAACTCCGGCGGTGAATAAAGAAACGGCAGTGAGAAAACCGATTAAAATTCTGTCCATTTGAATTTTATCCGTAATGAAGTGAGAGATTACTTTAAACGCGGCTCATTAAACCAGGGTAAAACAGCGGGAAGCGTACAGAAAAGCGGCAAGGGGAAGCCCCCTTGCCTGAAGGATCATTTCACATAGGTAAAGGCGGTGGTGACGTGCTTCACGCCGCTGACCTGGCTGGCGATCTGCGCCGCCGACTGCCCTTCCTGCTGAGTGACCAGGCCCAGCAAGAACACTTCGCCGTTTTCGGTGGTGACTTTCACGTTGGACGATTTCACCGTATCGCTGGTCAACAGCTGCGAACGCACTTTGGTGGTGATCCAGGTGTCGGAGGACGCGGTGCTCAGGCTGACCGGCGTGCCCTGGCGAATTTCGTTATACACTTCGGTGGTGCCTTCCACGCCCATGGCGATCTGCTTGGCGCGCGCGGTGAGATCGGCGTTAGGCGACTGGCCGGTCAACAGCACCTTGCCCTGATAGGCGGTGGCGACCACCCGGGCCTCTTTCTTCAACTGCTGGTCTTTGCTCAGGGCGCTTTCTACCCTGGCTTCCAGCGTGCCGTCATCCACCTGGGTCCCTACGCTACGCGGGTCGGTGGCGGTTTTGGTGGCGACGGCCGCACTGCCGACGACGACGCCGGCGATACAGCCTTGTAACAGCAGGGCGCTGGACAGCACTGCAAATGTGGCTTTTAGCTTCATCTCAGTTCCTTAATCGTCCTGGTGGGGGAATAACGTATTGTCTATCAGGTCGCACAGGCAGTTTACGGTCAGCATATGCATTTCCTGAATGCGCGAACTGCGGTGCGACGGGATGCGGATCTCGACATCCTGTTGGCCGAGCAACCCGGCCAGCTCGCCGCCGTCGTAGCCGGTGAGCGCGACGATGGTCATATCGCGGGTCACGGCCGCTTCGACCGCTTTCACAATATCACGGCTGTTGCCACGGGTGGAAATCGCCAGCAGCACGTCGCCGGTGTGCCCGAGCGCGCGCACCTGTTTGGCGTACACTTCGTCGTGCAGGCGATCGTTGCTGATCGCCGTCAGCACCACGTTGTCGGCGTTGAGGGCGATGGCCGGCAGGCTGGGGCGCTCGGTTTCAAAACGGTTGATCATGCTGGCGGCGAAGTGCTGCGCGTTGGCCGCCGAGGTGCCGTTGCCGCAGCACAGGATTTTGTTGCCGTTGAGTAAGGATTGAACCAGCGTCATCGCAGCGCGGGAAATGGCGTCAGGCAACGCTTCCGCCGCCGCGATCTGGGTTTGGATGCTTTCGGTAAAACAGACTTTAATTCTATCCAGCACGTTGTATTAATCCACTAAGTCAAAGGGCCGGTCTGCGCCGCAAAACCCCAATTAATCCGCATTGAAGGCGTTGGGTATCCATTCTAACTGGCTACCGGTAATGGCCAAAACATCAAAACGGCAAGATGATGTGTCAAAACTGGCGCCGCGCCCCGCCAGCCAGACGGCGGCGGCGTGCAGCAACCGCTGTTGTTTGCGAGAGGTAACGCTGGCGGCCGCGCCGCCGAAGGCGTCGTTGCGGCGGTAGCGCACTTCGACGAACACCCAGGTGGCGCCGTCGCGCATGATGAGGTCGAGCTCGCCGCCGCGCACCGCAACGTTGGCGGCGCAGAAGGTGAGCCCGGCGCGTTCCAGATGACGGCGGGCCAGTAACTCATAGCCCGCCCCGGCGGCGCGTGGGTTCAAGAGACCGGCACGACCGTACCCTGACGATATTGCAGCCAAGGCAGCTTGCGGTTGATCACGCAGTTCGGCGACGCGCTCAGCGTGCCGGTGGTGCCGGAAACCTGGAAGCCCGGCAGCTGGCGCATTTCAGCAAAGTGGTTGGCCAATGTCCAGGCATCCATCCCCATCGCATACAGGCGCACCAGCGAGTAATCGTTGCGGAAACGCGCGCTGGCCTGCTGCAACAGCTGAGGGTTTGAGCCCGCCAGCAGAGGAATATCGCTGAACTGCAGACCTTCCATTTCCAGACGGAAGTCCGGGCCGGCGCCGGCCTGGTAGCTGCGCGAGCTGGCGTACATCGCCGGTTTGCCGCGCGAGCTGGTGGCCATGTCGATCATCGGTTTGATCAGCGTCAGTTGGGACTGGGTAGCGACGATATACACCGCGTCGACGCTGCCGCCGGTAGCGGCGGGCACGTCGCTCGGCGGCGCCGGAATGGTCAGCCCGGCGATGGTCACGCTCTGCGGCGCCGGGGCGCTCGACATCGGCGTGCCGGTCATGCGGATGCCGCCGCTGTTCACCATCTGGCGCAGTTCACCGGCGGAGCCGATGTCCTGACGCAGCACGGTTTGCCCGCCTTGCTTCTGCCATTCCTGGTTAAAGGCCTTGGCGACGCGATCGCCGAAGGCGCCGCGCGGCACCAGCAGCAGCGGTTGACGTTTCTGTTGTTCCCAGATATGGCGGGCGGCGTCGCGCGCTTCATCTTCCGGCGACAGGGCGAAGTAACAGATGTTCAGATTGTCCTTCGGCGTTTCGGGCTGGTTGAGCGCCAGCACGTTCAGCGTGGTGGTGCTGGCGGACAACTGATCGACGTTCTCTTTCAGCAGCGGCCCGACCACCAGAGTGGCGCCATCCTGCTGCGCCTGGCTCAGCAAGGCGGCCAGCGGCTGGCTGGTGGTGTCGTACACTTTGACCTGCGCATTAGCGGCCTGCAGCGGCGTTATCGGCGCGCTGGACGGCGCAGCGGGTTGCGCGGCGGTCACGGCCGGCTGGCTCTCTTGCGCCGAAGGGCTGACCGCGCCGTTGGCGTTGATATCACCGGCAGCGGCCTGATCGGCCGGCGCCGTTTGGGCCGGCGCGCCGGCCGGTTGCGCGGCTTGAGGCTGCGGCGCCGGCATGGAACCGCCGTTTTTCGCCGCTTCGAACCCTTGTTGGATGGCGTCGGCGAACACTTTCGCCTGGCCGTTCAACGGCAGCAGCAGGGCGATTTTCGAGGTGGAGGCCTGGGTGAAGTTCAGCACCTGATTCAGGCGAGCCGGCAGCGTTTTGGCCGCCGGGTTCTTCGGATAACGGTTCTGCCAGTCTTTGATGCCGGCCTTCAGCAGATCGGGATCCTGCTTGTTGTCCTGATAGACGCGCAGCAGATCCAGCCAGCCTTGCAGCACGTTCTCGTCGGCGTTGATCACCAGGCTGTTCATCTCCTGCGGCGTCAGCTGCAGCAGGGCCTGCCAGGTTTGATCCAGATTGTCCTGGTGCGCCTTGCCGGTCAGCAACGGCTCCTGAGCGATATAGGCGCGGATCAGCGGCAGCGATGCTTTGCCCTGGTTGGCGGCGATCTGCGCCTGGTAGTAGCGCACCTTCTGATTCGGCGACAGCGTACCGCTGTCCAGGTGGCCCAGCGTACTGCGGGCGCTGACGTAGCTCTTGTTGGCGATCTGCAGTTCGGCGGCCAGCAACTGGCGTTCGGTCTGCTGTGCGCCGCTGAGGTTTTTCGGCAGCTGATTCAACTGGTCGCCGGCCTGCGGCAGTTTTCCTTCACGCAGCAAGGCGCGAATAGCAAGTAATTGCCAGTCAGCCTTGTTATCATCGCTGCTTTGCTGCAACTGCTGCAGGTAGTAATCGGAGCTGGCGCTCGCTTCGTCCTGTATATTGGCGGGCGGCGTTTGCGGGGCCCGACTCGGACAGCCTGCCAGGAAAAGGGCGGCCGCGATGACTGCGGTAAGTCGGACAGGCTTGGAACGCCCTGCTTTGGTACGAACGAATGTTGAGGAAAGCATACTGTATCCAGTGATGTTTTTTTCAAGATGCTCAATATTAAATCGGCAACCCGGATGAAACAATGAATCAACACCAACAATCAGTCATTTCTGCATCAACGCTGTATGTGGTGCCCACCCCAATCGGCAATCTGGGCGATATTACCCACCGCGCGTTAGAGGTACTGAAAAGCGTTGATCTGATCGCGGCGGAAGACACGCGCCATACCGGATTGCTGCTGCAACACTTCGCGATCAACGCGCGTCTGTTCGCGCTGCACGATCACAACGAACAGCAAAAGGCCGATCAGCTGCTGGCGAAACTGCAGGAAGGCCAGAGCATCGCGCTGGTGTCCGACGCCGGCACGCCGCTGATCAACGATCCCGGTTATCACCTGGTGCGCCGCTGCCGCGAGGCCGGCATTCGCGTGGTGCCGCTGCCGGGCGCCTGCGCCGCCACTACCGCGCTGTGCGCCGCGGGCGTCGCTTCCGACCGTTTCTGCTACGAAGGTTTTCTGCCGGCGAAAACCAAGGGGCGCAAGGATACGCTGATGGCGCTGGCGGAGGAACCGCGCACGCTGATTTTCTACGAATCCACTCACCGCCTGTTGGAAAGTCTGCAGGACATGGTCACCGTTTGGGGCCCGCAGCGTTATGTCGTGCTGGCGCGCGAGCTGACCAAAACCTGGGAATCTATCCACGGCGCGCCGGTGGGCGAGCTGCTGGCGTGGGTGCAGGAAGATGAAGTGCGCCGCCGCGGCGAGATGGTGCTGATCGTCGAAGGCCACAAGGCGCAGGAGGATGCGCTGCCGCTTGAGGCGCTGCGCACGCTGGCGCTGCTGCAAAAAGAGTTGCCGTTGAAAAAGGCGGCGGCGCTGGCGGCGGAAATCCACGGCGTGAAGAAAAATGCGCTGTATAAGCACGCGCTGGAGCAACAACAGCCGTAAAGCGGTTGACCTGCCGCCGCCGCGACGCTACTATCCGCGCCGGAGTTGACCAGACAGTCGCCGCTTCATTGCCGTCCTCTTCGGGGAGACAGATGGAGGGGAGGAAAGTCCGGGCTCCATAGGGCAGGGTGCCAGGTAACGCCTGGGAGGCGCAAGCCTACGACTAGTGCAACAGAGAGCAAACCGCCGATGGCCCGCGCAAGCGGGATCAGGTAAGGGTGAAAGGGTGCGGTAAGAGCGCACCGCGCGGCTGGCAACAGTTCGTGGCACGGTAAACTCCACCCGGAGCAAGGCCAAATAGGGGTTCACATGGTACGGCCCGTACTGAACCCGGGTAGGCTGCTTGAGCCAGTGAGCGATTGCTGGCCTAGAGGAATGACTGTCCACGACAGAACCCGGCTTACCGGTCAACTCCCTCGACAAAAGAAAACCCCGCGCAACGTCAGTTGCGCGGGGTTTTTCGTTTTCCGGCCGGCTTACACCGGCAGATCAATCAGCAGCGCGCGCAGCGGCGTCTCGGCGCGGATCGTCAGGCGATTCTCCTCGCGCACGAAGGCGCCGTCGCCGCAGGTCAGGCGTTGTTCCTCGTGGCGCTCGCCGGTGGCGGCGATGGTGCCGTGTATCGACTGCAGATAAGCGCGCGGCCCGTTAATCGTCAGCGTTTGTTCTTCGCCCGGCTGCAGATCGAGATGATGGATCCAGACCTGTTGACGCAGCTGCAGGCTGCCCTGCGCGCCGTCCGGCGAAGCCAACAGCAGGTTGCCCGCCGCCGGCAGCGCCAGGCGCTGCACCCGTTCGTTGCTGCGTTCCGGGCAGGCGTCCAGCCACAGCTGCAGGCGGGTGAGCGGCGTATCACTGCTGACGTTCTGCTCGCTGTAGCTCAGGCCCGGGTGGGTGGCCAACAGCAACGCTTCGCCGGCTTTAACGCGCGTGGTGTTGCCGTCGCTGTCGCGGTATTCCGCCTCGCCCTGCAGGATCAGGTTCAGGATATCCACGTTGGGATAGGTGCGCGGCTGGAACGACGCGCCCGGCGCCAGCACCTCCTGATTCAGCACCCGCAGCGACGCGTAGCCCATCAGTTTGGGATCGAAGTAGTGACCAAAGGAAAAGGTGTAGCGAGCCTGCAGCCAACCAAAGTCAGCTTGCCCGCATTGTTGTGCTGTTCTGCATGTAATCATGGCAATCGGCTCTCTAAATTCATTATCCAAATGGTAAGCATCTGGACGTCGGATTGTTAGCCAGTTAATCTGGTCGGCATATTCAAATTTCCTGACAGAGGGATGCGATGGCCAGAGATCGGGCGCTCACGCTTGAGGCACTAAGGGTGATGGATGCAATCGACCGGCGCGGCAGCTTCGCCGCGGCCGCCGACGAATTGGGCCGGGTGCCGTCGGCACTCAGCTACACCATGCAAAAATTGGAAGAAGAATTGGACGTGGTGCTGTTCGACCGTTCGGGCCACCGCACCAAGTTCACCAACGTGGGGCGCATGTTGCTGGAACGCGGTCGGGTGCTGCTGGAGGCGGCCGATAAGCTGACTACCGACGCCGAAGCGTTGGCGCGCGGTTGGGAAACTCACCTGACTATCGTCAGTGAAGCGCTGTCGCCGCCGAGTCTGCTGTTCCCGCTGGTTGACAAGCTGGCGCTGAAGGCCAACACCCAGGTGTCCATTTTCACCGAGGTGCTGGCGGGCGCCTGGGAGCGGCTGGAGCAGGGGCGCGCCGACATCGTGATCGCGCCGGACATGCATTTCCGCGCGTCGTCGGAGATCAACACCCGCAAACTGTATAAGGTGATGAGCGTTTATGTCGCCGCGCCGGATCACCCGATCCACCTGGAGCCGGAGCCGCTTTCCGAAGTGACCCGCGTGAAGTACCGCGGCATTGCGGTGGCCGACACCGCCCGTGAGCGCCCGGTATTGACCGTACAGCTGCTGGACAAGCAACAGCGCCTGACGGTGAGCACCATTGAAGACAAGCGCCTGGCGCTGCTGGCCGGGTTGGGGGTGGCGACCATGCCGTATCCGATGGTGGAGAAAGATATCGAAGCCGGGCGGCTGCGCGTGGTCGGGCCGGAATACAGCCGCGAAGCCGACATCATCATGGCCTGGCGGCGCGACAGCATGGGGGAGGCGAAAGCCTGGTTCCTGCGTGAGATTCCGCGCCTGTTCGCGCAGCGTTAACGTCGGTTGGATGAGATCCCCTTGCCGGGCGGCAAGGGGATTTTTTTCGCCTTAACCGAAGCGCTGGTCGCGGCCGTGCGGCTCGTCCAGATCCTGCGCCGGCCCGATGGAAATGATGCCGTGCGGGTTGATGGTGGCGTGGCTGCGGTAGTAGTGGTTGCGAATGTGCGGCAGGCTGACCGTCTCGGCGATGCCTGGCATCTGGTAGATGTCGCGCAGGAAGCCGTACAGATTGAGGTAGTCGCTGATGCGGTGTTTGTCGCACTTGAAGTGGGTGACGTACACCGGATCGAAACGCACCAGCGTGGTCCACAGACGCAGATCGGCTTCGGTCAGCCGATCGCCGGTCAGGTAACGATGCTGCCCCAGGATCTGCTCCAGGCGTTCCAGCGCGTTGAATACCCCGTTGACCGCTTCGTCATAGGCTTCCTGGCTGGTGGCAAAACCGGCCTTGTACACGCCGTTGTTCACTTGATCGTAAATCCAACCGTTCAGCTCATCGATCTTGCCGCGCAGCGCGGTCGGGTAGTAGTCGCCTGCCCGAGCGCCGACGCCGTCAAACGCGCTGTTGAACATGCGGATGATGTCGGCGGACTCGTTGCTGACGATGGTTTGCCGCTGTTTATCCCACAGCACCGGTACGGTCACGCGCCCGCTGTAGTGCGGATCGGCCCGCAGGTAGATCTGGTACAAGAAGTCGGCGTGATACAGCGGATCGCCGGTGGTTTCAGGAAAATCCTGGCCGAAGGTCCAGCCGTTTTCCAGCATCAGCGGGTGCACCACCGAGACCGGAATGATCTGCTCCAGCCCTTTCAGTTTGCGCATCAGCAGCGTGCGATGCGCCCAGGGGCAGGCGAGAGAAACATAAAGGTGATAACGGCCCGCTTCGGCCTGGAAGCCGCCCACGCCGTGTTCGCCCGGCTGACCGTCGGCGGTCACCCAATTGCGAAACTGAGCGGTTGAACGTTTGAAACGGCCGCCGGTAGATTTGGTGTCATACCAGATGTCTTGCCAAACGCCATCGACGAGTTGTCCCATGGGAATCTCCTTGGTGTCCGAGTTAAAAAACGACAAGGCCCGGCATGCCGGGCCCTGAATGACAGTTTAGATTACCATTTCTTGTTCAGAAGACGGTCGATGCTGAAGCCGCCCGGGCCTGCGACCGCCAACACGATGAAGCCGCCGGCGATGGTCAGGTTTTTCATGAACATCAGCTGGTTTACTTCGTTCGCAAAATCAGTGTGGAACAGCAGCGCGGTCAGGATGGTGAAACCGGCGGTGAACAGTGCCACGGTGCGGGTCAGGAAACCGAACAGGATCGCCAGACCGCCGCCAAATTCCAGCAGGATGGTCAGCGGCAGCAAGAAGCCAGGCACGCCCATCGATTGCATGTACTGTTGGGTACCGGCGTAGGCGTCACCCATTTTGCCGTAGCCTGCCACGATAAACAGGATTGGCATCAGAATACGAGCAACCAACAAACCTGTATCTTCTAATTTTTTCATCATCTACTCCAAAGTGTTTTTGTATGCCTGTTCGGCGGAAGCCATGTCAACGAGCGGTATATCAGGACATTCGCCCTGTCCGGCTCGTATCGTATTGATGGAGTGAATGTTAAGCGGGAAGTGCTCAGGTTGTTAGCAAGTAAAACTGTCGTAATTTTTCAAAAAATCTGAATCTTTAGCGTGCTAATAAAATGCCGCCGATCAGCAGGTTGCCCGGCCCCGGGGTTGGACGCGTTGTATCATGGGAGAAAATGCGGGCAGAGCAACAGGAGGTTTGAAGGAAAGTCTAAGTGGCTTACTTGGCGGAAAACGTCTTTTTAAACAGTCGAATAGCGCTCCAGGCGCCGAAAGCACGACGCGACCAGCGGATCATCTTGCTGGGGTGGCGGATGCCGTACAGCGCCATGACGCTGGAACCGAGCACCAGATAGCGGCGCAGGCCAAACACCGTTTGCCAGCCGCGGTCGATGCGTTCGGTCTTTTCCAGCCACAGAGACTTGTTTTCGGCCAGATCCAGACGCTGTTGCTGGATCTGCCGAATCAGCCTCTCTTTTTTCCATTCCAGATAGCGGCGGCGGCTCATGGCTCTCGCTCCAGTTCGGCGCGATCGAGCTCCAGTTGCTTGCGCGTGGCGCCCAGCAGCGTGGTGCGACGGGCCTTGACCAGCGTCCAGATGGTGCCGACTACGGCGAGGAACAGCAGCACGCCGGTTGTCGCGCCCAGCGCCACCAGCCGATAGACCGGATCGATGGCCCAGAAGATCAGGATCAGCAGGCTCATCAAACCGAAGGCGGTGAACAGCAGCGTCATGCCGGCCATGATCAGCAGCTGAATGAGGTTGGCTTTCTCCTCTTCCAGCTCGACTACCGCCAGCCGGACACGGGTTTCCACCATGCCGACCAGGATCGTGATGATGCGCTGACCGATATCCAGGACCCCTTTAGCGGGGCCCTGCGCGCGCACTTGCGGTTGTTCAGCCATGATTAACGACGCGCGAGCAGCACGCCCAACACCACGCCGACCGCCGCGCCGATACCGATGCCGGTCCACGGGTTGTCGCGCACATAGTCGTCGGCCTGGCCGGCGATCTGTTTGGTTTGCGAGGCCAGCTTGTCACCGGCGTCGCTCAGGCGAGCGCGAGTCTCTTTCAGCGCGCCTTCCGCCTTCGAGCGCAGCTTCTCCAGCTCGGCTTTCGGCTTGTCGGTGGAGGAGTTCAGCACTTCCTCCAGCGTATCGGCTAAGGACTTCAGTTCAGCGCGTAAGTTTTCTGCATTTGAATCATGTGCCATGTGATTATTCCTTAACGTTTATTTCGACAGACTTTTAACATAGCGGATTTTTTCGCCGGAGCAAAGGGGTGATTACCAGCAGATAACACCAGACATCAATTCCATATGCTTAAGAAATCCCGTGTGATGGGGCTCTCATCGATAAATCCGCTGGTGTAAAAAAATTATTCCGCTTGGGCGCGTTTCAATTCAGCCTGCGCTTCGGCCAGCTTTTGCTGCTTCTTGGCGACCTTGTCCAGCTTGCCGGTTTGTTGCGCTTCTTTCAGCTCTTCCCGGCGCTCGTCCACCTTGCGCTGTTTCTCTGCGATATTTTTCTGGCGTTCGGCCTGCAGGCCGGCTTCGGTGCAGTGGGTCTGCACTTCGCTCAGCGCTTTTTTCAGCCCATCCACGCGGTGGGTGTTGCCGTGCTGAGTCGCGTAGTCGATTTGCTGCTGGATATTTTGCGCTTTGGCGGCGCAGCCGCCCTCAGCGGCCGAGGACAGCGTCGGCAGCGCGCAGAGTGGCAGCAGCAGTAACAGTGAGTGGCGAAATTTCATTTCTCAGTTCCTTTTCATGGGATGCCTGAACAGGCATCCGCTTTCCTGACTGCCGGAGGCGGCAGCGCGAGAGGAGGGCGTTCATCGCCGGCTGAAGTTATCCTTCAGCATAGCCATGAAACCGGCGCGCCCCCAAAGAATCAGCCGAAATTCGGCGCGACTGATTGTTTTTTGAGCTAAATGATGCGAATGA
Organism: Serratia sp. SCBI; assembly: GCF_000747565.1. Classification (NCBI taxonomy): domain Bacteria; kingdom Pseudomonadati; phylum Pseudomonadota; class Gammaproteobacteria; order Enterobacterales; family Yersiniaceae; genus Serratia; species Serratia sp. SCBI. The sequence continues at coordinate 4,431,399 of NZ_CP003424.1, read as the reverse complement.
AAATGAAGATAACGGCAATGAAAGGAATCCCCTTCATTTGAAGGGGATTATCCCAGATTGAGTGGGGAGCGCGCAAATTCGCGCACCCAGTGCGTTGGCACGGGAGATTCGCTCAGCGCGATGTGGTAACCGGGAGGCAGGATGGTTTGCAGCGCTTCGCGCGCCAGCAACTGCTGCTCCGGCGAATCCAGACGGATAACCAAGCCATCGCCTTCCGGCGTGATGCTTTTGATGCGGATACCGCGCTCATCCAGGCGCTGGTAGACATAAAAACCGTCGGGCAGCGACAGCCCTTGCTGGCTGGCGCGAATGCGCAGCTCGCTCTCGGTGCGCACCATGCAGGGCACCAACAGCGTCGCCAGCGCCAGCAGGGCGAGCGCGATCATCAGGACGTATTGCCAGCGCGGGCGCTTTGCTGTCACGCCCCTTTCCCCGGGTTCTGGCCGCTGGCGCGTTTCTTGCGCCACAGCACGATCAGCGAGCCGACCAGGCCGACCACCAGCAACACCAGCGGCAACATCATCAGGCAGAACATCAGCTGATCTTCATACTTGCGGAACACCGGGGTTTTTCCGAGGGCGAAGCCCAGCGTCGTCAGGATCAAGACCCACAGCAGGCCGCTCATCCAGTTGAAGAACTGGAAGCGTGCGTTGCTCAGGCCGGACAGGCCGGCGATGGTTGGCAGCAGGGTGCGCACGAAGGCCAGGAAGCGGCCGACCAACAGGGCGGAAAGGCCGTGGCGGTGGAACAGGTTATGCGCACGCTGATGGTAATGGGCCGGCAGATGCGAAAGCCAGCCTTGCACCGTTCGCGTATTGCCGAGCCATCGGCCCTGTATGTAACTGACCCAGCACCCCAGGCTGGCGGCGACGGTCAGGATAACGATGGTCAATGGGAAGCCCATGGTGCCTTTGGCGATCAGCACGCCGACCAGGATCAGCAGGCTGTCGCCCGGCAGAAAAGCGGCCGGCAGCAGGCCGTTTTCCAAAAACAGGATCATGAACAGCAGGATGTAGAGGGTCCACACCAACGAAGGGTTCGCCAGCGTTTCAAAATCCTGCTGCCATAAGGCATGTATCAGTTCTTTAATGATGTCCATCCGGTGTTCCTAAAACGTCATTGTTTATTTTTATCTCAGCGGCGGAGCGGGCGTGGGCTGAAAGCGCGCGGCGATCCTGAATGCTGATAACGATGAAACGGCGTTGCTTTAAGGTTTCTAAGCGGTGCGACACCGGTCATAGGTGGTAAGTCAGCGTGCCACGGTACTGCATGTTGCTTTCTTTCCAGCCGGCCTGCCGACTTTGTTGCCTGGAGGCGTCCAGCATCCAGTCGACCTGGGCAAGCCGGTTGGGGGCCGGGGTGTCCTGGCGGGGGAAACGAATTCGGTAGCCCGGCTCTGCGGCCAGGGTATAGACCGGCGCCGGCAGGGAGGACGCGAGCAGCGAACCGGGGAAAGAGTACGCTCTGGGCAGCAGCAGCGGCAACTTGCCGGGCGCTTTGCGGCGCGCTTCGGCCGGCGCCCGATACACATGATCATAGGGGAAAGCGCCGGCTCCGCCAGCAGTGGCAGGCTGCTCAGCGCGCTGGGGGGGGGCTTGGATGACGCCACGCATAGCTGTTGGCCGGAGACCGAACCGGTCCAGCAGAAAAGAGCAATCAGCATGGCAAACAACCAGCGCATTTATTCGCGTCCCGCCCCCGCAGCAATGGGTAAAAAAGTGGGCTAACTCTACCAAAATAGCACGATTGGCAACAGGGAAATCTACGTTGCCGACGGTGAAATAGTACACGGCAAACGGCGGTTCCGGCATCGATTCAGCGGATTTTACATTACCTGACATAAGCCGACGGTTTTTGACCGCCGTGGCTATTTCGGCTCGTGGCTCACGCCGTCCAGGTGCACCACCGGGTTCTCGGCGAACAGATAGCGGTCGGCGTTGTATTCGAAGTCGTCGCTGGTGGCGTTGAACAGCATCTGCTTGGTGTTCTCCAGGTGCTGCCACATGGCCAGTTTGGCGGCGTAAGGATCTTTGCGCATCAGCGCCTTGAGGATCTGATCGTGATCGTCGCACCAGCTGGCGATCGAGCGTTCGTCGATATGCTCGTGCAGTTTCTTCCAGTAAGGGTTGTTGACCCGCTGCACCCACATTTTTTCCACGATGGTGGCCATGGCGGTGTTCTGGGTGGCCAGCGCCACCTGCACGTGGAACTTCAGATCCCACTGCGAGTCGCGGAAACGGTCTTCTTTGCGGGCGTGCTCCTGGATCTCCATCAGTTGCACGATATCCTGCTTGGTCACCTGGGTGGCGGCGAATTCGGCGATGTTGCTTTCTATCAGCTGGCGCGCCTGCAGCAGCTCAAACGGGCCGGCGGTGGCGAACTCGATGCTGTCGCCCGGCACCACCAGGTGCTTTTGCTGGTTGGACACCACGTGGATCCCGGATCCCTTGCGCACGTCCACATAGCCTTCCACTTCCAGCATGATGATCGCCTCGCGCACCACGGTGCGGCTGACATTCATCTCTTCGGCGATGTATCGCTCGGCCGGCAGCTTGTCGCCTACCGGGTAACGGCCGCTTTCGATGCGTTGCTTCAGCTCGGCGGCCAGTTGCTGATACAGGCGTCTGGTTTCAGTGAATTCCATAGTGAATGCTCTATACGGTGCGGTGGGAAGGGGCGCGTGGCCATCGGATTTGTTATACCACTTATTCGGCACCGCTGCCAGAGGAGCAAGGGGCCCGGCGCAGCGGCCGGGCGGGGGATCAGCTGCGCGCCGGGGTCGGCTGCAGCGCGGCCGGCTGCGGTTCGGCGGCCGGGCGGTTTTGCAGCACCGTCCAGATGACGATGGCGCCGAGAATGTCGAAGACCGACAGCGCGGCGAACAGCGGACTGAAGCCGAGGGTGTCTGCCAGGGCGCCGACCACCAGGGCGAACAGCGTGCTGGCGGTCCAGGCCGCCATGCCGGTCAGCCCGTTGGCGGTCGCCACCTCATTGCGGCCGAACACGTCGGAAGAGAGGGTGATCAACGCGCCGGACAGCGCCTGATGGGCGAAGCCGCCGACGCACAGCAGCGCGATAGCCGCGTAAGGGCTGGTGAACAGGCCGATCATGCCGGGGCCGATCATCAACACCGCACCCATCGTCACCACCAGCTTGCGCGAGACGATCAGGTTGACCTTGAAATACTTCTGGAACAGCGGCGGCAGATAACCGCCGACGATGCAGCCGAGATCGGCGAACAGCATCGGCATCCAGGCGAACATGGCGATCTCTTTCAGGTTAAAACCGTAGGCCTTGAACATGAACAGCGGGATCCAGGCGTTGAAGGTGCCCCACGCCGGTTCCGCCAGAAAGCGCGGCAGCGCGATGCCCCAGAACTGGCGGTTGCGCACGATCTGCCAGGCGGACATCTTTTTGGCGTTAGAGGTCTGGTGCTGCGCTTCCTGGCCTTCGAGGATGTAACGGCGTTCCTCCTGGCTCAGTTTCTTCTGATCTTTCGGGTGTTTGTAGAACAGCAGCCAGCATATGGCCCAGATCAGGCTCAGCACGCCGGTGATGATGAACGCCATCTCCCAGCTGTGCGCGACGATGGCCCATACCACCAGCGGCGGGGCGATCATGCCGCCGATCGACGAGCCCACGTTGAAATAGCCGACGGCGATCGAACGTTCTTTGGCCGGAAACCATTCGCTGCTGGCCTTCAGCCCGGCGGGGATCATCGCCGCTTCCGCCATGCCGACCGCGCCGCGCGCCAACGCCAGCCCGCCCCAACTGTTGGCCAACGCGGTGCCCATGCAGAACAGCGCCCACAGAATGGCGAACATGGCGTAGCCGACCTTGGTGCCCAGCACGTCCAGCACGTAGCCCGCCACCGGTTGCATCACGGTGTAGCACGCGGAGTAGGCGGCGACGATATAGGAATACTGTTGGGTGGTGATGTGCAGCGTATCTTCCAGCGTCGGCGCCGCCACGGCGATGGCGTTGCGGGTCAGGTAACCCAGCACGGTGCCGATGGTCACCAGTCCGATCATGTACCAGCGTAACCCTTTAATTTTACGCATCCGAAGTGTCTCCCCGTTTGAAGGTGTGGCCGTCGATGCGGCTGGCGAGACAATAACCTGTCATACAGGTTTAAAAGTTGAGTGATATCACAAAAGGAATTATTCGCCTGAGTGATACTGTGGCCGATGAAACAGGGCATTTTTGCCGGTAAATTGAGCGAAAAAGGGCGTGGAGAGAGGATGAACGGCAGACATCGGGAAAAATTTGCTGGACGCTAGTAAAAATTGGTGTGATAACTTTTGTGATTCGAACCCCGTGCCGCACGGCAAGTAAGGAGCCCGAGATGGCGACGTTTTTGAGCGAAGATTTCCTGCTGGACAGCGAATTTGCCCGGCGCTTGTATCACGACTACGCGGCGCAGCAGCCGATTTTCGATTACCACTGCCATTTGCCGCCGCAGCAGATCGCGGAGAATACACGCTTCAGCAACCTGTACGATATCTGGCTGCGGGGCGATCACTACAAATGGCGGGCGATGCGCACCAACGGCGTGGCGGAGCGGTTATGCACCGGCGATGCGGGCGATCGCGAGAAATTCGACGCCTGGGCCGCCACGGTGCCGCACACCATCGGCAACCCGCTCTATCACTGGACGCATCTGGAGCTGCGCCGCCCGTTCGGCATCACGGATATGCTGTTGTCGCCGGCCACGGCGGATGAAATCTGGCAGCGCGGCAATGCGCTGCTGGCGCAGGATGCGTTTCGCGCGCGCGGCATCATGCAGCAAATGAACGTGAAAATGGTCGGCACCACCGACGATCCGATCGACGATCTGCGTCATCATCGGGCGATCGCCGACGATCGCAGTTTCGCTATCAAAGTGCTGCCGAGCTGGCGGCCGGACAAGGCTTTCACCATCGATGCGCCCGGCTTCAACGACTATCTGCGGCAGCTGGAGGCGGCGGCGGACACCGCTATCGGCCGCTTTAGCGCGCTGTGCGACGCCCTGTACAAGCGCATGGATCACTTTGCCGCCCACGGCTGCAAGGTGGCCGATCATGCGCTGGACGTGGTGGTGTTCGGCGAGGCCGATGAAGCGGCGCTGGATGCGATCCTGCTGCGCCGCCTGAACGGCGAGCTGCCGACGCCGGAACAGAGCGCCCAGTTCAAAAGCGCGGTGCTGCTGTTTTTGGCCGGCGAATACCGGCGTCGCGGCTGGGTGCAGCAGTATCACATCGGCGCGCTGCGCAATAACAACAGCCGCATGTTGGCCGCCGTCGGGCCGGATATCGGCTTCGACTCGATCAACGACCGGCCGCTGGCGGAACCGCTGTCGCGGCTGCTGGATGCTCAGGCGCGGCAGGGCGGTCTGCCGAAAACCATTCTCTATTGCCTCAATCCGCGCGATAACGAAGTGATCGGCACCATGATCGGCAATTTTCAGGGGGAAGGCACGCCGGGCAAGATGCAGTTCGGCTCCGGTTGGTGGTTCAACGATCAGAAGGACGGCATGCAGCGCCAAATGACGCAGCTGGCCCAGCTCGGGCTGCTGAGCCGCTTCGTCGGCATGCTGACCGACAGCCGCAGCTTCTTGTCTTATACGCGCCATGAATACTTCCGCCGCATCCTTTGCCAGATGATCGGCCGCTGGGTGGCGGACGGCGAAGCGCCGGCGGATATCGCGCTGCTGGGCGAGATGGTGAAAAACATCTGCTTCGACAACGCCAAAAACTATTTCGCCATTGAACTGGCGTAGCCGTTATCCGGGACCGGTTTATGCAAAGTACGATAAAGATTCACGAGCAGGATAACGTGGCGGTGGCGCTGCGCGATCTGGCTGCCGGAGAGCGCGTTGAGCTGGAAGGCGCGGTCGTCAAACTGGCGCAGCCGGTGGCGCGTGGGCACAAGTTTGCACTCGGCCCGATCGCCGAGGGCGAAGACATCATCAAATACGGCCAGTCGATCGGCCATGCGCTCGCGGCCATTGCGCCTGGGGAGCATATTCATTCGCAAAACGTCAAAACCAACCTGAGCGATCTGGACAGCTACCGTTACCAGCCGCAGTTCCCGGCGCTGCCGCCGCAGGCGGCGGATCGCGAGGTGCAGCTGTACCGCCGGGCCAACGGCGAAGTGGGGATCCGCAACGAGCTGTGGATCGTGCCGACCGTCGGCTGCGTCAACGGTATCGCTCGCCAGATCCAGCAGCGCTTTTTGCAGCAAACACAGGCGGACGGGATCGACGGCGTGCATCTGTTCAGCCACCCGTTCGGCTGCTCGCAGCTGGGGCAGGATCATGCCAACACCCGCATCATGCTGCAAAACCTGGCGCGCCATCCCAACGCCGGCGCAGTGCTGGTGATCGGGCTGGGTTGCGAGAACAATCAGGTGGATGCCTTTCGCGCCACGCTGGGGATAGGGGACGAGCGGCGGTTGCGCTTTATGGTGTGCCAACAGCAGGACGACGAAGTGGAGGCCGGGCTGGCGCTGTTGCACGAGCTGTACCGGGAGATGCGCCACGATCGCCGCGAGCCGGGCCGCTTGAGCGAGCTGAAGTTCGGCCTGGAATGCGGCGGTTCGGACGGGCTGTCGGGCATTACCGCCAACCCGCTGCTGGGGCGCTTTTCCGACTATGCCATCGCCAACGGCGGCACCACGGTGCTGACCGAAGTGCCGGAGATGTTCGGCGCCGAGCGCATTCTGATGAGCCGCTGCCGCGATGGAGGAACCTTCGACAAAACCGTCGACATGATCAACGATTTCAAACGCTATTTCATCGCCCATCAGCAGCCGATTTATGAGAATCCGTCGCCGGGCAACAAGGCCGGCGGCATCACCACGCTGGAGGAGAAGTCGCTTGGCTGCACCCAAAAGGCGGGGCTAAGCCAGGTGGTGGACGTGCTGAAATACGGCGAGCGGCTGCGCGTGCCGGGGCTGAATCTGCTCAGCGCGCCGGGCAACGACGCGGTGGCGACCAGCGCGCTGGCCGGCGCCGGCTGTCATATGGTGCTGTTCAGCACCGGGCGCGGCACGCCGTACGGCGGCTTTGTGCCGACGGTGAAGCTGGCGACCAACAGCGAGCTGGCGGCGAAGAAACCGCACTGGATCGATTTTGACGCCGGCAGCCTGATCCACGGCGTGGCGATGGAGACGTTGCTCAGCCGCTTCATCGATCTGATTGTCGAGATTGCCAACGGGCGTCCGGCGCGTAATGAAACCAACGACTTTCGCGAGCTGGCGATCTTTAAAAGCGGGGTGACGCTCTAAAGCTGACAAAAAAGGCGCTCGAGGGAGCGCCTTTTTATGAAGCAAAGCGCGATTAACGCACCTTCAGCGGGTCTTCGTTCGCCAGCCGCTGGTCTTCCGCCTGGCAGGCGGCGGCGGTGAACAGCACGTCGGTGGAGGAGTTGAGGGCGGTTTCCGCCGAATCCTGCAGCACGCCGATGATAAAGCCGACCGCCACCACCTGCATCGCCACGTCATTCGGAATGCCGAACATGTTGCACGCCAGCGGGATCAGCAGCAGCGAGCCGCCGGCCACGCCGGAGGCGCCGCAGGCGCACAGGGCGGCCACCACGCTCAGCAGCAGGGCGGTCGGGACGTCCACCGCGATGCCCAGCGTGTTTACCGCCGCCAGCGTCAGCACGGTGATGGTGATCGCCGCGCCGGCCATGTTGATGGTGGCGCCCAGCGGGATGGAAACCGAGTAGGTGTCCTCATTCAGATTCAGCTTTTTGCACAGCTCCATGTTCACCGGGATGTTGGCGGCGGAGCTGCGGGTGAAGAAGGCGGTCACGCCGCTCTCGCGCAGGCAGGCGAACACCAGCGGATACGGGTTGCGGCGGATCTTCCAGTACACGATCAGCGGGTTGAGCACCAGCGCTACCAGCAGCATGCAGCCGATTAACACCATCAGCAGTTGCGCATAGCCCCACAGCGCGCCGAAGCCGGTTTCCGCCAGCGTGGAGGCCACCAGGCCGAAGATGCCGAGCGGCGCACAGCGGATCACCGCGCGCACCACCAGCGTGACCGCATGGGACATGTCGTTGATCAGCCCCTTGGTGGTTTCGGAAGCGTGGCGCAGCGCCAGCCCCAGCCCGACGGCCCACGCCAGAATGCCGATGTAGTTGGCGTTAATCAGCGCATGGAACGGGTTGGCCACCACGCTCATCAACAGGCCCTTCATCACGTCCACGATGCCGCCTGGCGGGGTGATGTCGGTTGCGCCGGTGGTCAGCGCCAGCGTGGAAGGGAAGATAAAGCTGACGACGACCGCCACCAGCGCCGCAGCGAAGGTGCCCAGCAGATAGAGGAACAGGATGGGGCGAATGTTGGTTTTCTGCCCCTGTTTATGGTTGGCGATCGAGGCCATCACCAGTATCAGCACCAGCAGTGGCGCTACCGCTTTCAGCGCGCCGACGAACAGGGTGCCGAGCAGGCCGACCGCCGCCGCGGCCGCCGGCGAAACCAGCGCCACCAGAATGCCGGCCACCAGGCCGACCATGATTTGTTTAACCAGGCTGCCCTGAGTCATCCTTTGTAGTAGTTTTTGCATAGTGCTTCTCTTCCTGATGTTATCTGGCCGCCGCGGCGGGAACGACGCCGGACAGCTTTATATGATTCTGTAACTAAGTGTGTTTGCCGAATCAGTATTCAGTAATCGAATGATGTTGGAAAGAGGCGAGGGTGAAATTCTGAGCGCGGATCAACACTTGATAACATACTGGTTACATTTGTGTGATCGTAATAACGTTTGGCGTTTTGGGGGAATTGCCAAACAATCGCGGGGCGACTAGCGCCCCGGATAACAGATTATGGTTATTTCTTAGCCAGGCTATCGTTGCGGCGATTGACCCAGGCGTTGATCAGCAAGGTGAGCGTCAGGATGCCCGCCACCACGCCGAGCGAGATACCGATCGGGATGTGGAAGAAGTCGATTATCAGCATCTTGATACCGATAAACACCAGGATCACCGACAGGCCGTATTTCAGCATCGAGAAACGTTCCGCCACGTTGGCCAGCAGGAAGTACATGGCGCGCAGGCCCATGATGGCGAACAGGTTAGAGGTCAGCACGATGAACGGGTCGGTGGTCACGGCGAAAATCGCCGGGATGCTGTCCACCGCAAAAATCACGTCGCTCAGTTCCACCAGGATCAGCACCAGCACCAGCGGGGTGGCGAACAGGATGCCGTTGCGGCGCACGAAGAAACGCTCGCCTTCCAGGCTGTCGGTCATGCGCAGGCGGCTGCGCAGCCATTTCACCAGCGGCTTGTCGCCGATTGCCGAGTCGTCTTCCTTCGCCAACGCCATCTTGATACCGGTGAACAGCAGGAAAGCGCCGAACAGATACAGCAGCCACTGGAACTGGCTGACCAGCCAACTGCCGGCGAAGATCATGATGGTACGCAGCACGATCGCCCCCAACACGCCGTAGATCAGCACCCGCCGCTGCAGGTTGGCCGGCACGGCGAAGTAGCTGAACAGCATCAGCCAGACGAACACGTTATCCACCGCCAGCGCTTTTTCGATCAGGTAGCCGGTCAGGAAGGCCAGCGCCTGGGTATCGGCGACGGCGCGCCCGGCGGTTTCATTCAGGTAGTACCAGAAACCGAAATTGAACAGCAGAGAGAGGCTGACCCACACCAGCGACCAACTGGCGGCCTGCTTCAGGGTCATGGTGTGCGCGCCTTTACGGCCCTGCAACAGGAGGTCGATTGCGAGCATCACGACTATGACGGCGGCGAAGCTGCCCCATAACCACGGTGTGCCAACGGAATTCATCATCAGAGGTATCCTTCAAAAACAAAAACGGCCAACGTCGGAAGACGCCAGCCGCTCTGTGAACGCTGCAAGCAAACCTCGCCTTCCGGCAAGGTCTCACTTACAACGTTGATGAAGGTGGTTACACCTTTGACATCAGGTTGCCCGGTAACCGGATGCTTGCGCATCGTAATGACGATTGACCGGCAATGAAGTTACTCCCCTTTGCAGAGCAGAAAGTAATGCAAAATGTGTCGGCGGTCAACGTGAATCGCGTTAGCCGGCCAACGCTTTTTGCGCGCCCAGGCTGACGACGAATCCCTGCAGCAGCAGGCGGCTGAACGGCGTGTCGCTAACCTGTTGTTGTTGCTGCTGATAGCGGGCCTGCTGCTCGGGATGCAGCTCGCCGAGCCACTGCAGATACTGGCCCATCACCGCGCCGTTGAATTCCGGGTGGAACTGGGTGGTCAGGGCATGATCGCCATAGCGCAGGATCTGGTGCGCGTCCTGCTGCGAACGCGCCAGCGTCTGCGCGCCGGCGGGCGGCGTCAGCACGCTCTGCGAGTGGATCAGGTTGGCTTTGAAGCGCGGCGGCAGCAGGGTGAGCCGCCGGTCTTCGGCCGCGGCGGGCAGCAGTTCGATCTCCAGCGTGCCCACCTCCATGCCCTGCGGGTGGTAGCCCACTTCGCCGCCGAGCGCGTAGGCCAACAGCTGGTGGCCGTAGCAGACGCCGAACAGCGGCAGTTTGATCGCCATAGCCTGGCGCAGCCACTCGGCCGCAGCCTCGCTCCACGGCAGCTGTTCGGTCACCATCGCCGGCGAGCCGGTGATGACCACGCCGCAATAGGCGGCCGGCGGCAACGGCCGCTCGCCGGCGGGCAAGTGTACGATGTGCGCGCGTTCGGCGTCGATATTGCCCTGTTGCAGGAACATGCCATCAAAGTTGGCCAATTCCTGACTAATGGCCTGCGGCGCGTCGCCGGTTTGCATCACGAGCAGCGGTTTCATCTCATTCTCCGTCGGCGGGGAAGACGACGCCGGTCTGGCGGCGGATATCGGTCAGCAGGCGGGCGACGATCAGCGAATTCTCCAGCCCCGGATGTTCCACCCGGTGATTTTCCACCAGCTCGGCGAAGGCCAGCGCTTCATACAGCATGGTGTTGATGTGCTGCGGCTGGCTCAGATCCTGGCGGTTGCCGCCGCGCGGCGTCAGCGCCACGCCCTGACACTCGGAAATCTTGTCGATAATCAGCGTGCCTTCCTCTCCCTGGATCTCGCTGGGGATCGCCGAGTCGCTGACCTTGGAATGGGAAAGCGTGACGTCGAAATCGCCGTAGTTCAGGCAGACGGTGCCGTGGGCGTCCACGCCGGTCTCCAACAGCGTGGCGCCGGCGAGCACCGACTGCGGCGCGCCGAACAGCGCCACCGCGCTGGCCAGGCAGTAGTAGCCGATATCCATGATGGAGCCGTTGGAGAACTGCGGGTTAAACGTGTTGGGGTTCTCGCCGGCCAGGTAGCGCGGGTAGCGCGAAGAGTATTGGCAGTAGTTGATGAAGGCTTTGCGCAGCCGGCCGACTTTCGGCAATGCCTGCTGCAGCGCCAGAAAATTCGGCAGATAGGCGCTTTTGAACGCTTCGAACAGCACCACCTGATTTTCCCGCGCGCAGGCCGCCAGCTGTTCCGCTTCGCGCTGGTTGGAGGCCAGCGGTTTTTCACAGATCACGTGCTTTTTATGGCGCAGGAACAGCAGCGATTGCGGGCAGTGCAGGGAGTTGGGGCTGGCGATATACACCGCGTCTATGGCATCGGACTGGGCCATTGCCTCGAGCGAGTCGAAAAACTGCGTGACCTGATAGTTGGCGCCAAACGCCTGCGCCTGTTCCAGGGAGCGTGAATACACGGCGCTCAGCTTGAGTTTGCCGCTTTCATGGGCGGCATCGATAAAACGTTCCGTAATCCAGTTGGTGCCGACGACGGCAAAGCGAATCATGGCGAACTCCGGTCCAGGCTTAAAACCGCAGATTATCACGCCCTCATTCGCTATGCATACAGCTCGCCGAACAGCGAAAGGTGCGTCAGATACAGCCGGGTATCGAACTCCAACTGGTGGTAATCCGGCTCCATATGGCAACACAGGCTGTAGAACGCCTTGTTGTGATCTTTCTCTTTCAGGTGCGCCAGCTCATGCACCACGATCATGCGCAGGAACGGTTCGGGCGCGACCTTGAACACCGTCGCCACGCGAATTTCCGCCTTGGCTTTCAGCTTGCCGCCCTGCACGCGGGAGATGGCGGTGTGCAGGCCCAGCGCGTGCTTCATGACGTGGATCTTGCTGTCGTAGGCCACCTTGCTCAGCGGCTGGGCGTTGCGCAGATACTGGTTTTTCAGATCGACGGTAAACTGATACAGCGATTTGTCGGTGGTGCAGTCGTGCACCTGCGGATAGCGCTGCAGCAGCACGTCTCCCAGCCGGTTCTGGTGGATCAATTGCTGCACCTGGCTTTGCAGATGCGCCGGGTAGCCTTGCAGGTAGGCGAGTTCGATGTCATGCATGAGTGATATTGCGTCCCAGTATTTCTTTAATTGGCCGCAGCCGCACACGCTGCGCATCGGCCTGTCTGGCTTCCCAGCGATCGTGTGCCGCCTGCAGGTTTAGCCAAAAGTCGGCGGTCGTTTCGAACAGATCGGCAAACAGATTGGCCTCGGCAACGCTCATGCGTCGATGCCCGTTGCACAGGCGATTGACGGTGGCGCGGGTGACGCCCAATACCTTTGCCAGTTCTTCTTGGCCGATGCCTAACGGCGTTAAATATTCTTCCTGCAGCACTTCTCCCACCGTGGTGGGTTCGCGAGACGTGGTTTCCAACATAGGTTCCCCCTCGTTCAGGTATCTTGGTGAGGATCGAGGTAAATTTTTTCGGCGGCATCATGCCGCCACTGGAACATCAGCCGCCAGTGCATATTGACGCGCAGACTCGACCATCCCTGAAATGGCCCGGATAGCCGCTTGTAATAGTTACCCTTGGGGTGATGCAAATCACGCTCTTGCTGCGCGGCGGCTAACATATCGAGCTTTCTGGCCAACTGCCGCTCGAGCGCGCCGGGGATAAGACGGCTGCGCCTGCCTTCCAGATAGAACTGCTCCAGATAGCGATCGCGGAAAGATTTAATCATGCTTTCCCCCTTCCATAGGGACTGGCAGTGTAACATTTAAAGTTACACCCCGTCAGGTTAAAAAAACATCGGCATGGGTGCTCGGGAGGGAAAGGTTAATGTTGTTGAAGGAGAAAAGGGGCGCAGGTTTTCAGATACGCGGCGCAATACGCAATTTATCCGAAAAAACATTTTACTGACGGGCGTTTTTAGGGGATAAACAGCCCAAATTTTATCAGTCAGGAGGGGCAATGAGCCAACTCGATCTGGGAACACAGCAACTTGAGCTGGAGCGTTATCCCCAACACGAAGAATCCACCCAACTGCAGGCGTGGGAAGCGGCGGACGAATATCTGCTGCAACAGCTTGAAAACGTAGATATCGGCGGCCGCCCGGTGCTGATTTTCAACGATAACTTCGGCACCCTGGCCTGTGCGCTGCACGCGCATCGTCCTTACAGCGTCAGCGACTCGTACATGAGCCAGCTGGCGACGCGTCACAACCTCAAGCTCAACGGTCTGGATCCTGAGCAGGTCACGCTGTTGGACAGTCTGGCCGAGCTGCCGGCGGCGCCGGCGGTGGTGCTGATTCGCGTGCCGAAAGCGCTGGCGCTGCTGGAACAGCAGCTGCGCGCGCTGCGCCACGTCGTGACCGAAGACACGCTGATCGTCGCCGGCGCCAAAGCGCGCGACGTGCATACTTCGACGATGCAGCTGTTTGAAAAGGTGCTGGGCCCGACGCGCACCAGCCTGGCGTGGAAGAAGGCGCGCCTGATCTTCTGCCAGGCGGCGGACATTGTCCCGCCGGCGGCGGCGGAAACCACCAACTGGACGCTGGACGGCACCGATTGGCTGATCCACAACCACGCCAACGTCTTCTCGCGCGGCAGCCTGGATATCGGCGCGCGCCTGTTCCTGGAGCATCTGCCGCGCGGCCTGAATGGCCATATCGTCGATCTGGGCTGCGGCAACGGCGTGATTGGCCTGACGGCGCTGGCGCAGAATCCGGACGCGCAGGTGACTTTCGTCGATGAATCCTACATGGCGGTGGCCTCCAGCGAGCTGAACGTGGAGCACAACCTGCCGCAAGAGCTGGACCGCTGCCAGTTTGAGGTGAACAACGCGCTGGCGGGCATCGAGCGCGAAAGCGTGCAGGCGGTGCTGTGCAACCCGCCGTTCCACCAGCAACACGCCATTACCGATCACACCGCCTGGCAGATGTTCTGCGACGCCAAGCGCTGCCTGCAAGTGGGCGGCGAACTGCGCATCGTCGGCAACCGTCACCTCGACTACCATCAGAAGCTCAAACGTCTGTTCGGCAACTGCACGCTGGTGGCCTCGAACAAGAAGTTCGTGATCTTGAGAGCGGTGAAATCCGGCGCGCGTCGCTGAGCGTGAATAACAAGGGGCGCGATGCGCCCCTCAGGCTGTAGACAAAGGGGGAAAAAGCGTGGTTTTTCCCCCTTTGTGGTTATCAGCCGAAAATCAATAAATTGATTTTCCTTGTTTTCTATTCGCTGCTCTCTGCCACCCCGGCATAGGGATGAGGTTTGTCATCAATATCAGGGGCGCGGTGCGCCCCTTTTTTACAGCGCCATCGCCAGCCGCGTGCCCTGATCGATCGCGCGGCGGGCGTCCAGCTCGGCGGCCACGTCGGCGCCGCCGATCAGATGCACGGTTTTCCCCATCGCCAGCAGCGGCTGCTGCAGTTCGCGGCGCGGTTCCTGCCCGGCGCAAATGACCACCGTGTCCACCGGCAGGCAGCTGTCTTGCTCGGCGCGGGTGATGTGCAGCCCTTCATCGTCGATCAGCCGATAGCTGACGCTATTGAGCATCTTCACGCCGCGCATCGCCAGGCTGGCGCGGTGGATCCAACCGGTGGTTTTCCCCAGGCCTTCGCCCACCTTGCTGGTTTTGCGCTGCAACAGGTAGATCTGCCGGGCGGCGCATGGTGCCTGCGGGCCTTGCGCCGCCAGCCCGCCGCGTTGCTCAAGGCGGCCGTCGATGCCCCATTCGCGGTTGAATTCCGTCTGATCCAGGCTGCTGGAGACGCCGTGCTGGCTAAGGTACTCGGCGGTGTCGAAGCCGATGCCGCCGGCGCCGATGATCGCCACCCGCTGGCCGACCGGTTTTTTATCGCGCAGCACATCCAGATAGCTCAGCACCTTGGCGTGCCCGATGCCGGGAATATCCGGGGTGCGCGGCACGATGCCGCAGGCGAGGATCACCTCATCGAATTCGCTTAAATCCGCCGCCTCGACTTTGGCGCCCAGTTTGACCGTCACTTCACGCAGCGCCAGCTGACGGCGGAAGTAACGCAGGGTTTCATGGAATTCTTCCTTGCCGGGGATCTGCTTGGCGATGTTGAACTGGCCGCCGATCTGCTCGGCGGCGTCGAACAGCGTCACCTGATGACCACGGCTGGCGGCGGTGGTGGCAAACGCCAGCCCGGCGGGGCCGGCGCCGACCACCGCCAGTTTTTTCGGCTTTTCCGCCATTGTCAGCGGCATTTCGGTTTCACGGCAGGCGCGCGGGTTGACCAGACAGGAAGTCAGCTTGCCTTCAAAGATCTGGTCGAGGCAGGCCTGGTTGCAACCGATGCAGGTATTGATCTCGTCGGCGCGCCCCTCGGCGGCTTTTTGCACAAAGGCGGCGTCAGCGAGGAACGGACGCGCCATCGATACCATGTCGGCGCAGCCGTCCGCCAGCACCTGCTCGGCCACCGCCGGATCGTTGATACGGTTGGTGGTGATCAGCGGGATGCTGACCTTGCCCATCAGCTTGCGGGTCACCCAGCTGAATCCGGCGCGCGGCACCATGGTGGCGATGGTCGGAATACGCGCTTCGTGCCAGCCGATGCCGGTATTGATGATCGTGGCGCCCGCCTGTTCGATCGCCAGCGCCAGCTGCTCGATCTCCTGCCAGCTGGAGCCGTCTTCCACCAGATCGAGCATCGACAGCCGGTAGATCAGAATGAATTCCGGGCCCACCGCCTGGCGTACAGCCCTGACGGTTTCGACGGCGAAGCGCATGCGGTTGGTGAAGCTGCCGCCCCATTGGTCGTCGCGCTGATTGGTGCGCGTCGTCAAGAATTGGTTGATCAGATAACCCTCGGATCCCATCACCTCAACGCCGTCATAGCCGGCCTGCTGCGCCAGCGCCGCGCAGCGGGCGAAGTCGGCGATAGTCTGCTCGATCTCCGCTGCGCTGAGCGCGCTCGGCGTAAACGGGTTGATCGGCGCCTGCAGCGCGGAAGGGGCCACCAGCTTGGGTTGATAGCTGTAGCGGCCGGTGTGCAGGATCTGCAGCGCAATTTTGCCGCCCGCCCGGTGGACGGCTTCAGTCACCGGGCGGTGGTGAGGCAATTGCTCCTCGCTGTTGAGGATCGAACCGCCGCGAAACACCACGCCCTGTTCGTTCGGGGCAATGCCGCCGGTGACGATCAGCGCCACGCCGGCGGCGGCGCGCTCGGCATAGAACGCGGCCAGGCGCTGCGGGCCGTCGGGCAGCTCTTCCAGGCCGGTATGCATCGATCCCATCAGCACCCGATTTTTCAGGGTGGTGAAGCCGAGATCCAGCGGCGCCAGCAGGTGAGGGTAATTGCTCATTGCACTCTCCATCGGGTGAAATCGGGGCCCGTTGTTATAATTATGTGAATACAAGTGGTCGGATGAGATAAATCTAGCCGTTGTCGCGCCGCTTGGGAATTTGCGTTGCGCCGAATGTGATAGATGTCATGAATCTCAGACTCTGTTTGCATAACGAACAAAAGATCGGTTAGCCTTTACGCGTTGTAAATTCCTTCTCTCTGCGGAGCCATTACCGAAAATGAACACCCACACCTGTTGATATCGTGTCCCACGCTGTGCGCTCTCGCGCCCTGTGGGGATGTTTTGATCTCATTCAGGAGTGCTTATGGCTCATTCAGCGCAGTCCCCTTATTTCGTTTTACATCAACTGACCTGCCAATTTGCTGACGGCGAAACGCTGTTCGGCCCGCTGGATCTCGCTTTCGACCGGCAGCGCTGCGGCCTGGTAGGGCGCAACGGCGTCGGCAAAACCCAGCTGCTTCGCCTGATCGCCGGGCTGGATCAACCGGGCAACGGGCACGTCGAATCTCATGCCGCAGTAGCTTACGTTGCACAGCAACCGGAGATCGCCGCGGACACCACGCTGGCCCAGCTGTTGGGCTATGGCGAGGCGTTCGCCGCGCTGGCGCGTCTCGAGCAGGGGCGGCCGCTGGCGGACGATATCGATCGTCTGGAAGGGCGATGGGATCTCCACGATCGCCTGCAAAACGCCTTCGCCGCCGCCGGGCTGCCGGCCTTCGATCCGTTGCGATCCGCCGGTTCGCTGAGCGGTGGCGAGCGGATGCGCGCGGCGCTGTGCGGCGCCTTGCTCGGCGAGGCGGATTTTCTGCTGCTGGACGAACCGACCAACCACCTCGACAGCGTCGGGCGCGCCTGGCTGTATCAGCAGCTGGATCAGTGGCGGGGCGGGTTGCTGATCGCCAGCCATGACCGGCAGCTGCTGGCGCGCATGGAGCGCATCGTCGAATTGACGCCCGGCGCGCTGCGCAGCTACGGCGGCAACTATGATGACTACCGTCGCCAGCGCGATACGGAGCAGCAGGCGGCGCGCTCCGATCTGGAGCATGCGCGCGAGGAGCGCCGCCGTACCCGCGCCCGCCAACAGAAAGAGCACGACATGAGCCAGCGGCGCTCGGCGCAAACGCTGCGCGTCGTCGATACGCTGAATATCGCCTCTTTCGAGCGGGTGGCCTACAAGTCGGCGGCGAAAGAGAGCCTCGGCACGCTGCGCAAACAGCATCAGGATCGGCGCGACAGCCTCGATGCGGCGGTGCGCGAAGCCTACCAGCGGGTGGAAGAGGAACAGCCGGTGTTGCTGGCGCTGCCGGGCAGCGAAGTGAACGCGAACAAGCAGGTGCTGGTGCTCGAGCGGCTGCAGCTGCCGTTCGTCAGCGCGCCGCCGCTCGATCTGCGTATCGACGGCCCGATGCGCGTGGCGTTGACCGGCCCCAACGGCTGCGGTAAATCCACCTTGCTGAAGACTATTCTCGGCCGGCTGGCGGCGCTTTCCGGCCATTGTCATTGTCCGCTGTCGACCGCCTACCTCGATCAAACCCTGTCGCAGCTCGACCCGGGCCTGTCGGTGATGGAGCATCTGGGGCTACAGGATTCGCCGTTGGCGGAAGGCGCGCTGCGCACCCGGCTGGCGCAGTTGCAGCTTGGCGCGGATCGCATCGCGTTGCCGCTGGGCTCGCTGAGCGGCGGTGAACGGCTCAAGGCGGCGTTGGCCTGCGCGCTGTGGCGGCGACAACCGGCGCAGCTGCTGTTGCTCGACGAGCCGACCAACCACCTGGATCTGGCGTCGTCGTTGGCGATTGAAACCGCGCTGGCGGATTTCCCCGGCGCGATGCTGGTGGTGTCGCACGACGAAGACTTCCTGCAGGCGCTGCGGCCGACGCACCGCCTGCACCGACAGGCGGACGGCTGGTGGCTTCAGGCCTGGTGAGGCAGGTGGGCGGCGCTCTGACTTAGTGCGGGGCGTTGATGCAGGCCAGCAGTTGGGTGAAGGCGGCGGCCATCTGCTCTTCCGGCACGCAGGCAAAACCCATCAGCAGGCCGCGCCGCCGATTGGGCAGCATGTAGTAGCGCGACAGCGGCCGCACCAGCACCCCTTGCGCGCCGGCGGCGGCGGCGATCGCCACGTCGTCGGCCTCGTCCGGCAGGTTGAGGATCAGGTGCAATCCGGCGTTGCTGTTGAACTCGCTGAGCGCCTGTTTGCCGAGGTGCCGTTCGATCAAGCCGGTCAGGAAGGCGCGCCGCCGGGCGTACAGCAGCCGCATGCGGCGGATATGCGCGGTGTAGTGCCCCGCCTGGATGAACTCCGCCAGCGCGCTCTGGATCAGCAGGTGCCCGCCGCGGTACAGCTCGGCGTGGGCGGTTTTCAGCGCCTGCACCAGTGGCGGCGGCAACACCACATAGCCGAGGCGCAGCGCCGGGTAGAGTGTTTTGCTGAAGGTGCCGATGTAAATCACCGGCGCGTCGGCTTCCAGCCCCTGCAGCGCCGGGATCGGTTGGCCGGAAAAGCGGAATTCGCTGTCGTAGTCGTCCTCGACGATCCAAGCGCCGGCGTTGCGCGCCAGCGCCAGCAGCCGTTGGCGGCGCGCCAGGCTCATCACCGAGCCGAGCGGATACTGGTGCGACGGGGTGACGAAGATCAGCCGCGGCGGGTTGGTCGGCTGCTCCGGCGGCACCAGCCCGGCTTCGTCCACCGCCAGCGGGCAGATGTTCAGCGCATTGATGCGCAGAATATTGCGGATCCCCCAATAGCCCGGCTCTTCGATCCAGGCGTCATCCCCCGGATTGCACAACATGCGCGTCACCAGATCGATCGCCTGATGGATGCCCTCGGTGATCAGGATCTGTTCCGGCGAACAGCGCACCGAGCGCGCCACCCGTAAATACTCCACCAACGCATGCTGCAGCTCCGGGCTGCCGCCCTGATTGCTGTAGGTCAGCCGCTGCGGCGTCGGGCGGCGGCTGAGGCGCGCCTGGATCTTGCTGAACAACTGATGGGGAAAGGCGTTGACGTCAGGGACGCCGGGAATGAACGCCCCCCACTGTTTGGGGCTGGCGCTGGCGTGGTGCAGCAGCGTGGCGCCGCGCGCCGACAGTTCGACGCGTCGCGGTTGCCCGCTGCCGTCCGCCGGGGCGCCGCCGGTGGAGAGGCAGCTGTCCGGCACCGTGTCGGCGACGAAGGTGCCGCTGCCGGCGCGCGCCGACACGTAGCCTTCCGCCAGCAGTTGTTCATAAACGGTTAACACGGTGTTGCGGGACAGGCTGAGCTCCTGCGCCAGATCGCGTGAGGCGGGCAGGCGGCTGGAGGGCGGCAGGCTGCCGTCGAGAATGCTGGTGCGGATCGCGTTGTAAAGCCGCTTGTGCAGCTTGTCATCGGGCTGTTCGCCGAGGCGCTGCAGCAACAGATCACCACTCAATGAGCGCAATTGGATCCCTCAATTATTCGTAACTGGCACTCGATTATAGGGCCACATCCTGTGTAAATAAACGGCATTGTTTCACGAATGTGAACGAAACGTGTAACTGGCACCGACCGGAGAGAACAGCATGAAAAACGCAGAATTGAACCAACGCCGTCAGGACGCCACCCCGCGCGGAGTGGGCGTGATGTGTGGTTTTTACGCCGAGCGCGCAGAGAACGCCACGCTGTGGGATGTGGAAGGCAAAGAAGTGATCGACTTTGCTTCGGGGATCGCCGTGCTGAACACCGGGCACCGTCACCCGAAGGTGATCGCCGCAATTGAAAAGCAGCTGCAGGCCTTCACCCACACCGCCTATCAGATCGTTCCTTACGAAAGCTATGTTTCTTTGGCGGAGCGCATCAACCAGCGCGCGCCGATCGCCGGTCCGTGTAAAACCGCTTTCTTCACCACCGGCGCGGAAGCGGTGGAAAACGCGGTGAAGATCGCCCGCGCTTACACTGGCCGTCCGGGCTTGATCACCTTCGGCGGCGGCTTCCACGGCCGCACCTATATGACCATGGCGCTGACCGGCAAAGTGGCGCCTTACAAACTGGGCTTTGGCCCATTCCCCGGCTCGGTGTTCCACGGCCAGTACCCGAACGCGCTGTACGGCGTGACCACCGAAGACGCGATGAACAGCCTGGATCGCCTGTTTAAAGCGGATATCGATCCCAAACAGGTGGCGGCCATTGTGCTGGAGCCGGTGCAGGGCGAGGGCGGTTTCAACGTGGCGCCGGCCGATTTCATGCAGGCGCTGCGCGCGCTGTGCGACCAGCACGGCATCCTGCTGATCGCCGACGAAGTGCAGACCGGCTTCGCCCGTACCGGCAAGCTGTTCGCCATGGAGCACTACAGCGTTAAGCCCGATTTGATCACTATGGCGAAAAGCCTGGCGGGCGGCATGCCGCTGTCGGCGGTGGCGGGCCGCGCCGAGGTGATGGACGCGCCGGCGCCGGGCGGGCTGGGCGGCACCTATGCCGGTAACCCGCTGGCGGTGGCCGCCGCGCACGCGGTGCTGGACGTGATCGACGAAGAGCAGCTGTGCCAGCGCGCTCAGCGCTTGGGTCAGCACCTGGTGGAAGTGCTCCAGCAGGCGCACAAAACCAGCCCGGCGATCGCCGATGTGCGCGCGCAGGGATCGATGGTGGCGGTGGAGTTCAACGATCCGGTTACCGGCAAGCCTTCGGCGGAGATCACCCGTCAGGTGCAGCAGAAGGCGATGGAGGAAGGGCTGCTGCTGCTGAGCTGCGGCGTGAACGGCAACGTGATCCGCTTCCTCTACCCGCTGACCATCCCGGACGATCAGTTCACCAAGGCGATGGGCATTCTGTCCCGCGCGCTGGCCCACTAAGGAGCGATCGGCATGAAATTGAATAATCCCGAGCTGTTGCGCAGCCAGTGTCTGATCAACGGCGAATGGTGCGATGCCCTGAGTGGCAAACGCGAAGCGGTGATCAACCCGGCCACCGGCGCCGAACTGGCCAGCATTCCGCTGGTCAGCGAAGAGGAAACCCAGCAGGCGATCGCGGCGGCGCAGCGGGCGCAAAACGACTGGAAACAGCTGACCGCCAAGCAGCGTTCCGCGCTGCTGTTGGCCTGGGCCGACAAGGTGCTGGCCGCACAGGAAGATCTGGCGCAGCTGATGACTGCCGAGCAGGGCAAATCGCTGGCGGAAGCACGCGGTGAAGTGGCGTACGCCGCGTCGTTCATCACCTGGTTCGCCGAAGAGGCCAAGCGGGTGGACGGCGCGGTATTGCAGGCGCCGCAGGCTTCGCAGCGTCTGGTGGTGGTGAAGCAGCCGATCGGCGTGTGCGCGGCCATCACCCCGTGGAATTTCCCGGCGGCGATGATCACCCGCAAGGTGGCGCCGGCGCTGGCGGCCGGTTGCGCCATCATCGTCAAACCGGCCGAGCAAACGCCGCTGACCGCGCTGGCGCTGGCCAAGCTGGCACAGGACGCCGGCATTCCCGCCGGCGTGTTGCAGGTGGTGACCGGCGAAGCGGCGCAGGTGGGCAGAGTGCTGTGCGACAGCCCGGTGGTGCGCAAGCTGAGCTTTACCGGTTCGACCGAGGTCGGCCGCATCCTGATGGCGCAGTGCGCGCCGAGCATCAAGAAACTGTCGCTGGAGCTGGGCGGCAATGCGCCGGTCATCGTGTTTGACGACGCCAATCTGGACGCGGCGGTGGCGGGCATCATGGCCTCCAAATTCCGCAACAGCGGCCAGACCTGCGTGTGCGCCAACCGTATCTACGTGCAGGACGGCATCTACGAGCGGCTGGCGGAGAAACTGGTGGCGGCGGTCGAGCAGTTGAAAGTGGGAGACGGCAGCCAGGAAGGCACCACCCAGGGGCCGCTGATCGACAGCGATGCGGTGGCGAAGGTGCAGAGCCATATCGACGACGCGCTGATCAAAGGGGCGCAGATCGCCACCGGTGGCCAGCCGCACGCGCTGGGCGGCACCTTCTTCCAGCCAACGGTGGTGACCGGCGTGACGCAGAAGATGCGCTTCGCCAAAGAAGAGACCTTCGGGCCGGTGGCGCCGCTGTTCCGCTTCCATGACGAGGCAGAAGCCATCGCCATGGCCAACGACACCGAATTCGGCCTGGCCGCCTACCTGTTCACGCAGAACGCCGCGCGCCAGTGGCGCGTGCCGGAGGCGCTGGAGTACGGCATGGTCGGCATCAACACCGGGCTGATTTCCAACGAAGTGGCGCCGTTCGGCGGCGTGAAACAGTCAGGGCTCGGGCGTGAAGGATCGCGCTACGGGATAGAAGAATATCTGGAGCTGAAATACCTGTGTATCGATGTGAGCTGTTGAGCGTCAGGACGTTAACCCATCCCGGCGGCCAGCGTCGCCGGGCGATAAAGGATGATGCATGTCTGATAATATCTCTGTTTCTCCGGCGCTTGCCGCCGGGGTGCGAGCACCTGCACCCGCCAAATCGTTAAGTTTCCTCGAAGGGGTGGCGATGATCGTCGGCACCAACATCGGCGCCGGGGTGCTCTCCATCGCCTACGCCTCCAGCAAGGCCGGCTTTCTGCCGCTGCTGTTCTGGCTGGTGCTGGTGGGAAGCCTGACCACCATCACCATGCTGTACGTTGCCGAATCCACGCTGCGCACCCGCGCGCATCTGCAGCTGAGCGGGCTGGCGAAGCGCTACGTCGGCGGCCTGGGCGCCTGGCTGATGTTCGCTTCGGTGTGCGTCAACAGCGTTGGGGCGCTCACCGCCTATATGACCGGCAGCGGCAAGCTGCTGCAATCGCTGTTCGGCATCTCGCCGGCGCTGGGCAGCCTGCTGTTCTTCGTGCCCGCCGCCGGCGTGCTGTACCTCGGTTTGAAAGCGATTGGCCGCGGCGAGAAGTTCATCAGCATCGGCATGGTGGTGATGTTGACCGCCCTGGTGGCGGCGACGCTGCTGAAAGACACCACCCAGATGCGCAACCTGTTAGACGGCGACTGGCGCTATATGGTGCCGGTGTTCAACGTGGTGGTGTTCTGCTTCTCGGCGCAATACATCGTGCCGGAAATGGCGCGCGGCTTTGCCGACAAACCGGAGCAACTGCCGAAGGCGATCATTGTCGGCATGGTGGTGACGTTCATTTTGCTGGCGGCGGTGCCGATGTCGGTGATTGCGCTCAGCGGGCTGGATGACATCTCCGACGTGGCCACCATTTCCTGGGGCCAGGCGCTGGGGCAGTGGGCGTTCTTCTCCGCCAACATCTTTGCGCTGTGCGCGATGCTGACCTCGTACTGGGGATTGGGCGGCAGCTTTCTGACCAATATTTTCGACAAGTTTAGGCTGGGCAACGACGAGCTGCCGCTGCGCCGTTTCGGCGTGCTGCTGCTGGTGGTGGTGCCGCCGTTCGTGCTGGCCTACAGCGGGCTGGTGTCGTTCGTCAACGCGCTCTACTTCGCCGGGGTGTTCAGCGGGGTGATCCTGTCGATCATGCCGATGCTGATCCTGCGCGGCGCGCGCAAACACGGCGACCAAACCCCACGCTGGCAGTGTAACTGGATCACGCATCCGCTGCTGCAGATCAGCATTGTGTTGCTGTACCTGGCCAGCGCGGTGTACGCCATCGCTTCATTGTTAGGCTATCTGCCCTCTGGATGGTGATTTGCCTTCCCTCAAGCAGTGATGTTGTTTCTCGGCATTGAGAACGGCGGCGTCGTGGCCGCCGATTTTTTTCTCACGCGCGCCGTTTTTCCGACAATGCCAGCCAGGCCTGCACCGACGGGCGCTGCCACTGCTTGTGCGCATAGTGGCGCACGCGCTCCGGCACCGGATCGCCGTGCATCACCAGCCGGTTGAGCATCAGCGCCAGATCGGTGTCGGCGATGCACCACTCCCTGAACAGATTATCCTGCCCGTGGCTCAGCAGTTTTTCCACGGCGGCGATCAGCTTGCGCGCGGCCTCCTGCGCGGCTTCGGACAGCGGCGGGAACTTGCCGTTGTTGAACACCACCTCGGTCGAGCGCTCGGCGCGGATCGGCAGCAGATCGCTGCGCAGCCAGGCCTGGATCTCGCGCGCCTTGGCGCGCAGCTTCACGTCGCGCGGGTATACGGCGTGGGCCGGGTGGATGTCTTCCAGGTATTCGGCGATCGCCGAAGACTCCGAGAGCTGGAACTCGCCGATCGCCAGCGTCGGCACCCGGCGGGTGAGCGACAGCGCCGCGTAGGCCGCCTCTTTGTTCTCTTCTTTCGCCAGGTCCACCGGCTTCACGGTGAACGGAATGCCTTTTTCCGTCAGCACGACAAAGGCGGACATGGCGTACGGGCTGAAAAATTCACTGTCGGTGTAAAGCTCGGTGATCGGTTGAGACATCGGCGGTTCCTCGGGGTTAAGGGGGGGAACATTCATCATTGTTGAGGGGAGGCTAAAAATCAATCTGTTAGCCTAAAAGTTCTTTTATGACGCGGCGGACGGCGGCGCTGGCGCGACGTGATATATTTGTTGCCAACACGTGAATTGAGCCGTATCGGGTAACATGAAGACGCAGTGGATAGAACGGGTAAGAGTGGGAGTTGCGCGCCTGTGGCCGCACCCGCTGGCGGTGGGCAAGCGAGAGATGCTGATTTCCAGCGTCGGCGCCGGTTTGGGGCTGATGCTCGCCGGCTGGATCAGCCACTTTATTTTGGGTGAGGTGAACCTGTGGTTTATCGCGCCGATGGGCGCTTCGGCGGTGCTGCTGTTCGGCGTGCCCAACAGCCCACTGGCGCAGCCCTGGTCGATCGTCGGCGGCAATGCGCTGGCGGCGACGGTGGGCGTCAGCGTCGGTCTGCTGATCCCCGATCCGGGCCTGGCCTGCGGCGCGGCGGCGGCGGTGGCCATCGGCCTGATGTTCAAGCTGCGCTGCCTGCATCCGCCGGGCGGCGCGGTGGCGCTGACCGCCATCCTCGGCGGCCCCGGCATTCACCAAATGGGCTATCACTTTGTGCTTTACCCGGTGCTGCTGAACTCGGTGCTGCTGGCGGTGCTGGCCATTCTGTTCAATAACCTGGCCGGGCGACGCTACCCGCACGCGCTGGCGCCGGCGGAGGCCAAGCCGGCCAATCTGCCGATCGATGCCGTTGCCATCACCCGCGCCGATCTGCACGAGGCGCTGATGGAGGGAGATCTGTTCGATATCGACGAGGACGACCTGCAGGAGATCCTGCTGCGCGCCGAGCAGCTGGCGCATCAGCGGCAAAGCAAGGCCGCCTGATCAGCCCAGCGTTTTGCGGTAAAACACCACCCGCTCCGTTTCTGCAAAGCCCAGCGCCGCATGCAGGCGCTGGGAGTCCAGATTGGCGATGTCGGTATCCGACGCCAGCTCGCTGCACCCCTGCTGCTTCGCCCACTCCTGCACCTGCGCGATCAGGCGCGCGGCCCAGCCCTGGCGGCGGGCGCGTTCGACGGTGTAAATCCCTTCCAAAAACGCCACTGGCGACGATTCGCAGCCGTTGACGTAATCGTAGCGCAGCGCGATCTCGGCAAAGCCAACGAAAGCGCCGTCCAGCCCCCGCGCCATAAACGCGGTGTGGTGCGGCGAAGCCAATATCTCGCGCATTTCTGCGCGGTGTTCTTCCAACGGGCTGGTGGGCCACAGCGCCGAGCGCAGTGCCAGCCAGGCGTCGAGGTTGTCGTGGTCGCAGTTGACGATCATGCAGGGTCCTTTTGAGTCGAAATAAATCAGGAATGCCGAGAGGGAAGTGTGGCACGGCGGCGGGAAACAAAAAAGCCATCCCGGACAGGATGGCTTGTAAGGCTGTGAAAACAGCTAAAATTTGGTGGCCCCTGTTGGGTTTGAACCAACGACCAAGCGATTATGAGTCGCCTGCTCTAACCACTGAGCTAAGGGGCCAAGCCGCGAGATTATAGGGAATCCTTAAGCGGCGGTCTACTGTTACCCGCCCGTATGTTGCTTTTCTGCACAGTTCTAGCCTGTTGTAATTGCTGGCGGATTTTGCGATAACCGCAGTAAATCCCTGCAATGGACTCACGATACTCATGGAACTTCTGGCGCCTGGCCTGCGGGTGGTGTTTTGCGGCATCAACCCCGGCCTTTCTTCCGCCCATCAGGGCTACCCTTTCGCCAACGGCAGCAACCGCTTCTGGAAGGTGATCCATCAGGCAGGCTTTACCGAGAGCCAGTTGGCACCGGAGCAGTGGCAGCAGCTGAAGGATAACGGCTGCGGCATTACCGCGCTGGTGGCGCGCCCGACGGTGGCGGCCAGCGAGCTGTCGCGCGACGAGTTGCGCAGCGGCGGTGAGGCGCTGCAAGAGAAGATCCTGCGCTACCAGCCGCGCGCGCTGGCGATTTTAGGCAAGCAGGCGTTCACCACCGCCTTCGGGGTGAAAAACGCGCCCTGGGGCAAGCAGGCGATGATGCTGGGGCAAACCGAGGTGTGGGTATTGCCCAACCCCAGCGGCTTGAACCGCGCCACGTTGGAGCAGCTTACCGCCAGCTATCGCGAGCTGTTCCTGGCGCTGCAATGACATAAGGGAGTATGCGATGACATCGATAATGAAAGGCTGTGTGATGGCGCTGTTATTGGTGACCGGCGCTGCACAGGCGGGGCATTCGCCACAGGAACATTCGCCACAGGAAGCGCGCAACAAGCAGAACGTGCTGGAGTTTTATCGGCAGGGGCTGAACAACAAGGATTTTGCGGCGGCGCGGCCGTTTTTGGGCGAACAGTACAAGCAGCATAACCCCAACGCCAAAGACGGCGTGGCGGGTTTTCGTCAATTTGTCGAGCTGCTGAAAACGCGTTATCCCAACTCGCACAGTGAGGTAAAACAGGCGTTCGTCGACGGTGACTATGTGATTTTGCATGTGGAAGTCAGCGGGCGCGAGGCCGGTAAAACCGCGGCGATCATCGATATCTTCCGTCTCGACAGCGCCGGAAAAATCGTTGAGCACTGGGACGTGACGCAGCCGGTGCCGGAGAAAACCGCCAGCGGCAACAGCATGTTCTGAGGCATAAAAAAAACCCCGGCAGGCCGGGGTTTTTGTTTTGAGTGCAACCGCCGGACTTAGTCGTCCAGGAAGCTGCGCAGCACTTCGGAGCGGCTTGGGTGACGCAGCTTGCGCAGCGCCTTGGCTTCGATCTGACGAATACGCTCACGGGTAACGTCAAACTGCTTGCCAACCTCTTCCAGCGTGTGGTCGGTGTTCATGTCGATGCCGAAACGCATGCGCAGCACTTTCGCTTCGCGCGCGGTCAGGCCGGCCAGCACGTCGTGGGTGGCGGAACGCAGGCTTTCCGAAGTCGCGGAATCCAGCGGCAGCTCGAGGGTGGTATCCTCGATGAAGTCGCCCAGATGCGAATCTTCGTCGTCGCCGATCGGCGTTTCCATCGAGATTGGCTCTTTGGCGATCTTCAGCACCTTGCGGATCTTGTCTTCCGGCATCAGCATGCGCTCGGCCAGCTCTTCCGGCGTCGGCTCGCGGCCCATCTCTTGCAGCATCTGGCGCGAAATACGGTTGAGCTTGTTGATGGTCTCAATCATATGCACCGGAATACGGATGGTGCGCGCCTGGTCGGCGATGGAGCGGGTGATAGCCTGACGGATCCACCAGGTGGCGTACGTCGAGAACTTGTAGCCGCGGCGGTATTCGAACTTGTCTACCGCTTTCATCAGGCCGATGTTGCCTTCCTGGATCAGATCCAGGAACTGCAGGCCGCGGTTGGTGTATTTCTTGGCGATGGAAATAACCAGACGCAGGTTGGCCTCAACCATCTCTTTCTTCGCGCGGCGGGCTTTCGCTTCACCGATCGACATGCGACGGTTGATGTCTTTGACCTGCTCGATGGTCAGGCCGGTTTCTTCTTCGATCTGACGCAGTTTCTGCAGGCTGCGCTGCACGTCTTCAGCCACGTCTTTCAGCTTTTCCGACCATGGCTTGGCCATCGCCAGCGCCGCTTCGAACCAGGAGTCGCTGGTTTCGTTGCCGGCGAACAGGGTGACGAAGTTTTTCTTCGGCATTTTGCACTGTTCAACGCACAGCTTCATGATGATGCGTTCCTGGGTGCGAACGCGGTCCATCATGGTGCGCATGCTGTTGACCAGGAAGTCGAACTGTTTCGGCACCAGGCGGAACTGCTTGAACACTTCAGACAGCTTCAGGATCTCGTCCGCGGCGCTGGCGTGGCTGCGGCCGTTCTTTTTGATCACCAGACGCGTCGCTTCATACTGATCGCGCAGTTCGGCGAACTTCTGACGCGCCAGCTCAGGATCGATGCTGTTGTCGTCTTCGGTGTCGTCGTCTTCGGCATCCTCATCTTCTTCGTCGTCGTCTTGCTCTTCGCTCGACAGTTCGGAACCGATGTGGGTCGCGGTTGGGGCGATGTCCTCTTCCGCGTTAGGATCGACGAAGCCGGTGATCAGATCGGACAGGCGCGCTTCGCCCGCTTCGACGCGATCGTACTGCTCAAGCAGGTAGGTGATGGCTTCCGGGTATTCGGCAACCGAGCACTGCACCTGGTTGATGCCGTCTTCGATGCGCTTGGCGATGTCGATTTCGCCTTCGCGTGTCAGCAGTTCGACGGTACCCATTTCGCGCATGTACATGCGCACCGGGTCGGTGGTGCGGCCGATTTCGGATTCCACGCTGGACAGAACCTGTGCGGCGGCTTCTTCCGCATCTTCGTCCGTGCTGTTCGAGTTTTCGGCGAGCAGCAGGTCATCGGCGTCCGGTGCTTCTTCCATCACCTGGATGCCCATGTCGTTAATCATCTGGATGATGTCTTCGATCTGATCGGAGTCGACGATATCTTCCGGCAGATGGTCATTGACCTCAGCATAGGTCAGATAGCCTTGCTCCTTACCACGGGTGACAAGTAGCTTCAGCTGTGACTGCGGGTTTTGCTCCATAAGACGGTATCCACACTTCAGAGTATTTAGGTTGGTGTCGGTCGGCGAAACCGCCAACAATAGCATTTGGGGCGTTTTCGTTATCGCCGCGGCCCACTATGGCGGCACTGTGCAGGGCTCTGCCCTCGCAATTATCGGCACTTAAGCCGTTTGGTATTCAGTTTTTCTTCGCTAAAACCTGGTTGAGGGAACGGACTTCTTCACGTTCCTCCGGGCTCAGGCCGCGCGTTCTGGCCTGCGCGATCAGCGTTTCCAGCCGTTGCTCGAGCACCGAGTCGTACAGGCTGGCCAACGTATCCAAAAAAGTCTGTTCGACCATGTCCTCAACGATCATATGGTTCCAGGTCGCCAAGGTTTCAAGCTGCTGGCTGAATTTGTTGTCGCGATACAGCTCCAGCAATTGCCCGGTTGTCAGGCCCGGCTGCGCCAAACAGGTCTGCACCAGTTCGACGAACAGCGGCAATCCCGCCTGTTTGGTCTGCTCCAACCCTTCCAGCGAAGGGATAAGTGTAGCCAACTGCGGATTTTGCACCAGTAACCCTATCAGTATACGCATGGTTGTGCGTTTTAGCTGGGGCGCCTGATAAGGATTCGCATTTTCAGCCTGCTTGGGCATCAGCTTGTCGAGCTGGCTGTCGTCCAGCAGCCCCAGCTTGTTGCCGAGCTCCTGACGCAGGTACAAGCGCAACGTTTCGCCCGGCACCTGAGTAATCAGCGGCAGCGCCAGCGTGCTCAGCTTGGCGCGCCCGTCCGGGCTGCTCAAATCCACCTGCGGCAGCAGGCTTTCGAACAGGAAAGTGGACAGCGGTTGCGCCTGCTCCATTCGCTGTTCGAAGGCTTCTTTGCCTTCCTTGCGCACCAGGGTGTCCGGGTCTTCGCCGTCGGGCAAAAACATGAACCGCAGCTGGCGCCCGTCGTTCAGGTACGGCAGCGCGGTTTCCAGCGCCCGCCAGGCCGCTTCGCGGCCGGCGCGGTCGCCGTCGTAACAGCAGACGACGTTGTCGGTGGCGCGGAACAGCAGCTGAATGTGTTCAGCCGTCGTCGAGGTTCCGAGCGAGGCGACGGCATAATCGATGCCGAATTGCGCCAACGCCACCACGTCCATATACCCTTCCACCACCAGCAGCCGCTGCAGGGTTGGGTGATTCTGCTGTGCTTCATACAGGCCATACAGCTGGCGGCCCTTATGGAAAACTTCGGTTTCCGGCGAGTTCAGGTACTTGGGCATGCCGTCGCCCAGCACGCGGCCGCCGAAGGCGATGACGCGCCCGCGCTTGTCGCGGATGGGGAACATCACCCGTTCGCGGAAACGGTCGTACGAACGCCCCTGATCGTTAGTCACCAGCATGCCGGCATCGTTCAATGCGCGGCGCGAGTCGGTGTCGCGGCCGAAACGCTTCAGGGCGTTGTCCCATCCCGCCGGCGCGAAGCCGATGGCGAAATGGCGAATAACGTCGTCACTTAATCCGCGCTGCTGCAAATAGCTGCGCGCCGGTGCCCCGGAGGACTGCTGCAGTGACTGTTGATAGAACGCGCTGAGCTGTTCCATCAGTTGGTATAGGCTCTGGCGCTGATGGCGTTCGATCTGGGTCGGCCCGGTGCCCGCTTCGTAAGGCACTTCCAACCCGTGCATGGTCGCCAGCTCTTCGATGGTTTCGACAAACTCGAGTCGGTCGTAATTCATCAAAAAGTCGACGGCGTTGCCGTGCGCACCACACCCAAAACAGTGATAAAACTGCTTTTCGCCATTAACGGTAAATGAAGGCGTCTTTTCGTGGTGGAACGGACAGCACGCGTGGTAGTTCTTGCCTTGCTTCTTGAGCTTCACGCGGGCGTCGATCAAATCGACGATGTCGGTGCGAGCCAGCAAGTCATTGATAAATACGCGCGGAATTCGTCCAGCCATAAGCCCTTACTTCATTAGCCTATAAACGAGAACAAGCCGCGCATTCCTTTCGGAAAGCACGGCCTTCGTATGCAACTACTCGGTCTGCGCGATTTTGAAAATCAGAAATTCACGCGGTGGGGTTGCCCCCGAAGAATTAATACAGACGAGTGCGGCGTGCGTTTTCGCGAGCCAGTTTCTTCGCGTGACGTTTCACAGCAGAAGCTTTAGCGCGTTTACGTTCGGTAGTTGGTTTTTCATAAAACTCACGACGACGAACTTCAGCTAAAACACCCGCTTTTTCGCAAGAGCGTTTGAAACGACGCAGAGCAACGTCAAATGGCTCGTTTTCACGTACTTTAATTACCGGCATGTGCCTCTCACCTCAATAAAATTCGGTTTGCTGCTGGCCAAGCGCCAGCCTTTTCAAAATGGTGCGGAATTTTACTCCAATGGATGCTGCTTTGTAAAGCATCACCGCAAATTGAAACCCGCGTCGCTCTGCCGCAACGTGCGCAATTTTGCACCGGGCGCTGATTATAGACTAATCAGAAAAAATGCTCGTGTTTAATCGCTCGGGCATTTTCTGGATGAATCATCGACATAGGCGCAAGCCGGTGACAAGATGCGCCGCATCGGCGGTAAATGCGGCGGAATGTGGTAGACTGGCGGCCGCACGTGAATGATGGGAAATGTAATGCGAGTACTGGGTATAGAAACGTCCTGCGATGAAACCGGAATTGCAGTGTATGACGATCAAACCGGTTTGTTGGCCAACCAATTATACAGCCAGGTGAAGCTGCACGCCGACTACGGCGGCGTGGTGCCGGAACTGGCCTCCCGCGATCACGTGCGCAAAACCGTGCCGCTGATTCAGGCGGCGCTGAAAGAGGCCAACCTGACCCCGGCCGATATCGACGGCGTGGCTTATACCGCCGGGCCGGGCCTGGTAGGCGCGCTGCTGGTCGGCGCTACCGTCGGGCGTGCGCTGGCGTTCGCCTGGAACGTGCCGGCGGTGCCGGTGCACCACATGGAAGGCCACCTGCTGGCGCCGATGCTGGAAGATAACCCGCCGGCGTTCCCGTTCGTCGCGCTGCTGGTCTCCGGCGGCCACACCCAGCTGATCAGCGTCACCGGCATTGGTGAATATGAACTGCTGGGCGAGTCGATCGACGATGCCGCCGGCGAAGCGTTCGACAAAACCGCCAAGCTGCTCGGCCTGGATTATCCCGGCGGGCCGATGCTGTCGAAGATGGCGCAGCAGGGCACGGCGGGGCGTTTCACCTTCCCGCGGCCGATGACCGATCGTCCGGGGCTGGACTTCAGCTTCTCCGGCCTGAAAACCTTCGCCGCCAACACCATACGCTCCAACGGCAACGACGATCAGACGCGTGCCGACATCGCCCGCGCTTTCGAGGATGCGGTGGTGGATACGCTGGCGATCAAATGCAAACGCGCGCTGGAGCAAACCGGCTTCAAACGCCTGGTGATGGCCGGCGGCGTGAGCGCCAACCGCACGTTGCGCGCCAAACTGGCGGAGATGATGCAGAAACGCGGCGGGGAAGTGTTCTATGCCCGCCCGGAATTTTGCACCGACAACGGCGCGATGATCGCCTATGCCGGCATGGTGCGGCTGAAGAGCGGCGCCAACCCGGAGCTGAGCGTGTCGGTGCGGCCGCGCTGGCCGCTGGCGGAACTGCCTGCGGTATAAAACAAAGGGCCGGATTATCCGGCCCTTACGTTATTCGTCTTTCGGCTGGTCGCCGTTATCCTCATCCGCGTCGTTTTTCTTCTTGCGGAACTTGCCCCAAATCTTGCCTTCCTGGCCGCGCCACAGGCGCTGAATATTGTCGTGATGCCGCATCAGGATCAGGCAGGAGAGCATCGCCACTGGGAAGGTGAACTGCGGTTTGAACCACCAGACGTAGAACGGGGCGATCAGCGCGCTGACGATGGCGCCGAGCGAAGAGTAGCCGCTGAGCAACACCGTCAGCAGCCAGGTGCCGGTCATCAGGCCGGTCAGATCCCAGCCGATAGGCGCGATGGCGCCAAACGCCGTCGCCACGCCTTTACCGCCGCGGAAGTGGAAGAACACCGGATAGATGTGCCCAAGACAGGCGGCGATTGCCGTCAGGCCCAGATACAGCGGCGGTACATTGAGTTTGTAGGCCAGCCAGACCGGCAACATCCCTTTCAGAATATCGAACACCAGCACCGCCGCCGCCGCCAGCCGGCCGCCGATGCGCAGGACGTTGGTCGCCCCGGGATTTCCTGAGCCATGCTCACGCGGGTCCGGCAGCCTGGCGATCCGGCAAACCAGGATCGCGCTCGAAATCGAGCCGCACAGATACGCGAAGATAATCATGCCAAGCGCGGTAGCACTCATAACGCGGTTCCGTTTAATAATGGTCGTTTTACTCGCAACATCTATGGATAATACGCACATTCCGCTGGAAGTGGTATCCGGCAAGGCCAAAAACAGAGAATGACGTGATGGATATCGTATTTATTGAAGAGCTTACCGTAATTACCACCATTGGCGTTTATGAGTGGGAACAGGGCATTCGTCAGAAGCTGGTGTTCGATATCGAAATGGGCTGGGATAACCGGCCGGCCGCCGCCAGCGACGACGTAAATGACTGTCTGAGCTATGCCGACGTCAGCGATGCCGTGATCCAACACGTGGAGTCGAACCGGTTCGCGCTGGTGGAGCGCGTGGCGGAGGAAATATCTGAAATTTTGCTCCAGCGCTTCAATTCCCCCTGGGTCCGTATTAAGGTCAGCAAACCGGGCGCTGTAGCACATGCCAATCGGGTCGGCGTGATCATTGAGCGCGGCACCCGTCCCGCATGATTTTATGTCATCTGCTTGCAACGAAAGACCGTTAACCTGGTCTTAATCCTGAGAATTGTTTTAGCGGCATTGTCTTTAAGCATTGCCGCTTTTTTATGTGATAGCCGTTATTTTATGGGGTGAGCGAAGCACATGGCAGACATGCATTCACTGTTTATTGCGTTTGTTCTTGGGGTTGTCGAGGGATTAACCGAATTTTTGCCGGTTTCTTCCACCGGGCATATGATCATCGTCGGCGAGTGGCTGGGCTTTACCGGCGACAAAGCCAAAACCTTTGAAGTCATTATCCAGCTGGGGTCGATCCTGGCCGTCGTCGTGATGTTCTGGCGCCGGTTGTTCGGTCTGATCGGCATCCATTTCGGCGGCAAGCCGGTGGAGCACGAAGGCAAAACCAGCGGCCAGCTGAAGCTGGGGCACATCCTGTTGGCGATGATCCCGGCGGTGGTGCTGGGGCTGGCCTTCCATGATTTCATCAAGTCGCTGTTTGCGCCGAAAAACGTGATGTACGCGTTGGTGGTCGGCGGCCTGCTGCTGCTGGCGGCGGAATGGCTGAAGCCGAAGAAGCCGAGCGCGGAAGGGCTGGATGACATCACTTACCGTCAGGCGTTCATGATCGGCTGCTTCCAGTGTCTGGCGCTGTGGCCGGGCTTCTCCCGTTCGGGTTCCACTATCGCCGGCGGCATGCTGGTGGGCGTGAACCGCTATGCGGCGTCCGAGTTCTCCTTCATTCTGGCTGTGCCGATGATGATTGGCGCCAGCGGCCTGGATCTGTACAAGAGCCTGCACTTCCTGACCTGGTGCGACCTGCCGATGTTCGCCGTCGGTTTCGTCACCGCCTTCGTGGTGGCGCTGGTTGCGATCAAGACCTTCCTGTCGCTGATCAAACGCATCTCGTTCGTGCCGTTCGCTATCTACCGCTTTATCGTGGCGGCCGTGGTTTACATGGTGTTCCTGTAAGCCTTCACGGCAAGAAAAAACCCCGCTCCGCGGGGTTTTTTTATGCCTGATCGTTGATGATGGTTTGGGTGAGCTTCCACTCGGCCAGCGCCTGCTGGCGGCGGCGTTTGAGCTCGTCGCGGATCGCGGTGCCCTGCAGCCCGCTGGCCACCACCTCTTTAATAGATACCGCGTTCGCCACCTGATACGCCTGACGCAGATAGTCGCCCTGCGGATAGGGATTCTCCTCAAAGCCGGTACGGCCGCGCGCGTCCGCCTCGCTGGTCAGGATCATCTGCTCCAGCCGGTGCGGCTTGCGCCAGACGTCGATGGCGTCGAACAGCTTCAATAGGGTCTCCGGCCGCAGCTTGTTCACGGTGTGGATCAGATCATGGTACTCGGCCACCAGCTTGCTCAGATCGCGCACCGGGTTGGGCACCCGCAGCCGCTGGCACAGCGCCTCAACCAGCCGCACGCCGGCCGGGCCGTGGCCGTGGTGATGCGGCCAGAACTCTTTTGGCGTCAATCCCTTGCCGAGGTCATGGCACAGGGTGGCGAAGCGCACGTCCACCTCCGGCGTGAGGCGGGCGGCGATCGCCAACGCCATCAGCGTGTGCACGCCGGTGTCGATTTCCGGGTGCCACTTGGCGGGAGCCGGCACGCCGAACAGCGCGTCGATTTCCGGGAACAGCACCGCCAGCGCATCGCAGTCGCGCAGCACCTGAAAATAGACCTGCGGGCTCTGGCTTTGCAGCGCCTTTTCCGTTTCTTTCCAGACGCGTTCGGCGGTCAGCGCGGCCAGTTCACCGCTGTGCGCCATCCGGCGCATCAGGGCGAGCGTTTCGTCGGCGATGCGAAAACCCAGATGGGCGAAGCGGGCGGTGAAGCGCGCCACGCGCAGTACGCGCAGCGGATCTTCGCCGAAGGCGTCGGAAACGTGGCGCAGCACGCGCGCCTGCAGATCGGCCACGCCGCCGTAAGGATCAATCAGCTCCCCCTCGGCGGAACGGGCGATGGCGTTGATGGTCAGATCGCGCCGCAGCAGATCCTCCTCCAGCGTGACGTCCGGCGCGGCATAGCAGGTAAAACCGGTGTATCCCTGGCCGGATTTGCGCTCGGTGCGCGCCAGCGCGTACTCCTCGTGGGTGTCGGGATTGAGGAATACCGGAAAGTCTTTGCCGACCTGCTGGTAGCCCAACGCCAGCAGCTCGGCCGGCGTGGCGCCCACCACCACCCAATCATGATCGACCACCGGAATGTCGAGCAGGCTGTCGCGAACGGCGCCGCCGACCAGATAAATCTGCACTGTTGACTCCTGAATATCGTGTAAGGCTCTGTCTATCAGATTACATGAATTGGCCGCGGGATGTCGGCGCCAATGAAAAGGGCGCCCGCAGGCGCCCATACTCAAACTGAACGATACTGAGATCAGTTCATCCAGCGATTGTTGTTCTTGCGGCGCGGGATCAGGTGCGGCAACAGCAGGCCCAGCAGCAAGCCGACGCCGGCGACGCCGCCGCCGTACATGAACCACTGCAGAATAATGGTGCGCTGTTTGTCGTCGAGCTGCAGGTTAACGGCGTTAACCTTCTTCTGCGCGACCACCAGCTGGTTTTTCAGATCCTGGTTTTCCTTCTGCAGGCTGCTGATGGTGCTGTCGCTGCCCGCGACTTTTTCCTGCATTTCCGCCGTGCGCTGGTTCCAGGTGTTATCGATGTTGGCCAGCTTGTCGGTCAGGGTTTTCACCTGCTGTTCCAGCTCGGGCACGCGGGTGCGCAGGCTCGGCGTCTGGCTGAGCTGATCGAGTGGGATCCAGGTGGTGCGGCCTTTCGGATCGCGGATTTGGCCGTAGTTGGTGCTGTCGTTGACGCTCAGCAGGGTGACTTCTTCACCGGCGTTCAGAGTGCCGACAATACGGTACTGATTACCTGGGCCGCTATGGACGTAAGTGCTTAACTCATCGGAGATATAGCGTTTATCTTCGGCATGTGCGCCCCAAGTGATGCTGAAGCTCAGCGCGGCAAGGCAAATCAGGCGTAATTTCTGCATTAGTTCATCGTTTCTTGGTGAATTTATGGAACGATAGTAGAGCGTTCAGTCTGACGACGCAACGCCAAAACCGGAATGAGAACTATCTTACTGTGGCTGATTCTGTGAGTTGCGCGGCGTTTTATAACGTAACAGGTTTTTTCTACAGTTAGCAGGGTTAAGGCGCCGGGAATCGCGGTAAGATAACGGCAACTGTGCGTCATTGGGCAGTATGCGGCGGCCGAACGCGCCGCGCTGAAACAGACGTGAATGCATAACTTATTGGTGTTAAAGAATTATGACCGTTGAAATTGAACTGAAATTCATCGCCGCGCCGCAAGCGGTGGCCGCTCTGCCGCAATGGCTTGCCGCCTGGCCGCATCAGCATTCCGCGCCGCAAAAACTGACCAACATTTACTTCGAAACGGCCGATAACTTCCTGCGCAGTCACGACATGGGGCTGCGCATTCGCGGTTTCGACGATCGTTATGAGATGACCATCAAAACCGCCGGTAAAGTGGTGGCCGGCCTGCACCAACGTCCGGAATACAACGTCGCTATCGCCGAGCCGCAGCTGGCGCTGGCGCAGTTTCCTGCCGACATCTGGCCGCAGGATTGTGATATCGCGGCGCTGCAGCAGGCGTTGCAGCCGCTGTTCCGTACCGACTTTGCGCGTGAAAAGTGGGTGGTCACTTACGGCCAAAGCGAGATCGAGATTGGCTTGGATCAGGGTGAGGTGCGCGCCGGTGACCTCAGCGAAGCCCTGAGCGAGATCGAACTGGAGCTGCTGAAAGGCAACACCGCCGATCTGCTGGCATTGGCCGGCGAGCTGGCGGCCCATGGCGGGCTGCGTCAGGGCAGCCTGAGCAAGGCGGCGCGCGGCTACCACCTGGCGCAGGGCAATCCGCCGCGCGAGGTGCGCCCGCTGCGGGTGCTGAAGCCGGCGGCGAAGGCGACCGTGGAGCAGGGGATGATCGCCGCCTTCGAGCTGGCGCTCAACCATTGGCAGTACCATGAGGAGCTGTGGCTGCGCGGCGATGCGCAGGCGCGCGGGGCGGTCCTCGAAGCGGTCGGCACCATCCGCCAGGCGCTGGTGATCTTCGGCGGCCTGGTGCCGCGCAAGGCCAGCGCCGATCTGCGCGCCCGCCTGACCGAGCTCGAACCGCTGTTGGCGGACAAAGCCGCGCAACCGGAAAGCCTGTGCTACAGCGCGGCCTATCTGCAATGTAAGTTGGCGCTCACATCATGGCTGGTGCGCGGCGCTTGGCGGCCGTTTATCGACGCCAAAGGGCAGGCCAAACTGGACGGTTCTTTCAAACGCTTCAGCGACATCATGCTGGGGCGCAGCGGCGCGGAGCTGAAAGAAGCCTTCAGCCGTACGCTGAACGAAGATGAATATCAGGAACAATTGCCGCGCCTGACGCGTCAGATTTCGGCGCTGGTCCTGCTGTCGGGCGCTTACCCCGACGAGCAGACCGGGCCTTATATCGACGCCTGGCGCGAGCTGCAGGCGGCGCTGAGCGAGCGCCGCCAGGGCTGGTATGAAGCCAGCCGCAAACAGGCCTTATCGCATGCGCCATTCTGGTTAAACGGCGCGCTTCGTTAATCCAGCCGGCCCGCCAGCCGTGGGCCGCAGAACGGGTCATACACTATGTCGCCACTTTCAGCCGCGTTACAGGCTCAGGCACAGCAGGTTGTGCAGCGTTTTCAGGAAGTTCACGGCGCGGACTGCGCCTTTAGCGAGCAAGAGCAGTGGGTGCTGGCGTCGAGCGACTTCGTCAGCGACGCGCTGCTCGCCCAGCCGGCCTGGCTGGCGACGCTGCGCGAACAGCCGCCGGCGCCCGGCGAGTGGCAACACTACGCCGCCTGGTTGCAGGACGAGCTGGAAGAGGTGCGCGACGAAGCGCAACTGATGCGCACGCTGCGTCTGTTTCGCCGCGAAACGCTGGTGCGCATCGCCTGGGCGCAGGCGCAGGGGCTGTGTTCGACCGAAGAAACGTTGCTGCAGCTGAGCGGGCTGGCGGAGACGCTGATCGTCAGCGCGCGCGACTGGCTGTACCAAACCTGTTGCCGCGAGTGGGGCACGCCGTGCAATGCCGACGGCGAACCGCAGCCGCTGCTGGTCCTCGGCATGGGCAAGCTGGGCGGCGGCGAACTGAACTTCTCGTCGGACATCGATCTGATCTTCGCTTACCCGGAAAATGGTCAAACCCAGGGCGGGCGGCGCGATCTGGATAACGCCCAGTTCTTCACCCGTCTCGGCCAGCGGCTGATCAAGGCGCTGGATCAACAGACCATCGATGGCTTTGTCTATCGCGTGGACATGCGGCTGCGGCCGTTCGGCGACAGCGGCCCGTTGGTGATGAGCTTTGCGGCGCTGGAGGATTACTACCAGGAACAGGGGCGCGACTGGGAACGCTATGCGATGGTGAAGGCGCGCCTGATGGGCGGGGCGGAAGACGCCTACAGCCAGGAGCTGCGTAAAACGCTGCGGCCGTTCGTGTTCCGTCGTTACATTGATTTCAGCGTCATTCAGTCTCTGCGCAACATGAAGGGCATGATCGCCCGTGAAGTGCGGCGGCGCGGCCTGAAGGACAACATCAAGCTGGGCGCCGGCGGCATTCGCGAAATCGAATTCATCACCCAGGTATTCCAGCTGATCCGCGGCGGCCGTGAACCGGCGCTGCAGGGGCGTTCGCTGCTGCCGACGCTGCAGGCGGTGGGCGAGCTGGGGCTGCTGGAAAGCGAGCAGGTGCGGGCGCTGAGCGCCGCCTACCTGTTCCTGCGGCGGCTGGAGAACCTGCTGCAGGCGATCGGCGATCAGCAAACCCAGACGCTGCCGCAGGAGTCGCTCGATCAGGCCCGGTTGGCCTACGGCATGGGGTTGGCGGATTGGCCGGCGCTGATGGCGGCGCTGGACGTGCACATGCAGGCGGTGCGCGCGGTGTTCGACGACCTGATCGGCGACGATAGCCCGGATGTCGGCGAAGATCCCGATTACCAGCACTATCACAGCCTGTGGCAGGACGCACTGGAGGAGAACGAGCTGGCGCCGCTGACGCCGCACCTGGACGAAGAGGCGCGTCGACAGATGCTGCGCACCATCGCCGATTTTCGTCACGACGTCGACAAGCGCACCATCGGTCCGCGCGGCCGCGACGTGCTCGATCAGCTGATGCCGCGCCTGCTGGCGGAGGTATGCCCGCGGCAGGACGCGCCGACCGCGTTGGTGCGGCTGGCGCAGCTGCTGCTGAGCATCGTCACCCGCACCACCTACCTCGAATTGTTGGTGGAGTACCATGCGGCGCTCAGCCATCTGATCCGCCTGTGCGCCGCGTCGCCGATGGTCGCCAACCAGCTGTCGCGTTACCCGCTGCTGCTGGACGAGCTGCTGGATCCGGCCACGCTGTATCAGCCGGTGGCGCTGGACGCCTACCGCAGCGAGCTGCGGCAGTATCTGCTGCGGGTGCCGGAAGACGACGAAGAGCAAAAGCTGGAGGCGCTGCGTCAGTTCAAACAGGCGCAGCAGCTGCGCATCGCCGCTGCGGATATCGCCGGCGCGCTGCCGGTGATGAAAGTGAGCGATCACCTGACTTATCTGGCTGAGGCGATCATCGACGCGGTGGTGCAACAGGCCTGGAGCGACATGGTGGCGCGCTACGGCCAGCCCACCCATTTGCAGGAGCGGGAGGGGCGCGGCTTTGCGGTAATCGGCTATGGCAAACTGGGCGGCTGGGAGCTGGGGTACAGTTCTGATCTCGATCTGGTGTTCCTGTTGGATTGCCCGCCGGAGGTGATGACCGACGGCGATCGCTGCATCGACGGCCGCCAGTTCTACCTGCGCCTGGCGCAGCGGGTGATGCATCTGTTCAGCACCCGCACGTCCTCGGGCATTCTGTATGAGGTGGACGCGCGCCTGCGGCCTTCCGGCGCCGCGGGGATGCTGGTCAGCACCGTCGAGGCGTTCGCCGACTACCAGCAAAACGAAGCCTGGACCTGGGAGCATCAGGCCCTGGTGCGCGCGCGCATCGTGCACGGCGATCCGGCGCTGCATCAGCAGTTCGACGCGATCCGGCGCGAGATCCTGTGCAAAACGCGCGATGCGCAGACCCTGAAGCGCGAAGTGCGCGAGATGCGCGAAAAGATGCGCAACCATCTCGGCAACAAGCAGCGCGATCTGTTTGATATCAAGGCCGATGAGGGCGGCATTACCGACATCGAATTTATCGCCCAATATCTGGTCTTACGCTATGCGCCGGGTGAACCGCGCCTGACGCGTTGGTCGGACAACGTGCGCATCTTCGAGCTGATGGCCAATTACGACATCATGCCGGATGAAGAGGCGCGCGCGCTGACCCAGGCCTATGTCACCATGCGCGACGAGATCCACCACCTGGCGCTGCAGGAACATTCCGGCAAGGTCGGCAGCGGGCTGTTTGCCGCCGAGCGCGAGCAGGTGCGCGCCAGCTGGGCCAAATGGCTGGATTAATACCTTTTTGCGGGTATTCCGGCGGTCTGTGGTAATATCTGCGCCACTAAAATTTTGTTCTTTTTTTGGAGTTATCGGATGAAAGTTACGCTGCCTGATTTTCGCCGCGCCGGTGTGCTGGTGGTCGGTGACGTCATGTTGGATCGCTATTGGTATGGGCCGACCAGCCGCATTTCACCGGAAGCCCCGGTGCCGGTGGTCAAGGTCGATACCATCGAAGAGCGTCCCGGCGGCGCGGCTAACGTGGCGATGAACATCGCTTCGCTGGGCGCCACTTCCCGTCTGGTGGGCCTGACCGGCATCGACGATGCGGCGCGGGCGCTGAGCGCCAAGCTGAATGAAGTCAACGTGCGCTGCGACTTCGTCTCGGTGCCGACCCATCCGACCATTACCAAGCTGCGCGTGTTGTCGCGCAACCAGCAACTGATCCGTCTCGACTTCGAAGAAGGCTTCTCCAACGTTGATCCGCAGCCGATGCTGGAGCGCATTCAGCAGGCGCTGCCGCAGATCGGCGCGCTGGTGCTGTCCGATTACGCCAAGGGCGCGCTCAGCCAGGTGCAGGGCATGATCCAACTGGCGCGCGCCGCCAAGGTGCCGGTGCTGATCGATCCGAAAGGATCCGATTTCGAGCGCTATCGCGGCGCGACGCTGCTGACGCCGAACCTGTCCGAGTTCGAAGCGGTAGTGGGCCACTGTAAGGATGAAGCGGAACTGGTGGAACGCGGCATGAAGCTGGTGGCGGATTTCGAGCTGTCGGCGCTGCTGGTTACCCGTTCCGAACACGGCATGACGCTGCTACAGCCGGGCGTTGAGCCGCTGCACTTGCCGACCCAGGCGCAGGAAGTGTTCGATGTGACCGGCGCCGGCGACACCGTGATCGGCGTGCTGGCCGCCTCGCTGGCCGCCGGCAACTCGCTGGAAGAGTCCTGTTTCCTGGCCAATGCCGCCGCCGGCGTGGTGGTGGGCAAGCTCGGTACCTCCACCGTGTCGCCGATCGAACTGGAGAACGCGGTGCGCGGCCGCGCCGAGACCGGTTTTGGCGTGATGACCGAAGCGCAGCTGAAACAGGCCGTCGCGCAGGCGCGTCAGCGCGGCGAAAAAGTGGTGATGACCAACGGCATCTTCGACATTCTGCATGCCGGCCACGTCTCTTATCTGGCCAATGCTCGCAAGCTGGGCGATCGCCTGATCGTGGCGGTGAACAGCGATGCGTCGACCAAACGCCTGAAAGGGGAAAAACGCCCGGTCAACGCGCTGGAGAACCGCATGATTGTGCTGGGCGCGCTGGAAGCGGTGGATTGGGTGGTGCCGTTCGAGGAGGACACGCCGCAGCGCTTGATCGCCGACATCTTGCCGGATCTGCTGGTCAAAGGCGGCGATTACAAGCCGGAAGAGATTGCCGGCAGTGCGGAAGTGTGGGCCAACGGCGGCGATGTCAAAGTGCTGAACTTTGAAGACGGCCTGTCGACCACCAACATCATCAAAGCGATCAAAGACGGGCGCGGCTAACGCCGGGCGACGTAAAGAACAAGGGCGCGCGGTGCGCGCCCTTGGCGGGAATTATTCGTCTTCCTGTTTGGCGGCCGGCGCCGCGCTCAGCTTGCTTTCCAGCTCGGCCATGCGCTGTTCCAACAGCGCCAGCTTTTCGCGGGTGCGCAACAGCACCTGAGTCTGCACGTCGAACTCTTCGCGGTTAACCAAATCCAGGCGGGTCAACTGCGACTGCAGCACCTGACGGATTTTTTTCTCAACGTCTTCCCCGAATTCACGAACGCCTTTAGGCATGGACTCATGAACCTGGCGTGCGATTTGTTCGATTTTTTTCGGGTCAATCATGGCGTATCCCTTTCAGAGTTTAATAGCTGCCGCTTAGTGTAATGCGAGTTGCCCGCCGGATAAACACCATTAAGCGCATTCGCCGCGCGTGGCCGAATTGTGCTTTTGCCAATTGCCCTGTCTATCCATTAGCGTTATAGTCATCTTGCTTATTCTCAGGGCGGGGTGAAAGTCCCCACCGGCGGTAAATCACCTTCTACGGTGAAAGCCCGCGAGCGCTCAGCCAGCCTGTAAAGGCCGGTTAGAGGTCAGCAGATCCGGTGTAATTCCGGGGCCGACGGTTATAGTCCGGATGGGAGAGAGTAACGGTATCTGCCGGGCATGCGCCCGCTTGCGTTATTTTTTTAGCTATTGCTAGC
Organism: Serratia sp. SCBI; assembly: GCF_000747565.1. Classification (NCBI taxonomy): domain Bacteria; kingdom Pseudomonadati; phylum Pseudomonadota; class Gammaproteobacteria; order Enterobacterales; family Yersiniaceae; genus Serratia; species Serratia sp. SCBI. The sequence continues at coordinate 4,387,670 of NZ_CP003424.1, read as the reverse complement.
TACTCCTCAAGATCGCCCTGGTTCTGGTAATCCATAATTTTTAATGAGGTTTTTTACCATGAATCAGACGCTACTTTCAGACTTCGGCACGCCGACAGAACGCGTTGAACGCGCGATCGACGCACTGCGCAACGGGCGCGGCGTGATGGTGCTCGATGATGAAAACCGTGAAAACGAAGGTGACATGATCTTCGCCGCGGAAACCATGACCGTTGAGCAGATGGCGCTGACCATTCGCCACGGCAGCGGCATCGTGTGCCTGTGCATCACCGAAGAACGTCGTCAGCAGCTTGAGCTGCCGATGATGGTGACCAACAACTCCAGCCAGTTCCAGACCGCCTTCACCGTGACCATCGAAGCGGCGCAGGGCGTGACCACAGGGGTTTCCGCTTCCGATCGCCTGACCACCATCCGTGCGGCGGTGGCAGACAGCGCCAAGCCGAGCGACCTGAACCGTCCGGGCCACGTGTTCCCGCTGCGCGCGCAGCCGGGCGGCGTGCTGAGCCGTCGCGGTCACACCGAAGCGACCATCGATCTGGTCTCCATGGCCGGTTTCAAACCTGCCGGCGTGCTGTGTGAACTGACCAACGACGATGGCAGCATGGCGCATGCGCCGGAAGTGATCGCCTTCGCCAAACAGCACGACATGGTGGTGCTGACCATCGAAGATCTGGTGGCCTACCGCCAGGCGCACGAGAAAAAAGCCAGCTGATAGCCGGCCGCTTTCAACGATAAAAAAGCCGCGTAATGCGGCTTTTTTGTATCTACCGTTCTGACAGGCGTTCGCTGATGCGGCTGGCGTAATTCATCACGTGGAAGGTGTAGTTCTCCTCAACCGTACCCTGGAACAGATGTGCCCAGGGGCCGATGGCGTAGATGCCGAGATCTTCCCCGCCGTGCGTCTCGCTTTTCAGCGGCACCAGCGCCGGCTGAATAAAGTCGGGCGCGGTGGTTTGCTCCATGGTCAATGCCGGGCGCTCGGTCAGCGGGATCGCGCCGCCGGGGCCGTTGGCGAAACCGAGGGTGGTGTAGGGCTTGCCGTCGCTGCCCAGCCGAGGTTTACCGTCGACGCCGATGGAAATGCCGAGGATAGGATTGCCGCGCTTGGCATAGCCGGCGATGGTCAGCGTGTGGCTGTGATCGCCGGTCACGATCACCAGCGTTTCGTCCAGGTTGACCTTGCCGACAATGGTTTTCACCGCCTCGTTCAGGGCGACCGCGTCGCTCAGCGTGCGGTAGGCGTTGCCGTTATGGCTGCCGTGATCGACGCGCCCGCCTTCCACCAGCAGCAGATAGCCTTCGGGATTCCTGGCCAAAATATCGATGGCCTTGCCGGTCATTTCCGCCAGCGAAGGCTCTCCCGCTGCGTCTTGCCGCCGGTCGTGCTCGAAGTTCATGTGCGACGGCTCGAACAGGGCCAGCAAATGGTCGACGTTGCCCGGTTCGATTTTGTCGAACTGGGCCTGATTCCAGACGTATTGTCCGCGCTCGCCGTAGCGTTGCAGCCAGGCCTGCGTCAGGTCACGGCCGTCCTTTCTGGCGCCTTTCTTGCCGGGATATTCAGGATCGCTCACGCTGTCGGGCAGGAAGTTGGCGCGCCCGCCACCCATCGCCACGTTCAGGCCGTTGCCGTATTTCATTTCCACCAGCTGGCGCGCGATGTCGCGGCAGCCTGCGGCCAGGGCATCCGCCGGCATTTTGGCGTCAGACTCCCAGTCGCGGTTGGCGATATGGGCATAGGTGGCGCCCGGCGTGGCGTGGGTAATGGTCGCGGTCGTCACGGCGCCGGTGGACATGCCGAGCGTTGCGGCCATCTCCCACAGCGTGGTGACGGCCTTGGTTTGCTGATCCTCGCAGTTGTTGAGGGCGGCCGTATGGTTGAGACCCATCAGATCGTTGATGGTTTTGACGCCGGTGGTCATCGCCACCGCGCTGGGCGCGGAGTCGGTGATTTGGGCGTCGGCGGAATAGGTTTTGGCTGCCGCCAGATAGGGGAAGGCTTCCCAGGCCAGCACGTTGGATTCGCCGTCCACGCCGCGCTGCTGTCCTTCAAAAATGCGGGCGGCGGTCACGGTGGAAAACCCCATGCCGTCACCGACCACCAGAATGACGTTTTTGGCGCGGTTGGTGTTTGGGGTCTGTTTCAGTCGCTGTTGCAGCTGAGCTTGCGCCTGAAGGAAGTAAGGGTCTTCGCGCTGCGTCAGAGGCGCGTTGTCCGTCGCTTTGGCGGCTGCCGCCCCGGTGGCTAACAAGGACATGGAAAGCGCCAGGCGGGTTGCCAGTGTGAGTCTGAACATGAATTCCTCCTTGGTGAGACGTGATTCCCGTAGCGCCGACGGGCTGCCAACACCCTGTCGACGGCAGGAGGAGTGTATCGATTGTGTTAACAAAAAATACATAAATTATTCACAATTTAGATCTGTGTGGCAGTAATGCCATGGTATTCATGATTTTTATTAATCATTTGAAAATCATGCATTTTTTAACTTTTTTGTCTGCCGGTGCATTTTTGTGATTTTTAATTCAAATTTATTGAATATCTTCATCACGGTTATCCGGCTGTGTTGCTGCGGCAAAGCGCGTAATGTAACGCCATAGCACAATTTGAACTAAGGATCCCTCTATGAACACCTCTCGTATGCCGGCACTATTTCTTGGCCACGGTAGCCCGATGAACGTGCTGGAAGACAACCGCTACACCCAGGCATGGCGTGCGTTGGGTGAGTCATTGCCGCGTCCGAAGGCGATCGTGGCGGTTTCTGCGCATTGGTATACCCGCGGCACTGCGGTCACCGCGATGGAAAAACCCAAAACCATTCACGACTTCGGCGGGTTCCCGCAGGCGTTGTTTGATACCCGCTACCCTGCGCCGGGTTCCCCCGCGCTGGCTGCGCAGCTGCAGCACATTCTGGCGCCGGTGCCGGTAACGGCGGATCTCGGCGAGTGGGGGTTGGATCACGGCACCTGGGGCGTATTGATCAAGATGTATCCCAATGCCGATATCCCGGTGGTGCAGCTCAGCGTCGACGGCACTCAGCCGGCGGCTTACCACTATGAGCTGGGCCGCAAACTCGCGGCGCTGCGGGATGAGGGCGTGATGATCGTCGCCAGCGGCAACGTGGTGCACAACCTGCGCATGGTGAAATGGCAGGGCGATACCAGCGCCTATCCGTGGGCGGAGTCTTTCAATAACTTTGTCCGGGATAACCTGCGTTATCGGGGCGATAACCACCCGCTGGTGGATTTCATGCGCCATGAGGGCGCGGCGCTGTCGAACCCGACGCCGGAACACTATCTGCCATTGCTGTATGTGCTCGGCGGCTGGGATGGAAAAGAGGCCATCAGCGTGCCGATCGACGGTATCGAAATGGGAGCGCTGAGCATGCTGTCGGTGCAGGTGGGCTAGAGAAAAACGCCAGTCAGAGACTGGCGTTTTTGCCTTCAGCGGGGCGATCAGCCGAGGATGGTGTGCGGATAGAAGCGCGACAGATCCTGCGTGATCAGTTCGCGATCTTCGCGCAGGCCGATGCCGCAGGGTTGATCGTTCACCAGCCAGCTGCCGATCAGCGTGTAGCTGTCTTCGAACTTCGGTAGCGGATGGAACTGCTGCACGATCATGCCTTCTTCACCGTACGGCCCATCGACGCGCGCCACTTCCTGACCGTTTTCGACGATCTGGATATTGGCGCCTTCGCGTGAGAACAGCGGTTTGGTGACGTAATGATCCATCGGCGGATGATCGTCTTGCGCGAAATAAGCCGGCAGCAGGTTAGGGTGATTCGGGAACATTTCCCACAGCAGCGGCAGTAGCGCCTTGTTGGAGATGATGCTTTTCCAGGCCGGCTCCAGCCAGCGCACGCCGGCGTCTTCCAGCTTGGTGGAGAACATCTCGCGCAGCATGAATTCCCACGGATAGAGCTTGAACAGGTTGCCGATCACTTGATCCTGCAGATCGGTGAACTGGCCTTTCTCGCCGAGGCCGATCTCTTCCATGAACAGGAACTCGGTCGGCAGACCGGCTTCCTGCGCGCAGTCCTGCAGGTATTGCACCGTGCCGCGATCTTCTTCGCTGTCCTGGCAGCAGGCCAGGTGCAACAGGCCGAAGCCGTGATGCGCTTTCAGCTCGGCGAAACGCTCGATCAGTTTCTCCTGCAGGCTGTTGTACTGATCCGATTCCGGATCCAGCTTGCCGGCGTTGATCTGGTCTTCCAGCCACAGCCATTGGAAGAAGGCTGCTTCATACAGTGAGGTGGGCGTATCGGCGTTGTTCTCCAGCAGCTTCGGCGGATTGACGCCGTCGTAGGCCAGATCGAGACGCGAATACAGCGACGGCTGGTTGGTGCGCCAGGAGCTGCGCACGAATTCCCAGGTGTGTTTCGGGATGCAGAACTTGGCCATCAGCTCGTCGCTGGCGACCACTTTCTCCACCACCTGCAGGCACATCTGATGCAGCTCGGCGGTGGCGTTTTCGATCTCTTCAATCTGCGCCAGCGTGAACTGATAATAGGCGTCTTCACACCAGTACGGCTCGCCGTACATGGTGTGGAAACGGAAGCCGAACTCGGTCGCTTTTTCGCGCCAGTCCGGGCGCTCGGTAATGGCAATACGTTTCATGCATCAACCGCCCATGCTGCGAGAGCCGGAGTTGGAGGTGGCGCTGCTGCGCTGCATGCTGGTCTGCTTGGCCACGGTCTCGCCGAAACCGCCGCGGGTCACGGTGTTGGTGACCGCAGGCTTCGGCGCCATGGCGGTTTTCGGCACCGTCATGGTGCGGCCGCCGGCGGTGGCCGGGCCGTAGCTCTTGCCGCTGGCGTCGACAAACTTGCCGTTCGCCGGGCTGGCGGCGTTCTTGGAGGTGAACAGCGGCTGCTGCGCGAAGCCGGAACCGCCCATCAGGCGGCCCATCATGTAGCCCGCCATCAGCGGCATCCAGAAGCTGCCGCTGTTTTGCGATTCCGCCGCCATGCCAGCCTGCGCCGGAGCCGGCGCCTGGGTGCACTGCGCTTCGCCGAACTCGGCGACGCAGTCTTCGCGGGTGGCGTATTTCGGCGCGGTTTTCGCCGCTTCTTTCAGGGCGTTGTTGTAGGCGGTGGTGCACTGCTCGCTCATCGAAGGGTTGGCGCGCGAACAGTCATCGGCATTCTGATACAGGGAGACCGTTTCATCGCTCTTCTCGCAGCCGGCCAGCATAAAGACGGCGCTGATCGCCAAGGCCACGGGCGCGACACGGTAGCTGCGCCAGGATTTGCGGAACGTCTCTTGGTTGATGTTTTTTGTCCGTTTCATCGTTATCAATCCCATCATGCGGGCTGTTTTCGCCCTTTCCCAGTAGTGGCGCTAAGGATAGGGGAAACATGGTCAAAATTAAAGCTGAAACGCCCGCAGAATCCACTCTTTACGCAGTTATACGTTGGGGTGTGCGCCAGTTCGCTTTCGCGGCGAAAAAACGCGCATTGGCGTTTCATCATGAAACGTTATCGCTATGATGATGTTCCATAATGGAACAAAAATCGCGTGGCTCGCCAGGCGGGCGGCAGACGCTCATAGTCGAAGCACAACAACAAGCCGGCGGCGAAGTCGGCGCGTCATCACCTGATATCTGAACGTTACCATCGCCAACTCCCTACAAGGATCCGGTTATGTTGAGAATCATCCAGTCACCAGGCAAATACATTCAGGGCGCCAATGCGCTGGCCGCCGTCGGCGAATACGCCAAATCCCTCGCCGACCATTATTTCGTGATCGCCGACGACTTCGTGATGCAGTTGGCGGGAGACACCCTGATGGGCAGCCTGCAGCAGCACGGCGTGAAACATCATGCGGCCCGCTTCAACGGCGAGTGCTGCCGTAAAGAGATAGACCGACTTGGCCACGAGCTGCAGACCCACGGCTGCCGCGGGGTAATCGGCGTCGGCGGCGGCAAGACGCTCGACACCGCCAAGGCCGTCGCCCACTACCAACGGCTGCCGGTGGTGCTCATTCCCACCATCGCCTCCACCGATGCGCCGACCAGCGCGCTGTCGGTTATCTACACCGAACAGGGCGAATTCGCCGAATACCTGATCTACCCGCGCAACCCGGACATGGTAGTGATGGACAGCGCCATCATCGCCAAAGCGCCGGTGCGCCTGCTGGTAGCCGGCATGGGCGACGCGCTCTCCACCTATTTCGAAGCCCAGGCCTGCTTCGACGCTCAGGCCACCAGCATGGCCGGCGGCAAATCGACGCTGGCGGCGCTCAGTCTGGCGCGGCTGTGCTACGACACGCTGCTGGCCGAAGGGGTGAAGGCCAAGCTGGCGGTCGAGGCCGGCGTGGTGACGGAAGCGGTGGAACGCATCATTGAGGCCAATACGTATCTGAGCGGCATCGGCTTCGAGAGCAGCGGGCTGGCGGCGGCGCACGCCATTCACAACGGTTTCACCGTGCTGGAGGAGTGTCACCACCTGTATCACGGCGAAAAAGTGGCGTTCGGCACCCTGGCGCAGCTGGTGCTGCAGAACAGCCCGATGGCGCAGATTGAAACCGTGCTGGCGTTTTGTCATGGCATCGGCTTGCCGATCACGCTGGCGCAGATGGGCGTTACCGGCGACGCGGCGACGAAGACGATGGCGGTGGCTGAGGCCAGCTGCGCCGCCGGCGAAACCATTCACAACATGCCGTTCAAGGTCACCCCTGCCGGCGTGCAGGCGGCGATCCTGACGGCGGATCGGCTCGGCGCCGCCTGGCTGCTGCGTCATTGATACCGTTGGGGCGCGGTGCGCCGCGCCCCTGGCTTACAGAGGAAACCATCGTGAAAAAACTGATTAATCAGGTCGAGTCGGTGTTGGAAGAGCAGTTGCAGGGGCTGGCGGAGGCTCATCCCGAGTTGCTGGTGCATGCGGATCCGGCGTTCGTCACCCGCGCCGACGCGCCGGTAGCGGGCAAAGTGGCGATCCTGTCCGGCGGCGGCAGCGGCCACGAGCCGATGCACTGCGGTTTCGTCGGTGAAGGGATGCTCGACGGCGCCTGTCCGGGCGAGATTTTCACCTCGCCGACGCCGGATAAAATGTACGAGTGCGGTCAGGCGATCGACGGCGGCGCCGGGGTGCTGCTGCTGATCAAGAACTACACCGGCGACGTGCTCAACTTCGAAACCTCCACCGAGCTGCTGCACGACAGCGGCGTCGCGGTGGCGACGGTGCTGGTGGATGACGACGTGGCGGTCAAGGACAGTCTGTTCACCGCCGGGCGGCGCGGGGTGGCCAACACCGTGCTGATGGAGAAATTGCTGGGCGCCGCCGCGGCGCGCGGCGACGATCTGGACAGCGTGGTGACGCTGGGGCATCGCATCAACAACCACGGGCATTCGATCGGTATCGCGCTGGGCGCCTGTACCGTCCCCGCCGCCGGCAAACCCTCGTTCACCCTGGCGGAGAATGAGATGGAGTTCGGCGTCGGCATTCACGGCGAACCGGGCATTGCGCGCCGTCCGTTCACCACGCTCAACGCGGCGGTGGATGACATGTTCCATACGCTGATTGACCACGGCCACTATCAGCGCACGATCCGCGTTTGGGATCGCCAACAGGGCGAGTGGCGCGACGAGATGCAGACCAAGCAGCCGCTGACGCGCGGCGATCGGGTGATCGCGTTGGTCAACAACCTGGGCGCCACGCCGCTGTCCGAGCTGTACGGCGTGTACCATCGGCTGGCGGAGCGCTGCGCCGAAGCGGGCATCATCATCGAACGCAACCTGGTGGGCGCGTATTGCACTTCGCTCGATATGCAGGGCGTGTCCATCACGTTGTTGAACGTGGACGACGAACTGTTGTCCTTGTGGGATGCGCCGGTGAAAACGCCTGCGCTGCGTTGGGGTTGCTGAGGAGGAATTATGGCGTTGACCAAACCACAGGTCGTCGATTGGCTGATGCGTTGCGGCGAAGTGTTCAGCCGGGAGCGCGATTTTCTTACCCAACTGGACACCGAGATCGGCGATGCCGACCACGGCCTGAACATGAATCGCGGTTTCAATAAGGTGGTGGAAAAGCTGCCGTCGGTGGCGGACAAGGATATCGGCTTTATCCTGAAAAACACCGGCATGACGCTGCTGTCGAGCGTAGGCGGCGCCAGCGGTCCGCTGTTCGGCACCTTCTTCATCCGCGCGGCGCAGGCGGCGAACGCCAAGCAAAGCCTGGATCTGGCGGAGCTGCATCAAATGATGCAGGAAGGGGTGGAAGGCGTGGTGATGCGCGGCAAGGCGGAGCCGGGCGACAAGACCATGTGCGATGCCTGGTGGCCGGTGGTGGAAAGCCTCGGCCAGTCCGCGCAGCAGAACCTGAGCGTGGCGGAGGCGCTGCAGCGCGCCGCCGACAGCGCCGAGCGGGCGGTGGAGAGCACCATCACCATGCAGGCGCGCAAGGGGCGGGCCAGTTACCTGGGCGAGCGCAGCATCGGCCACCAGGATCCCGGCGCCACTTCGGTGATGCTGATGATGAAAACGCTGGCCGAGGTCGCTGGCAGTTAGCAGGAGGCGAGATGATTAATATCGTGGTGGTGTCGCACAGCGCGTTGCTGGCGCGCGGCGTTGAGCAACTGGCGCGGCAGATGATGCGCGGCGACGGCTGCAAGCTGGCGCTGGCGGCGGGCGTGGATGACGAGGAGCACCCGATCGGTACCGACGCGGTCAACGTCATGGAGGCGATCGAAGCGGTCGCCGACGGCGATGGCATTCTGGTGCTGATGGATCTGGGCAGCGCGCTGCTCAGTGCCGAAACCGCGCTCGATCTGCTGGATCCGGAGTTGGCCGCCAAGGTGCGGCTGTGCGCCGCGCCGCTGATCGAAGGCACGCTGGCGGCGGTGGTGGCCGCCAACTCCGGCGCTTCGCTGGAGCAGGTGGTGGCGGAGGCGCAGGGGGCGCTGCAGGCCAAGCAAGCGCAGCTGGGCGAGGCTTCACCGGCCGCGAAGCGTGCGGCCTTGCCGCTGGTGCAGGGCAAAAGCGCAACCTGGACGGTGCAGAACCCGCACGGACTGCACGCGCGCCCGGCGGCGCGGCTGGTCGAAGCGCTGGCGCCGTTCAAGGCCGAGCTGGTGCTGGAAAAACAGGGGCAGTGCGTCGATCCGCGCAGCCTCAATCAGCTGGCGCTGCTGCAGGTGCGCCACGGCGACACCATCCGTTTGATCGCCGACGGCGCGCAGGCGGACGAGGCGCTGGCGGCGTTCAAAACGCTGGCGGAGCAGCATTTCGGCGAGACGGTCTCCGAGCGGCAGCAGCATTCGCTGCACGGCATTCCGGTGGCGGAAAGCGTCACCAGCGGGCCGGTGTTCCAGGCCCGCAGTGTCTGGCCGTCAGCCGCCGAGCGCCGGATCGGCGCGGACGAGGTGTTGGGCGAACAGCAACGCCTGCGGGAGGCGCTGCAGCACACGTTGAGCGATCTCAACCGGCTGGCGGAGCGCACCGGCACGCTGATCGGCAAGCCGCAGGCGGCGATCTTCGGCGCCCATAGCATGCTGCTGGACGATCCGGATCTGCAGCAGGCGGCTTACACCCGCATTGCGCAGCAGTTGTGCAGCGCCGAGCAGGCCTGGCGGCAGGTGCTGGAGGCGATCGCCGAAGAGTACCGCGAGTTGGATGACGACTACATGCGGGCGCGCGAACTGGACGTGCGCGACATGCTGCGCCGCACGCTGTGCCACCTGCAGGGGCAGCCGCTGCCGACCATTGCGCTCGCAGAGCCGTCAATACTGGTGATGGATGAGCTGATGCCCTCAGAGGTAGTGATGCTGGATCGCCGACTGGTGCTCGGCATCTGCCTGAGCGGCGGCAATGCCCTCTCGCACAGCGCCATTCTGGCGAAGGCGATGGGCATTCCGATGGTGGTCGGCATGCAGGATTGCCTGAGCAAAACCCGCAGCGGCCAGAAGGCGATGCTGGACGCCGCGCGCGGGGTGTTGCAGCTCAGCCACTAGGCGCGCAGCTTGAACTGGCGGATGTCGATCCCGTGCTGTTTGATCTTCCGCCACAGCGTGGTGCGGCCGATGCCCAGCAACTGCGCCATTTCCGTCAGTTGGCCGCGGCTGACGGTCGCCGCCCGCAGGATCGCCTGGCGCTCCATGTCCGTCAGCGTCAACAGCGGCGCGCCGGGCTGCGGATCGCTTTCCAGCAGCGACGGGTGGCCGAGCAGGTGCGCCGGCAGGTCCGCTAGCTGGATGTGGTGGCCGTGGCATATCATCGCCGCGCGCTCCACCACCCCTTTCAGTTCCAAATCGTTGCCCGGCCACAGATAGAGCGCCAGCTGAGCCATCACCTCGTCATCAACCCGGAAGCGACACTGAAAATGTTGCTCCAGCGTGCGCAGATGGTGTTTGACCAGCAGCGGAATATCGCTCAGCCGCTGACGCAGCGGCGGGATTTGGATCTCGAACGCCTGCAGGCTGTAAAACAGCTGGCGGCGGAAGCGGTTTTGCTGCACCAGCAGCGGCAGATCGGCGGCGCTGCCGGCGATCACCCGCACATCGACCGGGATCACCCGGCTGGAATTGAGGCGGATCACCACGCCGGTTTTCAGCACCTGCAGCAGCGCCGACTGCATCTCCGCCGGCAGGTATTCGATCTGTTCCAGGTACAGCGTGCCGCCGTTAGCCAATTCGAATTTACTGAGCTGGCCCGCCTCTTCTTCGCTGGCGTCGCTGCCCAGCAGCTCACGCAGCCCCTGCACCTGCGGCAGCAGTTGGCAGTTGAGGGCGATATACGGCCCGGCGGCGCGTTCGCCGGCGTTGTGGATAGCCTGGCTGAGCAGCTCTTTGCCAACGCCTTCTTCTCCGCGCAACAGGATCGGATGCTGGCCTTTGGCCGCCTGCTGCCCGTAACGGATCAGTCGCCGCATTTCCAGCGAGGCGGAAGGCATCTGTTCGAAGCTGTGGCTGACGCGCCCCAGCTGGCTGCTGACATACTGGCGCAGCCGTTCGAGCGGGTGCAGCAGGGCGATGAAACTGCAGCGATCGCCGTCGAAAATCGGCTTGAGCGTCAGCAAGGCGGCGATAAACTGCCGCTGGCTTTCGAAGGTGACTTCGACGTGTTGCAGCGGTTGGCGATCGGCGATGGCGCGCTTGAGCAGCGCGGGCAGCGTCAACAGCTGCGTCAGCGGCTTGCCCTGGCTCTGCTGTTCGTCCAGCTTCAGCAGGCCGGCGGCGCGCTGGTTGATGTATTGCAGGTAGCCGCGGTGATCCCAGGCCATGACGCCGTCGTCCACGCCATCCAGCAGGCCGTAAAGCTGATTCAGATGGCGGTTGGATTCCGCCAGCAGGCCGTCGGCGTTCAGCGAGTTACCGATTTCGCGGGCGATGGCCAGCGTCAGCGACAGATCGCCGGCGGTGCAGTCGGCCAGCAGGCAGCCCAGCGCGATCGAGCCGCGCTGGCGGCCGCTGTTGTCGTAGACCGGTGTGGCGCAGAACGACCAGCCGTGCAGCGCTCGGCGCACGTGTTCTTCACCGCTCACCCGCACCGGGTGGCCTTCCGCCGCCGCCAGCGCCGGGGCATTGGTGCCTATCTGTCCTTCGGCCCAGTAAGCGCCGGGGGCGAATCCCAGTTGCTGCAGATGCTCCCAGGTTTGGGCGTCGCCGCAGCGCCACAGCATGCAGCCGCTCTCGTCGAGGATCATCAGCAGGCAACGCCGCGGCTCCATGTATTCACAGGCGTCTTCCAGCGCCGCCTGGCCGAGCGTCAGCAGATCGTTCTTGCGGCGGCAAATCGATTCGAAGGTGGCGCCCTGCGCACGGTGCGGCGCTTGCCAGACATCGGGCTGCATCAGGCTGCGGCAACGCAGCCAGGAGGCGTACACCGCCGGCGTCGGGCGCAGCGGCGGCGGCAGTTCGCCGTCGTTAATCAGTTGCTGCCAACGTGAATCGTTGTCCATCGAACCTCATCCAACTGCGAAAACGAGAGTGACGATGATATCACCTGGCGCAGCGGCGGCTGTGAGGCGGCGGGCAGAAGCGGGGAAAATCGGGACAAAAAAACGGGGCGCGGCGCAGGCCGGACCCCGTGTTTGTCAGCGTGCGGACATCAGTTGCGGAATGGATTGCCGCTGTGGCGAGCCGGTTGGCTGGTGGTAACGGCCGGCGCGGATGCGCGAGTGGCCGCCGGTGCCGGCGCCGCAGTCTGTTGCATCGGCGCATTGTCCTGATAACCGTCCGCATAGGCGTCCTGCGCGCGGTTTTGTGGTGCGACGGCGTCAGGTGCGGTTGATACCGGCTTGCCCAACGCGCCGTTCAGCAGCAGCAGATCGTTCTGGTTCAGCGTGCCGAGCGCCGACTTGATGTTCAGCTGGTTGATCAAATAGGTATAACGCGCGTCGGACAGCTGACGTTTGGCGTTATACAGCGTGGTGGTGGCGTCCAGCACATCGACGATGGTGCGGGTACCGACCTGATAACCGGCTTCCATCGCGTCCAGGGAGCTCTGTGCGGAGATCACCGCCTGTTTGTAGGCGTTGATGCTGCTGATCGAAGCGTTAACGTTGTTGAACGATGAACGCACGGTCTGCACCACGCTGCGGTGAGCGCTTTCCAGCTGCTCGCTGGCGCCGACAAAGCCGTACTGCGCTTGTTTAACCTGCGAGTTAGTCGCGCCGCCGCTGTACAGCGGCAGGTTGAAGCTCAGACCGACTTTGTTCTGACCGATATCGGCGTCAGGAGTGGTATTGCGCGAGCCATTGTTCTTGGTATTTGAAATCGCTGTGGACGCGCTGAGATCTATGGTCGGCATATAGCCGGTCTGTGCGGCGCGGATTTGCTCGCGCGCCAGATCCTGGCTCAGGCGGGCGGACAGCAGGCTCAGGTTGCGCGCCTCCGCTTCTTTCAGCAGGTTGTTCACCGCTTCCGGGCGCTGGGTGCTGAAGCGATCGGTGTTCAGCGAGGCCAGCTCAGGGTAGAAGCTGCCGGTGACCTGACGCAGCGTTTCCAGCGCGTTGTCCAGATCGTTGCGGGCGGAGACTTCCGCCGCCAGCACGGTGTCATAGTTCGAGCGGGCGTTCTGCACGTCGGTGATCGCCACCAGGCCCACGTTGAAGCGCTGAGTGGTTTGATCCAGCGTGCGGTACACCGCGTCTTTCTGCGCCTGGGTATACGACAGCGTGTCGATCGCCTTCAGCACGTTGAAGTAGGCGGTGGCGGTGTTGAGAATAAGCTGTTGCTCAGCGGTCTGGAAGGTGACGTCGGAGATGCCGGCGGTCTTTTCCTGCAGCGTCAGCTGGCGCCATTTCGACATGTCGAAGATAGTTTGCGTCAGCGCCAGCGAGCCGCTGGTTGCGTTGCTGTTCTGATCGCGCTGGTCACGATAGCCATTGGTATGGGTATAACCGGCGGTCAGGCCGAGCTGCGGCAGCAGCGGGCTGCGCGCTTCATTGATCTTTTCGAATGCGGCGTCGCGGTCAGCAGCACTTTTGCGCAGATCCGGGTTACTTTCCCTGGCCTGTTTGTAGACCTGCAGCAGGTTCTCTGCCTGGCTCATTGCACTGAAGCCGCCCAGGCTCAGTCCGATAAGAAGGGGGAGCAGTTTCTTCATTTGCATTCCTTGTTGTGCAGCAATATTGCTATGTTAGCGCTGACGATAGACGAAATAGTTGCCGATTCTAGCAGAGTCTGCGGTACGCATCAGGTGGCTGAATGTGCCATCTCACGTAACTTTTACCTTTCAGACCGCCCATTTACCTTGGCGTACTGCCCGGGCCGACTGCAGCTGATATTATGGCTGACAATCAGGATTGTTTCCCGCTATTACCCGCGAGCGCACAAACGCGCCGCGTCCGGCGGCGAAAAACAGCCTAACATAAAGCGGCGGCGGTGAGACCCGCTGTTTCTGTCATAAAAACCGTTTATTTTATCGGCATACTCACGCAGGAGAATTCGCGCATGAACCGTTCGCAGCCGTCACCCGTCACCTTCGATAAAAAAGATGTAGAAATTATTGCACGCGAGACGCTGTACCGTGGTTTTTTTTCACTCAATTTATACCGGTTTCGCCATCGCTTGTTCAATGGCGAAATGAGTCCTGAAATCACGCGTGAAATTTTCGAGCGCGGCCATGCGGCGGTGCTGCTGCCCTACGACCCGGTGCGCGATGAAGTGGTGCTGATTGAACAACTGCGCATCGCCGCGGTCGATACCAGTAATTCGCCCTGGCTGCTGGAAATGGTGGCGGGTATGATCGAAACCGGCGAAAGCGTCGAAGACGTATGCCGCCGCGAAGCGCAGGAAGAAGCCGGCGTGGTGGTCGGGCGCTGCAAGCCGGTGCTGAGCTATCTGGCCAGCCCCGGTGGCACCAGCGAACGCTTGTCGATCATGGTCGGCGAGGTGGACGCCGGCACCGCCGAAGGCATCCACGGCCTGGCGGAAGAGCATGAAGATATTCGCGTCCATGTGGTCAGCCGTGAGCAGGCTTACCGCTGGGTGGAAGAGGGCGCGATCGATAACGCCGCATCAGTGATTGCATTGCAATGGCTGGCGTTGCACCATGAATCGTTGAGAAAAGAGTGGGCCAACTAATGAAACAGCGCTATACCCCTGATTTCCCCGAAATGATGAGATTGTGCGAAACCAACTTCGCGCAATTGCGCCGCTTGCTGCCGCGCAACGACGAAGCGGGCGAAACGGTGACTTATCAGGTGAACGGCGCTAGCTATCGTTTGACCATCGTTGAGTCCACGCGTTACACGTCACTGGTGGAGATCGAGCAGATCTTTCCGGCGGTCAGCTACTGGAGCCTGCCCGCGATGACGGTGCGGTTATACCATGACGCCATGGTTGCGGAAGTGTGTTCCAGTCAGCAGATCTACCGCTTTAAAGCGCGTTATGATTATCCTAATAAAAAGTTGCATCAACGCGACGAAAAGCATCAAATTAACCAGTTTCTTGCTGATTGGCTGCGCTACTGTTTGGCGCATGGAGCGATGGCGGTTCCGGTTTGTTAGACAGACTGAAATAACAAAGGACACCATTTGGAAAGCCTGTTTAAACTGCCCGTGGCGAGTGGGGCCGCGGTCAGGATTCTACAAATAACAGATACCCACCTTTTTGCCGGCGAACACGAGACGTTGCTCGGCATCAATACCTATCGCAGCTATCACGCGGTGCTGGACGCCATTCAGGCGCAGCGCCGCGATGTCGATTTGATCGTCGCCACGGGAGATTTGGCGCAGGATCATTCGCAGGAGGCGTACCGCCACTTCGCCGCCGGCATCGCGCAACTGCCGGCCCCGTGCGTGTGGCTGCCGGGCAACCACGATTTCCAACCGGCGATGGTCGACGCGTTGGCCGCCGCCGGCATCGCCCCTTCCAAGCAGGTGCTGCTGGGCGATCACTGGCAGGTGCTGATGTTGGACAGCCAGGTGTTCGGCGTACCGCACGGCGAGCTGAGCGAATACCAGCTCGAGTGGATGGAGCGCTGCCTGCAGGCGCACCCCGAGCGTTACACGCTGTTGCTGCTGCACCACCATCCGCTGCCTTCCGGCTGCACCTGGCTCGATCAGCACAGCCTGCGCAACCCGCATATGCTGGGCGCGATCCTGTTGCGCTACCCGAAGGTGAATACCGTGGTGTGCGGTCATATTCACCAGGATCTGGATCTGGAATGGCAGGGCCGGCGCTTGTTGGCGACGCCGTCCACCTGCGTGCAATTCAAGCCGCACTGCACTAACTTTACCATCGACGACGTCTCCCCCGGCTGGCGTTACCTCGATCTGCTGCCGGACGGCCGCGTCGAGACGCAGGTGTTCCGCCTGGAAAACGACGATTTCCGCCCCGATATGGACTCGGATGGATACTGATGCCTTCGACACTGCTCTACCTGCACGGTTTCAACAGCTCGCCGCAGTCGGCCAAGGCGGTGGCCTTCAAGGCCTGGCTGGCCGAACACCATCCCGCTATCGAGATGCTGGTGCCGCAGCTGCCGGCCTTTCCGGCGGAGGCCGCCGAGATGCTGGAAAATCTGGTGCTGGAACGCGCCGGACAAACGCTCGGATTGGTGGGGTCCTCGCTGGGCGGCTATTACGCCACCTGGCTGTCGCAGTGTTTTTCGCTGCCGGCGGTGGTGGTCAACCCGGCGGTCAAGCCGTTTGAGCTGCTGGTCGACTATCTTGGCGCCAACGAGAACCCCTACACCGGCCAGCAATATGTGTTAGAGTCTCGTCACGTTTACGATCTGAAAGTGATGCAGATCGATCCTTTGGAGTCGCCGGATTTAATCTGGCTGCTGCAGCAAACGGGCGATGAAATTCTCGATTACGGCCAGGCAGTGGCGTATTACACCGCGTGTCGGCAAACGGTGGAGTCGGGTGGAAACCACGCCTTCGTCGGTTTCGAGCACTACTTCCCCCAGATTGTGGATTTTTTAGGGCTAAACGCGGTCTGACGGACCGTTCCGGCACCTCCCTTTAACCACGAAAAAATAATCAACGATGACTCAATCCAGCTATAACGCTGATGCCATTGAAGTACTCAGCGGTCTAGAACCAGTGCGCCGTCGTCCCGGCATGTATACCGACACGACGCGCCCAAACCACCTCGGCCAAGAGGTGATCGATAACAGCGTCGACGAAGCGTTGGCCGGACACGCCAAGCGTATCGACGTGATCCTGCACGCCGATCAGTCGCTGGAAGTGATCGACGACGGCCGCGGCATGCCGGTGGACATCCACCCGGAAGAGGGCGTGCCGGCGGTTGAGTTGATCCTGTGCCGACTGCACGCCGGCGGTAAATTCTCGAATAAAAACTACCAGTTCTCCGGCGGCCTGCACGGCGTTGGGATCTCGGTGGTTAACGCCCTGTCGAAGCGGGTGGAAGTCAACGTGCGCCGCGACGGCAACGTCTACGGCATCGCCTTCGAAAACGGCGACAAAGTGCAAGATCTGACGGTGACCGGCACCTGCGGCAAACGCAACACCGGCACCAGCGTGCACTTCTGGCCGGACGAACAGTTCTTCGACAGCCCGCGTTTCTCGGTATCGCGCCTCACTCACCTGCTGAAAGCCAAAGCGGTGCTGTGCCCCGGCGTCGAGATCTATTTCATCGACAAGGTGAACAACACCGAGCAGCGCTGGTGCTACCAGGACGGCCTGACCGACTACCTGATGGAAGCGGTTAACGGCCTGATCACCCTGCCGGAAGCGCCGTTCGTCGGCAATTTCGCCGGTGATACCGAAGCGGTGGACTGGGCGCTGCTGTGGCTGCCGGAAGGCGGCGAGCTGCTGACCGAAAGCTACGTCAACCTGATCCCGACCATGCAGGGCGGCACCCATGTCAACGGCCTGCGTCAGGGGCTGCTGGACGCGATGCGCGAGTTCTGCGAATTCCGCAACATCCTGCCGCGCGGCGTGAAGCTGTCGGCGGAGGATATCTGGGATCGCTGCGCTTACGTGCTGTCGGTGAAGATGCAGGATCCGCAGTTCGCCGGGCAGACCAAAGAGCGTCTCTCTTCGCGTCAGTGCGCGGCCTTCGTTTCCGGCGTGGTGAAAGATGCCTTCAGCCTGTGGCTGAACCAGAACGTTCAGGCGGCGGAACAGCTGGCCGAGCTGGCGATTTCCAGCGCCCAACGCCGTCTGCGCGCCGCCAAGAAAGTGGTGCGCAAGAAGCTGACCAGCGGGCCGGCGCTGCCGGGCAAGCTGGCGGACTGCACCTCGCAGGATCTGGCCATGACCGAACTGTTCCTGGTGGAAGGGGACTCGGCGGGCGGATCGGCCAAGCAGGCGCGCGATCGCGAATATCAGGCGATCATGCCGCTGAAGGGCAAGATCCTGAATACCTGGGAAGTCTCCTCGGACGAAGTGCTGGCCTCGCAGGAAGTGCATGACATTTCCGTGGCGATCGGCATCGATCCGGACAGCGAAGATCTCAGCCAGTTGCGCTACGGCAAAATCTGCATCCTGGCGGATGCGGACTCCGACGGTCTGCACATCGCTACGCTGCTGTGCGCGCTGTTCGTGCGCCACTTCCGTTCGCTGGTGAAAGGCGGGCACGTTTATGTGGCCATGCCGCCGCTGTACCGCATCGATCTCGGTAAAGAGGTGTTCTACGCGCTGGATGAAGAAGAGAAAGCCGGCGTGCTGGAACAGCTGAAGCGCAAGAAAGGCAAGCCGAACGTCCAGCGCTTTAAAGGGCTGGGCGAGATGAACCCGCTGCAGCTGCGCGAAACCACCCTCGATCCGAACACCCGCCGTCTGGTGCAATTGACGGTCGCGGAAGATGATGTCGATCAGACGCTGGCGGTGATGGACATGCTGTTGGCCAAGAAGCGTTCGGAAGATCGCCGCAACTGGCTGCAAGACAAGGGCGACATGGCCGAATTGGCGGTCTGAGCCTGACCCTGGCCCGGTGAAACGCCGGGCCGGCTTTCCCGCAGGGCGTTCATGCGGCGCCCGATAACCTGGGCCGGAATGCATGAAGATCACGCTCGAAGAATTGCTGGCGTTCACTTCGGTGGTCGACAGCGGTTCCATCACCGCCGCCGCCGATCAGCTCGGCCAGACGACTTCCGGCATCAGCCGCGCGCTCAGTCGCCTGGAGAAGAAGCTCGATACCACCCTGATGCGCCGCACTACGCGTCGCCTGGAGCTGACCGAAGAGGGGCAAAGCTTCCTGAGCCATGCGCGTACGATCATCAGTTCGGTGGAAAATGCCGAAGAACAAATGGCGGTGCGCCGGCAGATGCCGGCCGGGCGACTGCGGATCAATGCGGCTGCGCCTTTTATGGAGCACGTCATCGTGCCGCTGGTGGCGGGGTTCAGGGAACGTTATCCGCAAATTTCGCTCGAGCTGAACACCGACAATCTGATCATCGATCTGCTGGAAAAACGCACGGATATCGCCATTCGCATCGGCGCGTTGCGCGATTCGACCATTCATGCGCGCGCGCTGGGCGCCAGCCGGTTGCGCATCCTCGCCAGCCCGGCTTATCTGCAGAAGCACGGCACGCCGCAGAGCGTGGAGGCGTTGCACCGGCATTGTCTGCTCGGTTTTACCCAGCCGGAATCGCTGAACCAGTGGCCGTTGCGCTATCGCCAGGCGCCGCATTTCACCATCACGCCGACGATCTCGGCGTCCAGCGGTGAAACGCTGCGGCAATTGGCGCTGCGGGGCGAGGGGATCGTACAGCTGGCAGACTTTATGACCCGACGCGATCGGGAAGCGGGCAAATTGGTGACGTTGCTGGAGCAGGAGACGCTGGACGTGCGCCAGCCGATTAATGCGGTGTATTACCGCAATACGCAATTGGCGGCGCGCATCACCTGTTTTCTTGACTACGTCAGCGCGCACATCGACGCGCAGACGTTATAAGGCGGAGCTTACAGGGCGTTTTCCAGGATGTAGATCTCGGTGTCCAGCACGCTGTCTTTGAGGGTGTCGCGGTGTTTGAGCATGTGCTCAATGGCCAGATGTTTTTCCAGATGCGCCATGCTTTCCCATTTCTCCAGCATGAACACCGAATCCGGCGACCGCTTCTGCCACGGCGCCTGGGTATTGCTGTCGACCATCGGCGTGTATTCGCCGCAACCCTCTTCCGCCAGCACCAGCGGCACCAGCTTTTCAATGGCTTGCAGTACGGTGGCGCGGTGGCCGGGTTTCACTTTGATTTCTGCGATTACGGTGATCATGCTTACCTCGTTGATGAGTATGTTCTGCGTCAGTTAAGCAAAAATTTTCGCCAGATGCTCGCGATAACGTGCGATGTCCGCTTCGATATCCGGTTGTTTTATCACGTCATTGCAGATAAAGGTCGGCAGCGCTTCCATTCCCAGGAACTGGTTGGCCTTGTGGAAGTGCAGGTAAACGCCGTCGACGCCGACGCCGTGGAAGAACTGATCGGGATCGGTGAAGGCCTCCAGCGGGGCGTTCCAGGTCAGGCTCAGCAGGTATTTTTTGCCCTGGATCAGGCCGCCGGAGCCATATTTTTTGCTTTCGTCAGAACGAGAGCGGCCGTCGCTGGCATACAGGCTGCCGTGACCGGCGGTGAACACTTCATCGATATATTTTTTCAGGATCCAGGGTTCGCCCATCCACCAGCCCGGCATCTGGTAGATGACCGCGTCGGCCCACAGGTATTTCTTTACCTCTGCTTCGATGTCATAACCGTCGTCGACCACGGTGACCTGCACATCGTGCTGCAGATCGCGCAGGAAGCTTTCCGCCACGTCGCTCAGGGTTTGGTTGAGTTCGCCGTTGGAATGGCCGAATTGTTTTTTAGCGTTGATAATCAGGATATTGCTCATCTTTCGCGGCTCCCGTCAGAGTTAAGATATGGCATGCTTCCCGCCGAAAAGGCGGAAACCAGCTCGCTGGCGACGAGTGTAATCGTTAGGCGGGCAAGTAAAAATGCGATCCAGCGCACAACAGTGTTGACTGCCAGTCAATAAACGGGCCGCCAGGCAGCGAAATTTTGCATAAACCGCAGCGCGCAACCGGCCGCCGCCGGCGATCCTTGCGCCAACTGTGACAGCCACCCTGCAGATGGGTTACTATCGCGGGCAGAATCGACAAGCGATGCCTTTTGTCGTCCAAGGGATTGCCAAGCCACGGTCTGAGGATAATTGAGTAATGAGTGATCTGACTCATGACGGTGTAGAGCGTTTACCGCTGCACACATTCACTGAAAACGCCTATCTGAACTATTCCATGTACGTCATCATGGATCGGGCGTTGCCGTACATTGGCGACGGTTTGAAGCCGGTACAACGCCGCATCATCTACGCCATGTCTGAACTGGGGCTGACCAACAGCGCCAAATTCAAGAAGTCCGCCCGCACCGTGGGCGACGTGCTGGGTAAATATCACCCGCACGGCGATAGCGCGTGTTATGAAGCCATGGTGCTGATGGCGCAGCCGTTCTCGTATCGCTATCCGCTGGTGGACGGCCAGGGGAACTGGGGGGCGCCGGACGATCCCAAGTCGTTCGCGGCGATGCGTTATACCGAATCGCGCCTGTCCAAATACGCCGAGGTCTTGCTGGCCGAACTGGGCCAGGGCACGGTCGACTGGATCCCGAACTTTGACGGCACGCTGCAAGAGCCGAAGATGCTGCCGGCGCGCCTGCCGAACATCCTGCTGAACGGCACCACCGGCATCGCGGTCGGCATGGCGACCGACATTCCGCCGCACAACGTGCGCGAAGTCGCCGCCGCCGCGGTGGCGCTGCTCGACAAGCCGGGCGCCTCGCTCGATGACCTGCTCGAGTTCGTGCAGGGGCCGGACTTCCCGACCGAAGCCGAGATCATCACCCCGCGTGATGAAATTCGCAAAATTTACCAGAGCGGCCGCGGCTCGGTGCGCATGCGCGCCGTGTGGAAGAAAGAGGATGGCAGCGCGGTGATCACCGCCTTGCCGCATCAGGTTTCCGGCGCCAAGGTGCTGGAGCAGATAGCCAGCCAGATGCGTGCCAAGAAGCTGCCGATGGTCGAAGACCTGCGCGATGAATCCGATCACGAGAACCCGACGCGTCTGGTGATCGTGCCGCGTTCCAACCGCATCGATCTGGAGCAGGTGATGAATCACCTGTTCGCCACCACCGATCTGGAGCGCAGCTACCGCATCAACATGAACATGATCGGTCTGGACAACCGCCCGCAGGTGAAAGGGCTGGTGGAGATCCTCACCGAATGGCTGGCCTACCGTCGCGATACGGTGCGTCGCCGCCTGAACTACCGCCTTGAGAAGGTGCTCAAGCGCCTGCATATCCTCGAAGGCTTGCTGGTGGCGTTCCTCAACATCGACGAGGTGATCCACATCATCCGCAGCGAGGATGAGCCGAAGCCGGTGCTGATGCAGCGTTTCGGCATCTCCGATACTCAGGCGGAAGCGATCCTCGAGCTGAAACTGCGTCACCTGGCCAAGCTGGAAGAGGTCAAGATCCGCGGCGAGCAGGACGAACTGGCGAAAGAGCGCGATCAGCTGCAGGCGCTGCTGGCGTCCGAACGCAAGCTGAATACGCTGATTAAGAAAGAGATCCAAGCCGATGCGCAGACCTACGGCGACGATCGCCGTTCGCCGCTGACCGAGCGCGCGGAAGCCAAGGCGATGAGCGAGCACGACTTCGTGCCGTCCGAACCGGTGACCATCGTGCTGTCTGAAATGGGCTGGGTGCGCAGTGCCAAGGGCCATGACATCGATCCGACCGGGTTGAGCTACAAGGCTGGCGACAGCTTCCGCGGCGCGGCGCGCGGCAAGAGCAATCAGCCGGTGGTGTTTATCGACTCTACCGGGCGCAGCTATGCGCTCGATCCGATGACGCTGCCTTCGGCGCGCGGGCAGGGCGAGCCGCTGACCGGCAAGCTGACGCCGCCGCCGGGCGCCACCATCGAGCAGGTGCTGATGGCGGCCGACGATCAGAAGCTGCTGATGGCGTCTGACGCCGGTTACGGTTTCGTCTGCACCTTTAACGATCTGGTGGCGCGCAACCGCGCCGGCAAGGTGATGATCACGCTGCCGGACAACGCCAGAGCGCTGCCGCCGATGGAGATCCACGGCGCAGACGATATGCTGCTGTCGATCACCGCCGCCGGGCGCATGCTGATGTTCCCGGTCGCCGATCTGCCGCAGCTGTCGAAGGGCAAGGGCAACAAGATCGTCTCCATTCCGGCGGCGCAGGCCGCCGCCGGTGAAGACAAGCTGGCCTGGCTGTTCGTGCTGCCGCCGCAGGCGTCCGTCACGCTGCACGTCGGCAAACGCAAGCTGACGCTGCGTCCGGAAGATCTGCAGAAGTTCCGTGCGGAACGCGGCCGCAAGGGCACCCAACTGCCGCGCGGCCTGCAGCGCATCGATCGCGTCGAAGTGGATGCGCCGGTGCGGGCGTCGGGTGGCGACAGCGAAGAGTAAGCGTTGGCACCAGCGTTAACGGGCGGTCGCAGCATGCTGTGGCCGCCTTATTTATTTTTGCTGGCGTTTATTTTCCAAATAGTTAACATTTCTGCGCATAAAATTATTGTGCGTACTGCCGCCTGGCGGGAAAATAGCGAGAAATGCAGGCGACATAGGCGTGCTTTCCGCCTGGTCGGCAAATAATGAGTAAAGGAATCTGCGCAGCGAAGTAAACTGCGTTGGCAGTGTGCTAATGAGGTTGTTATGTTATTGATTTTGCGTGCCGTTCTCGCCACTCTTTTCTGTATTCTGGTGTGTATTTTCGGTTCGGTTTATTGCTTGTTCAGTCCGCGTAATCCTCGCCATGTGGCGACCTTCGGCCATCTTTTCGGCCGTCTGTCGACGCTGTTCGGCATCAAGGTTGAAACCCGCGTGCCGGCCGATGCGGCCAACAACGGCAACTGCATCTATATCGCCAACCACCAAAATAACTATGACATGGTGACGGCCTCTAATATCGTGCAGCCGCGCACCGTGACGGTCGGTAAAAAAAGTCTGGTGTGGATCCCGTTTTTCGGCCCGCTGTATTGGCTGACCGGTAATCTGCTGATAGATCGTGATAATCGCGCCAAGGCGCACGGCACCATCGCCCAGGTAGCGGAGCAGTTCAAGAAGAAAGACATTTCGATCTGGATGTTCCCGGAAGGGACCCGCAGCCGCGGCCGTGGGCTGATGCCGTTTAAAACCGGCGCGTTCCACGCGGCCATCGCCGCCGGCGTGCCGATTGTGCCTATCTGCGTATCCACCACCAGCGGTAATATAAATCTTAATCGCTGGAATAACGGCCATGTGATCGTCGAGATGTTGGCGCCGGTGGATACCAGCAAATACGGCAAAGAAAACGTGCGCGAGCTGGCGGCCCATTGCCGCGAGCTGATGGAGGCGAAAATCGCCGAATTGGACGCCGAAGTCGCCCAGCGCAACGCCGCCAAAAAATAAGAGTCTACCGGCTTCAAAGAAGAGTTTTTTAATTGGCGTTCAGCGCCGTTAACGCCTGAGCGCCTGCTAATCTTGATTGGCGGGCGTTTGGGTTTTGCACACGGTTTAGTTATTGCTTTTCATGGAGAAAATATGTCACTCAGTCGACGTCAGTTTTTACAGGCATCGGGCCTGGCGCTGTGCGCGGGCGCCGTGCCGCTGAGGGCTGAGGCGAGCGGAACGCAGACCCCATTACCCATTCCCCCGCTGCTGGAGTCTCGCCGCGGTCAGCCGCTGTTCCTGACCTTGCAGCGCGCCCACTGGGCGTTTATGGATAACCGCAAAGCGGCGGTGTGGGGCATCAACGGCATGTACCTGGGGCCGACGGTGCGGGTTTACAGCGGCGACGACGTCAAACTGATCTACAGCAACCGCCTGCAGGAGCCGGTGGCGATGACCATCAGCGGTTTGCAGGTGCCGGGCACGCTGATGGGCGGCGCGCCGCGCATGATGTCGCCCAACGTCGACTGGTCGCCGGTGCTGCCCATTCGTCAGGCGGCGGCTACCTGCTGGTACCACGCCAACACGCCAAACCGCATGGCGCCGCACGTGTACAACGGGCTGGCCGGGCTGTGGCTGGTGGAGGATGCCGTCAGCAAAGCGCTGCCGCTGCCCAACCACTACGGCGTCGACGATTTCCCGCTGATCATTCAGGACAAACGCTTCGATAACTTCGGCACGCCGCAATACGATGCGCCGTCGCAGGGCGGCTTCGTCGGCGATACGCTGTTGGTCAACGGCGTGCAAAACCCGTATGTCGACGTGTCGCGCGGCTGGGTGCGTTTGCGTTTGCTCAACGCCTCCAACGCGCGGCGTTATACCCTGCAGCTCAGCGACGGGCGGCCGTTCAACGTGATCGCCAGCGATCAGGGCTTCCTGCCTGCGCCGGTTGCGGTGCAGCAGCTGTCGCTGGCGCCGGGCGAGCGCCGGGAAGTGCTGATCGACATGTCGAAGGGCGACGAGGTGACCATCACCGCCGGTGAAGCGGCGGGCATCATGGATCGCCTGCGCGGCCTGTTCGAGCCGTCGAGCATTCTGGTGTCCACCCAGGTGCTGACGCTGCGCCCGACCGGCCTGCTGCCGCTGGTAACCGACAACCTGCCGATGCGCCTGCTGGCGGATCAGCTGTTGGACGGCAGCGCCAGCCGCACCCGCGATTTCCGCCTGGGCGACGGCGGCGTCGGCATCAACGGCGCAATTTGGGACATGAACCGCATCGACGTACAGGCGCAGCAAGGCACCTGGGAACGCTGGAACATTCATGCGGATACGCCGCAGTCGTTCCATATTCAGGGCGTGCAGTTCCTGATCAAACGCGTCAACGGCGCGCAGCCGATGGCGGAAGATCGCGGCTGGAAGGATACCGTCTGGGTCGATGGCGACGTCGAGCTGCTGGTGTATTTCAACCAATCCACCTCCGAACACTTCCCGTTCCTGTATTACAGCCAGACGCTGGAGATGGCCGATCGCGGCACCGCCGGCCAGCTGATGGTGCAGCCGACGATGTAACCCGCTCTGCGGGCCGCTTAGGGCGCCCGCAGCATCGCCAAAAAAGCCTGCACCACCGGCGTGACGCTGTCGGTACGGTATACCGCATACAGATCCGCCGGGGGCGCCTGCTGCAGCGAGCAAAACCGCACGCCGGGCCACGGGATGCGGCCGTAGCTGTCCGGCAGCAGCGTAATGCCGCAGCCTTCCGCCACCAGCGCCAGCAGGGTTTGCGGTTCATTGACCTGATAAGCGACGTCCGGCAAAAATCCCTGCTGCAGACACAGATTGTGCAGATACAGCCCCAGGCTGGCCTCATGCGGCGGCAGCACGATGAAGCTGTCGTTTTGCAGCGCCGCCAGCGGGATATTCTCCTGCTGCGCCAGCGGATGATCGAGCGGCAGCACCACGGCGATGCTTTCGCGCGCCAGCCGTTGGCAGCTCAATCCCGGCAGCGTCTGCTGCTGCGCCTCTCGCCATACCCCGATATCGATATGCCGCTTTTGCAGCGCGGCGATTTGCTGGCTAGGCGTCAGCTCATTCAACGACCAGGTAGCGCCGACGCTCTGCTCGCTGAACCGCCGCAGCGCCGCAATCAAGCCGCCCCAGGCCGAGGTGCCGACCATGCCGACCACCATGTGGCCGCCTTCGCCGCGCCCCATTTGTTGCACCTGATGCAGCGCGCTGTCGGCCTGATCCAGCAGCCGCTCGACGTTGCGCAGCAGCGTGCGGCCGGCCGGCGTCAGCGTCATGGAGCGGGTGGTGCGTTTGAACAGCACCACGCCGAGCTGGCTCTCCAGCTCTTTGATGTGCTTGCTGAGCGGCGGCTGTGACATATTCAACCGCCGCGCCGCCTGAGTGAAATTCATCTCTTCCGCCACCACGCGGAAATAGTGCAGCAGGCGGAAGTTAATCCGACCGGGATCGGGCAGGGCATGGGGCGGGTTCATCCGGGGTATCGCCTCCTGTGACGCAGCTCAACTTATAGATAAATGGAATAAATCGGCCGCCAAGAATGTATTGGTCTCGGCCGCGCCTCGCTCTCTACTATGGGGCTTATTGTCCCCCGCTTAAAGAGAGAATACGATGTTTAATCAAGAAGATGCTTTTATCTGCGCCGATGTTGTCCGCGCACGTCTGCCGGGTTTTCAGCCTAAAGCGGCCTTGATTCTCGGCTCCGGTCTCGGCGCTCTGGCGGAGGTGATGACCGAAACCGTCACCCTCGATTACGCGGCGCTGCCGGGCTTCCCGGTGAGCGGCGTCGCCGGCCACGCCGGGCAACTGGTCGCCGGCAAGCTGGAGGGCGTGCCGGTCGTGTGCATGAAAGGGCGCGGCCACTTCTATGAAGGGCGCGGCATGCAGGTGATGACCACCGCAGTGCGCACCTTCAAACTGCTGGGCTGCGAATTCCTGTTGGCGACCAACGCCGCCGGTTCGCTGCGCCGCTCGGTGGCGCCGGGCAGCCTGGTGGCCATTACCGATCATATCAATTTCATGCCGGAATCGCCGCTGGTCGGCGCCAACGATGAGCGCTTCGGGCCGCGCTTCTTCAGCCTGGCGAACGCCTACGATCGCGATCTGCGCGCCCAACTAGCGGCAGTGGCCGAAAGCGCGGGCATCCCGCTGGCGGAAGGGGTGTTCGCCGCTTACACCGGGCCGAACTTCGAAACGCCGGCGGAGATCCGCATGATGCAGACCCTCGGCTGCGACGTCGTGGGCATGTCGATCGTGCCGGAAGTCCTGACGGCGCGCCACTGCGGCCTCAAGGTGCTGGTGGTGTCCGCGATGACCAACTACGCCGAAGGGCTGTCGGATACGCCGCTCTCCCATGAACAAACGCTCAGCTGCGCGGCGCTGGCGGCGGACGATTTCATGCGCCTGATCCGCGAGCTGTTCAAAACGCTGTAATAGCGCAAGCAAACCGGCGGCGGGCTGCAGGGGGCCTGCCGCATCAATCATCGTTGAAAGCATAATAACAAGGTGATGGCGATGGCGATAAAAACACGATTGAAAGTCATGATTTTCCTGCAGTTCTTTATCTGGGGTGCCTGGCTGGTGACGCTGGGCTCCTACATGATCAACACGCTGCATTTCAGCGGCATGCAGGTGGGGATGGTTTACAGCGCCAAAGGCATCGCTGCGCTGATCATGCCGGGGCTGGCGGGCATCATTGCCGATCGGTGGATGAAGGCCAACTCTCTGTATGCGCTTTGCCACCTGCTCGGGGCGCTGGCGCTGTACTGCGCGGCGCAGGTCGAGCAACCGATGCTGATGTTCTGGGTGATGCTGTTCAACGCCATGGTCTATATGCCGACCATCGCGCTCTCCAACGCCATTTCCTATTTTTGCCTGGAGAAGCACGGCTTTGACACGGTAAAGGACTTTCCGCCGGTGCGGGTGTACGGCACCGTGGGATTCATTCTGGCAATGTGGCTGGTCGGTTTCAGCCAAATCGAGCTCAGTAATCTGCAGCTGTATCTGGCTTCTGCGGCGTCGCTGCTGCTGTCCGCCTATTCGCTGACGCTGCCGCGCTGCCCGACCAACCGCGCGGCCGAGTCGAAGCGCTGGGTGAGCGTGCTGGGGCTGGATGCGCTGGTGCTGTTTCGCCAGCGGCGCATGGCGCTGTTTTTCCTGTTCGCCATGTTGCTCGGCGCGGCGCTGCAGATAACCAACACCTTCGGCAACCCGTTCCTGCACGATCTGTCGCTCAATCCGCTATATCAGGACAGCCTCAGCGTCCGGTATCCGGCGGTGCTGCTGTCGCTGTCGCAGATCTCTGAAGTGTTCTTTATCCTCACCATTCCCTTTTTCCTGCGCCGTTACGGCATCAAGCAGGTGATGCTGATCAGTATGGCGGCCTGGACGCTGCGTTTCCTGTTCTTGGCCTACGGCACGCCGGTCGGTTTTGGTTTCGTGCTGCTGCTGTTGTCGATGATCGTTTACGGTTGCGCGTTCGACTTCTTTAATATTTCCGGCGCCATTTTCGTCGAGAAGGAGGCCGATCACCGCATCCGCGCCAGCGCGCAGGGGCTATTCATGACCATGGTCAACGGTCTGGGCGCCTATGTGGGGGCGCTCGCCAGCGGCGAAGTGGTGGATTTCTTCAGCCATGACGGCGTGAAAGACTGGCAGAGCATCTGGCTGGTGTTTGCGCTGTATACGCTGGTGCTGGGGATTGTGTTCGCGTTGAGCTTCAACTATCGCCACTCGCCGCAGGAGAGTGCGGCGGCGGCGCAGTAAGGCTTAGGGCGCTGGATGGTGGCGCCCTGAAACGTCAGGCCTGCGGGAAGCGTTGTTGCAGTTGATGCCGGTCCGGCGGATTGGCGGCGCCGAGGCTGGCCGCCACGCAGGCGGCGACCCGGTTGGCCAGATCGACCGCCCGCGGCAGCGGCCAGCCGGCGGACAGCCCCGCCAGCAAACCGGCGCAGTGGGCATCGCCCGCGCCGATGGTATCGATGACGTCCACCGGATAGGCGGGAACGTGCAGCGGCGGCGTGCGGCCGTCGCAGATCCAGGCGCCGTCGCGATCCAGGCGGCAGATCAGCGTCAGGTTACGGGCGGCGGCATAGCGCTGCGCGGCATCCACGGCGTCGCCGGCGCCGCACAGCGCGGCCACTTCGTCGCGGTTGAGCGTCAGCAGGGTGTGGCTGTCGCTGAGCATGGCGAAGAAATCTTCGCTGAGCTGGGCGATGCGCGGGCCGGGATCGATCAGACGCGGTTGGTCGAACGGCATGCGCGTCAGCCACTCGCGCAGCGCTTCGCCGTTTTCGCCCGCCAGCTCGTAGCCGCTGGCGTAGATCAGGGTGTGTTCCGTCAGCGGCAGCGTGGCCAGCTGCGCTTTATTCCATTGGCTTTCGCAACCGGAAACCGTGATGAAGGTGCGTTCGCCGTTCGGCTCCACCAGCGCCAGGCACCAGCCATTGTCCATCTGGCCGTGGCGCAACAGCACCTCCAGCCCCAGTTCGCCCATGGCGGCTTCGATCGCCGCGCCCCATTCGCCGTTGCCGACCGGCATACCGTTGATCACCGGCACTTCAAGGCGCGTCAGCGCGCGCGCCACGTTGAACGCGCAACCGCCGATTTGCCGCGCCTGCGGCTGGGCTTCGATATCTTCGCCGCTGGTCGGCAGGCGCGGCAGCGTCATCACCAGATCGCCGACCGCGCCCCCTATCACCAGGACAGGCGTTACAGCTTCCCACTCATTCATTGATGTTCTCTGCGTTGGGTCAGGTACAGACCGTAAGCGATCAGACTAACCGCAAACGACACAAACAGCCCCAGGCTGGAGTCGGCAAACAAGCCTTTAGCCAGCGGGCCGTCGATAAAACCGGTTTTGGTGACCAGCAGGCCGCACAGGGCGCCGAGGAACCAGCAGAACAGCGGGGCTTTGCGCACGCCGCGGTTCTGGCCATGCAGGCCGTACAAAGCGTTGCCATCATACCCGTGGCGGCGGCGCAGGCACAGGTAATCGAGCAGGAAAATCGCCTCCCAGGCTGCCAGGAACACCCCGCAGAACACCAGGAAGGAGATGAACGGCCCCATAAAATCGCCGGAGATGAACAGCACATACAGGGCGATACCCAGCACTACCACGGCGTCGATCGATACCGCCAACCACTGTTTGACCTGCACGCCGATGGTCAGCAGGTTAAGGCTGGCGGAATACAGGCTGAGCACCGCGATGGTGACGATGCCGGCGGTGGCGGCCAGCAGATAAGGGATCGCCATCCAGGCGGGCAGCACTGAGCCTATCAGCGCGATGGGATTGGCGGCGTTGGCCAGATCGGGCAGCTGCACGGAAAGCAGAATGCCGGCCAGCATCAGCAGCATCAGCGGCAAACAGGCGCCGCCCATCACCGCGGCGAAAATGCTTTTGCTCGACGAATTCGGGCTTTGATAGCGGCTGTAATCGGCGCCGGCGATCGCCCAACTGATGCCGGTACCGGCGGCGATCACCGAGACCGCCGGCAGGAAGCCGGTCAGCCAGCTGCCGGAAGGCAGCGCCAGCACCTGGCTCCACTCGGTGTTGAACAGGATATAAAGCACCACGATCAGCGTCATGGTGCCGAAGATGCGGCTGAACCAGCTTTGCATCCAGACTACGGTATTCTGCCCCAGCAGGCTGACGACGATAGTGAGCCCGGCGAACAGCAACAGGCTGAGCGCGGTCAGCAGATGGCTGGCCCCCAGCCCGAAGGCCTCGAACAGCGCCGCCAGCGTCAGGGTGCCGGTGATCACGTTGACCGCTTCCCAGCCCATCAGATTGATCCAACTGAACAGGGTAGGCGCCACGTTGCCCTTCAGCCCGAAAATCACTCGCGACAGCGTCAGCGTAGAGGTGCGCCCGCGCTTGCCGGCGAAGCTGGTGAGGCCAACCAGCACGAAGCTGGCGACGCCGAACAAGGCGGCGAGCACCGATTGCAGGAAGGATAAGCCGAAGCCG
Organism: Serratia sp. SCBI; assembly: GCF_000747565.1. Classification (NCBI taxonomy): domain Bacteria; kingdom Pseudomonadati; phylum Pseudomonadota; class Gammaproteobacteria; order Enterobacterales; family Yersiniaceae; genus Serratia; species Serratia sp. SCBI. Next base: position 4,356,883 of record NZ_CP003424.1, on the reverse strand, counting down.
ACGATGATGGCGCCATACACCACGCCGAGAATGCCGATATTGGCTGCAGACCAGATCCAAAACAGCTCGATGGGCCGCCCGGTCTGTTCCGCATCCGGCACCCGGTCGATACCGGTGCTCTCTACCTTCCATGCTTCATTGCGATTGATATCGGTCATAGCAATTGATCCCTGTTGCGCAGGGCCTTGAGGGCCGCCGCAGTTAACTGAAAAGCGATTTTGTTGGCGCTGCGGCCGCCGCCTCGGATGAGGCTTGCCGACCGCACGGCGCCAATGAGTGTAGACAAAGAGTGGGTCTGCAGCGGAGTTTGGAAGAGAGAGAACGTTTTTATTTGCAGGCATCAGTCCGTTTCACCCGGCGCAAGGGGGATCGCGCGAGGGGATGATGAGCCGTGAGCAAGCTATCCATTAGCACCGTTGCTTATTATTTGTCATTTGTAGTGGCGTCTTGGGCAACGTGACCCATCGGGTACGGCGAGAAGCGGGCAATTCATCCCAAAGGGTCGCCCATCCGCTTCAGCGAACGGGATGCGGACAGCGTATGCCCGCTGCCTGACCATCAGGTGCGTCCTGTCTGGTCGGCAGCGGATTTTTAGTTGTTTTAAAGGTGGATCCCTGGTGTTGGTGCCATTGATGTTTCAACATCAATAAGCACAGATTACGCGCGATCTAGATCCAATGAAAGTCCATTGAATAAAAATTGTGATGTCCCTCTGAAAACATTAGCAATATTTTAGTTATGGTGAGAGGCTTTATCGCCGGATCGGCGATAGGAGAAAGCGAAGTTTGGGCATAGGGCGGAACAAGAGGGCGGGCGAATGACGGATTTTATGGCCTGGCTGCGTGAACATCTGGCGCAGGGGGCGGCGGCGCCGCGCTATATTCAGCTGGCGACGGCGATAGAAACCGCGATCAGGCAGCAGGTGCTGGCGGCGGAGGCATTTCTGCCGCCGGAGCGGCAGATGGCGGAAGGCCTGGGGCTGTCGCGCGTCACCGTCAGCAAGGCGATGAAACTGCTGGAGGAGAAGGGGCTGATTTCGCGGCAGCAGGGCGTTGGCACCCGCGTGGCGATGCGTATCGGCTATTCCCTCGATAAGGACAGCGGTTTTACCGCTCAGGCGCTGCGTCACGGCAGCAGCGTCAGCAACCGATGGCTGCTGCGCGCACGGGTCGGCGCGCCGGCCAAGGCCGCGGCGGCGCTGGGGATCGCGGAAGGGGATGAGGTGGTCAAACTGCGGCGTTTACGCTTGCTGAACGGCAGCCCGGTCTCGCTGGAAACCACCTATATTCCGCTGCGCTTCCTGCCTGAACCGGCGCAGCTGGAGCATTCGCTGTATGCGTTATGGCAATCGCGCGGCATCGTGCCTGAAGATAAACACTTTTTGTTGAAGGCGGTGTCCTGCAGCGGCGAGGTCGCCGAGCTGCTCAACGTACCGTGCGGCGCGCCGTTGTTGCACATCATCCAAACCAGCCGCAACGCCCGGGGCGAGGCGCTGGAGTTCAGCGATATCTTGTGCCGCAGCGACGTTTATGAATTCGAGGTGAATGGTTAGCGAAATAACCATGCTCTTTTTGCCACTAGTGCGTATAATCGCCGCCCGGCGATTAATTAACCTGTAAAAAGAGCAGCAGAATGAGCACCACCAGCCTGATCCAACCCGATCGTGAACTGTTTTCTTATAAGCCTTATTGGGCGGAATGTTATGGCACCGCGCCGTTTTTACCGATGTCGCGAGCAGAGATGGATCAACTGGGTTGGGACAGCTGCGACGTGATCATCATCAGCGGCGACGCCTATGTCGATCACCCGAGCTTCGGCATGGCGATCATCGGCCGCATGCTGGAAGCGCAGGGCTTCCGCGTCGGCATCATCGCGCAGCCGGATTGGAGCAACAAAGAAGACTTCATGCGGTTGGGGAAACCGAATCTGTTCTTCGGCATCACCGCCGGCAACATGGATTCGATGATCAACCGCTATACCGCCGATCGCAAACTGCGCCACGACGACGCCTACACCGCCGGCAACGTCGGCGGCAAACGCCCGGATCGCGCCACCCTGGTCTACAGCCAGCGCTGCAAAGAAGCCTATAAAGACGTGCCGATCGTGCTGGGCGGCATTGAAGCCAGCCTGCGTCGCATCGCCCACTACGACTATTGGTCGGATACCGTGCGCCGCTCGGTGCTGGTGGACTCCAAAGCCGACATGCTGATCTACGGCAACGGCGAACGCCCGCTGGTGGAAGTGGCGCACCGTCTGGCCGCCGGCGAGAAGATCGGCGATATCCACGATATTCGCAATACCGCGGTGATGCGTAAAGAAGCGCTGCCGGGCTGGAGCGGCGTGGATTCCACCCGCCTCGACAAGCCGGGCCGCATCGAACCTATCCCGAACCCGTACGGCGAGGATCTGCCGTGCGCCGACGGCGCCAAACCGAAGGAGCCGGAAGCCAAGCCTGTCACGGTGCGCGCCGCCAAACCGAAGCCGTGGGAGAAGACCTACGTGCTGCTGCCGTCCTTCGAGAAAGTGAAGGGCGACAAGGTGCTGTATGCGCACACCTCGCGCATTTTGCACCATGAAACCAACCCCGGCTGCGCCCGCGCGCTGATGCAAAAACACGGCGATCGCTACGTGTGGATCAACCCGCCGGCGATCCCGCTGACCACGCCGGAGATGGACAGCGTCTTCGCCCTGCCTTACCAGCGCGTGCCGCACCCGTCCTACGGTCAGGAGCGCATTCCTGCCTACGACATGATCCGCTTCTCGGTGAACATCATGCGCGGTTGCTACGGCGGCTGTTCGTTCTGTTCGATCACCGAGCACGAAGGGCGCATCATCCAGAGCCGTTCGGAAGATTCGATCGTTCGCGAAATCGAAGAGATCCGCGACAAAGTGCCGGGCTTTACCGGCGTGATCTCCGATCTGGGCGGCCCGACCGCCAACATGTATATGCTGCGCTGCACCAACCCGCGCGCCGAGCAGACCTGCCGCCGCGCCTCGTGCGTGTATCCGGAGATCTGCACTTATATGGATACCAACCACGAGCCGACCATCAAGCTTTACCGCCGCGCGCGTTCGCTGGAGGGCATCAAGAAGATCCTGATCGCCTCCGGGGTACGTTACGATCTGGCGGTGGAAGATCCGCGCTATATCAAGGAACTGGCGACCCACCACGTCGGCGGCTACCTGAAGATCGCGCCGGAGCACACCGAAGAAGGCCCGCTGTCGAAAATGATGAAACCGGGCATGGGCAGCTACGATCGCTTCAAACAGCTGTTTGATCACTATTCGAAGCAGGCGGGCAAAGAGCAGTACCTGATCCCGTACTTCATCTCTTCGCACCCGGGCACCCGCGATGAAGACATGGTGAACCTGGCGCTGTGGCTGAAGAAGAACCGTTTCCGCCTCGATCAGGTGCAGAACTTCTATCCTTCGCCGATGGCCAACTCCACCACCATGTATTACAGCGGCAAAAACCCGCTGAGCAAGGTGGGGTACAAGAGTGAAGACGTGGTGGTGCCGCGCGGCGAGCGCCAGCGTCGCCTGCATAAGGCGCTGCTGCGTTACCACGATCCGGCCAACTGGGCGCTGATCCGCACCGCGCTGGAAGAGATGGGGCTGAAGCACCTGATCGGCAGCCGCCGCGAGTGTCTGGTGCCGGCGCCGAGCATCGACGAGCAGCGCGAAGCGAAACGGCTGCAGCGCCACACCCGACCGGCGTTGACCAAGCATACCGACATCAATCGGCAGCGCACGCCGTCCAACCGGCCACCGCGCAAACCGATTCGCAAGGCCAAGCCGTAACGACGAGGCCCGCGCGCAAACAAAAAGGAGAACCCTCGGGTTCTCCTTTTTACTTTGGCTAATTACAACCGTTCGTAAGCGGCTTCCACTTTCATCAAATGGCGCGGCGCCTGCGGGGCGGGATGGTATTTGCGCACGTGCCAGTTAAAGGCTTCCGGCGACAGGTTGTTAATCATCGCGATCGCCTGCTGGCGGTTGCTGGAGAAGGTGCGCAGCAGGGCCCCGGTGCCGTTGACGTAGGCGATGATGGTGGCGTAGCGCAGCGTGACGGGATTGGCGATCCCTTTAAGCTGTTGTTTTTGCAAGGTGGCCAGATAGGCGGCGCCGAGATCGATATTGGTGTCGGGATCCCGCAGGTCATCGTCGTCCGGACAGCCGCGTTTGCCTTTGTAGCGGTAGGCGTCGCAGCCGGCGGTATCGGCTTTCAGCTGCATCAGACCGATCGCATTGGATCTGCTCACTGCGGAAGGGTTGAAGCCGGACTCCACCTGGATCATGGCGGTGATCAGCTTGGCGTCCACGCCGTATTCGCTGGCGGCGTCTTGAATGGCGCTATCGAAGGCGTGGCGATCGTAGCTGACGCGCTGTTTCTTGCCGGCGCAACCCGCCAGCACCAGCATGATGCAAAGCATGCCCAGCCGTGACCCGTGTGAGAAAGAGAATTTCATGGTGCTCCGTGCTTGTCTGTTTTTTTAACGGCGTAACCGGTGGCCGGAGCCTCCGGCGTCGTCATCATAACGTCAGGCGGCGCAAAGGAGCAATGTGCAGGAAGGAAAAGCCCCCTCCGGCGGGAGAGGGCTTGAGGGGGGTTACAGGGTATCCGGATCCGGCCCCAGGCGGTTGCCGACGTCCAGCTTGGCGATCTCGCCCAGTTCGTCCTTATCGAGTTTGAAATCAAACACCTCGAAGTTTTCGCGGATGCGCGACGGCGTGACCGATTTCGGGATCACGATAAGGCCGCTGTCCAGGTGCCAGCGCACCACGATCTGCGCCGGAGTCTTCTCGTATTTCTCGGCCAGCACCTTGATCAGCGGCTGGTCGAATACCCCTTCACCGCCCTGCGCCAGCGGGCTCCAGGATTCGGTGGCGATATGGTGCGTGGCGTTCCAGGCGCGCAGCTGGCGCTGTTGCAGCAACGGGTGCAGCTCGATCTGGTTGACGACCGGCGCCACGTTGGTTTCATCCAACAGACGCTGCAGGTGCGGCGTATGGAAGTTGCACACGCCGATGCTTTTCACCAGGCCTTGTTCGCGCAGTTTGATCAGCTCGCGCCAGGCGGAGACGTATTGATCCTGCTGCGGGCGCGGCCAGTGGATCAGATACAGATCCACGTAGTCCAGCTTGAGCTTTTCCAGACTGGTTTCCAGCGCCGCCAGCGGATCGCCCTGATCGTCGTTCCACAGCTTGGTGGTGATGAACAGGTCGCTGCGCGGCAGCGCGCTGGACTGCAGCGCGGCGCCGACGCCTTCCTCGTTCTTGTAGATCGCGGCGGTGTCGATGGAGCGGTAACCGATCTCCAGCGCTTTGCTGACCGCGCGGGTGGTCTCTTCAATACTCGCCTGCCAAACGCCGAGACCCAACTGCGGCATCAGATTACCATCGTGGAGTTTGATGATGGGTTGTTGCGTTGTCATGCGCATCTCCTTGTGTACGGATTGCGGCGCCTGCGGCACCGAAACGGCTATAGATAAATTCTAGTTGGCAAAATGGGCGGTTGCCGGGTTTGCCAGCCTAATTTCAGCGGTGGCGGGAGGGCGATTTTCTCCCCGCTCTCCCTGCGAATGAGCGGTAAGACGAAGGGTGCGAAACGAGCGGCGGCGCGCTGAGGCGCCCGACTGCGCCCGGCGATCGGCCGAGCGCAGAATGCGGCGAAAAATGGCTGGCGAAGACTAAAGCCTAGCAAAAAATCGCCGTTTTGCGATTAACGCGCCGCTTCATAAATGCGGCGGCTGACGTCCAGGGTGATGTCCTGATGCTCGCCCAGGGCGGTCATGCCGTGCTGCTGCAGCTTGTCGAGCAGCGCGGGAATGCTGCTGCCGTCGAGCTGATAATCCGCCATGCGGGTCGGCACGCCCATCTGCTCGAAGAAGGCGCGGGTGGCGGCGATCGCGTCGTCGATGCGGCTGTCTTCGCTGCCTTCGCGCAGGCCCCAGACGCGTTCAGCGTACTGCAGCAGCTTTTCGCGTTTCTGCGCTTTCTTCTCGTGCAGCAGCGCCGGCAGCACGATGGCCAGCGTTTGCGCGTGGTCGAGGTCGTGCATGGCGGTCAGCTCATGACCCAGCATGTGGGTCGCCCAGTCCTGCGGCACGCCGGCGCCGATCAGGCCGTTCAGCGCCATGGTGGCGCTCCACATCACGTTGGCGCGCACCGCATAGTTCTCCGGCTCGGCCAGCGCGCGCGGGCCGTCTTCCAGCAGGGTCAACAGCAGGCCTTCGGCGAAGCGATCCTGCACCTTGGCGTCGACCGGGTAGGTCAGATACTGTTCCAGGGTGTGTACGAAGGCGTCGACCACGCCGTTGGCTACCTGGCGCGGCGGCAGCGAGTAGGTCACCACCGGATCCAGCACGGCGAAGCGCGGCTGCACCAGCGGTGAGAAGAAGTGCTGCTTGTCGCCGCTGCTCTTCCGGGTGATCACCGCGCCGCTGTTGGATTCTGAACCGGTGGCCGGCAGCGTCAGCACGCAGCCCATCGGCACCGCGTCAGTGATGTGGCTGCCGACGGTCTGCAGAATATGCCAGGCATCGCTGTCGGCCGTATAACGAGCCGCGGCGGCGATGAACTTGGTGCCGTCAACCACCGAACCGCCGCCGACCGCCAGCAGGAAATCGATGTTTTCCGTTTTCACCACCTCGACCGCTTTTATCAGGGTTTCGTAGGTCGGGTTAGGTTCGATGCCGGAGAATTCCCGTACGTCGCGGCCGGCCAGCGCGCTATACACCTGGTCGAGCACGCCGTTTTTCTTCACGCTGCCGCCACCGTAGGTGATCAGAATGCGCGCGTCCGCCGGGATCTGGCCGGCCACTTCGGCGATTTGCTGCTTGCCGAACAGGATTTTGGTTGGGGTATGCAGAATGAAGTTTTGCATGGTTGATTTCTCTCTTTCTATCAGGCGGGCGCCAAAGCGGCGCAAAGGTTTCTGGCCCGTATTGTCAGCAACCTGGCGGTAACGCACAATGCACATTCCTGTTTGGTTCTTGCCTATTTCTACAGCTGACTGTAGAAATGGAGAGTTTTAAATTATGATTTATGCCGAATCGTTCTGACTGTAAGAGGGTGTTTCCGTGATTGAAATCGATGCGCTGCGCAGCCGCATGGCGCGCCAGGCGATGGCTATCGCCACCGACAACGGCTATACGCCGTCACCGGTGCCGCGGGTGAAGATCCTGTATGTCGATCGCCACTGCCCGCGCCAGCCGGTGATGTACGAACCGGGGATCGTCATCATCTTTCAGGGGCACAAGGTCGGCTATTGCGGCAACAAGGTGTTTCAGTACGATCCGCGCAACTACCTGCTGATGACGGTGCCGCTGCCGTTCGAGTGCGAAACCTTCGCCAGCCCGGAGCTGCCGCTGGTTGGGTTGGCGGTCAATATCGATACCCAAATGCTGCAGGACTTGCTGATCGACATCGGCGACGACGACTACCTGATGCAGCCGCGCGCGGAGAGCAACGGCGTAAACCTGGCCGAGCTGACGGAAGAGCTGTTGTGCGCCACCGAACGTCTGCTGGACGTGATGGCCAAGCCGCTCGACGCTCGGGTGTTGGGGCCGCAGATCGTGCGCGAGATCCTCTACTACGTGCTGCGCGGCGCCTGCGGCGCGTCGCTGCAGGAGCTGGTCAACCGTCATACCCATTTCAGTCAGATCGCCAAGGCGCTGCGGCGCATAGAAAATCAGTATGCCGAGAGCCTCAACGTCGAGCAGTTGGCCGGCGAGGTCAACATGAGCGTGTCGGCGTTTCACCATAACTTCAAGGCGGTGACCAACACCTCGCCGCTGCAGTACGTGAAGTCGTACCGGCTGCACAAGGCGCGTTTGCTGATGGTGCATGACGGCCTGAAGGCCAGTACCGCGGCGATCCGCGTCGGCTACGAGAGCGCGTCGCAGTTCAGCCGTGAATTCAAACGCCTGTTTGGCGTCACGCCGGGGGATGAAGTCGCCCGGCTGCGCGACGCCAATCCGCTGATGCTGGAGGGGTGAGCCGCCGCCGGGCGGCGGGCTATGGGGTCAGCACGATCTTGCCGAACGGGCCGCGATCGAGGTGATCCAACGCCTGCGGCAGTTGATCGAGCCGGTATACCTGGTCGATCACCGGCTGCAGGTTGACGGCGTCCACGGCGCGCACCAGATCTTCCAGCGCGCGGCGGTGGCCGACGCCGATGCCCTGGATCGCCGCCGATTTCAGCAGCAGCAGGCCGGCGGGGGCGGTGATCTCGGCGCCCGCCAGCACGCCGATCACTGAGATGCGGCCGCCCACCGCCACGGCGCGCACCGAGTTGCCCAAATTCGGGCCGCCGACGGTATCGATCACATGGTCGATGCCGCGATCCTGCGTCAGCGCATAAATCGCCTCCACCCAATCGCCGTCCAGCCGGTTGATGCCATGATTGGCGCCCAATGCCAGGGCTCGCGCCAGCTTTTCATCGCTGCCGGAGGTGACATAGACCTCCGCGCCGTGGGCTTTGGCGATCTGCAGCGCGAACAGCGCCACGCCGCCGGTGCCTTGCACCAGTACCGTCTCGCCGGCATGCAGTTTGCCCTGTTCCACCAGCGCGAACCAGGCGGTCAGCCCGGCGCAAGGCAGGGTGCTGGCCTGCACGTCGTCCAGCGACGCCGGCGCCGCCACCAGCCACTCTTCATGCAAAATCACGTATTCCGCCAGCACGCCCTGATAGAAGCCGCCAAGGGTGTGGTAAGGCACCTGGCGCGCATCGCCGTACGGTTTTTGCCGGCCGTCGATCCAGCCGGGGCTGAAGGTAGAAATGACTCGGGCGCCAGGTTGGAAACGGCTGACGCCGGGCCCGACGGCGTCGACCTCGCCGGCCATGTCCGAGGCGGGGGTGAACGACTGCGGCAGCGTCAGCCCCATGCCGCTTTCAATCATCATTTTGTCGCGGTAGTTGAGCGCTACCGCCTTCACTTTCACTCTGATCTCGCGCGGCCCCGGCTGCGGGATCGCGTCGGTGGTCAGCTGCAGGTGTTCACGCCCGAGGGCGTCCATCGTCCAGCGTTGCATCGTGTCGGTCATGATGTTCTCCAAAGTCAGCGATTAACGACCTGTCGATAATATCGTTGATGAAGGTTCGCCAGTGGCGATAAGATTTCCGCAGATTGTTTCTTTTAGAGCGACAAACCATGAGCGATCGATTGAGCGGCATTTCGGTATTCGTCACCGCCGTGGAGGCGGGCAGTTTTGCGTTGGCGGCCAGTCGGCTGCACCTGTCGCGCTCGGCGGTGGGGAAAACGATCGCCCGGCTGGAACAGCGGCTGGGCGTGCGGCTGTTTCATCGCACCACCCGCAGCCAGAGCCTGACCGACGATGGCGCGTTGTTCTATGAGCGTTGCCTGCGGGCGCTGGAGGAGATCCGCGGCGCGGAAACGCTGCTGGAGTCGGGCAAGCGGCAGGTCAGTGGCCGGCTGCGGGTATCGATGCCGGTGTTGTTTGGCCGCATGTGCATCGCGCCGCTGCTGACCGAGCTGACGCGTGAGCATCCCGGCCTGGAGCTGGAGCTGTCGTTCAGCGATCGGGTGGTGGATCTGATTGAGGACGGCTTCGATATGGCGATCCGCAACGGCACGCTGGCCAACAGCAATGGGCTGGTGGCGCGGCGCATCGGCGATCACCGCATGACGCTGTGCGCCTCGCCGGCCTATCTGCAGCGGTGCGGCGAACCGCACAGCATTGAGCAACTGGCTCAGCACGAGGCGGTGACCTATATGCGCGCCGGCGCGCGGCGCAGCTGGCGGGTGCTGGACGAGAACGGCGAGCCGCAGGAAGTGATGCCGAATAACCGATTGCAGATGGACGATTTGCAGGCGATTGCGGATGCGGCGACGGCCGGGTTCGGCATCGCCTGGCTGCCGTGTTGGCTGGTGCGTGAGCAGCTGTTGAGCGGGGCGCTGGTGCGCCTGCTGCGCGATCGGCCCGGCGCCGCCTTTGAAGCGCATGCGGTGTGGCCGCACACGCCTCACCTGCCGCTGAAGGTGCGGCTGGCGGTGGATACGCTGGTGAGCAAGTTGCCGCCTCGCCTGGCGTTGGTCGAGAAAGCGCTGTAGCGCGCCGGGATCAGGAAGAGGAAGCGCGTTTTTTACGCCAGACCACCAGCATGGCGCCGAGCAGGCCGACGAACAGCAGCAGCAGCGGCAGCAGCATCAGGCCGGTCATCACCTGGCTTTCGTGGCGTTTCACCAGCGGAATTTGGCTGAAAGCGTAGCCGAGGCCGACCAGCGCGCAGACCCAGATCGCTGCGCTCAGCCAGTTGAAAACCTGGAAGCGCGAGCTGTTGAGCCCGGAAATGCCGGCCATGGTCGGCAGCAGCGTGCGCACGAAGCCGAGGAAGCGGCCGATCAGCAGCGCCGTCAGCCCGTGGCGGTTGAACAGGTTATGCGCGCGCTGATGGTATTGCGCCGGCAGTTGCAGCAGCCAGCCTTTCACCAGGCTGGTGTGGCCCAGCCAGCGGCCCTGGATATAGCTCAGCCAGCAGCCGAGGCCGGCGGCGGCGGTCAGAATCAACAGGGTGGGGGCAAAGCCCATCACGCCTTTGGCGATCAGCGCGCCCGACAGCAACAGCAGGCTATCACCGGGGAGGAAGGAGGCGGGCAGCAGTCCGTTTTCCAAAAACAAGGTGGTGAAAAGTACGGCGTAAACCACCCAAATCACGCTGGGATCGGCGAGGGCGATGAAGTCCTGCTGCCAAAGCGCATGAATAATCTCTCGTAATACATCCATTTTATGTCCTGTTGCATGCCGGTTGCGCCCGGGGTCACGTTCTCCAGGATGCGGCGGTTACCGTATCTGACAGTTACCCGGTTAGTGTACCGCTAATAGCTTAAGCCGACATTAAACGAGACGAAGAAAATTACCGGAATCCGCCTTAGCGCACGCCGTTGAGGCGATCGAAGCCGGCCGCCAGATCGGCGATCAGGTCTTCGACGTTCTCCAGACCGATATGCAACCGCACCAGCGTGCCGGAAAAATCGACGCCGCCCGCCGGGCGGATCGCTTCCAGCTCTTCCGGCTGATTGGCTAGGATCAGCGACTCGAAGCCGCCCCAGGAGTAGGCCATGCTGAAGTGGCTGAAGTTGTCCAGGTAAGCGGCCAGCTGCGCCTCATCCAGCCGCTCTTTCAGCACGAAAGAGAACAGCCCGTTGCAGCCGCTGAAGTCGCGGCGGTAGAACGCGTGGCCCTTGCAGCTGGGCAGGGCCGGGTGATTGACCGTCGCCACCTCCGGCCGTTCGGCCAGCCAGTTGGCGACCTCAATGCTGCTGCGTTCGTGCTGCTTGAGCCGCACGCTCAGGGTGCGCAGGCCGCGGCTCGCCATGTAGGCGGTGTCGGCATCCACCATCTGCCCCATCAGATAGGAGTACTCGCGCAGTTGCTCCCAACAGCGCGCGTTGGCGACGGCGGTGCCGAGCATGTAATCGGAATGGCCGATCAGGTATTTGGTGCCGGCCTGAATGGAAATGTCGATGTCGAAATCCAGCGCCTTGAACAGCACGCCCGCCGCCCAGGTGTTGTCTATCATGATCACCACGTCCGGCGCCACGGCGCGAATGGCCTGCACCATCGCCGGGATATCCTGCACTTCCAGGGTGATGGAGCCGGGGGACTCAAGGAACACCACGCGGGTATTGGGTTGGATAAGCGTGGCGATGTCGGCGCCGATCAGCGGATCGAAATAGGTGGTGCTGACGTTCATGCGGCCGAGGATGTGGGTGCAGAAGTCCTGGGTCGGTTCATACGCTGAGCCGGTGACCAGCAGGTGATCGCCGGCGCCGACGAACGACAGGATCGCATTGGCCACCGCAGCCGCGCCGCAGGGGTACAGCACGCAGCCGGCGCCGCCCTCCAGCTCCACCATCGCATCCTGAAGCGCGAAGTGGGTCAGCGTGCCGCGTCGGCCATAAAACAGCTCGCCGTGGGCGCGTTGCGCGGTGGCCTGTTTTTTGGCGGCGACGGAGTCGAAGACCAGGGAAGAGGCGCGTTGAGTCACGGGGTTGACGGAGCCCTGGGTGTAGCGTTTGCCGCGGCCGGCGCCGATCAGCGTGGTTTCGATGTGTTTTGACGTCATGGTACCTGGCTCACCTCTGGTTGCTCTGCACTGCCCGTTTGCGATAGCCCTTACGTTAGCATGAGTTATTATAGCCATCCAGACGTTTTAACTTCTGGATATAGAAACGGCTATAATTGGCTGCCGCCCGCGCATTTTTCGCGTCATCCTTCTGCCGAGCGGCCAGAGAGAAGCCCATTCATCGGTCGAGACGCCGTTCGGCAGCGTGGCGTTGTTGCGCCGTTGTGGGAGAAAAGTAACGAAATCGCCCTATAAAAGGGGCTTTTAGCGGTGAACGGGCGTGGATTGGCGTTTGGTTGCGGAGGTGTCTAAAATTTTCTCGTTTATTTGGTAAATAATAATGAGAACTACTATCAATCCCCGGTTGGTTTGATATGATCGCACGCTGAATTATTCCTTATTTTGATCGGTAATGGGTGGAGGCACAGCGTGAAAACGGCTGGCAAGAATTTAAATCAAGGATCGTTCGGCCAGGGCCGGGCGCAGTGGGGCAAGGCCTTTGGCCGCAGCCTGATGGCTTCAATGGTGCTGGTCGTAGGGTTGGCCGGCAGCGCGCAGGCTGCGCCGGCGACCCATCCGGCCGTTGCCGAAAGCGTTGCGCCGGCCACCACGCCTGCGCCTGCAGCCGCCGCGCCGGAAAGCATCACGCCGGTGAACCCGGCGCCCACGATCCAGCCACCGGAAACCCGCGGTATGGACTTGTCCATTTGGGGCATGTACCAGCACGCCGACGCGGTGGTGAAAGCGGTGATGATCGGCCTGGTGCTGGCGTCTATCGTGACCTGGACCATTCTGTTCGCCAAAGGCAGCGAACTGCTGCGCGCCAAGCGCCGTCTGCGCCGCGAGCAGTCGGCGTTGGCCGACGCGCGCTCGTTGGATGAAGCTTCCGAGCTGGCGCAAAATTTCTCCCCGGAGAGCGTCAGTGCGGTGCTGCTGAACGATGCGCAAAACGAGCTGGAGCTGTCCGCCGAGTCTGACGATAACAACGGCATCAAAGAGCGCACCGGTTTCCGCCTCGAGCGCCGCGTGGCGGCCTACAGCCGCAACATGGGCCGCGGCAACGGCTTTCTGGCCACCATCGGCGCCATCTCGCCGTTCGTCGGCCTGTTCGGTACCGTATGGGGCATCATGAACAGCTTCATCGGCATTGCCCATTCGCAGACCACCAACCTGGCGGTCGTGGCGCCGGGCATCGCCGAGGCGCTGCTGGCGACCGCAATGGGCCTGGTGGCGGCGATCCCGGCGGTGGTGATCTACAACATCTTCGCCCGCGTCATCAGCGGCCATCGCGCCCAGGTGGGCGACGTGGCGGCACAGGTCTTGCTGCTGCAGGGCCGCGATCTGGATCTGGCCGCAACGGCGGAAGCCAAGCGCTCACAGCACGCACATCAACTGCGGGCGGGGTGAGTCATGGCGATGCGCTTAAATGAAGATCTGGACGACAGCGGCGAACTGCATGAAATCAACGTGACGCCGTTTATCGACGTCATGTTGGTGCTGTTGATCATCTTTATGGTGGCCGCGCCGCTGGCAACGGTAGATATCCGCGTCGATCTGCCGGCTTCTTCCGCCAAGCCGCAGCCGCGGCCGGAAAAACCGGTCTTCCTGTCGGTGAAGGCCGACAAGCAGCTCTACGTCGGCGATCAGCCGGTGAATGCCGATCAGCTGACCTCGGTGCTGGATCAACGCACTCAGGCGAACAAAGAAACCACCATCTTCTTCCAGGCGGACAAGAGCGTGGACTATGAAACGCTGATGAGCGTGATGGACACCCTGCGTAAAGCCGGTTACCTGAAAGTGGGGCTGGTGGGCATGGAAGGCGCCGCCAAGTAGCGGCAGCAAAACGATAAAGGGCGCTCAGGCGCCCTTTTTTTACGGCTAAAGAGATGTCACGCCTTTGCCAACAAATCCCTGGAACCGGCATGGCGCCAGTGGATGCGGCCCGGCAGATACAGCGCGTTCTGTTCCAGCGGCCGCTCGTCGATAAGCGCGGTGACATTGTCGAAGCTATGTTGCGCCAGTGCCAGGCAGTCTTGCGCGACCGTGTCTATCTTCAGCGTCATGCAGTCGAACAGGTAGTGATCGTCGAAGCTGCACAGGTGAATGTCGCTCTCCATCAGCTGATGCTGAGTCAGATAACGCAATACGCCTTCCAGCAGGCCGCAGGCGGCGGTAAACAGCGCTTTGGGCGGACGCCCTAACTGTGCGCACAGCTGAGCGAACATCTCGTAACCTGAGCTGGGGTGATAGTTGCCGTTGATGATCCATTCCGGTTTGCACGTTACGCCGGCGCGCTCCAGGCCAAGCTGGAAGCCGGCCAGGCGATCGCGGGTCGGCGAAATGCGCGGCTGCCCGCCGAGAAAATAGATCTCATCCGGATGTTGGCGCGCGACCGTTTCCACCAGGTCGGCGGTCGAATTGACCGAATCGGTGATCACCAGCGGCAGTTCGGAGCCGGCGATCAGGCGATCCATCTGCACCACCGGCAGCCCGGCGTTGATCTTCTGGTATTCTGCGTCGTTCAACTGGCTGGAGGCGACGATCAAGCCGTCCACCTGCCGCTGTACCAGACTGTTCACCGCCATCATCTCCTGCGCCGGGTTTTCATCGGTGCAGGCGATCAACAGCTGCAGGCCGGCTTCGCGGCACAGCGTTTCCAGCTCGCGTGAAATCACCGCAAAGCCGTAGTTGGTCATCTCCGGCACCACCAGCCCCAGCGTGTGGCTGCGGTTGGAACGCAGGGAGCGGGCGTGGATGCTGGGCTGATAATGGTGCTCGTGCGCCAGCGCCAGAATGCGGTCGCGGGTGTCGTCGGACACCCGGTATTCCTTGCTGCGGCCGTTCAGCACCAGGCTGGCGGTCGATTTCGACACCCCGGCCAGCGTGGCGATGTCACTGATGGTAATGCGTTTATTTTTTTTCACTGACGCCATCTGAAGTCATCGGAGGATGCGTCATTCTAGCATGCATGGCGTCAGCGGCCAGTATTCCAACGCCAGCGGCGCGTTTCCGGACAGCCGCAGTTGCGGCTCAATGGCCGGGAAGTAGCGCGCGCTCATCACGGCCTCGCCGCGGTTGATGAAGATCTCCACGCTGGAACGATCGAACAGCAGCTGCAGATGCGTGACCGGGCCGCGCCAGTAACGGTGCTCCGGCTGGCCGTCGGCCAGGGAAGCGCGCGTCAGCCGCAGCCTTTCGCCGTCCCAGTTCAGCGTCATGGCGTCGCCAAAGGCGGCGTTGAACGCGCCCTGCGGCGCCAACTGCAGCTCCGCGGCCCCCAGCGCGCAGGCGGGGGCGTCATCGGCTCGGCCCTGCCAGCATGTTCGTTCGCCGCGCAGCTGTTGCAGCTCGCGCGCCGGGCGCTGGTGGAGGCGGCCATGCCGCAGCGACAGTTCGCGCGGGCAGGTCATGGTGTGGATCCAGCCGTAACGGCGCGTCGGATGGGCTTCTTCATCTTGCTCGGGCACGCCCATCCAGCCGAACAGCAGGCGGCGGCCATCTTCCGCCAACGTCGTCTGCGGCGCGTAGAACTCGAAGCCGGCGTCCAGCTCGCGGAATTCGCCGTGGCTGAAGGCCGCCTGCCGGTAATCCAGCTTGCCGAGCAGATAACCGGCCTGATAACGGTTGAGATAGCGTTCCGGCTGCGGCGTCAGCCCCTGCGGACAGCAGATCAACACCTCGTCGCCGTCCAACGAGAACAGGTCCGGGCACTCCCACATGTAGCCGAATTCCTCTAAGCCGTTCAGTCCGGAACCGGCGATCTCTCCCAGCGCTTGCCAGCCGCGCAGATCGGCGGAGCGCAGTAACAGCACCTTGCCGCGATCCTGCAAGTCCCGCGCGCCGAGCACCATGTACCACGCATTCTGATGACGCCACACTTTCGGATCGCGTACGTGCCCGCTGTAGCCCGCCGGCAGCGGCAGCACCGGCCCGAGTTTGCGGTACTCGCTCCGATCGCTTTCCTGAGCCAGGCACTGGTAAGCGGTGCGTGAGCCGTCGGGGAATTTCACGTTGCCGGTGTAGATCAGCGTGATTTTGTCTTCCGCCACCACCGCCGAGCCGGAGTAACAGCCGTGGCTGTCGTAACAGGCGCCCGGCGCCAGGGCGATCGGCTGATGCGCCCAACGCAGCAAGTCGGTCGACTGCCAATGTCCCCAGCACTTGTTGCGATGGTCGCAGCCCAGCGGATTCCATTGATAGAACAGATGATAAACGCCGTTGTGCTGAATGAAGCCGTTGGGATCGTTCAGCAGGCCAACGCTGGGCGCCAGATGCCAGGCCGGGCGGTGCGGATCGCGCAGCGCGAGTGGCAGGCCGTTCATGACCGCCCGCATTGCCTGTTTGATTAAGCTGAGCTCCTCCATCATTGCGCGTCCGTTTTATATTTCAGCAGCAGGGAGAGGGCGAAGGCGCTGCCAAACGCGATCGCCAGGCCGATGATATAGCTGACCAGCGAACTGGCCTGCACGATCGCCATGCCGGGGATCGCCGTCAGCCCGACCGCATTCATGCCGACATGATTGGCCACCACCCAGGCGCCGCCGAGCGCGCCGCCCGCCAGCGCCGCCAGGAACGGTTTCACGAAGCGCAGGTTGATGCCGAACAGCGCCGCCTCGGTGATGCCGAGCATGGCGGAAAAGGCTGAAGGCACCGCGATGGCTTTGATTTTGGCATCGCGCGTTTTGAAATACACCGCCAGGCAGGCGCCGCCCTGAGCGATGTTGGCCATCGACCAAATCGGCAGCAGGAAGTTGACGCCGATGTTGGGGTTGCCGAGCAGCCCGGCCTCCACCGCGTGGAAGCTGTGATGGATGCCGGTGATGACAATGGCGGAATAGAGGCCGCCGAACAGCAGGCCGGCGAACCAACCGGCATGGGCGATCAGCGTGCTGAGCACGAAGGAGATGCCGTCGCCCAGCGCCCGGCCGGCGGGGCCGATAAACAGCAGGGCGACAAACCCGGAGATCACGACCGTCAGGAACGGCGTCAGGATCAAATCCAGCGCGTTGGGGATCACCTTGCGCAGGCGTTTTTCCAACAGGCTCATGAACCACACCGTCAGCAGCACCGGAAATACCGTGCCCTGATAGCCGATCATGGCGATCTCCAGACCGAAGAAGTTCATGGTATGGAACCCTCCGGCGACGCCCCAGGCGTTGGTCAGAGCCGGGTGCGTCAGAATGCCGCCGAGCGTGGCGCCCAGATAGGGGTTGCCGCCGAATTCACGGGCGGCGGTGAAACCGATCAGAATCGGCAGGATAATGAACGCCGCCGAGCTGAACATGTTCAGCATCACGAACAGCGCGCTGTCGGCATCCGCCCAGCCATAGGTTTTCACCATGCCGAGCAGCCCCATCAGCAGGCCGGAGGCGACGATGGCCGGGATGATCGGCACGAAGATGTTCGACAGCAGGCGGGCGATGCGCTGCAGCGGGTTGAGCTTTTTCGCCGCGATATCGGCGGCTTCGGCTTTGCTGGATTCGCTGACGCCCGCCGCCTTGATGAATTCCGCATGCACCTTGTTGACCAGCCCGGTGCCGAAGATCACCTGGATCTGACCGGCGTTGCTGAAGCAGCCTTTGACGCCGTCCAGTTTGCCGATGGCCTCTTTGTCCACCTTGCTGTCGTCCACCAGCACCAGGCGCAGGCGCGTGGCGCAGTGGGCGGCGCTGGCGATGTTCTCTTTACCGCCGAGCAGCGGCAACAGCGCGTTGGCGGTTGCGGTAATGTCCATGTTGTCCCCTTGCTGAATTAAAATGCCGCCGCGCTCTGCGCGGCGGAAATACGTTCATCGATGTCAGAAGAAATACTTGAATCTGGCGCGCACGCCATAACGCTGGTCGTTGTCGCCGTTGGCGATCTTGTTCTCGGCGTTGGCTTCCAGCAGCGAAACATAGGCGCCTAAATACACATTGAAATTCTTCATATTCATAATGTTAGGTATCTGATACGACGCGTGAACGGTGTGGATGTCGTAGTTGCCCGGCTCGCTGAGCGGATTGTGGATATCGGCGGCGATCCCGGCGGTATTGAACTCTTTGATGTTGTTGTGCGCATAGATATAACCCAGTTCGAAGCGCCGCCACAGCACGTTGACGCCGGCGGTCAAGTCCTGCTCGCCGGCGGCGTCCAGGTAGGCGGTGCTCAGGTTGGCCACCACGCCGTTATCCGGATCGGCCGCGTTGGTGTTCCAGCTCATGGTCATGCCGTAGCCGTTGCGCTTGGATTGATCGACGAAGCGGCCCTGGCTGTCCTGATAGCCGTAGGCATTATTCACCACGTTGCTTTCCATCGCCGCCGCGATGCTGAAGGCCTCTTTCTTCCAGGCGATCACCGGGCGCAAATAGGCGACGTTTTTCTTATTGTTCAGCGCATTGCCGTGGTAGCTGTTGTCCTGGAACAGTGAGGTGCCGTCTTCCACCAGCGTGTTCAGTTCGAAATAGACATCCCCGGCGTATTTGCTCAACATCAGGTTTCCGCCGCTGCTGCTGCGGCCACGGCCTTCTTTCATCATATAGATATAGCCAAAGCCGTCAGCGTAAAGATCGTTGGCGGTGTTGCCTGAATACTGAATGAAAGTGTCCTGATTCAGCGGGAACATGTCGTAGGCTTCGAAGCGGCCGATTTTGGTTTGCCAGTTCTTTTCATTGCCGAAGAAGAAAGCGGCGTCGTCCAGGTTCATTTTGCCGGTCATGTCCGCCAGCGGCTGGACGCTGAAGCCGGAGAAGTTGCCGTCCGGATTGCGGCGATAGCCGTCCAGCCCCACCAGAATGCGGCCGTTGATATCCCAGCGCTCTTTGTTGCCGGGTTTCCAATCCTTGTGATCGCTGCCTTTCAACGACGTCAGTTGGCCGCTGCGGCTGGCGCCGTCCAGATTGAACTCCACGTCGCCGTATAGCTTCAGATCGTTAAAGCCGTTCAGTTTCAGCGCGCCGGTCGCGGGGGATTGCGTTTCCAGCGCGGCGGCGCGTTGCGCGACCCGCGCGGTTTGCCGCTCGGTGCTGGCGGTACGCTGCTCCAGCTGTTGCGCCCGGCGTTCCGCCGCCGTGGCGCGGGTTTCAGCCTGAGCGGCGCGCTGTTCCGCCTGCGCCAGACGTTGTTCCAGCGCGTTAAGACGCGCCTCGATACTGCCATCGCCGGAGGCCGCAGCGGCAGAAGTGGAGAGGAAAAGCCCTGTTGTTATCGCCAAATAGCTGAGTTTTTTCA
Organism: Serratia sp. SCBI; assembly: GCF_000747565.1. Classification (NCBI taxonomy): domain Bacteria; kingdom Pseudomonadati; phylum Pseudomonadota; class Gammaproteobacteria; order Enterobacterales; family Yersiniaceae; genus Serratia; species Serratia sp. SCBI. The sequence goes on along the minus strand of NZ_CP003424.1, from coordinate 4,337,586 downwards.
TCATCGTCTATCATCCGGGAAGGGTTGTTATTATTTTTTGCTAAATTGCTAAACCGGTTTTTCATGGCGAAAGATAACGATCGAGAAGCGGACTGGCAATCAAGTTTGCTAACCCGATTCAGCTATTGTGATCGAGTGCGCAAATCGTGGGGTTAAAAGACCACGGCGCCCAGGGGATCGCCGTGGATGCAGGGGATCAGCGCAGAAAAAGCGGCGAGCTCTTCGGCGCGCGGCAGGGCGGTCATGGCGCCTTTGGCGGTGGTGGCCAGCGCGCCGCAGGCCTGAGCCTGAGTGATAATCGCCGGCCATTGCGCTTCTTGCGGCAAAGCGTGAAGGCGCGCCAGCGCCGCTAACAGCCCGGCGACAAACGCGTCGCCGGCGCCGGTGGTATCGACCGGCACGACAGGCGCCGCGCGGAAATGACGCAGCCGTTGGCCGTCATGCACGTAGACGCCGTCGCCGCCCAGCGTGACCAGCAACAGGCGCAACGGGTAGGTTTGCATCATCCAGCGGATGCCGTTCTCCACATCGTCAAGATGGCTGATGAAAACCAGCTCTTCGCGCGACAGTTTCACCACGTCCGCCAGCAGCAACGCCTTTTGCAGGCAGGGGCGCAGCGCTTCCGGTTGGCGCCAGATCTCTTCGCGGATATTGGGATCGAAACTGACCCGCCCGCCGGCCGCCCGAATGTTTTCCATTGCCGTAAAGGCCGCGCTGCGGCTGGGCTCCTGCGACAGCGCGATGGAGCAGAGATGCAGCCACTCGCCGCGTTGGAAGGCCGGCAGATCGTCAGGCTGTAAAAACAGATCGGCACTGGGCTGTACCATGAAAGTGAATGAGCGTTCACCGTGCTGATCGAGATCCACCACTACCGTGGAGGTGTGGTGTTCGGGATCCGAAAGCATATGGTCAATATCCACCCCTTCTTCGCTCAGCACCTGCTGCAGAAAGGCGCCGAAGCTGTCTTGCCCCACTCGGCCGATAAAGGCGCTGTCGCCGCCCAAGCGGGCGACGCCCACCGCCACGTTAGCCGGCGCGCCGCCGGGGCATTTAAGATAACTGTTTGAATTTTCTGGCACCAAATCGACCACTGCGTCGCCCAGCACCCATACGCGATTCGCCATGCTTAATCCCTGTTTCTACCGATGTCTGATGGGTGGCTAAAATAGAAGAACCGGTTTAGCAAAGCAATGAAATAATGCGTCAGGCGTTTGGGGAGTGAGCAAGATCAAAAAATAGGGCGGGTCAGGCGCAGGAAATACCGCCCGCGATGCGAGCGGGCGGTATGGATGAGCGAAGCGCCTGTGGTGTCAGAATGCGACGGAACCCTGCACGAAGAAGGTGCGCGGTTCACCGACGTACTTGCCGAAGTTATTGTCGTTGGAGCGGGTAAAGTAGCGCTGATCGAACAGGTTTTTCACCCCGGCGCCCAGCGTCAGGTTCGATAGCTGCGGCCCGAAATTATATTCCCCGCGCATGTTCCACACCATGTAACCGGCGATATTGCCGAACTGACCATCGGCGCTTTCCTGCGTGACGTACTCCGGCCCGGTGCCCGGCGAATGCTGTTTGGACTGCGCGTAACCGTCCAGATTCCATACCCAGTTGCCGGTGGCGTAGCGCGTGCCGACGGTATAGACCTGGCGCGAGTAGAACGGCAGGTCTTTACCGGCGAAGTCGCCCTTGTCGGTGCTGGCCTTGGTGTAGGTATAGCTGGTGTAGACGCTGGCGCCGTCCAGCGCGCGGTTCAGCTCGCTGAGATCGTAGCTGAGCGCCAACTCGATGCCTTTGTGCTTGGTGGCGCCCATGTTGGTCCAGCCCACATCGTTGCTGATGTATTGCAGCTGATTATCGAAGTCGATATAGAACAGCGTGGCTTCGGCCTTGACCACGGTGTCGTCGTAGCGGGTGCCGAACTCATAGGTATGCGCTTTTTCCGCCGTCAGCCCCGGCGCAGGCTGGTTGCCGTTGCCGCCTTTGGTCAGCTGGAAATACTGCATGCTGCCGAACGAGGTGTTGGCGTTGGCGAACAGTTTCCAGGCGTCGGACAGGTGGTACATCACGTTCAATGACGGCAGCGGTTCGCTGTAGCTTTTCTCGCGGCTGATGTTGTTGAATGAATCGTCCACGTGGGTGCGAATGCTTTCATAACGCAGGCCCGGCGTGACCGTCCAGTTGCCGACGTTAATGGTATCGTCGATATAGAACGCGTTGGCTGCGGTGCCGCCGGAGGTGTGCTGGTAATAGTCCGGGGTATCCGGCGTGGCGCCGACATTCGCCGGGTTATACCAGGCCGAACGCGACGCCTTTTCATCCATGGTTTCATTCAGGTAGCGGTAACCGAGGGTGATCTCGTGCGCCATATCCCAGAAGCGAAACAGCTGCGAATAGCTTGGTTCGATCGCCCAGGTCGAATAGTGGCGCGGATAGGACACCATGCGCCGCAACCCGGCATTTTTGCCGGTGCCTTCCGACTCGATGTTGCTGCCGCGGTAGCTGTCGGTGAAGTAGGTCAACACTTCGAACTGTTTGTCGTCTTCCTGATGTTTGTATTTGAACGACATATCCTTGCGGCGGCCTTCGAACTGGTCCCAGGGACGCGTGGACTGGAACGGGTTCTGCGCGTATTGCGCGCTGCTCAGCCCGCCCGGCATGCCGGCTTTGGCGTCGTAGTAGTGGAAATTGGCCAGCAGTTCGTCGCGATCGGTGAACGCATAACGCGTTTTCAGCATGAAATCGTCGATGTCGGTGTTGTCGTTGTTGTCGCGGTAGCCCTGGCCGTGCAGGCCGGAGTAAAGCAGCTCGGCGCCGAAGCCGTTATCTGCGGTGCCGCCCACCGAGGCGCTGGTCAGGGTCTTCAGGCCGCCGTGGCTGGCGCCCTGAGTTTGCACGCCGGCGGTGCCGCCAAACGCTTTTGGAATGTCGCGGGTGACGAAGTTGATCACGCCGCCGACGTTTTGTGGCCCGTAACGCACCGCGCCGCCGCCGCGCACCACGTCAACCGATTGCAGGTTGCCGATCGACAGCGGCGCCATCGACAGCTGTGGCTGGCCGTAAGGCGCGACGGCCAACGGAACGCCGTCCATCAGAATGGTGGAGCGCGGAGAAAGGCGTGAGGTCAGGCCGCGCACGCCGACGTTGAGCGAAATGTCGCTGCCGCCGGTGCCGTTGCTGTCGCGCACCTGCACGCCGGGCACACCGCGCAGGCTGTCGGCGATGGTTTGGTCGCCTTGCTCATGCATCTGCTGCTGAGTGACGATGGATCGCGCGCCCGGATGGTTGAGCAGCACCGAACTGGTATCAGGGTTGTCCAGCCAGTTGCCGACGACGGTTACCGTATCGGCATCGTTTTGAGATGAGTTATCAGCAGCAAGGATGGGGAACGCAACGGCGATAGAGGTCGCCAGCAGGGAGAGGCGAAAAAGAATTGACATAATAATGCCTTAGAAGTTTCAGACCCGGATGTGTTTTTTTAGAAACGACAATCTTAATGATAATTATTGGCAAGTAAATAGAATTGTTATGGAATAGTTAAGCGGGTAACTACATGAAGGATGCCGGTAGCAGGGCCCGGTTGGCGGGCCCTGGCGGGGATTATTGCGGCGTAAGCCAGAAGACCCCGCTGTAATCCAGCGCGGTGAATTTCTGGTGCACGCTTTCGATATCCGCTTGCGGATCAATATCTTTAAACAGCGCCGGGTGCAGGAATTTGGCGATCGCCTCGACCGCGATAAAGTTGAGCGGCGTGTCGTAAAATTGATGATAAATCGCCATCACGCGTTTTTCTTTCACCGCTTTCAACACGTTAATGCCGGTGCGATCCAGCAGATGCGCCAGTTTCTTTTGGCTGGTGGCCATATCGGTGGTGTAGCCCAGCGGCACGGCCAGCGTACCGCGATGGCCACGGCTCCAGTCGGCGCCGGTCAGCAGATAGAAATCCGGATTGCTGGCGATCACCTGTTCGACGTTCACTTCACCGCCCATGTCTGAAAACAGTTTGCTGCCGATATTGTCGCCGCCGGCGGTATCGATAAACTGCCCGAAGCTGCCTTTGCCGAAGGTATTGCAGCACTGCTCGCCTTTGATGCCGGCGCTGCGTTCGATGAAGACGCTGGGGCGCTGCTCCGGTTTCAGCGTGGCGACGCGCTGGCGCACCAGCTCGAGGCGTTGCTGATAGAAACGGATAAAGGCGTCGGCGTTGGGCTGCTCGTCAAACACTTTGCCCAACAGCGCCATGCTGGCGACGGTGTTGGTCAGCGGCTGCTGGCGGAAATCGATGATCAGCACCGGGATGCCGACTTTTTCCAGCTGGGTCAGTACGCCGCTGTCCTTCAATTTGCTCAGCAGACCGATGTCGAAAATGATCAGATCCGGTTGGCGCACCACCGCGCTCTCCACGCTGAAGTCACTGGTGTAGGGGTTGTCGAAGGTGGGGATTTGCATGACCTGCGGGAATTTTTTCGCATAGGCCTCAACCAGATCCGGGGCTTTGACCTTCAGCGAGTTGTCCCAGGCGATGATGTTTTTCAGCGGCTCCTGCGGATGCAGAATATTCAGCGCCAACAGCGCGCGGGCGTCGGCCAGGATAACGCGCTTGGCCGGTTGCGGCAGCGTAACCTGACGGCCGGCGACATCGGTAACGACGATCGGCGCGGCTTGAGCGGCGCCGGCCAACAGCAAAACGCAGGCGGCCAGCCAGCGGCCGGCTTTGGCGATAAGAACAGCGGACATGGAGATCCTTGAGTAATCGGCTAGGAACGAGAACGCAATGATAAGCGATATCCTTTCGCTTTTTGAACCTCTTCGCTGTCGATAGGCTACTCCTGGCCCATCAGCGGGTCGCTGACGCTGTGTTCGCCATCCTCCAGTCGGCCCGCCAGGCGGCGGCGCCAGCCTCCGGCGCTGTGCAGCGCAAGATCATACCAACCGCCGCTGGCGCGGGCGTCAAGCGTTTGGCGGTGGCTGCCGCCCGCAGGCAGCGTGATGGGCCACGGGCCTTGTTGCGAGTAAGGGCAGCGGTCGAGAGTGACCGTCACCGTTTCGGCACCCGGGTTATCCAACTGCAGCAGCAGGCTGCGGCCCGTCGGGCGCAAACGCACTTCCGGCTGCGGCCGGCTCAACGCGCCGCGCATTTCACGATGAAAACCGTTGGGGCCGAGCAGCCACAGATGGTACTCGTCCTCCGTCTGCCAGTCGTCGCTGACCGCCTTGCCGGCCTCGACGGTATAGCGGCGCGGGATCTGCGTCAGATCTCGCCGGTCGTAGACGTGAAACACCGCCCCTTGCTCGCCGGTATTGAACAGGTTCAGCGTTACGCGCCGCTGCTCGGCCGCGACGCTGGCCTCGACGTGCAGTTGATAGGGCAGTGCGCGAGAAGGGCGCGCCAGGCGGCGTTGGTGTGGCAAACGCTGGCGGGCGGGCGGCGGCAGCGGCACCTGCGGCAGCTGCTCCTGGCGTTGACGCAGACCGTCGGCGGCGTGGCGGCTGGTGGCGGGCAGGCTCGGCAATGCTTCGCCGTTAGGATCGACAAAGTTGAACGCCGAGGTGAGATCGCCACACACCGCGCGGCGCCAGGCGCTGATGTTGGGTTCATGCACCTGAAAGCGCTTTTCCAGGAATTGCAGCACCGAGGTGTGATCGAAGACCTGCGAATTGACCCAGCCGCCGCGGCTCCAGGGCGACAGCACCAGCATCGGCACCCGCGGGCCGGGGCCGTAGATGCGGCCGTCCGGCGGCGGCTGGTCCTGCGAGCCGGGCGGCGCCACGTGCTGGAAGATCTCGGTATCGAACGGCACCGTCGATTTACCGGCGAAGCTGCCGTCTTCGCGCAGCGACGGCGCGGAAGGCGAAGGCATATGATCGAAAAAGCCGTCGTTTTCGTCGTAGTTGACCAGCAGCACGGTTTTACTCCACACCTCCGGGTTGTCGGTCAGCGCGTTGAGGATCTCTTGCGTGAACCAGCCGCCTTGCACCGGGCTGGAGGGATCGGGATGTTCCGAATAGGCCGCCGGCGCGATGATCCAACTGACCTGCGGCAGTTTGCCCTGCTGCACGTCGGTGCGGAATCCGGCCAGCATGGCGTCCAGATCGTTGCCGTCGGCGGCCGGCAGGGTGTTGCCGTTGCCTTTGTACAGCGGCGCGGTCGCGTTGAGCTCGTCGCGATAAGGCACGAAGGCGTTGAAGTCTTTTGGCGGCCGAGCCGGGTTGCCCACCTGAATGCTGGCGGCGCGGTATTGGCGAAAGCCCGCCAGCGGGTTGTCGGTAAAGTTGTCCGGCAGGAATTGGTACACCTTCCAACTGACGCCGCTCGCCTCCAGCCGTTCCGGATAGGTGGTCCACCGGTAGCCGATCTCTGCCGGGCCGGGGCTGTCCCATTCGTTGACCACTACCGCCACGTCGGCGGCGGACGGGCCGTTGGTGCCGGTCCAGTGGAACAGCCGATTGGTGTTGGTGCCGGCGTGGATGGAGCAGTGATAGGCATCGCACAGGGTGAAGGCGTTGGCCAGCGCGAACTGGAACGGCAGCTCCTGCTGGCGGTAGTAGCCCATCGAGGCCGGCGTTTTGTAGGTGGGCCAGGCGCTCATGCGGCCGTGATCCCAGGCGGCTTGCTCATCCACCCACGAGTGCGGCGTGCCGGTGACGCGCTGGGCGTTGCCGCGTTTGCTGTCCAGATGGTAGGGCAGCACCAGCCGTTCGGCGCCCTGTTGCTGCCAGACCAGGCGATCGCCGGGCAGTGGAATGGTAAATCGATCGCTGAAGCCGCGCACGCCCGGCAAGGTGCCGAAGTAGTGATCGAAAGAGCGGTTCTCCTGCATCAGGATCACCACGTGTTCGACGTCGCGCAGGGTGCCGGTGCGGTTATTGGCGGGAATGGCCAGCGCTTTGCGAATCGAGGCGGGCAACAGCGAGAACGCCGATCCGATGGCGGCAGCCCGCAGGATGTCTCTGCGAGAAAGGTCAGGCATGCGTCGTTAATCTCCGTCAGTGTGCTTTGAAGATAGCCGCTGACGACGATAATGGCGAAAAATAACAGGGAGATGAAAGCGAGAGAAACAATGCTCCCTGGCGGGAGCATTGGGGGATGGGGCTTACTGTCTGATCAGGCGGCCGAGCGTCGGCGCCGTTTCGAAATCGCTGCGGAAGGGGTTGATGTCCAGGCCGCCGCGGCGGGTGTAACGCGCGAACACGCTGAGTTTTTCCGGGCGGCAGCTCTGCTTGATGTCGTTGAAAATGCGCTCGACGCACTGCTCGTGGAATTCGTTGTGCTGGCGGAAGGAGATCAGGTAGCGCAGCAGGCTTTCGCGATCGATTTTGCGGCCTTCATAGTGGATCACCACGCTGCCCCAGTCCGGCTGGTTGGTGACCAGGCAGTTGGATTTCAGCAGATTGGAAGACAGCGTCTCCGCTACGTGCTCCCCTTGATCGGCCGCGCCGCTCAGGTATTCCGGTTTGAAGGCGAAGTCGTCGACCGCGATATCCAGATCGTCGATGTTGATGCCCGGCAGACGATCGATCTGCGCCGGATAACCTTCCAGACCCGGATAGAGCTTGACGGTGACCTGGCCATTGGCCGCCTGCGACAGATCCTTCTGCATGGCGGCGCTCACCTGTTCCACGCTGTCGAAGCGCGTTTGGTTGAAGCTGTTGAGATACAGCTTGAACGATTTGGATTCGATCAGGTTGGAAGAGGAGTGCGGGAAGGTAAATTCGCCGATGCCCACCACCGGTTTGCCCTTGCCGTTGAGCCACGACAACTCGAAGGCGGTCCACAGATCAAAGCCGCTGAACGGCAGCTGCCGTTCGTCCACGCCGATCAGATCGCGGCCGCGTGCGCGCGGCAAGGCTTCGAGCAATGCGGGAGCATATTGGTCCGGATAATCGGAGTTCGCGCCAAGATGGGTGATCTTATCTTGCTTTTGGATATGCATATTCATTGCCCTTTGCTTGTTCGGTATTGATGTAGCGGTTAAACAGACTGCGGGTGGCGTAAATCGGCCCGACGCCCAGCAGGGCGTAAACCACCTTGATCAGGAACTGAGACAGGATCATGGTTTTGATGATGTCCCAGCTCAGCACGTTGTAGAACGCCAGCGTACAGAACACCACGCTGTCGATGGCCGATGCGATTACGGTGCTGGTGATCACGCGCACGAACAGGTAGCGGGAGTTGGTCAACTCTTTGATCTTGCAAAGCAGATAGGAGTTGACGTTCTCGGAGATCAGATAGGCCGCCGAAGAGGCCACCAGCACCGCCATGATGCTGTGCACGATGCCGTTGTAGGTCTCGCTGTACTCCCACTGTGGAATGCTCGGCACCAGCGTCGTCACCCAGACGCCGAGAACGAAGGTCAGGTTGGCGATGAACGAGATGATGATGGTGCGTCTGGCCAGCCGCAACCCATAGAACTCGTTGAGAATGTCCACCAGGATGAACGTGAGCGGATAGATGAAGATCGCCGGCGGCGTGATGAGATTCAGCACCGGAATTTGGATCGGCTTGACGCCGCACAGCGTCGAGAAGATATAAATCACGCTGAGCGCCACGGTAATAATCAGGTAGGCGTACCAGGAACGTTCATGGCGATCGCTGAGCTCATAGGCGGTTTTTTGTTGATTGTCGCCGTAGAGTTTACGGTACAGCGCCTGCAGCTCGTGCCGGCTCAGATCTTCCGATATTTCGCTGTCGGCCAGCTCATTGAGCCCCATGGTAATGGTTTTGCCGGTGGCCAATACCATGACATTGGCCGCGATGGTGCCATGTCGGGTGAAGCCCAACAGCTTGAACTTCTGATTCGGTTCCATTTATAACCTTTCTCCAACGATATAACCCAGGAATTGCACCGTCTCCTGAAGGCGTTTGTCCATGCTTTCGCTGTCTTTGTCGTCAACCACAAAGAAGCCGCTTTTTCCCGAGTGATACAGCAAAGGTGAATCGCAAATCAGTACCGGCGGACGTTTAATGATAATGACTTCGCCCGGAATGAATGACCCTTTAATTTCGGTCTCTATTTTCATTGCCAACATGTTCGACTCATCGCCGAAGAAATAAGTCAAAGGAAACTCGGTGACCAGTTGCCCGATCTTGCGCTGCGAGACGGCCAGATAGCGCGACTGCGGGATCACCGGAATGGCGGAAGGGTTCTTGTTGCCTTCGGTGGACAACGTTTCGTTGAGCAGCTCCAGTTTTTCCAGATCGTAGTCTTCGATCTCTTCACAGGAGACACCGAAAAAATCGGAAATCCGATTAACGGTGGATTGCTGAACGTTGTTCACTCTTCCATCAAGAATTTTGTATAGGGTAGTGCGCGTCAGGCCGCTGCGGTTGGAAAAGGAAGCCTTGGTTTCACCGCGGGTACGCATTAGATATTCAATATTTTTAATGATGTTGATTTTGCGCTGTGCGTTGGGGGTTTTCATAGGCTGTCCTTACAAACATTACGCTGGCTTCACTATATCTTACGCGTTGGCGTTGTCCAGATAAAAAGGCGCAGGGAATAGGATAACAGACTGATTATTTTCGTTAATTATTGCTTTCTGTCAGCGGCTTGGCGGGGGACGGGCGACGTGGATGCGGAAGGCGGTTTGGGGAAATGATAAAGCTGTGCAAATCAATTGATTAGCTTTTGCTTATGGAAAAGTGAACACAAAAGCCAATTTTATGTTCACTTTTATGTTGACCAAAGGCGATTTCATGGGCTACTGTTCATGCAAGCTGAAGTTTTTCTTTACGATCAAAACACTGAAGCTAACGACTTTTATAATAAAAAGCTCAGAGGGGGATGTTCCCGCACTCTGAGCATAATGGATAGCTTGCTACCGACACCAGGGACCCTCATCACCACGGCCGTTTGTCTGCGCGATCGGCCTATTCCTTTGCGCTGAACTCCGCACTTTGCGAGCAATAAAACACTCCCCCGTCATCGGAGGAGTGCGTTAACGCCTGTGCGAAAATCAGAGCGACTTCTGCGAGGCCAGGGGTTTTTGCGCCCGACTGAAGGCCAGCTTGAGCACCCAATACAGCAGGCTGGCGGCCACCAGTGAGTTGATGGTCGGTACGCCCCATTCGGTCGCCAGGCCAACGGCGCCGCCGGCGATGCTGGCGACGATCGCCGCCCAGCCGATGGTTGGGGTTTCGTTCGGCAACTGGCCCGTACGGCGGCTCTCGTCCAGGATTTTGCGGTGGCTGCGCAGCAGGTAATAGTCCACCAACATGATGCCGATAATGGGCGGGAAGACCACGCCAAGCACCGTCAGGAAGTCGACGAAGCGGTCGAGAATGCCCAGCACCGACAGCGTGGTGCCCAGAATACCGATCGCCAACGTGGTGTAGGTGTACTTCAGCTTTTTGCCGGTGATGCCTTCCACCGCGTTGACGATGCCCAGCGAAGAGGAGTACAGGTTGAGATCGTTGACGCGCAGGGTGGAAAACACCACCACCAGCAAACCGGCGCCGCCGGCCGCTTGCGACATGATGGTGACCACATCCGCGGTGCCCAGGGTTTTGGCGATCAGGATAGCCAGGCCATTCACCACGAACTCGCCGGCGACGATGGTGAAGATCGTAACGCCGAGCACGTGTTTGCCGTTTTTGGAGTAACGGGTCAGATCGGGCGTCATCAGGCTGGCCACGATGGCGCCGCCGACGACGATGGTGATGCCGGCGCTGATGGTCAATGGTTCACCCGGCGGCGCCAGCTGGATGATCTCCTGCAGGTTATGGCCGGAAAGCGCGGTCACTGAAATATAGGCCACCAGCATAATGAACATCGGCACCGCGATACGGGCGGCGATGCGCAACGCCTTGAAGCCGAATGCCACCAGGATGGTCAACAGCGTGCCCGAGAGCCCGGCGGCCAGGCCAAAGCCCAGCTTATTGCCGAGCGCGAAATCGAGCGACTTGGCGAAAATGGCGTTTTGAATGCCGAACCAACCCAGCAGGCTGACGGCCACGACCACGCCGATCAGCACCGAGCCCAGGCGGCCAAAGCCGCACCAGCGCGCCAGCAGGCTGCCGGAAATCCCTTCGCGCATGCCCGCCATCCCAAGCCCATAGGTCACCACGCCGAAGATCAGGCTGCCGACGAAAATGGCGGTGAAGGCGTCAATCAGCGTCATGGAGTTGCCGAGCACGGCGCCGAGCATGAACTGGTCCAGTGCGGTCAGCATGCCCATATGCACGATGGCCACGCTTAAAAACGAGACTCTTTTATCCTGCGGCACCCGGGTGAGCGGATAATCTTCGATCTTTATCACGGTGAGATCTTCCTTGCGGTTCAAATAAAACTGAATGCCCTTGGTTATCAGGCGATCGGGAATGTAGTTATCCAGGTTGGCGTATTTGCAATACTCCTCAAACTGTTGCTGAGTATGCACGTTGGCCTTCTGGTAAATATTATAAATGCGGTTTTCGATGGTCTTATTGCTGACGTTATAGATTTTGGCGATCTCTTTCACCGTAAATCGCTGCAGCATAAGGAAAATGACATCGAGCTCGGCGCGGGTGAACAGCTCGTTGTTAACTTCGGTGGTCAAGATGCTGGGTTTTTGCTGATTGATGTATTTCAGCGGCGACAGGCTGTTCATCGGCTTGGCGTTCCAGATCACGCCGATCACCTGTTTGTCATCGTTGTAGACCGGCAGCTTTTCGCTGATAAACGGCGTCAGGCTGTCTTTGCCATACCAGTAGTGCGTCTCGATGACCGTGACCCGATCGCGCGCTGCTTCGGTCATCTTGTCATGCTCGATAAAGTCGGCGGCGGAATCGGCCCAGTCGGCGGGGAATTCGTGGTCATATTTTCCGGCGACGTCGAAATTCAGCGGCGTATTGGTATAGAGATAAGCGGCGCGGTTCATATAGAGGTGGCGGGACAGCTGGTCTTTGATGCCCCAGGGCTCGCTCAGGTGCTCCATCATGGTGATGAGGCCCTTGAAATAAGATTCATTATTTTTTATGCGATGAACCCATACCCACCTCTGCGCCGCTCAGGCCGCGTTACAGGCTTTTAGCCAGGTAATGGCGGGTATGGCGATGCGCATAGTCACCCAGCTCGCCATAGACCCGGTAGCCCAGTTTTTCGTAGAAGCCTCTGGCCTGGAAATCGAAGGTATCGACGTAGGCCATATGGCAACCGCGCTTGCGGGCTTCTTCTTCGGCCAGCTGCATCAGTTGGCGACCGTAACCGCTTTTGCGGCATTGATCGCCGACCCAAAGATACTGTACTTCCAGGCCGCCCCACCAGGTACGTGCGACCAGACCGCCGACGATCTGCTGGTTGTCGTCGGTGACGGTCAGGAACAGCGGGTGAATGTCTACGGGCTGGGTTTTATGGTTGTGCGCCCAGAGGCTGTCGATAACGAACTCTTCATCCTGCGGGTTGGGTTTGTCGGTGATATTAATATTCATTTTAATATAATTCCCTGATTTAATTATTCAAATCTGAACTAGACGCTTTCGCCCCAACCGCTTCTATTATCACTTTTATTAATGTATTTCAAGGGTGGTTTTCACCCTTTTCCGCCGTGCAGGCGGGCGCTTATAGTAAGCATCACAGGGTGAAGAAAATAGCGAAACAGGCAGTATTAAAACGCTGAAATGCCCTGCCAACACCATCTTTTCCTACTTGCGCCTCACCAGGGCCCCACCGGGAAAACTGCAGTACTGTACGGCTCCACCGGATAGAGCAAGCTAACTTGCCGACGGGGGAGCCACTTTGTTTTTGCGCATCCGTTCCGCGATGACTGCGCGCTGTCTCAGATATTAAACGCTCTTCTTATCAGAAGATATGAGCCGCCGATGAAAATGCGGTCGATACCCTCCTTTAGTCTTCATATGCCACGCTGCTCAGTGCCGGCTCGATGGTGGCACCCAGCATGGCGCCGTGTCCCAAGTCGGGCCACTCCCGATAGCCGACGGTAAGACCGTCGAGCTTTGCCAGGCGTTCCGCCAGCATTTGCGCCGCGTTCGCCGGCAGTGCAGGGCTCTTCACGCCGGGCGGGGCCGCGCGCTCGCGCTCCGCCAGACCCACCCACAACTGCAGCCTTGCCGCCGGCGTCGGATGCCGTTCCGCCCACTGCTGCGCCTCTTGCAGGATCATGCCGTTGCCCCACCACAGCGAGGGTTCCACGGCGATATAATGCTGGAAGGCGGCGGGATGGGCGAATAACGTATGCAGAACGAAGAGCCCGCCGTAGGAATGGCCCCATAGCGTTTGCCGCTGCTGATCGACCGCCAGTTTGGCGGCGATCGCCGGTTTGATCCGCGTTTCAATCAATTGCAGGAAGGCCTCCGCGCCCCCGCCCGCCTGCGGCGGTTTCGTCATGCCCGTCGGCAGAGGCAGCGTATAGTCGTAGGCGCGGCCGGCGGCATCAATGCGCAGATCGTTGTCATAGCCGATCATCACCAGCACCGGTGGCCGCTTCGCCGTCGCCAATCTGGCCAGTAAGCTGGCGTTCAGCTCCATCAGCACCGCATTGCCGTCGAGGAAATAAATCGTCGGATAGCCGTCAGGCGCAGGCGCCCGACGCGGCTGGGCGATACGGACGCGGTAACGCCGTTGACCATCGGCGGAGGTGAAGCGCAGATCGCTGAAGCGGTAATCCGCAGAGTCGCTATCGGCGACGGTCACGCCGATCCTGCGTTCCAGATCGGGCCTGGCCTGCACGGCAGTCGGCAACCAAAAGCCGATGGCGAGCGCCAGAAGCGTGCAGATAAAATGCCGGTGAGACAATAACATGCGGGGCAGCGTCCTCGAAAAAGGCCGATATTAGCATCGGTACGCGCCCAGTAAAAACCTCTCCTTCGGGCGGGTATTTCAGTGGCGAAGTGCGGCCGGGATCAGGCGGTGGCTGCCTGATGCTTCGCAGGGTTAATAGCAACTCATTGTTATTATTGGCAAGTCAGGAATAAGAAGGGTTACGATTAATTAGAAATGATTATGTTTTTTGGGAGGGGATAATCTGCTGATGGGCGCAAAAACACTCAATCATCAATGGGTGTTAGCGAAAAAAAAGCCCTATAAAATAGGGCAAAGACACACAACAACACCAGGGAAACTTTCCGGTATCTTATATTATAGCTTCCTATACATATAGAACATTTTATTATAAATATGTAAACGATTCTTATTAATGTTCTAATGCCATTGTTTTTCAAGGGGTTATGTCGCCCAAAGGGGAACGTTCCCGTTGGCGGTGCAAGCCACTCCGCTGTGGATAAAGCGCAGGTGGCGGGGCGGTGCCGGCCCGCCGCCCCACAGTGAGATACCGGCGGGCGGCCTGCGAAAACGCCGGCCGGTATCTCCTGTTTGATGGATACGCAGGGGAATTGCGCCGCCTTTTGTTGATGATAATCAGTGCTGTTGCAGCGTCAGCATCTTGCCAAGCAAAACATCGGTCGGTGGCAGAATATCCGTATCCAGCCCGGCCGAGGGGGTAAAGGTCAGCTCACCGAAAATGATTTGGCCCTGAGAGATGTAGAAATCAACGCGCACGAACTCGAAGGGCGCCGACAAGCGAGCGGCATACTCAAACAGCTCATCGTATCCCTCCGGTTTCACGAAGGCGTCTATCTCCTCCTGGCTCAACGCCAGGCAGTCCTCGCTATAGCAAAGGAACTTGAAATCTTTGTCGAAGAAGTAATATTTCGGCGTCCCGGTATCCCTGCCGACGCACAGCAAGGTGCAGTAAGGCACACCGCGAAAACAATAAATTTTATAGTCTTCAGGCCCGTGACCATTGGCCGATTCGATATACTTTTCTCCAATGATCTTTTTTTGTATCCCTTTGTAGTTGAGTTCTACATAGGTTTTCCAGTAATCGTCTTTCATCCAGCCATCGATCAGCTGGGAGGCGCTTTTAATGTTCAACGATTGTTTATTCTGGCAAATTAAATTATATCCTGAGCCGTGATTCCCCTTGATGACAAATTTCTCAGGCAGCGTTTCCCATGGGATCTCCTGTACCGAATCACAGGCAAAGTACAGCTCATTTAGGATCTCTTCACATCCTTTTGCCTTGATGTACTCTCTAACCGCATATTTATCTGCGCATTGAGTGACTAAGGCATTTTTACTGTAGTCATTCAACTTAAGGTGATTGATTTTTTCATTCCAGGTCGATGGCGCCTGCAAGTTCAGCGGTTTGCCAAATGCTCTTTTGTAGATCAACCTGGCCTTGAATTCGGGGGCCAATACGGCCAACTGATTCATAATGAACTTGTTTATTTGTCTTTTCATATACGTAATTCCATCAAAGCATAGTGACAATGATTAAGACGTTCTTGTATTTAAAACGCGGGTGGCGCGCCTTCACTGCGCCATTGAATGGCTGTCGGCGTTGTTCCCAAATCAAATGGCTGGTGGTCTAACGCCCGATTAAGAATGCGGGCCGAACGCCACGCCATCAGGCTCAGCTGAGGATCGGCAATGCCGTGATTATGCATACTGGCGTTCATCGCAAATAAGCAGTTCTCCGCCGGGCCTTCCCACTCAAAGGTAAAGTCCGGGGCTATGCGGTACTCGCCGTCCGCCGTGGTCAACAGTCGGTGGGCCAGAGGCGCAAGGAACTCAGGCGTCGCCGATTGATAACCGGTAGCAAAGATCACCACGTCCGCCTTGAAGATTTCCTCGCCGTGATCGAGATGATGACGCGTTTCGAGTTGGTAGGCGTTATCCAGCGTGTGTTTTACGGCCGTCAGCGAACGGCTGGGCAGCAGGCGCACCCATAATTTCTCGCGCAGTACGTCGAAGCGGTGGTACATGGCGCGATAGATGGCCAGCAGCGACTCGCTGGTGATGCCGTCTGAGGTCATCTTTTGTTCGGCCAGCATATGCCGCTTGGCCGCGCTGTCCAGTGAGTAGAAACTCTCGACGTAATCTGGCGTGAAATATTCATTGGCAAAGGCCGCCTCATCAAGCGCGTTGTAATTGTTGCGCCGCGATATCCAGTCGAGTTGTTCCGGCTGCCCCCATTCCCCTTTAAAAATATTCAGGAACAGATCGGCGCCGCTCTGGCCGCCGCCGACGATCGCCACGCGTTTGCCTGCCAGATTAGGGTTGCGCAGCATCATTTCGCTGGCGTGGAAACAGCGATCGTTTTGCGCCGTCACGCAATCAGGTAACTTTATTTTCTTGCCAATACCGATACTTACGTGTCTGGCGTGGAAGACCTCCCGTGAGGTGGTCACCACGAACTGGCGTTGCCGATCGTCAAACTCGACTCGCTGAACGTCTTGATTGAACGCCAACGATCCCATCCCGCTTGCGGCCCAGGTGAGGTAATCGGCGAACTCTTCACGCGATGCGGTACGCTGTTCGGTCGTCAGGAAACGGTAGAATTTTCGGTTTTTTACCAGATAGTTGAGAAAGCTGTAGGGATTGGTTGGGGCAACCGCGCTCACCAAATCCTTTAAAAAGTTGGTTTGCATGTTGCAGTCAGCCAAAATCATGCCCGGGTGCCAGGAGAAATGAGGTTTGCGCTCAAGGAATTGCCCCGTAAATCCCTCGATTTCGCTCCCTAAGGCCGCCAGGCTAAGATTCGACGGGCCAAGGCCAATACCGATGATATCGAAACGCTGATTCATTAATAAGCTCCAGTATAATGAGAATAATACCCAGAAATACGGCTGCAAAGGGGTTGGCTTATAGCAACCAGGCTGCCTTTTTCTTATAAGTAAACGACATGAATTAAAAATAATTAAAAGATATGCGGGTTAAAAATGCGTCATTTTTAAATGCCCGTTTAGAATTCGGTAGCACATCAGGTAAAGGCTACGGGTGTATTTCTTTCCATGAAAGTCCCTGCGAAAGTTTGCGTATGTGTTTAATTAATATTCTTAAGCAATAATCTTAGAAACCGCGTTCATCATTCCATGTAAACGACACTCCGCAAAGAGGATAAGCCGCATGGGATTGGCATCGACTATTGACTGTTAACGTGTATACGCCGTTCTGCGTTCGGCTTGTGTTTCTTGAATCAGGTATTCGCTGCTTAGAATAGCGTTAAAAGGGATTCTGGGAAGGTGAAATAACATGATATTAGGCGTTGAGCGCTTTTTGAAAAGATGAAATTAAAGTGAAATTATGAAATTAGGCCGTTTTGATGGTATTTTTATCATTGTATTCAACGTGTTATTATCTTTTGGATGCGAGAGCTATTGCGTCTGGGCGGCATGGGGGGATCCGCTTTCACACCGGCCAATGCGCCCAGTTTTGTTGTTTGCGGGCCTGTATGGCGGGAAATTATCCCTATATGCATTAATTTCAATGAGTGAATGTTCATGTTATATACAGAGGCGCCTGTTGACGTTGGAAAAGCGCCAATTAAAAACCGATTGGCCGACAGTTTGACGTTTAGGTTCGTTTAGGTTCAGCGACGGCGTGACGTGCAAGGATATCCGTGTGCCGCCGGAACTTGCCTGAATGTAGCCGCCATGATATCAACCCGGTTTGAATTGTTTTGGCGCTTCTCTTTTATAATTCCTTTGCCGCTGATGATGATTCTCATTACCTGAACGTTAAACGCCATGGGAATGGGGTAAAGTATGGCGCTCGTGGGCAAGAGAATCGATGTTGGCGCTGCGACAAACGGATTGCCGCAGCAATAATTTACTCGTGGATAAATTTAACGTCAGTTGGCGTACCTATCTGGACGCTTACGCCGTTGCCATATAATTCGCCGGTATCCAGATCGCGTTGTAATACGGTAACGTTATTACTAAACACATTGGCGATTAGCAGAAACTTTCCGCTTTTATCGAAGGCGAAAGCGCGCGGTTCGATTCCGCCGGAAAGCGTGCGGCCAATCAGCGTGAGTTTGCCATTCTCCGGGTTAATTTTATAACCCACGATTTCGTTGGTTTTTTTGGCGATTGCTCGCATAGAGGTATTTTCCGTCAGGGGAAAACGCCAGCCCGCCGCCGCCCTTTGCATCCGCGCGGGCGCTTTCCGTCAGCGCTAATGTCTGGATGTTCTCCAACCGATCGTTATTAATCTGGTAGGCAAAAATATTCGCCGACATTTCGCTGATCACGTAGGCGAATCTGCCATTTGCGGAAAAGATCATATGTCGCGGGCCGGTGCCCGGTGGAAACGACAAATCGTAATCCGGCGCGAGCCTGAACGGCGCGGCCTTA
The DNA here is from genome assembly GCF_000747565.1 of Serratia sp. SCBI. Taxonomy (NCBI): domain Bacteria; kingdom Pseudomonadati; phylum Pseudomonadota; class Gammaproteobacteria; order Enterobacterales; family Yersiniaceae; genus Serratia; species Serratia sp. SCBI. Next base: position 4,319,456 of record NZ_CP003424.1, on the reverse strand, counting down.
TTTGCCGCGTCGTAGAAGAAGGCATGAATGATGTCGCCGCCCAAATCGGCGGCGTACATCATGCGCCCGTCGGGGGTGAAGTTGACGGAGTGAATATGGGCGCTGGCTTGCCGTTCGGCAACGGCCTCTGAGCCCTTGGTGAAGGGAAAGCGCTGCAGCACCTCGCCGAGTTCACCGTTCTGGAGAATGGGGGCCACGATGACGCTGGCATGCCCGGGGGCGTTGGAGTAATTGGCGGCCAATAAGTAGCGCCCGTCTGGACTGATGGCGGCATGCGTCGGCTCTTGTCCCTGCGAGTCGATGCCGCTGATGCGTTGCGGGTCGCCGCCTTTGCCGAGCCTGAGCGTGCTGATTTGGCCTTGCTGAGTTTCATTGGTGGTATAGGCAAATTGGCGATTTTTGCTCAGAACTATCCAGGAAGGGCTGTCCATTTTTATGCGATTCAATGGCAGCAGGCTGCCGTCTTCGTTGAGCGCCAACCGATACATCCCCTGGCTGGGATAAACGGGCGGCTGAACCCGATCGCCGTCTCTTTCCCCTGTCCAGGTGCCAATCAAAACGATTTGCGCGGTGCTGCCCGGCTGCGGCTGCGGGGGAGCGGCCTGGGTGATCCAGGCCGGCAATAATAAAGACAGAAAGGAAAACTTGGCGATGCTGGGGAACGTTGCGTTTTTCATGGTCGGGCTCCTGGCGTGATTGACTGTGTTTTGTGACCGAGGCGAACGGTGTACAGGGTTTATCGTCGTAGCGAGGCACCGCCCAGAATGAACAGGCAGACATAACCAAAATAGTGCAAAACGCCGGCGGGGCCTATTTTTAGCACATCATTGGCGTATGGCATCAGAGCCTTGCGCGCCGGCAGACAAGCTCCCTGCGGCCGCCAGCGTAGGGAGCTTTAATTGGCGTGAATCACGCGCCGCGGCGTTTGCGCACCCGCCACGCGATGGCGGCCAGTAGCGCCAGCGCGCCGCCGCCCAACCCCGGTGCCATATAGGGCTGCATCTCGGCCAGCAAGGGCGCCGGGCCCCCTCGTCTGAGGATCGCAACGTCTTCGGCGGTGACGTGCGCCGCGGGGTTGCCGTAATGTTGCAAGACATAGTTGCCGATCGCCGCAATCTGTTGGTCGTTCAAGGGATTGACATAGGATTGCGGGCCGAAATTCGGCATCAGGATATGTTGATCCCCGACGCGGCGCTCGACGCCGAACAAAATGGCCGAGATCAGATTGGAGGGATTGCGCGAGCCCGTCGCCGTGTTGTTGAACAGCGATGGATAGGCCTGGTTTTGACTGCCGCTGCCGTCGGGTTGGTGGCAGCTGGCGCAGTTGCCGCTGAACAAGGCGACGCCGTCAATCACCGTCTCGTTGGCGGTCGGCGGATGCGCGCCGCGCAGCTCGGGTTCAACGTTGAACGGCTTGCCAAAGCTGTCTGCCGGCCGCGTATCGCGTCGATCTCTGATCGGCGGACTGTTTTTCAGGTAAGCGGCAATCGCGGCCAGATCGTCGTCCGACAAATATTGCAGGCTGTTTTCTATCGCTTCCGCCATGCCCCCCGCCGCCTGGTTTTTTCCCGCCACGCGCCCGGTTTTCAAATACTGGATTAGCTCAGCCTGGCTCCATCCGCCAATGCCGCTGATCGGGTCGGAAGTAATATTGGGCGCATACCAACTGCCGACCATGGCGCCGGAAAGCGGTTGCCCGCTGTATTCAGCCAGTAACACGTTGCGCGGCGTATGGCAGGTATCGCAGTGTCCAGGGCCGTTGACCAGGTAGGCGCCGCGGTTCCATTGCGCATCTTCGCTGCTGTCGGCGCTGAAATGCCCCTCTTCCAGAAACAAACTGTTCCAGGCCGGCATGATAAAGCGCAGGTTAAAGGGGAAGGGCAGTTCGGTTCGCCTGTTGTGCTGAACGACGGGGGCGACGCCGTTCATAAAGTAGGCGTACAGCGCGTGAATGTCCTCGTCGTTCAATTTGACGTATGACGTATAAGGCATTGCCGGGTACAGCGGGGTGCCATCCGCGCGAATGCCTTCACGCACGGCGCGGGCGAATTGCGCTTCGCTGTAGCGGCCAATGCCGGTTTCCTGGTCGGGGGTGATGTTGGTGGTGTAAATCACGCCTACCGGCGTGGCGATGCTGTAACCGCCGGCAAATCGCTCGCCGCCTCCCGTTTGGGTGTGGCAGGCCTGGCAGTCCGCCGCCACCGCGAGCCGCTCGCCTTTTTCAATCAGCTCGGCGCTGAAATACGGTCCTTCGTCGGCGGCGAACGCCGAGCCGCCGCCCGCCGCGAGGAGCAGCGCCAGCCAGGCTATCCTTGCAGGTTTTCTCATGATTTCACCGCCAGTTTGCGGGCAATGTCGTCCGCCGCTTTAAGGCCCAGGGCCGCCATCGTCAGCGTGCTGTTCACCACGCTGGCTGAAGGGATGGCGCCACCGCCGGGCAGCCACAGGTTCGGATGATCGTGCGCACGGCAATCGCCGTTCACCACGGAATTTTTCTCATCGTTGCCCATGATGGTGCCGCCCATAATGTGATTATTGGCATTCAGGCTGGTGGTGATGGTGAATTCATCGGCATCAAACAATTGGCCAATATGCTTGAGCTGCCGGTGCGCCGCTTCAGCCCCTTTTCGCACATAGTCCCCCACGTCATAGTAAATGTCCGGGCAAGGCAAACCGTGGGCGTCTTTGCGCGTTGCGCTCAACGTCAGACGGTTATTGGGATCGGGCAGCGGTTCCAGACTGATGGACAAATCGACGCCGTGCGCCGCGCGGCGGCGGATCTCGTCATCCAGCGCTTTCCCCACCAGGCCCTGCGCCAGGGCCTGACGCGTAGCCGGCAAAACGCGGTTGATGTTATTGAGGATCATCTTGTTGGCTGAGTAATGCTTGCGGAAATCCCCATCGCGCGGGCCGACCAAACAGCTGCTCTGCGCCGGGCCGCGTCCAGGCCACAGCGGCTCTTTCGCCAGGAAGGTGCAGTGAAAGCCGGAGTGATCCATCATATTGCGGCCAACCTGATCGGAGCTGTTGGCGATCCCATTCGGGTTTTGCGCATTGGCGGCCATCAACAGCAGGCGCGGGGTTTCGATGCCATTGCATGCCAGGACGAACGCGCTGGCGCTGGCTTTGTGCGACCGCTTTTGGTTGTCCAGCCAATGCACGGCGGTAACCTGATTTTGCCCATCGGTATCGATTTTGTACGCCACCGCTTCCGCCAGCACGAGCGCTCCTTTCATTTCGGCGCGTTCGATGTGATGGATGCCGTTATACATGGCGCCAATCGGGCAGATAGGTTGGCAGTTATTGTTGCCGCAGCAGGTGGGCCGCCCCTGCCATGGTCGCGTGCTGCGCCCTTGGGGGATCGGTACGGAGCGGTAACCGTGCGGGTTGACCACTTCGGCGAAGCGCGTATCTCCGTGGGCCCAGGGCACCATATCCATGGGATAAGGCTTGCTGCGCGCTGAAGGCGATTGTTTGGCCGGATCGTTTGGGCCGGCGACGCCAATCGCCTCCTCCGCGCGGCAGTAGTAGGGCTCGAGATCGTCATAGGCGATGGGCCAGTCGCGGCCAACCCCGTACAGCGTTTTCATTTTGAAATCGTTTGGCAGATGGCGCCAGCAGGAGGCCGCCCAGTGCCAGGTTGTGCCGCCCACGGTGCGTAAATAGCCCTGCTTAAAGCTGTCCGCGCTTGGGCCACTTAACGCGACATAATCGTTTGGCGGAAAATAGAGCGGCGCGGTGGCGTAGGCTGATTGCGGGTACAAGCCTTGAAAATCGGAGCCCGCACGGTTATCAAACGGCATATTGCGCCAGTTTTCGACGGCCTGCGCGCGATCGATACGCAGGCCCGCCTCCAATACCAGCACGGAATAGCCTTGGCCGGCCAACTGGTCCGCCATCATGCCGCCGACGATCCCCGAGCCGACGATGACAATATCGGCCGAGGCATCGCCATCAGCCGTGAATACCGGTTTTTTCATGATTCAGCTCTCAGAGGGCAGTAAGGCGTTAACCTCAGGTGGGGCGGCGGTCCACCAAAGCGGGCCGTTGCCGCAATAGGTGGGCACAATCAAGGCGTCTTTAACCGGGCGATACATCAGGGCATCTTTATAAGCGATGAGACTGGCGTTTGCCCCCTGGCCCACGGTACCGGTATACCAGGCGGTGACGATGGCCGAGACCAATGCCGAGAGCCCCAGTTGGCCGGCGATTTGCTGAAGTTGCCGGGCGCTTTGTCCGGCCTTCACGCGTGCGCTTAATCGCTCAACCTGTGATGAGAATTGCGGGTTTGCGAGGCTCAACGCAGTGAAAATACGAGCCGAAAGGCCAGGGTCAATATCCTGACGTTCTGTCAATTGCCGGGAGAGCGCGAAGAAACGGGCAAAAAGCAGGGGGTTTTGCGCGGCGGTATGCTGTTCCGCCAGCGTGAGGAATGGGGCGCCGGCCAATGCGGTGGCGACAAGCGTTGACGCCAGGCCGAGCAAGACATTTCTGCGGCTGACGCCCTTGCCATGTTGATCCGGCTGTTCGCCATTGTCTGATAAACCATATTCCATATGTTTTTTCTCAACGGGTGTTTAATGCCAGAGCCAAAAAAGGCCAAAATATCAGTGGGTGAGCAGGCTAAATTAAGCGTTCTATTACGGTGATATGACGATCTTCACCGATGTGATGTTTTAAGAACGCCTGTCGGTAAATTAGCAGCGGCAACGGACGGTATTTATCAAAAAATCACAAGGTGAGTGCCGACCGCATTTTTGGTTTATTTTTAATAACGGCAGGGAATTATGTGGTGAAATTCTGATTAATTGATTGTTATTTAATGATTTTTTATTGGGTTGTGGCTGTGGGTTTTTATCAGGCGCAGAATGAAAACATTAATGGAGTTGTTGCGTAACCCGTGTTTGCGTATTAATTCAAATGACGGCGAAAATAAGGAAGGTTGGGTTATGGTGCAAATGGAAATAATACAGTGTCGTAAACACAGGGCAGGGGGGCGGGCATCAATTAAGACTGCGAATATAAAGGCCGAGATTTAGGTTAAAGAGATAGGAACAGGAGCACTTCTGCTCGGTATTCAAGGTCTCAGCGCTGGCCCGCAGGGTGAGGCCCTTGGCCGAATAATCGAACGCAGTTCGATGGAGAGTCCGTATTCCAGAAAGCGAAAAACCCGCCATAGGCGGGTTCTTCTAAATATGGTGCCCGGACTCGGAATCGAACCAAGGACACGGGGATTTTCAATCCCCTGCTCTACCGACTGAGCTATCCGGGCAACGGGGCGCATTAAACCGTATTGGCCGGATGGCGTCAATCGCTTTCTGTCACAAAGCCGATCGGTTGCTCTATTTTCAGGCAGCGAACCCGAAGCGCTAGAGCCTGTGGCGATATCGCCACCCGATAAATATGCATAAAAAACGTGTATTTATACCACTTTGTCAATATTGTTTTTTATTTTTGTTGTTAAATAACAATGCATTACCTTTGCATTAACGCAAGCTCAACCCAGAGGATTCTCGCTTGAACCTCGTAACGAATCATGCAATCATTGCGCAAATTTTAGCACTCTCCGTTCCCTGACGGTGTTCCCGCTTCTTATAAGTCAGAGGGTTATTGGCATGACTGGTTTTGTCGCTCAAGCGCTGTCGCGCACCAGACCTCTGACGCCGCCACCGTTCCGTCTTTGCTTGCTCCGAACGCCATCCGTCCGAATACGCCTGCCGATCATGCGGTAAGGCCGCCTGATGCTCGCTGTTAGGCATGCGTAAAGCCAGCGCTGCGGCCCTGATTTTACTGATGCCTGTCGGACGCTGCCAAGACCAGTTCCCCCGATAGCTGCCTGATGGTCCCCGATCATGAGGCGGTCACGCACGCCGCTTATGCTGCCGTGCCCGGGTATCGCTTTTACCGGGATAACCGCGTTATCTCATTACCGTGCCGGTGGCACACCCTCATCCTTCACCGTTTGAGAGTCAGCATGATGAAAGAATTGAAAATCGCAACCAGCGCCAGCCTGGTCGCCACCATTGAGACGCTGCGCCAGATCGTGCGCGTAGAGCAGACGGACTACACCGACGTGGCGGCGGTGGTGGTGTCGGTCGCCGACGTGGATGCCGGCATTCTGGCGCGCTTGCAGGCGACGGGGTTCGATATTCCGACCTTCGTGGCGGTGGAAGGGGACGAGCATCTTTCCCCGGATTATCTGCCGTTTGTCAGCGGGGTCTTCGCGCTGCTGGCCGGCGCCAGCAAGCCATTCTACATGGCGCAGTTGGAGGCCGCCGCCGACGCCTACGAGCAGGCGCTGCTGCCGCCGTTCTTCAAAACGCTGAAGACCTACGTCGAGATGGAGAATTCGACCTTTGCGTGTCCAGGCCATCAGGGCGGCGAGTTCTTCCGCAAGCACCCGGCCGGCCGGCAGTTTTTCGATTTCTACGGTGAAACTCTTTTCCGTTCCGATATGTGCAACGCAGACGTCAAGCTGGGCGATCTGCTGATCCACGAAGGCTCGGCCAAGGATGCGCAAAAGCATGCGGCGCGGGTGTTCAACGCTGATAAAACCTACTTCGTGCTCAACGGCACCTCGGCGGCCAACAAGGTGGTGACCAACGCGCTGCTGACCCGTGGCGATCTGGTGCTGTTCGATCGCAACAACCACAAATCCAATCACCACGGGGCGCTGATCCAGGCCGGCGCCACGCCGGTGTATCTGGAAACCGCCCGCAACCCGTTCGGCTTTATCGGCGGCATCGATGCGCGCTGCTTCGATGAGCGCTACCTGCGCGAGCAGATCCGCGAGGTGGCGCCGGAGAAGGCCACGGCGGCGCGGCCGTTCCGGCTGGCGATCATTCAGCTTGGCACCTACGACGGCACGATTTACAACGCTCGCCAGGTGATCGACACCATCGGCCACCTGTGCGATTACATCCTGTTCGACTCCGCCTGGGTGGGCTACGAAGGTTTTATCCCGATGCTGAAAGAGTGTTCGCCGCTGCTGCTTGAGCTGGACGAGCACGATCCGGGCATCTTCGTCACCCAGTCGGTGCATAAACAGCAGGCGGGGTTCTCGCAGACCTCGCAGATCCACAAGAAAGACGACCACATCAAAGGGCAAAAGCGCCACTGCAACCATAAGCATCTGAACAATGCGTTCATGCTGCATGCGTCGACCAGCCCGTTCTATCCGCTGTTCGCCGCGCTGGACGTCAACGCCAAGATGCACGCCGGCCCCGCCGGGCGCCGCATGTGGATGGACTGCGTCAAGCTGGGCATCGAGACGCGCAAACAGCTGCTCACGCGCTGCTCGCAGCTGAAGCCGTTTATTCCGCTGCAGGTGGCGGGCAAGGACTGGCAGGATTACGATACCGATCTGATCGCCAACGACGCGCGCTTCTTCACCTTCGTACCGGGGGAGACGTGGCACGGCTTCGAAGGTTACGCCCAGGATCAGTATTTGGTCGATCCGTGCAAGCTGCTGCTGACCACGCCGGGGATTGACGCCGCGACCGGCCAATACACCGAGTTTGGCGTGCCGGCCACCATTCTGGCCAACTTCCTGCGCGAGAACGGCATCGTGCCGGAGAAGTGCGATCTCAACTCGATCCTGTTCCTGCTGACCCCGGCGGAGAACCCGGCCAAGATGGAACAGCTGGTGGAGATGCTGGCGCAGTTCGAACGCTATGTCGAAGAGGATGCGCCGCTGAGCGTGGTGCTGCCGACGGTGTACCGCAAGAACGAGCAGCGTTACCGCGGCTACAGCATTCGTCGGCTGTGCCAGGAGATGCACGATCTGTACGTCAGCTTTGACGTTAAGCAGCTGCAAAAGGAGATGTTCCGTCAGGATCATTTCCCGCCGGTGGTGATGAACCCGCAGGACGCCAACGTGGAGTTTATCCGCGACAACGTCGAGCTGGTGCCGATCGGCCAGGCGGAAGGGCGCATCGCGGCGGAAGGGGCCCTGCCGTATCCGCCGGGCGTGCTGTGCGTGGTGCCGGGCGAAGTGTGGGGCGGCGCGGTGCAGCGCTACTTCCTGGCGCTCGAGGAGGGCATCAACCGCCTGCCGGGCTTCTCGCCGGAGCTGCAGGGGGTCTACATCGAGAAAAAAGATCACGGCTGGAAGCGCATCTTCGGCTATATGATCAAGCCATGAAAAAAGGGCCGGTTCGCACCGGCCCTTCTTCTATCCACGCGGGAAGCGCTACTTTCTGCGGTAGCTCTTCTGCGCGGTATTCACTTTCACCAGATAGCGGCGCGATTCGGCGGCCGGGTGCTTGGTGGTCAGCGTTTGGTACACGTCGCCCGGCTGCATGCCGTTGATGATGCCCACCGCGCGCGTTCTGTCGCTGGAGAACACCCGCAGCACGCTGCCGGCGCCGCCGTTGTAAGCGGTGATCACCGCATAGCGGCGCGAGGTCGGGTTCTGAATGCCGCCCAGGTAGTTGTTCTGCAGGATCGCCAGGTAGGCGGTGCCGGTATCGATGTTGTTCTCCGGATCGAACAGGTAGCTGCGGCTCGGGGTGCCCCATTTGCCGCGCATCTGGAACACATCCTTACCGGCGGTGTGCTGCACCACCTGCATCAGGCCCAGCGCGTCCGAACCGCTCACCGCATACGGGTTGAAGCTCGATTCGGTCTGCATGATAGCCAGGATCAGCGACTCGTCCACGCCGTATTTTTCCGACGCCTTGCGCACCATCGGCAGATATTTATGCGCACGTTTGTCCAGGTGGTTCGGCACCAGTTGGATGGTGACCGAGTAGATGACGTGCAGGCCGGAGGTGCGTTTTTGCAGCTTGGTCTGCAGCAGGTAATCGGCGAAGTGCGCCGCGCGCCATTCCCAGCGGATCGGCGCCCCTTTGTTATCCAGCACCTGGCCGTACAGGAACGGCTCTTTGCTGATCTGGATATCGTTGGCGTCGGAATAGAGGTCGATCGAACCCGGATCGTCACCCATCAGCAGCGTGCTGATGATCGCCTGGCGCAGGTGCGCGGCCGGATCGGTGGTGGCGATGGTCTCGACGGTGATGGCGCCGGTGTCGAAGTTGATGTGGCTGCGGGTTTGGTATTGGTCGGTGTACTTGACGTAGTCTTTCGGCCCGGCGATCAGAACTTCGTTCAGACCCCAGATGTTCTCGATGTTGTGGGCGAATTGGCCCATCAGAATGTCGAAGCCGTTGGTGTCTTTGATCCAGGCTTCGTTGATTTCTTCACTTTTTTTGCCGGAACAGGAGATCAGCAAAGGCGCTATTACGAGCAAAGCTAAAATTTTCTTCATCTTAAAGCCGTTTGGAAGAAGTATAAGAGGATTGAAGCGGGCCAGCGCCTGGCCCCAACAGCGTTATTCGCTCGGCGGCGTATAGCCTTCGATGTGCACGTCGTGCCCTTCGAACAGGAATTTGATCATTTCCTCTTCCAGCAGTTTGCGGTCATCCACGTTCATCATGTTCAGCTTCTTCTCGTTGATCAGCATGGTCTGCTTCTTCATCCACTCGCCCCAGGCTTCCTTGGAGATCTCGTTGTAGATGCGCTTGCCGACGTCGCCGGGATAAAGCTGGAAGTCCTGGCCTTCGGCGTCGCGTTGAAGGAAAGTACAAAAAATGGTGCGGCTCATGCTAATTCCTCATCGATGGCGCTATCGCCATATAAGTTTTGTTGGATCGGGGGCTGCTTCGCCAGCTGTTGCAACAGGCGGTCCACCGGCGCTGCCAGCCCGACCGACGGCGGCTGCGCTAAGTTATACCAGAGACCCGCGCCCTCATCCATGCCGCTGCCCGCCGCGTCGAGCGACAGCCACATCGGCACGATATCGAGATGGAAATGGCTGAACGTGTGGCGAAACGCGGTCAGCTGTTCCAGGCGCTTGCCTTTCAGACCGCGCTGCTGCAGCCAGAGTTCCAAATCCACGCGCGCGCTGAACTGCGGGAAGCAGAACAGGCCGCCCCACAGGCCCACCGCCGGGCGCTGCTCCAGCCACACGCGGTCGCCGTGCTGCAGCAATAAGAAGTAGGCGGTTTTTTCCGGCAGGGTCTGCTTGGGCTTCTTGCCGGGGTAGTTGGCCCAGCTGTGGTTGGCGTAAGACAGGCAGCCGACGTTGAGCGGGCAGAGCTCACACTTGGGCTTGGAGCGGGTGCAGACCATGGCGCCCAGATCCATCATCGCCTGGTTGAACTGGCCGACGCCCTGGGCCGGGGTGACTTCTTCGCTGATTTTCCACAGCCGGTTTTCGACCTCTTTTTTGCCCGGCCAGCCTTCCACCGCGTAGCAGCGAGCCAGCACGCGCTTCACGTTGCCGTCGAGGATCGGATAGTGTTGGCCCAGCGCCAACGACAGCACCGCGCCGGCGGTGGAACGGCCGATGCCCGGTAAATCGGCGATTTCTGCGAAGGTTGTCGGGAACTCGCCGCCGTGCTGTGCGACAATGGTCTGCGCCGCTTTGTGCAAGTTACGGGCGCGGGCGTAATAGCCGAGGCCGGTCCACAGATGCAGCACTTCGTCCAGCGGGGCCTCCGCCAGCGCGCGCACGTTGGGAAAACGGGCCATAAAGCGCTGAAAATAAGGAATGACGGTGGCAACCTGAGTCTGTTGCAACATCACTTCGGAGAGCCATACTTGATAGGCGGTTTTCTCCAACTGCCATGGCAGGGTTTTGCGGCCGTAGCGCTGGTACCAGTCAAGCACCACCTGTGCGAATTGTTGTGCTTGCATCATGAAGAGTCGTTATCCGGCAGAAAATGAAGCGAGATTGCAGCATAGAGTCATGATGCTGTAAACCGGAACTTTCCGACGCCGCACGGCGGGTACAGAAGATGAACACTTGCTAAACCAATGTATCTTTGCATAATGCGCGTTTCCCTAATTGGCAGCCAAACAGACAGAAAGCACTATGATTAATGACGTCATCTCCCCGGAATTTGATGAGAACGGCCGCGCGATGCGCCGTATCCGCAGTTTTGTCCGCCGCCAGGGGCGGCTGACCAAAGGCCAGCAGCACGCGCTGGAGAACTATTGGCCGGTGATGGGCGTGGAGTATCAGGCTGACGCTGTCGATCTCGCCGCGCTGTTCGGCCGCGAAGCGCCGACGGTGCTGGAGATCGGTTTTGGCATGGGCGCCTCGCTGGTGACCATGGCGGGCAACAACCCGCAGCAGAACTTTTTAGGGATCGAAGTACACTCGCCGGGCGTGGGCGCCTGCCTGGCCGACGCCCACGAGGCGAAGCTGAGCAACCTGCGCGTAATGTGCCACGATGCGGTTGAAGTGCTGGAAAACATGATCCCGGACGGCTCGCTGGACATGGTGCAGCTGTTCTTCCCCGATCCTTGGCACAAGGCGCGCCACAACAAGCGCCGCATCGTGCAAACGCCGTTTGTCGAACTGGTGCTGCGCAAGCTGAAGACCGGCGGCGTCTTCCACATGGCCACCGATTGGCAACCTTATGCGGAACATATGTTAGAGGTTATGAACGGGGTCGCAGGCTACCGTAATCTTTCCAGCGATAATGATTATGTGCCGCGTCCGGATTCGCGCCCACTGACGAAATTTGAATTACGCGGCCAGCGCCTGGGACATGGCGTTTGGGACTTGATGTTTGAGAGGAAAGAATAATGGCTAAGAACCGCAGTCGTCGTTTACGTAAAAAGTTGCACATTGAAGAATTTCAGGAGTTGGGTTTCTCCGTAGCCTGGCGCTTCGCCGAAGGCACGTCGGTGGAAGATATCGACAGCACGCTGGATACCTTCATCGATGAAGTGATCGAGCCGAACGGTCTGGCGTTTGACGGCAGCGGCTACCTGCAGTGGGAAGGTCTGATCTGCCTGCAGAAGATCGGCCACTGCACCGAGGAGCATCGCGAACTGGTGAAAAACTGGCTGGAAGCGCGCAAACTGACCGACGTTAAGGTCAGCGATCTGTTCGATATCTGGTGGGATTGATCGCGCTTGCCCGATGAGCGCGGCTTCGCGCCGCGCCGTTTTATTGATCTAAGGTGCCTCAACGGCGCCTTTGTTTTGCCCGGAGTGTGACCGAGGTGGTAACAACATTGGATAACGCGTTGCTGGAAGAGATCCTGCAACAGGTGCGCCCGCTGATTGGCCAGGGAAAAGTGGCCGACTACATCCCGGCGTTGGCGGAAGTGCCCGCCGATCGGCTGGCGATCGCCGTGTGTACGGTGGATGGCGAACTGTTCCAGGCCGGCGACGCCGCGGAGCGCTTCTCCATCCAGTCGATCTCCAAAGTGCTGAGTCTGACGCTGGCGCTGACGCGCTATCAGGAGCATGAGATCTGGCGGCGCGTCGGCAAAGAGCCTTCCGGCCTGCCGTTCAATTCGCTGCTGCAGCTGGAGATGGAGCAGGGCAAACCGCGCAATCCGTTTATCAACCCCGGCGCGCTGGTGGTGTGCGACATGCTGCAAACCCGGCTCAGCGCCCCCAAACAGCGTATGCTGGAGGTGGTGCGTCAGTTGGCCGGTGAAGACGACCTGGCCTATGATCTGCGGGTGGCGCGCTCCGAGTTCGAACACTCCGATCGCAATGCGGCCATCGCCTATCTGATGAAATCGTTCGGCAACTTCGAAAACGACGTCATCACCGTGCTGCAAACCTATTTCCACTACTGCGCGCTGCGCATGAGCTGCGTGGAACTGGCGCGCAGCTTCGTCTATCTGGCCAATCACGGTCGCGATCTCAGCGGCGAGGCGGTGATCAGCCCGCTGCAGGCGCGGCAGATCAACGCCCTGATGATGACCAGCGGCATGTACGACGGCGCCGGCGAATTCGCCTATCGGGTGGGGATGCCGGGCAAGTCCGGCGTGGGCGGCGGCATCGTGGCCATCGTGCCGGACGAACTGTCGATCGTCGTTTGGTCGCCGGAACTGGATGCTTCCGGCAACTCGCTGGCGGGAACTGCGGCGCTGGAACTGTTGTCTCAACGTATCGGTCGTTCGATTTTTTAATCCCAGTCTGGATGGGAGTCAGGAGAAGCTATGTTGAAGAAAACCGGGTTAGCCTTACTGCTGCTGGCGGCGACTGCCGCGCAGGCCCACGCCGAGTACCAGTGCAGCGTTAAACCCCAGGACGATGTGATCATCAGCCCGCAGAGCGTGCAGGTGAAAGGTGCCAGCGGCGATCTGCAAATATCGCCGGATGGCGACGTGATCCGCAACGGCCAGGCGCTGAGCTTGAACGACAGCCAGCGGCAGAAAGCCTTCAGTTACCAGAGCGCCTTGCGCAAACAGCTGCCGTGGATCGACGACGGCGCGCAGAAACACCTGGAGAAAGCCCGCGCAGCGCTGGATAAAGTGATCGTTAAAGAGCTGGGCAGCAACAGTAACGTGCGCAACCGGCTGACCACCCTGAATGGCCAACTGAAACAGCAGATGAACCGCATCATCGAGCACCGCAGCGACGGCCTGACCTTCCACCACAAGGCGATCGACCAGGTGGAGCAGGACGGCCGCAACATCGTGCAGCAGAGCATGGGCGGCGTGCTGCAGGACAGCCTGAACGAGATGGGCGTCAAACAGGCCGCCAACAGCGGCGGCAACCCGCTGCAGGCGATCATGGGCAATTTGGGCGGCTTGCAGAAGGCGATCCAGAACGAATGGAACAACCAGGAACAGGACTTCCAGAACTTCGGTCATGACGTGTGCAACCGCGTCACCGCACTGGAAACCCAGCGCAAGGATCTGCTTAACGCGTTGAAGTGATTTAAGAATCTTCTTGGTAGACCGTTTTTTGACCTTCTGAAGCTTATCTGACAGACTGATCAAACTACGTACAGATTTATGGATGTTTACGGAGGACGCTATGAGCCATACACGTTACGAAACCGATGTTGTTGCCTGGGCAAATGAACAGGCCGCTCTTTTGCGCTCCGGAAAATTGTCTGAGATCGATATTGAAAAGATCGCCGAGGAGATTGAGGACGTGGGGAAGAGCGAGCAAAGGGAACTTGCTAGCCGGATGACGGTGCTGATTGCACATTTGCTTAAATGGAAATATCAGCCGGCCAGGCGCGGAACCAGCTGGGAAAGAACGATTAAAGCGCAGCGCAAAGAAGTGCTTTACAGCTTGAAAGAGTCGCCCAGCCTAAAAGGTAAACTGAGCGATGCCGATTGGCTGGATGTCGTCTGGTCGAAGGCCGTTGCGCTCGCCACGGCCGAAACCGGGCTGGATGTGTATCCGGAAAACGGCATCTGGGAAACTCAGCAGATTCTGTCTCAGACGTTTTACCCGGATTAACACCAATAAAAAAGCGCTGATCATTCAGCGCTTTTTTTTACTCGTCGTCCGCCAGGAACAGTTCCAGCAGCGAGTTGAGGAACAGTTTGCCCTTCTCGGTGATCTGCCAGTGCTCCGCGGTTTCTTCCAGATAGCCTTTGGCCAGCGCTTCGTCCAGCTGCGGGCGAATGACGCTTTCCGTCAGCCCGGTGTAGTTGGCGAAGTCGGCGCGCGGCGCGGCTTCCAGCAAGCGGAAGCGGTTCATGAAGAATTCGAACGGCCGATCCGCCGCCGCCACCTCATGCTGCTTGTCCATGTAGTCGCCGCGCATAAAGCCGCGCGGGTGCTTGGTCTTGGCGGTGCGCAGGATGCGTCCGTCGCTGAAGGTCACCTTGCCGTGCGCGCCACAGCCGATCCCCAGATAGTCGCCGAAGCGCCAGTAGTTGAGATTGTGCTGGCATTGGTAGCCCGGCTTGGCGTAGGCCGAGGTTTCATACTGCTGATAGCCGGCGGCGCTCAGCAGCCGGTGGCCGCGCTCGAAGATGTCCCACAGCGCATCGTCGTCCGGCAGAACCGGCGGGCGCGAGCTGAACAGGGTGTTCGGCTCGATGGTCAGCTGATACCACGACAGGTGCGGCGGATTGAGGGCGATAGCCTGGCGCAAATCGTCCAGCGCCTCTTCCAGCGACTGGTCCGGCAGGCCGTGCATCAGATCGAGGTTGAAGCTGCGCAGGCCGAGGCCGGTCGCCAGCGTCGCCGCGCGTTTGGCTTCTTCCGGGCCGTGGATGCGCCCCAGACGGTTCAGCTTCTCGGCGCTGAAGCTTTGCACCCCGATGGAGATGCGGTTGACGCCGGCGCGCTGGTAGCCGCTGAAGCGATCGGCCTCCACGGTGCCGGGATTGGCTTCCATGGTGATTTCGGCGTCGTCGGCGACGCGAATGCGCGCCCGCACGCCGTCCAGCAAGGCTTGCATCGCCTCGGCGCTCAGCAGGCTGGGGGTGCCGCCGCCGATAAAGATAGTGCTGATTTCCCGGCCGCCGGCCAGCGGCAGGTCGGCATCCAGATCCGCCAACAGATGATCGACATACTCCTGATGCGGCACGTCACCCTTCAGCGCATGGGAGTTGAAGTCGCAGTACGGGCATTTCTGCACGCACCACGGGATGTGGATGTAGAGACTCAGCGGGGGCAGCTTAAGCATTGCGCATGGCTTCCAACATCAGCTTCAGCGCCTTGCCGCGGTGCGAAATCGCCCGCTTCTCGTCGCGGCTCAGCTCGGCGGCGGTGCGGCCCAGCTCCGGCACGTAAAAGATAGGATCGTAACCGAAACCGCCTTCACCGGCGGCCTGTTCGGTGATTTCACCGGCCCAGCTGCCGTGAAACACCAGCGGCGTCGGATCTTGCGCATGGCGCAGATAGACCAGCACGCAGTGAAATTGCGCGCCGCGCCGGCCCGGCGCCACGTCTTTCATCGCCGCCAGCAGCTTGTCGAGGTTCTGCCGATCGTCGGCGTCTTCACCGGCGTAGCGCGCGGAGTAGATGCCCGGCGCGCCGCCCAGCGCATCTACCGCCAGACCGGAGTCGTCGGCGATCGCCGGCAGGCCGGTGACCTGTGCCGCATGGCGCGCTTTCAGAATGGCGTTTTCGATAAACGTCAGGCCGGTTTCTTCGGCGGACTCCACGCCCAGATCGGTTTGCGCGACCACGTCCAGGCCGAAATCGGCCAACAGGTCGGCGAGTTCGCGCACTTTGCCCGGGTTACCGGTGGCAAGAACGACTTTTTGCATAATGACTACCTTGAAAATTATTCGATGAGCGCCGCGACCACGGCGGGGATCTGTTGCGGATTCACGATGCGTAACTGTTTATGCCGCCCCAGTTCGCCTTTCTCGATGGTGACGTTGCTTTTCGCCACTTTGAACTGCTTGGCGATAAACTTGATCAAATGGGCGTTGGCTTGGCCGTCGACCGGCGGGGCGGTGATGGCGACTTTCAGCTCGTCGCCATGCAAGCCGATAATTTGGTCGCGGCTGGCTTTCGGCTGAATATATAGCCTGATCGCCAGCCCGTCCAGCACGGGAGTGACTGCGCTCACAGCAGGAACCAGATCTCGCCGAACACATCCATGCCCAGGTAGTTGATCAGATAGAGGATCAGGATCACTACCATGGCGGAAAAATCGATGCCGCCCATCGCCGGGATGATGCGACGGATCGGCGCCATCAACGGTTCGGTCAGTTGGTACATCACGTAGTCGATCGGGCTGCGGCCCTGGCTTACCCAGCTCATCAGCGCACGAATGATCATCACCCAGAAGATCAGGTAGCCGGCGGACTTGACCAGCGAGATCAGGCCGAACAGCAGGTTATACGGACTGAGCGACAGCGCGTGACTTTGTATCAGCAGCAGCAGCGGGTACTTGATGGTCATCAGCAGGAACGCCAGCAGCAGCGAAGCGCTGTCGATAGGCCCAAGCGATGGGATGATGCGACGCAGCGGGCCGACCACCGGTTGGGTGATCTTCACCACAAACTGCGAGAACGGATTGTAAAAATCGGTGCGCGTCCATTGCATCCAAATGCGCAGCAACAGCACCATCACGTACAGATCAATAACGGTCTTGACCAGGAAAGTCAGCGTTAGCATGAAGTGGTCCTTCTCCTTAACTCGGGGTTATTTAAAATAATTTTTCCATTTCTTGCGCACGGGAAACGGCGGCCTGCATCGCTTGCGCCACGGTTTCCGGCAGTTGGCGTTCGTTGAACACCCGCAGCGCTTCGGCGGTGGTGCCGCCTTTGGAGGTCACCTGCTCGCGCAGCGTGCCCAGCGGCGTATCCGGGTTGGCTTCAACCAGCGCGGCGGCGCCGGTAGCGGCCTGCTGCACCAGATCGCGCGCGGTCTGGCTGTCGAAGCCCATGCGTTCGGCTTCTTTTTGCATCGCTTCCATAAACAGGAAGAAATAAGCCGGGGCGCTGCCCGCAGCGGCGATCACGCCGTTGATGCCATTTTCGTCATCTACCCAGCAAACTTTACCGACCGAGGCCATTAAATCGCCGGTGTAGTCGCGATCCTGTTGGCTGACCTGCGCCGGCGCGTACAGCCCGCTCATGCCCTTGCCGACCAGCGACGGGGTGTTGGGCATGATGCGCACGATGTCCAGTTGGTCGCCGAGCAACTGATAGAAACGGCTGACCTGAATGCCGGCGGCGATCGACAGCACCAGTTTGCCGCCGAAATCGACCTGTTCGCGCAGCGGCTGACACACGTCGGCCATCATTTGCGGTTTGACCGCCAGTACCACGACGTCGGCTTCACGCGCGCAGGCGACGTTGTCGCCGCTGCTGACGATGCCGTAGTCCGCCGCCAGCGCGTCACGGTTTTTCGGCGAAGGGGCGCAGACGCTGATGGATTTGGCCGGATAGCCGCCCGCGACCAGGCCGGCGATGATTGCACGCGCCATGTTGCCGGCGCCGATAAAGGTAATCTTGCGATGTTGCATCAAATCCCTCGTCTGTTTGTCAGGCCTGCGAGTAGTCGCGGGCGCCAAAAATTGCGGTGCCGATGCGCACCAGGGTGCTGCCTGCGGCGATCGCCGCCGCCATATCGTCCGTCATGCCCATCGACAGCGTATCGGCCTGCGGATAACGCTGACGCAGGGCGAGAAATGCGTCGTTCATCCGGCTGAATACCGCCAACTGCCGCTGATAATCCGTTTCCGGTGCCGGGATGGCCATCAGGCCGCGCAGCGCCAGATTCGGCAGCGCCGCGATCGCGTCGGCCAACGCCGGCAGTTCGTTCAACGCGATGCCGGATTTGCTCTGCTCATCGCTGATGTTGATTTGAATCAGCACGTTGAGCGGCGGCATGTCGGCCGGGCGCTGATCGCTCAGGCGCTGGGCGATGCGCAGCCGATCCACGGTATGACACCAGGCGAAATGTTCCGCCACCAGCCGACTCTTATTGGATTGCAGCGGGCCGATAAAGTGCCACACCAACTCACCGCCCTGCGGCGACTCGGCGAAATGCCGGATCTTGTCTACCCCTTCCTGCACGTAGTTCTCGCCGAAGGCGCGCTGGCCGGCGGCGATGGCTTCTTCGATCGCCGCCACAGGTTTGGTTTTGCTGACTGCAAGCAGAGCAACGTCTTCCGGCGCCCGTGCGCAGTTTTGCGCGGCGGCCGCGATGCGGTTTCTGACATCCTGCAGGTTCTGTTGGATAGTGCTCATTATTGACCCGGGAGAGTGATATGGATATCGATGAATTCGTGGCCCTTAGTGTAAAGCATAATGCTTCCGATCTGCACCTTTGTGCCGGTCATCCGCCGATGTTGCGCATCGACGGTGAACTGCAGCCGCTGGCGGCGGCGCCAACGCTGACGGCGCAAGGCGCGCAGGCCCTCTGCGATGGATTGCTGAATGCGCAGCAGCGCGAGAGCCTGCGGCGGCTGGGGCAGGTCGATCTGGCGTTGCACAGGCCGGGCGGGGAGCGGTTGCGCGCCAACGTTTTTCAACAAAGCGCGGGGATTTCTCTCGCGTTGCGGCGTATCGCCGGGCAATCGCCTTCGCTTGCCGAGCTGGCGGCGCCGGCCATCGTCCCGGCGCTGCTGCGGCGCGCCGACGGATTGATCCTGGTCACCGGCGCCACCGGCAGCGGCAAGTCCACCACGCTGGCGGCGATGATCGACGAGATCAACCGGCACCAGCAGCGGCATATTTTGACGCTGGAAGATCCGATCGAGTTCCTGCACCGCAGCCGGCGATCGCTGATCCAGCAGCGGGAGATCGGCCGCGACAGCCACAGCTTCGATGCGGCGTTGCGCGCCGCGCTGCGCGAAGATCCGGATGTGATCCTGCTGGGCGAGCTGCGCGATACCGCCACCATCCGGCTGGCGCTCACTGCGGCGGAGACCGGCCACCTGGTGCTGGCGACGCTGCATACCCGCAGCGCGCCGCAGGCGGTGGAACGGCTGGTGGACGTGTTTCCGGCGGAAGAGAAACCCTATGTGCGCGCCCAGCTGGCGGGCAGCCTGCAAGCGGTGATCGCGCAAAAGCTGATGAGGCGCCCCGGCGGCGGACGAGTGGCGATCTTTGAAGTGCTGACGGCGACGGCGGCGGTCAGCAACCTGATCCGTGAAGGGAAAACGCATCAGTTGGCGAGCGTGTTGCAAACCGGCGCGCAGTCCGGCATGCAAACCTTTGAGCAAGGTTTGCAGCAGCGGATCGACGCCGGTGTGTTGGGGGACTGCGCGGGGGAGGGAACGGGCGTTTAGCCCAGCTGCCGTTCGAACCAGCTTTCGAGGATAACCACCGCGGAGGCGGAATCCACGCTGCCTTTATCAAGCGCGCGGAAGCCGCCGCGATCGAACAGGTTGGCGCGCGCCTCCACGGTGCTCAGACGCTCGTCATGCAGATCGATCTGGATGCCGAAGCGGCCGTGCAGGCGGTTGGCGAACTTGCGCGCCTGGGCGGTAACGGGCTGTTCGGTGCCGTCCATGTTCAGCGGCAGGCCGACCACCACCAAATCCGGCTGCCACTCCTTCAGCAGTTTTTCGATTTTCAGCCAGTCCGGCGAACCGTCCTGCGCTTTGAAAGCCGGCAGGGCGCGGGCGCTGCCGGTCAACTCCTGGCCGACGGCCGCGCCGATGCTTTTGGTGCCAAAGTCGAAGGCGATAATGGTGCGGTTACTCATCAGGCGTGTCCTGCGTGGTTGGCGATGCTGCGAATGTCGATACCCAAAAGGTTCCCCGCCTCGCGCCAGCGGCTGGCGATCGGCGTGCGGAACAAAATGTCGGTGTTGGCTTCGATGGTCAGCCAGGCGTTTTCCAATACTTCCTGCTCCAACTGGCCCTTCTCCCAACCCGCATAACCCAGCGCCACCAGCACGTCGTCCGGTTGCTCCGGCGTGCCGAGCGTTTCCAGCACGTCTTTCGAGGTGGTGATCATGGTGTTGGGGGAAATTTGAATGCTGGCGCCAAAGCCGTGGCGCGGCGTATGCAGGATAAATCCGCGATCGTCCGCCAGGGGGCCGCCGGCGAACACCGGCTTGTCCAGGCTGATGGCCGGATCGCGCGCAGGCGGCATGATCTTCAGCTTGCTCAGCACCGTGGCTACCGTGAACTGCTCCACCGGTTTATTGATCACCAAACCCATGGCGCCTTTTTCATTGTGCTCGCAAATGTAAATCACCGAGCGCTTGAAGCGAGGATCCTGCAGCGTTGGCATGGCGATCAGAAAATGGTGCTGTAAATTCATGGCGTTAGTATAAGGTAATCAATGGGTGAGAAAATAAACAGCCGCCAGTATGCGGCTATACCCGCCGCCTTTCAAGCCGCTGCCGGAAAGGCGGGCTTTGGCGGGCGCGATACAGGATAGCGGGCGGCATGCCGCCCGCATGACGCATTACTTCGCCGCCAGGCGCTTTTCAATGGCATCCATCAGCATGCCGGTAATCGAAATCGGGAATGCCGCCTCGATCTCGCGCGCGCAGGTTGGGCTGGTGACGTTGATTTCGGTCAGGCGATCGCCGATCACGTCCAGGCCGACGAAGATCAGCCCTTTCTCTTTCAGCGTCGGGGCGACGGCGCGGGCAATTTTCCAGTCGCTTTCGCTCAGCGGGCGCGCTTCGCCGCGGCCGCCGGCCGCCAGGTTGCCGCGGGTCTCACCCTGCGCCGGAATGCGCGCCAGGCAGTAAGGCACCGGCTCGCCGTCCACCACCAGGATGCGCTTGTCGCCGTCCTTGATCGCCGGCAGGAAGTTCTGCGCCATGCAGAAACGGCTGCCGTGTTCGGTCAGGGTTTCGATGATCACCGACAGGTTAGGATCGTCCTGCTTCACGCGGAAGATAGACGCGCCGCCCATGCCGTCCAGCGGTTTCAGGATGATGTCGCCGTGCTGCTGGTGGAATTTGCGGATGTGCGCGGCGCTGCGGCTGACCAGCGTATCCGGCGTCAGTTCCGAGAACCAGGCGGTGAACAGCTTCTCGTTGCAGTCGCGCAGGCTTTGTGGCTTGTTGACCACCAGCGTGCCTTTGACTTCGGCGCGTTCCAGAATGTAGGTCGCGTAGATGTATTCGGTATCGAACGGCGGATCCTTGCGCATCAGGATCACGTCCAGATCGTGCAGCGCCAGATCCTGCTCGGCGCCGAAGCTGAACCAGCTCTCCTTGTCTTCCTTCACGCTCAGCAGGCGGGTGCGGGCGCGCCCGTCACCGGCGTGCAGATAGAGATCGTTCATCTCCATGTAGTGCAATTCGTAACCGCGGCGCTGCGCTTCGAGCAGCATGGCGAAGCTGGTGTCTTTCTTGATGTTGATGGAATCGATAGGATCCATCACGATGCCGAGCTTAATCATCTTTTCTCCTTTAACCCAGGTCGCCGAAGCGGACCTGCAGAGCGGTAATGGCGGTGAGCGCTGTGGTTTCGGTACGCAGAACGCGTGGTCCCAGCAGAATATCAGTAAATCCGTGGTCGGTGGTCATGGCGATTTCGTCGGCGGACAAACCGCCTTCCGGGCCGATCAGCAGGCGAACGCGGTCTACCGGCTGCGGCAGCGTGTTGATGCTGTGGCTGGCGCGCGGGTGCAGGTTGAGTTTCAGGCTGCCGTCCTGCTCGGCGCACCAGGCCTCCAGCGACATCGCCTCGCGGATTTCGGGAATGCGGTTGCGGCCGCACTGTTCGCAGGCGGCGATGGCGATCTTCTGCCATTGTTGGATTTTCTTCGCCAGACGCTCGCCGTCCAACTTGACGCCGCAGCGCTCGGAAAACAGCGGGGTGATGACGTTGACGCCCAGCTCGATGGATTTCTGGATGGTGAACTCCATCTTCTCGCCGCGCGAGATCACCTGGCCCAGATGCAGGTTGAGCGGCGATTCGATGTCCTCCACGCGGCCGTCGCCGAGGCGCACCAGCACGCTCTTTTTGTCCACCCGGACTATCTCGGCGTCGAACACCTGGTTGCTGCCGTCGAACAGCTGCAGCGCCTGGCCGGCGCTCATGCGCAGCACGCGCCCGACGTGGTTGGCGGCGTCCTCGCTGAGGGCGATCTCCGCCCGGTCGGTCAACGGCTGCGGATGGTAAATGCGGGGTATGCGCATGGGTAGTCTGATCCTGACGAAACGGCGCCGCGGGTTGGCGGCGCCATGAAAGATAAAGGCTATAGTAGGTTAGCTTTTCCGCTGCTGACAAGCCTGTTGAATATAGGGTTGTGGTTGCCCTGCACCTTGGCGATACGTGCTTCACGCTGACATTCCCATTGGCTCACCGGATATTGCCGGTTCCACACCTCGAACAGTTGGGTTTGCTGGCGTGACAGCCGCAGCTGGTAGCGATCGCGCATGTAGAAGTAGGTGCGGGCAATGGCGCCGCGGGCGCGGGCGGGCGGCTCCGCCTGTTTATTCTTGAAGTCCACCTTCATTGGGCACTGCCCGTATTGGCCTGCGCCGCCGTTCCATTGGCTGTACATGAAGTTGTTGCGGTCGCCGTTCACTTCGCCGATCGCCGGCTGCAGGTTGTGCAGATCGGTTTCTATCTGGCGATAGGTGGCGTCCTTATTGCAGTTTTTGCGTCCGCCGTCTTGCCAGCACTGCAGTTGGTGGCCGAACTGCCAGGCCGGCACCACGTGTTCCCACTCGATGCGCTGCGCGCGCTGGGCGTTTTTACGCACCTGATAGCCGCAGCCGGCGAGATCCGGGATGCCCTTCTTGCCTTGCCAGTCGATGCGGCAGCCGCAGTAAAAGCTGCCCGGCGCATCCCGGTTAATCTTGGCCGCCGCCGCTTTGGCCTGAGAGAAGTTATTGATGCCGTGCGCCTGTACGGCGCCTGCGGCGAAAACCGCCATAAACAAAATTCTGCGAAGCATATTCCAAAACAGCTCAAAATTGGAAAAGCAGGCAGGGTAACGGAACTTGCCGGCAGTGGCAAATGGCGATATTTGCTTGTTTTAACGTATAAATCGTTTAACTAAAGGTTCTCGCTAGCAAGAAATTTCAGTTTTTCACCGCACCGGCGGCAGCGGTATTCGCTTTCGCCGCGCAGCACGCGGTTATGGCGGCGAATGGTGAGCGGGTGCTGCCCGCAGCCGCAGCGGTAGGGGAAGGTTTTGCTTTGCACCGAGGCGGTTTCGAAACGGTGAGTGCGGCTGGCGGGCGTCAGCAGCACGCTTTCCATCATCCAGCGCCATTCGCGGCCGTGCGGCGCCACCCGGCCGAATTGGCGAAACACCAGCAGGTGCGCCAGTTCGTGCGGCACCACTTCATCGATAAACTGCTGTTGGTTTTCCAGCAGCAGCACCGGGTTCAGGCGGATTTCCCAGCTTTGCAGCCAGGCGGTGCCCGCGCTGGTGCCGCGTTGCTGATAGACGATGCTGGGTTCGGGGAACTCGACGGCAAAATGCCGGCGGGCCAACTGCAGCTTTTCTCGCAGGCAGCGCATCACCGCTTGTTGCAGCGCGATGGGGATTCTCGGTTTGTTCATTGCGGCTAGCTTAAGCAATGGCGCGGCGGCTGACAATACGCACCGGCGCAAATCGCATCCGGCGCTTTTTCGCCACATTGATAAAGCGATCGCCACCGATGGATTGTAATCAATGTGTTAACTGCGGGATAATAAAGCGTGCATGATGAGCCTGTACCCGCAGTTCTCACCGAGCAAGGTTGAAACGCCGCCTGTGGCAATCCCTTACGCAAAGAGCGGTTATTTTGCGATTTGGCGCAATAACTGACTGATTAAAAATACGTAAGGTGAAGGCAGTTTTTTGACAAGGCGCCGCCTCGCGCGCCGCAAGTGTGAATTTAACGCAGCTGATGTTGCAAGTGAGAGATCAATGTCGAATAAACCGTTCCACTATCAAGATCCGTTCCCGCTGAAGAAAGACGATACCGAATATTACCTGCTGAGCCGCGACCACGTTTCCGTGAGCGAGTTTGAAGGCCAGGAAATACTGAAAGTTGCCCCTGAAGCGTTAACCCTGCTTGCCCAGCATGCGTTCCACGACGCGTCGTTCATGCTGCGCCCGGCGCACCAACAGCAGGTGGCCGATATCCTCAAAGATCCGGACGCCAGCGAAAACGACAAGTACGTTGCGCTGCAATTTCTGCGTAACTCAGAAATCGCCGCCAAGGGTATTTTACCGACCTGCCAGGACACCGGCACGGCGATCATCGTCGGCAAAAAGGGCCAGCGCGTCTGGACCGGCGGCGGCGATGAAGAAGCGTTGTCGCGTGGGGTGTACAACACCTACATCGAAGAGAACCTGCGCTATTCGCAGAACGCCGCGCTGGATATGTACAAAGAGGTCAATACCGGCAGCAACCTGCCGGCGCAGATCGATCTCTACAGCGTTGACGGCGAAGAATACAAGTTCTTGTGCATCGCCAAGGGCGGCGGTTCAGCCAACAAAACCTATCTGTATCAGGAAACCAAGGCGCTGCTGTCGCCGGGCAAGCTGAAAAACTACCTGGTCGACAAGATGCGCACGCTGGGCACTGCGGCCTGCCCGCCGTACCACGTGGCGTTCGTCATCGGCGGCACCTCGGCGGAAGCGACGCTGAAAACCGTCAAACTGGCCTCGACCAAGTATTACGATGGCCTGCCGACCGAAGGCAACGAGCATGGTCAGGCGTTCCGCGATCTGGAACTCGAAGCGGAACTGCTGCAAGAAGCGCAGAACCTGGGGCTGGGCGCGCAGTTCGGCGGCAAATACTTCGCGCACGATATCCGCGTCGTGCGTCTGCCGCGTCATGGCGCCTCCTGCCCGGTCGGCATGGGCGTTTCCTGTTCGGCGGACCGCAACATCAAAGGCAAGATTAACCGCGACGGCATCTGGCTGGAAAAACTGGAGCACAATCCGGGCAAATTCATTCCTCAGGAGCTGCGCCAGGCCGGGGAAGGCGAGGCGATCAAGGTCGATCTCAACCGCCCGATGGCCGAGATCCTCAAACAGCTGTCGCAGTACCCGGTTTCCACCCGCCTGTCGCTGAGCGGCACCATCATCGTCGGCCGCGATATCGCGCACGCCAAGCTGAAAGAGCGCCTGGATCGCGGTGAAGGCCTGCCGCAGTACGTCAAGGACCACCCGATTTACTACGCCGGCCCGGCTAAAACGCCGGAAGGCTATGCGTCCGGTTCCTTGGGGCCGACCACCGCCGGGCGTATGGATTCCTACGTCGACCTGCTGCAATCTCACGGCGGCAGCATGATCATGCTGGCGAAAGGCAACCGCAGCCAGCAGGTGACGGATGCCTGCCACAAGCACGGCGGCTTCTACCTCGGCAGCATCGGCGGCCCGGCGGCGGTGCTGGCGCAGCAGAGCATCAAGAGCCTGGAGTGCGTGGAGTACCCTGAACTGGGCATGGAAGCGATCTGGAAAATCGAAGTGGAAGATTTCCCGGCGTTTATCCTGGTGGATGACAAAGGCAATGACTTCTTCCAGAAGATCCAGGCCGGTCAGTGCTCCAGCTGCCTGAAATAATCGCTGCTCCCCCTCCACCGCTCGCGGGCGGTGGAGGGGGACTGTGTAAAGTCCTGTAGCTTGCTGGACGTCGAGTTTTAACCTGTATACCCTACGCGAATAGCACTAAAATTCGACTAATGGAATATCGGCAACATAAGGTTCGGCAAGCACATGGGCACGCAGGAAAGTCACATCAGGGAGTTACTGGTCTGGATTGAAGATAACCTGACCAATCCGCTGTCGTTGGATATCGTTTCCGCCAAGTCAGGCTATACGAAATGGTACCTGCAGCGCATGTTCAAGAAGCAGACCGGATTATCGTTAGCCTCCTACATCCGCGCTCGTCGCCTCTACCTCGCCGCCTTCGCCTTGCGCTTCACGCAGAAGAGCATTCTGGACATTTCGGTTGAATATCAATTCGATAATCAGCAGACGTTCTCGCGCTGTTTCAAGAAACACTTCGCCGAGTCGCCCAGCGTTTATCGTCATGCCCGCAAACAGGACTTCAGCAATCTGGTGCGTTCACTCGCGGCCAGCCAGCCCGGCGATATTGAGGTTGAACGCGTCAGCATCGCCAGAGGGCAATACGCTTTTCACGGCAAGCAGTACGCTTACCACCTGGACATAGAGAGGTTGGATAAGTCGCATCTGCCGCAGCGCAGCGCGCTGCGGGCGCAGTTTTACACCTTGTTGGGCGAGCGCCCGACGCAAACCTATTCGTTTACCCAACTGGTGCCGGACGGCGAGCGGGTCAGGGTCGACTATACCCTGGGCGTGACGACGGACTATCCGCTGCGTGAAGGCGTGGCGCTGGAGCCGCTGCCGGAGATCCACGGCGAGTTTTGCCGTTTTCGCTATTCCGGCAAGCCGGTGGCGCTCAATGATCACATCATTAAAATTTACACGCAGGTGCTGCCCGAAATGGGGCTGGCCCGCGGTGACGGGCCGGACATGACGATGTTCAGCTATTCGCTGAGCGGGAAAGAGGAGCTGCACCTGGAGCTGCAGCATCTGGTGCCGGTGGTGCCGCTGCACTGATCCCGTCGGCGGCCGGCCGCCGGTTTTTTTGCTGCACGATCGCCGCCATCACCGCCAGGGCGATCTCCGCCGGCGTTTTGCTGCCCAGCGGCAGGCCGATCGGCGCATGGATGCGTTCCAACTCCTGCGGCGTGAATTCGGCAATCTGCTGCAACCGCTGGCGCCGCCGCGCGCTGTTTCTCAGCGATCCCATGGCGCCGATGTAAAACGCCGGAGTGTGGATCGCTTCCATCAACGTCAGATCGTCCATACGCGGATCGTGGGTCAGCGCCACGACGGCGGTATTGGCGTGGCAACCGCCGTCCTCAATGAACTTGGCCGGAAACTGGCGCAGCAGCGTCACGCCCGGTTTTAACTCGGCGGCGAAGTTATCCAGCGCCTCCGGGCGATTCTCGCACACCAGCACCTCAAACCCCAGCGCCACGGCGAAATCGGCGCAGTACAGCGCCACGCTGGACAGCCCGGCGATCAGCAGGCGCGGCGCGGCCGCGATATGCAGGGTAATCTGTTCGAGCCGGCGTTCCACCTGGGTGGCGCTGGTGAAATGACTCTGCTCGAGGCTGTGGCAGGCGTGGGGCAGCGTCAGGCGTTTGATCAACGCGTGATGCCCTTCCAGCGCGCCGTCGATGCGTCGCAGGTAAGCGACGCTGGCTTCTCCCGCCGGCAGATACTCGATCAGCACGTCCAGCACGCCGCCGCACGGCAGCGCCACGTTGGGCGTCATACCGCCTTCGCCGTAACGGATCACCTGGCTGGCCGCCTGATACTCCCCGGCGGCCACGCGGCGCAGAAAGTCCTCCTCCACGCACCCGCCCGACAACGAACCGCTGTAGCGGCCGTCGCGGGTCGCCGCCATCAGCGCGCCCGGCGAGCGCGGCGAAGAACCATAGGTGCTGAGGACGGTGCATAACCAGACCGGCTGGTGTTGCAGCCAGCTTATCGCCTGGCTGACCACGGTGACATCAAGATGTTGCATAGGTGAATTTACTCGCTGGCCGGAAGTTGCGATGGAAGATCAATATCCTGCACGACGCCGGGGTGCTCAAGTGGCAACAGGTGCACCGCTGCGCCTTGCAGCAGCCCACGGGCACCATTATCGCCGCGCAGTTGGCAAAGTTGTTTGCGCAATAGGGCGGAAAAGCCTACCGGGTGACCGGGCTGTTGCGCATAGCTGGGGCGTACGATCGCGTGTTGCCGTAAGGCGCTCGCCACCTGCCGGAAAACGTCGGCGCCGACGAACGGCATATCGGCCAGATGGATCAGCCAGCCTTGCCAGTGCGGCGTGCCCGCAACGCCTGCGGCGATCGAGTCGCCGAGGCCCGCGCTGGCGAGCAGGGTAACCGGCACCTGATTGGCGGCGCAGGCTGCCAGCACCGGCAGATTATCCGGACGGGTCACCACCTGCACCGGCAGCTCGGAAGCCAGCGCCTGGCGCAGGGTGTGTTCGAACAGCGAACGCCGCTCGCCCGCCGCATCGGCAAACCCGGCGTTCAGTTTGTTGCCCTGGCCGCCGGCCCGAATAAAGCGCTCCCCGCGTCCGGCGGCGGTAATAATGATGCCCGTGATCATGGTTCAAGCCCGCGTTTGCGCAAATTATTTATTAGCGTACAAACCTTATGTGTTTTGCAAATGTTTTTTTGTTGAAAACAGCCTGTTAATCATCACATAATTTTAGTTATAAGCATATGCTTATGACGTCTACGGCAAGGTCGTCAGCGTTTGCGCAACAACACCGCGAACAAAAACCAATTACAAGAAAGACGTGAAGGACTTATTTATGAGCAATTTCAACCCGTCGCGGCGTCGCTTTATCAAAAGCGCCGTGATTGCGGGGGTATCCGTGTACCTCGCGCCCCTGTACAGCCGCGCCTACGCCGCGCTGTTCGAGCAAAAAATCCTCCAGTCGCCCAATTGGGATCCGCAGGCCAAGCGCGTGCGTTTCCGTATCGACGGCCGCGCCAAGGTCATGGGGCAGAAGGTGTTCGCGCGCGATATCCGCGCGGTGGACATGCCGCACTGGCCGCAGAAACAGGCGCACGCCTTCATTCTGCGCGTGACCAAAGCCGACCGGTTGTTCGAAGGGGTCGATCTGTCGCTGTTGGGGGACGATCTGCAACCGGATCGCCTGGTGACGGCGGAAGATCTGGCGCGCGACGGCCTGGCCTTTCCGGCGTTCTACGGTGACGACATGCTGCTGCCGAGCGGCAAAACCCCGGCCTACCTCGGCCAGGCGGTGGCGATCCTGATCTATCACGACTTCGCCCGTTTCCGCTTCGCCAAGGACAAGCTGAAATTCCGCGAAGAAACCATCAAATACGGCGCGGTGACCGGCCCGCGCGAGCGCGATCCCTGGGGCAGCTTCCGCTATGTGCGGGTGGGGGGAGAACAACCGTTCGACGACGATCGTTTCTCCAGCCTGAAGGACACGCCGATCTTCCCGGTGTCGATGAAAAAACACCTGCCGGTGTGGCCGGAAGGGCGCGAGGGCGGCAAGCTGGATCAGGAAGGCATGCGCTATGCAGGGATGATCGCCGACGAGTTGGCGAATCCGCCGGCCGACTGGCTGGTAATGTCGCGCCGCTACACCACGCAGTCGATAGACACCTCGGCGCTGGAGCCGGACAACGCCAACGGCTGGTTCGACGCGCAGACGCAAACCTTGCATCTGGTGGTGCCGACTCAGTCGCCGCAGGAAGTGGCCGACGAGATGCCGCGCATGCTGGCCAAGCGCAATCCGCCGGTGAAACAGCTGATCCTGCACCCGTGCTATACCGTGGGCTACGGCTCGAAAGACCACTACAACTTCCCGTATTACGGCGCGGTGGCGGCGATGTATGGCGACGGCCACCCGGTGCGCCTGGCCAACGATCGCTTCGAACAGTTCCAGACGGCGTTGAAGCGCCACGCGTTCGACATGAACTACCGCATCGCGGTGAATAAGCAGACCGGCGTCATGCAGTCGTTCCTCGGTGACATGACCGCGGACGGCGGCGGCCGCAGCAACTTTACCCCTTCGGTGGTGATGGTCGGCGCAACCGCCGCCCAGTCGATTTACTACTTCCCGAAAAGCGATCTGTCGTCGGTCGGGCTGGCTTCACGCGCCATCGACGCTGGTTCGGCGCGCGGTTACGGCACGCTGCAGAGCATGGCCGCCACCGAGATGATGGTGGATGAGTTGGCCGCCGAGCTGAAGATTGACCCGATCGAGTTCCGCCTGCGCAACGTGCTGAAATCCGGCATGAAAAACACCCAGGGGGCGATCCCGGCCGGTGCGATCCGCGCCGATGAAGTACTGGAAAAGGCGGCGAAGCATGAGATATGGCTTAAGCGCGCCGAACGCAAGGCCGAGTTTGAGAGCCGCCATCCCGGCAAGCGCTATGGCGTCGGCTTCGGCTGCGTGCAGAAAGACTTCGGCACCGGGGCGGAAACCTCGTTCGCCCGGGTGGAGCTGAGCGAAGACGGCCGCATCATCCTGCATCACAGTGGCGCGGAGATGGGCACCGGCATGTCGACCTCGCAGTCGGTATTGTGCGCGCAGTGGCTGGGCAAACCGGCCGACGAAGCGCACTTCTCGGTCACCGACTGGTCGGTATTGCCGATGGTCACCAGCGGCGATCCTTACCTGATGTCGCAGGAAGAGCAGGACAAGCTGCAAACCAACCCCAACTGGACGCCGAGCTACTGTTCGCCGTCGAGCGCCAGCAACTCGGCCTATTACTTCTCGCACAGCACCCGCGAAGCGGCGCGCCTGATCTTCGATCACGGCCTGTGGCCGGCGGCGATGGCGCTGTGGCAGGCCGGTATCGGCGGCGGCCAGGCGGCGCCGCTGGTGGTGCGGCGCGAAGATGCGCGTTGGGTCGAAGGCGGTCTGACGGCGGCGGGCATGTCGGTGCTGAGCCTCGAGCTGCTGGCCAAGACGGCTTATCAGATGGGCGGCGTCACCGGCGCGGCGGTGCATGTGTTCAACCGCTGGCAGTGGGCGGAGGCCGATTTCACGTTGAACGGCAAAAGCGAACGCCTGCCGATCGACGGCATGGCGCTGCGCAACGCCGGCGGCGAATTCAAACCGCTGGCGCGCGGGCAGGTCTATTATCCGCCGACCCAGCGCAACAATGCGGCGGTGACCTACTACAGCGCCGTCGGCACGCTGGCGGAAGTGGCGGTGGATATCGCCACCGGCCAGGTGGAGTTGCTGAATCACCACTCGATCATGGAGTGTGGCAACCTGATCGTGCCGGAACTGGTTTCCGGCCAACTGCAGGGCGGGCTGGCGATGGGCATCGGCCATGCGCTGCACGAATATTTACCGCTGTACGAAGACGGCCCGGGCAACGGCACCTGGAACTTCAACCGTTACCACCTGCCGCGCGCCAGCGACGTGGCGGTATGGAAACAGAGCGGCGACATCCTGCCGGCGCTGTCGGAAACCGATCCGCCGAAAGGCATGGCGGAAGTGGTGATGATCCCGATCGTGGCCGCGCTGGTCAACGCCATTGCCGACGCCACCGGCCACCGTTTCCGTGATTTGCCCGTTCGTGCAGAAAATATTCGTGAGGTATTACAATGAGCATTAAAACCCAGCCGATTTCCCTGACCATCAACGAGAAACAGTATGGCCCGATCGAGGTGCCGGAAGGCTTGATGATGATCGATTTCCTGCACGAGTATCTCGATTTGACCGGTTCGCGCCTCGGCTGCGGGCAGGGCATTTGCCACGCCTGCGTGGCTATTGTCGATCACCCGAGCGGCACCAGCGAAGAGGTGCGCACCTGCATCACCGGCGCGCATTTCTTCAACGGCAAGAAAGTGCGCACCGTCGAAGGCCACGCCAGGGTGGACGAACAGGGGGAGGTGGTTGAGCTGTCGCCGATCCAGCAGGCGTTTCTGGAGCACTACAGCTTCCAGTGCGGCTACTGCACGCCAGGTTTCGTCAACGCCGCCACCATCTTCGTGGAAAAGCTCAAGCGTGAGCCGATCGCCCGCGATCAGCTGGAGAACGCCATCGAGCAGGCGCTGGACAGCCACATCTGCCGCTGCACCGGCTACGTGCGCTACTACGAAGCGGTGCGCGACGTGGTGCTGAAAACGCCGGGCCTGCTGAAGGAGACGGCGCAATGAAAAAACGTCTCGCAGTGTTGATTGTGCTGGTGGCGATCGTGGTGATTGCGCTGTTGTGGTGGCGGGAAAACCGCCGTTACGACGGCCCGGTGCAGCAGGTGACCGCCAGCGCCGAACAGATCGCGCGCGGCCGCTATCTGGCGCAGGCCGCCGACTGCGCCGCCTGCCATACCGCCAGCGGCGGGGCGCCGTTGGCCGGCGGCTATCCGCTGGACACGCCGTTCGGCACGATTTACGGCAGCAACCTGACGCCGTCGGCCGACCACGGCATCGGGCGCTGGAGCAAGGACGACTTCTTCCTGGCGCTGACGCAGGGCGTGGCGCCGGGCGGACGGCACCTGTACCCGGCGATGCCTTACACCTCGTACAAGGGCATTTCGCGTCAGGACGCCGATGACATCTACGCTTACCTGATGACGCGCCCGGCGGTGGACGTGGCCATTCCGGCCAACGAGATGCCGTTCCCGTTCAACCAGCGCATGGCGCTGATCGGCTGGAATCTGCTGTTCCGCAGCCAGGATCCGCTGCCGGCCAGTTCGCAGGGCAGCTCGCCGCAATGGCAGCGCGGCCGCTATCTGGCCGACGTGCTGGGCCACTGTGGCGAATGCCACACGCCGCGCGGCGCGCTGGGACAGATGGATCTCGGCAAGCCGATGCAGGGCGGCGATCTCGGCCGCTTCATGGCGCCGGACATTACGCCGCACGGTCTGGCGCAGCGCGGCTGGACGCCGCAGGACGTCAGCCGCTTCCTCGGCACCGGCCTCGCGCCGCAGGGTTCGGCCTTCAGTGAGATGCATATGGTGGTGGATCTCAGCACCCGTCATTTGACGCCGGAAGACCATCAGGCGCTGGCGCTGTATCTGATGGGCGAGCAGCCGCCGGCGGCAGTGCCGGTGAAAATGGGGCAGGGCAGCGATGCCGGGCGCATGACCTATCTGGATCAGTGCGCCGGCTGCCATGCGCGCGAAGGCGAAGGCAAACCGCACGTCGCACCGGCGATGCGCGATAACGCCACGCTGCGCCAGGCGGACGGCAAGAACCTGATCGTGTCGGTGCTGGACGGCCTGCCGGCCCAGCAGTTCCCGAACGGTGAAAGCATGCAGAGCATGCCGGGCTTCGGCGAGCGTCTGAGCGATGCCGACGTGGCGGAACTGGTAAACTACCTGCGGGTGACCTGGGGCGGTTTGCCAGCGGACGTCACCGCCGAGCAGGTGAAAGCGCTGCGCAAGTAAGCGGCGTTCAGACGAAAAAAATGGCCCGCATCTGCGGGCCATTTTATTGCGCGGTCACGCGATTCAACGGCTGGTGACGCCGGCGACACGTTGGCTGCGCTGTTTGATGGCGTAACCGACGGCCAGGATCGCCACCCATACCGGGATCAGCAGCACCGAGATTTGAATGCCCGGCGTCAGGTACATGATCACCAGGATGCCGGCCATGAACAGCAGGCACAGGTAGTTGCTGAACGGGTACCAGAACGCTTTGAACTTCGGCACCACGCCTTCGCGGTTTTTGGCGGCGCGGAATTTCAGGTGCGCCAGGCTGATCATCGCCCAGTTGATCACCAGCGCCGATACCACTAACGCCATCAGCAGTTCGAAGGCGCGGCCCGGGATCAGGTAGTTAATCAGCACGCACAGCGCGGTGGCGAGGGCGGAAATGCCGATGGCCACCACCGGCACGCCGCGGCCGTCGACCTTCAGCAGGCTTTTCGGGCCGTTGCCCTGCTGCGCCAGGCCGTACAGCATGCGGCTGTTGCAGTAGACGCAGCTGTTGTAGACCGACAGCGCGGCGGTGAGCACCACGATGTTCAGCACGGTCGCCACCAGGTTGCTGTTCAGCGCGTGGAAGATCAGCACGAACGGGCTGCCGCCTTCAACCACTTTGCCCCACGGGTACAGCGACAGCAGAATGGCCAGTGAACCGATATAGAAGATCAGGATGCGGTAGATCACCTGATTGGTGGCTTTTGGAATGCTTTTTTGCGGGTTGTCGGCTTCGGCGGCGGTGATGCCGACCAGCTCGAGGCCGCCGAAGGAGAACATGATCACCGCCATCGCCATCACCAGGCCCATGACGCCGTTCGGGAAGAACCCGCCCTGCGCCCACAGGTTGGTGACGGTGGCTTCCGGGCCGCCCATGCCGCTGAACAGCAGGTAGGCGCCGAACACGATCATGCCGATAATCGCCACCACTTTGATGATGGCGAACCAGAACTCCATCTCGCCGTAAACTTTGACGTTGGCCAGGTTGATGGCGTTGATCGCCAGGAAGAATACCGCGGCGGAAACCCAGGTGGGGATCTCCGGCCACCAGTACTGCACGTAGATGCCGACCGCGGTCAGCTCCGCCATCGCCACCAGGACATACAGCACCCAGTAGTTCCAGCCGGAGGCGAAGCCGGCGAAGTTGCCCCAGTATTTGTAGGCGAAGTGGCTGAAGGAGCCGGCGACCGGCTCTTCCACCACCATTTCCCCCAGCTGGCGCATGATCAGAAACGCGATGAAGCCGCCGATGGCGTAGCCGAGGAGCACTGACGGGCCGGCCATTTTTATTGTTTGAGCGATACCGAGAAATAACCCGGTGCCGATTGCGCCACCTAAGGCGATGAGCTGAATATGGCGGTTTTTCAGGCCGCGCTTCAGCTGGTCACCATGCTGTTGACCATCCATCAATCTAACCCTCTGTCGTTGTGAATGCCCACCTGCCTGTAAAGCAGTGGTTACGATGTGTGTTTTGTTTTATTTACGGCGTTATAGCTATTAATTCCACGGCGCCGCTACCGTTTGGCAGAGAATAATGTTATGCGCGTCGGTTTGCACCTGCTTTGTCGTGTGAGTGATTAAGATTGCAGCAGTTTAGGAAACAAAATGCGGGTTGTGTGACGGCAGGGGGGATTCAGTGCATGAAATAAGCAACAAATCACATAATGCGCAAAAATAACGTAGATCTGAACGGTGGGCCGCGTTCAAATAATGAACGAACCGCCGTTGCGCTGTTCGCCAAATAGCCATTCATTAAAGCGTAATAACCATGCAATAAAACTCGGGCAAAAAGTTTGCACTCTGCCTTGCGTAAGGTTTGGTAAAAGTTAAATCCCCAACCCGCCGCGTAAATGGTAATACCATCACGGCGTTACCGGTTTGCAGCGGGGTTTTCAGCGGGGTGTTAAAATGTGCGGGTAACCTGATTTCGATCAAGGCCCGTATGGACAGGAGGTGAATACTTTGTTACTTTACCGTCACGTTTTTGAAATTGGTATTACCAATTGACTCCGCGCCATTCGCAGAGAAGAATTCACTCATGGCCTACAGCAAAATCCGCCAACCCAAGTTGTCAGATGTTATCGAGCAACAGCTCGAATACCTGATCCTCGAGGGGACACTGCGCCCAGGCGAAAAACTGCCTCCGGAGCGCGAGCTGGCGAAACAATTTGATGTCTCCCGTCCTTCTCTGAGAGAGGCCATTCAGCGCCTTGAAGCGAAAGGGCTGCTCCTGCGCCGTCAGGGCGGCGGCACCTTCGTGCAAACTAATCTGTGGCAGAGCTTCAGCGATCCGCTGGCCGAGCTGCTGGCCGACCATCCCGAATCACAGTTCGATCTGCTGGAAACCCGTCACGCGCTGGAAGGCATTGCCGCCTATTACGCGGCGCTGCGCGGCACCGATGAAGATCTGGCGCGCATCCGCGACTGCCACATCGTGATTCAACAGGCTCAAGACAGCGGCGATCTCGACGCCGAAGCCGATGCGGTCATGCAGTATCAAATCGCCGTGACTGAAGCCGCTCACAACGTTGTGTTACTTCACCTGCTACGCTGCATGGGGCCGATGCTGGAACAGAACGTGCGTCAGAACTTTGAATTGCTCTACTCGCGCCGTGAGATGTTGGCAAAAGTGAGCAGCCACCGCGCCGGAATTTTTGAGGCGATTGTGGCACGCGAGCCGGAAAAGGCCCGTGAAGCCTCGCATCGCCACTTGGCGTTTATCGAGGAAATCTTGCTGGATCTCAGCCGGGAGCATACTCGGCGCGAGAGATCGCTGCGGCGTCTCCAGCAACGCAAGGATTAAGAGCTGTCCTCTTCAGGGTACACCAGCCTGCGGGGGTTAAGTTCGAGGTACTTAGTTAAGTACTTAAGCGGCAACTAAACTGATGGGCCTGTCTTCGTGTGTTTTGGCACAGAACACAGGAAGACAGGCTCCAAACAAACCATTAGACAGATAAGGAATACCACCATGTCAGAACGTTTAAACAATGACGTGGATCCGATCGAAACCCGCGACTGGCTGCAGGCGATCGAATCGGTCATCCGTGAAGAGGGTGTTGAGCGAGCTCAGTTTCTGATTGATCAGGTATTGGGAGAAGCCCGCAAAGGCGGCGTTAACGTTGCGGCCGGTGCTGCAGCGCACAACTACGTCAACACCATCGCGGTAGAAGACGAACCGGCTTACCCAGGCAACCTGGATCTGGAACGCCGCATTCGCTCTGCGATCCGTTGGAACGCGATCATGACCGTTCTGCGCGCATCCAAGAAAGACCTGGAGCTGGGCGGCCACATGGCTTCCTTCCAGTCTTCCGCGACCTTCTATGAAGTCTGCTTTAACCACTTCTTCCGCGCACGCAACGAGAAAGACGGCGGCGACCTGGTCTACTTCCAGGGCCACATCTCTCCGGGCGTTTACGCGCGCGCCTTCCTTGAAGGCCGCCTGACCGAAGAACAGATGAACAACTTCCGTCAGGAAGTGCACGGCAACGGCCTGTCCTCTTACCCGCATCCTAAGTTGATGCCGGAATTCTGGCAGTTCCCGACCGTATCCATGGGCCTGGGCCCAATCAGCGCCATCTATCAGGCGAAGTTCCTGAAATACCTGGAACACCGCGGCCTGAAAGACACCTCTGAGCAGACCGTTTACGCCTTCCTGGGCGACGGCGAGATGGATGAGCCGGAATCCAAAGGCGCCATCACCATCGCCACCCGCGAGAAGCTGGACAACCTGGTGTTCGTCATCAACTGCAACCTGCAGCGCCTGGACGGCCCGGTCACCGGTAACGGCAAGATCATCAACGAACTGGAAGGCATCTTCTCCGGCGCAGGCTGGCAGGTGCTGAAAGTGATCTGGGGCGGCCGTTGGGACGAGCTGCTGCGCAAAGACACCAGCGGTAAACTGGTTCAGCTGATGAACGAGACCCTGGACGGCGACTACCAGACCTTCAAATCCAAAGACGGCGCTTACGTGCGCGAGCACTTCTTCGGCCGTTACCCGGAAACCGCGGCGCTGGTCAAAGACATGACCGACGACGAAATCTGGGCGCTGAACCGTGGTGGTCACGATCCGAAGAAAATCTTCGCTGCACTGAAAAAAGCGCAGGACACCAAAGGCAAACCGACCGTTATCCTGGCTCACACCATCAAAGGTTACGGCATGGGTGAAACCGCGGAAGGTAAAAACATCGCTCACCAGGTGAAAAAAATGAACATGGAAGGGGTTCACCACTTCCGCGATCGTTTCAACGTGCCGGTTGCCGATGCTGACATCGAAAAACTGCCGTACATCACCTTCGAGAAAGATTCCGAAGAGTACAAATACCTGCACGAACGTCGCCAGGCTCTGAAAGGCTATGTGCCTACCCGTCTGCCGGAGTTCACCCAGAAGCTGGAAATGCCAGCGCTGGAAGATTTCAGCTCGCTGCTGGAAGAGCAGAACAAAGAGATCTCCACCACTATCGCTTTCGTGCGTGCCCTGAACGTGATGCTGAAGAACAAGTCGATCAAAGATCGCCTGGTGCCAATCATCGCCGACGAAGCGCGTACCTTCGGTATGGAAGGTCTGTTCCGTCAGATCGGTATCTACAGCCCGAACGGCCAGCAGTACACCCCGCAGGACCGTGAGCAGGTTGCTTACTACAAAGAAGACGAGAAAGGCCAAATCCTGCAGGAAGGCATCAACGAACTGGGCGCAGCCTCTTCCTGGCTGGCCGCAGCGACGTCCTACAGCACCAACGATCTGCCGATGATTCCGTTCTACATCTACTACTCGATGTTCGGTTTCCAACGTATCGGCGACCTGTGCTGGGCAGCGGGCGACCAACAGGCGCGCGGCTTCCTGATCGGCGGGACCTCGGGCCGTACTACCCTGAACGGCGAAGGTCTGCAGCACGAAGATGGCCACAGCCACATTCAGTCTCTGACCATCCCTAACTGCATCTCTTACGATCCGGCTTACGCGTACGAAGTGGCGGTGATCATGCACGACGGTCTGGTGCGCATGTATGGCGACAACCCGGAAAACGTGTACTACTACCTGACCACGCTGAACGAAAACTACCACATGCCTGCGATGCCGCAGGGTGCGGAAGAAGGTATCCGCAAGGGTATCTACAAGCTGGAAACGCTGGAAGGCAGCAAAGGCAAGGTGCAGCTGCTGGGCTCCGGCGCCATCCTGCGCCACGTGCGCGAAGCTGCGCAGATCCTGGCGAAGGACTACGGCGTGGGTTCCGACACCTACAGCGTGACCTCGTTCACCGAACTGGCGCGCGACGGCCAGGATTGCGAGCGTTGGAACATGCTGCACCCAACCGAAGCGCCACGCGTGCCTTACATCGCTCAGGTGATGAACGACGCGCCGGCGGTAGCCTCTACCGACTACATGAAACTGTTCGCCGAACAGGTTCGTACTTATGTGCCGGCCAGCGATTATCGCGTACTGGGCACCGACGGCTTCGGTCGTTCGGACAGCCGCGAAAACCTGCGTCACCACTTCGAAGTCGATGCGTCCTACGTGGTGGTTGCTGCTCTGGGTGAACTGGCTAAACGCGGTGAGATCGAAGCTTCCGTGGTTGCTGATGCAATCAAGAAATTCGACATCAACCCGGAAAAAGTTAACCCGCGTCTGGCCTAAGAGGTACTGAATAATGTCTATCGAAATCAACGTACCGGACATCGGTGCAGATGAAGTCGAAATCACCGAGATTCTGGTGAAGGTCGGCGATAAAGTTGAAGCGGAACAATCGCTGATCACCGTGGAAGGCGACAAGGCTTCCATGGAAGTGCCATCCCCGCAGGCGGGCGTGGTGAAAGAGATCAAAGTGGCGGTCGGCGATAAAACCGAAACCGGCAAACTGATCATGATCTTCGAAGCGGCAGGCGCAGCGGAAGCTGCACCGGCGGCGAAAGCGGAAGAAAAACCGGCAGCAGCAGCTGCCCCGGCTGCCGCTGCGGCCAAAGACGTTGCCGTGCCGGATATCGGCGCCGACGAAGTCGAAGTGACCGAGATCCTGGTGAAAGTGGGCGATAAGGTGGAAGCCGAGCAGTCCCTGATCACTGTGGAAGGCGACAAGGCTTCCATGGAAGTCCCTGCGCCGTTCGCGGGCACCGTGAAAGAGATCAAGATCGCGACCGGCGACAAAGTGAAAACCGGTTCCCTGATCATGGTGTTCGAAGTGGAAGGCGCTGCGCCTGCCGCTGCCGCCGCTCCAGCCGCTAAAGCGGACGCTGCGCCGGCGCCGGCCGCCGCTAAAGCCGCCGCTCCGGCTGCGAAAGCTGAAGACAAAGGCGAGTTCGCCGAGAACGCGGCCTACGTGCACGCGACTCCGGTCATTCGTCGTCTGGCGCGTGAATTCGGCGTTAACCTGGCGAAAGTGAAAGGCACCGGTCGTAAAGGCCGCATCCTGCGCGAAGACGTTCAGGCTTACGTGAAAGACGCGGTGAAACGTGCTGAAGCGGCCCCGGCTGCTGCCGGCGGCGGTCTGCCAGGCATGCTGCCATGGCCGAAAGTGGACTTCAGCAAGTTCGGCGAGATCGAAGAAGTCGAAATGGGCCGCATCCAGAAGATCTCTGGCGCGAACCTGAGCCGCAACTGGGTGATGATCCCGCACGTGACTCACTTCGACAAAACCGACATCACCGATCTGGAAGCGTTCCGCAAGCAGCAGAACGAAGAAGCGGCCAAGCGCAAGCTGGACGTGAAGTTCACGCCTGTCGTGTTCATCATGAAAGCTGTCGCTGCCGCTCTGGAGCAGATGCCGCGCTTCAACAGCTCGCTGTCCGAAGACGGTCAGAAGCTGACGCTGAAGAAATACATCAACATCGGCGTGGCGGTAGATACCCCGAACGGCCTGGTGGTTCCGGTGTTCAAGGACGTGAACAAGAAGAGCATCACCGAGCTGTCTCGCGAGCTGATGACCATCTCCAAGAAAGCGCGCGACGGCAAGCTGACCGCGGGCGAGATGCAGGGCGGCTGCTTCACCATCTCCAGCCTGGGCGGCATCGGGACAACTCACTTCGCGCCGATCGTCAACGCGCCGGAAGTGGCTATCCTGGGTGTCTCCAAGTCTGCGATGGAGCCGGTCTGGAACGGTAAAGAGTTCATGCCGCGCCTGATGATGCCGATGTCGCTGTCCTTCGACCACCGCGTTATCGACGGTGCCGATGGTGCGCGCTTCATCACCATCATCAACAACATGTTGTCCGACATTCGCCGTCTGGTGATGTAATGCAAAAGGGGCGCAGCATGCTGCGCCCCTGACGATTCTGTAGCAGTTTTGTCGGATTTTGCATAACTCGACAAAATTGTTGAGACACGGGTCACTCGAACACGCTTTGCAGATTATTAACAATTCTGTAAACTGCTCGCGGTGTAAGCGTCCCGGTGGATGAAGGGCGTTATGAGATCGATTAGCAATAAAAATGACGTCTGACCCGCCGGACAATCAATTAAGAGGTCATGATGAGTACTGAAATTAAAACTCAGGTCGTGGTACTTGGGGCGGGCCCGGCAGGTTACTCTGCAGCCTTTCGTTGCGCTGACTTAGGTCTTGAAACCGTTCTGGTTGAACGTTATTCCACTCTGGGCGGGGTTTGCCTGAACGTGGGATGTATCCCTTCCAAAGCACTGCTGCACGTTGCCAAAGTGATCGAAGAAGCCAAAGCGCTGGCCGAACACGGCATCGTTTTCGGCGAGCCGAAAACCGACATCGACAAAGTGCGCGTCTGGAAAGAAAAAGTCATCACTCAGCTGACCGGCGGTCTGGCTGGCATGGCGAAAGGCCGTAAAGTGAAAGTGGTCAACGGCCTGGGCA
The DNA here is from genome assembly GCF_000747565.1 of Serratia sp. SCBI. NCBI lineage: Bacteria > Pseudomonadati > Pseudomonadota > Gammaproteobacteria > Enterobacterales > Yersiniaceae > Serratia > Serratia sp. SCBI. Next base: position 4,278,569 of record NZ_CP003424.1, on the reverse strand, counting down.
AGTTCACCGGCGCTAACACCCTGGTTGTTGAAGGCGAAAACGGCCCAACCACCATCAACTTCGACAACGCCATCATCGCTGCAGGTTCTCGTCCGATCCAACTGCCATTCATTCCTCATGAAGATCCACGCGTGTGGGATTCTACCGATGCGCTGGCGCTGAAAACCGTCCCAGAGCGTCTGCTGGTTATGGGCGGCGGCATCATCGGCCTGGAAATGGGCACCGTATACCATGCGCTGGGTTCACAGATCGACGTCGTTGAAATGTTCGATCAGGTTATCCCGGCGGCAGATAAAGACGTGGTGAAAGTCTTCACCAAACGTATCAGCAAGCAGTTCAACCTGATGCTGGAAACCAAAGTGACCGCGGTAGAAGCCAAAGAAGACGGCATTTACGTCACGATGGAAGGTAAAAAAGCGCCGGCAGAGCCACAGCGTTACGACGCGGTGCTGGTGGCGATCGGACGCGTGCCGAACGGCAAACTGCTGGATGCCGGCAAAGCCGGTGTTGAAGTTGACGAGCGTGGCTTCATCAACGTCGACAAACAGCTGCGCACCAACGTGCCGCACATCTTCGCCATCGGCGACATCGTCGGTCAGCCGATGCTGGCGCACAAAGGCGTGCACGAAGGCCACGTCGCCGCAGAAGTTATCGCCGGCATGAAGCACTACTTCGATCCGAAAGTGATCCCATCCATCGCTTACACCGAGCCGGAAGTGGCGTGGGTGGGTCTGACCGAGAAAGAAGCGAAAGAGAAAGGCATCAGCTACGAAACCTCCACCTTCCCGTGGGCGGCTTCCGGCCGTGCGATCGCTTCCGACTGTGCAGACGGCATGACCAAACTGATCTTCGACAAAGAAACTCACCGCATCATCGGTGGCGCGATTGTCGGCACCAACGGCGGCGAGCTGCTGGGTGAAATCGGTCTGGCTATCGAGATGGGCTGCGACGCGGAAGACATCGCGCTGACCATCCACGCTCACCCGACCCTGCACGAATCCGTGGGCCTGGCGGCGGAAATCTACGAAGGCAGCATCACCGATCTGCCTAACCCGAAAGCCAAGAAGAAGTAATTCTGCTGGTTTGACCGGTTAACAAGCGGCTCCTGAGAAGGGGCCGTTTTTTTTTTGCTCAGATGCAGAACGCGGTTTTTTGTGGCCGCTGCGCCAAATTCCGATCCTCATGCTTATATCCGTTTTAATTATGTGGATATAATGCCCTGTTTGTCCGGCAGCCGATTACGCTGCGCTCAACGATTCAGCAAAGATTTAATGTTGCTTTTATGTGAACGAATTAACAACCGTTTCAAATCCTGATATGCTGGCTGAGCGGAACCGGGCACTGTACCTTACAGTCCAGGACATCGACAGCAGTGCCCCGTCAGGATAGATGGCATCAATATCGCCGTGCGCTCTACCCATCAGTCTTTCATGCTGTAACGCTGTTTGACCGTGCTTGTTTGCCCCAATCACCGTTTCGGGGCCTTTACGGGCCGATCGCCTAGCCACAGAGTGAAACCCAAAGGGTATAAACCCGGTTTGCATATACGCCAGGCACAATAAATGACAATGAGAGCGAGGAGAACGTCGTGCTAGAAGAATACCGTAAGCACGTAGCCGAGCGTGCTGCTGAGGGCATCGCCCCTAAGCCGCTAGACGCCACCCAAATGGCCGCGCTGGTCGAACTACTGAAGAATCCGCCAAAAGGCGAAGAAGAATTCCTGTTAGACCTGCTGATTAACCGTGTTCCACCGGGCGTCGACGAAGCCGCCTACGTCAAAGCAGGTTTCCTGGCGGCCATCGCCAAAGGTGAAGCGACATCCCCCCTGGTTACCCCCGAGAAAGCCATTGAACTGTTAGGCACCATGCAGGGCGGCTATAACATTCATCCGCTGATCGAAGCCCTGGACAACGAAAAGCTGGCGCCGATCGCCGCCAAAGCGCTGTCCCACACGCTGCTGATGTTCGACAACTTCTACGATGTGGAAGAGAAGGCGAAAGCCGGCAACGCGCACGCCAAGCAGATCATGCAGTCCTGGGCCGATGCCGAATGGTACCTGTCGCGCCCGGAGCTGGCGGAAAAGATCACCGTCACCGTGTTCAAAGTGACCGGCGAAACCAACACCGATGACCTGTCCCCGGCGCCGGACGCCTGGTCGCGCCCGGATATCCCGCTGCACGCGCTGGCGATGCTGAAAAACGAACGTGAAGGCATCGTGCCGGATCAGCCGGGCAGCGTCGGCCCGATCAAACAGATCGAGCTGCTGAACAAGAAAGGCTTCCCGCTGGCCTACGTCGGCGACGTGGTCGGCACCGGTTCCTCCCGTAAATCCGCCACCAACTCGGTGCTGTGGTTCATGGGCGACGACATCCCGCACGTGCCGAACAAGCGCGGCGGTGGCGTGGTGCTGGGCGGCAAGATTGCGCCTATCTTCTTCAACACCATGGAAGATGCCGGCGCCTTGCCGATCGAAGTGGACGTGTCAGAGCTGAACATGGGCGACGTGATCGACGTTTACCCGTACAAAGGTGAAGTGCGCAACCACGAAACCGGCGCGCTGATCGCCAACTTCGAGCTGAAAACCGACGTGCTGCTGGATGAAGTGCGCGCCGGCGGCCGTATCCCGCTGATCATCGGCCGCGGCCTGACCACCAAGGCGCGCGAAGCGCTGGGTCTGCCGCACAGCGACGTGTTCCGCATCGCCAAACCGGTAGCCGCCAGCAACAAAGGCTTCTCGCTGGCGCAGAAAATGGTCGGCCGCGCCTGCGGCGTCGCCGGCATTCGCCCTGGCGAATACTGCGAGCCGAAGATGACCTCCGTCGGCTCTCAGGACACCACCGGCCCGATGACCCGCGATGAGCTGAAAGACCTGGCCTGCCTCGGCTTCTCCGCCGATCTGGTCATGCAGTCGTTCTGCCACACCGCTGCGTACCCGAAACCGGTCGACGTGACCACGCACCACACGCTGCCTGACTTCATCATGAACCGCGGCGGCGTCTCGCTGCGCCCGGGCGACGGCGTGATCCACTCCTGGCTGAACCGTATGCTGCTGCCTGACACCGTCGGCACCGGCGGCGATTCCCACACCCGCTTCCCGATCGGCATCTCCTTCCCGGCCGGTTCCGGCCTGGTGGCGTTTGCCGCCGCGACCGGCGTGATGCCGCTGGATATGCCTGAGTCGGTGCTGGTGCGCTTCAAAGGCAAAATGCAGCCGGGCATCACCCTGCGCGATCTGGTGCACGCCATCCCTTACTACGCGATCCAGCAGGGTCTGCTGACCGTCGAGAAGAAGGGCAAGAAAAACATCTTCTCCGGCCGCATTCTGGAGATCGAAGGCCTGCCGGATCTGAAGGTCGAGCAGGCGTTTGAGCTGACCGATGCGTCCGCCGAACGTTCCGCCGCCGGTTGTACCATCAAGCTGGACAAGGCGCCGATTGAAGAGTACCTGAACTCCAACATCGTGCTGCTGAAGTGGATGATCTCCGAAGGCTACGGCGATCGCCGTACGCTGGAGCGCCGTATTCAGGGCATGGAAAAATGGCTGGCGGATCCGCAACTGCTGGAAGGCGATGCGGATGCGGAATACGCAGCGGTGATCGACATCGATCTGAACGAGATCAAAGAGCCGATCCTGTGTGCGCCGAACGATCCTGACGATGCGCGCCTGCTGTCCGACGTGGCCAACAGCAAAATCGATGAAGTGTTCATCGGTTCTTGCATGACCAACATCGGCCATTTCCGCGCGGCGGGCAAGCTGCTGGATCAGCACAAGGGCCAGCTGCCGACTCGTCTGTGGGTGGCGCCGCCAACCAAGATGGATGCGGCTCAGCTGACCGAAGAAGGCTACTACAGCGTCTTCGGCAAGAGCGGCGCGCGTATCGAGATCCCGGGCTGCTCGCTGTGCATGGGCAACCAGGCGCGCGTGGCGGACGGCGCGACGGTGGTTTCCACCTCAACCCGTAACTTCCCGAACCGTCTGGGCACCGGCGCCAACGTCTATCTGGCGTCTGCCGAACTGGCCGCGGTAGCGTCCCTGCTGGGCCGCCTGCCGACGCCGGACGAGTACCAGACCTATATGGCGCAGGTCGATAAGACGGCGGCGGATACCTACCGCTACCTGAACTTTGACCAGCTGGGCCAGTACACCGAAAAAGCCGACGGCGTGATCTTCCAAACCGCCGTGTAAGCCGCTATATTGCGCAACTGTTTAACGGGAGGCCTTGGCCTCCCGTTTTATTTTGCTCAGTTGCCAACTTTGCGAGCGCTCACTGAGTTAGTCCGCCATTTATGTTTACACTAAGAAAAAGGGCTCAGGAGGGCATGCTATGGATTACGAATTTCTGCGTGACGTCACCGGTCAGGTGATCGTCAGATTTTCGATGGGGCATGAAGCGATTGGCCACTGGATCAATGAAGAAGTCAAAGGCGATTTCAACCTGCTGGACCGCATTGAAGCCGGCGCGGCCGAGGTCAAAGGCAGCGAGCGCCAATGGCAGCTGGAAGGCCATGAATATACGCTGCTGATGGATGGTGAAGAAGTGATGATCCGCGCCAATCAGCTGGAGTTCGAGGGCGACGAAATGGAAGAGGGGATGAACTACTACGACGAAGAAAGCCTCTCATTCTGCGGCGTTGAGGATTTCCTGCTGGTGTTGAAGGCCTATCGTTCTTTCATGCTGAAGTACTAAGCATCAGGGCGCGGCGCGCCGCGCCCTTTCCATCACAGATGCGGAATATTGCGGCCGTAATAGATTTCCTGCATCTCTTTCCATAACAGATCGGTGATCTGCTTGCGTTCGGCTGCGCTCAACGCCTCCGGCTCCGCGTTAAACAGGTAGTGCTTCAGATCGAAATCCTTCAGCAACATCTTGGTATGGAAGATATTTTCCTGGTAAACGTTCACGTCCATCATGTGGTACAGCGCCTTGATGTCTTCCGACATAAAGTTCTGGATCGAATTGATCTCATGATCGATGTAATGTTTCACGCCGTTCACGTCGCGGGTAAAACCGCGCACGCGATAGTCCATGGTGACGATGTCGGATTCCAGCTGGTGAATTAAGTAGTTCAGCGCCTTGAGGGGCGAAATGACGCCGCAGGTCGAGACCTCGATATCGGCGCGGAAGGTGCACAGCCCGCCTTCCGGATGGCTTTCCGGGTAGGTGTGCACGCAGATATGGCTCTTGTCCAGGTGCGCGACGACCGTATTCGGCAGCGGACCGGGGTGTTCCGACGTATCGACGTCTTTCGGATCGATCGGCTCTTCGCTGACCAGGATGGTGACGCTGGCGCCCTGCGGCTCGTAGTCCTGACGCGCGATGTTCAGAATATTGGCGCCGATGATCGAGCAGGTTTCGCTCAGGATCTCGGTCAGCCGGTTGGCGTTATATTGTTCGTCTATGTAGGCGATATAGCCATCGCGATCGTCCGCGGTTTTGGCGTAACAAATATCGTAAATACAAAAACTCAGGCTCTTGGTCAGGTTGTTGAAGCCGTGCAGTTTTAGCTTATGCAATTTGGGCCACCTCCTTTATCTTCTCGCTTAACGTGTTACGTTCAGGGCATTGAGCAAATATTGCGGCAGGGCAAAGCTGCCGACGTGAATTGCCGGGTTGTAATAACGGCAGTGTAGGCCGCTTTGGTTAAAGCGCTGTTGCAGGGTTGGCAGATCGCGCTGGCGCAGCGCCGGGTTCTGGCTCGCCCAGGCGAAGGTCATGATGCCGCCGTAATAGGTCGGGATCGCCGCCTGATAGAAGCTGACGTCGCTAAAGTAGCGGCTCAGTTTGGCGTGGCTGTTGACCGCCTCGTCCTGCTGCAGGAAACAGACGCCGTTTTGCGCGACGAAAATGCCGCCCTCATTCAGGCAGCGGGCGCAGCCTTCATAAAACGCCGAGGTGAACAGGCTTTCGCCGGGGCCGATCGGATCGGTGCAGTCGGAGATGATCACATCGAACGTTTCGTCGGTTTGATTCACGAAGTTGACGCCGTCGTCAATCACCAGCTTGAAGCGCGGATCGTCATAGGCGCCGGCGCTGTGGTTGGGCAGGTACTGGCGGCAGAACTCGACGACGCCGGCGTCGATTTCGACCATGGTGATCTGCTCAACGCCAGGATGCCGGCTGACTTCGCGCAGCATACCGCCGTCGCCGCCGCCGATGATCAGCACTTTCTTCGCCTGGCCGTGCGCCAACAGCGGCACGTGGGTCAGCATTTCGTGATAGATGAACTCGTCACGCTCGGTGGTTTGCACCACGCCGTCGAGCGCCATCACGCGCCCCAGCACCGGGTTCTCGAAGATCACCAGATCCTGATGATCGGTCTTCTCGCGGTATAGCACCTTCTCTACCGAAAAGTACTGGCCGAAGCCCGTATGCAGCGTTTCGTACCAAATTTCTTTCTGGGTCATGTGCGGGAAACTCCGTAATAACAGCCATGAAAAATCGGCGCAACATCATAGCTAACTCTGCCTGGCGATGCACGGTTGAATTTCAGACAGAGAGAGCGGAGGGCGGACGGGCGAGGGAAAGATTAATTGGCGTAGGCCAGCAGGCTCAGGGAGTCGCGCGCCAGCGATTTGCACTTCTTGGGCGTTGGAATGGCGATGCCGCTCAGATCGCGATAGCTGTCTTCGCCCAGCGCCTTCATGTTAAAGCTGTTGTAGTTGCTCAAATCCCAGCGGTTTTGTTGTGCGAAATAGACGATGGCGCGTTTGATTTGCGCATTTGGCAAATCGTTGTAGCCGCAATCATTTTTCAAATAAATAAATACCGCCGTCAGATCGGCCAGATCTTCCGCCTCGGATTCATTCAGCGCCAGACTGGCGTTGGAGAAGCCCAGCATCGCCAGCAACAGCATCGTTAACGTTGTTTTTTTCATCATGAAATAGGCCTGTTTGTCGTCTGCAGACGTTACCACACTTGTCTGTAAAGGCACCAAATTTTATTGCTGACGGGCGCTGCCATAGCGCTCACCCACGGCGCGCTCTTGATTGTGAGGCATAGCTTAAAATACCGCCAGGAAAGGCTTGACCTTCCGCCTGGGGGAAGGTTTAGGCTGGCTGCGTTGAGTTATGTCACTGAGAAAAGGGAGTCAGCGATGTTACGCCGTGATTTTATTAAATTGACCGCTGCATTGGGCGCCGCGAGCGCATTGCCGTTATGGAGCCGGGCCGCCTTAGCGGCCGAGCGGCCGGCCCTGCCGGTGCCCCCGTTGTTAACGCCCGACGCGCAGGGAAAGATTGCGCTGGCGCTGCAGGCGGGGGAAACCCGCTGGTTGCCCGGCGCCGCCACCAAAACCTGGGGATTCAACGGCGCGCTGCTCGGGCCAGCGGTGAAGCTGCAGCGGGGTCAGCCGGTGACGGTCGATATCAAAAACAGCCTGGCGGAAGCCAGTACCGTCCACTGGCACGGCCTGGAAATCCCCGGCGACGTCGATGGCGGCCCGCAGGCGTTGATCCATCCCGGCGCAACGCGCACGGTGAATTTCACCGTCGATCAACCGGCGGCCACCTGCTGGTTCCACCCGCATACCCACGGTAAAACCGGCAGCCAGGTGATGATGGGGCTGGCGGGGCTGGTGCTGCTGGAAGACGATGAAAGCGCCAAACTGCCGCTGCCGAAAACCTGGGGGCAGGATGACATTCCGGTGATCCTGCAGGATAAGCGCTTGGGCAAAGATGCCCAGATCGAATATCGCCTGGACGTGATGAGCGCGGCGGTGGGTTGGTTTGGCGATCGCATGTTTACCAACGGCGCGCAGTACCCGCAACATCTGGCGCCGCGCGGTTGGCTGCGTCTGCGTTTTCTCAACGGTTGCAACGCCCGCTCGCTGAATCTGGCGGCCAGTGACAACCGTCCGCTGTATGTTATCGCCAGCGACGGCGGTTTCCTGGCGGAACCGGTGAAGCTGACCGAGCTGCCGATGCTGATGGGCGAGCGCTTTGAAGTGCTGGTCGATGCCTCCGACGGGAAAGCGTTCGACATCGTGACGTTGCCGGTGAAACAGATGGGTATGACGCTGGCGCCATTCGATCGGCCGCTGCCGGTGTTGCGCATTCAGCCGTCGTTGGCGCAGGGCATCAAAACCATGCCGGACAGCCTGGTGAAGCTGCCGACATTGCCTGCCACCGCCGGCATCCAGGAGCGTTGGCTGCAGCTGATGATGGATCCGCAGCTGGATATGCTCGGCATGCAGGCGCTGATGGATCGTTATGGTCATCAGGCGATGGCCGGCATGAGCATGAATCATGGCGCGACGGGCGCTGGAGACATGAAAGGTATGGACCACGGTAACATGAAGGGCATGGAGAAGGGCGGCATGCAGGGCATGGACCACGGCGACATGAGCAGCATGAAAGGCATGGATCATGGCAAGATGGCAGGGATGGATCATGGCGGCGCGCAGGGCAACGCCAAACCGTTCGACTTCAGCCATGGCAACATGATCAACGGCAAGGCCTTCGACATGAACAAACCGATGTTTGCCGCCAAACGGGGCCAGTATGAAAAATGGACCATTTCCGGCGAGGGCGACATGATGCTGCACCCGTTCCACATTCACGGCACCCAGTTCCGTATCCTGTCGGAAAACGGCAAACCACCGGCGGCGCATCGCAGCGGCTGGAAGGACACGGTGCGCGTCGAAGGTTGGCGCAGCGAAGTGCTGGTGCGCTTCGACCATCCGGCAAGCAGCGAACATGCGTATATGGCCCACTGCCACCTGCTGGAGCATGAAGATACCGGCATGATGATGGGCTTTACCGTCGGCGAATGATCGCGGCCCGTCGCTCAGGTGGCGGTGCGCTCGCGTCGCCACCGGCGAAAGGCTATGCTAAACTCTGCGCCTTTCTTCCGGCAACTGACCTGAATACTATGAAACACACTGTAGACGTAATGATTTCCGAGCAGGAAGTTAAGACCCGTATCGCCGAACTTGGCCGCCAGATCACCGAACATTACCGCGACAGCGGCAGTGACATGGTGCTGGTCGGGCTGCTGCGCGGCTCCTTCATGTTCATGGCCGATCTGTGCCGCGCGATTGACGTGCCGCATGAAGTCGACTTCATGACGGCTTCCAGCTACGGCAGCGGCATGTCCACCACTCGCGACGTGAAGATCCTCAAGGATCTGGACGAAGACATTCGCGGCAAAGACGTGCTGATCGTGGAAGACATCATCGATTCCGGCAATACGCTGAACAAAGTGCGCGAGATTTTGGCGCTGCGTGGGCCGAAATCGCTGGCGATTTGCACCTTGCTGGACAAGCCTGAGCGCCGTGAAGTGCAGGTGCCGGTCGAATACGTCGGCTTCTCGATCCCGGATGAGTTCGTGGTGGGGTATGGCATCGACTACGCCCAGCGCTACCGTCACCTGCCGTACGTCGGCAAAGTGGTGCTGCTGGACGAGTAATTGATGTGGGGCGCGGCCTGCCGCGCCCGCGGCGGGATTATACGCCTTTATCCTGCTTCAGTTTGGCTATCGCTTTGCGGTAGCCCATCTCCAGGCTCTCGCGGCTGGTCGCCAGCACTTCCATATCGCGCAGACGGCCGTCCTGAATGCCGTACACCCAGCCGTGGATCATCACCTTCTGGCCGCGTTTCCAGGCCGATTGCATGATGGTGGAGTGGCCCAGGTTGTATACCTGCTCAATGACGTTGATCTCGCACAGCATGTCGAAACGCTGTTCCGGCGGCAGCTCGCCCAGCAGCGAACTGTGCTTGTACCACAGATCGCGAATGTGCAGCAGCCAGTTGTCGATCAGCCCCAGCTCCGGGTTTTCCACCGCGGCCTGCACGCCGCCGCAGCCCAGGTGGCCGCAGATGATGATGTGTTCGACCTCCAGCACATCTACCGCATACTGCACCACCGACAGGCAGTTAAGATCGGTGTGGATAACGAGGTTCGCCACGTTGCGATGGACGAACAGTTCACCCGGCTCGAGGCCGGTCAGGCGTTCTGCGGGAACGCGGCTGTCAGAGCAACCAATCCATAAGAAGCGGGGCTTTTGCGCCTGGGCTAAACGTTCAAAAAAATCCGGGTCTTCCTGACTGATATTGGCCGACCAGGCCTGGTTGTTGGCGATAAGCTCTTCGATTTCTTTCATGGAGGTGATTGACCCGTAACGAACAGATTGCGTTGGGGTAATATAGGGTAAGCGTCACAATTTGTGGTGCAACCTCATTTACCGCACGGATTCGACGCCCTTTAAAACGCCGTCGATGCTAGGATTATTGTTATTGTTTCAAGCCTCGCAAACAGGGGGCGCGGCGGCATACTCATCGTTATAAGGTACTATTTTACATATGAATTATGCACTGGAATTAGCGCAGCTGACCAAGACTTACGCCGGTGGCGTCAAGGCGCTGCGCGGCATCGACCTGAGCGTCGAGGCGGGGGATTTTTATGCCCTGCTGGGGCCAAACGGCGCCGGAAAGTCCACCACCATCGGCATCATCAGCTCGCTGGTGAACAAAACCGCCGGCAGCGTGCGGGTGTTCGGTTACGACATCGATAAAGACATCGTCAACGCCAAACGCCAGCTTGGCCTGGTGCCGCAGGAGTTCAACTTCAACCCGTTTGAAACCGTATTGCAGATCGTGGTGAACCAGGCGGGTTACTATGGCGTCACGCGGCGTGAAGCGATGGCGCGCGCCGAAAAGTACCTCAATCAGCTGGACCTGTGGGGCAAGCGCAACGAGCGTGCTCGCATGCTGTCCGGCGGCATGAAGCGCCGTCTGATGATCGCCCGCGCGTTGATGCACCAACCAAAGCTGTTGATCCTCGATGAACCGACCGCCGGGGTGGATATCGAGCTGCGCCGCTCGATGTGGGGCTTCCTGAAAGAGTTGAACGCCCAGGGCACCACCATCATCCTCACCACCCACTATTTGGAAGAGGCGGAGATGCTGTGCCGCAACATCGGCATCATCCAGAACGGGGAGCTGGTGGAAAACACCTCGATGAAGGGGCTGCTGGCCAAGCTCAAGTCGGAAACCTTTATCCTCGATCTGGCGGCGAAAAGCCCGCTGCCGAAGCTGGACGGTTACCGCAGCCGCCTGACGGATACCTCGACGCTGGAAGTGGAGGTGATGCGTGAACAGGGGCTGAACGGCCTGTTCGCCCAGCTGAGCGCGCAGGGCGTGCAGGTGCTGAGCATGCGCAACAAGGCGAACCGCCTGGAAGAGCTGTTTGTCACCCTGGTTAACGGTAATGGAGAGAAAGCATGACGCGTTTGTATTGGGTGGCCTTACAGAGCATCTGGGCCAAAGAGGTGAACCGCTTCGCGCGCATCTGGATCCAGACCCTGGTGCCGCCGGTGATCACCATGACGCTGTACTTCATCATCTTCGGCAACCTGATCGGTTCGCGCATCGGCGATATGCACGGCTTCAGCTACATGCAGTTCATCGTGCCCGGCCTTATCATGATGGCGGTGATCACCAACTCCTACGCCAACGTCGCGTCGTCGTTCTTCAGCGCCAAATTCCAGCGCAACATTGAGGAACTGCTGGTGGCGCCGGTGCCGACCCACGTGGTGATCGCCGGCTATGTCGGCGGTGGCGTGGCGCGCGGTATCTGCGTCGGCGTGCTGGTGACCATCATCTCGCTGTTCTTCGTGCCGCTGCAGGTGCACGCCTGGTGGGTGATTGCGCTGACGCTGTTGCTGACGGCGATCCTGTTCTCGCTGGCGGGGCTGATCAACGCGGTGTTCGCCACCACTTTCGACGACATCAGCCTGATCCCGACCTTCGTGTTGACGCCGCTCACTTACCTGGGCGGGGTGTTCTACTCGCTGTCGCTGCTGCCGCCGTTCTGGCAGGCGGTGTCGAAGCTGAACCCGATCGTCTATATGATCAGCGGTTTCCGCTACGGTTTCCTCGGCATCAACGACGTGCCGCTGGCGTTCACCATGGCGGTGTTGGTGGCGTTTATCACGGTGTTCTACCTGCTGTCCTGGTACCTGATCGAACGCGGCCGCGGCCTGCGCAGCTGATCCTGATGCGCCCTCGTTTTCCCGGCGGGGGCGCTTTTCCCGATTTGGCGCAGGCGGCGCGTAAATCAATAGAATCGCTCAAATAACCGCTAGTTCCCCGCTGTTCAAATCGTGCTATGCTGGCGCTCCACATTTCCTTCATTTTTGTCATTACGCACTCGTAAGCAGAACATCATCATGCGGCCTCAATACAAGTTGGCGACTGGGTTACTCGGCATTCTGATGTCGTTGGTTTCCCCTGTGAGCCTGGCGAATCTGCTGTCGGAAGACGGCGCGGTTAAATCTGAATACATGGAAGCGCAGCGCGACAGCGAAGTCTATTCGCTGGTGGGCGAGCATGTGATCCCGGTAGGGGAAGTGAAGCGCGGGCAACTGATCCAGGTGTTCCCGGCGGATGCGGAATACTACGAATTCAAATTCGGGCACGGCACCGGCTTTATCGATAAAGACGACGTGCGCGAGCTGAAGAAGTCGCGCAAGGTGCAAGACGATCTGGGCGAGCTGAACAAGCCGCTGACCAACCAGAATCTGATCACCCAAAAGGCGATCGACGTATACACCGCGGCGGACAAGGACAGCGAGGTCTTCGGCACGCTGGAAGGCAATCTGCGTTATCCGATCATCGGCAAGCTGAAGGATCGGCTGAACAATACCTGGTACGAGGTCAACATCGGCGATCGGCTGGGGTTCGTCAATGAGCTGGACTGCGAGATCGATAACGGCATACCGGTGCTGACTTACCATCACCTGCTGAAAAACGAAGAGAACAAGCGCTTCCGCCATACTTCGACCACCACCTCAGACGTGGCGTTCAGCAACCAGATGACCTACCTCAAGCAGGCGGGCTACGACACCATTTCGCTGTATCAGCTGGAAGCCTACCTGAAGAATCAGATCAACCTGCCGGGCAAGGCGATCGTGCTGACCTTCGACGACGGGCTGAAATCGGTTTATCGCTACGCTTACCCGGTATTGAAGGATTACGGTTTCCGCGCAACGGCGTTCATCATCTCTTCGCGCATCAAGCGTCATCCGCAGAAATGGAACCCGGACTCGCTGCAGTTTATGAGCGTCTCGGAGCTTAAGCAGATTCAGGACGTGTTCGACGTGCAGTCGCACACCCACTTCCTGCATCGCACCGACGGCAATCGCCAGCCGATTTTGCTGAGCCGTTCGCTGCATAATATCGAGTTCGATTTTGAGCGCTCGCGCCGCGCGCTGTCGCAGTTCAACCCGCACGTGCTGTATCTGTCCTACCCGTTCGGCGGCTATAACCAGCGGGCTATCCAGGCGGCACAGGACGCCGGTTTCCATCTGGCGGTGACCACGGTGCAGGGCAAGGTGAAGCCGGGGGATAATCCCTATACGTTGAAGCGGCTGTATATTCTGCGCACCGACTCGATCCAGACCATGGCGGATCGGATAGCCAACAAGCCGGGCACGGTGGTGCAGTAAGGAAAAGAACGGGCGCGCGAGGCGCCCGTTTTACCGTCAGGCGACCTGAACCGGCACGGCTTTCGCCTTGCGCTGCAGGTTGTTGTCACCCTCGAAATAGGCGACCTTCGGGTGATGTTGGCGGGCGTCGGCGTCGGTCATTTGCACATAGGAGCAGATGATCAGTTTGTCGCCCACGCAGGCGCAGCGCGCGGCGGCGCCGTTGACCGAAATGATGCGCGAACCGCGCTCGGCGGCGATGGCGTAGGTGGAGAAGCGCTGGCCGTTATCCACGTTGTAGATATCGATCGCTTCATATTCCAGAATGCCGGCCGCTTCCAGGAAGTCCTGATCGATGGCGCAGGATCCTTCATAGTGCAAGTCAGCCTGAGTGACTTTGACGCGATGCAGCTTGCCTTGCAGCATAGTACGTATCATAGCTTTACCTAACTGAATATCGGCCTTCACAGGCGTTGGGGTTGAACATCTCTCCTGCATCCCTGCAATCTCTATCGTCACCGATCGTTCCGCCATTGTCTACCTATGGTCAGGGCGGCAGGATGACGACAGTATAAAAAATGACTTACAGCGTCAGGTCAACCTGCTGGTTGTCGATAAGCCGCGCTTTGCCCAGCCAGGCGGCCATCAGCACCACCGCCCGTTGGCTGTCCACCGTCAGCGGCTGCAGGCTGTCGGCATCGCGAATAAACAGCTCATCCGGCGTAAAGCCGGCGGCGCGCAGTTGCTCGGCGGTCTGTTCCAACAGCGTTTCGACATGGCGCTCGCCATTGGCCAGCTGCTGCGCCAGCGCGTTCATGATTTTGCTCAGCTGCGGCGCAACCTTGCGCTCTTCGGCGGTCAGGTAACCGTTGCGTGAACTGAGGGCCAGGCCGTCTTTGGCGCGCACGGTCGGCACGCCGACGATGTCGATGTCGTAACCCATGTCCGCCACCATTTTGCGGATCAGCGCCAATTGCTGGTAGTCCTTCTCGCCGAAACAGGCCAAATCAGGCTGCACCAGGTTGAACAGCTTGCTGACGATGGTGGAAACGCCGCGGAAGTGGCCCGGCCGGCTTGCGCCTTCCAGAATGGTGGAGATGCCCGGCACGTCGACATAGGTTTGCTGCTCCAGCCCGTGCGGATAGACCGCGGCCGGGGCCGGCGCGAACACCAGATCGACGCCGCGGCGGGTCAGCTTCTCGCTGTCTTCCTGCAGCGTGCGCGGGTAGCGCGCCAGATCGTCCGGGCGATCGAACTGCATCGGGTTGACGAAGACGCTCACCACCACCACGTCGGCGCGGGCGCGCGCTTCATCGACCAGCGTCATATGGCCGTCGTGCAGGTTGCCCATGGTCGGCACCAGTGCGATGCGCTTGCCTTCCTGGCGCCAGCGGCGGATCTGCTGACGCAGCAGCGGCAGGGTTTCGATAATAATCATTGGGTGACTCCTGGAACCATCGCTTAGTTAAAAGAGTGTTCAGCCGCCGGATAGAGGCCTTGCTCCACTTCCTGAATGTAGTGTTGCACCGCCGTGCGGATATCGCCGCTTTGCGCCAGGAAGTTCTTGGCGAATTTTGGCGTGTGGCCGCCGGTGATGCCGAAGGCGTCGTGCATCACCAGGATTTGGCCGTCGGTGCCGTTGCCGGCGCCGATGCCGATGACCGGAATGGAGAGCGCTTCGGTGATCTGGCGTGCCAGCTCGGTCGGCACGCACTCCAGCACCAGCAGCTGAATGCCGGCCAGCTCCAGATTCCGCGCGTCCTGCAGCAGCTGTTTGGCGGCCAGTTCGTCGCGCCCTTGCACCTTATAACCGCCGAACACGTTGACCGACTGCGGCGTCAGCCCCAGGTGGCCGCATACCGGCACCGCGCGTTCGGCGAGCATTTTCACCGTGTCGCACAGCCAGCTGCCGCCTTCCAGTTTCACCATGTTGGCGCCGGCGCGCATCAGCTCGGCGGCGTTGGCGAAGGTCTGTTCCGGGGTGGCGTAACTCATGAACGGCAAATCGGCCAGCAACAGGCAGGCCGGCGCGCCGCGGCGCACGGCGCGCGTGTGATAGGCGACGTCGGCGACGGTGACCGGCAGCGTGGAGTCGTGGCCCTGCAGCGTCATGCCCAGCGAATCGCCCACCAACAGGACTTTAATGCCTTGCTCTTCAAACAGCTTGGCAAAGCTGGCATCGTAGGCGGTAAGGGTAGCAAACTTGCGTTGCTCCTGTTTCCACTGGCGCAAATGGGTCACGGTGGTGGGTTTCATCACAACGTCTCCTGAAACGGGCCGTGCGGCTTACGCAGGCCCAGGCTGCAAAAAAGTGCAGCCATTCTACTGTAACCCTATCGGGGTGGGTAGCGCGGATCGCCATGCTTAAGCGGTTCTTAAGAACCTTGTGGTGCAATGGCGTCATGACTCAAAAGGGATACTCATGCGAATTCTGCTGATCGAAGATGACAAACTGATCGGGGACGGCATCAAGGCCGGGCTGACCAAACTCGGCTTCAATCTGGACTGGTTCACCGACGGCGCGGTTGGTAAAAACGCCCTGGGCAGCGCGCCGTATGACGCGGTGATCCTCGATCTCAGCCTGCCGGGCCTCGATGGACTGGATCTCCTGCGCCAGTGGCGCCAGGCCGGGCAGGATGTGCCGGTGCTGATCCTTACCGCCCGCGATGCGTTGGAGCAACGGGTCAGCGGGTTGCAAAGCGGCGCCGACGACTATCTGTGCAAACCGTTCGCGCTGGCCGAAGTGGCGGCGCGCCTGCAGGCGCTGATCCGCCGTCGTCACGGCCAACTGATGCCACAGCTGACGCACGGCAACGTGGTGTTCGACAGCGCCACCCGCAGCGTGAGCTGCAACGGCGAACCGGTGACGCTGACGCCGCGCGAATTGGCGGTGCTGGAGCTGTTTCTGCACAACAAAGGGCGCGTGTTGGCGCGGCCGTTGATCCAGGAGAAGCTGTACAACTGGGACGACGAGGTGAGCAGCAACGCGGTGGAGGTGCATATTCACCACCTGCGGCGCAAGCTGGGCAACGGCTTCATCCGTA
The DNA here is from genome assembly GCF_000747565.1 of Serratia sp. SCBI. Taxonomy (NCBI): domain Bacteria; kingdom Pseudomonadati; phylum Pseudomonadota; class Gammaproteobacteria; order Enterobacterales; family Yersiniaceae; genus Serratia; species Serratia sp. SCBI. The sequence continues at coordinate 4,262,100 of NZ_CP003424.1, read as the reverse complement.
CTATCCACGGCGTGGGCTATACGCTGGGGGATGCCCCGTGAAGCGCCTCAGCCTGCGGCTGCGTCTGATCCTGATTTTCAGCCTGCTGGCGCTGCTGACCTGGTGCACTGCCAGCGTGGTGGCTTGGGTGATGTCGCGCAATACCATCAACGAAGTGTTCGACACCCAGCAGATGCTGTTCGCCAAGCGGCTGGCGACCGCTAACCTCGGCGATCTGCTGGCCGATGAAAGCGCGCGCAGCCTGCCGAAAACCAAGAAGCTGGTGCATCATGGCAAACGGGGCGAGCAAGATGATGACGCGCTGGCGTTCGCCATCTTCGATCGCCAAGGCAAGATGCTGCTCAACGACGGCGAGAACGGTGCCGACTTCCTGTTTGACGGGGAGCGTGAAGGTTTTACCGACGGCGAACGCAAAGGCGATGACGACAGTTGGCGCCTGGTATGGTTGACCAGCCCCGACGGGCGCTACCGCATCGTGGTCGGCCAGGAGTGGGATTACCGGCGCGATATGGCGCTGGGCATGGTGACTGGCCAGCTGGTGCCCTGGCTGGCGACGCTGCCGGTGCTGATGCTGCTGATCGCGCTGATGGTTGGGCGCGAGCTGCGGCCGCTGCGTGCGGTAGCCGCCGGTTTGCGCCGGCGCGCGCCCGATGACGCCACGCCGCTGGATGCGCGCCAGGTGCCAACCGAGGTGCGCCCGCTGGTGGATGCGCTCAACGCGCTGTTCGCCCGCATCAATGCGCTGCTGGTGCGGGAGCGGCGTTTCACCTCCGATGCCGCGCACGAATTGCGCAGCCCGCTGGCGGCATTGCGGGTGCAGACCGAAGTGGTGCAGTTGGCGGGGGACGATGCGCCGATGCGCGAGCACGCGCTGGACAATCTGACGGTCGGCATCGATCGCGCCACCCGGCTGGTGGATCAGCTGTTGACGCTGTCGCGGCTGGATTCGCTGTCGGATCTGGCCGAGCTGGCGCCCATTGACTGGAACGAACTGGTGATGATGACCCTGGCGGAACAGGATCGGCTGGCTCATGCGGCGGGCGTGACGCTGCGTTATGAACAGCAGGGAACGCCGCCGGTGCGTCAGGGGCAGACCTTGCTGCTGTCACTGTTATTGCGCAACTTGCTGGACAACGCGGTGCGTTACACCCCGCAGGGCGGCGCGGTCACCGTGACGTTGAGCGAGCGCTCGCTGACGGTAGAGGATGAGGGGCCGGGGGTGACGACAGAGCATCTGGCGCGGTTGGGGGAACGCTTCTATCGCCCGCCGGGACAGGAGCAAACCGGCAGCGGGCTGGGGTTATCGATCGTGCAGCGTATCGCCGGCTTGCATGGTTTACAGGTCAGTTTCGCCAATCGCCCGACAGGCGGGTTCGTCGCGCGGCTGGCGCTGTAGGCGGGTCAGGATTTCGGTTTTGGCGAGTGCCACAGCGCCATGCCGTTTTCCGGCACGCGCTTGAGGCAGCTGGCGAGCGGTTCGCCATCGGGGAAAATCAGATCGGGGGCGATTTCCGCCAGCGGGTAGAGCATGAATTCGCGCTCTTTCAGGCCATAATGCGGTACGGTCAGGCGATCGGTATGGATCACCTTGTCGCCGTACAGCATGATGTCTAAATCGAGCGTGCGCGGCCCCCAGCGTTCATCCTTGCGCACGCGCCCCTGATTGCGTTCTATCGCCTGGGTATGGTCGAGCAGCTGTTCGGGCGGCAACAGGGTATCCAGCGCCACCACCGCGTTGAGAAAGTCCGGCTGGTTTTGCGGCCCCAGCGGCTTGGTGCGGTAAAACGAAGAACAGGTGACCAGCCGGGTGCGCGGGAGATGCTCCAGCGCCTCCAGCGCGGCGTTAACCTGTTGCAGCGGCTGCGCCAGGTTGCTGCCCAGCGCGATATAAACGCGGATCATTATGCCCCTTCTTTACGCGGTGCCCGGCGACGAGGACGGCGTTGACGCGCGCGACGCGGCGCCGGATCGTCACCCAGGGTGCTCAACATGGCTTTCTGCCGCGCCGGCGTGGCGTCCTGGAACTCACCCCACCACTCGGCCAGACGCAGCATCTCCTGATTGTCTTCCACTTCCGCACGCAGCGCCAGCAAATCATAGGCGGCGCGGAATTTCGGATGTTCCATCAGTTTGTGCGCGCGTTTGCCCTGACGACGAGACAGGCGCAGCTGCAGCTGCCAGATATCGCGCACCAGCGTGGTAATGCGTTTCGGGATCGCCAGCGAGCGGCACTGCTCGTCGAGCACATCGTTCATCGCCAGCGCGAAGGCGTCGTAGTACGCCAGGCCGCTTTCCTGCGCCAGTTTCTGCGCGTGCTCCAGCAGCGGGTACCACAGCATGGCGGCAAACAGGAAGGCCGGGTTGACGCGCATGTCATTCTGCAGGCGATGATCGGTGTTCTTCAGCACCTGCACCAGAATGCGCTCCATCGGCGTATCGTGGTTCGGCGTGAAGTTGCGGGCGATCAGCGGGAACAGCGGTTGGAACAGCTGATATTCGCACAGCTTCAGATAGGTCTGGAAACCGTAACCCGCCTGCAGCAGCTTGAGGGATTCTTCGAACAGGCGCGCCGGTGGGATCTCATGCAGCAGAGAAGCCAGACGCGGGATCGGCTCGGCGGTCTCTTCACTGATGCGCATATCCAGCTTGGCGGCGAAGCGCACCGCGCGCAGCATGCGCACCGGATCTTCGCGGTAACGGGTTTCCGGATCGCCGATCAGGCGGATCACGCCTTGTTTCAGATCGTTCAGGCCGCCGACGTAATCGCGCAGGGTGAAATCCGCCACGCCGTAGTACAGGCTGTTGATGGTGAAATCACGGCGCTGGGCGTCTTCCTCGATCGAACCGAAGATGTTGTCGCGCAGCAGCATGCCGTTTTGCGCCTGCTGGGAGGAATTCTTGTCGGATTCCTGATTCTGTTCGTGGTGACCGCGGAAGGTGGCCACTTCGATGATCTCCGGCCCGAACATCACGTGCGCCAGACGGAAGCGGCGGCCGACCAGGCGGCAGTTGCGGAACAGCTTGCGCACTTGCTCCGGCGTGGCGTTGGTGGTGATGTCGAAGTCTTTCGGCTTTTTGCCGAGCAACAGATCGCGCACCCCGCCGCCGACCAGATAAGCCTCGTAGCCTGACTTGTTCAGGCGATAAAGCACTTTCAGCGCATTCTCGCTGATGTCTTTGCGCGAAATCGAGTGTTGTTCGCGCGGGATCACGGTCATCGAGTCGTTGCTCTCGGCGAGGGGGAAAGGCGGACGCTTGCGCGGCGTTGAGCGGCGGGCAGGGGCGTTGCTGCCGTTATCGGCGGCGCGCGGCTGCGGCGCAGGGCGGCTTGGCGCCGCGGCACGCTCTTCGCGGACTACGTTTTTATCGCCGGCCGCCGCGTCGTCGCGGGGCAGCTTGTCATCGCGGGTCAGTACCTTACGACAGAAGTTGGCTACTCGGGTAAAAATGGTACACCTCGATAGTGACTGATAAAAATGGAGCTAACAAAAAATAGCGGCTAATCATAGCTCACCATGGCTCCTTTGAGAATGCCGGCGTGTTTTCATCCAGAGGGATAGCCTCCTGACGCGGCACGTTTTCCAACCGCCAGTGTTCGATCGCCCAGCTCAATAATAATGGCAGGTCAAGATCTTGCCAGCTTTCCGGCAGCGGTTGGCGCAGAAATTTCAGCGCGGCGATCAGCACCGGTCGCGGATCGCCAGCGGGCAACGCCGGCGCATGGTTTTGCTTCGACAGTTTGATGCCGTTGGCACCCAGCGCCAGCGGCAGATGCACATAGGCGGGCACCGGCGCCTGCAGCTGGCGGTAAAGGGCAATTTGGCGCACCGTCGGTTCGATCAGATCGGCGCCGCGGACAATCTCGGTCACGCCCTGAAAATGGTCGTCGATCACCACCGCCAGGTTGTAAGCGAACAGCCCGTCGCGGCGGCGAATGATAAAGTCTTCTCCCGCCAGCGCCGGATCGGCGTGCAATTCTCCCTGCAGGCGATCGTGGAACCGGTAAACGGGGGCGGTCTGACGCAAGCGGATGGCGGCGCCCTGCGGGCCGAGCTGCAAATCGCGGCAGTGGCCGTCGTACAATCCGCCGATTTGCTGGATGCGGCTGCGGGTGCAGGTGCAGTAATAGCTGAGCCCCTGGCGCTGCAACAGATCCAGCGCGGCGCGATAGGCGTCGTGACGTTGGGATTGATAGATGACCTGGCCGTCCCAGTGGAGACCATAATGTTCCAGCGCGGACAGGATGCGAGCGGCGGCGCCGGGGACTTCGCGCGGCGGGTCGATATCTTCGATGCGAACCAGCCACTGCCCGCGTTGGGCGCGAGCCTGAAGGTAGCTTCCCAGAGCGGCAATCAGCGAGCCGAAATGCAGATCCCCGGAAGGCGATGGGGCAAAGCGCCCCACATAATGACTTTCTTGCATATCAGAGGGGAGGGGTTCCCTTTTCTCTGTGCGGCGCACGCGGATGCGCACGCCGCAGCGGTAACATACTCGTTATGCTTGAAACTGCATCTGTGTTAGCTGCGCCTGCTTACCCGAATCACTTACTTGAGTAAGCTCATCGGCATGCGCATTCTTGCCGCCTTGATGCAGCTCCAATCATGTAGAGTAGCGGTATTAGCCGGCCATCTGCTTTTCGCGGATCTCAGCCAGCGTCTTGCAGTCGATGCACAGATCGGCGGTCGGACGCGCTTCGAGGCGACGAATACCGATCTCCACGCCACAAGATTCGCAGTAGCCGAAATCATCGTCTTCCACTTTCTTCAGCGTTTTCTCGATCTTTTTGATCAGTTTGCGTTCACGGTCACGGTTACGCAGTTCAAGGCTGAACTCTTCTTCCTGAGTAGCGCGGTCGGCCGGATCAGGGAAGTTGGCTGCCTCTTCTTGCATATGCGATACAGTACGGTCCACTTCGTCCCTGAGCTGGTTGCGCCACGCTTCAAGAATGCGCTTGAAATGCGACAACTGGGCGTCGTTCATGTACTCTTCGCCCGGCTTCTCTTGGTACGGCTCCACCCCAGCGATGGCGAGAATGCTCAAGGACGAGGTTTTACGGTTTTGCCCTTCTTGCATGTTGCTTCTCCTACATACACACGCACTATCGAATCCCCAATGCGGGGGAAAAACAGGCCGCTATAAATAACAGAAGGAAGGTAGGTTGGCAATTATTCCTGTCGCCCGCTTGACAATCGTGTGAAGGAAGGCGTATTTGGCGATCGTGCTGGCCGGTTGTCTATTTATAGGGACCCGGCTGCGCTAATCGATAAAAAACGGCAGCTTATCGCAGAGATAAATACCGTCAGGTGATAATTTTGCCCCATAGCAAACCACTTCCACTCCCAACTGCCGGACCTGTGCCAACAGCGCCGCATAGCGCTCATCTATATGATGTGCCGGTGCGACCTGCTCAATACCGCTGTGTAACACGGCAAAGAACAATACCGCCCGTTGCCCGCTTTCAACCACGCTGAGCAACTCACGCAGGTGCTTTTGCCCTCTGAGCGTTACCGCATCAGGAAAGTAACCACGTTGTTGTTGCAGTAATGTGACTGACTTAACTTCAATATAGCAGTTAACCCGATTTTCTGCCTGTAATAACAAATCGATACGGCTGTTTTCACCGCCGTATTTCACTTCGCCGCTAATTTTACTGTAACCGGATAATTCATTGATTAAATTGTGTTCGATCGCCTCGCGCACCAGCGCGTTGGCGCGCAGGGTGTTGACGCAGATCCAGTGCCCCTGTTGGGTATGGGTCAGCTCCCAGCTGTGGGCGTATTTGCGTTTGGGGTTGTCCGAGGTGGAGTACCACACGGTGTCGCCGGGCGTGGCGCAGCCGGTCATGGCGCCGGTATTGGCGCAGTGCAGCGTAAAGGTTTCCCCTTCTGGGGTGATCACGTCAGCCAGAAAGCGTTTGTAACGTTTGATCAGCGTGGCGGAGCGCAGCGGTGGAGAAAAAATCATGGGGATGCCTGCTTGGCCAGCGGCCACTGTTCAAGGTGTTGGTAACGGGTGCGGCCGTTTTCGAACACCGATTCATACAAGGAAAAGGCGTCGGCGCTGAACGCCCAGCCCGGCGTCGCCGGCGGGATCGCCACCGGCTGGGTGGCGGCGCGCAGCAGCGTGATGTGCGGATGGAACGGCAGCGCGCTTTGATGGCAGCCGCTGCGTGCGGCCTGCGAACGCAGCAGCTCGGCCAGCTGCAGCAACCCGCGCGGCGCGCGGCGGGTGCCGAGCCAGACCACGCCGGGGCGCGGCCAATGGCCGAGATCGTCGAGCCGCATGCTGAAGCCGGGTTGAGCGATACGGCCGGCCAACTTACGCAGCGCCAGTTCTTTCTGTGCGCTGACTTCACCGAGAAACGCCAGCGTCAGGTGCAAATTGGCCGCCGCCACCGGCCGACCGGCCTCCGGTGCAAACGCCTCGGCGCGCCAGCGGACCACCTGCTGTTGCAGGGCGTCAGGCAAGGACAGGGCGAAAAACAGGCGGCGCGAATTGGACATAAGGGCTCGGCAAATGCATGACAATACGGTCGGGAACAGCGGTAAACGTTACTGGCAGCGGCCCCGCGAGGGGCGCGGCGCACGAATGAGCTCCGTACTATAGCTAACGCCGCAACAGTTTGAAAGGTTACGGGGATAAAGCTAATGCTACACTGTACGCCGTTTAACGCTAACCACTACGGAGAATTCAGTGTCTTCATTGCCCGTCAGCGCAGTGCTCGATGAGTTGCTGGCTGCGCTGCAGTCTGCCCCGCAAGTGCTGTTGCACGCCCCGACCGGTGCCGGTAAATCCACCTGGCTGCCGCTGCAAATCATGGCTAAGGCCGGGTTGCCGGGGCGCATTATCATGCTGGAGCCGCGGCGGCTGGCGGCGAAAAACGTCGCTTACCGCCTGGCGCAGCAACTGGGGGAGGAGCCCGGCCAGACCGTGGGTTATCGCATGCGCGCCGAAAGTAAAAGCGGGCCGCAGACCCGGCTGGAAGTGGTGACGGAAGGCATTCTCACCCGCATGCTGCAGCAGGATGCCGAGCTGCAGGGCATATCGCTGGTGATCCTCGATGAATTTCACGAACGCAGTCTGCAGGCCGATTTGGCGCTGGCGCTGCTGCTCGACGTGCAGCAAGGGCTGCGCGACGATCTGAAACTGTTGATCATGTCGGCCACGCTGGATAACGCCCGTATGACGCAACTGCTGCCGCAGGCGCCGGTGGTAGTGTCCGAGGGGCGCAGTTTCCCGGTTGAACGCCTGTATCAGCCGTTGGCCAGCCATCAGCGGCTGGAGGATGGCGTAGCGGCGGCGGTGAAGCGCATGCTGGCCGAACAGCCGGGGTCTTTGCTGCTGTTCCTGCCGGGCGTAGCGGAGATCAACCGGGTGCTGGAGCGTTTGACCGGCGAAGTGGCGAGTGATACCGATCTTTGCCCGCTGTATGGCGCTCTGCCTCTGGCGCAACAGCAAAAAGCGATTCAGCCGGCGGCGCCGGGCCGCCGCAAAGTGGTGTTGGCGACCAACATCGCCGAGACCAGCCTGACGATCGAGGGCATTCGGCTGGTGGTGGACAGCGGCCTGGAACGCGTAGCGCGCTACGACGTGCGCAACGGTCTGACGCGGCTGGCGACACAGCGCATCAGTCAGGCCTCGATGGTGCAGCGCGCCGGGCGTGCCGGGCGTCTGGAACCGGGCATTTGCTGGCATCTGTTCGCCAAAGAGCAGGCGGAGCGCGCTGTGGAACATGCTGAGCCGGAAATTTTACAGAGCGATCTCACCGGCTTCTGGCTCGAGCTGCTGCAGTGGGGGTGCCATGATCCGGCGCAGCTGATCTGGCTTGACGCGCCTCCGGCAGCGGCATTGGCGGCGGCCAGGGCGTTGCTGCACCGGCTGGGGGCCACGGATGACGGCGACAAACTCACCGCGCCGGGGCGCCAAATGGCCGCTCTGGGATGTGAACCGCGGCTGGCGGCGATGCTGGTCGCCGGCGCGGCGCTGAGCGCCGACGGCCTGGCGACGGCCGCGTTGCTGGCGGCATTGCTGGAAGAACCGCCGCGCGGCGGACAGATGGATATCGGTTATTGGCTGAGCCGCCCGCAGCCGAACTGGCGGCAGCGCGCCGTGCAGTTGGCCAAACGTCTGCCGCAACGTGCGGGGCAAGTTGACGCCGATTTGGCGCCGCGGCTGTTGGCGCTGGCATTTACCGATCGCATCGCCCAGCGTCGCGGTCAGGATGGCCGCTACCTGCTGGCCAACGGCCTGGGCGCGGCGATGAACCAGGACGAGGCGCTGTCGCGCGCGCCCTGGTTGATTGTCCCCAACCTGTTGCAGGGCCACAACAGCCCGGATGCGCGTATTTTGTTGGCGTTGCCGGTCGATATCGAGGCGTTGGCGGCGCAGCTGCCGGCGATGGTCATGCAACGCACGGCGGTGGAGTGGGATGAAGAGAAGGGGACGCTGCGCGCCTGGAAACGCCAGCAGATCGGCCGTCTGACGCTGCGCGCGCAGCCGCTGGCCAAGCCGGCGGACGAAGAGCTGCAGCAGGCGCTGCTCGACTGGGTGCGCGCGCAGGGGCTGGCGGTGCTCAACTGGGAGGGCGCAGCTGAACAACTGCGGGTGCGCCTGCAGTGCGCGCAAGCCTGGCTGCCGGAGGCGGAGTGGCCGGCGATGGACGAAGAACCGCTGCTGGCGGCGCTGGAGCAGTGGCTGCTGCCGTCGCTGAACGGCGTGCGCGATCTGCGCGGATTGAAGCAGGTCAACCTCGCCGAGGCGTTGTCCCGGCTGTTGGACTGGCAGCAAAAACAGCGGCTGGATAATGCATTACCCACTCATTACACTGTGCCGACCGGCAGCCGCCTGCCGATCCGTTATGAGGCCGGCAAACCGCCGGCGCTGGCGGTGCGTTTGCAGGAAATGTTCGGCGAGCAGCGCAGCCCGATGTTGGCTGAGGGTCGCATCCCGGTAGTGCTTGAGTTACTCTCACCGGCGCACCGGCCGTTGCAAATCACCGGCGATCTGGCGGCCTTCTGGCAAGGCGCCTACCGCGAGGTGCAAAAAGAGATGAAGGGTCGCTACCCGAAACACGTATGGCCGGACGATCCGGCCACGGCGGCCCCGACGCGCCGAACGAAGAAATATCAGTAGGCCGCGAGCGTTTAAGGTTTGGAATTCAGATGTTTCTTCTGTTCAGCGCCACGGCGTCGGCACAGATTAAGCGACTCATTATGGCCGGCAGTGTCGGCAAGCTCGGAGAACAACAGCCATGGCTGGGGATGACCGCGAGCCCATCGGGCGCAAAGGAAAACAACCAAAAAGCACCGCGTCGCGCAAGCCGCCGCGCCGTCGCCGAGACGACGATTATGACGATTACGAAGAAGACGAGTATGACGATGACGAGTATGAAGAGGAGGAGGAACGCATGCCGCGTAAGGTGAAAGCGACTCCGCCGCGTAAAAAACGCCGCTGGCTCGGCCTGTTTATCAAACTGATCCTGGTGCTCGCCGTCCTGTTGGCGATCTATGGCGTCTACCTGGACTCGCAGATCCGCAGCCGCATCGACGGCAAAGTCTGGCAGCTGCCGGCGGCGGTGTACGGCCGCATGGTCAACCTGGAACCGGGCATGCCGTACAGCAAGAAGGAGATGGTTAATCTGCTGGAAGGCATGCAGTACCGCCAGGTCAGCCGCATGACGCGTCCGGGCGAGTTTACCGTGCAGGCCAACAGCATCGAGATGCTGCGCCGCCCGTTCGACTTCCCGGATGGTAAAGAAGGGCAGATCCGCGCCCGCCTCGATTTCCAGAATAACCGCCTGGCGAAGATCGAAAACCTGGACAGCGGCCGCAGCTTCGGCTTCTTCCGCCTCGATCCGCGTCTTATCACCATGCTGCAGTCGCCGAACGGCGAACAGCGGCTGTTCGTGCCGCGCTCCGGTTTCCCGGATCTGTTGGTGGATACGTTGATCGCCACGGAAGACCGCCACTTCTATGAGCATGACGGCATCAGCCCGTACTCCATCGGCCGCGCGGTGCTGGCCAACCTGACCGCCGGCCGCGCGGTGCAGGGCGGCAGCACCCTGACGCAGCAGCTGGTGAAAAACCTGTTCCTGACCAACGAACGTTCGCTGTGGCGTAAGGCCAACGAAGCCTATATGGCGCTGTTGGTGGATTACCGTTACAGCAAAGACCGCATCCTGGAGCTGTATCTGAACGAGGTATACCTCGGCCAGAGCGGCAGCGACCAGATCCGCGGCTTCCCGCTGGCCAGCCTGTATTACTTCGGCCGCCCGGTGGATGAGCTGAGCCTCGATCAGCAGGCGTTGCTGGTCGGCATGGTCAAGGGCGCGTCGCTGTATAACCCGTGGCGTAACCCGAAACTGGCGCTGGAACGCCGCAATTTGGTGCTCAAACTGCTGCAGAACCAGGGCGTGATCGACGGCGAGCTGTATGACATGCTGAGCGCGCGTCCGCTGGGCGTGCAGCCGAAAGGCGGCGTCATTACGCCGCAGCCGGCGTTTATGCAGATGGTGCGTCAGGAACTGCAGACCAAGCTGGGCGATAAGGTGAATGACCTGTCCGGCGTGAAGATCTTCACCACGCTGGATCCGGTGTCGCAAGACGCGGCGGAAAAAGCGGTCGAAGACGGCATCCCGGCGCTGCGCGCTGCGCGTCACCTGCAGGATCTGGAAGCGGCGATGGTGATCGTCGATCGCTTCAGCGGTGAAGTACGCGCCATGGTCGGCGGCGCCAACCCGCAGTTCGCCGGTTTCAACCGCGCCATGCAGGCGCGACGCCTGGTCGGCTCGCTGGCCAAACCGCCAACGTACCTGACCGCGCTGTCCGAGCCGGACAAATACCGCCTCAACACCTGGCTGGCGGATGCGCCGCTGTCGCTGAAACAGCCGAACGGCGCCGTCTGGCAGCCGAACAACTACGATCGCAAATTCCGCGGTCAGGTGATGCTGGTGGATGCGTTGGCCAACTCGCTGAACGTGCCGACGGTGAACCTCGGCCTGTCGGTCGGGCTGGATCAGATCAGCGCCACGCTGCAACGCCTGGGGATCCCGAAAGCGGAGATCAATCCGGTGCCTTCGATGCTGCTGGGGGCGATCGGCCTGACGCCGATGGAAGTGGCGCAGGAATACCAGACCATCGCCAGCGGCGGTAACCGTGCGCCGCTGTCGGCGGTGCGTTCGGTGATCGCCGAAGACGGCACGGTGCTGTACCAGAGCTTCCCGCAGGCGGAGCGCATGGTGCCGGCGCAGGCCGCTTACCTGACGCTGTACGCGATGCAGCAGGGCGTGGCGCGCGGGACCTCCCGCTCGCTGTCGGTGAAGTTCCCGAACTACAACCTGGCGGCGAAAACCGGTACCACCAACGATCTGCGCGACAGCTGGTTCGCCGGCATCGACGGCAAGGAAGTGGCGATCGCCTGGGTCGGGCGCGATAACAACGGCCCGGCCAAGCTGACCGGCGCCAACGGCGCGTTGACCCTGTATCGCCGCTATCTGGAAAACCAGACGCCGCTGCCGCTGATGCTGCAGCCGCCGGAAGGCATTAACCAGATGAGCATTGACTCTGCCGGCAACTTTATCTGCGGCGGCGGCAGCTGGCGCACCATCCCGGTCTGGACCGACAATCCGCAGGGACTGTGTCAGGCCAGCCAGGCGGCGGTGCAGCAACAGCAGCAACCGGCGGCGGGTGAGCAAAAAAGATGGCGATGGCGTCGCCGGCTGGATCAAGGATATGTTCGGTCAGTAATCGCTGTCGGGGCGTCGGCCCCGGCGAAAATTTTTGCTTTGTTATTAAGCCCGTAACCTTGGTTGCGGGCTTTTTTATTTTTCCGCTCGTTTTATTTCCCTGTTAACCGCAAGGCTAAGCGCCTAATCCTTAACCTATTTGCCCTATGAATTCGGCTTGCAGTTTAATTTGGCTTCTGCATAAAATGCGACGCTTATAATAATTATTATCGTTTACATTCGTCATTTAATAATTCATCAGAGAAATAAATCATGCTGACCAAGCGTCTTTCATCATCCGCGGCCAAGCAGGGCCGTCTCCCCGTCAGCGCGTTAGCGATCACCGTCGCTGCGGCGTTGGGTACGCTGGCGATGCCGGCTTTTTCCGCCGACGCCAAGCCGGCCGCCAAGGAAGACACGATTACCGTTGTGGGCAGCAGCAACACCGCCCAGCAGGAAAGCGCCTGGGGGCCGGTCGGCACCTATGTCGCCAAGCGCAGCGCCACCGGCACCAAAACCGATACGCCGATCGAGAAGAACCCGCAGTCCGTTTCCGTGGTAACGCGTGAAGAGATGGACATGCGCCAGCCGGATACGGTGAAAGGCGCGCTGGCCTATGCGCCGGGCGTATTCGCCAGCCGCGGCAGCTCCACGACCTATGACGCAGTGGCGATCCGCGGCTTCCCGGCCACCAACACCACCCAGTATCTGGATGGCCTGCGGCTGCTGGGCGACAACTACAGCGAAGCGTCCATCGATCCTTATTTCCTCGAGCGCGCCGAGCTGCTGCGCGGCCCGGTCTCGGTGCTGTACGGCAAAAGCAACCCCGGCGGCTTGGTCGCCCTGGTCAGCAAGCGGCCAACCACCGAGCCGTTGCGCGAAATCCAGTTCAAGATGGGCACCGATAACCTGTTCCAAACCGGTTTCGATTTCAGCGACGCGCTGGACGATCAGGGCATCTATTCCTATCGCCTGACCGGCCTGGCGAAAGACAGCGATGCGCAGCAGAACATGAGCAAAGAGAAGCGCTATGCGATCGCGCCGTCCTTTAGCTGGCGCCCGGATGACAAAACCAACTTCACGCTGCTGGCCAACATTCAAAACGATCCCTATACCGGTTATTACGGCTGGTTGCCGAAGCAGGGCACGCTGATCCCGTTGCCGAACGGCGGTAAGCTGCCGACCGATTTCAACGAAGGCGAAGCCAGCAACTATACCTCCCGCAAACAGCGGATGATCGGGTACAGCTTCGAACACGCCTTCAACGATACCTGGGCGGTGCGCCAGAACCTGCGCTATCTGCAGTTGGACACCGACATGAAGAGTATTTATGGCAGTGGCGTTTCTGCTGCGACGCCGACGACGATTAACCGCGCCTATGTTCAGTCGAAAGAGCACCTGAACAATTTCTCGGTGGATACTCAGGCGCAGGCGAAGGTGAAAACCGGCGATATCGACCACACGCTGTTGTTCGGCGTGGACTACATGCGCATGCGTAACGATATCAATGCCGCATTTGGCACAGCGGACGGGCTGAGCATGACCCATCCGCAATACGGGAATGACGCGGTCAACATCAACTTCCCCTACCATTATCTGAACCGTCAGGAGCAAACCGGCCTGTATGTGCAGGAGCAAGGGGAGTGGAATCAGTGGCTGTTGACGCTGGGCGGGCGCTATGACTGGGCGAAGACCTCCGCTTACAACCGTGATGCGAGTTCGACTAGCCAGCAGACCGACCGGCAGTTCACCTGGCGCGGCGGCCTGAACTATCTGTTCGACAACGGCGTGACGCCGTATTTCAGCTACAGCGAGTCGTTTGAGCCGAATTTGGGCACGACGCAAGGGGGCAGTACGTTCAAACCTTCGATCGGCAAGCAGTATGAAGCCGGCGTGAAATACGTGCCGAAGGATCGCCCAATCGTGCTGACCGGCGCGCTGTATCAGCTGACCAAGAACAACAACCTGACACCGGATCCGGATAACGCGCAGTTCAGCGTGCAGAGTGGCGAGATCCGTTCGCGCGGCGTGGAGCTGGAAGCCAAGGCGGCGTTGAATGCCAACGTCAACCTGATCGCCTCCTATACCTACACCGATGCGAAGTACACCAAGGACAACACCTATCAGGGCAAACCGACCGTCGAAGTGCCGAAACACATGGCGTCGCTGTGGGCGGATTATACCTTCCACGAAACGGCGGTGAGCGGTTTGACGATGGGTTCCGGCGTGCGTTACGTTGGCTCCAGCTCGAGCTTCAACAGCGATAACACCACCTTCAAGGTGCCGGACTACACGCTGGTGGACGCCACCATTAAATACGATCTGGCGCGCTTTGGCCTGCCGGGCTCGTCCGTGGGCGTCAACATCAACAACCTGTTCGACAAGACTTACGTATCGAGCTGCTACCGCGACTACGCCTGCTACTGGGGCGCAGAACGCCAGGTGGTCGCCACCGCAACCTTCCGTTTCTAACCGGATAGCCGGGGCGGCGGCGCGTCGCCTCGGAAAAAGCAGGATCTATGCAGGACAAACTTCTTAATCCCGGCGCGACGTTCGCGCTGGATAACGCCAGCTTCGCCGTTCCCGGCCGGGTGCTGTTGCAACCGCTGTCGCTCCGTTTTCCTCAGGGCAAAGTCTGCGGCCTGATCGGCCATAACGGTTCCGGTAAATCCACTCTGTTGAAACTGCTCGGGCGGCACCATGCGCCCAGCGGCGGTCAGGTCTTGCTCAATCGGCAGCCGTTGGCGCAGTGGGACAGCAAATCCTTCGCCCGCCAGGTGGCCTACCTGCCGCAGCAGTTGCCGGCGGCGGAAGGCATGACGGTGCGCGAGCTGGTGGCCGTCGGCCGCTATCCGTGGCATGGCGCGCTGGGGCGTTTTGGCGCCAACGATCGCCAACAGGTGGAAGAGGCCATCGCGCTGGTGGGGCTGAAGCCGTTCGCCCACCGCCTGGTGGACAGCCTGTCCGGCGGCGAGCGCCAACGCGCCTGGCTGGCGATGATGGTGGCGCAGGACAGCCGCTGCCTGTTGCTCGACGAGCCGACGTCGGCGCTGGACATCGCGCACCAGGTCGAGGTGCTGGCGCTGATCCAGCGCCTGAGCCGCGAACGCGATCTCACGGTGATCGCCGTACTGCACGACATCAATATGGCGGCGCGCTACTGCGACCATTTGGTGGCGCTGCGCGGCGGTGACATGATCGCCCAGGGCGGCCCGCTGGAACTGATGCAGGGGCCCGTGCTGGAGCAAATTTACGGTATTCCTATGGGCACGTTGCCGCACCCGAGCGGCGGCGCGCCGGTGAGTTTTGTCTACTGATGTCCTCTGCATTCACTTCTTCTCACGATCCGCTGCGCCGCCGCCTGTTGATGGCGCTGGCGCTGTCGCCGCTGTTGGGATCGTGGCCCGGGCGAGCGACGGATGCGCCGCCGGATATCGCGCGCGTTGCGGCGCTGGAATGGCTGCCGATCGAGCTGCTGTTGGCATTGGGCGTGACGCCGCTGGCGGTGGCCGATGTCCATAACTACAACCTGTGGGTGGCGGAGCCGAAGCTGCCGACGACGGTCGTCGACGTCGGGCAGCGCACCGAACCTAATCTCGAACTGCTGCAGCAGCTCCAGCCTTCGCTGGTGTTGCTGTCGCAAGGCTATGGCCCGACGCCGCGAAAAATCCAACCCATCGCGCCAACCATGAGCTTCGGCTTCAACGATGGCAGCGGGAAACCGCTGACCGTCGCCCGCCAGTCGCTGCTGGCGCTGGGGCAACGATTAGGCATAGAAAGCCGGGCGATAAACCACCTGGCGCAGTTCGACAGCTTTATGCAGGATGCGCGTCAGCGCCTGCAAAGCTACACCCGGCAACCGTTGCTGCTGTTTTCCCTGATCGACACCCGCCATGCGTTGATCATCGGCCAGAAAAGCCTGTTCCAGGAAGCGATGGACCAACTGGGCATCCGCAATGCCTGGCAGCAGCAAACCGACTTTTGGGGCACGGCGGTGGTGGGGATTGAACGGTTGGCCACGGTGCGTAACGCCCGGGTCATTTATCTCGATCACGGTAATCAGGCGATGATGGACAAGGTCAGCGCGACGCCGCTGTGGCAGTCATTGCCCTTCGTGCGGCAAAACCAGCTGCGGCAGGTGCCGGCGGTGTGGTTCTACGGTGCCACGCTGTCGACGATGCGGTTTTGCCGCCTGTTGGCGCAGGCTCAGGAGAGTGCGGCATGAATGCGGGCATTCGGAAATTGCCGCTGACGCTGATCCTGCTGTTGCTGGCGGCGGCAGGCGGTTTGACGATATACAACCTGACGCAGCAACTGCCGCCGGCGCAATGGGCGCGGGCGCTGAGCGCGCCGGACATCGACGACGTGCGGCAAATGCTGTTCCATTACAGCCTGCTGCCGCGGTTGACGGTGTCGCTGTTGGCCGGGGCCGGTCTGGGATTGGTCGGCGTATTGTTCCAGCAGGTGTTGCGCAATCCGTTGGCGGAACCGTCGACGCTCGGCGTGGCCGCCGGCGCGCAGCTCGGCCTGACCATCGCCACGCTGTGGGTGCTGCCGGGGGGCGAGTTCACTCGTCAGCTGGCCGCTATGGTGGGGGCGATCGCGGTGGGCGGGCTGGTGTTCGGCGTCGCCTGGGGCAAGCGGATGTCGCCGGTGACGCTGATTCTGGCCGGGCTGGTGCTGGGGCTTTACTGCGGCGCAGTCAACAGCCTGTTGGCGCTGTTTAATTACGATCAGCTGCAGGGCATGTTCCTGTGGGGCACCGGCGCGTTGAACCAACAGGACTGGAGCGCGGTGCAGTTTATCCTGCCGCGTTTGCTGGTGGCCGGTGCGTTGGCGGCGCTATTGCTGCGCCCGCTGACGCTGCTGGGGCTGGACGACGGCGTGGCGCGCAACCTGGGGTTGGGGCTGTCGATGGCGCGCTTCTGCACCCTGGGGCTGGCCATCATCTTCAGCGCCATGTTGGTGAGCGCGGTGGGCGTTATCGGCTTTATCGGCCTGTTTGCGCCGCTGATGGCGAAGATGCTGGGCGCTCGCCGCCTGGCGCATCGCATGATGTTGGCGCCGTTGCTGGGGGCGTTGCTGCTGTGGCTGACCGATCAGGTGATGATTGGGGTGGCGCAGGTGTGGCGTGAGATCCCGACCGGGGCGGCCACCGCGCTGTTCGGCGCGCCGCTGCTGTTGTGGCTGCTGCCGCGTTTGCGCAGCGCCGCCACGCCGCCACCGATGAACCTTGGCGACAAGGTGCCTGCCGAGCGCGGGAATCTGCCTGGCTGGGCAGCGCTGGCCGGTGCCGTGCTGTTGATCGGCCTGACGTTGGCGCTGATGCTGGGCAAAAATGCCGGCGGCTGGCACTGGAGCCTGGGCGCGGAGCTGGACGCCTTGCTGCCGTGGCGCTGGCCGCGGGTGCTGTCGGCGTTGGCGGCGGGTATGATGCTGGCGGTCGCCGGCACGCTGATCCAGAAGCTGACCGGCAACCCGATGGCCAGCCCGGAAGTGCTGGGCATCAGCTCCGGCGCCGCTTTTGGCGTCGTGATGATGCTGTTTATGGTGCCGGGCGACGCCTTCGTTTGGCTGCTGCCCGCCGGCAGTCTGGGGGCGGCCGTTACGCTGCTGATCATCATGATTGCCGCCGGCCGCGGCGGTTTCTCTACCGAACGCATGTTGCTCGCCGGCATCGCGCTCAGCACCGCCTTTACCACCGTCATCTTCCTGCTGCTGGCCAGCGGCGATCCGCGTATGGGGGGCTTGCTGACCTGGCTCTCCGGTTCAACCTATTCGGTGGAGCCGGCGCAGGCGCTGCGCACCGCGCTGATCGCCGCCGGATTGATGATATTGGCGCCGCTGTGCCGTCGCTGGCTGACCATTCTGCCGCTCGGCGGGGCCACCGCCCGTTCGGTGGGGATTGCGTTGACGCCTGCGCGATTGACCATCCTGTTGTTGGCCGCCACGCTGACCGCCATGGCGACGCTGACCGTGGGGCCGCTGAGCTTTGTCGGGCTGATGGCGCCGCACATGGCGCGCATGTTGGGCTTCCGCCGCGCGCTGCCGCAAATGGTGATCGCCGCGCTGTTGGGCGGTTTGCTGATGGTATTTGCCGACTGGTGCGGGCGGATGCTGCTGTTTCCGTATCAGATCCCCGCGGGGTTACTGGCGACCTTTATCGGCGCGCCGTACTTCGTTTATCTGTTGCGTAAGCAGACGTCGTAAGCTTCACCCCTACTTTGCCTTCTTCGCCATCAAGGGCCCAGCGTTGCTGGGCCTTTTTTCAACGCCTTGCAAGGCGTTGCGTGTCGCTGCGCAAGAAAGACATTTAACGTGAAAAGGAACGCGGGAAGAGAGGGGGAGGTGAATATACTGCGGGCGGGTGCTCTGGATCTTTGTCTCTGGAGCCTGCGTGAAAGGTACAAAGAGAAAAGCCCCGAGTCGATATCCATCAACCCGAGGCCTACTCTAGATCAGGACAACGTTAAGTTAGCCTCTTACCCGCCGCGAGGCAAGGAGAAGAAGGCATGATGCTGAACAAACGGAGCCTGTTAAAATTGGTGGTTATTTGTGCCACGGTAATATCACTGGCATGGATAACCCGCAGCACGCTGTGTGAGTTGCGTATCCGATCGGGCACTACGGAGGTTCCGGCCATTTTGGCTTACGAATCCGAACGGTAAGGCAACCCGGCGGCGGGGGCTTTGCCTCCGCCGGCCGGCAGTCGATGCGTTGATCCATGAGCACCCATCCGTTCAATAAAAACGGCGAGCCTTGGCTCGCCGTTTTTCATGTTGATGTCGGGGCTTATTTCAGGCCGGCGGCATCGCGCAGCTGTGCAGCTTTGTCGGTCGCTTCCCATGGGAAGTGTTCGCGGCCGAAGTGGCCGTAGGCGGCGGTTTCGCGGTAGATCGGCTGCAGCAGATCCATCATCTGGATCAGGCCGTATGGGCGCAGATCGAAGAATTCGCGCACCAGCAGCGTCAGTTGTTCGGTTGGCACTTTCTCGGTACCGAAGGTTTCCACCATGATGGAGGTCGGTTCCGCTACGCCGATAGCGTAAGACACCTGGATCTCGCAGCGATCGGCCAGGCCGGCGGCGACGATGTTTTTCGCCACGTAGCGCGCCGCGTATGCCGCGGAACGGTCAACCTTGGACGGGTCCTTACCGGAGAAGGCGCCGCCGCCGTGGCGAGCCATGCCGCCGTAGGTGTCGACGATGATCTTACGGCCGGTGAGGCCGCAGTCGCCCATCGGGCCGCCGATAACGAAACGGCCGGTCGGGTTGATGTGGTATTTGGTGCCCGCCGTCAGCCATTCCGCCGGCAGTACCGGCTTGATGATCTCTTCCATCACCGCTTCTTGCAGATCTTTCAGCGAAATGTCTTCTGAGTGCTGGGTGGACAGAACGACGGCGTCGATGCCGACGATTTTGCCGTCGTCGTATTGGAAGGTCACCTGGCTCTTCGCGTCCGGGCGCAGCCACGGCAGGGTGCCGTTCTTACGCACTTCGGATTGGCGCTGCACCAGACGGTGCGCGTAGGTGACAGGCGCAGGCATCAGCACGTCGGTTTCATTGGTGGCGTAGCCAAACATCAAGCCCTGATCGCCGGCGCCCTGCTCGAGAGGATCGGTACGGTCAACGCCCTGATTGATATCCGGGGATTGCTTGCCGATGGCGCTCAACACTGCGCAGGAGTTGGCGTCAAAGCCCATGTCCGAATGAACGTAGCCGATCTCGCGCACGGTCTTGCGGGTGATCTCTTCGATATCGACCCAGGCGCTGGTGGTGATTTCACCGCCGACCAGCACCATACCGGTTTTCACGTAAGTTTCGCAGGCGACGCGCGCTTTCGGATCTTGTTCCAGGATGGCGTCGAGGACGGCATCGGAGATCTGGTCGGCGATTTTATCTGGATGTCCTTCGGAGACGGATTCGGACGTGAAGAGGTGTTTAGCCATTGTGTTCTTTACCTTGCATAAGACGGGTTAGAAATTACTGCACAGCGCTGGAGATCCGGCATCGAAGCGAAGGGTCTTCCGCTGATGGCGCGAGATGCATCCTGCAACGCCCCTCAGGCAAAGCCGTTAAGCAGTTTATCAGTTAACCAGTATAGATGGATTAACATCTGGACGTCTATTTTAGGTCAGGGTTTAGCCAGATTGCCAGTAATTTTTTGCGCTTTCGCTCTTTTGCGCAAACGGGTTGGCGCCATTTTCATCGCTTGAAACAGTTTTCGGCGAATTTTCATTTTGCTTTTTCACCTGCTTACCGGTATAAACTGCGCGCGCGGTTCATTTGCTGCACAGTACGGCGGTCTGGCGTGGGGGAAGGTACGGTAAACTTCCGCTTTGCATTCGCCGGCATTGCGCTATTATCCGTCGCGGGCGTTCGCCGTGGCGCCGCCGCTTCATCGAACGGTCACGTTCTTACACTATTTTAGAGGCTGGGTCGTTCACTCCGAACGGCGCGCGTGGAGGTGGTTGGATTAATGATCCGTTGTCTACCGGTTGTTGGTTCTCAACAGCAGTGCCGTTCTGGCGCACATTCTTCTGCTATTTCCCGTCTTGTCTCTCTGTCACTTACCAGGTGCGATAAACACTTGGCCGCTACTCAGGATTCTCGGGCCGGCTAACGGTCGTCTGAAGAACTGAACAAGGGTAGCCTGCAGCCTTCCTGTGGGATGTTTCTTGGCCCGATTCACGAGGTTTGAACAGGGTGTCTTACAATTATATGAGTGATAAACCGATCGCTGACCGCGAACGGCAGTTCTCTTCGCTGCCGCCGGCGCGGCTTGTTGGGTTGTTCTCGCGGGTTGTAGCTGCGATAGTGGCTGACGGTTTCGTCAGTACGGAATGTGAGGCGAACCATGTCTGATGATCTGTTGATTCACCGTCCGCCGGTTGCGGGCGAGTCTTTATCTTTGCGCTCCATGCAGGAGGTTGCCATGAATGATCGTAATGCCAGCAAGATGCTGCGTACTTATAACGTCGCCTACTGGGGCAACAATTACTATGACGTCAACGAGCTGGGCCATATCAGCGTGTGCCCGGATCCGGATGTCCCGCAGGCGCGCGTCGATCTGGCAGAACTGGTGAAAACGCGCCAGAAAGACGGCCAACGTCTGCCGGCGCTGTTCTGCTTCCCGCAGATCCTTCAGCATCGCCTGCGCTCTATCAACGCCGCGTTCAAACGCGCGCGTGAGTCCTTCGGTTACCAGGGCGGCTATTTCCTGGTGTATCCGATCAAGGTGAACCAACATCGCCGCGTGATTGAATCGCTGGTGAACTCCGGCGAACCGCTGGGGCTGGAAGCCGGCTCCAAGGCCGAACTGATGGCGGTGCTGGCGCATGCCGGCATGACCCGCTCGGTGATCGTCTGTAATGGTTATAAAGATCGTGAATATATTCGTCTGGCGCTGATCGGGGAAAAGCTGGGGCACAAGGTGTACCTGGTGATCGAGAAGATGTCCGAGATCAACCTGGTGCTGGAAGAAGCCGAACGGCTGAACGTCATACCGCGCCTGGGCGTGCGTGCGCGTCTGGCGTCGCAAGGCTCCGGCAAATGGCAGTCGAGCGGCGGCGAAAAATCCAAGTTCGGTCTGGCGGCGGTGCAGGTGCTGAAGCTGGTGGAAACCCTGCGTGAAGCGGGCCGCCTCGACAGCCTGCAGCTGCTGCACTTCCATTTGGGCTCGCAGCTGGCCAATATTCGCGACATCGCCACCGGTGTGCGCGAATCGGCGCGCTTCTACGTTGAGCTGCACAAGCTGGGCGTCAACATTCAGTGCTTCGACGTGGGCGGCGGCTTGGGCGTCGACTACGAAGGCACCCGTTCGCAGTCCGATTGCTCGGTCAACTACGGCCTGAACGAATATGCCAACAACGTGATTTGGGGCATCGGCGACGCCTGTAACGAACACGGCCTGCCGCACCCGACGGTGATCACTGAGTCCGGTCGCGCCGTGACCGCGCACCACACGGTGCTGGTCTCCAACGTGATCGGCGTAGAGCGCAACGAGTTCAGCGAACCGCAGCCGCCGGAAGCCGACGCGCCGCGCGCGCTGGAAAGCATGTGGGAAACCTGGCTGGAAATGAACGAGCCGGAAAACCGCCGCTCGCTGCGCGAATGGCTGCACGACAGCCAGATGGATCTGCACGACGTGCATACCCAATACGCGCACGGCATGCTGGACCTGACCAAGCGCGCCTGGGCCGAGCAGCTGTATCTGAACATCTGCAACAAGATCCAGCAGCAGCTCGATCCGAGCAACCGCGCGCACCGTCCTATCATCGACGAACTGCAAGAGCGCATGGCGGACAAGTTCTACGTCAACTTCTCGCTGTTCCAGTCGATGCCGGATGCCTGGGGAATCGATCAGCTGTTCCCGGTGCTGCCGCTGGAAGGGTTGGATAAGCCGCCGGAAGGCCGTGCGGTGCTGCTCGACATCACCTGCGATTCCGACGGCACCATCGACCATTACGTCGACGGCGACGGCGTGGCGACCACCATGCCGATGCCGCCATACGATCCGGAGAACCCGCCGGCGTTGGGCTTCTTCATGGTCGGCGCGTACCAGGAGATCCTCGGCAACATGCACAACCTGTTCGGCGACACCGCCTCGGTTGACGTGTACGTGTTCCCGGACGGCAGCGTCGAGACCGAGCTGTCCGACGAGGGCGATACCGTGGCGGATATGCTGGAGTACGTGCAGCTCGATCCGAGCGCGCTGCTGTCCAAGTTCCGCGATCAGGTCAAAGAAACCGATCTGGACAGCGAGCTGCAGGCGCAGTTCCTGGAAGAGTTTGAAGCTGGCCTGTACGGCTACACGTATCTGGAAGACGAGTAACCGCCTTCTTCAGGGGGCGATATCGGCCCCCTTGAAGCATGAACAAAATGCGGCCATAATCTGCCGTATCGGTAGCACCGAAACACACATCGAACAAATCCCTTTCTCGTCGGGCTAACGACGCGGGAGGGATTTTTTTTTGTCACGGCCCGGCGTCTGCGCCCGGCAACTTGTTGAACTACGAGGGTTTACTATGAGCACCTTAGGCCATCAGTCCGATAATTCATTAGTGTCCAACGCCTTTGGTTTCCTGCGCTTTCCGCTGAACTTCATGCCTTACGACAGCGATGCAGAGTGGGTCATCACCGGCATTCCGTTTGACATGGCGACCTCCGGTCGCGCCGGCGGCCGTCATGGCCCGGCGGCCATCCGCCAGGTGTCCACCAACCTGGCCTGGGAAGGCAACCGTTGGCCGTGGAGCTTCGATCTGCGCGATCGCCTGAACGTGGTTGACTGCGGCGACATCGTGTTCAACTTCGGCGATGCGCAGGACATGAGCGACAAGCTGCAGGCGCACGCGGAGAAACTGCTGAAGGCCGGTAAGCGCATGCTCTCGTTCGGCGGCGACCACTTCGTCACCCTGCCGCTGCTGCGTGCGCACGCCAAGCATTTCGGCAAGCTGGCGCTGGTGCACTTTGACGCCCATACCGATACCTACGCCAACGGCAGCAAGTTCGACCACGGCACCATGTTCTATCATGCGCCGAACGAAGGCCTGATCGACCCGCATCACTCGGTGCAGATCGGCATTCGCACCGAGTTTGATCACGACAATGGCTTTACCGTACTGGACGCCGCGCAGGTGAACGATCGCAGCGTGGACGACCTGCTGACCCAGATCAAAGGCATCGTCGGCGATATGCCGGTGTACCTGACCTTCGACATCGACTGCCTGGATCCGGCGTTCGCACCGGGCACCGGCACGCCGGTGATCGGCGGTCTGACTTCCGATCGCGCGCTGAAACTGGTGCGCGGCATGCAGTCGCTGAACATCGTCGGCATGGACGTAGTGGAAGTGGCGCCGGCGTATGACCAGTCCGAGATCACCGCGCTGGCCGCGGCGACGTTGGGTCTGGAGATGCTGTACCTGCAGGCGGCCAAGAAACACGCCTGACGCCAGGCCACGTCTTGCTGAAAAAGCGGCTCCCATCGTATGGGGCCGCTTTTTTTATTTCATTTTTCGCCATCCGCGCGGCGATTTTCAGTCTGTTGCAACGCCTTTGCGCAATTTTGCGCAGAAATGAAACGGGGTCAGTAAAAAGGAACCGGGATAACGGGGAGGATGAATATACTGCGCGCGGGTGCTCTGGATCTTTGTATCTAGAGCCTGCGTGAAAGGTACAAAGAGAAAAGCCCCGAGTCGATATTCATCAACCCGAGGCCTACTCTAACGCCAGCAACGTTAAGTTAGCCCCTTACCCGCCGCGAGGCAAGGAGAAGAAGGCATGATGCCGAACAAACGGAGCCTGTTAAAACTGGTGGTTATTTGTGCCACGGTAATATCACTGGCATGGATAACCCGCAGCACGCTGTGTGAGCTGCGGATCCGATCGGGCACTACGGAGGTTAAAGGCCATTTTGGCTTACGAATCCGAACGGTAAGGCAACCCGTGCGACGGGGGATGTCCCCCGTCTGCTGGTTGTTGGCGTCCAGATCCATGAGCACCCTCTCAAGGCCATTGGCTTTCTCTGCCGCAACGGTGCGGGAACAGGCTATGCCCGCTTCACCTGCCGCGCCAGCAACATGCGGCCAAACAGCGCGCCGCCCGCCAGCAGCGTCAGCAGCTGTGAGGCGATCAGCACCGCAAAGCCCGAGGACACCTTGCCCTGGCTGGCCATTACCATGCCCATCGCCATCGGCACAAACGCCGAGAACAGATTGCCGATGCCGTTGATCAGCCCATAGGCGCTGCCGACCGCCTCCGGCCGCGCATAATGCTGGAGCAGCGTGGGGATCGCCGCGCCCTGCGCGCCCCAACAGGCGTTGGCCGCCAGCAGGAAGAACGCGATCCAGCCAAGCTGATGGCTGTTCATTACGCCATAGATGCACAGCGCGGTCGCCGCGCCGCCAAAGACGAAGATCAGCGGCGCCTGATAGGGGCGGATACGATCGAGCAGCACGCCGCCGAGGTATTTTGAGGCGATGCTGACGATGAAAGGCAGTGCGGCCATCCACCCCATCTGCTTGATGGAGAATCCTTTTTCATCGGTCAGGTAGGCCGGCAGCCAGGCGCTGGACCCCCACAGATAGCTGAGCGTGGCGATCTCGATCAGCAGGATCCAACCGAGCATCGGCGTGCGCCAGGCCAGCGCGAAGGTGTGCCAGACGCGGCTCAACACCGGCTGAGGATCGGCGGGGCGTGAAGATGAGGGTAAGGCGAGCGGATGAACGAACAGCCGCACCAGCGCCAGGCCCAACAGCAGGTTGAGCAGCGCCAGCAGGTGAAACGACATCGCCCACCCGAAGTGCGCCATCAGAAAACTCACCAGCGGAAAGCCGATCACCAGCCCCAACGAGACGCCCAGCGCGCTGACCGCGTTGGGTTTGCCGCGCTCGTCGGCGGCGAAATGATCGCTGATGTACATGGTCTTGAGCGAGAACAGCGGTCCTTCGCTGACGCCCAGCAGCGCGCGCACCGCGCACAGCAACAGCAGCGATCCCGCCAGCGGCGACGCGGCGGTGAGCAGCGCCCACAGCACGACGCTCAGCGTCAGCGCGCGGCGGTAACCCATCAGCGTTTCCAGAAACGGCGTCAGCAACATGGCAGACAGGCCGTAACCGAGTAAAAACACCGTCATCAGCGTGCCCTGATGGGCGCGGTCACCGCCGAGTTGAAAGTGTTGCAGGAAGTCGGGATTGACCAACATCACGGCGATATTAACCCGATCCGCATAGGCGATAACGATCAGAAACAACAGGGCGATCACCCCAAACCAGCGTTGACGTTGTTGCACGGCGCGTTCCTCAGTGCGAGCGGTTGACGAATTCAGGCAGCAGTAAACTCACCTGCGGATGCCATTACGCGCAAACGCGGGGATGAGGCCGATTTATGTAAATTTATTGTTATAAAACTGGATTTAAAAGACAGCGAGAGAACTCTTTTACGCGCAATGCGCCGCCAGGATCAACGCAATTTTTGCCATAAATTAACTGAAGAGCGCACAACTGACATAGGTTTTTCATATCGGTGCATTATTTCGTGATCCTTCCCGCATTTGTCATTTTTAAACAACTTTTCATTAACATTTGCCGCGCCGCTCGCTTGACGAAAGTTTCGCCAGACTTATAGTGACTGTATTAAATAAGAAACTGAGTTTCATATATGAAACAATCAGATAGAGGATAAAAGCAATGAGCTGGAAGAATGTGTGCGAAGTGTCTCAGGTGAAAGAAGATTTTCCTTTCTCCGGCAAAGTGGAAGGCAAAGAGATCGGGGTTTACCTGCTCGACGGTAACTACTATGCGCTGGAAGACGTCTGTCCGCATGCTTACGCCTTGCTCAGCCAGGGGTTTGTTGACGACGGCAAGGTTGAGTGCCCACTGCACGAAGCGCTGTTTGACGTGCGTACCGGCCAGTGCCTGCGCGAGCCGGGCGGCCGCGATCTGCAAACCTATCCCACCCGGGTGGTCGACAACCAAATCCAGATCACCTTTATCGCGGAGGAGTAATCATGCAGCACATCACCGATTTCAATCCCTGGCTGCCGGACACCCAACAGGTGACGCCGGCCCGCGAAGGCGGCAACGGTCAAATCCATCAGCCGGGCCAGTTCCGCAACGTTGTGTGGCAAAACCGCGCCCGGGTGCCGGACGGTTTCGAAACCGCGCTGGTGGCGGCGCTGGAAACGATTTTCGATCAGGGCGCGGAAGAGCTGGAACAGATCGTCAGCGCGTTGAATCAGCGCCGCCTGTTCGATCGCAGCGGCCAGCCGTGGAATGAGGCGACGTTCCGCGAATTCCTTCACGTTAACGGTTTCTGATCGACACCCGGGAGAAGACAATGACAGCAAACACAACATCCTCCGAACAGAGCTTGCAGGACTATCTTGACCAGGGGCTGCGCGGCATGTGGTATCCGGTGCTGGCCAGTTGGGAAGTGGGCAACAATCCGGTCGGCATCACCCGCCTTGAGCAACAAATCGTGGTGTGGCGCGACGGTGAAGGCCAGATCCACGCGTTGGAAGATCGCTGCCCGCACCGCGGCGCGCGGCTTTCCATGGGGTGGAACCTCGGCGATCGCATCGCCTGCTGGTATCACGGGG
Organism: Serratia sp. SCBI; assembly: GCF_000747565.1. Lineage (NCBI taxonomy): Bacteria > Pseudomonadati > Pseudomonadota > Gammaproteobacteria > Enterobacterales > Yersiniaceae > Serratia > Serratia sp. SCBI. Next base: position 4,235,283 of record NZ_CP003424.1, on the reverse strand, counting down.
TGGAAGTCGGCGGCGACGGGACGGTGAAAGACGTGCCGGCGGTGGATCGCTGCCCGCTGGTGGGGCAAAAATGCCTGCGCGCTTACCCGGCCAAAGAAGCCTACGGCGCGGTGTTCCTCTATTTTGGCGTGACGGCGGATGAAGCGCCGGCGGAGCTGACTTTCCCGCAAGAGCTGGCGGACGAAGCGTCGTACAGCCACTTCTTGTGTACCGCCAGTTGGAACTGCAACTACCAATACGCCCTGGAAAACGTGATGGATCCGATGCACGGCACCTACCTGCACTCTTCCTCGCACTCGATGGCGGAAGGGGATCGCAAGGCGGACATGGGGCTGGAGCCGACCGATAGCGGGTTTATCTTCAAGAAAAACGGCCAGATCGGCGTCAACTTCGACTGGGTGGAGTTCGGCAACAGCGGCGCGTATTGGATGCGTCTGTCGATCCCGTACAAGAAACGTTTCGGGCCGGGCGGCCACTTCTGGATCATCGGCATGGTGGTGCCGGAAGACAAGGATCACTGCCGGGTATTCTTCTGGCGCATCCGTAAGGTCCAAGACTGGCAGCGCGACATGTGGCGCTTCATGTATCGCAATCGCCTGGAATCATTGCATTGGGACGTCCTCGAGCAGGATCGCATCGTGCTTGAAAACATGGCGCCTAACGCCCGTGGCCGCGAATACCTGTACCAGCACGACGTCGGTCTGTCGCGCCTGCGCCGCCTGATGCAGAAAGAGGCGCAGAAACAGCTGGCGACGCTGCGCGAGCGGGAGGCGGCGCAGTGAACGGCCTGCTGAACGGCAAGCGCATCGTGGTCACCGGCGCGGCGCGCGGTCTGGGCTACAGCTTCGCCGCCGCCATTGCCGCTGCCGGCGCGCAGGTGGTGATGTGCGACATTTTGGCGGATGAGCTGACGGTGAGCGGCGCCGCGCTGCGTGAGCAGGGCGCTCAGGTGGAAACGCAAATCATCGATCTGGCCTCACCGGATTCGATCCGTTCGGCGTTCGAGAAGATCGCCACAGGCGGCGGGATCGACGGGCTGGTGAACAACGCGGCGCTGGCGACCGGCGTCGGCGGTAAAACCATGATGGAATACGACATCGATCTGTGGGATCGGGTAATGCAGGTCAACGTGCGCGGCACCTGGTTGGTGAGCCAGGCGGCAGTGCCGCTGCTGGCGCGCAACCCGCACGCCAAGATCGTCAACGTGGCGTCGGACACCGCGCTGTGGGGCGCGCCGCGCCTGATGGCCTATGTCGCCAGCAAAGGCGCGGTGATCGCGATGACGAGATCGATGGCGCGCGAGCTGGGCCCGCAGGGCATCTGCGTCAACGCTATTGCGCCGGGCCTGACGCGGGTGGAAGCCACCGAGTATGTGCCCGCCGAGCGCCATCAGCTGTATGAACAGGGGCGCGCGCTGGCCGGGGCGCAGCATCCGGACGATGTGAACGGCACGGTGCTTTATCTGCTGTCGCCGTTGGCGGATTTCGTCACCGGCCAACTGCTGCCGGTCAACGGCGGCTTCGTATTCAACTGACGGCCCGCAGGGCAGGCGCACAGCGCAGGAGCGAGAGATGGCGGACGAGCAAGCATGTAAGTATCTGATCCCGGGACTGGATCGCGGATTGCAGTTGCTGCTGGCGTTTGGCGAGCAGCATAAGGAAATGACCTTTGCCGAGTTGCATCGCCTGGTCGATATGCCGAAGGCCACCGCCTACCGCGTGGTGCAGACGCTCGAGCACCTGGGCTTTCTGGAGCGCAATCCGCGCACCAATACCTTCGCGCTGGGCATCAAGGTGCTGCGTCTCGGTTTTGAATACATCGCGTCGCTGGACGTCGCGCAGGCCGGCCAGCCGGTGATCGAACAGCTGCGCGATCGCAGCCAGTGCAGCAGTCATCTGGCGATCCGCGACGGGCGCGACGTGATCTATATCGCCCGCGTCAGCGCCGCCGGTTCTCAGATCAATCAGGTCAGCGTCGGCACCCGTTTGCCGGTGCACCAAACCTCGCTCGGCCGCATGTTGTTGACCAGCGCCACCCGCAGCGAGTTCGAACAACTCTATCCGGACGCGCAGCTGCCGGGCAACGCGCCGGGCACCCCGGCGGATCGCGAAACGCTGTGGCAGATGGTGCAGCAAGACAAGGCGCGCGGCTATGTAATCGGCGAATCGTTCTTCCGCCACGGCATCTCCTCGATCGTCTACCCGATCTTCAACCGTGAGCAGCGGGTCGAGGCGGTGGTCAGCATCATGGTGCCGTCCGATGAGATCCCGAAAGCGGATCGCGAGCGGCTGCGCATGGAAGTGCGCGATGCGGCGGAGAAAATTTCCGGCTTCCTCGGCGCACCGCCGCAGGCCAACGTCGGCTAACCGACAGGACCGACTCTTTCACTCAGGCAGGGATAAGGCCCACAGCAAACAGGGGCCGGGGTTCAGTCATGCCTGAAAACCGTATACAGCGAGAACGTGAGGCTGAGCAATGAGCGTAATCGGAATCGAAAAACTGGAGTTTGGCGTCGAAGATCTGCCAACCTGCGAAAAATTCATGCATGACTTTGGCCTGCAGCCCGCCACGCAACATTGGGGCGAACCGCAGCGCGAATTCACTACCCTGAGCGGGGCGCGGGTCGTTCTGCACCCGTTGCAAAGCGCGGCGCTGCCTGCGGCGTTTGAAGGCGGTTCCACCCTGCGCCGCATGACCTGGGGCGTGGCATCGCCCGCGGATCTGGCGCGTCTGCAGCCGCGTTTGGCGTTGATGTCCGGCTTTCGTCAGGTGGGGGAAGAGCTGGAATGCCGCGATCCCAACGGCATGACGCTGCGCTTCGTCGTCAGCCGCCAGCAGGCGGTCGAAGTGCCGGTCACGCCGATCAACCAATGGGGCGACGTGCGCCGCATCGATCAACCCAGCCCGGTCTACTCGCAGGCGCAGCCGATCAATATCGGCCACGTGGTGTTCTTCGTTGACGATCTGGCGGCGACCGAGCGTTTCTACCGCGAGCTGTTGGATTTCCAGGTTTCCGATCGCTATATCGATCGCGCCGTCTTCCTGCGCACCCAGGCGCGCGGTGGTCACCATAATCTGTTCCTGCTGAAGCTGCCCAACCGCCCACGCGGCCTGAACCATGTGGCGTTCACCGTGCGCGATATCCATGAAGTGATCGGCGGCGGCATCGCCATGAACAAAGAGCAGTGGAGCACCTTCATCGGCCCTGGCCGCCACCCGATTTCCTCGGCGTATTTCTGGTACGTCAACAGCCCGACCGGCGGCGCGTTCGAGTACTACACCAACGACGATTATCTGACGGAAAACTGGCAGCCGCGCGAGCTGGAACATTCGCTGGTCTCCTTCACCGAATGGGCGGTAGAAGGCGGCATCGATCACGATACGCGCCGCCAGCATAAAAAGGCGCAAGCGTTATGAACCGGCCGGAACAGGCGGGCATTGTCATCGTCGGCGGCGGCCAGGCCGGCGGTTGGGCGGCCAAGACGCTGCGTGACCGGGGTTACAGCGGCCGGCTGACGGTGATAAGCGACGAACCCTACGATTTTTACGAGCGGCCGCCGCTGTCGAAAGCGGCGCTGCTGGATGCCGCGGCTCCCCTGAGCCGGCTGTTCAGCGAACAGGCGGTGGCGGAGCTGAACATCGACTGGCGTCGCCCGCTGCGCGCCGAGTCTATCGACGCCGAACAGCAAATCGTCACGCTCAGCGACGGGCGACGGCTGCAGTTCGAGCAGTTGCTGATCGCCACCGGCGGGCGGCCGCGTTTGCCGGGCGCCGCCTGGGCGCAGCACCCGCGCGTGATGACGCTGCGTTCCTGGGATGATGCGGCCCGGTTGCGGCAGGGCCTGCAGAGTTGCCGTCGCCTGGCGATCGTCGGCGGCGGTTGGATCGGGCTGGAGATCGCCGCTTCTGCGCGCCGTCTCGGCGTTGAGGTGACGGTGTTTGAGCGCCAGCCTGCGCTGTGCATGCGCAGCGTCGGCGCCGATGTCTCACAGGCGTTGCTCGAACTGCATCGCCGGCAGGGCGTGACGGTGTTGTGCGGCTGCGGCGAGATCTCGCTGGAAGATCGCGACGGCGCCGCCTGGATCGGCAGCGAAGTCAGCGATCCGCAGGCCTTCGATCTGGTGGTGGTGGGGATCGGCGTCGAGCTGAATCTCGAACTGGCGCGCAGCGCCGGGCTGGCTATCGAGTCCGGCATCGTGGTCGACGGCCAGGGGCGCACCAGCCATCCGGCGATCTTCGCCGCGGGCGATGTGGCGCGCCACCCGACGCTCGGCCTGTGCCTGCAGTCCTGGGCCTACGCGCAAAATCAGGCCATCAGCACCGCCTGCGCAATGCTCGACGCCTTCGCCGCTCCGTATGACGACGTGGCCTGGCTTTGGTCGGATCAATACGACGTCAATATCCAGATCCTCGGCGTGCCGAGCGGCGGCGTGCACCATGTGGTGCGCCGCACGCCGCAGTCGCAGGTATTCTTCACGCTGAACGCCGATCGGCAACTGGTGCAGATGGTGGCGTTCAACGACGCGCGCACCATCAAGCTCGGCAAGCGTTGGCTGGCGAGCGGCCGGGTGCTGGATCCGCAGCAGCTGGCGGATGCGGAGTTTTCTTTGATGGCGTTGAAATAACGCCCGAACCTCGGGAGCGTTTTATGACTACGCAAGACATTGACGCCCGCGCTGGACGGGCGGGGGAAACCGTTGCCGAAAATCCGCAGCAGCGGGTGCGCTGGTCGGTGCCGATCGCGCTGTTCGCCTGCGTGCTGCTGGCGTTTTTCGACAAAATCAGCATCGCGGCGCTGTTTTCCGACGCCGAGTTTCAGCAGGCGCTGGGCATCGGTTTTGACCCGGCGCGGCTGGGGTTGCTGATGAGCGCGTTTCTGTTCTCCTACGGCATCTCCTCGATGCTGCTCAGCGGCATCGGCGATCGGCTTAATCCGGTCAAAGTATTGATTGGCATGATGGTGGTATGGGGCGTGCTGATGGTGTTGATGGGGCTGGTGCGCTCCTATCACGCCATGATGACGCTGCGCATTCTGCTCGGCATCGCCGAAGGGCCGCTACTGCCGATGGCCTACGCCATTATTCGTCAGGCCTTCCCGCCGCAGCTGCAGGCGCGCGCCACCATGCTGTGGCTGCTCGGCACGCCGCTCGGGGCCGCGCTCGGCTTCCCGGTCACCCTGTACATCCTCAATACCTTCGACTGGCAGGCCACCTTCTTCTTTATGGCGTTTCTGACGCTGCCGGTGATGTTGCTGGTGCTGTTCGGCATGCGCCACCTGAACGTGTCGCGTCCGGCGGCGGCGGCCAAGCCGGCGGTGTCCGAACGCCAACAGCATCGCCGCGAGCTGTTGCGCAGCCCGCATTTCTGGATGATTTGCCTGTTCAATATCGCCTTCCTGACCTACCTGTGGGGCATGAACGGCTGGTTGCCGAGCTATCTGATCAAGGGCAAAGGCATTCATCTGGAACATGCCGGTTACCTCTCTTCGCTGCCGTTCATCGCCATGCTGCTCGGTGAAGTGCTGGGTGCCTGGCTGTCGGACAAGCTGGATCGGCGCGCGCTGGCCTGCTTCCTGTCGCTGTGCGGCGCCGGCCTTGGCCTGGCGGTGGTGCTGCACCTGCAGGGCACTTACAGCGTGATCGCCGCCATGGCTTTCAGCACCTTTATGTGGGGCGCCGGCGCGCCGAATATTTTCGCGCTGTTGGCGAAGGCGACCAGCAGCAAGGTCAGCGCCACCGCCGGCGGCATTTTCAATGGACTGGGCAATTTTGCCGGCGCGCTGGCGCCGGTGCTGATGGGGGCGTTGATCGCCGCCACCGGCAATATGGATAACGGCCTGCTGTTCCTGGTGGTGATGGCGTTCGTCGGCTGCCTCATTCTGCTGCCGTTGCTGAGAAAGTACTGATTAATCAATCGTTTCAACAGAGGAGTGACAACATGTCTCAGGTTGAGAACAAAGCCGGCGTCAAGCCGCAGGATCTGTCGATGGAAAACTGGGTGGAGTCGCGCATCGCCCGTTTCGAAGGCCGCAAATACGACTGGAACGCGCTGAAATTCCAGGCCGATTTCGACCCGAAATACCGCCGCGCGCAGATGCGCTACATCGGCACCGGCGCCACCGGCGTGGCCAGCGACGCCAACACCATTCCGGCGGGCAATTTCACCTTCTCCACCATGGTGTTGCCGTCGAAGTGCGAGGGCCCGCTGCACCTGCACGACGACGTGGAGGAAGTGTTCTTCATGCTGAAAGGCAGCATCACGCTGATGATTCAGGATGGGGAAGAGTATTACGAAACCAGGCTGAAAGAGCGCGATTTGATCTCGGTGCCGGCGGGCGTGTATCGCGGCCTTTTCAATCACGGCGAGGAAGAGGCGCTGATGTGCGTGATGCTCGGCACCGCCAAGCCGGAGATCCCGACTTATCCGGCGGACCACCCGCTGTCCAAAGTGAAGCGTAACTGATGAACGGCCTGGCGCAACGCCAACGGGCGCGCTGCGGGGCGTATACCCTGAGCTGGCGCGAGGCCGGGCAGGGGCGGCCGGTGGTGTTGCTGCATGGCATCAGTTCCGGATCCGCCTCGTGGATCAAGCAGTTTAACGACAGCGGCCTGACGGACGGTCATCGTCTGTTGGCGTGGGACGCGCCAGGTTACGGCGGCAGCCTGCCGTTGTCGGATCCGCAGGCTGACGCCGCCGGTTATGCAGCGGCGTTGGCGGCGCTGATTGAGGAGCTGCAGCTGGCGCAGCCGCTGATCGTCGGCCATTCGCTGGGAGCGCTGATCGGCAGCGCCTACGCCGCCGGCTATCCGGACGGGCTATGTGGGCTGGTGTTGGCGGATCCGGCGCAGGGCTATGCCACGGCGCCGGAGGAAAAACGCCGACAGGTGTACGGCCAGCGCCAACAGATGATGGAGACGCTGGGGCCGGTGGGCTACGGCGAGCAGCGGGCGGCGGCCTTGCTGCGCGAAGGGGCGGATCCGCAGGACATCGCCTGGGTGCGCAACGGCATGCAACAGCTCGATCCCGACGGTTTTCTGAGTGCCGCCTGGATGCTGGCTAACGACGACATAGGCCGCTATCTGGCGCGCTATCGCGGCCCGCTGGAAGTGTGGTGCGGTGAACTGGATCGCATTACGCCGCCGGAGAAGGCGGCCGAGCTGGCGCGTGAGCAAGACGCGACGCTGCGTCTGATCGCCGCCGCCGGTCACGCCAGCTACCTCGATGCGCCGGCGTGTTTCAACCGCTATCTGCGGGACTTTACGGGAGCAATCCAACGATGAATTTTCAGCTTGAGGATCGGGTGGCGGTGGTGACCGGCGGCTCATCGGGCATCGGTTTCGAAACCCTGAAACTGCTGCTGGCCGAAGGGGCGAAGGTGGCGTTCTGCGGCCGCGATCCGGACAAACTGGCCGGCGCGGAGGCCAGCCTGCGCGCGGACTTCCCGCAGGCGGAGATCCTGGCGCTGCGCTGCGACGTGCTGGATGCGCAGCAGGTGGCGCAGTTCGCCGCTCAGGTGACGGCGCGTTTCGGCGGCGTGGATCTGCTGATCAACAACGCCGGTCAGGGCTTCGTCGCCCACTTTGACCAGACGCCGCGCGAAGCCTGGCTGCATGAGGCAGAGCTGAAGCTGTTCGGCGTGATCAACCCGGTGCAGGCGTTTTTACCGGCGCTGGAACGATCGGATATCGCGTCTATCACCTGCGTGAACTCGCTGCTGGCGCTGCAGCCGGAAGAACACATGATCGCCACCTCGGCGGCGCGCGCCGCGCTGCTCAATATGACGTTGACGCTGTCGAAAGAGCTGGTGGGCAAAGGCATTCGGGTTAACTCGATCTTGCTGGGGATGGTGGAGTCGGGCCAATGGCGCCGCCGTTTCGACGATCGCAGCGATAAAGATCAAAGCTGGGAGCAGTGGACGGCGGCGATCGCCGAACGCCGCGGCATCCCGATGAAGCGCCTCGGCAAGCCGCAGGAACCGGCGCAGGCGCTGCTGTTCCTCGCTTCGCCGCTGGCTTCCTTTACCACCGGCGCGGCGCTGGACGTTTCCGGCGGCTTTAACCGCCATGTGTAACAGGGGCCGAAAAAGATGAAGAAGATCATGATGATTGGCTACGGCGCGATGGCGAAGGAAGTGATCGCCCGTTTGCCTGAAGGCGTGGAGGTCGGCTGGATCCTGGCGCGCGCAGCTCATCATGCGGCGATCGATGAGGCTTTTGGCGGGCGGGTGCAGGCGCTGACCCATCCGGAGCAGTGTTCGCAGCGGCCGGATCTGGTACTGGAGTGCGCCAGCCAGCAGGCGGTGGCGGAGTTTGGCGAAGCGGTGCTGCAGCGCGGTTGGCCGCTGGCGGTGATCTCGACCGGCGCGCTGGCGGATGCCGCATTGCAACAGCGGTTGCAGCAGGCCTGCCGCAGCCATCACGGGCAGCTGATCGTGCTGTCCGGCGCGGTGGCGGGCATGGACGGGCTGGCGTCGGCGCGCGAAGGCGGGCTGGAGAGCGTGACCTATCAGGCCAGTAAAAGTCCGGCCAGCTGGCGCGGCAGCCCGGCGGAACAGTTGATAGATCTCGATGCGGTGAGCGAAGCGCAGGTATTTTTTGAAGGGTCGGCGCGTGAAGCGGCGCGTTTATTCCCGGCCAACGCCAACGTGGCGGCCACCATTGCGCTCAACGGCCTGGGGATGGACGCCACTCGGGTACGCCTGCAGGTCGATCCCGCCACCCGGCGCAATACCCATCGCCTGCAGGTGTGCGGCGACTTTGGCGAGTTTCACATCGAGCTGAGCGGCACCCCGCTGGCGAGCAATCCCAAAACATCAACCCTGGCGGCGCTGAGCGCGGTACAAGCCTGCCGCCGTCTGGTGGACGGCGGTTTTATTGCCTGAACGGCAGGAGCGGAGCATGGAACGATTGAATATTTTTGTCGCCGGGCGCTGGCGTGAAGGGCGCGGCGAAGAGATGGCTTCGGTATTCCCGGCCGACGGCAGCGTCAACGCGCGGCTGCGCGCCGCTAACGTCGAGGATGTCAACGAGGCGGTTGAGGCGGCGGAAAAGGCCTGGCGCGCGCCGGAATGGCGTGGGCTGGTGCCGCACCAACGCGCCTCAATTCTCTACCGCGTGAGCAACCTGATCCTGGCGCAGCAGGAACAGCTGGCCGAGCTGCAGACGCGCGACAACGGTAAACCGCTGGCGGAAACCCGCGGGCTGGTGGCCAGCGCGGCGGCGACCGCGCGCTACTTCGCGGCCGCCTGCGAGGTGTTGGAAGGCGAGCTGCCGACCCCGCGCAGCGCCGAAGTGATGACGCTCAGCCAGTATCAACCGATGGGGGTGATCGCCGCCATCACGCCGTGGAACTCACCGATCGCCAGCGAAATGCAGAAGGTGGCGCCGGCGCTGGCGGCGGGTAACGCCGTGGTGCTCAAACCGGCCGAAGCCACGCCGCTGATGGCGCTGAAGCTGGCCGAGCTGTTCGAACAGGCGGGGCTTCCTGCCGGGCTGCTCAGCGTGCTGCCGGGCAAAGGTTCGGTGATCGGCGAGGCGTTGGCGCGCCATCCGTTGGTGAAAAAGATCGCCTTTACCGGCGGAACCAGCACCGGGCGCCATTTGGCGCACATCGCCGCCGACAAGCTGATCCCCACCTCGCTGGAGCTGGGCGGTAAATCGCCGACCATCGTGCTGGAGGACGCCGATCTGGAGCAGGCGGCGCGCGGCATCTGCTACGGCATTTTCAGCTCCGCCGGCCAGGCGTGCATCGCCGGTTCGCGGCTGTTCGTGCATCGTTCGCTGTATCAGCCGCTGCTGGCGCGCTTGACCGAACTGACGGCGGGGCTGCGCATCGGCAACCCGCTGGTGCCGGGCGTGCATCTCGGCCCGCTGATCAGCGCCAAACATCGGCAAAGCGTGGCGGACTACGTGGCGCTGGCGCGGCAGGAGGGCGGCCGGGTGGTCATCGGCGGTGAAGCGCCGGCCGATCCGCAACTGGCGAGCGGCAGCTATTACCTGCCGACCATTATTGAAGGTTTGAACAACGACGCCCGCGTCTGCCAAGAGGAGATCTTCGGGCCGGTGCTGGTGGCGCTGCCGTTCGACGACGAGCGACAGCTGATCGAACAGGCCAACGACTCGGTGTACGGCCTGGCGGCCGGCATCTGGAGCCGCGATTTCCCGCGGGCGATGGCGCTGGCGGAGCGGCTGGAAACCGGCACCGTCTGGGTCAACACCTACAAAACGTTCTCGATTTCCACGCCGTTCGGCGGTTTCAAGGAAAGCGGGCTGGGCCGCGAAAAGGGCCTGAACGGCATCAAGGCCTACATGCAGCAGAAAAGCGTGTATCTGGCGCTGAGCCATCAGGTGAACCGCTGGAGCGACTAGGCCGACACCTCTACGCATAACCCTAATAACGACTACCCTAAGAAGGCAGATGATGAGCGATAAAATCACGGTTGGCGAGGCGATAGCCCGGACTCTGGAACAGTACGCGGTGTCGGCGATGTACGGCATCATTTCGATTCATAATCTGCCGATCGCCGATGCGGTGGGGCAGCGCGATAAAATTCGTTTCGTGCCGGCGCGCGGCGAAGCGGGCGCGGTCACCATGGCCGATGCGCATGGGCGCTTCTCCGGCCTGGGCGTGGCGTTGACCAGCACCGGCGCCGGCGCGGGCAACGCGGTGGGGGCGATGATTGAAGCGCTTAACGCCAACACGCCGCTGTTGCATATCACCGGCCAGGTAGAAAAAGCCTATCTGGACGCCGACGCCGGGTTTATTCATGAAACCCGGGATCAGCTCGGCTTTCTGCGCGCCTGCTCCAAGCGCGCCTACCGGGTCAATTCGCCGGAACAGGCGGTGGCGGTGATCCAGCGAGCGATCCTGGATGCGCAAACCGCGCCCTGCGGCCCGGTGGCGGTCGAGATCCCGATCGATATCCAAAGCAGCCTGGTTTCCCGCTCGGTGCTGACCGAAGCGTTGGCGCCGGCGCCGCTGCCGAAGGCGGACGATGCGGCGGTGGAGCGGCTGCATCAGCGGCTGAAACAGGCCAAGCGCCCGTTGCTGTGGCTGGGCGGCGGCGCGTTGGCCTGCGGTGATGCGGTGCGCAAGCTGGCGGACGCCGGCGTGGCGGTGATCTCCAGCACCCACGGGCGCGGCATTCTGCCGGACAGCCATCCGCGCAGCCTGCGGGCGTTCCACAACTCGCCGAGCATCGAGGCTATCCTGACGCAGTGCGACCTGACGCTGGTGGCCGGTTCACGGTTGCGCAGTAATGAAACCCGCACCTGGACGCTGCCGCTGCCGCGCCCGCTGGTGCAAATTGACATCGATCCGGCGGCGGCCAACCGCAACTACCTGGCTGATGAGCAGATCAATGGCGACTGTGCGGCGCTGCTGGCCGCGCTGGCGGCGCGGCTGAGCCCCGGCGAGAAGGTCAACGCCGAGTGGGATGCCGAGATCGCGGGGGCGGTGCAGCAGGCGGAGAGCGCGTTGCGTCAGCAGTCCGGTGAATACGCCAAACTCAACGACGCCATCGACGCCGCGCTGCCGCAGGACGGATTGCTGGTGCGCGATATCACCGTTTCCGGCAGCGTCTGGGGCAGCCGTTTGTTCCGCGCGATCTCGCCGCTGTGCAACATTCACTCGCTGGCCGGTGCTATCGGCATGGGGCTGCCGATGGCGATCGGCACCGCGATCGCCAACCCGCAGCGCAAGGTGGTGGGGCTGGTGGGCGATGGCGGTTTGGCGCTGGGCCTGGGGGAACTGGCGACCATGGCGCAGGAACAGGTGAACATCACCCTGCTGATCATGAACGACGGCGGTTATGGCGTGATGCGCGGCATACAGGACAAGTATTTCGCCGGGCGCCAGTATTACAACGAGCTGCATACGCCGGCCTTTACTCAAATAGCCGAAGCGATGGGGCTGAAAGCCTGGAAGGTCGAGGCGGCGGCGCAGTTCAACGGCGTGCTGGCCGAAGCGATCAATTACCCGGGGCCGTCGGTGGTCGAGGTGGACATGAAGCAGGTCGGGCCGCTGACCTTCGCCGGGCCGCCGCAGAAAACCCTGTATTGAGACGATAAAAAACGCCCGGCGGTTGCCGGGCGTTCTCGTTGTTACTTCTCTGCCGCGATGCGATCGCGAATGTGCTGCGCGCGCGCTTGGGAAGACGGGTGATCGTCGAACATGCTGCTCTGACGGCCGGCTTCCATTTGGGCCAGTTTTTCGAAGCTGGTGGCCAGGCCGTTCGGATCGATGCCGCGCTTTTTCAGCAGATCGAACGAGTAATCATCCGCTTCGCTTTCCTGCTTCTGCGAGAACTGGGCGCTGACCAGCTTCTCGCCGATGTCCGCCAGCTGCGACTGCGACAGCGAGCCGATAACGCCGCCGGCGGAGGACGCCGCGGTGCGCAGCGCCACGGTGCCGTAAGCCACCTGCATCGCTTTACGGGTGTGGCCCAGCGCCACGTGGCCCATTTCGTGGCCCAGCACGCCTTCCACTTCGTTGTCGTTCATGATGTCCATCAGGCCGCTGTAAACGCGGATACAGCCGTTGGCCATCGCCCAGGCGTTGACGTCTTTGGTCACGTAGACCTTGTAGTTGGCCGGGGTGCCGTTGATGTTGTCGCCCAGCGCCGCAGCGATTTTGTTGAGACGCTTGGCATAGGTGCTGTCGGCCGGCGCGATTTGTGCCTTGCTGTCCATCTCGGCGCAGGATTTATCACTCAGGGCCTTAACGTCGTTGTTGCTCAGGGTCGCCGCCTGGAACGCCTGCGCGCCGGACTGCATCAGGGTTTCGGTATTCAGGTTTTGACAGCCGGTTGCCAAGGTGGCAATGCCCAACGCAATCAAAGAGGTACGGATCTTCATAACGCCATCTTCCTGTGAAGGTAACAAGGTAAAAGAGTCATTTTGCTTTGAGGCTATCTTGCCGCAAGAGCCTAGTGTACGCCAGACGGGGCGAGAATAGTGTTATTCCGAAAAAGCGTCCAATCGTGCTAATAAGTGGTGAACTCGCTCTCATTTGGCATTAGGGATTGCCGTTGTGATGTGGAGTCTGAGAAAATAGGGAACTTGACTGCTTTTTTTATCCGACCTGGAGTAAAACATGTCCTCTCGTAAAGAGCTTGCCAACGCCATCCGCGCACTCAGCATGGACGCCGTACAAAAAGCAAATTCCGGCCACCCGGGGGCCCCTATGGGCATGGCGGACATCGCCGAAGTCCTGTGGCGTGACTACCTCAACCACAACCCGACTAACCCGCACTGGGCTGACCGCGACCGTTTCGTGCTCTCCAACGGCCACGGCTCCATGTTGATTTACAGCCTCCTGCACCTCACCGGCTACGACCTGCCGATGCGCGAGCTGGAAAACTTCCGTCAGCTCCATTCCAAAACACCGGGCCACCCGGAGTACGGTTACACCCCGGGCGTTGAGACCACCACCGGCCCGCTGGGCCAGGGTATCGCCAACGCCGTCGGCTTCGCCATCGCCGAACGCACCTTGGCGGCGCAGTTCAACCGCCCTGGTCACGACATCGTCGACCACCACACCTACGCCTTCATGGGCGACGGCTGCATGATGGAAGGCATTTCGCACGAAGTCTGCTCCCTGGCCGGCACCCTCAAGCTCGGCAAGCTGACCGCCTTCTACGATGACAACGGCATCTCCATCGACGGCCACGTCGACGGCTGGTTCACCGACGACACCGCCCTGCGTTTCGAAGCCTACGGCTGGCACGTGGTGCGCAACGTCGACGGCCACAACCCGGACGCCATCAAGGCCGCGATTGAAGAAGCCCGCAAGGTGACCGACAAGCCGTCGCTGCTGATGTGCAAGACCGTTATCGGCTTCGGTTCGCCGAACAAGGCCGGCACCCATGACGTGCACGGCGCCGCGCTGGGCGCCGCCGAAGTGGCCGCCACCCGCGAGCGGCTTGGCTGGAAATACGCCGCCTTTGAAATCCCGCAGGACATCTACGCCCAGTGGGACGCCAAGGAAGCCGGTCAGGCCAAAGAAGCGGCCTGGAACGACAAGTTCGCCGCCTACGCCAGGGCCTTCCCGGAACTGGCCGCCGAGTTCAAGCGCCGCATGAACGGCGAGCTGCCGGCGGACTGGAAAGCGGACGCCAAGGCGTTCGTGGAAAAACTGCAGGCCAACCCGGCCAACATCGCCAGCCGCAAGGCGTCGCAGAACGCGCTGGAAGCGTTCGGCAAGGTGCTGCCGGAGTTCCTGGGCGGCTCCGCCGACCTGGCGCCGAGTAACCTGACCATGTGGTCCGGTTCGAAAGCGCTGAACGTTGACCCGGCGGGCAACTACATTCATTACGGCGTGCGCGAGTTCGGCATGACCGCCATCACCAACGGCATCGCGCTGCACGGCGGCTTCCTGCCGTACTCGGCGACCTTCCTGATGTTCGTGGAATACGCCCGCAACGCGGTGCGCATGGCGGCGCTGATGAAGCTGCGCAACGTGTTCGTCTACACCCACGACTCCATCGGTCTGGGCGAAGACGGCCCGACCCACCAGCCGGTGGAGCAGCTGGCGAGCCTGCGCGTGACCCCGAACATGAGCACCTGGCGCCCGTGTGACCAGGTGGAATCGGCGGTGGCGTGGCAGTACGGCATCGAGCGCAACGACGGCCCGACCACGCTGGTGTTCTCGCGCCAGAACCTGACCCAGCAGCCGCGCACCGCAGAGCAGCTGGCGAACGTGTACCGCGGCGGCTACGTGCTGAAAGACTGTGCGGGCACGCCGGACGTTATCCTGATTGCCACCGGCTCCGAAGTGGGCATCACGGTGGAGGCGGCGGACAAACTGACCGCGGCGGGCCGCAAGGTGCGCGTGGTGTCGATGCCGTCGACCGACGCGTTCGACAAGCAGGATGCGGCGTACCGCGAGTCGGTGCTGCCGGCGGCGGTAACGGCGCGCGTGGCGGTGGAAGCGGGTATCGCGGATTACTGGTACAAGTACGTGGGCCTGAACGGCGCTATCGTGGGCATGACCACCTTCGGTGAGTCGGCGCCGGCGGAGCAGCTGTTCGCCGAGTTCGGCTTCACCGTGGACAACGTGGTGGCCAAGGCGCAGGCGCTGCTGAAGTAAGCCGCCGGGCGCAAGCCGATAAAAAAGCCGGTCATCATGACCGGCTTTTTTTATGGGCGGAAATCGCGATTACGACGCGGCCTTGACGCTTTCGGCGCTGCGCAACCGGTCGTAAGCCGCCGCCAGCAACAGCACCAACAGCGTAGGCTGCAGCCAGACCAGACCCTGCTCGGCCAGCGGCAGCTTATCGAACCAGGCGGGCAGCAGGCCGCTGAAGCTTGAAGCCTTCAGGCCATCGGCCAGGCCGAACACCAGGCTGGTAGCGATCACCGGCGCGAAGACGCGTCTGGCGCTGCGCCAGCGGTTCTGGCTGAAGCTGAGCAACACCAGCGCGATGCAAGGCGGGTAGATCGCCGTCAGTACAGGCAGTGAGACGCGGATCAGATTGGCCAGCCCCATGTTGGAAACCAGCATGGCGAAGAGGGCGAGGATGACCACCAGCGCGCGATAAGAGAGCGGCAGATAGCGGGAGAAGAAGTCCGCGCAGGCGCAGGTCATGCCGACCGCCGTCACCAGGCAAGCGATGAACATCAGCACCGCCATAAAGACGCTGCCCAGATCGCCGAAGGTGTGCTGCACATAGGCGTGGAGGATCGCTGCGCCATCCTGAGCACCGCTGCCGATCAGGCTGCCGCTGCCGGCGCCGAGCTTGAACATGCAGATATAGACCAGCGTCAGGCCGACGCCGGCGATCAGGCTGGCCCACAGGGTGTAGCGCAGCAGCAGGCCGCTGTCGCTGACGCCGCGCGAGCGGGCGGCGGTGACGATAATCGAGCCGAACATCAGCGCCGACAGCGTGTCCATGGTTTGATAACCCTGCACGAAGCCGGTGGAAAACGCCGCGGCCTGATAGCTGCCGACGGCGGAGACCGGCGCACCGGCGGGCCACACCAGGGCGGCGATGCCGAGCGCGGCCAGCGCCAGAATTTTCAGCGGCGCCAGAATATGGCCGACGTTATCGAGCAAGCGGCCGGGATACAGCGACACAACCATCGCCAGGGTAAAGAACAGCAGGCTGTAGATGAACTGCGGCAGGTCGCCGTCACCGGTGAAGGGCGCGATGCCGAGGGCGAAAGAAACATTGGCGGTTCGCGGGGTGGCGAACAGCGGGCCGAGCGCCAGATAGCAGACGGTCGCCAACAGCAGGCCGGCGGTGCGGCCGATGGGGCCGGTCAGCAGGCTGATGCTGCCGCCGACGCGCGCCAGCGCGATCACGGCGATCACCGGCAGAGCGACGGCGGTCACCATAAACCCGAGGGCGGCCGGCCACAGATGTTCACCGGACTGCAGCCCCACCAGCGGGGGAAAATGATGTTGCCGGCGCCGACAAACAGGGCGAAGGTCATAAAGCCCAGGGCGATAATGTCTTTCGGGGATAAACTCTTGGTCATAACGGTATGGCACTGCCTGTATTCATGAAATAAACGGCCTGGCTGCGAAATGAAGCGCTGCAGAAGGAGGCGCGTGGGGCTGCGTACGCCCGCAAAAATTTTCGTCCGGCAGGATATAATAATTCGGCGACAAAAACCTGATTAATACAGCGCTGTTTATCCTGGCGTGAACCGGCTGCACAGAGGGATCATGGCGGCCGGCCCGGCAGCGCGCTAGCGCGCCACCCTGTCTATCGACAGCGGAATTTCGATGTGCGGCTTGAAAGAGACGTGGCCGTCTTCGACCGGTTTACGGGGGAAAAAGATCGGCATATCGCGGGTCGAATGCCGGCTTTGTTCTGACGTTGCAGGGGCGCCATCGTACAGCGAATTCGCCTGCTGCGGCGTTCTCGCCTGGCCGAATAGTTTGCGACAGGAAGCGCCGTAAAGCCCGCGCTGCCGGGCTTTTTTATTGGCTGAAAAACGTCCAACCTCACAAAACCGAAAGATAACAAAGCAACGCCGTTGCCTCGTCACAGTTATTAACTATATGTTAATTTTTAGTTTATTAAATGTGATCAGGGGATGGATGATGATGATGAAAAAAATCAACGCGACCGTAGCGGCAATCACTTTGCTGGGCTCCGTTTCCGCCTATGCGGCCTTCCCGGCGGGCTACCCCGCCGACTACCAGAAACTGGTCGACGGCGCGAAGAAAGAAGGCAAGGTGGTGATTTACTCGACCACCGACACCAAGGCGGCGGCGCCGCTGATCCAGGGGTTTGAGGCGTTGTATCCGGGCATCAAGGTCGAATACAACGACATGAACAGCACCGAACTGTATAACCGCTTTATCAGCGAGCAGGCGGCCGGCGGCACCAGCGGCGACGTGGTGTGGAGTTCGTCGATGGACACCATTTTGAAACTGGCGGGCGATTACGCGCAGGAATACGCCTCTCCCGAGCAGGCTCAACTGCCGAAATGGGCGGTATGGCAAGATAAGGTGTATGGCACCACCTATGAGCCGGTGGTGTTTATCTATAACAAACGCCTGATCCCGCAAGGCGATGTGCCGGATTCGCATGCGGCGCTGGCCAAGCTGATCGCCGGCCAGACGGACAAATTCAAGAAGAAAGTCACCACCTACGACATCGAAAAATCCGGCGTCGGCTTCATGCTGTCGGTGCAGGACTTCAAGGCCGATCCTAACTACTTCAAAACGCTGGCCGACGTGGCCAAGGGCGGGCTGGCGGTGCAATCCTCAACCGGCACCATGATGGAACGCGTTTCCTCCGGTGAAAACCTGATCGGCTTCAACATCCTCGGTTCGTACGCCGAGGCCCGCGCCAAGAGCGATCCGTCGCTCGGCATCGTCTATCCGAAAGACTATACCCTGGTGCTGTCGCGCGTGAGCTTCATCAGCAAAGAAGCCGGTCACCCTAACGCCGCCAAGCTGTGGTTCGACTACGTGCTGTCGGAGAAAGGGCAAAATATTCTCGCCAATCAGGCTGATATCCCTTCGATCCGCAACGATGTCGAAGGCAAGAACGACATCGACGGCATGACCAAGCTGCTGGGCAACGCGCTCAAGCCGATCCCGGTCGACGACAGCCTGCTGGAGTATCTGCAGCCGGCCAAGCGTCTCGACTACATCAAACAATGGCGCGCCGCCGCGGCGAAATAACAGGGACTGCATTCGGACGCGCGCCTGACGTACAGGCGCGCGCCCTTTGGTCGTCGTTTACAACCATAGGGAGCATTTATGCAAGCATGGCGCAGAAAGTGGCAGAGCCTGCCGCGCGGCCTGGTGGTGTTGATAACCGCGCTGGTTATCTATGTCCCCCTGTCGTTTATCATCATTCAAAGCTTCCTCTCGGCTCCGTTTTTCTCTCCCTCCAAGGTCTTCAGCCTGGAGGCCTTCGAGTTCATCTTTACCGATCCGGATTTCTACAAGGCGCTGAGAAGCGGCTTTATCCTGGCATTCGGCCTGGTGATCATCGCTATCCCGCTCGGCGGTATTTTGGCCTTCCTGATGGTGCGCACCGATCTACCGGGGCGGCGGATCATCGAACCGCTGATTTTGGTGCCGATCTTCGTGTCGCCGATGGTGCTGGGCTTCGGTTACGTGGTGGCGGCGGGGCCGGTGGGCTTCTTCTCGCTGTGGGCGGAGGCGCTGCTGGGCTTCGTGCCGTGGAACATCTATTCGATGGCCAGCATCGTGGTTATCGCCGGGTTGACGCACGTGCCCCATGCCTACCTGTACATCTCCTCGGCGCTGCGCAGCGTGGGCTCCGACGTTGAAGAAGCGGCGCGCACCGCCGGCGCTACGCCGCTGCAGGTGATGACCGCCGTCAGCCTGCCGATGGTGCGGCCGTCTATCTTGTACGCCGGGGTGCTGCTGTTCTTCCTCGGGCTGGAGGTGTTCGGCCTGATGCTGGTGTTGGGCGATCCGGAAGGCAACCTGGTGCTGGCGACCTACCTGTATCAGTTGACCAACAAGCTGGGCACGCCGTCTTACCACCTGATGGCGGCGGTAGCGGTGGTGCTGATCTGCATCACCATTCCGTTGGTGATGCTGCAGCGCAGGCTAATGCGTACCGCCAACCGTTTCGTCACCGTCAAGGGCAAAGCCTCGCAGGCGCGCGCGTTGCCGCTGGGCAAATGGCGCTGGGTGGCCGGCGCGGTGGTGATGTTCTGGCTGACCGTGACCATCGGCGTGCCGCTGATCGGCGTGGTGCTGCGCGCCTTTATCTCCAACTGGGGCGTGGGCGTGTCTGTCTGGGACGAACTGTCGATCAACACCTTCCGCACCATCTGGGCGCAGCCCAACCTGCTGCGCGCCATCGTCAACTCGATGGCGATCGGGGTGATCGGCGGGGCGCTGGCGGTCGCGTGCTATCTGTTTATCGGCATCGCGATGCACCGCAAGCCGGACGGCGCCACGCGCTTCCTCGACTACAGCGTGCTGGTGCCGCGCGCGGTGCCGGGGCTGCTGGCCGGTTTGGCGTTCCTGTGGGTGTTCCTGTTCCTGCCGATGTGGCTGGATAAATCGCTCAAGGAAGGCTGGCTGTCCGTGCTGCCGATGGCCGAATGGCTGCGCGAGAACGTGATCGTCTGGCTGCGTTCGCTGCGCAGCACCATATTCAGCGTCTGGCTGGCTTACACCGTGGTGTGGATGGCCTATGGCCTGCGGCTGATCTCTTCCACGCTGCTGCAGGTGGGGCCGGAACTGGAGGAAGCCGCGCGCAGCGCCGGCGCCAGCCGCGGCCAGATCACCCGACACGTTACCATTCCGCTGTCGCGCTACGGCCTGATCGGCTCCTGGCTGCTGATGTTCCTGATCTTTGAACGCGAATATTCCACCGGGGTGTATCTGCTGTCTCCGGGCACGGAAACCATCGGCTCGATGCTGGTTTCCCTGTGGGCCGCGGGCGCCATCGATATCGTCGCCGCGCTGTCGTTCATCAATATCCTGCTGGTGGTGCTGGGGCTGGGGATCGCCTTGCGCTTTGGAGTGAAATTACATGATTGAACTTTCGGTAGAGAACCTGCATTTGACCTATGGCGACAACCCGGTGCTGAAAGGGGTGTCGATGGATCTGAAACGGGGCGAAGTGGTCTCACTGCTGGGCCCGTCGGGCAGCGGCAAAACTACGCTGCTGCGGGCGGTGGCCGGGCTGGAGAAGCCGAGCCAGGGGCGGATCGTCATCGGCGACAGCGCGGTTTACAACGGCAGCGCGCGCAGCGAAATTCCCGCCGAAGAGCGCAACCTGGGGCTGGTGTTTCAGTCCTACGCCCTGTGGCCGCACAAAACGGTGTTTGAGAACGTCGCTTATCCGCTGAAGCTGCGTAAGACCGCCTCGGCGGAAATCGCCCAACGGGTACAGGCGGTGCTGGATCAGCTCGGGCTGGGGCATTTGGCCAAGCGTCATCCGCACCAGCTCTCCGGCGGCCAGCAGCAGCGGGTGGCGATCGGCCGTGCGCTGGTCTACAACCCACCGGTGATCCTGCTGGATGAGCCGCTGTCCAACCTCGACGCCAAGCTGCGCGAAGAAGCGCGGGTATTTCTGCGCGAGCTGATCATCAAGCTCGGTCTGTCGGCGCTGATGGTGACTCACGATCAGAACGAGGCGATGGCCATTTCCGATCGCATCCTGCTGCTCAATAACGGCAAAATCGAACAGCAGGGCACGCCGCAGGAGATGTACGGTTCGCCCGCCACGCTGTTCACCGCCGAATTCATGGGCAGCAACAACCGGTTGCCGGGCAAGATCATGGCGCTGGAAGATGGCCGGGCGCGCATCGAAGGTAAGGATTGGGCGCTGTGGGGCAAAGCGGGCGAAGGCGTGCAGGTCGGGCAGGAGGGCACGGCGGTGATCCGCGTGGAGCGCGTGCGGTTGGGTGAAGATCCACAGGGTAATCAGCTTGAGCTGCCGTTGCTGACCAGCATGTATCTCGGCGATCGCTGGGAATACCTGTTCCGCACCGTGGCCGAAGATTTCGTGGTGCGCGCCTATGGCCACGAGGCGCGCGATCGGGCGCTGTGCCGGCTCTCCCTGCCGGCCGAGCATCTGTGGATATTCCCGAAAGCTTAACCAGGACGCCCGCCGTTGCGGGCGCTCCTTTTACAAATCCAGCACCAGCCGGCTGCCTTTGGCGCGCGAGCAGCAGATCAACAGGGTCTGTTGCGCCGCGCGTTCTTCCTCGCTGAGATACTGATCGCGGTGATCGGCTTCCCCTTCGACGATGCGGGTTTCGCAGGTGCCGCAAATGCCTTCGCGGCACAGGCACTCGACCCTGGCCGCCTTGCTGTTTTCCAGCGCCTGCAGGATGGTCATGTCTTGCGCCACTTCAAGCTCAATACCCGATCGAGCCAGCACCAGCGTAAAGGCGCCGCCCGCCGTGTCTTCGGCGGCAAAGGCTTCGCTGTGCAAGCGACCGGCATCGATACCCCGTTCGGCGGCGATCCGGTAGACCGCTTCGTTCAGCGCCGCCGGGCCGCAGACGTAGATATGGGCGCCGGGTTCCACATCGGCCAGCGTGCGCGCCAGATCCAACCGGCCGCCAAGGCTGGAGACATGGCAACTGACGTTGTCTGCGAACGGCGCTTGCATCAGCTGCTGCTGGAAGGCGTTGTGCTCTTCACTGTGGAAGCAGTAGTGCAGATGGTAGCGTTGGCCGCTGCGTTGCAGCTCATGCAGATGGGCCATAAACGGCGTGATGCCGATGCCGCCGGCGATCAGCACGTGATGTTGCGCTTCCGGCGCCAGCGCGAACAGGTTATTCGGGGTGCTGATGGTCAGCGTATCGCCGACCGCCAGCCGGTCATGCATGAAGTCGGAACCGCCTTTGGAAGGAGACTCGCGCCGAACGGCGATCTGGTAATGCTCGAGTTCGAACGGTGAGCTGAGCAGCGAATAGGCGTTGCTGTAGCGCTGCTCGCCGTCCTGCATTTGCACGATGATGTGGCTGCCGCCGCTGAAGGCGGGCAGCGGCCGGCCTTGCGGATCCGCCAGGGTAAAGCGCTTGACCCGTGCGGTGACGGTTTCGATGTCGACGACGCGGACATCAAGCATCTGATAGCTGGTCATTCATTGGCTCCAAAGCGCGGGCGTCCCCGCGCATGAAAAAGTTATACCGCCTGGCACAGGTATTTGAGCTCCAGATAGTCTTCGATGCCGTATTCGGAGCCTTCACGCCCCAGCCCCGACTGTTTCACCCCGCCGAACGGCGCCACCTCGTTGGAGATAAGCCCGGTATTGATGCCGACCATGCCGTACTCCAGCCGTTCCGAAACGCGCCAGATGCGCGCCGCATCACGGGTGTAGAAGTAAGCGGCCAAGCCGTAAATGGTGTCGTTGGCCTGGCGGATCGCCTCGGCTTCGTCATCGAATATCACCAGCGGCGCGACCGGGCCGAAGATCTCTTCTTCCAGCAGCAGCGAGCCGGGCTGCACGTCGCCCAGCACCGTCGGGGTGAAGAAATTGCCGCCCAGCGCGTGCGGCGTGGCGCCGGTCAGCACCTGAGCGCCTTTGCTCAGCGCGTCATCGAGCAGCTCCAACACCTTATCGCGCGCCTTGCGATTGATCAGCGGGCCAATCTGTACGCCGGGTTCGAAGCCGTTGCCGACCTGCAGCGCTGCCACGCGGGCGACAAACTTCTCGGCGAACTGCGGGTAAACGCCGCGCTGCACGTAGAACCGGTTGACGCAGACGCAGGTCTGCCCGGCGTTGCGGTATTTGGCGATCAGCGCGCCTTCCACTGCGGCATCGATGTCCGCATCGTCAAACACGATGAACGGCGCGTTGCCGCCCAGCTCCAGCGCCACTTTCTTGATGGTGTCCGCGCTCTGGCGCATCAGCAGCCTGCCCACCGGTGTGGAGCCGGTAAAGCTGAGTTTGCGCACCTGCGGGTGGCGAGTCAGCTCGGCGCCGATCGCCTGCGAATTGCCGGTCACCACATTGAATACCCCGGCGGGAATGCCGGCGCGTTCGGCCAGCTCGGCCATCGCCAGCGCCGAATAAGGGGTTTCGTTGGCGGGTTTGACCACCAGCGTACAGCCGGCCGCCAGCGCCGGCGCGGCCTTGCGGGTGATCATCGCCGCCGGAAAGTTCCAGGGCGTGATCGCCGCGCACACGCCGATGCCCTGTTTCAGTACCATCAGGCGTTTATCGCTGCTCGGCGACGGAATGATGTCGCCGTTGGCGCGCTTGGCCTGTTCGGCGAACCATTCGATAAAGGAGGCGGCGTAGCGGATCTCACCCAGCGATTCCGCCAGCGGTTTGCCTTGCTCCAGCGTCATCAGGTTGGCCAGATCCTGCTGGTGTTCCAGCATCAGTTCGAACCAGCGCCGCAGCAGCTGCGCACGCTGTTGCGCCGGCAGCGCGCGCCAGCCTTCCAGCGCCTGCTGGGCGGCGTCGATCGCCCGTTGGGTTTCGGCCGTCGCCATGTTGGGCACGCTGCCGATTGGCCGGCCGGTGGCGGGATCGCTCACCGGCAGGGTTTCCTGGTTGTCGGCGTCGCGCCATTGGCCGTTGATATATGCCTGTTGGCGGAATAGCGCCCGATCGGAAATATTCACAAGAACCTCACAAGTCAGGGGAAAGGGGCCCGCGGGCCCCGTCGCATCAAGGTTGATAAACCTGCGCCAGCAGGTTGTGGAAGTGGGCGATGCCGTGTTCGCTGACGCCGCTGCCGTCGCCGTCGGCCATGATGCGCCCCTGGCCGCGATAGCCGCGCGACTTCAGGCCTTTTTGCACGCTTTCCACCAGCCGCAAATCTTCCGGGCGGAACACGTCGCGGTACCAGTCGATCAGTTTGAGCTGCTCGTCGCTCAAATCGGTATTGGTGAAGTAGATGTCGTAGTGCTGCAGGGTGGTTTCCGCATCGACCGGGAACTCATAGATCACCGTCATCATGCCTTCCAGCGGCGGCATGTTGAACATGGTGCACGGCCACAGCCAGATGCCGTGGAAGCTGGATTCTTTGCCCTCTTCAAACTTGAACGACTGCTCGGAAGGGCGGGCGTAGCCGAACTGCAGCGTCCAGTTGCCGTGCAGGGTGTGCCAGTAGCGATCGACCTGCACCGAGTCGGCGAAACCGGGATGCGCCGGGCCGCAGTGGTAGCACTCGAGGTAGTTGTCGACGATGTTCTTCCAGTTGGCCGGGGTGCGGGTGACGAAACGCGCCGCCAGCTTGAGATCGTCGACCTGCGGGCAGGCTTCGCGCACTTTGGCGCCGAGGCCCGGCAGTTGGTCTTCCACCGTGCCGGCCTGCGAGTCCAGATTGACGTAAATAAACCCGGCGTACTCTTCGACCCGCACCGGCACCAGGTGCGAGTTTTCTTTATCGAAGTTCTGCACGTTTTCACAGTTGCGCGCGTGCGCCAGCTCGCCGTCCAGCTTGAACGCCCAGGCGTGATAAGGGCAGGTGATGACGTTTTTCGCCCGGCCGTCGCCCGCCAGCAGTTGGTGGCCGCGGTGCGGGCAGACGTTGTAAAAGGCGCGCAGCACGTTATCGCGGCCGCGCACCACCAGAATGTTTTCACCGATGATCTCGCGGGTGATGTAGTCGTTCGGTTGGGCAAGCTCGCTGCGGTGCGCCACGCAGATCCAACTGGTGGCGAACACCTGCTCTTTTTCGTGCTCGAACGCCGCCTGGTGGGTGTAGAACCGGGCCGGTATGGTGTAGGCCTCGCGTGCGTCGGCGCAGAAATCTTTCGGTAAGGTAAATTCAGGGATCAGCGTGCTCATAAGTTAACCTTCCTCTTTTCTTATTGTCATTTCGCCATAGGGCGCGGTTGATACGACGATGGAGCGGAGAGTTCGCCGGCCGGCGGCGCTTCGGGCAGCGTTGGCGGGCTGCTTTCGATCAGGTGCGCCGGGATGGCCGCGTAGTCCTGCTTCAGCCAGCGGGCGAAACCGTAGGTTTTCACCAGCAGCACCAGCAGGAACGGCAGTGCGGTCAGGATCACCGTGGTTTTCATGGTGTCCAGCGAGGCGCCGGTAAACAGGATCGACAGCGGGATCAGGGTGATCACCACGCACCAGAACAGCCGCAGCATCGGGCTGGGATCTTGCCCCTCCTGCAGGTTGCGGGTGCTGGTGGCGGCCATGGTGTAGGCCACGGCGTCCATGTGCGAGGCCAGGAAAATGATCATGATGAACAGATAGGCGGCGAGGAACAGCTTGCCGAGCGGCAGCGCCGTCAGCAGCATCTGCACGGCGGTTTCGCCGCCCTGGGTGCTGAGGATCTCCGGCACGTTGAGCTGCCCGCTGATGAACTGGTGCATGGCGTAGCTTTCCAGCGAGCCGAAGAAGAACCAGCAGCCGAGGGTGCTGCCGAGCAGCAACGCCCAGATCACTTCTTTAATCTTGCGGCCGCGCGAGACGCGGGTGACGAACATCGCCACGCCCGGGGTATAGGAGATCCACCACAGCCAGTAGAACACCGTCCAGCTGCGGCTGAAGCTGCCGTCGCCCATCGGATCGGTGAACAGGCTCATCTGCAGAAAGTTTTGCGCCGTCAGGCCGATGGCGTTGATGGTGTTGTTGATGGTGAATTCGGTCGGACCGACCAGCAGCACCAGCCCGGCGAAAGCGAATGCGCCCCAGCCGACCATTTTACTCAGGCGCTGCATGCCGCCGTCGATGCCGATGTAAGAGCTGAGACAGAAGATCACCGCCGCCAGCAGGATCACCGTCGCCTGCACCGCGAAGTTGTCCGGGATGCCGGTCAGCGCCGTCAGCCCGCGGGTAAAGGTGGAGGCGGTCAGCACCAGTGAAATGGTGAGGGCGCCGACGGTGGCGACCAGGAAGATCAGATCCACCGCCCGCCCGACCGGGCCGTTGGCGCGCACGCCGGTGATGGCGGAAATGATCCCCGACAGGCTGAGCCCTTTGTTCTTACGCACGTGGAAGTGATAGGCCATGATCAGCGAGGCGAGGGCGTAGGTCGCCCAGGCGCTCAGGCCCCAGTGGAAGAAGGAGTAACTGATGCTGTATTCCAGCGCCTTCGGGGTGCGCGGCGCGATGTTCAGCCCCGGCGTCTGGTAGTAATACGCCCATTCCATCACCCCCCAGTACAGGGTGGACGAGCCCAGGCCGGCGCAGATGAACATGAACAGCCAGGCCAGCGTGGAGTATTGCGGTTTGCCTTCGCCGAGGCGGATATTGCCGTATTTGCTCAACGCCAGATACAGCACCACCAGCAGGGCGATCAGCACCTGGATTTGAATGGTTGAACCGAACAGCCGGGTGACGCCGTTGAAAATGGTGTTGGCGATAAGCGCGGATTGAGCCGGAAAGAGCATCAGGCAAAGGGCGATCAGCGCAATGCTGCACAGGCTGATGGCGATGAGCGTGACATCCTTTTTGGGATTGCTCTGCATGGGAGTGAACTCCTGTTATCGGTGGTGGGCCGGTGCGCAAAGCGTAGGGTGCGCCCGGGCCTTATTGGCTTAAACCATTTGTTTTGTTACACCGCGAGGAGCAAACCGCCCGGTGGGTCGCTACCGGGAATATTCACTCTTCATTAACATTTTCGAGTGTGCACAAATTACAGGAGGGCCACAATTGGGGCATCTGTAAAAGGATAAAACACAGTATGTAAACAATTTGTTGTGATCTTGACCGGGGTATTGGCGTGCCTTCTGCGGTGGTTTTCAACGGATTTGCGGCAGCGATCGAAGCGGAAAAACGGACGTGGCAAAGCAGGGCGCGGAAGGGCGCCCTGCGCGGGAAAATCTGCGGCGTTCAGCGTTGCAGCAGGGCGGCGATCGCCTGGCCGACTTGCTGGGTGGAGGCGTCGCCGCGCATGTCCGGCGTGCGCGGCCCGTCGGCGATAATGCGCTCAATCGCCTGCAGGATGCCGTCGTGCGCCTGGCGGTAGCGGGCATCGCCGTCGCCGAGGAAGTCCAGCATCATCGCGCCGCTCCAGATCATGGCGATCGGGTTGGCGATGTTTTTGCCGAAAATGTCCGGCGCCGAGCCGTGCACCGGCTCGAACAGCGACGGGAAGTTGCGCTCCGGGTTCAGGTTGGCCGAGGGGGCGATGCCGATGGTGCCGGTGCAGGCCGGGCCGAGATCCGACAAAATATCGCCGAACAGGTTGGAGGCGACCACCACGTCGAAGCGTTCGGGGTTCAGCACGAAACGCGCGCACAGGATATCGATGTGCTGTTTGTCCCAGGCGATATCAGGGTATTGGCGCGCCATCTCCGCCACGCGCTCATCCCAGTACGGCATGCTGATGGCCATGCCGTTGGACTTGGTGGCGGCGGTCAGGCGTTTGCGCGGGCGCTGTTGCGCCAGCTCAAAGGCGTACTTGAGGATGCGGTCCACGCCCTGACGGGTGAAGACCGATTCCTGGATCACCATCTCGCGTTCGGTGCCTTCGAACATCCGTCCGCCGAGCGAGGAGTATTCCCCTTCGGTATTTTCGCGCACCACGTAGAAGTCGATATCGCCCGGCTGCTTGTTCGCCAGCGGGCAGGGCACGCCGGGAAACAGCCGCACCGGACGCAGGTTGACGTACTGTTCGAAGTCGCGCCGGAATTTCAGCAGCGAACCCCACAGCGAGATATGGTCGGGCACCGTGTCCGGCCAACCGACGGCGCCGAAATAGATGGCGTCGAAGCCTTTCAGTTGCTCGAACCAGTCGTTCGGCATCATCTGGCCGTGGTGCTGGTAGTAGTCGCAGCTGGCCCACTCGAAGGTGGCGAATTCCAGCGACAGATCCCAGCGCGCCGCCGCCGCCTGCAATACTCGTATGCCTTCCGGCAACACTTCCCGCCCGATCCCATCCCCGGGGATGGCGGCAATCTTGTAAGTTTTGCTCATACAGAGGTCTCATTTGTAGGTAGGGGAGATTGACAACACTGTTATCCTATAATTGACTAACTGTTAATCAATCCTGAAAACGGTGAAACATAAAACACGAATCATGAACAATATGCCGATCCTGAGTGACCTGCGGGTGTTCGTGCTGGTGGCGCGCCGCGCCGGGTTTGCCGCCGCCGCCGAAGAGTTGGGCGTTTCGCCGGCCTTTATCAGCAAGCGCATCGCGCTGTTGGAGAAGACGCTGGACGTGTCGTTGCTGCACCGCACCACGCGGCGGGTGGCGATCACCGAAGACGGCGAGCGCATCTACGAATGGGCGCAGCGCATTCTCAACGATGTCGATCAGATGATGGACGAGCTGTCCGAAGTGCGCCAGGCGCCGCAGGGCATGCTGCGAGTGGTCAGCAGCTTCGGCTTTGGCCGGCGTTTCGTCGCGCCGGCGCTGTCGGCGCTGGCGCGGCAGTATCCGCAGCTGGAACTGCGGCTCGACGTTTCCGATCGGCTGGTGGATCTGGTCAGCGAAGGTTTCGATCTGGATATCCGCATCGGCGACGATATCGCCCCCAATCTTATTGCGCGCAAGCTGGCGGACAACCAGCGCATCCTGTGCGCTTCGCCGACGTACCTGCAGCGCCATGGGGCGCCGAAAAACCCGGCGGAGCTGGCGGGCCGTTCCTGCCTGGTGATCAAAGAACGCGATCATCCGTTCGGGCTGTGGCGGCTGCAGGGGCCGAGCGGTGAAGAAACGGTAAAGGTGACGGGCGCGCTGGCGTCGAACCACGGCGAAATCGTGCATCAGTGGTGCCTGGACGGGCAGGGCGTCGCGCTGCGTTCCGCCTGGGACGTGAAAGAGAACATCGACAGCGGCCGACTGGTGCACATCCTGCCGGAGTATTATCAGCCGGCCAATATCTGGGCGGTGTACGTTTCCCGGCTGGCAACGTCGGCGAAAGTGCGGGTGACCGTCGAATTTCTGCGCGACTATTTTCGTGAGCACTACGGCGAAACGGTGCCGGCGAGTGAAAATCCATCGCGGTCTTAAGGCCAAAAATGTGCGCCAGATCATCTTATGCTCGTAAAATTCCCGTCCGTTACCTGAGGAACTGTCGCACGTGTTCCTTTTGCCAAAACTTTGGTTTATGCTCAGCTGAAGCGTTTCAGTTGAAGCACTCTTCGACAGAAATGCCGATGTGACGGCGGTGAAAAACCGCTGAAGCGCGGGAATAATGCAAACTCGGTGATTCACAGCGGGCGGTACGATCCACTACTCTATGCGGGTTAGTGAGACAACCAGTCAGCGCCGGGCGGCGCCGGTGAGTCAACCCGGCGTGGACGGCCCTTTTTCAGGAGCAGCATGACCATCCGCATAGCGATAAACGGCTTTGGCCGCATCGGCCGCAGCGTATTGCGCGCACTGTACGAATCGGGCCGACGGGCGGAAATCTCCGTGGTGGCGATCAACGAGCTGGCGAACGCCGAAGGCATGGCCCATCTGCTGAAGTACGACTCCAGCCATGGCCGCTTCGCCTGGGATGTGCGGCAGGAGTGCGACACGCTGAGCGTCGGAGACGACGCGATTCGCCTGTTGCATCAGCCGGCGGTGGAGCAGTTGCCCTGGGGCGAACTGGGCGTCGACGTGGTGCTGGACTGCAGCGGCGTGTACGGCAGCCGGGCGGATGGCGAGGCCCATCTGGCGGCGGGGGCGAAGAAAGTGCTGTTCGCCCATCCGGGCGGCAACGATCTGGACGCCACCATCGTGTTCGGCGTCAACCATCAGACGCTGCTGGCGGAACATCGCATCGTGTCCAACGCCTCGTGCACCACCAACTGCATTATTCCGGTGATCAAACTGCTGGACGACGCCTACAGCATCGAGTCCGGCACCGTGACCACCATTCACTCGGCGATGAACGATCAGCCGGTGATCGACGCGTATCACGCGGATTTGCGGCGCACCCGCGCGGCGAGCCAGTCGATCATTCCGGTCGATACCAAACTGGCCGCGGGCATCACCCGCATCTTCCCGCAGTTTTGCGATCGCTTCGAGGCTATCTCGGTGCGCGTGCCGACCATCAACGTGACGGCTATCGATCTTAGCGTCAGCGTGAGCGCCGCGGTGAAGGTGGCGGAGGTCAACCAGCTGTTGCAAAAGGCCGCACGGGAATCATTTCGTGGTATAGTTGACTACACGGAATTACCATTGGTCTCGATCGATTTTAACCATGACCCGCACAGCGCTATCGTCGACGGTACGCAGACCCGGGTCAGCGGGCAGCACCTGATAAAGACCTTGGTCTGGTGCGACAATGAATGGGGCTTTGCCAATCGGATGTTGGATACAACACGGGCAATGGCCGCCAGCGGTTTCTAGTACGGCGGCGCCGGCGTGATTGGCGCGCTGCTCAGGCAATTTTATAGAGATTCAATAAAGAGGGTTCACCATGTCTGTAATTAAGATGACCGATCTGGATCTGGCGGGTAAACGCGTACTGATCCGCTCCGATCTGAACGTGCCGGTAAAAGACGGTAAAGTGACTTCCGACGCGCGTATCCGCGCTTCCCTGCCGACTATCGAAGCTGCGCTGAAGCAAGGCGCCCGCGTGATGGTAACCTCCCACCTGGGTCGTCCTACCGAAGGCGAGTACAACGAAGAATTCTCCCTGCTGCCTGTGGTCAACTACCTGAAAGATCACCTGAAATCCCCAGTGCGTCTGGCGAAGGATTATCTGGATGGCGTCGACGTCGCCGAAGGTGAACTGGTGGTGCTGGAAAACGTCCGTTTCAACAAGGGCGAGAAGAAAGACGACGAAACCCTGTCCAAGAAATACGCGGCGCTGTGCGACGTGTACGTGATGGACGCGTTCGGCACCGCGCACCGCGCGCAGGCTTCCACCCACGGCGTGGGCAAGTTCGCGCCTGTCGCCTGTGCCGGCCCGCTGCTGTCCGCCGAGCTGGAAGCGCTGGGCAAAGCCCTGGGCAACCCGGCCCGTCCGATGGTCGCCATCGTGGGCGGTTCTAAAGTCTCCACCAAACTGACCGTGCTGGATTCCCTGTCCAAAATCGCCGATCAGCTGATCGTCGGCGGCGGCATTGCCAACACCTTCGTGGCGGCGCAGGGCAACAACGTGGGCCAGTCCCTGTACGAACCGGATCTGATCCCGAACGCGCAGAAACTGCTGGAAACCTGTGACATTCCGGTGCCGACCGACGTGCGCGTGGCGACCGAGTTCTCTGAGACCGCGACCGCGACCGTGAAGCAGGCCAACGAGATCCAGGACAACGAGCAAATTCTGGATATGGGCGACGTCTCTGCCGAGCGTCTGGCCGTTATCCTGAAGAACGCCAAAACCATTCTGTGGAATGGCCCGGTTGGCGTATTCGAGTTCCCTAACTTCCGTAAGGGCACCGAAATTGTCGCCCGCGCGATCGCCGATAGCGACGCTTTCTCTATCGCTGGCGGCGGCGACACTCTGGCAGCCATCGATCTGTTCGGTATCGCTGACAAAATCTCCTACATCTCCACCGGCGGTGGCGCATTCCTGGAATTCGTTGAAGGGAAACCGCTGCCTGCAGTCGTGATGCTGGAAGAGCGCGCTAAGCAGTAATTCAGACAACGGGAGGCGAAAGCCGCCCGTTTGTTTTATACCGCGCGGCAAATGCTGCGCGGCGTGAAAACATCGATTTACATCCATCTACGGCCGACGAAACAGGACAAAGTAACATGTCTAAAATTTTTGATTTCGTAAAACCGGGTGTCATCACGGGTGATGACGTTCAGAAAGTCTTCGCAGTTGCTAAAGAGAACAACTTTGCGCTGCCAGCGGTAAACTGCGTGGGTACCGACTCCATCAACGCAGTGCTGGAAGCCGCGGCTAAAGTGCGCGCGCCGGTCATCGTTCAGTTCTCCAACGGCGGCGCCGCATTCATCGCCGGCAAAGGCGTGAAGACCGATGTGCCGCAGGGCGCAGCGATTCTGGGCGCTATCTCCGGCGCACACCACGTTCACCAGATGGCTGAACACTACGGCGTGCCGGTGATCCTGCACACCGACCACTGCGCGAAGAAACTGCTGCCATGGCTGGACGGCCTGCTGGACGCCGGCGAGAAACACTTCGCCGCTACCGGCAAACCGCTGTTCTCTTCCCACATGATCGATCTGTCTGAAGAGTCTCTGGAAGAAAACATCGAGATCTGCAGCGCCTACCTGAAGCGCATGGCCAAAATCGGCATGACGCTGGAAATCGAACTGGGCTGCACCGGCGGTGAAGAAGATGGCGTGGACAACAGCCATATGGACGCTTCCGCTCTGTACACCCAGCCGGAAGACGTGGCTTACGCGTACGAAAAACTGAACGCTATCAGCCCGCGCTTCACCATCGCTGCATCGTTCGGTAACGTGCACGGCGTGTACAAGCCGGGTAACGTTAAGCTGACTCCAACCATCCTGCGCGATTCTCAGGATTACGTGTCCAAGAAATTCAACCTGCCGCACAACAGCCTGAACTTCGTGTTCCACGGCGGTTCCGGTTCTACCGACGCAGAGATCAAAGAGTCTGTGGGTTACGGCGTGATCAAGATGAACATCGACACCGACACCCAATGGGCGACCTGGGACGGCATCCTGCAGTACTACAAAGCTAACGAAGCTTACCTGCAGGGCCAGTTGGGCAACCCGAAAGGCGCCGATCAGCCTAACAAGAAATACTACGATCCACGCGTATGGCTGCGCGCAGCGCAGACCAGCATGGTGACGCGTCTGGAGCAGGCCTTCAAAGATCTGAACGCGGTAGACGTTCTGTAATCTTCGGCACCTGTTGCATGATGTACAAGGCTCCCTGCGGGGAGCCTTTTTCGTTTTCAGCCCAGCAGGCCGGCGCCGACGTTGATCGACAGGCCCAGGATCAGCATGTTGAACACGAACGAAATAACCGACTGCACGAGCGCGATTTTACGTACCTCCGCGGCGCCGACCGCCACATCGGCGGTTTGCGACGCGACCGCGATGGTGAAGGAGAAGTAGGCGAAATCCAGATAGGTGGGATCGGCGAGATTGCCGGGGAACAGCAGCGGCAAAGGATCCTGCTGTGCGCCCTGGCGATAAAATTGATGAGCATAGTGCATGGTGAAGGCGGTCGGCAGAAGCAGCCAGGAGACCGCCAGCGTGGCGCCGGTCAGGAGCAAATGCAGCGTTTTCAGAGAGCCGACCACCTGTTTGGCGCTGCTCAATTCAAACAGGATCGCCAGTAAGCTGACCAGGCAGCCGAGGCTGACTAACGCCAGCACCATGCTGGCGCTTTCGTCCTGCCGCCGGGCGATTTGGCGAATGTGCTGCGGCGTGCTGACCAGCATCAGCCGCCAGAGAAACAGCAGGTAGAGCCAGGCCAGCGTATTCCAGCCGATCATCAAGCGTTGCAGCAGCGAGAGCTGGGCGGGCAGCAGCAGAAAGCACAGCAGCCCGGCGCCGACGGAAAACAGCAGCCTGGGCCGCACTTGCCAATAGTGTTTGAGCGAAGAGCGAATGTGCATGAAGAACGGATCCCTTGTCGTGAAATGGCCAACGCGCTGTTCTCAGCATAGAAGAAGCGGCGGGCAGTTTCGGCTATTTTTAATGCTGATGGTTGGCATGAGCCTTTAATGTTGGTTACCCTTAGGCGTGGTTTCCTACTGGCCGCCGAGGCCAGTGTATTTTTGCGAGTTTCTCCCGTTAGGGACTGAGTTAGGACGACACGAATGAAAGATTTGAATGTAGTAGACGGCATCAACGGTGCCGGCGACTGGTTGGTGAAGAATCAGGATCTGTTGATCCAGTACGCGGTGAATATCGTCGCCGCCATCGTTATCCTGATCATCGGTTCGATCGTGGCCCGCGTGGTCGGCAATGCGCTGAACCGCGTGATGAAGCTGCGCGGCATCGACGCCACGGTGGCCGACTTCCTGTCGGCGATCGTGCGTTACGGCGTGCTGGCGTTCACCTTCATCGCCGTGCTGGGGCGCGTCGGCGTGCAGACAACCTCGGTGATCGCGGTGCTGGGTGCCGCCGGTTTGGCCGTCGGCCTGGCGCTGCAAGGCTCGCTGTCCAACTTCGCCGCCGGCGTGCTGCTGGTGATCTTCCGTCCGCTGCGCGTGGGTGAATATGTCGATCTGGGCGGCGTGGCCGGTACCGTCGATCAGGTGCAGATTTTCTCCACCACCCTGCGCACCGCCGACAACAAAACCATCGTGGTGCCGAACGGTAAAATCATCGCCGGCAACATCATCAACTACTCCCGCGAACCGAACCGCCGCGTGGATATCGTGGTGGGCGTGGCCTACAACGCCGATATCGACGTGGTGAAGAAGGTGCTGGGCGACGTGATCGCCGCCGACAAACGCATCATGCACGCCAAAGGCGTGACCGTGCGTCTGAACGAGATGGCGCCGTCCTCGCTGAACTTCGTGACCCGTTCCTGGACCACCAATGCGGAATACTGGAACGTGTACTTCGATCTGATGGAAAACTTCAAGCGCGCGCTGGATGCCCACAACATCGGCATTCCGTTCCCGCAGATGGATGTGCACCTGTATCGTACCGAAGACGCTTCCGCCAAGGCGGAATAACAGAGAAGGGGGCCTTGCCCCCTTTTTTATTGCCATTTTCCCCGTATTAGCCAGGCAGCCATTCAATCTGTCTCCGCTGTATCGATATTGGCGCCAAGCCGATATGCGCCTTCGGAAATTGCGGCCTATGACAAGTAGATGCGGGCGTAATAACGAGAAGCTCAATAAGTCGCGGTAAAAACGACTTTTCGTTGTTACTGTTTCCTTCTCTGATACCATAGCTTTCTTGTGGATTGTCGATAGGAAAGGGATGAAATGAAAAGGGCTGTTATTGCCGCATTATTGAGCGTCTTGATCTCTGGATGTGGGCCAAAAGCATTGTCGCTTGAACAAATACAGCAAGTAGACGATTTAAAGTCAGAGCTGGTGAGTACGGATGCCGAGATTGAAAACGCAGCTAAACAGCAGGACACGTTAAACGGCGGCTTGATTAAATCTCTGGTGATGGCGCGACTGGAAATTCTGAAAACGAACAAGGCGCTTATTCAGCAACGAATCAATGCGATCGAGTCTGGATCAAAGGTTGAGATTGTCACGAACCAGATCGCGCCGGATCTGAAGCTGGCGGAAAAGCTCACCGCCGAATTGGCAATGCTGACTCGGGAAATATCGACCGCTAAACAAGAGGCTGCACAATACGATGGTGGTCTGGTGGGGTCGATAAAAAAGGCAACGATAGCCACTCAAGAGCAAAGTCTGGCGATGTTGCAGCAAAAATTGCTGTCGGCGAAATATGGCCTGGCCGTTCCGACGATAGCCCATCATGCAACATCAACCGCTTCAAAATCCAATCAGCGGGAAGAACCGGTGGCGAAAGACGCGTTGCTTCCGCCCGGCATTGGGCCGTTTGGACTGCAAATGGGGTTGACGAAAAAGAACGTCGAGGACATGACAGGCGTTACCTTAACGGCAATACCGAATCGTCTTAATATTTATACTACGGAGGTCGTCCCCAAAACGTATTACGCCTTTGAAACCTACATTTTGCTCATCTCTCCCAAGGTTGGTTTATGCCGAATCCGCGCGCTTAGCGGTGATATCAATACAGACAGTTATGGGGTGGAGTTAAAGTCCAGGGTGAAGGACATTGCTAAATCATTGACCGCTAATTATGGCAAAGGAAATGCTACTGACTTGCTGTTGCCGGGGTCGTTATGGAAAGAACCTGGTGATTGGATGATGGGGCTGCTTAAAAAAGAACGCTATTTCGGTATTGACTGGGAAGAGAAAAAAGATAAACCGTTCAAGAACGATTTGCAGGGGATTATGCTTGAAGCGACCGCCGTCAATAGTGGGGTTGGGAGCGTTTATCTGCAATATGATTTTAAAAATGTCGATGAGTGCATAAAGGAAGCCAATGACAAGGAAAACAGTGCACTATAGCGGCAAGCGCTTTTGAAAAATAACCGATAGGTTAAGGGTTTCTCATGAGAGGCCGAGATGCTACCGATGGCGTCTCGGCCTTTTATTTTCCGCGAGGTCAGATGCCCGCAGCCGGTTCCGTGAGCGGCGTGCGGCGGCGCAGGCTGAGGCGATAGAGCAGGAAGATGGCGGCGGCGCCCAGCAGCGCCGGCAGCGCCAGCCAGAGGAAGAACACTTCCGTCGAGCCGGCGGCGGCCATCATCCAGGCGCCGAGCATCGAGCCGACAATTGAGCCGAAGCGGCCATTGGCCATGGCCCAGCTGACGCCGGTGACGCGGGCTGCGGTCGGATAAAGGGTGGCGGAGACCAGGTTCAGGCCGTTTTGCGCGCCGGCCACGCCGAAGCCGATAAGGAACACGACGGCGGCCAGCGTGTAGACGTCGCCCATCAGATACCCGGTCGCGCCAATTACCAGTGCGGCGCCCAGGTAGGAGACGGCCAGTACGCGGTATGGCCCGATCCGATCCATCAGCAGCGCCATCAGGATGGCGCCCAGGGTGCCGCCGAGCGGCACCATCGCGCCGATGCGCGAGGCGTGGGCGATATCGTAACCGGCGTCTTTGAGCAGGGTCGGCAGCCAGCTGGTGAGCAGGTAGAACACGAACAGCGAACAGAAGAACGCCACCCACAGCAGCAGGGTGCGCACGGCGCGGCCTTCGATAAACAGGTGTGATATCGGCGATGTGGCCTGCGGTGGGCGCTCGTCATCGACAATCGTCACGCCGGCCCAACGCTGGCCGGTGATGCGTTCGACCACCCGGCGCAGCCGATCGGCATGTTTGGCGCTGGCGGCCATAAAGCGTACTGATTCGGGCATCTGCCAGGCCAACAACGGCAGCAGCGCCAACGGCGCGATGCCACCGACCAGCAGCAGGCCGCGCCAGCCGAACGCCGGGATGATCTGCCCGGCCAGCAGGCCGCCCAGGGCCAACCCGGCGGTAAAGCCGCTCCAGCTCAAGGTGACCATCAGCATGCGGCGGCGCGCCGGCGAGTACTCCGAGCTGAGGGTGATGCAGGTCGGTATCGCGCCTCCGAGGCCAATGCCGGTGATGAAGCGCAGCAGGGTCAGGGATTCGATCGAATGCGTATAGGCCGAAGCCAGAGTACAGCCGCCAAACACCAGCACCGCGACGAGCAGCACGCGTTTGCGGCCAATGGCGTCGGCGATCGGCCCGAACAGCAGGCTGCCGATCAGCAGGCCGAACAGCCCCGCGCCGAAGGCGGGGGAGAGCTGAGCGGGCAGCAGATCCCAGTCTTCGCGCAGCGCCGGCGCGATATAGCCGATGATGGCGGTATCGAAACCGTCCAGAAGGGCAATGAGGAAACACAGGGTCAGGATCAGGATTTGGTAGGGGGAGATCCTGGCGCGATCGATGATTTCGCTGATGCGAGCGGTATTTGGGCTCATGGT
The DNA here is from genome assembly GCF_000747565.1 of Serratia sp. SCBI. NCBI lineage: Bacteria > Pseudomonadati > Pseudomonadota > Gammaproteobacteria > Enterobacterales > Yersiniaceae > Serratia > Serratia sp. SCBI. Next base: position 4,198,057 of record NZ_CP003424.1, on the reverse strand, counting down.
TATTCCACTGTTATTCGGCTGGTGTGGGCTGGCTGAGGGCTGTTCAGGCCAGGCCTGAACCAAAACCGCTGTGGCTGGCATCGCGTAGAAATCCGAGTATACACCAGAGCGGGGGCGTTGCGGGGAGGGGGAATTGCTGATAATCGCCCGCCGCAGGAGGTGTCTGTGGCGGGCGCAGGCAAGGTTATTTGGCTAACAGCTCTCGGCGCACGATCTCAGCGCCTGCGCTTAACGCATTCAGCTTGCCGCGGGCGACCTGACGGGGCAGGGGGGCCATGCCGCAGTTGGTCGACGGATAGAGCTTGTCGGCATCGACAAACTGCAGCGCTTTGCGCAGCGTGTCGGCCACTTCCTCCGGCGTCTCAACGGCATGATTCGCTACGTCGATGGCGCCGACCATCACCTTTTTGCCGCGGATCAGTTCAAGCAGCTCCATGGGCACGTGCGAGTTATGGCACTCCAGCGAGATGATATCGATGTTGGACGTTTGCAGTTTCGGAAACGCCTCTTCATATTGTCGCCATTCCGAGCCCAGCGTCTTTTTCCAGTCGGTATTGGCTTTAATCCCATATCCATAGCAGATATGTACGGCGGTTTCACACTTAAGCCCTTCAATGACTCTTTCCAGGGCGGCGATGCCCCAGTCATTCACCTCGTCAAAGAACACGTTAAATGCGGGCTCATCAAACTGAATAATGTCGACGCCTGCGGCCTCGAGCTCTTTGGCTTCCTGATTGAGGATCTTCGCGAACTCCCAGGCTAATTTCTCGCGGCTTTTATAGTGGTTGTCATAGAGCGTGTCGATCATGGTCATCGGCCCCGGCAGGGCCCATTTAATCGGCTGTGTGGTCAGCTGGCGTAAAAATTTGGCGTCTTCAACGAAAACGGGTTTTTGACGCGAGACCGCCCCGACGACCGTCGGCACGCTCGCCTCATAGCGATTGCGGATTTTAACCACTTCGCGTTTTTCGAAATCGACGCCGCTGAGATGCTCGATAAACGTCGTGACGAAGTGCTGACGGGTTTGTTCGCCATCGCTGACGATATCGATGCCGGCCTGTTGTTGCTCTGCCAGTGACAAACGCAGGGCGTCCTGTTTCCCTTCGATGAGTTCTTCATTCTGCAATTTCCAGGGCGACCACAGGGTTTCCGGTTGGGCCAGCCAGACCGGTTTGGGCAAGCTACCGGCGGTCGATGTGGGGAGCAATATTTTCATGATAGGTGACCTGTATTTAAGTGAATCAAAGCGCGTAGTGAGCAGACCATTGCTCAAGAATAGGCTTGTAGGGTTTGATAAATTGCTCTTCCGTAAATTTCCCCTGCTCAATCGCTAACTGGCTACGCTCTTCGCGATCGTAAACAATCTTGGTTAATGAATGATCCTGGTTATTCAAGCTTGGCTGATAGCATTGCCCCGCCGCCGAGTTGGCATTGTAAATTTCAGGCCGATAGATTTTCTGGAAGGTCTCCATCGTGCTGATGGTGCCGAGCAGTTCCAGGTCGGTGTAATCGCTCAGCAAATCCCCGGGGAAATAAAAGGCCAGGGGCGCAACGCTATTTTTCGGCATGAAATAGCGCACCTGCAGGCCCATTTTTTTAAAATACCGGTCGGTCAATGAAGCGCCGTCTTGCCGATACTCGTCGCCCAAGACCGGGTGTTGATTGCCCGTCCGATGGTAGGTGTCTTTGCTGGATACGCTGAGGCAGATCACCGGCGGTTTGCTGAAATTTTCATGGTATTCGTTTGAATTGACGAAGTGCTTAAAGATATTGCCGTGCAAATCGCCGAAATCATCCGGAATGGTAAATTCCGCCGCGTTTTTATTGTGCGCCGGCAGCAAGACGCTAAAGTCGTAATCGCGCACGTAAGACGAGAAATTGTTCCCGACGATGCCCTCGATACGCTTTTGCGTTTTTTTATCGATGATGTTGGTTTTCAGGATTTCGATAACCGGAAAGCTGGCGCCCTGATCTTCGATGCGCATCTCAACCGAGATGATTTCCAGCTCGACAGAGTAGCGATCGGCCTTGGGGTTATCCCAATAGGCTAATGCATTAAAGCGATTGTCGATCATCACCAACGTGTTGCGCAGGTTCTCCCGGCGGTTTTTCCCTCTGGCCAAATTAGCAAAGTTGGTGGTGATACGCGTATTTTCAGAAGGGTTATAATCTTCGTCGAAAGAACTGCTCTTAATCGTAAAGGTAAAGTCTGTATTCATCGTCTTATAGCATCCTGTTATATGATATGAAGGCCGGATTTATCCATTTTTTCAATGGCTTGTTTTTCTATTTTTTTATTCAGCCGATTTCATATTGTCTGTCGTTAATGAGGTCTATTTTTGCCAGAGTCCCGGAGGGAGTGAAAGAGACTTAATTTCATTACCACATGAGCGGTATTCATGATCGGGCGTTCGGGCCGTTTTACCGCCGTTGCTCTGCGGCGCAAACCGCCGGTGGGTTGGGCCGGCAACCTGGTGCAGCCTGAAAAATTACGGGTATAATCCCTCCATGATCCCACGGCTTCAGACACGAACATGACAAAACTCACCTTACAAGAGCAGATGCTCAAAGCGGGCTTGGTAACCAGCAAGAAAATGGCCAAAGTCCAAAGAACGGCTAAAAAATCACGCGTTCAGGCCCGCGAGGCCAGAGAGGCGGTGGAAGAGAATAAAAAGGCGCAGCTTGAGCGCGATAAGCAGTTGAACGAGCAGCAAAAGCAAGCCGCGCTGTCCAAAGAATACAAGGCGCAGGTGAAGCAACTGATCGAGATGAATCGCATCGTGCTGGCGAAAGGCGATATCGGTTTTAACTTTACCGACGGTAACCTGATCAAAAAAATCCTGGTGGATAAGGCGACGCAGACCCAACTGATCAATGGCCGCCTCGCCATTGCGCGTTTGCTGATCGAGAACCGGGAAGAGTGTGAATACGCGATTATCCCCGCGAGCGTCGCCGATAAAATCGCGCAGCGCGATGCGGGCAGCATTGTGTTGCACAGCGCGCTGAGTCAGGAAGAGCAGGATGAAGACGATCCGTACGCCGACTTTAAAGTGCCTGACGATTTGATGTGGTAAGCCGCGTTCAGAACGGCGCGGCGTGACGAGCGGTTATCCGCTCTCCGCGGATGGGGTGCACAAAGTCCAGTTCGCTGGCGTGCAGCATCAGCCGTGGCGTCTGCTCGGCACCCGGTAGCAGACGCCCGCCATACAGATCGCAGCCTAAAATAGGGTGGCCCAATTGCCGGCTGTGAATACGCAGCTGGTGGGTGCGCCCGGTCTCCGGAATGAGCTGTACCCGCGTCAGCGGCAGCGATATCCCATCCTCCACGTGACGATAAAAACGCTCGATGACCCGATAGCGGGAGCGAGCGGGCTTGCCGTGAAGGGCGCAAATTGACATCAGCGGGAACAGCGCCGGATCGTTGGCGATCGCCGCGTCTATTACCCCTTCGTTATCCGCCAGATGGCCGCAGAGCAGCGCGCTGTAGACTTTACCGACGGTGCGCTCGCTGAACTGCCGGCAGAGCGCGGCATTGACGGCCTTATTGCGGGCTACCACCATCAACCCGGACGTGCCGAAATCCAGGCGGTGTGCCAGCGTGCAGCCGGGGAAGATCTGCACCAGCCGATAGTGCACCGAGTCGAGATTTTGCGGATTTTTGCCCGAAAGGCTGAGCAACCCGGCGGGTTTATTGATCAGTGCCAGATGATCGTCCTGATAGAGGATCTCTATCTGGTCATGACAGGGCGGGGCGATGAAGGTATCGGTAATCGTAGACATCGGTCGGCCGGCTGGAGGGAGGAGGGGCGGATGATAGCGAATTTTTCGCCGATGGGCGAATCTGGCGGCGCTGGCCTGGCGCCCACAGGGTATTAGCATCTCTGATACTTGATTAGAAACATCAATTTCACCTAATGATCGCTTCCTCGTATGATGCGCATGTTGACCGATACGCGCCCACGTCCGGCGCCTTTTATCATTCGAGGAATTTCCCATGCTAGCCGTCTTCCTGCAGGGCTTTGCCCTGAGCGCCGCCATGATCCTGCCGCTGGGCCCGCAGAACGTATTCGTGATGAATCAGGGCATTCGCCGTCAGTATCATCTGATGATCGCCTCATTGTGCGCGCTGAGCGATATCGTGCTGATCTGCGCCGGTATTTTCGGCGGCAGCGCGTTGCTGACCCGCTCGCCGCTGCTGCTGGCGTTGGTGACCTGGGGCGGGGTGGCGTTTCTGCTGTGGTACGGCTGGGGCGCGTTCCGTTCCGCCTTCAGCCCGCAACCGGCGCAGGCCGCGGCGCAGGAGCTGGCGCAGAGCCGCTGGCGCATCGTGGTCACCATGCTGGCGGTCACCTGGCTGAATCCGCACGTCTATCTGGATACCTTCGTGGTGCTCGGCAGCCTGGGCGGGCAGCTGACGGCGGACGTGCGTTCCTGGTTCGCGCTTGGCGCGGTCAGCGCGTCGGCGGTGTGGTTCTTTGGCCTGGCGCTGCTGGCCTCCTGGCTGGCGCCGTGGCTGAACACCCAGCGGGCGCAGCGCATCATCAACGCGCTGGTCGGTCTGGTGATGTGGGGCATCGCGCTGCAGCTGGCCTGGCAGGGGGCAAATTTATAAGAATTTGTCACTAATCCGAATTCAAAACGCCGTGCGATATGCTACGTTTGATGCCAGGAAACCGGCGGTTCTCGCAGGGAAAAGCCGGCGATCAGAGACAGCCTGTCATTAAGGAGACACTGTGAAGCTAAAAGCATTGGCTATGGCCGCAATGGTCGGATTAGGGACGCTACCGATGGCGCTGCAGGCGGCTGAATTGCCTGAAGGGCCGCACGTCGTCACCTCCGGCACCGCCAGCGTGGACGCCACGCCGGATATCGCCACTCTGGCGATCGAAGTGAGCGTTTCCTCCAAAGACGCCGCCCAGGCGAAGAAGCAGGTAGACGAGCGCGTGGCGCAGTACTTTGATTTCCTGCAGAAAAACAACATCGAGAAGAAAGACATCAGCGCCGCCAACCTGCGCACCCAGCCGGAATACGATTACCTGAAAACCGGCGAGTCGGTGCTGAAGGGCTACCGGGCGGTGCGCCAGGTGCAGGTGACCCTGCGCCAGTTGGACAAGCTGAACGAGCTGCTGGACGGCGCGCTGAAATCCGGCCTGAACGAGATCCGCGCGGTGGAGCTGGGCGTCGCCAAGCCGGACGTGTATCGCGAGCAGGCGCGGCAAAAAGCGATCGAGAACGCGACTCAGCAGGCCGAATCCCTGGCCAAGGGCTTCCACGCCAAGCTGGGGCCGGTGTACAGCATTCGCTACCGGGTCGCCAACTACCAGCCGATGCCGGTGGCGCGGATGTATAAGGCGGCCGGCGCGGCGGCAGAAAACGACGCGGCGCAAACCTATGAACAGCAAAGCATTCACTTCGACGATCAGGTGGATGTGGTGTTCGAGCTGCAGCGCAACGCCGCGCAGTAAGGGGTTGTCATGAAGAAAAGGTTCGCTGCGGCGAACCTTTATTCGTTTTAATCCTGGCGCAGCACCTGGTGACCGTGCTCCAGCAACGCGTCGGTCACTTTACGCATCATGCGGCTCTCCGGCGCGAAGCGGTGCCAGTACAGCATGCGGCGCTGGTACAGCCCCGGCGTCAAATCGATCAGTTCGCCGGATGCCAGCTCCTTTTCGATCTGCAGATGTGGGATCATACAGCAGGTGGTGCCCTGACGGGCCAGCTGCACGAAGGCTTCCGATGAGTTCACGATATGGCAGGGCACGCTGCCCGGCGACAGATCGAAGTTCTGCTGCAGGAATGCCTGGTGCATGTCGTCGAGATGATCGAAGGCCACCGCCGGCGCTTTCAACAGCGCGGAGCGGGTGACGCCGTTCGGGAAATAGCGCTCGGCGAAGCCGCTGGAGGCCACGAACAGGTAGTCCAGCGCCCCCAGACGATCCACCAGGCAGCTCGGCAGCGGCTGCGGCTGAATACTCACCGCGCCCACCACCTCACCGCGGCGCAGCCGCTCCTGGGTGCGGGTTTCATCTTCCACCTGCAGATTCAGACGAATGGGGGAGTCCGCCAGCACCGGCTTCAGCGCCGGCAGCAGCCAGGTCGCCAGACTGTCGGCGTTGACCGCCAGCGACAGCAGCAGCGGCGTATCGACGCCGGTGTCGTTGCCCAGCCACTCTTCTTCCAGCAGCTCCACCTGATGCAGCAGCGCCAGCAGCTTTTGCCCCTGTTCGGTCGGGCGCGGCGGCACGGTGCGGACCAGCAGCGGTTGGCCGAACAGGTTTTCCAGCTGTTTGATGCGTTGGGATACCGCCGATTGCGTGATGCAGAGTTTTTGCGCGGCGCGCTCGAAGCCGCGCTCACGGATCACCGCGTCCAGCGCTTGCAGCGTACGATAGTCTGGGCGTTTCATCGGAAAGATATCCCTTAAATTAGAATGATACCGGCACTATGCCACATTTTGCGTGCGGCGCAGGTGGAAAAATCACGCCCCCAGCTCGCCGCCAAGCGGGTAAAAATGCGGGCTGCGGTAAATAAGTGTGATCCTGCCGGCGTGAAAAACAGCGTTTTACCCTATAATACGCACACGTTTTCGTACAGAGGCAAGGGACATATTATGACGCAGGATGAACTGAAAAAAGCGGTGGGCTGGGCGGCGCTGGAATACGTGACGCCGGGCACCATCGTCGGGGTGGGCACCGGCTCTACCGCCGCCCACTTTATTGACGCGCTGGGCTCCATCAAGCACCAGATTGAAGGCGCGGTGTCCAGCTCAGACGCCTCCACCGCCAAGCTGAAAAGCCTCGGCATCCATGTGTTCGACAGCAACGAAGTGGACTCGCTCGATATCTACGTGGACGGCGCGGACGAAATCAACGGCCACATGCAGATGATCAAAGGCGGCGGCGCGGCGCTGACGCGCGAGAAGATCATCGCCGCCATCGCCAAGAAATTCATCTGCATCGTCGACGCCAGCAAGCAGGTGGACGTGCTGGGCAAATTCCCGCTGCCGGTGGAAGTGATCCCGATGGCCCGCTCCTATGTGGCGCGCGAGCTGGTGAAACTGGGCGGCCTGCCGGAGTATCGCCAGAACGTAGTGACCGACAACGGCAACGTGATCCTCGATGTGCATAACCTGAGCATCACCGACGCTATCGCGCTGGAGAACAAGATCAACGGCATCGCCGGCGTGGTGACCGTGGGGCTGTTCGCCAACCGCGGCGCGGACGTGGCGCTGGTCGGCACCCCGGAAGGCGTGAAAGTGGTCAAATAAGCCTCTGCGGCCTGTGGCCCGGCAGTGCCGGGCCGCATATTTCTTCGGTTAAAACATCTTTTCTGAAAAGCGGCAAATTTGGTGACTTATGTCACATTGTGAAAACTGACTCCCCAAAGCTTCTGCCGAAAACTTTCCCTATGGCATTTTCTGCCGTAAACCGCCATCAACGCTGCGCCTTGTCCTGCCGGGCAGGCAATCGTTTGTATTGCCGCCTGCGTTATTTTTGTTATGTTGGATGGGAGCTGTGTCGTCACAGCCGCTTCTGAAGTCTGAACATAGGGTCGGGTAAATGGCAAAAGTATCATTGGAGAAAGACAGGATTAAATTCCTGTTGGTGGAAGGGGTTCATCAGAGCACGGTCGATAATTTGCGTGCCGCCGGTTATACCAACATCGAATACCACAAGGGTGCGTTAGACACCGAATCGCTGAAGGCCTCCATCCGCGATGCGCACTTCGTCGGCATCCGATCGCGCACGCATCTGACCGAAGAGGTGTTCGCCGCCGCAGAAAAACTGGTGGCGGTGGGCTGCTTCTGCATCGGCACCAACCAGGTTGACCTGAAAGCGGCGACCAAACGCGGCATTCCGGTCTTCAACGCCCCGTTCTCCAATACCCGATCCGTGGCCGAAATGGTGCTGGGCGAGCTGCTGTTGATGCTGCGCGGCATTCCGGCCGCCAACGCCAAGGCGCACCGCGGCGTGTGGCACAAACTGGCCGTGGGCTCCTATGAAGCGCGCGGCAAAAAACTGGGCATCATCGGCTACGGCCATATCGGCACCCAGCTGGGCATTCTGGCCGAAGGGCTGGGCATGAAGGTGTTCTTCTACGATATCGAGAACAAGCTGCCGTTGGGCAACGCGCAACAGGTGCGTCATCTGTCCGATCTGCTCAATATGAGCGACGTGGTGACGCTGCACGTGCCGGAAACGCTGGCGACCAAGAATATGATGGGGGCGGAAGAGCTGGCGCTGATGAAACCGGGCGCTATTCTGATCAACGCCTCGCGCGGCACCGTGGTGGATATCCCCGCGCTGTGCGACGCGCTGGCCAGCAATCACCTGGCGGGGGCGGCGATCGACGTCTTCCCGGAAGAACCGGCGACCAACAGCGATCCGTTCAACTCGCCGCTGTGTGAGTTCGATAACGTGCTGTTGACGCCGCACATCGGCGGTTCCACTCAGGAAGCGCAGGAAAACATCGGCGACGAAGTGGCCGGCAAGCTGGCGAAATATTCCGATAACGGTTCGACCCTGTCGGCGGTCAACTTCCCGGAAGTGTCGTTGCCGGCGCATGGCCCGAACGCCAGCCGTCTGCTGCACATCCACGAAAACCGTCCGGGCGTGCTGACGCAGATTAACCAGATCTTCGCCGAAGAGGGGGTTAACATCGCCGCGCAGTATCTGCAAACCGGGCCGGAAATCGGCTATGTGGTGATCGACATCGAAGCGGAAACCGCGCGCGCCGACGCCGCGCTGCAGCGCATGAAGGCCATCGACGGCACCATTCGCGCCCGTCTGCTGTTCTGATTCGGCGGCTCGCCGCAACGAAAAAGGCCGGAGCGATCCGGCCTTTTGCTATTTGGGCTCCCGCCACGCCCAGCTGCAGAGCGGGGTGAGGATTTCCGGCAGCGGGATATCCCAGTGCTCGGTCGGCAGGTGCTCCACCTGCTGGCAATCATGGGCCAGGCCGATGGGATAGGGGCCGCCGCTGCGCCAGTTTTGCAGGGTGCGATCGTAAAAGCCGCCGCCCATGCCCAGACGCTGTCCGGTATGATCGAATGCTACCAGCGGCGTCAGCACCACCTCCAGTTCACCCAGCGGCAACACCTGGCGCACATCGAGACGCGGCTCGAGAATATTGAAGCGATTGCGCACCAGCGGCGTTTCCGGCGCATAGCGCAGGAACAACAGGTGTCCCGGGCTGAACGGATGCAGCACCGGCAGGTAAACCCGTTTGCCGAGCGTCCACAGACGCTCGATCAGCGGCCCGGTATCGAGTTCGCCGTCAAACGACAGAAAGACCGCGATGCTGTGCGCCGCTTGAATGCGCGCGTGTGCGGTGAGGCGTTCGGTTATCTTTTCTGCGGCAAAGCGTTGCTGCTCGGGCGTAAGCTCGCGCCGACGTTGGCGAATGAGTTGACGAATGGCTTGGCGCTGCTGCGCGAATTGGGGTTGAAAAGACATCGTATCAGGCTTGCTCAGTGTGGCGTTCAGCACACAAAACCGCTGAGAAGGGGAATCTCCGAGATGCCGTCGCAGGCTGTAACCCTTGAACCCATGGTTCAAGGTGAACGTGCCGTCGCAATCTTAAGGCTTCTCGGCGCACCGAGCGTGCTCACCGATCGCGGAGCAACACATTCTGTTTGTACTAAATATCGGCTCAGGGGACTGGCCCGCTGGCGAACATCTCAGAGAAATTTTGTACTCGTTGCCGAAAACTTGGCTTTCAACAACTTAAGTTATTCGAATTGTGCATCCTGACGTTCAGAGATGCGACCTTGTTCAAGCAGCGCTTGTTCAATGGTCTGCTGCAGCATCCGTATGCGTTGTTCCATATTGGACGCATAGTCACGGGTTTTCAACCGTTCTTGAGCAAGTTCGTGACAGACGTTCAATGCCGCGATGAAAACCAGTTGCTCAGTATTGGAGACTCTAGTGCGAACTTTAAGATCTTGCAACCGTTGGTTAAGATCGTCCGCCGCCATATTCAACGCATCTTGTTGTTCTGGCGGGCAATTGACTCTTAACGAGCGGCCAAAAATTTGAATATCTACCGGTTGTGCAGACATGCCACCTTCCTGCCTAAATTTCGCGCCAGCCTTGTCCGCCCGGGCCGGGCCGTCAAAGCGGGCGCCACTATATATACCTCGGTACCAAGATACAACCCCTTTTTCAGTACCTGGTTGTAATCTACTGTGGCGGACATTGCCAGTCAAAAAAGGGTTTCAAAATGCGTATTTACCGCACTTTCGTCACCCGCCGGCGCAGTGTGAAACCTGCCACATCGCGATTATAACTAGCCACTGAGGTGTCGCGCTTATCTGGTATAGCGACGGACCTTGGTGGTAGCATAACACGAACTTATCCTGCCAACGATGACGAATGCGCATGTCTATACAGAATACATTTCCAAGTTACCAATCTTTGACCGTGGCCCTCAACCAGCAGTCGGTGGCGCTGACCGCGGCAGAAATGCACGGCCTGATCAGCGGCCTGCTGTGCGGCGGCAGCCGTGACGCCGGCTGGCAGGCGCTGGTGCACGATCTGACCAACGAAGGCGTCGCCTTCCCGCAGGCGCTCAGCCAACCGTTGCAGCAGCTGTATGAAGCGACGCGTGACACGCTGGAAGATGACGAATTCCTGTTCCAACTGATGCTGCCTGAAGGGGAGATCGTCAGCGTGTTCGATCGCGCCGACGCGCTGGCCGGTTGGGTCAACCACTTCCTGCTCGGGCTGGGCATGATGCAGCCGAAGCTGGCTCAGGTGAAAGACGAGGTCGGTGAAGCGATCGACGATCTGCGCAACATCGCGCAGCTGGGCTACGACGAAGACGAAGACCAGGAAGAATTGGAACAGTCGTTGGAAGAAGTGGCGGAGTATGTGCGGGTCGCCGCCATCATGTGCCACGGCGAATTCACCCGTCACAAACCGACGGCGCCGGAAAATATCAAACCGACGCTGCACTAAACGTTCTATCGCCCTTCCGCCGGCGGTGCGGATGGCATGATTTCAGGAGAAGGTAATGACTCAGCAGGAATTCAACAACCGCCGCCAGGCGCTGTTGGCGAAAATGGCGCCGGCCAGCGCGGCGGTTATTTTCTCTGCGCCGGAAACGACGCGCAGTGCAGATTCAGACTATCCCTACCGGCAGAACAGCGATTTTTGGTACCTGACCGGCTTCAATGAGCCGGAAGCGGTGCTGGTGCTGATTAAAAGCGATGAAACGCACAACCACAGCGTGTTGTTCAACCGGGTGCGCGATTTGACGGCGGAAATCTGGTTTGGCCGCCGCCTGGGGCAAGACGCCGCACCGGCAAAGCTGGGCGTGGATCGCGCGCTGCCGTTCGATGAAATCAATGACCAACTGCACCTGCTGCTCAACGGCCTGGACGTGGTCTACCACGCGCAGGGCGAATATGCCTATGCCGATCAGATCCTGTTCAGCGCGCTGGACAAGCTGCGCAAGGGGTTCCGCCAGAACCTGCAGGCGCCGGCCACCGTTACCGACTGGCGGCCGTGGCTGCACGACATGCGGCTGTTCAAGTCGCCGGAAGAGCTGGCGGTGATGCGCCGCGCCGGTGAGATCAGCGCGTTGGCGCACACCCGCGCGATGGAAAAATGCCGTCCGGGCATGTTCGAATACCAGCTGGAAGCGGAAATTCATCATGAGTTCACCCGCCTCGGCGCCCGTTACCCGTCTTACAACACCATCGTCGGCAGCGGCGAAAACGGCTGTATCCTGCACTACACCGAGAACGAGAGCCAGATGCGCGACGGCGATCTGGTGTTGATCGACGCGGGCTGCGAGTACCAGGGGTACGCCGGCGACATCACCCGCACCTTCCCGGTCAACGGCAAGTTCAGCCGGCCGCAGCGCGCGGTGTACGACATTGTGCTGGCGTCGCTGCAGCGCGCTTTGGAACTGTTCAAACCCGGCACCAGCATTCGCGAAGTCAATGACGAAGTGGTGCGCATCATGGTGGTCGGGCTGGTGGAGCTGGGCGTATTGAAAGGTGAAGTCGACCTGCTGATCGCCGAGCAGGCGCACCGTCAGTTCTTCATGCACGGGCTGAGCCACTGGCTGGGTCTCGACGTGCACGACGTTGGCCACTACGGCACGCCGAGCCGCGATCGGCTGCTGGAGCCGGGCATGGTGCTGACCGTGGAGCCGGGGCTGTACATCGCGCCGGATGCGGACGTGCCGGCGGAGTACCGCGGCATCGGCATCCGCATCGAGGACGATATCGTGATCACCGCCGACGGCAATGAAAACCTGACCGCCACCGTGGTGAAAGACGCCGATGCCATCGAGGCTTTGATGGCGGCGGCAAGGTCGTAGCATGAGCGTTATTATCGTTGGCGGCGGTATGGCGGGCGCGACGTTGGCGCTGGCCATTTCGTCGCTCACTCAGGGAAGAATGGCGGTGGATCTGGTCGAGGCGACCCGGCCGGACGACCGCAGCCATCCGGGCTTTGACGCCCGCGCCATCGCACTGGCGCAGGGCACCTGCCAACAGCTGGTGCGCATCGGCGTTTGGCCGGCGCTGCGCGATTGCGCTACGCCGATCACTCAGGTGCACGTCAGCGATCGCGGGCACGCCGGGTTTGTGAATCTGCAGGCGCAAGATTATCAGGTCGATGCGCTCGGCCAGGTGATCGAACTGCACGACGCCGGGCAGCGGTTGTTCGCGCTGCTGGCCAAGGCCCCCGGCGTTACGCTGCACTGCCCGGCGCGGGTGGTGGACGTGATTCGCACCGCAGAGCGGGCGGAAGTGCTGCTGGACAACGGCCAGCGTCTGCGCGGGCAATTGCTGGTGGCGGCCGATGGCTCGCGCTCTGCGCTGGCGCAAGCCTGCAATATGCAGTGGCGGCAGGAGGACTATCCGCAGTTCGCCACCATTGCCAACGTCACCACGGCGGAAGATCCGCAGGGGCGCGCCTTTGAGCGCTTTACTCGCTATGGGCCGCTGGCGCTGTTGCCGATGTCGCAGGGGCGCAGTTCACTGGTATGGTGCCATGCGCGCGAAGATCGCGCCCAGGTGGATGCCTGGGACGACGAGCGGTTTATCGCCGAGCTGCAACAGGCCTTCGGCTGGCGGCTGGGGCGCATCCTCAAAGCCGGTAAACGGCACAGTTACCCACTCGGTCTGCTGACCGCCGATCGCCATGTCAGCCACCGGCTGGCGCTGGTGGGCAATGCGGCGCAAACGCTGCATCCTATCGCCGGGCAGGGGTTCAACCTTGGCCTGCGCGACGTGATGTCGCTGGCGGAAACGCTGGCGGAAGCGGCAGACAGCGGCGAAGACGCCGGCGGTTACGCACTGCTGAGCCGTTATCAGCAGCGGCGGCAAAACGATCAGCGGGCGACGATCGGCGTGACCGATGGGTTGATTCATCTGTTCGCCAACCGTTATGGCCCGCTGGTGATCGGCCGCAATCTGGGGCTGATGGCGATGGAACGTTTGCCGGCGATACGCGATGCCTTCGCCAAGCGTACGCTGGGCTGGGTGGAACGTTAGAGACATGGTCGGGCGCTTTAACGCGCCCAAAGCGCGGCGCGGCAAGGCGTCGCGCGTTATTTAAGGAAATCGAGCAGCATGCAATCATTTGACGTGATTATCGCCGGTGGCGGTATGGTGGGGTTGGCGTTGGCCTGCGGCCTGCAGGGCAGCGGGCTGCGCGTGGCTGTGCTGGAGCAGCGCCAGCCGGAGATGGCGCCGCCGTCGGAACAGCCGGCCCTGCGCGTCTCCGCCATCAATGCCGCCAGCGAGCGGTTGCTGCAGCACATCGGCGTGTGGGACGACATTCTCCAGCTGCGCGCCAGCGCCTATAACGCGATGGAAGTGTGGGATCGCGACAGCTTCGGCAGAATCGCCTTCCGCGGCGACGAGTGCGGCTTCAGCCATCTCGGCCACATCATCGAAAATTCGGTGATCCAGCAGGCGCTGTGGAAACGCGCCGAAAGCCTGTCGGACATCACGCTGATTACCCCGGCCGCGCTCAAGCAGGTGGCGTGGGGCGAGAACGACGCCTTCGTCACGCTGGAGGACGGCCGCATGCTGACCGCCCGGTTGGTGATTGGCGCCGACGGCGCCCAGTCGTGGCTGCGCCAGCATGCCGATATCCCGCTCACCTTCTGGGATTACCGCCACCACGCGCTGGTGGCCACCGTTCGCACCGAAGAATCGCATCAGGCGACGGCGCGGCAAATTTTCCACGGCGACGGCATTCTGGCGTTCCTGCCATTCAGCGATCCGCATTTGAGCTCTATCGTCTGGTCGGTGACGCCGGAAGAAGCCGAAAGGCTCAAACGGCTGGAACCGGCGCAGTTCAACCGCGAACTGGCGATGACCTTCGACATGCGCCTGGGGGCTTGCAGCCTGGAAAGCGAACGGTTGGCCTTCCCGTTGACCGGCCGCTATGCGCGCAGCTTCGCAGCGCACCGCCTGGCGCTGGTGGGTGATGCGGCGCATACCGTGCATCCGTTGGCCGGCCAGGGCGTTAACCTGGGCTTCATGGACGCCGCCGAGCTGATTTCCGAACTGCGCCGCCTGCAGCGGCAGGGCAAGGATATCGGCCAGCACCTCTATCTGCGCCGTTATGAGCGCCGCCGCAAACATGGCGCGGCGGTAATGCTGGCCAGCATGCAGGGTTTCCGCGAACTGTTCGACGGCAATCACCCGGCCAAAAAGCTGCTGCGCGACGTGGGCCTGCGGCTGGCGGACAGCCTGCCGGGCGTCAAACCGAAGCTGGTGCGTCAGGCGATGGGCCTGAACGATCTGCCCGAGTGGCTTGCCTGATCCCTTCCTTCTGCGGGCCCGCGCCGGGCTCGCGCTTCTCGCCTTATTCCATCGCTTTTCCTTATATAACCCTTCATTTGAAATAATCTAATTTCAGCTGCTTTTTATCATTACTTTTTCTAATTCCATGTTCGGTTATCAAAAGTCCGGATCCCATGTGAGGTCATAGGTTTGTTATATAAGTTCGGTGTTTTGCCGCTTTAATTGTTAATTTTGTGCCTTAAGGCGCATTTTTCCAGTGAAAAACTCTGCACACTAGCCCGGCGTTTTACCGCCCCGGAACGGCGATGAGCCTATTTTAACTTATGGTTAATGTGGTCGTTCGGTGATAAGTTCGAGGGAAAGGTATCGTTTGCGTCACGGCGGTTGCACGCAGTTTCCGCCCGTCCCGGCGCAGCATTTGTGTTGAGCAGTCAGTGCGCCATGGCGATCGGGCCGCGAGCCAGGCTCCGCCGCATTGCGTGGCAGCACCCTAACTTCTAGCGACGAGTGGAAAGAGGGAAAAGATGGCAAAGCAAACCCCACTGTACGACCAGCACGTGGCGTGCGGTGCGCGCATGGTAGACTTTCACGGCTGGATGATGCCGCTGCACTACGGCTCGCAGCTCGATGAGCACCACGCGGTGCGTCAGGATGCCGGCATGTTCGACGTGTCTCACATGACCATTGTGGATCTGCACGGCGCCCGCACCCGCGAGTTCCTGCGCTACCTGCTGGCGAACGACGTCGCCAAACTGACCCAACCCGGCAAAGCGCTGTACACCGGCATGCTGAATGCCTCCGGCGGCGTGATCGACGACCTGATCGTTTATTTCCTCACTGAAGACTATTTCCGCCTGGTGGTGAACTCCGCCACCCGCGACAAAGACCTGGCCTGGATCGAAGAGCACGCCGCGCCGTATGGCGTCGCGCTGACGGTGCGCGACGATCTGGCGCTGATCGCGGTGCAGGGCCCGCAGGCCAAAGAGCGCGCCGGCACCCTGTTCACCCCGGAGCAAAAAAGCGCGGTCGAAGGCATGAAGCCATTCTTCGGCGTGCAGGCCGGCGAGCTGTTCATCGCCACCACCGGTTACACCGGCGAGGCCGGCTATGAGATCGCGCTGCCGAAAGAGCAGGCGGCGGATTTCTGGCAAAAATTGCTGGCCGCGGGCGTCAAGCCGGCCGGTCTGGGCGCGCGCGACACCCTGCGCCTGGAAGCGGGCATGAACCTCTACGGGCAAGAGATGGATGAAGGCGTTTCGCCGCTGGCCGCCAACATGGGCTGGACCATCGCCTGGCAGCCGGAAGATCGCCGTTTCATCGGCCGCGAAGCGCTGGAACAACAGCGCGAGCAGGGCACCGAGCAACTGGTCGGCTTGATCATGACGGAAAAAGGCGTATTACGTAATGAGCTGCCGGTGCGTTTCACCGACGCGGCGGGGCAAACCCACGAAGGCGTGATCACCAGCGGCTCGTTCTCTCCGACGCTGGGCTTCAGCATCGCGCTGGCGCGCGTGCCGGCCGGCATCGGCGAGCAGGCTATCGTGCAGATCCGCAACCGTGAAATGCCGGTCAAGGTGACCAAGCCCGGTTTCGTTCGCGCCGGCAAGCCGCTGACAAATTGATTTTTTTATTGATTGATTCTTTTATTTCTTCGAAGGAGTAACCGGCGATGAGCAATGTGCCAACAGAATTGAAATACGCATCCTCCCACGAGTGGGTTCGTGCAGAAGGTAACGGCGTTTACACCGTAGGCATCACCGAACATGCGCAGGAGCTGCTGGGTGATATGGTGTTTGTCGATCTGCCGGAAGTGGGCCGCAGCGTCGCCGCCGGTGAAGATTGCGCCGTGGCGGAATCCGTCAAGGCGGCATCGGACATTTACGCGCCAATCAGCGGCGAAATCGTGGCGGTGAACGGCGAGCTGGAAAGCTCTCCGGAACTGGTGAACAGCGAACCTTACGGTGACGGCTTCCTGTTCCAGATTAAAGCCTCCGACGAAGGCGAGCTGGCGAACCTGCTGGACGCCGCGGCTTATCAGGCCTCGATCGACGAGTAATCGTGACCACGCCCCAGGCCTTTCGGCCGGGGCGTTTTAGTTACCGTTCAAGCTATATCCCGTATCACGCAAGCATTCAGGAATTTGTAGCAATGACTCAGACACTCAGCCAACTCGAACACAGCGAAGCGTTCATCGAACGCCACATCGGCTCTTCTGCGGAACAACGCCAGGAGTTGCTGGCAGCGGTGGGCGCTCGCTCGCTCAGCGCGCTGATCCAACAGATTGTGCCGGCGGACATTCAGCTGCCGGGGCCGCCGCCGGTCGGCGACGCGGCGACCGAACATCAGGCGTTGGCTGAGCTGAAGGCGATCGCCTCGCAGAATCAGCGCTACAAATCCTATATCGGCATGGGCTACAGCGCCGTGCTGACGCCGCCGGTGATCCTGCGCAACATGCTGGAAAACCCGGGCTGGTACACCGCTTATACCCCCTATCAGCCGGAAGTGTCGCAGGGCCGTCTGGAAGCGCTGCTGAACTTCCAGACCGTGACCCTCGATCTGACCGGTCTGGATCTGGCTTCCGCTTCGCTGCTGGATGAAGCGACCGCCGCCGCCGAGGCGATGGCGTTGGCCAAACGCGCCAGCAAGCTGAAAGACGCCAACCGTTTCTTCGTGGCTGACGACGTGCATCCGCAAACGCTGGACGTGGTGCGCACCCGCGCCGAAACCTTCGGCTTCGACGTCATCGTCGATAAAGCGGAAAAAGTGCTGGAGCTGGACGGCGTGTTCGGCGTGCTGCTGCAGCAGGTGGGCACCACCGGTGAACTGCACGACTACAGCGCGCTGCTGGCCGAACTGAAATCACGCAAAATCATCACCAGCGTGGCCGCCGACATCATGGCCCTGGTGCTGCTGACCGCGCCGGGCAAGCAGGGCGCCGACGTGGTGTTCGGCTCCGCGCAGCGCTTCGGCGTACCGATGGGCTACGGCGGCCCGCACGCCGCCTTCTTCGCCTGCCGCGACGAGTTCAAGCGTTCGATGCCGGGCCGCATTATCGGCGTTTCCCGCGATGCCGCCGGCAACACCGCGCTGCGCATGGCGATGCAGACTCGCGAGCAACATATCCGCCGCGAGAAAGCCAACTCGAATATCTGTACCTCGCAGGTGCTGCTGGCCAACATCGCCAGCCTGTACGCGGTGTATCACGGCCCGCAAGGCCTGCAGCGCATCGCCGGGCGCATCCATCGCCTGACCGACATTCTGGCCGCCGGGCTGCAGAAGGCCGGCCTGACGCTGCGTCACCACACCTGGTTCGACACCCTGACCGTTGAAGTGAAAGACAAGGCCGCCGTGCTGGAGCGCGCGCTGAGCTTCGGCATCAACCTGCGTACCGACATTCACGGCGCCGTCGGCATCACGCTGGATGAAGCCACCTCGCGTGAAGACATGCAAACGCTGTTCGCACTGCTGGCCGGCGACAATCACGGTCTGGACATCGACGCGTTGGACGCGGCGGTGAGCAAAAACAGCCAATCGATCCCGGCTGCCATGCTGCGCCAGGAGCCGATCCTGACCCACCCGGTATTCAACCGCTATCACAGCGAAACCGAGATGATGCGTTACATGCATCGTCTGGAGCGCAAGGATCTGGCGTTGAACCAGGCGATGATCCCGCTGGGTTCCTGCACCATGAAATTGAACGCCGCGGCGGAAATGATCCCGATCACCTGGCCTGAATTTTCAGAGTTGCATCCGTTCTGCCCGCCAGAGCAGGCGGCCGGTTACCAGCAGATGATCGGCCAACTGTCCCAGTGGCTGGTGCAGCTGACCGGCTATGACGCGGTGTGCATGCAGCCGAACTCCGGCGCGCAGGGCGAATACGCCGGCCTGCTGGCGATCCGCCGCTATCACGAAAGCCGCAACGAAGCAGGCCGCCACGTCTGTCTGATCCCGAGCTCGGCACACGGCACCAACCCGGCCTCCGCCCAGATGGCGGGCATGAGCGTGGTGGTGGTGGCCTGCGACAAGAACGGCAACATCGATCTGCACGATCTGCGCGTTAAGGCGGAGCAGGCAGGCGAAGAACTCTCTTGCATCATGGTGACCTACCCGTCGACCCACGGCGTGTATGAAGAAACCATCCGTGAAGTGTGCCAGATCGTGCATCAGTTCGGCGGTCAGGTGTATCTGGATGGCGCCAACATGAACGCCCAGGTGGGCATCACCACGCCAGGCTACATCGGCGCGGATGTGTCGCACCTCAACCTGCATAAGACCTTCTGTATCCCGCACGGCGGCGGCGGCCCGGGCATGGGCCCGATCGGCGTGAAAGCGCACCTGGCGCCGTTCGTGCCGGGCCACAGCGTGGTGCAGATCGACGGCGTGACCACCCAGCAGGGCGCGGTCTCCGCGGCGCCGTTCGGCAGCGCCTCCATCCTGCCTATCAGCTGGATGTACATCCGCATGATGGGCGCGGAGGGCCTGAAGCAGGCCAGCCAGATGGCGATCCTGAACGCCAACTACATCGCCACCCGTTTGAAAGACGCGTACCCGATTCTGTATACCGGCCGCGATCACCGCGTAGCGCACGAATGTATCCTCGATATTCGTCCGCTGAAGGAAGAGACCGGCATCAGCGAAATGGACATCGCCAAGCGCCTGATCGACTTCGGTTTCCACGCCCCGACCATGTCGTTCCCGGTGGCGGGCACGCTGATGGTCGAGCCGACCGAGTCGGAAAGCAAGGTGGAGCTGGATCGCTTTATCGATGCGATGCTGGCGATCCGCAGCGAAATCGACCGCGTCGCCAAGGGCGAATGGCCGCTGGAAGACAACCCGCTGGTGAATGCGCCGCACGTGCAGGCGGAGCTGGTCAACGACTGGCAGCATCCGTACAGCCGCGAACTGGCGGTGTTCCCGGTGGCCGGCGTACGCGAGAACAAGTACTGGCCGAGCGTTAAGCGTCTGGACGACGTGTACGGCGACCGTAACCTGTTCTGCTCTTGCGTGCCGATGAGCGATTACGAATAACACGTTCGGCAAAGTTTGTGTTCGGGGGACACCGCATCATGCGGTGTCCCTTTTTATTTTATAGCGGCCTATTCTTTCCTGTACGTTCCCACGATTTGAGGAGTCACCATGCAAGCGGCAATCGTAACAGCGCTGGGGCAACCCCCGGTTTTCGGCACCTTTGAGGAGCCTCAGGCGCAGGCGAATGAAGTGCCGATCGACGTTCTGGCGGCCGGCATCAAACAGCTGGATCGCGCCACCGTCGCCGGAACCCACTATTCCAGCCCGAAGCAATTGCCGATCGTGCCCGGCACCGACGGCGTGGGCCGTACGGCGGACGGGCAACGGGTGTACTTCGCCTCTTTCCGTCGCCCTTACGGCGCGATGGCAGAGCGCAGCGTCGCGTCCTGGACGGTGCCGGTGCCGGCGACGGTGGACGACGCTACGGCGGCCGCGCTGATCAATCCGGCCTTCGCCGCCTGGCTGCCGCTGCGCTGGCGGGCGGATCTGCAGCCCGGTGAAACGGTGCTGATCATCGGCGCCACCGGCACCTCGGGCAAGCTGGCGGTCGCGGCGGCGCGTCAGGCGGGGGCCGGACGCATTGTTGCCGCCGGCCGTCGACTGAGCGTGCTGGAGGCATTGGGTGTAGACGCCACGGTGGATCTGAGCCTGCAGGGCGAGGCGCTGACGCAGGCCTTCGCGGCGGCGGCGGGGCCGGGCGGTTATCAGGTGATCGTCGATTACATCTGGGGCCGGGCGACTGAAGCGCTGCTGGCAACGCTCAACAATCACGATCTCTCGTCTTACGCCGGCGGACGCGGCATTCGCTTGGTCAACGTCGGTTCGATGGCCGCGCCGGACATCCGGCTGCCGGCGGCGGTGTTGCGCAGCAACCAGCTGCAGATCCTCGGCAGCGGTACCGGCAACTTCCCGCCGATCCCGGAGATGCAGCGCTACGCGACCGAGATTCTGGCGCTGGCGGCGACCGGAGCGCTCACTATCGAGACGCAGGAGCACGCGTTGGCGGAGATCGCCGAGGTGTGGGATCTGAACAAGAAAAGCGACGTGCGTTCGGTGATGCGCATCGCCCGTTAACCCCGGCCGCTAGCGGCAAGGGCAGACCAGATGAATGTCTTCCGGCTCACGGGCGAACAATTCGGTATCCGGCTGTTCGATGAGCCGGCAGCCCTGCGCCAGATAGAAGTCTACGGTGCTTTTATTGGGGATGGAGGAGACATACAGCCCGGCGGCGCCGTCTTGCGCCGCCTGATGCAGGCAGAGCTGGAACAGCTGCCTGCCTAACCCCTGGCCGCGTTTGTGCGCGCTGACGTAAAAGAACAGCAGCTGGCGCAGATCCCGCTGTGGGCCGCGCGGCTCGGTGTCCAGCGCCGCCGCCGCCACGATCTCCTCGCCTTCGAACAGCGCGAAGAACGCGCCGCCGCGATCGAAGCACGCTGCGTGGATTGGCGTATAGGTTTCCCGATCGTGCGGATCCCAGCCGCGCACGTCGTAGTACTCCGCATAGGATTGCAACTTGCCGTCCTGCAGGCGATACAGAGTGTCGATAATTTCGCTGCGGTCGATATCCCATAGCCGGTCGAGTTGCTGCCGTTGCAGCAGAACAGGGGCAATCATGGTCGTGGTTCACTCTCAGTCTGTGGCCGATAACTTTCCGGCAAATCGATGATGAAGCCGATGCCGCGATCGTCAAGGCCTTCGGTGACGCGCAGCTGCGCGCCGATTTTGTCGGCCAGGTTTCGGGCGATGGCCAATCCGAGCCCGCTGCCGGTTTGCTGCGTGCCGGGCACGCGGTAAAAGCGTTCAAACAGGCGGGAATGGTGTTCTTCGCTCACCCCCGGGCCGTTATCGCGCAACGTAATATAGCAGCCGAGCGGCGCCAGCGAGCGGATATTGGCCTCGATGCGGCTGCCGGGCGGCGCGTACTTGAGCGCGTTATCCAGCAGGTTGGTGAAGATGGCGATCAGCGCATGGCGGTCGGTACTCACCACCACATCCTCGCTGCCGTCGAGCGACAGTTCGACATCTTTTTCCAGCGCATAGGGGACGTGCTGCGCGATGCATTTGCCGATCTCCGCATAGATGTCCACCGCCTCAATCTTCAGCGGAAAATCTTCCGCCTCCAGCTTTGCCAGGTTGATCAGCTGGCGTGACAGCGACGCCGCGCGATCCAGCCCTTGCTGCATGTCGCCGATGATTTCCCGGCGCTCCTGCTGCTCGCTGACCTGGGTCAGCAGATGCAGCTGCGCCAGCACGGCGGCGATCGGCGTGCGCAGCTCGTGCGCGGCGTCGGCCATAAAGCGTTTCTCGCGCTGATTGGCCGCGTCGATGCGCGCCATCAGTTTGTTGACCTCCATCACCACCGGCCGGATTTCCTGATACTGCTCGCTGACGTTGAGCGGCGACAGGTTGCCCGGCTGACGATCGGAAATGGTGCGGGCGATCTGGCGCAGTGGCCGCAGGCTGAAGTAGGCGGTAAACAGCAAGGTAATGATGATCGCCGCCAGAATGCCCAACAGCGGTACGGCGGTGCTTTCCGCCGGATTGCCGAATATCGTGGTGCGATCGTTGAAAGACTCGCCGACGATCACCCGGTACTGGCGCTTTTCGCTCCAGCTGCCGGCAAGGTGCCAGTTGGCGCCGGCGTAATTGACGGAGCCGGACAGCACCGAAGGCGGCAGGCGCAGCGGTTCTTCCTGCGTTTGTGAGCAGTAAAGCACCCGGTTATCCCGATCGTAAACCACGAACAGCGGATGATAGTCGAATTGATCCTGCATGCCATTATTGATGGAATCAATGTACATGCTTTCGATGGTTTTGATGATGCCGCGGTAATCAATATTATCGGTGCCGGTTTCATCGAGAATATTGGCGATGCCTGCGGCGACGATGCGTTGCTGGTTATCGAAATATTTCTCCATGTCGGGGTAATACCAGTACTTCACCCAGGCGACGAGGATCCCCCACAATAATAAAATGGCCAGGACCTGGAAAATAATGGTGCGCATAAAGAAGGATTTGAAACCGATCATCCCGCTACTCTTTCTTCAGCAAATAGCCAATGCCGCGTACGGTAATGATTCTTTCTTTACCAATCTTGCGGCGTAAATTATGCATGTGTACTTCCAGCGAGTTGCTTTCCACGCTATCGCCGTGGCCGAACAGCCGCTGTTCCAACACCGCTTTGCGCACCACGGTGCCGGCGCAGCGCATCAGTTCGTGCAGCAGGTGATACTCTTTTTTCGACAGCATCAGCAGTTCGTTATCCAGCATGACCTGATGGTTGACCGGATCGAGATACAGTGCGCCGAGGCTCCAGGTCTGAGAAGCGAAGCCCGCCATGCGCCGGTTGACCGCCTTGACGCGCGAGATGAGTTCGGGCAGCGCGAAAGGTTTGGCCAGAAAGTCGTCCGCGCCGGAGTCGAGGCTGTTCACCAGGCTCTCGATGCGATCGCGGGCGGTCAGGATGATGATCGGGATATTCTGTCCGGCGGCGCGCCAGGCGATCAGCTTCTGCAAACCGTCGCCGTCCGGCAGCGTGAGATCCAACAGCATCAAATCGAACCCGCCGGGTGAAAGTTTATTTTCCGCGTCGGTGAGCAGGCGCACCCAGCACAAATTAAAGCCGGCCAGCTCCAATGCTCGGCACAGCGCCTTGCCTAATTGCAGGTCGTCTTCCACCAACAGTATGTTCACGTTATTTCCGCTGAGAGCCTTGAGTCGCGATTATCTAACTATAACGCTGACGGGAAGACAACGAGGAAAACCGCTCTGCCTGCGCGTTCTTAAGCAAACCTTAATCTGGCTTTAATCTCGCGTTAAGGGAGCGGGGGGGAATTTCAGTTATTTTGCTGCCATTCGAAATCATGGCTGAGGGAGCGAAACATGCAGACTGAAGGTTTCCCGAACGCGGGCGCCTCGCGGCGGATGATGTATTCAGGCGTGGCGATACTGCTCGTTCTGTTGATGCTGTCTTTTCGCGGTGATGCGCAGAGCCATAGCCACGGCGGCCATCATGCTTCCGCTTTGCAGCGGGTGCATCAGGCGGCGGCGACGGACGCTTACAGCTGCGCCAAGTCGCGCATTAAAAAGCAGCTGCGCCGCCTGGCTCAGCTTTGAAGCGTTTTTTAGGGCGCCGCTCTATACTCTGACGGGCAAACGGAAGGCCTGTGCGCAGGCCGTTGTCGACATCGCCAACCAGAGAAAAAATACGATGATGAAAGTGGCATTGGTGACCGGCGCAAGCCGGGGAATTGGCCGCGCGACCGCTTTGCTGCTGGCCCGGCAGGGCTATGCGGTGGGCGTGAATTACCTGCGCGACGAAAGTGCGGCGCGGCAGGTGGTGGCGGAGATTGAGGCGCAGGGCGGCAAGGCGTTGGCGCTGCAGGCCGACGTGGCCGATGAAGCGCAGGTGATGGCAATGTTCAGGGCGCTGGATGCCGGGCTGGGCACGCTCAGCGCGCTGGTCAACAACGCCGGCATTCTGTTCCGGCAGGCGAACATTGAACAGTTGACCGCCGAGCGCATCAATAAGGTGCTCGGCACCAACGTCACCGGGTATTTCTTGTGTTGCCGCGAGGCGGTGAAGCGCATGGCGCAGCGCCATGGCGGGCAGGGCGGCGCTATCGTCAATGTGTCCTCCGCCGCTTCCCGTTTAGGCGCGCCGGGGGAATATGTGGATTATGCCGCCTCGAAAGGCGCCGTCGATTCGTTGACCATCGGGCTATCGCTGGAGGTGGCGGCGCAGGGCATCCGCGTCAACGGCGTGCGGCCTGGGCTTATCTATACCGAGATACACGCCAGCGGTGGCGAACCCGGCCGGGTGGATCGCGTGAAGAGCAGTTTGCCGATGCAGCGCGGCGGCCAGCCGCAGGAAGTGGCGGAGGCGATCGCCTGGCTGCTGTCTGACGCCGCGTCTTACGTGACCGGCACCTTTATCGAGGCCGCAGGCGGGCGTTGAACGCATCCGGAGAATTTTGACATCCCTTCGGAGGTGATGTATTTTGATTAAATAACAACCAAAATGTAGTTACAAAAATGTATTTTTATTTTGAATGGAATCAGGATAAAAATCACAGTAACCAGCGCAAACACCGTGTCAGTTTTGAGATAGCGCAACGGGTTTTTCTGGATCCCAACCATTTGGCTGTGCTGGAAAGGATCGAGGATGGAGAAGAACGTTGGCAAACGATCGGTATGGTCGGATCCTGTTTGCTATTGCTGGTGGCACATACGACGATCGAAACGGATGTCGAAGGCGATACAGTAGAGATCGTGCGTATCATTTCAGCACGCAAGGCCGATGCCAAAGAGAGGGGAAGATATGAAGCGCAAAAATTCCGCCAAAAATCTGGCCCATAGCGTACTCCCGCCGTTGACGGAGGAGCAGAAAGCGCAAATTGCTTCACTGAGTGCGTTGCCGGACGAGGGCATCGATTATGCCGATGCGCCGGCGCTGGGGGAAGAAACGTGGCAGACTGCGGTTCAGGGGCGTTTTTATAAGCCGATGAAAGTATCAAAAACCATCCGAATCGATGCGGATGTGTTGGCTTGGCTTCAGCGACCAGGCAAAGGCTATCAGAAACGCCTGAACGCCGTGTTGCGTGAGGCGATGTTGAAAGAGCATGAGCACGAGGAATAATTTGTGTCAGGCGGCTAACGATCCGGTGAGATTCTCACCGGATTTTTTTTGCTGTTTTTTCAGGTAATGCGTTATCAACGCCGGCTGTCTCCTTGCGGCGCTCGGTCAAAACCACACAAACGGTCATTAACGGTCATGCCGCGGAACGTGGAATTGTGACCGTTTACCGTTTCTCTCCTGTCTGTCTCAGGCGGTCGCGCATCATAACTGTCTGTTACTCCACACTTTCGTAATTATTCATTTCATTTCCTTCCCGATTTTTTTGACAACTATCACAGCGCGATCGTTGCCCGATCGCGGGGCGATGCGCTTTGCGTCTGCGCGCAAAACGCGGCGCGGCAAATCGATATCGTAATCATCGTCGTGGAGGAGAAAAGAAACATGCTGCCTGTAGAACGTCATCGCTTTATTACCGAAGTCTTGAGCCAGCGCGGCCGCGTGATGGTGCAGGAGGTGGCGCAGCTGTGTCACATCTCTATCGAGACGGCGCGGCGTGATCTGGCCCTGCTGGAACGGCGTGGCCTGCTGCTGCGCAGCCACGGCGGCGCGGTCTTCGTCGAGCCGCCGGCGGTGGAAAAAACCTATGTGCCCGCCGAGATAGATCAGGGGGAGTCCTTCCGCCAGCGCAGCAATGAGTCGCCGGATCAGAAGACGCGCATCGCCAAACGCGCGCTGGAGTTTATCGCGCCCGGGGATTGCCTGCTGCTGGACAGCAGCTCCACCAGCTGGTTTTTGGCGCGCCAGCTGCCGGATATCTCGCTGGTGGTGCTGACCAACTCGCTGCACATCATCCAGACGCTGGCCTGCAAGGCCAACGTGCGCACCATCGGGCTGGGGGGCGAGTATTCCGCCAAGTACGAGGATTTTATCGGCGTGCTGGCGGAGCAGATGCTGAAAGAGTTCGTGATTAACAAGCTGTTTTTCTCCTGCCACGGCATTTGCCAGGACGGCGGCATCCGCGAGAGCAATGAGCACCATGCGCGGCTGAAGCAACAGATGCTGCTGGCCTCGGAGCGCAAGTTCCTGCTGGTGGACAGCAACAAGTTCGGCCGCCGCTCGTTCGCCCGCATTTGCCATTACCGGGAAATAGATACGCTGATCACCGACAGGCTTGGCGATGACGAGTTTCGTCAGGAATTGGCCTGGAACAACGTCGATGTGATTGAAGTTTCACCCGCCGCGAAAAGGGCGGCGCGATAACAACAACGAAAACCTTTTATTACAGCCAACACTTGTGGAGAGAGAACAATGAAAAAATCCGTACTGGTCGGTCTGTTTGCCTCGCTGCTGCTGTCGGTCTCCGCGCAGGCGGCGGACAAGCTGAAAATGGGCGTGGTGGTGAAGATCGGCGGCATTCCCTGGTTCAACGCCATGGAGGGCGGCATCAAAAGCGAGAGCGCCAAACGCGGCATCGACGCCTGGATGGTCGGGCCGACGGCGGCGGATCCGGCGCTGCAGGTGCGCGCCATCGAGGATCTGATCGCGCAGAAGGTGGACATCATCGGCGTGGTGCCGAACGACGCCCGGGTGCTGGAGCCGGTGCTCAAGCGCGCGCAGGAGGCGGGCATCAAGGTGATCGTGCACGAGTCCCCCGGCCAGAAGTACGCCGACTGGGATTTTGAGCTGGTGGACGCCTCGCAGCACGGGGTCAACCACATGAAAGCGCTGGCCGCCTGCATGAAAGAGCAGGGCAAGTACGCGGTATACGTCGGCAGCCTGACGGTGCCGCTGCACATCACCTGGTCGGACTCGGCCATCAATTACCAGAAGCAGCACTACCCGAACATGCAGCTGGTGGGCGACAAGTTCGGCGTGGGGGAATCGCTGGATGACAGCGTGCGCACCACCAACGATCTGATGGCCAAATATCCCGATCTGAAAGGCGTGCTGGCGTTCGGTTCGCAGGGGCCGATCGGCGCCGGGCGCGCGGTGCTCAACCGCGGCAAAAGCAACGATATCTGCGTCATCGGGCCGTTCAGCCCAGGGCAGGGCGCTTCGCTGGTCAATCGCGGCGCCATCAAGGGCGGTTATATCTGGAACCCGATGGTGGCGGGCGAAGTGTTCGTGCGCATCGCCGACATGATGCACAAGGGCGAAAAAATCACCGATGGCATGACCATCGAAGGCATTGGCAAGGTGCAGGTGGATGCGCAGCAGCACACCATTCTCGGCAACGCCACCGAAAGCCTGGATAAGCAAAACCTGCCGAAGCTGGTGAAGATGGGGCTGTAATCATGGCGATTTCCGGCAATACGGCAACGCGGGGCGCGCCGCTGATCGAACTGCAACAGCTGTCGATGACCTTCGGCGGGCAGCGCGCGCTGAACGATATTTCATTGGCGCTGATGCCGGGGGAGGTGCACTGCCTGGCCGGCACCAATGGCTGCGGCAAGAGTACGTTGATCAAGGCGATCGCCGGCGTGTATCAACCGGATGACGGCAGCCGCATTACCTTCGATGGGCAAACCTTCGGCCGGCTATCGCCGGATCAGGCGCGCGCCTTCGGCATTCAGGTGATCTATCAGGATCTGTCGCTGTTTCCCAACCTGACGGTGGCGGAAAACATCGCCTTTGAGCACAACCTGCACGGGCTATTGGGATGGCACCGCCCGGCGAGGCTGCGGCGCACCGCCGAGCGCCTGCTGCAGGAGCTGAATTTCAATCTCGATCTCGACAAACCGGTGGCGGAACTGCCGATCGCCCAGCGCCAGCAGGTGGCGATCTGCCGCGCGCTGGTGGCGCAGGCACGGCTGGTGATCATGGATGAACCGACCGCCTCGCTGACCCGCACCGAGGTCAATCAGCTGCTGCGCACGGTGGATTATTTGAAAGCGCAGGGCATCTGCGTGGTGTTCGTCAGCCACCGGCTGGACGAGGTGCTGGAGATCTCCGATCGCGTCACGGTGATCCGCGACGGCAACAAGATCGGCACCTGGCCGGCGGCGGAGATCACCGGCGATCGCCTGACCGAATTGATGACCGGCCTGACGCTGGACTATCGCCTGAAGGCACCGAGCATGAATAAGGATCGGGTGATGCTGGAGGCGGATCGTCTCAGCCGCGCCGGGCAGTATCACGATGTCAGCTTCCGCCTGCATCAGGGCGAGGTGCTCGGGCTGTGCGGACTGCTCGGCTCCGGGCGCACCGAGCTGGCGCTGAGCCTGTTCGGCATGACCCGGCCGGACAGCGGCAAGCTTTACCTCGACAGTAAACCGGTGCGCTTTCGCGGCCATGAGGACGCGATCAGGGCCGGCATCGGTTATGTCTCTGAGGATCGCCTGACGCTGGGGCTGGTGCAGCAACAGTCGGTGGCGGACAACGCGGTGCTGGCCATTCTCGATAAGCTGCGCGGGCGTTTTCGCCTGATCGATGATTACCGCAAGAATCGCATCGTCGCGGAGTGGATCGCCAAACTCGGCGTGCGGGTGGCGGATCCGGATCAGGCGGTTTCGACGCTGTCCGGCGGCAATCAGCAAAAGATCGTGCTGGCCAAGTGGGTGCTGACCCAACCGCGGATCCTGATCCTCGACTCGCCGACCGTCGGTGTCGACGTCGGCGCCAAGGCCAGCATCTACCAACTGATCCATCTGCTGGCGCAGGAGGGGATCGCGATTCTGCTGATCTCCGACGAGGTGCCCGAGGTGTATTACAACTGCGATCGGGTGCTGCACTTCAGCGGCGGCAGCGTGATCGGCGAGTACCTGCCGGAGCAGGTGAGCCAGCAGCAGCTGGCGGAGGCGGTTAATGCGTAGATTCAGTCTGAAACCGCGCGGCAACGAAGGCTACCTGGCCTGGGTGCTGCTGCTGACGGTCATCGTCTTTTCGCTGCTCAGCGATCAGTTTTTGACGGTGCAAAACCTGCTCGATCTCAGCGAAAGCTACGCGGTGAGCGGCATATTCGCCCTCGGCCTGTTCGTGGTGCTGGTGACCGGCGGCATCGACATTTCCTTCGCCGCAGTCGCCTCGGTGGTGCAGTACCTGATCGCCACGCTGGCGACGCATTACGGCCTGGCCAGCCCGGCGGGCAGTATTTTGCTGGCGTTGGCGATCGGCGCCGCGCTCGGCATGGTCAACGCGCTGTTGATCTACTGCCTGCGCATCGTCTCGATCATCGTCACCATCAGCATGCAGGCGTTGTTGTTCGGCATGCTGATGTGGCTGACCAACGGCCGCAGCCTGTACGCATTGCCGGACTGGTGGACGCTGCCGCGCAGCGTGCTGCCGTTCCAGCTGGGTGAGCAGAGCTATCAGCTCGGTTTGCCGACGCTGGTGATGCTGGCGGTGGCGCTGCTGACCTGGCTGCTGCTGAACAAAACGCACCTCGGGCGCCAGCTGTTTGCCGTGGGCGGGGATGCGGAATCGGCGCGGCGCATCGGCATTCGCGTCGGCCTGCTGCATCTGTTCGCCTATGGCTATCTGGGCGCGATGGCGGCGATCGGCGGCCTGGTGCAGGTGTATCGTATGGGGGAAGTGGTGCCCAACGCGCTGGTGGGCGGCGAGCTCGACGTGCTGGCGGCGGCGGTGCTGGGTGGTGCCAGCCTGAACGGCGGCAAGGGCAGCGTTGTCGGCACGCTGATGGGCGTGTTCCTGATCGGCGTGCTGAAAAACGGCCTTAACCTGATCGGCGTGTCCAGCTACTTCATGAACGTGGTGATCGGTCTGGTGATCGTCGCGGCGATCACCGTCACTCACTACAAGAAACGCAAAGAAACCGACGTTGGTTTCGCCTGAGGAGCGCTTGATGGGCAAGAACCTGAAATTTCGTCTGGACGGGGCCGCCGTCGGTTTGCTGGCCTTGCTGCTGGCGGTGGTGCTCGCCTTCAGCCTGCTGATGCCGGGGCGCTTCTTCAGCGGCGCCACCTTCACCAGCGTGGCCTTCCAGCTGCCGGAGCTGGGCCTGCTGACGCTGGCGATGTTCATTCCGATCCTCAGCGGCGGCCTGAACCTGTGCATTATCGCCAGCGCCAACCTGACCAGCCTGCTGATGGCCTGGCTGTTCATCAGCTACCTGCCGGCGGACGCCGGGCTGGGCTTGCAGGCACTGTGGCTGGCCTTGGCGCTGGCGGCGGCGATGCTGCTGGCCGGGCTTATCGGCGCGGCGACCGGCGCACTGGTGGCCTACGTCGGCGCGCACCCGATTCTGGTGACGCTGGCCACCATGACCACGGTCAACGGCATCGGCATCTACCTGACGCGCGGCGCAGCCCTGAGCGGCATGCCGGAGATCGTGCGGTTTATCGGCGCCGAGAGCGTGCTGGGCGTGCCGGTGCCACTGTGGATCTTCCTGGTGGTCGCCGCCTTGCTGGCACTGTTCCTGCAGAAAACCCGGCTCGGCAAATGCATCTACATGAGCGGCAGCAACATCAACGCCACCCACTTCAGCGGCGTGAATACCCATCGGGTGCTGATCGCCATTTACACCCTCTCCAGCCTGCTGTGCGTCATTGCCGGGCTGGTGATGATGGCGCGCTTCAACTCGGCGCGCATGGGCTACGGCGACTCTTACCTGCTGCTGACGGTGCTGGCGATCATTCTGGGCGGCACCGATCCGTTCGGCGGTTTTGGCCGGGTCAGCGGCGTGGTGCTGGCGCTAATCGTGCTACAGGTGATCGCGACCGGTTTGAATCTGATGAACGTCAGCCCGCATTTCAGTCTGGCGATGTGGGGCGCCGTGCTGATCGCGGTGCTGGCGCTGAAGTTTTTCCGGCATCGCTATCGGCAGCGGCGGGCGATGCGCCGCAGCGCGGCCCAGGCCAGAACCGCGGCGGGCCACTGATCCTTTTCCCTTTTGCGCAGGATAACGCTAATGAAATACCAGATTTCGCCTTCACTGATGTGCATGAACCTGATGGATATCCGCCAGCAATTGGCGGTGCTGAACCGCCGCGCCGATATGCTGCATATCGACATCATGGACGGGCATTACGTTAAAAACATCACGCTGTCGCCGTTCTTTATCGAACAGATCCGCCCGCACACTTCGTTGTTGCTGGATGTGCATCTGATGGTGGAGAACCCGACCGACTTTATCGAGCCAATCGCCCGCGCCGGCGCGGACTTTATCTGCCCGCACGCTGAAACCATCAACCGCGACGCGTTTCGGGTGATCAATCAAATCCGCGCGCTGGGCAAAAAAGTGGGGGTGGTGCTGAACCCGGCCACGCCGGTGGAGTTTATTCGTCACTACCTTCACCTGCTGGACAAGGTCACCGTCATGACCGTCGATCCGGGCTATGCCGGGCAGCCGTTCATTCCCGAAATGCTGGAAAAGATCCGCCAATTGCGCGATCTGAAAAGCCAACAAAATCTGCGCTATCTGATCGAGATCGACGGATCCTGCAACCAGCGCACTTACCGCGATCTGATGGGCGCCGGTGCAGAAGTGTTGATCGTCGGCAGCTCCGGGCTGTTCAATCTCGATCCGGATCTGGAGACGGCATGGGAAAAAATGCTGGATCAGATGCGGCAGGCGGCCTGAGGCGGGGGACATGATGCGGTATTTTCTTGGCGTTGACGTCGGCGGCACCAATACCCGCCTGCTGTTGATGGATGATGAAGGTGAATTCAGCGGTTACCGCAAGATAGCGACCGCCGACTGGGCGCGGCAGGCCGATCCGCTGGCGGTGTTGGGCCGGCTGATCGCCGGACATTGCCAAGATCGTCAGGTGGCGCAGGTGATGCTGGGGCTGCCGGGGATCCTCAGCCGCGATCGCTCGCGGGTGCTGTCGCTGCCGTTTATCCCGGCGCTGGACGCTCAGCCGGTGGCGGCGCTGTTGGCCGATTTGCTGGCGCTGCCGGTGCGAATGGACAAGGACGTCAATCATCTGCTGTGGTGGGATCTGCAGCAGCTGCCGGCGTTGCCGCAGGTGGCGGTCGGGCTGTATCTGGGCACCGGCATGGGCAACAGCCTGTGGCTGAACGGCGATTTTTACCACGGCGCGCACGGCGCCGCCGGCGAGCTGGGGCACATTCCCTGGCCGGGCCATCAGGGCGAATGCCCGTGCGGTAAACGGGGCTGCGTCGAGAGTCTGACGTCCGGTCACTGGCTAACCGGCTGGGCGCGCGCCAACGCGGCGCAAACGCCGTTTGACCGGCTGTTCGAACGCCACGGCGATCATCCGGATCTGCAGCGCTTCGTCGAGCGATTGGCGCAGACCATCGCCGTCGAAATGAACGTGATCGACCCCCAGCGCCTGATCCTGGGCGGCGGCGTGATCGCCATGCGCGGTTTTCCGCTGGTGCGGCTGGAGCAAGAGATCCGCCGTCATCTGCGCGCGCCGCAGCCGGCGCAGGGGCTGACGATCTCCGTCAGCCGCCTCAGCGATGAAACCGGCAGCAAAGGCGCCTGTCTGGCCGCCCGGCGCCACCTCCAATTGAGCAGGGAGTACCAGCAATGAAAGGCAAAGTCTGCGTGTTCGGTTCGTTCAACCTGGATATCGTCGCCGGCATGGCGCGCTTTCCGCAGCCCGGCGAATCGCTGATCGCCCGCAACAGCATGATGGGGGCGGGCGGCAAGGGTGCCAACCAGGCGACCGCCGCGCTGCGCGCCGGAGCGCGGGTGCATTATATCGGCAAGGTGGGGCGCGACGACTTCGGCACGTTCGCCCGGCGCCACCTCGCCGCCGCCGGTTTCGATGCGGTGACGCTGTTCTCTACCGGCGATTGCCCCACCGGCAATGCGCTTATCTACGTTGCCGGCGAGGATGCGGAAAACATGATCGCCGTCGATCCCGGCGCCAACCTGACGGTCAGCGAAGACGAGGTGCGTCAGTGCCGGCCGGCGATCGCCGCGGCGGATATTCTGCTGACTCAATTGGAGAACAACCTGCCGGCGATCGAGCAGGTGATCGCCATTGCCCGCGAAGCGCAAACGTTCATCATACTCAACCCGGCGCCGTTTCAGCCGGTGCCGGACAGCCTGTTGGCGCAGGTCGATCTGCTGACGCCCAACGCCACCGAGTGCACGTTGCTGACCGGCGTGCCGGTGCGCGATGTGGCTTCGGCGCGCCAGGCAGCGCAGGTGTTGCACGCCAAGGGCATTCGTTTGCTGATCGTGACGTTGGGCACGCAAGGGGCGTTGTTCTCGGACGGGGAAAACAGCGAACTGATCCCGGCGTTTCCGGCACAGCCGAAAGACACCACCGGCGCGGGGGATGCGTTTAACGGCGCCCTGGCGGCGCAGTTGGCGAATCAGGTGCCGTTAGCCGAGGCGGTGCGCTTCGCCGCCGCCTATGCGGCGGTCTGCGTGGAGCGCGCCGGGGCGGCGGGATCGATGCCGAGCTATGAGGAGGCGTTGGCGCGCCAACGGGCGTTTGCTTGACGATAACGGGCTGCGGCGCGGAGGCGGCAGCCCGGTTCCCTTATTTCAACCAGCCTTTGCGCTGCGCGTCCCGCAGATGTTGCTCCAGGTGGCGCCACAGCTCGGGATGCACGTCGGCGATCGCCGCATTGCGCGACAGTACCTGCTCCAGGCTGATGCCGTTTTCCACCCAGCTCTGGCCTTCGTTGTGCAGGTTCATCAGCATCGGCATGGTGCGATCCAGCAGCAAGGCGAAGCGGGCATCGGCGCTTTCGCCCTCTTCATACTCCTGCCATAAAGCGGTGAAATACTCGCGCTGTGTCTGCGGCAGCATGCCGAACAGACGGCGCGCCGCCGCCACTTCCTGATCGTGGATCGCCGCGCGGGCGGCCAGATCGTAGACCAGTACGTCACCGGCGTCGATTTCCACGATGTCATGCAGCAGCGCCATCTGGATCACGCGCTGAATGTCTACGTCATCACCGGCGTACGGGGCCAGGCTCATGGCGGCGATGGCGAAGTGCCAACTGTGTTCGGCGGAGTTTTCCTGGCGCTGGGTGCCCAGTACTTTGGTGCGGCGTTGCACGCCTTTCAACTTATCGATTTCCATCAGGAACTGGATGGCCTGGGTCATTGAACCGAAATCTAACGCGGGTACAGCGGATGACATGGTGTAAACCTCAAGGTGGGTGGGTTGAAGCCTGACGATTGTAGACCACCTGGCAGGGGATTTCGATGGTTACACGCGTTCACATTTTTATTTTAGCGTACACGTGTACACTGGAATTATTCTCAGTTAAGCTGCTTTGCGTTAATTTCGAATAAAGCAGGGCATTTTGAGGGGTTGCGCGTTATGGGGAAAACGGACGTAGTGAAAGCCGGGACCAATAAGATTGTCGCCGCGGCTTATCCGTGGGCGGAAGAGATCGCCAACAGCATCAGCCACGGCATCGGGCTGGTGTTCGGCATCGTCGGCCTGGTGTTGCTGTTGGTGCAGGCGGTGAATACCGGCGCCGATGCGACGGCCATCACCAGTTACAGCCTGTACGGCGGCAGTATGATTCTGCTGTTTCTCGCTTCCACGCTGTACCATGCGATTCCGCACCAGAAGGCCAAGCATTGGCTGAAAAAGTTCGATCACTGCGCCATTTATCTCCTGATTGCCGGCACTTACACGCCGTTTTTGCTGGTGGGGCTGGATTCGCCGCTGGCGAAGGGATTGAT
Source organism: Serratia sp. SCBI (assembly GCF_000747565.1). Classification (NCBI taxonomy): domain Bacteria; kingdom Pseudomonadati; phylum Pseudomonadota; class Gammaproteobacteria; order Enterobacterales; family Yersiniaceae; genus Serratia; species Serratia sp. SCBI. Next base: position 4,163,095 of record NZ_CP003424.1, on the reverse strand, counting down.
GGCGGTAATCTGGGGGTTGGCGCTGCTCGGCGTGCTGTTCAAACTGGCCTTCGCCCACCGTTTTGAAGCCCTGTCGTTGGTGACCTACCTGACGATGGGCTGGCTGTCGCTGATCGTGATTTATCAGTTGGTCACGCGGCTGGAGGCCGGCGGCGTCACGCTGCTGGCGATCGGCGGGGTGGTCTATACCCTGGGCGTGATTTTCTACGCTTCCAAGCGCATTCGCTTTGGCCACGCCATCTGGCACGGCTTTGTGCTCGGTGGCAGCGCCTGCCATTTCATGGCGATCTACCTGTACGTCTAAGCGTTGCCGCTACGTCTGAATGCGTATTGAACTGGCGCCTCTTTTGTTTTAAAAAAGAGGCGCTTGCTTCTTTCGGGTATCCAGCAAGCCCGTTCCTTCATTTCTGAGCCCGCATACCGTTTCTTTAACCTCTGTTCAGGACTCACCAAGATGATCGTTCGCTTATCCAAAGCGCTGCTGGTCTGCGCTATCGCCTTGTTCGCTTCGCTGGTCGCCTTCGGCAACATCACCGACTACGGCTCCAACTTCGCCTTCGTGCGCCATGTCTTTATGATGGACACGATTTTCCCCGACGCCACCATCGGCTATCGCTCGATACAGACGCCGTGGCTGCATCACGCCGGTTATATTTTCATCATTGTGCTGGAAAGCCTGACCGCGCTGCTGTGCTGGATCGGCGGCCTGCGACTGTTGGGCGGCCTGAAACTGCCCGCCAGGGCCTTTAACGGCCGCAAAAAGCTGGCGGTGGTCGGCCTGACGCTGGGCTTCCTCACCTGGCAGGTCGGTTTCATGTCGATAGGCGGCGAGTGGTTCGGCATGTGGATGTCGAAGCAGTGGAACGGCGTTCCCGATGCCTTTCGTTTCTTCATCACCATCATTTTGGTGCTGATTTATCTGGTGCAGCGCGACGGGGAGTTGGACGAGTAACGAAGATGGCCGCAGGCAGGGCGCCTGCGGCCGACGAATTATTTCTCTTCGGCCAGCGAGTAGGGCAACGGTTTGATCGCCAACTGGCTGGCGACATCGTCGCGCACCCGCAGCTTGCTGTCGGCGTCCAAATCGTTGTTCATTACCACCTGCACCCACAGCGTGCCGTCGGCCAATTGGCTCGACGCCAGTACGGTGCCGGTGCGGCGCCAGTTTTCACCCAGCTGCAGCTCCAGATCTTCCGCCGCCTGCGGGGCGCGAGCGGCTTTACCTTCCAGCCAGTAGAGCGCGCGTTTGTTTGCGCCGCGGAATTTGGCGCGCGCCACCATCTCCTGGCCGGTATAGCAGCCCTTGCTGAAGCTGATGCCTTCCAGCGCCTGCAGGTTGGTGGCCTGCGGGATCAGCTGCGCGCTGTTGGCGGCGTCGATAATCGGATAACCGGCTTCGATCTCCAGCGCCAGCCACTGGCTGCTGTCATTCAGTTCCGCCTGATCATGCAGTTTGCCGATCAGCTGTTCGGCCACGGCGGGGCGGGTCACCAGCAGAAAACGTTCCGCCGGCGCAGCGAAGTGCAGCAGCGTGGTTTCGCCTTCCTGCACCACCGGGTGCTCGGCACTCGGCAGCGTGGCGAACAGGCCCGCCAGCGCGGCGCGCGCCTGGAAACCGGCGACCCCCAGCAATACCGCGTCATTATCGGCGGCGATGGTGACTTTGGAAAACACCGCATATTTTTTGATTTCAGCCAGTTGGCTGTCCAGCACGCTGCGGCGCTCCAGATAGGCGAAGCCTTCGCCACGGTGGAACAGACGCAGGTTGCTCCACATTTTGCCCTTGGCGTCGCAGTGGGCGCACAGCACGTGTTGATCGGCCGCCAGCGCGTCGATGTCCGCCGTCACCTGGCCCTGGAGATATTTCACCGCGTCCGGCCCGTTCAGCGTCACCAGCGCCCAATCTTCCAGCGAGATCAGCGTCAGGGGCAGATGGGTGGAAGCGGAGGGCTGACGGGGTGGGAATGGAATGTTATGCGCCATAGTAAGTTCCTGCTCAACGTTTAGCTTACCTGAAGGGTATTGAACCCATGGTAAAAGAGGCGGCGGGCTTTGCAAACTGTTATTCGCGCCGCGGCGCCGGGGGCGCTTTTTTTGGCATTTTGCGCTTTATTGCGTTTTCCGCCACAAAGCGCCTTCCCGGCGTGTATGTCAAATTGTTACTCTATAGGCTTGCGGCCAGGGCACCCTTGCAGACAGATCCCCGGTTGATGGAATTATATTGCGACGGCGTTGCCATACAGTGTGTCATTTGAACCCTGCGCTGGCGCTGCCGCGCTGAAAAGAGGTGAGTCATAACAACATGGATATTAACAACAAAGCACGTATTCACTGGGCTTGCCGTCGTGGCATGCGCGAGCTGGACATCTCCATCATGCCGTTCTTCGAATACGAATACGACAGCCTGAATGACGCGGACAAGGCACTGTTCATCCGTCTGCTCGAGTGCGACGATCCCGATTTGTTCAACTGGCTGATGAATCATGGCGCGCCGCAGGACAGCGAGCTGCAAAGAATGGTGACCCTGATCCAAACGCGAAATAAAGATCGTGGCCCAGTGGCGATGTGATATCCGCATTTCCTGGCGCACCCAGCTGTTCTCTCTGTTGACCCACGGCGTCCTGATCCTGCTGATCCTGATTTCGCCCTGGCCGGAAGGCTTTGGTCCGCTCTGGCTGGTGTTGCTGACGCTGGTGGTGTTTCAGTGCATTCGCAGCCAGAAGCGCATCGCTGCGGTGCAGGGTGAACTGCGGCTGCTGGCGGACAGGCGTTTCAGCTGGCACGGCCGAGAATGGCGGCTGGCGAAAAAGCCCTGGATGCCGGGCTACGGCCTGCTGCTGACGTTACAGCCTATGGAGGGCAAAAAGCGCCGTCGGCTGTGGCTGGCTTCCGACTGCATGAGCAAAGAGGAGTGGCGCCACCTGCGGCAGCTGTTGCTGTATCCGCCGGCGGGTGACGGCGAACAAGACTGATAGGGGGCGCCGGCGCGAATCATTCCGCCGGCGCTCGGCGTTTGGGGAAGATCGCCCGATAGCGGCTACAGCAGCGGCTCCATCTCCAACAGGATCTGTTCGCACCATTGCTGCAGGCGCTCTTCGCTCAGATCGTATTGGTTGACCTCATCGAGCGCCAGGCCGACGAAGTGTTTGCCGTCGGCGCTCAGCGGTTTGGGGCTGGTGAACTCGAAGCCCTCCGTTGGCCAGAAGCCGATGAACTGCACGCCCAGCGGCGCGATGTGATCGTGCAGCATACCCAGCGCGTCGAGGAACCACTCGCCGTAACCGAACTGATCGCCCATGCCGTACATGGCGACGATCTTGCCTTTCAGATCCAGCGCCGGCAGCTGCGGCCAGATCGCTTCCCAGTCTTCCTGCAGTTCGCCGAAATCCCAGGTCGGGATGCCGAGGATGAGAATGGAATAGTCCTCCATCAGCTTGGGCGAGACGTCTTTCAGGTTGTGCAGGTCGACCAGGTCTTCACCCAGAATCTCACGGATTTTTTCTGCCGCCATCTCGGTGTAGCAGGTGCTGGAGCCGTAAAACAGACCAATCTTCATGTGTAAACCGTTACGTTGCTGTTTAGAGAATTGCAGCGAGTATACCTGATTTGCGTCGGCTTAAGGCATAATGGCGCGGGTGGAAATGCAACGAAGAGAGGACCGCGTGCAACAGCAAGACAATGCGCTGATTGAACAATTCCTGGATGCGCTGTGGCTTGAGCGCAATCTGGCGGAAAATACGCTGGCCTCCTACCGGCTGGATTTGCAGGCCCTGGGCGCCTGGCTTGGCCAGCAAAACACCGACTTGCTGCAGGCTCAGGCCTTGGATCTGCAGGCGTTTCTCGCCGAGCGGGTGGACGGCGGCTACAAGGCCACCAGCTCCGCGCGCTTGCTGAGCGCCATGCGTCGCCTGTTTCAGTATCTGTACCGCGAAAAGCTGCGCGCCGACGATCCCACCGCACAGCTGGCTTCCCCGAAGCTGCCGCAGCGTTTGCCGAAGGATCTGAGCGAGGCACAGGTCGATGCGCTGCTGCAGGCGCCCTGCGTCGATCAGCCGCTGGAGCTGCGCGACAAGGCGATGCTCGAGGTGTTGTACGCGACCGGGCTGCGGGTCTCTGAGCTGGTGGGGTTGAACATCAGCGATGTCAGCCTGCGTCAGGGCGTGGTGCGGGTGATCGGCAAGGGCAACAAGGAGCGGCTGGTGCCGCTGGGCGAAGAAGCGGTCTACTGGATCGAAAATTATCTGGAGCACGGTCGCCCGTGGCTGGTCAACGGCCAGACGCTGGATGTACTGTTCCCCAGCAACCGGTGTCAGCAAATGACCCGACAGACGTTCTGGCATCGCATCAAACACTATGCCATCCTTGCGGGCATCGACAGCGAGCGTCTGTCGCCGCACGTGTTGCGGCACGCGTTCGCCACCCATTTGCTGAACCATGGGGCCGATCTCCGTGTCGTACAGATGTTGTTAGGCCACAGCGATCTCTCGACCACGCAAATTTATACTCATGTAGCGACCGAACGACTGAAACAGCTACATCAACAGCATCACCCGCGCGCCTGAGCGGCGGGTTCGAAAGGATTGGAACAATGAAAAAAGGTTTAATGCTGCTCTCTCTGCTGGTGGCTTCGGTGGCCGGCGCCGCTCATGCCGATGACGCGGCGATCAAAAAAGCGCTCGCCAGCCTGGGCATTCAGCAGGCGGACGTGCAGCCTTCGCCGGTCAACGGTCTGAAAACCGTGCTGACCGACAGCGGCGTGCTGTACGCCTCCGAAGACGGCAAGCACATCCTGCAGGGCCCGCTGTTCGACGTCAGCGGCAAAGAGCCGGTCAACGTGACCAACCAACTGCTGAGCACCAAGATGGAAGCGCTGAAAGATCAGATGATCGTTTACAAAGCGCCGAAAGAGAAACACGTGATCACCGTGTTCACCGATATCACCTGCGGTTACTGTCACAAACTGCATCAGCAGATGAAAGAGTACAACGATCTGGGCATTACCGTGCGTTACCTGGCGTTCCCGCGCCAGGGGCTGGCTTCCCAGGCTGAAAAAGACATGCAGTCGATCTGGTGCACCGCCGACAAGGCCAAGGCGTTCGACGCCGCCATGAAGGGCGACGCCGTTTCTCCGGCGACCTGCAAAACCGACATCAGCAAGCATTACGAGCTGGGCGTGCAGTTCGGCATTCAGGGCACGCCGGCCATCATCCTGGAAAACGGCATGATGATCCCGGGCTATCAGGGGCCGAAAGAGATGGCCGCCATGCTGGACGCGCATCAGGCCGCCACCAAAGCCGGTGGTTAATCGCCGGTGAGTATCAAAACGCAACTACGCCGCCGCCCGGCGGCGGACGACACGCATCTTCCCGCCAGTTTGCCGCCGCTTCTGCGCCGGCTTTACGCCCTGCGCGGCGTGCAGGCTGAGCAAGAGCTGGAGCGCGGCGTTAAGGGCATGCTGCCCTGGCAACAGCTGGACGGCATCGACGACGCCGTCAGCCTGTTGCAGCAAGCGCTGGCCGACGGTCGCCGCATCATGGTGGTGGGCGATTTCGACGCCGATGGCGCCACCAGCACCGCGCTGACGGTGCTGGCGCTGCGCAGCATGGGCGGCGCAGCCGTCGATTATCTGGTGCCTAACCGTTTCGAAGACGGTTACGGCCTGAGCCCCGAAGTGGTGGAGCAGGCGGCGGCGCGCGGCGCAGAACTCATTGTTACCGTCGATAACGGCATCTCCTCCCACGCCGGCGTCGACGTGGCGCACGCCAAAGGCATGCAGGTGCTGGTGACCGATCACCACCTGCCGGGCGAGACCCTGCCGGCGGCTGAAGCGATCGTTAACCCCAACCTGCGCGGCTGCGCCTTCCCGTCCAAATCGCTGGCGGGGGTAGGCGTGGCGTTCTACCTGATGCTGGCGCTGCGCGCCCGGCTGCGGGACAGCGGCTGGTTCGAGCAGCGCGCGCTGGCGATGCCGAATCTGGCGGAACTGCTGGATCTGGTGGCGCTCGGCACCGTGGCCGACGTGGTGCCGCTGGACGCCAACAACCGCATTCTGGTGTATCAGGGATTAAACCGCATCCGCGCCGGCAAATGCCGACCGGGCATCCGCGCGCTGCTCGAAGTGGCCAACCGCGACGCCCGCCAACTGGCGGCCAACGATCTCGGTTTCGCCCTCGGCCCGCGGCTCAACGCCGCCGGCAGGCTGGACGACATGTCGATCGGTGTGGCGCTGCTGCTGAGCGACGACATCGCGCAGGCGCGCATGCTGGCCAACGATCTCGATGCGCTGAACCAGACGCGACGCGAGATAGAGCAGGGCATGCAGGTGGAAGCCCTGCAGCTGTGCGATCAGCTGGAGCGCACCAGCACCGAGCTGCCTTACGGGCTGGCGATGTATCACCCGGAATGGCATCAGGGCGTGGTGGGCATCCTCGCTTCGCGCATCAAAGAGCGTTTCCACCGTCCGGTGATCGCTTTCGCGCCGGCGGGCGACGGCATCCTGAAAGGCTCCGGCCGTTCGGTGCCCGGCTTGCACATGCGCGACGCGCTGGAGCGGCTGGATATGCTGAACCCCGGGCTGATGATGAAGTTCGGCGGCCACGCGATGGCGGCCGGGCTGTCGCTGGAAGAGGCTAAATTCGACGAGTTCCGCCAGCGTTTCGGCGAGCTGGTGGGCGAATGGCTCGATCCGGCGATGTTGGAAGGGGTGATCTGGTCCGATGGCGAACTGGCGATGCAGGAGCTGTCGTTGACGACGGCGGAGCTGCTGCGCGAGGGCGGCCCGTGGGGCCAGGCGTTCCCGGAACCGACCTTCGACGGCAAGTTCCGCATCCTGCAGCAGCGGTTGGTGGGTGAGAAACACCTGAAGCTGATGGTGGAACCGCTTGGCGGCGGCCCGTTGCTCGACGGCATCGCGTTCAACGTGGACACCACGCTGTGGCCGGACAGCAGCGTGCGCGAAGTGGAACTGGCCTACAAACTCGACGTCAACGAGTTTCGCGGCAACCGCAACGTGCAACTGCTGATCCAGCACCTTTGGCCGCGCTGAGGCGAAATTGAACACAACTCGGGGATTGGGCTCTCCAATCCCCGGCATCCTTCCCGATCGCCACAAAAACTGACCAACTCGCTATAAACTGCCGCCCGGATCCGTTAGAATTAGCGGTTCCAATGGCATTCCGCCATCGACGACATCAACGTAAAAGAACGCAAAACCATGTTTGAAATTAACCCGGTAAAAAACCGAATTCAGGACCTGTCCGAGCGGACTGCGGTTCTTAGGGGGTATCTTTGACTATGATGCCAAGAAGGAACGCCTAGAAGAAGTCAACGCCGAGCTGGAGCAGCCGGACGTTTGGAACGAACCGGAGCGCGCACAGGCGCTCGGCAAAGAGCGCGCCGCGCTGGAAGCCATCGTTGAAACCATCGATCACCTGCAGCAGGGCAGCGAAGACGTCAGCGGTCTGCTGGAGCTGGCGGTGGAAGCCGACGATGAAGAGACCTTCAACGAAGCGGTCGCCGAACTCGATCAACTGATCGCCAAGCTCGAGCAGCTGGAATTCCGCCGCATGTTCTCTGGCGAATACGACAGCGCCGACTGCTATCTGGACATTCAGGCCGGCTCCGGCGGCACCGAAGCGCAAGACTGGGCCAGCATGCTGCTGCGCATGTACCTGCGCTGGGCCGAAGCCAAGGGCTTCAAGACCGAAGTGATCGAAGAGTCCGACGGCGACGTTGCGGGCCTGAAATCGGCCACCATCAAGATCATCGGCGACTACGCGTTCGGCTGGTTGCGCACTGAAACCGGCGTTCACCGCCTGGTGCGCAAGAGCCCGTTCGACTCCGGCGGCCGTCGCCACACCTCGTTCAGCTCGGTGTTCATCTACCCGGAAGTGGACGACGATATCGACATCGATATCAACCCGGCGGATCTGCGCATCGACGTGTACCGCGCCTCCGGTGCGGGCGGTCAGCACGTCAACAAAACCGAATCCGCCGTACGTATTACTCACCTGCCAACCAACATCGTGGTGCAGTGCCAGAACGATCGTTCTCAGCATAAGAACAAGGATCAAGCGTTTAAACAGCTGCGAGCCAAGCTGTACGAGTTTGAGATGCAAAAGAAAAATGCTGATAAACAGGCGATGGAAGACAACAAGTCCGACATCGGCTGGGGCAGCCAAATCCGTTCTTACGTGCTGGATGACTCCCGCATCAAGGATTTGCGCACCAACGTCGAAACGCGTAACACGCAGGCCGTACTGGATGGCGACCTGGATAAATTCATTGAGGCAAGTTTGAAAGCCGGGTTATGAGGAATAGAAATGTCTGAACAACAAGTACAGGGCGCCGATCAGGCGCTGGATCTCAATAACGAGCTGCAGTCCCGCCGCGAGAAACTGGCCGGCCTGCGTGAGAACGGCATTGCGTTCCCGAACGACTTCCGTCGCGACTCCACCTCCGACAAACTGCACGCCGCGTACGGCGATAAAGACAACGAAGAGCTGGAAGCGCTGGGCGTAGAAGTGACCGTCGCCGGCCGCATGATGACCCGCCGCATTATGGGCAAGGCATCCTTCGTTACGCTGCAGGACGTGGGCGGCCGCATTCAGCTGTACGTCGCGCGCGACGATCTGGCTGAAGGCGTGTACAACGAGCAGTTCAAGAAGTGGGACCTGGGCGATATCCTCGGCGCGCGCGGCAAGCTGTTCAAAACCAAGACCGGCGAACTGTCGATCCACTGCACCGAACTGCGTCTGCTGACCAAAGCGTTGCGTCCGCTGCCGGACAAATTCCACGGCCTGGCGGATCAGGAAACCCGTTACCGCCAGCGTTACCTGGATCTGATCGCCAACGAAGAGTCGCGCAACACCTTCAAGGTGCGTTCTCAGGTGATGTCGGCTATCCGTAACTTCATGGTGGAACGCGGCTTCATGGAAGTCGAAACCCCGATGATGCAGGTGATCCCGGGCGGCGCGTCGGCGCGTCCGTTCATCACCCACCACAATGCGCTGGATATCGACATGTACCTGCGCATTGCGCCGGAACTGTATCTGAAGCGTCTGGTGGTCGGCGGCTTTGAGCGCGTGTTCGAAATCAACCGCAACTTCCGCAACGAAGGCGTTTCTCCGCGTCATAATCCAGAGTTCACCATGATGGAACTCTACATGGCTTACGCGGATTACAAAGACCTGATCGAGCTGACAGAGACGCTGTTCCGCACCCTGACCGAGAAAGTGCTGGGCACCTCTCAGGTGCAGTACGGCGACGAAGTGTTCGACTTCGGCAAGCCGTTCGAGAAGCTGACCATGACCGAGGCGATCAAGAAATACCGTCCGGAAACCGATCTGGCTGACCTGGCCGACATGGGCAAAGCGGTGGCCATCGCGGAATCCATCGGCATCAAGGTTGAGAAGAGCTGGGGCCTGGGCCGCGTCGTGACCGAGATCTTCGAAGAAGTGGCGGAAAGCCATCTGATTCAGCCGACCTTCATCACCGAGTACCCGGCTGAAGTGTCGCCGCTGGCGCGCCGCAATGACGTGAACCCGGAAATCACCGACCGCTTCGAGTTCTTCATCGGCGGCCGTGAAATCGGCAACGGCTTCTCCGAGCTGAACGACGCCGAAGACCAGGCGCAGCGCTTTGCCGATCAGGTGAACGCCAAAGACGCCGGCGACGACGAAGCGATGTTCTACGACGAAGACTACGTCACCGCGCTGGAGCACGGCCTGCCGCCGACCGCCGGTCTGGGCATCGGCATCGACCGCATGGTGATGCTGTTCACCAACAGCCACACCATCCGCGACGTGATTCTGTTCCCGGCGATGCGCCCGCAGAAATAATCGCGTTTAGCGTGCAACAACCGGTGCGGGCAACTGCGCCGGTTTTTTTTCGTCTACGAGACTTAACCGCTTAAAACATCGACAGTTACGCGCCATCTTCGCTTGCCCGCCGCCGATAACCGGTTATAATGCCTGTCGCACACCGATGCGGGTGTAGTTCAATGGTAGAACGGCAGCTTCCCAAGCTGCATACGAGGGTTCGATTCCCTTCACCCGCTCCAGTACCCCCTCATAAAAGCATCCTGATTCTCCAAAACGTTACCCCAACCCAATCCTTTGCACATGTAAGCATTATTTCTGGTCGCCCGCCATCCCACCCGCATCATCAGCGCCGCAGGGAGGAAGGCAGGGCAAAAAAAATGCCGCCCCAGGGGACGGCATGTCGGCATTCAGCGCACCAGATGCAAGAAATGCAGATGCTTTTCGTACTGGTCGAGAATATCGTTGATCAACTGCTCCTGATTCCAACCCATGACATCGTAGTTCTGGCCGCCTTCTTTCAGGTAGATCTCCGCGCGATAATATTTGTGCTGCTCGGCTTGCTGTTCATCATTATCCAGCCCGGCCAGGGCGAAGGTCGGCGAGCTGTAGCCGCGCAGTCTGACTTCATAGATAAAGTTAAGCTCATCGCCTAAATCAACCTCGAAACGAATGCGATCTTCCGCGCCGGTGTTGATGCTGCTGAGCGTGCCTTGCTTACTCAGCTCCTCCTGCACCAGCGTCATGGCCGACTGGATGACTTCGTCCATAAAGCGCTTAACCAGCGAGCGCTTTGGCAGATAAGCGATATTACGCAGCCTGCGCTGCCAGGGGATAGGATTGCGGGCGGCGGTAGGAGCGATGGTGGCCATATTCTGGCTGTCGCGCTTGGTCAGATCCCGACGCAGCGCCTTAAGCAAACCGTAAATGGATATCAGCAAGATGGCCGAGAAAGGCAGCGCGCTGGCGATGGTGACGGTTTGCAGCGCGCTGAGCCCCCCGGCGATCAGCAAGGCGATGGCGACGATGCCCATCAGCGACGCCCAGAAAATGCGTTGCCATACCGGCGTGTTGCTGGAGCCGCCCGAAGCCAGCGTATCCACGACCATGGCGCCGGAGTCGGCGGACGTGACAAAAAAGACGATAACCATCGCCATGGCGATAAACGAAAGCACGCTGGAGAATGGGAAATGCTCCAGGAAGTTAAACAACGCCAAGGCCACGTCTTGTTGTACCGTAGCGGCGAGATCTGTCGCGCCCTTTTCCATGATGAGGTAAATGGCGCTGTTGCCGAACACGGTCATCCACATGAGGGTGAAGCCGGCCGGGACGAACAGCACGCCCGTGACAAATTCGCGGATGGTTCGGCCGCGGGAAACCCGTGCGATGAACATCCCGACGAAAGGCGACCAGGAGAGCCACCACCCCCAGTAGAGCAGCGTCCATCCGCCTAGCCAGTTGCTGGATTTGGGTTCATAGGCATACAGGTTGAAGGTTTTGCTGACCAGCTCGGACAGATAGCCGCCGGTATTTTCCACAAAGGATTTCAACAGCAAAACGGTTGGCCCCAACAGCAAGACCAAGGCCAGGAGCAACAGCGCCAGGCTGAGGTTCAGCTCCGACAGAAAGCGTATGCCCTTCTCCAGCCCGGAAACCACGGAAATGGTGGCCAGCCCGGTAATCACCACGATTAATATCACCTGAACGGTTTCGTTGATTGGCACGCCAAACAGGTGGTTAAGCCCGGCGTTGACCTGCAATACGCCATAACCCAGCGAGGTCGCGACCCCGAATACGGTGCCGATGACGGCGAAGATATCGACGGCGTGGCCGATAGGGCCATAAATGCGATCGCCGATGATCGGATAAAGCGCGGAGCGCAGGGTCAACGGCAGGCCATGCCGATAGCTGAAGAAGGCCAGAATCAACGCCACGATGGCGTAGATCGCCCAGGCATGCAGCCCCCAGTGGAAAAAGGTCAGGCGCATGGCCTGTTTGGCCGCCTCGATGCTCTCGGGCGTGCCGACCGGCGGCGAGAGATAGTGCATAACCGGTTCCGCCACGCCGAAGAACATCAGACCAATGCCCATCCCCGCCGAAAACAGCATGGCAAACCAGGAGTGGTAGCGAAAATCGGGTTGCGCATGATCGGGGCCAAGTTTGATGTCGCCGTAACGAGAAAGCCCCAGAAACGTCACGCTGAGCAATATGAGCGCCACGGCCAAAATATAAAACCAGCTGGCGTTGGTGAAGATTTGTTGCTGCAGAAGCTTGAAGTTTTTGTCAGCGACGTCGGGGAAAAAGGCGGCGAAGGCGACCAGAAGAAAAATGAGGACTGCAGAGGTGAAGAATACCGCTTTGTTGATATGGCTTTGCGGCTTATTTAAGGAGGTGTCTTTCTCACTCATAAATTGATTTATTCCATTTGTTTGATTATCGCCCTGAATGGAGGAAAGGTGGTGACTGTAATATCGTAGCAAAATAGTCGGGCTGGCGCAGGAGGCCGACGCCGCTCTATAGAGCGGAATTACCGCTGTCTCTGTGCGGTAATTCCGAATAATTCACGTTGCCGTTAGTTAAATAAAAAGGCCAATAACCCCGTCACCTTATTCTTATTTTCCCATCCCTCCAATTTCATGCAGGCATTAACGTGTTCTTTTCTGCGCATTTCATTGCGGTCCGAAGGAAAAACGACGCCGTGAGTATTGGGGATATCCGCGCCGTTGATATTCATGGAGGAAAATACAGGCGAGCGGGTGTCTAAAGACTGGCTCACGGGATAGCGTTGTTCGGCTTCTTGTCGGCAGCTTGCTCTGGCGGCTTCAAGGGGTGTCGGAGCCGCCGTTTGCGCTTCCCACTTTTCCGGCGTGGCGCAGGAAGACATCATCAACGCGGCGGTGATAACGGCATATTTTCTCAACGTAAAAATCCCTTTTCAAAAAAATCCCGCCTATTCTACCCAACCCCTCAAACAGGGGGAGCGTTATTCACGTTTAACGCCTCCGGCGAGACGCACGGCTATTTATGCGGTGTGGCCCGCCGGAAAACCGGGCGGGCCGTTATGGCGCATTAACCGAGGATCTCCTCGGCGAGTATTTCAAACAGCGTATCGATCTCATCAAGGGTGTTGTAGTGCATCATGCCGATGCGCAGCACGCCGCCGTCCTGCAGCCCCAGTTGCTGAATCAGGCCCAGCGCATAGAAATGTCCGCTGCCGGCGCAGATGTTGTGGTGCCCCAGCCGTCGGGCGATCGCGTCGGGCGCCTGGCCGCTGAAGGTCAGGGCGAAGGTCGGCGTGCGGCGTGCGCTGTCCGCCTGCGGATTGCCGTAGAGCCGCACGCCGTCGAGTTGCTGCAGCCGTTGCAAAAAGTGGCGGCACAGCGCCTCTTCATGCCGGTGGTAGGCGGCGAAGCTCTCCTGCAAGCGCTGCCTTAACGGCGCGTCGGGCGTGCCCCACTGCGCCAAATACTCGATAGCGGCCGCGACGCCGGCCAGCGCTTCGAAGCTCTGCGTGCCGGTCTCGAAACGGCCGGGGCCGACGTCAGTGGCCGGCTCGACTTTGTACGGCCGCAGGCGCTGCAGCCACTGCGGCGCGATGTAGGCCATGCCGACGTGCGGGCCAAAGAATTTGTAGGCGGAGCACACCAGGAAGTCACATCCCAACGCCTGCACGTCGATCAGGTTATGCGGCGCGTAATGAACGGCGTCGACATACACCTGCGCGCCCACCCGATGCGCGGCTTCAACGATGGTTTTGATATCGACGATGCTGCCGGTGACGTTGGACGCGTAGCTGACCGCCACCAGACGCGTGTTGGCATTGATGCGCGCGCACACTTTTGCCGCGTCGAGAGAGCAATCGGCGCTCTCCAGCGCTATCTGATGCACCACGGCGCCTTTGTCGGCGGCGGCCTGCTGCCAGCTGGAGACGTTGGCGTAGTGATCCAGCGCGGTGACGATGACCTCATCGCCGTCCCGCCAATCGCGACTGATGATGCGGCTGAGATGAAAGGTCAGCGTGGTCATGTTCATGCCGAAGACGATGTTGTCGGGCGACGGCGCATTTAACAAGGCGCGCACCGATTCGCGCGCCTGGCCCATCACCTCGCCGGTAACCCGGCTGGAGAAGTAGTGCCCGCCCAGGTTGGCGTTGTACTTCCCCAGATAGTCGGTCATTTTTTCCAGCACGCCCCGGGAAACTTGCGCACCGCCGGGGCCGTCGAAAAAGATCGCCGGTTTGCCGTCGATCTGCCGGGACAGGGCGCTGAACTGGCGTCGGGCGAGCTCGGGGGTAAAGGTCATGCTTTCTCTCCCCGAGCGGTGAGGACGAAGAGATCCAGATAGCCTTCTTCATTCGGGCTTACGGTATTGATCGGCGTGGCGTTGTGCCACAGTTTACTGTCCGCCAACAGCACGGCTTCACCGTCTGCCAGCGCTTTTTTGAAGAAAGGATCGTGGCGGCTGTCGTCGTACAGCATGATTTCGCCGCCGACGATATTGTGGCGGTGAATGGCGATCATCGCGATATGGTCGAAACCGTCCTGGTGAATGCCTTCCGGCGCCACCAGCGTATCTTTTTGGATGGCGACCACGCGCATCTGGTGGATCTCTATCTCGGCGCCTTCCGGCAGTTCGTTATTTTCGGCAAACAGGTTGCACATCTCCGCCATGCCGGCGCTCTGCAGCACGGCGCTGTCGATAGGCTCGAAGCGGCGCACCACGTTGCCCTGGAAATGGTTGATCTGATCCGACTGCATGAAGGTGCGCGGCCCTACTTCGGCGATGTTGGAGTTGAGGTATTTCACGACGGAATAACGGCGCAGGCGATATTTGCCGTCGGCATGTTGCGTGTGGGGCAAGGAAGAAAATGAGGGCATCAGCTCTTGGGTGGCTTGCGGGCTTAGTACAGTCATACTTATTACGTTTTCGTGTTTCTGTAACATAATCACCTCTAATAATAATAATTTCTGATGTTGTAGGGGGTAATTCGATTGAATTGTAGACGACTCTATAACCAACGCAATGTGGGGTTGGCGAGGTGTGATGGCGGTCGTAAAGTGGGGAGAGCGCAAAAAGATAACGTGGCGAAAAGTCGGCTGGTGCGGCGGTGAAACGGCGCGGCATCTTGCCCGCACCGGCAGGTATCAAGCGATGGGCGCGCGGCCCTCGTGTTCAGAATGTCTCGAAATAAAGCTCGCGCAACAGCCAGGAGATTTCGTTATTGGTGCGGTTCAGGACGTCTATTCTGTGAACCCCTATCGCTTCTGCGCGCAGGTCAAGCAGCAGGTTGCGAATCTGCCGGAATAACGGGGTTTGCGGGTTGGGTTTGGCCAACTGCTGTCCACACAGTTTGATACCGGCGTCGCAGCCGGTGGCGATGTCCGTCAGGCAGCACGGGCAAGCGGTTTTTTGGCGCGCCATATTGCGGCATTGTTGCCCGATTACCTGGTTGAAGTGGCGTAATTGCAGGCAGACTTCCCGCGAGTTCAACGGTTTGGAATGGGTTGTCATCGGTTTCAGCTCCCTTGTCTTCGCCTATATTGGCACTTACCGATGAAGATAACCACGGACAAGCTGAGGGGGTATCGCCTTGTTTTGTTTGCAAATGGGGAGGGGGTGGCGGCCCGCCGTCGGCGGGCCGTTACGATCAGGCGCGTTTAAACAGATTCGCCGCCTGGAACAGGGCAAAGGAACTGACCAGCATCTCGATGCCGACGATCGCCGTCACCAGCGTCACCGACGCCGCCGGGCCTGAGCCGATCAGCATCCAGGCGATGATCAAATCGAGCACGCCGATGACGAACTGCAGCCAGTTGCCCGGCAGGCCGCGGCGCATATAGCCTGCCGCCAGGCGCGCGATGCCGCCGAGCGCAAACAGCACGGCGAGGTAGATCGCCAGCGCCAGAATGCCCGCCAGCGGGCTGGTGATGAACACATAGCCGATAATCAGGTAGGCCACGCCCAGCAGAATGCCGCCGATCATCGGCCAGGTATTCTGCGCCCGGTTGGCTATCATGGCGATAATCAGCCCGGCGCCGCTCAACAGCAGCAGGACGCCCACCACGATGCTCAGCGCTGCGCCGGAGG
Source organism: Serratia sp. SCBI (assembly GCF_000747565.1). NCBI lineage: Bacteria > Pseudomonadati > Pseudomonadota > Gammaproteobacteria > Enterobacterales > Yersiniaceae > Serratia > Serratia sp. SCBI. The sequence continues at coordinate 4,147,190 of NZ_CP003424.1, read as the reverse complement.
CGAAAGGATTCACCAGACACAGTATGCCGCCCGCCAGCAGCAGGAAGGCGATGATCAGCAGGGTGGTGCGTTGCTTTTTGAGCAGGTCTTCGCTCAGGAGGGGCAGATTATTGCGGTCGAGGTTCAACATGACAGTACTCCATTTCGTCGTTGGGTAATTAATCAGTCATCCTTACCTGTTTAGCATAGACCGTCTGGGGGTTTTTGACTGACCCGGCGCAAATGTTACACTGTGCGGCTGACGCGTATCAGAACCGAAAAGACGATTGGGGACAGGATTTGAGCACAGGAAGCAAGCTGGCAAGGTGGCGCCGCATCGCGGTGTGTCTGACATTGGGGCTGCTGTTGGCCGGGTGTTCGGGTAAAACACCTACAACCGCGACTACGACAAACTGCCGAAGGGCAGCTACACCGGCAAGTCCTACACCGTCAAACGGGGCGATACGCTGTACTACATCGCCTGGATCACCGACAGCGAAGTCGGCGATCTGGCCAGAATCAACAAGATACGCCCGCCCTATAATCTGGAAGTGGGGCAAAAACTGCGGCTGAGCGGCGGCGCGCCGACCAAAACCGCCGCTACGCGCCGTAAAACATCCTCGTCTTCCGCCGCGATCGCCAAGCAAACGCCGCCGCCGGGCGCCGCACGTTGCTGGCGCTGGCCGACCAGCGGCCGGATCGTGCAGGCGTACTCCAATGCCGATGGCGGCAACAAGGGCATCGACATCGCCGGTAAACGCGGCCAGCCGATCTATGCTTCCGCCAAGGGCAAAGTGGTGTACGTCGGCAACCAACTGCGCGGCTACGGCAACCTGATCATGATTAAGCACGGCGAAGACTTTATTACCGCCTATGCGCACAACGACACCACGCTGGTGCGCAATGGCCAGGATGTGAAAGCGGGGCAGAAGATCGGCACCATGGGCAGCACCGGCACCGATTCGGTGTTCCTGCATTTCCAGATCCGCTACCGCGCCACCGCGCTCGATCCGCAGCGCTATCTGCCGCCGCAGGGATCGTCGCCGTCCTGTTAACGTCAATCCGGCTCCTTGCGGGGCCGGATGTCAGCTATTTCAGCGGCAGATAAAGATCGGTCACCAGTTCATATTCCGCTACCTCGTGCACGAAGTTGTGGTAGTGGAAATAGAGCGGAAAGTCGCGCAGCTCCTCGCCGCTGGCCGGCAACCACTCGCTGTAGAGATAGCGGGCGCTTTCCGAAAGCCCATCCAGCGATCCGAGATGGCGCAGCACCGCGCAGCGTCCGGCCGGCAGCATGCTGTTCACCACGCCGAAGGCGTTGTCCTCCGGGATCGGCGCCGTGACCTCCCCGCAGAGGTAGAAGCGGAAGTCCTGCGCTTCGGTGGTGGCCGGATCGTGCGGCGCGATGCCGTACGTGCGGCTGCTTCTGACCGGCGACAGGCCGCTGGTTTTACGCCACTCGATAAAGCGCGCGGCGGTTTCATTGACCAGCGCGGACGGGCCGCGATGTGCGAGCATCGCCACCGGCGTGGCCGGGCAGTCGACAATGTCTACCTTCATGGGGTGTTTCCTTCTGTGTTTCGGTTCGGGAAAGCGCTGCTGCCAATCGATCCAGGCCGGCTGTTTGCGAAACTGGCTCGGCGTTTGGCTGAACGCCTGTTTGAAGGCGCGGCTGAAGGACTCCGGGTTTTGAAAGCCGGCGTCCAGCGCAATGTCAATCACCGGCTCCAGCGGGTTATACGCCAGGCGGTAAGAGGCGCGTTTAAGCCTCATCCACTGGATATAGCGCCACACCGAGATGCCGCAATACGCGCTAAACTGGCGTTGAAAGTGAAAGCGCGAAAAATGGGCCACTTCGCTCAGCTTGTCGACGGTAAGCGCCTCGTCCAGGTGGCGGTCGATATAGTCAAAGACCTGCGCAAAGCGCTTTGCATACGTCTGGGCCATGTGATTGTCTCCTCCATGCCTGAACTTTGCCCGAGTCGCCGCCGCTTCTCCTGACGGATGATGCTGAGTTGCCATCGCAGGAAAACGGAATGGCTGCGGCGTTCGCCGCCGGCCAGGCCAAACTCATAACCCCCGCGCGGCCATGCGCCGCGAGCCCGACCGAGAAGATGAATATTACATGATGGATCGTTCCCGCTTGCTGAAATTCCTGCTGCCCTATCTGTGGCCGAAAGACAACCCGCGGCTGCGGGGGTATTTGGTGGTGGCCTTCGTGTTCATGGTGGCGGCCAAGGTCAGCACCACGCTGGTGCCGCTGGCCTACAAAGCGATGGTCGATGCGCTGAGCGGCGAGACGGCGAAAATGCTGGCGGTGCCGCTGGGGCTGATCGTCGCCTACGGCGTGGCGCGGGTGGGCGGCGCGCTGTTTGAGGAACTGCGCAACGTGATGTTTATCCACGTCAGCCAGAACGCCACGCGCCTGTTGGGCGTGCGGGTGTTTCGCCAGCTGCATGCGCTGAGCTTGCGCTTCCATCTGGAGCGCCAGACCGGCGGGCTGTCGTTGTCTATCGAGCGCGGCACCCAGGCGGTGTCCACGGTGCTGTCGCGATTGTTGTTCTCCATCGTGCCGATCCTGTTCGAGCTGACGCTGGTCACGGCGATCATGTGGCATATGCTGAACGGCTGGTTCGCGTTGGCGATCCTGACCACGGTCGGCTGCTACATCCTGTTCACCGTGCTGGCGGTGAGCTGGCGCACCCGCTTTCGCCGCGAGCTCAACAAGGCCAACGCCGACGCTAACAGCAAATCCATCGACAGCCTGCTGAACTATGAGACCGTGAAGTACTTCGGCAATGAAGCGTTCGAGGCTGAGCGCTTCGATCTGTCGCGCCGGCTGTACGAATACGCCGCCATCAAGAACCAATTCAGTTTTACCGCGATCAACCTGGGGCAAACCGCCATTATCTCGATCGGGCTGATCGTCATGATGGCCATGGCGGCGCAGGGCATTACGCAGGGGACGATGACGGTCGGCGACTTCGTGCTGGTCAACGCCTACCTGCTGCAGCTGTACCAGCCGCTGAACTTCTTCGGCTTTATCTACTCGGAGGTGCGCCAGGCGCTGATCGACATGGAGAACATGTTCGATCTGCTGCAGGAAAAGCGTGAGATCGTCGATAGCCCGGATGCGCAGCCGCTGCGCCTCGAGCGCGGCGAAGTGCGGTTCGACGCGGTCAGCTTCGGTTACGACACGCGCCGGCCGATCCTCAAGCAGGTGAGCTTTACCATTCCGGCGGGCCACACGGTGGCGGTGGTCGGCGCCTCCGGCGCGGGCAAGTCCACGCTGTCGCGCCTGCTGTTTCGCTTTTACGACGTGCAGGGCGGCGCCATTACCCTCGACGGCCAGGACATTCGTCAAATGACCCAGGCCAGTCTGCGGCAGGCGATCGGCATCGTGCCGCAGGATACGGTGCTGTTCAACGATACGCTGCGCTACAACATCGGCTATGGCAAAACCGGCTCCAGCGATGAAGAAATCGAGCGTGCGGCGCGGCTGGCGCATATCCATGATTTTATCGTCGGTCTGCCCGACGGTTACGACACCCGGGTGGGCGAGCGTGGGCTGAAGCTGTCGGGCGGTGAAAAGCAGCGGGTGGCGATCGCGCGCACCATCCTGAAAAATCCGGCCATCCTGGTGTTCGACGAGGCGACCAGCGCGCTGGATACCCAGACCGAGCGCGAAATCCAGGGGCACCTGCGCGAGGTGAGCCGCAACCACACCACGCTGGTGATCGCCCATCGGCTCTCCACCGTGGTGGACGCCGATGAGATCATCGTGCTGGAGGCGGGGGAAATCGTCGAGCGCGGAGGGCATGAGGCGCTGTTGGCGGCGAACGGCCGCTACGCCGCCATGTGGCAAACCCAGTACAGCGAAGAGCAGGAGCCGCGCTGACGCTGCCGTTCACACCATCGATGGCGCGGCCTTGAGCCGTTGTATCACGTACTCGCAGGCGATGCGGTAATCCTGCTGCAGATCGGTGTCATCCCCGGCCAGGCTGCCGCGCAGCCATAGCCCATCGATCATCGCCGCCAGCCCGCGCGCCGCGTCGCGCGCCTGCTGCAGCGGCAGCTCGCGGCGGAACTGGCTGCATATATTGGAATAGAGCCGCCGATCGTTGGCGCGCTGCAGGCGGCGCAGCACCGGCTGGTGCATGCTGGCGGCCCAGAAGTCGAGCCAGGCGCGCATGGAAATGGCGTTGGTTTGACTGGGGTGGAAGTTGCCCTGAATGATGGCGCACAGCTGCGACTGGCTGTCGCTCGCCGCCTGAGCGCGGCACTCCGCCACCGCGTCGCGCAGATCGCGCAGGATCTTGCGCATGGTCGCGCTCAACAATCCCTCCTTATCGCCAAAATAGTGGCTGACGATGCCGGTCGACAGCCCGGCTTCTTTCGCCACCTGCGACAGGGTGACGCCGGCCAACCCCACCACGCTGATGGTTTCGAAGGCGGCGTTAATCAACTGCTCCTTGCGCTGCTCAGGAATGTCTCTGCGGTACATATTTTCCCCAACTGATAGGCAAATCACACTTTGAATTTGATTGATTGAACGGTCAATCAATACTCTATATGCTGCGAAAATGTCAAATAAATGACGATAAAATGTTAATCAAAGGTTGCATTTAAATCGTCTGTCTTTCGCATCATGGAAGCCTGCCAATGACAATAAAAACTCCTCCATCGCTTGACGAAGAACCTGTCAGATTGAATGTCCCGGTATTTTTCGGCTCAGCCGCGGTGATCTTGCTGCTGGGGGCGCTGATTGTGCTGTTTCCCGCCGCCAGCAAACAGTGGCTGAATGTCGCGCAAAGTTGGGTGGCCGACGTGTTCGGCTGGTATTACATGCTGTTGATGGTCGCCTGTATGGTGTTCGTGTTCTGGCTGGCGCTGTCGCGCTTTGGCCATATTCGCCTCAGCCAGGATGATGAGCCGCCGCAGTTCAGCTATCCCTCCTGGGTGGCGATGCTGTTCTCGTCGGGCATCGGCATTGCGCTGGTGTATTACGGCGCCTATGAGCCGTTGGATCACTTCCTGTCGCCACCGGAAGGCGACGGCGGCAGCGTACAGGCGGCGCGGCAGGCGATGGCGCTGACCTTTTTACACTGGGGGCTGCACGGTTGGGCGCTGTATGCGTTGATCGCCACCGCGCTTGCCTATTTCGCCTATTGTCGCGGTTTGCCGCTGGCGCTGCGTTCGGCGCTGTACCCGATCTTCGGCGAGCGCATCCACGGCGGCGTTGGCCATCTGGTGGACAGCTTCGGCATTCTGGTGACGGTGATCTCGATGGTGACCAACCTGGGGATCGGCGCGCTGTTGGTGAACTCGGGGCTGTTCTACCTGTTCGACATTCCGCAAAGCACCGGCGTGCTGCTGGCGCTGATCGTGGTGATGATGGTGGTGGCCACGCTGGCGGCGGTCACCGGCGTCGAGAAGGGCATTGCCATGCTGTCGAACATCAACGTTGGCTTCCTGTGCCTGCTGTTGCTGTTCGTGTTTCTGGCCGGCCCGACGCTGAACCTACTCAACGGCATGTTGCAGAACATTGGGGATTATCTGACCTCGCTCGTCAGCCGCAGTTTCGATATGTATCTGTACGGCAAGGCGCGCCAGTGGCAGGGCGCCTGGACGCTGTTCTATTGGGCCTGGTGGGTGGCGTGGGCGCCGTTTGTCGGGCTGTTTATCGCGCGTATTTCCAAAGGCCGTACCATCCGTGAACTGATCTTCGGCGTGTTGTTGATCCCGCTGGGGTTCACGCTGGCGTGGCTGTCGATCTTCGGCAATACCGCCATCAGTCTGGTGCTGGAGGGCGGGCAAGCGATTCTGGGGCAGGTGGCGCAAAGCGATCCGCCGATGGCGGTGTTCAAGCTGTTCGAATACCTGCCCTATACCCAGCTGACCGCCGGTTTTGTGGTGGTGATAAGCTTCGTGCTGTTCCTGACGCCGGTCGATTCCGGCACGCTGATGATAGCGAATCTGTCCTGCCAGGGCGGTTCCGCTCACGATGACGCGCCGGCCTGGCTCCGGGTGTTCTGGGCGGCGGTCACCACGCTGGTGTGCGCCGGGCTGCTGTACGCCGGCAGTTTCAGTGCGATGCAGACTGCCGTGGTGCTGTGCGGCTTGCCTTTCTCGGCGGTGATCGTGCTGTACATGCTCAGCCTGCGCAAGGATCTGCGCGGCTACGCCATGAAGCCGGCGCTCCCCTGAGGCGGCTTATTCGTCCGCGCGCGGCCGGTGATGCACGTATTCGATAATCGTGCCGTCCGGCAGGCGCGCATTGAAACAGGCGCCGGTGGGCACTTCCACCGGGCCAAAGAAGATATCGGCGCCGGCGGCCTGTAGCCGCTGGTGGTAGGGATAAATGTCATCGACCAGCAACGTGCCGACGGTGCTGCGAAAAGGACGCAGGTTTTCTTCCGAGCCTTCCAGGATCAGAAATGGCCCCACCGCCGCCAGCACCAGCCGATGCTCGGGGAAGTCGAAACGCATATCCGCTTCCACGCCGTGCAGCTGCTCGTAAAACGCGATGGCGCGGTCAATCTCGCCTTCGTTGACGTAGACCCGGATCAGCACGCGCGGCTCGCGCAGCGATGAAGAGTCGGCGGTTTTGCGCCAAAAGCCTGCTTCTGTCAGTTTTGCCGTCATTGCTCATTCCTCATGGTGGCTCGTTTCCTTGTCATCATGCCGCCGTTTGACGGCAGGGATTAGACCGAGTTGTTATGAACCAGCAGCGGCGGAAATAAAAAAGCCCCGGTAACGGGGCAAAGACCAGCTCAGGTCGGAATAGCGGGCTAAAGCGGGCGTCAGGCGCGATGGAATTCCGGCAACACCCATTGGCCGATCTCCTGCATCGTTTCCTCCAGCGGCCGCTGGTTGCGGCGAAAATGCAGGCCGATGTGATTGACCCCGGCGTCACGCATGGCGCTCAGTTCCTGAATCAATCCATTGCGGCCGCTCTTGATGCCGAAGCGATGACGCTGAATCGGCGCGTCGGCGTTATCGGTGAGGTCGAGATGAATAAAGCTGACGTAGGGCTTGTCACCGGCTACGTTGCGCCAGAGTTTGACCCGCGAAACGTGGTCCGCAGGCGTGCCGGGATACGACAGCCAGCCATCCATATTTTTCCCCACCCACTCGGGCGTTTGTTGCGCCAGCCCGGCGACCAGCAGCGGCGGCGGCGGCGTGGCCGGCAGCAGGCGCAGTCCCGGTTGCAGCGCGCTGTCGGCTTCCCCTTTGAGAATGCCGACGCTGGCGCGGAAGCTTTCACCGCGCGCGGCGTAATCGGCGCCGAACAGCGGGTACTCCACGGGGCGATCGCCGCTGGCGACGCCGAGCAACAGACGATCGCCGCTCAGCGTTTGCAGCGTGGAAGCCGCTTTGCGCACCAGCCACGGCTGCCGCAGCGGCAGCACCACGGCCGCGGTACCGAGCAGAATATTGCGCGTCAGGCTGGACAGGTAGCCAAGGTAGGTAAAGGTCTCAAACACCTGCGCGGCGTCACCGAAGTCCGGATCGTACAGCGGCACGTCGCGAACCCAGGCGGCGCGAAAGCCGAGTTCATCGGCCAGCTTGATGCGCGCAGCGTGTTCGCTCATGTCCGGCACGCCGAACGGCCGCCCGTCCTGCTGGCGTTTCAGCTGCCCGCTGGTGGACCAATCGTTGTCCAGCGGCAACTCGATGCCGATGGAAAGCGGCTCCCGGGTTAATTTTTCGATGCTCATGTGTCACTCCGTCTCAGGCCTTGCGGCGCGGTGTCGAACGATGGCACGAAGTGTTGCATGGCGCTTAATTGAGATAAACAGCCCTAATCGCAATAGATAATTGCTGTTGCGAGCATAATTGCTTTGCTGGATGCGGCATGCTTGTCGTGATTTACGTCACGCTCTGCGCTTTTGCTATTGTCCAGACGGGGTTATATAACCCCGCCGTTGGCATTTCCCTCGTAAGAGTTAGTTTTTTCTGCGGCCTTAAAATAAAACGAGATGATTCAATAGATAAAAATGGCTCTGAAGCGCGTGCGGGGATCATTCAATGCCGATGAAAAATTAATAAGCCTGAAGCGTCATCGATGGGATTATTCGCAAATAACGCGCAAACAGGCTTTTTTTAATCGCAAGAAAGTACCGGACATTATTTTATATGTATCAAGAACAGAAGGATAAATAACCTGAAGGTGATAATGCGATATTGAAATAGTACCCGTTCAGAATTTCATTTGTCTCTCGAAGAGCGCCGGTTGACAGACCGCCGGCTTGCGATAATTTTATGTCATTAACATGTTAATGAGTTGTTGTCGTGACGGAGGGCCAATTTCTCTCTTGGCCGAGCGCTTAACACACTTATGCCATGGCGGGTCGCCATTCATAAGTTAACTTATGGACAAATGACGCTATGAATACATCGCCAGCGGCACGCAGAGCATTGAGTGAAGAGAACCGGTTGCTGATTATTTTGTTTTTCGTGTTCGGCTGCGTGTTCGTCGATCGTCTGACCATCTCGTTTCTGTTTCCGATGATTGCCGCCGACCTCAAGTTAAGCAACGTGCATCTCGGCACGCTGTCGGCGGTGTTGGCGCTAACCTGGGCGCTGTCCGGCGCCGGGTTGGGGGCGATAGCCGATCGCTTTAATATCCGTAAGCCGATGCTGATCCTGTCCATCTTGGTGTTTTCGCTGTTCTCCGCGCTGTCGGGGCTGGTCAGCGGGTTTGCCATGTTATTGATCTTCCGGGCGCTGATGGGGATTGCTGAGGGGCCGGTATTGCCGATCGCGCAATCGTTGATGGTGGAAAGATCGCAGCCGCAGCGCCGCGGTTTCAACATGGGATTGATCCAGGGCGCGGCGCCGGGGCTGTTGGGCGGCATCATCGCGCCGCCGCTGATCATCTATCTGGCGCAGACGTGGGGATGGAGCATGGCGTTTCACCTGACCGCCGTGCCGGGCATCATTCTGGCGTGGCTGATCTATCGCTATGTGAACGGCAAAAAGGATCCCGCTTTCAGCGCCGCGCCGGCGGCCGGTAAGCCGGCGGGCAAGGCCGCTTACGGCGAGCTGTTCAAAATCAAGAACGTGGCGCTGTGCATTCTGATCTCCTGCGTGTTCGTCACCTGGTTCATGATCATCATAACCTTCACCCCTAACTTTTTGGTGACCGACCGTGGCTTCGGTGAAGGCACGATGGGCGGCATCATGAGCGCCATCGGCGCCGCCTGGGTCTTCTGGGGCGTGGCGGTACCTGCGATCTCCGATCGCCTTGGGCGCAAACCGACGCTGATTTTCTTTTCGCTGCTGGCGGTGTGCTGCCCGCTGTTCCTGAGCTACGTCGCCAACCCGTGGCTGCTGGGCGTGCTGGTGTTCCTGTCTTATACCGGCCTTGGCTGTTTCACGCTGTTTATGGCCACCATCCCGTCGGAAACGGTGTCGCCGGCGCGCATCGCCACCGCGTTGGGGTTGGTGATGGGGATCGGCGAGGTGATTGGCGGCTGCCTGGCGCCGTTTATCTCCGGGCTGATCGCCGATCGCTACGGCCTGGTCAGCGTAATGTGGCTGGCGGCCGCCGGCGCCGTGTGCGCCGGGGTACTGAGTTGTTTTCTCGATGAAACCGCCCCTGCCGTGGTGAACCGCCGAGCGGTGAAGCCGGCGGGCGTCGCCGACGTTTGAGACGAGTTTTATCCCATTCAATTAAGGAGAGCGAAGATGTCAGCAGAATCATCCGTACTGAATCAAAATGCCGAGCCGGACTGGAAGAATTACGACGATTTCGCGCGCGGCATCGATACCAACCGGTTGCCGGGTACCCAGGACTGGCGCGGCAAAACGCTGCAGATCGCCTTTGAAGACGGCGGGGACATCACGCTGCGTTTCAGCGCCGACCGGCAACGGGTGTTGTGGGCCTGGGGAGGGGAGAGCGGTGAGGACGCTTACGAAGAGGTGCAAACCTCCGCCGCGCGCTATTTCTTCAATATTCCGCTGCAGTCGCCGGGCAACGAATGCCTGACGCTGGTGCTCAACCGCGACAGCGGCCGGGCGCTGCTGGTGCGCAGCACGCTGTTGCCCGAACAAACGGTGGAAAAGGGATCCCGCCTCAAGCAAAGCTTCCACGTTGGGCTGATTGCCGGCGTCACGCCGGGCGGCATCGCGCCGCATCTGACCCGCGAGCTGATCGGTTATCGCACGCTGAACGTTTACAGCCCCAACCATTACTACGAGCACTTCTACGTCAACACCGAGCGTTATGCCTGGCAAAACCTGCGCGGCGAGCAGTTCGGGCACGGCGACATGGATTACGCCACTTACTACAAGTTTGAGGACGAGATGTTCCTGTTCACCTTCCGGGAAAAGATTATCCCGGTGTGCTCGGTGTTCTTCTTCGACTTTATCTCCGGGCGCTGCACCGGCACCTTCCTCGGGTTGGACGCCGCCGGCCGGGTGTTGGTGTCACCGGCCGGGGCCTTCATCAGCAAGATGAGCTACAACGCTTATCCGGAGGGCGTGCAGCCGCTGTGAGTCAGGCGTTTCTGACCAGCGATCCGGCGTTGATCTCCGCAATGGTTTTCGCGCCGGTGAGCGTCATGGCGACGCGCATTTCCTTGTCGATCAGATCCAGCAAGTTAGCCACCCCGGCTTCGCCGGCCGCCGCCAGCGCATAGACGAAGGCGCGCCCCAGCAGCACGCTGTCGGCGCCCAGCGCGATCATGCGCACCACGTCCAGGCCGCTGCGGATGCCGGAATCGGCCAGTAAGGTAATGTCGCCTTTCACCGCGTCGGCGATCGCCGGCATGGCGCGCGCGGTCGACAGCACGCCGTCCAGCTGGCGGCCGCCGTGGTTGGAGACGATGATGCCGTCGGCGCCGAAGCGCACTGCGTCTTTGGCGTCTTCCGGATCCAGAATGCCTTTGATGATCATCGGGCCGTCCCAGAATTCGCGGATCCACTCCAGATCTTTCCAGGAAATCGACGGATCGAAGTTGGCGCCCAGCCAGCCGATGTAGTCTTCCAGGCTGGTCGGTTTGCCGCGGTAGGCCGAGACGTTGCCCAGATCGTGCGGCTTGCCGAACAGGCCGACATCCCAGGCCCACTGCGGATGGGTAAACGCCTGCAGCACGCGGCGCAGGGCGGCGTTGGGGCCGCTCATCCCCGAGTGGGCGTCGCGGTAACGGGCGCCGGGCACCGGCATGTCGACGGTGAACACCAGCGTTTTCACGCCGGCGGCTTTGGCGCGCTCCAGCGCGTTGCGCATAAAGCCGCGGTCTTTCAGCACGTAGAGTTGGAACCACATCGGCCGATCGATCGCCGGGGCCACCTCTTCGATGGGGCAGACCGACACGGTGGACAGCGTGAACGGAATGCCTTTTTTGGCCGCGGCGCGCGCGGCCTGCACTTCGCCGCGGCGGGCGTACATGCCGGTCAGCCCCACCGGCCCCAGCGCCACCGGCATCGCCAACTGCTCGCCGAACAGCGTGGTCTCCAGGCTGAGTTCGGACATATTGCGCAGCACGCGCTGGCGCAAGGCAATATCGGCCAGATCTGCGGTATTGCGCTTCAGCGTATGCTCCGCGTAGGCCCCGCCGTCGATGTAGTGAAACAGAAACGGCGGCAGTTTGGCCTGGGCGGCGGCCCGGTAGTCGGTTGACGCGGAGATGATCATAGTGTTTACCTTCTTGTCTTCTTGCAAATAACGGGTTGTCAGTCAGAGCGAGAGGATCGCCGCCATACCGGCCGCGATCCCGCCGTACGCCAGCATCGGCAGCGCGGTCTTTCTGATGATTTTGCCTTCGGCGTTGCCGATCCCCAGGATCGAACAGACCGCGATAATGTTGTTCAGGCATACCATGTTGCCCATGGCGCCGCCGACGGACTGCAAGGCCAGCGTCAGATTGACGTCGAGGCCGCTACTCTGGGCGATCGATTGCTGAATGCCGCCGAACGTCAGGTTCGAAACGGTGTTGGAACCGGAGAAGAACGAGCCCAGCGCGCCGAGGAACGAAGAGAACAGCAGCCAGCTGTCGCCGGTCAGCGCCGCCAACGCTTTCCCGATCAGGATCACCGGCGCGTTGTCGCCGCCCAGCATCATCAGATTGACCATGACCAGCGCGCCGAACAGGGCGATAAAGGGGCGCGTGATGCGCCCGCCGGTTTCGCTGAACATTTGCCGCACCTGGCCGCCATTCAGACGGAACAGCGGAATGCACAACACCACCACCAGCAGAAACGGGATCAGCGCCGGGACATACAGCGTTTTGTAGCCAGCGGCGGCGGCGGTGCCCAGCACCTGCTGCAGTTCGACGATCAGCGCCTGGCTGATGCGCAGCTCCCCGAGCCAGCCGAGGTTTTCCTGCCACAGCAGCGTGGTGGTGTTGAGCAGCGCCTTGAGGCCCAACTGGTGAATGCGCGTCACTATCAGGATAGCAATCAGCAGCAGGGTCGGCGTCATCGCCTTGACCACCTGCATGAACGGCACCGCCTGCGCGGCGCTCTGCGGTTTTTCCGCGCGGGCGAGGCCAATGCCGCCGCGCGCCAGCAGCACCGACAGCGCCAGGCCGAGAGCGCCGCCGACCAGCGCCGGGAATTCATAGTTCACCTGGGCCAGCAGCAGATAGGGGACGGTGCAGCTCAGCACGCTGAGCAAGATAAACGGCAGGTTGCGGCGAATATCCTGCCAGGAAACGATAAAGCGCAGCGCCAGCAGAGGAATGACGAAGCCGGCGACAACGTGGATCAGCGCGGTTTGCCGGCCGATCTCCAGCAGGCTGGCGTCCGACAGGCCGAGGTTGGCGAAGCCGAACCAGGTGGGGGTGCCCACGGCGCCGAAGGAGACCGGTACCGAGTTCATCACCAGCGTCAGCAGGGCGACGCGCAGCGGGTTGAAGCCCAGCCCGACCAGAATCGGCGCGGCGATGGCGGCCGGAGTGCCGAAGCCGCTGGCGCCCTCGATCATAAAGGCGAACGCCCAGCCGATAATCATCAGTTGGGCCACCGGGTTGGGGCTAACGGCTTCCAACCAGCGGCGCACCACGTTTTCCGCACCGCTTACCTGCATCAGTTTGTTGAGCAGGATGGCGCCGGCAATGATGGTGATCGGCGTCAGCGTCGAGACCAGCGCGGTGATGATATTGGCATGCAGCAGCCGCAGTGAGGCATCGAACCACCAGAGCTGCAGGGCATATACCACGGCGGCCGTCAGCGGCAGGGCCAGATAAGAGGGCACACCATTCCTTTTGGTCATCATCCATATCAGCAGGACGATGGGCGCAATACTGAAAAGCAGGGGCATAAGATCCTCAGGGTTATTATTTTTATGGGCAGAGATATGTAACTGAAAGGTTAATTACCGCAACATTTTCATTCTAATCACAACGTTGGCGATGATGCCACGCGATAATTTTTTAACGTCGGCGAATGGCGCCGGCGGCGGGAAAAATGTCGGCTGTTGAGGCTGAATTAAATTGATTTAAAATCAATTGGATGGGTTTTTATGTTGTGTAATGAATGCGCTGGATCACATTAATTAGGCGTTAATGTTCACGAGTTCATGTCCAAAAATGCGGTAATCCACGCGGTACTTTACGACGCGTGGAAATAATCAGGAGTGGAAACTTAAAAGTAGTGGCTGATATTTTGATAGGAACCGATGATATGTTCGATCAGCAGGCGAGTTTTTAACGGCAGATTGCGGGTATAAGGGTAGACGGCGTAAATGCCCAATACCTTGCCGCAGTGGCCGGCCAGGATCTCCGTCAGTTTGCCGTCCTGCAAATCTTCGTACACCATGCAGCGCGGCACCATGGCGATGCCATGGCCGCCGATTACCGCTTTGCGGATCGCCCGCGCATTGTTGGCCGACAGGTTGCCGTCAACCTGCAGCTCGTAGATTTCGTTGCGCCCTGGCCGCTTCATCAGCCAGTTGGCGGTGCCGCTCTCTTGATAGGTATAGGTCAGGCAGTTGTGGCTAAGCAGATCGTCGGGATTGCGCGGCTCCGGGTGGTTCTCCAGATAGCCCGGCGAGCAGACGATCACCCAGCGGGAATCGAAGATCGGCCGCGCAATCAGGCTGGAGTCCGGCATGGTGCCGGTACGGATCGCCAGATCGATGCCTTCTTCCACCAGATCGACGAAGCGGTTTTCCAGCCGCATCTCGACCTTCAGGCTGGGGTGCTGGGCGCAAAACTCCGCCACGCTTTCACTCAGCAGCAGCTCACCCGAAATGGTCGGCACCGACATACGAATGGTGCCGGTCAGCTCTTCGCTCTTTTCGCTGACGGCGTACAGCGCTTCCTGCACTTTGGCGCCGATCTCCTTGGCCTGCTGGTAGAGCGCCTGGCCGCTTTCGGTCAGCGTCAGGCTGCGGGTGGTGCGGTACATCAGCCGGGCGCCGAGCGATTTTTCCAACCGCCCGATGCGTTTGCTCACCACCGAACTGGTAATGCCGGCGCTCTCCGCCGCCTTGCTGAACGAGCCGCAGTCGACAATCAGGGCAAACAGAATCAAGTCGTTGGCGTATTCGTGAGTCGCGAGCATGGGCATCCTAAGAGTGAGAGTCCTGTTGCCCAGTGTAAGTCCGGCGCGGCAGGAAGCAATCTTTTCAGCCTGTTTCCAGCACCGGTTAACTGGTCGGATCTGAAATTTTCTTGGTTAATTACCTCTTAAACTGAGAATTATCCTTCAAATAAATCGTGGCTATTCCGGGGGTGAAATTAACTTCCATGTTTTTATAAGCAATTAAATTAGAATAATCCTTATATCAAACGTTACTTATTCCACTAAGCCTGCGGTGCAGTGTAAATAATTGTATTGATCTGCTTGTGTGAGAGGGCTATTCTTTTTCCCGCAGCGCTCTCATTGTTATCAATTAAATGTTTTTCAATGTATTGAAGAATTACTCTGTCTTGCAGGCAGAGTGATGGGTAGTGTGTTTATATTTTAATATATATAAGGATATTGTAATGAAGAAAATCAACCTGTCTGAAGCGGAAAACATCGTCGGCGGTACTTTTGTGTGTACCAAGGAATTTGCCTGGGTGGGCGGTGGCAATAACCGCACTTGCCAACTGGTGACCACCTGTGCCGATAAGTTTGGCGGCGTGAAAAAAACCTATCATCCGGCGCCGGTGGCGAGCTGCCCTTCCACGCCGACAATCCCGAGCTGATGCGAGCTGAACGCTTGCAGTTAGGTTAGTGATGGACAGGCGGGGCGCTTGCGCGCACCGCCTGATAACGGAGATGAATTCCTTTTTTATCGCTGAACCGTCAATCTCCCTTTCTGATTTATAACGCTCATGCTCAAGTGAGCATTTATTTATGCGCAGGATGCGTCTGCTATGTATAAACGTCCTTTGCTGTTTTTTAGTTACACGCTCGTCATTATTTTCGCCTCTTCTTTTTTGACCGCGCTTTATTTCCAGTATTACGTTATGGCCTCGCCGGCGGCGGAAAGCCTGAGTTTTATCTCTCCGGAAAAAATAGAGCAAAGCCCATTGCAAGATGATAACGCCATTGTCGAAGTCTTCTCTTACGCCTGCCACTATTGTGAAGTTAACGAAAGCGGCGTGGCCGAGCTGGAAAAACGCTTACCGGCGGGAGCCAAATTGGTGCGCCTGCATCTCAGCGACGACGATCACGCCGGCATGGCGGCCTTTGCGCCCCTCTTCGCCACCCTGACGGTCATGGGGATCGAGGCGCAGCATCGTCCCGCCGCTTACCGCGCCATTATCAAAGAAAACCTCAATCTGGCGGATGAAAAGCAGCTCAGCGCCTGGTTGGTGGCCAACGGCATCGACGAGGCCGCCTATCAGCGGACCAGAGATTCAGAGCGGGTCAAGGAACTGTTGGCGTATATGACGGCGGTAAGCCGCTATTACCAGGTCAACGCGACCCCCAGCTTTATCGTCAATCGCAAATGGCTGGCGTTGCAAGACCGTGAGTTTTCCGCTTTCAGCCAGCAACTGCTGTCGCTGTTGCAGCACGATAAGCCGCTGGCCCCCTGATGCGCCTGCTCGCGGTTCGGGGCTTTCTGGCCTGGCGTAACGGCCTGGACGCCGTGGCGCGTCTCTCGGCTGTCCGCACCGGGGTGAGCCGGAGTCTGACGTGCGCTCTGCTGCGGCGCGTGGATTATCGCCTGTGGCTAAAGATGCAGAGGCGGTTGAGGTGGGGTCTGCAGCAACGCCGTTTTCGCCACCGGCAAGCGGTCGCTGAGGCGAATCGCCAAAGCCTGTTGGGCGACGGCAGGCTGGACTTCGCCTGGCTGATGCAGCGGCGACAATGGCTGGATTTGGCGGCGATCCAGGCCCGCAACGCCGCGTTGATGGAGCATTTGGCGCAGTGCACCTCACAGCTCAATCAGGTGGTGGAGCCGCTGCATCGCGCCGGGGTGCCGGTGTTGTTGGCGCCGATGCACACGGTTTCCGATGTGCTGGCGACGCTGGTCGGCGCGGGCGTTTATCCCGGGCGGGCAACGGTGATCGTTTCCGGCGACGCACAGACGTTAGCGCGGCGAGCGCCTGAGGGGGAATGGCGGCAGCGGCTCGACTATTGCTCGATTCACGACGATCCCCGGCATATTGCCGGCACCTTGTCGCAGGCGCTGCTGGAGGCGACGGAGCATCGGCGCAACATCATCCTCTTCCCGGACATCACGCCGGATTACACCTTGAACAGCACCCGGGACGCCTCGGCCAAACTGGCTTGCCGTTTGTTCAACCGGCCAGCGCATTTGCATAGCGGCATCGTTCGATTATCCCGAGCGATGCGGGCTCGAGTGGTGTGCTATTCGCTTTATTACGATCGCGGCGTTCGCATTCACATAGAAGAACCGATTGCCACAGAGCTGGTCGGCCGCGCCGTGCCGGAGATCGTCGAGCGCACCCTGTGGCGACATGCGGATGATTGGTTGCTGTGGCATTCGCACTCTTTATTTTTTATCAACGAATAAGTCAGGGATATCACTACGCATGGAAAACACCCTCCCTACGCCGGTCTTGCAGAGCGAAATCAATGAGTGCGGGCTGGCCTGCATCGCCATGCTGGCGGAAACGCAGGGCGTTCGCGCGCCATTGACGGAACTGCGTGAGCGTTACCCCGCTTCGCAACACGGCACTTCGCTGGCGACGCTGTGCGCCATTTTAGGGGAGCTGGCGTTGCCGGCTTATCCGGTGGCGTTCGAGCACCGGGATCTGGCGGCGCTGCCTTTACCGGCGATTCTGCATTACGGCGCGGGCCACTATGTATTGCTGGCATATCGTCAGGGCGGTTACGTGTGCGTAATGAATCCGGCGTTGGGGCAACAGCTGCTGCCGTACGCCGCTTTGAAAGCGGAAATCAGCGGCTACGCATTGGTGCTCGATCGCGACGATTTACCGTCCACTACCCCCGCCGCGCGGAGCCACCGACGCGGTGCTTTCGCCAGTTTAAGCCTGAAGGATACCGCCGGCATCGCCGGCATTTATCGCCTGGCGGCGATGACGTTTCTTATCTCGCTGACGCTGTTCATCATGCCGATGATGGTCGCCAGCGCGATCAATCAGGTGTTCGCCATGGCCGGTGAGGTCGCGTTTCCTTACGCCTACTATCTGCTGGCGTTTGTGGCATCCACGGCGCTGGCCCTGATGGCGCGCATCATCACCGAGCGTTTTATCAAAAACTTCGTGTTGCTGCACGGCGCCGCCGGGTTTTCCCGCCTGCTGGAAAATTCGCTGAATTTCTTCAGCAAGCGCGCGCCCGGCGAGATTTTCAGTCGTTTCACCAGCTGGCAGATGGCCGCCGGCCAGAAAATCGAGCTGGATAACGGCCTGCGCACCGACTGGATCATCGCTGCTATCGCGCTGGCGGTGATGGGCTATTTGAGCCCGATGTTGGCGCTGGTGCCGATTGCCGGCGTACTGCTGATGGGGGCGATCAGCGTTTGGGCCATTTATCGCGATCGCCACTTCACCCAGCAGCTGCAGGTGAGAGGGGCGGCGCAGAATGATTTTATTCTGGAAACCATTCAGGGGTTTTCGACCATCAAGTCCGCCGGGCTCGCCGGCCAGCGGCAAGAGGGCTTTGCCGAGCATGCCCGTTCGCTGTTCAACTGCCTGCAGCGGCAAAAAGTCTATGAGCAGGTCAAGGGCAGCATTTATCAACTGATTGGCAGCCTGGAAATGGTGGTGTTCATGCTGCTGGCGCTGCCGCTGCTAAAGGGTGGCGAACTCAGTCTGGGGGCATTCTTCGCCTACAGCTTTCTGCGCGAAATTTTTACCTCTTACACCAGCAAGATCTTTTTTGCCGTCCTGCAGAAAAACCAACTGCACGTGATCGATGAGCGCGCGCGGGATCTGTTTCCTGCCGTATCTCTGCGTACCGGGTCTGGCGACGAAAGCGTGAACCATTTTGATGTGCAGTTGGCGTATCGGGGGGTGAGCTTCGCGTACGACGCCGGCCAACCGGTTTTGCGCGACCTGTCGCTGACGCTGGAACGGGGCGAGTGTATCGCCATCTGCGGCGGTTCCGGCGCGGGCAAGAGCACCTTGCTGAAGGTGCTCGCCTGTCTGTTGACGCCGCAGCGGGGGGAACTGACGCTGGATGGCCGCGTGCTGGCTAACGCCGCCGCGCAGCGGCTGTTCTTCCTGCAAAGCCAGGAGGACATTCTGTTCAATGCCTCGGTATTGCAAAACGTCACGCTGTTCGCCCCGTCGGCGCCGGGCCAGCAGAGACAAGTGGAACAGGCGCTATGCAGTTTGGGGCTGGCGGATGCGGTGGCGCAGCTGCCCGGAGGCGTGAACGCTCTGGTGCGAGAGAGCCATGCCGGGCTGTCGCTGGGGCAACGGCAGCGTCTGTTGCTGGCGCGTGCCATGTACAGCCGTTGTCCGGTGTTGGTGCTGGATGAACCGACGGCGAATCTGGATGAAAAAACCGCTGCGGCGGTGATGTCGGCTCTGGTAGCGCATTGCCGTGAGAAGGGTAAAACCTTGGTGACCGTGACGCATAACCCGCGGCTGCTGCCGTTGTTTGATCGGGTGCTGCACTTGTCGCAGGGCCGGTTGTTGGCCGCCGTCGACACCAGGATGAATGACTGTGCTGAGGTGGAGTGACGTGCCCGGAAAGAAACGCTGGCGGCGTGTGGCGCTGGTGGCGATCGTGTTGGGGGGGCTGGCCGGCGGGCTGTTAGGGTTGAATCGGGCGCCTGACGTATCACCGCCGCAGACGGCGCGCGTCGATCGCGGCGACATCGAAAAAAGCGTGTTGGCTACCGGCATTTTGAAACCGGCCCGGCAGGTGAACGTTGGCGCGCAGGTCAACGGCCAACTGAAAAAACTGTATGTCAAACCGGGGGACAGAGTGGCTCAGGGCCAGCTGTTGGCCGAGATAGATCCGACGTTGCAACTTAACGAACTGCGCAAGTCGCAGGCCGAATTACGCAGCGCGCAGGCGCAGAAATTGGCGAGTCAGGCGCAGCTCAAGCAGTACCAACTGGAGTTGGCGCGGCAAAGGGCGTTGGCGCGAGATCGTGCCGGCGTGGCCAGCGATTTGGAAAAAGCGCAGGCGCAGCACGACGCGCAACTGGCGCAGTTGAAAGTGAACGAGTCGCAGATCGTTCAGGCCGAAGTCGCGCAGGAAACGGCGAGAGCCAACCTGGCTTTTACCCGTATTACCGCGCCTATCGACGGCGAAGTGCTGGGTATCGTCACTCAGGAAGGGCAAACCATCGTCTCATCGCAAAGCGCACCGACCATTTTGGTGATGGCAGACGTGGATACGATGATGGTGCATACCCGCATATCGGAAAATGACATCTTGCAGGTGAGGGCGGGGCAGCCGCTGTGGTTTTATGTCGCCGCCGATCCCCGCCGCCGATATGAGGGGGTCATGGGCGCGATACAGCAAGCGCCGGCAGAAGCGCTGGAAGCCGACCCGCTGGGCAGAAATTCAAGCCAGCAAACGGCGGCGGTGTATTACAACGGCGTATTTGCCGTCGCCAACGGCGAACGCCGATTACGCACCTCGATGACGGCGCAGGTATTCATCATTACCGAACGCGCCACGGGGGTGGTGCGGCTGCCGATGGCGGCATTGGGAGAGGCTCTGGATGGCGAGCGCTATCAGATCAGCGTGTTGGAAGGCCAGCGGGTTGTCGCGCGCAGCGTGCGCATCGGGAAGCGCGATCGCCGCTATGCGGAAGTGTTGGAAGGCGTGAGAGTGGGTGAGCAAGTGCTGCTGGAACACCAGTCAGATACGGAGGGTGAGCATGTCAGCTAGCACGGATCCCATTATCGTTTTGGAGAACGTTTCGCGCGAGTTTCAAGCCGGAGAGCAGAAAATCACGGTCCTCAAACGCGTTTCCCTGAGCATTCAGCGGGGAGAAATGGTCGCTATCGTCGGCGCCTCCGGCTCCGGAAAATCGACGTTGATGAATATTATCGGTTGTCTGGACAAGCCTTCTCTGGGGGACGTGTACATCAACGGGGTGGCGATTGGGCAAGCCGACGGCAATCGCCTGGCGCGGCTCCGCAGTCGGCATATCGGCTTTATTTTCCAGCGCTATCATCTGATGCCCTATCTGACGGCCGGTGAGAACGTGGCGATCCCTGCATTGTATACCGCCATGCCGGCCGCCGAGCGCCGCCTGCGGGCCGCGCATTTGTTGGCTCGCCTCGGGTTGGCGCAGCGCGGTGGCCATCGTCCGGCGCAGCTTTCCGGTGGGCAGCAGCAGCGGGTCAGTATTGCCCGAGCTCTTATGAACGGCGCGGAAATCATTTTGGCCGATGAGCCTACCGGCGCGTTGGATAGCGCCAGCGGTCAGGCGCTGATGGCCATTTTGCATGAGCTGAACGCAGTCGGACACACCGTGGTCATCGTGACGCACGATCGGCGGATCGCCGAGCAGGCGCAGCGGATCATTGAGATCGGCGACGGCGAGATCGTGGCGGATCGTCGCCACGATGCCGCTCGACAGCGTTTTGCGTTCGAGAGGCCGCTGGCGTTGGCTGCGCCGCTGAAACGCATGAGCCCTTGGGCGGCGCTGCGAGAGGCGCTCGGCATGGCTTGGCGGGCATTATTAGGGCATCGGGTCCGGGCATTATTATCGATGCTCGGCATCATCATCGGCATTGCGGCGGTCGTTTCCGCTATCGCCATCGGTGAAGGCACGCGTCAAAGCATCCTCAGGGAAATCAGCCAGCTCGGCTCCAGCACGTTGGACATTCGTCCCGGATTGGGATGGGAAAAAACGCGTCCCGATTTTGCGCGTTCGCTGAGTGCGCGGGATGCAGCGCTGCTGGCGGCCTTGCCTTATGTCGACAGCGTTTCGCCGGTTATCAGCACTCAACTGTCGGCCGTGCGCGAAGGCAAGCAGGTGCCGCTCGCCGTGATGGGCGTCGGCGAAGGGTATTTCCGCACGCAGGGCATTCGGCTGCTTTCCGGTGGCCTGTTTACTGCGCAGGATCTGAGTGACCGCGCACCGGTGGCGGTGATCGATACCTTGCTGCAACAGGCTCTGTTTTCTTCCCGGCAAGATCCGGTGGGCGCGGTTTTGCTGATCGCGGGTGTGCCTTATCGGGTGATCGGCGTCGCGCAGCGCCGCGGCGCCCAATACGCCGGTTCTCAACCGCTTGCCTGGCTGCCCCATACCTCCCTGACTGGCCGCATCGCCGGCGATATGCCGCTGGAATCGATTGTGATGCGAGTGAATGAAAAATTGACGTTGGAAGCGGCAAGGCGGGATGTGACCCGGCGTTTGACCGTAGAACATGGCCGGCGGGATTTTTTCACACTGACCGACGATCAGCTGACGCAATCCATTCAGCGTGCCTCCGACTCCATGCGATTGCTGATTACCGCGATTGCCGCCATCTCGCTGCTGGTCGGCGGGGTGGGGGTGATGAACATCATGTTGGTTTCGGTGACGGAACGAACCCATGAGATCGGCATTCGATTGGCGGTGGGCGCCGCTGAGAAAGACATTATGCGGCAATTTTTGATTGAGGCGGTGGTGATCTGCAGCCTGGGGGGCGTGTTGGGGATCGCCTGCGCCGCGCTGGTTAAAGGGATTCTGAGCGGCTTGGCGCCGCAGGTGACGATGATCTTTACCTGGCCGCCGTTGCTGCTGGCCTGCGGGTTCTCGGCGTTGATCGGCGTCGGGTTCGGTTTCTTTCCAGCCCGTGCCGCCGCGCGCCTGCAGCCGGTGGAGGCGTTGGCGCGAGAATGAACCGACTTTGGATTTACGGACTGGTCATGCTGTCTTTGAGCGCTTGCGGAGGGCGGCCGATCGACGCCACGGCGCCACCGTCGTTGCCGCAGCAGTGGCGCGTGGTCGATGAACGTTCAGGTTCATTGCGGGCAGGCGTCGCCTGGTGGGAAAACTTCAATGATCCGCAGCTTTCCTCGCTGATCGATGGCGTGCTCATCGCGAATCAGGATCTGGCGCTGGCTGGATTGCAGTGGCGTGAGGCGATGTTGGAGGCCGGGTTGGTAGCCGGCAATGCGACCCCCGACCTGGCCGCCAGCCTGAGTGGCCGCAATACCAAGGCATTGCGCGGCGCGGCGCGGCCGCAAGAAAGTTACCGCGCAGGGCTGTCATTGAGTTATGAACTGGATTTATGGGGCAAGCTGGCGCGTATTCGCGAGCAGGCTCAGTGGCTGGCCGTCGCTTCGGAGTTGGATCGGCGCAATACCGCGTTGACTTTGATCGGCGCTACCGCTCGCGGGTATTGGCAGATCGCCGATTTGAATCAGCAAGTCACCCATCAACAACAGGCGGTGGCGTTCGCGCGCGAGACTGTACGGCTGGTGGCGGCACGTCACACCGCCGGCGACGTCGGCCGATTCGAGTTATTGCAGGCGGAGCAAAACCTATTGGCGCGGGAGAATCAACGGGATGAACTGGTACGGCAGCGGGAAGACGCTCGCAACTCGCTGGCGCTGTTGTTCGGCCGTTCACCCTTGCTGCGATACAGCGAAAGGCGAGCGCTACCGATCAACGAGGTGCCCATTGCGCCACGTCTGCCGGCGGCGGTGATGGCGCGACGGCCGGACGTGCAGGCGGCGGAGCGGCGCCTGCGGGCGGCGCTGGCCGGTGCGGAGGCCGCTACATTGCGTTTTTATCCGACGCTGAGTCTGGATGCCGCACTGGATGCCGGCAGCGGGCTTTTCCGCCAATGGTTCAGTGAACCTTCGCGCTCGCTGGGTGCGACGTTGACGCTGCCGTTCATCGAGTGGCGCAAGATGCGCTTGTCCAGCGACAAAGCGGCGTTGCAGGCGCAGCGCGCGGAGATTCAATTTCGCGATGCGGTTTACCGCGCGCTGGCTGAGGTAGACAGCGCCATGCGGGAACGTCTGGAAGCGCAGCGGCAAATCGGCAATCAGCAGCGGCATCTGGCGATGGGACGACAAGCCGTGGCATTGGCCCGCCATCAATATCAGGCCGGTTCCGTCGCGCTGCAAACGTTGCTGGACGCGCAAGAGGCGGTGTTAGCCAGCGAGAATTCACTGTCGGCACTGCAATATCGCTACCTGAACGCCACGATGCAGCTCTGGCTGGCGCTGGGCGGCAACGAGGCTTTCGCATCCGGGCAAGGGGAGTAAGCATGGACAAAGAACGGAATACAAGACGTGTGGTGGTCACCGGTTACGGCGCCGTCACCGCGCTGGGTGGCAACGCGCAGCAAAACTGGCAGGCTATCATGGCCAACCGTTTGGCCTATCGCTATCACGATAAATCGGCGGCGGGGATCCACGCGCGCTTTTTTGCTTTGCTGGAGGCCGAACCGGCGTTGGAAGGTGTTGCCGCGCGGGTAAGCCGCCGGCTGCCCAGATTCGCCAGGCTGGCGCTGGCCGCCGCCTCGGAGGCGGTCGACATGGCGTTTTCATCCAGTTTTGTGGGGCCTGCGCACTTTTATTCATCGTTGGAGTGCGGGGCGATTATCGGCAGCGGCTGGGGCGGCCAGGATGAGATCATGCAAAACAATGCGGATTATCTGCAATCCGGCATGGGGCAGCTGTTTGGCTGTTTTCACGCGATGCCCAATATCGCGACCGCCATATGCGGCCAACATTGGTTGCTGCGGGGCTATCAGGGCTCGCCGGCGGCGGCCTGCGCGACCGGCGGCATCGCGATTGGCGATGCGTTTGAGGTGATCCGCAGCGGCCGCGCTTCAATGATGTTGGCCGGCGCGTCGGAATCACTGAGCGGCAATGGCGCGATATGGAACATCGACGCGCTGCGTTTGCTGAGTCGGGAGCAAAAGGATATCACCAAGGCCAGTTGCCCGTTCAGCCGGGAGCGCAGCGGCTTCGTGTTGGCGGAAGGGGCCGCCGTGTTGTGTCTTGAGGAGCGAGAGGCGGCTTTAGCGCGCGGCGCGACAATACTGGGGGAGGTCAAGGGATACGGCAACTTTTCAGACGCTTTTGATCTTACCGCGCCGGCGGAGGATCCGCAGGCCAAGGTGAAAACCATTCGACGGGCTCTGGAGCAGGCGGGGCTAAGCAATCATGAGATCGACTATATCAATGCGCATGGCACGTCGACGGCGCAAAGCGATGTGAACGAAACCGTTGCGATCAAGGCGGCGCTGGGGCGCGATGCTTATCGCACGCCGATTTCCAGCACGAAATCCTATACCGGGCACTTGCTCGCCGCATCCGGCAGCTTTGAGGCGATCGTCTGCCTACAGGCATTGCAGCAGCAAATGATGCCGGCAACCTGCCATTTGCACGAGAGCGATCCCGAATGCGATCTTGATTATATTCGCGAGGGGCATCGTCGCGGTCGTTTGCGCAATGTCATGAGTCTCAACTTCGGTTTCGGCGGTGCTAATGCGGCGCTGGTATTTGGTTATCACAATGAATAACGGTAGGGCCTATGGAAAAGTATCATCGATTGTATGAGGCGATTTGCGGCCTGTTGTATGAAGCCAAAGGATTGGACAGAACGCTGCTGTCGGCCGATATGCCGCTGCAACAGTTGGGGTTGGACAGCCTGGATTATATGGAGTTGATGCTGCTGGTTAGGCGTGAGTTCGGCATTACGCTCAATGCGGAAATGTTTATCGAACGGCCTGACCTGACCCTTGGCGAGCTGTGTCACGTTATGACCAGTCAATAATTCTCCCCCAGGCGGCCGTGTGATGCGGTCAGGCCTGGGTTATTCCCCATCGTGACTTTATTTCCTCCTGCCCTGACCGTTCCTCTTATCGATTCACATAAAGATTAATACTTATCAGTTTGGTTAAGATACGTTCGCGCCGGCGGATTTATTTCGTTTTTTTACGAGCCGTATAACGCTTTGAAACCCATGGCGCCTCGCGATTTTATTAGGATTTTTCTTTGTTTTGTCGGTTTGTTTGCCAATTTCAGCGCATGTGTGAAATGGAAGTATTAACGCAAACTAAAGTGAATCGGGAAGTATGCCGTCCTTATTATTTCTGATGGTGGCAGTTGAGCTGCGGTTTTGATTAATGAGGGGGCCTCAAGGGAGGCGCTGAAGGGGGATTAATCCCTGTACACTGTTCGCGTTTGGCAAATCCGTTATACTCCGCGCTGGATGCAGGAACCTATCCATAGCCAGGGGAAACCCTGAGTGTCCATTGTGGTGATGTAAAAGGAAAATGACAGCCACATTTTTCCGATCAAAGTAATAGAGGTTGTATGTCTAATCGTAAACATCTGACGCCTTCTGAAGTGGAGAGACTGCTTGAGGTCACGCTGCATGGAAAGAATCCAGAACGCGATTATTGTCTGATTTATATGTGTTTTATTCATGGTTGCCGCGCCAGCGAAATTGGGGGATGGCGTTTGTCGGACATCGATCTGGAAGGCGGTAACATTTATGTTCATCGTTTGAAGAATGGTTTTTCCACGGTGCATCCGCTGTATCTGCGAGAAAGGCAATGTTTGCGGCGTTGGCTGGATAAACGCCGGCAACACCGCTGGGCCGATCAGGAATGGTTATTTCTTTCCAATCGGGGCGGGCGTTTGTCGCGCCAACGTATTTACGGCCTGCTTCGTCATTACAGTAAGGTGGCGAAACTGGAGATTAACGCCCATCCGCATATGCTGCGGCATGGTTGCGGATTTGCGTTGGCGGACCGAGGTATCGATACCCGATTAATTCAGGATTACCTCGGGCACCGAAATATTCAGAATACAGTGATTTATACCGCCAGCAATGCACAGCGCTTTAAAGAAATTTGGTAAGCGCGATTTAATAGAGTAACGACAAGGAGTCACTTTGAACTAAACTGAAACATACTGTAAGGACGCGTAAAAACAATGTCAATATTCCTACGCTCACTTTGCCTGATAAAGGAAAATTTTATTTAAAAACATAGCGTTGTGTTCATGTTTCATTTCTTCCGCACTCCAGCCATCTAAGCAAAATCCTAATCAAAGAAAAGTCAGTTTAAATCAATCGGCCAATCCCTTGGTTTTTTGGTCTGATTTGAGGTTATTTTGTTTTCTATTTGGCTTTAAATTCTGTCTTTTATTTGTTTTTTGGTTTTAAAAACCAAAGGAGTCACTTTAGTTCAAAATGAATCGTTTGGGTGAATAAGCCTTAGGCCATCAATAAGTTTGGTCAAGGGTATTTGCTCTTCGTGGAACTAAATAAAAGGGAATGACATTAAGGATATGTCGGAAATAAAACCATGCATATTTTGCATAATTTTAAGGAAAGTAGGATGAAAAAGAATCTGCTGGCTGTAGCTGTTTTGACCGCGTCTGCATTTACCACCTCTGTATTTGCTGCTGACGGCGCGCTGAATATCACTGGCACCATTACCGATCAGTCTTGCACCGTCGATCCGGATTCCCAGAACAAGCAGGTTGCTCTGGGCAAAATCGCTAAAGATGCGTTTCCTAACGCTGGCGCCACCGCTGGCGCCAAAGCGTTCAACCTGATCCTGAAAAACTGCCCGGACACCGTGACTGGCGCTACCGTTCGCTTTGATGGCACTCAGGTGCAGGGTCAGTCCGGGCTGTTGAAACTGACCGGCGCCGGCACCCCTGGGGTGGCAGGCGGCATTGGCGTACAGCTGCTGGACGACGGCAGCAACGTACTCAATATCGGCAACGATTCCCGCGTATATGCGCTGGCAGAGAACAAAGACAACGTTCTGGGCTTCGTGGCGCGCTACTTCGCTTACGACACCGTCTCTGTCGGTAGTGCGAACGCCACCGCCAACTTCACTATTGTCTATCAGTAAATTCACGCCGTTATGTCGGTGTGAGCGTTAGAAAAATGGGCCAGAGGCTGCGTCTCTGGCTCTTTATTCATCGGGGAAGGTAACAAAATGAAAGCGGGATATTTTGCGCTGACGGCAGCGTTATTGATGGCGCTTTGGGCTCCGGCTCAGGCCGGCGTGATCGTGGGCGGGACTCGGCTGATATACGACGGGGTAAAAAGAGTCCGCTCTGAATATCAATAATCCGGATGCGGTGCCTTATTTGATCCAATCCTGGGTCGATGCTCAAGAAGGTGAAAGCGCTAAAGCGCCTTTCATCATCACGCCTCCGTTGTTTCGCTTGGACGGCGGCCAAAATAACCTGCTGCGCGTAGTGCGTGCGGGCGGCAATTTGCCGACGGACAGAGAATCGCTGTATTGGCTGAATGTGAAGTCTATTCCTTCGGTAGAAAAGAAAGAAAACACGCTGCAAATTGCGATCAAGACCCGCATCAAGCTGATTTATCGTCCCCAGGGGCTGGCCGGCAATCCGGAAGAAGCGGCCGGCAAAGTGACGTGGCGGCGCAGCGGCGATCGGCTGCAGGTGACCAACCCTTCACCCTATTACCTCACCTTTTTTAATTTGAAGCTGAACGGCAGTGCCATTACCGGCAACACCATGGTTGCGCCGCAAGCTACCGCCAGTTTTCCGTTACCGATGGCGCAAGGTGGGGGAGGCAGCCTGAGCTGGCAAATCATCAACGACTATGGCGGAACCGGCCAGACCTTTACCGGCACGTTATAGCCGGGCCGCGATGCGTGTTTTTTGGCCCCGGAGTAACGCTGGGGCCGGCGTTCGGCCTACCTGAATTTTAGGCGGCTGAGCCAATCGGGACAGGGAGTTAAAAGGATGAATAACCCGAATTGCATTGGTTTACCAGGGACACGATCGATTTTGGCCGGTTTGATGTCTTGCCAGGTGGCGCTGCTTTATCCAATCGGTGCGGCGCATGCGCGCGATTACTTCAACCCGGCGCTGTTAGAGATTGACAACCCGGCGCTGCGCGGCGCCGATCTCTCCGTATTTGAGGAAAACAACAGCCAGGCGCCCGGCACTTATCGGGTCGATCTTTACCTTAACGGCGAACAGGTTGACAGTCTCGACGTCGAGTTCCGGCTGATGCCGACGGCTGGCGGAAAGCAAGCGCTGCAGCCTTGTTTCAGCGCGGAAAAATTGGCCGAATTGGGGGTGAGAGTCTCCATGTTCCCGGCGATCGCGGCGGAGGAGCGCTGCGTCAATCTGGCGCAGGCCATTCCTCAGGCTTCGGCGGTGTTCCTGTTTAATCAGCTGAGATTGAATCTGAGCATTCCGCAAGCGGCATTGAACTTAAATGCGCGCGATTATGTTTCTCCGGATAAATGGGACTCCGGCATACCGGCGCTGTTGGTCAATTACAACTTCAGCGGCGCCAATAGCCAAACACGCGACAGCGAACGGCAGAACAACAATAACTATTACCTCAATCTGCGCTCGGGCATTAACTGGGGCGCCTGGCGTTTGCGTAACTATTCCATCTGGAATCACTACACCGGCGGCGCTTCATCCTGGCGTTCAATCAATACCTATCTGCAGCGCGATATTGTTGCGTTGCAAAGCCGCCTGACTCTGGGCGACAGCACAACGTCCAGCGAGGTGTTCGACAGCGTACAGTTCCGCGGCGGGCAATTGGCTTCTGAAGATGACATTCTGCCGGACAGCATGAAGGGCTACTCGCCGGTGGTGCGCGGGATTGCGCGCACTAACGCGCAAATCGTGATCCGGCAAAACGGCTACGTGATATATCAAAGTTATGTGCCGCCGGGTGCGTTTGAAATTACCGATCTGTACCCCACGGGCGGCAGCGGCGATCTGAACGTCAGCGTGCGTGAGGCTGACGGGCAGGAGCAACATTTCGTGGTGCCTTACGCCGTGGTGCCGGTGCTTCAGCGCGAAGGGCGTTTCAAATACAGCCTGACCAGCGGGAAATACCGTTCATACAGCGGCGGCGTTGATGAACGTCCGTTCAGCCAGGCCACCGGCATCTACGGTTTGCCGTGGGGGGCCACGTTGTAGCGGCGGCGTGCAAGCCGCCAGTAAGTACCAGTCTCTGGTTTCTGCGGTGGGGGCAGAACATGGGGGCGGTGGGAGGCGCTGTCCGCTGATGTCACTCAGGCATGGACCAAGCAGGAAACTCGGCCGAAAGAGCAAGGGCAATCATGGCGCCTGCGTTACGGCAAAAACTTCATTGAAACCGGCACTAACTTCAGCTTGGCCAGCTACCGCTATTCCACGCGTGGTTTTTATAACCTGCAAGAGGCGCTGGAGAGTTACGGCGGCAACAGCGCGATCTATAACGATCACAAAAAGAGCCGTGCCGAGTTGACGATGAGCCAGAGCCTGTGGGATCTGGGAGGAACGCTGTCGCTCAGCCTGTTTAACGAAGACTACTGGAATGACAATCGTCGTTCGCAGTCGGTCAGCCTCAGCTACAACAACAGTTGGGAAGCTGTCAGTTACGGACTGAATTACACCTTCAGCCAGAACGGGTATGACAACAACGGCAACCGCAGCAATATTCGCGACCATATCGTGGCTTTCAACGTCAGCGTGCCGCTCAGCAAATGGCTGCCTGGCAGCTACGCCACCTACAACATGAACGCCAGCCGCAACGGCGCCACCAGCAACAATCTTGGGTTGAGCGGCACCGCTTTGCCGGGCAACAACCTGAACTACAGCATCAGCCAGGGCTACACCGGCAGGGGCGTGGGGGCGAACGGCAATATTCAGGCGGACTACAAAGGCGCCCTCGCCGAGTGGAACCTGGGGTATGGCTACGATCGCCATCGCCAACAGGTGAGCTACGGCGTGCAGGGCGGTGTTCTGGTGCACCAAAACGGCGTCACGCTGTCGCAGCCGCTGGGCGATACGGTGGCATTAGTGCAGGCGCCCGGCGCTTCAGGGGTGGATGTTTTGAACCAGACCGGGGTCAGCACCGACTGGCGCGGCTATGCGGTTGTGCCTTACCTGACGCCTTATCGGCGCAATATCGTCGGCCTGGACGGCGAGTCTTTCGCCGAGGATGTCGATATGACCTTGAGCAGCCAAACGGTGATCCCAACCCGTGGCGCCGTGGTGCGTGCCAGCTTCAATCCGGATGTCGGTGCCCGCGTGTTGCTGACGTTACTGACGCGCAGTGGCAATCCGGTGCCGTTCGGCGCCACCGTCAGCAATCTCAATAGCCCCTCTGATAATGCCGGCATTGTCGGTGACGGCGGGCAGGTTTATTTGGCCGGCATGGCGGAGAGTGGCCGGCTGCAGGTTAAGTGGGGCAATGACGCGGCTCAGCAGTGTCAGGCTAACTATCAATTGGCTAATCAGCCAGAGAGCGGCGGAATACGTCTCGTTAACGGACTGTGTTTATAAGGTGCAGACAATGGCGACAGGAATATCGATTCAACGCAGGGCGATCGCCGGTGGGCTGCTGGCGTGCGCAATACTGGCTGTACAGCAGGTGCAGGCGGCGCCAGGGCAGTGTACGCCGATATCAGGAACGCACGGCTTTTCATTTGCCTTTTCCCCAAGCTTAAGCGACCCATCGCAAAACGTGACGGGGCGGATTATCAAGAACGCGGATAAGAACGCATGGAACTTGCCCGGTTCGTATTATGTGAAATGCGAATGTACCGCTCGCACGGCTTCTTACATCACCGCCAAAATGCTGTTGACCAACCCGGTATTTCAGGAGGGCGGATTGACGTATTACGCGTTGAACGAATATCTGGGCGTCGCCAGCGAGGTCTTCGTGGCGGGGCAGCGCAATGAATACCTTGCTGCACCCTTTACCAATGAGACTAACCGTAAGACCAGCATGGATGGCGATGATGAATCCTGCGCCCGTTCGCCCTACAACAGCGGCGCGCGTGGGCGCATTCATCTGTATTTCCGTCGGCCCTTCGTTGGCGTGACGGCGATCCCGAATACCCGACTGGTGGAAACGTATGTATCGGTAGTGAGTGGCGTGAAAAGCGATACGCCGGTTTCCACCATCTCTATGAGCGGGACCGTCACCGTGCCGCAGAGTTGCGAGATCAGTCCCCAGACGGTGGTGATCGACTTTGGCGATATCGTCAGCACCCATTTCCAAACGAAAGGCGCGATGCCACCTCGTTTCACACCGGAAGAGAGAACGCTGACGCTGTCTTGTCGCAATATTTCCGAGGGCGTCAAAGTCAGTCTGTCATTTCGCGGCGAGGCCGACGGCAACATGCCGGAGGCGCTGAAGACCAGCAACCGCGATATCGGCGTGATGATTAAGGATATGCAGGGCAATGTGATACGGCCGCAGAGCGGGCGCTTGCCCATCGATGACTTCAACTATCCCGACCAAAAGGGCAGTTCTCAGATCAGCGTGTATCCGATCAATACCACCGGGCAAGCCCCTTCAGTGGGGCAGTTTAATGCCACGGCGACCATTCAGGCCGAAATCCAATAAACGGATATTTCAACGGCAGCGGGCTGACGGGCCCCTGCGTTTAACGACAAGGAGCAGATTATGGTGAAAATGTGTAATCGTTTTGGCTGCAACCTGGCGCTGACCGGCGCGTTGCTTTTGACCGTACCGGCGGCGCACGCGGTATCGAAAATAGTGATTAGCGGCAACATTAAAGCCGCCCCCTGCGAAATCGACGGTGCGAACGGCACTGTGTCCGTCAATTTGGGAGACGATATTTCCGCTGCTACCCTGGCGACGTCCGGGGCTTTCAGCCCCTGGATAGAGCTTCCTCTGACGTTAAAAAACTGCCCAAGCACCACCACCTCTGTCGTCGCGACCTTCAGCGGGACGCCCGCCGAGGAAAGCGCCAGCTTGTACAAGAGCAACGGCGGCTCTCGTCGGGTGCAAATTGAGTTGCAGAATAGCCAAGGGGCCAACCTGGGCAATGGCAAGAGCATGACGCAACTGGTGGATCGCGCGACGAATAATGCCAGATTCGATTTGCGTGCGCGGGCATACAGCACCCATGGCGGATCGACGCCAGGTTCAATAGACGGCGCTCTGCAGGTCACTTTTGTCTATCAGTAGGCAATGGGACAAAAGGACCGGCGTGGGCGGAAGGTTAACGACAGAGTTAAGGTGATGATATGAAAATCAATTATCCCAATGGAATGGCCTTGGCGGCGGGCAATGAAGCGGCGGGCGCCGTGGCTGTCATGGAACCCTGCGCCATGACGGCTCTGGGGATGAGAAACCGGTTGATTGAATCCTGCGGTCTCCAACCTGGAAACATTCGGCAGGTGGCGAATCTGGTGGAACTGAGAGCCTTATTGACTGAGCATCCGCATCGTTTATTGGTGATGGAGCTGTGTGGTCAATCAGAGTCGGTATTGGAGGGATTCAAGCTGATCGCCGAGGTGCGGGAAAACTCGCCGGACACCGCGATTGTCATTTGTACGGCATTGGATGAACCGAGGCTGTTGCGGCAGCTCATCGCTTCCGGCATTCGCGGCCTGATGCTGAAGCAGGAACCGGCTATTGCATTGACCCACTGTGTTCAGCAAGTCCTGACAGGCAGTTGCAGCTTCAGCCACCGGGTACGCCAACGTCAATTGCATGAGGCTGGCGCCGATAAACCGCTGACGGCGAAGGAACTGGATGTGTTGACCCAACTGTTTTCCGGTAAGAGCGTGACCAGCGTGGCGCTGACCATGTGCCGTGATATCCGCACCGTCAGCACCCATAAACGCAATGCGATGTTGAAGCTGGGGTTTCACAGCGATGGTGAACTGTATCTTCAGGGGAAATGGATGGCTGCGCAAGGTTCATCCTTGGTTCGCTAGGCAAGCGCACGAGGTCTCGTGGGCAAGCAAGCATAGGAGCAGATTATGCATTTATGGCGTCAGCAACCGCTGAACATAGCATTAATGGACAGATGTCCATTGACGCTGGAAGGGCTGGCCAGTTTTTTAAAAACGCTGCCAACCC
Source organism: Serratia sp. SCBI (assembly GCF_000747565.1). NCBI lineage: Bacteria > Pseudomonadati > Pseudomonadota > Gammaproteobacteria > Enterobacterales > Yersiniaceae > Serratia > Serratia sp. SCBI. The sequence goes on along the minus strand of NZ_CP003424.1, from coordinate 4,114,066 downwards.
AGATAAAAGTCGTCGTAAAGGAAACCAGCGTACGTGCGGTAGTGGATAGCGTGGTCTATCAGCAGGCTGACGTGCTGATTACCGAACTGGACGGTGAAGATGAGACGCCCGCTAAGGGCAGGGAAGCGTTGCTGGCCCTGTGCACGCAACTGCCCGAATTACGGGTGATTGCCTATACCCGTTGCCGTAATGCAGAAGAGTTAGGGCGATTGTTGCCTCAGCCCAATGTCAGCATCGTCGCCAGAGATGACGCTTTACCGCTGGTGGCGGAGTTTTTTAATCGGGTCTTGCTTGGGGAGCGAGTGTTGAGCCCACAGATAGGGACTTTTCTGGCACCCTCGGTTAGCGCAGATGAGGTGTTCACCCGAAAGCTGACTCGCTGCGAGACTGATGTGTTGGCCTTTTTGTTCAACGGCATGAGCCTGCGGCAAATTGCCGAATTGCAACGCCGCAGCATCAAGACGATCAGCGCGCATAAATGCAGCGCCATGCGCAAACTGCAGGTGAAGAATGACAGCGAACTATTTTCATTGCACGGCAATATTACGCGACAATTTGGCGGGAAGTGGTCAAAGGGGACTTAATCGTTAATGACAGGGTATAAGCAGGTAGCATAGGCGTTGAAAAAACAATCAAACAAGTGTTCCCCTGGGCGGGTGGATGAAAGCAGCTCGGCGTTGGAATAGTGCTGAATTAGACCGTTGTTGACGTGCCGGGCTGCATTTTCCCATCCGATATTTTTTACCTTACTCGATGCGCATGTTAAAAGAAGATGAGCGCCTGCACCGTTATTTCCATCGTAAGATTAAATGCTGATCGTGCGGAATCGCTCTACATTGGTGGCGGTGTAGATCACCGTATTCTGGATATTTTTGTGCCCTAAATAATCCTGAATCAAGCGCGTATCGACCCCGTTATCTGCAAGCGCGTAACCGCAGGAGTGTCGCAGCATGTGAGGATGAACCTGAACGCTAATACCGGCCATTTCACCGTACATTCTCATTAGGCGATACAGTTGCTGACGTGAAATTTGCCCGCCGTGGCGCGACAGAAATAACCATGGGGAATTGGCGTCAGGATAGTTCGCCCGCTGGGCCAGCCAGTTTAACAGCGCCTGTCGTTCTCGCGGCTGAATGGGGTGCTGAACGGAAAAACCGTTCTTTAGCCGAGATATATGGATCCGATGGGAGGTAAGATCAATATCTTGCAGGCGTAATGATCGCAGTTCGCTCACCCGCAAGCCGTGAATGAAGCACATTAATAGTAAACAACGATCTCGAATGCTATTTTTACCCTCATGCACGGCGGCAATCAGTTGTTCAATTTCAATCTGGCTAAGGAATTTCCTTTTTTTCATTTTCCTTTCCTGCGTATCTGGTACTGGCGATTTCCATCATGAAGTTTTATTAAAGCATTGGAACATAATAGGCGGCAAAGAAAATAAATAATTTTATTTTCCAAAGCATGGGTTTATTTTATCTTTTTATTTTTGTTATTTTTTTAGTGAATGTATTTTGATTTTATAGATCTATTTTCTTTAGCAGATTATTTAATTGGCGAATATTTAGCGCCCAGAGCGAACGATGCTGCGAATTGGCCGCCGGCAGGCGGCAACCGCGATAACGTCTCACCCCAACCGGTGCTTGATAAGCTGCGATGAGAATTCGTCTTGATCTCATTCTCACGCCGCTTACAATGCCTGCCAGATCGCGACTTCAGAGGTTTGTTCATGGAACTGTTACGGGTGGTTTATCGCCAGTATCGTTGGCCATTTCTGGCGGTTATGGCATTGACCATGGCCAGCGCCGGTTTAGGCATCGGTATCATTGCTTTTATCAATCAATATCTGATGGACGTCAGCGGCAACCCATTGGCCGTGTTGCCGATGTTTCTCGCCCTGCTGGCATTGTTGATAGCGGTCACGTTGGGTTCACAGCTGGCGCTGACCACATTGGGCCATTACTTCGTCTATCGGCTGCGTGGGCAACTGGTGAAGCGCATTCTGGATACCGAGATCGAGCGCCTCGAACAGTTAGGCAGCGCCTCATTGCTGGCCAGTCTGTCCAGTGACATCCGCAATATCACCATCGCCTTCGTGCGCTTGCCCGAATTGGTGCAAGGGGTGATTTTGACCCTGGGGGCAGCGGCCTATCTGGGGTGGTTATCGCCGAAAATGCTGGCGGTCACGGCGGTTTGGGTGGCGGTGACAGTGGTGGGTAGCGGCTGCCTGGTGTCACGGGTTTATCGCCATATGGCCAGTTTGCGCGAGTCAGAAGAGCGTCTCTATCATCGTTATGAATCGGTGATTGACGGCCGTAAGGAACTGACGTTGAACCGCAAACGGGCGCAGGCGTTATACGAGCAGGCCTATCAGCCCGACGCGCAAGCCTATCGCTACCATATCATTCGCGCCGATACCTTCCATTTGAGTGCGCTCAATTGGTCAAACATCATGATGTTGGGGGCGATCGGGTTGGTGTTCTTTATGGCCAACAGTTTGGGATGGGCGGACTCGACGGTGGCCGCGACCTACTCGCTGACGCTGCTGTTCTTGCGCACGCCCTTACTGCAGGCCGTGGGGGCGTTTCCGACGCTGGTCGGCGCCGAAGTGGCCTTCAACAAGCTGAAAGCGCTACGTCTGGCCGAGTATCAGCCGGGGTTTCCAGCCGCCGTTGGCCGTTCCTGGCAGACGCTGGAGCTGCGCGACGTGGTTTTTCACTATGCAGATGCGGAACAACAGCCCGGTTTTACCGTCGGGCCGCTTAATCTGACGCTGCGGCGCGGTGAGCTGGTGTTTCTTATCGGCGGCAACGGCAGCGGCAAGTCAACGCTGGCGATGCTGTTGACCGGATTGTATCGGCCGGTAAGCGGGCACATCGTTCTGGATGGTGTCGCACAGACCGCGGCGGATATGCCGGACTATCGCCGGCTGTTTTCAGCGATTTTCACCGATTTTCATCAGTTCGATCGTTTACAAGGACCGGAAGGCGGCGAACCTGATGCGGCGCTGGTCGCGCATTGGCTTGAACGGTTGAATATGAAAAGCAAATTGCAGTTCGACGGCGCCAGAGTGACCAACCCGCAACTGTCGCAGGGGCAGCGCAAACGTCTGGCCCTGTTGCTGGCGGTGGCGGAACAACGCGATATTTTGCTGTTGGATGAATGGGCCGCTGATCAGGATCCGCAGTTCCGGCGCATTTTCTATCGCGAACTGTTGCCGGCGCTGCGTGCGTTAGGCAAAACGGTGTTCGCCATCAGCCATGACGATCACTATTTCGAACACGCCGATCGGTTGCTGGAGATGCGCTCAGGCCATTTACGCGAGTTGACCGGCAGCGAGCGTGAACACGCCAGCCGGGATTCCGTCAGCAGGATCGGTTAACTTACGCCGGCCCGTGCCAGACCAAAACGGGCCGGCGCTTCTCCCGCGCATTATTTCAGTGCGTCGCTTCATTTTCTCTCCCTCCTCCAATGCTGTCTGCTGCCGATTTGGCTTACGACCAGTCAAATAATTGATGTTTGAATTATTTACTGGTGGTTTAATTTTGACCTTTAAAGGTGTGGCACACTGCGCATTCGTTCGCCTATCAAAACACGTTCTCGCCTGCCGATAACAGTGATATCCACGGTGCCGTTCTGGCTGATTCGGCAATGCAGACCTATGGGTAGCAGCATTTTTTTAAATTTCCATAGGAAAAAACGACTTTATTGATCGTTAAAATAGATCAATAATTTTATTTTGAATGGTTTAATCTATTGGTTAGGGGCGCTGTGGTGAGCAAGGATGGATCAAATATCAAACGTAAAGCATGGCTATGCGTGTTTATCGTTAGTGGGCTGTTCTGGCTGCTAACCGCTGCCGTGATTTACTGGTTACTGAGTTAGCAGGTTAAGCAGGAAGACGATTCGTGAACAAGAAGCAGGCTAAAAACCGTGAGGGCGCTCAGCGTCGCGCGCAGTCAAAAAATTCCGCCTTCATGGGTGCTGAGCGATGAGCAGCGCGCCTTTATTGAAGATTTATGGCAGGATACCGCCCCCGAAGCGGCGCGGCCCATCGCTCAGCGACGTTAGCCGATCACGCGGCTGCGGCCGGCCAGCGCGCCGAACAGCATTTGCAAGACGGTCAGGCATAGCAGAGCGATCAACGGCCAGCGCCAGCCTTCCGTCAGATCGTGCAACAGGCCGAATAAGGTGGGCCCCAGCGCGGCCAACAGATAACCGACGGATTGCGCCATGCCCGACAGCAGCGTCGCCTGATGATGATGCTGACTGCGCAATCCAAAAAACGACAGTGCCAGCACCAGCGAACTCCCCGCTCCCAACCCGGCAAACGTCAGCCACACCAGTGAACTGGCGGGTTGCACCAATAATCCCCCGACGCCGATAAAGATCAGCAGAGAACTGCCCAGCGCTATCGCCCGCTGATCGCGCGCCCGCGGCAAAATCACCACCATGACAAAGTTGGCGACGATCGCCACCACCTGATAAACGAACAGCTCGAAGCCCGCCTGCTGGGCTGAGGCGCCGTGGCTGACGGCAAAGGCGCTGAACCAGCCGATAATGGTGTAGAAGGCGATCGATTGCAGCCCCATGAACATCGCCACTTGCCAGCCCAGCGCGCTGCCCCAGGGAGAGCGATAGCGTTGCGGCTCTGCCGATTGTGGCTCTTTGGCTGCGGGTATGGCTGTGCGCCGCAGCTGCGGCAACCAGATCAACAGCGCCAACAGCGCAGGTAATCCCCAGCACAGCAAGGAGAAGCGCCAGCCGAGATCGGCCAGGGAAGCCAGCGGCACCGCCAGACCGGAGGCGATGGCGGCGACCAGTGACATCACCGCCGCATAGGCCGCTATCATCGCGGCGGCGCGATGAGGAAAATCTCTTTTCACCAGCGTTGGCAGCACCACATTGGCGAAGGCGATGGCGGCGCCGATCAGAACGCTTCCCAGCCACAGCATGGCGTCTTGCGGCAGGGAACGCAGCGCGATGCCGCAAACCAGCAGTGCGAGGGCAAAGCCCAGGGTGCGTTCGATTCCGAAGCGTTTCGCCAGTGCCGGGGTGAGTGGCGAGAGGACGGCGAACAGGATCAGCGGCAGCGAGTTGATCAGGCCGGCGGCGGTGGCGGACAACGCCAGCTGTTGCTGAATCTGTTCCAGCAGCGGGCCGACGCTGGTGAGGGCGGCGCGCAGGTTAGCCGCGATCAGCATGATGCCAACGATCAGCAAAACAGGGCGATGCAAACGGCGACGCGGGGTCGCGATGGATGATGACGATGAAGCGGGTTGCGGCATGAGTTCCTCGCACCAGGGCATGCAGACAATCAGCGCTGCATGGCGTGATGCGTTGATTGACGTTAACGCTTACGTACCGACAAGAAGCCGATATCTGATCGCAAGTGTAGGGAAGATGGCTCGTGCTGACAAGGGGATGGCCCGGCGGGATGGAGAGGGCTGGCCCCCACCGGCCGCGGGATAATTACCATTATGTGATCCTGGTCACTTAGCGAACTAAAAGTCATGGCGCAGAACGGGGTCTGCAGCGCTTTCACTTCTGCCGCCGCCGGTGCGGCTGCTCTCCGGCGCTCATGCTCGTCATGGCATTTCATTTTTCTCCCATTCCATTTTTTTGCTTTTCGATTCGTTTCGATTCGAAAGGTTTTTTGGCGGTTTTTTTGCTAAAACGGGGCTGTAAGCCCGATCACAATTTCATTGCTTTCGCTTTGCTGTAATGCCAGCGCAGTAGAGCGAAAGCCATCTTCTCCCCGGCGATACCGGAAACCTGAGGACCGCAGCTCATGCCAGTGAATACCGCAAAGCGACGTGAACACATCATCGATCTGTTATGCGAGCACGGCAGCGTGCGTGTGGAACAGCTCAGCAAACAGTTTGCAGTATCCACGGTGACGATCCGCAACGATCTGCGCTTTCTGGAACGAAAAGGGTGTGCGCTGCGCGCTTACGGCGGCGCAATGCTCAATCAGCAATTCGCTTTCGATCGGCCGCTGCGGGACAAAGGGCGGTTGAATCGCGATGTCAAAACGCTGATCGCCAACGCGGCGGCCGGCTATGTGCGCGACGGCGAGGCGCTGATCCTCGATTCCGGTTCAACCACCGCGCAGATTGTGCCGTTCTTGAAGGGGCGGCGCGATCTGGTGGTGATGACCAACGCGCTGAACATTGCCTATGAGCTTTCGGGAAACGACGGGGTGGAAGTCATGGTGCTGGGGGGCAGCGTGCGCCGCAACTCTTACTCGCTCTACGGTCCGGCTGCCGAGCAGCAATTGCGTCAGTACCGCTTCGACAAGCTGTTTTTGGGCGTCGACGGGTTCGATCTGAGCGCCGGCATCACCACGCCTCACCCCGGTGAAGCGCACCTCAATCGCGTGATGTGCGAGGTGGCGCGCGAGATTATCGCGGTGGCGGATGCCAGCAAATTCGGTCGCAAGAGCTTTTGCATGATTCGCGAAGCCGGACAAATCCATCGGCTGATCACTGACAGCCGTCTTCCGGACGATTACGAGCGGGCGTTAACCGAGCTGGGCGTGGAGGTCATCATCGCCGATCGGTAGCACGGCGCCTGCATGGGGGCTTCATGCAGCACTTGTTACAGCTTGTCGAGCAGCACAAGGCCGGTATGCCGGTCGGGATTTTTTCCGTCTGTTCCGCCCATCCCTGGGTTCTGAAGGCCGCGCTGCGGCAGGCTAAAAGCCGCGGCACGCCGGTGTTGGTGGAAGCGACCTCCAACCAGGTCAATCAGTTCGGCGGCTATACCGGCCAAACGGCGGCCCAGTTCCGCGATGCGCTTTGGCGTCTGGCGGATGAGGTTGGCCTGGCGCGCGAGCGCGTGTGGCTGGGCGGCGATCATCTGGGGCCGAACGCCTGGCAGGATCGCCCGGCTCAGGAAGCGATGGCGCTGGCGGAAACGTTGATCGACGATTACGTTCGCGCCGGATTTCGCAAAATTCATCTCGATTGTTCCATGTCGTGCGCCGGCGATCCCTCGCCCCTGGGAGATGCGGCGGTCGCCGAGCGTGCGGCGCGCCTGTGCGCGGTGGCGGAACGCGCCTGGGCGCAGAGCGGCGGCGAAGCGCCGGTCTATGTGATCGGCACCGAGGTGCCGGTGCCGGGCGGGGCGCAGGAGGCGTTGGCGGGCCTGCAGGTCACCACGCCGCAGGCGGTGGCGCAAACGCTGGAAATGCACCGTATCGCCTGGCAAAAAGCCGAGCTGAACGATGCCTGGCAGCGAACCATTGCGCTGGTGGTGCAGCCGGGCGTCGAGTTCGATCACCACAGCGTCGAACGTTATCAGCCGCAGCGCGCCGACGCATTGAGCCATTTCATCGAACGGCAGCCGGGCATGATCTATGAAGCGCACTCTACGGATTACCAACCGCCGCAGGCCTATCGCCAGTTGGTGCGCGATCACTTCGCCATCCTGAAGGTGGGGCCGGCGCTGACCTTTGCGCTGCGAGAAGCGCTGTTCGCCCTCGATCGCATCGAGCGTGAATGGCTGGGGGAACGCCAGTCGTCGCAGCTGCGCGCCACGCTGGAACAGGTGATGCGCGAGCAGCCGCAGCAGTGGAGCCGCTATTACCACGGCACGCCGCTCCAACAGTATCTCGATCGCCACTACAGCCTGAGCGATCGGGTGCGTTACTACTGGCCGCAGCCGCAGGTGCAGCAGGCGGTCGACGGCTTGCTGGATAACCTGCGCCGCAACCCGGCGCCGTTGGCGCTGCTCAGCCAGTACCTGCCGGATCAGGCGCGGGCGCTGAATGCCGGCGAATTGAGCGCCGATCCGCAGGAGTGGGTGCTGCATAAAGTGACGCAGGTACTCGACGATTACCACGCCGCCTGTTACCCGGAGGGCCGCTAGCATGCCGAACATTTTAATGACCCGCATTGACAATCGCCTGGTGCACGGCCAGGTGGGCGTGACCTGGACCAATACCCTCGGCGCCAACCTGGTGGTGGTGGCCAACGACGAGGCCGCCGCCGATCCGGTGCAGCAGAACCTGATGGACATGGTGGTGGCGGAAGGGGTGCAGACCCGTTATTTCACGCTGCAGAAAACCATTGACGTGATCCACAAGGCGGCGGATCGGCAGAAGATCTTTCTGGTGTGCAAAACGCCGCAGGACGTGTTGACGCTGGTGCGCGGCGGGGTGCCGATCCGTTTCGTCAACGTCGGCAATATGCACTTCGCCGAGGGGAAGCGGCAGGTGCACAAAACGGTGTCGCTGGACGACGGCGACGTGGCCGCGTTCCGCGCGCTGGCGGAACTGGGCGTGGAGTGCGAAGTGCGCCGGGTGCCGGATGAAGCGGGTGAGGCGATCGGCAAACTGCTCTTTTGAGCCAGGGGGAAAGCATGTTGACGGATGCGTTATTGATTGCGCTGTTGGCCGGGCTGGCGGGGGTTGACCTGTTCGACGGTCTGACCCACTTCCACCGGCCGGTAGTGATGGGGCCGCTGGTGGGGCTGATTTTGGGCGATGTCTATACCGGGTTGCTGGTGGGCGGCACGCTGGAGCTGGTGTGGATGGGGATGGTGCCGTTGGCGGGAGCCCAACCGCCTAACGTGGTGATCGGCGGGGTGATCGGCACCGCATTCGCCATTCTGACCAAAGCCGATCCTAAAGTGGCGATCGGCGTGGCGGTGCCGTTCTCGATCGCGGTGCAGGGCTGCATCACGCTGCTGTTTACGTTGTTCTCACCGATGATGCACCGCTGCGATCGCATGGTGAAGGAGCTGAACTGGCGCGGCATCGAACGGGTGAACTATCTCGGCATCGGCATTCTGTTCATCTTCTATTTCGTGGTGGCGTTCCTGCCGATTTACTTCGGCGCCGATGCGGCCAGCGCCATGGTGCAGAAAGCGCCGGGCTGGCTGCTGGACGGGCTGGCGGTGGCGGGCGGCATGATGCCGGCGATCGGTTTCTCGCTGCTGATGAAGGTGATGATGAAAAAAACCTACGTAGCCTATTTTATCCTCGGTTTCATCTCGGTCACGTTTCTCAAGCTGCCGATCCTGGCGGTGGCGCTGGGCGCCCTGGCGATCGCTTTGATTGATTTCTTCAACACGCAACGCGGCGCGGCAGAGGCGACGGCCCGGCCCGCTCCGCAGGAGGACGCCGAAGATGGCATTTAACGATTCCGACGATCTGCTGGCGCAAAAGGCCGAGCAGCGTATGGCGCAGGCGCTGGCCACCAGCCAGGTGGAGCAGGACGACTATCTGGACAGCCGGCCCGCCGAAGCGCTGACGCGCGGCGACATCAACCGCATGGCCTGGCGTTCGCTGCTGCTGCAGGCGTCGTTCAACTACGAGCGCATGCAGGCGGGCGGCTGGCTGTATCAGCTGATCCCCGCGCTGCGCAAGATCCACCGCAACCCGCAGGATCTGGCCAACTCGATGAAGATGCACATGGAATTTATCAACGTGCACCCGTTCGACGTCACCTTCCTGTCCGGCCTGGTGCTGGCGATGGAGCAGAACAAGGAAAAGATCTCCACTATTCGCGCGGTGAAAGTGGCGCTGATGGGGCCGCTCGGCGGTATCGGCGACGCGCTGTTTTGGCTGACGCTGTTGCCAATCTGCGCCGGCATAGGCGCTTCGCTGGCATTGGAGGGCAGCCTGTTCGGGCCGATCGTCTTCCTGCTGCTGTTCAACCTGTTCCACTTCGGCCTGCGTTTTGGGCTGGCGCACTACGGCTATCAGGCCGGCACCAGCGCGCTGGCGCTGCTGAAGACCCATACCCGGCGCATTTCTCACGCCGCTTCCATTGTCGGCATGACGGTGATCGGCGCGCTGGTGGCCTCGTACGTGCACCTGTCCACGCCGCTGGTGATGCATGCCGGCAAGGCCAGCGTGGCACTGCAGACCGACGTGCTGGACAAGTTGATGCCCAACTTGCTGCCGCTGTGCTTCACGCTGCTCATTTTCTTCCTGATGAAGCGCGGATTCTCGCCGGTGAAGCTGATTGGCGTCACGGTAGCGATCGGCGTGGCGGGCAAATTTATCGGCATTTTGTGAGGAGCGGGATATGCCAGGCATTGTGATTACCGGCCACGGCGGCTTTGCCTCCGGGCTGCTGCAGGCGGTGGAACAGGTGGTGGGGCCGCAGCGACATTGCGCGGCGGTCGATTTCCCCGAACAGATGAGCACCGCGCAGCTCAGGGACGCCTTACGCTCGGCGCTGGTCGCGGTGGCGCAGCCGGACGGCGTGGTGTTCCTGACCGACATGCTCGGCGGTTCGCCGTTTCGCAGCGCCTGTGAACTGGCGGATGCGCGGGGTGATTGCGAAGTGCTGACCGGCGTCAACATGCAGCTGGCGGCGGAAATGATGCTGGAACGTGACGGACTGAGCCTGGATGAATTTCGCGAGGTGGCGCTGGCGTGCGGTAAACGCGGCCTGACCAGCCTGTGGCATGAACGCCGCCGAGTGAAGTGCGAAGACGCGCAGGCCGACGGCATCTGAACGAAAACCGGGCGCGGGCGCGCCCGGCTACGTGAGTTAGGCCGGCAACGGGCTCAGCGCCAGACGCGCCGGTTGGTCTTCGCCGCGGCTGAAGCGCCAGCAGGTCTGGTGGTATTTCGCCACGCTGTTGCGGTGCGCCACGCTGACCAGCGTCACGTCCGGCAGTTCATCCACCAGCAGGCAGTACATCAGTTGCTCGGTTTCGTCGTCCAGCGCGCTGGTGGCCTCGTCGAGGAACAGGATGCTCGGGCGAATCAACAGGGCGCGGGCGAAGGCCAGCCGCTGTTGCTCGCCCGGCGACAGGCGATGGCTCCAGTTGGCGGAGGTGTCCAGCCAGCGCTGCAGGTGCTTCAGGCGGCAGTTTTCCAGCACCCGCATCAGCTGCGCGTCGCTGTATTCCGACGCCAGGCTCGGGTAGCTCAGCGCTTCGCGCAGCGTGCCGATCGGAATGTAGCTGCGCTGCGGCAGGAACAGCATGTTGGCGTTGCCCTCTACCCCGATGGCGCCCGCGCCGTAAGGCCAGATACCGGCGATGGCGCGCAGCAGCGTCGACTTGCCGCAGCCGGAAGGCCCGACGATCAGCAGGCGATCGCCGCGTTGCAGCGTCATCTCGGCGCCGGTCAGCAGCGGCTGGCCGTCCGGCAAGTGCAGGCTGAGGTTGTCCAGCGTTAACGGATGGGCGGTCTCCTCCCGCAGTTGAATGCCGCGCGGCTGATGGTGAACCTGATCGACGGCGGCGTTGAAGCCGGCCAGACGGTTAACGCAGGCTTTCCAGGTCGCCAAATCGTTAAACGCGTCGATAAACCACGACAGCGCGCCCTGCACCTGGCCGAAGGCCGAGGCGATCTGCATCAGGCCGCCCATCTGGATGGCGCCGGAGAAGTAGCGCGGCGCCGCCACCAGCAGGGGAAACACGATGGCGAACTGGCCGTAGAAGTTGGTGGCGATGTTGAGCCGCCGGGTGATGCGCATGATCGCCCACCAGTTGCTGCGAATGGTGTCGAAACGGTCGCCCAACTGCTGCGCCTCGCGCGGTTCGCCGTGGTACAGCGCAATGGCGTCGTTGTTTTCGCGGATGCGGATCAGGCCGAAACGGAAGTTCGCCTCATACCGTTCCTGGTTGAAGCCCAGCATGACCAGCGGTTTGCCGACCCACCAGATCAGCAGCGATCCCAACACCGCATACAGCAGCGCGAACCACACCATATAGCCGGGCAAGGTGATGGCGTGTTGCCCGAGCGCGAAGGTCATCGGCCCGCTGACGTGCCATAAAATGTCGATAAAGGAAAACAGCGTCACCAGGCTGGAGAGCAGCCCGAGCGACAGCGACAGGGTATATTGAGTCAGCACGTTGAGATCTTCAGCGATACGCTGATCGGGGTTATCGACGATCTGCTGCTGCTCGGTGTGGTAATACGCCTGGTGCGCCAGCCATTTTCCCATGAACCTTTCCGTCATCCAGCGCCGCCAGCGCATCTGCAGCCCCTGAGTCAGGTAGATCTTGTAGACCGCCAGCACGATGAAGATCAGCGCCAGATAGGTAAAGCGCCACAGCTGCGCCTTGAATACCGGGTAGTTTTTGTTCTGCAGCGCGTCGTAGAACACCTGGTTCCACTGGTTGATCTGCACGCTGATATAGACCAGGCCGAGCGACAGGACGACGATGGCGATCAGCATCATCCAGGCGCGCCATCGTTCCTCCGACACCCAAAAGGGTTTGATCAACTGCCAAATGGCGTGTCTCTGCAAGGGGGTTGCGTTCATAACGGCTCGATAATTGCGATATTTTGTTCAGCATGGGCTGCGGGCCGGTAACAAACAAACCGCGACTGTAAGCAGTTTTGACTCCGCTAACCGTTTGAAATAAGGCGGCTGAATCGCCGGCGGCGCGCAGGTGAGCGCAATTGCGGCATACACTCCGGCGCCGGGCGGTTATACTGGCGCCGAATTTTTGCAGAAAGGATAAACGATGAAGGCTTGGTTTCCCCTGTTGCTGACCTGCGGCGTCTTCGCCAGCGCCCGGGTCTGGGCGCACATTGACGAGCCGGACATCGCCGCCGACTGCCAAAAGGTGGCGAGCTACGCCGAACTGGGAAAAAAGGCCTATCAGCGCCAGGATTACGCCAAAGCCGCCGACATCTTTCGCGATCAGGCGGCCTGGAGCGAGTTTTGCGGTCTGAGCGAGCAGGCTGTCGCCACGGCTTACAACAACGTGGCGCTGTCGCTGATGCACGCCGGTGAATTGCTCAAGGCGCAGGCCTATCTGGCGCTGGCGCCGCACGATGACAAATCGCAGCACAACATGAGTCTGTTGCGCCAACGCCTGGCGCAGCGGCCGCAGCCGCAGGGGCCGGGCGGCGTGTACTGGCAATACGCCGGGCGCGGCGTGTGGAGCGAAGTGGTGGTGAAGCCGCAGGGCGAGCGCTGGCTGATCGATTTTTCCGGCTACGCCATGCCGCAGATGGGGCTGTATTACGGCCCGAACATGGGCGACTTCACCGCCGAGCTGCCCATTGAGCACGGCAAGGCCGTCTACCATCAACATGACTCGGAAAGCGCGCAGGTCTGCGACGTGACGATGGCGTTTGGCGAGCAAGCGCTGGAGATGCATACGCGGGGGATTGCGGGTTCGGCCACAATGTGCGGGCGGAAGGGCGGTTCGTGCGGGTCGAATGACCCGCCCCGGTGGCCGGGGCGAGAAGGGTTACGCCAGCGCGGCGGCGCCCAACAGATTCTTCCAGGCTTCCACATTGCCCAGATAATTGCCGGCCGGCAGCAGGTGCAGCTGGCCCTCGCTATCCTGCAACGCAAAGGTCGGGAAGCCCTGGCCCTGCACTTTGGCCAGCAGCGCCCGGCTTTCCGCGATGTGTTGCGCGGTCGGCGCACCGCTGTTGAAGCGCATTTCGGCGATAAACGCCGCCGAAGGCAACCCCAGCTCTTTCGCCAACGCTTCCAGCACCGGCGTGTCGGCGATGCGTCGCCCTTCCTGATAGTGCGCCTGCTGAATGCGGTGCAGCATGTCCAGCCCGCGTCCCGCCAGTTTTTCCGCCGCCAGGATAGCCGTGATCGGCGGCTCGGAATCCATCACCGCCGTGGTGTCGCGCAGCAGGCCGTTGAAATAGGCTTCGCCGAAAGGCTGGCCCGTCATCTCGGCGATGCGCTTGTCGTGCGGAATGACGTAGTTGCGCCATTCGTCGGTAATCTGACGGCGGTTGTTGCCGGTCATCATGCCGCCGGCGTGCGGCACGACCTTCAGCCCGGGGAGGCTCTGAGCCGCTTTCACCAGCGGCGCGGCGCCGTAGCACCAACCGCACAGCGGATCGAAAATGTAATGCAGAGTGGTTTCGGTCATTTTTACTCCTCGCTTGGCGCGCGGCAAGCCGCCGCGGCGCCAGGGCTGGTTCAATCACGCTCGGGCGCTTATTGCGGCCACTTCATCTCGCCTTTCAGCACTTTCGCGCTCAGTTCCAGGCTCGATTCGTCTTTCAGCGTCGGGTAGTGCTTTTTCATCGCTTCAATCAGCGCGGTGGAATCCTTGGCTTTCGGCAGTTCGGCTTCCAGCGTGGTCAGGTATTTTTGGGTAAAGTGCACCGATGCCAGCGTCTGTGCGGCACCCGGCAGGAAGTGGCCCGGCACGACGACCTGCGGCTTCAGCGCTTCGATGTTTTTCAGCGTCTGCTGCCAGTGCTGGCGCGATTCTACGCTCTGGTTATCGGCGATCCACGGATGGATATTGTCACCGGCGACCGCCACGCCGCCCACGACCGCTTTCAGCGCCGGGATCCACACGAAGGTGCGATCGGGAGTCGGGCCGTTCAGGCCTTTCACTTCCACTTTTTGACCGTCGATGGTGAAGCTGTCGCCCTGCAGCGGCTGCGGCACGATCACGGTTTTCGGCGCGTTGTCTTTCAGGATTGGGCCCCAGTAGGCGATTTTGCCGTCTTTGGTGGCGTTAATGTCCTTGATGGTGCCAGGCGAAGCGATGATTTTCGCCTCCGGGAAAGCGGCCTTAATCACGTCCAGACCGAAATAGAAATCCGGATCTGAGTGGCTGATGTAGACGGTGGTCAGTTTCTTGCCGGTCGCCTTGATCTTTTTCACCAGCTCTTCGGCATCGTTGCGCTGGAACTGTGCGTCGATCAGCGCCACTTCGTGTTTGCCGCTGATGATTTCTGAAGACACCGGGAACACGCTTTTCTCGCCCGGGTTATACACTTCCATGGTCAGGGTATCGGCAGCAGTGGCGTAGGTGCTCAGGGTGGCGACGCCGGTGAAGGCCAGAGTTAACAGTGATTTCTTAAACATGGGCAGAGGTCCTTAGGTATCGGTTAATGTTGTAATGATGTTAGGTTGCATAAAGCGATAGAAAAACCGGATAATAAGCAATTATTCGTTGCATAAATCGGACTAATCATGGATCGCATTACCGCCGCTGAGGTTTTTGTCACCATCGTCGATCGCGGCAGCATGATCGCCGCTGCGGAAACGCTGGAGATGTCGCGCGCGATGGTCACTCGCTACCTGGCCCAGATGGAGCAATGGGCCGGGGCGCGTTTACTGCACCGCACTACCCGTAAGCTTAGTCTGACCGACGCCGGTGAGCGTACTTTGGAGCGCTGCCGACAAATGTTGGCGCTGGCGGGGGAAATCGATCTGGTGGAGGAAGGGCAGAGCGACGAACTGCGCGGCCTGCTGCGCATCACCTGTTCGCAATCGCTCGGGCAAACGGCGCTGGTGGGGGCCGTCGCCCAGTATCTGAAGCGTCATCCGCAGGTGGCGGTCGATCTGCAGATGAACAACCGGGCGGTGAACCTGGTGGAAGAGCGCATCGATCTGGCGCTGCGCATCACCAATGAGCTGGATCCCAACCTGATCGCCCGGCCGCTGTCCACCTGCGCGTCGGTGGTGTGCGCCGCGCCGGCGTATCTGGCGGCGCACGGCACGCCGCGCCAGCCGCAGGATCTGGCGTTACACAACTGCCTGACTTATTCCTATTTCGGCAAAAGCCTGTGGCATTTCGACGCTCAGGGGGTGAAATCGGCGGTGGCGGTCAGCGGCAACCTGAGCGCCAACGAATCGGTGGTGCTGATGGCCGGTACGGTGCAGGGGGCGGGCATTTCCCTGCAGCCCTACTATTCGGCGGCGCCGCTGTTGGCCAGCGGCGAACTGGTGGAGCTGCTGCCGGGTTACCGGCCGCAATCGATGGGTATCTACGGCATCTACACCTCACGCCGACAAATGCCCGCCACCTTGCGCACCATGCTGGACTTTCTGGTGGAATGGTTCGCCAGCGATCCGCAGTGGCAGGCGACGCTGCGCTAAGGCCGCGGCAACATTCCCACGCCGTTTTCACCGTTTGACGGCGGCGGCCAGGCGGGCGGAGAACAGTGCCGCCTGTTGATGCAGATGGTCGATAAAGGCCGTCACCAGCGCCGATGAAGGGCGGTGCAGCGGCCGTATCAGGCTGACGGTGAACGGCACGTCGATGCTGAATGGCCGCACGTGCACGCCGCTGCCGGCATAGTCGAGCGCCGTCAGCGGGTTGACGATCGAGACCCCCACGCCGGCTCTCACCATGGCGCACACCGACGCCGCGCTGTGCGTTTCCATCACCATGCGGCGCTCGACGCCCTGCTCGGCGAACAGCGCATCGAGCAAGTGGCGATAGCTGTCAGTGTTCGACAGGCTGATAAAGTTCTGCCCGGTGAAGTCCTGTGGCGTCAGAAGGTCTTTTGCCAGCAGGGGGTGACCCGTCGGCAGCACGCAGACTTCATTCAACGTCATCAGCGTCACCCGCTCGGTGCCCGCCGGCGTCAGGGTGGTTTCCGTCAGCCCCAGATCGTGGCGCTGGGCCGACAGCCACTCTTCCAGCAGCGGCGATTCTTGCGGGATCACGCTGAAGCTGACTTCCGGGTAACGTTCGATAAAGGGCCGGCACACCGCCGGCAGCAGCGATTGGGAAAATACCGGCAGGCACACGATCGACAGCTGCGCCTGCTGAAACTGGCGAATGCCGGCGGCGGCGTTGACGATGCGATCGAGGCCATAATAGGAGCGTTGCACCTCTTCGAACAGCCGTAGGCCCTGCACCGTGGGGGACAAGCGCCCGCGAACCCGATCGAACAGCTGCAGCCGAATCAGCTTCTCAAAGCGCGCCAGCTCACGGCTGACGGTGGGTTGCGAGGTTTGCAGCAGGGCCGCCGCCTCGGTCAGGTTGCCGGTGGTCATCACCGCCCGAAAGATTTCTATCTGCCGCAAAGAGATGCTGTGCATGACGAGGCTGCTCGACTGTAGAGAAAGCTATATCATAAATGAATAGACTACGGCTAAATAGATATTTTCCACCCGATTCAGCGTGCGGCACTATGGCCTTATCTGCCGTTACTTTCGAATTGGGAATATCGCCATGCCACGCCCGTTGCACGACACCTCCACCGCGTTGAACGCCGCTAACCTGCTGGCCTTGCCGCAGCGCTTCGGTTGCCCGGTCTGGGCTTATGATGCCGACATCATCAGCCAGCGCATCGCTCAGCTGCGCCACTTCGACACTATCCGTTTCGCGCAGAAAGCCTGTTCGAACATTCATATTTTGCGCCTGATGCGCGAGCAGGGCGTGAAAGTGGATTCGGTGTCGCTCGGCGAAATCGAGCGGGCGTTGCAGGCCGGTTTTCAGCCGGGCGGTGAGCCGAGCGATATCGTGTTTACCGCGGACGTATTGGATCATGCGACGCTGGCGCGCGTCAGCGCATTGAAGATCCCGGTCAACGCCGGTTCCATCGATATGCTGGATCAGCTCGGCCAGGCTTCCGCGGGGCATCCGGTGTGGCTGCGCATTAATCCGGGGTTTGGCCATGGCCACAGCCAGAAAACCAACACCGGCGGCGAGAACAGCAAGCACGGCATCTGGTATGCCGACCTGCCGCAGGCGGTGGAGAAGATCCGCCGCTACGGCCTGAAGCTGATCGGCGTGCATATGCATATCGGCTCCGGCGTCGATTACCAGCATCTTGAGCGCGTCTGCGATGCGATGGTGCAGCAGGTGATCGATCTCGGTCATGACATCAGCGCCATTTCCGCCGGCGGCGGCCTGTCTATCCCGTATCAGTACGGCGAAGAGGCGATCGATACCGAACACTATTTCGGTTTGTGGAACCGGGCGCGTGAGCGCATCGCCGCGCATCTGGGGCACCCGGTGCAGTTGGAGATTGAACCCGGACGTTTCCTGATGGCGGAGGCGGGCGTATTGGTGGCCGAGGTGCGGGCGGTAAAAGACATGGGGAGCCGCCACTTTGTGCTGGTGGATGCCGGTTTTAACGATCTGATGCGCCCGGCGATGTACGGCAGCTATCACCATATTTCGCTGTTGCCGGCCGATGGGCGCGACACCTCGGAACAACCGCTGCGCGGCACGGTGATCGCCGGGCCGCTGTGCGAATCCGGCGATGTCTTCACCCAGCAGGCGGGCGGCGGCGTGGAAACCCGCGAGCTGCCGCCGGTGCAGATCGGCGATTATCTGGTGTTTCACGATACCGGCGCCTACGGCGCATCGATGTCCTCCAACTACAACAGCCGTCCGCTGTTGCCTGAAGTGCTGTTCGAAAACGGCGAGCCGCGTTTGATCCGCCGCCGCCAAACCATCGAAGAACTGATCGCGCTGGAACTTATCTGATAAGCGGGCGGGCGCTTTGCGCCCGCTTTACAGCGTCATGCGGCGGTGCTGGCCATTGGGCAATTGCACATCCAGCGATAGCGTGCCGCCCATCGCCTCGATATAGCGTTTGAGCGACGACAGCTTTATTTCGCTGCCGCGCTTTTCCAAATTGGCGACGGAGGGTTGGCTGATACCGAGCCGCTTCGCCAATTCAACCTGAGAGACCGCCAGCTCTTCCCTCAGCATTGCCAGCCGCAGTTCGAAAATTTCCTTGTCCGCCTTTTGCCTGGCTGCGGCAACGACGGCGGGATCGAGCTTGTCGATCAGTTGGGATAACGGTTTGGCCATCTGCACTACCTCCGGGTTGCCAGATAATGTGAAAATTCCATGGCAGCGATGGGCAACATGCGCTGGTAAAAGCGTTTGTCGCCGGTTTTATCGCCACCGCACAGCAATACTGCTTGCCGCTGTGGGGCAAAGGCGAAAAACACCCTGAAAGGGCGCCCGCGATGTTGAACGCGCAACTCCTTCAACTGCCGGGCCGCTTCGGAAAAATGCAGCGTATCGGCGTGCGGCCGCGCCAACTGCGGGCCGAACGTTGTAATTTGAAGATCGCCGCCAGGATGCTTGTTTGCTGGGCGTTGTTCAGCGCCAAAAACCAGTCGTCGAATCGTTCGACGGTCACCACTTGCCACATGATGCGCTTCGAATATAGTGTTTATGCTATATAGCGTAAAGGTTATTGTGCCAACAATCTGCACGAACGTAGGGAGCGGAAAAAATCCAAAAGCGAGAAATGCGGCGGGCTGCGCAATCTGAGCGCATGGGTGACGGCTCACCCATGCGGCGGCATGATTACGGCTGTTCGTGCGCGTTGTTGAGGGTGGCGACCGAGTGGCGGCGCACCAGCGTTGGGCTGAACATGTTGGTGATTTCCGGCAGCGGTTGCCGGTTGGCCAGCGCCAGCGCCAGCTCCGCCGCCTGGGTGGCCATCGCCACGATAGGGTAGCGAATGGTGGTCAGGCGTGGGCGCAGGTAGCGCGAAATCAACACGTCGTCGAAACCGATCAGCGAAATTTCTCCCGGTACGTCGACGCTGTTATCGCTCAGCACCGACAGCGCGCCGGCGGCCATCGGATCGTTATAGCAGGTAATGGCGGAGAACGAACGGCCGCGGCCGAGCAATTCGGTCATCGCCTGTTCGCCGCCGATCTCGTCCGGTTCGCCGTAGGCGATCAGCTTTTCATCCACCGCAATGCCGTGTTCCTGCAGCGCGTCGAGATAGCCTTGCAGACGATCGGTGGCGTCGGAAATCTGGTGAGTGGAGCAGATGATGGCGATGCGCTGGTGCCCTTGCTGGATCAGATGTCGGGTCGCCAGCCAGGCGCCGTAGCGATCGTCGAGCGCCACGCAGCGCGTTTCAAACCCCGGCAGCGTGCGATTGATGAGCACCATGCCCGGGATCTGTTGCATCCAGCCGAAAAGTTCCTGATCGCTTAGCCTTTTGGCGTGCACCACCAGCGCTTCGCAGCGGTGCCGCACCAGCTGTTCAATCGCCTGACGCTCTTTTTCGGCGTCGTGGTAACCGTTGCCAATCAGCAGAAAATTGTGAGTGGCGTAGGCCACCTGCTCGACCGCCTTGACCATCGCGCCGAAGAAGGGATCGGAAACGTCGGAGACGATCAGCCCCAGCGTCTCGGTGGATTGCTGCGCCAGCGCTCGTGCGTTGGCGTTAGGGTGATACTGCAGCTGTTCCATGGCGGCCTGCACCGCAGTGCGCGACCCTTCGCTGGCCTTGGGGGAATTGTTTATCACGCGGGATACCGTGGCCACGGAAACACCCGCCAGCCTGGCAACATCCTTTATCGTAGCCATATCAGTCAACACATCCTGGGTAATCGCTTACATCCCCCAGTTTTGCGGAAAAAAACCGGGGCTGCAAGCGGTCTCGTGCGCAACTTGTGGTGGCGGTTGCAGAATCTCTTCGCGTCTGTACGCATAACCGACTGCTACCGAACGATAGCGCAATTTGTACGTTGGCACTGGCGGCGGGCTGAGGTAACGTCTGTGCATTCCGATTTGCGCCGAGAACGCCATGTCCATTAAACGCTATCCGCAGCTCGCCCATTGGGGCGCTTATACCGCCGTGGTTGAAGACGGCCGGCTTATCCGTTGTGAACCCTTCGTCGACGATCCTGATCCTTCGCCGCTGCTCGATTCCATCGTCCCGATGGTCTACTCCGACAAACGCATCCGCAAGCCGGCGGTGCGCCGCTCGTGGCTGCAAAAGCGCGAGGGCAGCGACCGTACGCTGCGCGGCAGGGAAGATTTCGTCGAGGTGGACTGGGAATTGGCGCTCGATTTGGTGGCGCAAGAGAATCGCCGGGTGCGCGAGCGTTACGGCGCCTCCGGGTTGTTTACCGGCTCTTATGGCTGGTCGTCGGCCGGGCGGCTGCACCATGCCCGCTCGCTGGTGCGGCGGTTCTACTTCAGCGGCGGCGGCGGCGTCGATCAGCAGGGCAACTACAGCTGGGGCGCGGCGCAGTTCTTTCTGCCGTATGTGATCGGCACTTTTTCGCCCTTGACCGGGCGCGTCACCAGTTGGCCTAGCGTGGTGGAGCATTGCGAGCTGTTTGTGGCGTTTGGCGGATTGGCGCTGAAAAACGCTCAGGTCTCTTCCGGCGGCGCGGCGGAACATGCGCTCAAGCCCTGGCTGCAAAAGCTGGCGCGCAAGGGCACGCCGGTTATCAACATCAGCCCGATGCGCGATGATTGTCCCGAGTTTGTCAACGCGGAATGGATCCCGATCCGGCCGAATACCGACGTGGCGCTGATGCTGGCGCTGGCTTACGAAATCCAGCGGCTGGACGCGCAGGATGAAGCCTTCCTGCACAGCCACTGCGTGGGCTATCAACAACTGGCGGATTACCTGAACGGCACCGGTGACGGCGTGGCGAAAACCCCCGTTTGGGCCAGCGCCATTACCGGCATTCCGGCGGCGCGCATCGCGCTGCTGGCGCGGCAACTGATCGGCGTGCGCAGTTTCATCACCTGTTCCTACTCCGTGCAACGCGCGCATCGGGGGGAGCAACCGTATTGGATGATGATCGCGCTGTCGGCGATGCTGGGCCAGGTGGGGCTGCCGGGCGGCGGTTTCTCGTTCGGCCACGGTTCGATGAACGGCGTCGGCAATCCGCGCGTGGATACGCCTGCGCCGACCATGCCGGTAGGCGAAAATCCGGCCGGGCTGGCGATCCCGGTGGCGCGCATCTGCGACATGCTGTTGCACCCCGGTGAGGCCTATCAATTTTGCGGCGAGACGCGGCATTATCCGGATATCCATTTGGTGCACTGGGCCGGCGGCAACCCGTTCCATCATCATCAGCAGTTGAATCGGCTGGTGGAGGGCTGGCAGAAGCCGGACACGGTGATCGTTCAAGATATCTGGTGGACGGCGGCGGCCAAAATGGCAGACATCGTGCTGCCGGTCACCAGTTCGCTGGAGCGTAACGATATCGGCGGCTCGTCGCGCGATCGCTACGTGTTGGCGATGCATCAGGCCATTGCGCCGCAGCATCAGGCGCGCAACGATTTCGATATCTTCGCCGATCTGGCGGAGCGTCTCGGCTATCGTGAGCGCTTTACCGAGAATCGCGACGAGCGGGCCTGGATCGAAGCTATCTACCGGCAATGCGGCACAGCGCAGCAGCGCGCCGGCGTCGCCTGGCCCGAGTTTGAGGCCTTCTGGCAACGGGGCTATGTCGAGCTGCCCGCGCCGGCTAAAGAGTTCGTATTTTTTGACGCATTCCGCGCCGATCCGCAGGCTAACCCGCTGCAAACGCCCAGCGGCAAGATAGAGCTGTTCAGCGAGCGGATCGCCGGCTATCGCTACGAAGATTTCGCTCCGCATCCGCAGTGGCGGCCGCCGGTGGAGTGGCTGGGCGCGCCGCAGGCCAAAAACTGGCCGCTGCACCTGATCTCCATTCAGCCGAGCGATCGCCTGCATAGCCAGATGGATCCGGCGCCGCTGGCGCAGGGCAACAAGACCGCCGGGCGAGAAACCTTGTACATGCATCCGGACGATGCGGCGCCGCGCGGCCTGGCGGACGGTGCCGAAGTGCTGGTCAGCAACGCGCGCGGCAGCTGTCTGGCGGGGGTATCGCTCACCGATGGCGTGACGCGCGGCGTGGTGCTGATGGCGACCGGTGCCTGGTTCGAGCCGGGTTTCGACGCGCAGCGTCGGCCGGTCGAGCAGGCGGGCAACCCGAACGTGCTGACGCTGGATATCGGCACCTCGCCGCTGACGCAGGGGCCGAACGCCATGAGCTGCCTGGTCGAGGTCAGCGCACGATGAGTGAATATTTCACGTCTGGGTCACTGGCTCGTCGTTGTTATATTTATTTTCGTCGCTGCGGTAAGGTTTAAGTTTCATTGAGTTATTACAGCAGATCGTGGGAAATTTACAGCTGGTTGCATTTGGAGCAGAACTCTTGCGATTCGCCGGTAGTTTCCTGCACGCCATCTCTCTAGAGTAGGTGATCCCAGAGGTATTGATTGGTGAGAAATCAGCGTGCCTTGCATGCTGAAGCCATTTTCAATTGCACCAACCTACGCGGATGCGTAGGTTTTTTTTTGCCTGCCATATAGTATTCTTTTCCCTACAACGATTTACGCCTCCATGGCCAAGGGAGAAGGGCATGATCTTTTCACTGCTGCGCGCGCTGTTTCGCCTGTTGTTTCGGGTACGGGTCGAAGGGGACGTCCAGCACTTCGAGCGGCAAAAATTACTGATTACGCCGAACCACGTCTCTTTCCTCGACGGCGTACTGCTGGCGCTGTTCCTGCCGATAAAACCGGTGTTTGCGGTCTATGCCAGCATCGGCGAGAGCTGGTTTATGCGCTGGCTGCGGCCTTACATCGATTTTGTCTCGCTCGATCCCACCAAGCCGATGGCCATCAAGCAACTGGTGCGCATGGTCGAGCAGGGACGGCCGATCGTGGTGTTCCCTGAAGGGCGCATCACCGTGACCGGTGCGCTGATGAAAATTTACGACGGAGCGGCGTTTATCGCCGCCAAATCGGGCGCGACCGTGGTGCCGGTGCGGATCGATGGCCCGGAGTTCAGCCCGTTTGGCCGCATGGCCGGGGTGTTCAAGATCCGCTGGTTCCCGCAAATCAGCATCCGCATCTTGCCGCCGACCACGCTGTCGATGCCGGAAGCGCCGCGCGCGCGTGAACGCCGGGCGCTGGCGGGCGATCGGCTGATGCAGATCATGATGCGGGCGCGGATGGAGACGCGCGAGCCGCAAACGCTGTTCCATGCTTTGCTGGCGGCGCAGCACCGCTATGGGCGCCGCAAGCCTTGCATCGAAGACATCGCTTTCAAAGAAGACAGTTACCAGACGCTAGTCAAGAAATCGCTGGGCGTCAGCCGCATTCTGCAGCGCTTTACCGCCGAGGGGGAGCACGTTGGGCTGCTGTTGCCCAACGCCACCATTACCGCGGCGGCGATCTTCGGCGCTTCGCTGCGCAATCGCATCCCGGCGATGCTCAACTACACCGCAGGCGCCAACGGCCTGAACAGCGCGATGACGGCCGCCGGCATCAAGACCATCGTCACCTCGCGCCAGTTTCTGGAGAAAGGCAAGCTGACCCACCTGCCGGAACAGGTGCCACAGGCTAACTGGGTGTATCTGGAAGATCTGAAAGATACGGTCACGCTGGCGGATAAGCTGTGGATCCTGCGTAACTTGCTGCAGCCGCAGCGCGCGGCGTTGCCGCAACGTCCGGAGGATCCGGCGCTGATCCTGTTCACGTCCGGATCCGAAGGCCATCCCAAGGGCGTGGTGCATTCGCACGCCAGCCTGCTGGCCAACGTAGAACAAATCCGCACCATCGCCGATTTCACGCCGCGCGACCGCTTCATGTCGTCGCTGCCGCTGTTCCACTCGTTCGGTCTGACGGTGGGGCTGCTTACGCCGCTGATCACCGGCAGCCGCATTTTCCTCTACCCCAGCCCGCTGCACTATCGCGTGGTGCCGGAGCTGGTGTATGACCGTAACTGCACGGTGCTGTTCGGCACGGCGACCTTCCTTAACAACTATGCGCGCTTCGCGCATCCGTATGATTTTGCCCGCCTGCGCTATGTCGTGGCCGGCGCGGAGAAACTGGCGGACAGCACCAAACAGATCTATCAGGACAAATACGGCATCCGCATTCTGGAAGGCTATGGCGTGACCGAGTGCGCGCCGGTGGTCTCGATCAACGTGCCGCTGGCGACCAAGGTGGGCACCGTCGGCCGCATCATGCCGCAGATGGAGGCGCGTCTGATCGCGGTGCCGGGTATTGATAACGGCGGCCGTCTGCAGTTGAAGGGGCCGAATATCATGAAAGGCTATCTGCGGGTTGAACGCCCCGGCGAACTGGAGCCGCCGGCGGCGGAAGATGCGAACGGCGTGCTGCAGCCGGGCTGGTATGACACCGGCGATATCGTCAGCCTGGATGAGCAGGGTTACTGCACCATTCGCGGGCGCGTGAAGCGCTTCGCCAAGCTCGCGGGCGAGATGGTGTCGCTGGAGAGCGTCGAACTGCTGGCGCAACGGCTGTCGCCGGATAAACTGCATGCCGCCACGGTCAAAAGCGACAGCAGCAAAGGCGAGGCGTTGGTGCTGTTCACCACCGATCCCGCCATTACCCGCGAGGCATTGCTGCGGGTGGCGCGCGAACTGGGCAGCCCGGAGCTGGCGGTGCCGCGCGATATTCGCCTGTTGAAAACGCTGCCGGTGCTCGGTAGCGGCAAACCTGATTTCGTCACCCTGCGTCATATGGCCGAACAGCCGGAGAGTGCCTGATGAATCCTTCGACCGAATCCCCTTTGTTGTCACGCGGCATGATCGCGGTGATCAGCGCGCAGTTCCTTTCGGCGTTCGGCGACAATGCGTTGCTGTTCGCCACGCTGGCGTTGATCAAGCAGCAGCTGTATCCGGACTGGAGCCAGCCGATCCTGCAGATGGCCTTTGTCGCCACCTATATCATTCTGGCTCCGTTCGTCGGCCAGATCGCCGACAGCTTTGCCAAAGGGCGGGTGATGATGTTCGCCAACGCCCTGAAATTGGCGGGGGCATTGGTGATCTGTTTTGGGGTGAATCCGTTTCTGGGTTACAGCCTGGTCGGCGTGGGAGCCGCCGCGTATTCACCGGCTAAATACGGCATTCTGGGCGAGATCACCAGCGGCGAGAAACTGGTCAAGGCTAACGGCCTGATCGAGGCTTCGACCATTGCGGCCATTCTGACCGGTTCGGTGGCCGGCGGTATTCTGGCGGACTGGCACGTGGCGGCGGCGCTGGCGGCCTGCGCGTTGGTTTACGCGGGAGCGGTGGTCGCCAACCTGTATATTCCGCGTTTGGCGGCGGCGCGTCCTGGCGCTTCGTGGCGTCCGCAGGCCATGACGCACAGCTTCTTTGCTGCCTGCGTTACGCTGTGGCGCGATGGACAGACGCGTTTCTCATTGATTGGCACCAGCCTGTTTTGGGGGGCCGGCGTGACGCTGCGTTTTCTGCTGGTGCTGTGGGTACCGGTGGCGCTCGGCATCGCCGATAACGCCACGCCAACGCTGCTGAACGCCATGGTGGCCGTCGGCATCGTGGTGGGCGCGGGTGCCGCCGCGCGCTTCGTCACGCTTAAAACGGTGAAACGCTGTATGCCGGCCGGGATCCTGATCGGCGTCGCGGTCGCGGTGTTTGCGCTGCAAACGACCATGCTCAATGCCTACGTCTTGCTGGCGCTCATCGGCATGCTGGGGGGCTTCTTCGTCGTGCCGCTCAATGCGTTGCTGCAGGAGCGGGGCAAACATTCGGTCGGCGCCGGCAATGCGATCGCAGTGCAAAACCTGGGTGAAAACGCCGCGATGTTACTGATGCTGGGCCTGTATTCTTTGGTCGTGAAGCTGGGCGTGCCGGTGGTGGGCGTCGGCGTAGGGTTTGGCGTGGTGTTTGCGCTGGCGATTAGCGCGTTGTGGTGGTCGCAGCGGCGGTGAAACGGGGCGCAGCCAGGCTGCGCCCTCAGGCTATCAAGGCGCCGGAATGGTAAACCGGGTGTGGATTTCTTCGAGCGCCTGTAGCACGTCCTCATCCAGAATCACGTCGAGGCTGTCGAGGTTGATTTTCAACTGCTCCACCGAGGTGGCGCCCAGCAGGGTGCTGGCGACGAACGGCTGCTGACGCACGAAGGCCAACGCCATCTGCGAAGGATCCAGCCCGTGTTTTTTGGCCAGCGCCACGTATTCGGCGATCGCCCGTTGGGTTTGCTGCCCTGAATAACGGTTGAAGCGGGTGAACAGCGTATTGCGCGCACCGGCCGGTTTAGCGCCGTTGAGGTATTTACCGCTCAGCGTGCCGAACGCCAGGCTGGAATAGGCCAGCAGTTCTACCCCTTCGTGCTGGCTGATTTCGGCCAGGCCAATCTCAAAGCTGCGGTTCAGCAGGCTGTACGGGTTTTGAATCGACACGATGCGCGGCAGCTCGTGTTTCTCCGCCAGTTGCAGATAGCGCATCACGCCCCAGGGCGTTTCGTTGGAGACCCCGATATAGCGAATTTTACCGGCGCGCACCTGCTCGGTCAGCGCCTCCAGGGTTTCCAGCAGCGTGACCGTGGCTTTGTCATCGGTATATTGATAGTTGAGTTTGCCAAAGCAGTTGGTGGCGCGCTGCGGCCAGTGCAATTGGTAAAGATCGAGATAATCGGTGTTCAGCCGCTTGAGGCTGGCGTCCAGAGCGGCGCGGATGTTTTTGCGATCGAGCGCCTGCTGCGGGCGGATGCTGCTGTCAGTGCCGCGCACCGGGCCCGAGACTTTGCTGGCCAGGACGATTTTTTCGCGATTGCCGCGCGCTTTGATCCAACTGCCGATATAGCTTTCGGTCAGGCCCTGGGTTTCCGGGCGGGGCGGCACCGGGTACAGTTCGGCGGTATCTATCAGGTTCACGCCTGCGGCCAATGCATAGTCCAGTTGCGCATGGGCGTCGGCTTCGCTGTTCTGTTCGCCAAAGGTCATGGTGCCCAGTCCCAGCACGCTCACTTCTAAAGAACTGTGGGGAATACGGTGGTATTGCATTAACGGCCTTCCTTTCTTGTTAGCGCTGACGGGCCGTGCGGCCCGGTGAAACAGGAGCCCAATTCAGAAGACGGCGCAAAGTCCGTCGGGCGGCGATGTCGCCTTTCCTGACTATAACCAAGCGGTGAAGATGGGGGAAGCGGATTCCGTGCGGACACGAATGAGGGCTACCGCGCTCGAGCGGGCGATAGCCGGCGTGCGGTGATTAGCGTTCGATAACCTGGGAAACCTGATCGCCGTTGATCTGGCGGTGATTGCCTTTCTCATCTTTATAACTGATGAGCCCGGTGTCTGTGTCGATCTCCGGTTTGCCTTGCGTCAGGATCATGTTGCCGTCTTTGGTCGCCATGACGTAGTCGCTGGAACATCCCGCCAAACCGGCGGCCATAACCAGCGCAGACACTGCCATTACCCACTTTTTCATCCTGCGGATCCTCGATTATGCAGAAAACAATGTTCTTTCAAGATTAGCAAACTCTTGGCAGAGAGCGTCTCAGATAAGTCTTTATCTGATAAGAAAAACTGAAATGAGGGGGGCAACGAAACGGCGGAAGCCGCCGATGGCGGCCTCCGCGTAGGGTTATTCCGGCGAACGGTTTTTCTTGCTGCGCATCAGATTGAGCGCTTCTACCGACATGGAGAAGAACATGGCGAAGTAGATGTAGCCTTTCGGCACGTGCACCTGGAAACTTTCCAGCATCAGCGTGAAGCCCACCAGGATCAGGAACGCCAGCGCCAGCATTTTCACCGACGGATGGCGATTGACGAACTCGCCGATCGGCCGTGCGGCGAACATCATCACGCCGACGGCAATCACCACCGCCGCCAT
The DNA here is from genome assembly GCF_000747565.1 of Serratia sp. SCBI. Classification (NCBI taxonomy): domain Bacteria; kingdom Pseudomonadati; phylum Pseudomonadota; class Gammaproteobacteria; order Enterobacterales; family Yersiniaceae; genus Serratia; species Serratia sp. SCBI. Next base: position 4,086,005 of record NZ_CP003424.1, on the reverse strand, counting down.
CATGATGAACAGGTGATCGGAAAGGCCTACGGCGGTAATCACCGAATCCAGGCTGAAGATGATATCCAACAGCATGATCTGTACGATCGCGCCGAAGAAGCTGTGCACCTTGGTGTGGTGCTCTTCTTCCGTGCCTTCGATGGTTTCGTGGATCTCTTTGCTGGCTTTCCAGATCAGGAACAATCCACCGAGCAGCAGGATCAGATCGCGGGCGGAAATGGCGTGATCCAGCACGGTGAACAGCGGGTGCGTCAAGCGGATCACCCAGGCGATGGAGGCCAGCAGCGCCAGACGCATAATCATGGCGGCGGCCAGCCCGAGCCGGCGAGCTTTGTTCTGTTGCGCTTTGGGCAGCTTGGCCACCACCAGCGACAGAAAAATGATGTTATCAATACCCAGTACGATCTCAAGAATGGTTAGCGTACCTAACGCTAACCAGGCATTGGGATCCATAATCCATTCGAACATTGCCCGACACACCTTAATACTTAATAAATGCAAAGCGTGAATTATACGCGTTTATCGTGGCGCTGACAGGGTTAGCTAAACCAGAGTTAAACGAAATCGCTTAGATTGAGAAATGTCTTGCCAGCAGCGCGCCGGTAAAACCCTTTTTCAGATAGAAACCGCGCGGCAGCGTCATGATAGGTTGCCCCTGTTCGCCGATGGCTTCGGTGAGCGCCTTGTTGTTGGCCGCTTTGGGGCGCAGTTGCAGCACTTCGCCGTGGCGTGCGGTGATGCGTTCTACGTGACCGAGTACAATCAGATCCATCAGCTCTTCCCAATCGCGGCGCAGCATCTCTTCTTCTGCAGCGCTCGGGCTCCACAGCAGCGGCGAACCGACGCGGCGCTGCGCCAGCGGGATTTGCCGTTCGCCCTCTACCGGTATCCACAACACGCGCGCCAGCTTGTGGCGAACGTGGCTGCTGGCCCAGGTGACGCCGCTGTTGCCGGTGAGCGGGGCCACGCAGACGAAAGTGGTCTCCAGCGGTTTGCCGGCGGCGTCGACAGGAATGGTTTTCAGCTCAATGCCCAGCTCAGGAAAATCCTGTTCCGGTTTGCTGCCGGCCATGGCGCCGAGGTACAGCTCCAGCAGCATGCCCACCCAGCCTTTATCGCGTTTCAGATCCTTGGGGATCGGCAACTGCGCGCGGGCGGCCAGTTCGCCAAAACTGAAGCCGGCCAGCGCCTGAGCGCGCTCGAACAGCTGCCGTTCATTTTCCGGCGGGGGTGGCAGAGGGGATAAAAACGCCATAAATCAAGCCTGTCGAATTTGGTTGAAAAACGTACTGCAAAGATACACGGGAAACGGTAACCCCAGTCGCCTGGGGAAAAGAATAATAGTAGCATGATTTTACATGACTTTTTTTCTTTTTCTTGCGCGGGCGACAATGCACCCGCGAGGCTTGTTCACCTGAAGCCACCGACAATAAACAGGATCTTACACCTATTTATCCACAGATTTATGGGATAACCCAAATTTTTACCGATCACTGGTTCAATTTACAGCCTTGACTCGGGCGGTTTTTTACGAATTTGTCCGTTTTGTGCGTAACTTGCCCGGATAATCTGTGGATAAAAACGGCGTTGGTGGATCTTTCGCCAGGGTAAGATCCTTACCGTGCATAGATCACATTTTTGCCCTGTACATAACTGTGGAATATTGGTTAATTATATGTTTTTAGGAATAATATTGTTTCTTCGGTGTGAGGGGGATTTTCGGGGACGAGAGTTTTACCGGCTTATCCCTCGAGTTCTACACACACCTATCCACAGAAAAAGTGAATAAAACCGGTCTGAAATGCCGATGCATGTTTATAACTTTGCCTATATCTGTGAGTTATCCCAATGTTATCCGGCCCGCAGCGCCGTAAAGCAGTGGTTTACCGCCTGTAGCTTGTGTGAAACAATCAGGACATCTATGCGAATTTAAGCTTATCGAGGTAGTCCGGTGATCGATGATGATGGCTACCGCCCGAATGTTGGTATCGTAATCTGTAATCGTCAGGGGCAGGTCTTATGGGCCCGCCGTTACGGTCAGCACTCCTGGCAGTTTCCCCAAGGTGGGATTAACCCTGGCGAAACTGCGGAGCAGGCGATGTACCGTGAGCTGTTCGAAGAAGTGGGGCTGAGTAAAAAGGATGTGCGCATCCTGGCTTCGACCCGCAACTGGTTGCGCTATAAATTGCCGAAACGTTTGGTGCGTTGGGACACAAAGCCGGTTTGTATCGGCCAAAAGCAAAAATGGTTTTTGTTGCAGCTACTGTGCAATGACGCTGATATCAACATGCAGCGCAGCAGCACGCCGGAGTTCGACGGTTGGCGCTGGGTGAGCTTCTGGTATCCGGTGCGCCAGGTGGTGTCATTTAAACGCGACGTCTACCGCCGGGTGATGAAAGAATTCGCCGTGACCGTGATGCCGATGCAAGAGCAGGCGGCGCCGCGGCAGGCCCCCGCTTATCGCCGAAAGAGAGGTTAAGTTAAGCCGACTATGCTCACGCGCTTGCGAGAAATTGTAGAGAAGGTGGCCGCGGCGGCCAGTCTGACGGATGCGCTGGATCTGCTGGTCAATGAAACCTGTCTGGCGATGGACACCGAAGTGTGCTCCATTTACCTGGCGGACAACGATCGCCGCTGTTACTACCTGATGGCCACGCGCGGGCTGAAAAAGCCGCGCGGGCGCACTATCGCATTGGCGTTTGACGAAGGTGTCGTCGGGTTGGTCGGCCGCCGGGCCGAACCCATCAACCTGGCCGATGCCCAAAGCCATCCCAGCTTCAAGTACGTTCCGCAGGTCAAAGAGGATCGTTTCCGATCCTTCCTCGGGGTACCGATCATTCACCGGCGCCAGCTGTTGGGGGTGTTGGTGGTGCAGCAGCGCGAGCTGCGCCAGTTCGACGAAAGCGAAGAGTCGTTCATGGTCACCCTGGCCACGCAGATGGCCGGGATCCTTTCACAGTCGCAGCTTAATGCCATTTTCGGCCAGTATCGCCAAACGCGCGTGCGCGCGCTGGCGGCCTCGCCCGGCGTAGCGGTGGCGGAAGGGTGGCAGGACAGCAGCCAGCCTTCGCTCGATCAGGTTTACCGCGCGTCGACGCTGGACACCGCCAGCGAGCGCGAGCGCCTGACGTTGGCGTTGGAAGAGGCCGGCGCGGAATTTCGCCGCTTCAGCAAGCGTTTTGCCGCCAGCTCGCAAAAAGAGAGCGCGGCGATCTTCGATCTTTATTCTCACCTGCTAAACGACGCCCGCCTCAAGCGCGAATTGTTCGCCGAAATTGACAACGGCTCGGTGGCGGAATGGGCGGTGAAGCAGGTGATAGAAGCCTTTGCCGAACAGTTCGCCAAACTGCAGGACACCTATATGCGCGAGCGCGGCAGCGACCTGCGTGCGCTGGGCCAGCGCCTGCTGTTCCACCTCGACGACACCACTCAGGGGGCCACCCAGTGGCCGGCGCGTTTTGTGCTGGTGGCGGATGAACTGACCGCGACATTGCTGGCCGAAGTGCCGCAGGATCGCCTGGTTGGCGTGGTCGTGCGCGACGGCGCCGCCAATTCGCATGCGGCGATTTTGGTGCGGGCGATGGGGGTGCCGACGGTGATGGGCGCCGACATCCAGCCTTCTCTGCTCAGCCAGCGGCTGCTGATCGTCGATGGGTATCGCGGCGAACTGCTGGTCGATCCTGAGCCGGTGCTGGTGCAGGAATACCAACGGCTGATCAGCGAAGAACAGGAACTGAGCAAGCTGGCGGAAGACGACGTCGAACAGCCGGCGCAGTTGAAAAGCGGCGAACGCGTTCAGGTGATGTTGAACGCCGGCCTCAGCCCGGAACATGAACAGCTGTTGGGCGGCCGGGTGGACGGCGTGGGGTTGTACCGCACTGAAATTCCGTTCATGTTGCAAAGCGGTTTCCCTTCTGAAGAAGAACAGGTCGCGCAGTATCAAGGCATGCTGCAGCTTTACCCCAACAAACCGGTCACGCTGCGCACGCTGGACATCGGCGCCGACAAGCAACTGCCCTACATGCCGATCAGCGAAGAAAATCCCTGCCTGGGCTGGCGCGGCATTCGCATCACTCTGGACCAGCCGGAGATTTTTTTGATACAGGTGCGCGCCATGCTGCGCGCCAATGCCGGCACCGGCAACCTGGGCATTTTGCTGCCGATGGTCACCAGCCTGGAAGAGGTCGATGAGGCCAAGCGCTTGATTGACCGCGCCGGGCGCGAGGTGGAAGAGGTGCTTGGCTACGCGATCCCGAAACCGAAAATCGGCGTGATGCTGGAAGTGCCGTCGATGATTTTCCTGATCCCGCATTTGGCCGGGCGCGTCGACTTCATCTCGGTAGGCACCAACGATTTGACCCAGTACCTGCTGGCGGTGGATCGCAACAACACGCGGGTAGCCTCGCTGTACGACAGCCTGCATCCCGCGATGCTGCAGGTGCTGAAGCTGATCGCCGAACAGGGGAAAGCGGCCGGGCTGCAGCTTAGCCTGTGCGGTGAACTGGCCGGCGATCCGATGGGCGCGCTGTTGCTGGTAGGCATGGGCTATCGCAATCTGAGCATGAACGGACGCAGCGTGGCGCGCATCAAATACCTGCTGCGGCATATCGATCTTGCCGACGCCGAAGTGTTGGCGCACCGAGTGTTGAACACCCAAATGACCACGGAAGTGCGCCATTTGGTGGCGGCGTTTATGGAGCGACGCGGCATGGGCGGGTTGATTCGCGGCGGCAGATAATCGCCGCGCGATGTGATTTTTTTACAGAACTTTTCCCGCGCTGCCGGCCCGGACCGCGCTAAGCCTATGTTATGATGCGCAACCTCAGCGCGACGCATGTTCGTCGTCTTGCAAACCGCAGCGGCCAACGCTGCCGTTTGAAAGGCGTGTGACAACCTGCGCCGACGTTTGGCACCTGCCGCCCCCGCATGGGGAAAAATAACAGACATGTTGTGGTGATAGATGAGCAATAGCTATCTGGCGTTTCCTAAATTTGATCCGGTCATTTTCTCCATTGGCCCGGTTTCTTTGCATTGGTACGGCCTGATGTATCTGGTCGGCTTCGTTTTTGCCATGTGGCTGGCGGTGCGCCGCGCCAACAAGCCGGGCAGCGGCTGGACCAAAGACGAAGTGGAAAACCTGCTCTACGCCGGTTTCCTGGGCGTATTCGTCGGCGGCCGCGTGGGCTATGTGCTGTTCTACAACCTGCCGTTGTTCCTGGATAATCCGCTCTATCTGTTTAAAGTCTGGGATGGCGGCATGTCGTTCCACGGCGGATTGATGGGGGTGATTCTGGTGATGTTCTGGTTCGCTCGCCGCACCAAACGCACCTTCTTCCAGGTTTCCGATTTTATCGCGCCATTGATCCCGTTCGGTTTGGGCGCCGGCCGCCTCGGCAACTTCATCAACGGTGAACTGTGGGGCCGCGTGACCACCGACACCCCTTGGGCGATGCTGTTCCCAAGCTCGCGCAGCGAAGACGTGGCGCTCGCCGCCGCCGATCCTTCTCTGCTGCCGCTGCTGAATCAGTATGGCGTGCTGCCGCGTCACCCGTCCCAGCTGTATGAACTGCTGCTTGAAGGCGTGGTGCTGTTTATCATTCTGAACCTGTTCATCCGCAAGCCGCGGCCGATGGGTGCCGTATCGGGCCTGTTCCTGATCGGTTATGGCGCATTCCGCATCATCGTTGAAGCGTTCCGCCAGCCGGATGCCCAGCTTGGCCTGTTCGACGGCGTGATCAGCATGGGGCAGATCCTGTCCATCCCGATGGTGGTGGCCGGTGTTATTATGATGATTTGGGCGTACCGTCGTCGCCCGCAGCAACAACTGTCGTGAGGGACAAATGAAACAGTATCTGGATTTGATGAACAAGGTGCTCGCCGAGGGCACTCCTAAAGCCGACCGTACCGGCACTGGCACGTTGTCGATTTTCGGCCACCAGATGCGTTTCAATTTGCAGGAAGGCTTCCCGTTGGTGACCACCAAGAAATGTCATCTGCGTTCGATCATTCATGAGCTGTTGTGGTTCCTGAACGGCGATACCAACATCGCCTATCTGCGTGACAACAAGGTCACCATTTGGGACGAGTGGGCCGATGAAAACGGCGATCTCGGCCCGGTGTACGGCAAGCAGTGGCGAGCCTGGGGGGCGGCGGACGGTCGTCAGATCGATCAGCTGAGCAACGTACTCCAGCAACTGAAACAAGATCCGGATTCGCGCCGCATCATCGTTTCCGCCTGGAACGTCGGTGAGCTGGACCAGATGGCGCTGGCGCCGTGCCACGCGTTCTTCCAGTTCTACGTGGCGGACGGCAAGCTCTCTTGCCAGCTGTACCAGCGTTCCTGCGACGTGTTCCTCGGCCTGCCGTTCAACATCGCCAGCTACGCGCTGTTGGTGCATATGATGGCGCAGCAGTGCGATTTGGACGTCGGCGACTTCGTCTGGACCGGTGGCGATACCCATCTGTACAGTAATCATATGGAACAGACGAAGCTGCAGCTGACGCGTGAACCCCGTCCGTTGCCGAAGCTGGTGATCAAACGCAAGCCGGCTTCGCTGTTCGATTACCGTTTCGAAGACTTCGAGATCGAAGGTTACGATCCGCACCCGGCCATCAAGGCGCCGGTCGCGATCTGACCTTAACCGCATCACACCAGGGGCGCAGCGATTGCGTCCCCTTTTTTTTATCCGCATTGCGCGCCGCGCCGCATTTTATTGTCGCCATTTGTCGCTATAGGGAAAACATTGCGCAGCTTGCCGCAAGGCTTGCGCATGCGGCTTTACCGCCTTGTTACGGCCCTTAAACTGGCCGCATGAAAAAAAATACGCTCTCGAACATCGATGACCGCCAGCGTGGCATGACACTGATTGAGCTGCTGGCGGCGCTCCTGATCGCCGGCATGCTCACCGGCTGGGGCGTCGGTCAATGGCGCCACCATCAGCAAACGTTGCGTCTGGAACATACTGCCCAGCAGCTGCTGGCGTTTTTACTGCGACTGCAGGCGGACGCCAACTGGCGCAACCGCACGACGCTGCTGTGGTTCAAGAACGGCACGCCCTGGTGCCTGGGCGGCGGTGTGCCGCCGCCGGATTGCGCTTCCGCCGAGGGTTCCGTTTTCTCACCGTCTTACCGCGACGTCGTTTTGAGCGGCTACACCGACAAAGAGATCGGGTTTTACGGCTTGCGCAATACCGCGCAGGCGGGGCACATCCTGCTCAGCAACGAGGCAGGCGGCCTGCGGCTGGTGCTGTCCGCCCGAGGGCGGCTGCGTTTGTGCAGCGAAGGGCTCCGGATAAGGGGGATCGCGCCATGCTGACTGTCGAACGCGGTTTTACCTTGCCGGAGATGATGTTGGCGCTGGTGTTCGGCAGCGTGATCGCGCTCGGCGCCGCGAAAACCTATCCGCTGTTGCGCCAGCAAAACGTGGCCGTCGGCCAGCATTTTCGGCTGGAGTCAACGCTGCGGCAACTGGCGTTCGGTATTGAGAAAGACCTGCGCCGCGCCGGTTTCTGTGCCGGGCAGTGCGCCGGCCGCCCGCTGCTGATCGGCCAGGCGGCGGGAGAAGCGGCGGGCAGCTGCGTTATCGTCGCTTACGACATCACCCGCAGCGGGCAATGGCTCACCTCGGGTGAGGATGCAGGTTATTTCGGTTATCGGCTGCGCAATGGCGGCTTGGAAGGGCAGCGCGGCGTAAGTCAATGCGACGGCGGCGGCTGGGAGCGGCTGCTCGATCATGACGAAGTGCGCATTGAGCGGTTTCATGTGGCGATAGAGCGCGGGGAGCATGGCGGTGCGCTGGGCCGTTTGACTCTGGCGGGGCGCTCTGTCGGCGATGCGCGTATCAGGCGCAGCCTGAGCGGGAGCATCGAAATGGCGGCGTTGCCATGAACCGGCGGAGCCAGCGAGGCGGCAGTACTTTGGCGGCGGTAATGTTGCTGCTGGCGTTGGGGTTGATGTTGCTCAATGCCCAGCACCGGCAATTGGATAACGCGCTGTTACTGGCCGCCGATCAGCAGCGCTACCTCCAGGCTTACAATCAGGCCGCTTCCGCGCTGAGTTGGGGCATGCTCCAGCGTTGGCCGCGCGCCGAGCTGAGTGCGGCGGCCTGGTTATGCAGGCAGCGCGCGGAACTGACGGCCTGCGCCCGGCTGTCTGCCAGAGCGGGCGTCGTGACGGTACGCGGCCTTGGGGAGATGCGCGGCGGTGAGCCGCTTTGGCTGTATCAATGGGGGGCGTTTGACGGTGCGGAATCGGTCGGCAGGGTGCAAGCGCAGCCGGGCGGCCGGCTGGATTTTTGCCCCGAGAAAAGGCCGGCCGACTGTGAGGGTTAACGCTTGCGTAGGGCGGTTATCCCGCAACGGCTTCAGCCTGCCGGAAGTGTTGGTGGCGGCATTGTTGTTCTCGGTGTCGCTGCTGGGCTTGTTACAGTATCATCAGGTGCTGTTGCAGTCGTTCCAGCGCCAGTGGCACTACCGGCAAGCCTGGGTGATGGCGCATCAGCAGTTGGAGGCGTTCGCCGTCACCGGTCGGCTCGATGCCGAACCGCTGCCGGAAGGCTGGCGACGCGAGACGGCGTTCGACGGCGCGGATGCGGATTGCCGCCGATTGGCGGTCAGAGTACAAACTCCGCAACGGCAGTGGGCGACGCTGAGCCGCTGGTATTGCACCCGTTTTTGAGCCGGTACGTATCTTGTTTTAAAGGAGCCATCATGTTCACGGTTTATCATTCCAATCAGCTGGATTTATTGAAAACGCTGACCAGCGCGCTGATAGCCAGAGATCCGTTGGCCGATCCTTTTCAACAGGAAGTGGTGCTGGTTCAGAGCCCCGGTATGGCGCAATGGCTGCAAATGCAGCTGGCGGAGCAGTTCGGCATCGCCGCCAATGTCGCGTTTCCGCTGCCGGCGACCTTCATTTGGGACATGTTCACCCGCGTGTTGCCGGATATCCCGAAAGAGAGCGCCTTCAGCAAGGACGCCATGACCTGGAAGCTGATGTGGCTGCTGCCGGAGATGCTGACCCAGCCGGCGTTCGCGCCACTGCAGCACTATCTCACCGATGACGGCGACAAGCGAAAAATCCACCAATTGGCCGGCCGGGTTGCCGACCTTTTCGACCAGTATTTGGTTTATCGCCCGCAGTGGCTGGAGAGCTGGCAGCGCGGCGAACGCATCGACGGTCTGCCCGAGGCTCAGCAGTGGCAGGCGCCGCTCTGGGCGCGGCTGGTGGAGTACACGCGCGAATTGGGGCAGCCGGAATGGCACCGCGCCAATCTGTATAGCCGCTTTATCCACGCGCTGGAGCAGGCAACAACGTGTCCGCCCGGTTTGCCGCCGCGGGTGTTTATCTGCGGCATCTCGGCGTTGCCGCCGGTCTATCTGGAGGCGCTGCAGGCGCTGGGGCGGCATATCGATATCCACCTGATGTTCACCAACCCTTGTCGTTATTACTGGGGCGACATTCAGGATTACGCTTTCCTGGCCCGCTTGCAGAGCCGCAAGCGCCGTCACTATCATCAGGCGCGCGAGCAAGGGCTGTTTCGCGAACCGGCTGACGCGGCGCGTCTGTTTGATGCTGAAGGGCAGCAGCAGCTCAGTAACCCGCTGCTGGCCTCCTGGGGCAAGCTCGGGCGCGATCACCTCTATTTGCTGTCGCAGATGGAAGGGGCGCAAGAGGTCGACGCCTTTGTCGATATCCCGGCGGATACCATGCTGCACGCCGTTCAACGCGATATGCTGGAGCTGGAAGATCACGCGGTGATCGGCATCACGGCGGAAACGCTGGAAAGCAGTTTCAGCAAGCGCAGGCTCGATCCGCAAGATCGTTCCCTCAGCCTGCACGCCTGCCACAGCCCACAGCGGGAAGTGGAGGTGCTGCACGATCAACTGCTGACCATGCTCGCGCAGGATCCCGCGTTGACGCCGCGCGACATCATCGTGATGGTGGCGGATATCGACAGCTATACGCCTTATATTCAGGCCGTGTTCGGCAATGCTCCCGCCGAGCGCTACCTGCCGTTCGCCATTTCTGACCGTAAAGCGCGACAGGCGCATCCGGCTTTGCAGGCGTTCATCTCCCTGCTCGATCTGCCGCAAAGCCGCTTTACGTCGGAACAGGTGCTGGCGCTGTTGGAAGTGCCGGCCCTGGCCGCCCGTTTCGCCATTGGCGAAGAGGGGCTGCGCCTGTTGCGTCACTGGGTCGGTGAATCCGGCGTGCGCTGGGGGCTGGACGACGATAACGTGCGCGAACTGGATCTGCCCGCCACGGGCCAGCACACCTGGCGATTCGGCATTACGCGCATGCTGCTCGGTTACGCGATGGACAGCAACGCCGGCGATTGGCAGGGCATTTTGCCTTACGACGAGTCGAGCGGGTTGGTCGCCGAACTGGCGGGGCAGTTGGCGGATCTGCTGGCCCAATTGAGCCATTGGCGGCAAGTCTTGAGCGAAGCGCGCTCGCTCGAGGCATGGCTACCGCTGTGCCGACAGCTGCTGGATGCCTTCTTCGAAGCGGATAGCGATACCGAAGTGGTGCTGGCATTGATCGAGCAGCAGTGGCAGCAGGCCATCAATTTTGGCCTGGCGGCGCGCTATCCGGATGACGTGCCCTTGACGATTCTGCGCGACGATTTGGCGGCGCGCCTCGATCAGGAGCGCATCAGCCAGCGCTTCCTCGCCGGGCAAATCAACTTCTGTACGCTGATGCCGATGCGCTCGATTCCGTTCAAGGTGGTGTGCCTGTTGGGCATGAACGACGGCGTGTATCCGCGCACGTTGCCGCCATTGGGGTTTGATCTGATGGCGCAGCAGGTCAAGCGCGGCGACCGCAGCCGGCGCGATGACGACCGCTATCTGTTCCTGGAGGCGATTCTGTCCGCGCAACAACGGCTGTATATCAGCTTCATTGGCCGTTCCATTCAGGACAACAGCCCGCGCTATCCTTCGGTGCTGGTTACCGAGCTGCTGGAGTATCTGGAGCAAAGCTATTGCCTGCCGGGAGACGAGGCGCGCACCGCAGACGACAGCGCCCGGCGAGTGGGCGAGCATTTGCTGAAGTGGCATGCGCGCATGCCGTTCGCCGCCGAGAATTTCTTGCCGGGCTCGGAAGCGCAAAGCTATGCCGCCGAGTGGCTGCCCGCCGCCGACGGGCGCGGGGCGGCGCACCCGGCCTTCAACCAGCCGCTGCCCGCCGAAACGCTGCAGCAAATAGCGTTGGATGAGCTGCTGCGGTTTTACCGCCATCCTATTCGCGCCTTCTTCCAGCTGCGGCTGGGTGTCAGTTTTATCCTGGAAGAGACCGAGCTGCCGGACGAAGAGCCCTTCACGCTGGATAACCTCAGCCGCTACCAGTTCAATAGCCAACTGCTGAATACCCTGATCGACGGCGACGATCCCGAGCGGCTATTCCAACGGGTGCGCGCCGCCGGGGGTTGCCCTATGGCGCCTTCGGCGAGATCTATTGGCAAAAGCAGCAGGAAGAGATGAGCGAACTGGCCGAGCAGGTGCGTGCGGAACGCGCGCAGAGCCACAGCCTGGAGCTGGATATCGATATCGCCGGCGTACGTCTCAGCGGCTGGCTGCATCAGGTGCAGGATGACGGCCTGTTGCGCTGGCGGCCCGCTACGTTGTCGGCGGTGGACGGCATATTGCTGTGGCTGGAGCACCTGGTGTACTGCTGCGCCGGCGGCACCGGCGAGAGCCGCATGTACGGTCGCAAGAACTCCGCCTGGCGCTTTGCCGCGCTTGCGCCTGAAGAGGCGCAGGCGCAGCTGGCGGAACTGCTGGCGGGCTATCAGCGCGGTCTGTGTCAGCCGCTGCTGTTGCTGAACAAGAGCGGCTGGGCGTGGCTGAGTCAGTGCTATCAGCCGGAAACGCAGCAAATCGACTGGGAAGAAGAAGCGCAAACAAAGGCTCGCGCCAAATTGCTGCAGGCTTGGCAGGGCGATCAGCGCATTCCCGGAGAAGGGGAAGATCCCTATGTTCAGCGAGTGTTCCGCCAATTGGACAATGACTACCTGGCGCAAATACTGGCCGAAACAGAGCGTTATCTGCTGCCGGTGGCGCGTCATAACCTGGGGTAACAATCCCCCGGTGGTGCTGTGCGGCGGGAGGTGGTAAAAATAACGAAGGTTATATTCAACCATTGGGGTAATTCCCGGTCTTACATAACGTACAGGCATATACCCGCCGCGTTTTGGGGCGCCACATTGGCGAAGAACCCGGCGAGTACAGATTTGGTTATGTGGTTTTGATGTACGTCGCCAGCGTCAGGGAGTGGGCGTGGCGATGTCAGAATAGGGGTTTATTTTGGATATGCGCAGACAGTTGGCCCGCATCACCGGGCTGGTATTATTGGCTATGTGTTGGGCGCCGTTGAGCTGGGCCGCACAAGGATGGCAACCGCTGGCGGAGAAGATCAACAAGAGTGAGCACGATCCGCGTCAGTACGAGGCGATCAAGTTGGCTAACGGCATGACGGTGCTGCTGGTGTCCGATGTCCAGGCGCCGAAATCGCTGGCGGCGCTGGCATTGCCGGTCGGGTCGCTCGAAGATCCGAACAGCCAACTGGGCTTGGCGCACTATCTGGAACATATGGTGCTGATGGGCTCCAAACGTTATCCCGAGCCGGAAAACCTGTCCGAATTCCTGAAAAAGCACGGCGGCAGCCACAACGCCAGCACGGCTTCTTATCGCACCGCCTTCTATCTGGAAGTGGAGAATGACGCGCTGGAGCCGGCGGTCGATCGCATGGCCGACGCCATTGCGGAGCCGCTGCTGGATCCGGGCAATGCCGATCGCGAGCGCAACGCGGTGAATGCAGAATTGACGATGGCGCGTTCGCGCGACGGCATGCGTATGGCGCAGGTCGGTGCGGAAACCCTCAACCCGGCGCACCCGAGCGCGCGCTTCTCCGGTGGTAATCTGGACACGCTGAAAGACAAGCCGGGCAGCAAGTTGCACGATGAGCTGACGGGGTTCTATAAGCGCTACTACTCCGCCAATCTGATGATGGGGGTGCTGTACGGCAATCAGCCGCTGCCGCAGCTGGCTGACATTGCCGCAAAAACCTTTGGCCGCGTGCCGAATCATGACGCCAGCGTGCCGCCGATCACCGTACCGGCCGTCACGCCGGAGCAGCAGGGCATCATCATTCACTATGTGCCGGCGCAGCCGCGCAAGCAGCTGAAGGTTGAGTTCCGCATCGATAACAACAGCGCCGCGTTTCGCAGCAAAACCGATACCTACATCGGTTACCTGATCGGCAACCGCAGTAAAAATACCCTGTCCGACTGGTTGCAGAAGCAGGGATTGGCGGACGCCATCAATGCCGGCGCCGATCCGATGGTGGATCGCAACGGCGGCGTCTTCGCCATCAGCGTCTCGCTGACTGACAAAGGCTTGGCCCAGCGCGACCAAGTCGTCGCCGCCATTTTCAACTACCTGAAAATGCTGCGCAGCGAAGGTATCAAGCAGAGTTACTTCGACGAAATATCGCATGTTCTGAACCTGGACTTCCGCTATCCGTCGATCACGCGCGACATGGACTACATCGAATGGCTGGTGGACACTATGCTGCGCGTGCCGGTTGAGCATGCGCTGGACGCGCCTTACCTGGCCGATCGCTATGATCCTAAGGCGATCGCTGAACGTCTGGACGCCATGACGCCGCAAAATGCGCGCATCTGGTTCGTCAGCCCCGATGAGCCGCACAACAAGACGGCCTATTTCGTCAATGCGCCTTACCAGGTCGACAAAATCACGCCACAGCGCTTTACGCAGTGGCAGCAGTTAGGCAGCGGCATTTCCCTGTCATTGCCGGCGCTCAACCCGTACATTCCGGATGATTTCACCCTGACCAAACCGTCGCATGAATTCAAAAAGCCGGAAATGGTAGTGGATAAGCCCGGCCTGCGCGTGCTGTATATGCCGAGCCGTTACTTCGCCGATGAGCCGAAGGCCGATGTCACCGTCGCTTTCCGCAACGCCAAGACCATGGATTCCGCGCGCAACCAGGTGCTGTTCTCGCTGACGGATTATTTGGCCGGCCTGGCGCTGGATCAGCTGAGTTATCAGGCGTCGGTCGGCGGGTTGAGTTTTTCGACGTCGCCGAACAACGGCCTGATGTTTAACGCCAACGGCTTTACCCAGCGCCTGCCGCAGTTGTTGACGGCGCTGATCGAGGGCTATTCCAGCTTCACGCCGACGGAAGATCAGCTGGCGCAGGCCAAGTCCTGGTACCTGGAGCAGTTGGACGCCGCCGAGAAGGGCAAGGCGTTTGAACTGGCCATTCAGCCGGTACAGATGGTTTCCCGCGTGCCGTATTCCGAACGCAGCGAGCGCCGCGAAGTGCTGAAAACGCTGACGCTGAAAGACGTGCTGGCGTATCGCGACAGCCTGCTGGCCGAGGCCACGCCGGAGCTGCTGGTGGTGGGCAACATGAGCAAGCAACAGGTCGATACGCTGGCGTCGACGCTGAAGCACCGTCTGGGCTGTACCGGTATTGAGTGGTGGCACGGCGAAGACGTGGTGGTGGACAAGAATCAGCTGGCCAACCTGCAACAGGTAGGCAGCAGTACCGACTCGGCGCTGGCGGCGGTCTACGTACCGACCGGTTACGACGAAGTGACCGGCATGGCCTATAGCTCGCTGTTGGGGCAGATTATTCAGCCGTGGTTCTACAGCCAGCTGCGCACTCAGGAACAATTGGGGTATGCGGTCTTTGCCTTCCCGATGTCGGTGGGCCGCCAGTGGGGCGTAGGCTTCCTGTTGCAGAGCAACAGCAAACAGCCGGCCTACCTGTACCAGCGCTATCAGGATTTCTATCCGAAAACCGAGAAACGCCTGCGTGAAATGAGCGAGGCCGATTTTGAGCAGTACAAACAGGCGCTGATCAACGAACTCAAACAGCGGCCGCAAACCCTCAGCGAGGAGGCCAGCCGGTTCGCCAATGATTTCGATCGCGGCAACTTCACCTTTGATACCCGCCAGAAGCTGATCGCGCAGGTGCAACAGCTGACTCCGACCAAACTGGCGGATTATTTCCACCAGGCGGTGATCCAGCCGCAGGGGCTGGCGGTGTTGTCGCAGGTCAGCGGCAGCGGGCAGGACAAAGCGGATTACGCGGCGCCTAAGGATTGGGTCACCTATCCGAACGCGTCGGCATTGCAGCAGATCCTGCCGCGTAAAGTGGCGACGCCATGACGGAAGTCGCCCCGCAGAGGCTAGAACCGCTGACGCTGCCGCTGTTTGGCGAACGCCTGATCGAGGCGTCGGCGGGCACCGGCAAAACTTTTACCATCGGCGCGCTGTATCTGCGCTTGCTGCTGGGATTGGGGGGGGAAGCGGCGTTTCCCCGCCCGTTGACGGTCGAAGAAATCCTGGTGGTGACCTTTACCGAGGCCGCCACCGAGGAGCTGCGCGGGCGTATCCGTGACAATATCCACGGGCTGCGCATCGCCTGCGTGCGCGGCATCAGCGCTAACCCGCTGTTTTCGGCGCTGATGGAAGAAATTGACGATTTGTCTGACGCCGCTGCGCAGCTGCTGGCGGCGGAGCGGCAGATGGACGAAGCGGCGATTTACACTATCCACGGCTTTTGCCAACGGATGTTGACGCACAACGCCTTCGAGTCCGGCATGCTGTTTGAACAAACGCTGGTGCAGGACGAACTGCCGCTGCGGCGGCAGGCCTGCGCCGATTTCTGGCGCCGTCATTGCTATCCGTTGCCGCTGGGCGTGGCGCGTGCGATCAGCCAGGAGTGGAGCGGCCCGGAAGCGTTGCTGGCCGACCTTTCCGGTTATCTGCACGGTGAAGCGCCGGCGCTGCGGCGACCACCGAAGGACGAAGAAACCGTTCTGATGCGCCACGAGCAGATTGTCGCGCGCATCGACGCCATCAAGGCGCAATGGCGGGCGGCTGCGGGCGATCTTGAGGCGTTAATCGCCCAGTCCGGCGTCGATAAGCGCAGCTACAGCAGCAAACACCTGCCGAACTGGCTGAGCAAGGTCGGCGAATGGAGCGGGCAGGAGACCCAGGATTACCAACTACCGAAGGAGCTGGACAAGTTTCGCCAGTCGGTGCTGCTGGAGAAGACCAAGAAGGGCGAACCGCCGCGTCATGCGCTGTTCACGGCGATAGACGAACTGTTCGATGAACCCTTGACGCTGCGCGACCTGATCATGGCGCGCGCGCTCAGCGAGATCCGCACCTCCATTCAGCAGGAAAAGCGCCAGCGCGCCGAGCTGGGGTTTGACGACCTGCTCAGCCGCTTGGACTGCGCCCTGCAAAGCAGCGGCGGCGAACAGTTGGCGCAGGCGATCCGCCAGCGCTATCCGGTGGCGATGATCGATGAATTCCAGGATACCGATCCGCAGCAATACCGCATTTTCCAAAAGCTGTACGTCGGCCGGCCTGATTGCGGCCTGCTGCTGATCGGCGATCCCAAGCAGGCGATTTACGCCTTTCGCGGCGCCGACATCTTTACCTACATGCGCGCGCGTTCAGAGGTGAGCGCCCACTATACGCTGGAGACCAACTGGCGCTCGTCGCCGTCGATGGTCGCCAGCGTCAATCACCTGTTTTCTCAGGTAGAAAAACCTTTCCTGTTCGGCCAAATCCCCTTTATTGAGGTTAACGCGGCGGAAAAGAACCAAGGGCTGGCGTTTGAATTGCACGGCAAGGCGCAGCCGGCGATGCAGTTGTGGCTGCAGCAGGGGGAGGGCGCGGGTGTAAGTGATTACCAACAGCTGATGGCGCGCCTGTGCGCCACGCAAATTCGCGACTGGCTCAGCGCCGGGCAGCAGGGCCTGGCGCGGCTGCAGAACGGCAAGGCGTCACGGCCGGTACAAGCCTCTGATATCACGGTGCTGGTGCGCAGCCGCAACGAGGCGGCGTTGGTGCGCGATGCGCTGAGCGCGCTGTCTATTCCGTCGGTCTACCTGTCCAACCGCGACAGCGTGTTTGACACCCCGGAGGCCAAAGACCTGCTGTGGTTACTGCAGGCGGTGTTGGCGCCGGAGCAGGAGCGCACGCTGCGCAGCGCCATGGCCACCGGGCTGATGGGGCTGGACGCGCCGACGCTGGACGGCCTGAGCCGCGATGAGCGCGCCTGGGACGCGCTGGTTAATGAATTCGACAATTACCGCACGCTCTGGCTGCGCCGCGGCGTGTTGCCGATGCTGAGCGAGGTGATGAAAGCGCGCCAATTGGCGGAGAACCTGCTGGCCAGCGCCGGCGGCGAGCGTCGCTTGACCGACGTGCTGCATCTGGGGGAGCTGTTGCAAGAAGCGGCGGCGCAGCTCGACAGCGAGCATGCGCTGGTGCGCTGGCTGGCGCAGCAGATCGCTCAGCCTAATCGCCAGTCCGACAATCAGCAACTGCGGCTGGAGAGCGACCGGCATCTGGTGCAGGTGATCACGATCCACAAGTCCAAGGGACTGGAGTTCGATCTGGTGTGGCTGCCGTTCGTCGGCAACTTCCGCCAGCAGCAGCAGGCGCTGTATCACGATCGCCACAGTTTCCAGGCGTTGCTGGACCTCGACGCCAATGAAGAGAGCCAGGCCTGGGCGGAGGAGGAGCGGTTGGCGGAGGATCTGCGTCTGCTGTATGTGGCGCTGACCCGCTCGGTGTACCACTGCAGTATCGGCATTGCGCCGCTGTTCCAGGGCACGCGCAAGAAACAGGGCGATACCGACCTGCACCGCAGCGCATTGGGCTATCTGGTGCAGGGCGGGCAGCCCGGCGACGCCGTGTATCTGCAGGAGCGGCTGCAGCAATTGGTGGGCGGCGGTATCGCGCTGTCGCTGGTTGAACCGCCGGATGCAGAACCTTGGCAACCCCAGGCGTCGCTGGCCGAAGCGTTGGCGGCGAAAAGCTTTACCCGGCGGATCCAGGATTTTTGGCGGGTGACCAGCTATACCGGTTTGCAACAGCACGGCGCGAACCTGATGCAGGATCTGCTGCCGCGTCTGGATGTCGATGCGGCCGGTGAGCGCGGGGAAGAAAGTGAGCCAGCGCTTACACCGCATACCTTCCCGCGCGGCGCAACGCCCGGCACCTTCCTGCACAGCCTGTTTGAAACGCTGGACTTCACCCAGCCGCTCGACGAACAGTGGCTGCTGGAACAGCTGCAGCAGCAAGGGTTCGCCGAACACTGGCAACCGATACTGCTGGCGTGGATGCAGGTGCTGCTCAATACGCCGCTCGATGACAGCGGCGTGACGCTGGCGGCGCTGACGCCGCAGCATAAGCAGGCAGAGCTGCAGTTCTATTTACCGATTAACCGGCTGTTGCAGGCGAAGGAGCTCGATGCTCTGGTGAAGCGTTACGATCCGCTTTCCGCCCGCTGCCCGGCGCTGGATTTCCATCAGGTGCAGGGCATGCTGAAAGGCTTTATCGACCTGGTGTTCTGCTGGCAAGGCAAATACTACCTGCTGGACTACAAGTCCAACTGGCTGGGGGAGGACAGCAGCGCCTATACCCGGCCGGCGATGGAGCAGGCGATGGCGGATTATCGTTATGATCTGCAATACCAGCTGTATACGCTGGCGTTGCATCGTTATTTGCGCCATCGGTTGCCGGATTATGATTACCGGCGCCATTTCGGCGGAGTGATTTATCTGTTCCTGCGCGGCGTGGATGCGGCGCACCCGGGCAACGGCATTTACACCTGTCTCCCCGCGTTTGAGCTGGTGGCGGGAATGGATAGCTTGTTCAGCGGCGAAGCTGCGGCGACGGAGGAAAAATCATGATCGCACTGCTGGAGCAGGCGGTGGCGCTTGGCGCGCTGCGCCCCCTGGACGTGCAGTTCGCCCGCGTGGTGGCGAGCGAAGACGAGCCTGATATTTTACTGGCCGCCGCCTGTCTGAGCGCAGAGGCGGGGGCGGGGCATGTTTGCCTGATGCTGGAGCAGCTGCAGGCGGACACGCTGTTTGAAGGGCGCCAACCGGCGCTGGCGCTGGCGCTATGGGAGGCGGCCGGGCGACCGGATAGCGCACGTTGGCAGCAGCGCCTTGCGAGCAGCGCGGCGGTTGGGGACGGCAGCGGCGCTACGCCGCTGGTGCTGCGTGGGCAGCGCTTATATCTGCAACGCATGTGGCAAAACGAAGGTGAAGTGGCGGTGTTTATCGGCGGTGAAGGTGAATCGCTGACGGTGCCGGAGGAGGCGTTGCGCGCCATTCTCGACCGCTTGTTCGGCGCGGCGAGCGATGAACCCGACTGGCAGAAGATCGCCGCCGCGGTAGCTGCCACGCGGCGCATCGCGGTGATTTCCGGCGGACCGGGCACCGGTAAAACCACCACCGTCGCTAAACTGCTGGCGGCGCTGGTGCAGCTGGATGAAAGCGCGCGCTTGCGGATTCAGCTGGCGGCGCCAACCGGCAAGGCGGCGGCACGCCTGACGGAGTCGCTTGGCAGCGCCAGCCGTCAGCTGGCGTTGACCCCGGCGCAGCAGGCGTTGTTCCCCACGGAGGCGGCGACGTTGCACCGTTTGTTGGGGGCGCAACCCAACAGTCAGCGCATGCGCTATCACCGCGGTAACCGGCTGCATTTGGATGTGTTGGTGGTGGATGAGGCCTCGATGGTCGATCTGCCGATGATGGCGCGCCTGATTGCGGCGTTGCCCGATCGGGCCCGGGTGATTTTCCTCGGCGACCGCGATCAGCTGGCTTCGGTAGAGGCCGGCGCGGTGCTGGGGGATATTTGCCGTTTTGCCGAGCAGGGATACAGCGAGGCGCGCGCCGCAGAGCTGAGCCGCCTGACCGGTTGTTCGATCGCTGGGCAGCGGGCCGACGCGCAAGCGGCGGTGCGCGACAGCCTGTGCCTGTTGCGTAAGAGCTATCGCTTCGACGCCCGTTCCGGCATCGGTCAACTGGCGTTGGCGGTCAACGCCGGTGCGGGGGATCGCGCGCTGGCGGCATTAAACGGCCGTTTCGGCGATGTTGCGGGCTATGCGCTGGCGACGAGCGAAGAGTATCAGGCGCTGCTGGACGCGTGCGTGGCGGGCTATCGCGACTATCTGCGGCTGACTGCCGAAGGCGCGGATGCGGCGGCGGTGTTGGCCGCCTTTAGCCGCTTCCAGGTGCTGTGCGCGCTGCGTGAAGGGCCGTTCGGCGTCGCCGGCCTGAATGAACGTATTGAACTCGGGCTGCAGCGCGCCGGTCTGATCGACCGCAAACCGGGCGTGCTCGGCCGCTGGTATCGGGGGCGGCCGGTAATGATCGGCCGCAACGACAGCGCGCTGGGGTTATTCAATGGGGATATCGGCATTACTCTGCCGGATGAGCGCGGCGAGCTGCGCGTGCATTTCCAACTGCCGGACGGCAGCATCAAGTCGGTGCAGCCGAGCCGTTTGCCGGCGCATGAAACCGCTTATGCCATGACGGTGCACAAGTCCCAGGGATCGGAGTTTGAGCATACGGTTCTGGTGTTGCCGAACCATTTCCTGCCGGTGCTGACGCGTGAACTGGTCTACACCGCGATCACCCGTGCGCGTCAGCAGCTCTCGCTGTACGCCACGGACGCGGTGCTGCTGCGGGCCATTCGCACGCCGACCCAGCGTCGCAGCGGATTGGCTGAACGGCTGCAGACGACGGAATAAGCGATGAAGGGGCGCGGTAGCGGCCGCGCCCACAGGGATTACAGATCCGCCAGCAGAATTTTGGAGCGGCGTTGGTAGTTGTACAACGCCTGTTTCTGCATCGGCAGCACGTCGACCTCCGCCGGGGTGAAGCCACGCTCCTGGAACCAGTGGATGCTGCGGGTGGTCAGCACGAACAGCTTCTTCAATCCCATCTGCCGCGCCTGATTTTCCACCCGCTGCAGCAGCATCTCGCCGCGCGAAGAGCTGCGGTAATCGGGATGCACCGCCACGCAGGCCATCTCACCGATTTTTTCCTCCGGGAACGGGTACAGCGCCGCACAGGCGATGGTCAGGTTGTCGCGTTCGATAATGGTGAACTTGTCGATCTCCATTTCCAGCTGTTCACGCGAACGGCGCACCAGAATACCCTGCTGTTCGAGCGGCCGAATGAGTTCCAGAATACCGCCGATGTCGTTGATCGTCGCCCGGCGCACCTGTTCGGCGCTTTCCATCACGATTTGGGTGCCAATGCCGTCGCGTGAGAACAGCTCTTGCACCAGCGCGCCGTCCTCCTGATAGCTGATTAGGTGGCTGCGGCGCACGCCGCTGCGGCAGCCTTTCACCGCGCCGCGCAGGAAGCGCACGGTGCCGGAATGGTAATCACCGCCTTCCTCCAGCTCTTCAAGACGCTTTTGCGCGTCGTTGGGGAACAGCTCGGAAAGGATGTTGCCTTCCGCGTCGGTCACGCCCTGCGAGGAGCAGAAACCGATCATTTTTTCCGCTTTCAGTTTGATCGCCAGCTGAGTCGCGACTTCCTCCGAGGTCAGGTTGAAGCTCTCGCCGGTCACCGAGACGGCGACCGGGCCGATCAGCACGATGGCGTTGCTGTCGAGCTGACGATGGATCGCTTCTTCATCGATGCGGCGAATGCGGCCGCTGTGGCAGTAGTCGATGCCGTCATCGACGCCCAGTGGCTGCGCGATGATGAAGTTGCCGCTGACCACGTTAATGTGTGCGCCCTGCAGCGGCGTGTTGTTGAGGCTCATCGACAGCCGGGCGGTGATGTCCAGCTGCAATAAACCGGCCGCCTGCTTGACCAACTCAAGCGTATGGGCGTCGGTCACGCGCGTATGCTTGTGGTAGATCGGTTCATAGTTGTGCTGCGCCAGATTGGCGTCGATCTGCGGCCGTGCGCCGTAAACCACCACCAGGCGAATGCCCAGGCTATGCAGCAGCCCGATATCATTGACGATGTTGGAAAAATTCTCGTGTTCGATGGCTTCCCCACCGAGCATGATGACAAACGTCTTGCCGCGGTGTGCGTTGATATAGGGGACGGAGTGACGGAATCCTTGCACCAGCTCTGTACTACGTTCCTTCACGGGCAAACCTCTTTGCATATTTATACGATATTTTTGTATTTTTATTCTTTTATTGCGCCAATGGCAAGTGGGAAATCGTCATGAAGAGCGAGCTAAGGGCGCTAAATCGTTAATAAATTGAAAAACCATAAAAAGATTTTCTGATGACAGGGCTGGAATGATTGGTTAAAGTTTTCGGCATTCCCAAGTCATTGGTGTTTTTTTCATCTGTTGTAAACAGTTATTACTGCCGGAGCCGCATGCCAAACGCTAATCACAATCTGGGCCGCCGTCGTTTATTACAGGGCGTTGCCGCCAGCTGGTTGCTGAGTGTGAGTCGCACGGGCTTCGCCGCGTCATCGCACGTGATTGCCGTGCGCGTCTGGCCGTCCTCCACTTATACCCGCGTCACGCTGGAATCCAACGTCGAACTGAAATACAAGCAGTTCGCCCTGACCAATCCCGATCGCGTGGTGGTGGATATCGAAGGCGTGCATCTCAACAGCGTGCTGAAAGGCATCGCCGGGCAGGTGCGCGCCGACGATCCTTATCTCAAGCAGGCGCGCGTCGGCCAGTTCGATCAGAATACCGTGCGGCTGGTGCTGGAGCTCAAGCAAAGCGTCAGCCCGCACATGTTCTCGCTGGCGCCGGTGCCGGAGTATCGCAACCGTCTGGTGATGGATCTCTACCCGACCAAAGGCGGCAGCGGCGGCGAGGAGTATGATCCGCTACTGGCGTTACTGGAAGATTACAACAAAGGCGATCTGGAGCGCACGCTGCCGCCCGAAGCGCCGCAGGCCGGCAAGGCGGGGCGCGATCGGCCGATCGTCATCATGCTGGATCCTGGCCACGGGGGCGAAGATCCCGGTGCGATCGGCAAGTATAAGACGCGCGAGAAAGACATCGTGCTGCAGATTGCCCGCAAGCTGAGCGCCATGATCAAGCGCGAGCCGAACATGAAGGTGTTCATGACGCGCAATGAAGACGTGTTTATCCCGCTCAAGGTGCGCGTCGCCAAGGCGCGCAAGCAACGCGCCGATTTGTTCGTTTCGATTCACGCCGACGCCTTCACCAGCCGCGCCGCGCGCGGGTCATCGGTGTTCGCGTTGTCCACCAAAGGCGCCACCAGCTCGGCGGCCAAGTTCCTGGCGCAGACGCAGAACGCCTCGGACCAAATCGGTGGCGTCAGCAAGAGCGGCGATCGCTATCTCGACCACACCATGTTCGATTTGATCCAGACCGCAACCATCAACGATAGCCTGAAGTTCGGCAAGGAAGTGCTGAACCGGATGGGTAAAATCAACCGGTTGCACAAGAATCGCGTCGATCAGGCCGGTTTTGCGGTGTTGAAGGCGCCGGATATCCCGTCGATCCTGGTGGAAACGGCGTTTATCAGCAATATCGAAGAGGAGCGCAAGCTGCGCACCAGCCATTTCCAGCAGCAGGTGGCGGAGTCGATTCTGGCGGGCATCAAGGCTTATTTCGCCAACGGCGGCGCGTTAGCGAGCCGATAGCGGCAGGGCCGGGCGCAAGTCCGGCTGTTTTTGCGGATTGCAGATACAAAAAAACACCCGTCAGGGTGCTTATCTGTTGTCATCAAGAGTTGGTTGCGGGGGCCGGATTTGAACCGACGACCTTCGGGTTATGAGCCCGACGAGCTACCAGGCTGCTCCACCCCGCGTCCGTCTTGATGCGGTATTACGACGAAACCACCGTTCATGTTATGCCGCTGGTACGGCATTCGGTTGGTTGCGGGGGCCGGATTTGAACCGACGACCTTCGGGTTATGAGCCCGACGAGCTACCAGGCTGCTCCACCCCGCGTCCGTGTAATACTTTGTTATCGAACCCAAACGCAAAATACCGCCACTGCGGCATCGGTTGGTTGCGGGGGCCGGATTTGAACCGACGACCTTCGGGTTATGAGCCCGACGAGCTACCAGGCTGCTCCACCCCGCGTCCGATGGATGCGCACTATACTCTCCATGCGTTTTTGTTGCAAACCCTTTTTTGCATTTTTATTGGCCTAAACCCGTTTTTCTGCTGAATTTGCCCGCAATTTGCCTTCTTTTTCATCACCATCCTCCGTGCGGCTTTTTTTTATTTGCAGCGATTCCTTTATCAATGAGCGTTTGTTATCGTTCAGCCGGTAGATCATATCAGTTTGAGAGTGTGCGCGATGAAAGGACGTTGGGGCAAATACCTGCTGGGCGGGTTGATGGTGGCGGTATTGGCGGGCTGTTCGTCCAAGCCGACCGATCGGGGTCAGCAATATAAGGACGGCCGTCTGGATCAATCGCTGGAGCTGGTCAATCAGCCCAACGCCAAAGGTTCGCCGGTCAACGCCAAGGATTATTCGGATCAGCTGATGGAGATCAAGTACGCGTCGCCTTCGCTGTTTAACCGCAACAACAGCACCTATCAGGCGGTGCAAAACTGGATGGCGTCCGGCGCCGACACGCGCATGCTGAGCCAGTACGGCCTCAGCGCTTACCAGATGGAAGGCGTCGACAATTACGGCAACGTGCAGTTTACCGGCTACTACACGCCGGTGGTGCAGGCGCGTTATACCCAACAGGGCGAGTTCCGTTATCCGCTGTACCGCATGCCGCCGAAGGGTAGGGGCCGCTTGCCGGATCGCGCGGGCATTTATTCCGGCGCGCTCGACGATCGCTATATCATCGCTTACACCAACTCGCTGATGGACAACTTCATGATGGAAGTCCAGGGCAGCGGCTACGTCGACTACGGCAACGGTCAGCCGCTGGTGTTCTTCGGCTACGGCGGCAAGAACGGCCACGCCTACCGCAGCATCGGCAAAGTGCTGATCGATCGCGGTGAAGTGGCCAAGGCGGACATGTCGATGCAGGCGATCCGTCAGTGGGCGGATACCCACAGCGCCGCAGAGGTGCGCGAGCTGCTGGAGCAGAACCCGTCGTTCGTGTTCTTCCGCCCGGAAGCTTTTGCGCCGGTGAAAGGCGCCAGCGCGGTGCCGCTGATCGCCAAAGCGTCGGTGGCCTCCGACCGTTCGCTGATCCCGGCAGGCACCACGCTGCTGGCCGAAGTGCCGCTGCTGGACAACAAGGGTAAATTCACGGGAAAATACGAGATGCGTCTGATGGTCGCGCTCGACGTGGGCGGCGCCATCAAGGGCCAGCATTTTGACATGTATCAGGGCATCGGGCCGGAAGCCGGCCACTCGGCGGGGTACTACAACCACTATGGCCGCGTCTGGGTGCTGAAGAACAACGGCGGCGGCCAGCTGTTCAGCGCCAATCAGTCAAACGGCGGCGGTTCGTTGCTGGTCACCCGTTAAACGCGCACGGCGTGAAAAGATTGACCCGCAGGGGCCGGATTTTCCGGCCCTTATCATTTGCATTACGAAGGTAATTAAAGCGTTATGAGCACAGCTTATTCGGAAGCCTATCTGCAGCGTTTCGGCGGCACGGCGCGGTTATACGGCCAGCAGGCGCTGGCGGTGTTCGCGCAGGCGCACGTCTGCGTGATCGGCATCGGCGGCGTGGGTTCCTGGGCGGCTGAGGCGCTGGCGCGCACCGGCATCGGCGCCATCACTCTGATCGACATGGATGATGTTTGCGTTACCAATACCAACCGTCAGATCCACGCGCTGCGCCAGCACGTCGGGCAATCGAAAACCGAGGTAATGGCGGAGCGTATCCTGGCGATCAACCCGGAATGCCGGGTGACCTGCATTGACGATTTCATTACCCCGGACAACGTCGCCGAGCTGCTGGACCATAACTTCAGCTACGTCATCGACGCGATCGACAGCGTGCGGCCGAAAGCGGCGCTGCTGTCATACTGCCGCCGCTTCAAGATCCCGGTGGTGACTACCGGCGGCGCCGGCGGGCAGATAGATCCGACCAAAATCGAAGTGGCCGATCTGGCGAAAACCATTCAGGATCCGCTGGCCGCCAAGCTGCGCGAGCGGCTGAAGCACGATTTTAACGTGGTGAAAAACGGCAAGGGCAAGCTGGGCATCGACTGCGTCTTTTCCAGCGAGCCGCTGGTTTATCCGCAGCCGGACGGTTCGGTATGCGCTTCGCGCAGCACGGCGGAAGGGCCGAAAAGAATGGATTGCAGCGCAGGTTTCGGCGCGGCGACCATGGTCACCGCCACCTTCGGCTTCGTCGCCGTGTCGCACGCGCTGAAAAAGATGGTGGCGAAGGCGGCGCGTCAGGCGTAACGGGCGGCGATCGCCTGCACGGCGGCGGCCAACGCCGCCAGCCCGCTGGCGCGAGTGGCGCTCAGCTGAGCGCGCAGCGCCAGGCGGTCGAACAGCGCCAGCGGATCCAACTCGGCGATCTGCTGCGGCGTTTTCCCTTCCA
Source organism: Serratia sp. SCBI (assembly GCF_000747565.1). NCBI lineage: Bacteria > Pseudomonadati > Pseudomonadota > Gammaproteobacteria > Enterobacterales > Yersiniaceae > Serratia > Serratia sp. SCBI. The sequence goes on along the minus strand of NZ_CP003424.1, from coordinate 4,059,719 downwards.
CTTCGGTCAGCAGCACCGCCAACAGGCCACGCACGATGCGGCCTTCGCTGTCGCCATAAAAGTGCAGCGTGCCGTCTTCCAGCAACTGGTGCCCCAGCCAGACGCGGTTTTCACACCCGCTCAACGCCATTTCTTCACTGCGCAAGGCCTCCGGCAGCGGCGGCAGCCGTTTTGCGAGCATAATCAGTTGGCGGTAGCGGTCTTCCCACTGTTTCAGCGCGCTGAAGGTGGCGATCAACGCTTCGGCGGTGATCTCTCGGCCAAAAGGATGGGGGGCGAGCATAGCGTCTCCGGGAATCAAGTCAGTCGGCCAGCAGGTCGAGGGCGTGGGTCAACGCGCTGACCAGCGTATCGACGTCCTGTTGAGTATTGTAGGGGGCGAACGACGCGCGCAACGTGCCGCTGACGCCTAACGCCGCCATCAGCGGCTGCGCGCAGTGCTGGCCGGCGCGCAGCGCAATGCCTTGCTCCGCCAGCAGCGTGACGATGTCGCTGTGGTGTACGCCGGCGATATCGAACGCCAGCAGGCTGGAACCGGAACTGCGGAAGCTGCGAAAGCCCGGCAACTGCGCCAACCGCTGTTCCGCCCGATCCGCCAGCTCGCGGCTGTAGCGCTCCGCCGCCGCCATGTCCTGTTCGCGAAGCCAAGTGAGCGCGGCGGCCAACCCCAGCACGCCGGCGATGTTTGGCGTGCCGGCTTCGAAGCAGTGCGGCGGTTTTTGCGGGATAAAACCGTCGAACGACGCCTGGGTCAACATCTTTCCCCCTCCTTGCCACGGCGCCATCTGCGCCAGCAGCTCGGATTTGCCGTACAGCGCGCCGATGCCGGTCGGGCCATACAGTTTGTGGCCGGAGAAGGCGTAGAAATCGATATCGAGCCGCTGTACGTCGGCCGGATCGTGAACCACGCCCTGTGCGCCGTCGATCATCACGCGCGCGCCGGCGGCATGGGCCAGCGCGATCGCCGGCGCCAGATCCGGGCAGCCGCCGGTGACGTTGGACATTTGCCCCAGCGCCAACAGGCGGGTTCTATCGTTGAGCAGGGCGGGGAGCTGCGCCAGGTCCGGCAGCCGGTCGGCGCCGATAGGCAGTTTCACTACCCGGGCGCCGGTTTGATCCGCCACCATCAGCCAGGGGATCAGGTTGGCGTGGTGTTCCGCTTCGCTCACCAGAATTTCATCCCCCGGCTGCAGACGCGGACGCAGATAACTCTGCGCCACCAGGTTGATCGCCTCGGTGGTGCCGCGCGTCCAGACGATATCGTCGGCCGATGGCGCATGGATCAGTTGCGCGACCTGGCCGCGCGCCTGCTCGAAACGAGCGGTCAGATCCTGCGCCGCCCGATGCTGGCTGCGGTGCACGGTGGCGGCGTCGTCGCGATAAAACTGCTGCGTGGCGTCGATCACCGCCTGCGGTTTCAACGCGGTGGCGGCGCTGTCCAGATAGATGCCGTCCTGCGCGAGCGCGGGAAACTGTTGGCGAAAAAGGCTGGGGTTAAAAGGCGTCATACCCTGATTGTCACTGGCTTGAGTCGATGGGTGATCCTGTCCTATTTTGCCGCCGGAGACAAGCGTTCGCGCCGATTAGGACTTATCGCCTGGCAAAATTGGGAAAGTCTGTTATGCTATTAAACGTGCGCTTATTAATCGCATCTATACACATAAAAGGTATTTATCAGCATTTAAAACTACAAAGGAGTCCTCAATGAAGAAAACAGCCGCAGTTCTCTCTGCCCTGATGCTTACGTTCACCCTGGCCGCCTGTTCCAGCAACTACGTGATGCATACCAATGACGGACGCACCATTGTCGCTGACGGCAAGCCTAAAGTGGATAACGATACCGGCATGATCAGCTATAAAGACGCCAACGGCGTCGAACAGCAGATCAACCGCGCCGATGTGAAAGAGATGGTTGAAAGCAACCAGTAACCGTCAGGCAAAAAAAAAGCACCGCAAGTTTTGCGGTGCTGCATAAAATCACTATGGACAGACAGGGTAAATGTACAGGAAGTGAAAAAACAGTAGCCTAGCTACCATGTCCGGAATCGCCGGACAATTTGCAAACACAACATCACAACCACAAGCCAAAAGTTCATCGGCGTCCTCGACACCCACTCCCTTTTCGTTCCGGCCCGGGAAGTGCCGCCACTATAGGTATTTGCTGGCGCATCCTCAACGGACAAATTATAATGGCTCGGATTAAAAAAACTAATGGCAATGCGCCGTTAGCGTTTGTCCATGGCTTGCCACACAAAGCCGCCCGATTTTCGGCGCCGAATCATTCGGATTAATGTTACACAAAAGTAGCTAATTTAATGTCTAAACGCTTACCTCCCCTCAATGCGCTGCGCGTGTTCGATGCGGCCGCTCGCCACCTGAGTTTCACCAAGGCGGCGGAAGAGCTGTTCGTGACTCAGGCCGCGGTGAGCCACCAGATCAAGTCGCTGGAGGACTTCCTCGGGCTGAAGCTGTTTCGCCGGCGCAATCGCTCGCTGCTGCTGACCGAAGAGGGGCAAAGTTACTACCTTGATATCAAGGAGATCTTCTCTTCGATCAACGAGGCGACGCGCAAGCTGCAGGCGCGCAGCGCCAAGGGGGCATTGACCGTCAGTTTGCCGCCGAGCTTCGCCATTCAGTGGCTGGTGCCGCGTCTGTCCGGCTTTAACTCAGCTTATCCGGGCATCGACGTGCGCATCCAGGCGGTGGACCGTGAAGAGGACAAGCTGGCGGACGACGTCGACGTGGCGATTTTCTATGGCCGCGGCAATTGGCCGGGGCTGCGCGCCGAGCGCCTGTATGCGGAATATTTGCTGCCGGTTTGTTCGCCGAGCCTGCTGACCGGCGATCATCCGCTGAAAACTGCAGACGATCTGGCTTATCATACGCTGCTGCATGACGTTTCACGTCGCGACTGGCTGGCCTATACGCGCCAGCTGGGGTTGCAGCACATCAACGTGCAGCAGGGGCCAATCTTCAGCCACAGCGCCATGGTGGTGCAGGCGGCGGTGCACGGTCAGGGCGTGGCGCTGGTGAACAACGTGATGGCGCAAACCGAGATTGAAGCCGGTCGTCTGGTGTGCCCGTTCAATGATGTGTTGGTCAGTAAAAATGCTTTTTATCTGGTATGTCATGACAGCCAGGCAGAACTGGGTAAAATAGCCGCCTTCCGGCAGTGGATCCTGGCGCGCGCCGCCAGCGAACAAGAGAAGTTCCGCTTCCGCTACGAACAATAAGGCCGGCCGCCGCCTTGCCGCGGTCGGTGATTTTTAATGGGATAGATCACGATGAGCAGCCGTTCCATGCTGGTTTTCGCCGCTATCAGCGGCTTTGTGTTTGTCGCGCTGGGCGCATTCGGCGCGCATGTGTTAAGCGGCACGCTGGGCGCCAACGAAATGGCCTGGATCCGCACCGGGCTGGAGTATCAGGGGTTCCACACCCTGGCCATCCTGGCGCTGGCGGTCGCGATGCAGCGCCGCGTGAGCCTGTGGTTTTACTGGAGCGGAGCGCTGTTGGCGTTCGGCACCGTGTTGTTCAGCGGCAGCCTCTATTGTCTGGCGCTGTCGCACCTGAAGGTCTGGGTATATATCACGCCGGTTGGCGGCGTGTGCTTCTTGATCGGCTGGATATTGATGTTGATTGGCGCTTTGCGTCTGAGGAAAAAGGCCGAGCGCCATGAATAAGATTGCGTTGTACTGCCGTCCCGGCTTCGAAAAAGAGTGTGCGGCGGAGATCACCGATAAAGCCGCCCAGCTGGAGATTTACGGCTTTGCGCGGGTAAAAGAGCACAGCGGTTACGTGTTGTTCGAATGCTATCAGCCGGACGATGCCGACCGCCTGGCGCGGGAGATTCCGTTCCGCGAACTGATTTTCGCCCGCCAAATGATCGTGGTGGGTGAGCTGCTGCGCGATCTGCCGCCGGAAGATCGGGTATCGCCGATCGTCGGCATGCTGATCGGCGTGGTTGATCGCGGCGGCGAGCTGCGGGTGGAAGTGCCGGACACCAACGAAAGCAAAGAGCTGATGAAATTCTGCCGCAAGCTGACGGTGCCGCTGCGCGCCGCGATGCGTGAGCAGAAGGTGCTGATGGCGCGCGAGAACCCGACTCGCCCGGTGGTGCACGTGTTCTTCATCGCGCCGGGCTGCTGCTATGTCGGTTACTCCTACAGCAACAACAACTCGCCGTTCTACATGGGTATTCCGCGTCTGCGCTTCCCGGCCGATGCGCCGAGCCGTTCGACGCTGAAACTGGAAGAAGCGTTCCATGTGTTCATCCCCGCCGACGAGTGGGACGAGCGCCTGGCCAGCGGCATGCATGCGGTCGATCTGGGGGCCTGCCCGGGCGGCTGGACCTATCAGCTGGTGAAGCGCAGCATGATGGTGCATTCGGTGGATAACGGCCCGATGGCGCCGAGCCTGATGGAAACCGGCCAGGTGACGCACCACCGCGCCGACGGCTTCAAGTTCGAGCCGAACAGCAGCAAGATCTACTGGCTGGTGTGCGACATGGTGGAGAAACCGGCGAAGGTGACCAGCCTGATGATTCAGTGGCTGGTGAAAGGCTGGTGCCGCGAAGCGATCTTTAACCTCAAACTGCCGATGAAAAAGCGCTATGAGGAAGTGTCGCAAAACCTGATGAGCATCCGCGAAGCGCTGGGCGCTGCCGGCATCAGCGTTGAAGTGCATGCCAAGCAGCTGTATCACGACCGCGAAGAGATCACCGTACACGTGCGCCGCATGTGGTCGGCGGTGCCGGGCCGCCGCGACGAGCGCGATTAATCGCGTTAAACCTGATAAGGGGCGCTGCTTGCAGCGCCCCTTATTGTATCGGCAGGCGCAGCTGCTGCAGGTTGCCGTCCAGCGACAGATCGGTGCGCAGCGTGGCGACGTGTTTGCTGACGTAGGCCAGCTCGCGGTGCTGCTCCAGCTTGCCGCGCCATTTCTCCGGCACCTGCTCCAGGTGCTGATAGATCCCGTCCAGACTGCCCGACTGCTGCAACAGCAGCACGGCGGTTTTCGGCCCGATGCCGGCCACGCCGGGGATCTTGCTGCTGCCGATCCCCGCTAACCCCCAGTAGTCCGGCAGTTGCTGCGGCAGCACGCCGAATTCCTGCTGCACGAAAGGCATATCCAACCAGCGTTTCTGGAAGTAATCGCGGATCTGTACGTTCGGCGCCAGCAGTTGGCAATAGCCTTTGTCGGTGGAGACGATGGTCACCTGGTGGCCGCCGCCGGCGACCTTCGCCGCCAGCGTGGCCGCCAGATCGTCTGCCTCGTTGCCGGGTGAATGCCAGCTGGCGACGCCCAGTTCGGCGAAGGCTTCACGCAGCTGCGGCATCTCCTGTTGCAGGTTTTCCGGCATCGGCGAGCGCCCGGCCTTGTAGTCCGGCAGAATTTGGTGGCGCCAGCTTTCGCTGCGGTCGTCCTCGTCAAATACCGCCACCGCGTGGGTCGGGCGGCTGTGCTGAAGCAACTGCTGCAGCGCGTGGCGACAGGCGTTGACGCAAGGGGAGCCCTGTACGGCGTGAATGCGGCGGATGAGGTTCAGGGCGTCGACAATCAGTAGGTGTATCATCATGGGCGGCAAGGTCAGAAAAAAACAGGGCGGCCGTTACGCCGCCCGGGATTGAGGATCAGGCGACGATTTCGTAGCAGGGCACATAGGCGCTGCCCGGCAGCTTCATGCGGTGCTGGGCGACAAAGCCCTGCAGCAGGCTGTCCATCTGCTTCATCATCTGCGGTTCGCCGTGCAGCTTGTACGGGCCGAACTGCTCAATGGCGTGGATGCCGTTTTCCTTCACGTTGCCGGCCACGATGCCGGAGAAGGCGCGGCGCAGCGCGGCGGCCAATTGCTCCGGCGGCTGGTTCGGATACAGATTGAGGTTCGCCATGTTCTCGTGGGTCGGCTCGAACGGCAGCTGCAGATCCGGCGCGATGCGGATCGACCAGTTGAAGCTGTAGGCGTCGCCGGTGTTGCGGCGGTTTTCCTTCACCAGCGGCATGGCTTTTTTCATCTGCCGGGCCACTTCCGCCGGATCGTCGATGATGATGGTGTAGTGACGGCGCGCGGCGTCGCCCAGCGTGTTCATGATGAACTCGTCCAGCACGCGGAAGTAATCGGCGCTCTCTTTTGGCCCGGTCAGGATCAGCGGCAGCACCTGCTCGCTGTTCTCCGGGTTCATCAGGATACCCAGCAGGTACAGCAGCTCTTCGGCGGTGCCGACGCCGCCCGGGAAGATGATGATGCCGTGCGCGATACGCACAAACGCTTCCAGACGTTTTTCGATGTCCGGCATGATCACCAGCTCGTTCACCAGCGGGTTAGGCGGCTCGGCGGCGATGATTGACGGTTCGGTCATGCCGATGAAGCGGCTGTTGCGGTAACGCTGCTGCGCGTGGCCGACCGCCGCGCCTTTCATCGGCGCTTCCATGGCGCCCGGCCCGCAGCCGGTGCAGATGTTCAACTCGCGCAGGCCCAGCTGGCTGCCGACCTTGCGCGCGTACAGGTATTCGTTCTCGTTGATCGAGTGCCCGCCCCAGCACACCACCATGTTGGGATCCTCATCCAGATGCAGCGTGCGCGCATTGCGCAGGATCGAGAACACCAGGTTGGTGATGTGGGCCGAGTTTTCCAGGTTCAGGTGTTGGAAACGGCCGGCGCTGGCGATTTGGCCGTGCACGAACAGAATGTCGCGCAACACGGCGAACAGGTTGGCCTGCAGTGAACGGATGATGCGGCCGTCGACGAACGCCTCTTCCGGCGGATTGACCAGCTCCAGCTTCACGCCACGCTCGCGGCGCAGCACGTTGATATCGAAGGTTTCATAGCGCGACAGCAGCTGTTTGCTGTTGTCGGTTTGGCTGCCGGAGTTCAACACGGCCAGCGAACAGTTGCGAAACAGGCGGTACAGGTCGCTGCTGGCGGTGCGCTTCAGCATGTCTACTTCCAGCTGCGACAATAAATCCATAGAGCCAAGCGGGCTGATGTGTGTAATCAAGGTAACTCCTTTGCACCCGGTGTGGGGCGGTAGTAATCCATACGCAGCAAAACAGCATCTCGTTATGGTTGGCGTGCTGCGGCGAAGCGGGCGCTCTGCCCGGCTGCAGCCTCGTTTTAACCTTACCGCCGTCCCTGCGCTTTTACCAACACAAACCGCTCGTTAGCTCAGTTGTTGAGCAATGTTTCGCACTTATTGGCGCGCCAGGCGGCCGTGCTCGGGAGCGAATGCGACGTTGCTGCGCCACGGGTTGATATCCAGTCCGCCGCGGCGGGTATAGCGGGCGTAAACCGTCAGGCTTTGCGGCCGGCAATAGCGCATCAGATCGTTGAAGATGCGCTCGACGCATTGCTCGTGGAATTCGTTGTGGTGGCGGAAGGAAACCAGATAGCGCAGCAGCGCTTCGCGATCGAGCTTGCCGCCGCGGTAGCTTATCTGCACCGAGCCCCAGTCGGGCTGATGGGTGATCAGGCAGTTGGACTTCAGCAGGTGGCTGACCAATTGCTCTTCCACTACCTCTTCACCGGCGGCGTTCTGCAGGTAGTCGGCGTTGAACTCATAATTGTCGATGCGAATATCCTGCTGGTCGATGCAGTCGCCGGCCAGACGAGCGATCGGGCTGCCTTCCAGTTGGTCGACGCTGAACAGGGTGACGCTCACCTCGCCCTGGGCGCAGGCGGACAGATCGCGTTGCAGCGTGCTGCGCACCGTTTCCCAATCGGCGAACGGCGTTTGGTTGAAGCTGTTGAGATACAGCTTGAAGCTTTTCGATTCGATCAGGTTCAGGCTGTCGGCGTTGAGGCTGATCTCGCCCACCGCCACCTGAGGCAGCCCGTTGGCGTTCAGCCAGGAGAGTTCGTACAGCGTCCAGATGTCCGCGCCGTGGAAGGGCAGGTTGTCGGGATACAGCCCCAGCGGCTCGCGGTTCATGCTGCGCGGCACCGCCTGCAGCAGCGTGGCGTCGTAGCGATCACGATAGGCGGTGGGTTTGCCCAGCGTCAGCCCTGACAGGGCCTGGTGGTCTTGATATGAGGACATCTGCTGTCACCTCGGTCAGAGATAGGTACAATGGCCGTCAGTTTAACGTATGCGAGAAAGAATATGGACCATGATGTATCGCACGCTCTGCGTGAATTCACTCAACGCTATGTCGAGTTGTGGCAGCAAGAGCGCGGCCACGCGCCGGCCAGCGAGGCGCTGTACGGCGTGCCATCGCCCTGCATCGTGGAGAATCGCGAGGACGACGTGCTGTGGTTGCCGCAGCCTTTCGAACCGGCGGCGACGCTGGAGAAGGTAGAGGCCGCACTGGAGCTGCGTTTGCAGCCGGATGCGCACCGTTTCTACACGCAGCAATACGCCGGTGACATGAGCGCGCAATTTGGGGAGCATCGCCTGAGCCTGCTGCAGGTATGGAGCGAAGAGGATTTCATCCGCCTGCAGGAGAATCTGATCGGCCATCTGGTGACGCAAAAGCGCCTCAAATTGTCACCGACTCTCTTCCTGGCGACCACCGAATCCGAGATGACGATGGTGTCGCTGTGCAACGTCAGCGGCAACGTAGTGCTGGAGCAGTTTGGCAGCGATAAGCGCACCTTGTTGGCGGCGACGCTGGGGAATTTCCTCGATGCGCTGCGCCCAGTGCTGGACTGAAGCGCGGCGGATTCGCCGTCGGTCGTGTAAGAGATCTCTCACACGGGCTGTGAGAGATCGCTCTTAATTTTTTTCACCTCTCTTTGGACCATGAGATTATTGTTATCCAGATCAATTGGTTAGAATTTCTTTAGGATAACTCTTAGTCTTAATTTAGTGTGAGACACCTCTCAAACCCTTGTGATTCCGGGAAATTTGAGCGATCTTATCATTACCGGCACGGACCCGGCGGAGCAGGAAAGCATCAGGATGATGCAGCTTCAGGAAGAAGAAAGGGATGCGCTCAGGCAAGAGCGAGGGATGGCGTCAGGAGATGCCCAGGATGTTTCAGGATTGAAACCAAGGACACCTCCAGGACGGAGATTGAGAGCCGGCGCAGGACTGTCGGCGGGTCAGGAAGGCTGAGGAACCGCGTCAGGACGATGCTGCAGGATGATGCAAGGACCACTTGGTCAGGATGGCCGCAGGAAAAGTTTTCAAGGATTGAGCAGGGAGCATGCTGTGTAGCGGGATGGCTATAAAACGAACCGGGGGCACTGTTAACGCAGTGCCCCCAACTTTTTGTTCTATTCCGCCGCGCGTGCGCCCCGTCTCAATCCTTCTTCCGCGTTAACCAATCGCGCCCAGCGTATCGCCTGCGCCCTGTTTTTTCGGCAGCAGGAACAGCGTGGCGTAGATATCCAGCAGGTAAATCGCCGCCAACAGGCTGATGGCGGCGGTAAACGACACCTGCGTCACCAGCGCGCCGATCACCAATGGCCCCAGGCCGCCGACGCCGCGTCCCAGATTGAACAGGATGTTTTGCGCGGTGGCGCGTGCTTGCACCGGGTAGGTATCGGAAATCAACGCGCCGTAACCGCCGATCATGCCGTTGACGAACATGCCCATCACTGCGCCAGCGAACAGCATCAGCATCGGATCGCTCAACTGGGCGTAGCCGATCACCATCACCACCGCGCCGACCTGATACAGCACGAAGATCTTCCAGCGGGCGAAGCGGTCGGCCAGGACGCCGAACAGCCAGATGCCGAACGTCATGCCGACCACCGTCACCGCCGTCCACAGGCCGGACTTGGTGAGCGAGAAGCCGAAGTTTTTCGCCAGATAAGTCGGCATCCAGATCATCAGCCCGTAGTAGCCGAAGTTCTGCACCGAACAGAGAATGAAGATGCCGATGCTGGTCTTGCTGGTGGCGCGATCCTTAAACAGCAGGCGCAAACGCTGAAGGAAGGAGAGCGGCTGCCCGGCGTCTTTCTGCCGCACGAATTCCTCCGGTTCGCCCAGCGTGCGGCGGATCAGGAATGACGCCAGCGCCGGCAGCAGGCCGACCAGGAACATGCCGCGCCAGCCGATATGTTCCAGCAGCAACGGCGTCAGGAAAGCGGCCGCCAGCACCCCCAACTGCCAGCCCATGCCGACGTAGGCTGAAGCGCGGTTGCGTTTCTCCGCCGGCCAGGCTTCGGCGATCAGCGCCATGCCGATGCCGAACTCGCCGCCCAGCCCGATGCCCGCCAGCGTGCGATAGGCCAGCAGGTCCCAATAGCCTTGCGCCACGGCGCACAGGCCGGTGAACAGGGAAAACATCAGGATGGTGATAGTCAGCACCCGGATGCGGCCGAAGCGATCGCTGAGATGGCCGAAGATCACGCCGCCCAGCACTGCGCCGATCAGCGTCCAGGTGACCAGCGAACCGGCGGCCGATGAGGTTAATCCTAATTCGATGCTGATGGCCGGCAGCATAAAGCCGAGGATCAGCAGGTCAAACCCGTCCATGGCGTAACCGGTGACCGAGGCCAGCATGGCCTTACCGGGCGTCGCGTGATTTTTTTTCTCTGTTATTACGGACATGAATCTTTATCTGTGTGGTGAATTCGGTGGGCCTATTGTGCCGCGCGGCGGCGCACGCCACCAGATAAAAACGGCAGCCGGTCTCGGGCGCGCCAAATTTGGGCTATAAAAATGCTATGCTTTGCCGCCTTTCAGCCAGCGAGCTGAATATCATGATGAAAAGAGATCGGGAATGCAGATGAGTATACATAATCAGGTTCGCCGCAGTTTGCAGGCGATTGAACAATCCATGCGCGATTTGGCCTTGTGGCAGGCCGCGCCGCCCGAGCCTGAGGCTTTCTCCAGCACCGAGCCGTTCTGCATCGACAGCATGTCGGCCGAGGCTTGGCTGCAGTGGGTGTTTCTGCCGCGCATGTATGCGCTGTTGGACGCCGAAGCGCCGCTGCCGACGCGTTTTGCCATCACGCCTTACTTCGAGGAGGCGTTGAAGGAGCGTGAGCCGAGCAGTCTGCCGCTGTTGGTGCTGCTGCAGCAGTTGGATTTGATGTTGAATAAAGAGCCGTAATTCGCCGGCGGCGCGCAGATTTTTGCCGCCCGGCAGTGTAGAGTACTCGCGCGGATGCCGGGCAGGAGAGCCGACGGCGTCTTTCGGCTCGGTTAAACCGCGGTGGTTGACCGGGGGCTGCATTAGGATGATGAGGTGCTGCAATAATGGATTTATTAAGGTTTATCCTTCGTTTGCCTTTTACCCTGGTTAAGGGCGTTTGCCGCCTGTTGGGTGGGGTCTTGTCGCTGTTGGGGCGGTTGCTGAGACCGCTGGTCGGCAACCTCAGCTGGCGCGCGCCGGCCTGGTGGGCTGCGCTGCCGCGCGGTTTTCTGCGGCTGGAAAGCGGCGTGGATAAACATCCGAAAGCGATCGGTCTGGGCCTGCTGCTGCTGGCAGGCGCCGCGGGCGGCGCGTTTTACGGTTGGCACTGGTGGCAAAATCGGCCTCAGCCGATCGAACCGGCGCCGATGGTGGTTCAGGAGGTCAGCGCATCGCTGGCTAACCCCGCGCCGATAGATTACACCGCCGCCCGGCAAGCGCCACAAACGGTGAGCCTGGCCTTCAGCGGCTCGGTCGCGCCGATCGCCGCGGTGGGCAAAACCGTGAGCGCCGGCATCACCCTCAAACCGACGGCGGAAGGACAGTGGGCGTGGAACAATGAATCGACGCTGGTGTTCACGCCGAAAAAGCCGCTGCCGATGGGCGCGAAATATGACGTGACCCTCGAGCCCGCCGCCTTGCTGGCGCCGCAGGTCAAACTCGCCAAAACCCGCTATGCCTTCACCGTGCCTGCGTTCGACTACCGTCTGGGGCAGGCCGAGTACTACCGCGATCCGCAGAATGCGCAGAAACGCAGCGCGATTTTCAATCTGCAGTTCAACGCGCCGGTCGACGTCGCCAGCTTTGAAAAACAGATTTCGCTGGGATTGAAAGAAGGCAACGCCACCTCCGAGAAGAAGCTGAATTTCTCTCTGGTCTATGACGAGAAAAAACTGAACGCCTGGGTGCATTCCGAGCCGCTGCAGGCGCTGGATCAGGGCGGCGCGGTACATCTGACCGTCGGCAAGGGCGTTAAATCGACGGCGGCCGGCAACGCGGTCGAAGAGGCGAAAAGCAACTGGGTCAAGGTTCCTACCCTCTACAGCCTGGCGCTGAGCGACGCCAGCGCCCAGGTGGTGGACACCGACGGCGGCAAAGGGCAGCGTGCGCTGGTGGTTGGTTTCAGCGATGCGGTGAAGGATAAAGAGCTGGCGCGAGCCGCGAAAGCCTGGCTGCTGCCGCAGCACGATCCGAGCGATGCCGAGGCCGCCAATGATGCTGAAGACTTTTACCCATGGACGGTAGACAGCGTCGGCAAGAACGTGCTGGCGCAGGCGACGCCGCTGCCGTTGACGCTTAACGAGGCGGAAGAGGCCTATCAGCCGCAGTTCAGCTTCCGTTTTGACGCCCCGGCGCACCGCTTTATGCTGCTCGAGATCGATAACCAGCTGATCTCCGCCGGCGGTTACAAAATGCCGAAGAAGGTTTATCGGGTGGTCGAAGTGCCGGAGTTCCCGAAATCGCTGCAGTTCATGTCGCAGGGCTCGCTGCTGTCGGTCAACGGCGACAAGCAGATCAGCGTGGCGGCGCGCAACGTGGCGGGCCTGCGGCTGGACATCAAGCGGGTGATCCCGAGTCAGCTGCAGCACATTGTTTCCTTCAAAAGCCGGGAATACTCGTCCACGGAATTCAACCGGCTCAACGATGAGTATTTCACCGAGCATTTCAAATACCAGACGGCGCTCAACAACGAGCGGCCGGGGGAAGTGAACTATCAGGGCATCGATCTTTCCCGCTATCTCTCCACCAACGCCAGTTCCCATCGTGGGGTGTTTCTGTTGACGCTGTCGGAATGGCAGCCGAATCGCAAACCGGCGGCGGAAGAGGCGGGCGCCGAGCAGGAGCAGGAACAGGACGAGAGCGCAGGGGAAGAGCAGCCCGACGTCGGCGATTCGCGTTTTGTGGTGGTGACCGATCTGGGCATCGTCGCCAAGAGCTCGCAGGATAAGACGCGCGACGTCTTCGTGCAGTCGATCCAAAGCGGTGCGCCGGTCAGCGGCGCCAACGTATCTGTGGTGGCCAAAAACGGCGTGACGCTGCTCAGCCAAACCACCGGCGCCGACGGCCACGTGCGTTTCCCGGCGCTGGATGTGTACACCAACGAGCGCCAGCCGGTGATGTTCCTGGTGGAGAAAGAAGGGGATGTCTCCTTCCTGCCGACCGGCAGCTCTAACGATCGCGGGCTGGATTTCTCGCGCTTCGACGTTGCCGGTGAACAAACGCCGACCGATCCGCGCACGCTCAGCAGCTACCTGTTCTCCGACCGCGGCGTGTATCGGCCGGGAGACACCTTCAATATCGGCCTGATCACTCGCGCCGCCGACTGGCGCGTTGGCCTCGCCGGCGTGCCGGTGCGCGCAGAAATTCGCGATCCGCGCGACAAGCTGATGTCCACCGTGCCGCTGACGCTGGGCGCCAGCGGTTTCAACGAACTGAGCTATACCACCGATGAAAACTCGCCCACCGGCGAGTGGAACGTTTATCTGTATCTGATCGGCAAAAACAACGACACCTCCACGCTGCTCGGCCATACCGCAGTCAATGTGAAGGAGTTCGAGCCGGATCAACTGAAAGTGAAGCTGGCGTTGACGCCGGACCGCCAGCAAGGCTGGGTCAAGCCGTCTGAGCTGAAGGCCAGCATCGATGTGCAGAACCTGTTCGGCACCCCGGCGCAAGATCGCCGTGTGACCACCAGGCTGACGCTGCGGCCAATGTATCCGAGCTTCGATCGCTTCCCGGATTATGCGTTCTACGAAAACCGGCAAAACAGCGACGGGTTCGAAACCGAGCTGGAAGATCGCACCACCGATGAACACGGCGCGGCTGATATTCCGCTCGATCTGAAATCTTACGCCGACGCCACTTATCAGCTGCAGCTGTTGTCGGAGGCGTTCGTTGCCGGCGGCGGTCGCTCGGTGGCGGCTACCGCCCGTACGCTGGTTTCGCCTTACGATTACCTGATTGGGGTGAAGGCCGACGGCGATCTGGGCTACATCAATCGCGATGCGGAGCGGCATCTGAATGTGATCGCCATTGATCCGGCCTTGAAACAGATCGCCATGCCGAACCTGAAGCAGGTGCTGATCGAACAGAAATACATTTCGGTGCTGACCAAACAGGATTCGGGCGTTTACAAATACCAATCGAAGATGAAGGAAGTGCAGCTCTCGGAACAGCCGCTGGCGCTGGGCGATCAGGGCGCGGATCTGCGGCTGGCGACCGATAAGCCGGGCGACTTCGTGCTGGTGATCGAAGATGCGCAGGGCAAGACGCTCAACCGCGTCGCCTACAGCGTGGCCGGCAACGCCAACCTGAGCCGTTCGCTGGATCGCAACGCCGAACTGAAGCTAAAACTCAACCAGGCGGAATATCAGCCCGGCGAAGAGATCGAGGTGGCGATCAACGCGCCTTATACCGGCAGTGGCTTGATCACCATCGAGAAGGACAAGGTTTACGCCTGGCAGTGGTTCCACACCGACACCACCAGCTCGGTGCAGACGATCCGCGTGCCGGCCGGCATGGAGGGCAACGGCTACATCAACGTGCAGTTCGTGCGCGACATCAACTCCAGCGAGATCTTCATGAGCCCGCTGAGCTATGGCGTGATGCCGTTCAAGATCAGTACCAGGGCGCGCCAAAACAGCCTTGAGGTGACGGCACCGGAGGTCATCAAACCGGGTGAAAACCTGACGATGACTGTCAAGACCGATGCGCCGCAGCAGGTGGCGCTGTTCGCCGTCGATGAGGGCATTTTGCAGGTGGCGCGTTATCGCCTGAAGGATCCGCTGGAGTTCTTCTTCAGCAAGCGCGAACTGAACGTGAGCAGCTCGCAGATCCTCGATCTGATCCTGCCGGAATTCAGCAAGCTGATGGCGCTGACCGCGGCGCCGGGCGGCGATGCGGGCGAAGGGCTGGATCTCAACCTCAACCCGTTCAAGCGCAAGCGCGATAAGCCGGTGGCCTATTGGTCCGGCATAACCGAAGTCAGCGGCGAGAAGCAGTTCGTCTACCCGGTGCCGGATTACTTCAACGGCAAGATCCGCGTCATGGCGATTTCGGTGACGCCGGAGAAAATCGGCAAGGCGCAAACCGCCGCTACGGTGCGCGACAGCTTCATCATGACGCCGAACGTGCCGGCGATGGTGGCGCCGGGCGATGAGTTCGACGTCAGCGTGGGCGTCAGCAACAACCTCGAAGGGCTGAACGGCCAGTCGGCAGCCATCAACGTCCTGCTGACGCCGCCGCCGCAATTGGAGGTGGTGGGCAACGCGACGCAAAGCCTGACGCTGGCGGAAAAACGCGAGGGCGTGATCGCCTTCCGTCTGCGCGCCAAAGCCGTTTTGGGCGATGCGCCGCTGGTGTTCGACGCCCGTTACGGCGACCAGGCCAGCCGTCGCACCGTCAGCACCTCGGTGCGGCCGGCGGCGCCGTACCGTACTCAATCGGTGATGGGGCGCATGAGCGGCGGCAGCCAGAACGTCGATGGCCTGCGCCAGATGTTCGACGCCTTCGCGCAGCGCCGGGCGGCGGTGTCGAATTCGCCGCTGGTGCTGACCAGCGGGTTGGCGCAATACCTGGCGGATTATCCGTATTACTGTTCCGAGCAGATCGTCAGCCGTTCCATTCCGCTGATGTTGCAGAGCCGCCATCCAGAGATGAAAGGCAGCCTGAGCCAGGCGGAAGTCAGCAAGCAGCTGCGCAACCTGCTGAGCGTGCTGCGCGCCCGTCAGAACGACAGCGGGGCGATCGGCGCCTGGCGTTCGTCGCCGGATGCCGATCCTTTCGTCACGCCTTATGTGGTGCAATATCTGCTCGAAGCCAAAGCGGCGGGTTACGCCCTGCCGGAAGGCATGCTGGACGAAGCCAACGGCGCGCTGCGCGAGCTGGCGGCCAGCGGTTTCGACGATCTGTATCTGCTGCGCCTGCGCAGTTGGGCGGTCTACCTGCTGACGCTGCAGGGCGAAGTGACCACCAACTCGCTGGCGGCCGTGCAGGATACGCTGCAAAAACGCTATGGCGAAGAGTGGAAAACCGATCTGAGCGCGCTGTATCTGGCCTCTTCCTATCGTTTGTTGAAGATGGACGACGAAGCCGCCGCGCTGTTGCAACCCAGCTGGCAGCAACTGAGCAAAGCCTATGACAGCGCCTGGTGGACGCAGAACTATTTCGATCCGCTGGTGCAGGATGCGACGCGGCTGTATTTGATTACCCGTCACTTCCCTGAGAAGGTGGCGTCGATTCCGCCGCAGGTGCTGGAGAATATGGTCAAGGCACTGAAAGAAGAGCGTTATACCACCTACTCCTCTGCAATGAGCATCCTGGCGCTGGAAAGCTATTCGGCCCAGGTGGCGGCGCAATCCGCCAATGCGGACGCGTTAGGCATCGTGCAGGTAGATAAAGCCGGCGGTGAGCCACAGCGCATCAGTGAGCTGCAGGGGCTGTTCGTTCAGGGGCAGTTCAACGCCGATGCCACCGCCGTGCGCTTCACCAACGGCGGCAGCGCGCCGGCCTGGTATGTGGTGACGCAGGCCGGTTACGATCTGAACGCGCCGCAAAAAGCGCTGTCGCGCGGGATTGAGATCGTCCGCGAGTACACCGACGAACAGGGTAAACCGGTGACGCAGGTGACGCTGGGGCAGAAGATCAACGTCCATCTGAAGGTGCGCGCCAACTCGAAAGAGGGGCAGAGCAACCTGGCGATTGTCGATCTGCTGCCGGGCGGGTTCGAAGTGGTGCAGCAGACGCCGCCGGAACCGGCCGATGCCGGTGAGGAGAGCGACGATCGCGGCGGCTGGCAGTCGCCGCTGGCCGCCACCGGCTCCACCTGGGCGCCGGATTACAGCGACATCCGTGAAGATCGGGTGATTATCTACGGCAGCGTCGGCACCGAGGTGCAGGAGTTCGTCTATCAGATCAAGGCCACCAATACCGGCAGCTTTATTATTCCACCGGCCTACGGCGAAGCCATGTATGACCGAGAAGTGCAGGCCATGTCGGCCGGCGGCGGCAAGCTGGTGGTGGTGCCGGCGGGCAACGACTAGGCCGTATCCGGCGCCAGGCCAGCGTCTGGCGCCGGAATGCTGAGAACGTATGAAGATCCTGACCGGGCGCGTGCTGCAAAACGGCTTGATGGCGGTGTTTTTACTGGCGCTGCTGTTGACCGCAATTCGGCTGTGGCCGCATCCGCCCCTGTGGCAGGGGCTGCCGCAGTCTTCCGTTTATTACGACAGGCACGGCGCGCTGCTGCGCATTACGCTGGCCAACGACGATCGCTACCGGCTGTGGACCTCGCTGGAGCAAGTGTCGCCGCTGGCGGTGCGCGGGTTGCTGCTGCACGAAGATCGTTGGTTCTACTATAACCCCGGCTTTAACCCTGTCAGCCTGATGCGCGGTTTCTGGCGCAGTTATGTCGCTGGCGGCAAAATGCAGGGCGGTTCGACCATCAGCATGCAGCTGGCGCGGATGCGCTGGCATCTCAATACCCGTACGCCGGGCGGCAAGGTGTTGCAGGTGCTGCGTGCGGTGCAGCTGGAACTGAGCTACTCCAAGCGCGATATCCTGGAAGCCTATTTGAATTACGCGCCCTACGGCCGCAACATTGAAAGCATCGGCGCCGCCAGCCTGATCTATTTCGCCAAGCCGCCGCGGGAGTTGACTCTGCCGGAGGCGCTGACGCTGGCGGTCTTGCCGCAGTCACCCAGCTACCGTCTGGAGCCGAAAACCGGCGTGCTCGGCGCGGCGTTGACGCAGGCGCGCAATCGTCTGTTCCAGCGTTGGCAGCGGGTTTACCCCACCGACGCCAGCCAGCAAACGCTGTTCCGCCTGCCGTTGGCGCTGCGGCAGCCTGAACAAGTGCCTTATATCGCACCGCACTTTATCGAACAGCTGCGCCTGCAGACGCAGCAACTGGTGCAGCGCGATACCCGCGTAGACACGACGCTGGACGCCGGGCTGCAGCGGCTGGTCGAACGGCAGGTCAACGCTTTTATCGCCCGCAACCGCAGCCGCGGCATCCAAAACGCCGCGGTGCTGCTGGTGGACAGCCGCGATATGGGGGTGCGCGCGCTGGTGGGCTCGGCGGACTATTACAATCGTCCGATCCAGGGGCAGGTGAACGGCACCAACGCCAAGCGTTCGCCGGGATCGACGCTGAAGCCGTTCATCTACGCGCTGGGCATGGAGCAGGGCGTGCTGCATCCGATGACCATTCTGAAAGACGTGCCTTCGTCGTTCGGCGCCTATGCGCCGGAAAATTTCGACCGGCGTTTTCTCGGCCCGGTGACCGCCACCGACGCGCTGAATTTCAGCCGTAACATCCCGGCGGTCTATGTCGCCTCACAGCTGCGTCAGCCGACCTTTTATCAGTTTTTGCGCCTGACCGGCGTCGCCAATATGGCCAATGAGAGCCACTACGGACTGTCGCTGGTGCTGGGCGGCGGCGAGGTGACGGCGCAGGAGCTGGCGAAGCTGTACGCGTTGCTGGCGAACCGCGGCGAGCTGCGGCCGCTGCGATTGCGGCTGAACGAGGGTGAACCGAGGCCGGTGCGGCTGTTGAGCGAGGAGGCCAGTTTCATCACGCTGGATATGCTGCGCCAGCACCGGCGGCCGGGCGATACGCTGGCGCAGCGTTCTTCGTCGCTGCCGGTGTACTGGAAGACCGGCACCTCATGGGGCTTTCGCGACGCCTGGAGCGTCGGGATTTTCGGCCCTTACGTGCTGGTGGTGTGGGAAGGCAACTTCGATGGGCGCGGCAACAATGCGTTGGTCGGCGCCGAGGCGGCCGCGCCGCTGTTTTTCAATATCATCGACAGCGTCAACGCCAGCTATCCCGCCCTGCGGGAACCGAAACATCCGTTCCCCAAGCGGCTGCGGCGGGTAGACATCTGTCTCGCCAGCGGCGATCTGCCGACGCCGTGGTGCCAGCAAAAGGGCAAGACCTGGTTCATTCCCGGCAAGTCGCCGATCAAGGTAGACAGCGTCTACCGGCCGGTGGTGCTGGATATTCACAGCGGCGAGGTTGTTTGCCCGCCGTATGACGCGGCGCAGACCCGCACCGAAATTTTTGAATTCTGGCCTTCCGATTTGGCCAACGTGTTCGCCCAGGCCGGGCTGCCGAAGCGGGCGCCGCCGGTCAATCGCTGCAAGGACAACGGCATCGCCGTCGGCGGCAACGCGCCGCGCATCACCTCGCCGTTGAAAAACACCACTTATACCCTGCGCCAGTCGCAACAGGGACGGGACAAAATCGCCTTCAATGCGGTGACGGACGCCGACAGCAAGACGGTGTACTGGTTCGTCGACGATATCTATCTCGGCAGCAGCGCCAGTAAAAAACCGATCGACTGGCGGCCGATCAACAACGGGCGCTACCGCATTCGGGCGGTGGACGATCGCGGCCGCGCCGATACGCGCCTGGTGACCATCGAATGGGTGAACTAGCGTTGCGTCTCATGCCTGTTATACTCGCGCCCGAAACGGCTATTGACCTGGGAATGCGATGTGATTGAGATTTTGTATCAGGATGAACACCTGGTGGCGGTGAACAAACCGTCGGGCTGGTTGGTGCACCGCAGTTGGCTGGACCGTCATGAAACTCGCTTTATGATGCAGACGGTGCGCGATCAGCTCGGGAAGCACGTCTTTACCGTGCACCGTCTCGATCGTCCGACGTCCGGCGTGCTGCTGATGGCGCTCTCCAGCGAGGTGGCGCGCCTGCTGTCGCAGCAGTTCGAGCAGCATCAGGTGCAGAAAACCTACCATGCGGTGGTGCGCGGTTACGTGCAGGAGGAGGCGACCCTCGACTACCCGCTGACGGCGGAGCTGGATAAAATCGCCGATAAACATGCCGATGCTGACAAGGGGCCGCAGCCGGCCGTGACGCACTACCGGCCGTTGGCGCAGGTAGAGATGCCGGTGGCCGTCGGCCGCTACGACAGCGCGCGTTACAGTCTGGTGGAACTGCAGCCGGAAACCGGCCGCAAACATCAGCTGCGGCGCCATATGGCGCACCTGCGCCACCCGATCATCGGCGACAGCAAGCACGGCGATCTGCGGCAGAATCGCGGGATGGCGCAGCATTTCGGTTGCCCGCGCCTGATGCTGCACGCCAGCCATCTGCAGCTGACGCACCCGGTGACCGGCGAGCCGCTGCAGGTAACGGCGCGCTGGGACGAGGCCTGGCAAGGGGTGATGGCGCAGTTCGGCTGGGCGGGGGTATTCCCTGAACTTGCCGGGGTTGAGTTTAGCGCGGCTAACGGTCAGGATAGCTGACAATTTTTAAAGGTAATGAAGGGAGTAGGAGCCATGGCTCAGGTTGGTATCTTCGTGGGAACGGTCTACGGCAATTCGCTGCTGGTGGCGGAAGAGGCGCAAAACATCCTCAGCGAGCAGGGCCATGAGGTCAAACTGTTCGAAGAGGGCACGCTGGAGGCCTGGCAGTTTTATCGTCAGCACTACGCGCTGGTGATCACCTCCACCACCGGGCAGGGCGATCTGCCGGACAGCATCGCGCCGCTGTTCCACGCTATCCGCGATCAGGTTGGCTATCAGCCGGAGCTGCGCTATGGGCTGATCGCCCTCGGCGACAGCAGCTATGACCACTTCTGCGGCGCCGGGCGCACGTTCGATGCGCTGCTGCAGGAACAGGGCGCCACCCGCGTTGGCGAAGTGCTGGAAATCGATGCGATGGAACAGCCGGAGCCGGAAGTGGCCGCCTGCCCGTGGGTCGAGCAGTGGGGCACGCTGCTGCAGTCATAACGTAAAAAGGCGCCGTAACAGGGCGCCTTAACGATGATGCGGGTCAGCCGATCCGCATTATTTGCCGCGGGTGAGTTTTTCCAGATCGGCTTCGATCTCGGCAATCTTGTGCGACACCACGCCTTCGAGATGGCGCAGGTCGTCGAGGATTTTACGCTTCAGATCCACTTCCACCTGATCGCGCTGGCACAGCTGATCCAGCTCGTCGATCACGTAACGCAGGTTCGGGTTGATCTCGTGAATTTCCTTGTAGCCCTGGCCGGCGTTGTCCGCCACCACGGTTTTACGCTGGCGCGGATACTTGAACTTCACGCTCTTGGCGAAGAACTCGCCCTTGTCCTTGCGGAAATAGATCTTGAGGATGTCGTTGTTGGCCTCTTGACGCAGGCTATAGCGATCGACGTCTTCCGGTTGATTGATGCCCAAACTCTTCAAGTTATCGTACATACTGCGCCCTCTTTAGATGTGATCGTTATATTCCACGACTGCGATTATGGCGGAAAGCGAGATCTGCGACTGTGACTGCCAGCGAAACGCAGACAAAAAAATAGCGGGTGAATCACCCGCTATTTCAATTTAGTCGATAGTACGCAATAACTCATTAATGCCGACTTTACCGCGCGTTTTGGCGTCGACTTTCTTGACGATCACCGCGCAGTACAGGCTGTAAGAACCGTCTTTCGACGGCAGGTTGCCGGAAACCACCACCGAACCCGCCGGCACGCGGCCGTAATGGATTTCGCCGGTCTCGCGGTCATAGATGCGGGTGCTCTGGCCGAGGTAGACGCCCATCGAAATCACCGAGCCTTCTTCCACGATCACGCCTTCCACCACTTCGGAACGCGCGCCGATGAAGCAGTTGTCTTCGATGATGGTCGGATTGGCCTGCAGCGGCTCGAGCACGCCGCCGATGCCGACGCCGCCGGACAGGTGAACGTTTTTGCCGATCTGCGCGCAAGAACCGACGGTGGCCCAGGTGTCGACCATGGTGCCTTCGTCGACGTAGGCGCCGATGTTAACGTAAGACGGCATCAGCACGGTGTTGCGAGCGATGAACGCGCCCTGGCGCACGGTGGCCGGCGGCACGACGCGGAAGCCTTCCTTCTGGAAGCGCGCTTCGTCGTAGTCGGCGAATTTCATCGGCACTTTGTCGTAGTAGCGGGTTTCCGCGCCGTCCATCACCTTGTTGTCGTTGATGCGGAAAGAGAGCAGCACGGCTTTCTTCAGCCACTGGTGGGTGACCCATTGACCGTCGATCTTCTCGGCGACGCGCAGGGCGCCGCTGTCCAGCAGGCCGATCACCTGGTTTACCGCTTCGCGCGTTACGGTGTCTACGTTCGCCGGGGTGATGTCCGCACGGCGTTCGAAGGCGCTTTCAATAACGTTCTGTAATTGCTGCATGCTGTTCTCTTTCCTGATGTTGTCGGTAAAAAGTTACTTGTATCACATTTTATCGTTTGGGGTGAGGGCCTCTGTCAACCGTTGCTCCAACTTTCTGCGCGTTTCTTGGTCGAGCGCGCGCCGCTCGCCGTCGGCCAGGATAAACAAATCCTCGACCCGCTCGCCGATGGTGGAAATGCGCGCGCCGTGCAGCGACAGCCCCAGATCGGCGAACACTTCGCCCACCCGCGCCAGCAGGCCGGGTTGGTCGAGCGCGGTCAGCTCCAGGTAGCTGCGGCGATCGGTGTGGGTCGGCAGGAAGGTGACCTCGGTCGGCACGCTGAAGTGGCGCAGCTTGGAAGAGGGACGGCGCACGCGCGGCGGCTGGTACTCACGCTGGGTGATGGCCTGCAGCAGCGCCTGGCGGATCGCCGCGTGGCGATCCTGCGCCAGCGGGCTGCCGTCCGGCTCCAGCACGATAAAGGTGTCCATCGCCATACCGTCGCGGTTGGTGAAGATCTGGGCGTCGTGCACGCTCAGGTTGCGGCGATCCATCTCCCCGGCAACGGCGGCGAACAGATAAGGACGATCCGGGCTCCAGATGAAGATCTCGGTGCCGCCGCGCGTCGCCTGGCGGCTGACCAGCACCAGCGGCTGGGTGGAATCGTGGGCCAGCAGATGGCGGGCGTGCCAGGCCAGCTGATTCGGCGAGTGGCGCAGGAAATAGTCGGCGCGGCAGCGGCTCCAGATGCGGTGCAGCGCCTCTTCGTCGATGTTGTCCATGCGCAGCAGCGCCAACGCCTGCAGCCGGTGGTGGCGCACGCGTTCGCGCAGATCAGGGCTGTTTTGCATGCCGCGGCGCAGCTGTTTCTCGGTGGCGAAATACAGCTCGCGCAACAGGCTCTGCTTCCAGCTGTTCCACAGGGTTTCGTTGGTGGCGCAGATATCCGCCACCGTCAGGCATACCAGGTAGCGCAGGCGAGTTTCGCTCTGCACTTCGCTGCTGAACTGCTGGATCACCGTCGGATCCTGGATATCGCGGCGCTGCGCGGTGACCGACATCAGCAGGTGGCAGCGCACCAGCCAGGCCACCAGTTGGGTCTCTCGCGAGTTGAGGCCGTGCAGCTCGGCGAACTCCACCACGTCCTCCGCGCCGAGGATCGAGTGATCGCCGCCGCGCCCTTTGGCGATATCGTGGAACAAGGCGGCCAGCAGCAGCAGTTCCGGGTGCGGCAGGCGCGGATACAGCTCCACGCACAGCGGATGGCGCGGCCGGGTTTGCGGATCGGCGAAGCTCTCCAGCTTCTGCAGCACCCGGATAGTGTGTTCGTCGACGGTATAGGCGTGGAACAGATCGAACTGCATCTGCCCGACGATCTTGCCCCACTGCGGCATATAGGCCCACAGCACGCTGTGACGGTGCATCGGCACCAGCGCGCGCGACACCGCGCCGGGATGGCGCAGGATGGCCATGAACAGATCGCGCGCTTCCGGGATGGTGCACAGCGGCTGTTTCAGGTGGCGGCGCGCGTGGCGCAGCTGGCGCACGGTGGTGGAGTAAATGCCTTTGATCTCGCGGTTGCGCACCATCAGGTAGAACATGCGCATGATGGCTTGCGGCTCGCGGATGAACAGCGTTTCGTCACGCAGATCGATCAGAGCGCCGCGCAGTTGGAAATCGTCGTTCAGCGGACGCGGTTTTTCGGTGGCGTCCAGCGCCAGGATGGCTTCGTCGAACAGCTGCAGCAGCATGTGGTTCAGCTCGCTGACGCGCCGCGTCATGCGGTAGAAGTCTTTCATCATGCGCTCGACCGGCTCGTTGCCTTCGCCTTCATAGCGCAGCAGCTGCGCGACGCTGAGCTGGCGATCGAACAGCAGACGGTTGTCGTAACGCGGCAGCACCAGGTGCAGCGCAAAGCGGATGCGCCACAGGAAGCTCTGGCATTCGTTCAGCTCGTTGCGTTCGGCCTGGGTGAGAAAGCCGAAGCCGACCATTTCGTCCAGCGAGGTGGCGCCGAAGTGGCGGCGCGCCACCCACAGCAGCGTGTGGATGTCACGCAGGCCGCCGGGGCTGCTTTTGATATCCGGCTCCAGGTTATAGCTGGTGCCGTGGTAGCGCTGATGACGTTCTTGCTGCTCGTTGATCTTGGCGTGGAAAAACTGCGGCGAAGGCCAAAAGCCGTCGCTGAAGATATGTTTTTGCATCTGCAGGAACAGCGCGACGTCGCCGCAGATCATGCGCGATTCGATCAGGTTGGTGGCCACGGTCAGATCCGCCAGCCCTTCCAGCAGACACTCTTCCAGGGTGCGCACGCTGTGGCCCACTTCCAGCTTGAGATCCCACAGCAGGGTGATGAATTCGCCGACCCGCTGCGACTGTTGCTCCGTCAGCCGGCGCTGGCTGAGCACCAGCACGTCGATATCCGACAGCGGGTGCAGCTCGCCGCGGCCGTAGCCGCCGACCGCCACCAGCGCGGTTTCCGGGATATCTTCAAAGCCGTAGAACGTCCACAGCCGGCGCAGCAGGCGATCGATGAAGTCGCTGCGCGCCGCCACCAGGCTTTCTGCGCTGGAGCCGGCGTCGAACGCCGCCGCCAGCCACAGCTGAAACTGTTCCAGCCGCTGTTTCAGCACCGGGCAGGTGAGCTCGTCGTCGCCGTAGGCGCTGGGGGAGGCGGGCGGCATCGGCACGGCCGGGGCCGCCTGTTGAAGAAGATTGTCAGACATAGTGCGCAGCCCATAAAAAAGGCCGGCATAAGCCGGCCTGGTGATATTCTGCACGCGGCGTTCGCCGCGGTGCTTACATCTCGTGCGTAATGATGTTGGGGATGGTGTCATCCTTGCGCAACGTCATTATCTCGCAGCCGTTATCAGTCACCACAATAGTATGCTCATACTGCGCCGACAAGCTGCGATCTTTGGTTTTTACCGTCCAGCCGTCTTTCATGGTGCGGATGCGGTAGTCGCCGGCGTTGACCATCGGTTCGATGGTGAAGGCCATGCCCGGCTGCAGCACCACGCCGCCGTCGTCCGCGTCATAGTGCAGCACCTGCGGCTCTTCGTGGAACACTTCGCCGATGCCGTGGCCGCAGTACTCGCGCACCACGGAGAACTTCTCGGCTTCGACGAATTGCTGGATAGCCTTGCCCAGGGTGCGCAGACGGATGCCCGGTTTGACCATCTTCAGCGCCAGATACAGGCTTTCCTGAGTAACGCGGCACAGGCGCTCGCCCAGAATGGTCGGTTTGCCGACGATGAACATCTTCGACGTGTCGCCGTGGAAACCGTCTTTAATCACGGTCACGTCGATGTTGACGATGTCGCCGTCTTTCAGCGTTTTGTCGTCGCTCGGGATGCCGTGGCACACCACTTCGTTCACCGAAATGCACACGGATTTCGGGAAGCCGTGATAGCCGAGGCAGGCGGAAATGGCCTGCTGCTCGTTGGTGATGTACTCGTGACAGATACGGTCCAGCTCGCCGGTGGTCACGCCAGGTTTGACGTGCGGCTCGATGATCTCCAGCACTTCGGCGGCCAGGCGGCCGGCCACGCGCATTTTTTGGATGTCATCAGGTGTTTTAATTGAGATTGCCATGAAATTCGTCCGCAGGTGTCGTTATCGTCGACAATAAGAAGCAGTGACTTATGGTATCAGCCCGGCCGGGGGCTGCCAAATTTCATTTCCTGACGCCCGGCGAAACGCAACAAAAGTTGGTGTCGGCGGCGGGTTTATGGTATAAAGCGCGCCGGCGATCCGTGTCTTGGTTCTTGTGACCTGGCGGGAATGAGCCGAAAATACTTTAACTGCACTCATTTTGTGTAAATAACACACACGTATCGGCACATCCGCCGGGGTGCCCTGAGGTGACTTGTCGCCGCCAGGGTCGGCGTTATGGGATACGTGGAGGCATAACCCCAATTAATCTATAGAGGTTTAATCATGGCAACTGTTTCCATGCGCGACATGCTCAAGGCTGGTGTTCACTTTGGTCACCAGACCCGTTACTGGAACCCGAAAATGAAGCCTTTCATCTTCGGCGCTCGTAACAAGGTTCACATCATCAACCTGGAGCAGACTGTACCAATGTTCAACGCCGCTCTGGCTGAACTGAGCAAGATCTCTTCCCGTAAAGGCAAGATCCTGTTCGTTGGTACCAAACGCGCAGCAAGCGAAGCGGTAAAAGACGCTGCGAACAGCTGTGACCAGTTCTTCGTGAACCACCGCTGGTTGGGTGGCATGCTGACTAACTGGAAAACCGTTCGTCAGTCCATCAAGCGTTTGAAAGATCTGGAAATCCAGTCTCAAGACGGCACCCTGGACAAGCTGACCAAGAAAGAAGCGCTGATGCGCACTCGTGAACTGGCCAAGCTGGAAAACTCCCTGGGCGGTATCAAAGATATGGGCGGTCTGCCAGACGCACTGTTCGTTATCGATGCCGATCACGAGCACATCGCGATCAAAGAAGCCAACAACCTGGGTATCCCGGTATTCTCTATCGTTGATACCAACTCCAACCCAGACGGCGTTGACTTCATCATCCCTGGTAACGACGACGCAATCCGTGCAGTAAACCTGTACCTGACTGCTGTTGCTGCCGCTGTGCGTGAAGGTCGTTCTCAAGATCTGGCCGTTCAGGCGGAAGAAGGCTTCGTAGAAGCTGAATAATAAGGCAAGCTCGTCACTGAGCCCTTATTAACCAGGTATTGACATATGTTGGTTAGGGGGGCCTGTAAAGGCCCCCTTTGCTTATCTGAATGAGAACTGTCTCCACGCGAGATAACCGAGGAAAAATAAATGGCTGATATTACCGCTGCCCTGGTAAAAGAACTGCGCGAGCGTACCGGCGCTGGCATGATGGATTGCAAGAAGGCGCTGGTTGAATCCAACGGCGACATCGAACTGGCAATCGAAAACATGCGTAAGTCCGGTGCGATCAAAGCCGCTAAAAAAGCAGGCAACGTAGCTGCTGACGGCGTGATCAAAACCAAGATCGAAGGCAACTACGGCATCATTCTGGAAGTTAACTGCCAGACTGACTTCGTTGCGAAAGACGCCGGTTTCCAGGCGTTCGCCGACAAAGTGCTGGATGCCGCTATGGCCGGCAAAATCACTGACGTTGACGTGCTGAAAGCACAGTTCGAAGAAGAGCGCGTAGCGCTGGTGGCAAAAATCGGCGAAAACATCAACATTCGTCGCGTTGCTTCCCTGGAAGGCGACGTGCTGGGCAGCTACCTGCACGGCGCGCGCATCGGCGTTCTGGTTGCGGCTAAAGGCGC
The DNA here is from genome assembly GCF_000747565.1 of Serratia sp. SCBI. Classification (NCBI taxonomy): domain Bacteria; kingdom Pseudomonadati; phylum Pseudomonadota; class Gammaproteobacteria; order Enterobacterales; family Yersiniaceae; genus Serratia; species Serratia sp. SCBI. The sequence continues at coordinate 4,032,227 of NZ_CP003424.1, read as the reverse complement.
TGACGAAGAGCTGGTTAAGCAAATCGCAATGCACATTGCGGCGAGCAAGCCAGAGTTCGTGAAGCCAGAAGACGTGTCTGCTGAAGTGGTAGAAAAAGAGTACCAGGTTCAGTTGGACATCGCCATGCAGTCCGGCAAGCCGAAAGAAATCGCAGAGAAAATGGTTGAAGGCCGCATGAAGAAATTCACCGGCGAAGTTTCTCTGACCGGTCAGCCTTTCGTTATGGATCCGAGCAAATCCGTTGCTCAGGTGCTGAAAGAGCACAACGCTGACGTGACCAACTTCATTCGCTTCGAAGTGGGCGAAGGCATCGAGAAAGTCGAAACCGACTTCGCTGCTGAAGTTGCCGCGATGAGCAAACAGTCTTAATGACTGTCGATGGAACCGCCGTCTGGCGGTTCCATACTATCCAGCCAGAATTACACCGGTGGCAGGCCCTGCAGCGTGATGCTCACCTCAGGCGCGTTTCATCGGCTGAAATCCCCAATACTAATACTGCTTCTTAGGACAGAACACCATGGCAACCAATGCAAAACCCGTATATCAGCGTATTCTGCTTAAACTGAGTGGCGAAGCCCTGCAAGGTGCAGAAGGTTTTGGTATCGACGCCAGCGTTTTGGATCGCATGGCTCAGGAAGTGAAAGAGCTGGTCGAACTGGGAATTCAGGTCGGTGTAGTTATTGGCGGCGGGAACTTGTTCCGCGGCGCGGGGTTGGCGCAAGCCGGCATGAACCGCGTAGTGGGCGACCACATGGGAATGCTGGCTACCGTGATGAACGGCCTGGCTATGCGTGATGCACTGCACCGTGCCTATGTGAACGCCCGCCTGATGTCAGCGATCCCGCTGAACGGCGTATGTGATAATTACAGCTGGGCAGAGGCTATCAGCCTGCTGCGCAACAACCGCGTGGTGATCTTCTCCGCCGGTACCGGCAACCCGTTCTTTACCACCGATTCCGCTGCCTGCCTGCGCGGCATCGAGATCGAAGCGGACGTGGTGCTGAAAGCCACCAAAGTGGATGGCGTATACTCCGCCGATCCGGTGAAAAACCCGGATGCGACGCTGTATGAACAATTAACCTATCAGGACGTGCTGGAGCGCGAGCTGAAAGTGATGGATCTGGCGGCATTTACGCTGGCCCGCGATCACGGTCTGCCGATCCGCGTGTTCAACATGAACAAGCCTGGTGCGCTGCGCCGCGTGGTGATGGGTGAGAACGAAGGTACGTTGATCAGCAAATAAGGCTGTTCACACCTCTTTTTCGGAGCGCGTGACGCCAGGCGCCGCGCGCTCTTCGAGTACGATTACGGGCTATACTTGAGTATCGCCTGCCAAGTAACCAGCTTCCAAGGGTTTGCAACGTGACTAATGAAATCAGAAAAGATGCTGATTCACGCATGGAAAAAAGCGTAGAAGCATTCAAAAACCAAATCAGCAAGATCCGTACCGGCCGCGCTTCTCCAAGCATTCTGGATGGCATCATGGTGGAATACTACGGCGCCGCTACGCCGCTGCGTCAGCTGGCCAACGTGACCGTGGAAGACTCCCGCACGCTGAAAATCAACGTATTCGACCGCAGCCTGAGCCAGGCCGTTGAGAAAGCGATCATGAGCTCCGATCTGGGCCTCAACCCGTCTTCCGCCGGTTCTGACATTCGCGTTCCGCTGCCTCCGCTGACAGAAGAACGTCGTAAGGATCTGATCAAGATCGTGCGCGGCGAAGCCGAGCAGGGCCGCGTAGCGGTGCGTAACGTGCGTCGCGATGCCAACGACAAGGTCAAGGCGCTGCTGAAAGATAAAGAGATCAGCGAAGACGAAGAGCGTCGTTCACAAGACGAGATTCAGAAAATGACCGACGCTTACATCAAGCTGGTCGACGCCGCGCTGGCGGAGAAAGAAAAAGAGCTGATGGAATTCTAATCAGCATCGCGCAGAAAAAAAGCGTCGCCTGGGCGGCGCTTTGTTTTTTGTGGCGCAGATCCCGTTTCATCGTACTGAAAGATCATGGACAAGCGGTGTCCAAGGTTCCACACTGGAGCACCTCCGATCTCATCAGACAGTTATTCAGAGTGAACTCATGAAGCAACTGACCATTCTTGGCTCGACCGGCTCGGTAGGGACCAGCACCCTGGCCGTGGTCAGGGCGAATCTCTACCGTTTTGCGATCAAAGCGCTGGTGGCCGGCCGCAACGTTGCGGTCATGGCGCAGCAATGCATGGAATTTCGGCCCGCGTTTGCCGCGATGGCGGATGAAAGCGCCGCGCGCGAGCTGCGCGCTATCCTGGCGGAGAACGGCGTCGCTACCGAAGTGTTGGCCGGGGAACAAGCGGCCTGTGAATTGGCCGCTTTGGATGACGTCGATCAAGTGACGGCGGCCATCGTCGGCGCCGCGGGGCTGTTGCCGACGCTGGCGGCGATCCGCGCGGGCAAGCAGGTGCTGCTGGCCAACAAAGAGTCGCTGGTCACCTGCGGCCGTCTGTTTATGGACGCGGTGCGGCAAAGCCAGGCGCAACTGCTGCCGCTCGACAGCGAGCACAACGCGATTTTTCAGAGTTTGCCTGAGAACATTCAGCGTCAGTTGGGATACTCTTCACTGGACAGTCATGGTGTTTCGCGCATCGTGCTTACCGGTTCCGGCGGCCCGTTCCGCACCACGCCGTTGGAACAGTTCGCCGCGATGACGCCGGATCAAGCCTGCGCCCACCCGAACTGGTCGATGGGTCGCAAGATCTCGGTGGATTCCGCCACCATGATGAACAAAGGTCTGGAATACATTGAGGCCCGCTGGCTGTTTAACGCCTCGGCCGAGCAAATGGAAGTGATCCTGCACCCGCAGTCGGTGATTCACTCGATGGTGCGCTATGCAGACGGCAGTGTGCTGGCGCAGTTGGGGACGCCGGATATGCGCACGCCAATCGCTCACGCGATGGCGTATCCGCAGCGTGTGAATTCCGGTGTGGAAGCGCTGGACTTCTGCCGTATCGGTTCGCTGACCTTCGCCGAACCGGAGCGTGAGCGTTATCCTTGCCTGTATTTGGCGATCGAAGCGTTTGATGCCGGCCAGGCGGCCACCACCGCGCTGAACGCGGCCAACGAAATCGCCGTGGCGGCATTTTTGCAGCAGCAGATTCGCTTTACCGATATCGCGGCGGTCAATCGCCAGGTGGTGGAACGTCTCGCGCTGCAGGAACCGACGAGCATCGAAGCGGTCTTAGACATTGACCGTCAGGCGCGCGCCGCCGCTGAGGAGCGGGTTCGCGCGTTGTGCGGCCGATCACGGTGATTATCCGATTTTGCTCGTAATTCGCGTGCGCCGCAGCGGGGCCGTTTGTTCATGCCCCGCTGAGGTGGTATAGTCTGCGCCACCTGTCAGCGGTTATACCGTTGAATTATGGCCCGATTGGCGCCTTGTGCGTCAATGGCGGCCCGGCTGCGCCGGGTGTCGCAAGGGCAGGCTGAAAGCCGTGTCGGGCACACGGCTTTTTTTGCGCGTAAGGGCCTGATGTTCCGGAAAGGCAGTTATATTTCTATTGAGGAAATAAGTACGAGTTATGTCGTCCGCAAACCAACAAGAGGCTAATCCATCTTCCCCGGGGCCGCGCCATGTCGCCATTATCATGGACGGTAACGGACGCTGGGCCAAACGTCAGGGCAAGTTACGTGTCTTCGGTCATAAAGCAGGGGTGAAATCGGTTCGCCGCGCGGTCAGTTTTGCCGCCAGCCACCATTTAGATGCGCTCACGCTTTATGCCTTCAGCAGCGAAAACTGGAACCGTCCGGTGCAGGAAGTCTCTGCCCTGATGGAGCTTTTTGTCCGCGCTTTGGATAGTGAAGTAAAAAGCCTGCATAAACATAACGTCAGGCTGCGAGTGATCGGCGATATCAGCCGATTCAGCGCGCGTTTGCAGGAGCGGATCCGCCGCTCTGAAGCTCTGACGGAAAATAACGATGGCCTGACGCTCAATATCGCTGCCAACTACGGCGGCCGTTGGGATATCATTCAGGGAGTAAGGGAACTGGCCGAACAGGTACGGGTAGGCGAGTTGCACCCGGATCAGATCAGCGAGGAATTATTGAACGAGCGGGTTTGCATGAGCGACCTGGCGCCGGTGGATCTGGTTATCCGCACCGGTGGCGAGCATCGCATCAGTAATTTCCTGCTGTGGCAAATCGCCTATGCTGAACTTTACTTTACTGATGTGCTCTGGCCTGATTTCGATGAACTTGTCTTTGAAGGTGCGCTGAATGCATTTGCACAACGTGAGCGCCGCTTCGGGGGAACAACACCTAACGGCGCCGATGCGTCCTAGGGAGAACTTTTGCTGAAGTATCGCCTCATAACTGCTCTGATTTTAATCCCGATCGTTATCGCGGCGCTGTTCCTGTTGCCGCCGTTGGCCTTTGCTCTGGTAACGCTCGTCGTGTGCATGTTAGCTGCCTGGGAGTGGGGCCAATTGGCCGGTTTTACCTCCCGTTCGCAGCGCATCTGGTTGGCGATACTGTGCGGTTTTCTGCTTGCGCTGATGATGCTCAGCGTCCCCGCTTACCATCAATCCGTGCCGCAGATAAGCGGCTCGCTGTGGCTGTCGTTGGCCTGGTGGCTGGCGGCGTTGCTGTTGGTGCTGTTCTATCCCGGCTCGGCCGCTATCTGGCGCAATTCGCGCCCGCTGCGCCTGCTGTTTGGCCTGCTGACCATCGTGCCGTTTTTCTGGGGCATGCTGGCGCTGCGCCAGTTCGGCTACGAGCAAAACCCGTTTACCGGCGCCTGGTGGCTGCTGTACGTGATGTTGCTGGTGTGGGGCGCAGATTCCGGTGCCTACATGTTCGGCAAGCTGTTCGGCAAGCATAAGCTGGCGCCGAAGGTCTCACCGGGCAAAACGTGGGAAGGGTTGATCGGCGGGTTGCTGACGTCGGCGGTGATCTCGTGGCTGTTCGGCCGCTACGCGCCGCTGAACGTGGTGCCGACCACGCTGCTGGCCTGTTCGGTGATCGCCGCGCTGGCTTCGGTGCTGGGCGATTTGACCGAAAGCATGTTCAAACGCGAAGCGGGCATCAAGGACAGCGGGCATTTGATTCCCGGTCATGGCGGCATACTGGATCGTATCGACAGCCTGACCGCGGCGGTGCCGGTGTTTGCCTGCCTGATGCTGTTGGTGTTTTAATCCGTCGATGACGGAAAGTGAGGGATGATGGTCAGCGTGCTTTGGAACCTGGTGGCGTTTCTGATTGCGCTCGGTATCTTGATTACCGTGCATGAGTTCGGACACTTTTGGGTTGCCCGTCGTTGCGGCGTGCGCGTTGAACGCTTCTCCATCGGCTTTGGCCGGGCGCTGTGGCGCCGAACCGATCGCCAGGGCACCGAGTACGTTATCGCTCTGATCCCGCTCGGCGGCTACGTGAAGATGCTGGACGAGCGCGTGGAGTCGGTGGCGCCGGAGATGCGCCACCAGGCCTTCAACAATAAAACCGTCTGGCAGCGCGCGGCTATCATCAGCGCCGGCCCCATCGCCAACTTCCTGTTTGCTATCCTTGCCTACTGGCTGGTGTTCATCATCGGCGTGCCGAGTTTCCGTCCGGTGATCGGCGAAATCGCGCCGCAATCGATCGCCGCCAAGGCTGAAATTTCGTCTGGCATGGAACTAAAGTCGGTTGACGGCATCGAAACGCCTGATTGGGAGTCAGTTCGTCTGGCGCTGGTGGCGAAGATTGGCGATGTGCAAACCGAAGTCGGCGTAGCGCCGTTCGGCTCTTCGCAGGTGGTGACCAAAACCCTGGACTTGCGCCAGTGGAATTTTGAACCGGACAAGCAGGATCCCGTTGTCGCGCTGGGGATTATGCCGCGCGGCCCGCAGATCGAATCCGTGTTGGCGGAAGTGCAGCCGAACTCGGCGGCGCAAAAGGCGGGTTTACAAGCGGGGGACAGGATCGTTAAAGTCGATGGTCAGCCGTTGGGTCGTTGGCAGACGCTGGTGAAGCGTATCCACGATGGCCCGGGGCAACCGCTGGCTTTGGAGATTGAAAGAAACGGCGCCCCCTTGTCTTTGACGCTGATACCGGATACAAAGCCGGTGGGAAAAGACAAATCGGTGGGGTTTGCAGGCATCATTCCAAAGGTGCTGCCGCTGCCGGAAGAGTATAAGACGATTCGCCAGTATGGACCGTTCCCGGCGCTGTATCAGGCCGGCGACAAGACCTGGCAGCTGATGCGGCTGACGGTCAACATGCTGGGCAAATTAATAACCGGTGATGTAAAGCTGAACAACCTGAGTGGCCCGATCTCGATTGCACAGGGAGCTGGGGCGTCAGCCGGAGTCGGATTCGTGTATTATCTGATGTTCCTGGCGTTGATTAGCGTCAACCTGGGGATCATCAACCTGTTCCCATTACCGGTGTTAGATGGTGGGCATCTCCTCTTCCTGGCGATAGAAAAGCTGAAGGGTGGGCCGGTTTCCGAGCGAGTACAGGACTACAGCTACCGCATAGGTTCGATCGTGTTGGTGTTGTTGATGGGTCTTGCACTTTTCAATGATTTTTCCCGCCTTTAGGGGCGGGGATAGGTTAGGAAGAACGCATAACAACGATGGCGATGAAAAAGTTGCTCATAGCGTCGCTGCTGTTTGGCAGCGCCACCGTATACGGTGCAGACGGGTTCGTAGTGAAAGACATTCATTTCGAAGGCCTGCAGCGAGTTGCCGTCGGTGCGGCGTTACTCAACATGCCGGTTCGCGTCGGCGATACCGTCACTGACGATGACATCAGTAATACCATTCGTGCCTTGTTTGCCACCGGCAACTTCGAGGACGTGCGCGTACTGCGCGATGGTAATACCTTGATCGTGCAGGTGAAGGAACGTCCTACCATCGCCAGCATCACTTTCTCCGGCAACAAGTCGGTGAAGGATGACATGCTCAAGCAAAACCTGGAAGCCTCCGGCGTCCGGGTGGGCGAGGCGCTCGACCGCACCACGATTTCCAGCATTGAAAAAGGGCTGGAAGACTTCTATTACAGCGTTGGTAAATACAGCGCCTCGGTGAAAGCCGTGGTCACGCCGTTGCCGCGCAACCGTGTCGACCTGAAGCTGGTGTTCACGGAAGGGGTCTCCGCCAAGATTCAACAAATCAACATCGTCGGCAACCATGCCTTCACCAACGATGAACTGATCTCGCGCTTCCAACTGCGTGACGAAGTGCCGTGGTGGAACCTGGTCGGCGATCGCAAATACCAGAAGCAAAAACTGGCGGGCGATCTCGAAACCCTGCGCAGCTTCTATCTGGATCGCGGCTATGCCCGCTTTAACATCGATTCTACCCAGGTGAGCCTGACGCCGGATAAAAAAGGCATCTACATCACCATCAACATCACCGAAGGCGATCAGTACAAGCTTTCTGATGTTGTCGTGAACGGCAACCTGGCCGGCCACTCGGCGGAAGTCGCTCAGATCACCAAAATCGAGCCGGGCGAGCTGTATAACGGCAGCAAAGTGACCAAAATGGAAGACAACATCAAAACGATGTTGGGCCGTTATGGTTACGCCTACCCGCGCGTCGGCACCCAGCCGGAGATCAATGACGCGGATAAAACCGTCAAGCTGCACGTCAACGTTGACGCGGGCAACCGTTTCTACGTGCGCCGCATCAAGTTCGAAGGCAACGACACCAGCAAGGATTCCGTACTGCGTCGCGAAATGCGCCAGATGGAAGGCGCCTGGCTCGGCAACGAGCAGGTCGAGCAGGGCAAGGAGCGTCTGAACCGCCTGGGCTACTTCGAAACGGTCGATGTGGAAACCCAGCGTGTGCCTGGCACTGCCGATCAGGTCGACGTGACCTACAAGGTGAAAGAACGCAACACCGGTACCTTTAACTTCGGCGTCGGTTACGGCACCGAGAGCGGCGTCAGCTTCCAGGCCGGCGTGCAGCAGGATAATTGGTTGGGTACCGGCTACTCGGTCGGCATCAGCGGCACCAAGAACGATTACCAGACGTATACCGAATTCTCGGTCACCAACCCGTACTTCACCGTTGACGGTGTGAGCCTGGGCGGCCGCGTCTTCTACAACGACTTTAAAGCGGATAACGCGGATCTGTCCGACTACACCAACAAGAGTTACGGTGTTGACGGCACGCTGGGCTTCCCGATCAACGAAAACAACTCGTTGCGCACCGGCCTGGGCTATGTCCACAACGGCCTGTCGAACATGCAACCGCAGATCGCCATGTGGCGTTACCTCGACTCGATGGGTGTGGATGCGAACAAGACCGACCGCGCCAGCTACTCGACGGACGACTTTACCCTGAACCTGGGCTGGACCTACAACAACCTGGACCGCGGCTACTTCCCGACTTCGGGTAACCGCACCACGTTGAACGGCAAGGTCACCATTCCGGGCTCGGACAACGAATACTACAAGGTGACGCTGGACAGCGTACAGTACGTGCCGATCAACGACGACCGCACCTGGGTGCTGTTGGGTCGCGGCCGTCTGGGTTACGCGGATGGGCTGGGCGGCAAGGAAATGCCGTTCTACGAGAACTTCTACGCCGGTGGTTCGAGCACCGTGCGTGGCTTCCAGTCCAACACCATTGGTCCGAAGGCGGTGTACTACAACTCCAATTCGTACCAGTGCCAGTTCAACGCCGGCAGCACCACCGATCGTCAGAGCATCTGTGGTTCGGATGACGCGGTGGGCGGTAACGCCATGGCGGTCGCCAGCCTGGAGCTGATCACCCCAACGCCGTTCATCAGCGAGAAATACGCCAACTCTGTGCGCACGTCGCTGTTCATCGATGCGGGTACCGTGTGGGATACCAAGTGGAAGAATACCAACGAGACGCTGATGTACGGCGTGCCGGACTACAGCAAGGCCAGCAATATTCGTTCTTCCGCCGGTATCGCGCTGCAGTGGATGTCGCCATTGGGGCCATTGGTGTTCTCTTACGCCAACCCGATCAAGAAATACGAAGGCGACAAGTCCGAACAGTTCCAGTTTAACATCGGTAAGACCTGGTAACGGGTCTCGCCTCTGGGCATAACAGTTATTAAGAATCGCAATGGCCAGGCGCCCGCCGGCAGAGGGAGATGATTCTCATTGTTTGGTGGGATAAGTCTGGCAAATTGTGTACTTCAGTGTCATATGACACAAATGGGTGATGGTAAGGAGTTTATAGTGAAAAAGTGGTTGTGTGCCGCAGGCCTCGGTTTAGCAATGGCTGCTTCAGCTGGCGTTCAGGCAGCAGATAAGATCGCTGTCGTTAACGTCTCCAGCATTTTCCAACAGCTGCCGGCCCGCGAAGCGGTCGCTAAACAGCTGGAAAACGAGTTTAAAGGCCGTGCAAGCGAACTCCAGAACATGGAACGTAGCCTGCAGACCAAAATGCAACGTCTGCAGCGTGACGGCGCTACCATGAAAGCCAGCGACCGCAGCAAGTTGGAAAAAGACGTGATGGCGCAGCGCGAGCAGTTCTCTCAGAAAGCCCAGGCTTTCGAGCAGGACAACCGTCGTCGCCAGATGGAAGAGCGTAACAAGATCCTGAGCCGCATTCAGGACGCGGTGAAATCTGTCGCGAGCAAAGGCGGTTATGACGTGGTGATCGACGCCAACGCTGTTGCCTATGCAGACTCTTCCAAAGATATCACTGCTGACGTGCTGAAACAGGTTAAATAACACATGCTTTCAATTCGACTGGCTGATTTAGCGCAGCAGTTGGATGCACAATTGCACGGTGATGGCGATCTCGTCATCACCGGCATTGCTTCTATGCATTCGGCACAGCCTGGCCAAATCACGTTTTTGTCAAACAGCCGCTATCAAGAGCAGCTGTCTTCCTGCCAGGCAAGCGCCGTGGTGCTTACCGAAGCGGATTTACCACACTGCCGTGCTGCGGCGCTGGTGGTTAAGAACCCTTACCTGACCTATGCGCGCATGGCGCAACTGATGGACACCACGCCGTCGCCGGCTCAGGATATCGCGCCAAGCGCGGTGATCTCGCCTGAAGCGCAGCTGGGGCAGAACGTCGCCATTGGGGCGAACGCGGTGATCGAGTCGGGTGCGGTGCTTGGCGATAACGTGGTTATCGGCCCGGGCTGCTTCATCGGCAAACACGCACGCATCGGCGCGGGAACGCGTCTGTGGGCGAACGTAACGATTTATCATGCGGTCGAAATCGGCCAGCGCTGCCTGATTCAGTCGGGCACCGTGATCGGCGCAGACGGTTTCGGCTATGCGAATGAGCGCGGCGAGTGGATCAAGATCCCTCAGTTGGGCACGGTGATTATCGGCGATCGCGTCGAAATCGGCGCTTGCACCACCATTGACCGCGGCGCTTTGGATAACACCCAAATCGGGAATGGTGTTATCATCGACAACCAATGCCAGATTGCACATAACGTCGTGATTGGCGACAATACCGCCGTCGCCGGCGGTGTGATCATGGCCGGCAGCCTGAAAATCGGCCGCTACTGCCAGATTGGCGGCGCCAGCGTGATCAACGGTCACATGGAAATTGCCGACAAGGTTGTTGTTACCGGAATGGGAATGGTTATGCGACCAATCACCGAACCTGGGGTATACTCTTCGGGCATTCCGTTGCAGCCTAACAAGGTTTGGCGTAAAACCGCTGCGTTGGTAATGAATATCGATGAGATCAGCAAACGCTTGAAAGCTGTCGAACGTAAAGTCGGAAAAGACTAATCATTGCCGCCCGCTCTCGCGGGTACAAAACGAAACGCGTTGGTCGTGAGACCAAAAGCGCAAAGAGATGTTAATTTGCGGCCTGCATGATGATCTCCTTTTGGGGTCAGCGCAGGCCGTGTTGTTGATGCCATCAGTTTTTAGAGACAGGAAGAGTATTTTGACTACTGACACTCATACTCTGGATATTGCAGAAATTTTGGATCTGCTTCCTCACCGTTACCCGTTCTTGCTGGTCGACCGCGTCCTCGAGTTTGAAGAGCACAAATATCTGCGTGCGGTGAAGAACGTATCGGTGAATGAACCGTTTTTCCAGGGCCACTTCCCTGGCAAACCGATTTTCCCAGGCGTATTGATCCTGGAAGCCATGGCGCAGGCCACCGGCATCCTGGCGTTTAAAAGCGTCGGCAAACTGGAACCGGGCGAGCTGTATTACTTCGCCGGTATCGATGAAGCTCGCTTCAAGCGCCCTGTGGTGCCAGGCGATCAGATGGTCATGGAAGTCACCTTCGAGAAAACTCGCCGCGGTCTGACTCGCTTCAAAGGCGTGGCGACTGTTGACGGTAAAATTGTCTGCGAAGCAACCATGATGTGTGCCCGCAGCCGGGAGGCTTAATCCGTGATTGACCAAACCGCCTTTATCCATCCTAGCGCGATAGTCGAAGAAGGCGCCGTGATTGGCGCCGGCGTGCATATCGGCCCTTTCTGCTACGTCGGCTCCCAGGTGGAAATCGGCGCCGGCACGGTGCTGAAATCCCACGTGGTGGTAAACGGCATTACCAAGATTGGCCGCGATAACCAGATTTATCAGTTCGCCTCTATCGGCGAAGTGAATCAGGATCTGAAATACGCGGGCGAGCCGACGCGTGTGGAAGTGGGCGATCGCAATCGCATCCGCGAAAGCGTCACCATCCACCGCGGCACCGCGCAGGGCACCGGCCTGACCAAAGTGGGCAACGATAACCTGCTGATGGTCAACGTGCACGTCGCCCACGACTGCGTAGTTGGCAACGCTTGCGTGCTGGCCAACAACGCCACGCTGGCGGGGCATGTGGAAATCGACGATCACGCCATCATCGGCGGCATGACGGCGATCCATCAGTTCTGCATTATCGGCGCGCATGTGATGGTAGGCGGTTGTTCCGGTGTCGCTCAGGATGTGCCTCCTTTCGTCATCGCTCAGGGCAACCACGCTACGCCGTTCGGCGTCAACGCGGTCGGCCTCAAGCGCCGCGGTTTTGACAAGGATGAAATGCAGGCGATCCGCAACGCCTACAAAATCCTGTATCGCAGCGAAAAAACGCTGGATGAAGCGAAAGCGGAAATCGAAGCCCTGGCCAAAGAGCAGCCGGTGGTGCAGCAGTACCTCGATTTCTTCACCCGTTCTACCCGTGGCATCATTCGCTGAGTTATGTCGAATCGTCCATTGACTATCGGATTGGTCGCCGGAGAAACCTCCGGTGACATTCTCGGCGCCGGTTTGATCCGTGCGCTCAAGGCGCAGATCCCCGACGCGCGTTTCGTTGGCGTCGCCGGCCCGCTGATGCAGGCCGAAGGGTGCGAGGCCTGGTACGAAATGGAAGAGCTGGCGGTAATGGGCGTGGTGGAAGTGCTCGAGCGCTTGCCACGCCTGTTGAAGATCCGCAAGGATCTCACCTGCCGCTTCGGTGAGCTGCGGCCGGACGTGTTTGTCGGCATCGACGCGCCGGACTTCAACATCACGCTGGAAGGCCGCCTCAAGCAGCGCGGCATTCGCACCATCCACTATGTCAGCCCTTCCGTGTGGGCCTGGCGACAAAAGCGCGTTTTCAAAATAGGCAAAGCCACCGATTTGGTGCTGGCCTTTCTCCCTTTCGAAAAAGCGTTTTACGATCGTTTCAACGTCCCCTGCCGGTTTATCGGTCACACCATGGCGGACGCCATGCCGCTGCAGCCCGATCGGTTGGCGGCGCGCGCTCAGCTTGGCATCGCTCCGCAGGCGCGCTGTTTGGCCTTGTTGCCGGGCAGCCGCGGCGCCGAAGTCGAGATGCTGAGCGCCGACTTCCTCAAAACCGCGCAGTTGCTGCGCACGCGTTATCCCGAGCTGGAAGTGGTGGTGCCGCTGGTCAACGCCAAACGGCGTGAGCAGTTTGAGCGCATCAAGGCCGAAGTGGCGCCGGATCTGACCGTACACCTGCTGAATGGGCAGGGGCGTGAAGCGATGATCGCCAGCGACGCGGCGCTGCTGGCATCCGGCACGGCGGCGCTGGAATGCATGCTGGCCAAGTGCCCGATGGTCGTGGGCTATCGCATGAAGCCGTTCACTTTCTGGTTGGCGCAGAAGCTGGTGAAAACGCCTTATGTCTCGCTGCCGAATCTGCTGGCGGGGCGGGAGATCGTCACCGAACTGCTGCAGCATGACTGCGTCCCGGACAAACTGGCCGCCGCCGTGATGCCGCTGCTGGAAGAGAGCCCGGAAACCGACGCGCTGAAACAGACTTTCCTTACCTTGCACCAAAGCATCCGTTGCGGTGCGGACGAACAGGCCGCTCAGGCTGTGTTGGAGCTGGCGAAAGCATGATTGAACCCTTTATCTATCCCGCTGCCACGCTGATTGCCGGTGTGGACGAAGTGGGCCGCGGCCCGTTGGTCGGCGCGGTGGTCACCGCCGCCGTGATCCTCGATCCGGCGCGGCCGATCGTCGGGCTGGCGGACTCCAAAAAGCTCAGTGAAAAACGCCGGCTGGCGCTGTATGACGAAATCGTCGCCAAAGCGCTCTCCTGGAGCCTGGGGCGCGCCGAACCGGCGGAAATCGACCAGCTGAACATTTTGCACGCCACCATGTTGGCGATGCAGCGCGCGGTGGCCGGGTTGCATATCGCGCCGGACATGGTTTTAATCGACGGTAACCGTTGCCCGAGCTTGCCGATGCGTTCGCAGGCGGTGGTGAAGGGCGACAGCCGCGTGGCGGAAATCAGCGCGGCATCCATTCTGGCGAAGGTCACGCGCGATCGCGAAATGGCCGAGCTGGACAGCGAGTTCCCGGACTACGGTTTCGCGCAGCATAAAGGCTACCCGACCGCCTTCCACCTGGAGCGGCTGGCCGCGCTGGGCGCCACCGAGCATCATCGCCGCAGCTTCGCGCCGGTGAAAAGGGCGCTCGCGCTGTAGCCTGCGAGCCTGACCGGCTCGACGATAGCATTAACCCGGGCTCAGCACGCTGAGCCCCTTCAATCAGGTATCTGGAGATGGCCGAACCTCGTTTTATTCACCTGCGCGTCCACAGTGACTACTCCATGATTGATGGATTGGCCAAGACGGCGCCGCTGGTGAAAAGAGCCGCCGCGTTAGCCATGCCTGCTCTGGCAATCACCGATTTCACCAACCTGTGCGGGCTGGTGAAGTTCTACGGCAGCGCGCACGGCGCCGGGATCAAACCGATCATCGGCGCGGATTTCCATGTGCAAAGCGAAGTCTTGGGCGACGAACTCGCTCAACTGACGGTGCTGGCCAGCAACAACGAAGGCTACCAGAACTTAACGCTGCTGATTTCCCGCGCCTATCAGCGCGGCTACGGCGCCGCCGGCCCGATCATCGATCGCGACTGGCTGATTGAACATCGCGAAGGGCTGATCCTGCTCTCCGGCGCGCGTCAGGGCGACGTCGGCAAGTTCCTGCTGCGCGGCAACCAGGCGCAGGTGGATCAGTGTCTGGATTTCTACCAGCAATATTTCCCGGACTGCTACTACCTGGAGTTGATCCGCACCGGCCGCCCGGATGAAGAGAACTATCTGCATGCGGCGGTGGCGTTGGCCACCGAGCGCGGTTTGCCTGTGGTGGCCACCAACGACGTGCGTTTCCTGGTGGAAGATGACTTCGACGCCCATGAGATCCGCGTCGCCATCCACGACGGCTTTACGCTGGACGATCCCAAGCGGCCGCGCAACTACAGCCCGCAACAATACATGCGCAGCGAAGACGAGATGTGCGAGCTGTTCGCCGACATCCCGGAAGCGCTGCTGAACAGCGTCGAAATCGCCAAACGCTGTAACGTCACCATTCGCCTCGGCGAGTACTTCCTGCCGCAGTTCCCGACCGGCGATATGAGCACCGAGGACTTCCTGGTACTCAAATCGAAAGAGGGGCTGGAAGAGCGCCTCGAGTTCCTGTTCCCCGATCCTGAAGTGCGCGCGCAGCGCCGCCCGGAATACGACGAGCGTCTGGACGTCGAGCTGAAAGTGATCAACCAGATGGGGTTCCCCGGCTACTTCCTGATCGTGATGGAATTTATCCAGTGGTCGAAGGACAACAACGTGCCGGTGGGCCCAGGGCGTGGCTCCGGCGCCGGTTCGCTGGTGGCCTATGCGTTGAAAATCACCGACCTCGATCCGCTGGAATTCGACCTGCTGTTCGAACGCTTCCTGAACCCGGAACGTGTCTCGATGCCCGACTTCGACGTCGACTTCTGCATGGAGAAACGTGACCAGGTAATCGAGCACGTGGCGGAGATGTACGGCCGCGAAGCGGTATCGCAGATCATCACCTTCGGCACCATGGCGGCGAAAGCGGTTATCCGCGACGTAGGCCGCGTGTTGGGGCACCCGTACGGGTTCGTCGATCGCATCTCCAAACTGGTGCCGCCGGATCCGGGCATGACGCTGGAGAAAGCCTTCGCCGCCGAACCGCAGCTGCCGGAGATTTACGAGGCCGACGAAGAGGTCAAAGCGCTGATCGACATGGCGCGCAAGCTGGAAGGGGTGACGCGCAACGCCGGTAAACACGCCGGTGGCGTGGTGATCGCGCCGACCAAGATCACCGACTTCGCGCCGCTGTACTGCGATGCCGAAGGGAACCACCCGGTGACCCAGTTCGACAAGAACGACGTGGAATACGCCGGGCTGGTGAAGTTCGACTTCCTCGGTCTGCGCACCCTGACCATCATCGACTGGGCGCTGGAGATGATTAACGCCCGGCGCGCCAAGACCGGGCTGGAACCGATCGACATCGCTGCCATCCCGCTCGATGACAAGAAAAGCTTCGACATGCTGCAGCGTTCGGAAACCACGGCGGTGTTCCAGCTTGAATCGCGCGGCATGAAAGATTTGATCAAACGTCTGAAGCCCGACTGCTTCGAAGACATGATCGCACTGGTGGCGCTGTTCCGTCCGGGGCCGCTGCAGTCGGGCATGGTGGATAACTTCATCGACCGCAAACATGGCCGCGAAGAGATCTCCTACCCGGACATTCAGTGGCAGCATGAGTCGCTCAAGCCGGTGCTGGAGCCGACCTACGGCATCATCCTGTATCAGGAACAGGTGATGCAGATTGCCCAGGTGCTGGCCGGCTATACGCTGGGCGGCGCGGACATGCTGCGCCGTGCGATGGGTAAAAAGAACCCGGTCGAAATGGCCAAGCAGCGCGGCGGCTTTGAAGACGGCGCCAAAGCGCGCGGCATCGACGGCGAACTGTCGGTGAAAATCTTCGACCTGGTGGAGAAATTCGCCGGTTATGGCTTCAATAAATCGCACTCCGCCGCCTACGCGCTGGTGTCGTACCAGACGCTGTGGCTGAAGGCGCACTATCCGGCCGAGTTTATGGCGGCGGTGATGACCGCCGATATGGACAACACCGACAAAGTGGTGGGTCTGGTGGACGAATGCTGGCGCATGGGGCTGAAGATCCTGCCGCCGGACATCAACAGCGGCCTGTATCACTTCCACGTCAACGACGACGGCGAGATCGTTTACGGCATCGGCGCCATCAAGGGCGTGGGGGAAGGGCCGATCGAAGCCATTATCGAAGCGCGCAACAGCGGCGAGCAAGGTTATTTCAAAGACCTGTTCGATCTCTGCGCGCGCTCCGACATCAAGAAACTGAACCGCCGCATTCTGGAAAAACTGATCATGTCCGGGGCGTTCGATCGCCTTGGGCCACACCGCGCCGCGCTGATGAATTCGCTCGGCGACGCGTTGAAAGCGGCGGATCAGCATGCGAAAGCCGAAGCTATCGGCCAGGTGGACATGTTTGGCGTGCTGGCGGAAGCGCCGGAGCAGGTGGAGCAATCCTACGCCAACATCGCGCCCTGGCCGGAGCAGGTGGTGTTGGACGGTGAACGGGAAACGCTGGGGCTGTACCTGACCGGCCACCCGATCACCCAATACCTCAAGGAGATCGAACGTTACGCCGGTGGCCAGCGTTTGAAAGACATGCACCCGACGGATCGGGGCAAAATGACTACCGCCGTCGGGTTGGTGGTCGCCGCGCGGGTGATGGTGACCAAGCGCGGCAACCGCATCGGCATCTGTACGCTGGATGACCGTTCGGGCCGTCTGGAAGTGATGCTATTCACCGAAGCGTTAGAAAAATACCAGCATTTGTTGGAAAAAGACCGTATCCTTATCGCCAGTGGACAGGTCAGCTTTGATGACTTTAGCGGCGGGCTTAAAATGATGGCCCGCGAGGTAATGGACATCAGTGAAGCCCGGGAAAAATACGCTCGCGGGCTTGCTATCTCGCTGACTGACAGGCAAATTGATGACCAGCTTTTGAACCGTCTCCGTCAGTCGTTGGAACCCCATCGCTCGGGGACGATTCCAGTGCATCTCTACTATCAACGGGAAGATGCGCGAGCCAAGCTGCGTTTTGGCGCAACCTGGCGCGTGACGCCCACCGACCGCTTGTTGATAGACTTGCGGACGTTGGTAGGCAATGAGCAGGTGGACTTGGAATTTGACTAAAAATAGGAATGCTATGAGTCTGAATTTTCTTGATTTTGAACAGCCGATTGCAGAGCTGGAAGCGAAAATTGACTCGCTGACTGCAGTCAGCCGTCAAGACGAAAAATTAGATATTAATCTGGACGAAGAGGTTCAGCGCCTGCGTGAAAAGAGCGTTGAGCTGACGCGCAAGATTTTTTGCCGATCTTGGGGCCTGGCAGATTGCCCAATTGGCACGCCACCCGCGCCGTCCTTATACCCTGGATTATATCAAACACATCTTTACCGACTTCGAAGAGTTGGCGGGCGATCGCGCTTACGCCGACGACAAAGCGATCGTCGGGGGGATTGCGCGTCTGGATGGCCGCCCGGTGATGATCATCGGGCACCAGAAAGGCCGTGAGACCAAAGAGAAGATCCGCCGCAACTTCGGCATGCCGGCGCCGGAAGGCTACCGCAAGGCGCTGCGCCTGATGGAAATGGCCGCCCGCTTCAAAATGCCGATCATCACCTTTATCGATACCCCGGGCGCTTATCCGGGCGTGGGCGCGGAAGAACGCGGCCAGTCGGAAGCCATCGCGCGCAACCTGCGTGAGATGTCGCGCCTGAACGTACCGGTCATCTGCACCGTCATCGGTGAAGGCGGCTCGGGCGGCGCGCTGGCGATCGGCGTGGGCGACAAGGTGAACATGCTGCAGTACAGCACTTACTCGGTGATTTCGCCGGAAGGCTGCGCCTCCATCCTGTGGAAGAGCGCCGACAAGGCGCCGCTGGCTGCGGAAGCGATGGGCATCACCGCACCGCGTCTGAAAGAGCTGAAGCTGATCGACTCGGTGATCCCGGAGCCGCTGGGTTCCGCGCACCGCGACGTGCCGGCGATGGCCGCCGCGCTGAAAGCGCAGCTGCTGGCCGATCTGAAAGATCTGGATGGCCTGAACGACGAAGAGTTGCTCAACCGCCGTTACCAGCGTCTGATGAACTACGGCTACTGCTGAGTTGCGATCTTCACGGTAATAAACCGCCTTCGGGCGGTTTTTTTTTGGTCTACACACCGCCGGATTTTCGTGGTGTTATAGAGACTTGGCCGTTAACTGACAGGAGCTGCCGATGAATATCATCGCCATCATGGGCCCGACGGGCGTCTACTACAAAGATGAGCCGATCCGCGAGCTCCACGCGGCGCTGGGCGCGATGGGATTCCAGCTGGTATACCCCAAAAACAGCGGTGACCTGCTGAAGCTGATCGAAGCCAATGCCCGCATCTGCGGCGTGATCTTCGACTGGGACGATTACAGCCTGGAGCTGTGCAGCGAGATCAACGAGCTGAACGAATACCTGCCGCTGTACGCCTTTATCAATACTCACTCCACCTTCGACGTCAGCCTGCATGAAATGCGCATGGTGCTCTATTTCTTCGAGTATGGCCTGAATGCGGCAGACGATATCGCGCAGCGCATCCAGCAATACACGGCGGAATACATCGACACCATTACGCCGCCGCTGACCAAGGCGCTGTTCAACTACGTGCGCGAAGGAAAGTACACCTTTTGCACGCCGGGCCACATGGCCGGCACCGCGTTCCAGAAAAGCCCGGTGGGCTGCCTGTTCTATGACTTCTTCGGCGCCAATACCCTGAAGGCCGACATCTCGATTTCGGTCACCGAGCTCGGGTCGCTGCTGGATCACACCGGCCCGCATCTGGAGGCCGAAGAGTACATCGCGCGCACCTTCAATGCCGAGCAGAGCTATCTGGTCACCAACGGCACCTCCACCGCCAACAAAATTGTCGGCATGTATTCAGCGCCGGCGGGCAGCACGGTGCTGATCGACCGCAACTGCCACAAATCGCTGTGCCACCTGCTGATGATGAGTGATATCGTGCCGATCTATCTGCGCCCGCTGCGCAACGCCTACGGCATCCTCGGCGGCATTCCGCAGCGCGAGTTTACCCGCGCCAGCATCGCCGCGCGGGTGCAGGAGACCCCGAACGCCACCTGGCCGGTGCATGCGGTGATCACCAATTCCACCTATGACGGCCTGCTGTACAACACCGACTACATCAAGCAGACGCTGGAGGTGCCGTCGATCCACTTCGACTCCGCCTGGGTGCCTTACACCAACTTCCACCCGATTTACGACGGCAAGAGCGGCATGAGCGGCGATCGGGTGCCCGGCAAGGTTTTCTACGAAACCCAATCCACCCACAAGCTGCTGGCGGCCTTCTCGCAGGCCTCGATGATTCATATCAAGGGCGACTACGACGAGAGCACCTTCAACGAAGCCTACATGATGCACACCACCACTTCGCCGCACTACGGCATCGTGGCGTCGATGGAGACCGCCGCCGCCATGCTGCGCGGCAATCCGGGGCGCCGCTTGATCAACCGTTCGGTGGAGCGCGCGCTGCATTTTCGCCGTGAAGTGCAGCGGCTGCGCGAGGAAAGCGACAGCTGGTTCTTCGATATCTGGCAGCCGGAAGAGATCGATGAAGCGCAGTGCTGGCCGCTGGATCCGGACGATAACTGGCACGGTTTCGGCCAGACCGATCGCGATCATATGTATCTCGATCCGATCAAGGTGACGATCCTGACGCCGGGCATGAATGAACTGGGGGCGCTGGAGGAAGAGGGGATCCCGGCGGCGCTGGTGGCGAAGTACCTCGACGAGCGCGGCATCGTGGTGGAGAAGACCGGGCCGTACAACCTGCTGTTCCTGTTCAGCATCGGCATCGATAAAACCAAGGCGATGAGCCTGCTGCGCGGCCTGACCGACTTCAAGCGCGCCTACGATCTCAACCTGCGGGTGAAGAACATGCTGCCGGATCTGTACGCCGAGGATCCGGATTTCTATCGCCATATGCGCATTCAGGATCTGGCCGCCGGTATTCATCGCCTGATCTGCCAACACGATCTGCCGCGCCTGATGCAGCGGGCGTTTGACGTGCTGCCGGAAATGAAGCTGACGCCGCACCAGATGTTCCAGGAGCAGGTGCGCGGCAATGTGGAAACCTGCGAGCTGGATCAGTTGGTGGGCAAAGTGGCGGCCAATATGATACTGCCTTATCCGCCGGGCGTGCCGCTGGTGATGCCGGGGGAAATGATCACCGAAGAGAGCCGGGCGGTGCTCGATTTCCTGCTGATGCTGTGCTCGATCGGCGAACGCTATCCCGGTTTTGAAACCGATATCCACGGCGCCAAGCTGACGGAAGACGGACGCTATCTGGTGAAGGTGCTGAAAGCCCCGCAGCCGTAAGGCCATAATGCGCCCGGCGGTTTGGAAAGATGCGCCGGGCTTCCTCATTGACGGCCTCATCGCCGCCGGATACCGTGCACCATCAGAATGAACAGGAGAGGGTTTCTATGCTGGCATTACGTCAGGTGCATCACATCGCGATCATTGGCGCGGACTACGCCGCCAGTAAGCATTTCTATTGCGACATTCTCGGCTTTACCCTGCTGAGTGAAGTTTACCGCGAGGAGCGTGACTCCTGGAAAGCGGATCTGGCGCTCAACGGGCAATACACCCTCGAGCTGTTTTCTTTCCCTTCGCCGCCGGCCCGCGTCAGCCGCCCGGAGGCTTGCGGCCTGCGCCATCTGGCGTTCAGCGTTGACGATATCGAGCAGGCTATCGCCCATCTGCAGGCGGCCGGCGTCGCCTGCGAACCGGTACGCGTCGATCCTTATACTCAATCTCGTTTTACCTTTTTCAGCGATCCCGATGGTTTACCGTTAGAATTATACGAGAGTTAACGGCTTAATCGCCTCCCGGCGGCCACAGCCGGGGGCGATTATGCTATGATCGCGCCCTTGCCCCACATGCCTACAGAGTTATTTCCGCCATGCAAGAGCCTGCTTTTCGCGTCGGGGAGTGGCTGGTTACCCCTGCCGACAACACCATCAGCCGTAACGGCCGCCAGAAAACGCTGGAACCGCGCCTGATCGACATGCTGTGCTATTTCGCCCGGCACCCCGATGTGGTGTTGAGCCGCGACGAGCTGATCGATAGCGTTTGGAAGCGCAATATCGTCACTAATCACGTGGTGACCCAATGCATTTCAGAACTGCGCAAATACCTGAAAGACGGCGACAGCGACAGTCCGGAATACATTATCACCGTGCCTAAGCGCGGGTATAAGTTGGCGGCTTCGGTGATCTGGTGTGAAGACGGGGAGTCGCAGCCCGCCCCTGCGCCGGCGCCGCAGATTGCGGTGATCATGCATGAGCCGGAAGACGGCAGCGATGATGAAGACGATACGCCGTACGTGCCGCCGAGCCGGACCCGAACGCCGGTTGCCGCGCCCGGCGAAAAGCAGCCGCGCTTCTATCGCCGCTCGACGTTCTGGGTGTGGCTGGCGTTTCTGGCGGCGCTCAGCGTCTGCGTGGCGTTTGTCGGCATCGCCACGCTGTCGCAGCGCGTGCCGGTATCGACCATGCCGGTGCTGCTCAATCCGCGCGATATCGATATCCGCATCCAGGGCGGCGAGAGCTGCAGCAACTGGATGCCGCAGCTCTCCTATGTGGTGGGCGTCAGCGAGCTGATCACCGATTCGCTCAACACCTACTCGACCTTCCTGGTGCACGACCAAACCAATTACAACTATTCCGGCCCCAGCAACTCGGGCAAGTCGCTGTATATCGAGTTCGTCAATCAGCGCCACTACCGCGCCCAGCAGTGTTTTCTGTCCGTGCGGCTGGTGGATAACGCCGACAGCTCAATCATGTTGGACAAGCGTTACTTCATTACCGCCGATAACCAGCTGAAGATCCAAAGCGACTTCCTCGCCAGCCTGTCCGCCGCGCTGAAACAGCCCTGGCCGCCGCAGCTGGAACAGCGTCTGGCACAGCTGCTGCCGGACAACGGGCCGCTGCTGCAGCGCTTCTACCAGGCGCATCAATTGTTGATCCATGGCGACGCCGATTCGTTGACTCGCGCCAGCGCGCAGCTGAGCGAGCTGATTAAAAGCGCGCCTAATTTCCACTACCTGCTGGCGGAAAAAGCGCTGGTGGATGTGCTGCGCAACTCTTATCAACCGTTCGACAGCCAGGGGCTGGCGCAATTGCGCGCCGATATCAGCCATCTGGCGACGATCCCCGAATTGAAAAATACGCCGATCGTGCAGCAAGTTCTGGCGGTTGATGCGCTGGCGCAGGGACGCATTGACGATGCGCACCGGGCGATCGAGCTGGGGATTGAGTTGCAAATGTCGTGGCTGAATTATGTGCTGCTGGGCAAAGTGTATGAAATGCAGGGGCAGAATCATTTGGCGGCGGATTCTTATATTACCGCGTTCAACCTGCGCCCCGGTGAAGATACCTTGCATTGGATCACCAATGGCGTATTCCAGACGTCATTGACCAACGTGGTGCCTTATTTAAATAACTATCAGCGCCAATAATTCACCAGAACCACGCCGCCATTATTCTCAGGGAATTCCGGCGGCGTTATTTATTGGTGAAGACATGTTGCGCCATTGTGTTATTTTGCTGCGCAATATCGTTCCTTTTCTGCTGTTTGTTATTCGTGATTAACCTGGTTATTATCCTGTTTTTTAACGATGTTTATCTTTTCTTTAGCTTACCTTTTTATCTTGATGTGTTAATCAAAAACCTCAGATTATCATTTGTATGATCATGAGCGTAATCTCACTTTATCTTTAGGACTTTATTTCTGCCGATGGTTAGCATCCTGACTATCAAGCCGGCTCATTAAAATCTTTTATTTATGGGTGTGGCTTATAAGAAACGTAAATCAGGAGAAACTGACCATGGCTTCACCCAAGAAAATAGGGCTTATTGCCTGCACCGGCGTAGTCGCCGGTAATATGATGGGGAGCGGGATTGCCTTATTGCCCGCCAACCTGGCGAGTCTCGGATCCATCGCCATTTGGGGATGGGTGATCTCGATTATCGGGGCGATGTCGCTGGCCTACGTGTACGCCCGCCTCGCGACCAAAAATCCGCAGCAGGGCGGCCCTATCGCCTACGCCGGTGAAATTTCCCCGGCGTTCGGCTTCCAGACCGGCGTGCTTTATTACCATGCCAACTGGATCGGCAACCTGGCCATCGGCATTACCGCCGTTTCTTATCTCTCCACCTTCTTCCCTGCGTTGAACAACCCGGTGCCTGCCGGCATCGCCTGTATCGCCATCGTGTGGATCTTCACCTTCGTCAACATGCTGGGCGGGACCTGGGTCAGCCGCTTGACCACCCTGGGCCTGGTGCTGGTGCTGATCCCGGTGATCGTAACCGCCACCCTCGGCTGGCACTGGTTTGACGCCGCCACCTACCAGGCTAACTGGAATACCTCCGGCACCACCGACAGCCATGCGGTCATCAAAAGTATTCTGCTGTGCCTGTGGGCGTTCATCGGCGTGGAATCCGCGGCGGTCAGCACCGGCATGGTGAAAAACCCGAAACGCACCGTGCCGCTGGCGACCATGCTCGGCACCGGCCTGGCGGGCATCATCTACATCGCCGCCACCCAGGTGATCAGCGGCATGTTCCCGGCGTCTGAAATGGCCGCCAGCGGCGCGCCGTTCGCCATCAGCGCCTCGGCGATTATGGGCGACTGGGCGGCACCGATGGTTTCCGCGTTCACCGCCTTCGCCTGCCTGACCTCGCTCGGGTCATGGATGATGCTGGTCGGCCAGGCCGGGGTGCGCGCCGCCAACGACGGCAACTTCCCGAAAGTGTACGGCGAGCTGGATAAAAACGGCATTCCGAAAAAAGGCCTGCTGCTCGCGAGCTGCAAAATGACCGCGCTGATGGTGCTGATCACCCTGATGAGCTCCGCCGGCGGCAAGGCTTCCGATCTGTTCGGCGAGCTGACCGGCATCGCGGTGCTGCTGACCATGCTGCCTTACTTCTACTCCTGCGTAGACCTGATTCGCTTCGAAGGGGTCAACGTGCGCAACCTGCTGAGCCTGATCGCTTCGGTGTGCGGCTGCGGCTTCTGCTTCATCGCGCTGATGGGCGCCAACTCTTTCGAACTGTCCGGCACCTTTATCATCAGCCTGATTATCCTGATGTTCTACGCCCGGAAAATGAATACCCGCCAGGCTGCCAATGCAGCGGCGGTCGATGAAAACACCACGGCCAAAGCGCACTGATTCGCGTCCGCTGACCGACTGAATTTACCCAGCCCCTTTCTTTCCGACCTGTCAGCCGCGACGGGAAGGGGCTTGCTTTGCCAGGAGAAATGCATATGAACGTTATCGCCATCATGAATCACATGGGTGTCTACTTCAAAGAAGAGCCTATCCGTGAACTGCATCAGGCGCTGGAAAGTCTGGATTTCCGCATCGTTTACCCTAACGATCGCGAAGACCTGCTGAAACTGATCGAGAACAACGCCCGTCTGTGCGGGGTGATCTTCGACTGGGACAAATACAATCTGGAGCTGTGCGAAGAGATCAGCCAACTGAACGAATACATGCCGCTGTACGCATTCGCCAACACCTATTCCACGTTGGACGTCAGCCTGAACGATCTGCGCATGCAGGTGCGCTTCTTCGAGTATGCGCTCGGCGCGGCAACCGACATCGCCGCCAAGATCAAACAGAACACCGACGAGTATATCGACACCATCCTGCCGCCGTTGACCAAGGCGCTGTTCAAATACGTGCGCGAAGGCAAATACACTTTCTGTACGCCGGGCCACATGGGCGGCACCGCGTTCCAGAAAAGCCCGGTGGGCAGCCTGTTCTACGATTTCTTCGGCCCGAACACCATGAAGTCGGATATTTCGATTTCGGTGTCCGAGCTTGGGTCGCTGCTGGATCACTCCGGCCCGCACAAAGAGGCGGAAGAGTACATTTCCCGCGTGTTCAACGCCGAGCGCAGCTACATGGTGACCAACGGCACCTCCACCGCCAACAAGATCGTCGGCATGTATTCAGCGCCGGCGGGCAGCACGGTGCTGATTGACCGTAACTGCCACAAGTCGCTGACTCATCTGATGATGATGAGCGACATCACGCCGATCTACTTCCGCCCGACCCGCAATGCCTATGGCATCCTCGGCGGCATTCCGCAGAGCGAGTTCCAGCGCGCCACCATCGCCAAACGCGTGAAGGAGACCCCGAACGCCACCTGGCCGGTGCATGCGGTGATCACCAACTCCACCTATGACGGCCTGCTGTACAACACCGACTTTATCAAGAACACTCTGGACGTGAAGTCGATCCATTTCGACTCCGCCTGGGTGCCTTACACCAACTTCCATCCGATCTATAAAGGCAAGTGCGGCATGAGCGGCGGCCGCGTGGAGGGCAAGGTGATCTATGAAACCCAGTCCACCCACAAACTGCTGGCGGCCTTCTCGCAGGCTTCGATGATTCATGTGAAGGGCGATATCAACGAAGAGACCTTCAACGAAGCCTACATGATGCACACCACCACTTCGCCGCACTACGGCATCGTGGCGTCGACCGAAACCGCCGCGGCGATGATGAAAGGCAACGCCGGCAAGCGCCTGATCAACGGCTCTATCGAGCGCGCGATCAAGTTCCGCAAAGAGATCAAACGCCTGAAAGTCGAGTCCGACGGCTGGTTCTTCGACGTCTGGCAGCCGGAGCATATCGATGAGCCGGAATGCTGGCCGCTGCGCTCCGACAGCGCCTGGCACGGTTTCAAGAACATCGACAACGAACACATGTATCTGGACCCGATCAAGGTCACTATCCTGACCCCGGGGATGAGCAAGGAAGGCGAGATGCAGCCGTTCGGCATCCCGGCCAGCATCGTGGCGAAATACCTCGACGAGCGCGGCATCATCGTCGAGAAAACCGGGCCTTACAACCTGCTGTTCCTGTTCAGCATCGGCATCGATAAAACCAAGGCGCTCAGCCTGCTGCGCGCGATGACCGACTTCAAACGCTCGTTCGACCTGAACCTGCGGGTGAAAAACATGCTGCCTTCGCTGTATCAGGAAGCGCCTGATTTCTATGAAAACATGCGCATTCAGGATCTGGCGCAGAACATTCACCGCCTGGTGGAGCAACACAACCTGCCGGACCTGATGTACCGCGCGTTCGAAGTGCTGCCAACCATGGTGATGAATCCGTACCAGGCGTTCCAGAAAGAGCTGCACGGCGAAGTGGAAGAGGTCTATCTGGAAGAGATGGTCGGTAAGGTCAACGCCAACATGATCCTCCCATACCCGCCGGGCGTGCCGCTGGTGATGCCGGGCGAGATGCTGACCGAAGAGAGCCGGCCGGTGCTGGAGTTCCTGCAGATGCTGTGCGAAATCGGCGCGCATTATCCGGGCTTTGAAACCGACATTCACGGCGCCTATCGCCAGGCGGACGGACGTTATCGGGTGAAAGTGCTGAAGGCGAAATAACCGCAGCCAATAAGAGGGGAGGCGCTCGCGCTTCCCCTTTGTCGTTCACCGACTGATGGGAGACCACCATGAAAACACCCTCACAGCCGCGCGCAATCTACTATGTCGTAGCGATACAAATTTGGGAATATTTCAGCTTTTACGGCATGCGTGCGTTATTGATCCTCTATCTGACCCACCAACTCGGCTATACCGACAGCCACGCCATCGATCTCTACAGCGCTTACGCTTCGTTAGTTTACGTCACTCCTATTCTTGGCGGCTGGCTCGCCGACCGCCTGCTGGGCAACCGCGTCGCGGTGATCGCCGGCGCGGCGCTGATGACCCTGGGACATATCGTGCTTGGCCTGAGCGCGGTCTCCGCCCAGTCGCTCTATCTGGCGCTGGCGATCATCATCTGCGGCTACGGCCTGTTCAAATCCAATATCAGCTGCCTGCTGGGCGAGCTGTATCCGGCGCAGGACTCGCGCCGCGAAGGGGGCTTCTCGCTGCTGTACGCCGCCGGCAACGTCGGATCTATTCTGGCGCCGATCGCCTGCGGGTTGGCGGCCGAGCGCTATGGCTGGCACGTCGGCTTTGCGTTGGCCGGGATCGGCATGTTCGCCGGCCTGGTGATTTTTCTGCTGGGCGGACGCCATTTCCGCCACACGCGCGGCGTGAATGCACCGCTGATGCGCGCCAAAAGCCTGGGTTTGCCGCACTGGGGTTGGCTTCTGGCGGCGCTGCTGGCGTCGCCGCTGTTCTTCACGCTGCTGTTTGAACGCGGCTGGGCCGGCTATTTGCTCGGGCTGGTGTGCGTGGCGGCGGTGGTGCTGGTGGCGCGCATTATGCTGCGTGCGGATGCCGGCCAGCGCCGGGGGCTGTGGCAGATCGTTGTGCTGATGCTGCTGGGCACGCTGTTCTGGGCTTTCGCCCAGCAGGGCGGCAGCTCCATCAGCCTGTTTATCGATCACTTCGTCGATCGGCGCTGGTTCGGCTGGACGGTGCCGACCGCCTTGTTCCAGTCGGTTAACGCCTGTGCGGTGATGCTGGGCGGCGTGGCGCTGGCGTGGCTGGCGAGCGGCGATGGCGATCGCACGCTGCGCATCTGGTGCAAGTTCGCCTTCGGTCTGCTGTTGATCGGCGTCGGCTTTACGCTGATGGCGCTCAATACCCGGCTGCACGGGCCGGGATCGATGGGGCTGATGATCGCCGGTCTGGCGGTGATGGGCTTCGCCGAACTGTTTATCGATCCGGTGGCGATGGCGCAGATCACCCGGCTGAATATCCCTGGTGCCACCGGCGTGTTGACCGGCATCTATATGCTGGCCACCGGTTCGATCGCCAACTATCTGGCGGGCATTATCGCCAATCAGACCGCCGAGGATCACATCGAAGGGGCGGCGATGCAGGCGTATGGCCGCATTTTCGCCCAGATCGGCTGGGGGGCGGCCGGATGTGCGCTGGCGGTGATCGCGGTGCTGGGCGGCTGGTGGCTGCTGACGCGACGCCAGGCCCGGACGGTTAATGCTTGATTGATGGCGGTAGGCGGGGTTAACGTGCAGCTATGTAGAAGTGACAAAGCCTACCGATGGATACTGATCAATTAACGACGCAGGTGGCGGAACAGCTGGGCGCGCAGCAGCGGCTGCTGGTGGCGTTTAGCGGCGGCCTGGATTCCAGCGTGCTGCTGCATCTGCTGGCGGCGTTGCGCCGCCAACGTCCGGCGCTGCAGCTACGTGCGCTGCACGTGCACCATGGCCTGAGCGCCTTTGCCGACCGTTGGGTTGAGCATTGCCGCAGCCGGTGCGCCGAGTGGCGGATCCCGCTGACGGTGACGCACGTGCAGGTGGATGCCCGCCAGGGCGGCATCGAAGCGGCGGCGCGGGCGGCGCGCTATGCCGCTTTCAGCACAGCATTGGCGGAGGGCGAAGCGCTGCTCACCGCCCAACACCTTGACGATCAAAGCGAAACCTTCCTGTTGGCGCTCAAGCGCGGCAGCGGGCCGGCGGGGTTGTCGGCGATGGCGGCGCGCGCCACGCTGGGCGAGCACCTGCTGTTGCGGCCGCTGCTGGGCTGCTCGCGTCAAACGCTGGAAAATTACGCGCAACGCCACGGCTTGGCCTGGATAGACGACGACAGCAATCAGGACACGCGCTTCGATCGCAATTTCCTGCGGTTGCAGGTGTTGCCGCAGCTCAATCAACGTTGGCCGCACTTCGCCTCGGCGGTGGCGCGCAGCGCCAGCCTGTGCGCCGAACAGGAACAATTGTTGGACGAGCTGCTGGCGGAACCGCTGCAAAGCCTGTTGGCGGCGGATCGCTCATTGGCGATCGACGGTTTGACGGCCTGTTCGCCGGTGCGGCGCTTCGCTTTGTTGCGGCGTTGGATCGCATTGTTCAACGTTACCATGCCGGCGCGTGAGCAGTTGCAGCGTCTGTGGGAGGAGGTGGCGCTCAGCCGGGAAGATGCCGAACCGCAGCTGCAGCTCGGCGCCTATCAGATCCGCCGTTTCCGAGGCCGATTGCACTTGTTGCCGCCGCTGGCGGCGCTGCGCGATGTGCATCTGCCCTGGCAGCCTGACGAGACGCTGACGTTGCCGGACGGGCTGGGGCAGTTGGTTGCCGGTGAGGGCGATCTGGCGCTGCGCGCGCCGCTGCCATCGCAGCAGATTAGCATTCGTTTCGGCGGTGTACAGGGCGCGGTGCGCATCGTGGGGCGCGCCCATTCGCGGCCGATAAAAAAACTGTGGCAGGAGCTGGGTATTCCTCCCTGGCAGCGTGAACGCATCCCGTTGATTTATTATGATGAGCAGCTGATCGCCGCGCTGGGCGTATTCGTCTGTGAGGCGGGGCAGGTGCCGGAAGGCGAACGCCCGTGGCGGCTGCGCTGGGAAAAAAATCATAATCGTGAGGAGCAATGATGAAGTTTGTGGAAATCGCGCTGTTGGCCGCCGGCCTGTTCAGCCTGCCGGCGTTGGCGGCGGGGGATGCGGCCGCCGGTCAGGCCAAAGCCGCCGCGTGCGCGGCCTGTCACGGCGCGCAGGGCAAGGTGACGGTGCCGATGTACCCGAATCTGGCCGGGCAGAACGCCATGTACCTGCAGCACGCGTTGCAGGCGTACAAGAAAGGGGAACGCAACGGCGGGCAGGCCGAGGTGATGAAAGCCTATGTGTCGGGATTGTCGGATGACGATATCGCCGATCTGGCGGCTTATTACGCCAGCCTGAAGCCCTAAATGACGAGGGCAGCCGTTGGGCTGCCCTGTTGGGATGGGGTTACCGCTGCTCAGTCCGACAGACTGACGACCACGGTACCGATTTCCGGATGACTGAAACTGCTGATATGGTCCAGACGCAGGTCGCGCTGCTGGCCGTTCTGTTCGATGGTCAGATACTCAACGCGTTTCTTTTGCAGCAGGTCGATCGCCTTGGCCTCGATCACTTCTCCGTCGCGTAACTCCAGCTTCAGAATAAGTTTATGCTGACAGGCGAGTTCCAGGTTGTCGTAGTCATCGCAATTGATGGGTTGGTACTCATCATTCATCAACATAGTCGCTCACCAATAAGTTAGCGGCGGCAAAGGCCGCCTGTTCCCTAACGGAGGACGGTAGCGCGTGGTTCGCTGCGACATCGTCCAATGCCTTCAACGCACAAGCCAGCGCATCAGGCACGTAGCCAAGATCTCCACTGCCAATCTCGGCGTAAGTACGGCGTACTAACTCACAGTATTGTTGCACAGTTTCCTCCCTTAAGAACCTCTGCATCATCAAGACTACTATCGCGATGAGGCGCAGGCTCTCGGAGTTTTATCCTATCCTAGACGACTATAGCACAGCTGTTATGGAGTTATCAGCACCCCGGCACGCCTTTCGCACTGCCGCAGCCTGGCCGCGCTGGCGGGGTTTGGCCCTGATCAAGTACACTGTCGCCGGATAATAACGAGGTCACCCATGGCGCTGAAAGCAACCATTTATAAAGCCGCGGTCAATATTGCTGATATGGATCGTCACTTCTACCACGACGCCACGCTGACGCTGGCGCAACACCCGTCCGAAAATGAGCAGCGCATGATGCTGCGACTGTTGGCCTGGATCTGCCACGCCGACGAGCGGCTGGTGTTCACCAAAGGGTTGAGCGCCGACGACGAGCCGGAGATCTGGCAGCGCAACGACCACAACGGGCTGGAAATGTGGATCGAGATGGGATTGCCCGACGAGAAACGCATCCGCAAGGCCTGCAACCAGTCGCCGCGCGTGGTCTTGTACGCTTACGGCGAGCGCGCCGCGCACGTTTGGTGGCAGGCGATGCAGGGAAAAGTGGCCGGCTACAAGAACCTGAGCGTGCGTTTCCTCGATGACGAACAGCTGGCGCGCCTGACGGCGCTGGCCAGCCGCACCATGACGCTGCAGGCAACGCTGCAGGAGGGAACTATTTGGCTGTCTGATGCTCAGAATAGTCTGGAAATCCAGTTTGCCGAGTGGCAGCAGGCACAGGTGTGACCGGTGCTGGAACTGTCAAGAAACGTAGCCATACCGGATAATGAGCTGGAATTGACGGCGATCCGCGCGCAGGGCGCGGGTGGCCAGCACGTGAACAAAACCTCAACGGCGATCCATTTGCGCTTTGACATCCGGGCATCCAGCCTGCCAGAGTATTATAAGGAAAGGCTGCTGGCGCTGAATCATCATCTCATTACCGCTGATGGCGTAGTGATTATCAAGGCGCAAGAGTATCGCAGTCAGGAATTGAATCGCGAAGCGGCGTTGGCCAGATTGGTCGCGCTGATTCAGCAGGCGATGGTGGTGGAAAAAATGCGCAAGGCGACCAAGCCGACCAAAGGGGCAAAATTGCGCCGTTTGGAAGGCAAGGCGCGTAAGGGCGCCACCAAGGCGCTGCGTGGCAAGGTTCGCACTTAGGAATACATGAACACAGTAGGAGAATAACTGTGAAGAAAATTACGGTAGCCCTGTTCTTGGCGGCAGGCGCACTCTCGTTGTTGGGATGCAACAATCATTATCAACCGAAGGAACAACCGCTGCAGGCGATGCCGCAGAGTTATCAAGGGCTGTTGCCTTGCGCCGATTGCGGCGGGCTGGATACGGCGCTGTTCCTGGATGAGGACGGCACCTTTGTGCTGCAGGAAACTTATCGCGGCACCAAAGACGGCGATCAGACCTTCGCCGACTACGGCAAATGGGCGCGCACCGCGGATAAGCTGGTGCTGACTGACAGCACCGGGGAAAAACGCTACTTCCGCCCGGTGGGCAAGAGTCTTGAGATGCTGGATCGCAGCGGCGCGCCGATCGCCTCCAAACTGAATTATCGTCTGGAGCCGGTCGAGAAGCCATTGCCTAAAACGCCGATGGTGATGAAAGGCAGCTACACCTATATGGCCGACGCGGCGGTGTTCAAAGATTGCGCCACCGGCATCACGTTCCCGGTGGATAACAACATCGCGCTGGAGCAAGGTTACGCCAAAGCCAATAAGAATGCCGGTGAGCCGGTGTTTCTGACTTTCAACGCGCACTTCAGCGTGCAGCCGTCGATGGAAGAGGGGCAGATAGAGAAGGCGGTGGTGCCGGACGGTAAAATCGCGTTCGACCGCAGTAAAAGCTGCAGCAACAACTAACTTCCCCTGTCCCCATGGACATAAAAAAACCCGCCTAGGCGGGTTTTTTATTCGCTGACGCTCGGTGTTTAGCGTTTGATCTGGCCCAGCAGGAAATCAACGATTTCACCGGTTTTGATCATGTGCTTCTCGCCGACGCGGCGGTTTTTGTACTCGATCTCTTCGTTGTCGAGGTTACGGTCGCCGATAACGATAGAGTGCGGCACGCCGATCAGCTCCATATCCGCGAACATCACGCCCGGGCGCTCTTTGCGGTCATCGAGGATCACGTCGATGCCGTGGGAGCGCAGGGTGTTGTACAGCTCTTCGGCCAGCGCCTGCACGCGGAACGACTTGTGCATGTTCATCGGCAGAATAGCGACCTGGAACGGCGCGATGGCGTCTGGCCAGATAATGCCGCGTTCGTCGTGGTTCTGCTCGATGGCAGCGGCCACGACGCGCGTCACCCCGATGCCGTAGCAACCCATGGTCAGCACCTGGTTGCGGCCGTCTTCACCCTGTACGGTCGCTTTCATCGCTTCCGAATACTTGGTGCCGAGCTGGAAGATATGGCCCACTTCGATGCCGCGTTTGATCAGAAGCGTGCCCTGACCGTCCGGGCTGGCGTCGCCTTCCACCACGTTACGGATGTCGGCCACCTGCGGCAGCGGCAGATCGCGCTCCCAGTTGATGCCGAAGTAGTGTTTGCCGTCGACGTTGGCGCCGGCGCCAAAGTCGCTCATCGCCGCTACGCTGCGGTCGGCAACCACCGGCATCTGCAGCTTGACCGGGCCGAGGGAACCCGGGCCGGCGCCGACGATGGCGCGGATCTCTTCTTCAGTGGCGAAGGTCAGCGGCGCGGCAACCTGCGCCAGCTTCTCGGCCTTGATTTCGTTCAGCTCGTGATCGCCGCGCACCAGCAGGGCGATCAGTTTATGGCCGCTCTCTTCGGTGGCGCGCACCATCAGCGTCTTCACGGTTTTTTCCACCGGCAGCTGGAATTGCTCCACCAGCTCGGCGATGGTTTTGGCGTTTGGCGTATCCACCAGGCGCAGATCTTCGCTGGCCGCCGCGCGCGGCGTTGCCGGAGCGACCGCTTCCGCCAGCTCGATGTTGGCGGCGAAGTCGGAACCGGTGGAGAACACGATATCGTCTTCACCGCTGTCTGCCAGCACCTGGAATTCGTGCGACGCACTGCCGCCGATCGAGCCGGTATCGGCCTGCACCGGGCGGAAATCCAGGCCCATGCGGCTGAAGATTTTGCTGTACGCTTCGTACATCGCGTCGTAAGTCTCCTGCAGAGACTCCTGCGAGGTATGGAAGGAGTAGGCATCCTTCATCAGGAACTCACGGGAACGCATCACGCCGAAACGTGGGCGCACTTCATCACGGAACTTGGTCTGGATCTGGAAGAAGTTCAGCGGCAGCTGCTTGTACGAGCTGATCTCGTTGCGGATCAGATCGGTGATCACTTCTTCATGCGTCGGGCCCAGCACGAAAGGACGGTCGCCGCGGTCGACGAAGCGCAGCAGCTCGGGGCCGTATTGCTCCCAACGGCCGCTTTCCTGCCACAGGTCGGCAGGCTGAACCACCGGCATGGATACTTCGATCGCGTTAGCATTGTTCATTTCTTCGCGAACGATGTTTTCAACCTTTTTCAGAACGCGCAGGCCGGTCGGCAGCCAGGTGTAAAGACCGGAGGCCAGCTTGCGGATCATCCCGGCGCGCAGCATCAGCTGGTGGCTGATCACTTCGGCGTCGGCAGGTGTCTCCTTCAGAGTGGAGAGCAGATATTGGCTAGTACGCATGGTGTTTTGGTTCCGTTAGAACTGCAAATTGCATCGGGCTACCAGAGTGGCGGCCAAAAAGTGATTTAGTTTACCAGCGCGAGCGGGTCGCCAAAAGAGAGGCGGCGGAATTTTAACGCGGGTCGAGCGCCAGCACTTCGGTGTGGCCGTCCACGACGCGCCAGCGCACGTTGAAATCCAGCAGCCAGACGGCGTAATCCCGTTCGACGTCCTCTCCTTTACGATAGGCGGGACGGGGGTCCTGTGCCAGCACCTGGCTGATAAAACGCCTTAATTGCGGGTAGCGCGCCTGATGTTGCTGCAGCTGCTGTTCCGCCTGCGGCGCGAAACGCACCGGCATATCGCCGGCGGGCGCGGCCTGGGCAAAGCCGGCGCGGGCCTGCGGTTGGCTCTCGGCGAACGGCAGATAAGGCTTGATGTCCACCACCGGGGTACCGTCGACCAGATCGAGGCTGCCCAGTTCCAGCGCCACTTCCCCGTTTTTCACCCGTACGCCTTTGAGCTCAATGAGCGACATGCCGAGCGGGTTGGGGCGGAAGGTGGAGCGGGTGGCGAACACGCCCATGCGGGCATTGCCGCCTAAACGCGGTGGGCGTACCGTTGGGCGCCAGCCGCCTTCCATGGTTTGATGGAAAATGAACATCACCCACAGATGGCTGAAATCGCTGAGACCGCGAACCGCTTCCGCCTGGTTGTAGGGCGGCAGCAGCAGCAGTTCGCCGCCACCGTCTTCGACCAGCCCCGGTTGGCGGGGCACAGCGAATTTCTCTTTATACGGCGAGCGGATCACGCCGATCTGCTCAAAAACGAATTCGGTCATTTAGACGAGACGTTAAGCGCCGAGCCCTGGCAAACGGCCTGCTGGTAACAACCGGCGACGCCGCTGACAATCTGGCAGTCGTGCAGCAGCACGGCGTTGGCCTTCATGTAAGACGCACGGATTTGCATGCGTTTACGGGCGGTAGCCAGATTCGGTGGGGAGTCTTGTACGGTGGTTTGGCACGATTCGCCGGACACTTCACCCAGATCGCGGAACGGTTTACCCACGAGTTCTTCTGCACTTTTATACAGTTTTACCGGAGCGGGGCGGGCGGCCGGCGTGGTCTTGGCCGGGGCGGTCGTGGTCGGCTTGCTGGTGCTGTTTGTTGAGGATGGCGCGATACGTTGCGATGAACATCCGGCCAGCGCGAGCGCTAACAAACAGAGAGGTAGAACACGCATTGAGATTCCTCTGCCTTAATGAAAGTGGCGCTATTGAAGCAATCTATGGCGGAAATAACAAGACGGGCCTTGGCCCGTCTTGCAATTATAGGAATAAAATTGGTGAATAAGCGCTTACCAGCCTTTCACGGCACCGCCGTTGAAGATTTTGTTGGCGGCGGCGTCAACTTCGTCAGACTGGTAGGCCTGGACGAATTTCTTCACGTTTTCCGCGTCTTTATTATCTTCGCGCGCAACCAGCAGGTTGACGTAAGGCGAGTCTTTATCTTCCACAAACAAACCGTCTTTCGCCGGCGTCAGGCCGATCTGGCTAGCATAGGTGGTGTTGATCACCGCCAGCGCGATCTGCTGATCGTCCAGAGAGCGCGGCAGCTGAGGGGCTTCCAGCTCAACCAGCTTCAGGTTTTTCGGGTTCTCGGTCACGTCCAGTACGGTCGGCAGCAAGCCAACGCCGTCTTTCAGTTTAATCAGACCGACTTTCTGCAGCAGCAGCAGCGAACGGCCCAGGTTGGTCGGATCGTTCGGCAGTGCGATCTGAGAACCCTCTTTCAGTTCGTCCAGCGATTTGATTTTCTTGGAGTAACCGGCGATCGGGTAAACAAAGGTGTTGCCGACCGGCACCAGCTTGTAGCCGCGATCTTTGATTTGCTGATCCAGATACGGTTTGTGCTGGAAGGCGTTCAGGTCGATATCGCCTTTGCTCAGCGCTTCGTTAGGCAGCACGTAGTCGTTGAAGGTGACCAGCTCAACGTCCAGACCGTATTTCTCTTTCGCCACTTTCTGCGCCACTTCGGCCACTTGCTGTTCAGCGCCGACGATCACGCCGACCTTGATGTGGTTTGGATTCTTTTCATCCTGGCCGCAGCCCGCCAGAGCCAGAGTGCCGATCAGTGCGCCAATTGTCGCGATGGATTTAAATGTTAACGACATATCCCTTCCTCATTAGACTCGCATTAATATGCTGTGAAACTATTTATGGGTAACGGCTTTGACGATGCGATCGCCGCAGAATTGGATCAGATAAACCAAAACTACCAGTAATACTAATACGGTATTCATAACTGTGGCGTTATAACCGATATAACCGTATTGGTAACCGATTTGGCCCAGGCCGCCGGCGCCGACCGCGCCGCCCATGGCGGAGTAGCCCACCAGGGTGATCAGGGTGATGGTCGCGGCGTTGACCAGGCCAGGCAGGGCTTCCGGCAGCAGCACTTTCTTGATGATCTGCATCGGCGTGGCGCCCATGGCGCGCGCCGCTTCCACCAGACCGGACGGGATCTCCAGCAGGGCGTTTTCCACCATGCGCGCGATGAACGGCGCGGCGCCAACGGTCAGCGGCACGATCGCCGCTTGCAGACCGATCGAGGTGCCGACGATCATGCGGGTAAACGGAATCATCCAAACCAACAGGATAATGAACGGGATGGAACGGAAGATGTTCACCAGCCCGGACAGGATCTTATACAGCGAATTGTTGGCGATGATCTGCCCCGGGCGGGTGACATACAGCAGCACGCCTACCGGCAGGCCGAGCACGAAACCGAAAAAGCCGGAGACAAAGGTCATCATGACGGTTTCCCACACGCCACGCGCCATCAACCACATCATTGCCTCAGACATAACCCAGAACCTCTACTTTTACCTGATTTTCTTGCAGGAACTTAATCGTTGCCAGCGCGTCTTCGTCGCTGCCGTGCAGCTCCGCCAGCATCACGCCGAATTTCACGCCGCCGGCATAATCCATCTGGGCGCTGATAATGTTGTTGTTCACGTTGAAGCGGCGAGCGGCTTCAGACAGCAGCGGCGCATCGACCGACTGACCGGTGAACTCCAGGCGCAGCAGCGGCTGACGGTCGCCCTGACGCTCCGGCGACAGGCGCGCGGCGTAGTCGTCCGGGATATCCAGATGCAGCGTGGACTGAATGAACTGTTGGGCCAGCGGCGTTTTCGGGTGCGAGAACACTTCGCTGACGCTGTCTTTTTCGATCAGCTGCCCCTGGCTGATGACCGCGACCTGGTCGCAGATGCGTTTCACCACGTCCATTTCATGGGTGATGAGCAGAATGGTCAGGCCCAGACGGCGGTTGATGTCTTTCAGCAGTTCCAGGATGGAACGGGTGGTGGCCGGATCCAGCGCGCTGGTGGCCTCGTCGCAAAGCAGCACTTTAGGGTTGCTGGCCAGCGCACGCGCGATCGCCACACGCTGTTTCTGGCCGCCGGACAGGTTGGCCGGGTAGGCGTCGTGCTTGTCCGCCAGGCCGACCAGTTCCAGCAGTTCGGTCACGCGCTTTTTGATCTCGCCGCGCGGCGTATTGTCCAGCTCCAGCGGCAACGCCACGTTGCCGAACACCGTACGGGAAGAGAGCAGGTTAAAGTGCTGGAAGATCATGCCGATTTGGCGACGGGCGCGCGTCAGTTCGCTTTCTGACAGAGACGTCAGATCCTGGCCATCGACCAGCACCTGGCCGGAGGTGGGGCGCTCAAGCATGTTGGCGCAGCGGATCAGCGTGCTTTTACCGGCGCCGGAGGAACCGATGACGCCATAGATTTGCCCGGCAGGAACGTGAAGGGTCACGTCAGAGAGCGCGGTAATGGTGCGCGAACCCTGCTGGAACACTTTAGTGATGTTAGAAAGTTTAATCATATTCTTCTTATTTTAGCGTGGTTGCCCGTGGCTAGATAAAAGTAAACCTCGGCGTGGAACCAAGGTATGTCTCAGATGTTAAGGCGTCTAGACGTCTAAGTCAACGACCAACGACGTTCTCCGGCGTTCTCAGCGTGGGGTAAAACATGCGATACTGTCAGCGTATACAGGCCCTCAGGAGCAAAGCGGTGACACAAAGCGTTCCAGCAATTTTTCTCGATCGTGACGGCACGATTAATGTTGACCATGGCTATGTCCATGAAATCGACAACTTCCACTTTATCGACGGCGTGATCGACGCCTGTCGCGAGCTCAAAAAGATGGGCTTCGCGCTGGTGATGGTGACCAACCAGTCCGGCATTGCGCGCGGCAAGTTCAGCGAAGACCAGTTTATGTACCTGACCGAGTGGATGGACTGGTCGCTGGCCGATCGCGACGTCGACTTCGACGGCATCTATTTCTGCCCGCATCATCCGGAGGCGGCAGTAGAAGAGTATCGCCAGGTGTGCGACTGCCGTAAGCCGCAGCCGGGCATGTTGCTGCAAGCGCAGCAGGAATTGAACATCGATATGGCCGCTTCTTATATGGTGGGCGATAAACCGGAAGACATGCAGGCGGCGATCGCGGCCGGCGTCGGCACCAAGGTGCTGGTGCGTACCGGCAAGCCGGTGACGGAGCAGGGCGAAAAGCTGGCCGATTGGGTGCTAAACAGCCTGGCGGACCTGCCGGCAGCCATCAAAAAGCGGGTTTAATAGGCGTTACGAATGAATAGTGAGCGGTCAGATAAAAAATGCATATTAACGCTTGTCATTCTGAACCGGCTCCCTATAATGCGCCTCCATCGACACGGAACATGTGAACAACTTCACAGAGTATCCGGGGGTCGCAGAGAAAAAATCCTGAAAATTAGGGTTGACTCTGAAAGAGGAAAGCGTAATATACGCCACCTCGAGTTAGCAAGCGAAAGCGCCTAACTCACTGCTCTTTAACAATTTATCAGACAATCTGTGTGGGCACTCCACAAGACGATATCCAGCATCTTCGGATGCAAAAAATATCAAGTCTTGAAGAGTGACTAACTGAAGTAAAATTCATGCAGTAAATCTTTGAGCATCGCTTCTCGAGTGGAAGCACATCAAGCTTTTAATTGAAGAGTTTGATCATGGCTCAGATTGAACGCTGGCGGCAGGCTTAACACATGCAAGTCGAGCGGTAGCACAGGGGAGCTTGCTCCCCGGGTGACGAGCGGCGGACGGGTGAGTAATGTCTGGGAAACTGCCTGATGGAGGGGGATAACTACTGGAAACGGTAGCTAATACCGCATAACGTCGCAAGACCAAAGAGGGGGACCTTCGGGCCTCTTGCCATCAGATGTGCCCAGATGGGATTAGCTAGTAGGTGGGGTAATGGCTCACCTAGGCGACGATCCCTAGCTGGTCTGAGAGGATGACCAGCCACACTGGAACTGAGACACGGTCCAGACTCCTACGGGAGGCAGCAGTGGGGAATATTGCACAATGGGCGCAAGCCTGATGCAGCCATGCCGCGTGTGTGAAGAAGGCCTTCGGGTTGTAAAGCACTTTCAGCGAGGAGGAAGGTGGTGAACTTAATACGTTCATCAATTGACGTTACTCGCAGAAGAAGCACCGGCTAACTCCGTGCCAGCAGCCGCGGTAATACGGAGGGTGCAAGCGTTAATCGGAATTACTGGGCGTAAAGCGCACGCAGGCGGTTTGTTAAGTCAGATGTGAAATCCCCGGGCTCAACCTGGGAACTGCATTTGAAACTGGCAAGCTAGAGTCTCGTAGAGGGGGTAGAATTCCAGGTGTAGCGGTGAAATGCGTAGAGATCTGGAGGAATACCGGTGGCGAAGGCGGCCCCCTGGACGAAGACTGACGCTCAGGTGCGAAAGCGTGGGGAGCAAACAGGATTAGATACCCTGGTAGTCCACGCTGTAAACGATGTCGATTTGGAGGTTGTGCCCTTGAGGCGTGGCTTCCGGAGCTAACGCGTTAAATCGACCGCCTGGGGAGTACGGCCGCAAGGTTAAAACTCAAATGAATTGACGGGGGCCCGCACAAGCGGTGGAGCATGTGGTTTAATTCGATGCAACGCGAAGAACCTTACCTACTCTTGACATCCAGAGAACTTAGCAGAGATGCTTTGGTGCCTTCGGGAACTCTGAGACAGGTGCTGCATGGCTGTCGTCAGCTCGTGTTGTGAAATGTTGGGTTAAGTCCCGCAACGAGCGCAACCCTTATCCTTTGTTGCCAGCGGTTCGGCCGGGAACTCAAAGGAGACTGCCAGTGATAAACTGGAGGAAGGTGGGGATGACGTCAAGTCATCATGGCCCTTACGAGTAGGGCTACACACGTGCTACAATGGCGTATACAAAGAGAAGCGACCTCGCGAGAGCAAGCGGACCTCATAAAGTACGTCGTAGTCCGGATTGGAGTCTGCAACTCGACTCCATGAAGTCGGAATCGCTAGTAATCGTAGATCAGAATGCTACGGTGAATACGTTCCCGGGCCTTGTACACACCGCCCGTCACACCATGGGAGTGGGTTGCAAAAGAAGTAGGTAGCTTAACCTTCGGGAGGGCGCTTACCACTTTGTGATTCATGACTGGGGTGAAGTCGTAACAAGGTAACCGTAGGGGAACCTGCGGTTGGATCACCTCCTTACCTAAAGATATTAGTTCGAGTGGCGTGCTCACACAGATTGTCTGATGAAAAAGTAACGAGCAAAAGCGTCATAAAAGTACGGTGTCGTGTCCCCTTCGTCTAGAGGCCTAGGACACCGCCCTTTCACGGCGGTAACAGGGGTTCGAATCCCCTAGGGGACGCCAAGCTTCCGACCCACCCGGTGAAAGCGGCGGTCCCAAGTATCTGACGATACACCATATCTTAAAGATGACTTCCGAGTCATGTTTAAGATATTGCTCTTTAACAATCTGGAACAAGCTGAAAATTGAAACATGACGGCTGAAATTTATCCCTCCGTAGATGTACTGGGATGAAGAGTAACCTGTCATAGAGTCTCTCAAATGTTTGCAGCGCGAACGATGGAAACATCTTCGGGTTGTGAGGTTAAGTGACTAAGCGTACACGGTGGATGCCTAGGCAGTCAGAGGCGATGAAGGGCGTGCTAATCTGCGAAAAGCGTCGGTAAGGTGATATGAACCGTTATAACCGGCGATACCCGAATGGGGAAACCCAGTGTGTTTCGACACACTATCATGTCATGAATACATAGTGGCATGAGGCGAACCGGGGGAACTGAAACATCTAAGTACCCCGAGGAAAAGAAATCAACCGAGATTCCCCCAGTAGCGGCGAGCGAACGGGGAGGAGCCCAGAACCTGAATCGGCTTGTGTGTTAGTGGAAGCGTCTGGAAAGTCGCGCAGCAAAGGGTGATAGCCCCGTACACTAAAATGCACAGGTCGTGAGTTCGATGAGTAGGGCGGGACACGTGACATCCTGTCTGAATATGGGGGGACCATCCTCCAAGGCTAAATACTCCTGACTGACCGATAGTGAACCAGTACCGTGAGGGAAAGGCGAAAAGAACCCCGGCGAGGGGAGTGAAATAGAACCTGAAACCGTGTACGTACAAGCAGTGGGAGCACCTTCGTGGTGTGACTGCGTACCTTTTGTATAATGGGTCAGCGACTTATATTTTGTAGCAAGGTTAACCGTATAGGGGAGCCGTAGGGAAACCGAGTCTTAACTGGGCGATTAGTTGCAAGGTATAGACCCGAAACCCGGTGATCTAGCCATGGGCAGGTTGAAGGTTGGGTAACACTAACTGGAGGACCGAACCGACTAATGTTGAAAAATTAGCGGATGACTTGTGGCTGGGGGTGAAAGGCCAATCAAACCGGGAGATAGCTGGTTCTCCCCGAAAGCTATTTAGGTAGCGCCTCGTGAACTCATCTTCGGGGGTAGAGCACTGTTTCGGCTAGGGGGCCATCCCGGCTTACCAAACCGATGCAAACTCCGAATACCGAAGAATGTTATCACGGGAGACACACGGCGGGTGCTAACGTCCGTCGTGAAGAGGGAAACAACCCAGACCGCCAGCTAAGGTCCCAAAGTCATGGTTAAGTGGGAAACGATGTGGGAAGGCATAGACAGCCAGGATGTTGGCTTAGAAGCAGCCATCATTTAAAGAAAGCGTAATAGCTCACTGGTCGAGTCGGCCTGCGCGGAAGATGTAACGGGGCTAAACCATGCACCGAAGCTGCGGCAGCGACGCTTAGCGTTGTTGGGTAGGGGAGCGTTCTGTAAGCCGTTGAAGGTGGCCTGTGAGGGTT
Source organism: Serratia sp. SCBI (assembly GCF_000747565.1). Taxonomy (NCBI): domain Bacteria; kingdom Pseudomonadati; phylum Pseudomonadota; class Gammaproteobacteria; order Enterobacterales; family Yersiniaceae; genus Serratia; species Serratia sp. SCBI. The sequence goes on along the minus strand of NZ_CP003424.1, from coordinate 3,989,921 downwards.
GCTGGAGGTATCAGAAGTGCGAATGCTGACATAAGTAACGATAAAGCGGGTGAAAAGCCCGCTCGCCGGAAGACCAAGGGTTCCTGTCCAACGTTAATCGGGGCAGGGTGAGTCGACCCCTAAGGCGAGGCTGAAAAGCGTAGTCGATGGGAAACAGGTTAATATTCCTGTACTTGGTGTTACTGCGAAGGGGGGACGGAGAAGGCTAGGCTGGCCGGGCGACGGTTGTCCCGGTTTAAGCGTGTAGGGGGTGTGACCTGGTAAATCCGGTTGCATATCAACCCTGAGGCGTGATGACGATGCACTACGGTGCAGAAGTAGTTGATGCCCTGCTTCCAGGAAAATCCTCTAAGCTCCAGGTAACATTAAATCGTACCCCAAACCGACACAGGTGGTCAGGTAGAGAATACCAAGGCGCTTGAGAGAACTCGGGTGAAGGAACTAGGCAAAATGGTGCCGTAACTTCGGGAGAAGGCACGCTGGCATGTAGGTGAAGTCCCTTGCGGATGGAGCTGAAGCCAGTCGAAGATACCAGCTGGCTGCAACTGTTTAATAAAAACACAGCACTGTGCAAACACGAAAGTGGACGTATACGGTGTGACGCCTGCCCGGTGCTGGAAGGTTAATTGATGGGGTCAGCCGCAAGGCGAAGCTCTTGATCGAAGCCCCAGTAAACGGCGGCCGTAACTATAACGGTCCTAAGGTAGCGAAATTCCTTGTCGGGTAAGTTCCGACCTGCACGAATGGCGTAATGATGGCCAGGCTGTCTCCACCCGAGACTCAGTGAAATTGAACTCGCTGTGAAGATGCAGTGTACCCGCGGCAAGACGGAAAGACCCCGTGAACCTTTACTATAGCTTGACACTGAACATTGAGCCTTGATGTGTAGGATAGGTGGGAGGCTTTGAAGCGTGGACGCCAGTCTGCGTGGAGCCATCCTTGAAATACCACCCTTTAATGTTTGATGTTCTAACTCGGCCCCGTAATCCGGGGTGAGGACAGTGTCTGGTGGGTAGTTTGACTGGGGCGGTCTCCTCCCAAAGAGTAACGGAGGAGCACGAAGGTTAGCTAATCACGGTCGGACATCGTGAGGTTAGTGCAAAGGCATAAGCTAGCTTGACTGCGAGAGTGACGGCTCGAGCAGGTACGAAAGTAGGTCTTAGTGATCCGGTGGTTCTGAATGGAAGGGCCATCGCTCAACGGATAAAAGGTACTCCGGGGATAACAGGCTGATACCGCCCAAGAGTTCATATCGACGGCGGTGTTTGGCACCTCGATGTCGGCTCATCACATCCTGGGGCTGAAGTAGGTCCCAAGGGTATGGCTGTTCGCCATTTAAAGTGGTACGCGAGCTGGGTTTAGAACGTCGTGAGACAGTTCGGTCCCTATCTGCCGTGGGCGTTGGAAGATTGAGAGGGGTTGCTCCTAGTACGAGAGGACCGGAGTGAACGCACCACTGGTGTTCGGGTTGTCATGCCAATGGCATTGCCCGGTAGCTAAGTGCGGAAAAGATAAGCGCTGAAAGCATCTAAGCGCGAAACTTGCCTCAAGATGAGTCTTCCCTGGGCCTTTAAGGCCCCTGAAGGAACGTTTAAGACTAAGACGTTGATAGGCTGGGTGTGTAAGTGCAGCGATGCATTGAGCTAACCAGTACTAATGATCCGTGAGGCTTAACCTTACAACACCGAAGGTGTTTTTAGAGAGATTTTCAGCGACGTTCCAAGATTGGTTCTGATGGCTTCATGGAAGTGAGGCGGTTGGAATGAAACAGAATTTGCCCTGGCGGCAATAGCGCGGTGGTCCCACCTGACCCCATGCCGAACTCAGAAGTGAAACGCCGTAGCGCCGATGGTAGTGTGGGGTCTCCCCATGCGAGAGTAGGACACTGCCACGTTCAGGGCTTTCGGCTTTATTTGATGCGTCAGTTCAGGGCTTTTTGCTATGCATAAAATGGAAAATCCCCGTTGTAATCCGCTTCAGCTTTCATCGTACTGTTTAATATTCATCACAAAACCAACGCATTGTTTCTCTGAATGTCAGATATTCTTCGTCCGCTATTAAGTTTGGCTGTTAACTTATAAGTAACAATAAAGTAACAACCAAGGCGGCAGAAAGCCAAATTTCATCATTGTTATGGCTCGGAGAATACATCATGACAGAAACAACCTCGGCTCTTGGGGATGAGCACGGCGTCGAACAGGGGGCGCTGGATAACAAGAAACGCATTTTCGCTATCGTCGGGGCTTCATCAGGCAATCTGGTGGAGTGGTTTGATTTTTACGTTTACTCCTTCTGTTCCATTTACTTTGCCGCCTCGTTCTTCCCGGCGGGCAACAGCACCACGCAGCTGCTGCAAACCGCCGGGGTATTCGCCGCCGGCTTCTTTATGCGGCCGATTGGCGGTTGGCTATTCGGTTATATTGCCGACAAGCATGGTCGAAAAAATTCCATGCTGCTTTCGGTCTGTATGATGTGCGCCGGATCGCTGGTGATCGCCTGCCTGCCGACGTATGAATCGATCGGCAGCTGGGCGCCGGCGTTGCTGCTGATCGCCCGCCTGTTCCAGGGGCTGTCGGTAGGGGGGGAATACGGCACCAGCGCGACCTATATGAGCGAGGTGGCGATCAAGGGGCGACGCGGCTTTTACGCCTCGTTCCAGTACGTGACGCTGATCGGCGGGCAACTGTTGGCGCTGCTGGTCCTGGTGATCCTGCAGCAGATATTGCCCGCCGAAGAGCTGAAAGCCTGGGGATGGCGCATTCCGTTTGCCCTGGGTGCCGTGTTGGCGGTAGTTGCGCTGTACCTGCGCCGTTCGCTGAATGAAACCTCCGATGCGAAGACGCGTAACCACAAAGATGCCGGTTCGCTGACGGGGCTGTGGAAAAATCGCAAGGCGTTCCTGATGGTGCTGGGCTTTACCGCCGCCGGTTCGCTGACCTTCTACACCTTCACCACCTACATGCAGAAATATCTGGTGAATACCGCCGGTATGGACGCCAAGCTGGCCAGCGCCATCATGACCGTCGCGCTGTTCGTCTTTATGCTGCTGCAGCCTGCGGTAGGCGCGTTTTCGGACAAAATCGGCCGTCGCAGCTCGATGTTGATCTTCTCGGCCTTTGCCACGGTGTTGACGGTGCCGATCCTGTTCGCTCTGAAAGAGGTGAGTAATCCTTATATGGCGTTTGGCCTGATCGTGCTGGCGCTGTTCATCATCAGTTTTTACACCGCGATCAGCGGGCTGCTTAAAGCCGAAATGTTCCCGCCGGAGGTACGTGCTTTAGGGGTGGGCTTGTCTTATGCGGTGGCGAACGCCATGTTCGGCGGCTCGGCGGAATATGTGGCGCTGTCGCTTAAATCGTTTGGCGTGGAGAACGCCTTCTTCTGGTATGTCTCCGGCATGTGCCTGCTGGCGCTGCTGGTCTCGCTCCGGTTGCATCGCAAAGGCAAGGAGATACAGCTGTAATAAAAACCCCGGCCTTGGCCGGGGTCAGCATACCGCTTACAGGATACGGCTGATCAGCCGATCGATGCGGATACGGCGCAGACGCCGAATCAGCTTACGCACCTTGATCGGATACTGCTGAATGCTTTGCAGTTCCTGATAATGGCCGACTACAGTGGTATGAGTACGGATGCATTCCAGCTCTTTCTGCCGTTGCTCGCGCAGCTCTTGCTTGGGATCGTGGATCAGAATGGCGTTTTCCAGATCCAGCCGCCAGGCGCGCGGGTTGAGGTTATTGCCGGTAATCAGCTGCCACTCTTCGTCTACCCACATGCCTTTCAGGTGATAGCTGTTATCGCCATCCTTCCACAAACGCACGATCAGTTGGCCGGTGTCGATGTAACGCTGCAACCGGCTCAGGAAGCGGCGCAGGTTGATCTCATACAGGTAGGGCAGCGCGCCGATGATTTTGAACGGCTGGTCTTCCGGAATATAGAAATCGTTGGCGGTTTTATCGCCGACGATGATTTCCACCTGCTTGCCCTGTCGCAGCAGATAAATGATGTTGCGCACCAGCAGCGCCGGCAGGTTGAAATAGGGGGTGCACAGCGTCAGTTTCTGGTCGGTGCATGACATCAGGTGATGAATGGTTTTATTCAGCACGCTTTGTTTGCCTAGCCCAACCATCGGCGTCACCGCCAGCTCATCGTTGCCGGCTTTGCCGCGGAAGTGGTAACCGGCGCGGCGTAGGGCGAAACGGAACAGACGGGTTTCGTTTTTGATCTCCGGGCTTTTCGGCCGATCGCTGCGATCCAGGCGTTGTACGGCGCCGGCGGTGAGCAGATGCTGCTTGATGTAATCGATCAGAGTATCGGCCAGCACGCCGTTGGTGATCAACTGGTAGCGATCGTAACGGTATTTCTCATGCTGATGCAGATAGACGTCGTTGATGCTGGCGCCGCTGTAGATAACGGTATCGTCGACCACAAAGCCCTTCAGATGCAATACGCCCAGCGCTTCGCGGGTATTGACCGGCACGCCGTAGATTGGCACCGATTGCTCCGGATGCTGGCTGGCCATGGCGCAGTACCAGTCGGCGTTGGTATTGGCGGCGGCGGCGCCGATGCGCCCGCGCTGTGCGCGGTGCCAGTCGACAAGCACGCAGATTTCCAGCTCGGGCCGCCGCTGCTTGGCTTGATACAGCGCGTTGAGGATCTCACGCCCGGCGTCGTCATGCTCCAGATACAGAGCCACCAGATAGATACGTTGGGTGGCGTTGGCGATGGAATCCAGCAGCGTGGCGCGAAAGTCGGACGGCGCGTACAGAGTACGAACATCAGCAACCGTCTGGGGGAGTTTGGGCAGTTGTGCAAGGTGTTGTTGATGTTTGCTACGTTTAAATTTTGACAACATCACAGTGCGCTTCTTCTCTCATGATTGATGGCCGGAACGCCACAGACTTAAAAACAATAAACCGAATAATCGGGCGATAATACCATTAGTTGCCTCGATTGTGCGTATGTTTTGGCGTTAAGTGGTGGATTCGTAGCGCATTGCGACGCAGGTCACTGCGCGTCGTCGGCCTGCAGCGGCAGCGTCAGATTGACGATGCCGTCCTCAAGCTGCACCTCGATGCCAAAGCCCAACCGCTGCGCCAGCGCGATCATGCCGCGGTTATTCGGCATGGTGATGCCGCTCAGGCGGGTCAGGCCATGCGCGCGCGCATAGGCGATCATTTTCTCCAGCAGCTGGCGGCCGAGCCCCACGCCTTTCAGGTCGGAACGCACCAGCACGGCGAACTCGGCATCGGTGTTGTCCGGATCGGACAGCGCGCGGGTCACGCCGATAATCTCGTCTGCCCGCACCGCCACAAAGGCCATTTCCCGATCGTAGTCGATCTGCGTCATGTTGGCCAAATCGTCATGGGTAAACTCGTTGATCTCGCTGAAGTAGCGGTAATAGAGATCTTCCTTGGTCACCCGGTCGATGAAATGCTTCAGCGCCGGCTCGTCTTCCGGCAGGATCGGGCGGAACAGGCATTGGCTGCCGTCTTTCAGCGCGATGGTCTCTTCCAGCTCATGCGGATAAGGCCGAATCGCCAGCCGCGCCTGCGGATCGCCGCTGAACGGTGCGAGCTGCATCGAAACGTCCAGCAGGGTGAACTCGCTGCCGGAAGCCAGCACCGGATGAATATCCAGTCGGGCGATCTCAGGGCAGTCAAGGATCAGGTTGGAAACCTGCACCAGCAAGCGGCTCAGCCCGGGGATATCTAAAGGCCGCAGTGCGCTGCGCCCGCGGATCTTGCCGCCTTTCACCGCCTGCAGCACCAGATAACGCGCCAGCGCCATATTCAACGGCGGCAGCGCGACCGCGACCTGATTTTCCTGGCGCCACTCTACGCCGCCTTCACCCAGCATGATCAACGGGCCGAAAATGGCATCCTGCTCTACCGCGATGCGCAGCTCCTGGGCGCCGGCGCGGTTGGCCATGCTCTGCACCAGCAAGCCGTGGATGCGTGCCTGAGGGTAGGTGCGCTTCACGCGGTCGAGGATCGCCTCCGCCGCGCGCTGCACTTCGGTCGCGGTGCGCAGGTAGAGCATCACGCCCTGAACTTCCGACTTGTGCGGGATATCCGGCGAGCGCAGCTTCAGCGCTACCGGGTAGCCGATCTGCTCGGCGATGTGCACCGCTTCGGCGCTGTCTTCGGCGATCCAGGTCGGCAGGGTGCTCAGGTCATAAGCCTGCAGAATGGATTGCACCTCGTGGGTATCCAACTGGGTGGCGCCTTCGGCCAGCGCCTGATGGATCAGGCGGTGAGCGTCGGCGGTATTGGCGGTCAGGCCGACCGGCAGCGCCGGCGTCTCCTTCAGCTGCTTCTGGTTGCGGCGGTATTCCACCATATGCATAAAAGCGGTCACAGCGCCTTCCGGCGTGCGGTAAGTCGGAATGGCGGCCTCGGTAAACAGCCGGCGTGCCTCTTGCGAAGAGTATTCGCCGCACCAGTTGGTCAGCAGCGTGATGCGCTTGCCGCGCGCATGGCGATGCAGCGCGTCGATCAGCCGCTGCGCCGTGGCGGTGCCGGGCGCAGCCGCGCTCGGCGCGTGGATCAGCAGCAGCGCGTCATAGTCGTGGCTGTCGAGCAGCGCTTCGAGAGCCGCCAGATAACGCTGCGGCGTGGCGTCGTCGCGCAGGTCGAGCGGGTTGCCGGCGCGAATGAAGTCCGGCAGCGCGTCGCTCAGCGTCGCCAGGCTCTCCTCGCTCAGCGTCGCCAGCTTGCCGTTGCGGCCGAGCAGTTCGTCCAAGGCCATCGCCGCCGGCGCCGCCCCGTTGCTGACGATCATCAGCCGTTCGCCGCGCAGCGGATGCATATGGCTGAGGGTTTCCACCGCCGAGAACAGCTCATGGGTATCCTGGACGCGCAGCAGGCCGGCGCGTTGGATGGCGGCGTCATAGGCGGCGTCCAGCCCCAGTTGGCTGTTGAGCAGTAATTGCGCCTGTTGGCTGCGGCCGCTTTTGATCACCAGAATAGGCTTGTTGCGCGAGGCGCTGCGCGAGGCGGAGAGAAAGCGCCGCGCGTCGCTGATGTTTTCCAGATACAGCAGGATGGCGCTGGTCTTGCTGTCGCGCGCCAAAAAGTCGAGCAGGTCGTCGACGTCGATATCCAGGCTGTCGCCCAGCGCGATGAAATAGGAGAAGCCGACTTCGCGCTGCTGCGCCCAGTCGAGAATGGTGTTGGCGACGGCGGCGGACTGCGAGATAAACGCCAGCTTGCCCTTTTGGATCGGCACCGGCGAGAAGCTGGCGTTGATGCCTTGCCACGGCGCCAGCAGCCCCAGACTGTTGGGGCCCAGCAGTCGCATGGCGTAACGCTGCGCGCAGGCTTTGAGCTCGGCGAACTGTTCCGGCGGCGAAGAGAGCACAATGGCGGTTTTGCAGCCGCGTTGGCCCAGCGCTTCAATCAGCGCCAGATTACGGCTGGCGTGGGTGCAGATGATCGCCAGATCCGGCGTCAGCGGCAGGCTGGCGACGTCGGGATAGGCCATGACGCCGCATACCGCCTTGTAGCGCGGCGTCACCGGCAAGATGGGCCCGCCGAAACCGCCGGCCAGCAGGTTGCTCATCATCAGGTTGCCGGCGCGGCCCGGCTGCTGCGAAGCGCCCAGCACGGCGATCGATTTGGGACGTAGTAGCGCTTCTAACCCTCGCTGGCTCATGCACGGCTCCTTTTGGCAACGTTACGCCTGATTTTAGGCGCTTTATGGCTACATTGCTGTGACCGGTGCCTCCGGTCGGGTCGGTTTTCCCGCCAGATACTGTTGACGGAAATAGCGGAAATGCTGATTCAATCCGTCGGCGGCCGGCATATCGCCCGCCTGTTGCAGCAGGGCGGCGGCCACTTCCGCCGTGCAGTGTTGCTCGGCGCGGCTGGCTTCGCGCAGCTGGTAGGCCGATGCGGCGTCGACGTTGAGTGAAAACACCGGGAATTGATTGAGATACGGGCTTTTACGGAACATTTTGCGCGCTTCCGCCCAGGTGCCGTCCAGCATGATGAACAGCGGCGGTTTGCCGCCGACGGGCAGTTCGCTGAACACCGGCCGCTCGGCGTCGGCGTAGGACGCGGGGAACACCACGTAAGGCTGCCGTGTCGGATCGTTGATGGCCGCCAGCAGGGCGGGATCGACCTCGGTACGCGACCAGAGGAACGCCTGGGTGTCCGGCAGGATATCGGCGATCAGGCGCCCGGTGTTGCTGGGCTTGAGCGGCTCGGCGCCGAACATGATCAGGCAGAAACGGCTGCTGGCCTGCTGCGGGCGAATGGTGTCGCACAGGCAGTTCTTATGCGGCAGCAGGCACCCCTGACAACGCGCCACCCGGCAACCGCGCGCCAGAAAGGGGCGGGTGGCGCGGTCTAAACGGAATTGGCGCAGGCGAAGTACGGCGTTGTCGGTCATAACGATCCTGGGGAAAAACCGCTATTGTAACGCAGAAAAAAGCCCGCCGGGAGGGGCGGGCTCGATCGGGGCGCGTTCGCGCGCGATGGCGGGATACGGCCTATACTTGCCGAATCACACTAACTCGTTGAGCCAGTTGTCAAACGGCGCCTTCGGCATCGCGCCGTTGAGCATGTCGACCATCTTGCCCTGACGGAACACCATGATGGTCGGGATGCTGCGGATGCGGAAACGTGCGCTCAGTTCCGGCTCGGCTTCGGTGTTCACTTTCACGAAGCGCACTTTGCCGGCGCGCTCTTCGGCCACGTCTTCAAAGATCGGCGCAAAGCTGCGGCACGGGCCGCACCACGGCGCCCAGAAATCGACCACGACCGGCAGATCGTCCTGCAGCAACTGGTCCAGCGTGGCGGCGGTGGCGTTGATCACTTCACCGTCGAAGAGCTCATGGCCGCAGCGGCCGCATTTCGCGTTGTCCGCCAGACGTTCTTCCGGCACACGGTTGGTGGCATTGCAAGCTGCACAAACTGTATTCATGTTGACCTCGGGTACTGAGAAAGCCGGGTCCCCGCAACGCGGTTGCGGAGATGTTTCTTTAATGCTGACGATTATCGGCAAAACCCGGCGCATGAACAATGAGGTTTGTTCAATGGATGTGATAGTTGGGAGCTTTTAGCGCAAGTTGGTGGCTTCATGCACCAACATCAGGTAATCTTCGCGCCCTGCGCGTTGGTGGAGAAGACAATGAACGATTCATTTAGTGGCAAGAACGGTAAGGTCAAAGTGATGTACGTCCGCAGCGACGACGACAATGGCGACGACCGCAACAAGAATAAACGTCCGGCCGGCAAAGGCCGTCCGGCTGACGGTGCGCGCTCGGGCCGCACCGGTCAAGACAAGGCGCGCGGCGGCAACGATCGTCGCGGAGCCGATTCCCGCCGCAGTGAAAGCGATCGTCCTCGCCGTCCGGCGCGCTCTGAAGATCGCGGCGGCAACGAGTCGCCGTGGAGAACCGTGTCGCGCGCGCCGAGTGAAGAGCCGGCGTTCGATCACGGCGGCATCAGCGGCAAAAGCTTCATCGATCCGGAACAGCTGCGCCGCCAGCGCGCGGAAGAAACCCGCGTTTACGGTGAGAACGCCTGTCAGGCGCTGTTCGCCAGTCGCCCGGAAGCGATCGTGCGCGCCTGGTTCGTGCAGTCGGTCACGCCGCGCTTTCGTGAAGCGCTGCGCTGGATGGCGGCTAACCGCAAAGCCTACCACGTGGTGGATGAGGAAGAGCTGGCCAAGGCTTCCGGCACCGAGCACCACGGCGGCGTCTGCTTCCTGATCAAAAAGCGTCAGGGCCTGGATGCGCAGACCTACCTGAAAACTGCGCCGGCGACCGACTGCGTATTGGCGCTGGAAGAAGTCGGCAACCCGCATAACCTGGGCGCCATCGTCCGTTCGTGCGCCCACTTCGGCGTCAACGGCGTGCTGCTGCAGGATCCGGCGTTGCTGGAATCCGGCGCGGCGGTGCGTACCGCAGAAGGCGGCGCGGAGCACATCAAGGCGATCAACGCCGATGATTTCCTGTCGGTGCTGGATACCTTCCGCAAGGCGGGTTACACCATCGTCACCACCTCCAGCCACAAAGGCACCGCGCTGGCGCAGGCCAAGCTGCCGGCCAAGATGGTGCTGGTGCTTGGCCAGGAGCGCGACGGCCTCAGCGACAGCGCCTGGCAGCAGGGCGATATGAACGTGTCTATCGGCGGCACCGGCAAGGTAGAAAGCCTGAACGTTTCCGTGGCGACCGGCATTCTGCTGGCGGACTGGTGGCGTCAGAATCAGGCGTGATTCTCACGTCGAATAAAAAAACGGGCGCCTCAGGGCGCCCGTTTCGTTTGAAGCTTAGTGAGCGCCACCGCCCCCGCCGCCGCCGGAGCTGAATGGCGGTTTCGCTACCCACACCAGCGCCAGCAGCACCAGGAATACCCCGGCCGACAGCCAGAAAATCTCGTTGGCGGAGATGATCAGCCCCTGTGCCGTGATCTCGTTGGCGATGTAGGCCGACGCCTGCTGCTTGCTCATGCCGAGCTGCTCGAGCTGCCGGTACATCTCCTGCGACTGCGGATTGTACGGGTTGACGAACTCCGTCAGCTGCGCGTGATGCTGCGATTCGCGCTGCGTCCACAGGGTGGTGGTGATCGAGGTGCCGATCGACCCCGCCAGGGTTCGCGTAAAGTTCGACAGGCTCGATGCCGCCGCCATGCGTTCCGGCGGCAGGCCGGACAGCGTGATGGTGGTCAACGGCATGAAGAAGCAGGCGATGGCGAAACCTTGAACGAACTGCGGCCAGGCCGAAGCGCCGAAGTCCATGCCCGGTTCAAACGTATAGGCGCGCCAATAGAAGCACACGGCATACATGATGAAGCTGAAAGTCACCAGCTTGCGCATGTCGAGCCGGTTGCCGAACTTACCAATGATCGGCGACAGCAGCACCGGGATCAGCCCGACCGGCGCCGACGCCAGCCCCGCCCAGGTAGCGGTATAGCCGTACACCTCTTGCAGCAGCTGCGGCAGCAGAACGATGGCGCCGAAATACAGCATGTACGCCAGGCTGATGCACAGACAGCCGATGGTAAAGTTGCGCGACTTGAACAGCGATAAATCCACCACCGGATGATCGTCCGTCAGTTCCCAGACTACCAGGAACAGCAGCGCCACGACCGCCACGACGGTCAGGGTGATGATCTCGGTCGAGTTGAACCAGTCCAGCTCCTTGCCCTGATCGAGCATCACCTGCAGCGAACCGATGCCGACGATCAGCAACACCAGGCCGACGGTGTCGATCGGCTTGATCTCGGTTTTGGTTTCTCGCCCCTTCAGCGTCGCCATCGCCGCCAGGATAACGAAGGCGCCGATCGGGATGTTGATGAAGAAGATCCAACCCCAGTGGTAGTTGTCGCTGATGTAACCGCCGAGAATTGGCCCGAAGATCGGCGCGACGATCACGGTCATCGACCAGAGCGCCAGGGCCATCGCTCGCTTGGCGGGCGGGTAGTTGTTCAGCAACAGGCTCTGCGACAGCGGGATCAGCGGTCCGGCCACCACGCCCTGGATCACGCGGAAGAAGATCAGCATGCCGAGGCTGTTGGAGATGCCGCACAGCCAGGAGGCGAGAACGAACAGCGCGGTGGACCAGAGGAACAGCCGCACTTCGCCGATGCGCTTCGCCAGCCAGCCGGTGATCGGGATCGAGATGGCGTTCGCCACGCCGAACGAGGTGATCACCCAGGTGCCCTGCGAGTTGGAAGACCCGAGGTTACCGGCAATGGTGGGGATCGCCACGTTGGCGATGGTGGAGTCCAGCACCTGCATGAAGGTCGCCATGGCGAGCGCGACCGTCATCCAGGCAAGCTGGGCGCCTTCAAGCGGTTTCTGTGGCAAGATGGCCTCCCGCGCGCTTAGCCGGCGTTCGCATGGATCACGTCGGCGATCAGCTGGTTAACCGGCGCCAGGTTCAACGCCAGCGCGTCGCTCTGATACAGCGGTTTGTCGCGCACCACGTCAGACAGCACGCGGCCGTCCAGGTTGGCGGTGTCGACGGTCACCAGCGTCGAAAGACCGATGCGCAGCGGATGATCGGCCACCTGCTTGGCGTCGAGCTCAATACGCACCGGCAGACGTTGCACCACCTTGATCCAGTTGCCGGTGGCGTTCTGGGCCGGCAGCAGCGAGAAGGCGCTGCCGGTGCCCATGTCGATACCGACCACTTTGCCTTGATACACCACGTCGTCGCCGTAGACGTCGCTGACCACCGTCGCCGGCTGGCCGATGCGCATATTGGCGATTTGCGTTTCCTTGAAGTTGGCGTCAACCCAGATGTGATCGGCCGGCACTACCGCCATCAGCGGCGAACCGGCGGCGATCTGCGCGCCGACCTGCACGCTGCGGCGCGAGACATAGCCGGTAATCGGGCTGATCACTTTGGTACGCTGCAGCGCCAGCCAGGCGTCGCGCATCTGCGCGGCGGCTTGCTGGATCGCCGGTTGCTGTTCCAGCGGGGTGTTCAGCACCATCGCCTGGTTGGCGTTGTATTGCTGCACCGCCACTTCCAGCGCGGCTTTGGCGCTGTCGACCGCATCGCGAGCGTGTTGCAGCTCTTCGCGGCCGATGGCGTCAACGCTGCCCAGCACCACGCGACGTTTCAGATCGTTCTCGGCCTTGCTCAGATCGGTCTTGCGCAAGGCGATGTTGGCCTGATACTGCTTGCTGTTGATGATCAGCTGGTGGGTCTGACGCACGCTGTTGGCCAGGCCGGTTTTGGCGCGTTCAAACGCCTGCTCGGCATCGGTCGGATCGAGCGTCAGCAGCACGTCGCCCTGCTTGACGTAGTCGGTGTTGTCGAAGTTGACGCTGTTCACGCTGCCGGACACCTGGGCCATGATCTGCACCTGGTTGCCGGAAACGTAGGCGTCGTCGGTTTCTTGGTGATGACGCAGCACCAGGAACCAATACACTAAATAAGCCACCCCTATAACAATGAAAATAACCGTCAGCAACAGCAGCCAAAATTTGCGCTGCTTCTTTTTGCCGCTCGGCTGCTGCGGGTTTTGGGTTTCCGCGCTTGCGCTCATGGTGTTCTCCAAGCCTTATATTATTATGCTTTCGAATCCGCTGCGGCCGGGGCCTGATAGCCACCGCCCAACGCGCGGATCAGTCCTATCTTCGCCTGCAGTAAATTGCTGCTGGCATTCAACTCCGCCTGTTGCTGCTGCAATAGCTGCGTCTGGCTGGTCAACAGATCGTCGCGCCCGATAATCCCTGCCTGGTAACGGGCGTTGGCGACCTGATACACCTGTTGCATCGACTGGGCCGCGGACGCCGCCTGCAGCTGCTGTTGTGCAGAGCTCTGCTGGATGGTGATGGCGTCGGCGGTTTCCTGTACCGCATTCAGGATGGTTTGGTTGTAGGATTCCACCGCTTCGTCATACAGCGCGGATTCCTCGCCCAGCTTGCTGCGCAGGGCCCCGGCGTGGAAGATCGGCAGCGAGATCGCCGGCATCACGTTCCAGGCCTGGCTGGCCGCTTCAAACAGATTCGGGCTGGTGCCACTGGTATTGGTGGTCATCAGGCCGGCGAAGGCTGAAATGGTCAGGCTGGGGTAAAACTCTTTACGCGCGGCGCTGACGCGCTGGCTGTAAGACTCCACCAGCTGGCGTTGCGCGGCGATGTCCGGGCGTTTGCCCAGCAGATCCGCCGTCAGTTCGCCCTGCGGCGCCATCAGGTTGTCTGCAGGCAGCGGCACCTGACGCAGGTGCTGCATGGCGTTCGGCCCCTGGCCCGCCAGCGCGGCGAGCTGGTGTCTGAGCTGTTCGATTTGCGACTGCAGCTGCAGAATCTGCTGTTTGGCGACGTCGGACTGCGCCTGGGTTTGTTGCGGCACGTCGACGCCGGTCAGGCCGGCCTGATAGCGCTGTTGGCGCAGCGCGGTCAGGCGCTCGTTGTTGTTCACTTCCTGCTGCAGCAGCTTCTCGAGCGCGAGATTGCTCTGCAGCTGATAGTAGGCGGACGCCACCGAGCTGGTCAGCGTCAGCGCCGCCTGTTCCTGCTCGGCGCGCGCTGCGTTCACTTGCGCCTTGGCGGCGTTCACCTGGTTGCGGTATTTGCCCCACCAGTCGAACTCGTACGCCAGGTTCAACCCCAGCGAGTTGGAGCTTGAATAGATCGGCTTATGCGGATACCCCAGCCCCATATTGACGTTCTGCGGCACGCGCTGACGCTGGGTGCTGGCGTTCAGATCCAGGTTCGGCCCGTTGGCGGCGTTGGCTTCGCCTACCACGCTCTGCGCTTCGCGCACGCGGGCGGCGGCCTGACGCAGGGTCGGCGAACTTTGCAGCGTTTGCGTCATCAAGGCGTCCAGCTGCGGATCCTTGAGGGCGCGCCACCACTGCGGGCTGACGGCCAGCGAACTGACTTTCGGCTGAGCCAACTGCAGGCTCTGCGGATCCATCAGCGTGGATTGCGGGGCAATATTATCGGTAGAAGCACACCCGGCCAGCAGCAACACGGCGAACAGCGGGGTGAATCTCCAGTGAAATGGGGATCGCATAAGTAGGTACCTGAACAGAAATTGTGAATTAGGGTAACTGTTCTGTGATTTCCATTTGATCCAGACGTGCCAGCAATTTGCGCGTCAGCTGTTCCAGCTGTTTTTGCTCATCGTCGGTCAGCGTGGACCACAGGAAATGCAGACATTGGTGCTGCGGCGGCAGCAGTTGACTGAGAAATTCTTCCCCCTGCGGCGTCAGATGCAGATGCAGGCAGCGGCGATCGTTGTCGCTTTCCCGGCGCTCGATCCAGCCGCGCTTCTCCAGCTCGTCGGCGATGCGGGTCGCATTGGTGCGCGAGGAGCCCAGGGCAGAGCTTAGCTCAGAAGGTTGGATGCTGTGGCTTTCCTGCGCATCCAGGGTAATCAGCGCCATAAACAGTGTTTCGTTAATCCCCTGCGCTTTCAGCATCTTATTGCGATTTTCCAGCAGCTTGCCTTGCATGTGCATGCACAGACGGGTCAGCAGGATTTCCTGATAAGGGAAATCTTTCTGCCGCGTGGCGCGGAAATTCAGCATTTGTTCTATGGGGGCAAACGAGCTTTCCATAATTTAGGGCCTCATTAATTTCGTTCGAGATAGTAACGACGGTGACAAATAATGTAAATGTTCAGCCGTGCGGATAATTTAGCAATTCGTGTCATTTGTCAGTGTTTGTAAAGATGTGACGCCTGAAAACGCCAGTGTGAAGCCAAACGGTCGGAGGCGACGTCAGCCAGGGCCGAAAAACATTAACAATTTTAATGTGAAGCCAAAGGCCGTCGCGCCGAGCAGCGTCGACAGAATGATGCTTTTGCTGCGGTAGAAGCACAGCGCCAGCGCGGCGAACCCCACTAACGTCGGCAGCAGCTTGTCCGGTTCGCGCATCACCACCGGCGTGCTGGAGACCACCAGCAGGGCGCAGATGGAGGCGATGCCGATGCTGTCGAGCAGCAGGGCGGCTTTGCCGCGTTTGATGCCGGGCTGAGCGCGCGCCGGCGCCAGCCGCAGCGGCAGATAACGGAACAGGTAGTTGGCGCAGCCCACCACCAGGCCGATCACCAGCACATCAGTGTTCATGGCTGGCCTCCGCGTGCGGGGGTTGGAACAGGGCGGCGGCGCAGCCGGCGCCGATGCCGGCCAAAATGGCGACCGGAATGGAGAACAGCACCACGCCGAGCAGCGCGCCGGCCAGCGCGGCGGCGATGGTCAGGCTCTGCGGGCGCCGGAAAGCGGCCAGCAGGAAACTGAGAAACAGCGCCGGCAGCATGAAGGCGAGCGAGGCCTCGATCACCGGGAACTGCTCCAGCGGGCCGTTGCCGAACAGCGCGCCGAGCGCGGTGCCGGCTACCCAAGAGAGCCAGGAACAGAGCGCGATGCCCAGCATCCAGTTTTCGCTCCAGCTGCGGTTATTGCGCATCAGCCTGGCGGTGGCGGCGGCGAAGACCTCATCGGTCAGGCCAAAGGCCCACAGCGCCGTTTTGCCGGGCGACAGGCGCGAGACGATGCGGTGACGCAGCGCCGGGCCATACAACAGGTGGCGCACGTCCATCGCCATTACCGTCAGCGCGGAGACCCACAGCGACATGCCGGCGCTCAGCAGGGCAGTGATCACGAACTGGCTGGCGCCGGCGTAGATGATGCAGGAGAAGAAAATACTTTCCAGCGGGGAAAAGCCCAGTTTGACGGCGCTGAGGCCGAAAGCGAACGCCACCGGCACGTACCCGATGACGATCGGCAAACTGTCGACGACGCCGTTGGCGAAGGTGGCGCTGACGGCGGGCGGAGTAAGGCTGTCTGCAGCTTGGCTTTGCATGGTTGTGGGTCGCAGGGTAGATAGGTCGTCAATAGTTTATGCCCAGAACATTACCAGAGAGTAAGTAATGTTTATACCCTGCACCGCTAATAAATTTCTTTAGTGACTATTTGCACGATAATCAGATTGCCGCCGGCCCCTGCGGATCGTGATGCTTGCCGAGCCACCAGGTCAGCAGGTTGAGCAGGCATAACACCCCTCCGACGGCGGCTACGCCGTACCAGCCGGCATGCTGATAGGCGGACGCGGAGAGCAGCGAACCGAGGGCGCCGCCGATAAAGTAGCTGGTCATGTAGCCGGCGGTCAGGCGGTTGCGTGCCTCCGGCATGATGCGATACATCACGCTCTGGTTGGTGACGTGTACCGCCTGCACCGCCAGATCGAGGATCAGGATGCCGGCGATCAGCGCCCACAGCGATTGTTTAGCCAGCGCGATAGGTATCCAGGACAGCAGCAGCAATACCAGGCCGACGGTGGTGGTCAACCCGGCCTTGCCTTTGTCCGCCAGATGCCCGGCGCGCGAAGCGGCCAGCGCTCCGGCGGCGCCCACCAGACCGAACAGTCCGATCACCCCTTCGGAATAGTTGAACGGCGGCGCGGCGAGCAGAAAGGCCATTGAGGTCCAGAGCACGCTGAAGTTGGCGAACGACAGGGCGCCGAGGATGGCGCGGGTGCGCAGCAGCGGCGTGCGGCAGAACAGGCTGAAGATCGAGGCCAGCAGCTGCGGGTAGTTCAGCCCGGAGTGTTGCTTATAGCGCGGCAGCGCGCGCCACAGGATCAGCGCCATCAGGATCATCAGCACGCTGGCGACCCAGTAGATGGTGCGCCAGCCGCCGAACGACGCCAAGGCGCCCGCGACGGTGCGCGCCAGCAGGATGCCGAGCAGCAGGCCGCTCATGATGATGCCAACGGTCTTGCCGCGCTTTTCCGGATGGGCCAGCGTGGCGGCCAGCGGCACCAGGATCTGCGCCACCACCGAGAACAGCCCGGTGAGCGCGGTGCCGAGGATCATCATCGGCAGCGTGGCGGAAGTGGCGGTGAGCAGCATGCCGCCGGCGGCCAGCAGCGTCATGAACACGATCAGCCCGCGGCGCTCGAACATGTCGCCGAGCGGCACCAGCAGCAGCAGGCCGGTGGCGTAACCGAGCTGCGCGGCGGTGACGATAAAGCCGGCCTGATTGACCGACAGGTTGAAACCGGTGGCGATGGTTTCCAGCAGCGGTTGCGCGTAATAGTTGCTGGCGACCGCCAGGCCGGTAGCGATGGCGATCAGCACGGTCAGCGCCGGGCTGAGGCCCGGATGGGCGTTTTGTTGGCTCATGGTTTTTTCATCACGGAAAGAAGATGGCGCGCAGTATCCGGCAACGCGCGTCCGGAAACCAATGTATAATTTTCATTTGATTTATCTCATTTCAAGATAGATGCCATGAACCTGAAACAGATCCGCTATGCGCTGGCGGTGGCGGAAGAACAGAGTTTCACCCGGGCGGCACAGCGCTGCCATACGGT
Source organism: Serratia sp. SCBI (assembly GCF_000747565.1). Taxonomy (NCBI): domain Bacteria; kingdom Pseudomonadati; phylum Pseudomonadota; class Gammaproteobacteria; order Enterobacterales; family Yersiniaceae; genus Serratia; species Serratia sp. SCBI. The sequence goes on along the minus strand of NZ_CP003424.1, from coordinate 3,972,137 downwards.
GCAGTCGGCGCTCAGCCACCAGATCGCCAAACTGGAAGAAGAGCTGGGCTGTACGCTGTTTGAACGTACTTCGCGCCGGGTGCGCTTGACCCCCGCCGGCCAGGCTTTCATACCCTCGGCGCAGCGTCTGCTGGCGGCACAGCAGGCGCTGGTGGAGGAGGTGACCGCCGCCGGCGATGCGGTGTCCGGCACCCTGACCATCGGCACGATTTCAACCATAAACGCGATTGATCTGACCGAAAAGCTCGACAAGTTTCATCGCCACTATCCGGCGGTGAACATCCGCCTGTACGTTGGCATGAGCGAAGCCCTGCTGGAGGATGTGCGTCAGCAGAAGTGCGATATGGCGTTCGTCGGCATCTGGCCCGGCGATGTCGATCTGCTGCCGATGTCGCACCGGCAGTTGACCGATGAGCCGCTGGTGGCGCTGGTGGCGCCGCAGCACCCGCTGGCCAACCGCGAGCGGGTGAACCTGCAGGCGCTGGCGGAAGTGCCGCTGGTGGATTTCTACAGCGGCACCGGCGCGCGGCGCCAAACCGACCGCGCCTTTCAGGCGGCGGGCATCCGCCGACACGTCAGTTTTGAGATCGATCATATCGAATGGTTGGAGAATCTGGTGCGGCGCGGGTTGGCGGCGGGCATCGTACCGATCTCGACCGCGCAACGCTTAAGCGCGCTGGTGTCGATTCCGATTGAAGACGGGCCGCGGCGCCAGGTGTATTGCATCTGGCCGCAGCCCTTGTCGAACGCCGCCGCCCGTTTTTTACAGTTCAGCGGCATCGATCTGGCGGGGTAGGGGCGCGGCAGAGGCGCCCCCGATCGGTTACGGCTTCGCCGCCTCGGCGGCGGTTTTCACCCAGCCGTCGAAGGTCGCCTGATGCGCCTTGATCCAACCGTTGACGTGGTTTTGGATGTCGGCCTCCGAAGCCTGGCCTTCATGCATGCGCAGGTTTTGCGCGTTGATGTCGGCGATCGGCAGCTTCATGATGGCGAACAGCTTGGCGGCCGCCGGGTTGGCTTCGGCCCACTGCTTGTTGGCGGCGATGCGCATGGTGTTGACCGGGAAGCCGTAGTTGGCGCCGTTAGGCAGCTTGGTATCGACGTTCTTCTGCTCGCCCGGCAAGGAAGAGAACGGTACCTGCAGCCAGACCACGTCGCGGCCCGGCACCATCACATCGCTGACCCAGTACGGCGTCCAGGTGTAATACAGCACCGGTTTGCCCTCTTTGTAGCGGGTGATGGTGTCGGCGATCATCGCCGCGTAGTTGCCCTGGTTGTGTTCGACGGTATTGCTCAGGCCATAGGCCTTGATGTGATGGTTGATCACCGCCTCGCAGCCCCAGCCCGGGGTGCAGCCGGTCAGATCGGCCTTGCCGTCGCCGTTGGTGTCGAACAGCTTGGCGATCTTGGGATCCTTGAGCTGTTCGACGTTGGTGATGTGGTACTGCTCGGCGGTTTTCTTGTCGATCAGGTAGCCCTGCGCGGCGCCGTTGACGTAGACGCCTTCGCGGTAGAACTTGGCGTCGCCGCCGGCGGCCTTGTACTGATCGGCGTGCAGCGGATCCCAATTGACCGCGATAAAGGTGGCGTCGCCGGAGGCGATGGAGGTGTAGGCGACGTTGTAATCCACTTCGCGCGGTTCCTTCACGTCGTAACCCAGTTTTTCCAGCGCCTTGCTGACCAGCAGCGTCTGGAACGTCTCTTCGGAAATGGTGCTTTGCACCGGCTGTACCGCGATTCCCTTGCCGGGTAAATCCGCCGCGATGGCGCTCTGTGAGCCAATCAGTGTCGTCAGGGCGAGAGCCCAGATGCCCGTGGTGCGCATAGTGTTTCCCCTCTTTTGATGTGGTGGTGCCCTGGCCCGCCGGGGCCGTAGCCGCCGGCGGGAAAAGCGTCAGGCTTGTTTGATAAATGGACGGGTAAACAGCCCGATGGGGCCGCGACGGTACCAGCGGCCGATGCCCTTGCTGCGGCGATCGCGCCCCAGCGATTGGGTGAGGCGATCGAGAATGATCGCCAGGATCACGATGCCGACCCCGCCGATGGCGGCCAGGCCCATATCCAGCCGGCCGATGCCGCGCAGCACCATCTGGCCCAGACCGCCGACGGCGATCATCGAGGCGATGACGACCATCGACAGCGCCAACATCAGCGTCTGGTTCACGCCGGCCATGATGGTCGGCATCGCCAGCGGCAGCTGCACCTTGAACAGCAGCTGGCGCGGGCTGGCGCCAAAGGATTCGGCGGCCTCGATCAGATCCTCCGGCACCTGCTTGATGCCAAGAATGGTCAGACGCACGATCGGCGGCAGCGCGAAGATAATGGTCACCACCACGCCCGGCACGTTGCCGATGCCGAACAGCATGACGATCGGCACCAGATAGACGAAGGCCGGGGTGGTTTGCATGGCGTCGAGCAGCGGCCTAATCACTTTGGCGGCATGCTTGCTGCGCGCCAGCCAGATGCCGAGCGGCAGGCCGATAAGGATGCAGAAGAACAGCGCGGTCAGCACCAGCGCCAGCGTAACCATCGCCTGCGACCAGGCGCCGATGGCGCCGATGGCGACCAGAGAGAGCAGCGTCGCGGCGCCCATGCCGAGGCCCGCGATCTGCCAGGCGACCAGCGAGAACACCAGAATGGCGATCGGCGCCGGCATGCCCAACAGCAATTGCTGGAAGCCGCTCAGGATCACGTCTACCGGCACGCGGATGCCCTGGAATAGCGGGCGGAAGTGCAGCACCAGCCAGTCGATGCCTTGCGTGACCCAGGAATCAAACGGCACCCAGGCCTTATGGAACGGATCAAGCAGGCTGAAGTGCTCAGGCTGCGCCGGGGCGCTGCTGAGCCAATCGGCGCCTTGCCCGGCGGCGTCATGAGCGGCCGGCGGCGGTGCGCTGGACCAGGCGTCGCCGGCGTTGGCGGCGGCATCGTGAGTTGGGGCAGCGCCGGCATCGGCCGGTGCGGTAGCCCAGGGATCTTGGGTTTGCGTGGTATCACTCATTGGCTGAGCCCTCCTTGTCCAACGCCTGCAACAGCATGGCCTTGGAGATGATGCCGAGATAGTTATGTTCTTCGCCCACTACCGGCACCGCGCACGGCGCCTGGGCGACCAGGGAGATCAGATCGCTGAGCGGCGTGTCGGCCGGCACGGCGGCGGGGGCCTCAAGCAGGGCATCGTCCAGCGTTTGATTGGCGGACAGCGCCTTTTTCAGCGACTCTATCGACACCACGCCGATAAATTTCTTCCCGCGTTCAACAACATAACCATAATCACGGTCCTCATCGCGCAGCAGCTGCAGCGCCGAGCGGGGGCCAAAACCGGGGGTTTTGCGGATCAGCGTCACCGGACGCCGCTGGGCGATATCCTTGGCGCTGAACACATGACTGATGTCCACGCCGCGGAAGAAGGTGCGCACGTAGTCGTTGGCCGGATTATTGAGGATCTCGTCCGGCGTGCCGACCTGGATCACCTCGCCGCCCTGCATGATGGCGATGCGATCGCCAATGCGCATCGCTTCGTCCAGATCGTGGGAAATAAACACGATGGTGCGCTGATGCTGAGCCTGTAATTTCACCAGCTCATCCTGCATTTCGGTGCGAATTAACGGATCGAGCGCCGAGAAGGCTTCGTCCATCAATAATATATCCGGGTTATTGGCCATCGCGCGGGCTAATCCCACGCGCTGACGCATGCCGCCGGATAATTCATCCGGATAAGACAGTGCATAATTCTCCAGCCCGACCTGACGCAGGGCGTCCAGCGCTTTTTCCTGGCGTTCCTGCAGCGGTATTCCGGCTAATTCCATGCCAAAGGCGGTATTATTCAGAACATTCATGTGCGGCATTAGCGCGAATGACTGAAATACCATGCTGATCTTATTTCGCCGCACGGTGCGCAGCGCGGTGTCGGATATTTTGGCGATGTCCTCACCGTCGATCAGCACCTGACCACGGGTGGGTTCTATCAGACGATTGAGAAGGCGTACCAAGGTGGACTTGCCGGAACCGGAGAGCCCCATGATGACAAATATCTCGCCTTCTTCAATGGCCAGAGTGGCGTCTTTTACGCCGAGCGATAAGCCGGTTTTTTCAAACAGCCGATCTTTTGTCAGACCTTTATCCAGCAGTTTGAATGCGCGTTCCGGGTGCTCGCCAAATATCTTATACAGGTTCTTTACTTCGAGTTTAATTGCCATGCAATTTGCTGTTTCCTCTGGTTTAATTAAAGCGTTATGGGCTGTCCTTAGCAAAATAAAAGAGCTTTTTACCCTAACACAGTGAATATCTGAGACAACCCTCAATGTCATTTAAATGGGATATTAGTGGTTTACATCAAGGTTTTAATTAGTTATGGTAATTTGGCCCGTGACTCAAAATTAACGGCCATTATTCGCCATAATGGTTTGGTTTTTGGGGAAATAATACGGTGTGGCGCAGAGAGATATTTGGGCGCCGCGCCTGCCGTTCGGATAATAAAAAACCCGACCAGAGGCCGGGCAAAAGTCATCAGTATTTCATCAGTTTTAACGACAGGTGCCGATATCGAGGGGGATATCGTCGAGCGTCATGTTATCGCCTTAGTATGACAGCCAGATGGCAGCCTCAGGCCTTGCGATACAGCCTGCGCGGATGGCCGATATTGCCGTACAGCATCTCCACCCGCACGAACTGGGTGGCGACGCAATATTCCAGATAACGGCGAGCGGTGGTTTTGCTGATGCCGACCTGTTCGACCACGTCTTCCACCGCATGCGCCACCGCCGGCTGGGCGATAAACAGCGCCTGCACCAGCTCCAGCGTGTTGGTTTCTATGCCTTTGGCGCTCGGTTCGCTGGAGAACTGCTTCGACTGCAGGTTGTACAGCGCATCGACATTGTCCTGATCGATGATTTTGAAGGTGCGCTGGGTCTGCACGAACTGCATGAAGCGCTCGAGCGAGTTGCGCAGCCGTTTGTAAGACACCGGCTTGATGATGTAGTCGAAGGCGCCGTTGCGGATCGCCTGGCTGCAGGTATGCATGTCGCTGGCGGCGGTGATGAAAATCACCGAACAGGCGGGATTCTTTACCGCCGGTTCTTCCATCAGCTCAATGCCCTGGCCGTCCGGCAGAAAGTTGTCCAGCAGGATCAGTCGCGGCTGATGCTCGTTGGCTTTGGCCCGCGCTTCGGCCAGCGTGGCGGCGTAGGCCACCACCCGCAGGTTGAAATTTTTCTCGATGAACTCTGCGTGCAGCGTCGCCAGTTGCGGCTCATCTTCCACGATCAGAACGTCCAGTGTTTGGTGTGACATAATCGGGTGCTCAAAAAAATCGGGTTATGGGTTTTATTTAGGGATAAATATAGAGAATATCGCGCCGTGCGGCTCGTTGTCCGACACTTCTATGCTGCCGTGCGCCTGCGCCACGTGGCTGGCGACCAGATGCAGGCCGATGCCGTGGTCGCTTTTATCCGCTTTGGTGGTCACGCCCTGTTCAAACAGCGTATCACGAATCTCCTCGGCGATGCCGGTGCCGCGATCCGCCACCTCGATCACCAGCTCGTCGCTGCCGTCGCTGATATAGAGTTCGATCGCGTCGTGCGGAGCCGGGCAGTGCAGCGTCGCCTCCACCGCATTATCCAGCAGGTTGCCGACGATCGACATCAGTTCGGTCTCATTCAGCGCCGCCGGGATCTGCCGCAGCTGGCAGGCCGGATCGAAACGCAGTTCGATGCCTTTCTCTCTGGCGCTGGAGTATTTGCCCAGCAGCAGCCCGCACAGCGCCGCCGAACTGAAGCGCTGCGAGATGAAATCGAGGATCTCCTGCGCGCCCTCCGACTGGGCTTCCACATAGCGGATGGCCTCGTCGTAGCGCTGCATATGCAGCAGTCCGGCCAGCGTGGCGGTCCAGTTCAGCTGCTCGTGGCGCATGATGCGCAGGTTGTCGGCATAGCGTTTCACCTGGCTGAGCTGGCTGCTCAGGGTATTGATATCGTTCTTGTCGCGGAAACTGATCACCCAGCCTTGCAGCTCTTGCTCCTGCATGATGCGCACCCGGCTGGCGATCACCCGCACGTGGTTGAAGCGGCACACCTCGTCATGGGTGTCGTGCTCCAACTGCGCGACGGCGAAAAAGTCCGGCTGGGCCTGGATCACGTCGCCGATCGGCCGGCCCAGCAGGCCGGTGGCGGGCTGATGCAGATCCAACAGCTCACGCGCCGCATGGTTGATGGTGATGATCCGCAGCTGCGGATCGATGGCGATCACGCCCTCATAGATGGCTTCCAGCAGCGCTTTTTGCTGGCGCACCAGCAGCGCGATCTCTTTCGGCTCCAGCCAGAACATTTGGCGTTTGAGGTTTTTCGACAGTAGCCAGGAAAAAACGAACAGGGCGATCAGCAGCAGCACGATGGAACCGATAATTTGCGTTAATGTCCTGGCATTTAAATTATCGATATGCGATTTCAAATAGCCGACGGAAACGATGCCGATGACGTGATTATTTTCATCCAGAATCGGCGCCTTGCTGCGTAATGAAACGCCGATGCCACCCTTGCGAATGGAAATAATGCTTTTTCCTTCCAATACTTCTTTATTATCACCGCCGATCATCGGCGTGCCCAGGCGGCCCTCATATTCGGAATGATAGAGATGACGGGCATGATTATCACCGATGACGATATAGCTGGCGTCGCTGCTGGCGCGGATTTTTTTCATCAACGCAGCGATCCTGGCGGCGTCGTTTTTTTCTACGGCATCCACCAACGAAGGGATAAGGGCGATTTCACGCGCCTGCACCTGGGCGCGGGCGCCGAGATCGCGGTGCAGCTGCGCATCCAGCTGGTAATAGGTGTAGGCGCCGATGCAGCTCAGCAGCAGGCAGGAGAAGGCCACCAGGCACAGAAACAGCTTGATTTGAAATGAGAGTTTAAGGCGCATGGAGGAGCTTCACCGTAAAGAGATCCTGAAGCCTTACCCTATCACGAGATACGGGGTGTGTAATATTGCGCCCGATCAACTTGTGATCCCTCACACGGGATTAGCGTGAACCGGACGAGAATTGTTCGTCTGCGATAAAGTTGATAAGCTTTAAAATAAAAACGGTATTAACGCCATTAAAACCACGCTGATTTTTACATAATCTTAATTAACCCCATAGAAACCATAACCACCATTAAAAACCCTTTTTAATTTTGAACATAATCACAGCAGATAATCCGTGCGCTTCTCTATGATGGCTGAACAAACTAATAAGAGGCCAGATTATGAGCACAACAGATGATTCTTACCTCGTAGCCAAAGACAAGGCCGCTGATATTCCTCTGCGTGAGAAATGGTGGCGGATACTGGACAATTATAAAGTAGGGATTATTCCGTTACCGTTCTTTATTCTGGCCGGCGTATTGATTCTGCTCGACTGCCTGGAAGGCAAGTTGCCGAGCGATATTGTGGTGATGGTGGCCACCCTGGCGTTCTTCGGCTTCGCCTGCGGCGAATTCGGCAAGCGCCTGCCACTGATCGGCAAAATGGGCGCGGCGGCGATCTGCGCGACCTTCATTCCTTCCGCGCTGGTGCACTATGGCCTGCTGCCGGACGTGGTGGTGGAGTCGACCACCAAGTTCTACAAATCGACCAACATTCTTTACCTCTACATCTGCTGCATCATCGTCGGCAGCATCATGAGCATGAACCGCCAGGTGCTGATCCAGGGCTTCCTGCGCATCTTCATCCCCATGCTGTGCGGCGAGATCGTCGGCATGCTGGTGGGGATGGGCGTCGGCATGGCGCTGGGCCTGGAACCGTTCCAGATCTTCTTCTTCCTGATCTTGCCGATCATGGCCGGCGGCGTAGGTGAAGGGGCGATCCCGCTGTCGATGGGCTATGCCGCGATCCTGCACATGGAGCAGGGCGTGGCGCTGGGTCGCATTCTGCCTATCGTGATGCTCGGCAGCCTGACCGCTATCGTCATCGCCGGCCTGCTCAACCAGCTGGGCAAGCGTTATCCGCACCTGACCGGCGAAGGCAGCCTGATGCCGAGCAAGCAGGGTGAAAGCGACATGAGCGCGGTTGAAAAAATCAGCGGCAAGGTGGACGTCAGCACCATCGCCTGCGGCGCGCTGTTGGCCATTCTGCTGTATATGGTGGGCATGCTGCTGCACCGTCTGATCGGCCTGCCGGCGCCGGTGGGCATGCTGTTCGCCGCCGTGGCGGTGAAGTTGGCGCACGGGGTGTCGCCGCGCATTCAGGAAGGCTCGCAGGTGGTGTACAAATTCTTCCGCACCGCCGTGACCTATCCCATCCTGTTCGCCGTCGGGGTAGCCATCACGCCGTGGCAGGAACTGGTGGACGCGTTCACCGTACAGAATCTGATCGTGATCGTCACCACCGTCAGCGCGCTGGTAGCGACCGGTTTCTTCGTCGGCAAGAAAATCGGCATGCACCCTATCGACGTGGCGATCGTCTCCTGCTGCCAGAGCGGGCAGGGCGGGACCGGCGACGTCGCGATCCTCACCGCCGGCAACCGCATGTCGCTGATGCCGTTCGCCCAGATCGCAACCCGTATCGGCGGCGCTATCAACGTTTCGCTGTCGCTGCTGGTGTTGGCCAAGTTCTTCGTATAACTCCTATAAATCCTTAGCGTTACTTTGCCTTTCCCCGCCCCCGCGGGGATTTTTTTTGCCCGCGCGCCGGCCCGACGCGCGGGCGGGGAACTGCCGGTTACGCCGCTTGCTTCATGGCGGCGTCATACCACGCGAAGTAGCGCTCTACGCCGCGACGGCCGGATTCGATCAGCGCGCGTTTCTTCTCCTCGCTGATGCCGAACTCCAGCGTGCCGACGTCGAGCGTGTCGACATACACGGTGCGCTTCCAGTCATCGCTGTCCAGATGCACCTTGGTTTGGATGTCCAGCATCACGTTGGCCACCGCCAGGGTGAAATCAAACAGGTTGTTGACCGGCGTGCGCGGGCCGGCCTGACCGGCGGCCTGAGCGATTTCACTGGCGGAGTCCAGGCGAATGCCCAGCGTACGGGTGTTGATGCGCTGGCTGGTGCTGTCGATGTAAGGCGGCGTGGCGGAGAAGTCATAGTCGAACAGCCGCACCGGGTAGTTGTCGATCATGCCGCCGTCGATGCACAGGTCGCCCAGGGCATTTTTCTTCGCCACGAAGGCGAACGGGAACGACATCGAAATGCGCAGGCCATCCGCCACTTTCATGCGCGGCGTGGTACGGTGAGAATAAACCTCTCGCTGGCCGCTGTTGAGGTTGGCGCCGATAAAGTAAATCGACTTGAACCCTTTCGCCGCCTTCATCGCTTCGAACTGTTCGAAGGTAATATCCGGGTTGCCGGTATATTGTTTGATAATATCGCGTGACCATTGATAGAAATAATCGCCGGGCGCGATGCCGTATTGATTGAACAGGCGATAGGCGTCCTGGAGCGTGCCGAAAAAACCGCCGTTATAATCGAGGAATTTTTTAAAATCCATCGCCGACAGAATCTTGGTCACGTCGGCCGAGCTGCAGCCCAGCCCGACCAGCAGCGCGGCGATGGCGCCCGCTGAGGCGCCGGAAGTTTGCTTGATCTGCGGCATGATGCCTTTGGCCTCCAGCAATTCCAGTGCGCCGCCATAGGCGATGCCTTTTACGCCGCCGCCTTCAAAGACCAGGTTTTCGAATTGATAGCTCATCATATTTCCTTACTCGTGGTTTAGGGAGTAAGAAAAATAACGAAGCGGCGCACGAGAAAATATGGATTGGGGTTGTGTGGCTCGGCAAACAAAATTATTCATAATGAATATATTATTTATATATTTATCAAAGGCATTTATTAAACAGGCGCATCGGGCTTTTTGCGTCAATACTTAGCGCTGTTCAATTCTCACAAGGAGTCATCATGTTCTGGAAACGTTGTCTGTTGGGCGCGGCGCTGGCCGTTATGTCGTTACAGGCCGGCGCCGCCGCGCCGCAGGCCAAAACCCCGACGCCGGGATTTTACCGCATCATGCTGGGCAGCTTTGAAGTGACCGCGTTGTCCGACGGCATTATTCGCCTGCCGGCGGATAAGCTGTTACTGGGCCGTACGCCGCAGCAGATCGCCGCCGGGGTAGCCGAGCAGCATCAAAGCCTGCCGGTGGTCACGTCGGTCAATGCTTATCTGATCAATACCGGCGACAAGCTGGTGATGATCGACAGCGGCGCCGGCCAACTGCTGGGCGACGGCCTGGGCAAGCTGGTGGATAACCTGCGTGCGGCGGGCTACCAGCCGGAGCAGGTGGATGAGATCTACCTGACCCACATGCACCCGGACCACCTCGGCGGGCTGACGCACGACGGCAAGGCGGTATTCCCCAATGCGGTGGTGCGCGCCGCCAGCCAGGACGCGGACTTCTGGCTAAGCGCGGACAAACTGAAACAGGCTAGCGCGGGCAGTAAAAGCAACTTCGAAAGGGCTCAGGCAGTGATCAAGCCGTATCAGGCGGCCGGCCACTTTAAGCCGTTCAGCGGCGACGGTGAGCTTTCCCCGGGCATTGCCGCCTTTGCCGCCCACGGCCATACGCCGGGGCATAGCGTGTATCAGGTGACCAGCCAGGGCCAGAAGCTGTTGCTGCTGGGGGATCTGATCCACGTGGCGGCGGTGCAGATGCCGCATCCGAAGGTGGCTATCAGCTTTGATAATGACGCCAAGGCGGCGGTCGCTCAGCGGCTGCGGATATTTGGCGACAGCGCGCGGCAGAGCGAGCTGGTGGGGGGCGCACACCTGTCGTTCCCGGGGTTGGGGTATTTGAACCGCCAGGGCGACGGTTACACCTGGGTGCCATTGAACTACGGCGCGCTGTAATGGCGATGGCCGCCCAACGGGCGGCCATCGTAAGCGCCTTGGGGACATTGTTCGATAATTTGGGATGATGATGCCAGAGAATCGGGGCTTATTCGCCGTGATAAAGAGTGCATGATTAACGTTACCCTCGTCGTTTTCTTTAAGGATCTCCCGATGAATCAGAAAACTCCCTCCGTCGCCATCGTCACCGGCGCATCGCGCGGCATCGGCGCGGCCATCGCCGAGCGTCTGGCCGCCGATGGCTTCACCGTCATCATCAACTATTCGGGCAACCCGGCGCCGGCCGATGAGCTGGTGCGCAAGATTGAACAGGGCGGCGGCCGCGCCTTGAGCGTCAAAGCCGACGTCAGCGATGCATCTGCGGTCGCCCGCCTGTTCGACAGCGCCGAACAGGCGTTTGGCGGCGTCGACGTGCTGGTCAATAACGCCGGGGTGATCGCGCTGGCGCCGGTGGCGGACATGCGTGACGAAGACGTGGATCGCCTGCTCGACATCAATCTGAAAGGCAGCTTCAATGCGATGCGCGAGGCGGCGAAACGCCTGCGTGACAATGGCCGCATCATCAACTTCTCCTCCAGCGTGGTGGGGTTGCTGCAGCCGGGGTACGGTATGTATGCCGCCAGTAAGGCGGCGATCGAAGCGCTGACCAGCGTGCTGGCGAAAGAGCTGCGCGGCCGCAATATCACGGTGAACGCCGTCGCGCCGGGACCGACCGCCACCGGCTTGTTCCTCGACGGCAAAACCCCGGAGCTTATCGAACGGCTGGCGAAGATGGCACCGCTGGAGCGCCTGGGCACGCCGGACGATATCGCTGCGGCGGTGGCCTTCCTCGCGGGGGCCGACGGCGGTTGGATCAACGGCCAAACCCTGCGCGCCAACGGCGGCATCATCTGATTGACGACGCGCCGCCGCAGGATCGGGTATCCTGTGGCGGAACTCATCACATCAAGGGCAGCGTATGGCGGGCGACAATCAGCAATTTCATCCCGGCGTCAGGTCGCCCTGCGTCAGCCTGTGCCGGATCGACGACGAAACCCAGCAGTGCCGCGGATGCCGGCGCACGCGGGCGGAGATCGCCGCCTGGCCGACCGCCAGCGACGCGGAGAAACGCGCTATCTGGCAGCGGCTAGAGCTGCGTCAATCGGTGAAATAATCCTCTGCATTATTGCGCTGCCAGACTGCATGTAGCACAATTGAGCTACATGTGATTGACCGACGTTAGGAGCGATTATGTCGACGACGACCATTCGTATTCCAGATGAGCTTAAAGCCCGAGTCGCTGCCGTCGCCGAGCAGGTTGGCGTAACGTCTCACAGCTTTATTTTGCAGGCAATAGCGGAGAAAACGCAGCAGGAAGAGTTGCGCCGCGACTTTGAGAATGAAGCGGAAAAACGCTATGCCAAGATAATTGCGACGGGAGAGACGGTCTCTTGGAAAGAGATGCGCGGTTATTTGGAAAATTACGCAGCGGGTGATACTGCCGCTGTCAAACCTCCGGTTAAAAAATTGGGGCGCTGATGGCAAATGTCGAGTTGGCGCCAGAGGTCAGGGATGATATCGAACGTATTCTCGCTCATTTGGCTCAGTATGGCGCTGCGGATTCAGGGCGGCGCATTCAGGAAATCATCCAGGCAATTGCGGTATTGGAACATAATCCATTGATCGGACGGTCCCTTGGCGCAGGGCTGCGTGAATTGATTATTGGGCAGCAAGCTCGCGGTTATTTGGCGCTCTACAAATACATTCCTGATATCGATACGGCGTTTGTTCTGGCGATCCGCAGTCAGAAAGAACAAGGGTATTGAATGCACGATACCGGCCTGAAAGACCGGCATCGCTGTCATGTCCTCAGAAATCCCAATCCTCATCCTCGGTGTTGACCGCCTTGCCGATAACGTAAGACGAACCGGAGCCGGAGAAGAAGTCGTGGTTTTCATCGGCGTTCGGCGACAATGCCGATAGGATAGCCGGGTTGACCTCCGCCATCGCCGGTGGGAACAGCGCTTCATACCCCAGATTCATCAGCGCCTTGTTGGCGTTGTAGTGCAGGAAGGTTTTCACGTCTTCCGTCCAGCCGACGCCGTCGTACAGCTCCTCGGTGTAGCGCACCTCGTTGTCGTACAAATCCTGCATCAGGTCGAAGGCGAAGTTTTTCACCTGCCGGCGCCGCGCGGCGTCCACTTTCTCCAGCCCTTTCTGGAACTTATAGCCGATGTAGTAGCCGTGCACCGCCTCGTCGCGAATGATCAGGCGGATCAGATCGGCGGTGTTGGTCAGCTTGGCGCGGCTGGACCAGTACATCGGCAGGTAAAAGCCCGAATAGAACAGGAACGACTCGAGGAACACGCTGGCGACTTTTTTCAGCAGCGGATCGTCGCTGCGGTAGTGCGCCAGAATGATGCCGGCTTTCTTCTGCAGCGCGCGGTTTTCCTCGCTCCAGCGATAGGCGTCATCCACGTCCGGCGTTTGGCACAGGGTAGAGAAGATTGAGCTGTAAGAGCGGGCGTGCACCGCCTCCATAAAGCTGATGTTGGAGTACACCGCCTCTTCGTGCGGCGTCAGCGCATCGGCGATCAGGGCCGGCGCGCCGACGGTGTTCTGGATGGTGTCCAGCAGCGTCAACCCGGTGAACACCCGAATGGTCAGCTGCTGCTCCTTCGGCGTCAGCGTGGCCCAGGAGGGGATATCGTTGGACAGCGGCACCTTCTCCGGCAGCCAGAAGTTGGAGGTCAGGCGGTTCCACACCTCCAGATCCTTGTCGTCTTCGATGATGTTCCAGTTGATGGCGCGCACCAGCGGCGCCGATGTTACGGTCGTCATAAGTTGCCTCACAGCGCGCAGGACACGCAGCCCTGCACCTCGGTGCCTTCCAGCGCCATCTGGCGCAGGCGGATGTAGTAAATGGTTTTGATGCCTTTGCGCCAGGCGTAGATCTGCGCGCGGTTGATGTCGCGGGTGGTGGCGGTATCGCGGAAGAACAACGTCAGCGACAGCCCCTGATCGACGTGTTGCGTCGCGGCGGCATAGGTATCGATGATTTTTTCCGGGCCAATCTCGTAGGCATCCTGGTAATACGCCAGGTTGTCGTTGGTCATGTACGGCGCCGGATAGTAAACGCGGCCGATCTTGCCTTCCTTGCGGATCTCGATGCGCGAGACGATCGGATGGATGCTGGAGGTGGCGTTGTTGATGTACGAGATGGAACCGGTCGGCGGCACCGCCTGCAGGTTCTGGTTGTACAGCCCGTGCATCATCACCGACTGGCGCAGCGCGCGCCACTCATCGCGGCCCGGAATGGCGATGCCGGCGGCGGCGAACAGCTCGCGCACCCGCTCGGTCTGCGGCAGCCAGTCGCGTTCGGTGTATTTGTCGAAGTACTCGCCGCTGGCATAGCGCGAGTGCTCAAAGCCGTCGAACGCGCCGCCGCGTTCGATCGCCAGCCGGTTCGAGGCGCGGATGGCGTGATAGGCCACGGTATAGAAATAGAGATTGGTGAAGTCGATGCCTTCTTCCGAGCCGTAGAAGATGCGCTCGCGCGCCAGGTAACCGTGCAGGTTCATCTGACCGAGACCGATGGCGCGGGCGCTGCGGTTGCCTTCGGCGATCGACGGCACCGAGCGGATATCGCTCATGTCGGCCACCGCGGTCAGCGCGCGGATCGCGGTCTCGATCGCCTTGCCGAAGTCCGGCGCGTCCATGGTTTTGGCGATGTTCAGCGAGCCGAGGTTGCAGGAGATATCCTTGCCGATGCGATCGTAGGTCAGATCCTCGTGATAGGTGCTGGCGCGGTTGACCTGCAGGATTTCCGAACACAGATTGCTCATGTTGATGCGCCCGGCGATCGGATTCTCTCGGTTGACCGTGTCCTCGAACATGACGTAGGGGTAGCCGGATTCGAACTGGATCTCCGCCAGCACCTGGAAGAACTCGCGCGCGTTGATGCGCGACTTGCGGATGCGCTTGTCGTCCACCATCTCGCGGTATTTTTCACTGACGCTGATTTCAGACAGCGGCGTGCCATACACCCGTTCGACGTCGTAGGGCGAGAACAGGTACATTTCTTCGTTGTTCTTCGCCAGCTCGAAGGTGATATCCGGGATCACCACCCCCAGCGACAGCGTTTTGATGCGGATCTTCTCGTCGGCGTTTTCCCGCTTGGTGTCGAGAAAACGCAGGATATCCGGGTGGTGGGCGTTGAGATACACCGCGCCCGCCCCCTGGCGCGCGCCGAGCTGGTTGGCGTAGGAGAAGGCGTCTTCGAGCATTTTCATGATCGGAATGACGCCGGAGGACTGGTTCTCGATGCGTTTGATCGGCGCGCCCACCTCGCGAATGTTGCTCAGCATGAAGGCCACGCCGCCGCCGCGTTTCGACAGCTGCAGCGCGGAGTTCACCGCCCGGCCGATCGATTCCATATTGTCTTCGATGCGCAGCAGGAAGCAGGAGACCAGCTCACCGCGCTGGCGTTTGCCGCAGTTGAGGAAGGTCGGCGTGGCCGGCTGGAAGCGGCCCGAAATCATCTCTTCCACCAGATCCTGCGCTAGGGCGGTGTCGCCCGCCGCCAACGTCAGCGCCACCATGCACACCCGGTCTTCGTAGCGTTCCAGATAGCGCTTGCCGTCGAAGGTTTTGAGCGTATAGCTGGTGTAGTACTTGAAGGCCCCGAGGAAAGTCTCGAAGCGGAATTTTTTGGCGTAGGCCTGCTGGAACAGCTGCTTGATAAACGGGAATTCGTACTGCGCCAGCACCTGCGGCTCGTAGTAGCCTTCTTCCACCAGATAGCGCAGCTTTTCCTCCAGGTTATGGAAGAACACGGTGTTTTGGTTGACGTGCTGCAGGAAGTAGTGCCGCGCCGCCAGCCGATCTTTATCGAACTGGATCTGGCCTTCCGCATCGTAAAGATTGAGCATCGCGTTGAGCGAATGGTAATCCAGCGCGCCCGTCTCGGGCCTGGTCAGTTCTGTCGTTGCCAAAATGCGGTTACTCCCTGTCTAACGTTTTCAACGTCTTGCGTAGTGCCGAGCAGCTCGAAGCGGTACAAGAAAGGCACCTGGCATTTTTTGGCGATGATGTCGCCGGCGATGCCGTACGCTGCGCCGAAGTTGGTGTTCCCGGCGGCGATGACGCCGCGCAGGTATGAACGGTTTTGCGGAACGTTGAGAAAGCGGATCACCTGGATCGGCACCGCGCCGACGGCGCTGCCGCCGCCATAGCTGGGCACGATCAAGATATAGGGCTGTTCCATCAGCAATTTGCTGCGGGCGCCGGCGATCGGAATGCGGATCGCCGGCAGGCCCAGTTTCTCAACGAATCGGTGGGTGTTCTCCGAGCTGCTGGAGAAATAGACCAGCGGATTCATCGTCGGGCCTCAGCAGGTGAGCGCCAGCGCGCCGATTTTGTCCGGCCGGAAACCGGCCCAGTGATCGTCACCGGCGATAATCACCGGAACTTGCTGATAACCTAAGGATTTAACGTGGTCCAGCGCCTGCGGATCCTGGGTGAGGTCGATCACCTGATAATCAATCCCCTGTTTATCAAATGCGCGATAGGTGGCGTTGCACTGGACACAGTCCGGCTTACTATAAATAATAATGCTCATGATTCGCATTTACCTTTAGGCTGAAGGAAAGGCGGACAAGTCAGAGAACGGAGCATTGTTCCTGGCGTTTCTGACGGCGTTATCAGCCGAACAATATTCCCTGCGGCTGATAGATAAAATACTATATGTTGATATTTATTTTATCAACCGCGCTATATATGGTGTTTTTTCGGGTTTTGCGCGCAGGCCGCGCCGGGGCTGGAAAAGGCGAGGGGAAAAATTTTTGCGGGTGTGAAATTCCCCCTCTCGGTGAAGAGGGGGAGGCGAGCGCATTACTGGCGCATGCTGACGGCCAGCCGATTGAAGGCGTTCATGATGCTGATGGCGAAGGTCAGATCGGCGATCTCGGTATCGCTGAAGTGCGCCTTCAGCGCCTCGAAAGCGCTGTCCGGCGCACCGGTGGCGGCGATCAGCGTAACCGACTCGGCCCACTCCAGCGCCGCGCGTTCACGCTCGCTGAATTCATGGCTGACGCGCCAGCCCGCCAACGTATCCAGCTTGGCATGGCTGAAGCCGCTTTCGCGCAGCGCTTTGCCGTGCATGTCCAGGCAGTAGGCGCAGCCGTTGATCTGCGAAACACGCATAAACATCAACTCGATGGTCGCTTTGTCCAGGGCGCCTTTCTCCAGCGCCATCAGCGCGCTCACCATATTTTTGTACGGGGCGGGCGCCAGCTCGGCATAGTTCAAACGTGGCTTAATCATGGTCAACCTCAATTGATAGTAACGAAATCATGGCGCTACTTTAGCGGCCTTATGGTCTATGCTATAGGGCCATAAAATGATTATTTAACCGGGCCATGATGCCACCGTTCCTGACTTCATTGCGGCTGGACAGCCGGCTCGCCGAGCCGCTGTACCGGCAGATTTACCAGCGGATTAAAGACGCCATTGCCCAGGGCAGCCTGGCGGCAGGCAGCCGGTTGCCCTCAGTGCGCGGGTTGGCGAGCGATTTGGGCGTGGCGCGCGCCACGGTGGAAAGCGCCTACGCGCAACTTATTGCCGAAGGTTTCTTGCAGAGCCGGGGGCAGGCGGGCACCTATGTCTCGCCGCAGTTGCCGCACATGCCGCCGGGCGCGATGCCCGCTGCGCCGCCGCTGGCGACGATAGCGCCCGATCCGCTGCAGCCGCAGGGCATGCTGCAGCCTTTCCAACTGGGCGTGCCGGCGCTGGATGCGTTTCCTCGGGCGCTGTGGCAGCGCATTGTCGCCCGCCAGCTGCGCGGTTCCACGGCGGCTTCCCTGGCGCTGCCGCCGGCCGGCGGCCTGCCTGAACTGCGTGAGGCGATCGCCCATTATCTGCATTTGTCGCGCGGCATCAGCTGCCGGCCGGAGCAAATTTTCCTCTGCGCCGGTTATCCGGCGTTGCTGGACTGGGTGACGGAGACGCTGTTGCACGCCGGCGACGCGGTATGGATCGAAGATCCCGGCTATCCGGTCACGCGCCCGCTGTTGCGAGCCGCCGGCGTCAGGCCGGTCGCCGTGCCGGTGGATGAACAGGGCATGGACGTGGCCGCCGGTATTCTGACGGCGCCTGAGGCGCGGCTGGCGGTGGTGACGCCGACCCATCAAAGCCCGCTCGGCGTCTCGCTCAGCCTGGCGCGGCGGGTGGCGCTGCTCGACTGGGCGCAGCAGCGCGGGGCCTGGATCCTTGAGGATGACTACGACAGCGAGTTTCGCTATCACGGGCGGCCGCTGCCGCCGCTGAAAAGCCTCGATGTTCAGGGGCGGGTGCTGTATGCCGGCACCTTCAGCAAAACGCTGTTCCCGGCGCTGCGCATGGCTTATTTAGTGGTGCCCGTCGGCCTCACGGAGGCCTTTGCGCGCAGCAGCCGGCTGCGCGGCTGCGGTTGCCCGCCGCTGCTGCAGGCCGGCGTGGCGGATTTTATCCGGCAAGGGCATTTCTACCGCCACCTGAAACGCATGCGGCCGTTGTACCGCCAGCGGCGCGAGTGGCTGACGCTGGCGTTGGAGCGGCAGCTGGGGGCGTGGCTGACGACGGTGCCGCAACAGGGCGGCATTCAGCTGTTGGCCCGGCTGCGCGACGGCTTGGCGGATGCGCCGTTGGCGGCGCAAGCCTGGCGACAGGGGCTGGCGGTGCAGGCGTTGTCGGACTGGCGAATCGACCATCCGGCGGGGCAAGGGTTACTGCTGGGGTTCGCCAATTTCAGCCGGCGAGAGGAGGCGGAGCGGGCGGTACAGGGGCTGGCGCAGCTGTTTCGCTAAAATTAAACGGCCCGCGATTTCCGCGGGCCAGACGCACATCTGTTTTATCTTTATGACTGCAGGGGTGTTAACGCCGGGCCAGCAGCACGCCGAGCACGATGCCGACGGCGGCACCGATCCCTACGCCCTGCCAAGGTTTGTCACGCACATAGCTGTCGGCTTGATCGACCGCGTCGCGCGCATGCTGTGTCAGACTGGTGGAGCCGTTGAATCGCGCTCGCGCGTCGCGCAGCACGCCTTTCGCCTTGCTGTGCAGCTCTTTCAGTTCCTCTTTGGTCTTGTCACCGGACTCGCGCAACACTTCATCCAGCGTATCGGCCAACAGAGTCACATCCTGATCGATATCGCGTTCTGTTCTTTCCGCTTTCTTAAACATTCAGCTCTCCATTTCGACACATGTCTTTTAAGTGTAGACCATGCCGAGATTTGTGTGGCCGATCACGGAAAAAAACCGCCGTCACGCAGGTGTTTGCCGGCACCTGGGCTTTGTACATTTGGTTACTCGGCGAAACCAATCACTCACGGAAACGGCCGTTTGATTCCACTAGTATCTGTTTCAACGGCTCCACCGGAGCTTACCGAAACAACACTCTGAGGATTTAAAGATGAAAAAAGTATTAGCGCTGATCGTTGCTGCCACTATGGGTCTGTCTTCTGTTGCTTTCGCTGCTGATACTGCAGCTACTGCTCCGGCTACCACCACCGCGCCAGCTGCGACCACCACTACCGCTGCGCCAGCGGCTGCTGCTGAAAAAGCGCCAGCTAAAGCAACGCACCACAAGAAAGCGAAGCACCACAAAAAAGCGCCAGCCCAGAAAGCTCAGGCCGCTAAAAAGCACCACAAAAAAGCGCCAGCTCAGAAAGCCCAGGCTGCTAAAAAACACCACAAAAAAGCGCCAGTGCAGAAAGCTCAGGCCGCTAAAAAACACCACAAAAAAGCCGGTAAAAAAGCTTAATTAAGTGATGTTTGCGGAACCGACAAGGTTCCGCACTCTACAGCCCGTATTTCAGACACCCGGTCTTTCCGGGTGTCTTCTTTTTAGGCTACTCACGATGATCCATCGCTATCTGTTTGAAGTCATTTTCAGCGCGGTAACCCTGTGCGGGGTGATCGTCGGTTGGGAACTGTTTCTGGCCGGCAGCTTCCTGTAATTATTGCGCCGCGGCGGTTTCGTGCAAATGCCGCCAGCCGAGCGCGTCGGGCAGGCGTTCAAACACCACCGTGGAGTAGCGCAGCGTGGCGCTTTGCCCCGGCAGACTCTGTTTTTCCCGGTAGCTGACTACCGCGCCCGTCGGCCATTCGGCCACCAGCTTCATCTCTTCTATCTCGATTTCCAGTCCCGGTTTGGCGGCGCGATGCGCGCGGAAAAAAGCGCACAGCGCGGTGAAATCCAGCGGGGCGCCGTTCAGCGCGATCATGCTGAAATCCGGCGTAAAGCGCGCCAGCAGCGCTTGCTCCTCTCCGGCGCCTTTGCCCAGCCAGCGTTCAATGGCGATGTGGGCGTCGATCACTTCGGTAAAATACGGGTTCATAAAGCATCCTGTTGAGCATTGAGTTGGCGCACGATGGCGCGGTTCGCGAGGCGCAGACACAGCAACAGCGGGATAAGTGCGCTGGCGCCCGCCAGAATGAAGCAGGTTCGGTAAGCCGCCGCGGGCGGCAACACGGTCAGCAGCAGATTCAGCAGCAGGCTGAGCAGCGCCACGCCGAGGCAAAAACTGAGCTGGCGGTTGATATTCCACAGTGCGCTGGCGTCCGCCAATTGGCCGTCGGGGATCTGCAGAAACGCGCTGCTCTGCGCGGTGCTGCTGCACAGGCTGCCGCCGAACCCCATCAGGGCGAAGGCGGCGATCTGCAACGCGTGCTGCCCGGCCTGATCGATCTGCGCCAACGTCAGCATGCCGGCGCCTTGCAACAGGCAGCCGGCGATCAGTAGCGGCCGCGGGCCGAGGCGATTAAAGCTTTTGCCGGTCAACGTGATGGCCAGGAACGACGCCAGCGCCCAAGGCAGCATCAGGCCGCCGACCTGCGCGGCGGGCATCCCCAGCTGGTTTTGCAAATACAGCATCGCCACCAGGCTGACGCCGATGAACAGGCCGGGAATGCACAAATAAATCGCCATGGCGTTGCGCAGCAGCGGATCGCCGACCAGCCGCAGGTTCAGCAGCGGCTGCGGGGTGCGCAGGCTATGGCGCAGATAATAGGCCAGCACCAGCAGGCCGGCGGCCAGCAGCGCCGCGCCGGAAACCTGATGACCGGCTTCGCTCAGCCGGGTCAGGCCGAGCAGCAGCAGCGTCAGCGCCGCGCATGCGCTCAGTAATCCTGTCGCGTCGAGCGGTTTGCGCGCCGCCGTCGGCGCTTCCGCACGTAGCCACAACGCCGCCAGGGCCAGGGCCAGGGCCGCCAGCGGCAGGTTGGCGAAAAACACCCAGCGCCAGTCCAACCGATCGACGAGCCAGCCGCCCAGCGCCGGTGACAGCGCCGGCGCCAGCAGCCCCACCAACATGATGGCCGCCGACAGCCCGGCGCGTTCATGGCTGCGGTACAGCTGATAGGTCAGGGTCTGGCCGATGGGGATCAGCAAACCGCCGCCCATGCCTTGCAGGGTGCGCCAGCCGATCAGCGCGCCGATGCTGTCGGCGTTGCCCGCGCCGAGGGTGGCCAGCATGAACAGCGCCAGCGAGAGCAGAAACACCCGCCGCCCGCCGATGCGCTGCGCCAGCCAGGCGCTGAGCGGGATCACCAGCGTCAGGCCGAGAATATAGCCGTTGCTGACCCACGCCAGCTGGCTGACCGATGCCCCCATCGCCTGGCCGATGGCGGGGTAGGCGACGTTGGCGATAAACATATTGATCAGATCGACGAAAAAGCCGAGCAGATAGACGATTGCCACTTTGCTGCGATAAGACATGGTGCCTCCGGTTGAAGGCGAGCAGTGTATCGGGGGAAAAGTGCGGATAAATCGGCGGCGGGCAATTACACTGTCAAAATTATTTTGACAATAAGGGCGACGAAATGCTGAATTTGCAGCGTCTGGCGATCTTCGCGGCGGTGGTGGAAGCGGGCAGCTTTACCGCGGCGGCGGCGGCGCTGGGGCAAACCAAGGCGGTGGTGAGCTTTAACGTCAAGCAGCTGGAGAACGAACTGGGGGTTTCACTGCTGGCGCGCAGCACCCGCCGATTGTCGCTGACCGATGCCGGCGAACGCTTCTACCAGCGCAGCCTGCAGCTGTTGCAGGAGGCCGAGAACGTGCTCGACGACGTGCGACGCGATCATCACGGGCTGAGCGGCGTGCTGCGTATCACCAGCACGCCTGAGTATGGCGCGCAGGTGGTGGTGCCGGCGCTGGCGGCGTTTTCGCGGCAGCATCCGCGGCTGCGCATCCAGCATGTGTCTTCCTCTTATCATGCCGATCTGATCTCTGAGCGCTTCGACGTGGCGATCCGCCTGGGCCAGCTGGCGGATTCCAGCCACCGCGCGGCGCTGATCGACAGCTTCGCCATCTTTCCGGTGGCGGCGCCGAATTATCTGGCCGAGCGGCCGATTCATTCGCTGACGGATCTGGCGCAGGCGCAGTGGATCGCCCACAGCCGGCTCAGTTCGCCCCTCAGCTGGCAGGTGGTCACGCCGCAGCGCGACGCGGTGCTGTTCAAGGTCGCGGATGCGGCGACGCTCACCGGCGACAGCGCCGCGGCATTGCTGGCGTTCGCCCTGCATGGCGCCGGGGTGGCGCTGCTGCCGGCGTGGCTGGCGCAGCCCGACATCGACGCCGGCAGGCTGCAACGGTTGCTGCCGGATCACCGTTTCCCCGAGCAGAGCATCTATGCGCTCTACCCGAACACCCGCCACGTGCCGGAGAAGGTGCGGGCGTTTATCGATTTTCTGCGCGCGCGGGTGGCGGCAAAATCATTAGCGAAATAATAATTCGTTATCACTCTCTCATTTATCATCAGATCCCATCGGGGTATGCTGGCAATCTCTGTCTACCCCGTCCGATGCGAGCCACCTTCGATGACCGCAGAAAATAACCTCCAACTGAACCGACGCATTCTGTCCGTGGTGATGTTCACCTTCGTCTGCTACCTGACCATCGGCCTGCCGCTGGCGGTGCTGCCGGGGTTTGTGCATGACCACCTGGGCTACAACTCGGTGCTGGCGGGCCTTATCATCAGCGCGCAGTACTTCGCCACGCTGTTCAGCCGCCCGCACGCCGGGCGTTACGCCGATCAGTTGGGGCCGAAGAAGGTGGTGCTGTTCGGCCTGGCCTGCTGCGGCGCCAGTGGCCTGTTTTACGCGCTGGCGTTCGGCGTTGACGGTTGGCCGTGGCTCAGCCTGCTGCTGCTGTGCGTAGGGCGGGTGTTTCTCGGCGTCGGCGAAAGCTTCGCCAGCACCGGTTCCACGCTGTGGGGCATCGGCCGGGTTGGGGCGATGCACACCGCGCGGGTGATCTCCTGGAACGGCGTCGCCACCTACGGCGCGATGGCGGCCGGCGCGCCGCTCGGCGTGTATCTGAATCAGCAGTGGGGCTTGGCCGGGGTGGCGGCGCTGATCGTGCTGGCGGTTGCGGTGGCGCTGCTGTTGGCGAGCGGCAAGCCGGACGTCTCGATCGCCGCCGGGCAACGCATCGCCTTTCGCGCGGTGTTCGGCCGCATTTGGGCCTATGGTCTCGGGCTGGCGATGGGCACCGTCGGCTTCGGCGTGATCGCCACGTTCATCACCCTTTACTACGCCGACAAAGGCTGGAGCGGCGCGGCGTTTTCGCTGACGCTGTTCAGCTGCGCCTTCGTCGGCATTCGCCTGATCTTCAGCAATGTCATCAACCGCCACGGCGGGTTGAAGGTGACGCTGGCGTCGTTTCTGGTTGAGATCGTCGGGCTGCTGTTGATTTGGCAGGCCGGCGAGCCCTGGATGGTGCAAACCGGCGCATTGCTGGCCGGCGCCGGTTTTTCGCTGGTGTTCCCGGCGCTGGGCGTTGAGGCGGTGAAACAGGTGCCGCCGCAGAATCAGGGCACGGCGCTCGGCACCTATTCGGCGTTCCTCGACCTGGCGTTGGGCATCACCGGCCCGCTGGCCGGGCTGCTGATTGGGCAGGCGGGCGTGCCGTCGATTTATCTGGCGGCGGCGCTGCTGGTGGCGCTCGGGGTGTTGCTCACTCTGCGCCTGCTGCAGCGCAGCCGGGCCTGATTCAGGAATAGTCCGAAACCCGGATTCCTCCCCAGAAAATCATTGTTTCGGTGAATGATTACGGTAAGGTCGCTCAGCGGTCCAGAATGAGAGGAGGAATCGATGTATTTACGGCCGGATGAAGTGGCTAAAGTGTTGGAGAATACCGGCTTTGAGCGTGATTATGTCACCGATCAGGCCTATGGTTACCGCAAGGGTGCACACTACGTGTATGTGAATCGCGAAGCGCGGATGGGCAGAACCGCGTTGGTGATCCACCCGGCGCTGAAAGAGAGAAGCGTGCATTTCGCCACGCCGACCTCGCCGGTGCGCACCAGCGAGCAATATCTGGAATTTCCCCTGGATTTAAGCAGCGACGCGCCGAATCAGCGTTACGGCATCGCACACGGCTTCAGCTCGCGCGAAGCGCTGTCGCGTTACCTCTACAGCATGTTCCTGTAAACGGTCCCCCGCCAGGGGGACGCTATCAGCCGTGGGCCAACGCTTCGCGGTTGAAACGCTCGTTGTAGGCGCGGCGGAACTGCGCCAGTTCAAACGCATCGATATCCAACTCGGCGAAGTAAAACAGCGCCGCTTCGGTGTGCTCGGCGTGCAGCTCCGGCGACAGCCCGGCGCGCAGCAGCACGTCGCGCCAATGGCCAATCTGCTCGTCGTCCGCCTGTTTGATGAACGTCAGGTAGATGAACAGCAGGTAAGCGGCCTGGTGCATCTCTTCGGTATAGCCGTTGTTCAGCATGCGGATAAAGGTCTGGCTTTGGCGGCCGCCCATTTCCTGGATCATCGATTCGATCAGCATCGGTTTGACCCTCAGCAGATGGGCCAGCGAATCGATGGCTTTACGGGTGTCGGACGTCAAAATGCGGTAACCGATGATGAATACGACGATCAGGGCGGCGAGGATGATCCAGGTCATTTAGGCTTTATTACACTCTCAGTACGCCAGAAGAGGGGCGGGAGGCGCTGTGCGACAGCGCCCGCTATCAATGCTGTTCGCCGCTGAAATTACCGACCGCACTCTGTTGGCGCAGGTGGTGATTGAAGGTGGCCGCGTCTTTGGCCAGCGCGTCCAGATGGGCGCCGAGCATTTTGATCTGCTTGACCAGCGCATGCTGCTCCGGCACCGAACTGGCGGTGCTCAGTTTGCGCGCCAGTTGTTCATTCTGCGCCCGCAGCGCGGCTTCGCGCTGTTTGGCTTCTTCCAGCAGTTGCTGCAGCGCCTGGTAGCTCCGCTGCCATTCGCGGTGTTGCCGTTCGAAGCTGCTCTGCAACTCATTCATCGCATTTTGAAACTGGATTTCCAGCTCGCGCATTGTCATGGGCTCGATCCTTTGCGGCACTCAATGATGGCTTAGCAGTATAGCGAAAACTGCTCGCAAGCTCACCCGTTGACGACAATTGAGACAAATGCCGCTGACAATTCCTGGCTTGCAACCGCGCCAAGGCGTCTTACAATCGTCCCCATCCCCGGCCGTAAAGGCTGCCGTTCAAGAGAGGTGGAACATGAGCGAGCAGGAAAAAGACTTTTTTGAACAGGCGATGGCAGACGTGGTGCCGCTGGCGAGCAGGCGGCAGACGCTGTACCTCAAGCCGCAGGAGGCGGTGGACAAAAGCGCGCGGCGCGAAGCGCAGCGGCTGCGGCAGGAAAACTTCCTCAGCACCGATTTCCTCGAGGTGATCCCCTGCGATCGGCCGCTGGAGTTCAAAGGGGAAGGCATTCAGCAGGGCGTGCTGGACAAGCTGCGCAACGGGCGTTACCCGCCGCAGGCGTCGCTGAACCTGCTGCGTCAGCCGGTTGAAGCCAGCAGGCAGGCGCTGTTCCGCTTCATTATGCAGGCGGAGGCGCAAAACCTGCGTTCGCTGCTGATCGTGCACGGCCGCGGGCGGCAGAACGAAAGCCATCCGAATATCGTGCGCAGTTACGTCGCCAAATGGCTGGCGCAGTTTGAACAGGTGCAGGCGTTTTGCCGCGCCTTACCGCGCGACGGCGGCGAGGGCGCCTGCTATGTCACGCTGCGTAAATCGGCGCAGGCCAGGGCGGAAAACTTTGAACGTCACGCCAAGCGCAGCCGGTGAAAGGATAGCCGAAATAAAATGGCCGGCGCATATCGCCGGCCATCGATGAATTATTTATTAAATATTTTATAGTCCAGCGAATAACGGCCGGCGCCGGTCACCGCCAGCAGCAGCAAACCGCCAATGATGCTGATGTTTTTAAAGAAGTTGATTTCGTTGCCCATCATTTCCATGCCGGTCATTTTCCAGAACGGATGGCCGATAAACGCGGTGCCCAACACATACAGGGCAAAAATGACCGCGATAGGGCGAGTAAACAGGCCGAGAATAAGCGCGATGCCGAAAATAAACTCCACCACCACGGCGACAATCGCCGCCAAATAAGGCATCGGCGTGCCATAGCCTTCCATCGCCGTGACGGTCGCACCGAAGTTGACCAGTTTCATCCAGCCGAAAATGATAAACAGAACCATCAGTAGAATGCGGGACAGCAGAATTACGCCGTCTTTTGAGCTATCACCCATTTCGAACTCCTTAGCCACTGTCGGAATTATGTTGTCTTGCTGAATAAAGATTAGAACAATTTACGGTTTTTTCTAGCGGCGACGGGCGGTTGCGCCACTTTTTTCGTTGGGTGAGACGCGTGGTGAAGCCGACGGCATTGCCTATACTTGAGCCTGGAGCAAAAACAATAAAACAGGCAATGTGAGGCCATGATGGATGAGGAATTGACCGCCGCCGGTTACCGCCGTTATTCCGGCGACAAGATTGACGTTTATTTTAACAGCGCGATATGCCGCCATTCCGCCAACTGCGTGCGTGGCAACGCGGCTATTTTTACCCTGAACCGCCGGCCGTGGATTATGCCGGACAATGCCGAAGCGGCCGAAGTGAAACGCGTTATCGATACTTGCCCCAGCGGCGCACTGAAATATAGGGAGAAATAATATGGATCATAAAATACTGGCGGACGAGAAGCGTTTTTATATCAATGACGAGCACGGCAAGTTGATCGCCGAGATCTCTTTTGTGCCGAGCGGCGACAAGCTGACCATTATCGATCACACCTGGGTGGATGAGTCATTGAAGGGGCAGGGCGTCGGCAAAAAGCTGGTGGCGTTGGTGGTGGAGAAAATGCGCGCGGAGCAGCGTAAAATCATTCCGCTGTGCCCGTTCGCCAAGCATGAGTTCGATACCACCCCAGCCTATCAGGACATTCGCGCCTGAGGCGATAACGGGGCGCGGCGCGCCCCGGTCATTCAGCAGACGCCGAAATCGCCGTCTTCGTGGTACAGCGCCACCTCGTTGGCCTGCACTTCCGTGCGCTGCTCTTTACCCAGTTCATTCCAGCTGCAAACCAGGGTTTCGCCGTCGATCGCCACCACGGTCATCTTCGGGCCGCCGGTGGTGCGTTGTACAAAATCACCGATATTGAATGCCATGCGTTCCTCCACAACAGATTAAACCTCATCTATTGATAACACAGAATGGCGCCGCCGTTGGTAGGTGTTTCGTTATGTATTAAATTATACAGCGATTATTACCAGGGAGAGCAAACTAACATGCCGGGATTATTGATGTTTTATATGGGCGGTACGGCGCCGGGCGCCAATATTGAGTTGCACGACGTGCAGTTCGCGGCGGCGGATCGGCCGGAAGAAGCGTATCCGCTGCTGCGCGAAAAGTGGTTCGGCGATAAGCGTAAGGTGCATGTCGACGGCTATGCGCGCATCGACTGGGCGGGCGGTTACGACGTGAGCCTGGAGCCTGCGCCGTTTGCCGGCGAAGAGAGGCTGTTTTTCGTCAACGTGGGCGGCTACCGCAGCGATGAGCTGGCGGAATTGCACCAGTTCGGCCTTTTTGTGGCGCGCTCCGCCGACGAGGCGAAGGAGAAAGCCAAACGGGCGCTGCTGACGGACAGCGCGCAGCAGCACAAGGATGACCTGGCCGAGGTGGACGACTGCCTGCTGCTGCAGGCGCTGCAGGGCTACCACGTTCATCTGCGCGCCAACCCGCACGGCGAACCGGCCCGGCCGCTGTGGCAGGGGTATCTGCCGATCGGCGAACCCGCGTTATAACGCCGCTTCGAACACCCGCGGCAGGTTGAGAGCGAGGCGTTTCAAATCCAGATGCATGATATTCATTGCCTGTTGATGAAAATGCCGTTCATGCAGCATGAGAGGCGCTGTATGCTGGCAAGCACGGCCATCAACTCACACGGGACTTGCCATGACCATTGAGATTTACCCGGCGCAAAAAAGCGACGCCAAACTGATTCTGGATATGATTATCGAGCTGGCGGTGTACGAAAAGGCGCGCGAGCAGGTGCGGGCCAGCGTGGAGGACATCGAACGCAGCCTGTTTGGGCCGGGCGCCTGTTCCGAAGCGCTGATTTGTACGGTAAACGGCGAGCCGGCGGGTTATGCGGTGTTCTTTATGAGTTACTCCACCTGGCTGGGTAAAAACGGCATCTATCTGGAAGACCTGTACGTGGCGCCGAAGCATCGCGGCGCGGGCGCCGGTAAAACGCTGCTGCGGCACATCGCCCAACTGGCGTGCGAGCGGCAGTGCGGCCGCCTGGAGTGGAGCGTGCTGGACTGGAATCAGCCGGCTATCGATTTCTACCTTAGCATCGGCGCGCAGCCGCAGGGCGAGTGGGTGCGTTATCGCATGGAGGGCGAGGCGCTGACGCACTTCGCGGCGCACGGGGCGGCGCTGCCGGTACAATAGCCGTTGGGGGGAGGCGGCCTCCCCAACTGTGGTGGTGTGAACGGTTTACTGCGGATAAATCAGGCGGGTTTGCGGGCGGCGAGAATGAAGATCATCGGGCGTTCCTGCTCTTCGTCCAGCGCCGGGGTAGCGGCGATTTGCTGCGCGCTGGGGCCCCATTCGTTCAAATGCTGGATGATAAACCCTTGCTGCGCCAGCGGGTTGATATAGCTGCCGAGCGTGCGGTGCTGCTTGATGACGCCTTCCGCCAGCCAGTTGGAGACGCGCCGGCCTTCCCGTTGGTAGCCGTTGACCGGCCAGGATTTCTGCCCGTTGCCGTCGGTCAGCCAGCCCTGCTGCGCCGGGGCGGTGTAGATCGGGTGCTCGGCGGTGAAGATGAACTGCCCGCCGGGTTTCAGCGCGGCGTAAACCGTGGCGAACAGCGCGGCCAGATCCTCGAGGTAGTGCAGCGTCAGCGAGCTGTAGACCAGATCGTTACTTTCCGGCGGCAGCTTCAACTGCGCCAAATCTTGCCGACGGTACTCGATGCCCGCATCGGCGGTCATCTCCCGCGCTTTGGCCAGCATCTTTTCCGAAACGTCCAGCCCCAGCACGCTGGCTGCGCCCTGTTCGCGGGCGCTGCGGCAGAACCAGCCGTAGCCGCAGCCGAGATCGACCACGCTTTTGCCCTGTAAATCCGGCAGGATGCGGCGGATGGCGGGCCATTCCGGCGCGCCGTCCAGGCCGTGCTGCGAGCGGCTGAGCTGCGCATAGCCGTCGAAGAAGGCCTGATTGTCATAGATGTTTTGCGTCATGATGATTCCTTGGGGTGAATGACGGCGGCGGAATGCCGCTGCCATACCGTGCATATTGCTGCATAATTCTACGCTGACAACATGAATAACGGGAATGACGATGGACATGATT
Organism: Serratia sp. SCBI; assembly: GCF_000747565.1. Lineage (NCBI taxonomy): Bacteria > Pseudomonadati > Pseudomonadota > Gammaproteobacteria > Enterobacterales > Yersiniaceae > Serratia > Serratia sp. SCBI. The sequence goes on along the minus strand of NZ_CP003424.1, from coordinate 3,942,663 downwards.
TCGGTGCGGCAAGCGCCCGAACTGGCGCCGCGCGCCATTGCGTATTTTCAGCAGCACTGGGCCACGGCAGAAACGCTGATGATGTATGAAGACGCCATCAACCGCAGCCTCGGCGCCGCCAACCCGCTGCCGCAGTGGTATCTGCTGATGGCAAATGACCGGATCCTCGGCTGCGCGGGGCTGATTACCAACGACTTTATCAGCCGTGGGGAATTGTATCCCTGGCTGTGTGCGCTCTACGTAGAAGAGACGCAGCGCGGCCGGGGCTACGGCGCCAAGCTGATTGAGCATGTGGCGACGGAAACCCGCCGGCTGGGCTTCCCGCAGTTGCACCTGTGCACCGATCTGGAAGGGTACTACGAACGCAGCGGCTTCGTTTATAACGGGCTCGGCTATCACCCCTGGGGCGAAGCCTCGCGGGTCTACTCGCGGGCGCTGTGATCGCCCTCGCCGGGGGCGGGTAAGACAAACCTGACTTTTCTTTCACCTCATCGCGCATCGCGGGTTACACTGGCCGCTTGTTCGCCACCGACCGGGTTAATTCGCCGCCGCGATGAGAGTGCCACGTCAGCTACAGCAACGCTTTACCGCCTGCATCGCCATTATGGCGGTGCTGTTGCTGTTTGTGGCGCCGGTGGTGTCGAAATCGCTGACGCACCACCCGATGATGGGCGGCATGACGCAGTCGGCAGCCGCCATGCCGCACGACATGCACGGGATGGCGATGCCCGCCGCCGAGCATGCCGGCCACCACGGCATGGATCCTGCGGAGATGATTTTCTGCGGCTATTGCGAGCTGCTGATCCACGTGCCGCTGCTGCTGTGGGCATTCGTCCCGCTGCTGTGGCTGATGGCGCGTATCGCGCGCCTGCCTTGCGCGCCGCGCATCGTCCCACCGCCCATTCGGCGCCTTACTCTGCGGCCGAGCCCGCGCGGGCCGCCCGGCCAACCGTTTTTCCCTATTGCTTGATCATGGGTAACGCCGTCCGTATCGCTGCGGACGGTTTGCCTGCGCGCACAGTTTGAAAAACGAGAAAGGCCATGTCTTCAATAACCAAAACTCCACCTGCCGCATCGCCGCGTGGCGCGATGCTGAACCTGATCAGACGGCTGCATTTTTATATCGGCCTGCTGGTCGCCCCTTTTATTCTGGTCGCCGCACTGACCGGCACGCTGTATGTGCTGACGCCGCAACTTGAAGAGGCGCTGTATCGCGATGCGCTTTTCACCGAACCGCACGGGCAGGCGAGATCGCTGGCTGACCAGATCGCCGCTGCCCGCCGTGCGGCGGGTGACGAGGCGCGCATTTACGCCGTGCGTCCGGCACCCGGCGCAATGGACACCACGCGCGTACAGTTCGCGAGTGCCGAGCTGGGTGCTTCCGAGTCACGTGCGCTGTTTGTCGATCCCTATACCCTGGCGATCAAGGGCGATATGACGGTGTACGGCACCTCCGGCGTACTGCCGCTGCGCACCTGGCTGGACAAGCTGCACAGCAGCCTGCTGCTTGGCGATCTGGGCCGCAACTACAGCGAACTGGCGGCTTCCTGGCTGTGGGTGGCCGCGCTGGGCGGCGTGGCGCTGTGGCTGGCGACGCGGCCGAAGCGCAAGCTGAAAAGGGTGAAAGGGGGCTTCGCCGCTAACCGCCATTGGCATATCACGCTGGGCGTGGCGCTGCTGGCCGGGCTGCTGTTCTTCTCGGCCACCGGGCTGACCTGGTCGCAGTGGGCCGGCGGCAACATCGACGCGCTGCGGGCCAACCTGGGCTGGCTGACGCCGCAGGTCAACACCAGCCTGCAGGCCGATGCGCCGCAGACGCCGACCGATCCGCACGCCGAGCACCGCGGGATGATGCCGGGCATGAAGATGGGCCCTGCCGCGCAAAGCAATGCGCTGAACGGCGATTGGGATCGGGCGCTGCATGCCGCGCGCGCCGCCGGAATAGACGCCGCTAAGGTCGAGCTGCGCCAGCCGAAAGGCGAGGGCAAAGCCTGGACGGTGACCGAAGTAGATCGCAGCTGGCCGACGCAGGTGGACGCGGTTGCCATCGCGCCGCAAAGCTTCGCCGTCGTCGACCAGGTGCGGTTCGACACCTTCCCGCTCATCGCCAAGCTGACCCGCTGGGGCATCGACGCCCACATGGGCATTCTGTTCGGCTTGCCGAATCAGCTGCTGCTGGCGGCGTTCGGCCTCGGGCTGTGCTTAACGATCGTGCTGGGTTACCGCATGTGGTGGAGTCGCCGCCCGGCGGCGGGGACGCAGCATCCGGTGCAGACCCTGGTTGCCGCCTGGCTGGCGCTTTCCCTGCCTGCCCGCGCCGTCACGCTGCTGGTAGCAGCGGCGCTGGGTTATTGCCTGCCGGTAATGGGCGTGAGCCTCGCGGCGTTGCTGCTGGTGGACGTAGGGCGCTGGCGCGGCCAGCGGCAAGGGCTTCGGGACGAAACGCCGGAAGCGGCCGCCCGCCGCGCCGAGGTGCGCAAGTTCCGCGCGGCGGTGGCGACAGTGGCGGTGGCGGTCGGCTGCGTGATGGGCCGGGCGATCCTCGGTGGCACCGTCGAACAGTTTCAGCTGCCGATCGGTGACTGGAGCGCACAGATGGTGATCATGCAGAGCCTGATGGTGCTGCTGTATACGCTGGTGTTCACCCTGCTGCTTTCCATTCCGCTGTGGTATTTCTTCCTGGGGGAAAAAGAGGGGCGGTGAGGTCTTTTGCGCTGATGTGATGCGTTAAACCCCGCTGCGGCGGGGTTTTTCTTGGCTATATCAGCCGGTGTGCGTGCAGTTTGACGCTTTCCATGATGCTGTCCATCGTCACCTGCACGCGGTGCGGCAACACGCCGCGCCGGCGGTAGATCAGGTAGGCCTGCATATCGATGCCGCGCTCGCGCGCCAGGCAGGGCAGCAGCGTGCCGGCATCGAGCTCGGCGGCGACGGAATAATACGGGGCGTAGACGATGCCCAGGCCCTGTTTGGCCAGCTCGATCGCCGGCAGAATGTTATCGCAGACGCTGGCGCCGTTGATCTCGACCTGTACCAACTCCCCCTGCGCACTGTAGCCGCTCCAGGTATTGCGAATGCCGCCCAGCATGCGCAAGGTAATGCAGCGATGCTGCGACAGTTCATCCAGCTCATTCAGCGGCGAGCGGGCGATGTAATCCGGCGCGGCGAACAGCCCGACGCGAAAACGGGTAAAGGGCCTGGCAATCAGGCTTTCGTTTTGCGGCTGGAAAAAGCTGATCAGCAAATCGCAGTCGCTGTCGAATACTGCGCCATATTTTTTCTCGCGTTCGTCGGGGTTGCGGGTTACCAGATCGACAGTCAGCGCCGGCGCAGCGTGCAGCAGCGGCGGCAGCAAATAGCTGGCCAGGAAAGCGTGGATGCCGATCGGCGCGCCGAGCGTGACCATGCCGTTCAGGCTGCGCTTATAGGTGCCGGCCATATCGAGCAGATCGCTATGCTCGTTCAGCAACTGCGAGGCGCGCCGCAAGAATTGTTCGCCGAACTCGGTCAGTGACAGAGTGCGCGGGCCGCGCAGGAACAGCTCCAGCCCGAGCCGCCGCTCCAGCGCGGTGAGGGCGCGCGACACGTTAGACTGCGGCATATCCAACAGCTGCGCCGCTTTGCTGACGCTCGCCGTTTCGGCAATGACGCGGACAATCCTGAGTTCTTCAATGCGGAAGTCTTTCTCTTTCACTGGCCGGCTCGTATGAGTTTGTATATCAAAAATGATATACACCTTTGGCGGCATTGTCATATGACTTATCACGGGTGGGTGGGTATCATTCGATTTGATTATTTGCTATCCACAAAAATAAAGAGAAACCCGTCAATGAAAGTGACAAGAGCGGTTATTTTACCTGCGCTGTTATTACTGGCCGCGTGCTCTTCCGCCGTGACCGAAAAAGAAAAATACTCGACCTTTCTGACCAATTATAACGATATCAATAAAGGTCAATCCGCGTCCGGCAAAGACGTTTTATATTGGAAGGATAAGAACGTCGATTTTTCCCGTTATCAATATCTGGTGTATCAACCGATGATCTATTTCCCGCGGCCGAAACCGAGCGAGATGGTGAGCCAACGCGCGCTCGACAATATCCTGAATTACACCAACCAGCAGTTTAAGCAGGCGATGGGCACCCATTTTACGCTGGTGGACATGCCACGCGAGCATACCCTGATTTTCCGCGGCGCCATCACGGCGATCGACACGCAGAAGAAAGGGCTGCAGGTCTATGAAGTCTTGCCAATCACGCTGTTGATCGCCGCGACGCAAAGCGTCACCGGGCACCGTACTATAGAGAGCGCGGTCTATATGGAAGGCGAGTTTATCGATGCCGCGACCAATCAGCCGGTCATTAAAGTGGTGCGTAAGGCTTCGGGAGAAAATCTTAATAATGAGAAAGCACAGCTGAAAGTCACCGACGTGAAGAACGCCATCGATACTATCGCCAACGACATCAGACAATATAAAACGCTATAGAGATTATTTATTTTCATTATTCTCAACCAGGACTTTACATGTTTCTTAACTATTTTGCTTTAGGCGTACTGATCGCGGTATTCCTGATATTATTCTACGGCGTCATTATTATTCATGACATTCCTTATTTACTGGCGAAAAAGCGCCGCCATCCGCATCAGGATGCGATTCACGTCGCCGGTTGGGTCAGCCTGTTTACGCTGCACGCCATTTGGCCGCTGCTGTGGATCTGGGCGACGCTCTATCGGCCGGAACGCGGCTGGGGCATGAGTGAAAGGCCGGAACCCTCAACGGATCTGCAGGCGCGCATCGCCGTGCTCGAAGCGGAATTACAACGCCTGCAGGAAAAGTCGACGGCGGTTCCCGGCCCTACGGTAAGTTGAGCGTAGCCTATGGATTTGCTCATTATTCTCAGCTACGTGGCGCTAAGCTACGGCGTATTTAAACTGTTCCGCATTCCGGTCAACAAATGGACCGTGCCGACCGCCGTACTCGGCGGGATCGTTATCGTCGGCGCGTTGATTCTGACGATGAACTACAACCATCCGTACAGCGATCGGGCGCAGAAAATTGCCGTGTCGGTGCCGATGGTGCCGCAGGTCTCGGGCATGATCGTTGAGGTGACGGAGAAAACCAACGTGCTGCTGCGCAAAGGCGAGGTGCTGTTCCGGCTCGACGACAGTCGCTACCGCGCGCGGCTCACCAAGCTGGAAGCGGATCTGGCCGGGGCGGAGGCGGAGATCAGAACGCGTCGGGCAGCGCTGAGCGAGTCTGCCGCCAACGTGCAGCGGGCGAACGTGGAGTTTGAGCGCGCCCGTAAAGATTACCAGCGCTACGCGAAAGGGGCGGCCATGCCGGTCAATCCATTTTCGGAGCAGGACGTCAGCCATGCGCAGCAGCAGTATCAGGCGCAATCCGCCGCGCTGCAGGCGGCGAAAGCCCAGTTCCAACAGGAACAGGCGCGGTTGTCCGGGCGCTATGACGGTGAAGACGCCACGATAGCCAGCCTGAAATCGCAAATAGCCGAAGCGCGTTACAACCTGGAACAAACGGTGGTGCGTGCGCCGAGCGATGGTTATGTCACGCAGGTGTTGGCGCGGCCGGGCACGGCGGCGGTGCGCTTGCCGTTCAAACCGGTGATGATCTTTATCCCGCAGCAAAAGCGCCAGGTGGTGGCGGTATTCCGCCAGAACGCCATCCTGCGCTTGGCGCAGGGGGATCAGGCTGAAGTGGTGTTTAACGGTTTGCCGGGACAGGTTTATGGCGGCACCGTGAGCCGGGTGTTGCCGGCGATACCGGACGGCAGCTACCAGGCCAGCGGCGCACTGCAGGGCCTGAGCGCCACGCCGGGCCGGGAAGGGGTGTACGTGATGATCGATCTGGCGGCCAACCCGGATCTGGATCATCTGCCCGACGGCGTGAGCGCCCAGGCGGCGGTTTACACCGGCCACTTCGAGCACGTCTCCGTGATGCGCAAAGTGTTGCTGCGCATGACCAGCTGGCTGCACTACCTTTATCTGGATCACTAGCCTGCATCGGCCCGGGGGAGCCCGGGCCAAGGGGTTTCCCCCTGAATGTGACAAAAACAAAAAAGCCCGCAACCGAAGTTGCGGGCTTTTTCGCTATTATCGCCGGGTCTATCTGGTTCACTGGCGACGTATTTGGTGGAGCTGGCGGGAGTTGAACCCGCGTCCGAAATTACTACACCGTCGGCACTACATGCTTAGTCCAATCTTTACATTCGCCGGCCAGCTGCGGATGGACACGCTACTGACAGACTAGCCTGATTGAGTTTAACGCTTCAGCCCCAGGCAGGACATCCACGCGATCTCTTTTGGGTTTGACCTCTCTTGATCCCCGTCCTAAGAGCGGAGGCTAGGGAGAGAGGGCTCTAAGCAGGGTATTAAGCTGCTAAAGCGTAGTTTTCGTCGTTTGCGACTATTTTTTTGCGGCTTTTTACGAGGCCAACCGCCCCTCGGCATGCTCCTAGGGCTTCGCAAATCCCGTCGAATCCAGAATCAGCCCCAAGTAACTTTGTGCAGTATACCAGAAGTTTACCTCGATAAGCCAGCGGCTTAACGATTGGCGTGCTTCATGATACGGGCTTTCGCCGTCTGCCATTCGCGATCTTTGATGTCATCGCGTTTGTCGTGCTCTTTCTTGCCTTTGGCTACGCCGATCTTGATCTTGCTCCAGGCATTTTTCCAATACAGGGACAAGGCCACCACGGTGTAACCGTCGCGGTTGACGCGGCCGAGCAGGGTGTCCAGCTCGCGTCGGTTCAGCAGCAGTTTACGGGTACGCGTCGGATCGCACACCACATGCGACGAAGCCACGTTGAGCGGGGTGATGGTGGCGCCAAACAGGTAGGCTTCACCGTCACGGAACGTCACGTAGCTGTCGCTGAGGTTGGCTTTGCCTGCACGCAGCGATTTAACTTCCCACCCTTGCAGCGACAGGCCCGCCTCGAACTCTTCTTCAATGAAGTATTCGAAACGCGCACGCTTGTTTTGGGCAATGGTGGCGGAACCGGGTTTGTGTGCTTTTTTCTTTGTCATAGTGCGTTCATTATACTGGATGCTTCAGCGAAAGAAATCCTTTCCCGTTCAGCACCTGCGCAATTTTTCGCATTTTTGGTGCCCTCATCCCTTAGCAGATTTTTTGTTTGCCGCCAGATAAATGGTATTATCTGTACGTTTTATGTCTTACAGGAAATGATATGCCCCAGATCAGTCGGTCTGCATTAGTGCCGTTCAGCGCCGAGCAGATGTATCAGTTGGTTAACGATGTTCATTCTTATCCCGATTTTCTGCCAGGCTGCACCGGCAGCCGGGTGCTTAACGCTACCTCCAACGAGATGACCGCCGCGGTGGACGTCGCCAAGGCCGGTATCAGCAAGACCTTCACCACCCGCAATACGCTGCTGGATAACCAGAGCATCAATATGCAACTGGTCGATGGTCCGTTCCGCAAGCTGATGGGCGGCTGGCAGTTCACGCCGCTGAGCGAAGAGGCCTGCAAGGTGGAGCTGCACCTGGACTTCGAGTTCACCAACAAACTGATTGAGCTGGCGTTCGGCAAGGTGTTCAAAGAGCTGGCGGGCAGCATGGTGCAGGCATTCACCCAGCGGGCGAAAGAGGTCTACAGTGTCTGACATCCAGGTCGAGGTGGTGTACGCCTTGCCGGAGCGGCAGTACCTGCGCAAGGTGAAGCTGGCCGAGGGCAGCAGCGTCGAGCAGGCGATTCAGGCTTCAGGCCTGCTGGAGCTGCGCCAGGATATCGATCTTAAAAGCAATAAAATCGGCATTTACAGCCGCCCGGCCAAGCTGGGCGATACGCTGAACGATGGCGACCGGGTGGAGATTTACCGGCCGCTGATCGCCGATCCGAAAGAGCTGCGCCGGCAACGGGCAGAAAAGGACAAAAAAATAAGGCGCTTATAGCGCCTTATTTTTTTATCTGAAACTGATTTTCTCTTCCGCGTTGCAGCCTGCGACTGTCATGAGGAACACCATGCCCCCTCATGGGCCGGAAGAGCGGGCAGCGCCGATTACTTGGTCAGCGCCGGTTTGTTCTGGATGTCGGTCAACACGCCTGCGCTGTCGAAGGTCAGCGTCAGCGTCTGCTGGGTGATATCTTCATGGCCAGGCTGCTGGCGGAACACATAGAACCACGTCTGAGTTCCGAACGGGTCTTGCAGCATTGGGGTGCCCAATGTGTAAGCGACCTGTTGTTGGGTCATCCCTTTCTGAATTTTCGCCACGTCGGTCGACGTCAGGTAGTTCCCCTGGTTGATGTCAGGACGATAAACCACCTTTTCAAAAGTAGAACAGCCTGCAGTCAGCATCACAAGAACTACAGCGGCGGCAGTCAGCGTTTTACAGCGCATAGTAATCACATTCCTTTAGGGCATAGGATGCCGATGATAATAGACCTTGCGGCAGTTGGAAACCTTTATACCCTTCATCTTTCACGTTGCGACGCATTGGCTTTCCTTTAGCACCTCAAGCGCTTGGCCTTTTTCAGGCTGTTGAGATGGCTTTGGATCACCGCCGCGCCGCACTTTAGATATTTCTCGGGCCAACAGCGTCACTGTCAGACCGCAGGAAAGTGAAAAAGTTGAGCTTTTTTATGCCGCCAGCAGTTCTTTGGCGTTCGCCAACGTATTGCGGGTGACTTCGCTGCCGCCGAGCAGGCGCGCCAGCTCCTGCAGCCGGGCGCGTTTATCCAGCGGCGCCATCTGGGTTTCGGTAACCGTGCCGTCGGTCTGCTTGCTGACGAACAGGTGCTGATGCCCGCATCCGGCCACCTGCGGCAGGTGGGTGACGCACATCACCTGGGTGGATTCGCCGAGCTGGCGCAGCAGGCGGCCGACGATGGCGGCGGTCGGGCCGCTGATGCCCACGTCCACCTCATCGAAGATCAGCGCCGGGGTTTCCATCTTGCGGGCGGTGATCACCTGAATGGCCAGCGCGATGCGCGACAGCTCACCGCCGGAGGCGACCTTCGCCAGCGGCTGCAGCGGCTGCCCCGGGTTGGTGGAGACGCAGAACTCGGTGCGGCTGGCCCCTTCGACGCTCAGGTGCTGCGGTTCGAAGCGCACGTCGATGTTGAATTTGCCGTGCGGCATGGAGAGCGCCTGCATGCTGTCGGTGATTAGCGTGGTCAGCTCGGCGGCGTAGTGCAGGCGTTTCTGGTGCAGCTCTTCCGCCAGCGCCAGCGCCTGCTGGTGATGCAGGGTAACCGCCTCGTTCAGGTGCTCATGGTCGCTTTCCTGCTGAGACAGCAGCTGCTGTTCATCCAGCAACTGCTGATGCAGCTGCGGTAGCTCTTCCGGCGCGACTTGGTGTTTGCGCGCCAGGCTGATTTGACGCGACAGGCGCTGTTCCAGCTCGTGCAGGCGATTGGGATCGAGATCCATGCGATCGGCGTAATGGCGCAGTTCGTCGCTGGCTTCGCTGATCTGGATAGAGGCCTCTTCCAGCATGTCCAGCAGACCGCTGAGCTTATCGTCCAGCCCGGCCAGCTCAAGCAGCAGGTGTTTGGCGCTGTAAAGCTGGCTGAGCATGTTGTTCTCGTCGCTGTCGGCCAGCAGCTGCAGCGTTTGCTGGCTGAGGGTCAGCAGCTGGCCGCTGTTGGCCAGGCGCTTGTACTCGGCGTCGATCTGTTCGAACTCGCCGGCCTGCGGCGCGAATTCGTTCAGCTCTTTCAATTGGTATTGCAGCAGCTGCTTGCGCGCTTCGCGCTCGATGGACTGCTGCTGATGGTGCGCCAGCTCGCGGCAGCTCTGATGCCAGCGTTGGTAGGCCTGGCTCATCGCTGCCAGCAGGGCGGGTTCGTCGGCATAGGCGTCGAGCAGCGCTTTTTGGTGCTCCGGCTTGAGCAGCAGCTGATGGGCGTGTTGACCGTGGATTTGGATCAGGCGTTGCCCCAGCTCACGCAGCTGCGACAGCGGCACGGCGGTGCCGTTGATAAAGCCGCGCGAACGGCCGTCGGCGTTGATCACCCGGCGCAGCAGGCATTCGTTGCTGTCGTCCAGCTGGTTTTGCTCCAGCCACGCGCGCGCGGACGGGGTGTCCGCCAGCGAGAAGCGGGCGCAAATGTCGGCACGGGCGGCTCCCAGGCGCACCACGTTGCCGTCGGCGCGGTTGCCGAGGCACAGCCCCAGCGCATCGATGGCGATGGATTTGCCGGCGCCGGTTTCACCGGTGATCGCCGTCATGCCCGGTTGAAAATCGATTTCCAACTCACGAACGATAGCAAAGTTGCTGATGGTTAATTGCGCCAGCATGGGAACCTTCCTGTGTATAAATACATAACTGTAGTTTCATACAGTATAAACTGGTTTTATATACAGTAAAGTGGCCGATGCAGATTTTAGAATAATTTTTTCGACCAGCCCAACTTGGTGCTTAACGTGTTGAAATAGCTGTAGTCCTTCGGATGAATCAGGTTCAGATGGAAGTTGCTGCGGCGGATCAGCACTTCTTCGCCTTCCTGGATCGGCAGTGCGATCTGGCTGTCGCAGCTGATCTCTAGATCGCTGCCGATCTGCGAGAATTTCAGGCGGATGGTGCTGTCGCCGTTGATCACCAGCGGCCGGGCGGAAAGGGTGTGCGGGAACATCGGCACCAGCGCGATCGCCTCCAGCGACGGGGTGAGGATCGGCCCACCGGCGGAGAGCGAGTAGGCGGTGGAGCCGGTCGGCGTGGCGATGATCAGGCCGTCCGAGCGCTGCGAGAAGGCGAAGCGATCGTCGATATACACCTCGAATTCGATCATGTGCGCCACTTTGCCGGGGTGCAGCACCACTTCGTTGATGGCGGTGCTGATGCGGCACTGCTGGTGCTCTTTATGCACGATGGTTTCCAGCAGGAAACGCTGTTCGTCGATGTACTCGCCTTCCAGCACGTCCGCCAGCTGCTGCAGGGCGTTGTCGGGATCGAGATCGGTGAGGAAACCGAGGTTGCCGCGATTGACTCCGATTACCTTGATGTCGTAGCGCGCCAGCACGCGCGCGGCGCCGAGCATGTTGCCGTCGCCGCCGACCACCACCGCCAGATCGGCGCGCTGGCCGATATCCGCCAGGCTGCCGGTGACGGCGTCTTTCAGCCCCAAATCATGGGCGATTTGGCGTTCGACCATCACCGAATAGCCACGGGCGACCAGCCAGTGGAACAGCATCTCGTGGGTTGCCAGCGCTGAAGGGTGACGCGGGTGGCCAACAATGCCAATACAGGCGAATTTTTTATTCATTTGTTGTGATTTTCCTCACCGGGACCCGTTTATGCCCCACATTGTGACCGGTTGACTTGAAACCCCGGTTTTGATCCCCATAATAAGCCAAGTTGCGAGATTAATGCTAAAACGCGGAGATATTCATGAGTAGTAAAGAACAGAAGACGCCAAACGAGCAAGTCTCGGAAGAAATGGAACAACACGCTCATCACGAGGATACGCTGCCGGAAGCGGCGGAAGGCGTCGATCTGCGCGATGCGCGTATCGCCGAACTGGAAGCCCAACTGGCGGAAGCTCAGCAGCACGAGCGCGACAGCCTGCTGCGCGCCAAAGCGGAAGCGGAGAACATCCGTCGCCGCGCCGAACTGGACGTCGAGAAAGCGCACAAGTTCGCCCTGGAGAAATTCTCCGGCGATCTGCTGCCGGTGATCGACAACCTGGAGCGCGCGCTGGATCTGGCGGATAAAAACAATCCGGAACTGGCCGCGATGATCGAAGGCATCGAGCTGACGCTGAAATCGCTGCTGGACGTGGTGCGCAAGTACGGTATCGAAATCGTCGGCGACGTCAACGTGCCGTTCAACCCGGAAGTGCATCAGGCGATGAGCATGATGGAATCCGCCGATCACCAGCCGAACCACGTGATGATGGTGATGCAGAAAGGCTATACGCTGAACGGCCGCCTGCTGCGTCCGGCGATGGTCGCGGTCTCCAAAGCCAAGGCGTAATCGCCCCGGCAACGGCATAAAGAAAGGCACCCGAGGGTGCCTTTTTTGTCTCTGGACTACGCCTGCGGCAGGCGCGGCATCCAGTCGATCGGCGTGAGCCCTTGCTGCTCCAGCAGCTGATTGGCCTGCGAGAAGTGGCGGCAGCCGAGGAAACCGCGGTGCGCGGAGAGCGGCGACGGGTGCGGCGCTTTCAGCACATGGTGGCGGTTGCGGTCGATAAAGTTGCCTTTCTTCTGCGCGTGCGAGCCCCACAGCAGGAACACCACGCCTTCGCGGTTCTCGTTCAGGGCGGCAATCACCTTATCGGTAAAGGTTTCCCAGCCCAGGTTGGCGTGCGAGTGCGCGCGGCCGCCTTCCACCGTCAGCACGGTGTTGAGCAGCAGCACCCCCTGTTCGGCCCAGCTTTGCAGGTAGCCGTGATCCGGGCGCTCGAAACCGGGAATGTCGGTCGCCAGCTCTTTATACATGTTCACCAGCGACGGCGGCGCCGGCACGCCGGGGCGCACCGAGAAAGAGAGGCCGTGCGCCTGATTGGGGCCGTGGTAGGGATCCTGGCCGAGGATGACGACTTTGACGTCCGCCAGCTCGGTAAAGCGGAACGCGTTGAACACGTCTTTCTGCGGTGGATAAATGGTCTTACCGGCCTGGCGCTCAGCGGCAACAAAGGCGAGCGTTTCAACAAAATAGGGCTGCTCTTTCTCTTTGCCGATCACGTCATGCCAGGTGAGGGAGGTGGCCATAAACGCTCTCCTTTGTTTTCTTTAGCAATTCATGGGCTATAGCTTACCGTGTCGGCCCGCGCAGCGAAACCCGCTTTTCATTTCTCGCCGCCGTTTGTAATGCAATTATTTTTGAAAATTTACAAAAATAATTGTTTTTTAGCGCGACGGGAAAATTGATATAAAACATAAATTTGCCCCTTCACGCCTTGTGCCTACCCGGTAAAAATTGACTTTAATCAAAGAACTGGCCCGGTCAGGCTGGTATACAGAACAACAAGACAACAATGGTTTTACCAAATGGCCGAAACCAGAATTGGGTTTTCTCACGATGTGAATTTTTACGCCCTTGTACGGAGGCAACATAATGATTACCGGTATTCAAATTACCAAAGCGAACGACCAGGCGCTGGTGAATTCTTTCTGGCTGCTGGACGATGAAAAAGCGGAAGCTCGCTGCGTGTGCGCCAAGGCCAACTACGCGGAAGATCAGGTTGTCGCGGTCAGCGATCTGGGCCAGATCGAATACCGTGAAGTGCCGCTGGAAATGCAGCCGACCGTGCGCGTGGAAGGCGGCCAGCACCTGAACGTCAACGTGCTGCGTCGCGAAACCCTGGAAGACGCGGTCAAGCATCCGGAAAAATACCCGCAGCTGACCATCCGCGTGTCCGGCTATGCGGTGCGTTTCAATTCCCTGACGCCGGAACAGCAGCGCGACGTTATCGCCCGCACCTTTACCGAAAGCCTGTAATCGGCGGCGCAGTCAATCAGGGAGCTTCGGCTCCCTTTTTGCGCTTGATGGCCGAAAACTGAAGGCGGATCACATTCTGCACAAAGATAAGCATTCCTGATACAGAACTCATCCGACCTGCCGATAGCTAAATCAGCACCTATTCAGGTGCTAAATAAAAAAGTCTATCGACAAGGAGTCGGCATGAGTATGCCTTTAAGTTTTACCTCTGCAGTATCCCCGGTGGCCGCGATCCCTACACCTCGCGCCGCTGCCGAAACGGCGACGGCATCGCAGCCTGCGGCAGCGCCGGCAAATCCGGCGCCGGTGGCCACCCCTTCTCAGAATACGCTGAACGCGCAGAACCTGTTGAATACGCTGGTCGGCGATATCTCTGCGGCGGCGCCGACGGCGGTTGCGCCGGGCGTGACCCGGGGGCAACAATCTCAGGAAGGCGATTATGCGTTGGCGCTGTTGGCCAAGGACGTTTACTCGCTGAACGGCCAGGGCGCCGCCGGGTTCAACCGTCTGAGCGACAGCGCGTTGCTCGGGTTCGGCATCGATCCCGCCAGCCTGCACGACGCGGGCAGCGGTTTCCAGGCCGGGATTTACAGCAACGACAAGCAGTATGTGTTGGCGTTCGCCGGCACCAACGACTGGCGCGACTGGCTGAGCAACGTGCGACAGGCGACGGGTTATGACGATGTGCAGTACAATCAGGCGGTTGCCGCCGCCAAAAGCGCCAAGGCCGCCTTCGGCGATGCGCTGGTGATCGCCGGTCATTCGCTCGGCGGCGGTCTGGCGGCCACGGCGGCGCTGGCGACCGGCACCGTCGCGGTCACCTTCAATGCGGCCGGGGTGTCGGATTACACCCTGAATCGCCTGGGGATCGATCCGGCGGCGGCGAAGAAAGACGCCGAAGCCGGGGGCATTCGCCGTTACAGCGAGCAATATGACATGCTGACCAGCACCCAGGAATCGACTTCGCTGATCCCGGACGCCATCGGCCACAACATTACCCTGGCCAACAACGATACCCTGACCGGCATCGATGACTGGCGGCCGAGCAAGCATCTGGATCGCAGCCTGACGGCGCACGGCATCGACAAGGTGATAAGCTCGATGGCGGAACAAAAGCCGTGGGAGGCGAAGGCCAATGCCTGAAGGGCGTCGCTTGCGGCGGGCGCTGGCGATAGCCTTACTGGCGCTGGTCGCGGTGACCGGTTTACTGATGATGGCTAAGGAGCAACAGATGGGGCAGGAGATTTCACCGTTTGACGGCCGCAGCAACCAGGCGCTGGCTCAGGCGGTGGCGCGCGGCGATGCGCAGGGCATCCATGCGCAGGCTACGCAGGATCGCTTGCGCGAACGGGGCGATCGGCAGGTCACGCTGTTGCAGTGGGCGGTGCTTTCGCAGCAGCCGGCCAGCGTGCAGGCGTTGCTGGATCTCGGGGCCGACCCGTCGGTAGCGGGGCTGGACGGCAACAGCGCGCTGCACACCGCGGCGATACTGCAAGACGTGCAGTATCTGCGGTTGCTGCTGGCTGAAGGGGCGCAGGTGAACGTGCGCAATGCCGTTACCGGCGCCACGCCGCTTGCGGCGGCGGTGCTGGCCGGGCGCGAGGAGCAACTGCGGTTGTTGCTGGCGGCCGGGGCGGACACCACCCTGAGCGATCGGCTGGGGGATACCCCGCTGCATCTGGCGGCGAAGATCAACGCGCCGCATCTGGCGCTGTTGCTGTTGCAGGCCGGGGCCGATGCCCAGGCGCGCAATCAGCAGGGTTATGCGTTCCAGTTTTATTTCTCGCAAACGCCGGCGCATTTGCAGAATGACGAGCTGAAGGCGCAGTTCCGCGAGCTGGATAAATGGCTGCAGGGGCGCCGCCTGGCCACGCATTACGCGCAGCAGTAAACGCCCATAAAAAAACCGCCTGTACAGGCGGTTTTTTCTTAGGCAGCGGTGGTTATTCTGCGTCGCCGGCCGGTTTGGCCTTCGCCTGACGGCGTTTTCCGACGTTTTTGGCGTCGCGATGGCGCACTTTCACCTTGGCCTTCTCTTTGTTCTTCGCTTTATCTTCCGCGCGTTTGGCCAGCACTTTCTTCGATGGCTTGCCGTTGCTCTTCTCGTTCGGCACCTTGGTTTTCGGCCGCAGTTCGTCGATCACGCGCGCTTTCAGCGGCTCGTTCAGGTAACGGCCCACTTTGCCCAGCAGCAGATGGTCGTGCGCTTCCACCAGCGAAATGGCGGTGCCTTTGCGCCCGGCACGGCCGGTACGCCCGATGCGGTGCAGGTAGGTATCCGCAGTGCGCGGCATGTCGAAGTTGAACACGTGGGTGATATCGAGGATATCCAGGCCGCGCGCGGCAACGTCGGTGGCCACCAGCACGTTAACCCGGCCATCCATCATGCGTTTGACCGCTTCGTTGCGTTTGGCCTGCACCATCTCGCCTTCGAGATAGCAGGTGTTGATGCCCGCTTCGCGCAGCCAGGTGGCCAGCTCATGCACGCGCTCGCGCTTGCGCACGAAGATCACCGATTTCTGCACGTCCGGCTGCTTCAGCAGGTGGATCAGCAGCGCGGTTTTGTGCTGCACGTCATCGGCGCGATAGTACCATTGCAGGATCTTTTTGCGTTCGCGGCGCGACGGATCGGCTTCCACTTCCACCGGCTCTTTCAGGATGCGCTCGGCGAATTCGCGGAGCGCTTCGCCTTCCAGCGTGGCGGAGAACAGCAGCGTCTGGTTGCGCCAGCGTGTTTCGGCGGAGATGGTTTCGATGTCCTGCGCGAAGCCCATATCGAGCATGCGGTCGGCTTCGTCGAGGATCAGGGTCTCCACCGCGCGGCAGTCGAAGTTCTCTTCTTTAATGTATTGCAGCAAGCGGCCGGTGGTGGCGACCACCACGTCCTGGTTTTCGCTGAACACTTCCGCGTGGTTCATGTAAGCGACGCCGCCGGTGATGGTGGCGATATCCAGCGAGGTATGAACAGCCAATTCACGCGCCTGGTCGGCGACCTGCATCGCCAGTTCACGCGTTGGCGTCAGGATCAGCACGCGCGGCGGGCCGGATTTCTTGCGTGGAAAGTCCAGCAGGTGCTGCAACACGGGCAGCAGGAAGGCGGCGGTTTTGCCGGTGCCGGTCGGAGCCGAACCTAAGACGTCGCGCCCGTCCATCGCCGGCGGGATCGCAGCGGCCTGAATGGCGGTGGGGCGATCGTAGCCTTTGTCGCGCAGCGCGTCGATCAGGCGATCATCGAGTTCGAGTTCGGAAAAAGTGGTTGCTGTCATGGTCTACCTCTACTTGGGGCGCCGATTATAGACGGGTTGGCCGCGATCTTCACCTATTTAAGCGGAAAGCCGCTCTTTTCCCGCCGATCAGATTGCCTTATGCTACGCCAGTTTTATAGCCAGGTGGTGAGTGTGAGCAAGCGATCGAAAGCCGATTTTACCCCGCGCCGCGGGGGTTTTACCTTTAAACAATTCTTTGTCGCCCACGATCGTTGCGCCATGAAAGTGGGCACCGACGGGGTGCTGCTCGGCGCCTGGGCGCCGCTGGGGCAGGCGCGCCGGGTGCTGGACATCGGCAGCGGCAGCGGGCTGATCGCGCTGATGCTGGCGCAGCGCAGCGGCGACGAAGTGACCATCGACGCGGTGGAGCTGGATGAAGCCGCCGCCGGCCAGGCGCGCGAAAACGCGGCGGAATCGCCGTGGCCGCAGCGCATCCGCGTGCATGCGCAGGATATTCACCATTATGCGCAGCAGCATGCCGCTGAGTATGATCTGATCGTCAGCAATCCGCCTTATTTTGAGCCGGCGGTGGCCTGCCGCGACCAGGCGCGCCACAACGCGCGCTACACCGAAACCCTGACGCACGAGGCGCTGTTAGCCTGTGCAGTACAGCTGCTGGCGGAACAGGGTATGTTCTGCGTGGTGCTGCCGCACGACATCGGCGCCGAATTCGAACGCCTGGCGCAGCAAAGCGGTTGGCACACGGCTGCGAAAGTGAACGTCAGCGATCGGGCCGATACGCCGCTGCACCGGGTGTTGCTGGCGCTGACGCGGCGGGAAACGCCGCTGCGGGAGCAGGCGCTGGCGATCAAGCAGGCCGACGGCAGCTATACCGACGATTTCCGCCGGTTGATCACCGACTTCTACCTGTTCTACTGAAAAGAAAAGGGCGCCGATTAGGCGCCCTGTCGCAGAGTTTAAGGCTGCAAAATGGTCGGCAGTGCTTCCGGCAGCAAATCCGGGTAGTCCAGCGTGTAGTGCAGGCCGCGGCTCTCTTTGCGCGCCATGGCGCTGCGCACGATAAGCTCGGCCACCTGCACCAGATTGCGCAGTTCCAGCAGGTTGTTGGAGATGCGGAAGTGAGCGTAGTACTCGTCGATTTCCGCCTGCAGCGTGTTGATGCGGCGCAGGGCGCGCTCAAGGCGCTTGGTGGTGCGCACGATGCCGACGTAATCCCACATGAACAGCCGCAGCTCGTGCCAGTTGTGTTGAATCACCACCCGTTCGTCCGCATCGTCCACCCGGCTTTCATCCCAGTGCGGCACCTGTTTGGCCTGCTGGATGAACGGCAGGCGCTGCAGAATGTCTTCCGCCGCCGACCAACCGTAAACCAGGCACTCCAGCAGCGAATTCGACGCCATGCGATTGGCGCCGTGCAGGCCGGTGTAGCTGACCTCGCCGATGGCGTACAGCCCGTCGAGATCGGTGCGGCCGTGCTGATCGACCATCACGCCGCCGCAGGTGTAGTGCGCCGCCGGGACGATGGGGATCGGTTGCCGAGTCAGATCGAAGCCCAGCGTCAGCAGCTTTTCGTAGATCATCGGGAAATGCTGGGTGATGAACTCCGCCGGCTTGTGGCTGATGTCCAGGTACATGCAGTCGGCGCCCAGGCGCTTCATTTCATGGTCGATGGCGCGGGCGACGATATCGCGCGGTGCCAGTTCGCCGCGCGGATCGAAATCCGGCATAAAGCGGCTGCCGTCCGGGCGCTTCAGGTAAGCCCCTTCGCCGCGCAGCGCTTCGGTCAGCAGGAAGTTGCGCGCCTGTGGGTGGAACAGGCAGGTCGGGTGGAACTGGTTGAACTCCAGGTTGGCGACCCGGCAGCCGGCGCGCCAGGCCATGGCGATGCCGTCGCCGGAGGAGATGTCCGGGTTGGTGGTGTATTGGTATACCTTGGCCGCGCCGCCGGTGGCCAGCACCACCGTTTTGGCGCGGTAGGTTTCCACCCGCTCGAGCTCGCGGTTCCAGACGTAAGCGCCCACGACTCGGCGGGTGCCCGGCAGGCCGATTTTGTTCGAGGTAATAAGGTCAACCGCGTTGCGGCGTTCCATCACGCAAATATTGGGGTGAGCGCTTGCTTTCCCCACCAGCGTGGTCTCTACTTCCTTACCGGTAGCGTCCGCGGCGTGCAGGATGCGGCGATGGCTGTGGCCGCCTTCGCGCGTGAGGTGATAATGCGCCTCGCCCTGCGCGTTGACCTCGGTGTCGAACAGCACGCCCTGATCGATCAGCCACTGCACGCAGTGGCGCGCGTTGCCGGCGATGAATTCGACGGCCTCTTTGTCGCACAGGCCGGCGCCGGCAATCAAAGTGTCATCAACGTGTGAGGCAATGCTGTCCGTCTCATCGAACACCGCGGCGATCCCGCCTTGGGCGTAAAAGGTGGCCCCCTCGCTGAGCGGCCCCTTGCTGAGAACGGTAACCTTGCAATGCTGCGCCAGGCGCAGCGCCAGTGACAGGCCCGCAGCGCCGCTGCCGACGATCAGTACATCGCTAACATGTTCAGATGATGGTTGCATAACGTATGATGTGTGCAGAAGAAGAGTGAATTTCATGTTAGCCTAACTGTCCGGGCAAAAGCCACGGATAGGGTGACATCAACAGAAAAAACAATGGCGATATGGAACTTCGTGTTCTATATGAACTCCAAGCGAGTGCTTGCTCAGGAAAATAATGTATGGCTGGCAGTACAATTTTACGCGTGGAGACGGATTTGGGGAGAGTTTACCTCGGATGAGCGAGCAGTTAACGGATCAAGTTCTGGTTGAGCGGGTCCAAAAGGGCGACCAGAAATCGTTTAACCTACTGGTAGTGCGCTATCAGCATAAGGTGGCGAGTCTCGTTTCCCGCTATGTGCCGCAGGGCGATGTGCCCGATGTGGTGCAGGAGTCGTTTATCAAGGCCTATCGCGCACTGGAATCGTTCCGTGGCGACAGCGCTTTTTATACCTGGTTGTATCGAATCGCCGTGAACACGGCAAAGAATTATCTGGTTGCTCAGGGGCGCCGTCCGCCATCCAGTGATGTGGACGCCAACGATGCGGAAAATTACGAAAGTGCGGGCGCACTGAAAGAAATTTCGAACCCTGAGAACTTAATGTTGTCAGAAGAGCTGAGACAGATAGTTTTCCGTACCATTGAGTCTCTCCCTGAGGATCTTCGCATGGCGATTACCCTGCGGGAGTTGGATGGTCTAAGCTACGAAGAGATAGCCGCCATCATGGATTGCCCGGTCGGAACCGTACGTTCGCGTATTTTCCGCGCCCGGGAAGCTATCGATAATAAAGTTCAACCGCTGATCCAGCGTTAGCAATGGCGGGCACAGGAAGGGTACTTAGGCATGCAGAAAGAAAAGCTTTCCGCTCTGATGGATGGTGAATCGTTCGACAGCGAGCTGTTGAGTTCTCTGTCGCAAGATCGAACGCTTCAGCAAAGCTGGCAGAGCTATCACCTGATACGTGACACACTGCGGGGTGATATCGGACAAGTGATGCATTTCGATATCGCCGATCGCGTCGCCGCTGCACTTGAGAAAGAACCTGCCCGGCTGGTGCCTTCCGCCGTTCAGGAATCTCAGCCGCAGCCTCACACCTGGCAGAAAATGCCGTTCTGGGACAAAGTGCGTCCTTGGGCGAGCCAGATTACGCAAATCGGCATGGCGGCCTGCGTGTCGCTGGCGGTCATCGTTGGCGTGCAGCACTACAACCAGCCTTCTGCGTCATCGAACGCGTCCGAATCGCCGGCCTTCACCACGCTGCCGATCATGGGCCAGGCCTCACCGGTCAGCCTGGGCGTTCCTGCCGACAGTTTCTCCACCGGCAGCGGCCAACAGCAGCAGGTGCAGGAACAGCGTAAGCGTATCAACGCCATGCTGCAGGACTATGAACTGCAACGTCGCCTGCATTCGGATCAGCTGCAGCTTGAGCAAAGCAATCCGCAACAGGCTGCCATTCAGGTTCCCGGAACTCAGTCTTTAGGAATGCAACAGCAGTAATGAAGCAAATCTGGTTCTCCGTTTGTTTATTGACGGGCAGCCTGCTCTATTCCAGCATCGCCCCGGCGCAGCCGACTGCGTCCGGGGCGTTATTGCAACAGATGAGCAGCGCCAGCCGTTCTCTCAATTACGAGCTCGCCTACATCAGCATCAGCAAGCAGGGAATCGAGTCGTTGCGCTATCGCCATGCGGTGATCGGCAACGTGCCGCTCGGCCAGCTGTTGCACATGGACGGCCCGCGCCGCGAAGTGCTGCAGCGCGGCGGCGGGATCAGCTACTTCGAACCCGGCCTGGAGCCGTTCACGCTCACCGGCGATCACATCGTCGATGCGCTGCCGGCGATCGTTTATGCCGATTTCACCCGCCTGGCCAAGTACTACGACTTTATCTCCGTGGGCAGCACCCGCATCGCCGATCGGCCGTGTGAAGTGCTGCGCGTGGTGGCGCGCGACGGTTCCCGCTACAGCTACATCGTCTGGATGGACGAGGACACCAAGCTGCCGCTGCGGGTGGATTTGCTCGATCGCGACGGCGAAACGCTGGAGCAATATCGGGTGATCTCCTTCGCGGTCGGCGCCGACGTGCAGGGCGCGATGCAGGGGCTGCTCAAAGCCAACCTGCCGCCGCTGCTGTCGCTGCCGGCGGTGGAAAACGTCCAGCTGAGCTGGAGCACCGGCTGGCTGCCGGCGGGGGTAGACGAGGTGGCGCGCAACCGCCGCAAATTGCCTAACGTCGCCGTGCCGGTTGAATCCCGCCTTTACAGCGACGGCTTGTTCAGCTTCTCGGTCAACGTCAGCCCGGCGGGCAGCGGAGCCGGGCAGCAGTACTACCGTCAAGGGCGCCGCACCATCCAGACCGAAGTGCGCGCGGGCAACGAAATCACGATTGTGGGCGAATTGCCGCCGGCGACGGCCAAACGCATCGCCGACAGCATTTCTTTCAAGGTATCGCCGTAATGATGAAAGAGTGGGCCACGGTGGTTTCGTGGCAACAGGGCGTAGCGCTGCTGCGCTGTGAACCCAAGGCCGGCTGCGGCAGCTGCACCGCGCGCTCCGGCTGTGGCGCGCGTGCGTTGAACGAGCTGGTGCCGGAAACCGAGCATCAGCTGCAGGTGCATATCGATCAGCCGCTCGAGCCGGGGCAGCGCGTCGAGGTCGGCATCGCGGAAGGCAGCCTGCTGCGCTCCGCCATGCTGGTTTACCTGACGCCGCTGCTGGGCATGATGCTGGGTGGCGCGTTATTGCAATATTGTTTCGGCAGCGACGCCTCGGCGGCAGTCGGCGCCGTACTGGGCGGCGGGGTGGCCTTTATGCTGGCGCGCCGCTTGGCCCGACGTCTGGGCGAGCAGGCCGACTATCAGCCGGTGGTGCTGCAGATTGGCTTACCGCCTACCGCACTGCGCATGCAGGCGGAAAACTCCCCGCTGATTTAAACCGACGGCCGCGTCATCGCCGGGTTGTGATAGGCGGGGATGCGGTTGTGGATCATATGTTCCAGCAGCGCGATGAACAGATCGGCGCTGAGCAGCGAATCATCGTTGATAGCGAACAGCACATTGCCCTGGCCGTCGAATAAGCGGATGCCGCGCTGCGGATGATTTTCCAACGCGCGGATCTGCTCGATAGGCACGTTGCCCCGTTCAGTGGTCAGCAGGGTGGCGCTCAGCCGCAGCGTTTCGGTCGGCGTGCCTTGCCGTTTGCCGAGCAGCAACTGCCACAGCCAGCGTGCGTCGCCCTCAACCGTGTGAAACGACACCGTCTCCCCCTGATAGAGCGCGTTCAACGCCAATGGCCCGCGCTGCTGCAGCTGCTGATCGACGATCACATCCGCCAGTCGCCACGAATGGGCGACATTGCTGAAGACCGTGCACCAGGGCTGATCCGCGCCGGCGCGGAACGCCGTGACGTCAAACAACCCGCCAAAAGCCTTGCCGCCGCGAAAGCGATAGATGTCGCCGATTTTCTCAAACGGAATGAAACGCTCTTTGTGATGGTGGCCGTCAAAGACCCGCACGCCGTGCTCGTAGAGCCGATACGTCAACACCGGGCGCAGGTAATGCCGCAGCGCCAGCAGCGTACAGCCGAGTAAAATTGTGCCCGCGCCGGCCTGCAACAGCGTGATGACGTCATTCTCATCAATGCTGCTCAGCAGCGGCAGCACCAACAGCGCCGCACCTACGCTGAACAGCAGCGCCGCCGCCGCCAGAATGCCCCAGTTGACCTTCGAAAAATCGTGCCGGCTCAGCATTTGCCCTTTATCGATCATAATGCACCTTCCAATCAACGTACGCAGATATGCTGGTGAACCCCGGTGGGCTGCCGATGTAGTGCCCGGAATAATGTTTTGTCGCGGAGTTCATGCCCTTTCTATCCGAGGGACGGTGGTGGCGTATATGGGGTTTTTCCTAAAGGATGTGGGGCAAAATCGAATTCTAAGAGGTTGATCCAAATATTCTTTTTCGATAATTTCAGAAGGGGTTTATTGCGCTGCGGCCGGTTATGTATTAGCGCCGGAGTTTGACGGCCACGGAGCACCTGCAAGCCTTGGGTTCAGGCCGTATAGCCCGTGTTAACATCTGTTTTCATCAGCCGGGGCGCCCTGTAACATTTAGCTGCGCATAATAGAATGCCTTCACTGCACCGATCGCTAGGTTTTCAGTGGTGTGGCATGTAGAATGCAGCGATTCAGGTGCAAGACGGCCTAACCCATTCACTGTCGCTTTAGGTCCATGCGGGTTTCTATAGGCGAGTAATTCAGAAATACCAAGGCAGAAAAACTTTTATAATGAAGCATATACGAAATTTCTCCATTATTGCCCATATTGACCACGGTAAGTCGACGCTGTCTGACCGCATTATCCAAATTTGCGGTGGCCTGTCCGACCGTGAAATGGCTGCGCAGGTGCTCGATTCCATGGATCTGGAGCGCGAGCGCGGCATCACCATCAAGGCGCAGAGCGTCACGCTGGATTACAAGGCGCTGGATGGGCAGACCTATCAGCTTAACTTTATCGACACCCCAGGCCACGTTGACTTCTCCTATGAAGTGTCCCGCTCGCTGGCGGCCTGCGAAGGCGCGCTGCTGGTGGTGGACGCCGGCCAGGGCGTAGAAGCCCAGACGCTGGCCAACTGCTACACCGCGATCGAAATGGATCTGGAAGTGGTGCCGGTGTTGAACAAAATCGACCTGCCGGCCGCCGATCCGGATCGCGCCGCGCAGGAAATTGAAGATATCGTCGGCATCGACGCCACCGATGCCGTGCGCTGCTCGGCCAAAACCGGCGTCGGCGTGCCCGACGTGCTGGAGCGCCTGGTGCGCGACATTCCTGCGCCGCAGGGCGATCCGGATGCGCCGCTGCAGGCGCTGATCATCGACTCCTGGTTCGATAATTACCTGGGTGTCGTGTCGCTGGTGCGCGTCAAGAACGGGACGCTGCGCAAGGGCGACAAGATCAAGGTCATGAGCACCGGCCAGGTGTACAACGCCGATCGTTTGGGCATTTTCACGCCGAAGCAGGTCGATCGCGACGTGCTGAACTGCGGCGAAGTGGGCTGGCTGGTCTGTGCGATCAAAGACATCCTCGGCGCGCCGGTGGGCGATACCCTGACGCAGGCGCGTCAGCCGGCGGATAAAGCGTTGCCGGGCTTCAAAAAAGTGAAGCCGCAGGTGTACGCCGGTCTGTTCCCGATCAGCTCCGACGACTATGAATCTTTCCGCGATGCGCTGGGCAAGCTGAGCCTTAACGACGCCTCCCTGTTCTACGAACCGGAAAGCTCCACCGCGTTGGGCTTCGGCTTCCGCTGCGGCTTCCTTGGTCTGCTGCACATGGAGATCATTCAGGAGCGTCTGGAGCGTGAATACGATCTGGATCTGATCACCACCGCGCCGACGGTAGTCTACGAAGTGGAAACCACCGGCAAAGAAGTGATCTACGTCGACAGCCCATCCAAGCTGCCGCCGTTGAACAACATCCAGGAACTGCGCGAGCCGATCGCCGAATGCCACATGCTGATGCCGCAGGAATACCTGGGCAACGTCATCACCCTGTGCGTTGAGAAACGCGGCGTGCAGACCAACATGGTCTACCACGGCAACCAGGTGGCGTTGACCTATGAAATCCCGATGGCGGAAGTGGTGCTCGACTTCTTCGACCGCCTGAAGTCCACGTCGCGCGGTTATGCGTCGCTGGATTACAACTTCAAGCGCTTCCAGGCCTCCGACATGGTGCGCGTGGACGTGCTGATCAACAACGAGCGCGTGGATGCGCTGGCGCTGATCACCCACCGCGACAACTCGCAGTATCGCGGCCGTGAATTGGTGGAAAAGATGAAAGATCTGATCCCGCGTCAGCAGTTCGACATCGCGATTCAGGCGGCGATCGGCACGCACATCATCGCGCGCTCCACCGTGAAGCAGCTGCGTAAAAACGTGCTGGCGAAATGCTACGGCGGTGACGTCAGCCGTAAGAAAAAGCTGCTGCAGAAACAGAAAGACGGTAAGAAACGCATGAAGCAGGTCGGCAACGTCGAGCTGCCGCAGGAAGCGTTCCTGGCCATTCTGCACGTCGGTAAAGACGGCAAGTAACCGCGACGAGTTCGCGAAACGAGGGAGTTTGCATGGCGAATATGTTTGCCCTGATCCTGGCGTTGGCCACTCTGGTCACCGGGATCATCTGGTGCTTCGAGCGCTTTAAATGGGCGCCGGCCCGCCGCGCGAAGATTGCGGCGGTCAACGAGCAGACCGCGGGCGCAGTAGACGATAAAACGCTGGCGAAAGTGGCTAAGCAGCCAGGCTGGGTAGAGACCGGGGCATCGGTCTTCCCGGTGTTGCTGCTGGTCTTTGTGGTGCGCTCGTTTATTTACGAACCGTTCCAAATCCCGTCCGGCTCAATGATGCCGACGCTGTTGATTGGCGATTTCATTCTGGTGGAGAAATATGCTTACGGCATTAAAGATCCGATAACCCAGACCACGCTAATTGAAACCGGTCATCCGAAGCGCGGCGATATTGCGGTATTTAAATATCCGCTGGATCCGAAGCTGGATTATATCAAGCGCGTGATTGGCCTGCCGGGCGACCGTATTACTTACGATCCGGTGAATAAGCGCGTTACGGTGCAGCCGTCGTGCAACAGCGGGCAGTCCTGCGATACCGCGCTGGCGGTCACCTACGCCGACGCGCAGCCGAGCGACTTCGTACAGCTGTTCAGCCGCAGCGGCATGGGCGAGGCCAGCAACGGTTTCTACCAGATCCCGCTGAATGACACCGTGCCGCAGGGCGGCATTCGTCTGCGTGAACGTCAGGAGAGCCTGGGCAACGTGACGCACCGCATCCTGACCGTGCCGGGCACGCAGGATCAGGTGGGCGCTTACTACCAACAGCCGGGCAAACCGCTGGCGGAGTGGGTGGTGCCGGCCGGGCATTACTTCATGATGGGCGACAACCGCGACAACAGCGCGGACAGCCGTTACTGGGGCTTTGTGCCGGAGAAGAATCTGGTGGGTAAAGCCACGGCCATCTGGATGAGCTTTGAAAAGCAGGAAGGCGAGTGGCCTACCGGCGTGCGTTTCAGCCGGATTGGCGGCATTCATTAATCGCTGATTTATTCCCTGTCAATTTCACGCCGCAGCCTGCTGCGGCGTGAAAGATTAAGGGGATATAAACACAGCATTATGTTTCCACTCGTTGTAGAATACTTTCTCGAGCGATAAAAGTTGGCTCCTGCTGGGAGCCACTGCAAACGAAACAGCTTTGGATCGGCTTTCGGCGAAGCAGGCCTGTTCCGTATGCTGCAAGTTTTTGACGCATTCTTGATCTATTGGTAACTCATGAACCCCATCGTAATAAACAGGCTGCAGCGGAAGCTGGGCTACACTTTTCAACAGCAGGAGCTTTTACTGCAGGCTTTGACTCACCGCAGCGCCAGCAGTAAACACAATGAACGTCTTGAGTTTCTGGGTGACTCGATTCTTAGCTTTGTCATCGCCAATGCGCTCTATCACCGCTTTCCTCGCGTAGACGAGGGCGATATGAGCCGCATGCGCGCCACGCTGGTGCGCGGCAACACGCTGGCGGAGATGGCGCGCGAGTTTGACCTGGGCGAATGTCTGCGGCTTGGGCCGGGCGAATTGAAAAGTGGTGGGTTCCGCCGCGAGTCAATCCTGGCGGATACGGTGGAGGCATTGATCGGCGGCGTGTTCCTGGACAGCGACATCCAGACCGTCGAGCGTCTGATTTTGGACTGGTATCGCAGCCGGTTGGACGAAATCAGCCCCGGTGATAAGCAGAAAGACCCGAAAACCCGTTTGCAGGAATTTTTGCAGGGGCGTCATCTGCCGTTGCCTTCTTATTTGGTGGTGCAGGTTCGCGGTGAAGCGCACGACCAAGAGTTTACCATCCACTGCCAGGTGAGTGGTTTGAGCGAGCCCGTGGTGGGCACCGGCTCGAGCCGCCGTAAAGCCGAGCAGGCGGCAGCGGAACAAGCGCTGAAAAATCTGGAGCTTGAATGAGTGAAGTAAAACAACACTGCGGTTTTATCGCCATCGTCGGCCGCCCGAACGTGGGCAAATCGACGTTGCTGAACCAACTGCTGGGGCAGAAGGTTTCCATTACGTCGCGTAAGCCGCAGACGACCCGTCACCGCATCATGGGCATCGACACCGATGGCGCCTATCAGGCGATCTACGTCGATACCCCAGGGCTGCACATCGAAGAAAAACGCGCCATCAACCGTTTGATGAACCGCGCGGCCAGCAGCTCGATCGGCGACGTCGAACTGGTTATCTTCGTGGTCGAAGGCACCAACTGGACCGCCGACGACGAAATGGTGGTCAACAAGCTGCGCAGCCTGCGCTGCCCGGTATTGCTGGCGATCAACAAGGTCGATAACGTCACCGACAAATCCAAGCTGTTGCCGCACATCGCGTTCCTCAGCCAGCAGATGAATTTCCTCGACGTGGTGCCTATCTCCGCCGAGAAAGGGATGAACGTCGACACCATCGCCGGCATCGTGCGCAAGCTGCTGCCGGAAGCGGAGCACCACTTCCCGGAAGACTACATCACCGATCGCTCCCAGCGCTTTATGGCGTCTGAGATCATTCGTGAGAAGCTGATGCGTTTCCTGGGCGAAGAGCTGCCGTATTCGGTGACGGTGGAAATCGAACAGTTCGTGGCCAACGATCGCGGCGGCTACGATGTGCACGGCCTGATCCTGGTCGAGCGCGAAGGCCAGAAGAAAATGGTCATCGGCAACAAGGGCGCCAAGATCAAAACCATCGGCATCGAAGCGCGCCAGGACATGGAACAGATGTTCGACGCTAAAGTGCATCTGGAGCTGTGGGTGAAAGTGAAATCCGGTTGGGCGGACGACGAACGTGCGCTGCGCAGCCTGGGCTATGTTGACGATCTGAAGTAACGATCCGTGGACGGCTGGGAGCGCGCTTTCGTCCTGCATGGGCGGCCGTACAGTGAAACCAGTCTGATGCTGGATCTGTTTACCGAAGGTCATGGGCGGGTGCGCTTGCTGGCAAAAGGCGCGCGCAGCCGCCGCTCCAATCTGAAGGGCTGCCTGCAGCCCTTTACCCCCCTGTTAGTGCGCTGGGGCGGCCGCGGCGAAGTGAAAACGCTGCGCAACGCCGAAGCGGTCTCTCTCGGTTTACCCCTCAGCGGCATGATGCTTTACAGCGGCCTGTACGTGAACGAACTGCTGGCGCGAGTGCTGGAGCAGGAAACCAACTACTCGGTGCTGTTCTTCGACTACCTGCAATGCCTGCAGGCGCTGGCGGCGGAAGACAGCTCGCCGGAACAGGCGTTGCGCCAGTTCGAGCTGGCCTTGTTGCAGCACCTGGGTTACGGCCTCGATTTCCTGCACTGCGCCGGCAGCGGCCTGCCTGTG
The DNA here is from genome assembly GCF_000747565.1 of Serratia sp. SCBI. Lineage (NCBI taxonomy): Bacteria > Pseudomonadati > Pseudomonadota > Gammaproteobacteria > Enterobacterales > Yersiniaceae > Serratia > Serratia sp. SCBI. The sequence continues at coordinate 3,914,091 of NZ_CP003424.1, read as the reverse complement.
GATGACGCCATGACCTACCGCTACCGTGAAGAGAAAGGCTTTATCGCCAGCCTGGTGGTGGATCACTACAGCTTCACCGGGCGCGAACTGCGCGCGCTGGCGGAGCGGCAGTTTCCCGATGCCGAGACGCTGCGCGCCGCCAAGCGTTTCACCCGCATGGCGCTGAAACCCTACCTCGGCGGCAAGCCGTTGAAGAGCCGCGAACTGTTCCGTCAATTCGTGCGCAAGCAGCCGAATACGCCGGTCGACGACGCCTGACCTTTTCTCCTTTTGCCGTTCTGCACCCGCGTGTAAACTGCTGGCACTGAAAATCGTATTTAGAGGTTGTCATGGCTGATTTACTGCTGGGCGTCAATATCGATCACATCGCCACGTTACGTAACGCGCGCGGAACCCAATACCCGGATCCGGTTCAGGCGGCATTCATTGCCGAACAGGCGGGGGCCGACGGCATTACCGTGCATCTGCGCGAAGACCGCCGCCACATCACCGACCGCGACGTGCGTTTGCTGCGCCAGACCATCCAGACGCGCATGAATCTGGAGATGGCGGTGACCGACGAGATGCTGGACATCGCCGTGGAGCTGAAGCCGCATTTCTGTTGCCTGGTACCGGAAAAGCGCGAAGAAGTGACCACCGAAGGCGGCCTGGACGTTGCCGGCCAGCTGGACAAAATGAGCGTGGCGGTCGAGCGCCTGGCGCAGGCGGGCATTCTGGTCTCGCTGTTCATCGATCCCGATCATCGCCAAATCGACGCGGCGGTGGCGGTGGGTGCCCCCTATATTGAAATCCACACCGGCGCCTACGCCGAAGCGCAGGGCGAGCTGGCGGTACAGGCCGAGCTGCGCCGCATCGCGGTCGCCGCCGCCTACGCGGCCGAGAAGGGGCTGAAGGTCAACGCCGGCCACGGCCTGACCTATCACAACGTGCAGCCGATCGCCGCGCTGCCGGAAATGCACGAGCTGAACATCGGCCATGCGATTATCGGCCAGGCGGTGATGAGCGGGCTGCCGGCTGCGGTTGCCGATATGAAAGTGCTGATGCGGGAAGCGCGCCGGTAATGGCGGTGCTCGGGCTGGGTACCGACATCGTCGAGATGGCGCGTATCGAAGCGGTGGTGGAACGCAGCGGCGATCGTCTGGCGCGCCGCGTGCTGAGCGACGCCGAATGGGCGCTATACCAGCAGCACCAGCAGCCGATTCGCTTTCTGGCCAAGCGTTTCGCCGTGAAAGAGGCCGCCGCCAAGGCGTTCGGCACCGGCATTCGCAACGGCCTGGCGTTCAACCAGTTCGAGGTGTTCAACGATGCGTTGGGCAAACCGAATATTCGTTTGCACGGCCGCGCCGCCGAGCTGGCGGGGGAGATGGGGGTCACCGCGATCCACGTTTCGCTGGCCGATGAACGGCGCTATGCCTGCGCGACGGTGATCGTCGAAAGCTGAAAATAGAAAGGGCGCCCTGCGGCGCCCTTGTCAGTCCTGCGGCGGGTTAAATGCGATCGGCGTGGTGCAACACCACGAACTTATCCCACAGCTGCTCATTAGTCTCGCGATGCTGCGGATCGGTAATGATGGTGTTGTCGATCGGGCAGACCTGCTGACAGGTTGGCGTATCGTAATGGCCAACGCACTCGGTGCAGCGGTCGGTATCGATTTGGTAGATCTCATCGCCCATCGAAATCGCCTGGTTCGGGCATTCCGGCTCGCACATGTCGCAGTTGATGCATTTGCGTGTGATTAGCAGGGCCATGACGTATCTCTCATTATTAACAGGGGTATTTTTCGCAGCGGCGATTATACCGGTTAAACCAACTTTTTCATCAATTGTTCGCTGTGCCTGATACGGTCGCGGGCATGATCGAGGTCGTGCTGGATCAGCGCCATAAACAGCAGGTCGGTGAGAGCGTACTGGGCGGTGCTGGAAGAGATGGCCGCGCTGCGGGTGCGGGGCTCTTCGGCGATGGTATAGAGACAGTGATCGGCGCGTTGCTGCAGGCCGTTGGGCGAGAAGCTGGTCAGCGCCAGCACCCTGGCGCCGGCCTGGCGCGCTTCTTCCGCCGCCAGATTGATTTCACGCCGCTCGCCGCTGAAGGAGATCGCCACCAGCAGATCGCGTTTGTCCAGCGCCTGCACCGCCGCCAGTTGAACGTGCATATCCGCTTCGGCTACCGCCATCACCCCGATTTTCAGCAGCTTGAAGGAAAAATCCTTGGCCACCAGCCCGGAGGCGCCGATGCCGATCAGCATCACCCGGCGCGCCTGGCGCAGCATGTCCAGCGCCTGATGCAGCCGTTCTTCGCTGTTGATGTCCAGCGTCGCGCGCAGCGCCGCCTGCTTTTCCGCCAACAGCTTTTCACCGACGGTTTTCAGCGTGTCGCTGCTGAGAATGTGGTTATGAACGGTCACTACCGGTTCTGCCTGCGGCTGGGCCAGCGTCTCGCTCAGCGCCAGCTTCAGCGCCGGGAAACCTTTATAGCCCAGCTTTTGGGCGAACTTCACCACGCTCGACTGGCTGACGCCGGCCAGCTGGGCCAGCTTTTGCGAGCTGAGATGGCGCGCCTGTTCGGCGTTGTTCAGCAAAAAATCCGCCAGCTTGCGGTCGTTTTGCGCCAGTGTCGGATACATCTGGCGAATGCGCAGAAGGGTACTCATTGATCTTTCCCTGGAAACCAGCGGCCATTTTGCCACGCAGGCGGCGAAAACGCGCGGTGAAAATTTTTGTGAGCTCGTCGTTAAAATAGCAAATAGCGCTCGCTTTGTTGAATAAAATATTCAAATATTGATTTAATTTTGTGAATTAAAAATTCAAAGGTGAACAGATGAACTTAGGCGCACTGGTATCGGAAACCCGCAACCCGGCCACCATGGGGCTGGATGAGATGTCGACGCTGGACATGGTCCGCTGCTTTAACCAGGAAGATCGCAAGGTGCCGGAGGCGATTGAAAAGGTGCTGCCGGCGATCGCGCAGGCGGTCGATTTGGCCGCGGCGGCGCTGAAGGCCGGCGGGCGGCTGATTTATTTGGGCGCCGGCACCAGCGGGCGCCTGGGCGTATTGGATGCCTCCGAGTGCCCGCCGACCTTCGGCGTGCCGCACGGCGTGGTGGTGGGGCTGATCGCCGGTGGGCCGGGCGCGCTGCTCAAAGCGGTGGAAGGGGCGGAAGATGACGCAGCCCTGGGTGAGGCCGACCTCAGAGCGCTGAACCTGACCGCCGTCGATATGGTGGTGGGGTTGGCGGCCTCGGGGCGCACGCCCTACGTGATCGGCGCGCTGCGCTATGCGCGCGGGCTGGGCTGCCCGACGGCGGCCATCTCATGCAACCCGGATTCGCCGATCGCGCACGAAGCGCAGGTGGCGATCTCGCCGGTGGTGGGGCCGGAGGCGCTGACCGGTTCTACGCGCCTGAAATCAGGCACCGCGCAGAAGCTGGTGCTCAACATGCTGTCGACCGGCGCGATGGTCAAGCTGGGCAAGGTCTACCAGAACCTGATGGTGGACGTGAAGGCCACCAACGTCAAACTGGTGGATCGCGCCTGCCGCATCGTGGTGGAGGCCACCGGCGCCGAACGCGCTCAGGCGGAGGCGGCGCTGGCGCAGACCGGCTTTGAGGTCAAACCGGCGATCCTGATGATTTTAGCCGGCGTCAGCGCCGATGAGGCGCAGCAGCGGCTGCAGCGGCACGACGGCTACCTGCGCGCGGCGTTGGCGCGTTAATTCACGGTGGGGGCGGCGATGGACAAGACAACGGCATTGGCGACACAGATCCTGGCGGGCGTGGGGGGCGAGGGCAATATCCTCAAACTGGAGAACTGCATGACGCGGGTGCGCGTCGAGGTCAGCGACGAACAGCGTCTGGATCTGGCGGCCCTCAAGCAGTTGCCCGGCGTGAAGGGCTATATCAAGCAGGGTGAACAGCATCAGTTTATCGTCGGCCCGGGCGCCGCCGCCAAGGTGGTGGACGCCATGCGCGCTTTGTTGAGCGGCAGCGCGCAGCCCGCCGTTGGTGACGCCGCCCGCACCAAGGCGCAGGCCAAACAGAAATACGCGGCGCCGATGAGCGGCGCGCTGAAAAAGCTGGCCGACGTTTTTATTCCGCTGATCCCGGCGTTTATCGCCTCGGGGCTGATCACCGGCATCATCAACCTGCTGAAACGGCCCGACATCGCCGGACAGTTGGCGTTGGACTACCCGAACGCGCTGGGGCTGCTGGCGATCTTCGGCAGCGCGGTGTTCGCCATCATGAACATTCTGGTCGGGGTGAACGCCGCGCGGGTGTTCGGCGGCTCACAGGCGATGGGCGGCGTGATGGCCGGGATCCTCTCCAGCCCGGCGCTGGCGCAGATCACCCTGTTCGGCGAGGCGCTGCAGCCGGGGCGCGGCGGGGTGATCGCTGTACTGCTGGTGGTGGCGTTGATGTGCTGGGTGGAGAAACGCCTGCGCACGCTGCTGCCGGAGTCGGTCGAACTGATCCTCAATCCGCTGCTGACCACGCTGGTGACCGCCTCGTTGGCGATCCTGATCCTGCAGCCGATCGGCGGCGCCATTTCCGATGCCATCGCCCACGGCGCCAATCTGGCGATCGACAAGGGCGGGCTGCTTGTCGGGGCGCTGCTCTCCGGGCTGTTCCTGCCGCTGGTGCTGTCCGGCTTGCACCAGGGGCTGGTGCCGATCCACGTCGAGCTGGTGCAGGCGCACGGTTCCAACCCGCTGTTGCCGATCCTGGCGATGGCCGGCGTCGGTCAGGTGGGGGCGGCGCTGGCGGTGCTGTTGAAAACCCGTAACGCGCGGCTGAAGAAGGTGATCAAAGGGGCGTTGCCGGTCGGCATTCTCGGCATCGGCGAGCCGCTGATCTTCGGGGTGACGCTGCCGCTGGGCCGGCCGTTTATCGGCGCCTGCCTCGGCGGTGCGGTAGGCGGCGCGCTGATCAGCTACTGGAAAGTGGCGACGGTGATTACCTTCGGCATTTCGGGGCTGCCTTTGGCGTTGACCATCGTCTCAGGTAAGGTGATGTTGTATCTGGCGGGGATGCTGATTACGATTATCGCCGGTTTTCTCTTCACCTGGATGATGGGGTTCAACGATCCCGAGGAGTAGCGTTTGAGCGACAAGCAGCAACCATCGGCCGCAGCAGGGCGCCGCGTGGTCTTTTTCGATCTGGACGGCACTCTGCATCAGGAGGATATGTTCGGCAGTTTCTTGCGTTTCCTGCTGCGCCGTTTACCGCTGAATTTGCTGCTGGTGATACCGCTGTTGCCATTGATTGGCCTGGCGCTGTTGCTGCTGGGGCGCGCCGCGCGCTGGCCGATGAGCCTGTTGTTGTGGGCTATCACCTTCGGGCGTACCGAAGCGACGCTGAAGGCGCTGGAGCGGCAGTTCATCGAGGTTTTCCGCCAGAAGGTCACTGCGTTTCCGGTGGTGCAAATGCGCTTGCGGCAGTATCTGGATGAGCACGATGCCGAGGTGTGGCTGATTACCGGCTCGCCGGAGCAACTGGTGGCGCAGGTGTATCGGGATTCGGCGTTTCTGCCGCGGGTGCGGTTGGTCGGCAGCCGCATCGCGCGCCGCTATGGCGGCTGGGTGCTGACCTTGCGCTGTCTGGGCGTACAAAAAGTGGTGCAGCTGGAGCAACGGCTCGGCGCGCCGCTGAAGCTGTACAGCGGTTACAGCGACAGCAAGCAGGATAACCCGCTGCTGTTTTTTTGCGAGCACCGTTGGCGGGTGAGCAAGCAGGGCGAGCTGCAGCAGCTGGAATAAACAAAGGGCGGAGAATTCCGCCCTTTGCTGTTACCGCTGCCGCGATCAGTCGTCGGTTACGTCGTGCGGTTTGCGTCCGAGCTGCCAAATCTTCTCCGCATAATGCCCCAACGCCCACAGGCTCAGGCCGAGCAGCGCGAAGAAAATCGTCTTCGGCATGCTGTCCCAGAAAAACTCGAACAGGCGGGTATAGAGGTTGATGCCGAGGAAGGTCAGCCCGAAACCGCGCAGCATGGCGTCGTCATGCTTCAACCCCAGCCAGATGGCGGCGAAGGCGGCCAGCCCGAACAGCAGGCTCCAGTGGAACAGCTCAATCTGGCGCGCGCGGTACCAGCTGTCGAGATCGCCATAGTTGCCGAAGATGGACAGCAGCCACAGCGCGATGAACAGGTACAGCAGGCCCATCGCCAGCGACACCCGCTGCAGGCCGCGCTGCGCCAATAGCGGCCGCAGCAGCAATGCGGCGGCGATCAGCACCGCGCCGAAGGCGATAAAGCGAATCGGGTAGCTCATGCCGAGCCAGTAGGCGCCCCAGCCGGACAGGTAGCCGGTCTCGGCGCCGAAGGCATTGCCGAGAGACAGCAGGGCGAACCACCATACCAGCCCGGAGCGGCTGAACCAGCCGATGGCGCCGTACAGCAGCGCGGCGACCAGCAGCAGCACGGAAACCCGCCCGCTGCCGTTATCCAGCCAGACGCCCAGTTGCCATAAGGCGCAGGCGGTGAGCAACACGGCGACAAACAGCGCCGCCTCATTGCCGTAGCGTTTTTCCGGGTGGCGTTGACGACGACGCAGCGCCCAGACGTAGGCCAGCGCCGCCAGTACGCCGGCGATCGCCATGCGCACCGGCGCGTCGAAGCGGAACAGTTCGCTCAGCCATTCAAGCAGTGCGCTGTCGGCGAACAGGCTGGTGACGGCGATCAGCAACGAGGCCAGCGCGGCGAGAAACGCATAGCGCGCCAGCCGTCGCCAGTCGAAAGGCTGCACGTCCACATGCAGCAGCAGTTGCTGTTGTTGCTCGGGGGTCAAGGCGCCTTCCCCAACCCAGCCGTCCAGCGCCTTGCGCACCACGACGGCGTTCTTTTTACTGAGTTTCATGTTTCTTGTCCCTGAATCACACGCTGATGTGGCCAGTATAGCCATTGGCGGGCGGCTACGACAAAGGGAGGCTAGTGTGTATAATGCCCGCCGCAAAAGCGCACGAGGAATTATGCGATGACTGAATATAACGATGAGTACTGGATGCGTCAGGCATTGCAGCTGGCCCTGCGCGCGCAGGAAGAGGGCGAGGTGCCGGTGGGTGCGCTGCTGGTGCTGGACAATCAGGTCATCGGCGAGGGCTGGAACCGGCCGATCGGCCGGCACGATCCTACCGCGCACGCCGAGATCATGGCGCTGCGCCAGGGCGGCGCGGTGCTGCAAAACTACCGCTTGTTGAACGCCACGCTGTACGTCACGCTGGAGCCCTGCGTGATGTGCGCCGGCGCGATGGTGCACAGCCGCATCCGCCGGTTGGTGTACGGCGCCGCCGACGAGAAAACCGGCGCGGCCGGTTCGCTGGTGGATATTTTGCGCCATCCGGGCATGAATCATCAGGTGGAGATCGTCTCGGGCGTGCTGGCGGACGAATGCGCCGCCACCCTGAGTAATTTCTTCCGCCTGCGCCGCGAACAGAAAAAAGCGCTCAAGCTGGCGCAGCGGGCGGCGGATAAGCCGGAATAATCAGTAGTTGAGCGCCAGTTCCGGCATCACCGTCGGATAGCCTTTTCCCAACGCTTCCTGCTCGGCGGCCGCTTGCGCCGCCTTTCTCTCTTTTTCCTGCAGATAACCCACCAGGCTGACCTGGTAGCGGCGGATGTTTTCTACATAATTGTAGGCTTCGCGCCCGCGCGCATAGCCATAGGTCAGCTGCGGGTAGTAGCGTTTTTGGCTGAGCATCGGCAGACGCTGTTTGACGTCGACCCAGCTGTCCGGGTTGCCTTTTTGCGTTTTGGTCAGCTTGCGCGCGTCCAGCATATGGCCCCAGCCCATGTTGTAGGCCGCCAGCGAGAACCAGATGCGCTCATCTTCCGGCACGCTGTCCGGCACCTTGGCCATCAGCCGCTGCAGGTACAGGGCGCCACCCTGAATGCTCTCTTCCGGATCGAGGCGATCGTTGACCCCCAGGCCGTCGGCGGTGGCGCGGGTCAGCATCATCAGGCCGCGCACGCCGGTGGGGGAGGTGGCCTGCGGATTCCAGTGCGATTCCTGATAGGCGATGGCCGCCAGCAGCTTCCAGTCGATCTCGTTGGCGTGTTTCTCGAACAGCGGGCGGAAGTTGGGCAGCACCGAGTCGATGGCCGACAGGAAGGTTTTGGTATCCACGTAGTCGAAGCTGCCGACGTGGCCGAGGTATTTCTCTTCCAGCCGCGCCAGGGTGCCGTCGTCCACCATTTGACTGTAGAAATCCAGCATCGCCGCGTACAGGCTGTCGTCGCCGTCGCGTTTGAGGTACCAGGTGACCGGCTCTTCGTCGGTGACGTCGAACGCCACCGCCAGCTGCGGATGGATGCGCTGCAGCAACGCGATGGTCACCGAATCGCCGAGGGTATAGTCCAGCTTGCCGTCGGCAACCCGCTCCAGCAGCTCTTTGGAGGTGAGATCGCTGGAGGACTCCCAGGCGAGATCCGGGTATTTATCCTGTTTGAGCTGCTTTAGCGTGCTGACGTGCGCGGAACCGGAGGCGACCGCCAGCTTGCCTTTGATGTCGGCGAAGCCTTTTGGCCGCGGGGTGCCCAGCCGGTACACCAGCTGTTGGGAAACGGAGTAGTAGGCGGGGCCGGTGCGCGCGCGGCTGAGGCGCTCCTGGTTGTAGATAAGGCCCGCCGCCAGCAGGTCGGCGTCGTCGTCGTCCAGATCGTCGAACAGGTCATTGATGTTCTGATGGGGGATCACCACCAGTTTTACCCCGAGGTAGTTGGCGAAGCGCTTGGCCAGTTCGTAGTCGAGCCCACCCGGCCCTTGCTTGGTGTTGAAATAGGTCAGCGGTGAGTTCAGCGTGCTGATACGCAACTCGCCGCGGGAAATGATCTCCTGGAGTTGCCCGCCCTGGCCGCTGCGCCAGGTGATATTGGGCCACAGCGCGAGAGCCAGAAGCAGGGTGACAACGCCGATGAGGATGTAGTTTATTTTAAGACGTTTCAAATAGTTATCCAGTGGTGGCACAGGTACGCCGGCGACGACAACCGCGACTTTTCTCATGGTTAAATCACCAGTGCGGGGGGCATTTTGCGCAACAAAACGCCAGTGTGCAACTTTATTGACACGTTATGACAATTCGACGGTGCGGCGCGCTTTTATCAATAATCCCTACGCAAACGGTTTCGTCGGCGGCGAGGATTCTCTATAATGACGCGCGTTTTCCCCTGTTGCGCCCAATGAAGCGTCTTATCCGTCGCTTCGAAGACGAGAGAACTTTGATTATGGAAATTCTGCGTGGTTCGCCCGCTTTATCGGCTTTTCGCATTACCAAACTGCTGTCCCGCTGCCAGGACGCCCACCTGCCCGTCAGTGATATCTACGCCGAGTACGTCCACTTTGCCGATGTTAGCGCACCGCTAAGTGCCGAAGAACACGCCAAACTTCAGCGCTTGCTCAAGTACGGTCCTTCTCTCGCCGAACACGCCCCCGAAGGCCGGCTGCTGCTGGTCACGCCGCGCCCGGGCACCATTTCCCCCTGGTCTTCCAAAGCCACCGACATCGCCCACAACTGCGGTTTGCAACAGGTGCTGCGGCTGGAGCGCGGTCTGGCGTTCTACGTCAAGGCGCCTGAGCTGACGGAGGCCCAGTGGCACCAGCTCGCCGCGCTGCTGCACGATCGCATGATGGAAACCGTCTTCAGCGAGCTGCAACAGGCTGAACAGCTGTTCGCGCACCATCAGCCGGCGCCGTATCAGTCGGTCGACGTGCTGGGCGCAGGGCGCGCCGCGCTGGAGCAGGCCAACGTCCGGCTCGGCCTGGCGCTGGCGCAGGACGAGATCGATTACCTGCTGAATGCCTTTACCGGTTTGGGGCGCAACCCGACGGATATCGAACTCTATATGTTTGCGCAGGCCAACTCTGAGCACTGCCGCCACAAGATTTTCAACGCCGACTGGATCATCGACGGCGAACAGCAGCCCAAGTCGCTGTTCAAAATGATCAAGAACACCTATGAGCAGACGCCGGACTATGTGCTGTCGGCGTATAAAGACAACGCCGCGGTGATGGAAGGCTCGCAGGTCGGCCGCTTCTTCGCCGCGCCGGAGAACGGCACGTACGACTACCATCAGGAAGACGCGCATATCCTGATGAAGGTGGAAACTCACAACCACCCGACGGCGATCTCGCCGTGGCCTGGCGCCGCGACCGGCTCCGGCGGCGAGATCCGCGACGAAGGCGCCACCGGCCGCGGCGCCAAGCCGAAGGCCGGCCTGGTGGGCTTCTCGGTGTCCAACCTGCGCATTCCCGGCTTTGAACAGCCGTGGGAGCAGGACTTCGGCAAACCGGAGCGCATCGTCACCGCGCTGGACATCATGACCGAAGGCCCGCTGGGCGGCGCGGCGTTCAACAACGAATTCGGTCGCCCGGCGCTGCTGGGCTACTTCCGCACCTATGAAGAGCGCGTCAACAGCCATAACGGCGTTGAGCTGCGCGGCTACCACAAACCGATCATGCTGGCGGGCGGTATCGGCAACATCCGCGCCGATCACGTGCAGAAAGGGGAAATCACCGTCGGCGCCAAGCTGGTGGTGCTGGGCGGCCCGGCGATGAATATCGGTCTGGGCGGCGGCGCGGCGTCATCGATGGCGTCAGGCCAGTCCGATGCCGATTTGGACTTCGCATCGGTGCAGCGCGACAACCCGGAAATGGAACGCCGCTGTCAGGAAGTGATCGACCGCTGCTGGCAGCTGGGCGACCAGAACCCGATCCTGTTTATCCATGACGTCGGCGCCGGCGGCCTGTCCAACGCCATGCCGGAGCTGGTGAGCGACGGCGGCCGCGGCGGCCGTTTCGAACTGCGCGACATTCTCAACGACGAGCCGGGCATGAGCCCGCTGGAAGTATGGTGCAACGAATCGCAGGAACGTTACGTGATGGCGATCGCCCCGGCGCAGATGGCGCAGTTCGACGAGATCTGCCGACGCGAGCGCGCGCCTTACGCGGTGATCGGCGAAGCGACCGAAGAGCAACATCTGACGTTGAACGATCGTCACTTCGACAATCAGCCGATCGACATGCCGCTGGACGTGCTGCTCGGCAAGACGCCGAAGATGACCCGTGACGTAACCCGTCTGCAGGCGCAGGGCCAGGCGGTACAGCGTGAGAACATCACGCTGGCCGACGCGGTGAAGCGCGTGCTGCATCTGCCGGCCGTCGCGGAGAAAACCTTCCTGATCACCATCGGCGACCGCACCGTCACCGGCATGGTGGCGCGCGACCAAATGGTCGGCCCGTGGCAGATCCCGGTGGCCGACTGCGCGGTCACCACCGCCAGTCTGGACAGCTATTATGGCGAAGCGATGTCGCTCGGCGAACGCGCGCCGGTGGCGCTGCTGGACTTCGCCGCCTCCGGCCGCCTGGCGGTCGGGGAAGCGCTGACCAACCTGGCCGCCACGGAAATCGGCAGCCTGAAGCGCGTGAAGCTGTCCGCCAACTGGATGGCCGCCGCCGGCCACCCGGGTGAAGACGCCGGCCTGTACGAAGCGGTGAAAGCGGTGGGCGAAGAGCTGTGTCCGGCGCTGGGCATCACCATTCCGGTGGGTAAAGACTCCATGTCGATGAAAACCCGCTGGCAGGAAGGCAATGAACAGCGTGAAATGACCTCGCCGCTGTCGCTGGTCATCACCGCCTTCGCCCGCGTGGAAGACGTGCGCCACACCGTGACGCCGCAATTGCGCACCGATAAGGGCGACAGTGCGCTGCTGTTGATCGACCTGGGTAACGGCCATAACGCACTGGGCGCTACCGCGCTGGCGCAGGTTTATCGCCAACTGGGCGACAAACCGGCAGATGTGCGCGATGTCGCGCAGCTGGCGGGCTTCTTCAACGCCATGCAGCAACTGGTGGCCGATCGCGCGCTGCTGGCTTATCACGACCGTGCTGACGGCGGCCTGCTGGTGACGCTGGCGGAGATGGCCTTCGCCGGTCACTGCGGCGTAGAGGTTAACCTCGATGGCCTCGGCGACGATGCGCTGGCGGTGCTGTTCAACGAAGAGCTGGGCGCGGTGATCCAGGTGAGCGCCGAACGTCTTGACGACGTGAAGCGGGCGTTCGCGCAGCACGGTCTGACCGACAACGTGCATCACATCGGCAGCGTACAGGCCGGCGATCGTTTCGTCATCAATCAGCACGGCAAAGCGTTGTACAGCGAAAGCCGCAATACCCTGCGCACCTGGTGGGCGGAAACGACCTGGCAGATGCAGCGTCTGCGCGACAACCCGGCGTGCGCCGATCAGGAACATCAGGCCAAGCAGGATGAACAAGATCCCGGCCTGAACGTGAAGCTGACCTTCGCACCCGAGGAAGACATCGCTGCGCCGTACATCGCCAAGGGCGCTCGCCCGAAAGTGGCGGTGCTGCGCGAGCAGGGGGTGAACTCCCACGTTGAAATGGCGGCGGCGTTCCACCGCGCCGGCTTTGACGCCGTGGATGTGCACATGAGCGATCTGCTGGCCGGGCGCCGCGATCTGCAGGACTTCCACACGCTGGTGGCCTGCGGCGGCTTCTCTTACGGCGACGTTCTGGGCGCCGGCGAAGGCTGGGCGAAGTCTATCCTGTTCAACGAGCGGGTGCGCGACGAGTTCGAGGCGTTCTTCCACCGTCCGCAGACGCTGGCGCTGGGCGTGTGCAACGGCTGCCAGATGATGTCCAACCTGCGTGAGCTGATCCCAGGCGCCGAACACTGGCCGCGCTTCGTGCGCAACCTGTCGGATCGCTTCGAGGCGCGCTTCAGCCTGGTGGAAGTGGCGGCCAGCCCGTCGCTGTTCATGCAGGGCATGACCGGTTCGCGCATGCCGATCGCCGTTTCCCATGGCGAAGGGCATGTCGAAGTGCGCGATGCGGCGCATCTGGCGGCGTTGGAAAGCCACGGCCTGGTGGCGCTGCGTTTCGTCAACAACGCCGGTCAGGTCACGGAAGCTTACCCGGCTAACCCGAACGGTTCGCCGAATGGCATCACCGCCGTGACCAGCGCCAACGGGCGCGCAACGGTGATGATGCCGCATCCGGAACGCGTGTTCCGCACCGTCAGCAACTCCTGGCACCCGGAAGAGTGGGGAGAGGATAGCCCGTGGATGCGCATGTTCCGCAACGCCCGTAAGCAACTGGGCTAAAAACGGCCACCACCGTACAGAGGGCGCAAGCAATTGCGCCCTTTATTATGGCCGGCACTCGGCGATTGGCGGCAGTGTCTGCATTTTGCGACAAGTGCTGGTTTGCTTGTCGCTAAATGGAGACATTTAACCCATTGATTTTATTATCGGTAAACAGGTTTGACTTTAGTTGTCGGCGTTTGGCGACAGAGCGGCGTTTATTTCATCACTGCTCGGCGCGGAATCGGCGAATCAAACGGCAGGATTTTATTTATTTTTTAGTAAAATCAATTTGTTATTAATTTAATTGCAAAGTTGGCACGTAACATGCATTATTCTCTGCGGTTGCTCATTCACCTTTTTATGACGGCGCCGTAATTATAAACGGCAAATCGCCTCATAAGCCTCCGAATGATGCCAAAGAAATGGTGCCTATCGTCCAACCAAACCGATAACAGACTGCGCAAGCGGCTTTATCAAGCATCGGGCGACACGTGGAGTGAGGCACCGCCTGTATCCAACTGTGATGAAGGGTTCATCAATCCTGGATACTTACGGATGCTATTCGTCCTGTTCGATGCCAGCCGCTGCGCTACATCACCCTGGGGACGAGGTTCAAGGGCATCCACACTTTCCTTGCGGCGGGGCAAGCTTATTGCCCCGGCGTCAATTCTCAACGCTGCGCTTACTCCTGTTTCGTTGCCTATGCCCTCGAACGCAGACGCTATTCCCACACTCTCGCTTTCGTACCGGTTTTTGTTACCGGGGCCGTATGCCATCGGCAGGCCAACCCTATCGGCGCGGCTCACCGATCCCGCGGCTTTTTCCTTGTGCGTTCAGGATTCTCCCTTGCCGGGCTTTTCTCTTTCCGGCGAGTCAGTTAGCATCGTGACAGGCCTGAGAGAATGAGATGATTTCGTTGAAAAAATGGCGTTTATTCCCACGTTCGCTGCGGCAATTGGTGCTGCTGGCGTTCCTGTTGGTGCTGCTGCCGCTGTTGGTGCTGGCCTATCAGGCCTACCAGAGCCTGGATCACCTGAGCGCGCAGGCGGCGGACATCAACCGCACCACGCTGGTGGACGCGAGGCGCAGCGAGGCGATGACCAGCGTGGCGCTGGAGATGGAGCGCAGCTATCGTCAGTACTGCGTGCTGGTTGAGCCCACGCTGCAGAAGCTGTACCAAAATCAGCGCAAGCAGTATTCGCAGATGCTGGACGCCCACGCGCCGATCTTGCCGGACGAGCGCTACTACCAAACGTTGCGTCAGTTGCTGACCCAGCTGGCGGCGATCAAGTGCCATAACAGCGGGCCGGACCAAGAAGCCTCCGCCTTGCTCGAGTCGTTCTCGCGCTCCAATGCCGAAATGGTGCAGGCCACGCGCGCGGTGGTGTTCTCACGCGGCCAGCAGCTGCAGCAGGCCATCGCCGAGCGCGGCCAGTTCTTCGGCTGGCAGGCGCTGCTACTGTTCCTGGTCAGCGTGCTGCTGGTGGTGCTGTTCACCCGCATGATTATCGGGCCGGTCAAGGCCGTGGAGCGGATGATCAACCGCCTGGGGGAAGGGCGCGCGTTGGGCAGCACCGCATCGTTCAAAGGGCCGCGCGAGCTGCGTTCGCTGGCGCAGCGCATCATCTGGCTGAGCGAACGGCTGGCGTGGCTGGAGTCGCAGCGCCACGAGTTCCTGCGCCATATCTCGCACGAATTGAAAACGCCGCTGGCCAGCATGCGCGAAGGCACCGAACTGCTGGCCGACGAGGTGGCGGGGCCGCTGACTTCCGACCAGAAAGAGGTGGTGACGATCCTCGACAACAGCAGCCGCCACCTGCAGCAGCTGATTGAACAACTGCTGGATTACAACCGCAAACTGGCCGATGGCCCGGCGGAGCACGAGAACGTCGAGCTGCGCGAGATGGTCGATTTGGTTGTCGCCGCGCACAGTTTGCCGGCGCGGGCGAAGATGATTTCCACCGAAATCGCGCTGGAAGCGGAAATCTGCTGGGCAGAGCCTACGCTATTAATGCGCGTGCTGGATAATCTCTACTCCAATGCGGTGCACTACGGCAAGGAATCCGGTAACATTTGGATCCGCAGCCGTCAGGTTGGACAACGGGTGCAAATCGACGTCGCCAATACCGGCACGCCGATCCCCGAGGCTGAAAGAGCCATGATTTTCGAGCCTTTTTTCCAGGGTAGTCACCAGCGAAAAGGGGCGGTAAAAGGAAGCGGACTGGGGTTGAGCATCGCTCAGGACTGTATCCGTCGCATGCGCGGTGAGCTGCAACTGGCGACGGTCGCCGGTGCAGACGTCTGCTTCCGCATTGAACTGCCGTTAACCGCCGAGAATGAATAAATAATGTACACATGGTCTAAACGCCTTCGTCTTTCACAGACCGAACGTTCACCGCGTGCCACGCACAGAGCGCCGCTCGGCAAACGCCCGATCACCTGGCTGGGCGCCGTTTTCTTTATGCCGCTGTTGCTGGCGGGCTGCGTCGATCGCGCCGTCAGCGGCGGATTGAGCGCTCAGCAGCAAGAGGCGATCCCAGATACCAAGGTGATCGATTACCGCACTGCGGCTTGCGATACCCTGTGGCAATTGGACGACAAGGACGCGCTGGATAACGCGCTCTACTGGCTGCGCGCGATGGACTGCGCCGATCGCATCGGCTCGACCCAGGCGCGTGCGCTGGCGAAAACGGTGCCGGGCGACAACTGGTTCGGCGTTTTCAAACAGAGCATCCTGCTGGGGAGCGCACAGCCGACCTCCGGTGAACGTCGCCAGATGCTCGACAGGATCAACAGTTACCGGATGGAGTTCCCCGGTTCGCTGCGTCCGTTGACGCAGCTGTGGCGCCAGCAGCAGATGCTGCAGATCACGTTGTTCGATGAGAAAGCGCGCTATCAGCATCTGCAGGAGAGCAGCGACAGCCAGATCGATTCACTGCGCCAGAATCAGGCGCGCCTGCAGTCGCAGCTGCAGGACACCTCGCGCAAGCTGGAAAACCTGACCGATATCGAGCGCCAGCTCTCATCGCGCAAGCAGCTGCAAGGGGAAATCCCGGAAAACGGCGCGGGCCAGCAGAAGGGCGAAGCTGCCGGTAAAAGCGGCGCGGCCGCCAAAGGCGCAGAAACGCAGGACGAACCGGAAAAAGGCACCGCGCTGCCGGTTGAACCGGAAGACACCTATACGCCGCATCCCGCCAATAAGGAGTCCCACGCGCAATGACCGCACGCAAACCGGCCAACCTGTTATTGGTTGACGACGATCCCAGCCTGCTGAAGCTGCTGGGCATGCGCCTGACCAGCGAAGGTTTTCACGTCACCACCGCCGAAAGCGGCCAGGAGGCGCTGCGCCTGTTGGCGCGCGAACAGATCGATCTGGTGATCAGCGATCTGCGCATGGATGAGATGGACGGCATGGCGCTGTTCGCCGAAATCCAAAAGCATCAGCCGGGCATGCCGGTGATCATTCTTACCGCGCACGGTTCGATTCCCGATGCGGTGGCCGCCACCCAGCAGGGGGTGTTCAGCTTCCTCACCAAACCGGTGGATCGCGATGCGCTCTATAAGGCCATCGACGAGGCGCTGTCGCTGTCGGCCTCCCCCGCGGGTGACGACGCCTGGCGCGAAGACATCGTCACCCGCAGCCCGTTGATGCTGCGCCTGCTGGAGCAGGTGAAAATGGTGGCCCAGTCCGACGTCAGCGTGTTGATCAACGGCCAGAGCGGCACCGGCAAAGAGGTGTTGGCGCAGGCGATCCACGCCGCCAGCCCGCGCGCCGGCAAGGCGTTCATCGCCATCAACTGCGGGGCGCTGCCGGAGCAACTGCTGGAGTCCGAACTGTTCGGCCACGCCAAGGGCGCCTTCACCGGCGCGGTCAGCAGCCGCGAAGGGCTGTTCCAGGCGGCGGCGGGCGGCACGCTGTTCCTCGACGAGATAGGCGATATGCCGCTGTCGCTGCAGGTGAAACTGCTGCGCGTGCTGCAGGAGCGCAAGGTGCGGCCGCTGGGCAGCAACCGCGATCTGGACATCGACGTGCGCATCATCTCCGCCACCCACCGCGATCTGCAAAAGGCGATGGCGAAGAACGAGTTCCGAGAAGATCTCTACTATCGTCTCAACGTGGTGAATCTGAAGATCCCGGCGCTCAACGAGCGGGCCGAAGACATTCCGCTGCTGGCCAATCACCTGTTGCGCGAAGCGGCTCAGCGGCACAAGCCGTTCGTGCGCAGCTTCTCGACCGACGCCATGAAGCGGCTGATGACCGCCAGCTGGCCGGGCAACGTGCGTCAGTTGGTCAACGTCATCGAGCAGTGCGTGGCGCTGACTTCGGCGCCGGTGATCAGCGAGGCGTTAGTGGAACAGGCGCTGGAAGGGGAAAACACCGCGCTGCCGACTTTCGCCGAAGCGCGCAACCAGTTTGAGTTGCACTATCTGCGCAAACTGCTGCAGATCACCAAGGGCAACGTGACCCAGGCCGCGCGTATGGCGGGCCGCAACCGCACCGAGTTTTACAAATTGCTGTCGCGCCACGAGCTGGACGCCAACGATTTCAAAGAATGACAGATTCCCGCCGGCGCCTGCCACGCAGGTTCTCAACAAATCCGGCGGAATGATTTACACTCCGTTCTCTTTGCCGCGGCGCGCCCCGGCGTAGAGCACCATGGAACGTATTAAGCGGGATCGTACACAAATGAGCAGATCACTTTCCATCGCCCTGGCCCAGCTGAACCTGCTGGTCGGCGACATTGAAGGCAACACCGAACGCATGTTGCAAATCGTGCAGGAGCAGCAGAAGGCGGGAGCCGATCTGGTCATGTTCACCGAACTGGCGCTGTCCGGCTACCCGCCGGAAGACCTGCTGTATCGGAATGATTTCTATCAGCGCTGTGATGCGCAGCTGCTGCGCCTGCAGCAGGCTTCCGCCGAAACGGCAATCCTGGTCGGTCACCCGTGGCGCGAAGGCGACAAGCTGTACAACGCGCTGTCGCTGTTTGCCGAAGGCCGTCTGCTGACCCGCTACTTCAAACAGCAGTTGCCGAACTACGGCGTGTTCGATGAGAAGCGCTATTTCCACGCCGGCAACGACACCTGCGTGGTGGAACTGAAAGGCTACCGTCTGGGGCTGCTGATTTGCGAAGATCTGTGGTTCCCGGAGCCGATCGACGCCGCCAAGGCCGCCGGCGCGGAGATTATCCTGTCGATCAACGCCTCGCCGTATAACCGCGAAAAACCGTATATCCGCAAAACGCTGATGGCCGGCCACTGCCAGCGCACCCAGCTGCCGCTGGTGTACCTCAACCAGGTCGGCGGCCAGGATGAGCTGATCTTCGACGGCTGCTCCAAGGTCTTCGACGCCGCCGGCACCATGACCCACCGTCTGGCGGCCTTCGACGAGCAGGTCACTCGCCTGGCATTCAACGAGCTGGACGTGGTGCCGATGGCCGATCCGGCCGCCGAACTGCCGCAGCTGGCGCAGGTGTATCAGGCGCTGGTGTTGGCGGTGCGCGA
Source organism: Serratia sp. SCBI (assembly GCF_000747565.1). NCBI lineage: Bacteria > Pseudomonadati > Pseudomonadota > Gammaproteobacteria > Enterobacterales > Yersiniaceae > Serratia > Serratia sp. SCBI. The sequence continues at coordinate 3,895,501 of NZ_CP003424.1, read as the reverse complement.
CTACGTGACCAAGAACGGTTTCAAAGGCGCGGTGCTGGGGCTGTCCGGCGGCATCGACTCGGCGCTGACGCTGGCGATCGCCGTGGATGCGTTAGGTAAAGACAAGGTGCAGGCGCTGATGATGCCGTTCCGCTATACCGCGGATATCAGCATCGCCGACGCCAAGGAAGAGGCGGAAATCCTCGGCGTGGAGTTCGATATCGTCTCCATCGAGCCGATGTTCGATGCCTTTATGGGCCAGCTGTCGCCGATGTTCGCCGGCACCGAGCGCGACACCACCGAAGAGAACCTGCAGGCGCGTTGCCGCGGGGTGGTGCTGATGGCGCTGTCCAACAAACGCCGCAGCATCGTGCTGACCACCGGCAACAAGAGCGAAATGGCGGTCGGTTACGCTACGCTGTACGGCGATATGGCCGGCGGTTTCGACGTGCTGAAGGACGTGCCGAAAACGCTGGTGTTCAAGCTGTCCGAATACCGCAACACCGTCTCCTACGTGATCCCGCAGCGGGTGATCGATCGTCCGCCGTCCGCCGAGCTGGCGCCGGATCAGGTCGATCAGGACAGCCTGCCGCCGTACGATATCCTGGATGCGATCCTGGAAGGCTACGTTGAGCGCGACAAGTCGGTCGCCGATCTGGTGGCCGAAGGCTTCGACGAAGCGATCGTGCGCAAGGTGATCCGCCTGGTGGACATCAACGAATACAAGCGGCGTCAGGCCGCCGTCGGGCCGCGCATCACCGCCCGTAACTTCGGCAAAGACCGCCGTTATCCCATCACATCCGGTTTTGGCCGCAAAAATTGGTAATAAGGAAAGAAGATGAAAAAGATCGACGCGATTATCAAGCCGTTCAAACTGGATGACGTCCGCGAAGCGCTGGCCGAAGTGGGCATCACCGGCATGACGGTCACCGAAGTGAAAGGCTTCGGCCGCCAGAAGGGCCACACCGAGCTGTACCGCGGCGCCGAGTACATGGTCGACTTTCTGCCGAAGGTGAAGATAGAGATCGTGGTTGCCGACGACATCGTCGACACCTGCGTAGAAACCATCATGCAGACGGCGCAGACCGGCAAGATCGGCGACGGCAAGATCTTCGTCTTCGACGTGGCGCGCGTGGTGCGCATCCGTACCGGCGAGCAGGACGAAGAAGCGATCTGATCCTCCGCAGGATCATCGGTCATCAGGGCGCAGCTTGCTGCGCCCTTGTCATTTCTGTCCCCCGCACATCGCACTTCTTCGCCTCATTGTTCCCCCCATTTTTGCCTGTCGGCATTCTAAAAAAGCGAACGCTATAGCGTTTTTGATACTTTTCCCGATCGCTTCACGGCCGGCGTCTACACTCAACGCAATGTTTTTGCTTGAGGAATCACCCCCATGATGACGTTACGCCAAATCCGCCACTTTATCGCCGTGGCGGAAACCGGGTCGATCTCCGCCGGCGCCCAGGCGGTGTTTGTCTCCCAGTCTTCGCTGACGCTCGCTATCCAGCAGCTGGAGACCGAGATCGGCGTGCGGTTGTTCGAGCGCCACGCCAAGGGCATGACGCTGACCCATCAGGGGCATCAGTTTCTACGCCAGTCGTATCTGATCCTGGCGACGGTGGACAACGCCAAGCGCAGCCTGCAGATCGGCACCGAAAGCCTGACCGGCAAGCTGACCATCGGCGTCACCAGTCTGGTGGCGGGCTACTTCCTGGTGGAACTGCTCACGCGCTTTAAATCGGCCTATCCCAACGTCACCGTGCAGGTGGTTGAAGACGAACGCCCGTACATCGAGCATCTGCTGGTCAGCGGCGAGATCGACATCGGCGTGCTGATCTTGTCGAACATCGAGGACCGCGACGCGCTGCAGACCGAGGTGCTGATGCACTCGCCGTATCGCCTGTGGCTGCCGCCGCTGCACCCGCTGCTGGAGCACGAGAGCATCAGCCTGGCGGACGTGGCCAAACAGCCGCTGATCCAGCTCAACGCCGATGAGATGGACGTGCACGCGCGGCGCATCTGGGCGCGCGCCGGGCTGAAGCCGGAGATCGCCATGAAGACCGCCTCGACCGAGGCGGTGCGCAGTCTGGTGGCGGCGGGGATGGGGGTCTCCATCCAGCCGGACATGGCGTACCGCGCCTGGTCGCTGGAGGGCAATATGATCGAGGCGCGCAAGCTGGACGATCTGCTGGAGCCGCTGGATATCGGGCTGGCATGGCGGCGCGGCAGCGCGCGGCCGGAGCTGGTGACGCCGTTCCTCACCATCGCGCGCGAGAACGGCAGCAAACACGCCGCCGGGCTTAAGCATTCGATTTAATCGAACGCGGCGTTCAGTATTTAGAATTTGTTGCTCGCCAGAGGCTCGCTTAGGCTGATTAAAACTAACTTATTCACATTTGGTTAACGTTTTTGTCACTTAGGGGCGTCAGGCGATGGCGGATGTGCAGGTTCTCTCAGGTTTGTCCTGTCAGCAGTTCATTAACGGCCAGCTTATCGACGGCGAAGGCCAGCAGGAATGCATCGTCAATCCGGCCAACGGCGAGACGCTGATCGCCCTGACCGAAGCCTCTTCGGCGCAGGTCGGCAGCGCGGTAAAAGCCGCGCAGCAGGCGTTCGGCCATTGGTCGCGCACTACGCCGGCCCAGCGCGCCACGCTGTTGCTGCGCATCGCCGACGCCATCGAGCGGCAGGCGCCGCAGCTGGCGCAGCTGGAAGCCCTCAACTGCGGCAAGCCGCTGCATCAGGCGCTCAATGACGATCTGCCGGCGGCGGTCGACGTGTTCCGCTTCTTCGCCGGCGCGGTGCGTACGCAACAAGGGCAACTGGCCGGTGAGTATGTGCCGGGCCACACCTCGATGATCCGCCGCGATCCGATCGGCGTAGTCGCCTCGATCGCCCCCTGGAACTATCCGCTGATGATGGCGGCGTGGAAAATCGCGCCGGCGTTGGCGGCGGGCAATACCGTGGTATTCAAACCGTCCGAGCACACGCCGCTGACTATTTTGGCGCTGGTGCCGGCGCTGCAGGAGATCCTGCCGCCGGGCGTGCTGAACATCGTCTACGGCGGCGGTGAAGGGGTCGGCAGCCAGCTGGTGGGGCACCCGCAGGTGCGGCTGGTGTCGGTCACCGGCGATATCGTCACCGGGCAAAAAATTCTTCAGGCGGCGGCCAAAAGCGTCAAGCGCACCCATCTGGAGCTGGGGGGCAAGGCGCCGGTGATCGTCTGCGACGACGCCGATCTTGACGAAGTGGTCAACGGCATTCGCACCTATGGCTATTACAACGCCGGCCAGGACTGCACCGCCGCCTGCCGCATCTACGCGCAGGCCGGCATCTATCCCAAACTGGTGGATGCGCTGGGCGAGGCGGTCGCCAGCCTGCGCTTCGCCCGCAAGCGCGATCAGGACAACGAGATCGGCCCGTTGATAAGCAGCCGCCAGCGCGATCGCGTCGCCAGCTTTGTCGAGCGCGCGCTCAGCCAACCGCATATCGAATTGATCACCGGCGCCGCGGCGCACTCCGGGCCGGGATTCTACTATCAGCCGACCCTGCTGGCGGGCTGCCTGCAAAGCGACGAGATCGTGCAGCGCGAGGTGTTTGGCCCGGTGGTCAGCGTCACGCGCTTCGAGCATCTGGCGCAGGCGGTCGAGTGGGCCAACGACTCGGAATATGGGCTGGCTTCGTCGGTGTGGACGCAAAATATCGATCGGGCGCTGCACATCGCCGCCCATCTGCAGTACGGCAGCACCTGGATCAACACCCATTTCACCTTGGCGAGCGAAATGCCGCACGGCGGCCTGAAACGCTCCGGCTACGGCAAGGATCTGTCCAGCGATTCGCTGCAGGATTACAGCGTTGTCAGGCACGTAATGGCGAAGTTCAAAGCCAGCTTCTAGCAGTTCTATAAAGCAAAATCGGGCGGCAGCCGTTCCCTGCCGCACACAGATACGCAACACAGGGGTAATTACGATGAGAAAAACTACCGCAGTCACCACCACCGTCTCCGCGCTCTGTCTCACCGTGCTGTGCGGCCTGGCTCAGGCGGCCGATCTGCCGCAGTCGCTGGGCAAAGGCGAAGGCCGGCTGGACATCATCGCCTGGCCCGGCTACATCGAACGCGGCCAGTCCGACAAAAACTACGACTGGGTCACCCAGTTTGAGAAGCAAACCGGCTGTGCGGTGAACGTGAAGACCGCCGCCACCTCCGATGAAATGGTCAGCCTGATGGCCAAAGGCGGCTACGATCTGGTGACCGCCTCCGGCGACGCCTCGCTGCGCCTGATCTTCGGCAAGCGGGTGCAGCCGATCAATACCGCGCTGATCCCGAACTGGAAGAACATCGATCCGCGCCTGCTGAACGGCGCCTGGTATACCGTGGACGGCAAAACCTACGGCACGCCGTACCAGTGGGGGCCAAACCTGCTGATGTACAACACCAAAACCTTCCCGACGCCGCCGGACAGCTGGGCGGTGATCTTCCAGCAGCAGAACCTGCCGGACGGCAAGAGCAACCAGGGGCGGGTGCAGGCTTACGACGGCCCGATCTACATCGCCGACGCGGCGCTGTTCCTGAAAGCCACCCAGCCGCAGCTCGGCATCAGCGATCCTTACCAGCTCAACGAAGAGCAGTATCAGGCGGCGCTGAAGCTGCTGCGCAGCCAGCACGCGCTGATCCACCGCTACTGGCACGATACCTCGGTGCAGATGAGCGACTTTAAAAACGAAGGCGTGGTGGCTTCCAGCGCCTGGCCGTATCAGGCCAACGCCCTGAAGAGCGAGGGGCAGCCGATCGCCACCGTGTTCCCAAAAGAGGGCGTGACCGGCTGGGCGGATACCACCATGTTGCACAGCGACGCCAAACACCCGAGCTGCGCCTACCAGTGGATGAACTGGTCGCTGGAGCCGAAGGTGCAGGGCGACGTGGCGGCCTGGTTCGGGTCGGTGCCGGCTTCGCCGGCGGGCTGCAAGGCCAGCGCGCTGCTGGGTGAGAAGGGCTGCGAAACCAACGGCTTCAATCAGTTCGACAAAATCGCCTTCTGGAAAACGCCTCAGGCGCAGGGCGGCAAGTTCGTGCCGTACAGCCGCTGGACCCAGGACTACATCGCCATCATGGGCGGCCGCTAAGCCGCGGGGCGCAGCCCGCTGCGCCCGAATCACATCCGTATGGAGCACAGAAAATGACCATTGCCGTGCAATTCATCGATGTTTCGCGGACTTTCGGCGATGTTCGCGCCGTGGATCGGGTATCCATCGATATTCAGGACGGGGAATTCTTCTCCATGCTCGGGCCATCCGGCTCGGGCAAAACCACCTGCCTGCGCCTGATCGCCGGCTTTGAACAGCTGACTTCCGGCTCGATTCGCATTCACGGTCAGGAAGCCGCCAACCTGCCGCCGTATCAGCGCGACGTGAACACCGTGTTTCAGGATTACGCGCTGTTCCCGCACATGTCGGTGCTGGAAAACGTCGCCTACGGCCTGATGGTGAAGGGCGTCGCCAAACGCGAGCGGCTGGCGCGGGCGCAAGAGGCGCTGGAGAGCGTGGCGCTCGGTTTCGTTGCCGAACGCAAACCGGCGCACCTGTCGGGCGGCCAGCGCCAGCGCGTGGCGTTAGCGCGCGCGCTGGTCAATCGGCCGCGGGTGCTGCTGCTGGACGAGCCGCTCGGCGCGCTGGATCTCAAGCTGCGTGAGCAGATGCAGGGCGAACTGAAGAAGCTGCAGCGTCAGCTGGGCATCACCTTTATCTTCGTCACCCACGATCAAAGCGAAGCGCTGTCGATGTCCGATCGGGTGGCGGTGTTCAATAACGGCCGCATCGAACAGGTGGATACGCCGCGCGAACTTTACATGCGGCCGAAGACGCCGTTCGTCGCCGAGTTCGTCGGCACCTCCAACGTGGTGCGCAGCGAGCTGGCGCAGCGCCTGCTGGGCGAAAGCCGAACCTTCTCGATCCGTCCGGAACATATCCGCCTGCTGGAGCACGGCGGCGCGGCGCAGGACGAGATCCAGGTGCAGGGCACGCTGCAGGAAATCCATTACCAGGGCGCGGCCACGCGGTATGAAATCGCGCTGAACGGCGGCGAAAAGCTGCTGGTCAGCCAGGCCAATCCGCAGTGGATCGCCGAAGGGCAACAGCGGCAGATCGGCCAGCCGATCGTCGCCTGCTGGCCGCGCGCGGCGATGGTGCCGCTGCTGGAGGAGAGGTGAGATGGACATGAGCATCGATTCCCCCCGGCGCGCGGCGGTACCGTGCGCGCGCTGTCGACCTGGCTCTATCGCCGGCCGACGCTGTATCTGCTGTTACTGCTGGTGCCGCCGCTGCTGTGGTTCGGCGCGGTGTACCTCGGTTCGCTGCTGACGCTGCTGTGGCAAGGGTTTTACACCTTCGACGATTTCACCATGGCGGTGACGCCGGATCTGACCTTCGCCAACCTGGCGGCGCTGTTCAACCCGGCCAACTACGACATTATCCTGCGCACGCTGACCATGGCGGTGCTGGTGTCGCTGGCCAGCGCGGCGCTGGCGTTCCCCATCGCCTATTACATGGCGCGTTACACCAGCGGCCGCGTCAAGGCGTTCTTTTACATCGCCGTGATGATGCCGATGTGGGCCAGCTATATCGTCAAAGCCTATGCCTGGACTTTGCTGCTGGCGAAAGATGGCGTGGCGCAGTGGTTCCTGCAGCACCTGGGGCTGGAGCCGCTGTTGGCGTCGCTGCTGACGGTGCCCGGCGTCGGCGGCAACACGCTGTCGACCTCGGGGCTGGGGCGTTTTCTGGTGTTCGTCTATATCTGGCTGCCGTTCATGATCCTGCCGATCCAGGCGGCGCTGGAGCGCCTGCCGCCCTCGCTGCTGCACGCTTCGGCGGATCTGGGCGCCCGGCCGGCGCAGACCTTCCGTCACGTCATTTTGCCGCTGGCGGTGCCGGGCATCGCCGCCGGATCGATCTTCACTTTCTCGCTGACGCTGGGCGACTTTATCGTGCCGCAGCTGGTGGGGCCGCCGGGTTATTTCATCGGCAGCATGGTGTACGCCCAGCAGGGCGCGATCGGCAATATGCCGATGGCCGCGGCCTTTACGCTGGTGCCGATCGTCCTGATCGCCATCTATCTTTCCATCGTCAAACGTCTGGGGGCTTTCGATGCACTCTGAACGCGCGCCCTTAGGGCTGAAGCTGGCCGCCTGGGGCGGACTTGTCTTCCTGCATTTCCCGTTGGCGATCATCGCCATCTACGCCTTCAACACCGAGGACGCGGCCTTCAGCTTCCCGCCGAAGGGCTTCACGCTGCACTGGTTCAACGTCGCCGCCGGGCGGCAGGACATTATCGATGCGGTGTTGCTGTCGGCGCAGATCGCCTGCCTGGCGACCGCCATCGCGCTGGTGCTCGGCACCCTGGCGGCGGCGGCGCTGTATCGGCGCGATTTCTTCGGCAAGGACAGCATTTCGCTGCTGTTGCTGCTGCCGATTGCGCTGCCGGGGATCGTCACCGGCCTGGCGCTGCTGGCGGCGTTCAAAGCGCTGAACATCGAGCCCGGCATCCTGACCATCGTCGTCGGCCATGCGACGTTCTGCGTGGTGATCGTGTTCAACAACGTCATCGCCCGGTTCCGCCGCACCTCGTACAGCCTGATCGAAGCGTCGATGGATCTCGGCGCCGACGGCTGGCAAACCTTCCGTTACGTGATCTTGCCGAACCTCGGCTCGGCGCTGCTGGCCGGCGGCATGCTGGCGTTCGCGCTGTCGTTCGACGAAATCATCGTGACCACCTTTACCGCCGGCCACGAGCGCACGCTGCCGCTGTGGCTGCTGAACCAGCTCGGCCGCCCGCGCGACGTGCCAATCACCAACGTGGTGGCGCTGTCGGTGATGCTGTTGACCATGCTGCCGATCCTCGGCGCTTACTACCTGACCAAAGGTGGAGAAAGCGTCGCCGGCAGCGGCAAATAATTTCCTTACCCGACCTCTGACAAAAGGATAACCCTATGCAAAGCCAACTGTTGATTGACGGCCAACTGGTGAATGGCCAGGGCGCGACCCAGCCGGTGTATAACCCGGCGACCGGCGAAGTGATCGCGCAGGTGGCGGAGGCCAGCCCGGAGCAGGTCGATCGCGCGGTGCTGGCGGCGGACGCCGCGTTCGCCGCCTGGGGGCAAACCACGCCGAAGGAGCGCGCCGAGCATCTGCTCAAGCTGGCGGATCTGATCGACGAGCATGCCGAGACCTTCGCCAGACTGGAGTCGCTCAACTGCGGCAAGCCTTATCACTGCGTATTGAATGACGAACTGCCGGCGGTGGCCGACGTGTTTCGCTTCTTCGCCGGGGCCAGCCGCTGCCTGACCGGCATGGCCGCCGGCGAGTATCTGGCCGGGCACACTTCGATGATCCGCCGCGATCCGCTCGGCGTGGTGGCCTCGATCGCGCCGTGGAACTACCCGCTGATGATGGCGGCCTGGAAGCTGGCGCCGGCGTTGGCGGCGGGCAACTGCGTGGTGATCAAGCCTTCTGAGCAGACGCCGCTGACCACTTTCAAACTGGCCGAACTGGCCGCCGGGCTGTTCCCGCCGGGCGTGCTCAACGTGCTGTTCGGGCGCGGCGCCGGCGTGGGCGATCGGCTGACCGGGCATGACAAGGTGCGCATGGTGTCGCTGACCGGGTCGATCGCCACCGGCGAGCACATTATCGCCCACACCGCCGCCGGCATTAAGCGCACTCATATGGAGCTGGGCGGCAAGGCGCCGGTGCTGGTGTTTGACGATGCCGATCTGCAGCAGGTGGTCGACGGCATTCGCGGTTTCGGCTTCTACAACGCCGGGCAGGATTGCACCGCCGCTTGCCGCATCTACGCGCAGAAAAGCATTTATCCCGAGCTGGTCAAGCGGTTGGGCGAGGCGGTGGCCAGCCTGAAGATCGGCGCGCCGGACGACGAGAGCACCGAGCTGGGGCCGTTGATTACCGCCCAGCATCTGGAGCGGGTGGCCGGTTTTGTCGAGCGAGCCAAAGCGTTGCCGCACGTACAGGTGGTGACCGGCGGCGAGAAGGTGAAAGGGCCGGGCTACTACTTCCAGCCGACGCTGTTGGCGGGCGCGCGCCAGGACGATGAGATCGTGCAGCGCGAAGTGTTCGGCCCGGTGGTGACGGTGACGCCGTTCGACGACGAAGAGCAGGTGCTGGCCTGGGCGAACGAATCCAATTACGGGCTGGCGTCGTCCGTGTGGACCCGCGACGTGGGCCGCGCGCATCGCTTAAGCGCCCGCCTGCAATACGGCTGCACCTGGGTGAACACCCACTTCATGCTGGTGAGCGAAATGCCGCACGGCGGCCAGAAATTGTCCGGCTACGGCAAGGATATGTCGATGTACGGGCTGGAGGATTACACGGCCATTCGTCATGTGATGTTCAAACATTGATTTTACAGTAATTATCCGCACAATAGCGCGGCCTTCGAGCCGGCTCCGGCCGGCTGATGATAATAAAAATTGAAAGGAAGCCTATATGGGTATCACCAGACGCGATTTTCTCAACGGAGTGGCGATCACCATCGCCGCCGGGTTGACGCCGCTGCAAATCTTGCGCGCGTCGCCGCAAACCGCCAATCAAACCCTGTACTATCCGCCGGCGCTGACCGGGTTGCGGGGCAACCATCCGGGCTCGTTCGAGCATGCGCACCAGTTGGGGCGCGACGGCAAAACCTTTGATTTCGGCAGCGTACCCGCCGTTGAAGAGTTCGATCTGGTGGTGGTCGGCGCCGGCATCAGCGGGCTGGCGGCCGCCTGTTTCTGGCAGCAACTGAAAGGCGAGCGGCAGCGCATTCTTTTGATCGACAACCACGACGACTTCGGCGGCCACGCCAAGCGCAACGAGTTCAACAGCGACGACGGCATGCTGCTCGGCTACGGCGGCAGCGAATCGCTGCAGTCGCCGCGCTCCAACTTCAGCCCGGTGGCGATGGGGCTGCTGCGCAAGCTCGGCGTCGATATCGACCAACTGGAGCAGGCTTTCGACACCACCTTCTACCCGGATTTGAATTTGAGCCGCGGGGTTTACTTCGATCGCAAGAACTTCGGCGTCGACAAGGTGGTGAGCGGCGATCCGGGCCGCACGGTGGCGGACGACATTCCGCGCGATCGGCTCAACGGCCGTTCTTATGAAGCGTTCATCGGCGATTTCCCGCTGCCGGAAAGCGATCGCCAGGCGCTGATCGCGCTGCACACGGTGGAGAAGGATTATCTGCCGGAGATGACGCTGGAGCAGAAGGTCGAGTGGCTCGATACCCACAGCTATACCCAGTTCCTGCGCGAGAAGGTGGGCCTGAGCGAATTGGCGATCCGCTATTTCCAGCAGACCACCAACGACTTCCAGGCGGTGGGTATTGACGGCACCTCGTGCAGCGATGCGCGCATCTGCGATCTGCCGGGCCTTGACGGCATGAATCTGCCGCCGCTGGACGAAGAGTCGCAGGCGGATCTCGACGATCCTTACGTGTTCCACTTCCCGGACGGCAACGCCACGCTGGCGCGCCTGATGGTGCGCCAGCTGATCCCGGCGGTGGCGCCGGCCGGCAAGGACATGAACGACGTGGTGCTGGCCAAATTCGACTACAGCCAGCTCGATCGGCCGGAATGGCCGGTGAAGCTGCGTTTGAACAGCACCGGGCTGCACGCGGCCAACGTCGGCGACAAGGTGGAAGTCACCTACATGACCGGCGAGAAGATGACCAAAGTGCGCGCCGGGCAGGTGGTGATGGCCGGCTACAACATGATGATCCCGTATCTGGTACCGGAGATGTCGCACGAGCAGCAGGAGGCGCTGAAGCAGAACGTCAAGGCGCCGCTGGTGTACAGCAAGGTGGTGATCCGCAACTGGCAGCCGTTCATCAAGCTGGGTGTGCACGAGGTTTATTCGCCGGCCGCGCCGTACAGCCGCGTGAAGCTGGACTATCCGGTGAGCATGGGCGGTTATCAGCACCCGCGCGATCCGGATCGGCCGATCGGCCTGCATATGGTGTATGTACCGACGCTGCCGGGCAGCGGCCTCAGCACGCGCGAACAGTCGCGTAAAGGGCGCGCGTTGCTGCTGGGCACGCCGTTTGAAGTGCACGAACAGATGATCCGCGAACAGCTGCAGGGCATGTTGGGTGAGGCCGGTTTCGATCATCAGCGCGACATTCAGGCGATCACCGTCAACCGCTGGTCGCACGGTTACTCCTACTTCCTCAACGGGCTGTTTGACGACGAAGACGAAGCCAAGAAAATCATCGAAACGGCGCGGCAGCCGATCGGCAAGATCGCTATCGCCAACTCCGATGCCGACTGGAGCCCGTACGCCAACTCGGCGATCGATCAGGCGTGGCGCGCGGTGAACGAACTGGCCTACGGCAAGGTTGCCGCCAAGGAGGGAGCATGAGTCTGCGTTCGCTGTACCTGTTGAGCCTGCTGGCCGCCGGCGGCTCGGCCCAGGCGATGTCGGCCGGGGAATACGTCGCCAAAGCCGGTGACTGTACCGCCTGCCATACCGCACCGGGCGGCGCCGAATTGGCGGGCGGCATGAAGTTCCCGACGCCGCTCGGGGCTATCTACGCCACCAACATCACGCCGGACAAGCTGCACGGCATCGGCGCTTACTCGTTCGAAGAGTTCGATCGCGCCATGCGTCAGGGGATCGCCAAAGACGGTCACCGGCTTTATCCGGCGATGCCGTACACCTCGTACGCCAAAATGAGCGCGGAAGACATGCGCGCGCTGTATGACTATCTGATGAACGAGGTGTCGGCGCAGAACGTCGCCAACCGCGCCAGCGACATCAGCTGGCCGCTGTCGATGCGTTGGCCGCTGGCGGTGTGGAACCAGCTGTTCCACGACGACCAGCCGTATCAGGCCGATCCGCAGCAAAGTGCCGAGTGGAACCGCGGCGCCTACCTGGTGCAGGGCGCGGGCCACTGCGGCAGCTGCCATACGCCGCGCGGTTGGGCGATGCAGGAGAAGGGGCTGGACGGTAAGGAACCGGTGTTCCTGAGCGGCGCCGAGCTGGACGGCTGGTACGCTTCCAACCTGCGCGGCCTGCCGCCGGAAGAGGTGACGGCGCTGCTGAAAACCGGCCGCAGCCGCCATGCGGCGGTCGCCGGGCCGATGAGCGAGGTGGTGGCCCACAGCACGCAGTACCTCAGCGACGGCGATCTGAACGCCATCGCGGTGTACCTGCGCAGCCTGGCGCCGGACACCGTCGCCGGGGCCGCCTCGAAGGTTGCGCTGGCGGATAATCCGAGCGGCAAGGCGACCTATGCGATGTATTGCTCGACCTGCCACGGCAATAAGGGAGAGGGCACCGACTTCACCATCCCGGCGCTGGCGGGCAACGCCACGGTAACGGCGGACAATCCGCTGACTGCGCTGCGGGTGGTGCTGGAAGGGGCGCATACCCCGATCACGCAGCAGGCGATGGCGCTCGGGATGCCGGCTTACGGCTGGGCGTTGAACGACCGGCAGGCGGCCGACCTGATGAGCTATCTGCGGGGAAGCTGGGGCAACCAGGCGGCGCCGGTAACGGTGCAGCAGGTGCAGGACGCGCGCCAACTGCAGGCGAAATGAAGAGGGAGCGCGGTCTGACGGCCGCGCTCCGCAAGCATTACAGCACCTTATGCGGGCCGAAGCATTCGTAGTGGATGCGTTCGGCCTCTACGCCCATCTCCAGCAGCTGTTTGCCCACGAACTGCATGAAGGCCACCGGGCCGCAGAAGTAATAGTGCATTTGCGGATCGGCCAGGCTGCCGCGCAGCACGCTCAAATCCATCAATCCGCGGCTGTGGTAGTCGCGGCCTTCCACGTCATCGGCGCCCGGCTCGCGGTACCACACATGGCGGCTAAGATTCGGCATGCGCCCGGCAATATCCGCCACTTCCTCGGCAAAGGCATGCACGCTGCCGTTTTCCGCCGCGTGCAGCCAGTGGACCTGCGCCTGGTGTTGGTTGTCGTGCAGGCTGTTGAGCATGCCGAGCATCGGGGTTTGGCCGACGCCGGCGGAGATCAGCGCCACCGGCGTGGTCGGCGCCACATCGAGGAAGAAGTCGCCGTGCGGCGGGGCGATGTCGATCACGTCGCCTTCCTGCGCCTGCTGGTGCAGGTAGTTGGACACTTTCCCCTGATCTTCGCGCTTCACCGCGATGCGGTAGAACTCGCCGTTTGGTGAGGTGGTCAGCGAGTACTGGCGAATTTCCTGATGCTCCAGGCTGTCGTGCTTGATGTAGACCGCCAGGTATTGCCCCGGTTTGAAGTCCGCCACCCGGCCGCCGTCCACCGGTGCCAGCACGAAGCTGCAGATCACGTCGCTCTGCGGCTGTTTCTTCAGGATGCGGAATGCGCGCAGATCGCGCCAGCCGCCGTTGTCGGTTTCGCTCTGCTGATAAATCTGCTCTTCACGCTGAATAAACACGTTGGCCAGCACGCCGTAGGCTTTGCCCCAGGCGTCCAACACTTCCTGACCCGGGCTGAACATTTCGTCCAGCGTCGCCAGCAGGTGGCCGCCGACGATTTGGTATTGTTCCGGCTGGATATTGAAGCTGGTGTGCTTCTGCGCGATGCGCTCCACCGCCGGCAGCAGCGCCGCCAGGTTCTCGATGTTGGCGGCATAGGCGCAGATGGCGTCGAACAACGCCTGACGCTGATCGCCGTTGCGCTGGTTGCTCATGTTGAAAATGTCTTTCAATTCCGGGTTGTGCGCGAACATGCGATCGTAAAAGTGGGCGGTCAGCTTCGGCCCGGTCGCAGCCAGCAGGGGAAGGGTGGATTTAACGGTGGCGATGGTTTGGCTATCCAGCATGGGAGCGCTCCTTGGGTTGGGATCTTGACGAGAATTTTAATGATGCATTTTAAATGCATCTTATTGGGTTCCACGCCGCTTGTAAATACCCTTGTTTTCGTTGCGGTGTTCTTCGGGCGTCGATCGCGCTCACAGAACATGAAAAAAGCGCATCGTTCGCATGAGGAAATGTCCGTTGATAAACGGCGGCGTTTAGCGGATCAAAGCCTTGCGCTGCCTTATGCCAATCGTTTGCGTAAAAACCTCTGTCAAGACCTATCTTCGGTGGGGCGAAACGGTTTACACTGTGGCCCAGAACCCAAACGGGTAGTTATTTGGTGATTTTTTAGTTAGCTGATTTAAGTCAGGAGATGCCGGATGTTAAAGCGTGAAATGAACATTGCCGATTACGATGCGGAACTGTGGCGTGCCATGGAGCAGGAAGTGGTGCGTCAGGAAGAGCACATCGAGCTGATCGCGTCTGAGAACTACACCAGCCCGCGCGTGATGCAGGCTCAGGGTTCCCAGCTGACCAACAAATACGCTGAAGGCTATCCGGGCAAGCGTTACTACGGCGGCTGCGAATACGTGGATATCGTTGAGCAGCTGGCTATCGACCGCGCCAAAGAATTGTTCGGCGCCGATTACGCCAACGTGCAGCCGCACTCCGGCTCCCAGGCTAACTTCGCCGTTTACACCGCGCTGCTGCAGCCGGGTGACACCATTCTGGGCATGAACCTGGCGCACGGTGGCCACCTGACCCACGGTTCCCCGGTTAACCTGTCCGGCAAACTGTATAACGTGGTGCCTTACGGCATCGACGACAAAGGTCAAATCGACTATGACGATCTGGCCAAACAGGCGCAAACCCACAAGCCGAAAATGATCATCGGCGGCTTCTCCGCTTACTCCGGCGTGGTTGACTGGGCCAAAATGCGCGAAATCGCCGACAGCATCGGCGCTTATCTGTTCGTCGACATGGCGCACGTGGCCGGCCTGATCGCCGCCGGCGTGTACCCGAACCCGGTACCGCACGCGCACATCGTCACCACCACCACCCACAAAACCCTGGCGGGCCCGCGCGGCGGCCTGATCCTGGCGAAGGGCGGCGACGAAGAGCTGTACAAGAAGCTGAACTCCGCCGTGTTCCCTGGCGGCCAGGGCGGCCCGCTGATGCACGTGATTGCCGGCAAGGCGGTGGCGCTGAAAGAAGCGATGGAGCCTGAGTTCAAGGTTTACCAGCAGCAAGTGGCGGTCAACGCCAAGGCGATGGTTGACGTGTTCCTGCAGCGCGGCTACAAAGTGGTCTCGGGCGGCACCCATAACCACCTGTTCCTGCTGGATCTGGTCGACAAAAACCTGACCGGTAAAGAAGCGGACGCCGCCCTGGGCCGTGCCAACATCACCGTCAACAAAAACAGCGTGCCGAACGATCCGAAGAGCCCGTTCGTCACCTCCGGCGTGCGTATCGGCACCCCGGCCGTGACCCGTCGCGGCTTCAAAGAAGCCGACGTGCGCGAACTGGCCGGTTGGATCTGTGATGTGCTGGATAACATCAACGATGAAGCCACCATCGAACGCACCAAGAAGAAAGTGCTGGATATCTGCGCCCGCCTGCCGGTTTACGCATAATCCCGCTTTTGCCTGAAAAACCCGCTGCGGCGGGTTTTTTTGTGGCTGCTCGCGGCAAACTGTGAGCTGTCTGGCACTCTAACGCATTGACGTGGAATGAAGATTGCGGGCAGGTGTGAGCTCTGTCAAAGTATTGCCCTCACTCCGGAGGGATCATGGTTCTGCAATCCACGCGTTGGCTCGCGCTCAGTTATTTCACCTACTTTTTTCCTACGGCATTTTCTTACCGTTCTGGGGCGTGTGGCTGAAAGGCGAAGGCATCGCGCCCGAAACCATCGGCATATTGCTCGGCGCCGGTTTGGTGGCCCGCTTCCTCGGCAGTTTACTGATTGCTCCCCGCGTTAAAGATCCCTCTCATCTGGTTTCCGCGCTGCGCCTGCTGGCGCTGCTGACCCTGGCTTTCGCGGTTGGCTTCTGCTTCGGCAACGGCTGGGGCTGGCTGATGCTGGTGATAGCGGGCTTCAACCTGTTCTTCTCGCCGCTGGTGCCGCTGACCGACGCGCTGGCCGCCACCTGGCAAAAGCAGATCCGCATGGACTATGGCCGGGTGCGGCTGTGGGGCTCGCTGGCGTTCGTCATCGGCTCGGCGCTGACCGGGCAACTGGTGGCGGTGTGGGGCCATAACGCCATTCTCTACAGCCTGATCCTCAGCGTGCTGGCGATGCTGCTGGGCATGCTGCTGAAGCCGAGCGTGATGCCGCAGGGCGAAGCGCGCACGCACGGCGGGGCCGAGCGTTCGCTGTGGGCGCTGTTGAAAGAAGGGCCGGTGTGGCGCTTCCTGCTGTGTGTCACGCTGCTGCAGGGCGCGCACGCCGGCTACTACAGCTTCGGCTCCATTTACTGGCAGGAGGCGGGCTATTCGGCCTCGACCATCGGTTATCTGTGGTCGCTGGGCGTGGTGGCGGAAGTGATTATTTTCGCCAGCAGCAACGTGCTGTTCCGCCGCTGGAATGCGCGCAACCTGCTGCTGCTTTCCGCCTGTTGCGGCGTGTTGCGCTGGAGCCTGATGGCCTACAGCACCGAGCTGGGTTGGCTGCTGCTGATCCAAATCCTGCACTGCGGCACCTTCACCGTGTGCCATCTGGCGGCGATGCGCTTTATCGCCGCGCGCCAGGGGCAAGAGGTGATCCAACTGCAGGCGGTGTATTCGGCGCTGGCGATGGGCGGCGGTATCGCCGTCATGACGGTCATTGCCGGGTTCCTGTTCGAACATTGGCAGGGCGGGGTGTTCTGGGTGATGGCGGCGGTCGCGGTGCCGGCCTTGTTCATCCGGCCGCCGGCGGTCAGCGTCAGCCGGTGATTAAGGGGCTTCCAGCAGCGCGCGGATGGCCTGGCGCTGGCGGTTTTCCAGCGGCAGTTCGGTATAGATCAGCGGCGGGTGTGGAGCGCTGTGCACCGCCGCGTAGGGGGTGATCACCAGCGTGACGCCCTGCGGCGCTCCGCCGCACAGATAGTCGCTCAGCGGCAGATACTTGATGTTCAGCGGCAGCAGCGTGAGCTCGCGGATCTGATATTCCACTTCCTCTTCCAACTGCGGGTTATCCAGCGTCAGCAGCAGCACCTGTTTTTCCTGCAGCGCGTTGTCCTGCATCAGCCAGGCGCCGAAGCTGATGGCCACCAGGCCCGCCTCCTCGTTGGAAAAATGCACGCCGTACTCCTGCTCCAGCGGTTTCAACGCTTCCTGCGTGGTGCGCATCAGCCGCGGGTATTTGCGCACCACTTCTTCCAGCAGCATATTGTCGATGCCGATGGCGAAACGGCAGCGCTCCAGCGCCGGCGCCAGATGGGCGAACAGCTGGCTGACCAGCTCCGCCTTGCTGCTGAAAGCCATGCCGGACAGCTGCTGGAACCGCTCGACCATGCTGTCGATCGCCGTCATCAACCGCTGCTCATGCGCCGAGTCGTTGCTGTGGTAGCTGTGGCTTTTCAACAGGGTGAAGGTCAGCGCCAGGAAATCGCGCTCGTCCGCGTGCGGCGGCTGGTTAAACAGCCGGTTGCAGGTCTGATGCAGCCAGGCGGCGGCTTGCTGCTCCGGTTTTTGCCGCAGCCAGTTGCGCTGAACGGCGTCGAAACGCGGGTGTTGCTGCAGGCGGTTTTGCCAGGCGCAGTAGAGCAGATAATGCTGCAGGAATTGGCGGTCGCGCGCGTCAAAGTGACGATTGAGCAGCGGCTCGCAGGCGTCGAGCGCCTGGGCCAACAGCGATGTCGACTCGGCATCGGCCGCCAGCGCTTGCCGCAGGCGCGGGGCGAAATCGTCTTCGACGAACCGCGGGCTGCAGCGCAGGGTGCGCCTTAGCCAATGGAGCAGGCACAGGCGTTGGTTGAGCGCGCTGCCCCTCAATCGGTAGCCATGGTCGGGATCGACGGCGATCTCCAGATGGTGGAAACGCTGGATTTCACTGGCCACCTCGGCTATATCTTGCCGGGTTATCGGGGGGCGACGCCATTGATTCGGCTGAGGGTCTCCAGCTGTAACTCGGGCTCCGGCGTGTACAGCATCAGCAGCAGATGGCAGCGCCGTTGTTGTCCGGAGAGCTCAGGCACGGGAGAGGTGTCCAGGCTCATATCACCTTCCGGCATAAAAGGTTGCGATTATGCCTAAGCATAGCAAAAGGCTTTGTGCCGGCAGGGTTAACGCGCGGCTTTTACTTCGGCTTACAACTTTCGTCACAAATATCGCCGGCAGAGGCGGGCCGTTCGACATTTATTTGTGTTACGTTATAACAAATATAGGTAAAGCAGGATAATGATGAAGTTACGTCGACTTTTGGCTGCCTTTGGCGCCGTGTTCAGCGCCGGTGCGATCGCGCATCCGCACAGCTTTATCGATATGAACACTACCTTCGTCGCCAAGGACCAGCGGTTGGTCGGCCTGAAAATGGTGTGGGTGATGGATGAAATCACCTCGGCGGATCTGCTCTACGATGCGAAAAACGCCAAGAGCGATTCGGAAGTGTGGAAAAAGCTGGCGGCGGAAGTGATGGCCAACGTGCTGGGGCAGCACTATTTCACCGACCTTTACCGCGACGGCAAGCCGGTGAAATACCTGAACTTGCCCAGCGAATATCACCTGTCGCGCCAGGGCAACCAGGCGGTGCTGGAGTTCGTGCTGCCGTTGGCCGAGCCGCAGCCGCTGGCGGGCAAGCCGTTCGAGCTTTCTACTTACGATCCGACTTATTTCGTGGATATGACCTATAAAGACCAAAATGCGCTGCATTTGCCGCCGGAGATGGCGCAGCAGTGCAGCTACAAGCTGATGACGCCGAAGCCGAATGCGTCGCTGCAGGCCTATGCGCTGTCGCTCGACAAGAACGACTCGCCCGGTGAAGATCTGGCGCTGGGGCAGCAGTTCGCCCAGCGGGTGACGCTGCAATGTCGCTGAATCTCTCGCAACCGACGATAAACCGGCGCCACTGGGCTTTCGGCCTGTGGCCGCTGCTGCCGTTCACGCTGGCGCTGGCGGCCGCCGCGCTGCTGGCGTGGCACTATTGGCCGCAGCTGCTGATGCAGAGCGTGGTATGGCAAAAAGCGCTGCACCAGCAGATGGCGGGGTTGTTGCAGCAGGTGAAGGCCGCGCCGCAGCAGGCAGGGTTGGCGCTGACGCTGTTCAGCCTCGGCTATGGCGTTTTGCATGCGCTCGGCCCCGGCCACGGCAAAGTGGTGATCGCCACCTATCTGGCCACTCACCCGGCGCGGCTGAAAAGCAGCCTGAAGCTGACCTTTGCCGCTTCGCTGGTGCAGGGCGGGGTGGCGATCGCGCTGGTCACGCTGATGCTGGTGGTATTGCAGCTCTCTTCGCGCCAGCTGCACCAAAGCAGCTTCTGGCTGGAGAAGGGCAGCTTTATTCTGGTGATGTTGCTTGGCGTGTTGCTGAGTTGGCGCGCGCTGAAACGTCTGTTTGCGGCGATCAAGGCGATGCGCCCGGCGCCGGCGCTGCGCATTAACAGCCTGACGCCGCTGGCGGCGGAGCATGTGCACAGCGCCGATTGCGGCTGCGGCCACCGGCATCTGCCGAGCGACAGCGAGCTGCAGGCGGGAAGCGATTGGCGCACCCAGACCGCCATCGTGCTGGCGATGGGCATGCGTCCCTGTTCGGGGGCGATTTTGGTGCTGCTGTTCTCCAAGGTGATCGGCGTGTTCGGCTGGGGAGTGATCTCCGCGCTGGCGATGGCGTTCGGCACGTCGTTGACCATCTCCATGCTGGCGCTGCTGGTGCATTACAGCCGACGGCTGGCGGTTCGCCTTAGCCGCTCGCGTGCACCCGCCGCCTGGAGCGCGGTGGCCTGGGGCTCGTTGGCGCTGGCCGGGGGCCTGATCCTGTTGGCTGCCGGGCTGTTGCTGTACGTCAGCGCGCAGCCGGAATTCGGCGGCGGCATTCACCCCTTCTCCCGCTGACGGGCATAAAAAAAAGCGCTGCATCGGCAGCGCTTTTTCGATTCACTTCTGGCGATTAACGCTTCAGCGCTTCGCTCAGTTCTTCGCGCATGGTGGCCAGCATGGCTTTCACGACGCGCGGATTGCCTGCTACCACGTTGCCGGAGCTGAAGTGGTTGTGGCCGCCGACGAAGTCGGTGACCAGGCCGCCGGATTCACGCACCAGCAGTTCGCCCGCGGCGAAGTCCCACGGCTTCAGGCCGATTTCGAAGAAACCGTCTACGCGGCCGGCGGCCACATAGGCCAGATCCAGCGCAGCGGAACCGGTGCGGCGGAAGTCCGCGCACTGGGTGAACAGCTTGCCGACGATGTTGATGTAAGGCGTTGCGTGCTGTTTGACTTTGAACGGGAAGCCGGTCGCCAGGATGGTGCCATCCAGATCTTTGGCGTTGGTGCCGCGCAGACGGTAACCGTTCAGCTGGGCGCCCTGACCGCGCGTGGCGGTGAACAGTTCGTTGCGCATCGGATCGTAAACCACGGCCACTTCAGTGCGGCCTTTGATGCGTACGGCGATGGAAACGGAGAAATGAGGGAAACGTTTGATGAAGTTTGCAGTGCCATCCAGTGGATCGATCACCCATTGCACATCACGATCTTCGCCGATCAGCTCACCGCGTTCTTCGCTCACGATACTGTGTTGCGGATAAGACTTGCGGATGACGTCGATGATCAGATGCTCTGCATCGCGATCGACGTTGGTGACGAAGTCATTGGTCCCTTTCTGGCTCGCTTCTACAGCGTCCGGGGTTTCGTAGTTTTTGGCAATCAGGTTACCGGCCTTGCGCGCAGCGCGCACGGCGATAGTCAGCATCGGATGCATGGGTATCTTCCAACTAGGATGTTAAAGAACAGGAAACGGCGCGAAGTATAGCAGCTGTTCGGCAAATTGCCTACGGCTGTGTTAAGATGCTGCGATTTTCCGCCACGCTCAGAGTTTGTATGCTGCACAATATCCGCATTGTTCTGGTAGAGACTTCACATACCGGCAACATGGGCTCGACCGCCAGAGCCATGAAAACCATGGGGTTAACCAACCTTTATCTGGTTAATCCGCTGATCAAACCCGATTCTCAGGCCATCGCCCTGGCCGCCGGCGCCAGCGACGTGATCGGCAACGCCACCATCGTCGATACCCTCGATGACGCCATCGCCGGCTGTAGCCTGGTGGTGGGCACCAGCGCGCGCTCTCGCACCCTGCCGTGGCCGATGCTGGAGCCGCGCGAATGCGGCGTGCGCGCGGTGCACGAGGGCGAGCACGCGCCGGTGGCGCTGGTGTTCGGCCGTGAACGCGTCGGGCTGACCAACGATGAATTGCAGAAGTGCCACTACCACGTCGCCATTCCAGCCAACCCGGACTACAGCTCGCTGAACCTGGCGATGGCGGTGCAGATCCTGGCGTACGAAGTGCGCGTGGCTTACCTCGATCGCCAACAGGCGGGCGCGCCGCAGCTGGAAGAGACGCCGTATCCGCTGGTGGACGACCTTGAGCGTTTCTATCAGCACCTTGAGCAGACGCTGCAGCGTACCGGCTTCATTCGCCCGTCCCATCCGGGCCAGGTGATGAGCCGCCTGCGCCGGCTGTTCACCCGCGCGCGCCCGGAAGGGCAGGAGCTGAATATCCTGCGCGGCATGCTGACCTCGATCGAGAAACAGGATAAACATCAAGGTAATTAATTGATGTGGCATAACGGTGGGTGACAATAGTATTAGTTATCCAAAGGTTATAACATGTATTTTATATACCTTTGTTCTTGCTAAGTTCAAAACGTGCTAATACTTGAGTTAATTACTAGGTTAAATAGTTGACTGTTTTACTCAGGAATGTCAGACTTTCGGCCATATTTGACCAACAGGTAACCATTGAGCTATGAGACTGACATCCAAAGGCCGTTATGCCGTAACCGCTATGCTCGACGTAGCGCTGCATTCCCAGGAAGGGCCGGTGCCACTGGCGGACATTTCCGAACGCCAGGGTATTTCGCTCTCTTATCTGGAACAATTATTCTCCCGTCTGCGCAAGAATGGCCTGGTGGCCAGCGTGCGCGGTCCGGGCGGTGGTTATCTGCTGGGTAAAGACGCGGGTGAGATCGCCGTTGGCGCTGTCATCACTGCCGTCGATGAATCGGTAGATGCAACCCGTTGCCAGGGCAAAGAAGGCTGTCAGGGCGGCGATCGCTGCTTGACCCACGCCCTGTGGCGCGATCTGAGCGAGCGCATCAGCGGGTTCCTGAACAACATTACGCTGGCTGAACTGGTCAACAACCAGGAAGTGCTGGTGGTGGCGGATCGTCAAAACAACGATACGCGCCGCACGGCCAACGGTCGTCCGCAAGAAACTATCAACGTTAATCTGCGCGCATAAGCAGCTGGCGAAATTATTTTAGTTTTTGGAAGTGATGTACGGAGCACAAGAGCAATGAAATTACCGATTTATCTGGATTACTCAGCAACGACGCCGGTTGACCCGCGCGTTGCTGAGAAGATGATGCAGTTTTTGACCCTGGACGGCACTTTCGGCAACCCGGCTTCCCGTTCCCACCGTTTCGGTTGGCAGGCGGAAGAGGCGGTAGACATCGCCCGTAACCAAATCGCCGAACTGGTGGGCGCCGATCCGCGCGAAATCGTCTTCACCTCCGGGGCGACCGAATCCGACAACCTGGCGATAAAAGGCGCTGCCAATTTCTACCAGAAAAAAGGCAAGCACATCATCACCAGCAAAACCGAACACAAAGCCGTGCTCGACACTTGCCGTCAGCTGGAGCGCGAAGGGTTTGAAGTCACCTACCTGGCGCCGCAGAGCAACGGCATCATCAGCCTGCAGGATCTCGAAGCGGCGATGCGCGATGACACCATCCTGGTCTCCATCATGCACGTCAACAACGAAATCGGCGTGGTGCAGGATATCGAAGCGATCGGCGAAATGTGCCGTGTGCGCGGTATCATCTACCACGTTGACGCCACCCAGAGCGTGGGCAAACTGCCTATCGATCTGAGCAAGCTGAAAGTCGACCTGATGTCGTTCTCCGGCCACAAAATCTATGGTCCGAAAGGCATCGGCGCGCTGTATGTGCGTCGCAAGCCGCGCATCCGCATCGAAGCGCAGGTGCACGGCGGCGGTCACGAGCGCGGCATGCGTTCCGGCACCCTGCCTGTCCACCAGATCGTCGGCATGGGCGAAGCTTATCGCATCGCCAAAGAAGAGATGACCGAAGAGATGGCGCGTCTGCGCACCCTGCGCGATCGTCTGTGGAACGGCGTGAAAGATATGGAAGAAGTGTATCTGAACGGCGATCTGGAGCACGGCGCACCGAACATCCTGAACGTCAGCTTCAACTATGTTGAAGGCGAGTCGCTGATCATGGCGCTGAAAGACCTGGCCGTTTCTTCCGGTTCAGCCTGTACCTCCGCCAGCCTCGAGCCGTCCTACGTGCTGCGCGCGCTGGGCATGAGCGATGAATTGGCGCACAGCTCGATCCGTTTCTCCCTGGGGCGTTTCACCACGGAAGAAGAGATCGACTACACCATTCAACTGGTGCGTAAATCTATCGGCCGTCTGCGCGATCTGTCCCCGCTGTGGGAGATGTTCAAGCAGGGCGTGGACATCAACAGCATCGAATGGGCGCATCATTAATTCTCAGGTTTCAGGAGCAAGGTCATGGCTTACAGCGAAAAAGTAATCGATCATTATGAAAACCCGCGTAACGTGGGTTCTTTCGACAACGAAGATCCTACCGTCGGCAGCGGCATGGTAGGGGCGCCGGCTTGCGGCGACGTGATGAAGCTGCAAATCAAGGTTAACGATGAAGGCATCATCGAAGACGCGCGCTTTAAAACTTACGGCTGCGGTTCCGCCATCGCCTCCAGCTCACTGGTGACCGAATGGATGAAAGGCAAGTCGCTCGATCAGGCTGAAGCGATCAAAAACACCCAGATCGCCGAAGAGCTGGAATTGCCGCCGGTCAAAATTCACTGCTCGATCCTGGCTGAAGACGCCATCAAAGCAGCGATTGCCGACTATAAGAGCAAGCATAGCGCCAAGTAATTTGTCTGAGTCGGCCCGGCCGCGCCGGGCTTTGATGTGAAGTGTGAGGTTGTGATGTCTATTACCATGAGCGACAGCGCTGCGCAGCGTGTTCAGGCGTTTTTGACGAACCGCGGCAAAGGTCTCGGCCTGCGTCTGGGAGTGCGAACTTCCGGCTGCTCCGGGATGGCGTACGTGCTGGAATTTGTTGACGAAGCCAACGATGACGACATCGTATTTGAAGACAAAGGCATCAAGGTGATCATCGACGGCAAGAGCCTGGTCTACCTTGACGGCACCGAGCTTGATTTCGTTAAGGAAGGCCTGAACGAAGGCTTCAAGTTCAACAACCCGAACGTCTCAAGCGAGTGCGGCTGCGGCGAGAGTTTCAACGTCTGACAGTCCATCGTGCTCCCCCGTTTCGGCGGGGGAACTTCATCCGCTAACGCCCAGAGCACGCTATGGATTACTTTACTTTATTCGGGCTGCCAGTTCGCTACACCGTGGACGGCAGCCTGCTTGCGTCCCGCTTCCAGGATCTGCAGCGCCAATTCCACCCCGATCGTTTCGCCAACCAGCCGGAGCGCGAACGCCTGATGGCGTTGCAGCAGGCGGCGACCATCAACGAAGCCTACCAGGCGCTGAAGCACCCGTTAAAACGCGCGGAGTATATGCTATCGTTGCACGGCTTCGATCTGGGCAACGAACAGCATACGATGCGCGACACCGCGTTCCTGATGGAACAGCTGGAACTGCGCGAAGAGCTCGACGCCATTGAGCGCAAGCCGGAGGCGGAAAGCCTGCTGGCCGATTTCGGCGCGCGGCTGGCCGCCTCGGTCAAACAGCGCAGCGCGCTGATGCTGCAGCAGTTGGACAGTGAGCAGTGGGCGGACGCCGCCGACACCGTGCGCAAGCTGCGCTTCTTGGACAAACTCCAGCAACAGGTTGAACAACTCGAAGAAAAACTGCTGGGTTTTGAGTAACACCTTCTGATTCTGATTGTGGAAGCTTCAACATGGCCTTATTACAAATTAGTGAGCCTGGCCTCAGCGCCGCGCCGCACCAGCGACGTCTGGCCGCCGGCATCGACTTGGGCACCACCAACTCGCTGGTCGCCACGGTGCGCAGCGGGCAAGCGGAAACGCTGGCCGACGAACAGGGTCGCCATTTGCTCCCTTCGGTAGTGCATTATCAGGCGGACGCGCAGCGCGTCGGCTGGGAGGCGCGCCAACAGGCGGCGCAGGATCCGGCCAATACCGTCAGCTCCATCAAACGCATGATGGGCCGCTCGTTGGCGGACGTGCAGCAACGTTACCCGAACCTGCCGTATCAATTTCAGGCCAGCGACAACGGCCTGCCGCTGATCGTCACCGCCGCCGGCGCGGTTAACCCGGTCGGCGTCTCCGCCGATATCCTGCGAGCCCTGTCCGCGCGCGCGCAAGCGGCGCTGGAAGGCGAGCTGGATGGCGTGGTGATCACCGTTCCCGCTTACTTCGACGACGCGCAGCGCCAGGGCACCAAAGACGCGGCGCGTCTGGCCGGCCTGCACGTTCTGCGTCTGTTGAACGAACCCACTGCGGCCGCGATCGCCTATGGGCTGGATTCCGGCCAGGAAGGGGTGATCGCGGTTTACGATCTGGGCGGCGGCACCTTTGATATCTCCATTCTGCGCCTCAGCCGCGGCGTGTTCGAAGTGCTGGCCACCGGCGGCGATTCCGCGCTGGGCGGCGACGACTTCGATCACCTGTTGGCCGACTGGCTGCGCGAGCAGGCCGGCGTGGCCGATCGCAGCGACCACGGCGTGCAGCGCCAACTGCTGGATGCCGCCATCGCCGCCAAAATCGCGTTGAGCGATGCCGACAGCGTGCGCGTCGAGGTGGCCGGCTGGCAGGGTGAAGTGACCCGCGCCCAGTTTGAAGCGCTGATCGCTCCGTTGGTGAAACGCACGCTGATGGCCTGCCGCCGCGCGCTGAAAGACGCCGGCGTCGCCGCCGCCGAGGTACTGGAAGCGGTGATGGTCGGCGGTTCCACCCGCGTGCCGCTGGTGCGTGAGCAAGTGGGCGCCTTCTTCGGCCGCACGCCGCTGACGTCGATCGATCCGGATAAAGTGGTCGCCATCGGCGCCGCGATCCAGGCCGACATTCTGGTGGGCAACAAGCCGGACAGCGACATGCTGCTGCTGGACGTGATCCCGCTGTCGCTGGGCCTCGAAACCATGGGCGGTCTGGTGGAGAAAGTGATCCCGCGCAACACCACCATTCCGGTGGCGCGCGCGCAGGAGTTCACCACCTTTAAAGACGGCCAGAGCGCGATGATGATCCACGTGCTGCAGGGCGAGCGCGAGCTGGTGCAGGATTGCCGTTCGCTGGCGCGCTTCACGCTGCGCGGCCTGCCGCCATTGCCTGCCGGGGGCGCGCATATTCGCGTCACCTTCCAGGTGGATGCCGACGGCCTGCTGAGCGTCACCGCGATGGAGAAATCCACCGGCGTCGAAGCCTCGATCCAGGTCAAGCCGTCGTACGGCCTGTCGGACAGCGAAATCGCCGGCATGATCAAGGATTCGATGGCCAACGCGCAAAGCGACGTGGGCGCGCGCAAGCTGGCGGAGCAACGCGTGGAAGCCGCGCGGGTGCTGGAAAGCCTGCAGGGCGCGCTGGCTACCGACGCCGCGCTGCTGAGCGAGGCGGAAAGCCAGGCGATCGCCGCCGCGACCCAGGCGTTGCAGCAGGCGGTGCAGGGTGAAGACCCCGCCGCTATCGAAGACGCCATCAAAACATTAGATGCACAAACGCAAGATTTTGCCGCGCGCCGCATGGATGCTTCCATTCGCCGCGCGCTGGCTGGCCATTCTGTGGATGAGGTTTAACCATGCCTAAAATTGTTTTCCTGCCCCATCAAGATCTGTGCCCGGAAGGGGCGGTTCTGGAAGCCGAAAAAGGGGAGTCGATCCTCAACGTTGCGCTGCGCAACGGCATTGAAATCGAGCACGCCTGCGAGAAATCCTGCGCCTGCACCACCTGCCACTGCATCGTGCGTGAAGGCTTCGATTCGCTGGAAGAGAGCAGCGAGCTGGAAGACGACATGCTGGACAAAGCGTGGGGGCTGGAGCCGGAAAGCCGTCTGAGCTGCCAGGCGCTGGTCGCCGACGAAGATCTGGTGGTCGAAATGCCGCGCTACACCGTCAACCACGCGCGTGAGCATTAATTGTTAGCCGCAGCGTCAACCCGGAGATCATAATGGGACTGAAGTGGACCGACAGCCGTGAAATCGGCGAAGCCCTGTACGACCAATACCCGGACACCGATCCGAAAACCGTGCGTTTTACCGACATGCATCAGTGGATCTGCGATCTGGAAGAGTTCGATGACGATCCGCAGGCTTCCAACGAAAAAATACTGGAAGCGATCCTGCTGGTCTGGTTAGATGAAGCGGAGTAAATAGCGTAACGGGCTGCCATGGGCGGCCCGTTTATTTTGTATCCGACATACCCGTCGTCTTTCAAACCGCAGCGTTGTTACCTGCACGATCACACCCCAGTCACTTACCTGAGTAAGCTCCTGGGGATGAGATCGCTGGGCGCCTAGCTGCAATTTGAAATCCATAGGGTATGCAATAAAGCCCTAATGAAATAATAAAGGGAACATCCGGAGTAAGAAGGCTATGACAACTGAATTCATGCAGGTCACGCTGTCGCAACAACCTGCCGACGCCCGCTGGGGCGAGAAAGCGCTGCTGAGCACCAACGGCGAAGGGATGACTATCCACCTGACCGGGGCCGACAAGCTGGGCGCGATCCAGCGCGCGGGCCGCAAAATTGACGGCCAGGGCATCAAAAACGTCAAGCTGGCCGGCGACGGTTGGGATTTGGAAAACAGCTGGGCGTTCTGGCAAGGCTATCGCGGGCCGAAAGGGCAGCGCAACGTCGAATGGGCCGAACTGCCGGAAGCCGCGCGTCAGGAGCTGGATAAGCGCCTGAAGATCGTCGACTGGGTGCGTGACACCATCAACATGCCGGCGGAAGAGCTGGGGCCGGAGCAACTGGCGACCCGTGCCGTCGATCTGATGTGCGACGTCGGCTGCGATGCCGTCAGCTACCGCATCACCAAGGGCGAAGATCTGCGCGAGCAGAACTATGCCGGCATCCACACCGTCGGCCGCGGCTCCGAACGTCCGCCGGTGCTGCTGGCATTGGACTTCAACCCGACCGGTAACCCGGATGCGCCGGTGTTCGCTTGCCTGGTCGGCAAGGGCATCACTTTCGACAGCGGCGGCTACAGCCTGAAGCAGAGCGCCTTTATGGATTCGATGAAATCCGACATGGGCGGCGCGGCCACTATCACCGGCGCCCTGGCGCTGGCGGCGGCGCGCGGCCTGAAGCAGCGCGTGAAGCTGTACCTGTGCTGCGCCGACAACATGGTCAGCGGCAACGCCTTCAAACTGGGCGACATCATTCGCTACCGCAACGGCAAAACCGTTGAGGTGATGAACACCGATGCGGAAGGGCGCCTGGTGCTGGCCGACGGCCTGATCGACGCTTCTGAGCAGAACCCGCAGCTGATTATCGACTGCGCCACCCTGACCGGCGCGGCGAAAACGGCGGTAGGCAACGACTATCACGCGCTGTTCAGCTTCGACGACGCGCTGGCGCAGGAGCTGCTGAGCAGCGCCGCCGCCGAGCACGAGCCGTTCTGGCGTCTGCCGCTGGCCGAGTTCCACCGCAGCCAGCTGCCGTCCAACTTCGCCGAGCTGAACAACGTGGCCGGCCCGGCCTACACCGCCGGCGCCAGCACCGCGGCGGCCTTCCTGTCGCATTTCGTTAAGAACTACCAGCAAGGCTGGTTGCACATCGACTGTTCCGCCACCTACCGCAAAGGCGCGGTGGATCAGTGGTCGGCCGGCGCGACTGGTTTGGGCGTGCGCACCCTGGCTAATCTGTTGCTGAGCAAAGCCAAATAATTGAACGCCCGCCGCGTCGGGCGCTAGAATGCGCATTATCTTCGGGGCCCAGCATGCTGGGCCTCGCTATTTGATCCCTGGAGTTTGCCATGAGTTCCCATCATCACGATGCCGCCCCGAGCGAGAACGAGCTTGAACGCCTGCTGAAGCTGGCGGTGACGGAGCCGGCCCACCGTCCGGCGTTCTTCCGTGAACTGCTCGACGCCACGGTGCTGATCCTCGGCGACAGCGAGCAGGTGCAGCAGGACGGCGACATTACGCTGAACGCGGATACGCCGGTCAATATCCAGCATTGGGAAAAGCAGGACGGCGGCAGCATCATTCCGTTCTTCACCTCGCTGGAAGCGTTGCAGAAGGCCGTTGAGGACGAACAGCCGTTCATCGCCATGCCGGCTCGGGTGCTGTTTGAAATCACCCAGGGCGCGGATCTGTTCCTCAACCCGAAGGCGGAATACGGCAAAGAGTTCTACCCGGAAGAGGTGGCGATGCTGCTGGCGACCGGCGGCGTCGTCAAACCGGTGGAGCATTACGTCGACAAAGAGACCCAAATCCTGTTGGGGCAGCCCGAAGAGTACCCGTCGGCGATGGTGGGTGCGCTGACCACGCTGTTCAGCCAGCGCAAACCGGTGCGCCGCGCGTTTCTGGCGCTGATGCACGACCAGGCGGCGGACGAGAAGCCGAATCTGCTGATCGGGCTGGAAGTGGATGCAGAACCGGCGGAGATCGAGGCGTTGATCAACGAGGCCGGCAGCGTCGCCAGCGAAACGGCGCCGAATGACGAACCGGTCGATTTCTGCCTGGTGTCGGAGAAAGAGCGCGGCATCAGCCACTACCTGATCGCCCATACGCAGCCGTTTTATCAGCGCCGCTGGGGCAGCTGGCTGCGCAATTTGATCCCGTCCACCGACAAAACCCAGTAACGCGGCGCGTGGTCGGAAATGCCGCAGGAAGATCATATTTTTTTAATGAAATGTTGATTTTCCCGTAGGCAAGCGTTAACGGCGCACATATAATCTGCGCCACTTGAGAAGGCCGGCAACATTGCAGACCGGCCTGTTTTGGAAGTCATACAGAGGCCATCATGACCGTAGAACGTACCTTTTCCATCGTTAAACCAAACGCTGTAGCCAATAACGACATCGGCGCTATCTACGCGCGTTTCGAGCGCGCCGGTTTCAAAATCATCGCCGCTAAAATGCTGCGTCTGACTCGCGAGCAAGCTGAAGGCTTCTACGCTGAGCACAAAGGCCGCCCATTCTTCGACGGTCTGGTAGAGTTCATGACCTCCGGCCCAATCATGGTGCAGGTTCTGGAATCTGAAAACGCCGTGCAGCGCAACCGCGACATCATGGGCGCAACCAACCCGGACAACGCACTGGCCGGCACCCTGCGCGCCGACTACGCGGACAGCTTCACCGCTAACGCCGTTCACGGTTCCGACTCCGTTGAATCCGCACAGCGTGAAATCGCTTACTTCTTCAACGAAAGCGAAATCTGCGCACGTTAATCGTGCCGTTTCTGAGCTGATAGCCAGACATTCACCGGCTGAAACAATAAAAATGCCCTGAATGCCTTTCAGCCATAGAAACCCGCTACTAAAATTTGTACAATGCCGCGCCCCTGATAAGACGACTTGTCAGGGGCGTGTTTTTAGTGCCGCCACCCGAATCTCGCGGGCTGAAATGCACAACTTACTTTCCATTCTTTAGCGCCATAACGTGTAATAACGAGGCCAGAGATCATTATGTTAGAACCCATCACGTCCGAGCACACCGTGTCTGAAAATAATTCGCTGACTACCCCCTCCGTTAACGTGGAGCAACCGGCTGCGGCCAAAAATCAACCTGCTGGATCTGAACCGCCAGCAAATGCGCGAGTTCTTCGCCGAAATGGGCGAGAAACCGTTCCGCGCCGATCAGGTGATGAAGTGGATTTATCACTACTGCTGCGACGATTTCGAGCAGATGACCGACATCAACAAAGTCCTGCGCGGCAAGCTGCAGCGCGTGGCGGAAATCCGCGCGCCGGAAGTGGCGGAAGAACAGCGCTCGGCCGACGGCACCATCAAATGGGCGATCAAGGTGGGCGATCAGCAGGTCGAAACCGTGTACATCCCGGAAGCCGACCGCGCGACGCTGTGCGTCTCCTCGCAGGTGGGTTGCGCGCTGGAGTGCAAATTCTGTTCGACGGCGCAGCAGGGCTTCAACCGCAACCTGCGTGTGTCGGAAATCATCGGCCAGGTGTGGCGCGCGGCGAAGATCATCGGCGCGCTGAAGGTGACCGGCCAACGCCCGATCACCAACGTGGTGATGATGGGCATGGGCGAACCGCTGCTCAACCTGAACAACGTGGTGCCGGCGATGGAAATCATGCTGGACGACTTCGGCTTTGGCCTGTCCAAACGCCGCGTGACCCTGTCTACCTCCGGCGTGGTGCCGGCGCTGGACAAGCTGGGCGACATGATCGACGTGGCGCTGGCCATTTCGCTGCACGCGCCTAACGACACCATCCGCGATGAGATCGTGCCGATCAACCGCAAGTACAACATCGAGACCTTCCTGTCCGCGGTGCGTCGCTACCTGGAGAAATCCAACGCCAACCAGGGGCGCGTCACCGTCGAGTACGTGATGCTGGATCATATCAACGACAGCACCGACGATGCGCATCAGCTGGCGGAAGTGCTGAAAGACACGCCGTGCAAGATCAACCTGATCCCATGGAACCCGTTCCCGGGCGCCCCTTACGGCCGCAGCTCCAACAGCCGGGTGGATCGTTTCTCCAAGGTGTTGATGGAATACGGCTTTACGACTATTGTTCGTAAAACCCGCGGTGACGATATCGATGCCGCCTGCGGGCAACTGGCGGGTGAAGTGATCGACCGTACCAAGCGTACCCTGAAAAAGAAAATGGCCGGGGAACCTATCAACGTACGGGCGGTCTGAATCCTATAGCACCTTTTTTGTTATCTAACAGCCTGTTATGCGAGATGTTGACGCTAATGGGCGTTAGCTGACGGCCGATAAGGAAATGAATGCGGGCATGAAGCTGAAACTGTGGGGTGTGTGGCTGGCGGCCGGATTGTTGGCCGGGTGTTCCGGCTCATCGCCGGAAAAGGAAGCACAGGTCGCTGAGGCGGGCCAGACGCGGTTGCAGCTGGGGCTGGAGTACCTGCAGCAAGGTGACATGGACGCCGCGCGCCAGAACCTGGAAAAGGCGCTGGACGCGGCCCCGCAGGACTACCGCACGCAGTTGGGCATGGCGCTCTACGCGCAGCGGATCGGTGAAAACGCCGCGGCCGAACAGCGTTATCGGCAAGCGCTCAAACTTGCGCCGGGCAATGGCACCGTACTGAATAATTACGGTGCGTTTCTTTGCAGTTTAGGGCAGTATGTACCGGCGCAACAGCAGTTTAGCGCTGCGGCGCTGGCGCCCGATTATGGTCAGGTCGCCGACAGCCTGGAAAACGCAGGTTACTGTTTTCTCAAGGCCGGACAAAACGATGAAGCGCGCACGCTGTTGAGCCGCGCGCTGAAAGTCGATCCGGACAAAGGCGCTCCGCTGTTGGCGGAGGCCGAAAAGCAATTTGGAGAAGGGAAGCGCGCCCAGTCGCAACTTTTATTGGATGTTTATCAGCATGTTCTGCCGGCTAGCGCCAGCAGCTTATGGTTACAGATTCGTTTCGCCGCGTTAGCCGGCCGTCAGGATAGCGTTCAACGCTATGGCAAGCAGTTAGCGCGAAGTTTTCCACAATCCAAACAGTACCAGCAGTTCTTAGCTAATGAATACTGAAGCCTCCCAAGATAAAACCGTATCCATGACGACGGGCCAGCGCCTGCGTCAGGCCCGTGAGCAACTCGGGCTGAGCCAACAGGCCGTTGCAGAACGCCTGTGTCTCAAAATGTCCACCGTGCGCGATATCGAGGAAGACAGCGTGTCCGCTGACCTCGCGTCCACCTTCGTGCGCGGCTACATCCGTTCCTACGCCAAGCTGGTGCATTTGCCGGAAGACGAACTGCTGCCGATGCTGGCCAAGCAGGCGCCGTTGAAGATGGCGAAAGTGGCGCCGATGCAAAGCTTCTCGCTGGGCAAGCGCCGCAAGAAACGCGACGGCTGGCTGATGAGCTTCACCTGGCTTATCGTGTTCGTGGTGATTGGCCTGACCGGCGCCTGGTGGTGGCAAAACCACAAGGCGCAGCAGGAAGAGATCGCCACCATGGCCGATCAATCCTCCGCGCAGCTTTCACAGAATAACGAAGGGCAGTCCGTGCCGCTGACGGACGGCAACGCCGACGCCGGCACCAACGTGCCGTTGACCGACAACAGCGCCGCGCCGGCCGATACCGGCGCAGCGGCTCAGGCGCCGGCGGCGACCGCCCAGACGCCGGGCGCGGCTCAGCAACAGCCTGCCGTGGTGTCGCCAAGCCAGACCACCCTGCCGGAAACCGCGCCGGCGGCGCAATCGCCGTTGCCGACCGCCGATGCGGGCGTGGCTGCGCCGGCGGCCGATCCGAACGCGCTGGTGATGGATTTCTCCGCCGACTGCTGGCTGCAGGTGACCGACGCGAGCGGTAAAACGCTGTTCAGCGGCACCCAGAAGCAGGGCGGCAAGCTGAACCTGACCGGCACTGCGCCGTACAAACTGACCATCGGCGCGCCGGCGGCAGTACAGATCCAGTATCAGGGTAAACCGGTTGATTTGAGCCGGTTCGTTAAGTCAAACCGTGTTGCTCGCCTGACCGTCGCCGCGCAGTAATCGCGCGGCCCCGGTCGTGATGTCAGAGCAGCAATGGAGAGTAAGTAATGCATAACCAAGCGCCCATCAACCGTCGAAAATCTACACGCATTTACGTCGGCAAGGTGCCTATTGGTGATGGCGCGCCGATTGCTGTGCAGTCGATGACCAACACCCGTACCACCGATGTTGAAGCAACGGTTAATCAGATTAAAGCGCTGGAGCGCGTGGGCGTCGACATCGTCCGCGTTTCGGTTCCTACCATGGACGCCGCCGAGGCGTTCAAGCTGATCAAGCAGCAGGTCAACGTGCCGCTGGTCGCCGATATCCACTTCGATTATCGCATCGCGCTGCAGGTTGCCGAATACGGCGTGGACTGCCTGCGCATCAACCCGGGCAACATCGGCAACGAATCGCGCATTCGCTCGGTGGTGGACTGCGCCCGCGACAAGAACATCCCGATTCGCATCGGCGTCAACGGCGGTTCGCTGGAGAAAGATCTGCAGGAAAAGTACGGCGAACCTACGCCGGAAGCGCTGCTGGAATCCGCCATGCGCCACGTGGATATCCTCGATCGCCTCAACTTCGACCAGTTCAAGGTCAGCGTCAAGGCGTCGGACGTGTTCCTGGCGGTGCAATCCTACCGTCTGCTGGCGTCGCGCATCGATCAGCCGCTGCATCTGGGCATCACCGAAGCCGGCGGCGCGCGCAGCGGGTCGGTCAAATCGGCCATCGGCCTGGGCATGCTGCTGTCTGAAGGCATCGGCGATACCCTGCGCATCTCGCTGGCGGCGGATCCGGTCGAAGAGGTGAAAGTCGGTTTCGATATCCTGAAGTCGCTGCGCATCCGCGCGCGCGGCATCAACTTCATCGCCTGCCCGACCTGTTCGCGTCAGGAGTTCGACGTGATCGGCACGGTGAACGCGCTTGAGCAGCGCCTGGAAGACATCATCACGCCGATGGACGTCTCGATCATCGGTTGCGTGGTGAACGGCCCGGGCGAAGCGCTGGTGTCCACCATGGGCGTGACCGGCGGCCACAAGAAGAGCGGCTTCTACGAAGACGGCGTGCGCCAGAAAGAGCGTTTCGACAACGAACAGATGATCGACCAGCTGGAAGCGAAGATTCGCGCCAAGGCCGCGATGATGGACGAAAGCAACCGTATCACGGTCAATCTGCTGGAAAAATAAGCGTTATCGCTACACGGCGGGCCTGTTGGCCCGCTTGTTTATGCACCTGAAGGGCGGAAAACCGCATCCGCGTTGAATACCGGGCGGCAAAGTCCCTATAATCAGGTTCATTTTTACAGACAACGGACAGAGAACTCACGTGGCAAAGAACATTCAAGCCATCCGCGGCATGAACGACTACCTGCCGGAAGAAACGGCATTATGGCAGCGTATTGAAGGCACCCTCAAGCAGGTGCTGGGCGGCTACGGTTACAGCGAAATCCGGTTGCCGATTGTAGAGCAGACCCCGTTATTCAAACGCGCGATCGGCGAAGTGACCGACGTCGTGGAAAAAGAGATGTATACCTTCGAAGACCGCAACGGCGAAAGCCTGACGCTGCGTCCGGAAGGGACGGCCGGCTGCGTGCGCGCCGGCATCGAACATGGTCTGCTGTACAATCAGGAACAGCGTCTGTGGTACATCGGCCCGATGTTCCGCTACGAGCGCCCGCAAAAGGGCCGCTATCGCCAGTTCCATCAGTTGGGTGCGGAAGTGTTCGGCCTGCAAGGCCCGGATATCGACGCCGAGCTGATCCTGCTGACCGCCCGCTGGTGGAAAGCGCTGGGCATCGCCGAGCACGTCAAGCTGGAGCTGAACTCCATCGGTTCGCTGGAGGCGCGCGCCAACTACCGCGATGCGCTGGTGGCGTTCCTGGAGCAGCACGTCGAGGTGCTGGACGAAGACTGCAAACGCCGCATGTACAGCAACCCGCTGCGCGTGCTGGACTCCAAGAATCCTGAGGTGCAGGCGCTGCTGAACGACGCGCCGCGCCTGTCCGAGTACCTGGATGAAGAATCCCGTGCTCACTTCGCTGGTCTGTGTGAACTTTTGGCGCAGGCAGGTATCCCATATACCGTTAACGAGCGCCTGGTGCGCGGTCTGGATTACTACAACCGCACCGTGTTTGAGTGGGTGACCACCAGCCTGGGCGCGCAGGGCACCGTCTGCGCGGGCGGCCGTTACGACGGTCTGGTCGAGCAGTTGGGCGGCCGCGCCACCCCGGCGGTCGGTTTCGCCATGGGCCTGGAGCGTCTGGTGCTGCTGGTGCAGGCGGTCAACCCGGAATTCAAGGCGCCGTCGGCTATTGACGTGTACGTCATCTCTTCCGGCGCGGGCACCCAGAGCGCGGCGATGCAGCTGGCTGAACAGGTGCGCGACGCGGCGCCGCAGCTGAAGCTGATGACCAATTACGGCGGCGGCAACTTCAAGAAGCAGATCACCCGTGCGGACAAATGGGGCGCGCGCATCGCGCTGATCCTGGGCGAGAGCGAAGTGGCGGCGCAGCAGGTGGTGGTGAAAGACCTGCGCAGTGGTGAACAAGAAACGCTGGCGCAAAGCGAAGTCGCTGCGCGTCTGGCTTTGATGTTAGGTTAAGGAGAAGGACACCGTGGAAGTCTATACCACTGAAAACGAACAAGTCGACGCACTGCGTCGGTTCTTTGCCGAGAACGGCAAAGCGCTGGCGGTGGGCGTGGTGCTCGGAATTGGTGCCCTGGTTGGCTGGCGTTACTGGCAGAGCCATGAAAACTCCAACATGATGGCGGCATCGCAATCCTATCAGGAAGCCAGCGATCGTCTGGCGGCCGGCAAGCCGGATGACGTGGCTGCCGCAGAGAAATTTGTCCAGGCCAACGGCAACAGCTACGGCGTACTGGCCGCGCTGCAGTTGGCCAAGCACTTTGTCGAACAGAATGATTTCGCCAAGGCGGAACAACAATTGGCGCTGGCGCAGGGCCAGACCAAAGACGACAACCTGTTGGCGATGATCGACCTGCGTCTGGCGCGCGTCCAGCTGCAGGAGAAAAAGCTGGATGAAGCGCTGAAAACGCTGGATGGCGTGAAAGGCGAAGGCTGGGCGGCGATGATGCAGGATGTGCGCGGCGATGTGCTGCTGGCGAAGGGCGACGCCAAGGGCGCGCGCGAAGCTTACAGCAAAGGCATTGAGTCCAACGCTTCTCAAGCGCTGCAGGTTCTGCTGCGCATGAAATTGAATAACTTGTCCAGCTAAGGGGAATTCCCATGCAATTGCGTAAAACACTCTTGGTCGGACTGGTTTCCGCTGCCTTGCTGAGTGGTTGCTCGCTGTTTAACAGCGAAGAAGACGTGGTTACCATGTCGCCGTTGCCGAAAGTTGAAAATCAGTTTACGCCGAACAAGGCGTGGAGCACCTCGGTGGGCGACGGTATCGGTGAGTATTACTCCCACCTGCGCCCGGCCTATCAGGACAGCACCATTTACGCCGCCGATCGCTTCGGCATCGTGAAAGCGATGGACGCCGACAGCGGCAACGAGAAGTGGAAGGTCAATCTTTCCGAGAAGACCGGCTTCTTCTCCAGCAACCTGTCTGCGCTGCTGTCGGGCGGCCTGACGGTTGCGGGTGACAAGGTTTACGTCGGCAGCGAAAAAGCGGTGGTTTACGCATTGAACACCGCCGACGGCGCCATCGCCTGGCAGACCAAAGTGGCCGGCGAAGCGATCTCCCGTCCGGTTGTCAGCGACGGCATGGTGTTGGTGCATACCTCCAACGGCATGCTGCAGGCGCTGAACGAAGCCGACGGCGCGGTGAAGTGGACGGTTAACCTGGACATGCCTTCGCTGTCGCTGCGCGGTGAATCCGCGCCGGCCGTCGCCTTTGGCGCCGCCATCGTCGGCGGTGACAACGGCCGCGTCAGCGCCGTGCTGATGCAGCAGGGCCAGCTGATCTGGCAACAGCGCATTTCTCAGCCGAGCGGCGCGACCGAAATCGATCGCCTGAACGACGTGGACACCACGCCGGTGATCGTTGACGGCGTGGTCTACGCGCTGGGTTACAACGGCAACCTGACGGCGCTGGATCTGCGTTCCGGTCAGATCATCTGGAAACGCGAGCTGGGTTCGGTGAATGATTTCATCGTCGATGCGGGCCGCATCTACCTGATCGACCAGAACGATCGCGTGGTGGCGCTCAGCACCGAAGGCGGCGTGACCGTGTGGACGCAAAGCGATCTGCTGCACCGCAACCTGACGCCGCCGGTGATGTATAATGGTTATCTGGTGACCGGTGACGCCGAAGGCTATCTGCACTGGGTCAACACCACCGATGGCCGTTTTGTCGCCCAGCAGGAAGTGGACAGCTCCGGCTTCCTGTCTGCGCCGATGGTGGCCGGCGACAAGCTGATCATCCAGGCTCGCGGCGGGAAAGTTTACGCTTTCACCCGCTAACGCCGCTCGTCGTATCCCTTCTTGCATCCGAATGATTTCGGGTTGCAGCCAGGCGGCAAGCGCATGAGTCCTCGGGAGCTTAGTGAGCTAAGTGACCGAGGCGAAGGTGCGCAGACAACGCCGCTGTGGCGCGAAAGATGAAGGGGAAAACGGCTCCTGAATGTTCAGGGGCCGTTTCGTATTTTATAAGCTGCACCGCTGGTGTCTATCCACAGTGCAGTAACGCATTGATTATTAAGTAATGAGGCTTCAACAATGATACCTGTCGTCGCGCTGGTCGGGCGCCCGAATGTGGGTAAATCCACCTTGTTCAACCGTTTAACCCATACGCGCGATGCGCTGGTGGCGGATTTCCCGGGGCTGACGCGTGACCGCAAGTATGGTCGTGCTGAAATCGAAGGCAATGAATTTATCATCGTCGATACCGGCGGCATCGACGGCACCGAAGACGGCGTCGAAACGCGCATGGCCGGTCAGTCGCTGCTGGCGATCGAAGAAGCGGACATCGTGCTGTTCATGGTCGACGCCCGCGCCGGCCTGATGCCGGCGGATCAGGGCATCGCCCAGCACCTGCGCAGCCGCCAGAAGGCGACATTCCTGGTGGCCAACAAGACCGACGGTCTGGATCCGGACACCGCCACCGCCGATTTCTACTCGCTCGGTCTGGGTGAAGTGTTCGCTATCGCCGCTTCTCACGGCCGCGGCGTGACCCAGCTGATTGAACACGTGCTGGTGCCGTTCGTGCCGGAAAAACCGGAAGACGTCGAGCTGACCGAGGAAGAGGCCAACGCCGCTTACTGGGCCGAGCAAAACGGCGAAACGCTGGAAGGCGAAGAAGACGAAGAGCCGGAAGAAGCGTTCAATCCGCAGGATCTGCCGATCAAACTGGCGATCGTCGGCCGCCCGAACGTAGGTAAGTCTACGCTCACTAACCGTATCCTCGGCGAGGAGCGCGTGGTGGTGTACGACATGCCGGGCACCACCCGCGACAGCATCTACATTCCGATGGTGCGTGACGAACGCGAATACGTGCTGATCGACACCGCCGGGGTGCGCAAACGCGGCAAGGTGACCGAAACCGTCGAGAAATTCTCGGTGATCAAGACCCTGCAAGCGATTGAAGACGCCAAC
The DNA here is from genome assembly GCF_000747565.1 of Serratia sp. SCBI. Lineage (NCBI taxonomy): Bacteria > Pseudomonadati > Pseudomonadota > Gammaproteobacteria > Enterobacterales > Yersiniaceae > Serratia > Serratia sp. SCBI. The sequence goes on along the minus strand of NZ_CP003424.1, from coordinate 3,856,394 downwards.
GTGGTGCTGCTGGTGATCGACGCGCGTGAAGGCATCTCCGATCAGGACCTCTCGCTGCTCGGCTTTATCCTCAATAGTGGGCGCTCACTGGTGATTGCGGTCAACAAGTGGGACGGCATGAGCGAAGAAGATCGCGAGCACGTGAAAGAGATGCTCGATCTGCGTCTGGGCTTCGTCGACTTCGCGCGTGTGCACTTTATTTCCGCCCTGCACGGCAGCGGCGTCGGCAACCTGTTCGAATCGGTGCAGGAAGCCTACGAGTGCGCAACCCGTCGCGTAAACACCTCGATGCTGACCAAAATCATGCAGATGGCGGTTGACGATCACCAGCCGCCGTTGGTGCGCGGCCGCCGCGTGAAGCTGAAATACGCCCACGCCGGCGGTTACAACCCGCCGATCGTGGTGATCCACGGCAACCAGGTCAGCGATCTGGCCGATTCGTACAAGCGCTACCTGATGAACTACTTCCGTCGCTCGCTGAACGTGATGGGGACGCCGATCCGCATCCAGTTCAAAGAGGGCGACAACCCGTTCGCCGGCAAACGCAACCTGCTGACGCCGACCCAGATGCGTAAGCGCAAACGCCTGATGAGCCACCTGAAAAAGAGCAAGTAATCGCTCATGAGGGGCGCGGCAGTGATGCCGCGCCCCTTTTTTATTGGCCCGAAATCGTTTTATTATCTGAAGATTACCTCGCCTGTCTGAAGGAACACCATGTCCTGGGAAACCTGGAGTTTTGCGTTCGACGTCACCGTGCCGAATCTGCTGATGATGCTGCTGGGGATCCTGTTGCGCCATTGGCGCCTGATGGATGACCGCTTCGTCGACGGCGCGACCCGCCTGGTGTTCAATCTGGCGCTGCCGTGCCTGCTGTTTTTCAGCATCGCCACCAACCATCCGCAGCTGCTCGGCAATCTGCCGCTGGTGCTGTTCGGCGCGGTCGGCACGCTGGCGACCTTCCTGCTGCTGGAGCTGGCGGCCAGGTGGGTGGTGAAAGAACCGCGTGAGCGCGGGGTGTTCGTGCAGGGCGGGTTTCGCGCCAACACCGCCATCGTCGGTCTGGCCTACGCCATGACCGCCTACGGCAGCGAAGGCATTGCGCTCGCCTCGCTGTACCTGACGGTGACCGTGATCCTGTTCAACATACTGTCGGTCATCACCCTCACGCGCAGCCTGCAGGGCGGGCAGGGCAAGAAAATCAGCCACCTGTCGCTGCTGCGCAGCATTGTCACCAATCCGCTGATCATCGGCCTGGTGTGCGGGCTGCTGTATGCGCAAACCGGGCTGGGCATCCCGACCGTGATCCGCCAGACCGGCAGCTATATCTCCGCGCTGTCGCTGCCGTTGGCGCTGCTGTGCACCGGCGCCAGCCTGGATTTTCGCGCCATGTTCCGCTCGTCCAACGTGGCGGCGCTGTCGTCGGCGGCCAAGCTGTTTCTGGTGCCGTTCCTGATGACGCTGACCGGCTGGCTGTGCGGGTTTCAGGGGGCGGCGCTGGGCATTATCTTCCTGTTTTCCGCCACGCCGACCGCTTCGGGCAGCTATGTGATGACGCGCGCTATGGGCGGCAACGCCACGCTGGCGGCCAACATTATCGCTATCACCACCGTCGGGTCGTTCTTCACCACCGCGTTGGGGATCTATTTCTTGCGCTCATGGGGCGCGATTTAACCTGGGAGCCGTTATGGATGCGCATTGTCCGCACTGTCGTCAGACCATGAATTGGGTAGCGGGTCACTACCATTGTGCCGCCTGTCAGCGCGATTATCGGCAGCTGGCGAGCTGCCCGGAGTGCGGGCAGCCGCTGCAAGAGTTGAAGGCCTGCGGGGCGGTGGATTACCTGTGCCAGAACGGGCACGGGCTGATCTCCAAAAAACGGGTGAATTTCAGCTATCAGCCGCTGTAAGCCCTCACTCATCCACCTGGCCGGTTTTCCACAGATCCACCAGCGCCTGCGGCGCGCTGCTTTCCGGGATTAACAGCACGATCTCGGTGCTCAGGGTGGGGCTGGTGTAGTTGATCTGTACGCGGTAGTAGCGCTGGTCGCCGCAGCCGGGGAGTTGGGTTGGCCCTCTTCCTGGGCGTACGGCAGAGTCTGATTCAGCAACTGATTCAGGCGCTGCCGTTGCTCCGGCGTGATATCGGCCAGCGCAATGCGGCGCTGGCCCGCCAGTTTAGGAATGTAGGCGAAGCCTCCCTCGCGCGCCAGCTCAATGACCGTATCCTGATTGAGCGTCGGCAGCGGTTTCATTACTCCACCCCCACCTGATGCCAGGCCTGTTGCACCTTGTCCGCCACGCTTTGATCGAAACGCGCCTGCGCGTGTTTCACCGTGGCGCGGGCGAAGGTGGCGAAGTCGGCGTTTTGCGGCAGCGCTTTGTCGCACACTGTGTCATACCAGACGTAGCCGGCTTTTTCCCAGGCGAAGCCGCCCAGCGCGGTTGCCGCCAGGTAGAACGCGCGGTTGGGAATGCCGGAGTTGAGGTGCACGCCGCCGTTGTCTTCCTTGGTCTGGATGTAATCCTTCATGCTGGCAGGCTGCGGGTCTTTGCCCAGCAGCGGGTCGTCGTAGGCGGTGCCGGGCGCTGACATCGAGCGCAGCCCTTTGCCTTTGATGCCCTTGGCGAGCAGAGCGGCGCCGATCAGCCAGTCTGCTTTATCGGCGGTTTGCTGCAGGTGGAATTGCTTGACCAACGAACCGAACACGTCAGACAGCGATTCGTTGAGCGCGCCGGACTGCTGGTAGTAGATCAGCCCAGCCTCGCTCTCGGTCACGCCGTGCGCCAGCTCGTGGCCGACCACGTCGATGGCGATGGTGAAACGGTTGAAGATCTCGCCGTCGCCGTCGCCGAACACCATCTGCTGGCCGTTCCAGAAAGCGTTCTGGTACTCCTTGCCGTAGTGCACGCTGCCGACCAGCGGCAGCCCTTTATTATCCAGCGAATTGCGCCGGTAGGCCTGCCAGAAGAAATCGTAGGTGACGCCGAGATAGTCGTAGGCCTCGTCCACCGCCACGTCGTGGTTGCTGGGCTGGCCCTCCTTGCGCACCTGTTTGCCGGGCAGTTGGGTGCCGTTCTGGGCGTCGTAGATATCGCGGAGCGCTTCGCCGGCTCGGGCGTTTTTCTCGGTCGGTGAACGCAGCGGCTTGTTGCCGAGCAGGCTTTGCACGTGGTTCAGGGTGTGCAGCGCGCAGTCGCGCTGCGGGGCGTTACCGTGTTCAATAATGCGGCGCAGCATGTAGGGAGGAATGACGGAACGCATGCGCTGGGCTGGCATAGTGGCTCTCCTTAGGCAAAAAATTTACCTCATCGAATGAATGCACTGAGCCTAAGTGTAGTCTACTCGTCATAAAGCCTGTGGTTATGCGTGCTCACCGCCGGGGTGGTCTTGTGGGGACTTATGCGCCGCACCGAGGCGCGTACCGCCAACCGGCCATGCAGCAGCAGGTTGCACGGCGGCGCGTCGGCGCGCAGCATGCGCCGCTGCAGCAGCTGGATCGCCTCGTAGCCCAGCTCATCGCGCGGCACCTGTACCGAGGTCAGCGGCACGTCGTGTATTTCCGCCAGGTTGAAGCCATCGGTGCTCATCACCGATACGTCGCCCGGTACGCTCAGCCCCAGCTTGCTGAGCGCCTTGACCGCCCCGACCGCCATGTAGTCGCCGCCGGCCAGGATCGCCGTCGGCAGCGGGGCGCGGTTCAGGTAGGTGCTCAGCGCCTGTTCGGCCTCTTCGCTGCCGAAGCCGGAAGTGGTCACCAGATGGCGGCCGTCGTCGAACGGCAGATGATGCCGCGCGTAGGCCTGCCGGATGCCCGCCAGCCGCAGCTCCATGGTGTGGCGGCGCAGACACTGCAGGTTGAGAATATGGCTGTGCCCCTGCTGGAACAGATAGCTGGCGGAATAGTCGCCGATCAGCTGATGATCCGGCGAGACGCTGTCCAGCCGCATCTGCCGATCGGTGCAGTTGATCAGCACGCAGGGCTTGGGCAGATCGGCCGCCAGGGTATGGATGTGTTCGTCGTCGATGCCGATGATCAGCGCCGCTTCGGTGTGCGGATCGCTCATTTTTTCCAGAAACAGCGCGCCGTCGCTGTGCTGCTCTTCCAGGCCGCAGTAACGGATGCGCACCTCGTGCTGCATCAGTGCGGCGGCGATGCCCTGAATGACCTTGTAGTAGAAGATATCGGTGCGCACGTCGAACGCGCGCTGCGGCGCGAACACCATCACATTGTTCAACATCAGTCGGCCGCTGGAAATGCCCTGTAGAATGCCGTTTTGCTGCGCGCATTCCAGCACCTTGCGGCGCGCTTCGGCGCTGGTGTTGGCCTTGCCCGCCAGCACGCGGGAAACGGTGCTGATCGACAGCCCGGTTTGGCGGGCGATCTCCTGGATTTTCAGCTTTCCGTTCATTTTGTGATCTCCTTCAAATTCGTCCATGAGAATATTTTCACTGCGGCTTTTCAGCACTTTGACTGGATCCTGCGGCCATTATGACTATTTTTTCACCCGCCTGTGAAAATCTTTGCAAAAAACCCCGTTTCGCTGTGCGTGATCGCTGAGTAGTCTGCATTGGTACACCAATTTTAACGACTTGTCAGTCCAATTTTAACGGTGTGCAAAGAAGAAAAACAAAAAATAAATCATGGGGTTGTGATGGACTGCCGGTCTGTTATGCGGGCGTTGGCCTGTGTTCACCGTCCCCTTTTGATAGCGCAATGTACCCTACCAATGCGCGCGTCGTTGTCACGGGCGGCCGCGGGGAGAGAACCGATGAGTGTGGAGATCAATCAGACGGTCGCGCAGAGCGGCCGGCGCAAGTTCAAATCGCTACGCTGGTGGATGCTGGCGCTGTTCTTGTTGGGCGTCACGGTCAACTACATTACCCGCAACTCGCTGGGCATTCTGGCGCCGGAACTGAAAACCAGCCTGAACATGAGCACCGAGCAATATGCCTGGGTGGTGGCGTCGTTCCAGTTGGCCTATACGGTATTTCAGCCGATCTGCGGCTGGCTGATCGACGTCATCGGCCTGAAGATGGGCTTTCTGATCTGCGCGGGCATTTGGGCGGTGGTGTGCATGCTGCACGCCGGCGCCGGCAGCTGGTTGCAACTGGCCATTTTGCGCTTCTTCATGGGGGGCGCGGAGGCGGCGGCCACTCCGGCCAACGCCAAGGCGATCTCCGACTGGTTCCCGAAGAAGGAGCGTCCGATCGCCGCCGGCTGGGCGGGCGTCGGTTTCTCCATCGGCGCCATGCTGGCGCCGCCGATCATCGTCATCGCCCACGTCTCCTTCGGCTGGCAGGGCGCGTTCCTGTTCTCCGGCGGGCTGGCGCTGATCTGGGTAGTGCTGTGGTGGCTGTTCTACCACTCGCCCCAGCAGCACCCGAACCTCAGCCAACAAGAGCTGGATCTGATCCGTGAAGACAACGAGCCGGTGCTGCCGAAGCTGCCGTTCTTCACTTCGCTGGCCAGCCTGTGCAAGAACAAGAAATTCTATGGCATCGCCATCCCGGCCTTTCTCGCCGAGCCGGCCTGGGCGGTCTTCAGTTTCTGGGTGCCGCTGTACCTGGCCACCGAACGCGGCATGGATCTGAAGCAGATCGCGATGTTCGCCTGGCTGCCGTTTCTGGCGGCGGATATCGGCAGCGTCGCCAGCGGCTATCTCACCACGCTATACCGCAAATGGTTCGGCTGCAGCCGCGTCAACTCGGTGGTCGCCAGCTCGGTGACCGGCGCTTTCCTGATGGTGTCGCTGGCGTTCGTGGCGATCACCCAAGATCCCTATGTGGCGATCGCGCTGATCTCGATCGGCGGATTCGGCCATCAGGTGATCTCCTGCATGCTCAGCGCCCTGGTGGTGGAATCGTTCGATAAGAACCAAATGGCGACGGTCAACGGCATGCGCGGCTCCAGCGCCTGGATCGCCAGCTTCCTGTTCACGCTCCTGATCGGCGCGGTATCCGACACCCTCGGTTTCAACCCGCTGTTTATCGCGATGGGCTTCTTCGATTTGATCGGCGCCCTGTTCTTGATCACCCTGATCGCCGAGCGCGGCGGTAAGAAAACCCCTTCACACAGCTAAGTGGAATATGTATGAAAACGTTGAAAAATTGGACGCTGGCGGCGCAGCATGCCGACTACGTCGAGCTGCTGGTCGATGAACGCCACCGTTTCTGCCTGTACGTGCTGGAAGACGGTCTGTTCCGCGTGTTGATCAAACGTGAGGGCGAGCTGGCGCTGGATCGCACCTGGAGCATTGCGCCGCAGGAGGATGTGCCCTGGGAGGGGCGCGATCGGCTCAGCGTCGCCGGTTTCAGCCTGCCGGGTTATCAGCTGCGCCGGGAGGGCGATCGGCTGGTGGTCAGCACGCCGCTGCTGCGCGTGACGGTGCATCAGCCGCTGTGGCTGGCGTGGGAGTATTGCAATGCCGCCGGCGAGTGGCGGCCGCTGGCGGCGGATCGGCCGACCAGCGCCTACCTGCTCAACGCGCACGGCGACGGCGTGGCGCATTACCAGCGGCGTTTCGCCGATGAGCGCTATTACGGCCTGGGGAGAAGGCCGGCGATCTGGAACGCACCGGCCGCCGCTTCGAGATGCGCAACCTGGACGCGATGGGCTACAACGCCGCCAGCACCGATCCGCTGTACAAGCACATTCCGTTTACCATCACCCGCGGGCCGGAGGCGAGCTTCGGCCTGTTCTACGACAACCTGAGCAGCTGCTGGCTGGATCTGGGCAACGAGATCGACAACTACCATACGGCCTACCGCCGCTATCAGGCCGAAGCGGGCGATCTGGATTACTACCTGTTCCTCGGGCCGAAGGTTTTGGATGTCACCAAGGCGTTCGTGCGCCTGACCGGCCGCACCCACTTCGGGCCGAAGTGGAGCCTGGGCTACAGCGGTTCGACCATGTACTACACCGACGCGCCGGACGCCCAGCAGCAGCTGCAACAGTTCATTGCGCTGTGCCGCCAACATGCCATCCCCTGCGACTCTTTCCAGCTGTCGTCGGGCTACACCTCGATCAACAACAAACGCTACGTGTTTAACTGGAACTATGACAAGGTGCCGCAGCCCAGGCTGCTCAGCCAGGCGTTTCACGACGCCGGCCTCAAGCTGGCGGCCAACATCAAGCCGTGCCTGCTGCAGGATCATCCGCAGTATCAAGAGGTGGCGGCGCAGGGGCTGTTTATCCGCGATTCGCAAAGCGACGCGCCGGAACGCTCCAGCTTCTGGGACGACGAAGGATCGCACCTCGACTTCACCAATCCGGCGACGGTGCGCTGGTGGCAGCAGGGCGTCACACAGCAGCTGCTGGAGATGGGCATCGATTCGACCTGGAACGACAACAACGAGTACGAAGTGTGGGACGGCGAAGCGCGCTGCCACGGCTTTGGACGGCCGATCGCCATCAAACATCTCCGCCCGGTGATGCCGCTGCTGATGATGCGCGCCTCGATGGAGGCCCAGTTGCGCTTTGCGCCGCAGCGGCGGCCGTACCTGATCTCGCGCTCCGGCTGCGCCGGCATGCAGCGCTACGTGCAGACCTGGAGCGGCGATAATCGCACCAGCTGGCAGACGCTGCGCTACAACATTCGCATGGGGTTGGGCATGAGCCTGTCCGGGTTGTATAACCTCGGCCACGACGTCGGTGGCTTCTCCGGTGACAAACCGGACGCGGAGCTGCTGGTGCGCTGGGTACAAAACGGCGTGATGCACCCGCGTTTCACCATCCACTCCTGGAATGACGACGCCACGGTCAACGAACCCTGGATGTACCCGGCCGCCACCCCGGCGGTGCGCGAGGCGATCAACTTGCGTTACCGGCTGCTGCCGTATTTCTACACGCTGCTGTGGCAGGCCTGCGCCGACGACGAGCCGATGCTGCGCCCGACTTTTCTCGATCACGAACAGGATGCGCGCACCTTTGGCGAAAACGACGATTTTCTGATTGGCCGCGATCTGCTGGTGGCCAGCGTGGTGGAGCCGGGGCAACGTCGCCGTTCGGTGTATCTGCCGGATAATGGCGAAGGCTGGTACTGCTTCTACAGCGGCCAGTGGTTCGGCGGCGGCCAGACGGTGACGCTGGCGGCGCCGTTGGAGCGTCTGCCGCTGCTGGTGCGCGCCGGGGCGGCGCTGCCGCTGTCGCAGCGGTTGGCGCATGTGGACGTGGCCGCCGACGATCGGCGCGAGCTGCGCCTGTTTCCGCTCAAGGGCGGCGGGGCGAGCGGCGGGCTGCTGTTTGAGGACGACGGCGAAAGCGACGGCTGGCGGCAGGGCGATGCGCTGTGGCTGCGCTGGGAAATGCGCTGCGACCATCAGCGCATCATGGTGGATATCACGACGGAAGGGCATTTCCGCCCGGCCTGGCGCACGCTGACGCTCAGCCTGCCGGAAGGCGAAACGCGCGCGCTGTGGGTGAACGGTGAACCCGGCGAGCGTTTTACGCTGGAGTAGGGCTTACTCGGCCGCGCGCTTCTTGCGCGGCTTTTTGTCGACGGTGATGGTTTTCACCTCGCTTTCCACCCAGCCATCCTGCAGGCGGGTTTTCAGCAGTTCGCCGACCTGCGCCTGCTTGGTGGTTTTCAGCAGCTCGCCGCGCGGAGTTTGCGTCACGCTGTAGCCGCGCGCCAGCGTCGCCAGCGGGCTGACGGTCTCCAGCTGGCTGCACGCCACGCCGAAACGCTGGCGGTAGGCGTTGAGCTGGCGCTCCATCGCCTGCTGCAGACGGTATTCCTGCTGCTGCACGCGCTGTTGGTAGCGGTGAATGCGGCCCTGCGGCTGCACCTGCGCCAGCCGCTGCTGGATGCGTTCGCTGCGGCGGGTGGCCAGGCGCAGCTGCTGCTGCATGCCGTCTTCCATTCGGCGCTGCAGCTTGAACAGCAGCGTCTGCTGGCGCGCCAGGCGCAGATGCGGATGCTGCTGCTGTAAACGGTGATGAATGCGGGTGAACTGCTGCTGACGCTGCGCCAGGTAGTAATCCATCGCCATCTCCAGCCGCTGCTGCTGCGACTGCAGCTGGCGCAACAGCTCGAGCTGATTGCGGCTCACCAGTTCGGCGGCGGCGGAAGGGGTCGGCGCCCGCAGGTCGGCGACGAAGTCGGCGATGGTGACGTCGGTTTCATGGCCGACGGCGCTGACGATCGGAATGCGGCTGGCGAAGATCGCCCGCGCCACGCGTTCGTCGTTGAAGCTCCACAGATCCTCCAGCGAACCGCCGCCGCGGCCGACGATCAGCACGTCGCATTCATCGCGGCGGTTGGCGGTCTCAATGGCGCGCACGATCTGCATCGGCGCTTCCGCGCCCTGCACCGAGGTGGGGTAGATGACGATCGGCAGCGACGGATCGCGCCGCTGCAATACCTGCAGGATATCGTGCAGCGCCGCGCCGCTGGCGGAGGTGATCACCCCGACGCGTTTGGCCGGTGCGGGCAGCGGCTGCTTGAACTGCTGATCGAACAGCCCTTCGGCGCTCAGGCGCTGTTTTAACTGCTCGAACTGTTGCTGCAGCAGGCCGTCGCCGGCGGGCTGCATGCTCTCGGCGATCAGCTGGTAGTCGCCGCGCGGTTCATACAGCGTGATGCTGGCGCGCACCAAGACCTGCTGGCCGTTTTGCGGCCGGAAGGTGACGCGGCGGTTGCTGTTGCGGAACATCGCGCAGCGCACCTGGGCGCGGTCGTCTTTCAGGGTGAAATACCAGTGGCCGGAGGCGGGCTGGGAGAGGTTGGAGATCTCGGCGGAGAGCCAAATCTGCCCCATTTCCATTTCCAGCAGTTGGCGAACCGTCTGATTCAGGCGGCTTACGGTAAAAATGGAAGGCGAAACAGGTAGCGACATGTGACCCAGATCAAATTTCAAAACAATCACTTAATTGGTCGATACTACATGGCTGAAAAAGGTAATCAAGACTTTTTGTAAGAAAGTGCTGGAGGCAACCGATTCCGCTCTGTATAATGCCGCGGCAATATTTTATCTTTTTCACAGCCCACCCTGGTGAGATATTGCCCATGCTACGTATCGCTAAAGAAGCTCTGACGTTTGACGACGTCCTCCTGGTTCCAGCCCACTCCACGGTTCTGCCTAACACCGCAGAGCTCGGCACTCAACTGACCAAAACCATCCGCCTGAACATCCCTATGCTGTCCGCAGCCATGGATACCGTTACCGAATCCGGCCTGGCCATCGCGCTGGCGCAGGAAGGCGGCCTGGGCTTCATCCACAAAAACATGTCCATTGAGCGCCAGGCTGAAGAAGTCAGCCGCGTGAAAAAACATGAAAGCGGCGTAGTCACCGACCCGCAGACCGTTACCCCGGCCACCACGCTGCAGGAAGTGAAAGAGCTGACCGCGCGCAACGGCTTCGCCGGTTATCCGGTCGTCACCGAAGACAACGAGCTGGTCGGCATCATCACCGGCCGCGACGTGCGCTTCGTGACCGATCTGACTCAGCCGGTGACTGCGGTGATGACGCCGAAAGATCGCCTGGTCACCGTGAAAGAAGGTGAAGCGCGCGACGTGGTGCTGCAGAAGATGCACGAAAAGCGCGTAGAAAAAGCGCTGGTGGTGGACGACAGCTTCCACCTGCTGGGCATGATCACCGTTAAAGACTTCCAAAAAGCGGAACGTAAGCCGAACGCCTGTAAAGACGAACACGGCCGTCTGCGCGTGGGCGCGGCGGTCGGCGCCGGCGCCGGCAACGAAGAGCGCGTTGATGCGCTGGTGGCGGCAGGCGTTGACGTCCTGCTGATCGACTCCTCGCACGGCCACTCCGAAGGCGTGTTGCAGCGCATCCGCGAAACCCGCGCCAAATACCCGGATCTGCAGATCGTCGGCGGCAACGTCGCGACCGCGGCGGGCGCCAAAGCGCTGGCTGAAGCCGGCGTGAGCGCGGTGAAAGTGGGTATCGGCCCTGGCTCCATCTGTACCACCCGCATCGTGACCGGCGTAGGCGTGCCGCAGATCACCGCCATCGCCGACGCGGTGGAAGCGCTGGAAGGCACCGGTATTCCGGTTATCGCCGACGGCGGCATCCGCTTCTCCGGCGATATCGCCAAAGCGATCGCCGCGGGCGCCTCTTGCGTGATGGTCGGCTCCATGCTGGCGGGCACCGAAGAATCTCCGGGCGAAATCGAGCTGTATCAGGGCCGCTCGTTCAAATCTTACCGCGGCATGGGCTCGCTGGGCGCGATGTCCAAAGGCTCTTCCGACCGTTACTTCCAGACCGATAACGCCGCCGACAAACTGGTGCCGGAAGGTATCGAAGGCCGCGTGGCCTATAAAGGCATGCTGAAAGCCATCGTGCACCAGCAGATGGGCGGCCTGCGCTCCTGCATGGGCCTGACCGGCTGCGCCACCATCGACGATCTGCGCACCAAGGCGGAGTTCGTGCGCATCAGCGGCGCCGGCATTCAGGAAAGCCACGTGCACGACGTGACCATCACCAAAGAGTCGCCGAACTACCGCATGGGCTGATGCCTTAACCTCTCCTGAGTGAGAGGCCGGGGTGGGGCGCTAAGCCCCATCCCGAAAACATACATTTTCGCTCTTTTTCTCTTGTTGCTGGAATTCGCCTCACATGACACAAAATATCCATAAGCATCGCATCCTCATACTGGACTTCGGTTCGCAATACACCCAACTGGTCGCCCGCCGCGTGCGCGAAATCGGCGTTTACTGCGAACTGTGGGCCTGGGACGTTAGCGAAGAGCAGATCCGCGAATTTAATCCAAGCGGCATCATCCTGTCCGGCGGCCCGGAAAGCACCACCGAAGCCGGCAGCCCGCGCGCCCCTGACTACGTGTTCAACGCCGGCGTGCCGGTGCTGGGCGTGTGCTACGGCATGCAGACCATGGCGATGCAGCTGGGTGGCCATGTGCAGGGCTCCAACGAACGCGAGTTCGGCTACGCGCAGGTGGAAATCGTCAACGAGAGCGCGCTGCTGCGCGACATCGAAGACGCCATCAGCCCGGCCGGCAAACCGCTGCTGGACGTGTGGATGAGCCACGGCGATAAAGTGACCGCGATCCCGTCCGACTTCGTGACCGTCGCCAGCACCGATACCTGCCCGTTCGCCATTATGGCCAACGAAGAAAAACGCTTCTACGGCGTGCAGTTCCACCCGGAAGTGACCCACACCCGTCAGGGCCAGCGCATGCTGGAGCGCTTCGTACTGGACATCTGCCAGTGTGAGGCCCTGTGGACGCCGGCGACCATCATCGAAGATGCGGTTGAGCGCATCCGCGAGCAGGTGGGTGAAGACCACGTGATCCTCGGCCTGTCCGGCGGCGTTGACTCCTCCGTGACCGCGATGCTGCTGCACCGCGCCATCGGCAAGCGTCTGACCTGCGTGTTCGTCGACAACGGCCTGCTGCGCTTGAACGAAGCCAAGCAGGTGATGGAAATGTTCGGCGACCACTTCGGCCTGAACATCGTGCACGTCGAGGCGGAAAACCGCTTCCTGACCGCGCTGGCGGGCGTCGACGAGCCGGAAGCCAAGCGTAAAATCATCGGCCGCGTGTTCGTTGAAGTGTTCGACGAAGAAGCCTGCAAGCAAGAGCAGGTGAAATGGCTGGCGCAGGGCACCATCTATCCGGACGTAATTGAATCCGCCGCTTCCGCCACCGGCAAAGCGCACGTGATCAAGTCGCACCACAACGTGGGCGGCCTGCCGAAAGAGATGAAGCTGGGCCTGGTCGAGCCGCTGAAAGAGCTGTTCAAAGACGAAGTGCGCAAAATTGGCCTGGAACTGGGCCTGCCGTACGACATGCTGTACCGTCACCCGTTCCCGGGCCCGGGTCTGGGCGTGCGCGTGCTGGGCGAAGTGAAGAAAGAGTACTGCGATCTGCTGCGCCGCGCCGACGCCATCTTCATCGAAGAGCTGCACAAAGCCGATCTGTACAACAAAGTCAGCCAGGCGTTCACCGTGTTCCTGCCGGTGCGCTCGGTCGGCGTAATGGGCGACGGCCGCAAATACGACTGGGTGGTCTCCCTGCGTGCGGTGGAAACCATCGACTTCATGACCGCGCACTGGGCGCATCTGCCGTATGACTTCCTCGGCCGCGTGTCCAACCGCATCATCAACGAAGTGGACGGCATCTCCCGCGTGGTGTACGACATCAGCGGCAAGCCGCCGGCGACGATCGAGTGGGAGTAATCCCGCGTCCGGCGTAGGCTGGCGTCAGTGAACCGCACATGAGAACCAAACCCGCTTAACGGCGGGTTTTTTTATACCCGATGTTTGGCTCCCTGTGCCGTAGACGGCCTCCGATCCGCAAGAGGGCTAGGTTGAGAGAGGCGCGAATGGAGAGGACAGCCCGCACGGAGCCGCCTGCGCTTTGCTTACGGCTCATTTCCTGAGACGCGGCGTTTTCCATCTCGGCTTTGCGCCTATCCGCAGAACGGTATTCTGCAACCACGCGCACTTCGCCGGTGCGATGATGTCGTCGGATAACGGGGCTTTATTCACCGTATCCGCCGGGCCGCGGCATTAAAATGAATTGCCGTATTGAGGCGCGTCGACTCATCGGCATCGGGCGATAGCGTAGCTAATTAATCCTCTGCGAAAATTAAAGGACTCCGTGCGCCATTTTATGGGATTTTTCTGAAAGACTTGGTCTGACGAATAAATATATCAGAAGGATGCAGTGAATTAGTCTATTTCTTATTTTATAAATCTTTCTTTCTGTTTTTATTGGGGAAATCAGCGGTTTCATTGTTTTTAATAACCCTTCTCAAGGACGAGATCTACGTTTTATCGGCATTCATTGCTTGGAGTTGAAATTCTAATTATATGATTTTTCTTATCTTTTAATTATTGTCGTAACATAAAGTGCGAACTATGTAATTATCTGGCATTTGATATTTTCTAAGCTATCTACATAGGCTACTCTAAATGTAAGGGTATTAAAATGCACCGCCGAGAGGGAGGCAAACGATTTATCAACGGATGCCAGGATATGCTTTCTTTTGACTGCTTAGTTGCACAACGTCAGGATGGATATTGGTCAAGATGAAAGAGACAGGAAAAGCCTTCACCAGGGAAAAGCTTTATAAGAATTATACCAATAACGTCATAAGGAGGATGTCTACCCAAAAAGAAGTATCTCTTTGTCAATCAATTATAAAAGGTTCATCGTTTTTCACATTCTAATCCTAATTGCATGATTGCGGCAGCGCTTTGTTTTTCATTTTAATGGATAAAAGCCCAATGAGCAGGTTGTCTGAGGGTGGGTTTTGTTAGGGCATGGATGTCATTATGAGTTACCAGCATAGTATTGTGGTCGAGCTAGTTAATTTGATCGAGATGAATATACAGCATGATCTCTCGATAGAAAAGTTATCGGATTTGTCTGGTTATTCGAAATGGCACTTGCAAAGAATGTTTCAGCGTTATACGGGAATGAAAATAGCGACGTATATCAGAAATAGGCGTCTGAGCAAGTCTGCCGTCATGCTCAAACAGTCTGATTTAAAAGTATTGGAAGTGGCTACTGCTATCGGCTTTAGCTCCCAGCAGGCTTTTAGCCGCGCCTTTCAACGCTTTTTCGGTGAAAGCCCAAAGGACTTTAGAACGAGCCAGGAATGGGACTTTTCCAAACATCTCCCTCCCTTTTTAATACAAAATCCGTCAGCATATCATTTTATCGAAATGCCCAAGAACATATACCTGCTTAAGGGATATAAGTTTTTTCTCTATCATTCGATGAATGCTTCCAGCTCTGGAGGAGAGGAACGACAGAAATACGGCAGCCGCACAGGGAAAAATACCGATACGTCAATGCGCACGGTAAAGTTGGCTTCATCCGGTTGGGAAGTAACGCTCAGCAAAGGGTACTACGAGACACGCAATCTGACGTTGATAAGAGGGCAGTATTTGTTGTTCGAGTTTAACGGCAGGTTGAACGAATACCTGGTTTTTTTTGACAGCATCTATGACGCCTATCTTCCTTTACTTGGCGTGCGAATAAGAAACGGCTTTTTAATTGAGTTGCATAAAGAAAAGAATTTTCAATACGCGGAAATTAACGTCAAGGTGTTGATTTATATTGGCAAGTCTTGACGCTATTCGGGCAGTAAAACAGAGGGATTATCCCAAGGAAAAGGAGGTGCTTATCAGGGTGATCAATTAGCGCTCGGGCTGTTGCCGTTTTTATCTCTATCTATTTTAATTTTAAAAGGAAGTCAGTTATGACTAGTTCTAGTTTGAACACGTTCCCTGTGGGCTATGAGTATGTCAATTTTGTTAATTGGTCAAAAGAAATCTCCGGCAATCATATTCTGACCTGCTATCCACAAAATACGGATGAGCTCTTGGCCGTAATTAACTGGGCGCATGAGAATAAATATTGCGTGCGCCCGGTTGGCATCAAGCACAACTGGTCCCCGCTCGTTATTGCAAACGGGGAGGATAACAGCAATGTCGTGCTGATCGACCTCACCAGGAAATTCAAAAACATCTCAATCAATAAAGTGGGAGAGCATGGATACGTCACCGCGCAAACGGGGGTGACAATGCAGGCTTTGCTCACTGAATTAGAAAAAAAGAAACTCGGCTTTTACGCGACGCCGGCGCCTGGCGATCTGACCCTGGGCGGCGTGCTCGCCATCGGCGGCCATGGAACCTGCATCCCGGCAAAAGATGAGCCTCTGGCTGAGTTTGCCAGCTTTGGTTCCGTGAGCAATAGCGTGGTGTCGCTAAAAGCTGTCGTCTGGGATCAGGCGCGGTCGAAGTATGAATTAAAGGAGTTTACGCGTGATAATGCGGAGAGCTCGGCATTCCTGGTGCATGTCGGCCGGGCTTTTATCAGCGAAGTGACGCTGCAGGTGCCGCGCAACCGGCGTTTACGCTGTCAAAGTTATGTTAATGTCACCGCGGCGGATCTTTTTTCCACTGCAAGCACGACAAAAAATACCTTCAGCCATTTCTTGGATCTGTGCGGGCGCGTTGAAGTCATTTGGTTCCCGTTCACGGAAAAACCATGGCTGAAAGTGTGGAAGCAAGAAGACAGCTTCCCAAAAGTGTCAAAACCGGTTAATGGTCCATTTAACTATCCGTTCTCGGATAATTTGCCGGTTAAAATTTCCGATATCATTAAAAAAATCAATAATGGCCACCCGGAGCTGACCCCGACACTCGGCAAGGCGCAGATGGAGTTGGTCAGCATTGGTTTAGGGGCCACCGTGTCGGCGGATCTGTGGGGGTGGAGCAAGGATCTGCTGTTGTATGTGAAGCCGACAACGCTGCGCGTGACGGCCAATGGTTACGCGATAATCACGAAGCGGAGCAATATTCAAAACGTATTGCACGATTTCACGAAAAAATATGAAGAAATGGTGGCCGATTACCAGCGCAAGAATTCATTTCCGATGAATGGCCCGATTGAAATTCGCGTCACCGGATTGGACAGTGCAAAAGAGAGCGCGGTGGCCAATGCCATTGCTCCCGATCTTTCGGCTATTCGCCCCGTTGAATCCCATCCGGAATGGGATGTCGCGATCTGGTTGGATATTCTGACCATGCCCGATACGCCGGATGCCAATAAATTCTACAGTGAAATGGAAAAATGGATTTTTAGCCACTATGCGGGCGACTATGCGACGGTTCGCGTAGAGTGGAGTAAAGGCTGGGGTTATACGTCACAGGCCGCGTGGCAGGATAAAACCGTACTCGAAGAAAACATTCCGCGCAGCTTTAATGCAGGGGCAGGGAACAATGACAGTTGGAATCATGCCTGCAACGTGTTGAATAAGTACGATCCGCACAACGTGTTCTCCTCTCCATTGACCAAAGCGGTTTTCAAACAGAAGAGTTAGTGAGTGCGTAATTGAAATAACCACCTGATTGGGCAGGTGGTTAGCATCATTAACCTTTCAGAGGGAGCCGCTTGTTTTCAAGCACCCCATTCTTTCTCGTAATGATATTCGATACGGCTTGCATCCCCGCCCAGCAGGGAGCCTACGGCTGCAACGCTTTTAAATGCCGCATAGCCAAGCGAGTCCGCGACATTATGAACGGCGCCCAAGCCAAAACCGATCGCGTTGAACCCTTGGCCTACGGAAGAGATCAATCGGGTATTAAGCGCATCATTGGCCAATTTTACGGTATCAATGATAACATCGCCGGCAAATCCTGATACAAAGCTTGCCGTATCGGAAATAATCCCCGCACCAGAAACGATTTCGATCTCTGCAGTATTTAGCTCTTTCATAGTAAATCCTTTCAACTTTATCCCTATACCTCAGGAACGAAACGTAAAGCGTTTCGCCGCTTAATTCTCGCAGCCTCTGTGAATGACGGCTTGATGAGAATACGCTTAGATTAAAGAGGTCGGCGTTGAAATATGCAACTCATAACGCCGTCGCTAATATTAGGGTCGCACTTTTTGTGACGTTTCAGCAGTTTTGTGTTTTTTTAAGATTATTATTACTTGTGGGTTTTGCCAACAAAGACTAAATCTAAATAAGCGCCGTGTTGGGCCAGGGAAAAGATAAAAATGAACGGTGTCGTTATATATGGAGAGGTCAGAATTTGTTTAGGGAAGAGGCCTTATCGCACAGTCGTTCTAAATGGGCAGGAAAAGCATTGTTAATTGCAGGGTTGCCGGCCTGGGTCATCGCGGGCATTTCACTTTCATTCGTTTCTGTGCTGATCATTTTCGTGACCTATGGCGGTTATACCCGGCGTATCAGCGTGGGCGGAGAGGTCACGACGCTGCCAAGATCGGTCAACATATTTGCTACTCAGCAGGGATTCATTGCACAACGCTTTGTCAATGTGGGCGATCAGGTAAAAAAAGGGCAGCATCTTTATCAGATAGACGTCAGCAGGGTGACGGATTCCGGCACCGTCAGCGCAAGCACGCGGCAGGCGATAGAAAATCAACTGGCGCAGGTCGATAGCATCATCGCCAAATTGGAGGCGAACAAGAAAACGACCCTGGTCAATCTGCAAGCGCAGATTGACCAATATAAACTGGCGCACAGCCAGTCCAAACAGATGGTCGAGAATTCACGCAACGGTGTTAACTTCATGCGCGAAACCATGAAAAATTACGATGAGTATCGCAGTAAGGGGCTCATTAATCGGGATCAGCTGAATAACCAGGTTTACCTCTACTATCAGCAGCAGAGTACGTTCCACAGTCTCTATAACCAAAGCATTCAAGAGTCTTTGCAGATAACTAACCTGAATAGCGATCTCGCGACAAGAGCGTCCGATTTCGATAATCAAATCTCACAATATCAATTTCAGCGCAATGATCTCCTGCGGCAGCTGGCCGAAGCGGACGCCAGCGGCTCGTTGATTGTCAATGCGCCAGCGGACGGGCGCGTTGAATCACTCAGCGTGACGCCTGGGCAAATGGTCAATACGGGAGACAGCCTGGCGCAATTAATCCCCAGTAATCATGCCATCTATTATTTGGTTTTATGGTTGCCCAACAGCAGCGTGCCTTACGTGAGCCGAGGCGATCACATCAACGTTCGCTATGACGCCTTCCCGTATGAAAAATTTGGTCAGTTTCCCGGCGTGATCGAAAGCATCGCTTATGTTCCCGCATCAATTCAGGAAATGTCCACTTACAGCAGTTCGCCAACTCGACAATCGGCTGAACTGGTTGAGTCGTACTACAAAGTGCTGGTGGCTATCGATAACACGCAGTTCGGCTATCAGGGAAAGAAGCTGAACCTTTCAAGCGGCATGAAGGCGCAAGCCACGCTTTTCCTGGAGAAAAGACCCATCTACCAATGGATGTTCGCGCCATTTTATGACATGAAAAACAGTGTGTCGGGGCCACTTCGTGAATAAAGTTTATGAGAATATCGTTGGCAAGCTGAACCTGTCGCTCAGAAGAAAAGTGCCGCAGGTCTTGCAAACGGAGGCCGCCGAATGCGGGCTGGCCAGTTTAGCGATGGTGTGCGGCTATTACGGCATGCACATCGATATGCTGTCGATGCGTCAGAAGTTTGATATCTCGGCCCGCGGCGCCACCCTGAGCTCGCTGATCGCGATCGCCGAGAATCTCAATTTGAAAACGCGGGCCTTATCCTTGAGCCTGGATGAGATTCACCAGGTGAAAAGGCCCTGCATATTGCACTGGGATATGAATCACTTTGTGGTCCTGGTCAACATTCGCGGTGGGCGGATAACCCTGCACGATCCGGCATTTGGCCGCCGGGTTATCGGCCTGCAGGAGTTTTCCCTGCATTTTACCGGAATCGCTTTAGAGGTATGGCCAAGCAGTGAATTCACGCCTGTGGTGCAGAAAAATCGCCTGCACTTTAGAAAACTGCTCAGCAATGTCACCGGTCTTAAAAGCGCGCTGGTAAAAATTTTCGCGCTGTCGCTGGTCATTGAGGCCGTCAACCTGCTGATGCCCGTCGGGACTCAGTTGGTGATGGACCACGTCATCCAGGCCGGCGACCATAATTTATTGGTCATTATTTGCGTCGGTTTACTGTTTTTTATCTTGTTCCGCACCTGCGTTTCGATGTTTCGCTCGTGGATCTCCATCGTGATGGGCGCGCTGATCGATATACAGTGGAAATCAGGGCTGTTTGATCATCTGATGAAGCTCCCGCTTGCCTATTTTGAAAAGCGCAAGCTGGGTGATATTCAATCGCGCTTTGGCTCGTTGGACGCCATTCGCACCACGTTTACCACCAGTATCGTTTCCAGCATCATTGATGGCATCATGTCGGTCGGCGTATTTATCATGATGTTCATGTACGGTGGCTGGCTGGTGTGGGTAGCCTCCGGCTTTACGGTCTTATATGTTCTACTGCGCCTTTCGACCTATCGCTATTATCGGCAAGCGTCCGAGGAGCAATTGGTGAAGTCGGCGAAAGCCAGCTCACATTTTATGGAGACGCTGTACAGCATCGCGACGCTGAAGTCGTTGGGGTTGGCGGGAACGCGTTCGCAGTTCTGGTTAAATTTAAATATCGATACGGCAAACGCCAATATTCGGGTAACGAAGCTCGATATGTTCTTTGGCGGCGTGAATGCGTTTCTTGCGGCCTGCGATCAAATCGTTATCTTGTGGTTGGGCGCGTCTTTAGTGATCGACAGTCAAATGACATTAGGCATGTTTGTCGCCTTTAATGCCTATCGGGGGCAATTCTCCGATCGCGCGTCAAATCTTATCGATATGGTCATTCGGCTGCGAATGCTGAATTTGCATAATGAAAGGCTGGCGGACATCGTGCTTTCTACGACAGAGGAAGAAAAGCCCTATCGAAAGATATGCAATCCCAACGAGGCGGTGACTTTTGAAGTGCGCGATCTGCTTTATCAATATGACAGCC
This sequence comes from Serratia sp. SCBI, assembly GCF_000747565.1. Classification (NCBI taxonomy): domain Bacteria; kingdom Pseudomonadati; phylum Pseudomonadota; class Gammaproteobacteria; order Enterobacterales; family Yersiniaceae; genus Serratia; species Serratia sp. SCBI. The sequence goes on along the minus strand of NZ_CP003424.1, from coordinate 3,836,091 downwards.
TTTCGCGCCCAGTGATCCCCGGGCTCAGCCTGCAGATCGCGGCGGGAGAAAGCGTGGCGATCGTCGGGCCTTCAGGCGTTGGCAAAACCACGTTGATGAAGCTGATGTGCGGGCTGTTGGAACCGACGGAAGGGCGCTTGTTTATCAACGGCATTAACATTCATGATATCGGCATTAATAATTATCGGGAGTGCATCGCATGTGTATTGCAAGAAGATAAACTGCTTGCCGGTTCAATTGCCGAGAACATATGCAGTTTTGATGCTCATCCCGATACGGAATTTATCGTTGAATGCGCCAAGCATTGCAATATTCACGACGATATTATGAAAATGCCGATGGGATATGAAACGTTGGTGGGCGAATTGGGGGTAGCCTTTCCGGCGGGCAAAAACAGCGGGTTCTTATCGCCCGCGCGTTATATCGAAGGCCCAGTATTCTGTTTATGGACGAAGCCACCAGTCATTTGGATCTGGACAATGAAAAAAGGGTGAACGAAGCCATATCCTCGTTGAAAATGACCCGCGTTATCATTGCTCATCGGCCATCGACGATTGCATCGGCAGATCGGGTAATTACTTTGCAGCCTGTGAATGCAATGGCGTAATTTTTTGATGAAATATAAAATTTTATATTTATTTCATCTTTAATTAAGATTTTCGTTATTGAGTTAATTTATCGAGCGCCTTATACCTAAAGCGTGAACCGACGGTTCATAAAAAGCAGTATTTTAAATTGATTCTTTTTAGTGAATGGAGATGAAAAATGAGAGAATTAAATTCAACAGAAGTTCAGCAGGTGAACGGCGCAACGATTGGCCTGGGTCTGGCTATTATCGGCAAAGTGATTAACAGCTGGGGAAACGCGTGGAATAATGCCTGGGGCGGTTGCACGCCAAAACCGCCGGTATGTAAACCTGAGCCGCCGGTCTGCAAACCAGAACCGCCTAAATGCGATTAATCGTATTTAGATAACGCCACGTAAAATGCGGCAGGCTTAATGTTTTATTCATTGAGCCTGCCTTATTGCTGGCGGATAACCTGCGCCATCTGTGTAGTTAACTTGCCCCCCACTGCGTCAACAGCGCATGCAGCCTGGCCGGTTCCAGCGGCTTGCGCAGCACCAGATAGCCTTCCTGCTCGGCCTCTTGCAGAACTTGCGAATTGAACTCGCCGCTGACCATGGCGCCGCTCACGTCCGGCAGGCGTTCGAACAACGCTTTGAGGATGTCGAAACCGCTTTCGCCGGAGCGCAGGCGTTGATCGCACAGCACGGCGAACGGCGTAAAGCCGTCGTCGACGATGGCGAAGGCTTCCTCGGCGGAGGCCGCGCAGCGCACGGTGATGCCCCAGGTGCTCATCAGGCTTTCCCAGGCGGAGGTCACCAAAGGATCGTCGTCCACCACCAGGCAGGATCCCCGCAGCGGCGCGTAGCGGGTGGGCGTGGCGGTGTTGTCGTACGTCGCAGCGATCTCCGGCGCTTTGTCTTCGCCGAGGTATTGCGCAAAGCGCATCCAGAAGCGCGAGCCTTTGCCTTCGACGGAGTGCATGCCGTACTTCACCTTCATCAGCTTGGCGCAGCGCGCTACCACTGCCAACCCCAGCCCGTGCCCGGCGCTGTCTATCTTCCACGCCAGCTCGGGACGGTAGTAAGGGGAGAAGATTTTGCTTTTCTCTTCGTCGGCGATGCCTACGCCGGTATCCCACACTTCCACCAGGCACTCGGCGCCGCGCGGGCGGATGGCGATCAGTACGCCGCCCCGTTGCGTGTAGCGCAGGGCGTTTTGGATCAAATTGATCAGCGATTGCCGCACCAGCAGCGGATCGCCCATCACGCTGATGCGCCGCTTGGGTCGCCAGGTGCGCAGCGCCAGCGAGCGGCTGTTGGCCTCTTCCCGGAACAGGGTGATCACTGAGTCGAGCAGGGCGCCGATATCCACATGGGTGGCGGCGGTGCGCACGTTGCCGGATTCGATCTTGCTGAGATCAAGCAGCGAATTGAACATCAGATGCACCGAGCGCACGCTCTGCTGCAGATCCAGCAGCTGCGGCGTCAGGCTGTCGTCCCGGTTTTTGTGGATGATGGCTTCGATCAGAAAACCCATGGCGTGCACCGGTTGGCGCAGATCGTGGCTGGCGGTGGTCAGGAACTGGTTCTTGTCCAACAGCGCCTGTTCCGCCTCTTCTTTGGCCTGGCGGAACTGTTCCGCCAGGCGCGAACTTTGCTCTTCGAGCAGCGCTTGCTGAATAAAGAACGCATGTGAGGTTAACGCGTGGCGATAAATGGCGAAACCGTACAGCAAGTTCAGCATCAGCACGATGAACATCACGTCTTCCAGCCGCCAGATGATGCCGAGGTTCAGCAGCCCCCAGGAGGCGAAGAAAAAACGCGTAAAGGTGCTGATGACGGGCGTCAGATGCGTTGCGTTGGCGGCGACGATCGCGGCGATGCTGATATTGAGCAGCAGGAAAAAATCAAAGTTATGGGTCTGCGGGGTAATTAAATAGAGTGAGGAGATCCCCAGCCCGTGAATAAAGGCCACCTTATTAATGCGCGGCAGCCAGCGGCGCAGCACGGTGTCTTCATCATTTTCTTTGGCCTCGCGCAGGTAGCGCCGATGCCATATTCTGATCGCCACGGCGCATAGCAGGTAAACCATGATCCAGGCAATGGTTGGGCCAAGTTCATCCCCCAGCAAATAAATCCAGATGGCGAAAGGGATGCCGACGAAAGGTACGGCGGTAAAGCTGAACACCAATCGCATGAAGGTGTTGTCCAGCAGGCGGATCTGCGCGCGTGGTGAGATGCCATCATTTTGTAAATTCTGGAAAAACCTCATTGCGACGGCTCCCGTTTGCCGTGCAACAGCGTAATGGCTTCCACTCGGCTGTTGACGCCGATCTTTTTCAAAATATTGCTGATGTGTTCTTTGACGGTGGGTTCGGAAATAGACAGCTGCGCGGCGATCCTTTTATTGGGTAGGCCGCGCATCATCATATTTAATACGTCAATTTGTCGCGGGGTTAAATTAAATTTTTTTAAATGCTCGTGGTTGCTTTTAACGGCGAGCTCATTCCCGTCAGGAAACCATTCCTGATTATCATTCAGTGCAAAGACCGCCTTGGCGAATAATTCAGGAGGTTCGTTTTTTAATACAAATCCATGCCCGCCGGCAGTGTGCACTTTCTGCCAGATATCGTTATTCTCGTCGCCGCTAACCACCAAGATCCGCACCTGAGGATAAAGTTGCCTTACTTCTTTGAGTAATTTCAACGCCGTACCGGAAGAGAGCCAAAAATCGATCACCAGTAAACGCGGCGGGCCGTTTTCCCTAATATGACGGTAGCAATTCTCTTCTGTGGTCACCACATGCGCCTGTTTGAATCGGCAATGCGTACTGAGAAAATTAGCGATGCCGCTTGCTACCAATGGATGGTCATCAACGACCAACGCATAATCCTGCCCCAAAGGATTCTCCTTTCGCCTTCAAATATCAGATAGGTCTGATGAGTTATTATCAACCCTCCCTACTTTAGGAGGGTTTTTTCGTTTAGGAAAGGGAAATATATTATTCGAGGATTTGGATAAGAGAAAACATAAAGCCAATCGGTAATTTTAACTGATTGGTTATAAAGGATAATTTATGAAGAAACCACTTATCGCTTTAACCGTTACGATGATGATAGCCGGTTGTTCCACCCTGAAAACCGATCAGGCCATTCCGCTGCTGCAGGCGGAAACCGCTAAAATGCTGGGCCTGGGTTCATCGGACGAAATTACCGTGACCAATGTCAATGGCGCGCAGCCGGATGCGCTGGGCGGCCAAAAACTTTCTTATCGCGCCACCACGGAAAAAGGCCGAATTTTCGATTGTTCATCGCTGATGATGCCGGGAATTTTAGGCTCCTCGCCGTCGCTGAGCGCGCCAACCTGTACACCGGTAGTCACCCATAAATAATTCGCTTTGGAGGCGGTATTGCCGCTTCCTGGTTTTCCATCGTCGGAGCGCCAGCGCCGGGGGGCAATAAGCTTTTGCTTCGACGATCAATAAACCTGCGTGCGCGGAATAACGCCTCATACCTCCTCTAGCGCATTGAGTTTTCTTATAACAATACATTCCGCGACATCACGCTAACGAGTACGGAGATAGCCCGTGAATGACACGACATCGCATTCTTTAGCGGTTAAAACACCGCTTTCCAAACTTTATCTCGCTCTATTTTCCGCGCCGCTGTTGATGCTGGCGCCCGCCGATATCGCTCGCGCAGACGATGCCATTTTTGACGGCGACTCAAAAATTACCGAATCATTGGCCTACACCGGGACGTTTACGTCGGCCGTAACCAAAGCGGCAACCTGCTGATCGAGAATGGCAAGATCAGCGCCTATAACATCAATATCGGCCGGATGTTCAACGGCCAAATTCATGACAGCGTAGTCACGGTCCGCGGGCCGAACGCCGAGCTGAATGCGGTGAACGATCAGTTCGTGCTGCGCGGCGGCCTCAATCTGGGGCGGGGCACTTTGCGGGTTGAAGACGGTGCGCTGGCCAGCGCGAAAGAGATCGTGGTCGGCACCACCCGTGGCTATGACAGCCACCTTATCGCCACCGGCGCCGGTTCTCGCGTTACCAGCAATTTTCTCAGCGTCGGCACCGATCTGGGGGCACGTTCCACGCTGGCGATTGAAGACGGCGCGGTGCTGAACACCGCCTTTGACGCACGCATCGGCAATGGCAGCGGGCCGGGTGAGACCGATACGCTGAGCCCGAAAGCCACGGTCAAGGGGGCCAATTCCCAGTGGAACGTCGGCCGTGCGCTCACGCTCTACGGCGATCTGGACGTGCTGAACGGCGCTGCGGTCAACGTCGGTAATATTCAGGTGGCGGGCGTCTCGGGCGCGCGTAAAACCGCCGAGCTGACGATCGCCGGCAACGGCTCACGGTTTACCAGCGGCAGCAGCGTCAACGTCGGCGATTACGGCAATGGCGTGTTGGCGGTCATGGACGGCGGGACATTCTCCGCCGGCGGCAACGAAGTGGTGCTGGGCAAGACCGGTTCCGGCTCGAACCGCGGCGCGCTGATTATCGGCAGCCGCGGCAATATGGACACTGGCACCGGGTTGACCGAACCGACGCTCGGCGCGGCGGGCGCCGCTGGTGCCATCGATGCCCAGACGGCGATCGCCCTGCGAGGCGGATTGTTCCGCAGCTATGTGTACTTTAACCATACCGACGGCAATTACGTTTTCAGCAACAAGATGAGCGGCGAAGGCGAGGTGATCAACAGCGCCGGGCACACGACGCTGAACGGCGATCTCTCTGAGCTGCAGGCGAACGTCACCGCGCGCGGCGGCAAGCTCATCATCGCCAGCGACATCAATACCCAGAAAGAAGACGACATCTTCGAGATCCAAACCCTCGGCGCCGAGAACGGAGGCACGCTGATCCTTAACGCGACAGCGGGCACCGACGTCAATAACGGGCTGGGCTACAGCAGCGCCGCGTCGATCAAGGCCGGCGGCACGCTGGGCGGCAACGGCACGCTGGGCCAGACCGAGATCCAGTCCGGCGGCCATATCTCGCCCGGCGACGGCAATATCGGCACGCTGACGCTGAAACGCTACCTGAACTTTATCGGCGAATCCTTCTATGACGTCGATATCGCCGGCGACGGCCGCAGCGATCAACTGCTGGTGGCGGGCAAAACCACCATCAGCGATCGGGCCAAGGTGCAGGTTACGGCGCTGGATCCGCAAACCAGCTATAAAACCGGCCAAAGCTACCGCATTCTGACCTCGGACGGCGGCATTGACGGCCAGTTCGCGTCGGCGGTCTCCAAGTCCGCCTTCCTCGATGTGGCGTTGAAGCACAGCGCCAACGCCGTGGATCTGACTATCGCGCAGAAAGACACCGGCGGTGAAAACCCAGGCGGCGAGAACCCGGGTGGGGAAAATCCAGGTGGTGAGAATCCGGGCGGAGAAAACCCTGGCGGTGAGAATCCAGGGGGCGAGAATCCGGGCGGAGAAAACCCTGGCGGGGAAAATCCGGGGGGCGAGAATCCAGGCAGCGGCAAGCCGGGCATTTTCCAAACGGTGGCCGAGAGCGGCAACCAGTGGAATATCGCCGGCGCGCTCTCCACGCTGGCGCAGCGCGGTCCTTCACTGGCGCTGTACAACTCGCTGCTGCTGCTGAGCGCGCCGGAAGCGCGCGAGGCGTTCAATCAGCTGTCCGGCGAAGTCTATCCGTCGATGCAGTCTAACCTGATCGCCGGCAGCACCCAGCTGTTCAACGTGCTGAACCAGCGCATGCTGCGCCTGTTCGACAATGACAGTCTGCCGGTACCGCCGTTGGCGATGTCGCTGGTGCAACCGGCGCAGGCGCAAAACAGCGGCGTCTGGGGCCAGACCTTCAGTTCCTGGGGCAGGAACAGCGGCAACGGCAACGTGGGCAAGCTGGATGGCAACACCACCGGCTTCCTGTTGGGGGCGGATCGCAAGCTGGCGGACCATAACGTGCGCATCGGCGGTTACTTCGGTTACAGCCGCGGCGATTATGACGTCGACAGCCGCCGCTCCAAGGCCGATACCGACAACTACCACCTCGGCCTGTATGCGGCCGGGCAACAGGATGCGTTCTCGCTGCGCGGCGCGCTGGGTTACACCTGGCACAAGATTGAAGGCAAGCGCAACGTCGATTTCAGCGGCTTCTCGGATCGGCTGAAGTCGGATTATGACGCGAACTCGCTGCTGGCATTCACCGAAGCGGGTTACCGTTTCGGCCAGCCGGAGATGAACGTCGAACCGTTCATCAACCTGAGCTACATCCGCCTGCATACCGACAGCTTCCAGGAGTCGGGTGGCGCGGCGGCGCTGAGCGTGCGCAATGAAACGATGGACACCTTCTACTCCACGCTCGGGGTGCGCGGCGTGACTGAACTGCCGAAGAACGTCAGCCTTTACGGCTCGCTCGGCTGGCAACATGCCTACGGCGATAAGAACACCTCATCGCGCATGGCGTTTGCCGGCAGCGACGCGTTCGTCACTCAGGGCCAGGCCGTGGATGACAACGTGATGGTGGGCGATATCGGCGTGAGCGTGAAGCTGTCGCGCGCTGCGACGTTGGATGTCGGCTATCAGGGGCAATTCGGCGCCGATACCCGCGTCAATTCGGTCAACGCCAACCTGCGCTGGTCGTTCTGATTTTTCCTCTAGACTTCTCTGGTACTTGCAGGCCCGCTTGATGCGGGCCTTTTTTATGGTGGGCATTAAGTTTCCCGTGAGCCTGAGTAAGGGGGCGCTAAGACATTTCCCGATATGAGCAGGGCGGGATTGCCTGTATGATTAATGCTCTTATTGGTATGGGCAAGGGACTGATTTTCCAATGCGTGAATTGACAAGGCCGTTAACGATTTTCACCAGCAAGAAGCCTTTTAACGACCGTTTTGCGGATGATATGCAATATGGCGATATGGATGAACGTACACTTAAGCAACGGTATCGCTTGGGGCAAGTATCAACGTTTATCGATTGGAGTACTTATAAATCGCCCTATGATCATCCGGCAACGCGAAATATTCCGGCAGCAGGAAAAGAAAAGGCGGTTGCCATGCTTTTTGATGAGCTGAGAGCTGCATCGAGATACTTTTCTTTTACTGGCGTTTATCAAGGCTTGATAGTTAAGCTTTTCAATCATATGCAGTGCAATAACGGAACTGACTTTCAAGATGTTCAAATGGATTTAGCCTATAAAAGGCTGATACTGAGCGATAAATCAGAAAATAGTACGCTAATTCGAATTAAAAGTGTTCTCGACACCTTTGACTTTAACTCATATCGGCTGAATAAAGAGGCATTTGCTCTTCAGTTATCACAGAGCCGTTTGCCAAAATATGTTCGCTGGGAAGACTGCATAAATGGAATGGGAGTCAGTGTGCATGAGGTCAACAGTACAGAGATCAGTGTTGATTCTTTGGTTTTTCAAGGTAATAGATATACTGCCGTGATTAGCTATAAAGCTCAGGATCATTTTGGATTGGATAAAGAAGATATTAGCAAGTTAAAGTTTAATTCTATTGGTTTTTTCAGGATTTGGTTTGTACTTCAAAGGTATAAAGAGTTCGCGTTTAGACCCTTTTTCACCAACTTTGGCGCGAAGATAATAGTGACAGGTGAAAACTATGCTTAACAAGAAAAAGGTTGCGTTCTTTTCTTTGGTTGCCGTAGCGGCTTTTTGGTTGGTTTGGGTGCTTGTCAGGCCGGCTAATGTTGTGCGGGTTGATGGTGCTGCTGTTTATGTTCAATACCTTCCGTTGACCACGGAAGGTAAAATATCTTGGTGGAATGATAATAAAGATAAACTTCAGGAAAAATATCATATTATCAAAGACGAGAGTCACTTTACCGTTGCCGTAATGAATTTTGATGGCTATGTTGCCGCTCCGACGGGTAGCAATGATGGAAGTGTTGATGACTATCATTGTTTTGCCGAGAGCGATGCCAAGAACAAATGTATCTATAAGGATATAGCGATGATTATTAATGGTGATGCTAATAAAAGGATTTTTATCAGTCTGGATGGGAAGACTTTTGCTCAAGAGCCTGACGGTAAGACCACGCTGTTAAAAAAATAGTGACTCTTACTCTTACCCCCTGATTTTTCCTCGTTTTCAATCAGACTCGTCTAGGTGGTGGTCAGGGTTTCGCCCTCGCCAAGCCCGCGCAACGGCGGGCTGAGCAGGGAAGGACGTTTAACGCCCTTTTTTCTTGCGTCCTGGCTGGGTAAAGCGCTTGCGGCCGGCCGGCGCAGCGGTTTTATCGGCGCTTTTCGGTCCGCCGGCGCTCGGTTTTTCGCCGGGGCAGATTTGGCCGGGGCTTTCTTCGTCGGTTTAGCCTCGGACGAAGAGCCTTCAATCAGCTTGAACAGCTCAATCAGCTCGTCATCGGTCAGATCGCGCCATTCGCCCAGCGGCAAGCCTTTCAGGCTGACGTTCATGATGCGCGTGCGTTCCAGCTTGGTGACCTCATAGCCGAAGTGTTCGCACATGCGGCGGATCTGGCGGTTCAGCCCCTGCACCAGCGTGATGCGGAACACGAACGGCGCTTCTTTCTTCACCTTGCATTTTTTTGTCACCGTGCCAAGCATCGGCACGCCGGCGCCCATGCCGCGAATAAACTCGTCGGTCACTGGTTTGTTGACCGTCACCAGATACTCTTTCTCGTGATTGTTGCCGGCGCGCAGGATCTTGTTGACCAGGTCACCGTGGTTGGTCAGAAAGATCAGCCCCTGCGAATCCTTGTCCAAGCGGCCGATCGGGAAGATGCGCTTGCTGTGGTTGACGAAGTCGGTGATGTTGTCGCGCTCGCCGTCCTCGGTGGTGGTGACGATGCCGACCGGTTTGTTCAGCGCGATCAGCACCAGATCTTCTTCATTGCGCGGCTCGATCAGCTGACCGTTAACCTTCACCACATCGCCGGCAAATACCTGGGCGCCAACGGTGGCGCGTTTACCGTTGATGAAAACGTTGCCCTGTTCGATGTATCGATCGGCGTCGCGGCGTGAGCAGATACCGCTCTCGCTAATGTATTTGTTCAGACGAATGGATGAGTTAGTCAGCATGGGATCTCCGTAAAACGCGGACTATACATTACCCGGATGGCGCTGCGAAGCGAATCATGCAGGGGGGCTGGATAAGCGTATCCTGACCACGGTTGCTACAAAGGTATTTGCAATATTTTTTTTCGTTTAATTAATTATAGAAAATCGATGGGGATTTCGCTGAAAGTCATTCAAGTTATAAATGGATTATGCCAAATGCAATTCTTTAAGAGTTCATGTATAGATTCATTTTAAAAAAGTATTAGGATATTGATAAATTCAAGGAGGGATAAATGAACGCATTGGCCGAAGAAGGGACATTACGACGTATGACCATAGGGGAAATAAAATTGGCTCGCCATATATATGGAAGCTCAATTATATATGGCCGTGTATGGATACACTGTGATAGCTATTTCCCGTTTGGCTTACAAAACAGAAGTTATGCCATGGCACCTAATGGTGAGTTATGGTTATGGAGGGAGCTCTATAAAGACGATTTTTCTGATAATAGGGTTCTGATAGAAGATAAACATCTTTTCATCCATGAATTGGGGCATGTATGGCAACATCAGCATGGACAATGGGTAAGAATGCGTGGGTTGTTTAGTTGGGCGGCTGAGTACAACTATCGTCTTGATAGAAATAAAATTACTGATTACTCGCTGGAACAACAAGCTTCGATTTTTGCTGATTACTGGCTGCTGTTGGTTTATGGTATTGAAACGTGGCGTTATTATCAACGTCCTGGACGAGTGGGTAGGTACAGGGGAACCGATAGTTTGCGTGACATTCATGCACTTTATCAAAAAATTATTAGGGGATGAGAGGGAGCATGAAAAAATATGTGGTTCTATTCACGGCCTGCTTCTTGGTCGGCTGTCCGGGGCCTGGCGATAAGTTTACTCCGCGTTTCCCCGCCGTCGTCACTGCCAAAGATAACCATGTCTGCATTCTTTCTTCTATGAAGGCGGGGGATAATATCCGCTTCGTTCAGATTTATAGCGAATCAGGCGATAAGCTCATTAAAGATATCGATAATGACGCTTTTTTTGTTGAACCGGGGAGGTGCATGCCGGTATTCGACTATGCTTTTCGGCCAGGGAGGCGCTATTCCGTCGCCTACGATGTACAGACACCCGAAGGTTCGCATTTGATTACCGCCGCATTCATGGTTGTCTCCGACGAACGGGGCAACCTGAGGGTTAACGATTAACGTATGTTCTTAGGTTCAGTTTGTTGGGCTGCGTTAGGTTGTAGAATGAAAGGCTATGAAAAAATTTGCCCTGTTGCTCGCTAACGTATTGGCTGTTGTTGGGCTGGCTGTGCTGACAATAAAGCTTTTTCCTGTACCCAGGCTAAACCAGAATCAAACCGCTTGGCTGATTGACGCCAGTGAGTTTTTTCATTTTAACGATACGGAATGGTTTGGCGCGCTCGTTTTTGGCGCGGTTTATCTGTTGGTTGGATGTCTGGAATGGTTCTTTATCCGCCTAATCTTTCAACGGGTGAGCTGAGGACACCGTCATTAACTCTCATCACCGTTCCCCCACCTTCACCACCCGGGTGTTAAGCGGGGTGAGCGTCTGCCCGGCGTTGCCGATCGGCGTCAGGCGCGGCACGGGGCGGCCGCTGTCGCTTTCCACCAGCGTTGAATGCGCCTCTCCTTCGGCGAACAAATGATCTTCCCCCCACTGGCGCAGGCCAACGATCACCGGAAATAGCGCGCGGCCTTTCTCGGTCAGCACATACTCCTGATAGGCACTGCCGTCTGCGGCGGGCACGATCTCCAGCACGCCGTGCGTCACCAGGGCGCGCAGCCGGGTGGCAAGGATGTTCTTCGCCATCCCCAGCCCTTTTTGAAATTCGCTGAAGCGGGTGACGCCGTCGAAGGCGTCGCGCACGATCAGCAGCGACCACCAGTCGCCAATCACATCCAGCGTGCGCGCCACCGGGCACGGCGCGTCTTCCAGGCTCTTACGTTTCACGACGATTATCTCCTGCTGCACATTCTGGTTGCATTATAAAACCTCTGCGCCTAAAGTTCATTGGGTTTAATAATGAAACCACATTAAGGTGTGCGATGAGCGACAAACTGCTGGAACCTCCCTGTGCGGCATTGGGGTGCCTGCCGGCCGCCCTGGTGCTGCTGTTGGCCGCCGCCAGCGCCTTTAGCGTGGCCAACGTTTACTATGCGCAGCCGCTGTTAGACGCCATCGCCCGCGATTTTTCCATCAGCCTGGCGGCGGTCGGCATGGTGATCGCCGTGACTCAGTTGGGCTGCGCGCTGGCGTTGCTGTTGGTGGTGCCGCTGGGGGATCGGTTAAACCGGCATCGATTGCTGGCGGGGCAACAGCTGGGGCTGATCGCTGCGCTACTGTTGGTGGGCTGGGCGCCCAGCGCGCCCTGGCTGCTGGTGGGGATGATGCTGGTGGGGCTACTGGGCACCGCCATGACGCAGGGCCTGATCGCGTTCGCCGCCGCCCTGGCGCCGCCGCAGGAGCGCGGGCGGGTGGTCGGCGCGGCGCAGGGCGGGGTGGTGCTGGGGCTTTTGTTGGCGCGCACCTTGTCCGGCGCGCTGGCGGACGTCGGCGGCTGGCGCACGGTGTACTTCTTCTCCGCCGGAGTGACGTTGGTATTGCTGCCGATCCTGTCGCGCCTGCTGCCAGCGCCACGCACTGTTCCCAGCACGCTGAGTTATCCCGCGCTGCTGGGTTCAATGTTGAGCCTGTTGCTGCATGACCGCACGCTGCAAATTCGCGGCATGCTGGCGCTGCTGATGTTCGGCGCTTTCAGCCTCTTTTGGAGTTCGCTGGTGTTGCCGCTGAGCCGGCCGCCGTTCAACTTCACCCATGCCGCGGTGGGAGCGTTCGGCCTGGTCGGCGCGGTGGGCGCGCTGGCGGCGGTGCGCGCCGGGCATCTGGCGGATCGCGGGCTGGGGCAGACGGCCAGCGGCGCATGTCTGCTGCTGTTGACGCTGGCCTGGCTGCCGCTCGGTTTGCTCGGCAGCGGCCTGGTTTGGCTGGTGGCGGGCATCGTGCTGCTGGATCTGGCGGGCCAGGCTATCCACGTGCTGAACCAGAGCATGATTTTCAGCGCGCACCCGCAGTCGCACAGCCGGCTGGTGGCCTGCTACATGCTGTTTTACGCCGTCGGCAGCGGGCTGGGCGCCTTTGCCGGCACCCATGTGTACGCTTGGGCGGGCTGGAGCGGCGTCTGCTGGCTGGGGGCGGTCGTCAGCCTGAGCGCATTGCTGTTTTGGCGGCTGACGCTGCGCGGGATGCCGGATGCGGCGGGTAAGGGCTAGCGGGCCGGTGAGTGCATCAGGTAATAATCTTCTTCGCCGTCGTTGCCGGTGGAGATGATGCGCCAGCCGTGCTTGCGGTAGAACGCCAGCGCTTTTTCATTTTTCACCAGGCATTTCAGCGAACCGGTGGCGGTGAAGGTGGCTTGCGCCGCATGCAGCAGCGCACTGCCGACGCCGCGCGGCGGCTGATGGGGATCGACATACAGGTTATGAATGAAGTTATCTTCGCGGTAGACGGAGACGAATCCCAGCAGCGCGCCGCCGTCTTCCGCCACCCAAATCGCTTCGCCCAGCGTCGCGCCGTCGAAATCTTCCAACTGATAGTTTGAGGTATCGCGCCAGCCGAACGCCGCCTTGCGCGACGCCAGGTACAGCGTGCGCAGGAAGGGGCGATCGGTCTCTTGGTAGGGTCTTATCTGCATGGCATCTCCCGGTGGTTTGTGCTCACTATAGCGCATTGCGCGGCGTATGCCCGCTGGGCCAATTTAATCGCTTGTTTGTCCGCGCCGCCGCTGGCATGATCCCCTGCAGGGATTAACGCAACGTTGATCACAACCTATTGATTTTCATGACTCGGGGTGCCCTTCCGCGTGAAGGCTGAGAAATACCCGTATTACCTGATCTGGATAATGCCAGCGTAGGGAAGTCACGGCCGCTCAACCGGCGCCGCCTTCTTGAACGCCGGTTGGGAGGAATATGATCGCTCGACCTGATGCACTACCCGGCGCCCGCGCCGCGGCCTGCCTGACCCAATTCCAACAGCGGCCTCCGCTGATCCACTGCCTGACCAACGAAGTGGTGCAGTCGCTGACCGCCAACGTGCTATTGGCGCTCGGTGCCTCCCCGGCGATGGTGGTGGAGCCGCAAGAGGCGGCGCAGTTCAGCGCGCTGGCCGACGGCCTGCTGATCAATGTCGGTACCCTCAACGCGCTGCGCGCCGAATCGATGCGGGCGGCGGTGGCCGCCGCCAATCGGGCCGGTAAGCCCTGGACGCTGGATCCGGTGGCGGTCGGCGCGCTCTCCTACCGCACCGCCTTCGCCAAACAGCTGCTGGACGAGAAACCGGCGGCGATACGCGGCAACGCCTCGGAAATCATGGCGCTCAGCGGGTTGCTGGCCAGCGGCCGCGGCGTGGACAGCGGCGACGACTCGCTGGCGGCATTGCCCGCCGCGCGTGAGCTGGCGCGGCGCAGCGGCGCGGTGGTGGCGGTCACCGGCGCGGTGGATTACGTCACCGACGGCCAACGCGATTGGGCGATCGAAGGCGGCTCCCCGCTGATGACGCGGGTGGTGGGCACCGGCTGCGCGCTGTCGGCGGTGGTGGCAGCGTTTTGCGCCCTGCCGGGCGATCGCCTGGACAACGTGGCGACCGCCTGCCGGGTGATGTCCCACTGCGGCGGCCTGGCGGCCAGGCAGGCCGCCGGGCCGGGCAGCTTTACGCCGGCGTTCCTCGATGCCCTGTATCAACTGCGTGGGGAGGATCTGTGATGAAACGCATTAACGCGCTGACCATCGCCGGCACCGATCCCAGCGGCGGCGCCGGCATTCAGGCCGATTTGAAGGCCTTCTCGGCGCTTGGCGCCTACGGCACCTCGGTGATCACCGCGCTGGTGGCGCAAAATACCCGCGGCGTGCAGTCGGTGTATTACATCGATCCGGCGTTCGTCGCCGCGCAGCTGGACTCGGTGTTCAGCGACGTGCGCATCGACAGCGTCAAGATCGGCATGCTGGCCAACGCCGACATCGTGCAGGCGGTGGCCGAACGGCTGCGCCATTACCGGCCGGAATTCGTGGTGCTGGATACCGTGATGCTGGCGAAAAGCGGCGATCCGCTGTTGGCGCCGGAGGCGGTGGCGTCTATCCGGCGCGAGCTGTTGCCGCTGGTGTCGATCATTACGCCGAACCTGCCGGAAGCGGCGGCGCTGCTGGCGTGCGCGCCGGCGGAAGATGAAGCGCAGATGCGCGAGCAGGGGCGGGCGCTGTTGGCGATGGGCTGCCGGGCGGTGCTGATGAAGGGCGGCCACCTGAGCGAAAGCGAGAGCCCGGACTGGCTGTTTACCGCCGAAGGCGAGCAGCGCTTTACCGCGCCGCGCGTCGCCACCCGCCATACCCACGGCACCGGTTGCACGCTCTCGGCCGCGCTGGCGGCGCTGCGCCCGCGCCATGCCGACTGGGCGGCCACGGTGGCCGCCGCCAAGGACTACCTGCAACACGCGCTGCAACAGGCGGACACGCTGGAAGTGGGGCACGGCATCGGGCCGGTGCATCATTTTCACGCCTGGTGGTGAGTCAACTTTTTGCCGCAACCGTGGTCTGACTAGTTCAGGCCCGGTTTACGGGCGAAACCTGATTTAACCTAGGGAGAAGGACTATGACGGGACACCAGGCGCTGCGTTGCGCCCTCTTCGGCGCATTGCTCAGCTTCAGCGCGGGCAGCTTCGCTCAGCAGATCGTCACCACATCGGATTTGATTCAGCAGCCGGGGTATCAGGCCAGCTGGCAAAAACATGGTCAAAGGCCAGGCGCGGATGCCGGGCTGGGCGCGCAAGGGCGTCGGCACCTCTACGCCGGCGCAAAACTTGAGCTGGAAGGGCAAAGAGTATCTGGTCGGCAACCTGTGCAAGCCGCACGACTGCGGCAACAACTTTTTGATCGTGGCGTTCAGCGCGGACAAATCCCAGGCCTGGGGCGTGCGGGTGGAAGTGGAAGATCGGCCGGAAGCCGTCGATCATCCGAAGAAATACGCCAAGTACCAGTGGCTCGGCAAGCCGGATGACGACATGAAAGCGCTGCTTAAGCAGCAGTTCGAGAACAATCCCGACTGGAAATGATCTGACCGGGGGCGCTGACGATGCCGCCCCCGGCGTCGATCAGCCGATGCCGGCCTGATGCAGATCGTGCAGGTTGAGCGCCCCCACCAGCACGCCGTCCATATCGACCACCGGGGCCGCGCTGATGTGCTGTTCGTGCAGCGCTTCCAGCGCTTCGCCGGCGCGCCACTGCTCCGGCAGCCGATAGCCGGGGCGGGTGATTGCCGGGCTGAGCGGATCCTGCAGGCTGTTGCCCTTCACCAGCCAGCGGCGCAGGTCGCCGTCGGTAAACACGCCCACTACCCGCTGCTGCGCGTCGCATACCGCCACCAACCCGAGCCCGGTGCGGCTCAGTTCCAGCATCGCTTCCATCACGTTGGCGCTTTCGCTCACGCGCGGCAGGCGATCGCCGGTGCGCATCAGGTGATGCACGCGGTTCAACAGGCGCGCCCCCAGGCTGCCGCCCGGGTGCGAGCGGGCGAAGTCTTCCGCATTGAAACCGCGCTGGCGCATCAGCGCCATCGCCAGAGCGTCGCCCATCATCAGGGTGTTGACCGCGCTGGAGGTGGGCGCCAGCCCCATCGGGCAGGCTTCGCGCTCGACGCCGATATCCAGTACGCAGGCCGCGGCCTGCGCCAGCGGCGACTCTTTGCCGCCGGTGATGGCGATCACCGGAATGCCGTTCTCCGCCAGCAGCGGCAGGATCAGGTCCAGCTCTTTGGCGCGGCCGGAATAGGAGATGAACACCACCACGTCCTCGGCGCCGATCATGCCGAGATCGCCGTGCAGCGCCTCCGCCGGATGAACGAAGAACGACGGCGTGCCGGTGCTGGCCAGCGACGCGGCGATTTTTTTGCCGATATGGCCGGACTTGCCGATGCCGGAAATCACCGCTTTGCCGCGGCAGTTCAGCAGCAGCTCGCAGGCGCAGACGAAATTGTCATCCAGGCGCGCCAGCAGGCGCTGCGCTTCGGTCAACTCGATCTCCAGCGTTTCGCGGGCGAAGGCGAGCAGGGCGTTGGCGTTACTCATCGGGGTCTCCTACCAGAATGATATTGATGCCTTTCGCCTGCAGGGCGGCGAGGTAATCGGGGTTGATGTCTCGGTCGGTGATCAGCGTATCGACGGCGCTGAGTTCGCACACCACGTTCGGGCTCTTGCGGCCGAATTTCGAGGAGTCCACCAACAAAATAATCCGGCCGGCGGCTTCGCACATCGCTTTGCTGACGTTGTGCACTTCGTTGAAGGTGGTGACGCCGGCGTTGAGATCGACGCCGTCCGCGCCGATAAACAGCTTGTCGAAGCTGAATTGCTGAAACGCCGATTCGGCCAGGCTGCCGTGGAACGAGGCCGATTTTTTGCGGTAGGTGCCGCCGGGCATCAGGATGGTCTGATCGTTGTCCAGTTCCACCAGCGCGTTGACGATGGTCAGGCTGTTGGTCATCACCGTGATGTTATTGAACTGCGCCAGGTGCGGCACCATCTGCAGCACCGTGCTGCCGGCGTCGAAGATCAGCGAGTCGCCGTCGGCGATCAGCGCCACGGCGGCGCTGGCGATGCGGCGTTTTTTCTCGGTGTTGATATGGGTTTTACGGTCGATTGGCTGATCGCCGTCGTCGCGGCTGAGTACTACGCCGCCGTAGGTGCGGATCACCTCGCCTTCTTCTTCCAGCAGGGTGAGATCTTTGCGGATGGTGGTGCCGGTAGTGGAGAAATGCTCGGCCAGGGCGTCCACTGCCGTTTTGCCATGCTGCTGCAGATATTCAAGGATAGCGGCCTGCCGCTGCTTTGGTTTCATCGCGATTCCCGTTCACAAGAGTGGGGCATTTCCCCTCGCTGAATAATTCACTATGAAAGGTAATGCCTTTTAATGTGAAAATATCACGATTTGGGTTCAATCGCTAACGATAGTGCAGACTGGCATGCGCGATCCTCGGGGAAGATCACATCCGGGCGCAAATCCCGCTGATGCAAACCGTGCAAATGAGGCAGCGGGCGGGGCCGGGCGAAAACGGTCAGGCCGCGCAGCAACAGGCTGCCGCACACCCGCCGATCGGCGTCGAAGGCCAGCGCCAGCACCACCCGTGGGCGGAAACGGCCGCCGGAGCGGCCGACGCCGACGGCGCCCAGTCGGCATAAGCCGTCGAAGGCGCGGTTAAAACGTTGCAGTTGCCACCAGCCGAAGGCGATTTGCAGCAGCCAGGCCAGTAGCGCGAAGGCGATCAAAGCTTGTGTCATGGGGTTCTCCTTATGCCCCCTTCCGCGGAAGGGGGCGTCGGTGGCGTCAGAACATCACCTGGCCGCCGGTGATGTTGATCGATTGGCCGGTGCAGTAAGAGGCCTTATCGCTGGCGTAGAACAGCAGGGTGTTCAGCACGTCCTGGTAGTCGCAGCCGCGCTTCAGCGGCACTTTGTCGATGTAGTATTGCTCCACCTGGTCCGGCGCGATGCCCAATTTTTGCGCGTACTGCGGCAGCAGCGATTGAAACATCGGCGATTTCAGCAGGTTGCCGAGCATCAGTGAATGCACGGTAATGCCGTATTCCGCCAGATCGAGCGCCAGCGACTGCGTCAGCCCCACGCCGCCGAACTTGGCGGCGCTATAGCCGGAGTTGTGCTTGCTGCCGACTTTGCCGGACTTGGAGTTGATCTGAATGATGCGCCCGGCGATGCCGTCGCGGATCATCAGGCGCGAGAACTCGCGGGCGCAGAGGAAATAGCCCACCAGGTTCACCTGCAGCGAGCGGTCGAAGTCACCCAGCGGGAAATCGGTGATCGGCGCCGCCTTGGCGATGCCGGCGCTGTAGACCAGCAGGTTGGTTTGGCCAAATTCCCGGTCAACCGCCGCCGCCAGCGCGATCACGCTCTGCTCGTCGGTGGCGTCGGCCTGAAAACCGCAGGCGCTGCCAGCGCCGTACTCTTCGTTGATCTGCCGCGCCACCCGATTGGCGTTGTCGGCGTTCAGATCGGCCACTGCCACCCGATAGCCGGCCTGCGCCAGCCCGTGGGACAAAAAGGCGCCTAACGTTTGGCCGCCGCCGATCACTACAGCTACTTCAGACATGGTCTACTCCTTATGCGATAAATGACAGCGTGCTGCCCAACGGGATATCGGTCGGCGTCGGGCCGGAAACGTGGATCGAGCCGGGGAATTCGGCTTCGGCTTCTCCGTCGAAGCGCACGGTGATGTGGCCCAGTTCGCGCAGATTCTGCGTGGCGACGCTGCCGACGGCGGTGATGGCGTAGCGCTGCTGCGCCAGTTCCATCACGCCGCCGACCTGCAGCTCACCGGCGGTCGCGCCGTGGCGGTGGATAAAGCAGAACTCTTCGATATCCGCCGGCGCGCCTTCACGGAAAGTGATCAGCATGTTGTCCAGCAACGCGTCGCGGGCGCAGCCGCCGATCTGCGTGATGGTGGTATGAAAAATGGTGTGCATAAACGTCTCCCTGGAAATCATGCTATTGATAAATAAAGGCCGAGGCGGCCCAGGCGATCAGGACCGTTGGCGCGCCGGTCAGAAAGCGCCCAACCAGCACTGAAGGCACGCCGACCCGTACGGTGTCCTGTTTGGCTTCCGCCAGCGACAGGCCGACCGGAATGAAATCGCAGGCGGCCTGCGCGTTGATGGCGAACAGCGCGGGCAGCGCCAGCTGCGGCGGGATATGGCCGAGGCCGATCTGCACCCCGACCAGCACGCCGATCACCTGGGCGATGACCGCGCCGGGGCCGAGGAACGGCGACAGCAGCGGGAATGAGCAGATCAGCGCCAACGTCACCAGGCCGATCGGGCTGTTGGCCAGCGGCGTCAGGCCGTGAGCGATAAAGTCCCCGAGGCCGGAGGCCATGATGATGCCGATCAAGGCCGAGACGAATGCCATAAACGGCAGAATGGTCTTCAGCACGGTGTCGATAGTGTCGCGCCCGGCCTGGAAGAACACCGCCACCACCGATCCCATGCCCATGCCGACCTTCGCCAGCAGCCCGTCGCTTTGTTCGGTGATCTTCTTGCTGGTGTCGTAGTCGCGCGCCTTGGGCGGCGCTGCAACGGCGGCGGCGGCGGGTGGGTTCTCCGTCGCGTCGATTCGGCTGATGTTGTGGTCGCGCACGCCGGAGACATAGATGTCTTCGAGGATAAACTGCGCCAGTGGGCCGGACTGGCCGGTAGCGTGGATGTTGACCGTCGGAATGCGGCGTTTCGGGTACAGGCCGCAGCGCAGGGTGCCGCCGCAGTCGATCACTGCCACGCCGATCTCTTCCGCCGGCGGCTCGCCCTCTTTGAAACCGTCGACGGCGGGCCAACCGGTCAATTCGCTGAGGCGATCGACGATGGAAGGCCGGGTGCCGGCGGTGATGTACACCACTTTTTTGCCGGGTTCTATCGGCAGTTCCAGGGGGCCGCCCCAGCCGCTGGCGCCTTTTTCAATACGGATATAAGCACTCATGCTGCACTCCACGAATTAAAGTTGCACCTGGCGATCCAGACGGATGCCCATCTTGCGTTCGAACAGACTGGTGGTGAGATCGGTGACCCAGCCGCGGAAGAAGTTGGTGAACAGCCCCACCAGGAAATAGCTCACCGCCAACGGGCCGAGCGGCAGGCCGAGGGTGGTCAGGCCGCTGGCGATGCCGAGGTAAACGAACAGTTCGCCGGGGTTGATGTGCGGAAACAGGCCGTTCATCGAGTGGCAGCTGTAGGAAGCCGCCGCGTAGTAGCTCGGCTTGTATTTCTCCGGCATGAAACGCCCCAGGCTGAGGGTCATCGGGTTGCAGAAGACAAAGGTGCCGATCAGCGGCAGCAGCAGATAACGCGAAACGGGGTTGCCCGCGCAGCGCTGTGCCAATCGTTCGATACGTTCCTGGCCAACAAATTTGATCAGCGCGTTCATGATAACCAGCAGGCTGATCAATAAAGGCAAAATGCCGGTCACCATGCCGACAAACACTTCACCGCCTTTCTGAAACAGGCCGATAAACCACTCGGCGCCGTGGGTGATTAGCTCAATCATTATGTTCTCCTGTAATGGACTGATATGGCCTGGAGCGAACGGCGGCTCTGTCGCCATGGGCCTTACAGTAGTCACTTTGTTGGGCTATTTGTTTTAAATAGATCACAATTTGAAAGATAAATATTTTATTTTGAAAGTTTAAAGTGAAAGAAAGAGAAGGTGAACGGCGCGAGAGGCGGGATAACGGGCACAAAAAAGCCCGGCGAACCGGGCTTTGAGTAGGGGGACATACGGTAATCGCCGTTGTTGGCTTGTTTCTGTTACTGCTCGAGAATCTTGTGTATTGTCTGCACGGAAGCACCGTTTCTTTCGGCCGTTTGGGCCAGCTCTTGCTTTTGTTTGTCTTTTTCAGCGATTGCCATATCTTTGGCGGCGGCTATCGCGGCCAGGAAAATTTCTTTTTCCGTGGCGGTGAGAGGGCCTTGTAGTCTGGCTTCGCAGACGCGATACAACGTATCGCGGATAAAATTTACCGTGGTGGTGCGCCGAGCCAGATCGACTACGGCGGTGCTGAACCCTGCATCGCCACTGACTTTTTGAATTTGTTCCGTGCTCATTTCAGCTTTCAGCGCGGCGATAACGGACTGCGCGACATCAGGCGGTGGAGCCACGCAGTACTTGATATTTGAGTCTGCGGGAATATAAATGGCGCTGCTTCTTGTTGAGTCATAGTCAAACCAATACGTTTCTCCAGGTTTCAACTCATGCTTAGAGGCCGGAGATTTAAATAGCGCGCAAGACGATAGCGAAAGGATGAGCAGAGAGATGATTACAATATTGACTTTCATTATGGCACCACCATAAAAACGTGGATTAATTAGCGTAAAATTTAGTCAAAAGTCCATAAATAACAACAGACTATAATAATTATTAATACGCTAACTTTTTGTGTTTTCGGAAAAGGTGGGGAATTTGACATTTGATAAGGTTAACTTTCAATCTTTAATGATTTATGTCGTTCTCTTTCGCATATTTGGAATAAAAAAAGCCCAGGGATAGTAAATAAAAAATAATTCTTATTTTTGCTCATAAAATACATTCGGTTGCATTATTTCCTTGTCAAGACCTCCCTCGATGCACAAAAAAGCCCGGCGAACCGGGCTTTGGGACAGGCGGTCTGTCACATCAGGCGATGGTGACCTTCTTGTCCAGGTAGGCGTCTTGTACGGCGTTGATCAGCGCCACGCCGTCTTTCATCGATTTCTTAAACGCTTTACGCCCCAGGATCAGGCCCATGCCGCCGGCGCGTTTGTTGATCACTGCGGTGCGCACCGATTCCTGCAGATCGTTCTCACCGGCGGCGCCGCCGGAGTTGATCAGCCCGGCGCGGCCCATGTAGCAGTTGGCCAGCTGGTAGCGCACCAGATCGATCGGGTGATCGGTGGTCAGCTTGGAGTAGACGCGATCGTCGGTATAGCCGAATTTCACCGCGCGGTAACCGCCGTTGTTTTCGGCCATTTTCTGTTTGACGATGTCGGCGCCGATGGTGGCGGCGATGTGGTTGGCCTGGCCGGTCAGATCGGCGCTGGAGTGGTAGTCCACGCCGTCCTTGTTGAACGCCGGGTTGCGCAGATAGGCCCACAGCACCGTGACCATGCCCAGCTCATGCGCGCGCTCGAAGGCGATCGAGATCTCTTCGATCTGGCGGCGCGACTGCTCGGAGCCGAAGTAAATGGTGGCGCCGACCGCCACCGCGCCCATGTTGAACGCCTGCTCGACGCTGGCGTACAGGGTCTGGTCGTACTGGGTCGGGTAGCTCAGCGTTTCGTTGTGGTTGAGTTTGACCAGGAACGGAATTTTATGCGCGTAGCGGCGCGATACCGACGCCAGAACGCCGTAGGTGGAGGCGACGCAGTTACAGCCGGCTTCAATCGCCAGCTCGACGATGTTCTTCGGATCGAAATACAGCGGGTTGGCGGCGAACGAGGCGGCGGCGGAGTGCTCGATGCCCTGATCGACCGGCAGGATCGACAGGTAACCGGTGCCGCCCAGGCGGCCGTGGTTGAACAGGGTTTGCATCGAACGCAGCACGCTGTTGGGGCGGTTGTTATCGATCATTACGCGCTCGACGAAGTCGGCGCCCGGCAGGTAGAGATTCTCGGCGGGGATAGTGGTACAGCGGTGTTGCAGCAGATCTTCCGCTTCCTTTCCTAGCAACTGCACAATATCAGTCATGATTCACTCCCGATTAAGCTTCTTCATACACCGGCAATGCAAGGGTTTTTGACCACCGGCGTAGTAAAAAAGCGGTGATTGAAGCTGTAAAGCGATGCTACCGAACTTGATCCGGCAAGGACAAACAATAGATGCGATTGAGAGGAAATGCCATTGGCGAGGCCAAATACGCGGGGACGATCGCCCCCGGCGCGTTAAGTGCTTGATTGTTCGATCTCGCCTGCCTTGGCGTTCCGAGCGGCGAGCGGGCGCAGAGCCGGATTAGCCCAGCAGGGCGCAGTTCGGCGGCAGGCGGCATTCGATGGCCTGCGGCACCACTTCGATGCGGAAATGGCGGCCTTTGAGCGGCTCGCCGTCGAGGTTAAAGGTCATCTCATGCGGCGCGTCGATCTCCAGCCACGGCAGCGCGGCGCTGAGGATGCTGTTGCTCTCTTCGTCGTTGAACAGGGCGGCCACCAGCGCCGGCAGCAGTTCATCGGCGATCAGCAGGCGCAGCTGCAACTGCCCGTCGTTAATCAGCGCGTTGGGGCACAGTTCCTGGCCGCCGCCGGCCTGTTTGCCGTTGCCGATGCCGATCACCAGCGCTTCGCCGGCCCAGCGGAAGTCCGGCCCGCGGATTTCACAGCGGTCGGCCTGCAGCGTATCCATGCGCAATAAGCCGTGAACGAAGTAGGACACGCCGCCCAACGCCGCCTTCAGCTTCTCCGGCGTTTCAGTGGTGATACGGGTGCCGAAGCCGCCGGTGGCCATGTTGATGAAGTAGCGCTCGCCGTTGACCTTGGCCAAATCGATAGGCACCGAGCGGCCTTTGATCGCCAGCTGCAGCGCCTGCTCGGGCGAGAGGGGAATGTTGCAGGCCATGGCGAAGTCGTTGGCGGTGCCGAGCGGCAAAATGCCCAGCGCCGGCCGACCTTGCGCCGGCAGTTGCGCCAGCGCGGCGGCCACTTCGTTGATGGTGCCGTCACCGCCGCCGGCGACGACGGTGCCGACGCCGAGCCGAGCGGCTTCCGCGACGTAGCGCGCGGCGTCGCCGTGCTCCCAGGTGACGCGCACGTGCAGCGTTATCTGCTCTTCGCGCAGCCGGTTGACGGCCTGGCGCAGCTCTTCGTTGCCGGCGCCCTTGCCGTTGATGATAAGCAGTGCTGGTGCATGTGAGTGTTGAGGCATTGCCGAGCTCCTCCGGCGGAAAACCAATAATGCCTCAAGATAAACCAGCCCAGGCCGCCAAGCCATCAGAATATTCAGCTAATTCCGGTTATTTCCCATTGCGCCGTGAATATGAGGACGATGCGAATTTATCTGAATTTAACCTGACAATAAGCGCAATTTTAATGGCGGCAGGATTAATCGCTATAGCGTTATTTATATATCGATGTGGCGTTATTATTTTTATTAAAATGGATAACGGGAAAACGTAATGAGAAATAGGCGCGCCGGCGGCAATGGCGGGCCCATAAAGAAAAAGCCAGCCCAAGGGAGATTGGGCCGGCTAAGGAGGTGGTTCCTAGTATTGCTATGCAAATATTTTCGTTGTTCGTTTTAAGCAGCGTGATAGTAACCAAGCTGCGGGCACATTGATGTGATCCAATTCTAATATTTGCTAAAAATCGCCGCCGAATGACGGCGATTCATTGTTAGGCTCCGGCGCTATTTTCTTCCGCCAAATTGCGGATCAGCAAAGCATAATTGAGATCGATATCCTGCGGAATCGGCAAATAAACGATATGTCCGTTGCCCGGCGCGACCTCAATCGGCTCGCCTTTCTTATTTTGCATGCTTTCGAGGGTGAACAGCACGTTGCCGCCCGGCGTCATCATCTCGACGCTGTCGCCGAGTGAGAATTTATTCTTCACGTCGACTTCTGCCCAGCCTTCGCGGCGCAAGCCGGTGAATTCGCCGACGAACTGCTGGCGCTCGGAGAGCGAAGAGCCGTAGTCGTAGTTCTGCTGCGCTTCGTGCACGTGGCGGCGCAGGAAGCCTTCGGTATAGCCGCGGTGCGCCAGGCCTTCCAGCGTGGTGAGCAGGGTCGGATCGAACGGTTTGCCGGCAACGGCGTCGTCGATGGCGCGGCGGTAGACCTGGGCGGTGCGCGCGCAGTAGTAAAAGGACTTGGTGCGCCCTTCGATCTTCAACGAATGCACGCCGAGCTGCGTCAGACGCTCTACGTGCTGGATGGCGCGCAGATCCTTGGAGTTCATGATGTAGGTGCCGTGTTCGTCCTCGAAGGCGCTCATATATTCGCCTGGTTTTTGCGCCTCAGACAGCATGAATACCTTGTCGGTCGGCGCGCCGATGCCCAGCGTCGGCTCGACGGTCTGCACCGGGATCGGCTCGTGCAGGTGCACGATATTGCCGGTGTCGTCCTCTTTGCCTTCTTCCGCCTTGTACTGCCAACGGCAGGCGTTGGTGCAGGTGCCCTGGTTGGGATCGCGCTTGTTGATGTAGCCGGACAGCAGGCAGCGGCCGGAGTAGGCCATGCACAGCGCGCCGTGGACGAAGATCTCCAGCTCCATGTCCGGCACTTCGGCGCGGATCTCGGCGATCTCTTCCAGCGACAGTTCGCGCGACAGGATCACGCGGGTCAGGCCCATTTGTTTCCAGAACTTCACCGTCGCCCAGTTAACGGCGTTGGCCTGCACCGACAGGTGGATGTCCATCTGCGGGAAGGCTTCGCGCACCATCATGATCAGGCCAGGATCGGACATGATCAGCGCATCCGGGCCCATATCGACTACCGGTTTCAGATCGCGCAGGAAGGTTTTCAGCTTGGCGTTGTGCGGGGCGATGTTGACCACCACGTAGAATTTTTTGCCCAGCGCGTGCGCTTCGTTGATGCCCTGCGCCAGATTCTCGTGGTTGAACTCGTTGTTGCGCACCCGCAGGCTGTAGCGCGGCTGGCCGGCGTAAACCGCATCGGCGCCGTAGGCGAAGGCGTAACGCATGTTTTTCAGCGTTCCGGCCGGGGAGAGAAGTTCCGGTGTAAACATAGTGTGTCTCGGTCTGATTTCAGGTCAGCACCACGCCACCTGATGGCGCAGTAAAAGCGGGGGATTGTAGCCGCGGCGCGGCAAAAAATCAGCAGTTAACCGGATTTATTCAAGGGAGATTGATCCCGGTCAAACGGAAAACGCGCGATGGCGGCCACCGCGCGGGCGAAACGGGGGATCAGGCGCTCAAATCGCGAATATCGGTGGTCGGGCCGTTTTTAATCACCGACTGGATACCGTTTTTGGCTGCGCTTTCGGAGCTGTACATTTCGCTGACGCCGATCACCTGATGGTTCTTGGCCTTCAGCACAAAGTAGGGCTGGTTGCTGGTGCTGTGCTTCAGTTCAAACTGTGCTTCATGCGGCGAATTGGTCTGCACCGAGGCGATGCCGTTCTCCGCCGACGCTTTGCTGGCGTACATCTCGCTGGCCAGAATGATCTCGCCGTTACTGGCTTTCAGGTTGAAGTGGTACTGTCCGTTCTTTGCTTTTTTCAGCTCGTAATGACCGATTGCCATGGTTCTTCTCCTGTAGGTTCCGATTCGTGATGTAAGTGTAGCCAATCGCTTGAAAATCGGTGGCTAAACCTCACAGCAGCTTAGTCGAAAAAATGCGCAATTTTTTTGCGCCGGCGCGGAGTTTTCGCCCGAGAAGCCCGGCGCCGCACGGGAAGCTAAGGGAGGGGCGGTGATTGCGCAGTGCAGTATTTGGGACGTCTAAGCCGTGGAACACTCGCGATTTCATCTTGGCGGGTTCACCTCGCAGAGATAAAATAGGGCAAATTTTGCACAGGAGCGCCAAGGATGGAAAAAATCGAACGGTCAGTAGGAAATGATAAAAGCGAGGGCAGCGATAAAGGTTGGGAGCCTCTGTTGAGAATGATCGCTAACACAGCCCTACCACACGACTTCCTGCTGTCGGATGAGCGACAACAGGGTGTGGCTGACCGCGCGCCTTGGTGGAACGCAGTCGATTCTCTCCCCTAAACCCCATTCACCAGCCGGCAGGGTTCGGCTTCCCAGCGGTAACCGACGCCGTATACCGAGCGGATAAAGGATTTTTGCCCGTCGATCAGCTCCAGCTTGCGGCGCAGGTTTTTGATGTGGCTGTCGATGGTGCGGTCGGTGACCACCCGATAGTCGTCATACAGGTTATTCAGCAGCTGCTCGCGCGAAAATACGTTGCCCGGCTGGCTGGCCAACGTCTTCAGCAGGCGGAACTCCGCCGGCGTCAGATCCAGCAACTGCCCCTGATAGCTGGCCTGGAAACGCGGTTCATCGATGTGCAGCAGGTCATCTTCCCGCGCATTCTCCTGCGGCCGATAGCTGCGGCGCAGGATGGTTTTCACCCGCGCCACCACCTCGCGTGGGCTGTAGGGTTTGCAGATGTAATCGTCGGCGCCGATCTCCAGCCCCAACAGGCGGTCAATCTCTTCGATTTTCGCCGTCACCATCACGATCGGTACGTCGCTGAAGCGGCGCAGCTCGCGGCACACCGTCAGCCCATCGGCGCCCGGCAGCATCAGATCGAGCAAGATCAGCGCCGGCGGATGCTGGTGCACGGTCGGCACCACCTCATTGCCGTTGGTCAGCCAACGGGTGGCGTAGCCCGCCGCCTGCAGATAATCCACCAGCAGCTGGCCCAGCTTGGGCTCATCTTCAACAATCATGATCTGCACGGGTTGATTCTGAATGTCCATCAGGGCGCCTTATTTTTTATCGGGGTAGCAAATTCTACTGTAATGCGCACGCCGCCTAAAGGCGAATGCTCGGCGCGGATTTTCCCGTCGTGCGCTTCCACGATGTTGTGGCAGATCGCCAGCCCCAATCCGGAACCGCCGCTGGCGCGGTTGCGCGAGCCTTCCGCCCGGTAGAAACGTTCGAAAATGCGCGTCAGTTGCTGATCGCTGATGCCCGGCGCGCTGTCCTGCCAGCAGAGGGACAGCCGCCCCGGCTGCAGCTCGGCGCTGATTTCCAGCCGGCCGCCGGCATCGGTGTAGCGCAGGCTGTTTTCCAACAGGTTATTGAACAGCTGATTCAGGCGATCGGGATCGCCGAACAGCGGCGCCTGGGGCGGCAGATGGGTGACGATCTCCAGCCCTTTGGCGCGAAAGCGCTCGCGGAAGGCGGCGACGGCGATCTGCAGCAGATGCACGCAGTCCACCGACGATTTGCGATAGGCCAGCGCGCCGAGATCGGAGAGCGAAAGCTGGTGCAGGTCGTCGACCAGTTTGGTCAGGGTGGACACCTCGGCCTGCAGCGAGCTGAGCGACGCGGGCGTCGGCTGGCGTACGCCGTCCTGCAGCGCCTCCAGCTCGCCGCGCAGCACCGCCAGCGGCGTGCGCAGTTCGTGCGACACGTCGGCCATAAAGGCGCGGCGCATCTGTTCATTTTTCTCCAGCGAGGTGGCCAACTGGTTAAAGTCGTGCGCCAGCCTGCCCAGCTCATCCTGGCTGCTGACCGCCACGCGGGCGGTGAAGTCGCCCGCCGCCAATCGATGGGTGCCCGCCACCAGGCGTTTAACCGGGGCCAGCATGCCGCGCGACAGTAGCCAGGTCACCGCCGCCGCCAGCAGGGTGGAGAGCGCGACGATGATCCAGCTGGTGCGGCGCTGCTGGCGATCGAAGTTGATGTCGGTATTGCGCGTCAGGCGTTCGACCGGGGTAGTGAGCACCCAACCGACGATCTCGTTGTTGTAGCGGATCGGGTGGCGCGGCCCCTCTTTCGGCAACGGGCCGGAATGCCCGACCAGCCGATTGAACTGGCTGTCCACCACCCAAAACTGGGTGCGCCAGCCTTTGGGCGGCAGGTTGTGGCTGCTGTCGCTGTTCTGCTCGAACGAACGCATGATTTGGTAGACCACCTGATCGTTGTTGCGCAGGAATATCCAGTTGCCATGATGGCTGTACTGCTCCTCCAGCGCTTCGCTCAGCATGTTGATGCGCTGCTCGTTACTGCTCTTGATGTAGTCGATAAAACCGCGCTCAAAGCTGACGCGCACCCCCCAGTGCATGGTGATCAACACCAGCATGCAGGTGGCGAAAATGGCCAGGAACAGCTTCCCGGTAATGCCTATCTTCATTGCAACCTCGTTGAGCCGGTGCCCGGCTCTTTGGCCAGCGTGCGGTTAGGCGCGCTATCCGCCGGCACGCGCGCGAAGGCCAGCGCGGGCAGGGCGATAATCAACGCCATACAGCAGTAGCTGTAAATAAATGCGCTGTGGATGGCCGGGCTGTCGGCCACCGCCTGGTGATGGGCGAAGCTGCCGATCAAGATGCCGGCGACGCTGACGCCGAGGCTCATCGACAGCTGCATGACCATCGACAACAGGCTGTTGCCGCTGCTGGCCAGCCGGTCCGGCAGGTCTTTCAGCGTCAGGGTATTCATCGCCGAGAAGCGCAATGCGTTGACCATCCCCTGGAAGAACAGTATCACCGGCAGCAGCCACAGCCAGCCGAGCATCGCCGCCAGCAGGAAACTCAGGCTGACCAGCGCCAGCAGCAGCGTGGCGGCCACCAGCACGTTGCGGTAGCCGAAGCGGTTGACCACCTGCACCACGATGCGCTTCATGCCCATGCTGCCGATGATCATCGGGATCATCATCAGCCCGGCGTGGAACGGCGTGAAGCCCATGCCCACCTGCAGAAACAGCGGTGTCATGAACGGCAGCATGCCGCTGCCGATGCGCCCCAGCAGACTGGCCAGCAGCCCGATCTTGTAGGTCGGGGTGCGCAGCAGCCGCAGCGAGAACAGGGCGCGGCTATTGCCGTAGGCATGCCAAACATACCCCAACAACGCCGCCGCGCCCAGCGCCACCAGGCCGGCGATGGCGCCGCCGGTCAGGCCCATGCCTTTGTGGCCGTCGAGCGCCAGCGTCAGCGACGCCATGCCGATCGCCAGCAGGAAAAAGCCGCTGAGATCGAAACGGCGGGTCTGCATTTGGTAGTTGGGCATCAGCAGCAGCGTGGCGATGGCACCCACGATGCCCACCGGAATATTGATCAGGAAAATCCAGTGCCAGCTGGCGTATTGCACCAGAAGTCCGCCCAGCGCCGGCCCCATCAGCGGGCCGATCTGGCCCGGCAGCGTCACGAAGGTCATCGCCGCCATGTACTGCTCGCGCGGCACGATCTTCATCACCGTCAGTCGGCCGACCGGCACCATCATCGCGCCGCCGATGCCCTGAAGCACGCGCGAGGCGATCAGCTCGTTCAGGGTTGCCGAGCGGGCGCAGAGGAAGGAGCCGAGGGTAAACAGCACAATGGCGCTGAAAAACACCCGCTGTACGCCGACCTTGTCCGCCAGCCAGCCGCTGGCCGGCAGCGTCACCGCCACCGTCAGCACATAGGCGACGATCACCGACTGCATGCGCAGCGGGTTCTCCCCCAGGCTGGCGGCCATCGAGGGCAGGGCGGTATTGACGATAGTGGTATCCAGCGTCTGCATAAAGAAGCCGAACGCCACTATCCAGAGTTGCCAACGTACCGTGGCGGTGTGTTTCATCAGCATCGGTCGGCCATTAGTGCGGCAGCGGGGTCAGCTGCTTGTTGCGGCGGAACTTCGCCTGCAGCCGGTCGAAGTAAAGATAGACCACCGGCGTGGTGTACAGCGTCAGCAACTGGCTCATCACCAGACCGCCGGCGATGGTGATGCCGAGCGGCTGGCGCAGCTCCGCGCCGTCGCCGCTGGTCAACACCAGCGGCAGCGCGCCGAACAGCGCCGCCAGTGTGGTCATCAGGATCGGCCGGAAGCGCAGCAGGCTGGCCTGGAAAATCGCCTCGCGGGCGCTGATGCCGCCGTTGCGCTGCGCCTCGAGCGCGAAGTCGACCATCATGATGGCGTTTTTCTTCACGATGCCGATCAA
The DNA here is from genome assembly GCF_000747565.1 of Serratia sp. SCBI. Classification (NCBI taxonomy): domain Bacteria; kingdom Pseudomonadati; phylum Pseudomonadota; class Gammaproteobacteria; order Enterobacterales; family Yersiniaceae; genus Serratia; species Serratia sp. SCBI. Next base: position 3,805,348 of record NZ_CP003424.1, on the reverse strand, counting down.
CAGCATGATGCCGATCAGCGCGATCAGGCTGAACGGCGCGCCGAACAGCTCGAGCGCCAACAGCGCCCCCACGCCCGCGGAAGGCAGGGTGGAGAGGATGGTCAGCGGATGGATATAGCTCTCGTACAGCACGCCGAGCACGATATACACCGTGGCGATCGCCGCCAGGATCAGGATCAGCTGCGACTTCAGGGTGTCCTGGAACACCTGGGCGGTGCCGGCGAAGGCGCCGCGCACCGTGGACGGCACGCCGAGCTGAGTCATGGTGCGTTCGACAGCGGCGGTGGCGTCCGACAGGCTGCCGCCGTCCGGCAGGTTAAAGGAGATGGTCGAGGCGGCGGACAGCCCCTGATGGTTGACCGACAGCGGCGCGTTGGCCGGTCGCCAACTGGCGAAGTAGGAGAGCGGTATCGCCTTGCCTTCGTTGTTGATGATGAACATTTTGTCCAGCGAGCTGACGTCCTGAGTGTAAGGCGGCGCCACTTCCATCACCACTTTGTATTGGTTGAGCGGTTGATAGATGGTCGAAATCTGTCGCTGGCCGAAGGCGTTGTTCAACAGGTTGTTGGCGTCGGACACCGAAATGCCGAGGCGCGCCATGGTCTCGCGATCGTAGACCAGATCCATCTCCGAGCCTTTATCCTGCTGATCCGAGTTGACGTCCGCCAGCTCGGGCAATGCCGCCAGCGCAGCGCGGATCTTCGGTTCCCAGTCGCGCAGCGCGGCGAGGTCATCCGCCAGCAGCGTATATTGGTAGCTGGCGTTGGCCTGGCGGCCGCCGACGCGGATATCCTGCACCGCCATCAAGAACAGGCTGGCGCCCGGTTCTTTGGCCAGGCGAGCGCGCAGGCGGGCGATCACTTTCTGCGCGTCGTCGCTGCGCACCGACAGCGGTTTCAGTGAGATGAACATCGAGCCGCTGTTGGTGCGCGAGCCGCCGGTAAAGCCGGTGACGTTTTCCACGTCCGGATCTTCGCGCACGATTTTCATGAAATCTTCCAGTTTGCCGCGCATCGCCTGGAACGAGATGCTCTGATCGGCCTGGATAAAGCCCATCAGGCGGCCGGTATCCTGTTCGGGGAAGAAGGTTTTCGGGATGCTGATATACAGCCAGACGTTGAGCGCAATGGTGGCGAGGAACACCGCCAGCACCCAGCGCGAGTGGCCAAGCACCCAGTTCAGCGAGCGTCCGTATCCCTGCTGCAGCGCCAGCAGCATTTTGCCGAAGCCGCGCGCGCGCCGCTGCGAACGCGCCGGCTGGTGGCGCAGCAGATAGGCGCACATCATCGGCGTGAGCGTCAGCGAGACGATCAGCGACAGCCCGATAGACACCGACAGGGTGACGGCGAATTCGCGGAACAGCCGGCCGGGCAGGCCCGCCATCAGCAGCAGCGGGATAAACACCGCCACCAGCGAAACGCTCATCGACAGCACGGTGAAACCGACCTCCCGCGCGCCCAGCAGCGCGGCGTTGATCGGTTTCATGCCGGCCTCGACGTGGCGGGAAATGTTTTCCAGCACCACGATGGCGTCGTCCACCACAAAGCCGGTGGCGATGGTCAGCGCCATCAGCGACAGGTTGTTGAGGCTGAAGCCGCACAGGTACATGGCGGCGAACGAGCCGATCAGCGACACCGGCACGGCGACCGCCGGGATCAGCGTGGCGCGGCCGGAGCGCAGGAAGATGAACACCACCAGGATCACCAGCCCGATGGCGATCGCCAGCGACTGTTCGACCTCGGCCAGCGACGCGCGAATGGTCGGCGAGCGATCCTGCGCGACGTTGAGTTGAATCGAGGCCGGGATATTCTCCTGCAAGGCGGGCAGCTCGGCGCGAATGCGATCGACGGTTTCGATGATGTTGGCGTCCGGCGCGCGGCTGATGGCCAGAACGATCGCCGGCTTGGCGTCGGTCATCCCGGCGTTGCGCACGTCCTGCACCGAATCTTTGACCTCGGCCACGTCGCCGAGCCGCACCGCCGAACCGTTGTTGTAATGAACGATCAGCGGGCGGTAGGCGTCGGCGGTTTTCAGCGCGTCGTTGGCCTGGATTTGCCAACGTTGCTGCGGGTTTTCGACGGCGCCCTGCGGGCGGCGCACGTTGGCGTTGCTGATGGCCTGCCGCACGGCATCCAGCGAAACGCCCTGATTGAACAGCGCCGAAGGGTTCAACTCCACGCGCACCGCCGGCAGCGAGCTGCCGCCCACGGAAACGTCGCCGACGCCTTCGGTCTGGCTGATCTTCTGCGCCAGTTGGGTGGACGCGAAGTCGTAAAGCTGCCCCTGGCTGTAGGTGTCCGACGTCAGCGTCAGGATCATGATTGGCGCGTCGGAAGGGTTGACCTTGCGATAGCTGGGGCGGCTCGGCATGCCGGTCGGCAACAGGCTTTGCGCGGCGTTAATCGCCGCCTGCACGTCGCGCGCGGCGCCGTTGATGTCGCGGCTGAGATCGAACTGCAAAATCACCCGGGTGCTGCCGAGCGAGCTCATCGAGGTCATTTCATTGACCCCGGCGATGCGGCCCAGCGCGCGCTCCAGCGGCGTCGCCACCGAGGAGGCCATGGTTTCCGGCGAGGCGCCCGGCAGCGACGCGCTGATCGAAATCACCGGAAAATCCACCTGCGGCAGCGGCGACACCGGCAGCAGGCGAAAACCGATCGCGCCGCTGATGGCGATGGCCAGCGTCAGCAGGGTGGTGGCCACCGGCCGGTGAATGAACAGGGCGAAGAATTTCACGGCAGCTCCTGCGTATCCGGCTGGCGATGCGTGTTGCGCGCCAGTTTGTCAAACAGCAGGTAGATCACCGGCGTGGTGAACAGCGTCAGGATCTGGCTCATGATCAGGCCGCCGACCATACAGACGCCCAGCGGATGCCGCAGCTCCGCGCCGACGCCGGTGCTGAGCATCAGCGGCAGCGCGCCGAGCAAGGCCGCCAGCGTGGTCATCAGGATCGGCCGGAAACGCAGCAGGCAGGCCTGATAAATGGCGTCGCGCGGCGATAAGCCCTGTTCGCGTTCCGCCGCCAGCGCGAAGTCGATCATCATGATGGCGTTCTTCTTCACGATGCCGATCAGCAGGATGATGCCGATGATGGCGATCACGTCCAGTTCGCTGCCGGCCAGCATCAGCGCCAGCAGCGCGCCGACCCCGGCGGTCGGCAGGGTGGAGAGGATGGTCACCGGATGAATGAAGCTTTCATACAGCACGCCCAGCACGATATACATCGCCACCACCGCCGCCAAAATCAGCCACAGCGTGCTGCCGAGCGCCGCCTGGAAGGCCAGCGTCGCGCCCTGGAATTGGGTGGTGATGTCTTTCGGCATGGCGAGATTTTTTTCTGCCTGGGTGACGGCGTCTACCGCTTCGCCGAGCGAGTAGCCGGCGGCGACGTTGAACGAGACGGTGGCCGACGGGAATTGGTCGAGGTGGTTGACCGACAGCGGGCCGAACCGTTCTTCGATTTTGGCGATGGCGCTCAACGGCACCACGGCGCCGTCCTTGCCGCTCAGACGGATCTCATTGAGCGCCGCCAACCCCGGCGTCGCGCTGACGTCGTGCTCCAACACCACCCGGTATTGATTGGCCTGGGTGTAGATGGTGGAGATCAGGCGTTGGCCGAAGGCGTTGTACAACGCATTGTCCACGTCGCTCATGGTGACGCCGAGGCGCGAGGCCGAATCGCGATCGACGTTGACGTAGGCGACCAGCCCCTGATCCTGCCAATCGCTGGTGACGTCCGCCAGCTGCGGGGTTTGTTTCAGCTCATCCATCAGCTGCGGCACCCACAGGCTGAGATCGTCCAGCGACATCGCCTGCAGGGTGAACTGGTACTGGGTGCGGCTGACCTGGGTATCGATGGTCAGATCCTGCACCGGCTGCAGGTACAGCTTCACGCCGGGGAACTGCGCCGTTTGCTGCTGCAACCGGCTGATGATCGCCGGAATGCGGTCGCTGCGTTCGCTCAGCGGCTTCAGGTTGATCTGCAGCCGGCCGCTGTTGAGCGTGGCGTTGCTGCCGTCGACGCCGACGAACGAGGTCAGGCTTTCCACCGCCGGATCTTTGAGGATCTGCGCCGCGACCTGCTGCTGGCGCTCGGCCATGTTGCTGAACGAAACGCTCTGCGGCGCCTCCAGCGTGCCCTGAATGATGCCGTTGTCCTGCACTGGGAAGAAGCCTTTCGGGATCAGCAGGTACAGCAACACCGTCAGCGCCAGGGTGCCCACGGCCACGCCGAGCGTCAGCCAGGGGTGGTTAAGCACCGTTTTCAGCCACTGGCCGTATCGCGCGATCACGCGCTCGAAAAAGCGCTCAGAGGCGGCGGAGAAGCGGTTCTGCTTGCGCAGCGATTCGTGGCTGAGCATGCGGGCGCACATCATCGGCGTCAGCGTCAGCGATACCACGGCGGAGATCAAAATCGCCACCGCCAGCGTCACGGCGAACTCGCGGAACAGGCGGCCGACGATGTCGCCCATGAACAGCAGCGGGATCAGCACCGCCACCAGCGAGAAGGTCAGCGAGATGATGGTGAAGCCGATCTCGCCGGCCCCTTTCAACGCGGCGTCGAGCGGCTTTTCCCCTTTCTCGATGTAGCGTGAGATGTTCTCGATCACCACGATGGCGTCATCCACCACGAAACCGGTGGCGATGGTTAATGCCATCAGCGTCAGGTTATTGATGGAGAAGCCGAGGAAATACATGGCGGCGAAGGTGCCGACCAGCGACAGCGGCACCGCCACGCTGGGGATAATGGTCGCCGGCACGTTGCGCAGGAACACGTAGATCACCATCACCACCAGCGCGATCGCCAGCAGCAGCTCGAACTGCACGTCGCTGACCGAGGCGCGGATGGTGGTGGTGCGATCGGTCAACACCTTGACGTCGACCGACTTGGGCAGGCTTTTAATCAGCGTCGGCAGCATTTCGCGGATGCTGTCGGCGGTGGTGATGACGTTGACGCCGGGCTGGCGCTGAATGTTCAGCACGATCGCCTGTTGCTGGTTGGCCCAGGCCGCCAGTCGGGTATTTTCCGCCCCTTGTTCGATGGTGGCGATATCCTGCAGGCGGATCGCCGCGCCGTTCTGATAGGCGACGATCAGCTGGCGATAGTCGTCGGCGGATTTCATTTGGTCGTTGGCGGACAGGGTGACCGAGCGGGTCGGGCCGTCCAGGCTGCCTTTTGCCGAGTTGACGTTGGCGTTGCTGATGGCGGTGCGGATGGTTTCGCTGTTCAGGCCATAGGCGGCGACCGCCGCGGCGTTCAGTTTTACACGCACCGCCGGGCGTTGGCCGCCGGCCAGGGTCACCAGGCCGACGCCGGTCACCTGAGAGATTTTCTGCGCCACGCGCGTCTCCACCATGTCTTCCACCTGCGTCATCGGCATGGCGGTGGAGGTGACGGCCAGCGTCAGGATCGGCGGATCGGCCGGGTTAACCTTGCTGTAAATCGGCGGGTAGGGCAGATCGTTCGGCAGCAGGTTGGTGGCGGCGTTGATCGCCGCCTGCACTTCCTGCTCCGCGACGTCGAGCGGCAGCGCCAGCTGGAATTGCAGCGTCACCACCGAGGCGCCGCCGGAGCTTTGCGACGCCATTTGCTTCAGGCCGGACATCTGGCCGAACTGGCGTTCCAGCGGCGCGGTAATGGCGGAGGTGACCACGTCCGGGCTGGCGCCGGGGTACAGCGTCACCACCTGGATGGTCGGGTAGTCCACTTCCGGCAACGCGGAAACCGGCAGCGCGCGATAGCCGATGATCCCCGCCAGCAGTATCGCCACCATCAGCAGGGTGGTGGCGACCGGGCGCAGGATAAACAGGCGGGAAGGGCCGCCGCCGCGGGTCGGTGGCATCACCTGCATCAGGACTTCCTCTGAACGTCAGGTTCGCGCTTGGCTTTTGACGCCGCAGGCGCGTCGTTCGGCGCCAGCACTTCCACCTGCATGCCTTCGGTCAGGCGATCGATGCCGTCGGTCACCACCCGATCGCCGGCGTTGAGGCCGGCGCTGATCACCACCTGCCGGCTGTCCTGCACGCCGGCGGTGACCCGGTGTTTGCTGACCTTGTTGTCTTCGCTGAGCGTCCAGACGAAGTTGCCTTCGTTGCCCATCTGCAGCGCGGCGGTCGGGATCACCACCGCATCGTGCAGGGTATCCACCTGCAGCCGCGCGTTGACGAACTGGTTGGGGAACAGCGCGTCGTCTTCGTTGGCGAAGCGCGCTTTCAGCTTGATGGTGCCGGTGGCGGTATCAATTTGGTTGTCCAGGCTCAGCAGCGAACCGGTCGTCAGCTTGTTCTGGTTGGTGCGATCCCAGGCTTCGACGCTCACCGGCCCGGCTTTTTGCGCCTTGAGCAGATCGGCGATGTTGCCTTCGGGCAGCGTGAACACCACGTCGATCGGGTGCGTCTGCGTGATCACCACCAAACCGTTGGTGCTGCCGCTGGTGACGTAGTTGCCGACGTCGACCAGTTTCAACCCGACGCGGCCGTCGATTGGCGCAGTGATGCGGCTGTAGGTGATCTGCAGTTTGGCGCTGTCGACCGCGCCCTGATCGGCTTTGATGGCGCCTTCGGTTTGCTGCACCAGCGAGGCCTGCGTATCCAGCTCTTGACGGGAAACCAGATTGGTTTTCACCAATTGCTGGTAGCGCGCCAGATCGCGTCGGGCGTTGGCCAGCGTGGCCTGATCTTTCGCCAACTGCCCCTGCGCCTGGGTCAGTTGCACCTGGAACGGCCGGGGATCGATTTCAGCCAGCAGATCGCCGGCTTTGACCTGCTGGCCTTCGGTAAAGTGGATCGCCATCAGTTGGCCGTCGACCCGGCTGGTGACGGTGACGGTATTGGCGGCGGTGGCGGTGCCCAAGCCGGAAAGATAGCGCGGCACCGTCTGTTGCGTGGCCGTCGCGGCCTGCACCGGCGACATCGGGGGGCCGTGCCGGCCGGCGGTTGAGCGGCGTTAAAATAACGCCAGGCGAAGACGGCGGCGATGACCAGGATGGCCGCAACCAGCAGGCGCGGCATCAGGGAACGGCGTTGGGGTTTTGCATTCATGGCGGCGAAAATTCTCTCCAAAAGGCAGGGGTGCGGGCACTCATTGCCACAAAAATGACACTCCTTACAGGATACTAGTTTAGCCAGCGGGGACGGCATAAAAATGAAGGAAATATGGAGGAACCGTCAGCATTGTCCTAATAAGTGGGTGATTTGAGCGTGCTATGTTTATAAGTGATTTGTTTCAGCTTATAGCCAATCCGTTTTAGCGTTCTATCCTGGTTGGCGCTAATAATTAACCCGCGAATCTTTTCCCACAGGAGCAGGTGATGAGCAACAGAGAATTGGGCCGCTCAGGCATTCAGGTGCCGGCGTTGACCTTTGGCGGCAATGTGTTCGGTTGGACGGCGGATCAAGCGACCTCGTTCAGCCTGCTGGATGCGCTGGTGGACAATCAGCTCAACTTTATCGATACCGCCGACGTTTATTCCAGCTGGGCGCCGGGCAACCGGGGCGGCGAATCGGAAACCGTCATCGGCGAATGGCTGAAGAAGAGCGGCAAGCGCGACCAGGTGATCATCGCCACCAAGGTGGGTAAACCGATGGGCGAAGGCAAACAGGGTCTGTCGCCGCGCTATATTCAGCAGGCGGTGGAAGATTCGCTGCGGCGCCTGCAAACCGATTATATCGATCTTTATCAGTCGCATGACGATGACCGCGATACGCCGCTGGAAGAGACGCTGGCGGCGTTCGATGCGTTGATTAAGGCCGGCAAGGTGCGGGCGATCGGCGCCTCCAACTATCAGGCGGATCGCCTGGAAGAAGCGCTGCGGGTGAGCGAGAGCAACGGATTGGCGCGCTACGAAACCCTGCAGCCGGAATACAATCTGTATGCGCGCGAAGGGTATGAAGCCGAGCTGGAGGGGGTGGCGCAGCGCCATGGCCTCGGGGTGATCAACTTCTTCGCGCTGGCCAGCGGCTTTCTGACCGGCAAATACCGCAGCAAAGCGGATGAGGGCAAAAGTCAGCGCGGCGATCGTATCGTCGAACGCTACCTGAACCCGCGCGGTTTCCGCATCCTGGCGGCGCTGGATCAGGTGGCGGGCAAACACGGCGTCTCTGTGGCGCAGGTCTCGCTGGCCTGGCTGATCGCGCGCCCGAGCATCACCGCGCCGATCGTCAGCGCCACCTCGTTGTCGCAGCTGGATGAGTTGGTCAGCGCCACGCGTCTGACGCTGGATGCGGACGACATTCAGACGCTGAACCACGCCAGCGCCGAGTAAGAGCCGCCGGCGATTTTGCTCTATGCTGAAGGGGTCAATATGACTCATTCAGGAAACTGCAATGTCTGGCGATATCATCAACGACCTCGCGGCGCTGGAACAGCTGTACGGCAAGCCCGCCGCGCCCTCGGTTTTTAAAGAAGTCAGCTACATCCACCCGGCTTACCGTCCGTTTATCGAGGCGGCGCCGTTCGCCGCCCTCTCGACGGTGGGGCCGGACGGCATGGACGTCTCGCCGCGCGGCGATCCGGCCGGTTTCATTCATATCGAAGACGAGAAAACCCTGCTGTTGCCGGATCGGCGCGGCAATAACCGCATCGACAGCCTGCGCAATATCCTGCACGACAACCGGGTGGCGCTGCTGCTGCTGATCCCCGGCATCGGCGAAACGCTGCGGATTAACGGGCGGGCGGAGATCGTGGTGGCGCCGGCGGTGTTGCAGCGTTTCGCCCACCGCAACCAGCTGCCGCGTTCGGTGCTGCGCATTCGGGTGGAGGCGGTGTTCTTCCAGTGCAGCCGGGCGATCTTGCGTTCGGGGTTATGGGAAGAGGCCAGCCGCCTCGAGCGTTCGGCGCTGCCCAGCCCCGGCCATATTTTGGCTGCGGTGAGCCAAACGCGCTTCGATGGTGAGGAGTACGACAGCGCGCTGCCGCAGCGGCTGAAGGATACGCTGTATTAATCGCCGTGGCGTTCGCGCCACGTTTGTCGGTTCAGCCGGTACAAGACGTGCTTTTGCAGCGGATGGCCCGCCGGCAGACGCGGGTGCAGGAAGGTTTCGCCGTCGAAGCGCATACCGATGCGCGTCATCACCCGGCGCGACGGCTGGTTATCTTCGGCGGTGAAGGACACCACTTCCGGCAAATGCAGCGTGTCGAAGGCGCACGCCAGCGCGGCGCGCGCCGCCTCAGCGGCGTAGCCGTTGCCCCAGTGGGCCGCCGCCAACCGCCAGCCGATCTCCACGCAGGGGGAGCAAGGCAGATCGTCGCCCGGCCGCGCCAGCCCGACAAAACCGATAAAAGGCGCGCCGCTTTTCACTTCCACCGCCCACAGCCCCCAGCCGTGCTGTTGCAGGAAGGCGCGGATGCGTTCGGCCTGCGCGCGGCTTTCCTCGGCCGTCATCGTCGCCGGGAAATAGCGCATGACCTGCGGATCGGCGTTGAGCGCGGCGAAGGCCGGCAGGTCGTCGTCGCGCCAGGGGCGCAGCCGCAGCCTGGCGCTGTCGAGGGTAAGGATGGTCGACATGATGCATAGCCTCCAATGAACAAGGGCGCGGCGAGCCGCGCCCGCGGGCTGTCAACGGAACAGCGTTTGCGCCCAGCGCGCCAGCCCGGCGGTGACCGAGCCGAAGTCGTTGCCGCCGACGATCGGAATGCCCGGCAGCTGCTGTTGCAGCGCGGCGCGCAGCAGCGGCGAACGCGCGCTGCCGCCGGTCAGGTAGATCACCTGCGGCGCGGTCTGGCTGCTGGCCAGCGCGGCGCTGACCTGCTCCTGAATGCGCATCAACGGCTGCGAGATGGCGTCGGCGAGCTGATCCTGGCTGATGTTCTCCGCCAGATCGGCCTGCACGAAATTGAGCGGCGCGCTGATGGCCGTTTGGCCGGACAGGGCGATCTTACTCTCTTCGGCCGCCCGCACCAATCGATAGCTCAGGCGCTGCTGGTACACTTTCAGCAGGCGCTTGACCTTTTCCGGCTCCGCCGCGTCGAGGATCAGATCGCGCAGCACGCGGCCGTTGGCGGCGCTGTAGAAATCGTTTTGCGCCGGCACATCGTTGGTCGCCACCGCGTTCCAGTAAGGCAGCGCCGGCAGGGCGATGCCTTTCGCGGTTTCGCCACCCAGGCCGAACAGCGGCATCAGCTGCTTGAAGGCCAGCATGATGTCCAGATCGTTACCGCCGACCCGGCAGCCGCTGTGGCCCAGCAGGCTCTGCTGGCGATCGGCGCGGTTGCGCCACTGCGGCCCCATCAGCAGCACCGAGCAGTCGGTGGTGCCGCCGCCGATGTCCACCACCAGCACGGTTTGCTCTTCGCTCAGCGTCGCTTCGAAGTCCAGCCCCGCCGCCACCGGCTCGAACTGGAATTCAATGTCCTTGAAACCGGCGCGTTCGGCGGCGCGTTGCAGAATGCCCTGCGCCTGCCGGTTGGCTTCGTCGCCGCCGATGCCCTGGAAGTTGATCGGCCGGCCGATCACCGCCTGATCGATGCCGGTTTGCAGCACATTTTCCGCCTGGCGTTTGATGTGGAACATCATGGCGCACACCAGGTCTTCGAACAGCGCGATCTGCTGTGGTTTCAGGCCGTTGGCGCCGAGGAAGGACTTCGGCGAGCGCACGAAGTACACCTCTTCCGGATCTTCCATATAGTGCGCCAGCGCCTGCAGGCCGAACAGCACGCTGTCGCCGTTGACCGGAATGTCTTCTTCGCGGTTGTAACTGATGGCGCGGCGCAGCAGCTGCTGGTTTTCTTCGCTGCCGGTCGGGATCTGCCAATGGCGGTGCAGGCATTCGCTCACCGCTTCGCGGGTCGGCGCGCACAGCATCGAAGGCAGATAGGGCGCGTTGTTTTCCAGCGTCAACAGCTCGGGGCCGTGGTCGCGCATCACTGCAACGGAACAGTTGGCTGTCCCGTAATCGAATCCAATAAACATCTCTTTTTTGTCCCCATGCCAATGAAGGGGGCGACTTTACCCGAGACGGGGCCGGCGGGCAATGCGCCAATGCGCGAGTGTCGAAAAATTTAGCGGGCGCGGCGGCTTGCGCGAACTTTCTCAGTGCGGATAACGCTCAAGCCGCAGCAATGGCACAGTCGGCTATGAAAATGGCGTGCTTCGCCCATCAAGACGCACGCCATTTCTTTATACTCAACAGGTATTCCGAGCGGGGAATGCCTTTCCCTATGACTCTGTGATGAGGATTTCATGACGCGCAACTCGACCTTTCTCATGAATATCGGCTGGAGAACCCTGCTGAAAGATCTGGGGCTCCAGCCGACGGATGTTTTACGCCGGGCTGCATTGCCTGAAGATCTGTTGTCACGCACCGCTGAAGGGATCACTACGGAAGAATATTTCCGCTTCTGGCGCGCGATGGAGGAAGGAACGGGCGACCCGTTGTTTCCGTTGAAAATCGTTGCGCTGATGTCAACGGAATCGTTTGACCCTCCGATATTCGCCGCCCTGTGCAGCGCCAATCTGGCGCAAGCTGTCCAGCGGTTAGCGAAATACAAGCAACTTACGGCGCCGATGAGCCTGGAGCTCGCCATCGGCCCTGAAGGCGAAATGACGATTTCACCCCGCTGGTTGTTGGCGGAGGAGGCGGTACCGGCGTCTTTACTGGTGGCTGAGCTGGCATTTTATGTTCGGCTGGCGCAGCTTGCCACGCGCGAACCGGTAAAAGCGCGCCGTATCACCTTGCCTGAACTGCCGCCTGCAGCCCTTTCACGCCCCTTGGCAGCCTTCTTCGGCTGCGCGGTAACGCCTGGGGCAGGGCCGGGCATTACTTTCTCCTCCGCAGATGCCTTGCGTCCCTTTTTGACAGTGAATGAGGGCATGTGGCGCGTTTTCGAACCCGAGCTGCGTCGTCGCCTCAGTGAACTGGACGCCACGGCAACCACTGGAGAGCGCGTTTGTGCGGTGCTGCTGGAGTTGATTCCCAGCAATACCGCCGGCATCGACGCGGTGGCGGCAAGATTGGGCATGAGCCGCCGGACGCTGCAGCGGCGTCTGGAAGATGAGGGCGAGAGTTTTCGTTCGCTGAGCAACGGCACCCGGGAAAAATTGGCGCGCCACTATCTTAAGCATTCGACCCTTACCAGCGGAGAGATTGCCTTTTTGCTCGGTTTTGAAGAGCCGAACTCTTTCTTCCGCGCCTTTCACGAATGGACAGGGCAAACGCCGGAAGCGGCTCGCCAGGCGATGCGGCTGAATTAGCCGAGAGGCGCTGTTCACGTTGGCGCATTCTGCGAGTTGATTGGCGCGGTTCGACATGGTTGCGGCAGGGCCCGTCGCTTAAAGTGGACAACATACAGACTGCGCAGGCAGTCGCCAACGCAATCATCCTAATAAGGAGCAGTCAGTATGAAGTCCAAAGTGATCCTGGTGACCGGCGCCTCGTCCGGTATTGGCGAAGCCACCGCCGTCACGTTAAAGCAGCGCGGGCATACCGTTTATGCGGCCGCCCGCCGGGTTGAACGCATGCAGGCTCTGGCTGCCGCCGGCATTCGCGTTTTGCCGTTGGACGTCACCGACGATGCTTCCATGGCGCAGGCGGTAAAGACCATCATCGCCGAAACGGGGCGTATCGATGTGTTGGTCAATAACGCCGGTTACGGCTCCTATGGCGCTATTGAAGACGTTTCTGCGGATGAGGCTCGCGCTCAATTTGATGTGAATGTGTTCGGTGCGGTTCGGCTGACGCAGCTGATTTTGCCGCACATGCGAGCGCAGCGCTCCGGCACCGTCATCAATATTACGTCGATGGGCGGGAAAATACATACGCCGCTGGGCGGATGGTATCACGGCACCAAATTCGCCTTGGAGGCCATCAGCGACTGTTTGCGCATGGAGGTACAACCTTTCGGCATCGACGTCGTGGTGATCGAACCCGGCGGCATCCAGAGTGAATGGGCGGATATCGCCGCGGAAAAACTGATCGGCGTTTCCGGCCAGAGCGAGTACGCCGCTCAGGCTCACGCTGTCGCCCACGCCATGGTCAGCGACGCCAGCAAGAAACGGCAATCGCCGCCGAGCGTGATTGCCGATACGATCGCCAAAGCCGTCGTCGCCCATCGTCCGAAAACGCGCTATGCCGTGGGGTTTGGCGCGAAACCGCTGATTTTTCTGCGGCGCTTGTTGTCCGATCGCGCCTTCGATGGGCTGATGCGCCGGGCATTGGGGGTACCGCGCCAGGGGCAATAAGTCGTCGGGCAGCGGGCTTTATGTCGGTGGCGGTGAAAATGGTGCGTCTGAACGCTGTTCAGACGCATAATCATTAAAGACAATCGCTAATCTGGACGGTGGGAAGGTGCGTAACTTAATGTCCGAATTCCGCACGTCAGCGCGCTAGCCGAGTCCCATAATGCAGAAAAAACCGAACCCGAGCGTTGCCATGAATACTCAACAGCAAGCGTTGTACGACGCGCTGCGCGCGCGTGACCGAAAATTCGACGGCCGTTTTTTCGTCGGCGTCTCTTCCACCGGCATCTATTGTCGTCCGGTGTGCAGCGCCCGCACGCCAAAGCTGGAAAACTGCACCTTTTATCCGAGCGCGGCGGCGGCTGAACTGGCGGGGTTTCGCCCCTGCCTCAAATGCCGACCGGAACTGGCGCCCGGCCTGGCGCTGATCGATCTGGGCAACCGCTATGCCCAGGTAGCGGTGCAGCTCATCGAGCAGGGGTATCTGTCCGAACACAGCTGCGAAGCGCTGGCGGCGCGGCTGGGCATTTCCGATCGCCATCTGCGGCGCATCTTCGCCGAACAGTTTGGCGCTTCGCCGATCGACTACGCGCAGTCGCATCGGTTGCTGCAGGCCAAGCGCTTGCTGGCGGACACCGATCTGCCGCTCAGCGAGGTGGCGTTCGCCGCCGGTTTCGGCAGCCTGCGGCGTTTCAACGAGCTGTTCAAGGCGCGTTACCGCCTGATCCCGTCGGCGCTGCGCAGCGGCGGCGCGCGCGGTGAACGGGCCGCCGCCAGCGGGTTGGTGTTTCACCTGGGCTATCGGCCGCCCTATGACTGGGCGCGCATGCTGAATTTCTTGCAGGCGCGCGCCGTGCAGGGCGTGGAGCGGGTCGAGGGGCGCCGCTACCTGCGCTCGATCGCCGTCAGCCAGGGCGGCACGGAACACCGCGGCTGGCTCAGCGTGCAGCCGGAAGAGGCGCGCAATCGGGTTCGGGTCGAGATTGCGCCGACGCTCAGTCTGGTGACGACGGAGGTGTTGCGCCGGGTGCGCCTGCTGTTTGATCTGGACGCCGCGCCGGATCGCATCAATGAGGCGCTGGGCTCGCTGGCGGCCGATGCGCCGGGGCTGCGCCTGCCGGGCTGCGTGAACAGTTTCGAGCAGGCGGCGCGTGCGGTGCTGGGGCAGTTGGTCAGCGTGAAAATGGCGGCGACCTTCGCCGGGCGGATGGCCGAACGCTGGGGCGAAGCGCTGGCGACGCCGCATGAGGGCATCACCCACGTTTTCCCCACAGCAGAACGGGTGGCGCAGCTGCAGCCTGAAGAACTGCGCCCGCTCGGGGTGCAAGTGAAGCGCGCGGCGGCGCTGATCGAGATCGCCCGCGCGCTGGGGGAAGGGCGGCTGCAGCTCGACAACGTGCTGGATATCGAACAGGGCATCAAGGCGCTGACCGCGCTGCCGGGTATCGGCAACTGGACCGCCAGCTATATCGCGATGCGCGCCTGGTCGTGGCCGGACGTGTTCTTGGCCGGCGACTACCTGATCAAACAGCGTTTCCCCGGCATGACGCCGCGCCAGATTGAACGCTACGCCGAGCGCTGGCGCCCGTGGCGCTCTTACGCCACGCTGCATCTATGGCACAACGGCGGCTGGGCGCCGGAAGCGGAGAGTTGAACGCGGCTAGCGGGGAGACTCGATCAGCTGCAGCAGGCGGCTCATGCCTTCACGCATCAGGAACGCCAGCAGCTTTTCCCGTTCGGCCGGCGTGAGGTGATAGTAATACTCGATCCAGACCCGTACCGGATCCTGACGTTTGACGTCGTAATCCGGATGGTCGGTTTCGCGCAACGCCGACAGACTGCGCGCGCCGAACGGCAGACTGTCGATATGGTATTCCAGCGCTTTGCCCTGTACGCCGCTGCGGCGGCGACTGACCCAGCCTTCGCGCCGGGCCATCAAATTGACCCCTTGCGGGGTTGAGGGCAACCCCGCCTTACCCATCAGTTCCCTGGCGGAAAACCATTTCTTTTCCATAGTCCCTTGTCTCTGAGCCATCACCTGTCGAGGAAAATCAACGGATACGTCGATGTTCGCATGGGGATTTCATCTTACTTAATCGTTTAAGCTTCAGGTGTTATTTATATCACTAATCTTGTCTTGGTTAATATCATGTAACGAACGAGATGCGAGGCGCCGCCCGGGAGACGGCGCCTGAGTGGGGGGAGAGGGTTAACGGATGCCGAAATAGCCGTCGCTGAGCAACACCGCCAGCGGCTGCTCCAGCGCCACCTGGTCGCCGTCCGCCAGATCGACGCCAATGTCGCGCAGCGCCTGCAGCGTCACCGGCTGGTGAGCCGGTCCGGCGAAGGTCTGCGCTTTAATGCGATGCGCCGCGCCGTTGAGCATCGAGACCATCAGCTCGTCCATCTGGTTGCAGTGCACGTTGGTGATAAAGCGCTCATCGATGCGAATGATGTCGATCCTCTGGTCGCTGAGCTCATCGAACGCATTGATGTTATGCCCGAAGCCGTTGACGATCAGCCGGCAGCCCTGCTGCTGCAGTTCGCGGAGAAATGCCCGACACTGCGCGGCGTGCTCCAGTATCGCGGCCTCATCGACGCTGAACAGCAGCGCCTGCGGCGGCAGCGAGGAAGCGCGCACCGTTTCAGTCAGGTAGCGCTGGAAGTCGGCGCTCAGCAGGCTGTCGATGGCCAGCGGTAGCGCGAGCGACAGCCCTTTGCGTTTGATGTCGTCGGCATATTTCACCAGCAGTTGCGCCGCCGTCCAGCGGTCGATGTCCGGCATCAGGCCGTACAGCTGCGCGGCGGCGATGAACGCCTCGTGCGACAGCGGGCGGTCGTCCGGCGCCATCACCTGCAGCTTCACCTGGTGAAACGCGGCCGACAGCGGCGTCGCCGGCGGCGCGACCGCGTGAGTCAGCAGCCGCAGTTGCCCCTCGCTGATGATCGTCTGCACTTCCTGCAGGCTCAGCACCTCGTGCTGCCGCTCCAGCAGCTGTTTCTGCCGCGTTTCGTACAGATAAACCTGGCCGCGCCCCTGGTGCTTGGCGGTGTAGCAGGCGATATCGGCCTGCGCCAGCAGTTCGCTGCTTTTGGCGTCGGCGCTGATGCGCGTGATGCCGGCGCTGGCGCCGACGCGGTAAATCTTCCCTTCCCAGTAGAACGGGTGCTGGCTGATTTGATTAACCACTTGCTGCACCAGCGATTTGGCCTGTTCCAGCCGGCAGTCGTACAGGATCAGACCGAACTCGTCGCCGCCCAGCCGGGCCAGGCAATCGCTATGGCGCAGCTGATGCCGCATCAGCTGGGCGATGTCCCGCAGCAGGGCATCGCCCGCCGCATGGCCGGCGGTGTCGTTCACCGCCTTGAACCGATCCAGATCGAGGAACACCAGTGAATGCGGCGATGACGGTTCCCCGCCGGCGACGATCGCCGCTTTCAGCTGTTTCTCGAAGCGGGTGCGGTTCGGCAATCCGGTCAGCGCATCGTGCGAGGCGCTGTAGCTGAGTTTTTTCATCAGTTCGCGCGAGGCGGTGACGTCCTGCAGCACCATCACCGCGCCCATGGTTTCCCCGTCGAGGGTTTTCAGCGGTGAGACCGACTGCTGTACGTCGAAATAACGCCCGTCGCGGCTGTGCAGCACCAGCGCATAATCCGCCGGCCATTGCCGTGGGTATTGCGTGAGGTTTTCGATTTCCGGGCCGTCTTTGCCGTTGGTCAGGCGCACCACGCCGGCGACGGGCATGCCGATCGCCAATTCGAGCGGCCAGCCGCACATCTGTTCCGCCACCGGATTCATAAAGGTGATGCGCAGGTGGCTGTCGGTGGAGATCACCCCTTCGCCGATGGCGTCGAGGGTGATGTGCAGGCGCTCTTTCTCTTCGTGCAGCGCCTCGGCGAGGCTCTTGAGCTCGGTCATGTCGATATTGGTGCCGATCAGGCGCAGCGGCCGGCCCTGATCGTCGAGGATCACGTTGCCCTGGCCGCGGATATGGCGCACTTTGCCGCTGCGCGTAGTGATGCGAAACTCCATGATGAATGGCCGCGGCTGCGCCAGGATCTCGGCCAGCTCGCGATCGGTGCGCTCGCGATCTTCCGGCACCAGCAGGGTGCGCCACAACGCCAGCGTCGGCGTTTGGTCGGGGGTGAGATCGTAGAGTTCGAACATGCGCTGATCCCAGGTGAAGTTTTCCTGGCTCATCACCCATTCCCAGATGCCGACGCCGCCCACCTGGTTGGCCAGCGTGATGCGCTCCACCAACCGGTTGTTCTCCGCCTCGCTGCGCTTAAGGTCGCTGATGTCCTCCACCTGAGAGATGAAGTACAACGGCCGGCCTTCGCCGTCGCGCACCAGCGAGACCGCCAGCAGCGCCCAAACCGTCTGGCCGTCGCTGCGGATATAGCGCTTCTCCATGGTGTAGCTGCTGATATGGCCGTCGAGCAGTTCGTGCAGTTGGGTCAGGTCGGCGTTCAGATCGTCCGGGTGGGTGATCTCTTGAAAGGTCAGGCGATAAAGTCTTTCGGGCGGATAGCCGAGCAGCTTGCACAGCGCCTGGTTAACCTGCAGCCATTTGCCCTCCGGCGACACCAGCGCCATGCCGATGGCGGAATACTCCAGCGCGCTGCGAAAGCGGCTTTCGCTCTCGACGATATGTTGCTTTTCCACCCGGAAGGTGTGCATCACCATCGCCATGGCGTGCGCCGGGATCAGGATCAGCAACATCGGCAGATAGAGGCCGAGTTCGCCCAGGAAAGTGTGCTGGGAAGACTGAAGGCGCAGCAGGCCCAGCGACAGCAGGACGGTGATCAGCAAGAGAGTGCAGAAACAGACGGTGAAGGTTTCGAAGCGCGACAGCGCGATAGCCGCCCACAGCAGCGGCAGGATGACGAAGGTAAAGGGGAAGGGCAGATGTGTCAGCGCCAGATAGCTGAAGGCCAGCGAGCCCATCAGGGTCAATAGCAGCGGATACGGATTCAGCCCTGCCAACAGGCGGCGGTGATAGGTGAGCCCGAGCGGCGCCAGCGACAGCACCCCTATCGCCTCAGAGATGAACCAGGTGCCGAACGATTGCCAAAACGTTTGGTCCGGCGTGGGGGTCAGTCCGGCGGCCAGCAGCGCGCTGAACAACGGGGTAAATATCACCGCGCAGACCACGAAGCGCAGCCAACAGCCCAGATCGCTCAGCGGATCGATCGCCGGCAGCGTGCGGCGCAGCAGCAGAGCGCATACTGCCGCTTCCAGCAGGTTGATGGCGGCCAGCTTGACGGGAATGGCGCTGAGGCCGAA
The DNA here is from genome assembly GCF_000747565.1 of Serratia sp. SCBI. Taxonomy (NCBI): domain Bacteria; kingdom Pseudomonadati; phylum Pseudomonadota; class Gammaproteobacteria; order Enterobacterales; family Yersiniaceae; genus Serratia; species Serratia sp. SCBI. The sequence continues at coordinate 3,786,886 of NZ_CP003424.1, read as the reverse complement.
CAGCAGGAAGCTGGCGAGCACGATGCCTGTGCCGCTGGCCAGCAGCGGCAAACCCCAATGACGCGGGGGATGGCGATACAGCACGGCGATCGCGGCGGCGGTCGGGAACCACAGCGGCGTGAAGTGATGAGCCTCACTGGATAACGACAGGCTCAGCAAGGCGAGCAAAAATGTCGCCAGCGCCACGAACAGAGAATGTGTCAGCATAACGCCTTTGTGTGTGCCGAACGCGTTCGGCGCGCTGATATCCATAGACATCCTTACCGATGACCTCTGCCTGTGATTGGATTCATGACGTGGATGAATCAAGATGATTTATTGAAAAAGGGTAGTACAGCGCGGGAGGAAAACCTACCGGGAGGGCCGACTTTACTGCGTTAGCGCAAACCCGGCGACAGAATGACGAAAAAGCCGGCGCGGGGCCGGCTTTGAGCGTCTTACAGCAGGAACAGGGTGGCGAGACCGAGGAAGATGAAGAAGCCGCCGGTATCGGTCAGCGCGGTGATGAGCACGCTCGAGCCGACCGCCGGGTCGCGGCCCAGTTTGAGCATGGTCATCGGGATCACCACGCCCATCAGCGCCGCCAGCAGCAGGTTGAGCAGCATCGCCAGCGTCATCACGCCGCCCATCGCCGCGTCGCCGTACAGCAGCCAGGTGATCACGCCCATGATGCCGCCCCACACCACGCCGTTGATGATGGCGACGCCCAGCTCTCTGAGCATCAGGCGCGAGATGTTGCCGACTTCAATCTGGTGCAGCGCCAGCGCGCGCACGATCATGGTGATGGTCTGGTTGCCGGTGTTGCCGCCGATGCCGGCGACGATCGGCATCAGCGCCGCCAGCGCCACCAGCTGGGAAATGGTGTGCTCGAACAGGCCGATCACTCGCGAGGCGATGAATGCGGTGCAGAGGTTGATCGCCAGCCAGGCCCAGCGGGTTTTGACCGCTTTGCTGACCGGGGCGAACACGTCTTCTTCCGGGCTTAAACCGCCCATGCGGCGCAGGTTGGTGTCGCTCTCTTCGTTGACGGCGTCGACGATCTCTTCGATGGTCAGGCGGCCCATCAGTTTGCCTTTGGCGTCAACCACCGGGGCGCTGATCAGGTCATAACGTTCGAACGCGCCGGCCGCTTCATCGGCCTTGTCCTCAGGCTGAAAGGTGGCGGGGTCGCTGTCCATCACTTCGCGTACCGGGATTTCCGGGTCGTTCAGCAGCACCGCGGTGAGCGGCAGTTCGCCCAGCAGGGTATTTTTGCGATCGGTGACGAACAGTTTATCGGTCGCGTCGGGAATGGTTTTGCGCATGCGCAAAAAACGGTGCACCGCGCCGAGCGTGACGTCCGGCCGCACCGTCACCAGTTCGAAATCCATCATCCAGCCGACGCTGTCTTTGGCGTACTGGCTCATCTCGCGCACCTGAGCGCGCTGCTCCGGCTCCAGCGAGGTCAGCAACCGGCCCATCAGGTTACGCGGCAGGTATTGCGCCAGATAGGCCTGTTCGTCCACGTCCAGCGTTTTGATCGCTTTGAGCAGGTCTTTATCGCTCATTTCTTCGATCAGGCTGTCCCAGACCGGTTCGGCGACTTCCACCAGCGTCTGGCCGCGCTTGCTGTTGCCCACCAGCCGCCACAGCGCCATGCGCTCGTCCTGCGGCAGCGCTTCCAGCAGGTCCGCCAGGTCGGCGGCGTGCATGTCGTCAAGCAGGCCGGTAATTTCCGCCGTTTGGTTCAGCAGTTCGCTTTGGCTGAGGGCGTGTTCATCCCCTGGCCGGCCGAGAATGCCGTCGACCAATTCCTTATTGTTCAACAACAGAGTGAGAATGCGCTGGCGGTGTTCAGCGACTTTTTTGACGTTATGGGTTGCGGCTGACATGGTGTTCCTTAACGGGCGCTCGGCGTTCCTGACGCAGGCTCATTAAAAGATAGAGCATAGCGAGTGCCGGAGTCATTTTTATGAAACGGACGGGGCGCGGCGGTTATTCAGAGGAGGCGTCCTGTTGCGGCGCGCTGACTTCGGCGGCGTTTTGCGCAGCGGCCTGCTTTTTTTCCTGATGATGAGGCACCGCCACCACGGCGGCGTACAGCAGTCGGCCGACTAAAATGATAAAGCTGATAAACAACACTATCTTCGTCATCTGTCCGGTGGTTTTCTTGCGCATATATCACCCGGTATGCCGGTGTCCTGTGTTATTCGCTCGAGAATTTGTAACCGGATTTTAGGCGCTGATGACAAAAGTTGTCCATTTTTTTCCGGCGAGCGGCGCGCCGTATTAGGGTTTCGTTTAGGTTGGCGGAGCGGGGGCGGAAAGAAAAACCCCCTGGCTGGCAGGGGGCGGGGGATCAGGCGGAGCGCTGTTCGTCTTGCGAACCTTCTTCGTCGATCAGCAGCTTCCAGCCGACGACGTCGTTCCAGTAGGCCTGCTCGCGCTCGAAGTCCAACTGCACCAGGTTGTTTTGCGCCAGGTAGCCGGCCGGGAAGCGCAGCGTCCAGTGGTTGTCGTCGGTGGTCAGGCGCAGCGTTTCCGGCGTGGTGGTCGACTGGCGTTGGTTGTTGAGCAGGGTGCTCAGACGCAGCAGTTGGATCAGCGGCAGGTAGTGTTTCTTTTTGAACAGGTTGAGGCGCGGCAGCTCTTCCAGCTTGATCGCCTTGCGGTGGAAACGCACCAACGCCGCCAACAGCAGCTGCTGTTCCTGGTTAAAGCCAGGCAGGTTGGAGTTTTGCAGAATGTAGGCCGAATGGCGATGCATGCCGCTGTGGTTGATGCTCAGCCCCACTTCGTGCAGCATGGCGGCCCATTTCAGCAGGGCTTCCAATTGCGGATGCACCAGCTTGGTGTTTTGCGCCATCCACTGCGAATAGAGCAGTTCGGTGGTTTCCAGCACTCGCTTGGCCTGTTCGCGGTCGATGTTGTAGTGATCGGCCAGGCTTTTGGCGGTGCGGCTGCGGATGTCCTGGTGGCGGAAGCGGCCTTCCATTTCATACAGCACGCCTTCGCGCAGCGCACCGTCAGACAGGCGCAGATCGCGGATCGCCAGCGCATCGAACACGCCGCACAGAATAGCCAGCCCCGGCACGAACACCGATTGGCGATCTTCCGACAGCCCCGGCAGGCTCAGTGAGCTGAAGCTTTTGAACTGCAGCACCTGTTCGGCGAGCATTTCCAGGCGTTCGAGGGTGATCAGACCGTCTTTTTCGCCCATCGCCACCAGCACTTCGTGGGCGGCCTTGATGGTGCCCGAGGCGCCCAGCGCGTACTGCCAGCCCTGAATGCGGTACTGCCAGGCCAGCGTTTCCAGCTTCTGCGCCGCCGCCAGCCGCGCGCGGCGGAAGTTGTTTTTGCTGATCTCGCCGCCGGGGAAGAACAGCTGGGCGAAGCTGACACAGCCCATGCGGCGGCTTTCCGCCAGCAGCGGCTCGAAGTCTTCGCCGATCACCAGCTCGGTCGAGCCGCCGCCGATGTCGATCACCAGCTTGCGGCCTTTCTCCGGTTGAGTGTGCTCCACGCCCATGAAGATCAGGCGCGCTTCTTCCTGGCCGGCGATGATTTCGATCGGGTAGGGGATCACTTTGGCGGCGCGCTTGAGGAACACTTCGGCGTTCACCGCCTGGCGCAGGGTGTGGGTCCCGACGATGGTGACGTTATCCGCCGGGAAGCCCTGCAGCCGTTCGGCAAACAGCGCCAGGCAGGCCAGGCCGCGTTCTATCGCCTCTTCACTGAGTACGTTGTTGCTGTCCAATCCGTCGGCGAGGTGCACCCGCTGTTTTAAACGGCCCAATACCTGTAAGGCGCCGTTGACGACGCGGGCGATCACCATGTGGAAACTGTTCGACCCGAGGTCGATGGCGGCGATTTCCTGCGGTTTGTTCGTTGCAGTGTTTTTTAGCGGCATAGTTGCTGGCCTACTGTCCTGGTTGTTCCAGAGCTTTTAAATACTCGTAAATAGCCACCTGGGCGCGCACTTTGCGGCGGTTGCCGCGCGGCACGTACTGGTTGCTCAGTTCTTTATCCACATAACGGGCCTTGACCGTATCGCTGAACAGGATCTCCAGAATGTCCAGAACGCGCTGTTTCAGCGCCGGATCCAGCAGCGATACCGCCACTTCGATACGGTAATCTATGTTGCGGGTCATCCAGTCGGCGGAGGACAGATACACCCGTTTGTCACCTTTGTTGTCGAAAACGTAAACCCGATCGTGTTCCAAAAAGCGATCGACGATGCTGATCACCTGAATATTGTCGCTGATCCCCGGCAGGTTGGGAATCAGGGAACACATACCCCGCACCAGCAGGCGGATCTTCACGCCGGCGCCGGACGCGGTATATAACCGATCTACCAGCCCTTTATCCACCAGATTATTTATTTTCAACATAATGCCGGCCTGTTCCCCGGCCTGGGCGTTGGCGATTTCGTTGTCGATCAGCTCATACAGCTTCAGGCGCGAGTTCTGCGGCGACACCATCAGGTTGTCGAAGGTGACCGGCCGGTAGGGGTTCTCGATAAAGTTGAACACCCGGCGCACTTCGTTGGTGATGCGCGAGTCGGCGGTCAGCAGCGAATAGTCGGTATAGATGCGCGCGGTTTTTTCATTAAAGTTGCCGGTGCCGATATGAGCATAGCGCACAATTTCATCGCCTTCACGGCGCGAAATCAGGAACAGTTTGGCGTGGATTTTCAGCCCCGGCGCCGAGAAGATCACGTGTACGCCGGCTTCGGTCAGGCGCTTCGCCCAGTGAATGTTGGCCTCTTCGTCGAAGCGCGCCTGCAGCTCGACCACCACCGTGACCTTTTTGCCGTTGTGCGCGGCGTGGATCATCGATTCGATGATGCGCGAGTCTTTCGCCACGCGGTAGATGTTGATTTTGATCGCCAGCACGCTCGGATCGAACGACGCCTGGCGCAGCAGCTCCAGCACGTGCTCAAAGGTGTGGTACGGGTAGTAGAGCAGCACGTCTTTTTCACGAATGGCGTCGAAGCCGTTGCGGAAACCGTCGAACCAGATGTGGCGCAGGCGCGGCAGCGGCTTGTTGACCAGATTGGCCTTGCCGACGTTCGGGAAGCTGATGAAGTCTTTAAAATTGTGATAGCGGCCGCCGGCGATCACCGAATCGTAGTTGGAGATGCCCAGCTTGCCGCGCAGCAGTTCCACCATCTCGTTCGGCATGTCGCGCTGATAAACGAAGCGCACCGGTTCGGCGGTGAGGCGCTGTTTCAGGCTGGAGGACATCAGTTCCAGCAGGCTGGATTCCATTTCGGTCACCAGATCGTACTCGGCGTCGCGGGTCATCTTCATCGAATAGGCGTTGAGCGCGTCGTAGTCGAAGAAGCCTTTGAAAATCTCATCCAGGCAGTAACGCAGAATGTTGTCCAGCAGGATCATCGGCTTGCGGCGGCGCGGCGCTTCCGGCGGCAGATTGACGAAGCGCGGCACTTTGTCCGACGGGATTTCCAGCAGCGCATAGTCGGTGCGCGCGCCGCGGATAATTTCCACCGCCAGATAGGTGTAATCGTCTTTCAGGAACTGCACCAGATTGGTGTCGTGGTTGATCAGGATCGGCGTGATGTGCTGGCGCAGATGTTGTTTGAAATACTGGCGCAGCCAGATTTGCTGGTTTTCGGACACCTGGCGTTCGTTGATCAGGAAGATCTGGTTGCGCGCCATTTCCAGCAGCAGATCGTTGTACAGGCCGTCGAATTCCTGATCGGTTTTCAGCACCTTGGCCTGGATCTTTTTCAGCAGGTGGCGCGAGGCGCCGGCGGAGCCCTGCTCTTCGCTGATCAGGATGCGGCGTTTGAGATCGGCGAAGCGGACTTTATAGAACTCGTCGAGGTTGTTGGAGTAAATGCCCAGAAAACGCATTCGTTCAATCAGGGGATTGCTCTTATCTGCGGCTTCCTGCAACACGCGCTCATTAAAGGATAACCAGCTTAGTTCTTTTTCGATGTAGAGCTTTTCCTGACCCATTGCCACTCCAGTTCAATTTTAGAATAGGATCCGGGACGCAGCGCCCGGATGCCGCTCTAGTGTCCTTCATCATTATTGCGAGAGATTGACAGGAAAGTCCAACATATCCATTGCGTTGGCGCGCGGCGTTTTTCGCCGACAATAAATTTTCCCCGCGGCGGGATGCCCGGCAGTGAAACGATCAGCATGAAATGACGGTTAGCAGGCTTATTCTTGGCGTTATAAAGCGTGTTTATGGTCATTTTTCAGCAATATATCAAATTCATATTGTCTGTTGGCAGTGTAAAAAACCTGGGCTGAGTCAGGTAACTTTGTCATGCAAACGTCATAAAACTGACATAAGATGCCCGGTTATCTTACGGCGTAAGCCCGATTACATCAGCGACAGCGAGACACATGACACAGACGACGGCAAATCAACATCCCCGAGATCGCCTGCGCGGGCGCATCGACCGCGGCGTGCAGGCGGCAGTGACCGCCTGCGGGCTGATGGTGCTGATGACGTTGATGCTGATCTTCGTTTATCTGCTGTTTGCGGTGCTGCCGCTGTTCAAACCGGCCTCGCTTGGGCAAGCTCAGCCGCTGCCGATTGCGGCGTCTTCCCCGGCGCTGGCGCTGGGCATGGACGTGCAGCAGCGCGTCGGTTATCGCATCGATGCGCAGGGCACGGGGCAATTTTATCGTCTGTCGCCGGCGCCGAGCGGCCAGGCCCAGACACCGCTGGCGCAGCAAACACTGCTGGCCAAACCGGCGCTGCTCGCGCAGGCCGCCGGAGAGCGCGATCTGTTCGCGTTGGCGCAGGCCGACGGCCGGTTGGTGGTGGCGCGCGCGGATTTCGCCACGGCGGAAAACGGCCGGCCGCAGTGGCTGTTCCCGCTCGGGCAACCGCCGCTGGCGCTGGATCCGCAGCGCAAGCCGCTGAAGCTGTTGTCGCTGGCGGACGCGCATCGCGGGCAGTATCTGCTGGCCGGGGTGACCGACGATCGGCGGCTGGTGTTCGGCCGTTTCAGCCCGGATCGGCCGCCGCAGTTCAGCGAACGTCCGCTGGAACACGACGCAGAGCAGTTGGTGCTGACGCCGGATGGCCGCCAGCTTTACCTGCTGGCGGGCAACCGGCTGGCGCGTTACCAGATCGACGGCGCGCAGCTGCAACTGCGTGAAACGCGCACCTTGGGCGAACACGCCCCGTACCAGATGACGGCGCTGCCCGGCGGCAGCGCGCTGCTGATCAAGGGCGCCGACGGCAACCTGCGCGAGTGGTTCGAGGTGGAAAAAGAGCAGCGCTGGCGACTGACGCCGGTGCAGCATTTCGACCACGGCGCCGACCGGCAGGAGCTGACGGTGGCTGAACCTTATCGCCGGGTGTTCGCCACCCTGCGGCCCGATGGCGGCTTCTCGTTATTCTCCACGATCCAATCCCAGCCGCTGCTGAATACCCGTTTGGGCGCCGAGGTGCGGCAAATGGCGTTCGCGCCGCGCGGCGATGGCCTGCTGCTGGAGAGCGCGCAGGGCTGGCAGCGCTATGCGCTCGACAACCCGTATCCGGACGTCACCTGGCGTTCGCTGTGGGGCAAGGTGTGGTATGAGAACTACCCGCAGCCGGCCTATGTCTGGCAGTCCACCTCCGGCGAAGACAGCTACCAACCTAAATTCAGCCTGATGCCGGTGATCTTCGGCACCTTCAAGGCGGCGGCTTACGCGATGCTGTTCGCCATCCCGCTGGCCTTGGCCGGCGCCATCTATACCGCTTACTTTATGACGCCGGGGCTGCGGCGAGTGATCAAACCGGCTATCGAAGTGATGGGCGCGCTGCCGACGGTGGTGATCGGGCTGGTGGCCGGCATCTGGCTGGCGCCGATCATCGAGCAGTATCTGTTGGCGGTGCTGGCGTTGCCGCTGCTGCTGGCGGCGGCGGTGCTGCTGTGCGGCGCGTTGACCCATCGCTTTATGCCGCGCTGCCGGCCGGGCGTCGATCTGCTGTTGCTGTTGCCGCTGCTGGCGTTGACGGTGTGGCTGGCGTTCTGCCTGGGGCCGTGGCTGGAGGTGGCGCTGTTCGGTGAGCCGCTGCATTTCTGGCTGGGGGATAATTATGACCAGCGCAATGCGCTGGTGGTGGGCGTGGCGATGGGCTTCGCGCTGGTGCCGATCATCTTCTCGTTGGCGGAGGACGCGCTGTTCAGCGTGCCGGCCACCCTGAGCCAGGGCTCTTTGGCGCTGGGCGCCACCCAATGGCAGACGGTGATCAAGGTGGTGCTGCCTTCCGCCAGCGCCGGCATTTTCTCCGCGCTGATGATCGGCTTTGGCCGCGCGGTGGGAGAAACCATGATCGTGCTGATGGCCACCGGCAACACGCCGATTATTGACGGCAGCTTGTTCCAGGGGCTGCGAGCGCTGGCGGCCAATATCGCCATCGAAATGCCGGAGGCGGTTTCCGGCAGCAGCCATTACCGCGTGCTGTTCCTGACTGCGCTGGTGCTGTTTGTCTTCACCTTCGTGTTCAACACGCTGGCGGAGGCGGTGCGCCTGCGGCTGCGCAAGCGCTACACGCCGAATCAGGAGGCGCCATGAAAAACTGGGTGAAGAGCGGGTCACCGTGGGTGTGGCTGACCGCCGGTTCGGTCGCCGTCAGCCTGCTGGCGCTGATCGGCATTTTGTTGCTGCTGGCCGGGCAGGGGATGCGTTATTTCTGGCCGAGCCCGGTTTATCAGTTCGAACTGAATCAGAACGGCGCCGGGCCGGTGACGGTGATCGGCGAGTTGTACCTGCAACAAAGCATTTCCCGGCGCCAGCTGGCTGAGGCGGGCGTCACGCCGCCGGGCGAGGCGCAGAACGTCGAACGTTATCTGATTAAGGTCGGCAACCGCGAGCGCGAGGGGCAGGATTTCCGCACCTTGCTGGCCAGCGATATCCGCAGCCAAAGCACGCCGCGCAGCCTGCTGGTGCTGGAACGCGACAGCCACGGCACCGCTTACGGCTATCTGGCGGGGCTGCTGGAAGATGGGCAACCGCTGACCGGCCGCAATCTGGGGCAGGCGTTGCAGCAGCGCCTGCCGCAAATCGCCGCGCTCTCACGCCAGGCGCACGACATTCAATTCCGCGACATGGCGCGCATCAATCAGCAGTTTGACGCGCTGCGGCTGCGGGAAAAGCGCCTGCAGCGCGACGATAAGCTGGACGCCCGCGCGCAAGACGCCATCAAGGCCGAACGGCTGGAGCTGCAGCGGCAGTATCAGCTGTTGTCCGAACGTCTGGCGGGGCTGAACCGCGATCGCCAGCGCGACGCGTTGCTGCTGCGCGACATGCACGGGCAGACGTTGACCATTCCGCTCAGCCAGGTGCGCGATGCCTGGTACCCGAACGCCATGAGCACCTCCGAGAAGCTGGCGCACTGGGGCGAGCAGGTGAAGAAGTTTCTCATCGACAGCCCGCGCGAGGCGAATACCGAGGGCGGGGTGTTCCCGGCCATTTTCGGCACGGTGTTGATGGTGATCCTGATGTCGATCGTGGTGATGCCGTTTGGCGTGATCGCGGCGGTGTATCTGCACGAATATGCCGGCAACAATCTGCTGACGCGGGTGATCCGCATCGCGGTGGTCAATCTGGCCGGCGTGCCCTCGATCGTCTATGGCGTATTCGGCCTCGGCTTCTTCGTCTATATGATAGGCGGCACGCTCGATCAGCTGTTCTATCCTGAATCCCTGCCCAACCCGACCTTCGGCACGCCCGGCGTGCTGTGGGCGGCGCTGACGCTGGCGCTGCTGACGCTGCCGGTGGTGATCGTCGCCACCGAGGAAGGGCTGTCGCGCATACCCACCTCGCTGCGGCAGGGCTCGATGGCGCTGGGGGCCAGCCGGGCCGAGACGCTGTGGCGCATCGTGCTGCCGATGGCGGCGCCCGCGATGATGACCGGCCTGATCCTGGCGGTGGCGCGCGCCGCCGGGGAGACCGCGCCGCTGATGCTGGTGGGGGTCGTGAAATCGGTGCCGGTGCTGCCGGTGGACGAGATTTTCCCGTATCTGCACCTGGAGCGGAAGTTCATGCATTTGAGCTTCCAGATCTACGATATGGCATTCCAGAGCCCGAGCGTGGAGGCGGCGCGGCCGTTGGTGTTCGCCACCGCCTTCTTGCTGGTGACGATCGTGGTGAGTTTGAATCTGGCGGCGATGGGCATCCGCCATTCGCTGAGGGAGCGGTACCGAGCATGGTCGCAGTAACAATGACGCTATTTTTGGGGAGTGCGTAATGGGTTTGATGACGCCAGGCAGTTTGCCCCGGCTGGATGTCCAGCATCTCGACGATGAACAGACCGCGCTGGCGGTCAACGGCCTGAACCTGTTTTATGGTGACAAGCAGGTGCTGCACGATATCTCGCTGCGTATCCCGAAACACCGGGTGACGGCCCTGATCGGCCCTTCGGGCTGCGGCAAATCGACGCTGCTGCGCTGTTTCAACCGCATGAACGATCTGGTGGACAACTGCCGCATCGAGGGCGAACTGCAGCTGAACGGCGCGGCGATCTCCGGCGCGCAGATCGACGTGGCGGCGCTGCGGCGGCGGGTGGGCATGGTGTTCCAGCGGCCGAACCCGTTCCCGAAATCGATCTATGAAAACGTGGTGTACGGCCTGCGGCTGCAGGGCGTGCGCGACCGGCGTTTGCTGGATGAAGCGGTGGAGCGTTCGCTGCGCGCCGCCGCGCTGTGGCATGAGGTGAAGGACCGGCTGCGCGAAAACGCCTTCCGCTTGTCCAGCGGCCAGCAGCAGCGCCTGGTGATCGCGCGCGCCATCGCCATCGAGCCGGAAGTGCTGTTGCTCGACGAGCCGACCTCGGCGCTGGATCCGATCTCCACGCTGACCATCGAAGAGCTGATTTCGGCGCTGAAGCAGCGCTATAGCGTGGTGCTGGTGACGCACAACATGCAGCAAGCGGCGCGCGTCTCCGACTACACCGCCTTTATTCATCAGGGGCGGCTGGTGGAATACAACGACACCGACGCCATTTTCACGTCGCCGCGCCAGCGCCGCACCGAGGATTATATTACCGGGCGGTATGGGTGAGGCCGTTTGGGCTATGAACAAACGAAAGGCTGCACAACCATGCAGCCTTTCGTCTATCAGGGGCGTCAGTAGTTTTTGCGAATGCGGATCGCTTCTTCTACCCACTCAGCCAGATTTTCTTTGATGTGGTTATAGACATTGGTGCTGGTCAGGTAAGGCGGATCATAGGCTTTGGCGATTGTGGAAAGCTTTGCGTCACCCAGCTTGATGTAATCCAAAGGGTTTTTACCTTTCGTGGTTTGGTCGCCGGCGCTGTCTTTCAAATTGTGTATATACACCACCAGCACGCCCATGCCTTTTTTCCAAGCCTCGCAGATCTCGAAATTAATCCATTTGCGATTAGCGGTATCTTTACCGGCGAGAATCACGGCGCAGCTGCGATTGTCCAACTGGCCCTTGATCCAAGCGGCGATAGCGGCGTCACCGCCTTTTTTCACTTCCTCCCAATCGTTATCCGTGGCTGGTCGGTTACCTTCCAGCGAGCCCATTTCGCGTACCTGAGAAGCGCGCCAGTTGTCCGGCTCATAATGGAAACTGTAAAAACATTTTCTGGTCATCGGGGGTTATCCTTAGTAATGATATCGATAAGCGCCAACAGGCTTTTTTTCTTCTCCGCCAGGCTGCCCGGTTCGTTAAGCTGATCCAGCAGATTCATGGCGGCGGGGTTGCGGTAGTAGAGGGTTTCTTTCATCTCCTCCTTGATTTTTCGGTAGATCTCGGCAGATGCGCTGCCGGTACAACCGATAGGAATGCAGACGCAGCCTTGTTCCGTGGCGATCTGGAACTCTTTCAATAAACCGTCGGCCAGCACGTATTCGCCTTCGGCGTTGCGTTTGTTGCCGAACAAAAAGATTGCGATGCCGCTGAGCGAAATCATGTTCTGACGGTATTCGTGCCAAAGTACCGGTAGGGTAATGCCGCCGCTGGCGAATTGGGGGAAAGGACGCAGCACCAGCTGGCTTTCGCTGATTTTTCCCTGGCTGTCGTAAATGGCTTCCAAGGCGCCGTTGATCACCGCCGTGCCTACGCCCCAGTCGAAACCGTTGACGATGCGATACTGTTTGCGGATAAGCAGGCGCGCCAGACGATGTATGAACTGGATGGACTCTTCACGGGCATAGGGCTGGTAGTTGTCGGCGCTGCCGGAGATAAACACCGTGCTTTTCTTGAACTGCGTTTCGATGGCATACAGCAGGTCGGTGATTTGCCGATAGTCATCCACCAACAGCGTTTGAATGCCGTAACGGCGCAGATCGTTAATCATCAAGCCTTGTTTGCGGCTGTTGTAATCGCAAGACGCCTTCTCCTCGCTGCCGTTGTCGCCGAGCTGGACGCGCCGCATGACGCAGTAGTGGTTTCTCTGCCCTTCGCCGTACTGCGCGTAAAGGCGGCTCAATACATATTGCAGGTTGGGGTCTTCAAAGCTGAAACCGATAAACAGGAAGGTTTTGGCAGTCAGCTCCGCCATCAGCATGTTGATAAAAGGAAGATGTGTACGGGAGTAAGTTTCGTATTGTTCGCGAGTGATAATCGCCTGGTTGGGATTTCTATAGTCACCATGCATTTTATATAAGACAACATCACGTTTGTGAATGTTGTTGGTCAGGCTTTCCGGTGTGGTTTTAACGTCGCATACGCGATTATAACGGGCATAGGTTTTTTCAATCAGGTCGTCGTAGTTAGTGGTCCAAAGTGACGCTATCGGTAATCTGGCGATAATTCGGTGGTTTTCTGTTTCTTCTGCTTGTTCAGCGAATTCTGTAATTATTTTTTGATTTATCTTATGTCTGTTGCCTTTTTCATTGAGGTGATATTGTGCCAGAGAAATAAGATCGCTCTCTTTTTCGATATCCAGCCCCAGTTCATAAGCGATATCGCTTATGAGCTCTTTCCAGCTGACGAAGCCGGCGGGTATTGACAGCCCAGCGCCGGCAAATAGCGCAGCGCTGCCGGCTTTGATATCATTAACGTAATCCCGAATAAACAGTTCTATATTACGGTTAAACATGAGGCTATTCCCAACATTGTTTTTCTTTATTAGTTAATTAATAACTATGTTTTTATGAATTAATTATGCTAATGGAACTATCAAGATAAGATGATAAGTTAAATTTGTAAACTCTGCTTGTTTGTTTTTGTTGATGTTGAATGTGTTATTTTAATATTGAATTCATTTGTTTTTATTATTTGTTTTTTTAATTTTAATATTAATTAAATGCACTCTGGGTAATAAGATGCATTGGTTGTGGCATATCTGCATTTTTTGTCACATTGTGACTTTGATTAAATAGAAGTAATTCTCATTATCATTGATTTGCGGCGTAAAATGTATATACTCTGCCAAGGTGTGTAAGTTAACGTAAATGGATGTATTAAAATGTGTTCATGGAGGCTGAAGATTTGGCCTGTGCTCTTGGCGTTTTGCAGCTCTGCGTGGTGCGCGGAAATCACCAACCCTGCCGATCGCGATAGTATTACCCAACAGCAGAAAACGTTGCTGGAACAGGCCCAGCAACAGCGCGAGGCGTTGCAAAATAACGTCGAACTGCCGGCGTTACCGCTGCCAGTGCCGGCCGCCGCAGGAGCGGTTTGCCAGCCGGTGCGGCAGATCGTTTTTGATGGCGCCGACCATCTTTCCTGGTCGGTAAAAGAAAGCCTGGCGCGCCCGTATCAGGGGCGTTGCCTGACGCTAGAGCACATCAACCGTCTGGTGCGCGAAACCACTAATGCTTATCTGCAACGTGGCTATGTCACCTCGCGGGCCTGGCTGCAGGAACAGGATATCTCCCGCGGCGTGTTGGCCGTCAGCGTCAGCGAAGGGCGAATCGAGTCCATCACGCAAAACGGTGAGCAGACGCTGGCGTTGAAGATGGCGTTTCCCGGCCTGGTTGGCGACGTACTGAATCTGCGTGATATCGAGCAGGGCATGGAGCAGCTCAACCGCCTGCCGTCACAACAGGTGACTATCGATATTCAACCTGGCGAGCAACCCGGCTTTTCCAAAGTGGTTTTGCTGCGTGGCGCCGCGCGCGCACCGGTCTCTTTCTCTTTCGGCGCGGATAACAGCGGCCAGAGAAGCACCGGCACCGGGCAGATGAACGTCGCCTTCTCGCTGGATAATCCGCTGCGTCTCGCCGATCAATGGTCGCTTTCCGCAGCGCGCAATAACGATTTCAGCCCGCATCATCGCAGCCGTAGCCTGAACGGCAGCGTCACCTTACCCTATGGCTATTGGCTGTTCAGCTACCAGTACGCCTGGAACGATTTTTTCCAGCAGGTGCCGTTCAACGGTGCCGCTTACCGCTATCAGGGCAACAACCAGACCCAGCGTTTGGGCGCGAACCGCACGTTGCTGCGGGATGGCAAACGTAAGCTGGCCATCGATATCGGGCTGGCGCGGCGCACCACGGAAAATAAGCTGGCGAGGGAACGGTTGGGCGTCAGCAGCCCGACGCTCAGCATCGCCAGTCTGGGCCTCAATTACAGTGCGGTCACGGGCGGCGGCTATATGACGCTGAACCCGACGGTAAGCCGTGGGCTGCGCATGCTGGGCGCCAGCGCCGACGATCCGCAGCGCAACGGGGCGCCGCGCAGTGAGTTCCGTAAGCTTGGCCTCAGCGCCAGTTATTTCTATTCGCTCGTCCCCTCTCTTTACTACCTGACCTCGGCCTACGGGCAAACCAGCGCAGACAATCTGTATGCCGGCGAGCGCATTTCCATCGGCGGGCAATACTCGGTGCGTGGCTTTAAAGAGCAGTACCTGACCGGTAATCGCGGCGCCTACTGGCGCAATGAACTCAACTGGCAATGGCAGACGTTGCCGAGGCTGGGGGAGCTTTCTTTGACCGGCGCGTTAGACGCCGGCTGGCTGCAGGGGCGCGCCGGGCAGATAGACGGCGGCAGCGTCGTCGGTGCGGCGCTGGGCGCCACGCTAAGCGGCCGCTGGTTCAATCAGGCGGTCACCGTCGGTAAACCGCTGACGCACCCAGACAGTCTGCAACCGGATCGTTGGGTGGCCTACTGGCAAGCCACCGTCACGTTATAACGCCAGCACACAGCAGGAGCGCCTCGGCGTTCAAAACAACATCCTTTCGAAGGAATGAATATGGATAAGCTCAATCATCCGCTGGCGCGGGGCGCCAGCTATTTGCTGATTTACCTGACGGCTTTCCAGCCATTACACCCGGCGTTTGCTGCCGGTATTACCGCCGCCAACGGCAATACGCAGGTGGTTATCAAGCCGGGCGACGTGCCGGTGGTGAATATCGCCACGCCGAACGGTGCGGGCATCTCCCACAACACCTATAAAGATTTCAACGTTGGGCCACAGGGCGCCGTGTTGAATAACGCCACTCACGGCGGCAAAACGCAACTGGGCGTGGAGATCTACAGCGCGCAGGGCAACACCTACCTGAAGGGAAAACCGGCGGAGTTGATCATCAATGAGGTGATCGGCGGCAGTCGTTCCGAGCTGCAGGGCAAACTCGAGGTATTCGGCAACAAGGCCAACGTGATGATCGCCAACCCGAATGGCATCACCTGCGACGGCTGCGGCTTTATCAACGCGCCGGGCGTGACGCTGACCACCGGCAAACCGCAGTTCGACAAGCAGGGCGCGCTGGAAGCGCTGGAGGTGAAAAAAGGCGGCGTCACCATCGGCGGTAAAGGGCTGGACGGCAGCGGCGCCGACTATGTCGATATCATCAGCCGCGCCACCGAGTTGAACGGCAAAATCAATGCACAAAATCTGTCGCTGACTCAGGGCACCAACCGCATCAGCTTCAAGGACGGCAGCATCAAACCGATCGCCGGTGAAGGCGCTAAGCCCCAACTGGCCGTGGATACCAAAGCGCTGGGCGGCATGTACGCCAACAAAATCCGCCTGGTGGCCAACGAGGATGGGGTGGGGGTGAACCTCAACGACCTGAAGGGGAGGCAACGCGATATTATGCTATCCGTGAAGGGCAAGATAATCTTGGGCAATACACATGCGCAAACCGATTTGAATGTAAGTGGCCAGGCCATTCAAACGCTGCCTCGATCGAGCTTGCGTGCTGAACGTGACGTTACGCTCGCCGCAGCAACGATAGAAAATAACGACGCCAATATCGCTGCAGGCAATGATATTCGTATCTTTGGTGATACCGTACGTAACGTCGGTACCTATTACGCTAACATTCAAGCCAACAACAACTTGTGGATACAGAAGGATGCGGAGGGAAACAAAGCGACTCGGGTAGAAAACCGTTCTTCCCGTATCCAAACCAACAGCGGCGACCTGGTTATTCGTACCGACAAGCTCGATAACGTGCGGCAGACATTGGCGATTTCTGACCAAATAGAGCCTGTTGATCAAGAAGGAATGCGATTATTTGGTAGCGTATTCAATGCGTATAAAAACGGAGATATAAAAAACCGACAAGATCTTTATAAAGAAGACATGTCGAAGTGGGAGAAATGGCTGCTACCTTGCACGACATCGGAGGAATGTACTTATGCAAATCGGCACTTAGCTAATTGGATACTCGATGAGCGAGTTCGAACCCGCGTTACCTCTAATTCTTCTCCTGCCATTATAGCGTCTGGCAAAAACAGCTACATTAATGCTGGCTCATTGTGGAATGATGCCAGCCAACTGAAGGCTAAAGGAGATATGATCCTTACAGGTAATACCTTCAGTTCCATCAACCACGCCTTTGGTACAAAAGAACGCTTCAACAAATTTAAACCAGATACGGAAGCTTACATCCAATATGAAAAGCTGGGATGGCCTTACCCCCCATTAAGTTATGTCGATACCGGAGAGCGAGCTTTCCGTTGGAGTTATGACGGTATAATTGATGGCGGTATGGTCGCTGATGGCAATCTGACTGCAGACTTCAAGAATCAGATCGAAATCAGAACGGTGATGCCCAATGAAAGCCAATTAAACGACATCAATACGGCTGGGCGCCCGGAAACTATCAAGGCAAAGAATGTACTCCTGCATGCGGCTAATATCGTCAATACCGATGCCATCAACGCGGTAGGCAACATCACCGCTATCGCCGAAGACCGCATCGTGCTGGGTCAAGGTATCCTTTCTGCCGGCAAAGAGCTGAATTTGAGTGCCGTTAATACTATCGATGTATGGCAAAGCGAACTGAAAGGGCAAGACATCACGCTTACCGCGCGTACCGGTGAGATAAAAGTTCACACCAGCGAAAAGCCTAATTACTACCATCAGAATGGTGTGCGTTGGCTGGGCAGTCTGCTGGCCTCTCGTGACCTGACGCTGACGGCGGGCAGCACCATTACGTTACTAAATACGTTGCTGGCGCCACAAAGTCGCAATATCAGCATGACTGCTTCCGGTAGCATCTCTCTTATCAAAAATGATGCCGTACTGATGCGCGATCGTCCCGGTGAATATCTGCCATCAGACAAGTTGCAACACTACTTCAATGGCCTGTTGAACACAGGAAAACTGAACGCCACTGGTTCGGTCTCTCTCAATAGCGGCGGTTATCTGGCACTGCGCGGTGTCAACATCAATGCCGGCAAGGATGTGACGCTGCTGGCCGGGCATAATGCCGACCTCAACTACCGGGCGCTGGGCGGTAATTATGGGCATCTTTTTGCAACTTCACGTACCCCAGAACTCGGCAGCAAGATACACGCCGGCGGCAATTTGCTGATTAACTCGGCCCGCGACATAGGCACCCAGGGCGGCGCGCTCTCCGCCAACGGTAATATCACGCTGTTGGCCGGACAGAATCTATGGTTGTCGAACGTCGCCTATTCCGCTATCGATGCCGCTAACGACAACAACAAAGACGACCGCCATGTGGTCACTACTCTCAGCGCCGGGAAAAATCTGACCGCGGCGGCGAACAACCAACTGCTGACTTACGGTGCCAGGTTGACTTCCGGCGCCAACATGACGCTGACCTCCGGCGGCGATATGCGCTTCGAGGCGGTGCAAAACCACACTTACCGAGAAGGTGGCAACGAATTTACCGAAACTCGCACCCAGCAAGGGACCGAGCTGAATGCCGGTGGCCTGATGACGGTGATTTCCGGCGGAAGCATTCTATTCCAGGCGACCAAACTGGTAGTGAAAGGGTTGGGGGCAAACTGGAAACCGCCGGTAGCGGTGACGGATTGGGGGAGCCAGATAGCCATTGCAGAACAGCAGCTTCAAAACGCACAGCAGCGTATCAATCAGGCTCTGCAGGACAAGAGCCGGGCTGAACAAGCGAAAAACAGTAAAAGCAATGAATTTAATACGTTGCAGCGTGACATGGAGACGCTAAGACAAAGACAAGCAGATAATTTAAGAAAGATTCAGGAATTTTCCGCCAAGCATGGCAAGTTGATGGAAATTAACGATTGGAGTCTATGGCAAGAAAGTGCCGGCCTCACAGCCGAAGGCATCGGCATCACCCATGAACTTTTAGAAAAAGAGAAGCGTGCGAATAGTCTTCCGAATGAAATAAATGCCGAGCAATCAGCGTTCAATAATGCGCAGCAGCGCCTTACTCAGGCCACGCAAGATCGCGATGGCGCACAATCACGTCTGGCAACCGCCCGCAATGAGGCGATAAGTAAAGGGGCGGACGAGGCTAAGCAAAAAGCCCAGGTCGACGCCCACAATCAGGCTGAAGCCATGCGCGCCGGCAATATGGATATCGCTGCCAAGGGCGGCTATCTCTACGCTCAGGCGATGGAAGAGTCCAGCCACTACGAGAAAAAGGAAACCAAGCGCAAATGGTGGGGCAAGAAAACCGAGGTTAAGCAGACCCGCCATGACGTGACCAACAAGGTTACCGAGTTTTCCGCCGCCGGCTATATCACGCTCATGAGCCGCGACGACAGCACCTATGAAGCCAGCAAGATCGCCGCTGGGCAAAACGCGCGCCTGACCAGCACGCATGGCCAGGTTAACTTCCGCGCGGTGAAAAATACCTCTTTCGAACAGACCGTCAGCAATTCGAAAGGCTTCTTTATCAAGCAGGCCAATAAAGGCTACGAAGACAATAAGTGGGTGCTGCCGAGCATTCATACCGGTGGCGCCTTGACCGTGGATGCCGCCAAGGGCGTCAGCGCCGATGTGAAGGTAAAAAACGGGCAGGCGTTGCAAAGCGCTATCGACGCGCTGGGCAATACGCCCGGCACCACCTGGGTCAAAGATCTGAATAAGCGCAACGACGTGCAGTGGAGCAAGGTCAAGGACGCCTACGACAGCTGGGATTACAAGAGCCAGCACTTGAACCCGGCGGTGGCGGCGGTGATCGCCATCGCGGCTGCGGCGGTGACCGCAGGCAGTTCACTGGCGGCCACGGCGGCCTCCAGCGTTTCCGGCGCCGTGGGCGGCGGGGCGGTAACCAGCGGCGCGGTCACCGCCGGGATGTCTTCTCTGGCCTCCCAGGCGGCGGTCGCGCTGGTGGAGAATCAAGGCAACCTGTCGAAAACCCTGCAGGCGCTGGGCAGCAATGAAAACGTCAAGGCGACCGCCACAGCGATGGCGATAGGCGGCGCGCTCAACGGCTTCGACAGCGCGATGGGTTGGAGCAAGGACGCGGCGGGCAAACCGCTCAATCCAAACAACGTCAAACTGCCGCAGTTGAGTAATGGCGACTGGAGCAAGGTGGCGCAGCGGGTGGCCGGGCAATCGGTCATCAGCTCCAGCCTGAATACCGCCATCAATGGCGGCAGCTTCAAAGACAACTTGACCAATGCGCTGTTGGCGAACATCGGCAGCCAGGTTCAGGCCGAGGGCGCCAATCTGATCGGGGATAACGGCGAAGTCCTGGGCGCGGCCGGTAAGTCAGTCAGTCATGCGGTTGTGGCGGGCATCGCCGCGGAAATCGGGCGCGGTGACGGTAAAGGGGCTGCTGCCGGGGCGCTGGCGGCGGAGCTGGCCGGCGTTGTGATGCAGAGTACGCTGTTCGAACCGGCCAATCTCAACGAAAAAGAACGCCAGCTCTACCGTCTGCAGGAGGCGCTAAACGGCAATGAAGTAAAAGAGCAAACGGCACGAGTGATCGGGGCTTTGACCGGGGCGTTGGCAACGCATACACCGGAGGGCGCCTACAGCGCTGCGGACAGTGCACAGTCGGTTTATCGCTACAACATGACCGAGCATATGTTGATGCAGTATGCGCTTGATAATCAGAAAGACATTTTGGCCGCTGGTAAAGGCGATGTTGCTGCGGCAAAACGTGTTGTGGCTCGCCGAGAAGCTGCCGCAATAGTGGCGACAGTAGGTGGTGGCGGTCTGGTACTTACTGCGGGGGGGATGACGCTGGTGGGAGCTGCGCCAGAATTGGTTCTGGCTGCAAGATTGGCGATTGCCGGTTGCAAAACTAACCCCGCGCTTTGCCTGAACCAAGCCGGTATTTATGCGGCGGATATTGTGGCACCTGAGGCCATCATTGGCACGGGCGCCGTAACGACCGGCAGCACATTGATTTTGGGTAAGACCGAAGACAGCGTGAGGAAGTTGAGCCGACAGCTGGTGAACGCTTCCGATGAATTATACAAAACAAAAACGTTCAACACTCAGCCGGTTGCCGATTTTATCAAAGGAGAAACAGCAGCCGGGGCGAATTTGTCGACTAAAACGGCAGATTATCTACGGGAAATACAGAAGGTTAACACTAACCAGTTGGTCAAGGTGTTTGACCCGAAACAGAACGAAAGTAAGCTGAACGTGTTTGGTCAGCAGTTTGAGCAGGTGTTAGGTGAGGGCGGCAGCAACAAGCAAGGTAATACAAAAGTGTTTGCCACTGAGAATTTATCGAAACAGGCGATCTTCGATTATGCGCAATCTCTTACCGGAGGGAACCATTAATAGAAGTCAGAAAAGATGCACTATGGACGGTGGTTTTAAATGAAAAAACAGGTGAGAAATTAACTCTTAGAAGTGTTTCAAGTAGCAAGGAAGATACCAAAGCACGTTGGACGATTGATATCATAGATAATGAACACCTGAATGCGCTTCAAGGTAAAGTGAAAAAAAGAGTAGAAATCAAATTTCGATGAGGGCTACCATGTTGTATAGCGATGATCAATACAAACTGTTTAGTGAAGAGTTGGACGGTGCTTCCATTGGAACCGTATGGTCAGCTATGAGAGCTGATAATTTTGATAGGAATACATTGTCCTACGAAGATAAGAAAAACTATTTTTTCGATTTGATTCATCACCTTATGGCTGAAGGGAGAGTAAGGTTAGGCAAACATGGTCAATTCCTTGAGGGAGACATTGAAGAACAGTTAACACATTACAAGGCTGCATTCCCTAAGACAGAAGAGGAATGGAAAACAAAAAATGAAGATATTTGGTTCTATGAAGAGGAATGCCCTGGTGGTCTTGTTTGGATTCATGAAGACGGCTACCAGGATTGGACGTAGTTACTGATACTATCTGTAGAATGGTAATCTGTTAACAGTTAATAAAAAGCCCGCAAAAGCGGGTTTTTTATTACGCAGCAATCAAAAATTAACACATTGATTTTATTTTTAAGATTATTTGGTTTGCAATATATACGCATTGTGGAAATATTTGCTTTGATAATGAATATGGCAGAATATATTGCTTTGCAATATCTACGATGAAATTGGGTTTTATCGTCCCCGCCCCGAAACTCGCAACACTACCCCTACCAATAGCAATGCAGCGCCCGAGGCATAGAGCGGGAACCAGCGCGTCCACCAGAGCGGGGAAAACAGCGGTGCAGCGTTTGAGTTACTGACGGCGTAGTGGCCATAGAGATTCAGTGAAAACGCGATAATTAAAATAATAAGGCTAATAAAGATAAGTAAGCTTGATACTTTATGCATGAAATTTCTCGCTCGTAGGTAACATAAAATAGGTCTGAATTTTTATTTAATCTTACCCTTTTAATGTGATTCTGTTGTTAGCGTTACTCCGTTATGTGAGCGCATTCATAGAATACTTCCCTTTTTTCGGAAAAAGACAGTCCTATAAGGACGCATTATTTTCTCGGGTGATGGATGCTCTGTCATCGATTACACAACAGCATATGCCTTTGCATTTTTATGTTTGCGGATAATCTTTCTGTTCAAGCCTTGGCTCAGTTCTGTGACAGGAGAGCCGAACCTACAGTGAGACAGTGTAAACAGGAGAAGTAATATGGCGTCATCCGGTGCAATGAATATTCTCGACTTTGTTGAGGCAGGTGAAGGAAATGATTTAACTAACGCATTTCTTCGTCTTGCCAAGAAAATCAATGAGAATCCTAACCCGGTCTGGGAATCCCTCGGCGGTAAGGTCATCGTGCCCGCCGGTACCTACAGCATCAAGAGGCAGATCATTTTTTTTTGAAGCCAGGTGTACACATCGTTGGCGAAGGGATTCAGTCAACGAAGTTACTCCTTACGGCTGACCTGGGGGAGCTGGGGGCCGTTTTCAAATTTGACTCCGATATTACGGGGTACTCTACCGTTGGCGTGTGCGTCAAAGATATCTCTATCAATATGGCCAGCCATACCGGGAGCGCAATTGTTTTACGTAAGCCCTATGACGGTTTTATTCTGGAGAATATCAATATTGATAATTTGGCGGATAGCGGTATCGGCATTGTTATCGAGCCGGATAACGATGATAATCCGTCGGACAAAGTCTCCCAGACGCTAACGGCAATAAACGTCCTGGTAAAACATACCAATCTGACGGCAACAGCGCCTTGTTTTTATGCTGAGGCATTACAAGAGGCCGTCTTCATCAATTGCAAAGCGTTTGGTGGCCCAGAGAGCTATGTTAACCAGGCGCCATGCCACGGTTTTTTATTTGTAGATTGCCGCGGCATCACCCTGATTGGCTGCAGCGTGGCGTTTACCGGCCTACACGGTATTTCTATCGTTTGTTCTAACCGCCCTTCGACAGGGTTCTTTTTGTATGGCACAACGGCAGAGTCTTGCAAAGGGATCGTTAAAGCGTCAGGAAGCGTCAATAGCAGTGTCAGTCAGCTTTATATTGACTCCATACGCGCGGAGGGAGGAACGGAAAATACGGCAGGCACCTTTTCACTCAACAAAGTTATCGAGGCCAGCATTAATTCGGGATCGAATTCGGTCACGATCGATAGCCAAAGTGCTCTGGTGTCCGTTTCATCTCTTGATGTGGGTAAAGTCAAAAATTCTGGTCAGAACTGTTTGGTCATCGGATTGCCTTCGGGGGCAAACAATGGATATTCAATTAATGCCAGTGCCTTCAGCGTGGCGAAAGAAGGAACTAAAATTATCAATGGCAATACCGATTTGATTGAAATGCATGCCTCCGGTGCCTGTGTGGCCGCTATCGATTACCCCTGGAGAGAAGGCAATACGTCGCTAAGCCTGCTGACGAACAGAAAAGGGAAGATGGGATTTGAGCGAGTGATGCTGGGGGAGGAGAATAGCGCCGGCACCGGTTTTAGAGCGCTTAAGATAGCGAACTAACCGGGTTAATGCCTTTTATCTAATGAAGAAAACCCGCCTTGGCGGGTTTTCTCTTTTTCTCGCTAGCCGTCACTTCACCAGCGGCTTATCATTGGGCGTTTTGAACTTCGCCAGATATTGCGGCTGGAAGATGCACATGCGTAGCACGGTGCGGTATTCGCCGTTGACGAAGAACTCGTCGATCAGCTCGCCTTCCACGTTGAAGCCCAGCTTGCTGTAGATGTGGATCGCCTTCGGGTTCTCCTTGTCGACGATCAGGTACAGCTTGTACAGGTTCAGCACCGAGAAGCCGTAGTCCATTGCCAGGCGGGCGGCGGTGCTGGCGTAGCCTTTGCCCTGGTGGGCGGGGTCGATGATGATCTGGAATTCTGCGCGGCGGTGGATGTGATCGATCTCCACCAGTTCCACCAGGCCGACCTTGGCGCCTTCGTGCTCGATGATAAAGCGGCGCTCGCTCTGATCGTGGATGTGTTTGTCGTAGAGATCGGAAAGCTCGACAAAGGCTTCGTAGGGTTCTTCAAACCAATAGCGCATAACGCTGGCGTTGTTGTCCATCTGGTGGACGAACGACAGATCGTCCCGTTCCAATGGGCGTAACCTGACGCTGGCAGTGCTGGACATGTGGGCTCCTCTGTGCCGTGAAATTGTGCAAAGTATAACTTCACAGAATGGATGAAGGCGAAAAAAAACGGCGCCGCGTGGGCGCCGTTTAGGCAAGGTTCAGGCTGCGCGCATCAGTCGGCAGCGTGGCCCTGCGCCGGCAGGCGTTCGCCGTCCAGCCAGGCGGCGCCGTCGCGCATCGCCAGGCGGCCGTCGACGAACCAGCTCACCACCAGTGGATAGATCGTGTGTTCCTGGGTTTGCACCCGTTCAACCACGTCATCCTCCTCGTCGTCAGTGAAAATCGGCACCTTGGCCTGCAAAATCACCGGGCCGCCGTCGAGCTGTTCGGTCACGAAGTGCACCGAGGTGCCGTGTTCGCTGTCGCCGTTGTCGATGGCCTGACGGTGAGTATGCAGCCCCGGGTATTTCGGCAGCAGGGAAGGGTGAATGTTCAGCATGCGGCCGGCATAGCGCTGCACGAACTGCGGGCTGAGGATACGCATGTAGCCGGCCAGCACCACCAGATCGGGCTGGTACTGGTCGATGGCGTCCGCCAAGGCGGCGTCGAACGCCGTGCGATCGGCGTAGGCCTTGGCATCCAGCGCCTGGGCGGCGATGCCCGCCGCTTCGGCGCGTTGCAGGCCATATGCCTGCGCCTTGTTGCTGAACACCGCCACGATTTCGGCGGCGATGCGGCCCTGCTGGCAGGCGTCAATCAGCGCCTGGAGATTGCTCCCCTGGCCGGAGACCAACACCACGATCTTTTTCATCAGTTGATGACCACTTGTTGTTCGTCGGAAGAGGCGGTCAGTTTACCGATTTTCCACGCTTTTTCACCTGCCGCGGTCAGCAGCGCGATGGCCGCTTCCACTTCGGCTTCCGGCAGGGCGATGACCATGCCTACGCCGCAGTTGAAGGTGCGGTACATTTCATGACGGCTGACGTTACCGGCCTGCTGCAGCCAGGTGAACACCGCCGGCCACTGCCAGCTGGCTTCGTCGATCACCGCCTGCATGCCTTCCGGCAGCACGCGTGGAATATTTTCCCAGAAGCCGCCGCCGGTGAGGTGAGCGATGGCGTGTACGTCAGCCTTCTCGATCAGCTCCAGCACGGACTTCACGTAAATCTTGGTCGGTGCCAGCAGGTGGTCGGCCAGCGGTTTGCCTTCCAGCTGAGTGGCGGTCGGATCGGTGTTGCTCACTTCCAGGATTTTGCGCACCAGCGAGTAGCCGTTGGAGTGCGGGCCGGAAGCGCCCAGGGCGATCAGCGCATCGCCGGACTGCACTTTGCTGCCGTCGATGATCTCGGATTTTTCGACCACGCCGACGCAGAAGCCGGCCACGTCGTAGTCTTCGCCGTGGTACATGCCCGGCATTTCAGCGGTTTCGCCGCCCACCAGCGCACAGCCGGACTGTTTGCAGCCCTCGGCGATGCCGGTGATCACGCTGGCCGCGGTGTCCACATCCAGCTTGCCGGTCGCGTAGTAGTCGAGGAAGAACAGCGGCTCGGCGCCCTGAACCACCAGATCGTTGACGCACATCGCCACCAGATCGATGCCGATGGTGTCGTGGCGTTTCAGATCCATCGCCAGACGCAGCTTGGTGCCCACGCCGTCGG
This sequence comes from Serratia sp. SCBI, assembly GCF_000747565.1. Classification (NCBI taxonomy): domain Bacteria; kingdom Pseudomonadati; phylum Pseudomonadota; class Gammaproteobacteria; order Enterobacterales; family Yersiniaceae; genus Serratia; species Serratia sp. SCBI. The sequence continues at coordinate 3,761,202 of NZ_CP003424.1, read as the reverse complement.
TACCGGAAACCAGCACCGGCTCGCGGTATTTCTGCGGCAACGCACACAGGGCGCCAAACCCGCCCAGACCGCCCATCACTTCCGGGCGACGGGTCTGTTTAACTACACCTTTGATGCGATCTACCAATGCGTTGCCTGCATCGATATCGACACCTGCGTCTTTATAGCTGAGAGAGGTTTTGTCGGTCACTGCGCGATTCCCCACGACGATTTGCGGTTTGAAAACTGTGCTTCCGATGTTGATTCCGGAATAAGGCGCGGCAATTCTAACAGCGCAGGCAAACGTTTGCGAGCGGCTTGTGAACCGGCTCCGCTTTTTCGTCATCTATACTGATATTCAAACTTTTGTTGATCCCGATCGGGCTATTGTGGGTGGCGCGGCGAAAAAAAGGAGGTATAATCCCGCGATTTTTTTGGCCGCAACCACCTTAATAGGAGAAAAATGATGAAGATCGTTGAGGTGAAACACCCGCTGGTAAAACACAAGCTTGGCCTGATGCGCGAAAATGACATCAGCACCAAACGCTTCCGTGAGCTGGCCTCAGAAGTGGGTAGTTTACTGACCTATGAAGCGACCGCCGATCTGGAGACGGAAAAAGTCACCATCGAAGGCTGGTGCGGGCCAGTTGAAGTGGATCAGATCAAAGGGAAAAAGATTACCGTAGTGCCAATCCTGCGCGCAGGCCTGGGCATGATGGAAGGGGTGCTGGAGCACGTGCCGAGCGCGCGCATCAGCGTGGTGGGCGTATACCGCGACGAAGAAACCCTGGAGCCGGTGCCGTACTTCCAGAAACTGGTTTCCAACATCGAAGAGCGCATGGCGCTGGTCGTCGACCCGATGCTGGCCACCGGCGGTTCGATGATCGCCACTATCGATCTGCTGAAGAAAGCCGGCTGCCACAGCATCAAGGTGCTGGTTCTGGTCGCGGCGCCGGAAGGCATCGCCGCGCTGGAGAAAGCGCATCCGGACGTTGAGCTGTACACTGCCTCCATCGATCAGTGTCTGAACGACAAGGGCTATATCGTGCCTGGCCTGGGCGATGCGGGCGACAAGATATTTGGTACTAAGTAAACATTTGAGCCGACTTAACGAGTCGGCTTTTTTTTGACTAAAACCTATAAAACCAATAAACCGAGGAAAAGCACACATGACCCGTCGCGCCATCGGCGTCAGCGAGCGCCCGCCGCTGCTCCAGACCATTCCGCTCAGCTTCCAGCACCTGTTCGCCATGTTCGGCGCCACCGTGCTGGTGCCTATCCTGTTCAAGATCAACCCGGCGACCGTGCTGTTGTTCAACGGCATCGGCACGCTGCTGTATCTGTTCATCTGTAAAGGCAAGATCCCGGCCTACCTCGGTTCCAGCTTCGCGTTTATCTCGCCGGTGCTGCTGCTGTTGCCGCTCGGTTACGAAGTGGCGTTGGGCGGTTTCATCATGTGCGGCGTGCTGTTCTGCCTGGTGGCGCTGATCGTGAAAAAGGCCGGCACCGGCTGGCTGGACGTCATGTTCCCGCCGGCGGCGATGGGGGCGATCGTCGCCGTCATCGGCCTGGAGTTGGCGGGCGTGGCGGCCAATATGGCGGGGCTGCTGCCGGCGGAAGGCGCCAGCGCCGACTCGACCACCATCACCATTTCGCTGGTGACGCTGGCGGTCACGGTGCTCGGTTCAGTACTGTTCCGCGGCTTCCTGGCGATTATCCCGATCCTGATTGGCGTGCTGGTGGGCTATGCGCTGTCGTTCTTCATGGGCGTGGTGGATTTGACCCCGATCCGCGAGGCGCACTGGTTCGCGCTGCCGACCTTCTACACTCCACGCTTTGAGTGGTTCGCCATCTTCACCATTCTGCCGGCGGCGCTGGTGGTGATCGCCGAGCACGTCGGCCACCTGGTGGTGACTGCCAACATCGTTAAAAAAGACCTGATCCGCGATCCTGGCCTGCACCGCTCGATGTTCGCCAACGGCATCTCGACGGTATTCTCCGGCTTCTTCGGCTCCACGCCGAACACCACCTACGGCGAGAACATCGGCGTGATGGCCATCACCAAGGTCTACAGCACCTGGGTGATCGGCGGCGCGGCGGTGCTGGCGATCCTGTTGTCCTGCATCGGTAAGCTGGCGGCGGCGATCCAGGCGGTGCCGGTGCCGGTGATGGGTGGCGTTTCGCTGCTGCTGTACGGTGTGATCGGCGCTTCGGGCATTCGCGTGCTGATCGAATCCAAAGTGGATTACAACAAAGCGCAGAACCTGATTTTGACCTCGGTGATCCTGATCATCGGCGTGAGCGGCGCCAAGGTGCACATCGGCGCGGCGGAGCTGAAAGGCATGGCGCTGGCGACCATCGTGGGGATCGGCCTGAGCCTGCTGTTCAAGGTCATCAGCCTGTTCCGCAAGGAAGAAGAGGTGCTTGACGCGCCGGACGAATCGGCGGAGCAGAAGTAACGAAAAGGGCAGCCCAGGGGCTGCCCTTTTGACTTATGGCATTCGCCTTAGCTGCGAATTTTGCGGTACACGAACAGCACCACGATGGCGCCGATAACCGCCACCACGAAGCTGCCGAAGTTGAAGCCGTCAACCTTGCCGTAGCCGAAGAAGGTGCTGATATAGCCGCCGACCACGGCGCCGATGATCCCCAGCACGACGGTCAGAATAAAGCCGCCGCCGTCTTTGCCGGGCATGATCCACTTAGCCAAAATACCGGCGATCAGGCCGAAGATAATCCAGGAAATAATCCCCATTTACTGCTCCTTTCTTTTGTGGCTGAGAATAGCTTACTGCTGGGTGGCCGGCTGAGTATTGCCGTTCACCGCCGCATCGGTCTCTTGTTTCAACTCTTGCGCTTTGTTTTCGGCGCTGTTCTTGATGGCTTCGGTCTTCGCCTTGGCCTGTTCGGTCAGATCGTTGGCGCCGTTGATGGCGTCGTTTTTGATGGCCTTGGCCTGATCCACCAACTGCTGGCTCTGTTTGCCTGCGTCGTCTTTGATCGCGGCGGCTTTGGCCTTGGCGTCGTTGGTGATGGCGTCCGCCTGCTTGGCGGCGTCTTCTTTAATCGCCGAAGCTTTGTCTTTCAGCTGATCCGCCTGAGTGGCGGCCTCTTTTTTGATTTCATCCGCCGTCGCTTTCGCTTTGTCCGTCAGATCGTCCGCTTTTTTCTGGGCGGCGTCTTTCATCTGCTCGGCGCTGTCTTTGGCTTTATCCAGGTTGGCGTCAACCTTGGAGGAGTCATCACAGCCGGCAACCAACAACCCGATAAAGGAGGCCAACAGCACTTTATTCCATACTTTCATCGTCTATATCCTTGCAGAAACCTTGTTGATGGTGATTGCATTTAGCCTACCTATACTAGGTCAGATTTTACTTAAATTACAAATTTAACCTGCGCAGGCATGGAGTTAGGGAATGATATCGGATAATTCTTGCCTCGGCGGGTGCCGCCGCCGATCAAGCAGCGCTTAGGCATTGTTCACTATTGCGGCATAAGATCCTGCCGGTTCAACAGCGCCCGTTTTCTGTGTTAAACTGCCCACGTTTTTCTGCCAGTTTTGGTTGAGGTGCTTCTCTGAATACGCCGGCACAGCTTTCACTGCCACTTTATCTTCCCGATGATGAAACTTTCGCCAGTTTTTATCCGGGCGAGAACCCATCCCTATTAGCCGCGATCCAATCCGCCGTCCGTCAGGAACATGGCAGCTATATCTATTTCTGGTCGCGTGAAGGCGGCGGGCGCAGCCATCTGCTGCATGCGGCCTGCGCCGAGCTTTCGCAGAAAGGCGAAGCGGTGGGCTATGTGCCGCTCGACAAGCGCGCCTACTTCGTGCCTGAAGTGTTGGACGGCATGGAGCAGCTGGCGCTGGTCTGCATCGACAATATCGAATGCATCGCCGGCGACGAAGAGTGGGAGATGGCGATCTTCAACCTCTACAACCGCATCCTGGAAACCGGCCGCACCCGTTTGTTTATCACCGGGGATCGTCCGCCGCGTCAGCTGAACCTGCGTTTACCGGATCTGGCTTCGCGCCTGGACTGGGGGCAGATCTACAAGCTGCAGCCGCTGTCAGACGAAGAGAAACTGCTGGCGCTGCAGCTGCGCGGCAAACTGCGCGGCTTCGAGCTGCCGGAAGACGTGGGCCGCTTCCTGTTGAAACGGCTGGATCGCGAGATGCGCACGCTGTTTATGACCCTCGATCAACTCGATCGCGCCTCGATCACCGCCCAACGCAAGCTCACCATCCCGTTCGTTAAAGAGATCCTGGGGCTGTAACGGGCTAATCTGCCTATTTTTCCGCGTGTTCCAGCAGGGAGCAGTAGTGCTCAACCTGCTGGCGTTGCCGATCGTTTCGCAGTTGCAAAGCGAGATTGATATGTTCCAGACACTGCGCATTGTCTGCAAGCCGTGGGTCGATTTTCCCCTGCTGTGCCAACCAGGCCGCCACGTCAGCCCAGCGCCACAGCGGTGAGGCGCCGCCGAGCCGTTGAATGGGGGAAGGGAAGCCGCCGGGGCCGCGAGTCCCGTCTTTTAGCATGGCGATCGCCTGACGCGACAGTTCGGTGAGCTCGGCAATATCGCTTAATCCCACCAGACTGGAGTCCACCGATATCACCTTGGCGCCGATATTTGCGGATTCAATATCGCTGATGGCGCTGCAAATCGCGTGCGCAAAGTTATCGCTTTCTCGATCGAACTCCAGGTAAACGGCTTTACCGTAGAAACAGATCAGCGCGTCATCGCATCCCGCCGCATACAGCGCATCTTCCAGCCCGGCGGTATCGGCGGTGACCCCATCCAGCGTCAATGAGAAATGATAGAGCGTCATGGTGATTCTCCGGTTATTTTTTCTGCGACAGCGCCAGGCAGTGATCGACTTTGCGCCGAATCTGTTTGGCATGTACCTCTGGGTTTTTTGGCGTGCTCCAGATGCTCATCATATGTTCTTGATGCCCGGCAAAGGCGCAATGTAGTCGGCCAAATGCGTGCCCCTTGCTGGGCCGAAAATGCCAACCCTGAGAAAGGGCGTAAGCTAATGCCGCCTGAATGTGCTTGTCTGGGTGTTTTTTCATCGCTCGTCCAGTGATGCGATCAGGGTAGGCGGGGTGTTGACGATTGTCAACGGCTGTTTCACCGAGAGATTTGGCGTTTGCGCAGCATAGCAGCGGAAGAAGACTGTGATGATGAAAAGTATTTATATAACAATTAATTAAAAATAGCCCTGTTCAGGGCTATTGGTATTTTGCGGTTCAATAAGAGATTTGCCGGACGATTACAAAATCTCCAGCACCTGCTCCGGCGGCCGGCCGATGCGCGCCTTGCTGCCTTTCACCACGATCGGGCGTTCGATCAGTTTCGGGTTCGCCGTCATCGCCGCCAGCAGCTGCTCTTCGCTCAGGCTTTCGTCCGCCAGCTTCAATTCCTTGTACAGATCTTCTTTTTTGCGCATCAGATCGCGCGCCGATGTGAAGCCCAGTTCCTTCAACAGCTTTTTCAGCTCATCGACCGTAGGGGGCGTTTCGAGGTACAGCACCACCTTGGGATCGACGCCGTGCTGTTCCAGCAGCGCCAGGGTTTCACGGCTCTTGGAGCAGCGCGGGTTGTGGTAAATCGTGACGTTTTTCATGGCGTTCATTCCTTGTTGAATCAGCTACGCTGGTATTGGCGGAAGCGCTGTTGCAGTTGGCGCAGCTGGTCGATGCGCGCATCGTAGCGCGCCTGTTTCAGGCTGCCGAGTTTTTGCAGCGAGCTGGCATTGCTGAGCAGGCCGATAGCCTGATCGAGCCGGCCGTTCAGCGCCAGGCTTTCGGCGCGGGCCGACAGCTCTTCATCGCGCAGCCCTTGAGCGGCGCTGGCCTGCGCCAGCAGATCCCAGCCGTTCGGATCGTCCGGATGGGCAAAGGTATAGCGGTTCAGGATCTTCGACGCCTGCGCCGGCTGGTTGCCTTCGACATAGGCGTTGGCCAGGTTGAGCTGCAGCACCGGGTTGTTGTTCTGGGCGGCGTTGGCCGCCTGCAGGCGGGCGATGGCCTGCGGCGCGCGTTTCTGGCCGAGATCGATATCGGTCATCAGGTCAATCAGCCAGACGTTTTTCGCATCCTGCGCCAGCATCGGTTGAATGATGTTGCGCGCGTCGTCGTATTTTTTCGCTTCATAGAACAGGATGGCGCGGCCGTATTTGGCGGCCGCCTGTTCGCGCACGTTCCCCTTGCTGAGCGAGCCGAGCAGCTCTTCATTCAGGCCATAGCCTTCCGAGCTGTACATGCCCAGTGCGCGCACCTTGGCCATCAGGTAATCCTGCGAAGACTGCACGATGTGTTTCTGCATCTGGTTGGCGCGGTTGCGCGCGTCGGAGAGACGGCTGTCCGGCAGCGGGTGCGTCAGCAGCATTTCCGGCGGCTTGGAGGCGTAACGCGACTGATCCGAGAGTTTCTGCAGGAAGTCGGGCATCGCTTCCGGATCGAAACCGGCGCGCTGCAGCACCTGAATGCCGATGCGATCGGCTTCCTGTTCGTTCGATTGGGTAAAGCTGATCATGCCCTGCTGGGTGCCGGCCATGGTGCCGCTCAGCGCCGCCATGCCCATGGTCGGGTTGGCCATCGCCAGCAGGATGGAACCAAGTGCGCCCACCCAGGTCAACGGGGCGTTGCGTTGCTGATCTTCCATTGCGCGCGCCAGGTGGCGTTGGGTGACGTGCGAGATTTCGTGCGCCAGCACCGAGGCCAGCTGGCTTTCATTGTCGCTGACGCGGAACAGGGCGGAATGCAGCACCACGTTGCCGCCGAAGAAGGCGAAGGCGTTGATTTCGTCGTTGCGCACCAGATAGAAATGGAACGGCGTGCGCACCGAATAGGCGCTGGCCACCAGCCGGTTGCCCAGTTGGTTGATGTATTGACTCAGCAGCGGATCGTTGATCAGCGGGGCGCTGGCGCGCAGTTGGCGCACGTAGAAGTCGCCCATCGCCAGCTCTTGTCCGATGCTCAGGGTGCCGCCGGCGGAGGTGCCTATATCCGGCAACTGGTCCTGGCTTTCCGCCTGTGCTGGCGCCAGGGCGGTGGCGTTCAACGTGCCGAGCAACAGCACCGCTAACGCGGTTTTGGTCAACCGGTTGGTCATAGTCAGGCGTTTCCCTTAAATAATCATTTCTAAGACGTCAGCAGCAGACAAGAGTTCTTTATTCCCACGGCGCGATCCGCGTGAAAGTGCGGCGGATCACAAACCGCCGCGACGGCAATCATCACATCATAGTCAGCGGCAGGCGACAAGGAAACGTTAGCCGGGGGCGAATAGGGCAAAAAAGTTTTATTTTTCATTTCGAAGGGCGTTTTCTCCGTCGGGAGCGAGACGGAACTTCAATAAAACGCGGATAAAGTTAGTCCGTGTTTTATTGACAAGATAAACGCAGACTCATATAGTCTGCGTTATTGAAGGTTTACTGACGGTCAAAAACGGACATATGGCGTACATCACAACCAGCGTTGAATATGGCATCCACTGCCTGCTGTGGCTGGTCGGCGATAACCAGCGCGCGCTCAGCAGCCGCGAACTCGCCGAACTGCAAGGGATCTCCCCCAGCTTTCTGGCCAAGATTTTCCCCAAGCTGGAAAAGGCGGGCATCGTCGCCGCCAGTGAAGGGGTGCGCGGCGGTTACCGGCTGGCCCGTCCGGCGAAAGAGATCAGCTTTCTGGAGATTATCGACGCCATCGAGGGGCACAAGCCGCTGTTCGATTGCCAGGAGGTGCGCGGGCGCTGTGCGGTGTTCGATGATTCCCCGCCGGAATGGGCGGTCTCCGGCAAATGCGCTATCCATGCGGTGATGCTGCAGGCGGAGAAGGCGATGCGCGATGCGCTGGCGGCGCAAACCCTCGGCGACGTCGCTGCCCGTTTTGGCCGCAAGGCGCCACAGGGCTTCTTCGGCGAGGTCAACATCTGGCTCGACGAGCGCATGACGGAACGCACCGCGCGCAGCGGCAAAACGGCTCGCGCCAAGACCTAAACTCCGCCTTTCCTTAAAACAAAACACATTTTTTCCCGCCTCTTCGGAAGGGGCGGGCGGTCCTTCTGCACCCTGCGACGGGAGCGGAACGGCGCCGTTCATCCGAAAAAACTGCGGGCAGCCTCGTCGCCCGGTCAACCCTGTATGAAGGAGTCATCCCATGACGCAGAAAATAGTGATTGCCGGTTCCGGTTTTGCCGGTTTTTGGGCCGCCGTGTCCGCCATGCGCGCCATTACCCTTGCCGGTAAGCATGACGACATCGAGGTGCTGATGGTTTCGCCGACGCCAACGGTCACCATCCGGCCACGCCTGTATGAAGCGGTGCTGGAAAACATGAACCCCGACATTTCCGCGCAGCTCACCGCCGTCGGTGCACGGCACCTGGCCGGGACGGTGGAACGTATCGACGCCGCCGCCAAAACGCTCAGGGTGGCGCCGGCGGTGGGGGAACCCCTTGAGTTGGCCTACGATCGTTTGGTGTGGGCCACCGGCAGTCGGCTTTCCGTGCCTGCGGTGCCGGGCTTTGCCGAATACGGTTTCAACGTCGATACGCTGGAAAGCGCACAGCGCTTGGGCGCTCATATCAAAGCGCTGGCGGCCAAACCGTCAACGCCGGCGCGCAACACCGCCGTGGTGGTGGGAGCGGGGCTGACCGGGCTGGAGAGCGCCGCGGAGATGCCGCAGCGGCTGCGCGATGCGCTGGGGCAAAACGAGAATGTGCGCGTGGTGATCGTCGATAGCGCCCCGGAAGTGGGCGCAGGAATGGGCGCGGAGCCGGGGGCGGTGATTCGCCAGGCGCTGGCGGAGTGCGGCGTGGAAGCGCGAGCCGGCCTGCGCGTTTCGGCTATCGATGCCGAGGGGGTGATGCTGTCGAACGGTGAGCGCATCGCCGCCAACACGGTGATCCTGGCGGCAGGCGTGCGTGCGCATCCGCTGACCGAGCAAATCCCCGGCGAACGTGACGCTAATGGCCGAGTGATCGGCGACGCCTTCCTGCGCGCGCCGGCGGCGGCGGGCATTTTCGTGACCGGCGATACGGTGAAAGCGGCGACCGACGATCTCGGTAACCACAATCTGATGACCTGCCAGCATGCGATGAGCCTCGGCCGCGTTGCCGGTCACAATGCGGCGGCGGAGTTAGTCGGGTTGCCGACGCACCCGTATAGCCAGCCGAAGTATGTGACCTGTCTGGATCTGGGCCCCTGGGGCGCGCTGTATACCGAAGGCTGGCAGCGCCAGGTGCGCTTTACCCGTCAGGAAGGCAAAAAGATTAAACAGGAGATTAACACGCAGTGGATTTACCCACCGGCGGCGGACCGCGAGGCGTTGTTCGCCGTCGCCAATCCGGATTTCGTGATTGTGCCTTAAAAAGATAAAAACGGGAGCGGCAACGCTCCCGTCGTCATTTCCCCAGCGGCAGGAAAGAGCGTTCCGGCACCACGGTTTTCATCACCAGCGTGGAGCTCAGGCGCTGCACGCCCGGCAGGGCGGAGAGCTTCTCGTCGTAAAGCTGCTGGAAGGCGGGCAGATCGCGGGCGATAACGTGCAGCAGATAGTCGGGATCGCCAAACAAACGCTGCGCTTGCACCACCTGCGGAATGTCCACCATGGCGTTTTCGAAGGTTTCGACGGCGCGGCGATCGCCTTCGCGCATGGTGACGAACACCAGAGCGGAGAAGTTGTAGCCCAGGCTGCCGGGATCGAGCTGGGCGCGGTAGCCCCTGATCACCCCGGATTCTTCTAATGCGCGCACCCGGCGGTGGCAGGGGGATACACTCAATCCGATCCGCTCGGCCAGCTCGGTCACCGACAAACGCCCGTCGGTTTGCAGTTCCGCAAGAATTTTGCGATCAATCTTGTCCATTTGGAAAAATTTCCCCGCTTATGCCGATTTCAGGCAAGTAATTGAAAGCACATTTTAACGCCTTGAGGATATTCTTGCCATCTGTTGAACGGTTTTGACGGCCGCCGCCAGGCGGGGGCCGTGCTTATTCTACGAGGAAAACGCGATGGTTCTCTGTTCGGTGCGGCGCTGTGCGTTTGAGAGGGCGCCGGCATGACGCTCGCTCTGTTCGCCGCTTTTTGGGCGGTGTCGATTCTGTTGGTGATCACGCCGGGTATGGATTGGGCTTATGTGATCTCGGCGGGCATTCGCGGCCGGGTGGTGGTGCCCGCCGTCGCCGGTTTGTTGTTCGGCCACCTGCTGATGATTGCGATCGTGGTGGCGGGCGTCGGCGCGTTGCTGGTCGGCAATCCGCTGGCGCTGACGGCGCTCACCTTGCTGGGGGCGGCTTACCTGCTGTGGATCGGTTTCAATATGCTGCTGCATCCGCCGGTGCCGGGCGCCGGTGAGGATCAGCGTTCCGATTCCTGGCTGCGCTGGGCCGGCAAGGGCGTGTGCGTCAGCGGCCTGAACCCCAAGGTGTTTCTGCTGTTTCTGGCGCTGTTGCCGCAGTTTACCGACGCCCGGGCCGAGTGGTCGGTGCCGATGCAGATGCTGGCGTTGGGCGCCGTGCATTTGATCAGCTGCGGCCTGGTGTATCTGCTGGTGGGATTCGGTTCACAGTCCGTGCTGCGCACGCGCCCGCAGGCAGCGAAGGGGGTGGGGCGCATCTCCGGTGCGGCGATGATCGTCATCGCGCTCGGGCTGCTGGCCGAGCAGGCGTTGAAATAGCATTACCGTCGATAGATGTCCGGCCGGGCGATCTGCCAGACAAAGTCGGGGTGGTTGATGGCCGAATAGCCCACTTTCTCATAGAGCCAGGGGGCGGTGCTGGTGACCAGCATGATTCGCCTCAGCTTCGCCATCAGCGGATGGGCCTGGCAGCATTCCGCCAGCCACAGACCCAGCCCGCTTTTTTGATGCGTCTCCAGCACGTACACGTCGCACAGATAGCCGAAAGTGGCGTAATCGGTGACCAGCCGGGCGAAACCGATCTGCCTGGCCTCGTGATATAAACCGAAGCACAGGCTGTGGGTGAGGGACTGGCGGACGGTTTCTTTATCGATTCCCTCCGCCCATGAGGAGCGGGTCAGAAAAGCGTGAATGGCATCGAGATCCAGCAGGGCGGGCTCGGTGCTGACGAGATAGTCAGCACGCCGCCACTCCCGTGGGGCAGGGATTGTCATGAGGGTTCTTCTCCTGTGCAAGCGTTAAGATCTGGGCCACCGTTCAGGCGTGCAGTTCGGCGACCGTCATGGTGAAAATAAGCGTGTCTTCGCCCTCGTTGGCGTACCGATGTGGGCCGTCCGTTTTGGCGACCGCCGAACAGCCTGGCGTAATCCTGAGCTCGGTTTGTTCGACGGTAAGGCTCAAGACGCCTTGCTCAACGTGCAGCAGCTCGAAGGTGCCCGTCGGATGGCCGCCCGATGCATAGGCTTCCCCCGGCGCCATTTCCCACCGCCACAGTTCTATCATGTTCGGGCCTTGGGTGCCCGCGAGCAAACGGGCCGAGCCGCCGCGATCGCCATGCCACAGCGTGGGAATATCTTGGCTTTCAACCAGGTAGGCGGCGGGGGCGCGGGTCACGTTCACGATGTCCGCTACCGACAGGCCCAGCGCCGCCGCGAGTTTGCACAGGATGGCGATGCTGGGATTGGCGCTGCCTTTCTCGATCTCCACCAGCATGCCCTTGCTGACGCCCGCCCGGCGCGACAGCTCGTCCAGAGACAGCTTTTGGTTTTTTCGCTGCTGTTTGATGCGGTGCGACACCGCTTCGCTGACGGTTTGCACGTCGGCGCCGAACTCGGTCGGTCTGTTGACTTTTTTGCTCATCGGTCAATATCATGGAATAAAATGGTCAATATAGGATTATTCAATGATTTTTAGTCGATCCGTCAATCGATCCGGCCGTCGCTGCGCTGGCGCCCGGTTTCCGGGCGTTAAGCATTACCGTGGCCGCGGCTCCCATAACCAACCCGGACGTGGGGGCGCTGGCGTTGGCGCAGGCCTGTCGTGCCCTCGGCGAGGAAGACGCGCCCTGGGCTGAGGCGCATCTCTCGGCCTGGCGCGATGTCTTCATGAAGTTTGGCGCCAAACCCAAGCGTACGCCCTGTTCCGCCGACGCCTTGCGCAAGCGCGCGTTGCGCGACGGCACGATGCCCAGCATCGATCCGGTGGTCGATCTCTACAACGCCGTCAGCATTCGTTATGCGGTGCCGGTGGGGGGCGAGAATATCGCGGCTTATGTCGGCGAGCCGCGGCTGATCGTCGCGGATGGCAGCGAACTGTTCGATACCGTCAAAGAGGGGGCGGTGATCCATGAATCGCCGGAGGCGGGTGAGGTGGTCTGGCGCGACGATCGCGGTGTGACCTGCCGCCGCTGGAATTGGCGCCAGGGGGTCAGAACCCGGTTGAGCGCCGAGGCCGAACGGATGTGGTTCATCCTGGAGAGCCTGCCGGCGATGCCGTTGGCGGCGCTGCGTGCGGCGGGTGACGATTTGATTGCCGGTTTACGGCAAATGATGCCCGGCGTCACGGTAGAGCAACGGCTCATCGGCTGCGCCTCGTAACAGGCGTCAGCACTGGCGGCGGACCAAACCGCTGATCAAATCCAGCGCGTCGTCCGCCGCCGCGACTTCACTTTCGCTGAGCGCCTGCCGTTCGATGAAGCTCTCGATAGCTTCCAGCAGAGAGAAGACGCTGATTTCATCCCCTATTTTCACGACTTCGCATACGCCGCGCCCAATTGCCTGGCAGATTGCCTCATCAAATTCAAATGGCTTGTTGTTCATCTCTCCCCCGACGGCATTTGGGATTATGGCGACCATGTTACCTGTTTTTACACGGCGGCGGTCTGACGAAAATCCCATTTCTTTTCGTTGCTGCACAATGGCTCACGATCGCGTGCGTTGGCGAAATTCTGATTTCCTTACGGCGGTCAGATTTCCCTTGAGACCGCCTGAGCGGCGCGGTATTGTCGCCAAATGACGACAATACCGCCTCATTGTCCGCATAAAAAATTTATGACGTTATCATCCCTTCATCCCGCTGCCGTGCGGGATTTTTTTATGAGGTTTTTCTCAAAGTGCGGAGAACCTCGACGCGATCGCTTGCCATGCTCTGGGAATAATCCTAGCTTGAAATAGTCATTTAGGGTTAGCAATCCCTCATGACCTCCTTGTAATACTTGATGCACCAGAACGTTTTCTCCCCCCGCTCAGGCGGGGGTTTTTAATGGTGTGCATCGGCAGAGGCCTTCAACGTAAAGAACCGACAGAGTTCGTGGCGATAATCGGTTTACGCATCAAGGGACAGGACAATGAAAAATGATCTGGCGGCGGCGATCGCCATCGGCTGTGTGTTGTTGTTCGCATTGGCGGTCGGTTCGCCGCTCTCCATCAGTGCCTCGCTGTAATCTTCTGCGGCCCCGCCCGGGGCCGTTCACCGACTCTGACGCGGCGTCTGCGGGTTTTTGCGCCGATCGCCCACCGGCGCGATAAATTCAGCCAAATCGCTGTTGATGTATGGCGAACTTTGAGTACTCTGAGTGCTTTGCACACCCCCACGTGCGCCGTTCTATCTATGCTTTAATCAGGCCCATCACAGGAATCGCCATGCCCGCCCGTCAAATCTCGAGGAGCCCGCTCTGATGCTGGAGATGCTATTACAGTGGTACCGCCGCCGTTTCACCGACCCACAGGCTATCGCATTGCTGGTGATCCTGGTCGCCGGCTTCCTCATTCTCTATTTTCTGCACGGCATTCTGACCCCGTTGCTGGTCGCCATCGTGCTGGCGTATCTGCTGGAGTGGCCGACCGCGCGCCTGCAGCGCATCGGCTGTTCGCGCACCTGGGCGGCGAGCATCATGCTGCTGGTGTTCGCGGGCGTCGCCATGCTGCTGGTGTTCGTCGTCGCGCCGACCGCCTGGCAGCAGGGCATCAATCTGATGAGCGATCTGCCGGGCATGCTCAACCAGTTCTATAACTTTGCCGCGACGCTGCCGAAGCGTTATCCGGCGCTGGTGGATGCCGGCATCATCGACATGATGGCGGAAAATCTGCGCAGCCGGCTGTCCGGCATGGGCGAGTCGGTGGTGAAATTCTCGCTGGCGTCGCTGGTCGGCCTGTTGACGCTGGCTATCTACCTGATCCTGGTGCCGATGATGATGTTCTTCCTGTTGAAAGACAAAGAGCAGCTGCTGAACGCGGTGCGCCGCGTGTTGCCGCGCAATCGCGGTCTGGCGGGGCAGGTCTGGAACGAGATGAATCAGCAGATCACCAACTATATTCGCGGCAAGGTGCTGGAGATGGTGATTGTCGGCGTGGCGACCTACCTGGTGTTCGCCGTGCTGGACATGCGCTACTCGCTGCTGCTGGCGGTGCTGGTGGGTTTTTCGGTGCTGATCCCCTATATCGGCGCGGTGCTGGTCACCATACCGGTGGTGGTGGTAGCGCTGTTCCAGTGGGGCGTCGGCGCCGATTTCTGGACGCTGATCGTCGCCTATCTGGTGGTGCAGGGGCTGGACGGCAACCTGCTGGTGCCGATCCTGTTCTCCGAGGCGGTCAACCTGCATCCGCTGGTGATTATCCTGTCGGTGATCGTGTTCGGCGGAATGTGGGGCTTCTGGGGCGTGTTTTTCGCCATACCGCTGGCGACGCTGGTGAAGGCGGTGATTCACGCCTGGCCGGATGAACTGCGGGTCGAGGTGGAAGACAAGGCCGGCTGACGGAGAGAGACGAAGCGCAGCTGGCCGCTGCGCTTCGTGAGAATTACTGCTGCAGGTAGTTCAGAACGATGTCGTGGTGATTGGTGGTTTTGAAATCATCAAACACTTTTTCAATCTTGCCTTTGGCGTCGATCAGGAAGCTGATGCGGTGAATGCCGTCATAGGTCTTGCCCATGAAGGTTTTCTCGCCCCACACGCCAAACTGTTGCGATACCTGATGGTCTTCATCAGACAACAGCGTGAAGTTGAGCAGTTCCTTTTCGGCGAAGCGCGACAGTTTTTCCGGTTTGTCGGTGCTGATGCCCAGCACTTCGACGCCGGCCTTTTTCAATTCGTCCATGTTGTCCCGCAGGCCGCAGGCTTGCACGGTGCAGCCCGGCGTCATCGCCTTCGGATAGAAATAAACCAATACTCGCTGTCCCTGGAAGTCGGCCAAATTAATTTCCTCACCGTCCTGGTCAGGCAAACTAAATTTCGGCGCTGTGTCACCGGCTTTCAATGGGCTCATCACTACTCTCCATCTTTCTCATCATGCTGTGGATAGTTCACCACGCTAATACTGCCTTGCGCGTTCAATTCTGTACATAGGCGATGGAAGGCTTGCTCAATATTTGAGGCGTCTCGATCGCCGGAACTGTGGGCGGTGATTTGAATATACAGCTGCGGCGGCAGGTCGCCGTCCGCTGGCTGCGTGCGTGAGACCAGCTCGGCGATATTCATCTGGCTGGAGTCGAACAGATCGGTAAAACGTTCGATGATGTGCGGCGAGTCCTTCACCTCGACCTGAACCCACACGGTGGCCGGCATCGGCGGCCTTTCATGCGAGTTTGTGCGCTTCATCACGATCAGCAGCTCCAGCTCCGCGCCTTTTTGCGGCAGGGTGGATTCGATCAGGGTGATGGCGTTCCAGCTGCCGGACAGCAGCATGATGAACGTGAACTCCTCTCCCAGCATGGCCAGACGGCTATCTTCGATATTGCATCCGCAACTGCTGACGTGGCGGGTGATGGTATTGACGATTCCGGGGCGGTCGGCGCCGAGCGCGGTAATCACGAGATAGTGTTCGTCTGACTGAGGCAAAATGGCGCTTCCTGTCGTGCTTAATGGGGTTACCATGGTAAACATAAAAAAAACCGCCTGCCAAGCGCTTACAACGCGGTTGTGCGCTTGCTTTTGGATAGGCAGCAAAAGTACCATGAGTGACTTGTTTGTGGAGGGGACGGCCAATGTTTACGGGAAGTATTGTTGCACTGGTTACGCCGATGGACGACAAAGGTGCTGTCGATCGCGCGAGCCTGAAAAAATTGATCGATTATCATGTAGCCAGTGGCACCGCGGCGATCGTTTCCGTAGGGACCACCGGCGAGTCCGCAACGCTTGCCCATGACGAGCACGTTGACGTGGTGCTGCAGACGCTGGAGCTGGCCGACGGCCGCATTCCGGTGATCGCCGGCACCGGCGCCAACGCTACCGCCGAAGCCATCGCGCTCACCACCCGCTTCGCCAACACTGGCGTGGTAGGTTGTTTGACGGTGACGCCGTACTACAATAAGCCGACGCAGGAAGGGCTGTATCAGCACTTCAAGGCGATCGCCGAGAGCACCGAGCTGCCGCAGATCCTGTATAACGTGCCTTCGCGCACCGGCTGCGACATGCTGCCGCCGACCATCGCTCGGCTGGCGAAAATCAAGAATATTGTTGCTGTAAAAGAAGCGACGGGGAACTTAAGTCGCGTTAGTCAGATCCAAGTGCTGGTTGACGATGAAGACTTCATTTTGCTGAGCGGCGACGACGCCAGCGGGCTGGACTTCATGCAACTGGGCGGCAAAGGGGTGATTTCCGTGACGGCCAACGTGGCTGCGCGCGAGATGGCGGAACTTTGTGCGCTGGCGGCGCAGGGCAAATTCGCCGAAGCGCGCCGCTTAAATCAGCGCTTGATGCCGTTGCATCAGGATCTATTTGTAGAAGCAAACCCAATTCCGGTGAAGTGGGCCTGTAAGGCGTTGGGATTGATGGCAACCGATACGCTGCGTCTGCCGATGACGCCGTTGAGCGAAACCGCCCGCCCGGTGGTGGAGCGCGCGCTGAAAAGCGTCGGTTTGCTGTAACTCTAAGGGAAATTTGATGGCTTATTCATTGCAAAAGTCGACGGTAGCAAAAGTAGTGGGCATCTCTTTGGTGATGATGCTGGCGGCCTGCAGCAGCGATCAGCGCTACAAGCGCCAGGTCAGCGGCGACGAGGCTTACCTCGACGCGGCTCCGCTCAAGGCGCTGAATGCGCCGTCCGGCATGATCCTGCCGGTGCAGAGCGGCAACTATGACGTGCCCGCCACGACGCTGCAAGGCAACGTCGGCAAGCAACTGGACATTCGTCCGCCGGTGCAGCCGTTGGCGCTGCTGAGCGGTTCTCGCGCGCAATACGCCGGCGACAGCGGCACGCTGCTGCTGGAAAACAGCCCGCAGAACCAAAACCTGTGGTCGCGCGTCGTCAGCCTGCTGCAGGCGAAGAACATCGCGATCGCTTCCCGCCAGGACGCCGGTCAGACCCTGACCACCGACTGGGTGAAGTGGAACCGTCTGGACGAAGACAACCAGTATGAAGGCCGTTATCAGATCAGCGTGCAGCAACAAGGCTACCAGCAGGCGCTGGTGGTGAAAAGCGTTGGCCTGCAGCAGCAGGGCAAGACCGAACAGGTCACCGATCAGTCTGAGATCCAGCGTTACAACGGCATGATGATCAACACCCTGATCGAAGGTCTGGACAAGCAGGACAACCTGGCGAGCAGCCAGACCGCCAGCCGCTTCGGCGCGCTGGACGTGCAGAGCGGCGCCGATGATACCGGCCTGCCGATGCTGGTCGTGCGCGGCCCGTACACCGTGGTGTGGGATCGCCTGCCGCCGGCGCTCGAAAAACTGGGGATGAAAGTGGGTGACCGCAGCCGTCCGCAGGGCACCGTCGCCGTGACCTACAAGTCCCTGAGCAGCAGCGATTGGGATGCGTTGGGCGTCAAGGATCCTGAGCTGGCGGAAGGGGATTACAAGCTGCAGGTCGGCGATCTCAACAACCGCACCAGCCTGCAATTCATCGATCCGAAAGGCAAACCGCTCACCCAGTCGAAAAACGACGCACTGGTGGCGGCATTCCAGTCTGCCTTCAGTAAAACCAGCGTTAAATAACCAAAAAGGGGCTTCGGCCCCTTTTTGTTTTGTCTATACGGTATCGTTTGCGTCGCAGGTTTGGCACAATAGTGCCCGGCACGCCAAAGAATTCATTAGGTCAATTCTATACCCCCTAATTTCGGGCCGCGCTCGGGAGACAACGGGGATACATCACTGGAGTAAGTAAGATGCAAAAGCTAGCTGAGCTGTATCGCGGAAAGGCAAAAACCGTTTACACCACCGAGAATCCCGATCTGTTGGTGTTGGAGTTCCGCAACGATACGTCAGCACTGGATGGTCAGCGCATTGAGCAGTTCGATCGCAAAGGCATGGTGAACAACAAGTTCAACCATTTCATCATGAGCAAACTGGAAGAAGCCGGCATCCCGACCCAGATGGAGCGTCTGCTGTCCGACAACGAAGTGCTGGTGAAGAAGCTGGACATGGTGCCGGTGGAATGCGTGATCCGCAACCGCGCCGCCGGTTCGCTGGTGAAGCGTCTGGGCATCGAAGAAGGTCTGGTGTTGAACCCGCCGCTGTTCGATCTGTTCCTGAAAAACGACGCCATGCACGATCCGATGGTCAACGAATCCTACTGCGAAACCTTCGGCTGGGTGAGCAAAGAGCATCTGGCGCGCATGCGTGAGCTGAGCTACCGCGCCAACGAAGTATTGACCAAGCTGTTCGACGACGCCGGCCTGATCCTGGTCGATTTCAAGCTGGAATTCGGCCTGTTCAACGGCGAAGTGGTGCTGGGCGATGAATTCTCGCCGGACGGCAGCCGTCTGTGGGACAAAAACACCCTGGACAAGATGGACAAAGACCGCTTCCGTCAAAGCCTGGGCGGCCTGATCGAAGCCTACGAAGAAGTGGCGCGCCGCATCGGCGTGAAGCTCGACTAAGCGTTGGCACCGCCATTCGGGGCGATCCGGCCGGATCGTCCCGCTGTTCTGCATTTTTCCAGAAAATTTCTACATTTCCTCCGCAGCAGACCATTTATAATGATGGATGTGAGATGACTAAAACCTATCCCACTCAGGCTTGAAGCTGCCTTTGCGCTTACCAACGCGCGGCATCTTCAACGAGCAGGGGAAATATCTGGAGTGTATTTATGCGTTGGCAAGGGCGTCGGGAAAGTGACAATGTTGAGGATCGTCGCGGGCAGTCTTCAGGTTTGGGCGGCGGTGGCGGCGGTTTCCGCGTGCCGGTGCGCGGCAAGGGCGGCATCGTCATTCTGGTGGTGGTGCTGGTGGCCGGCTATTACGGCATCGATCTGTCGCCGCTGTTGAACGGCGGTAATGTCGCTCCTCAGGGTCAACAACAGAGCGCCAGCATCAGTCCGAAAGACGATGAGCTGGCCAAATTCACTTCGGTGGTGCTGGCCTCGACCGAAGATAACTGGAAAGAGATTTTTCAGCGCATGGGCAAAACCTACCAACCGCCGAAGCTGGTGATGTATCGCGGCGTGACGCGCACCAGCTGCGGCACCGGTCAGGCGGCGATGGGGCCGTTCTACTGCCCGGGCGACAGAACGGTGTATATCGATCTGTCTTTCTATCAGGACATGAAGACCAAGCTGGGCGCCGGCGGTGATTTCGCTCAGGCCTATGTGGTGGCGCACGAAGTCGGCCACCATGTGCAGAACCTGTTGGGCATCGAGCCGAAGGTCCGCCAGATGCAGCAGGGCGCCAGCCAGGCGGAAGTGAACCGCCTGTCGGTGAAAATGGAGCTGCAGGCGGACTGCTTTGCCGGCGTATGGGGCAAATACGCCGAGAAGCAGCAGATGCTGGAAGAGGGCGACCTGCAGGCGGCGCTGAATGCCGCACAGGCGATTGGCGACGATCGGTTGCAGCAACAGAGCCAGGGCCGCGTCGTGCCGGACAGCTTTACCCACGGCACTTCGCAGCAGCGCTACACCTGGTTTAAACAGGGCTTCGACAGCGGCGATCCCAATACCTGCAACACCTTCGCATCCCGTTAACACCTCACGTGCCGGAGCCTGACTCCGGCATTTTTTTCGAATTGAGATACAGCCTTATGCTACAGGCAGCGCAACAACTCATGCGGCGGCAGGGCATCCGGCGCCTGCTGGTGCTCAGCGGCGAACCCGAGTGGTGCCGCGAACAGGCGCAGCGGCTGGCGGCGACGTTGCCCGGCGACTGGCCTTGGGTCGGGGAGAATCCGCCGCCCGGCCAGGCGGCGTTGGCGAGCGGCGCGGTGCGTCAATTGCTGGGGCAGGAGCGGCTGCACGCAGTGTTCGATGCCGGTCATTCGCTGGACGTAGAGGCGCTGGCGGCGTTGAGTGGCGCCCTGCGCGCCGGCAGCTGGCTGCTGCTGTTGACGCCGCCCTGGCGGCAATGGGCTCAGTTGCCGGACGGCGACAGCCTGCGCTGGAGCGATTGCCCGCAGCCGATCACCACCCCGCATTTCATCCGCCATCTGCAGCAGCATCTGACCGACGACAGCGAAGTGACGATCTGGCGGCAGGATGAGCCCCTGACGCTGGCCGCGCTGCCGGCGCGTGAAGGGTGGCTGCCACCGGATGGCCGGCCGACCGAGGAACAACAGGCGATCTTGACGGCGCTGCTGCAGGCCGAGTCCGGCGTGTGGGTGCTGACCGCCGCTCGCGGCCGCGGCAAATCGACGCTGGCGGGCATGCTGGTGGCGCAGTCGCCGCTGATCTGCTGGATCACCGGGCCGAGCCGCGCCGCCACGGCGGTGGCCGGAGAATGGGCGCAGGGGCGCGCGCAGTTTTGGGCGCCCGATGCCTTGTTGGCGCAGTGTCGGGAAGGCGACGTCAGCGCCGTGGGGTGGCTGCTGGTGGATGAGGCGGCGGCGATCCCCGCGCCGCTGTTGCAGCAGTTGATCGGCTATTTCCCACGCGTGTTGCTGACCACCACGGTGCAGGGCTATGAAGGCACCGGCCGCGGTTTTCTGCTGAAGTTTTGCGCCGGGCTGCCGGCCTATCAGGCGCTGAGCCTGCAGCAGCCGATGCGTTGGGCGCAGGGGGATGCGCTGGAACGGATAACGGACAATGCGCTGTTGTTCAATGAGCTGCCCGCCTGGCCGGCGGATGGCCAGGCGATCGATTACAGCCAGGCGGAACAAGGCGAGCTGTGCGCCGATCCGCAGCGGCTGGCGCGTTTCTACGCCCTGCTGAGCAGCGCGCATTACCGCACCTCACCGCTGGATTTGCGCAGGTTGATGGATGCGCCCGGCATGCATTTTGGGCTGGCGCAGGCCGGTTTGGAGGTGGTCGGCGCCGTGTGGCTGGTGGAAGAGGGCGGATTGAGCGCCGAGTTGGCGCACGACGTGTGGGCCGGCCGCCGTCGGCCGCGCGGCAATCTGGTGGCGCAGTCGTTGGCGGCGCATGGCGGCCAATGGTGGGCGCCGACGCTGCGTTCACGGCGCATTACCCGCATTGCGACGCTGCCGGCATTGCGGCGGCGGGGTATCGCGCGCCAGTTGATCGAGCGGCAACGCCGCCAGGCGCAGGGGCTGGACTTTCTGTCGGTCAGCTTCGGCTATACCGAGCCGCTGTGGCGCTTTTGGCAATCCTGCGGTTTCGAGCTGGTGCGCATCGGCAGCAAGCCGGAGGCCAGCAGCGGCTGCTATACCGCGATGGCGATCTTGCCCCTGAGCGAGCAAGGAGAGGCGCTGCGGCACGCGGCACACAAGCATCTGGCGCGCGACTGGCCCTGGCTGCGGCAGCGTATCGAGCTTACGCTGGCGATCCCGGGCGACGACGGCGATACGTCGCTCGGCGAAGAGGACTGGCGCGAGCTGGCCGGGTTCGCTTTTGCCCATCGGCCGCTGGAGGCCAGCCTGGGGGCGTTGCAGCGGTTACTGTTGGCCAGCAGTCTGCCGCTGCCCGCACTGCGCGGCCATCTGCAGCGGCGGCACTCTCCCGCGGAGTGCGCAGAGCGGGCGGGCGTCAGCGGCCAGAAAGCCTTGCTGCGCCATTGGCGGCATGAAACGGCGCAGGCGCTGGAACAGCTGAATGCGCAGCACTGCCGCTACTGGCGCGACTGGGCGCAGTCATTGCAATAAATTGAAGAAGTTGCTCAATAAAACCCGATTTTCCCGATTTCTCAGCGGCGTATAGTGGCTGTCAGCGGTGCGGCGACGACAGTCGCTGCGTCAGGTTTGGTTACTATTAAGGAGTCATCGATGAAACATGAGCATTTCGTTGTCCAAAGCCCGGCGACCCCGGCGGCGCAGCTGATCTTGCTGTTTCACGGTGTCGGCGACAACCCGGTGGCGATGGGGGAGATCGGCAGTTACTTCGCCAAAGAGTTTCCCCAGGCGCAGGTGGTAAGCATCGGTGGCCCCGCAGCGTTTGGCAACGGCGCAGGCCGCCAGTGGTTTTCGGTGCAGGACGTGACCGAAGAGAACCGCGTGGCCCGTATCGCAGACGTAATGCCGCAGTTTGTGGCCGTGGTGCGCCATTGGCAGCAGCTGAGCGGCGTTGGCTATGCCGGCACTGCCCTGGTGGGGTTCTCGCAGGGAGCGATCATGGCGCTGGAGGCGTTGAAGGCGGAAACCCGCCTCGCCGGGCGAGTGGTCGCGTTCAGCGGGCGTTTCGCCCAGTTGCCTGAGCAGGCGTTCGGCGACAGCGTGGTGCATTTGATCCACGGCGAAGAGGACGCGGTGATCGCGGTGCAGCACGCTCACGCGGCGGCGGAGGCGTTGCGGACTAACGGCGCCGATTTCACGCTGGACGTGGAACAGGACGTTGGGCATGCGATCAACCAGGGCATGATGAACGCCGCGCTGGAAAGGTTGCATTACTATGTGCCGCAGCGCTACTGGGACGAAGCCTTGTCCGGCAAGCGCGGCGAGCTGATCGCCTTCCGCTAAAAATTCAGGGCGCCGATGAGCGCCCTGATATCACTTCTTCTTCGGCCAGTCGTCTTCGTCATCCCACTGGGCGTTGTTGTCGCGGTGCGGCGGTATCTCCGGCTTGTTGGCCAGATAGCTTTTGACGTCAACGCGGCGCAGTTCCTTGATGCCGCTGACGACCATCCCCACCAGAACCAGCAGGATAATCCACCAGTAATCAGCTAACCATTGCATAGCTACTCCTTTCCTTTACTGCGTATAAAACGCGAAAAAATCGATGGCAGATGGCGTTCGAGCCATTCGGCACCGGCGACCTCCTTGTCTTGCCAGGCCGCCAGCAACAGCGCCGGCGTCAGCAAGTGTTCGGCTTCTTGCGCCAGCGGCCGGTAGCTCAGATGCCACGGCTCCACCGCCACGCCGCCGCAGTCTTCGGTGAAGGGGCGGTAGAAACCGAATTCGGCCATATGCGCCGTCAGCCACTGGTTAAGGGGCGCAAAGTAGCCGCCTTCCTCATATTCCCACGGTTCCAGCTGCAGCTTTTGCCCTTCCGGCAACAGCGACGGATCGTACACGTCCAGATCGCTGCCCCAGTGGTGGCGGCTGGCGCCCGGCAGAGCCGACCAGCGCAGGATCGCCTCACAGCGCTCGGCGGCGGACAGCGGCGCGACGTCGATCGGTTGACTGTCCTTATCTAATACTGGCCGCTGGCCGCAGAATTTGCCATTCCAGATGGCCAACTGCCGGTCAAAATCGCGGAAGGTGCTGGCGGGCTGGAGATCGAATCCCGCCGCACGCGCCGCCTGCTGCATCGCCAGGAACGCGTTGACGGCATCCGGCTGCAGCCGATGGTTGCCGCTCAGCGGCGCCAGGTGCTCGGTCGAGCGGCCGGTGAGCATTTCTGCGTTGATCATGCGATCAATTGCTCCATGATGCGTTGATACATGCGGCTCAGCAGCTGCAGATCCGCGGCGTTGACGCATTCGTTGACCTTGTGGATGGTGGCGTTGACCGGCCCCAGCTCCACCACCTGCGCACCCATCTGCGCGATGAAGCGGCCGTCGGAGGTGCCGCCGGTGGTCAACAGCTGCGGCGTCAATTCAGAATAGTGCTCGACGGCGTTGACCACCGCATCCACCAACGCGCCGCGCGAGGTGAGGAACGGCTGGCCGGACAGACGCCACTCGATGCTGTAATTCAGCTGATGGCGTTCCAGCAGCTCTTCCACACGCTGCTTGATCATCGCGTCGGTCAGTTCGGTGCTGAAACGGAAGTTGAACTGCACGTAGAAATCGCCTGGGATCACGTTATTGCTGCCGGTGCCGGCCTGCACGTTGGCGATCTGCATGCTGGTCGGCGGGAAGAACTCGTTGCCGCGATCCCATTCGATCGCCACCAGTTCATTCAGCGCCGGCATGGCGCGGTGCACCGGATTGTCCGCCAGATGCGGATAGGCGACGTGCCCTTGTACGCCGTGGATATGCAGGTTGGCGGTGATCGAGCCGCGACGGCCATTTTTCACCACGTCGCCGACGCGCTCGGTGCTGGACGGCTCGCCGACCAGGCAGTAATCCAGCCGTTCGTTGCGCGCCATCAGCGCTTCAACCACTTTAACCGTGCCGTGAGTGGCGCTGGCCTCTTCATCCGAAGTGATCAGAAAAGCAAGGCGGCCCCGGTGATTCGGGTTGGCGGCGACAAAGCGTTCCGCCGCCACCACCATCGCGGCCAATGACCCTTTCATATCCGCCGCGCCGCGGCCGTACAGCATGCCGTCGCGGATCGCCGGTTCAAACGGCGGGTTGTCCCAGCGCTTTTCATCGCCGGTCGGCACCACGTCGGTGTGCCCGGCAAACGCCAGGGTTTGCCCTTCGCCGCGCCAGGCCCAGAAGTTTTGGGTGTCTTCGAAGTCCATTGCTTCGACGGTGAAACCGATCGCCTGCAGGCGATCGATCATCAGCTGCTGGCAGCCTTCATCATTTGGGCTGAGGGAAGGGCGTTTGATCAGTTGCTGAGCCAGTTCGATAACCGGGCAAGTCATACGGCGACCTCGGCGACAAATTGCTGGTAAGCGTCGGCGTTGAAACCGAGCAGGGCGCGCCCGTTGCCGGCGTCCAGCAACGGGCGTTTGATGATCGCCGGCTGCGCCAGCATCAGCGCGATGGCGGCGTCGGCGTTATCGCAGGCGTTGCGCTGCGCTTCATCCAGCTTGCGCCAGGTGGTGCCGCGGGTATTGAGCAGCGGCTCCCACCCCAGTTGCGCGACGAAACCGCGCAGCCGTTGTTCGTCCAGGCCGTCGGCGCGATAGTCGTGAAAATGATAGGCCACGCCCTGATCTTCCAGCCAGCGGCGGGCTTTTTTGATGGTGTCGCAGTTTTTGATGCCGTACATCGTCAGCGTTGTCTGTTGCGGTTTGTTTGCCATGGCGTAAAGCTACCTGTCTCGTCGAGTCGATACTGAGCGGCGTGGGCGATCTTTGGCCCGCTAGCCGCCCGGCGATAGCAGAGATAATGCCAGTAAAGCGGCGACGAGATCCAGACAACGATGCGTGCGAGGTGCGATTGCGCGCCAGGGATAAGAGGTCGGCAACGTGGTTGAACGGCTGCCTTCGCCGACCGTGCTGGTGAAAAGGCGCCGGCGAAAGCGTTCTGCCGCCAATGCAGAGCTGGCGGAGAGAGAGCTACTCTTTATTGATCCTTATGTTTAAACGATCGGTCAAACACCGTACGCGGGTAATATGCAAGAGCGGTTTTATCCGGCTGGCGCCGAGTTTTTTCATTATTCGCGACTTGTAATGATTGGCGGTTTTATTTCTGATATTCATGGCATTGCTGATGTCGGCCAGCGATTTTCCCGTCGACCATTCCGAGAGAAAATGCGATTCGCGCTGAGAGAGTTGCGGCGGCTCGGTATAGTGGCTGTAGCGCTTATATAAGTCGCCGATCAGGTGGCTGAAGCGGCTCAATGATATAAGGTTTGATAATATAATGGTCTTGCTGTCGACAATCACCATGTCATGCAGGCAGTCGGTGATAATGACTATTTTGTAGGTATTGGGGTTGGCATATTCATCGCGGTAGCGCGCTTCAAAATTGGCGATGGTGACATCGATAAAGCAGACCCTTTTGCGGCTAAAACCGGCCGGCGCGCGTTTCTCCGCCCAGGTTTGATTGATGAGCTGCCGGATGCCGATAGCGGTATAGGCACACGCGCTGAAAATATCAATTTTCATTTTATTATAATCCCTTAATTTCTATTTCCCGGTGAGGATTGATATCTTAAAACATAAAAAAAGAAACAATCTAAATAATTTCACATTGAACTTATTGGGCGCCGCAGGGAAAGAACGCTATCCTGCGGTGGACAATCAGGAAAGCCTCATATACTAGCATGATTTATAAAGAGTAAATTTGGTTTTTTAATCGAGCTGCCCAGTGAAGAAAGAGGGATAGAATAGAAACCCTCTATTAATACTCCGGTTATTAAAAGGAATTAACATAGAAAGTGGCTATCAAAATAAAATATTCGATCGTTAATATCGATCGTTTTTGTGAGGGAGGGAATGTTAATGAATTAATAATTAAGATATTTCTTGCTTTTTAGCGAGGGGTGTCGCTTATTTTTAACGCAGTTCAAAGAGTGTGCTGGGACAATCTCATGACGCGCGCCAAATTAATGGCAAAGATAAATTTTAATCAAAAAAATGCGATGTTTTAAGCTGCGTGCGTTGTGCAAGTGGGGAGGATTTATACGGGGGAACGGCATGAAAGAATGCCGGATCGAAATTTCCGATAAGATCACGTCGGAAATAGCGTCTTGTCTTGCGGACGGATTGGATCGCGTTAACGATGAATATATCGGCTACGACAATCGTCGGCCGTGGTGAAAGATCCTGACAGCGGCAGCAATTCTGCGGGGCATCTGCCGCCCTATTTTTATCAGCCGAACGTTGTAATGCGCGATTAACGCACGTAGCCCCCCAGTTGCAAACGCCGCAGAGCATCCCCCTCTGCGAACACCATGCCGGTGGTCAAATCGTGAAAACCGTACTTTTCATAGAAAGCCAGTTTTTCCGGCACCGAATAGATGAAAACCTTGCCGAGCGGCGCCAGATCTTGCATTACCCGGTCCATCAACCGGCGCCCCAATCCCTGCCCCTGAAAGCGCGGATCGATCGCCACGTCGGCCAGGTAAGCGACCGAAGTCAAATCGCTGATGGCATGCGCGGTGGCGATCAGCTCATCGCCGATAAACCCCCAATAGCAAAACTGGCTGTGTTGATAAACGCGTTGCAGCGTATGCGGATCGCGTTCGCCCAGCCCGGCGGCCTGCAGCAATTCACACAGCCGCCGCCAGTCGATGGCGCGGCGGTTCATATCGGTGATGATTTCCATCGTTGTCCTCTAATCAATATGATTGAGATCGGCGGCATAGTGCCGAATGGCGCGCTGATAGCCGCGGATGTCGGGGTCTGACGAGGTTTCCGCCAGCAACAACAACAGATCGGCCACGGCCCGTTTACCTTCATCCAGGTTGTACAGCGTCATGGCACGAAACAGCCTCAGCTCGTTGGCCTGCGGGAATTCAGCCAGGCCATCGTCGAAAGCGCGCAGCGAAGCCGGGTATTTCCCCAGGGCGCGGTAAGTGCTGCCGAGGCCCAGCCAGGCTTCACGGCGCTGGGCGGGCGGCAAATCGCGACCCAACGCCGCGAGGTAGCAGGGAATCGCCTGTCGCTCCAAACCCTGAACGTCGTACAGGCAGGCCAGCTGAAAATGCAGCATCGCCGCTTCCGGCTCTGCCGCCAGTTGCCGCAACGCCAGCGCAGTGGCTTCCTGATAATGACCTTGCGCTTTCAACTGTGAGACAGACAAAGAGGTGGACATGATCGGCGCTCCATTGGCGTATTGTTATACCTTTTACACGCTATCGTGGAGAAATTGATATCACAAGGGAATAGCCGTACTGAACATTGATCAGATAAATACGAAAATGTGCGCTAACCCCGGTTTCCGGGCCCGGCATCGTTCCCGTTTCCCTTCACATGGTCAAAAAACAGGCGTAGAATCCGCTTCGTCAAATAATTGAGGTTGTAAAGTATTATGGTTGATC
The DNA here is from genome assembly GCF_000747565.1 of Serratia sp. SCBI. Lineage (NCBI taxonomy): Bacteria > Pseudomonadati > Pseudomonadota > Gammaproteobacteria > Enterobacterales > Yersiniaceae > Serratia > Serratia sp. SCBI. Next base: position 3,733,451 of record NZ_CP003424.1, on the reverse strand, counting down.
GTGAATTAGGAAACTGGAAAGACTTCATTGATGAGATGTTGGGCAACTGACACAGCGATGAAGCCGATGGCAAGGTTGAGTCATTGGAAAATTACTGAAACACCGTGGGAACGAGATATTCGTTCGAAAAAGCAGCATCGGTCATCCGACGCTGCTTTTTTTATGCGCCGCCGATCACTCTTCGGCGGGCGGTGTGGCGGCAGGATGCGCTTTACCGGGGAAGCGGCGGCGAACCAGCACGAAGAACAGCGGCACGAAGAAGATCGCCAGCAGGGTGGCGGAGATCATGCCGCCCATCACCCCGGTACCGACCGCATGCTGGCTGCCGGAACCGGCGCCGCTGCTGGTGGCCATCGGCAGCACGCCGAAGATGAACGCCAGCGAGGTCATCAGGATCGGCCGCAGGCGCATGCGCGACGCGTCGAGCGTCGCCGACATCAGATCCTGCCCTTTCTGGTTCAGCTCATTGGCGAACTCGACGATCAGAATGGCGTTTTTCGCCGACAGCCCAATGATGGTCAGCAGGCCGACCTGGAAATAAACGTCGTTCTCCAGGCCGCGCAGCCAGGTGGCGGCGACCGCGCCGATCACCCCCAGCGGCACCACCAACATCACCGAGAACGGAATTGACCAGCTCTCGTACAACGCCGCCAGACACAGGAACACCACCAGCAGCGAGATGGCGTACAGCGCCGGCGCCTGCGAGCCGGACAGCCGTTCCTGATAGGACATCGCCGTCCATTCCAGACCGAAGCCGTTCGGCAGCTGGCTGACCAGTTTCTCCATTTCCGCCATGGCGGTGCCGGTGCTGACGCCGTTGGCCGCTTCGCCGACGATCTCCAGCGCCGAGCTGCCGTTATAGCGTTCCAGCCGTGGCGAACCATACTCCCAGTGCGAGCTGGCGAAGGCCGAGAACGGCACCATGCCGCCCGTGCTGTTGCGCACATACCATTTGTTGATGTCATCCGGCAGCATGCGGAACGGCGCCGCAGCCTGCACGTAGACTTTTTTCACCCGGCCGCGATCGACGAAGTCATTGACGTAGGTCGAGCCCCAGGCGGTAGAGAGCGTGCTGTTGATGTCGTCGATCGACACGCCCAGCGCCTGAGCCTTGCGTTGATCGATATCGATTTGCAACTGCGGGCTGTCGTCCAGGCCGTTGTGGCGCACGCGCGACAGCAGCGGATTTTGCCCGGCGAGCTGCAGCAATTGATCGCGCGCCGCCATCAGCTTGGCGTGGCCGAGGCCTGCGTGGTCTTCCAACTCCATATCGAAGCCGGAGGAGTTGCCGAGGCCGGTGATCGCCGGCGGACTGCTGGCGATCACCCGGGCTTCGTTAATCTTGCTGAATGCCTGAGTCGCGCGATCGATGATGTCGAATGAGCTGTTGGCGCCCGAGGCGCGCAGGTCCCAGTCTTTCAGCCGGACAAACAGGCGCGCCACGTTTTGGCCGTTGCCCCCCGGCCCGGAGCCGATGATGGCGAACACCGACAACACGTCCTGTTTCTCTTCGGTGAGGAAGTACTGCTCGACCTTCTCCACCACTTTGGACGTTTGCTGCAGGGTCGATCCCGCCGGCAGCTGCACCTGTACGGTGAAGATGCCGCGGTCTTCCTGCGGCAGGAACGAGGTCGGCAGCTTGATGAACAGCAGCGCCATGCCGCCGAGCAGCAGCAGATAAATCACCATATAGCGGCCGCTGGCGTGCAGGATGCGCCCCACGCCGCGCTCATAGCGATCGGCATTGCGGTTGAACATGCGGTTGAACCAGCCGAAGAAGCCGCGCTTGCCGTGATGATGCCCCTTGGCGATCGGTTTAAGCAGCGTCGCGCACAGGGCCGGGGTCAGGATCATCGCCACCAGCACCGACAGCACCATGGCGGAGACGATGGTGATGGAGAACTGGCGATAGATGGCGCCGGTGGTGCCGCCGAAGAACGCCATCGGCACGAACACCGCCGACAGCACAAGAGCGATGCCGACCAGCGCGCTCTGGATCTGCCCCATGGATTTGCGCGTGGCCTCTCGCGGCGGCAAGCCTTCCTCGCTCATCACGCGCTCGACGTTCTCCACTACCACGATAGCGTCGTCCACCAGCAGGCCGATCGCCAGCACCATGGCGAACATGGTGAGGGTGTTGATGCTGAAGCCGCAGGCGGAGAGGATGGCGAAAGTGCCCATCAGCACCACCGGCACGGCGATGGTGGGGATCAGGGTAGCGCGGAAGTTCTGCAGGAACAGGTACATGACCAGGAACACCAGCAGGATGGCCTCCAGCAGCGTTTTCACCACGTCCTTGATCGAGGCTTTGACGAACGGGGTGGTTTCATAGGCCACTTTGGCTTCCAGCCCGTGCGGGAAGTATTGCGACAGCTCGGCGATTTTGTCCTTCACCAACTGGTCGGTCTGCAGTTCGTTGGCGCCGGAAGCCAGCTTGATGTTCATGCCGGCGGCCTGCATGCCGTTGTAGCGGCTGAGGTAGTTGTAGTTCTCGCCGCCCAACTCAACGGTGGCGACGTTGCCCAGCGTCACCAGCGAACCGTCCTGATTGACCCGCAGGGTGATCTGGCGGAACTGCTCCGGCGTCTGGAGCTGCGACTGGGCGTTGATGGTGGCGTTCAGCGCCTGTTTATCGACCGACGGCGTGCCACCCAACTGGCCGACCGCCACCTGGGCGTTCTGCGACTGAATGGCTTTGACCACGTCCTGGGTCGTGAGCTGATAGCTGTTGAGTTTGTTAGGATCGAGCCAGATGCGCATGGCGTACTGCGAGCCGTAGACGTCCATGCTGCCGACGCCGTTGATGCGGCTGAGCGGATCCTGCAGGTTGGAGACGATGTAATCGGCGATGTCCTGCTTGTCCATGCTGTTGTCGGTGGAGACGAACGCCACCATCATCAGCGTGGTATCGCCGGATTTCGAGACCGTGACCCCCTGATTCTGCACCGCCTGCGGCAGACGTTTGATCGCCGCCTGCAGCTGGTTTTGTACCTGCTGCATCGCTTCGTTGGGGTCGGTGCCGGCTTCGAACGTCAGCGTGACGGTTGCCTGGCCGGTATTGGTGCTCTGCGACGACATATACATCATGTTGTCGAGGCCGGTCATATTCTGTTCAATGATCTGCGTGACGGTGTTTTCCAGCGTTTGCGCCGAAGCGCCTGGATAAGTTGCGCTGATGCGCACGTTCGGCGGCGCCAAATTCGGGTATTGTTCTACCGGTAAAGAAAAAATCGCCAACGCTCCGGTCAGGCAAAGAATTATTGCCAGCACCCAGGCGAAAATCGGGCGATCAATAAAAAAATTGGCCATGCAGCGCGAACCTCGTTATGACTTGTTCTATCTTTAAAACGCATCAGAATTATGCATTTCAGCGGCAGGGAGGGATCCCGGCGCTATTGCACTGTACTCGGGAAAGCCGAGGAAAGCGTGGAGAAAAAAAGGAGATAGTGTAAATAACGGTAGCGTAAAACGGCGTTGGCGCTTGTTTGCCGACAACGAGACGCGATTAAGACATTTTTTATGACTGTCGAAGGCCTTGCGCGCCTTTTTGCGCGCACGGAACCGGAAATAAACAGGACTCACCTTACAGCAGGAGCTTGGCATGGGAATTAACCCGGTATTTGCCCGTCGGCTTTATTTGTGCTGGCTGATCAGCCACAGTGAGCGGCCCAATGTGCCGCGGTTGATGGCGCTGACCGGTTGGCCGCGCCGCACGTTGCAGGATGTGCTGAAGGCGCTGCCCGGCATGGGCGTCGAGCTGCAGTTCGTGCAGCAGGGCGTGCGCAACAACGACGGTTTTTATCAGCTGGAAAGCTGGGGGCCGTTCAACAAGAGCTGGGTGCACCAGCACCATCAGGCGCTACTCAGCGCCATCGAGTAAGCTGCCCCGGCGCAGCGGCCGGGGCTGACGTTCATTGGCTTTTATGCTCCAGGTACATCACCGTCGCCGCCACGCGAGAACGCACGTCCAATTTGCGCAGTATGTTGCGGATGTGCACCTTCACGGTTTCTTCAGAGATATGCAGCTGCGCCGCTACCTGTTTGTTGGACAGGCCGCGCGCCACCTCTTGCAAGACATCCAGCTCACGTTCGGTCAAGGCGGCAAAGGGATCGCGCTGCTCGCTGCGCGCCAGCAAATAGTCGGCCATGGCGTCGCTGATCACGTTCTGCCCCTCGGCGGCGGCGCCGATGTGCTCCAGCAGCAGTTCCGGCTCGCTGTCTTTCAGCAGGTAGCCGTCGGCGCCGGCGTCTATCAGCGCATACAGATCGCTGCGCGCGTCGGAGACCGTCAGCACGATGATGCGCGCGTCCACGCCTTCGTCGCGCAGGGCCCGCAGCGTGTCCAGCCCGGACATGCCCTTCATGTTCAGATCCAACAAGATCACGTCCGGGGCGTGCTGCAGCGCCAGCGCAACCGCCTCGCTGCCGTTGCCGGCCTCCGCCACCACGCTAAATCGCGCATCCAGTCCCAGCAGTTGTTTGATGCCGCGCCGCATCAACGGATGATCGTCAACGATCATGACTCGGTATTGCTTCATCACCATGAAATATGCTCCCTGTAGCAAGTAAAGCCACTCAAACGCGCCCTGCGGCGTGCTTCACAGTGGGACTGTCTCTTCAAAAATAGCGGCAATCAGCGCCGTAAACCTCCCCGGACGGCCTTCCGCCCGGCGGCAACCGTAACGCAGAATGAACAGCCGCAAGGTCAGGGCGAGAATGTCAGGCAAACCGCCGTACCGCCGCCGCTTCTGCGCTGAATGTGCAGCGTTCCTCCCAATCGCGCCGCGCGTTCGCTCATGATGGTCAAACCATAATGCCCTTCCGGTTCCTCCAGACTGGCGATGCCGCAACCGTCGTCGGTAATGCTGAAAACGTTGTCGCCTGCGGCGTTGACCTCGCAACACACCGTAATCTCGTCTGCCCCGGCGTGCTTGACGGCATTGAGCACCGCCTCGCGCACGATCTGCAGCGCGTGCACCTGCTGCTGGGCGTTGAGCGCCTGCGAAGACAGCCGACAGTGTAACTGAATCCGCGCGGGGGTTAGCGCTTTTAATGGCTGCAACAGCTGCTCCAGCGAGGCGTTCAGATCCGCCTCCTGAATGTTGAGACGGAAGGTGGCCAGCAGCTCTCTCAACTGGCGATAGGCATCGGCCAGCGTGCGATCGAAATCGTCGATAATGGTCTGCGCCGCCGGATCGGTGGCGCTGCGCCGCAGCAGCGTCAGCTGGATGCGCAGGAACGACAGCGTCTGCGCCAGCGAATCGTGCAGCTCGCGGGCGATGGTCGCACGCTCTTCCATCAACAGCAGATATTGGTGCTGCTTTTGCGCCCGGTTGAAGTAAACGCCGCGGCCCAACATATTGGCCAGGCTCTGCATCAGGTGAGGATGCGGCGGGTGCGCCTCGGGCTGCCAGCGCAACTCGCCCAGCGGCTTGTCGCCCTGGGTGATCGGCAGCGCGTTCCAGGCCTGCGTCGGCGCCGCTTCCCCTTCGCTCAGCCGCCACTGGCCCTGGCCGTCCGCTACGTTCAGCTGGATGCAGCGCAGCCGTTCGCTTTGGCGCACGATGCGCAGCACATTTTCGAACGCCTGCTGATCGAGCTGGCGCACGCTCAGCGCCTGCGAGCAGCGATACAGCACCTCAAGCGTTTCATTGGCCTGCTGCAGACGTTGGGTTTTTTCCTGTACCTTCAGCTCCAGCGACTGATAGAGCCGGGCCAGTTCGTCCGACATGGCGCTGAAGGTTTGCGACAGCACGCCGAGCTCGTTCGGCAACGTCACGTCCAACTGCGGGTGGCGAAAATCCCCTTGTTGCACGCGCTGGCTGGCGTCGACCAGATGCTGCAGCGGGGTGACCACCTGGCGGCGCATGAAACGAATGCAAAACAGCACCAGACCGATGATGGCGGCGTAACCCAGCACGCTGACGGCGGCCACCAGGGTCAGTTTCAGTTCGGAATAGCGCTGCAGGGCGGACACGAAATGGTCAACGCGATTGACATGGCCGGCGACCTCCGCCCGATAGGCGATCGCCTGCCCGTTGCGGATCTGCCGCTCCATCGTTTGCCACGCCTGTTGCAGCGCCAGGTAATGGTTGCGCACCTCGGCCGGTACGTAGAAGCGCGCCAGTTTTTGCAGCGCCGGCGCCTGCAATGACTGCCGGTATTGCTGCAGGTGCAGCTCCAGCTCTGGGCTCTGCTGGTCGAGATCGAAGGCCAACCGGTAGCTTTGCATGCGCAGCGAACCGGCGATATTGATCGCTTCGGCATCGCTCTGGCTGCCGGCGACGGTGGTCAACGCCAACCCGGTGGCGAGCACCGACAGTATCACGATGCCGAACAGCGCTTTGGCCAGGCTGCCGGTCACGGAACGTTTAACAAGCAATCAAGGATCCTTCTCTCAGGTAGGGCGCGTCGCCAGTTTCATTCGAAAGCAAAACTATAACTTTTGCAACTAAAATGCACCGCGATTTGTATCAAGTTGTCAACAAAACGGGAACAATTGTGGTTGTGTAATCAAATGAATAGCGAAACGCCCGTCGATTTTCAGCGGCGGGCCGGTTTCCTCTGACGATTTGTCTTTGGGGGGCGAATCGCACTGGGTTTTATGCAATCTCATGCGCCTGAGCGCGACTTATTTTTCATTATTTTAAGCAATGTTAAGTCCCGGCTTGTCCGGCGGGGCGCGGTGTGATTTTTGTTGCAAATCGTCTGCCGCGGCGCGGCCTAATCGCGGTATGATCTTCACGTTGTCACGCAAGGGAAAAGGGTTATGTCGTCGAAAATTGAGAATGTGAAGAAAGAGCTGCTGTCGGACAACTGGTATGTGCTGCACAAGTACACGTTCGATCTGAAACGCAAAAACGGCGGTTCGGTGCAACAGGTGCGCGAGGTCTACGATCGCGGCAACGGCGCCACCATTTTGCTGTATAACCGCGCCAAGGGCACGGTGGTGCTGACCAACCAGTTCCGTATGCCGACCTATGTCAACGGCAACGAGAGCGGCATGCTGCTCGAGGCCTGCGCCGGCTTGCTGGACGCCGACTCTCCGGAGCAGTGCGCGCGCCGCGAAGCGGTGGAGGAGACCGGTTTTCAGGTCAGCGAGGTGAAGAAAATCTTCGAAGCCTACATGTCGCCGGGCGGCGTGACCGAGATCGTGCACTTCTTTATCGCCGAATACCATGACGATGAGCGGCGCGCGGCCGGCGGCGGCATTGAAGATGAAGATATTGAGGTGATCGAACTGCCGTTCAGCGACGCGGTGGCGATGATCGCCGATGGCCGGATTAAAGACGGCAAAACCATCATGTTGCTGCAGTATTTGCAGATTCATCGGGTGATGGAATAAAAAAAGCCGGTCATGATGACCGGCTTTTTTATCGGCTTGCGCCCGGCGGCTTACTTCAGCAGCGCCTGCGCCTTGGCCACCACGTTGTCCACGGTGAAGCCGAACTCGGCGAACAGCTGCTCCGCCGGCGCCGACTCACCGAAGGTGGTCATGCCCACGATAGCGCCGTTCAGGCCCACGTACTTGTACCAGTAATCCGCGATACCCGCTTCCACCGCCACGCGCGCCGTTACCGCCGCCGGCAGCACCGACTCGCGGTACGCCGCATCCTGCTTGTCGAACGCGTCGGTCGACGGCATCGACACCACGCGCACCTTGCGGCCCGCCGCGGTCAGTTTGTCCGCCGCCTCCACCGTGATGCCCACTTCGGAGCCGGTGGCAATCAGGATAACGTCCGGCGTGCCCGCACAGTCTTTCAGCACGTAGCCGCCGCGGTACACGTTCGCCAGCTGCTCTGCGGTGCGCGGCTGCTGGGTCAGGTTCTGGCGCGAGAACACCAGCGTGGTCGGGCCGTCGTTGCGCTCGATGCCGTACTGCCACGCCACCGCCGATTCCACCTGGTCACACGGGCGCCAGGTGCTCATGTTCGGGGTCACGCGCAGGCTCGCCAGCTGCTCCACCGGCTGGTGGGTCGGGCCGTCTTCGCCCAGACCGATGGAGTCGTGGGTGTAGACGAACACGTTGCGCAGCTTCATCAGCGCCGCCATGCGCACCGCGTTGCGGGCGTATTCCACGAACATCAGGAAGGTCGCCGAGTACGGCAGGAAGCCGCCGTGCAGCGCGATGCCGTTGGTGATGGCGGTCATGCCGAACTCGCGCACGCCGTAATGAATGTAGTTGCCCGCCGGGTCAACGTTCAGCGCTTTCGAACCGGACCACATGGTCAGGTTACTCGGCGCCAGGTCGGCGGAGCCGCCCAGGAACTCCGGCAGCACCTTGCCGAACGCTTCCAGCGCGTTCTGCGACGCCTTGCGGCTGGCGATGTTGGCCGGGTTGGCCTGCAGTTTTTCCACGAACGCCTTGGCGTCCGCTTTCCAGTCCGCCGGCAGCTCGCCGTTCATGCGGCGCTTGAACTCGGCGGCCAGTTCCGGGAAGGCCCTGGCGTAGGCGGCGAACTTGTCGTTCCAGGCCGCTTCTTTGGCCTGACCGGCTTCCTTGGCGTCCCACTGGGCGTAGATGTCCTGCGGGATTTCAAAGGCGGCGTATTTCCAGCCAAGCCGCTCGCGGGTGGCGGCCACTTCGGCGGCGCCCAGCGCGGCGCCGTGCACGTCATGGGTGCCGGCCTTGTTCGGCGAACCGAAGCCGATAACGGTCTTGCACATCAGCAGCGACGGCTTGTCGGTCACCTTGCGGGCTTCTTCAATCGCGGCCTTGATGGCGTCCGGGTTGTGGCCGTCGACGTTGCGCACCACGTGCCAGCCGTAGGCTTCGAAACGCAGGGCGGTGTCGTCGGTGAACCAGCCGTCGACGTGGCCGTCGATGGAGATGCCGTTGTCATCGTAGAAGGCGGTCAGCTTGCCGAGCTTGAGGGTGCCGGCCAGGGAGCAGACTTCGTGCGAAATGCCTTCCATCATGCAGCCGTCGCCCATGAAGGCGTAGGTGTGGTGGTCGACGATGTCGTGACCAGGGCGGTTGAACTGCGCCGCCAAGGTGCGTTCGGCGATGGCGAAGCCGACGGCGTTGGCGATACCCTGGCCCAGCGGGCCGGTGGTGGTCTCAACGCCCGGGGTGTAACCGTACTCCGGGTGGCCCGGTGTTTTGGAATGGAGCTGACGGAAGTTTTCCAGCTCGCGCATCGGCAGGTCGTAGCCGGTGAGGTGCAGGAGGCTGTAAATCAACATGGAGCCGTGGCCGTTGGAGAGCACGAAACGGTCGCGGTCAGCCCAGTGCGGGTTAGTCGGGTTGTGGTTGAGGTAGTCACGCCACAGGACTTCGGCGATGTCCGCCATGCCCATAGGGGCCCCCGGGTGGCCGGAATTTGCTTTTTGTACGGCGTCCATGCTGAGTGCGCGGATGGCGTTGGCAAGCTCTTTACGAGAAGACATAACGAAACTCCAGTGCGATTACAGTTGAGCGGCCAACATGTCTTCCAGCTTCTGCTGGTCGACGGCGAACAGGCGGATGCCTTCGGCGAGTTTTTCTACCGCCATGGCGTCCTGATTGTGCAGCCAGCGGAATTCCGCTTCGGCCAGCGGAGCGGGTTGGTGGAAGCCCTCGGTCGACGGGGTCAGCTTGCGCTCGACCGGCTGTTCGCTGTTTTTCAGCTGCTCCAGCAGGTTCGGCGCGATGGTCAGGCGATCGCAGCCGGCCAGCGCCAGGATCTGCTCAACTTTGCGGAAGCTGGCGCCCATGATCACCGTCTGGTAACGATGACGCTTGTAGTATTCATAGATGGTGCGCACCGATTTCACGCCCGGATCCTGATCGGCGTCGTAGTCGGCGGCAGGCTGTTTAGCCTGGTACCAGTCATAGATGCGGCCGACGAACGGCGAGATCAGATACACGCCGGCTTCGGCGCAGGCGCGGGCCTGAGCGAAGGAGAACAGCAGCGTCAGGTTAGTGTTGATGCCTTCTTTTTCCAGCTCTTCGGCGGCTTTGATGCCTTCCCAGGTGGAAGCCAGCTTGATCAGGATGCGCGATTTGTCGATGCCCTGTTCCTGATACATGCCGATCAGTTTGCGCGCTTTGGCGACGCACATGCCGCGGTCGAACGACAGGCGGGCGTCCACTTCGGTGGAGATGCGGCCCGGCACGCTTTTGAGGATCTCGACACCGATGTTGACCGCCAGTTTATCGCTGGCGTTGATCAGCTGGGTTTCCTTGCTGCCGCCCTGGCGGCGGGCATACTCCAGCGCTTCGGTGATCAGCGCTTTGTACTGCGGCAGCGCGGCGGCTTTCAGGATCAGCGAAGGGTTGGTGGTGGCGTCCTGGGGTTCGAACTGGCGGATGGATTCGATATCGCCGCTGTCGGCGACCACCGTGGTCAGCTGCTTGAGTGCGTCTAATTGATTCATTGATAAGCTCCTTGACCAAGCTCAACGTAGGGAAATGAGAACCTTTTTCATCATAGGGGGAACACACTGCATCATCGGATCGAGAATGAAAATGCGCTTTTTCTGATTGTTGCGATGGATAATAACAATGAATGACGAATAAACCCAGGCGGAGCGCGGCTTGCGCGCGACCGCCATCGAGACTGCAGGCGGTTTAACGCCGACCGACCGCGTTTTCGTAATAGCCGATCCGCTCGACTTTCGGTGCCGAACCTCCCCCTTCAAACTCCGATTCCAGCCAGGCATCGACGATGGTTTTCGCCAGTTCGGCGCCGATGACCCGCGCGCCCAGCGTGATGATCTGCGCATCATTGCTTTTGCGCGCCCGTTGGGCGGAGTAGGTATCGTGACATTGCGCCGCGCGAATGCCGGGCACTTTATTGGCCACGATGCTCATACCGATGCCGGTGCCGCACAGCAGGATCCCCCGCCGATGTTTTTCCTCCCGTATCGCCTGCGCGACGCGATAGGCGATATCGGGATAGATCCCCGTTTCTGCGGTGCGATCCGTCGTGTAGTCAATGACGGGAATGTCCCGTCGTTGCAGGTGGGCGACGATCAGATCCTTCAATTCAATGGCGGCATCGTCGGCGCCGATGGCGATAGGCAGCATAGCGGTCTCCTGATTGGTAACGAAAAGGGCGGCGATCCTCGGTGGCGCCACGTTCATTACCGTATCCCTGTTTAATCAAATGTTCAATTGATGTTCTTTTGTTTTTTACCTGATTTTTCTGTCTCTCCCTTTAAAAGGTGACGGTCGTCACTAAAAAAGAGGTTTTAATCGTTATTTATCCTCATGCAGACGGGTTTTTGAGCGATATCACAGTTTGGCAAGTTCTCTGTGGGCAAATTGAACGCGTGACGTTAGTGTTCATTTGTTCTTTGTTTGTGTTATTGATCATAAAGAGTCACCCTACCAGAGGAGAGTGCTATGTGTCAGACCTGCATGACAGAGGCGAAAATGGCGGACGGTATCCCCGAGATCATGAAGGCGGTTGTGGCGTACGCCCCGAAAGATTACCGCCTGGAACAGGTGCCGGTGCCGAAGATCGGCCCGAAAGAGATCCTGGTGAAGATCGAGGCCTGCGGCATCTGCGCCGGCGATGTTAAAGCGTTCGAAGGGGCGCCCAGCTTCTGGGGCGATGAAAAACAACCGGCATACATCAAGGCGCCGATGATCCCCGGTCATGAGTTTATCGGCCACGTGGTGGGATACGGCGAAGGCGTCGAGGGCTTCAATCTCGGCGATCGGGTGATATCAGAACAGATCGTTCCCTGTTGGCAATGCCGCTTCTGCAACCGCGGCCAGTATTGGATGTGCGAAAAGCATGACCTGTACGGTTTCCAGAAAAACGTCAATGGCGGCATGGCCGAGTACATGAAGTTCACCAAAGAGGCGATTAACTATCACGTACCGGCCGATCTGCCGATCGAAAAAGCCATTCTGATCGAACCCTATGCTTGCTCCTTCCATGCGGTGCAACGCGCCAATATCAAACTGGGCGATGTCGTGGTGCTGGCCGGCGCCGGCACCCTGGGGCTGGGCATGATCGGGGCGATCAAAAAGTCCGGGCCCTCGAAGCTGGTGGTGCTGGATCTGTCCGACGAGCGTCTGGCGCTGGCGAAGCGCTTCGGCGCGGATGTGACGCTGAACCCGACCCGTGACGACGTGCCCGCGGCGGTTAAAGCGATGACCGACGGCTACGGCTGCGACATCTACATCGAGGCGACCGGCGCCCAAAAGTCCGTGGAACAGGGCCTGACGCTGATCCGCAAGCTCGGCACCTTCGTGGAATTTTCCGTGTTCAAGGATCCGGTGACCGTCGACTGGAGCATCATCAGCGACCGCAAGGAGCTGGACGTGCTCGGTTCGCACCTCGGCCCTTACTGCTACCCGCTGGTGATCGAAGGCATCGCCAATGGCGATCTGCCGACCGAAGGCGTGGTGACGCATACGCTGCCGCTGGAACAGTTCGCCGAGGGCTTCGAGCTGATGAAGCGCGGCATCGGTTCAATCAAAGTGGTGCTTAATCCAAACCTCTGAAACCTGCATCGTTCTTCGGGTGCGGGCGAGCCTGCGCCTCCATAATCACATGTGCTGGGGTGTTCTATGTTGCATGGACTGATTCATCGCATTGGTCTGTCACCGAAACTGCTGCTGGGCTATGCCGGCGTGTTGGTGTTCATGATGGGCGAAGGGCTGGAACAAGGATGGCTGTCGCCTTATTTGATCGGCAAGGGGCTGAGCATTCAGGAATCGGCGCTGCTGTTCAGCGTTTATGGCTTTGCGGCCGCGATCGCCGCCTGGTTTTCCGGCGTGCTGGCGGAAATCTTTACCGCCCGGCGGGTGATGTTGGCCGGCCTGCTGCTGTTTCTGTTCGGTTCGGTGTGCTTTTTGACGTTCGGCCTGCCGAGCAACAACCTGGCGATCATGGTGCCGACCTATGCGCTGCGCGGCTTGGGTTATCCGTTGTTCGCCTACGGTTTTCTGGTGTGGGTGGCGTATGAGGCGCCGCCGGAAAGGCTGGGGTCGGCGGTGGGGATTTTCTGGTTCGTCTACAGCGGCGGGCTCAGCGTGCTGGGCGTGCTGTATTCCAGCATCATGCTGCCTTATCTCGGCGAGATCCACACGCTGTGGAGCGCGCTGATTTTCGTCGTGCTGGGCGCGGTGATTGCGCTGATGCTCAATCGCGACGACGGCGCGGCACAGAGCGGCAACCGGGAAAAAGCGTCGCTGGGTTACGTCTTGAAGGGCATCACCATCGCGTTTGAAAACCCGAAGATTGGCCTGGGCGGCATCGTGCGCACCATTAATACCTCTGCGGCATACGGCTTCGTCGTATTCATGCCCATGTACATGATGGATATGGGATTCACCCGCACGCATTGGCTGCAGATGTACGCCGCGCTGTGGACGGTCAACATCATTTTCAACCTGATTTTCGGCGTGATCAGCGACGGTCTCGGCTGGCGCAATGTGGTGATGTGGTTCGGCTGCGTCGGCTGCGCCTTGACCACGCTGATGTTCTACTACGTGCCGCAATTCTTCGGCGCCAACTACCTGCTGACCGTTTGCGCCGCCGGTTTGTTCGGCGCCTGCCTGGCGGCGTTCGTGCCGCTGTCGGCCATCATGCCGTCGCTGGCGCCGGACAATAAGGGCGCGGCGATGTCGATTCTCAATCTGGGCGCCGGCCTGAGCACCTTTGTCGGCCCGGCGGTGGTGGGGCTGTTTATCGGCAGCCTCGGCACCGTTGGCGTGATCTGGATCTTTACCGGCTTGTACCTGTTCAGCGGCGTGCTGATGAAATTTGTCACGCTGCCGAAGGAAAACGCGATGGCGCAGGAAGAACGCGGCGCGAGTTTGGCGAAAATATCCTGACCGAGGGTGAAGTTCACAGTTTTAAGGGGAAATTTATGATTAATCATCAAACTACGGCGCCGCGCGAGCTCTCGCTAAAGGGCAAGGTGGCGCTGATTACCGGCGGCGCTGCGGGGATCGGTCTCGCTATCGCCGAACGCTATCTGCAAAACGGCGCGCGCGTGGCGCTGCTCGATCGGGCGCCGCAGGTTGCGGAAGTAGCGCGACAGCTGGACGCCGAGGCGGCGCTGGGCGTCGTGGCCGACGTCACCGATGCCGCGTCGGTGGAGCGGGCGGTGGCGCAGATTGAGGCGCATTTCGGGCGGCTGGACGTGCTGGTCAACAGCGCCGGCATCGTCGCGCTGCATCCCGCTGAGGAACTGCCGGAAGCGGCGTGGGATGCAACCCTGGCGGTCAATCTGAAAGGCGTGTTTCTCACCTGCCAGGCGGTGGGCCGCCGTTTCATTCGCCAGCGCGGCGGCAGCATCATCAATCTCGCCTCGCAGGCCGGGGTGGTGGCATTGCCGAATCACCTGGCCTATTGCGCCAGCAAAGCGGGCGTTATCGGGTTGACCCAGGTGCTGGCGCTGGAGTGGGGGCCACACAACGTGCGGGTCAACGCCATTTCACCCACCGTGGTTTTGACGGAGCTGGGGCGCAAAGCCTGGTCAGGCGAGGTGGCGGAACAAATGAAGCAGAAAATCCCGCTGCGGCGCTTTGCTGAGCCGCAAGATATCGCCGCCAGCGCCCTGTTTTTGGCCGGTGACGCGGCGGCGATGATCACCGGCGCCAACCTGGTGGTCGACGGCGGTTACACCATTCAATAATTTCTTATTCAGGCGACAGAGAGGCCGCGATGAACAGAATCATTAACGATCCCGATCACGTAGTGGAAGACGCCATTCAGGGCTATAGGCTGGCCCACCCGGACTATTACGCCGCCACCGACAATGCGCGGGTGTTGAAATATCCGCCGGCGCCGATCGCCGGCAAAGTGGGCATCGTCACCGGCGGCGGTTCCGGCCATGAGCCGGCGTTTCTGGGGTATGTCGGCAAAAACATGCTGGATGCCGTCGCAATTGGCGAGATTTTTTCATCGCCTACGGCGGGGGCTTTTCTCGACGCGTTCAAGGCGGCGGACAGCGGTGCGGGCGTCGCTTGCCTGTACGGCAACTACGCCGGCGACAACATGAACGTCAAGATGGCGATCAAGAAGGCCACGGCGGCCGGCATACGGGTGAAAACCGTGGTGGCCAACGATGACGTCGCCTCGGCGCCGGCCAGTGAGATCGATAAACGGCGCGGCGTGGCCGGAGAAATTCTGATGTGGAAGGTCGGCGCGGCGGCGGCGGCCAAGGGATACGATCTGGACGGCGTGATCGGCGCGGCGCAAAAAGCCATCGACCGGTGTCGTTCGATCGGCGTCGGCCTCAGTTCCTGCACCATTCCCGCGGTCGGCAAACCCAATTTTCATATCGAAGACGGCAAGATGGAGATCGGCATTGGCCATCACGGCGAACCGGGCATTGAGGTGTCGCCGATCCAGTCGGCGTCGGCGATGGCCGGCACCATGCTCGATTTCGTGCTCAACGACATGCCGCTGGAACAGGGGCAGGAGGTGGCGTTGCTGATCTCCGGGCTTGGCGCCACGCCGGTGATGGAGCTGTATATCTATTATGCCGAAATAGAGCGTCGGTTGACGGCGAAAGGCGTGCGGGTGCATCGGCGCTACGTCGGCAATTACTTCACGTCGCTGGAAATGATGGGCGTGACGCTGACGCTGATGACGCTGGATGACGAACTGAAAACGCTGCTGGACATGCCGGCGCAATCTTTAGGCTTAACCCAGGTGGAGTGAATCATGACGGAACAAATTTCAACCCGGTACGGCAGTGAGATCGTTACGGGGCTGATAGAAACCATTGTCGGCAACCGCGAATACCTGAGCGAAATCGACGGCGCCATCGGCGACGGCGACCACGGCATTAACATGTCGAAGGGATTCGCGATGTGCGGCGATGCCATTCGCGGCCGCGAGCTTACGTTGGCGCAGGCGTTCGATGCGGTTTCCGATGCGCTGATGGAGGGCATCGGCGGTTCGATGGGGCCGCTGTACGGCAGTCTGTTCATGGGCATGGCGGAGAGCGTGCGCGAGCGCAGCGTGCTGGATAAGCAGGCATTTTTGGCGATGTTGCACGGCGGTTTGTGCGAACTGCAGGACATCAGCAGCGCGGGCGTGGGGGACAAGTGTCTGATGGATACGCTGATACCGGCGGTAGCGGCGTTTGAGCAGGCGGCGGGGCGCGGTGACGACTTCGCCGCTGCGCTGGAACAGATGAGGATCGCCGCAGCGCGCGGGCGCGATTCCACGCGCGAGCTGGTGGCGAAAATCGGCCGCGCCAGCCGTCTGGGCGAGCGTTCGCGCGGCGTACTGGACGCCGGCGCGGTATCTTGCTGCCTGCTCTTGACCCGATTGGCGGACGAGGTGGAGCAACGACTGAATACCGTTGCCGCCTGAACGCGTTATACTAGCGGGCATTCAGCATTGTCGGAGGGGCGTGTATCGTCCCTCCGCCATGATTAACCGGCCTGCCGTGGGGAAACGTCTAACGGATGGAAAAACAAACTGTGTCCCAGGATAACGAACTGCTGACCGAAATCGCCGTTGCTTATTATCAGGATGAGATCACGCAGGAAGAGATCGCCAAAAAGTTCGGCATCTCACGGATCAAAGTCGGTCGTTTGCTCAAGCGCGCCAAGGAAGAAGGCATCGTCGAGATCAACGTGCGTTATCACCCGGTGTTCAGCACCCGGCTGGAACAGCAGATGATGGAACGTTTTCCCATCAGCCGCGCGCTGATCGCGCTCGATCATCAGGACGAAGAGGAACAGCGTCGGCAAGTGGCGGCGCTGGTGTCCAACTACCTGGCGATGTCGCTGAAAGACGATATGGTGTTGGCGGTCGGGCAGGGACGCAACGTGGCGGCGATCGCCGATCACGTCGGCAGCGTGACGGAGCGCAACTGCAAGTTCATCTGCGGCATCGGCGGCACCCACCGTCCGGGCGATGCGATCAACGCCGACCATATCAGCCGGCGTCTGGCGAAGAAGTTCGGCGGCAGCAGCGAGACGCTCTATGCGCCGGCCTACGTCGAAAATCGCGCGTTGAAAGACGCCTTCATGCAGAATGGCACGATCAAGGAAACGTTGGATCGCGCGCGTAAGGCCGATGTGGCGTTAGTCGGCATTGGCGACATGAATGAAAACAGTTATATGGTGAAATTGGGGTGGTTTACGCCGCACGAGATTATCGACGCCAGCCTTAATCAGGGCGTGATCGGCGACATCGCCGGCTATGACTTTTTCAATGCCCAGGGGCAGCATGTCGATACGGTGATGAATGACCGTGTGATTGGGCTGAGCATTGATGAGCTGCGCAAAATTCCGTGCGTGATCGCCATTGCCTCCGAGAATACCAAGGCGCTGGCGATTTTGGGCGCGTTGCGCACCGGCGCCATCGACATTATCGCCACCAGCGCGCTCAATGTGCGTACTATCCTCAACATGTCGCAATAGCGGCACCCGCAAAAAAGGGTTCAGCGCCAGGCTGAACCCTCCAGAGACATCCCCCTTTTGACGGATCAGTGGCTGAGGTTGACGTCGATCGCCTGATAGAAGGCGTTGGCGGTGTCGGCTATGTCCCACACGGCAAGGATCACGTGCGAACCGCTGCGATCTGCCGGTATGTTGCACTGGTGGGTGACCTGCGCGGCAGGGATGGCGCCGCCGTCGTTGAACTGGCAGAACGGCGTCAGGTCAAAGGAAGCGCGGGTCAGCGGTTGAGAAGCGTCCCAGTTCGGCTTGGTGATGAAATAGCGCCAGCTGGTGGTGCTGTGACGCGCGGTCAGCTTCCAGGTAAAGGAGTTCGGGCCGGTTTTCAGGTTGAGCTTGTTCCAGCGCGTCGGCGTTTGCTGATCCAGTTCGAAGAAGGTGGACTTGTTGGCGCTGGCGATATGGCCGTCAACCGGGCCGGCCTGCGGGAAGCCTTTCAGGCCTTCGACGCTCTGCGGTTCGTACTGCACGCTGCCGCACTGGGTGTTGAGCTGCAGTTTGCACTGGTAGGCGCGGCTGGCCGGCGACTCGACATAACCGTGAGCATTCGCCTGTTGCGAAACGCCGAACATGGCCGCGCTCAGCAGGCCCAGAGAGAGCAGGGTACGGGAAGTTTTGTTCATAAGTCACTCCTGACTGAAATTATGTTGTAAGTTGAGCGTATTTCACCGACAAAATGAGAGACTAATAACGCAATTAGAAATAACCCTCCTTGTCGGCTTGTTTTATTTTTATCATTCTGGTCGTGCGATAGAGCGGAATGTTTTAACGGCTATTAACGAAAATTATTATGATGACGATCTTTGATCGTTAGGCTGAATTTATTTAACTGTCGCTGTGTAAAAGTAGGGCGCTATGATGAATTTTATATCAGGTCGTGATGAATAGTATTTAAGATAGCGCTCTCATTTATGAAGTATATTGCTTGTTGCTATGAGTACCCTTGTTCGATTTGATCGATTTTTGTGCGCCACCACCTTGGGAATTTAGTGTCATTTTTCTTATTTTATTTTAAAGAGGAATTTGTATGACTAGATTATCCCTGGACGCGATTAAAATAATCAGCACTATCAAGAGCACCGGTTCTTTCTCTATGGCGGCGGAGGCGCTGCATAAAACGCCTTCGGCGATCTCTTATCGGGTTTCCAATATTGAAAGCAAACTCTGCGTGAAACTTTTTCATCGCAATGGCCCCATGATTACCCTGACGGATGAAGGGGAATTTCTCCTGCAGGAAGGCAGCTGGATATTAAATGCGGTGCAGGATCTGGAAAGCCGGGTGCGCAACATCCCCAAGCTGGACAATAATATCCGCCTGGCGGTAGACACCTTCTTCCCGTTGGAAACCCTGACGCAGGATATCCGCGACTATATTCAGCATTGCCCGAACGCCAGTATCTCGGTGCAGCGAGAAGCGTTGAACGGCACCTGGGATGCGCTGAAGAACAACCGGGCGGATCTGATCATCGCCATTGGCCAAATTCCCGACAGCGTGCAGGCCAAAACCCTGATGCTCGGCAAGCTCAACTTTGTGCTGTGCGTGTCGCCTTCGCACCCGTTCGCGGCGCAGAGAAAGCCGGTGTGCAAGAAACAGCGGTTGAACGACATCGTGGTGGTGATCGCCGACAGCAGCCATGAGCTGCCAAAGCGCAATCACGGCACGCTGCCCTTGCAGCGTCAGTTGGTGGTATGCGACGTGGAAAGCAACCTGGCGCTGCTCAAACGCGGCATCGGCCACGCTTTTCTGCCGCCTGCTTTGATCGAAAAGGAATTGGCCAGCGGCGAACTGGTGACGGTGCCGGTAGAGATGCAAAAGGGCGACGAAATGATTTGGCTGGCGTGGCACCCGGCCAGCAAGGGCGCTGGGTTTAACTGGTGGCATGAGCGGCTGACGCGCAAAAGCGATGTCTACAGCCTGATGGGCCGCGAAGTGGTGCGGGATGGCGGTTATCCTTGGTGCCACAACTGAAGGAATAGAGACGAAGGGACGCGAAAATCAAACGGTTAACTCAATGAAAACCCCGCAGCATTCGGCTACGGGGTTTTTTTACGGCTTACGCCACGCGGCCCACCTTCAGCCAGGCGCCGTCAGAACCGGGCGCCGAGGTGATGTAACCCCATTTGGTCTGCCAGACGTAACCCTGGTAGGACACCAGCGCGCCCTGCGCGTAAGTGGTGCCCGGCACATAAGCCGGCGCGGTCATGATCGGCAGGTTGCCGGGGCCGACGCCGGTGTAGCGCAGCCCGGTGCCCATATCCAGCTGGCTGTCGTCGTAGTCCGCGGCGTTGAAATAGCGATCCAGCGAGGCCAGCAGATCGCCGTTGCGATTGTCTTGCCCCAGATGCCAGAACATCACGCCGCCCAACTGCTGCTGCTTGATGTATTTCGCTTTGTATTTGAAGCTCTCGGCATCGTCATAGGTGACGAACAGCCCTTTCTGCGCATGATACAGGTAAGGCGTTTTGGTCTTGTCGTTCCACAGCCGCTGATAGCCGTAGTTGCCCAGCAGCATCTGCTCCAGCTGGCGATAGGAGGCGATGCGCGGATCCTTGTCGCGCACGCATTCTTCGCAGCCCACCAGCCAGTAATCGGTGTTCGGGTACGGATCTTCGCCCGGCGTGCTGTGGCTGCTGTATTGCCCGCCGTTGCCGCCGCTGACGCCCTTGAAGGCGCGGCCGTAGAAGGGCACGCCCATCACGATTTTGGCGCTCGGCACGCCTTCCATCATCAGGTGTTGCTGCACCGCGGCGTCGACCGTCAGGCTGAACGGGCTGGGGAAGGCGCGGGTCAGTTCTTCCCAGCTCCAGCCCAGGTTGGCTTCGCGCAGCGCATTGTAGAAGGTCGGCCCGGCCGCATCGCCGAACAGCGCCGCCTGGTGGTTGGTTACTTTCTCCCAGGGGCCGGCCAGATCGTAGGTCATGAGGTTGATGTAATCGAGCGGCGCGACGATCTGCGCCAGCTTGCTGTAATAGCGCGACAGGAAGAAGGCGCCGCCGGCGCCGGCGATGGTCAACTGGTACGGCAACGCCTGGCGGCCGTCGGCGACGGTTTGCTGGTTCAGCAGGGTGCGGATCTCCTGCAGCGCGGCGATGAAACCGTCCACTTCCGAGGCTTGCGGGTACTCCCAGTCGATGTCCACGCCGTCGAAGCCGTAATCCTTCATGATGCGCACGCAGGATTGGGCGAACTTGGCGCGCGACGCTGGGGTTTTCACCGCGTTGACGTAGTTGGCGTGCGACACGCCCAGATCGTTGGAGTAGTACCAGCCGCCGATGGAGAACATGATGCGCAGGCTGGGGTTGTGCGCTTTGAGCGCGGTCAGACGGTTGACCACATCGCGCGCCTTGGCGTCGTTGGTGGCCGGATCCCAGGCGCATTCCAGATTGCTGTTGATATCCAGGAACGAGAAGTTAATGTGCGTCAGCTGTTTGGCTTTGGCCGGCGTGATGTTGGAAACCGGGAACGGCACGACAGACGTATCGGTCTCGGTGTAATTATTGATTTGGTTGGTCGGAATAAAATAATACCCAATAACGGCTTTACGTGTGGACATGGCATTTCTCCAGAGTGGATGTTTTTCGATGGGGAAATATTTCCCGTTGCCATTAATGTTTATTTTTCGCGGAAATAACAGTCGAAACAAATCACGATAAGAATGAATTTTTTATTCACTGCCGCCTGCCTTGGCGTTTATGTGTTGTGCCAGCATTCAGCATGAATGAATTCGACCATAGGGCCTGTATTTATTCATTTGCTTTGTAATAGCATCCTTAACTAGATTCTGAGTATCCGATGTCCCACCGGCCGTGATTGGCATTTAATTAAAAATAAAAAAGGAGATGAGCTATGTCCAGCATAGAGCCTGACGCTGTTGGCTTAATAGTCCAGCGAGTATGTGAATATCTTCAGCCGGTATTGAACGCCATTCTGGCCGGCGTGATGGCGCTATTACACGGCGCCTATCGCAACGTGGGTATTCGGCGACGTTTATTGAATGCGGCGATGTGCGCGTTATTGGCCTGGACGGTGCGCGATGCGCTGGCGTTGATGGGCCTGGAATTAAACTGGGCGAATTTGGCCAGCGTATTGATTGGCTTTATGGGGGCGGATTACATCAACGCCTTAATTAAAAAATTCATCGGCAAAAAAACGGGGTTTAAAAATGTTAAATGACATCGAAGAGATTCGCTTTACCGCCCGCAGCGAAGAGAATCTGCGCGGCGTGCATCCGGATCTGGTGCGCGTTATTCGTCTGGCGCTGCGCTATTCCCTGGTGCCGTTTTCCGTCAGCGAGGGGCTGCGCAGCATGGCGCGCCAGCGGGAAATGGTGCGCGCCGGCAACAGCCAAACGCTGCGCAGCCGCCATCTGACCGGACACGCGGTGGACGTGGTGGCGATGCCGGCGGGCGTGGTCTCCTGGGAGTGGGATTACTACGCGCAAATTGCGGTGGCGGTGCGGCGAGCGGCGCGTGAATGCGGCATCAACGTCGAATGGGGCGGCGAATGGAAGACCCTCAAGGACGGCCCGCACTTCCAGCTGCCGTTTCGGGACTATCCGGCATGAGCGGCTGGCTGCAAAAACTGATGCAGGGCGGCTTGCTGCTGCTGTTGCTGGCGGCTATCTGCCTCGGCGGCTACAGCGCGTTGCTGTCGCATCAGTTGGTGTCCGCGCGGCAACAGGCGGCGGAATTGCAAAAAAGCCTGGCGCAGCAGGCGGGGCTGATCGCCACCCTGCAGACCCAGGATGCGCAAAATCGTGCGCTGATGGCGGCGCAGCAGCGGCAGGAACAGCAGCTGCGCCAACAACACGAGGCTAATCAGAGGAAATACCGTGAAGCGATTAAAAACGATCCCTGCGCCGCTCAGCCTCTGCCTGGCGCTGTGCTTGAGCTCCTGCGCCCGGCCGCCGGCGCCGCAGGCCGTGCCGCTGTTGCCCCCTGAGTCGGTATTTGCTCCCTGTGAGCAGCCGCAGTTGCAGGGGGAGACCTGGGGCGATGCGGTAAGCTATGCCCTGGCGTTACAAACCTCGTTACACATTTGCGCCGGCCAGGTGGAGACGCTCAACGCCTGGCGCGCCACGCTGCCGCCGCGCTGACGGCGGCGCTTGTCTGACTTGTCCCGCAGGCCTTTCTTTTTTTACTTTTAAAACGGTCTTTCGACCAAGGTTATGGCGCGCTTCAAAGTTTGTGATGTTTCTCTCACTATACTTCAAGGCTGTGCCCTGTCATTGTACCTGGGCGCCATGGCCCACGGCAGGGCGCAGCCTCAAAGCCTTACCTCAACATAAAAGCAAAAAACAAAGGAATCCATAATGGACGAACAGCTCAAACAGAGTGCCCTTGATTTCCATCAGTTTCCTGTCCCAGGGAAGATCCAGGTTTCCCCAACCAAACCGTTGGCGACACAGCGCGATCTGGCGCTGGCCTATTCGCCGGGCGTCGCCGCGCCTTGCCTCGAGATCGCCGAAGATCCGCTGGCGGCCTACAAATACACCGCGCGCGGCAACCTGGTGGCGGTGATTTCCAACGGCACGGCGGTACTGGGTCTGGGCAATATCGGCGCGTTGGCCGGTAAGCCGGTGATGGAAGGCAAGGGCGTTTTGTTCAAGAAGTTTTCCGGTATCGATGTATTTGATATCGAAGTGGATGAGCATAACCCTGACAAATTAATCGACATTATCGCCGCGCTGGAGCCGACCTTCGGCGGCATCAACCTGGAAGACATCAAGGCGCCGGAGTGTTTCTACATCGAACAGAAACTGCGTGAGCGCATGAAGATCCCGGTGTTCCACGACGACCAGCACGGCACGGCGATCATTACCACTGCCGCGGTGCTCAACGGCCTGCGCGTGGTGAAGAAGAACATCTCCGATGTGCGGCTGGTGGTGTCCGGCGCCGGCGCGGCGTCCATCGCCTGCCTGAACTTGCTGGTGGCGCTGGGGCTGCGTCAACAGAACATCACCGTCTGCGATTCCAAGGGCGTCATCTATAAAGGCCGCGACGCCAATATGGAACAGACCAAAGCCGCCTATGCCATCGAGGATAACGGCCAGCGCACGCTGGGCGACGCCATCCCGAACGCCGACATCTTCCTCGGCTGCTCCGGCCCGGGTGTGCTGACGCAGGATATGGTGAAAACCATGGCGCGCGATCCGCTGATCATGGCGCTGGCCAACCCGGAACCGGAAATTCTGCCGCCGCTGGCCAAAGCGGTGCGCCCGGACGCCATCATCTGTACCGGCCGTTCCGACTACCCGAACCAGGTGAACAACGTCCTGTGCTTCCCGTTCATTTTCCGCGGCGCGCTGGACGTGGGCGCCACCACCATCAACGAAGAGATGAAGCTGGCCTGCGTGCATGCCATCGCCGATCTGGCGCTGGCGGAACAGAGCGACGTGGTGGCCTCCGCGTATGACGATCAGGATCTCTCCTTCGGGCCGGAATACATCATTCCGAAACCGTTCGATCCGCGGCTGATCGTCAAGATCGCGCCGGCGGTGGCCAAGGCGGCGATGGACTCCGGCGTGGCGACGCGCCCGATCGAAGACTTCGACGCCTACGTGGAGAAGCTGGCGGAGTTCGTCTACAAAACCAATCTGTTCATGAAACCGATCTTCTCGCAGGCGCGCAAAGAGGTGAAGCGGGTGGTGCTGGCGGAAGGCGAGGAAGAGCGCGTGCTGCACGCCACGCAAGAGCTGGTGTCGCAGGGGCTGGCTTTCCCGATCCTGGTCGGCCGGCCGAGCGTGATCGAGATGCGCCTGAAAAAGCTGGGCCTGCAGCTGACGCCGGGCAAAGATTTCGAAGTGGTGAACAACGAGTCGGATCCGCGCTTCAACGAATACTGGGGCGAGTACTACCAGATCATGAAACGCCGCGGCGTTTCGCAAGAGCAGGCGCGCCGCGCGGTGATCGGCAACCCGACGCTGATCGCCGCCATCATGCTGCACCGCGGTGAAGCGGATGCGATGATCTGCGGCACCATCGGCAGCTACCACGAGCATTACGACGTGGTGAAGAACGTGTTCGGCTTCCGTGAAGGCGCGCACGTCGCCGGCGCGATGAATGCGCTGCTGCTGCCGAGCGGCAACACCTTCATCGCCGACACCTACGTCAACGACGATCCGACGCCGGAACAGCTGGCGGAGATCACCCTGATGGCGGCGGAAACCGTGCGCCGCTTCGGCATCGAACCGAAGGTGGCGCTGCTGTCTCATTCCAGCTTCGGCTCGTCTGACTGCCCGGCGGCGCGCAAGATGCGCAAAACGCTGGAGTTGGTGAACGAGCTGGCGCCGGAGCTGGAGATCGACGGTGAAATGCACGGCGACGCCGCGCTGGTGGAAAGCATCCGTCACGATCTGATGCCGGACAGCCCGCTGAAAGGCTCGGCCAACCTGCTGATCATGCCGAACATGGAAGCGGCGCGCATCAGCTACAACCTGCTGCGCGTCTCTTGCTCGGAAGGGGTGACCGTCGGGCCGGTGCTGATGGGGGTGGCCAAACCGGTGCACATCCTGACGCCGATCGCCTCGGTGCGCCGCATCGTCAACATGGTGGCGCTGGCGGTGGTGGAAGCCCAGACCGAACCGCTGTAAGCCCGGGTTAATGACTGGCCCCCTGCGCCGTTGGCGCCGGGGGCTTTTTTATGCCTTGCAGCGCGCGGCGATGGCGCGAATATCCTGCGGGGTGGTGCGGCAACAGCCGCCGATCAATTGCGCGCCGAGCGCGCGCCACTCTGTCGCCTGATCGGCCAGGCTGCCGTGTTCGCCGCCGCAGGCGTGCCAGGTTTTGCTCACCGCATCGTAGTGCTCGCCGGAGTTCGGGTAGACCAGCAGCGGTTTGTCGGCCAGCGCGCTCAGCTGATGCAGCGCCGGGGCGACCTTGTCCAGCGCGATGCAGTTGATGCCGATCGCCAGCACCTGCGGGTTGCCGCGCAGCGCGGACAGAACCTCCGTCAGCGGCGTGCCGTCGCTGAGGTGTTGGCTGTCGCGCAGGGTGAAGGCGAACCAGGCGCCGAGCGTCGGGAATTCCTGCAGCAGCGTCAGCAGCGCCTGCAGTTCAGAGAACGACGGCAGCGTTTCGCAGGCCAGCAGATCGACGCCGGCGGCGGCCAGCGCGGCGATGCGCGGGCGGTGGAAGGCAATGAAGTCATCCTGCGCCAGCCGGTAGTCGCCGCGGTATTCCGAGCCGTCAGCCAGATAGGCGCCGTACGGGCCCACCGAACCGGCGATTAACAGCGGCGCCGCCTGCGGGTGCGTGGCCAGATAATCGCGGCGCGCGCGCTGCGCCAGCTGCACGCTTTTGGCGATCAACGCCAGCGACTGAGCCTGATCCAGGCCGCGGCGCAAGAAGCCCTGCGGCGTGGCCTGATAGCTGGCGGTGATAGCGCATTGGGCGCCGGCGTTGAAATAATCGAGGTGGACCTGATAGATAAGCTCGGGATTTTCAATCAGCACCTTGGCCGACCACAGCGGATCGGTCAGATCGCAGCCGCGCGCTTCCAGCTCGGTGGCCAGCGCGCCGTCCAGGATCAGCGTCGGCCGTTCGGCCAGCAAACGAGCGACGGGGTTGTTAACCGACATGTTGTTCTCCCAAAGCGTTTTTTTGCCCGGCGCGCCGGGTCAGGAAATAGGTGAGATAGCACAGGGCGACGAACGGCAGCCCGCAGTAGAGCGCGATGCGCTGCTCCGGATCGAACGCCAGCCCGATGCAGGCCAGCAGGCACAGCGCAAAGCCAAGGATCGGCGTCAACGGATAGCCGGGCGCGCGGTATTTCAGGCCGCTTATCGGCTGGCCGCTGCGCAGATAGGCGCGGCGGAAAGCATAGTGGGCGGCGCAGATGCTCAGCCACACCGCCACCACCGCAAAACCGGAGATCGCCGACAGGGCGACAAACACCGTATCCGGCGCGATCACGCTGGTCAGCAGCGCCAGCACGCCGCCGAGCATGCTGAAGGTCAGGGCGTTGATCGGAATGCCGCGCGCATTGACGCGCGCAAAGTAGGCCGGCAGGGTGCGCTGGTGGGCCAGCGACCACAGCATGCGCCCCGAGGCGTACAGGCCGGAGTTGGCCGCCGACAGGATGGCGTTCAGGATCACGAAGTTGAAGATATCGGCGGCGTAAGGCACGCCGATGCGTTCAAACACCAGCACGAACGGGCTTTTGACGATCCCCGCCTGATCCATGGGGATCAACGCCGCCAGCACAAACACCGTGCCGATAAAGAACAGCATCAGGCGGATCACCGTGGTGCGGATCGCCAGCGGCACGACTTTCTCCGGGTTCTCGGTTTCACCGGCGGCGATGCCGATCAGCTCCGTGCCGGAGAAAGCGAAGTTCACCGCCACCATGGTCATCAGGATCGGCAGCGTGCCGTGCGGCAGCCAGCCGGAAGCGGTCAGGTTGTGCAGGAACGGCGCCGGGGTGCCGTCTTTCATCGGCAGCAGGCCGAACATGGCGGCGCCGCCCAGAATGATGAACGCCAGAATGGTCACCACTTTGATCAGCGAAAACCAGAATTCGCTTTCGGCAAAAAAACGGGTGGTCACGACGTTGAGCAGGAAAATGGCCGCGCAGAAGATCAGGCACCACAGCCACACCGGCGACTGCGGGAACCAGTACTGCATGCAGAATCCGGCCGCGGTCAGGCTGGAGCCCAGCGCCACCGTCCAGGTGAGCCAATACAGCCAGGCGACGGCATAGCCGGTGGCCGGCCCCAGATAGCGCGAAGCATAGACGTGAAAGGCGCCGGTTTCCGGCATCGCCACCGACAGCTCGCCCAGGCACAGCATCACCAGATACACCACCAGCGCGCCGATCAGGTAGGCCAGCAGCGTGCCGAGCGCCCCGGTGGTGGAGATGATGTAGCCGGTATTGAAAAACAGCCCGGTGCCGATCACGCCGCCCAGCGACAGCATCACCAGATGCCGGGCCTTCATGCTGCGTTTGAACTGCCCTGCGGCGGGCGCCGATGAGTGCATAATAATCTATCCGTATAGACGTCTAAATATCTG
Source organism: Serratia sp. SCBI (assembly GCF_000747565.1). Lineage (NCBI taxonomy): Bacteria > Pseudomonadati > Pseudomonadota > Gammaproteobacteria > Enterobacterales > Yersiniaceae > Serratia > Serratia sp. SCBI. The sequence continues at coordinate 3,706,072 of NZ_CP003424.1, read as the reverse complement.
AATGGCTATTGGTTATACCCGCAATGCCGTTTCAACGCAATGCGTCACCGGCGATCGCCGCGTAAAAAAATCGTCAGGCCAGATCTATATGCAAATGATAATTATTATCTATAATGTCGCCATTTTCGCTAATGGGGCAACATGATGAGATATCTGATTTTATTGGCGGCGTTGGCGCTCGGCGCCTGCAGCCAAACGCCGGTGAAGACGCCGGCCAGCGACGTCGCGAGCCTGGGGAATATCACCGATCTGCACAGCGGCGCGACCCTGACGCCCGAGCAGCTGTTGACGCGGTTGGCGCAGCAGCCGCGGGTGATCGTCGGGGAAAAGCATGACAATCCTTACCACCATCAGATTGAGCAATGGCTGGTGCAGCAGCTGCCGCAACGGCGGCCGCAGGGCAGCGTGCTGATGGAGATGATCAACCCGAACCAGCAGGCGCAGGTCGACAAAGTCAAGCAGTGGCTGCAGAGCGATCCCACGGTGCGTGATGGCCGCGTGGCGGAGCTGATCGCCTGGCAGCCGGGCTGGGAATGGGCGCTGTATGGCGGGGTGACGATGGCGGCGATGCGCGCGCCTTACCCGCTGTGGTCGGCCAACCTGGATCGCAGCGAGATCGCGGCGTTCTATCAGCAGCCGCAGTTCCCGGCGGGGCAGCTCTCGTCGCAGCCGGCGGTGCGCAAGGCGCTGGAAGAGACTATCCGCACTTCGCACGGCGGCCAGATTGAGGCCGCGCAGCTGCATGCGATGCTGGCAATCCAGCAGCAGCGCGATAGGCGCATGGCGGAGCGCCTGCTGGCGGCGCCGACGCCCGCGCTATTGATCGCCGGCGGTTATCACGCCGCCAAATCGGTGGGCGTGCCGCTGCACGTGCGGGATCTGCAACCGGCGGCGGCGCCGACGGTGCTGATGCTGGCGGAGCCGGGCGTACAGGTTGACGTGCACACGGCGGACTACCTGTGGATCACACCATCAGTGAAATGAATACGTTAAGGCAGTGAAAAGGGGTGTTAATTATAGTTGCAAATGATTATCATTAGTAAATGTGATCTGCAATCATTCGCAATTAAGTAAGCTAATGCCCCTATGTTAAGTCAGTCTTATCCCCCTCCGGCCTTTGCGCTGCCGCAGCCGCGCTGGGCGCGCGGCTTGCTGCTCGCCCTGGCGGCGCACGCGGCGTTGGTTCTGCTGTTTTATTGGCCGCAGACGGCGCTCGAGCCGGTCGAGCTGCCGCCGCCGGCGGTGATGATGAGCTGGGCGGCGCAGATTGAAGCGCCGGAAAGCAAACCGTTGCCGCTGGGCGTGCAGCAGGCGAAATCCGCTGCGGCGCAGCCGGCGGAGCAGCAGCAACAGCCGGATCTGCCCAAGCTGGCGCGCGCCGATAAAGCGAAGATCGTGACGGCGAACAAGAAGCGCGCCGAGCACCGTCCCCCGCAAAAAGCGCAGCCGAAGCCGCAGGAACAGGCGAAAGAGACGCGCAACGCCGCCGCGTCCAGCGCCGCCGCGCCGCAGGCGCAGACGCTCTCTCACCAAACCGCCGCCCCGATTAACAGCGACGCCAACAGCAACGCGCAGGCCAAGCTGTCGTGGGAGAGCCTGGTGAAGGGCAAACTGAACCGCATCAAAGAGTATCCCCTGGATGCCCGCAACCGCCGGCGCAGCGGCATGCCGCAGGTCAGTTTTAGCGTCGATGCGCAGGGGCGGGTGTCGAACGTGACCCTGCAGATCCGTTCTGGCACCGCGTCGCTGGATCGGGAAGCGGTGGCGGTGGTGTCGCGCGCGCAGCCGTTGCCGCCGCCGCCGCCGGAGATGCTCCAGAAGGGGGCCGTCAGGGTAAGGATGCCGATCGATTTCAATCTGGCGGAGCTGAATGCCCGCCGTTAATGCCCGCAGACGCGGCAGCGCCGCCGTCCGGCTCTTCAAACTTCGTGAGGGATTATGAATCCGCTGTTATTTACCCCGCGCCGTCGCATCGCGGCCGCGCTCTGGCTTTCTTTAGGCATCGCCGGCGCCGCGCTGGCGCAACCGCAGCCGCCGTTGGCGGAACGGGCGCCGAAAGCGCTGACGGCCCACGGCGAGACGCGTACCGACGATTACTACTGGCTGCGCGACGACAGCCGAAAAGATCAGAAGGTGCTGGACTACCTGAAGGCGGAGAACCGCTACACCGAGCAGATGATGGCGCCGTACCAGAAGTTGCGCGCCACGCTGTATCAGGAGATGCTGGGCCGCATGAACCCTGACGATCGTTCGGTGCCGTATCAGCTCAACGGCTATCGCTATCAGGAAAGCTACGCCGCCGGTAAAGATTTCGCGCGGTATCAGCGCCAGGCGCTCACCGCCGACGCGCCGTGGCAAACCTTACTGGACGCCAATCAGCGCGCGGCCGGCCATGCCTATTATCGCCTGGGGGCGCTGGACGTGAGCCTGGACAACCGCCGCCTGGCGGTGGCCGAAGATCTGCAGGGCCGCCGCCAATACCGCATCTCCCTGCGCGAGATAGACAGCGAACGCTGGTCGCCGGAAACGCTGGAAAACACCTCCGGCAACATGGTGTGGGCCAACGACAGCCAAACCCTGTTCTACGTGCGCAACCACCCGCAAACGCTGCTGCCGTACCAGGTCTACCGCCATCAGTACGGTACGCCGCCGGCGGAAGATAAACTGGTGTATCAGGAAAATGATCCGGCGTTCTACCTCAGCCTCAGCCGTTCTTCTTCGCGCGATTACCTGATTCTGACCATCAGCGGCAACACCACGTCCGAAGTGCGCCTGATCGACGCCAACCAGCCGCAGCGCGAGCCTCAGCTGTTCGCCGCCCGGCAAAACGGCCGCGAGTATTATCTCGATCACTACCGCGGCGAGTTCTATCTGCGTTCCAACCATCAGGATCCGAACTTCGGCCTGTACCGCACGGCGGCGGCGGGCAACCCCTGGCAGACGCTGATTGCGCCGCAGGCGCAGCACGAGGTGGAAAGCTTCAGCCTGTTCCGCGATTGGCTGGTGGTGCAGGAACGCGCCAACGGGCTGGTGCAGCTGCGGCAAATCAGCTGGGACGGCAAAACCGAGCGCGCCATCCCGTTCGACGACGCCAGCTACATGGCCTGGCTGGGCTATAACCCGGAGCCGGACAGCGATCGTTTGCGTTACGGCTATTCGGCGATGACCACGCCGACCCGCACCTATGAATGGGACCTGAACAAGGGCGAGCGCACTCTGCTCAAGCAGCAGGAAGTGAAAGGCGTCGATCCCAGCCTGTATCACAGCGAGCGCATTTGGGTCACGGCGCGCGACGGCGTGAAGGTGCCGGTCTCGCTGGTGTATCGCAAGTCGCTGTTCAAAAACGGGCATAACCCGCTGTTGGTGTACGGCTACGGCGCTTACGGCATGAGCATGGATCCGGCGTTCAGCGCCAACCGCATCAGCCTGCTGGATCGCGGCTTCGTCTATGCGCTGATCCACGTGCGCGGCGGCGGCGAACTGGGGCAGAACTGGTACAAACAGGGCAAGCTGACGCACAAACCGAACAGCTTCAACGATTTCATCGACGCCACCCAGGCGCTGATCAACGGCGGCTACGGCCAGCCGGGGCGCATCTACGCCATGGGCGGCAGCGCCGGCGGTTTGCTGATGGGGGCAGTGATCAATCAGGCGCCGCAGCTGTACAACGCGGTGGTGGCGCAGGTGCCGTTCGTCGACGTGGTGACCACCATGCTGGACGACAGCATTCCGCTCACTACCGGCGAATACGAGGAGTGGGGCAACCCGCACCAGCCGGCCGCCTATGCGCTGATGAAGTCCTACAGCCCGTATGACAATGTGCGCAAACAGCGTTACCCGAACCTGCTGGTCACCAGCGGTTTATACGATTCGCAGGTGCAGTATTGGGAGCCGGCCAAATGGGTGGCGAAGCTGCGGCTTTTCAAACAGGGCGATTCGCTGCTGCTGCTCTCCACCGACATGACCGCCGGCCACGGTGGCAAATCGGGCCGCCTGGCGCGGCTGGAAAACGGCGCGCTGGAGTACGCCTTTATTTTGGCGGCGGATCGGCAGGCGCAGAAATAACCTTCAGCGCCGCGGCACGCTGCGGCGCAATAAAACAATAACAACCTTTTATACCGCGCTTTCGGCGGGCTTTTTGCTGGGCATTGTCGGCCATCAAACCTTATTGGCTATTTCTGGGGATATATGAAAATTAAAATGATAGCGAGCCTGATCGGCGCGGGACTGGTGCTGCACGGGCAGGCTGTGGCCGCGCAGGAACAGGCGGAAAACAATAAAGGCAGCGTGGCGTTCAGCCCGCTCAACGTCTCGGCCGCCGACGGCGGCAAAAGCAGCGAAAAAGAGGCGTTGGCGAGGCCGGGCGCGTTCAGCTCGCGCGACGAGAACCAAAATCTGGAGTCGGTGGACAGCATTCTGCGCAGCATGCCGGGCACCTATACCCAGATCGACCCCGGCCAGGGATCGGTCAGCGTCAATATTCGCGGCCTGAGCGGCTTCGGCCGGGTCAACACCATGGTCGACGGCATCACGCAAAACTACTACGGCAACTCCCCGAGCGATGCAGCGCACGGCGGCATGCCCACCAGCCAGTTCGGGGCGCTGATCGATCCTAACTTTATCGTCGGCGTCGATGTGGCGCGCGGCAACGCCACCGGTTCCGACGGGGTGAATGCCTTGGCGGGCAGCGCCAATTTCCGCACCATCGGCGTGGATGACGTGGTGTTTTCCGATAACCCGTTCGGCGTACGCACCAAGTTCTCGGTGGGCAATAACGGCATCGGCCGCAGCGGCATGATCGCCGTGGGCGCCAAAACTGCCGCCTTTGCCGACGGCGGCAGCCTGGGGGCGATGGCGGCGATCAGCGGCAGCTCCATCACCTCTAACTACAAAAACGGCGCCGGTTTCGACAGCGAGATGTTCAACGTCGATAAAACCTACCGCCAGAACCCGAAATCCCAGCTGTTCAAAGTGGACATCAAGCCGGATGCCTTCAACAGCATCGAACTGTCGGCGCGCAGCTACCAGAATAAAATCACCCGCCGCCACATCGACAGCGACGATTTTTACCTCAAATACCACTACGCGCCGTTCTCGGAACTGATCGATTTCAAATTGACCGCCAGCACCAGCCGCGGTGAGCAGAAGTTCATGTCCAACAACATGGCGGGGTTCAGCGACAGCACGGCGAAAAACATTTCCGATGCGCTGGATATCAACAACACCAGCCGTTTCAGCCTGCGGGATATTGATTTCGCCTTCAGCTACGGCGGCAAGCTGGTGCGCAACGAGTATAAGAAAAAGGCATCCGGGTTGGTGACGGATCAGGATCAGGCGGAAAGCATGCCGGTGGGCATTGCCGGCAAACAAGATATCTCCAGCCTGTACAGTGGGTTGCAGGCCAACTACGGCATCTGGCAGGGAAATTTCGACCTGAACTACACCGCTTATCGCCTCTCCGGCTACAAGCCGGCCTGTGATGAGCGCGTAGAGTGCTTCCCTCAGGGCGCCGGCACTATCAACCGCAATGAACACGGCTTCAACCCGTCGGTCATGCTGTCGGCGCAGGTGACGCCGTGGCTGCAGCCGTTCGTCAGCTACAGCAAGTCGATGCGCGGGCCGAATATCCAGGAAGTGTTCTTCGCCAACAGCGGCGGCCAGTCGATGAACCCGTTCCTGAAGGGTGAAAAAGCGGAGACCTGGCAGGGCGGGTTCAACGCCAATGCCCACGATCTGTTGTTCAAGCAGGACAGCTTCCAACTGAAAGCGGTCTATTTCGAAACCAAGATCAAAAACTACATATCCAGCCAAACCTACCTGGTGTGTAAAAACCGTCAGAAGTGCAACCGTTCGCAGGCGACGCAGGAAGAGTGGGATAACGCGGACATCAACGTCAGCATGACCATGTACAGCAATGCTCCCGATCCGGTCAAAACGCGCGGGGTGGAGCTTGAAGCGCTGTACGACGCCGGTTTCGCCTTCACCAAACTGTCGTTAAGCAAGGAGCATACCTCCCAGCCGACCAACCAGGCCAGCAACGTATTCGGCGCGGGCGATATCAGCGAACTGCCGGAATTCTACTTCACGCTGGACAGCGGGGTGCGCCTGCTGGACGAAAAACTGACGCTGGGCGGGGTGGTGAAATACACCGGCAAGTCGGTGCGCCTGTCGCCGGACTCTGATTACGATGAGAATGAGCAGTTGCTGAAGGAGCCGGCGCCGCATATTCCGACCATTATCGATCTGTACGGCACCTATCAGGTGAATCGCAATCTGCTGCTGAAGCTCAGCGTGCAAAACCTGATGGACAGAGACTATTCGGACGCGCTGAACAAGATGAACTCGCTGCCGTCGCAGTCGCAGTATGAGACGCCGACCAACACCGCCCGTGGGCGGACTTATATCTTCGGCGGGGAGGTGCGCTTCTAAACCGCAGCAGAGCAGGGCGCAGTCACTGCGCCCGTTTCGCCTGCAGCAGCCATTTGTCCAGCTCGTTGGCGAACTGCTGGCGGTCGCGCTGGTTCAGGGCGTTCGGGCCGCCGGTCTGAATGCCGCTGGCGCGCAGGGTATCCATAAAATCGCGCATGTTGAGGCGCTCGCGAATGGTGTCCGGCGTATAGCGTTCGCCGCGCGGGTTCAGCGCCACCGCGCCTTTCTCAATCACCTCCGCCGCCAGCGGAATGTCGGCGGTGATCACCAGATCGCCCGCTTCGCAGCGGCGCACGATCTCGTTATCGGCCACGTCGAAGCCGGCCGCCACCTGCAGCGAACGGATGTATTTCGACGGCGGCGTGCGCAGCGGTTGGTTCGCCACCAGCGTCACGGTGATGGCGGTGCGATCGGCGGCGCGGAACAGCACTTCCTTGATCACGTTCGGACAGGCGTCCGCATCGACCCAAATCTGCATCATTTCTTCTCCCGCAGCCAGTCGCGCACCGGCAGGAAATCGCGCGCCAGCGCCGCTTCCGGGCTGTCGGCGTCCGGCTGGTAGTTATATTCCCAACGCACCAACGGCGGCATCGACATCAGGATGGACTCGGTGCGCCCGCCGGTTTGTAGCCCGAACAGCGTGCCGCGATCCCACACCAGGTTGAACTCCACATAGCGGCCGCGGCGATACAGCTGGAACTGGCGCTCGCGCTCGCCCCAGGTCAAGGCCTTGCGTTTTTCGACGATCGGCAGGTAGGCGTCGAGGAAGCCCTGGCCCACCGCGCGGGTGAAGGCGAAACAATGGTCGAAATCCGGGGTGTTCAGATCGTCGTAGAACAGGCCGCCGATGCCGCGCGCTTCGTTGCGATGCTTGATGAAAAAGTAATCGTCGCACCACTGTTTATATTTGGGGTAGACCTCGTCGCCGAACGGCGCGCACAGCTCGGCCGCGGTGCGGTGCCAGTGCACGGCATCCTCTGCGAAACCGTAGAACGGCGTCAGGTCAAAACCGCCGCCGAACCACCACACCGGCGCTTCGCCCGGCTTTTCAGCGATGAAAAAGCGTACGTTGGCGTGGCTGGTGGGCACGTAGGGGCTGAGCGGATGGATAACCAGGGAGACGCCCATCGCCTGGAAGCTGCGCCCGGCCAGTTCCGGACGGTGCGCGGTCGCCGAGGCCGGCAGGGTGGCGCCGGAGACGTGCGAGAAGTTGACCCCCGCCTGTTCGAACACCGCGCCGTTGGTCAGCACGCGGCTGCGGCCACCGCCGCCTTCTTCACGCGTCCATTGGTCTTCGGTGAACACGGCGCCGCCATCGGCTTGGGCGAGCTGCGCGCAGATATGATCCTGCAGCGCCAGCAGGAAGGATTTTACTTCAGCGATGTTAGGTAAACTCATGCGGGGTCTTTATAGCGTCTGGCTGAACAAGGCGCTGAGTATACTCTTATTCGCCGCCCGCGGCATCAGCGGGGTTTGCGTTGGTGTGCGTCGAAGTAGTCGAAGAAGTTGACGATGCCGTCCGCGATGGCGCGGGCGATTTTCTCGCGAAACGCGGTGGTGCCCAGCAGCCGTTCTTCGTTCGGGTTGGTGATGAACGAGGTTTCTACCAGCACCGAGGGAATGGACGGGGATTTCAGCACCGCGAACGCCGCCTGTTCGGTGCTGTCGCTGTGCAGATGGTGTACCGGACGAATTTGGCCGAGCACGTGGCGGCCGAGCGTCAGGCTGTTGTTGATGGTGTCGGTTTGCACCAGATCGAACAGCACCTGCTGCAGGTAGTTGTCCTGATCCTTGTATTTGCCGCCCGCTACGTCGTCGGCGGCGTTTTCACGGTTGGACAGGTAGCGCGCCATGGCGCTGCTGGCGCCGCGGTTGGAGAGGGCGAATACCGAAGCGCCGGAGGCCGACGGGCTGGTAAAACCGTCGGCGTGAATGGAAATGAACAGATCGGCCTGGTGCTGGTGGGCGATCTCCACCCGCTGGAACAGCGGAATGAATTCGTCTTCTTCGCGCGTCAGGCGCGCCTCGATGTGATCGTGCTCATGCAGGAAACGGCGCACGTGGTTGGCGATTTCCAGCACAATGTGTTTTTCCTGCGAACCTTCGTGGCCGACCGCGCCGGAGTCGATGCCGCCGTGGCCGGGATCGATCATCACCCGCTTTTTGCCGCCGGCCGGTTTCGCCGCCGGTTTGCTGTGCTGATTGCGCAGCATGCCTTCCGCCTTGGCGCTTGGGTTTTTCACGCCGAACAGCGCTACCGCCAGGCCGGAAAGCAACAGTTGGCGTCGCGTCGGGGAAACGGCAAGCGGCTTAAAATTGAGGAATTGTTTACCCTGCTTTTTCATTACGCAACGCTCCATCGACGATTCTATTTCGCGACGTTATATCGTATTGATAATCATTAATCGACCCGATAACTATTTCCATTTATTACGCCTGTTACCGGCGATTTCGGGGCAAATAGCGCGGTAAATCGCAGTTTGATATTGCGTAAGTGAATAATCACGCGATAATCAGATAAACACCTTAATTAACAGCGGCCAACATCGATGGAAATTCGCGTATTTCGACAAGACGACTTTGAAGAAGTCATTACCCTGTGGGAGCGCTGCGATCTGCTGCGGCCCTGGAACGATCCGGAAATGGACATCGAGCGCAAGCTGAACCACGATCCTGAGCTGTTCCTGGTGGCGGAAGTCGGCGGCGAAGTGGTCGGTTCGGTGATGGGCGGCTATGACGGCCACCGCGGCTCGGCGTATTACCTCGGGGTGCATCCCGACTATCGTGGGCGCGGCATCGCCAATGCGTTGATCAATCGTCTGGAGAAGAAGCTGATCGCTCGCGGCTGCCCGAAGATCCAGATTATGGTGCGCGAAGACAACGACACGGTGGTTGAGATGTACGAGAAGCTCGGCTACGAGATCCAGGGCATCACCAGCCTGGGCAAGCGGCTGATCGAAGATCAGGAATATTGATCGAGCGGCGGGCGGCGGCGTTGCCCCGCCCGCCGCAACGCATTACGGCAGCTTTTTGACGGTTTTCACGTCCACTTCGACGCTGCTCCAGTCTTTATCCACTTTGCCTTCCAACTGCACTTTGTCTTTCGGCGTGACGGTTTGGCCGTTCCAGCGCTTGCGATCGATCTCGACCGTCAGCGTGCCGGTGGCGTCGCGGAAGGTGTAGGTATCGTCGCCGATGCGCTGCTCGATGTTGCCTTGCAGCATCACCCAGGTGTCGTCGCTCAGCGATTTCACCTTGTCCACGGTGGTCAGCGCCGCGCTGGGGCCGGAGAAACCACCTTGTGCGGTGGTTTGCGTTTGAGCCTGCGGCGCGGCCGGATCGAGGAACCCGCCTTGTTGCGCCAGTACCGGTGCGCTGCACAGCGCGATCAGAGCGGCCAGAGTCAGTTTTTTCATGTTGCGCTTCCTTATCGTTATCGAAAATCACATCCCGCTGATATCGGGTGCTTGCTTAGTGATAAGGATTAAAACACACCGATCTTAAGAGCTTCTTAAGCCGACGCATTGAAATTCTCATCGCCGGCGCCCATCTGTAGCCATAGTCTTTATTCTGTTGGCAAGGAACGAGCGTTGAAGCCATTCTCACCCCGGTTTTCCCCGGACGATTACGATCAGCACGGCGCGCTGCGGCTGCCGCTGGGATTTTGGGCCGTGCTGATTTTGCAGGCGCGCACCTGGCTGTTGTTCGTGATGGCCGGCGCTTCGCGCGAGCAGGGCGAAAGCTTGTTGGCGTTGTTTTATCCGGATACCCAACGCTTTTGGTACGGCATGCTGCTCGGTCTGCCGGCGGCGCTGGCGTTTTTGCTGAGCGGCCGTCGCCACCAATGGCCGCGGCTGTGGCGCGGTTGGCGCTGGGGGCTGGCTGTCTCGCTGCTGGCGTCGTTCGGCGGCTCGCTGTTCAGCCTGTGGCGCCAGGACGGCGATGCGCCGGGGCTGGAGCTGACGTTGGCGCTGCTCGACGCGCTGGCGCTGAGCTATCTGCTGCTGAACGCGCGTCTGAAAGCCTGTTTCGCGCCGGCGGAGCGCGCCGACTAATTGCCGAGAAGTGCGGCACTTTTCGCATTTTCCGCACTCCAAGCTGGCAACCGTTGGCGTAGTGCGGGCCGTTGTGAGAGGCTGGCACGCAGCAAAACGCCGAATGCGGCAGGAGCGGGTGACCCGCCCCGTGCCATTGATGTCTAAGGAGCTAGAGATGAATATTCGCCCCCTGTTGTTAGGGCTTCCGCTGTTACTGACCGGCTGTTCGAGCATGTCCAATTTCTCCTGGTCCAGCCTGTCGCCGTTCAACTGGTTCGGCAGCAGCCTGGAAGTCGGCGCCAAGGGCGTCGGCAAGCTCAACGCCGGCACGCCGATGTCGGAAAGCGCCATCAACGACGGGCTGGACGGCAACTACCGCCTGCGCGGCGGCATGGCGACCAACAACGGCCAGATCGTCTCTTATTATCAGGCGCTGTCCGGCGACGAGGTGAAGCTGGTGATCACCGGCGAACCGAAAGGGCGCCTGCAGCGGGTGGACGTGCTGGATCCGAAAGTGGCGACGGAGTGGGGCAACAAGCTCGGCACGCCGTTCGGCGACATGTACAGCAAGGCGTTCGGCTCCTGTAAGCCGGGCAGCGGCGAAGACGCCGGTAAAGTGGAGTGCGTGGCGGAGCAGAGCAAATACGTCACCTACATCTTCAGCGGCAAGTGGGCCGGCGCGCAGGATATCATCCCGCCGGACGACACCCTGAAAAGCTGGACGGTCAGCAAAATCATTTGGCACGCCAAGCCGCAGCAGTAACGCGTTCAACGGGCGCCGGTTCCCGGCGCCTGCTTGTCCAAATCATTACCCCTATTTTCTTTGCGCTGCTGCAAGGCAATCGCCTGTGCTTGCGGTATGATAGCGCGCGTTTGTAACAGGGACCCCGCGCGTCAACCGCCATACCTTACCTGTTGCCGGATTCTGGTATTGAGGATAACAACATGACACAGGTTCAGAGCGGCATTCTGCTGGAGCACTGCCGTTTCGCCATTTTTATGGAAGCCAGCGTACAGGGCGAATTCGCCGATTTGCGCCAGGGCTGCAAACAGTTTTGTCAGACGCTGAGCGAGCTGCAGCAGCAGTTCCCCGATGCGCGCCTCGGCGCGGTGATCGCTTTCGGCTACGACGTCTGGCACGATCTCTCCAGCGGCCAGGGCGCGAAAGAGCTGAAGCCGTTCACGCCGCTCGGCAAAGGGCTGGCGCCGGCCACCCAGCGCGATATGCTGATCCACATCCAGTCGCTGCGTCACGACGTCAACTTCACGCTGGCGCAGGCCGCGCTGGCGGCGTTCGGCAACGTCATCAAGATTGAGGAAGAAACCCACGGTTTCCGCTGGGTGGAAGAGCGCGATCTGAGCGGCTTCATCGACGGCACCGAAAACCCGCAGGGCGATCAACGCCCGGCAGTGGCGACGATCGCCGAAGGTGAAGAGGACGCCGGCGGCAGCTACGTGCTGGTGCAACGCTACGAGCACAACCTGCGCCAGTGGCAGCGCTTTACCACCGAGCAACAGGAGCAGATCATCGGCCGCACCAAGCACGACAGCGAAGAGCTGCCGGCGGATCGGCGCCCGGATACCTCGCACGTCAGCCGCGTCGATCTGAAAGAGAACGGCAAAGGCCTGAAAATTCTGCGCCAGAGCCTGCCTTACGGCACCGCCAGCGGCAAGCACGGCCTGTTCTTCATCGCCTATTGCGCGCGCCTGCACAATATCGAGCAGCAACTGCTGAGCATGTTCGGCGATCTGGACGGCAAACGCGACGCGATGCTGCGTTTCAGCCGTGCGGTCACCGGCAGCTACTATTTTGCGCCATCGCTGACGCGCCTGCTGTCACTTTGACGCCGTTGCCGAAGCCGGCGCGTCCGGCTTCGGTCTGTTTTCCCGCCCCAAAACGCCTCGCATTTCCTGCCTTATAGCGTTTGATGCTTGTAAATCACTAAACGGTATATAAAAGCGTTACAGCTCCGCACCGAGTTATAAATACACTGGTCGTCAATAAGGCGAAAGCCTGAAGGAATGACTCAGTGATAAGGTGCAGAATGAAACAAAACCGGGTTAAAAATCTCGTGCTGAAAGGTTGGCTGGCGGCTGCGCTGTTGGCGAGCGGCGCCGTGTCGGCGGCGGAATTGCTGAACAGCTCTTATGACGTTTCCCGTGAATTGTTCGTCGCGCTGAATCCCGGCTTTGAACAGCAGTGGAACCAGCAGCATCCGAATGACAAGCTGACCATCAAACAATCGCACGCCGGCTCGTCGAAGCAGGCGTTGGCGATCCTGCAGGGCCTGCGCGCCGACGTGGTGACCTACAACCAGGTCACCGACGTACAGATCCTGCACGATCGCGGGCAGCTGATCCCGGCGGACTGGCAGTCGCGTCTGCCGAACAACAGCTCGCCGTTCTATTCCACCATGGCGTTTCTGGTGCGCAAGGACAACCCGAAGGGTATCCACACCTGGAACGATCTGGTGCGTGACGACGTGAAGCTGGTGTTCCCGAACCCGAAAACCTCCGGCAACGGCCGTTACACCTATCTGGCCGCCTGGGGCGCCGCCAGCCAGGCCGACGGCAACGATGCGGCCAAGACCCGCGCCTTCATGACCCGTTTCCTGAAAAACGTGTTGGTGTTCGATACCGGCGGCCGCGGCGCGACCACCACCTTCGTCGAGCGCGGTTTGGGCGACGTGTTGATCAGCTTCGAGTCCGAAGTGAATAACATCCGCAAGCAATACGGTGAAGACAAGTACGACGTGATCGTGCCGCCGGTCGATATTCTGGCGGAGTTCCCGGTGGCTTGGGTCGACAAAAACGTCGCGCGCAACGGCACCGAACAGGCGGCCAAAGCCTATCTGAACTATCTCTACAGCCCGGCGGCGCAGCAGGTGATCACCAGCTTCTACTACCGCGTGTATGACCAGAAAGCGATGGCGGCGGCCAAGGGGCAATTCCCGGACACCCAACTGTTCCGCGTGGAAGATCAATTCGGCGGCTGGCCGCAGGTGATGAAAACCCACTTCGCCACCGGCGGCGAGCTGGATCAGCTGTTAGCGGCAGGGCGCAAGTAAATGTTGGCGTTGTCGTCCAGTAAGCGGGTGCTGCCCGGATTTGGCCTCAGCCTCGGCAGCAGCCTGTTTTATACCTGTTTGATCCTGCTGCTGCCGCTCAGTGCGCTGGTGATGCAGCTGGCGCAGATGAGCCTGGCGCAATATTGGGAAGTGATTTCCAACCCGCAGGTGGTGGCGGCGTATAAAGTGACGCTGCTGGCGGCCGCTGTCGCCAGCCTGTTCAATGCGGTGTTCGGCATGCTGATGGCCTGGATCCTGACGCGCTACCGCTTTCCCGGCCGTTCGCTGCTGGATGGACTGATCGACCTGCCGTTCGCGCTGCCGACGGCGGTAGCCGGCCTGACGCTGGCCGGTCTGTTTTCCACCACGGGCTGGTACGGGCAGTGGCTGGCGCACTTCGACATCAAAGTCACCTTCACCTGGCTTGGGATCGCGGTGGCGATGGCGTTCACCAGCCTGCCGTTTGTGGTGCGCACCGTGCAGCCGGTTCTGGAAGAGCTGGGGCCGGAATACGAAGAAGCGGCCGAGACGCTGGGCGCCACACGTTGGCAGAGTTTTCGTCGCGTCGTGCTGCCTGAAGTGGCGCCGGCGCTGCTGGCCGGCACCGCCATTTCCTTTACCCGCAGCCTGGGCGAGTTCGGGGCGGTGATTTTCATCGCCGGCAACATCGCCTGGAAGACGGAAGTGACCTCGCTGATGATTTTTGTGCGTTTGCAGGAGTTCGATTACCCGGCGGCCAGCGCCATCGCCTCGGTGATCCTGGCGGCGTCGCTGCTGCTGCTGTTCAGCATTAACGTATTGCAAAGCCGCTTCGGCAGACGTTTGGGAGGAGGGCACTGATGGCTGATATTTCCGCCTTCAACGGCGCCGAGCGCCCGCGCGTTAACTGGGGCAAGTGGACGCTGATCGCCATCGGCACGCTGTTTTCGGCGCTGCTGCTGGTGGTGCCGATGATATCGATTTTCGCCGAGGCCTTCTCCAAAGGATTCGGCGCGATGTGGAGCAATTTGCTCGATCCGGACATGCTGCACGCCATTTGGCTGACGGTCCTGATCGCGCTGATCACCGTGCCGTTCAACCTGGTGTTCGGCACGTTGCTGGCGTGGCTGGTGACGCGTTTTACCTTCCCCGGCCGCCAGCTGCTGCTGACGCTGATCGATATCCCGTTCGCCGTTTCACCGGTGGTGGCGGGGCTGATTTATCTGCTGTTTTACGGCAGCAACGGCCTGCTGGGCGGCTGGCTGGATGCGCATAACATTCAGGTGATGTTCTCCTGGCCGGGCATGGTGCTGGTGACCATTTTCGTCACCTGTCCCTTCGTGGTGCGCGAACTGGTGCCGATGATGCTCAGCCAGGGCAGCCAGGAAGATGAGGCCGCCATTCTGCTGGGAGCGTCCGGCTGGCAAATGTTCCGCCGCGTGACGCTGCCCAACATTCGCTGGGCGCTGCTGTACGGCGTGGTGCTGACCAACGCGCGCGCCATCGGCGAGTTCGGCGCGGTGTCGGTGGTGTCCGGTTCGATTCGCGGCGAAACCTACAGCCTGCCGCTGCAGGTCGAGCTGTTGCAGCAGGATTACAACACCGTCGGGGCCTTTACCGCCGCCGCCCTGTTGACCCTGATGGCGATCGTTACCCTATTTTTGAAGAGCGCGCTGCAGTGGCGTCTGGAACGTCAAAACGCGCGTCTTGAGCGGGAGGAAAATCATGAGCATTGAGATTAACGGCATCAACAAGTCCTTCGGTCGCACCAAGGTATTGAACGATATCTCGCTCGATATTGCTTCCGGCGAAATGGTGGCGCTGCTCGGGCCGTCCGGTTCCGGCAAGACCACGCTGCTGCGCATCATCGCCGGGCTGGAAAGCCAGAGCGGCGGCAAGCTGGGCTTCCACGGCACCGACGTCAGCCACATGCACGCGCGCGACAGGCGCGTGGGCTTCGTATTTCAGCACTATGCGCTGTTCCGCCACATGACGGTGTTCGATAACATCGCCTTCGGCCTGACCGTGCTGCCGCGCCGCGAGCGCCCGAACGCCGCGGCGATCAAACAGAAAGTCACTCAGTTGCTGGAAATGGTGCAGCTGGGCCACCTGGCTACCCGCTATCCGTCGCAGCTGTCCGGCGGCCAGAAACAGCGCGTGGCGCTGGCGCGCGCCCTGGCGGTGGAACCGCAGATTCTGCTGCTGGATGAACCGTTCGGCGCGCTGGATGCGCAGGTGCGCAAAGAGCTGCGCCGCTGGCTGCGTCAGCTGCATGAAGAGCTGAAATTCACCAGCGTGTTCGTCACCCACGATCAGGAAGAGGCGATGGAAGTGGCCGACCGCATCGTGGTGATGAGCCAGGGCAATATCGAACAGGTCGGGTCGCCGGTCGACATCATGCGCGAACCGGCGAGCCGCTTTGTGCTGGAATTCATGGGGGAAGTGAACCGCCTGAACGGCGAAATTCGCGGCTCCCAGCTGTTCGTCGGCGCGCATCAGTGGCCGTTGTCGTTCCAGCCGATGCACCAGGGCAGCGTCGATCTGTTCCTGCGCCCGTGGGAAATGGAAGTGGCGACCGAAAGCAGCGAACGTTGCCCGCTACCGGTTCAGGTGCTGGAAGTCAGTCCGCGCGGCCATTTCTGGCAGCTGACGGTGCAGCCGATCGGCTGGCACCAGGAACCGATCAGCGTGGTGCTGCCGGAAGGCAACGCCACGCCGGTGCGCGGCGGCCGTTATTACGTCGGCAGCCTCAATGCGCGGCTGTATGCCGGCGATCAACTGCTGCAACCTGTTGCGTTAGCCAAAAGCGCCTGATAGGTTTTAGCAGCCCTTTATTCAAGGCAACCCCAGGGTTGCCTTTTTACTTTACGCACACCAACACACAGGCAAAGATCGTGACAACGCTCGAACAATGCATCGGGAATACCCCGCTGGTAAAACTGCAACGGCTGGCCGCCCAGGCGGGCAGCGAGGTATGGGTCAAACTGGAAGGCAACAATCCGGCGGGATCGGTGAAGGATCGCGCTGCGTTGGCGATGATCCAGCAGGCGGAGCTGCGCGGTGAGATCAGGCCCGGCGACGTGCTGATTGAGGCCACCAGCGGCAACACCGGCATTGCGCTGGCGATGATCGCTGCATTGAAAGGCTATACGCTGAAGCTGCTGATGCCGGAGAACATGAGCCTGGAGCGGCAGGCGGCGATGCGCGCCTACGGCGCCGAGCTGATCCTGGTCAGCCGTGAGCAGGGCATGGAAGGGGCGCGCGATCTGGCGCTGGAGATGCAGCGTCAGGGGCAGGGCAAGGTACTGGATCAGTTCAACAACCTGGACAATCCCTACGCCCATTTCACCACCACCGGCCCGGAGATTTGGCGCCAAACCGAAGGGCGCATCACGCATTTCGTTTCCAGCATGGGTACCACCGGCACCATTACCGGCGTGGGCGGTTACCTGAAAAGCCAGAATCCGCAGGTGCAGATCATCGGCCTGCAGCCGGCGGAGGGCAGCAGCATCCCCGGCATTCGCCGCTGGGCGCCCGCTTACCTGCCGGGTATTTTCCGCCCGGAGCTGGTGGATCAGGTGCTGGATATCGAACAGGGCGATGCCGAGCAGACCATGCGCCAGCTGGCGCAGCGTGAAGGCATCTTCTGCGGCGTCAGCTCCGGTGGCGCGGTGGTCGGCGCCTTGCGCGTCGCCGCGGCTCACCCCGGCAGCGTGGTGGTGGCGATCGTCTGCGATCGCGGCGATCGCTACCTTTCAACCGGCGTGTTCGGCTGAGCGCGCCCTCCCGGCGGTGTGTTCCGTCGGGAAAACCTTTCCTCCTTTCCTTTCGACAGACGGCAGCCCCACTTGCGGCGGCTGCCGCTTGCCCGTGCGCCAATGCCATGACTGAAGTAGAGAAATCGCGCGGCAGCGGCCACAATAACGGTGACGAGACGCCAAGAGCGATGTGTAAGGATTGAGTAAAACCGGCTGCGGACCGGCGAAATTGGCGGGAAAATAACGAAAATCGGTGAAGGAGCAAGGCATGAAAATTTTACTGGTCGACGATGACCTGGAGCTTGGCACCATGCTGAGCGAATACCTGACGGGCGAAGGTTTCGACGCCAAGCTGGTGCTGACCGGCAAGGCGGGGGTAGAGGGCGCGCTGTCGGGCGACTATACCGCGATGATCCTCGACATCATGCTGCCGGATATGAGCGGCATCGACGTGCTGCGCGACGTGCGCAAAAAGAGCCGGCTGCCGATCATCATGCTGACCGCCAAAGGTGACAACATCGATCGGGTGATTGGTCTGGAGATGGGCGCCGACGATTACATGCCCAAACCCTGCTATCCGCGCGAATTGGTGGCGCGTTTGCGCGCGGTGCTGCGCCGTTTCGAAGAACGGCCGCAAGAAGCGGACGACGAGGCCGCCATCAGCGTTGGCGAGCTGACGTTAAACCCTTCAACCCGCAGCAGCGAATGGCGCGGCAAGGCGTTCGATCTGACCGCTTCGGAATTCAATCTGTTGGAGCTGTTGCTGCGCGCGCCGGACCGTGTGGTGTCGAAGGACGAATTGTCCGAGAAGGGGCTGGGGCGCCCGCGTGAAGCCTATGACCGCAGCGTGGATGTGCATATCAGCAATATCCGCCAGAAGCTGAGCGCGTTGGCCGGCAATACGCTGAGCATCGAAACGGTGCGCAGCATCGGCTATCGCATCCGGTAACCTGACATGCGCGGAAGACTGTTCTGGAAAATTTTGCTCGGCTTTTGGCTGACCTTTCTCATCATGACGCAGGCCCTGTGGGTGGCGTTTTCTCTTTATGGCGATCGCTATGTGCCGCCGGAGAACGCCATGGCGCGGCGGGCGATCGGCCTGCAGCTGACCTCCGCCGCCACCCAATTGCGCAGCGGCGGCATGCCGGCGCTGGAAGCGCTGATGCGCGACTGGCCCGAGGACGACAGGCGTCTGCTGTCGGTAACGCCGATGACCCAACCGCCGCCGCCCGCGCCGGAAGAACCGCTGTTTGAAGGGCGGCGGATGCCGAAAGCGATTTCCGCCTGGGTGCAGACCGGGGAAGGGCAGGGATACTGGCTGAGTTATAACGTGCGCGGGCTGCGGGAAGAGTATCGGCCGGAGCGGCGTTCCCATTTCTTCAACATTCCTGCGCCGATGTTGTGGGTCGGCGGGCTGGGCGGTTTGCTGTTCAGCGCCGTATTGGCCTGGAACCTGACCCGGCCGATGCGTCAGCTGCGCGGCGGCCTGGATCGGGTGGCGCAGGGCGATCTGTCGGTGCGGCTGTTCCCGAAAATGCGGCGCCGTCATGACGAGCTGTCCGACGTGGCGCGCGATTTCGACACCATGGCCGAGCGGCTGGAACTGCTGGTCAGCGCCCGCGAGCAGCTGTTGCACGATGTCTCGCACGAACTGCGTTCGCCGCTGGCGCGCCTGCAGTTGGCGATCGGCCTGGCGCGGCAGAATGCCGGCAACGTCGAAACCTCGCTCAAGCGCATCGAACATGAGTCGGGGCGGCTGGATAAAATGATCGGCGAGCTGCTGGCGCTGTCGCGCACCGAACACAGCAGCCTGCCGGACGAGGAGTACTTCGATCTGTACGGCCTGGTGGATGCGGTGGTGAGCGATGCGCGCTACGAGGCGCAGGTGCCCGGCGTGGAGATCGTGCTGCAGGCCGAGTCGGACGTGGAGTATACCGTCAAGGGCAATGCGGAGCTGATGCGGCGCGCGGTGGACAACATCGTGCGCAATGCGCTGCGCTTTTCCAGCCAGGGCCAGCGGGTGACGGTAGCGCTGTCGCGCATCGACAACCAGTTCCAGCTCGCCGTCAGCGATCAGGGGCCGGGCGTGGAGGAGTCGAAACTGTCGAGCATCTTCGATCCATTCGTGCGCGTGAAGTCGGCGCAGTCGGGCAAGGGCTACGGCCTGGGGCTGGCGATTACCCGCAAGGTGGTATTGGCGCACGGCGGCCAGGTTGAGGCGCGCAACGGCGACAGAGAGGGGCTGGTCATTACCCTGCGTATCCCGCGCTGGTCGTCATAACGTAGCGAGATTGGGATACGACGAAGGGGATAAAAAAACGGCGCCGAGGGCGCCGTTTTTCTTGCTCATTCGCGATTACTTCTTGATGCGGATGATCGGGGTTTCGCCAACGGTCACGCTGCCGGACAGTTTGATCAGCTCTTTGATCTCGTCCATGTTGGAGATAACGACCGGCGTCAGGGTAGACTTGGCTTTCTCTTCCAGCAGTGGCAGGTTGAACTCGATAACGACGTCACCTTTCTTGACGCGCTGACCTTCTTCGGCGATGCGTTTGAAGCCTTCGCCTTTCAGTTCTACGGTATCGATGCCGAAGTGGACGAACAGCTCAATGCCGCTGTCGGATTCGATAGAGAATGCATGGTTGGTTTCGAAAATCTTACCGATGGTACCGTCAACCGGAGCAACCATTTTGTTGCCGGCCGGTTTGATGGCGATACCGTCGCCAACGATTTTTTCAGCGAACACTACGTCCGGCACATCTTCGATATTGACGATTTCGCCAGAAAGGGGAGCGACGATCTCGATAGTGCCCGTGTCTTTCTTGTCATCAGAAACCAGAGATTTCAGTTTATCGAACAAACCCATGATCTTCTCCTAAGCATTAAATTGGGCGGCGTTCCAGTGTCGTGGAAGTTTAGCAGAGCGTTTTTTCTTCGATGAATTTATTGACGCAATTCATCAGGTCTTGTGCCGTTGGCTGTGCCAAGGCTTGCGCTGCCAACGCCTTCACATCTTCGAAATTCGTGTTGCGAATAATTTTCTTGATGCGCGGGATTGAAATCGCACTCATGCTGAACTCATCCAGCCCCATGCCCAATAACAACAGTGTAGCACGCTCATCGCCAGCCAGTTCGCCGCACATGCCGGTCCACTTGCCTTCCGCGTGAGATGCATCAATAACCTGTTTAATCAGGCCAAGCACTGATGGGGACATCGGGTTATAGAGATGAGAAATCAGCTCGTTGCCGCGATCTACCGCCAGAGTATACTGGGTTAGATCGTTTGTCCCAATACTAAAGAAGTCGACTTCTTTCGCCAGGTGGTGAGCGATGACCGCCGCAGCCGGTGTTTCCACCATCACGCCCACTTCGATGCTCTCGTCAAACGCCTTGCCTTCTTCGCGCAGCTGCGCCTTCAGCGTCTCGATTTCGCCTTTCAGATCGCGCACTTCTTCCACGGAAATGATCATCGGGAACATGATGCGCAGTTTGCCGAACGCCGAGGCGCGCAGGATGGCGCGCAGCTGGGCGTGCAGGATTTCACGGCGGTCCATCGCGATGCGGATGGCGCGCCAGCCGAGGAACGGGTTCTCTTCCTTCGGCAGGTTCATGTACGGCAGGTCTTTGTCGCCGCCGATGTCCATGGTGCGGACGATCACGGCCTGCGAGCCCATGGCTTCCGCCACGGCTTTATAAGCCTGGAACTGCTCGTCTTCGGTTGGCAGCGAGTCGCGGTCCATGAACAGGAATTCGGTACGATACAGGCCGACGCCTTCCGCGCCGTTGCGCTCTGCACCCGCGACGTCGCGCACGGTGCCGATGTTGGCGCAGACTTCAACCTGATGGCCGTCCAGCGTAATCGCCGGCAGGTCCTTCAGCTTGGCCAGATCGTTTTTCTCGGTGATATATTGGTTCTGGGCGGCTTTCAGCTGATCGATAACGTCAGCGGTCGGGTTAACGTAAATCTGGTTGTTAACCGCGTCCAGAATCAGATAGTCGTCGTTCTTCACCTGCTTGGTCACGTCGCTGGTGCCGACGATCGCCGGCAGCTCCAGGGAGCGCGCCATGATAGAGGTGTGGGAGGTGCGGCCGCCGAGATCGGTAATGAAGCCCAGCACTTTGTCCAGGTTCAGCTGCGCGGTCTCGGACGGGGTCAGATCGGTGGCCACCAGGATCACTTCATCCTGAATGGAGCCCAGATCGACGATCGGCATGCCCAGAATGTTCTGCAGCAGGCGTTTGCCGATGTCGCGCACGTCGGCGGCGCGTTCTTTCAGGTATTCGTCGTCCAGCTCTTCCAACGCTTTCGCCTGGCCTTCGATCACGGTGTAGGCGGCGGCGTCTGCGGAGGCCAGATCGTCTTTGATTAGGGCTATGATTTCCTGCTCAAGCTCTTCGTCTTCCAGCAACATGATGTGGCCTTCGAAGATAGCTTCCTTCTCTTCGCCGAAGGTTTCGCCAGCTTTGGTCTTGATCGCTTCCAGCTGTTCGGACGCTTTCGCGCGGCCGGCCAGAAAACGCGAGACTTCCTGCTCTACTTGATCAGCAGAGATTTTCTTCCGGTTGATGACGATGTCGTCTTCTTTCAGCAAGAGAGCCTTACCAAAAGCGATGCCCGGTGATACTAAAATGCCTGAAATCATAACCCTACCTTACTCTTGACTGGTGTTAACTAAAAAGACGGGCCGATTACTCAAGCTCTGCCATCAGTTTTACCAAGTGCTCAACGGCTTTCTGCTCGTCTTCACCTTCAGCTGAGATGGTCACTACGGTCCCTTGAGTCAGCCCCAGAGTTTGCAGTTTGAACAGGCTTTTAGCGCTGGCGCTTTTGCCGTTGGAGGTCACGGTGATGTCAGACGTGAAGCCTTTGGCTTCTTTAACGAACTGAGCGGCAGGGCGAGTATGCAGACCATTCGGAGCGGTAATAGTAACTTCTTGCTGGAACATTGATGTTTCCCCAACTTATTGGATTAATGTTGTGGAGTTAAAGTTTAGCCCAGGGGCCTGACTTTAACTTGTCTGGTTATAGCGCCTGACTATGGACAGGGGCGAACGTTGATGCAACAGAAAACGACGCGTTAGGCACTTCAGATCAAAAAACTCGGCTTTAGACGTCGTTCCAATCCGCTCCCCATTATGCCCGATTCGCCGCGTCGGCGACAGATGAGTAAATCGATTCAGCCTCGACCAGGCTCGGAGAGTGATTAATTTTGCGCATCGAAATAATGCACCGTTAAATACTAAAGGCGACGGGCAAAAGCAATCTTGGACTGCTATAAAGTTTGATCCAGTCCACAAAAAAGCACCCCACAGGGTGCTTTTTTAGCGATTTGTGCAGTGGCGGGATTACTGCTGCAATTCCTGCTCGGTGAACAGATCGGCGAACAGCGCGGTGCTGAGATAACGTTCGCCGGAAGAGGGCAGGATGACCACAATGGTCTTGTCGGCGAACGCCGGTTCTTCGGCCAGTTTCACCGCCGCTGCGACCGCTGCGCCGGAGGAGATGCCTGCCAGGATGCCTTCTTCGTCCATCAGGCGGCGCGCCATGCTGATGGCTTCGTCGTTGGAGATTTTTTCGACGCGATCCACCAGGTCAAGATCGAGGTTGCCTGGAATGAAGCCGGCGCCGATGCCCTGGATCTTGTGCGGGCCCGGTTTCAGCTCTTCACCGGCCAGCGCCTGGCTGATGACCGGCGAGTCGGTCGGCTCGACCGCCACGGTGGTGATGGCCTTGCCTTTGGTGTTCTTGATGTAGCGGCTGACGCCGGTCAATGTGCCGCCGGTGCCGACGCCGGAGATGAACACGTCGACTTCCCCATCGGTGTCTTCCCAGATTTCCGGGCCGGTGGTTTTTTCATGGATGGCCGGGTTGGCCGGGTTGCTGAACTGTTGCAGGATCAGGTAGCGGTTTGGATCGGTGGCGACGATCTCCTCCGCTTTGGCGATGGCGCCTTTCATGCCTTTCGCCCCTTCGGTCAGCACCAGATTGGCGCCCAGCGCCTTGAGCAGCTTGCGGCGCTCGATGCTCATGGTTTCCGGCATGGTCAGCGTCAGCTTGTAACCGCGCGCGGCGGCGACGAAGGCCAGCGCGATGCCGGTGTTGCCGCTGGTCGGCTCCACCAGTTCTTTGCCGGCGGTCAGCACGCCGCGTTGTTCCGCATCCCAAATCATATTGGCACCGATGCGGCATTTGACGCTGAAGCTCGGGTTGCGTGATTCAACCTTGGCCAGAATGCGTCCGTTGCCGATACGGTTCAGACGAACCAGCGGCGTATGGCCGATTGTTAATGAGTTGTCTTCATATATCTTGCTCATAGCCCGTCCTTTAACTCTATGAAAATGTGGGGAACATCGAAAGCATACGCTAACAGTACCGGCAGGGAAGTAAAGAATTGGTATATCTATATGTTATTAGGAAATAAGTTTTAAGCACAATGATAAGGGCGCGAAATGCGCGCCCTGTCGAAAATTTCCGCGCTGTCGGCGGCAAAAAACGGCGGTTATCGGACGAATTGCGAGCGGTAGCGATCGACCCACATCGCGGTGGCACCGCAGACGGCGACCGGCAGGATCACCAGGTTGAGGATGGGGATCATGGTGAACAGGCTGACCAGCGCGCCGAACTGCAGGTTGTCGGTTTTGTGCTGGCGCAAAGCGCGGCGCATGTCGGCAAAGCTCACCTTGTGGTTGTCGAACGGATAGTCGCAATACTGGATCGCCAGCATCCAGGCGCTGAACAGGAACCACAGCACCGGCGCCACCGTCTGGCCGATGCCGGGCACGAAGTACAGCGCCAGCAGCAGCAGCGCGCGCGGCAGGTAATACATCAGCTTGCGCCATTCGCGCGCCATGATGCGCGGCAGGTCTTTGGCGATGCCGAGCAGGCCGGTGTCCGGCAGCGGTTTGCCGGTCAGGCTGCCTTCGAGCTGTTCGGCCAGCAGGCCGCAAAACGGGGCGGCGATCAGGTTGGTGAGGGTGCTGAACAGATAGCTGAACACCAGCAGCACCGAAATGACCGCCAGCGGCCACAGCAGGTAGCTCAACCATTGCAGCCAATCGGGAACGTGGCTCATCATCGCCGGGATCCAGTCGCCGAGGCGGCTGAACAGCCACCAGAAAGCGGAGCCCATCAGCAGCACGTTGACCAGCAACGGCAGGACCACATAGCGTTTAATCCCCGGGCGCGAAATCAGGCGCCAGCCTTCGGCGAAATAATGAATGCCGCTGGTGGAACGGGAAGGGGGCTGCGTATAGGACATATCTTAAGTTATCTCGTTGTCTGAACAGGCATCATTATCATATAGGGATGATTTTCCACTGGCTAGGGTAGGGTTGGCTGAAAAACCAGCAGAAAAAGGCAGTATAATCATCTTTATTGGCATAAAGTTCAGCACGGACTTGCACTTGTGTGCGCGGGCAAATAGAGTTAAAGAGTGAATGTTTGCCGCGGTGGCAATGTATTGGAACAACAGAGATAGCAATGATGCAGGATTTGCGTCTGATATTAATCGTTGTTGGCGCGATCGCCATAATAGCGCTGTTATTGCACGGTCTGTGGACCAGTCGCAAAGAACGGTCAGCGCTCTTCCGCGATCGCCCAGCCAAACGTTCCCAAAAGGAACGTGAACAAACTCCGATCGACGATCTCGAAGAAGGCGTCGGTGAGGTGCGCGTACGCGCACCTCACCCGCAAGACGAGCCGTCATTCGGCCATTTCGATGCCGCACGCGAAGAACCCGTGGCCGCGCCGAAGCCCGCTCCGGCGGCTGCGCCTGCGCCCCGCGCCGTTCAGCCGGCTGCTCATCAGACGCCGCCTCCGCTGTCTCAGCGGCCGGAGTACGATGACATCCTGCTGAACAACTACGCGCCGGACGAAAAACCGGCCGAGCCGCAGCAACCGCAACCGGCCGTGCGCCGCGAGCCGCGCGTTGACGATCTGCCGCATGAACATGAGGCGCCGCTGGCGGCGGAACCGGCATTCCACGCCGAATCCGCCCCGGTGCAGCAAGCGCCGGAAGTGAAGCCTGCGTCGGAACCTGCACCGCAGCCGCAACAGCCGGCCGCTGCGCCAGTACAGGCTAAACTGAAAGAGACCGTGCTGGTGCTGCACGTCGCGGCCCATCAGGGCGGCGTGATCGGCGGCGAAGTGCTGCTGCAGAGCGTGTTGCAGGCGGGCTTCCAGTTTGGCGAGATGGGCATCTTCCACCGCCATATCAGCCCGGCCGGCAGCGGCCCGGTGCTGTTCAGCCTGGCGAACATGGTCAAGCCGGGGTCGTTCGATCCTGACATGATGTCCGATTTCTCCACGCCGGGCGTGTCGATGTTCATGATGGTGCCGTCTTACGGCGACGCCAATCAGAACTTCAAGCTGATGCTGCAGTCGGCGCAGCGCATCGCCGACGACGTGGGCGGTGTGGTGCTGGACGACGAGCGCCGCATGATGACGCCGCAGAAGCTGGAAACCTACAAAGCGCGTATCCGTGAAGTGTTGGAAAACAACGCCTGACCGGGTTGCCGCGCGCACTGAACATCCGTAACAACAAAGCCCCCGCTAGCCGGGGGTTTTTTATCTTTGATGGTGAGCCATGGAATCGATAATCCAACAAATCAATCAACTACGAGCCACATTGCGCCATCATGAATACCAGTATCATGTGCTGGATGCGCCCGAAGTGCCGGATGCGGAATATGACCGCCTGATGCGCGAGCTGCGCGAGCTCGAGAGCGCGTATCCGGAGCTGATCACCGCCGATTCGCCGACCCAGCGCGTGGGCGCGGCGCCGCTGGCGGCGTTTGACCAGGTGCGTCACGAAGTGCCGATGCTGTCGCTGGACAACGTGTTCGACGAAGAGAGCTTCCTGGCGTTTTACAAGCGCGTGCAGGACAGGCTCAAGAGCAGCGATCCGCTGACCTTCTGCTGCGAGCTGAAGCTGGACGGCCTGGCGGTCAGCCTGCTGTACGAAGACGGTGAGCTGGTGCGTGCGGCGACGCGCGGCGACGGCACCACCGGCGAGAACATCACCTCCAACGTGCGCACCATTCGCGCCATCCCGCTGCGCCTGACCGGCGACAACATCCCGCGCCGGCTGGAAGTGCGCGGCGAAGTGTTCATGCCGCAGGCAGGGTTTGAACAGATGAACGAAGAGGCGCGGCGCAAAGACGGCAAGGTGTTCGCCAATCCGCGCAACGCCGCCGCCGGTTCGCTGCGCCAGCTCGATCCGCGCATTACCGCCAAACGCCCGCTGACCTTCTTTTGCTATGGCGTCGGGCTGCTGGAAGGCGGCGAGCTGCCGCGCAGCCACTTCGAACGCCTGATGCAGTTCAAGGCCTGGGGCCTGCCGGTCAGCGATCGCGCCCAGCGCCGCACCGGCAGCGAGGAAGTGCTGGCGTTCTATCGCCAGGTCGAGCGGGACCGCGCACAGCTCGGTTTCGATATCGACGGCGTGGTGATCAAGATTGACGACATCGATCTGCAGGAAACGCTGGGCTTCGTGGCGCGTGCGCCGCGCTGGGCGACGGCGTTCAAATTCCCGGCGCAGGAGCAGATCACCGTGGTGCGCGAAGTGGAGTTTCAGGTTGGCCGCACCGGCGCGATTACGCCGGTGGCGCGCCTTGAGCCGGTGCTGGTGGCCGGGGTGACCGTCAGCAACGCCACCTTGCACAACGCCGATGAAATTGAGCGGTTGGGGCTGCGCATCGGCGATACGGTGATCGTGCGCCGCGCCGGCGACGTGATCCCGCAGGTGGTGGGCGTGCTGGAAGACCGTCGGCCGCAGGATGCGCGCGAAGTGGTGTTCCCGCTGCACTGCCCGGTGTGCGGTTCCGACGTTGAGCGCGTGGAAGGCGAGGCCGTGGCGCGTTGCACCGGCGGTCTTATCTGCGGCGCGCAGCGCAAAGAGGCGTTGAAGCATTTCGTTTCCCGCCGCGCGCTGGACGTTGAAGGCATGGGCGACAAGATCATCGAGCAGCTGGTGGACAAGGAGTACGTGAAGAACCCGGCCGATCTGTTCCGGCTGTCCGCCGGCATTCTGACCGGCCTGGATCGCATGGGGCCGAAATCGGCGCAGAATCTGGTTAATGCGCTGGAGAAATCCAAGCAGACCACCTTCGCTCGCTTCCTGTATGCGCTCGGCATTCGCGAGGTCGGCGAAGCGACCGCCGCCAACCTCGCGGCGCATTTCGGATCGCTCGAGAAGCTGTTCGCCGCCGACATCGAGGCGCTGAAAGAGGTGCCGGACGTCGGCGAAGTGGTGGCCAAACACACGCGCAACTTCCTCGATGAAGCGCTCAATCAGCAGGTGATCAACGAGTTGGTGGGCGCCGAGATCGGCATCCACTGGCCGGCGCCGGTGGTGGTGGCGGCGGAAGAGATAGACAGCCCGTTCGCCGGCAAAACCGTGGTGCTGACCGGCTCGCTGAGCCAGCTGTCGCGCGACGAGGCCAAAGATCGCCTGACGGCGCTGGGCGCCAAGGTCAGCGGCAGCGTGTCGAAGAAAACCGATCTGGTGATCGCCGGCGAGGCGGCCGGCTCCAAGCTGGCGAAGGCTCAGGAGCTGGGTATCGCCGTGATCGACGAAGCGGAGATGATCCGCTTGCTGGGTGAGTGATGGAAAAAGAAAACCTGCTGGAGATCGCCAATACCGTGATGCCGTTCGGCAAGTACCAGGGGCGGGTGCTGATCGATCTGCCCGAAGAGTACCTGCTGTGGTTCGCCCGCAAGGGTGAATTCCCCAAAGGCAAGCTCGGCATGCTGATGGAGATGACGCTGGCGATTAAAATCGAAGGGCTTGACCACCTGGTCAAGCCGCTGAAGAAAAGCTGAACTGACGGGCCTTGGCCCGTCTTTTTTTTACCCGCGCGACGCCTGCGCGTTGGGCACCGCCTGTTGCGCCCGCTGCTTGCGCTGATACCTTTTCGCCAATACCGCACAGGTCATCAGCTGCACCTGATGGAACACCATCAGCGGCAGCACCATGATCCCCACCGTCGCCGCCGGGAACAGGATATTGGCCATCGGAATGCCGTTCGCCAGGCTCTTCTTCGAACCGCAGAATACGATGGTGATCTCGTCCGCTTTGCTGAACCCCAGCCAGCGCGCCATGTAAGTGTTCACCACCAGCACGATCGCCAGCAGCACGATGCTGCCACCGACGATAAACGCCAGTGAGCCCATCCCTACCTGATGCCAGATGCCGTGCGTCACCGCCTCGCTGAAGGCGGCGTACACCACCAGCAGAATTGAAGTCTGATCGGTTTTACCGATAAGCGGCCGATGGCGTTCGATCCAGCCGCCGATCAGCGGCCGCAGCAGGTGACCGGCGACGAACGGCACCAGCAGCTGCAGCACGATCGAACCGACCTGCCGCAGGCCGCCGGTATCGCCGTGCACATTCATCAACAAGCCGACCAGCAGCGGCGACACGAAGATCCCGAGCAGGCTGGAGGCGGAAGCGCTGCATACCGCCGCCGCGACGTTGCCGCCCGCCAGCGAGGTGAAGGCGATGGCCGATTGCACGGTGGCCGGCAGGATGCACAGGTAGATGAAACCGGCGTACAGCTCGGGGCTGACGTCGATCGGCGCCCACCAGGCAAACAGCACGCCCAGCGCCGGAAAAATGATGAAGGTGCTGCACATCACCCACAGATGCAGCCGCCAGTTGTTGCTGCCGGCCAGGATGGCCTCGCGCGACAGCTTGGCGCCGTGCATGAAGAACAGCAGGGCGATGGCGGCGATGGTCAGGGCGTTGAGCCAGCCGACGAACTCGCCGCGCGCCGGCAGGAACGACGCCAGCAGCACGGTAGCGATCAGCGTCAGGGTAAAACGATCGGGCAGAAATCTCATGGCGGTGCGCTCAGGGTCGAAAATCGATAGGGCTATTCTCCCGCGCGGACATATAATAATTAAATTGATTTATTTAATTCATATATGAATAAAACACATGAATTACTCACTCAAACAGCTGCGGGTGTTCGTCGCCATCGCCCGCCACGGCAGCTTCAGCCGCGCCGGTGAGGCGATCGGCCTGACGCAATCGGCGGTCAGCCACAGCGTGAAAGAGCTGGAAGCGGAGGTCGGCGTGCGGCTGCTGGATCGCACCACGCGTGAAGTGGTGTTGACCGACGCCGGTCTGCGGTTGGCCAACCGGGTCGAGCGGCTGCTGGACGAACTGCAGGCCGCTTTGCTGGATGCGCGCAGCTTTGGCGTACAGCGCAGCGGCACGGTGCGGGTGGCGACGAGCCAAACCATTTCCGCCCATCTGATGCCGCAGTGCATCGCCGCCGGCGAGCGTGAATACCCGGAGATCCGCATCATGCTGCGCGATCAGGCGCAGCAGCAGGTGCTGCACAGCGTGCGCAACGCCGAGGTGGATTTCGGCATCGTGGTCGATCCGGTACAGGCGGTGGATCTGGAGTGCGAAGCGGTGCTGCATGAACCTTTCCTGTTGCTGTGCCGCGACGATCATCCGTTCGCTGCGCAGCAGGCGGTGCGTTGGTCGGCGTTGAACGGTTGCCGCCTGGTGTTGCAGGATTATGCGTCGGGCAGCCGGCCGCTGATCGACAGTGCGCTGAGACAGCAGGGCGTGGAGGCGCAGGTGGTGCAGGAAATCGGCCATCCGGCCACGCTGTTCCCGATGGTGGCGGAGGGGATTGGCATCAGCATTTTCCCGGCGTTGGCGCTGCCATTGCCGGAAGGGGGACGGCTCCGGGTGCGGCGGCTGGTGCCGGAAATTAACCGTGCGCTGATGCTGGTGCGGCGCAAGAACCGCTCACTGACGCCGGCGGCGGAGGCCATCTGGCAGGTGGCGCGTCAGCAGGCGGCGCTGCTGCAACAGCGCCGGCGGGAAAACGCGGCATATTGACTCAGATATAGACGTCCACCGCGTTGAGCGGCGTTGGGCGGTTTACGCCGTCGCCGGATTTCGCCGCGGCTTTTTCCATTTGCTCCTGCTGCTGCTTTTCCATTTCTTCTTTCTGGATGCGCGCGATCTCGGCCTGCAACATCTTGATCTGCGCTTCGATCAGCTGTTTCTGCTTTTCGATCTCTTTGGGATCGGCGTCGGAATCCTTCAGTTCCACCAGCTTTTGCTGCAGCGCCTGAATCTGCCGGTTCAGCGCCTTGATGCGCGCCGAAGCGCGGCTTTCATTGAGGTTAACCGGTTCGTCATTGCCGTTGGCGCGTTCGTTTTTCTCCATCTTGCCGCCTTGCGGCTGGTTGTTGACCGGTTTGGCCATCAGCAATTCGCCCTGATGGCCCGGCGCGCTGAAGACGTTGCTGACGCCGGGGACGGTATTCTTGATCGGTACGATCATGGTGATGGTGGTCGACATGGTTGCTCTCCCTGAGTCTGGATCTCGCTGTTCAGGGTATCGGCAGCGGCGGCTAAATCTTTACCTGCCGCAGACGCGGCCAGCGCAGCAGCCAGCCTTTGTCGACCACGCGCTGGGCATAGGCCGTGCGATCGCCATTTTTCACGTTGAAGGTAATGGTGTCGTTGAACAGCGACGTGAGCCCGAAAGGGGCGACCAGCGTGATGCTGTCGTCGGCGTTCAGGCGTGCGCCGATCGCCGTTTCCACTTCGGTCCAGAAGCTGATGGCCTCTTCGCTGTTGCGGTAGGGCGCGCGGCCGCTGCGCAGGTGCATGCGCGCCTGGTTCTTGACCGACCACGGCTGCGGCAGCCACTGCTGCAGCCGCGCCTCCAGCATGCGATCGCGTTCGGCGCCCGCCCGCTCCGCATCGAAGTGGATCACGTCGATATCGTTGAGCGGCGTGGGCTCCGCATAGCCGTGGCGCCGATCCCACACCAGGTTGCGCACAAAGCCGGCGCCGAGGCACCAGTCATTCAGGCCGAGCCGGCGCACGGTGCGCAGGGCGGCCATGCGCGCGCTATCTTGTTGCAGCCAGTCGATAATTTGCCGTTGCGGATCCATCACCCCTCCTGTTTTCGCGGCTACTGTAACCCGAAGCGGCGGCGGGTGAAATGGGGGGATGCGCGATGGCGGCGATAGCAGGCAAATTAATTTTCTTGCTTCACTGACTACACTTGGTGCAGGGCTTTTATCTCGTCACTCAGGGCAAGGGAGGGGGGCTATGTATCAGGCAACGTTGGGCCAACGCGGCTATCGCTTCGGCGGCCTGCGCCAGCTGATGGCGAAAGCTTCGCCGGCGCGTTCCGGCGATTATCTGGCGGAGGTGGCGGCGGAAAGCGCCGAAGAGCGCATGGCGGCGCGCATCGCGCTGGCGGATGTGCCGCTCAAGACTTTCCTGCAGCAGCCGCTGGTGCCGTACGAGCAGGACGAGGTGACGCGCCTGATCATCGATAGCCACGACGCCGCCGCCTTTGAGCCCATCTCGCACCTCACGATCGGCGATTTTCGCGACTGGTTGCTGAGCGAGCAGGCGGACAGCGCCATGCTGGCGCAGGTGGCCGCCGGCATTACGCCGGAGATGGCGGCGGCGGTAAGCAAGATCATGCGCAATCAGGATCTGATCCTGGTGGCGAAGAAATGCCGGGTGGTGACGCGCTTTCGCAATACGATTGGCCTGCCGGGCCACCTCAGCGTGCGGCTGCAGCCCAATCACCCGACCGACAGCCTGCAAGGCATCGCCGCCAGCATGCTGGACGGTTTGCTGTACGGCAGCGGCGACGCGGTGGTCGGCATCAATCCGGCCAGCGACAGCCTGCCGCTGCTGGAAAAACTCAACTACATGCTGGACGACGTGATCCAGCGCTTCGCCATACCCACCCAATCCTGCGTGCTGACCCACGTGACCAACACGCTGCGGCTGATGGAGCGCGGCGCGCCGGTGGATCTGGTGTTTCAGTCGATCGCCGGTACCGAAGCGGCCAATCGCGGTTTCGGCATCAGTCTGGCGCTGCTGGCGGAAGCGCAGCAGGCGGCGCTGAGCCTCAAGCGCGGCACGTTGGGCGATAACGTGATGTACTTCGAAACCGGGCAGGGCAGTTGCCTGTCGGCTAACGCGCATCACGGCGTCGATCAGCAGACCTGCGAGGCGCGCGCCTATGCGGTGGCGCGGCATTTCTCACCGCTGCTGATCAACACCGTGGTGGGGTTTATCGGCCCTGAATACCTGTATGACGGCAAACAAATTATCCGCGCCGGGCTGGAGGATCACTTCTGCGGCAAGCTGCTCGGCCTGCCGCTGGGCTGCGATGTCTGTTACACCAACCATGCCGAGGCCGATCAGGATGATATGGACACGCTGCTGACGCTGTTGGCCGCCGCCGGGCTGACGTTCCTGAT
This sequence comes from Serratia sp. SCBI, assembly GCF_000747565.1. NCBI lineage: Bacteria > Pseudomonadati > Pseudomonadota > Gammaproteobacteria > Enterobacterales > Yersiniaceae > Serratia > Serratia sp. SCBI. The sequence continues at coordinate 3,673,536 of NZ_CP003424.1, read as the reverse complement.
CGGCGTGCCGGGCGCGGACGACATCATGCTCAATTACCAAAGCACCTCGTTCCACGACGCGCTCTATATCCGTGAACTGCTGGGGCTGAAGCACGCGCCGGAGTTCGCCGCCTGGCTGGCGGCGATGAACATCACCGATGAACGCGGACGGCTGCGCGACGCCGCCGCCAATCACCCGCTGTTGCTGGCGCTGCAGGGAGAACGGACATGAGCAAACCGGTTCACGTCAACAGTTGGGACGCGCTGCGCGCCTTTACCGACGCGCGCATCGCGCTGGGGCGCACCGGCGCCAGTCTGCCGACCGACGAGCTGCTGCGCTTCGGCCTGGCCCATGCCCAGGCGCGCGACGCGGTGCATCAGCCATTCGAGAGCGAACGGCTGGCGGCGGATCTGCACGATGCCGGTTGGCCCACGCTGGCGGTGCACAGCCAGGCCGTTGACCGCGCCGCCTATCTGCGCCGTCCGGATCTGGGGCGGCGATTGGCGCTGGACAGCCGCCGCCTGCTGCTCGGCGTGCCGCCGCGCCGGACCGATCTGCTGCTGGTGGTGGCGGATGGCCTCTCTTCCAAGGCGGTGCACCGCCAGGCATTGCCGCTGCTGCAGGCGCTGCGGCCCTATCTCGATACGTTGGGGCTGGCGATCGCGCCGGTGGTGTTGGCGCATCAGGCGCGAGTGGCGCTGGGGGATGAGATCGGCGAGTGCCTGCAGGCCCGGGCGGTGGCGGTGCTGATCGGCGAACGGCCGGGGCTGTCGTCGCCGGACAGCCTGGGGGTTTATCTGACCTGGGAGCCGAACGGGCGCAGAAGGGACTCAGAGCGCAACTGCATCTCCAATGTGCGGCCGGAGGGGCTGGATTATCCGCAGGCGGCGTTCAAATTGGCCTGGTTGCTGGAACAGGCGTGCCGGCGACGGCTGACCGGCGTCGAACTGAAAGACGAGAGCGACAACCCGGCGCTGCGCGGCCGCGTCACCCCGCTTTACGCCCAGTTGGGCGGTTGACCGATGGTTTGCTGCAGCAGGGCGGTGAAGGCCGCCAGGCGGGCGGACACTTTCGCCACCGGCCGCAGCAGATAGATGCCTTGCTGTTCATGGCGCGGATCTTCCAGCATCTGCACCAGCCGCCCATGCTGCACGTCCGGCCCCACCACCCAGTTGGGCAGAAAGGCGATGCCGAGGCCGAGCAGCGCCGCCTGACGCTGCGCGGTGAAGTCATCGCAACGCAGCGCCATGGTGCAGCGGTTCATCAACGCCGCGTCGAGGATCTGCGCCCAGCAGGCCGGCTGTTGTTTGTGGTAGCGGGCGATCAGCCGGTGCTGCGGCAGCGCCTCCAGATCGCTCGGCAGGCCATAGCGGGCGACGTAGCCGGGGCTGGCGCACATCACCCAGCGTTGGGTGGCGATGCGGCTGGCGTACAGCGCGCTGTCCTTCTGCTCGCCGATGCGGATGGCGGCGTCCAGCCGTTCCTGGGTCGGATCGGTCTGGCGTTCGGTCAGATCGAGATCGACCCACAGCTGAGGGTAACGTTCCGCCAGCGTCGGCAGCAGCGGCAGCACATAGGTTTTGCCGAAGGTCGGCAGGCAGCTGATGCGCAGCGTGCCCTGCGGCGTTTCGTTCAGCGCGTTCAGCTCGGCGCGAATGCCGGTAATGTCCGTCATCAGCGTGGCGGCGCGTGCCAGCAGCAGCTCGCCGGCGTCGGTCAGCAACAGGCCGCGGGTGGAGCGCACGAACAGCGTCGCGCCGAGCGCGCTTTCCAGCGCATCGATATGGCGCACCAGCGAAGAAGGCACCATACCCAGCTGGCGTGCGGCGGCGGAAAAGCTGCCCAGGCGGGCCACGTCGAGAAAGATTGGCAGATGTTCTACATAGCGGGCGTCATTCATTTTTGCATTATATGCAAAAGCGTTTCTTATGAATACCCGCTTCTCTGTTGGCGATGCTGCGGCTACTCTGATTGCGGGTTGACGACGGGATTCAGCGCCGCCGCATCCCGGCCGCATAGAGAGAAAACGCATAAACCTCGCGGCGTTTAGCACCAAATAGCAGATGTTTTTCCCAGGCTGCGTCAGCCGCCTGTGGCGTTGATTGTCGCTCCAACACCAGATTAACCGTTCAATTTGATATCCGACTCAACCTTAATGATTAGTGAGTCTTTACTTTCACTTATCTTCCTGTTGTTTCTGGATATCGGCCGGCCAGCCGTGCCGGTTTTTTTGTCGCCTCAGGCTGAATCGTTCCAACTGATGAACGCGCCTGAGGGACATCTTGGCCCGCCGTCGGCGGGTCTTTTGAACGCGTGGAACCGCAGTTCCGCGCTGGTGGAGGAGTCAGCATGAACGAAAAACACGGGTGTTCCTGTGCGCGCCATTTGGCGCAGGGTTTCGCCAGGCAGTCGATCAACGCCGGGGAGGGCGAAATCTATCAAATCTCGCTGATGAGCGCGCTCATCGACGGGGTTTATGAAGGGGAGACCACCATCGCCGAATTGCTGAAACACGGCGATTTCGGCCTCGGCACCTTCAATCATCTGGATGGCGAACTGATCGCGTTCGATCAGGAAATACACCAGCTGCGCGCCGACGGCAGCGCCCGCCCGGCCGGTTTGCAACAGAAAACCCCTTTCGCCGTCGTCACCTTTTTCCAGCCCAGCGTCAGCCAGCAATTCGATCGGCCGATCACCAAGGCGCAACTGCACCAATGCATCGATGAACAGGTCGCCTCGCCGAACCTGTTCTGCGCGGTGCGGGTCGACGGTGAGTTCAGCCATGTAGAAACCCGCACCGTGCCGCGTCAGGAACGGCCTTACCGCCCAATGCTGGAAGCGATAGAAGAGCAGCCGACCTTCTCGTTCCATCAGCGGCGCGGCACGCTGGTCGGCTTCCGCTCGCCCGATTACATGCAGGGCATCGGCGTGGCCGGCTATCACGAACACTTCGTTACCGACGACCGCAGCGGCGGCGGCCACGTGCTGGATTACCAGCTCGATCATGGCCGCCTGCAGTTCGGCGTCATCACCCGTCTCAATCTTCAGTTACCGCATGATGCGGATTTCTTGCGCGCCAACCTCTGTCCAGAGGATTTGGATCGCGCAATTCGTTCCGCCGAGGGCTAATCCCGGCGATCGTTTTCTTAGGAGGTGGAACCATGGCACAGGAAAAAACAGGCAATGACTGGCAATGCGGCGCCGACTTGGTGGTGAAAAACCTGGAAGCGCAGGGCGTCAAACACGTTTTCGGCATTCCGGGCGCCAAGATCGACCGGGTGTTCGATTCGCTGGAAGATGCGCCGTCGATCGAAACGGTAGTGGTGCGCCATGAGGCCAACGCGGCCTTTATGGCGGCGGCGGTCGGCCGCCTGACCGGCAAGGCGGGGGTGGCGCTGGTCACCTCCGGGCCGGGCAGCTCCAACCTGATCACTGGGCTGGCAACCGCCACCTCGGAAGGGGATGCGGTGGTGGCCTTCGGCGGCGCGGTGAAGCGCGCCGACAGCCTGAAGCAGACGCACCAGAGCATGGATACCGTCAGCATGTTCCGGCCGGTGACCAAGTACTGTGCCGAAGTGCATGCCGGTTCGGCGATTTCCGAGGTGATCGCCAACGCCTTCCGCCGCGCCGAGTTCGGCCGGCCGGGGGCGTCGTTCGTCAGCCTGCCGATGGATATCGTCAATGAGCCGGTCACGGCGCCGGTGCTGGCGGGCTGCCGCTTGCCGCGCATGGGGGCCGCGGCGGCGGACGACATTCAGGCGGCGGTGAAACTGATCCGCCAGGCCAAATGCCCGGTGCTGCTGCTGGGCTTGCAGGCCAGCCGGCCGGAGAACAGCGAGGCGGTGCGCCATCTGCTGTACCGCACCCATATGCCGGTGGTCGGCACCTATCAGGCGGCGGGGGTGATTGACGTCAATCACTTTGCCCGCTTCGCCGGCCGCGTCGGCCTGTTCAACAACCAGCCGGCCGATCAGCTGTTGCAAAAGGCCGATCTGGTGGTCAGCGTCGGCTACGATCCGATCGAATACGATCCGTGCATGTGGAACAGCCACGGGCGGCTGAAGCTGGTGCATATCGACGTGCTGCCGGCGGACATCGATACCTGCTATCGGCCGGACGTCGAGCTGGTGGGCAACATCAGCGCCACGCTGAACATGATGACCGAAGCGTTCAATGAGGCGGTCTGCGTCCCGGCGGAGGTGGAACTGATCCTGACCGATCTCGGCCGCCAGCGCGCCGAATTGGCGGAACGCGCCGCGCGCCGCGGCGGCATGCCGATCCATCCGTTGCGCATCGTCAAGGAGCTGCAGGACATCGTCAGCGACGACGTGACGCTGTGCGTGGACATGGGCAGTTTCCACATCTGGATCGCCCGCTATCTTTACAGCTTCCGCGCTCGCCAGCTGTTGATCTCCAACGGCCAGCAAACCATGGGGGTAGCGCTGCCGTGGGCCATTGGCGCGGCGCTGGTGCGCCCCGGCGATAAGGTGGTGTCAATCTCCGGCGACGGCGGCTTCATGCAGTCGAGCATGGAGTTGGAGACCGCGGTGCGGCTGAAAAACAACATCGTGCACGTGATCTGGGTCGATAACGCTTACAACATGGTGGAAATGCAGGAAGTGAACAAATACCAGCGCAAATCCGGCGTGGAGTTCGGGCCGATCGACTTCAAGGCCTACGCGGAATCCTGCGGCGCGGTCGGTTTCGCCGTGCAGTCGGTGGAAGATCTGCGGCCGATGCTGCGCAAGGCGATGGAGATCCAGGGGCCGGTGGTGGTGGCCATTCCGGTCGACTACGCCGATAACTATAAGCTGATGGCGCAGATGAACTTCAGCCAGATGATTTAATTTCATCATCCTCGCGCCGTTTCACCGGGGCAGGCCGCTTGCGCGCCTGCCCGTTTTTATGCGCGGAATTTGTCCTTTACATCGCTAACTGCATGATTTATTGCTATCCGTTCGGCTGTTTTTTCACCACTGGGGATAGCGCAATGAAAAGAAAAGCAATAACGATCGGGCTGCTGGCGTTGGCGATTGCCGGCGGGGCGCGGGCCAATACGCTGGTCTACTGTTCCGAAGGCTCGCCGGAAGGCTTCAACCCGCAGCTGTTCACCTCCGGCACCACGGTAGACGCCAGTTCGGCGGCGATCTACAACCGGCTGGTGGATTTCAAACCCGGCACCGTCGAGCTGCAACCCAGCCTGGCGGAAAGCTGGGAGGTGAGCGAAGACGGCAAGCGCTATACCTTCCATCTGCGCAAGGGCGTGGCATTCCAGAGCAATAAATATTTCACGCCCACCCGCGATTTCAACGCCGATGACGTCATCTTCTCGTTTATGCGCCAGAAGGACGCCAACAACCCGTATCACAAGGTCTCCAATGGCGCCTACACCAACTTCGAGTCGATGGAGTTCGGCACGCTGATCGACCGGATCGTTAAGGTGGATGAGCACACCGTGCGTTTTGAGCTCTCCCGCGCCGAGGCGCCGTTCGTCGCCGATCTGGGCATGTATTTCGCCACCATTTTATCGGCGGAATATGCCGACGCGATGCTGAAGGCCGGCACGCCGCAGCGGGTGGACAACGATCCGATCGGCACCGGGCCGTTCCAGCTGGTGCAGTACCAGAAGGACGCGAAAATCCTTTACAAGGCGTTCGACCGCTACTGGGAAGGCAAGCCGAAGCTTGATCGGCTGGTATTCTCGATCACGCCGGATGCGGCGGTGCGTTACGCCAAGCTGCAAAAGAACGAATGCCAGGTGATGCCGTTCCCCAATCCGGCGGATCTGGCACGCATGCGGCAGGACGGCAACATTCAGGTAATGGAAAAATCCGGCTTGAATATCGGTTTCCTGGCGTTCAACACCCAGAAGAAACCGTTGGATAACGTTAAGGTGCGCCAGGCGTTGGCGCTGGCGGTCAACAAGCCGGCGATCATCGACGCGGTGTTCCACGGCGCCGGTCAGCCGGCCAAGAACCTGCTGCCGCCGGCTCAATGGGGCAGCAACGCGCAGCTTGAAGACTACCCGTATTCGCCGGAGCGGGCGAAGCAGCTGTTGCAGGAGGCCGGGCTGGGGCAGGGCTTCGACATCGATCTGTGGGCGATGCCGGTGCAGCGGCCCTATAACCCCAACGCCAAGCGCATGGCGGAGATGATCCAGGCCGATTGGGCTAAAATCGGCGTGCGCGCCAAAATCGTCACCTTCGAGTGGGGCGAGTATTTACAGCGGATTAAAAACGGCGAACACCAGACCGCGCTGATGGGCTGGACCACCGCCAACGGCGATCCGGACAACTTCTTCGGGCCGCTGTTCACCTGCGCTTCGCTCGGCGGTTCGAACTCGGCGAAATGGTGCTATAAACCGTTCGACCAGCTGATCCTGCAGGCGCGCGAAGAGAACGATCACGCCAATCGGGTGGCGATGTATCAGCAGGCGCAGGTGATGATGCACGATCAGATGCCGGCGTTGATGATTGCGCACTCGACCATCTTCGAACCGGTGCGCAAGGAAGTGAAAGGCTACGAGATAGACCCGTTCGGCAAACACATTTTCAAACAGGTGTCGCTGGAGAAGTAACGACAAGGCCGGGATAACCCGGCCTTTTTCATGCCTGTGGCGCGTCGCAGTGATAGCGGCCGCGCGGGATCACCAGCGGCGTGTGGGACAGCGGATCGTCGATGATCATGCACGGCATGCCGAACACCCGCTCCACCAGTTCGGCGGTAATGATCTCCGCCGGTTTCCCTTCCGCCACGATCTTGCCGTCGCGCATGGCGATGATGTGATCGGCATAGCGGCAGGCGTGGTTGAGATCGTGCAGCACCGCGATCAGGGTTTGACCGCGCTCGCGGTTGAGCTGGCGGAACAGATCCAGCAGCTCGATCTGGTGCGCGATGTCCAGATACGTCGTCGGTTCATCCAGCAGCAGCAGCGGCGTTTGCTGCGCCAACGCCATCGCTACCCAGACGCGCTGACGCTGCCCGCCGGACAGCTCGTCGACGCTGCGATCCGCCAGTTGGCTGACGTTGGTGGCCGCCATGGCGGCTTCCACCGCCTGTTTGTCGGCCTGTGTCCACTGTTTCAGCAGGCTCTGGTGCGGATAGCGGCCGCGCGACACCAGGTCCGCCACGGTGATGCTGTCCGGTGCGATCGAGGTTTGCGGCAGCAGGCCAAGCTCGCGCGCCAGCGCCTTGGTGGCGAAACTGCTGATGTTCTTGCCGTCCAGCATCACCTCGCCGGCGCTGGGTTTCAGCAGGCGGCACAGGGCGCGCAACAGCGTCGATTTGCCGCAGGCGTTCGGCCCGACGATCACCGTAAAGGCGCCGTCGGGGATCGCCACGCTCAGATCGTCAGCGATGATTTTATTGTCGTAGCCCAGCTTCAGGTGCGAGGCGTGCAGGCGGTGGCTCATGGCATTATCACTCTTCATTATCTATCTGCGGGCCTCACGGATGAGCAGCCAAATCAGGTACAGGCCGCCGATGCAGACGGTCACGATCCCGACCGGCAGTTGGATCGGCGCGAAAAGATGTTGGGACACCACGTCGGCGCCGAGCAGCAGCGCCGCGCCCATCAGCGCCGAGGACGTCAGGGTGACCGAGGATTGCCCGGCCAAGCGGCGGGCGATTTGCGGCGCCGCCAGCGCGATAAAGGAAATCGGCCCGGCGGTGGCGGTGACGGCGGCGGTGAGGGTGACGCCGAACAGCATCAGCCACAGCCGGCTGCCTTCGGCGTTCACGCCCAGCGCGCGCGCCGTGTCGTCGCCCATTTCCAGCAGCTGCAGCCGTTTGCCCATCAACAGCGCGGCCGCGGCCGCCAGCAGGATGAACGCCGTGGCGGGCTGGGCTTTCTGCCAGGTCATGCCGTTGAGCGAGCCGGCCTGCCACATGGCGGCGTCCATGGCGCGCTCGAGCGAGGCGGTGATGATCAGCCAGGTATTGGTGGAGACCAGCACCGCGCTGATGGCGATGCCGACGATGATCAGCCGGAAGCCGGCGATGCCTTGCCGCCAGGCCAGCAGGTAGATGGCCAGCGCGGCGAGAATGCCGCCGGCCAGCGCGCCGCCGGCGATGTAGTAATAGCCGCCGTTGAACAGGGTGATGGCGATCAGCGCGCCGGTGTAAGCCCCCATGTTAAAGCCAATCACGTCCGGGCTGCCGAGCGGGTTGCGGATAATCGACTGGAAGATGGCGCCGCTCATGCCGAGCGCGGCGCCTAACAGCAGCGCCATGGCGATGCGCGGCAAGCGCCATTGGGTGACCACGGTGACCAGGTTTTTCGGCGCCTCGCCGGTCAGCGCGGCAAAAACCTGCTCCAGCGAAAGTTGCAGCGTGCCGTAGCACAGGGCGGCGACGGCCATCGCCAGACACAGCGCCAACAGTGAAAGGTTGACCAGCAGCAGGCGCAGCGGCAGGCGCCCGTTGATGACGCCGTCCGGGCGGCCGATATGCAGCGTGTGCGGCAGACTCATCACAGACCCCCCAGCGTTTTCTTGCGGCGCACCAGCCAGATCAGCACCGGCGCGCCGATGAAGGCCGCCACGATGGAAACCCGCAGCTCACCGGCCGCCAGCAAGCGGCCGACCACGTCGGCGCACAGCAGTAAAATCGGCGCCAGCAGCATGGAGTAGGGCAGGATCCAGCGTTGGTCGGGGCCGACCCACCAGCGGGCGATATGCGGCACCATCAGGCCGATGAAACTGATCGGGCCGACGGTGGCGGTCGCCGCGCCGCACAGCAGCGTAATGGCGATCACTGCGATCGCCTGAGTCAGCACTACGCGCGCGCCGAGCGCGATAGCCAGATCTTCCCCCATGCCGATGGTATTCAGCGGCCGGGCGATGAGTAGCGTCAGCAGGCAGCCGAGCAAAATGGCGGGGGCGGTCACCGGCAGGGTGGCCAGCGTGCGGATATCCAGCGTGCCGGCCTGCCAGAATCGCAGTTGGTCGAAGGTTTGCGGATCGATCAGCGACAGCCCGGTGGTGATGCCGAGCAACACCGCGCCGATCGCCACGCCGGCCAGCGTCAGCCGCACCGGGTTGATGCGCCCGCCCGCCAGCGTGCCGATCAGGTAGACCAGCAGGGTGGTGAGGGCCGCGCCGACAAAGGCATAGGCCATATAGCTTTCGGTGGTGGCGGCGCCGAAAAACATGATGCCGATCACCACGGCGAAGCTGGCGCCGGCGTTGATGCCGAGCACGCCGGGATCGGCCAGCGGGTTGCGCGTCAGCGCCTGAATCAGCGCGCCGGCGGCGCCGAGCGCCATGCCGGCCAAAATGCCCGCCAGCGTACGGGGCACCCGGGCGTTGAGAATGATGGTGCTGTCGGAGCCGCTCGCGGCGCCCTGTAGGCTGAGCCAGACGGTATGGAAGGGGATGGCTTTGGAACCCAGCATCAGGCTGGCAATGATGCACAGCAACAACAACGCCAAGCCGATACCGAACCCGGCGATGCGTTTGAAGCCACTGGCGTAAGCTGCGTGCGGTGCGGACGAAAGCGTCCGCTCAGTCGGAGTGGGTACGTTCACACCGGTAACTCCTTTATGATTTTTATTCTCATTGTTATTTGCGTTCGTGAAGGGCACCAATAGTAACACGAGTTTACGCCCGCATGCACCCGCCGGTTGGTGGCGAAGGCGCGTGGACGATGTTAATAACTATTGATATTTCAATTGATTGAATGTGAATGGTTGCCCCGTTTGCGAAAAGCGTCGGCAGGGGACTGGCCTGCCGACGGCGTGATTCAGGGCTTTTTGAACAGCCGTTCGATTTGGTTCAGCATGTTGGTGGCGCTGTAGTAATCGAGGCGGAAGGTATCGTTGCCGACGGCGTAGACGTGCCGCTGTTCCACCGGCTCCAGATGTTTGAGGAACGGGTTGGCCAGCACCTCTTGCACTTTGCGCTCATTGGTGGCGAACAGGATCAGGGTTTTGCCGTTCAGGCCTTCGGCCATTTTTTCGCCGGAGATCTGGATGATGTCATGGCGTTTACCCATGCTGGCGTTGCCTTTGGCGCTTTCCGGCGGGGTAGCCAGCTGGAAACCGAGCTGGGTCAGCAGCTTGCCTTGGGCGGAGCCCGGCGTCCACAGCATGGCTTCGCGGCCGTTGTCGGCATACACCAGCGGCGTGGTCGGCTGCGGCGGCAGGGTAATCGCCTGCTTCACTTGTTCCACGCGCTGCTCGAAACGATCTTCCGCCTGTTTGGCGCCGGCTTCGTGACCAGTGATCTCACCGAGCTCGCTGGCCAGCTGTTGCCAGCTTTTGTCGCCGTAATCGAGCACCAGCGTCGGCGCAATGGCGGACAGCTGATCGTACAGCTTCAGCGCCGAATCACCGCCGGTCGCTGCGACGACGATCAAATCCGGCGCAGCGGCGGCGACGGCTTCGGCATTGGGTTCCACCTGATACAGCCGTTCGACGTGGCGCTGTTTGGCCACTTCGCTCCATTGGGTAAAGAAGCCTTGTTGATCGGCCACCAGGGGATTTGGACTGGTGGCGGCGCTGGCGACCACCGGGGCGTCGATAGCCAGTAACGTGCCGGTGATGGTGACGCTGGTGGATACGATGCGCTGCGGCGGTTTTTCCAGCGTGAACTTCCCTTTGGCGCTATCGATGGTGCGCGGCCAACTGCTGTCGGCAGCGGGGGCGGACGGTTTCTGCCCGTCGCTCTTGTCGTCCGGGCCGCAGCCGCTGAGCAACAGGCTGGAAGTGGCGATGAATGCAATAAACAGCTGACGTAAGGATAGGGTCATGAGCGGGCTCTTTCTTTCCTTGCACAAAGGCGTATCAATCCGCGTGCGGATCGCTGGGGAGTGTTTGCCCGCTAATTTACCATTCAAGCCGTCAAAATGATAACCATTCGTATCTCGTGTTTCCCAGGCAACCGCAGGCAGTTTTAACGAGGCCTGTCCATAATAGAGAGATGATAGAAGTTTCCTGTTTCGACTTAATCGATTAAGAGGGGGCGTATGGTTCGGGATGTTGAGTTTCGAACGGATCCTCATCCGGCTTTTCCTGTGTTGAACGAGCTATGGTTATCCGCTTGGGGAGAACCGCTACCGGCTGACATGCCGGCGATATTATCCCGCAGTTTGGCCCATATCGGCGCTTACGCAGAAGATGTGATGATTGGATTTGTGAATGTGGCTTGGGACGGTGGCAAGCACGCGTTTATTTTAGATACCTGCGTCCATCGTCATTATCAACGGCAGGGGGTGGCGACCGGGCTGGTTCAAGCGGCGATAGCGATCGCAAAAATGCGTGGAGCAAGCTGGCTGCACGTCGATTACGAACCCCATCTGACCGGTTTTTATTGCGGGTGCGGTTTTCGCCCTACCGCTGCAGGTTTAATTGATCTGACAAAGGGCCATGGCGGATGAGCGTTCACTGACGAGAGATAAAGAGGGCTGTATAATACGGTCTTTAGAAACGAAAAAAGCGCCAAAAGGCGCTTTTTTCTGAATTGGTGGGTCGTGCAGGATTCGAACCTGCGACCAATTGATTAAAAGTCAACTGCTCTACCAACTGAGCTAACGACCCGCAGAAGTGGTGGGTGATGACGGGCTCGAACCGCCGACCCCCTCCGTGTAAAGGAGATGCTCTACCAACTGAGCTAATCACCCACTTCAGGACTTCCAGGCACTGCTAAACTAGAGAATGATGGTGGGTGATGACGGGCTCGAACCGCCGACCCCCTCCGTGTAAAGGAGATGCTCTACCACTGAGCTAATCACCCTCATTCGTTCTCATTTTTCTCAACAAGATGGTGGGCGATGACGGGCTCGAACCGCCGACCCCCTCCGTGTAAAGGAGATGCTCTACCAACTGAGCTAATCGCCCCGTCTTGTTGGAGTCGCATTATAGGGATAGTTCAAAGTGAGTCAACGGTTTTTAAAATGATTTCAATCGTTCGCCGCAAATTTAGGCAGGGCGCGATAATTATCGCCAACGGCGCCGATTCTTTGCGCAACGCTATGCGAAACTCGCCGCAAAACGCGCGAAATCGACCGGCGCAATATCGTGTCGGCGTTGAGGAATTAGCGCGTGGTGATACAATGTCGTCCACTCTTTTTTCAATTCCGAGCAATCGTCGGCCATCGCCGACACGCGTTGCGTAATAAGGCAGTGAACCCAATGAAAATCAAAACCCGTTTTGCACCGAGCCCGACCGGCTATCTTCACGTCGGCGGCGCGCGTACCGCACTTTATTCCTGGTTGTTCAGCCGCCATGCGGGCGGTGAGTTCGTTCTGCGTATCGAAGATACCGATCTGGAACGCTCTACCCAGGACGCGATCGACGCAATTATGGATGGCATGAACTGGTTGAACCTGGATTGGGATGAAGGCCCGTACTTCCAGACCAAGCGTTTCGATCGCTACAACGCGGTCATCGACGAAATGCTGGAGCAGGGCACGGCCTATAAATGCTATTGCTCCAAGGAACGCCTGGAAGCGCTGCGCGAGAAGCAGATGGAAAACGGCGAGAAGCCGCGTTACGACGGCCACTGCCGCGACAGCCAGTGCAGCCACACCGACGACGAGCCGCACGTGGTGCGCTTCCGCAACCCGCAGGAAGGGTCGGTGATCTTCGACGATAAAATTCGCGGCCCGATCGAATTCAGCAACCAGGAGCTGGACGATCTGATCATCCGCCGCACCGACGGTTCGCCAACCTATAACTTCTGCGTCGTTGTCGATGACTGGGACATGGAAATCACCCACGTGATCCGTGGCGAAGACCACATCAACAACACCCCGCGCCAGATCAACATTCTGAAAGCGCTGGGCGCGCCGGTGCCGGAATACGCGCACGTGTCGATGATCCTCGGCGACGACGGTAAAAAGCTGTCCAAACGTCACGGCGCCGTGGGCGTGATGCAGTACCGCGACGACGGCTATCTGCCGCAGGCGCTGCTGAACTACCTGGTGCGTCTGGGCTGGTCCCACGGCGATCAGGAGATCTTCTCCATCGACGAGATGAAAGAGTTCTTCACGCTGGAAGCGATCAACAAATCCGCCAGCGCGTTCAACACCGAGAAGCTGCAGTGGCTGAACCACCACTACATCAACCATATGCCGGCGGAAGAAGTGGCGGTGCATCTGGCATGGCACGTTGAGCAACTGGGTATTGAAACCCGCAACGGGCCCGAACTGAAGGACATCGTCAAGCTGCTGGGCGAGCGCTGCAAGACGCTGAAAGAGATGGCGGAGTCTTGCCGTTACTTCTACGAAGACTTCAGTGAGTTCGATGCCGACGCCGCCAAGAAGCACCTGCGTCCGGTCGCGCGTCAGCCGCTGGAAGCGGTGCGCGCCAAGCTGGCCGCCATCACCGTCTGGACGCCGGAAAACGTGCACGACGCCATTCAGGGCACGGCGGATGAGCTGGGCGTCGGCATGGGTAAAGTCGGCATGCCGCTGCGTGTCGCGGTGACCGGCGCCGGCCAGTCGCCGGGCATGGACGTGACCGTGCATGCAATCGGCCAGAAGCGCTCGCTGCAGCGTATCGATATGGCGCTGGCTTACATCGCCGAACGTGAAGCCCAGGCCTGATTAGGCTGATACGCCTTAAAGAAAAAGCCCCGTGGAGCGATCCCGGGGCTTTTTTATTGCGCTTTGTCAGGCTTGTTCGCTAGCCGGCAAACCCGGACGGTAGGCAAGGAAATACATCAACCCGACAAAGCCGGCGCCGCCCAGCGCATTGCCGAGAAATACCGCGACGAAATTAGGCAGATATTGCTCCCAGCCCATGCCGCCGGCAAAGATGGCCGCCGGGATGATGAACATATTCGCCACCACGTGCTGGAAGCCGATGGCGACAAAAGCCATGACCGGGAACCACATGCCGATCACTTTGCCCGGCACATCTTTGCTGGCGAAGGCTAACCACACCGCCAGGCATACCAGCCAGTTGCAGCCGACGCCGGAAATGAAGGCGTGCAGGAAGTCCGCATCCACTTTGGCCTGCGCGATCGCCAGCGTCTTATGTAAAAACGCGCCTTCGGTCAGGCCCAGCAGGTGGCCGAAGAAGTAGGCGACGGCCACGCTGCCGGCGAAGTTGGCCAGGGTGACCCAAAACCAGTTGCGCAGCACGGCGATGGCGGGAATTTCACGGGCGAACCAGGCCATTGGCAAGGTCATCATGTTGCCGGTCAGCAGTTCGCCGCCGGCCAGAATGGTCAGGATCAAACCGATAGGGAAGACCGCGGCGCCCAACAGCGCGCCGAAAGAGCCCCATTCGGCCGGCAGGGTGCCGATGACGTGAATATCCAGCAGGAAGCCGGTGGCGATAAAGGCGCCGGCGAGAAAGCCCAGAATCAGCAGATTAGCGAGAGGGGCGCGGCTTTTGTTTACCCCGGCCTGAACGGCGAGGGCGGCGATTTCTTTTGGTGAATGCAAAGACATGACGGACTCGGTTTATAGTAATAAAGTTTATGGCGCGGGCAGTCTATGCCGCTCGGGAGCCCGACTCAAGCGCATTTCGCTAACATTCCGTTAATTAAAAATCAACGTGATATGCAGGGTCTTTTGCCATTTTGAGAAGTAGCGCGCAAAATGGATGAACTCTGCGCAAAGTGATGATTTTTTGGCGCCAAAGATGCTGATTTGGCGGCTTTTTCAACGCTTGATTCAGTAATTCAATTTAGCCGTTGACAGCTTTGAGCGGGTTTCATATTATGCGCCCCGTTCACAGCACAAAGTGATTGTGGAACGGGGCTATAGCTCAGCTGGGAGAGCGCTTGCATGGCATGCAAGAGGTCGACGGTTCGATCCCGTCTAGCTCCACCAACCTTCTTCTCAGAGAGGTTGGGGAATACCGTAACGCCGGTCAACGCGTACCACTTTTGTGGGGCTATAGCTCAGCTGGGAGAGCGCTTGCATGGCATGCAAGAGGTCGACGGTTCGATCCCGTCTAGCTCCACCACCATTTGAAAAGCCGACCTTAGGGTCGGCTTTTTGCTTTATATCCTTTTAGCTGCCTTTGTCCGCTACTTTTACGCAAAATTTTTCCTTGATACCCTCGCTAGATGTTGCCGCTATTCTGTCCGGTTTCGTCTTGGCACGTCATAACAATACTAAAATCAGCGATATGAGACGGTGAAATGCGCGATGCCATTGACTTCTCCCGGCGTGATTTTCTCTTCAGTTTGGTAATATTGCGCACTGAGTGGGATTTCATTTATCCCTATTAATGTTTCGTTTAATACGTTGGCCGCGGAGCCCAGTTCAAAGGGAACGCCGTTGTGCAGAATCTGTAGGCCCACGCCGGTGGCGGACTCTTTGGAGGGGGTAATCGCCAAGACTTGATGAAGGCCATTAACCGTTTCCCCGCGTATTTCCAAATCAACTTTTGTGTTGGCATTGCACTCCAGAGCGATGTTGAAGGGAGTATTCCCGGCCACGCTGCCAGGACCGGAAAATACCCGCCGATTAACCTTGTCTAAAATAACCTGTTTCGAGGGGGTGTTCAGGCGACAGCCCTCGACGGCAATATTGACGGCAGGATAATAAACGTGGCCCAATCTCCTGGCATTTGAGGCTCTTAAGCAGGCATAGTTGAAAAAGAAAGGCGCAAACGAGGGCATGGTGCCAGGCTGTATATCGCCTGTCTTGATCAGATAATGTTTAAAGTTAGCGCCCAGGATATAGCCGACAGGCGTCTCGCGGGGACCATAGAACTCGATGAGGCCCGGTTTGTCATTAAGCGACATGGCAATGCCGACGCCCTTCCAACTCGTTTGATAGACAGTGATGCCATTGTACTTTAAGTCTGTCGCAGTCAGGTCGGAGAAGGGCTGCATAACCAAGTCGCCTCGCTCACCCAAGGAGAATCCCGTGTTATTTTCCAGTAATTTTACTGAAAAGTAAGATTCTCCCTGGCCGATAAGATCGCCTATTTTGGCGCCAGCCGTGACGGTAATGCCGGATTGCTCGATGCGCAGTGGATTGTGCCATATTGCACGGCAATCGCCGTCTCCCTTGGCTGAAAAAGAAAATAATAAGACCAGAATGCTTACTGTTTTGGCGATCTGTGCGGCTGTGATTTGCCTTGATGTCGTCATGCTGATGTCCTTTGGCGATGTTCTCTTGCAGATGATTTATCAGTCTGCTTGTTACTGGCTACCATGTTCTAAAATTTAATATGGCAAGCGATAGTGGTTTATCGTGTTTGTCTTATTCACACTGCAAGTTAATACGCTTAATTCTTGAGGCAGGGGTGTTAGGGGCAATATTGTAATTACCCTGGCAACCTCTTTCTGCTCCCCAGCTCAACCCTATTGTTCCTGAGTCGGGCATGCCGCTCATATAAACCGTGTTGTTATTGCCGACGATGCCCGTCTTTCCTCGGTCGGTAAGCAATGTCGCAACGGCGCCGAAAGGAATCGTTGTACTCTGGTGGGCAACGTTAAAAAATAATGCGATTGCCGATTTGAGAGGCAAAGTTGGCAACAACAATCGCACCTTTCGTCGGGATGACAGTTTGGCTATTTTTTTCTATTTCAACAGAGTCATCAAAGGATTGCGGATTTAAATTAATTCGATTCTTATGATAGCTGCTGATATAGGGCACCACGGCGTAACCTCGCCAATCGGTCGTTACGCCGGTACTGTTGATGACTTCAACATCGCGTGCATTCGGCACCTCAACTAAAGCAATAGTGTCACCCAGCGATTGGGACAATGTAATGCCGTTGCGATGAGCCACGGCGCCGCCTCGCAGACTGTAGTTTATTCGCTGCATATCTTTATCAAAGCTGTATCCGGCGCCAATTTCGCCATATCTGCTGCGATAATAAACAGAGCTGTTGCCAGCGTTGCCGGGGCGATTGCTGCTTTGGGATGCAGAAACGTTATAACTGAGCTGATTATTTTCCAGCGCGGTTCCGCTTAACCCCAGTTGTTGATTGAGTTTTCCTTTGCTGCTCTTGCTTGAGGTATAATTTACCCAGCTGTTTGATTGCCATTTGTTCAGTGGGATCTGAACATTGAGCGTGGCGATCTTGTCGGGCCTGTCCGTATAGCGGCTGCTATTGTAGCCGAACCCAATATTGCAGCTAACCCCAAATTGGTTCGTGGAGAAACCCATTAGAACGTTTCGTTCAACGGCGTCGCTGTGCCAATAGTTCTGTTGGTAACCATTGATATATAAACTGCCAAAGTCTCGTATGGGCTGATTAATGTTGATAACCAACTTGTTTCTTTTTACGCCGCGTGTCAGCCACTTTCTTTTAAGATTGGCATTCATATCGTTTAGTTGCGAAAAGCTTAAGTAGCCTGACGTTGAGTATTGATAGCCGGCCAGCGTAAAGTTGGTACCCGTTGTTTCAATATTTTTTGCATACTGGATACGATATTGTTGCCCATTACGAACCTGCCCTGTGGCCAACCGGCTTTTGCTATGCGTGACATCTGCAGAGAGGGAACCCAGCAGCCCCAGACTGCTGCCAAGGCCGAAAGAGATTCCCTGGTGTTTTTCTGAAATAATGGCACCGCCATAGAGCGTTTTATCATCTTTAAGACCATAAATTACTGATGACTGTAGGAACTTAGCATTTTGGCTATCGTCTCGCGCAGAGCGATATTCTCCGATTGTGAGTTCATTTTTTTTCATGTCCTCCCTGAGCATAATGGGAACGGAGGAAAAAGGCTGAAAAAAACTCCTTTCTGAGCCATCCGCTTCTTTGATGATCACCTGTAACCCACCGCTGGAAGTGGTAGGGTAAATATCCGTTATCTCAAAACTCCCCGCAGGCACATATGTTTGATAAATCATATAGCCATTTTGTTTTATAGTGATCTCTGCATTGCTTTGCGCTATGCCTCTCACCGTCGGGGCAAACCCTCTCTGGCTATCGGGCAACATGCCCGGATCGCTTGCCAGTTTCATTCCGCGAAATTGAAAACTGTCAAAAACATCGCCGGATGTTGAACTATCGCCAATGGTCAGCGTGTTTTTACTGTCCCTAAAGCTGCGCTCGGCATAGGTGTTAATACTTTTCCACTTGGCGTTGTTTTGGCTTGAGTAGGTGGCATAGTTTCTAAAGCGCCAGGCATCATAGTTGAAACCGCTGCGCAAATTTAAGTATTGATTATCTTTATTTTTCGTTTTCCGCGTCTCGGTACCACTAAAACTGTAATCTAACAAAAAGGCGCGGATGCCATCATCCCAAAGTGAGGGGTTAACCCAGTCTCTGGGATGATTTTCAATGTATGCCTGTGGGATATTTAAATCCAATCTTTGTTTGTTAAAATCAAATGTCGCCTGGCTGCCAGGAATAATTTCATTAATGGGGGATGCCGCCAATTCACTGTCATTGACTGTTTTTATTTTATCCATGCGAACGCCCCAAGAATCGAGATCGCTGCGATGGATGCGGGGTTGCAAAATGCCTTCTGCATGATAGAAAGACACTTTTTGATTGGCAAAAAACACGTTGTTCACATAGATATCTACCCAGTAATCGCCCGGCAGTTGATGACTCGCGTTATTAAATTTGGATAAGTCAACAATAGTCTGATGATTCCTGTTTAATGCCGAGGGGTCAAAATAATCTTCAGCGAGAGCCGCAGGTGAAGAAAGAACACAAAAGAACCACACCGATGTTTTATGAGTGGCATTATTTCTTATCATCATTTTTGCATCCCCTTGCAAATTTACTATAATGGTGCGCTTATCGCCTGAGTTATTCCTCCATAATCATTGATCGCTTGCCATCTTATTTCTTTACCATAAATTTCTTTTGGCAATAACCACTTCTTGGTGCTCTGCGGCGCAATCATGTCGGCCTCTTTCACTTCTTTACCATCGATGCTTACAGAGTAAAAAGAGACGTGGAATGGCGTTGGGTTTTTTGCCTCTAAGGTTTTTCCTTTCAGTGAGAAACGAATTTTTTTGTAGGCGTCAATGGCTTCATCTTTTGATAGATGTTTAGGCCTGTAAAATATTTTTATTCTGTTTTGAACGGTAATGAGTAACTTGTTCTCTTTTGATTTTTGGGTTGATGGTATCGATCTTACGCTTAACCAATATATTGATTCTTTATGCTGCGGCAGGTTATCTCCAGAATAAATAATTCTAAGGATGTTCTCTTGCTCTGCCTCCAACCTAAATAAGGGGGGCGTAACAATAAACGGAACCTCTTTTTTATCGTCAGGTGAGAAATTTTCTACCCATGTTTGAATAAGTACGGGACTATTTTTATCTTGATTGCTGACTGAAATGTTCGCTTCTTTTTTACTTTCTTCGTATACGATACGAGTACCGCCTAGCGTTACGCTTGCCGAAGCGCCGTATGAAAAAAATAATATTGCCAGCAAATAATATTTACTCTGCTTCATAAGCAAGCCGTCCTTGATGGAGCGTACTATCAGGCCGGCAATATTTGCTGACCTGATAGACTAAGATGATCAGTTATAAGAGATGCTGAATTGTGTCGTGGCATTCGCCGGTCCGACGGTGACGGTGTCTGATGTCGCCATGTATTTCGCGACATAGGTAAAGACATTGCTGATATCTTTTTGCACACTCTGCGCTGTAGAAAATGAAGCCATTGGAATTTGTGTGGTGCCATCGGCCTCATAGATGGCTACGCCAAGACCCGTGGCCACGCCTTTCTCCGCATTGAGTGACAACAAGGTCGAATTGCCTTGTGCGTATGCGCCGTCGAATTTTACCGACGCTTTTGTTACCGATTCAGGGCAGCCGGCTAAGGCAATGCTGAATTTTGTCGGCAGAGCGGTATCGCCAGCGGTCTTGAATGCCTTAGCGCTGATGTTGCCCATTGGAATAGTTTGGTTGGCACTGCCTGCTTCAACTGTGCAGGTTTGGTCGGTGACATTACCGGTAAAGTTTATGGTGCCGTCTGCTGCGGTAGCTGTGGCAATGACGGACATTGCCAAAGGAATGCCGGCAAGCAGTAGGGATCTCTGCATATGCTTATTCATATAAATATCCTTGTATAGTAACTGCGCGTAAATTATAAATTTTCAACCATCACGCTATCATATGTAAATGGGTGATAAACTCCCTCTTTTCAGGTGATTGATGCCATCATTAACATGTTAAGTTCTTATAACATTCTTGTTTTTGTTTTTTTATTGGATTTTTATTCTGTCAAAGAGCCTCCTTGCGGGTGTGATTTGTTAATGAAATTCAGTCTACATGAAAAAAAATTCAGCAGTCTTAATGTGCGCCTATATCGATATTTTTAGAATATAATTCTACATGCATGGTTTTTTGTGCTGAATGATTATGGATTCATCTCAAATTTCAGCAACGTGAATAGTTTTATATTCTGATTAACCATGTGATAGTTAATATGCTAATTAATATTGACTGTTTGTATCTATTGACATTGATGTTGTTTTCTTGAAGAAACTATTGTTAGTGTTTCGTTACTATTGGATGAGGTTATCCATGAAAAAAAATAAAAAATATCGCAATTGTAGGTGGCGGTGGGGTAACTGCGGTAATGACGGCCCTGGCTTGCGCCAGAAAAGGAATTTCCGTCGATTTCTTCCTTGATGACAGTGACTATGATGACTTTAAAACCTCCTTTGGAAATCATTGCCTGTGGCGACGCATTCACGAGAATAATCAACGCCTCAGTCGTTTTTCCACGCAGTCACAATGGATGTGGGAAAAGTTTATTCTGTCGTCTAGCGGAGAGTTTGGCAGAAAAGAGAAAATGATTCGTATTATCGAAAGATCAGAAGTCGCTCATCTTGCCCGCCTTTACGAACAGCATGACTTGCCCTATGAGGTGCAGAATTGCGGTGATGATGGGTCCATCGATTTTCCCTCTTTCATTAACTGCAAAAACAAATCTGTTTTTGTGAGTTATGACTCCATTCTACTAAACACGGCAGAGATTTTTTCCTACTTTCAGGATGAGCTGGCGTTCTTTACCAGTGTCAATGTTTTTAGAAACAAAAACATTGGAGACTTAAACAGCATTGAAAGTGGTGTGATTTTTTTTGATGAAAACAAGCGTATATATGACACTATTATAAAATTCACAAATGGATATAAGATCAATGAGATAGGCTCAATTTATCAAGTTTGCCCTGCCGTGAATCGGGTATTTAGAGATTATTATCTTTCCCACTCGGTGGGAAATCTTCTCTCGCCGATACTGATAACGGAAAAAGAGTACAACCTATGGGTTGTCCCTTCTGTTGATGGAACTGTCATTAGAGTGGGGGCTGATGTGCATGTCCCGCAATCCGCTGACTTGCTGATGCGAAGTTTAGATATTGATGCTTATTGTGATCGCAGGAAGTTGGACATTATCTCCGAATCATTGTTTACCATTATCTCTTCTTTTTCCTATGCGGAAGGAACCTTGGCGGTCGTACCCTGTTGGACGGTGAGTGAGGATAATAAAAAATCGTGGTTGTTGAAAGTGTAGATTCTTATTACAACGCGTCGCCAATTATTTCTGAGGAAATTACAACGCTGTTAGCGAATTCCTTCAACTAACGTTATTTCATAAAATCAATTCAGAATAAAGACACGCCTTGCTCATAGCCGAAAGGATGTGCTCATCGCCATTGCAATGATATTGCGTTTATCTCATCGCGATATGGGAAAGAGCAGGCTCTAAATTAACGGGAGAAGCGATTTTTCAACGCGTTGCTTTTGTATATAAGCCGGCATAAGCGGCGTTATGGCTTGGCGCTAACCGATTTTGAGATTGATTTCCGCTTTGCGGATAGGACGAGTTACCAAGAGCTGAAGAACAATAAAAAAGGCGCCCGCAGGCGCCTTATCATTGCTGTAAATTTCAGGCTTAGCCCAGCACCAGACCCGCGATGGAAGCGGACAGGATGCTGACCAGCGTAGAGCCGTAGACCAGCTTCAGACCGAAGCGGGACACTACGTTGCCCTGGTGTTCGTTCAGGCCCTTGATCGCACCGGCCACGATGCCGATGGAAGAGAAGTTGGCGAAGGACACCAGGAACACCGACAGGATCCCCAGGCTGCGCGGCGACAGCTCGGCAGAGACTTTCTGCAGTTCCATCATTGCCACGAATTCGTTGGAAACCAGCTTGGTGGCCATGATGCTGCCGACCTGCAGGGCTTCGTGCTTAGGAATACCCATGATCCAGGCGAACGGATAGAAGAAGTAGCCGAGGATTTCCTGGAAGCTCAGGCCGAAGATGGCGCTGAACACGCCGTTAAGCGCGGCGATCAGGGCGATGAAACCAATCAGCATCGCGGCGACGATAATCGCTACTTTGAAGCCGGCCAGGATGTATTCGCCCAGCATTTCAAAGAAGCTCTGGCCTTCGTGCAGGTTGCCGAGGTGCAGCTCTTCTTCTTTATTGGTGTCGTACGGGTTGACCAACGACAGCACGATAAAGGTGCTGAACATGTTCAGTACCAGCGCCGCCACCACGAACTTGGCGTCCAGCATGGTCATGTAGGCGCCGACGATGGACATGGACACCGTAGACATCGCGGTCGCCGCCATGGTGTACATGCGCTTTTCCGACATCTTGCCCAGGATATCCTTGTAGGCGATGAAGTTTTCGGATTGGCCCAGGATCAGCGAGCTGACGGCGTTGAACGACTCCAGCTTGCCCATGCCGTTCACTTTCGACAGCACGGTACCGATAATGCGGATGATGAAAGGCAGCACTTTGATGTACTGCAGAATACCGATCAGCGCCGAAATGAAGACGATCGGGCACAGCACCTTCAGGAAGAAGAACGCCAGGCCTTTGTCGCCCATGCCGCCGAACACGAAATCAGTCCCTTGTCCCGCAAACCCGAGCAGTTTGTCAAACAGCGCGGCGAATCCTTTTACGAAGCCCAAACCCGCTTCCGAATGCAGGAAAAAGTAGGCCAGCAGTACTTCGATAACCAATAATTGAATAACATAGCGAATGCGGATGCTTTTGCGATCGCGGCACACCAACAGGGCCAGGATCGCCACCACCACTATCGCCAACGCAAAGTGCGCAATATGGGACATGTTTGCTCCAAATTTGAGGCAGGCTGAATTTCGGCTGTCATTTTATGTAACGCTACGTTTAAAAACGAGACTTCTATTGCAAATATGGAAAATCATAGTGGGAGTTCTCCTAAAGTGTTGCGCAAAAAGCATAAAAAAATCAAGATGTTAACTCAGACATAGGAAATTCGTATTCTTGTGCTAACCTGTCTTTCAGGGGTATTGCAGCCAAAATCCCAACCCAAAAGCACGGAAATCGGCAAGTTCGGTGTCGAACCCTTCGATAAAACCGTTAATGTTGGCTATTGCAGAGATAAGTTTTACCACTCTAAATGCGCTTGATAATTATTATCATTTATATAGAGTGGAGATAAACGTAATTTCAGTAAGGGTTCAACATATGCTGAACAGTCGCGTGGTTGAAACCACCTCCGGTCGCTCCGCCAGAAAAATCAAACTCTCGCTGATGGGGCCCGCCTTCATCGCCGCTATCGGCTACATCGACCCCGGCAACTTCGCCACCAATATCCAGGCCGGCGCCTCGTTTGGCTATAGCCTGTTGTGGGTCGTGGTCTGGGCCAACGTGATGGCGATGCTGATCCAGCTGTTGTCCGCCAAGCTGGGGATCGCCACCGGAAAAAACCTGGCCGAGCATATTCGCGATCGCTTTCCGCGGCCGGCGGTATGGGCCTATTGGGTGCAGGCGGAGATTATCGCCATGGCGACCGATCTGGCCGAATTCATCGGCGCGGCGATCGGCTTCAAGCTGCTGCTCGGCGTCTCCTTGTTGCAGGGCGCGGTGCTGACCGGCATCGCCACCTTTTTAATTCTGATGCTGCAAAAGCGCGGACAAAAGCCGCTGGAGTGGGTGATCGGCGGCCTGCTGCTTTTCGTCGCCGCCGCTTACATCGTCGAGCTGGCGTTTTCCCAGCCGCAGCTTGCGCCGCTGCTGAAAGGCATGGCGTTGCCCGATTTGCCCAACGGCGACGCGGTATTCCTGGCCGCCGGGGTATTGGGTGCCACCATCATGCCGCACGTGATCTATCTGCATTCGTCGCTCACCCAAGTTGGCGGTGAGCACGATAAGGCGGAACGCTATGCCGCCACCAAAGTCGACGTCGCCGTCGCCATGACCATCGCCGGTTTCGTCAACCTGGCGATGATGGCCACTGCCGCCGCCGCGTTTCATTTCAGCGGTCACAGCGGCATCGCCGATCTCGACGTGGCCTATCTGACGCTGCAACCGCTGCTCGGGCAAGCCGCCGCCACTGTGTTTGGCCTGAGCCTGGTGGCCGCCGGTCTTTCTTCCACCGTGGTGGGCACGCTGGCGGGGCAGGTGGTGATGCAAGGGTTCGTGCATTTCCATATCCCGCTGTGGCTGCGCCGAGCGGTGACCATGCTGCCGTCGTTTATCGTCATCATGCTGGGAGTGGACGCCACGCGCATTCTGGTGCTGAGCCAGGTGCTGCTCAGCTTCGGCATTGCGCTGGCGCTGGTGCCGCTGCTGGCTTTCACCGGCAATCGGGCGCTGATGGGGGAGATGGTTAACGGCCCCGTGGTGCAAAACCTGGGCAAGCTGATCGTGTTGGTGGTGGTGGGGTTGAATGGCTACTTGCTGATCGGCAGTGTGCTGTAGGCGAAAACAGTGCGGGCCGGCGTTGCGCCGGCCCGTTGTCGTTAATCGCGGTCGTCATCGCCGTGGCGGCGCCAGCGATCGCGGTCATGATCGTGGTGGTGTTTTTTCTCTTTCTTCCAGTAATGCTTGTCGCAATGATGGTCGCATTTGTAATAGCGCCCGTCGCGCGAGTAGTAATATTTGCGCCAGTAGTCGCGGTCGCGCCAGCGATAGCCATCCCAGTAATAGCCGCGCGGGCTGCGATCGCCGAGATAGCGTCCCTGATGGCCTTGCCACCAGTCGCGATCGCGCCAGTCGTAACCGTCCCAGTAACGGCCGCGATTGTCCTGATCGCCGATGCGCAATGAAACGCCCGGCATCAGATCGATGCTGATCCCTTCGGCGTGCGCCTGCTGTGCGGCGGGCAGTACCGTCGCCGCCAAGATGGCGGCCAAGAGCAGAGGTTTAAACATGACTTCTCCTTTCCGCTTGCGCGGCCTGGCCGTTGATCACTTTATGAAGCGCGTTCATCAGTTTAAAAAACGGCCTTATCGTTATTTTTACTGCAATATCGGCATCATAGCGCCGGCGCATGGGGTTGAATCTGAGAGCCACTCTGAAAAGGGCGCCGGAGGTCGAGATTTGAGATTTTTCTGGGGCATCGCCGCTCAATTGAGCGGCGGAATTTGTAAGCGATTACAATAAAATGTTCTCGATCTGCGCAAGCTCTTCTTCAGTGAAGTGACGATTGGCCAGCATGCCCACCGCGTCTTCTATCTGCGCAGTCTTGCTGGCGCCGATCAGCACCGAGGTGACGCGATCGCCGCGCAGCACCCAGGCCAGCGCCATCTGCGACAGCTTCTGCCCGCGTTGCCGCGCCAGCGCATCGAGGCGGCGCACCTTGTCCAGTCGGTCGGCGGTCAGCTGTTCCGGCTGCAGGAAACGGCTGCCGCTGGCGGCACGGGAATCTTGCGGGACGCCGTGCAGATAACGATCGGTCAGCAGGCCGCCCGCCAGCGGGGAGAAGGCGATCGCGCCGACGCCATGATCCGCCAGCGTATCCAGCAATTCCGCCTCCGGCCCGCGTTCAAACATCGAATACTTGGGCTGGTGGATCACGCACGGCGTACCGAGCCGCTGCAGGATGTCGAACGCCTGGCGCGCGCGCTCGGCCGGGTAGTTGGACAAACCGACATACAGCGCTTTGCCCTGGCGCACCAACAGATCCAGCGCCGCCATGGTTTCTTCCAACGACGTGTCCGGGTCCGGCCGATGGTGATAAAAGATATCCACATACTCCAATCCCATGCGCCTGAGGCTCTGATCGAGGCTGGCGACCAGGTACTTTTTCGAGCCCCAATCGCCGTAGGGGCCGGGCCACATGGTGTAACC
Source organism: Serratia sp. SCBI (assembly GCF_000747565.1). Classification (NCBI taxonomy): domain Bacteria; kingdom Pseudomonadati; phylum Pseudomonadota; class Gammaproteobacteria; order Enterobacterales; family Yersiniaceae; genus Serratia; species Serratia sp. SCBI. The sequence continues at coordinate 3,647,596 of NZ_CP003424.1, read as the reverse complement.
GGCTTTGGATGAGACGATCAGCTCGTCGCGCCAGGCCCGCAGATCGGCGTTGAGAATGCGGCCAAAGTTTTCCTCGGCGGCGCCGGGCGGCGGGCCGTAGTTGTTGGCCAGATCGAAGTGGGTTATGCCGCGATCGAAGGCGCAGCGGATCAGGGCGCGGGCGTTGTCGTACAGCGTGGCGTCGCCAAAGTTGTGCCATAGCCCGAGCGAGACGGCGGGCAGCTTCAATCCGCTGCGGCCGCAGCGCCGGTATTCCATATCTTGATAACGCGAGGGGGAGGCTGAGTAGGACATCGTGATCCTTTGTCGGCGAAGAAGTGGCGTGTTTTGAGTGTATGCGTTTTCACAGCGTGCCGCCGAGGGGGCGATCACAAGGCCGGCATGTAACGCCAGGTTGCCGCTCGACACGGAAAGCGCTGTTCGAAAATTAACCGGCATCTTCGATACTTAAAGATAATCGCTTCAGCTGCAGACAGGTGATGATCATGACTCAGATCTACACGGTGGCCGATTATCTGCTCGATCGTCTGGCCCAGATTGGCATCCGCCACGTCTTCGGCGTGCCGGGGGATTACAACCTGCAATTCCTCGATCACGTCATCGCTCATCCGCAAATCACCTGGGTAGGCTGCGCCAACGAACTGAACGCCGCCTACGCCGCCGACGGCTATGCGCGTTGCAAACCGGCCGCGGCGCTGCTCACCACCTTCGGCGTCGGGGAGCTGAGCGCGCTGAACGGCGTGGCCGGCAGTTATGCCGAATACCTGCCGGTGATCCACGTGGTGGGCACACCGGCGCAGCGTGCCCAGCTCGCCGGCGATTTGCTGCACCATTCGCTGGGCGATGGCGACTTCACTCACTTTGCGCGGATAGCCAAAGAAGTCAGCGTCGCACAGGCCAACCTGACCGCCGACAACGCCGCCAGGGAGATCGACCGCCTGATCGACGCCGCCTTGCTGGATCATCGTCCGGTTTATCTGATGCTGCCCAGCGACGTAGCGGAAGCGCCGCTGCCGGCCAAACCGGCGCCGCTGATGCTGCGCCAGGCCAGGCTGTCGCGGAGCGCATTGCAGGCGTTTATCGCCGCAGCGCGTGAAAAGCTGCAATCGGCGCGGCAAGTGTCATTGTTGGCGGACTTTCTGGCGGACCGCTTTGGTGTTGAAACGGCGCTGGATAACTGGATGCAGGAGGTGGCTATCCCGCACGCCACGCTGCTGCTCGGCAAGGGCGTGCTGGATGAGAACCGCGACGGTTTTGTCGGCACCTACAGCGGCGGCGCCAGCGCTGCGGCGACCAAAGCGCTGATTGAAAATGCCGATGTCGTGATCACCGTTGGCGTGCGTCTCACCGACACCATTACCGGAGGATTCACGCATCATCTGCCGGCGGAAAAATGCATCGATATCCAACCGTTCGAATCCTGGGTCGGTCGTCAACGGTTCAGCCGCATCCCGATGTGCGCCGCCGTGCAGGCGCTGCACCGCCTGACTCTGTCGCTGGCGTCGCGCTGGCCGTTGCCGACGATCGGCCGTCCGGCGCTGCCGGAAGGCGATGGGGAAGGGTTGGATCAGCACGCCTTCTGGCGGCAGATACAGGATTTCCTGCGGCCGGGGGATATCGTGCTGGCCGAGCAGGGCACGGCCTGTTTCGGCGCCGCGACCTTGACGCTGCCGCGCGGCAGCCGGATGATCGTGCAGTCGCTCTGGGGCTCGATCGGCTATACCTTACCGGCGACCTTCGGGGTGCAAACCGCCGAACCACAGCGCCGGGTGGTGCTGTTGATCGGCGACGGCGCCGCGCAATTGACCGTGCAGGAGCTGGGATCGATGCTGCGCGACGGGCTTAAACCGGTGATCTTCGTGCTGAATAATCAGGGCTACACGATTGAACGCGCTATCCACGGGCCGGAGCAGAGTTACAACGACATCGCCCGGTGGAACTGGACGCAGCTGCCAACGGCATTGGCCGGTGGGCGGCCGGTGACGGCGTTGCGGGTCAGTCAGCCGGAGGCGCTGCGCCAGGCGCTGAGTGAGGCGGCGCAGGGCGACCGGCTGGCTTTCATCGAAGTGATGCTGCCAAAGATGGATATTCCCGAACTGCTCGATACGATCTCGCGCGTTATTCAGTCGCGCAACGCCGCCGCCTGAGCCGCGTCGTCTTCCAGCAATCGCTCCAGCATCCAGTACCCCGCCGGGCCCGGCGGGGTCAGTTTGGACCATACCGCATCCACCGAAATCAGTTTGGGCCAACCGCGCGGGCGCAGCTGGGTGAGCCTGCCGTGGCCGTATTGTTGCACCAGCCAGTGCGGCAGCACCGCCCAACCGAATCCCTGTTCCGCCATCTCCAGCAACAGCAGATAGCTGGGCGCCGACCAGACCAGCCCGCCTTGTCTGGCCGCTTCGGCGCCGGTGTAAGTATTCAGGATCAGCTGACGGGTGCTGGATAATTGCTCCGGGGTCGGCGCGGCGACCTGCGCCAGCGGATGCCCATGCGCGACGAACAACCCCATTTCGGTCTGCTCAGGCAGGCGGGAGAAGGCGATATCCGGCGGATAACGTTTTTGCACTTCCACCATGCCCAAATGCGCGCGGCCGCTTTGCAGCAGATCGATAACGTCGCCTTCCTCGGCGATCATCCATTCCAGCTCAATCTCCGGGTAACGTTGTTCAAACCGCTGCATCAGGCTGTCGTGATGCTTCGGTTGGTAGGTATCGGAAAATACCATGCTCAGGCGCGGTTCGACATTGCCCGCCAGCTGAATGCTCAGCGCGTCGAGTCGCTCGCTGGCGGCGAGGATCTCCTGCACGTGCCCTAGCACCTTGCGGCCGGCGGCGGTGAGCACCGGTTGGCGCGCACTGCGATCGAACAGCGTCAATGCCAGGTCGGCTTCCAGATTGGCGATGGCGGTGCTGACGGTGGATTGGCTTTTGCGCAGCTTGCGCGCGGCGGCGGAAAATGAGCCGAGGGCGGCGGCTTCAACGAACGCCTGTAACGCTTCCGGTGAATAGTGCATATATCTACTTTATCGATGGAACCTATTTTTAATCTACCCAAAAAAGCGATGATAATCACCTGGCTTTCGCAACAACTGTTGAAAAAAAGGTGATGTATGCAACTGCAAAACAAGTCTCTCATTGAACGTATCGTCCACGCCGTCGGTTTCGAGGCCATCGCCGTGATGGTTTGCGCCCCGCTGGGCGCGTGGCTGCTGAACCGCTCAATGGTGCAGGTCGGTGCGTTGGCGGTGATGCTGTCCACCGTCGCGATGCTGTGGAACATGGTTTACAACACGGTGTTCGACCGCCTGTGGCCGGTCAGCCGGGTGGTGCGTAACCTGAAGGTGCGTGCGCTGCACGCCGTCGGCTTTGAAGCCGGTTTTATTCTGATCGGCGTGCCGATCGCCGCCTGGATGCTGAGCATTTCCTGGGCGCAGGCGTTTATGCTGGAAATCGGTTTCTTCCTGTTCTTCCTGCCGTACACCATGGCCTACAACTGGCTGTACGACACGCTGCGCCAGCGCTGGTTCGAAGCGCGCCAGCCGATCAATTCCGGCGCCAAATAAGGCGTCGTCAGCCCGGCGATTCTCAGGTAAGGTCAGAGGATCGTCGGAAAATGCTGAGGAGTGAAGGATGAAAGTGTTGGGTCTGCTGGGCGGCATGAGTTGGGAATCCACCATTCCGTATTACCGCACTATCAACGAGCAGGTAAAGGCGCGCCTCGGCGGGCTGCATTCGGCCAAAATCGTGCTCTACAGCGTCGATTTTCAGGAGGTTGAACGCTTGCAGCACCAGGGCGATTGGGATGGCGCCGGCCGGCTGCTGGCCGCCGCCGCCGTGGCTTTGCGCGCCGCCGGCGCCGAAGCTATCGTGATTTGCACCAACACCATGCACAAGGTGGCGGAGGCGGTCGAGCAGGCCAGCGGCCTGCCGCTGATTCACATCGCCGATGCCACGGCGCTCCAGGTGCGAGAGAAAAACATTCGCCGCGTCGGGCTGCTGGGCACGCGTTTTACCATGGAGCAGACCTTCTACCGCGGCCGCCTGCAGGAATTGCACGGCATCGATGTGGTGACGCCGGTCAGCGCCGATCGTGACATTGTGCACCGCATCATCTATGACGAACTCTGCCTCGGCAAAATTCGCGACGCCTCGCGCGACGAGTATCGCCGGATCATCAGCGATCTGGAACAACAGGGCGCGCAGGGGATTATTTTCGGCTGCACCGAGATAGGGTTGCTGGTGAGCGAGCGGGATGCCTCGGTGCCGGTGTTCGACACCACCGCGATCCACGCTCGCGCCGCCGCGGCGTTCGCGCTGGCCTAATCGTCGTGCGGCGGTTGCCGGCGGTTCACCAGCATCAAGGGTTTGCCCGCCAGCGCCAGCCAGGCGGGCAGCATCACGATGCACAAGATCGGCAGCAGGTGCAGATCCGGCACCACCGCCACCGCCATAAACAGACTGAGCCAGCCGTCGCGCGTGACCACCAGCACCAGCCCCATGATGGCGCAGGAGACGGTGATCGCCGCCGGCACCGCCGGAACGTGCTGATGCAGCATCAGCCCCAGCGCCACGCCGACGAACACCGCCGGGAAGATGCGCCCGCCGCGAAAGCCGCAGGCGGCGGCGATCACCAGCGCCGCCAGCTTGGTCAGGGTAACGGCCAACAGCGCCGGCACCGAATAGTTGCCGTCTGCCGCGAGGCGCTTCATTTCATCCAACCCTTTGAACAGGGTAATCTCACCGCCCACCAGCGCCAGCAGGCCCAGCACAAAGCCCCCCAGTCCTAGCATCAACACCGGATTCTTCATCGAATGGAACAGGCGGTGAACGTGCGGGAAGCACCACAGCGCCACCATGCCGAGCGCGATGGCGATCAGCGCCACGATGGCGCCGCTGAAGATGTCCGGCAGCCGGGTTACGTCATAGGCGTCGAGCTGCAGGGCGAAATTGGGCACGAAGAACAGCTGGGTGGTGACCGCGCCGGCGGCGGCGGCCACCAGCGGGGCGAACAGCCGATCCCACAGCGGCGTTTCGTTATTGCCCGCCAGGGTTTGCGAGAAGATCAGCGCGGCGGCGACCGGTGTGCCGAACATCGCGCCGATGGTGCCCGCGGCCGCCAGGATGATCCAGTCCATGCGCGGCACTTTAGGCAGCAGGCGCGCCCCCGCCGCCGCCACCAGCGCGATATTGATGGCGGTGATCGGGTTCTCCGGCCCCAGGCTGACGCCGCCGGCCAGGCCGACGATCAGCGCCAATCCCAGCCCCGGCAGGGCGGAGAGCGGCAGCGGCATGCCGATCAGCGATTCCGTCGCCGGATCAGGCCCGGCATGGCCCGGCATATAGCGCACGATCAGGCCGACCGCCACGCCGGTCAGCGTCAGCATGCCGAGCGGCCACCAGGGTGCCTGGGCGTCCAGGCTCAGCGCGTCGGGCAGCGTCACCCACAGCCATTGCTGCAGCGTAGCGGCGACTTTCATCATCAACAGCAGCACCAGACTGGAGGCGGAACCGATAATCAGCGCAGGCAAAGCAAAGGCCAACATGGCATTGGCGCGCGGATGCAGCATGGATAATCCCTTGTCGATGCCTCCATGCAGGGCAGGGAGAGCGGGTGGTTGGACAGTGACCACAGCTTGCCAGACTATCGGCGAGCAGGCACGCATTGATATTGCCCGGCGTCGATGACGGTTAACAGTCGCGGCGGCGCGTTTTTTGCCGCAATTTGTTTCAAATCGCGGCTTGGCGGGCCAGCTGAAACGTTTTTTGTGATCCGGATCGCTATTGGGGCGCAGATCCGAGGCGGGTGATTGTTGTTTTCGCAGCAGGATTTTACAGTGTGGGCAGCTTTTTATTTTTCATTTTGCGGAGACGAAATCAATGACCTATGCCCTCGTAGGTGATGTTGGCGGCACCAATGCCCGCCTGGCGTTGTGCACTGTTGCGACGGGTGAGATTACCCAGGCGAAAACCTATTCCGGCCTGGAGTTCGACAGCCTGGAGGCGGTGATCCGCCACTATCTGAAAGCGTGCGATATCGAGGTGCAGGACGCCTGTATCGCGATCGCCTGCCCGGTGACGGAAGACTGGGTTGCGATGACCAACCACAGCTGGGCGTTCTCTATCAAAGAAATGAAGGCCAACCTGGGGTTGAGTCATCTGGAAGTGATCAACGATTTCACCGCCGTCTCGATGGCGATCCCGATGCTCTCGTCGGACGACGTGCTGCAGTTTGGCGGCGGCGATGCGCAGCCGGGCAAACCGATCGCGGTGTACGGCGCCGGCACCGGGCTGGGTGTTGCCCACCTGGTGCAGGTCGATCGCCGCTGGGTCAGCCTGCCGGGCGAGGGCGGCCATGTCGATTTCGCACCGAACAGCGAAGAAGAAGACATTATTCTGGAGGTGCTGCGCGGTGAAGTGGGGCACGTTTCCGCCGAGCGCGTGCTGTCCGGGCCGGGCCTGGTCAACCTGTATCGCGCCATCGTCAAGGCGGACAACCGCCTGCCGGAGAAACTGGAGCCGAAGGACATTACCGAGCGGGCGCTGGCCGACAGCTGCATCGACTGCCGCCGTGCACTGTCGCTGTTTTGCGTGATCATGGGGCGCTTCGGCGGCAACCTGGCGCTGAATCTGGGCACCTTTGGCGGCGTGTACATCGCCGGCGGCATCGTGCCGCGCTTTATGGAATTCTTCAAGGCCTCGGGCTTCCGCGCCGCCTTCGAAGACAAAGGGCGTTTCCGTGACTATGTGCGAGACATTCCGGTGTTCATGATAACCCATGGCCAACCGGGCCTGCTGGGAGCCGGCGCGCATCTGCGCCAGACGCTGGGCATGCAGCTGTAAGCAACGCGGCGGCACGATAAAAAAGGGGCGCAACCCGCAGGTTGCGCCCCTTGTCGTTTTCGCGGGGTATCAGGCTTTGGCCAGCTCTGCCGCCTGTGCCGTTTCTTCGCTTTCCACTTCCACGGCTTTCGGCGCTTTGATGAACAGCGTAATCAGCAAGGAGGCGGCGGACAGGACGCCAATCACCATGAAAGTGGCGTGGAAGCCGCCGAAGTATTTGGCGACGAACGAACCGGCCAGCGCGCCCAGGCCGAAGCCCTGGTAGATGATGCCGTAGTTCTTGCTGTGGTTTTTCAGGCCGAAGAAGTCGCCGACAATCGCCGGGAACACGGTGATGTTGCCGCCGAAGCAGAAGGCCACCGCGCCGACGCAGATGAAGAACAGCGTGTGGTTCAGGGTCATGAAGCTCAGGGCGACAATCGCCAGCACGGTAACCAGCATGGTGAAGCTGATGACGCGCATACGGCCCACTTTATCGGACAGTGTCCCCAGGATGATGCGGCCGGCGGTGTTGAAGATGGCGACGGCGGACACGGTGTTGGCGGCGGTGGCCAAGTCCATCCCGGCCAGTTGAACGCCCATGTCTTTCACGATGCCAATCAGATACAGACCGCTCATGCAGGCGGCAAAGAAGATGGTGAACAGCAGGTAGGCTTCTTTGGTGGCCAGCATCTGGCGCACGCTGAAGTCGTTGCCCAGACCGTTGGCGCCTGGCTGTGCGGCGTTGGTCGCCAGCACCGGCTCTTTCAGCAGCAGGGAGCCGACGACGATCAGGCCCATCACGATGGCACCCCAGTAGAAGAAGGCACCGGAAACGCCGACGTCGGCGATCAGGGCGGCGTTGACGTATTTGAACAGCAGGCTGCCGCTGCCGAAGGCGCCGACGGAGATGCCGGAAATCAGGCCTTTGTTGGCCGGGAACCATTTGATCAGGTTGGACAGGGTGGAGATGTAGGCGATACCGACCGCAAAGCCCACCACCACGCCGGCCAGCAGGTAGATCATGTCGAGAGAGCTGACGTGGGCGCTGGCGATAAGGCCCAGGCCGACCAGGATGCCGGAGCACAGCGTCAGGTTGCGGATGCCGAAGCGTTCTTGCAGCTTACCGGCGAACAGCGTGGCGAAGGCCAGGAAGAAGCTGGTGATGGAGAAGGTGGTGGCGACGTCCGCCAGCCCCCAGTGGAACTTGTCGACCAGCGGCTGGTTGAACAGGCTCCAGGTGTAGATGGTGCCCAGACCCATCTGACAGATGATGGTGCCGAGAACGATTAAGCTGCGATTTGCCGGTTTGGTGTTCATGGCCGGTCTCCTTCCTGTGTGTGCGTTGCCGGGCGTGAGCCGTTGGCTGAAATTTGCGGGGTGAATCAGCGTTCCCGCGGTATGGGCTTATTATATGGCCGGCCCCTGCGGCGGGCGGCGGATCGGGAATGAGTTGCACGACGGAAGGAATGAAATGCATTTTATGCGGCGTGAGTTGCCGTTTTTGCGCCTGAAAGCCCGTGAAATGCCGGGGGTGACACGTGATCTACATCAAAGATATCAACGATTTATTGTTAATCGCCGGTGAACGATTGTGGTGGAATTGTGAAGGATGCGTCTGAAAGGCGTAAATCGGCATTGCGCCTATAGAGCGGCGGTGAGCGCGGGGCTATGTTATCTGCGATCGGACAAGGTCCGCTCTGCAGGAGCCATGAAATGAAAAAAACGCTGTTGTTACTGGCTGCGCTGCTGGCGCTGCCGCTGGCGAGCCAGGCCGACGTCTCCATCGGCGTGAACGTGCCTGGCCTGTCGTTGCATATCGGCGATCGCGACAATCGCGGCCATTACTGGGACGGCTATCGCTGGCGCGATCCGCGCTGGTGGGCCGATCACCGCCGGTATGAACGCCCGCGCGGGTACTATTACGGCCCGCCGCCCCGGGTGATTTACTACGGGCCGCCGCGGCGCGACTGGCGCGACCGGCCGCATTACCGCATGCCGCCACCGCCGCCGCCGGGGTATTACTACCGTCCGGGCCCGCGCTGGTAAGCGCTTACAGGCGCATCAGCTTGCGGAACTCTTTCACCTTGCTGCGGCTGACCGGCACTTCAAACTCGAGATCGCTCAGCCGCAGAATGTAGGTATTGTTGAACCAGGGCACGATCTCGCGGATCTTCGCCAGGTTAACGCAGTAAGAGCGGTGGCAGCGGAAGAAATGCTCTTCCGGCAGCCGGCCGTAAAACTCGGTGATGTTCATCGGCATCACGAACTCTTCCCGGCGGGTATAGACCCGCGTCACCTTTTCATCGGCGGCGGCGTAATAGATGTCGTTGATGTCGGTAACGATGATCCGCTCGTCTTTGATCAGGTTGATGCTGTGGCTGCCGCGGCTCGGCGCGCTGGCCGGCTCCGTCGCGCCGGCGGGGCGATGATGCAGCGCCTCCAGCTTTTGCAGCATGGTGACGATGCGCGCCTCGTGATAGGGCTTGAGGATATAGTCGAACGCTTCGATCTCGAACGCTTCCACCGCGTGCTCTTTATAGGCGGTGATGAACACGATAGACGGGCGATGCGCGAATTTGCTGATGTTTTGCGCCAGCAACACGCCGTCCAGCGACGGGATGTTGATGTCGAGGAAAATGGCGTCGACCTGGTGAGTCTGCAGGTATTTGAGGACGTCGAGGCCATCCTCGAAGGTGGCGACGATATCGATATTGCTGTGTTTCTTGATCAGGTAGCTGAGTTCTTCCTGCGCGAGGAATTCGTCTTCCACGATAATGGCTTTCATGAGGCCTCCCCGACCGGCGGCGCGCTCGGCTCCTGATGCAGCTTGCCGCCGTTTTTGCTGATGTAGAACGCGATTTCGGTGCCCGGCTCCAGGCGGCGGATATGCAGCCCTTCACCGTACAGCAGCGACACGCGGTGGTGTACGTTGAGCAGGCCGATATTGTGGCCCGGCATCTCGTTGCGCGCCACCCGATCGATGGTTTCCTGATTGATGCCGTGGCCGGTATCCTTCACCGATATTTTCACCCGGTCGCCCTGATCTTTCACTGCGATCACCACTACCCCTTTGCCCTTGCAGGGCTGGATGCCGTGCACGATGGCGTTCTCCACCAGCGGCTGGATCAGCAGACTCGGAATGCGCACCGAGACGTCGTCGTCGATGTCGTAAATCACCGTCAGCTTGGCGCCGAAACGCGCCTGTTCGATGGCGATGTAATCCTGGATCTGATGCAGTTCCTTGCGGATATCGATCAGTTCGTCGTTCAGCTCCAGGTTGTAGCGCAGGTAGCGCGACAGGTTGATGATCAGCTGGCGCGCGGTGTCCGGATTCAGGCGGATGGAGGAAGAGATGGCGTTCAGCGCGTTGAACAGGAAGTGCGGGTTAATCTTGCTCTGTAGCGCGCGCATTTCGGCTTTATCCGCCATCTGACGCAGGTGCTCGATGCGCGAAACCTCCATCTGGGTGGAGATGATCTGCGACAGCCCGACCGCCATCACCTTCAGCGTGTTGGTGATCTGGTGAGCGTGACAGTAGTAAATTTTCAGCGCGCCGGTCACTTCGCCTTTTTCCCACAGCGGCACCACCAGCTGCGAATGGATCTGCGGCGCGGCCGGGTTTTCCAGGTTGTTTTTGATGATGATTTTGCCGTGGCGAATGCTTTCGCGAGTGACACGGCTCAGCCCTTCGCGGCCGATCGGGTAGGCTTCGCGCCCTACGCCGACGTAAGCCAGCACCTGATGGGTATCGGTGATCGCCACCGCGTCGGCGCGGATATCCTGGCGGATGATATCGCAGATGGTGGCCAGCGATTCGCTGTTGATGTTGCGGAAATAGGGCAGCGTCTTGTGGGCGATATCCAGCGCCAGCTTGGCCTGGCGCGCGGCGATCACTTCTTTCTCATCCTCGACGCTCTGCACCAGCAGCACGATCAGGCCGATGCACACCGTGCCGAGGATCATCGGCAGCGCGATCTGCGACACGATGTCGAGCCCAAGCTCGGTCGGCTTGGCCCACAGCACGATCAGCAGCATGGTGAGGGATTCGCACAGCATGCCGCCGACGATGCCGGCGCGCCAGCGCTGCTCTTTTCTCACCTTGAGGTTGATGTAGCCGGCGCTGATGCCGGCGATGATGCTGGTGATGAGGCAGGGCACCGAGGTGATGCCGCCGATGTCGATCAGATAGCGGTGCACCCCGGCGATGATGCCGGTGACGATCCCCACCCAGGGCCGAACAGGATGCCGCCGGCCATGATGGCGATGACGCGCACGTTGACCAGCGATCCCTCAACGTTGATGCCGGAGTAGGTGCTGAACAGCGCGAACAGCGAGAAGATCGCCGTGACGATGCCGAGCTCAAGCGGCGTATGGTCTTCTTTTTTGCAGCAGTTGGCGGAACAGCCGGGTGCGGGTCAGGAAAAACAGACAGATCAACATCAGCGCGGCGCGATCAAACACCGCCAACAGCATTTCAAAAAAAGGGTGCACGACGGGTTCTCGCTGCGGCCTACGGATGACGGCAGTATACCACAGCGAGAGAGGCCCGTGGCTGGGGGCGGCGGTCAGCGCATGCCGAGCTGCGCTTTGCCCAGCGGCGTCAGCAGCTCGACGGTGGCGCGGCCCTCGAAATCGACCTCGAAATCGTCGGGGGCGAAGTCCGGCGGCGTTCTGCCGTCGATAAAGCTCGGCAGCTGGCGCTGCAGATAGGCGTCGTTTTTCTCGCAGCCCGGCGCGGCGGCGATGTACATCACGTTGCTGTCGAACTCGCCGTTATGTTCGTTCTCCACCGCGTGGATCACATCGCAGTGCCAAAAGACCGTGTCGCCCGGCTCCAGATCGGGAATAGGGGAAATCCCGCTTAATAAAAGGGGATGCCATTTTTCCGAGATCGACAGCGCGCGACCCGGCGCCGCATCGCATAGATCGTCATCGGCGACGTCGTCCTGCAGCGCGCGCAGCAGCACATAGGCCATGGCGTTGGCGATTGGCACCAGGTTCAGCGTGCCGGCGTTGGTGCGCTGCGGCGTCAGCGCCGTCCAGCCCTGGAAGGTGCGGAACATCGAGCAGACCGCCGGAGAGGCTATCTCGCGCACTTCGGTGCGGCCGTCGGCGGCGAAGGGATCGTACTGCTGCCAGTCGCCGGAGAAGACGTGGCGATACACATAGCGGAAGTTCTCGTCCAGCCAGCGCTCGATGGTGCCGCTGTCGACGTGCGGCGACAGACCCAGCGACGAGGAGTTCGGCGGGCGGCGGCGGGTGCGATCGGCGTAGGTGGCGACGCGAGTCGGATCGAAATGCTGCTTGCCGTTGCTTTCGGTGGCCCACAGGCTGTTGAGGAACACCTGCACCGCATGCATGCGCGCGTCCTGCCGCGCTTCAACCTGCGGTTTTGACCAATAGATGCCGTAGATCTGCGGCTTGCTGGCGGCCAGCTTGCCGAAATAGTTGTCTTCGGCGGCGTTTTTCAATCGCTCGACGAAGTTGTTGCGATCGAGGTAATCGCCGATTTCGCGGTTCCAGCCCTCGGCTTTGGCGCGCGGAAACACCCCGCGAATAGCGCAGGCGCCGCGTTGTTTGATCAGCGCTTTTTGTTGTTCAGTGACGCGCTGCTGCAGGATATCTTCCGCGTCAATTTGCGGCACCGGGTTGTGGCCGGCGGCCAGTTCGCGGCGAATCTGTTCGACCTGGCCGCGGATGTTCTCTTCCAGCGCCTGGAATACGTCGCGATAGTTGGGCAATGCCTGGCGCAGCTGACGCTTGACGTTAACGATCGCCTGCGGAATATCGTCGATGACTAAAGAGGCCATGGTGTTCTCCTGATGCCGCGTGGGTAACGGCGGCGGGCAGTTGTAGGGAATCGGGCAAGACGTTATGGTTTTGTGGTTTTAACGTAAATGATTATCGGCAACCAATCGGGGAAAATAAAGAGATATCTTTCATTCGTAAGTTCCTCTTTTTCGTTTTTCGGAGATTTTATGAAGCTGGTCACTGAACGTCTGCAGTTACAGTCGATAACCGCCGAGGATTGGCCGCTGTTTCTGCGCCTGTACCAAGATCCCGAGGTGATCCGTTACATCTCCGATCCGCGCAGCGAAGCGGAGATCCGCGCACGGTTCGAGGAGCGCCTGCCGGTCTGGGAGAAACACGGCGACCAGTGGCTGTGCCTGGTGATGCGTGAGAAGCACAGCGGAGAGGCGGTGGGCATTACCGGCTTTCGCCCGCACTGGGCGCCGTATCGGCAGGCGGAAGTGGGATATGGGAGTTTGCCTTCCGGGCAGGGCAAGGGCTATGGCAAGGAGTCGCTGCGGGCGGTGCTGGATTTTGCGGTGAACGCCTGCGGTTTTCACAAGCTGACCGCCACCGTGACCGCCGGTAACGTCGCCTCGCGCGGCCTGCTGGAGTCGTGTGGTTTCCAGCTGGAGGGCACGCTGCGCGACAACTACCGTCTGGCGGATCAGTGGTGCGACGACTGGCTGTTCGGGCTGCTGGCGGCGGAGTTTCAGAGCGCTAAATAAAAATATCGCGCAGGGTATCGACAAGCTCGTCGGCGCTGCGCTATGTTCGATATTCGGTCAGTTCGCTGGCCAGCGTCGCTCGGACGGTCCGGGCGCTAACGTCTATCGAGGAATCCCCTATGGCTGATAACAGTCCACAGCGCCGTTTCACGCGCATTGAACGCCTTCCCCCTTACGTATTCAACATCACCGCCGAACTGAAGATGGCCGCACGCCGTCGCGGCGAGGATATTATCGACTTCAGCATGGGTAACCCCGACGGCCCGACGCCGCCGCACATCGTGGAAAAACTGTGCGCCGTCGCCCAGCGCGACGACACCCACGGTTATTCCACCTCGCGCGGCATTCCGCGCCTGCGCCGCGCCATTTCGCGCTGGTATGCCGATCGTTATCAGGTGGATATCGATCCGGAAAGCGAAGCCATCGTCACTATCGGTTCGAAAGAGGGGCTGGCGCACCTGATGCTGGCGACCCTCGATCACGGCGATACCGTGCTGGTGCCGAACCCCAGTTACCCGATCCACATTTACGGCGCGGTGATCGCCGGCGCTCAGGTGCGCTCGGTGCCGCTGGTGGACGGCGTGGATTTTTTCGGCGAGCTGGAGCGCGCCATTCGCGAAACCATTCCGCGCCCGAAAATGATGATCCTCGGCTTCCCGTCCAACCCGACCGCGCAGTGCGTGGAGCTGGATTTCTTCGAGCGGGTGGTGGCGCTGGCCAAGCAGTACAACGTGCTGGTGATCCACGATCTGGCCTATGCCGATATCGTCTATGACGGCTGGAAAGCGCCGTCGATCATGCAGGTGCCGGGGGCGAAAGACATTGCGGTGGAGTTCTTCACCCTGTCGAAAAGCTACAACATGGCCGGCTGGCGCATCGGTTTCATGGTCGGCAATCCCGAACTGGTCAGCGCGTTGGCGCGCATCAAGAGCTATCACGACTACGGGACCTTTACGCCGCTGCAGGTGGCGGCCATCGCCGCGCTGGAAGGCGATCAGCAGTGCGTGCGCGATATCGCCGAACAGTATCGGCAGCGCCGCAATGTGTTGGTGAAAGGGCTGCATGAGGCGGGTTGGATGGTGGAGAACCCGAAGGCGTCGATGTACGTCTGGGCGAAAATTCCCGAACCTTATGCCCATCTCGGTTCGCTGGAGTTCGCCAAACGCCTGCTGGCGGAAGCCAAGGTTTGCGTTTCGCCGGGCATCGGCTTCGGCGACTATGGCGATACCCATGTGCGCTTCGCGCTGATCGAAAATCAGGACCGTATTCGCCAGGCGGTGCGCGGCATCAAGGCCATGTTCCGCGCGGACGGGTTGCTGATGTCGGGCAAAGGCGGCGGCGCCAAATAATCCTGTCAGGCCGGACGTTTGTCCGGCCTTATTTTTTCCCGTCCCAAGGTTTTCTTCATTATTTCCCCATTATGCTCGACTACGCTGAATTTTATTTTTTGGATAGAGTGTATGAGCAACCGCTACGCGCGATCGCAAATCGTTTTACATTGGTTGACGCTGCTGATGGTGATCCTCACCTACGCGGCGATGTTGCTGAAGGATTCGGTGCCGGAGGCGTGGGCGCCGCTGGTCAAAAATCTGCACTTTAATTTTGGGGCTTCGGTTTTTGCCCTGATGCTGATTCGGCTGGCGGTGCGCACCCTCCACGCGACGCCGCCGACCACGCCGCCGCTGGAGGAATGGCAGGAAGTGGGCGCCAAGATCTTCCATTGGCTGCTGTACGTGGTATTCCTGATGTTGCCGCTGCTGGGCGTGTTAACCCTGGCCTACGGCGGGAAATCGTGGACTTTACTGGGGTGGCCGGTACCGCAATGGGTGACGCCGGATCCGGTGATGCGCAAGCTGGTTAAAACGGTTCATGAGACGCTGGCGAATATCGGCTACTTTATCATTGGCGCGCATGCGCTGGCGGCGCTGTATCACCACTACCTGCGCAAGGACGACACCCTGCGCCGCATGATGCCGGGCAAATAACGGCGAACGACGGAAACGACAAAGGGACGCTCGCGCGTCCCTTTGGCTGTGTTCCCGGTCAGGCAACCATCAACATGAAGGTGCCAACCCAGGCAACCAGCATGAATGACACGCCCATCAAAAAATATTTCACTGAACAACTCCTGTCTGGAGTCCTCGCCAGCAATGATCCCGATTGTTGTGCTGAGTGTTTTATGGGCAACCTGTTTGTCGGGCGGGTTCTTCCAAACGAAAGAACAACGTCCTCGCGCGCGGGTTGTCCGGTTGTCGCGCCTCATGCTCCGTGAGGTAAAATCCGAACCGCGACAGGATCGGCGCTAATGTACTCTCAATACTGGTCTGATTTCAATACTGTGTTTTTGATCACAATTTTAGGCTGTTTTTTGAACAGGGCGCGCTGTTTTATAACGCTTTTCATCGGCGGGCGACAGGAACTAGCCCGCCGTGGCGGGCTGTAAAATAAGGGATGAAAGAATGCAGCGGCAGGCGCTCAGGCGACGGCGTTGATGCCGGTCGCCAGAATGACCCAAAAAACGAGACAAGACAGCAGAATAACGGCCCAAATATGACGGCGACTCCACTCCATTTTTAGCCTTCGTTGTTGCGACAGAGGATTAGGTAACGATCACATCGGCGCGAATGGAGGAAAATTTAGCCCCTGCGGATAATATTTTGCTTACCTGTTGCTAACTTATTGGCAAACTTCACTTATTGTCACGCGCACGTCGTAGCCCAACAGATACAGCGCCTGCTCCAACGCTTCCACCTTCGAGGCGTAACCGATATCCAGCAACCGCTCCATTTGCCCGCCGTTGAAACCCAGCTTGCGCGCCAGCGCCGCTTTACCGGTGTTTTTGCGCAGCATGGCGTTGTGCAGTTCGATTTTCAGCGCCACCAGCGCCGGCAGGTGTACCCTCAACTCATCGGCTTGCAGAGGGGAAGGGGCGGGCAGGGGCAAACCTTCATCCATCGTGGCGGCGATGGCGGCCAACAGGCTTTCCTGCGCCTCCAGTTCGATGTCTTCGCGTTTATAGCAGGCGGTTTGCCACTCGGGGAAGTCGCGAAAACCGATCTGCCAGGCGTCGCTGTCGCGATCGAAGGCGTAATGGGCGAAGTAATGGCTGAACATGGCGATCCCTGATTAAAACCTGAATGAGGCGCTATTGTGACGGCACGGCCGGCGGATAGCCATAGCCTTGAGCGGAATGGCGCTTAATCGGTCTGTTCACGCGGCTTGCGTCGCAGCCCGTCGGGCGGCAACAGCAGGGCGCAGACCATGACTGCCAGACTGAACAGCGGCAGCCAGCGCGCTACCGGGCCGGGGGAGTAGTTGTTGAGCACCGAGCAAACATAGCACGCGACGGCCAACGCCCAACCGGGCAGGCCGATATCGTTGAGTCGGAATGCGGTTTTGGCCATGAACCACGTGACCAGGCCGAAACAGAACAACGCCCACACCATAATGCACAGCAGATACAGCAGCACCGAGACGAATTCGGCGCCGTCGCCGTGCGCGTGGGCGCGAAAAT
Source organism: Serratia sp. SCBI (assembly GCF_000747565.1). NCBI lineage: Bacteria > Pseudomonadati > Pseudomonadota > Gammaproteobacteria > Enterobacterales > Yersiniaceae > Serratia > Serratia sp. SCBI. The sequence goes on along the minus strand of NZ_CP003424.1, from coordinate 3,630,743 downwards.
GGTTTTTATCCAGATAGGTCGACAGAAACGACAGCAGCACGATACCGATGGCGAAGATCGCCAGCGAGAAAATAAACGGTTTGCGCGAGATGCGCCCACGGTACAGGTCTTTGGCGAGTTGTCCGAGAGATTCCATCGCAGTCCATTGTCGTGATCATTGCGGCGATAGCCGGGTGGCAAGCAGTCGGGCATTTTATCGGGGCAAACGTGGGCGTCAAGGTGATAACTTTTCTCATTTAGTTGCGGTTGAGATTCAGCGCGGCCGCACCGGGCGTTCTTTGCCCGTGCAAAACGTCACAATTTGGCACGTTTGGCTACCTGACGCGGTCATTGGCGGCATAATCCTGTTTGTTCGCGTTGAACAATGCATTAACATAACTCCCACTTATCTCTTGCATGGCTATATGGATATCCGATGCGTCACCTGGTTGCGCTTTTACCGCTGATTACCTTGCTTGCTGCCTGTAGCAGCACGCCGAAACCCAGTACCACCGCTACGCCGCAGAGCGCCCCGGTAAAGGGCGGCTTTTTGCTGAGCCCGGCGCACAGCGGCGCGCCGCTGGGTGGGGATTTCGCCAATAACCCGAATACCGCGCGCTTTATCGAGAAGATGGTGCAGGAACACGGTTTTGACCGGCAGCAGCTGCACGACGTGCTGGCGCAGGCTCGGCGATTGGATTCGGTGCTGCGGCTGATGGACAGGCAGGCGCCGACGCCGTCTACCCAGGGGCCAACCGGGCCGAATGGCTCCTGGTTGCGCTACCGCAACAAGTTCATCACCCCGGATAACGTGCAAAACGGCGTAGTGTTCTGGAATCAATATCAGGATGCGCTGCAGCGCGCCTGGCAGGTGTACGGCGTGCCGCCGGAGATTATCGTGGGGATTATCGGCGTGGAAACCCGTTGGGGCCGCGTAATGGGTAAAACCCGCATTATCGATGCGCTGGCGACGCTGGCCTTCGACTACCCGCGCCGCGCCGATTACTTCGCCGGTGAGCTGGAAACCTTCTTGCTGATGTCGCGCACCGAAGGCGACGATCCGCTCGAGTTGCGCGGTTCCTTCGCCGGTGCGATGGGCTACGGGCAGTTCATGCCTTCTTCCTTCAAAAGCTATGCGGTCGATTTCAACGGCGATGGGCATATCAACCTGTGGGATCCGGTCGATGCCATCGGCAGCGTGGCCAATTACTTCAAAGCGCACGGCTGGTCCAAAGGCGAGCCGGTCGCCATTCAGGCCAACGGCCAGGCGCCGGGGTTGGAAAACGGCTTCAAGACGCGCTACTCGGTCGCCGCGCTGGCCGAAGCCGGCCTGAGCCCGCAGGGTTCGCTTGGTGATAACCAAGAGGCCAGCCTGCTGCGGCTGGATGTCGGCACCGGCTACCAGTATTGGTATGGTCTGCCGAACTTCTACGTCATCACGCGCTATAACCACAGCACCCATTACGCCATGGCGGTATGGCAACTGGGCGAAGCGGTCGGGCGCTCGGCGCGCGGCGGCTTCTGACGCTGCGTCAATAAACGAAAAAGGCCGCTTGAGCGGCCTTTTTTGCATTCTGAGCAATCAGAAATCGTAGCGCAGACGCACCACGGTCATATCGCCGAGGTTGTCGGTGCTCGATGTCAGCACGTGCTCCACGTCAACGCGGAAACCGTAGTCAAACTGTACGGTCACCCCGAGGCCGTTATCGATACGCTGGTAGTTGCGGCCTGTGATGTATTCCAGGCGGTCGCCCATGAAGTACGGCATCACCGATTTCACCGCGTACTGACCTACCGGCACGGTATAACCGGCCAGGTATTCGATACCCCACGCATCGCCGGCGAAGTAATTATTGACGTCGGATTTCTTGGTGGTCAGGAAGTCGTTGTAGTAACCGCCGCCGAAGGTCAGGGTCCAGTTGTCCGGTTTCCAGCTGATGGCGGTGCCGAAAATGTTCTGATCGTAGCTTTTGCTGCCGCTGGTGGACGGGTTGCGCATTTCGGCGCGGGTGTAGTTCCAGGCGGTGCCCCAGGTCAGGTCCGGCGTGATATGGTAATCCACACCCAGAGAGCCGCCACCTTTGCGCTTGTAGCGCAGGCCGTTGCCCGGCAGGTAGTCGCTGTCGCTGAACAGGTACGAGGCGTAAACGTCCGCATCGCCGAAGCGGTTCTTGTACTTCAGCATTTTGCGTGAACGGTAAGAGCCGTCGTAGTCGCCGTTAATGCCGTTGCCCGGCGCCTGGGCCAGCATGTCGTAGTCCCAGATATCGGTCTTGGCGCCCACCACGTCATAATAAACGCTGTTCTGCTGACCGAAGGTCATCTGGCCCCAGGTGTTGCTTTTCAGGCCGGTGTACAGCATGCGGCGGCTGGTGTTTCTCGCGCCGTCGGCATAGTGATGATCCCAGTCAAACAGCGCCGGAATGTTCACGCCCAGCTCGTAGTAGCTGATCCAGCTGATATCGTCGAACAGATAGTAGTCCGCCGCGAAACGGAAGCGGGTGCCGCCGTCGAAGCCGTTACGCTTGTACGAGCCCTTGTCACCGTCGCCCGTCATGTTGTTGAACTGCGGACGAATACTGCCGCCAACGGTGAAGTTCAGGCGGCTGAGCGGATCGCCGGCCTGTGGATCTTGCTTCAGCAGGGTGATTTCCGCCTGAGCGGCGAACGACGCGCTGCCGATCGCCAGACCCAGCGCCACCGCTTGAGTCATTACGCGCAATTTCATTGCCATGTGTTATCCCTGTTTTAGGTATGACCGCCCTCATCAGCGCCGCCATGCCGATGTTTTGCGCAGAAAGCTGCGTTTTTGCGCATTTTGACGGTTTTTTTTGGTGTTTTAGCGGCGGGCGGAATTTGTAACATAAACGGTGAAATAAATAATTACTTTTCTTGCTAATTATTGGCCGGTTTTTGACCATTTCGTGCGGTGAAAGTGGCCGCTCTGCTCCTCTCTCTCCACTCGGATGAATTCATTTAACGCCAAGGTTTATATTTTTCATTTGTCAGTCACCAACCCCAGCCTGTAATTTCAGCCATGCAAGAGATAATTAATTCCAGCCTGTCACCGCCGTATTAACGTGAGGCATTTTTGCGTAATCGGTTGGCAGGAATAAGCGATTGGGAGGTCGCCATGAGAAACCTGTTAATGTTGTTGGTGGGGCTGTTTTCATTATCGGCGATGGCGGCGGAGTCGCACGTCTGCCATTCTCAATCTTATGATTATGCAGAGGTTAGTAAGCTAAGGTTGTCTGACGACACTCTGTTTTTCTGCCGCGGCGTGGGGCGCCTGACGATCCCGGAATTGGCGCGAAAAGGCTGGAAGGTGATTCACCTGGCGCAGCAAACTGAATATACCGACTCCGTCGACAGCGATGGCGAAGTTATTAAGCTTTATCAGGAAATCGTGGTGTATAAAGAATAACGCGGCGGCAGCCTGTGATTATTTCAACGGCGGCGGGAACCCTATTATGAATGCAAGAATCGGTATCGACGGCAGGGCTGCCGCCGCCATGGTGATGCTATGCGCCATTTGGGGGATGCAGCAGGTGGCGATCAAGGCCGCTGAACCGGATGTGTCGGCGGTGCTGCAAATTGCCATTCGCTCCGGTCTTGCCGCCCTGGGGGTTTACCTGCTGGCGCGCTGCCGCGGCGAGTGCTTCACCTGGGATCGTGCCACGCTGAGCGCCGGTTTGAGCGTAGGGGCATTGTTCGCGCTGGAGTTCTTTTTTGTCTCCGAAGGGCTGCGCTATACCAGCGCTTCGCATATGGCGGTGTTTTTGTACACCGCGCCGCTGTTTTCCGCTCTCGGCCTGCATTTTCTGATTCGCCAGGAACGCCTGTCGTCGGTGCAGTGGCTTGGCATGCTCATCGCCTTTGGCGGCGTGGTGTTGGCCATATCGGGCATGGCTGAGGGCAGCGGCGACGCAGCTCGGTTGAAGGGCGATCTCTACGGCCTGCTGGCGGGGATCGCCTGGGGCGGTTCTACGCTGGTGATCCGTACCTCGCGTCTGGCAGAGTGTCCGGCTAAACAGACGCTGCTGTTCCAGTTGACGGGCGCCTGCGTGCTGCTGTCGTTGCTGGCGATAGCGTCGGGCAATTTGCACGTCGTTCTGAGCCGGGTGGCCTGGAGTAGCCTGCTGTTCCAAACGGTGATCGTGTCGTTTTTCAGTTACCTGATCTGGTTTTCACTGTTGCGTCGTTATCAGGCGTCCTCGCTGGGGATTCTCACCTTTATGACGCCGGTATTCGGCATCCTGGCCGGCGTCGTCATGCTCGGCGAGCCGCTGCAAATTGAGTTTGTATTGGGTGCCGTGCTGATCGTGCTGGGGTTAATCGTGGTGAGTTGTTCATATCTTATTTATTTTGACCGTAGGGTGGCACCAAAAATATAAATTATGGATGTTGATGTACAGAATTACCAAATAAGCTGCGAAAGCCAATTCATTATTCAGATGCAAATATCCCGCTATGCCTGGGGCGTGCCGTTGATTACGCTCAGCGATAACGGTGACTTTACCGTGATAAGAAGCCGAGGTTGGTCGAAATTGGCTAACGGGATGCCGCTGGAGGTTTATTACTTTGCCAATAATTCCCTGCTGACCTGGGATAAAAATCGCAAATATATCTCTTATTCAAAGGCCGGCCGGCTCTATGCCTGCGCGTTGCATTTTTCTTATTCTCCCAAAGTATGGCGATAACCCTCTGGCCATCAGACCAGAGGGGATATTTTCATTATCCACTGCTTAAACGCGAGGATCTTCGGCCACTGCCGCTCGGAGATGGTCGAGGTAAAATAGCAGTGTTCGCAGGGCACGGTCATATCGGCGAACGGAATGATCAGCTCGCCGCTTTTGATCCAGTCCTGCACCAGATTAAGCCGCCCCATGGCGACGCCAAGGTGCCGCGTAGCGGCCAGCACCGCGAGATCGGAACGGTCGAATTCCATACTTTTACTGTCGGTATCCAGCCCCAGCGCAAAGTGTTGTGACCAGGTTTGCCACTCATCTTCGCCGGAGTTGTAGCGATCGTGCAGCAGCGTACAGTGAGCCAGGTTTTCCGGCGCATCATACAGATTATGTGCGGCGGCGTACTGCGGCGTGCAGATCGGCACCATCGATTCCTGCATAAAGGCCTCTTCCAGATGCCGCCCCGAGCGCAGTTTGCCGAAGTACATCGCCAGATCCACGCCGCGGTTGGCCAGGTTGATGATTTCCTGCCCGGTCAGAATGTTGAGGTGAATGGTGGGGTGCTGGGCGATAAAGTCGCCGATGCGCGGCAGCAGCAGACATTGCACCAGGGACGGGTGCGAGTAGAGGGTCAAGGTCCCCGTCAACTCGCGATTTTTGATGTCCAGGATTTCCTGATTCAAGGTGTTGAAGGAGCTGTCCAGCGCCCATTGCATGCGCTCGCCCTCCGGCGTCAGCGTAATTCTGCGATGAAAGCGTTGGAATAGCTGAAACCCCAATTCCTTTTCGAGCAAATTAATGCGGTGGCTCACGGCGCTGGGGGTGATCGACAATTCTTGTGCCGCCAGCGCAAAAGATAAATGACGGGCGACGCATTCGAAAGTATGCAGCCTGGAAAATTGATAGCTGGTCAGCGGTGTCGCCCGCTGCGAATGTTTTTTACTGGGGAACATGCTATTTCTCCGTGCGCATAATCCGGCAATATTAACATTTAATGGTGCGGAGGATAAACCCAGCCTGATTGATATATTCGGTTTTTATGCCGAGGAATTTCGTTATCTTGAGGGAAAATTAACTTACTTGCATAACAAGCGGAAATAACAGGCGCTGGGGGCGTTGATTGAGAGGGCGATGATAATCAGCAATAGGACGAATATAATAAAAGAGGTGCCGTTAAGCCGCGAGTAAAGGCGGTGTGCGACAGCCTGAACGATAAAGGCTCATGTTCCATGCGGGATATAACGGTTTCGCCATAATAATCCGTCGCATGGCGACGCAGAGCACGCGTTAAGCCCGGATGCCAACGAGAGGGAGGCAGCAATCCCCCGCCTGGCAAAGAACCGTGCCCGGTGGCTGCCCACCGGACACGGCATTCAGGGAAAAGTGGTTTGCTCGTCGGCGCCCATCAACGGCGACGCAGCAGCAGGCCGGCCAACAGACCTGCGCCGGCAACGAGTGCCAACGCGGCGAGGGGATTTTTCTTCATCATGCTGCCGGCGCAGCTCAGGGCGTCACCGTATTTTTCTTGCAGCGCGCCCACTGCCTGGCGCGTGACGCCTTCGGCCTGCCAACGTTCGTTGCCGCTGACGTCGCCCGCGATTTCCTGCGCTTTGCCCGCCACTTTTTCCATCATGCCATTGGCTTTTTCGCTGTTCATTATGATGCGCTCCTTAGGTTCGATCCGTTTGGCGTTCGCTCAGGGCGAAAGCCTGCATTTGCACCGCCATGTTATGCACTTCACTCGGTGCTCATAAGGGGCGTTTGCATCGGTATGGCTAGTGCATTTGCAGGCTACTTGCCATTCATCGAGGCCGGTCCGCCGGTAAACAGCCCGCGTTCTCTGGCCCATACGATGGCTTCGCTGCGGCTGTGCACGCCGAGTTTGGAATAGACCGTCGCGACATGATTGCGAATGGTGTTGAGCGCCAGATTGAGGCGCGCCGCGATTTTCTTGTCCGGCAGTCCCTCGCAGATCAAACCCAGCACATCGCGCTCGCGCGGGGTGAGATCGCTGGCGGCAAACCCGGCCTGGTTGGAGCGATTGATGCTTTTCACATTAGCCAGTTTTTCGATCAGGGTTTGGCTAAACCACGAGGCGTCCTGCATCACTTCCTCGATGGCGTTCACCAGCTCCAGCTCCGAGCGCTTGCGTTCGGTAATGTCCATGAGCACCAACAGATAGCAGGGCGCATTATGGATGCTGACGGCATCCGCCGAGGCCACGCAGTCGATTAACTCGCTCCCTTTCTTGCGCACCCGGATGTCCATCCCTTCGACATTGCCGGTTTTTTCCAGGGCGGCAAACAAACGGCTGCCCGCCTCGGGATCGTCAAAAACCGGGATCTCGTCGACCGATTTGCCGATCAAGGCTTCGGCGTCGTATTCGATGGCGCGGGTGAAGGCTTCGTTAACATCCAGCACGCGCCGCCCGTCTGCGGTGCACACCAGCGTTGGCACCGGGCTCAGGCGGAAAGATTTGGCGAACCGCTCTTCACTTTCTCGCAGCGCCGATTCAGCCTGGCGCCGGGGTTCGAGATCGGTAAACGTGAACAGCATGCAGTCGTCTTCATTGATGTCCAACGGTTGACCGGCAACCACCACCAGCTTGCTGCCTCCATCGGGCAGTTTCAGCTCGGCCTCCATCTGCGGAATGGTGGCGCCTTCCCCCAGGCGCTGCACCGCCAGCTCTTTATGCTCGGCCTGTTGCAGGACGTCCAGTTCATAAACCGAACGCCCCAAGACCTGTTCACGTTGGTAACCGGTCATATCAAGGAACCCTTGATTGACCTTGACGTAGCGCAGATCGCTGAGCCGACAGATGACCGCCGGCGCCGGATTGGCGTTAAAGGTTTTTTCAAAGCGCTGTTCGGCGCTGGCCCACTCCGTCGCGTCGCTCATGATCAGCGCCAGCAGCTCCGGCTGCCCCTGCGGATCGGTGACGATCAGGCTCCGCAGGCGGTGCACCCAGAAACTGTCCGGATCGTCGACCTGGCGAACTTCCACCACCACATCGGTGAAGGTCTCGCCATCGGCAACCCGGTTCAAAGGGTACTGCTCCAAAGCCAGCGGATGGTTGTTGCGATAGCGCAGGGCAAAACGCGCCGCGTACTCGCCGGCATTGGCCCCCAGGGCTTGCTGGTGGCTCACGCCATGCATGGCTAACGCGGCCTCGTTGGCCCATAGCAGGGTTTGATCGGTATCCGTCAGGATCACGCCGTCGGACAAGCCGGAGATGATTTGCTGCAGGTGGCCGCGGTTGGTTTCGCTGGCCAAGACGGATTGGCTCATGTGTTCTCCGCTAGACAGAAGGGGAGCGGCCTCTCTAGGGGCCGCGGGTTACGCTACTCGCTGAGCAGCTTAGTGCATAACGTGCGTATTCGCAGGGTGTGAATGCACCAGGCGTTCTGGTGCAAATGAACCGGGACGGCCGATGATGTCGCGCGGCAGACTGAATTTGTCTGCGCGGTTTTCTGCCGTGCGTGCAATCACTTGTCCAGAAAATATAAGGAACAACGATGACCACTGTCTATGAATCAAATCGCTTTGCGTTTCAGGTGTCATGGGGCTCGATATTGGCCGGGAGTGCCGTGGCGCTGGTGACTTATCTGATATTCAGCGTGCTGGGGACGGCGATCGGCGCCCAGGCCGTGGATATGATGCAAAAGGGCAACCCGCTGAGCGGTTTTGGCACCGGCACCGGGATCTGGCTGCTGGTTTCAACGCTGGCGTCGTTGGCCGCAGGCGCGTTCGTCGCCGGCCGCACCGCGCCGAATCGCGGCGGCTTGCATGGCCTGCTGAGCTGGGCGATCACCACCTTGCTGACCACCTGGTTGATGGTGTCACTGGCGAGCGGCGTGGTGGGGCTGGCTGGCAACGCGGTTGGCAAAGGGCTCTCGCTGGCGGGCAGCGGCCTGGCGGCGGCGGCGCCAAGCGTGGGCGACAGCCTGAAGCAACAGTTGGATAAAAAGGGCATCAGCCTGGACTGGGGAAACCTGGAAAGCCAGTTGAACGCAACGCTTAAGCAGAGCGGTAAGCCGGAGCTGGATCCGGCTCGGTTGGAGCAGAAAGCCAATCGGGCGGCCGCCGACGGCAAACAGTCGGCCGTGGATGCCGCGGCCGATCCGGCGCAGGCCGCCACCGAGCTTAAGCAGTGGTTCGAGCGCGTTAAGCAGTCCGGTGAGCCGACGTTGAGCGCCGCCGATAAGGACGCGCTGGTGAATATTGTTGCGGCGCGTACCGGCAAGAGCCGTGATGAAGCGAGCCAAATCGTCGATAACTACGCCCAGGCTTATCAGCAGGCGGTGCAGAAGGTGGAAAAACTCAAGGCCGAGGCCGAGCAGAAAGCGCGTGAAGCGGCTGATGAAGCGGCCAAGCAACTCTCTCGCGCCGCGTGGGGCTCACTGCTGATACTGTTGCTGGGCGCTGCGTTGAGCGCCGGCGTGGGGCGAATTGCCGAGTCAACCCGCCGTACCGTCGCGGTGAGTTGAGATGGGCAAAAACCTGTCGTGCATCTCGCTGAATTATCGAAAAGTGGCGGGAGCGTCCGCGCCCGTACTGGTCATCGATTTTTGCAACGAGAACAACGAGCGTTACACCTTGCGCTATAACTTGCCGCCGGATACCCCGGAACGGACCGAGCGACGGGTGTCCTTGCTGCTGTATCTGTTGCGTAAGCACAGAGCGGCAGAAATCGACAACCTGACGGACTAATCCGCTCATTGGATGAAAAGCCCAGCTTTGCGTGCTGGGCTTTTTTTTGAGGAGCGGGCGGTTACGGTAACAAACTATGGCGCGTATCGGCTTGGCGCTTGACGGCGGAGAGGCTGGCGCGGTGCGGGAGCATCAATGCCCCCGGGACGGGAAGGCAATATATGACCTCTAACATGATTTGTTGATGCATCCGCTTTTTCTGTGCAGGGAAAGATAAAAAAGAAACTCACTGTTGCGACATGTGATTATTAAGCCTGATGTTCAGGCTTTGCGTTTATTCCTCTCAGCTTCCTTAGCCACGGCTCAGGCTTTACCCATTAGCTGCAATAAGTGTTATCAACAATCAAGGCTATAAAATGCGATTTCATTTCTGATGATGAAATTCCTATTCGGCCATGCAATTGATGCGATAAAAAACACTTTAAGATAAAAATTTAACAGAAAGTGTGATTCTCACTGGCGGCGCAAGTGCTCCTTCAATAGATGCACTTTGTGTCGTTAAATTTTGTTTTTCGATTTTCTTGTGGGTGGATTTATATAACATGATCATTTTCAGTTATTTATATAATGACCTCTTGGAGGGTGTGAGAATAAAAAAAAGAGGGCGTGATTTTTTAGGATTAATCTTAATGACTTAATTTCTTCGCTTAACGATTTTAATGAAAAGGATACGGCTTTTATAAATGCAAGGAGCGCACATGGATTACAGAAGAGATATTCTTTTACAAGTATTGGAGTATATGGAAAAGAATATTGTGGAAGGGCTTTCGGTTGAGAAGGTTTCAATTATCTCGGGTTACTCTAAATGGCATTTACAGCGGTTGTTTAAGCATTATTTTGGCATTACGCTCGGGACGTATATCAGGAATAGAAAGCTGAGCCGATCGGCTGTCTTGCTCAAACAGCATCAAGGGAACATATTGGATGTCGCCTTGGCATCGGGGTTTGCCTCTCAGCAATGCTACACCCGGGCATTCAAACGTTTCTTTGGCGAAACGCCCAACAGCTTTAGAAACAGCCGGGGATGGGATTTTTCCACGCAGATCCCCCCGTACGGCAACGATAATAAACCCTATTTCTATCATACGGTCATGCCGGATGACATCGAGATGCTGAAGCATTACAAAACATTAATTTTCCATTCTATAAGGAAATACAGAGATGCCAATGATATTGCGCAGACTAATGAGAAACGGCTAAGCAAAAATTGGGGGGCATATAATGTAGAGAAAAGCAGGGGGAATAAATGCCATGCCAACGGCAAGGAGCAGGCGGTTTTTCACTCCATCTTCAACTTCTATATCCCAATGGGCAAATATATTGTTATTCCCTTTATGGGCGAGTTGCCTGAGTACGTTAATTTTTTTGAGGGGATATATGACGCTTACTTGCCGGCTATCAACGCCAAAATGAGGGAAAGCTTCTTTATCGAGCTATATAGAGATGAAAATTCAAACAGTAAAGTTATCAATGTCGATATACTTATTCCTGTGACGTAGTGATGGAAAAGGAGACGTCATGGATAGAGAAAATCGCCCCGATTCGATGAATAAACGGCACCGCGCACTCCTGCTACTGTATTTAAGGCTGTCTGCCTTTGGCCGAATCATCGTCGCCGGTTTAGGGAAACGGGCCATTCAATTCACGCTGGCATTCATTCTGTTCATGTTTTCAGGAAATGCGATGGCCAATAATTGGGAACATCAGCCAATCGCGTTGGCAGGAATGACCTGGATGGCGTGCCTGCACCCGCAGGGATGAAATTAGGGCTGAACAAGGGATTGAAGCAGGGGCCGCGGGCGGTCGATGCGCATTGGCTCGATAAGGAAAAATGGCGTCCCCGACTGGAATCGAACCAGTAACTAGCCCTTAGGAGGGGCTTGTTATATCCGTTTAACTACGGGGACGCTGCGGACCGGCAACCGAAGCTGCCGGGGCATTATACCTTTTTTTACCCGCAGAATAAGCGCTTAGCGGCGCGTTTGCTCAATACCTCGCCAGTTCGCGCCGAAATTTCCTCGGCTAACCGACGGCGATCACGGTTTTTCCCCGCCGTGGCGCCGTTTTTCCTCTTGCAGGCGCGCCGCCTTATTTTTGGCGCTCAAATCGTTGCGGATTTGTGCGTGGCTTATCAGCGCAAAGATAAAGGTGCCGCCGATGATGTTGCCCGCCAGCGTCGGCAGGGCGAACGGATAAACGAATGCTTGCCATCCCATCGCGCCGTTGAACACCAGATACAGGATCTCCACCGAGCCGACCACGATATGCGTCAAATCGCAAATCGCCACCAGGTAAGTCATCAACACGATCACCCAGATTTTCGCCGCGCCGGCGGCCGGGAACATCCATACCATGGTGGCGATGATCCAGCCGGCCAGGATGCCGTTGGCGAACATTTCTCCCGGCGTATGGCGCATCACCTCTTCGCCCAGGCTGATGAAGGCGCGGCGCGTTTCGGCGTCGAACAGCGGCATATGGGTAAACGCCAGCGCCGCCAGCGCGGTGCCGATCAGATTGCCGAGCAGCACCACGCCCCACAGGCGCAGCAGGATAAGCAGGTTGCGCGGCGTGGGTTTATGCATGATCGGCAACACCGCCGTGACGGTGTTTTCGGTAAACAGCTGCTGGCGCGCCATAATGACAATGATAAAACCGAAGGTGTAGCCGAGGTTCTCAATGAAAAAGCGGCTGGGATCGTCCGGCAAGCGGGCGTGGAAAATGCCTTTCGCCGCCAGCGAGGCGCCCATCGACAGTCCGGCGGCGATCGCCGACCACAGCAGCGCCAGCCCGTCGCGCTCCAGTTCTTTTTCGCCTTCCATCCGGATCTGCTCATGCACCGCCGCCGCGCGCGAAGGCAAATTTTCTTCCCTGACTTCGATTTCGCGTTTGCCCTGTTCCTGCTCTTCGCTCTCTACCTGCATTGTCTCATCCGGCTCGTGCTCCTGGCGTGGCTGTTCGTTCATGCTGTCGCTCCTGCTCAATAAGGGTGAGTTCACGTCATTAAGCGTAGTTGCCCGGTCTAAATGCGGCGAAATACAGAAAAAGGTAACAAGAGTTAAAATCCGCCGATTTTTTCCACGCATTCTTGATCCTGCTCGCCATATTGGCCCCTCGGCGCGCCCGCCGCAGGCTGCGTGCGGGGAAAGGCTTATGCTATGATTCGCTATCCCAAAGAAAAATATGAGTTCCCTGATGCTGGAAGCCAAAAGTCTGAGTTGCGTGCGCGATGAGCGCATCCTGTTTAGCGAGCTAAGCTTTTCAGTTCAGCCGGGCGATATCATTCAGGTAGAAGGGCCGAACGGCGCGGGCAAGACCAGTTTGCTGCGCATCCTCGCCGGTCTGGCGCGGCCGGACGGCGGTGAGGTGTGCTGGCGCGGGCGCAACACGCTGCGCGATCGCGCGGCGTATCAGCAAGATTTGCTGTTTATCGGCCATCAACCGGGCATCAAAGCCGTATTGACACCCTTTGAAAATCTGCAGTTTTATCAGGCGGTGCGCGGCGCGGCCGAGCATCAGGCCATCTGGCGCGCGCTGGAGCAGGTGGGGTTGGTGGGGTACGAAGATCTGCCGGTGGCGCAGCTTTCGGCCGGGCAACAGCGGCGGGTGGCGCTGGCGCGATTGTGGCTCAGCGCGGCGCCGCTGTGGATCCTCGATGAACCGTTGACGGCAATCGATAAACAGGGCGTGGCCGAGTTGATTAGCCTTTTTGAACAACATGCGCAGCGGGGCGGCATGGTATTGTTGACCACGCATCAGGATTTGGCCGGCGTCAGCCAAACGGTGGGCAAAATTCGTTTGGCGGAACACGACGCGGGGAGTTTGTGATGTTTTTGACTCTGGTGCGTCGCGAATTGAAGATCGCCTGCCGTAAAGGGTCGGAGATCGTCAACCCACTGTGGTTTTTCCTGATTGTGATCACGCTGTTCCCGCTGGGGATTGGCCCTGAACCGCAGCTGCTGGCGCGCATTGCGCCGGGCATCGTGTGGGTGGCGGCGCTGCTGGCTTCGCTGCTGTCGCTGGAGCGGCTGTTTCGCGACGACTTTCTCGACGGTTCGCTGGAGCAGCTGTTGCTGCTGCCGACGCCGCTGCCGATGACGGTGCTGGGCAAAGTGTGTGCTCACTGGGTTGTGACGGGATTGCCGCTGCTGATCCTGTCGCCGCTGGTGGCGCTGCTGCTGTCGCTCGATATGCAAACCTGGCTGGCGGTGGCGGGTACGCTGCTGCTCGGCACGCCGACGCTGAGTCTGATCGGCGCTATCGGCGTGGGGCTGACCGTCGGCCTGCGCAAAGGGGGCGTGCTGCTCAGCCTGCTGGTGCTGCCGCTGTATATCCCGGTGCTGATCTTCGCCACCGGCGCGATCGACGCCGCCTCGATGGGCATGCCGATCGACGGTTATCTGGCGATACTCGGCGCGATGCTGGCGGGCAGCGTGACATTGGCGCCGTTTGCCACCGCGGCGGCGCTGAGAGTGAGCGTGCACTAGCTAACGTATTGAATGAACAGACGGGGCAAGGCCGACAAGAGCGTACCCCGCAGAAGATTTTCGCCGTTTCGAACGCTCGGAGCGGCCGACGCATAAAAATTACCGTGAGCACTGACGACAATGTGGAAATGGTTACATCAACTGGCGCGGCCCGAACGGCTGTATCACGTCTGCGGCCGCTTTATCCCCTGGCTGGGGCTGGCGGCGGCGGCCTGCCTGCTGCTCGGCTGGGCATGGGGCTTTGGCTTCGCGCCGAAGGATTATCAGCAGGGCGACAGCTTCCGCATCATTTATATTCATGTCCCGGCGGCCATGTGGTCGATGGGCATCTACGCCTCGATGGCGGTGGCGGCGTTTATCGGCCTGGTGTGGCAGATGAAAATGTCCGATACCGTGGTGGCGGCGATGGCGCCGATCGGCGCGGTGTTCACCTTTATCGCGCTGGTGACCGGTTCCGCCTGGGGTAAGCCGATGTGGGGCACCTGGTGGGTATGGGACGCGCGGCTGACCTCCGAGCTGGTGCTGCTGTTCCTCTATATGGGCGTTATCGCGCTGTATAACGCTTTTGAAGACCGTCGCCTGGCGGGCCGGGCCGCCGGCATTCTGGTGCTGGTGGGCGTGGTGAACATTCCGATCATCCATTTCTCCGTCGAATGGTGGAATACGCTGCATCAGGGCTCGACCAACATGCAGCAATCCATCGCGCCAAGCATGCGCACCCCGCTGCGCTGGGCGATCCTCGGCTATCTGCTGTTGTTCATCACGCTGACGCTGATGCGCCTGCGCAATCTTATCCTGTTCCAGGAGCGCCAGCGCCCGTGGGTTGCCGGGCTGGTGAATAAGGAGCGTCAGTCATGAATGCCGCGTTCGATTCCTGGCCGGCGTTTTTCGCCATGGGCGGTTATGCCTTTTATGTCTGGCTGGCGGTCGCCGTCACGCTGATTTCGCTGTTGGGGCTGGTGGCGCACACCGTCTGGCAGCGACGGCTATTGCTCGCCGAGATCGGCCGCCGTCAGGCGCGCGAGCGGCGCATTCGCCATGCGCAACAATCAAAACAAAAATCCGCCGCACCGCGGGAGAAATCATTGTGAATCCACGTCGTAAAAGCCGCCTTTATCTGGCGATCGTTGTGCTGATCGGCATCGCGCTGACCGCAACTCTGATGCTGTACGCGCTGCGCTCCAACATCGATCTGTTCTACACCCCGGGTGAAATCCTGCAGGGCAAGGGCGAAAACCATGAGAAGCCCAAGGTTGGCCAGCGGTTGCGCATCGGCGGCATGGTGATGCCCGGCTCGGTGAAACGCGATCCCAATACGCTGCAGGTCAGCTTCAAGATTTACGATGCGCGCGGCGCGATCGGCGTGACCTACACCGGCATTCTGCCGGACCTGTTCCGCGAAGGGCAGGGCGTGGTGGCGCAGGGCGTGCTGGGCGAGGGCAACGTGGTCAACGCGCGCGAAGTGCTGGCCAAGCACGACGAGAAATACACCCCGCCGGAAGTGGCCGACGCGATGAAAGAGAATCACAAAGGGCCGGCGGAAGCGTATAACGCGCCGCAGGCGGAGGGCGCCAAGTCATGATGCCGGAACTGGGCAGTTTTCTGCTGTGCCTGGCGCTGGCGATCGCGCTGTTGCTGAGCATTTACCCGCAGTGGGGCGCGGCGCGGCAGGACAGCCGCATGATGGCGGTGGCCCGCCCGCTGACCTACGGCATGTTCGCCGCGATTGCGCTGGCGTTCCTGTGCCTGGTGCATGCCTTCGTGGTCAATGACTTTACCGTCGCCTACGTGGCCACCAACTCCAATACCCAACTGCCGGTGTATTACCGCATCGCCGCCACCTGGGGGGCGCACGAAGGTTCGTTGCTGCTGTGGGTGCTGCTGCTGAGCTGCTGGTCGCTGGCGGTGGCGTTGTGCAGCCGGGCGATGCCACAGGACGCGGTGGCGCGGGTGTTGTCGGTGATGGGCATGATCACCGCCGGCTTCCTGCTGTTCATCATCATGACCTCCAACCCGTTCACCCGCACGTTGCCTAACTTCCCGATCGACGGCAGCGATCTCAACCCGCTGCTGCAGGATATCGGCCTGATCTTCCACCCGCCGCTGCTGTACATGGGCTATGTCGGCTTCTCGGTCGCCTTCGCGTTCGCCATCGCCTCGCTGATGGCCGGCCGGCTCGACACCGCCTGGGCGCGCTGGTCGCGCCCGTGGACCACCGCCGCCTGGGTGTTCCTCACGCTGGGCATCGTGCTCGGATCGGCCTGGGCCTACTATGAGCTGGGCTGGGGCGGTTGGTGGTTCTGGGATCCGGTGGAGAACGCTTCCTTTATGCCGTGGCTGGCCGGCACCGCGCTGATGCATTCGCTGGCGGTGACCGAGAAACGCGGCACGTTCAAAGCCTGGACGGTGTTGCTGGCGATCACCGCTTTCTCGCTGTGCCTGCTGGGCACCTTCCTGGTGCGCTCCGGCGTGCTGGTCTCGGTGCACTCCTTCGCCTCCGATCCGGCGCGCGGCATGTTTATTCTCGCCTATCTGGTGATCGTCATCGGCGGTTCGCTGCTGCTGTACGCGGTCAAGGGCGGCCAGGTGCGCAGCCGGGTGCAGCACGAGACCTTCTCGCGCGAGACCTTCCTGCTGGGCAACAACGTGCTGCTGATCGCCGCCATGCTGGTGGTGCTGTTGGGCACGCTGCTGCCGTTGGTGCACAAACAGTTGGGGCTGGGCAGCATTTCGATCGGCGAGCCGTTCTTCAACACCATGTTCACCTGGCTGATGGCGCCGCTGGCGCTGCTGTTGGGCATCGGGCCGCTGGTGCGCTGGCGCCGCGATGAGCCGGGCAAGCTGTGGCGCCGCCTCGGCGTGGCGCTGCTGGTGACGCTGGTGCTGTCGATTCTGCTGCCGTGGCTGTTGCAGGACAGCATCGCCGGCATGACGGTGGTGGGCCTGATTATGGCGCTGTGGGTGATCATCCTGACGCTGATGGAGCTGCATGAGCGCGCCACCCATCGTCACGGTTTCTGGCGCGGCCTGCGGCAGCTGTCCCGCAGCCACTGGGGCATGGTGCTCGGCCACCTCGGCGTGGCGGTGACGGTGATCGGCATCGCCTTCAGCCAGAACTACAGCGTGGAGCGCGACGTACGGATGAAGGCCGGCGACAGCGTGGATATCCACAACTATCACTTCGTGTTCCGCGACGTGCACGACATTCGCGGCCCGAACTACAGCGGCGGCGTCGGCATCATCGACGTCACGCGCAACGGCAAGCCGGAGGCGACGCTGCACGCGGAGAAACGCTACTACAGCGTGGCGCGCAGCATGATGACCGAGGCGGCGATCGACGGCGGGTTCAGCCGCGATCTGTACGCAGCGCTGGGCGAGGAGCTGGAAGACGGATCCTGGGCGGTGCGCCTGTATTACAAACCCTTCGTGCGCTGGATCTGGTTCGGCGGCGTCTTTATGGCGCTCGGCGGCCTGCTGTGCATTCTCGATCCGCGTTATCGCATGAGCAAAAAGCTCAAGCGTGAAGGCAAGCTGGAGGCGCAATCATGAAGCGTAAGCTGCTGTTTATCCCGTTGGTGCTCTTCCTGCTGCTGGTGGCGGCCCTGATGGTGCAACTGACGCGCAACGCCGGCGGCGAAGATCCGACCATGCTGGAGTCGGCGCTGATCGGCAAACCGGTGCCGACCTTCAGGCTGGAATCGTTGGATCAGCCGGGCAAAACCTACGATCAGGCGGTGCTGCGCGACGGCAAGCCGATATTGCTCAACGTCTGGGCGACCTGGTGCCCGACCTGCCGCGCGGAACACCAGTATCTCAATACGCTGGCGGCGCGCGGCGTGCGGGTGGTCGGCCTGAACTATAAAGACGATCGCGCCAAGGCGGTGACCTGGCTTAATTCCCTCGGCAATCCCTATGCGCTCAGCCTGTACGACGGCGACGGCATGCTGGGATTGGATCTCGGGGTGTACGGCGCGCCTGAGACCTTCCTTATCGACGGACAGGGGATCATTCGCTATCGCCATGCCGGCGACATGAACGAGCGCGTCTGGCAGCAGGAAGTGCTGCCGCTGTATAGAAAGTACGGGGGTGAGGCATGAGGCTGATTGCCCTGCTGTTCGCCGCATTGCTGAGCTGGAGCGCCGCTGCGGCGATCGATACCTATCGCTTCAACTCCGTTGAGCAGGAGCAACAGTATCGCGAGTTGACCGAACAGCTGCGCTGCCCGAAATGCCAGAACAACAGCATTGCCGATTCCAACGCCATTATCGCCGCAGACATGCGCACCAAGGTGTACGAGCTGATGATGCAGGGGCAAAGCAAGCAGCAGATCATCGATTACATGGTGGCGCGTTATGGCAATTTCGTCACCTACGAACCGCCGGTAACGCCGGCGACGCTGATCTTGTGGATCGGCCCGCTGCTGTTCGTGCTGATAGGCGGGGCGGTGGTGATCCTGCGCACCCGTCGCCGGCCCGACGCGGCGGTGGACGATGAATTCTCCGAACGGGAACGGCAGCGCCTGGCGGCGTTGTTGCAAGAGACTGACAGGAAGAAACCCTAATGGCTTTTTGGCTGATTATTTGCGTGTTGCTGGCCGGCGCCGCCGCGTTGCTGGTGGTGCCGGCGATGCGCCACGGCAAGCAGAGCGCCGCTACGCGCGATGCGCTGAACAAGGCGTTCTATCAGGATCGCCTCAGCGAACTGGAGCAGGACGAGCAGCAGGGCGTGGTGGCCGAGCGCCCGGAGCTGGTTAAAGAGCTGCAACAGAACCTGTTGAACGACATCCCCGTCGAACAGGCAGAGCAGGTGAAACCGATCAACCGTTGGGCGTTAGTGCCGGGCGTGTTGTTATTGCTGGCGGTGACCGTTGGCTTTTATCTGAAAACCGGCGGGTTGGCGCAGGTGCTGGATTGGCGTTTGGTGCAGGCGCAAATGCCGGAATTGCGTGAGCGCGTCGCCAATGAGCGCGCCAAACCGCTGAGCATGGAAGAGATCGCGCGCCTCGGGCTGGGGCTGCGCACCGAGCTGCAGCAGGACGATCGCAATATCAATGACTGGATGATGCTGGGGCGCGTCGGCATGGCGTTGAACAACGCCACCACCGCCACGCAGGCATTTGCTCATGCCTATCAATTGGATCCGAATAGTCTGGAAGTGCGGCTCGGCTATGCCGAGGTCTTGACGCGATCCAACGATCCGGAGGATAACAAGCAGGCGACGCAGCTGTTGCGGCGCATGATCGCGGAAAATCACAGCGATCCGCGGGTGCTCAGCCTGTTGGCGTTCAACGCTTTCGAACAGGGCGATTTCAAACAGGCGATCGGCGCCTGGCAAGTGATGCTGCAGCTGCTGCCGGCTAACGATCCGCGCGCGGAAGTGATAAAGCGCAGTATTGCACAAGCAAAAGCCCAGGCCGGCGGAGAAACTGTTAAACTGAATGTGACTGTTTCACTGTCACCGCAGGCGGCGAAAGCCATGCCGCCGCAGGGGACGCTGGTTATCTCGGTGACCGACGGCGTCAGCCCGGTGCCGGTCGCGGTAAAACAATTGCCGTTGAGCCGTTTTCCGCTGTCTTTCTCTCTGGACGACAGCAACGCCATGATGCCCGAGCGTCTACTCTCGGCACAGCATCAGGTGCAGGTGCGTGTGCGCCTCTCACAGGACGGATTGGCCACGCCGCAGCCGGGGGACTGGTTCGGCGAAAGCTCGCTGCAGACATTCAGCGGCAAAGAGCAGGTTAGCGTTCAGATAAACAAGCAGGTCCCTGAAAAATAAGACCGAACGTGTTTTTATGGAGAAAAATATGAACTTTCGCCTGACTGGGGTGGCATTCGCAGCGGCATTACTGGTGGGCTGTGCCAGCGCGCCAGACAATGAGCCGCAAGGGCGTTCCGATCCTCTGGAAGGATTTAACCGGACGATGTTCGACTTCAACTACAACGTCCTGGATCCTTATATCCTGCGTCCGGTCGCGGTGGCCTGGCGTGACTACGTGCCGATGCCGGCGCGTAACGGCATCAGCAACTTCACCTCCAACCTGGAAGAGCCGGCCAGCATGGTCAACGCCTTCCTGAAGGGCGATCCTTACCGCGGGATGATCCACTTTAACCGTTTCTTCCTGAACACCCTGCTCGGGATGGGCGGCCTGATCGACGTGGCCGGCATGGCCAACCCGAAACTGGCGCGCGAAGAGCCGAACCGTTTCGGCAGCACGTTGGGGCATTACGATGTGGGCTACGGTCCGTACGTGATGCTGCCGGGCTACGGCAGCTTTACCCTGCGTGAAGACGGCGGCGACTTTGCGGATACGCTGTATCCGATGCTGAGCTACCTGACTTTCTGGATGTCGGCGGGCAAATGGGTGGTCGAGGGTATCGAAACCCGCGCTCAACTGCTGGATTCCGACGGCCTGCTGCGCAACTCCTCCGATCCTTATGTCATGGTGCGCGAAGCTTACTTCCAGCGCCACGACTTCATCGCCAACGGCGGTTCGCTCAAGCCGGAAGAGAACCCGAACGCCAAGGCGATTCAGGGCGATCTGGACGAGATCGACTCGCAGTAACCGCCGGCCTTATGCCCATGAAAACCTGCCGTCTGGCGGGTTTTTTTACGCCCGCGGCGAGCGACAGGCAAAGAAAAAGCGCCCCGCGGGGCGCTTTGGCATCCATCTCAAGCGAGATTAGAAGCGGTAGTTGAAGTTGGCGCCGTACAGCCAGGCTTTACCCACCGAGTTGAAGGTGTAAGGACCTTCATTGATGGTGACTTTCTGGCCGTGCATGTAGGACACGCCGACGTCGACCGAGGCGTCTTTGTTGAACGCATAGGTAGTACCGGCACTCAGCCAGAAACGATCCTGATCGGGAATGGAAATCGAACGGTTTTGGGCAGGCACCGGGCTGTCATCGAAGGCGATACCGGTACGGAAGGTCCAGTTGTCGTCGTAGAAGTAGGTGGTGCCCAATGCGATACGGTAGGCATCGCGGAAGCCTTCATGCTTCTCGAACAGCGTCTGGCCGTTGTTGCCGGTGGCTCTCAGCTCCTGGAACTGGCTCCAACTGGTATAAGCCAGGCTGTAGTGAACGGCCCACTGCGGCGCCACTTTGTTGTAACCGGACAGCTCCCACATTTCCGGCAGGTTCAGATCCAGAGAACCTGGAATGGTGCTGCCGCTGGTGCCCCACGGTAAACCAACGCCCAGCGCCTGGGTAATTGGGTTGTACTGTGCCGGCAGGCTGCTCTTGTAATCGCCGTCGAACTTGATTTTCACTTCAGAGCGATAGGTGAAGCCGTAACGGTTGTTTTCATCCACTTCGTAGAGAATACCGGCGTTCCAGCCGAAGCCCCATTTATCGCCTTTCAGGTGAGAAATCTGGGTATCGCCAGGGATTTGAGCGATCATTCCGGCTTGCTGCTGCGTTAATCTACCGGTTTGTAAGCCTTGAGCGGCCAATAGCTTAGGCAATTCACCTGCGTAACGCTCGAGTTTAGCCTTGGCGTAGACGGCGTCAAAGCCCAGGCCAAAGCTGAAGTGTTGGTCCAGACGATAGGCGCCGCTCAGGTTCAGGTTCAGGGTTTCCAGATCGGTTTTACCGCCGTAAGCGCCTGCGGTGTAACCGTTATTGAATTCGGTCGCCAAACCGAAGTTGCTGGTGACCGAGCCGCCTACGGCGAATTGATCGTTAATCGGGTGAACATAATGCAGGTTCGGCACCCAGGCGGTCGGCGCGATGTTTTTCGCATCCAGACTGGCGCGGGAAGGCGAGGTACCGGAAATATCGACGTCCGGATCGATGAAGACTGCGCCGAAAGAGAGTTCCGGGCGGGTATACATCATCAGCAACGCCGGGTTGCGGCTTGCGGAGGCCGCCGTATCCGCCATGGCGCCTTCGCCAGAATACGAACGTCCTAAACCAGCTGATGAGAACTCATTCAGCTGGAATCCTGCGGCAGACACGTTTGAAGAAATAATTGCCACTGCAGCTGCGAGAGCTGATTTAGTCAATAGGTTTTTCTGGCTCATGACCAAAACCTCATTATGTGTTTATTATTTAAACTATTGTTACACGAAGTAACAAGGAGCGCGGGATTGTAGGGTCCGTTATCGTTCAGACAAATCAGACCAGTGGCTGAAGTATAGGTCTGACCTGTGAAAATGTTGCAAGTTTGTTTTTGAAATATTTCCACTCTGATATCAAAAAAGAGATCTGCTTAACAAAAAGACAGTGGTAAATAACAAAATTCTTACCATTTCTTAGCAGGCGCTCATTTTTATTTGTGATTTCCATCACTTAAAACACCTAGTAAAAGTAAGTGCTAGTGATTGCCGGCTTGGGAGCGTAAAATACCCACAGAATTTTGTGGCTTTGCGCCGGTGAATAAAACGGCAATTTGGGCTGATAACAGAGGCCCTTGAGGAGAACCAACCATGTCAGATGCAATTAATAAATGCAGCGCCCAGGAAACCGCCGCGTGTTGCTGCGTGGATGTCGGCACCGTGATGGATAACACCGATTGCACCGCATCCTACAGCCAGGTGTTCAGCAATCAACAAGATGCGGAGGCGATGCTGGCGGCCCTGAGCGAAAAGGCGCGCGCGGTCGAATCCGATCCCTGTGACATCAGCAGTAGCATTAAACCGGTTGACGGCGGCGTACAATTGGAAGCCGATTTTACCTTCGCCTGCCAGGCGGAAACCCTGATCTTCCAGCTCGGCCTGCGTTAATCCCCGCTTTACCCCGGCGCCGCCTGCTGCGCGCCGGGGATTTCCTTCCCTGCCTCGTTCCCGATAGAAAGTGCGCCTGCTCGCAGTTTTGATCTCTGCCGGTTTGCCAAATGTAACCGTTTGGTTAACAATGACCTCATCAGGTCAGACCTCTTTCTGCCCATTGCGCTGACGTTATTTTCTTCAGGAGCATTTATGAGTAAGGCACTGCCGTTGGTGACCCGTCATGGTGACCGCATTGCGATTGTGAATGGACTGCGTACCCCCTTTGCCAAACAGGCGACCGCCTATCAC
This sequence comes from Serratia sp. SCBI, assembly GCF_000747565.1. Classification (NCBI taxonomy): domain Bacteria; kingdom Pseudomonadati; phylum Pseudomonadota; class Gammaproteobacteria; order Enterobacterales; family Yersiniaceae; genus Serratia; species Serratia sp. SCBI. The sequence goes on along the minus strand of NZ_CP003424.1, from coordinate 3,607,866 downwards.
GGCATTCCGGCGGTGGATTTAGGGAAAACGGCGGTGAGCGAGCTGTTGGCGCGCAGCGGTATCGAGCCGCAACTGATCGAACAGCTGGTGTTCGGCCAGGTGGTGCAAATGCCCGAAGCGCCGAACATCGCGCGTGAGATCGTGCTTGGCACCGGCATGAGCGTCCATACCGACGCCTACAGCGTGTCGCGCGCCTGCGCCACCAGTTTCCAGGCGATCGCCAACGTGGCGGAGAGCATCATGGCCGGCAGCATCAGCGTCGGCATCGCCGGCGGGGCGGACTCTTCTTCCGTCTTGCCGATCGGCGTCAGCAAGGCGCTGGCGCGCACGTTGGTGGACGTCAACAAGGCGCGCACGCTGTCGCAGCGCCTCAAATTGTTCAGCCGGCTGAAATTCCGCGATCTGATGCCGGTGCCGCCGGCGGTGGCGGAGTATTCCACCGGCCTGCGCATGGGCGATACCGCCGAACAGATGGCGAAAAGCCACGGCATCACCCGTGAAGCGCAAGATGCGCTGGCGCATCGTTCCCACGAGCTGGCGGCCAAGGCCTGGCGGGAGGGGTGGCTGCGCGACGAGGTCATGACCGCCTACGTGCCGCCTTACCGCGCTCAGCTTTCTGAAGACAACAATATCCGCAAAGACTCCAGCCTGGCTTCCTACGCCAAGCTGAAACCGGCATTCGATCGCAAACACGGCAGCGTCACTGCGGCCAACAGCACGCCGTTGACCGACGGTGCGGCGGCGGTACTGATGATGAGCGAATCGCGCGCCAAAGCGCTGGGGCTGCAGCCGCTCGGCTATCTGCGCAGTTTCGCCTTCGCCGCCATCGACGTGTGGGAAGACATGCTGCTGGGGCCCTCCTACGCCACGCCGCTGGCGCTGGATCGCGCCGGCATCGGCCTGGCCGATCTGACGCTCATCGACATGCATGAAGCCTTCGCCGCGCAAACGCTGGCCAACCTGAAGATGTTCGCCAGCGAAGCGTTCGCCCGCGAGAAGCTTGGCCGCAGCCAGGCAATCGGCGAAGTGGACATGGACAAATTCAACGTATTGGGCGGTTCTATCGCCTATGGTCACCCGTTCGCCGCCACCGGCGCGCGCATGATTACCCAGACGCTGCGTGAGCTGAAACGCCGCGGCGGCGGGCTGGGCCTGACCACCGCCTGCGCCGCCGGCGGGTTAGGGGCCGCGATGATCGTGGAGGTGGAATGATGAGCGTCGAAAACGCATTGCACGAGCAGCGCGCCAAACCGTCGGCCTTTCAACTGACGATCCGCCCTGACAACATCGGGGTGATCACCATCGACGTGCCGGGCGACAAGGTCAATACGCTCAAGGCCGAGTTTGTCGAACAGGTTAACGACGTGCTGATCCGCGCGCAGCAGCATACTGCGCTGGAAGGGCTGGTGATCGTTTCCGGCAAGCCGGACTCGTTTATCGCCGGCGCCGATATCACCATGATCGCCGCCTGCACCAGCGCCAAAGAGGCGGAAACGCTGGCCAAGAAAGGGCAGAGCACGCTGGCGCAGATCGCCGCCTTCCCGGTGCCGGTGGTGGCAGCCATCCACGGCGCCTGCCTGGGCGGCGGGCTGGAATTGGCGCTGGCCTGCCACGGCCGCGTCTGTTCGCTGGATGACAAAACCGCGCTCGGTCTGCCGGAAGTGCAGCTGGGCCTGCTGCCGGGCTCCGGCGGCACTCAGCGCCTGCCGCGCCTGGTAGGCGCCGCCAAGGCGCTGGACATGATCCTGACCGGCAAGCACATTCGCGCCCGCCAGGCGCTGCGCATGGGGCTGGTGGACGACGCCGTGCCGCAATCGATTTTGCTGCAGACCGCCATCGAGCGGGTGAAACAGGGCTGGAAGCATCAGCGCGAGCTGCCGTGGCAGGATCGTCTGCTCAACGGCCCGCTGGGCAGAAATCTGCTGTTCAGCATCGTGCGCAAGAAAACGTTGGCGAAAACGCACGGTAACTACCCGGCGGCGGAGCGCATCATTCAGGTGGTGCGCACCGGGCTGGATCACGGCAGCGCCAGCGGCTATGAAGCCGAAGCGCGCGCCTTTGGCGAGCTGGCGATGACGCCGCAATCGGCGGCGTTGCGCAGCCTGTTCTTCGCTTCCACCGCGCTGAAAAAAGAGCGGGGCGGCGATGCTCAGCCGCGCGCCTTGCATCGCGTCGGCATTCTCGGCGGCGGCCTGATGGGTGGCGGTATCGCCTGCGTCACCGCCACGCGCGGCGGTTTGCCGGTTCGCATCAAAGACATCAATGAAACCGGCATCAATCATGCGCTGAAATACAGTTGGGACGTGCTCGGCAAGCGGGTGCGCAGCAAGCGCATGCGCCCGGCGGAACGGCAAAAACAGATGATGCTGATCTCCGGCTCTACCGATTACACCGGCTTCGAGCAGGTGGATATCGTGGTCGAGGCGGTGTTTGAGGATCTGGCGCTGAAGCAGAAGATGGTGGCCGAGGTCGAAGCGAACTGTGCACCGCATACCGTGTTCGCCTCCAATACTTCCTCGCTGCCTATCGGTCAAATCGCCGAACAGGCCCAGCGGCCGCAGCAGGTTATCGGTCTGCACTACTTCAGCCCGGTGGACAAAATGCCGTTGGTGGAAGTGATCCCGCACGCCGGCACCAGCGAACAAACCATCGCCACCACCGTAGCGCTGGCGCACAAGCAGGGCAAGACCGCCATCGTGGTGGGCGACAGCGCCGGTTTTTATGTCAACCGCATCCTGGCGCCGTACATCAACGAAGCGGCGCGCTGCCTGCTGGAAGGCGAGCCCATTGAATCGCTGGACAAAGCGCTGGTGGACTTCGGCTTTCCGGTCGGCCCCATCACCCTGTTGGACGAAGTGGGCATCGACGTCGGCACCAAGATCATTCCGGTGCTGGTCGAGGCGCTGGGGCCGCGCTTCGCCGCGCCTGCCGCGTTCGATGCGGTGCTGAAGGACGGGCGCAAAGGGCGCAAGAACGGCCGCGGCTTCTATCTTTACCCGAGCGAGGGGCAGCAGCGTCAGCGGCGTAAGCGCGCGGACACCTCATTGTATACGTTGCTCGGCGTCACGCCGAAGGCGCATATGCTGCCGGCGACCATTGCCCAGCGCTGCGTGATGATGATGCTGAACGAAGCGGCGCGCTGTCTGGATGAAGGCGTGATCCGCAGCGCGCGCGACGGCGACATCGGTGCGGTATTCGGCATCGGTTTCCCGCCGTTCCTTGGCGGCCCGTTCCGCTATATGGATGAACTCGGCGCCGAGAAAGTGGTGAAGACGCTGGACTACCTGCGTCAGCAGCACGGCGAGCACTTCGCGCCGTGCGAGCGCCTGCAGCGCATGGCGCAGCAGGGCGAACGTTTTTACCCGCTGGGGAGTTGAACGCAGGGCGGCCCGATTTGCACTATAGTTGCAACAGGGCCGCGTTGTGATCGCCATCACTCCTTGCGACAGCGTCAGTCCGTGAGGCTGTACAGCAAGGCTGCGGCAGCGGTAAGTTAGCTTGAGCGCCATCAATAATTTTCATGGCGAAAAGGTTAAAATTTAACCCGTTGAATTGATTGTTCTATGAGCAATCGAGGTTTGCCCGGGGAGGATTGCTGTAAAAAACAGCATTTTCTTTACGCAAACTTTCAGGCAAAATGCCCGGCCGCCATAAAGAGACGGCGCGTTATCGTTTTAAAGCTTTGGCTTTGGGGTTGTAAAACTCGGCGGTACAGCACGCACGGCGTTTCTGTATAGCGTTACTTTGTCAACAACAGCGGTGCAATATGCAAGTTTTGATTATGCGTCACGGAGAGGCGGCGCTCGAGGCAGCCAGCGATGCGGTAAGGCCCCTTACCCTGTGCGGCCGCGACGAGTCCCGTCAGATGGCGGCCTGGTTGAACACCAAGTCTGTGGATATTGAACGCGTGCTGGTCAGCCCCTATCTGCGGGCCGAACAGACGCTGGCGACGGTGCGTGAAGCCTTGACGCTGCCGGAGGGCGAAGAAGTGCTGCCCGAACTGACGCCGGGCGGGAACGCCGAACAAGTCGGCAGCTATCTTCAGGCGTTGGCGATGCAAGGGGTGAGCTCGGTGCTGATCGTGTCGCACCTGCCGCTGGTGGGGTATCTGGTGGCGGAACTGTGTCCGGGCGAGTGCCCGCCGATGTTCGCGACCTCGGCGATCGCCAACGTCGATCTGCCGGCGGACGGCAGCTACGGCAAATTTGAATGGCAGGTCAGCCCGTCGCAGGTGATGGCCAAAGTGTGAGCCGCGGATGCGGTGCGGAATAAACTCAGGGCGATGTCTGACATCGCCCTGAGTCGTTTCTGCGGGAGGCTATTCTGCCAGCTCCACCAACAGCAGGACGGCGGCGTTGCCGCCCCATTCCTTCGGCGCCTGATGGAACGCCAGCACGTCGGGATGCTGCGCCAGCCACAGCGGCGTTTGCTGTTTGAGAATGTGTTTGCCGTGCCCGTGCATCACGCAGGCGCAGTGTACATGCTCGCGTTTGCAGGCGGCGATCAGCGCCCCCAATTCCTGCTTGGCCTGCAGCTGAGTCAGGCCGTGCAAATCAAGAAACAGCTCCGGCGAATAATCGCCGCGTCGCAGCTTCTTCAGCTCATACGGGCTGCTGCCGGGGCGCACGTAGCGCGTCGGGCCTTCCTCTTCCAGCTGCGGCTGATATTCATCTGAAAAATAATAGCTGGCATCGACCTGCTCCTGCAGCAGCCGCTGCGGCGCAACCTGTTTGACCTTGAGCTTCGGCGGGCGGTGGACGATGGTGTCCTGGCGCAGCTTTTTTTGCGCCCGCCACCGACTCTCTGAAGAGCTGTTGTTCGTCTTTGCTCAGAGGGGGCTTGTTCTTCATGCTTCATTCACCGGAAATCGTTTATTTCGCTAGTTTACCTTGTGAATGAGCGCTGTCGACGCAAAACTCGGGCCAGAGTGAAAAGCGCGAGGGGCGCGCGTGATTTGTCGCGGGCTTCATGGCAAACTATGCGGCTAAATCATGAAACACAGCGCCTGCCGGAGGGCAAATTGGACAAAATTTTCGTCGACGAAGCAGTGAACGAACTGCACACCATTCAAGATATGCTGCGCTGGACGGTAAGCCGTTTCAACGCCGCCAATATCTATTATGGTCACGGAACCGACAATCCGTGGGACGAAGCGGTGCAATTGGTGCTGCCAAGCCTGTTTCTGCCGTTGGACATTCCGGAGGACATGCATACCGCTCGTCTGACTTCCAGCGAGCGCCATCGCATCGTTGAGCGCGTGATCCGCCGCGTCAACGAGCGTATCCCGGTCGCCTACCTGACCAACAAGGCCTGGTTCTGCGGCATGGAATTCTACGTCGACGAACGCGTGCTGGTGCCGCGCTCGCCGATCGGCGAGTTGATCAACGATCGTTTCAGCGCGCTGATCCCGCACCCGCCGCGCCATATTCTCGACATGTGCACCGGCAGCGGCTGCATCGCCATCGCCTGTGGCTACGCTTTCCCGGAAGCGGAAGTGGACGCGGTGGACATCTCCAGCGAAGTGCTGGCGGTGACCGAGCGCAATATTCAGGCGCACGGCGTCGAGCACCAGGTGATCCCGATCCGTTCCGATCTGTTCCGCGACGTTCCCGCGATCCAGTACGATCTGATCGTCACCAACCCGCCGTACGTCGATGCGGAAGACATGTCGGATCTGCCGCAGGAGTTCCGCTTTGAGCCGGAACTGGGGCTGGCGGCGGGCAGTGACGGCCTGAAGCTGGTGCGCCGCATCCTGGCCTGCGCGCCGGACTACCTGACCGACGACGGCGTGCTGATTTGTGAAGTGGGCAACAGCATGGTACATCTGATGGAACAATATCCGGACATCCCGTTCACCTGGCTGGAATTCGAAAACGGCGGCGACGGCGTGTTCATGCTGACCAAACAGCAGCTGGTGGATTGCAAGGATCACTTCAGCCTCTATCGCAGCTAAGCCGCATTTCCAAGGCCCGCATGGCGGGCCTCATAACGATAAAAGACTAACGGTAAGGAGCCGTGATGGCAGGAAACAGTATTGGGCAGATTTTCCGCGTCACCACCTTCGGTGAATCTCACGGGGTGGCGCTGGGTTGTATCGTCGACGGCGTGCCGCCCGGCATCCCGCTCACCGAAGCCGATTTGCAACACGATCTGGACCGCCGTCGTCCGGGCACCTCGCGTTACACCACCCAGCGTCGCGAACCGGATCAGGTGCGCATTCTCTCCGGCGTATTCGAAGGCGTGACCACCGGCACCAGCATCGGTCTGATCATTGAAAACACCGATCAGCGCTCGCAAGACTACAGCGCCATCAAAGACGTGTTCCGTCCAGGGCATGCCGACTACACCTACGAACAGAAATACGGTCTGCGCGACTATCGCGGCGGCGGCCGCTCTTCGGCGCGTGAAACCGCCATGCGCGTCGCGGCGGGCGCTATCGCCAAGAAATACCTGCAGCAGAAGTTCGGCATGCAGGTGCGCGGCTATCTGGCGCAGATCGGCGACGTGACCTGCGAGCTGAAAGACTGGGATCAGGTCGAACAGAACCCGTTCTTCTGCCCGGATCCGGACAAGCTGGAAGCGCTGGACGAACTGATGCGCGCGCTGAAAAAAGAGGGTGACTCCATCGGCGCCAAGGTCAGCGTGATTGCGGAAAACGTGCCGGTTGGCCTGGGCGAGCCGGTGTTTGACCGCCTCGATGCCGATCTGGCGCACGCGTTGATGAGCATCAACGCGGTGAAGGGCGTGGAGATCGGCGACGGGTTCGCCGTGGTGACCAAACGCGGCAGCGAAAACCGCGATGAAATCACCCCGGAAGGCTTCCAAAGCAACCATGCCGGCGGCATTCTCGGCGGCATCAGCAGCGGCCAACCGGTGATCGCGCATCTGGCGCTGAAGCCGACCTCCAGCATCATGGTGCCGGGCCGCACCATCAATCGCCACGGGGAAGCGGTGGAAATGGTGACCCGCGGTCGCCACGATCCGTGCGTGGGCATCCGCGCCGTACCGATCGCCGAAGCGATGATGGCGATCGTGTTGATGGATCACCTGCTGCGCCAGCGTGCGCAAAACGGTGATGTGGTTTCCGACGTGCCTCGCTGGTAATCGCCATGAAAAACTGGATGTTGGGCCTGGTGGCCCTGACGGCCTCCGCTTCCGCCATGGCGCTGACGCCGTGGCAGAAAATCGACCATCCGGTGGCCGGCGCGCCGCAGGCGGTGGGCGGTTTCGCCAACGGCTGCATCATCGGCGCGCAGCCGTTGCCGCTGAATTCACCGGACTATCAGGTGATGCGTACTGACCAGCGCCGCTATTTCGGCCATCCGGATCTGCTGGCGTTCATACAGCGCCTCAGCAGCAAAGCGAACCAGAAAGCGCTGGGCACGGTGCTGATCGGCGACATGGCGATGCCGGCCGGCGGGCGCTTCAGCAGCGGCCACGCCAGCCACCAGTCTGGGCTCGACGTCGACATCTGGCTGCAGCTGCCGCGCCAACGTTGGAGCGCGCAGCAATTGCTCAAGCCGCAGCCGATCGACCTGGTGTCGGGCGACGGCAAACAGGTGGTGGCGAGCCAATGGCAACCGCAGATTGAGTCGCTGATCAAACTGGCGGCGCAGGATGCGGACGTGACGCGCATCTTCGTCAACCCGGCGATCAAGCAGCGTCTGTGCCTGGACGCCGGCGCCGATCGCGCCTGGCTGCACAAGGTGCGGCCGTGGTTCGGCCACCGTGCGCATATGCACGTGCGTCTGCGTTGTCCGGCCGGCAGCCTGGAGTGCCAGGAGCAGGATACGCCGCCGCCGGGCGATGGCTGCGGCGCCGAACTGGCGAGTTGGTTCGTACCGCATCAGCCGAACGCGAAGCCGGGCAAACCCGTGCCGCCGCCGTTACCGCCTACCTGTCAGGCATTGCTGGATCACCATTTCTCAGCGGAATAACACATGGACTGGTTCGTCATTGGCCCCGAGATGCTCGGGGTGTTGTTTGCGGTAGCGCTGCTGGCGGGGTTTATCGACTCCATCGCCGGCGGCGGCGGATTACTGACGGTGCCGGCCTTGCTGGCAGTGGGGGTTCCTCCGGCGCAGGCGCTGGCGACCAATAAGCTGCAGTCGGTCGGCGGCTCTTTCTCCGCCAGTCTGTACTTCATTCGTCGGCGAGCGGTGAACCTCAACGACCAGAAGCTGACGATTTTTCTGACGCTGATCGGCTCGATCGCCGGCGCGATTCTGGTGCAGCACATGCGCGCCGATTTGCTGCGGCAGATGTTGCCGCTGCTGGTGATCGGCATCGGTCTCTATTTCTTGTTGATGCCGCGACTGGGTGAGGAAGATCGTCAACGCCGCCTCGGCGCCTTGCCGTTCGGGCTGGTAGCCGGCGGTTGCGTCGGGTTTTACGACGGTTTCTTCGGCCCCGGCGCCGGCTCATTCTACGCGCTGGCCTACGTGACGCTGTGCGGTTTCAACCTCGCCAAGTCTACGGCGCACGCCAAAGTGCTGAACTTTACCTCCAACGTCGGCGGGTTGGCGCTGTTCATCATCGGCGGCAAAGTGGTGTGGAGCATCGGTCTGGTGATGCTGGTGGGGCAGGTGCTGGGGGCGCGTTTGGGCGCGCACATGGTGCTGACCCGTGGCCAGAAATTGATTCGGCCGATGATCGTGATCGTCTCGCTGGTGATGAGCCTCAAGCTGCTTTACGACAATCACGGCGCAGAGATTCAGCAGTGGCTGTCCGCCTTCTTGCACCGCTGACGATGAAAATGGGCGCCGTTTATGCGCCCGTATCCCCCCGCCGGTTATCGGGTATAATGGCCTCTTTATTTTTGTGGTTATAGAGTTTTTTATGTCAGACACACAGACCCGCCATCACTATGAGCAGTTGATCGAGATCTTCAATCGCTGCTTCAGCGATGACTACAACACCCGCCTGGTGAAGGGCGACGACGAACCGATCTACCTGCCGGCCGACGAATTGCCGTATCACCGCATCGTGTTCGCCCACGGTTTCTACGCCAGCGGCCTGCATGAAATTTCGCACTGGTGCATCGCCGGTGAAGCGCGCCGTCAATTGGTGGACTTCGGCTATTGGTATTGCCCGGATGGGCGGGACGCGCAGACCCAGAGCGAATTTGAAGCGGTAGAGATCAAACCGCAGGCGCTGGAATGGATGTTCTGCGTGGCGGCCGGTTTCCCGTTCAACGTCAGCTGCGACAACCTGAACGGCGACTGCGAGCCGGATCGCATCGCGTTCCAACGCAAGGTGCGCGCCCGGGTATTGGCGCTGCTGGAGCAGGGAATACCCACAAGGCCTGCGCGCTTTATTCAGGCGTTGCAATCGTTCTACAATACGCCACCGTTGGCAGCCGAGCACTTTCCGTATCCGGAAGATCTCAACTGACGCCACAGCCCGTTATTTAATGAGGAAATTTGATGATCGCAGAATTTGAAGCGCGCATTTTGGCGCTGATTGATGACATGGTAGAGCACGCCAGCGATGATGAACTGTTTGCCGGTGGCTACCTGCGCGGTCATCTGACGCTGGCGGTGGCCGAGGCGGAAGAGCAGGGCGAACACACCGCCGAAGCGCTGAAAGCGCGGGTGGAGGAGAGCCTGCACAAAGCGATCGCCGCCGGGGAACTCTCGCCGCCGGATCAGATCCTGGTGCGCGGCATGTGGGAAAACCTCTATCAGGCTGCAACCCCTGCCGCCTGATCGTCATGCCGGGGCGCGTCGCCGCGCCCCTCAAGGTTGATTAAACCGCACGCCCTTTCAGCAATTTCCGCACCCACATCCGATTCGGATTCAACGCCGCCAGCAGGCGCGCATCGCCCGGCAACGGTTCGCCAAACAGCTGCGCCGCCAAAATTTCCGCCGCCAACGGCGCCGAGCACAAGCCGCGCGAGCCTAACCCGCCGATAGCGAACAGACCGGGATAGACCGGCGCATCGGCGACGGTTTCGCCGCGCTGGTTCTGCCGCTGCAAATCCTGATACTGCGCCAGCGTGGCCTGATAGTCCGGCAGCGCGCCGACCATCGGCAGATGATCGCGGGTGGCGCTGCGCACGCCGCAGCGCGCCTGATGAGCGCTGACGTCCACCTGCTGCGGCCAGGCCTGCTCCGGCAGACAGCGCAGCAGGCGCTCGCGGTTCTCCTGTTGCTCCTGCTCGCGGTAGTCGGTGGCGATGTCGCCGCGCTGGTAGCTGGCGCCAATGCAGTGGTGGCCGTTGTTGGCATTAACCGGCGTCAGGTAACCGTCGTAACACAATACCTGTTTCAATTGACCGAGGGCCGGCGAGGTCGGGATATGCGACACCTGCCCGCGTACCGAATACAGCGGCAGGGCTTCCGTCGGCGCCAGTTCGGCCAACCGATGGCCGTTGGCCAGGATCACCGTCGCATGGCGCCGGCTGTCGCCGTTGGCGAAATCGATGCGCCAGCCGTTTTCTTCCTGCGTCAGCCTCTGTGCATCGTGCCGGTAGTGGCAGACCAAGCCCTGACGCTGCGCCAGCGCGATAGCGCCGCGCGTCAGCTCGGCCGGGCAGAGCCAGCCGCCTAGCGGGTAGGTGATGCCGCCAAAGCCGGTATCTACGCCGCACCGTTCGCTGAGCGTCTCGCGGTCGGCCGCCATCGCCAAGGCCTGCGGCCAGTCGGTTTTCAGCATATTGGCGATCTTGGCGCCGCTCTTTTCGTCATAGGCCAACTGGCTGACGCCGCACCACTGGTGATCAAAGGCGACGCCTTGTTGCAACAGGGCATCGTACTGGCGGCGGGCGAAGGGAAACGCGGCGCTGAAAAAGCTCTCCAGCGCGTCGCCGCTGCCGTTCAGCAAAGGATAAATCGCGCCCTGGCGGTTGCCGGATGCGCCCTCGGCCGCCTGCTCATCGGCGCAGTACAGCGTGACGGTGGCGCCGCGGCGCAGCAAGGCCAGCGCGGTGAGCGCGCTGGCGACGCCGCCGCCGATCAGGGCGATGTCGGCGGTGTTGTCCGCCGCCGGGCGTCGATACCAGGGCGCCGGATGTGCGGCGGGCTGCGCATCGGCCGGGAGCTCGCCGGCGAGCATCTCACGCTTTTGGCCGAAGCCTTTGCAGCGGTTGACCTGAAAACCGGCCTGTTGCAAGCCGCGGCGCACGAAGCCGGCGGCGGTAAAGGTGGCGAAGCTGCCTCCCGGCCGGGCGAAGCGCGCCATGGCGGCGAACAGTTGATCGGTCCACATGTCGGGGTTTTTTGCCGGCGCGAAACCGTCGAGGAACCAGGCATCCACCTGGTTATTCATGCTGGCGTCAAACTGCGGCAGCAGATCGTTGACGTCGCCGAACCACAGATCGAGCGTAATGCGTCCTTCGGCTAACAGCAGGCGATGGCAACCCGGCAACGGCAGCGGCCACTGGGCGCGCAGCTCGTCGGCATAAGGCGCCAACTCTGGCCAGCGTGCATGCGCCGCCGCCAGGTCAGCCTGCTGGAGGGGGAATTTTTCGAAGCTGATAAAGTGCAGGCGCTGCAGCGTCGCGTCCGGCTCAGCCTGACGGAAGCCGGCGAAGGCCTGCCACAGCGTGAGGAAATTGAGCCCGGTGCCGAACCCGGTTTCCGCCACGACAAACAGCGAGCGCGGATGGGCGGCGAAACGTTGCGGCAGCCGATTGCCGTGCAGGAAGACGTAGCGGGTTTCTTCCAGCCCATCCTGATTGGAAAAATAGACGTCATCAAACTGTTTCGAAACAGGTGTACCCTGTTCGTTCCAGGTTAGCGTTGCGGTTTGGATGGGGGCGTGGTTCACGGTCAATGGCTCGAAATTCAAGGGATGCCGCGAATTCTAACGGCGCTGGCGCCCCGGCGCAAACTGGACAACAATAAAGCTGAAAAACGCTGATCGGACTTGTTCGGCTTACATCTGTACGCTAAAGTGCGATGCAAAATCCCGTAGGTAAATAGTGGAAGAGGTATTGAATGAAACGTGCAGTGATTACTGGCCTGGGAGTTGTCTCCAGCATTGGTAATAACCAGCAGGAGGTCCTGGCAAGCCTGCAGGAAGGACGTTCTGGGATCACTTTCTCCCAGGAGCTGAAAGATTCCGGCATGCGTAGTCACGTATGGGGGCAAGTTAAGCTCGACACTACCGGCCTGATCGACCGCAAGGCGGTGCGTTTCATGAGCGACGCTTCCATTTATGCCTTCCTGGCGATGCAAGAAGCGATCGCGTCTTCCGGCCTGAAGGAAGAAGAGTATCAAAACAACCCGCGCGTGGGCCTGATCGCCGGTTCCGGCGGCGGTTCTCCGCGCTTCCAGGTGTTCGGCGCCGATGCGATGCGCAGCCCGCGCGGCCTGAAAGCGGTTGGCCCGTACGTGGTGACCAAGGCCATGGCTTCCGGCGTTTCCGCCTGCCTGGCAACGCCGTTCAAAATCCACGGCGTGAACTACTCCATCAGCTCCGCTTGCGCGACCTCCGCGCACTGCATCGGCAACGCGGTTGAGCAAATCCAGCTGGGCAAACAGGACATCGTATTCGCTGGCGGCGGCGAAGAGCTGTGCTGGGAAATGGCCTGCGAGTTCGATGCGATGGGCGCGCTGTCCACCAAATACAACGACACGCCGGAAAAAGCGTCCCGCACCTATGACGCCGATCGTGACGGTTTCGTCATCGCCGGCGGCGGCGGCATGGTGGTGGTTGAAGAGCTGGAGCACGCACTGGCGCGCGGCGCGCACATCTATGCGGAAATCGTCGGCTACGGCGCGACTTCCGACGGCGCCGACATGGTTGCCCCTTCGGGTGAAGGCGCAGTGCGCTGCATGAAGATGGCGATGCAGGATCTGGATGCGCCGATCGATTACATCAACGTGCACGGCACCTCTACGCCGGTAGGCGACGTGAAAGAGCTGGGCGCCATTCGTGAAGTGTTCGGCGACAATACCCCGGCTATCTCCTCCACCAAGGCAATGACCGGCCACTCACTGGGCGCCGCGGGCGTGCAGGAAGCGATCTACAGCCTGCTGATGCTGGAGCACGGCTTTATCGCACCGAGCATCAACATCGAAACCCTGGATGAACAGGCGGCCGGCATGAACATCGTGACTCAGCCGACCCAGCGCGAGCTGACCACCGTGATGTCCAACAGCTTCGGCTTCGGCGGTACCAACGCCACGCTGGTGATGCGCAAACTGGCGAAATAATCCCGCCGGCGCGTCATTCCGCCAAAAAGCCCGCGTTTTCGCGGGCTTTTTACTGCCCGAAGCCCACCGGCCGGGCGCTCGGAGTTTTCCCAAATCACATCCCCTGACACATCATTACCTCGCCATTACACGCGTTGGGCATACAATAGCCAGGTAGCGTGATTATCGCTCGGCGTAGCTTTCTAAAGTGATCGAACATTGAGGCAAGAAGTATGAAAAAGTTAATTGCGGTTGGGTTACTGTCGGCCGTGTTGGCCGGATGCGCCACCGATTCTCCCTGCGTGCCGGTCTACGATGACCAGGGGCGTCTGGTGCACACCAACACCTGTATGAAGGGCACCACTCAGGATAACTGGGAAACCGCGGGCGCGATCGCCGGCGGTGCGGCGGCGGTTGCCGGTCTGACCCTCGGTATCATCGCGCTGACCAAGTGATCGGCGCGGAACAGGAATAAGCCCGGCCATTGCGCGCCGGGCTTTTTTATCTCACTGCACTAAAAATGCTTTGAACTGCGGCGTCATCACGGCGCTGAAACCGTCGTCGGTTTTGCTGATCAGGTAGACCGCCAGCCCTTTCTCTTCTGCGAGCTGCAACGCTTTCTCCGGGCCCAGCACCATCAAGCCGGTATCCCAGCCGTCGGCCTCGAGTGCGGTCGGGGCGATCACCGTGGCGGAAACCAGTCGGTGGTTTATCGGCCTGCCGGTGGTCGGATCGATGACATGGGAGTAACGCTGGCCGTTTTGTTCGAAGTAGTTGCGGTAGCTGCCGGCGGTGCTGATGCCGTAACCGTGCAGATCCACCAGCGCCTGCACCGCATTTTCACGGTCGGTCGGCTTTTGGATCGCCACCCGCCAGGGTTTGCCCTGGCCGTTGACGCCGCGTGAAGAGACCGCGCCGCCTACCGACACCAGGTAGTTGGTAATGCCGTGACGGTTCATCAGGCGCACCAGCTCATCGGCACCATAGCCTTCGCCCAGCGTCGAGAGATCGACATACATGCCCGGCAGATCTTTTTGCAGCCACTCCCCGCGATTGTCGCTGATCAGCTTCAGGTGCTGCAGGCCGATGTTCTGCTTCGCCGCGTCGATCTGCGCCTGTTCCGGCACCTTGACCGGATGCTTGTCTGGGCCGAACCCCCACAGGTTCACCAGTGGGCCGACGGTGATGTCCATGGCGCCGCCGGTATCGCGGCCGATGCGTTGGGCCATCAATACGATGTCCGCCATGCCGCGCGGGATAGGCTGCGGCTCGAGGCTGGCGCTGCGGTTAAACCGCGACAGCACCGAATCGGCGCGGTAGGTAGAGATATCGTCGTTGGCCCGTTCGAGCACCGTGTCGATCTGCCGCTGCAGCTCTTGTTTGCCGATCGCGACGTCACCGCTGACCTTAACGCTGTAGAAGGTGCCCATGGTCTTGCCGTCGATATCGATTTGCGGGCGAGAGGCGGAATCGTCGCAGGCGACGAGCAGGGCGCATAAGGCGCTGAGCAACGCCCCTTTGGCGAGCAGGGAAGCCATAACATGTCCTTTGAAACCGTGAAAGCCGCTACAAATAAAGTAAAGCGCGGCAAATGAAAAGCGGATAAAGGTAAAATAGCATTTTGCTGGCGCTGAAGCCGCGTCTGAGCTAACGTCTGCCCATTCTTTTCGGTGAGGTTCACACTGCCGCTATGAGTTCAACCGCCATTTCTCGGCTTATCCACCCCTTTGTCAAAGATCGCTTCTTGCATGCATTGCTGCTGGCCGGCGTGGCGATGTTCGCTTTTCATCCGCAACCGCTGTCGGCGCTGGGTGGTTTCATCGACGGCCGTACCCTCATCACCCTGTTGGGGCTGATGCTGCTGACCAAAGGGGTGGAGGTTAGCGGCTACTTCGATTTTGTCGGCCGCAAGATTATCAACCGCTTGCACAGCGAACGGCGGCTGGCGCTGTTCCTGGTGTTTTCCGCCGCGCTGCTGTCGTCGTTTCTTACTAACGATGTGGCGCTGTTTATCGTCATTCCGCTCACCATCACGCTAAAAAAGCTGTCGGCGCTGCCGGTTGGTCGCTTGATCATCTTCCAGGCGCTGGCGGTGAACGCCGGTTCGTTGCTGACGCCGATCGGCAACCCGCAAAATATCCTGCTGTGGAGCCGCTCCGGCCTCTCTTTCCTCGGTTTCATCGGCCAGATGGCGCCGTTTGGCGCCGCAATGATGTTGAGCCTGCTGGCGCTGACCTGGTTCAGCTTCCCGGCGCGCGACATCGTGAAAACGCCGAATACCGAGGGGTATCCCTACCAGCGGCCGCTGTTGCTGAGCTGTGTAGGGCTGTATGCGGTTTTCCTGCTGTGTCTCGATTTCGATCTGCCGTTGTACGGGCTGCTGGCGGTGTTCGCCGGTTTCTTGCTGCTGGCGCGCCGAGTGCTGTTGCAGATCGACTGGAGTCTGATTTTCGTGTTCGCCGCCATGTTCATCGATGTCGGCCTGTTTACCCGTTTGCCGCCGCTTCAGCCGGCGTTCGCCGCCATCGCCGGGCTGAGCGAGGGGAGCGTGTATGCGTTGGGCGTCGGGCTGTCGCAGATCGTCAGCAACGTGCCGGCCACCATACTGTTGCTCAACTATGTGCCCTCCAGCGCTCAGCTGGCCTATGCGGTCAACGCCGGCGGCTTCGGGTTGGCGATCGGATCGCTCGCCAACCTGATTGCGCTGCGCATGGCGGGGGAGCGCAAGATCTGGTTGCGCTTCCACTATTATTCGCTGCCGCTGTTGGTATGGGCCGCGTTGCTCGGCTGGGTGATGAGCTAAGCCGGTTGGCCGCTTTGTCGCGCGGCCAGCAGGCAAATGCTGCGGGTCACCTGATAGGATTTCACGAAGGCGCTGACGGGTAAAAACTCGAAGCGCGAGTGGAAGTTATGCGCGCCGGTGAAGTAATTGGGCGTCAGGATGCCACGGCTGGAGAGCGCCGCGCCGTCGGTGCCGCCGCGCATCGGGATCACCTTCGGCGGGATGCCGTGGGCGGCGAGGGCGCCGAAGATCAGATCGATGGCGCGCCGGTCCTCGCCGATGGCGTTGCTGATGTTGCTGTAGATGTCGCTGACGCTGCAGCTGACGTTGGCCCGCGGATAGTTGGCCGCCACCTGGCGCACCGTCTCCTCAAGGCGGGCCTTGCGTGCCTCGAACGCCGCGCGATCGAAGTCGCGAATCGACACCTTCAGCGTCGCCTGATTGGCGTTGGCGGCCAGATCGGTGAACCAGAAATAGCCCTCGCGCCCTTCGGTGTGCTCCGGGGTATCCTGCACGTCGAATCGGTTAATGATGTCGTTGGCGATGCGTATCGGGTTGATTAATACGTTTTTCGCCGACATCGGGTGGGCGGTCACCCCCTCGATGCGGATCTCCGCCGCCGCCGCGTTGAAATTCTCGTACACCACTTCACCCAGTTCGCAGCAGTCGATGGTGTAGGCGAAATCGACGGGAAAACGCTGCAGATCCAGCGCCTTGGCGCCGCGCAGGCCGATTTCTTCGTCCGGCACGAACGCCACTACGATATCACCGTGGCGATCGGCCGCGGTCAGGTTGGCCAGCAGCGTCATCACCACGGTGACCGCCGCCTTATTGTCGGCGCCCAACACGCTGGTGCCGTCGCTGAACAGGATCTCTTCGTTCCGGTAGGGCAGGATCTCCGGATGCTCGGCGGTACGCAGCCAGATGTCTTGCTCGGCATTCAGGCATAAATCCTCGCCGGTGAAGCGCAGGCGCTGCGGGCGAATCTCGGGCGACAGGCCGACGTCCACGGTGTCGATATGCGTGATGAAGCCGATGCGCGGCGCGCCGGGTTGGGTGCCGGGCTTGCGGGCGGTCACGGTGGCGTGCTCGTCGATTTGAACGTCGGCCAGGCCGAGCCGGCGCAGCTCGTCCGCCAACAGTTGCGCCATCTCATGCTGCCCCGGCGTGCTGGGCAGGGCGGTTGCGGCGGCGTCGCTCTGGCTGGTCACCGCCAGATAGCGGAAGAAACGTTCGGTAAGCTGTTCGGCAATCGGGCTGGTCATCGGAACTCCTCGCGGTTGGCAATCTACCGGTTTTAAAACGAAATCAGCCGATTGTCCAACGGCGCAATGCGTAAACCGCCAGAATGCGAAGCATCGCGCAGAAACGAAAAATAGCGGTGCAACTAGGAAATAGTCGCAGGTTACTGCGGCAAAATCGGTGTTAGCTGTGGGCCGGGAAGCGCCCGCATAACACTTATCTGTCCCTCAAGGAGAATTCATGCACACCGGTCACGCTTTGCTCATCACCTTACTGTCCCTGGGCATCTCTCACAGCGCCTGGTCGTCCGCCGATACCGGGCACGCCAACAGCAACGCCAACAGCCGCGAGGTGGCCAGCGCGTTGGGCGGCCTGAAGAACAAAACCTACGAGCTGGAACAGGCGCCGAAGATCCGCGTCGCCAGCTTCAATATCGCCGCCGGCAAGGTCAGCGACATGACCGCTATCGCCAAGGCGATTCGCGCGATGAACGTCGACGTGGTGGCGCTGCAGGAGGTGGATAAACTCACCGCCCGCAGCGGGCGGGTCGATCAGGCGGCGGAACTGGCGAAGCTGACCGGCATGCAGGCGGTGTTCGGCCGGGCGATCGATTTCGACGGCGGTGAATACGGCCTGGCGTTTCTCTCGAAGTATCCGCTGCACGACGCCGTGATCTATCCGTTGCCGTCCGGCCAGCGCGAGCAGCGCATCGCCTTCAGCGCCAAGGTCGATGTGCCGGAGTTCCCGACGCCGATCACCCTGTTCAACACCCACCTCGATACCAAGGAAGATCCGAC
This sequence comes from Serratia sp. SCBI, assembly GCF_000747565.1. Lineage (NCBI taxonomy): Bacteria > Pseudomonadati > Pseudomonadota > Gammaproteobacteria > Enterobacterales > Yersiniaceae > Serratia > Serratia sp. SCBI. The sequence goes on along the minus strand of NZ_CP003424.1, from coordinate 3,589,906 downwards.
GATGCGTCTGGATCAGGTGCGGGAGCTGAACGATCGCACCATCGAAGTGCGCGGCATCAAACTGCTGTTCGGCGACATGAACGACGTGCCGGGCAGCGTCACCTGGCTGGAGCTGAGCCGCTATTGGAACGACATCATGCCCAATGGGCGAGATGGCCGCAGCTGGCCGGCGGAAAACGCCGAAATCAAGGTGGATTACATCTTTAGCGGCAATGCGCAGCGTTGGCATCTGGACAGCCTGACGGTGCCGAACGCCAGCGGCGATTGGAACGGCGTGCACTGGCCGGCGGTGAGCGATCACCTGCCGCTGGTGGCGGAGATGCGCCTGACCGAGCAATAAGCCGGCCGGCGTCTCTCCGGGGCAGGGCTAAGCCGCGGCGATCCGCGCCAGCCGCTCGACGGCGCTGCGGATCTCGCCCGGCGTCAGGGCCGAAAAACCCAGCAGCCAGCCGTCGCGCTGGGCCTGAACCGTTTGGTATTGCGCCGTTAACCCGGGCGTAAGAACGCCGAGCCGCCGCGCCTGTTGGCTGAGCGCCGCCTCCCGGCCGGGCGGCAGCCAAACGCTGAGCTGCAGGCCGGCGGCGGCGGTAGCGGCCGTGGCGAAGTGGCTCAGCTTTTCGCGCACTTCCGTCAGCAGCACATCGCGCCGGCTGTGGTAGAGCTGGCGCATGTAACGAATATGCGCGGCGAAGTGCCCCTGGCGGATGAACTCGGCGGTCACCGCCTGCATCAATTGCGCGCTGTGGCCGTCATAGACCGTGCGTGCGGTGACGAAGGGGGCGGCCAGCGCGGGCGGCACGATCAGGTACGCCAGCCGCAGCGAAGGGAACAACGATTTGGAGAAGGTGCCGAGATAGAGCACCCGGCCATGGCGATCCAGGCCTTGCATCGCCGGAATCGGCAGCCCGTCGTAGTGAAACTCGCTGTCGTAATCGTCCTCAATGATCCAGGCCTGTTGCCGCTCCGCCTGCGCCAGCAACGCCAAGCGGCGTGCCAGGCTGAGCGCCGCGCCGGTCTGGTATTGGTGCGAGGGCGTCAGATAAATCAAACGCGGATCGGGCAAGGAAGGTTCTACTCGCAGGCCATCGCCGTCTACCGCCACCGGCGTCAGCGCGGCGCCGGCGCTGATAAAGGCGTTTCTCGCCCCGGCGTAACCCGGCTCTTCCATCCAGACGCTGTCGCCGCTGTCCAACAGTAAGGTGGCGATCATTTGCAGCGCCTGCTGCGAACTGGTCAGCACGATAACCTGGCTCGCATCGCAGACTACGCCGCGCGTTTGATTGACGTGGGCGGCAATGGCTTCGCGCAGCGGCAGATAGCCTTGCGGATCGCCGTAGCGCAGCAGGCTTTCCCCCTGCAGGCGCAGGCGTTGAGCGGTCAACTGCTTCCACAGGGCCAGCGGAAACGCGCGCAGGTCCGGCGAGCCGGCAGCGAAGGCCTGAGGGTTCTGCGGATCGCGGCAGCCGCCGGTGTGCACGATCTGTTGGCCGCGCAGCGAAAGGCGCGGCATGGCGGTGCGGGTCGCCGGCGGCGGCGATTTGGCGATGCGGATAGCCACAAATGTGCCCTGGCCGACGCGGCGCTGCAAATACCCCTCCGCCTCCAACTGGCCGTAGGCTGCTTCGACGGTCACCCTTGAGAGGTTCAGATCCCCAGCCAGCACTCGGCTGGAGGGCAGCCGTTGCCCAACGCTCAATGCGCCGTGGTGGATGGCCTGCCGCAATGCCGCACACAGACGATCGCGCAGCGTGCCGATGGCCTGGGGCGATTGCTGAAACAGCGTGATCAGCGTGTGCCGCATAATGGGTCTTATCATGAGTAAAAAATGGGTATCAATCATAAGACCAAAATCGGGCACTATTGTCATCTGTCTTGATCAACGGGAGTGAGTGATATGTCGAAAGAATCCTTGGTGCTGGCCTTTCCGCCGGCAGCGCCGGAAGAGAGCCTGGCCTATCTGGCGGCTAAACTGAGTCGCTATGCGGATGCCTGGGACGTGGCGGAAGATTTGCGCAATGGCGTGGACGGGATGGTGGTGATCGACACCCGTGCGGAGGCGCTGTACGCCGCCGGGCATATCCCCGGCGCATTCAGCTTGCCGCATCGCCTGATGGATGAAGCCGGCACGGCGCACCTGGATCGCCAAAAGGTGTATGTGACCTACTGCGACGGCATCGGCTGCAACGGCTCCACCAAAGGCGCCTACAAGCTGGCGAAGTTGGGGTTTAGGGTGAAGGAGTTGATTGGCGGGCTGGATTTCTGGCTGCGCGACGGCCATCCGTTGGCCATCGGCGAACTGCCGGGGTCGCTGCGCTCCCGGGCGGCCGCAGCGGACTGCGGCTGCGCCTGAGGCGTTAAAACACCAGCGCCAGCACGACGGCCAACGCCAACAGCAGCAGGATCAGCGCCACGGCGGGCTTACTCAGCGCTTTTTGCAGCGGCAGAGGCAGGGTGGCGATCAGCGGGTTGAGCAGCGGCTGCGGTTCGATAGAGGGGCTTGCGATCGGCTGCGCCTGGCCGGCTTTCTCCAGACGGCGGGCAAACAGCTGATGAATGGCGTCGCTCATTTGCGGATGCGTCAGCGGCGCGTTGGCGCCGCAGTTGAAGCGCGTCTGGCAATAGTCGTTCATCTGCTGCAGTTCTTGCTCATCCGCCGGCTGTTTGAGCGCCGCCAGCAGGTTGTTCAGCGTTGGCGCGTTCTGCGGGCTGAGCGCCACCTTCACCTGTAAAAACTGGTTCAGCAGCTGGAAGTGGCGCGCCGGCAGCGGATCGTTGGTTTTCACGCCCGCCAGATCGAACAGCGTTTGCCAAATTTTAGCCGGCGCTTCACCGGTCGCGGCGCTGAGTTTGGTAACCTGCTGCTGCAGGCTTTGATGCTCTGCGGGCAGCAGCGGGCGATCGCTGGTGGCGGTTTGCTGCGGTTGGGGAATGGTCAGGCCGCCGGTCTGCAACAGATTCAGCACCTGCTGCAGCTGTGGTGGGCTTAACTGGCTCAACACCGTATGGCCGAACCGTTGACGAATAAAGTCACTGACCGCCTGGCGATTATTGCCCTGCGGCAGCAACTCGGCCAGCTGTTGCAGCAGTTGGCGCCCGGCATGGTTTTGCTGCGCCTGCGTCAGGCGCGTTTGCAGCAGCTGTTCCGCCGGTTGAAAATGGCGCGCCAGCAGTTCGCCGCCTTTGTCGGCGCCGAGATCGTGACGCAGAGACGCCCAGATCTCTGCCGATTTTACCGGGCTGAGCGTCATGATTTTCACGATCAGTTTTTCCAGCGTTGTGCGCTGCGCCGGAGAGAGGGGTTGATCGTCAGTGGCCGCCGTTTTGCCCGGGGAAGGGGGGCGCTCGCCGGCGATTGGGGTGCCCGGCCCACTCAAAGGTTGCATATCACCAGTCCTTCGCTGTGTATCCCCGCAGTGTGCCTGGAGGAGAGAATCGTCATCGTACCCGGCGAAAAGCGCAGGCTTACCCTCTATGATACCTGTAATTCGCCGCCATCAATACCGCCGCTCAGACATTTCTTTACCGACAAAACGTTGCTAATCGCGTCTGCGCCGCTAAGATAACCCCAGATCTGAACATGAGGATGGCATGGTTAAACGGCAGCGGATTGCAAAATGGTTTTTATGCCTGGCTTGCCTGGTGGTGCTGACGTGCATGACCCAGCGCATGGCGGGCCTGCATGCGCTGCAGCAAACGCTGGGGATCCCGGCCGCTACCGCCGTTCAATCCAGCGACGCCGCCGCCGAAGCGCAGCCGACGCCCTGTGAACTGAGCGCCAAATCATTGCTGGCCGCGCCGCCGGTAATGTTCGAAACCATGCTGTTCGGTCTGGGTCTGCTGCTGGCGCTGTTGGCGCCGACCATTGCCGCGCGTCTGCGCATTCCTCCTCCTCGCGCCATTTCTCCGCCCACCCTCAGGGTGCACCTTCGATTATGCGTCTTCCGTGAATGAGTTAATCGCCCGTTTTTCGCGGTGAATTAATCATTTATGGAGAATTAACATGTTGAAAATTATCAGGCTGGCCTGCGCTTGCCTGTTTATGCTGTGGCTGCCCGCCTTGCAGGCGGCGGACAGCGGCTGGCTGCAAAATCCGGCCAACGATCATGCCAAGGTGCGGCTGCGCGCCGACACGTCACAGCCGGGAGAGACCCGTCTGCTGCTGTCGGTCGAGCTGCAAAAAGGCTGGAAAACTTACTGGCGTTCCCCGGGTGAAGGCGGCATCGCGCCGGCTATCGTCTGGCAAGGCCACCCACCGCCGGCGACCTGGCACTGGCCGACGCCGCAGCGTTTCGAGGTGGCCGGCATTTCCACCCAGGGCTATCACGATCGGGTCACGCTGCCGATCGTGATGCCAGGCTCGGTATCCGGCCCGCTGGCGGGCTCTTTGACGTTGTCCACCTGCAGCAATGTCTGCATTCTGACCGACTACCCGTTCAGTCTGGACCTGACGGCGCCGAACGATCCGCAGTTTAATCACGACTTCGCGCAGGCGATGGGGCAAGTGCCGATCGCCGCCGGGTTGACGGATAACGTCAAGGCCGGGTATCGCAGCGGTGAGCTGCAGATTGCCGCCGAACGCGCCGACGGTTGGCAGCGGCCCGCGCTGTTCTTCGATACGCTGGCGGATGCCGATCTCGGCAAGCCGCAGGTTGAAACCGACGGCGATCAGTTGCTGGCGCGAGTCCCGGTCAGCGATGGTTGGGGAGAGGCGGCGCCGGATCTGCGCGGCAAAACGCTGACGCTGGTGATCGACGACGGCGGCATGGCGCAGCAGATTACGCTGCCGATCGGCGAGCCGCTGGCCGCGCCCGCCAGTGCGGCATTTCCGTTATGGCAGGCGGTATTGATGGCGCTGGCGGGCGGGTTGATCCTCAATCTGATGCCGTGCGTCCTGCCGGTGTTGGGCATCAAGCTCGGTTCCATCCTGCAGGTGGAGCGGCGCGATCGGCGCAGCGTACGGCTGCAGTTCCTGGCATCGTCGCTGGGTATTGTCGCCTCGTTTATGGCGTTGGCCCTGCTGATGACGCTGCTGCGGCTCGGCAACCACGCGCTCGGCTGGGGCATTCAGTTCCAGAATCCGTGGTTTATCGGCTTTATGGTGCTGGTGACGCTGCTGTTCAGCGCCAACCTGTTTGGCCTGTTTCATCTGCGCCTCTCTTCCGATCTGAACACGTCGCTGGCCACCCATAACGGGCATGGTCTGAGCGGCCATTTCTGGCAGGGCGCGTTCGCCACGCTGCTGGCGACGCCGTGCTCGGCACCGTTTCTTGGCACGGCGGTGGCCTTCGCGCTGGCGGCGTCGCTGCCGGTGCTGTGGGGCATGTTCATCGCGCTCGGCATCGGCATGAGCCTGCCGTGGCTGCTGATCGCCGCCTGGCCTTCGCTGGCGCTGCGGTTGCCGCGTCCCGGCCGCTGGATGAATACCGTCAAGCTGGCGATGGGGTTGTTGATGCTGGCGTCGTCGCTGTGGTTGCTGAGTCTGCTGAGCAATCATATCGGCGTGCAGGCTACGCTGTGGCTGGGGGGGTTGGCGCTGCTGGCGTTGCTGCTGGCGGTGTGGCGCCGGCAGGGGGCACGGTTGGCGGCCAAGCTGGCGGCGGGCACGTTGGTGCTGGCGGGCGCCGTCTTGCTGGCCGGTTCGCTGACCGCCGGTCTGTGGCGCCAGCCGTTGCAGGATCGGGTGCAGTGGCAACCGCTGAGCGAACAGGCGATCGCCGAGGCGCTGGCGCAACATAAACGGGTGTTCGTCGACGTCACCGCCGACTGGTGCGTGACCTGTAAAGCCAACAAATTCAATGTGCTGCTACGCGATGACGTACAGCGGGCGTTGAGCGCCGATGACGTGGTCGCGCTGCGCGGCGACTGGAGCCGCCCGTCGGCCGACATCAGCGCCTTCCTGCAAAAGCGCGGCAGCGTCGCCGTGCCTTTCAACCAAATCTATGGCCCCGGCAGCCCGGACGGCGAGGTGTTATCCCCGCTGTTGACCCGTGACGCCGTGCTGCAAACGCTTTCCCATGCCAAAGGAACCGAACAATGAAAAAGCTACTGATTTTACTGATGACCATCGCCGCCCCGGTGTGGGCCGCCGAGCCTTTCACCCCGGCGCAAGAGGCGCGTATCAAAGAGATGATCCGCGAAACGCTGGTGTCCAACCCGGACATTCTGGCGCAGGCGGTGGACGCCTGGCAGCAGCAAACCGCAGGCCAGCAAATCAGCCAGGCTATCAAGCAGAATGCCAAAACGCTGTATCAGGATCCGGCCAGCCCGCGCCTCGGTGCCGCCAACGCCAAGCTGACGCTGGTGACCTTTACCGACTATAACTGCCCGTACTGCAAGCGGTTTGATCCGATGCTGGAGAAAATCGTCAAGCAATACCCGGATGTGGCGCTGGTGGTGAAGCTGTTGCCGTTCAAGGGCGAAAGTTCGGTCAGTTCGGCGCGCGTGGCGCTCACCACCTGGCAGCAGCACCCGGAGCAATTCTGGGCCTTGCATCAGCGGCTGATGGCGAAAAAGGGCTTCCACGACAAGGCCAGCATCGCCGCCGCGCAGGAGAAAACCGGCGTCAAGGCGGTGGCGCCGAGCGAACAGAGCATGACCACGCTGCGCACCAATATGGAATTGGCGGAACAACTGGGCGTACAAGGGACGCCGGCGACGCTGATCGGCGATCGGATGCTGCCGGGGGCGGTGTCCTATGAAGAGCTGGAAGCGATGGTGAAGCAGCAGCTGGCGAAGGCCAACCATGGCTAAGCTCAAGCGCTGGGGGCGCGAGTTGCTGCTGCTGGCGCTGATCGCACTGGCGGTGATCACGGTGATGGATTGGCTGAACGCGCCGCAGGCGCCGCCGGCCTTCGATGCCCAGACGCTGACCACGTTGGATGACGAGCGCGTGTCGTTGGCGCAGCTCAGTCATGAGCGGCCGCTGCTGGTTTACTTCTGGGCCAGCTGGTGCGGCGTTTGTCGTTTCACCACGCCGGACGTCGCCCGTTTGCAGGCGGCGGGCGGCAACGTGCTGACCGTCGCGCTGCGATCGGGCGACGATACCCAGGTGAAACAGTGGCTGGCGCGCAAACGGCTGGCGCTGCCGGTGGTCAACGATCCGGCCGGTACGCTGTCGGCGCAGTGGCAGATTGGCGTGACGCCGACCTTCGTGGTGGTCTCGCAGGGCAAGGTGGTGCAGAGCACCACCGGCTGGACCAGCTACTGGGGGATGAAGCTGCGGCTGTGGTGGGCCGCCGTCTAACCGGCGTTTTTCTCTGCTATCACTTCCTCAATCGCCCGGCTAAGCCGGGCGATACCTTCTTCAATCTGCGGCGGCGAGTTGGCGGCGAAGTTTAGCCGCAGACTGTGCGCGCCCAGCTGTTCCTGGGCATAAAAGCATTCGCCGCGCGCGAAAGTGACGCCGTGCCGCCAGGCCACCGGCATCAGCTCGGTGGTGGTCACTGTCGCGGGCAGCGTCAGCCAGATAAACAAGCCGCCTTGCGGCGTTTCGAAACGGCACCCCGGCGGCAACCGCCGTTGCAACGCGTCGATCATCACTTCCAGATGCAGGCGATAGACGCGCCCGGCGCGGCGCAGCTGCTTGTCGTAACGGCCGACGGTGACAAACGCGTCCAGCGCCCGCTGGATCAGGCTGGAACTGGTGAAGCTGTCGACGTGCTTGCGCCGCGCGAAGCGCTGATAGTGCTCGCTGTCCGCCACCAGATAGCCGATGCGCATGCTGGGCAGCAGCATCTTGGAGAAGGTGCTGACGTAGATCACCGCGCCCGGTTGCGCCAGCGCACGCAGCGACGGCAGCTGTTTGCCCTGGTAACGCAGATCGCCGACGAAGTCATCTTCCAGGATCACCACGCCGGCCTGTTGGGCGATCGCCAGCAGGCGCCGCCGGCGAGCTTCGCTCAGGCAACGGCCGGTCGGATTGTGAAAGTTGGGGATGGTGTAGATCAATTTGGGGCGGTGGCGTTCCAGCAACTCGGGTAATCGTTCGACCAGCATGCCGTGGCGATCGCCGGGCACGGTGACGATATTGATGCGGTGCTGGCGCAGCAGGCCCAGCGCTTCGGCGTAGGTCGGTTCTTCGACGATCACCGTATCGCCCGGCGCCAGCAGGCTTTGCACCACCAGGCTGATGGCATGCTGCGAGCCGTTGGTGATCAGCACCTGTTCCGCCTGCGTGGGGATGCCCTGCGCGCTGAGAATGCGGCTCAGCGTATCGCGCAGCGGGTAGTAGCCGCAGTATTCGCCGTAGCTGAAGGCCTCTTCCGCGTGGCGGCTGAGCACCGACAGCAGCACTTTGCGAAATGCCTCCAGCGGGAACACCTTAGGGCTGCCGACGCCGGCGGCGAAGTTGATCAGCCCCTCCGGCAGCGGGGCGTCGGCATAGCCGTCCAGCCGCGAGGTGAGGGTGGTGAAGCTCTCCAGCGGGAAGGGGGCATCGCTGGTCGGCCGGGCCGGGCGCGTTTGCGCCTGCGGGTGCACAACATAGGCGCCGCTGCCGCGGCGCTGGTGCAAAAAGCCCTTGGCCGCCAGTTCGGCATAGGCGTTATCCACCGTCAAACGGCTGACCGCCAATTCGGCCGCCAGCGTGCGCGTCGAGGGCAGCTTGTCGCCATCCACGAACACGCCGGTGAGGATGGCGCGCCGCAGCGCTTCTTCGATCTGTAAATAGAGCGGAACGTCCTGCTCGCGATCTAACGGAATGTGCATGCGAAATTGGCCCGGTTAGGGAGAGAGCTTTTTACTATACCCCATGTCAACAGGGCTTCAAGCGCAGAAAAGTGGCCTGCATGACAAGGCCGAAAAGTGGCTATAGTGGGAAAATATGGCCGCGTTACACTGTGCGCCTGAGCATTTATGTCGCCATTTTCCCGAGGATCTCATGTCATTACCGTCAGGCGTTTCCGCCCGGCCTTTGCTGCCCGGCGCGCGTCTCTTTCAGGGCAGCCGCCAGGGTTACGTCATCGCCATTATCAGCGCCATGCTGCTGGCCTTTACCGCCATCATCATCCGCGCGCTGACCGAATACTATCACCTGCCGACCTTCGTGCTGGCGTTCTGGCGCGCGGCGCTGGTGGCGCTGGTGCTGTTGCCGCTGCTGTTGGTGGTGAAACCGCAGTGGGCGCGCCTGCGCCGTGAACAGGTATTGTTCTACGCGCTTTACGGACTGCTGCTGGCGCTGTTCAACAGCCTGTGGACGCTGTCGGTGGCGCTGAACGGCGCATCGGTGGCGACCATTCTGACCTACTGTTCGGTGGGCTTTACCGTGTTCCTCGGCTGGGTGATGTACAGCGAACGCCTGACGCTGCGCCAACTGCTGGTGATCGCCATCAGCCTGGGCGGTTGTTTCCTGGTCAGCAACGGTGACAGCATGGGCAACCAGCACTTCGACTTGTTGGGGCTGCTGGTGGGGATGCTGTCGGGCATCGGCTATACCCTGTATACCCTCGGCGGGCGGGTGGCCAGCGAACGGGGCTATCCGGTGTGGAACACCATTTTGTACGTTTTCGGTTTTTCGGCGCTGTATCAGCTGATGTTCAACGCGGCGCTGACGACGTTCCCGCTGGCGGCGTTCCACGGCATGGCCGGCGATCTGTGGTTCCTGTCGCACGGTGCGCAGGGCATTCAGTGGAGCGGCTGGCTGTTGCTGCTGGCGCTGGCCGCCGGGCCGACGCTGTTGGGCTTCGGGTTGTATAACATCAGCCTGAAAACGCTGCCGCTGGCCGTAGCCAACCTGATCCTGTCGTTGGAGCTGGTTTTCACCGCGGTGATCGCCTATTTCCTGCTGGGGGAAAACATGAATCAGCTGCAGCTGCTGGGCAGCGCGTTGGTCATGGGTGGGGTGCTGCTGTTGAAAAGCAAGACCGCCGAGGCGTGATCGGTTACCATTTCGCCTCGCAAGAGAGGCGGTAATCATGAATAACCCGAGGTTGAAACGAGCGCTTATCGCTTGAATGGCCGTGTTGAGTGAACGACAACACGGCCACAGACCTTCCGTTCCGTGGCTTTTATTCCCGTAACAAGAGAATACGCCATGTCCGAAAAACACTGGTCCAACACCGAGCTGCTGCATCAGACGGTGACTAACCCGAATATCATCGTCAAAGGCACCCACAGCTACTACAGCGACTGTTGGGATAACGGCTTCGAACGCTCGGTAGTGCGCTATCTGCACGGCGACGCGGTAAGCCGGCAATGGCAGCCGCTGGGAGAAATAGACCGCCTGCTGATCGGCGACTATGTCTGCATCGCGGCCGAAGCGGTGATCCTGATGGGCGGCAACCATACCCATCGCATCGACTGGCTGAGCCTGTATCCGTTTATGGCAACCATCAAACAGGCGTACCGCCCCAAAGGCGATACCCGGCTGGGCGACGGTTGCTGGATTGGCATGCGGGCGATGTTGATGCCAGGGGTCTCGATAGGCGAGGGGGCGATCGTCGCCGCCGGCAGCGTGGTGACCGGCGACGTTGAACCTTATGCCATCGTCGGCGGCAATCCGGCGAGGTTTATCCGTTGGCGATTCGCGCCGGAAGTTATCGCGCGCTTGCTCGCCTTGCGGCTCTATGAGTTGCCTGAGGCGGACTTTGCGGTGATTCAGCCCCTGCTCGTCGATGACGATATCGGGGCGCTGGAAAGGGGAATTGCGGCCTTGCGCCGTTAAACACAACGGGCGGGAAATTCCCGCCCGTTACGCGTTACTCGGCCTTGGCCTCGGCCGCCGGATGGCTGCGTTTGCGCATCAGGCGCAGCAGCGGCGGCAGCGCCAGCACCGCGACCGCCAGCACCAGCAGCGTTTGCGCGATGCTGCTGCTCCACAGGATGCCGAATTCACCGTTGCTGATCGACAGCGCGCGACGCAGGTTCTGCTCCAGCATCTCACCCAGCACGAAGCCCAGAATCAGCGGCGACATCGGAAAGTGCATTTTCCGCAGGATATAGCCGAACACCCCCAACCCGACCATCAACAGCAGGTCGAAGGTGGTGCTGTGCACCGCATAAACCCCCACCGCGGAAACCGCGGCGATCGCCGGCACCAGGAACCACAGCGGGATGGTCAGCATGCGGGTGAACAGGCCAACCAGCGGCAGGTTCATGATCAGCAAGATGACGTTAGCGATCAGCAGCGCGGCGATCAGCCCCCAGACGATATCCGGTTGTTCGGTAAACATCGCCGGACCGGGGGTGATGTTATACAGCGTCAGCGCCCCCATCATCACCGCCGTGGTGCCGGATCCCGGCACCCCCAACGTCAGCATCGGAATGAACGAACCGCAGGCCGAGGCGTTGTTGGCCGCTTCCGGCGCCGCTACGCCGCGGATGTCGCCTTTGCCGAAGGTGTCGCTGTTGCCGCTGATTTTCTTTTCGGTCATGTAGGTCAGCGCGCTGGCGATGGTAGCGCCGGCGCCCGGCAGAATGCCGACGAAGAAGCCGATCACCGACGAACGCAGGGTCGGGCCTGCGCACTGCGCCGCTTCTTTGCGGTTGAACAGCAACCGGCCGGTTTTACGTACCAGCTTTTGCCCGGCGCTGGTGCTTTCCAGCATCAGCAGAATTTCACTGACCGAGAACAGGCCGATCACCACCACGATAAACTGCACGCCGTCGGAGAGGTGCACGCTGTCGAAGGTAAAGCGGTAAACGCCGGTGTTGGCGTCGACGCCCACCGTCGCCAGCCCCAGGCCGATCAACGCCGCCAGCAGCGATTTCAGCGGGTTTTGGCTCATCATGCTGCCGAGGCAGGCGATGGCGAACACCATCAGGGCAAAATACTCCGCCGGGCCGAAGGCCAGCGACCAGCGGGCCAGCAGCGGCGCGAACAGAATGATGCCGCCGATGGCGATCATCGAGCCGACGAACGAGCTGACCGCCGAGATGGACAGCGCCACGCCGGCGCGCCCCTGCTGCGCCATCGGGTAGCCGTCCAGCGCGGTCATGATCGCCGCCGCATCACCCGGCACGTTGAGCAGAATCGACGAGATGCGCCCGCCGTACTCGCAGCCGATATACACCGTCGCCAGCAGGATCAGCGCCGATTCGGCCGGCAGTTTGAGGGCGAACGCCAGCGGCAGCAGGATCGCCACGCCGTTGATCGGCCCCAACCCTGGCAACAGGCCGACGATGGTGCCGACGAAGCAGCCGATCAGGGCGATAATCAGGTTTTGCGGCACCAGCGCCACTTCAAACCCTTGGGTCAAATACATCCAGGTATCCATCATCGCTCCCGTTAGCTCAGCCAGGCGCCGAGCGGCAGTGTGACATCGAGAAGTTGGTCAAAGGCGTAGTACAACGCTGCGCCCATGATGACGCCGGAGATGGCCGCTGCCGGCAGGCTGGCCTGAAACAGCAGGCCGATGCTGAACGTCAGCAGCGCGGTCGCCAGCGGAAAGCCAAGCCATTCAAACCCCCAGGCATACAGCACCAGGGTGATCACCAGCACCAGCAGCCGCTGCATCACCTTGTGGTGCGGCCATTCCACCGCCTGCGGGCGGCGCAGCAACAGCAGCGCCGCGCACAGCGCCATCAGGCTGAGGATCGCCAGCGGGAACGGGCGCGGCCCCAGCGGTTCATAGCTGTATTCGCTCTGGATGCCCCAGCCGATGAACAGCCCGCCGATACACAGCAGTAGCCAAAAGCCGGCAAAAATACGATCGCTCATGGTTTTCCCCTGCGGTTATTTGGCCAGGCCGAACACTTTTGCCTGCTCACGGTATTGGGCAACCTGATTCTTCACGTAGGCGTCCAGCTCTTTGCCGGTCAGGTTGAATTCGAACAGGCCGCGCAGATCGCGCTGCTGTTTGAATTCCTCGGTCGCCATCATTTTCTGGAAGGTGTCGATCCACCACTGATACTCTTCATCGCTGACTTTCGGCCCGACGTAGAAGCCGCGAATGATCGGCCACACCAGGCTGTATCCTTGCTCTTTGGCGGTGGGAATATCGGCCAACTGGCCCGGCAGACGTTGCTCGGCATACACCGCCAGCACGCGGATCTTGTCGCCCTGCAGGTAAGGCACCATTTCGCTCAGATCGCCGGATACCGCCTGGATGTGGTTGCCCAGCAGCGCGGTGACCGGTTCCCCGCCGCCCTCGAACGCCACGTAGCGCATCTTGCGCGGATCCACGCCGACTTCGCGCGCCAGCAGCGCGGTTTTCATCCAGTCCTGGCTGCCGATCGAGGCGCCGGCGCCGAACACCACGCTGTTGGGATCTTTTTGGAAAGCGTCCATCAAGTCTTTCAAGGTTTTGTAAGGCGAGTCGGCGCGCACCGCGATCATGCCGTAGTCGGTACCGACCGCCGCCAGCCATTTCACGTCGTCCACGTTGTAGCGGCCGAACTTGCCCTGAGCCAGGTTGAGCAGCGAACCGCCGGAGAAGGCCACCACGGTGCCGAACTCCGCCGGGCGTTGCGCGACGATGGCGTTGTAGGCCACCGCGCCGACGCCGCCGGGCATATAGGTGACGCGCATCGGTTTATCAATGGCCTTGGTGTCCTGCAGCGATACCTGAATCAGTTTGCAGGTCAGATCGAAGCCGCCGCCGGGTTTGGCCGGCGCAATGCATTCGGTGCGTTTGGGCGCTTCCACGGCAAAGGCCTGAGAGGCCGCCAGCAACAGGGCGGCGGCGGTAAAGGTGCGGGTCATTATTTTTTTCATTGTGACTTACCCTCGGTATTGTCTGATGGTGAATCCCGCCGAATGCGGTTGCGGAATTGTTAAAACAACAACCTTTCATTTACCTTTCAGTGGCCGGAAAAGTTTCCAGTCTGTGATTAGGGTCTCTTGTCGCGAGCGAACGGCGGGTGCGCTAACATAGAATGGGCGCAGAGAACAGCGCGCAAAACCGGCCAAAACCCTGCGTAATGTCAGGATTGCCGATAGTCATTCGCGTTAAAATCATCTGTAATAAAATGAATAGAGATGCAGTGATATGTTTTCGTTAGGGAAATTGTTTGGCGGCAGGGACAGCGCCAAGGTATGTGCGATTAAACGGTTGCCAGAGGTCTACGCCGAGATGGCGGGAGAAGCCGGGCAGTGTCGTTTGAAGCGCTTGCGCCCTGAGATTGGCGTATTTGAGCTGCATTTCGTCAACGCCGACGGTGAAAAGTATGTTTGCCCGATGACCGCCTGCGTGACCGGCATCGATCTGGTGTTTGCCGCCAACAACCGCTCCGTGCTGGTTTCTTCGCCGTTTACCGCCGACAAGCTGCGTCCGGTGTTGGATCTTGCTCTCGCCGATAGCCCCATCACGCTGATCTGAGGCGTCATACGAGCGCGCCCCAGTACGCATAATTGTGTGCCAGCTCCCAAAACTGGCGGCGCGGCGCTCTTTTATCCCCTTATTTTCCATGCCATTCTCTGTTATCGACCTGTTAACAGACGCCGCATCGGTGTCTGGTTGTTCAGGTAAATCAATGGAATGGGAACATGCGACTGTTATTGGTTGAAGATCACCCCGAGCTGTCTCACTGGTTGCAAAAGGCGCTGACCGGCGCCGGATTTGCCGTCGACGTCGCGCCGGACGGCGTGGCCGCCGACCACCTGTTGCTTAATGAACGCTATGCGCTGGCGGTGCTGGATGTGGCGTTGCCGCGTCTGAACGGTCTCGATTTGCTGGCGCGCTTGCGCAAGCGCGGGCAGGATCTGCCGGTGCTGTTGCTGACGGCGCGCACCGACGTGACCGACCGGGTGAAAGGCCTGAATCTGGGGGCGGACGACTACCTGACCAAACCGTTCGAACTGGACGAGCTGGAGGCGCGCATTCGGGCGTTGCTGCGCCGCAGCGTCGGCGCCGCGCAGCCGGCGTTGCAATACGGCGCGTTGACCTATCATGACGAAGGTTATTTCCTGCTGGAGAGCAAACCGCTGGCGCTGACGCCGCGCGAGCTGGCGGTGCTGACCGCGCTGATGCACCGGCGCGGCCGCCCGGTGGCCAAGCAGCAGCTGTTTGAGCAGGTGTTTACGCTGTCTGACGAGGCCAATCCGGAGAGCATCGAGCTTTACGTACACCGTTTGCGAAAAAAGCTGCAGGGCAGCGACGTGGCGATCGTCACGCTGCGCGGTCTGGGCTACAGCCTGGAACTGTGCAATGCGGTGGTTTAACGCGCCGCGTTCGCTGTTTTATCAACTGCTGCTGTTTTTTGGCCTGCCGCTGCTGGCGCTGGGCGGCATCTCTATCTACACCCACTACTTCAGCGCCATGAGCGCCGCCACCCTGGCCTACGACCGCACGCTGCTGGCGTCGGCGCGCACCGTGGCGGAGCGGCTGGTGGTGCGCGAAGGCAAGCTGGCGGTCGATGTGCCTTATGTGGTGCTCGACAGCTTCGAGCGCAACATGAACGATCAGCTCTATTACGAGGTGATCTCGCCGCAGGGGAAAAGCATCTCGGGCTATGACGATTTGCCGTCGTTGCCGCCCCACATTCCACGCTCCACCCTCTATCCGGCATTGGTGCATTTCTACGATGCGGAATACCTCGGCCGGCCGATCCGCGTGGCGGCGCTGTTTCAACCGGTCAACGAGTCGGGCGTGAGCGGCATGGCGACCATTCTGGTGGCGGAAACCCTGGAATCGCGTCGTTACCTGGCGCGGCAGATGATGATCGCGGCGCTGTTGAGCCAGGGCACGGTGGTGGTGTTGACCCTGATCCTGGCGTTCGCGCTGCTCAAGCGGGTGTTGAAGCCGATGCGTAAACTCTCCGGCATCATGCTGCGGCGCGATCCGGGCGAACTGACGCCTTTGCCGCGGGTTCTTCCCTGGTCGGAGATGCAGCCGCTGCTGGTGGCCTTTAATCGTTACATCGAACGGCTGCGGCTGATGGTGGCGCGTCAGGAACGCTTCAGCGCCGACGCCTCTCACCAGCTGCGCACCCCGCTGGCGGTGCTGAAGACCCAGGTCGGGGTGGCGCTGGCCAGCGATCGGCCGCAGCAGTGGCGCGAAAGTCTGCAGGCGATGAGCGCGACGCTGGATAACACCGTGGCGCTCACCGACCGTCTGCTGCACCTCTCGCGCCTGAAAGCCAGCGAGCACAGCGCCGATCGCAAGCTGCAGCCGGTCAATTTGGCGCAGGTGCTGCGCGACGCCTGTTTCTCTCGCTTGCCGCAGGCGCGCAGCAAACAGATCGATCTCGGTTTCGAGGGTGAAGCGGCATGTCAGGTCGCGGGGGAGCCGCTGCTGTTGGCCGAGCTGTGTGCCAATCTGCTGGACAACGCGCTGAAATACACGCCGCGTCAGGGCGTGGTGACCGCCCGCCTTACGCGGGACAAGGCTACGGGGGAAGGGGTGCTGGAGATAGAAGACAGCGGCCCGGGCATCGCCTTGCAGGACAAGGCGTTGGCGCTGCAGCCGTTTCATCGTTTGGACAACGTGGGCGATCAGCCGGGCGCCGGTTTGGGATTGGCGTTGGTGAAGGACATCACCGCGTATCACGGCACCCGCCCGGAGCTGTTGAGCTCCGCCGCGCTGGGCGGCCTGTTGGTGCGGGTGCGTTTCAGGTTGCTGGCTTAGGCCTGTTCTTTGCAGGAATCTGCGCCTGCCGCCGGGGCTTTGGCTTTACGCGTCAGCGGCGTGCGCAGCCGTTGCGACAGGATCACGCCCAGCAGGGTGATGCCGCCGCCGATCAGGTGGTAACCGTGCAATTGTTCATGCAGGAACAGCACCGCGATAGCGGCGGTAAACACCGGCGCCAGGTTCATGAAGATCGAGGTGGTGTTGGCGCCCAGGCGCAGGACGCCCTGGATCCACAGGTACGGCGCGATGATCGAGGCCGGAATGCCGGCGAACAGCACCAGCGGCAGGTTATGGCCGTTCAAGCCAACATCCTGCGCCATCAGGAAATTCGGCAGCAGCAACAGCACGCCGAACAGGATCTGCACGTAGAGCGATTGCCAGTTCGGCAGCGCGATGGCCCAGCGTTTGGTCAACACGCCATACAGCGCGTAAGAGGCGGTGGCGAGCAGCATCATCAATTCCCCTTTGCCGATACCGTGCTGCAACAGCGCGCCGGGCTGACCGCCGCTGACCAGCCAGATCAAACCGCAGAAGGAGAGAATGCTGCCGAGCAGCACGCCGACGGTCGGCGCAATGCGCAGCAGTACGATGCTGATCAGGATGGTCAGCAGTGGGATCAGCGACACGATGATGCCCATAAACAGCGCGCTGACGCTGTGCGCCGCGTAATAGGCCAGGCTTTGATACAGCACCATGCCGAGCAAGCCGAGGATCATCAGCTTCCACCAGTTGGCGCGCACCTGCGCCCAATTGCGCAGCACGCCCGGCAGCACAAACGGCGTCAGGGCGATCAGCGCCAGCAGCCAGCGGTAGAGCGAGATGGCTGCCGGATCGATGGCGGTGGCGGAGAGTTTGCTGACGACGGCGTTAATCGACCAAATCAGCACGGCCAGCAGGGGGAAAAGCATATTCATGACAATTATTCTCAATAGCGTCCAACATGCTGGCTAGTCTACGCGTGTCCGGTTTATCATATATAACGATATTCAGACAAAAATCGGCGTAAATAAGACAAATCACGAGACGAAACCATGCCAGAAATCCGCCATTTCCCCGAGTCGCTGATCCCGGCGCCAAACCCGGTGCAGTTTCGTTGCGAGGAGTTCAACGTCCGCACCGAATTCCAGCCGCACAGCCATACCTGGGGCCAATTGATGTGGGTCAAAGCCGGGGTGATGGTGCTGCGCATCGGCGGGCAGCGCTTTCTGGCGCCGCCGGAGTACGTGCTGTGGACGCCGGCGGGCATCGAACACTCCTGTTACAACCAGCGGCTGGCGCAGTGCCGCATGGTGGACATCGCGCCGGCGCTGTGCGCCGGCATGCCGGCCGATCCTTGCCTGGTCAATGTGACGCCGATCTTTCGCGCCATCGCCGAGGATTTCTATGCGCGTAAACAGTACATTCCGCAGGCGGAGGCGGATTTGCGCCTCTGCCAGGTGCTGATCGACCAACTGCATCTGTCGCCGCGCCAGCAAACCTATCTGCCGTCGTCGGACGACAAGTTTTTGGCGCCGGTGCTGGAAGCGCTGGAACA
Organism: Serratia sp. SCBI; assembly: GCF_000747565.1. NCBI lineage: Bacteria > Pseudomonadati > Pseudomonadota > Gammaproteobacteria > Enterobacterales > Yersiniaceae > Serratia > Serratia sp. SCBI. Next base: position 3,571,867 of record NZ_CP003424.1, on the reverse strand, counting down.
TTGCCCGGCGGACAACACTTCGCTGGCGACGTGGGCGAAGCGGGTATACACCACCGAGCGCACGCTGTCTCGCCGCTGCCAGCAGGATTTGGGCATGCCGTTCAGCGAATGGCGCCAGCGCCTGCGGTTCCTGCACGCCGTGTCGCTGCTCGAACAGGGCAAAACCGTGCAGGACGTGGCGCTGGAGGTCGGTTACAGCTCCGCGTCGGCCTTTATCGTCATGTTCCAGCAGATCGCCGGCACCACCCCTGAGCGCTTTCGCCGTGCCTGATTCAGTGGCACACTATTTCGCAGACAAATAGCCGTAAACCGTCGGAGAACGCAGTGAAAATTCTGGTTGATGAAAATATGCCGTATGCGGCCGAGCTGTTCAGCCGCCTGGGCGACGTGCGGGCGGTGCCGGGGCGTCCGATCCCGCTTGAGGCGCTGGCGGATGCCGACGCGCTGATGGTGCGTTCGGTCACCAAGGTCAATGAAGCCTTGTTGGCCGGCAGCCGCATCGGCTTTGTCGGCACCGCTACCGCCGGCACCGATCACGTCGATGACGCCTGGCTGCAACGGCAGGGCATCGGGTTTTCCGCCGCGCCGGGCTGCAACGCCATCGCGGTGGTCGAGTATGTGTTCTCCGCATTGATGCTGCTGGCCGAGCGCGATGGCTTCCAATTGCGGGATAAAACCGTCGGCATCGTCGGCGTGGGCAACGTCGGTTCGCGTCTGGACGCGCGCCTCAAAGCGCTGGGCGTGCGCACGCTACTGTGCGATCCACCGCGCGCCGATCGCGGCGACGCCGGGGAATTCTGGCCACTGGAGAAATTGGTGGCCGAGGCCGACGTGCTGACCTTCCATACGCCGCTGAATAAATCCGGCCCGTATCATTCATTGCATCTGGCGGACGCCGAGCTGCTGGCGGCGTTGCCGGACAATCGCATTCTGATCAACGCCTGTCGTGGGCCGGTGGTGGATAACGCCGCGTTGCTGCAGGCGCTGGAAAAAGGCAAAAAGCTGAGCACGGTGCTGGACGTGTGGGAACCGGAGCCGGATCTCGCCTTGCCGCTGTTGGCGCGGGTGGATATCGGCACCGCGCACATCGCCGGGTATACGCTGGAAGGCAAGGCGCGCGGCACCACCCAGGTGTTCGAAGCGTTCAGCCGCCATCTGGGGCAGCCGCAACAGGTGGCGCTGGCCTCGCTGCTGCCGGTGCCGGAGTTCAGCCAGATCCGTCTCAACGGCCCGCTGGATGAAGCGCGGTTAAAACGATTGATGCACTTGGTGTATGATGTGCGCCGCGATGATGCGCCGCTGCGCAAAGTCGCCGGGCAACCGGGCGAGTTCGATCGCCTGCGCAAGCACTACCAGGAACGCCGCGAGTGGTCTTCGCTGGCCGTGCAATGCGATGACAGCGCCAGCGCCGAGCTGCTCGGCAAGTTGGGCTTCAGCATCGCGTAGCGCGTAAGGTTGTCTTAAGCCAACGCCGCTACAGTGAGCGGCAAAGATTATCGGGCGGTGGCTGCACTGCCCGTCTGCTTTTATGAATGAAATACTCTGGAGAAAACCCAATGTCTGACGGCTGGAATATCGCGCTGCTCGGCGCCACTGGCGCGGTAGGTGAAGCGTTGCTGGAATTGTTGCAGGAACGCCAGTTCCCGGTGGGTGAGCTCTATCCTCTGGCAAGCGAACGCAGCGCGGGCGCCAATGTGCGCTTCAACGGCAAGTCTCTTCTGGTGCAAAACGCCGAAGAGTTCGATTGGTCGCAGGCGCAGCTGGCCTTCTTCGTCGCCGGCAGCGACGCTTCCGCGCGCTATGCCGAAGAGGCCGGCAACATGGGCTGTCTGGTGATCGACACCAGCGGCCTGTTCGCCATGGAACCGGATGTGCCGCTGGTGGTGCCTGGCGTTAACCCGCAGGTGCTGGCGGATTACCGCAACCGCAACATCGTCGCGGTGGCCGACAGCATGGTCAGCCAACTGCTGACGGCGATCAAACCGCTGACCGAACAGGCGGGGCTGTCGCGCCTGCACGTCACGACGCTGATGTCGGTATCCTCGCGCGGCAAGGCGGCGGTGGACGATCTGGCCGGCCAGAGCGCGCGCCTGTTGAACGGCATCCCGGCCGAAGAAGGCGTTTTCACTAAACAGCTGGCGTTTAATATGCTGCCGCTTGTCGCCGACGAGCAGGGCAGCGTGCGCGAAGAGCGCCTGATCGTCGATCAGGTACGCAAGGTGCTGCAGGACGAAGGGTTGCCGATTTCGGTGAGCTGTATCCAGTCGCCGGTGTTTTATGGCCACGCCCAGGTCGTGCATCTGGAAGCGCTGCGTCCGCTGTCCGCCGAAGAGGCGCGCAGCGAGCTTGAAGAGGTCGAAGACGTTCAACTGAGTGAAGAGGATGATTACCCGACTCAGGTCACCGAAGCTTCCGGCAGCGATGCGCTCAGTATCGGGTGTCTGCGCAACGATTACGGCATCCCCGAGCTGTTGCAGTTCTGGACGGTGGCGGACAACGTCCGCTTCGGCGGCGCGTTGATGGCGATCGAAACCGCCGAGCGTCTGGTGCAGGAGCAGATGTACTGATGTCTGAGGTGGTCTCGCCCGCTCAGCCGACGCTGAAGGTAGCGCTGGGCATCGAATATGACGGCAGCCGTTACTACGGCTGGCAGCGGCAGCAAGAAGTGGCCAGCGTGCAGGAACGGCTGGAGCAGGCGTTGAGCAAGGTGGCGGATGCGCCGATCAACGTGCTGTGCGCCGGGCGCACTGACGCCGGGGTGCACGCCACCGGGCAGGTGGTGCACTTCGAAACCACCGCGCGCCGCAAGGACGCCGCCTGGACGATGGGCGTCAACACCCATTTGCCGCCGGACATCGCGGTGCGCTGGGTGAGCCCCGTCGCCGATGATTTTCACGCGCGTTTCAGCGCCACCGCGCGCCGTTACCGCTATATTATTTTCAACCATCGCTACCGGCCGGCGGTGTTGCAACAGGGGGTGACGCATTTTTATCACCCGCTGGACGCGGACCGCATGCATCGGGCGGCGCAGGCATTGCTGGGCGAGAACGACTTTACCTCGTTTCGCGCGGTGCAATGCCAGTCGCGCACCCCGTGGCGCTGCGTAAAACACGTTAAGGTTACGCGCTACGGCGAATATATTGTGGTAGATATCAAGGCGAATGCCTTCGTGCATCACATGGTTCGCAACATCGTCGGCAGCCTGATGGAGATCGGCTGCGGCAATCAGGATGAGAACTGGATGGCCGAGTTGCTGGCGCTGAAGGATCGCAATCTGGCGGCGGCGACGGCGCGAGCCGAGGGGCTGTATCTGGTTTCCGTGGACTATCCCGACCACTTTGGCATCCCGCGGCCGCCGATGGGGCCGCTGTTTTTACCCGACGATTAAACGCCGGCACGCCTGAAAGCGTCGCTCCCTTGTGCTTCTGCCGGGTGATTGAAACGCCCGGTATCAATGAGAGAATTTATGGACATCATCAAGTTTATTATTGATTTCATTCTGCATATTGATGTGCACCTGGCCGAACTGGTCGCACAATACGGCATGTGGGTCTACGCTATTCTGTTCCTGATCCTGTTTTGCGAGACCGGTTTGGTGGTGACGCCGTTCCTGCCGGGGGATTCTTTGCTGTTCGTCGCCGGCGCGCTGGCGGCTTTGCCGACCAACGATCTGAACGTGCACACCATGGTGGCGTTGATGGCCGTGGCGGCGATCATCGGCGATGCGGTGAACTACACTATCGGGCGGTTGTTCGGCGAGAAGCTGTTCAGTAACCCGAATTCGAAAATCTTCCGCCGCAGCTACCTGGATAAAACGCATCAGTTTTATGAGAAGCACGGCGGGAAAACGATTATTCTGGCGCGATTCGTGCCGATCGTGCGTACTTTTGCGCCGTTCGTCGCCGGCATGGGGCATATGTCCTATCGCCACTTCGCCGCCTACAACGTGATTGGCGCACTGGTTTGGGTGCTGCTCTTCACTTATGCTGGCTACCTGTTCGGCGATCTGCCGGTGGTGCAGGAGAACCTGAAACTGCTGATCGTCGGGATCATCATCGTTTCGATTCTGCCGGGCGTGATTGAAATTTGGCGCCACAAGCGCGCCGCCGCCCGCCAGCAAAAACAATAAAAACATCGCTCAACCTGTCGGTTCGACCAGTTTTTTGTCCACAGCGTCGGGCCGATATGGTTTAATGAGCGACATTATGGTCTGTTCCTGCGAACAACCCTGAAGCCGATGCCTCGGTCGCGCGCTTGCCGCGCGGCGAACGGGCATTTTTTCATTGGGGGTGTTTTCGGGGGGATTGTTAAAGCATGAACAGCGGACTGGCGTGTGCCAGGTTCAAACAGAAAGGTCATCGATGAGCTGGATTGAACGAATTCTTAACAAGAGCAATATCACACAAACCCGTAAGGCGAGCATTCCTGAAGGGGTCTGGACTAAATGCGACAGCTGCGGCCAGGTTCTCTACCGCGCCGAGCTGGAGCGGAATCTGGAAGTGTGCCCGAAGTGCGACCACCACATGCGTATGAGCGCGCGCGCGCGTCTGCATACCCTGCTGGACGAAGGCAGCGAAGTGGAGCTGGGCAGCGATCTGGAGCCGAAGGACGTTCTGAAATTCAAGGATTCCAAGCGCTATAAAGATCGTCTGGTCGCCGCACAGAAAGCGACCGGCGAGAAAGACGCGCTGGTGGTGATGAAGGGCACGCTGTACGGCATGCCGATCGTCGCGGCGTCCTTTGAATTCGCCTTCATCGGCGGTTCGATGTCTTCCGTGGTTGGCGCGCGTTTCGTGCGTGCGGTTGAGCAGGCGTTGGAGGACAACTGTCCGCTGGTGTGCTTCTCCGCCAGCGGCGGTGCGCGCATGCAGGAAGCGCTGATGTCGCTGATGCAGATGGCGAAAACCAGCGCGGCGTTGGCCAAAATGCAGGAGCGCGGCTTGCCGTACATCTCCGTGCTGACCGACCCGACCATGGGCGGCGTCTCCGCCAGCCTGGCGATGCTGGGCGACATCAACATCGCCGAGCCGAAAGCGCTGATCGGCTTTGCCGGCCCGCGCGTGATCGAACAGACCGTGCGCGAGAAACTGCCGCCGGGCTTCCAGCGCAGCGAGTTCCTGATCGAAAAAGGCGCGATCGATATGATCGTTCGCCGCCCGGAAATGCGCCAAACGCTGGCGAGCATTCTGTCCAAGCTGACCAACCAGCCGCAGCCGCATTTCGATGAGGCCGCGCCGGTCATTGAGCCGGAGCAGCAGGCCGACGCCTGAGGCAAAGACGGATCCCGCCCGGGTTCAGCCGCCACTTTGTGGCTAAGTGACGGCTGATGCCCGTTCCCTGCCGGCCGCGGCCTATGACGTTGCGGTTTGCAGGTGGGCGGCAGTGACGAAGCGCATCGCCTTTACCGCGGTGAGGGTGGTGCCCTGATGGATTAATGAACCCAAGTTCAGTGATGGGACTCATGCAAAACCACCAAATTCCCCAAGCCACGTCGCCATTGAGCTCGTGGCTTTACTATCTGGAACGTCTGCACAGCCAGGCGATCGAACTCGGCCTCGAGCGCGTACAGCGCGTCGCGGCGCATCTGGACTTACTGACCCCCGCTCCCACGGTGTTCACCGTTGCCGGCACTAACGGCAAAGGCACGACCTGTCGCACCCTTGAAGCTATTCTGCTGGCCGCCGGCCTGCGCGTCGGCGTTTACAGCTCACCGCATCTGGTGCGCTACACCGAACGTGTGCGCATTCAGGGGGAAGAGCTGAGCGAAGCGGAGCACAGCCGCTCGTTTGCCGCCATTGAAGCCGGCCGCGGCGAAACGTCGCTGACCTATTTCGAATTCGGCACCCTGTCGGCGCTGCAGCTGTTCAAACAGGCGCGGCTGGACGTGGTGATCCTGGAAGTCGGCCTGGGCGGACGTCTCGACGCCACCAACATCGTCGATCCGAGCGTGGCGGTGATCACCAGCATCGCGCTCGATCACACCGACTGGCTGGGCAACGATCGCGAAAGCATCGGCCGTGAAAAGGCCGGCATTTTCCGCAGCGGCAAGCCGGCGGTAGTGGGCGAACCCGACATGCCGGACAACATTCGCCAGGTCGCCGAAACGCTGGGCGCGCCGCTGTATCGCCGCGGTGAAGCCTGGAGCTTCAGCGAGCAGGGCGATCGCTGGCAGTGGCAGGGCGGCGACACGCTGCTGACCGATCTGCCGACGCCGAACGTGCCGCTGGCCAACGCCGCTACCGCGCTGGCGGCGCTGAACTGTTCCCCGCTGGAAATCGACGAGCGCGCGATCTTCACCGGGCTGCAGCAGGCGACGCTGCCGGGGCGTTTCCAGATCGTGCGGCGGGAGCCGATGCTGATCCTCGATGTGGCGCACAACCCGCACGCCGCCGGCTATCTCGCCGGGCGTCTGGCCAAGCTGCCGCGCGACGGCGGCAAGGTGCGCGCGGTGGTGGGCATGCTGTCGGACAAGGACATCGCCGGTACGCTGGCCTGCCTGAGCGAGCAGGTGGATGAATGGTACTGCGCACCGCTCGACGGCCCGCGCGGCGCCAGCGTTGAACTGCTGGCGCAACATCTGGCGGAACCGCGACGCTTTAATGATGTCGAAACTGCCTGGCGGCAGGCTATGCAGGATGCTGATAAACAGGATATTGTGATCGTCTGTGGATCGTTCCACACCGTTGCGCAGGTGATGGCGGCGTCAGACGAGATGCGGGGAGTGTGAGTGGCGAGTAAATTTCAGAACCGACTGGTCGGAACCGTGATTCTGGTGGCGCTGGGGGTGATTATCCTGCCAGGGTTGCTGGACGGCAAAAAGAAGCATTACGAGGATGAATTCGCGGCCATTCCTTTGGTGCCGAAGGCGGGCGACGTCGAAGAGAACGACGTGTTGCCGCCGGTGACGCAGCCGTTGCCGGCGCAGCCGCCGGAAGGGGCGGGCGCGCTGGTCGAGCAGCAGGCGGCCAACGAAGCGGCGGCGCAACAGGCGGTGCGACAGAATGCTCAGCAACCGACGCAGGTGGCGCCGCCGCCGGTCGAGACGCGTCCTCAGCCGGTACAGCAGCAGCCTAAGCCGAAACCGGTGGAAACCAAACCGGTAGAGGTGAAACCGAAACCGGCGCCGCAGCCGAAGCCGGTGGAAGTGAAACCGACGCCTAAGCCGGAGCCGAAACCTGAACCGACGCCGAAGCCTGAGCCGGCACCGCAGCCGAAACCGGCGGAAGAAAAAGCGCCGGCCGGGCAAGCCTATGTCGTGCAGCTCGGGGCGTTGAAAAATGCCGCCAAGGCGAACGAGATTGTCGCTTCGCTGCGTCTTTCGGGCTATCGCGCCTTCACCGTGCCGTCAACGCCGGTGCAAGGGCAGATCACCCGCATCTACGTCGGCCCGGATGCTTCCAAGCAGAAGCTGCAGGCGGCATTGCCGTCGCTGAACTCGATCAGCGGGCTGAGCGGGCAGGTGAAGCCGTACGGTCGTTAAACCCCGCAGGGGCGCAGCAGGATGCGCCCCTGAATTAAGGAGTGGTGGAGAGATCGCTAGAGAAACCGCGCCTTTTACAGGCGAAATCACCTATGTAGGCGCGGCGATTGGGAATTTTTTAATCGCCGCTTTTTATTTGTAACGTGGTAGGAAATCCCCTACGCAAACGTTTTCTTTTTCTGTTAGAATTCGCCGCGAATTGGATGCAGGGGCGATTCATCATTGGAATAGTTCATGGTCTGGATTGATTACGTCATTATAGCGGTGATTGGATTTTCGGCTCTGGTGAGCCTGATCCGAGGGTTTGTTCGCGAAGCATTGTCACTTGTGACATGGGGATGTGCGTTTTTTGTTGCCAGCCATTTCTACTCTTACCTTGCGGTCTATTTCACTCGTTTTGAAGATGAACTGGTGCGAAACGGCATCGCGATCGCGATTTTGTTCATCGCGACCCTGATCGTAGGGGCTATTGTTAACTATGTGATTAGCTCACTGGTAGAGAAAACCGGGCTGTCGGGCACCGACAGGGTGCTGGGCATCTGCTTCGGCGCATTGCGCGGCGTGTTGATCGTTGCGGCGATCCTGTTCTTCCTGGATACCTTTACCGGCTTTTCACAGAGTGCCGACTGGAAACAGTCGCAGCTGATTCCCCAGTTCAGTTACGTCATCAGGTGGTTCTTTGACTACCTGCAGAGCACGTCGAGTTTCTTGCCGACCCAATTGCCGGGGCGGTAGCGCTGATGAGGAAAAGACAACATGTGCGGTATTGTCGGTATCGCCGGTTTTATGCCGGTAAACCAGTCGATTTATGATGCGCTGACGGTGCTTCAGCACCGTGGCCAGGATGCCGCAGGCATCGTCACCATTGACGCCCACAACGGGTTCCGTTTGCGCAAAGCCAACGGCCTGGTGAAGGATGTATTTGAGGCGCGCCATATGCAACGCTTGCAGGGCAACATGGGCATTGGCCATGTGCGTTACCCGACGGCCGGCAGCTCGAGCGCCTCTGAGGCCCAGCCTTTCTACGTCAACTCGCCGTTCGGCATTACGCTGGCCCACAATGGCAACCTGACCAACGCCCATGAGCTGCGCCAAAAGCTGTTCGAAAGCGGCCGCCGCCATGTCAACACCACCTCCGACTCGGAAATCCTGCTGAACGTGCTGGCCAGCGAGCTGGATCGCTTCCCGCATTATCCGCTGGAGGCCGACAACATCTTTACCGCGGTCGCCGCCATGCATCAGCAACTGCGCGGCGCTTACGCCTGCGTGGCGATGATTATCGGCCACGGCCTGCTGGCGTTCCGCGACCCGTACGGCATTCGTCCGCTGGTGATCGGCAAACGCACGCTGGAAGATGGCCGCAGCGAGTATATGGTGGCTTCCGAGAGCGTGGCGCTGGATACCCTGGGCTTTGAATTCCTGCGCGACGTGGCGCCGGGCGAAGCGGTGTACATCACCACCAAAGGCCAGCTGTTCACCCGCCAGTGCGCAGAGAATCCGAAAACCAATCCGTGCCTGTTCGAATACGTCTATTTCGCGCGCCCGGACTCCTTTATGGACAAGATCTCGGTCTACAGCGCCCGCGTGCGCATGGGCCAGAAGCTGGGCGAGAAGATTGCCCGCGAATGGGAAGATCTGGACATCGACGTGGTGATCCCGATTCCGGAAACCTCCTGCGACATCGCGCTGGAGATCGCGCGCATTCTCGACAAACCCTACCGCCAGGGCTTTGTGAAGAACCGCTACGTCGGCCGCACCTTCATCATGCCGGGCCAGCAGGCGCGTCGTCAGTCGGTGCGCCGCAAGCTGAACGCCAACCGCGCCGAGTTCCGCGACAAGAACGTGCTGCTGGTGGATGATTCCATCGTGCGCGGCACGACCTCAGAGCAGATCGTCGAGATGGCGCGCGAAGCGGGCGCCAAGCGCGTGTACCTGGCTTCCGCCGCGCCGGAAGTGCGTTTCCCTAACGTCTACGGCATCGACATGCCGAGCGCCAACGAACTGATCGCCCACGGGCGCGAAGTGGATGAAATCCGCCAAATCATCGGCGCCGATGGGCTGATCTTCCAGGACCTCGACGATCTGATCGAAGCGGTGCGTGAAGAAAACCCGGACATCACCCAGTTCGAATGCTCGGTATTCAACGGCATCTACGTGACCAAAGACGTCGATCAAAGCTATCTGGAATACCTGGAGTCGCTGCGCAACGACGACGCCAAGGCGCTGCGGGGACAAACCGAAGCGGAAAATCTGGAACTGCATAACGAAGGCTAACCGCCTGTGTTGATCCATCAGGGGGCATCGTCGCGTCTGCGGCGGTGCGCCTTGCTCCTGTGAACTTGCTTATCCCTCGCCATTGCGGCAAAGTCTGCCTGATCTTATTTTTTACTTTTTACGGCAGAGGCCATTCTTCATGAAACGACTCATCATCGGCATTTCCGGCGCCAGCGGCGCGATCTACGGCGTGCGCCTGTTGCAGGTCTTGCGCGACGTCGCAGAGGTGGAAACCCATCTGGTGATGAGCAACGCTGCAAGGCAGACGCTGGCGCTGGAAACGCCGTACAGTCTGCGTGAAGTGCAGGCGCTGGCCGATGTGGTTCACGATGCGCGCGATATCGCCGCCGCCATCTCTTCCGGTTCCTTCAAAACCCTGGGCATGGCGATTTTGCCTTGTTCAGTCAAAACGCTGTCCGGCATCGTCAACAGCTACAGCGACGGACTGCTGACCCGCGCCGCCGACGTGGTGCTGAAAGAACGCCGCCGCCTGGTATTGTGCGTGCGTGAAACGCCGTTGCACCTTGGGCACCTGCGGCTGATGACGCAGGCGGTGGAAATGGGCGCGGTGATCATGCCCCCGGTACCGGCGTTTTATCACCAGCCGAAAAGCGTGGAAGACATCATCGATCAGACCGTCAATCGGGTGATCGATCAGTTTGATATCGAATTGCCGGCCGATCTGTTCACCCGTTGGCAGGGTGCTGATTAACATTTTCATCCCCAAATTGGTACATTTGTGCAACACCGCACTGAATTAGGGCGGCGCATGCACCATAATGATCCCACTTCATCACGTTCACTGTTTCATGGCGCCGTCCTGTCGCGGCTGCCAGTGGCGCGGCCCCGAGCGGCCGATTTAATTTTGCGGTTATCGTCCCAGGAAACAGTATTGTGAAGGCCGGAGCCGTTCCCTCCGCCCGTAGCACCTAATGTGGCACGATTACTGCAAATTGATTTGGTGGGGAAAAGTAATGCCCGTAGTGGCATCAAAAAAAATCAATTTGAGGGTAATTTATGAAAAAGCTGGTTAAGGTTCTTCCTTTAGTCTTGGCTTTGGCGGCCGCAAACAGCGCATTCGCCGCTATCCCATCGACATTGAAGATTGGCACCGATCCGACTTATGCGCCGTTTGAATCCAAAAACGCCAAAGGCGAGCTGGTCGGCTTCGATATCGATTTGGCCAAAGAGCTGTGCAAACGCATAAATACCCAATGCACCTTCGTGGAGAGCGACTTTGACGCGCTGATCCCATCCCTCAAGGCGAAAAAGATCGACGCTATCATCTCTTCGCTGTCCATCACCGAAAAACGCCAGCAGGAAATCGCCTTTACCGACAAGCTGTATGCCGCCAACGCCCGCCTGATCGCGCCGAAGGGGTCTAAGCTGTTGCCTACCGTGGATGCGTTGAAAGGCAAGAGCGTGGGCGTGCTGCAGGGCACGACCCAGGAAGCCTACGCCAACGCCATGTGGCAGCCGAAGGGCGTCACCGTGGTGCCTTATCAGAACCAGGATCTGGTCTACGCCGATCTGGCCTCCGGGCGCATCGACGCCGCCTTCCAGGATGAAGTGGCGGGCAGCGATGGCTTCCTGAAACAGCCGCCGGGCAAAGACTATGCGTTCGCCGGCGAATCGGTGAAGGATGACAAATTCTTTGGCGTCGGCACCGGCATGGGGCTGCGCAAAACCGATACCGAGCTGAAAGCGGCGCTGGACAAAGCCTTCGCCGAGATGCGCAAAGACGGCACCTACGATAAATACGCGAAAAAGTACTTCGACTTCGACGTCTACGGCGGCTAATCCGCTAACCGTTCCATGCTGTGACTGCGGGGCCGGTGCGCCGGCTCCGATGGTTCGGATCCTAGACGACAGGGTGAAGTAGATGCTGCAAGGCTATTCCCAACTGATTTTCGAGGGGGCTCTGGTGACGCTGGAGTTGGCCCTCAGTTCCGTATTGTTGGCGGTGGTGATCGGGTTGATCGGCGCCGGCGGCAAACTCTCCCACAACCCCTTATTTCCGGCCTGTTCGGCGCTTACACCACGCTGATCCGCGGCGTGCCCGATCTGGTGCTGATGCTGCTGATTTTTTATGGCCTGCAAATCGCCTTGAACAACATCACCACGCTGCTCGGTTTCTCGCAGATCGATATTGACCCGCTCGGCGCCGGCATCATTACCCTCGGCTTTATTTACGGCGCGTACTTTACCGAAACCTTCCGCGGCGCCTACTTGGCGGTGCCGAAAGGGCAGATTGAGGCGGCGACGGCCTACGGCTTCAGCGGCGCGCAGATCTTTCGGCGCATTTTGTTCCCGGCGATGATGCGCTTCGCCTTGCCGGGCATCGGCAACAACTGGCAGGTGATCCTGAAGGCGACGGCGCTGGTGTCTATCCTTGGCCTGAACGACGTGGTGAAAGCCACGCAGTTGGCGGGGAAAGGCACCTATCAGCCGTTCTTCTTCGCCATCGTAGCCGGCGTGGTTTACCTGATTTTCACTACCGTTTCCAACGGCGTGCTGTTGTGGCTTGAACGGCGTTACTCACTGGGCGTCAAGAGGGCCGAGCTATGATCGAGATTTTGCAACAGTATTGGCAGTCGCTGCTGTGGAGCGACGGCTACCGTTTCACCGGCGTGGCGGTCACGCTGTGGCTGCTGATCGCCTCCGTGGTGATGGGCGGGTTGCTGGCGATCCCGATGGCGGTGGCGCGCGTCTCTTCCCTTCGCTGGGTGCGTTTCCCGGTGTGGCTCTACACCTACGTGTTTCGCGGCACGCCGCTGTACGTGCAGTTGCTGGTGTTCTACTCCGGCATGTACAGCCTGGAAATCGTGCGCGGCAGCGAGTTTCTCAACGCGTTTTTCCGCAGCGGGCTCAACTGCACCATCCTGGCGCTGACGCTCAACACCTGCGCATATACCACCGAGATTTTCGCCGGGGCGATCCGCTCGGTGCCGCACGGTGAAATCGAGGCCGCCAACGCTTACGGTTTCTCGCGCTTCAAGATGTATCGCTGCATCATTTTGCCTTCGGCGCTGCGCACCGCGCTGCCGGCCTACAGCAACGAAGTGATCCTGATGCTGCACTCCACCGCGCTGGCGTTTACCGCCACCGTGCCGGACCTGCTGAAGATTGCGCGCGACATCAATGCCGCGACCTATCAGCCGTTTTACGCTTTCGGCATTGCGGCGGTGTTGTACCTGATCATCTCCTACGTGTTAATCAGCCTGTTCCGCAAAGCTGAAAAACGCTGGATGGCACACGTTAGTCACTGATAAATGACGGGAAGAAAAACCATGTCTGAGAATAAATTAGCCGTCACGGAACTGCACAAACGCTATGGCGATCACGAGGTGCTGAAGGGCGTCTCGCTGGCGGCCAACGCCGGGGATGTGATCAGCATCATCGGCTCCTCCGGCTCCGGCAAAAGCACCTTTCTGCGCTGCATCAACTTCCTCGAGAAGCCGAGCGAAGGCTCGATCAGCCTGAACAACGAAGATATTCGCATGGTGCGCGACAAGGACGGCCAGCTGAAGGTATTCGACAAGAAGCAGCTGCAGCTGCTGCGCACCCGCCTGACCATGGTGTTCCAGCATTTTAACCTGTGGAGCCATATGACGGTGCTGGAGAACGTGATGGAGGCGCCGGTGCAGGTGCTGGGGCTGAGCAAGGCCGACGCGCACGAGCGCGCGGTGCGCTACCTGGATAAAGTGGGCATCGACGAGCGGGCGCGCGGCAAGTACCCGGTGCACCTGTCGGGCGGCCAGCAGCAGCGCGTCTCCATTGCCCGCGCATTGGCGATGGAGCCGGAAGTGCTGCTGTTTGACGAACCGACGTCGGCGCTGGATCCCGAGTTGGTGGGCGAGGTGCTGCGCATCATGCAGAAGCTGGCGGAGGAGGGAAAAACCATGGTGGTGGTGACGCACGAAATGGAATTTGCGCGCCACGTTTCGAACCACGTGATCTTCCTGCACAAAGGGTTGATCGAAGAGCAGGGCCCGCCGGCCGAGCTGTTCGGCAATCCCAAAAGCCCGCGCCTGCAGCAGTTCCTGTCCGGCGCGTTGAAGTAACCTCAGATCAGCGGGCTTCGGCCCGCTGATTGACAACGTCATCCAATGCCTGTTCCAGCTCCAGATAACGGAAGTGGAAACCGGCCTCTTCCAGGCGCTTCGGCACCGCCCGCTGGCCGCCGAGCACCAGCACCGCCGCTTCCCCCATCAACAGCCGCATGACGAACGCCGGCACCCGCAGAAACGCCGGGCGATCGAGCACGTTGGCCAATTGGGCGGCGAATTGCTCGTTGTGCACCGGGTAGGGAGCGACCATGTTGAACGGGCCGCTCAGGGTGGCGTGATCCAGCAGATAAATAATGCCGTTGACCATGTCTTCGAGGTGGATCCACGGCAGGTATTGGCGACCGTCGCCGATCGGGCCGCCGAGCCCGAAGCGGAACGGCGGCAGCATTTTGGCCAGCGCGCCGCCCTGTGGCGCCAGCACCACGCCGGTGCGCAGCAGGCAGACGCGGGTGGCGTCGCTTTGCGCCTGCAGCGCCAGCGCTTCCCAGCGTTGACACAGCTGGTGGGTGAATTCGTCGTGCGGCGGCTCCTCTTCGGTCACCACCGCCTGCCCCTGATCGCCGTAGTAGCCGACGGCGGAACCGGAAATCAACACGCCGGGGGGCGTGCTGCCGGCCTTGATCAGCTTCGCCAAGCGTTCGGTCAGATCCCAGCGGCTGCGGCACAGCCGCTCTTTCTGCTGCGCGCTCCAGCGCTTGTCGGCGATAGGTTCGCCGGCCAGGTTGATCACCGCGTCAAATTCATCCAGCGATTGCCGGTCGTCCAGCGTTCGCCAATAGCTCGGCCGGTCGCCCAGCCGGGCTCGGGCTCGCCGTTCGTCTCGGGTCAGCACCGTAATGTGGTGAGAAAGCGCCAGCAGTCTTGCCGTCAGGCTGCTGCCTATCAATCCCGTTGCGCCGGTGATCAGGATCCGCATGGTCGACCTCCCTGAATTAGTCCCGGCGGTAGCTCATGGTCATGGAAACCGAGTCGGCGTAGCGCAGGGCCAGAAGTTTATCTATCTCCACTTCAGCATAGGTCACCCAGGCGTGTTCTTTTACGATATCGAGCACATCCTGCGTTAATTTTTCCAGCAACGCGAAACGGTTATCTTCCACATGGCGGATGATCGCTTTGGTGATGGTGCGGTAGTTGAGCGCATCGGCGATATCTTCGCTGTTGCGCGCCTTGTCCGCCGGGTAGTGGATCACCACGTTGATCAGGACGTCCTGTCGGTTGTTTATTTCCTCTTCCTTGATACCGATGAACGTGCGCAGCCGCAGATTTTTAATGCGAATAACGGCGTCGGGTTGACTGAAAGACATCAGAGATTCTCCATAGGTCTGATTATTAGCGTTCAGAATACACGGAAAGTAGGGAAATGATAACGCAGGGACAATGTGACTCCCCGGCCGACGGGGAGTCGGGGGAGGCACTTAGGCTTGTTCGGCCAGTTTGTAGGCGCGCTCGGTCGCCGGGCGATTGCTGATGCGCTCGAACCAGTTGCGCACCGCCGGGTAATCCGCCAGATCGATGCGCTGGCGTGGATGCGATACGACCCACGGGTAGGTGGCGATATCGGCGATGCTGTAGTTATCGCCGCCCAGGTACGGGTGTTTTTGCAGTTCAGCTTCCAGCACGCCGTACAGCCGCTTGGTCTCCAGATGGTAACGCTCGATGGCGTAAGGCACCGGCTGCGGCGCGTAGTGGTTAAAGTGGTGATTCTGCCCGAGCATCGGCCCGAATCCGGCCACTTGCCAGAACAGCCACTGCAGGGTAGCGGCGCGTTCGCGCAGGCCCTTGCTCAGCAGCTTGCCGGTCTTCTCCGCCAGATACAGCAGGATTTCCCCGGATTCGAACAGGCTGATCGGCGCGCCGCCGTCCACCGGTTGCTGATCGACGATCGCCGGGATTTTGTTGTTGGGAGAAATGCTCAGAAAGTCCGGTTTGAACTGCTCGCCGGCGCTGATGTTTACGCGATGGATACGGTAGGGTAAGCCGACCTCTTCCAAAAACAAGGTGATCTTGTGACCATTGGGAGTAGGCGCGTAATACAGGTCAATCATGTTGCCTCCTGCGGTAAGGTGATCTGTAATTCATTACACGTTGCTGCGGTCTTCGCCGCGCACAAAGGTATATCAGAGATCCAACAATAGCAGCTAAGGATAGCAGGCTATGTGGGATTCGTCCGATGCTATCTGCACAGTTGGATCACAATTCTCCACCGGGGCGGGCGGCGGTTTGCCGCACGGCGCCGGCGCGGTAAAATGGCGCTTATTTCCCTCTATAGGACAAGGTTATGAAGCTGATGTTCGCCTCGGATATCCACGGTTCGCTGCCGGCGACCGAACGCGTGCTGGAATTGTTCGCACAACACGGCGCCGACTGGCTGATTCTTCTGGGTGATTTGCTGAATCACGGCCCGCGCAACGCGTTGCCCGCCGGGTATCAGCCCGCTCAGGTTGCCGAACGATTGAATCGCTATAGCGACAAGATCATCGCCGTTCGCGGCAATTGCGACAGCGAGGTCGATCAGATGCTGCTGACGTTTCCCATCGAGGCGCCCTGGCAACAGGTTTTACTGCAAAAAAGACGATTGTTTTTGACCCACGGTCACCTTTATCATCCCTCGGCACTGCCGCCGTTATCCTGCGGTGACGTCTTGGCCTATGGCCATACGCATCTGCCGCAGGCGGAGCGGCAGGGTGAGATCTATTGCTTCAATCCGGGCTCGGTCAGCATCCCGAAAGGGGGCTTTCCCGCCAGCTACGGCATGTTGGAAAGCGGCACTTTGCGCGTGCTGACGCTCGACGACGGCAAGGTCGTCGCGGAGGTGGCGTTAACACGCTAAACGCACTAATTTATACACACACAATAAAAATCTTTGAAAAACACTCATTGATTAACCAGCGCGCGGGATTGCATCGCGCCAAAATAGAAGGTTTTAGAGGATGGCGGAACAGGGTCAGGCTGCAGATACCGAGTGGGTTGATATCGTCGACGAGCAAAACGAGGTGATTGCTCAATCCAGTCGTCAACAGATGCGGGCGGAGCGGCTGCGTCATCGTGCTACCTATATTGTGGTGCATGATGGGATGGGAAAAATTCTGGTGCAGCGTCGCACCGAGATCAAGGACTTCTACCCGGGTTGGCTGGACGCGACGGCGGGCGGCGTAGTGCAAAGCGGTGAAAACGTGCTGGATTCGGCGCGCCGCGAGGCGGAAGAGGAGCTGGGCATCGCCGGCGTGCCTTTCGCCGAGCACGGTCTGTTCTACTTTGAGGAAGAGCAGTGCCGGGTGTGGGGCGCGCTGTTCAGCTGCGTATCGCACGGGCCGTTCGCGCTGCAGGAAGAAGAAGTGGCCGAGGTGTGCTGGCTGACGCCGGAAGAGATCACCGCCCGCTGCGACGAGTTTACCCCGGATTCGCTGAAGGCGCTGTCGCTGTGGCTGACGCGCAACAATGAACAGGATTACGGCAAGCCGCTCGACAATCACTGAGCCGCCTGCGCATGGAAAAGCCGGTCATCGACCGGCTTTTTTTACGGGCGGATTCAGCAGCTGTCGCGGCGGCACAGCGTGGCGGGCAGGGAGCCTGGCGGCTGCCAGGGATGCTCGTTCAGCCGCGCCAGCAGCGCCTGGCCGGCCTGAATGCCGATGTCGCGATGCGGAATGGTCATGGTGGTCAGCGGCGGCTGGCACACCCGGCTGAACTCGCTGTTGCCGAAGCCCACCACCGCCAGATTATCCGGCACCTTGATGCGCCGCCGCTGGCATTCATACAGCACGCCGCCCGCCAGTTCGTCCGACGCGCACACCAGCGCGTCCAGCTCCGGCCAGGCCAGCAAGAATTCCGGCAGCTGCTGCGCGCCGGTGCTGAAGCTGGCGGGCTGCGCGGCGTTGATGACCCGATGCGGCGACATATGGTTGCGCAGCAGCGCCTTGTGCCAGCCCTGCAGGTGCTGCTGGAAAATCCACTGCTCCTGATTGGCGCACAGCAGTCCGACATTCTGGTAACCGCTGGCGATCACCGTTTGCGTCAGCTGATACATGGCCGCCACGTAATCGATGCCGATGCTCATGTCGATCGGATCGGCGCGTACGGCGCCGATCTCCACCACCGGAATGTTGGCGGCGATCAACGCGTTGCGGGCATTTTGCGAATGCTCGACGCTGAGCAGCACCGCCGCCGCCAGGTTGTAAGAGAGCAGCGTCTCCAGCAGTTTCTCCTCGCGTTCCAGGTGGTGCTGCGACTCCGCCAGCATGATGTGATAGCCGGCGGGCTGCAGCACTTTCTGCAGGCCGGCGAACATCTCGGCGCAGCCGGATTCGGACAGGCTGGGCACCACCATGGCGATGGTGTAGGACGAGGCCGAGGCCAGCGAGCTGGCGGCCAGGTTGGGCAGATAGCCCAGCTCGTTTACCGCCGCGTCTATCTTCTCGCGCAGTTTGTCCGAAACCTGTTCCGGCGTGCGCAGCGCGCGCGACACCGTCATGGTGCCGACGCCCGCCAGCTGCGCTACGTCAGCCAACGTCACCCTGCCTGTGCTGCGGCGTTTTTTACCGATCGACATGCCTAATCCCGACTGAAATGCGCGCGCGGCGCATAAAGATTGTGATGGTGGGAAGCCGACGGCGCGGCTTCGACGATCCCAGTATGCGGCACATTCTACCCCGTTACCCGAAAGAGCGAGAAAAAATTGTGGTTAACGCCGCGCCGCGGCATGGCGTTTTGATAGCGCTATCACAGTTCTGCATGATAGCGCTTTGGTAGCGCTATCTTTGTGATGCCAATCACTGTGCAGCCGAGAGGGGTTGATTAAAGTTTTACCGTCGTCGGTGAATTAATCACCGGCCGAAACCATCAACGCTTGGGAGGGTAACGTGCTGAAAGAATGGCTGACCGCCGATCATATACAGCTGTGCGAACGGGTGGAGGACTGGCGCCAGGCGGTAACGCTGAGCGCGCAACCGCTGCTGCAACGCGGCGTGATTACGCCGAATTACCTGACGGCCATCTTTCATCAGCAGGAGCAGCTTGGCCCCTACTTCGTCCTGGCGCCGGGCATCGCCATGCCGCACGCGCGGCCGGAGCAGGGCGCCAACGCGCTGGGGCTGTCGCTGTTGAAGATCCACCAGGGCGTGAATTTTCATTCTGCGGATAACGATCCGGTTCAGGTGGTGGTGATGCTTTCCGCACCCGACGGCAACAGTCATATTGAAATGATTTCGCAGTTGGCGGAATTATTTTCCGATAACACGGCGATGGAAGCGTTATTTCACGCCACAGATAAACGGCAAATTGAGGATATTATCGCCCGCTATTAACGTTTAATCACCAGGAACATTATTAATGCCCATAACGTCGGGAATATTCCCGGCGGCGCTACCCTACACGCTAAATTCAACAGGTGGATATCATGAAAATCATGGCGATTTGCGGTTCAGGTCTCGGCAGCAGCTTTATGGTGGAAATGAACATTAAAAAGGTGCTGAAAAAGATGGGGGTGGAGGCCGAGGTCGAACACTCCGATCTGTCGTCCGCCACTCCCGGCGCCGCCGACGTATTCGTGATGGCGAAAGACATCGCCGACAGCGCCAGCGTACCGGCCGAGCAGCTGGTGGTGATCAGCAACATCATCGACATTAATGAGCTGGAAGCCAAGCTGCGCGCTTACTTCGAAGCCCACTCAATCATCTGAATAAAACGATTGGCGAGGTGGATATGTTTATCCAGGAAACGCTTAAGTTTGTGGTGGATATATTAAAGGTGCCTTCGGTACTGGTCGGGCTTATTGCGCTGATCGGTTTGCTGGCGCAAAAGAAATCGTTTTCCGACGTGGTGAAAGGCACGGTAAAAACCATTCTTGGCTTTATCGTTTTGGGCGGCGGCGCCACGGTATTGGTCGGGTCGCTCAATCCGCTGGGCGGCATGTTCGAACACGCGTTTAATATTCAGGGCATCATTCCGAATAACGAAGCCATCGTCTCCATCGCGCTGGAGAAATACGGCGCTTCCACCGCGCTGATCATGGCGTTCGGCATGGTGGCGAATATCGTGGTGGCGCGCTTTACCCGATTGAAATACATCTTCCTCACCGGCCACCACACCTTCTACATGGCCTGCATGATCGGCATCATCCTGACGGTGGCGGGCTTCGAGGGCGTACAGCTGGTGTTCACCGGCGCGCTGACCCTGGGGCTGGTGATGGCGTTCTTCCCGGCTATCGCCCAGCGCTATATGCGCCGCATCACCGGCAACGACGATATCGCCTTCGGCCACTTCGGCACCCTGGGCTATGTGCTGTCCGGTTGGATCGGCTCGAAAGTGGGGAAAAACTCGCGCTCGACCGAAGAGATGAACCTGCCGAAAAACCTCAGTTTCCTGCGCGACAGCTCCATTTCGATCTCGATGACCATGATCGTCATCTACCTGATCCTGGCGATCTGCGCCGGGCGGGCCTATGTGGAAAGCGAGCTCAGCGGCGGCCAGAACTACCTGGTGTATTCGATTATCCAGGCCATCACCTTCGCCGCCGGGGTATTCATTATCCTGCAGGGCGTGCGCTTGATTCTGGCGGAGATCGTGCCGGCGTTCACCGGCTTCTCGGAAAAACTGGTGCCTAACGCGCGGCCGGCGCTGGATTGCCCGGTGGTTTACCCCTATGCCCCCAACGCGGTGCTGATCGGCTTCCTGTTCAGCTTCCTCGGCGGGTTGGCCGGGCTGTTCCTGCTGGGGCAACTGAAGATGGTGCTGATCCTGCCCGGCGTAGTGCCGCATTTCTTCACCGGCGCTACCGCCGGGGTGTTCGGCAACGCCACCGGCGGGCGGCGCGGCGCGATGCTGGGCGCTTTCGCCAACGGTCTGCTGATCACCTTCCTGCCGGTGCTGCTGCTGCCGGTGCTGGGGGCGCTGGGCTTTGCCAACACCACCTTCTCCGACGCCGACTTCGGCGCGATCGGCATCCTGCTGGGCAACATGGCGCGCTTTATGTCGAAAGAGATGATCATGCTGGCGATTGTCGCCGTGTTTGCGCTGCTGGTGGCGCATAACTTCCTGGGAAAACGCAAAGGCGCGCCGGCCGCTGACCGCGTCGAGAAATAATGAGGGCAGAGTGATGAACGACACAACGAGCGAAACGGAAATTGAAGAGCTGCGCGCCCTGGCGCGCGCCATCCGCCTGGAAACATTGAAGGCGTTGACCGGGCTGGGGTTCGGCCACTACGGCGGCTGCATGTCGGTGGTCGAGACGCTGGCGGTATTGTACGGCGGCGTGATGCGCATCGATCCGGCGGATCCGGACTGGCCGGAGCGCGATGACTTCGTGCTGTCGAAGGGGCACGCCGGCCCGGCGCTGTACAGCACGCTGGCGATCAAGGGCTACTTCCCGCTGGCGGAGTTGCAAACCCTCAATCAGAACGGCACGCGCCTGCCGAGCCATCCGGACCGGCTGCGCACGCGCGGCGTGGACGCCACTACCGGCTCGCTGGGGCAGGGCGTGTCGATCGCCGCCGGCATGGCGCTGTCCCATCGGCTGGCGGGGCGCCGCAATCGGGTGTTCAGCATCCTCGGCGACGGTGAACTGAACGAAGGGCAGTGCTGGGAGGCGTTCCAGTTTATCGCCCACCACAATCTGAACAACCTGACGCTGTTTATCGATTACAACAAACAGCAGCTGGACGGCGCGCTGGACGAGGTGATCCAACCGTTCGATCTGGCCGCCAAGTTCCGCGCTTTCGGCTTTGAGGTGCAGACCATCAAGGGCGACGACATTGCGGCGCTGCTGGCGGCGGTGAGGCCGGCGCGCGGCGGAGAACAGCGGCCGCTGGCGATCGTGCTCGACAGCATCAAGGGACAGGGGGTGACCTATTTGGAAAACCTGTCGAACTCACACCACCTGCGCCTGACGCCGGACGTGCAGCAGGAGATTGAAAAAGCCATCGCCGAACTGGAGGCCGCCCATGTTTAACGTAGTGACGCAGTTGGAAAACGACGCCGTCGAAATGCGCAAAGTCTATGCCGGCGCGGTCCGGCGGCAGATTGAAGCGGGCGCACCGATCATCGCGCTGGAGGCGGATCTGATGAGCTCCATGGCGATGGACGGCGTGCATAAGGATCACCCGCAGCACGTGATCAACTGCGGCATCATGGAGGCTAACGTGATCGGCGTCGCCGCCGGACTGTCGCTGACCGGCCGGGTGCCGTTCGTGCACACCTTTACCGCCTTCGCCAGCCGCCGCTGTTTCGATCAGCTGTTCATGTCGCTGGATTATCAGCGTAACAACGTCAAGGTGATCGCTTCCGACGCCGGGGTGAGCGCCTGCCACAACGGCGGCACCCACATGTCGTTCGAGGATATGGGCATCGTGCGCGGGCTGGCGCACTCGGTAGTGCTGGAAGTGACCGACGCCACCATGTTCGCCGACATTCTGCGCCAGCTGATGGATCTGCGCGGCTTCTACTGGGTGCGCACCATCCGCAAGCAGGCGACGCGCATCTACCAGGACGGCTCGCGCTTTACCATCGGCAAGGGCAACCTGCTGCGCGACGGCGACGATATCACGCTGATCGCCAACGGCATCATGGTGGCGGAGGCGCTGAAGGCGGCGGAGATGCTGGCGCGGCAGGGCGTCAGCGCGGCGGTGATCGATATGTTCACCCTCAAGCCTATTGACCGTGAACTGATCAAAACCTACGCGGCCAAGACCGGACGCATCGTCACCTGTGAAAACCACAGCATTCATAACGGGCTGGGGTCGGCGGTGGCGGAGGTATTGGCGGAGGAATGCCCGACGCCGATGCGGCGCGTGGGGGTGAAGGAACGTTACGGCCAGGTGGGCACCCAGGCGTTTTTACAGCAGGAGTACGGCCTGACCGCCGAGCACATTCTGGAGGCTGCCGGGCAGTTGCTGCAAAAGTAGTTCTTGAGTCAATAACAATTGCTGTAACGAATGAGGCTCGGTGCTCTGGAGAAAGCATATACCTTCCGACCCGGAATTTGAGTCATGACTCACGTATTATTAACTGATAAGCCCCTTAGGGGGCTTTTTGTTTTCGGTGAATAATAGGTGGCCAATGCTTGGGTAAAAAGAGATAATAAAAATAGCGCAATAAATACAATGAGTTATATTCATGGAGTGAATAATGATAACAGCAAGAGGCTCATTCAGAAGGCTGACGCTAGGCGAGATCACGCTATCCCGCTCTCTCTATAAAAATGCCATCGACTACAGTCTTGTTAAAGTGCATAACGCGAGCTATTTCCCGTTTGGTTTGCAGAATGGGGAAACGGCCGTTACGCCTAATGGTGAACTTTATTGGCCTGAAAAACACTTCAGGGAAGATTTTTCCACAGAAACAACACGCTATCTATGGTGGTTCATGCATGAAATGGCCCACGTATGGCAGTATCAGATGGGGATAAACGTCCGGCTACGGGGAATAATGAGCTGGGCGGTAACTTATAAATACTCGCTGCCCGATTACTACTCATTAGCTGATTATGGTATGGAGGCGCAAGCCAGCCTTCTTGCAGATTACTTCATCCTTTCTCGTTATGGAAAAGAACGGTGGTTTGAGGTGAAGCTGATGCAAGGTATTATAGGTCCAGATTTGAAAAGCCGTTATGAGCATGTTTTGAAAAGATTTCTTAATGCTCCTACCGACAGGAAAAACCTGAAATGAGAAGAATCTATACCCTCATCATGATGATGTTGCTCAGTGGTTGTATGCTTGAAAAGCAACGTTTTTACACTGCGGATATTACGCTACGGGGAAATGATCTCTGTTTCTCTTTGCCGCAGACCTACCAAACACAGAGTGGCAGGGTCAGTCTGGTCAGTATCGCTATTGAACAACGGTTGGGTAGCCAAACGCATGAACTCTGGCGCAGGGCCATTCTACCGCCAAAACCCGCTGAGACGATCACGCCCGGCCAGTGTATCCCATACTCGTTCAAAGCATTTGAGAGCAATATGCCATACACCGTAGCAATCAGTACCGTGGATCCTCAGGATGCGGATTCGAAACGTTTCTGGCAGCGCAGTTTCTCGCTGAAAATCAGTGACGGCAAGATTTCGCAGGTTATTGCCAGCGCGGAGTAATAAAAAGTCAGAGAAGGGATGAATGAAATAACAAGGGCCGGCAATGCCGGCCCTTGTTTCGTTTGGCGATGAATTACGCCTTGGCGGCGGCAGCGTCAGCCTGGGAAGACTGGATCGCCGTCAGCGCGACGGTGTAGACGATATCGTCAACCAGTGCGCCGCGCGACAGGTCGTTCACCGGCTTGCGCATGCCTTGCAGCATCGGCCCGATGGAGACCAGGTCAGCGGAACGCTGTACCGCTTTGTAGGTGGTGTTGCCGGTGTTCAGATCCGGGAAGATGAACACGGTCGCCTGGCCGGCCACCGGCGAGTTCGGCGCCTTGGACTTGGCGACGTCGGCCATGATGGCGGCGTCGTACTGCAGCGGGCCGTCGATGATCAAATCCGGGCGTTTTTCCTGAGCCAGACGGGTCGCTTCGCGCACTTTCTCTACGTCGCTGCCCGCACCGGAGTTGCCGGTGGAGTAGGAGATCATCGCCACGCGTGGCTCGATGCCGAAGGCCGCGGCGGAATCCGCAGACTGGATGGCGATTTCAGACAGCTGCTCGGCGGTCGGATCCGGGTTGATCGCGCAGTCGCCGTAGACCAGTACCTGGTCAGGCAGCAGCATGAAGAACACGGAGGACACCAGCGAGCTGCCCGGTGCGGTTTTGATCAGCTGCAACGGCGGACGGATGGTGTTGGCGGTGGTGTGAACCGCGCCGGAGACCAGGCCGTCGACTTCGCCTTGTTCCAGCATCAGGGTGCCGAGCACCACGTTGTCTTCCAGCTGCTCGCGCGCGACCACTTCGGTCATGCCCTTGCTCTTACGCAGCTCAACCAGACGCGGCACGTAGTTTTCACGCACGGCGACCGGATCGACGATTTCGATGCCTTTGCCCAGCTCAACGCCTTGCGCTGCCGCGACGCGCTGGATCTCGTCCGGGTTGCCGAGCAGCACGCATTCCGCGATGCCGCGTTCGGCGCAGATGGCCGCCGCTTTCACGGTGCGCGGCTCGTCGCCTTCCGGCAGCACGATGCGCTTGCCGGCTTTACGCGCCAGCTCGGTCAGCTCGTAACGGAACGCCGGTGGAGACAGACGGCGTGAACGCTCAGAGGCAGCGGTCAACGAGTCGATCCACTCGGTGCTGATGTGGCTGGCCACGTAGTTCTGCACTTTCTCGATGCGCTGGTGGTCGTCCGCCGGCACTTCGAGGTTGAAGCTCTGCAGGCTCAGCGAGGTTTGCCAGGTGTTGGTGTCAACCATGAACACCGGCAGGCCGGTCTGGAAGGCGCGTTCGCACAGCTTCTTGATCGGCTCGTCGATGGCGTAGCCGCCGGTCAGCAGGATGGCACCGATTTCCACGCCGTTCATCGCCGCCAGGCAGGCGGAGACCAGCACGTCAGGGCGGTCTGCGGAGGTCACCAGCAGGGAGCCTGGGCGGAAGTGTTCCAGCATGTGCGGGATGCTGCGCGCACAGAAAGTCACGGACTTCACGCGGCGGGTCATGATGTCGCCTTCGTTGACCACGCGGGCCTTCAGGTGGCGAGCCATGTCGATGGCGCGGGTGGCGATCAGATCGAAACTCCACGGCACGCAGCCCAGAACCGGCAGTGGGCTGTTGGCGAACAGCTGTGCAGGATCGACGTGGGCGATGCTGGCCTTGGTGGAGTCGTCGAAGATTTCGGACAGGTCAGGACGGGTGCGGCCCTGATCGTCGACCGGCGCGTTCAGCTTGTTGATGATAACGCCGGTGATGTTTTTGTTCTTGCTGCCGCCGAAGCTGGTGCGCGCCAGTTCGATGCGCTCTTTCAGCTGCGCCGGGGAGTCGTTGCCCAGCGCCAGCACGAAGACGATCTCGGCGTTCAGGGTTTTGGCGATCTCGTAGTTCAGCGCGTTGGCGAACTGATGCTTGCGGGTCGGCACCAGGCCTTCGATCAGCACCACTTCCGCGTCTTTGGTGTTCTCGTGGTAACGCGCCACGATCTCTTCCATCAGCACGTCTTGCTGGTTGGAGCTCAGCAGGCCCTCAACGTAGTCCATGCGCAGCGGTTCGGCCGCCGGAATGGTAGAGTTGCTGCGGATGATGGTGGTGGTCTGGTCGAGTGCGTTGTCGCCGGTGCGCGGTTGAGCGATAGGTTTGAACACGCTCAGACGAACGCCTTTTTGCTCCATGGAGCGGATGACACCCAGGCTGACGCTGGTCAGGCCGACGCTGGTGCCGGTGGGGATCAACATAATAGTACGTGACACAGAATAGTCCTCTTCACGATTAACATGAGGCTAAAACAACACCGTCAGCCTGGGCTGACGGTGTTTTGAGAGCATTACGCGGTCAGGCGGGATGCGTCCTGCGCGATGACCAACTCTTCGTTGGTCGGGATCACCAGCGCCAGGCGGCTGCCGTCTTTGGTGATGGCGCCGGATTTGCCGAAGCGAGCGGCCATGTTGCGATCGTGGTCGATTTCGAAGCCCAGCAGGCCCAGTTTGTTCAGGGTCAGCTCACGCACCATGCCGGCGTTCTCGCCGATGCCGCCGGTGAAGATCACCGCGTCCAGACGGCCTTCCATCAGCGCGCTGTAGGCGCCGACGTATTTGGCCAGACGGTGGCAGAACACGTCCATGGCGCGTTTGGCGTCGGCTTTGCTGTCGTAGTTGTCTTCAACGTAACGGCAGTCGCTGGTGACTTCGGTCAGGCCCAGCAGGCCGGATTCTTTGGTCAGCATCTTGTTGATCTGGTCAACGCTCATGCCCAGAGAATCGTGCAGGTGGAAGATGATAGCCGGATCGATGTCACCGCTGCGGGTGCCCATCACCAGGCCTTCCAGCGGGGTCAGACCCATGGAGGTGTCAACGCACTGGCCGTTGCGCACTGCGGTGACGGAGCCGCCGTTGCCCAGGTGGCAAGTGATCACGTTCACTTCTTCTACCGGCTTGTTCAGCATCTTCGCGGCTTCTTGAGTCACGTAGAAGTGGCTGGTGCCGTGTGCGCCGTAGCGGCGAACGCCGTGGTCGCGGTACAGGCTGTACGGCAGGGCGTACAGGTAAGATTCTTCCGGCATGGTCTGGTGGAACGCGGTGTCGAACACGGCAACGTTCTTGTCAGCCAGGTGAGGGAAGGATTTCAGCGCTTCCGCGATGCCGATCAGGTGAGCTGGGTTGTGCAGTGGTGCAAACGGCACGGAATCTTTGATACCCTGCAGAACTTCGTCGTTGATCACGGCGGAAGCGGTGAACTTCTCGCCGCCGTGCACGATGCGGTGGCCGATAGCGGTCAGCTGCGCAGAAAGCTCTGGTTTTTGTGCCAGAATAGTATTAACAATGAAGTTCAGCGCTTCGCTGTGTGCAGCGCCGGCCCCCAGGGCAGCTTCGTGTTTGGCGCCGTCCATTTTCCACTTGATGCGAGCTTCAGGCAGGTGGAAACACTCGGCCAAACCGGAGAGGAATTCGTCGCCGTTAACGGCATCGATGATGGCGAATTTCAGAGAAGAACTGCCGCAGTTAAGAACCAGTACTAGCTTACTCGACATGGAAGTACCTACTTAAATAGTCGTGTTGTTAAAAGAAAATCGAACACACGTGGTGAATTAATCGTCAATCAGACAACAAGCGTAGCGCATAGTGCCGATGACATTTATGATTAACATCATGTGAAGTGCACAAATCACAGGATGATGGAAAAACCGATGATTTCTCTGCGGTTTAAATAATCTTGATTTTTATAGGGCTAAAAGTTGACAAAATTTACGTCATCTTCTACCGGCCACAAGGCCGGCTTAGGATACCGATAGCCCGGTGCAAACACAAAATAAATTTAAAGCTTCAAATTTTTTAGTATGGGCTCTGGCAGCACGCTTTTAGTTTCTTTACGTGACGTTGAGGTACGCAATGACGAGCAAACCGTCCGGTTCCGTAAGCTGGTTTCAGGTCTTCCAGCGCGGGCAGCATTATATGAAAACCTGGCCGTCAGACAAACGTCTGGCACCGGTCTTTCCGGAGAACCGCGTTGCGCGTGCCACCCGTTTCGCTATCCGTTTCATGCCGCCGTTGGCGATTTTCACGCTGACCTGGCAGATCGCGCTGGGCGGCCAGCTCGGCCCGGCGATCGCCACCGCGCTGTTTGCCTGCAGCCTGCCGATGCAGGGCTTGTGGTGGCTGGGGCGTCGCTCTGTTACGCCGCTGCCGCCGACGCTGCTGCAATGGTTCCATGAGGTGCGCAACAAGCTGACGGAAGCCGGGCAGGCGGTGGCGCCGCTCGAGGGCACGCCCACCTATCAGACGTTGGCCGATCTGCTTAAGCGCGCCTTCAAGCAGTTGGATAAAACCTTCCTCGACGATCTGTAATGAAAAGGCCGCGCTGATGCGGCCTTTCTCGTGAAAGCGCCAATAACCCCGGTTTAAATCAAAGAACGGTCGAGTTGTGATTTCCTGCGTTCTTGCGCTGTGCGATGCTCCCGCCATCATACAGAAATGAGGAAATCCTGATGGAAATGACCCATGCCCAGCGCCTGATCCTGTCGAATCAGTACAAGATGATGACGCTACTCGATCCGGACAACAGCGATCGTTATCGCCGGTTGCAAACCATCGTCGAACGCGGCTTCGGCTTGCAAATGCGCGAGCTGGATCGTGACTTTGGCGAACTGAGCGAAGAGGTGTGCCGCACCATCATCAACGTGATGGAGATGCACCATGCGCTGCAGGTTTCCTGGGGCAATCTGAAAGAGAAACAGGGGCTGGACGAGCGCCGCCTGGCGTTTCTCGGCTTCGACGCCGCCACCGAGGCGCGCTACCTGAGCTATGTGCGTTTCCTGGTCAACACCGAGGGGCGCTATACTCACTTCGATTCCGGCAGCCACGGTTTCAACGCCCAGACCAAAATGTGGGAAAAATACCAGCGTATGCTGGCGATCTGGCTGGCCTGCCCGCGCCAGTATCACTTGAGCGCCGTTGAGATAGCGCAAATCATCAATGCTTGATTAAAAAGAGGTTTTCTGTGGAGTGTAAGGGTTTTCTGTTCGATCTTGATGGCACCCTGGTGGATTCGCTGCCGGCGGTAGAGCGCGCCTGGACGCACTGGGCCGAGCGTCGCGGCGTCGATCCGCAAGCGGTGCTGGACTTCATTCACGGTAAACAGGCCATTACTTCTCTGCGCCACTTTATGCCGGGTGAAAGCGAAGCGGAAATTCAGCGCGAGTTCCAACTGCTGGAGCAGGTGGAAGCGCAGGATACCGAAGGCGTTCGCGCACTGCCGGGCGCCATCGCGTTGTTGGAGCGCCTGAACGCGCTCGGCATCCCTTGGGCGATCGTCACCTCCGGTTCGGTGCCGGTGGCCGGCGCTCGCCGCCAGGCCGGCGGTTTGCCGCAGCCGGCGGTGCTCATCACCGCCGAGCAGGTTAAACACGGCAAGCCTCAGCCCGATGCCTACCTGCTGGGCGCCGAACGTCTGGGGCTGGCGCCGCACGAGTGCGTGGTGGTTGAAGACGCGCCGGCCGGCATTCTTTCGGGGCTGGCGGCGGGCTGCCAGGTGATTGCGGTCAACGCCCCGGCCGACGCGCCGAAGCTGGAGCAGGTTGACCTGCGGCTGGATTCGCTGGCGCAGATCGCCGTTGATAAAACGGCGCAGGGCGCGATCGTTCGCCTACTGGCCTGAGTGGCATTATCTTCACCCTAATTGATTAGACCCCGCCTTTGCGGGGTTTTTTTATGCTATTTTTTAAGCCCTTGGACATTTGCCGGATGAGGCCGTTTTGAACAGCGAATTACTGTGGGTGCTGAGTTTACTGCTGATTGCCATCGTGCTGTTTACCACCAACAAGCTGCGCATGGACGTGGTGGCGCTGTTGGTGATCATCGCCTTCGTGCTGAGCGGCACGCTCAGCCTGCAGGAGGCGACGGTCGGGTTCAGCGATCCCAACGTGATTCTGATCGCCGCGCTGTTCGTGATCGGCGAAGGGTTGGTGCGCACCGGGGTGGCCTACCAGGTGGGCGACTGGCTGGTCAAAGTGGCCGGCAGCAGCGAAACCAAAATGTTGATGCTGCTGATGGTGACGGTCGCCGGGCTGGGGGCATTTATGAGCTCGACCGGCGTGGTGGCGATCTTTATCCCGGTGGTGCTCAGCGTGACGGCCAGAATGAAGATCGCGCCGGGGCGGCTGATGATGCCGCTCAGCTTCGCCGGGCTTATCAGCGGCATGATGACGTTGGTGGCCACGCCACCCAATATGGTGGTCAACAGCGAGCTGGTGCGCGAAGGCATCCATGGTTTCGGTTTCTTCAGCGTGACGCCGATCGGCCTGGTGGTGCTGGCGCTGGGGGTCGGCTACATGCTGATCGCCCGGCGTTGGCTGGGCAGCGGTGACACGGGCAAAGCCGGCGACGGCTGGCAGCGCCGCACCTTCCGCGATCTGATCCGCGATTACAGACTGACCGGCCGCGCGCGGCGGCTGGCTGTCCGCAGCGCTTCGCCGCTGATTGGGCGTTCGCTGGATGAACTGCACCTGCGTGCGCGCTACGGCGCCAACGTGGTGGGCATCGAACGCTGGAAACGCTTTCGGCGGGTGATGGTCAGCGCCTCCGGCAGCACCGAGCTGCGCGAGGGTGACGTTCTCTTGATCGACATGTCGGACAGCCAGATCGATCTGCGCGAATTCTGCGGCGAACAGCGGCTGGAGCCGATGGTGCTGCGCGGCGATTACTTCTCGGAACAGTCGCGCAACGTCGGCATGGCGGAGGTCTCGCTGATCCCTGACTCGGCGCTGCTGGGCAAAAGCCTGCGCGAAGCGGCGTTCCGCAGCCGCTACGATCTGAACGTGGTGGGCATCCGCCGCCACGGCGAGACGCTCGGCGGCAAACTGGTGGACGAGCCGCTGGAGCTGGGCGACATTTTGCTGGTGATCGGCGACTGGAAGGCGATCCGTCAACTGCAGGCCAAAACCCATGACTTTATCGTGCTCAACTTGCCGGCCGAAGTGGACGAAGTGGCCCCGGCCATCACGCAGGCGCCGCACGCGCTGTTTTGCCTGGCGTTGATGGTGGCGATGATGCTGACCGACGAAATCCCCAACCCGATCGCGGCGCTGATCGCCTGTTTGCTGATGGGCAAATTCCGCTGTATCGACATGGAGAGCGCTTATAAATCGATCCATTGGCCGAGCATCATTTTGATCGTCGGCATGATGCCGTTCGCGCAGGCGCTGCAAAAGACCGGCGGGGTCAGTCTGATCGTCAGCGGGCTGATGGATGTCGCCGGCGGGGCGGGGCCGCGCGTGATGCTGCTGTGCCTGTTCGTCTTGTGCGCGACTATCGGGCTGTTTATTTCCAACACCGCGACGGCGGTGCTGATGGCGCCGATCGCCATCGCCGCCGCGCGCGAAATGGGCGTCTCGCCATACCCGTTCGCGATGATTATCGCCATCGCCGCGTCCGCCGCCTTTATGACGCCGGTCTCTTCACCGGTCAACACGCTGGTGCTGGGGCCGGGCAATTACAAGTTCGGCGATTTCGTGCGTCTCGGCGTGCCGTTCACCCTGCTGGTGATGGCGGTCAGCGTGATTGTGGTGCCGTGGCTCTACGGTTTTTAACGGCGCAGCGAGGCTGCGCCGGCGGGGTTACAGCGAACTGTCGAGGCTGATTTCGTCCAGCGACAGGCTGAAGCTGGGAATGAACACTTCCATGAAGTAGTCCATCTCCGGGCTGCGGCCCATCTCCGGGCTGCGGCGCTGTTCCAGGGTTTTATCCAGCCGCGCCTTGGCCAGGGTGAATTCGTTGTTGCCGGCAGACAGCTCTTCCAGGCATTTCAGGTAGGCGCACAGCGCGTCAGCCTGCTTCACCACCTGCTTTTCATCTTCGCTGTAATAATGCTCATCGAGAATGGTGCGAAAATCGTTGCGCAGCTCCGCCGGGATCATATCCAGCAGCTTTTGCTGGGCGATCTTTTCGATCTTCTTGTACTCATGGGCGATCTGCGGATTGTAGTATTTGATCGGCGTCGGCATGTCGCCGGTGATCACTTCGCTGGCGTCATGGTACATCGCCAACAGCGCAACGCGGTCGGCGTTGAGGTTGCCGTTGAATTTGCGGTTCTTGATCACCGCCAACGCGTGGGCGACAAAGGCCACCTGCAGACTGTGTTCGGAGACGTTCTCGGTGCGCACGTTGCGCATCAGCGGCCAGCGGTTGATCAGTTTCAGGCGGGACAGATGGGCGAAGAAATGGCTCTGACTCATGGTGCTCTCTTTAACGGCAAGTGAGGGCCCCATTGTGAAGCAGTGTCGGCGAATTTTGCAACCGGGCTGTGAGGGAAGGGCGCAGCGAGGCGCTGCGCCCCTGATGATTATTGGTGATAGCCTTCCAGGAAGCGGCCCAGCTTGCCGACCGCCATTTCCAGTTCGTCTACGCGCGGCAGGGTGACGATGCGCACGTGATCGGGGTAAGGCCAGTTGAACGCGGAGCCCTGCACCAGCAGCACTTTTTCCTGCAGCAGCAGATCCAGCACCAGCTTCTGGTCGTCATGGATGTTGAAGCGTTTGGCATCGATGCGCGGGAACATGTACAACGCGCCCTGCGGCTTCACGCAAGAGACGCCCGGGATGTCGTTGAGCAATTCCCAGGTGCGGTTGCGCTGTTCGTACAGGCGGCCGCCGGGCTGAATGAATTCGCTGATGCTCTGATAACCGCCCAGCGCGGTCTGAATCGCGTGCTGCATCGGCACGTTGGCGCACAGGCGCATCGAAGCCAGCATCTCCAGCCCTTCGATATAGCCTTTGGCGTGCTTTTTCGGCCCGTTCAGCACCATCCAGCCCTGGCGGAAACCCGCCACGCGGTAGGTCTTCGACAGGCCGTTGAAGGTCACGGTCAGCAGATCCGGCGCCAGCGCGGCGATCGAGTGGTGCTCTGCTTCGTCGTACAGGATCTTGTCGTAGATCTCGTCGGCGAAGATGATCAGGTTGTGTTGACGGGCGATCTCGACGATCTGCTCAAGCAGCGCTTTGCTGTAGACCGCACCGGTCGGGTTGTTCGGGTTGATGATCACGATGCCGCGGGTGCGCGGGGTGATCTTGCTGATGATGTCGTCCAGATCCGGGAACCAGCCGGCCTGCTCATCGCACAGGTAATGTACGGCCTTGCCGCCGGACAGCGACACTGCGGCGGTCCACAGCGGATAGTCCGGCGCCGGCACCAGCATTTCGTCGCCGCTGTTGAGCAGCGCCTGCATGGACTGAACGATCAGCTCGGAGACGCCGTTGCCAATGTAGATATCCTCAACGGTCACGTCACGCATGTTGCGCGCCTGATAGTGCTGCATGATCGCTTTACGCGCCGAGAAGAGGCCTTTGGAATCGGAGTAGCCTTGCGCCGTGGGCAGATTGCGGATCACGTCGACCAGGATTTCGTCCGGGGCGTCGAAGCCGAACGGGGCAGGGTTGCCGATGTTCAGTTTCAGGACTTTATTGCCTTCTTCTTCAAGACGTTTAGCTTCTTTAAGCACCGGGCCGCGAATGTCATAGCAGACGTTGTCCAGTTTGCTGGATTTCTCAATGGGGGACATAAAAAGTTGAGCCTTTTGCTGGGATAGGGGCGCTCCTACCGTGGGACGCCGCAACCCGCCCAATGTACTCCTGGCGTAGTTGCTTTTGAAGGGTTTTGCACGCCTTTGGTGCAAATGCATGTCGTAACGGGGGATTTTAGTTATGATAAGCAAAGGTAAAGTTATTTTGTGGTTCATAATTTCATGAACTATAATTTTACTAGGGTTTTGTTCTGTGAAATCGAGCGTCGTTCAACGCGACGCGCTGGCGTCAGCGCCTGGGTGTGGAGAACTGATAAGCCATAAGGGAGAATGGTTTTCAGTAACTGTAAAGGAACGATAATACCGGAGTTGTCTGATAGCGGGTTGTCAGATGACACACCACACTAAGAAAAATGGCATATTTACATAAGCTTTACTTTATATTTTATCTTAAGCATTGTTTATGTGGTTATGAGAATATTATTTAAAGTAAAAATCTTACTGATTGAATTTATTAAATTCATTGCGTGGTGATACGAAGTCGGTGCCGTTAATTATTTATATTTCTTGCTCGTAAATGCAGTCTGAACGCCAGTTGATAAGGGTTATCAGTAGCACGAATGGAGTGGAAATTAGGCAGTATGAATGAGTAAAATCTCAGGCCCGGTGGGGGTTTTCCCCGTATGCCGGCATTTAGTCCCCCGCGTTCTATAAGCAGCATCGATAGATCGCATTTCAAAAAGCGATAGAGGTAACGAATCATAAGTAATTTTTTTGCCCTCCACTTATGAGTGGGGTACTGTCATAACAGGCTCCGTCCTTTTTCAACGGCGTCTGAGAAACACACCAGGGTAGTAGTTCGTAAATTAGAATTTAAAAAAGTGAAGAATACACTATGACAACTGCAAATCGTCCGATACTTAATCTCGACCTCGATCTGCTAAGAACCTTTGTTGCGGTTGCTGATTTGAATACTTTCGCAGCGGCGGCTGTCGCCGTTTGCCGTACTCAATCAGCCGTCAGCCAACAAATGCAGCGATTAGAGCAACTGGTCGGCAAAGAACTGTTTGCCCGCCATGGGCGCAACAAACTTCTGACTGAGCATGGTATTCAGCTTCTCGGTTATGCCAGAAAAATCCTGCGCTTTAACGATGAAGCCTGTACCTCTCTGATGTACAACAATATTAAAGGTGTTCTGACCATCGGCGCTTCCGACGACACCGCCGATACCATTCTGCCTTTCCTGCTGAACCGCGTAACCGCCATCTATCCGAAGCTGGCTATTGACGTGCGCGTGAAGCGCAGCACGACGATGGTCGATCTGCTGGAAGAGGGCGAGATCGATCTGGCGGTGACCACGGCCGATCCCGAAGGGCATCCGCACATCGTGCTGCGCACGTCGCCGACGTTGTGGTACTGCGCCGCCGATTACCATTACCAGGCCGGCGAGCCGATCCCGCTGGTGGTGATGGACGAGCCAAGCCCGTTCCGTTCGCTGGCGATCAAGCAGTTGGACGAAGCCGGCATCCCGTGGCGCATCGCCTACGTCGCTTCCACGCTGTCCGCAGTGCGGGCGGCTTGCAAGGCCGGCCTGGGCGTGACCGCGCGGCCGATCGAGATGATGAGCCCTGACCTGCGGGTGCTGGGCGCGGCGGAAGGTTTGCCGCCGTTGCCGGATACCCAGTATGCGCTGTGCAAAAACGCGCAGTGCAGCAACGAGCTGGCGATGGCCATCTTCAGCGCGATGCAGGGCGGCAATGACGGCTATGGCTTCAACGGCGCGGAAGGCGGTCTCCAGAGCGATCAGGATGACGCCAGCCTGGTGGACGAAGAAGAATAACGCTGCGGCGCGATATCTGATGAAAACCTCTGCTTCGGCGGAGGTTTTTTTTGTCCTTTTTTACCTAAAATTGTATTTATATGTATTTGGTTTGTTTTTTAAATTGAGTTGGCTGTTTTGTTAACTTTTAAGCGTTACTGAAAAGAGAGTTTGGCCGGGTTTAATACGCTAAGTTCGTTTTTTGAGCAATAAGATTGAATGGGTTAAAGGCATGGTAATAGCAGGGTTATTTTGTTAGCTTATAGCGGCCGTTTTTGCGGCTCAATTTGAGGAAAATTGTTAAAGGGCCACACTTTTTTTGAGGATTTATGCTGAAAACGTGTCCTGGATCAAAAAAATACCCCTAGGTAGTGAGTGGAAGAACAGGGAATTCCTGAGACAATGGTATAGTAAAACTGAAATGTGCATGTTGGTTTATATCTATCTGTTTCTACACAAAAATTAACTGACACGATTTAGCCTGTCCCTGGCGCATCAAATGTTAATCAAATGATACGTATGTAAACTAGTGTGTAGATACTTTTGTCAAAGTTGACAAAAGGTTATAGAAAGGAGTAAAAAGCCCACAGAAAAACGCTGCCTAACTCGCTGTAAAAGCAGTTTGTTTGTGTGGTTATTTATCCTTCCCTTAAATCGATGTGGCGCACTAACTGCCGGTGACAAGAGCAGTGCGATCGACGCCACTTTTGATGAGTAAGCATAGAGTATGTCAACAACCACTGAAGTTATCGCTCATCACTGGGCGCTCGCCGTATTTCTCGTTGTGGCTATCGGGCTCTGCGGCTTAATGCTGCTGGGCGCGTTCTTCTTGGGCGGGAGAGCTCGGGCGCGCGCCAAACACACCCCGTTTGAATCAGGCATCGACTCGGTCGGCACGGCGCGCATGCGTTTGTCCGCCAAGTTCTACCTGGTGGCCATGTTCTTCGTTATTTTCGACGTTGAAGCCTTATACCTGTATGCCTGGTCGGTCTCGATTCGCGAGAGCGGCTGGGTAGGCTTTATCGAAGCCGCCATTTTCATTTTGGTGCTATTGGCCGGTCTGGTTTATCTGGTGCGCATCGGCGCGTTGGATTGGACTCCGGCGCGTTCCCAACGCCGCAGCAAACCGAGCACGATCACTAACACCAACAGTCATCCGCAGTAACAGCGAGGCATTAAGATGGACTATACGCTCACCCGCATAGACCCGAACGGTGAGAACGACCGTTATCCCCTGCAAAAACAGGAGATCGTCGCCGATCCCCTGGAACAACAGGTCCACCGCACGGTTTACATGGGTAAACTCGAGCATGCGCTGCATGACATGGTGAACTGGGGGCGTAAAAACTCTATTTGGCCGTATAACTTCGGCCTTTCGTGCTGTTACGTGGAGATGGTGACGTCGTTTACCGCCGTTCACGACGTGGCGCGTTTCGGTGCGGAAGTGTTGCGCGCCTCCCCGCGTCAGGCTGACCTGATGGTGGTGGCCGGCACCTGCTTCACCAAGATGGCCCCGGTTATCCAACGCCTGTACGAGCAGATGCTGGAGCCCAAGTGGGTGATCTCGATGGGCGCTTGCGCCAACTCCGGCGGCATGTACGACATCTATTCCGTGGTGCAGGGCGTGGACAAGTTCCTGCCGGTCGACGTGTACATTCCCGGCTGCCCACCGCGTCCGGAAGCCTACATGCAAGCGCTGATGCTGCTGCAGGAATCCATCGGCAAAGAACGTCGCCCGCTGTCGTGGGTTGTCGGCGATCAGGGCGTTTACCGCGCCAATATGCAGTCTGAAAGAGAGCGTAAACACGGCGAGCGCATCGCGGTGACCAACCTCCGGACGCCTGACGAGATTTAAGACGTTCATTTAACGTCCATCTTAGTGCGCTATTGGTTAACACAGCGAAAAGTGAAACTTGCGGCGAATAACCCTTTAGTGTGGTGAAAAAAAATTATGACAGATTTGACGACGCACGACGCCTTGCCTGCCTGGCAGACCCGAGATCACCTTGACGACCCGGTGATCGGCGAACTGCGCAACCGTTTTGGGCCGGAAGCCTTTACTGTTCAGGCCACCCGCACCGGCATGCCCGTGGTATGGGTTAAACCTGACCAGTTACTGGAAGTAATGACGTTCCTGAGAAAACAGCCGAAGCCGTATGTCATGCTGTTCGATCTGCATGGCGTGGACGAACGTCTTCGCACCCACCGCGACGGCCTGCCCGCTGCGGATTTCTCCGTTTTCTACCATCTGATTTCCATCGAGCGCAACCGCGACATCATGCTGAAGGTGGCGCTGTCTGAAAAAGACCTGCACGTGCCGACGGCCACCAAGGTGTTCCCAAACGCCAACTGGTATGAGCGCGAGACCTGGGAAATGTTCGGCATCACCTTCGACGGCCACCCGCACCTGTCGCGCATCATGATGCCGCAGACCTGGGAAGGGCACCCGCTGCGCAAGGACTACCCGGCGCGCGCCACCGAATTCGATCCTTTCGTGTTGACCAAGCAGAAAGAAGATCTGGAGATGGAAGCGCTGACCTTCAAACCGGAAGACTGGGGCATGAAGCGCGGCACCGAGAACGAAGACTTCATGTTCCTCAACCTCGGCCCGAACCACCCGTCTGCGCACGGTGCGTTCCGCATCATTCTGCAGCTGGACGGCGAAGAGATCGTCGACTGCGTGCCGGATATCGGCTATCACCACCGCGGCGCTGAGAAGATGGGCGAGCGTCAATCCTGGCACAGCTACATTCCGTACACCGACCGCATCGAATACCTCGGCGGCTGCGTGAACGAAATGCCTTACGTGCTGGCGGTTGAAAAGCTGGCCGGCATCAAGGTGCCGGAGCGCGTTGACACCATTCGCGTGATGCTGTCCGAACTGTTCCGCATCAACAGCCACCTGCTGTACATCTCCACCTTCATTCAGGACGTCGGCGCGATGACCCCGGTGTTCTTCGCCTTTACCGACCGCCAGAAGATCTACGATCTGGTGGAAGCGATCACCGGCTTCCGTATGCACCCGGCCTGGTTCCGCATCGGCGGCGTCGCGCACGATCTGCCGCGCGGCTGGGATCGCCTGCTGCGTGAATTCCTCGAATGGATGCCGAAGCGTCTGGATTCCTACGTGAAAGCGGCGCTGAAGAACAGCATTCTGAAAGGCCGTTCCATCGGCGTCGCGTCTTACAACGCCAAAGAAGCGCTGGAATGGGGCGTGACCGGTGCCGGTCTGCGCGCCACCGGCGTCGAGTTCGACGTGCGTAAATGGCGCCCGTACTCCGGCTACGAGAACTTCGACTTCGAAGTGCCGGTCGGCGACGGCAACAGCGATTGCTACACCCGCGTGATGCTGAAGGTGGAAGAGCTGCGCCAGAGCCTGCGCATCCTCGAACAGTGCCTGAACAATATGCCGGAAGGCCCGTTCAAGGCCGATCACCCGCTGACCACGCCGCCGCCGAAAGAGCGCACGCTGCAGCACATTGAAACGCTGATCACCCACTTCCTGCAGGTTTCCTGGGGCCCGGTGATGCCAGCCAACGAATCATTCCAGATGATTGAAGCCACCAAAGGGATCAACAGCTACTACCTGACCAGCGACGGCAGCACCATGAGCTACCGCACCCGGGTACGTACGCCGAGCTTTGCGCACCTGCAGCAGATCCCATCGGTCATCCGAGGCAGCCTGGTTTCCGACCTGATCGTCTATCTGGGTAGTATCGATTTTGTAATGTCAGATGTGGACCGCTAACTATGGACTCTCAAAAAGACAATCACGCAGTCAACGATGCGCTCGAGCCCATCAATGCAGCCGCTCCTCAGAGCGGCGTTGATGCATTTGTACTGAGCGCGGAAGAACGTGATGCGATCGAGCACGAAAAGCACCATTACGAGGATCCGCGCGCCGCTTCCATCGAAGCACTGAAAATTGTGCAGAAGCAGCGCGGCTGGGTTCCGGACGGTGCGATTTACGCCATCGCGGAAGTGCTGGGCATCCCCGCCAGCGACGTAGAAGGCGTGGCCACGTTCTACAGCCAGATTTTCCGTCAGCCAGTAGGACGTCACGTGATCCGTTATTGTGACAGCGTTGTTTGTCACATCACCGGTTACCAGGGCATTCAGGCCGCTATCGAGAAGAAGCTGAACATCAAACCGGGTCAAACCACCTTTGATGGCCGCTTCACGCTGCTGCCGACCTGCTGTCTGGGCAACTGCGATAAAGGGCCGACCATGATGATTGATGACGACACGCACAGTCAGCTGAAGCCTGAAGATATCGAGACGCTACTGGAGCAGTATCAATGACCAAGCACATTGTACGCACTCCCGAAACGCATCCGCTGACCTGGCGTCTGCGCGATGACAAGCAGCCGCTGTGGCTGGACGAATACCGCAGCAAAAACGGCTATGCCGGCGCAGAGAAGGCCCTCAAAGGCCTGGCCCCGGACGAGATCGTCGGCCTGGTGAAAGATTCCGGGCTGAAGGGCCGCGGCGGCGCGGGCTTCTCCACCGGTTTGAAGTGGAGCCTGATGCCGAAGGACGAATCCATGAACATCCGTTACCTGCTGTGTAACGCCGATGAGATGGAGCCGGGCACCTATAAAGACCGCCTGCTGATGGAGCAGCTGCCGCACCTGCTGGTGGAAGGCATGCTGATCTCCGCGTTCGCGCTGAAAGCCTATCGCGGGTACATCTTCCTGCGCGGCGAGTACATCGAAGCGGCGGCGCACCTGCGTCGCGCCATCGCGGAAGCCACCGAAGCCGGCTATCTGGGCAAGAACATTCTCGGCACCGGGTTTGATTTCGAGCTGATCGTGCACACCGGCGCCGGCCGTTACATCTGCGGCGAAGAAACCGCGCTGATCAACTCGCTGGAAGGCCGCCGCGCCAACCCGCGTTCCAAGCCGCCATTCCCGGCCAGCGCCGGCGTCTGGGGCAAGCCGACTTGCGTCAACAACGTCGAAACGCTGTGCAACGTGCCGGCCATTTTGGCGAACGGCGTGGAGTGGTACACCGGCATCTCCGGCAGTGAAGACAAAGGCACCAAGCTGATGGGCTTCTCCGGCCGGGTGAAAAATCCGGGCGTCTGGGAGCTGCCGTTCGGCACCACCGCGCGCGAAATCCTGGAAGATTACGCCGGCGGCATGCGCGACGGTCTGCGTTTCAAAGCCTGGCAGCCGGGCGGCGCGGGCACCGACTTCCTGACCGCCGATCACCTCGATCTGCCGATGGAATACGGCGCGATCGGCAAAGCCGGCAGCCGTCTCGGCACCGCGTTGGCGATGGCGGTAGACCACGAGATCGGCATGGTGCCGCTGGTGCGCAACCTGGAAGAGTTCTTCGCCCGCGAGTCCTGCGGCTGGTGTACGCCATGCCGCGATGGCCTGCCGTGGAGCGTGAAGATCCTGCGTGCGTTGGAAAACGGCGAAGGGCAGCCGGGGGATATCGAAACCCTCGAACAGCTGTGCCGTTCCCTCGGCCCGGGCAAAACCTTCTGCGCCCACGCGCCAGGTGCCGTAGAGCCACTGCAAAGCGCGATTAAATATTTCCGTGAAGAGTTCGAGGCGGGTATCGCCGTGCAGCACTTCGGCAACGCGCATGCGATTGGCGGCATTCAGCCGAACAATCTGCTGAAGCAACGCTGGTAAGCCGACTCGCCCGAACACGGCCAGAATTTTTGATTAACGCCTGCCGCAAGGCAGGCCACTTGGAAGCATGCTGACTATGGCTACGATTCATGTAGACGGCAAAGAGTATGAGGTAGACGGAGCGGACAACCTGCTGCAGGCTTGTCTCTCCCTCGGCCTTGATATTCCTTACTTTTGCTGGCATCCGGCGCTGGGAAGCGTCGGCGCTTGCCGCCAATGTGCGGTAAAGCAATACCAAAACGCGGAAGATACGCGCGGCCGTTTGGTGATGTCCTGTATGACCCCGGCATCCGATGGCACCTTCATCTCCATCGATGACGGCGAAGCGAAGCAGTTCCGTGAAAGCGTGGTCGAGTGGTTGATGACCAACCACCCGCACGATTGCCCGGTCTGTGAGGAAGGCGGTAACTGTCACCTGCAGGATATGACGGTAATGACCGGCCACAGCTTCCGTCGCTACCGCTTCACCAAGCGCACCCACAACAACCAGGAGCTGGGGCCGTTTATCTCGCACGAGATGAACCGCTGCATCGCCTGCTATCGCTGCGTGCGTTACTACAAAGACTATGCGGACGGCACCGACTTCGGCGTGTACGGCGCGCACGACAACGTCTACTTCGGTCGCCCGGAAAGCGGCACGCTGGAAAGCGAGTTCTCCGGCAACCTGGTGGAAGTGTGCCCGACCGGCGTCTTCACCGACAAAACGCACTCCGAACGCTACAACCGTAAATGGGACATGCAGTTCGCGCCGAGCATTTGCCAGCA
The DNA here is from genome assembly GCF_000747565.1 of Serratia sp. SCBI. NCBI lineage: Bacteria > Pseudomonadati > Pseudomonadota > Gammaproteobacteria > Enterobacterales > Yersiniaceae > Serratia > Serratia sp. SCBI. The sequence continues at coordinate 3,530,244 of NZ_CP003424.1, read as the reverse complement.
GTGCAGCATCGGCTGTAACACCAGCCCGGGCGAGCGCTATGGCGAGCTGCGCCGTATCGAAAACCGTTACAACGGCAGCGTGAACCACTACTTCCTGTGCGACCGCGGCCGTTTCGGTTACGGCTACGTCAACCAGAAAGATCGTCCGCGTCAACCGCAGCAGCTGCGCGGCGACGACTGGATCACCCTGAACGCCGAGCAGGCGATGCAGGGCGCGGCGGACATCCTGCGTCAGGCGAAGAAAACCATCGGCATCGGCTCCCCGCGCGCCAGCCTGGAAAGCAACTTCGCGCTGCGCGAGCTGGTCGGCACCGAGAACTACTACACCGGTATCGCTCAGGCGGAGCAATCACGCCTGGCGCTGATGCTGAACGTGCTGAAGAACGGCGGCGTTCATACGCCGGCGCTGCGTGAGATCGAAGATTACGACGCGGTGCTGGTGCTGGGCGAAGACCTGACGCAAACCGGCGCGCGCATCGCGCTGTCCGTGCGTCAGGCCGTCAAGGGTAAAGCCCGCGCGATGGCGGCGGCGCAGCGCGTTGCCGACTGGCAGATCGCGGCGGTGCAGAACATCGGCCAGCACGCCAAGTACCCGCTGTTCACCACCAACGTCGACAACACCCGCCTGGACGACATCGCCGCCTGGAACTACCGCGCGCCGGTAGACGAGCAGGCGCGCTTCGGCTTCGCCATCGCGCACGCGCTGGATAGCGCAGCGCCGGCGGTGAACGATCTGGCCGATGGCCTGAACAAGAAAGTCGACATCATCGTGCAGGCGCTGACCGGCGCACGCAAACCGCTGATCATTACCGGCAGCAACGCCGGCAGCGAAGCCATCATCGAAGCGGCGGCCAACATCGCCAAAGCGTTGAAGGGCCGCGGTTCCGACGTCGGCATCACCTTCGTGGCGGGCGCCGCCAACAGCATGGGCCTGGCGATGATCGGCGGCGGTTCGCTCGATCAGGCGCTGGAACAGCTGGCGAGCGGCGCAGCCGATACCGCCATCGTGATGGAAAACGATCTCTATCGCCATGCGCCGGCGGCGCAGGTGGACGCAGCGTTGGCTAAGGTCAGCAACCTGATCGTCGCCGATCACCAGCGCACCGCGATCATGGACAAAGCCAACCTGATCCTCTCCTCGGCCAGCTTTGCCGAGAGCGACGGTACGCTGATCAACCAGGAAGGCCGCGCGCAGCGCTTCTTCCAGGTATACGATCCGGCTTACTACGACGACGCCAAGAAGAATCAGTTCACTGTGATGCTGGAAAGCTGGCGCTGGATGCACTCGCTGCACTCCACCTACACCAGCCGCCATGTGGACTGGACTCAGCTCGATGACGTGATCGCCGCTTGCGTCGCCGCGTTGCCGCAGCTGCAGGGCATCGTCGATGCCGCGCCGGACGCGACTTTCCGCATTCGCGGTCAGAAGCTGGCGCGTTCGCCGCACCGTTCCAGCGGCCGTACCGCCATGCGCGCCAACATCAGCGTGCACGAGCCGCGTCAGCCGCAGGATAAAGACACCATGTTCGCCTTCTCGATGGAAGGGAACAACAGCCCGCTGGCCGATCGTCAGCAGATCCCGTTCGCCTGGGCGCCAGGCTGGAACTCACCGCAGGCATGGAACAAGTTCCAGGCTGAAGTGGGCGGCAAATTGCGCCACGGCGATCCGGGCGTGCGCCTGATCGAAGCGGGGGAGGGCAGCCTCGGTTACTTCGACCGCGTGCCAGCCGCCTTCAATCCGAACGACGGCTGGCGTGTCGCGCCTTACTACCACCTGTTCGGCAGCGATGAAATGTCGCAGCGCTCTCACGTGATCCAGCAGCGCATGCCGGAAGCCTACGTGATGGTCAACCCGGCCGACGCGGCGACGCTTGGCGTCAACGCGGGCAGCCTGGTGGAGTTCAGCTGTGCGGGCCAGACCTTGCGTCTGCCGGTGCGTCTGAGTGAAACCCTGACCCAGGGCCAGGTTGGTTTGCCGCTCGGCTTGCCAGGGATCCCGCCGATTCTGGTGGGTGCTAAGGTAGACAATCTGCGGGAGGCGGCACGATGAGCTGGTTTACCCCTGAGGTGATCGACATTCTGATCGCCGTTCTTAAAGCGGTCGTGATCCTGTTGGTGGTCGTGGCGTGCGGGGCGTTCATGAGCTTCGGCGAACGCCGCCTGCTCGGCCTATTCCAGAACCGTTACGGACCGAACCGCGTAGGCTGGGGCGGCTCGCTGCAGCTGGTCGCCGACATGATCAAAATGTTCTTCAAGGAAGACTGGGTGCCGAGATTCTCCGACCGGGTGATCTTCACCCTGGCGCCGATGATCGCCTTTACTTCCCTGTTGCTGGCATTTGCCATCGTACCGGTCAGCCCGACCTGGGCGGTGTCCGATCTCAACATCGGTATTCTGTTCTTCCTGATGATGGCCGGCCTGGCGGTGTACGCCGTGCTGTTCGCCGGCTGGTCGAGCAACAACAAATACTCGCTGTTGGGCGCGATGCGTGCCTCCGCGCAAACCCTGAGCTACGAAGTGTTCATCGGCCTGTCGCTGATGGGCGTGGTGATGCAGGCGGGTTCGTTCAACATGCAGGCTATCGTTGAATCGCAGGCGCACGTCTGGAACGTCATTCCGCAGTTCTTCGGCTTCGTGACCTTCGCGATCGCCGGCGTGGCGGTGTGTCACCGTCACCCGTTTGACCAGCCGGAAGCCGAACAGGAACTGGCTGACGGTTACCACATCGAATATTCCGGCATGAAGTTCGGTCTGTTCTTCGTGGGGGAATACATCGGTATCGTCACCGTGTCCGCCCTGATTGTGACGTTGTTCTTCGGCGGCTGGCAGGGTCCGTTCCTGCCGCCATTCATCTGGTTCGCGTTGAAAACGGCCTTCTTCATGATGATGTTCATCCTGATCCGCGCCGCGCTGCCGCGTCCGCGTTATGACCAGGTGATGTCTTTCGGCTGGAAAGTGTGCCTGCCGCTGACGCTGCTGAACCTGCTGGCAACCGCCGCGGTCATTTTGTACAACGCTCAATAAGGGGTGAATAAACCATGACATTGAAAGAGTTAGTGGTTGGTTTCGGCACCCAGGTGCGCAGCATTTGGATGATTGGCATGCATGCCTTCGCCAAGCGTGAAACCCAGATGTACCCGGAAGAACCGGTTTACCTGCCGCCGCGCTACCGCGGCCGCATCGTGCTGACGCGCGATCCGGACGGCGAAGAGCGCTGCGTCGCCTGTAACCTGTGTGCGGTTGCCTGCCCGGTCGGCTGTATCTCGCTGCAAAAAGCGGAACAGAAAGACGGCCGTTGGTATCCGGAGTTCTTCCGCATCAACTTCTCGCGCTGCATTTTCTGTGGCCTGTGCGAAGAGGCTTGCCCGACTACCGCTATCCAGCTGACGCCGGATTTCGAACTGGGTGAGTACAAGCGTCAGGATCTGGTGTACGAAAAAGAAGATCTGTTGATCTCGGGGCCGGGTAAATATCCGGAATATAACTTCTACCGGATGGCCGGTATGGCGATTGACGGCAAAGCCAAAGGCGAAGCCGAAAACGAAGCCAAACCGATCGACGTCAAAGGTCTGTTGCCCTAAGGAGCCAGCAAGCATGGAAATTGCATTTTATCTGGCAGGTTTGATTGCGGTGGCCGCGACGATTCGCGTGATCACCCATACCAACCCTGTGCATGCGCTGCTGTATCTGATCGTCTCGTTATTGGCGATCTCGGCAGTCTTCTTCTCTCTCGGCGCCTACTTTGCCGCCGCGTTGGAAATCATCGTTTATGCGGGCGCCATCATGGTGCTGTTCGTGTTCGTGGTGATGATGCTGAACCTCGGCAACGTGCAGCAGCAAGAGCGCGACTGGATGAAGCCGACGGTGTGGATCGGGCCTGGCCTGCTGTCGCTGGCGCTGCTGGTGGTATTGATCGTCGCGATCCGCAGCGTATCCGATCAGGGTATCAGCGGTGAGATGGTCGACGCGAAGGCGGTGGGCATCAGCCTGTTCGGGCCTTACGTACTGGCGGTTGAGCTGGCTTCAATGCTGCTGTTGGCGGGTCTGGTTGTCGCCTTCCATATCGGCCGCGAGCACAAGCCTGGCGAGGTGCTGAGCAACGCGCCGGCGAGTGGCGAAATGGCGAGAAGAAAATCGGAGGAGCAAGCATGATCCCTCTTCAACATGGCCTGATCCTGGCGGCTATCCTGTTTGTGCTCGGGCTGACCGGGCTGCTGGTGCGCCGCAACCTGCTGTTTATGCTGATCAGCCTGGAAGTGATGATCAACGCTGCGGCGTTGGCGTTTATCGTGGCGGGAAGCTACTGGGGCCAGGCGGACGGACAGGTGATGTACATCCTGGCGATCAGCCTGGCGGCAGCCGAGGCCAGTATCGGCCTGGCGCTGCTGCTGCAGCTCTACCGTCGTCGTCATACCCTGAATATTGATACTGTCAGTGAGATGCGCGGATGAACCTATTATATTTAACAATTCTGCTACCGCTGATCGGGTTCCTGCTGTTGGCATTTTCCCGCGGTCGTTGGTCTGAAAACACGGCGGCCACCGTCGGCGTGGGTTCTATCGGCCTGGCTGCGCTGGTCACGGTGTATGTGGCGATGGATTTCTTCGCCCAGAAAGCCGCCGGCGTGCAGCTGTTCGAGCAAAGCCTGTGGACCTGGATGGCCGTCGGCAACTTCAATATCGGCGTGACCCTGGTGCTGGACGGCCTGTCGCTGACCATGCTGTCGGTGGTCACCGGCGTCGGCTTCTTCATCCACATGTTCGCTTCCTGGTACATGCGCGGTGAAGAGGGCTATTCGCGCTTCTTCGCTTACACCAACCTGTTTATCGCCAGCATGGTGGTATTGGTGCTGGCGGACAACCTGCTGTTGATGTACCTGGGTTGGGAAGGCGTGGGCCTGTGCAGCTACCTGTTGATCGGTTTCTACTACAAAGATCCGGCCAACGGCGCGGCGGCGATGAAAGCCTTTATCGTGACCCGCGTGGGCGACGTGTTCCTGGCGTTCGCGCTGTTCATCCTCTACAACGAGCTGGGCACGCTGAACATCCGCGAGCTGATGATCCTGGCGCCGCAGAAACTGGCGGTGGGCGACACAGCCATCACCTGGGCGACCCTGATGCTGCTGGGCGGCGCGGTCGGTAAATCGGCGCAGCTGCCGTTGCAAACCTGGTTGGCGGACGCGATGGCGGGCCCAACCCCGGTTTCCGCACTGATCCACGCGGCGACCATGGTGACCGCGGGCGTCTATCTGATCGCCCGCACGCACGGCCTGTTCCTGATGGCGCCGGAAGTGCTGCACCTGGTGGGCATCGTCGGTGCGGTCACTCTGCTGCTGGCCGGCTTCGCCGCGCTGGTGCAGACCGACATCAAGCGCGTGCTCGCTTACTCCACCATGAGCCAGATCGGTTACATGTTCCTGGCGCTGGGCGTGCAGGCATGGGACGCGGCGATCTTCCACCTGATGACCCACGCGTTCTTCAAGGCGCTGCTGTTCCTGTCATCCGGTTCGGTGATCCTGGCTTGCCACCACGAGCAAAACATCTTCAAGATGGGCGGCCTGCGCAAGAGCATCCCGCTGGTGTACGTCTGCTTCCTGGTGGGTGGCGCGGCGCTGTCTGCGTTGCCGCTGGTCACGGCCGGCTTCTTCAGTAAGGACGAGATCCTGGCGGGCGCGATGGCCAACGGCCACATCAACCTGATGGTTGCCGGCCTGGTCGGTGCGTTCATGACCTCGCTGTACACCTTCCGTATGATTTTCATCGTGTTCCATGGCGAAGAGAAAATCAAAGCGCATGCCGGTAAAGGCATCACTCACCACTTGCCACTGCTGGTTCTGCTGGTGCTGTCCACCTTCGTCGGCGCGATGATCGTGCCGCCGTTGCAGGGCGTGCTGCCGGAGACCACCGAGCTGGCGCACGGCAGCGTGCTGCGGCTTGAAATCACCTCCGGCGTGGTGGCTATCGTCGGCATTCTGCTGGCGGCCGCGCTGTGGCTGGGCAAACGCAGCCTGGTCAACAGCATCGCCAACAGCGCGCCGGGTCGTTTCTTCTCGACCTGGTGGTTCCATGCCTGGGGCTTCGACTGGCTGTATGACAAAGTGTTCGTCAAGCCGTACCTGGGCATTGCGAAGCTGCTGCAACGCGATCCGCTGAACTCGCTGATGAACCTGCCGGCCGTCTTCTCCCGCTGGGGGAACCGCGGTCTAACGGTGAGCGAGAACGGTCAGGTGCGTTGGTATATAGCGTCTATGGGTGTGGGTGCAGTGGTCGTATTGGCTCTGTTGATTTTGGTTTAATTGAATAATTTAAACAGACGCATTTTTCGGGCGTAGCGCCGGGCAGGCGCTACGTACAAAGTTTGAAATTATTCGTATAAGGGACACAAAACGCCATGCTATTACCTTGGCTAATTCTTATCCCCTTTATCGGCGGTCTGCTGTGCTGGCAGCTTGAGCGCTTCGGTACTAAGGTGCCGCGCTGGATAGCGCTGATCGCAATGGGGCTGACGTTGGCGCTCTCTCTGCAGCTGTGGATGCAGGGCGGCTATACATTGACCACGCCGAAAGGCATTCCGCAGTGGCAGAGCGAATTCCTGCTGCCGTGGATCCCGCGCTTCGGCATCTCCATCCACCTGGCGCTGGACGGTCTGTCGCTGCTGATGGTGGTGTTGACCGGTCTGCTGGGCGTGCTGGCGATCCTCTGTTCCTGGCGTGAAATCCAGAAGTATCAGGGCTTCTTCCACCTCAACCTGCTGTGGATCCTGGGCGGCGTTATCGGCGTGTTCCTCGCCATCGACATGTTCCTGTTCTTCTTCTTCTGGGAAATGATGTTGGTGCCGATGTACTTCCTGATCGCGCTGTGGGGTCACAAGGCGTCGGACGGTAAAACCCGCATCACCGCGGCGACCAAGTTCTTCATCTACACCCAGGCCAGCGGTCTGGTGATGCTGATTGCGATCCTGGGCCTGGTGTTCGTGCACTACAACGCCACCGGCGTGTGGACCTTCGATTACGAAGACCTGCTGCAAACGCCGATGTCCCACAACGTGCAATATATGCTGATGCTGGGCTTCTTCATCGCCTTCGCGGTGAAAATGCCGGTGGTGCCGCTGCACGGCTGGTTGCCGGATGCGCACAGCCAGGCGCCAACCGCAGGTTCCGTCGACCTGGCGGGCATCTTGCTGAAAACCGCGGCCTACGGCCTGCTGCGTTTCAGTCTGCCGCTGTTCCCTGAGGCTTCGCACGAGTTCGCGCCAATCGCCATGTGGCTGGGCGTGATCGGCATCTTCTACGGCGCCTGGATGGCGTTCGCGCAAACCGACATCAAGCGCCTTATCGCTTACACCTCGGTATCGCACATGGGCTTCGTGCTGATCGCCATCTACACCGGCAGCCAGCTGGCTTACCAGGGCGCGGTTATCCAGATGATCGCGCACGGCCTGTCCGCCGCCGGCATGTTTATCATCTGCGGCCAGCTGTATGAGCGTCTGCATACGCGCGACATGCGTCAGATGGGCGGCCTGTGGGGGCGCATCAAGTTCATCCCTGCGCTGTCGCTGTTCTTCGCCGTGGCTACGCTGGGGATGCCGGGTACCGGTAACTTCGTCGGCGAATTCATGATTCTGTTCGGCAGCTACCAGGTGGTGCCGGTGATCACCGTGATCTCCACCTTCGGTCTGGTGTTCGCTTCGGTTTACTCGCTGATCATGATGCAGCGCGCTTACTACGGTGCGCCTAAGTCCGACCAGCCGCTGCAGGGCATGACCGCGCGCGAACTGTTCATCATTCTGCTGCTGGTGGTGTTGCTGGTTCTGCTGGGGGTTTACCCGCAGCCGATTCTGGATACTTCCAACGCGGCTATGAGCAACGTGCAACACTGGTTTGGTTCGTCAGTTTCAGCAATTTCAACAACAAGGCCGTAATTCGCCATGACAATAACTCCTCAACAACTGATCGCACTGCTGCCGCTGTTGATCGTCGGATTGACGGTGGTGGTTGTGATGCTAGGCATTGCGTGGCGACGCGACCACTTTATCAACGCCACCCTGACCGTGATCGGTCTCAACCTGGCGCTGCTTTCGCTGTACTTTGTCGGCCAGGCAGGCCCAATGGACGTCACCCCGCTGCTGCGGGTTGACGGCTACTCGATGTTCTACACCGGGCTGGTGCTGCTGGCGAGTCTGGCGACCTGCACCTTCGCGTATCCGTGGCTGGTCGGCTATCCGGATAACCGCGAAGAGTTCTACCTGCTGGTGCTGATCGCCGCCATGGGCGGCATCCTGCTGGCGAGCGCCAACCATCTGGCTTCGCTGTTCATCGGTATCGAGCTGATCTCGCTGCCGCTGTTCGGCCTGGTGGGCTATGCCTACCGCCAGAAGCGCCCGCTGGAAGCCGCCATCAAGTACATGCTGCTGTCCGCCGCCGCGTCGTCGTTCCTGCTGTTCGGCATGGCGCTGCTGTATGCCGAATCCGGCGATCTGTCGCTGGCCGGCCTCGGCAAGAGCCTGCAGGAAAACATGATGCACCAGCCGCTGATCCTGGCCGGCATGGGCATGATGATCGTCGGTCTGGGCTTCAAGCTGTCGCTGGTGCCGTTCCAACTGTGGACGCCGGACGTTTATCAGGGCGCGCCTGCGCCGGTCTCGACCTTCCTGGCGACCGCCAGCAAGATCGCGATCTTTGCGGTCGTGATGCGTCTGTTCCTGTATGCCCCGGCCGCCGACAACGAAGCGCTGCGCATGGTGTTGTCGATCATCGCGTTCTGCTCCATCTTGTTCGGTAACCTGATGGCCATCAGCCAGACCAACATCAAGCGTCTGCTGGGCTACTCGTCGATCGCTCATCTGGGCTACCTGCTGGTGGCGCTGATTGCGGTGCAAACTCATCAGCTGTCGCTGGAAACCGCCGGCGTTTATCTGGCCGGTTACCTGTTCAGCAGCCTGGGCGCCTTCGGCGTGGTCAGCCTGATGTCCAGCCCATACCGTGGCCCGGATGCGGATTCGCTGTTCTCTTACCGTGGTCTGTTCTGGCACAAGCCAATCTTGTCCGCGGTAATGACGGTGATGATGCTGTCGCTGGCCGGTATCCCGATGACGCTGGGCTTTATCGGTAAGTTCTTCGTGATCGCGATGGGCGTCAGCGCGCACCTGTGGTGGCTGACCGGCGCAGTCGTGGTAGGCAGCGCCATCGGCCTGTACTACTACCTGCGCGTGACCGTCAGTCTGTTCCTCAGCGCGCCGGAATCGCTGCAGCGCGACACCCCGAACAACTGGGCGTTGACTGCCGGTGGCGTCGTGGTGCTGATCTCAGCCGCGCTGGTGCTGCTGTTGGGGGTTTATCCTCAGCCGCTGATTTCGCTGGTGCAGATGGCTCAGCCGACGTTCTGATAACGCTTCTGACGGTAAAAAGGTCGCTTCGGCGGCCTTTTTTATGGAGAAACGGCACTCAGTCGTAATGGGCGCTAAACGACGTTTCCAGCGCCTGCACCACCGCGCGCACGCGAGCGGCGCGTTGCAAATCGGGGTGCAGCACCAGCCAGATATCCACCCAGTCTTTGCTCTCGGGAAAGAGGCGCACCAGTTCCGGGTCGTGGTCGGCCAGGCACGACAAGAGCAGCCCGATGCCCAGCCCGCTGCGGGTGGCCGAACGTAACAACAGCTGCGAATTGCATTGCAGCACGGCGTTGGGCTCGTACAGGGTCTCGCCGCCGAAATTGCTCCAGTGGCGCGGCACCAGTTCGCGCGGGAACATCAGCAGATCGTGGCCGCGCAGCTGCTCGCCTTTGACCGGCATGCCGCGCCGCGTCAGATAGTGCGGGCTGGCGTACAGGCCCATTTCGATAGTGGCTAAGCGTTTGATGATCAGCTCATCGTTATCGGGGCGGGCGCCGCGGATCGCCAGATCCGCGCTGTGGTAAGCGATATCGGTGATGTTCAGCGCCGTCAACAGCGTGACGGTGATGGCCGGATAGCGTTGCCGCAGATCTTGCAGCGCCGGTATCACGAAGGCTTCGGCCAGGGTATCGGTGGTGGCGATGCGCACGTTGCCGCACAGGCTTTCGTCGCCGCCGGCGGCTTTGCGAGCGATCGCCTGCACGGCATTTTCCATCTTCATCATGTCCGCCAGCATGGATTCGCCCAGCGGGCTGAGGGAGAAGGATTTTGGCGTGCGGATAAACAATTTCGAACCCAGCGAGTTTTCCAGGGCGGTGAGACGTCGGCCGACGGTCGCTTGATCAACCTGCAGCTGGTTGGCGGCTTTACGTAACGTGCCGCAGCGTGCGACGGCCAGAAAGAAGCGCGCGTCATCCCAATTCATCATGCCATTTCCTCTCTGCAGATTTGTCGGCGCCAGGGGAGCAGTGCGGGCCGGGCGAACGATACCGGTATCTATCATAAAGCGTTGTTCCGTCTGGAGGGAGAGAAAGACGGTCAACGGCACGCACATCGGCGGTTATTTCTCCGGTGATGCAAGAATGCATCAGGGTGATTCATTCTTGACGATACTTCGCCCGTCGCCGTAACGCTATGATAAGCGCCGTTCCCGGCAGACCGGGTGAGGAAAGACGACGATGGCAGGCCGCCGCCTGCCGACTTTGGGAGTGGAAGCATGTCAGAAAATACCGCCATCCAGGACGCGGCGCCAGCAAACGCACAGGCGTCGCGCACGGCCATTTTACTGTTCCTGGCGCTGGCTTTGATGTCGGCATTGCTGAACAGCAGCGCGCCGACGCCGCTTTATCCGCTGTATCAGCAGCAGCTTGCGCTAAGCTCGGTCAGTCTGACCGTCATCTACGGCGCCTATGCCGCCGGCGTGCTGATCTCTTTGTTCGGCGTCGGCAATCTGGCCGGCAAAGTAAAGGATTTACGCAGCATGATCGTGCCGGCGTTGCTGGTGGTGTTGAGCGGCGCGCTGCTGTTCGCGCTGGCTGATACCTTTGCCATGATGCTGATGGCACGGCTGCTGGCCGGGGTAGGCACCGGGGCGCTGACCGGCGCGGCGAACATCGCGTTGGTGCGGTTTGGGCCGCGCGACGGCGGTAAAAGCGCGGCGTTAATCGCAACGCTGTCATTCACCACCGGATTAGCGCTGGGGCCGATCTTCAGCGGCATCGCTTTGCAGACCGGTTTTCATCCTACGACGCTGCCGTTCGTTTTCATCATGGCCATTGCCGCCATGGCGGCGTTGGGCGTCATGCTGCTGTGGCCGCGTGGCCAGGTTGCGTCGCCGGCCCGCGCTGTGCCGGCCGAACAGGAAAAAAGCACGCTGCTCGATGGCCTGCGCGCTACCGGCGGTAAATTCTTTGTGTGCGCCGGCGCGCTGTTTGTCTGTTGGGCGCTGGCCGCCAGTATTTTGGCAATCGGCCCCGGCGTGGCGGAAACGCTGTTAGGCATGCACCAGCGTGGCGTCTTTGGCTATGCGATTGCGGTGTATCTGCTGATCGCCGGCATCAGCCAGATCCTGAGCCGCCGCGTTAACGCCCGTCATTCGCTGTTGTTCGGTTGCCTGGCGCAGGTGCTGGCGGCAGTGGTGTTCGCCATGGCGATCCAGTGGCATTCTCTGGGGCTGGCGGCGGTGGGGCTGGTGGTGGCCGGCTATGCTTACGGCGCCATTTTCGTCGGCAGCGCGACCCTGGTGAACTTGATTTCGCCGCCGACCAGCCATGCGCGTTTGCTTTCTCTGTTTTACGTTATCGCTTATATCGCCAACTGGGTGCCGATCTTGCTGGGCGTGGTGGTCGATCGCGTCGATCTGCAGCAGGCGACCCATTTGCTGTTCTTGAGCAGCAGCGCAGTGTGCCTGTTGCTGGCATGGAAAACGTCCCGGGTGGGGTTCCCTTGCTAATTATTTTGTGATTAATATCTATTTTTTATAATTAATTATTCTTTAATTACATTTATGATGTGATTTGTATCGCATAAATTGGCCTGTTTTCGGGTAAACTGCGCGCTTTCTTTTTGCTGCAGGTCACTTTATGAACGTTCTTTTCGCCATTGCCGTCACCACCGGGATCCTGTCCGGCGTTTGGGGATGGGTTGCCGTCAGTCTGGGCCTGATCGGTTGGGCCGGTTTTCTCGGCTGCACGGCCTATTTCGCCTGCCCGCAGGGCGGCCTGAAAGGGCTGTTGATCGGCGCGTTGACCTGCTGCAGCGGCGTTTTCTGGGCAATGGTCATCATCCACGGCAGCGAACTGGCGCCGCAATGGAATTTGCTGGGGTATCTGCTGACCGGCGCCGTGGCGTTCTTGATGTGCATACAGGCCAAACAGCAATGGCTGGGGTTCGTGCCCGGCACCTTTATCGGCGCCTGTGCGACCTTCGCCGGCGGCGGCGACTGGCCGCTGGTGACGCTCTCTTTGCTGGTGGGCCTGCTATTCGGCTATGCGATGAAAAACAGCGGGCTGTGGTGGGCGGCGCGCAGCGAAAAAGCCCGCGCCGCACAGCCGGTCAGCCGGCATGCCGGCTCAAACGGTGCCGCCGAGTGAGAGGCGGTAGTGCAGATCGAGACGCTCGGCGCAGGGCTCGCCCGCGATCCGCTGCAGCAACAGTTCACTGGCGGCCTTACCCATCTCAAAGCGCGGCGTGATCACGCTGGCGATGCCCGGCGTGGTCGCCTGGCCGATATCCAGACCGTGAAAACCCGATAGCGCAACCTCCTGCGGCACGCGCACGCCGAGACGCAGGCAGGCCTGCACCACGCCTACCGCCAAATCGTCGTTGGTGCACAGGATACCGTCCAACTGCGGGTAGCGTTCGCGCGCCATTGCCAGCATGTCGGCGCCGATCGAAACCGATGAGACCCGATGCGGCGTGATCTGGCGCGGCGTTTGCCCCTGAGCCGCCATGGCGCGGCAGTAACCCTGGTAACGTTTAATGTCGCGGGCGTCGGACATGGCGCCAAAGTAAACGATATGGCGTTTGCCGCTGGCCAGCAGCGCGGCGGTCATGTCATACCCCGCCTGTTCATTGTCAAATCCCACCGCGATCCGCCCCGGCGGCGCGTCGAGATCCATCACCTGCGCGATGGGAATTTTCGCGGCGGCGAGATAGGTCTCAGCGCGCAAGGTGTGCGCCGAATCGGTGAGGATTAGCCCGGCGATTGGATAAGCCAGCAGCTGTGCAATCTGCTCTTCTTCCCGCTGCGGGCTGTAATCGTAGTTCACCACCAGCGTTTGATAACCCCGCGCCTGGGTGACGGATTCGATGCCGGCCAGCAGATCGGCGAAAATCTGGTTATTGAAAGAGGGGATCAACACGCCGATGCGCGGTTTTCTGCCGGCCTGTGCGGTATCGGCGTCAGTGATGTTCAGCTCCCGCATGACCTGCGCAATGCGTTCAGCGGTGTCGGACGCCACTTTGTCCGGCGTGCGCAGAAAACGGCTGACGGTCATTTTGGTCACGCCGGCCAATTGCGCGATGTCCTGTAGCGTTACGCGGGGGTGTTTCATTCGGTAGCCTTAACGGGCGGCGCGGCAAGGGTGGATAGCGGTATGTTAACAAATCGATTTGGTGATAACAACGCATGCGATTTTATTGAAAGTGGCTATTTTTCAATTGGATAGATTGGCTTTGTTCTCTCGCTGTCTGCGTGAGTTCACGTTAAGGGTAACAGGGTTTCGTAACATTATTTTCAGTGATTTTCATCACGTTTTTACCGGTAACAATCGGCTGAGATAGAGGCCTGTCCGATTGGAGGCCTGAAGGCCGGGAATCACCATGAACAACCTGTTTTCTCTGGATAACAAAACCGTCTTGATCACCGGCGCCTCGCGCGGCATCGGTTTTCTGCTGGCGCGTGGCCTGGCGCAGCAAGGCGCGCATATTCTGGTCAACGCCACCACCGAAGAACATGCCCGGCACGCCGCCGATCGCCTGCGCGAAGAGGGGCTGCGCGCCGACGCGGCGGCGTTCGACGTCACCGACTCTCAGGCGGTGCATGCCGCCATCGGCCGTATCGAAACGGACATCGGCGCGATAGACGTGTTGATCAACAACGCCGGCATCCAGCGCCGTCATCCCTTCACCGAGTTCCCGGAGCAAGACTGGGACGACATCATCGCCGTCAACCAGAAGGCGGTCTTCATCGTGTCGCAGACCGTGGCCCGTTACATGGTGCCGCGCCGGCGCGGCAAGATAGTCAATATCGGCTCGATGCAAAGCGAGCTGGGGCGGGACACCATCACCCCTTACGCGGCGTCCAAAGGGGCGGTGAAAATGCTGACGCGCGGCATGTGCGTGGAGTTGGCGCGTTACAACATTCAGGTCAACGGCATTGCCCCCGGCTATTTCAAAACCGAGATGACACAGGCGTTGGCCGACGACCCGGCCTTTACCGCCTGGCTAACCCAGCGCACGCCCGCCGCGCGTTGGGGGGATCCGCAGGAGCTGATCGGCGCGGCGGTGTTCCTGGCCGCCGACGCTTCCAGCTTCGTCAACGGGCAGCTGCTGTTTGTCGATGGCGGCATGTCCGCCGCGGTGTAATCCCTCTTTCGTGGAGTGTTGAGATGAAAATTCAAACCCAGTCTTGCATGGTTAACGGCAAACGAGACGTGGCGGTGATCGCGCAAGAAGTGAATTATCAGGGGCAGGGCACGCTGGTGAAAATCCGCCGCGGCGGCATCTGCGGCTCGGATCTGCATTACTTTCAGGAAGGGAAGGTCGGCAATTTTCAGGTACGCCAGCCGATGGTGCTGGGCCACGAGGCGATCGGCGAGGTGGTCGCCAGCGATTCGCCGCAGCTGGCGATCGGGCAGAAGGTGGCGCTCAATCCCAGCAAACCCTGCGGGCAGTGCAAATATTGTCTGGCGCAGCAAAGCAATCAGTGCGTCGAGATGCGCTTTTTCGGCAGCGCGATGTATTTCCCGCACGTCGACGGCGCTTTCACCCAATACAAGGTGGTGGATAGCGCGCAGTGCATTCCTTACGCCGCCGATCGCGACGACAGGGTGATGGTATTCGCCGAACCGCTGGCGGTGGCGATCCACGCGGCGAAACAGCCCGGCGCGGTGAAGGGTAAAACGGTTTTCGTGTCCGGCGTCGGCCCGATCGGCTGTTTGCTGGTGGCGGCGCTGAAAGCGCTGGGCGCCGCCGAGATCGTCTGCGCCGATCTCAGCCCGCGCTGTCTGGCGCTCGCCGGCCAGATGGGGGCGGATCGCTGTCTGCATGCCGCAGACGACGATTTCAGCGTATATCAGCAACACAAAGGCTATTTCGACATCGCTTTCGAGGCAGCAGGGCATCCGACGTCGCTGCAGCGCTGCCTGGAAGTCACGCGCGCCAAGGGCACCGTCGTGCAGGTCGGGATGGGCGGCAGCTTCCCTGATTTCCCGCTGATGCTGTTGATCGCCAAGGAGTTGAATCTGCTCGGCTCCTTCCGCTTCGTGGAGGAATTCGCGCTGGCGGTGGCCTGGCTGGCCGGCGATGTGGTCGATCCGCTGCCGCTGCTGTCGGCGGAGTTCGCCGGGGACCAACTGGCGCAGGCGCTGGAGTTTGCCGGCGACAAGCGCCAGGCCGCCAAGGTGCAATTAGTGTTTTAGGGTAAAAGTCCGATGGCCGCAGGTGACGATCGTTGTCTATAGTGTAGGAACGCTTAATTTTTCAACCACGGAGATCTCACGATGGCAAGACATACGGATGCTGAGCAAACTACGCTGGATGACGATCTGAGAATGCTGACCGAAACGCTGGAAGAAGTGTTGCAATACAGCGGCGATCGCGCGGATCAGGCCTACATCGACATCAAGTCGCACGCCGAGCAGGCGCTGAGTGAGGTCAAGGCGCGCTGGGTGAACACCGGCGAATCCTACTATGCCCGCGCCAAAGAAGCGGTGCACCGCACCGACGACTATGTGCGGGATAAACCCTGGCACAGCGTGGGCATCGGCGCCACCGTCGGGCTGGTGCTGGGGCTGCTGCTGGCCCGCAAATAAATCACGCCCCAGGGGCGGCGCAAGCCGCCTCGTTCTTTTCTGCAGACTGTGTGCTTCATCCCGCTGTTTCTCCGATAGTTCTTCCATATCCCGCCTATACTTTCCGCTAGCCGCCGCAGGCGGGGCGCTATTCCCCTGTTTTTTGTGCGGACGAATTGAGGCCATGTCGCCGCAGGTGTAAAGTGTTTGTGTATTTATTGTTTGTTTTTTGTTCTAAATCAAATAATTATCTGGTGTAAACACCCAGGGATATACGGCGTTTTTGCGCTGGCGCAAAAGCCGTGAAAATAACACCTCATATAATACAGAGCGTAACTACAGGCGCGGCGTCCGTCGGCTGCGCCGGGGACGATCTCTGCTAACTGACTTGTGAGCGAACTATGTCGACAAGTGTTTTTAATCGCCGGTGGGCGGCTGTGCTGCTCGAGGCGCTGGCCCGCCATGGGGTGCGGCATGTTTGTATCGCTCCGGGATCGCGCTCCACGCCGTTGACGCTGGCCGCTGCGGCCAACCGATCTTTTATCTGTCATACCCACTTTGATGAACGCGGGCTTGGCCATTTGGCGCTTGGGCTGGCGAAGGCGGCGCGTGAGCCGGTAGCGGTGATTGTCACGTCCGGCACCGCGGCGGCGAACCTTTACCCGGCTTTAATCGAGGCCGGCCTGACCGGTGAGCGGCTGGTGTTTCTCACCGCCGATCGGCCGCCGGAACTGATCGACTGCGGCGCCAATCAGGCGATCCGTCAAAACGGCCTCTACAGCAGCCACCCGACGTTGGCGATCGATCTGCCGCGTCCTACGCCGGATATTCCGGCCGCGTGGCTGGCCTCCAGCGTCGACAGCGCGATGGCGCGCCTGCAGCACGGCGCGTTGCATATCAACTGCCCGTTCGCCGAACCGCTGTACGGCGGCGATGAACGTCTGTATGCCGATTGGTCCGCCGCGCTGGGCGACTGGTGGCAGAGCGATCGGCCTTGGCTGCAGGAAAGCGAGACGCGTGCGGCGCCGTCGCCGCAGCCGGACTGGTTCTTCTGGCGGCAAAAACGCGGCGTGGTGCTGGCCGGCCGCATGAGCGCGGAAGAGGGCGCACAGGTGGCCGACTGGGCTGAGACGCTGGGCTGGCCGCTGATCGGCGATGTGCTGTCGCAGACCGGGCAACCGCTGCCCTGCGCCGATTTATGGCTCGCTCATCCGCAGGCACAGCGCGTGTTGCAAGACGCGCAGCTGGTGGTGCAGTTCGGCGGCAGTCTGACCGGTAAACGCTTGCTGCAGTGGCAGGCGCAGTGTCGGCCGGAAGAGTATTGGGTTATCGACGAGCTGCCGGGGCGGCTCGATCCAGCCCAGCACCGGGGGCGGCGTCTGCGTGCCGGGGTGGCGCAGTGGTTGGCGCAGCATCCGGCGCAACCGCGCGCGCCGTGGGCCGCCGGGCTGGCGGCCTTGGCGGATAAGGCGCTGACGGCGGCGTCCACGCATCTGCACGATAACTTTGGCGAAGCGCAGCTGGCGCACCGCCTGCCGGAACTGCTGCCGGAGAACGGCCAGCTGTTTCTCGGCAACAGCCTGGTGGTGCGACTGATCGACGCGTTAACGACGCTGCCTGTCGCTTACCCGGTATTCAGCAACCGCGGCGCCAGCGGCATCGACGGTCTGATTTCCACCGCCGCCGGCGTACAGCGCGCCACCGCCAGGCCGACGTTGGCGGTGGTGGGCGACCTTTCCGCGTTGTATGACCTCAATGCGCTGGCGTTGTTGCGCCACTGTTCGGCGCCGACGGTGCTGATCGTCGTCAATAACAACGGCGGCCAAATTTTCTCGCTGTTGCCGACGCCGGACGAGGAGCGCCAACGCTTTTACTGCATGCCGCAGAACGTCGAGTTCAGCCACGCGGCGGCGATGTTCCAGCTTGGCTACGCGCGGCCGGAAAACTGGCGCCAACTGCAACAGGCGGTTGAGCAAGGCTGGCGGCGCGGCGGCGCCACGCTGATAGAACTGCAGGTGTCGCCGAGCGCAGGGGCCGAAAGCCTGCAATACCTGGTGCAACAGATGGCGGTGCAATGATGCTGGCGACGCGAATTTTGCAACAGGGCGAAGCGGGGCGTCCGTGGCTGGTATGGCTGCACGGCCTGCTGGGCAACAACAATGAATGGCGGGTGATCGCCGCGCGTTGCCCGGAATGGCCGTCGCTGGCCATCGATCTGCCCGGCCACGGCGATTCCGTGGCGGTGAGCTGCCGCGGCTTCGACGACATCAGCGCGCAAATCGCCGCGACCCTGCAACTGCGCAATATTGAACGTTATTGGTTGGTGGGCTACTCGCTCGGCGGGCGCATCGCCATGTATCACGCTTGCCACGGCCGCCATGACGGCCTGCAAGGCGTGATCGTCGAGGGCGGCAACCCGGGGCTTGAGGACGAACAACAGCGCCGCGATCGTTGCGAGCAGGATGCGCGATGGGCGGCGCGTTTTCGCAGTGAGCCGATTGCCGAAGTCCTGGCGGACTGGTATCAGCAGCCGGTGTTCAAAGAGCTTAGCCATGTGCACCGCCAGGCGCTGATCGCCGCGCGTTCGGTCAACAGCGGCCCGGCGATTGCCGACATGCTCGAAGCCACCTCGCTCGGGAGACAGCCTTATCTGGCGCCGCAGCTGCGCCAACTGACCGTGCCGCTGCGGGTGCTGTGCGGTGAGAACGACCCCAAATTTCAACGGCTGGCGCGCGACGCCGGGTTGCCGTTGCGCATCGTGCCGCAGGCCGGCCACAACGTGCATCTGGCCAATCCGCAGGATTTCGTCGCCGAGCTGCAGACCTTTCTCGTTAACCCTGGTTAAAGGAACCGAACATGCTTTATCCGAATGAAGAACACCTGTATGCCGCTATCGCCTGGCAGGATTGCACCGGCGATTTCGAAGACATTCTGTATCACAAGTCCGCCGACGGCATCGCCAAAATCACCATCAACCGGCCGCAGGTGCGCAACGCGTTTCGTCCGCAAACGGTCAAAGA
Source organism: Serratia sp. SCBI (assembly GCF_000747565.1). Taxonomy (NCBI): domain Bacteria; kingdom Pseudomonadati; phylum Pseudomonadota; class Gammaproteobacteria; order Enterobacterales; family Yersiniaceae; genus Serratia; species Serratia sp. SCBI. The sequence goes on along the minus strand of NZ_CP003424.1, from coordinate 3,511,319 downwards.
GATGATCGACGCGCTGGCCAACGCCCGTTACGACGACGGCATCGGCGTCATTATTCTGACCGGCGCCGGCGATAAGGCCTTCTGCTCCGGCGGCGATCAGAAAGTGCGCGGCGACTACGGCGGCTATCGCGACGACAGCGGCGTACATCACCTCAACGTGCTGGACTTCCAGCGCCAGATCCGCACCTGCCCGAAACCGGTGGTGGCGATGGTGGCCGGCTATTCGATCGGCGGCGGCCACGTGTTGCACATGATGTGCGATCTGACCATCGCGGCGGATAACGCCATCTTCGGCCAGACCGGCCCGAAAGTGGGCTCGTTCGACGGCGGCTGGGGCGCGTCTTACATGGCGCGCATCGTCGGCCAGAAGAAGGCGCGCGAAATCTGGTTCCTGTGCCGCCAGTACGACGCCGCCGCCGCGCTGGACATGGGTCTGGTCAATACCGTCGTGCCGCTGGCCGATCTGGAAAAAGAGACGGTGCGCTGGTGCCGCGAAATGCTGCAGAACAGCCCGATGGCGCTGCGCTGCCTGAAGGCGGCGCTGAATGCCGACTGCGACGGCCAGGCCGGTTTGCAGGAGCTGGCGGGCAACGCCACCATGCTGTTCTACATGACCGACGAAGGGCAGGAAGGGCGCAACGCGTTCAACGAGAAGCGCCAACCGGACTTCAGCAAATTCAAGCGTAACCCGTAATGAGCGGGGCAAACCGCAGCGCGGCGCTATACCGTTACAGCCTGCCGATGGAGGCGGGCGTGGTGCTGCGCAATCAACGGTTGAAAACGCGTGACGGATGGGTGGTGCAGCTGCGTCAGGGCGAGCGTGAAGGTTGGGGCGAGATCGCGCCGCTGCCGGAATTCAGCCGGGAAACGCCGGCGCAGGCCGAACAGGCCGCGTTGGGCTGGCTGCAGGCGTGGTTGGCGGGCAACGAACCGGAGCACAGCGCGCTGCCCTCGGTGGCCTTTGGGCTCAGCTGTGCGCAGGCCGAGCTGGAGCAGCGTTTGCCGATGCAGGCGGATTTTCGCAAGGCGCCGCTGTGCACCGGCGATCCGGATGAGCTGTTCGAGACATTGAGCGCTTTGCCGGGCGAGAAAGTCGCCAAGGTGAAGGTGGGGCTGTATGAGGCGGTGCGGGACGGCATGATCGTCAACGTGTTGCTGGAGGCGCTGCCGGATCTGCGGCTGCGGCTGGACGCCAACCGCAGCTGGACCCGCGCCAAGGCCGACGGCTTCGCCAGGTACGTTAACCCGGCGTGGCGCGATCGCATCGCCTTCCTGGAAGAGCCCTGCAAGACCCGTGATGAATCGCGCGACTTCGCCCGGGCGACCGGTATCGCCATCGCCTGGGATGAGAGCGTGCGGGAGGCGGACTTTGTGGTGCAGGCCGAGCCGGGCGTGGCGGCCATCGTGATCAAGCCGACGCTGGTCGGCAGCCTGGCGCGTTGCCAGACGCTGGTGGCGCAGGCGCACGCGGCGGGCCTGACGGCGGTGATCAGTTCCAGCCTCGAATCCAGCCTGGGGTTGACCCAGCTGGCGCGCATCGCCCATTGGCTGACGCCGGATACCGTGCCGGGCCTGGACACGCTGGGGTTGATGCAGGCGCAGGTGCTGCGCCCGTGGCCGGGCAGCGCGTTGCCGCTGCTGGATGTCTCGGCGCTGGAGTGCCTATGGCGCCGTTGAACGATTGGCCGTGGCGACACTGGGCGCGCACTCAGCCGCAGGCGACGGCGCTGATGCTCGGCGAACAACCGCTGAGCTGGCTGGCGTTGCAGAGCCAGGTGGATGAGCTGGCGGCGGATTTCCAGCATCAGGGCGTTGAACCGGGCTGCGGCGTGGCGCTGTGCGGTAAAAACAGCTATCCACTGCTGCTGGCCTATCTGGCGCTGTTGCAGTGCGGCGCACGCCTGTTGCCGCTCAATCCCGCCTTGCCGACGCCGCTGCTGGCGCAGCTGTTGTCGGAATTGGATATGACCTTTGTCTTCGGCCCGGACTCGTTGCCGGCGCTGCCGGAAGACGTGATTCGATTGACCCCGCCGTCGACCGAGCCGCGTTGGCCAGACCTGCCGACGTGGGATGCGCAGCGTCTGGCGACGCTGACGTTGACCTCCGGTTCCAGCGGCATGCCGAAAGCGGCCGCGCACAGCTATGCCAACCATCTGGCCAGCGCCGCCGGGGTGTTGGGGCTGATGGCGTTTCAGCGCGAGGATTGCTGGCTGCTGTCATTGCCGCTGTTTCACGTCTCCGGACAGGGCATTGTCTGGCGCTGGCTGGCGGCGGGCGCCCGGTTGGCGGTGCGCGAGATGCACCCGCTGAACGAGGCGTTGGCGGGATGCACGCATGCCTCGTTGGTGCCGACCCAGCTGTGGCGGCTGCTGGCGCAACCGCTGGCGGACATGACGCTGAAGGCGGTGCTGCTCGGCGGCGCGATGATCCCGGTGGAGCTGACCGAACGGGCGGAGGCGGCGGGGATCCGTTGCTGGTGCGGCTACGGGCTGACCGAACTGGCCTCCACGGTGTGCGCCAAGCGCGCCGATGCGCGGGCGGGCGTCGGCCTGCCGCTCGGCGGCCGCGAGGTAAAACTGGTGGATGAAGAGGTCTGGATCCGCGCCGACAGCCTGGCGCTCGGCTACTGGCGCCATGGGCATCTGCAGCCGTTGGCCGATGAGCAGGGCTGGTTCCCGACCCGCGATCGCGGCGCGATGATCGAGGGGGAACTGCGAATTCTCGGCCGGCTGGACAACCTGTTTTTCAGCGGCGGCGAAGGGGTGCAGCCGGAAGATATCGAACGCGTGCTGGCGGCGCATCCGCAGATCACACAGGCGTTTGTCGTGCCGGTGGCGGACGCCGAATTCGGTCAGCGGCCGGTGGCGGTGATCGACGGCGATCCGTCGCTGTCGCTGGCGACGCTGCTCGCCTGGTCGCAGGATAAGCTCGCCAATTTCCAACGCCCGACGGCATTGCTTCCGCTGCCTGACGAGCTGAAAAACGGCGGCATCAAGATTTCGCGCCGCCGGTTGCAGGTGTGGGTGGCGGAGCGCCTGCGTCAGGCATAAAAAAAGCCGCCCGAAAGGGCGGCTGAGCGAAGGATGACGGCGGGTTATTTCAGTCCCAACGCCTTGGCGACGCCGGCGCCGTAGTCCGGGTGCACCTTGGTGAACAGCTCGACCTGACGGCGCTGGATGTGTTCCGGCACCTGCGACAGTTCGCCGGCGATGCGGGTGAACATGCGCTGGTGCTCTTCGGCGCTCAGCAGGTTGAACAGCGCGCGCGGCTGGCTGTAGTAATCGTCGTCTTCACGATGATTCCAGTGGTCGGCCGCGCCTTCAATGCTCAGCGGCGGTTCGCTGAAGTCCGGCTGCTCTTGGAACAGGCCAAAGCTGTTCGGTTCGTAGGTTGCGCCGTTGCCGCTGTTGCCGTCCACGCGCATCGCGCCGTCGCGATGATAGTTGTGGAACGGGCATTTGGCGCCGTTCACCGGGATCTGGTGGTGGTTGACGCCCAGGCGGTAGCGGTGCGCATCGCCATAGGAGAACAGGCGGCCCTGCAGCATTTTATCCGGCGAGAAACTGATGCCCGGCACCACGTTAGCGGGGTTCATCGCCACTTGCTCAACCTCGGAGAAGTAGTTGTCGGGGTTGCGGTTCAGCTCGAAAAAGCCGACGTCGATCAGCGGGTAGTCGCCGTGCGGCCAGACCTTGGTCAGATCGAACGGGTTATACGGCGTCTGCGAGGCCTCATGTTCCGGCATGATCTGAATTTGCAGTTTCCAGCGCGGGAAGTCGCCGCGTTTGATCGCATCGAACAAATCGCGCTGTGAGCTTTCGCGATCCTTGGCGATGATCGCTTCCGCTTCTTCATCCATCAGGTTTTCAATGCCTTGTTCGCAGCGGAAGTGGAATTTCACCCAGAAGCGCTCGTTGGCGGCATTGATAAAGCTGAAGGTGTGGCTGCCGAAACCGTGCATGTGGCGGTAGGACTTGGGAATGCCGCGATCGCTGAAGTCGATGGTCAGCTGGTGCAGCGACTCCGGCAGGTGGGAGAAGAAGTCCCACTTGTACACCGGATTACGCAGGTTGGTATGCGGATCGCGTTTCACCACGTGATTAAGGTCGGGGAATTTCAGCGGATCGCGCAGATAGAACACCGGCGTATCGTTACCCACCAAATCCCAGTTGCCTTCTTCGGTATAGAACTTCATGGCGAAACCGCGAATGTCGCGTTCGGCGTCGGCCGCGCCGCGCTCACCGGCGACGGTGGAAAAGCGGATAAACATGTCGGTCTGTTTGCCGACCTCGGAGAAGATTTTGGCGCGCGTGTAGCGGGTGATGTCGTGGGTAACGGTAAAGGTGCCGTAGGCGCCGGATCCTTTGGCATGCATGCGGCGTTCGGGGATAACTTCACGGTCGAAGTGGGCCAGTTTTTCCAGGAACCACACGTCCTGCAACAGCATCGGGCCGCGTTTGCCTGCGGTGATCACGTTATTGTTATCGACAACCGGGGCGCCGGCTGCGGTGGTCAGTCCTTTCTTGCTCATCACTTGCTCCTTATCGTAGTGCAGTTAAGTAAAGACTCGGGCGGTTTAAGCGTTCATCAGCATAGTCCTTTGGCGGGGCTTCTTCCCCTGACCTTGGTCAAAGCCACTACTAGTTGTAGCCCTATTGGCGAGCGACGGCAAATAGGTCTCGGTTATCGTTGGCATCGCCTTGACGAATATGGATTTTTGTTTGCAAATTTTTACATTTATTTGATTATTGAAGAATTTTTTCGCTTTTATCCCTTAAATACTCATTGCGCTTTGGTATAGACTCATGACGTTATTATTTTGCGTTGATTCGATCATTCGGTACGGATGACAAACCAGAGGGAAAGATGATGAAAAAGACTTGGGTCGCGTGCGCGGCAGGATTGCTGTTTGTGACCGGCGCGGCGAACGCCATCAGCGTGTCAGGCGAAGCCGGGCAACACTACACCAACCTGGGCGTTGGTATGAGCACCGGCTCTTCAGGTCTGGGCCTGACCGGCAACTGGGCGCGCAGCGACCATGACGGCAACGTCGGCAGCGTGGGGTTGAACTTCGGCGTGCCGCTGGGGCCGTTGACGGCGACCGTGGGCGCCAAAGCGCTGTACCTCAGCCCGAAAGACGGGAAAAGCGGCGGGGCGGTGGCGCTGGGCGGCGGCCTGGAGTGGGAAATTAACCGTTACTTCAGCCTGCACGGCGAAGGTTACTTTGCCCCTGAGTCTTTCACCAGCGGCGTGAAGGCCTATAACGAAGCCAGCGGCGGCCTGCGCTGGAAGTTCCGTCCGCTGAGCGTGGACGTGGGCTACCGTTACATGCAGATGGAAGGCAAAGACGGGCGTCGCGACAACACCCTGGCCGATGGCCCTTATGTCGGTGTCGGTCTGAGCTTCTGACGCTGACTAGTCCTGATATAGGTTGACACTTTTCAGCCGGATAACGCCCGATGAACCTCATCGGGCGTTTTGTATTTCAGCGACAGGTGCGGCCGCCGCGTGTTGTACAAGTTCACCGACTCCCTGACCATCTTTCTTGCCTGCGCGATATCTTCTGGCCTGCCGAGCAGGTATTCCGTTTTGAGTATCCCGTTTATCCGTTCCGCCAGCGCGTTCTGATAACAGTCATACCCGTCCGTCATCGAGCAGGTGATGCCATATCTCTGATGTAACGCCTGATATTCCTGTGAGCAGTACTGGATACCCCTGTCCGAGTGGTGCACCAACGGCAACGCCGTGCGTCTGCCGGCCAGTGCCATTTTGAACGCGCAGGCGACATGCCGGGTATGCAGACTGTCATGCACATGATACCCCACGATTTTTCTCGACCAGGCATCCGTTACCAGGCTGACATACGCCGTCCCTGTTCTCAGCGGCAAGTAGGTGATATCCGCCACCCATACCTGTTCCGGACGGCTGGCTATGACCTGGTTGTCCCCCGCCTTCAGCAGGTTGGGATGACGATAAAAACGATGATGGCTCTGCGTCGTCTTGTGATATGCCCGTTTAGGCATCACCAGTAACCGCGCGCAGCGCAGGATACTGAACAGCCGGTCGCGCCCCACATGCAATGCCGGTTCGGGGCGTTGCCGCAACAGGTGATGCAGCTTACGTGTCCCCAGCCGGGGCTGGTGCAAGCGGATGGCCGTCACCTGTTCGACGAGATGCCGGGTCTGCTCCTCTTTGCCTGCTTCACGCTGCAGGGACTGATACCACGCTTGTCGGCTGATGCCCATCCATCGGCAGGCCCGTGTTACTGTGAGTCCCGGTACTTGTGTTTGCGCGATAAGGCGGTTAGCTGCTTTTTTGTCAGCGTGGCGCCAAAGTCGGTGTTCATCACTTTGACGACAGCCTCGAAGAACTGGGCTTTGACTTCAGATTCAGCCAGTTGCTGCTCAAGTTCTTTAATACGCTGTTCGGGCGTCAGGGGGAGTTTGGGCATATTGTCTCCGCACGTTCTGGTGGAAGGAGAAGTCCGCCAGTCAAGCTGACCGTATTTGCGCAGCCAGTTCATGACGGTTACGTTGCCCTGGATACCATAACGGTCTGTGGCCTGACGGCAAGTCATTTCGCCTTTTTCGACCTGTTCGACGACGGCCAGTTTAAAGGATAGAGAGTAATCGCGTTGTGTGCGTTTAATATACTGGTTCATCACATTTTCCTCTGTGCGTGAGTAAAATGTGTCAACGCTATTCAGGACGGGTCACGCTCAGCAAAAAGGGGCCATTGCGGCCCCTTTCTCTTTATCATTCCTTGTCTTTCGTCGCTTACCCGACCGCCGGCAGCATGCCGCTGGCGATGCCCAGTTGGATGGCGATCACCGTTACCCCACAGACAAACACCAGCGCCAGCGCAGGGGTGCCGCCCCAGACGCGATATTGTGCCTGATGCTTTTGGCGAGTTTTCCACACCAGCAGCGAAGGCAGCAGCAGCGCCAGCACCGACAGGGCGATGGCGGCGAAACCCAGCGCCAGCACGAAACCGCGCGGATAGAACAGCGCGAAGGCCAGCGGCGGCAGGAAGGTGATGGCGCCGGTTTGCAGGCGGCCACGCACGTTATCTTGCCGCTTGAACAGGTCAGCCAGGAAATCGAACAGCCCAAGCGCAACGCCGAGGAACGAGGTCGCCAGCGCCAGATCGGCGAACAGGTGCACCGCCAGTTCAACGTGCGGCGAAGCTACTGCATCACGCACCGCCTGCAACAGGCCATTCAGCCCGGCCTGCTGCGCCAGAATGCCGACGAAGGTGTCGGAGCTGATACTGCCCAGCGTTGCCAGCTGCCAGAAGATATAGGCGATCAGCGGGATGGCGCTGCCGATGATGAACACCCAACGCAGTTTGCGAATGTTGCCGCCCATGTAGTTGACGATGCTCGGCACGCTGCCGTGGAAGCCGAATGAGGTGAAGATCACCGGAATGGCCGATAACGCCAGGCCTTGCTCCAGCGGCAACGTCATCAGATTGGTCTGGTGGATATTCGGCAACATCAGGCCGAGCATCACCACCAGAAACACCACTTTCGCGCTGAACAGGATGCGGTTGAACAAGTCGACCGAGTGGGTGCCGATGCACACCACGCCGCCGGCCACCAGGGTGAACAGCAGGACGCCGAGCGACACCGGGAAGTCCTGTGATGTCCATTGGCTGATGCTGGTGGCGAGCAGTTCGCCGGCGCCGCTAATGTAGGCGGCGGTGAGGGCGTACATCAGGAACATCATGCTAAAGCTGGTCAGCCACTGGCCGCCGCCGCCGAGATAACGTTTGGCGAGCGTGCCCAGACCGGTATCCGCCTGCTCATGCTGGTAAACCTCTACCAGTAACAGCGCGGTGTAACACATCAACAGCCACAGCCCGACCAGTAAGGCCAGCGTGACGCCGAAACCGACGCCGGCCGCCGCCAGCGGCATCGCCAGCATCCCGGCGCCAATGGTGGTGCCCGCCACGATAAAAACACTGCCAAGAGTGCGATTCTTCACGTTTTTTCTCTACCAGCCGAAAGATTTTGAAAATTATAGGTAACGATTTATGAGGATGGCAGGATAGTGGAAGCCCTAATTTGTGTCAAACCGGCGTTACGCGCATTGTAAACTAAAGTTTACAATCTTGCGGGCGGCATGGCGCATGATGAACGACGCGATGGCGGAAATAATCCGACGGCGGCTAGTGAAAAGTTATTTACGGGCTTCTATAGTGGAATGACCAAAAAATGTGGGAGAGATCAATGTTAAGGGTGGAGATGCTCAGCACCGGCGATGAGGTGCTGCACGGGCAAATTATTGATACCAACGCCGCCTGGCTGGCGGACTACCTGTTCCAGCAGGGCGTGCCGATGAGCGGGCGGGAAACGGTAGGGGACAGCCTCTCTGCTTTGATCGAGATCCTGCAGGAACGCAGCCATATCGCCGATGTGCTGATTGTCAACGGCGGCCTGGGGCCGACCAGCGACGATTTGAGCGCGCTGGCCGCCGCGAAAGCCTGCGGCGTAGAGCTGATTGAACGGGCTGACTGGCTGGCGCGTATGGAAGCCTATTTCGCCGAGCGCGGGCGGCCGATGGCCCCTTCCAACCGCAAGCAGGCGCAGATCCCGGCCAATGCGGAAATGCTGGATAACCCGGTGGGCACCGCCTGCGGTTTCGCGTTGCAGCTGAACCAATGCCTGATGTTTTTCACCCCCGGCGTGCCTTCGGAATTCAAAGTGATGGTCGAACAGCAGATCGTGCCGCGTCTGCGCCAGCGCTTCACTTTGCCGGCGCCGCCGCTGTGCCTGCGTCTGACGACGTTCGGTACCTCCGAGAGCGATCTGGCCGCCGAACTGGACAGCCTGCCGCTGCCGCCGGACGTGGTGCTGGGTTACCGCTCGTCCAGCCCGATCATTGAGCTGAAGCTGACCGGGCCGGAAAGCCGGCGCGCGGAGATGGAGCTGGCCTGGCGACACGTGCGCGAGGTAGCGGGGGACAACTGCATCTTCGAAGGCACCGTCGGGTTGCCGGCGACGCTGACGCAGCGCTTGAATCAGCAAGGGCTGAAGCTGGCGTTGAGCGAGCAATTCAGCGGCGGCTTGATCAACCTGCAGCTGCAGAGCGAAGGCGCGCCGCTGGCGGGGGGAGAGCTGCTGCCGGCCTACTGCATCGAAACGCTGGAAACGACGCTGGCGCGCGCCCGCTCGCTGGCGGAATTGACCGGCGCGCCGTTGGCGTTGGCGGTCAGCGCCATGCGCGATGAGCAGGTGAGCATTGCGCTGCACACGCCGCGCGGCGGGATTGGCCAGACCGTGCGTTATCGCGCGTCGCGCCACGGGCTGCGGCTGCGGCAGGAGTCGGTGGCGATGCTGGCGCTGGATATGCTGCGCCGTTGGCTGAATGGGGGCCAGGCGTGCGGTAAAAAACGCCTGGCTGGAGGTGGTGGAAATTATCGAGTGACGCTCATGGCGCTGAGTTGTCTGCCTCACTGTTTTGTTGTAGCCGTTCGGACGCCAGGCGTGAAAGATGTATTGCCGCCGCGCCTCGCGTTTGCAGCTCTGTACCGTAGTTCCTGAGCGCCTGCGCGGCGCTGTCTGAGTGCGCCAGATGCGCCGCCAGGCTGGCGGCGTCTACCAGCGCGGTGTTGGCGCCGAGCCCACCTGCCGGGCTCATGGCGTGCACGGCGTCGCCGAGAAAGGCGATGCGTTCGCTGTGCCATTCCGGCATCGCCGCCGTAACCTGCACCGTCCGCACGCTGAGCGACAGGGGATCCGCCAGCGCTAACGCCGTTTGCAAGGCGGGCGCCCATCCTTGCGAGATATGCCGTACGCGCGCCTGCAACGCGGTGTTCTCCTCCAGTCCCGGGGCTCCGCCGAGACGTTCAGCCGAACCGATACAGGCCCAATAGAGATAGTCGTCGACCGGCGAGAGGCGGCAATCGGGCGCGTAGTCGGCCGCCAGTTGCGCCATGGGGGCCTGAAAGCGCATCGGCTCAACCACCAGCGACACGCCGTCGGCGAAGATCACCGATACGCCGTTCAGCAGCTCAGGGGCCAATTGGGCCCGGGTCGCCGCATCGAGCGGCGTTTTGCCGTAGAGGGTGACCGCACCGCTGTCTTCTGGCCCCGCCTCGGGCAGGCAGCGCCGCCGCACCAGCGAGTTGACGCCGTCGGCGGCGATCAGCACATCGACCCGCACGTGTTCGCCGTTGGCGAACTGAAGTTCCACACCCTGCGGCGTTTGTGCAAATTCACGCAAGGTATGGCCGAAACGCACCCGGTCTTGCAGGCCGGCAAGCAGGATCTCGCGCAGCGTTTGGCGATGAATGCCGAGATCGCCGCCCGGTTCTTGTGTTTGGCGCTGGCTGGAGGGCAACCAGTGCTCGGGGCGCCGGCCGGTGAGCGGGGCAAGCTGCGGATCCCATAGATTGCTCTCGCCGCTGTTTTGCGCGCTGCCGGCGCAGAGCAAGCGGTAGTGCGCCGGCGGCAGGCAGGCGGCCAGCGCCTGCTGGCCCGACGGATCGATGCGCAGCCGGTAGCCCTGATCGCGTGCTTGCGGTGTGGTGTCGCGTTCAAACACCGTGGCGTGGATGCCAAAGCGGCGCAGTCCCTGAGCCAGACACAGGCCGCCGGGCCCGGCGCCGATAATGCCAATGCTGAGTGTTGTCATCATGTTCCCTCGTGAGTCAGTGGCCGCAGACGGTCGCGGCCGGAAGCATTTCATTATGTCGGTGCAGGAAAAGGTTGGTATAACGGTATCTGGACTAAAAATAGTGATTAGTGGCCAATATGAATGCGAACCTTCACGCCCTCGATGCTGACTGCAGCGAATGGTCGATGGGCCCCTGGCTGATCGCCCTCGGCGGCCGCGACGCGGCAGGCCGGGAGTATCGGTTGGGCACGCGCGAATACGACTGGCATCAGCATGTGCGCGGGCAGTTGCTGTGCGTTGAAAGCGGTTTGCTGCATGTAAGCACGGCGCAGGGCGATTGGGTGCTGCCGCCTCAGCGGGCGGGTTGGATCCCGCCGGCGACGGAGCACCGGGTGCAGGTTTGCGGCGCGCTGAGCGGCTGGAGTTTACTGCTGGCGCCGGAGGCCTGCCACGATCTGTCGAATACACCTTGCGTTATCGGCATCAGCGCAGTGCTACAGGCGCTGGCTCAGCGTGCGGAAGGTTGGGACAAACGCAGCGCGCTTACCCTGGAGCAGGAGCGTATGGCGCAGGTGATGCGTGACGAGATACGGCTGGCGCCGACGGAGCCGCTGTATTTACCGATGTCGTCCCATCCGCGCCTGGCCGGCGTTCTGCAGGCCTTGCTGGCGCAACCGGGGAGCGAACGTTCACTGGAGGCGTGGGCTGAATGGGGGGCGATGTCGCCGCGTACCCTGCGGCGGCTGATGATCGGCGAGACGGGGTTGAGTTTTGCCCAGTGGCGTCAGCAGGCTCGGTTGTCATATGCGTTGGCGAAGCTGGCCGAAGGCGAAACGGTGCTGCAGATTGCGGAGGCGCTGGGGTATGCCTCGCCGAGCAATTTTATCGCCATGTTTCGTAAAGCCTTCGGCGATTCCCCGGCGCGTTATTTTTCCACATCGGCGGGAAAGGGGCGCTAAGCGAAATACTTTGAGGATAGTTATATATCCCTGATTAATCATAATCTTATAGGGGATATTCGCGGTGAGGGAATGCTGTTACTCTCTTGACGGGTGCTTGAGACTGTTCGTCTTGGGCATTGTGTGACAAGGCGGATAGATGAAAGCCCCAGACTGACTCTCAATCAGAATGGGGCTGCACATACCGCCTAGACACCGGTATGGTAGCCCCTTCACAGCAAGGAGGCAAGCATGCGCTTAAGGCATGTGTTTCATTCGCTAACCGTTGTATGTATTACGGTTTTGTTATTTATCTGGATGATAAGAGACTCGCTGTGCGAGCTGAAAATCTACCAGGAAAATATCACTATCCTGATCAGGTTGGCGTGTGAGGTGAAGCGGTAATCCTAGGGCGGGGGCAACCCCGCCTTCTGGTCTCCTGGCGCGGTTTCCGGCACCCGACTTTACATTTCCAGCTCGATATCCGTCAGCGGCATGCAGCAGCAGGGCAGGATTTCACCGGCGTTGATAAACGCCAGCGGCTGTTGGCGGTAGGCCACTTCGCCTTTCACCAGCTTCAGGCGGCAGGCGCCGCAATAGCCGGAGCGGCATTGGTACTCCACCTGCACGTCGTGCAGTTCCAGCACGTCGAGCAGGCAGTTTTCACTGTTAGGGCAAGAGAGCTGCGTGCCGGCGGCGCGCAGCGTTACGGTTGGCGTCGCCATCGCTTACAGTTCGAAGTCGCTCAGGTCGTCGGCGTTGATCTCCGAGTCGATCTGGCCAACCAGGTAAGAGCTCACTTCCACTTCCTGCGGCGCTACCTGCACGTTGTCGGACACCAACCAGGCATTGATCCACGGGATCGGGTTGGAGCGGGTTTCGAACGGCAGACCGAGGCCGACCGCCTGCATGCGGATATTGGTGATGTACTCCACATACTGGCACAGGATGTCTTTGTTCAGGCCAATCATCGAGCCGTCGCGGAACAGGTATTCCGCCCACTCTTTCTCCTGCTGGGCGGCCAGCACGAACAGATCGTAGCACTGCTGCTGACATTCCTCGGCGATCTCCGCCATTTCAGGATCGTCGGCGCCGGAACGCATCAGGTTCAGCATGTGCTGGGTGCCGGTCAGGTGCAGCGCTTCGTCGCGGGCGATCAGTTTGATGATTTTGGCGTTGCCTTCCATCAATTCGCGCTCGGCGAAAGCGAAGGAGCAGGCAAAGCTGACGTAGAAGCGGATCGCTTCCAGCGCATTCACGCTCATCAGGCACAGGTACAGCTGCTTCTTCAGCGCACGCAGATTGACGGTGACGGTTTTACCGTTCACCTGGTGGGTGCCTTCACCCAGCAGGTGATAGTAGCTGGTCATCTCGATCAGATCGTCGTAGTAGCCGGAAATGTCTTTCGCGCGCTTCTTGATCTCTTCGTTGGTGACGATGTCGTCGAACACCAGCGCCGGATCGTTGACGATGTTGCGGATGATGTGGGTGTAGGAACGGGAGTGGATAGTCTCGGAGAACGACCAGGTTTCCACCCAGGTTTCCAGCTCAGGGATCGAGATCAGCGGCAGCAGGGCGACGTTCGGGCTGCGGCCCTGGATGGAGTCCAGCAGGGTCTGATACTTCAGGTTGCTGATGAAGATGTGCTTCTCGTGCTCCGGCAGCGCCTGGTAATCGATGCGATCGCGGGAAACGTCAACCTCTTCCGGGCGCCAGAAGAAGGAGAGCTGTTTTTCGATCAGTTTTTCGAAGATTTCATGCTTTTGCTGGTCGAAACGCGCAACGTTTACCGACTGGCCGAAGAACATCGGCTCTTGCAGCTGGTCGTTTTTGGTCTGAGAAAAAGTGGTGTAAGCCATAAGCCTGAATCCATCGTAACGTGGCTAAATGAAGGGGCCGGAAAATTCCGGCCCGCTAGGTCAAACTTTAGATCTTGCAGGCGCCGCTTTCGCAGTCGTCATCGCCGGCCTTGGCAGGCTGCAAATCTTCCTGGGCGTCTTCCGCACCGTCGCGGGTGTTTTGGTAGTACAGCGTTTTGACACCGAACTTGTAGGTGGTGAGCAGGTCTTTCAACAGCTGCTTCATCGGCACCTTGCCGCCCGGGAAGCGGGTCGGATCGTAGTTGGTGTTGGCCGAAATCGACTGGTCGATGAATTTCTGCATCAGCCCCACCAGCTGCAGATAGCCGTCGTTGCTCGGCATTTCCCACAGCAGCTCGTAGTTGTCTTTCAGACGCTCATACTCCGGCACCACCTGGCGCAGGATGCCGTCTTTCGACGCCTTGATGCTGATGTGACCGCGCGGCGGCTCGATGCCGTTGGTGGCGTTGGAAATCTGCGAAGAGGTTTCCGACGGCATCAGGGCGGACAGCGTCGAGTTGCGCAGACCGGTTTCCTGGATCTCTTTACGCAGGGTTTCCCAGTCGTAGTGCAGCGGCTCGCTGCAGATCGCATCCAGGTCTTTCTTGTAGGTGTCGATCGGCAGGATGCCCTGCGAATAGGTGGTTTCGTTGAACCACGGGCAAGCGCCTTGTTCCTGCGCCAGACGGTTGGAGGCTTTCAGCAGGTAGTACTGAATGGCTTCGAACGTCTTGTGGGTCAGGTTGTTGGCGCTGCCGTCGGAGTAGCGCACGCCGTTCTTCGCCAGATAATAGGCGAAGTTGATGACGCCGATGCCCAGGGTGCGGCGACCCATTGCGCCACGGTGTGCGGCCTTGATCGGATAATCCTGATAATCCAGCAGGGCGTCCAGCGATCGTACCGCCAGGGTCGCCAGCTCTTCCAGATCGTCCAGGCTGTCGATCGCGCCCAGGTTGAAGGCGGACAGGGTGCACAGCGCGATCTCGCCGTTTTCGTCGTTGACGTCTTCCAGCGGCTTGGTCGGCAGTGCGATTTCCAGACATAGGTTGGACTGGCGCACCGGCGCGATCTGCGGATCGAACGGGCTGTGGGTGTTGCAGTGGTCGACGTTCTGGATATAGATACGGCCGGTAGAGGCGCGTTCTTGCATCATCAGCGAGAACAGCTCAACCGCTTTCACGCGCTTCTGGCGAATGCTGTCGTCTTTCTCGTACTGGGTGTACAGGCGCTCGAATTCGTCCTGATCGGCGAAGAACGCGTCATACAGCCCCGGCACGTCGGACGGGCTGAACAGAGTGATGTCTTCGCCCTTGATCAGACGCTGGTACATCAGGCGGTTCAACTGCACGCCGTAGTCCATGTGGCGCACGCGGTTGCCTTCAACGCCGCGGTTGTTTTTCAACACCAGCAGGCTTTCCACTTCCAGGTGCCACATCGGGTAGAACAGCGTTGCCGCGCCACCGCGCACGCCGCCCTGCGAGCAGGATTTGACGGCGGTCTGGAAGTGTTTGTAGAACGGGATGCAGCCGGTATGGAAGGCTTCACCGCCACGGATCGGGCTGCCCAGCGCGCGGATGCGGCCGGCGTTGATGCCGATGCCGGCGCGTTGCGAAACGTATTTCACAATGGCGCTGGAGGTGGCGTTGATGGAGTCCAGGCTGTCGCCGCACTCGATCAGCACGCAAGAGCTGAACTGGCGGGTTGGGGTGCGCACGCCGGACATGATCGGCGTAGGCAGCGAAATCTTGAAGGTGGAAATCGCGTCGTAGAAACGTTTGACGTAATCCAGACGAGTTTCACGCGGGTAGTTGGAGAACAGGCACGCGGACACCAGCATGTACAGGAACTGGGCGCTTTCGTAGATCTCGCCGCTGACGCGGTTCTGCACCAGATACTTGCCTTCCAGCTGCTTGACGGCGGCATAAGAGAAGTTCATGTCGCGCCAGTGATCGATAAAGGAGTCCATCTGCTCGAACTCTTCAGCGCTGTAGTCTTCCAGCAGATGTTTATCGTATTTGCCCATCTCGACCATGCGGGTCACGTGAGCGTGCAGCTTCGGCGGTTCGAACTGGCCGTAAGCCTTTTTACGCAGGTGGAAGATCGCCAGGCGAGCGGCCAGGTACTGATAGTCCGGCGCATCGCGGGAGATCAGATCGGCAGCGGCTTTGATGATGGTTTCGTGAATGTCGGCGGTTTTGATGCCGTCATAAAACTGAATGTGGGAACGCAACTCTACTTGAGAAACCGAGACGTTGTGCAATCCTTCTGCGGCCCAATCGATGACCCGGTGGATTTTGTCGAGGTTGATGCGCTCTTTACGGCCATCGCGTTTAGTTACAAGCAGACTTTGGTTCATGTGGTGTTTTACCTGTCCGTATGGTGCCCCTAAGCAGAAGTGTAGTCGCTCTGCTCAGTATGTAAACACTATATATAGGGGTTGTATGTCGGTGAGGTAACAAGATAGTGAGAAAAAACGGCGTTTGCAAGTGAACAAAACCGGCCTAATTTGTGGATAACTTGGGGGTGAAATGTAACTTGCCGTTCGCAGTGCGCGCCGTGACTGGCGCGACAAGCTTGTCAATAAGCGAGATCAGATTTTACTGAAAAACTGAAAAAACCGATCGTTTGGCGCTTTATTAAACGTTAGAAAAAAACGGCATATTGATCTGATTTAATATTCTAAAAAACTGTCTACAACCGCTATTTTGATCGAAGTCGCGGAAATTAGGTATTTTTCCTAACAGCGCGTTGGCGCCGAACCCCGATAACGCAGGGCCGGCGCGGTTTACAGCGCTCAGCCTTCGTGCTGGGTGTGCACCATGTAGTTCACGTCAACGTTGCGCCCAAGCTTGAAATGATCGGTGATCGGGTTGTAATGCAGGCCGATCATGTGCTTTTCGCGCAGCGGCGTGCCGTCGACCCAGCCGATCAGTTCGGAAGGGCGAATAAACTTCTTATGATCGTGGGTGCCCTGCGGCACCATCTTCAGCACGTACTCCGCGCCGATCACCGCCATCAGCCAGGCTTTGGTGTTGCGGTTGATGGTGGAAAAGAACACGTGGCCGCCCGGTTTCACCAGTTGGGCGCAGGCGCGCACCACCGAGGCCGGATCGGGCACGTGCTCCAGCATTTCCATGCAGGTGACCACGTCGTAGCGCTGCGGGTTGGCCTGAGCGTGGCTTTCCACCGTCTCCTGCACGTAAGTCACGTTCACGCCGCTTTCCAGCGCGTGCAGCCGGGCGACCTGCAGCGGCTCCCCGCCCATGTCCAGGCCGGTCACTTCGGCGCCTTCGCGCGCCATGCTTTCCGCCAGAATGCCGCCGCCGCAGCCCACGTCGAGCACCTGCTTGTCAAAAATGCCGCCGGCGCGCTGCATGATGTAGTTCAGGCGCAGCGGGTTGATGCGGTGCAGCGGTTTGAACTCGCCTTCCAGATCCCACCAGCGGGAGGCGACGGCCTCGAACTTGGCGATTTCCTGGTGGTCAACGTTTTGCACTCGGCTGGATGATTCTGCGTTCATGGGCTTGTCTGGCTCCTTATTCTCGTTGCGCGGATTATACATGTTCCGGCGCGGCATCGTCTGCGTCGATGCGTTTTTAGCGCACTAATCTGTACAATTTCCGTGAAACAGCGGCGGTTATTTTCCCGTAAAGCGTGCTTTGTGATATAGTTTTACACCTTTGCCACTATGGCAGCGGGCAGATGAATCATTAGTAGAGGGATAGCAGCTCCATGAGCGACCTTGCCAGAGAAATCACACCGGTAAACATCGAAGACGAGTTGAAAAACTCGTATCTGGACTACGCGATGTCCGTTATTGTCGGACGTGCGCTGCCAGATGTTCGTGATGGACTGAAGCCGGTTCACCGCCGCGTTCTTTACGCGATGAGTGTATTGGGTAACGACTGGAATAAACCATACAAGAAATCGGCCCGTGTCGTCGGGGACGTGATCGGTAAATATCACCCGCACGGTGACAGCGCGGTTTACGACACTATCGTGCGTATGGCTCAGCCGTTTTCACTGCGCTACATGCTGGTGGACGGTCAGGGTAACTTCGGTTCCGTCGACGGCGACTCCGCCGCGGCGATGCGTTATACCGAAGTGCGCATGTCCAAGATTGCTCACGAACTTTTGGCGGATCTGGAAAAAGAAACCGTCGACTTCGTGCCTAACTATGATGGCACCGAGCAGATCCCGGCCGTTATGCCGACCAAGATCCCGAACCTGCTGGTAAACGGCTCGTCGGGCATCGCCGTGGGCATGGCCACCAATATTCCGCCGCACAACCTGGCTGAAGTCGTCAACGGCTGCCTGGCCTATATCGATGATGAAAACATCAGCATCGAAGGGCTGATGGAACACATCCCGGGGCCGGACTTCCCGACGGCGGCGATCATCAACGGCCGTCGCGGCATTGAAGAGGCCTACCGCACCGGGCGCGGCAAAGTCTACCTGCGCGCGCGCGCGGAAGTGGAAGCCGACGCCAAAACCGGCCGCGAAACCATCATCGTTCACGAGATCCCGTATCAGGTGAACAAGGCGCGTCTGATCGAAAAGATCGCCGAGCTGGTGAAAGAAAAACGCGTAGAAGGCATCAGCGCGCTGCGTGACGAGTCCGATAAAGACGGCATGCGCATCGTGATCGAAGTCAAACGCGACGCGGTCGGCGAAGTGGTGCTGAACAACCTGTATGCGCTGACGCAACTGCAGGTTACCTTCGGCATCAACATGGTCGCGCTGCATCAGGGGCAGCCTAAGCTGCTGAACCTGAAAGATATCCTCGAAGCCTTCGTGCGCCACCGCCGCGAAGTGGTCACCCGCCGCACCATCTTCGAACTGCGCAAGGCCCGTGACCGCGCCCATATCTTGGAAGCGCTGGCTATCGCGCTCGCCAACATCGACCCGATCATCGAGCTGATTCGCCGTGCGCCGACGCCGGCGGAAGCGAAAGTCGCGCTGGTGGCTCAGCCGTGGGATCTGGGCAACGTCAGCGCCATGCTGGAACGCGCCGGTGACGACGCCGCTCGCCCTGAGTGGCTGGAGCCGGAGTTCGGCATCCGCGACGGCAAGTACTACCTGACCGAGCAGCAGGCTCAGGCGATTCTGGATCTGCGTCTGCAGAAACTGACCGGCCTGGAGCACGAAAAGCTGCTGGACGAATATAAAGAGCTGCTCAACTTCATCGCCGAGCTGATCTTTATTCTGGAAAGCCCAGAGCGCCTGATGGAAGTGATCCGCGAAGAGCTGGTGGCGGTCAAAGAGCTGTACAACGACGGCCGTCGCACCGAGATCACCGCCAATACTTCCGACATCAACATCGAAGACCTGATCAACCAGGAAGATGTTGTGGTGACCCTGTCTCACCAGGGCTACGTGAAGTATCAGCCGCTGTCCGACTATGAAGCTCAGCGCCGCGGCGGCAAAGGCAAGTCCGCCGCGCGTATTAAAGAAGAAGACTTTATCGATCGCCTGCTGGTGGCCAACACCCACGATACGATCCTGTGCTTCTCCAGCCGTGGCCGCCTGTACTGGATGAAGGTGTATCAACTGCCTGAAGCCAGCCGTGGCGCGCGCGGCCGCCCAATCGTCAACCTGTTGCCGCTGGAAGCCGATGAGCGTATCACCGCCATTCTGCCGGTGCGCGAGTATGAAGAAGGGCGTCACGTGTTCATGGCCACCGCCAGCGGTACCGTGAAGAAAACCGCGCTGACCGAGTTCAGCCGTCCGCGCAGCGCCGGCATTATCGCCGTCAACCTCAACGAGGGCGACGAGCTGATCGGCGTCGATCTGACCGATGGCACCAACGAAGTGATGCTGTTCTCCGCCAACGGTAAAGTGGTGCGCTTCCCGGAAACGCAGGTGCGTTCGATGGGCCGTACCGCGACCGGCGTGCGCGGTATCAACCTCGGCGAAGGCGACAGCGTGATTTCGCTGATCGTGCCGCGCGGCGAGGGCGACATTCTGACCGTCACGCAAAACGGCTTCGGTAAACGTACTGCAGTCACCGAGTACCCGACCAAGTCACGCGCCACCCAGGGGGTTATCTCCATCAAGGTGAGCGAGCGTAATGGCCAGGTGGTCGGCGCCGTGCAGGTGGAAACCAGCGACCAGATCATGATGATCACCGATGCCGGCACGCTGGTGCGTACCCGCGTTTCGGAAGTCAGCGTGGTCGGTCGTAACACCCAGGGCGTGACGCTGATCCGTACGGCGGAAGACGAAAACGTCGTCGGTCTGCAGCGCGTGGCCGAGCCGGTGGAAGACGAAGAGCTGGACAGCCTGGAACCGGGCGCGGAAGCGGTGGAAGAAGACACTACGCCGCTGGACGATGGCGACGACGCGGCTGAGCCGATGGACGACGACAACGTTTAAGCAAGGTGAGGGCGTCGGCATGCCGACACCGTAATGCACTGAGACAAAAGGGCCTGGCAGCGATGCTAGGCCCTTTTTCAGTTATATGGTTTAATTGGCGCACCGAGCCGCCGGCCGCTGCGCCGGCGACAACGCGCGCCGCCACTGACTTTCGTATGGTATCCGATTGAAATATTTAGCCTCTTTTCGAACTACGCTGAAGATATCCCGCTATCTGTTCCGGGTGCTGGCGATTTTGCTGTGGTCGTTGGGAGCGCTGCTCACCACCTTTTATATTCTGAATATCCTGCATCAGAAAGAATCGGACATCCGCCAGGAGTACAACCTCAATTTCGATCAGGCGCAGGGCTATATTCGCCATTCCGCCGACATCATACGCGACATCAAGTACATGGCGGAAAACCGCCTCAACGGTTCGGTCAGCGGCCTGGACATGTTCAGCGGTGTGATCCCCGGCAAGGGCAGCCCACCGCAATTCTATCCGCTGTATCCAGAGTCTAACTGCGCCCTGAGCGCCACTTACCGCAGTTCACTCGATTCGCTGAGCGGCCTGATCCAGTATTGGAAAGAGAACTTCGTGGCAGCCTACGATCTCAACCGGGTGTTCTTTATCGGCGGCGACAGCCTGTGTCTGGCGGAATTCGGCGGCGGCAACGCGGTCGCCAACCGGGAAAACATGCTGAAGTTGCTGCACGAGCGCATTCTGAAATATCGCAACGCCAAGAATCTGGACAAAGACAACAACCTGTATTGGATTAGTCCCAGCGCGCAGCGGCCTGACATCGGTTATCTGTATGTGCTGACGCCTCTCTATATCGGCAACAAGCTGGAGGCGCTGCTGGGCATCGAGCAAACCGTCCGGCTGGAAGATTTCGTCACCGCCGGCAACCTGCCGATCGGCGTCACGCTGCTGGATGAAAACAACGATCCGATACTGCGCCTGGCGGATGGCGATCGCTATGCCGCTGCGCTCAACAGCTACCCCGAAGAGCATGCTTACTTCGGTTATGTCGATAACTACCGCGATCTGATCCTGAAAAAAGCGCTGCCGCCTTCATCGCTGAGCATCGTTTATGCGCTGCCGGTGAAAAGCGTGGTGGAACGCTTCAAAATGCTGATCCTCAATGCGCTGTTGCTGAACCTGTTGTCGGCTATCGTGCTGTTCACGCTGGCGTGGCTGTTTGAGCGCAAGATGTTCCTGCCGGCGGAGGACAATGCCTTCCGGCTGGAAGAACACGAACAGTTCAACCGCAAGATCGTCGCCTCGGCGCCGGTGGGCATCTGTATCCTGCGCATCAGCGATGGCACCAATATTCTGAGTAACGAACTGGCGCACAACTACATCAACCTGTTGACCCACGAAGATCGCGATCGCATTACGCGCATCATCTGCGAACAGCAGGCGAACTTCGTCGATGTGATGACCAGCAACAACAATAATCTGCAGATCAGCTTTGTCCATTCGCGTTACCGCAACGAAGAGGTGGCGATCTGCGTGCTGGTGGACGTCAGCGCGCGCGTGAAAATGGAAGAGTCGCTGCAGGAGATGGCGGCGGCGGCGGAGCAGGCCAGCCAGTCTAAATCGATGTTCCTGGCCACCGTCAGCCATGAGCTGCGCACGCCGCTGTACGGCATTATCGGCAACCTCGATCTGCTGCAGACCAAGGCGTTACCGCCAGGGGTCGATCGGCTGGTCAATGCGATGAACAACTCTTCCGGGCTGCTGCTGAAAATCATCAGCGATATTCTCGACTTCTCCAAAATCGAGTCCGAGCAGCTGAAGATTGAACCGCGTGAGTTCTCCTGCCTGGAGGTGATCACCCATATCGCCGGCAACTATTTGCCGTTGGTGGTGAAGAAACGTTTGGGGCTGTACTGCTTTATCGAGCAAAACGTGCCGGAGCGTATCTTCGGCGATCCGGTGCGGCTGCAGCAGGTGCTGTCCAACCTGGTGAACAACGCCATCAAGTTCACCGATACCGGCTGCATCGTGCTGCAGGTCTGCACCCGCGGCAGCTACCTGGAATTCAGCGTGCGCGATACCGGCGTCGGTATTCCGGAGAAGGAGATCTCACGCCTGTTCGATCCGTTCTTCCAGGTGGGCACCGGCGTGCAGCGCCACTTCCAGGGCACCGGTTTGGGGCTGGCGATCTGCGAGAAATTGGTCAACTTGATGGACGGCGACGTCTCCGTCGAGTCCGAACCGGGGCTGGGCAGCTTGTTCAGCATTCGCATTCCATTGTTTAACGCCCAGTTCCCGATCCCGCAGGCCAGCGATACCTGGCAGGGCCGGCGGCTGTGGCTGGATATCCGCAATCAGCGGCTGGAAAGCTACCTGATGGCGATTCTGGGCGGCTACGGCGCCGATATCCAGCGCTATGACGGGCAGGAGACCGCCGCCGACGAGGTGATGCTCAGCGATTATCCGCTGATGCTGAACACGCCGCTGTTGGCTCAGATCCAGTTCTCGACCGAACATATCGGCCCGTCGCTGGAAACCCGGCCAGGCTATTGGATGCACAGCACCTCTACGCCGCGTGAAACGCTGACCTTGATCAACCGATTGTTCGGCGTCGGCAACGGCGCGGCAGAGGCGCTGGTGCAGCTGCCGGTGCCCGCCAAGGCCAGCGCGACGGACAACGGCGATATTCATCTGCTGGTGGTCGACGATCATCCGATCAACCGTCGCCTGCTTTCCGATCAGCTGGGGTCGCTGGGGTATCAGGTGGTGACCGCCAACGACGGCGTAGACGCGCTCGCCGTACTGAAACAGCACCACGTCGATATTGTGTTGACCGACGTCAATATGCCGAACATGGACGGCTATCGCCTGACGCAGGCGCTGCGGGAGATGCAGTTCAGCGCGCCGGTGATCGGCGTGACGGCGAACGCGTTGGCGGAGGAGAAGCAGCGCTGTCTCGAGGCGGGCATGGATAATTGCCTGTCGAAACCGGTTACGCTGGAGACGCTGGAGCAGACATTGGCTTATTACAGCCAGCAGGTACGCTACAACCGCAGCGAGGCCTGAAAAGCAAACAGGCACGGCGGATGCCGTGCCTGTTTGGCGTTAACCTGCCGTGAGGCGGGCTTTAGTCTTTGTCCAACGGCGTCATGCTGACGGACGAGAGGTAGTTGAGCAGGGCGATGTCGTTTTCTACGCCCAGCTTCATCATCGCCGATTTCTTCTGGCTGCTGATGGTTTTGATGCTGCGGTTGAGTTTCTTGGCGATTTCGGTCACCAGGAAACCTTCGGCGAACAGACGCAGCACTTCGCTCTCTTTCGGCGACAGGCGTTTGTCGCCATAGCCGCTGGCGCTGATTTTCTCCAGCAGTTTGGAGACGCTTTCCGGCGTGAACTTCTTGCCTTTCTGCAGGGCGGCCAGCGCCTTCGGCAGATCGGTCGGCGCGCCTTGTTTCAGCACGATGCCTTCGATATCCAGATCCAATACCGCGCTCAGGATCGCCGGGTTGTTGTTCATGGTCAGCACGATGATCGACAACTGCGGATAATGACGCTTGATGTACTTAATCAGCGTGATGCCGTCGCCATACTTGTCACCCGGCATCGACAGATCGGTGATCAGCACGTTGGCATCCAGCTTGGACAGATTGTTGATCAGTGCGGTTGAGTCTTCGAACTCCCCAACGACATTCACCCATTCAATTTGCTCAAGTGACTTCCGGATGCCAAACAGTACGATAGGATGGTCATCAGCAATAATTACGTTCAGGTTATTCATGTTGTTGGCTACCTTGCTTCAGCAGTCTGCTGACGAAAAAATCAATCTGACTGATGTTATTCTCGATCTCGGGCGCATCACCTTCTGCGATGCGCTGTTCTAACGATTCGCACAGCTGCTTGCCGGGAAGCAGATTTAACATGGCAAACACGCCTTTCAGGCGGTGTGCGGTTTGTGACAGCGCATTGAAATCACTGCTGCCCGCCTCAGTATACAGTTTTTTGACATCATCGGGTACTGTATCGACAAACAGCCCATAGTAATCACTTGATTTCAATTGTTTTTCATAGAGTTGGATATCTTCTGAGCTCAATGAAAGCGGACTTTCTTCCTGCTCCAGCGCGGCCATTTGCTGTTCGATCAGCATCAGCACGGCGTCGATTAATGCGCCGTTCAGGTTATAGTTCACCCGAATGTAGCGTTTATCCAGCGCTTGCCAACCCGGTTCATCGGTCGCCAGCAACAGCGTGTAATCATCGGCTCGCTGCGGGTTATCGGTCAGCAGCACGTCATAATCGCGGTTGACCGCGCGATCTTCGGCGACGAGGCAGTCGGCGCCGTAAGCCTGCAACAGGCGGGTCACGATGCCGCGCACTTCATCTGACGTGATGTCCAGCAGGGCGGTGACGCCGTCGAGCAGCTTTTCCTGTTCCTGCGGCTCTTTTCTCTCCATCTCCATGGCGACGCGAATGGTATAGCGAGTGCCGATATCCACTTTGCTGCGAATGTCCAACTGGCCGTTAAGCTTCTTGCACAGCTGATTGCACAGGAAGAAAGTGAGGCCGGAACCGTGGTTGAAGCGGTCCACCAGCGTCTGGCTGAGGAACGGGTAATTGAGATTGCTGATCTCTTCGTTGGAGATGCCGGAGCCGGTGTCGTTGATTTGGAAAATCAGGCGATCCGGGTGTTCGGGCTCATGGTCGATGACCAGAGAAATCTTGCCGCAGGCGGTGGTGATAATGGCGTAATGCACCAGCAGCGAGATCACTTTGCGCAGCGCGTTGGCGTCGCCGATGTAGTTCTGTTCGACGTCCAGCTGGAAATGCTTGAACAGCGCCAGCCCCTTTTGATTGAGGGCGGGCAGGGCTTCCTGCAGCAACTCGTCGATCATCGCCGCCGGGTTGAACGGCTCGCGCGTCGGTTGCCAGTCCTGGGTTTCCAGCCGCGTCAGCAGAGTGATGTTATCGATCAATCCCAGCACCGACGACGACGCCGCCGTCAGTTGGCCCAGCAGCGCCTGCTGTTGTTCCTCATCCGGCTGGTTGCGCAGGCTGTCGACCAGATCGTGCATCTGGCGCACCGGCTGATTCAGTTCGATGCCCAGGTTGTGCAACATCAGTTTGCGCGCCTGCACGTTTTTGTCGTATTCACGCCGTGCCTGCTGCAGCCGCTTGTTCACCATGACCTCTTTATCCTGATCGTGCATCAGGAACAGGTAGGTATCCGGCGACAGTTGGCTGCGGAAAATGCGGATTTCATACACCTCGTTGTTGACCGTTGCCTGAATGACGCCGTGATGCTGTTCGGCCATATGGGCGATTTTTTGCAGGCTGAGGTGCGGCAGCAGGTGCTCGGCGATTTTGTTGCTGGCGATCACCGCATTGTTGGCGAAGCTGTAAACCAGCAGGCCGGAGGGCAGGCTGGAGACGATTTCCTGATTCAGCGCGCGCTCGGCCTCCAGCTCAACCGCCATGTTTTCGCTCGGGCGGATGTACTGGCGGCGGATAAAGTAGATGCTCAGCATCGAGAGCGCCAACAGCAGCAGATTGACCGCGATCAGCCAGATGTTGTTGCGCAGCAGATCGATGGCCAGATTAATGGCCGAAACGCGATACACCACCTTCAGCGGCGCATTGGGCAGGGCGGCGCTGAACTCCACCCAGCCGCCGCTCATCGCCGCCTGGGCGCCGAGGGCGGTTTCCGCCGGGATGGCGCTGTCGTCGAGCTCGACATCGTCCGGCTGCAGCAGGAAATTGGCGCGGGCCAGGTTGGCCGGAATGATGTCGTTGATCGGCAAGTCGAAGGCGATCACCGTCGCCAGATGCCCCGGCTGATTAAAGGTGGTGCGAATCGAGAACGAATAGGCGTTCTGGAAGCGCTGTTTGCGCAGATCGGAAAAGCTCTCGCGTTCGTCGAGCATATTGGCCTGTTGCAGCATCTCGGCGCGGCGTTCGTCCGCCGAAGTGGTCAGGTAGCTTTCCCTAAAGCGCGAAGCCAGCTCTTTGAGCGGCTGAGTGGTGATCAGACTGAGGCTGTTGTCCTGACCATTGAGGTAATACATGGCGTAGCTCTCGGTCTTGGCGCCCCAACGGTTGTCCAGGTAGTCCGAAATGTTGGCGATCATCGCCAGCGTGTTCTCGTCATGGCTGCCGAAGATCACCGCGTCGGTTTTCTTGTGCGGCTTCTCGACATAGTAGACGTCGGGGCGCAGGCGGGTTTCCTGCAAACCGGGATCGACATTCTGCGCCGGCGCGTTGCCGAATTTGTCATAGACCTGATAGGTCATGTAGCGATAGGTATCGATGCGCTTTTGCAGCGAACCGGCGATGCTGTTCAGCGTGTACTTCTTTTCCGCCAGCCAGGCGTTGGTGTAGTTGTAGCCATACAGGCCGATGCCGATCGTCAGCAGCACGATAAACAGCAGGAAACAGCGAGTGATATTGCTGGAGCTAATGGTCAGTTGTTTATTTTGCATAGTGGCTGCGCATTCCTGAATCAGCGAGTGACGGCCCTGGCGCTGGCGGTCACCGCCAACAGCAGAGCGGCTACGCAGGCGAAGGCCACCGTCAGGCTGGAAAACTGAGCGACAAAGCCGATCAGCGCCGGGCCTGCCAGAATACCGGCATAGCCGACGGTGGTAACGGATGCGATCGCCAAATTGGCCGGCATATCGCGTTGGTTGCCCGCGGCGCTGAACAGAATCGGCACGACGTTGGAAGCGCCCAGGCCAACCAGCATAAAGCCGACCAGCGAAACGGTGGCGTGATTGAAGGCGATAGCCAGGCTGAGACCGACAGCGGCGCACAGGCTGCCCAGCAGCAGCACCCGGTAGCGGCCCAGCGAGTTCACCACCCGATCGCCATTGAGACGGCCGAGCGTCATGGTGATGGAAAACAGCGCATAGCCCAGCCCGGCCTGGCTGTGTTCGACGCCGCGCAGCGTGGTGAGGAACAGCGCGCTCCAGTCGAGCATCGAGCCTTCCGCCAGGAACATGATAAAGCACAGAATGCCGATAAACATCACCCAACCGCGCGGCAAGACGAACATCGGTCCGCCGTCGTCGGCGCCGCTGTCACGCAGCAGATGGCGGCTGGCGAACGCCAGCAGCACGATCACCGCCAGCACGGTGAGCAGGGTGGATTGCAGCGGCGTCAGCCCCAGCCACAGCAGCGCGCTGACGCCGCCTGCGCCGGCAATGCCGCCGATACTGAAGAAGCCGTGAAAGCCGGACATCATCGCCTTGCCGCTGTTGCGCTCGACGATCACCGCCTGCACGTTCATCGCCACGTCTATCATGCCGATCGCCGCGCCGAACAACAGCAGCGCCACGGCCATGCCGCCGAGGGAGTCCATCAGCGCCAGCAACGGCAAATCGATGCACAGCCCCAGCCCCGCCATCAGGATCACCGCGCGGCAGCCCAGTTTGCCGGTCAGGAAGCCGGTCAGCGGCATCGCCAACATGGAGCCGGCGCCGATACATAACAACAGCAGGCCGAGCGAGCCGTCATCGAGGCCGATGCGCGTTTTGGCGAAGGGCACCAGCGGCGCCCAGGCGGCCATACCCAGGCCGGCGACGAAAAAGGCCAGGCGGGTGGCGATCTGTTGAGGAACGCCGGGCGTTTGCTGTTCATTGCACAAGGTGGCTGTCATGTAAGCGTCAGGATCTTGGGTCAAAAGAGTGGCGAAAGTTACTGACAGTTTTTATCACAATCCGCGATCCGGGTCGAAAAGATTCGCGCCTGATTCCTCTCTGGCGCCGCCTCGGCGCACCAGCCATAGGGCGATCGCCTGGACAATATAGTCTTTTTGCTGCTCGTCCAGCGCGATGCCCTGCGGTATGCCGTGCCATTTTTCCAGGCAGCTTCGGCAGCAGGTGGCGGTGGCGTGTTGGGCGACGAACACCGGGTGGCCGCGCATCGGCGTCTGCTTGCCATCGTTTTTGGGGTGGTCGGCGGCCAGACGGCGATCGATAAAGTCGCGGGCATGGCTGAGGATCAGCGGCAAGCCTTTGTCGTCAAGATAGCTCTGGTCTTTGGGATTCAAACGGAAACGGGCGCGGAAGGGGGAGCCTTGCAGCCGCCGCCATAGCGCCTCTGGGTGAAATGGCATCATGACTTTACTCGCTGAGGGTGAGCTTTTTTTCAGGCTACCAGAAGTGAAACTCTGCGGCCAATTTTGCCTGTGACACACAATATTCGGCGAGATAAAGCACGAAATGAAAAACAAATTCAATTTGTAGACCAAAATAAGAGAAAAGATTAGCAATTAGTGCGGATGTAAATTGGCGAAACTATATCGCGAGGTTATTTATTTGCGTGCTATTTGTGCGAATTGAAATTGTGAGGACAGTGTGGAGGAAAATAAAAAACCGGCCAGAAGCCGGTTAAAGGTATGCAGAAATTATCTTCGGATAATGAAGGTAATAATGAAAATAATGATGATAGCGAGGTGATTATAGCGGCTGCGTGCAGGCGGCGTTTTGGCACAATGTGCTTATTGTCCAGCACAATTGTATGGTTGGCTTTTTTTTCTTAAAGATTTGTATAACTACATGATTTTTTATCAATTAATCTATTCTTTGTCTTTAAGTGCTTTATTTTGTTTGTCGGTAATGTTTTGTGAAAGTTCGCGCGTATTTACATTTTGAAACCTTTATTAATCACGCTGAAACACTATCGGATACTTGGTATCATTTTCTTTCTGGATTAATATAACCCTTGTTACCAGAATGGTAATGCACAGTCGTGCTAATAATGCTCGAAAAGGGCAGTGGCCGTAGCTCGACATAATTAACGAGGATAATAACGATGAAACTTCGCGTACTCTCTCTGATGGTACCCGCACTGCTGGTTGCAGGCACAGCAGGCGCGGCGGAAATCTACAACAAAGACGGTAATAAACTGGATTTGTACGGTAAAGTCGACGGTCTTCACTATTTCTCCAGCAACAACGGCGTGGACGGTGACCAGTCTTATATGCGTTTTGGCCTGCGCGGCGAAACGCAAATCAGCGATCAGCTGACCGGCTACGGCCAGTGGGAATATCAGGCTAACCTGAACCACGCTGAAAACCAGGACAACAAGAACTTCACCCGTTACGGCTTCGCCGGTCTGAAATTCGGCGACTACGGTTCCTTCGACTACGGCCGTAATACCGGCGTGCTGTACGACGTCGCGGCGTATACCGACTTGCAGCCTGAGTTCGACGGTATGACCTACGGCGCCGACCAGTTCATGTTCCAGCGTTCCAGCGGCCTGGCGACCTACCGTAACAACGACTTCTTCGGTCTGGTTGACGGCCTGAACTTCGCCCTGCAGTACCAGGGTAAAAATGGCAATGGCGAAGAGACCAACAACGGTCGCGACGTCCTTGGCCAGAACGGCGAAGGCTACGGTATGTCCATGAGCTATGACATGGGCTACGGCATCAGCGCGGCGGGCGCCTTCTTTAACTCTCGCCGCACCAGCGAGCAGAACGGCGCTAACGGTCACCAGAACATCATGGGCCGCGGCGACAAGGCCGAAGGTTACTCCGGCGGTCTGAAATATGACGCCAACGACGTCTACCTGGCGGTGATGTTCACCCAGTCCTACAACGCGGCGCGTTTCGGCAGCTCTGCCAAGGATGATGGTGCTTACGGCTACGCCAACAAGGCGCAGAGCTTCGAAGCCTATGCGCACTACCAGTTCGATTTCGGTCTGCGTCCGTTCGTCGGCTATAACCAGACCAAAGGTAAAGACCTGGGCCGCGCCGGTAACGGCAAGGACTACGGCGATCAAGACCTGGTCAAATTCGTCGACCTGGGTGCGACCTACTTCTTCAACAAAAACATGTCTACCTATGTTGATTACAAAATCAACCTGATGGACAACAACGACTTCACCGACGCTGCCGGTATCAACACCGACAACGTGGTTGCCGTGGGCCTGGTTTACCAGTTCTAAGCACCTCAGTGTGAACGTCATCGCGCGGCCTTCGGGCCGCGTTTTTTTTGCCTGTAAACCGGTAAAAAAGCACGGATTGATCCGCTATCGGCACGGGAAGCACCGTGGTTTTCCTCCTCTAAGCCTACGCTGTCAGTACAAAAAAGAGGGGGATGATATGGAACTCAAGATCGATAAGGTGATCGAAACGGTGCTGTACGTCAGCGATATTGAGCGAGCGGACGCCTTCTACCGAGAAGTGCTGAGGTTGCCGGCGATGGTCGCCAACGAGCGGTTCCGCGCCTATAACGTTGGCGATCGGAGCGTATTGTTGCTGTTTGTCGAGGGCGATTCGCTGCGTGGGGCGCATTATCCGACCGGCTTTATTCCCGCGCACGATGGCGTGGGGCCGGCGCATATCGGGCTGGCGGTGGCAAAAGACCAACTGCCGCACTGGGAACGGCATCTGACGGCCAACGGCGTGGAAATTGAGGGGCGCATGCGTTGGGATCACGGTGGCGAGAGCATCTACTTTCGCGATCCCGACGCCCACCTGTTGGAACTGGTGACGCCGGGCATCTGGGCCAATTACTGATCGAACCCGCCTTGCGCCAACAACGCCAGCGCGGCATTCAGCACCTGCAACGCCGGCTGCGGCTGGCGCTCAATCTGCACCCTGACGATGGCGCCGTCGATCAGCATCGCCAATATCGCGGCGTGCTGTTCCCGCTGCGGGCCTGCGGGCAGGTGGCGCGCCAGTTCATCCGTCATCTGTTGCTTATGCCGGCCGGCGAGGTGCAGGCTTTCCGGCAGCAGATCGGCGATCTCCACGGCCGTATTGATAAACGCGCAGCCGCGAAAACGCGGATCGTCGAACCATTCCGCCAGGCAGGGCGCCAGCGCCGGCAGTAACCCGCCGCTCTGCGCCACATGTCGATCCAACGCTGTACTGAACCAGGTTAGCCACTGCTGGTGGCGATAGGCCAAAAACGCCGTAATCAAATCGTTCTTGCTGGGAAAGTGGCGATAAAACGTCACCTTAGTGACGCCTGATTCCTTGATGATGCGATCGATGCCGGTGGCGCGGATCCCTTCCTGATAGAACAGATCGTGGGCCGTCAGCAGGATGCGCTGACGGGCGGGCAAGGTGTTGCGATCAACGGTCATCATTTTTCTCCCAAGCTATTTTCGAGTGATTGTAGACAACTCTGTCTACATGCGCTAGCGTAATGATGTAGACAGAGTTGTCTACTTACCTATACGCAGGAGATGATCATGAGCATTAAACCCCCATTGCCGCCTTTTACCCGTGAATCCGCCATCGAAAAAGTACGGTTGGCGGAAGATGCCTGGAACAGCCGCGATCCTGAGCGGGTTTCGCAGGTCTATTCCCTCGATACCCATTGGCGTAATCGCGCGGAGTTTGTCGACGGCCGCGCGGCGGTGGTCGCATTTTTGCAACGCAAGTGGGCGAAAGAGCTGGAGTATCGGCTGATTAAGGAACTGTGGGCGTTTGACGGCGCGCGCATCGCGGTGCGTTTCGCCTATGAGTGGCGCGACGATTCCGGCAACTGGTATCGCAGCTTCGGCAACGAAAACTGGGAGTTCAATCAGGAAGGGTTGATGATCAACCGCCATGCCTGCATCAACGACATGCCGATTCGCGAACAGGATCGGCGTTTTCATTGGCCGCTCGGTCGGCGCCCGGACGATGTCCCGGCGCTGAGCGATTTCGGCTTTTGAATCCGATGTCGCGCCCGCGCCGGCCGAACGTGAGAAAAAGCGCACCGATCGACAAAGGGGAGTTTGTAGAAAAGCCTTTCCACTTCTAGACTTAGGGGACAACAAACGTACTCCAAGAGGACAAGCTATGACGAAGAAGTTGGTTTTGGCCGTCGGCACTGCGGCGGTATTTTCCATTCTTGCCGGCTGCACCGCCTATGACCGTGCAACCAGTTATGTCAATGAGCCGGTGGTCAGCGATGTCAAAGTAGGGATGACCAAGCAGCAGGTGCGGGCGATTGCCGGTCCGCCGTCGACGTCCGCCACGCTGATCCATGCGCAGGGCACTTGCGACACCTATGCGGTCGCGCCGCGCGATGGCAAAGTGCAAACGTATTTTGTCAGCTACAACGACACGGGCCATGTCATGAACAAGGGCTATCAAACCTGTTCAGACTACGATTCGCAGCCGAAGTAATCGCGTTTCAGCCGAACATAAAAGCCTCGCTTTTGCGGGGCTTTTCATTTTTTAAGCGTTTAAGGCCTGAAGTTTAGGCAACTGCGCCGCCGATGCGATTTTTTTGCATCAAAACGATAGACATTTCATAACGGTATCGCTAATATCAGCGCCCATTGGAAGGATGGCCGAGTGGTTTAAGGCAACGGTCTTGAAAACCGTCGAGTGTAACAGCTCCCAGAGTTCGAATCTCTGTCCTTCCGCCAAATTCAGCCGGCTTAGCTCAGTAGGTAGAGCAACTGACTTGTAATCAGTAGGTCACCAGTTCGATTCCGGTAGCCGGCACCATGATAAAGCAGTACCGGCGCCCTGAGTGCAAAAAAAACCGTCAGCCGTAAGGTTGGCGGTTTTTTGCATTATGTCGTCTCAAACGGGTAGGTCAGGGCAGCCAGGCACCGAGCACCACCCCGAGAATCATGTACTCATCGGCATTCAAAGTCGGACAACCCGGCATGTTCCCCTTAAGCCACTGATGACCGGCTTCCTCAACATACCTTCTAAAGATAAGTTCTGCGCTGTCGCAGCGTTTCGCTATCACCTTATCACCGGACACGAGCTCGGCTATACCGGCAGTCATGGGTTCGACAAGAATCAATGCTCCCTTTGGGTAATTGGCGCCGGCAGAGCCGCTCATCGTGTCATCCCGCACCGGCAACCAGTAGGCCAGAGCGCTGCATTGCACCATCGCCGGGTAGTGGACGGTCGTTCCTTTGCGCAACTGTTCATGAGACAACGGCAATGTCCACGCCAGCAGCGGCAGCGTTTTAGCCAAGGCCTGTGCGGCCTTCTGCCTGACGGGGCGTTGCCCGGTCTGCTCCAGGCCATCCAGCCAGCCGATTTGCACGGCGAAGTACTGTTCAATCCTTCGCGCCATGTCCCCACTGATGCCCTTTTTACCCTTCTTGCCCGGCGGGTAGAGCAGACGAGAAACATAGTCTGCGGCAATGCCGAGCGCCTCGGCAAGGCGCTTTTGCCCCCCCACGCCGAGGTTATCGATCAGGATGATCAGACGCTCTCGCCGCATCTCCTGCAGGTGCATTTTTTGCTCGTTTTTCATGAGGCCATCGTACCTAAATTTACCTGCAGGTAAATGGATTTTCGCTATTGAAAAAAAGATACCTCTGGGTATACTTGATACTGGCTATTTATACAGTGCTTTGGATGATATCCCTCGGTGGGTCCGCCGGGCGGATCGGTTGTTGCGTCTTGGCGCACGCCGAGCAGAAGAACGGCTCGATCGACGTCGGTCAACAACATGGAGCCCTGGCGATATGGCAAACGCCCAAAGGAGGTGGAAGCATGAGAGATATGAATGAGGTTTTGGAGCGGTGGGGCGTATGGGCCAGGGATAACAGCGGCATCGACTATTCCCCCATTGCTGCCGGGTTCAAAGGGCTGTTGTCCTATAAGTCGAATGGCGAGCGTTCCTGCTGCGATGATGACGGCCTGGTGATCGACGGTTGCGTGGGCAGATTGAAGAAATACAAACCCGAAGAGTTCGATCTCATCATTGCCCACCATGTTTATGGCATATCTCTGCGTAAGATCGCCCTGAAAAGGAAATGTTCAGACGGTACGATACGCAAAGAGATGCAAACGGCGGAGGGATTTATCGGGGGATGCCTGGCGATGTTGGATATAAAGTTGAGTATGGATCGCTGAAACGCCTGTCGTTGACGTTGATGAGGGTTTATTTCTTGTTTCCCTATTGCGTCAGGAATAACAATAGCGCATGCGCGTTGCAATAATTAATAAAAGGCTCACGCGTACGCAAATAAGCGTGTAATCTGATAAAACTGAATTGTTGCCGGCGCCGCCGCACGATAGCTAAACCTCGCTTCGGCGGGGTTTTATTTTTTATAATAAAAGGCTCGCGCGTACGCAAATAAGCGTGTAATCTGATAAATCTGAATTGTTGTCGGCGCCGCCGCACGATAGCTAAACCTCGCTTCGGCGGGGTTTTATTTTTTATAATAAAAGACTCACGCGTACGCAAATAAGCGTGTAATCTGATAAAACTGAATTGTTGCCGGCGCCGCCGCACGATAGCTAAACCTCGCTTCGGCGGGGTTTTATTTTTTATGATAAAAGACTCACGCGTACGCAAATAAGCGTGTAATCTGATAAAACTGAATTGTTACCGGCGCCACCGCACGATAGCTAAACCTCGCTCCGGCGGGGTTTTATTTTTTATGATAAAAGACTCACGTGTACGCAAATAAGCGTGTAATCTGATAAAACTGAATTATTGCCGGCGCCGCCGCACGACAAATAAACCTCGCTTCGACGGGGTTTTTCATTTTTAGCCTCCTTGTCAAAACGGTCAATCACTCACTGAATAATGACTGTCGTTGAATGGCCACGACGGGAGGCTAATCCTTCTCCTTTATAAAACGGCGCAATCCTTATTTATCTGCTCAGGTTGGGCAGAACGGATAAGCCATTTTCGACAGCGTAAATGGCCGTTTTTTAAATGGAGCAGGAATGACGGTTAGGGGCTGCATTTCGCCGCTCTTTTCCATGACTCCCGACGATCGGGCTATGCCCCGGTAAGGGGAGGGTGATGACTATGCCTTGGAAAAATGAACCAAACATCCTTTCAATGCTGCTTGCTTTCGGTATGACGCTGCTGGGGGCGATCGCCAGCTATTCCTTCAAGGTCTTGAACGGCGAAACCTTTAGCTGGAGGACGCTGTTTTTGCAGCTGTTCGTTTCTATTTTCGCTGGTTTGACCATGGTGATGATTGCGCTGCATTACGACTGGCCTTCGGAGGTGATGGGCGGCGTATGCGGTATGGCGGGATGGTCGGGAGCATCGCTGATCAAGGCATTGGAACGCCGATTTCTCAATAAAGCGTCAGGAGGAAACCATGAAGATAAGTGACGACGGCATGGCGCTGATTAAGCGTTTCGAAGGCCTGCGGTTGCAGGCTTATCAGGACTCGGTCGGCGTTTGGACGATCGGCTACGGGTGGACTCAACCGGTAGCGGGACGAAAAGTTGGGGCCGGCATGGCGATCGATGCCGCAACGGCCGAGCGTTTGCTGGTGTGCGGTGTCGCTCAATTCGAACAGGGCGTCGAACGGCTGGTGGCGGTGACAGTCACGCAGGGGCAGTTCGATGCGCTGGTGAGCTTCGCCTATAACCTGGGCCTGCGCGCGTTGGAAAACTCGACGCTGTTGCGCAGGCTGAACGCCGGCGATCGGCAGGGGGCGGCCGACCAGTTCGGCCGATGGGTGAATGCGGGCGGTGTGCGGCTCGATGGGCTGGTTGCCCGGCGCGCGGCGGAACGCGCGCTATTCCTTTCCTGATGCCCAAATGCATCTGCAGAACGATTCAACTCTCGAAACGACGGAGACCTTGTCCAAATGATTGAAGATGAAATTCAACGCTCGCTGACTGCGCTAACCCATCTGGCGGTTCATCCGCTGATCCTGCCGGATCCGCAGCAAGAAGGCGTGACCTATCAGAAGATCAGCGATCTGAAAGTGAACACCGGTCTGGTTGACAGCTCGCTGGTGCAGAGCCGTTTTCAGGTCGTGTTGTACGTGATCGACGATTACTCCCGGCTGATCGCTCTGGACAAAGCGGTTTTGAATGCCTGGGAAGGGGTTCAACATGGTCATATCGGCGAATGGCCGGTACAAGCGGTCACGCGCAGCACCCTTTTGCAGAGCGCCACGCCCCTGGCGGATAACCGCGTCCAGTATCGGATGGCCCGCGATTACCTCATCACTCATTCCGAGGTGGCGGCGTGATCGCCATAAACGTTACCGGCATGGCGGAATTGACTCGCCGTTTGGAAGCGATTCGGCGCGAGGTCGCCAGTCACATTCTGCCGGAGGCCGGCCACGCCGCATTGGCCCCGGTTCTTGGCACCATGCGGCAGTGCGCCGAACGAGGGGCGCCAAACAGCGAACCCTCGCTGAGCGCCGGTATCGCGATACGCCCGGCCGTTACCGGATGGAACGCGGTGACGTTGCGCGTCGGCCCCAGTAAACAGCATTACCGCAGAGCCCTGGAACAGGAGTACGGCATGGCAACGCAAGCCGCCGCCCCGTTTATTCGCCCTGCGCTGGATCACCACAAGCACCAAGTGTTACGCATCCTGGCGGCTCACGTCCGCTATGGCATCGAAAACCGGTAGCGACCGCTACCATCCTTCATCAAAAAGAGAGAGAAAAACTATGGCTGATAAAACTTCGCCAGAATACGCCATGCTGCCTGCCGGCACTATCGTCAAATGGGGCACCGTCGGGGCTGCAACCACGGCCATGAAGGCGCTGACCAACTGTAAAGCGGTAGGTGAAATGGGGCAAACCGGCGGTTTTGTCGATTGCACCACGCTGCTGGATACCGCCAAGCAGTTTATTTCCGACCTGCCGGAAGGCGCGGAGAAATCCATCGGTTTCATCGACGATCCGTCCAACGCCGATTTTGCGGCGCTGCTGAATGCGGCGGACAAGCGCGAAACGGTGCAGTTCTACGTCGAGTTGCCGAACGGCCGCACCTCCACCTCCATCCTGTCGCTGTCCGGCTGGAAAATGAATGAGATTACCGCCCCGGCGAGCGAAGTCATTCAGATTACCGTCCAGGGCAAGCAAAACAGCAACACCTGGGGCACGGTCACCCCGAAAGTGTGACAAACCGACGGTTCGCGCTGGCTTAACGTCTGAGGGTGTTCGGCGCGAACGCTTCCGCCGCGGGCCATGTGGCCTGCGGCAACCCGCTTATGTACAGAGTAAACCGAATTGAACAAGGAAAAACTGATGACAGAGAAATACGATCTGAAAGCGCTGAAAGCGGCGCTGCTGAAATCCGACGACCACGTGATTGAAACGCAGATCTTTGGCGCCAAAGCCTTTATCCGCCGCTTGAAAGCGGCGGAGCTGCAGGAAAATGAAGACGGCATGAAGGCCGCCATCGACAGCGGTGACATGAACAAAGCCGCGCAGCTTAACGTGCAGCTGTTGCTGTCATGCCTGATGACGCCGGACGGCAAACGTATCCCGGCCGGCGCCTTGCCGAGCGTTGACGATCTGCTGGCGGCGCACGATAACCCAACGCTGGTCGAAGCCATCGGTGCCGTCAAGCGCCATGCGGTCGGCAGCCTGGAGGAAGCGGAAAAAAACTGACTGACTCGCCCTGGCTGATGTTGGTGTTCCAACTGGCCGATCGCTGGGGTGAGTCGGATCCTCGCAAGATCGCCGCGATGCCGGCGCACATCCTGAATCACTGGCGGGCATACTTCAAACTGCAAGGCATGACGGCCGATGCGGCGGAGAGTGCCCCCGTTCATCAATCCGGTCAGCCCGCGCAAAGCAGTATTGATATGCAGTGTGCTGACGTTATGCGAGTGCTGGGAAATGGCTGATACCGCACAGTTGGTCGTCGGGTTGCAACTGAATGACACCAACTTTAAAAACAAACTGACGGCGGCTTACCGTACCGCCGGGGAACAATCCGCCAAATTTAACCGCCAGGCTCAGCAGGACGCGAAAAAGACCGACGAGTCCTATCAACGCATCGGCGGCACGCTTGGCGGCCTGGCGGGGAAACTGGCGGGGCTGGCCGGCGTTGAATTGTCGCTGCAGGGCCTCGCCGCCACCTCGCGCCAGTATGGACAGGCGCTCACCGAACTTGCGTCCATCACCGTCGCCGCGACGGCGCAGATGAAGCAGTTGGACGACACGGCTCGCCAGGCGAGCAGCGCCTCCGGCGACGGCGGCAGCCGCGCGGAGGAGATGCTGAAACTGGCCGGCGGCCTGAATGACAGCGCGGCGGCCTGGCGCGATCAGGCGGCGGCGGCGCGCGGGGCGGCTCAGGCGACGGCCGGCGTCGGTTCTGCCTCTCGCGTCGCCAACGTCGCGCTGGGGGCGCTTGGCGGCCCAATCGGTGTCGCCATCCAGGCGGGATTGGGGATGGCATACTTTTATGAGCAAACAATGCAAGCCAAAGAGGCTGCGGTGAGTCTGAAAGATGCTGCGATTCTAACCACGTCAGAGCTTATAAAACTGTCTAGTAAGCAACTTGCCCTGAGAAAGTTAGATCTCAGTGAGCAGCTCGAGGAACAGCTTAGTGAGCGAGATAAGCAGCAGAATTTGTTGAATTACGCAAACGAGAGAATAGAACGAATCCAGAGTAACCCAGGTCGGCTGGGTGACATATTTGGTGTTGAAAAGCAGTTGCAAGCTACGCGGGTGCGTGCAGAAGCGGCTCTCGAGTCAATAGATATCGGGATTCAAAATACTCGCACTAGCATGCAAAATATTGACCAAGCTAACCTTCTTGTTTTGACAGGGGCTGCTCGTCATTTTAATCAGCCAGCAGGTAATATTTTGCCCGCTACTGCAACTGCGCAGGCGCAGTTGATGCCCTCTCCGCCCCCTGCTTATACATTGGATATTGTAAATACAGATAATCTTGGACGTGAGCGACAGCAGGCTCTTGATCAGTACCAACAACTGCGTCAGGAAATCGAGCAGGCGCATCTGAGCAGCCTCGAAAAAATCACCCAGGATGAACAAAGTGCGCAGACCAAGCTGGCGTCAACGGCCAAGGCGGCCGGTGCCGGGCAGGCCGATGTGCAGCGTGCGATGGCGCTGAACGCCGAGAAGTACCAGCGGCAGCGGCAACAGCTCGCTGAACAATACGCGCCAGGGCAGGCGGCGGTGCGCAAAGAGCAGGAGGTTGGCAAGGAGCTGAAGGCGTTGTATGACGGGCGGCTGTTGACCGAACGCGAGTACCACACCGCCAGCCGGATGCAGCAGCAAGAAACGACGCGCCAGCGGTTGAAGGCTGAAACCGATGCGCTTGCCGCGCCGCGTATGAACATTGCCGGTGATGTGGATCCGGTCGCTCGCCTTAACAACCAGCTGGTGCAGCAGCAGGCGCAATACCAGGCTTACTACCAGAAAGGCATTCTGGATAAACAGCGCTATGAACAGCTGATGCAGGTGGCGACGCAAGAATCGTCGGACGCTCAGTATCAGCAGGCGCTAAGTCTGTTCGGCGGGCAGAGCCGCGTGCACAAGATGGCGCTGGGGCTGGTGGACATGACGCGGGAACGGACCTCCGGCATGATGTTCGATCTGCTGACCGGGACGCAAAACTTTAAGCAAAGCATGCTCGGTTTGATGACCTCCATGACGCAGTCCATCATTCAGCAACTGATCGATCTGGCGATGCAGGCGCTGTTGACCAGAACCATTCTTTCCACCTTTATGAATATCGGCAGCGGCTTGCTGGGCGGGGCTGCAAGCGCCGGCGCGGGCGCGGCCGGTTCAGGCGCGATGGGCATGCCGACCGGTTGGCAAGGCTATGTCCCCAACGCCAAAGGCGGCGTATATGCCTCGCCCTCGCTGAGCGCATTCAGCGGCCAGATCGTCAGCAATCCCACGTTGTTCGCGTTCGCCAGAGGCGCCGGCTTGATGGGCGAAGCCGGGCCGGAGGCCATTATGCCGCTCAAACGCGGCGCGGACGGTTCGCTCGGCGTGCGGGCGATCGGCGGCGGCCAGCAGTCTGCGGCGGCGCCGAATGTCTACATCACTATCGAGAACGGCGGCAACGTCAGTTCGCAGGCCGATCCGGGATGGGGCGAGTTCGGTAAACGGATGGGCAATATCGCCGCGCAGGAAAGCCAGAAGGTGATCAACCGCAACCTGATGCCGGGCCAGCCGATTTGGAAAGCAATCAAGGGGATGTAATGGGCATTCAGACATTTGAATTTCCGGCGCGCGTCAATGCCGCCGGCGATATGCGCTTTCGCGTCAGAAAGGCGCAGTTCGGCGACGGCTATGCGCAGGTCTCCGGCGACGGCATTAACCCGATCGTGCGCTCCTGGGATCTGACCTTTGTCGGCAAGTATGACTACATCACGCCGATCATCGTCTTTCTGGAAAATCATCATGGGGTGAAGTCTTTCCAATGGACGCCACCGACGCAGGTTCCCGGCCTCTACCGCTGCGAGGGTTATAAGCCGGTCGCGATGGGCGGGGGCAACTATTCACTGACGGCCACGTTTACCGAGGCTTTTCACGTTTAACCGGGGGAGATGATGCTGAATTCAGATTTGCAAAAGCTGGAGCCGGGCAACCGCATCCGCCTGATTGAGGTGGACGGCACCCGGTTTGGCGCCGATATTCTGCGCTTTCATTGCGATACCCTGCCGTTTACGCCGCAAGAGCTGGCCGCCGCCGGCGGTGATGAAAGCAAACTGCCGGCGAAATCGGTCTGGTGGCAGGGGCTGGAGTACGGCCCGTGGCCGTTTAGCGTTGAAGGGCTGGAGATTTCCGCCGACAGCCAGGGCAACGCGCCCAAGCTGTCGGTCGCCAATATCAACGGCCTGATCAGCGCGCTCTGCCTGCAGTTTGAGGACATGGCGCAGGCTAAGGTGCGGATCCACGACACGCTGGTGCACTACCTTGATGCCCGCAATTTCCCGCAAGGGAACTCTTCGGCCGATCCGCTGCAGGAAAAGCTGCAGGTGTTCTACATCGATCGCAAGGCGACGGAAAGCGACGAAGCGGTGGAGTTCGAACTCTCCAGTCCGGCGGACCTGCGGGGATTGCGCATCCCGACCCGGCAAATCCACAGCCTGTGCACCTGGTGCTCGCGCGGCGGCTATCGCACCGGCAAGGGCTGCGATTACGCCGGTAGCCGTTACTTTGACGACAAGGGCAACCCGGTGGATGACCCGAGCCAGGATCGCTGCGGCGGGCTGTTGAGCGACTGCCAAAAACGCTTTGGCGAGCACGAGCCGCTGCCGTTCGGCGGCTTCCCCGGCGCGGCGTTGATCCGGCAGTAGGGGGCGAGCATGAAAGAAAAAACCGCGGCGGCCATTATGGCCCACGCCAGGGCCGAGTATCCGCGCGAATGTTGCGGTGTGGTGGCGCAAAAGTCCCGCGTGGAGCGCTATTTCCCGTGTCGTAACTTGGCGGACAACCCCACCGAGCAGTTTCATCTGGCGCCGGAAGACTACGTGGCCGCCGCCGAATGGGGCACCATCACCCTCATAGTGCACAGCCACCCGGACGCCACCACGCAGCCGAGTGAACTGGACAAGGCGCAGTGCGACGCGATGGAGTTGCCCTGGGCGATAGCCAGCTGGCCGGAGGGGGATTTGCGCACCATTTTGCCGCGCGGCGAACTGCCGCTGGTGGGCCGCCAGTTCGTGCTGGGGCATACCGACTGTTGGGGGCTGGTCATGAGCTATTTCCGCCAGGAGCACGGCATAACGCTCCAGGATTACCGCGTTGATTACCCGTGGTGGGAGCAGGGTGAAAACCGCTATCTGGAAAACTGGCATGCCTGTGGCTTTCGCGAGTTCGATGGCCCGCCGCAGCCGGGGGACATGGCGATCATGCAGGTTTCGGCGCCGGTGGCCAACCACGCCGGCATTCTGTTGGCAGATGGCCTGTTGCTGCACCATATGTACGGCATGCTCAGCCAGCGGGTGCCTTACGGTGGGTATTGGAAAGAACGAACGGTGAAGGTGTTGCGCTACAAAGCCCTGATGTGATGCTATCATTCCACTTTTCAGCTTAAGGAAAAGGGTAATGAAGAAGATTTTATTAATTATGGCTCTGTTTATTTCTGGGTGTAATACGGTAAGCAGTTTGAAAGAGAGTACTCCCATTGCTTCGGGGAACTCGAAAAAATCGGAACAGGCGTTCGTCTATTGTGTGATCGCTGAGTGGAATAAGCATTCATATTTGCAACCGATGATCACTCAACCATTACCGGATGGACATTCGCTACAGTTTAACGATCCCTGGCGTGGTCCCGTATTCATCCTTGATGTTGTCAGTAATAGTGAAGGTAGCAGTTATCGCTTATATAGAAGTAAAGAAATAGATTTCTATGAGCAGGCTATCACGCAATGTAAATGACCTGCTTCGGCAGGTTTTTTTTATGGTGGCATTATGTCTTTTATCGATATTCCTCTAAGAACTGTCCGGTTTCATGGTCCGATGATTCAGTTGTTTGGCCGGGAGTTTAAATACCGGGCCATGACTGTTACCAAAGCCATTGATGCAATGAAGAACTTGTTACCCGGCTTCGAGCGCTACATGCTGGAGGCGCACAAACGCGGCCTGACATTTTCTATTTTCGTTGGTAAACGCAATGTCCGGCAGGATGAGCTAGAGCTCACCAAAGGGTCGGAAGATATTCACCTTGTTCCCGTCGTGATTGGGAGCAAGCGAGCTGGGCTGTTTCAAACAATTCTTGGGGCTGCATTAGTGGCTTTGTCCATTTGGAATCCTGCCCTTTTAGGTATGTCGACAGCCGTTGCACAAGGTATTGGTGTTGCTGGCGCTTCCCTTGCCCTCGGCGGTGTCGTCCAAATGCTTTCCCCGCAAATGGGCGGGCTGCGCATGCGGCAAGGCCCGGAAAATAAACCGAGCTATGCCTTTGGCGGGCCGGTCAACACCACGGCGCAGGGCAACCCCGTCGGCGTGCTGTACGGCACGCGTGAAATTGGCGGGGCGATTATCTCCGCAGGTATTTATACCGAAGACCAGCAATAACGACATCCGTTTGAACAGACAGCCGCAATAGCGGCTTTTTTTATGGGCGAAATATGGCACAGAACATGATCCGTGGGCGAAAAGGCGGCGGCGGTGGCGGCCACACGCCGGTAGAATCGCCGGACAGCATTCAGTCGATCGCCAGAGCGAAGATGCTGTTCGCATTAGGCGAAGGGGAATTTGCCGGCGGGCTGGATGGCACAAACATTTTTGTTGACGGTACGCCGGTACTGAACATCGACGGCACGGAAAACTTTCCCGGTTTCCGCTGGGAGTTCCGCCCTGGCTCGCAGGCGCAGGAATATATCCAGGGCATTCCCGCCGTTGAAAATGAGATCTCGGTCGGCAGCGAACTGAAAAGCGGCGCGCCGTGGGTGCGCTCCGTCTCGAACCTGCAACTTTCCGCCGTCCGCCTGCGCCTGGGTTGGCCTATGCTGCAAAAACAGGCGGACAACGGCGACGTCAACGGCTATCGCATCGAGTACGCCATCGACGTGGCGACCGACGGCGGCAGCTACCAGGAGGTGCTAACGGCGGCGATCGACGATAAAACCACCTCGCTGTATGAACGCTCGCACCGCATCAATTTGCCGAAGGCCACCACGGGATGGCAGCTGCGCGTGCGCCGGTTGACGCCTAACGCCAACAGCGCCCGGATCGCCGACCGGATGAACATCGAGGCGCTGACCGAAATCATCGACGCCAAGCTGCGCTACCCGAACACTGCGCTGCTTTACGTGGAGTTTGATTCAAAGCAGTTCCCCAACATCCCGAAGATCAGCTGCAAACCGCGCGGCCGCCTGATCCGCGTGCCGGACAACTACGATCCGCAAACGCGCAGTTATACCGGCCTCTGGAGCGGCGGCTTTAAGTGGGCCTACAGCGATAACCCGGCGTGGGTGTTTTACGACATTATTTTGGCCGAGCGCTTTGGCCTGGGCGATCGCATCGACGCCTCCCAGGTCTCCGAGTCCGAACTGTACCGCATCGCGCAGTATTGCGATCAGCCGGTGCCGGACGGGCGCGGCGGCGAGGGCATGGAGCCGCGTTTCACCTGCAACGTTTATCTGCAGTCGCGGGAAGAGGCCTGGACGGTGCTGAGCGATTTGGCCGGCATTTTCCGCGGTATGACCTATTGGGGACAAAACCAAATGGTCGCCCTGGCGGACATGCCGCGCGATATGGACTTCACCTACACCCGCGCCAACGTGATCGACGGCAAGTTTACCTACTCATCCGCCAGCGAACGCACCCGCTACAGTACGGCGATGGTCAGCTGGTCCGATCCGGGCAACCATTACGCCGATGCGATAGAGGCGGTATTCGACAGCGATCTGGTGCGCCGCTACGACGTGAACCAGACCGAGCTGACGGCTATCGGCTGCACCACGCCGAGCGAAGCGAACCGCCGCGGCCGCTGGGCGCTGTTGACTAACAGCAAGGATCGTACGGTCAGCTTTTCCGTGGGGCTGGACGGCATGATCCCCATGCCGGGGCATATCGTCGGCGTGGCAGACCAGATGCTGGCCGGGCGGGTGATTGGCGGGCGCCTCAGCGGCGTGGACGGCCGTAAACTGACGCTGGACAGGACGCCGGGCGCCAAAGCCGGCGATCGCCTGATCGTCAACCTGCCTTCCGGCCGGGCGCAGGCGCGCACCGTGCAGGCGGTGAATGAACGCGTAGTGACCGTCACCACGGCCTACAGCGAGACGCCGGCGCCGGAAGCGGCCTGGTCCATCGACGCGGACGACCTGGCGGTGCAGCTTTACCGCGTGGTGGGTATCGCCGACAACGGCGACAACACCTATACCGTCAACGCGGCGGAACACGATCCGAACAAGTACGC
Source organism: Serratia sp. SCBI (assembly GCF_000747565.1). Taxonomy (NCBI): domain Bacteria; kingdom Pseudomonadati; phylum Pseudomonadota; class Gammaproteobacteria; order Enterobacterales; family Yersiniaceae; genus Serratia; species Serratia sp. SCBI. The sequence continues at coordinate 3,467,031 of NZ_CP003424.1, read as the reverse complement.
CCGCATCGATACCGGCGCGCGTATCGACGATCGTCCGATCTCCATCATTCCGCCCGGCGTGCAGGCGCCGCCGAAGAACATCATCATCGACAGCTACTCCTTGGTGAGCCAGGGTATCGCCATTACCACCCTGCGCGCCGCCTGGGGCGCGGTTGAAAATGCCATCGCCTATGAGGCGGAATGGCGCAAAGATAACGGCAACTGGGTGTCGGTGCCGCGCACCTCGGCGCTCGGCTTCGAGGTGCCGGGGATTTACGCCGGTCGTTATCGGGTGCGGGTGCGAGCCATCAACGCCAGTGACGTATCGTCTATTTGGGCGACGTCGATGGAAACCTACCTCAAGGGCAAAGAGGGTAAACCGCCGATACCGGTTGGCTTCAAGGCATCGCCTTTGCTGTGGGGCATCCAGCTCGACTGGGCGTTCCCTGGCGGCGCTGAAGATACGCTCAAGACCGAAATTCAGTATGCGGACAACGCCGCCGGAAATAACGCGATGCTGCTGGCCGATATCCCGTACCCGCTGCACACCCACGCCATGACAGGGTTGAAGGCGGGGCAGGAGTTCTGGTTCCGCGCGCGGTTGCAAGACCGCACCGGCAATCAGGGCGACTGGACAGGCTGGACCGCTGGGCAGGCGAACGCGGACGCCGGCGATTATCTCGAGAACATCGGCGACGATCTCCTGACCGCGAAAGACGGCGAGCGGCTGGTGGGCGATATCGACACCAACATCGACGCTATCTTGCAGAATGCGCTGGCCAACAACGCGACGGTGGATCACCAATGGGCGCAGTACGGTACGGTGCGCGCCGATATCATGGTGGTGAAAACCACCATCGCGGAGGTCGATCGCGGGCTGGCCGAGATGAAAACCCAGGTGCAGGCGCAGATTGACGACGTGGCGGCGGTGCTGGAAGACAAACTGACGGCGACGGTAGACGCCGACGGCGCCACGGCCATCCATACGTTGAAAGCGGGCGTGCGGGTGAACGGCACCTTCTACAACGCCGGCATGTCGATCGCGGTATTGGCGGAAAACGGCAGGCCGGTCACCACCCGCGTGGGCTTTAACGCCAACCAGTTCGTGCTGATGAGCGGCAACAACAGCAATCAGTATTCACCGTTTGCCGTGGTGGATGGGCAGGTGTTTATTAGCGACGCGTTTATTCGCAATGGTACTATCGATAGCGCAAAGATCGCACAGCATATCCAGTCTTCTAATTGGGTAAGTGGGCAGCGTGGCTGGGCGATAAATAAAGATGGCGGGGCACAATTCAATAACATTAGCGCCCGTGGAGCGATATATGCCGACACTGGTGAGTTTAAAAATGGCGTGATTGGCAATTGCCGGATCCTTGAGAATTGCTCCATTGAGGGAAAACTTTCCGCCGCGAATATCGAAGGCGCGATCATGGATGGCTCGATGTTAAGCTGGACGGGTTATCATACTAATGCGAGTCGGTTATTACGCTTTGGCGGTAATAATGTTATTCCCGTTCGTGTCTTTGGACAGATTCAAATTAAAAGAAGTGGACGAGGCTATCCTCACGGTTATGGCGGGGTTAGGCAAAACACAACCGGCGGAGGCTATATGCCAGAGGTTTCCGTTAGTTCCAGTTCTAGTAGCGGGCAACCTTCAGTATCCATCGTTTATATCGATACATTAATTGGAAAGTCTTCGACTGCCTTTTGGCAGCTTGCCGCAGGAGAGCTTGACCAAGGACAATCGCACTCAACGACTTTTATTGTGAACATCTTTGCCACTCCGCAATATACAGCCTTTGGGCTGGAGTAACCATCATCTCCGTAACGAGGTTTTTATCAGGCTAATTCAGGAGGATATTTATGCCAGCAGGCACTCTTACCCTAACAAATAATTCCACAATAGTAAAAGGTACCGGAACGGCCTTTAATACCGAGCTGAAAGCCGGTGATTTCATCGTGAGCGTGGTCGGCGGCGTAACCTATACGCTGCCGGTTAAAACCGTTGATAATGCTACGCAGGCAACGCTGGTTAAAGCCTATGACGGCTCGACTCAGGTCGGTGTTGCCTGGAATGCTGTACCGCGCGATGCAATGAACGCCATCACTGCCCAGCTGGCTGCCGAGACGGCGAAAGCCCTGCGTGGGTTGAATTCCGATAAAGAGAATTGGCAGCAGGTCTTCAGCGGCAGCGGAAATATTACGGTAACGCTCCCTGATGGCAGCACCTATACCGGTCCAGCCTGGAATAATATTGCAGATTCACTCAATAATAAATTAGACAAGACGATTAGCGCTGCCCAGGAAATTAAAGGTTCACTGTCTTTACAGGGTTCTTTGGTGACAGGGCAAACGGCAAACCTTGACGTGGGGGGATATTCACGCTTCCGTAAGTCAACGACATTTGATGATACCATGATGGGGCGAAATGGGATTCATTTGAACTCTGGTGATACGGGGTCGTCTAATGTCCGTGCTGAAAAGACGTTTACTAGATCTACCGGAACTGTAGATGGCCCGACATTACTATCGGTTATGACAACTGCAGGTGGTGTTGTCACAGCTATGCAAATGTTTTGTCGCCGTGAAATTGGTGTAACTGATTATGGTGCGATTTCATTTAAGGATTATGCCAATGTTTGGCATGAGGTTCGTCTACAGAATAACGGAGACTTTAATAACTTAACTGGAAATTGGGTGACCGGCTCAGATCTTAGAATTAAAACTGAAGTAAAAGAAATTGAAGATCCCATAACACTCATTCGTGGTCTAAAACTCTATACCGGCAAGCGCGATGGCAAGCCCTTTATCGGTGGTATCGCACAAGAAATTGAAAAGAAGCTTCCTCAGGTTGTTGCTGAAGGTGGTTCTTTAGAGTTGCAAAATGGCGAAACCGTTACTCGAGTAAAATCCGTCGATTATTCAACGTTGGGATATGTGGCCTTGGCTGCCTTGAATCAGGCTCTGGATAGAATCGATCGCCAGGATGAATTAATCAAAGAACTCATGGAGAAAGTGCAATGACTTTAATCAGCGGCGTATTAAAAGGGCCTTATGGCGATCCTCGTTCCGGCGTAACCATTACCATGCGCGCAGTCAGAACCTCGTCAACGGTATTGAGCCTGGCTAAATCACAATCGGTGACGGATGACAGCGGTAAATACGCTCTATCCGTGGAGCCGGGCGCTTACGAGGTTATCATCTCTGTCTATGGCGCACAGCCGGAACGGGTGGGGGCTATCGAGGTGTATAGCGATTCCTTGCCCGGCACGCTCAATGATTTCCTGAGCCGGCCAGGGGAAAGCGATATCACGCCGGAGATTGTGCAAACCGTCGATCGTTTGCGTGCAGAGGCGGCCGCCTCCGCAGGCAAGGCTTCTTCCTCCGCTGCGGCGGCGAAAACCAGCGAGCAAAATGCGGCGAAGAGCGCCGCACAGGTGGTGACCGCCTTTGATAATGTGCGGTTCAAGTTCCCGGAAAACAACACCAATATCGCCACTTGGTTCCTGTTGGGGCAGTTTAAAAATGTGGGGCAAAATGGTGTCGGGATCGCGCTCAATTTCTACGGTTCGAACGGCTATAACGGATTTGTTTATAACGCTGGCCTGTCACGCCTGATGCTGAGGACGGGTAATCTTGGCGCCAGCGATACGACCAATAAGGCCAATCGTATCGGCGGCACCTTTCTTAACGATACCGGAACGGCGATCTTGGATATTCAGGTTATTGAATCCAGTCGCGATAATTATGATATCTATGTGAAAGTGAATACTTTCACCATCAACTGCTGGTATACGGTTGAGCAAATCACCTACGCGAACGCGGCCGGCTTGCGCTGGGAGCATAAGGCGGTAAAGCAATCGGTGGAACCGAGCGGGGTGATGAAAATTGATATGCGCACGGGCGTTTCGTTTTCGCAATCCCAGGCGTTACCCGATTATGCTACTGTCGCCCAATCTGCTATCGGTGGTTTTGGTACCGGACCAATTCATACCGAGGATGCATTTGCGAAGGATAATAAATCCTCCATTCAGCGCTACACGGTAGCGACGGCCAATCGGCCGGGCAACGTGTCTGGGGGCATATTAACGTTGCCGGTGGATGGCGGGCCATCTTGCGCGTATTTTGCCACATCGGTTTCGCGGCAGGCTTGGGTGGGGAGTTCATCTACCGCATTGCCTTCGACTATCACCTGGTCGCGGTTATTTAGCTCGTCCGATCAACCCACCGTCGCGGATATTGCAAACCTGAAAGATTGGGGCTTGAGTAAAGGTGCTACCGCCGCAAGCAAAGGCAATTTCAATGCGCAAATGCAGAGCCGACGGGGTTATGTGAGCACAGATCCCATTGGCAATCCCTTCAAAGATGTCGGCACTCACTTTCTCGATACGCGATCGTGGGCGGTGACGCAGGCGGGAACCGACGACAGTTACCGTACGGTGCAAACCTGTTACGGCTATGGTGTAAGTGCGGCGCAATCGGGGAAAATTGCCGTGCGCAGCTGGAATGGCGCTACGTTTACCCCCTGGGTTTGGATGTGGTCGGAAGCCAACACCACCGTTGACGCCAACGGCTTTATCAAGAAAGCCTCGCCGATCGCCAGATTATCCGCGGCGCCGCAGCATATGCAAGCGGACTATCTGGACGGCGGCTTTGATTTGGCCGGCTATGTCGCCGTTAATGGCGAAGCGGCCGGGGTGAGCGCGGAACGAATCGCTACCGGACTTTATCAGCTGAATGGATCGCTGGGGTTGGCAAAGGAGGGCTGGACTATCGAAGTGCCGCAGGACGTGAACGGCAACCGCCTGTGCTTTGTGGAAACCGCCACCGATAACGACGGCGTCATTACGGTGAAAATCAGCAAACGTCGTTTTGACATCGATACCGCGACGGTCGTGGCCGGCGAAGCGATGGATATCCCTGAGGGGCGCTGGATCGATCTGCGCCTCGCCATGCCGGTGCGTGAAGAGGTGGAAGTGTTGCCGCCGGAGGCGCTGGTGTTAAACGATGACACGCCATCGGAAACCAACGCGGTTTCATAAACTCGAATGGATGCCAGGTAAATAATGCCGGTGCAGTCGGTTTCAGGTATCTGCGCCGGCATCATCGCCGCCAGGCTCGGGCAGAGTCACTGCCCGTTCCGCTATGCAGGGTTCCCGCTGAGTGGGAGTTCGCCCCTGCGAATAACGTTCTTTCCCGTCAAATATCAGTGACCAGCCACTGATCCGCTTCTTCGAACATCTCTTCCAACATCCGGTTCAGCTTTTCGCGATCGCTTTTGCTGGCGTCGGAGTTCAGGCCGTTGGCCTGCATCGGTTTCACGCGCACTTCCGCCTCCGGGAACAGCACATGCACGCGTTTTTCCAGCTCGCTGCGAATAATCTCGGCGGCGTTGGGCAGCCCAGCGACGTTGCGTTTGTCGTATACCAATTCTACAAACATGACTCACCTGTAAACACTGATTTAATGTACAGTATTCTGGCCTGAGCCGCTCGGGTTGGCAAGAGGGGGGACGGAATTTTGCATGATGCGATCATTCTTGCTTGCGCGGCGTGCGGTAAAGCCCGCCGCTGAATCCCCGTTCTGCGAGAAAAGGGAGCCGTCGCGTTAAGGCGATTTTTATCTGGCCTGCGTCAGCAGCTGCAAAAAGCGGCTCAGCGCGGCAAAAGGCGGCTCGCTGTTGCGCCAGAAAACACCCACGCTGCCTTTCTGCTCAATCTTCGGCAGGTTCAGGATCGCCAGTTGCCCCTGGCTGGCATAACGCTGCGCCAGCCGTAGTGAAAGAATGGAGATCATGTCGCTGCTTTGCAGCAGGTTGGTGCTGACGTTCATCGATGCCGATTCAACCGTGTTTTCAGGCAGCATCACGCCGTTATCTGCCAACGCATTATCGATGCTGAGGCGGATTGGCGTGCCGGTCGGCCAGACTATCCAGCGCCAGTGGGTGAGATCGTGCCAGGTGAGGGAGGCGGATTTTGCCAGCGGATGGTGAGGGCGGGCAACGAAGCATACCGGTTCGGTGTAGAGCACTTGATAGTTGAGCGGCAGCTGCAGCGCCCGCCCCCGACGCGGCCCACGACGACATCCACCGCGCCCGCGAGCAGATCGTGCAGCAGTGGGGTCATCACCTTTTCCTCAATATTGAGATGCAGCGTCGGCATTTCCTGCAGCAGGCTCAATATGGCCTGTGAAACGCAGTCGGTCGCCACCGGCGAGCAGCCGATTTTCAGGCTTCCCACCAGCCCGCCTTGCTTAAAGCGGGCGATTTCAGACTGCGAACGCTCCAGATCATTGATCAAACGCTGCGCATGCTGAAGCAGCAATTTCCCCCCCTCGGAGGGGCGTAGCCCTTTGCTATGCCGCTCAAAGAGCGTGAGCCCAATCTCATCTTCGAGCTGCGACAACCATTTTGACAGAGCGGGTTGGGAGATGTTCATCATCCGCGCAACGTGGGTCAGATTTCCCTGTTCACCCAATGCCACCAACATTTGCAGATGGTGCAGCTTCAATTTCTGCGCCCAGTTCGCCATTTGTTATAACCCTCCGGTTATGTCTCCGCCCGAAAAGCCATTGTACATTTTATCGCTAAAGATACAAATTCGTAACATACCTAAAACAACACAGACATCTCCCTACCTGCTGCGAGGCGCTCACTATGACTCAACGGCGTGATTTACAAGCACTGATCGACGCAGCCCCTATCGGCAAGACGCAGTGGCGCGTCATTCTCTGCTGCTTTTTGGTGGTGATGCTCGATGGTTTTGACACCGCGGCCATTGGTTTCATCGCGCCCGACATCCGTGCCCAGTGGCAGCTGTCCGCCGGTGAGCTGGCGCCGCTGTTTGGCGCGGGGCTGCTGGGGTTGACGGCGGGCGCGCTGCTTTGCGGTCCGCTCTCTGACCGCTTTGGCCGCAAGCGCGTTATCGAACTCTGCGTGGCGCTGTTTGGCGCGCTGAGCCTGATTTCGGCCTTCTCCCCCGATCTGCAAACGCTGGTCGTTTTGCGTTTTCTCACCGGCCTGGGCCTGGGGGGCGCGATGCCGAACACCATCACGATGACCTCTGAATATCTGCCCGCTCGCCGCCGTGGCGCGCTGGTCACGCTGATGTTCTGCGGTTTCACGCTCGGTTCGGCCCTGGGCGGGATCGTCAGCGCCCAACTGGTGCCGAGGGTGGGGTGGTCCGGCATTTTGGTGCTCGGCGGCGTCTTGCCGTTGATGCTCTTTGCGGCGCTGCTGTTTGCCCTGCCGGAATCCCCGCGCTGGCAGGTTCGCCGCCAACTGCCGCAAAAGGTGATTGCCAAAACGGTCAGCGCCATGACTGGCGAGTGCGATGAAGAAACCCATTTTTATCTGAACGAAGCCGCCACGGCGGCCAAAGGCAGCATCAGCCCGCTGTTCGCCGGCCGCCAGTTGCGCATCACCCTCATGCTCTGGGCGGTTTTTTTCATGAGCATGCTGATCATCTACCTGCTCTCCAGCTGGATGCCGACGCTGCTTAACCACCGCGGTATTGATCTGCGGCATGCCTCCTGGGTAACCGCCGCTTTCCAGATAGGCGGCACGGTGGGCGCGCTGGGGCTGGGCGTGTTGATGGACAAATGCAATCCCTTCCGGGTGTTGGCGGTGAGCTACGCCTTGGGCGCCGTGTGTATCGTCATGATTGGCCTGAGCGAGAACGGCCTGTGGCAAATGGCGCTGGCCATCTTCGGCACCGGCATCGGCATCAGCGGGTCGCAGGTCGGGCTGAATGCTTTGACCGCCACGCTCTATCCGACGCAAAGCCGGGCGACGGGCGTCAGCTGGTCCAATGCCATTGGCCGCTGCGGCGCGATTGTCGGCTCGCTTTCCGGCGGCGTGATGATGGCGATGAATTTCTCATTCGATACGCTATTTTTCATTATTGCCCTTCCGGCGGCGCTCAGTACGGTGATGTTAATGCTGTTGACGGCTGTCGTTCGTCTGTCTGCCCCAGCCCCTGACACGTTGCCTCGCGCAGCGTCGTGAATGAAAAAGGAGAATCCCTATGCCTGAACGCCATCAGGATGTTAACCCCAGCCGCCAGCAGTTTTACCGGCAGATTTCCGGGCAGAACCTGACCCCGTTGTGGGAGTCGCTGCACCATCTGGTACCGTCAACGCCGAATGCAAACTGCGCCCCGGCTTACTGGAACTATCAGGAGATTCGCCCGCACCTGCTGGCCAGCGGCGAGTTGATTGGCACCAAAGAAGCAGTGCGCCGCGTGCTGGTGCTGGAAAACCCGATGTTGCGCGGACAAGCCGCCATCACCCCGACGCTGTACGCCGGATTGCAGTTGATCATGCCGGGCGAAATTGCGCCGAGCCATCGCCATAATCAGTCCGCGTTGCGTTTTATCGTCGAAGGGAAAGGGGCGTTTACCGCCGTTGACGGCGAACGAACGCAAATGCATGAAGGCGACTTCATTTTGACGCCGCAGTGGCGCTGGCACGATCACGGCAATCCCGGCGCTGAGCCGGTGGTATGGCTGGACGGGCTGGATTTGCCGCTGGTGAATCTGCTGGGCTGCGGTTTCGCGGAAGACTATCCGCAAGAACAGCAGCCCGTGACGCGCCGGGAGGGGGACTATTTACCGCGTTATGCGGCCAATATGCTGCCGCTGCGCCATCAGAAAGGCAACTCATCGCCCATTTTCAACTACCGCTACGATCGCAGCCGCGAAACGCTGTACGACCTCACCCGCATGGGGGACGCCGACGAGTGGGACGGCTACAAGATGCGCTACGTCAATCCGGTGACCGGCGGCTATCCCATGCCCTCGATGGGCGCCTTCCTGCAACTGTTGCCGAAAGGCTTTTCCTCACGAAAAGCGCGCACCACGGACAGCACCCTCTACCACGTGGTGGAAGGGCGCGGCCAGGTCAGCATCGGCAACGAAACCCTTCACTTTTCGGCAAAAGATATCTTTGTGGCGCCGACCTGGTTCGACGTGTCGTTTCAGGCGCATGAAGACACCGTGTTATTCAGTTTTTCGGACCGGCCGGTTCAGGAAGCCCTGGGGCTGTTCCGTGAAGCACGTTATTAATTTGGGAGAGACAAAATGACGCAATACGTATTTGCACCGCCAGCCCCCGTGACTGTTCCTGTCGTGGGGAGTGATAAACAGTTCCCCGTGCACCGTGTCTACTGCGTCGGGCGCAACTATGCCGCCCATGCTCGCGAAATGGGCTTTGATCCGGATCGTGAGCCGCCGTTCTTCTTCTGCAAGCCTGCCGATGCGGTGGTGCCGGTGGCGGCCGGCGAAACGCTGGCGCTGCCGTATCCGGCGCAAACGGACAACTATCACTACGAAATCGAACTGGTGGTGGCGATTGGTAAATGGGGGAGCGATATTCCGTTGGAAAACGCGCATGAATATATCTGGGGATATGCCACGGGCCTGGATATGACCCGCCGCGATCGGCAGATGGACATGCGTCAAATGGGGCGCCCATGGGAAATCGGTAAGTCGTTCGATCTCTCTGCGCCCATCGCGCCACTGCATAAAGCCGGCGACAGCGCAGACGTCAACCATGCGCCTATCTGGCTGCAGGTCAATGGCAGCGATCGTCAGCGCAGCGACATCCGTCATCTGATCTGGTCGGTGAATGAAACCATCAGCTATCTGTCCGGCTTTTTTGAGCTGCAGCCCGGCGATCTGATTTTTACCGGCACGCCGGAAGGGGTGGGGGCGGTGGTGAAAGGCGATGTGATTACCGGGAATGTAGAGGGGCTTACCCCTATCGCCGTGAAGATTGTCTGAGGCTGATTCTGAGGTGAATGATGAAGCTGTACAGTTTTTTTAATAGCTCTGCGTCCTACCGCGTGCGCATTGCGCTGGCGCTGAAAGGTATCCATTACCAGACGGTGGGCGTCAATATTCGCATCGGGCAGCAGAATGAGCTGGCTTATCGGCGTATGAACCCGGTCGGGCTGGTGCCGACGCTGCTCACGGACGACGGCGAGTCTCTCAGCCAGTCGCTGGCGATTACCGACTGGCTGGATCGCCATTTCCCCCAGTCGCCGCTGTTGCCGACGGCCGATCCGGCGCGCAGCCGGGTACTGGAAATCGTTTATGTCATCGCTTGCGATATTCACCCGGTCAATAACCTACGGGTGTTACGCTACCTGAGTGAAGAGCTGAAGGTGAGTGAGGAAGAGAAAAAACGCTGGTATGCGCACTGGATCCGGCAAGGGCTGAGCGCCGTGGAACAGCTGTTGCTCCAGAGGCCGCCAGGGCCCTTCTGCGTTGGCGACAGCCCGACGTTGGCAGATTGCTGTCTGATCCCTCAGTGGGCGAATGCCCTGCGGATGGGGTGCGATCTGAGCGGGTACCCGCGCTGTAAAGCGATTTACGACGCCTGTACTCAGCTACCGGCGTTCATCGCCGCAGCGCCCGAAAACCAACAAGACAAAATCTCAGCCTGAGCCTGGTAAAGAGAAAGGCCGTCGCGAAAGCGAGGCGCGCAATGATCGTTGGGGGAGGCAGGGGGGCAGCGTCTGCGCTCTCATCCTCTCACGTACAGACGAAAAAAAACCTGCTGTTACAGCAGGTTTTCTTGAATTTGGTCGGCATGAGAGGATTCGAACCTCCGACCCCCGACACCCCATGACGGTGCGCTACCAGGCTGCGCTACATGCCGACGCTATGAAAAATCATACTACCGATTCTCGATGTTTATGCAAGCGCCTTACCACTTGATTGCTTTAGTTTTAAGCAGTTAGTTGGCGATAAAGCGTTTTACATCGGTCAGCACCTGCAACAGCAGAGCAAGCTGCGGTTTCTCGTCTTTTATTTCATCGCCGTTCTGATCGTAGACGCGATAGTTGCCGCTGTTGTCCAGCATCAGCGTCTGCGTCGGCGTGGTGATCACCAGCTGATTGCCATCGCCGGTGGCGATCCAGTTGTTGCGGCGCTGGGCGGTAAACAGATCTTCGCCTTGCGAATAGTCTTTCGGCGCGGTTTTCACGTGCAGCAGCCGTTGCATCAAGGTACGCATCACGTCGTTATGGCCGGTCAGCTTGTTGATGGTCTGCGCCGGCGTGCCCGGCCAGTGGATCACCAGCGGCACCTGCAGCTGCGCCTGGTTGAAGGCGGTGCCGGCGCCCCATTGGCCTTTGCCGCTGTCGTTGAACTCGACGCCGTGCTCGGCGGTGATCACCACCACGGTTTTATCCAGCAGGCCGCGCTGTTTCAGGGTATCCAGCACCTGGGCTATCTGGGCGTCCACGTCCTGAGCGCCGGTGCGATAGCGTTGGATAAAATCGGCCGGCGCCGGAGTTTTAGCGCCTTCGGCCGGCTCGGCGCCGCTGAAGTTGATATAGGAGAACCACGGCTCTTTGTCGCCCTGATCCGTCAGCCAACGTTGCCATTGCTGCGTGGTTTGCGCGTCGCTTTGCGGCGCCGGCGTCGGCAGCGAGAAGTCGGTCAACAGGGCCTGACGGTACAGGCTGGCGTTGAAGCCGTCGGACGAGAACAGCCCCAGTTGGTAACCCTGCTCGCCGAGCGCGTTGATCAGCGCCGACGGCTTGCGGCCGGCGAGCACGCTGTCCAGATAGGTCGGGGAAATGCCGTAGAACAGGCCGAACAGCCCGGTGTCGGCGTGGTTGCCCGAGCTGTAGTGATCGCTGAAGCGCACGTTTTCCTGGGCGAAACGCGTCAGCGTCGGCATGTCCTGCGCCACGTCTTTGGCGCGAATGCCGTCCACCACGATCATCAGCAGGTTATAGCCGCTGCCTTTATCGCCGTAGCTGAGATCGCTGAGCGGGTACTCCACCGCCACCGCTTCCGGATTGCCCTGTTGCACCAGGCGGCGTTCATATTCCTGCTGATCGAGCAGGCCGTGTTTTTCGAGGAACTTGCGCGCGGTCATCGGGTACGAGAGCGGCAGGTTGGCCCGCTGCATGGTGATCGGGCGATAGAAGTTGGCGTCGGCCCAGATGTAAATCAGGTGCGAGGCGAAAAAGGCGCTGATGAACAGCGCCGCCAGCGGCTTGCCGAAACGGCGGCGGTTCAGGCTGCGCAGCTTCTGCCAGCTCCAGGTGCCGAACAGCATCTCCACCAGGAAGATCACCGGCACGCAGATAAACATCAGCTGCCAGTCGCGCGACAGCTCGCTTTGATCCGGGTTGACCACCAGATCCCACACCACCGGATTGAGGTGCAGGTGGAAATGGGAGAACACCTCGCTGTCGACCAGCAACAGCGTGAGCCCGGCGGTGGCCAGCGCGGCGGAAATAAATCGCAGCAGCCGCTGCGACATCACCACGAAGGTGAGCGGGAAGATCACCAGCAAATAGCCGGCGAATACGATAAAGCTGAAATGCCCCAGCAGGCTGACCAAGGCATAGACCCGGCCCAGCAGGGAAGCGGGCCAGTCGGTGACAAACAGGTAGCGGCTGCCCAGCCCAAGGGCGAGCAGGATGTTGAATAAGGCGAACCAGTGCCCCCAGCTGATCATCTGGGAGACTTTTTCACGATAACGCTGACGGTTTGTCACCATAAATAAATATTAATGCGCTTTATCTTCACGGACAGAAGCCTGCAGGGCTTCCGCGAACGATCTCGCCAGGGTTTTCCGCTGCGCGGGGGCAACGCTGGTGTTGATCAAATTAGTGACCATATTGCCCAGCACCATCAGGGAAAGATCGGTGGGGGTATGGTGTTTTTCCAGAACATTGACCAGCTCTGAGAGCAGTTGTTCAACGTGTTCGTCACTGTAACGGGATGATTGTGGCATAAAATTGCGCTTAGTAATCTGCAAAGTGCCCTATCTTACCGTATAGGACAGTGATTTTCCGCTCTTTTATCACTTCCTGTCATTCGGGAAAGGGTTCGCCCGCGGCGGGGCGGCTCACCGCTGCGCCTTTCCGGTTTGCCGCGGTTTTTTAGTATTGCAGGGCGGGGCCTTCAGTGTTTGAATACGCGCCTAAAGAACAGGAGGATTTACCATGAGTCTGGATATCGACCAGATCGCTCTGCACCAGTTGGTGAAACGCGACGAGCAAACGCTGGACGTGGTGCTGCGCGATTCCTTGCTTCCCACCAACGCGGCGGTGGAAGAAATGATGGCGGAACTGCATCGCGTCTACAGCGCCAAGAGCAAGGCCCTGGGCTTGTTCAACGAGGGCAGCGAGCTGGCGGAAGCGCTGCGCACCTGCCGCAAGGACGATAAGGACTTTCTGGCCTTCAGCCGCGCGGCGACCGGCCGTCTGCGCGACGAACTGGCGAAGTATCCATTCGCCGAAGGCGGCGTGGTGCTGTTCGGTCAATACCGTTATCTGGCGGTCGAGTACCTGCTGATCGCGGTGCTGAACAGCCGTAACAGCATGCGCGTCAACGAAGAGCTGGATATCAACACTACGCACTATCTGGACATCAACAACGCCGATATCGTTGCGCGCATCGATCTGACCGAGTGGGAAACCAACCCGGAATCGACCCGCTATCTGACCTTCCTGCGCGGGCGCGTGGGCCGTAAGGTCGCCGACTTCTTCATGGATTTCCTGGCGGCGTCCGAAGGGTTGGACACCAAGGCGCAAAACCGCGGGCTGCTGCAGGCGGTGGATGACTACTGCGCCGACGCGCAGCTGGACAAGAATGAGCGCCAGTCGGTGCGCCAGCAGGTGTACAGCTACTGCAACGAACAGCTGCAGGCGGGCGAAGAGATCGAACTGCAGGCGCTGTCGCAGGAACTGTCGCCGGTCGGTGAGAAAGACTTCATGCAGTTCTCCAGCGAGCAAGGCTATCAGCTGGAAGACAGCTTCCCGGCGGATCGCGGCACGCTGCGCCAGCTGACCAAATTCGCCGGCAGCGGCGGCGGTATCAGTCTGAACTTCGACGCCATGCTGCTGGGCGAGCGCATTTTCTGGGATGCGGCCACCGACACGCTGACCATCAGAGGCACGCCGCCGAACCTGCGCGATCAGCTGCAGCGCCGGACCGGCAGCGGCAAGTAAGCTTGCCGAATCGCAGACAATAAAAAACGCCGCAATTGCGGCGTTCTTTATTTCGGCGTCCCGAAAGGTTCGAAAACGTAGCGATTAAACGCGAACGAAGTCGATGTGAGCCAGTTTTGGCTTGAACGGGTGACGCTGTACAGCCTGAACCTTAACTTTGGTTTCTTTACCGTCGATAACCAGAGTTACTGCTTCGCTGTAGAATTCTGGTTTAGCTTCCATGTTCTTGACAGAATCATGATCCAATTCGATGGAAACTGCAGCTTCTTTGCCACCGTAAACGATAGCTGGGAATTTGTTTGCTGCACGCAGGCGGCGGCTCGCACCTTTACCCTGGTCTTTACGTACTTCTGCATTGATAGTGAACATTGTTTTTTCTCTTAAAAGAAAATTTACCCTGCTACAGGCGACCCAAGTAGCAAGTTCGGAATTCCGCTTTAACGCTGGGCAGGCCCAGGTAAAGCGCGCGGCATTTTAACGGAAAGCCGCCCACAGGGCAACGAAAACCTGCCCAGATTGAGGGCCGTTCGCTCAGGCCAACTGATTGGCACGGCGGAAACGGCCTTGATAATCGAACACTTTCTCACGCACCTGCCAAAACTGCCCGCGCTTGCGTGCCACCACGAAATCCGGATGGCGCAGCGCTTGCTGTTGCGCCAGCACGTCGGCGGCGGTGTGCCAAGCGAACGGCACGCCCGGCGCGCGCTGGTGCGGGCGCAGGAACAGCATCTCGAACGCTTTGCGCTGCGCCGGCGTCTGCAGGCGGAAGCGCTCGCTGGTGCTGGTGCCGTCCTCGTCGTAATAGGTGGCCTTCAGCCATTCGCCCTTTTCGTCGCGGCCGCTTTGCAACTCCATGCCGCCGCAACGCAGCACCAGCGCGTCTTTCAGCTTCAGCGCCGCCTTCAGCATGTCGTCGGGATCGACCAACACCTCCTGACACTGATGGCAACGGCGCGCGGCGATATCGTTCTCCGCGCCGCAGTGCGGGCAGCTCTTGAACCGGAAGCGGTAATCGCACTGTTCGCGGTGGCCGTCGTCGTCCTCCAGCCAGCCCTGGCAGCGGCGGCCGTAGTGTTCGATGATGTCGCCGTTTTCGGTGCACTTGCCCCAAAACAGGTTGGCGAAACCGCAGGCCGGGCAGAACACCTGCACCGGCTGGCTGTCGCCGTGCGGTTTGCTGACGCCGACCTCCGGCGTAAACAGATCGTGCGGGTTGCCGGCGTAGTCGAGGATCAGGCAATCCTTTTTGTCGGGCGCCAAACGCAGCCCGCGCCCGACGATCTGCTGATACAGGCTGACGGACTCAGTGGGGCGCAGGATAGCGATCAGATCGACGTGCGGCGCGTCGAAGCCGGTGGTTAACACCGCCACGTTGACCAGATAGCGCAGCCGCTGCTGCTTGAACGCCTCAATGAGCGCATCGCGCTCGGCGGGCGGCGTTTCGGCGCTGACCAGCGCGGCTTCGCCGTTCGGCAGCAGGCCGTGGATCTCGCGGGCGTGCTCGACGGTGGCGGCGAAGATCATCACCCCTTTGCGATCGTCGGCATACTCCACAATCTGGCTGATGATGTGCGGCGTGACGCGGTTTTGCCGTTTCAGCTCACGGTTCAGGTCCGCTTCGCTGAACAGGCCGTTGCTCCTGGCCTCCAGACGGCTAAAGTCGTATTGCACGATCGGCATATCCAGCCGCTCCGGCGGCACCAGAAAACCGTGTTTAATCATGTAGCGCAGCGGCAGCTCATAGATGCAGTCGCGAAACAGACTGGCGCTGTCGCCGCGGGTGAAACCGTGGTAGTGGTACTGATAAATCCAGCCTGTGCCCAGCCGGTACGGCGTGGCGGTCAGCCCCAGCAGCCGCAATTGCGGGTTGGTTTTCTGCAGGTGCTGGATGATTTGCTGGTACTGGCTGTCGTCGTCGTCGCTGATGCGATGGCATTCATCGACGATCAGCAGCGAGAAGGCGCCGTCGAACAGCGGCAGGTTGCGCGCCACCGACTGCACGCTGCCGAACACCACCTTGCCTGCGCTCTCTTTTTGTTGCAACCCGGCGGCGAAGATGTCCGCCTCCAGGCCGTAGGCGCAGTATTTGGCGTGGTTTTGCGCCACCAGTTCCTTGACGTGCGCCAACACCAGCACTCGCCCACGGGCGCGCTTCGCCAGCTCGGCGATCACCAGGCTTTTGCCGGCGCCGGTCGGCAGCACGATCAGCGCAGGCTCGGGATGCCGCCGGAAATGGTTGATGGTGGCTTCGACCGCTTCCAGTTGGTAGGGGCGTAGGGTAAAGGCCATAAATGAACGCCGTAGGTTGGAGTGGGCCGCGGGGTTAGGTTTGTCAGCGCTGTTGCCACAGAAACGCTGACATTTTACGCCCCGGGCGACCGAGAAATGTCTATATTATGCCTTCTGAGCGCGCGCGGTGCGAGAAGCGTGAAAATTACCCCTGTCGGGCAGCGCGTTGTGCCGCTATACTCGTGTGACAGCAATCGCTGTGCCCCCACGCGATTTCCCCCCTGAGCCTGCCATTTGCACCCGGTGCAACGGCGGGCGTCATATTTTGGCAATACGATCAATGCGATCATAACAACGACAGGCAAAGCAGATCCCATGCGATTGGACAAGTTTTTATCTCAGCAGTTAGGCATCAGCCGTGCGCTGGTCGCGCGCGAACTTCGGGCTAAACGCGTCACCGTAGACGGTGAGGTGGTGAAGAGCGGGGCTGTCAAACTGACCCCGGAACAAGAGGTGGCGTTCGACGGCAATCCGCTGCAGCAGCAGAACGGCCCGCGCTATTTCATGCTCAACAAACCGCAGGGTTACGTCTGCTCCACCGACGATCCCGATCATCCGACGGTGCTGTACTTCCTCGATGAGCCGGTCGCGTACAAACTGCACGCCGCCGGGCGGCTGGATATCGACACCACCGGGCTGGTGCTGATGACCGATGACGGCCAGTGGTCGCACCGCGTCACCTCGCCGCGCCACCACTGCGAGAAAACCTATCTGGTGACGCTGGAGCACCCGCTGGCGGAAGACACCGCGCAGCGTTTCGCCGCAGGGGTGCAACTGCACAACGAGAAAGATCTGACGCGGCCGGCGACGCTGGAGCAGGTTGACGAGCATGTGGTGCGCCTGACCATCAGCGAAGGGCGCTACCACCAGGTGAAGCGGATGTTCGCTGCGGTCGGCAACCGGGTGATCGAGTTGCACCGTGAGCGCATCGGCGCCATCGTGCTGGATGACGATCTTGCGCCGGGCGAATACCGCCCACTGACCGAAGAAGAGATCGCCAGCGTGGGCGCGCCGCACCTGCAGGACTGATAACCGATCATTGATTGCGGCCGATTAAGGAGTCGTGGAACGTGCAACAGAACCGAACCTCTCATCTCGGTTTGATTTTCATTCTGGGCCTGCTGTCCATGCTGATGCCGCTGGCCATCGACATGTACCTGCCCAGCATGCCGGTGATCGCCGCCCAGTTTGGCGTCGAGTCCGGCAGCGTGCAGATGACGCTCAGCGCCTATATGCTCGGCTTCGCCTTCGGGCAGCTGTTCTATGGGCCGATGTCGGACAGCATCGGCCGCAAACCGGTGATCCTGTGGGGAACGCTGATCTTCGCCATCGCCGGTTGCGCCTGCGCCATGGCGCAGTCGATCGATCAGCTGATCGGACTGCGTTTCTTGCACGGCCTGGCCGCCGCCGCCGCCAGCGTGGTGATCAACGCCTTGATGCGCGACATGTTCACCAAGGACGAGTTCTCGCGCATGATGTCGTTCGTCATTCTGGTGATGACCATCGCGCCGCTGCTGGCGCCGATGATCGGCGGGGCGCTGCTGCTGTGGTTCAACTGGCATGCCATCTTCTGGACCATGGGCGCCGCGGCGCTGATCGGTTCACTGCTGGTGGCCTTGTTCATCAAGGAGACGTTGCCGAAAGAGCGGCGACAGCGGTTCCACCTGCGCACTACGCTGGGCAACTTCGGTTCGCTGTTCCGCCACAAGCGGGTGCTGAGCTACATGCTGGCCAGCGCCTTCTCGTTCGCCGGCATGTTCTCGTTCCTCAGCGCCGGGCCGTTCGTCTACATCGAACTGAACCAGGTTTCGCCGCAGCACTTCGGTTACTACTTTGCGCTGAATATCGTCTTCCTGTTCCTGACGACGCTGATCAACAGCCGCAACGTGCGGCGATTCGGCGCGGTCAAGATGTTCAAACTGGGGCTGCTGGTGCAGCTGGCGATGGGGCTGTGGCTGCTGGCGGTGAGCGCCGTCGGGCTGGGCTTCTGGGCGCTGGTGATCGGCGTAGCGGTCTATCTGGGGTGCATCGCGATGATCTCCTCCAACGCCATGGCGGTGATCCTGGATGATTTTCCGCATATGGCGGGCACCGCGTCTTCCCTGGCCGGTACGTTGCGGTTCAGCATCGGCGCGCTGGTGGGCGCGATTCTGTCGATGGCGCCGGGCAAGAGTGCCTGGCCGATGGTCACCTCGATGGCGCTGTGCAGCATTGTGGCGGTGTTGTTCTATCTGTACGCCAGCCGGCCGCGCGATCGCGCAGCCTGACGTTCTCCAGGTTCGGGGCGAGGTTGTCCCGAGCCGTCACAGGGTTGCGCCTTGCCAGTTTGTGGTGCAACCGGCAATGAAAATTTTGTTGCTAAACATATGCCTGCTAATCAATGAGTCATTTACCCTTCTGTGTGCTTTTTGTTAAAAAATATCGTCGCTGAGCTGCCCGATATCCTCCGGTATGCGCGGCGTTTTGCCGGCGGGTCGGTGCGGGCGGTTTGCAATAGGGGTGATGTAAATCAAGGCATTAGCGGACGACGGTGCGCTAACGCGACGGGTGAAATGTTTCTTCAATGTAAAAATATGGCGACGAAAAAGTAGTCGCATTGCAAGAAAAAAGAGTTGAGATCGCTGCGGGAAAGGGTTACATATAACGCAAAAATGCGAGCTGAGTCGCAAAATGCCGTGAAATAACACCGCACGGCGCGCCAAAAAATGGCACGGCATCGGCAAGCACGGGGTCAGGTTAATGGCTTGCGGCAAAATTTACATATAAATAACATTTGTGCGCGGCAGAGTCGGGAGTCAACGGCTATAACTTAGTAACCCTGTCAGGTAAAAGTGTTTCACCTTTTCAAACTAGGGATTTCATGTGGAGAGTATCCAACTTTCGGTAGTGCATCGCTTGCCGCAAAGTTATCGTTGGCTATCCGGTTTCACCGGCGTAAAGGTCGAACCGATTCCGTTTAACGGAATAGACGAGGATAACAACCTGATTGGGCTGAAGCTGCTCAGCCATGAAGGGGCCGAGGCCTGGCAGGTGATGCAACAGCTTAATCTGTCGTTGCAGGAGATTCAGGTCGACTGCGCGATCGTCGAATGGGAAGGGGAACCTTGCCTGTTTGTGCAGCGCAGCGATGAGAGCGCGACGATGTGCCGCCTGAAAAACGTCGGCGCCGCGATCGCCGAACCGCTCAGCGCGCAATACCCCTTCTGAATTCGCCGCTAATCCGCCAACTGCAACAGTTGTCGGGTATAGTCGGCTGCGGGTGCCGCGAAAATCGCCCGGCAGTCTCCCTGCTCAACCACTTCTCCCTGTCGCAGCACAATCACCTGGTGGCACAGCGAACGCACCACCTGCAGGTCATGGCTGATGAACAGATAAGCCAGCCGGTGGCGTTGCTGCAGCGATTTCAGCAGCGTCAGGATCTGCGCCTGCACCGATTTATCCAGTGAAGAGGTCGGCTCGTCGAGGATCAGCAGCTGCGGCTGCAGGATCAGCGCGCGCGCGATGGCGATGCGCTGGCGCTGGCCGCCGGAAAACTCGGTGGGGTAGCGGTGGCGCAGCTGCGGATCCAGGCCGACCTCCTGCAACACCTCGATCACGCGCTGTTCCCGCTGCTCGGCGTTCAGCCGCTGGTGCACTTCCAGCCCTTCGGCGATGATCTGCTGTACGTTCAGGCGCGGGTTGAGGGCGGAATACGGATCCTGGAAGACGATTTGCATCCGGCTGCGGTAGGGCAGCATTTGTTTCATCGTCAGCGGGTGCAGCGGTTCGCCGTCGAACCAGATGGCCCCCTGCGAGGCCAGCAGACGCAATAGCGCCAGCCCGGTGGTGCTTTTACCCGATCCGGATTCCCCCACCAGCCCCACGCTCTCTCCGGCGCGCAGTTCGAAACTCAATGACTTCAACGCATAGTGATAGTCCACCGTGCGGCGCAGCAGGCCGCGCCGAATGGGGAATCGCACCTGCAGATCTTCCACCTTGAGCAGCGGCCGCTCATCGCCGGGGCGCGCGCTGGCTGCGGCCGGCAGCGGCAGCGGTTCGCCGACCTCCTCGGCGGCCAGCAGTTGCCGTGTGTAGGGATGCTGCGGCCGGCTGAACAGCTGTGCGCGGCCGTTTTGCTCCACGCAACGGCCCTGACGCATCACCGCCACGTTGTCCGCCAGACGGCGCACAATATTCAGGTTATGGGTGATGAACAGCAACCCCATGCCCATTTCTTGTTTCAATTCTTGCAACAGCGTCAGGATCTGCGCCTGGATAGTCACGTCGAGCGCGGTGGTGGGTTCGTCGGCAATCAGCAATTTCGGGCGGGTTAACACCGCCATGGCGATCATCACGCGTTGGCGTTCACCGCCGGAGAGTTGATGTGGATAGTCCTGCAACCGGGTTTTGGCCTGGCGGATGCCGACGCGCTCCAGACAGTCGACGATCTCTGCGCGTGCGGCTTCGCGCCGCAGGCCGCGGTGCAGCATCAGCACTTCCGCCAGTTGCTTCTCAATGGTGTGCAGCGGATTGAGCGACACCATCGGTTCCTGAAAGATCATCGCGATCTGATTGCCGCGCACCTTGCGCAGTTCAGCCTCCGGCGCATGCAACAACGAGTTGCCGTTGAACAGAATATCGCCGCCAGGGTAAACCACCGGCGGCGCGGGCAGCAGTCGCAGTATCGACAGGGCGGTGACGCTTTTGCCGGAGCCGGATTCTCCCACCAGCGCCAGCGTTTCCGCCGGGGCTATTTGCAAAGAGAGTTCGTTGACCACCGGCGTGACGGCGTCGCCCTGGCGGAAGGCGATGCTGAGATCCTGGATGGCGAGCAGAGGTGTAGCCATATCAATGCGCCTTGCTGGGGTCAAAGGCGTCGCGTACCGCTTCGCCGATAAAGATTAATAACGACAGCAGCACTGCCAGCACCAGGAAGGCGGTGATGCCGAGCCACGGCGCCTGCAGATTGTTTTTGCCTTGCAGCAGCAGTTCGCCTAGCGACGGCGAACCGATCGGCAGACCGAAGCCGAGAAAATCGAGCGACGTCAGGGTGGTGATCGAGCCGCAGAGGATAAACGGCAGGAAGGTCAGCGTCGCCACCATGGCGTTGGGCAGCATGTGGCGGGACATGATCACGCGATCCGGCACGCCCATGGCGCGCGCGGCGCGGATATAGTCATAGTTGCGGGTGCGCAGGAACTCGGCGCGCACTACGCCCACCAGGCTCATCCAGCCGAAAAGAATAGTGATGCCGAGCAGCCACCAGAAATTGGGCTGGACGATGCTCGACAGCAGAATGATCAGAAACAGCGTCGGCATGCCCGACCACACTTCGATAAAGCGTTGCCCCCACAGATCGAAACGCCCGCCGTAATACCCCTGTGTCGCGCCGACGCACACGCCGATCAGGCTGGAAAACAGCGTCAGCGCCAGGCCGAACAGCATCGAAATGCGAAAACCATACAGCACGCGGGCCAGCACGTCACCGCCGTTGCTGTCGGTGCCCAGCAGGTTATGGCGCGAAGGCGGGGAGGGGAAGGGCACCTCGGTGGCGAAGTTGATCGTGTCGTAGCTGAAACGGATCGGCGCCCAGATCGCCCAGCCATGTCGGTCGATTTGGCGCTGGACGAACGGATCCTGATAGTCGGCTTCGGTGTTCAGTTCGCCGCCGAACGCGGTTTCGCTGTAGTTGATCATAAACGGCAGGTATAGCCGGCCTTCATAACGCACCAACAGCGGTTTGTCGTTGGCGATAAGATCGGCGGCCAGGCTGAGCGTGAACAGCGCCAGAAAGATCCACAGTGACCAGTAACCGCGGCGGTTGCGGCGAAAACGCGCCCAGCGCGCCTGATTGATTGGGCTAAGGCGGCTCATTGGCGGGCCTCGAAGTCAATGCGCGGATCGACCAGGGTATAGGTGATATCGCTGAGGATGTTCAACAGCAGGCCGATCAGGGTGAAGATATACAACGTGCCGAACATCACCGGGTAGTCGCGCTGCAGCGTGGCGTCGTAACCCAGCAGCCCCAGGCCGTTGAGCGAGAACATCACCTCAATCAGCAGCGAGCCGGTGAAAAACATGCTGATAAAGGTGGCCGGAAAACCGGCGATCACCAGCAGCATGGCGTTGCGGAACACGTGGCGGTACAGGATCTTTTTCTCGTCCAGGCCCTTGGCGCGAGCGGTGGTGACGTACTGTTTGCGGATCTCGTCGAGGAACGAGTTTTTGGTCAGCATGGTCAGGGTGGCGAAACCGCCGATCACCGTCGCCAGCACCGGCAGCGTGATGTGCCACAGATAGTCGGCGATCTTCGCCGGCCACGAGAGGGTATCGAAGTTGCTGGAGACCAGGCCGCGCAGCGGGAACCAGTCGAGATAGCTGCCGCCGGCGAACAGCACGATCAACAGGATGGCGAACAGGAACGCCGGAATGGCGTAGCCGATAATGATCAGCGTGCTGCTCCAGGTATCGAACGCGCTGCCGTTGTGGACGGCCTTGCGGATGCCGAGCGGGATCGACACCAGATAGATGATCAGCGTGCTCCAAAGGCCCAGCGTGATGGAGACCGGCAGGCTTTGGCCGATCAGTTGCATCACCGAAGCGCCGCGAAACAGGCTGTCGCCGAAGTCAAAGCGCATGTAGTTCCACAGCATGGTGAAATAGCGTTCGTGCAGCGGTTTATCGAAGCCATAACGCTGGGTGATCTCGGCGATCACCTCCGGATCCAGGCCGCGCGAGCCGCGGTATTGCCCTTCGGTCGCGGCCGGGACGCCGGCTCTGGCGTGCCCCAGGCCTTCATTGACCCCGCCGCTGCCGAAACCGCTGCCCTGACCCAGTTCGATGGCGGCGATGGCCTGATCGACCGGGCCGCCGGGGGCGATTTGCACGATAAAAAAGTTGATGGTGATGATCGCCCACAGCGTAGGGATCACCAGCAACAGTCTGCGTATCAGATAGGCTGCCATGCCGACTCCTTATTGCCGTTGAGCCGGCAAGCGCGCCGCCTTGTTGACGTCGTACCACCAGTTGTCGAAGCCGATGGCGTAGGCCGGGCGGATCGGCGGCGTGGAGAACTTGTCCCAATAGGCATAGCGGTCGTGGTTGGAGTACCACATCGGCAGCATGTAGCGGTTCCAGGTCAACACCCGATCCAACGCGCGGCCGAGCGGCAGCAGCGCTTTTTCGTCGCCCTGATGCTCAGCGATTTGCCTGACCAGGCTGTCGACCGCCGGGTCCTTGACGCCGGGGGTATTATAGCTGGAGTTGATGTACTCCGAATCCCAAATGATGCGTAAATTGGCGGTGGGGAACGGCATCGCCATGTACACCGTCGGCATCATATCGAAGTCGCGTTCGCGCATGCGGCGCGTATATTGCGAGGCGTCGATCTCGCGGATTGCCATATCGATGCCCAACCGCTGCAGGTTGTGGCGGAACGGCAACACGTACTGGAAGTTGCTGCCGCTCAGCAGCATCAGCTCAAAGGCGAACGGCTGGCCGGTTTTGGCGTTGACCAACTTTTGATTTTTGACCACCCAACCGGCCTCTTTCAACAGTTGGGTCGCCTTCAGCAGATTTTGCCGATCGTTGCCGCTGCCGTCGGAGGCGGGCGGTTGATAGATGCTGGTGAACACCTCAGGCGGCACCTGGCCTTTGAGCGGCGCCAGCAGCGCCAGTTCGGCGGCGTCCGGATAGCCGCGGGCGGCGTAGGCGGTGTTTTGGAAATAGCTGTCGGCGCGTTGATAGGCGTTGTAATACAGCGCCTTGTTCATCCAGTTAAAGTCGAAAGCCAGGGTGATCGCCTCGCGCACGCGCGGGTCGGCAAACAGCGGTTTTTGGATGTTGAACGCCAGCCAGCGGGTGTTTTGCGCCGCCTGGTTGGTCTCGTCCTGTTTGATGATGTAGTTGCGCGCGAAGTTGCCGCCCTGATACTGGGTGGCCCAGCTCTTGGGCGACGGCTCGATGCGGAAATCGTAAGCGCCGGCCTTGAACGCTTCCAGCGCCACTTTATCGTCCAGATAATAATCGTAGCGAATGCTGTCGAAGTTATAGCGGCCGCGGTTCACCGGCAGGTTGGCGGCCCAGTAGTCCCGCACCCGTTGATAGGTGATGTACTGGCCGAGGCGATAATCGCCGATTTTATACGGGCCGCTGGCCAGCGGCGGCGTGTTGAGCGGCTCGTTGAGCTTATGGTTTTGCCAAAAGGCGGCCGGGAGAATAGGCAGGCTGCCGAATAACGACAGCATCGCTTCTTTGTTCGGCTGCGGGAATTCAATGCGCACCGTCAACCGAGAGATGGCTTTGACCGTGACGCCTTTGTAGTAGGAGCGAAACTGCGGCACGCCCTCGGCCATGAATTTGCTGAAGGTGAAGGCCACGTCGGCGGCGGTGATCGGGCTGCCGTCGTGGAAACGCGCGCGGGCGTTGATATCCACTTCCACCCAACGCATGTCGGCCGGGAAGCGCGCCGATTCGGCAATCAGCGGATAAAAGCTGCCGGGTTCGTCGTCGGACGTTGCGAACAGCGTGTCGTAAAGTTGATCCGTGCGCTCGCCGGGCACGCCCCGGGTAGCGAAGCGGTTGAAGTTATCGTAGGTGCCGATGGCCGCCAGGCGCACGTCGCCGCCCTTGGGCGCCGCCGGATTGACGTAGTCGAAATGGCTGAAGTCGGCGGCGTATTTCGGTTCACCGAGAAGGGCGAAAGCGTAGCTTTCGTTGAGGGCTTCGGCCTGCGAGGCGAAGCTCAGTGCCGAGAGCACCAGAGCAGCGAAAATGCGCACGGACATCAGACGGTAAGCTCCTGCTGTGGAATAAAGTACAACCGGCGCCCAGCATAACATTCTTCGGGCGGGCGCAGGGTAAAGATGCTTAAAGATTAACTATTTTTTCCTGATAATCAAAGACCTGATGAGCATTGCAGTAAGCGACGAAATTAGCGATGCTAAGCGGCTTGCTGAAGTAATAGCCCTGCATGAAGTTAACGCCGCGTTCTTGCAGGAACTGCATCTGCTCGGCGGTTTCCACCCCTTCGGCTACCGTCAGCATTTTCAGCTTTTTCGCCAGCGAAATCACCGCATCCAGCACCGGTGCGGTGACGGTGTCCTGGCCGATGGTGTTGACGAAGCCGCGATCGATCTTCAGGTAATCCATGGTGAAACGCTCAAGATAGATCAACGCGCTGTGGCCGGTGCCAAAATCGTCCACCGCGATCTCGATGCCCTGTTTATGCAGCCAGTCGAACTCCGCCAGCGCGCTCTCTTCTTCCACCATGCCGCGTTCGGTGATTTCAAACACCAGCGTAAAGTAATCGCCCGGCAGCTGCGCCAACAGTTCATACACGTCCTGATGGAATGACGGCGCGCTAAGGTGGGCGGGGGAAATATTGAGGCCGACCTTGCCTCCCCGCGGCAGCGCCTTGGCGAGCTGCGGCGCATCTTCGGCAATCAGCCTGAACAGATGGCGGGTGAGCGGCACGATCAGCCCGTTGCTTTCGGCGTACGGGATAAAGACATCCGGGGGAATGCGGCCCTCGATAGGATGCTGCCAGCGGATCAACGCTTCCAGCCCGCCGATGCTGTTGCTGCCGGTATGGAACACCGGCTGATATTCGATGAAGAACTCGTTGCGCTTAATGCCGCGCAGCAGCGCGCGCTCCGGGCTTTGCCGCAACAGCAGCATGTAGTAGCAGAGCACGCCGATCATCAGCGACAGCACCAGGCTGCCCAGCAGCGTCAGGCGAATATCGTTGGGCGTCAGTTTCTCGTTGTAGAACAGGATGCTCAGCGGCAGATTGGGCAGCGTCAGGGTGTCCGCCTTGTCTTGCGGCAACTGCGCGATCGGCATCAGGTTCGGGCTGAAGGTGGTCAGCGCGCGGTTGCCCATCACGATGGCGATGCCCGGCGCCTGCTCGTCATGCGAAGTGAACAGCAGGTAGGGCATCAAATTGATGTCCAGCGTGGCGAGGATGCCGGTCGCCGATGCGCCAGGATGCCGTAGCCAAACCGCGACCGCCGGCTTGTCCGGCACGATCGGCGTGCCCTGCTGCAGCTTCAGATCCAAAGGCAGGTGGGTATCGATGTCCTGATACAGGTTTTTCATCGGCAGCATCATGTCGCCGGTGGCGGAGGAGCAGTAGGCGTAACCGTCTTTCACCAGCAGGAAGGTGCGTACGCCGCTGGTAAAGGCCGCCTGATAGGTGATGTCCGACTGGCTTGAGAGGCAGGGTTTGTCTAGCAGCGGCATCATTTTTTGCATGACATCCGTCAGGTGCGAGATATAACCCAGCGCGAATTTTTGCGTACGCGCTTCAACCTTGTGTTGATATTGCGTGCGCTGGTGGTTGATCAAAGAAAGTGTGACCGCGGTGAATAGCGTAAAAAATAGCAGGGCGGCGACAACGCTTTTGGCCAGACTGCGCTGTCGGTGCGACACGCTGCGAGAGAACGCCCTTTTCAAGCCCATAACCGAGACCTCTGCAACGGGGCGTCAGGCGTGTCGCGCAGCCATTTAATGGATTGTGCCAACGGCTTTTTTTTCTATTTTTTGCCTTTTATCCCGTACCCAACCGGCGACGTCGTTTAAATACAAGGCGTCGCCGACAGAAATATAATGCACCTATTAAGCGGAAACGTTTTAAATAACGCCGGGCGCGCCGTTGCCGTCATCTGACGATAATAGGCGAGTTTTTCCTCGTCGGCGCGATTTCCGGCCGGCAGTTTATCAAAATAATGGTGTGAGGTGACGATAAGGCCTGGTTCAGCCCCGGTGGCTCTCGTTTGACAGCCAAAAAAAACGCCGCCCGTAGGCGGCGTTTATCGCTCGTTTGGTATTCAGGATCTTCAGGGCGTTGCGCCGTCAGCCGTTGGTCAACACTCGGCGCGCTTCTCGATAACGTTTATTCCAATAGTTATCGGTCAGCTTGGAAATCATGACGCCACTGCTGGTAGAAGCGTGAACGAACTGATCGTTGCCTAAATAGATGCCGACATGGCGCCCGGTAGAACCGGCGCGGAACAGCACCAAATCGCCGGCGCGCAGTTTGGTGCGCTGGATTTTCTTACCGAGATCTTCCTGTTCGTAGGTAGAACGCGGTAAATCCATGCCGAACTGTTCGCGGAAGGTGCGCTGTACAAACGCCGAGCAATCGATGCCGCGCTTGGTGTCACCGCCTAAACGGTAGCGAACGCCTTTCCAGTCCGCGTACTGATCCATAATCTTTGACTTGACGTCAACGTTGCGGACCATCGCTTCGAATTCATCCTGAGAGGCTTGCAGTAAAAGACCGTCTTTGTCATTAACTGCACGCATCTCAGTTTGTGCGTTACTCAAGTTCGAAGTGTGAGTCGAGCTGCACGCTGACAGCATAACCGCAGCGGCAATTGCAGGGACTACCCGCAAAAAATATCTCAGAAACGGTTGAGATTTGACCATTGTTGTTGTTTTCCCTTGAAGTCCTTAACGACGAAAGTCGCTACCTGAAAAATGCCAAACGAAACGAGCCTAGTCCGCACCTGTTGCATCGACAATCAGTTACCGTTGAAAACGTGCGGGAACGCACATTTTTATCGGATTCCGTACTGATTCGACTTAAACCAGGCACAAACGCATCTGAGATTACCGGAACAAATAGGGGATTGCGAGTCTTTTTCCGGTCTTTTTTATATGAATTTGTGATGTAACATAATGTAAATCTTCATATAAAAAACGCCAATTGTCCGATGTATGAATCTGGCGTGAAATCAGGTTGCAAAAGCGTTAACGGGGGGCGGAGAAATTTTGCGCATCGCGAGGGGATAAAACGCGGGAGGCGGGCGCCTCCCGGAATGACTCATAGACGTAAGTTATGGTTGGCCGGGGCGGTGCTTGCCGGGCAACAGGCGATTCAACCGTTCGATAATCCAGTCGCTGCAAGGCGTCATCAGCACCCAACTGGCGCCAACCAAGACCACGGACAGCGAGCCTACGGCGATATCGGTAAACCAGTGGGCGCCAATCATCACGCGTGGCAATGAAAAGATCAGCGTAATCAGCAGGGCGACGGCGAAGGCGCCGCGGCCGAAATAGCGCAGCATAAAGCAGGAAAAAATAATCAGCATCATGCCGTGGTCGCCGGGGAAGCTGTCGCCGGAGGCGTCCTTGGTGGGGATGCCGGTCAATGCGCTGACGCGATTGATATTGTCGAAGGTCAGGGTGGGGCTCGGATGCTTCACCGGTAGCAGGTGGCCAAGCTGATTCAGCACCACGGCGGTCAGCAGCATCACCACGCCGGTGATCACCAGACGGCGGCGGCCGGCGGCGTCCTGCTTCAGGTAGAAGTACAAATACAGCAGGCCCATGGCGAGCAGCGAAATCACATCGAACGCGCGGTTGTTGGTGATGGCGACCAGGTGCAAAAATGCCGGGTCGGTGGCCAGATGGCGGTTAAAGAAGAAGAAGATCGCCGAATCCAGGGTAAACCAGCCGCCGTGATTGGCCGGCAGGAACCAGGACAGAAACAGCGCAACGCCCAGTAAGTTGAAGAAGAGAATGAAGGGTAAATTGCGGCGTGTCATGACATAAACCTGTTGGAAAAATGAAAATGAAACAAAACCGGCCGCCCTGCGGCAACCGGGGGGGCAACGGTACGGGGTTTAACTTAAACGAATCTTAAACAAGGCGGATTGCAGGGCGTTCCAGTCGGCATTTTCGCTGTGGATCAGTTCAACCCGGCTGTCGAGCGGCGCGTTCGGGCGGGTTTCGATGTTGAGATCCTGGCCCTGGCGATTGATCAGCAACGTGCCTTCGGGGATGCGCACCACGCCTTTGGCACGTTCGACCGGCGCCAGCCGCACCCATTCCATAAAGCCGACGGTGTCGAACCGGGTGTCGCCGTCAAAAATCCAGCCGCAGCTGGTGAAGCCTTGCCCTTCGTTCAGCGCTCGCCGCCAACGCGCGTTCTCCGGCAGCCGCAACGCCGCCAGTCCTTGCGTTTTCGCCTGACCATGATGATGTCGTGCGTCCGGCAATTCTGTACGATTTGTGCGAGGAAGTGACAACAACGCGACATCCGCCTCGCCTTGCGCGATGGCGTAGCAGGGCCGCTGCAGCGGATCTTGCGCCGTCCAGGCTTCCAGCGCCCGTCTGTCTTCCGGCCGATAGGTATCGCTTTTGCTGGCCAGGATAACGTCGGCCGCGGCCAGCTGATCGCGGAAGTTTTCGTTGTCGCGGTAGCGGGGCTGACTGAGTTGACGGGCATCCAGCAGGCACAGCGTGGCCTGCAGATCGATCCAGCCGGCATAGCTCTCCTGGGTCAGCAGCGACAGGATTTGCTTCGGATGCCCGAGCCCGGTCGGCTCGATCAGCAGACGGTCCGGTTTGGTCTGCTGCAACAGCATATTCAGACCCACCTGCATCGGCAGGCCGTTGACGCAGCACATGCAGCCGCCGGGGATCTCTTTGAGCACCGCGCCGCTGTCCGCCAGCAGCGCGCCGTCGATACCGATCTCGCCGAATTCGTTGACCAGTACCGCCCAGCGTTCATGCTCGGGCTTATGGGCCAGCAAATGGCGGATGGCGGTGGTTTTACCGCTGCCGAGGAAGCCGGTAATCAGATTGGTTTTAGTCATTAATCATTCCTGGGTGCAAAAATCAACCTGCCTAATAAATGAGCGATTCTGCGCGGTCGCGGCGGCGAGCGCGATTTAATTTGTGCTCTGCCTCGCAAATTTTGCACGCCACCCTGCGCTTTTCAACCGGCAAAATCCACTTTTTTTTGGCAAGAAAATTCTTAGATAAAACCCTGTATTAGATACGGTTAACTTTTGTTAGTAGCTTGTTTTTACATTGTTAATGACGCGATTAACGATCAAATCTCGTCCCTTTCCTTGCGATTATTCCGAACAAGATCCTCTATGGTTAAATTGGCTTAACTAAAAATGAGGTTGCCATGAATACCTTTCGGTTATTTTTGATCGTAGGAATGTTGTTTTCATGGACGGCAGTGAGTCAGGCAGGAGTGGCCGGCGGGGTAATTCGCTTCGTCGGCTCTATCGTTGAAAGTCCTTGCACGGTCAAGATTGCAGATTCTAAGGCGAATACGCAATGTTACCGCAACGGCCAGCATTATCAGGCCCAGCAAGCGTTGTCAGGTTTTGATACTACACGCAAAGAACTTCCGCTGAATCTTGGCACAACCGAAATGAAGTGGGTAGACCAACAGAAGAAACTTGCTGTTATGACGGTCGTTTATCGTTAAGTCGTTCCGCCATGCCGGCGTAACGTTACGCCGGCATGGTTATTCTCAGCCTGCAGGCACTTCACCGCTTCACCCACTCCTTCACCGTTTCACGCGCACCGCGATCGCGCAGTGACAAATAGGCTTGCGTCACCGCCTCGATAAACGCGGCATGCGTCGCCAGCTGTTCGCCAAACACCGATTTCAGCGCCAGGAGCGCCGTTACGCGCCGCCGATCGTCCGGAGTGGCGGCGATCGTCTGTTGCAGGACATCTGCCAGCGGATCGCGAATGTCGATGGGCTGGCCGGCGTCATCGACACCGCCGACGTACCGCATCCAGCCCGCCACGCCCAGCGCCAGCCCGCTATAGTCGCCGCCGTGCCGCAGATGCCAGCGCACGGCGTCCAGCAGGCGCTGCGGCAGCTTTTGCGTGCCGTCCATGGCGATCTGCCAGGTGAGGTGTTGCAGCGCCGGATTGCTGAAGCGCGCGATAAGCTGTGCGGCGTAGTCGGGCAGACTGATGCCGGTGACGCTCAGGGTTGGGGCCTGCTCGCACAGCATCAGCCGCTGTGCGGCGCGGCGGTAGTGCTCGTCCGCCATGCACTCGTTGATATAGCGGTAGCCGCCCAGGTAACCGAGATATGCCAGGAACGAGTGGCTGCCGTTCAGCATGCGCAGCTTCATATGCTCAAACGGCAGCACATCGCGGACCAACTGGGCGCCGGCCAGCTCCCACGCCGGGCGTCCGGCGGCGAAATTGTCTTCCACGACCCATTGAATGAAGGGCTCGCAGGCGATGGCGCATTCGTCACGCACGCCGCCCAGCGCGGCGGCGATCTCGTCCAGCGTGGCCGGCGTGGCGGCCGGCACGATGCGATCGACCATGGTGCAGGGGAAGGTGGCGGCGGAGGCGATCCAGTCGGCGAGCGACGGATCCCGCGCCTGCGCCAAATCGAGCACCGCCCGGCGCAGCACGTGGCCGTTCTCCGGAATATTGTCGCAGGAGAGCAGGGTGAAGGCGGGCAGCTCGCGTTCACGCCGCAGCCGCAGCGCCTCCACCAAAATGCCGGGCGCGGTCTGCGGCTGATGCGGCGCCGCCAGATCGGCGACGATCCCCGGATGCCGCCGATCCAGCCGCCCGCTGCCGGGTTCGATGCAGTAGCCCTTTTCGGTAATGGTCATCGAGACGATCGCCACCTGCGGCTCGGCCAGCTTCTCCAACACCGCGGCGATGCCCTCCAGCTTGCGGTGCACGCTCTCATGCACTGCGCCGATCACCAGGGCCTGATGGCCGTCCGCGCCTTTCTCCAGCACGCTGTATAAATGATCCTGTTGCCGCAGCGCCTGAAACAGCGGCACGCCGCCGGACAGGCTGATCTCGCAAATGCCCCAGTCGCCGCCCTGGGCGTTCAACACCCGATCGGTCAGCAGCGCCTGATGCGCACGGTGGAACGCGCCGAAACCCAGGTGCACGATGCGGCTGCGCAGGGCCCGGCGATCATAATTCGGTTGCCGGACGGCGCCCGGCAGCGGGGTGTTGGCGATCGTATTCATCTCATCTCCAAAGCGAGTAGACAGCTGGCGGGCCACTTGCGTCAAGTTAGCGGACCAGTTTGCCGACGCATGGACAGCGGGGCGCCGGCGATAAAAAACTGCCATCAGTCTAAAGTTGTCGGCAGGTTAAGGGAATTGGTCAGGCCAAAATAAGCCAGAATCGTGAAGCGGATCAACCAATGGATGGTTCAATTTTGACAGCGCGCGGCGAAAGAGTAAGTTAAAGATAGCTGACATCTAAATTAAACTGGTATAACAACATCGCGATGCGAGACAGGCATAAGGATACAACATGGAACAAACATGGCGTTGGTATGGCCCGAACGATCCGGTCTCTTTGGATGACGTGCGTCAGGCTGGAGCGACCGGGGTGGTCACGGCGCTGCACCATATTGCGAACGGCGAAGTCTGGCCGATCGACGAGATCCGCGCGCGGCAGGCGCTGCTGGCGGAAAAAGGGCTGGTGTGGTCGGTGGTGGAGAGCGTGCCGGTACATGAAGAGATCAAAACCCACAGCGGCGATTGGCGGCGGCATATCGCCAACTATCAACAGACGCTGCGCAACCTCGCGGCCTGCGGCATCGACACCGTCTGCTACAACTTCATGCCGATCCTCGACTGGACGCGCACCGATCTGGCCTATTCGCTGCCGGACGGCGCCAAAGCGCTGCGTTTCGATCACATCGCCTTCGCCGCGTTCGAGCTGCATATCCTGCAACGCGCCGGCGCCGAGGCGGACTATACGGCGCAAGAGCGCAGTCAGGCGGCAGCCTATTTCGCCGCCATGAGCGAGGAGGAGAAAGCCACGCTGACGGGCAACATCATCGCCGGGCTGCCGGGGGCGGAAGAAGGCTATACGTTGGAGCAGTTCCGCCGCCGCCTGGCGGAATACGACGGCATCGACAAGGCGCAACTGCGCGAAAACATGGCGGTCTTTCTGCGCGCCATCGTGCCGGTGGCGGAAGAGGCCGGCATCCGGCTGGCGGTGCATCCCGACGATCCGCCGCGGCCGATCCTCGGCCTGCCGCGCATCGTCTCCACGATCGAAGACATGCAGTGGCTGAAGCAGACCGTCGACAGCATTCATAACGGCTTCACCATGTGCACCGGTTCCTACGGCGTGCGCGCCGACAACGATCTGGTGCGGATGATTGAAACCTTCGGCGATCGCATTCACTTTACCCACTTACGCGCCACCTGCCGCGAGGAAAACCCGAAAAGCTTCCACGAGGGGGCGCATCTGCAGGGCGATGTGGACATGGTGGCGGTGATCGAAGCGATCCTGACCGAAGAACGGCGTCGGCAGCGGGCGGGCGATCGGCGGCCGATCCCGATGCGCCCCGATCATGGGCATCAGATGCTGGACGATTTGAAAAAGAAAACCAATCCGGGCTATTCGGCCATCGGGCGGTTGAAAGGGCTGGCGGAGCTGCGCGGCGTCGAGCTGGCGCTCAAGCGGCGCTTTTTCCCGGAATTGCCGTAGCGGAAAATGAAACGGGGCCGAGTATCGGCCCCGCTGGCGCGACTAGTCGGCGCGGCTCATGTAGCGGCGTTCGGCGATATGAATGCGGATCTTGTCGCCGGCGCTGAGGTATTCCGGCACATGGATCACCAGACCGGTCGCCATGGTGGCCGGCTTGTTGCGGGCGCTGGCGGAAGCGCCTTTGATGCCCGGCGCGGTCTCGACGATTTCCATATCCACGGTCTGCGGCAGCTCCAGCGCCAGGACCTGGCCGTCCAACGTCAGCACCTGCATGCCCGGCAGGCCGCCTTCCGGAATGAACAGCAGTTCGTCTTCGATCTGGTCTTTCTTGAAGATGTACGGCGTGTAATCTTCGTCATCCATAAACACGTATTCTTCGCCGTCGATATAGGAGAAGTTCACCTTGCGGCGCGACAGGGAAATGGTGTCCAGGATATCGTCGCCCTTGAAGCGTTCTTCCACTTTCAGGCCGGTGCGCACGTCGGAGAAGCGCATTTTGTACAGGGTGCTGGCGCCGCGGGCGCTCGGGCTCTGCACGTCGATATCTTTTACCAGCAGCAGCTTGCCGTTGTAGCTGATCGCCATGCCGCGTTTAATTTCGTTAGCTCTTGCCATTTCAATTCATCCGCAATGAAGAGTATTAGAGAAGTTGCGACAAGGTACTCGCGCCGCCGATTTCAGGCAATAGCCCGGCGCAAAAACAGTGCGGGAAAGGGAGGGCGGCAGCCCTCCCGTCGGGGATTACCGGAAGACCGGCAGCAGGCCGAACAGCGACAGAATATGCGCGGCGGCGTTGATCAGTCCAAACAGGATGACGAACAGGATCACGCCGTTGCCGCCCGGTGCGCGATAACCGGCCTGCGGATAGCGGCGGCGGCTGGCACGCGCCATCAGCGCCGGCACGATCACCGCCCAGATGGTGGCCGCCAGCCCGGCGAAGCCGATGGCGTACAGGAAACCGTTCGGGAACAGCAGCGCGGCCAGGGTCGGCGGCACAAAGGTCACCAGCGCGGTCTTGCTGCGCCCGACGGCGTCGTCCTTGAATTTGCAGAAGTCCGCCAGGTAGTCGAACAGGCCCAGCGACACGCCGAGGAACGAGCTGGCCAGCGCCATATAGGAGAAAGCGTTCAGCAGTTGGCTGACGGTCTGGCTGCTGGAGACGTTGCCCATTTGCTTGAGCAGGCTGCCGATATTGCCGCCCTCGGCGATCACCTGCTTAAAGGCGTCGCGCGCGATATTGCCCTGAATCACATACTGCCACAGGATGTAGATAGCCAATGCCAACAGGGTGCCGTACACCAGGCTGCGCACCACGGAGCCGCTGTCCTTGTGGTAGTACTTCACCAGCCCGGGAATGTTGCCGTGGTAGCCGAACGAGGTCAGCAGGTAAGGCAATGCCGCCAGGGCGTAAGGCAGATAGCTGGCCTGGTCATCGCCGGTATTGAACAGCACCGCAGGCTGCACGTGGGTGAACATGTCACCCACCGACATCACGAAGGTGATCACCATGCCGCCGATCAGAATGGTGCTCAGGCGGTCGACCGCGCGGGTGGAGAGCCAGACGATAAACGCCACGACCAGCGCGAACACCAGGCCGGCGGTGGCCTGGCCGACGCCGACGATGCCCTCCAGCGTGTGCGCGATGATCGAACCGCCCGCGGAGATATAGGCGTAGGTCAGGATGTACAGCACGAACGCCACCGACAGGCCGTTCACGGCGTTCCAGCCTTTGCCCAGCAGATCCTTGACCATGGTGTTGAAGCTGGCGCCGCTCGGGTAGTGCAGCGTGGCTTCAAGGATCATCAGGCCGGAAAGCAACATGCAGGCCCAGGTATACACCAGCAGCGCGACGGAGCCGCTGAACCAGACACCGGAAGTGACGATCGGAATGGAAAACATGCCGGCGCCTACGGCGGTACCGGCAATGATCATCGCGCCGCCGAGAACGGAAGGGCGGGCCAGCTTCTGGATGGTGTCCGTAGACATGTGCGCTCCTGATGGAAGAGGTTCTTTTGTACTAGCTCAATGGTACATGGGTGCATGGCGCATGTAAAGCGTGGAAATTGCACGCTTCACGCGTTTTTGTCTTTAAATTGCGGCTTTTTGGGCGTTTATTCGCCAGGCGGCGAATCCGGCGGGGCAAGACGGTTGCGGGACGAGTGTAAAGATCGCCAAGGCGCAGGGATTCTGCTGGCGGCCGCCGCACGCGGCTGCTATTGTCGCGCTTCTTTTCCCCAGCCCACCAGGAGTAGCGCTGATGGACTGTCGCAGCGACTGCGGCGCCTGCTGTATCGCGCCGTCAATATCCAGCCCGATCCCCGGCATGCCGAACGGCAAGCCCGCCAATACCCGCTGTATTCATTTGGATGAACAGCTGCGCTGCGGCCTGTTTCATTCGCCGCTGCGGCCGAAGGTGTGTGGCAGCCTGCAGCCGAGCCGCGACATGTGCCACGATCACCGCGATCAGGCGCTGATCTACCTCGCCAGGCTGGAAGCGGACACCGCGCCTTAAACGTCTTTCAACCGCCACAGACACAGCGTCGCGCCTACGGCCATCGCCAGCGCGGCGTAAAACACCGCATGGTAGTTCCAGATTTCCGCCACCGCGCCGGCGATAGCGCCGGCGATAACCCAGCCGACTCGAATGGTGTTGGTGAACAGCGTGGTGGCCGTGCCGGCCTGACCGGGCATCAAATCCTGGAAGTAGAGCATGCCGATCCCCGCCAGTACGCCGATAAACGCCGCATTCAACAGCTGCAGAGCGATGAGTTGCCCACTGCCGGTGATAAACAGCAGGCCGCAGTAGAACAGTACGCCGGCGACGGCGGCGCCGAGCATCAAACACCGTTTGCCGCAGCGTTTCGCCACCATGCCGGCGATCAGCATGATCGGGATCTCCAGCCCGGCGGCGGTGCCCATCAGCACGCCGACCAGCCGCTCCGGCAGCCGCAGTTCGTGCACCATATACAGCGGCATGTTGATCAGGTACATGCTGTTGGCGGTCCACATCAGGGTGCTGGCGCCAAACAGCAGCAGCGCGTCGCGGCGATGCTGGCGCGGTGCGGCCAGAGGCGCGCTCGCCACGGCGCTTTTCGGCATGGAGGGCAGCCGTTTCCACACCAGCAGGCCGCACAGGACAAAGGCCGCCGCGCCCGCCAGATACAGGGTTTTGAAGCCGAAACCCAGCGCCAGCGCGAAGGCGATCGGCGGGCCTATCACCCAGGCGAGCGAGACCTGCGCGCGCATGATGGAGGTGAACATCACCGCCTCGCGCCCGGTGCGATCGGCGTGTTCGCGCGCCAGGGCGAACATTTGCGGGTTAGCGGTGGAACCGAAGCTGGTGAGCAGCACGCCGACGAGCAGCAACAGGTAGTAATTGCGACTCCAGGCGAACAGCGTGAACCCCAGCGCACCCAGCATACAGCAGAGGAAGATCAGCGATTTGCGGTCGCCTTTTTTATCCGAGCGGCCGGCGAGAAACTGGCTGACCAGAATGCCGATCACCGCGCTGCCGGTGAAGAACAGGCCAACCAGCGCCGGCCGCACCTTGACTTCGGTTTCCAGAAACAGGCTCAGCGTCGGGGTTTGCAACGCGCCGGCGATGCCGGTCAGGAAGGCCACCGCCAAAAAGGCCAGCGAAGTGAGATCGGGCGTGCGTCGCGTTACTGCGGATGAAGTCGGCATGGCGATGGAGAATTCGTCGAAAAAGTGAGGTCGCGCGCATCATACGCCCGTTGAAAAGAAACGCAAACCGCTATCCCTCGGTGGAGGGTAAGCGGCTATGTCGCGCGGCGACGAGGAAAACAGGGGGCGCGTTGCGCCCTCTGTTTATCGCGGGATCAGGCGCCTTGCGGCACGGCGTGCGCGGTATTTTTCAGCGCCGGCCCCTGATACTTCTCGATCTGCAGCTGCGCCATCTGCCCGCAGTTGCCCTGCGCCAGGCTGGAGGAGCCGATGTCGAAGGTCAGGCAGTTGACGTTGCCGTTCTTGCACAGCGAGCCGGGCTGCGCCGGATCGGCCGGATCGAACCAGGCGCCTTCGCTGATGCGCACCACGCCAGGCCGCACGTCTTCGCTGACCACCGCCCCTACCAGGATCTGGCCGCGATCGTTAAACGCCCGCACCAGATCGCCGCCGGTAATGCCGCGCGGCTGCGCGTCCTGCGGGTGGATCAGGATCGCTTCACGATCCGCCACCGCGTATTTCTTGCGCAGCGGCGTATTGTCGAGCTGGGAGTGCAGCCGGTTGGTCGGGTGCGCGGTATTGAGCGACAGCGGATACTTGGCCGCTTCCGGCCCGCGATACCACTCGTGCGGCGGCATCCAGGTCGGGATGCCGGGGCAATCCGCATAATGCATTTTGGCGATGGCGTCGGAGTAGATTTCGATCTTGCCCGACGGCGTGCCCAGCGGGTTCAGCAGCGGGTTGTCGCGGTAATCGGCGAAGCGCACCCACTGCTTATTGGCCTCCGGCACCGGGAAACGCACGTAGTTATTGGATTGCCAGAACATGTCGAACGGCGGCAGCGCCACCCGCGCGGCGCGCGCCTGGTTTTTCATGTCGTCGTACATGCCTTTCAGCCACTGGGTTTCATCCTTGCCCTCGGTAAAGGCCTCCTGCACGCCCAGCCTGGCCGCCATCGCCGAGAAGATGTCGAAGTCGCTGCGCGACTCGTGCTGTGGCGGCACGCATTGATGCATCGGGAACACGTAGAGCTGCGAATAGTCGCCGCCCATTTCCAGATCGTTGCGCTCGTAGCTGGTGGTGGCCGGCAGGACGATATCGGCATGCTTGGCGGTGGCGGTCCAGTAAGGCTCGTTGACCACGATGGTGTCCGGCCGCTGCCAGGCTTTGACCAGGTTATTGGTGTCCTGATGCTGGTGGAAGGTGTTGCCACCCGCCACATACACCATTTTCACCTCGGGGTAGGTGACCTTGGCGCCGTTGAAGTCGATGGTTTTGCCCGGATTGCTCAGGCATTCGGCGATGCGGGCCACCGGGATCGGCGCCGGCGAGTTCTTCGGCGCGTTGCCGGCGGAGATGCCGGCGATGATGCCGCCCTTGGCGGTCGGGCTGCCGCCGGACGAATAGTGGTAGCTGAAGCCGAAGCCGCCGCCCGGCAGGCCGATCTGGCCGAGCATCGCCGCCACCGTTACCAGCAGCCAGTGCTGCTGTTCGCCGTGATGCTGGCGCTGAATGCCCCAGCCGCCCATGATCATGGTGCGATGCTTCGCCATCTCGCGCGCCAGCGCGCGCAGCGTGTCGGCATCGACACCGCTGATGTCGGCCGCCCATTCGGCGGTTTTCGCCACGCCGTCGCTCTCGCCCAGCAGGTAGGCCTGGAACTTGTCAAAGCCGACGGTATAGGTTTTCAGGAAGTCCGGGTTATGCAGCTTCTCGGTCAGCAGCGTATGGGCGATGCCGATCAGCATGGCGCCGTCGGTGTATGGGCGCGGGGCGATCCACTGCGCATTGACGAACTTGGCGCTGTCGTTGTGTACCGGATCGATGCTGATCACCCGGGTGCCTTTTTTCTTCAGCGCCTCGAAGCCGGTCTGGCCGACGTGATCCGGCACGTTCCAGCTGTTTTTCAGCGTGACCATCGGGTTGCAGCCCCACAGGATCACCAGCTCGCTGTTCTCGATCACGTTCGGCCAGGCGGTCTGCTGTTCGTAGACCTCCATCGAGCCGACCACGTGCGACATGATCACCTGTGCCGCGCCGGTGGAGTAGTCACCGGCGTAGCCGAGGAAGCCGCCGGTCAGGTTCATCAGGCGCTGCAGCAGCGTGCGGCTATTGTGCAGCATGCCGACGCTTTTCCAGCCGTAGGAACCGGCGTAGATCGACTGCGGGCCGTGATCTTTTTGCAGGCGGGTGATCTCATTGCACACCAGCTCGGTTGCTTTGTCCCAGCTGACGCGCACCCACTCGTCGCGGCCGCGCAGCTCGGTGCGGCTGCCGGGGCCGCCTTCCAGCCAGCTTTTGCGCACCATCGGATATTTGATGCGGTTCTCGGCGTGCACCTGATAAGGCGCCATGGTGATCAGCTCATTGGGATACGGATCGTCCTGCACCGGCTGCACGCCGACCATCTTGCCGTCCTGCACGATGGCTTCAAACGCGCCCCAGTGGGCGCCGGTCAGAATGCCTTTCTGCGCCTGACGCAAGACGATGAACTGCGGCAGCGCTTCGCTGATGGCCTGCGCCAGCGCCGCTTTGGGCCATAATCCCGCCAGCAGCGGGGCGGCGGTCAGCGCGGCGGCGCCGGTTAGGAAGCGGCGGCGGCTCATGGTTAACGGTTTTTGGTTGCTCATTGCGCTTCTCCCTTAAAGCTTGGCCGGTGCGGCAGGTGGCATGTCGCTGGCGTGTTTTTGTACGTATTGTGTCAGCACGCGCAGCTGTTCCTGCGTCAGTGAGGTACGCGGCGCCATGCCTTTGATGACGCCGATCCATTGGTTGGCGTTGAAGCGATCGAGCGCGGTCAGCCCGTGGCAGCCGGTGCAGTTGGCCGACATCATGTCCGCGGCGTAGCGCCAGATTTTTTGCTGATCGTCGATCAGCTGCTTGCGCGGCAGCCACACTTGCAAAGAGACCTGATGCCAGACCAGGCCGGTTTCCGCATCGGTCTGGGTGGACGCGGTCTTCAGCTGTTTGCGCGCGTCTTCACCCAGCAGCACGCTGAGGATGCGTTTGCCCTGCGCGGCGTAGAACACTTCGCTGACCCCGTCTTGCTGCCAGCCGCTCACGGTGGCCAGCACCTTGTCGCCATCCTGTTTCACCACCTGCACTTCGGTGGACGGCATCAGGTTACCGGCATTATGGCTGTCGTCTGCGCTGAGGAAGAACGGTTCGGTGGCGATGGTGTAGAGGGTGGTGGCGCCCGGTGCGGTCAGCGCCGCGGCCTTGGCCAGCTCGGCGGCGCCGGCCTGGGTTTCGCCGCTCATGTCCGGCAGGATGTGGGCCACGCCTTTATGGCAGTCGATGCAGGTTTCGCCCTGTTTGATCGCCACCGGGTGCTGCAGGCGCGCTTCGGGACGCTGGGCGGTGATGTCCATGGCGTCGTAGCTGTGGCAGGAGCGGCAGGTGGCCGAGTCGTTCTCTTTCAGCGTCTTCCAGACCGACTGCGCCATCGCCAGCTTGTGCGCTTCATATTTTTCCGGCGTATCGATGGTGCCGACCATCTCGCCGTAGATGTCTTTTACCGCGCGGATCTTGGTCCACAGGTAATCGATCGGCTGGTGCGGCACGTGGCAGTCGGCGCACTCGGCGCGGATGCCCTTGGTGTTTTGGAAGTGGACGCTGCCCTGATATTCGGCCAGCGGTTGTTGCATGGTGTGGCAGGAAACGCAGAAGGCGGTATCGCTGGTTTTATGGAATACGGTGGCGGTCCCGGCCAACAGCGCCGCGCCGAGGATAATCCCCAGCAGCAAAAGCCATAGCCATGCCCACCGGCGCTTTTTTTCAAAGCCAGTCAGTTTTTTGCTCATGGTAAACCCGCTTATAATTATGAATTTAAAATAAAATCTTGCCAAAAGGCCGCCGACCGGAGGTCAGAATGCCACGTCGATTGCAGGGGTAATGATAGAAGAGGGTTAACCCCATGGGGTTATCCGTAGTCAAAAAAATGGCGTATATCGCAAAAAATAGCGTTATATTCTATTTTACATAGCGATGGGCTGTGAGGCAGGCAACGCGAACGCCGCGCGCTCGCGAAGGGCTCAGGCCGTTGGCAAGTAGGTTTGGCCGCTCAGCCACAGGCGGATCGCCGTGCGGCTGGCTTCGAAATGGGGTTCCGGCAGAGAGTCTGGCGCGCACCAGCGCCATTCGGCGCATTTTTCGGGTTCTTTCAGCTCGGCTTCGCCGCCGGGATGCGCCACCTGCAGACAGATGGACACCGTGTGTTTGCCTTCGGCGCGCCAGGTGTGCAGATTGTTGCTGACGCCAACGAAGCGCGGCGGATCGATGATCAACCCGGTTTCTTCGGCAATTTCGCGCTGGGCGCACTGCTCGAAGGTTTCACCGGCATCCAGATGCCCGCCGGGGATCGACCAAAAGGGCGCGTGGGAGCCGCAGCGT
Organism: Serratia sp. SCBI; assembly: GCF_000747565.1. NCBI lineage: Bacteria > Pseudomonadati > Pseudomonadota > Gammaproteobacteria > Enterobacterales > Yersiniaceae > Serratia > Serratia sp. SCBI. The sequence goes on along the minus strand of NZ_CP003424.1, from coordinate 3,425,480 downwards.
TTGCCCAGCAAAATCTCGCCTTGCGGGTTCACGATGATCACCCCGACGCCCGTCACTACATTCATGCTTTTCTCCGTCAGCAAAGTTTCAGCACAGTATGTCATTTTGCCCCGGCGCTGACCAATGCGCCGATGAAAGTGTGCGTAAGCTCAAAAATCTGCAATGGCGAAAGGGAGAAAGCTTGCTTTCATCTTGCGCTGCTTACACACTCCTTGAAACGTTTCAGCGTTATCCGACCGCTTGTGGGCAGCGGGTAACGCTCCTTTTTCTCAATGAAGCTGAAACGATTCAATTCAGCAGGAGAGGAGAATCATGTTCCAGTTGTCACCGCAAGACATTCATCTGGGCGCCGCTGCCGCCGATAAGCAGGAGGCCATCCGTCAGGTGGCCGCCGCGCTGACCGACGCCGGCTGCGTCAGCGCCGGTTATGTGGACGGCATGCTGCAGCGCGAACTGCAGACGTCCACCTACCTGGGCAACGGCATCGCCATTCCGCACGGCACCACCGATACCCGCGATCTGGTGTTGAAAACCGGCGTGCAGGTGTTCCAGTTCCCGCAGGGCATCGCGTGGGGGGAGGGCCAGACCGCCTATGTGGCGATCGGCATCGCCGCCCGTTCCGACGAGCATTTGGCGCTGCTGCGTCAGCTCACCCACGTGCTGAGCGATGACAGCGTGGCGGAGCGGCTGGCGAAAACCACCTCCGCGGAAGAGCTGCGCAGCCTGTTGATGGGCGAACGGCAGAGCGCTGAATTCCAGTTCGACGTTTCGCTGATTGCGCTCGACGTCGCCGCCGACAGCCTGATGACGCTACAGGCGCTGAACGCCGGCCGTCTGCAAAAAATCGGGGCGGTCAACGCGCAGTTCGTCAGCGATGCCATCACCCGCAAGCCGCTGAATCTGGGGCAGGGCATTTGGCTCAGCGACAGCGTTGAAGGCAACCTGGCCAGCGCGGCCACCGTCAGCCGCCCGGCGCAGGCTTTCGTGGAAGACGGCGAGCCGGTGGCGCTGCTGCTGACGGTGTCGGTCGCCGACGCGCAGCCGCTGGCGGTGCTCAACTACCTCAGCGATCTGCTGCTGGCCAACAAAGCTGAACGCTTGCTGAAGGCGGATGCCGCCGGCGTGCTGGCGCTGCTGACCAGCGACGTGGCGGAAGAGAGTAGCGTGCTGAGCGCCGAATTCGTGATCCGCAACGAGCACGGTCTGCACGCGCGGCCGGGCACGGCGCTGGTCAACGTGATCAAAAGTTTCAACAGTGACATCACCGTCACCAACCTGGACGGCAGCGGCAAGCCGGCCAACGGGCGCAGCCTGATGAAGGTGGTGGCGTTGGGCGTGAAGAAAGGGCATCACCTGCGCTTTACCGCCAATGGAGAAGATGCTGAAGCCGCGCTGAAGGCGATTGGCGAAGCGATTAATGAAGGACTGGGCGAGGGCGCAGCATGAGCAGAAGAGTAGCAACAATCACCCTGAACCCGGCGTACGATCTGGTGGGTTTCTGCCCGCAGATTGAACGCGGGGAAGTCAACCGGGTAAAAACCGCCGGCCTGCACGCCGCCGGTAAGGGCATCAACGTCGCCAAGGTGTTGAAGGATTTAGGCATCGACGTCACCGTCGGCGGCTTCCTGGGCAAAGATAATCAGGACGGTTTCCAACTGCTGTTCAGCGATCTGGGGATCGCCAACCGCTTTCAGGTGGTGCCGGGGCGCACCCGCATCAACGTCAAGCTGACGGAAAAAGACGGCGAAGTGACCGATTTCAACTTCTCCGGCTTCGAAGTGACGCCGCAGGACTGGGATCGCTTCGTCAGCGACTCGCTGAGCTGGCTGGGCCAGTTTGACATGGTGGCGGTGAGCGGCAGCCTGCCGGCCGGCGTCGATCCTGACGCGTTTACCGACTGGATGACCCAACTGCGCGCCAAGTGCCCGTGCATCATTTTCGACAGCAGCCGCGAAGCGCTGGTCGCCGGGCTGAAGGCCTCGCCGTGGCTGGTCAAACCGAACCGCCGCGAGCTGGAAATCTGGGCCGGGCGCCCTCTGCCGACGCTGGCGGACGTGGTCGAGGCCGCGCATGCGCTGCGCGAACAGGGCATCGCCCACGTGGTCATCTCCCTCGGCGCGGAAGGCGCGCTGTGGGTTAACGCATCCGGCGCCTGGATCGCCAAACCGCCGTCCTGTGAGGTGGTCAGCACCGTGGGCGCCGGCGATTCGATGGTCGGCGGCCTGATTTATGGCTTGCTGATGCGCGAATCCAGCGAACACACCCTGCGTCTGGCCACGGCGGTAGCGGCGCTGGCGGTCAGCCAGAGCAACGTCGGCGTGACCGATCGTCCCCAGTTGGCCGCGATGATGGCGCGCGTCGATCTGAAACCTTTCAATCAATAGCAGGAGGCAGAATGAAAACGCTGCTGATGGTAGACAGTTCGCAGGGACAGGCCCGTGGCCACCTGGCGAAACGCATGCTGGAGGCCGCCGCGGCCAAAGCCGGCCTGACGCTGGTCGAGTCGCTGCAGGACGCCGAACTGGTGGCGGTGGCGGGGCAGGCTGCTCCTGCTGACGCCGCGCTGAACGGCAAATTGATCTATGTGGGCGAGGTAGAACAGGCGGTGCGTGAACCGGACGCGTTTCTGGCGCGCGCCCAGGCCGAAGCTGAAACCTATCAGGCGCCGCAGGCGGCTGCGGTGAAAGCCGATGGACAAAAACGCATCGTGGCGATCACCGCTTGCCCGACCGGCGTGGCGCACACCTTTATGGCGGCCGAAGCCATTGAAAGTGAAGCCAAGAAACGCGGCTGGTGGGTGAAGGTGGAAACGCGCGGCTCCGTCGGCGCCGGCAACGCCATCACCCCGGAAGAAGTGGCGGCGGCGGATCTGGTGATCGTCGCGGCGGACATCGAAGTGGATCTGGACAAGTTTGCCGGTAAGCCGATGTATCGTACTTCCACCGGTCTGGCGCTGAAGAAAACCGCGCAGGAACTGGACAAGTCGCTGGCCGAAGCCGAAGTGTTCCAGCCGCAGCAGCGTAGCGGCGCGGCGCCGACGGCGAAGAAGAAAGAGGGCAGCGGCCCGTATCGTCACCTGCTGACCGGCGTGTCCTACATGCTGCCGATGGTGGTGGCGGGCGGTTTGTGCATCGCGCTGTCGTTCGTGTTCGGCATCAAGGCGTTTGAGGTCAAGGGCACCCTGGCGGCGGCGCTGATGCAGATCGGCGGCGGCTCCGCCTTCGCGCTGATGGTGCCGGTGTTGGCCGGTTTCATCGCCTTCTCCATCGCGGATCGTCCGGGCCTGACGCCGGGCCTGATCGGCGGCATGCTGGCGGTGAGCACCGGCGCCGGGTTCCTTGGCGGCATCATCGCCGGTTTCCTGGCGGGTTATGTCGCCAGGGCGATCAGCAGCAAGCTGCGCCTGCCGCAAAGTATGGAAGCGCTGAAGCCCATCTTGATCATTCCGCTGGTGGCCAGCCTGATCACCGGCCTCATCATGATTTACGTGGTTGGCACGCCGGTGGCGAAAATCATGGAAGGCCTGACCCATTGGCTGCAGTCTCTGGGCACCGCCAACGCCGTGCTGCTGGGGGCGATCCTGGGCGGCATGATGTGCACCGACATGGGTGGCCCGGTGAACAAAGCGGCCTACGCGTTCGGTGTGGCGCTGCTCAGCTCCTCGGTGTATGCGCCGATGGCGGCCATCATGGCGGCGGGCATGGTGCCACCGCTGGCGATGGGCCTGGCGACGCTGCTGGCGCGCCGCAAGTTCCCGAAATCCGAACAGGAAGGCGGCAAGGCGGCGTTGGTGCTGGGGCTGTGCTTCATCACCGAAGGGGCGATTCCGTTCGCCGCCCGCGATCCGATGCGCGTGTTGCCGTGCTGTATCGCCGGCGGGGCGCTGACCGGCGCGCTGTCGATGGCCTTCGGCGCCAAGCTGATGGCGCCGCACGGCGGCTTGTTCGTGCTGCTGATCCCGGGCGCGATTTCGCCGGTGTTGCTGTACCTGGTGGCGATCGCCGCCGGCACGCTGTTGGCCGGGGTGGCTTATGCCCTGCTGAAACGTGCTGAAGTACCGGCGGCCAGCGTGGCGTAACGGCGATCCAGCCATAAAAAAAACCGGAGCCCAGGCTCCGGTTTTGTCGTTTGGGCGCTGCGTTACTGCTGCGCCTTCAGCCAGGCGATCTCTTCGGCCCAGATATCCGGATTTACCGTTTCCAGAATCAGCGGGATATTGTCGAAACGCGGATCGCGCATGATGTAGCTGAACACCGTTTTGCCGATGTTGCCTTCCCCCAGGCTGTGATGGCGGTCGACGCGGCTGTTGAACTCGCTCTTGGCGTCGTTCAGGTGCATGCCGCGCAGGTAGTTGAAACCGACGATGTCGCCCAACTGCTTGAAGGTGCGCTCGCATTCTTCTTCGGTGCGCAGATCGTACCCGGCGGCGAAGGCGTGGCAGGTGTCGATGCAAACGCCGACGCGGCTTTTGTCTTCGACGCCGTCGATGATCGCCGCCAGGTGCTCGAATTTGAAGCCCAGGTTGCTGCCCTGGCCGGCGGTGTTCTCGATCACGGCCGTCACGCCAGCGGTTTTATCCAGCGCGATGTTGATCGATTCGGCGATGCGCGCCAGGCACTTATCTTCGTCGATTTGCAGCAGGTGGCTGCCGGGGTGGAAGTTCAGCAGCGTCAGCCCCAGCTGTTCGCAGCGCTGCAGCTCGTCGATAAACGCCTCGCGCGATTTTTCCAACGCGTCGGCTACCGGGTGCCCCAGATTGATCAGGTAGCTGTCGTGCGGCAGGATTTGCCCCGGCCCGTAACCGTACTGGGCGCAGGCGCTCTTGAACTTATCGATCACGTCGGCGGCCAGCGGGGCGGCCTTCCATTGACGCTGATTTTTGGTGAACAGGGCGAACGCGGTCGCCTCCAATTCGTGCGCGCGGATAACCGCCTGATCCACGCCGCCTGACGCGCTGACATGTGCACCGACAAACTTCATCTTCATTCTCCTGTGTTATCGGTGACATTATGGCATTGATGGCGGGCGGATTGAATGGCGAAAAGCGGCGGCCCGCCGAAGCGGGCCGCCGAGGGAGATTACAGCAGGTGTTGCACCAGTTGGTTTATCGCGCCGCCGCCGACCAGCAGCCAGACGAACAGCAGCGTCGCCAGCAGAATCGGTTTCATCCCGGCCTGGCGCACGGCGCTGATGTGGGTGGTCAGCCCCAGCGCCGCCATCGCCATCGCCAGCATCCAGGTGTCGGCGGTGATCAGGTGCCGCACCAGCGTGGCCGGCAGCAGGTTGAAGGAGTTCAGCCCGGCGACGGCGATAAACAGCACGGCGAACCACGGAATGGTGATGGCGGATTTTTCCGCCTTGCCTGCGCTGCCGCGGCTGATGTAGCCCGACAGCAGCAGCAGGAACGGCGCCAGCATCATCACGCGGATCATCTTGGCGATCACCGCCGCATTTTCGGCGTCAGGCCCGATGGCGTGCCCGGCGGCGACCACCTGAGCCACTTCGTGGATGGTGGAGCCGGCGTAGATACCGAAGGTTTCCTGGCTGAACGGCAGCCACTGGAAGTGCTCATTCAACTGATACAGCCACGGATAGGCGAAGATCGCCAGGGTGCCGAACACCACCACGGTCGAGACCGCGACCGCCACTTTGCTGGAGTCGGCCTTCAGCACCGGCTCGGTGGCCATCACCGCCGCCGCGCCGCAAATGCTGCTGCCGGCGCCGATCAGTATCGCGGTTTGGCTGTCGATGCCGAACACTTTCTTGCCGAGCCAGCAGGCCAGCAGGAAAGTGGTGATCAGGGTCAGCGCATCGATGATGATGCCGCTGGCGCCCACGTCGGCGATCTGCTGAAAGGTCAGCCGGAAGCCGTAAAGGATAATGCCCAGACGCAGCAGGCGCTGTTTGGCCAGCTGTACGCCGCTGTGACAAACGGTTTGCGGGGGTACAGCGTGTTGCCCACCAGAATGCCGAGCAGGATCGCCAGCGTCAGCGCCCCCACGCCCCAGCTCCGCCACCCAGGAATGTCGCCGGCCCAGACGGCCAGCGCGGTGAGCGCGCCGGTCAGCGCCAGCCCCGGCACCAGCCGCGGCAGGCCGAACAGCGGGAAGCGTCGCTCGGGGTAAGTGTGAGTGGTATCAGTCGCCATATAAAGTCAGTCCTTCAGTCTGTTTCTTGCGGTCAAGAGTACGTTTGGGCTGAATAAAAGAGAAATTGATTATATATTTATAACCTATCTGAATAAGTGGTATGGGGTCAGCCATTGGCATAACGCCGCATTGCGGCTAGGGTGTGGAGGAGCGGCGAGCCGCCGTCAATTTTCCAACTAACAGGAGCAGGCGATGGATACCGACGATCAACGCAGAGAGCAGGTAGATCAGGAAGTGGGCCGCGCGGTGCGGCGGTTGATTGAAGAAAACAAGGCGATCGACCGCGACCATCTCGCGGCGATGCTGCAATTGATACTGCGGGACGAAACCGGCACGCCGCGAGAGCCGGTGCTGGCCGCGGCGGCGCAGCTGGTCGCGTTGGGCAAATAGCGCGCCGATCTGGCCGCAAACAGGGTAGCCTGGCAGGGCTGCCCACCACACCATGTGGGGGTTCTCTGGCAGAACCTTCTTTCAATACCGGGACAGCTATGCATATCACGTTGCGTCAACTGGAAGTCTTTACCGAAGTGCTGAAAAGCGGTTCGACCACGCAGGCCTCGGTGGTGCTGGCGCTGTCGCAGTCGGCGGTCAGCGCGGCGCTGGCGGATCTGGAAGGGCAGTTGGGCGTGCAGCTGTTCGATCGCGTCGGCAAACGGCTGGTGATTAACGAGCACGGCCGGTTGCTGTATCCCAAGGCGCTGGCGCTGTTGGAACAGGCGGGGGAGATAGAGCAGCTGTTTCGCCATGACGGCGGGGCGTTGCGCATCGCCGCCAGCAGCACCATCGGCAACTACATGCTGCCGGAGATGATCGCCCGCTACCGCCGGGATTTTCCCGCCACGCCGCTGGAGCTGAACGTCGGCAACAGCCAGGACGTGATCGTGGCGGTGGCGGATTTTCGCGTCGATCTGGGGCTGATCGAAGGGCCTTGCCATATGCCGGAGCTGGTGACGCAGCCGTGGCTGGAGGACGAGCTGGTGGTGTTCGCCGCGCCGGATAACCCGCTGACCCGTCAACCGCCGACGCTGGAGGCGCTGGCCAATGCGCCGTGGATCCTGCGCGAGCGCGGTTCCGGCACCCGTGAGGTGTTGGACCATCTGCTGTTGGCGCATCTGCCGCACTTCCAGCTGGTGATGGAGCTGGGCAACTCGGAGGCGATCAAGCATGCGGTGCGGCACGGCATCGGCATCAGCTGCCTGTCGCGGCGGGTGGTGGCGGAACAGCTGGCCAGCGGCGCGCTGGTGGAACTGCCGGTGCCGTTGCCGCCGCTGCGCCGCACCCTGTACCTGATCCGCCATCGGCAAAAGCACGTCTCCAACGCGTTGCAACGTTTTCTCAGCTATTGCGTGCTGTAACCGGCGGCACGTCAAGCGCTCTGCTGCCGCGCAGGCCGGAAAAAGCATAAAAACCTGCGCGCGCTCACATTAATGAGAGTAAGTAAGGCTATAAGGGCCGCAGCTAATAATTGCCTCTGAATTATGAAGCTATCTTATATCGGTGCAATGTTGCTAGTTCACCGGCGGGTATTTGTTACAATCCGCCCTCATTTTTCGAAGAGCAGATAGATAGGGAACGAATGGCTCAGCAGGATATAAAAACATCGGGGCAGCAAGCACCCGGATTGCGCCGTGAATTGAAAGCCCGGCATTTGACCATGATCGCCATCGGCGGCTCCATCGGCACCGGCCTCTTCGTCGCCTCGGGCGCCACGGTTTCTCAGGCAGGCCCCGGCGGGGCGCTGCTGTCTTACGCTCTGATCGGTTTGATGGTGTACTTCCTGATGACCAGCCTGGGCGAACTGGCGGCCTTTATGCCGGTCTCCGGTTCATTCTCCACCTACGGCGCCAAATACGTAGAAGAAGGCTTCGGCTTCGCGCTGGGCTGGAACTACTGGTACAACTGGGCGGTGACCATCGCCGTTGACCTGGTGGCCTCGCAGTTGGTGATGAGCTACTGGTTCCCGGACACCCCGGGTTGGATCTGGAGCGCGCTGTTCCTCGGCCTGATGTTCCTGCTGAACTACATTTCGGTGAAAGGGTTCGGCGAGGCGGAATACTGGTTCGCGCTGATCAAGGTCAGCACCGTGATTATCTTCATCGCCGTCGGCGTGATGATGATCGTCGGCATTCTGAAGGGCGGCGAGCATGCCGGCTGGCAGAACTGGACAATAGGAGACGCGCCGTTTGCCGGTGGCTTCTCGGCAATGATCGGCGTGGCCATGATCGTCGGCTTCTCGTTCCAGGGCACCGAACTTATCGGCATCGCGGCCGGCGAATCGGAAAACCCGGGTAAAAACATCCCGCGCGCGGTGCGTCAGGTATTTTGGCGTATCCTGCTGTTCTATATCTTCGCCATTCTGATCATCAGCCTGATCATTCCGTACACCGATCCGAGCCTGCTGCGCAACGACGTGAAAGACATCAGCGTCAGCCCGTTCACGCTGGTGTTCCAACATGCCGGCCTGCTGTCGGCGGCGGCGGTGATGAACGCGGTGATCCTGACGGCGGTGCTGTCGGCCGGTAACTCGGGCATGTATGCGTCGACCCGAATGCTGTACACCCTGGCTTCGGAAGGCAAGGCGCCGCGCATCTTCGCCAAGCTGTCGAAAGGCGGCGTGCCGCGCAACGCGCTGTACGCGACCTGCGTGGTGGCCGGCCTGTGCTTCCTGACGTCGATGTTCGGTAACCAGTCGGTTTACCTGTGGCTGCTGAATACCTCGGGCATGACCGGTTTCATCGCCTGGTTGGGCATCGCCATCAGCCACTACCGTTTCCGTCGCGGCTACATGCTGCAGGGGCGCGATCTGAATGATTTGCCGTACCGTTCCGGTTTCTTCCCGCTGGGGCCGATCTTCGCCTTCGTGCTGTGTCTGATCATCACCCTGGGGCAGAACTACCAGGCCTTCCTGCAAGACAAGATCGACTGGTACGGCGTGACCGCGACCTACATCGGTATTCCGCTGTTCCTGCTGATTTGGTTTGGTTACAAGCTGTCGCAAGGCACCCGTGTCGTGAAGTACAGCGAGATGGAATTCCCGAAGATGGACGTGAAGTAATTTTCGGTGAGTGACACGCGGCGGGGGCTCCCGCCGCGTTTTTGTTTTACTTTTTCCCGCCTTTGGCTTCCGCCAGCGCCTGCTGCGCCGAGCTCATCAAACTCTCTACCGTCGCGTAATCCTGCGTCAGCGCCACAATGCCGGCGTTAAGCTGCATGTTCACCTCGCCGAACGCGCCAAAATCGTAGGGCGCTTCCAGCGGCGGCACAATGCGCGCCAGGAACTCGCTTTCCGCGCCGTAGGGCAGATCGTGCACCAGAATCAGAAATTGGCCCGCCGTATAGCGGCAGATATAGTTCGCTGGGCGGATCAGCGTCTTGAGGCGCTCGCCGACGGTGCGCAGCACGTCGTCGCCGATCTGGACGCCGTGGCTTTGGTAGAGCGCCGCCAGCGGGCCGAATTCAAGAATGAACAGGTGGGAGATCGGCTGCGCCGTTCCGGGACGGCAGATGCTGCGCATCACCGCCTCGCCGCCTGCGCGGTTGAGAAAGCCGGTCAGGCGATCGCGGTGCGACGCCTGCTGCTTCTCCCACGCCAGCGTGACGTGCTGCACCAGCTGGCGGTGGTAGCGCGCGATCATGCCGTGGGCCAGCACCAGCCACAGCGGCGCGAGGTCCGCCAGGACAAACAGGTTTTGCACGCGCGACAGCGGCGCCGCCAGCAGGTAGGGCAGCGTCAGCGCGATCACCTCAAGCAGCGCGAAGCGCGGGGCGGCGGCGTGGCGCTGCATCAGCCAGCAGGCCAGGGCGGTGATCGTCAGGCCGGCGAACAGCATTAAGACGAAGCGGCCCGAGAGCATCGCCAGAGCGGCGCTGGCGCCGACCAGCAGCGCCCACAGCAGCACCGTCACCAGCATGGCGTTCGGCCAGGCCGGTTGACGCCGGCGCGCCAGCCAGGCTCGCCCGGCGGTCAACAACAGCAGCAGCAGCAACAAACCGATGCCGAGCGGCCGCTGGACCAGCCAGGCGTACCCCGCCAGCAGCGCGGCCGGCCCTGCGGCATTCAGCCAGGGCGTGAGACGAGAGGGCGTCAGCGTGAGACGCAGCTGGCGTTGAAACGGCTCGTCATCGGCGTGCAGCGGGCTGTATAACAGCCAGTTCAGCAGCGCCGGGCGTTTGGGCGTTACCGCCGGAGATGGACTTCTCATTACAGCCTCGTCAATCAATAAGGCCGCTCTTGCGGCGGCCTGAAGTTTTTTTGCACGCGCGGTGCTGTGATTTTGGATTCTATGTGGTTTTGCCGTTATTTGTCAGAGTCTGGTCGGATCAGGAAGAATTTTCAGAATAATTAACCTACTGGCCGTTGGCGGTGGAAAGCGTGGCGGTTTGAAAAATGGCGATAAAAAACAAATTATTACATTTCGACAACGCCGTTTTCACCTATTGATATGATTGATAAGTATTATCGTTTGTTTTATTGTTAACGGCTGTGCGCAGGCTGCTGCCGCACACTTTTCGGTTCACGGCGGCCGCTTTCGCGCCGCTGTCATGATGGTTGCAACAGGTATCTTAACTAATGAGCGTATCCACCGATCCCATGACTGAAGCCAAGGGGCAACCCGACGCCGGCGTGATGGGGCGTTATCAGCATATTCTTCCCCATCGCCTGTTGATGATGGGGCGTATTGGCATTGGCGATCCTGGGCTCGCTGCTGCTGGATTTCACCCATGGGGCCGTCCGGCCTGTCGTTGTCGTCCTTATGGGCAAACGCTGCTTGATCCCGCCGCGGCCGATGCCGGCACGCGGGGTGATCGTCTGGGAAATCCGCTTGCCCTATGCGTTGATGGCGGTGGTGGTGGGCTTTGCGCTCGGCCTGGCCGGGGCGGAAATGCAGACCATCCTGAATAACCCGCTGGCCAGCCCCTTCACCCTCGGGGTGTCTTCCGCCGCGGCCTTTGGCGCTGCGCTGGCGATCGTGCTCGGCATCGGCATTCCGGGGATCCCCGATCAGTGGTTCATCTCCGCCAACGCCTTTATCTTCGCGCTGTTCGCCGCGCTGATGCTTGACGGCATCACGCGCTGGACGCGGGTCGCCACCTCCGGCGTGGTGCTGTTTGGCATCGCGCTGGTGTTTACCTTCAACGCGCTGGTCTCGATGATGCAGTTCATCGCCAGCGAGGACACGCTGCAGGGGCTGGTGTTCTGGACCATGGGCAGCCTGGCGCGCGCCTCGTGGGACAAACTGGGCATTCTGTTCGGGGTGTTCGCCGTGCTGCTGCCGCTGTCGATGATGAGCTCGTGGAAACTGACCGCGCTGCGTCTGGGTGAAGACCGGGCGGTGAGCTTCGGCATCGACGTGCGTCGGCTGCGTTTGACCACGCTGCTGCGCATCAGCATGCTCTCGGCGCTGGCGGTGGCTTTCGTCGGGCCGATCGGCTTTATCGGTCTGGTGGCGCCGCACATCGCCCGCATGATCTTCGGCGAAGATCACCGTTTCTACCTGCCGGCCAGTGCGCTGATTGGCGCGCTGGTGCTGTCGATGGCCTCGGTGGCGTCGAAAAACCTGGTGCCTGGGGTAATCATCCCGGTGGGGATCGTGACGTCGTTGGTCGGGGTGCCGTTCTTCCTGAGCATTATTCTGCGCCACCGGGGGAACGTATGAGCCAGGGTTTACGGATAGAAAACTTCTCGGCGGGTTACCCGAAACGCCAGGTGATCGACAATCTCTCGGTGCCGATGCTGCCGCGCGGGCAAATCACCGTGTTGCTGGGGCCGAACGGCAGCGGCAAATCGACATTGCTGCGCTCGCTGGCCGGGCTGAACCCGGCGCAGGGCAAGCTGTGGCTGGACGACGGCGATTTGATGCAGATGCCGTTCGCCCGTCGGGCGGAGAAAGTGGTGTACCTGCCGCAGTCGCTGCCCGCCGGGGTGCATCTGCACGTGCTGGAGTCGATCATCGTGGCGCAGCGCGCCTCGGGCGGCCGCAGCAACGCCGGCAGCGAAGCGGAAGTGATGGCTTTGCTGGAACAGCTGGGCATCGCCCACCTGGCGCTGAGTTATCTCGATCAGCTGTCCGGCGGCCAGAAACAGTTGGTGGGGTTGGCGCAGTCGCTGATCCGTCAGCCGTCGCTGCTGCTGCTGGATGAGCCGCTGAGCGCGCTCGATCTCAACTACCAGTTCCACGTGATGGATTTGGTGCGCCGCGAAACCCGCAAGCGCGATATCGTGACGGTGGTGGTGGTGCATGACATCAACATTGCGCTGCGTCACGGTGACCACGTGCTGATGCTGCAGGATGGCGATCTGATCGCCGACGGCGCGCCGGATCAGGTGATTACGCCGCAGAGCCTGGCGCGGGTCTATGGCGTGCGCGGGCGCATCGAGCGTTGCTCGCAGGGCACGCCGCAGGTGCTGATAGACGGTCTGGTGAACCAGCCGACGATATAGTCCAAGATAAGCCCGGCATCACCGGGCTTTTTTTATCGCGCAGCGCGGTTCAGTGCTTCGCTCACGCGTTCGACGACGTGCTGGGCGGTGACGATGCCGCCGGACAGATAGACCTCGGCCGCCGGCAGGTAAACCACCTGGCCTTTTTTCACCGCCGTGGTTTTCTTCAGCGCGGTGCCGGTGAGGATTTTCTGCGGCGCCACCGCGTTCGGCCGACCGGTCGCGGCATCTCTGTCGATGACGAACAGCCAGTCCGGGTTCAGTTTGGCGACCTGCTCAGGCGTCAGCTTATTGCCGCGCACGTCTTTTTCATCGGACTGCAGCGCGGACGAGAAGCCGAGAGCGTCATAGACGAAGCTGAAACGGCTCTTGGGGGCGTAAGCGCTGATCTTGCCGCCGGAGAACAGCACCACCAGCCCGCGTCCGGCCTGGGCGGCCTGCGGTTTGACCGCCGCTATCTGCGCATCCAGCTTATCGATCGCCGCCTGCGCCTGTTGCGGTTTATCGAACAGCTCGCCCAGCTGGCGGGTGCGCTGTTTCAGGCTGCCCAACTGATCCTGCTGATCGACGGACATGTTCAACGTCGGCGCCAGCGCGTTCAGCTCGTCATAGGCTTTGGACGCCCGGCCGGCGATCAGGATCAGATCCGGTTTGGCGGCGCGCAGCACGGCCATATCCGGTTCGAACAGGGTGCCGGCATTGAGGTATTTGTCATCCTGATAGCGCTTCAGGCTATCCGGCAAGTTCTTACGGTTGCCGGGCAGCGCCAGCGGCTCGACGCCCAGCAGCTGCAGCGTTTCCAGCGAGGCGTAATCCAGCACCACGATGCGCTGCGGGTGCTTCTTCACCTCGGTGCTGCCGTTCAGGTGCTGGACGTTGACGGTGGCCGAGGCCGCCGGCGCGTCGGTTTTACTGTGGCAACCCGCCAGCGCCATCGCGGCCAGCAGGGCGATCATCAGGGGGAGCGGCGTAATCTCATGGGGCTTCCTCTCGGTGATGGAATGAAAAGGGCGCGCAGCGCGCGCCCGGGGGCATCAGAAGTTGTAGGTCATGCCGACGGTGTAACGGCGGCCGTCCAGCGTGGTGCGGTAGTGATCGTAATCCACGGTCTTGTCGAGAATGTTGTAGACCCCGCCGGTCAACTGCAGGTTTTTCGCCGCCTGGTAGCTCAGGCCCGCATCGACGAAGGTGTAGGACGGGGTGCTGGTCTCCATCGACGTGCGGCTCAGGTAGTCTGAGGTGCGGCTGCGGAAGTTAACGCGCGACCACAGGCTGAGGTCTTGCGTGGCCTGCCAGTCCAGCACGGTGTTGATCATGTGCTTAGGCATCTGGTTCAGCGCCTTGCCCTGGAACTCGCCGCTCTTCTGCTCGGAAGCGGTGTAGGTGTAGTTGGCGTTCCACTTCCAGTCTTTATTGATCTGCCAGCCGAAGGTGGCCTCTACGCCGCGCATATTGGCTTTGTCGACGTTGACGCGATCGCTGATAAAGTCGTAGACGTCATTGCCGATCTTACAGTCCGGCGTGTCTTCGCAGCGGCGCACTTCGGTGATCTTGTTCTTGAAGTCGGTGTTGAAGATCGTCACCCCGGCATTGACGCCTTTCAGGCTATCCCACATCAGGCCAATCTCTTCGCTCAGGCTCTTCTCCGGCTGCAGATCCGGGTTGCCGACGATGATGCCGTTACGCACGCCGCCGCCGGTGACCTGGCCCCAGCTGGCGGAGGATTGGCGCAGATCCGGCGAACGATAGCCGGCGGAGACGCCGCCTTTCATCGTCCACTGTTCGGTCAGGTGCCAGACGCCGTACATGCGCGGCGACCAGTGGCTGCCAAAGTTTTGATCGCGATCCATACGGATGCCGCTGGTCAGGCTGAAGTCGTTGGTCAGCGCCCATTCGTCTTCGGCGAACAGCGCCCAGCTCCAGCGCGTCAGCTGGTTGACGTCTTGCGCCGAGCTCAGCTGGTTGCCGCTGTCGCCCAGTTTCTCATAGCGGTATTGGCCGCCGAGGTTCAGCATGTGGGCACCCAGCTCGAACTGGTTCTGGGTGTTGAAGATGGTGTTGTACATCTTCATCTTGCGGCCCGGGTTATTGGTCTCTTCCCGCTGAACGTAGCTGGTGGAGTTACCGAAGTCGTAATAACCGTTGTGGGTCAGCGCGTAGTTGGTGCGGGTGTAGAGATTTTCGCTGCGAGAGGTAGGTTTGCACTTGCCTTTGCTGCAGCGCTCCGCCACCACCGATTTGCCCGGCGTGCTGTTGCGATCCTGCAGCGAGCGGCCGATTTCAAAGTCGAATTCGTTTTTCTCGTCCGGGGTCAAGGTGAACACCGCGGTGCCGCTGCGCATGCGCTGTTCGTTGTAACCGTTGGCGATTTTATCTTCGGCGCGGCGCGACAGCAGGCCGTTGACCCGCACGCCGAGCAGGCCTTCAATCAGTGGGCCGGAGGCGTAGGCGTTGGTCTGGAACAGATCGCCGGAATCGCGGTTTTCCTGGAGGGTGGCGTCGCCGTGCAGCGAGCCTTTCCACTCGGTGCGGGAAGTCTTGCGGGTGATGACGTTGATCACGCCGCCCATGGCGTCGGAACCGTACAGCGAAGACATCGGCCCGCGCACCACTTCGATGCGCTCGATGGCTTCCATCGGCGGCAGCCAGCCCTGTTCGATGCCGGCGTTATCGCTGTTCGGCCGGGTGCCGCGGGTGTCAACGCGCTTGCCGTCCACCAGAATCAGCGTGTACTTGGAGGACATGCCGCGGATGCTGATGTCGCTGCTGCTGGCGCCGCCGGTGACGACCACGCCCGGCACGTCTTTCAGCGCATCGGTCACATCGCGATAGGCTTTATCTTCAATTTGCTGGCGCGGGATCACTGAGATGGAAGCGGCGGAGTCCTGAATTTTTTGCTGAAAGCCGGAGGCGGTGACGACCATGGTGTCCTGGGCGTCAGTCTGCGGCGCGGCCAGCGCGGCGGTGGCGCTGAGCGAGGCGATGACCATGGCGGCGAGCTTGCTGTAACGTGGCGTTTCCATGAGGTAAACCTTTCCTGGATTGAAGTGAAAGTAATTAACCAATTGAATTTCTAATGAAATTATTCATCGTTCGCTGAGAAATCCGGTGCTTCGTCAGCGTTGCGTGAGGGTATTGTAAGGATTTTTTACTTAATGTAAACGCTAATGATAATTCATATCATTTGTATGCTTGTTATTCTGGCGGGAAAGAGTAACCGGATGAATTAAAGGGAAAACCGGCGCAGCGGATGTGCGCCGGGGAGGATCAGCGTTTCTGGATGTAAGTGATGGCCAGCGCCAGCGCCAGCACCAGGCCTTTGATAATGTCCATGGCGTAGTAGGGCACCGACAGCATCACCAGGCCGTTTTGCAGCACGCCGAGGATCACCGCGCCGATCAGGGTGCCGAGCGCATTGGGTTTGCCGGAGCCGGCCAGCGAGAAGCCGATGTAGGCCGCCGCCACCGCATCCATCAGATAGCCGCCGCCGGCGTTGACCTGCGAAGAGCCGATACGTGACGCCAGCAGGATGCCGCCAAGCGCCGCCAGCCAGGAAGAAATGACGTAAGCGGCAACCCTGTAACGCACGGTGCGAATGCCCGACAGGCGCGCCGCCTCGGGGTTGCCGCCGATGGCGTACATGCGGCGGCCGTGCTTGGTCAACGACAGGAACAGCTGCACCGCCACGGTGACCGCCAGCATGATCAGCACGATCACCGGCACTTGGCCGAGGGCGGAAAACACCTCCGGGATCAGGCCTTCCGCCATGTCGCCATTCGGCAGCACCATGTTTTGGGTGATGGAGCCGCCGTAGCTGTAGGTCATCGCCACGCCCTGGATCACGAACAGGCTGGCCAGCGTCGCCAGCATATCGGGGATTTTGAGCACCACGATCAGCAGGGCGTTGAACAGGCCGACCAGCGTGCACAGCAACAGCGTCACCACGATGGCGCCGGCGGTGCCGAACCCGTGCCAGACGAACAGTGAAATCACCAGCGCGTTGGCCAGCGAGGCGGTCGAGCCGACCGACAGATCGAAACCGCCGACCGACAGCGAGATAGAGACGCCGATGGCGATCACCGTCACGATGGCGATCGAACGCAGGATATTGATGATGTTGTTGGCATCGAGAAAGTTGTCCGACGCCAGGCCAAACAGGGCGACCAGCGCCGCGACGGTCAGCAGCATGCCCCACTTGTAGAGGAAATCAAACAGCTGTTGGCGCCAGGGCAGCGCCGGCCGCAAGGCAAATTCTTTACTCACGCAGGGGTTCCTCCGGTGGAATAGAGCAATAAGGTTTCTTCGTCGGTATCGGCGGCGTTCAGCTCCGCCACGATGCGGCCGTCCCACAGCACGCAGATGCGATCGCACAGGCCAACCAGCTCGGCGAACTCGCCGGAGGCGTAAATCACGCCTTTGCCGGCGCGGGCCAGGCCGTCGATCAGGCTGAACAGTTCCTGTTTGGCCTTGATGTCCACGCCCTTGGTCGGCTCATCGAAGATCAGCACGTCGGCGTCGCCGCGCAGCCACTTGCCGATCGCCACTTTTTGCTGATTGCCGCCGGACAGGCGCGCCAGCCGCTGTTGCGGGCCGGAGGCGCGAATGTTCAGACGCTGCATGATCTCGCGCGCCCAGCGCAGCTCTTGCCGCCGGCTGAACAGGCTCCAGCGCGAGAAGCTGTCATCGGCGCTGACGCTCAGGTTCATCGGGATCGCCTCATCGATAAAAATGCCTTCTTTGCGGCGTTCTTCCGGCACCAGCGCCAGCCCCTGTTCGACCGACAGATGCGGCGCACGCGGCGCCCAGGGCTGCCCGTGCAGTTCGCCGCGTTCCAGCTGCGCGGCGCCGGCGCCGAACAATGCCTTGCACAGCTCGCTTTTCCCGGCCCCGGCCAGACCGGCGATGCCGAGGATCTCGCCTTCATGCAGCCGCAGCGAAACGTCGCGCAGCTTATGGCGATCGCGCAAGCCCTCCACCTGCAGCAGCGTACGCTCCGCGTGCGGCGGGCGCGGCGGCGGGAAAATGTCGTCCAGCCGGTGGCCGAGCATTTTCTCGACGATCTGTTCGCCGCCGAGGCCGCGCATGGCGTCTTCGCTGACGCGGCGGTCGTCGCGCAGCACCGTCAGCCAATCGCAAATGTCGCTCAGTTCGTGGATGCGGTGAGAAATGAATACGATGCCGATGCCTTCGGATTGCAGGCGGCGCACCACGTTGAACAGGCGCTCGCTCTCGGCGCGATCGAGCGGCGCGGTCGGTTCATCGAGCACCAGAAAACGGCAGCGGTGCGACAGCGCGCGCGCCAGCAGCACCTGCTGTTTTTCCGCCAGCGTGCAGTCCGCCAGACGTCTGCGCGGATTGAGCGGCAGCGCCCATTGCTGCAGCAGCTGTGCGGCGCGGCGGTGCAGTTCCGCCCAGTTCAGCCAGTGGCCCGGTTCGTTCAGCCAGTCCAGCATGATGTTTTCCGCCACCGACAGCGTGGGGATCAGCGCGACATCGACTTCTTGCTGCACCACGTGGATGCCGTGGCGGCGCGCCTGCAGCGGGGAATGAATTTCCACCGCCCGGCCGTCGATCAGGATCTCGCCGCGGTAGTGATCGTGGGCGCCGGAGAGGATCGCCATTAGCGTCGACTTGCCCGCGCCGTTGGCGCCGACCAGCGCGTGGATTGAGCCGCCGTGCAGCGTGAAGTCCACGTCCTGCAGCGCGTTGAAGCCGGCGAAGGCGATCGAGATATTGCGCATCTCGAGGCGCGAAGGCGTTGCGGTTGACATTGCGTAGTGAGGCCGTTTAGATGTTTAGATGGCTGTTTTGCTCTGTTGTAACACAGATTGCGCCGTTGGCAACCAACAAAATGGCATAACGGCGATGAAAGCGTGGGCGGACAGGGGCGCAACCCGCGTCAGGCTGCGCCGGAGCGATAAACGGTCAGAAGGTGGTGGGGGTGTGTGCGCTGACGATGCGGCAGATGCGCGCCGACGTATTGCTGAAGC
This sequence comes from Serratia sp. SCBI, assembly GCF_000747565.1. NCBI lineage: Bacteria > Pseudomonadati > Pseudomonadota > Gammaproteobacteria > Enterobacterales > Yersiniaceae > Serratia > Serratia sp. SCBI. The sequence continues at coordinate 3,406,899 of NZ_CP003424.1, read as the reverse complement.
TGTGCGGAATGCCGGTGTTGATGGCGTAGCTCTGACCGGCGGTCAGGCAGTAACTCTGGCCGTTGATGGTCAGCACGATCTCGCCCTCCAGCAGGGTGCCTATCTCTTCGCCCTGATGCTTGATCTTTTCGCCGGTGGTGGTGCCGGGCTGGTAGGTTTCCAGCATCATCGCCAGGTTGCGCGTCGGGCTGCCGTTGTGCACCAGCTTCATCGACACCCCCTGGCTGCCGATCTCAATCAGATCCTCGGCGTCGATCACCACGCGCGGCTCGTCGACGGCCTCCGGTTCGGCAAAGAATTCCGACAGTGACAGGCCATACACCTTAAGCAACTTTTGCAGCGTGCTGATGGCCGGGCTGACTTTGTCCTGTTCGATGGTGCTGATCGCACTGTGGGTTAACCCGGACAGTTCGGCGACCCGGCGCTGCGACAAACCCAATTTCTGGCGGATCTGCGACAGGCGTTTGCCCGGTGCCAAGCTGGCTTCGCTCATAGCGGTACTTCCTTCTGGTAAGGGCGACAGGCTGAAATGACGATCGGTATCGGGCGCCTGCCTGGTCGATAACGATGCTGCATGATATCGGTAGTTAGGGTAGGTTTGGAAAATATATTGCCCATGCTCACCGTCGGCGCGGCGGACAAAATAGTTGACGTGAAAATGGCATCAAGGCCTTTTTCGGTCAATATTTTATCAATTTAGCAGCCGGTGGCGAATAATCAAACAGGATTGTAACATTTGCAAACCCATTCTGTTAAGACTATGTTTCATGTTGTGGATGTTATTTTGAGCGCCCGCAGCGGCGCGACCTGGCGAGAAATCCAATCATGTGTTGAATCGAACGGCGGACGGGCGCCAACGCGCCTTAAGAGCATAATGGCGGGTGACGTATGCAAACCAATAGCGCAGCAGTTGAACATTTTGCACAGCATCATGAAGAGAGGCGAAGTAGCGCGTTCCAAAATGAGGTCGCTCATTATTTGGAACGCCATCCCGCCACGCAGTATATCGATATCCTTCTCACCGATCTCAATGGTTCCTTCCGCGGCAAACGCATACCCGTCTCAGGGTTGAAAAAACTGGAAAAAGGCAGCTACTTCCCCGCGTCGGTGTTCGCTATGGATATCCTCGGCAACGTGGTGGAGGAGGCCGGCCTTGGGCAGGAACTCGGCGAACCGGATCGCGTATGCCTGCCGGTGCTCGGTTCGCTGACGCCGTCGGCGGCCGATCCGCAGCACATCGGCCAGGTGCTGCTCACCATGCTGGATGAAGATGGCACTCCCTTTGACGTTGAACCCCGCAATGTGCTGAACCGCGTGTGGCAGGCGCTGCGACAGCGCGGCTTGTTCCCGGTGGCAGCGGTAGAGCTGGAGTTTTATCTCATCGATCGGCAGCGCGACGCGGAAGGCGATTTGCAACCGCCGTGTGCGCCCGGCACGCAGGAGCGCAACACCCAAAGCCAGGTGTACTCCGTTGATAACCTGAACCATTTCGCCGAGGTGTTGAACGATATCGACGCGCTGGCGAAGCTGCAGGGGCTGCCGGCGGACGGCGCGGTGGCGGAGGCCTCGCCAGGGCAGTTCGAGGTCAACCTGCGCCATACCGACGATATCTTGCAGGCCTGCGACCACGCGCTGGCGCTGAAGCGGCTGGTGCGGCTGGTGGCCGAGAACCACGGCATGCACGCCACCTTTATGGCCAAGCCCTATGAGGAGTACGCCGGCAGCGGCATGCACGTGCACGTCAGCATGCAGGATGGCGCGGGCAACAACCTGTTCGCCGACGGCGAAGGCGAGGATTCGCCGCTCTTGAAACAGGCGCTGGCCGGGATGATCACCCTGATGCCGGCGTCGATGGCGCTGTTGGCGCCGAACGTCAATGCCTATCGGCGTTTCCAGCCGGGGATGTATGTGCCGATCCAGGCCGCCTGGGGCCACAATAACCGCACCGTGGCGCTGCGCATTCCCTGCGGCGAACCGGAGAACCATCGGGTGGAGTATCGCGTGGCCGGCGCCGACGCCAATCCGTATCTGGTGATGGCGGCGATCCTGGCCGGCATGCTGTACGGGTTGGACAACCTACTGCCGCTGCCTGAGCCGGTGACCGGCAACGGGCTGGAGCAAGAGGGGCTGCCGCTGCCGATCCGCCAGAGCGACGCGCTGTACGAGTTTGAACATCAGCACGCGCTGACGCACTATCTCGGCGAGCGTTTCACCCGCGTTTATCACGCCTGCAAGACCGACGAACTGCTGCAGTTTGAACGGCGAGTGACGGAAACCGAGATCGACTGGATGTTGAAAAATGCCTGAATAGGCGTATAAAGTAAGAGGTATGTGCGGGCGACTGGCCTGCCGGCAGCGGATTAATTCGCCTGCCGGGCTGGTTTTCCGTGCGATCGACAAAAAGAATTTGTATTTGAGGGTTTCCGGATCTTGTCATTCGGAGGCATTCTGGTGCAAAATATCTCAAATGCAGATAGCCGACGTTTTGAAAGCGTCGGTTATTTTTTTTGCATTATGTTTTACCAACGTAGCGTTTCATACACCAAGCGAGGCCGGACACCGATCCGGATAGATAAATAGTTTCGTGCACGATCAAACAAAACTTTATGGTCGTGACTCATGAGGATTAGAAAGATGGGGCAATTTTTCACTTTAGCGCCGGTGCCCGCCGGTTTCCGCTGTGGCCGCAGCGACTATGGAGCAGCCGAGGTTACCTCGACCCGTTATCCAGCTTACAACCCCCTTCTTTTAGAATTAAGTCGCTCGTTGCGAAGTTTCCCCGCAACCTTAAGTCTTGGCGTGTCCGCCATCCGCAAGGCTCAAGGTAAGGGGGGGCTGAACAATGTCCGATAACACCATCAACGCCGCTCCGGCTCAGCGCACTCAGCTGCGTAAAACCCTGACTTTAGTTCCGGTAGTGATGATGGGCTTGGCTTACCTGCAGCCAATGACCATTTTCGATACCTTCGGCATCGTATCCGGCCTGACCGATGGTCACGTCGCGACCGCGTACGCCTTCGCTCTGCTGGCGATCCTGTTTACCGCCCTGAGCTACGGCAAGCTGGTGAAGAAGTTCCCTTCCGCCGGTTCCGCCTACACCTACGCCCAGAAAGCCATCAGCCCGCACGTCGGCTTTATGGTGGGCTGGTCATCGCTGCTGGACTACCTGTTCATGCCGATGATCAACATTTTGCTGGCCAAGATTTACCTGGAAGCGATCTTCCCGGGCGTACCGTCCTGGATCTTCGTGGCGGTGCTGGTCGGCTTGATGACGATTTTCAACCTGCGCGGCATCAAGCTGGTGGCTAACCTGAACTCCATCATCGTGGTGGTGCAGGTGGCGATCATGATCGTGTTCCTCGGCCTGGTGATCAACGGCATTTACCACGGCGAAGGCGCCGGTACGCTGGTCAGCAGCCGCCCGTTCTGGTCCGATAACGCTCACGTGGTGCCGATGATTACCGGCGCGACCATCCTGTGCTTCTCGTTCCTGGGCTTCGACGGCATCAGCTCGCTGTCCGAAGAGACCAAAGACGCGGAAAAAGTGATCCCGAAAGCCATCTTCCTGACGGCGCTGATCGGCGGCATCATCTTTATCGTGGTGTCTTACTTCGTGCAGCTGTACTTCCCGGACATTTCGCGCTTCAAGGATCCGGACGCGTCGCAGCCTGAAATCATGCTGTACGTGGCGGGTAAATTCTTCCAGTCGGTGATCCTGGTGTTCTCCTGCGTGACGGTATTGGCGTCGGGCATGGCGGCACACGCGGGCGTTTCGCGTCTGATGTATGTGATGGGCCGCGACGGCGTGTTCCCGACTCGCTTCTTCGGCTATGTGCATCCGAAGTGGCGTACCCCGGCGCTGAACGTGCTGCTGGTAGGCGCCATCGCGCTGTCCGCAGTGTCGTTTGACCTGGTGACCGCGACCGCGCTGATCAACTTCGGTGCGCTGGTGGCCTTCACCTTCGTTAACCTGTCGGTGATCTCGCAATTCTATATTCGCGACAAGATGAACCGCACCGTGAAGGACACGTTCAACTACCTGATCCTGCCGGTGATGGGCGCACTGACCGTCGGCGCGCTGTGGATCAACCTGGAAGCCAGCTCGATGACGCTGGGCCTGGTTTGGGCGGCCATCGGCCTGATCTACCTGGCCTTCGTCACCCGCAGCTTCCGTCTGCCGGTGCCGCAAGCGAGTGAAGACGCCGCCTAAGCGCGAGCCGTCTCCTCAGCCACAAAAAAGGCCGCTTTCGCGGCCTTTTCCTTTTCTGCTGCGGCGGATTTTATCCCACCAACTCTTTGCCGTAATCGAACAGCGCTTTCAGCAGGGCGGTTTTCTCTTTGTCGCCTTCGTGCAGGTTATACAGCGATTCGAGCTGCAGCAGATAGCTCTGCACGCGCTCCGCGCTCAAGGCTTCCTGACGATGTTGCAGCCAGCGGCGCTGCTCGGCGTCGTCCAGCGTATTCGGGTAGTTGCGCGCGCGGAAGCGGAACAGCAGCTCTTTCATGCGGCCGTCGCTGAAGGCCAGATCCAGCGCCGGCAGGTTCTGCGGCTTGGTCTGCTGGATAATCCTCATCGCCGCCTTGTCGGCGTCGCTGAAGAAACCGTCGTACAAGCGGGCGTCGACGTCCTCGGAACCTTTGAACGGCTCGGCTTCGGCGAACAGCGCGACCACTTTCTCGCGCACTTCCGGATGCTGTTTCAGCAGCTGCAGATTTTGCAGGCACGCCTGACGATCGATGCCCAGCCGCTCGGCGTTCTCCGGCAGCAGGGTTTTGGCCGGCGCCAGCACCGGGCATTTGTTGATGTGCACCAGCTTGATCGGCACCGGCGCCTGATCCGGCGCCAGATCGTCGCGGCGGGTGTACAGCCGCTCACGCAGCTGCTCGGCGCTCAGCGTCAACAGCGGCGTCATGTCGCCGGCCAGATCGCACATGATCACCGCGTTCTTGTTGTCCGGGTGCCAGGCCAGCGGCGATACCCAGCTGGTATTGCCGCGCGCCGCGCCGAACATGCCGGAGACGTGCACCAGCGGCGTCATGTCGGCGACGTCGATCAGGGCGTTCAGCTTGTGTTTATTACGGTGCTGCAACAGGAAATCGAACAGCCGCGGCTGCGCCTGCTTGACCAGCTTGGCCATGGCGATGGTGGCGTAAACGTCCGACATCGCATCGTGAGCCTGCGTGTGCTCGACGCCGTTGGCGCGCGTCAGGTGTTCCAGGCGGAAGCTGGGGAAACCGTCTTCGTTTTCCGGCCAAACGATGCCGTCCGGGCGCAGAGCGTAGCAGGCGCGCATCACATCCAGCAGATCCCAGCGCGAGTTGCCGTTTTGCCAGCTGTAGGCGTAGGGATCGTAGAAGTTGCGATAGAAGATATTGCGGCTCACTTCGTCATCGAAGCGGATGTTGTTGTAACCGAGAATGCAGGTGCCGGCCACGCTGAAGGCCTGATGGATTTGGCGGGTGAACTCGGCTTCGTTAACGCCTTTGGCGCGCGCCACCTGCGGCGTGATGCCGGTGATCATCACCGCCTCCGGTTCCGGCAGGTAATCGTCGGCCGGGGCGCAGTAGATGACCAGCGGCTCTTCGATAATGTTGAAATCCATATCGGTGCGCACGCCGGCGAACTGCGCCGGGCGGTCCAGCGACGGGCTCTTGCCGAAGGTCTCGTAATCGTGAATGTAAAATGTGGCCGTTGCCTTGCTGCTCAAAATCGCGTCTCTTCAGTGGCGGATACAATATGCCTCTATTGTAACGGCGTGGGGAGCGATGCCAAGCGGCGGTTAGCGAAATGCGCGCAATTACGCACGGCGATAATAATTCAGCCGTTGATGAAAGTAGGGGAGCAGGTGGTCGGGGACCTGTTGTTCTGTTTCCGCCTGAGTGGAGGCGATGCCGTAGCGTTCGTTGTAGATCACGCTGATGGCCAGCAAATCGGTTTCTATTTTCTCGCGTTGCGCCTGCGGTAAGCTATCCAGCTTTCGAGCCATCGTTATCTCCCTGTTAACCTTAGGGCATAATAGGATCGTTAGCGGATATTGTCCCTACCCATTCCGGGGGGCAGTCGACGCCTGAGCGCCGGGTTGCGCGCAAGGCGCCTGGCCGTGGCGGGCGGCGAACTCGCTCTCTGCGTGATGTGCCTGGAAGCGATCCACGCGTTGATAAAGCGAACAGGCGCCGCCGATCACCGCCACCCAAAACAGGGTGCATAGCAGCAAAACCCCCAACCAGATTTTTGGTTATAGGTCATAAGTCCTCCACGGACGCTAAGAGAAATAACATTGACCGTTAAATTAAATCAGGGGTTACATCAATGGTATTTAAACAGTAGGGATTAATCGTAATCTTGTCCCGACTCTTTTGTTACTAAACCCATGATGGATGTTTCAAAAGATTCCTTAAGATAATATTAAGAAAAGTGTTTAAGGGCGCCGTAATTCTATTTAATAATTGTTTAATTATCCGCAGATACAATCTTCCACATTCAATGCCAATGTGGGTGACAATTATGAAAACGCTGCTGTTGACCGGCGCTACCGGCTTTCTCGGTGGTGCGGTTCTTGAAAAATTATTGATTGAAAATCAGTCTATTAATTATCTTTTACTGGTGCGCGCCGACGATGCGCAGCAAGGGCTGGCCCGTATTCGCGCGAATATGGAAAAATTTAATATCGACGCGAATCTGCTGTCTAAAATTACGATAGAAAATATATTGTTGGGCGACCTTTCCGAGCCGGCCGACTTTTTAACTGACGCACGCATTAACAAAGTCACGCACGTTATTAACTGCGCGGCCGTTGCTTCTTTCGGTAATAACCCGCTCATTTGGAAGGTAAACGTAGAAGGCACACTGGCCTTTGCCGAAAGAATGGCGCAGGTGCCGGGATTAAAACGCTTCCTGCACGTCGGTACCGCCATGTCCTGTTCGCCGGAGCCGGGTTCGCTGGTGTCGGAGAGCGGCGAGTTTGAGGAAGACGCCGAGCACCTGGTGGAATATACGCGTTCCAAATCCACCATCGAACAGCTGATGCGCCAGCGCTGCCCGCACATGCCGCTGACCATCGCCCGTCCGTCGATCGTCGTTGGCCACACTCGCCTGGGCTGCCAGCCTTCCAGCAGCATTTTCTGGGTGTTCGGCATGGCGCTGATGCTGCGCAAGTTCATGTGTTCGCTGCAGGACAATATCGATGTGATCCCGGCGGACTACTGTGCGGATGCGTTGGTGATGCTGATGAACAGCGAAACGCTCGAGAACGACGTTTATCATATCTCCGCCGGTGAGGAGAGCAGCGTCAGCTTTGCCGAAATCGACCGCGCCATGGCGGCGGCGCTGGAAAAGGCGCCGGTGGGCGATGAGTATGCGCAGGTGACGTATGACGCGCTGGTGAAAATGCGCCGTCAGCTGAAAGACATTTTCGGCCCGTGCAACGAGCGGCTGATGCTCAAAGCGATGCGCCTGTACGGATCGTTCGCCATGCTCAACGTGCGTTTCAGCAACGAGAAAATTCTCAAGCTGGGCATGCCGAAACCGCCGCGCTTCACCGACTACATCGCCGGCTGCGTGCAGTCGACCCGCGGGCTGTCCATTCAGCAGCAGATGGTGGTGGACTTCAAATAACCGCCGGGCGCCCTGGGCGCCCGACGCTGTGGTCCGTTACCAGGACGAAGATGACCAGAAGACGCGGCCGAGCACCACCAGTTGCTCTTTGCGCTGCTGATAGCTGAGATGCTCGTCCTGGTACTCTTCCCGGTTGAGGGAGCGGATGATGACGCCGCCGTCCGGCTGCTCGATAAGCACCTTCACCCGCAGCAAATTGCCGTGGCGGATGGCGTAGGTCTTGCCCTCGCGGATGCGCGTGTCGTCGGTGTTGATGCCGACCACGTCGCCGTCCTGCAGGCGCGGTTCCATGCTGGAGCCGGAGATGCGGATAATGCGCGCGGCGTTGACCGCCACCCCCATCTTGTGCAGATAGTAACGGCGAAAGATCAGCGAAAACTCCTCGCGATCGACGATTTCGTAGCAGCCGTCGCCGGCGGAAAAATCGATATCCAGCAGCGGGATCTCCACAAACTCTTCCTTGTCTTGTTCGGTATCTTCCCATACCACCGGTTTCAAGCGGGCGGGTTGGAAGTCCGACTCCGCCGCCACGTTGTCAAACGGGCGCACCAGCTGCTTTTCATGAAACACGTCGAACCAGCCCTTGGGCAAATTCAGCTTGGCCTCGATCCGCCTGGCCAGATTGTCGCCAAGATTGCGGGAGGATTTCTCCCCGATGATTTGGCTCAGCGTCGGCGCGGAAGACTCAACCAGCGTGGCGAATTCATTCTGGTTGACGCCTTGCCGGGCGTAGCGGGCCATCAATTCGCGCAGATTGTTGCGCCTGATTTCTTTAGTTTCCATCGTGCAATGATCGCACTCTTTAGCAAAAAGGTAAATAACGATTTTGCTAAAAAATACTTGCGCATGATTTAGCAATTAGCTAAAACAAAAAGGGTGGGCCAAGGGTTCACCCGTGCGGGGCGGTCTGTCATGATGAGGGGCCGCTCAGTGAAATCAAACGAGAGAGGGACTTTACGATGTACAAGATTGATTACAATAGCTACCGATCGGTCGCCAGCTTCGGCCACCGCGTGCGCTTTCTGGTGCTGCACTACACGGCGCAAAACTTCGCCGACTCGGTGAAGTCGTTGACCGGAAAATCGGTCAGCGCGCACTATCTGGTGCCGGATCCGACCGAGGCGACCTATCAGGCGGCCGGCTTCAGCGGCGTGCGCATCTTCAACCTGGTGGACGAGAATGAGCGCGCCTGGCATGCCGGCAGCAGCCAATGGGGCACCCGCAGCAATATCAACGACACCTCGATCGGCATTGAGATCGTCAACCTGGCGAGCGGCGACGGTGGAAACATCACCTTCCCGCCGTTCAATCCGCAGCAGATCGAGGCCGTCACCCAGCTGGCGCAGAACATCCTGCAGCGTTATCCGGACATCTCGCCGGTGAACGTGGTGGCGCACTCCGACATCGCGCCGGGCCGCAAGAGCGATCCGGGCCCGCAGTTCCCGTGGCAGCAGCTGTATCAGGCCGGCGTCGGCGCCTGGTATGACGAAGCGACCAAGCAGCAGCGCCAGCAGGAATACTGCAGCCAGGGCCTGCCGACGCAGGCCGATCTGCTGAAACTGTTCGCCCAATACGGCTACGACACCTCGGCGGCGAACACCGCAGAAGGCTATCGCCAGCTGGTGCGCGCGTTCCAGCTGCACTTCCGTCAGCAGAAGTATGACGGCGTGATGGATGTTGAAACCGCCGCCGTTCTGCGCGCGCTGGTCGACAAGTACGTCGCCTGAGCCTGAAGGTGAATGGGGGACGCCTCATTCGCCTTTTCCTCGCCGGGCTTCCTCCGCTAAAATAGCGGCCTGGTTGGTCTTTATCGGAGGCACTGTGCGCCTCGATCGAAAAATCTCTTCCCTTGAACTGCTGACCTATCGCCACTATCGCATCGTACACGGCGTGCGCATCGGGCTGGCGTTTATCCTGACCTTTCTGCTGATCCGCCTGCTGGCGGTGCCCGAAGGCACCTGGCCGCTGATCACCCTGGTGGTGGTGATGGGGCCGATCTCGTTTTGGGGCAACGTGCTGCAGCGCGCGCTGCAACGCATTGCCGGCACGGTGTTCGGCGCCGCCTCCGGCCTGATCGCCCTGTATCTGGAGCTCTATTCGCTGCCGCTGATGCTGGTTTGGTGCGGCGTGGTGATGTTCGTCTGCGGTTACCTGACGCTAGGCAAACGGCCGTATATGGCGCTGCTGGTGGGGATCACGCTGGCGGTGGTGTGCGGCGCGGGCGCCGGCGACATGCACACCGCGCTGTGGCGCAGCGGCGACGTGATCTTCGGCTCGCTGTTGGCGCTGCTGTTCACCAGCATCTACCCGCAGCGCGCCTACATTCTGTGGCGCATGCAAATGGCGGACTGCCTGCAAACCGCCGCCCGCCTCTACGGCGCGTATTTTTCGCCGAACGTTATCGAGCGGCCGCGGCTGGAGCCGCAGCTCAAGGATCTGTTGAATCAGGTGGTGAAGCTGCGCAGCCTGATCGTGCCCGCCAGCAAGGAAACTCGCATCCCCAAAGCGGTGTTCGAAGCGGTGCAAACCCTCAGCCGCAATCTGGTGTGCACGCTGGAGCTGATGGCCGATGCTTACTGGGCCTCGCGCGAAACGCACTTCATCATGCTGAACGCCCGCACGCTGCGCAGCACCCAGCTGCTGACGCTGAGCTCGCTGGAGTCGCTGGCGGTGCTGATGCGCGAAGGGCCGCAGGCGCAGCGCCAGGCGGCGGCGGGGCAGCTGGCGGAAATCGCCGGCGAGCTGAAAACGCTGATGCAGGAAGTCAGCGTCGGCCAACACGGCGAAGCGCCGATTTACGGCTACGTTTGGCTCAGTATGGAGCTGGCGCAGCAGTTGGAAGAGTTGGGGGATTTGCTCCAGGTTTGCACCGCCGCCGGGCGCGAATAAGGGGTCAGATCATGAAGGCGGCGCTTTGGGTTTTGGCCGTCGGGGCAAAGTGGGTAAGATAAACCAATCACTGTTGTGCCGGACCGCCACAAACCTGTATCTTGGTGCCATGTGGCCGTAAGCAAATGAATCTGTGTATTACTAAAGCAAGGGTATAAAGATGGATAATGCAAATAAGCCGAGTTTCCAGGACGTGCTGGAGTTTGTGCGTATGTTCCGCCGCAAAAACAAACTGCAACGCGAGATCGTCGACAACGAAAAGAAAATTCGTGATAACCAGAAGCGCGTGCTGCTGCTCGACAACCTGAGTGAGTACATCAAGCCCGGCATGAGCATTGAAGACATTCAGGGCATCATCGCCAACATGCGCAGCGACTACGAAGATCGCGTTGATGACTACATCATCAAAAATGCCGATCTGTCCAAAGAGCGCCGCGAGCTGTCCAAAAAGCTGAAAGCGATGGGCGAAGTGAAGTAACCCGCGTTATCGGGCCGGGCGCGATGCCTGGCCCGCATTCCTGCCAATCATTTTCTTCCCGCCGTTTCGATCATCTCCCGATCCTCACCGATCCTGTAAATGGGATCGCGATCCGCATTTGTAGCATTTTTAGCCGCAATGTTAACGAACTGTGATTTTGCTCAAACAATTCTTTTTGCAGCTTTGGTTATATGTCGATCAATGTTCACGTTGTCATTTTGAGTTTTCGGGATGTGTGATGATTAATTCATTGAAATTTAACATGTTGTGTCTTTGCTCATTTTTTGTTGAATAAAAATGACAACGTCAACATTAATAAAAATTCAAGCGTTTAACGAATGTATTGGAGGAAGAGATGAGCCAGTTGCCGGAAAAAATGCGCGCGGTCGTTTGCCATGGCCCGCAGGATTATCGTTTCGAACAGGTGCCTACGCCGCTGCCGAAGGCTCGCGAGCTGGTGATCAAGGTGGAAGGCTGCGGCATTTGCGCCGGCGACTGCAAATGCAAGAACGGCGCGCAGATGTTTTGGGGGAGAACCCGTGGGTTAAACCGCCGGTGGTGCCGGGCCACGAGTTCTACGGCCGCATCGCCGCGCTGGGCGAGGGCGCGGAAGGCAAATACCGGCTCGGCGAGCGGGTGATCGCCGAGCAGATCGTGCCGTGCTGGGAGTGCCGCTACTGCAAATCCGGCAGCTACTGGATGTGTGAGACGCATAACATTTACGGCTTCCAGAAAGACGTGGCGGAGGGCGGCATGGCGGAGTACATGCGCTTTTCCGAGAACGCCATCGTGCACAAGATCCCGGAAAGCCTGAGCCATGAAGACGCGGTACTGATCGAACCGATGGCCTGCGCCATCCACACCGTGGCGCGCGGCGACATCCAGCTGGACGACGTGGTGGTGTTGGCTGGCGCCGGGCCGCTCGGGTTGTGCATGGTGCAGGTGGCGCGCCTGAAGACGCCAAAGAAACTGATCGTGATCGACGCCATCGACGAGCGACTGGCGCTGGCGAAGGAATTCGGCGCCGACGTGGTGATCAACCCGCTGAAGGAAGACGCCGACCAGATCGTCAAATCGCTAACCGGCGGCTACGGCTGCGACGTGTATATCGAGGCCACCGGCGCGCCGATCGGCGTCACCCAGGGGCTGCAGATGATCCGCAAGCTGGGTCGCTTCGTGGAGTTCAGCGTGTTCGGCAAGGAAACCACCGTCGACTGGTCCATCATCGGCGATCGCAAAGAGCTGGACATTCGCGGCGCGCACCTGGCGCCCTACAGCTACGAAATCGCCATCGATCTGTTCGAACGCGGGCTGGTGACTTCCAACGGCGTGGTCACCCACAGCTATTCATTGAACGACTGGGACGAAGCCTTCGCCCTGGCGGACTCGACCGACTCCATCAAGGTGATCCTGGTTCCCTGACCCTCCCGCCGTACCGCTGTTGCAGTCACGACCGCCGGCCCGTTCCGCAACGGAGGGGCCGGCCGGTCGGCCAAACGTAAAGACATGCTGTTGCTCTGATAACCACAACAAGAAGCTTCCCTACAGGAGAATTGGCTATGTTTTCATTATTCAAAAAGACCCTGCCTTTTATCGTCGCCGGTGGAATGTTGGCGGCCAGCCAGGTGGCGCTGGCCAAGCAAATCACGATCGGTATGTCGTTCCAGGAAATGAACAACGACTACTTCGTCACCATGAAGCAGGCGCTGGATCAGGCGGCGGCGGATATCGGCGCCAAGGTGTACGTGGCCGATGCGCGCCATGACGTCGCCAAACAGATCGGCGACGTGGAAGACATGCTGCAGAAGAAGGTGGATATCCTGCTGATCAACCCGACCGATTCGGTGGGGGTGCAGTCGGCGGTGATCTCCGCCCATAAGGCCGGCGCGGTGGTGGTGGCGATCGACGCGCAGGCGGAAGGGCCGCTGGACTCGTTCGTCGGATCGGAAAATTACGACGCCGGCTTCCAGGCGGGCGAGTACCTGGCGAAAGCGCTGGGCGGCAAAGGCAAGGTGGCGATCCTCGACGGTATCCCGGTGGTGCCGATCCTGGAGCGCGTGCGCGGCTTTGAAGCGGCGATGAAAAAATACCCCGACATCAAGATCGTCACCAAGCAAAACGGCAAGCAGGAGCGCGACACCGCGCTGACCGTGACCGAAAACATGCTGCAGTCGGCGCCGGATCTGGCGGGCATCTTCAGCGTCAACGACGTCGGCGCGCTCGGCGCCCTGGCGGCGATCGAAAGCAACGGCGCCAAGGTCAAGCTGGTGAGCGTCGACGGCCAGCCGGAAGCCATCAAAGAGATCCTCAAGCCGAATTCGCCGTTTATCGCTACCTCAGCGCAGTTCCCGCGCGACCAGCTGCGCATCGCGCTTGGCATTGCGCTGGCCCGCTACTGGGGCGCCACGGTGCCGAAAACCGTGCCGGTCAAAGTGAAGCTGATCGACCGCAGCAATGCGGCCGGCTTTAGCTGGTAACAGCGGCCAGGTTCGCCCCGCTGCGGCGGGGCGTTCGGCGCGGAGGGCAATGCGGTGACACCTTTACTGGAACTGAAGCGAATCAAGAAAAGCTTTCCCGGCGTGAAGGCGCTGGACGGCATCGATCTGGCCATTCAACGCGGCGAGGTGCACGCCCTGCTGGGCGAAAACGGCGCCGGCAAATCGACGCTGGTGAAAATCATGTGCGGCATCCATCAGCCGGACGAGGGCGATATTTTTATCGACGGCGAGCAGCGCCGCTTTAACAACTATCGCCAGGCGATCGAGGCCGGCGTCGGCATTATTTTTCAGGAATTCTCGTTGATTCCGTACATGAGCGCCATCGACAACATCTTCCTCAACCGGGAGATCAGGAACCGCTGGGGCCTGCTGGATCGGCGGGCGATGCGGCGCAAGGCCGAGGCGATCTTCAAGCGGCTGACGGTGGCTATCGATCTCGATTGCCCGGTGGAGCAGCTGAGCGTGGCGCAGCAGCAGTTCGTTGAGATCGCCAAGGCGCTGTCGCTGGAGGCGCGGGTGCTGGTGCTGGATGAACCGACCGCCACGCTGACGCCGGGCGAGGCCGAACACCTGTTCAGCGTGATGAACGATTTGCGGCTGCTGGGCGTCGGCATGGTGTTTATCTCGCACCACCTGGACGAGATCTTCACCATCTGCGATCGCATTACCGTGCTGCGCGACGGCGCCTACATCGAAACGCTGGCCACCGGCGACACCAACGTGGAAGAGCTGGTGCGGCTGATGGTCGGGCGCAAAATCGAGAACGCCTTCCCGGTGAAACAGCACCCGGTCGATACCGCGACGGTGCTGCTGGAGGCGGAGATCCAGCGCGAGAAGCACGGCGCGACCGACCGCTTCCACCTGCACAAGGGCGAGATCCTCGGCTTCGCCGGGCTGGTGGGCTCCGGGCGCACCGAGACCGTCTCGGCGCTGATCGGCGCCAGCCGCTGCCACCGTAAACGCGTCCGCCTCGGCGGCCAACCGGCGGCGCTGCGCTCCCCGGCGCAGGCGCTGGCGCAGGGCATCGGCCTGCTGCCGGAGAGCCGCAAAACCGAGGGCCTGGTGCTGCCGTTTTCGGTGGCGCAGAACATCACCCTCAACCGGCACCACCGGCGCGGCAAGATCTTCGTCAGCGCCCGCAAAGATCGCGACGTGGTGCAGCGGCTGATCCGCGCCGTGGGCGTGAAAACCCCGGATGCCGAGACCGCCGTCAGCACCCTGAGCGGCGGTAACCAGCAGAAGGTGGTGATCGCCCGCTGGCTCAACAACGACTGCAACATCCTGATCTTCGATGAGCCGACGCGCGGCATCGACGTGGGCGCCAAGGCCGAGATCTACCAGCTGATGCAGCAACTGACCCAGCAGGGCATCTCCATCATCATGATTTCTTCCGAACTGCCGGAGATCATCGGCGTGTGCGACCGCGTGCTGGTGTTTCGCGGCGGCCACATCGTTGCCGAACTGACCGGCGACGACATCGAATCCAACCACATCATGCTTCACGCGACCGGGAGTGCCTTATGATCGGAATTGAACAACCCGCCGTGGCGCGCCGCGCCGCCGGCCCCAGCCTCGGCAAGCGCTGGGAAAAACTGCTGCATCACCCGGCGGTTTTGCCGTTTATCGGCTTCGTTGTCCTGTTCGTGCTAATGAGCCTGCTGAACGACAGCTTCCTCAGCGTCAACAACCTGACCAACGTAGCGCGCCAGGTGTCGATCAACGCCATCATCGCGGTGGGCATGACCTGCGCCATCCTGACCGGCGGCATCGATCTCTCGGTGGGGCCGGTGATGGCGCTGGCCGGCTCGGTCGCCGCCGGGCTGATGCTGGCGGCGGTGCCGATCCCGCTGGCGATGGTGGCGGCGCTGGCGCTCGGCGCGCTGTTCGGCCTGGCCAACGGCGCCTGCATCGCCTACCTGCGCATGCCGCCGATCATCGTCACCCTGGCGTCGATGGGCATCGCCCGCGGCCTGGCGCTGCTCTATACCGGCGGCTACCCGATCTCCGGCCTGCCCGACGTCTTCTCGTTCTTCGGCCGCGGCACGGTGCTGGGCATTCAGGTGCCGATCCTGATCATGCTCGGTGTGTACCTGCTGGCCTGGCTGATGCTCAACCAGCTGCCGTTCGGCCGCTACGTCTATGCCATGGGCGGCAACGAAGAGGCGGCGCGCCTGAGCGGCATCCGCGTGCCGCGCTACAAGATGCTGGTGTACGTGATCAGCGGCCTGACCGCCGCGCTGGCCGGGCTGGTGCTGACCTCGCGCCTGATGAGCGGGCAGCCCAACGCCGGCGAAGGCTTCGAGCTGGACGCTATCGCCGCCGTAGTGCTGGGCGGGGCGGCGATTTCCGGCGGGCGCGGCGCCATCGTCGGCACGCTGGTGGGGGCGATGATGCTCGGGGTGCTCAACAACGGCCTCAATCTGATGAACGTATCGCCGTATATCCAGAACGTGGTGAAGGGCGGCATCATCCTGGCCGCCATCTACCTCAGCTCCGTGCGGCGCAAATAGGAGGCGCGATGTCAGTCTTTCTTGGCATAGACGTCGGCGGCACGGTGATCAAGGCCGGGCTGTACCGGGCAAGCGGCGAAGAGCTGGCAGTCGCCGAGCGCGACGGCGCGGCGATTGCCGCCCAGCCGGGCTTTAGCGAACGCAATATGGACGCGCTGTGGGATGACGTTTGCGCGGCGATCCGCCAGACGCTGCATGCGGCGGGGCTGGCGGCCGGGCAGGTGCGCGGCGTCAGCTTCTCGGCGCACGGCAAAGGGCTGTACGCCATCGACCGCCACGGCAAACCGGTCGGCAACGGCATCCTCTCTTCGGACAACCGCGCGGCGGCAACAGTGGCTGAGCTGCGCCGCGCCGGCGTGGACGCGCAGACCTACCCGCGCAGCCTGCAGCCGCTGTGGCCCAGCCACCCGGCGCTGCTGCTGCGCTGGCTGAAGCAGCGGCAACCGGCGCAGTACGCCGCCGTCGATCGCATCCTGATGGCGCACGACTACCTGCGCTTTCGCCTCACCGGCGAGGCGGCTGCCGAAGTGACCAACATCTCCGGCAGCAACCTGTTTAACCAGCGCAGCGGCGCTTACGATCCGGCGCTGATGGCGGCCTTCGGCATCGAAGAGGCGCAGGAGAAGACCGCGCCAACGATCGGCTCGGCGCAGCTGGCCGGGCGGGTGACGGCCGCTGCGGCGGCGCAGTGCGGCCTGCGAACGGGCACCGCGGTGTATGGCGGCCTGTTCGACGTGGTGGGCGCGGCGCTCAGCTCCGGCGTGGCCGACGATCGCACGCTCAGCGCGGTGGCGGGCACCTGGTCGATCGCCACCTGCGTGACCGAGCGCATCATTCCTGCCGACTATCCCTACGCCTGGGGGCGCTACTGCATCGACGGCCGCTATTTCGTGCACGAAGGCAGCCCGACCTCGGCCGGCAACCTGGCCTGGTTCCTGCGCCAGTTCTGCGCCGACGACCGACAGCGCTACGCCCAATTCAACGCCTGGGTGGCCGAGCGCCGCGAGCAGCCGAGCGGGCTGCTGTTCCTGCCTTATCTGTACGGCTCCAACCTCGGCGGCAACACGCCGGGCGGGCTGATCGGCCTGAGCGCCCACCACGAGATGGCGGACGTGGTGCAGGCGATCTACCAGGGCATCGTGTTCTCGCACCTGATCCATCAGGAGCGCATGGTGCAGCTGAACCCGCGCATCGAGCGGGTGCGCATGACCGGCGGGCCGACGCAGTCCGAGGTGTGGATGCAGATGTACGCCGACGCCGGCAACCTGCCGCTCGAGGTGGTGGAAACGCGCCAGAGCGGCTGCCGCGCCGCCGCCCTGTGCGCCGCCGTCGGCGCCGGGGAGTACGCTGGGTTTGCCGAGGCGATCGCCGCCGCGCCGCCCAAGCTGCGCTGTTATTATCCCGCGACCGCCGCCCACCGGCGCCTGCGCGCCCAGCAGGCGCGCTATCTGGCGGTCGCTCAGGCTTTGAGTGAGGTGACTGATGCAAACGACTAACGCCGCCTGTCTGGGGCTGTATGAAAAGGCGCTGCCCGCCGATCTGAGCTGGCCGCAGCGGCTGGCCACCGCCGCCGAGCTGGGCTTTGAATTTGTGGAGATGTCGATCGACGAACAGCCGGCGCGCCAGCAGCGGCTGGACTGGGATCGCCGCCAGCGGCTGGCGTTTATCCAGGCGCGGCTCGACAGCGGGGTGACGGTGCCGAGCCTGTGCCTGTCGGCGCACCGGCGCGATCCGTTCGGCAGCGCCGACGCCGCCACCCGCGAACGGGCGCGGGTGCTGATGAGCAAGGCGCTGGAACTGGCGACGGATCTCGGCATCCGCAACATCCAACTGGCGGGCTACGACGTCTATTATGAACCCGCCGATCGCCACAGCCGCGAGCGCTTTATCGAGGGCATGCAGTGGGCGGCGGCGCAGGCCGCCAGGGCGCAGGTGATGCTGTCGGTGGAGGTGATGGATACGCCGTTCATCAACAGCATCAGCAAATGGCGCGACATCGCCCGCCACGTTAACAGCCCGTGGTTCACGGTGTATCCCGATCTCGGCAACCTCAGCGCCTGGGGCAACGACGTCGCCGCCGAGCTGGCGCTGGGCATCGGCAGCATCACCGTCATACACCTCAAAGACACCGTCGCGGTGGGGCCGGGCAGCGCCGGGCAGTTCCGCGACGTGCCGTTCGGCGAGGGCTGCGTGGATTTCGCCCACGCCTTTTCCGTGCTCAACGCGCTCGGCTATCGCGGCCCCTACCTGCTGGAGATGTGGGCGCGCGAAGACGGGCAGGATAAGCAACGTATCGCCCAGGCCAAGGCCTGGATCGAACAACAGATGATCGAGGGAGGCATCGCATGCTGAACGAACTCAAGCGGCAGGTGCTGGCCGCTAACCTCAGCCTGCCGGCATACGGGCTGGTGACCTTTACCTGGGGGAACGTCTCGGCGATCGACCGCCAGAGCGGGCTGGTGGTGATCAAGCCTTCGGGCATCGCCTACGAGGCGATGACGCTGGCGGATCTGGTGGTGGTGGATCTGGAGGGCAAGGTGCGCGAAGGGCACCGCAAGCCTTCATCCGACACCGCCACCCACCTGGCGCTGTACCGCGCCTTCGCCGATATCGGCGGCGTGGTGCACACCCACAGCCGCAACGCCACCATCTGGGCGCAGGCCGGGCAGCCGATCCCGGCGCTGGGCACCACCCACGCCGACTACTTTTACGGCGACATTCCCTGCACCCGGCCGATGAGCGAGGCGGAGATCGCCGGGGATTACGAGGGGGAAACCGGCAAGGTGATTATCGAGACCTTCAAGCAGGCGGGGCGCGATCCGCAGCAGGTGCCGGGGGTATTGGTTTACTCCCACGGCCCGTTCGCCTGGGGCAAGGACGCGGCGGATGCGGTGCACAATGCGGTGGTGCTGGAAGAGGTGGCGATCATGGCGATGGCGACGCGCCAGCTGGCGCCGGCCATCGCCCCGATGCAGCCGGAGCTATTGGACAAACATTTCCTGCGCAAGCACGGCAAACACGCCTACTACGGGCAATAGCGCCCGTCAGCGATTCAACAGCGAGCCGGTGAAGAACTCTCTGCGCACCGGCAACTCGCCGCGCGGGCTGTTAATGGCGCTGAACAGCAGCTCCGCGGCGATCTCCCCCAGTTTCTGCGTATCGTGATACACACCCGGAATGTGCAGGCCGTAAGCGCCGGCGCGCGGCGGCTCGTCTATCGAAAAGAACTTCACCTGCTGATAGAGCCCCATCTCGTGGCAGATGGCGATGGCGCCCAGCGTGATGATGCCGTTCAGGCCGATGATGTAATCCGGACGGTTCTCCGGCTGCGCCAGATAGGCGCGCACTTCGCTTTCCTGCGAGGTGAAATCGTAGTCGCCGTTGATGATATGAATCTCACGGCCGCTGCCCTGCAAGGCCGCGACGATGCCGGCGGTGCGCGTTAAGGTGATCTCCGAATCCGCCGGGCCGCCGATAATCAAAAGCTTCTGCTCCGGCTGCTCCGCCAGATAGCGCCCGGCCAGCACGCCGATCTCGCGGTTATCGAGGAACACGCCGCTCAGCTGCTGATCGTAGAGATCGCGGTCGATCAGGATCAGCGGCACGCCGTACACCTCGGCCAGCTCGAGATAGGCGGGGCGGTAGCGCTTGTCGTCGCGCACCGCCGACAGCAGGATGCCGCGCGCCTTGTAGCCGAACAGCGCCTGAATGGCGCGCATTTCCGCCTCTTCGCTGCCGTCGGTGTCGAACAGCATGATCTGGTAGCCCTGCTGACGCGCAATGCGCGACACGGTCTTGATCAGGCCGGAATAGAACGGGTTGTACATGCTGCTGGTGACGATGCCGATAATCTGGCTGCTGCTGCTTTTCAGCCCCTGCGCGAACGCGTTGGGCACATAGTTCAGCTCTTTGGCGATGGCGTGAATGCGCTCGCGGGTTTCCGGCTTGACCAGCTCGGGCTTATTGAAGGCGCGGGAAACGGTGATATTGGTCACCCTGGCGCGGCGGGCGATATCCACGATAGTGGCATTGGGATTGGCTTTCGACACCGTCTTTCCTTGCGTTATGCCTCAACAGATCCCTTATTGTAGGGAAAGGGCGGGGGCGGTGCTAGGGGGGAGTTGGGGGGAGGGGGAAATAACAAAGTATAAATACATCCAATAATAAATTTTGTTGATTAATTTTTTATTTAATTATTTGCATGGGTATATTCTCTGGCCGGAAAGTTTGGTAAGGCGTATTCTATTGGGAGAAGGCTGCTTTGTACCAGGAGCAGAAATTACTAATGTCCTATCACAGATATTCTCAAGATAATCAGAAACGGACTGAAAGGTTCAGTCCTGTTGACTAAGGTATTGCCTACGTAACTACACCTCTCTCTGAGTAATATTAAATGAGTCTGAGGTATCTGTTAAACCTGTGGCGATTCAGTAGATGAATATGATAATAGTTTTCTGTACAATCTATAATCGCGATGATGATTCGCTTAACTCCGGATAAGATTATGAAAATTGTAAAAGATTCAAGCCTTTCTGATGAGTTTGAAGGATGGGGTGAAGATAAGGTTTATGAGTTTGATGATGGTACAAAGTGGAAACTAGCGTCTTACAATTACAGCTATTCTTACAGCTATCGTCCTAAAGCAAAGCTATTAATTGACGGCTCACGGTATTACCTGGAAGTAGAAGGAATGGGTAACCCTGTTGAAGTTGTCCAAGTTTACTGAATGTGGGCCGCTCCAGCGGCCTTTTTTATGCCCCTTTTTAATTCTCTTGCCATCTGGACGCAGAGATTATTTATCAAGTTATCAGTCAATTACCCCTGGTTTCTGTGCATAAATCCCATCAGGTACCCCACAGCAACCTCCTTCCGAGTTGATAGTCCACGCAGTGCGCCATTCGTGCTTTTTAACTTAGACGTATGAGCACATACGGAAATAATATCCAATTAAGATGAGAGGCAGATCGGAATTAATTATCTTGACTTTTTAATTCGCGCGGTTTCTAAAAACTACATGTCTGCTGTCGCTCATAGCCGCCCCTCAAATGCCGCCTATCAAAGCAATAAACCAGCGCCAGCAGCGCTGGAGCGATGGTGGTGAGAGGCTCTCATTGGGTGAAAACAATAATCCCCGCTTAAGAGCGAACGGGCCAACAACGCAGGCGATGCTCCCCACGATCGACTACCGATAACAACACCGCTAATCTAGCTGCGACTTTTTACCCCCCAACCCCCGCCACAACCCCGGCAACAGCGCCAGCGTCTCATCAATCAGCGTTCGCCGGTCATTGCCTGGCTTCCAGATGGTCACCATGGTTTGGCTGATCCCCTGGCTGCCCACTTCGGTGCGCAGTGTGTTAACGTTTTTCCACTGTTCGGCATGCATGTGCGTCGGCAGGAATCCCCAGCCGCAGCCCTGTTCGAGCAGGGCGCGCAGCATTTCCAGCTCGTTGGTAAATATTGTATGCCCTGAAATTTGCAGGCGGCGCGCCACGGGTTCGTCAGAATCCGGGTGCATGATCACCTGCGGCGCGAGCGAGAGCTCCAGCAGCGAAAGCGGCTGTTCCGCGTTGGGGAAAAGCGTTTCGGCGGCGTAAAAATCCATCTCTATCGCCCCTAAGGCGCGCCACTCCATGGTGTCGCCCACGCTGCGGTTGCGCGCCTGGCAGATGCCCAGATCGGCCTGGCCGTTTGCCAGCAGCCTTTCTGCCTCGTCGCGCGAGGCGTTAATCAGGCTCAGGCGCGTGTTTCGCTGGGCCATGGCGGCAATCAGCGCCTGCAGCAACGCGCGGGGGGTAAAGGGATCGTAGACCAGCGAGATTTCCTGCGCCGCGCTCTTGGGCACGTCTTTGGCAAATGCCTCAAACGCTTTCACCTGGCGCATAAGCAGGTGCGCCTGGCGCTGCAGCTGTTCGCCTTCCGGCGTCAGGTGCAGGCTGCGCCCCTCGCGCAGGAACAGCGCATAGCCCAGCCCATCCTCGAGAAAATCAATCAAATCGCGCAGCGTCGTGCGGTCTTTGCCCAGCTTGAGCGCGGCTTTCGCCAGGCTGCCGTGCTCGGCCACGGCGGTGAAGGCTTCCAGTTGGGCAAAGGAATAAATCAGGCTCGGCACGCGGTTCCCCCGTCGATTTTGCGGGGGATTTTCCCCCATCAGGCGTTTTTTATTATAGGCCGCGTTTTTTTAAGCTGAACGCCTTCCTGAGCTAAGCGAGAAAAATATGAAAAGCAAAGTGTTTAACTGCAGCCTGCTGGCGGGCGTTGTCATCAGTCTCTGCAGCGGCCTGTTGGCGCCCGCCGCGCTGGCCGCCTGTGCTGGCACCGAACTCAGCGCCTGTCCCGCGCCTTTCGATGCGCAATTGCCGGACACGCACAAAATGCTCACCTGGAGCCAGAGTGACCGGGTGATCGGTTTTCGTAACGACTACCGCAACTATGCGGGGGATGTGTTTCATCACGGCAATGCCATACCGCTGTTGGCTGCCGCTAAACAGCTAACGGACGCCAGCTATCGGGTGAATGGCAAAACCTACCACCTGCAGGATTACCTGCAGCGCCAGAACATCAGCGGCATGCTGGTATTGAAAGACGGCAAAATCGCCTGGAAATATCTGGGTGAAGGCAATACCGACGCCACCCTGTGGACGTCGCGCTCGGTGGGCAAATCCGTGGTCGCCACGCTGGTGGGCGTGGCGATTAAACAGGGCAAGATCCGCTCGCTCGACGATCTCATCACGCAATACGAACCCGATCTGAAAGGCACCGCGTGGGACGGCGTGACCCTCAGGCAGCTGATCACTCACACCTCCGGCGTGGCGTGGAATGAGGATTACACTAACCCGAAATCGGACTTCGCGCAGCTGACCGAGTGTGAAGCCAGGCCCGGTGCCTACGCCTGCGTGCGCAAGCTGGTAGCCGGTTTGCAGCGTGCGCATCCGGCCGGGCAGAACTGGTCTTACTCCTCCGGCGGCGCGTGGCTGCTGGGCGACGTGCTGGAGCGCGCCACCGGCATGCCGCTGGCGGCCTATCTGCAGCAAAGCATCTGGCAGCCCTACGGCATGGCCAGCGACGGCGTGTGGCATGCCTACGCGAAAGGCCAGCACGACGTGGGCGCGCACGGGTTCAACGCCACGCTGGAAGACTGGGGGCGCTTCGGTGAGTTCATCCTGCATAACGGGACGTTGCCGAACGGCAAACAGATCTTGCCGGCTGATTGGGTAGCCCAGTCTTCCAACTGGACGCGGGCGGCGGGCTCGGTGTCGGCGGCGCATCCCAACGGCATTTACGGATTCCAATGGTGGAACAACGAAGTGCCGGTGAATGCGACCAACGTCGAACCCGCTCCGCAGGCCTCCCTCAAACATTCCCTGTGGGCGCTGGGGATCTTCGGCCAGATGATCATGGTCAATCAGGCGGAGAATCTGGTGATCGTCCAGTGGTCTACCTGGCCGCAGGCGGAGCCTTCTTTCAGCGCGCAACCGCTGGAGGCCTCGCTGATGTTTAGCGCGATAGCGAAGGAATTGCGTTAACGTCGGCTGGGTAAGCAGGGGCTGGATGGCGGTTGCCATTTAGCCCCTGAGCGGTATATTCCATGTCTTCGACGTTGACCTTAGGGGAGTCTTAATTCTCTACAGGTAGTGGAGGCCAGTCACCACCGTTCTTAATTAACAACCCTTTTATCTTGTTAATTTTCTCTTTATCCTCGGCATCGCCTACCCCTCTATCTATAAAGCGTTGGAGCTGATTGCCCATAGTCCAACCAAACTTCCCTTTGATTTTACTATCCGCGCCTCTCTCCAACAGAAGTATAGTATGATCAAACGAACGAGAATCCAGTGAGCTTATTAACAAGGTGTTTCCCAATGAGTCCCTTGTATTTATATCCATACCATAATCCAGCATCATCTTTAACGTTTCAGTGTTTTTCGCGTCTAACGCTTCGAATATAATGGGTTGGTTGAATACCTTATCTTTTGCGTTTGGCGGTAAACCACCGTCGAGCATGGCCTTGATCCAAATTCCCTTGTCGGCTTTCATGACAAATTCCGCCGGGCTGCTTCCTCCTTCCGGTCTGGGCTGCAACGGGTCGGCACCCGCTTTAACCAGGTCGGTTATTATTTTCAGCCTTTCCGGCGTGTTTTTATCATAGATTGCGTTTAATACAGACCAAAACAACAGGGTCATGTCTGCCTTAACCGGTCGATTCAGTTCTTCCTTGCTTATAGAGGGAAGCTGCTCTTTCAGTTTCACCTCATCACCATCATAAATCAGCTGTGCGATGTCCAGCTGCCGACCTTCAAAAAAATCCTGTGGCTCATATTCCATGCTTTTGTTGCATCCATGCACCATGAGAACAGTAAACAGTAGCGCTATCGCCATTATCAATTTGCTCATGTTTTCCCCTGAGAATAGTGACATCCTCGTCTCTTCAATCAGTTTTATTGT
The DNA here is from genome assembly GCF_000747565.1 of Serratia sp. SCBI. Taxonomy (NCBI): domain Bacteria; kingdom Pseudomonadati; phylum Pseudomonadota; class Gammaproteobacteria; order Enterobacterales; family Yersiniaceae; genus Serratia; species Serratia sp. SCBI. The sequence continues at coordinate 3,382,467 of NZ_CP003424.1, read as the reverse complement.
GTGGTCTATAGCGTGTTTAGCTAAAGCCAGATGCCATCTGACAGCCTCAGTATAAATAACCGGCAGCTGTCAGATCAGCGTTGATGAAATTACTGCGCTTCCTTTGCCCCTTTCAAAAGCATGAGCTCGAGTATTTTCTTACACTGTTCATTGTATTCTGAGCCATCTTGGCTGTCTTTTATTTGCCGATTCACTGCTGTTAACAGCGAAAGATTGTTTATATTTACCGGGTTAGGATTCGCACCCCGATTGAGCAGTAGGATCATGTGCTCAAAGGCTGAGCTAAAAAAAGCATCCATTAATAAGGTTTGTTGTAAGGAGTCTCTGATATTTATATCCGCGCCATAATCCAGCATCACCTTTAACGTTTCAGTGTTTTTGGCTTTGATTGTTTGGAATACAATGGGCTCATTGAATACCTTATCTTTTGCGTTTGGCGGTAAACCGCCGTCGAGCATGGCTTTGACCCAAATCCCCTTGTCGGCTTTCATGACGAACTCCGCTGGGCTGCTTCCTCCTTCAGGTCTGGGTTGCAGCGGGTCTGCGCCAGCTTTTACCAGGTCGGTTATTATTTTCAGCCTTTCTGGCGTGTTTTTATCATAGATTGAGTTTAGCACCGACCAAAACAGCAGGGTCATGTCTGCCTTAACCGGTCGATTCAGTTCTTCCTTGCTGACAGAGGGAAGTTTCTCTTTCAGTTTCACTTCATCGCCATCATAAATCAGCTGTGCGATGTCCAGTTGCTGGCCTTCAAAAAAATCCTGTGGTTCATATTCCATGTTTTTTTTGCATCCTTGCATCATGAGAACAGTAAACAGTAACGCCATTGCCATTATCAACTTGCTCATATTCTCCCCCTGATAGTGGCGACATCCTCGTCTTTCTGATCTTCAATCAACTTTATAGTCTGGTCTATACCGTGTTTATCGAGCAGGGTTCCTGTCCCACCGGCAAGCGTGTGCGGTATGCCGGCGGCATCAGGCATCGCCAGCGATGACCACTCTTTTAAGGTGAAAGGCAATGCTACGCCCCAGGGTTTTTGTAACGAATCGGGCAGGGCATTTTTTATAAGCTCATAATCACTTTCGTTATTAACCTCCTGTAACGTGGTTAACAGCTCACCCTCCACTCGATAGGCCTGTATGTTCTTGGCTGAACCAATCATCTCAGCTCCGTATTTCCCTACAGTTCCACGATGGAGTCCGGCTGCATTAAACGTCCAGGTGGGTTTTCCACTGGTCATTGATGCTGCGGAGGCCATTCCGCCACCTAATGAATGACCAGAAATATCGACGCCGGAGGAGTTCTTTACTTGTAATCCTATTTTAACCGCCTGCTTATAATACTCGGAGTTTGCCCCCATCCCCTGAGCGCCATTATTTATCCAGTCATTCACATTTTTAACCCCTGATAAGTCGCCCTTAAGGGCCTTTTTGGCGGCGCTGCCGATTCCCTGCGGAAACTCTGGCGCTCTTGACCCTCTGAACACGACCGTCGGATTCATCTCTTTACCAAAAACACGGCTATCAGGTTGATATACCCTTGCCAAAAAATCCGGCGATTCATCCCTGTCAAAGAGCATATTTCTGTTTAGCCCAATTTTACTCAGGGCCGCATTATCGTTACTGATATCTTTCCAACCCTCGGGAACGCCGGGAGTCTCCTTTAGCGGATTCGTGGTCTTGTAGATATTCTCCGCCAGCTTTGCCTTCTCGACGGCGACATTGTTTGCCGCCAGGCGTTCCGATGCGATTCGGGCGTCCGGGTAGATACTCCGTTGCCCGCGGCCAATGAGATACTTTCGCTCCTGCCAGCGTTGTGCCTTGGTCAAGGGCCCTGACACGACCTGCTGTGCAGCTCTTCCACCTTGCGCCGGGATATCCGGGCCAAGGGCCGGTTTGGCCCGCGTGACTTGTGCGGGGAAGACGGACGGGCGCGCCCGGCGGCCGCCATAAGACTTCACGGCCTCTTCGTACCGTTTCACTATCTTGTCCACCGGGTAGTTGGGCTCTTGTCGCCCGTGCGGTATCAGGTAGCCGTCGATGTCGGCGTAAAAAGGCCCCATCGTCGCCAACACGCCGGGCCGGGTTTCGACCGCTACGACAACGCCGCTCATTAGGTCGTTCTGCACTCTTGCGCGCAGGTTAGAGCTTATTCCGTTTTGCGTAACGCCGACTTCATGGCGGATCCGTTCGCCACCGCGAAAACCAGAAAAAAGCGACAGAATGTCATTGTCCGGCATGTATGACAGCCTGTGACAGGCGCTGGTAGGGCTGACTATACGGGGGAATTCATCAGGTGAAATAATATCATCGGCGATATACAGCAGTTTCAAACTGGAAAACATAGTGTGTCTCTTCCTTTGCTTGCTGCGTCTTGACCTGTTCAGGCGGGCGCTCGCACTCCTTGCACTCGATGGCCCCCTGAGGGGCATGTTATCGAACGGCAGCCAGCGATAGCTAACGGCGCATAGGACACTAAATAAAGAATGATAACGGCTCAGGCCAATTTGTAAAGCCGGCCAACTATTAACTGGAAAGTTCTTGTTTTCCAAAGGCTGCTGTGGGTTTTTAACCCCGCCGATCAAACCGATAAACCAGCGCCAGCGCCAACGCCAGGAGCAACAGCGGCGGGGCAAGGGCGGTGAAGGGCGCGTTGAGGGCGAACAGCAACCCCAGATTGAGGACGATCTGGTAAGCGATGTAGGTCAGCAGCCCGATGATGACGCCGAGCGCTAATCGGCTGCCCATGCCGGGCGCGCGCGGGGCGGTGAAGGTAAACGGGATGGCCAGCAGAATCATCGCCAGCACCAGCAGAGGCTGGCCGAGTTTTTTCCACAGCGCCAGGCGGTATTCGGTGCTGGGTTGCCCAGAGCCCTGCAGATAATCGATATAGCGATCCAGCTGTTGGAGCGAGAAACTGCCCGCCGGCAGGGTCAGCTCTTTCAGGCTCGGCACGGCGAACAGCGAGCGCCAGAGCAGGCTATCTTGCCGATTAATCGTCTCCTTTCTGCCTTGCCAGCTTTTTTGCATCACGTTGTGCAGCAGCCAGTTGCCGTCGGCGGCGGTGCTGGCGCTGTCGGCGTAAATGTAAGATTCCAGCGCGCGGTTGGCCTGATAACGGAAGATCTCTATGCCGTGGGGCTGGTCGTTCTCATCGACGGTTTTGACCGTAACAAACTCGTTGCCGCGCCGCGCCCACAGCGGGTTAACGGTAACATCATTACTGTTCGACTGCGCCAGCGCGTTGTTCTTCATCTGCAGCGCGCGTTGCTGCAGCGGCGAAGCGGCCCATTCATCGAGGGCGCCGAGCGAGAGGTTCATCAGCAGCCCGGCGGCGAGCATCACCAGCGCGATGCGGAATATCGACATCCCGGCGGAGCGGATCGCCGTCAGCTCCAGAGTTTTCGACAGCTGCCCCAGCCCGACGATGCCGCCGAGCAGCGCGATAAACGGCCCCAGATCGACCAGGCTGCGCGGCAGGGTCATCACGGTCACCAGCAGCGCCTGCTGCCAGCGGTAGCCGCCCGGGGTCACATCCTCCAGCTCGTTGATCAGCGTAAAGGTGGTGAACAGCGGGATGAGCAACCCGGCCGCGGCGGCGAAGCCGATGAACACGTTGCGCATTAGGTAGCGGCTAAAAATAGTCATCGGGAGGGTTTCCGCAGCAGGGATAAGTCGCGCGCCAGCAGCAGAGCGATGCCGACAGCCATCGCTATCGGCACCAGCCAAACGCCGGGGATCGTCGGCAGAGAGCCGTTGGCCACCAGCGTGCGGCAAATGTTGCCGCCATAGAAAATCACGGTAAACAGCACCGTCAGGGGCAGCAGCGCGGCGTAGCGCCCCTGTCGCGGCTTGATGCGGCTCAAGGGGATCGCCAGCAGCACCATCAGCACGGTGGTCAGCCCGCGGCTCTCGCGCCATTGCAGTTCGGCGGCATCGCCCGGATCGGCGGAGCGCGCCAGCTCCGCCGGCGAGGCCGACTTGTGCCGGCTTTCGGCGCTGGGCACGAACGGTTTGAGCGCGATATCAAAGTTGTCGTAATTCTGCCCGTTGTCGTCGGCGCCCTCACGATCCAGCACATAGGCGGTGCCGGTTTTCAGCCGCACGGCGGGGCTGGCGGGGGAGGCATCGAGCACCTCCACCGACTGCGCGCGGTACAGGTTGGTGTGATGGCCGCCGCGCACATAAATCAGGGCGTCCGTCAGGTGGTTGGCCGTTTTGTCGACGTGATTGGCGAGGATCATGCGGCCGTTGCCGCTGACGTTGAATTTGTCGGCCTGCAGGTGGCTCACGTCCAGCACCGACTGCGACTGTTGTTGCAGCTGATAAATATTGGCGTACGCCCAGGGCCTGCCATACAGCGACAGCAGCGTGACCGCGATCGCCAGCGGCACGGCGAGCAGCAGCACCGCCTTGTACAGCCGCAGCGGGCTGGCGCCGGCGGCCAGCATGGCGGTGATCTCCGCATCGCTGTACATCTGGCTCAGCGCCACCGCCACCGAGACATACAGCGCGACGGGCAATATCATCTCCAGCGCGATCAGCGATTTATAGAACACCACGTCGGCCACCACCCGCAGCGCCAGCGTGCCGTTGGCGGCGTCGGTCAGGTAGCGCTGGGCGGAGTAGCTGGCGAACATGAAGATCAGAAACCCGGCGATCATCATCACCAGGCGGCGGATCTCAACCGTGATATAGCGTTCAATCAAAGGCATGCGTCATCGGCTCCCGGCGGCGTGCGCTTCATGGCGTCTCCTGCGCGATCAGCGCGTGCAGCAGGGCGATCACCTGGTCAACTTCCTGCGGGGTGAGTGCGCCGTCCTTCGCCCACTGCACGCGCCCGGCCTTGTCCAGCACTACGATGGTGGAGCTCTCCTCCGGCAGCCGCCAGGCCATGCGCCCCAGCCCGTCGCTGTCGACGATGAACTGCGCCCAGGGATAATGGCGCTTGTTTTTCTCGATCTTGCCGCGCACGAAGAAGCCGGAGCCCGGTATCGCGTCGTCGGTGTTGACGATGGTGGTCGGCTGGAAGCGATCGCCCGGCAGGTTCGCGTCCTTGACGGCGTTGATCAGCAGCGAGTTCTTCTTTTTGGCGGAGGTGCGCCCGGCGATGTACTGGATCACCCGCACCTTGCCCGCCAGTTTTGCGCTGTTCCATGGCCGGTAGCTGAAATCGCCGTTGCGCAGCAGCAGCTCGCCGCGATCGGCGATGGCGATCGGCGCCACCGGCCGGCCATGCACGAAGTTATGCGCCGGCGCCGCCAGCGGCGACAGCAGCAGGGCGAGGGCCAGCAAGCGAGGTAACGTCATCATGGCTACGGGCAACGCGCTTATCTGCCGGCCGCGACGGCCGACGGGGAAAACGACAGCGGAAAACGCGCCAGCAGCAGCTCCAGGCGCTGGCGGATGTCGATGTCCAGCGTCGCCGGCCGGTCATAGATATCGCCGCCGGCCAGCTTGTCCGCCACCATCACGTCGTGCCGGTCGCCCATCAGGCCGTTAATCGCCGCCAGGAAGCGCGAGATCTGCCGGGCCTCGCGGTTGTCCGGATCGATCGATCTCAGCGTGTCGTAAAACGATACCTGGCGGCTGACGATTTTGCGCACGTCGTGGAACTGATGCCCGGTCAGCGCCGGGCCGGCGATCAGCGTCTGCAGCTGGCGCATCTGCTCCTGGCGGTAGGCGATAAAGCCCTGTGCGCTTTCCAGGCGGGTGTGGCGCAGCGCATAGCGCACGTAAGACCATACCGGTTTGCTGAGCAGCAGCCGCAGCAGGTTGCCGTAAAGCGTCAGGTTCTTCTGGTTGCCGTTGCGAAACGCGTCCTGAAAATGGCCGAGTACCACGGTAGTGGTGTGGAACAGGCGGTTGGCGCGGTGGGGCGCGCCGTACAGCTGCTGGGCGAAGCGCAGGTGCTTATAGCGGGCGCGGATATATTTGTAGCGCATGCGCGTTGCCGCCGCCAACTGCGGGTCTTGCAGGAAACCGTTCACCAGTTGCAGCAGCTCGCGGCGGGAAAAGCCGTCTTCCCAAAACTGCAGGCACAGCGCGTAGTTGTCCCGGATGCTCTCGGGGGAGCATTCCAGATCGATCTGCTGCGGCAGGCTGATATTCGCCTCAACCAGGTCGTCCTCTTCCACGGCGACAAACAGCGCCTGGGTGGTTTCGGCGGAGAACTTCTTCCAATTCGTGTTAGCGGTCATTGATTACTCTCTTTGGGCACATTCAGCCCCAACATAAAGCGATTGCGGTAGGCGCCGATCGTCGGTATCAGGGATAACAGCACGTCTAAACATTGCCCCAGTAAATAAGCGAAGGCGGCGCCCTGCACGCCGAAGGCATACGCCATCGACACCAGCAGCGCAATGTAGGCCGCCGAGGCCGTCGCCTGCGCGATCAGGAAAGCGCGCTGCTTGCCCGCCATAAACAGCAAGGATTCCTGCGGGAAGCCCATCATCGAGACGATGATCGCGCCCAGCATGATTTGAATCAGGTCATAGGCTTCCAGGTATTGCTGCCCGAAGACCGCGGAAATAAGCGGCTTGCCCACCAGCAACATCAACACCGCGACGGCCAGACCGATGCCGCCGGCCAGCAACGAAGAGCGCAGGCCCAGCAGCCACGGGGTCTTGGTGCGCGGATCCAGACGCATGATCTCGGGATAGAAGCTTTTCTCCAGCAGCTTGGCCGGGGTGCCCGTCGCATCGAAGAAGGTCATGGCGATCTTGAACAGCCCGGCGGCGGCCGGCCCGAGCACCACGCCCACCAGCACGGTGGTGCAGGAGTTGCGCGCGGCCCAGATGGTGTGGGCGATGTTGGTGGTCCAGACGAAGTTCCAGGCGCCCTCGATGCGGCGCGCGACGTTGAACAGGCGCGGCCTCAGCGCGCCGTGGATATCGCGACGGCGCAGCTCGCGCGCGGTGAACCACCAAAACAGCGTGCCGCCGATCAGGTTAGAGGCGTACCAGGTGACGATGAAACCGGGGAACCCCAGATCGAAATAATAGGAGATGACGCTGCCCACCGCCTGCAGGAACGGCTTGATCGCCTGCTGGATGGCGATGAGATCGAAGCGGTTGAAGGCGCGCAGCACGCCGGTCGGCGTGGACGAGGTCATCGACGGGATCAGGGTGCAGTACAGCATGGCGAGCCAGAAGCTTTCGCTGTCCAGCCCCAGGGCGTGTGACAAGAACGGCAGCATGATCATGCCGCCCAGCACGGCGATGACGCCGCTGGCGATATCCAGGCCGAAGGAGAACGCGACGACGTCGCGGAAGCGCCCGGTATTTTGATGCTCCAGCGCCGGGGTGCCGAATTGCACCACAAACTGCCAGGTTTGGAATTTGATGAAATCGCTGACCGCTTTGGTATAGGCCTGGATCACCACCAGCACGCCGAACATTTCAGGCGACATGCCTTTACCGGCGCAGGAGAGCGCCAGCAGGCCAAGCAGTGCGCTGGCGACGCTGCCGGAGCCTAAATAGGCGGCATTACGTAAAATGGAACGAAACGCGCCATCGGAAAACCATCGTTTCATAACTTAAACCAGCCATCATCGTTATTTTTGTGCATCTTGTGTTCCGCACTCATGCGCTTGCCCTGTCTCTTTTTAATAAACCTGAGTTTCTTTACCGGCGTTTTCGCCGGGTTGCCCGATGTCGCTCTGTGGGCGCTTCGCGGGATTCACTACGGCGGAAATGGCGTTGAGCGCGTTGCTCAGCACCTCGTCGTAAGGGGCTCTTGCATCCAGCTCGATGATGCGCGCGCCGTTGTACTGCAGGCGCACCATGGCGGAAATCTTGTCTTTCAGCTCTTCATAGCTGTGATCGGGCTTGCGGGTAAACGCCGTATCGACGTCGATATCCAGGCGAATGATCAGCTCCGGCCGATAGACGGCCATGCGTTGATATAAACGGCGTTCGCGCGCCGCCAGGCGGCGCAATAGCCGGCCTTTTGCGCGTTCCACGCCGATGCCGGGCCCATCGTAGTAAAAACCGGAAATTTCCGCCTGCGGGTAGCGATCGCTGATCACCAGCACGCCGCTCTGCGCCAGCCGCCGCACCTTGCGCAGGTTGGCGGCGCGCCACAGCGAAAAGCCGTACATGATCAGCGCCGCCCACAGCGCCGGCGGCCTGTTGCTCATGCGCTGGGTTTTATCTGATTTGGCCGCCAGGCGCCGCTCCAGCCACACGCCGATGAACGGCAATTTCTTGATTTTGTCGCCGTCTTCGCCGGAGATCAGCCCTAAATAGCGGCGCTGCGTGGGGCGATGCTGCTGCAGGTTTTTCACCAGATCGGCGGTCAGCGTGGACTTGCCCGTGCCGTCGCTGCCCACCACGGCAATCAGCCCGGTGATGCAGCTCTGAGAGGTATCCTGCTCGGCAGTGAGTTTATTTTTTTTCATCTGTTTCGGTACGAAAAGGTTATTTGGCGGCTAGGCATTGGCGGCCCTCAGCGATATTTTAACGGCGCGCAGCGAAGCATCGAAAATATGCTTGGCCGGCTCGCGGCCGTCCAAATCCAATATGTTAGCGCCGTTAAACGTCAGGTGCGGGATGACGGCGATCTTTTCACGCAACGCCGCCAACGAGTGATCGGGTTTGCGTGAATAGGCCGTTTGCTCGTCAATATCCAACCGAATTAATAATAAGGGCTGATAAGACGCCATCCAGTGGTACAGACGTTGTTCGCGTTTTCTCAGCCAGCGTATCCAGCGATTGCCGCCGGCGGTTTTTGCCAGCTGCGGGCCATCGAAACGAAATCCAGCCACTTCGGCCTGCGGATAACGATCGGTAATCAGCAATGCGCCGCGGCGACTTTTCTTCAGCATGCGGCGGAATTTAAAAACGCGCCAATAGGAAAGTAAAAAGATCACCAGCGCCGTGGCATTATCCGGCGGCGTAGCAGGGCGATCGTGCACGCGCTGCGATTTCTTCAGCAAATAACGCCCGAAGGGCGCGCCAATAATCGGCAGCGAACTGATCCATTCGCCGATACGCCCGGAAGACTGGCCGAGATAAAGCAGTTCGGCAGGTTCTTGCGCCGATAAGGCCTCGACCAGACTGGCGGCCAGGGTGGATTTTCCCGAGCCGTCACAGCCGGTTATCGCTATTACGCGCACGGGCGAGCGATCAGATGAAGGTCTTATCTGCTGACTCACAATAATTAATCCAATGCGAAAAAAACTATTGTATTCCAATACGCCTTGGGTTCAAGATATTTATTGTGCTTTGCCGCGATAAAATAATGGGTTCGGTATTCCTGTTGGTTATTTGAATTGATATTTATGGCGTTCGTTCTTGTTATTTTGTGCTAATTGGCCGGGCGTGAGTCGGTTTCGCTTTTTATGTTAACTTTCGGCCTGGCTCACGGCGAAAAAAGAGCAGAGGTTTTCCATTTTCGCTTAATCTTTTGTGCGGTTTGGCACGGCGTCATGGCAATTATCTTCGCGCTGCCGTCGCGGCCGTGAGCGATATTTCGTTTCAAATAGGGCATGCCGTTTCTGGTGTATTGAAAGAGAGTCTGATTATGAATGCAAAATTTCCGCCGCTGATTGCGGTTATCGGCAGCGACGGATCGGGTAAGTCCACCGTTTGTGAACATCTGATCGAATATGTGAAACATTATGGCCCGGCGGTGCAGGTGCATTTGGGCAAACAGGCGGGCAACGTCGGGCGCGCGGCGGCGAAACTGCCGCTGCTCGGGCGCTCGGTGGGCAAGGCTATCGAAAGCAATACCAAAAAAGTCAAAACGAAGAAATCCCGCATCGGCCTGTTGCCGTCGGCGGTGATCATCGCCTTCGTGGGGCGGCGGCTGCTGCGGTTTCGCCGCATGCTGGCGTTTCGGCGGCAGGGGTATATCGTGCTGACCGACCGTTTTCCGCAGGCGCAAATCCCCGGCGCTTATGACGGCACGGTATTTCCCGTCGATGTTGAAGGCAGCCGTTTCGTCCGTTGGCTGGCGGCGCGGGAGCGGGCGGCGTTCCAGTGGATGGCGAAGCAAAAACCGGATCTGGTGCTCAAGCTGAATGTCAGTCTGGACGTGGCCTGCGCCCGTAAACCCGATCACCGCAAAGCGGCGCTGGAGAAGAAGATCGCCGTCACGCCGTTATTGACCTTCGAAGGCGCCGACATCGTGGATCTCGATGCCGATCGGCCGATCGAGGAGGTGCTTTCGGCGGCGGAAAAAGCCATCTCGGAATTTATGGCGGTGCAGGGGTATCGCTATTCGGCTGATGGGGCATCACCGGCTGCGCGCTGAGGCGCAGCAATTCGGCAGGGCGGCGATGGCGTTTTCGCCGCCGCCGCGGCCGAGAGGGAAGGCTTTATTTTTTCAGCGCCGCAAAGGCGTGCACGATGGTGTCTATTTCTTCATCGCTGTGCGCGGCATTGACGCTGCAGCGCAGCAGGGTGACGCCCGCCGGCGCGGCCGGCGGCAGCACCAGATTCACATACACGCCGTGGGCGATCAGCTCACGCCAGAAACGCAGGCCGTCCTCCTTCGAACCGATCATCACCGGCACTACCGGGCTGATGCGCGGCCCCAGGGTATAGCCCAGCTCGGCGAGGCCGTGATACAGGCGGTGCGCGTTGCTCCACAGTTTTTCCCGCAGCTCGGGCTGGCGCGCGATTTTTTGCAGCGCCGTGCGCACCGACGCGATGCTGGACGGCGACGGCGAAGCGGTAAAGATATACGGCCGGCTGCTGTAGCGCAGCACGTCCATCCCCTTGCCGCCGACGGCGAAACCGCCGATCGAAGCCAGGCTTTTGCTGAAGGTGCCCATGATGATATCCACGTCTTGCTCGACGCCCAGCGCTTCGGCCAGGCCGCGGCCGTGTTCGCCCATCACGCCGAAGGAATGCGCTTCGTCGACCAGCAGATACCCGCCCAGCCGCCGCTTGATATCGACGATTTCCACCAGCGGGGCGACGTCGCCCAGCATGCTGTAGATGCCTTCCACGATAATGAGCGCCTCGCGGGCGCGTTCGCCCAGGCGCACCATGCGGCGCTCCAGATCGGCGGCGTCATTGTGGCGAAAGCGAATAATCTCCGCGCCGCCGAGGGCGCAGGCGTCGTAAATGCTCGCGTGGCTGTCCGCGTCGATCAACACCACGGATCCCGGCCCCGCCAGCGTGCTGATGACGCCCAGGTTGGCGGTGTAGCCGGTGGAGAACACGATGGCGCTCGGGCGATCGAAGAATGCCGCCAGCTCCCGTTCGAGCGCCAGGTGCGATCCGTAGCTGCCGTTCGCCATGCGCGAGCCGGTGGTGCCGGTGCCGAGTGCGGCCAGGGCCGATTGGCCGGCGGCGATCGCCTGCGCATCGAACGTCAGGCCAAGGTAGTTATTGGTGCCGGCGAGGACAATCTTTTGATCGCCGATGCGCCCCTGAGTGGCGGAATAGACTTCGTCGATGCAGGTGCCGAACGGATTCAGGCCGGAGGTTTGAAACTGTTCGCGATCGCCCGCGAGCCGCGCAAACTTATCATACAGTCCCATGGTTTTTCTCCAGATAAGGGCGCAGCGCGTCAAGCAGTTGCTCAGGCGTTCTGACATCAAGCAATATATTGATCGGAATGGAGATATCTAATTCATCTTCCAGCATCATCAGCAGATCCAAGACTCTGATGGATTCCAGGCCAAGATCATTGACGAGATCGCTATCAGGTTTTATTTCCACTCCGCCTTCGACGATACCTTGCAAACACGTCAGGATATAATCCATTACAGCATCGCGATTTAGCATAAGAACGTTGACACACCTCTACTTGGAATAATTAAAACAGCCCTTCACGCAGCGCGCGTTCCAAACTCACCTGTGGAAACCAATTAATCTGTTGCGACAGCGCCTGATTGTTGGCGGACCAGTCTTGATGGGTTAATTCGCGTATTTTGCTGCGCGTCAGCATCGGCTCCTGTTTTATCAGGCGGTTCCACACCACGCTGATATCCGCCAGGGCTTTCAGCAGCGGCAGCGGAATACCCACCAGCCGCACCGGCCCGTGACGCACGGCGGCGCCGATGTCCCGCAGGCGCAGCCAGTCATAGCCTTCGGCCACGCCGTCGCACAGTTCGTAAATATTCGGCTGCGCGGGCTGCGCCAATAACCATTGGCCGACTGCCTTCGCCAAATCGCTCACGTGCAGAAAAGAGAGTCTGGCGTCAGGCGCGCCCAGCCGGGGCAGCACGCCGCGCAGCATGCCGTTGAACAGCGGTTTCAGTTCTTTATCGCCCGGCCCGTAAACCGCCGTCGGGCGGAAAATCCCCAGCGCGATCTCGCCCGAAGCGGCGATCAATTGCTGCTCGGCGGCCTGTTTTGAATGGGCGTACCAGGACAGCGCCGGATGGCGCGCCGCCAGCGACGACATGAACAAGAAACGATTGCAGCGGCCGTTTTGCCTGGCCGCCTGCATCAGGTTCAGGCTGCCGGTCACGTTGCAGCGGGTGAACACTGCTTCCGCATGTCCGCGCACCTGGCCCGCACAGTGCACGACGCACTCGGCGCCGCGCACCAGTTCGGTGAGCGAAGGCCGATCTTCCAGCGCGCCGGGGATCCACTGCAGGTTGTCCGCGGCGGCTTTGTCGGCTTGCCGCGTCAGGGCGCGCACGCTAAACCCTTGCGCCAGCAGTTCCCGGACGATATGCCGGCCGATAAAGCCGGTCGCGCCCGTCACCGCCACGGTGCCGCTCATTGCGCGAAACCGGCCAACTGCGGCATTTGCGGGTAGAGCGAAGCGCTCAGCCAGCGTTTCTTGGCTTCGGCGCGGGCGGGTTTGCCCGACGACGTGCGGGGAATGCTGTGCGGCGGCAGCAGCTCGATGTCCACCGCGATGCCGAATTCGCTTTGAATGCGCGCGCTCAGCGAATGCACGATCTGCTCCCGGCGCTCTTCCGAACTGACTCGGCATTGGATCTGCAAAATGATCCTGGCCGCTTCGTCGTGTTCTTCGGTCACGAAGGCGATCGCATCGCCGGAACGGATTTCCGGTTCGGATTCCGCGACGTACTCGATATCCTGCGGCCAGATATTGCGGCCGCGAATGATGATCAAATCCTTCTTACGGCCGGTGACGTACAGATAGCCGTCCAGCAGGTAGCCCAGATCGCCGGTATCCATCCAGCCGGTCACCTGAATTTGCTGCTGGGACTCAGCATCGCAAAAATAGCCGTTCATCAGGCTGGGGCCGGAAATCGTGATATGGCCGACCTGGCGCTCCGGCAGCGGTTGCCCGGTTTCGCTGCGGATCTCGATGCGGTGGCCGGGCAGCGCACGGCCGCAGTTGACGAAGGTCGAGACGGCGCGGGTTTTTTTGCCCGGCGCGACCGCTTTACCCTCGTACTCCAAAATATCGCGGTCGACCGCGTTGGTTTGCGGGCCGGAGCAAGGATCGGAAAAGCTCACCGCCAGGGTGTTCTCGGCCAGCCCGTAGCACGGCATGAAGGCTTTGCTGTCGAAGTTGATGCTGCTGAAGTGTTCGCCAAACTGGCTGAGCAGCTCGGCCGGGATCGGCTCGGCGCCCACGCCGGCGACCCGCCAGCTGGAAAGATCCAGATCGGCCAGCTCTTTGGCGTTGCTGCGGCGCAGACACAGATCGTAGCCGAACGGCGGGGCGACGGACACCGTGCCGCGATTCTTGGCGATCAGTTTCAGCCACTGCATCGGGCGCATGGCGAAATCTTGCGTGCGCAGATAATCGACGGACAGCTGGGTCGCCACCGGCGTCAGCAGGAAACCGACCAGGCCCATATCGTGATAGAAGGGCAGCCACGACACGCAGCGATCGCCCGCGCGCAGCTTGATCCCGTCGCGACTGATCGCATTCAGGTTCGCCATCGCCGCCCGCTGGGTGATGATCACGCCGCGCGGGAAGCGGGTGCTGCCCGAAGTGTATTGGAGATAGGCGATATCGTCGGGCGAAGGCGCCGGCAGCGCGATCTCCGGCTCCGGCAATGCGTTGAAATCCGCGTCGCTGAGGATGTGCATCGCTGACGCGTTTTCCGTGGCGGAGGCGATGAGCGGCGTCCACTCTTCGCTGCTGATGATAGCCGCCGGGTTGCAGCTGGCGATCAGCCCTTTCAGTTTGGCGGTGTAGGAGTCGCGCTGGCCCACGCCCATCGGGATCGCCAACGGCACCGCCACCAGGCCGGCATATTGGCAAGCGAAAAAGGCTTCGACGAACCCCGCGCTGGTTTCGGCGATAAGCGCCACGCGATCGCCTTTCTTGAGCTTCAGGGACAATAAACGCCGCGCGCCCGAGATCGCTTTTTGCTGCAGCGTGCGATAATCGAGAACGGTCACGAGTTGATTGCGCCGATCGTAAAAATTCATTCCCGTATTACCGAGCGCCGCGTAATCCAACGCGTCCACTAAAGTGGGGAAGTCCGCATAGCGCATGGGAAGAGAATGAACGGAACTTGTTTCAGACATAGACAAACTTAGCCATAGATTAAAAATCACCAAAAGAGTTAAATCACTCTTGGCGAGGTAATTGATGTTTTACTATGAATAGGTTTTGAATAAGTTTGTTATTCAACCATCTTCATTCCGCGAATTGCGTATATTGCCGTACTTGAGCGGCACGCCGGTTATTAACCCGGTAGCGCGTGAGCGGCCTGCATTATCAGCCTTGAGCGGCGACCTGGAGATATACGAGAGGTGATTGTAATACCCGAGGTTCGCCGTTCTTTAGTCTGCATCTGTCGGGCAGGAAATACCTGTCTGCTCATAGGTTATGACCTCATGCATGGCTATCTTCGAACTTAAACACTTCCTAAACAGTATGCCGCAAGAAATCAAAAAGTGAATGCCTCATTTAAGTTGATTCTTAAAAAGAGCATTAAGTGGTAAAATGGCGGCGCGCCACCTGATTAAAGTCGGTACACTTAAAGCGGCGGGTTTCTTTCGCCCAAATAGCACTAAATAATAAAAGAGCACGCATAGCGTAGCATGTCAGCGCCGCGTTGGGCTTTCCTTTTTTTGTTTAATCACGCCGCCTCAGTGCGCGTGATAGGCAAATAATGCGCTGGTTCACAGGGGGGAATATTCGGTTTTTCTTATCGTTGAACCGGAGGCGATACACAATCCAATAAAAGAGAACAGCATAAAAAATGCTAAAGGCGTTGTCGCGCTCATATTTAATTATTTTATTAAAACGTAAGGCTATTTATGATCCGTATTGAGAAAGTTCTGGATAAACGCGAACTTAAAGAATTTATTGCTTTCCCTTCGTTACTGTTTCGTGATGACCCGAACTGGATTGAGCCGCTGTATTTAGAGCGCGAAGAGCACCTGTCAAAGAAGAATCCCGGCACCGATCATATCGAATGGCAGGCGTGGGTGGCGAAAAAGCAGGGGAAGGTCGTCGGGCGCATCACCGCGCAAATCGATTCTCTGCACCGGGCGCTGCACGGAGAAGATACCGGTCACTTCGGCATGATCGACGCCGTTGACGATCCCGCCGTGTTCAGCGCGTTATTCACGGCGGCGGAGGAGTGGTTGCGGTCCAAGGGCACGCGGAAAATCACCGGGCCGTTCAGCCTCAATATCAATCAGGAAAGCGGCCTGCTGGTCGAAGGGTTCGACACGCCGCCGTCGGCCCTGATGACCCATGCCAAACCCTACTATGCGGCCCAGATAGCGCAGCAAGGGTATAGCGAAGGGATTGATTTGCTTGCTTATTGGATGAAAAGAACCGACCTGCATTTTTCGCCGTCGCTGACCCGGATGATGGATCAGGTGCGCAAAAAGGTGACCGTTCGCCGCCTCAACCGCAAGCGCTTTCGCGAGGAGATGCAGGTGCTGCGCGAGGTGTTCAACTCGGGGTGGCAGCATAACTGGGGGTTTGTTCCGTTCACCGAGCATGAGTTCGCCACCATGGGGGATCAGCTGAAGTTCCTGGTGCCCGACGATATGATCCATATCGCCGAGGTGGATGGCGCGCCCTGCGCCTTTATCGTCGGGTTGCCGAACATTAATGAGGCGATTGCCGATCTGCAGGGGCGGTTATTGCCGTTCGGTTGGGCGAAGTTATTGTGGCGGCTGAAAGTCAGCGGCGTTCGCACCGCGCGCGTGCCGCTGATGGGCGTTCGCCAGGAATATCAATTCAGCCGCATCGGGCCGATTATTGCATTGCTGTTGATTGAGGCGCTGCGCGAGCCGTTCGCCAAGCGCAATATCGACGCGCTGGAAATGTCCTGGATCCTGGAAACCAATACCGGCATGCGGACGATTTTAGAACGTATCGGCGCGGTGCCTTATAAGCGCTACCGTTTGTACGAAAAGACGCTTTAATCGACTGATATCGCATCGCCTTTTAACGCCATCAGGATAATAAGCGCATTGCGTGCGGCGCCGTTCGTTTTGGGGGACTGAGCGTGAGTGAAAGCATTGTCCCCAGAGTGGAACGGTTAAGGCCGTTAATTAATAAACCCGAGATAAATTCACGGCGCGTGATTTATTGAACCACGATCGCCGTGATGCTGAAGAGAGCAGAATGCATGCCTGTGGAAAAGAAAAAGGGAATAAGCCGATTAACCTACAGCATAAGGAACTCCTGGGCCGGCTTTATTGATGCCGCGCTGACCGAAAATGCGTTTCGTGAATTATTGGTTATTAACGCCATTTTACTGGTTGTTACATTTACTCTGGATATTACAAAAATGGAGCGGCTGTTATTAATCGCCTGCAGTTTCCTGCTGCTGGTGGTTGAGCTGCTTAATACGGCGATTGAAACCGTGGTCGATCGCATTTCGCTGGCGTTGCATCCGTTATCCAAACGCGCCAAAGATCTGGGCGGCGCAGCGCAGCTGGTGGCGGTGATAATGACCATCATTATTTGGGGGACGGTGCTGCTGGGAGGATAACGGCGAGGCGCGCTCCGGCGTTAAACCGGTTGCTGCGGCTAAATAAGCGGCTATTATCGTTGCTTTACGCCTTTGGCGCCATGGTAAGGATAGGTTGCCGTTATGCCCGTGAATTTTGATCTCAACGATCTTTATGCGTTTCGCGCGCTGGTGGAGTACGGCAATTTTCGGCTGGCCGCAGAGTCCATCTGCCTGTCGCAGTCGGCATTGAGCCGCAGGATTGAGAAGCTGGAAAACGCGCTGGGCATCAAACTGTTCGATCGCACCACCCGGCGCGTGACCTTGACGCTGTACGGGCAGGCCTTCGCCGAACGTTCGGAGCAGCTGCTGATGAACGTCGAAGCGGTGATGGCTGATATCGATAAGGTCAGCCAGGAGCGGGTGGGGCTGGTCACCGTCGCCACGGTGCCGTCGGCGGCCTACTATTTCATGCCCGACGTGATACGCCGTTTCCGGCTTCGCTATCCGCGCGTGCGAGTTAAGCTGATCGACGGCAGCGCAGGCAATGTCATCGAGGCGGTCACCGGCGGCCAGGCCGATTTCGGCATCTGCTTCGCCGGGCGGCTGCAGCCTAATATTGAGTTTGTGCCGTTGGTGGGGGATGTCTACGTGGCCGCCTGCCGGCGCGACCATCCGCTCGCCGGTAAAAAGAGCCTCAGCTGGCGGGAGTTTTATCAGCAGGATTACGTGTCGCTGGATAAAACCTCCGGCAATCGCAATCTGCTCGATCAGCGCCTGGAACACCTCGTGCCGGAACGCCCCAGCGTGTGTGAAACTCGCCATGTGACGACCATGCTGGGCATGGTTGAGGCGGGCATCGGCATTGCCGCCGTGCCCGCCATGTCGATGCCCGCTTCAGAGCACTCGGTGTTGACGTCGGTGCCGCTGGTCGATCCGGTGGTGAAACGCACCGTAGGCCTCATCAGACGCGGCGGCCGCATGCAGTCTTTCGTCGCCGCCGAGCTGGAAAAGCTGATTACTGAACAGTATCACTCTGCCTGACCGGCTGCGGCGCCGGCACGGTTCGCATGCCGGTCGCGCGAATGGTCGGCTGGGCCTGAGAGGAGGCGAGGAAGTCCAGCAGCGCTTTGCCTTCGCGGCGATGTTCCGCCTTGGCGGTTACCGCGCCCGCGAAGCGGGTGATGTACTGCACGTTTTCAGGCAGCTCGCCGATAAAGGTCACGCCCGCCACGGGCAGCAATTCGCTGACCTGCTGGAAACCCAGCGCGTATTTCCCCTGCGCCACTTCAGAGGCCACCGGGATGCGCTCAACCTTATGCGCTTTCCCTTTCACCTGTTCCTCGATGCCCAGCTTTTTGAACAGTTGGCCGCTGACATAGCGGCCGCTGGCGCTGTCGGAATAGGCGAAAGAGTCCGCCTGCAGCAAGATATTGCGCAGGTCGGCATCCGTTTTTATCACCGGCTTGGGCGCGCCCTGTTTAACCACCATGCCGATCGGCGAATCGGCCAGCTCCACGCGCGAACCCGGCTGGGTCCAGCGCTCTTTTTCCAGTTGGGTGAGCGCGTCGCCCACCATGATCAGCACATCGGCTTGCTCTCCGCGCGCCAGCCGCGCGGGGATCGCCTGCGGCGTTTTGCCCATCGAGGGGCCGGACACCAGAATGATTTTGTCGCCGCTTTGGGCTTCATACTCCGGGGCCAGCTTCTCCAGCGCGGCTTTGAAGCCGCCGGAGATCATGACGGTCACGTCTTTGGCCAGCGCCGCCGTACTGCAGGAGGCGCACACCAGCGCGGCGAGGATCGAACGAGTGAGTTTTTGCATGGCATCATTCCTTTTGAGATGGCGGCTTAGCGCGCGGTTTGCAGCGGCATGGCGATGCGGCGATACATATACAGCGTCGCCAGCAGGGCGCACAGCGCGGCGAAGCTCATCCAGTAGCCCGGTGAAGCCTTGTCGCCGGTGTATTCGATCAACGCTGTGGAGACTACCGGCGTAAAGCCGCCGAACACCGCCGTCGCCAGGCTGTAGGCCAGCGAGAACCCGGCCACCCGCACTTCCGTTGGCATGATCTCAGTCAAGGCCGGGATCATGGCGCCGTTGTAGAGGCCGTAAATGAAGGACAGCCACAGCAGCACGGCCAGCATCATGCTGAAGCTGGGCGCGGCGGCGAGCAGGCTCAGCGCCGGGTAGGCGGTGGCCAACGTCAGCAACGTCATGGCGACCAGCACCGGTTTGCGGCCGAAACGGTCCGACAGCGCGCCGCCGATGGGCAGCCAGATGAAGTTGGAGATCGCCACCAGCAGGGTGACCAGCAAGCTGTCGGAAGCGCTGAGCAGCAGCACCTTTTTGCCGAAGGTCGGCGCATAGACGGTGATGAGGTAAAACGCGGTGGTGGTCATGGCGACCATCAGCATGCCGGCGATCACCACCGGCCAGTTTTTCAGCAGGGTTTTAAACACGTCGCGCATCGCCAGGTGGTGACGGCGAGCGGTAAATTCCTGCGTCTCTTCCAGCTTGCGGCGCAGGAAGAAGATAAAGGGAACGATCAGGCAGCCGAACAGGAAAGGCAGGCGCCAGCCCCATTCGCGAATGGCGCTTTCTTCCAGCGCCGCATTGAGCGCGAAGCCCATGGCCGCCGCCACCATGATAGCCACCTGCTGGCTGCCGGACTGCCAGCTGGTGTAGAAGCCTTTACGGCCCGGCGTGGCGATTTCAGCCAGATAGACGGACACGCCGCCCAGCTCTGCGCCCGCCGAGAAGCCTTGCAACAGACGCCCGCACAGCACCAGCAGCGGCGCCCAAAGCCCGATGCTTTGGTAAGAGGGGATCAACACGATCAGGAAGGTGCCCGCGGCCATGATCGACAGGGTCACGATCAACCCTTTGCGGCGGCCGACTTTATCGATGTAAGCGCCCAGCACGATGGCGCCGATCGGGCGCATCAGAAAACCTGCGCCGAATACCGCGAAGGTCATCATCAGCGAGGCGAACTCGCTGCTGGCCGGGAAAAAGGTGTGTGCGATGTAGGTAGCGTAAAAGCCGAACAGGAAAAAATCGAACTGCTCTAAAAAGTTGCCGGAGGTGACGCGCAGTATCGCGCCGGTTCTGGCCCGGGTGGTCATGGGTGATGTAGAGGAATGCATCTTTATCTCCAGTTTGTTATTGGCGCTTGACGCCGCGCCTGTTGCTGAAGACTCGCTCAGGAAAATAAAGTAAATAAGCGCAATAAACTCATGGCGCGATGCGTTTGACGCATCAATCGGCGTTAACAATGTTGCCTAACCCGATGTAACGTGGCGTTAACAAGTTTGTCGCTCATCGCCCGCTGCGCAGAACGCCGAAAACGTTATGCGCTTTTTGTGACAGGGTTCATAAAGGGGCGGCGGGGGAGCGCCCCGTGCCTCTGAACGATTGTTCGATACCGTGCGTAAAAAGGTGAATGCCTCGCACTGCGTTTGCAAAATACGTGGATGTACGTTCAGCCTTGCAGTCACCACGCATGCCTTTGCATGCTATCCCAGCGCCTCTCTGCTATAGCTTTACATCTATATAGTTACTGATCTATATTTTAGGGAGGTCCCGTGTGGGAAATTAAAACAACGGATGCATTTGATCATTGGTTCAGATCGCTCAGCGATGCCGATCGGGCCGGCGTACTTGCTGCATTGATGGTCCTGCGGGAAAAGGGGCCGGGGCTGCCCAGCCCCTATGCCGATACGGTTAAAGGCTCACGTTACAGCAATATGAAAGAGTTGCGCATTCAGTGCCGAGGCGAACCGTTGCGGGCATTCTTCGCTTTCGATCCGTACCGTATTGGCATTGTGCTTTGCGCGGGCAATAAAGCCAGTAATGAAAAGCGTTTTTACGATCGGATGATCCAGGTTGCCGATCGGGAATTCACGAACTGGCTGAACACATTAAACGAGAAGGAGTGACGCGATGGGCAGAACGTTGGAACAGCTTATTGCGGATGAAAAGCCCGAGGTCGTGGCCAAAGCGCAGGCGCTGGCGGCGGACATCATGCTGAACATTCACCTTGCCGAGCTGCGTGAAAAAGTACAGAAAACGCAGGTTGAAATGGCGCAGGCGCTGGGGATCAGGCAGCCGACCGTTGCCGTGATGGAAAAACCGGGCCGCGATCTGAAACTGTCTTCGCTTAAACGCTATGTTGAGGCGGCCGGCGGCAAACTGCGCCTGGACATTGAACTGCCGGACGGCTCTCACTACGAGTTTGTGCTGTAAGCGCTAACGGCAGAAAGGCACAAAGCCCGCTCAGGTTCCCCGGTGCGGGCTTTGTGCACCAGGGCTTCTTTGACACAAGCAGGCGGCCGTGAAAGCAAAGAGGCTCAAGACGGGCAGGCTGTCTGAGCGCTTTCGTTTGGGCCGGAAAGCGTTAAACAAGCCACCCGCACTCCCTTCGCGATGTCTTGCTTGCCCGTAACTGTCTCCTTGCTCCTTAGCTGAAACGATACAAATTATGTTGATAAGCAGCTCGTTTTGTGTGCAAAAAATCAACGTCTTTCATTAAAACTGCGATGAAATTCGTATTTTTATCGCGCTATCTCTTCAAATACTCACCCGGTGAAGCTCATCACATTTCTTTAACCTGCTTAACAGTAGATTTTCCTTGCTTAGAAAAAAATCGATTCAGCTAAAGGGGAAGGGAAATGAAAAAGACATGGGTTATGGCGGTGTTTTCGGCTCTGATTTCAGGGCAGGCGGCGGCGCAGAGTTGGGTGCTGACCAGCGCTGAAGATGGCGTGGAGAAAGGAAACTGGAAGATTTCGAGTGAGGCGCTGAAGGTGAAGGATAAAACGTTCAGCATTGAGCAGAAAGTGTTGCACGGCGGCAAGCAAGAAGGCAGCAAAGTCGTCATTATCCGCAGCGAGGATGGCCTGACCATCACGCTGAGCCCCACCCGCGGCATGAACCTCCTGCGGGCAGAAGGCTTTGGCGCGAAAATGGGATGGGATTCCCGGTCAAAGAGGTGGTCAACCCCGCCTTTATCAACCTGGAAAGCCGCAATGGGCTCGGCTGGCTGGAAGGTTTCAATGAGATGATGGTGCGTTGTGGCTATGAGTGGACCGGTCATCCGGTGACCGACGCAGGGCAAATTTACACGTTGCACGGCAAAGCGGGCAATACGCCGGCCTCGCGGGTTGAGGTTGAGGTAGCGGATGCGGCGCCGTATGAAATTCGTATTCGCGGCCTGATCAAAGAGAGCACATTCAAAAAAGCCGATCTGCAAACCCTGACCGAATTGCGCTATGTGCCCGGCAGCAACAGTTTCAGCCTGCATGATGTGTTAACCAACCGGGCGGATTATCCCCATGACTACCAGATTATTTATCACAGCAATTTCGGCGCGCCGATTCTGGAAAATGGTGCCCGCTTCCTGGCGCCGATGGCCAGCATCAGCCCGTTTAACGACTATGCCAAAGCCGGGCTGAAGACCTGGGGAACCTATGCCGGTCCAACCAAAGGGTTCGATGAAATGGTCTTTAACATTAAGCCATTATCGGATCCGAATCATCAAACGCTGGCGGCGCTGGTCAATAACGCGGGCGACAAAGGGGTGGCGATTCAGTTCGATACCCGCCAGTTGCCCGTCCTGACGCTGTGGAAGAATACCGATACGTTAAAACAGGGGTATGTGACGGGGATTGAGCCGGGCACCAGCTATGCCTACCCGGTCACTATTGAGCGCGAACAAAAACGCGTTAAGCAGCTGCAGCCTGGCGCCAGTGCGCAGTTTGATCTGACCTATACCTTGCTGCACAGCAAAGCGCAGGTGGCGGATCTGGAGAAGAAGATTGCGGATATTCAGGGCAAGGTAAAAATTGAAGAGAATGACGCGCCGATAGCCAAAGAGTAACGCTGCCTGTCGACGCATTCACCGTTAAAGCAAAAAGCCCGCTTAAGCTTCCTTAAGCGGGCTTCTCTAAATATGGCTCCTCTGACTGGACTCGAACCAGTGACATACGGATTAACAGTCCGCCGTTCTACCGACTGAACTACAGAGGAATCGTGTGAACGGGGCGAATAATAGCGGGGCGCCTGGGGTTTGTCAAAGCGCTAAACTGCAAAAAAAGCGCGTTTGCTGAGGGAATGAGCACCTTGCGCTGTTTTTCGGCATTTTCCATCGCTATGCGTTGATTTTTGCATCCCAAATCGTTTTGACGCCGCTTGCACACGCCTTTGCACGGCGATGGTGCAGGACCGTTCTCCCACCCATACTTCCACTCGCGCTAACCGTATTGGCCAGACCCTGGTTAACGCCGCCACACGCCGCGCCGCAACTGATATGTAGGATGAATAAGCAAACAATATGTATTCGTCGTCACAATGGCTGGATTTTTGCTTACCCATTTTTGGGGAATGCGACTGCGCTCTCAAGAAAATTATTTTCCCCGTCTACACATAAAGTGACTGATCCGCGCCCCAGGGCGTTTCGCTACAACAGTGCTGAGGAAGATAACAATGTCATCGAAATTGATAAAAAGTCCGCTCGCTGCTTTGCTCATCGGTTGTTTAGGTACGGCGTTTTCCGCGCAGGCCGATCTCGTCATCGGCGTCGCAGGGCCGTTCTCCGGGCCGAACGCCACCTATGGCGATCAGTATTGGCGCGGGGCTTCGCAGGCGGCGGCGGACATCAACGCCGCCGGCGGGATCAAAGGGGAAAAAATCAAACTGGTGCAAGGGGATGACGCCTGCGAACCGAAACAGGCGGTCGCGGTCGCCAACCGCCTGGTGGATCAGGACAAGGTGTCGGCGGTGGTCGGCCACTTCTGTTCCTCATCCACCATGCCCGCGTCCGAGGTGTATGACGAGGCCGGCATCATCGCCATTACCCCCGGCTCCACCAACCCGCAGATCACCGAGCGCGGCATGAAGACCATGTTCCGCATGTGCGGGCGCGACGATCAGCAGGGGGTGATCGCCACCAACTATATGCTGGATACCCTGAAGGCCAAACGCATCGCGGTGATCCACGATAAAGACACCTACGGCCAGGGGCTGGCGGACGCCGCCAAGGCGGCGATGAACAAGCGCGGGGTTAAAGAGGTGCTGTATGAGGGGCTGTCGCGCGGCGAGAAAGACTTCAACGCCCTGGTGACCAAGATCGCTTCGGTCAAGCCGGACGTGGTCTACTTCGGCGGCTGCCATCCCGAAGCCGGGCCGCTGGTGCGCCAGATGCGCGAGCAGGGCGTGACCGCCAAGTTCTTCTCCGGCGACTGCGTGGTGACCGAAGAGTTGGTGACCGCCGCCGGCGGGCCGCAGTACACCAACGGCGTGCTGATGACCTTCGGCAACGATCCGCGCCAGATCGCGGAAGGCAAGGCGGTGATCGCCAAGTTCCGCGCCAGCGGCTTTGAGCCGGAAGGGTACACCCTTTACTCCTACGCTTCGATCCAGGCGATCGCCGCCGCCTTCAACGCCACCGGCGGCAAAGACAGCGCCAAGGCCGCCGAATGGCTGAAGTCGCACGATGTGGACACCGTGATGGGTAAAAAAGCCTGGGATCAGAAGGGCGATCTGAAGGTCTCGGATTACGTGGTCTATCAATGGGATGACAAGGGCAAATATCACCAACTGTAAACGGCCGAACATTGAGGGTGTGACCCTATGACCGACGGGCCGCCGCCTTGGCGCGCCCGTTCCGCGACTACCTTTGGGCCGCGTCGGACTGCGTTGGCGGCCTTACCAGGCGAGACTGCTCATTATGGATGTATTCTTTCTGCAACAGCTGATCAACGGCCTGACCCTCGGCGCGGTGTATGGCCTGATCGCCATCGGCTACACCATGGTTTACGGCATCATCGGCATGATCAACTTCGCCCACGGCGAGGTGTACATGATCTCCGCCTACCTGTGCGCCATCGGTCTGGCGCTGCTGTCGTTCTTCGGGCTGCAATCGTTCCCGCTGCTGATCCTCGGCACGCTGGTATTCACCATCGTCATCACCGGGGTGTACGGCTGGGTGATCGAGCGCATCGCCTACAGGCCGCTGCGTAACTCCACCCGCCTGGCGCCGCTGATCTCCGCCATCGGCATGTCGTTAATCCTGCAAAACTATGCGCAGATCAGCCAAGGGCCGCGCCAGCAGGGCATCCCGACGCTGCTGAGCGGCGTGTTCCGCCTGGAATTCGACGGCGGCGTGGTGCAGATCACTTATACCAAGGTGTTCATTCTGGTGGCGTCGCTGCTCGGCATGGCGATCCTCACCTACATCATTCAGCGCACCCGGCTGGGGCGCATCTGCCGCGCCACCCAGCAGGATCGCAAAATGGCTTCGATTCTCGGCATCAATACCGATCGGGTGATCTCGCTGGTGTTCGTGATCGGCGCCGCCATGGCCGGGCTGGCCGGGGTGCTGATCACCATGAACTATGGCACCTTCGATTTTTACGTCGGCTTTATCATCGGCATCAAGGCCTTCACCGCCGCGGTGTTGGGCGGCATCGGCTCGCTGCCGGGCGCGATGCTGGGCGGGCTGCTGCTCGGCGTGGCGGAGGCGCAGTTCGCCGGCATGGTGAATTCGGATTACAAGGACGTGTTCTCCTTCGGGTTGCTGGTGGCGATCCTGATCTTCCGCCCGCAGGGCCTGCTCGGCCGGCCGCTGGTCGCCAAGGTTTAAGGAGAACGCCATGTCGCAATCCGCAATCAACGGCGGGCTGAACGTCAAACGCAGCCTGCTGGATGCCGTTTTGGCCGGGCTGATCGCCCTGATCGTGTTCGGGCCGATCGTCGGCATCGTGCTGAACGGCTACAGCTTTAACTTCGAGCCGCACCGGCTGGTGTGGATCATCGTCGCGGTGATGGCCGGGCGGCTGCTGCTGAGCCTGTTCCTGCAAACCGCGCCGGGCCGCAAGGTGCTGGCACGCTTCGACGGCGGCAACGACGGCGTTTACGTGCGTCCGCTGGGCTATAAATCCAATCTGCGCTGGTTCCTGCCGCTGATGGCGGCGATCGCGCTGCTGTTCCCGTTCGTCGCCACCAAATACCTGCTGACGGTGGCGATCCTCGGCCTGATCTACGTGCTGCTCGGCCTGGGGCTGAACATTGTGGTCGGGTTGGCGGGGCTGCTCGATCTGGGGTACGTGGCGTTTTACGCCATCGGCGCCTACGGGCTGGCGTTGGGCTACCAGTATCTCGGGCTCGGTTTTTGGGCGATGCTGCCGCTCGGGGCGCTGATGGCGGCGTTGGCGGGCGCGCTGCTGGGCTTTCCGGTGCTGCGCATGCACGGCGACTATCTCGCCATCGTCACGCTCGGGTTCGGCGAGATCATCCGGCTGGTGCTGAACAACTGGATGTCGCTCACCGGCGGGCCGAACGGCATTTCGGTGCCGGCGCCGACGGTGTTCGGCCTGGAGTTCGGCCGGCGCGCTAAAGACGGCGGGGTGCCGATCCACGAGTTTCTTGGCATCGATTACAATCCCAACCTCAAGTTCATCTTCATCTACGCGATGCTGTTTTTGGTGGTGCTGCTGGTGCTGTACATCAAGCACCGGCTGACGCGCATGCCGATCGGCCGCGCCTGGGAGGCGCTGCGCGAGGACGAGATCGCCTGCCGCTCCCTCGGGCTGAACCACGTGCTGGTGAAGCTGTCGGCGTTTATGCTGGGTGCTTCCACCGCCGGGCTGGCGGGGGTGTTTTTCGCCACTTACCAGGGGTTCGTCAACCCGACCTCGTTCACCTTCTTCGAGTCGGCCCTGATCCTGGCGATCGTGGTGCTGGGCGGCATGGGCTCCACCCTCGGCGTGGTGTTGGCGGCCTTTGTGCTGACGGTGGCGCCGGAGCTGCTGCGCAGCTTCGCCGAATACCGGGTGCTGCTGTTTGGCGTGCTGATGGTGGCGATGATGATCTGGCGGCCGCGCGGGCTGGTGCGCATCAGCCGCGCCAGCTTTGCGGAACGCAAGGGGGTGGCGCCATGAGCGACGCCATTTTGCGGGTGGAACACCTGATGATGCGCTTTGGCGGCATCAAGGCGCTGAACGACGTCAATCTGGAGGTGGAGCGCGGTTCCATCACCGCCCTGATCGGCCCCAACGGCGCCGGCAAGACCACGGTGTTCAACTGCCTGACCGGTTTCTATCGCGCCACCGGCGGCGCGATCCTGCTCAATACCTACAAGCGGCCAACCGATGTGATCCAGGTGCTGGGGCAGAAGTTCCGCGCCGGCGACTGGATACGCCCGAAGCGGTTCGGTTCGCGCCTCTATTACAAGATGTTCGGCGGCACTCACCTGGTCAACCGCGCCGGGCTGGCGCGCACCTTCCAGAATATCCGCCTGTTCCGCGAAATGTCGGTGGTGGAGAACCTGCTGGTGGCGCAGCACATGCAGAGCAACCGCAATCTGATCGCCGGGGTGCTGAATACGCCGGGCTACCGCCGGGCGGAAAGCGCCGCGCTCGATCACGCCTTCTACTGGCTGGAGATGGTGGATCTGGCGGACTGCGCCAACCGGCTGGCGGGGGAGATGTCCTACGGCCAGCAGCGGCGGCTGGAGATCGCGCGCGCCATGTGCACCGCGCCGGAGATGATCTGCCTCGACGAACCGGCCGCCGGGCTGAACCCGGTGGAGACGGCCGCGCTGAGCCGCATCATCCGCTTCCTGCGCCGGGATCACGGCATCACGGTGCTGCTGATCGAGCATGACATGGGCATGGTAATGGAGATCTCCGATCGGGTGATCGTGCTCGATCACGGCGATGTGATCGCCCGCGGCACGCCGCAGGAGATTCAGCACAACGAGGCGGTGATCGCCGCTTACCTGGGCGCGGACGAAGAGGAGCTGGCGGGATGAGCGAAACGATGTTGGAATTTCGCGAGGTCGATGTGTTTTACGGGCCGATCCAGGCGCTGCGCCAGGTGTCGCTGCAGGTGAACGCCGGGGAGACGGTGGCGCTGATCGGCGCCAACGGCGCGGGCAAGTCCACGCTGTTGATGTCGATCTTCGGTCAGCCGCGTATCGCCGGCGGGCAGATCCTGTTTCGCGGCGAGGACATCAGCCGTCGCTCCACGCACTTTGTTGCCAGCAGCGGCATCGCGCAGGCGCCGGAGGGGCGGCGCATCTTTCCGGACATGAGCGTGGAGGAGAACCTGCTGATGGGCACCATCACCGTCGGCAATCGCTACCTGGAAGAGGATTTGCCGCGCATGTTCGAGCTGTTTCCGCGCCTGAAAGAGCGGCGCAACCAGCGGGCGATGACCATGTCCGGCGGCGAACAGCAGATGCTGGCGATCGCCCGCGCGCTGATGAGCCGGCCGAAGCTGTTGCTGCTGGACGAGCCGAGCCTGGGGCTGGCGCCGATCGTGGTGCGGCAGATCTTCGGGGTGCTGCGCGAACTGACCCGCAGCGGCATGACGCTGTTTCTGGTGGAGCAGAACGCCAACCATGCGCTGAAACTGTCCGATCGCGGCTATGTGATGGTCAACGGCCAGATCCGCCTCACCGGCAGCGGGGAAGAACTGTTGAACGATCCGCAGGTGAGAAAGGCGTATCTGGGCGGCGGCTGATAGCCGCCTGCGGGCAGGGAAGCCCGCGTTCATTTTTCGGCGTCGCGCTCTTGGCCATCGTAGTGCGAGCGGGCTGCCCTGAAGGCGTCGGCGGAGGAGATAATCCACGACCAGAGCGGCAGCATGTTGAGCAGCATTTCTTCCCCGGCCTCGGTGATGGTGTAAACCACGCGGGGCAGTTTTTCCTGATAATCGCAGCGCGATATCAACCCATCCCGCTCGAGATGGCGCAGCGTCCGCGTCAGCATTCTCTGCGTCACGCCCGCTAATTGGCGGCCTAGTTCGCCGTGGCGCAGCGGCCCGTGGGTGCCCAGGAGATGCAATACGCCCAGCGACCAACGGTTGCCTGCATGCGCGAGGATCTCGCGCTTCAACCCTTCATCGTCGTTGCTCAATGCTTCACAGAACGCTTGCGAAAATTGCAGCAGCGCTTCCCGATCGCTCGTCATATTCCTCCCCGGTATCATGCGTGTACCTAATTGAACCCGTTTTTGTCAGCTGTCAGGATGACGCAGTGTCAAGACAGGAGGCAAGCATGAAATCCACAAATCCATCCATCAATACCGTGCTCATACTCGGCGCCGGCGAACTGGGGCTGCCGGTACTGCGAGCGATGAGCCGGCAGGCTCAGTTATCTCCATCTTTAAAAATCAGCGTACTGCTCCGGCCGGAGACCGCCCGCGCCGTGAGCGGCCCGCTCCGGGCGCGGCGGGATGAGCTGGCGCGGCTCGGGATCGCCGTGGTGGAAGGCGATCTGCAGCAAAGCGGGGTGGATGCGCTGAGCGTGCTGCTGCGTGGCTTTGATGCGGTAATCAACTGCAGCGGCTTCGTCGGCGGGGCGGGAACGCAGATAAAGATCACCCAGGCCGTTTTGCAGGCCGGCGTGGCGCGCTACTTCCCGTGGCAGTTCGGCGTGGACTACGATGTCGTCGGTAAAGGCAGCGGGCAGCCGGTGTGGGATGAACAGCTCGAGGTGCGTCACCTGCTGCGCGCGCAGAGCGCAACGGAGTGGGTGATTGTTTCCACGGGTATTTTCACCAGCTACCTGTTTGACTCGGGTTTTGGCGTGGTGGATGCGGAACGCAAAACCGTGCGCGCGCTGGGCGACTGGCAGTATGCGGTGACGCTGACCACTCCCGAGGACATTGGCCGGCTGACGGCCGCGATTTTTTTCCATCGGCCCGCGTTTCGCAACCAGGTGGTCTATATCGCCGGGGATACGCTGACCTACCGTGAGCTTGCCGATCTTATGCAGGCGCACTGGGGCGTGGAGGTCAACAGAGTCCTGTTGGACAAAGAGAGGCTGCAGGCGGAGGTGCGGAATCATCCGCATGACGTCGGCGCGAAATACCGGCTGGCTTTCGCCCGACCCGACGGCGTGGCCTGGGATAAGGCGAACACCTTCAATGTGCGCCAGGGCATGGCCGTCACTACCGCCGGCCAGTGGCTGGCTTCTCAGGGCGGTTAATCGCCTGTGCGCCGCAGTCAAAACTGGCGCTGCATCCAGCGCACGTTCAGCCGCACCAGCGCGATGATGGCGCTGGAGAGCAGCCGCAGCCCGCCGGGCATGTCGCGGCGGCGAATATCCAGCAGCAGCACGGTGCGCACCTGCGGGCTGTCGTTCCATACCTCGTGCTCGAAGGTATCGTCCCACAGCATGAACTCCCCCTCGTGCAGCCGATATTCGCGGCCGTCCACCTTCAGCACCGCCGCCGGCGCGCCGTCGGCGCGTTTGGGCATGTCCAGCACCAGATAGCCGCGCAGAATGCCGCGGAACGGGCCGCGATGGGGCGGCACCTGTTTGCCGGGCGCCAGGAAGGAGAGCGACGCGGACAGCACGTCCGGCGAGGAGGCGATCAGCGCCGCCAGCGTCGGACAGC
The DNA here is from genome assembly GCF_000747565.1 of Serratia sp. SCBI. Classification (NCBI taxonomy): domain Bacteria; kingdom Pseudomonadati; phylum Pseudomonadota; class Gammaproteobacteria; order Enterobacterales; family Yersiniaceae; genus Serratia; species Serratia sp. SCBI. The sequence continues at coordinate 3,352,245 of NZ_CP003424.1, read as the reverse complement.
GTGCCAGGTTGCGGGGGATGGGCTGGCCATAGGCCTTCATGATGAACATGCGCCAGTCGCGCGCGTCGTTGGCGGAGATGGACGCCTGCTGGCTCATGATCTCGTGGAAGCGCGGGATATTGTGCAGATCGTGGGCGACCGTCAGCGCCTCTTCGCGGATCTGCCGCCATTGGGCGGTAAAGCGTTCGGCGTCGGGGAAGAGGGCCGCGCTGTCAAGCACCGGCTGGCCCTGGATGCGGCGATCGTAAACATTGCGCAGGGCAAGTACGGACCAATCATAAATCGCGGACATCATAATGACCTCGCCTCAGGAAACGCCAAAGGGACACTGCGCGGGTCTTCGGCGCGGCGCGTGGACGGCCGGGGAAGCGCGGCAGGAAAAATTGGTACGCTTCAATAGATTAGCACAGCATTTTGGCAACCGTGCGTCGGTGAGCGTGTCGATGGGCGGTGAAAAAAACCACACAATTAAAATGTGACGCGTATCGCATTTAGTGGGCCGGTTGGTTAAAATATCGCGACTTGCCCGCACCTGTCCGGATTTTTTTTACCATGGAACACGCTCCCGTTTCCCGCTCAACCGCCTGGTTGCGCGTGGTCATCCTCGCCGTCTCGGCCTTTATATTCAACACCACCGAGTTTATTCCGGTCGGTCTGCTGAGCGATATCGCCGCCAGCTTTTCGATGCAAACCGAACAGGTCGGCTTGATCATTACCATTTACGCCTGGATCGTCGCCGCCGCCTCGCTGGCGTGCATGCTGCTGACCAGCAAAATCGAGCGCCGCAAACTGTTGATCGGCGTGTTCATGCTGTTTATCGCCAGCCACATACTGACCGCCGTGGCCTGGAACTTTACCACGCTGGTTATCTCGCGCGCCGGCGTGGCGCTGGCGCACTCGGTGTTCTGGTCGATCACCGCCTCGCTGGCGATCCGCGTGGCGCCGCCGGGCAAGAAAGCCCAGGCGCTGAGCCTGCTGGCGGGCGGCACCGCGCTGGCGATGGTGCTCGGGTTGCCGCTCGGGCGGGTGGTCGGGCAGTTGCTCGGCTGGCGCATGACCTTTATCGGCATCGCAGTGTGCGCCACCCTGGCGCTGGTGCTGCTGTGGCGCCTGTTGCCGGTGCTGAAAAGCGAGCACTCCGGTTCGCTGGCCAGCGTGCCGCTGCTGTTCAAGCGCCCGGCGCTGGTGGCGCTTTACATGCTGACCATCATTGTGGTGACGGCGCACTTCACCGCCTACAGCTACATCGAGCCGTTTATCCAGACCGTGGCCGGGCTGTCGGAGAACTTCACCACGCTGATGCTGCTGCTGTTCGGCGCCGCCGGCATCGTCGGCAGCCTGCTGTTCAGCCGCTACAGCGAGCGTTTTCCTTCCGGCTTCTTTATCGGCGCCATTACGCTGCTGGCCCTGAGCCTGCTGCTGCTGTTGCCGGCCGCCGGCAGCGAAAGCCATCTGACGGTGCTGTGCATCTTCTGGGGCATGGCGATCATGGCGATCGGCCTGTCGATGCAGGCCAGGGTCTTGAGCCTGGCGCCGGACGCCACCGACGTGGCGATGGCGATCTTCTCCGGCCTGTACAACTTCGGCATCGGCAGCGGCGCGCTGCTGGGCAACCAGGTGAGCCTGCATCTGGGCATGGGCAACATCGGCTTCGTCGCCGCGCCGCTGGCGCTGATCGCCCTCGGCTGGTGCTTGCTTAGCGCCTACCGCAGCGAACGGCTGCAGCACCACCACAGCCGTTAAGCGGCCTCGTTTCCCTGTCTTCCTGAGCCGGCGGCTGCGCCGGCCTCTTCAGCAAAAAAACTCGCGATCATGCGAAAATTATTCCGTTATCACTGCCTTTGCGCCTGCCGTACTGTTAACCCGTCCAAAATCCAATTCGATACCGAGCGGGGAACACGTCATGAGCACTCTTACCGCGCCCGATGGCGCACGCATTTTCTATAAGGATTGGGGCCGCGGCCAGCCGATCCTGTTCTCGCACGGTTGGCCGCTGTCCGCCGATGCCTGGGACAACCAGATGCTGTTTTTCGGCCAGAGCGGGTTCCGCGTGATCGCCCACGATCGCCGCGGCCACGGCCGTTCTGATCAAACCTGGCACGGCAACGACATCAACCAATACGCCGACGATCTGGCCCTGCTGATCGAAACGCTGGATCTGCGCGATCTGATCCTGGTCGGCCATTCCACCGGCGGCGGCGAAGTGGCGCGCTACATCGGCCGTCACGGCAGCGATCGGGTGGCGAAAGTGGTGCTGGTCGGCGCCGTGCCGCCGCTGATGCTGCAGACGCCGGTCAACCCAGAGGGCACGCCGATGGCGGCGTTTGACGGCATTCGCAGCGGCGTGGCGGGCAACCGCTCACAGTTCTTCAAAGAGCTGGCGGTGCCGTTCTATGGCTTCCAGTGCGACGAGGTGGAGAGCAACGCGGGGCTGATCGACAGCTTCTGGATGATGGGCATGCAGGGCGGCGTGAAAGGGCAGTACGACTGCGTGCGCGCGTTCTCCGAAGTGGATTACACCGCCGATCTGCTGGCGATCGACAAGCCGACGCTGCTGGTGCACGGCGACGCCGATCAGATCGTGCCGATCGGCGCCTCGGCGCTGAAAGCCGCTAAGCTTATGCAACAGGCGGAGCTGAATGTTTACGCCGGCGGCTCTCACGGTTTGGCGCAGGCCGATCCCGATCGCTTCAATGCCGATCTGCTGGCCTTCATCCAGAATTCGCCGTTTTAAGGGGGCGCGATGAACCTGACTGTTATCGTCGCCCGCTGCGCGCAGCGGCTGCACGCGCCTGCGGTGCGCTGGATGCTGCTGCTCGCGATCTGCGCCGCCTATATTCAGGGCGGGTTGGTCAAGGCGCTGAACGTTGAGGGCGCCATCGCCGAGATGGCCCACTTCGGCCTGCAGCCGGCGGCGCTGTTCGCCGTGCTGGTGACGCTGCTGGAACTGGCGGCGTCGGCGCTGATCCTGAGCGGTTTTTATCGCTGGCTCGGCGCGTTGGCGCTGGCCGGTTTTACCCTGATGGCGACGCTGATGGCCAATCCGTTCTGGCAGTTCGACGGGGCGGAGCGAGGCCAGATGATGAACGGATTTTTTGAACACCTCGGGCTGGCCGGCGCGCTGTTGCTGGTGGCATTTAACGATTTGAAGGAGCGAACGGATGGCTGAACAGACGGAAAACAAGGCGGCGGCGGGCGGCTTCGCGCCGCTGAAAATTCCATTATTTGCGGTGCTGTGGGGCGCCACGGTGCTCGGCAACGTCGGCAGTTTTATGCGCGACGTCGCCAGCTCGTGGCTGATCACCGACCTGTCGAGCAACCCTTCGGCGGTGGCGTTGATGCAAACCGCCGCCACGCTGCCGGTGTTCCTGCTGGCCATCCCGGCCGGGGTGCTGTCGGACATTCTCGATCGGCGACGCTTTCTGATCTTCGTGCAAATTCTGCTGGCCTGCGTCAGCGGCAGCCTGTTGCTGCTGTCGCAGACCGGCGCGCTGACGGTGGAATACCTGCTGGCGCTGACCTTCGTCGGCGGTATCGGCGCGGCGCTGATGGGGCCGACCTGGCAGGCGATCGTGCCGGAGCTGGTGCCGCGCGCCGAGCTGAAAAACGCCGTGGCGCTGAACTCGCTGGGCATCAACATCGCCCGCTCCATCGGCCCGGCGGCCGGCGGTTTGCTGCTGGCCAGCTTCGGTGCCGGCGCGGCCTACGGCGCGGACGTGATGAGCTATGTGCTGGTGATCGCGGCGCTGCTGTGGTGGAAGCGGCCGAAGGTTGAGGACAGCGGCCTGTCGGAACACTTCTTCGGCGCCTTCCGCGCCGGGCTGCGCTATGCCCGTTCCAGCCGCGAGCTGCACGTGGTGCTGCTGCGGGCGGCGGTGTTCTTCGCCTTCTCCAGCTCGGTCTGGGCGCTGCTGCCGCTGGTGGCGCGCCGCATGCTGGGCGGCAGCGCCGGTTTTTACGGTGTCTTGCTGGGGGCGGTGGGCGCCGGGGCGATCATCGGGGCGATCGTGCTGCCGCGCCTGCGCCAGCGGCTGAACGCCGACGGGCTGGTGTTGCTGGCGGCGGTGCTGACGGCGGCGGTAATGGCGGCCCTGTCGCTGGCGCCGCCGCAGTGGCTGGCGGTGGTGCTGCTGTTGGTGCTGGGCGCCGGCTGGATCATTGCGCTGACCACGCTCAACGGCGCGGCGCAGGGCGTGCTGCCTAACTGGGTGCGCGGCCGCGGCCTGGCCATCTATCTGATGGTGTTCAACGGCGCGATGGCGGCGGGCAGCCTGTTGTGGGGGCTGGTGGCGCAGGAGCTGGGCGTGGCCGCCACGCTGCTGGTCGGCGGCGTCGGTCTGTTGGCGGCAGGGCTGCTGTTCCACCGCCTGCGTCTGCCGACCGGCGAGGCCGATCTGCAGCCGTCGAACCATTGGCCGGAGCCGTTGGTCAACACGCCGGTTGAAAACGATCGCGGCCCGGTGATGATTCAGGTGGAGTACCGCATTCGCGAGCAGGATCGGCCGCAGTTCTTGCGCACGCTGCTGATGCTGGAGCGGGCGCGTCGCCGCGATGGCGCTTACGCCTGGGGCATCACCGAGCACACCGGCGATCCGGAATGCATCATGGAGTGGTTCCTGGTGGAATCCTGGGCGGAGCATCTGCGGCAGCACCAGCGGGTATCGCACGCCGACGCCGATCTGCAGCAGGAGGTGCTGCGCTTCCATATCGGCCCTGAGAAACCGGTGGTGCATCACTTCTTGTCGCTGGACAGGCGGCAGGTGAAGCATTAACTGCACGGCCTGGCGGTGAGAAGGTGCTATGCTTTTGGTCGGTTCGGCGGCGCGGCCGCCGTAAGACGAATGTAGTCAGCACAGGGAGACACATTGATGACGGCACCTTCTGCTTTTGCCCGCGAGCTTGGGCTGCGCTATCCGATCGTTCAGGGGCCGATGAACGGCGCGTCGCCGCCGGCATTGGCGGTGGCGGTGAGCAACGCCGGAGCGCTGGGATCGTGCGCGGCGGCGCTGTTTTCACCGGCGGTGATCCTCGAACGGGTGCAGCAGATCCGCGCGCAGACCGCCGCGCCGTTCAACATCAACCTGTTTCTGCTCGATGAGCAGCACCCGGATCTCGCCGAGCTCAAGCGCGCCCAGCACCTGCTGCGGCCGTTCCGCGAAGCGCTGGGGCTGAGCGAGCCGCCCATGCCGGCCCAATTCGCCGAAAACAACCGCGACCAGATCGCGGCCCTGCTGGAGGCTGCGCCGCCGGTGGTCAGCTTCACCTTCGGCGTGCTGCCGCGCGCCACGGTCACGCAGTTCAAGAAGGCCGGCTCGCGGGTGATCGGCACCGCCACCACGGTGGCGGAAGCCCGCGCCTGGGAAGAGGCGGGCGCCGACTTCGTCTGCGTCTCGGGCGCGGAGGCGGGGGGGCATCGCCCGACCTTCCTTGGCGATATCGAACAGTCCTGCGTCGGCCTGATGGCCCTGTTGCCGCAGGTGGTGGCGGCGGTGAAGATCCCGGCGATTGCCGCAGGCGGCATCATGAACGGGCGCGGCATCGCGGCGGCACAATTGCTGGGCGCGCAGGCGGCGCAGCTGGGCACCGCGTTTCTGTGCAGCCCGGAGTCGGGCATCGCCGAAGCCTGGCGAGCGGCGCTGCGCAACGCCGGCGATGACAGCACGCGCTTGACGCGCGCCTTCAGCGGCCGCCCGGCGCGCGGCATCGTCAATGATTTCATGCGGCAGATGCGCGCGGAAGAGGCGCAGATCCTGCCTTATCCGGTGCAGAACGCGCTCACCGGCGATATTCGCCAGGCGGCGGCCAAGGCCGGACGCGCGGAGTTTATGTCGCTGTGGGCCGGGCAGGGCGTAGGCCTGGCGCGGCCGATGCCGGCGGCGGAGCTGGTCGCCACGCTGGCGGCGGAGCTGGAAGCGGTGTGACCTCGTCGGCGCGATTTATTGCTGTGGCAATGTAAAAAGACGCCGGGGTGAGGCCTGAGAGAGATAAACAGTCCGGCGTGAAGGCCGGACTGCGGGTTTGCCTTGGCTAGACGAGAATATCGGCGGAAGCGTCGACATGCCCAACGATTTTGACAAGGAAATCAGGCAATTGATTGCCGGAGAGATTGATGGCCAGATCGGTGACATTCTGCTGCGCGTCATAATTCAGCGCCGCTTCATACAACGAGCCGCTTAAACTATCCACGAAGTGCAATTCGCTCCCTTCGGCCTTAGCCGTCTGGTTGAGCCACGACAGGTCGATTTTATCCACCGCCGTCTGGAAATCGCGGATCCAATCCGGCGCGGCGGCTTGGCTGTCGCCGGCTTCGCGGAAGACGAAGGTGTCCGCGCCTGCATTGCCCCAGAGCTGATCGGCGCCGCCGGCACCGTAAATGATGTCGTTGCCTGCACCGCCTTTTAACGTATTGTTCAGCGCGTTGCCCACAAGAATGTCGGCGCCGCTGCCGCCGATGATATTTTCAATCTGCGCGCCGTAGGCGATGGCGATATTCGCCTTCAAGCCGCCTACATCAGAGAATGCGCCTTCGTTAATGTTGATGCGCTGATCCTGGCTGTAGCCTGAAAAATCCAGCGTGTCATTGCCGCCGGCATCCCAGATAGCCGCCACGATTTTGTCCGTGGACGCCTTAACGCTCAAAAAGTCTCTGTCCGTATTCGAGTTGAAACCATAGGTGGTATCGCCGGTGCGCGTGGTGGTATTCGCGCCGTAAAGCTTCTGTATGGCGGTAATATCATCCAGCTGCGGCCCCGATGGCCAAACGCCTTTATAGTCAGCGCTGGTGTATTGTTCGTTAAAATAGCTCATCAAAGAATATTGATGGTCGTCTTCATAATACTTCGCCGAGTTGGCGTAGGTGGGGTAGGTGGCATTTGACGCATCATAATTTCCGGGATGAGAAAGCCCCAACGCATGCCCTATTTCATGGGTGAGTGTATCCCTGGCGTAATTATTGGTTTGCGGATTGGAGGCGTCGTAGCCGTTATTGCCGCTGATCCAAATGGTGCTTTTTAGATTGCTCTGCGTACTTTCATACGAGGTGTAATTGCCCCCGCTGGCCGCCTTATAAAAACCAAACTTTATATCTGCATTTTTCGCGTCGTTGCCTTTAACCTCGGTGAACGTGATGTTGGCCACATCCGACCAGGATTGCAATGAAAGCTTGGTTTGGGCTTGCTGGGCGGCGGTAAGCTGCGCGGCGCCCGTCTTGTCGCTGCCCGTATAGACGGGGAAAGAGTAGGTCAAGGTAGCCGCATGGTCGGTCACGCCTTTGCCATTGGCGGAATAATGGCTCCTCAGCAGCAGATCTGAAACCTCTTGCGTGGTATATGACGGTTTACTGTTCCCCGCGTGATCGCCTCTTTCATAATGGGTTAAATAATCGGAAATTTTATCGGTCGCTAATGACATATCAAACTCCTTTGGACGTTGACAATATTGCACCTAACGCTCTATATGCTCGTACACAGGTTTGAAAATCAGGGGTAATTAAAGTGATATCATTGGCTTGCCTCCTTGGTCTGGCTTGAATATTGCGTTCAAGCGGAATATATCCTTATCATTAATCACGGTGAGGAATTAATTGTGCACTGTGATTGAGTTAAAGCAGTATAAACACAATTATTTTATTAATGAGTTATTCTTATATGAATCTTTTACATAAGATATGAGTAAAAGACGTGTTTAAATAACTCGTTGGAATTAAATCTTTATTTAATATTTCTCTGTAATCGGCGCGCGTCGTTTGCGTCGCTGATTTATCTTTCTGCTTTTCCAGCTTTTTATCTGTGAAATGCGGTGAGTAGCCGCCATTGCCGTAACGCATAGAGGCGGCCGCACGCCGGCTGTCGTCATTAATCGGATACGGGATTATTGAGGGCGCCCGCGTACACCGATTAACTTGCCTGATGCTTAAAAACTGTAGGTGCCCTGCGCCAGGACGAAGTTCATGCTTTTCAGCCCGGCATGGTGCTGCAGGCTGTTGCTGACGTCGAAGTAAACATAGGCCACCTTGAACTGAAGATCGCTGCGCGGTGTCCAGGTTGTTTCGACCTGATACTGGTTGCCGATAAAGCGCGAGCCCTGCGCGCTGCCTTTCACCGGGCGCATCGGGCCGAGGTAGAAGGCATCCTCGCGGCGTTGCCGCCATAGCGCGTCCCAGCTGAAGTCGATGGACAGGGTTTGCCACGGCGTGATCGTGACCGAAGGATGGATGGCGATCAGGTTCGCCGGCGCCACCAGCCCGTTCTCGGTCAGGTAGGGCAGCTTGGGATACATGGCGTTAAAGGTATTGAGTTGTCCGTCGTGACCGTTTTTATCGCCGCTGGCGATGCCAATCTTGCCGCCGAAGCGCGGCCGCCAGCGCCAGCCGTTCGCCGTATAGCCGGCGTGCGCCGACGCCGACCAGGCGCGGATGTTGCGCTGTTCCGCGCTGCCGAACTGCCAGGCGGCCTCATTGTCCCAGTCGAAGCCCTGCGCCGCGCCGAAAATGCGCGCGCCGACGGTGTAGCGCCGCTCTTGCCCGCTGAGCTGCGTGTAGTGGGCGTCGTTATCTTCAAAGCCGAAGGTATAAAGATCGAGCGAGGAAGCCAGCGGCGTCAGCGGTGTGGTGCCGTACAGCCCCCATACCTTTTGGCTGTTGTCGGTATCGTCGTCGAAACTGCCGGTTTTGAGCGTAATGGGGTGGCCGATAAAGGCGTCGAGGCGGTTTTTGTCCTTGACCCAGCTGGCGCGGATAGCGTCGAAGGAGCGGCGTACGTTGGGCCCGTCGCGGGTGCCCAGCAGGTGCAGCGAGCCCAGCGCAATCTCCTGGCGGCCGATCCGCAGGGTGCCGAGGCCGTAGGCGGTGGGCAGTTTCATATCCACATAGCCCTGGCCGAGGTAGGCATGATCTTCGTCGGTCGGCTTGCGCCCGCGGTCGCGCGGCGTGGCCAGCGACGATCCCACCTGCACATAGGCGCCGACATAGTCGCCGTAGTCGAGGCGCGCGCCAACCAGCAAGCGCTGCATGAAGGTGTCGTCGCGTCCGCCGTTCAGATCCCGCTGATCCGTCCATTCATAGCGCTCGCGCAGTGAACCGTCGAAAGACAACGTGGCCGCATCGCCCAACGGGATGTTTTTCCAGGGGGAAGCGGCGGGCTCCGCCGCCAGCGCGGGGAGCGTGGAGAACAGCAACAGTGCGGGTAGCGTGCGTTTCATCATGGATATCCGAAGAAAAAAGCGCGCCGCAGCGCGCCTTGGGTTTATTTAGCCGTCTGGTGAATTTCTGCGATATAGCCGCCGGGGAAACTCACCAGCGCCGAGGCGCGGCGTTCCGCCGCCGTCGAACGCCACAGCACCTGCGCGCCGCTGGCCGTCGCTTTGGCCAACGTGGCCGACAGATCGTCGACGCCATAGCCGGTGCGCTCATGGCCGAACGGATAAGGCAGATGCCCGTCGGTGACGAAAATGCGCGTTTTGCCGAAGCGGGAGTCCAGTTCGATCTGGCGGATCTTGCCGTTGCCGTTACGGCCGATCGCCGCATCGCTGACTTGCGCGTCGCTCGCCACCTTGGCGTGCGAGAATGCCCGATAGCTGTTCAGGAAGTCGTCGACGCGATAGGCGGAGAGGTACAGGCGGTTTTCCGGCACGCTCAGCAGCGGCTTGTAGTTGGGCGCTTTGGTGTGCCAATAAAGCTGCATGTTGACGCCGCCGGGCCACTGGATCACCGCGTCGCGGCCAATCGGATCGTCGAAGGGTTCGACCTGCACATCGGCGCCGGCGGCCTTGGCTTGCCGAATGGCGGCGTCCATATCCCTGACCAGAAAACCGTTGCGCTCAGCGCCAAACGGATGCGGGATCGGCGTTTTGAAATCGAACACCGAGAAGCTGCCGGCCGGCGTCAGTATCAGCTGGGAGTAGGTTTCGCTGGGCGTGGGCGTGACGTTGACCAGCACGCGTTCGGTGCTGGTGCCGCCGAAGGTTTTCAGGATGCTGTCGACAAAGGCATCCATCTTGCCGCGTTCGACGTAGACATGGGTGGTGTCATACTGCGGCCCTACGGCGACAGACGCCGTATCGGCCGCCCATGACATCGCCGGGAGCAGCAGCGCAAGGGCCGATATTCTCAGCCGACGAGAAGAAATGCCGATAATATGTTGCATGTTGACCTCCAGGTAGCGGTTATTTTCCTGAGTGAAGCGTAATTTCCCATGAGCTTTCCCGTCGGCTGAAAAATAAAAAACCAAAAGCGCAATGCACGCCGTGAAACATTAACGAAGGGCGAACGTCAGGCGCCCAGGCGAATATCGCGCAGGTGCTGAACATCTATTTTTATGGCGTAAAACGATGGGGCGCCTTTGCCGGCCAAACCCGCTGCTGCTAAGGGACGGCGATGATGAGACCCGCCTCGCCGCGTGTTGAGGTGTATCGAGGATAATCCATAACGGTCATCTCCTTGATGGGATATATCGCATTAACGATGTGAGTTTACGCTCTTCATTGCCCTCTAAATATAAATACAGCATTAAAAGAATTGCCGCCCATCAAATTTTTATATGACTTGTTGAGTAAATACGAATAAGCGGGAAAAGAGAATATCGCGGCGCCTGACAGGGCTCGCCGAAGCAGGCCGTTGAGGGGGCTTACGCCAGGTTTGGGCGATCGTCGTAAGGGTTGTTGAGGTTCTTTGCGGGAAGGAACAGCGCGAAGATCAGCATCACATAGGGTGTGAAGCAGAACCAGGTCAGGCACCAACCACCGGAGTAACCCGCATCGTGCAAACGGCGCACATTGGCCGCTAGCATAGGCAGCAAAAACGCTGCAAGCGCGAAAATGGAAATCTCATTCATCTTGCTGGCGATAACAGCGAGATAAAGCAGAAACCAAACGTGCTGGCACAAAAGCAGCATTGAGTAAGGCCCACGGCTTTCGCGGCCTGAGTAGGTGAAGGTCTTTTTGTAACAGTTGAGTAGACTATTCAGGATTCTCGGTTGTTTAGACATTGCGTGCTGATTGTCCTGACTTGTTGACGAGCCATAGCGACGAACAGGTTAAAACCAGAGAAATAAGCGCTGGGCCAGCAAGGTTAAACTGTTCAATAGCAATTGCATCCATCGGGATTTTGTTGAGAGGTTCCAGGAACTTGCTCTTAAGTATCAAGATGACGAGAAGGTAGACGAAGTGGATACCCACCCAAGTGCTATAGATAACGGCATATCGTCTAAGGGATTTTGATTTTTTTTGTCAGTACGATCTGCGTCAGGATGATGACACCGCACAAAATGAAAATCCCGGCGGCCTTAAACTGGGTAACGACCGTTGCTGCAACGTCAGAAACAAACAATGTTTTCCCGGCAAAGTAGAGCTTTGCCATTGGGAGGTGCAGAAAATAACCAATAAACCATAAATGACTATCAGACTAATGAACAGCATCGTTTTCTTCATTTTTTTAGCTCCTTGGCGCTACTCAAGGATAACATCAAATTTTTCATTTCTAGTTCAGTACGAATCATTATCAGATTCTTGGTCGTCTTGTTGTATTTTGCCATTGCAGTAGGGGCTGATTGTCCACCGTTGCTCATAATGAATGAGACGTCTTTCCTGCCATAGAGCTTCATCTCTGGGATAGGATCTTGGCCATAAATGTAAGGTGTGGGTACGTTAATCTTATAGGACTTTCCTAAAAATTCGGGGAGGGGTGCTTTTGCTCCATCCAGAGGTGTTATTCTTGTTTCAAATCCGGCGAACTCCAGTGAATAGAGCGTGCTGCCCCCTTGTTTGTCTCTACTGACCAAGTCGTTGCCCATCAGTATCTTAAATTTTTCCCAAATGCCGAGCTGTGTATAGTCGATCTTTCGCCCCTCCCATAAAACCTCTTGTTCCTTACGCAATTGGTAGACGTAGCGCTGGATTTGTACAGCAGAAGGAGAGAAGTGTCCTATGGACGGGAGTCCATTTTTGCTGAAAATTTGTTCTTTAATGATAAATATTCCTGTTTCTCCGTAAACATTAATATCGTCCATGATTACTCCTATTTTATTGATTTTTAATATTTTTAAATTGTCTTCGTATACATTTAATCTCCTAACCTATCATGGGGTTATAAATTTTATCAATCAGTTAGTCATTTTTATGTGTTGTGTCGTCGGTTTTTACCCTCAAATAAAAAAGCCCGCCGACTTACCGTGGCGGGCTTTGTGCTGTCGCTAAGTTACGCCAGATCGAAACGATCGAGGTTCATCACTTTGTTCCAGGCGGCGACGAAGTCGTGGGCGAACTTCTCTTGCCCGTCGGCGCTGCCGTAGACTTCGGCCAGCGCGCGCAGTTGCGCGTGCGAACCGAACACCAGATCGACGCGGGTGCCGGTCCATTTAACCGCGCCGCTGCGGCGATCGCGGCCTTCAAACAGGCCGTCCTCACCCGCCGGATGCCAGGTGGTGCCCATGTCGAGCAGGTTGACGAAGAAGTCGTTGGTCAGCGCCTGCGGGCGATGGGTGAACACGCCGTGCTGCGTGCCGCCGACGTTGGCGCCGAGCACGCGCAGCCCGCCGACCAGCACCGTCATTTCCGGCGCGGTCAGGGTCAACAGCTGCGCCTTGTCGACCAGCAGCGTTTCGGCCGGCACGCGATATTTGCCCTTCAGGAAGTTGCGGAAACCGTCGGCGAGCGGCTCCATCGCCTCGAAGGAGTCCACGTCGGTCTGTTCCTGCGAGGCGTCCATGCGGCCCGGGGCGAACGGCACCGTCAGGGTGAAACCGGCGTTCTTCGCCGCCTGTTCCACGCCCGCCGCGCCGGCCAGCACGATCAGGTCCGCCAGCGAGACGCGCTTGCCGCCGGTCTGTGCATCGTTGAAGGCGCGTTGGATGCTCTCCAGCTTGGCCAGCGTCGCGGCGAGCTGCGCAGGTTGGTTGACCGCCCAGTCTTTTTGCGGCGCCAGGCGAATGCGCGCGCCGTTGGCGCCGCCGCGCTTGTCTGAGCCGCGGAAGCTGGAAGCAGAAGCCCAGGCGGTGGAGACCAGCGCCGACACCGACAGGCCGGAAGCCAGCACGGCGTTTTTCAGCGCGGCGATGTCCTGCTCATCGATCAGCGGATGATCGACCGCCGGGATCGGATCCTGCCAAATCAACGTTTCCTGCGGTACTTCCGGGCCGAGGTAGCGCGCGCGCGGCCCCATGTCGCGGTGGGTCAGCTTGAACCAGGCGCGGGCGAAGGCGTCGGCCAGCTCCTCCGGGTGCTCATAGAAGCGGCGCGAAATCTTCTCGTAGGCCGGATCGAAGCGCAGCGACAGGTCGGTGGTCAGCATGGTTGGGCGGCGTTTTTTGTTGGGATCGAAGGCGTCGGGAATGGTTTCACCGATGTCTTTCGCCACCCACTGGTGCGCGCCGGCCGGGCTTTGGCTCAGCTCCCATTCGTATTCGAACAGGTGGCGGAAGAAGTCGTGGTTCCACTGGGTCGGGGTGGTGGTCCAGGTGACTTCCAGGCCGCTGGTGATGGCGTCTTTGCCGACGCCGGTGCCGAAGGTGCTGTGCCAGCCGAGGCCCTGCGCTTCCAGTCCGGCGGCTTCCGGATCGGCGCCGACGTGAGACGCCGGGCCGGCGCCGTGGGTCTTGCCGAAGGTGTGACCGCCGGCGATCAGCGCCACGGTTTCTTCGTCATTCATCGCCATGCGGGCGAAGGTTTCACGGATGTCGCGCGCGGCGGCCACCGGATCGGGATTGCCGTCCGGGCCTTCCGGATTGACGTAAATCAGGCCCATCTGCACCGCCGCCAGCGGGTTTTCCAGATCGCGGTCGCCCGAGTAGCGGCTGTTCGGCCCGCCGCTCAGTTCCAGCCAGATCTTCTCAGAGCCCCAGTAGACGTCGTCCGGCTCCCAGGTGTCGGCGCGGCCGCCGGCGTAGCCGAAGGTTTTGAAGCCCATCGATTCCAGCGCCACGTTGCCGGTCAGGATAATCAGGTCGGCCCAGGAGATGTTGCGGCCGTATTTCTGCTTGATAGGCCACAGCAAACGGCGCGCCTTGTCGAGGCTGACGTTGTCCGGCCAGCTGTTGAGCGGGGCGAAGCGCTGCTGGCCTTCGCCTGCGCCGCCGCGGCCGTCGCCGATGCGGTAGGTGCCGGCGCTGTGCCAGGCCATGCGGATGAACAGGCCGCCGTAGTGGCCGAAGTCCGCCGGCCACCATTCCTGCGAGTCGGTCATCAGGGCGTGCAGATCCTGTTTGACCGCCGCCAGATCGAGGCTGTTGAAGGCATCGGCGTAGTTGAAGTCTTTATCCATCGGATCGGACAGGGGGGAGTGCTGGTGCAGCGGTTTCAGGCTGAGCTGATTAGGCCACCAATCCTGATTGGTGGGGCCGTTCTGCGGTGCGGGCTGCTTGCCGCCCGAAAACGGGCATTTGCTTTCAGTTGTCATAATGCGCTCTCTGCTTCCGTAAAGATGCTCCAGCCGCCGGGCGTGGAGCGGTTAACAAGGCATGCGGGTAAGGCTTGCGTCGGGTGTTGCGCTAAATAACTGAACTCAATCGATTGACGTCACCCTCGCCGCCAACGGGCAAAGGGGGACATAGGGCTAAGCTTAGTCAGCGGCGGCGGAGAGATAAAATAGGAATGAGTGAATATTGTGATAGCTTGCGGCGATTTATGGGTGTGCTATTGATAGTCAACACGCCGCGTTATCGGCGCCGCAACATGAACGCGAGCACCGCGTCCGCCAGCTTGCCGAACGGCGCGCGCAGCAGGTCGGTAAAGCGCCAGCGGCTCTGGATGAAAACGCCTTTGGCGTGGCTCAGCGCCCGAAATCCTTCGATGCCGTGACAGGCTCCCATGCCGCTGGGGCCGATGCCGCCGAACGGCAGGTCGTCCTGGGCGAAGTGCAGCAGGGTGGCGTTGATGCTGACGTTGCCGGAGGTGGTGCGCGCCAGCAGCCGGTCCCGATCCTCGCCCGGCGGGCCGAAGTAGTAGAGCGCGAGCGGGCGGGGCGCGGCGTTGATAACGTCGATCGTTTCATCAAAGGCGGCGTAGGTGCGCACCGGCAGCAGCGGCCCGAAGATCTCTTCTTGCATGATCGCGCTGTCATCGGGGGCGCCGACGATAAGCGTAGGGGCCAGCGTGTTCGGCCGTTCAGACGCCGAGTCCGGGCGGTGGCCGACCGGATGGAGTTGCGCGCCGCGCGCCTGTGCGTCGGCAAGCAGCGCTTGCAAGCGGCGATAGTGCCTGTCGTTGATGATGGCGCCGTAGTCGTCGCCGGTTGGCCCGTCGGGATAAAAGCTTTTAACCGCCGCGTCATAGAGCGCCATGAAGCTTGCCAGATCGTCCTGATGAACCAGCAGGTAATCGGGCGCGATACAGGTTTGGCCCGCGTTCGACAGCTTGCCGAACGCCACGCTCTTGACGTTTCTGGCGTTAACCGCGCCGCGTGCCATGACGGCAGGGCTTTTGCCGCCCAGTTCGAGCGTTAACGGCACCAGATGTTTGCCGGCCGCCTGCATGACCTGACGGCCGATCGCCGTGCTGCCGGTGAACACCAGATGGTCGAACGCCAGCTCGCTGAATCTGGCCCCGACGTCCGGCCCGCCGGTCACGACGGCGACCTCATCGGCGGGAAACAGCGCCGCCAGCATCGTTTCGATGAGGCGGCTGGTATGCGGCGTGAGCTCCGAAGGTTTCAGCATCACGCGGTTGCCGGCGGCCAGGGCGGTGGCCAGCGGGATGAAGGTCAACGAGAAGGGATAGTTCCACGGCGCCATGATGCCAATCACGCCCTTGGGCTGATATTGCACATAGGCGCGTGCGGCCTGATACGGCAGGGCGACGTGGCGGCGCTCCGGCTTCATGAAGCGTTTCAGGTTGCGCAGCAGGTAATCGATCGCTTGAACGGTGACCAGAATCTCCAGAATGTCGGTTTCGTAAGGCGAGCGGTGGCCGAAGTCGGCGCTGACGGCCGCCGCCAGCGCGGCGCGCTGGGCCAGAATGGCGCTCCGCAAGCGGCGCAGGGCGGCCTTGCGCTGTTGCATCGTCGGCGCGCCGTCGCGCAGGAAGGCGTGGCGCTGGGCGGCAAGCCGCGGCTCCATCGTCATGAGGATGTCATCTCCCTGCACTTGAATTCTCCTGATGCCGAGTGAAAGCGGGAATGCGGTTTGCCGAATTGGGTTTGACCTTAAAGTGAACTTTAAACCTATACTCGTTAAACGATCAACGCAAGATCGTCGGCCAACCGGGATGAGGGAGCCAGAGATCCCGGCGCCGTGCGCAGTATAAACCTTCTTTTTTAACCATAGTGTAAATGGGAGAAACGACATGGGTTATGTAACGACCAGCGATGGCGTCGAGATTTTCTACAAGGATTGGGGCCCAAAAAACGGCAAGGTTATCTACTTCCACCACGGCTGGCCGCTGTCCAGCGATGACTGGGATGCCCAGATGCTGTTCTTCGTGAACAAAGGGTTCCGCGTGGTTGCGCACGATCGCCGCGGCCACGGCCGCTCCAGCCAGGTGTGGGAAGGGCACGACATGGATCACTACGCCGATGACGTCGCCGCGGTGGTAAAACACCTCGGCGTACAGGGCGCCATGCACGTGGGCCACTCGACCGGCGGCGGCGAGGTGGTGCGCTATATCGTGCGCCACGGCGAGGACAAGGTGTCCAAAGCGGTGCTGATCAGCGCAGTGCCGCCGCTGATGGTGAAAACGGACAGTAACCCGCAGGGTACCCCAAAATCGGTATTCGATGATTTCCAGGCGCAGCTGGCCGCCAACCGGGCGCAATTCTATTACGACGTGCCCGCCGGCCCGTTCTACGGCTATAACCGTCCGGGCGCCAAACCGTCGGAGGCCATTATCTGGAACTGGTGGCGGCAGGGCATGATGGGCGGCGCCAAGGCGCACTATGACGGCATCGTCGCCTTCTCGCAGACCGATTTCACCGAAGATCTCAAGAAGATTGCCATTCCGGTGCTGGTGATCCACGGCGACGACGACCAGGTGGTGCCTTATCAGGACTCCGGCGCGCTGTCGGCCAAGCTGGTGCAAAACGGCACGCTCCATACCTATAAGGGCGCGCCGCACGGCATACCGACCACCCATGCCGATCAGGTCAACGCCGATCTGCTGGCGTTCGTGAACAGTTAAGCGCGAACAAGCACTTTTGCTCCGCCCTGAGTGGGCGGAGTTTTTTTCATTGCGATGAGGAACGCCAATGCAAACGATCCTGGGCGCCAGTGGCCAGATCGCCCAAGAGCTGGCGCGTGAACTGAAGCGCGCGTACACCGATGATTTAAGATTGGTCAGCCGCAACCCGAGGAAGGTCAACGACAGCGATACGCTGGTCGCGGCCGACCTGCTCGATGCACAGCAGACCCTGGCGGCGGTGAAGGGCAGCGACGTGGTGTATTTCGCCGCCGGCCTGCCGCCGGATTCGGCGCTGTGGGAGCAGCAATTTCCGACCATGCTGCAGAATGCGTTGGACGCCAGCCGTACCGCGGGCGTGCCCTTTGTTTTATTTCGACAATACCTATATGTATCCGCAGAACGGCGAGCCGCAGACGGAATCGACGCCGTTCGCGCCTCGGGGGCGCAAGGGACGGGTGCGCGCCCTGATGACCGAGAAGGTGCTCGACGAGATAGAGCGCAAGCAGATCCCCGTGCTGATCGGCCGTGCGCCCGAGTTTTATGGGCCGGGAAAAACGCAGAGCTTCACCAATGCGCTGATCGTCGACAGGCTGAAAGCGGGGGAAAAACCGCGCGTGCCGGTTCGCGACGACAGGCTGCGCACGCTGATCTGGACGCCCGACGCCAGCCGTGGGTTAGCCCGGCTCGGTAATACGCCCGACGCGTTCGGCCAGACGTGGCATCTCCCGTGCTGCGACGAGCGGCTCACCTATGCGCAGTTCGCCGCGTTGGCCTGCGAGGTGTTTGGGAAGGACATTTCATATTCCGTTATCGGCAAATGGGCGTTGATCGCCGCGGGGTTGGTTTCGTCCGGGGCGCGTGAGATGCGCGAGCTGCTGCCGCGCTACGAGCACGATAACCTGTTCGACTCGACCAAGTTCAAACAGCGTTTTCCCGACTTCGCCGTCACGACGTATCACGCCGGGCTGGAAACGATTTGGCGGGAGTGGAAAAACGCGCAAGCGCCGCGCTGAGGCGTCCGTCACGCCATGAGCAGGCGCATTCGGCACTTTGTCATCACTCTGCCCTCATGATCCTCTCGCACCGTCTCGATCGGCGCGAGCGAGCCTCGCCCTTCACCGGGCGGGGCTTTTTATTTTTATTGGCTGCGGCAGCGCGTCACCAGTGATAGCTGATGCCCATATCGAGTTTGTCTGACGCATCGACGCCGGGGGCGTGCCGAGAAAGGTTATTGAATTCATAGTTAATAAACACCTGCATGTTGCTATTGAGCAACCAGGTCACGCCCAACTCCTCGTAGTTCAATAAGTCGGTGTTGCGGCCTGCCCGGGCCTGTATCAAACGGGTATAGCCGATGTTGGGCTGAATATGGTCCGTCAGCCGGTATTTGGCGAGCGCTTCATAACTGGACGCCGAGCCGCGGTTAGCGGTTTGTTGCGGGCTGATGGCGTTGTCGCTTTGGGTGAACACGGCCGCGAGATAGATTTTTTTCGACGCATAGAGAACCCCCTCGGCCAGCGTATCGATGCGCCGACGATAGCCGGCGGCGCGTTGCTGCCGCTGCGTGGTTTGAGACACCGAAGCGGCGGCGATGAGGCTGAGCGTCGGCGTCAGCGCATAGCGGAAGGAGGCGCCGAACCCGTTGCCGTTTTGTTTGCCCAGCGCCTGTCGATCGTCGCCGTCTTTGAACTGATACTGCAGCGCGAGGGCGGCGTGCCGCTGAAACAGGCTGAAAGGTTTGCGGTAAGTGAGCAGGTTGTGCGCCCGGCCGCGCATAAAGTTGTCGATGTAGTTGTAGGCCATTTCTCTGAACAGCGGGGAGCGATCGGTCAGGGCGGTCACATCATAGAGCACGCCCCAGTTGCGGCCGATATCGAGGCTGCCCAGGGCGGCGTTCTGCACGCCGAGGTAGGCGAGCCGGGTGCTGTTTCGGGTGGCGTCGGCGAAGCTGACGGTATATTCCCAATGGGCGTAGGCCCGCCAGCGCGGCGCGATCTTTTTTTTGCCGATCAGGCCGAAATAGAGATAGCTGCGGTCGCCGTCGTCGCGTTCGCTTTGGCCGCTGTAGCGTCTGGCGATAATCGTGCCGTAGAAATTCAGGCTGCTGTGTTGCGATACCGTCAGCGGCACGGCGAAGGCGCTGCGCGGCAACAGGGCCAGCAGCGGGAGCCACAGGCTCGCCGAAAAAGCGCGAGGATTGCATTTTATCATGTTGACGCCGTCCCTGTGCGCGGCAAGCCGGCCGGCTTGCCGTCCTGGTGAAGCTTAAGCGTGTGTGACGTGTTTAAAGTAGCTGACGATCCCCTGCGTGATGGCGGTGGCGATTTTATTTCGGAATGCAGGGGTGCCCAGCAGCCTTTCTTCCTCGGGGTTGGTGATGAACGAGGTTTCCACCAATACCGAAGGAATGTACGGGGATTTCAACACCACGAAGGCCGCCTGTTCGGTATTTTTGGCATGCAAATGATGGATGGGCGCAATATGTTGGATCAGGTGCGAGCCCAGCGTCAGGCTTTCTTTGATGGTTTCCGTTTGTTCCAAATCAAACAGTATCTTCTGCAAATAGCGATCTTTCTTGATGACGTGGGGGCCGGCGAGATCGTCCGCCGCGTTTTCACTGTTCGATAAGTATTTCGCCATCGCGCTGCTGGCGCCCTTAGTGGAAAGCGCAAAGACCGAAGCGCCGCAGGCGCTGGGGCAGGTAAAGCCGTCGGCGTGAATCGACATGAAAAGATCCGCGCCATGCCGGTGCGCGATCTCCACCCGATCGTACAGCGGAATAAAAACGTCGCTGTCGCGCGTCAGGCGGGCATCGATGCCGTGTCGATCGAGCTGCGCCCGCACATTTCTGGCGATCGCCAGAACGACATGTTTTTCCAGCGAACCGGTGTGGCCAATGGCGCCGGAGTCGATGCCGCCATGGCCGGGATCCAACATGACCAGGAATCGTTTTCGCGCACCCTGAGGGCCCGCCTGTTTTTTGGGGCGTGGCAAGCCGTGGGCGCTAGCCAGCGGAGAAACGGCGCTATTGAGCGCCAGAGCCGCCAGCCCGGCCAGCATCATTCTGCGGCGGGACAAGCGCGTGTTCAAAAGGTCCTTCTTAGCCATAAGGTTAACCCGCATAAAGGGAAGGTTGATTTGTTATAACATAACAATTTATGCCGGCATCATCGTTGTCTGTTAGCGCCTGTTACTTTTAATGTCATTCTATAAATAAACCGGTTTTTTATACCGAGTATGGTTATTTAATTGGGTATTTATATTGTGATTTATTTGTATTGCATTTGTTAATTCTTATTTTGAAACACTATGCAATCCAATATTTCAAATGAGATTTATTACCATCCAGTAATGATATGTTATAACGTAATTACAAAAATTGATAAAAACGGCGTCTTTGCCGCCGGCATGCCGGCATAAAGACACCCACGTTTTTGGAGCGTTAACATGACTTTTAAACACCAGGAAAAAGAGACGCTAAATCTATTCGCGGTTCTCGCCGTCTCGTTAAGCACGGTCATCGCCATGCTCGACAGCACCATCGCCAACGTAGCGCTGCCGGTGATCGCGAAAGATTTCGCCGTTTCCGAATCGGCTTCCATCATGATTATCAATGCCTACCAGTTTGCCGTCGTCGCGTCGTTGATGCCCTTTGCGGCGCTGGGCAGAGCGGTGGGCAATAAAAAAATCTTTATGGCCGGGGTGGTGCTGTTTGCTTTCTCCTCGTTGGGTTGCGCGCTTTCCGACACGCTGGCGATGCTGACGGCGTTCCGAGTGATACAGGGCTTCGGCGCGGCGGCGGTGCTCAGCGTCAATGCGGCGCTGATCAAGGAGATCTACCCGGCAAGGCTGCTGGGGCGCGGCCTGGGGATTAACGTGATGGTGGTGTCGGTTTCCGCCGCCGCCGGGCCGTCCATCGCCTCGGCGATACTTTCTCAAACGAGCTGGAACTGGCTGTTCACCATCAATGTTCCCATCGCCTGCCTGTCGCTGCTGCTGAGCATGATATTTCTGGGCTCCCGCGAGCGGCGCAGCGTTGGCTTCGACAGCGGGGGCGCCCTGTTGGTGTTTGTGCTGTTTATCGCTTTCTCGCTCAGCACGATGAGCATGACCACCCGCCATCTGCCGGCGGCGGCGCTGAGCTTTGCGGTATTCGCCGGACTGGCCGGGTGGCTGTACATCAATCAGAAAAGAAAGGCCAACGCCGCGCTGATCCCGGTCGCGATGCTGCATAACCCGACGCTGTCATTGTCTTTGCTGATGTCGATGCTGTCTTACAGCACCCAGCTTTTGGCTTTTGTATCGCTGCCTTTTTATTTCCACAATGTCCTGCAAAGAAACGTGGTGGAAATCGGTCTGCTGCTGACCGCCTGGCCGCTGGCCACCATGGTGTCGTCGTTGATTTCCGGCGATTTGACCAAGAAATACGATCCCAATCTTGTCGCCCTGTCAGGCCTCGCCTGCTTGTTGGCCGGCATGCTGCTGATGGCCAACCTGCCGGCCGATCCGTCGAATGGGGCGATCGTATGGCGTGTGGCGCTGTGCGGCATCGGTTTCGGCCTGTTTCAATCACCGAACAACCTGCTGATCATGACTTCGGTCTCTCATGAAAACAGCAGCATCGCCAGCGGTTTGTTGGGCAGTTCCCGGTTGATCGGGCAAATCGTCGGTTCGGCGTTAGTGGCGATTTTCTTCAATATGCGCGGCGCGCAAGCGACGACTATCAGCTTAATGGCGGGGGCGGCGTTCTCGTTTCTCTCTCTGGCCGTGAGCTATATGCGCTTCAAGTCCGCCGTTACGTTAAAAACCAGCAAATAAGCACGTTCGAGGTTTCCCATGCGATTCATCCACCTGGTGCCGCTCATTATCGGGATGGCGGCGTTTTCTCTCAGCGGCTGCTCGACCTACCACGACGTGGCGCTGCAACAAAAAGAGGCGGGGCTCAATAGCCCGTATTATCTGTTGCAGCCGCCGGTGTATGTCGGCGATCGGCTGAAATACGGCCTGAAGGACGGCAGCGGCGGCGAGCTGACGGTTGCGAAGGTTGAACCGAAAGACATCGTTGCCGACAGCGGAAAAATCATTCCCCTGTCGCAACTCTCTTTCCTGCAGCGAAAAGAGATTTCCGAAGGAAAAACCGCCGCGTTGGTCGGCGGCGGCGCGGTCGCCACCGCGGCGATCGTTTTCGTTGCCGGGATCACCATCATGGCTGCCGGCATCGCCGCCTCGGCCTGACACCGCTCATCGACGCGCGCCATTGCGCGTGCGCGCAGGAGGCCTCATGGCCGTAAAACTGACATTCATCGCCACCGCCTTGCTGGCGATAGCCGCTTTGCCGATGCTGCCTTGCGCCGGCGCCAGCCAGCCGGAAGCGTTTGCGCTGCCGCAGAGCGCGGCGGCGCAAACGCTGCCCGGCAGCTACCCGCGGATCGTCATCACCGGCAACTGCCCCTTCGGCGTGATCCTGGCCAACGAGGCGGCCTATCGGCACGTCGTCGGCGTCGGCCCCTGGGCATTCATGCATGCCGATATGCATGTGTTGAAAGACATGAAGCCTGACATCGGCAGGATCACGTCCGATTTCATCAATAAGGACTATCGGGTCAACATGGAGTCGTTAATGAATCTGCGGCCCGACATCATTTATTACTACGGCAAAAGCCAGGACGATCGGCTGGAAAGGGCGGGCGTGATGACGGTCGATCTGGACGCCGGCGGGAAGACCAAATACCAGCCGATGGTCACCCAGGTGTATTGGGAAAATACCTTCGCCGACACCCTCGGACTGCCGCGCACGCATAAATTCAAAGACGCCTGGGAAAGGACCCTGAAGCAGATCCGCCCCTATGCCGCAGCCATCCGCGCGCAGCACGTCAGGGCGTTATATCTGGAAGAAAGCGACGGCAGGCAACTGAAGGTGAGCGGCCCGCACACCTACGGCGACACCTATCTGAAAATGGCCGGCATGGATAACGTCGCCGGGGATTTGCCGGTGAAGGGCGATGCCGGCAGGTACATCAACGTGTCGATGGAGCAGATCATGGCCTGGGATCCGGATGTGATTTTCGTGGTGTTCGGCAGCGCAAAAGCGCTGCTGCACGGGGGGATCCCCGGCCAGGCGTGGGAGACGCTCAGGGCGGTGAAAAACGGCAAGGTTTTCTCGACGCCGGTGGGCATTCACAACTGGGGGGGCCTGTCGGCGGAAACGTCACTGTTGCCGCTGTTCATGATCAACCGATACGCGCCCGAAGACATTAGCGACAAGACGCTGCGGCAGGAGACGCGTCGTTATTATCAGACGATGTTCTCCTACGCGATCCCGGACCGGTTGCTGGATGAGGTGCTGGCGCAACGCTAGCGCCACGGTTGAATAGCGTTAATCCATTGGAGGAGCTTGGGGATGCCGGGCAGAGGAAAATATGCGGCGATCATGGCGGGATTGTTCATTTCGCTGTGTGCAGTCGCCTTCGCATCGCTGTTTGCCGGCCGCTACGCCTTGTCGGCCCATGATGTGGCGCAGATTTTATGGCAGGGGAACATGCCGGGGGAAAACCAGGCCCGCTATTCGGTGATTTTTAACCTGCGCGCGCCGCGGGTAGTGGCGGTGATGCTGGTGGGCGGCGGGTTGGCGGTCGCCGGCGCGACCTTTCAGGCGGTGCTGAAAAACGCATTGGCCAGCCCGGACGTGCTGGGCACGTCTTCCGCCTCCGCCTTTGGCGCTGCGCTGGGCATTCTATTGAGTTTGCCTTTTGCCCTGAGTTCGCTGCTGTCGTTTCTTTTCGGCGTGGTGAGCCTGTTGTTGGTGCTCGGCATCTGCCGCCTCAAACGCCGGCAGGATGCGCTCACCACGATTTTGTCCGGCATGATTATCGCGTCGCTGTTTATCGCGTTTGTCTCGGTCATAAAATATGTCGCCGATCCGCAGGATACCTTGCCGGCGATCGTCTTCTGGCTGATGGGCAGCTTCGCTTCGGTAGCGAAAGCGCAGGTTTATTGGCTGATCCCGCTGTTTGCGGCGTGTTACCTGACTATCTACCGGCTCAGGTGGAATATGAACATTCTCTCTCTTGGGGACGACGAGGCGCGCATCGCCGGTCTGAATCCGCCCCGGCTGAAGATCCTGTTGCTGATCGCCGCCTCTCTGCTGGTTTCCGCCTCGGTGAGCTTGGCCGGCGTGGTGGGGTGGGTCGGCTTGGTGATCCCGCATTTGGTGCGAAGCGTATTGGGGTATAACCACGGTCGCCTGATCCCGGCTTCGGCGCTGAGCGGGGCGCTGTTTTTGCTGGTGATCGACAATATCGCCAGAGGCGCCACCTACGCTGAAATCCCGATCGGCATCCTGACCGCGCTGATCGGCGCGCCGCTTTTCGCCCTCCTTTTTATTATGAGCAGCAAACATGATCACCGTTAGCCAGTTGACCCTGGGGTTCAAAGGGTGCGAGCCCATCCTCGACAACGTCAGTTTTCATCTGAAACGCGGTGAGATCCTCAGCGTGCTCGGGCCGAACGGCGCCGGTAAAACCACGCTGCTGAGACATATCGCGGGCCTGTGCCGGCCCCTGTCAGGCGTGTGCCAGATCGGCCGCATCGACAATCGGCCCGCCCGACTGGCCTATGTGCCGCAGGCAAAAACGCCGCATTTCGCGTATGGCGTGCTCGATTTTGTCACTTTCGGCTGCGCTCGCCAGGCGGGGTGGTTCGCCGGGCCGCGACGGCAAGATTTCGCCAAGGCGCAGGCGGTGTTGCACGCGCTGGAGATCGCGCCGCTGGCGCAGAAAAACATCAATCAGATCAGCGGCGGGGAACTGCAGATGTGTTATTTCGCCAAGGCGCTGGCGGCGGACCCCGACGTCATGATCCTCGACGAACCGGAGTCGAACCTGGATTTTTACAATCAGGCTAAAATGATCGAGATGCTCTGGCGCCTCGCCAAAGAGCGGCAGATGACGATCGTGCTGAATACGCATTTTCTGCATTACGCCGATCGCATCTCCGACAAGTGCCTGCTGATGAATAAGCGACAGTGCGTGTTTGGCGATAAAAACGCCTTGCTGCAAGAGGATATCCTGGAGCGCTACTTCCAGGTGCCGGTGAGAAAGTGCCGGTACGAATATGCCGGCGTCAGCGAAGAAACGTTCATTGTCGCGCTACGGCACCCCGCTTGAGCGCCGCCAGTGCGAGGGCGATTGAGGGATATCCCTCATTGCGGCCCCGCCGGCGGTTATTTAAGCTGAAAGAGAAATGCAACGGTGAATATGGAGATAATCATGACTGATTCAGTATCCAACGATCGTAATCCCACCCCGGATGTGGCGGAAGACAACGCGTTCTTCCCATCACCTTACTCCCTCAGCCAGTACACCTCGTCCAAAACCGACTTCACGGGCGCCAGCTACCCGAACGCCTATCGCGGCGGCAAGTGGAAGGTGCTGATGATCGCCTCGCAGGAGCGCTACCTGCTGATGCAAAACGGCAAGTTCTTCTCCACCGGCAACCATCCGGTCGAGATGCTGCTGCCGATGTATCACCTGGATCTGGCCGGTTTCGAGATCGACATCGCCACGCCGTCCGGCGATCCGGTGAAGCTGGAGATGTGGGCGTTCCCGCATGAAGACCCAGCGGTCAAGGCCACCTATGAGAAGTACCGCAGCCAACTCAAGCAGCCGAAAAAGCTGACGGAAGTCGTGAAGGATCTGGATGGCGGCAACTACCTTGGCGTTTTCATTCCCGGTGGCCACGGCGTGCTCAATGATATCCCGTTCAGTGAAGAGGTGAAAAAGACGCTGCACTGGGCCCATGACAACGATCGCTACGTGATCTCGCTGTGCCACGGGCCGGCCGGTTTGCTGGCGGCGGGCATTGGCGAGAGCAAAGACGATTTCCTCTATCGCGGCTATGAGATGTGCGTGTTCCCGGATGCTCTCGATACCGGCGCCAACATCGACATCGGCTATATCCCCGGCCCGATGCCCTGGCTGGTGGGCGAACGCCTGCGTGAGCTGGGCGTGAAGATCGTCAATGCCGACATCACCGGCAAGGTGCATAAAGATCGGCGCCTGCTGACCGGCGACAGCCCGCTGGCTTCCAACAACCTCGGCAAACTGGCGGCGGAGACGCTGCTGGCCGACGTCGCCGCGCGATGAGCGATGAGATCGCGCAGCGCGCTTTCCAGACGGCGTTGGCGATGGACCACGAGCGAACCCTGTCCGCCATTCAGGGGCGGGTTCGCGCCTTCGCCGCGCCGTTCGGCTTCGATCGTTTTGTGCTGTTTTCCGCTTCCGCCACGGCGGAGGCGGGGATCGAGCATATCTACTGGGTCGAGGGCGACTGGTTCGGCGAGGGGGAGGCGGTCGATGCGCTGACCTACGTGCGGCACTGCCCGGTGACTCGCCACATGCTGCGGGCCAGCGAGCCGTTCTTCTGGACCAAGACCCGGGCGCAGCAGGGAGAGCGCTACCGGATTGTGCGCACGCCGCGCGGCGCGGGCCTGCACGGCGTGCAAATCCCGGTGTTCGGCCCCGCCGGCCTGGAGGGTGCCGTCAGCCTGGGAGGCGAGCGCATCGACGCCTCGCCGCCGGTGCGGTTGGCGCTGTCGCTGGTGGGCACGGCGGCCTTTTTGGCGGCGCGGCGGTTGTTCGAACCGGCGGCCGGCAAAGAAGAAGGCCGGCTGTCGGCGCGCGAACGTGAGGTGCTGAGCTGGACCGCCATCGGCCGACGACAGGCGGATATCGCCGCGATGCTCGGCCTGTCTGAACGCACGGTGGAAAACCACCTGCGCCGCATTCGCCGGCGCCTTGGCGCCGCCACCACCGCGCAGGCGATCAGCGTGGCGATCCGCCTGGGCGAAATTGCCCCCGAGAGCCGTTAGCCTGCCGCCATTTGCCGCAGCAGCCACTCGCGCAGCGCAATGATATCGGGGCGCTGCGCGGTCTCCTCGGTGGCCACCAGATAGTAGTTGGCGCCGGGTAACGCCATCTCGAACGGCGCGGCCAGCACGCCGCGCTGCAACAAATCGCGCGCCAGCAGCCGGCTGGCGAGCACCACCCCTGGCCGGCCACCGCCGCCTGCAGCGCATGGGTTTCGTCGCTGAAGGTCAGCCCGGCTTCCACGTTCAACTCTTCCGGCCCGTAGCGCCGCCGCCAGTTCTCCCAGGTCGGCGAGTCGGCGGGCACCTGCCGATGCGCCACGTGAAACAGCGTCACCCGCTGTAAATCCTCGATGTGCGCCAGCGCCAGCGCCGGGCTGGCGACCACGATAAAGCGATCCTCATGCAGCAGGGTGCAGTGCAGATCGCTTTCCGGCGTTTCACGGTAGCGGATGGCGACGTCCACGGTGCGCTGGCTGAGATCCACCCGCTCGACGCTGGTGTGCAGGCGCAGATCGATGGCGGGAAACTCCGCCTTGAAATCCGCCAGGCGCGGCACCAGCCAGTGGGTGAGAAAATTGGAGGTGGTGGTGACGGTCAGCGCCGGCGGCTGCCGGGCGCGGGTGATTTGGGCGACGGACTGTTCCAGCGCGGCAAAGGCGCGCTGGGTGCCGGCATATAGGATCTCGCCGGTCTCGGTCAGGCTGACGCCCTGCGCGCTGCGCTCGCACACCCGGCATTCCAGCACCGATTCCAGCAGCTTGATCTGGTGGCTGACCGCCGTCGCGCTGACGCCCAGCGCCTCGGCGGCCAGTTTGAAGCTGCGGCAGCCGGCCACGGCGTGGAAAGCGCGCAGCGCGCCCAGCGGCGGCAAACGGGGTTTTCTCATGGCTGAGTTATTCTCATCTAAGGCTGAAAACTATGAGTTTGTCTGACCGATTATACAAGAGATAGGCTACTGACATGTGAACAGGGAAATGAATTTATTTCATCATTTCCACCCTATCGGGAGTGAGCGATGAGCCTTTCTATCAACAACGGCGCCCTGGGCGCCATGACACACACGGGAACGGCGGCGAGCGCCCTGGCGCTCAGCGTGCCGGTGGCGGCGGGCGCTTTGCTGCTGGAGGCGGAGAGCCTGCAGGGCATCGGCGCGACCCTGATGCTGCTGACGGCATTGGCGCTGGCGTTTCTCGGCGGCGCCGCACTGGCCCGCTGGCAGCCGCTGCGGAACCGGCCTGCGCTGGCGATTCTCCGCCACGGTTTTTTGCTGGCGGCGGCGGGATGGCTATTGACGCTGCTGATGCTGTTCGGCGGCCATGACTGGCCGGCTCTGCTGGCGGGCATCGCCCTCGGCGGCCTGGGGCAGGGCGTTGCCTACCGCACGGCGGTGGAGGAGAAAGCGGTGTTCGCCGTGGCGTGCAGGCTGGCGACGGTGGTGACTATCGTGGCCGTAGTGATTGCCGCTTCGCTGGTGCAAACCTACGCCGCGCCGGGCGTGAGGGGGAGCTGTTTCGCGCTGGCGTTGCTGGTCGATCTGGCGTTGCTGGGGGCGTTGCTGGCGCGGGTGGCGGAGCGGGATGGGGCCTGAGCCGTCGCGCTGCAGGTAAACAACCCGCCGGTAAACCGGCGGGCTTCGCTTAGGCGGCCGCCAGTTCTTGCGGCGTAACGGTTTGCAAACCGACAAGCTGAATGGCCGGCTGCTCCAGATTGATGCCAAAGTATCCTTGATCCCAATTGTAGATATTGACGACGTGCTGATTGAGCGCGCTTTCGCCCTGCATAAATATCGACAGATCCTGCGTATGGGTTTGCGCGTTGTAGTTCAGTGAGAAGCTGCTGTTTGATCCTTCGGCGCCGAAGGCCAGCAGGTGGTTGTCGATAGACAGGGAGGAGGCCTGTAAAAAGCCCAGCTCGAAGCTGTCGTCGATGTAGATATTGTGGGTCTGCTTCACGGGAATATTCAGCAGGCTGTTGGGGAAAGGCACATCGTTGGACAGCATGCTCAGGTTCACGCCGAGATAATCCTGCGGCGCGCTCCCTCCCGGCGCAGTGGTATAACCGTGCTCGAAACGAATCTCGCTGGAGCCTTTGCCCAGGTTGACCTCCAGGCCGTTGGCCGGCGTCAGCACCCGATCGTTAAAGGTGACGTTGTCCTTAAAGTCGGTCAGTTTCACCGCTTCGATGTTGTACAGCCCGTCCTTAAAGCCATACAGCCCGATGCCGTTTTTCTCGATCACCCCGCGTCCGCCGTAGCTGCCCTGGGCGTCAAACTTCAGGTTTACCCCGTGCGACAGGCTGGAATAATCGACCGTATCGTGGCCGCTGCCGCCGTCGATCACCGTCCAGCCGTAGTTGCCGGCGTTGTTTTGCCAGCCGCGCGGCACGCTGATGGTGTCGTCGCCGCTGCCGGTGTTAACGGCGATATTGCCGAACGCCAGCGTGAAATCGTCGTCATGCAGCGTACCGACGCGGTACAGATTCGGCGTGGACAGCACGTCGGCAATGTCGTTGAAAATCGCCGAGCCGATATCCAGCTTGCCGGGAATGAGGCTGCCGCCGCCGGTCACGCTGCTGCCGTAGGATTCGGTGTAGAAATCACGCGCCGCTTCGGCGGCGAGGCGGATGGTCTCGTGGCCAATGCCCAGGGTGGTCAAATAGGTGGGCACTTCGCCCGCCAGCAGCGTTTCAACCACGTAACTGAGGTTTTTCATTTGCATGGAGACCTGCGCCGCGGCAATCAGATCGTAAGTCCCGCCTTCCACCTTAAAGGCCGAGGTGTCGTTGGTCGCCACCCATTCGGTAAAGAACGAGGTATCGCCTAAATAAGAGAACAGCGTGGTGCCGGCCCAGGGGAATAGTTGGGGGCGCCGGTCGAGGAGGCATCGGTGAACACTTCGGACGCCGCCGCGCCGGCGTCGATCAGGCCGACCTCGTGAATGTCCGGCACTTTGGCGCTGGTGGGCGGGGCATCCGGCAGCGGTGCGTTGGGATCGCTGCTCAGATCGACGCCAAACAGCGTTTTGGCGAAGTTTTTGGCGATGTTGTCGGAGGCATTCTGAATGCGCGCCTCCCAGTCATCGGGCACATGCCCGGTGCGCAGCTCATACTGCAGCTTGGTTTGGTCGCGAATGTAATGGGCAAACGCCCCCTGATTCGAGTTCACGCCATAGGCGCCTTTGATCCAGGTATACACCGCGATATCCACGCCCTCAATGGGTTGGTTGGCATGGTTGGGATCGGTGAGCGCATCGACGGAGGCGGCATACACGGCCGGCCAGTCGCCGGCTTTGGCGGCCTCCCAAATCGCTTGCAGTTTTTCTCGGTCGGTAATGACGTAAGCCATATAAACACTCCTTGTTGCTGAGAGATTGCTGTGAAATTCAACATGATGAATGGAAGCGCGCGATGGAATAAACCGAAACCCGAACAGCCAGAAACGCGCATGCCGCGATCTGCAGCGAACGATGGGCGGCAGGCGCCCATAGCGAAAGGATAGACGCAACTTGCTGAGCGAGAGAGATTGGCTTATCGATTGTTTTTTCAGGATTATTGCTGTAAATCGGCGGGTAAATCCGCGTATTGGCATCAGGAAGGCATTTCCGTCAGCTCGATTAGGAATCTTCTTAGATAAAAGAGTGGGTTTCGCTGGTGGGGACGCGCGTTGGCGTTATGGCGGTGATTGTGGTTACCGCTTTGTGGATTCACACCGACGGCAACGCAGGGGCTGCTTCTCTCTGGCGCTGCTGGAGTGTGGAATGGTGTGGGCGTGGAATGGGTGGGGAAATGCTGGAGTGGGTAATCTGACAGTCGGCTTTGTGCCACAAGCGGACGTTGCGCGGTATGTTAGTTATGATACGAAATGTTTGCGTAAAATTTTTTCTAATAGTGAAAAAATTACCGTAACCCTTTTTGGAGTAATCGTCTGATAAGGTCGATATAAATAAAATTGCCATTTCTCCTGTCGCAGTTCTGGCAGAGGTTTTATGAGTTGACCATTTGCTAAGTACTCTCTACAGATAAAATCGCTGGACTGTACAACCGTTTTGCCAGCCAAAGCGGCCTGAATTTCTACGTATGGATCCGTAGTGTAAAATTCAATATGACGAGGAGAAAAAGTATTCACCGCGTCACTCATAAATTCAAAGATTTTTCCCGTTTCAGGATTAAGTAAACCGCTGAATGGATAACGTTGCCGAAGATCTTCTAAATCCGTTGGCGCTCCTAGGCGCGCAACGAGTTCTGGGGATGCAACCAAAATATGTTCCACCTGCGTGATATTTTTAATGATAAAGTTTGGATTAGGTTCTCGCCCGACGCGTATACCTATATCAATACGATGCTCGACAGTATCAAGTTTCCTTATATCTAAACGCCAGTCGATAAATAATTCAGGATATGGGCGTAGCGCAGTCAATAGTTCATATAACACTTGTTCATGCTTTGGAAATCGAAGAGACGTGATACGGACAATGCCCTTCATTTCATTATCATCTTTCGCCGTCTGAAATAGTTTTTCTGAATCCTCTAGCAGTCGCCTGGCTTGAGGTAAAAAATGCTCGCCAAAACTTGTGAGAAAGATCGAGCGAGTATTGCGTCTGAAAAGAGGTTCATCAAGCTGTTTCTCCAGCTCAGCGATTGTTCGTGTTACAACCGATGGTGAAACCGAAAGCTTTATAGAGGCTTCGCGGAAGTTGAGGGTCTCAGCGGCGATGATAAAAAACTTCAGAGCATCAAGTTTGTTCATGATTGTTGTGAAAATTGCAGTAATGTTTTTTGATATTAGCAATTAATTTGCAATTATTCCAGGCATATAATCAAATTATCAAGCAAGTAACCTATCGTATCTTTTTATCAGAACTTAGAAGAGTAACTTATGGCAATACAACCCGTAGAATTAGACAAAGCCTATCGTTTATTGCAGGTCGGGCCAACGACGATGATATCGGCTAAAAATAATGGTATTGAAAATGTCATGGCAGCTGCCTGGGTGGGATTAGTAGGCAATAACAAAGTGATGGCCTTTATAGGTTCACAGGCATTTACACGCGGCCTTGTCGAAAGAAGTGGATATTACGTTGTCCAGATCCCAGTAGTAAATCAGATGGAAATGGTTTTATATGCTGGCGGTCACAGTTATTCTGACACACCCGATAAAAATAATAAAATCCCACTTTTTTATCAGAAAGAGTTCGATCTGCCTTTAGTTGAAGGTTGCGCTGGCTGGCTAGTCTGTAAGGTTATACCCAATGAAGAAAATGAAAAGCAGCACAACTTGTTCATGGGTGAAATTGTCGGAGCATGGAGTGATGACCGCGTTTTCAGGAATGGGCACTGGATTTTTGATGATGCGCCTGATGAATTACGTACTGTCCATTACGTGGCTGGCGGACAGTTTTACGCCATTGGAAAAGGTACAAAATTTAATTATGGTCCGGGAAAAGACTAATCCTTACTTCTGTATAAGTGTAGCCATATAACATGGCTACATAGAGGTAGGAGCATAAAAATCAACCAGCTTAAGATGTCCGCTCCTCGCTCATAGCGGACTATCGTTCGCCTGACCAAATAAGCCTCAGTGCGATGAAACAAATACCGACGCAGGCTGTGCGGGCGGAATGGCGAAGTGACGCTGCATGCGTTTTATCTCCTCTGCCGGTGGCAGGCCAAACAGACGCTTGAATTCGCGGTTAAATTGCGATGGGCTTTCATAGCCAACGGCGTAACTCGCGGCGGCGGCGGTGATTTGTTGGCGTACCATCAGCATCCGTGCCTGGTGCAGGCGTACCGATTTCACATACTGCATTGGCGGCATCTGCGTTATCGCTTTGAAATGGCTATGAAAGGTCGGCACGCTCATGCCGGCCCTCATCGCCAGCTGCGTCAGCGTTAACGGCTCCGCGTAAGCGGCATGGATGTGCTGCAACGCTTTACCGATTTTGCCAAACTGCCCCTGCAAGGCCAGCGCGGTACGCATCGCGTTGCCCTGTGCGCCTGTCAGCACGCGGAAATAAAGCTCACGCACCCGCGCCGGGCCGAGGATCGCCGCCTCAAGCGGGTGGTCAGGACTTCCAGTAAGTGAAGAACGGCCATTTTTACCCTGTCGTCCATGGGGCTCGACATCATGCTTTGCGGCGCGACGGGAGGATGCGGGGCGCCATGCTGTTCAATCTGCAACATCAGTTCAGCGGCAAGCTGAAAATCCAGATGCATATAAATCGCCAGCAGCGGATGTGCTGCCGACGCGTCGGTTTCCATCACAAACGGCACCGGCACCGAAACCGCCAGGTAGTGCTGCTCATCATATAAATAGGTCTGTTGACCGAAATAGCCGCGTTTGCTGCCCTGGCAGACGATCACGATCCCCGGATCGTAAAGCACCGGCGTTCTGGCAAGCGGGCGATCGGAACGCAAAATTCGCACATCAGGTAGGGCAGTGAGGTTGTATCCCTCTTGCACCGCAAGTCTATTCATCAGGGCAATCATGTCGGACATCCCACCACCTCATAAAATCAGGCAAGAAAAAGAGAAGATACGGCCTAAAAATGCGGCAGAACAGAGAATACCATGCAACCTTCTTGGTTCATGGGAGTTCTTTTTATGGCATCTGCAAAAACGATTTTAATCACCGGCGTCAGCAGTGGCTTTGGCCAGGCGCTCGCGCGGGAAGCCCTCGCCGTAGGGCATCGGGTTGTAGGAACGGTGCGCAACAGCGAAGCACTGCAGGCTTTCGGCGCGCTCGATGCGCAGCGGGCTTTTGGCTATCTGCTTGATGTCACAGACGTTGAGCGTATTGGTGAGGTGGTTGGAGAGATTGAGTCCGCCGTCGGTCCGATTGATGTGTTGGTGAACAATGCCGGTTACGGCCATGAAGGCATTCTGGAAGAATCCCCGCTTGCAGAGCTGCGCCGCCAGTTTGACGTCAATGTGTTTGGCGCGGTGGCGATGATCAAGGCCGTGCTACCGGGCATGCGCCAGCGCCGTCGCGGCCACATTATCAATATCACCTCAATGGGCAGTTTCATTACCTTGCCCGGTATCAGTTATTACTGTGGCAGCAAATTTGCACTGGAAGGGATATCAGAAGCCTTAAGTAAAGAGCTTGCCCCGTTCAATATACACGTGACCGCAGTGGCGCCGGGCTCGTTTCGAACGGACTGGGCCGGGCGTTCAATGGTACGCAGCCCTCGTCGTCTCCCGGACTATGACGCTTTATTTGAACCTGTTCGTCAGGCGCGTCAGGAAAAAAGCGGCAAGCAACTCGGCGATCCGGTTAAGGCGGCTCACGCCATGCTGGCATTGATCGAGAGCCGGAAGCCACCCACGCATCTGTTGTTAGGCAGTGACGCATTAAGTTTGGTGCGGCAAAAGCTCGAGGCATTAGGCAAGGAAATTGAACAGTGGGAGAAACTTACCCGTTCAACGGATGGCTGAACGGTTTCGGGTAGGTAGTGTGTAGGGGATCATCGATGATGACCTTCCAACAGCAAAAAGCCCGCTTAAGTTTCCTTAAGCGGGCTTCTCTAAATATGGCTCCTCTGACTGGACTCGAACCAGTGACATACGGATTAACAGTCCGCCGTTCTACCGACTGAACTACAGAGGAATCGTGTGAACGGGGCGAATAATAGCGAGGCGCCGTCGGCATGTCAAAGGCGGATTACACATTCTGTGACTGTTTGCTTACAGAATGCGCAACCCGTTGAGTTTTTTGGCAGATTTAGCCCTCGGGCGCTCGCTGCAAGCGCAGCTGATAGCGGTAAACGCCGGCGGTGAGCAGGTAATCCCGGTGCACGCTCGGGCTCCAGGAATCGTCGCCACCCACCCCCATGTGGAAGCCGTCCAGATGCAGCCAGGTGCCTGCTTCCGGCTGCAGCAGATGCTGGTGGCTGCAGGCCATCAGCTGTTGCAGGCCGTAGCGGCTGAGCGAGAAGTGGAAGCGGCCGTCGATGCGCCAGCCGCCGTAGCGCAGGCTGCGGGTGTCGCAGCGCAAGCCATTCTCGCCGGGGAAAATATATGGCGTGTGCAGATCCGCCAGCGGCAGGCGCCAGCGCCCGTATTGCGCGGCCAGGCGGCGATCCGGGTAGTTCTCGTGCGGGCCCAGGCCCAGCCATTCCACCTGCGGCTGCACCGTCGCCAGTTGGCAGTTCAGGCCGATGCGCGCCGGCGGCGGCAGGGCGTCGGCCACCTCGACCTCCACGTTCACGCACACCGCGCCCAGCGCGTCGAACAGCCACTGCTTGCGGCTAATCAGCAAAATCTGCCCGTCCACGCCGAACTGGTGTTCGCTCACCACCCGCACGCCGTTTTGCAGCGCATCGGCCTGCAACTGCGTGCAGCGCTCTTCCAGCCGGTACAGGCCCGCCAGCTTCCA
Organism: Serratia sp. SCBI; assembly: GCF_000747565.1. Lineage (NCBI taxonomy): Bacteria > Pseudomonadati > Pseudomonadota > Gammaproteobacteria > Enterobacterales > Yersiniaceae > Serratia > Serratia sp. SCBI. The sequence goes on along the minus strand of NZ_CP003424.1, from coordinate 3,316,906 downwards.
GCGTTCGACCCAGGCGTTGGGATCGATATGGTCCGCTTCGCTGACGCCGATGTCGTTATCGATCGGCGCGCGCGCAAAACCGTCGCGCAGCGGCGCCAGCAGCTGCGGCTGCTGGTTCTGCCACCACTGCGTCAGGTGGCCGCTGCTGCGCTCGAAGCGCCAACGCTGGTCGCCGTGGGTGAGCGTCAGCCCTTCATCATCTTCAATCAGCATTGGCGGCACGCCCTGCGCCGGCGGCGGCGCGGGATGCAGCGCGCGCGGCACCCGCCACTGATCCCAGGCGCAGCGGTGGTGCGCTTCAGACCAATCGGTGGCCTGCGGTTGCACCACTTCCACGTTCAGCCACAGCTCGCCGGGCTGATGCAGCATCGGCAGGCGGTCGAGCAGGGTGAAGCTAGCACTGCCCTGCGGCGGCAGCGCCAGATCGAGGCTGCCGCTGGCGCGCTCCACGCCGTCCAGCTCCAGCCGCCAGTTGAGCTGTTCGTTGTCGGTGTGGCGGAACAGGTAATCGCTGGTGACGGTCAGCGTCAGCGAGGCGGCGTCGAAGGCGAAGCGGAACAGCTGCTGCGCCCGCTGCGCTTCGAACAGCGCCGGATGCGGGGTGCGATCCGCGAACACCAGCCCGTTCAGGCAGAACTGGCGATCGTTGGGGGTGTCGCCGAAGTCGCCGCCGTAGGCCCAGAACTCTTCGCCGCGATCGTCGCGTTTGATCAGCGCCTGATCGACCCAGTCCCAGACAAAGCCGCCCTGCAGGCGCGGATGTGCATGGAACGCGCGCCAGTAGCGCTCGAAACCGCCGAAACTGTTGCCCATCGCGTGGGCGTATTCGCACAGGATCAGCGGGCGCGGCTCCTCCGGCAGGCCGATCCACTTGCCGATCGCCCATTTGGGCACCGCCGGGAACGGCTGATCCTGATCCACTCGCGCATACATCGGGCAGATGATGTCGGTGGCGGCGGTGTCGGCGCCGCCGCCTTCATATTGCACCGGGCGGGTCGGATCCTGGCTTTTCACCCAGCGGTACAGCGCGTCGTGGTTCGCGCCGTGGCCGGACTCGTTGCCCAGCGACCAGATAATGATGCAAGGGTGGTTGCGATCGCGTTGCACCATGCGGGTGACGCGCTCGCTCATCGCCGGCAGCCACAGTGGATCGTCAGCCAGGCGGTTCATCGGCTGCATGCCGTGGGTCTCGATATTGGCTTCGTCCACCACGTACAGCCCGTAGCGGTCGCACAACCGGTACCACAGCGGGTGGTTGGGGTAATGCGAACAGCGCACCGCGTTGAAGTTGTGCTGCTTCATCAGCAGGATGTCGTGGCGCATCGTCGCCTCGTCCATCACCTGGCCGTGGCGCGGATGATGCTCGTGGCGGTTAACGCCGCGGATCAGCAGCGGCTGCCCGTTGAGCTTCAATAGCCCGCCGCTGATCTCTACCTGGCGGAAGCCGACGTCATAGGCCTCCACCTCGATAATCTCCCCTTCGGGCGAGAGCAGGGCGACGGTGGCGCGATACAGCGCGGGCGTTTCGGCGCTCCACAGCGCCGGGCGTTCCACCGGCAGCCGCAACGTGACGCGATCGTCATAGGCGCCGCGCTCGTCCACGATCTCGCTGCCGAGCGGCTGGGTGCGTTCGGCCACTCGCGCGCCGTCGCGCCACAGCTGAATCTGCACCTGCAGCGGGCCGGGCCGGCTGGCGCGCGCCGTCACCACCAGTTCGCCGCGGGTAAAGCGGTCATGCAGCGGCGTGGTGATGCGCACATCGCTCAGGTGCGCGGCGGGTTTGTGCAGCAGGCTGACGTCGCGGAAGATGCCGCTCATGCGCCACATGTCCTGATCTTCCAGATAGCTGCCGTCGCACCAGCGCAGCACCATCACCGCCAGCCGGTTTTCACCCGGCCGCAGCCACGGGCTGAGATCGAACTCCGCCGGCAGGCGGCTGTCCTGCGAATAGCCGACCCAGTGGCCGTTGCACCATAAATAGAACGCCGAGTTGACGCCGTCGAAGATGACGCGCGTCTGGCCGGCGGCCAGCCAGGCCGGATCGACGCTGAAGGCGCGCGAGTAGCAGCCGGTCGGGTTGTCTTCCGGCACGCGCGGCGGATCGACCGGGAACGGGTAGCGCACGTTGGTGTAGATCGGCGCGTCGTAGCCGGCGAGCTGCCAGTTGCCCGGCACCGCCAGCGGGGCGGCGTCCGGCAGATCCTGCTGCAGCCAGCTCTCCGGCGCGGCCTCTGGGCGCGGGAAATAGCTGAAGCGCCACTCGCCGTTCAGCGATCGGCGGCTGACGCTGGGGGCGTCGTCGCGCGCGTCTTCCACCGTGCGCCAGCTGGCGAACGGCGGGTGGGTCTCCAGCCGGCGGTAGTGGGTGCAGGCGGGGTTTTGCCAGTCACGGCGGGCGAGGATCTCGGTCAGGGAAGCTAGGGGCGCAGCAGGCATCGGCGATCGTCCAGTCGGCTAGGTGATGCTCACCAAGATGCTGACCGGCGCATAAAAAGTAAAGCGGTTACATGCAACCTTGCAAGGGCGATCAAATAACCGTTAATGCGGCTCGCCGGCGCGATAGATCCGCTGTGGGCGGCCTACCTTGCCGTAAATGATCTCGGCGCGCAGCTGCTGCGCGGCGGTGCAAAACTCCAGATAACGGCGCGCGGTGGTGCGGCTGAGCCCCATTTTTTGCGCAACGCTTTCAGCGGTGTGCCGCGCGGCGGGTTCGGCGAACAGCGCGCGGACCTTACCCAGCGTCAGCTCGTCGATGCCGGAGGGCAGCGCCGCCTGCTGCTCGCCGCGGGCGTAGGTATTGAACATCTCGTCGATGCGGCGCTGGTTGAGGCGCGCTTTGTCCTTTAACGCTTCGCGGCGCTGGCTGAAGCGCAGCAGCGTCTGGCTCAGCCGGTCATAGGCCAGCGGTTTGATCAGGTAGTCGAACACGCCGTAGCGCAACGCCTCGGCCACGGTGGCCATGTCGCTGGCGGCAGTGATGAACACGATGCCGCCGCGATACCCGCTCAGCGTCAGTTCGCGCAGCAGGGTGATGCCCTGGCCGTCCGGCAGAAAGTTGTCCAGCAGGATCAGATCCGGCTTGAAGCGTTCGGTCATGGCGCGCGCCTGCGCCAGCGTGCCGGCCAGCCAAATCTGGCGGCAGCCGCCGTTCTGGCGGATAAACTCCGCGTGCATCTCCGCCAGCGGCGTTTCGTCTTCAACGATCAGGATGTTCAGCCATTCCATAGTGCGACCCGTAATTGCAATAAAAATGCTAAGTGAATGTAAGTGAATTGCGGCGCCAAATAAAGATTATCTCAATAATAAACACCATAAGATTAATTAAGCAAATAAAGAACATTAAATAACTTATTAACCGGGATCGGTTTGTGAAATAGGTCAATAATCCGCGTTTTTTTTCTGCTTACCATGGGTTTATCGAACGAGAGGATGATTTTATCTTCATGGTTTTTAAGGTTTTAATTGCCATTTTTGATGTTAATTAAAATGCCTTTTTGTATTTCATTTGTTGTTTGTCAGTTAACCCAGAGAGCGTGTTATGTTAGGCGATGCCGTATTTAATCGGGTAAAGCGATCGGATCATAAAGCGATTTCGGAAATAAGCGCCTTCTTGCGCAGTAACGATCTGAATATCGATACCACGGTTGAAATATTTATTACCGTTACCCAGCACGACAAATTGGTCGCCTGCGGCGGCATCGCCGACAATATTATCAAATGCGTCGCCATCAGCCCGCTGATGCGCGGCGAAGGGTTGGCGCTGGCGCTGGCGACCGAGCTGGTGAACCTGGCTTACGAGCGCCATCACACCCAGCTGTTTATCTACACCAAGGTGCAGAACGAGCCGCTGTTCCGCCAGTGCGGTTTCTACCCGATCGCCACCGTGCCGGGCATCGTGGTGCTGATGGAAAACAGCCCGTGCCGCCTGAAGCGCTACGCCGCCCAACTGGCGAGCCAACGTCGGCCGGGCGACACCATCGGCAGCATCGTGATGAACGCCAACCCCTTTACCCGCGGGCACCAGTATCTGGTGCGTCAGGCGGCCAAGCGCTGCGACTGGCTGCACCTGTTTCTGGTGAAGGAAAACACCTCGCGCTTCAGCTATGAAGATCGGCGCCGGCTGGTGCTGGCCGGCACCGCCGACATCCCCAACCTCACGGTACACGAAGGCTCGCAGTACGTGATCTCGCGCGCCACCTTCCCCTGTTACTTCATCAAGGACCAGGGCGTGGCCGACGACTGTTACACCGAAATCGATCTGAAGATCTTCCGCCAGTATCTGGCGCCCGCGCTGGGCATCACCCACCGCTTCGTCGGCAACGAGCCGTTCTGCGCGGTGACCGCGAAGTACAACCGCGACATGCGCTACTGGCTGGAAACGCCGGCGCTGCCCAGCCCGCCGATCGCGCTGGTGGAAATCGAGCGTTTGCAATATCAGGGCACGGCGATCTCCGCCTCCTGGGTGCGCAAGCTGCTGGCGGCGGGGGACTTTCACGCCGCCGCGCCGCTGGTGCCGCCGGACACCCTGTACTACCTGCAGGATCTGCAAACGCAGCGCCGGGCCAAGGCGGCCCCGCATCCTTTTGAGTCCGCACAATCAGGTGAATGATGAAAATTATCCGAGAAGCAATGGCCGGCACGCTGGAATCCAGCGATGTCATGGTGCGCATCGCGCCCGCCGAGGGGCCGCAGCACGATCTGTTGATCGCCAGCAGCGTGGAAAAACAGTTCGGCGCGGCGATCCGCCGCACCCTGCTGGAGGTGCTGCAGCGTTATGAGGTGGAGCCGGTGCAGGTGATCGTCGACGACAAAGGGGCGCTGGACTGCGTGCTGCGCGCCCGGCTGGAAACCGCGCTGATGCGCGCCTGCGAGGGCGGCCAACTGCCGTGGGAGGCGAAAGATGAAAACGCTGAATAAAACCCGGCTGCGCCGCAGCATGCTGTTCGTTCCCGGCGCTAACGCGGCGATGGTCAGCAACGCCTTTATCTATCAGGCCGATGCGCTGATGTTCGATCTGGAAGACTCGGTGATCCTGCGTGAAAAAGACGCGGCGCGCCGGCTGGTGTACCACGCGCTGCAGCACCCGCTGTACCAGGAGGTGGAAACCATCGTGCGCGTCAATGCGCTCGATTCCGCCTACGGCCTGGCGGACTTGCAGGCGGTGGTGCGCGGCGGCGCGGACATCGTGCGCCTGCCGAAGACCGACAGCGCGCAGGACGTTGTCGACATGGAGCGCGAGATCGCCGCCATCGAGGCGGCCTGCGGCCGGCCGGTCGGCAGCACCGGGCTGCTGGCGGCGATCGAATCGGCGCAGGGTATCACCAACGCGGTGGCGATCGCGCACGCTTCGCCGCGGCTTATCGGCATCGCGCTGGGGGCGGAAGACTATGTGCGCAACCTGCGCACCGAACGCTCGCCGGAGGGCATTGAGCTGCTGTTCGCCCGCTGCTCGCTGCTGCAGGCGGCGCGCGCCGCCGGCATTCAGGCGTTCGACACCGTCTACTCCGACGCCAACAACGAGACCGGCTTCCTGCAGGAAGCGGCGCTGATCAAACAGCTCGGCTTCGACGGCAAATCGCTGATCAACCCGCGCCAGATTGAGCTACTGCACAACCTGTACGCGCCGACCGCCAAAGAGGTGGCGCACGCGCAGCGGGTGGTGGACGCCGCCGAAGCGGCGGAGCGGGAAGGGCGCGGCGTGGTGTCGCTCAACGGAAAAATGGTCGACAGCCCGGTGATTGAACGCGCCCGGCTGGTGCTGGAGCGCGCCGCGCTGTCCGGCTTACGGGAAGAACCGGCGCAGCACGGGGAGGAAGCATGATGAACCGCCAACAACGATTGATGACCTTCGCCAACCCGGCGGATCTGCCGGGTTATCAGGACGTGTCCAAAGCCAACCTGCAGGCGCGTAAACCGCGCGATCTCAAGCTGTGCGACTCCTTGCAGGAAGCGGTGCGCCGCAGCGGGCTGCAGGACGGCATGACCATCTCGTTCCACCATGCGTTTCGCGGCGGCGATCTGGCGCTCAATCAGGTGATGGAGACGCTGGCGGCGATGGGGTTCCGCAACCTGACGCTGGCCTCCAGCTCGCTGACCGACTGCCATGCGCCGTTGGTTGAGCATATCCGCCACGGCGTGGTGAGCCGCATTTACACCTCCGGGCTGCGCGGCCCGTTGGCGGACGCCGTTTCGCGCGGCCTGCTGGCGGAGCCGGTGCAAATTCACTCGCACGGCGGCCGGGTCAATCTGATCGAATCCGGCGAGCTGAAGATAGACGTGGCCTTCCTCGGCGTGCCGGCCTGCGATGAGTTCGGCAACGCCAACGGCTACAGCGGTGAAGCCTGCTGCGGCTCGCTCGGCTATGCGCGGGTGGACGCCGAGGCGGCGGGCACCGTGGTGTTGCTGACCGAGCAACTGGTGCCGTATCCGCATCATCCCGCCAGCCTGGCGCAGGATCGGGTGGATCTGATCGTGCAGTTGGAGCGGGTGGGCGACGCCGACAAGATCGGTGCCGACGCCACGCGCATGACCTCGAACCCGCGCGAGCTGTTGATCGCCCGCCGCGCCGCCGAGGTGATCGCCGGTTCCGGCTACTTCACCGAAGGGTTCTCGCTGCAAACCGGCACCGGCGGCGCCTCGCTGGCGGTGACCCGGTTCCTGGAGGACAAGATGCGCGCCCGCGGCATTCGCGCCGCGTTCGCCCTCGGCGGCATCACCTCGACCATGGTGGATCTGCACGAGAAAGGGTTGATCGGCAAGCTGCTGGACGTGCAGAGCTTCGATCGGGCGGCGGCGACCTCGCTGGCGCGCAACCCGCGCCATATCGAAATCAGCGCCAATCAGTACGCCAACTTCAGCTCCAAGGGCGCGTCGGTCGATCGGCTCGACGTGGTGGTGCTGAGCGCGCTGGAAATCGACACCGGCTTCAACGTTAACGTGCTGACCGGCTCCGACGGCGTGCTGCGCGGCGCGTCTGGCGGCCACTGCGACACCGCCGCCGCCGCGCGGCTGGCGATCATCGTCGCGCCGTTGGTGCGCGGGCGCATCCCGACGCTGGTGGAGCAGGTGACCACCTGCGTCACGCCGGGCTCCAGCATCGACATTCTGGTGACCGACCACGGCATCGCCGTCAACCCGGCGCGGCCGGAGCTGGCGCAGCGCCTGCGGGAGGCCGGGCTCGAGGTGGTGAGCATCGACTGGCTGCGCGCCCGCGCGCTGCAGCTGACCGGCGAACCGCAGCCGATCGCGTTTACCGACAAGGTGGTGGCGGTGGTGCGCTACCGCGACGGCTCGGTGATCGACGTGGTGCATCAGGTGGCGGAGTAAACGATGGCCGCCGTCGATCCTCAACTGGCCGCCGAACGTGCGGTCAGCCTGCCGGAGCTGCTCACCAGCCGCGAATGCCGACAGGCGCGCCAGCAGGCGTGGCTGGCGCAGCACGAGTGCACGCTGCTGGTGCTGACGCTGGTGGTGCCCGGTCCGGTGAAGGACAGCGCGTTGACGCGCGGCATCTTCAACCTCGGGTGGGCGGCGCTGCTGCGGCTGTGCGCCGAACAGGGCTGGCCGAGCCCGCAGGCCGAGGCGCTGGCGCTCGCCACCGGCTGCGAAGGGTTTGTGGCGCTGCGCGCCGACGCCCAACGGGTAAAAGATTGCGCCATGCAGCTGGAGGTGAGCCGCCCGATCGGCCGGCTGTGGGATATCGACGTGCTGGATGCGCAGGGGCGAATCCTATCGCGCCGCGACATCGGCCTGCCGGCGCGGCGCTGCCTGCTGTGCGGCCAACCGGCCAAGATCTGCGCCCGCCAGCGGCGGCATGGCAGCGAGCAGCTGCTGCAAGAAATGGAAAGGATGTTCAACGATGCGATCTCTGCCGATTAATCCACCCGCCCGCCGAGCCGAGCCGGCCTGCGACTTCGCCCGCGCCGCCTTTCGCGCGCTGTTGGTGGAGGTCAACCTCACGCCCAAACCGGGGCTGGTGGATCGCCATAACACCGGCGCCCATCGCGACATGGATCTTGGGCATTTCTACCGCAGCGCCCGCGCCATCGGCGTGTGGCTGCCGCGTTTTATCCAGCGCGGCCGCGAAGACGCCTGCCGGCCGGCGGAGCGGCAGCTGGCGCGGCTGCGGCCGCTCGGCCTGGCCTGCGAAAACCAGATGTTTCGCGCCACCGGCGGCATTAACACCCATAAGGGGAGCGTGTTCTCACTCGGGTTGCTGTGCGCCGCCTTCGGCCGCCTGCAGCAGCAGGGCCGGGCCATCAGCGCCGCATCGTTATGCGCCGAAGTGGCGGCGATGTGCCGAGGGCTGGTGGACAGCGAACTGCGATGCAACAACGCCGGGCAGACCGCCGGCCAGCGCTTGTTCGCTGCGTATGGCCTCAGCGGCGCGCGCGGCGAGGCGGAATCCGGTTTTCGGTTGGTGCTTGACGGCGCGCTGCCGCTGTATCGGCAACGGCTGGCCGCCGGCGGCGACGAACAGCGGGCGCTGCTGGACAGCCTGCTGTGGCTGATGGCCCACAACGATGACACCAACGTCGCCTCGCGCGGCGGCCTGCGCGGGCTGCGCTGGCTGCGGCGCCGGGCGGCTTTGCTGCTGGCGCAGGGCGGCTCGGCGGGGGAGGCGGGCCTGGCGCGCCTGCGGCGCTTCGATGCCGACTGCATTGCCCGCAACCTCAGCCCCGGCGGCAGCGCCGACTTGTTGATAGTGACCTGGCTGCTGGCGCAGCTGGGTGCCCAAGAATAATAACCAAGCCTTCAGGAGAGTCCCTATGTCCCAAACCCAGGAAAAGATCTGGAAAGCGATAGCGCCGCTGGCGGTGCTCGCGATCCTGTTATTGATACCGGTGCCCGACGGCATGCCGCCGCAGGCGTGGCACTATTTCGCCATCTTTGTGGCGATGATCGTCGGCATGATTCTGGAGCCGATCCCGGCCACCGCCATCAGTTTTATCGCGGTGACCGTCAGCGTGCTGAGCGCCAACTGGGTGCTGTTCGGCGCGCAGGAACTGGCGGAGCCGGGTTTCAAGGCCGGTAAAGAGGCGCTGAAATGGGGGCTGGCGGGCTTCTCCAGCACCACCGTCTGGCTGGTGTTCGGCGCCTTTATCTTCGCGCTGGGCTACGAGGCCACCGGGCTGGGGCGGCGCATCGCGCTGTTCCTGGTGAAATTCATGGGCAAGCGCACGCTGACGCTGGGCTATGCGGTGGTGATCATCGATATCCTGCTGGCGCCGTTCACGCCGTCCAACACCGCGCGCACCGGCGGCACGGTGTTCCCGGTGGTGAAAAACCTGCCGCCGCTGTTCGATTCCTTCCCTAACGATCCCTCTTCGCGCCGCATCGGCGGCTACCTGATGTGGATGATGGTGGTCGGCACCAGCATCAGCTCCTCGATGTTCGTCACCGGCGCCGCGCCGAACGTGCTGGGCATCGAGTTCGTCGGCAAAATAGCCGGGGTGCACATCAGCTGGATGCAGTGGTTCCTGGCGTTCCTGCCGGTCGGCCTGCTGCTGCTGATCATCGCGCCGTTGATCTCCTACTACCTCTACAAGCCGGGCGTGACCCACAGCAGCGAAGTGGCCGCCTGGGCGAATACCGCGCTGGGGGAAATGGGTAAGCTGACGCGCAAGGAGTACACCCTGATCGGCCTGGTGCTGCTCAGCCTGTGCCTGTGGGTGTTCGGCGGCAAGGTGCTGGACGCCACCGCGGTGTGCCTGTTGGCGGTGTCGCTGATGCTGGCGCTGCACGTGGTGTCGTGGAAAGACATTACCAAATACTCCAGCGCCTGGAATACGCTGGTTAACCTGGCGACGCTGGTGGTGATGGCCAACGGCCTGACGCGCTCCGGCTTTATCGACTGGTTCGCCCAAACCATGAGCACCCACCTGGACGGCTTTTCGCCGAACATGACGGTGGTGGCGCTGGTGCTGGTGTTCTACTTCGCCCACTACCTGTTCGCCAGCCTGTCGGCGCACACCGCCACCATGCTGCCGGTGATCCTGGCGGTCGGCAAAGGGTTGCCGGGCGTGCCGATGGAGCAGCTGTCGATGCTGCTGGTGCTGTCGATCGGCATTATGGGCGTGCTGACGCCGTACGCCACCGGGCCGGGGGTGATTATCTACGGCTGCGGCTATGTGAAGTCGAAAGACTACTGGCGCCTGGGCGGCATTCTCGGCGTGGTGTACATCGCCGCGCTGTTGCTGATCGGTTGGCCAATCATGAGCCTGTGGTACTGAGTTGACGCACAGCGGTCGCCGCCCGGTGGCCGCTGGTACGATCTTTTCCCGTGAGCCCTGTCACACACTTGTCACACTAACCCCGCCATCATACGCAGGCAAACGCTAACACCTTAAAAATAATCATTTTCCGGGAGCCTCTGCGGATGAGAAAAAAAACGTTATTGCTGTGCCTGCCTTTGTTATTCACCGGGAACGCGCTGGCGGACGCCGGCGGTTATCAACTGGAACAGGTGCTGGTGATGAGCCGCCATAACCTGCGCGCGCCGCTGGCCAACAACGGCAGCGTGCTGGCGCAGTCCACGCCGAAGGCCTGGCCGGCCTGGGAAACGCCGGGCGGCCAGCTGACCACCAAGGGCGGGGTGCTGGAAGTGTATATGGGGCACTATTTCAACGCCTGGCTGAAGCAGACCGGCCTGTTGCCGCAAGAGGGCTGCCCGACCGCCGGCAGCGTGTACGTCTACGCCAACAGCCTGCAGCGCACGGTGGCCACCGCGCAGTTCTTCAGCAATGGCGCGTTCCCGGGCTGCGACGTCAGCGTGCACCATCAGGACAAGATGGGCGAGATGGATCCGACCTTCAACCCGATCATCACCGACACCAGCGAAGCCTTCAACCAGCAGGCGCTGGCGGCGATGAACGCCGCGCTGGGATCGCTGAAGCTGGATGCCTCTTATCAGCAGTTGGCGAAGATCATCGACTACAAGGATTCCGCCGCCTGCAAGACCGACAAACACTGCGACCTGACCAAAGAAGCCAGCGTGATGAGCGCGGTGCCGGGCAAAGAGCCGGGCGTCACCGGCCCGCTGCGGGTGGGCAACTCGCTGGTGGACGCCTTTATGCTGCAGTACTACGAAGGTTTCCCGATGAAAGAGGTGGCCTGGGGCAAAATCGCCACGCCGCACCAGTGGCAGCAGCTGGCGCAGTTGAAAGACGGCTATCAGGATTCGCTGTTCACCTCGCCGGTGGTGGCGCAGAACGTCGCCAAGCCGCTGCTGACCTACATCAACAACGCGCTGCTGGGCGAGCGCAAACCGGACGCGCCGAAGCTGACGGTGCTGGTGGGCCACGACTCCAATATCGCCTCGCTGCTGTCGGCCATGCAGTTCCAGCCGTATCAGCTGCCGCAGCAGTACGAGAAAACGCCGATCGGCGGCAAACTGGTATTCCAGCGCTGGCGCGACGCGCAGAACGACCGTGAATTGCTGAAGATCGAGTACGTCTATCAGTCCACCGAACAGCTGCGCAAGGCGACGCCGCTGACGCTGCAAACCCCGCCGCAGCGCGTGACGCTGGCGCTGAAAGGCTGCCCGATCGATAAAGACGGCTTCTGCGCCTGGAGCGATTTCGAGAAGACCATGAAAGGCATCTTGTAATGCCCGGCCTCTCTCCCGAATGCGGGGGAGAGGCATAGGCGCGGCTGCCGGGGGATTGTGCTTGAATCCCCTCAACCGATCACCTAGCATTTCGTTAGGTGTAACGGGGAGATAAAACCATGCGACCATCCATTGTTCTTGCAGAACATCGCCAGGCGATCCGAAAAACGGTTGGGCTGTTCCCTGCTGCCAATCCGCGTATTTTCGGCTCGGTGCTGCATGGCACCGATCGGGAGGGCAGTGATTTGGATCTGTTGGTCGATGCGTTGCCGGGCGCCACGTTGTTTGATCTGGGGGGGCTGCAGTCGGAACTGGAAGCGCTGCTGGGCATACAGGTGGATCTACTGACGCCGCTCGATTTGCCGCCGGCCTTTCGCCAGCAGGTTTTGGCGGAGGCCCAGCCGGTATGAAAGATGCGCGGTTGGTCGATTATCTGAGTCACATGCAACAGGCGGCGCAGGATGCCTGCGATTTCGTTGATGGCTTGGCGGCGGTAGATTTTATCGAAGATAAACGCACTCAGCAGGCGGTCATTATGAGCCTGATTATTATTGGTGAAGCCGTGACGAAAATCATGGATGGCAGCCCCGCGTTTACGCAACGCCATCCTGAAATCCCTTGGCGAAACATGCGCGGCATGCGTAATCGAATTGCGCACGGTTATTTTGATATCAACCTTGAAGTGGTCTGGGCGACGGTGCAAACGGCGTTGCCGGAACTGCTTACACAGCTGGTGGCAGTACGCCAGGATGCTGAGAAGTTAAACGACGGTGATTAAGCTTTCTTTGGGCAGTGACTCTGATTCCTGCCGGATCCCCACTTTTATCCGCAATATCGAATTTTTCACGCCGGACGGCTATCCGGGCCAGGTGGCGCGCTGCCAGTTTGCGCTGGCGGAGTATCGCGACGACAGTTTTCCCGAGGCGGGCTTTACGCTGCCGGACCACCTGGCGCGCGCGGTGCCGAAACGCCGTGCGGAGTATCTGGCCGGGCGTGTGCTGGCGCGGCAGCTGCTGGCGCCGCTCGGTTTCGCCGACTTCACCCTGGCGCGCGGCGAAGATCGCGCGCCGCAGTGGCCGCCGGGCATCGCCGGGGCGCTAAGCCATAATTCGCATACCGCGCTGTGCGCCGTACACCGAGAGAGCGGGCTGGGCGGCGTTGGGCTGGATGTGGAGACGCTGCTGTCCGTGGCGCGAGCGGAGGAGCTGTGGAGCGCGATCGTTTCACCGGTGGAGCGCGAGACGTTGCTGGGCGAAACGCTGCCGTTCAACGAGCTGCTGACGCTGACGTTTTCCGCCAAAGAGAGCCTGTTCAAAGCGCTGTACCCGCAGGTGCGCCGATATTTCGATTTTCTTGATGCGCGGATGGTGGCGGTGGATGCGCAGCGGCAGACGTTCGAATTGGCGCTGCTCACCACGTTGACGCCGCATTGCTGCGCCGGACGGCGTTTCGCCGGGCGGTTTTGGCGTGAAGGTGACGATGTCACGACTTTTATTTTTTGCTAAAACACAATAATAACAGTGTGTTATTTCTTGTTGTGGCGTAACGCGAATTTGCCGCGGCGTGCGGAAAGATTCATTCATCGGAGATTGACCGACGGTGGGGATCCGGTGTAATTTACCCACCCTTTACAGCTAATGATAATTATTCGCATAAACATTATCATTGGTGAGGCGCAACAAAGGAGTGGTCTTGTGGCGACACTGACGACAGAAAACCAAACCTTCTCCGGGTTTGAGTACGCCGAACAATCGACCTTTTTGTACCGGTCAGAATTCCGTTCCCTCTCCGCCCACGGCGTGTTTGAGCGTATCGAGACGCCGGCGTTCGGCGGCGAGCAGGAAGGCAGCGCGCTGGCGCAGCATATTCGCCAGGCGCTGGCGCGCGCCAAAGCCGCCGGCCAGGCGGCCCCGGTGGTGGTGGGCGCCATTCCGTTCGACACGCGCCGGCCTTCCTGCCTGTATATACCTGAAGAAAGCCGATTCGTCGCCAACGACAGCTTTATCCGCGCCGCGCGCCCGATGCTGCAACAGCCGCATCGCCTGGTCGCCTGCACCAGTATTCCAGACGAACCGCGATTCAAACACGCGGTCGCGGAAGCGGTCAGCCGCTTTAAACAAGGCAAGCTGGACAAGGCGGTGCTGTCGCGCATCCTCGATATCGAGCTGGAACAACCGGTGGCCGGCCACCGGATCCTCAATAACCTGATGGTGCAGAACCCGACCGGTTACCACTTCTCCCTGCCGCTGGCCGATGGCAGCGTGTTGATCGGCGCCAGCCCTGAACTGCTGATCCGCAAGCAGGGCGGCGAGATCCACACCAATCCGCTGGCGGGCTCGGCGCGCCGGCAGGACGATCCGCAGCAGGATCGCCTCGGCAGCGAGCGCCTGATGCGCTCGACCAAAGACAAATACGAACACAAGCTGGTGATCGACGATATTCGTCGGCATCTGACGCCGCTGTGCGCCACCCTGAGCGTGCCCAGCGGCCCGTCGCTGCTCAGCACCGGCACCATGTGGCACCTGTCCACCCGCATTCGCGGCGAGTTGCTGAATCCGGATCTCAACGTGATGCAGCTCCCCTGCCTGCTGCATCCGACGCCGGCGCTGTGCGGCTTCCCGACCGAGAGCGCCCGCCAGCTGATCGCCGCTCTGGAACCGCACGATCGCGGCTTGTTCAGCGGCATTGTCGGCTGGTGCGACGCCAACGGCGACGGCGAGTGGGCGATCGTCATCCGCAGCGGGCTGCTGCGCGGCAACCGGGTGCGGCTGTTCGCCGGCGCGGGCATCGTCGCCGCCTCGACGCCGCAGTCCGAGTGGATGGAAACCACCGCCAAACTGGGCACCATGCTCAACGCTTTCGGCCTGAACAGCGGCGCGCTGTAGGCCTCTTTGCGGCGCAGTCCGCGCCGCGTCATAGCCTTTCGCAGGAGACAACGATGAACAACAACATGACCCGGCGGTGCGCCCGGATGGCGGTGCGCGCATGAGCATTCAGATGGATTTCACCGGCAAACGCGTGTGGGTGACCGGCGCGGCGCGCGGCATCGGCGAGCAGATCGCCCGCCACTTTTTAACCCAGGGCGCCGAGGTGGTGGGGTTTGACCGAGAATTCGCCAATCCGGATCTGCCTTACCCCTGCGTGACGTTGGACATCAGCCGGCCGGAGCAGGTGGAGGCGGTGTGCCGCCAACAGCTGGCGGAGAACCCGCGACTGGACGTGTTGGTCAACGCCGCCGGCATTCTGCGCATGGGCAATACCGAAGATCTGAGCGTGGATGACTGGCACCAGTGCATCAACGTCAACGCCTCGGGGGCGTTTTACCTGTTCCGCGCCGTGCTGCCGCACTTCAAGGCGCAGCGCAGCGGGGCGATCGTCAGCATCGGCTCCAACGCCGCGCACGTGCCGCGCGCGCAGATGGCGGCCTACTGCGCCTCCAAGGCGGCGCTGACCAGCCTGAACCACTGCGTGGGGTTGGAGATGGCGCCGTTCGGCGTGCGGTGCAATCTGGTGTCGCCGGGCTCGACCGACACGCCGATGCAGCGCGGCATGTGGCAGACCGACGATGCGCAGCAACGCACCATCGCCGGCTTCCCCGAGATGTTCAAGCTGGGGATCCCGCTGGGTAAAATCGCGCGTCCGGACGAGATCGCCAACGCGGTGCTGTTCCTGGCCTCGGATTTGGCCAGCCACATCACCATGCAGGACATCGTGATCGACGGCGGCGCCACGCTGGCCGCCTGAGTCAGACCCGCTGGCGGCGCAGCAGGTGCCGCGCGCCCTCCGCCGCCAGCAGCAGCACCGCCAGCCAGATCGCCAGATAGGTTGGCCATTCGCTTTGGCTGATGCTCTCGCCGAGCAGCAGCGCGACAAGCACCAGCAGCACCGGTTCCACATAGCTCAGCAGGCCGAACAGGCTGAACGGCAGCATGCGGCTGGCGAGGATGTAACACACCAGCGCCACGGCGCTGATGACGCCGAGCAGCGGAATGCGCCAATACAGCTCGGCATTGATCTGCAGCGCCGCCGCGCCGCCGTCGCCGAAGGCGAACCAGGCCGCCGCCGGCAGCATCAGCGTCAGCTCGCACCACAGGCCGCCGAGATTGTCGGTGCCGAAACGCCGCCGCAAAATAAAGTAGAGCGGATACCCCAGCGCCACCACCAGCGTCGGCCACGATACGCCGCCCGCCTGATACAGCTCATTGCCCACCCCCGCCACGGCGCACGCCACCGCCAGTTTTTGCAGCAGCGACAGCCGATCGCGGTAGATCAAACGGCCCGCCAGCACCATGGTCAGCGGCAGCAGAAAATAGCCGAGCGACACGTCGAGCGCCTTGCCGTGCAGCGGCGCCCACAGGAACAGCCACAGCTGCACCCCCAGCAGCGCCGAGGTGAGCAGCAGGCCCAGCAGACGCGGCGGCCGTTGGCCTATCCCGACCAGCGTGTCGCTCACCTTGCGCCAATCGCCAGACAGCGCCATGAACAGCGTCAGGAACGGCAGCGTCAGCAGCGTGCGCCAGCCGTAGACCTGTTCGCCGTTCAGCGGGGTGAGGGTAGAGGTGAAGTAATACATCGCGCCGAACAAGATGGAGGCGACGACCGAAAGAGTGATGCCCTTAATCACACGTATTCCTGGTGAGTGATTGATTTTATGGCGGCTACTGTAGAGAAATTTGCCGCCAACGACAATGGCGCAGCCGGGCGCTGGACAATCGGCGGCGTCGGGTTACAATGGATACTGTGTATTCATACAGGCTTTGGCGATGACAATCGATCTTTTTGAAGACGCGCTGCCGCCGCCGTGGCGTGAAGAGATCGCCCCCGGCGCGGTGGTGATGCACGGCTTTGTGCGCGATCACGGGCCGGCACTGCTGGCGGCGGTGCAGGGCGTGGTGGCGCAGGTGCCGTGGCAGCATTTGACCACCCCCGGCGGGCACGTGATGTCGGTGGCGATGAGCTGGTGCGGCAACGGCTGGACCAGCGACAGCCGCGGCTACCGTTACTCGGAACGCGACGCGCGCAGCGGCAAACGCTGGCCGCCGATCCCGCCTATTCTGATGGCGTTGGCGGACGAAGCCGCGCAGCAGGCGGGCTTTGGCCCCTTCGTGCCGGATTCCTGTTTGATGAACCGTTACGATCCGGGCAGCAAGCTGTCACTGCATCAGGATAAAGACGAGCACGACTTCGGCGCGCCGATCGTCTCGGTGTCGCTCGGGTTGCCGGCGGTATTTCAGTTCGGCGGGCTGCAACGCAGCGACCGGGCGCGGCGCATCCCATTGGCGCACGGCGACGTGGTGGTGTGGGCGGCCCGTCGCGGCTCTGTTTCCACGGCATCCTGCCGGTCAAAGAAGGCTACCACTCGCTGGTGGGGCCGCACCGCATCAACATCACGCTACGCAAGGCGCTTTAGCTGCGGCTCCTGCGCCAGGCAGGCGACGAGATAGTCGATAAACACCCGCAGTTTGGGCGGCAGATACTGGTTGGGCGCGTAAAGCAACCACAGGCCACCGTGATAGCTGCTGAGGAAATCCCATTCCGGCAGTACCTGCACGATCTCGCCCTCGTCGAGCGCCTGGCGGGCGGTAAAGTACGGTAGGCTGCCGATGCCGATATGCCGTTTCACCGCATCCAGCCGCACGCCGGTGTGGTTGGCGGCGTAGCGGCCGCGCACGTTGACCGTCACCGTTTTGCCGCTGCGGCGGAACTTCCATTGCGCGTCGCTCGGCGTTTCTCCCAGATAGATGCAGCTGTGCGCCGCCAGATCGTGCGGGTGCTGCGGCGCGCCGTGCTGCGCCAGATAGTGCGGCGTGGCGCACAGCAGGTGGTCTATTCGCATCAGCTGACGGCCGATCAAGCCCGGCGACGGGCGATCGGTAATGCGCAGCGCCAGATCGACGCGGTCGTCGATCAGATCCATATAACGATCTTCCAGCCGCAGCCTCACGTCCACCTTCGGGTAGCGGCGCAGGAACTCCGGGATGTGCGGATGCAGCACGAAACGGCCTACCGCCTTGGGCACGCTGACGCTGACCAGCCCTTCGGGCTCTGCGGCGCCGCGCCCGCCGATCGCCATCACCGCGTCGGCCGCCGCCAGCAGGGTGCGGCAGTGCGCAAACGCCTCTTCGCCGCTTTCACTCAGCCGCAGTTTACGGGTGGTGCGGTGCAGCAGCTGCAGCGCCAGCGCCTGTTCGAGCTTCGCCACGCTGCGGCTGACGGCGGAAGGTGAAGCGCCCAGTTTGCGGGCGGCGGCGGAAAAGCTGCCGCTCTCCACGACCTGGACGAAAACGGCCATTTCGGCCAACAGCGTGTAAGAAAGATTTGTGCTCATGACGCAAAGGTCCATTGTGATGGCGGCGGATTATGCTCCGATTATGACATGAATATAATGGCTCTTCGAACCGAGGAGAAAAATGATGACCGAACGACGTTATTACTACAGCGACGATTTACAGGGCCAGGCGCAGGTGTTGAGCTGTGAGCCGGCCGAGGCGGGCGCTTACGCCGTGGAACTGGACGCCACGCTGTTTCACCCGCAGGGCGGCGGGCAGCCGGCCGACGTGGGAGCGTTGAACGGCGTCGCCGTGTTGCGGGTGCAGCAGCAGGGGGATAGGGTGTTGCACTATACCGCGGCGCCGCTGCCGATCGGGCCGGTCAATATGCAGGTCGACGAAGCGCAACGCCGGCTGCACGCCCGCTGGCACTCCGGCGGCCATCTGATCGGCTGGCTGGGGGAAACCCGCGGTTGGCGGCCGATGAAAGCGCATCATTGGCCGGGAGAAGGGCGCATCACGTTCACGCCGGGGCCGGACGTACAGACGCTGGAGGCGGCGTTTTTACACGCGGAGCTGGCGCGCCTGATCGCCGCCGATTTGCCGCGTCGCCAACAGGCGGTGGACGGGATGCGCCAGATCGGTTTCGGCGATCTGCCCGCCTACGGCTGCGGCGGCACGCATGTCGCCACGTTGGGCGAGGTGGGCGCGATCGCGATTACCGGCGTAAAGATGAAGAAAGGGCAGCTGATCGTGCAGTATGCGCTGGAATAAAAAG
Source organism: Serratia sp. SCBI (assembly GCF_000747565.1). Classification (NCBI taxonomy): domain Bacteria; kingdom Pseudomonadati; phylum Pseudomonadota; class Gammaproteobacteria; order Enterobacterales; family Yersiniaceae; genus Serratia; species Serratia sp. SCBI. The sequence goes on along the minus strand of NZ_CP003424.1, from coordinate 3,298,251 downwards.
CGTCAGTGCCCGGCCTGCCGCAGCTGGGTGCAGAAGGCGCACTGACATCCCGCCACCGGCACCGCCTCACAGCGGCCGATATTCACCGGCTGGGCGTCCATAGCGTGAAAGCCGTAAAACAGATTTTCGATGTTCTGTTCCGCCGCACGCGCCTGTTCGGTGCGCGGCTCGGGCACTTTTGACTGAAACGCCGCAGCCTTGCCGGCCAACAGGCTGAGAAACAGCAGCGACAGCTGGATTTTCATCGTCGTCTTCCCTTTGCTTTTTTTGATACGTTATAACAAAACCAAAGCGCCGCCAAGCGCCGCTCTCGCGCTCGGCGCCCGCCGGCGCGTGAGCCGGTGCGGTGAACGCCCGAGCTTAATTCAGGTTAATCATTGATTTTATTGAAATTTATGAAATAGTCAGATGCCATCATCCAGGGCATGACAGGGCAGCCAATATTCTAAATACTTAATTGAAGAGGCGCTCGGGGCAGGAGAAGCGCTTTGGGTGCGCGCTTTTGCACGGCGCGCCTGCCGTTTTTGGCATGGACTGCATTTTCTCAGTGTCGTGGATTGTAAAATGGATTTTTGTAACCGGATTTCCGTGTGTTTATTGACGTTTAATTCATCGCGCCTGCTGCGTGACGTGTTGCAACCTGTGGCGGCGTTCGCCGATGAAATCATCGTGGTGGATTCGGGCAGTACTGACGGCACCTTGGCCATTTGCGACGACTTCAATATCAAGCCTCTTTATCACCCGTTTGAAACCCATGGCCGGCAAATGAATTACGCCATATCCCGCGCGCGACATGACTGGGTTTTGTGCCTGGACAGCGATGAGATCATGGATGATGAAGCGGTCGACGCGATGCGGCTTTTCAAGCGCACCCCAGGCCCCGACAAAAATAACGCCTATCGCATTCGTCGCGATTGGTTTGTGTTGGGACAGGCGGTCAGAACGCTTTATCCCGTCTCGTCACCGGATTACCCCATTCGCTTTTTTCATCGCCAGGTGGTGAAGTTCAATGATGCGCCGGTAGATGATGCGGCGGAAGGGGGCGCATCCACCTTGATACTGGCCGGGCACGTTAAACACGACACTTTTTTCTCAATCGAGGAAGTGTTTGCCAAGCTGAACAGCTATACGGCGCGCGTGGTGAAATACAAGGCGATAAGGCCATCGATTCTCCGTGGGGTGATTAGCGCCATCGGCGCATTTTTCAAGTGGTACATTTTCAGCGGCGCCTGGAAAGCGGGCCGGGTCGGGGCCGTGACCGGCGTTTACGCGGTGTCCTACAGCTTTTTGAAGTATTTCAAGGCGTGGTACCACAGATAGCCGAAGGCGGCGGGCGAAACCGCCTTCATCTCCTCGTTTAAACGCTGTCTTCAGCGATCAGCACCTCAGTAATATCAATGCGATGCAGCAGCTTTCTCTGTTTCTCATGGCTGATTTTCTTCATGCGGCGCAGCCGGTACAGCTCTTCTCTTTCTGCGTGCAACGAGGCTAAGTACAGCTGCTTTTCCAGCCGCTTCAGCGCCACGATATTCTTAACGTCTTCTTTGGTCAGAATTTTACGTTGCAGCACGTCCAGCATCCGCCGCGTCGTTTCTTCAATCAGTTCCGGCGTGGCGTCGTCCGGCGGGGCGACGAGCAGCTTTTCCTTGGTTTCGTTGACGGCCTTGGTCGCCGCGCTCGCCAAGGCTTCTGAAACGGAGAAAGCCTCTTCCTGATCTTCTTCCGGCGGCAGATTGCCGCGCAACAGGAAGGGCAGCGTGACGATGCCGACGACGATCGACAGCAAGATGACTCCCGAGGCGATAAACACCAGCTGATACCGCCCCGGGAATGGCGAGCCATCCAATAGAAACAGCGGAATTGACAGCACGCCCGCCAGGGTCACCGCCCCTCGCACCCCGGCAAAGGCGGCGACGAACAGATCGCGCGTGCTGAATTTCGAAAATAACAGCGGATCTTTGCGCATCAGGGTCGCGCTGCCGACCTTCATCAGCCACAGCCAAATCAAACGCACGGCGATCAAACTAAAATAGATGATCACCACGTAAGCCAGCAGCGTCTCCAGGCTGATGGAATGATCGATACCGGTTTGCGCCACGGTGAAGTTCAAGATGCCCGGCAGCTGCAGCCCAAGCAGAATAAACACCATGCCGTTAAACACGAACTCGAGCATTTCCCAAATATTATTGGTGCGTAAACGCACCAGCGGCATGCTGCGATTCACTTTGGATTGGCCAATCATCATGCCGGCGCTGACGGCGGCCAGGATGCCGGATACGCCGATTCTTTCCGCAATCAGATAGCAGGAAAAGGGCAGTAACAGCGAGAAAATAATCTGGGTGGCGGAATCGTTATACATCCATTTATGGATGAACTTAACCATTTGATTATAGAGAAAGACAATAATGATGCCGCACAGCACCCCGCCAATCGATACCTGAAGAAAGGTCAGAAAGGCGCTCTCCAGGGTAAACGCCATCGCGCCGAGCGCGACAGCGATGGAGAAGTTGAGGGAAACCAACCCGGAGGCGTCGTTCATCAGCGCCTCCCCTTCAATTACGCTCATCACGGGTTTGGGCATGCGTCCTTTACCGACGATGCCGGACAGCGCCACGGCGTCCGTTGGCGACAGAACGGCGGCCAGGGCAAATGCGGCGGCGAGGGGGATTGACGGGAGCAGGAAGTGAATCAGATAACCCACCCCGACGACCGTGATGATCACCAGCACCAGGGCCAGACAAAGGATTTCTCTGCCGTAATGGATGAACTCTTGCGCCGGCGTTTTCCAACCGTCGGCGAACAGCAGCGGGGGAATAAACAGCATCAAGAAAAGCTCGGGATTGAAGTCGATATGCAACCCAAACTGCGGCCAGGCCAACACGGCGCCAACGATGATTTGCATCAGCGGAAGCGGGATTTGGAAGGGCAATATGCGCGTCACGACGCCGGACAACGAGACGGTGAGCAATAAGATCAATATGGTGAAGAATGTTTCCATCGTGAACCTTTTGTGGATTTAATTTTTCTCGCCGTTATCAAACGGTTTTTCTGCATGCCGCCCCTCAGGCGGGCTCGTCGGGCAAGGCTGAACAGCGGCCACGGCGGCCGCTGTCGATAAAGAAAGCGCACTTGAGCAAGGCCGGTCTTCGCCCCGCTTACCTGTGTGATGGCGCAGGCAAACGGGGCAAAGGGTTAAGGCAGCGCAAACGCCATCACGTAATCGCCGGTTTCTGACGAATGCGCGGCGCCGCCGACCACAATAACAATGTATTGCTTGCCGGTTTTAGGCGAAACGTAGCTCATCGGCGTCGCGCTCGCGCCGACCGGCAGCGCATATTTCCAGACTTCTTTGCCGGTGCTGCTGTTGTAGGCGCGCAGATAATAGTCCTGGAAGCCGGCGAAGAAGACCAGGCCGCCGGCGGTCGTCATGGTGCCCGCGTAGGTGGGCATGCCAACCGGCATCGGCAGGTGCGATCTGATGCCCAGCGGCCCCATTTTTTCGGCGGTGCCGGCCGGTATCTGCCAGGCGATCTTTTTGTTTTTGTAATCGACGGCGGTGATCGTGCCGTAAGGGGGTTGGTTGCAAGGCACTTCGAGCGGCGACATCCACATCAACGTGATCATGCCGTATGGCGTGCCGATCATGGGAGAAGGCCCGTGGCCATCGATCACTTTTTGCGGGTACTGCTTCGCGACGCGTTCATAGCTGTCGCGCGCCACTAACCAAAACACATTCGGGATGCGCACATCGTTCATGTAAGCCATATGGTTTACAGGATCAATCGACATGCTCCCCCAGTTGAGTCCGCCTAAATTGCCGGGCTGCTCGAGCGTTGGGCGGGTGCCGATCGGGGTCATGTCGCCCTGGTAATTCATCTGTTTGAACAGGATGCGGCAGGCCATCTGGTCAAACAGGGTGGTGCCCCACATTTTTTCTTCGGTCAGGCGTTCGGCGCCAATGGTCGGCATGCCGACGGAGAACGGTTGGGTTGGCGAGAGGCGCTCTTCCTCTGCGGCGCCTTGGGTCGGCACGGCTTTCTCTTCAACCTGCGCCAGCGGCTTGCCGGTCTCCCGGTTCAGGTAGAAAATCTGCCCGCGTTTGGTGCCGAGCAAAAGGGCGGGCACCGGGCGATGTTGCTCATCAAAACCGTCTACCAGCGCGGGTTGGGACGCGAGGTCATAATCCCAAATGTCGTGATGCGTGGTTTGGAATTTCCAGCGCTCACGGCCTGTTTCAATATCAATGGCGACCAGGGCAGAGTTGTACTCATCCGAATTTTCCGGGCGATTCATGCCGTAATAGTCGGGCGTTGCATTGCCAAGCGGCGCATACAACAAGCCTAATTTGTCGTCATAGGCGGCGGTGGTCCACATATTCGGCGTGCCGCGGGTATAGGTGCTTCCGGCCGGCGGAGCCTTGGTGATGCCCGGATTGCCTAAGTCCCATGCCCAGTCCAACTCGCCGGTTTTGGCGTCGAACGCCCTGATGACGCCGGAAGGCTCGCCTTTCATTACGTTATCGATAACCCAGCCGCCGACGATAATCTTCCCTCTGGCGATGGTCGGCGCCGAGGTTTGGAAGTAATAACCCGGTTTGACTTCCCCCATATGCTGGCCGAGATTCACCTCACCGTTTTGACCGAAGGCGGGGCATTTCTGGCCCGTTTTGGCATCCAGCGCAATGAGGCGGGCATCGATCGTGGTGTGAACGATCGTTTTCTCGCACAGAGCGCCTGGCGCAACCTCCTCATTTTTGTAGTAGCCAAGCCCGCGGCAGCGTTGCCAAACGGGGGAGGTGGAATGCGAGTCAAATTTCCAGCGCGCTTTACCCGTATCGGCATCGATAGCGGTGATAAGGCCGTTGGGCGTGCAGCTATACACCACATCATCAATCGCGAGCGGGGTATTTTGGTCCACGCCCGGCCGGAAATCGCCGGTGCGATACACCCAGGCGAGTTTCAGATCTTTGACGGTTGAACGGTTCACCTGATTGAACGGCGCGTAGCGCGTTCCTTCCGTCGTGCGGCCATAGGCGCTCCAATCGGCAGGCGCATTGTCGCTTTTGCTCTCGATAAACGTCACGTCGCCAGCAGGGGTAATTTCGCCATGGGGAAAGAAGGCGCCGATAAAGAAAGCGACAAAGGCCACGGATAATGCCGAACCGGCGATGTAAGCCTGCTTTCGACTCTTGGCGCCGTGCAGGTACGAGGGAAGTAAAAACGCGGCGATAATAGAGAGGCCGGCGGGCACCAGCAGACGAGGGAACAATGCCCAGTAGTTAAGCCCCGATTCCCAAAGCGCCCACAGCACCGTCATCAAAAACAGCAGGCCGGTTAAGTAACAAGCCGATTTGCTGCGCTTGAGGACCAGCACTGCGGCGGCGATGTAGCCTATCCCGGTAATGGCATAGTAGAACGATCCGCCGAGGGCGATCAGCCAAATTCCCCCCACGGTTAACGCGACGCCAGAAAAAACCAGCAAGCAAAAGAACGTGATTATTGCGGCTCTCTTACCAAACGATGTTCTAATCATATGTTTTCCTTTGACTTTTAAATCCACATTGGATCACCATCCCATCGCTGCCAACGCGTAAAATGCCGGCGCGAAAGGCAAGGCATTTCCCGCCTTGAGACTTTTTATTCTTTAACGCTTTAGGGGCATTGAGTTGTCGTTTTGATATCCATTTCAACAGTGGCCATTGCGGCTTGGATCAGTCGCCAGACCAAGATAAGGGGTTTTTATTGGGCGATGACAGAACGCGCGCGATAAAAATAACCATCAACATTTTTATTTAATACCGGGTTGTAACCGTCTCGCAGAGATACGGTTTTTTGGGTGCGCTGGGCAATCCGATATTTTATTGCAGTGATAAACGCATTGAATGAAAGAGCCTCTCTGGACTAATTATTTAGAGTGATGATGAATGCGGAATTGCTTTTAATCACGAGGTTGCGTAGAGGTTTACCCTGCGTTGAGTTCAGGGTGAAACGTCATTCTTTATCAAGCCGGTGTCGATAGAAACGGCGAAAAAAATGATTTAATGCCATTCTTTCCCCATCGACATAGACAATATAACCTTTCCCGCGTTCGCCGACGGTGACTTTTTCAACATTAACATTAGGATAGTGTTTTTTTAGGTTTTTAGACCATACTTGAATACTCATAATTCTATTTTCCTGACGCGCTTTATTCTTGTTTAAGGCATATTGATAGCACCCGTAAAAATAAGTCTCGTAGAAATAAAATATCGTCACTACCTGAGGATGTCTACAAGCGTGCGGGTGGGATAAAGCGAAAAATGCCGGTTGCGCTCAGGCGGGGTATTTAGTGCAAATAGAATAAAAACAATAAGTTATCCAATCGGCCGCACAAAAAGCAAATGTGGGTAACACATTGATATTTAAGGTTTTGGTACGTAAGTCATATCGAAGTCAACGCTTAACGGATAAGCGGTGATTCCTTGTGGGGGCGAGAAGAACTCATCTTGGCGCGATCTTCATAGCGATATTGACGTGTTTTCCAATTAGATAAGTCTTAAAGTTGGCGCTTTGCAGCGAGTGGGTAATGAGTGGTTTTGAGCCTAAATTCATCATAACTCTTTATTGGTAAATATAAATCATTACCCTTTTTAATAAATGGCAACGCCGATAGTGACAGGGTTACCGCGCTGGCCCTGGCGCTACCTCTTTCTCTCTGTGCTTGATAGGGAAGACAATGGGGATATAGGTCTTCATCTCTATTCTATCGCCGCCTTTGGGGGTGATAATTTCAATGAGAAAGCGATCGATCATGCCAACTTTATTTATCGGGAATGATTTGGTGTAGATACTTTGCGTGAATTTTTGCGCCTCATCGCTTGCGCCGTCATAACTGAACTCTGCATAAAGTTGCATGTCTTTTTTTCCCTGGGCGTCGGCCAGAGAGGCAAGCACGCTGCCAAGGCAGTCTTCTTCAGAAATATAGAGGGTCTTCAAATAGATGCTGACGTAATTTTCTTTCTTGATGCTCGCGCCAAAATTGAAAAAGTTAATCACGCCGCTATCCGTTTTTTCATGTTATCAATTGCCGCCAATCGCAGCGCGGAAACCGCAGGATGGAAGTGATCTATCTCTGCATCAACGCCATCCCCTGAATCGTCGAAAAATTTTGGCAGGTGCACATAGCGATGCTCGGGAATGCCGTCGAGAAACAGCAATGGGATGGCGGAGGACACGTCCCACGATTTACTTTTGCGATACTGCATCGGCGAGGTTCTGAATTGCTTGCGAAACGCCCGTTCAAAGGATTGATATGACTGAAAGTTCAGCGCTTTAACGATATCGGAAATAGAGAGATTCGTCGCTTTCAACATAAATGCGGCGCGAATGAGTTTTCTGCCCCTCACATAGCTCCCGAAAGTCATCCCTGTTTCATCTTTAAACGCTTTTTGGATATGCCCGCGTGAATATCCGCTTTTTTCTGACAGCATCTCAACGGTGAGCTTCTCATTGAACCCACTTTCTTCCACCCAGGCGAGCAGCTCCTCAATGACTTTGGTTATAAACATGCAGGAGCTCCCTTTTAGTTATCTGCCTAATGGTTGCGTTGGGTAAAATAACGCGTTATCGGTATTCAGCGATAAGCCCCCAATTTATCCGTTCTTTTAGGAAATATCCTGAGTATAGAACGCTTGCAATATTAACGCGGTAAATTAAAAAAAATAGTACTTAAAAGTGTCATTTACCAGATAGCAGCGTATGGCGAAGAAGGAGAAAGTACAGGGATACATTTTAAGTGTATTAATTTATTGATTTTTATGGGTTTGCGTGAATGAGTTAAGGTGGGGGAGCACATTTTTTGCTCATTGATAGATAAAAACTCTATCTGGCTGTCAATTTATTGACAGTAACATCTTTTCGAATCGAAATAATTAACTATTCTATGTTTAAGAGTGGGTGGTTAAGCGGCAAATAGGCCAGGCAGGGGATTGCGCAATTAAATAATGGTTAATCCAAGGGGGTATCAAGGATAATGACATTCAGGGAGGAGTATGAGGAGGGTATTTTCACGAAAAATAGCGTTTGCTATTTATCTTCTGGCTGTGGCCTGCGTTTTTTGAGGCAGAATAAACGCTGAGCGTTGTTCTGTCTTGGCGTCCGTGGTTTATCAGCGTTTTTCCACACGACTTCTTTGTGAATCTCATCTTGTGCGAGAGGTGAATCGGCATCTTTCGCCCTGGAAATGATTTTTGTGCAACGTGATGCGTGGATATATTTGAACGGATATGGGAATGCCATTCTTCGAAAGAAAGCAAGCCGGACAGCTTTTGGTTCCGCAAGAAGAGAGATGCATTCAATAATAAAAATAGCAAGATGACAGGCTTTACTATGGATTGTTCTAACAAGTTCAGACGCAATATTTTAGATGAGATAATCGCTATCATTGAAAAAGCCATTGATACACAAAGCCATGTATCAATAAGGGCGCTATCCATTAAGTCAGGGTATTCCATCGGGCATTTACAGCGGATGTTCTATTTGTATGAAGGGATGAAGATAGGGACCTATATCAGAAAGCGCAGACTAAGCCGCGCGACGTTATTGCTGAAATGTACCGATATGAAGATCTATGAAATCGCGTTGCTCTCCGGGTTTAGTTCTCAGCAATCATTTAGCCGTGCGTTTTCAAATCAATTCGGTTGCCCGCCGAGAACATTCAGAACCCTGCGCGATTGGCCTTTTCTCAATTATCAACCGATTATTGGCTTCGATAAAGAGCCTTTCCCCAGCAGCATCGTGTACTTGAATTTGCATGAGTATTACGAGAATAAAAGGATCGTGCAACTGCTTTCGCCGGTAATCAGCCGGGGGCAGATGAAGGTAAGCGTAAAGAATCCAATAACCTGTAGCCTGTACAACGCATCGGCAAAGTACATTGCGATCAGACGCAATGAAAAAAAGATGAGCGAAAACGAGTTCATCCTATCGCTCTATGAGGGGTGTTGGCTTCCCTGGATATCTTCATCACGCAAAGCGTAATCTTTAAAATTCACGATCACTGCCCCGGTGAAAAGGAAAATGTCAGCATGTGGTATTTCATCCCGATAAAATGAGCTTTGTTTATCGCGGGCGGCAGCAGGTTGCCTGATCACAACGGAAAGCTTGGGTTATGCCATCGATATTTTGATGGCGCCCTCCCGTCAACGCCCCCATAAGCCTGTTTCCGCCAACGGAACGGTTGGTGAGGGAGAAAAAAACCGACCGCGAGGGTCGGTAAGCATGGGGTATTCAATAGGTATGACAACACTACAATTAAATAATAGCGCGCGTTGAGGTTTTGTCTTTACCGAAAAGTGTTATCTCACGGAACAATGGACTCGGCATGCGCGCATCCTCTTTGGCAATAAGACGTGGGGCCTGCGACGCGCAGGCGTCATGAAATGAAGATAAAAAAAGCCGGCGATTAACGCCGGCCAATGAAACATCGACAATCTCTCTGAGATGCACGGCCCTACACGGGAAATAAGACCATGCAGTTGCTATGTAATCCTACCTGGCGCGTTTTTTTTTTACCAAAAAGCGATATTTTTTTTGGCAGGGGAGGTGGGGGAATAAAAAAGCCGGTCGTGACGACCGGCGAATGCGAAAATAACAGGGTAACGTTAATTGAAAGTGCACATAAAATGATAGCGAATTAATCCTAGCACTGACATCGGCGGTATATTTTACCTAAAAATGTCTTTGCGGCATTGGCATTACCGCCCGGCTCCGACGGCGATATGAGTTTGTGCGCAGAGGAGAAAGGGCGGCCGATGCTGCGCCCTCCGAAGCCAGGCTAAGATCCCAGCGGCCAAACCGCCTCGCGCACGGCGATCGCTTTGGGCAACAGCCCCAGGGCGTAGAAGCGGTCGGCGATGCTTTGCTGCTGGCGGATCACCTGCAAATCCATGGCGCGGATCTCGTGGCTGCGGCGCGACAGAGCGAGTTCCAGCGAGGCGCTCGCCAGCCCCAGTTCGTCGGAAAGGTGACGAGCGGCTTCTCTCGGCTGCGCGGCAATGTAGCGGCCGGTGTGCTGCAATGCTTGCATCAGCGGCTGCAACAGATCGCCCGAGCGTTCGGCGAACTCGCGGCGCGCCAGATAGAATTGCTGATTGAGCACCCGTTGGGTGCCGTCGGCGATCACGCGCAGTTCCCCGCTGCGCTGCGCGTCGCTGAGCAGCGGATCCCACATCATCCAGGCGTCCACCGCCTGCAGGTCGGTCGCCGACAGCGGATACTTCGGCGGCGCATAGACGATGCGCACATCGTTCAACGTCATTCCCTGTTCGTCCAACATCTGCAGCAATAAATAGTGCACGTTGGAGCCTTTGTTGAGTGCGATGCGTTTGCCGCGCAGATCGGCGGCGCTGCGTATCGGGCTGTCTTGCGGCACCACCATCGCCACGCTTTGCGGGGCCGGCGGCTCAAACCCGACATACACCAGCGTGTTGCCCTGCGCCTGCGCGAAGATCGGCGGCACTTCGCCGGTGGTGCCGAAGTCTATTTCATCGCCGTCGAGCGCGTGCAGCAGCTGCGGCCCGGCGGGAAACTCGCTCCACAGTACGCTGATGCGCTGTGCGGCGAAGTGCTGTTCCAGGCTTTGCCGCGCCTTGAGCACGCCGAGGTTGCCAAATTTTTGATAGCCGATGCGCAGTTCGCGTTCGGGCAGCGGCGCTGCGCTGATGGCCGGCGAATGCGCGGGCGCGCCGACGCTGCGGCGGCGCGGTTTGATCAGACCAAGATGCGCCAAATGGGTGCGCAGGGTATTGCGGCTGACGCCGAGCAAGGCCGCCGCCTGCAGCTGGTTGCCGCCGCTGCGTTCGAAGGCGTTGCGCACCAGCGCATCCAGCACCCGTTGGTAGAGCTGGGTTCCGTCGCCTTGCAACTGCTGCTGCACGAAGCGATCGATGGCGTCGTCACCGCCGCCGCCGTGATCCGTCAGGCGTTGCGTGAGCCGCAGTTGCTGCGGGGCGATCGGCCCCTCCTGGCTCAGCAAGACCGCATTATGCAGCGTGTTCTCCAGCTCGCGCACGTTGCCGGGCCAGGGGTAGTCCAGCAGCGCCTGCTGCGCCTCCACCGTCAACTGCAGCGGCGGCCGTCCCAGCCGGCGGGCGTACAGCGCAAGAAAGTGTCTGGTCAGCGCCGGAATGTCCTCCGGCCGCTGGCGCAACGGGGGTAAGGTCACCGCCGCGACGTTCAGCCGGTAATAGAGATCTTCGCGGAAGCGCCGTTGGCGGATTGCGCCGGCCAGATCGACGTGGGTGGCGGCGATGACCCGCACATCGATCTTCAGCGGTTTGCGCGAACCGACGCGGGTGATTTCCCGTTCCTGCAACACGCGCAGCAGCTTGACCTGCAGCGACAGGTTGAGTTCGCCGATCTCGTCCAGCAGCAGGGTGCCGCCTTCCGCCGCTTCGAACCAGCCCTGATGGGTGCCGACGGCGCCGGTGAAGGCGCCTTTCTCATGGCCGAACAATTCGGCTTCCGCCAGGCTTTCCGTCAGCGCGCCGCAGTTGACCGCCAAAAAAGGGCGATGGCGGCGCGCGCTGTGGTGGTGCAGATAGCGCGCCACCACCTCTTTGCCGGTGCCGGTTTCGCCGACGATCAGTACGGTAGCGTCGGTGGGGGCCAGCCGATCGAGCACGCTTTGCAGAGCGAGCGACGCCGGATCGATCAGCACCGGTTTGTCGGCGGCGAACGGTTGGGGATCGTACATGGGCGTCTCCTGGCTGACGGCGAAGGGGGAAAAAATCTTATCCCAGCCCATGAGCGGCCGCGAGAGGGTAAAAGACGCACGGTGCTGCATTGGCAACAGCTTTTCGCCGCCGCCTGCTGCCAATGCAGCAGCGATTGGGCGGTGATGTCTTTTCAACGCATTGATATGCATTGCTTTTTAAAATCCGCCACTGTGGCATGCATCCTGCTTTTCGTTTTATAACCAAGCAAGATTTTTCTATCGATAAATATTGAGAATAGTTATATAGGAAAAGCATAAATGACTGAGTCAGCGAAAGAACGCATCAACGTTTTCTGGTTTCTGCCGACCCACGGCGATGGCCGCTATCTGGGCACGGCGCAGGGCGGGCGCCCGGTAGACCTGCCTTATTTGCAGCAGGTGGCGCTGGCCGCCGATAACCTTGGCTATTACGGCGTGCTGATCCCAACCGGTAAAAGCTGCGAGGATTCCTGGCTGGTGGCGGCGGCGCTGGCACCGCTCACCCGTCGGTTGCGCTATCTGGTGGCGTTGCGCCCCGGCCTGCAGCCGCCGAGCCTGGCGGCGCGCATGGCCGCGACGCTGGACCGGTTGTCGGACGGGCGCCTGCTGATCAACGTGGTGACCGGCGGCGATCCGGTGGAAAACAAAGGGGATGGCATTTTCCTCAGCCATGCCGAACGCTACGAGGTGACACAGGAATTTCTCACGGTGTATCAACGGCTGCTGCAAGGGGAGAAGGTGGATTTCAGCGGTAAGCATATTCGCGTCGAAGGCGCCGAGTTGCTGTTCCCGCCGGTGCAGGAAAACGGCCCGCCGCTCTATTTCGGCGGCTCGTCGCCGGAAGCGATCGACATCGCCGCCGGGCAGATCGACACCTACCTGACCTGGGGCGAGCCGCTGGCTCACGTGGCGGAAAAGCTGGCGGCGGTGCGCCAGCGCGCCGAGCGGCAGGGGCGTAAACTCAGCTACGGCATTCGCCTGCACGTTATCGTGCGCGAAACCGAAGACGAAGCCTGGGCGGCGGCTGAGCGCCTGATCGCGCATCTGGATGACGACACCATCGCGGCGGCGCAGCAGATCTTTGCGCGCATGGACTCCACCGGCCAGCGCCGCATGAGCGAGCTGCATGGCGGCTCGCGTGAGAGTCTGCGCATCGGCCCCAACCTGTGGGCCGGCGTCGGCCTGGTGCGCGGCGGCGCCGGCACCGCGTTGGTGGGCAATCCGCAGCAGGTGGCGGCGCGCATACGCGAGTATCAGGCGCTGGGCATCGACAATTTCATCCTTTCCGGCTATCCGCATCTGGAAGAGGCCCACCGCTTCGCCGAACTGGTGATGCCGCTGTTGCCGCTGGCGCAGCCGCCCCATCAGACGGCCCGCACGATCAATACCGGCCCGTTCGGCGAAACCATCGGCGGCGATCGTCGTCCCGGCCCGGTACAGCGGGAGGGCTGATGGCGAAGCGTGCCCATATTATCGTTATCGGCGGCGGTTTCACCGGCGCGGCGCTGGCGATCCAGCTGGCGCGCGGAGCGGTGGATGTCACGGTGATCGAACCGCGCGCGGCGCCGGGCTATGGCGTGGCCTACTCGACCACTGAACCGACCCACCGCATCAACGTCCCGGCCGATCGGATGCAGCTGGCGGATGAGCCGGCGGGGGATTTTGACCGCTGGTATCGCCTGGGCGGCGGATTGGTGGCCGATCCGCAGGCGTTGTGGCGCGACGGTAAAGCCTATCCGCAGCGCGGCGCCTTCGGCCGCTATGTCGAGGAACGTTTCCATCAGGCGGCGCAGTCGGGCCGGGCCCGCTTGCGGCACCTGCGCGATCGGGCGCTGCACCTGCAGCCGCAGGCGCAGGGCGCGACCGTCATCACCGCGGGCGGCGAACGGCTGTGGGGCGACTATGTGGTGTTGGCGACCAGCCATCTGCCGCCCGCGCTGCCGCGGCAGATCGCCCCGGAGCTGGCGCGCGATGCGCGTCTGATCGCCAATCCCTGGGCGGCGGAGGCGCTGGACGAAGTTGAACCCGGTGAGGCGTTGGCGATCGTCGGCACAGGGTTAACGATGGCCGATACGGTGGCGGCGTTGCACCGCCGCGGGCATCGCGGGCCGATTACCGCCTTCTCTCGTCACGGCCTGCTGCCGCGCCCCAATGCCGAAGGGGAGTACCGACATGGTCGTTTGCCCCGCCCGCCGGACTGCGCGATGGGGTGCGGCAGGTGCGCCTTGAGGTGGCGCGCGCCGCTCGGCAACGGGTGCCGTGGCAGGCGGTGTTGGACGCGGTGCGCGCCCAGGGGCAGCGCCTGTGGCAAGCGTTGACGCCGACCGAACAGCAGCGCTTTCTGCGGCATTTGCGCGCCTATTGGGACGTGCATCGCTATCGCCTTGCGCCGCAGGTGAGCACGCTGCTGGCGGAGCAACAGGCGGCGGGCACGCTGCAGGTATTGGCCGCTCGTTTGCGTAGAGCGGAGCGAACGCCGCAGGGCGTAAGGTTGACGATTCTGCCGCGCCAAGGCGCAGAGCGGGCGCTGCAGGCGCAGCGGCTGCTGATCACCACGGGCCCGGCCCATGCCGGCCTGATCGCCGCCAGCCCCTTGCTCCGTTCACTGGCGGAGCAGGGGGCGCTGCGCGCCGATCCGCTGGGGCTGGGGCTGTGGGTCAATGCCGACAGCCAGGCGATCGGCGGCGACGGCCTGGCCAACCCGCGCCTGCTGGTGGCCGGCCCGGCGGCGCGCGGCCGCTTCGGCGAACTGATGGGGCTGCCGCAGGTGGCGGAACACGCCGAAAGCGTCGCGCGTCATCTGCTGGCGGCGATCGCCGCCGGAGGGTGACAGCGTGGTTTGCCGGCAGACTCAAGCGTCAGTCCGCCCACACCTGCGTGCTGCGCGGGCTGTCCATCTGATAATCCGAGTAGGGGCGGGTGAAGAACTCGCGCCCCAACTCGCGGGCGGCCCGCAGCGGGTTGCGCGGATCGCGGGCGATCTCGCCGCGCTGGTTGCCGGCGCCGTGCACCAGCCCAACGAAGGCGGAATGGGTGTAGCGGCTGAACTCCTGGATCTGATGCACGATGCCCAGCGCCGCGCCGGGGTAGGTCTCTTCCGACGCCACCGCCAGCCCGATGCGCTTGCCGCTCATGCGTTGGTGCACGTCCGCCGCCTGAGGGTAGGCATTGGAATAGAAGCTGAACGAGCGATCGAAAAAGGCCTTGGTTTGCGCCGACATGCCGTACCAGTAAATCGGCGTGCAAAATACCGCGCCGTCGGCCGGCAGGAAGTGCTCCAGGAACAGCTCGGCGTAGCGATCGGCCGGCGGCGGCGTATGGCGTTCATCGCTCAGAAAACCGCTCAGGTAATCGTCGAGAAAATGCAGGCTGGCGACGGTGCCGGCTTCGGCGGCGCCCGCCATGATCGCCTGCGCCAGCGTGGCGCTGTTGCCGTCGCGGCGCGGGCTGCCGACCAGCACCGCCAAACGCTTGGGTTGATGAGTTGCATTCATGTCATATTCCTCTGTGTGAAATGAATTCAGCCTTACTCTAGAAACAAACCCCGGCGGGCGACAAATGACGGCTTTTCTGCCAGGATGAATTCAACTCACCTGGAGAGGCTTCGCCATGTTCGCTACGCTGCCCGTCAACGCATTACGCACCTTCGAATCCGCCGCTCGCCTGCGCAGCTTCAAGCTGGCGGCGGCCGAACTGGCGGTGACGCCGACGGCGATATCACACCAGATCAAAGCGCTGGAGCAGCAGTTGGGGTTTGCGCTGTTCGAGCGGGTGCCGCGCGGCGTGCGGCTGACACCGAAGGGGGAAACGCTGTTTGCCGGGGTGCACGGCGCGCTGCTGGACGTCGCCGCCACGCTCGAAGGCCTGCGGCCGCAGCCCAGCGCAGGATCGCTGTGCGTTTCGGTGACGCACTCGTTCGCGGCGCTGTGGCTGGTGCCGCGTTTGGGGCGCTTCTATCAGGCGTATCCGCACTATCTGGTGCGCCTGGAGGCCTGCGCCGAGGTGATCGATCTGCAGCAAGACGCCAGCGTGGACGTAGCGGTGCGCTACAGCCGCGCGCACTATCCCGCGCTGCATCAGGCGGCGCGGCTGGAGGAAAGCTTTGGCGTCTACGCCGCGCCGGGGCTGGCCGCCGCCGAGCCGGAAAATCCGGTGCTGATCACCGTCAAGTGGGGGGATTCGGCGCTGTACGACAGCGGCTGGCATGACTGGTGCCGGGCCGCCGGGGTCGATTGGTGGCGGCGCCATGCGGCGATGCGCAGCTATCACGAGGAGCATTACGCCCTGCAGGCGGCGGTGGCCGGGCAAGGGTGGGTGCTCGCCAGCTCGGTGATGGTGTCCGAGATGGTGGACAACGGCCTGCTGGCGGCGTACCGGCCCGAGGTGCGCGTACCGGGCGCCGCATACAGCGTGCTGTGCGCGCCGGGGCGCGAGCGGCATCCGCCGGTCAGGGCGTTTCTGGCCTGGCTGCAGCAGGAATTGCCGCAGGACAATGGCACGAAATAAAAGTTTTACCGTCCTAAGCTGTGGGAATATCAGCGAACTTTTGTTTTTACTTCACTGCGAGAACCTATCATGAGCCAGCCAAGAATCTCCGATTACCCGATTGACGCGCAATTTATCGAGCGCTGGTCGCCGCGCGCGATGACCAACGACGCCATCGACGATCAAACGCTGCTGAGCTTCTTTGAAGCGGCGCGCTGGTCGCCTTCGGCCTACAACATTCAGCCGTGGCGCTTTGCCTACAGCAAGCACGGCTCCGACAGCTGGGAGAACTACCTGGAGTTCCTGATCGACTTCAACCGCGGCTGGGCGCAACACGCTTCGGCGCTGGTGGTGATCGTCTCCAAAACCACCAGCCTGAACGGCGAGCGGCTGGTGGACAACCCGACCCACGCGTTCGACACCGGCGCCGCCTGGGCCAACCTGGCGCATCAGGCGCACCTGAAAGGCTGGCTGACCCACTGCATGAGCGGCATTCACCACGACAAGATTAAGGCGGCGCTGCAGCTGCCGGACGATTATGCGGTGCACGCCATGGTGGCGATCGGCAAACCGGGCGACAAATCCCGCCTGCCGGATTTCCTGCAGGAGAAAGAAGCGCCGTCGGGCCGCCTGCCGCTGGGCAACACCGTCAGCGAAGGGCTGAATTTCACGCTGTGATCGCGCGTTCTCGCCGAGGCCCGCTTGGCGGGCCTTTTTTATGCGGCGAGTAAAACTTAGGGAGTATGTTCGCGTTCGCCCATTCGCTGTATATTTTGTTATATAGCGATTGCGTGATAAGGAGGAACCGATGGGGGATCATTTTGGCAAAGGGCTGTTGGCGGGATTAAAAGCGGACGACCTGAAACCGGAGGCGGAGCTGTCGCGCTTTTGCTCCGACTACAAGCGCGGTTTCGTGCTCGGCTATGCGCACCATTTGGCGCAGCGCTGCGGCGACGAGAACCGGGCGGCGTTCGAGGCCGGGCAGCTCAGCCGCGCCTATGGGCTTGGCAGCGAGCCGATGAGCGAGTTCTTCTCCGGTGGCGACAGCCGGTTGGCGGAGAAGTTTTTCCGCGCCGGCTATAACCGCCCGGCGCAGGGTTAGGGCAGACGGCCGTCAGGCGGCGCTCAGCACCGCCACCATATACACGCACGGTTGGTCGCTCTGATTTTCAAATCGGCAGTCCGCCGGCGGGCCGAGCTCAAGGCAGTCTCCCTCGGCCATCTCATGGCGCGCGTCACCCTCGATAAAGACCAGTGCGCCGGATAAGACCCAGATCAGCTGACGTTTGAACGCGTACACCGAAGCCGGCATCGGGATCGCCGCGCCGGCCGGCAGTTCGATGCGCACCAGATCGAGCGGCAAATCGGTGCGGGGCGACACGTGGCGCCGCACGTAACCGCTCTCGGGATCGACCCAGACCGGTTGATCTTCCCGGCGCAGCAGCCGGCCTTCCTGTGTTTCAGCTCGGGCGATCAGCTTGGACATGCTGAGGCCGAACGCGCCCGCCAGTCTGCCCAACAGCATCGCCGTCGGGCTGCTCTCGCCGCGCTCGATCTTATGAACCATCGCCCGTGAGACGCCCGCCCGTTCGGCCAAATCGGACAGCGACCAGTGGCGCGCTTCGCGTTCAATGCGAATGCGTGCGCCGATCAGCTGATTTAGATTGTCTAATTTAATATTCATATCGTAGTATTATAGTGGACAATTGGCCGGGGTAAACCATGATTATACGAAATGCGACGTTCAACGATAGCGCGGCGATTGCCGCTATCTATAACGACGCGGTGTTGAACAGCACCGCCATCTGGAATGAACAAACCGTGGATGCGGCCAATCGCGCGGCGTGGATCGGCGAACGGCAGGCGGCGGGTTACCCGGTGCTGGTGGCGGTGAACGCCGAGGACGAGGCGATCGGCTATGCGTCGTTCGGCGACTGGCGGGCCTGGGACGGCTATCGCCACACCGTGGAACATTCGGTGTATGTCCATCAGGCGCATCGCGGCGCAGGGATTGGCAAGGCGCTGCTGCTGGCGCTGATCGCACGGGCGCGGGAAATCGGCAAACATGTGATGGTGGCCGGCATCGAATCCGGCAATCAGGCCTCGATTAAGCTGCATCTGGCGCTCGGGTTCCGCGACGTGGGGCGCATGGAACAGGTGGGCGCCAAATTCGGCCAATGGCTGGATCTGACGTTCCTGCAACTGAGGCTCGACGAACGGGCGGCGCCGCCCGCACGCTGATCCCGGGAGACAGGGCGATGAATATGCTGTTACTGCTGATCGCGGCCGGGATGGGGCTGGTGGTGCAGAATCTGCTGATGGTGCGCATCACCGAAAGCGTCTCGACCATCCTTATCACGCTGGTGATCAACTCCAGCGTCGGTTTGTTGCTGCTGGTAGGGTTGCTGCTGGCCAAAAACGGCCTCGGCGCGGTGACGGAAGTGACCGGCGCCGCCAGGTGGTGGATGCTGTTGCCGGGGCTGCTGGGATCGCTGTTCGTGTTCGCCGGCATCCTGGGCTACCAAAAACTGGGCGCGGCGGCCACCATTTCGATCCTGGTCGCCAGCCAGCTGTGCATGGGGCTGTTGGTGGACGTCTACCGCGCCGGCCCGGCGGCGCTGCGCGAGAATCTGCCGGCGCTGTTCGGCGCTCTGCTGCTGGTGGCGGGCGCCTATCTGGTGGCGAAACGCAGCTTTTGACGGCGGCTGAAAGGCAAAAAGCCCGCTCGGGTTTCCCTGAGCGGGCTTCTCTAAATATGGCTCCTCTGACTGGACTCGAACCAGTGACATACGGATTAACAGTCCGCCGTTCTACCGACTGAACTACAGAGGAATCGTGTGAACGGGGCGAATAATAGCGGGGCGGTTGCGGCTTGTAAAGCGCGAAAACGCCCGGCGCGCGCGTTTGCTGCAAGATTACCCAACCTGCTGCTTTTTCTCGCTTTTATCGCTTACCTCACGCGCAGCGCCGCCGGATTGCCCGCTGAGGCGGCGCCGTTGCCTGCCGGTGGTGCAACGCGTGCCCTGCGTTGTGGCGCGCCTCGCCCGATAAACGGCCATTTGCCGCCGTTTTTGGCCTTTTGACGACTCTGGCCTGGATCTTGCTGCGGTTGCATGACCGGATTTCGGCATTCTCAATTTAGCGGCTCGCTGGAGGCACTATGAATCTCAGACGTCTGAAGTACTTCGTGAAAATCGTCGATGTCGGCAGCCTGACCCAGGCGGCGGAGGTGTTGCATATCGCCCAGCCGGCGCTCAGCCAGCAGTTGGCGACGCTGGAGGGGGAGCTGAAGCAACAGCTGCTGATCCGCACCAAGCGCGGGGTGCAGCCGACCGAGGCCGGCAACATTCTGTATGCCCACGCGCAAACCATTTTGCGCCAGTGCGAGCAGGCGCAGAGCGCGGTCAACAGCGCCGGGCAGGCGATGAGCGGCCAGGTATCTCTCGGGTTGGCGTCGGGGAGCACCGCAGCGCAGCTGGCGCTGCCGCTGCTGCAAACCCTGCGCGATCAGCAGCCGGGCATTTTGCTCAGCCTGTATGAAAACAGCGGCGCGGCGCTGGCCGGACAGGTGGCCAACCAGACGCTGGACATGGCGATGGTCTACGGCGCCAAAATGCCCGCCGGTCTGCACACCGTCGCGCTGATGCGGGAGGATCTCTATCTGGTGGCGACGCGCGCGGTGCCGCATCCCGGTAACAGCGTCGAGCTGCTGGACGTGGCGCGGCTGAACCTGTTCCTGCCGCGCGAGGGGGATGCGGTGCGCAACCAACTGGAGGAGGCGATGGCGCTGCGCAAGCTGGCTGTCAACGTGGTGGGGGAGATTGAATCCTCGGGTGCGCTGAGCGCCGCGATCGCCGGCGGGTTGGGGGCGACCGTATTGCCGGAGTCGGTGGCGCGCGCGATGATCGGCCCGGCCAAGGCCTGGATGGCGCGCATCAATGCGCCGACGATGTCGGTGCCGCTGTCGCTGTGCATGTCGGGCCAACAGTCGCTGTCCGCCCCGGCGCTGCTGGTGAAAGACCTGCTGCTGTCGATCGCCGGTGGCCGCAGCCAGGAGAAGCGCGCGCTGGCGCTGGTGCGTTGAGGAAAAAACGGCCCGCCGCAGCGGGCCTGAGCACCGTTATCGGAACGGCGGTTCGTTGAAGGTGCGCAGCTTGCGCGAGTGCAGGCGATCGCCCTCGGCGCGCAACAGATCGATGGCGCAGATGCCGATCTGCAGGTGCTCGGAGATTGCTCCTTCATAGAAGCGGTTGGCCTGGCCCGGCAGTTTTATTTCACCGTGCAGCGGTTTGTCGGAGACGCACAGCAGCGTGCCGTACGGCACCCGGAAGCGGTAACCCTGAGCGGCGATGGTGGCGCTCTCCATGTCGACCGCCACCGCGCGGCTGAGGTTGAAGCGGCGCGCCGAAGCGGAGTAACGCAGCTCCCAGTTGCGATCATCGGTGGTGACCACGGTGCCGGTGCGCAAACGCTGTTTGACCTCTTCACCGGGCATGCCGCTGACCATCTTGGTGGCGTCGTACAGGGCGCGCTGCACCTCGGCGATGCTCGGGATCGGGATATCCGGCGGCAGCACCGCATCCAGCACGTGATCGTCGCGCAGATAGGCGTGGGCCAGCACGTAATCGCCGATCTTCTGGCTTTCGCGCAGGCCGCCGCAGTGGCCGATCATCAGCCAGGCGCTCGGGCGCAGCACCGCCAGGTGATCGCAGATGGTTTTGGCGTTGGACGGGCCGACGCCGATGTTGATCAGCGTGATCCCTTGGCCGGTGCGCGAGATCAGGTGATAGGCCGGCATCTGGTGGTTTTTCCACGCCAGATCGGACACCGCCTGTTCGGGCGCGCTGGTTTCCGGCGTGATGTAGGTACCGCCGGCGCTGGAGAGCGCGATGTACGGGCTGGCCGGATCGGCGATCTGCGCGCAGGCCCAGCGCACGAACTCGTCCACATAGCGGGTGTAGTTGGTGAACAGCACGAACGGCTGGAAATGCTCTACCGGGGTGCCGGTGTAGTGCCGCAGACGCGCCAGCGAGAAATCCGCTCGCAGCGCATCGAAATGCGACAGCGGGAAATGGTTGTCGGTGGTGTGATACAGGCCGTCGGCGGTCTCGTCACCGATCTGCGCCAGCTCGGTGGTGGGGAAATGCTGCGCGATACCGGCGCTCATTGAGCGATCGAGCGCCAGGCTGGAGCCGTCGATCACATAAGGGAACGGGATCTCCTGCTGCGACGGCGCCACTTCGATATGGGCGGCGTAGTCGTGTTCCAGCATCGCCAGCTGTTCGGCCAGATAGTGGCGGAACAGCTGCGGCCGGGTCACGGTGGTGCTGTAGCTGCCGGGATGGGTAAAGCGGCCGAAGGCGCGGGTTTTGTTCGGGCCGGACTGCTGCCCGTCCCAGCTGACGCGCAGCTCGGGATACACGAACAGCCCGGCGGCGCGCGCCTGCGGGTCCGGCAGGGTGCCGTGGCTGATAAAGTCACTGACCGCCTGACGCAGCGCGTCTACCGCGGCGTCATACAAGGCTTCCAGTTGATCGAGTGCCTGATCGGCGCTGAGGCCGCTGCGAGGTGGGGCATAGCTCATACTTTCTCCTTCGATGTCCCGGCTCTGGGGCGGGATTGGCGGCGTTTCACCGTCACAGGTTAGCCGAAGCAGGGCGTAAAAGCTTGGTCGAAATGACGGGCGCGGCAAAGAAATTACCGCGCCCGTGAAGGCGGGGGGATCAGGAGGCGGGAGCGGCCGCTTCGACCTTCAGCGATACCAGGCCGATGCCCAGCTTCTTCGGCGTGAAGCCGCCGCTGGCGCTCTCTTTCGGCTCGGTCGGTGCCGGCGGGGTAATGCTGATCTTCTGCGCGCCACGCGGGTTGTCGAAACGCAGGGTGACGGTGCTGTCCTGCTCGCCGAGCGACACGAAGCGCTCTTCGTCGCCGACGCGCACCGAAATCGGTTCGCCGACGTTGTTGCCGTAGGCGCGGGCGCGCAGCACCAGATCGAAGGTTTTCGGCAGCGGATCGACATAATCGATGTCGACCGCCGGCGCCAGGTTGGCGTCGGACCAGCGGCCCCACTCCTCGACGGCGGAGACGCCGGTAATGGCTTTCACCTGTTCCGGCATGCCGGGCAGCATGAACTCGATGGCGTCCGCCCGGTACTTCATCGCCGCGTCGTCCACCTGCAGGCGGGCGACGGCGTTTTGGTAATCGGCGACGCTGTCCGCCGCCGGGCCGGTAAAGTTCACCTTGCCGCGGAAGCGCTCGCCGCTGGCCTGCACGATCTGCGGCGGCGAGGCCAGGGTGCCGGAGGCCACGCAGATGTCGGTGCTCAGCGCCAGCTGCGGCGCCCAGACCCGGCCGATCTCGTAGCATTTATCGACCCAGACGAATTTCTCCCCCGCCCCCAGCCCGGCCAGCTGCTTGCGCAGCGGGGTGGAGAGGTAGACGTTGAACATCGGTTCGATGCGGTTGTCGCCCACCCGCAGGATGAACGGCACCTTGTAGGTGACGCCGGAGAAGCTGAAGCTGCGCTGGCGCGTGTCCACGCTGTAGTCGCTGATGCGGTTCGGCAGGCCCCACTGATTGATCACCGCCGGTTTCCAGCCGTTGATTTTCTCTTCGATATTCAGGAACACCGTAGACAGCGACGGCGCCGACAGGCTGCTGCGGCCGAGGCCGATGTAGTTGTCGCCGCCCATCACGTCCAGCACCGTGGCGCCGTTATCCAGCGTGCTGCGTTTCTCGTTGCGCTGCTCCGCCTGCGGCCGGGTGCCGTCGATGATAAAGAACAGGTTGCGGCGCTTCTGTTTGGTCAGGATGTCGTAGGCGGTGTTGTTCATCGCCAGATGATCGGAGGACACCACGATCACGGTGTTGCTGAAATAGGGCGAGCGTTTGATTTTGTCGATCAGCGCGGCGATGTGTTGCTGGCTGCAGGCCACCGCGCTCAGCGAGCGGTTTTCCTTGTTCTGCCAGGCGTAGCTTTTCTTGCTGCAGCTGGCGGAGATAAAACCGTCTGGGTGATGGGTATCGACGGTCAGGGTAAACAGCGAGAACGGCTGGCGCTGTTTGGACAGCTCGACGAACTTGCCGTACACCACGTCCAGCACACTGTCGTCGTACCAGCCCCAGTCGTTTTTGTAGCTCGGATCGGCGACCTGTTCGCGCAGCTCTTTGAAACCGTAAACGTGGTCGAAGCCGTGGGATTTCAGGAAGGTGTCTTTACCGGCGAACGCCAGCTCGGCGCCCTGATAGAAAGAGTTGCTGTAGCCGGCGGCCTTCAGCACGTCGCCCAGGCAGACGTTCTCCGGGTAGAAGGTGGAGACCGCGCTGGAGGCGTTGCCGTCGAAGGGCGCGAACAGCGGAATGCCGCACTGCGAGGCGACCATGCCGGCGATGGTGTAACCGGTGCCCGGCAGCTGCTGGGTGTTGCTGAAATCGATGCTGTCTGCGCGCAGGGCGTTCAGCTCGTCGGCCAGGCCGGGAAACAGCTCGGTATCGAAGTAGGTGCGCTCCAGGCTCTCGGCATAGATGTACACCAGATTCGGCCGTTTGCCCTGCACGGTCTTTTTCGGCGCCTTGTAGTAGGTGGTGAAATCGGCGGTATCGCCGACGATCTGGCTCTTGACCAGCAGCGAGATGTCCTGAAATGCCGGGGTGGTGCCGACCGAGAACAGCGCCAGCAGCACGGCGACGAGGCTGTAGGCCACGCTGCTGCCTTTGGCCTTGCGGCGCAGCAGGCTGCGGGCCAGCACCGCGAAGATAAGCCCCAGCGCCGCCAGCAGGCCGATGAACGGCAGCACGTATTTGCTGATGCCCGCGCCTTTGAGGCTGCTGGTGACGGTGTAGATCACCGCATCGGTGATGCCGTCGCCGGTGAAGTAGTTGCTGGCGATCAGAATGACGTTCAGCACCAGATAGCTGCCGAGCAGCGTCAGCAGAATGGCGAACCACCAGCGGTTGGCGGCGGCCCGGGTGCGATAAATCAAGATCGACGCCAAAAAAAGAACAAACGAAACGACTGCGAGAACCATCCGCCAAACCTTGTCTGATTGAAAAAAACGTTGCTGCCCTGGTCTGCGCCGCCGACCGTGCCGCGGCGCGAAAAGTGAAGGGTATAGCCTATTGTCGGCGGCGGAACAACGCGCGATGTCCCGCTCCGGCCGACGGTCGGCGGCTATTGTACATTTTTATGACAATAGTGTGACGTTAATCACGTCGACGGCGGCCGCGGTGGAGAAATCTTGCTGGTCGGAGCTTTCGCTCTACGCTTAATGAGCGCCACGACGGCGCGTCCATCAGCCATTCAGGAGGAAGTATGCAGACGATTTCCGCAGCGGTACTCGACGATCTGGCCCCGCAAGGCGTGTTGCGCGCGGCGATCAATCTCGGCAATCCGGTGCTGGCGCAGGCCGGGCCCGGCGGTAAACCGCAAGGCGCTTCGGTGGAGCTGGCCGCCGCGCTGGCTCGCGAACTGGACGTGGTGCTGGAGCTGGTGACCTATGACGCGGCCGGCAAGGTGTTCGCCGACCTGGACAGCGGCGCCTGGAATCTGGCGTTTATGGCCATCGAGCCGGTGCGCGCGGCGCAAATTGCCTTCAGCGAACCCTACGTGATCATTGAGGGGACTTACCTGGTGGCGAACGACGCGCCTTACTTTGAGGTGGCGCAGCTCGACAGGCCGGAGGTGCGCATTGCGGTCGGCCAGGGCGCCGCGTACGATCTGTTTTTGTCGCGCACGCTGCAGCAGGCGCAGCTGGTGCGGGCGGCTACTTCCGCCGAGGCGATCGCGCTGTTTTTCGAACGCGGGCTGGAGGCGGCGGCCGGCGTGCGTCAACCGCTGCTGGCCGCCGCGGCCGCCCATCCCGGCTACCGAGTGCTGGATGGGCATTTCACCGCCATTCGCCAGGCGATGGCGGTGCCGCGGCAAAAAACGCAGGGCGCCGCCTACGTGAACGCGTTTATCGAACGCTGCAAGGCCAACGGGCTGGTGAAGGCGGCCTTGCAGCGCAGCGGCCAGGGCGAGGTGACGGTGGCGCCGCCGGCCGCCTCGGCGTGATCAGTTCAGCTCCACCGCATACTGGTCTACCGGGGTGATTTTCTTGATCAGCTTGTTGTCGAACAGGAACTGTTCGTAAGCCTCATAGCGGGCCCGATCCAACTTGGCCGGATCGCGCGCGAACAGCGGCAGGCTGGCTTGCCACGCCTGTTTGTTCAGCTCGGTATTCAGCTCCGGGTGCGCCTTGGCGAACGCCAGCCAGGTGTCCTGCGGGTGTGCATGCAGGTAGTCGCTGCCTTGCTTCAGCGCGGCGAGGAATTTGCGGATTTTCGGCTCGTTCACCGCATCGCGGTTGGCGACGATGATCAGCTCGTCGTAGGCCGGCACGCCGTAGTCTTCGACGTTGAACACCACCGGTTTTTTGCCCTGCAGCTTCAGCTCCAGCGCTTCGATATTGCGGTAGCCGCCGATCACCGCATCGACCTGGCCCGCCAGCAGGGCGCTGGTCAGCTGGAAGTTGACGTTGATGAGCTTGATGTCCTGCGGCTTGAGGTGCTCGTGTTCGACCATGGTGGCCAGCGTCGCCTGTTCGATGCCGCTGACCGAGTAGCCCACCGTTTTGCCCTTGAGATCCGCCGGCGACGTGATGTTTTTGTCCAGCGCGATCACCGTATTCAGCGGCGTGTTGATCAGCGTGCCGACGCGCATCAGCGGCAGGCCCTGATCGGCGAAGAAATGCAGCTGCGGCTGATAGGTGATGGCGAGGTCGGCCTGTTTGGCGGCCACCAGCCGCGGCGGCAGCGCCGGATCGGACGGCGGCACGATCTTGACGTCCAGCCCTGCGGCCTTGAAGGCGCCGATCTGCTCGGCCACCATAATTGGCGCGTGATCCGGGTTGATGTACCAGTCGAGCACCAGCGTCAGCTTGTCGGCCGCGCCGACCTGGCCGGTGAGGGCGGCGCCGAGCAGCAGCCCGCAA
Organism: Serratia sp. SCBI; assembly: GCF_000747565.1. NCBI lineage: Bacteria > Pseudomonadati > Pseudomonadota > Gammaproteobacteria > Enterobacterales > Yersiniaceae > Serratia > Serratia sp. SCBI. The sequence continues at coordinate 3,272,062 of NZ_CP003424.1, read as the reverse complement.
ACGGTTTGTTTGATCATGGTCGTTCCTTTATCCCTGGTTATGGTTGCAATCATCAGTCGTTTTCCGGCGCCCAGGCGATCAGGCGCCGCAGCAGCGCATCCACCGCAGCCCACAGCAGCACGGTCATCAGCACCAAAATAAACAGCGCGGCGAAGCAGACGTCGGTCTGCATGCGCGCGTTGGCGTTCAGCATCACGTAGCCCAGCCCTTCGGCCGAGCCGACCCATTCGCCGATAATGGCGCCGATCGGCGCGACGGCGGCGGCCATGCGCAGGCCGGAGCCGAAGGCCGGCAGCGCCGCCATCAGCCGCACGTGCCGCAGCTGCGCCCAACGCGAAGCGCGCATCGTGCGCGCCAGATCGAGATAGTCGTTGTTGACCCGGCGCAGCCCGTCGAAAAAGGCCGACACCACCGGGAAGAAGATCACCAGCACCGCCATCGCCACTTTGGCGCTCATGCCGAAGCCGAACCACAGCACCAGCAATGGGGCCAGGGCGAACACCGGTATCGCCTGGCTGGTGAGCACCAGCGGCATCAGCCAGCGCTGCAGGCGCGGCGAGAAGATCATGCACAGCGCCAGCGCCGCGCCGAGCAGCACGCCGAGCGCCAGCCCGCTGACGATCTCCGAAGCCGTGACCAGCGTGTGCCAGGCGAGATAGCCGCGTCCGTCCCACAGCGCCTGCGCCACCGCGCCCGGCGTGGGTAGCAGAAAGGCCGGAATGCCGCTTTGCGCCGCCAGCCACCACAGCAGCAGCAGGCCGATGAAGACCGTCAACCCACGCCGCAGGCGGGTGAAGCCGCGCTCTTTGGCGATATTCATTGCGCCGCCCTCACCATTTGCAGCAGCAGCTCGGCCTGGCTTTTCAGCAGGTCGGCGTCATCCGGCGCGCGCGGCGGTTGCCCGCTGATGCGGTGGGTATCATCGAGGCCCTGCGGCCAGGGCGACAGCACCAGCAGCCGGTGGCTCAGGCGGCAAGCCTCCATCGGGTCGTGAGTGATCAGCAGCACGGTGTTTTGTGCCAGCAGTTCGGCGGCCAGGCTCTGGATCTCGGCGCGGGTAATGGCGTCCAGTGCGGAAAAGGGTTCGTCCATCAGCACGATCGGCTGGCGTTCGTAGAGCGTGCGGGCGATGGCGGCGCGCTGGCGCATGCCGCCGGACAGCGCGGCGGGCAGGCTGCGGCTATGCGCGGCCAGGCCTACGCGCTCGAGCAGGTGCGCGGTCCATGCCCGATCCGGCGCTTCGCCGCGCAGCCGCGAGCCGAGGGCGACATTGTCTTCGACGCTCAGCCACGGGTAGAGCAGGTCTTTTTGCCCCATGTAGGCGATGCGCCCGGCGATCGGCAGGCCGTCGCTGCCGCTCACCGTGCCCGAGCTGGCCTGCGCCAGCCCGGCGATGATCTTCAGCAGGCTGGTTTTGCCGGCGCCGCTGGCGCCGAGCAGGGAGACGAAGCTGCCGCCGGCGATGTCGAAGCTCAGCCCCTCAAAGATCGCCTGTTGATCGAAGCGCAGAGTGAGATCCCGCACCTGGATGCCGGGCGGGAGGCGCGGGGAGGTCATGAGGCGTTCAGCCCCATTTGCCAAAATGCCGCTTCCAGCTGAGTGGCGGTGGTGAAAATCTGCGCCAGCTCGGTAAAGCGGCTTTGTGCGCCGCGCTGGTGGCCGACGGTTTCCAGCAGTTCGATGGCGGCGCGCACGCCGGCCAGATAGCCCTCGTCGCCGTAGTTGCGGATCCAGGAGGCGTAAGGATTGCCCTCCATTTGCGTGGCGGGATCGTGCAGCAGCCGCAGGCCGATTTCGGCATAACCGGCCACGCAGGGCAGCAGGCCGGCCAGCAGATCGAGGGCGTCGCCGGCATGGCCGATGTCCAGCACGTAGCGGGTGTAGTTCATGGTTTCCGCCGCCTCCGGCTGGGCGGCGATCTGCGCTTCGCTCAGCCCCCATTCGGCGCAGTAGGCCACGTGCAGCGGCAGCTCGGCGACGATGCCGTTGAGCGAGGCGGTGGCGGCGCGCATTTCCGGCAAGGTGCGCAGCTTGCTGACCAGCAGCGCGTAGGCACGGGCGAAGTGCAGCAGGAACAGGTAGTCTTGGGTCAGGTAACGGCGAAAAGCGCGTTCAGGCAAGGTGCCGGCGGCCAACTGCTGCAGAAACGGGTGTTCGACGTAATTTTGCCAGTGGCTGCCGGCCTGTTGGCGCAGCCGGCCGTAAAGACCGCTTTCGAACTGGGTGATGATGGACATGGGACCTCCTTGAGTCAGTGGAGATCCGGGCACGCTGAGGTATGAACAGGCAACGGGTGATCGCATTGTTGCCTAACCGTCCCTTCGCTGGCATGACCCAGATCAGGTTCAAAGGGTTCGGCTTGCGCCATCTCAGCCCGTAACAGGACACCCCTCGGAGCTGCCTGTTATACGACATTTGTTTTTTGATTACAATCGCCGGGCGGCGCGGCGGCAATCGGTTCGTTTAGTGCGATCGGGGGCGATTTTGCTGGCGCAAAGCGCGCGATTTTTGTCACTGTAGGCCCATGTTTTGCCTTTGAGGACGATGCCCGATGAAAAAGATTGGTTTTCTCTCGTTTGGCCACTGGACGCCTTCCGCCCAGTCCGGCACCCGTTCAGCGGCGGATGCACTGCTGCAGTCCATCGATCTGGCGGTCGCCGCCGAAGATCTGGGCGCGGACGGCGCCTATTTTCGCGTTCACCATTTCGCGCGTCAGCTGGGATCGCCGTTCCCGCTGCTGGCCGCCATCGGCGCCAAAACCCAACGCATCGAGATCGGCACCGGCGTGATCGACATGCGCTATGAAAACCCGCTGTACATGGTGGAAGACGCCGGCGCGGCGGATCTGATCGCCGGCGGGCGGCTGCAGCTTGGCATCAGCCGCGGCTCGCCGGAGCAGGTCATCGACGGCTGGCGCTATTTCGGCTATGCCCCGGCCGACGGCGAAACCGACGCGGACATGGCCCGCCGCCATACCGAAGTGTTCCTGGAAGCGCTGCGCGGCGAAGGGTTCGCTGAACCCAATCCGCAGCCGATGTTCCCGAATCCGCCCGGGCTGCTGCGGCCGGAGCCGTTTTCCGCCGGGCTGCGCGACCGCATCTGGTGGGGCGCCGGTTCGAACGCCACCGCCGTCTGGGCGGCGAAGCTGGGCATGAACCTGCAAAGCTCGACGCTCAAGAACGACGAAACCGGCGAACCCTTCCATATCCAGCAGGCCAAGCAGATCCGCGCCTATCGCGCGGCCTGGCAAGAGGCGGGCCATGCGCGCGAGCCGCGGGTTTCCGTCAGCCGCAGCATCTTCGCGCTGGTGGATCAGCGGGATCGCAACTACTTCGGCGGCAGCGGTAAGGAAGGCGACCAACTGGGGTATATCGATGCGCAAACCCGGGCGATCTTTGGCCGCAGTTACGCCGCAGAACCTGACGCGCTGATCGAACAGCTGGCGCAGGACGAGGCCATCGCCGAAGCGGATACGTTGCTGCTGACCGTGCCTAATCAGCTGGGCGTGGATTACAATGCGCACGTCATCGAATCGATTTTAACCCATGTCGCGCCGGCGCTCGGCTGGCGCTAAACGGAGGATGGCATGTCACGCATTTTCATTACCGGTTCGGTGGACGGGCTGGGCCGCGCCGCCGCGCAAACGCTGTTGGACGAAGGGCATCAGGTGATTCTGCATGCGCGCGCACCCGGCCGTCTGGACGCGGTGCGCGATCTGCTGGATCGCGGTGCACAGGCGGCGATCGGCGATTTGTCCGATGTGCAGCAGACTCGGCAGCTTGCCGAGCAGGTCAATCGCCTCGGCCGTCCGGACGCGGTGATCCACAATGCCGGTATGTTTACCGGGCCGCAGGTGATGCCGGTGAACGTCATAGCGCCCTACCTGCTGACGGCCCTGATCGAACGTCCCAAGCGTATCGTCTACCTGAGCAGCAGTATGCACTTTGACGGCGTGGCGGAGCTGAACGGCGTAGACTGGCTTGGCGGCGCCGCAGGTTCTTATTCGGACAGCAAGCTGTTCGTCACCACGCTGGCCGCCGCCGTGGCGCGCCTGTGGCCCGACGTCATCAGCAGCGCGGTCGATCCCGGCTGGGTGCCGACCAAAATGGGCGGCGCGGACGCGCCCGACGATCTGGCGCTGGGGCATGTGACGCAGGCATGGCTGGTGAGCAGCGATGAACCGCAGGCCCTGGCCTCCGGCGGCTATTGGCATCATCAGCAGCGCTTCGAGCCTCACGCGGCGGTACACGACGAGGCGTTTCAAACGGCGCTGCTGGCGCAATTGGCGCGCGCCGGCGGGGTGAGCTTGCCGCAGGTTTAAATGGCTATTCCTTCCAGGCCCGTCGGGTTGCCGGCGGGCTTTTTTATGCCTGCAGGGTGAACCGACGGCGCTTTTCTTATACAGTGGCTTCCTGACCTGTTTTGACCGTTCTCTCTATTATCGCCATGCACACATTCCTGATTATCGTCCCTGAAGGGGGCATGCTGTTCGAAGCGGCGGGCATCGCCGATATCCTGATGCAGGCTAATCGCCTGAGTGCCGCCGAGACGCCGCTGTATCAGATCGCGGTCGCCACCACGCAGTCTCATCGGGTGGTACACGGCCTGTCCGGGCTGAGCCTGTTGGCCGACCATCGCCTGGCGGATCTCGATCCGCGCCTGCCGCGCGATACCGTCATTGTTGCCGGCAAAGGGGCGAGCGAAGAAGAGGGCGCCCTGGTGGCGGATTGGCTGCGCCGCGCGGCGCCGCAGACGCGCCGTATCGCCTCCGTTTGCGGCGGCGCACTGTTGCTGGCCGAAGCCGGGTTGCTGGACGGACGGCGGGCGACCACCCACTGGCGACTGGCGGAAACGCTGCAGGCGCGCTTCCCGCAGGTGCAGGTCGAAAACGGCCCGATCTACGTGCAGGACGGGCCGATTTGGACCTCCGGCGGCGTCAGCTCCGGCTTCGACCTGACGCTGGCGCTGGTGGAGGACGACTACGGCTTCGTGCAGGCGCGTGAAGTGGCGCAGGATCTGGTGATGTTTCTGCGCCGCCCCGGCGGGCAGGCGCAGTTCAGCCGCTACCCGCTCAACCAGGCCAAATCGCCGGGCCCGATCCGCGACCTGCAGTCCTGGATCCTGGAGAATCTCGCCGACGATCTCAGCGTCGAACGGTTGGCCGAACGCGTGGCGATGAGCCCGCGCAACTTTACCCGCGTGTTCACCCGCGAGACGGGCATTTCTCCCGCCAAATTCGTTGAAGAAGGGCGGTTGCATACCGCCAGACAGCGCCTGGAGCAGAGTGCGCAAGGCATCGAACAGATCGCCCTGGCCACCGGCTTTGGCAACGGCCTTAACCTGCGGCGGGTGTTTGAGCGAAAACTGCAGCTGACCCCGAGTGAATACCGCGAACGCTTTCATGCGCGCAATTTGGCGTAAATTGATCGGTAAACGTCATTTACGCCGCTTTGGGGCAGGGCTAGAGTTGAGGCAAAGCCCAAAACGAGGAGTGCATCATGGTGAGAGTAGGCATTAATGGATTCGGCAGGATCGGACGCAACGTGCTGCGCGCGGCGCTGGGGCGCAGCGATTTTGAAGTGGTGGCGATCAACGATCTGACCGACAGCAAGACGCTGGCGCACCTGCTGAAATACGACACGCTTTCCGGCACGCTGGCGGCCAGGGTCGAAGCCGGCGACAACCAGCTGCTGCTGGACGGCCGGCCGATTCAGGTGTTTTCGCAGCGCGATCCCGCCGAGATCCCCTGGAGCAGCGTGGGCGTGGACGTGGTGATCGAAGCGACGGGCTTCTTTACCGACAAGGCCAAGGCGGAAGTGCACATCACGCATGGCGGCGCCAAGCGGGTGATTATCTCGGCGCCGGCCAAGAACGATGACATCACGCTGGTGATGGGGGTTAACGATCACCTCTACGATCCGGCGCTGCATAAGGTGGTCAGCAACGGCAGCTGCACCACCAACGGGCTGGCGCCCGCCGCACAGGTGCTGCATCAGGCGTTCGGCATCGAATACGGGCTGATGAACACCACTCACGCCTATACCAACAGCCAGGCGCTGCACGATCAGCCGGAAAAAGATCTGCGTGGCGCGCGGGCGGCGGCGGAGTCTATCGTGCCTTACTCCAGCGGTGCGGCCAAGGCGCTCGGCAAGGTGATCCCCGAACTGGACGGCCGCCTGACCGGTTATTCACTGCGGGTGCCGGTGCCGGTGGTTTCCATCGTCGATCTGACGGTGACGCTGAAACGCCCGGCGACGGCGGAGGAGATCAACGCGGCGTTCCGCGCGGCGGCGGCGTCCGGCCCGCTGAAAGGGATCCTGGGCTACAGCGATGAGCCGCTGGTGTCGAGCGACTACCGGGGCGATGCGCGTTCGTCGATCATCGACGGCTTGTCCACGCTGGTGATCGGCGGCAATCTGGTGAAGGTGCTTGCCTGGTATGACAACGAGTGGGGCTTCTCCAATCGGTTGGTCGATCTGGCGCTGCTGATGGAAAAGCGCGGGCTGTAAACGCCCAACAGCAAAAAGCCCGCTTAAGTTGCCTTAAGCGGGCTTTTCTAAATATGGCTCCTCTGACTGGACTCGAACCAGTGACATACGGATTAACAGTCCGCCGTTCTACCGACTGAACTACAGAGGAATCGTGTGAACGGGGCGCATCATATCCAGCTGCCCCAGGTGTGTCAACGCTAAATTGCCCCAGGCGGTTCGACTGCTCGGTATCTGAGCAATAAGCCTGTCAATCAGCCCATTGCGCGTCGTTTTCTGCCTGGGCGCGCAGCAGGCGCGCCAGCGGATCCTGGCGGTAGAAGCGGCAAAAGTGCTGATACAGCGCCGGGAAGCGTTCGGCCAGCAGCTCGGGGGCGCTGAAGAAGTACTCCGACAGCACGGCGAAGCACTCGGCCGCATCGGTGGCGGCGTAGGCATCCATGCTGGCGGCCTCTTCGCCGACCATGTCGATCTCGTCCTGCAGGCTTTCCATCGCGGCGTGCAGATCATGTTCCCAGGCGGCCACCTCGCGCAGCGGGATCGGCGGCACGCCGGTGGCGACGCCGCCGTTGCGCATATCCAGCTTGTGTACCGCTTCGTGGATCACCAGATTGAAACCGGAAAGGTCGAAAGAGTCCTGCACGTCTTGCCAGTTGAGCACGATCGGCCCCTGTTCCCAGCTTTGGCCGGACTGCACCACCGGCCCCGAGTGCACCAGGCCGATCTCGTCCTGCCATTCGTCTTCCACCACGAATGGGGTGGGGTAGAGCAGAATTTCGTTGAAGCCGTCGAGGCACTCCGCGCCCAGCTCCAGCACCGGCAAGGCGAACAGCAGGGCGATGCGCGCCTGCATCTGCGAGGTGAGCTGCAGCCCCTGCAGCGGCACGATGCGCTTTTGCTGCAAAATCTGCCCGGCGACGGCCACCAGCCGCTGCCGCTCTTGCTCATTCAGCGGCGAGAGCAGCGGGATCGCCAGCGCGTCCCGCCACTGTGCCTGGGTATCCGCCTCGGGTTGAGAAGGTTGAGTCGCTTTCCACGGCCATTTAATCATCAGGTTGCTCGTAAAGTCGTCACTTGAACGTTCAGCGGTATGCTAATGCTGTAAAAATGCCGTAAAAGCGGGCATGATAGCAAGCGTTGTCAGGAGAGATGCCGGAGCGGCTGAACGGACCAGTCTCGAAAACTGGAGTAGGGGCAACTCTACCGGGGGTTCAAATCCCCCTCTCTCCGCCATTATTCAATCACTTACGAAAAAATCTTTCAACGATCCCCATCACAGTTAAAGCGCCCCGGCCCTGCAGGCCGACACGCCTTGCCCTTTGTTGTCGATTATTTCCCGACGCAATCAAACATCATTCGAACGCGCATCCAGATAGGCGGCATATTGATGCTCTGTCGCTTGACGCGCCTGATGACGCCGTTTAGCGACGATCATCGCCACCGTCAGCAGGGCGGGAAGCGCCAGGACGGCGAAAATGGTGCTGAAGCTCCAACCGAGCGCCAGCATTTCAGCCCCGGCCAGCGCGCTTAAGATAGCGCCCAAACGGCCGATGCCGTGCATCCAGCTGGAGCCGGTGGCCCGCGCTTCGGTGGGGTAAAAGCTGGCCGACAACGCGTTCATGCCGGTGTTGGCGCCCCCGATGCAGAACCCGATGGCCATCGCGCAGCCGCCCATCAGGAGGGGGTAACCCATCGCCATCCCCATCAGCAGAGTGAACAGCGCCCCCAACCCATAAATCGACGCCAACGCGCGATGCGGTTCGGATCTGTCCATCAACCACCCGGAAAATAGCGATCCTAATGTCCCGCCCGCCTGAAACAGCGCGGTGATGACCGCCGCTTGCGCGATGTTGAAACCGCTGTCTTTAATCAGCAGCGGCAGCCAACTGCCTAAGGTGTAGTACAGAAACAGCGCGCTAAAATACGCGCCCCACAGCATTAAACTGCCGAAGCGGTACCGTGCGCTCACCACCAGTTTAACCGGATGAGTGCAGACCTGGCCCGGCGGGGGCAGAACGACGGTAGAATGTCGAAAATCGCGATCGGGCGCCAGTTTCGCCAGAATGCGCTGAATGCCGCCCTGATCTGCCCGTTTCGCCACCAGGAAACACACCGATTCGGGTAACGCCGCCATCAGCACGGGCGCGAACAGCAGGGGCAAGATCCCGCCGAGCAGCAGCACGGCATGCCAGCCGAAGCGCGGCATCAGCCAGGACGCGGCGAATCCGCCCAAGGCGGCGCCAAAGGTGAAGCCGCAGAAAACCACGGTAATCAAGAAAGCGCGGCGTCGGGCGGGCGCGAACTCCGCCACCAGGGTGCCGACATTCGGCATGGCGGCGCCGAGCCCCAATCCGGTGAGCAGGCGAAATAACATCATCTGCTCCATATTTTGAGAAAACGCCGTCACCAGCGTCCATACGCCAAAAAAGAACACGCTGTTGATGATGACGACTTTGCGGCCGAATCTGTCTGACAATGGCCCGGATAGCATCGCGCCCAGCGACAGGCCAATCAGCGCCGCGCTGATCACCAGCCCCAGTTCGCGGTTAGTGATTTGCCAATCCGCCTTAAGCTCTGGCGCAATAAATCCCATGATAACGATATCGAATCCATCCAGAGCAATGATGCAAAAGCCGAGCAGCACGATCATCTTTTGCCATTTGCCTAACGGGCGGTCGTCGATCAGCGCCCGAACATTGATTGCGTTGTTTCCCGACATGGAGGTGCCCCCGGTGCAGTAGTTGAGTGTCATCACTATAAGCAGCCCCTGGGTGGACGTTAAACGGCGATAATCGAAAAAATGTGCGTTTATCGGACAATTGAGCCGGCGGTGAGTGACGAGGCAGTGTTAACTTTATGTTATGAAAAGGGATTGCCGTGAGAATGGCGGCGCCGGAGGCCACTGAGAGTGTGAGCGCGATCATTAACCTTTTCAGTAAGATGGAAGAACAGGCGGGCCTTGATGGCCCGCGCGATTAACGCATGGCGGTGAGCCGAACCGGGGCGTTGGCGGCCCCAAAGCCGCGGTAGCCGCCTCGGCGCTCCAGAAGTTCGAAGAAGAAGCGGCCTTTTTCATAGGGAACGGTGTAGACATGCAGCAATTCTCCGCCCTGATCGTCTCGATCGTAGAGCACATTGCCCGCTTGCAGCTGTGAGAGGAAAGCGGGGTCGAGATCGAAACGCGCTCTGAGATCGTGATAGTAGTTATCGGGAATACGCAGCGTTTTTAATCCGCGCGCCTGCGCCGCTTTCACCATGCTGAACAGATCCTCGCAGCCAAAGGCGACGTGCTGCAAGCCTGCGCCCTGATAGGCGGTTAACGCCTGGGCAATTTGCGTTTCCCGGCTCACCGACATATTCAGCGGCAGCCGGATGGCGTCGTTGGGGCTGCGCAGGACGCGGCTGCGAACCAAACCCAGCGGATCGGGCAATTCCCACTCGTTGTCCTGCACAAAACCCGGCACGCTGCGCAGGAACATGATCCAGTTGCCGCTCGATTCATCCGCCAGCGCAATCGCCAGGTGATCGATGCTCTGCAGCGCGGGCGGCGGCGCGCTGCGATGCGTCAGATGAAAATCGGCGTGATAAATATCGTTCTTGGGATCTTCGTCCGCTTCCACCAGATAAATCAGGCTGCCGTCCGGTGCGCACAGCGCGGGGATTTGCCGCTCGTTGGGGCCGGTTTCGCCTTGCCAGATGGCGTACCCGTAGTCTTGCGCCCGTTGCAGTAAACGCGCTACGCCGCGCACCCGCCACGCCACGGCGCACAGGGAAATGCCGTGCAGGTGATAATAGCCACTGGCTTGGCTTTCCGGATGGGCATTCAGAATGACATTCACTTTGCCGTTGCGATAGAGGGCGACGCTTTTGGAGCGGTGCTCGCCGGCGTGAACCAATCCCAGTTGCGTCAGCCATTGGCCCATCGCCAGCCCGTCGTTGTGCGAGACGGCAAATTCGATAAACTCCAGCGCCAGCAAGGGCGGATGCGGCTGCGAATGAAATAAGGAACGTCCCATGAGCGAGGCCATGGCGTTGGGCAGCAGAGGCTGTTTGGCCAACCAGTCATAGGTTTGCTCCTCCAGCCACAACAACGATCGGAAACCGTCCTGGGCCGTGGGGAGCACCGGCGAGGCGCGGAAACCATCGTTAAATATCTCCAGCGACCAGGCGCCGCGATAGCCATGCGCGGAAAGTTGGGTCATGAACTGGGTCAGATTCAGCTCCCCTTGGCCGGGGAAGCAGCGGAAATGGCGACTCCAGGCGAGCACATCCATCTTCAACAGCGGGGCGTCCGCCAGTTGGACAAACACGATTTTTTCGGGCGGCACGTCCTCGAGGCCATCGAGGTTATCGCCGCGCGACAGGATATGAAAACTATCGAGAATGATCCCCAATGCCGGATGATCTACGGCCTTCACGCGCGCCCAGGCGTCGCGCCACATATTCACGTGACGTCCCCAGGCCAGCGCTTCATAACCGACAGTAATATCATACTCGGCGGCCAACTCCGCCAACGCGCGCAAATCGCTCACTTGCGTGGCCATGTCTTCGCTGCTGTCGGGCGAGACATTGCTGCAGAGCAGCATGCGAGAACAGCCCAGTTGCTGCATGACTTCGAACTTGCGCGCCGCGCGGGAAAGGTTCTGCGCCAGCGTTTCGCGCGGGCCTCCTTCGAAGTCCCGAAACGGTTGGAACAGTAAAATTTCCAGGCCCAGTTCGGCGCACAACTCACGGATTTCCGCCGGTGAGCCGGGGTAGTAGACCAGATCGTTATCGAAAATTTCGACGCCATCAAAGCCTGCGGCGGCGATAGCCCGCAGTTTTTCCGGCAGCGAACCCGATACCGAGACCGTCGCGATAGAACGTTTCATCATTGCCTCCAGTTAAGCGGTCATGGATGACCTGAAAGCGACCATTCAGCAGCGAGGCGGACCACCGACGGGAATTGAATCATGTTATGGACCAAATGAAATGTTTCGTCAATTCAGAACATTCCATTACTTTTGGTTATATAAAGCGATCGGTTTTCTCACTTTACTTTTACATATTGCGCTTCCTACACTCTGTCGACATGTACCCTCAAATAATAAGGATACCGGGATGAAAAGTGATTGGATGGCGCGAGAACTGGTGCATCGCGATTACAGTCATCACCCGCCGGCGCTGGCGCCGCTGTATAAAACCAGCGTGCTGCGGTCGCCGCGCAATGCATTAATTTCATTGCAAAACTCGCTGTCTGAACTGACCGCCCCCGTCTTCACGCCAACGGATATCGGCCCGCTGGATCACGATCTGATTCTGAATTACGCCAAAGACGGCTTACCGATCGGCGAGCGGATCATCGTGCATGGATTTGTGCGGGATGCCTTTGGGACGCCGGTGCGCAACGCCCTGGTCGAGGTATGGCAGGCCAATGCGGGAGGGCGCTATCGCCACAAGAAAGATCAGTATCTGGCGCCTATCGATCCCAACTTTGGCGGCTGCGGCAGGATGCTGACCGACGACAACGGGTATTACTGTTTTCGTACGATCAAGCCGGGCCCGTATCCCTGGCGCAATCAGGTCAGCGACTGGCGTCCGGCGCATATTCACTTCTCGCTCTCCGGCGAGGCGTTCGCGCAGCGCTTGATCACGCAGATGTATTTCGAAGGCGATCCGTTGCTCGTTCGCTGCCCCATCTTGCAGTCGGTAGGCAGTGACGATGCGATGCGCACGCTGATTGCCGAGCTGGATATGCACGCCGCCGTGCCGCTGGACAGTCTGGCTTACCGCTTCGATCTGGTGCTGCGGGGCCATCGAGCCACGTGGTTTGAGAACCGTACACAGGGAGCCGCGTGATGAAAAAGTACTTGTCTGAAACGGCCTCGCAAACCGCCGGGCCTTATGTGCACATCGGTTTGGCGCCGCATGCCGCCGGCTTTGATATTTTCGAGCGTAATTTTAGCCATGTGTTGACGCAACCGGAGACGCGCGGGGAGCGCATCGTGGTGGAAGGGCATGTCTATGACGGTTCCGGCACGCCGGTTCGAGACGCGCTGGTCGAAGTCTGGCAGGCCAATGCCGCCGGGCGATATCAGCACCCCGCCGACGGCCAGTTGGATAAACCCGACGATCCGGCGTTTCGCGGCTGGGGGCGAACCTGTTCGGATTTCACCAGCGGCCTGTGGCAATTCGAGACGATTAAACCGGGGCGCGTGACGGGGCGCGACGGCCGGTTGATGGCGCCCCATCTCAATCTGTGGATAGTGGCCCGCGGCATCAACATCGGGTTGAACACGCGTCTCTACTTTGCCGACGAACAGGCGGCCAATGCCGAAGATCCGGTGTTGAATCTCATCGAGTGGGAAAAACGGCGCAGCACGTTATTGGCGCAAAGGCGGCAGCGAGGGGATCAGACGGTGTACCATTTCGACATCTGGTTACAGGGCGAGAACGAAACCGTTTTTTTTGATATTTGATCCTCCGTTCGCCCTGACAATGAGCTTGCCGCGCCGGCGGCAAGTTAATACTATAAATCATGAACATGACTTCTCGCTTTAGCCAACGCATCCGCCTTCGTCATCTGCACGCCTTTGTCGCTACCGCGCAACAGGGGACGTTGGTGCGCGCCGCACAGCAATTGGGCATCACGCAGCCCGCGCTCTCTAAAACGCTCAACGAACTGGAAAGCCTGGCCGGCGAGCGCCTTTTTTTTGCGCAATCGGCAGGGGGCGGAACTGACCGCCGCCGGGGCGCGTTTCCTGCAGGATGCCAGCCGCGTTTTGGATGCGCTGAATGTGTTGGGGCGCACGCTTGCCTCGGACAGCGAGGCGCTGCCGGCGCCGCTGCATATCGGCGCGTTGCCCACCACGCTGGTGAGCCTGGTCGCGCCGGTCGTGGTGGGGTTGCAGCAGCAATCCCCCGGCTGGCGCATGCAGGTTACGACGCTGGCCAACGATGCGCTGATGATGGCGGTGAGATCGGGGCAATTAACGTTAGGCATCGGGCGTATGTCAGACCCCTCCCGCATGGAGGGGCTCAACTTCGAGCTGCTGTACCATGAAACGCTGCGGCTGGTGGTTGCTCCTCATCATCCGCTGTTGCATTCGGATGTCTCGTTGGCGGAGGCGTTGAGCTGGCCATTGGTGCTCTCCCCGCGGGGTACCGTGCCGCGTCAGAATGCGGAGGCGCTCATTGTCAGCCACGGGCTGGCGGTGCCGGAAGGGTGCGTCGAGACGTTGTCGGTTACGCTGGCGCGCTGCCTGACGCTACAGTATGGCTATGTGTGGCTGGTGCCTTACGGCGCGGTGCGTGACGACTTGTTCAGCAATCACCTGCGTGCGCTGCCGTTGCCTACCCAGGGCATGGCCGAGCCGCTGGGCATCATTACCCGGCAAGAGGCGCTCTCGTCCCCTGAGCAGCAGCGCCTGATTGCTGCGCTGCGCCAAAGGGTGCTGGATGTGCCGGTATAACCGCGTCTTCTAGTCGTCCGATCGCCGCCCGGCGTCGTGTTCGGCAAAGACGGACTGCGCCAGATGAAAAGCGGCGTTCGAGGCGGGTAAGCCGCAGTAAAGCGCCGCATGCATCAGAACTTCTTTGATCTCTTCACGCGTGACGCCGTTATTGAAGGCGGCCCGGATATGCATTTTCAGCTCAGCTTCGCGATTCAAGGCGATCAGCATCGCGATGGTGATCAGGCTGCGGGTATGGCGCGACAAGCCCGGACGCGTCCATATTTCCCCCAGGCGTAGCGAGTGATGAAATGCTGAAACTCCTCGTTGAGCGGCGACAGCGCCGCGAGGGTATTATCGACATGCTCATCGCCCAGCACCGCTCTGCGCACCGTCAGGCCTTGCTGATAACGTTGCCGCTGCGTGAGCTGCTCATCCAAAAAGGCCCGGAACGCGCGGTTAAATGCCCGCCAGGCTTCGATGCTGGACAGGTGGGCGGCGGGCAGGATGACGCATTGCGCGTCGGGAATGCCTGCCGCCAAGGCTTTTGCATCGTCGACGGTCGTTACCGCATCCTCATGTCCGGCGATAACCAGCGTCGGAACGCGGATGCCTGCCAGCTCGGCGCGTAAATCGGCGGTCGCCAGCGCGTCGCAGCAAGCGGCATAGCCCTCGGGATCGCAGGCGGTGAGCTGTTGCACGACGGTTTGCACCTTGACGGGGGCGGATTGGCAAAATGCCGGGGTGAACCAGCGCGCTGCCGCGCCATCGCTGACGGCGGACATGCCGCACTGGCGCACCTGCGCGGCGCGTTCTCGCCAATGCTCCGTCACCCCGATTTTCGCGGCGCTATTGGCGATCGTCAGCGTCAGCAAGCGATCGGCATGAAAGCGCGCCAGCCATAACCCCGTCAGCCCCCCCATGGAGATGCCGCAGAAATGCACCCGATCAATCGTCAGAGTGTCCAGCAGGGACAGCACCTGTTCGCCCAGTCGCGCCAGCGAGCCGGGCTGTTCATCGGGCGCAGAGTCGCCGTGGCCGGCAACGTCGTAGCGCAGAATGCGATAGTGGGCGATGAACGCGTCGCGCTGCGGCTGCCACATTGCCAATGAGGTGCCCAGCGAGTTGCCAAACAGAATAACCGGGGCGTTTTCAGGCCCCTCAAGGACATAATTCAACATGATTGCTCCCTCTCGGCCATCGCCAGGACTTGTTGAATGAAACGCTGCGTGCTGCCGGTGGCATTGGCCGGATCGAGCAAGGTTTCCAGGGTTTCCCGGCTGAGTCGGGAAGAGACTTCCGCATCGGCGCACAGAAGGGTTAACAGGGGTTGCTGGGTGGCCAGGGCTTGCCGGCAGCACCGTTCTATATGATGGTGCGCCTGTTGACGGCCGAGGGTGGGGGCTAAGGCCAGTGTAACCGATTCAGCCATGATCAGCCCCTGCGTCAGCGCCAGATTGCGCCTCATCGCCGCTTCATGCACCTCCAGACCGTTAATGAGATCCAGGCTTTGCGCCAATGCCGCCCCGCTCAGCACCAGGAGCTGCGGCAGGCTTTGCCACTCGGCCTGCCAGCCGCCCAGCGCGCGTTCGTGCTCCTGCACCAGGCCGGCATACAATCCCGACATCAACGCAGGCAGACGGTTGGCCGCGCTGAGGATGGCGGCGCAGAGTACCGGATTGCGCTTATGCGGCATCGTGGAAGAGCCGCCGCGTCCGGGGGCCGACGGCTCGCTGATTTCAGCGACTTCGGTCTGCATCAACAAAGACATGTCGCGCGCCAGCTTGCCGAGCGAGCCCGTCAGGCCGGCATACCAACTCGCCAGCTCCAACAACCGATCGCGTTGGGTATGCCACGGCGTGGCGCTGCGCGGCAGGGCCAGCGCTTGCGCCAGCGCCCGCTCAACGCGCTCACCCTGTTCGCCGAGCGAGGCGAGCGTGCCGGCCGCGCCGCCGAATTGCAACGCGAGCACGCGTGGCCGCATTTCAGCCAGACGCGCCCGATAGCGCAGCAAGGCGTCCAGCGTGCCGGCCAGCTTCAGCCCCAGCGTCGTTGGCAAAGCGTGTTGCAGCCAGGTGCGGCCCACCATTAACGTTGCGCTATGGCGCCGGCATTGCGCCGTCAGCGCCGCAATCAGCTGATTGAGCAGCGCGTCGGTTTTATCGAGCGCGCTGCGCAGTTGCAGCATCAGCCCGCTGTCAATCGCATCCTGACTGGTCGCCCCCCAGTGAACGAAACGCGCCGCTTCCGGTGAGGTTTGCGCCACCAACGCCGTCAATTGTTTGACGAGGGGAATGGCTAAATTGCCCGCCAATCCGGCGGACTGCGTCAGCGCGGCGGCGTCGAGCTTTTCCGCCTGGCAGTGGCTGCGTATGATCCGCGCGGACGCGTCATCGATAATCCCTGCAGACGCCAGGGCCTGCGCCAGACCGGCTTCGAAATCAAGCATGCCCTGCAGCAGCGCCGTGTCGCTGAAGCAGGGCGTTAATGGCGAAGCCATAAACATTGCGCTATAGAGAGACATTCGTTATATCCGTTCCAGAATCAAGGCGACGCCTTGCCCGACACCGACGCACATGGTGCACAGGGCAAAACGCCCGCCGGTGCGCCGCAGTTGATAAGCGGCGGTCATGGCCAACCTGCCGCCGGATGCCCCCAGGGGATGCCCCAGCGCGATAGCGCCGCCGTTAGGGTTGACCCGTTCCGCGTCATCCGGCAGTCCCAGGGCGCGCGTCACGGCCAGCGCCTGGGCGGCAAAGGCTTCATTCAACTCGATGACGTCCATTTGCGCCAGGCTCAAACCGGTTTGCGCCAGCACTTTGCGGACTGCGGGAACCGGCCCGTAACCCATGATGCGCGGCTCTACGCCGCAGGCGGACATGCCGACCACACGCGCCAGCGGGGCGAGTCCATACTGCACCGCCGCGCGTTCGCTGGCAATGAGCAGGGCGCTGGCCCCGTCGTTGATGCCCGAGGCGTTGCCGGCGGTGACGCTCCCCTCGGGGCGCACGACGCCTTTCAGGGCGGACAACGCGGCCAAAGAAGTGCTGCGGGGATGTTCGTCGCGAACCAGGCTGAGCGGCTCGCCTTTGCGTTGCGGAATGCTGACGGCGATCAGTTCCTCATCAAACAGGCCCAGCTCCTGAGCGCGGGCGGTGCGCTCTTGGCTGCGCAATGCAAAGGCGTCTTGATCGGCGCGGCTGACGGCGAAATCGCGAGCCACATTTTCGGCGGTTTCAGGCATGGTTTCGACACCGAACCGCGCGCGCATCTGCGGGTTGATAAAGCGCCATCCCATCGTCGTATCTTCCATTTTCAGCGATCGGCTGAAGGCGCTGTCCGCTTTGCCGGTGACAAAGGGCGCGCGCGACATGCTTTCCACGCCGCCCGCGATGATGACCTCCGCTTCGCCGCATTTAATGGCGCGCGCCGCCATGCCTACCGCGTCCAATCCCGAACCGCACAGGCGATTGAGGGTGGTGCCCGGCACGGTGTGGGGCAATCCGGCCAACAGCAGCGCCATTCGCGCCACGTTGCGGTTGTCTTCACCGGCCTGGTTGGCGCACCCCAGAATAACGTCATCAATGGCGTGGGGATCCAACTGCGGCAGTCGGGCAAGCAGCGCCTTCAGGGGCAGAGCGGCCAAATCGTCGGCGCGCAGCGCGGATAATGCGCCGCCGTAACGGCCGAATGGCGTACGAACGGCATCGCAGATAAAAGCCTGTTGCATGGCGATTTCCTCAAGCGGGGATCAAGTCAGATTGCAGTAAACGTATCGGGGTTAACGCTTGCAGCGCGTCAAAGGTGAGCCCCGGACACAGCTCCAGCACCTGCGGGCCGTCCGGGGTGATATCAATGATTGCCATATCCGAATAAATGCGGCTGACGCAGGCCAATCCGGTCAACGGGTAGCTGCACTGTTCCACCAGCTTGCATTCGCCGGTCTTGGTCAGGTAGTCCATCATCACATAGACTTTGCGCGCGCCGATGGCCAGATCCATAGCGCCGCCCACCGCCGGGATCGCGTCTTCGGCGCCGGTGCTCCAGTTGGCCAGATCGCCGGCAGCCGAGACCTGATATGCCCCCATCACGCAGATATCGAGGTGGCCGCCGCGCATCATGGTAAAAGAGTCGGCGTGATGGAAATAACTGCCGCCGGGCAGCAAGGTCACCAGTTCTTTACCGGCGTTGATGAGCTCCGGATCTTCTTCGCCCGGCGCGGGTGACGGCCCCATGCCGAGCAGGCCGTTTTCGCTGTGCAGAATCACCTCTTTGTCGGCGGGCAGGTAGTTAGCGATGCGGGTCGGCAGCCCAATCCCGAGGTTGACGTAGGCGCCTTCCGGAATATCGCGCGCTACCCGTTGGGCTAATTGGTCGCGGGTTAATTTTTGCATGTTATGACTCCTCAGGCAGAGAGGGAAAAGGTCGCGGGGTGCGCCACCGCCACCAGGCGCTGGACGAAGATGCCCGGCGTTATCACGTTTTCCGGATCCAGTGCGCCAAGCGGCACCAATTCAGCGACCTGCGCTATCGTCGTGGCGGCGGCCATCGCCATCACCGGGCCAAAATTACGCGCCGCTTTGCGGTAAACCAGATTGCCCCAGCGGTCACCCCGATGGGCCTTTATCAAGGCGAAATCCGCCTTTAAGGGCGTTTCAAATACGTAATGCCGTCCGTCGATTTCACGCGTTTCTTTGCCTTGCGCCAGCGGCGTGCCAAAGGCGGTTGGGGTGAAAATGCCGCCCAACCCGCTGCCGGCGGCCTGCATGCGGGCGGCAAGGTTGCCCTGAGGCACCAGTTCCAGTTCGATCGCGCCGCGGCGATAAAGGTCGTCAAAGACCCACGAATCGGCCTGGCGCGGGAAGGAGCAAATCATCTTTCGCACACAGCCGGTCTTGAGCAGCGCCGCGAGGCCGCTGTCGCCGTTGCCGGCGTTATTGCTGATTACCGTCAGCTCGCGGGCACCGTGTTCAATCAGCGCATCGATCAGTTCCAGCGGCTGTCCCGCGGGGCCAAAGCCGCCAATCATGATGCTCGCGCCGTCCGGAATGATGGACACGGCGTCTTCCAGGGTGGCCACACTTTTATCGATCATCTGTTGTTCCTTTCATTCGGCGCCCGCCGGGGGAGTGTTTATCGTCAATGGGAAAGTAGATCGTCCCTTTCAGGCAAACAATACCGATTATCGAAAAAGTGTGCGATTATCGGCTATTCTTTGAGAGGCATTCGCAGGTTGTGATCGTCGGCACAGCGATATTTCAGGCAGACAGCGGGGTAACGAGAATGGAAAAAGAACAGGAAATTACGCGCAGCAGCACCGATCCCTGGAAGGGGGATCCCGACTTTATGGCCTCTTTGGCGCGAGGATTGGAGGTCCTGCAGGCTTTTACGCCGCAGCGGCGGCTGATGTCGGTGTCGCAGATTAGCCAGCGTACCGGCATTCCGCGCGCGGCGGTGCGCCGCTGCCTTTACACCCTGAGTAAGCTGGGCTTTGTGTACGCGGAAGACGGCAAGAATTATGAGCTGCGCCCGCGCGTCTTGTCGCTGGGTCACAACTGGCTGGGGGCTTCGCCGTTGGCCAACGCCGCGCAGCCGGTGTTGAGGCAACTCAGCCAGACGCTCAATGAGTCCTGTTCCATGGCCATATTGGACGGCGATGACATTCTTTATATCGCCCGCGCATCAACTTCGCGGATCATGACCATCGATTTGCACGTCGGCAGTCGCTTACCCGCCAGCACGACGTCGATGGGGCGGGTGCTGCTCAGCGGGCTCGCCAGTGAGACGTTGAACGACTATTTGGCGCGATTGACTCAACTGCGTTACACCAGCCATACCCTGGTGAGCGTCAGCGCATTGCGGGAAGAGCTGGCGCGCGTGCGTCAGCAGGGATATGCCATCAACGATCAGGAGCTGGAGATTGGCCTGCGTTCACTGGCGGTGCCGCTCACCACGCCGGACGGCCGCATCGCCGCGGCGTTGAACGTCGGCGTGCATGCCGGCCAGGTTTCCGCAGAGCGTTTGCACCAGCACCACCTGCCTTTGTTGCGCTCGGCCGCCGAAGAGATATCGCTGCTGTTGCACGACTCACCTTGAGCGCGCACAGGGGGCGTATGCGCCCGATTTTTTCCGCGTCTTGCGGCGTGATGCGGTGTTGTATTGTGGGCCGCGGGTAAGGTAATTTGCTGAGGGCATGATGACTGACGCGGGGGCCAACGGACATGAACGAAAGAATCGACTACCACATCGAGAAATACCATTTCGCGCCGCTGGATGAAGCCCCGCGGCTTGCGCGCCAGTGGAGCGAGGTGTTGAACGAGTGTCGCCAGACGCAGGCGGGCGCGGAAGAGCGCCTGCGCATTGCGTTGCTCAACGTGGACTATGTGACCAGTTTCGAATTGCCGTTTCGCTTATTGCTGGTGCGGGCGCCGCAGCTGATTGCCGGCCTGCGCGATGAGCTGTCGATCAGTCAAAAAAATGTGGTGTTCAACGGCAAGCGCTTTGGCTGCGTTTACAGCCTGAAGAGCGATTTAAGCGACGTGCCCGAGGCCTTCCAATACGGTCTGTCGACCCGCATTCACCGAACCTCGGCGTCGGGCGTGGACGCGCTGCCTTACCGGGAAATCGCCAAGGCGCTCAAGGCGCCGCGTGAGCGGCTTAAGCTGGCGCTGGAGCAGGGGCTGCGCGTCACGGCGCTGGACGGACTGTTCTGGTTCGGCATACAGCGCATCGCCGCCGAAGTGCGCAGGCTAAGAAAAACCGGCATGACGATCGTGACGGCGGAAACGGAGATTTTCGACACCCTGACCGGCACGACGCGCAAGGTACCGGTTTACCGGCTGGCCGACCGTTAATGGCCGTTATAGATAAAGAGGAGGCTCAGACCAGGAACCTCCTTATTGATAGCGCGGTTTATCGATAGGCTTCATTGCGCGCGATGGCATACTTCCCGCTGCCCAGCAGCAGTATGGCGACCCCACCCATAAAGAACACCAGTTCGTTTTCAATGCCCCAGGCGCCGACGTCGGTGACGGTGAAGACCTTGCCGGTGCCCACCATCAAAAACGCCACCACCAGCGTGAGGGCGTAAACCCCTGCGGCGGGGCGGGTGAACAGCCCCAAAACGATCAGTATCGGCGCCAGGATCTCCCCAATATATACGCCATAGGCGATGAAGGCGGGCAGCCCTTGTTGTTGTAACGCATCGGCGATCCAGCCGACGCCATGCTGAACTTTCGCGACGCCGTGAAACAGCATCAGCCCGCCGAAGGTTAGCCTGAGCGCCAATTTGCCTGCGTCCGGGTGGTCAAAAAAGCGAGTGAATGCCGCATTGAGTGACTTAACCATGGCTTTTTCTCCTGAATAGGAATGATTTTCAATCAATATATCAGTCGGATGAATGCGAAAGCTGTTCTGGATCAGGAAAACGGCGGGCTTGGCGTTAAATCGCCGGACGAGGCCGGCGATGCGGCCTGATTTTTAGGCGGAATAACCTGTGCGCACGGGCCGAACCGGGGATGAGAAAAGTCATCGGCAGGGTTGGCCCGCCGCGTAGCCCATCTCTTTTCTGTATGTGTTGGCTACCTGATTTGCGTTTTCATCAATGATTGTCAAAGGACAGGCAACGTAAAGATTCATAAGGTTTTTTTGCAGCAATGAAAAGGTGCGTGTTTTCGCTTTAATAACCCAATAGAGTTACCTTTATTTTTATTTTGAACCGCTAAATCATTGACGCTTTTTTTCGGCCTTTTTATTGGGAATTATCTTGCTTATTTTGCCTTGCGAAAGTTGATCCTGTGGGACGCACGGCCAGTGGCGGGTTTTATTTTTATAGATTTTCTTATTTTTTGATGACAATTCAATGCCGAAGAGAATGAGTGAGATTGACTGAGGGGGTTATGAGTGGGTGTAAATTTCCATGAACTATTTTTCCTGGCGTAAAAGTAATCGATTCAGCGCTGTTTTAAGTTATTGAATTGTTTGTTTTATGTATATTGATTTGTTATTTTTTTATTAAAAAAATAATATTTTTTCTTGATATTGGGTTTGCCTTTGCTAGTATCAAATTAGTGGTCTTATCAGTTAGGGAAACATTTCTTGTATATGGAACAGATCGCTGGTCTTAACACGGTTACTGTCGTTGCAGCGCTTACGTGGTTATTTCGCGGTTATAGTAAATGATATCTCTAATGCCACTTTAGTCTGCGAGACCCTTTACTGCAGTGGTGCTTTTGCCGCGGTAAGACGTATGAGAACACACATGAAGGGGAATTGAATCTTAAATTATTCTGATCATTACCCTGAGTTAACTATAAAAGAACGATGCTTTATCCACCAGGCTGTTTGTGTACCAATAGGTATTCGGTGCACCACGGCGGAATGTTAATCTGTGCTTTAGCTTTAAAATTAATAATCAAAACTCTCGCCAAATTGTTTATTTTCACACCAGGTTTCGCATGTGTAAGTACTGAGTGCTGGAAATGAAAGTCACACTGCCATCGTCTTCTATTGATCATTGCGTGCTACCCGCTTGCAAGAAACGACTGGCTGTCATGGTTTTATGAAAAAATTTCACTATTTACCGTGGTTATCATTTGCTAATTAAATTATTTGTATCCAGTGGTATTACTGGAATTATCCTACCAAGGATGAAACGTTGTTTTTAGGGCAGTTTTTGATTTTTTTCCTATTCTTAGCTTGCATAATTATCGTTTGCAATTTATTGATTTTAAAAGGAAAAAATAAATATGTAAATGTAAAATAGTTTAAACCGATCACTGTGATTCTATTGATAGGTTCAATCTATTATTGTTGTTAATATTAATACATCTAAACAATTTGCGAGCTTGGTGACGACTAACTTACGCTAAAAGGACTCTGGGAAAGACTGGCGAACGTAAAAGCCCGCTTTATTAGGCTTTATGTTTCTAGTGCTGATTGAAAAGGATATCAGGCCATGAATGAAGTCATCTCAACGGAAGTGAATGGCGTCGAATTTGATCCACGATACAGTGAAATTGAATTCACGCTTTCGGAATATGACAGCCAAACCGATCCGCTTAATGCCGTAGACAATGCGCGTGATATCAATTGGCACGCCATTCGCGAGCAGTCTGCCGCGTTGCTGGAACAGTGCTTCGATTTACATGTCGTGCTGTGGTTTATGCGTGCCAATCTTCATATCGACGGTTTTTCGGCCTTCTACCAGGGCATTAAGGATATTGACGCCAAATATGCCGAGGAGGGCGCCACCATTTTCCCTCAGGCGGATATGGAACCCTCATCGGACAGCTTTCATGCGGCCGCATTAGGGTGGCTCGCCACATCGTCCTGTCTGCACGAAATCAAGAACAGCAAGATTTTTCCCGACACGCCGTTAACCACCGACGAGCTGCTGAATATGCGGCTTGACGAGCAGGAAGGCAAAAGCCTGCATTTTTCGGAGGTGGTAAAGGTGCTGGGGCAAGCCGACAGTTATTTTGCCGGCAGAAATCTGCCTTCGCTGAAAGAGCAATTGGCGCTGGAAATCGATGCGCTGGAGCGCGTCGAGAATTACGCCAATCTGCAGGCCGAAGATTATCGTTTGGACTGCCGGCAGGTGCGCGACTATTTGAAACAGTTCAACCGCCAGCTGGCTTCACTGGAACAGCAGGAATTGCCGGCTGAACGGGATGACGCGGAGATTGACTCGCCGGATGCTGACGCGCCTGTCGCCATGCCCGGCAAATATATCCGTTCCCGGCAGGATGTCATCTTGCTGTTGGATCAGGTTTTGGACTATTTCCAAAACTATGAGCCCAGCCATCCGGCCCCCATTCTTATTCGACGTTCACAAAAAATGATCGGTATGGACTTCGCGACGATTGTTGAGGAGCTTTTGCCGGAATCTCTGGCCTCGTTAAATCAATTGTCCGGGAAGTAATTTTTATCACAAAGGAGTTTTCCAATGGCTAAGGACTCAAGCTCTCAGAAATTTATCGGTAAAAATAACGCGCCGCGCGTGCAAATTGAATATGACGTAGAGCTTTACGGTTCACAAAAGAAAGTGGAGTTGCCCTTTGTTACGGGGGTCATGTCCGATCTCTCTGGGCATCGGAAAAAGCCTTTGCTGCCGATCGAAGAGCGGAAATTCCTGACCTTTGATCAGGACAACTTCAACGATCGCATGCGCGCCATCAAGCCTCGTCTGCAATTTTACGTAGAGAACACCCTGAGCGAAGACGATGCGTTGCTGGACGTGGAATTGGAGTTTGAATCGATGGATGACTTCACGCCTGGCGCCATCGCCAAACGGGTTCCGCAGATGCAACGCCTGCTTGAAGCCCGGGAGCATCTCACGGAGCTGATCACCTATATGGATGGTAAATCCAGCGCGGAAGAAGTGGTGAAGAATCTGCTGGAGAAACCCGATTTTCTGCATCGTTTGGTGACGGATGCGCGTAAAACGGTCGCGGATGCAGAACAGGATGTGCAGGATTCCGGCAATAAAGGAGATGAGGAATGAGAGCGAGGCAACGACGCTATTCGGCTAAGCAGCAGGCTACGGCAGTCGCTGAAGTTGAAACGCAGGAAACGGAAAATGAGCTTGACGGTTTGCTCAAGCGTTCATTCCGGCCCAGAACGAACGAGGCTTCGGAAGCGGTTCGTCGGGCTATCGGCACGCTGTCCGAATATGCCAATAAAGGCAAGGTCAAGGTCAGCCAGGATGTCGTATTGACCATTGAATCGTTGATTGCCCAGATCGACGAACAGCTTTCGCAACAGATGAATAATATCTTGCACCACAAGGAGTTCCAGAAGCTGGAGTCCGCCTGGCAAGGTCTGAGTTATCTGGTCGATAACACCAACGTCAGCGAAACGCTCAAGATCCGGGTGTTGAACATCAGTCAGGATGAGCTGACGCGCAATTTGCGCCGCTATCGGGGCTCCGCCTGGGATCAAAGCCCGGTGTTCAAACAGATTTACGAACAGGAATATGGTCAGTTCGGCGGCGAGCCGTTCGGTTGCATCATCGGCGATTTTGAATTCGATCACAGCCCGATGAGCGTTACGCTGCTGACCGAGTTGGCGAAAATTTCCGCGGCGTCGCACTGTCCGTTCATTTCCGCCGCGTCGCCGTCGCTGCTGCAGATGAGCAAGTGGAACGAACTGGGCAACCCGCGGGATATCGGCAAGATTTTCACCACGCCGGAATATGCGTCCTGGCGCCGCCTGCGCGAAAGCAACGACTCGCGTTACCTGGTGTTGACGATGCCGCGTTTCCTGTCGCGTTTGCCTTATGGGGCGAAAACCAACCCGATCGAAGAGTTCGCTTTCGAGGAGTCTGTCAGGCCGGATGTGGATGATGATTTTTCCTGGGCCAACTCGGCGTATGCGATGGGCGTCAACATCAACCGCGCGTTCCATGAGTACGGCTGGTGTTCGAAGATTCGCGGCATCGAATCCGGCGGCTCGGTGGAAGAACTGCCCGCCTACGCGTTTCCATCCGATGAGGGCGGATATGAACTGACGTGCCCGACGGAAGTGGCCATTTCCGATCGGCGCGAGCAAGAACTTTCCGACGCCGGGTTCTTGCCCCTGGTCTATCGCAAGCATTCCGATTTCGCCGCTTTTATCGGTTCTTGCACCATGCACGCGCCGGCGAAATACGAGGATCCCGACGCGACGGCCAACGCCAAGCTGTCTTCGCGCTTGCCTTATATTTTCGCCACGTGCCGATTCGCGCACTATTTGAAATGCATCGTGCGCGACAAAATCGGTTCTTTTCGGTCCAGGGACGATATGCAGCTGTGGCTGAATGACTGGCTGATGAACTATGTCGATGGCGATCCTTCCGTATCGACCGAGGCGACCAAGGCGCGTCGTCCATTAGCCGCCGCCGAGGTGCGCGTTGAGGATGTAGAAGACGATCCGGGTTATTACCGCGCGCATTTCTATTTGCGCCCGCATTACCAGTTGGAAGGCATGACCGTGTCCTTGCGACTTGTATCAAAACTTCCGTCAGCCAAAAAAGATGGGAGCAGATAAGTTACGGCTGGTCATTGGTTTGGATATTGCCGACGTTAATTATTAAATGGCGTTGGTGGGAATTGATATTTCATTGAAATTTAGTGGCGCTGTTTTTTACGCTATTGCTATTTATTAATGGCTAATGGGTTCTCATTGTCGCTATTTCAATGATCGCGTAGGCAATATAACGACTTATCTGAATAGACTTTTCAATTAACGAAGTAGACCTATCAGTCAAGGAGACAAAAAATGAGCACGAAAGCTTTAGTAGACTATTTTTTGAAAATTGAGGGTGTTGATGGTGAATCACCCGACCAAACCTACCCTGGCTGGATTCAGCTGCAAGCCTGGCAATGGGCGGAAGAAAACGCCGGCCGTTGGGGGTTCGGGAGCGGCGGCGGTTCAGGCAAAGTCGAGATGAAAGACTTTGAGTTTCGCATGGTGAGCAATAAGGCTTCGCCGAAACTGTTCCTGATGTGCGCCACCGGCGAGCATATTCCTCAGGCAAAACTTGTTTGCCGTAAATCAGGCCAGGGTCAGCAAGACTTCATTGCCGTGACCTTCAGCAACTGCCTGGTTTCTTCATTCAAGACCGTGGGTAATATGCCGCTGAATTCCACCATCGGTACTGAAATCGATACCGTGCTGCCAACCGACGTTATCAAGCTGAATTTCGCACGTATCGAAGTTGAGTACAAAGAGCAAAACAATGATGGCTCCATGGGTGCGGTAATTAAGACGGGGTATGACCTCAAGCTTAATGCCCGTATCTGATCATTGATGTCACAACACTAATTGCAGGCTGTCTGCCCGCAGCGATTGCGGGCAGACATAAGCCTTATCGCGAGGTGTTAAATGAAAGCGTCATTGCCCATGCTATTCGATAAGCTCAGCGTGAGACATCAAAGCGCCAGCGCCGATAATTGGCGGCGTGTTTTGGTGCGTGATATCGAATTTTTACTGAATGACGCATCGCGCAGCGCTGATTTGAAACTTCATGATTATGCGCACAGCGAAAGTTCGGTATTGAATTATGGCCTGCCGTCGCTGAGCCAACGCATACCGATTAATACCGATCCGTTAACGCTGGCGAGACATATACAAAGAATCATTACTTCGTTTGAGCCGCGTCTGGATCCGAAAACGATTCGTGTGGTGCCTGTAGTGAATGAACGCCAATCGTATGTGCTGGCGATTTTATTCGATATTTATGGCACCTGCTCATTACCGGGTGACGAAATGCTGGTTAATTTGCGCATCGCTCTTGATTATTCCTGTGGCGCCGTACACGTATTTGATTAATAGGGGTGACTATGTTCAGTGAGCGCTTTCTCCAATTATATAATGATGAGCTGCGTTATTTTCGCGAGGCCGGTCGTCAGTTCGCCTCTTCTCATCCCCAGGTCGCCCAGCATTTAGGCATGCATATCGACGGCGTGCTGGATCCTTTCGTTGAGCGTCTGTTGGAGGGCTCCGCGTTCCTTTGCACCCGCATCCAGGAAAAGCTGAACAATGAGCAGCCGGAATTTGCCCTGCAAATGCTCTCACGCCTGGCGCCGCTGTGGTATACGCCGGTTCCTGCGATCGCCACCGTCGCGATTAAGCCCGATCTCTCTTTTCCCCAGTGGCACAGCCAGGTTGACCTGCCGCGCGGGAGCCGCATGACC
This sequence comes from Serratia sp. SCBI, assembly GCF_000747565.1. Lineage (NCBI taxonomy): Bacteria > Pseudomonadati > Pseudomonadota > Gammaproteobacteria > Enterobacterales > Yersiniaceae > Serratia > Serratia sp. SCBI. Next base: position 3,244,468 of record NZ_CP003424.1, on the reverse strand, counting down.
CTCAACGATATCTCGCTGAACAACAAACCCGCCACGTTTACCACGGCGCGGCATATTAAAGTGCAGCCCGTTGAGATTTCACTGGCGGAATGTGAGATTTTGCCGCCGCACCATTTGCCTGACGGCGCCGCCAGACACATGCAGGATTGCTCGGCCTACGTCAGGATATGCCTGACGACGCACGGCGTGCTTCCCGTCTCGGAGCTGGATCTCGAGCCGCTGCACCTGACGCTGGCGGAAGATACGGTGCGGGCCAATCAACTGCTGGCCGCGTTGCTTAATCGCACCTTGCGCATCGTGCTATGGGCGAAAAGCGACGACCGGCCAATCGTCAAAGTCTTGCAGCCGGACAGCTTGCGCCTGGGCGGCGTCAGCGATGAAGAAGCCTTGTTGCCCACCGTGGTGGGGGAACTGCCCGGCAACCGGCTGATGCGCGAATACTTCGCCGCGCCAAGCCGCTTCTTCAGCCTGGAGCTGCATGGCGTGCAGGATTTTCTGCGACAATGTGAACGCGTTCACGAGTTCGAGATCTTGTTCGCGCTGGAGCAACGCCCACTCACTCTGATCGGTCGCGTCAACGCCAGGGATTTTCATCTTTTCGCGACCCCGGTCATCAACCTGTATCGCCGCCATTGCTCGCCGGTGCTGCTGACGGATGAGCGCACGGAGCACCAGCTGGTGGTCGATCGTTTGAACACCTCGCTGTATGAGATACACAGCGTAAAACAAGTGAAAGGCATGCTGCCCGACGGCAACCCGGTGATTTTCTCTTCGCTGCAGGCCGACGTGCAGTACGACTGCGAGCGGGAGCCGGCCGGTTATACGCTGCACCGTCGCCGGGAGCCGTCGCCCTCCAAGTACAACAATCCGCACCTGCCCAACGAAGATACCTTCATCGCCATCTCGCCGGGCAAAAGCGGCATCGACATCGACGACATCACGTCGCTCAGCGTCGAGGCGCTGGTATGCGAACGGCATCTGGTGCCGGCGCACCTTCAGCAGCCGCATTTCCAGCTGGAAACGGCGATGCCGATCCACCAGGTGGAGATCGTCCGCTACCCGAGCAACCCGGTCGCGGTGCCGAACATCAGCCAGGCGTGGCAGGCGATCCAGATGCTGGCCTCCAATCCTTTGCGCCATGCGCGCCCCGACGTTCAGGATTGTTCGGCGCTGTTGCGCGACTGGCTGTCGTTGTTCTGCCATCAGGATGACTCCAGCCAGCGCAAGCGCATCGCCAGCATCAAAAACGCCTGGGTGGAGCACCACTTCGAACGCAATCAGGGGCCGGGGCCGCTGGCCTGGATCCGCGGAGCCGAGATCGCCGTCAACTTAAGCGCCAACCATCATGCCGACCACGGCGCCTATCTGTTCGGCAAAATATTGCACCACGCGTTGAGCCAATACGGCGACCTGAACCAAACGTTAAGCATGAAGCTGTTGCTGGATGGGGAAACCCACGCCGACTGGGGGGCGCTCTACTATGGCTGATATGTCGTTGATGCGTGAAACGGCGCTCTCGTTGGAGCCGGCGCCGACGCCGGGGGCGCAAAGCGAAAGCGCGGGCCAGGCCGAAATCCGCGGGCTGTCCAATCGACAGGATTTTTTCGAGCTGCTGCGGCGTATCGAACGCGCGCAGCCGGATGCGCCGCGGCTCGGCGTCTCCAACGATCGCAGCCGCGAAAGGCTCTGCATTACCCAGCCGGCGGATATGGCGTTCGCTTCACGTGAAATCGCCTCTATCGTGCAGCGCCCTAAGCAAGTGCTGATTCAGGCGCGGCATTTCGGCATGTTCGCCCCCTACGGCCCGCTGCCGATTCATGTGACTGAGCACGCGCGCACCGAAGTCATCGCCAGACGCAACCAGGCGTTCCAGCAGTTCGTCGGCATCGTCAGCCAGCGCTTCGCCGTATTGCACTACCGGGCCTGGGCGCAGCTGAAGGCGATGATCGGCCATGAGCATGACGATGACAAAAACCCGTTCTTGCGCCATTTGCGCCAGACGGTGGGCGTCGATACGGCGCTGACGGTGAACCCGCATATCCAGCGCCTGCGCGAGGCGTACCCCGGCACTTATCTGCCCGGTCGCCGCTCGCTGCGGCAGCTCAACAAGATGTTGGCGGCCTATTTCGCCGTTCCCATCACGATTACGCCGCGCTACGCCAAGTGGATCGACGACGGCAAGCAAAGCGGCAGCCAAAAGCTGGGCAAGTTGGGCAGCACGCGCATCGGCAGCCGCTTTTTCGATGCCCAGTACGGCGCGCATATTCAGATCGGCCCGCTGGGGCCCCGCAGTATCAGCAGTATCAGCGCGGCAGCCGGCGGCTGCAGGCGTTGGTGAGCATCTGTCATGACTTTACGAGCCATCAGCTGATGCTGGATGTCAGCCTGCTGATTGCCACGGAGCCGGGCATGGCGGCGCAGCTGGGCGGCAAGTCGCTGAGTAAAGACAGCTGGCTGAAACCTAAGACAGGGACGTTTAGGCAGCTGGTTTATCAATCAACAACTTAATATAAGGAAATTTAAGGTGTATCAACGAGAACGTCTTTTTTCGCGATTGGGCCACTTTGCCTATCAGTCGTTCGTCGAAGCGACCAAGCTGTGCCGAACCTTCAGGCACGAATACGTGGAGCTGGAACACTGGCTGAAAGTCCTGGTGGACAAGGAACGCGGCGACTTGCCGATGATCCTGGCGCACTACGCCATCAACAGTCAGCGTATCAGCGATGCGTTGGATCGCATTCTTCATACCTTGCCTAACCGGACGAATGCGGTGGTGGACCTGTCGACGCAACTGGAAACGGTGGTGGAAAGAGGGCTGCTGATGAGCCAGCTCGCCGAAACGCCGTCCGGCGGGGTGCGCACCATTCATATCCTGGTCGGCATTCTGCAGGATCCCACGTTGCAGCGCAGCCTGTACCGGCTGAGCGACGAGTTCAAAAAACTGCCGATCCCGCAGCTGTTCGACGATTATCCGGCGATTCTGGCGGAGTCCGTCGAGCATGAGGAAGAGGAAGAAGAGGTCTACAGCGCCCACGGCGATGCGCCGGAGGCGTCCGAGACGGTCGATATTCTCGATAAATGGTGCGCCGATCTGACCCGCCAGGCGCGCGACGGTGAAATCGACCCGGTGATTGGCCGCGAAGCGGAGCTGCGCCAGGTGATCGACATCTTGCTGCGTCGCCGGCAGAACAACCCGATTTTGGTGGGCGAAGCCGGGGTCGGCAAAACGGCGGTGGCAGAAGCGCTGGCCTGCAAGATAGCCCAGGGGCAGGTGCCGCCGCTGCTGCAGGGCGCCCGGCTGCTGTCTTTGGATCTGGGGCGCATGCAGGCCGGGGCGAGCATGAGGGGCGAATTCGAATCGCGCCTGAAAGCGCTGATCGACGCCATCGCGCATTCGGCGGTACCGGTGATCCTGTTTTGCGACGAGGCGCATACGCTGGTGGGCGCCGGCGGGCAGGCCGGCACCGGCGACGCCGTCAACCTGTTGAAACCGATGTTGGCCAGGGGGGCGCTGCGCATGGTGGCGGCGACGACCTGGTCGGAATACAAACAGTTCATCGAGCCGGATGCCGCGCTGACGCGCCGTTTCCAGTACGTGTTGGTTTCTGAACCCGACGAAGAGAATGCGGTGAACATGATGCGCGCCATCGCCCCGCATTTTGCGCAGCACCACAGCGTCAAGATCCGCGAGTCGGCGCTGCAGGCGGCGGTGCATTTGTCGCTGCGCCATCTGCCGTCGCGGCAACTGCCGGACAAAGCCATCAGCTTGCTGGACACCGCCTGCGCGCGGGTGGCGCTGAGCCAGCATGCGTTGCCTGAAAAAATCGAGTCGCTCGAGGCCGGGTTGGCGGTGAAGCGCACCGAAATGAACGGCCTGCAGGAGGAAAGCAAATTCGACGATCTGGCGCTTACCCGCATCACTGAATTGCAGCAGACCCTCAGCGACATGGAAGGCGAACTGGATGCGCTGCGTCAGCGGCAGGCGCAGGAGCAACAGGCGGTCACCACCTTGCTCGACGCGGAGCGGCAGTCGCCGGAGCGCTTGCCGCAGTTGGCCTCCGAGCTGGGAGCCTTGCAAGACGGCGGCCTGCCGTTGGTGTATCCGTGGGTGGACGACCGCGTCGTGGCGGAGGTGTTGTCGGATTGGACCGGCATCCCCACCGGCCGCATGCTGCAAAGCGATCTGGACAATGCGCTCAATCTCAACCAACTGCTGAGCCGCCAGATATTCGGCCAGCAGACGGCGATCGATGAAATCGCGCAGGCGGTGCGCATCTCCCGCGCCGGCATTCAGGCGCACGATCGGCCATTGGGCGTTTTCATGCTGTCCGGCCCGAGCGGCGTCGGCAAAACGGAGACCGCGTTTGCGCTGGCGGAGGCGATGTACGGCGGCGCGCATAACCTGATCGTCTTCAATATGAGCGAGTTTCAGGAATCGCATACCGTTTCCACCCTGAAAGGGGCGCCGCCGGGCTATGTCGGCTACGGCAAGGGCGGCAAGTTGACGGAGGCGGTGCGCCGCAAACCTTATTCCATCGTCTTGCTCGACGAATTCGACAAGGCGCATCCCGATATCCACGAGGCGTTTTATCAAGTCTTCGACAAGGGCGTGATGGAAGACGGTGAGGGCCGCATGATCAGCTTCCGCCAGTGTTTCATTTTAATGACGAGCAATATCGGCGCCGGCGAAATAGAAGCGACGCTGGCGGAAACGCCGGATCTGAAAACCGAAGCGCTGCGGCCGATGCTGCACGACGTGCTGGCGCGCTTCTTCCCGGCGGCGCTGTTGGCGCGCATGAACGTCATTCCCTACGTGCCGCTTTCTACCGAAGCGATAACCCATATCGCCACCAAACAGATTTCGCGTTTACAACAGCGTTTGCACAAAGAAGTGGGCGTGTCGCTGGTGCTGGAAGGCGACATTCCAGGCTGGATAGCCAAACGCATCAGCGCCCATCCTTCGCGCGGCAGAGCGGTCGAGTCGCTGCTGCAGCAGGCGATTTTGCCGCCCATCAGCAATGAAGTGCTGCAGCGCAAACGGACGGGACAGGAACTGCAGAATATCCAACTCATGGTCGAGAACGATAGTTTAAGTGTTTATTTCGACTGATTTTTAATTTGCCGCCGGCCCGCAAACGCGGGGCGGGGTTCGATATCGGATCAGAGAGGTTGTTATGCCTTTAATCGAAATTGATAACCCGGTGTTAGCCGAATTAAATGCGTTTCCACTCAGCTTCACCACCAAAGAAGGGTTGTCGAGCAACTCGCAATATACGCTCGAATTCGAATGTGAACAGGCGGACGTTGATTATGAATCTCTGCTGGGTCAAGGGATCAGCATTCAAATAGAAAGGCCGGATTTCGGCGCGCGGCCGTTTTACGCTTACGTGATCGGCGCCTCCGATTCGGGGCAGCATCAGGATAAGTTCGTTTATAAGCTGGAGCTGAGCACCTGGCTGTGGTTTTTGATGCAGAACCGCAACAGCCGCATTTTCCAGGATTTGAACGTGCTCGACATCATCGAGCAAATCTTCTCGCGCTACGGTTTTGCCGACTACCGTCTGGATATTCAAGGCACTTATCCGACGCGTGAATATTGCGTGCAGTTTTCTGAAACGGATTTCGCGTTTATCAGCCGCCTGCTTGAAGACGAAGGCATCTGGTATTACTTCGATCACGCCGAGGATAAACACACGCTGGTGATCACCGACCGGCAGAATTTCGACGATCTGGATTTCGGTTACGCCGTGTTGCCGTTCATGCCGGACAGCGAAGAAAACCGCGCCATCCGCGAAGGGATCCAGCGCATCCAGCGTTCACGCAAAGTGCGCCCGAATGAAATCGTGCTGCGCGACTTCGACTTCCAGAACCCGCGCAAGAACCTGCAAACCAAGGTGGAAGAGAGCCGCCTCGGCCTGCAGAACACCCCGTTGGAGTGGTACGACTACGCGGCGGGTTATGTGGATACCGAACGCGGTGAAAACCTGGCGCGGCTGCGCCTTGAAGAAATGCAAAGCGACGGCCATTTGCTGTTTGGCGAGAGCAACGCCGTCGGGCTGATGGCCGGCAAGGATTTCTCCTTGATTTTGCACCCGGACGCCAACCGCAACCGCCGCTTCAAGCTGACTCGCTGCGACTATGTGTTCGTGCAAGACGGTCCGGACAGCAGCAGCGACGGCCGCAACGTCACCTGCCGTTTCAATGCGTTGAACGACGACGTGCCTTTCCGCCCGCTGCGCGAAACGCCAAAGCCGCAGATGCCGGGCATCCAGAGCGCCACCGTGGTCGGCGCGCCCAACTCCGAAGTGCATACCGACAAATTTGCGCGCATCCGCGTGCATTTCCACTGGGATCGCTACAAAACCACCGAGGAAGACAGCTCTTGCTGGATCCGCGTGGTGCAGGCCTGGGCAGGGAAAGGCTGGGGCGTGATCGCCATGCCGCGCGTCGGTCAGGAAGTGCTGGTGACCTATGTCGACGGCGATCTCGATCGTCCGATGGTGACCGGGATTGTGTATAACGGCGACAACCCGCCGCCTTATCAGTTACCTGAATACATCAACTACTCGGGCATGGTGTCGCGTTCGCTGCGCTTCGGCAAGCCGCAGCATGCCAGCCAGTTGACCTTCGATGACAACCGCAACAACGAACGCGTCATGCTGCATGCCGAACGCGATCTGCAAACCACGGTGGAGCGCAACCAGGCCACCGAGGTGGGAATGGACAAGTTCGACATCATCCGCCGCACCTTTACCGACTGGTTCACCAACCACGTCTCTTACAAGGATTACGTCTTCAGCATTACCGGGTTTGACGCCTCGATTAAAGGCGTCAGCGCGTCGATGACCGGCGTCAGCCTCACCGCCACCGGCGTGAGCACCTCGTTTACCGGCGTGAGCACCTCGTTCACCGGCGTGAGCACGTCATTTACCGGCGTGAGCACTTCGTTCACCGGGCTGAGCACCTCGTTCACCGGGCAGAGCACCAGCTGCACCGGCGTATCAAACTCGATGACCGGCGAAAGCAACTCCTTCACCAGCATCAGCAACAGCATGACCGGCGAAAGCAACAGCTACACCACGGTCAGCACCAGCCAGACCGGCAGCAGCACCAGCTTTACCGGCGTCAGTGTCAGTACCACCGGCTCGTCGACCAGCACCACCGGCTGCAGCATCAGCACCACCGGATCGTCGACCAGCACCACCGGCTGCAGCATCAGTACCACCGGCAGCAGCGTGAGCACCACCGGCAGCAGCGTCGGCACCACCGGCAGCAGCGTCAGCAGCACCGGCAGCAGCGTCAGCAATACCGGCAGCAGCGTCAGCAATACCGGCAGCAGCACCAGCACGACAGGGGTGTCGATCAGCTATACCGGCGCGTCACTGTCCGAGACCGGCGTCGATTTGAAAAAAGTCGGGATGCAAAGCAAAAACTAACGAGGCGCGGCAATGAGAATCATACGGCCACAGCAATTGGTGGCGATTAAAGGAAGTTACCAGATCGGGACAGACAGCCGGCTCGGCATCAGCGTCGTGGCCGGATGCTACCTGTCCCGGCCTGAGCACTTCGTGAACGAAGCCGAAATCTGGGAGGCATGGAAGCGCGTGCCGCTCAGCCTGCCGATATTGGATGTTGCCGAGCCGAAGCCGTTCGCCGAATACCTGATCGCCGGCCATGCCGGCATCGGTCAGCCGGTGAAAACGCTGAATGTCAGCGCCGACATCGGCGGGCTGAAGCGCCGTTGGCGGGTCGAGGGCGAGGGACGGCGCGGCGCGATGGAGGTGGAACCCTTCCTCAGCGTGCCGCTGGATCACACCTCCGCCTGGGGCGGCAAAGACAACAAGGAGAACCCGTTTGGCCGCGGCTGCAATGACGGGCTGCGGCCGCTGCTGATGACGCTGTCCGCCGAGGGGACCGCGCAGGAGCGCTCTCCGCTGGCGGCGCCGGCGCCGGTGCCGCACGAGTTTGCGCTGCGCAAGGCGCACATCGATAAGGTGGCGGGCCAGATCGCCGGCAAAGCCTATCTCGAGACGGCATTCCCCGGGCTGCCGGCCAATATCGATCGGCGTTATTTCCAGATGGCGCCGCCGGCGCAGTGGTTGCCGGAAGCGGCGTGGCCGGATCGGGTGCCCTTCGAGCTGCAGGGCGTCGGCGCGCAAAGCGAGGCGATTCGCGGCGAGCTGCCGGCGGTGCGCGGACGGGCGTTCATCCGCCGTCACGATAGCGACAGCCTCGAGGAAATCGAGCTGCAGCGCAAAACGCTGTGGTTCCTGCCCGACAGCGACATCGCTTTGCTTATCTTCACCGGCAATGCGCCGTTGACGCATCTGCTGGACGAGTCCATCGAGTCCGTCATGCTGGCGTTGGATCGCTGCGATGCGCCGCGCTCGTTCGACTATTTCCAACAGGTATTCCGCAAGCGCAGCGACGATGACGCCTCGCCCTTTGAGTTTCTGTTCGATCCGGATCTGATGCCGGCGGAGATGGGATTGAACGTCATCCAGGCGGTGTCGGATCACCCCAGCGATTTGCGTTACGATCCGTCGCCCACCTCTCTGGGCGATTCCGCCGTGTTCTATCAACGCATCCGCGAGGCGATCGCCTTGCACCAGCAACAAGCGGCGGCGGAGCCCGCTTCCGTGACGTTGCCCGATTTGCCGGATCTTCCCGCCGAAGACGGCAATGACGCGTTTTTCCCCGATAGCGCGACCGTGGAAGGGAAGACTTTCACCGGTTTGCGCTGCGAGGCGCTGTCGGGCCGGCATTTTCTGCAGTGCCGCTTTGAGCGCTGCGATTTCTCGCAGGCTTCCCTCGACGGCTGCACCTTCGAAAACTGCGTTTTTGATGCGGTCAATTTGACGCAGGCGGCGCTGCGCCAGATCCGCATGATCTCGTGCACGCTGCAAAAGCCGTTGCTGGCGGAAAGCGTGTGGCAAGAGGCGGTCTTCGAACGGGTGACGCTGGCGGAGCCTCAGGGGCAAGGGCTGCGCGCCGACCACGTGAAGCTGGATAACTGCGTTTTCGAACGGGGCGATTTCACCGCGAGCCGCTTTGAACACGCGGCGATCGGCAACGGCATGTTTAATGGCGCGACGCTGATCCGCGCGCAGTTTCTGCAAGGCGAGCTGGACGCGTGCGTGTTTAACCGCTGCCTCGCCGAAGAGGCGGTTGCGCTGGAGATGACGCTCACCAAAAACTCGTTCATTGGCGGCAACTGGCGCGGCGTGCGCTTCGAACGCTGCCGCGTCGAGAGCCTGACGGCGGGCATGCAGGCGAACTTTTCCCACGCCGTGTTCAGCGATAGCTGTTTCACCAAAGTGGGATTGAAAGCGGCGCGCATGGAGAAGTGCCAACTGATGTACAGCGTTTTCACTGAATGCAACTTTGACGAGGCCGATCTGACGGCCTGCGCGATCGCCGGCTGCGATCTGGCCGGCGTACGGTTTAAAGACAGCCTGTTGACGCACTCACGTTGGCAAAACAGCAGCGCTCAGCAAGGCCTGTTTTATAACGCCGATCTGCGCGATGCGGAATTTGACCAGTGCAATCTGGCGGCGGCGCATCTGGCGATGACCTGGCAGGACGCCGGCACGCGGTTCAGCGGTTGTCTGCTGGAGCGCGCGTGTTGGGTGCCGCGCAGAATCATTCATGGGGACTATGTGCATGAAAACTGAAAGCCGCGTGATTCAACAGGCGCTGCCTGACCGAGAGGCGATCGAACTGGAGGTCGCCCAGGCGGTGGCGCAGACGCCGCCCATGCCGCGGATCTTCAAGAAACGCCGGTTTCACGATCGCGAGCTGAAAGGGTTGACGCTGAGCGACTGCTTTTTCATCGACTGTCATTTCGAACGCGTCACGTTTGAAGGCTGTGATTTGCGGGCGGTGCGCTTTGAGGGCTGCACCCTGCAGCAGGTCAACGTGGTCGGCGGCAGCCTGATGCGCCTGTCGTTCAACGAATGCCGGTTTGAGAACCTGACGCTGCAACAGGGGCTGCTGTGCAATTTGGCGTTCAACGACACCACGCTGCAGGGGTGTTACGTCGGCGATTGTCTGCTGGATGACTGCGGTTTGATCCGGTGCGAGGTCAACGGCGCGGAAATTGAACGCAGCAGCCTGGGGCATCTGGCCGTGCAGTCCTGCACCCTGACCAACCTGATGTTTCACCAGGACGTGATACAGGACGCCAACTGGTACGCCTGCCAACTCACGCAGTGCCTGTGGCAGGCGTCGACCCTCGAGCGCCACATCATGGGGAGCTGCCGGCTGGAGACGTGCAGCTGGCAGACGATCGCGGGGCAGGCGCGCATCTGGTTCACCTGCCGCCTGTCGGGCTGCACTTTGGCTCAGCTACAGCTGCAGGGCGCCAGTTTTCACCGTAGCGAGCTGGAGGGGTGTTCGTTCGCCGACAGCGATCTGACCTCGGCGATCTTCGCTGAAGCGCAGGCGCTGCGCTGCGATTTCGAGCGCGCGACGCTGATCCTGGCGCAGGGGCAGAAGGCCCGGTTCAGCGAATGTGCGATGGGCGGCGCCAACTGGGGGCGCGCCATCTTGCCGCAAGCGGAATTCAGGGCGTGCGATCTGGCGTTAGCCAATCTTGAGCAGGCCGAGCTGCGGGAAGCGAACCTGATCGAACAGCCGTTGACCGCCGCTCAGCAACAGAGCGCTCGCCTGCATGGCGCGCAGCGTCATCGCGCCGAAAACGTGCCGCTTACCGCCGATCCGTTCTTGAGCGCGATCGACGCCTGGTATGCGCATCAACAACCGGGGCCGCGGCAACCGTCGTATCAACGGCCAACAGGAGTAAGCAGATATGTATAAATCCAGAAGAGAGCATCAGAAGGTCTATGCCAACGCCAGGGTGACGCCTTTGCAGTTGGTGCGCAGCGCTCCGCTTCCCGAACAAGGGGGGCGCAAGGTGGTGACGCTGGCGGCCGACGCCAACGGCGGTCTGTATGTCGACGGCATGCGCGCGCATTGTCTGGCGGTCGCCACCAGCTGCCTGGTTCAGCCGCTGGCGGGCGATCGCGTTTGCGTCATCGCCGACGGCGACAAGTTGGTCATCACCGAGATCCTGTCGCGGCAACAGGCGAACGCCGTTATGACGCTGGACAGCCGCTGCGCCAACTTGCGCATCGTGGCGCCGGAGATAGAGCTGCAGGGCGGCAAGCGGCTGACGCTGCGCAGCCCGCACTTCACGCTGCTGACGCGCAGCAGCCGTTGGGTTGCCGAAACGCTGCACCAAATCTCTCAACGCCTGTTTGTGCGCAGCAAGCACGCGAGCCGGCGGGTGGAGGAAACCGACGAGGTGCTGGCCAAGCACATCATTCAGGATGCGCGGCAATCCCTCGTCATCAACAGTGAAATTGGTTCCCTGAAGTCTTCGGCGGTGCTGAAGATCGACGGTGGCCAGATACATATGGGATAAACCACCATGACTGCAGCCAATACCAACATGGGCGGGATCGGCTTTGCCGGCTGCGACCCGATGATACCGGCGCCGGGCCCGAACACCTCGCCCAACAACACCGGCATACCGAACGTGCCTAACATTTTCATTTCCGGCGGCAATGAACAAAACCTCGGCACCACTCGTGTGGCCACCGCCGATTCGGGCGGAGTGATCGGCGCTGCCTCGGGGACGCATTCGGCCCAGGCGCAGCCGGTGCAGGGATCGGGTAAGTATTTCTCCGGCGGCATGCCGGTCACGCGGCTAGGTGATTCCAGCACGACGAACAACAACAACATGGTCTGCACTCAGGTCGCGCCGAGCCAGACCAAATGTTTCGTTAATGCATAGGAGTTCAGCATGGTGAAAACGCTCCGGGGGATTGCGACAGGGGGACTGTTGGCGGTGGGGATGCTCGGCGGATGCAGCTGGTTTTCTCACGATGAGGCTGCGGATGCGGGGCGTCGGTTGCGGTTTATCGACGTCGAGGTGACCGCCAACGACAACGTGAACCCGAATGCCGCCGGGGAGGCGCAGCCGGTCAAGGTGTGCGTGATAGAAACCAATCGATCGGGGTGGATGCCTGAGGGAATTGGCGACGGCGCCCCTTGCCGCGAGACGGCGCCGTCGGAAGGGGCGCTGAGCCGGCACCAGAGCATTTTGCAACCGAGGGAGACGTTGCGTTATCGCTTCGAGGTGCCGGCGGGGCAAGAGCGATGGGTCGTCGTCGGGGCGGAGTTTCAGCAAATCAGCGGCGTGTTGCCGCTCGCCGAGCAAAAGTCCCCTGCGCAGGCTGATTCGCAAATGAAGGTGATGGTGGGGATGACGTCACTCAGCATAGTGACTAACGACAAAATGGATGAATGACATGTTACCTAAACAACGCGTCGCCTGGGTAGAAGGCATGTTGATGGAACCGCAGCATTTCCAGCAGCAGGAACGTTTTTTCGAGCACTTGATTGAAGCGCGCTTGCGCAGCGTCGAAACCTTCACCTGGGGGTTCCTGACGCTGGAGATCGACAACGGGCTATTGGAACAGGGCAAGTTTGCGCTGAAGAAAGCCAAGGGCGTTTTCCCCGACGGCACGGCGTTCAGCATGCCTGAGGATATTCCGCTGCCGCCGCCGCTGGTGCTGGGAGAAGGCTGCCAGGGGAAAGTGGTGTGCCTGTCCGTGCTGATGGACATCGCCGGCAACGCCCAGATCGATCTTATCCAGGATGCGCGAAAAAGCAGCCGTTTTCGCACCATGGACGCCGAGGTGCCGGATCGCAACCACGGCGTCAGCCTGGAGGGGACCCCGCGCGTGTGCACGATGCAACTGGGCAGCCTGGTGACGCGGCTAAGCCTGGAGGACGCGGTCAGCAGCGCGGAAAGCGTGCTGCCGGTCGGTTTCGTGCGCGAGCTGACCAGCGATCGTCGGGTGCTGCTGGATGAGCGCGCCTTGCCGCCGATGCTGGATTTCCGCGCCATCGGCTGGCTGCCCGCGTTCACCACCGAATTGCTTGGGCTGATCAGCCAGCGTCTGGAGTCGGTTTTCCGCCCGGACGTGCATATGACGATCGGCGGGCTTTCCGAGCTGCTGGAACTGCTGTTGCTGCAAACCTTGAGCGAGTTCAATTTGCGCATCAGCCAACTGCTGGCCAGCCCGCAGGTGCATCCTGAAACCCTGTTCGACACGTTGCTGAGCCTGCTGGGGCGGCTCAGCATCATTCCCGGCGGCGAACGCCTCTGGGATCGGGCCGATTTGGTGTATCTGCACGATGAACCGCACAACTGCTACTTCCAGCTGTTCGCCTCGATTCGCCGCGCGCTGTCGCTGGTGATCGAAGCGCCGGCGGTGGCGTTGCCGTTTATCGATCGCGGCGACAGCATTTATCTGTGCCCGAACGACTCGCAGCTGCGCCTGGAAAAACTGGTGTTCGCCGTCAGCTGCGGTTTGTCCATCGAGCATCTGCGCTCGTATTTCCCCGCGCAGGTCAAACTGGGGCCGGTCGAGAAAATCATTCAGCTGATCGATCTGCAATTACCGGGCGCTCGCTTGCTGCCGATGGCCTCGCCGCCGCGGCACATACCGTATTACCCGAACAGCATCTATTTCGAGGTTGATCATGCCGACCCGATTTATAAGGAAATGATGGCCGGCTCGGCGATGGCGCTCAGCATCGTGGGTGATTTCCCCGACCTGCGTTTTGACGTCTGGGGATTAAGGCAAGGGAGGGTGGGATGAACGAATTCGAGAGAAAAATACGCGAGGCGATGGCGGTAACGCGCAACAACGCGACGCCGCGCCTTCCCGCGTCCGGCTCGGTGGGCAAAACGACGGCGGAGATCGCCGCGCTGTCCTTCGGCGCGCGGGCGCTGGCCGCCAAGCTGCGGCCGGGAAGCGCCGGGGTGGCGACGCCCCCCGAACCCAAGCCTTATGAAGCGGAAAGCGTTGCGCCGGAAAGCAGCGAGCCCGCGCCGGGCGAGCGCCCGGCCGAGGCGGCGCCGACCTCGAGCGGGCTGTTCGGCCGCGCCGCGCTGAGCAAGCCCGGCGTGATGATGGGCCATTGGGACAACCCGCTGATCGCCGCCGCTATCCCGGTCCTGCTGCAGGTGGAGCGGGTGCGCGATCAGAAACAGCTGAATCCGGGCGCGGTGCGCGCGCAGATCGTGCGTGAGATCCAACAGTTTCAGCAGACGCTGCTGGCGGATCACATCGCGCCGAGCGATGTGGACAAGCTGGCCTATCTGCTGTGCTCCTACGTGGATGAGTGCTGCATGAGCACGCTCGAATCCGGCGAACTGAATCTCAGCCTGCTGGTGGAGTTTTATCGCGACGCCTGGGGCGGGGAAAAATGCTTCGAGCACCTGCAGGCCTATCTGGCCGCCTCGCCGCGCAACAAGGAGATCCTGGCGTTTTACGATCTGATCCTGTCGCTGGGCTTCGAAGGGCAATACCACGTAATGGAACGCGGCGCGGTGCTGTTGGCCGACGTGCGCAACCGTCTTGACGGCTATCTGTACAGCCAGAACCCGACGCAGACGCTGGCCGATGCCGAGCCGAGCAACGTGGTGCGCAAGGCCACCCGCATCACGCCGCTGAAGCTGCTGTGCTACGGCCTGGCCATCGCGCTGCTGGCGTATGCCTCGGCCGCCTGGTATCTGCACGATCAGTCCCGCGCGCTGCGCAACGCCATTTTGGCCTGGACGCCGCCGCAGCCGCGCAAAATCAACATCATGGAGACGCTGCCGCAGCCGCTGCCGCAAATCCTCAGCGAAGGGTGGCTGGAGGTGCGCGCCGATCCGCGCGGCTGGCTGTTGATCTTCACCTCCGACGGCGCATTCGCCACCGGGCAGTCGAAGCTGTCGGAAGAGTTTAAAAAGAAACGCAACATTGAGCGTTTGGGGGAAGCGCTGGCGCCGTGGCCGGGCGATCTGGAGGTCATCGGGCATACCGACAACAAACCGTATCGCAACACCTCCAACAACTCCAACCTGAAACTGTCCGAGGCTCGCGCGCAGACGGTCGCCGACAAGCTGCGCGAATCCTTGGCCAACAGTAAATACAACCGCACCGTGACATCGGTCGGCAAGGGCGATCAGGAGCCGCTGGACGACAACGCGACGGAAGAAGGGCGCCGCCGCAACCGCCGCGTGGACATCCTTTGGAAAATCGGCGAGAGGGAGATGGCTTCACCGTCTGCAACGTTAAATCAGGCAGGGGTAGCCGCCGAGGTCCCCGAGGATAACTAAGACATCCGCCGGCGTAGAGATAATAAGGAAATTATATGATACGTAGATCATTCATATTGGTGATTGCCTTGCTGCTGTGTGCGGTGGTGTGGTGGATTGGGCCGTTGATCGCCATCGGCACCTATCGGCCGCTGCTGTCGGTCTGGGTCAGGGGCATCATCATCGCGCTGATCCTGTGCTGGGCGCTGTGGCCGTTCGTGGCGACGTTCTTATCCTGGGTGTTCCGCCACGCGCGAGCGCCGGCCCCGGCCAAACGCAAGACCGCCCAGCGAGACCGCGTGACCTCGCGCTTTTACGACGCCTTGCGCACCTTGCAGTACGTCGGCACGGCGAAGCAGCGCACCCCTTGGCAGCGCTTCAAATACCGCCTGACGCGCCGTTACGTCAGCGAAAAACCGTGGTTTCTGGTCATCGGGCCGCCGGGCAGCGGCAAAACCTCGCTGATCGGCGAAAGCGGCGAACGCTTCTTGCTGGCCGAGCACTATGGCCTGCAGCAGACGGTGGACGTCGGGCCGACCCAGGATTGCAACTGGTGGCTGGCGGAGAATTCGGTGTATGTCGACACCTCCGGCGAATGGCTGCAGTTGAACGGCCTGGGGGAAGAGGGCGCCAGGGCGCGCGACACCCTGTTCAAACTGATCCGCCGCCATCGCCGCCATCCGGGCATCGACGGCATCATGCTGTGTCTGGATGCGCGTTGGTTGCTGCACGCCTCGCTGACGGAGAGAAAGTCGGTCGCCGACGCGCTGCGCGTGCGCCTGCTGGAGATGGCCTCGTGGTTCCGCAGCGAGCTGCCGGTCTATCTCACCATCAGCCACCTCGATCAACTGGTCGGCGGCGAGACCTTCCTGTCCATGCTGGGTGACGATCTGTTGCAAAAAGGCATGGGCTTCAGCCTGAACCGCGCCGAACAGGGAGAAACCCCCTTCGAGCAGTATGAAACCCTCTACCGGGAGATGGTGGCGCGCGTCAGCCATCACGTGCTCGAACTGTTGCACGATGCGCCGGACGGCCAAAACCGCCAACAGCTGCTGTTCTTCACTGAATCGCTGGGGTCGCTGGGCAACCCGCTGTATTCCCTGTTAGAGCAGATCTTCCCGCAAACGCCGGTGGGCTACGCCTGCCATCTGCAGCAGGTGTGGCTGGGCAGCACCATCGCCTTGCCGCCGCAGGGGGCGATCTACAACGCGGAAGCGGCGGATATCTATGAAGCTCGCCCGACCGGGCGCATTTATCACCCGGAGCTGGATTACGCCCGGCAAGAACGCGGGGTGATGCAGCAGTCTTCGCACGCCAGGCCGCTCGGCAGCCGCATGAGCTCCTTGGGCCGCTATGTGCTGGTGCTCATTCTGTTGGCGGTCTCGTTTAACCTGCTGGCGATGCGTTACCTGTGGGAGAGCGATTACATCTCCTACATTGCGGCGCGCTTCGATGAGACAAAGCGCATCGTGCGCGAAATTCCGGTGACTAACCGCGTCAGCGACGATGTCATTTCCGCCTATGAGCAGCTGGGGTACATGAACGCGCAATTGGGCGGCGAAGTGTCGCCGGTGCCGAATCCCTATTTCGAGCACAAGCTGATCAACAGCGCGGCGCAAAAAACCTACCAACGCCATTTGCTGCAGATCTTCTGGCCGGCGGTGGAAAACTATATCGCGGACGAACTCAAGAATGACGTCTCGGCGTCCAACAAGGACGTCTACGGCACTCTGAAAGTGTACCTGATGATGGGCGAACCTTCGCATCGCTCCGCCGAAGCCTTGGTCGACTGGTTCATGGCGCGCTGGGAAACCTTTATGCCGCAGGGTTACACCGACATGAACAAAGGCATCTTCGCTTACCATCTGCGGGAGATGTTCTCTTTGCCGGACGCGCCGGTCATGAAGATGAACGGCGATCTGCTGCGCCTGGCGCGGGTGAAAGCGATGAACATTCCGATGCAGGTGCGGGTGGTGCGCCGCATCGAAGAGAAACCGTTGCCGGCGGCGATCAACGATATTTCGTTAGCCGACGCCGCCGGGCCGAACGTCTCCTTGATGCTGCGCCGCAAGAGCCAGGCGACGGTCACCGATACCGCCGTGCCGGGGTTCTATACCCGCGCCAGCTATCGCGACGTTTTCCTGGCGCAGCTCGATGACGCCGCCAAGGACATGATCGAAGAAGAGTCCTGGGTGCTGCGCGACAGCGCGGAAGGGAAAAACGCGGTGAACTCGCTGGCCTCGGCGCAGAAGCTGGCCGACGAGGCGAGGAAGCTATACCTCATCGAGTATGCCGACAAATGGGATGCTTTCATGCGCGACGTGCGCGCCCGGCCGGTCAACGGGCTTGAGGATGCGGCGATCCTGGCGCGTCAACTGTCCGACCCTTCTTCCCCGCTGGCCAATCTGGTGCGCTTCGCCGCGCGCGAAACCAGCATGACCGGCACCAACCAGGGCGATGCGGCAAGCTGGTTCGATCGCCAGCGCAACCGCATCGAGCAGCAGCGGCGCGACATCCTCGGCGAGATTTCCGGCGAGCGCGCGCGTTTTCGTCTCACGCCGGAACGTGCGGTGGAAGATCGCTTCGAGCTGCTGCGGCGTCTGGGCTATCAGCTGTTACAGACCACCAACGCCAGCAACGATCCGTTGAGCCGCAGTTTCGAAGCGCTGTACAGCCAGTTGACCACCTTGTCCACCTCGCTGCGCGGCGGCCAGGTGGTGCCCGCCGGAGGCACGCTGAAGCGTCTGCAGTTGGATGCGGCGCGCCAGCCGGAACCGGTGCGCAGCGTGATGATGGATCTGTTGCAGGTCGGGGACAGCCAGACTATTCAGCAGAGCCAAAAGAACCTGAGCAAAGGCGCTTCGTCGCTGGCCTCCGGCTTGTGCAAGAGCAGCATCAGCGGGCGTTATCCATTCTCGCGCAACGCCAGAGCGGAGGTCGGCATCGAGGACTTCTCGCGCATGTTTGGCCAAAGCGGCGCGATGCAGCAGTTCTTCGATGAGAACCTGGCCCCTTATGTGGACGTCAACGCGCAGAAATGGAATGCCAAACCGGGTTCAGAGGGGATCGTCAATGCCAGCACGCTGGGCGCGTTTGAAAATGCCCGCCTGATCCGCGATACCTTCTTCACCGCCGGCGACAAGCTGTCCTTCTCCATGTTCATCAGGCCGTTGTCCCTGACGCCGACCATTACGGAAGCGACCCTGGATATCGATGGGCAGGTGATTAACTACAGCCATGGCTTCAGCCAGCCTACCCGTATCGATTGGCCGGGCCCGAAAGGCGGCAGCTATGTTCGACTCACCTTCCGCACCGGCACCGGCCAGATCCAGGTCGCCAGTTTCGACGGGCCCTGGGCCTTGTTCCGAATGTTCGACGCCAGCAATCCCGTGCCGCTCGCCAGCGACAGGCGAGAGCTGACGATGTCGATGTCGTCGGTGGTGGGCGTGCTCAAACTGGAATTGCGCTCGACGATGAAAGATTTCCCACTTTGGTCACGGGCGTTGCGAGGATTCTCGTGCCCGAAAGCGATGTAAACACAACCGTAAAGAGGTGATAAACATGTTAGATCCAGCCAAAATTTTAGAAACCATGAAGGCCGGCGGCAATTTGGGCACCAATTCCCAATCGTCGCTGAGTCAACCGTTTATGCAAGGCGTCAGCAATATTCAAATGTCGGGGCCGGATGCGGCCAAGTCGGTCATGAGTAATGTGACAAAATCTTGCGATGATATGTTCGGCAATATGAAGGGCATTTTTAATGGTCTGCAATCGAATGTGAACGCACACCAAAAAATGCAAACGAGCGAGCAGCCGAAAGATTTTAATGTTTCCATGGACGATCTTCGTCCGGCGATTGCGAAAGGGTTCCCGCACGAAATGGCGGACTTCTTTTCCAAAGTGCCGAAACTGTAATCAAAAACTCGATGGATAAAATACCGGGAGGCGGAAATGCCTCCTGGTATTCACAAGGAGTGTTGCGATGATCTATGACTGGATGCTCAAAAACGCCAATAAACGCATGGGTTTTTTTATCATGGTGATACCCAGCCTGTTTTTTTGGATATTGGTTTTTCTGACCTTATCTATTTTTTGATTCTTTGGTGTAAAAAAAAGCACCCGCGAAGGTGCTTAAAATGAAGCGAATTAAAAAATAGGAAGGGATGATTATGAGTTGTTATTACAGTTTAGAGATGATCTGCAATCCGCTGGAAATCAGCGCATCGACGGCCAGACCAATACCTTTACCGATGGTGCCGACAACGGTTTTGGCATCCGGGTTAACACCGGCAATCGCGGAAATGGTATCAATACCTGTACCTACCGCACTGCCAATCAGTGTGCCTACGTCACCAAAAAAACCAGCACCGTTAACTTGTTCAATTTCTACTGCGGATAGTTCTTTCATGATTGAAACTCCTTTTTCAGTTAGCCCTTTACTTCAGGCAATTTCATTATTGCAAATCAGGTCATTTTTTCAATAAAACTCGTGCTGTTTTTTTATACTATTGTGTTTTTTGTTAGATTGATTTTGCATCGTTAGATTATATATTGCCGAAGCCTTGGTTTTTATATCTTACTCGCCTTGAACGGCGGCGGTTTTATGAGGTTATTATTTTAAATCGGAATGATATATACCAGAAGGGAGACCTTATGAAGGTATTGACGACGCCGGAAAGACCTTTCCGGTATGATGAGCTTGCGGATAAAATCATCCGGGAGGCCAGGAGCCGCTTGGGCTGCGCCGTTCTGCGGTTTTTAGACTGCATGATCCTGGGTTATGGCCCGCCGGTGATAGTCTTTGATATCTATAATAATCACGGTAAGTTGCAAACGTTCAAAGTCATTCTTCCTCTTGGGAGCGACAAGCAGCTAAAAAAAGATCACCTCGGGTTGGTTTCCTGCCTGGAGGCTAAAAAATTGATGAGGATAAAAAAAATATAAATCATCCCGCTCGTCAACGATGCCGCGTTATCTTTCTGCGCTGCGCATCACTCCTGAAAAATCGTTACTCCTACCAGGCATTTCTTGCGCGGGCGGCCGATGGGTTCGCCTTCTTCTTTTTTGTTGCCGTCTACATGAAAGGGCGGGAATCACTTACTGCCATAAAGTGTAGCTTTTTTTTATGCAATTTTTTTACAATAAAATGAATATGGTTATACTCTGTTTAATAGGGTCTGCGATGACCCCGCCGCCTCGTGCGAAAAAAGCATTATCCTGCCTTTATCATAAGTAAATTCCTAATGCATAAACGGATTCTCTTAACAATCAATGTCGCGCAATGTTATGTTCTATATTATGTGTTTTTTCGATATTTATCTGGATATATTGCGCTCTTGGAGTAAAATTAACGTATCAGAGAAAAATCTTAGCACCGTGATGCTGATGGCAATGATGCCTTATAAATATATCTTACGATAACAATTTCCCTTGCGAAGCGCGGCAGCTTACCGCGTCTTGCTTTTGTATGCTCTCCAGGGCAGATGATTTATATAACCTATATATAAAATGCACTTTTGCGAGGCAAGGTCTTTTTTGCTTCGCCTATAACGCTTTTTTATTAAAAAGCACGTTAAAACAAAAAATAATCACAGCAATGATATTGCAGTAAGGAGAGTGAGCAAGCGTAGTCAAAAGGGAGGTTTGTTAATGGAGCGCGTCAATATCGCTATTGTGGATAAAAATCAATTCTTCAAGCTGGGGTTGAGTCTTGCCTTGCAAGAAGGTTTTCTCACGAATGGCATTAAGGCCAAGATCACGGGAGAAGAACGTGCCAACATCATATTCAGGGCGCCGGACAAGCGGGTGTCCATAAATTTTTGTCATACCCAGCTTTTGCAGGGCAACTTTTCTTCTATTCCGCTCTATTTTTCAATATTGGAGCATAAAAAGACATTCCCTAAAATTCATTGCAATTTGGAAGCCGGAAGTATTACGCGCAAAGACAGCGTGGCGGCGATCGTGGACAAGGTCATGTTCTGCTATCGCAAGAAAAATAGTTTGGTTTCAAGCTATTGCCCGCGTTGTCGTACCCAGTTGACCTTTAGCGAGGGGAAAGTGTGCCGTTTAATCCATCTGGGCTATTCACAAAACCAAACGGCGATGTTGCTCGGCATCAGCCCGAAGACGGTGAGCATTCATAAACGTTCGGCCATGAGAAAACTGAACATCGATAATAATATTGAATTCTTGCGCTGGTTAAAAATGCACAGCGACTCTTGTTAATCAGGGAAAGGAAGCGAACGGTCCGGCGCCGTATTATCAGCGGCGCTGAGCGGTCATCTTTTATTGATTTCCGCCCGGCATGGAATCGGTTTTATAGGGAGATAAAACATGGCTGTCTTTGTGAGAGAAGCGGTTTCTCATAATCATTTCAAATTATTGCAAGAGCTTTATGGCAGAGATTTGGGCGGGGAGCGTTTCCTGCACTGGAAGCATTTGCTCGATCCGCATTGTGGGGCGCCGATGGAAAAAACGGGCATATTTTACAAGGATCAAGAACGTTATCTCGGGATGTTTGTATCCAGTTTTTATCCTTTTAAAATCAATGAATTGTCTTTTAATGTCAATATGCTTGGCGATCTTGGGATCCACCGTCAGGTCAAATCTTCCACCGTCTTGAAAGATTTTTTCCTGCAGGCCAGGCGTTCGGATGTGGCGGCGGATATCTGCTTTTCCGATGACAGGAAGATCAGGGTTTATGAAAAGATTTTTAGAAAGTATTTAACGACCAATACGCAAATCTATCCCTTCGTCGAATTAACCTTAAAGCCTGATAAGTTTATGGCCTTTCGTTTTACCGAGGGCGACCAAGCGCGGCAGGCCAGCTTTATCAATAATCTGGGGCGAGAAAAAGATCATCGCGCATTTGAATATATTGAAAAACATCCTCTGTATCATAAAATTCATTATATTAATAAAGGCAATCTCTACGCTGTGATTGGCTGTTCCAGTGAGTGTGCCGAACTTTTGGATATTTCCAATCCCTCCAGGGAGTGTTTTTCCTGGGCCATCGGCGTTTGTCGGCACCTGCATAGCCGTTGCAAAGTGATGATCCCTATTGGTTTTTACAAGTCGATTTGCGCTCAGGCGGCGGAGGTCATTGCAGAAAAGCGCATCAACATGCTGATCGGTTATTACTCAGAAAAGATAAGCGAGCTGATGCCGAAAGAGGTTTGGGTATGCCGCATGGATCGCCGTTAAGCAGGGCACGTGTATTCTAAATGGAGTGTTTGTCATGGAAGAGATTCCTGTATCACCCTATTCAAAAGTTTTTATCGATGAATATGACCGCCATCCAGAGGGCTGTAATTACAACGTATTGGTGCTGCAGCGTATTGAGGGCGCGCTGGATCCCATCAGATTACAAGCTGCGCTGAATGCGCTGGTGCAAGATCATGTCCTGCTGAACAGCCATATTCATGAACGGAATGGCGAACTGTATTGGCGTCGCAATGACGCAATCCATCCTTTGCAGCATTACACGGACCGCACGCTGCTGACCCAAGTGATTCGCCAGCCCTTCGACATTTACCGCGGGCCGCTTTATCGTTGGGCGCTTTTCGCCGAGGGGCCGGGGCGCTATACCCTGGCGCTGGTGGGCCATCATCTGGTGATCGACGGCGCGTCTTCCGACGAGTTTTTCTCATTGGTGAGCCAGTACTATGGTCAACAGCGGCTATCGACCCGCCTCGAGGCGACCGAGATTGCCGCCATCAACCGGCAGCTGCAGCGCGAGGTGGAACAACTGGCCGCCGATGGAGCGCTGGCGCACTGGCGGGCCGAAGCGGCAAATTTGGGCGCGATAGACGTGCCCTTTGAGAAAAGCGGCGCCGTGCGAAACGATGAGGCGGCCGAGCTGCGTTTCCAGGTGCCCAAAGCGCAATGGAAAGCGCTGAAACAGGGCGCGGGAATACGGCGAATGAATGACTTTCTGGCGTTGCTGGTGCTGTGGGGCATCTTGATGGCGCGCAGCGGCAATCAGGAAACGGTCTATATCAGCTATCCGGTGTCGATAAAAAAGGGGCAAAGATTTGCGCTTGGCGGGCATGTCAACACCAGCGTGATGCCCCTCGCGCTGCGTGACGGCGAAGGCTTCGCCGCCGTTTATCAACGCGCGCTGGCGTTTATTACCGCCGCGGCGCCGCACTCGCGCCAACGGTTTAACCAACTGCCCACGCAACAGGTGGTGCAGGCGCTGGGGATCCGCGCGATGCCGATTTCCTTTGCCCAAACCAACCTGCGCGATGCGGCATTGGCGCTGGCCGATTGCGCCACTTCGCCGTTGTTTGAAGCCAACCACGATATGGCCAGCGCGTCGCTTTCCCTGGAATATGAGGATCGGGCCGACAGCGATGCCTTGCAGTTCCGGCTGCGTTTTCGTCAGGACATGTTTGACGAAGATGACATGCGCGACTGCGCGGAACATTTCATGCGTTTGATGCAAGCGGCGATGCGCGCGCCTGACGCGCCTTTACGCCACCTCGCCTTTTATCCCGCCGCCGACATGCCGCCAGATGACGACGCGGTCCCTGCGTTGCCGAGAGAAACCCTCAGCGCCCGGTTTGAGGCGATCGCGCTGCGTTATCCGGATAAGATTGCGCTGGAGTTTGAGGGGCTGCATGTCAGCTACCGTGAGCTGAACGGCATGGCGAATAGCCTGGCGCGCGAAATTACGCTCCGCTACCAAGCGCTGACCGGGGTCGCCCCTCAGGCGGACACGCTGATTGCGCTGTACAGCGAGAAAAGCCTGGAAATGGTGGTGGCGCTGCTGGCGGTGCTGAAAACCGGTGCGGCCTATGTGCCGCTCTCCTGCAATTATCCTCAGGCGCGCATTCGGCATATTCTCGAAGAAACGCGCGCGCCGGTGCTCATCGCCGGGGAAAGCCTGCAGTCGGCCGCCGAGGCGCTGGCGGCGATGATGCCGCACGCCGTGTCCGTCCTCACGCTGGGCGATCTGAACCGCCTGCCGCACGAGCGGCAGAATCTGCCGGCCATCACCGGCGCCGACCGGCTCGGCGCGGTGATCTATACCTCGGGATCGACGGGGATCCCGAAAGGCGTGATGCTCGAGCAACACGCGATGTGCGGGTTGGCGACCGCGTCCGGCATCGCTGTCACGCCCGATGATGTGCTGCTCTTCCTCTCGAGTCCGGCGTTCGATGCGGCGACGTTCGAGGTGTGGGGCGCATTGCTCAACGGCGCCAAATTGGTCGTCGTGCGCGACACGGAGGATATCGCCGGCGATGTGCCGCAGCTGGAAGCCTTGCTGCGTCGGCAGCAGGTATCGATTCTGTGGGCGACGCGCAGCCTGTTCGATCATCTTTACCTCAGTCACCCCGACCTGTTCGCCGGGCTGCGCTGTCTGCTGGTGGGCGGGGAGGCGCTGACCGCCACGCTGATGCAGCGCCTGGTGCGGCAAGCCAACCGCCCGCAGCAGGTCATCAATGGCTATGGCCCGACGGAATGCACCACGTTCACCACGATGTACGCCATCGCGGCGGATGAAACCCGCAGCAGCATCCCGATTGGGCGAGCCATACCGGGGCGCGAACTTCATGTGCTGGATCGCTGGCTGCAGCCGTTGCCGCCAGGGCTGGCCGGCGAGCTGTATATCGGCGGAGACGCGCTGGCGCGCGGCTATCTCAACCAGCCGCAGCAGACGCAAGAGCGTTTCATTACGTTGAACGGGCGACGCTTGTATAAAAGCGGCGATCGGGTGCGAGAGTTGCGCGACGGCAATCTGGAGTATCTCGGCAGAAACGATTGCCAGGTAAAAATTCGCGGTTTCAGAATTGAACTCAGCGAAATAGAAAATACGATCAATGCGCTGGAGGGCGTCGAGAAATGCGTCGTGGTGGATGTCGTCCATCGCGATAGCAAGCGCCTTGCCGCTTATGTGCTGATGGCGCGGGGCGAGCCGCTGGATCCTGCCGATTTGCGCGCCCGGCTGGAGCGGATACTGCCGGATTACATGGTGCCGTCCAGCTATGTCGCGCTCGACGAGATACCGCTGACGGTGAACGGCAAGCTGGATCGCACGGCGCTGCCCGCTCCGCAATTCGCGCAAAACGAGCGATATGCCGCGCCGCAGAATGCGCTGGAGGCGTTGATTTGCGCCCTGTGGGCGGAGATCCTCGGCGTTGAACGGGTTGGGGTGGATGACGACTTCTTTCGTCTGGGCGGCGATTCGATCCAAAGCATCGTGTTCACCAGCGAATTGAGCAAGTCGGGCTATCACAGCAACTCGCGTGCGGTGTTCGAAACCCGGAATGCGCGGGCGCTGGCCAAGCGCATCTTGCAGCAACGGGACGCGATTGCGCCGCTCAATGAACAGGGCGAGCTGCAGGGCGAATTCGAATTGCTGCCGATTCAGCGCTGGTACAACGAGCAGCCGCCGCAACATCGCGCTTTCTTCAACCAGACTTTTTTGGTGCGGGTGCCGCCGATGTCCGCCGAGCGCGTGGCCGATCTGGTCAACGGGCTGGCGTCGCGCCATGACATGCTGCGCGCGCGGTTTAGCGCCGACGATGCCGGCGCGCTGGTCGCGCAGCGCTATCTGTCGGTGGCCGACGGCGGCCCTTCATGGGGATACTATGACCTGGCGCTTTGTCGCCAAAGCCGCGCCGAACTTCTGCATCAATGGCAATCGGGGTTTGATCCGGTAGAAGGGCCGCTGTGCCGCTTCGTCTACATTTTCGACAGCAGCGCGCCCGGCTACGCGTTGATGTTCTGCGCATTCCATCATCTGATCATCGACGTGGTGTCCTGGCGCATCATTGTCAGAGACATGCGACGATTGCATCAGGGGGAATCGCTGTCGGCGAAAGGCACCAGCTACCGGCAGTGGGGCGAGACGTTAAGGCACTACGCGGCGAGCCGGCATGACCAATGCGCTTACTGGTTGGCGATGATCGCCGGGCAACCCGATTACGCCACGCTCAGCGAGGGGGCGCAGAGTCCGGCGTTTTGCCGCTTAGAGTGCGACGCGGCGTTGACGACGCTGTTGATGGACACCTGTCATCAGGCCTACCGCACCTCGACCCGCGAGGTGTTGCTGGCGGCGCTGGCGCCGGTGCTGCAGGCCTGGCATGGCCGTGCGGACAGTTACCTGACGCTCGAACACCATGGCCGCGATATCAATGACGATAAGATCCAGCTCGACGACACCGTCGGCTGGTTCACCGCCTTACTGCCTTTGCGCATCACCGCGCATCAGAGCCCAAAACACACGCTGCGCGCCATCAAGGACACATTAAGAAAGATGCCGGATCACGGCATCGGCTATTCGGCGCTGAAATACGGTTCAGCGTCGGACGACGAAGCGATAGCCTGTCTGCGGCGCCACCGCTTGCCGGCCATTTCATTCAACTATCTCGGCGTCTTTAACGAACAGACTGACGACGCCTTGTGGGCCTTGATCGACCAAACGGCGGATCTGGAAAACGGCGCGCTGCCGGCGAGCGACAATGTGCTGGATCTGGTGCTCTACGTGCACGGCGACCGGCTGAGCATCGTGATGTCGGGCTTATTGCCGCAGGCGACGCTGGCCCGGATCGGTTCGCACTATAGGGCGAGCGTGTCGGCGCTGGTCGAACACTGTTGCCACGAGGCGAGCCAGGGCGTTCGCCTCGCCAGCCCGGGGGACTTCCCCCATGCCGACGTCAGCCTCGCCGAGTTGGACCACTGGCAGCAACGTCATCGCATCGCCGCCGTTTTCGAGGCTACGGTTACGCAGCGGGAACTGATGTATTTCAACCGGCTTAACCGCGAGTATCAGATCGATCAGGCCGTTTATGAGGTGGCCGGCCCGCTGCAGCCGGAGGTGTTGAACCAGGCCTGGTCGCTGGCGCTGCAGCGATTTGAAATGCTGCGCGCCGGGTTTGGCGATCAAACCCGCCGTGGGCGGCCCAACGTCTTCATCTGCGAGACGCTGCAGGCGCCGATCGCGATCGAGGATTGGACCGATGCGCCGCCGTCCTCGCTGGAAGAAAGGATGGAGGCGCTGTTGGCCCGGGAACGAGAAACCTCGTTTGAGCTGGATGCGCCGCCGTTGATCCGCTGGCGCCTGATCAAGTTGAACGCCGATGAGCACTATCTGGTGCAGACCTTTAACCATATCTTGTTCGACGGTTGGTCCCTCGGCGTTCTGTTCGAACACTGGTTCAACGACTACCTCACCTTGCTGGAAGGGCGCGCGCCGGCGCTGGAAATTAACCGATTTGAGCCGTTCGCCGCTTATGTGCGCGCGCACGGCGACGATCCCGAAGCGCAGGCGTTCTGGGCGGACTATTTGCGCGGAGCGCCGGTCAACCAACGTTTGCCGTTGAGCGCTTCGCCGGATGCCGCGCCGCAGGGGCGACGCATGCGGCAATATGGCGCGGAATTCACCGCGGAACAGGTGGCAAGCCTCACCGCGTTTTGCCGGCGCCAGGGGATCACGGTCAATCAACTGACGCAGCTGGCCTGGATGCTGGCGCTGGCCGAAGCGCTGGCCTGTGACGATATCGCGATCGGTACGACCATGAGCGAGCGCCCGGCGGACATTGAGCAGGTGCAGACGCTGTTTGGCCTGTGTGTCGCCAGCCCGGTGCTGCGCCTGCAGGCGATTCGCCGCCGGCCCATTTATGCGTTGCTGGCCGATATCGCGGATTCCCAGACGCTGAGGCAGAAGTACGCCTTTTCCGAACTGAACCGCTACGACGAACAATGGGTGCCCACTTCGCCGTTCGGCAGCCTGTTTGTGTTTGAAAACATGCCGCAACCGCAGAAGGATCCGCGCTTGCCGTTTACGTTCCGGGTGACGGATATCGTCAGCGGCAGTAACCACCAGACGGTGCTGTGCTTGTTCCCCGAAGCGGAACGGCTCGCCATTTCACTGTTTTATGATTCTCATGAGATAGCTCAGGAGACCATCGTTGCGGTAGGACGCCGTTTTCAGGCCATTGCGATCGCGATCGCCCACCTTCCGCCCGACAGCGAAATCCGCGCCGAAGACGGGATTATCCAGGCGGAGGAGGCGTGATATGTGGCTTGCTATCGACGGCAAAATAAAATACCGGGCGATCGTGAGCGATCTTGACGGAACCTTGCTGGATCCTGCCGGGAATCTGTCTGATCTGACGGTGGAAACACTCAATATCCTGCATGCCCGCGGGCTGGAAATCGTCATCGCGACAGGCCGTTGCGATGCGGATGCGCGCGGGATTGTGGATGGCTTGGGGTTCTCGCCGGCGATCGTCTCCTGCAATGGCGCGATGGTCAATATCGAGGGGCGGCCGGTGGCGGATAAACGCTATTTCCTGCCTCGCGACAGCCAAATGATGTTGATGGATTACCTCTTCGCCTGTCCGCTCCACGTGACGTTGTTCACCCAGGAAGGATGGATGATGGCCGAAGAGAATCCGCATTTTGCCGACTATATCAAAACCTCGGGCGTCG
Organism: Serratia sp. SCBI; assembly: GCF_000747565.1. Lineage (NCBI taxonomy): Bacteria > Pseudomonadati > Pseudomonadota > Gammaproteobacteria > Enterobacterales > Yersiniaceae > Serratia > Serratia sp. SCBI. The sequence goes on along the minus strand of NZ_CP003424.1, from coordinate 3,215,868 downwards.
CTTGCCGCTATGTCGAGCCGGAGGCGATGAAACGGCAACCGATCCTGAAAGTGCTGCTGCAGGGTGAAGCGGCGCTGATCGAGCGGTTTTACGACGAGGTCAGTCAGGCTTTCGGAAAAACGCTGTCCATCTGTAAGTCCTCTGCGGAAACGATAGACATCATGGATAAGCATATTTCCAAGGCCAGAAGCGTGGCCGACTATCTGAGCGCCAAACAGATAGCGATGCGCGATTGCCTCTCTTTCGGCGATGCGATGAACGATTTGGACATGCTGCGCTGGGCCGGAACGGGGGTGGTGATGGGCAATGCCATGGGCGAATTGAAGCGCGCGCTGCCGTTTAACCCGATTGCGCTGCCCAACAGCCGCAATGGCGTCGCCGATTATCTCTGCCGTGAGTTCGGCCTGTTCTGACATTGTCACCGCCGCGCGGGTGAACGCATTGGCAACAGGGTCTTTCGTGGGCAGATAACAAGGAGGTGAACAAACAGTGAGGGTTTCTATTTTTTCATTACTAAACATGTCGATAAATACAAAGGAGACAGTATGAAAGAACTGACTGAAGCAGAAGTCATGGCGGTTTCCGGCGCAGGCATCGCTTCCGATGCCGGCAAAATCCTGGGCAATGGCATTGGCGCCATCGTAGATGCCGGTACCGGTCTATTCGGGATCCACGCGGATGCGGCGGGCGCCGGCGCCAAACTCGGTGAGGGCATTGGCGCCGTCATCGATGCCGGGATTAGCGCCTTCTCGCAGCTGTTTGGCCGTAAATCGTCATAAGCCCGGCCCTTAATGAAAAGTGCCCGCAAGGGCACTTTTACCTCGCTCATGTCGGGAGCCGGAAGAACGGCAAAGGGAGAGTTCATGGCGAATAAAATCATCTTGATCATGGTCATCAATCTGTTCGTGGCGGTGGCGTTGGCGGTGTTTAACTTTATTTATATCCAAAAGAAGGTGGATATACGCGCCCCCAATGACGCCACGCCCTTTCAGGTGACCGAGAAAGCGCAGGGCAGGATCGTCTCCATGCAGCAGACCTCGGTATTTCTGAACAACAATCCTGTGGTGGCGTTTACCCTGGAAATCAACGCCAGGCGCAAACAGTTTACGATCGCTGACCATCGGGAGGTGGTGCTGTATATCGCCATGAGCCGTTATGAGGAAAACGGCGTTTACAGCCTATTGCTGGGCGAGAACGACAGAGACGTGGCGTTCGAAAAGGACAGCTTTGGCTATCCGATACGCTTTCATCAGGTGCTCTAGGCGCGCGGAAGGTTTCCTGCCGCCAGGCGGCGTAAAAGGGATTTGCCACGGACAAAGGGGGAGGAAAAAATGCTGAAACGCATCGGATACATCGCGCTGATTTGCCTGGCCTTAATCGGCGGCCGGCAGGCCATGGCGGCAGAGGAAGACCGCTGCTTTGCGGACGAACATCCCGCCTTGCACACCGTTATTCCTTGTTATAACAATCAGTTGGCCATATTGCCTCTGTCATATTCGTTAAAGGGCGTGGATAACGGCCATGACGTGTCGATACGCCATTATCGGTTGATGTCGCAATCCTGGTCGCCGCAAGACGCCATCCGGCCGACGCAATGGTGGCACGATGTGGATATTTATATCCCCAACGGGGCGCTTGCCCGTAAAGCGTTGGTGCTGATGAGCGATGACTGCGCTTGCGCCGCCGCAGGGGCGAGCGGGCCAGGCAAGCAAAATGCGGCGTTTTCCGTCGCTACGCCGGCGGCCTTGGCGGCGGAAAGTCACACCATCGTGATTGTCGTCAACCGGCTGCCTTATCCGTACCTGGAATATCAAAATGAGGGGCGGCGTCGTGCGGGGGAGGACAGCCAGGCCCGAGGCTGGCGATTGTTCCTGGACGATGCGGATGAATACTTGATGATGCCGCTGGCGATCCCCATGACGGCGGCCTTGTCGCAAACCATGACGCTGGCGCAGCGCGAATTGAGCCGATGGGGGATAGATAAATTCATCGTGGCGGGCGCGGCGAGCGGCGCAACCGCGGCGTGGCTGGCGTCATTGTCGGATGAGCGCATCGATGCCGTCGTCGCCATGTTCCCGGATGGGGTCGCGGCGCGGCAGGTCTTGAAGCATACCTATCGTACGTATGGCGGCCGTTGGCCGTTGGCGTTTCATCCTTATTACCAACTCGGCATCGATCGGCGCATAGAGACGCCGGCGTTCGACAAACTGATGCAAATAGCGGATCCCACCGCTTATCCGCCGCCGACGGCGGGAGAGCGGCCAGCGGCGGCGAAATATGTCATCATCGCCAGCGGCGACGAACGTTATCCGCCGGACAGCACGCGATTCTATTTCAGCGCCTCACCGGGTGAGGCTTCGCTGCGCGCGATTGCCGACGGGGATCGCGCGGCAAGCCGGCCGGCCGCCGAACGCGCCATACTGGCGATGATCAAGCGCCGCCAGCGCGATATCGCGTTGCCGACGATCGAGGTGCAAGGCAGCGCCGCGGATGCTGCGGTGCGCACGCTGCGTTTTTCCGAACCGCCGGCCACCGTGCGGCGTTGGAGCGCGCACAACCGCACGGCCCGAGATTTTCGTTATTCGTGCGGCGTACGCTTTACCCCGGAGCCGTTGGCTACAGCGGAGGCCGATCGCGGCGAGTTTCGTCTGGCCGCCCCGGCGCAAGGCTGGGAGGCCACCTTTATCGAGGCGGTGTTCAACGATGGGTTTATCGCGACCACGCCGGTCTTTATCACGCCTGACGATAACTATCCGTCCGCCGTTCCCGCGGGCGATGGTCTGGCGTGTGAAACCCTACCCGGCAGAGGGCTGGGGGAAGATTATCGCCATGACGATTAATTAGCGGCGCCGAAAAACAATAAGGCGGCAATGCGTTATTCTGCGCGACAGAGCGCATTGTTGCCTTGTTTTCGAAATAGTGAACGGCGTCAGACAGAATATTTCTGCGTAACGCCATTTTCTCGTTGTCACATGACCGCGCCGGTTTCAATAACGGCGAATGCTTTATTCTCCCTCCTGTTCGATAAACCGTTATCGCCATGCTTTTCCTATTCTTCTGCTCCTCTCGCTGCCGCCGCGTCGTGATGCCTTTCGTAATATAAATGTCATTTATTTCAGGGCGAGTTTTATCGCCCGGCTTTCATTTTACGGCGATGTCGCCCGATTTTCCGGCTGAGGGGGAAATGAGGAGGATCTGGCGAAAGCGCCTTCGAATAGCGCGAGAATAAATTCCCTGGCGGCCAGAGGATTGAATCAAGAAACGCCGATTTGGCGGTTTTTTCAAAATAAAAATTAAAGAATGATGCTAATTCTATTTGGGGTAATTATCTTTTCTCATCTTTACATTGATTTTATGTATTGCTAAAGGGGGAAAGCTAAGCATAATTAACTGTGAAAGGAGCGGAGCTCCTATTCTCCCTGTCCGGGTTCTCCGTGGCGGGGATATTTTGAAGTCTGTCTAATCAAAAGGAGAAGTACCCATGATGGAAAAAAAAGTGATTATGTTGGCATTTGTCGCGGCAGCGTGTTCAAGCGCTTTACCTGCTCTGGCAGCAGATGGTCAGGTTAATTTTACCGGGAATATTGTCGATGCTGCGTGCAAGGTCACGAATGACTTGAGTAATCCATTAAATGTTGTTTTGGGTGATGTGGCCCGAACGGCATTTGCGGGTGGCAAGGGATCAACGTCCAGCGCGACAAAATTCACGCTGGAAGTCACCGATTGTCCGGATACGGTAAAAAGCGCCACCGTTAAGTTCGACGGCGCGGCCGATAACGGCGACAGCAACGTATTGCAGCTGACCCAGGAAACGGATGTCGCTACCGGCGTCGGTATCCAACTGTCTGATATTTCTAACAGTGTTCTGCCGCTTTACACGGCGTCGACGGCTTATCCGTTGGCTTCCGGCAGCGGCGTGAAAAATAACCTCGATTTTACCGCCCGCTATATTTCCACGCAGGCAGATGTTACCGCCGGTAAAGCCAATAGCGTCGCCACCTTTACGCTGAATTATAACTGATAATATTTTCTTGCCCGCTGGTTCACAGCGGGCTGTATTGCCTCGGAGATAATATTATGCGTTTTAATCGCTACGGCGCCTTAGCGGCTTTCATTATTTTATTGTTTGCGTCTACGGTTCACGCCGGCGTGGTGATTGGCGGGACGCGGGTGATATTCAACGGCGAAAAAAAAAGAAGCGTCAATCAGCGTGGAGAATCCGGATAAAGAACCGTATTTGATTCAGTCCTGGCTGGAGAATCAACAAAGCGGGGTGGATAAAATCGCGTTTATCGTTACGCCGCCTTTATTTCGGCTGGACGGCAACCAGGAAAATATGCTGCGCATCGTGAAAGTGGGCGATGACTTACCAAAAGATAAAGAAAGCTTGTATTGGATGAATATTAAATCCATTCCTTCAACAACCCAGGCGGGTAAATCGAATACGCTGCAAATAGCGGTCAAGACCCGCATTAAATTGATTTATCGGCCGGCGCCGCTGCTCCGCCAAGTGCCCGAAGAAGTGACGCAGCAGCTGAAATGGCAGCGTGTCGGTTCAGAATTAAAACTCACCAACCCAACGCCTTATTATATGAACTTTCATTATGTCCGCATCGGGGGGCGGGAAATGAAAGAGGTGACGTATATCGCGCCGATGAGCAGCGAAATGTTTGCATTGCCCGTGGCGGGCGCAACGTCGGTAAGCTGGAAATTAATTAATGATTATGGCGGCACAGGGAAAGAACATCAGTCAGGTATTTAATCTGTAAGGGAAGGCAGACAGAGGGATAAAACATTTCAATAATGGAGCTAATGAATGATAACTCAAAAGCGTATATTAGCGAAGCGGGATGCTTGGCTGAAACGCATAGCCTTATTCACGGCAACAACGGCGGTATGCGGCAACATGGCTAATCCCGCCTTCTCTCGTGACTATTTTAATCCGGCGTTGCTGGAAACCGGGCGCTCAGGTCAGCAGCACGTCGATCTGTCGATTTTTGAAAATGGCCAGCAGGTTCCCGGCACGTATCGGGTCGATATTTGGGTGAACGACATGCTGCTGGAAACGCGCGAGGTGTCGTTCGCTCTGCGGGCCGGCAGCGACGAGAAGGCCGATCTGCAGCCTTGTCTGACGCGGGAAGATCTGAAACGGCTTGGGGTGAAAGTTGAGCTGTTTCCCGGTTTGGCCGGTGCCGATCGCTGCGCGAATTTGGCCGCGATCCCGCAGGCCTCGGCGCAATTTCAATTTAACCGCCAACGCCTGATGCTGAGTATCCCCCAGGCGGCGTTGGAAAATAAGGTGCGCGGATACGTTCCGCCGGAACAATGGGATGAAGGCCTGCCGGCGATGCTGCTGAACTATGGCTTCACCGGCAGCAACAGCAAGGGGCGCGATCGATTCACCCAGAGCGCAAGCAGTTATTACCTCAACCTGCGGCCGGGCTTCAACCTGGGTGCCTGGCGAGTGCGGAACTACACCACCTGGAGCTACAACAGCGCCGGCGGCGGGCGAGCGTCGGAGGATCGTTGGGACTCCGTCTATACCTACGCCCAGCGCAATATCATCCGCCTGAAAAGCTTGCTGACGCTCGGCGAAAGCAGCAGCCCGTCCGATGTGTTTGACAGCGTATCGTTTCGCGGCGCGCAGCTGGCTTCCGATGACGACATGTTGCCGGAAAGCCTGCGAGGTTATGCGCCGGTGGTGCGCGGCATCGCGCGCAGCAATGCGCAAGTGGTCATTCGCCAAAACGGCTATGTCATCTACCAGAGTTATGTTGCGCCGGGCGCGTTTGAAATTTCGGACATGTACCCGACCGGCGGCAGCGGCGATTTGGAGGTGACTATCAAGGAGGCGGACGGCAGCGAACAGCACCTGACCGTTCCCTTCGCCAGCCTGCCGGTGCTGCAACGCGAAGGGCGGCTGAAATATGCGCTGACCTCGGGGCAATACCGCACTTACGATCACAGCGTGGATAAAAAGATCTTCTCGCAGGCCAGCCTGATTTATGGCTTGCCCGCCGGTTTCACCCTGTATGGCGGCGGCCAATTCGCCGGGCCGTATCAATCGCTGGCATTGGGTCTGGGCAAGAACCTGGGCGAGTTCGGCGCTCTGTCGGCCGACGTCACCCAGGCGTGGGCAAAGCAGGAGCATCAACCGAAAAGCGATGGTCAGTCATGGCGCGTGCGGTACAGCAAAAATATCGTCGAGACGGGGACGAACTTCGCCATCGCCGGCTACCGCTATTCGACCAGCGGCTACTATGGGCTGCAGGAAGTGCTGGACACCTATCGCAGCGGCAACCGTTACGCCCCGATAGACCGCCGCAAAAATCGCGGCGAAATCACGCTGAACCAGAATTTATGGGAAGGGGCGGGGTCGCTTTCACTCAGCGCGGTCTCCGAAGACTATTGGGGCTCCGAGCGCAATATGCAGTCGCTGAGCGCGGGTTACAACAATAGCTGGAATGGCATCAGCTACGGTTTTAACTACAGCTACAGCCGGAATTCACAGGCTATTTACGGCGATTCGAACCGCGGGCGCATTTACGATCGCGATCAGATCTTCGCTTTCAACATCAGCGTGCCATTAGAGAAATGGCTGAGCAACACCTACGCCACCTACAACCTCAACACCAGCAAAAAAGGCAATACCAGCCATACGGCGGGCCTCAACGGCACGGCGCTGGCCGGCGGCAACCTCAGCTGGAGCGTACAGGAAGGGTATGGCAGCCAGGGTCAGGGCAACAGCGGCAACGCCAACGCCGACTGGCGCGCGACGTACGGCGAACTCACGGCGGGCTACGCCTACGATCGCAGTCAACAGCGCGTCAACTACGGGGTGAAGGGCGGGGTGATCGCCCATGAAGACGGCGTGACCTTCGGTCAACCGTTCGGCGAAACCGTCGCCCTGGTACAGGCGGCCGGCGCGAGCGATGTGGCGGTCGGCAATCAGGTCGGGGTGAAAACCGACTGGCGCGGCTACGCGATCGTTCCTTACGCCACGCCTTATCGCAACAATTCGATTCGCCTCGATGTCGACAGCTTGCCGGATGATGTCGATCTCGAGTTGACGAACCAGTCGGTCACGCCGACTCGCGGCGCGGTGAGCCGGGCGAATTTCAAAGCCAACGTCGGCAGACGGATTTTGATGAAGGTGACGGACTCGCAGGGGGCACCCCTGCCGCTGGGCGCCAGCCTGCGTCTTGCCGAGGGGGCGGCTCAGCCGTTCCTGGTCGGCGGCGACGGCGTGGTCTATCTGAGCGGCATGGCGGAAAAGGGCCTGCTCATCGCGCAGTGGGGCAGGAATGGCGAGAACCAATGCCGCATCCGTTACCAGTTGCCGGCGGAGCCGCCGTCAGCGGGTCTCCAAACCCTAAACGGCGTTTGCCAATAGATCTCGCTCTATTTCCATCATGACTTTTAAGTGAGAGTGAAAATGAACGTTTTTCTCAGGATATTCGGTTACGGCGCCCTGGTGTGGCTGGCGACGCTCACGACGGCGGTTTATGCCGGCACCTGTACCACCAACGCGAAAACCGCCCGTATGGGATTGCTGACGCTGGCCGTGGATCCGCGCATTGAAGTCGGCGAGCAGTTGGCTGTTCGAACGGAGAACAGCATTAACGGCACGACGTTTTCTTTTCTTTGTTCCGGTTCGGTCGCCTATCGCTCCATGTCGCCGCTGACGCCGAGCGTGCTGCCCGGCGTATTTGAAACGGGCATCGAGGGCGTGGGGGTGACGATTTCAGACTTATGGCAGAGCAATAAGAACGTGCCCGTCAACACGGCGATTTCGCCCAACTTGCTGACGCCGTGGATCAATCGAAACGATGTTCGGCTGACGTTTATTAAAACCGGCCCGATCAAAACCGGCGGCGATATGGGCGGGAAAATTATCGCCAGATATTATCTGGATTCGACCTCCATTTTGGATATCAGTATTTCCGGCATGAAGGTCATTCAGAAAAGTTGCCTGGTTGATTTGAACTATAAAAATCAAACGGTAAATCTGGGCAGCCCTAAACGCAGCGAGTTTAACGGCGTCGGCAGCACGGCGGCGTCTTCCGAACGCAATTTTTCCGTGGTTCTGCAATGTCAGGAGGACAATATTCCGGTTCAGGTCACGTTCGAGGCGGCCGGAAATTCGCCAGGCGTGGGAATGATTGATATCGCCGACGGCGCCGATGCGGCGAAGGGCGTCGCCGTGGAAGTGTTGGATGAGAACCGTAATCCATTAACGTTTTCCAGACCGATCAATTACCACACCGCGGCTGAAAAAGAGATCAGGATCCCCTTGATGGCGCGCTATAAGCAAACGGGAGCCATTAGCCCCGGACAGGCCGACGCGGTGATGACATTCACCATTACGCAGAATTAAAGAGACCCCTATTAAAAATATAATGTCGTCTGTTCGCGCGACATTATTGGTGGCATCAGGCGCTGCAGGCCGATGCCAATGCAATGACAACACGCATGTATGGCAGTGTTTGTCCGTTTAAATATGGAGATTAACCAATGAAAGAACTGTCTGTTATCGAAATGAATGAAGTGTCAGGCGCTTATTCCTGGGATATGAGCAATGGACTGTCGGGGCTGATTGGCAGCGCCGTCTCCAATGCCGCGGAAGCCGTTTCATCCATCGCTCTGGGCGCCTCCGTGGGCAGTATGGCGGGCGCCGTCATCGGCGGTAAGCACGGTGGCGACGGCGGCGGCCTGCTGGGCGTCGGCTCGATTGGCCAGGGCGTCGGTATGGTCGCCGGCGGCATCCTGGGCGGCGTAGCCAGCGGCGTGGCCGCAGCCGTTATTGGCTGGGACACCACGCTGGAATACTCCAAAAAAGGCCTCGATGGGCTGATTAACGGCACCATCAGCTAAATCCATACGCGGTCCAAAGCCGCAGCGTTCTCGCTGCGGCTGTCTCCCGGTCAGGCAAGCGCAGGTTCTTCCTATGAGTGATAATAAGAGCAGGAATATTTTCCGCCAGGAGGCGGTCAATTATCAACGTCAAAGATGGACCGGCAGGGCGCTGTTAATTTCCGGCGCGTCGAGCCATGTGATTGCCGCCACCTGTTTCACTTTTATTCTGATCCTGGCGGGCGCACTCTATTTTTGCGAGTACACGCGCCGGGTCGATGTTGAAGGCGAGGTGATCAGCATCCCGCATTCCACCAATGTGTTTTCCTCCCAATACGGCTACGTGAGCCAGGCATTCCATAAAGCCGGTGACGTCGTGGAAAAGGACGAGCCGCTGTATGTGATTGATGTCTCGAGAAGCACCACGTCCGGCAATGTCAGCCATATCGCGGCCAGCGAAATAAGCAAACAGATTAGCAATCTGGATTCGATAATCAGCAAGCTGAATAAAAATAAAACCGCCATGCTGGATAATTTGCGCAAACAGATCAATAGCTATGAAAACGCCTATAAAGAAACCGAGAAACTGAACCTCAGCGCCAAAGAGGGGATGGATAAAATGCGCGATAGCCTGAAAAATTACGAACACTATTTGACGAAAGGCCTGATCACCAAAGATCAGTTAAATTATCAGCGCTCGCTCTTTCAACAACAGCAAAGCTCGTATCAGGCGCTCTACAGCCAAAAGATCCAGCAAAATATTCAACTGTCGCAGTTGCGCAGCGATTTGCTGATTCGCGCCGCCGATTACGACAATCAGATATCGCAAAGCGAATCGCAACGCAGTGATTTACAACGCCAGCTGGCGGAGTCCAATGCCGGCGGCCAGGTCATTATCAAAGCGCCGCTCAAGGGGAAAATCGAGTCGCTGAGCGTGACCGCCGGGCAGGTGGTCGAGAGCGGCAGCAGTCTGGCGCAAATCAAACCGATTGATAACATCAAATATTATCTGGTTTTATGGCTGCCGAATAACAGTTTGCCCTACGTGAAAATCGGCGATGGCATCAACATTCGCTATGAAGCCTTCCCGTCGGATAAATTCGGTCAGTTTCCGGGAAAAATAGAATCCATCTCGTCGGTCCCCGCCTCCCCGCAGGAAATGTCGGAATACAGCAGCGGAAATAAACGGGAAAGGAACGCCTACTACAAAGTGCTGGCGTCCATCAGCGACACGCAATTCAGCGATAAAGGCAAATATCTCGAAATCAGCAGCGGGCTGCAGGCCAGGGTCATCGTCTTCCTGGATAAGAAACCGCTTTATCAGTGGGCGATCGCGCCTTTGTATGACATAAAAAACAGCGTCGTGGGGCGAGTCGATGAAGGACAATAATCTCTTTGAACGGATCAACGAGAAGTTAACATTCTCACTGCGCAAGCGGGTGCCGAGCATCTTGCAGTCGGAGTCATCGGAATGCGGCCTGGCGTGCCTCGCCATGATCGCCTCCTATTACGGGTTTAATGTGGATATGCTGAGCCTGCGGCAGCGATTCGGCATTTCCACCCAGGGTGCGACCCTGGGGACGATCTCTCAAATCGCGTCGCAAATCCAGCTGAAGACGCGCGCCTTGTCCTTGGACATCGACGAAATCAATCAGCTGAAAACGCCCTGCATACTGCACTGGAATATGAATCACTTCGTGGTGTTGGTTAAGGTGCAGCGCGCCGGTTTTGTCATTCACGATCCGGCCTTCGGGCGCAGAGTGATCGGGCTGCAGGAGATGTCGAATCACTTTACCGGCATCGCGTTGGAGCTGTGGCCCGACAGGGCCTTTCAAAAAGAGACCCTCAAGACCCGTTTGCGCCTGCTGGATTTGATGAAAAACATCGAGGGCCTGCCGGGGACGCTGCTCAAGATCTTTGCGTTATCGATAGTCATCGAATCGGTCAACCTGCTGCTGCCGGTGGGAACGCAACTGGTGACCGACCATGTCATTCAGGCGCATGACTACAGCCTGCTGACGGTCATCTGTTTGGGGCTGATCTTCTTCACCTTGTTCCGCGCGGTGGTCAGTATCGCCAGGGCCTGGATCTCCATCGTGCTCGGGACGCTGACCGATATTCAGTGGAAGACGACGCTGTTTGAACACCTGATGAAGCTGCCGCTGGATTTTTTCGAGAAACGGCACCTGGGGGACATTCAATCGCGCTTTTCCTCGCTGGATGCGATCAGAACCACCTTTACCAATAATATCGTCAGCGGGATCATCGACGGCATCATGACGGTCGGGCTGTTCGCGATGATGATGGTCTACGGCGGCTGGCTGGTCTGGGTCGTGGCGGGCTTCACTCTGATCTACATCCTCATCAGGATGATGACTTACAGAACCTACCGTCAATTCTCGGAGGAGCAGATCGTCAAGGCGGCCAAGGCCAACTCGCATTTCATGGAGACGCTGTACGGCATCTCGACCGTCAAGGCGCTGGGCATCAAGGAAACGCGCTCCAGCTATTGGCTCAATCTGAACGTCGACGCCGCCAATACCAATATCAAAATCACCCGATTCAATATGATGTTCGGCGGGATCAATACCTTTATCACAACGCTCGATCAGGTGGCGATCCTGTGGCTTGGCGCCATGATGGTCATCGACAATTCCATGACGCTCGGCATGTTCATGGCGTTCAATGCCTATCGCGGCCAGTTCTCTCAGCGGGCCTCGAGCCTGATCGACCTGGCGATCGGCTTGCGCATGCTGTCGCTGCACAATGAGAGGATATCCGACATCGTCTTTACCGATGCGGAGACGGAGTCCGCGCCGCGACAGGTTTTCCCCTCGGGCACGGGGATTGCCATTGAGGTAAAAAATCTTACGTATCAATATGACGCGCTGTCGCGGCCGATCTTCAAAGACCTGAACATGCGTATTGCGGCCGGCGAAAGCGTGGCCGTCGTGGGCGCCTCCGGCGCGGGCAAGACCACCTTGCTGAAGGTGATGTGCGGTTTGCTCAGCCCCACTTCCGGCCAGGTTTTGGCCGACGCGATGGATATCCATAAAGTCGGGGTGAATAACTACCGTAACGCGATCGCCTGCGTGCTGCAGGACGACCGGCTGTTCTCCGGGTCCATTGCGGAAAACATCAGCGGGTTTGAGGTCAATGCCAATAAAGAGCTGATCATGGCCTGCGCGATACACAGCAATATCCACGATGAAATCATGCAGATGCCGATGGGCTACGAAACCCTGATCGGCGAGTTGGGCAACGGCATCTCCGGCGGGCAAAAGCAACGTCTGTTTATCGCGCGCGCCCTCTATCGCCGCCCGAGCGTGCTGTTTATGGATGAAGCGACCAGCCATCTGGACGTTGAGAATGAGTCGGCGATCAACCGGGCGATATCTTCGCTGAATATTACGCGCGTGATCGTCGCCCACAGAAAGTCGACCATCGACTCGGCCGACAGGGTAGTGGTGCTGGGGGCCGAGAGCGGCGCGCCGGCAGGCGGCGGTGAATAAAGGGCGCTTGCCGGCGCCGGGGCGAAGCCGGCAATGCAGGCTGTCCCCACGGCGAAAATCGCGGTAAAATGCAGCAGTTGACCCTATCGCATTCCATCAGGCCGTCGAACCCGCTATGAAAACGCGCAAACCGCGCCGCCCGCCCGGGCGGTGGATCTATTACATCCTGCATGAAGACATGCTGTGGCCTTGCCCGGTCAAATGGGAGTGGGAGAGCGGCTATAACGCCTGGTTGCCGTTTTACTATTCCCCCACGCTGGAATTCGTCGCCGGCAACCCCGCCCGCGCCACCAAGGTCAGCAGCGGCCGACGTTAAGCGGGCCGCGCGTGCTGCTCGCCTTGCCGCCCGACGTCCGCTCACCTAAGATCATCTCATCACCCACAGGTTTTCCCGGAGCCCCCATGTTGACTCTGTTTCGCACGTCTCTTTGCGGCGCGCTGGCATTGCTGCTGCTCGCCGGTTGTCAGCAGACGGCGCATAAACCGGCGCCGCCGCTGCAGGCGCAGCTGGATCACATCGCTTCGATGCTGGCCGGCGGACACTTCCTGCGCGTGGACTGCGGGCGCAGCGAGATACCGGACGATGTGAAGCTGCAGCGTACCGCAATGCGCGCGGCGCAGCGCCGCGGCTGGGACACGCAGGCGGCAGGGTATCGGCAGTTGCCGGCGCTTACCCAGGCGCGTTACCTGACCCTGCAACAGGACAATCAGCTGCTGACGGAAAAATGCGCTGCGCTCAGCCGCAGCACCGCCCGCTTTATCGCGGCGGCGCAGGCCGATCAGGAAGATTACATGGAGTAGCGCGCCGGCATGCCTTTCGGGCGCGCTTTATGGGCGCCCCAAAATTCTTTGCAGGATAACGATTTATCGATCATCATTTGAAATGATGTTTCACTTTTACCCATCGAGCCCATCTTGAACCTGTATGCCGCACTGCGTCAGCGCGTGGAAAATACGCGCTGGTACGCCAAACGGAAAAGCTACCGCGTGCTGTTCTGGCGCGAGATCACGCCACTGGCGGTGCCCATCTTTCTGGAGAACGCCTGTGTCCTGCTGATGGGGGTGCTGAGCACCTTTCTGGTGAGCTGGCTCGGCAAAGAGGCGATGGCTGGGGTGGGGCTGGCGGACAGTTTCAACATGGTGATCATCGCCTTTTTCGCCGCGGTGGATCTCGGCACCACCGTGGTGGTGGCCTTCAGCCTCGGCAAGCGCGATCGCCGGCGGGCGCGAGCGGCGGCGCGTCAGTCGCTGGTGCTGATGACCGGCGTGGCGCTGCTGTTGGCGGCGGGCATTCACCTGGCGGGCGAGCCTATCATTGATGTGATCGCCGGCGCGGCCTCGCCGGAGGTGAAAGCGCTGGCGCTCTCTTACCTGCAAACCACGGTGTGGAGCTACCCGGCGGCGGCGATTGCGTTGATCGGCAGCGGCGCCCTGCGCGGCGCGGGCAACACCAAGATCCCGCTGCTTATCAATGGCGGCATGAATATCCTCAATATCATCATCAGCAGCATCCTGATTTACGGCATGCTGGGCTGGCATGGCCTGGGGTTCGTTGGCGCCGGGCTGGGGCTGACGATTTCCCGCTATATCGGCGCCATCGCCATCCTCTACGTGCTGGCGATCGGCTTTAATCCGGCGCTGCACATCACGTTGAAAAGCTATTTCACGCCGCTCAAAATGAGCATCCTGTGGGAAGTGCTGGGGATCGGCATTCCCGCCAGCGTCGAGTCGGTACTGTTTAACGGCGGCAAGCTGTTGACGCAGATGTTTGTCGCCGGCATGGGCACCAACGTGATCGCCGGCAACTTTATCGCTTTCTCCATCGCTTCGTTGATCAACCTGCCGGGCAACGCGTTGGGATCGGCCTCGACCATTATCGTCGGCCGGCGGCTCGGCAAAGGCGAGATCGGCCAGGCGGAGCGGCAGCTGCGCCATATTTTCTGGCTGTCGACCCTTGGGCTGACCGCCATCGCCTGGGGCACCGCGCCGCTGGCCGGGGTTTTCGCCGCGTTTTATACCTCGCAGGATGATGTGAAAACGGTGGTGAAAACCCTGATCTGGCTCAACGCCGCCTTTATGCCGATCTGGGCCGCTTCCTGGGTCTTGCCCGCCGGGTTGAAAGGCGCGCGCGACGCCCGCTTCGCCATGTGGGTGACGATGCTCGGCATGTGGGGGTGCCGCGTGGTGGCCGGCTACGCGTTGGGCATCGAACTGGGCATGGGCGTGGTGGGCGTCTGGTTGGGGATGTTCCTCGATTGGGCGGTGCGCGGCGCCTTATTCTACTGGCGCATGGTCAGCGGGCGCTGGCTGTGGAAATATCCGCGGGCCAGGCGCTCGGACGCCGAATAAGCTCGCCTGCGCGCAGCCTGCCGGCGGCCTGAGAGGCACCGGCAGGAAGAACCTCTATTCAGAGGGAAGGGTACCAACGCAATGACTTCTTGACCGGCCCCGGTGTGACCAACACCTTACCTCGGCCGACCAGATTCAACAGCAGATTGCGCGCCTGATAGATCGTGATGTCGTTAGACTCCGCCAACTGGCGGGTCGTGGGCCACTCGCCGGGAGGGGGAGGCGCCGTGCCGTTGGCCGAAGGGCAGAGGCGGTGCAGCGTCGTTAATAAATGCTGCTGCAGGTTTTGTAATTCTTGTTGTTTTGACGTGCGTTTTATCATGTCAGCCTCCCTTAAACTTCAGCCGAATTTTGATATAACGATAAGCGTCGCCCGGAAAATAATGCCCTGTCCCGGCAATACTCTTCCTGAACCGGTAGCGAACACTTGCCTGAACCCGATATTTCCACTGCAATAAACCAGCGGCGTTCACGGATCGGGAGCGGTAATGAGGTGGCCAAATTTTCAGCCTGCTGTGCGTAATGGCTGTACTTCATCGTTTTTCTCCATGGTTTACTGCCCGGTGCTGGTTTTTACCAGACCGAATTGATAAGCCTCCCTTTTCTTTTCCAAATCATTATACCGCAAATAGGAAAAAGGCGATCAATAATGTCGTGTGGTATATATTTTACGAGATAATCGACTATCGTTATTAATTTTACGATCTGTTGTCTCGAAAAAATATAGTTGTCTTGTGGTTTTTGGGCTTATATCTCGTATTTATTACTTTTGCTTTGAATGACTTTTCAAATTACAACGATTTTTGTAACAATATTTGGGCCAAAACAAACGGTAAGTTGAATCTTAGTGTAATTCCCATGGCAAGAGTTAAAATCTTGCGGGAATTTACTGGTTCGGTTGTTTTCTTTCTCATCAGTGTGGTTTTCGTTGAATACCTAAAATGGGTGATGATGAAATAAAGGTAGCGATTTAATTATCGTGAGGGTTTGCTTTGGCTGCGGGTAATACCGTTTTCATTCTGGATTGTATAAATAACCGTTAAAGGAACGGGAGCGATCCTGCGCTTTTTACATAAATTAAAGGAATAAGTGAATTATGAAACTGAACAAAATCATGCTGACAGCAGTTCTGGCGTTTGGCGTTTCTTCTCTGGCGCATGCCGCCGACCAAGGGCATGGCAAAGTGACGTTTACCGGTTCCATTATTGATGCGCCTTGCTCCATTTCTCCTGAGACCGTGGACCAGACCGTGGATATGGGCCAGGTATCCAACGTTGCGTTGAAAAATGGCGGTAAATCAGCGCCGCGTCAGTTCGATATCAAACTGGAACAGTGCGACAACTCGACGCTGAAAACCGTCACCACCACCTTCGAAGGCAAAGCCTCTACCGCCAATAAGGATCTGCTGGGCATCGTCGGGACCGCCAGCGGCGCCAGCATCGCCATCACCGACACCGCCAGCAACCCGATCAAACTGGGCACCGCAACGGCCCCACAGAACCTGGGCACCGGCACCAACACGCTGCGCTTCGCGGCTTACCTGCAGGGTGACGGCGCTTCCGCCACCGTCGTTCCGGGTGATTTCACCGCCGTTGCCGATTTCAAGCTGGCATACCAGTAAGCCTGCGCCATTGGCGTGACATTTTGCATGCGGGGCTTCCCCGCATGCTTTTTCTCAGACGGAAGGTCTGTGTCAGGAGGTTCAATGCGCCGGTTTATTCACCCTTTAGTGTCTCCTTGCATATTGACGGCTACGCTGATGAGCCCGGCCGCGCCGGCGGCATCCGGTTCTCAGGGCTGGGGACGCGTAAATATGCAAGGAGCCATTATTGATACCGCTTGCGCTATTGCCGCCGGCAGCCGCGAGCAGACTATCGATATGGCCGTGATGCCGACGGGAAATATCATGCGTGATGGCTTAGGCAATACGCATCCGTTCACCATCGAATTAATCAACTGCACGCTTGAACGCCCGAAACCGAATTTGCCGGACTGGCGACAGTTTCAGGTGGTTTTCGATGGCGATGCCGATGGCGACTTATTCGGCGTGCACGGTGAGGCGAAAGGCATCGCGCTGCAAATATCCGATGATATGGGGAATATCGCCGCGCCCGGTCGTCCGTTGCCGCTGGGGGATATAACGCCAGGCAGCATGTCGCTTAATTACTCCATTAAATTGGTTGCCAATAATCAACCGATGCGTGCGGGGGACTATTTTTCCGCCGTGCGGTTCAAGCTGGATTATTACTGAGCGCTGTTATTGCGGCAAGCCGCAACGCCAGAATTATACGATATAAGGTTAGGGATATGATGTTGTCGCCTGCTGGGAAGCTATTTCGTTTTCAGGTACTGGGGTTATGTATCACGCTGGCGCTGGGAAGTTCATCAACGTGGGTATATGCCGAAGACGGTATTCAATTTAATGCCGACATTTTGGACGTGAACGATCGCAAAAATATCGACCTAAGCCAATTTTCCCGCAGCGGATACATTATGCCGGGAAGTTACGGCATGGTGGTCCATCTCAATAAAAGCGAGTTGCCCGAACAGAAGATCCCTTTTTATCCGCCGGACAACGATCCTGACGGCAGCCGCGCCTGCGTGGGCAAAGCGCTGGTCGAGCAGTTGGGGTTGAAGCCGTCGGCATTGCAAGCGCTGACCTGGTGGCATCAGGGGGAATGTCTGGATGAGTCCAGCCTGAAAGGCATGGTGTCGCGTGGCGATCTGGCGACGGGCTCGCTGTATCTGAGCGTCCCGCAGGCTTATCTGGAATACAGCTCCGACGACTGGGATCCGCCGTCGCGATGGGATGAAGGCATCCCGGGCTTGCTGTTCGATTACAACGTCAACGCCCAGAGTCGGCAGCAGCAGCAGGGCGGCACGCGCGGGTACAGCGTCAGTGGCAACGGCACCGCCGGCGCCAACCTGGGCGCCTGGCGTCTGCGTGCCGACTGGCAGGGGCAGATCAATCACCAGACCGGCAGCGGGCAATCCACCGACAAACGCCTGGACTGGAGCCGTTACTACGCCTATCGGGCCATTTCTGCGCTGCGCTCGCGCCTGACGCTGGGTGAAGACTATCTGGACTCGGGGATTTTCGACAGCTTCCGTTTTTCCGGCGCGAGCCTGGTATCGGACGACAACATGCTGCCGCCGAACCTGCGCGGCTATGCGCCTGAGGTGGTCGGGATCGCCAAGACCAACGCCAAGGTGACGATCAGCCAGCAGGGGCGGGTGATCTATGAAACCCAGGTGGCGGCGGGGCCGTTTCGCATTCAGGACATCAACGATGCCATCACCGGCGAACTGGATGTGCGGGTCGAGGAGCAGGACGGCAGCGTACAGGCGTTCAAGGTTAACACCGCCAGCATTCCGTACCTGACGCGGCCCGGATCGTGGCGCTTCAAGCTGGCCGCCGGTAAACCGTCGGATTGGCAGCACCATTCGCGCGGGCCGCTGTTCGGCACCGGAGAGTTCTCCTGGGGCGTCAGCAACGGTTGGTCGCTGTATGGCGGCGCACTGCTGGGCGGCGACTATAACGCGCTGTCGCTGGGGATAGGCCGCGATCTGATGATGTTCGGCGCGCTCTCGTTCGACGCCACCCAATCGCGGGCGCGGTTGCCGCAGCGGGAGGAGACGCTCAGCGGCGGCTCTTATCGGGTGAGCTATTCGAAGACGTTCGATGAACTGGACAGCCAGGTCACCTTTGCCGGTTATCGCTTCTCGGAAGAGGACTTCATGAGCATGAGCGAATATCTCGACGCGCGTTATTACGGCAGCCGGGTCGGCAACAACAAGGAGATGTACACCATCACCTTCAACAAACAGTTCCGCGACTGGGGCCTGAGCAGCTATCTCAACTACAGCCACCAGACCTATTGGGATCGCCAGTCCAACGACCGTTACAACCTGACGCTGTCGCGCTATTTCGATCTCGGCAAAATAAAAAACCTGAACCTGTCGTTGTCGGCTTATCGCAACCGTTACAACGATACCAACGATGACGGCATGTACCTGTCGCTGTCGATGCCGTGGGGCAACGGCGCCACGCTCAGCTACAACAGCACGGTGAACCGCAACGACACCACGAACCGGGTGGGGTACTACCAGCGAATCGATGAACACAACAACTACCAACTGAGCGCCGGCAGCGCCCGCCGCGGCGCTAACCTGAGCGGCTACTACAACCACGAGGGCGATGCGGCGCGCTTGAGCGCCAACGCCAGCTATCAGGAAGGGCGCTACAGCGCCGTGGGGCTGTCCGCGCAGGGCGGCATGACGCTGACGCCGGAAGGCGGCGCGTTGCACCGCGTCGGCATGATCGGCGGTACGCGCCTGTTGGTGGACACCAACGGCGTGGCCGGTGTGCCGGTGCGCGGCTACGGCAGCACCGTCAGCACCAACCGCTTCGGCAAGGCGGTGGTGGCGGACGTCAATAGCTACTACCGCAACAAGGCCAGCATCGATCTGGACAAACTGGGCGACAACGCCGAAGCCACCCGTTCGGTGGTGCAGGCCACCCTGACCGAAGGGGCGATTGGCTACCGTCAGTTTGACGTTATCGCGGGCGAAAAAGCGATGGCGATCGTCAAACTGGCGGACGGCAGTACACCGCCGTTCGGCGCCACGGTGCTGAACGCCCGCAAACAAGAAACCGGCATCGTCAACGATGGCGGCAGCGTGTACCTGAGCGGCATCAACGCCGGGGAGATCATGACGCTGCACTGGAGCGGCGCGGCACAGTGTCAGGTGCAGCTGCCCGTAACGCTGCCGGCCGACATGCTGACGCGTACGCTGCTGCTGCCGTGTCGGCCGATCGCCGCGGCGCCATCGGCCCCGGTTGAATAAACCCATCACCCTGAATTTGGAGTTATCGACAACATGCAAACTTTTTCTCTTAAAACCGCCGCGGCGCTCGCGCTGTTGGGCGCCACGGCGGCGCAGCACGCGCAGGCGGCAATCGCGCTCGATCGCACCCGGGTGATCTTCGACGGTGGCCAGAACTCGGTCAGCCTGAATCTCAGCAACCAGAACAAGCAGCTGCCGTACCTGGCGCAGGGCTGGCTGGAGGACGAGCAGGGCAACAAAATCCAGAGCCCGCTGGTGGTGTTGCCGCCGGTGCAGCGCATCGAGCCGGGCAAGCCGAGCCAGATCAAGATTCAGGCGCTGCCGGCAGCCAAACAGCTGCCGCAGGATCGGGAGACGTTGTACTACTTCAACCTGCGCGAGATACCGCCGAAGAGCAACAAGCCCAATACGTTGCAGATCGCGCTGCAGACGCGCATCAAGCTGTTCTATCGCCCGGCGGCGATCGTGCCGAACCGCACCGATATGGCGACGCCATGGCAAGAACAGCTGACGTTGACGCGGCAAGGGGAGAGCTATCAGGTCAATAACCCGACGCCGTACTACATCACGATTGTCGATGCGGGCAGCAAAAAAGGGGGGGAGGGCGTAAAGGGATTTGAGCCTTTCATGATCGCACCGAAGAGCCAGGCGCGCCTGACCGTGGGCGCAGCGGGGCTGGGCGGTAGCCCGGTGCTGACCTACATCAACGATTACGGCGGCCGGCCGCAGCTGAGCTTCAGCTGCAGCGGCGTGAGCTGCAAGGTGGTGCCGGAGAAACGGACGGCGTCATAACCCGCCGCAGGCGGTGCCGACGGGAGAGCCATTCAGGGGGAAAGGATGAAACGAGAACGGAAAAAGGCCGGCGGGAGCGCGTTGATGCTGGCGCTCAGCCTGGGTGTGATAGCGATGCCGCCGGCGAAGGCCGACGTGGTGGACAACTGGCAGGTGGAGGGCGCCAATGGCGTACTGCAGGTATATGGCGCGCTGACGGAAAGCGCCTGCCGGCTGGAGATGAGCAGCGCGCGGCAGGACATCTGGCTGGGTGAGACCGGCACCGCGCGCTTGCGTCAGGCCGGCGATCGCGGGCAGCCGGTGGCGTTCGAGCTGCGTTTGCAGGATTGCCTGCGCACCCCGGGGGGCCAGCGAGATGCGCGTACCGGCGCGTTGGTCTGGGCGCCGAATCAACCGGCAGTGACGGTCAGCTTCGGTTCGACGGCGGACAGCGACAATCCGCAGCTGGTGAAAGCGCAGGGCACTTCAGGGCTGGGGTTGCGCCTGCTGGACGGCCGCGGTCGCGACGTTCGGTTGGGCAGCCGCGGCGAGCCGCTGCTGCTGACGCCAGGGCAAGAGGCGTTGAGCTACAGCGTGGCGCCGGAGCGAACCGCGGCGCCGCTGATGGCCGGCGCGTATCGGGCGACGGTGGATTTTAGGCTGAATTATGACTGAGGCGAGGCGATGGTACCGAGGATAAAACGCGGCCGGGTGCCCTTCTGGCTGGCGGGAGTGCTGGCGCTGGGCCAACTGCCGGCGCAGGCGACCACGGTGAACGTACGGGTCACCGTGCTTTCTCCCCCCTGCATCATCAACGGCGGACGCCCGATCGAGGTGGACTTTGGCGATGAAGTGATGACCACCCGCATTGATGGCGCCAACTATCGGCGGGCGGTGAGTTACACGCTGACGTGCAGCGGGCAGAGCAGCAACGGGCTCAAACTGCAGGTGCAGGGGGCGGCGAGCGGCTTCGACGGCCAACTGCTGCGCACCAGCAAAGACGGCTTGGGCATTGCCTTGCTGAACGGCGGCCGCCGTTGGCCGATCAACCAGTGGTTGAGCTTTACCTATCCGGCCGCGCCGACGCTTGAGGCGGTACCGGTGAAATCGGTCACCGCCAGGCTGGCGGCGGGTGAATTCACCGCGGGCGCCACCATGAAGGTGGATTATCAGTAACGCGGGAGCGAGAGCATGAAACAACGTTTTACGGCGAGCGTGCTGCTGTGCGCCGGGATGGCGTGCCATCTCGCCTGGGCGGAGAAAACGGTCGACATGCAGTTTCGCGGCACGTTGATCGAGCCGCCGCCCTGCACCATCAACGATGACGGGATCATTGACGTGAACTTCGGCGATCGTGTCGGCATTAACAAGGTCGATGGTGCGAACTATCGGCAAAGCATCGGCTACCGCATTCGCTGCGAGCCGGGGATCGGCAAATGGGACATGTTGCTGAGCCTGACCGGCAACGCCGCAACGTTTGACGAAGCGGCGGTGCAAACCAACCGGCGCTATCTCGGCATCCGCATTTACCAGAACGCACAGCCGTTCAAAGTGGGCAGCGCGCTGCCTATCGATCCGGCCAAACCGCCGGTGCTGGAAGCGGTGCCGGTCGGCAAATCGGGCGAAACCCTGACGGAAGGCGCGTTCGAGGCCACGGCGACGCTGCGGGCCGACTATCAATGAAGGAGGAGGCGAGCGTGAAAACAACACAAGGCGGCTGGGGCGTTATCGGCCTGTTGCTGTTGGCGCTGGGCGTGAACGGCGCAGCGCAAGCCGCGGACAATCTGCGCATGCGCGGGGCGCTGGTGGCGGAACCTTGCGTCATTCAGCCGGGCGACGAGAGCATCGCGCTGGATTTCGGCACGCTGGTCGACAAGTACCTGTATCTGAACCAGCGCACGCAGGGGCAACCGTTCGAGTTGCGGCTGGCGGAGTGCGATCTCAGCCTGGGCAAGACGGTGTCGATCACCTTCAAAGGCACGGAGAATGCGCAGCTGCCGGGGCTTTTGGCTTTGGCGGCGAGCAGCCAGGCGCGCGGGATCGCCATCGGCATGGAGACGCTGCAGGGGCAGCCTTTACCGCTCAACAGCGCAGGCGGCAAGTACCCGTTGCAGGACGGCGGCACGGTGATTGGCGTGCAGGCCTATGTGCGCGGCGAACCGGAAGCGCTGGCAAAGCGAACCATCGGTCGCGGTGCTTTCAGCGCCATTGCGACGTTCAGCCTGGACTACCAATGAGCGCCGGGCTTCGGCAAAACAGAATAAGGATATGACGCGATGCAGCGTTTTCACTTCAGAGGGATGTATTTACTGCTCGGCCTGCTGCCGGGGCTGTGCTCGGCGCAAATTTATTCCTATGTGACCAAGAGTACCGGCTCTCCCAGCAATGCGGCTTATGAGTATGTGCTTGAGAGCTGGGATAAGGATGACTCATCGCCTAATCCTTGCTACCAGCAAAGCATGTGCGCTGTGGGGATCAACCACCGCCACACCAGCGCCAATACGGGCGGCAGCACGGGCGTGACGCCTTCGGCCTCTATCGTCGGGTCGGGGCGCTACCCGCAGATTACCCAACTACGGACGATGGGGGAACTCAGCCGCTTCTACCAGAGCATTTATCCGTTGCCGATCGTCGGTGCGACTTCTCATGTGGGGGATGCCATCACTCAGGAGTGTGTCGGGCTGTTTTATACCACCTCGTCCTCCTCCGCCGTTGAAGGCAACAGCGCACGGTTGATGCCGAGCAGCGTCTGCGGCATCGCGCCGCCGCCGGTCGGGGTCTGCGGCATCGATGAGCAACAGCTCGATCTGAACCACGGCGTGTTGCCGGATACCGACCTGGTAGGCAATACGGCGCGCGGCAGCCTGCGCGTAGTGTGCTCGCAGAAGATGAACATCGTCATGTATATCCGCGTCGGCAGCAATGGCCGCCTGGATCTGGGGAATTCCGGCGTCTACAGCACGCTGCGCATCAACGGCGCCCTAGGCAACCTGGGTTATCAGTTCACCGCGGATACGCGCGGGGTCACGGTGCCGATCACTTCCACCCTTGGCGTGACGGGAACGATCAAGGCTGGCAATTACTCGGGGCAATCGGTCGCCATTCTGGCGTTGCCGTAGCCGCATTACCCGCGCCGCGCGCCGTTGCATTATGCCGTTGAGTCACCCGCCATCAGGGGGGGAATCGCGCTCGGCGGCGACCGGGAAGGATGATTTCAAAGGGAGCGTGCCGATGGAAACTACCATCACTCTGGCGTTTATCGATAATGACCGTTTCTTTATTGAAGGATTGCAGCAGCTGCTGCTGGCGTATTTTGCGCGCCGCGGCATGCGGGTTCAGGTGCTCGACGCCACACAGGCGCATCGGGCGGATGTGGTGTTCCAGTCCGTAGAGCGTGATTGGCAGGCGCGTTTCTGCCTGCGTTCAGTGAGCGGCGGCCAACCGCTCAACTTTGCGCTGCGTGAACCCGGCGATACCCGCTGGCGCGATAACCCGCGTTGCATCAGTGAGGCGGGCGTTATTTTCCGCAACGACTCGCCGGACAGCGTATTAAGCCAGCTGGAGCGGGCATTGGCGGCGCGGACGAACCGCGACGCAGAGCACCGGTGCTATTGGTGTGAACGGCAGCGCATTACCCGCCGTGAGCAGGATGTCATGCGCTACCTGGCCTGTGAATTGCCGCAGACCGCCATCGCGCGCAACCTGCATCTGAGCGTGAAAACCGTCAGCAATCACAAACAGGCGGCGATGCGAAAACTGGGATTTAAACGCAATGCGGATCTCTACCATTGGTTGCGGTTGGGCGGGTTGAAAACCGTAGAGCGGGCGCGCGGATGAGAGGGCGGCTCAGGCGCTCAATTTGGCGCCTGAGGGGCAGGAAGCGTCAATACAGCAGCGTCATCGCGCTGAAGAACAACAGCGTCAAGGCGATGATGATGAGGTTTTGCGTGGCTTTGCGCACCAGTTTGCTGGCGCTCAGGCGGCTGTCGATGACGTAGAGCAGCGGCACCATCAGCAGCACATAGGCGAACATCAGCATGGCGGTAAAGGGCTGCAGGTTCATTCATGTTCCTCCTGGGCGTCATCATGGCCGATCAGGTGTATCAGTACGGCTTGCGTCTGGCGGTGCTGGCCGATAAAGGGCGAAGTGGCTGGCGATGCCGGCGCGAACGTCAGGCCGGCGCGTCGCGTTTTCACCGCCGCTTGCAAAATCTTCTTTCGATGCTTCCGAGTATGGTCGACCATGCGCCTCCGAATAGGGCCGCCCAAAGG
Organism: Serratia sp. SCBI; assembly: GCF_000747565.1. Classification (NCBI taxonomy): domain Bacteria; kingdom Pseudomonadati; phylum Pseudomonadota; class Gammaproteobacteria; order Enterobacterales; family Yersiniaceae; genus Serratia; species Serratia sp. SCBI. Next base: position 3,191,263 of record NZ_CP003424.1, on the reverse strand, counting down.
CGGCCGATCGTTGTATTGCCCATTAAGCTGGAGAGGATCGCAGCCGCTGCCGGGGCCGCAGAGGTATAATATTGCGAATGATAACCATTATCAATAATGGAGATGAAAAAATTAAGGGTATTGCGAGGGGGCAGCCGGCGGGGCGGGAAAAGAAAAAGCACGCCTTGCGGCGTGCTTTGCGGGGTACTAACGGCGGTGGTTACTTCTGATCGGGCAGGGCGTAAGCGACCACGTAGTCGCCCAGCTTGGTGCCGAAGGAACCGTGGCCGCCGGCGTAGATCAGCACGTACTGCTTGCCGTTGACCTCATAGGTCATCGGCGTCGCCTGGCCGCCGGCCGGCAAGCGCGCTTCCCACAGTTTTTCACCGTTGGTCACGCTGAAGGCGCGCAGGTAGTTGTCCGCGGTGGCGCCGATGAAGAACACGTTACCGGCGGTGGTCACCGGGCCGCCCAGCATCGGCATGCCCATTTTGAACGGCAGCGGCAACGGTGAGCTGTCGCGCACGGTGCCGATGCGTTTTTTCCACACGATGTCGTTGGTTTTCAGATCCACGGCGGAAATGTAACCCCAGGCCGGCTGTTTGCACGGCAGGCCGAACGGCGACAGGAACGGGTTCAGGGTGACGCCGAACGGCACGCCATACTGCGGCTGTACGCCGGACTCGGTGCCGCTGCCGCCTTTGTCGCCTTCCGGCGGCTCAATCGGGTTGCCTGGGCCGCGCGGGATCAGTTTGGAGACGAACGGCAGCGCGATCGGGTTGGCGATGGCGATTTCGCGATCGGTATCGACGGCCAGGCCGCCCCATTCGAACATGCCCAGGTTACCCGGGAACACCAGCGTGCCTTGCTCGGAAGGCGGGGTGAAGGTGCCTTCATAACGCAGGCTGTGGAACATCACGCGGCAGACCAGCTGATCATAGATGGTCGCGCCCCACATGTCGGCGCCGGTCAGTTTCTTCTCAGGACGGAAGGTCAACTCGGAGAACGGCTGGGTCGGTGACAGGCGATCGCCCTTGGCCGGGCCTTGCGGTACCGGTTTCTCCGGTGCCGGCACCACCAGTTCGCCGTTGGTACGGTTCAGCACGAAGATGTTGCCGGTTTTGGTCGGCACATAGATGACCGGCACTTTTTTACCGCTCTTGTCGGTAATGTCCGCCAGGGTCGGCTGCGCCGGCACGTCCATATCCCACAGGTCATGGTGGACCGTCTGATAGAACCAGGCCAGTTTGCCGGTGGAGGCGTTCAGCGCCAACAGGCCGCTGGCGTAGCGTTCCATTTCCGGGGTGCGATCGCCGCCCCAGATGTCCGGAGTGGAAACGCCCATCGGCAGGTAAACGATATCCAGCTTGGCGTCATAGGCGGCAGGCGCCCAGGAGTTCGGCGAGTTCGGCACGAAGTGGTGCTCGTCCGCCGGGATGGCGTTCGGATCTTTCGCGCCCGGATCGAAGGCCCACAGCAGCTTGCCGCTGTTGACGTCGAAGCCGCGGATCACGCCGGAAGGCTCGCGGTTGGAGTAGTTGTCGGTCACGGCACCGGCGACGACGATCACTTTATCGGTGATCACCGGCGGCGAGGTCGGCTCGTAGTGGCCCGGCGTCGCATACGGCATATTGCTCTGCAGGTTCAGCTCACCGTTGTTGGCGAAGTCCGGGCAGGGTTTGCCGGTTTCGGCGTCCAGTGCGAACAGACGGCCGTCGTTGACCGGCAGAATGATGCGGCGTGCGCACATCGCCGGAGCGGCGTCGCCGGCGGCGCCTGCGGCTGCGGCGGTTTCGTGGTAAGACACGCCGCGACAGGTGATGTGCTGGAAGGTTGGGTTGTATTTCAGCTGCGGATCAAACTTCCATTTTTCTTTACCGGTGGCGGCATCCAGCGCGAACAGCTTCTGGTGCGGCGTACACATGTAAAGGGTATCGCGGATCTTGATCGGCGTGACTTCGTTGGTGATCTCACCCGGATCGTTGGCGGTCTTCAGATCGCCGGTCTGGAAACGCCAAACCTCTTGCAGCTGGCCAACGTTTTTGTCGTTGATCTGGCTCAGCGGCGAGTAACGGGTGCCTTCCTGGGTGCGGCCATAGGCCGGCCAGTCGGCGCCGGTGGCGTCTTTCGGTTGTACCTGGGCGGCGTCGAGGGTGCCGTTAATCTCTTGCGGATCGTTGAACACGGCATAGGCCAGCGCGATGACGGTGATCGCCAGCGCCGCGCTCAGCGCGCCGTAGGCGAATTTGCCGTTGGCCACCAGCTTGCGGTAGATAAACGGCAACACCAGCCACAGGCCGAAGAAGAAGGTGACGTCCAGGCGCGGCGTCAGCGCCCAGAAGTCCGGGCCCACTTCCCACAGGGCCCAAATCGTGGTGCCCAGCAGGAATACCGCGTACAGCAGCAGCGCGGTGGCGCGGCGGCGGAACAGCAGCCAGGAAGTCGCCAGCAGCACCAGCCCGGCGATGATGTAATACAGCGAACCGCCCAACTTGGCCAGCCAGATGCCGCCGCCGAGCAGATAAAGCCCGCTCAGCGCGGCAAACAGCGCCGTTATGACGATAAGCGGCGATAGTGACGCTTTATTTTGCATAGCAATACCCTTACCAAAAATGAAAGTCCCCGATTTAGAGATTAAGCCAAATCGGAAAAAACACGCGGTTTCTCCCTATTATTTCAGCGAGAAGCCGCTAGGGTGACGTAAAACCCATCCCGTTTTTTAACCTTAAGGTGCTTTGCCTTATTCAAAGCGATAAGACAAGGTGGCGCCGCCACCCCAGTTGCGCCCCGGCGCCGGCTCGAAGTAGCGGCCGTTGCCTTCGTTGACGATCACCGAACCGACGTATCGGCGATCGAAAACATTGTCCACCCGGCTGAACACGTCCAGCGCCCAGCGGTTCCAGGTAAAGCGATAACCGGCGTTTACGCCGGCCACGGTGTAAGAGGGAGCCTGCGCGCTGTTGGCGTCATTGGCCTGAATGTCGCTCATGTAGCGCAGTTCCGCGCCGGCGTGCCAGCCTTCCGGCGGGGCATAGGCCAGCGAGGCGTAGCCCATGTTGCGGGCGATGCCCGGCAGGCGATTGCCGGCGGGGGTACAGCCGGATTTACCGCACATTTCGCTGCGGTAGGTGGCGTCCAGCAGCGTCCAGGCCATATGCAGGCGCCAGTCCAGCGCGAACTCTTGATCCAGCGCCAGTTCCAGGCCGCGCCGCCGGGTTTTGCCGGCGTTGGCGTAGCTGGTGCGCCCACCGCTGCTTTCCGCCACCACCAGCTCGTTGTCGGTATCGGTCTGGAACAGGGCGGCGCTCACCAGGCCGTTGCCGAGGCGCAGTTTGCTGCCCAGTTCGACGGTGTCGCTGGTGGACGGCTGCAGGCCGATGTTCAGGCCGGCCTGGCCGTCGGGGCGATAGGAGAGTTCGTTGATGGTCGGGGTTTCAAAGCCGCGGCCTGCGGAGAGATAAACGTTCCACGCCGGATTGATTTTATAGTTGAGCGAGCCCATCGGCAGCCACTGGTGGTAGCGTTTGCTGCCGCTGTCGTCGCCGTTGCGCGGCGTGATGTAGTAGTCGGTCGAGTCGAAGCTGACCGTGCTGTAGCGCAGGCCGGCGTCCAGCGTCCAGTGCGGCGTCAGTTGCCAGGAGGTTTGCAGGTAAGGATCCAGGTTCCAGATGCGGTTTTTCTCGTTGCGCCGCTGGTCGCCTTTCTCGCCGTAGTCCACTGTGCCGTCTCGCAGAATAAAGTTTTCAAACCCCTGCCGGCGTTCGGTCATGGTTTCATAATCCAGACCGCCGATCAGTGTTACCGGTAACGAGGCGAGAGTATCCTCATGCTTCCAGCGAGTGTCAATGCCCTGATATTTTCTTTCCAGCACGATCACCCCGCCGGCGTGGGTAGGGTTGAGCTGCGGCCCGCGTGGAATGGATTGGTACTGCGTGGTGTGGCGCTCGCCGTGGTAGGCGGTCAGCGTCAGTTCGTCGCGCTCGCTCATCTGGCGCTGATAGCGCAGACCGGCCTGGGTCTGATCGAGCGACTTGCGGGTGTTGTATTGATCCGCGCGCGGCGCCTGGCGCGGGTTTTCCTTCCATTCCGCTTCGGTCAGGCCGCCCGGATCGCCGGCGTCAATGGAGACGCTGTTGAACATCAGCGTCAGGGTACTGACGTCGTCCAACCGCACGCCGAGCTTGCCGTTGCCGAGGTTTTTCCGCGCGGCGCTGTGATCGCGATAGCCCTGAGTGGTGAAGCGGGTGCCGGAGATAGTGTAGTTGACGTCGCCGGCCTGGGTGCCGTCGCCGGTGGCGCCGGTCGCTTTCACCCCGTAGCGCCAGGTGTTGTCGCTGCCGAAATAGCTGCCGGCCTCCAGCGTTGGCGGCTGGGCGCCGGTCTGGGTGTCAACGTTGATCACCCCGCCCGAAGCGTTGCCGTACAGCGCGGAATAGGGGCCGCGCAGCACCTCGATGCGCTCGACGGAGTTGATGTCGATGTTGGAGGTTTGTCCCTGGCCGTCGGGCATGGTGGCGGGGATGCCGTCGACGTACATGCGCACCCCGCGCACGCCGAACATCGATCGGCTGCCGAATCCGCGTATCGACAGCTGCAGATCCTGCGCATAGTTTTGCCGGTTTTGAAGCTGCAGACCCGGCACGCTGCCAAGGTTTTCCGACAGGTTAATCTGCGGTGCGGCGTTGCGCAGGTCCTGGCCGTCGATCACGCTGACGGACACCGGCGATCCCAGCTCGGTCAATCCGATGGGTTGCGCCATTACCACCAGCGTATCGCTGTCTTTCTGATCCGCCGCCAGGGCCGAACCGATGCAGACCGGCTGCAGCAATAACAGGGTTGCCGGGGTCAAGACGGGACGTTTTTTATTCATCAGATAATTCTGCCAATAATGCTGAAAAAATTGCCCGCAAGTGGGCGAAAATAGCCATTTGTGACTCCCTGTACTGGCATTCAATGGGAGGGAAACTGCATCCTGCAACGAGTATAGGATATTCCGACACCGTACGCTTTGGAATAGCGCAACTGAAAGATGCGTGTTTTAATTTAAGAAGATTCTCTTTTTTATCGATTTTTCCGCGATACCTTTAAATTAGATTTATTTATATTAAATATATTCCCATCCTTGATTTTAATTTATTTACAATAGTTATTTTATTTATGAATGAAAAGCCGGGATTCATTTTTAAATGATAAATTATTTTTTATGTCATTGTTTTTATTGGTTTTAGTTTATTTGTGTTTTTGTAGCTTTATTTTTATAAAAATAAAATAATATTCGCTCTTATGTTTTTTAAGTTTTCGCCTAACAGCTCAATCGCATAACCATCACGTTATTTATGCCATGCATAAATATCTATTCATATATTATTGGAATATATTAAAAGGGAATTGATTCATGGGCGCGATCATCGCTTCACCCTATACCCACACGTTTTGGAATGAATACGTCCTTAATCCACACTCCTGCGAGTACAACCTGGTGCTGGATCAGACCATTGAGGGGGCGCTGGACGTCGATCGACTGCGCGCGGCGGTCGACGGGGTGTGCCGGGACTATATTCTGTTTCACCATGTCCTCGACGACAGCTCGCCGCAATTACGCTGGGTAAAGACGGAGAAGAAAATTGCGTTGGAAACGCTTGATGCCGATTGCGATGTCGGCAAATTAATCAATACGCCGTTCGATCTCCGGGAGGGGCCGCTGTGCCGCTTCTACCTGATTGAGCTGGCGCCGCAGCGCTATAATTTGATCATTGTCGTTCATCACATCCTGATCGACGGCCTGTCCGGCCAGGAGTTCTACAACGCCGTTTCCGCCTATTACAATCGCGGGGCTGCCGTGGCGCCGCCGCAGGCGGATGAAACGGACATTTGTCGATTGTACCGGCGCTATGAGGCGGATATCGCGGCGTTGAAGCAGGACTTCGCTTCCGCGTCATTCTGGGGCGACCGGTTGGCCGAATGCGCCCCGCGCGTAGCGTTGCCTTATCTCCCCGGTGAAGCCCCCGAAGCACCCGGCGCCGGCGAAGTGCGCTTTACGTTGCCGTTCGCCGAGTGGCAGGCGCTGAAATCCGGCGTCAGGTATGCCAACCCATTCCTGATATTCAAAACGCTGTGGGCGTTGCTGATCGCCCGGCAATCCGCGCAGGACACGGTGCATATCGGTTATCCCGTCGCGCCGGACGGCGGCGAGCCGCTGTTCTTCGGCGCCCAGGTCAACACCGCGGTGTTTCCCTTAACGCTCGCCCCGCAAGCCACGTTCAACCAGCTGTACCGCGCGACGCTGGCCTACAGCAAAGCGCTCAAGGCGACGGGCAAGCTGCGGCACAGCCAATTGCCGGTTTATGACATGCTGAACCTCAGCCCGGTGCGCGAGCTGAACGTCAATTTCACTCAGGCTTACCTGAAAGATGCGCCGCTGGCGCTTGACGGTTGCCGCATCGGCGTCAATCACCGTTACAACGTCGATCTGGCCGGTTCGGAACTGCTGCTGGAGTATCAGCCGACCGAGCAGGCCTTTGAGTTTCGCCTGCGTTATCGGCCCGATCTGTTCGACGCCACGCAAATGGCGGAGATGGCGGATCAGTATCTCGGGCTATTGCAGCGTGCGCTAGCCGAACCGGACGCGCCGATAGCCGCGTGGCCGCAGCTCACGGCGCAGCAGGTTTTACGCTGCCGCGACGCCTGGGAGAGCGAGCCGGACACGGCCGACCTAGGAGCGACACTGCTCGACGGCGTGGCTCGCCAGGTGCGCCGTCATCCGGAACGCATCGCCGTAACCGATGCCAACGGTTCGCTCAGCTACCGCCAACTGGCACAGCGCAGCGATCGCCTGGCAATACGGCTGAGGGAAGAATATCGCCGGTTGCGCGGCGCCGCCATGCCGCCAGAGACGCTGATCCCGCTGTATCTGCAGCGCAGCGCGGAAGCGGTGGTGGCGATGCTGGCCATCATGAAGGCGGGCGGTGCCTATGTGCCGCTGGATCCCGCGGCGCCGGCGCAGCGCCTGGAATATATTCTGCAAGAGGTGAACAGCCCCATCGTCCTGACGGAAAGCGCATTGCAAGGGGAGGCGCGGCGTCTGGCGCCGGACGGCGTTTGCCTGGCGGCGGATGAATCGCTTGCCGATGCGGATGCCGCGAGCCTGCCGAATGTCGAAGCCCGGCAATTGGCCTACGTGATTTACACCTCCGGCACCAGCGGGCGGCCGAAAGGCACGCTGTGTGAACACCGGGGCGCGGCCAACATGGTGCGGGGCCATACGCAGCGTTTGCTGCGCAATGAATCGGGCGCGCTCAACTGCCTGCAGTTCGCGTCGCTGGCCTTTGACGCGCACGTGTTTGAAGTGTTCATGGCCCTGAGCAACGGCCACCGGCTGTTCATCGCGGGCGAGGCGCAGCGGCGCGATCCGGCGCTGTTGTGCGGCCAAATGGCGGCCTGGGGCATCGAAGCCTGTTTCCTGCCGCCGGCGCTGCTTGGCACCTTGCCAGACCTGCCGGCTTCGGTGCGCTATCTCGCGACCGGCGGCGAGGCGACCGCGCAGGAGGCGCTCGACCATTACCTGGCCTGCGGCATGCAGGTTGCCAATCTGTACGGCCCGACCGAGGCTTCGGTCAGCGCCAGTCTGAATATCTATCGCCGCAACGGCGCGCGCAATATCGGCCACGCCATCGCCAATATGCGTTGTTATGTGGTTGACGAGCATGACAATCTAATGCCGCTGGGGGCGGAGGGCGAGCTGTGTCTGGCCGGCGCCGGCCTGGCGCGCGGATACCTGAACCTGCCGGCGCTGACGGAAGCCGCATTCGTCGCCAATCCTTTTGAACTGCGCGAGCCTTACCGGCGCCTGTACCGCACCGGCGACCGGGTACGGCGCTTGGCCGACGGCAGCCTGGACTATCTCGGACGACACGACCAGCAGATCAAGATCAACGGCTATCGCATCGAGTTGGGCGAGATCGAAATGCAGCTGCGCGCGCTGCCCGAGGTGGCCGAGGCGGTGGTGACCCTGCGCCCCGGCACGACGGACCAACTGGCGGCCTGGTATGTGCCGAAGCCCGGCGCGACGCCGCAGGCCGGCGACCTCTTGCAACGCCTGGCGGCGCAGCTGCCGCATTATATGTTGCCGTCGGCGCTGTCGGCGCTGTCGGCGCTGCCGCTGACGGTGAGCCGCAAGGTCGATTACCGGGCATTGCCGGAACCACTGCCGGTCGAGCGGCAAACGGCGTTTCGCCAACCGGGCACGCCGCTGGAGACTCAGCTTTCTACACTGTTCAATCGGCTGCTGGGCGGCCATGTCGGCATGGACGACAACTTCTTCCGCCTCGGCGGCAACTCCATTATGGCCATCAGGCTGTGTCACGAAGTGAATAAATTGCCGGGGGCGAAGATCTCGGTGCTGACGTTGAATCAGCATCCGACGGTGGCCGCGCTGAGCGAGCATATCGCCGCTCAACGGCAGGCGCCGTCGGATGAGCCGCCCATCCTCCCCGGCGAGCTGCGGGAGGGGCCGCTGTCGCTTCAGCAGTCGCGATTGTGGTTTGTTCAGCAACTGTCGGCGGACGCCACGCACTATCTGTCGCCGGTGCTGCTGCGGCTGGCGCCGGACATCGATGACCAACGTTTTGCGGACTGTCTGCAGGCGATCGTCGAGCGCCACCAGATCCTGCGTAGCCTGATTCGCCAGAATGAGCGGGGCGAAGCCAGCCAGTGGGTCAGCGACGCCGTGCTGCCGGTGCCTTTGCTGACGGTGAGCAGCGCTGAGTTTGACATGGCGCTGGCGCAGGCCTGCAGCCGGCCGATGGATTTGACGCGCGAGCTGCCGCTGCGCGCCACGCGCTATCGTTACCGCGATGCGGCGGGCGGGGAAACGGCCGTTTGTCTGTTGGTGTTCCATCACATCGTCTTTGACGGTTGGTCGCTTGAGGTGCTGCTGCAGGAGCTGGACGCGCGCTATCGGGGAACGTGGCGTAAGGCGACAGAGCCGGCGCTGCAATACCTCGACTATGCCTGCTGGCAACACGCGCCGGAAAATGTGCAGCGCCGGGCCGACGAATTGGCCTTTTGGCAACGAGAGCTGGCGGGCTGGCAGCCGCTCTCGCTGCCGGTGGATTTTTTGCGGCCGGCGGTCTTCGACGTACGCGGCGACAACAGCGAAGTGCCGCTGCCGGCGGCGCTGGTGAAGGCGCTGGAGGCGTTGGCGCGCCGAGAGGGCGTGACGCTGCATGCCGTGATGCTGGCGGGGTTCATGCTGTTGCTTGCCCGCTACAGCGGTCAGAACGATGTCATGGTGGGTACGCCGCTGGCGAACCGCAATCGCCCTGAGCTGGGGAATCTGATCGGGTTCTTTGTCAATACGCTGCCTTTACGCCGGCAGATCGACCCCCGTCAGGGCGTTGCCGAGTTTGTGCGAGAGGTTGCGGCCACGACGCTGCGGACGCAGCAGCATCAGACGCTGTCGCTGGAGGCGCTGGTGGACGCTCTGGCGCTGCCGCGCGACTTTTCGCGGCATCCGCTGTTCCAGGTCATGTTCGCGCTGGAGGGCGAGAGCGGCGCACCGGCGCGTCCGGACTGGCTGTCGGTGGTCGATCTGAGCGCGGATGAGCGCACTGCCAAGTTCGATCTGACGCTCACGCTGACGCCGCAGGGGGAGCAGATGCGCGCGCGCTTCAACTTCGCGTCGGCGCTGTTCAGCAAAGCGTCGATGGATCGGTTGGCCGGCTACTATCTCGCCCTATTGCAACAGATGGCGCGCCACGATGACTGGCCGCTGGAAAATATTCGTCTGCAGCCGCAGAGCCCGGCGCTGCCTGCGGCGCCGGCCTTTAGCTATGCGTTTGAACGCTGCCTGCAACAGGATTTCGTGCGGCATGCGCAGCGCAATCCGCAGGCCGTCGCGGTGATCGACGCGCAGGGGGAAATGACGTACGGCGAACTGCACGAGGCGGCGTTAACGCTGGCCACTCAACTGCGTGTGCAGGGCAAGATGACCGGCGACGCCATCGCCGTCGTCGCCGACAAGGGGCGCCGGCAGCCGATCGCCCTGTTGGCGGCGCTGATGTGCGGCAAGGCGTTTTTGCCGATGGAGGCGACATGGCCGCCGCAGCGGCGGCTGAAGGTGATGGCGCAGGCCGGCATCAATACGTTGCTCAGCGATGTGCCCTGGGCCTGCGACGAAATCAACCTGGTCGAACTGAATGCCGGCGGGCTGGCGGCGCAGTTGCCGCTGCCGGAGAGGCGTCTGCCGGCGGTGGAGGCCAGTCCTGACAGCCTGGCCTATATCATTTTCACTTCGGGCTCGACCGGCACGCCCAAGGGCGTGGCGATCGAACATCGCAGCGCGGTGAACATGCTGGAAGGCGTTCGGCGGTATTTCGGGTTCAACGAGCGGGATCGCAGCCTGGCGCTGAGCGCGTTGAGCTTCGATCTGGCGATCTTCGATATTTTCAGCCCGTTGAGCGCGGGCGGCGCGGTTGTGATGCCGGCCGAGCGAGATCGGGTCAATCCGCAAGCCTGGTATCAGCTGATGATGACACATCGAGTGACGCAATGGTTGAGCGCACCGGCCCTGATGGAGCTGTTGCTGGACTATGTAAACGGCACGGGGCTGGCGGCCGGGCCTGCGCCGGCGCTGCGGGCGGTGATGGTGGGGGGCGACTGGATCGCCACCTCGCTGCCGGAACGCTGCCTGGCCTGGGCGCCGCACGTCCGCTTCTGCAGCGCCGGCGGCGCTACGGAGGCGGCGATCTTCACCATGCTGTATGAGGTGCCGCGAGGCGAGAAAATTCGCTCGGTCAGCATCCCTTACGGTAAACCGTTGCCGCACCAGCGTTGCTACATTCTGGATGCCGGACGACGGCCCGCGGCGCCGGGCGTGCGCGGGGAGATCTATCTGGCCGGTGAAGGGTTGGCGCGCGGGTATTACGGCGATCCGCAACGCACCGCCGAGAGTTTCTTCTGGCATGAGGAGCTGCAGGAGCGGGTGTATCGCACCGGCGACGCGGGCCGGTGGCTCGAGGACGGCAATGTGGAGTTCCTGGGGCGTCTCGATCAGCAGGTCAAGCTGAACGGCTACCGCATCGAGCTGGGTGAAATAGAGCATGCCGCGCTTGCCTATCCGGGGGTGACCGCCTGTTGTTGCGTGCTCGTCACCGACCCTCAGCCCTGTCTGGCCGCTTACTTCGTTGCCGATGAGGCGATCGCCCCGCAGGATTTGGCGCAGCATTTGAGCAGCCAACTGCCTCCTTACATGGTGCCGCAGGCGCTGATGCAGCTGGCACAGCTGCCGCTGACCGAAAACGGCAAGATAGCCCGACAGGCGTTGCCGCCGCCGAAAAGGACGGCGCGCGAGTTTGTCGCGGCGCAGAACGAGCGGGAGAACGCTTGCCTGGCGGTGTGGCGCGATCTGTTGCAGCGGCAGGATATCGGCGTGGAGGACAATTTTTTCTCGCTGGGCGGCAATTCCCTTCTGGCGATCCAGGCCTGTTACCAGATCGGTCAGCGGTTGGGGAGCGAGGTGACGTTGAGCGAGCTGGGCCGGTTCCCGACGATCCGTTCATTGTGCCGTGCGTTGCTGCGGCAGGGGGAGGGCGCCGCGCCGATGTCGATCCCGCCGCTGCGGCAACGCGAGTATCCGCTCTCCGCCTCACAGCTGCAGCTGTGGTTTATCGAGAACCTGAACGGCGGCGGCAATCTTTATCATGTGCCGATGCTGTTCCGTCTCGGCGAGGAGGTCTGTCTGACGGCTTACGAGCGCAGTCTGCAGGCGGTCGTCGCCCGGCATCAGGTGTTGCACAGCCTGATTGCCCAGAAGCCGTCCCAAATTGCCGTCGCCCGGGCCTGTGAACAAACGCTTTCGCTGGAGCGCGTGGCGCTGGAGGCGGCGCGCTGGCCGGACAGACTGCGGCAGGATATCGATCGGCCGTTTGCCTTGGAGGCGGAGTTGCCGATCAGAGCGAGCGTTTACCAGGTGGTGCAGCCTGATGGCGGGCGGGTGACTTACAGCCTGATCCTGGTGCACCACCTGGCGTTTGACGGCTGGTCGCAGCCGGTGCTGCTGCAGGAGTTGGATGCGCTGTATCAGGCGCAGCGGCAAGGGCGGGAGGCTGAGCTGGCGGCGTTGCCGTTGCAATATGGCGACTATGCCGTCTGGCAGCGGCGCTGGCTGGACTCCGCGTTGGCGGATGAGGCGAAAGCGTATTGGCGACAAGCGCTGGATGGGTGGCAGGCGCTGGAGATGCCGCTCGATTTCGTGCGGCCGGCGCGCTTCGATCATCGCGGCGCCAATCACGTCATCGCGCTGCCGGAGGCCCTGACGATGCAGGCGGCGCAGTTCGCCCGGCGGCAAGGCGTCACGCCGTTTGCGCTGTATCTTGCGGCCTTTAATCTGCTGCTCGGTTACTTCAGCGGCCAGCAAGACATTCTGGTCGGCACGCCGGTCGCTAACCGGCCGGTGGCGGAGATCCGCTCGGCGATCGGATTCTTCGTCAATACGCTGCCGTTGCGCTCGCAAATAGACGATGCGGCGTCGCTGAACGATTATGTGCATCGGGTCTTTGATGGCGTGCTGCAGGCGCAGCGGCATCAGAATTTACCGTTGGATCAGTTGATTGAGCTACTGCAGGTGCCGCGCGATCTGTCGCGCCATCCGCTGTTTCAGACGCTGTTCGCGCTGGAAGAGGCGGGTGAAGCGCCAGCCTGGCTGGCGCCGCAGGATCTGTTGACACACTATCAGGCGGCCAAATTCGATTTGACGCTGAGCATACAGTCGGCGCCGCAAGGCGGCAGGGCGATCTTCAACTATGCCACCGCCCTGTTTGCACCGGCCACGCTGGCGCTGTTGGGTGAGTATTATCTGACGATCCTCACGCAGATCGTCAATCACGGGGAGCAGCGCGTCAGTCAGTTGGCGCTGGTATCGGCGAGTGAAACGGCGCGGCAGCGCGCCTTCCGTCAATCCTGTCCGCCGGCCTACGATTTCGAACGCGCCATCCATCATGATTTTATCCGTCAGGCCGAGCGCGATCCGCAGCGGGTGGCGATCGTCGATGAATGGGGTGAGCTGAACTACGGTGAGCTGTATCGGCGTGCGTTGGCGCTGTCGTTGCAGCTGCGCGAGCATGCGGATATGCGCGCCGACACCATCGCGGTGATGGTGGACAAAGGGCGGGCGCAAATCATTGCGGTGCTGGCGATCCTGATGGCCGGCAAGGCCTATTTGCCGCTGGACGGCGCCTGGCCGGAACGCCGCCGCCTGGATATCGTCGCGCAGTCGCAGACCCGGATTATCCTCAGCAGCCGGGCGTGGGCGGCCCACGGTAACGCCAGACTGTTGACGATCGATCCGCAAGGTGCGGTCAACGCGTTACCGCCGGCGGCGCCGGGTGAGCCGGTCTTGCCGGCGCCTTCCGCGCTGGCCTATGTAATTTTCACCTCCGGTTCTACCGGCACGCCGAAAGGGGTGGCGATAGAACATCGCGGCGCGGTGAACAGCATCATCGATACCTTGCACCAGCTGGAACTCGGCGCGGACGATCGCGGGTTGGCGCTCAGCGCGCTGAGCTTCGACATTTCGGTGTTCGATATTTTCGGCCTGCTGTCGGTGGGCGGCGCCATCGTGATGCCGTCCGAAACCGAACGCTATCAGACGGAGGCGTGGCATCGGTTGTTGATGACTCAGGGGGTGACCTTCTGGAATTCCGCGCCTTCGGTGATGACGCTACTGGTGGAGCAGTTGGAGTCCGACGCGTCGCAGGCGCAGTGGCCGCATTTGCGCAATGTGGTGCTGGTGGGCGAGGTGATCTCGCGTTCACTGCCGGCGCGCATTCGCCAATGGCGGCCAGGGTGCCGGGTCGTCAGCGCCGGGGGCGCGACCGAAAGCTCCATTTGGTCGATTTTGTACGACATTCCGGAAACGCCGATCCTGGCGCCCAGCGTGCCTTATGGCCGGGCGATGGCCCATCAGCGTTTCTATGTGCTGGATCGCCATCTGCGCGTGTTGCCGCCCTGCTTACCGGGGGAGCAGTACATCGGTGGGGCCGGCGTGGCGCGCGGCTATTACCGCAATCCGTCGCTGACCGAGGAAAAATTCATCTACCATCCGGAACTGGGGGAGCGGCTTTATCGCACCGGCGATGCCGGGCGCTATTTGCCGGACGGCAATCTGGAGTTCCTCGGCCGTATGGATTTTCAGGTGAAAATCAATGGCTACCGCGTCGAGCTGGGGGAGGTCGAGCAATGTGCGCTGGCGTTCGGCGCGATCAAATCCTGCTGCGCCGTGGTGCTGTCAGAGGCGCATCGGCAGCGTCTGGCGCTGTATTACGTCAGTGAGGCGCCGCTGGAGGAGTCGGCGCTGCTGGCCTTTATGAGCGGGCAATTGCCGCTATACATGCTGCCTGCGGCGCTGGTGCGGCTGGAAGCGTTGCCGTACAACTCCAGCGGCAAGCTGGATCGCAAGGCGTTGCCGGCGCCGGCGGCGAATGAGCCGCAGGCCTATGTCGCTCCCGCGAACGCGCTGGAGCGGCAGTTGTGCGCATTGTGGCAGGAGGCGCTGCAGTGCGAGCAGGTCGGCATGACGGACGATTTCTTCCTGCTGGGCGGCACCTCGATCAAGGCGATCTCCCTGTGCGTCGGCATGGGGGCGCTGATGGCCGCGCCGGTGCCGGTGGTGCAGCTGTTGCAAAGCCGCACCCTGAAAAATCTGCTGGCCGCCAACGAGCGCCGTTTGGTCATGCCGCTTAACCGCCGGACAGACGGCGTGCCCACTGTGTGGATGATCCACCCGGCGCTGGTGGGCGCGGAGGCGTTTCATGCTTTCGCTCAGCCGTTGCAAGGGCGACTCAATTGCTATGGCGTCGATAACCATAATCTTTACCATCAACCGACCATCGACTCGCTCGGCGAGCTGGCCGAACGGTATTTGAACGACATGATTGCCGCCGGCCTGCTGCAAGACGCCGGGCCGGTGCGCATTCTCGGGTGGTCGCTGGGGGGCATCATCGCGCTGGAGATCGCCGCTCGCCTGGAGGCGCGCGGCTGCCGTAACGTGCGGCTGTATCTGCTGGACAGCTTCTATCGGCAGACCACGGCGGAGCTGCCGCTGGAGCAACTGCTGCCTGCGCTGGGCATCGAGGGGGAGGCGGCGACACGCGCCATGGCCGCCGGGCAGGCGGAGCGGCGGCTGTCAGAGGGAAGGCTGAGCCGCCGATTGCAGACCACGAAAGTGACGCTGTTCAAGGCGATGGAGGGTAACCCGCAGTTGCCGGAAGCGGTCACGGCGCCGCTGCTGGCGCTGGAAGATAATGGGCTGGGCGCGGTTTGCGCGCAGCTCAAGATTATCCCGCTGGCTTGTCACCACCATAATATCTTGCAGTGTGAGGAGGCGATCGGCAACGTACTCAATGAAGGGATCTGATTCATGAGCCAGGCTCATAAGCCCAAGCGTATTTCGCCCCATAGTCATGGCGGTAGTCGCGTTTTACAGTCATCACACCGGAACGGCTCCGCGTCAGGCGGGGCCGGTATCAATCAGTGGGAGAGTGAAGATGCAAACACGCAAGTTGGGGTGCGAAGGGCTGGAAGTATCTGCGTTGGGGTTGGGCTGCATGGGGCTGAGTTTTGGCTACGGCCCGGCCACCGACAAACGGCAGGCGATCGAACTGATCCGCGCCGCGGTTGACGAGGGCGTGACGCTCTTCGATACCGCCGAGATTTATGGTCCGTTCACGAACGAGGAATTGTTGGGCGAAGCGCTGGCGCCGGTGCGCGATCGGGTCGTCATCGCCACCAAGTTCGGTTTCGATCTGCCGCAGCCGGCGGGGCAACAGGTGTTGAACAGCCGTCCGGAGCATATTCGCCAGGCGGTGGAAGGCTCGTTGAAGCGCCTGCGGATAGAGACGATCGATTTGCTGTATCAGCACCGCGTCGATCCCGAGGTGCCTATCGAGGAGGTGGCCGGTACGGTGCAGCAACTGATTCGCGAAGGGAAAGTAAAGTATTTCGGCCTGTCGGAAGCCGGCGCGCAAACCATTCGGCGAGCTCACGCGGTGCAGCCGGTCACGACGCTGCAAAGCGAATATTCGCTGTGGTGGCGCGAGCCGGAGCGTGAAATCTTGCCGACGCTGGCAGAGCTGGGCATCGGTCTGGTGCCGTTCAGCCCGCTCGGCAAGGGCTTTCTCACCGGCGCCATTACCGAGGACACCACCTTTGACAGCGGCGATTTTCGCAACGTGGTGCCGCGCTTCAGCGCCGAAGCGCGCCGGGCCAACCAGGCGCTGGTGGATGTGCTGGGGCAGATAGCGCAGCGCAAGGCCGTGACGCCGGCGCAGATCGCTCTGGCCTGGCTGCTGGCGCAGCAGCCGTGGATCGTGCCGATCCCGGGAACCACCAAGCGTCACCGGCTGGAAGAAAACCTCGCGGCGGCGGCGGTCACGTTGGCGGCGGACGAACTGGGTGAGATTGAGCGTGCGCTCTCCGCTATCGACGTGATTGGCGATCGCTACCCGGCGCATCTGCAGAAAAACGTCGGGCGTTAAGCCCCGCGCCGCAGCGCCTCAATCAGCAGCGCAAAGGCGGTGGTGTGTTGCCTGCGGCTTGGATAATAGAGGTAATAACCGGGAAACGGCGGACACCAGTCGTCCAGCGCCATCTGCAACCGCCCGTCGGCCAGCGGCTCGGCGACGGTATCTTCCGGCACAAAGGCGATTCCGAGGCCGAGCTGCGCGGCGTCGATTCGCTGGCGCAGGCTGTTGAAGGTCAGTTGCCCCTCCACCCGCACTTTGATCTCCCGGCCATCGCGGGCAAATTCCCAGGCGTACAGCCCGCCGAGGGTGGGCAGGCGCATGTTGATGCAGCGATGGTTTTGCAGCGCTTGCGGCGTAGCGGGGAGGCCGTAACGGGCGAAATAGTCAGGGGAGGCGACGGGCACCATGCGCATATCCGGCCCGATGCGCACCGCGACCATGTCCTTCGCTACCTGTTCCCCCAGCCGAATGCCGGCGTCGAATCGCCCGGCGACGATGTCGGTCAGGCTGTTGTCGACGGTGATTTCCACGTTGATATCCGGGTAATCGACGAGAAAAGTGCGCAGCACCGGCCATAGCACCGCATCCACCGCGTGTTCGCCGGCGGTGATGCGGATGTTGCCGGCGGGCCGATCGCGCATTTCACCCAGCGCGTTCAGCTCGTTTTCTATCTCCGCAAAGCGTGGACCAATGCTGTTGAGCAACCGCTCACCGGCCTCGGTGGGGGCGACGCTGCGAGTGGTGCGCGTGAGCAAACGCAGCGCCAGGCGTTCTTCCAGGCCGCGAATAGCGTGGCTGAGCGCCGATTGGGAAACCCCAAGCTGTGCCGCCGCTTTGGTGAAGCTGCGCTCCCTGGCCACCATCAGGAAAGCGATCAGATCGTTAAAGTTTTCTTTCAACATATCGGCACCGAAGAGGAGGGTGAGCGCACTGTCGCGCGTAGATTTATGAATTGAGCTCATAGCTCCTTGCGCATTCTACCCGCTAGTCGCCGGAAAAGCATGGCGCTATCTTGACATCACTCACTCATGATTATCAGCGCCGGCTGTGAGATCCGGCGCGGAGGACACGACAGATGAAAATACAACGCAGCGGTTCTATCCCATCACAGCGCGGTTCGGCGGATTACTTTACCGGGCAGGTACGCATCGACGCGCCGTTCGCCGGTGATGCGCCGGCTAGGGTGGGCGGCGCGACCGTCACCTTCGAACCCGGCGCCCGCACGGCATGGCATACGCATCCGCTCGGCCAGACGCTGATCGTCACTCAGGGGCGCGGGTGGATCCAGATGTGGGGCGAGAAGACGCAGGAGATGCACCCCGGCGATATCGTTTGGATACCGGCCGACGTCAAACACTGGCACGGTGCGACACCGGACACCGCCATGACCCATATCGCCATCGCCGAAGCGGTGGACGGCAGCCCGGTGACCTGGCTGGAGCCGGTCAGCGAGGCGGAATATCGGCCATAACGCCGATCAGGCCGAGGGGCTCTGTTCGCAAAACCGCAGCCGGTTGCCGAACGGATCGGTGAGGTTGAGCTCTTTGCCCCAGTCGACAACCTCCAGCCCCGGCCGGGCATAGCGGTAGTTTTTGGCCGTGAGCTCCCGGTGCAGCGCGTCGATATCGTGCACCGGGATGAAAAATGGCGGCACCGGGCGTGCTGTCGCCGTAGTGTTCGCTCAGGTGCAGCGTCAGCCCGGCGCGGGTCACCTGCATGTACAGCGGCAGGTCTTCGCTGAAACGGTGCTCCCACGCCAGCGTGAAACCGAGAAAATCCAGATAAAACTCTTTGGCCTTGTCGACTGAAAAGATACGCAAAATCGGAATGGCGGGGGAGAGCGTCATCATTGTTGACCTCACTGTCGCGTTAGCGGCAGCCGATATGGATATCGACCGCGTCGGGGCCGGTATAGGCTTCGAAGTCGGTCAGGAAGCGACGTTCGATTTCCGGGTGTTGCTCGAAGTAGCCCCAGATGGTTTGCCAGCCTTCGATGACCGCCGCCGGCATGGTGCCTCGGGCCTGGAACACCAGATAGCGGCCAGGTTGGATGTGCAAACCGCTCTGTGCCTCACTGCCGGCGGTGACATCAAACGGCCCGCTGGCATCGGAGGCGTAGTTGGAGTAGACCCCGTAAACCGGCATGGCGGGCGAGGTGGCGAAAAAGTCTGACCACAGCGCCGGGATTTTAGCCGTCTCGGGCTGGGTTTCGTCCTGATTGGTGGTTCTGATTGTCTGGCCGGCGACGTAAAAACCGGGCAGGTGTACCGTGAAGGGCTGCATAGAGGCAATTCCTTTTAACCGCTGAAAAGAGGCCTAAAGGTAGCAAAGGCTGCCCAAAACCGCCAGACAGGGCCCCCGCAGGCGCGGGTGCCCCTCACATCAGGCATCCAAACCGCCGAGGCACAGGTATTTGATTTCGAGATAGTCTTCGATGCCGTATTTTGAGCCTTCACGGCCCAAACCGGAGTGTTTCATGCCGCCGAACGGCGCCACTTCGGTGGAGATCAGCCCTGCGTTGATGCCGACAATACCGTACTCCAGCGCTTCGGCCACGCGCATCACCCGGCCGATGTCGCGGCTGTAGAAGTAAGCGGCCAGGCCGAACGGCGTGTCGTTGGCCAGTTCGACGGCGTCGGCTTCCTGGCTGAAGCGGATCAGGGGCGCCACCGGGCCGAACGTCTCCTCGCGGAAGATTTTCGCCGTGCGCGGCACGTCGGTCAGGATGGTCGGGCTGAAGAAATTGCCGCCCAGCGCGTCAGGCTTGCCGCCCAGCAGCACCGAAGCGCCGTGCTCGACGGCGTCGGCGATATGCTCGCGCACTTTCTCCACCGCATCCGGGTTAATCAACGGGCCTATGGTGACGCCGTCATCCAGGCCGTTGCCGACTTTCAGCTTGGCGACGGCGGCTTTCAGTTTGGCGGCGAAGGCATCGTATACGCCGTCTTGCACCAGAAAACGGTTGGTGCAGACGCAGGTCTGGCCGGCGTTGCGGTATTTCGAGGCGACCGCGCCGGCCACGGCGGCATCCAGATCGGCGTCGTCAAACACGATAAACGGCGCGTTGCCGCCCAGCTCCATGCTGGTTTTCTTGATGGTGGGCGCACACTGGGACAGCAGCTGCGCCCCCACTTCGGTGCTGCCGGTGAAGGAGAGTTTGCGCACGTCCGGGTTGGCGGTGAGTTCGCCGCCGATGCCTTTGCTGGGGCCTGTTATCACGTTGCACACCCCGGCGGGCAACCCGGCGCGCTCCGCCAGCACGGCGATCGCCAGCGCCGAGAACGGCGTTTGGCTGGCGGGGCGGATCACCCCGGTGCAGCCGGCGGCCCAGCCGGGGCCGGCTTTACGGGTGATCATCGCCGCCGGGAAGTTCCACGGGGTGATGGCGGCGAACACGCCGATCGGCTCTTTTTGCACGATGATGCGGCGACCGGCCTGCGGCTGTGGAATGGTGTCGCCATACACCCGCTTGCCTTCCTCGGCGAACCATTCGATAAAGGAGGCGGCATAGGCGATTTCACCGCGGCTTTCGGCCAACGGTTTGCCCTGTTCCGCCGTCATGATGCGCGCCAGATCTTCCTGATTTTCCATCATCAGCTCAAACAGCCGCCGCAGCTTGCCGGCGCGCTCTTTGGCGGTCAGCGCGCGCCAGGCGGGCAGCGCTTTTTTGGCGGCGGCGATGGCGCGAGCGGTTTCTTCGGCGCCGAAGGCCGGCACGTGGCCGATCCGCTCGCCGTTGGCGGGGTTATGAATGGCGATCGTGCGGCCTTCCTGGGCCGGCAACCATTGCCCGTCGATGTAATTGGCCTCGCGGAACAGCGTGGGATCCTTGAGGGTGGCGCGGATACTGATGCTCATGAGTCTCTTCCTTTGCTGAGTTCAACGGAGTGGTCTATTCCATACGGCTACCCTTTACCCTAGCAAACTTTGCCGCCGCCGTTTGCCAACGCGACGACAAGATGGCCGTTTTCTCACTGCGCATCTTCTGTACAAAAAATATCCGCCGTCGGGTCGATACTGAAAGAGCAGGCATATGACCCTTTTCGATGTGATTAAAAGGAGTGTGCGAATGATGAAATCAGTAGACAGACATTTCGCGGCCTACGGCAGCGAAATGGATTTTTTGGCGTCGAGCATCGCCCTGATGGAATGGCAAGGGCGGCAGATTGACGCCGGGCAGGTGGCCGGCAATATGTCGGAGCAGCAAAGCCGCCTGTTCTTTGCGCGGTTGAATTATTTTCGTCAGCTTTATCAGGCCGCATCGGCGGCCGAACACAGCCTGTAATTTCCGATCCAGCCCCGCCGCCGCGGGGCTTTTCATTTCAGCGGTGCCACACCCCGGTCGCCAGCGTCGCAGGCGAATACTCCAGATTGCGCCCTCGCCACGGCAGCGCCGCCGCAAAACGCCAGGCGCGGCGCACGTCAAATCGCCAATAGCGTTCCGCCCCTTCGACGCAGGGATGGCCGTCAGCCTGCCAGAGGATTTGCGTTTCCCCCTGCAGATGCAGCACGTCGCCGCGATCGAAATCGATGAACAGCAGCGCCGCCCGCGGTTCGGCCAGCAGATTGCCCAACGTGTTCATGTAGCGGTTGCCGCGAAAGTCCGGCATCCACAGCGTGTCGCCTTCCAGATGGATAAAGCCGGGGCGGCCGCCTCGATGGGAAATATCCACGCCGCCCTGCGCCAGTGCCAGGTGTGCGCAGCTGGCGACGAAGCAGGTGTCCGCGGCGCGGATCAGCGCCTGCGCCGCCGCATCCAGCACGGCCAAATGCTCAACCGGCTGCGGCCGGCTGTCCACCGGGTAGAGTTCGCGGCGCTGAATGTACTGCGGGCAGTTGCCGAAGCTTTGCTGAACGAGAATTTCCACCCGGTTTTTGTCGGTGCGGCCGATGGCGCCGTTGGCGCGGTTGCGCCGCCGGTTGCTGAAATCCAGCCCCAGCGCACCGACCGGTTTGCCCGGCAGCAACAGCGCCTGGGCGGGATCGTCGCTGCGGCGCGGCGCGCTGATGCGTAAATGCGTGTCGTCCGGCGTGCGTAAAAATCCGGGCGGGCCGGTGAACAGGGTGGCGATGGGCCAGCCTTGTTCATCCAGCGTGGCGACAAACAGGTAGGGCAGCGCGGCGAAAAACGCGCGGTGCTGATCCGGCATCGCGGGGTAGATGCCGCCGCCTACGCCGCCAAACCCGGCCAGCGTCTGTGCGCGCAGCTCATCGGGATGGAACAGTTGCGGGATCATGGCGTCAGCTCCCCGCCGGTTCCGGCAGGGCCGGCATGGCAAAGTAGCCGGGCAGTACAGCGATGCGCGCCGCCCAGCGACGTATCGCAGGGTAAGGCGACAGCGAAATGCCGCCTTCAGCCGCGACCGCCACGTAGCTGTGGCAGGCCAGATCGGCGATGGTGGGGTGTTCGGTGGCCAGGTAGTCCCGCTCGCTCAGATGCTGTTCCATCTGCGGCAGGAAACGATCGCTGACCGCCCGCGCCGCCTGATAGTCCTCCGGCACGGCGAATTGGGCGATCAGTCGGCAGGCCGCCGGGCCGTACCGGACTTCACCGGCGGCTTTGGAAAGCCAGGTCTGCACTCGCGCCGCCGCGGCCGGCTGTTCCGGCAGCCAGTGGCTGCCCGGCGCATAGCGCTTCACCAGATAGACCAGAATGGCGTTGCTGTCGGCCAGCGTCAGATCGCCATCCTGCAAGACCGGGATCTGGCCGAACGGGTTGAGCCGGCGGAAGGCTGCGCTCTGCCGTACGTCCGCCGAGGCTTCGACCCATGCATAGGGCAGCGCCAGCATGCGCAGCAGCAACGCCACGCGATGAACGTGGCCGGAAAGCGGGGTGCCGTAGAGTGTGATGGTGGACATGGCGTTTCTCCTCAGTGCTTTTTGTCAGCATACTCTTGCGTTGAACGAGCGAAATCAGGCAATGTGGAAATTGATAATTTCACTTTTCGGAAGAATCTATGGATCGGTTAGACGAGTTGGCGATTTTCGTGGCGGTGGTGCAGCAAGGCAGCCTGGCGGCGGCCGGGCGCAAACTGCGGCGTTCGGCGCCGGCGATCACCCGGGCCATCGCCGCGCTGGAACAGCGTTTCGGCACCCGATTGGTGGAGCGCACGACCCGGCGGCTGGCGCCCACCGAAGCGGGCGCGCGGCTGTTGGAGCGCGCGCAACGGCTGCTGCAGGATTATCAGGCGGTGGTACAGGATACCGCCGAAGCGCAGCTGAGCGGCTTGCTGCGCGTTACCTCGCCGGTGCAGTTCGGCCGCCGGTACGTGGCGCCGGTGGTGATGGCATTTCTCGATGATTACCCGCAGATGCAGATCGAAATGGTATTGAACGATCGCAATCTCGATCTGATTGACGAAGGGTTGGATATCGCGGTGCGCATCGGTCATCTCCAGGACTCTTCCCGCGTGGCGCGGCGCCTGGGGCAGGTCAGCCGGGTGACGGTCGCCAGCCCGGATTACCTGGCGCGCTGCGGTGAACCGCGATCGCCGGCGCAGCTGGCGGAGCACGCCACCATCGTCGGCACCCAGCGGCCGTCGCTGCGCGAATGGCGCTTCGGCCCGCAGGAAAACGGCGAGCGCGTGCGATTGACGCCCCGGCTGTTGCTCAACGACGTGGAAGCGCAACTGCTGGCGGTGCGCGCCGGCAAGGGCGTCGCCCGGTTGCTCTCGTATCAGGTGGCGGACGATTTGGCCGCCGGCACGCTGGTGCGGCTGTTGACGGATCATGAGCCGTTGCCGATGCCGGTACAGCTGGTGGCGCAGCAGGCGCAGCACATGCCGCTGAAGGTGCGCGCCTTTTGGGATTATGCATTTGAACGGCTCAGCGCCTTGCCGCAAATTCAGCTGGACGGGCGGGGGAAATAAACGCAAAAAGTTTCATGGGTTAAACTTTTTCATTATTCATCAGGTTTTATTTTACCGGGCGCGCATTGCTGATGCGCCCGTCTTGACAATAATTTTGTCGGTGCTAATAGTTAATTCACATCTTAAATAATAAACGAAGTTTAATATATGAAACCACTTGCGGGGAGTTATGACAACGGCGCCACGGTGGATAATGAAGCGGCTATTTTGACTTCATTTCAAACCCGCAGCGCGGCTGTTTATAAACAGACGCGCCATGAAAATAATATTGCTTATGGCAACGGGGAACGTGAAAAATTTGATTGGCTCTATTCTGCAAAGCAGCATCAGGGGACGTTAATTTTTATTCACGGCGGCTATTGGCAATTTTGCGATAAGGCGGATTTCGCCTTTATCGCCGCCGGGCCGCTGGCGTTGGGTTTTGACGTGGTGTTGGTGGAATATGCGCTCGCACCGGCGGTGGATCTCGACGAAATATGCCGACAGATCGGAATGGCACTGGATGCCATTCAGCGCCGCCTGCCGCCGCA
This sequence comes from Serratia sp. SCBI, assembly GCF_000747565.1. Lineage (NCBI taxonomy): Bacteria > Pseudomonadati > Pseudomonadota > Gammaproteobacteria > Enterobacterales > Yersiniaceae > Serratia > Serratia sp. SCBI. Next base: position 3,167,365 of record NZ_CP003424.1, on the reverse strand, counting down.
CTACGCCCATCCGGTTTATCTGTGCGGCCATTCCGCCGGCGGGCAGTTGGCGGCGCTCTGGCAGCAGCATGCGTTGGTGGATGCCGTCTTTCCCATCAGCGGCCTGTTCGAGCTGGCGCCGCTGCAACAAAGCTATGTCAATCGGGCGCTGCAGTTGACCACGCGGCAAATTGAAACGCTCAGCCCGGCGCGCCGCCTGCCGACGCGCGGCAAGCCGCTTACGCTGTATTACGGCGCATTGGAGCTGCCGGAACTGAGAGGTCAGTCGCAACACTATCATGCGGCGCTGCGCCAACGCGGGCTGCCGGCTGAACTGGTCGCGGTGCCAGGCGCCAACCATTTCACCATCCTGGATGCGTTGTTCGCCGCCGACGGCGCGCTGCTTCGCCAACTTGACCACCACGGGAACCACTGACATGCGCGAGATTGTAGAGACCGGGCTGCCGGATATCGGCCAGCCTTTTTCCTGGGCCACCCGGGGCGGCGGCATGCTGTTTACCGCCCACGGCCCGGTGCGGGCGGACGGCAGCATCGACACCGGCGCGCCGGAGCGACAGATTGCGCTGACCTTCGATAACCTGGCGCAGACGCTGAAGGCGGCGGGCAGCCACAGCGATAAGGTGCTGCAGGTGATCGTGTATCTTACCGACGTTAACGACGTTAAATGGCTCGATGATATTTACCGGAAATACTTTAATTATCCTTATCCCAATCGCTCCACGGTTATCGTCGAGAAATTGGTGGTGCCCGGAATGAAAATAGAAATTACCGTCAGCGCCATCGCCTGATTTAATTTCTCCTTAAGCCTGTCTTCATATTAATTCAATAACGAGTTAAGGATGCGTCATGTTTAAACAGATTGCACCTTCCGCCGCCGATCCTATTATGTCGCTGATGGAAGCCTATTTGCAGGATCCCAATCCACAAAAAGTGAATTTAGGCATTGGGCTGTATTACGATCGGCAGGGGAATATTCCGCTGATGCGCGCGGTTGAGGCGGCCGAGCAGCGGTTGCTGGCGCTGCGCCGCCCGCACGGTTATCCGCCGATCGAAGGTTCGCCGCAGTTCGCCCGCCAGGTGCAGGCGCTGCTGTTCGGTGAGCAACAGGCGGCCGAGATCGCCACGGTGCAGACCGTCGGCGGCTCCGGCGCGTTGAAGCTGGCGGCGGATTTTTTGCGCCACTTTCTGGCGCGCGGTGAAATCTGGGTGTCCGATCCTACCTGGGCCAATCATTGGGCGATTTTCGAAGGCGCCGGGCTGCGGGTGAATACCTATCCCTACTTTGATGAAGCGGCGGGCGGCCTGCGTTTCGCCGCCATGCTCGACGCGCTGGACAGCCTGCCGCCGGGCAGCGTGGTCTTGCTGCACCCTTGTTGCCACAACCCAACCGGCACCGATCTGACGGCGGAGCAGTGGCGCGCCACGCTCGCCGTGCTGCAACGACGCAGCCTGCTGCCGCTGTTCGACATCGCCTATCAGGGCTTCGGCGACGGGCTGGAGGAAGACTGCTTTGCATTGCGCGAAGCGCTGAAAACCGATCTGCCGTTTTTGGTCTGCAATTCGTTTTCCAAAAACGTCGCGCTGTACGGCCAGCGTCTGGGCGCGCTGTCGGTGCGCTGCGCCGACGCGGAAAATGCCGCCAACGTCAAAGGGGCGTTAAAAACGCTGATCCGTCGCAGCTACTCCTGCCCGCCGACGCACGGCAGCCAGATCGTGGAAACCCTGCTTGGCGACGCCGAACTCGGCGAGCTTTGGCGCGATGAGCTGGCGGAAATGCGCTCACGCATCAAGCAAATGCGTGAACAGCTGGCCGCCGGGCTGGCGCAGGGCGGCTCTTCGCTGGAGCACCGGCGCATTCGCGAGCAGCGCGGCATGTTCAGCTATACCGGCCTGAACGAAGCTCAGCTGCAGACCCTGCGGCAGCGCTACGCCATCTATCTGGTCTCGCCCGGCCGCATGTGTCTGCCGGGGCTTAACCCCGGCAACATCGACTATGTGACCGCCGCGATCCTCGACGTCACCCGTACCGCCTAACTCCGCCCGGGAGCACAGCCATGCCACAGATGAATGATTTTGAGCATATCGCCCGCCGCCAGGGCGGGTTGAACAAGCATCTTACCGCCGGGCAGATGTCGATGCTGGCGATCGGCGGCGCCATCGGCACCGGGCTGTTTCTCGGCAGCGCCTACGCCATTCAGATGGCGGGGCCGTCGGTATTGCTGAGCTACCTGATCGGTGGCGTCATTGCGCTGCTGCTGATGGGCAGCCTGGCGGAAATGACCTCCGAACACCCGACGCCCGGCTCGTTCGGCGACTACGCCGAATTCTATCTCGGCCCGCTGTTCGGTTTTCTGGTGCGTTACTCTTACTGGTCTTGCGTGGTGCTGGCGGTGGGCACCGAAGTCACCGCCATCGGCATGTACATGCAGTTCTGGTTCCCGGCGACGCCGACCTGGCCGTGGGTGCTGCTGTTCTCGGCGGCGGTGATCGTTGTTAACGTGATCGGCGTGAAATCGTTCGGCCAGGTGGAATACGCGCTGTCCACCGTCAAAGTGACGGCGATCGTGGCGTTTATTCTGATCGGCATCGGCATTCTGGCGTTCTCGGGCAACCCGGCCTACGGCCTGCGCAACCTGACCGCCGGCGGCTTTATGCCGTTTGGCGTCAAGGGCATGTGGTTCGCGGTGATCGTGTCCATCTTCAGCTACCTGAGCATTGAAATGATCGCGGTGGCCGCCGGCGAGGCGAAGAATCCGGTGATTGCGGTGAAGGCGGCGTTCAAGGGCACCATCGTGCGGCTGTTCATCTTCTACATGCTGTCGATCGCCCTGATGCTGGCCATCGTGCCCTGGCGCCAGTCCGGCACCGGCGAAAGCCCGTTCCTGATGGCGATGAACGTGATCCATCTGCCCGCCGCCGCCGGTATTTTCAACTTTATCGTGCTGGTAGCGGCGCTGTCGGCAATGAACAGCCAGCTGTATATCACCACTCGCATGATGTTCTCGCTGTCGCGCGCCGGGCAGGCGCCGGCGGCGTTGGGGCGCGTCAGCCGGCGCGGTATTCCGGTCAATGCGCTGGCGATGTCGTGCATCGGTATCGTGGTGTCTATCGTGCTGAGCCTGGTGGCGCCGGAAACCTCGTTCGCCGCCATGATGTCTATCTCGGTGTATGGCGCCTGCTTTACCTGGCTGATGATTTTCGTCACCCACCTGTTCTTCCGCCGCCGGCATCGGCAGACCCACCTGAAATTTCGCATGTGGGGCTTTCCCTATACCACCTTGCTCGGCGCCGGGCTGATGGCGGCGTTGATGATCTCGACGGCGTTTACCGAATTCTTCCGCATGACGCTGTGGTTCGGTATTCCGTTCACTTTGCTGCTGGTGGCGGCTTATCACTTCCAGAGCCGCCGCGCGGCTACGCCGTCGCCGTTCAAGGCGCCGGAAGTGGAGTAATGAGAGGGGACTGAGGCGCGCCTTCAGCCCCTGAGACTAAAGCTGGCTTTTCGGGATCAGGTGGTCGCCGAAGCTCAGGCGCCGGCGGCCCGGTTCGATTTCGGTCAGCGGCGCCACTTCGTGCAGCGAGGATTTGCAGCGCTGCACCAAATCCTGATACTCGCGGGTGCCGGCGATCTTCCAGGCCAGCTCCTGTTCGGTCAGATCGCGCAGCACGCGCGCCGGGCTGCCGACCACCAGCTTGTTGGCTTCGATCACCGCCGCGGCTTTGACGAACGCCATCGCGCCGACGATGGTGTTCTCGCCGATCTCCGCACCGTCCATCACCACCGCGTTCATGCCCACCATCGCGTTGCGGCGAATGCGGCAGCCGTGCAGGATGGCGCCGTGGCCGATATGGCCGTCTTCTTCCACCACCGTGTCCTGCTGCGGGAAGCCGTGCATCACGCAGTTGTCCTGAATGTTGGCGCCGTCGCAGATCACCAGGCGGCCAAAATCGCCGCGCAGGCTGGCGTTCGGGCCGATATACACGTGTTTGCCGACGATCACGTCGCCAATCAGCACCGCCGTCGGGTGCACGTAACTGCTGGGGTCAACGACCGGCGTCAGGCCGTCAATCTGATACACAGGCATAGCGTGAGTTCCTTAATATGTAGGGTCGCGCGGTAGGCCGCCGAAGCGCCGATAGTAGCCGGCGGCCGGCGCGGGCAGGGCGCCGATGGTGGTCTCCGCCAGCGCGCTGACGTAGTCCGTCGCGGCGCGATCGACCTGCTGATAGAGATTGATGCACAGATTGCGGGCGATCTGGCCCTCCCACTGGGCGGGCAGCAGCGCGTCCGGCAGCAGCGGATCTTTCAACACCACGCGACGGAAGAAGTGAATCAATAATAGCTTAATCTGGAAACAGCGCAGCGGCGTCAGCGCCGCCGGGTCGACTTCGCGCAGCAGCGCCATCAGCGGCCGGAAAGAGACGATAAACTCATGATAACCGGCCGCCACCTCGCTCAATGACCAGCAGTCGGCCACCAGTTTCTGCAGCGTTTGCTCGGAGCGGTTGTAGGGGTAATCGGCGCGGAAGTAGATCACCTGCTCGCTGGCGTTCAATTCGCCGAGCAGCGCCGTCACGTCGGTTTGCGCATGGGTGGGGGCGGCCATCAGGTTGTTGGCGATCTGCCCGAACCCGAGCCAGCCCAGCTCTTTTTTCAGCCGCGCGCGCGCGTTTTTTTCGGCGCATTCCAGCAGCAACAGCTCCCATTTGCCGTCCCAGGCGGGCTGCTCGCGCAGATAGATCTTCGATTCGGCGTGGCGGAACTGGCGCATTCCCTGCTCGGTCACGCGGTAGAAGCTGCGGCGGCCGATTTTCTCCACCGCCAGCCACCCCTCTTTCTGCAGGCGGAACACCGAGGTGCGCACGAAGCGATCGCCGAAACCGAAGGCCTCCAGCAGCGCGCTCAGGCTGCCGAGCCACACTTCGCCGCCGCGGTGGCTGAGCGCGTCGCCGTACAGCGAAATGATCAGCGACGTGCCGCTGATCGGCTGCGCGTCGACGGCATGGCGAATGAACTCATCCAGTTTATGTTCCATATTTTTCCATGGGTTAGCCTTCGATGAGCCACAACATTACCATAATTTGGGGCGGCGTCATCCGTGACGCCGTGCGTCTCAGCGCGGCCGCAGATCGACCACGCGCTGCGCCTTGCCTTCCGAGCGCGGAATATCGCCGCAGTTGGCGATGCTGACGTCGGTGCTGACGCCCACGATCGATTTGATGTGGTGGCGCAGCTGGTGGCAGATATCGCAACGCTGCTGATGGCTGAGGCTGAGCGCCGATTCTTTCAGCTCGACGCGCACCGCCAGCGTGTCCAGATGCCCGCTGCGGCTGACCTGCAGTTGATAGTGCGGCGACAGCTGCTCGAACTGCATGATCTGTTCTTCCACCTGCGACGGGAAGACGTTGACGCCGCGGATGATCAGCATGTCGTCGGAGCGGCCGGTGATCTTGCCCATGCGGCGCATCTGGCGCGCGTCGCCCGGCAGCAGCCGGGTGAGATCGCGGGTGCGGTAGCGGATCACCGGCAGCGCCTCTTTGGTCAGGGTGGTGAACACCAGTTCGCCGTGCTCGCCGTCCGGCAGGGCGATGCCGGTCTCCGGGCAGATGATCTCCGGCAGGAAGTGGTCTTCCCAAATGGTGGGGCCGCCGCCGCTTTCCAGACATTCCATCGCCACGCCCGGCCCCATCACCTCCGACAGGCCGTAAATATCCAGCGCCTTGATGCCCATGCGGGTTTCGATTTCGTGGCGCAGGGCTTCGGTCCAGGGTTCGGCGCCGAACACGCCGAGCCGCAGCGAGCAGCCGCGCGCGTCGCCGCCCATTTTGCGCTCCAGTTCATCGATCAGCGTCAGGCAGTAGGACGGCGTCACCATGATGATGTCGGGTTTGAAATCGAGGATCAGCTGCGCCTGGCGTTCCGTCTGGCCGCCGGACATCGGGATCACCGTGGCGCCGAGCCGCTCCGCGCCGTAGTGCGCCCCCAGGCCGCCGGTAAACAGGCCGTAACCGTAGGCGACGTGCACCTTGTCTTTGGCGGTGGCGCCGCCAGCGCGCAGGCAGCGGGCGACGATATCGGCCCAGTTATCGATGTCGCGCTGGGTGTAGCCCACCACCGTCGGGCGGCCGGTGGTGCCCGAGGAGGCGTGGATGCGCACCACCTGTTCCATCGGCACCGCGAAGGTGTCGAACGGGTAGTTGTCGCGCAGATCCTGCTTGGTGGTGTAGGGGAAGCGCGCCAGATCGCTCAGCTGCTTAAGATCGTCCGGGTGTACGCCCGCCTGATCGAACTTGCGCTTGTACATCGGCACATTGTCGTAGGCGTGGTGCAGCGTCCACTTCAAACGCGCCAACTGCAACGCTTCAATCTCATCACGCGAGGCGAATTCGATCGTTTCGAGGGGCTGTGGATTTATTGTCATGGTTAGCCTCAGGGGTCAGACACGCTCAATGATCATGGCGATGCCTTGGCCCACGCCGATGCACATGGTGCACAGAGCGTAGCGGCCGGCTCGCCGTTCCAGTTCAAACAGGGCGGCCAGCGCCAGGCGCGCGCCGCTCATGCCCAGCGGGTGCCCCAGAGCGATCGCGCCGCCGTTGGGGTTGACCTGCGGGGCATCGTCCGGCAGGCCAAGCTGGCGCATCACCGCCAACGCCTGGGCGGCGAACGCTTCGTTCAGTTCGATGACGTCCATCTGCGCCAGGCTCAGCCCGGCGATCTCCAGCACCTTGCGGGTGGCCGGCAGCGGGCCGATGCCCATCAGCCGCGGCTCCACGCCGCAGGTGGCGGTGGCAAGGATGCGCGCGCGCGGCGTCAGGCCCTGGCGCGCCGCCATCGCTTCGGAGGCGACGATCAGCGCGGCCGCGCCGTCGTTCAGCCCCGAGGCGTTGCCGGCGGTGACGCTGCCGGGCTGACGGAACGGGGTTTTCAGCGCCTGCAGCTGATCGAAGGTGGTGTCGGCGCGCGGGTGTTCATCCTGGCTGAACAGGGTGACTGCGCCTTTTTTACCGGTGAGGCTGACCGGCGCTATCTCCTGCGCCAGGTATCCCAGCGCCTGCGCCCGGGCGGCGCGCTGCTGGCTGCGCAGCGCAAAGGCGTCCTGATCGGCGCGGCTGATGTTGAACTGCGCCGCGACGTTTTCGGCGGTCTCCGGCATCGAATCGGTGCCGAACTCGGCCTGCATGCGCGGGTTGACGAAGCGCCAGCCGAGGGTGGTGTCGTACAGCTGCGTCTGGCGGCTGAAGGCGCTGTCGGCCTTGCCCATCACCAGCGGCGCTCGGGTCATCGATTCCGCGCCGCCGGCCAGCATCAGCCCGGCGTCGCCGGCTTTGATGCTGCGCGCCGCCATCGCCAGCGCGTCCAGACCCGAACCGCACAGGCGGTTCACCGTGGTGCCGGAAACGCCGACCGGCAGCCCGGCCAGCAGCAGCGCCATGCGCGCCAGGTTGCGGTTGTCTTCCCCGGCCTGGTTGGCGCAGCCGAGGATCACGTCGTCCAGCTGTGCCCAGTCCACCTGGGGATGGCGCTCCAGCAGCACGCGCAGCGGCAGGGCGGCGAGATCGTCGGCCCTCACCTGGGCCAGCGCGCCGCCATAGCGGCCGATCGGGGTGCGCACGCCGTCGCAGATAAATGCCTGATTCATGCCCGATCTCCTAAAATGCTGTGGCCGAGGCGGTGCGCGCGGCCGCGAAACCAGGCGACGGTTTTGCCCTGTTGATTGACGATTTCGACGTCATACAGCCCGGTGGCTTTGCCCTGATGGCGCATCTGCGCGCTGGCGGTGAGGCGATCGCCGGCCAGCGCCGGGCGGACGAAGTCGATGCTGCAGCCGGAAGCCACCGCCGCCAGCCCCTGGCTGTTGCAGGCGTAGGCGAAGGCGGTATCCGCCAGGCTGAACAGCTGGCCGCCATGGCAAGTCTGGTGGCCATTGAGCATCTGCGGGCCGACGGTCATGCTGACCTGCGCGTACCCGACGTCGACGGCATCGATGTGCATCCCCATCGCCTGAGCGCAGGTATCTTGCTGGAACATCTGTTCGGCGCAGCGCTGAGCCAGCGCGCGCGGCGTATTGGCGTTCATTGTTCGGCTCCTGGGAAAGCGGCGGGGGAAGCGTAGCGGCGCAGCAGCGGCATCGGGCGATAGCGTGCCTCGCCGTAATAGCGTTGCAGGTTTTCCAGCGTCGTCAGGATGTGGCGCCAGCCGAGCGCGGCGCCCCAGGCGAGCGTGCCGCGCGGATAATTGACCCCGCGCAGCATCGCCAGATCGGTATCCTCGGCGCCCGGCGACGCCTTTTGTTCACCACGTCGAGCGCTTCGTTGGCCAGCATGGCCAGGGTGCGCATCGTCAGCAGGCCCGGGGTAATCCGGCAACGGGATGACGCGTTTGCCGAGGGACTGCAGCAGACGGATCGCTTTGGCATTGTGTTGCGCGCCGTTTTGCGCCGCGCAGCTGATGGCGATGGCGGAGGCATGCGCATAGTCGGCACAGAGATCGAACAGCACCACGGGCGTTCCACGTTCGTCGGCCAGTTGGCCGGCGGTTTTACCATTGGTTAACATCAGTGTAACGTCGTCGATCGTGACGTGCGGGCTGGTCTGGCCAGGTTGTTTGATCGCCCCCGCATTTTCGCTTAACAGCTGCGCCAAATCGGCCAGCGAAGACCAGTCGCCGTGCAGCGTAACGCGCTGCGGCAGCGCGGCCTGCGCCGGTGGCGCAAAGGCGATCATCTCTGCGGTGGGGCGTTGCGCGTCGTAGCGGTAGAAGCCGCGGCCGGATTTGCGGCCGAGGCGCCCGGCGGCCACCAGCTCCTGCTGCACCAGCGAGGGGGTGAAGCGCGGATCCTGGTAGAAGGCCTGATACACCGAGTCGGTCACGGCGTAATTGACGTCCTGGCCGATCAGATCGGTCAACTGCAGCGGGCCCATGGCGAAACCGCCGGCGTCGCGCATTACCGCATCCAGGGTGGTGGCGTCGGCCACCCGTTCTTCCAGCGCGCGCAGGGTTTCGGCGTAGAACGGCCGCGCCACGCGGTTGACGATGAATCCCGGCGTCGAGCGGCACACGACGCTCTGCTTACCCCAGCGCTGCGCCAGGGCTTGCAGCGCGGCGAGGGTCTCGGCCCCGGTCTCCAGACCGCTGACGATCTCCACCAGCTTCATCAGCGGTGCCGGGTTGAAGAAGTGCAGCCCGGCCATGCGCTGCGGGTGTTGCAAGGCGCCGGCGATGGCGGTGATCGACAGCGAGGAAGTATTGCTGGCGAACAGCGCCGTGGGCGAGCAGACCGCTTCCAGATCGCGGAACAGGCTCTGCTTGATCGCCAGATTTTCCGCCACCGCTTCAATCACCAGCGCGCTGTCGGCCAGTTGCTCGAGCGAATCGGCGCGTTCGAGACGCGCCAGCAGCGCCTCGGTGGTGTTTGCGTCGGCCTTGCCGCCGTCGACCCGCTGCCGCAGGCGGCGAGCGAGTTCGTCGATCGCGCGCTGGGCGGCGGCGGGGGCGATATCGAACAGACGCACCGGGTGACCGGCGGCGGCGGCCACCTGCGCAATGCCGATGCCCATGGTGCCGGCGCCGATCACCGCCACCTGGCCGTTAAGAAGGGACGCGTTCATGGCTATTTCCCGCTGAAGTTTGGCGTGCGTTTGGCGAAGAACGCGCTGACGCCTTCGCGGTAGTCGTCGCTGCGGCCGCCCAATCGCTGCAGATCGCGCTCCAGATCGAGTTGTTGATCGAGGCTGTTGGTGGCCGAACTGTAGATGGCTTTCTTGATTAGCCCCAGACCGTAAGTCGGCTGGGTGGCCAGATGGCGCGCCAGCGTTTGCGTGCGGTCGGCCAATTCATCCGCCGGCACCACCTGCCAGATCATGCCCCACTCCAGCGCCTGTTGGGCGCTGATTTTGTCGCCCAGCATGGCCATGCCCATCGCGCGGGCGTGGCCGGCCAGCCGCGGCAGGAACCAGCTGCCGCCGGAATCCGGCACCAGCCCCAGGCGGCAGAATGACTGAATAAAGCCGGCATTGTCGGCGGCGATGACGATGTCGCACGCCAGAGCCAGCGCGGCGCCGGCGCCGGCCGCCACGCCGTTGACCGCGCACACCACCGGTTTGGGCAGGGCGGTCAGGCGGCGGATCAGGGGGTTGTAGAAACGTTCGACCGACAGGCCGAGGTCCGGCGCCTGTTGATCGGCGCTGACGTTGCGATCGTTGAGATCCTGCCCGGCGCAGAAACCGCGGCCGGCGCCGGCGATCAGCAGGCAGCGCACGTTGTCGTCGCGTTCGGCTTGCGTCAGCGCTTCGCTCAGTTGGCGATGCATTTCGTCGTTAAAGCTGTTGAGCCGGTCCGGCCGGTTGAGGGTCAGCGTCAACACGCCGGCGTCGAGATGACTGAGAATCAATGCGTTATCCATAAATCAGCGCCCCTGATAGTTTGGCGTACGTTTTTCGAAAAAGGCGGCGATGCCTTCGCGGCGATCGTCGGTGGCGGCCAGGGTGACGAACTGCTGACGCTCCATCGCCAGCCCTTGGCTAAGGCCGGTTTCCTCGGCCTGTTTCAGCGCCTGCTTGGCGGCGCGCAGCGCCAGCGGCGCCTGACGGCTGATGCGATCGGCAATCTGCTGCGTGCGCTCCAGCGTCAGGGCATCGACGCACACTTCGCTGATAAGGCCAGCCTGCAGCGCGGTGCGGGCGTCGATGGCTTCGCCGGTCAGCACCATCTGGCTGGCGCGCGACTTGCCGACGCAGCGGATCAGGCGCTGGGTGCCTCCGGCCCCCGGCATCAGGCCGAGGGTGATCTCCGGCAGGCCGAAGCGGGCGCTTTCGCCGCCGATAACGATGTCGCAGGCCAGCGCCAACTCGCAGCCGGCGCCCAGGGCATAGCCGTTCACCGCCGCCAGCAGCGGCTTGCTGAACTGCGACAGCCGCTGCCACAGCTGCGGACGGCGATCCGCCAGCGCGGCCGGCAGATCCTGCCGTTGCAGCTCGTGCAGATCGGCCCCGGCGGCGAAGAAACGCGCCGCGCCGGCGATCACCACGGCACCCACGCCGCTGTCGGCATCGGCCTGCTCCAGCAGAAACACCAGCTGTTCCAGGCAAGGGGTGCTCAGGGCATTGCGCACCTCCGGGCGGTGCAGCGTCAGCGTGACCACGCGGTGCTGCTGCTGGCGCAAAATAAAGGGGGTATCCATCGCGGCTCCTAGACGTCGAAGTCCAATACCACGCCGTCGCCTTTCGGCCACGACTGGCAGCTCAATACATAGCCCGCCGCCAACTGATCCGGCTCCAGGCTGTAGTTGACGCCCATCTCCACCTGGCCGGCCTTCAGACGGCATTTGCAGGTGGCGCATACGCCGCCTTTGCAGGCGTAGGGCAGGTCGGCGCCCTGGCGCAGCGCAGCGTCGAGAATGCTGTCGTCCTGTTCGCCGAGCTCGATATCCAACCGGCGGCCGTCGAGCAGGATTGTCACCCTGGCGGCGTTGCGATCGCCGCTGTGGCGCGGTCGGGCGACCAGGCCGCTAGTGTTGAAACGTTCGCTGTGGATATGGTTGGCCGGGACGCCGGCCTGTTCCAGCACGGTCTGCGCGTCGTCCATCATCGATTCCGGCCCGCAGATGAAGGCGTGGTCATAGTCGCGGAAATCCAGCAGCGCGCCGCCGATCGCCGTCAGGCGTTCACGATCGATGCGGCCGCTGAGCAGCGGGCTGTCGAGGCTCTCCTGGCTGAACAGGTACAGCGGCTGAAAACGCTGCGGGTAGCGGTTTTTCAGATCCGACAGCGCTTCTTTGAACATCATCGAACGGCTGTTGCGGTTGCCGTAGATCAGGGTAAAACTGCTGCCCGGTTCGAGCTGCAGCGTCGCTTTGATGATCGACAGCATCGGCGTGATGCCGGAGCCGGCGGCGATCGCCAGGTAATTGCCGCGGCGTTCCGCCTGCGGCTGATAGCCGAAGCGCCCCTGCGGCACCATCACTTCCAGCGCATCGCCGACTTTCAGCATACGGTTGACGAAGCCGGAGAAACGGCCCTGATCAATCGCTTTTACGCCGATCTGCAGCAGGCCTTCCTGCGGTGAACTGCAGATGGAATAGCAACGCCGCAGCTCTTCGCCGTTGACCCGCGCTTTGAGCGTCAGGTGCTGGCCGGGGGTGTAGCGGTATTGGTTTTGCAGCTCTTCGGGCACCCGCAGGGTGATGGCTACGGCGTCCGGCGTTTCGCGCTCGATGGCGGCGACGTTCAGGCGATGAAAGACCGTCATGGTGTCAGCGCTCCTATATGCATTTGAAGTAGTCGAACGGTTCCCGGCAGTCGCAGCAGCGGTACAGCGCTTTACAGGCGGTGGAGCCGAACTCGCTGATCTTCTCGCTGTGGGTGCTGCCGCAGCGCGGGCAGGCGACCGGGCCGTGGGCGTGCGGCCGATCGCAGGTGTGGCCCTGCGGGGGCGCTACGCCGTATTGCCGCAGCCGCTCGCGGGCGTCGGCGTTCATCCAGTCGGTGGTCCAGGCCGGGCTGAGGCGAATGTCCACCCGCACCGGGCTGAATCCGGCGGCCGTCAGCCGCTGCTCGATGGCGTTGAGCAAAAATTCGGTGGCCGGGCAGCCGGAATAGGTTGGGGTGAAGGTCACGCGCCAGCCGCTGTCGTCGCGCACCACGTCGCGCACCATGCCCAAATCGGTGATCGACAGCACCGGCAGTTCGGGATCGCTGATCTGCTGCAGGCAGTGCCAAATCTGCGGGATTTCGGCGGGTTGCAAACGAGTGACGTTCATCGCGGCCTCCTACCACTGACTGTTTGGATAGGCGCGCTGCAGGAACTGCATCTCCGCCAGCAGCGGGCCGAGGTGTTCACTGTGCTGACCTTGCTTGCCGCCCTGACGGAACGCCTGCTCGGCAGGCAGCGTCAAGGTCGCCTGGCGCAGCGTCTCCACCACCAGCGCCTGCCAGGGGGCCTGCAGCTCGCGCGGATCGACGGCGATGCCTTGTTCTGCCAACGTCAGCTCCAGCGCGTCGGCATGGAACAGTTCGGCGGTGAAACGCCACAGGTTATCCAGCGACAGTTGGATCTTGCGGTGGCTGATATCGTTACCGTCACCGAGGCGGATCATCCAGCCGCGGCTGAAACGCAGGTGGTAATCGGCTTCCTTCAACGATTTGGCGGCGATGGCGGCGATCTGCGCATCGCGGCTGCGGCTTAGCGCCTGGTGCAGCTGCACGTGGTAGGCGTCGAGCAGGAACTGGCGCACCAACGTGTCGTTGAAACCGCCGTTCGGCTGTTCCGCCAGCAGCAGGTTATGGAACTGGCGCTCGTCACGGCCGAAGGCCAGGCTGTCTTCGCTGCAGGGCGGGCCGGCCAGTTCGGCGGCGTAGCCCAGGAAGTGGCGCGCCTGGCCGAGCAGATCGAGACCGATGTTGGCCAACGCCAGATCGATTTCCAGCTCGGGCGCGTGGCCGCACCAGGCGCACAGGCGCTGGGCGAGGATCAAAGGCGTGTCGCCCTGGCGGAGCAAATAGCTGATGCGCGGATCGTTAACCGTCATGGTCGCCTCTACATGTTCTTGATGCCGTCGGGAATGGTGTAAAACGTCGGATGACGGTAGATCTTGTCTTCGGACGGATCGAAGAACGCGCCGCGATCTTCCGGCTGCGAGGCGATCAGATGGCGCGATTGCACCACCCAGATCGAGCAGCCTTCGTTGCGGCGCGTGTAGGCGTCGCGGGCGTTTTCCAGCGCCATTTGGTCGTCTGCGGCGTGCAGGCTGCCGACGTGGCGATGCGCCAACCCTTGTTTGCTGCGGATAAACACTTCATACAGCGGCCATTCAACGTGGCTCATGATCTCGGTTCCTTATGTTGGCTATGCGGCGGAAGCGGCGTTTTTCGCGGCGTGGGCCATGGCGCCGTCGCGTACCCAGGCGCCGTCTTCCCAGGCGCGGCGTTTGGCCTGCAGGCGTTCGTGGTTGCATTGGCCGCGTCCTTTGATCACTTCATGCAGTTCGCTCCAGTCGATCTCGCCGAAGCGATAGTGGCCGGCGGCCTCGTCCCAGGTAAGACTCGGGTCCGGCGCCGTCATGCCCAGCGCCTCAAGTTGCGGCACGGTGTTGTCGACGAACTTTTGCCGCAGTTCATCGTTGCTGTGGCGTTTGATTTTCCAGGCCATGCTCTGGGCGCTGTGAGGGGAGTCGGCGTCGCTCGGGCCGAACATCATCAGCACCGGCCACCAGAAGCGATCGATGGCGTCCTGCAACATCGCGCGCTGCGCATCGCTGCCGTGGGCCATCGCCATCACCGCCTCGTAGCCCTGGCGCTGGTGGAAGCTTTCCTCTTTGCAGATTTTCACCATCGCCCGCGCGTAGGGGCCGAAGGACGCGCGGCACAGCGCCACCTGGTTGACGATGGCGGCGCCGTCGACCAGCCAGCCGATCACGCCGATATCCGCCCAGTTGAGCGTGGGGTAATTGAAGATCGAGGAGTACTTCATTTTGCCGTCGAGCATCTTTTGGTAGATGTCCTGGCGCGAACAGCCGAGGGTTTCGGCGGCGCTGTAGAGGTACAGGCCGTGGCCGGCCTCATCCTGCACTTTGGCCAGCAGCACCGCTTTGCGGCGCAGCGTGGGGGCGCGCGTCAACCAGTTGGCTTCCGGCAGCATGCCGATGACTTCCGAATGGGCGTGTTGGCCAATCTGCCGAATCAGGTTCTGACGGTAAGCGTCCGGCATCCAGTCTTTGGCTTCGATAGCGATATCCGCCGCGATCTTGGCGTCGAAATGCTGCTGATACTGTGCTTCAGTTGTCATGCTTGCCTCTTGGTGATTCGTATTTTTCACATTGAATATAAAAATGTGAATCACTTTAACTAACCATAAGGCTACAAACTGATAACAAAAAGATCAAACGAGATTCATGTGGTTTTGCGAGCGCACTCACAAGTGAATTGATTATACTGTTGATTTTACTTGATAAATAAAGTCAACAACTCTGTGTTAACGACAGGGAAAGCGGCTTGAACGCGCTTCTTGTTCTCTTTTTGTTAAAATTGAGTTTGGCGTAAACTGGCATTTATGTGATACGTAATTAAGCTGTAGGGTGAAAATTTATGAATTTTGGAGGGCACATGCAGCAGTTACACAGTTATCTTTCTGGCGCCTGGGTGTATGGGCAGGGAGAGAGCCGCGAGATCCGCCACGCCGTGACCGGCGAGGCGCTGTACCAGGTCTGCTCCGACGGCCTGCCGTTAGCGGCGAGCCTGAGCTATGCCCGCCGCCACGGGGGGCCGGCGCTGGCGCAAATGACGTTCCAGCAGCGCGCCCAGATGCTGAAAGCGGTGGCGAAACACCTGCTGGCGCACAAAGAGGCGCTGTATCAGATTTCCTATCAAACCGGGGCGACGCGCAGCGACGGCTGGGTCGATATCGAAGGCGGCATCGCCACGCTGTTCGCCTATGCCGGCATGGCCGGCCGCGATCTGCCGGATGATACCCTGTGGCCGGAGGATGAGCTGATCCCGTTGTCGAAACAGGCGCAGTTCGCCGCTCGCCACGTATTGACCTCGCGCCCGGGCGTGGCGCTGCATATCAACGCCTTCAACTTCCCTTGCTGGGGCATGCTGGAAAAACTGGCGCCGACCTGGCTGGCGGGCATGCCGGCCATCATCAAGCCGGCCACCGCCACCGCGCAGCTGACGCAGGCGATGGTCAGGCTGATCGTCGACAGCGGGCTGGTGCCGGAAGGGGCGCTGCAGTTGGTATGCGGTGGCGTCGGCGACATGTTTGCGCACCTGGATTATCAGGATGCGGTGACGTTCACCGGTTCGGCGCAGACCGGGCAGCGGCTGCGCGCGCACCCGCGGCTGTTGGAGAAATCGATCGCCTTCACCATGGAGGCGGATTCGCTCAACTGCTGCGTGCTGGCGGAAGACGTAACGCCGGAGATGCCGGAGTTTGCGCTGTTTATCAAAGAGGTGTGCCGTGAAATGACCGCCAAGGCGGGGCAGAAATGCACGGCGATCCGCCGCATCATCGTGCCGGCGGCGCAGGTGGTTGCGGTGCGTCAGGCCTTGTTGCAGCGCCTGGCTGGGGTGACGGTGGGCGACCCGCAGCTGGAGCAGGTGCGCATGGGGGCGTTGGTCAGCCACGAGCAGCGTGATGATGTGCAAAGCAAGGTGGAGTTTCTGCTGCGCAACGGCTGCGAGCCGCTGTGCGGCGCGGCGCTGGATAAGCTGGAAATCCTGGGCGACGGCGCGCGCGGCGGGGCGTTTTATCCGCCGACCTTGCTGTATTGCGCCGATCCGTTCACCCATCAGGCGGTGCACGGCACTGAGGCCTTCGGCCCGGTGGCGACGCTGATGCCGTATGCGGATACCGAGCAGGCGATCGCGTTGGCGTTGCTGGGGCAGGGCAGCCTGGCGGGCTCGCTGGTGACCGCCGATCCGGCATTGGCCAAGCGCTTCATTCGCGCGACGGCGTGCGCCCACGGCCGCATGTTGATTCTGGATGAACAGGCGGCGACAGAATCTACCGGCCACGGTTCGCCGCTGCCGATGCTGGTGCATGGCGGCCCGGGGCGCGCCGGCGGCGGTGAAGAGCTGGGCGGATTGCGTGCGGTGAAGCACTATATGCAGCGCACGGCGATCCAGGGCAGCCCGGCAATGCTGGCGGCCATCGGCGGCGAATGGGTGCGCGGCGCGCCGGTCGCCGAGCACCCGGTACATCCGTTCCGGAAATACTTCGAGCAGCTGCAGCTGGGCGACAGCCTGTTGACCGCGCGCCGTACCGTGACCGAAGCGGATATCGTCAACTTCGCCTGCCTGAGCGGCGATCATTTCTACGCGCACATGGACAAGATCGGCGCCGCCGATTCGCTGTTCGGCGAGCGGGTGGCGCACGGTTACTTTGTGGTGTCCGCCGCGGCCGGGCTGTTTGTCGATGCCGCCGTCGGGCCGGTGATCGCCAACTACGGCATGGAGAATCTGCGCTTTATCGAACCGGTGAAGATCGGCGACACCATTCAGGTGCGGTTGACCTGCAAGAAGAAGATCCGCAAGCCGCAGAAAACCGCCGAAGATCGGCCGCACGGCGTGGTGGTGTGGGATGTGCAAGTATTGAATCAGGAACAGCAGCCGGTGGCGCTGTACAGTATCCTGACGTTGGTGGCGCGCCAACAGGGGGACTTCGAGGCGTGATGCGCGCTTGCCGCCGCCGGAGCTGCCGGCGGCGGCAATCTATTCAGATCAGCGGCTGACCGCGCAGCTGTTCCAGCACTTTCAGCGGCGAGCGCTGCGGATCCTGCATCTTGTTCACCGGCAGCAAGAAGGTCTGTTCCAGCATAAACTGGCCGCCCATCGCGGCGTGCGGCGTTTGATCCGAGAAGCAAATCCAGCTGCTGCCCGGCGGAAACGCCAGCGCCAGCTGCGGCCCCTGTTGTTGATAATCGCCATCGGCCTTCATGGCGTCATGCAACTGCAGCATCAGGTGGTCATAATGGCTGCGGCGGGTTTTGGTGATGCGTACCCGGTGCTGCAGCCAGCTGCTGAAGGCGGAGTAGCGCGCCAGATGCGGCATAAAGCGTTGCGCCAGCTCAGGGAACGGTTCGCCGACGCGCCATTGGCGATGTTCACCGTGCGGATTGATGTTGGTGAAAATGCGCAGAATACGTTCACCGTAGTTCGGGCGCGACGGGAAAGCATCGACGTGCAGCCGGCTGTCGTCTTTGCGCCAGGAGCTGCTTGCGCGCCAGGCCGAAACCGGATGCAAACGCAGGCTGCCGGTCGGATGGTGCAGCGCCTCCCGATACTCGGGCAACAGCCCGGCGATCAGCTGGCGGCAAGATTGGTAATAACGTTCCAGCAGTTGCTGAACCTGCTGCCGGCGCTCCGCGACGGCGACGCCGGTCAGCTTGCCGGACAGCGGTTGATAGCTGATGTTTTTGCGCTTCGGATCGACCAGCGCCGGATCCAGCAGCGGCATTTCCTGCTCAGACAGGGTGAAGGCCAGTTCGGGCAGAAACAGCACCTTGCCCTGTTCCAGTTCGCTGACCGCGCTGGATGCTTCCGCTGCCGCCCATTGTCGCAACGGCAGCGTCAGGACGGCCTGTTCACGCATAATATCGCCAGTAGGCATGAGATCTCCTCGCAAATCTATATCGCTTTATTCCCGCCTTTCAGGTTGCCGCGTGGTTGGCTGCACTGGCTTGCGCCGTGGCTGGCTGGAGCGACGCCAAAAGTCTTTGCGTCGGTCGCCCAAATGCAACGTGAAATTTATGGGTTCTATTATGGATGTATCAGCAGGGCGCAGTGCGCCGAAGCGTGCGATGGCTTCCTGATATATAGAATAGTCCTGCTAAGGGTATCACCGGCAATGCCAATGAAAAGTAAACGGAGGCTAAACGAGGTTCGGCGTGGGCACGAATAATCAAAAATGGCACGAATTGTTCGCTGAATAGCGCATTTTTTATCTTATTGAATTGTAATGGAAATAAATATGCTGCTTATTTATTGGCGTTATTTCATTCCGAGAGCGGGGCAAATTGGGGAAATAATGTTTCGGCGGGAAATTATTTCATTTTTGTCGTGGGAATAAATCGGGCCGCCCAATTTTGGTGGCCCGATGAGTGATTAAGCGCCGTAAATGCAGTTTTTGCCTTTTTTCTTGGCCTGATACAGCGCGCTGTCCGCCTCATTGATAAAGCTGATCGGCGTATCGTTATACATATGCGGCACTTTGGCGCAGATGCCGATGCTGATGGTGACGATGCCGTGCGGGTTGCCCTGATGCGGGATCTTCAGATCGCGCACCGCCTGGATGACGCGTTCGGCGAAAATCAGCGCGCCCTGCACGTCGGTATCCGGCAGGATAATCCCCATCTCTTCACCGCCGTAGCGCGCCAGAATATCGTTGCTGCGGCACGCCAACCCTTTCAGCGTCTGGCCGATCTGCTGCAGGCACTGGTCGCCGGCGACGTGGCCGTAGCTGTCGTTGTACTGCTTGAAGTAGTCGATATCCAGCATCAGCAGCGCCACGCTGCGGTAGTTGCGCGAGGCGCGCGCCAGCTCGTTCTTCAGCGCGATATCAAACTGGCGGCGGTTGGCCAGGCCGGTCAGGCTGTCCAGCAGCGCCAGTTCTTCCAGCATCTGGTTGATGCTGGTCAGCTGATCGCGGGTACGCATCAGCTCGGCTTCGGTTTGCATGCTGTGCTTGATTTGCCGCAGCAGCACCGCGCCCATCGCCAGCAGGATCATCAGCAGAGAGAGGCCGCCGGCGGCGAACAGGCCGGCGTCGGTGCGCCAGTCCGCCAGCGCGTCGCGTTTCGACAGCCCTGCGGCGATCACCAGCGGAAAGCGGTTGACCCGCGAATAGCCGTAGATGCGCTCCACTTTGTCGTACAGGGAGGTGATGGTGGCGTTACCGAATTCCGAATGCGGCAATATTTCGCTGAACAACACGCCCTTGGCGATATTTTTACCGATCGAGGCCGCCGAGTAAGGGCGGCGGTAGAGGATGGTGCCGTCCGCCAGCAGCAGATTTAGCGAGGCGTCGGTGTTGAGGGCGAAACTGTCGTAAAACTGGCGAAAATAATCGACGTACAGCGTCGCCAGCACCACGCCGCCAAAGCTGCCGTCCGGGTTGTTGAAGCGCCGCGAAACGGGGATGATCAGATCGCCGGTGGTGCGGCTGCGGATCACCTCGCCGATGTACAGACCGCCGCCATCGCGGTTTTGGTGATATTTGAAGTAATCGCGATCGGCGTTGTTGGCGTTCTTGATGAATTTGCCCGAGGAGGTCGCCAGCCAGCGGCCGCTCGCATCGTAGATAAACATCCCGTGCAGCTGCGGCAGGTTGCCGACCTGGGTTTGCATCACCCGTTGCAGCCGGGTCAATTGCGAGGGCCCCAGTCCGTCGTTCTGGAGACGTTCGGTCAGATCGAGCAGATTGCCGTCTACCTGCATGAAGGTATCGTCGGCATGCTGCGCCAGTGAACGGGTGAGGTTGGCGGATTCATGCTCGGCGCTGCGCAGATCCCGCTGGTGCGCGTTCCAGATTTGCCAGCTGTTAAAGAGGATCAGCGTGGCGGCAACGATGATGACAAACACGCCGGCCTGAAATAATAATGGGGAGCTTTTAACGCTGCGCGGCGGCACGGCATCCTGTATGGGTTGCTGCTGAGTCATGTCACCCTTGTTGTTTGATTACTATTCAATTTGAGTTAAGAGCAATCTTATATTTTATGCATAAATGCGCCAGACCTCTAGCCCTTAACGTGGCGATAGGGAGAAAGGCACCTCGCACCCCGCATTTGCGGCGGTGTGAACGCGAAGGAGTAAAAGAGCCATGTCGGATTACATCATTATCGCTTTACTGACGCTGGCGGTGTATTACCCCCTCACGCTGGGGGCGCTGGCGGTGATGATGTTCTTCGCCTGGCGGCGGCGACGGTCGCCTTACTGGCGGTTGGGGCTGGCGCTGTTGACGGTGTTGTTCGCGCTGTTCGCCAAAGCGGCGTATGACTGGCACCGCTACAGCTAGCGGCGCCATGCGGGGTTATTCGACGTTGATCATCCAGTTGACGCCGAATTTGTCGGTCAGCATGCCGAAGCCTTTGGCCCAGAAGGTGGCTTGATAAGGCATCGTCACCTGGCCGCCCTGCGCCAGATTATCGAACAGTTTGCGTCCTTGTTCCGCGTCGCTGGGGTTCAGCGACAGTGAGAAGCCTTTATGGGAAGCGCCGCCGCTGTCATCCTGCGGACAGCCGTCGGAGGCCATCAGCACGCCGTCGCCAATCAGCAGACGCGCATGCATGATCGCTTCAGGATTGACGTCCTGCGGCCCGCCTTGGCGGGCTTCTTCGGGCATGTCTTTAAAGCGCATGACCATTTCAATTTTGGCATTCAACTGCAGTACATAGAAGTTAATCGCTTGCTCACAGTTACCGCTGAAGAACAAATAGGGTTGTACCAGCATGACATTGACCTCGGTTGTGGCCCGACAAGCAACGACCGGCCCTCGGGCGGGAAGAAATGATTGCTGGCGGCAATAATTGCCGTCGGTGACTTATTAGTGTAGTCCCCCTGACGTAGAATGCTCGTGCGAGGTGAGCGCCTTCGCCGCCGGCAGGGCGGGCGAAGGCACGAAGGCGATTAATACAGCGAAGGTTCGCCGGGGGGCGGGTTTTAAAGCGGCGGTGCAACCACATGTATTGATCGGGCGCCAGCAGCACCTGTTCTTCCACCACGCGGTTCATCATGGCCGCCGCGCGCGTTTCATCGTCCAGCGGGAAGTCCGTCAGCGGCGGCTGCACGATCAGCTCGTAGCCGCGGGCATTCGGCAGGCGGCGCGGCACGAATGGCACGATCGACGGCCGCCCCATACGCGCCAGGATATAGGTGCCGGTCGTCGTGGCGGCGTTTTCCACGGCGAAGAACGGTGCGAACACGCTGCTTTGCGGGCCGTAATCGTGGTCCGGCGCGTACCACAGGATTTCACCCTGCTTCAGGTTGCGGATCATGCCTTTGATATCTTTACGATCGATCATGAATTTATTCGAGCGCAGCCGGCCCCAGGTCTGCACCCATTCCATCAGCTTGTTATTGTGCGGGCGGTGTACGCCGATGCCGGGGTTTTGCATGCCGAAGATGCGCGCGCCCAGCTCCAGAGTGAGGAAATGCAGGCCGATCAGCAGCACGCCTTTCCCGTCCTGACGCGCCAACTGCATGTTTTCCATGCCGCTCACCTTAAACCAACGGGCGATGCGCCAGTCAGGCCAGAACCAGGCCATGCCGACTTCGAACAGGCCCATGCCGACGGACTCAAAATTTTTGACAATCAGCGCCTCTCGTTCGGCGGCGGGCATCTCAGGGAAACAGAGTTCTAAATTACGGCGCGCTATTTTTACCCGGCGTTTCATCAGGGGCATGGCGATTCTGCCAAGGCCGTGTCCAAGCCGATAAATGAGCGGGTAGGGCAATAACACCAATAGATAGAGTATTCCCAGCCCTATCCATAGCAACCAATAACGAGGGCGCAAGAATTCGCGCTCAAAGCGTTGGTTTGAAATCATTTTTTCTGTTCTTCCTTTAATTTCGCAATGGGACCTTAACCCAAATTGTTATGTGCGAAATGATAGAGCATTTTTTGTGAGACCGGGTTTTCCATTCATGCTTTTTTTTACGCTTTATTTAAGCGCAGACGGAAAACGGAACGAAATGAGATTTTTACCGAGGGAAGGGCGGATATTCACCGCTATTTCAACCGGCTGGCGACATTGAAAAATAAGGACACAATTCAGCGCATCGCAAAAGTGACAACCGCTATGTAACCTTAGAGAAACAGTAACGCGGCGGAACCGTCCCAAACGGCAGCCAGCGCATACAGCAGCGCGAGGATCAGGACAAAAGGGGCATTGAACATCGGCGTTTCCTCCAGGAGGCTGTGTTTAAAGTTTAGCCTGCCCAGATGACAATGGGATGAAATGCGATCGCTTTTGAAGCGGTGAAATTCAGACGGACGGAAATGGGTAAACCGCTGATTTTTTACTATAGTCATAGTGTGATGTTGTGCGTTTGTCGCCGTACGCCCCGTCTTGAACGGCTGTGGGCAGAGTGTCCAGAGCAAGATCGCGGAACGGGCGGCGCCGGACGTGAAACAGGTGACGAAGTTCTCAGAGGGCGGGTCTGTAAGGATTTGACATGTCATATGAAAATGACGATCTAAGCGGTGTTGAGCAACCGAGCGACTACGTTAAAACCACCGCCTGCGAAGTGCGCAGCGGCGTAAAGGCAGCGCTCGAGCAATCATGTGCCTGCATCAAGGATAACCCTTGGGCAGGGGTAGGCGCCGGCGCCGTCGTGGGCCTGGTAATAGGATTTCTGTTAGGCAAAAGGCAATAGGGAGAGTAAAAATGGGCATCATTTCCTGGATCATTTTTGGTTTAATCGCCGGTATCCTGGCTAAATGGATTATGCCGGGCAAAGACGGCGGCGGCTTTATTGTTACCGTTATACTGGGGATCGTGGGCGCCGTCGTCGGCGGCTATATCAGCACCTTCTTCGGTATGGGACGCGTTGACGGTTTTAACCTGGGCAGCTTCGTGGTGGCGGTCATCGGTGCCCTGGTGGTGCTTTTTGTCTACAGGAAGATCAAAGGCTAAGCAGCCGTTGCTCAACAGGGTCGCCGCGGCGGCCCTTTTTCGTGAAATCAATCCGGCTGTGCGGCGCGGGCCGCAGCGGCTGAAAGGGGAATATCATGGGTCTGTTCGATAGCGTATTGGGTAACATTCTGGGCGGCGGCGCCAACGGCAAAGGCATCGACTACATCGCCATTATGCAGTGGGTCGAGCAACAAGGCGGCCTGCAGGCCATTTTAGACAAGTTCCGCCAGGGGCAGTTCGGCGATATCGTCGGTTCCTGGCTCGGTAACGGCGAAAACCAGCCGATTACCGGCGATCATGTGCAGCAGGCGTTGGGCAGCGATGCGATCAATCAACTGGCTGAAAAGCTGGGCGTCGATCCGGCCCAGGCGTCCAGCACCATTGCACAGTTCTTGCCGACGGTAGCGGATGCCGCTTCGCCAAACGGTGAAGTGCAGCAAGACAGCAATGAACTGGGCGACATGGTCGGCAAACTGTTCAAATAATGATTATGCTCCCGGCGTCTGGCCGGGGGCATTCACTCCGCTAATTCCCTCGATCGCCGTCAACGCCTGTTGCAAATGCGCCACCCAGGCGCGCACTTTCTGCGGAATAAAACGTAAAGCGGGATAGACCGCATGCAGCGCCATGGGCGGGTAGCGGTATTCCGGCAAGACGGGAACCAGCGCGCCCGTCGCCAGCTGTTCGCCGATCAGCGGCCGCTGAGCGCCACCGATGCCGGCCCCGGCCCCGGCCTCGATGGCCGCCAGCAGCGATAAGGTATTGTTGGCGCGAAACGTGGGCCGCAGCGCGACCATCTCGGCGCCGTGGGGCCGAGCAGGGTGAGCGTATCGCCATCGTTTAGGCCGCTGTAGCGAATGTGCGCATGTTTCACCAGATCCGCCGGCGAACGAGGGGCGCCATGCCTGGCCAGATAGGCCGGCGACGCGACCAGCAGGCGTTGCAGCTCACCCAACCGTTTCGCCACCATGCCGGGCGCATGCAATTCGCCGAAGCGCAGCGCCACGTCTATGCCTTCGCCGATGACGTCGGCGCGGCGATCGTCCAGCAGCAGCTCGATGGTGAGATCCGGATGACGTTTTTGGAACGCGATGGCCAAAGGGGTGATATGCCGTTGTCCGAATCCGGTCGGCGCATGCAGGCGCAAATTGCCCTGCAGCTGGTGGTGCTGGCCGTGCAACGCCTCTTCCGCTTCGTCGACCGCCGCCATAATCGGTTTGAGGCGCTGATAGTAATCATTGCCGGCCTCCGTCAGGGTGACCGCACGCGTGCTGCGAAACAGCAGCTGCGCCCCCAACTGCTGTTCCAGACCGGCGATTTGCTGACTGACCGCCGGCTGCGTCAAACGCAGATCGCGCGCGGCGGCAGACAGGCTGCCCAGCTCCGCCACCCGCATAAAGGTTTTCATTGCGTTCAGCTTATCCATGTCGATTTTGCCTATAGATATTTCTTATTAGTGTTAGTGGAAACCCTCATCTACCGCAAGCATCGCTAATCAATAACACTCAGGGTATCGATAATCCGAGGGGTGACAAAATGAACGCAAAGCGACAGGCGCTGGTGATCGGCGCCAATGGCGTGATTGGGCGCCGATTGATTGAGGAGCTGATTGACCAAGGTTGGCAAGTGGTGGGCGTCTCGCGCCGGGGCGGCGAATCGGCGCCTGGGGTGCGCCACCTGCAGGTTGACCTGCTGGATGCGGTGGCGACGCGGGACGCGCTGCGGCCGCTGAGCGCGATTAGCCACGTTTTCTATGCCGCCTATCAAGATGCTCCGGATTGGGCGGGGCTGGTGGCGCCGAACCTGCAAATGTTGCAACACGTTGTCGAAGGGCTGGAGCCGATTGCGCCGGCGTTGGAACATATCAGCCTGATGCAGGGCTATAAAGTTTATGGCGCGCATTTGGGGCCGTTTAAAACGCCGGCGCGTGAAAGCGATACCGGGCATATGCCGCCGGAGTTTAACGCGGCGCAGCAGCAGTATCTGGAGCAGCGCCAAACAGGCAAGCGCTGGCGTTGGAGCGCCATTCGCCCGAGCGTCGTGGGGGGCTTCTCGCTCGGCAACCCGATGAATCTGGCGTTAAGCATCGCGGTTTACGCCTCGATCAGTAAAGCGCTCGGGCTGCCGCTGCGCTTTCCCGGGAAGCCGGGCGCTTACCACAGCCTGTTGGAAATGACCGACGCCGGACTGCTGGCGCGCGCCACGCTCTGGGCGGCGACCGAACCTGCGGCAGCCAATCAGGCGTTTAACATCAACAACGGCGATCTGTTTCGCTGGAGCGAAATGTGGCCGAAAATCGCCGCGTACTTCGGGCTGGAATGTGCGCCGCCGTTGCCGATGACGCTGGAAAACATGATGGTGGACAAAGCGCCGCTGTGGCGTGAGCTGGCGCAACGGCACTCCTTGACCGAGCCCGATTACCGGGCGGTGGCCGGCTGGCGTTTCGCCGATTTCGTCTTTTCCTGGGACTACGACATGTTCGCGGACGGCAGCAAGGAGCGGCGTTTCGGTTTCCATCAGTTTGTCGAAACCGAAGCCATGTTTTTCTCGCTGTTCGATGCATTCCGTCGTCGCCGCATCATTCCCTGAATGCGGCATAAATGTCCCCGCAGCCCCGCTGCGGGGAAAGGTCTCAGAACGTCAGCATGATTTTGCCGATGTGCTCGCTGGATTCCATCAGCGCATGCGCAGCGGCCGCCTCTTCAAGCGGGAAGGTTTTAAAGATTTGCGGTTTCAGCACGCCGCGCTCCAGCAGCGGCCAAACTTTCTCGTGCAGCTCGGCGGCAATCTGCGCTTTGTCCGCGACGCTGCGCGAACGCAGCGTCGAACCGGTATGGGTCAAGCGTTTCAAGAGCAGCGGCATCAGGTTGAGCTCTTTTACCACGCCGTTTTGCGTGCCGATTTGCACGATACGGCCTTCCATCGCTGCGGCCTGATAGTTCTTGGCCACATAGTCGCCGGCGATCAGATCGACGATCACGTCGGCGCCTTTGCCGTTAGTGGCGTCTTTGGTGCGGGCGACAAAGTCTTCGTTGCGGTAATTAATCGCCACGTCGGCGCCCAGCGCCAGGCTCGCCTGACGCTTCTCTTCTGAACCGACGGTGGTGATCACCTGGGCGCAGAAGGCTTTCGCCAGCATGGTGGCGACCGTGCCGATACCCGAGGTGCCGCCGTGGATCAACACGGTCTCGCCGGCTTTGAGGTGACCGCGCTGGAACACGTTGACCCAGACGGTAAAGAAGGTTTCCGGCAGCGCGGCGGCCTCGGTCAGGCTCAGGCCCGCCGGAACCGGCAGCGCATTGCTTTCATGCACGGCGCAGTATTGCGCATAGCCACCGCCGGCGATGAGGGCGCAAACCCGATCGCCGATCGCGAAGCGGGTCACGCCTTCACCGATGGCCACCACTTCGCCGGCAATTTCGAGGCCGGGAATATCCGAGGCGCCGGGCGGTGGCGCATAGTTCCCCTGACGTTGCAGCACGTCGGGGCGGTTAACGCCGGCGGCGGCGATTTTCACCAGAAGTTGGCCCGCTTGCGGAACCGGCACCGGACGTTCGGCGACGACCAGAACCTCGGGGGCGCCGGGTTGGCTGATCTCAATCGCTTTCATCGTGTCGGGCAGCGGTGCATTCGTTGACATGGTTACTCTCCTCATCGTGGCGGACGCGGTTATCAGGTGGCGCGTCCACAATAAAGTCTGCTGTTAGCTTAGCGAAATCGAATGAGGTGCGCGTGGTCGAATAGAGCGGTTTTGCGAGGAAGAGGAGGAGACGCCGCCGCGATGGGCGGCTGGGCATCAATCGTTAGGGGGATGCGGAACCCTTTCAATGAAACGATAAAGTGTTCTTTTCCTTTGGAGATCTTGGCGCCTTTATCGCACCACAGGCTGGCAAGCTGGAAGAAATCGTCGCTGCCGATGTCGTAAGCCAGTTCGATTTTCTTGGCTGTGCCGGCGCGGATGAGCTTTTCTGCTTCCTGGTGGTTTGCAGCTTTAATTATGGTCATGGGCGAAATCCTTGGTGTTAAGCCAGAACGGATAATCGCTAATCATCATATGGCCATATTGTGACAGTTTTGTGATGAAAGGATGACGATAACCGCAGGCGCGGCGTGCGGCGTGCCGCGCCTTTGCGGTGAAAATGCGTTGTCGATTACCGATCGTGCGGGCGAACGAATGCGCTTTTCTTCTGAGATTTGAAGTGTTTATAGAGCGCATAGCCCGCAATGCCGGCCAAGACGGCCAGGAGGGCAAGAGATCCTGTGGCCATGAACATCACCTCCGAATAAGAATGGCAAGGAGGCGTATTTGTGACATTCATCACTTTGCAGGGCAATGAGACCAATCTGTAATCGGGAAGGCGTGATGCGAGAAGGGCAAAAAAAAAAGCGCCTATAGGGAGGCGCATAAAGATTTGCAACACAGCTTGTCATGTTCAACACCAGGAGGAGTGGTGAACTGACGCCATTCTAAGCGGCCGTGATTGCGTGAGGTATAGGTATTCTCCGAAAGCGTCATTACCACTCATAGCCTAACTGAATGTTGTAATCGGGATCCTGGTTGGTGGAATAAGGATCGGATTGGCGGCGGCGATCGGTTTTCTTCACCGGGCCGTCATACGCGGGATAAGGTTTGGTGCGCGGCTTGCTGCAGCCCGGATGATCGCACTCGATGTCGACGCGAAAACCGTTTTTATCTCGCGCCTCTGCCCAGGTGATCGGCGGTTTCTCGGCCTTGGGCGCGGGCCCAGGCGACGTCGGCGGCTTGGGCGCGGGGGCGACGCTGGGATCGGGGGCTTGATAATTCAGCTCCAGCGCGCCAAGCGGGGCGCTGTAAGCGGCAAAGGCCAGCAGGGCGGCGGCGCTGGCGGCCGGTAATGTGAGCCATCTCGGCATGGTGGATCTCCCTGGATGATTACGCCGGGCAACTATAAAACAGTAAAACGAGAATTACTATCATTTGCCTGCGGCGTAATGGGGATTCAGCTGGCGATCCCGTAGGCAGACGGGGTCAAATCCTGTGCGTTTAGCCGAGATTAACGCCCCTGCACGGCGAAAAAGGTTGCTATTGCCGCTCGCTCGTGAGTTAATGATGTCGGCCTGTGGTACAGACCTATTTATGCACGACATTTTGAGTAAAGTAGTTCAAATTTAAAGCGTTATCCCGGATAGCCCTTCTCTGACGAATTTCCTTTCCAGTGCCTCCATAAGTAACTGATGACCGGCTATCTCGCCCATGGCGGCTAACATTATTATTGAAGGAAATTAGACATGTCCAACATGATCAAAGGTCAAGTGAAGTGGTTCAACGAAGCTAAAGGTTTTGGTTTCATCACCCCAGCAGACGGCAGCAAAGACGTATTCGTACACTTCTCTGCTATCCAGGATCAAGGCTTCAAGACCCTGGCTGAAGGCCAGAACGTACAGTTCTCTATCGAGAACGGTGCGAAAGGTCCATCTGCGGCTAACGTTACCGCTATCTAATTGGCGTCTACCGCTGATTGAATAAAACCCGCCGAGGCGGGTTTTTTTATGCCTGCAATTTGACGGCGCATAAAAAAAAGCCCGCAAGTCTGCGGGCAAAAGTTCCTTGTTACTTCTTCATTTGCAAGCGCTTCTCTGGGGGGAAACGCCTGAAGACAGGTTACGCGAGGCCGGCTTAAGATTCTGCGGTCAAACCGTTAAGAAAGTGAAAATCCAGGCGGCTGCTACGCTGATAGCAGAGACCGGCAGGGCTGGGGCGGTGTCCTTCACCCGGGGTTTTGTAATACACTGATGCCAATCGCAAAGAATGGGGAAGGGTATGCAGGTTAACGATCGAGTGACGGTAAAAACAGATGGTGGCCCACGGCGCGAAGGCGTCATTCTGGCCGTAGAGGTCTTCAACGAAGGTACCATGTATCTGGTGTCTCTTGAGGACTACCCGGCGGGCGTGTGGTTTTTTAATGAAATCGACAGCCGTGACGGCACTTTTGTGGAGCCTTGCGGCGCGCCCGGGCAGTAACTTCGAACAATCTCATTAATTTGCTAACGAAACTGTCTATTTTGAGATTATTTCAATACGGTAAGAATTTTTTTATCGACGACATAAAAATACCCGTTGCGCCAGCGGGGGATAACGCAGCAGGTATTCTTTTGGTTATCCCAGCGTTTGAGAACCGGATTACGTTATCACCGGAAATTAACGATGGGTAAACAAAGTGGGGGCGTTCTCTACGGTTCAGCGGCTATTGACGAATATTCCACTAGTCAATGTGTCGGTCAAACGGACAACGTGGTAAATGATCTGCTTGTTGTGCGTTTTTATTTTCCGCTTGATGTTTCCCTTGTGGGAAGAGACCGTTTTGGCCTTTATTTGCATCTGGTCTGATATCTGGATGGTGCCTTGCCCTGACATCCACATGCGTAACATGTTCGATTCAGTTTGGCTCAGCGTCACCGGCGTTTGATCCAGAGAAGATTTCTCCACCCGTAGGGATTTTTTCTCGAGATAATGACTAAGTAGCTGATTCATAGTCTCTGGTTTGATGGATTTTGACGATATGATGACGTTCTTGCGAACATATAAATAATCGTCGAAATGTACATTGGTAATAGCCATGAAGATGAAGAATAACGTATCCGGGTGCAGTGAAATCACCCGTTTTATTCGCTCCGTGGCGTTTGCTTCATGGATGAAGCAGTCCTCGTTAATAAACACCAGGCTAGGATTCAACTTACTGCATTTTTCATGCAGGCTGTCAATGTCCTCGATGGCATTAATATGGCGCTTCTTCACGCCATGCGAAGTCAGATAGTCGGTTAACCCCAATCTGGTATAGCTACATGAATCCATGATAATCGTTGGCATATCGCACCCCCACTTAAATCCGTTTTACTGCGGTAATATGAGAAAAAGCCTAAAAAGCCGAAAGGCAAAATGGAACAATAATTCAGTGTAGCGAGTGTTCTATCAATAAACACGACGGCACTCAATGATATTTTCATACTAAACTTATTAATCGCATGAATCTATAAGTTTGGCTTAAGTCAGAGCGATCCGCTACTCGCCCGGCGTCGGCATGATGGGCCTGATTCGCGCTTGGCGCCCGCGCCTGCCGGCATTGTCTGCTGATAATCTGTTCATCATGTCACGAAACAAAATTTTAGTTTGCTAGGAAAAGTCTTAAAAAAAATTCATGTGTCTTTTTTTTGAAGTCTTTTAGCGTGCTTTTTAAGTGCTCAAAAAGCACTCACTCCTGAGTTCTTCTGTTTTTAATCATAAAAATCATTGTCTTATGATTGTCTTGGCACCTTTCGCTAATGATAAGCGCTTCTGTTTTTATCATAACAACAAACAAAAGTTAACATTATTGCTGGAATGTGTAGCTTAATTGTTGCCATAAATCACCATTTTACAATAGGTTATGTGGATATTTATTTCATATGAAATTATTTGTGTGAATGTTTATCGGTGATTGAGTGATTTTTCTAAACTATCGTCTTGCCAGCCGGTCGGCAGGGGCGGCGGCAGGTCGGAGTTGTTTCTGACCCGCGCCGGTTTTAATTTGCTCTTGCACCTTTCAAAAACAGGATGTCGCGGTGAGACAAAATCAATATGGGCAGCCGATAGGCGATGCCCTCCCTCATTGGCAGCCGGCAGGCATGCCCGGGCAAGCGTTACTGTCAGGGCGGTTTTGCCGCCTGGAACCGCTGAACCTCGAACGCTGGGGCGACGAGCTTTATCAGGCTTATCAAACCGCCGAGGACGACCGCGACTGGACCTATCTGTTTTGGGCGCGGCCGCAGACGCGCGAGGATTTTCAGCATTACCTGCAGGCCCTGGCGTCCAGCGCCGACAGGCGCACGATGGTGGTGATCGATCAGGCGAACGGGCGCGCGGTAGGAACCTGCGCTTTTTTGCGCATCGATCCCGCCAACGGTGCGGCTGAACTGGGCACCATCAACTGGTCCCCGCTGATGAAGCGCAGTGCGCTCGGCAGCGAGGCCATTTTCCTGATGCTGCGCCATTTGTTTGACGATCTGGGTTACCGGCGCTGCGAATGGAAATGCGATAGCCTCAATCTGCCTTCGCGTCAGGCCGCCGAGCGTTTTGGCTTTCGCTATGAGGGCACGTTCCGTCAGGCGGTCGTCGTCAAAGGACGCACGCGCGACACCGACTGGCTGTCGATCATCGATGGAGAATGGCCGGCGTTGCGCTCGGCGTTTGCCGCCTGGCTGTCACCGGATAACATCGGCGACGACGGGCGGCAAGAACGGCGTTTGCAGGCCTTCCAGCCCGGGTGACGCGCCAGGCGTTTAGGCCGTCTCCGCCAGGCAATGGCGCAGCGAGTCCAGCGTCAGGCGAATGTCCTGTTCCTCCGTCATCCAGTTGACCAGCGCGGCGCGGATCCCCGGCTGGCCGTTATAACGCGTAGGGGTGCAACGCGCCACCCCATGCCGGCTAAGGCGTTCGAGAAAGCGATCGCGCGCCGCTTCGCTGTCGCCCTGTGGATGACTGAGGGCAAAGCACACCACGTTCATATTCACGGGCGCCAACAGATGAAAACCGTCCTCGGCCGCTAACGCCGCTCCCAGCGCCTGCGCCAGTTCGACATTGCGCTCGACGATATCTCGTATGCCGCTGCGGCCATAGGCTTTCAGCGTCAGCCAAAGCGGCAGGGCGCGGAAGCGGCGCGAATTTTCCGGCGTCAGATGCAGATAGTTGTCTGGCCGCAGCGTCGGTGCTTCCAGGTAGGCCGAATGGTTCTGAAATACCTGCATCTGCAGATCCAGATGGCGGGTAAATTGGATCGCGCTGTCATAAGGCACGTTCAGCCATTTGTGCGCATCGACGGTGATGGAATCGGCATGCTGCCAGCCCTCGAGCCTTGGGGCGTAGAGCGGCGAGCAGGCCGCCACGCCGCCGAATGCCGCATCGACATGCAGCCAAAATGGATAACGCTCTCGCAGCGCCAGCAGTTGCGGCAGATCGTCGAAAGCGACGGTATTGACCGTGCCGGCACTGGCCAGTACCAACGTTGGCTGGCCAGCGCCGGCGGCCAGCTGCCGCTCCAGCGCCGCCATATCCATGGCTTCAGACTCCGGCAGGCTGGCGACGATCGTCAACGCCTCGCGGCCGATACCGAGCATGCTGAGCGCCTTCACGCTGCTGGAATGCGGATTGGCTCCCAGAACCCGGATCGGGCCCAGCGCCGTCAGGCCTTGTTGGGCGATATCCACGCCGCGCTGTTGCCCCAGCCACTGCCGACCAATGGCCAGCCCGGTGAAATTAGCCATGGTCGCGCCGCTGACCAGGCTGCCGCTGAACGTTTCCGGCAGGCCCAGCAGGGATTTCAATTGCGTCACGGCCGCCAGCTCGATCGTGGCTGCGATGGTATCATGGCTGAGCAGGCTATTTTGGTCTGTCACGCTAACCAGCCAGTCCGCTGCGACCGCCGCCGGGGTGCCGCCGCCGGTGACGAAGCCGAAATAACGCGGGCCGGCGCTGGCGGAAATGCCGGCCTGATAACGTTGCCAAAAGCGCTCCAGCGCCGCCAGGGCGCCTTCGCCGTTTTCGTCGAGCCGATCGTCGCCCGGTTGCAGCTGCTGATGCTCGAGCGGTGGGCAGACCGAGCGTTGCTGCAGCCCAGCCAGGAAATCTTCCGCCAGTTGGCGGGTGTGATCGAGGATCTGCGGAAACTGTGCGAGGTCCTGTTGTAAACGTGGGTGCATGGCGGCTCCGAAAGCGTCAGGGATGATGGGGTAAACATAGAACATTTGCCTGCCGGTCAAAATCGATAAAAAATAACCTTTTTGGATAGCCTGGTTAACCAATAATGAGTGAACGCATTCCCTTGCATGTCTTGCCGACCTTTGCTATCGCCGCCAGGTTGGAAAATTTGCGCGCTGCGGCGCAACAGGTGCATTTGACGCACGGCGCGGTCAGCCAGCAAATTCAGCTGCTGGAGCAGGCGGTCGGCTATCCGCTGTTTGAACGGCGCGGGCGCGGCGTGCGCCTGAATGCCGCCGGGCGAGAGTTGCTGGCGGCGGTAGAGCCGGCGCTGCAGGCGCTGCAGCAGGGCGTCGCCCGCGCCCGGCGAGCGGCGGCAAGCCAGACGCTGCGCATCAGCGTGTTGCCGTCTTTTGCCCATTACTGGCTGCTGCCGCGTCTGTCGGCTTTTCATGAGGCCTGTGCCGATATTGCGCTGGATATCGATGCGTCGCTGGCGCTGCAGGATCTGTCGCAGCGGGGGTTCGATGCGGCGATCCGCATCGGCAGCGGTCAATGGGCGGGGCTGCAGGCGCAGCGCATCGCCTCGGGGGACGTGTTGCCTGTCGCTTCGCCGGATATGGCGCGAGAATGGGGGGCGGCTTTCGAGAACGGTGGCGATATTCCGTTGCTCGAGCACGACGTCAGTCCCTGGCGCGACTGGTTCAACGCGCAGGGGCGCCCGTTATGCGGGCGGCAACAGGCGTTGTTCAACGATGCCGGATTATTGATTCGCGCAGCGGAGCAAGGGTTTGGCATCGCGTTGGCGAAAAAGCTGCTGGTGCAGGATGCCCTCGACGCGGGGAGGCTGGTGGCCTTGGCCGCGCCCTGTCGCCTGAGCGATGACGACGTTTATCTGGCATGGCCGCAGACCGCCGGGTTGACGCCGGCGGTCACCCGCTTGCTGCAGTGGCTTCAGCAGCAGTTGGCGGCGATTTAGCGGCGTAGCCATTCCGGTTGCGAGGTGCCGAGCGTGGTCGCCGGCAGCGCCCATTGCAGCGCCGTGCCCTGCAGACTCAACGGCGCGCGCAGGCGTTGCGCGGCCCCCCAGTAAGTCAGTTCCGTTTCAGGGTTCTCGTCGGCGCTTCCGGCCGGTGTCAGCGGTTCCGGCCGATAATGCGTCGGGTAGGGATGCGCCAGCAGCAGCTGCGCCGTCCGCGCCAGCGACAAGCGCGCGCGATAGCCGGTGCCGCGGTACAGGCGCTGCGTCATACCGGTCAGCACCGCCGCCGCCATCAAATAGCCGGTGGCGTGATCCAGCGCCTGTACCGGCAGCGGCACCGGCAAACTGGCGCTGCGCCAAACCATGCCCGCCTCCGCCAGCCCGCAGCTCATCTGCACCAGACTGTCGAAACCGCGCCGGGTGCGCCACGGCCCGCTCCAGCCGTAGGCATTCAGGCAGACGTCGATCAGGCCCGGCGCCAGCGCGTGCCTTTCCTCCGCGCCATAGCCCAGTTTCTCCAGCGCGCCGGCGCGGTAGCCGTGCACGATCACGTCGGCGTTTCTCAGCAGGTGCTCAAACGTATGGCGATCGCGCGCATTGGTCAGATTGAGGCGCGCGCTGCGCTTGCCCAACATCACTTCGTGTTCGACCCCGGGCTCATCCCACCCGTAAGGGTCGATACGCAGCACGTCGGCGCCCAAGCCGGCGAGAAAACGCGTGGCGATCGGCCCGGCAAGAATGCGCGTCAGGTCCAGTACCCGCACGCCGTGCAGCGGCCGGGCGACGGGCAGCGTCCAGCCGGGCGATGGCGCTTCCGGCTGCAATGCGGTGTGGATCAGCGGTTCGAGCGCCACGCTTTTACCCTGAATATGTTGTCGCCACGCGGCCGCCGAACGCATTTGGGCTGCGCAGCCGCCGGCCGCGATCACCGCTTCCTCCAGCTCGCTTTTTTTCCAGGCCAGCACACGTTCCGCCAGCGCGCCTTTCTTCGATGCCGGGCCCAGCACCTGTTCCACCGCTCGCCGATGGTGTGGCGCATTGGTATGCAGGCGTATCCAGCCGTCCGCCGTGGCGTAGTCGCCGGCCAGCGCGTCCCAGGCGGCGGGCAGCGTCCAACCCAGCGGGCGCAGCGTCCAGCCGAACCAAAGCGAGGCCAGGCGTTGATCGACCCAAACCTGCTGCGCGGCGGCGCCCTCGCGCCGCAGCAGCTCGGCGCAGGCTAAACCTGCAGCGCTCCAGGCGGCGGTGGCCAATTCGGTCACGGGAAAAGCCGAAGGCAATGCGCCGGTGCCGCTTACGGTGAGGCGATCGGCGGGGGCAGGGCATTGCCCGAGGCTTTGCCAAATCTCGTCGAGCAGAGTGTGGATCAGGGGAGTCATCGGCCGTTCCTTGTGGGTAAACGGAAATATAGCCTAGCGTAGCCCACTGTCGGCGGCCTTGCTAAGGTGCGACGTCGAGAGTGCGGCCGTCGGCCAGTTTGGCGCGTACGCTGTGGGGCGCCACGCCGCCGAAAGGTTGCGCGCTGAAATTGGCGGTCAGGGTCGATCCGTCGCTGAACGTCGTCTGTTGCACCCAGCCGTCCCGATCGAGCCAGCGGAAGTCGGTTAACGCTTTATCCCACAAGGCCTGATGCAGCGGCCGGAAGGCGGCATCGGCGCGTTTTATCGCCGGTAAGCGCGCCGCCAGAGTGGTGCGGCTCAGGTGGAACATCGGCGCGGTGTTGTACAGCTGGCTGAGCAGGCTGCGGGGGGGCTGAACGTCGCTGAACTTCAGATTGTCGTAATTCCAGTGGTGGCTGCTGACGATAGCATCGTGGAAAACGGCCTGATACAGCGGCAGGCGGTAACGCGGATCGAATTCGACGGTACGGTAGGGCTGTTTCACTTTGGCGGGGCGGAAGAAAAACGCCGGTTGGGCGTTGGGCCACCAAGCGCCGAGATAATAGGGCGAGGATTTATCCTGATTCATCTGTTTATCTCCCCAGCCGAATCCCCAGGTTTCCATGCCGTGGGCGAACATCAGGCTGCGCGCGGTCACTGCGTTGCCATCCTCTGAGCCCAGCGGTAACTTAAGGGTGGCGCTGAACCAGGCGAGCCGGGCGTTGCGGGCTTCGGCCATCTGCGCCGCGCCGGTTGGGTGGTCGGGCTGATAGTCGTCGGACACCATGCCGGTGCCGTCCACATCGAGAAACAGGCTGTTCAACCCGGCCAATTGCACCAGTTCGCGCATGCGCTGTTGAGAATAGGGCAGGACACAGCCTGGATTGAGGTAATAACCCTGTTTACCGAAGCCGGGTTTCCTGCTGCCGTCTGCGCGCACGATGGCGCAGGATTCCCGCAGCGTCGTCGGCAACTGCGCAGTGAGCCAGCTGTCGTTGACGCCGCGCGCGATGGCGGTATCGTAGGAGTCGTAGCTGGCGATCAGATAACCGGCCGCTTTGGCGGCGGCTACCGCTTGCGGGTGCAGGAAGGCGGCGGTCCAGTTATCGGTGCCCAACCACAGGCGCGGCAAACCGGCCTGGCGCAGCGCGTCGATCAACGGTTTGGCCAACCCTTGCCCCCAACCGTCCGCTGGGGTTAACCAGCGTCCCAGCTCCCGTTGCGCCAGCGCCCGCACTGCGGCGGCCTGGCGCTGTTGCGCCTGCAGAAAGTCGGCGTCATCCGGCGTCGCGCCAAGCGCGAACTGCGCCGTCAACGCCCGGTTGATGCCGTCGATCAGGGGCTGTTGTTGCCAGCCCTCCGGCGTTTTTCCCGCCAGCCGCAGCAGCAAGCTTCTGCTCTCGGCGTCCATCTTCTGCCGCAGCGCTTCGGCGGCGGGAGAGGCGAAGTAGTGCAGTAATCCCGGCCAATCCTTGACATCTTCCGCCGCCAGCAATTGGTCGCCCCACAGATAGATATGGGTAGCGCCGATCAGCTTTTCGCCTTCGGGCGCCTGCTTGATCTTCTCGCGCAGGCTGCTGAACCGGCCGTTTTGTTGCAGATAGTCGCGGTAACGGCGGGCGCCGGACAGCGGGGCGTCGCCGACGTGCAGCAGCACCTCGAATGCCTGTTGTTGATTGAAGCGATTGAATTGGTGGCTGGCGCGCATCGCCAGCTTTTCCTGCGCGGTGGCGAAGGCTATCTGGTTACTGAACGGCGTCAACATCAGCCAGCTGTAGACCTTACCCTGGTGTTGCAGGCTCCACAGCGGCAGTTTCAGATCCCAGTTGGTATCCAGCGGCGTCATTTCCGTCGTCAGGTAATGACGCCAGACCGCGTTATCCAGCGGGATGCGGCTGCCTTCGCCGATCGGCAACAGCAGCGTTTCCCCCTGCGGCATATGATACCAGTTCAGGGTTTGCGGCCGATCGCTGCTGAAGCTCAGGCGCAGATCGCCGCCTTCCAGACGGGCGCTGACGTTGATTGCGCGTTGCGGCCATCGCCAGCTGGCGCGTCGTGGCGTTGCGGTAAGATCCGTTACCTGCTGCGCAGGCTGCGCCAGATTGATCGGCACCGGGCCTGCGGCGATATGCAGCGTGGCAGGGTCGAGTTCAAATTGCACGTCGCCTTGCTGCAGCAGTAAGGCATCGGCGGGAAAACTGATGAGCAGCGCCAGCGCGAGCGGGGAAAACCGTTGTTTCATCAGGGGCGTCCTTGGAAGATGAAAGAGGGCAGTTTACCGATAAGCGCACTGTCGCCCAATGTCGCCATCTTCTATTTGTGACATCGAAATATAAACGCCGTATTCCAGTTTATTTTTCGTTTAATAAATTAGCCTTTACTTCATTACCCGACGTCACTATACTCAGCCAAAATTTCAGTGGAGAAACCCAATTGGACAGTTGTAGTTGTAATAAAACAAATAAGGCAAGCTGACCAATTCTCTTCTGATTTGTTGCTTGCCGTTATCGGCGGGCAGCACCCCTCTCCAGTTATTTCTGAGCTGTGCATACCCGAATAAGAAACGTTTCCTGATGCCTGACGGTTTCAGGTGAATTGAGTTGGACGTTATTATGGTATTCTGCAGCCACAGCCTTTTCCCTCCAGGCACAGCACGCTGATTCGCTGATTTATTTTCAGCGCGATTTCGCGTGTGCTAAACAGCACATGATTTTATCTCCTGCGGTTAATTAAGGGGACAGTCATGGCTATGACTCCTTTCGTTTTGAATTTATTGCTGGCGATGTGCCTGGGCGCGGTCATTGGCGCCGAACGCCAGTGGCGCCAACGCATGGCCGGCCTGCGCACCAATGCGCTGGTGGCGACCGGCGCGGCGGTCTTTATTCTCAGCTCCATGTCCACCGATCCGGCCAGCGCCGGCCGCGTGGCGGCGCAGATCGTCTCCGGTATCGGCTTCCTCGGCGCCGGCGTGATCATGCGTGAAGGGCTTAATATTCGCGGCCTCAACACCGCCGCCACGCTGTGGTGTTCGGCGGGGATCGGCGTACTGTGCGGCCTGGGCCAGCATTGGGATGCGGTGGTCGCTACGCTGGTGATCCTGTGCGCCAATATCCTGCTGCGCGAAGCCGCGCAGCGCATCAATCTGCAGCCGCATCAGCAGGCGACCGATCTGGAACTGTGCTATCGCATTCAGGTGACCTGCGGCGAGCAGGACGAAATTCTGGTGCGCACCCTGATCCTGCAGGCGCTGAACGGCGTCGCCTTGCGGCTGCAATCCTTGCGCAGCGCCGATATTTCGAGCCCGGGACAATTGGAAGTGTGCGCGGAAATTACCGCTACGCCAGCCGCGCAAAAAGAAATCGAAGGCATTGTCTGCCGCGTCAGTCTGGAAAAAAGCGTGAGCGCCGTTCGCTGGCGCGTCGCGTCCGAATTACCGGTCTGATTAATGATATAAATATTGATTAACTTGATTATATGTTCAGGTTTATTCATGCACGCCTTGAATAACGCTGAACATTAAGGAGGCGTTATGGACGATGACCCCGGAAGGGAAATGATTCCAGCGTGGCTGACAGGGTAATTCCGCCATTTAGTCACGCTAATAAAAAATTCCAAGCTGCGCATAGTCACCTGTTTATCGGGCGGGGCTTCGCTGTGCGCAGAACTAAAATAAGAGAATAGCGTTATGACTCAGATTAATGAAAGAACACGTCGCCGTGATAAAGACGCGGTGACCTACGCCATTGCGCAAGAGGCCACCAACAGCATCGCTCAAACGCTGGCGAACCTGAAGTGCAACCGCAACGGCTTGACCCAGGACGACGCCGATGAGCGGCTGGAGCAGTTCGGCGCCAACCAGGTCGCCCATGACAAGGCGCCGCATGCCCTGATCCAGCTGATCAAGGCCTTCAACAACCCGTTTATCTTCGTGCTGATGGTGCTGGCTGCGATCAGTTTCTTTACCGATTATTGGCTGCCGTTCCAGAGCGGTGAAGAAACTGAACTCACCGGCGTCATTATCATTCTGACCATGGTCACGCTGAGCGGGCTGCTGCGTTTCTGGCAGGAATACCGCACCAACAAAGCGGCGGAAGCGCTGAAATCGATGGTGCGCACTACCGCCACGGTGCTGCGCCGCAGCAGCTACAGCGCGCATCCGCTGACGCTGGAAGTGCCGATCCGCGAACTGGTGCCGGGTGATATCATCCAGCTCTCCGCCGGTGACATGGTGCCGGCCGACGTGCGTCTTATCGCCTCGCGCGATCTGTTCATCAGCCAGGCGATTTTGACCGGCGAGGCGATCCCTATCGAGAAATACGATGCGATGGGCAACGTGGCGCAGAAGTCGAGCGAAGGGGAAGTGTCCAGCGAGAACGCGCTGCTTGAGCTCTCCAACATCTGTCTGATGGGCACCAACGTCGCCAGCGGTACCGCTACGGCGGTGGTGGTGGCGACCGGCGGGCGCACCTACTTCGGCTCGTTGGCCAAGTCGATCGTCGGGACACGGGCGCAGACTGCGTTCGATCGCGGGGTGAACAGCGTCAGCTGGCTGTTGATTCGCTTCATGCTGGTGATGGTGCCGGTGGTGTTGCTGATCAACGGCTTCACCAAAGGCGACTGGAGCGAAGCGGCGCTGTTCGCGCTGGCGGTGGCGGTCGGCCTGACGCCGGAAATGCTGCCGATGATCGTCAGCTCCAACCTGGCGAAAGGGGCGATCGCCATGTCGCGTCGCAAGGTGGTGGTGAAGCGTCTGAACGCCATTCAGAACTTTGGCGCCATGGACGTGCTTTGCACCGACAAGACCGGCACGCTGACCCAGGACCGCATCATTCTCGAGCACCACATCGACGTCAACGGCGCCAGAGATAACGAGGTGTTGCACCTGGCCTGGTTGAACAGCTTCCATCAGAGCGGCATGAAGAACCTGATGGATCAGGCGGTGATCCGCTTTGGCCGCGGCAAACCGGGGATTGAAGCCCTGGGGCGTTTCAGCAAGGTGGATGAGCTGCCGTTCGATTTCGTGCGCCGCCGTTTGTCGATCGTGGTGGCGGATGAGAATGGCCGCCAGCAGCTGATCTGTAAGGGCGCGGTGGAGGAGATGCTGGAGATCGCCACCCACGTGCGTGAAGGCGATCAGACGCTGGTGCTGGACGACGCGCGCCGTGCGGCGTTGCAGGCGCTGGCCCGAGAATATAACGAAGACGGTTTCCGCGTGCTGGTGCTGGCGACGCGCGAGCTGGATGCGCAGCGCCCGGCCGAAGCGCTGAGCGTGGCCGACGAACGCGATATGGTGGTGCAAGGGCTGCTGACCTTCCTCGATCCGCCGAAGGAGAGCGCTCAGCAGGCGATCGCCGCGCTGCAGGAAAATGGCGTGACGGTGAAGGTGCTGACCGGCGACAATCCGGTGATCACCTGCAAGATTTGCCGCGACGTCGGGCTGGAGCCGGGCGAGCCGCTCTCCGGGCTGCGGATTGAACAGATGGATGACGAAGAACTGGCGCGCGAAGTGGAACAGCGCACGGTCTTCACCAAGCTGACGCCGTTGCAAAAATCGCGGGTGCTGAAAATGCTGCAGGCCAACGGCCATACCGTCGGCTTCCTCGGCGACGGCATCAACGATGCGCCGGCGCTGCGCGACGCCGACGTCGGCATCTCGGTCGACACCGGTACCGATATCGCCAAGGAGTCGGCGGACATCATCCTGTTGGAAAAGAACCTGATGGTGCTGGAAGAGGGGGTAATCAAAGGGCGCGAGACTTTCGGCAATATCATCAAGTACCTGAACATGACCGCCAGCTCCAACTTCGGCAACGTGTTCTCGGTGCTGGTGGCCAGCGCCTTCATCCCGTTCCTGCCGATGCTGGCGATCCACCTGTTGATTCAGAACCTGATGTACGACATTTCTCAGCTGTCGCTGCCGTGGGACAAGATGGACAAAGAGTTTCTGCGCAAACCGCGCAAGTGGGACTCCAAAAACATCGGGCGCTTTATGCTGTGGATTGGGCCGACCTCGTCAATCTTCGATATCACGACGTATGCGCTGATGTGGTACGTGTTCGCCGCCAACAGCGTGGAACACCAGGCGCTGTTCCAGTCCGGCTGGTTCATTGAGGGGCTGCTGTCGCAAACGCTGGTGGTGCATATGTTGCGCACCCAGAAGATCCCGTTCATTCAGAGCACGGCGGCGTTGCCGGTCTTGCTGACCACCGGGTTGGTGATGGCGCTCGGCATCTACATTCCGTTCTCGCCGCTCGGCGCCCTGGTTGGCTTGCAGCCGCTGCCGTGGGAATACTTCCCGTGGTTGGCCGCTACGCTGGTCAGCTACTGCGTGGTCGCACAGTTGATGAAGCGTTTCTATATCCGCCGCTTCGGCGAGTGGCTCTAAGCCGCCTCGGCGTTCACTTCGGGGGCGAAATTCTTCGCCCCCGCACCGCTACAGCAGTTTGTTGACCAGCAGGCCGAGCATGATGGTCAGCGTGAAGGAAAACAGCGTGCCGAGCAGCACATACTCGGTACGCATCTTATCGTCACTTTGGCGCAGATCGCCGAAACGGAAGATAGATTTGGCCGCCAGCAAAAAACCGATCGCCGGAATTTGCCCCAGCAGCACAAAGGTCAGGATCAGCGTTCTTTCCAGATAGCCAATCTGTTTGCCCGCGCGCAGCAGCGAATCGTTGTCGGCCTTGGCCGAAGGCGGCATTTGCGGCGTCCAGCGCGCCAGCAGTTGCCCAATCAGCAGGCTCATCGGCAGATAAATCAGGCTGTAGGCCACCAGCACCAGGCCGGTTTGCCAACTCCCCAGTTGCCGTCCCAACGCCGCGAGCAGTTCACCGGCATTCGGCGTCAGCCCCAGCCACAGCAAGGCGATCACCGCCAGATGCAATCCCTGATCGAGCAGAAAGCTGCGGGCCGGGCTCAGGCGGATCATGGCGGTGACTTTCAGCAAATCGATCAGGTAGTGGCTGACGGCGATAACCAGCAGGCTGACCAGCACCTGCAGTGAAGACAGTCCGCCGTGCAGCAGGCCGAAACCGGCCACCACCCAGGCGGCCAGCACCCCATGCAGCAACGCGTGCAACAGCAGAAAACGCGAACGCGCGCGATGTTGGATTTTATCTTCCACCCAACTCAGCGGCTGCAGCGGAAAATCCGCCAGCAGATGGACGATCAACAGCCAGGCCAGTAAAGGCGCATAGGTCAGATCCATAGTCAGACGATCCTGTTAATGGCGTGAATAAACCGCATGATCTCCTCATAGGCCGCGCGTTTGAGCGTGGCGGAGACCGTGGAAGCGGCTTTTTGCAGCTGCTCGGCTACGGCCGCGCCGCTGTCGGCGAACATTCTCGCCTGGACGATGCGCGCTTCGGTCTGCGACAAGCGGCCAATGACATGATCTAACATCGGCAGCAGATCGCTGACAATGGCGTTTGTCCGATCGTTGTCGGTTTTCAGAGCCAGGCGGCAATTTTTCGTCATGGCGTCCAGCGCGCTGCCGGAGTTGATAAAGGCGCTACCGTAACCGGCGGCGTCGGGCCGTTGGCTACCCAGCCCGACGGCGATGCGCGCATCCCAGTGCGCGGCGCCCATCGCCCGCAGCGCAGTGCGAACATACACCGCCAGCAACAGCCCGTCCTCCGGCGCGGCCTGCGCCTGGAAGGCATCGCCGCGAAAGATTTCCACCTGGCGCAGCCGCCCGTCGTGCTGCAGCCTATCGAGCAGGCTGTGCAGCCCGTTGAGGTAGTTGACGGTGTCTGACCGGCGAGAATCGACCAGATCGCCGCTGATTACGCTGATTGGCGTCGGCATGGCGTGATCCGTTGTGGATGGGGGATGACTATAAATTCGCACCTGAATACGAATATGTCAATAATTCGTCTCTAAAGGCGAATTTTCCGGGTGTTGGTCGGTGGAGGCGAAACGTCGGGGGCGAAGAGAAAGGGAGAGAGACGTCCGGGAATGCGCGGACCTGTCAGGCCCGCCACCGGCGGCGTAGACGGAAAGAGGCCGGCGACCGGCCGTTCAGAAGCTTTTGACCAGCACGTCACGCGGCATTTCACTGCCGTGTTTCAGCAGGTGCTCAAACGATCTTTCGCTGCTTTTCAGCTGCTGCAAAAACTCCTGCGGCGACAGATCGTGCTTTTTGCCGCTCATGTAAGCCAGCGCCAGTTCTTTTGCCTGATAGCGGGAGAAATTGTACATAGTGTCCTCGATACGGTGAATGTCAGTGCTCACGATTGTAGCGAAAGAGCACATAATGAACAGCCGCTTTGGCGTATGGAATCGATAGCCGAAACTTAACTTGCCGGTTGCAACAGCTCATCGCACAGGCGTTTGATGACCTGGGTTTGCGGCAGGCCGTTGTGCAACATCTGGCGGATATGCTCCGCATCGCTGATGCCCCGGCGCACATGGCGCTCGACCGCCTGCAGCACGGCCCGATCCTCCTGCCGCTCGGCGAAGCCGCTCAGCGAGTCGAGGGTGTGCAGGATATGTGCGGTCAGGCTGCAGCGGCGCAGCGTGGCGGGATCGACGTATTCGGCGGCGAAACCGCTGCGATAGGCGTTGATCTTGTTGTAGTTGGTGAAGGCATCGTACTCCGGCGCGATCGGCGTGCGGTGTTGCAACAGAAAATCGGCCAGCATACGGCAGTAGCCGACCAGCAGCGTGGCGTGCGCGAGGCGCAGCGGCGTATCGCAGATGCGGATCTCTACCGTGCCCAGCTCCGGTTTCGGCCGCGCATCCCAGTAAATATCCTTGACGCTGTCGATGACGCCGGCGGCATGCAGCCGGTCATAGTAGGCGTTGAATTCGCGCCAGCTGTAGATGTGTTCCAGGCACCCGTAATTGGGGAAAGAATTCTGTGCGCTGAAACGGGAGCTGGCAAAGCGCGTATCGACGCCCTGGTACAGCGGTGACGAAGCGCTGAGCGCGATCAGCTGCGGAAAATAGGGCGTCAGCGCATGGCACAGGTACATCGCCTCGTCTCCGTCGTTGACGCCGAGGTGGATGTGTTGGCCGAATACGCAGGCCAGCTTGGAGAGATAGCCAAAACGGCTGGCCAGCTGCCTGTAGCGCGCGTTGTCGCTGATGACCTGCTTGCGCCAGTCGTTGCTCAGGTGGCGGCCGCCGCCGCAGACGTCACAGCCCAGGCGCCGTGCGCTACGCCGGACGGTATCGGTCAGGGCGCGCAGCTCGGCGTGCAGCGCATCGAGATCGCGGTGCACCGAGCTGTTCAGTTCCACCATCGACTTGGTGAGCTCATGTTTGACGCGTCGGCGGTCGCCGACCGCGCTGACCACCCGGTCAGCCCGATCCGTAAGATCGTAGTGCTCGTCATCGACCAGCTGCAGCTCTATTTCGGTGCCGATGGAGAGTCTTTCCGACGGTTTGAATGTGAGCGGCATGGCGCCTCCTTCCCATAAAAACAGCGTAAGATAAGTATAAGTTGTTGGGCTGGGGATAACGCCTTGCGTT
The DNA here is from genome assembly GCF_000747565.1 of Serratia sp. SCBI. Taxonomy (NCBI): domain Bacteria; kingdom Pseudomonadati; phylum Pseudomonadota; class Gammaproteobacteria; order Enterobacterales; family Yersiniaceae; genus Serratia; species Serratia sp. SCBI. The sequence goes on along the minus strand of NZ_CP003424.1, from coordinate 3,122,692 downwards.
TTATATTTGCTTTTTCGAATATGAAGGTGATATTTTCACGAGCGATTTGTGGAGCAGATAAAGGTTAACGGGAGTGCGACATGACGTCATTGACGCCGCTGAAGCTGTTTAAAAACTTGTCGGATGAGACGCGTCTGACGCTGGTGCTGGTGCTGCGCCACGCCGGCGAGCTGTGCGTGTGCGAGCTGTCGGGCGCACTGGCGCTACCGCAGCCAAAAATATCAAGACATCTGGCGATGCTGCGTGAAAGCGGGCTGTTGCTCGATCGGCGCGATGGCAAGTGGATACATTATCGCCTGTCGCCGCATATGCCGGCCTGGGCGGCGGCTATTATTGAGCAGGCTTATCAGTGCCGATCAGAACAGATGATGGAATTGGCGCAACGCGCGGCGAAAGGTTGCCCGTAACGATAAAAAATTTGCCTTAACATATCCGAAAAAACATATATGTAAACTTGAAGAAGCAGCGAGGCGGCGATGATAGTGGCAGGGACAATCTTTATTCTGACGTTGATTTTGGTGATTTGGCAACCGAAAGGGCTGGGCATCGGTTGGAGTGCGTCGATCGGGGCGGGATTGGCATTAGTGAGCGGCGTGGTGCACGTCGGTGATATTCCCGTGGTGTGGCAGATAGTCTGGAATGCGACCGCGACCTTCATCGCCGTCATCATCATTAGCCTGCTGCTGGATGAAAGCGGCTTCTTCACCTGGACCGCCTTGCATGTCGCACGTTGGGGCAACGGCAAAGGTCGATGGCTGTTTACCTACATGTTGCTGCTAGGGGCTGTAGTGGCAGCGTTGTTCGCGAACGACGGCGCCGCGTTGATTCTGACGCCGATCGTGATCGCCATGCTGTCGGCGCTCGGTTTTCGTCCTGCTGCCGTGCTGGCTTTCGTCATGGCGGCGGGCTTTATCGCCGATACTGCCAGCCTGCCGCTGGTGGTGTCCAACCTGGTAAATATCGTTTCAGCGGATTTCTTCCGGCTGGGCTTTACGGAGTATGCGGCGGTGATGGTGCCGGTCAACCTTGCCGCCGTCGCGGCGACGCTGGTGATGTTGCATCTGTTCTTCCGCAAGGATATTCCGCAGCGCTACGCATTGACGCGTTTACCGGTGCCACGGGAAGCGATCCGCGATCGCACGACGTTTCGGACCGGCTGGGCCGTATTGGCGCTGTTGTTGATGGGTTTTTTCGCCCTGGAGCCGCTCGGCGTGCCCGTCAGTTTGGTCGCCGCTTGCGGCGCCCTGGTTTTGCTGGCGGTGGCGAAACGCGGGCGAGCGATCGATACCGGTAAAGTGTTGCGCGGGGCGCCCTGGCAGATCGTCATTTTCTCACTGGGCATGTATCTGGTGATCTACGGGTTGCGCAACGCCGGTTTGACCGATTGGCTTTCCGGTGTGCTGGACGCGTTGGCACGGCAGGGGCTGTGGGCGGCGACGTTTGGCACCGGTTTCCTGAGCGCATTTCTCTCTTCCATCATGAATAACATGCCGACGGTATTGGTGGGGGCGTTGTCTATCGACGGCAGCAGTGCGGAAGGCGTCATCAAACAGGCGATGATTTACGCTAACGTTATCGGCAGCGATCTCGGCCCCAAAATTACCCCGATTGGCAGCCTGGCGACGTTACTGTGGCTGCATGTGTTGGCACAAAAGAACATCGTCATTACCTGGGGCTATTATTTCCGCGTGGGGCTGGTGATGACGTTACCGATTTTGTTTGTCACCCTGGCCGCGCTGGCATTGCGTTTGTCCGTTTTGCCCTGACCGGAGAAACCGTCATGAGCGACATCAAGATTTACCATAACCCGGCCTGCGGCACGTCGCGCAATACGTTGGCGTTGATCCGCAACAGCGGCGTTGAGCCAGAGGTGGTTTTGTATCTGGAAACGCCGCCAAGCCGCGAACGATTGATTGCGTTGCTGGCCGAAATGGGCATGACGCCGCGCGCGTTGCTGCGCAAAAACATCGAGCCTTACGCCGAGCTGAAGCTGGACGACGCCGGCTGGCGCGATGATCAACTGATCGATTTCATGCTGCAACAGCCGATCCTGATCAACCGCCCCATTGTGGTGACCCCGCTCGGCACGCGTTTGTGCCGTCCGTCGGAGGTGGTGTTGGAGATTCTGCCGGATCCGCAGCGCGGCGCCTTCAGCAAAGAGGACGGGGAGCCGGTGATTGATGCGCAGGGCCACAGGATAACCAACGGCTAATCGCTGCGGCCCCGCATTTCATCCAATCAGTGCAGTTCGGCGCCGCTGCGATCGGCCAGCGCTTCCAGCAGCGGGGCGGAAGGCACGAAGAACAGGGTGCCGGTCACCGCGTGGCTAAAATCGAGCAGCCGATCGTAGTTGCCGGCCGGGCGGCCGATAAACATGTTTTCCAGCATCTGCTCGATCGGCTGCGGGGAGCGCGCATAGCCGATAAAGTAGGTGCCGAACTCGCGCAGGCCGGGGCGGCCGAACGGCATGTTGTCGCGCAGAATTTTCACCTCGTTGCCTTGCTCGTCGGTGATGGTGGTCAACGAACTGTGCGACGACGACGGTTTGACCGCTTCATCCAGCTCGATGTTGGACTGTTTATGGCGGCCGATGATCTTCTCCTGCGTTTCCACGCTGAGCGAATTCCAACCCTGCATGTCGTGCAGGTATTTCTGCACCAGCACATAGCTGCCGCCGCTGAACGCCGCGTCTTCGTCGCCGATCACCGTGTAGTCGAAGGCTTCGTGCCCCTCCGGGTTCTCCGTACCGTCGACGAAGCCGATCATGGCGCGCTGATCGAAATAACGGAAGCCGTGCACCTCCTCGATCACCGTCACGGCGTCGCCGAGCTTGGCGGTCAACTGAGAGGCCAGTTCAAAACACAGATCCATTTCATCGGCGCGGATGTGCAGCAGGATGTCGCCAGGCGTGGCGACCGCAACGCGCTCCCCGCTGCCGATCGGGCTGAACGGATGCAGCTGGCGAGGGCGCGGCGCGCCGAACAGCGTATCCCAGGCCTCGGAGCCGAAGCCGCAGACGCAGGTGAGATTGCCCGCCGGCGCGCGTTTGCCGACCGAACGTACCACGGCGGCGATATCGCCGCACCAGGCGCGCACCGCCGCCAGATGGGCAGGAACGGGCGACAGGGTGGCGACGATGAAAATGGCATGGCGCGTGACCGGCGTGAATACGGCTTGCGGCGGGGTGTTATTTGCATTCATTGCATTCGGCTCCAGTGTGTTCGGGTGAAATAGATCAGATCAAATTAAAGTGCTCGTCGGGTTTCATCGGCGGTGGCAGCGGGCTTTGGTCGTTCATTTCCAGCAGGTTGCGCTCGATGGTGTTGCAAATGGCGTTTAACGGCAGATGGTTGGCCGACACGCCGAACGGATCCTCCAGCTCTTCGGCCAGTGAGTCCCAGGATAAGAAGGTATAGGAAATGAACACCGAAACAAACGGTGTCATGTAATGCAGATCGGTCACCAGGGCAAAAGGCAACAGGCTGCAGAACAGGTAAACGGTGCGCTGCAGGATCAGGGTATAGGCGAACGGCACCGGGGTGCTGGCGAGCCGTTCGCAGCCGCCGAGGGTGTGAGACAGTTCGCTCAGCTTATCGTCGATCAGCCCGAAGGTGATGTCGCTCAGCAGGCCCTGACGGCGCAATTTGCCGATTTCCTGGCCCAGCATCAGCAGGATGCGGTTGGTCGGCATCGGGCTGGCGATCACCTCGGCCAGCTCGTTGCCGGTGAGATTGTGGTACAGATCGGCGGTGGGGTCGGTGCCGCGCAGCTGATGCTTCAGGCTCCAGCTAAAGGCGATCAGCAGCTTGGCGACCTTTTGCTGCACCGCCGGTTCGTCCGGCAGCAGGCTTTTGATCTGGCGCAGCAGGGTGCGTTCGGTAATCAGCAGCGAGCCCCACAGGTTGCGCGCTTCGACAAAGCGGCTGTAGCCGGCGTTATTGCGAAAGCCAAGAAAAATGGCGATGGCGATGCCCAACAGGCTGAACGGCGCGATGGTCAAATGCACGCCGAGCTGTTCGTACCATTGGTAGCTGATCACCGCCACTATCGACATCAGCACGTTCAGCGACAGGCGAAAGGTAATTTTTGACAGCACGGAACCGTGCCAGGCGAACAGGCGAAAAAACCAGTTCTGGTGCGGGCGAATTATCATAACGTGGGTGCTTCCTGGTGTCCTGCTATTGAGAATAGTCGATTCTTATCCGGCGGCGCTATGCCGCCGTTGTCGATTGCCAGAGCCGTTGCGGGTGCGTATAGACGGTGGCGCGCCCCGGTTTGCTGAAGCCCACCAGCGTCAGGTTGCTGCGCTCGGCCACTTCCACCGCCAGACGGGTGGCGGCGGAGACGGCGAACAGGATCTCGACGCCGCACATGGCGGACTTTTGCACCATTTCATAGCTGGCGCGGCTCGAGACCAGCGCCGCCCCTTGCGACCAGGCCTGTTGGCTGCGGTAACCCAGCAGTTTGTCGAGCGCCACATGGCGGCCGACGTCTTCACATCCGCCGCTGAGCGCGCCGTCCGGCTGGATCCAGGCCGCCGCATGGGTGCAGCCGGTCAGTTTTCCCACCGTTTGCACTTCCTGCAGTTGAGCCAACGCCCGGTCGAGCTGGGCCAAATCGAAACGTTGGGTGAAGGGCAGCGGTGCGATGGGCTGAGCAACCTCCTGCAGCTGCTCGACCCCGCAGACGCCGCAGCCGGTGCGGCCGGCCAGGCTGCGGCGCTTCTCTTTCAGCTGCATAAAGCGGCGGCTCGAGAGCTCTACATGCACTTCAATGCCGTTGCAGGCCGGTTGTTGACGGATGTCGTAGATATCGTCGGGGGAGGCGATGATGCCTTCGGACAGCGAAAAACCGATGGCGAAGGCCGCCAGATCTTTTGGCGTCGCCATCATCACCACGTGGGAAATGCCGTTGTACACCAGGGCGACCGGCACTTCTTCCGCCAGCCAATCCTGCTGCGCCTGAGCCAGATCGGTGCGCTGCCAGACCGCATGGCGAGACAGGCAGGCCTGTTCGATGTCGTCGGTTTCTGCGAGGAGTAGGTGCTTGTTCATAACGTTCTCGTGACCGCCGGTGACGAGGCGCCGACGGGGATGAATGCTTATTGAGCAGGTGTGGACATTATACAGGATTCTGATCCCGCTCGCGTAGGGAATCACGCCCTGCAGGTTATCCACAGTTTTAGTGGATAACGTGTGTGCAAGGCAGCGTGAAACCGTTAGCAGGCGTAAAAAAAAATCGCTCAGAAAATTATTATATTACGCGGCAAAGCGCGATCCGCAGGGGGATAGGGGTTGTACGCGTTCGCGTTTTGTTTATGCCTTACTGTATAAATATACAGTTTGGTTATGATTATGCTGAGTACTTTAAGGTTGTATGCTTTTTCACCAGGTGAGCCCCTAACGTTACCGCTGTTTGCCGATCGCGTGGCCTGCGGTTTTCCCTCCCCGGCGCAGGACTATGTCGAGAGCCGGCTGGATATCGGCAAACTGCTGGTGCGGCACCCCAACGCCACCTATTTCGTGCGCGCCAGCGGCGAATCGATGATCGACGGCAATATTCGGGACGGCGATCTGCTGATTGTCGACAGCGCCCTGACGCCGGAGCATGGCAATATCGTGATCGCTGCGGTGGACGGCGAATTCACCGTCAAAAAGCTGCAGCGCCACCCCGACGTGCAGCTGTTGCCGATGAATCCCGCCTATGCGCCCATCGTGTTCGACGACGAAGCGCAGCTGGAGATTTTCGGCGTGGTGACCTTTATCGTCTACGCGGCGCTGTAACCATGTTTGCCCTGGTAGACGTCAACAGCTTCTACGCTTCCTGCGAGACCATCTTTCGGCCCGACCTGCGGGGGCGGCCGGTGATTGTGTTGTCCAACAACGACGGCTGCGTGATCGCCCGCAGCGCCGAGGCGAAGGCGCTGGGCGTGCCGATGGGCGCGCCTTATTTCAAGATCAAAGAGGAGATGCGCCGTCGCAACGTCGCGGTGTTCTCCTCCAACTACGCGCTGTACGCCGATATGTCCCGCCGGGTGATGGACACGCTGGAGGAGATGGCGCCGGCGGTGGAGATCTATTCACTGGACGAAGCCTTTCTGCGGCTGGACGGCGTGGCGCGCTGCGAGGCGCTGGAACCGTTCGGCCAGCGGGTGCGCGATCGCATCCGGCGCGAGCTGCATTTGACGGTCGGGGTTGGCATTGCGCCGAGCAAAACGCTGGCCAAGCTGGCCAACTTCGCGGCCAAGAAATGGCGCGGCACCGGCGGCGTGGTGGATTTATCCGATCCGGCGCGCCAGCGCAAACTGCTGGCGTTGCTCCCGGTGGAAGAAGTGTGGGGCGTGGGCCGCCGCCTGACGCGCCAGCTGCAGGCGATGGGCATTCACACCGCGCTGCAGCTGGCGGACTGCGATACCCGGCTGGCGCGTAAAACCTTCAGCGTGGTGCTGGAGCGCACGATACGTGAGCTGCGCGGCGAGTCATGCCTGCAATGGGAGGATGAGGCGGCGGCGAAAGAGCAGATCATCTGTTCCCGCTCGTTCGGCCAGCGGTTGACGCACTACCCGCACATGCGCGAGGCGATCTGCAGCTATGCCGAACGCGCCGCCGAAAAGCTGCGACAGGAAAAGCGCTATTGCCGCAACGTGTCGGTGTTTATCAAAACCAGCCCGCATTCGGCGGGCGAAGGGTATTACAGCAATATGGGCACCGCCCGGCTGCAAACCCCGAGTAACGACAGCCGCGACATCATCGCCATGGCGGTACGTGCGCTGGAAAGCATCTGGCAGGAGGGGCGACGTTACCTGAAGGGCGGCGTGGTGCTGGGAGATTTCAGCGCCGCCGCCATGGCGCAGATCGATCTGTTCGACGACTGCCCGCCGCGCCGCAACAGCGAGCGCCTGATGGCGACCCTCGATCGCCTGAATCAGGAAGGGCGCGGGCGCGTATGGTTCGCCGGGCAGGGGATCGTCAAACCGTGGCAAATGAAGCGCGACATGCTGTCGCCGGCCTACACCACCCGGCTGGCGGACATTCCCGTGGTGCGGCTGGGGGAGCGGGCGCCGCGCGCTGCCGAATCGAAGGAAGAAAAACGCCGCGGGTGACAACCGGCGGCGTGGGTAGGCTGAGTGTTACTTCACCGCAGCCGGATCCGGCTTATCGGGGGCGATGCCGTACAGCGCCATGGCGCGGTTGACCTCGCTGCGGGCGATACGGCCTTCGTCTGCCAGCAGTTTCAACGCGGCGAGCGCGATGAAATGGCGGTTGACCTCGAAGAACTCACGCAGCGCCTCGCGGGTGTCCGAGCGGCCAAAGCCGTCGGTGCCCAAGGCGATAAAGGTGCGGTCGGGCAAGAACGGTTTGATCTGATCGCCGACGATCTTCATATAGTCCGTCGCTACCACCACCGGGCCGGGATGCGCCGCCAGCAGGCTTTGTATATAAGGGACTTTCGGCGGATCTTCCGGATGCAGCAGGTTCCAGCGTTCGGCCGCCATGCCGTTGCGGCGCAGCTCGCTCAGGCTGGTGGCGCTCCAGATATCGCTGGCGACGCCAAAGTCCACGGCCAACAGCTCCGCCGCCGCCAGCGCCTCGCGCATGATGGCGCCGCTGGCGACCAACTGAGCACGCGGGCTCTCTTGGGTTGTCGCTGCGCTCTGTTTGAGCAAATACGCCCCCTGGATAATCCCGTCCTCTACGCCCGCCGGCATCGGCGGCTGCGGGTATCCCTCATTGAGCAAGGTGATGTAGTAGTAAATATCCTCTTGCTCAACGAACATCCTGCGCATGCCGCTCTGAACAATCACCGCGAGTTCATAGGCATAGGTCGGATCGTAGGAGACGCAGCTGGGGATCACGGAAGACAGCACGTGGCTGTGGCCGTCGTCATGCTGCAAGCCTTCGCCCATCAGGGTGGTTCTGCCGGAGGTGGCGCCGAGCAGGAAACCCTTGGTGCGCGCGTCGGCCGCCGCCCAGGCGAGATCGCCCACCCGCTGCAGCCCGAACATGGAGTAGAAGATATAGAACGGGATCGTCGCGACATCGTGGTTGCTGTAGGCGGTGCCGGCGGCGATCCAGGTCGATATCGCGCCGGATTCGTTGATGCCTTCCTGCAAAATCTGGCCGTATTTGGCCTCTTTATAGTAGCTGAGCTGCCCTGCATCCTGCGGGGTATACAGCTGGCCGAGCCAGGAATGGATGCCAATCTGGCGGAACAGGCCTTCCATGCCGAACGTGCGCGACTCGTCCGGCACGATGGGCACGATCAGTTTGCCGATGTTGGGGTCTTTGAGCAGCGCGCCGAGGATATTGACGAAGGCCATGGTGGTTGACATGTTGCGCTCGCCGCTGCCCTTAAGGAGACTGTCGAAGCGCGATAACGCCGGTATCGCCAGCGGGGCGGATTGGCCGAAGCGGGCGGGGATGTAGCCGCCCAGCGCGGTGCGCGTTGCGGTGATGTACTTCGCCGCCGCGCTGTCGGGCTCGGGCTTCAGATAAGGGATCGCTTCCAGCTGCGCATCGGGGAGCGTCAGCCCCAAACGATCGCGGAAGGCTTTCACCGCATCCTGGCTCATTTTTTTCAGCTGATGGTTGATGTTCTGCCCTTCACCGGCTTCTCCCATGCCGAACCCTTTGACCGTTTTGGCCAATACCACCGTCGGCCTGCCCGGGGTATGCATCGCCTGATGGTAGGCGGCGTACACCTTTTGCGGATCGTGGCCGCCGCGGTGCAGCGCCCAGATCTCATCGTCGCTCAGATCGGCGACCAGCGCGAGCAACTCCGGGTACTTGCCGAAGAAATGCTCCCGCACATAGGCGCCGCTTTGCGACTTGAAGGTCTGGTAATCGCCGTCGACGCACTCCATCATGCGCTGCATCAGCAGCCCGGAGCGATCTTTTTGCAGGAGTTTGTCCCAGCCGCTGCCCCAGATCACCTTGATCACCTGCCAGCCGGCGGCTTTGAAGGTGCCTTCCAGTTCCTGAATGATCTTGCCGTTGCCGCGCACGGGACCATCCAGCCGCTGCAGATTGCAGTTCACGACGAAGATCAGGTTATCGAGCTTTTCTCGCCCGCCCAGCGCAATTGCCGCCAGCGATTCCGGTTGATCCATCTCGCCGTCGCCGAGAAACGCCCACACCTTTCTCCCCTGATGCGGTTTCAACCCGCGGTATTCCAGATAACGCATATAGCGTGCCTGATAGGCGGCGGTCAGCGGCCCCAGCCCCATCGAAACGGTGGGATATTGCCAGAAATCCGGCATCAGCCTGGGGTGCGGATAGGAAGAAAGGCCGCGGCGCGCGGATTCGCGGCGAAAGTTGTCGAGCTGCTCCTCGTCGATGCGTCCTTCGAGATAGGCGCGGCCGTAAATGCCGGGGGCGGAGTGACCCTGGATATACACCATGTCACCGGCAAACTCATCGGTGCGTCCGCGGAAAAAGTGCGTGAATCCCACGTCGTAAAGCACCGCGGCCGACTGGTAGGTGGCGATGTGTCCACCGACGTTGGAATGTTTGCCGGCGCGCAGCACCATCGCCATGGCGTTCCAGCGAATAAACGCATTGATGCGCGCTTCCGCGGCCAGATCGCCGGGATACGTCGGCTGCTTATAGACCGGGATCGTATTCACGTACGGCGTGGTGACCATGCTGAAGAAATCGCCGTGTTTTCGCTGATCGGCTTCGGCCATTCTTTCCAACAAAAAATGCGCGCGTTCACGGCCGTCGATGTCGGCGACGCCTTCAAATGCCTCAAGCCATTCAGCCGTCTCTTGTGGGTCAAGATCTGCTTTTACCGCGGGTTGGTTCATAAAAGCTCCAAATGTACTTACCTGATAAGGCGCTGAGCGATACAGGAATTTATTGAATTGCATATGCAAGAGTTGTAAATGCAATAATGGCGAAAGCCACTCTATCCCTTTACAATTGCAATTGCAACTCACCGCTTTTGACGAGAAAACTGACATGACAGATAAACAACCCGACCTGTGGTTCTCCTTCGTGCGCGCGCACCGGGCAATCATCAAAAAGATAGAAACGCAATTGTCGGAGGCGGGGCTGCCGGCGTACGCCTGGTATGACGTGTTATGGGGATTGGAAAGCGGGGAAAACGGCACGCGCCGCATGCATGAACTGGCGGACGTGTTGGTGATTGAGCGTTATAACCTGACCCGCCTGATGGATCGCCTGGAAAAAGAGCGGCTGGTCACGCGTTTTCGTTCGGATGACGACCGTCGGGCCTCCTTCGCCACCATCACCGAGGAAGGCAAGGCCCTGCGGAAAAAAATGTGGGAGATCTACCGCGCGGTGGTCAAAACCCACTTTCTCAATCAGTTCAGCGAAGAAGAGATCGCACGCTTCTCCGACGCGTTGGACAACGCGATGCAGCTGGCCAGAGCGTGATCAGGCATCGGGCGTGATGTGCAGAACGCGCAGCGCATCGGCGATCAGCGTCGAGGGAATTTTCTGCTCGTCGGCCAGCAGTTTGAGGGCGCATAGCGCAATCCATTCCGCCTGTGGATAGTGAATTTCGCCCCGGGTGCGAGAATCCGAACCCACCGCGGCAAAGCGTGCGGGAATGAACCGCTTGAGCTGATTGGCGAGCAGATGCGAATAGTCGGTGACGGCGACGACGGGGGCATTCCCGGCGCCCAGACACGTTTTCAGATGGCATTCGCCGCCGCTGTCCTGGCGCTGCATGTCGGCGAGTTCGGCATCCTGCGCCAACCGCGTGTAGCTGGGGCAGCTCCAGATTTCGGCCGCGATGCCCCAATTTTTCAACACCTCAGCCGCCTGCTGAACGCGGGCGAGCGCTCTGCCTGCGCCGCACAGGCGAACCTGCAACGGCGAGTCCGCCGCCGTCGCGACACGATACATCCCCTTGAACGCCTGCTCTGCGACAAACGGCTCACCGGAAGCGGGGGCGTCATTGTCTGCGTTGGTCGCGAGATACACCATCTTTCTCGTTCCCTCCAGATAGAGCGCGTGCAGGGCGTGATGGAGTATCGCGCCGGTTTCCCGGGCATTGGCCGGATCGAAAGGCAGCCAGTCCGGCATGGCGGTGAGCTGGAGCGGGAACCAGGCCTGCACGCCTTTCGGCAAGTCGGTACTGCCGGTATCCGCATCGCTGATGAAAATCCCCTTGCGATTGGTTTCCGGCTCAAGCCCGCGGAGCATGTCCACCGAAGGGGTGTTGACGACGTAAAACAACGGTTTCTCATAACGTTCTGATTGATGGCCAAACCAGAGCGGCCAGGCGGTGGCGTAGCGGGAGCTCGGCGGTTCGGCGCGCCTTCTGCCGTCGATGAGCCAGATGTTGCCACTGGCGTTTAGTTCGCTCAAGGCTTCCGCCGTCCAGGCGGTGGAAGAGGGAAGCGCCGCGCCGGCGTTCTGGCTGACGGAGGCCATCTTGCGGATACAAGCTTCGGCCAGGGTTCTGGTCCTGGCGGAGGCGGCAGGCATTGTTATACGTTGAAGCGACATGCGGAGCATTCCCTTTAAGTTGCAATTACGATGATTGTAATTGCAATTCATAGCGTGTGCCAATGACTTCTGAACAGGTCGCAGCCATCCAGGCGTGACCCGCGGCGATATATTCAGGTTATGCAGACGCGATCCTATTTGTTTCACCGACCAGACAGCCGCCATCCGTTGTCCTTATTTCTGCGGTTTTTTATAAATGACGGGCAGCTAAAAACGGTTTGCCGATAGGGATAATGCGCGTGTCAATCCGCGTTAAACGAGAATATCGGCATCTTAAAAATAAAACGAAATAAGGATGAAAGCATATGCCTGGATTTAATTATGGTGGTAAAGGAGATGGGACTAACTGGAGTTCTGAACGCGGTACGGGCCCTGAGCCGGGGGGCGGCGATAAAGGCCATTCCGGCGATCGCGATCGCGGCGGCGCCGGCGTTGGCAACAGCCCGGAACAGCAACAGATAGCGGCGATCCAAAACGATCCGGCGCTGCGCATGAAGCTGGAGGCGGTGATTAAGGCGGCGCGCAGAATTAACCCGGATGCGAAATTGCATATTGAAAGCGTCAGCCCATCCGGCACGCTGAGCCTTTCCGCCACCGGTTTGACGGCCGAGCAGGCGAAGCACATTGGCCTGGGGGGGCTGGTGATGGGGGTCAACGCCAAGGGGGTGACAGTGGCGATCGGGGATATCGAAACCGGCCATGCGCGCAAATCCTCACCCCCTGGCAAAGGCGGCAACAATGGCCTGAATGCCGGGCAGATCGGCGCCTCTTCGTTAGGCAGTTTCGTGACAGACTCGCATCGCGATCGGCCCGTCAGCGGCTGGCATGGCAACGGCAAAACCGGCGAATTCTCGACGACCCGCACCACCGGGAGTTACTACGGTTTTCATCATTTGAAGGTGGAAAAGCAAGACGGAGTGGCGACCTACAGCCTCTACTATAAGGCCAATAAGAACCGGCCCGCGTTTATCGCCGTGGTGAGAGGGGATAACCTGAATGCCATGGAGGTGAAATATGCCAACGGCAAGCCGGTAAAATCACCCGGCTCGGTAAAAACGATCGTTAAGGAATTCGTCGAATATCAAAATGCGGAATTAAAAGCCATCAAGGATGGCGTCAGCCTGGCCGCAGGTATCAATAAAGATATCGCGGAAAAGATCGGCGCGAAATACGCCAAACTCGCCAAGGATTTGGAGGCGGGAATTCAAGGAAAATATATCCGCAACGTGCAAGATGCGGAGAAAACCTACGAGCAATTGACGAAGGGCTTGAACAAAAAGCTCAAGGCGCAGGACAAAGCGGCGATTGTCGCCTGGCTGAAAATGATCGATGCGGAACAGTATGCCCGCAATGCGCGGGTATTGGGCAAGGTCTTCACCGGGGTGGACTGGGCGATCAAGGGCGCGGATCTGGTAAACGCCGCGATTGAAGGTTTCTCAACCGGCAACTGGAAAGCGTTCCGCAACCAGCTCGAAGCGCTCGGGTTGTCGATCGGCGCAGGGTATACGCTCTCCGCTATCGCCGCGTTTTTCGCGCCGACGCTGGTGTCGTCGACGGTGGGCATTTTCGCCTTCGCTTACCTGTTTGGCTGGGCCACCAGCTATATCGATGCGGAACGTGCGGGGGAACTGGAGAAGTGGGTCGCTGACCTGTAACGGCATGAGGGGGCTGGCCCCCTCATTTTATCCTTCACACCCCCTACCTCTTTCACACCACCGGCGCCACCGTCAGCAGCAGATTGGCGAAGCGGCGCCGTTCGCCGGAGGCGATCACCAGCAGCGTCCGATCCGATTTGACCGCGGCGTAAAACGCCTCGCGCGGCAGGTGCTCGATCGGGCAATGTTCTGGCAGCAGTTGCCGGTATTCGGCTTCGATAGTGTTGGTGAAGTCCGGCGGGCAGGCCATCAGCGCCGCGCTTTCCACGTTGATGCAGGCCAGCAGTTTTTCCAGGATTGGCGGGGCGGCGAGCGTGCCGGGCGCCAGGTTCAGATAGACCACGGTGGCGTCTTTCGGCGCGTGCGTCACGCAGGCGTAATTGCCGTCGGCGATCAGCACCTGGGTTTTATGCCCGCATTGCGCCAGCGCGGCGAGCAGCGGCGGGTGAGTGATGGCGGATTTGATCATAAAGCGATTCCTGAATAGGGGGCGGCCGTGCCGCCCGCAGCTGAACTACATGCGGAAGATGCCGCCGTTGATGTCGAGAGTGGCGCCGGAGATGAAGCCGTCGTATTCCGCCGCCAGGAAAGCGATGGCGCGGGCCACGTCGTCCGGCGTGCCTGCGCGGCCCAGCGGGATGGCGCGAACAGTTTCCTCCGCCGATGCCTGGGTGGTGTGGCGATTATGAAAGCGGGTGCCGAGGATCAGGCCGGGCGCCACCGCGTTCACCCGGATGCCGTGCTCGCCCAGCTCCGCCGCCAGCGAGCGCGTCCAGGTGAGCACCGCGCCCTTGGTGGCGGAATAGACCAGCGAGCCGGCGTGCCCGCCGGCGCGGCCTGCCAGCGAGGCCAGGTTGATGATGCTGGCGCCGTTCGGCGCCGCCTTCAGGTGCGGCAGCGCGCTCTGGGTCACGTTCAGCATGGTGGTCATGTTTACGTCGATCACGGTTTGCCAGAAGGCGCGATCGATCTCGCCCAGCCATTTGCGCCCGACGATGCCGCCGACGTTATTGATCAGAATATCGATGCCGCCGAGAAACTCGGCGCCGGCCGAGACGCAGCGCAGCGTTTCGTCGGTGTCGATGAGATCGGCGTAGCCGTAGGCGGCCTTTTGTCCGAGTGAATGGGCCAGCGCCACCAGCGCCTTGGGGCCGCTTTCGTCGCTGTGGTAGTGAAAATAGATGTCGCACCCGGCCTTGATCAGCCGCTCTGCGGTGGCGCGGCCGATGCCCTGTTCCGCCCCGGTGATAAAGACCTTTTTGCCCGCAAGATCGCCCATGATTGACTCCTTATTGGTTCGTTAAGAATTGATGACGCCTTCACGCTGTTTGGCGCAGTAGAAAATGCAGATCAAACCGGTCGCCAGCAGGCACGAGGCCAGGAAAAACAGCCCCGGCGCGCTGCTGCCGGTCAGATCGTTCAGCACGCCCACCGCATAGGGGGCGACGAAACCGCCGATATTGCCGATGCAGCTCACTACCGCCAGCCCGGCGGCCGCGGCCGCGCCGGTGGAGATATTGGCGGGCATGGATAAGAACGGCGGCACGGCGGTATAGATGCCGATGGCGGCGATGCACAGGAATGACAGCGCGACGAACGGGTCGTATTTAAAAAATGTCACCGCGCCCATCAGGCCGATGGCGGCGATCACCATGCTGAGGCCGGCGAACACGCCGAGCTTTTTTGGTTTTGCTGGCCCACAGGCTCCACGGATACACCAGCAGCGCGGCCAGGCCGTAGGGAATGAGCGCCAGCAGGCTGACGCGAAAGATATCGCTGCCGGAAATGGCGCTGATGATCGACGGCAGCCAGGTGCCGAAGCCGTAAATGCCGCATACCATGCCGAAGTTGAGCAGCGCGTAGAGCAGGTACTTTCTGTTTTTAATGCCCTTGAGGAAGTCGCCCAGCGTGATTTTTGAGCCGGATTTGGAGCGGCCGGCGTTGCTCATCAGCCAGGCTTTTTCCTCCACGTTCAGATAACCGACGTCCTTGGGCGAGTTCTTGATCAGGAAGGGGATCAGCAGGCCGATGACGATCGGCGGCAGCCCTTCGAGGATGAACAGCAGCTGCCAGGGGGCGAAGCCGAACCAGTCATGCTGAATATTGAGAATAAAGCCGGAAATCGGCGAGCCGACCGCGTTGGACAGCGGCTGGACGATGATGAACATGCCGAGAATTTTGGTGCGGTATTTTTCCGGGAAGAAGACCGTGAAATAATACACCACCGAGGGAAAGAAACCGGCCTCGCACACGCCCAGCATAAAACGGCAAATATACAGCTCCAGCGGCGTGCGCACAAAACCGAGCAGGGTTGCGAAGATGCCCCAGGAAATTAATATTCTGGCGAACCAGATGCGCGGGCCGAATTTAATGGTGCCGGCGTTGCTGGGTATTTCAAACAGGAAATAGCCGATAAAGAAAATTCCGGAAGCGAAGCCGAAAGCCGAGGCGGTCAATCCCAGATTATCTTCCAACGCTTTGGCGGCGTAGGCCATATTGTTGCGGTCGAGAAAGGCCAGGAAATACAACAAGATCATGAGGGGGACAATATGCAGCGTCAATTTCCTGATGGCACTGCGTTCAATATCCTTTGGCATTGTTTTTTTCATCATGGTTTTTCCCATGTGGTTAATCGGAATAATAGCGGCCCGGCCCAAAGTCATGAGCGGCGTGCTGAATAACGACGTTGCGTGCATAAAGCGTCGCGCCGTTTATTTATTGCGACGACGCTGTTTTTTCTGATTTTGGCTGCGCCGATCCGGACGATGCCGGCTGCGTATCGTCTGGGTAAGCCGTTTTTACCGTATTAACCGGCGGTTTTGACGGAACGCCGGCTGATGACCGTCGGCGGGAAGAGAAACTCGCCGGGCGGTTGCGAATCATTGTTGATGCGGTCGATCAGGCGTTCGACCATCAGCTGCGCCATCTCGGCCAGCGGCGGGCCGATCGACGTCAACCCCGGTTCGGCCAGGCCGGCAAGCGCGATATTGTCGATGCCGACCACCGAAATCTCTGCTGGCACCTGGATGCCGGCGGCGCGCAGCCCCACCATCAGCCCGATGCCCAGCGCATCGTTAATCGCCACGATGCCGTCCGGGCGCGGCGTCAGCGCGAGGATGCGGGATGCCAGCGTCAGCCCCAATTCGAACATCTCCGTGTCGCCGTAGGCGCTGGTGGCTTTGCCTTCGATCACCCGTTGGCGTTCGCTCAAGTTGTGCCCCAGCGCACTCAGAAAACCGTCGATCTTGTGGCTGCGCCCCACGGTCAGCGCCGCTTCGGTGGCGAACACGATATGTCGGCAGCCGCGTTCGAGCAGGTGCTGCGCGGCCAGACGCCCGGCGGCGAGATTGTCCATCGACACGCTGTCGAACAACCGGCTGTCGGCGGCCATCGGTTCGGCGAACGGGCTGTCATAGCTGACGATCTTCATGCCCCGCTCGGCCGCCCGGACAAAATGGGTCTGGCGGATGTCGCTCGCCGCCACGATGATGCCGCGCACGCCATGCAGAAACATATCGTCGATAAACGCGGCTTCCTCCTGTTCCTGCCGGTAGGCGTTGCCGAGCAAGACGCGGTAGCGGTGAGCGCGCGCCGCGCTGTCGACGGCGTGCGCCAGCGCCGAAAAACTCGGGTTAACGATCGACGGCAGCAGCAGGCCGATGATCTTCGCCTGTGGCGCGAGGTTCACTGCGGTGCGCGCCGGACGATAGCCCAGGGTGTCCATCGCCTGTTCGATGCGCTGACGGGTCTGTGCGCTCATCTGGTGGCTGCGATTATTCAGCAGGTTCGACACGCTGCTGATGGACACGCCGGCCAACCGCGCGACATCACGAATATTTGCCATTTGCCGATCCCTTGCTGCCTGCCGTTAGCCTGCAATCTATAAGGGAAGGCGGGCGCAGGCAAGCCGCAACCGGGGCTAAACCCGCACGGGATCGCGCATTTGTGAGAGTCGTCAGGCGCAGGGCTGGTTGTTTACTAAACAGCAAAGGGCGGCGGCCATGGGGTGACGCGGATGAGTGAGATCTGCGAAGCATCTCTCGTTTATCGCCCTTCGGGGCGGCGGGTTCTGTACTATTGTTTTCTCTTTGCGGCACGTTCCAGGCCGATGGGGTGCTGGGCGCAACGGAGATCACAGATGAACAAACGGGAATTAGAAAGCGCGATTGTCACCGATTTTTCCAAACGCATGAGCTATGGCGACTACCTGTGCCTGGACCAACTGCTGGACTGCCAGCACCCGCTCTCCAACCCGCCGCATCATGACGAAATGCTGTTCGTGATACAGCACCAAACCTCCGAACTGTGGATGAAGCTGATGCTGCACGAGCTACAGGCGGCGCTGCGGCTGGTGCAGCAGGACAAACTCAGCCACTGTTTTAAAATTCTCGCGCGCGTCAAACAGATCCAGCGGCTGCTGTTCGAACAGTGGGCGGTGCTGGAAACGCTGACGCCGTCGGAATACGTTGAGTTTCGCGATGTGTTGGGCAGTTCCTCGGGCTTCCAGTCGCATCAATACCGGTCGATCGAGTTTCTGCTCGGCAACAAGAACGCCGCCATGCTGGCGGTGTTCAGCAGCGATGCGGAAAAACACGCGGCGCTGAAGGCGATCCTCGAAGCGCCGAGCCTGTACGACGAATACTTGCTGTACCTGGCGCGCCACGGTTTGCCGATCCCGCAGGAGTGCCTCAAGCGCGACTGGACGCAGCCCTATCAGCGCAACCCGGATCTGCTGCCGGCGTTCAAAGTGATCTACGACAACCCGCAGACCTATTGGGAAGCGTATGAAATGGCGGAGAAGTTGGTGGATATCGAAGAGAGTTTCCATCTGTGGCGTTTCCGCCATATGAAAACGGTGGAGCGGATCATCGGCTTTAAGTCGGGCACCGGCGGTTCCAGCGGCGTCAGCTTCCTGAAAAAGGCGTTGGACCTGACCTTTTTCCCCGAACTGCTGGACGTGCGTACCGAAATCGGCGCCTGAGATAAAGAGAGAGGATAAGGGCGATGAGCGTGAGGATTATCGATAAAGCGGCGGAGAAGGTGGTGGGGGTAAGAGTGGTGGGGCCGTATCCACAGACCATCCCGCAGGGCTCGCAGCAACTGCTGGCATGGCGGCAGCGCCACGATGTGCCGTTCGGCAAATGGCTGGTGTTGTACTGGGACGATCCGGCAGAAGTGGCGCCGGAAAAGCTGCGCGCCGACGTGGTGATGAGCGTGGCGGACGATTTCGCGCTGCCGACGGGCAGCGAGGGCGTGACCGTGCAGACGCTGCCCGCCGGGCAGTACGCGGTTTACCACGTGCGCATCAGCGATGGCGACTTCGAGCGGGTATGGGGCGAGTTCTATCAGAAGCTGCTGCCGGCCAGCGGCTATCAGCCGGTTGAGGGGGTGAGCTATGAACACTATCTCAACGACTGCGAAGCCGACGGCTATTTCGACCTCGATATTTACCAGACGGTGAAAAAGTGGTGAAGGGGAAATGATAAAGAAGGCTGAATCGATGGGCGGTACAGATTCAGCCCGTTGTGTTGGCTTAACGTCAGTGATTTTGCCGCCAGCCTATTCATCTCCTTGCCAAAAGGGGGGACAGCGGACGGCGTTTTTGCCGGTACTGCCGCCCGAGGGGCGGCGTTAACCGGCTTTCCCGGCGTACCAATTACCTACTCTTTAGGGAACAGCTGATCGACGGCGCTCTGGATTGCCGCCTGATGGCCACCGCCCGGTGCGGCGGTGCGTGCGGCGCCGCCAGGCTGGTTGAGATCCAGCTGGCCGCCGGTGTTGATCGCGCCATCCTCTTTCACCGTGATATTGAAACTGGTGCCGGTGATGTTGATTTGGCCGTCCGCCAGCAGTTCGATCACGCTTTCGCCGCACTCGAGCCGCAGCGATTCGCCGGAGCCGAGGGTAAAGGCATTGACCACGGCGTCGCTGCGCGTTTTGCCGGTCAGCGCGGAGGATTCACCTTTGACGCCGGTCGCCTGATTGAGCACCACCCGTTTGATCTGGTTACCGCCCACCAGATGCGTGTGGTCGTTAGCGATGGTGTGGCTTTCATCGTTTTTCACCTGGGTGTCCATGTTGCGCTCCGCCTGGATCCACACCTGTTCGGCGCCGGCCTTGTCTTCGAAACGCAGGGCGTTGGCGTTGTCGGCGGTGCCGTCCTTGGTGCGGCTCATAAAGCCCATCTGGGTGGCGGCGGCCGGCAGCGCCCACGGCGGCATGCTGGCTTCGTTATAGACGCGCCCGGTGACGATCGGCCGATCCGGATCGCCGTTGATAAAGTCCACCACCACTTCGTCGTTCACGCGCGGGATCTGCACGCCGCCGTAGCCTTGGCCGGCCCAGGCGCTGGAGACGCGCACCCAGCAGGAGCTGCCGTCGTCTTTCGGCCCGAAGCGATCCCAGTGGAACTTCACCTTGATACGGCCGTATTTGTCGGTCCAAATCGATTCGCCGGCCGGGCCGACCACCCGGGCGGTCTGCGGTCCGTGGGTTTTCGGCCAGGTGGCCTGCTGCGGCGGGTGCCAGGGCACGTCCGCCGGCAGGACGATGAAGTCGATGCGGTGTTCGCTGCTCTGATCGTCGCCGCTGGCGTAGCGATTCTCTTTCAGATGGTAGCTGGCCTGCAGCGTCAGATATTCGCGATTGTCGTCGGCATGCGGGGCGTTATACAGCGTGAAGGTACTGCCGGGGGCAATGCCCATGGCGGTGGCGGTGCCTCGGATCTGCTGATGTTCGGCCTGCCAGGCTTCCTGGCGCACGCGGGCGTAGAACTCCCCCTGCTGATGCTCGGTATAGCGGCCCGGCCAGTCGTAAACGTCGATTTGCCCCGGCGTCGGCGAGACCGGGTTTTGCCGCGCCTGGAACAGCCAGGCGTTCGGTTTGCGGAAATCGTAGTCGTCCAGGCTGTAGATGCCCGGCGTGACGCGATCGGACAACGTCCACTGGCTGATGCCTTCCTCGCTGGTGCTGCCGCCCGACGGCGTCAGGTGGTAGGGGATCATCTCATAGCCGGGATAGGGCTGGTGATGGTGGGGGGCGTCCCCGAGCACCAGCGTGTGTTTGCCCATTTCGTGTTTGAAATAGTAATAGATGCCCTCCTGCTCCATCAGGCGGCTGATGAAGTTGAAGCTGCTTTCGTTGTACTGCACGCAGTAGCCCCACAGACGATAGTCGCCGGTCAGCTGATCTTCCAACTGCACGTTGTGCTCCGCCAGCAGGGTCTTGACGATCTGCGGCACCGTCTGTTCCTGGAAGATGCGGAAATTGCGGTCTTTGGTCATCGGCCACAGATCCGGCTGCACGTGCAGGTTGTACACCGCGTAGCGCGTGCCGCCGATCTCTTCGCTGCTGACGGCGATGGCGGTGATCTTACCGTTCAGGTAACGCGGGGCGCTGAGAAAGCCCTGGGTCGGAATTTCCAGCGTCAGCGGTTGGCCGAGCAGCGCTTTACGATCGAGGCGCGCGTCGGTGCTCAGCAATTCAATAGAGAAGTCGAAAGGAGTGGAAAGCGCTTCGATACCGTCCAGCGAGCGAAACAGCAGTTGCTCCTGGCCCAGCGGCGTGTGCGCAATAATGCGATCCAACATGAGAACGTCCTCTGTGATTGACGTCATGCCCTGCATACTCCGGCGTTGCAGCGGCCTTGCCGCGCGGCCAATGAGGGGGGCAGTTGCTCGTCAGTCTCATGAAATAGGGGAAACCCCGCCGAGGCGGAGTTTCAGAACGGGATTAGCCGGCAGTGGCCGGGTTGACCAGCCAGGTGCCGGCGGTGTCGATGCTGAGCTGCTGGCGGCGGAGCCGATCGTTGTGACGGATCTCCAGCTGATAGCGGCCCGGCGCCAGGTTCAGGCTGGCGAAGCCGTTTTCGCCCGGCGTCACCTGCTGCGGCTTGCCGTCGAGGCTGACCTGCTCACCCGGTTGCAGTTTGAAGTACACCAACGCCACCGGTTGCGCCGGCGGCGCCGCTTTTTCAGGTTCCGCCGCCGCAGGCTGCGCGGTTTGCGGCGCGCTCGGCTGCTGCGTCAGGGTTTTCTGCGCCGGTGACGTCTCGCTGTTTTGAGCGACGGCCTGGGCATCGTCCTTGCCGCCGCTCAGCCAGGCGATCGCGCCGATCACCAGCAGCGCGGCGACGCCGGCGCCGGCCATCATCGGGCGCGAGAATTGGGTGCCGCGCGCGGTAACGGTGCCGGCTGCGGCCGCAGCGGCGGCCGGGTTAGCGGCGACCAGCAAGTTCTCCGGCGCGGCGGCCGGGGTGCTGATGATTTCGTTTTCATCGGCGATCGGCAGATGCAACAGCTCGGCCATTTCGTCGATGGTCTGCGGGCGGTCTTCCGGCTTCAGCGCCAGCGCGCGATCGACGGTGCGCAGCAGCTCCGGCGAGTAGCCAGCGGGGCGGCGCTCGGTCAGCGGCTGGTAGCTGTCTTCGATGCTGCGCACCACGCTGACCGGCGGCGGCGAACCGACGATCAGCGTGTGCAGCACGGCGCCGAGCGCGTAGATATCGGTCCACGGCCCTTGTTCGCCGTCGCTGTTCTCGGTGTACTGCTCGATCGGCGCGAAGCCCGGTTTGAGCATGATCTCCGTTTCGTCCGACAGGTTGCCGATCTCTTTGCGTGCCGACCCGAAGTCCAGCAGCACCGGCAGCTGGCTCTCCTGGATCTGGATGTTATCCAGCGAAATGTCGCGGTGCAGATAGCCTTCCTGATGGATGGTGTTGATGGCGCTGAACAGCGGCGGCAGCAGCCGACGGATCCACGCCTCGTCGATTTTCTCCGGCTGCTGCGCCTGCAGGTTTTTCAGCGTGGTGCCGCTGTAAAACTGGGTGCCCATATAGGCGGTGCCGTTCTCTTCCCAGAAGCGCAACACGTGCAGCAGACCGGGATGCGAGAAGCGCGCCAGCAGACGCGCCTCCTGAATAAAGCTGTTCAGCCCGGCCTGGAAAGTTTTGCCGAAGCGTTCGCCGCGCAGCCCGATGCTGAGATCGTCGTTGCGTTTCGCCAGCGAGGTTGGCATGTACTCCTTGATGGCGATGGTGCGTTCCAGTTGGTGATCGTAGGCGCGGTAGACGATGCCGAAGCCGCCTTCGCCGATCGCTTCCTGGATCTCGAATTCATTGAATCGATAGCCGCTCGGCAGGCTGTTCGAATTCGGTTTGGTTATCCCGGTTCCCGACATAGTGATGACTCTCTGTGTTCAAAGGGCCGCCGTCTCGGCGGCCGCGGCGTTATGCCTGAAATTGACAAATGAATTCGTTGTTCTGCAGCGCGATATGCAGCTGGCGATAGCGCTGGTCGTTGGCGCTGCCGGTCAGCAGGGTGTGGCTGATCTGCGGCAGCAGGGTGTTGGTCAGGATGGCGTCGACCATGCGGCCGCCGGACTCCACCTCGGTGCAGCGGCTGACGATCTGCTCGATGACCGCGTCGTCGAAGGTGCAGACGATGTCGTGATTCTCCGCCAGGCGACGCTGAATGCGGCCCAATTGCAGGCGCACGATGTTGCCCAGCGTGGCGTCGGTCAGCGGGTAATACGGCACCACCAGCAGGCGGCCGAGCAAGGCGGCCGGGAACACCGACAGCAGCGGTTGGCGCAGCGCGCCGCTCAGCGCCTCCGGCTCCGGCAGCAGCTCCGGATCGCTGCACAACCCGGCGATCAGATCGGTGCCGACGTTGGAGGTCAGGATGATGATGGTGTTGCGGAAATCGATATGACGGCCTTCGCCGTCCTCCATCCAGCCCTTGTCGAACACCTGGAAGAAGATTTCATGTACGTCCGGATGCGCCTTTTCGATCTCGTCCAACAGCACCACGCTGTAAGGACGGCGGCGAACCGCCTCGGTCAACACGCCGCCCTCGCCGTAGCCGACATAGCCGGGCGGCGCGCCTTTCAGCGTCGAAACGGTGTGCGACTCCTGGAATTCGCTCATGTTGATGGTGATGACGTTCTGCTCGCCGCCGTACAGGGTTTCCGCCAGCGCCAGCGCGGTTTCGGTTTTGCCGACGCCGGAGGGCCCGGCCAGCAGGAATACCCCGACCGGTTTGTTCGGATCGTCCAGCCGCGCTCGTGAGGTGCGCACCCGGCGGGCGATCAGATCCAGCGCATGGCGTTGGCCGATGACGCGCTGATTCAGGGTGTCGGAGAGCTGCAGCACCGCTTCAATCTCGTTTTTCACCATGCGGCCCAGCGGGATGCCGGTCCAGTCGGCCACCACCGCCGCCACGATGTTGGCGTCGACGGCGGCGAAGATCAGCGGCGCTTCGCCCTGCAGCGCGCTCAGCTGCTGCTGCAGTTCGCCCAATTGGGCGCGCAGCGCGTCGGCATCAGGGCGCGTTTGCGTCTCTTCGTCGGTGCTCGCCTCTTCTTGGGCGTGCAGTTGGGCGCGCAGCGTGATGATCTGCTGGATCAGCGCCAGCTCCTGCTGCCAACGCTCGGTCAACTGTTCGAGTTCCTGGCGCAGCGCGGTCAATTGGGCTTCAATCTCCTGCGGGCGCAGGGGATCGCCGATGCCGACCTTGGTCTCGCGACGGGCGATATCCAACTCTATCTGCAGCGCATCGATGCGGTGGCGGCAGTCTTCGACCTGGGCGGGCTCGGCATGTTGGCTGACCGCCACGCGCGCGCAGGCGGTATCCAGCAGCGCCACCGCCTTGTCCGGCAACTGGCGGGCCGGAATATAGCGATGGGACAGCCGCACCGCGGCGTCCACCGCTTCATCCAGCAGCAGCACGCGGTGGTGTTGCTCCAGCGGGCTGACGGTGCTGCGCAGCATCAGCAGCGCTTTGTCTTCGCTCGGTTCGTGCACCTGCACCACCTGGAAACGGCGGGTGAGCGCGGGATCCTTCTCGATGTATTTCTTGTATTCCGACCAGGTGGTGGCGCCGATGGTGCGCAGTTGGCCGCGCGCCAATGCCGGTTTCAGCAGGTTGGCGGCGTCGCCGGTGCCCTGGGCGCCGCCGGCGCCGATCAGGGTGTGAATTTCGTCGATAAACAGGATGATCGGCGTCGGGCTGGATTGCACTTCGTCGATCACCGCCTGCAGCCGTTTTTCAAACTCGCCCTTGACGCCGGCGCCGGCCTGCAGCATGCCGATGTCCAGCAGGCACAGCTTCACGTCGCGCAGCTGCGGCGGCACGTCGCCGGCCACGATGCGCAGCGCCAGGCCTTCCACCACGGCGGTTTTGCCGACGCCGGCCTCGCCGGTCAGCAGCGGGTTGTTCTGGCGGCGGCGCATCAGAATATCGACGATTTGCCGGATCTCTTCATCGCGGCCGGCCACCGGGTCGATCTCGCCGTTGCGCGCTCTGGCAGTCAGATCCTGGGCATACTGCGCCAGCACGCTTTCACCGCTGCGCGCCGCGCCGGGCAGGGGCTCGGCGCCGCTTTGCGCCGCCGCATCCTGGGCGTTTTCCGCCGAGTGAGCGGTAATGGCGGCGAACTGTTCCATCAGCAGATCGGCGTTGATGCGCTCGAACTGCGGGGAAATGGCCTTCAGCAGGTGGCGCAGGCTGTAGGTTTTCAGAATGCCGAGCAGCAGGTGGCCGCCGCGGATGCGCGCTGCGCCGAACTTCAATGAGCCATAGACCCAGGCGCGTTCTACCGCGCTGTCGATGTGCTCGGACAGATCGGAGATGGCGCTGGCGCCGCGCGGCAGGCGATCGAGCGCCTCGACGATGTCGCGCGCCAGCTGCGCCTCGTCCAGCGCGAAGTGGCGAACGATCTGCTGCAGATCGCCGTCCGGCGATTGCATCAGCTGATGCAGCCAGTGCGCCAATTCGACGTAGGGGTTACCGCGCAGCTTGCAAAACGCCGTCGCACTTTCCAGAGAGGTGAATAACAGGCTATCCAGTTTGCCGAATAATACCGAGCGGCTGATTTCAGACATGGTTTTCCTCAGGTCTCAGAGTGGCCTGACGCCGCCGGGCGTCGGCCGAAATAGGGTCAGAACGGGTTTTCCAGCGGTTCAGGGCTGAAGATCAGATCGTCGAGATCGCGCTGTCGCCGATGGTCGGCCAGCCAACTGCTCAGGCCCAATCGCTGCGCGCCGCCGAGCTGGATGCCGTGCGCCTGTTCCTTCGCCAGGATCAGGCGCACTTCCCAGACGAACTCGATGCCCAGGTATTGGCGCACCCAGTCGCGCAGTTGCCGGCACAGATCGGCGCCGGGCAGAAAGCGGTCATAGTCCTGCTGCGGCATCGGCCCCAGCTCGATGCGGAATTTGTGCTGGATATCCCGCACCGCGATGCCGAGAAAGGCCGACTCGCCGAGCCGCGGCGCGCCGCGTCCGGCCTTGAGCCGCGCCTGCTCGCGCGGCTCCACCCGCAGCCAGTGCGGCACGTTTTCGACGATGCGCACCGGCACCTTGAAATACTGCTGCAAAATTTTGCTCAGGCCTTCCGGATCGCGGCTGTGGCGAATCAGATGACCGGCCATAAAATGTTTAGCGTGGGCGTTGATGCTGTCGCGCTCTTGCTGCGCCGGCTGGCCGATGCCGATCAGGCTCGACAGGTACTCGTCGAAGCGCCGGTTGTCCGGGCGATCCAGCGACACCGTCGGCTGCGCGTCGGCCCAGGCGCGGTAAAACAGCAGCGTCAGCCGGTGATGGAACAGATTGGTGAACGCCAGCAGGGTGGTGTCCTGATGGTGGTACACCCGTTCGCGCACGTATTCGGTCAGGTGCAGCGGCAGCGGTCCGTTGGGGCCGAACAGGCCGAAGCTGAAGATCGAAACGTCGTGCAGCGGGCTGTTGGCGCGCGGCGTCACCTGCGCCAGCGTGGAGGGCGCGAACGACAGCGAAGGTTCCTGGCCCAGGCGCAGCATCTCGTGGCGCGGCAGCGGCGCGCGCCCCAGCAGGTAGGGCTGGCCGCCCTGGGCGTCGATGCGCCGCAGCAGTTGAAACAGATCGTGCTTGTAAGGTGCGCTGCGCAGCCGCGGCCAGAAGTCGTCCGGCAGGCGATACAGCGCGTTGATCTGCGGCGGCGCCAGTTCGGTGGCGATCATCTCCGCGCTCATATCAGCGTCCTTTTGCCCATGCGCGCCTGCCAGTGGGCGATCTCGCCGCGCTGCTGGCTGGAGAGCGTCATCTCGGTGAAGGTGTTCATCGCCACCAGGCGCGAGAACAGGCGCTCCAGCACGCTGCCGAGCAGGTAAGGACTGTTGCCGGAGAACGCCTGCTCATCGACCGTCAGATCGATGGCGATACCGCGCGCGAACACGATGGGGCCGGGTTCAGGCACTCGCCGATAGACCGGCCGCAGGTTGCAGTGGCGCACGCCCTGGATCTGTTTGGCGATCGCCGGCTCGCTCAGGTTGCCGTACAGCCCCAGCAGCTGGCGCAGGCTGGCGGCGCCCTGTTCCGGATCGCCGTCCATCATGCTGAGGTAATTCAGCTGCAGCTGACTGATCAACCGCCAGGTGATCATCCCTTCGGCCAGCGCCGGACGAGGCGGTGTAGGGCCTTTGCGCAGCGAGACCTGCTTGATCGGGATTGAATCGGGCATCACGAAATTGCCCTGATCCTGCTGCAACAGCATCAACGGCAGGTCGCGGCTGGTGCACAGCACGTCGGCGGTGAGGTATTTCAGATCGCTGTGCCACGGCGACTGCCGTTCGTCCACCAGCGATACGAACACTTCCGAACCGGCATAGCCGGTGCGGGTGCCGTAGCGGCGGGCGTGCTCCGACAGCGTGCGCTGTTCGCGCCGCAGCGAGAAGTAGGCGCCATAGTTGCCATCGTCCGCGCTCAGGGTGCTGTAAAACGGCCGAAACTCTTGCTCGTAGCGTTTTTCGCTGGCGCTGCCGCCGAGCCGCTGCACCGAAAACACT
Source organism: Serratia sp. SCBI (assembly GCF_000747565.1). Taxonomy (NCBI): domain Bacteria; kingdom Pseudomonadati; phylum Pseudomonadota; class Gammaproteobacteria; order Enterobacterales; family Yersiniaceae; genus Serratia; species Serratia sp. SCBI. Next base: position 3,095,739 of record NZ_CP003424.1, on the reverse strand, counting down.
TCGTAATCCAGCGGCCGGATATTGTCGACCACCAGATGGTATTCGTGGTTCTTTTCGTTGATCGCGATGCGTTCGGCCACTTTCGGAAACAGGTTGATCACCGGCGTGCAGTGCAGCGCCAAATGGGCAACGTCGACCACTCGTTCCAGCGCGGCGTCGTGCCTATCGAGCAGCACCACGATTTCGAACTGGCGCAGCGCCTTTTTCCCTTCGCGCACGCTTTGCAACAGCGGGCGCAGGCCGTTGACGCTGAAGAACTGGAAGCGCGCCGGGAAGGCGAAATATTCTTGCAGCAGCCGGTAGCCTTCGAAGTTGCGCAGATCGTTGGGCAGCAGCGCCTGATCGGCGGCAAAGCCTTCCTGTCGCAGCCCGTCCAACGCCAGCGCCCGCCGCTGCGGCTGAGCCTCCACCGTTTGGCAGACAAGCCCGACGCTGTGCTGCATCAGCAACTCCAGCAGCTGCTGCGCCTGCATGTCCGGCCCGGCCAGGTAAAACATCAATTGGTCCAGCTGCAGGTTGTTGAGCGTCACGCTTTCGTAGCACTCGAGCCGAATGCGCAGCGCGCTGACGCAGCCGCTGTGCTGCAGCCCCAGCGAGGCCAGCGGAATATCGGCCGGAATGCCGCCCAGCTCGACGCCGGCGATGCGCACCGGCTGCAGCGTGACGTCATGCGCCGTGGTGTAACTGCAGGTAATGCCGCTTTTCTTCAGCGTCTGGCTGTCCATCATGGTGCCGCGCGGCACCACGAAGCCGTTGCTGATATCGCCTTTACTGCTGTCCGGCTGCAGCTCGGCGATCGCCATCGACGGCGTCGGCGACAGGTAGTTGGGGTAGATGATCTCCAGCAAGCGCTGAGAAAAGCGCGGGAACTCGGCGTCCATTTTCAGCTGCACGCGCGAGGTGAGGAAGGCGAAGCCCTCCATCAGACGCTCGATATAAGGGTCCGCCACGTCGATGCCGCGCATGCCGAGACGGCCCGCGACCTTCGGATACTGTTCGGCGAACTCGGCGCCCATCTCACGCAGATAGGCCAGCTCGCGGTTGTAATAATCTAACAGTTTACTGTCCATCGCCTTACCCTATGTCTTTCAGATCGAAGTGGCCGTTTTCCAGATCCACGTCGGTACGGAACAGAAACTCCAGCGGATAGGGCACGCACCACAGGCGGCCCTTGATTTCGATCGACAGCACGTTGTGCAGATCCAGCGAGCCGGTGTCCGAAATGCAGCGCACCTGCAACCCGTCGGGCAGAATGCGCGGCTCGAAATGGAGGATGGAATCGGTCAGCGCGCGCTGAATGTCCAGCCATTCGATGTCCGACATGCGCTTGCCCGCCAGCGAGGCGATGCCGTAATTCAGGGTGGAACGCCGCACCTGCGGAAAATCGCCGAGATCCAGATTGGATTCGCTGTTGACGCAGTTGAACAGCCACTGCAAATCGCGCAATACCCGGCGGCGCAGCTCGCTGTGCGACACCAGGTTGCGCACCTGCGCCTCCTGCTTTTTCTGCGGTTCGTCGTCGGTCAGCATATCGAGCAGCACCGGCTGCATTTTGTCGCGTGAAGTCAGGCGTTCGCTGTCCTGACGAGAGCGATAGCCCTGGCGGCGCAGATCGCCGCCGTCATAGTGGGGGGGCGCTTGTCGTTCATGGTCAGGCGCTCGCGTCGAAGCTCAACTGCCGCAGGCTGTGCAGCGGGAATTCGTCGCTTTCGCTGAGCCAGGTCTTCAGGCCCAGCCCCGCATAGTGGGCGCCGTCGCCCAGCGGTTGCCATTCGGTGCGTTTGCCGAGCAGCAGCGCGTCGTCGCTGCCTTCGGGCAGCGGGTAACGGGCGGGCAGTTGGCATACCTGTTCGCGGCCATCGGTCAGGCGCACCAGCGCATGGCTCCACACCAGATCGATGGCGCTCTGTGGCGCCTGGAACTGGATCGCGGCGATGTCGGCAAACGGCACCCAGTAGTAAACGCCGTTGAGCGCCAGCTCGCACACCGGCCCGAGGCGGCCGTCACCGTCGGTCAGCCAGTCGAAACTCAGCTGCCGCTCTTGGTCGCCTTCGGCCAACATTAACCGCCCGGCGCCGGCCGGGGCGGCCTCCAGCGCCTCATCGCGCAGCGTCTGGGCCTGCTCGGCCGCCCCTTGCGCATCCTGATGCAGCGCCTGCACCATCAGTTTTAGCCAGGGATGCGCCTGCCGCAGCAGCGTCGGCGCGGCCGTGCCGGCGAATACTGCCTGGCGTTGCAGCTCGGCGTTGACCGACTGCATCAGCAGCAAGGTGGTTGGTTGGGCGATCGGTTTCAGCGCCTGCCAGGATTTCAACTGCGCGTTGGCGCGCGTCCAGTTGCCGCTCAGACACAGCAGTTGCACCAGCGCGGCGCGCAGGTCGGCATCCGCCGGTTTTGCCTTGATATCGTTCTCGACGGCGGTGATGGCCGCGGCGATCGACTGGCCTTGCAGCATGCTTGCTAATGATTTCACAGGCTTTCCTTATAATCAGTGAGTGGCGCCGTTAACCGACAGGTAGCTGCCGCTGGCGGGATCGACCCGGTCTGCGGCCAACTGTTCCACCAGCTTGAAGGTCAGCGTGGCGGAGGCGCTCAGCAGCGGCTGCCAGGCGGTTTGCGCCTGCTGCACGCGCTGTGTGATCTTGGTCTCGTCGGCGGCGTCGACACGCGGCATTTCAACGATCGCTTCACCGTTGAACGCCCAGGCGTGCAACTGCGGTTCGAAGGTCAGCAGCAGGAAGCTGCCCGGCGCCTGCGGGTTGCCGCCTAAAATGAGCCGTTGGGCGTTGGCGCTGACGACGGTCAGCGCGCGATCGCCGCCGTTGATCTTCGCCAGCGGGTAACCTTGCAGGAACCACAGCGTCGGCGAGAGGGTTTGCCCGCCGTGTTGCAGCGTGACCGCGCCGCTGCCTTGCAGCCAGCCGTCCTCGCCGCAGCGCAGCGCGTCGCCGGCGGGAATGAACAGCGCGCCGCCGGTGGCTTCGTCACCCCAGAAGGTGCGGAAGTGGCAGCCCTGCGGCAGGCTGAAACGCTGTGGCGGCGCGGTGTCCGCCTGCGCAGAGGTGACGGCCACTGCCGCAGGAATGGTCGGCGGCGGCGGGGTTTGCGGCTGCTCGGCGGTCTCTTGTTTGACCACCGGTTTCCAGCCGCGCGCTTTGGCGGCTTCGCCGGTCGCCAGCTTCTCACCGCGCTTGTCGGTCAGCGTCCAGGGCAGATGACCGGCTTTTGGGCACTGCTTTTCCAGCAGACTGCCGACGCGGGGCAGAAAGTCGTTCAACACGGCCGGATCTTTGCCTTGCGCCGAGACGATGCGCAGCGGGATGCTTTTGCCGCACCAGCTTTCCGGATTGCTGTTCTTGACGTCATCGATAAACACTTCCAGCTTCTGGCTGGGGGAGTAAACCAGGCGATAGTTCATCGCCTGCGCGGTCGGTACCGCCATCAGGGCGACGAGCCCCGGCATCCAGTATTTCATAGTGAACCTTGCTGTGAATGTGCGCCGACTCAGTCGCGGATGAGAAACCGTTCCGCATCCGCCAGCGAATGCAGCAGGGTGGTTTCCTGCGGTGAGCCAATCCAGACGGCGATAGCGCTGTAGTTATCGCTGTTATTGTTTTTCTTCCATGCCTGCTGCATCAGGGCGATCCACTCGCTGGGGGAGTTGACCATGTGCAGCGACTGTTCCAGTTCGGCCTGGCTGAAGCTGTGCCAGAAGCCGTCGGTGCACAGCAGGAAAACGTCGCCGTCTTCCAGCTGCAGCACGTCGCTGTAGGTGGCGTCGCGCTCTTCGTTGAGCCCCAGCGCGAAATACAGCAGGTTGCTGTTGATGCCGTTGGTCTGATAACCGGCGTCCTGCATCTGTTGGATCAGGCTGTGGTCGGTGGTGACGGCATGCAGGTAGCCGCGGCGGAACAGGTACAGGCGGCTGTCGCCGGCGTGCGCCCAGTAGGCCAGCTGGTAATCGCGATCGATAAACAGACTGACCAGCGTGGTGCCCATCTTGCTGTATTCGTCCGACTGCCGCTGCTGCTGGTGGATGGCGGCATTGGCGCGCGTAATGTGCTGACGAATGCTCTGGGCGTTCAGGTGCTTTTCGCCGTCGAAGTTTTGCAAAATGGTGTCGCGCGCCAGTTTGGCGGCGATATCGCCGCCCGGAAAGCCGGCGATGCCGTCGCACACCACGAAGCAGGCGGCGCGGTTGCCGAGCACCTCGCCGGTCTGATCCTGGTTGGAGGCGCGGCCGCCCTGGTTGGAGGTAGAGGCTATGGTGATATTCATTACGCGTCCGGTTTGGTCTGTGAGTCTTTGTATTGATTCACTTCAACGTCATAGGCGTGCAGGAAGGCTTCGCCGAACAGGGTGTGGAAATCGTCCTCGATTTCGCCGGAGGTTTGCTGATAGTTCTTCACAAAGTAGTCCCACAGCGCGGCCTTGCGGTTGGCGGGCAGCGACAGACGCGGCGCCACGCCTTCCTTGCGTGCTTCCTCTTCGAGGCGCTCCGGGTTGAAGGACTGCAGCATGGCGGCGATGATGGCGCGAATGCCGGCGATCATCCCCAGCTGGTGCGCCTGCAGATCGATCAGCGCGTCGCGCACCGCCTGTTCCGGCGGCATAAAGCCCGGCATCTGGCTGCCGAACATCTGCATCAGCACTGTTTTCCCCGAAGGCAGCAGTTTGAACGGGTTGTTGGCCTCGTCGAGGATCATGGTCATCTCGGCCTTCACGCCGCGCTTGAGGATCGAGCGGGATGAGAGCAGGGCGACGGTGCCTTGCGAGAACAGGCTCAGCAGGCGGCCGGCCTGGCGGATCTGTTGTTCGTCGAAATGCGGCTGCGGCTGCAGATCGTCGAGACCGATGCCTTGCAACAGCGCCGTCAGCAGCGGCCCCTCCAAGGTGTCGCCATTCGGCGCGGCGGCGTGCTGCCGCTGGGCGGACTGGTAGGCGACCGGATCGATGCCCAAGCGGTTGCCCTGGCGCGGGCGCGGAGGTTGCGCAGGCGGTTCCTGCTGGCTGAACTGCGGTGCGGGTTGGGGCTGCGGCTCGGGTCTCTGCACCGGCGGCGGCGTCGGTTGAGGGCGCGGCGCTTGCGGTTGTGCGGCGATCGGCGCCGGTGGTGGGGACGGCGGTTGTGCCGGTTCCTCCGGCTGAGCCAGCGGCACGGCGCCGCCCATCAACAGCCCCAGCGGGTCGTTGCTGTTTAACGTCTCTGGCGAAGCGGGCGCGGATGAACCGCCGAACAGCGCCAGCGGATCCAGCTCTTGTTCCGGTTGCTGCGCATTCTGGACGGGGGGAGCCGGGCGCGGTGGCGCAGCCTGCTCCGCCAGCAGCGCGCTGGGGGTGGTGTCGGCCAGGATATGCTCACGCTCAAAAGTGGAGTCGGTGTTGAATAGGGCGGCCGGATCGGTTTGCTGTTGCTGCAATTGGCGCAGATCGACATCGCCCGCCAGCTGCGCCAGCGGATCGGCCGGGTTCAGCTCGCGAGCGGGGGTATCCAGCAGCGGATGATTGTCCGGATTGGCGATCGGCGGCGGTGTGACGGCGGCCGGCGCGTTCGGCGTAAATTCTTCCACCAGGCTGTCCCAGATTTCGTTGGGGATCGGCGCGGCGGATTTTTCTTTGGCGGCGGCTGCAGAGGCCGCAGCAGCGGCAACGGCCTTGGCCACCGGTTGAGCCTGCGGCGCGGCGTGCTGTTGCAGTGCGCTGACTTCAATCTGGTAATCGTCGATGCCGAGTACGTCGCCATCCTGCAGTTCAACCTGGCGGCCTCGTTCCAGCGGAATATCGTTCAGCAGCACGCGGGTGACGTTGCCGCGATTGGTGATGCGGCATTCGCCGTCAGAGGAAATGTGCACGATCGCCTGCAGACGGGAAATGGCGCGCTCTTCGTCCGGCAGCACCAGGTTGTTGTCCACGCTGCGGCCGATGGTGCCGCCCGGCGGCAGAAAATCGCAACTGCTTTGCGGCGGAACCTGGCCGCTTTTATTTTTTACAATGGAAAATCGCATAAGGCATTCCTGCTGATTAGATCTTATGGCCAGACAGTGAAACTCGATAACTGGATGAGTTTGACTTGATTTCTTTCCTAAGAGAGAGCTTTGAATGTGAGTGACTAAATTCTTTGGCTAACGCATTATATGTTCGCAAGCTTCAATTTAGTGACGTGAGGCTGTATATGTCAGGTGATGTCTTTGCTATTATTCGCATTATTCTTAGTCTTTCTTTTGTAATAGAGGTTAGTTGGTAATTGAGACAGGTAAGTAAGGGCGAATATAATACTGGCGTACCACACCTCATCATAGTCTTGAAATTTTATATTGAGAATTGGATCCAGTATCTCAGAACCATAGTTAAATACTAAACCTTGGATGATGCTTGCAAATAAATTTACTGTGGTAGCTATCACAAAAAGGGAATAGGATTTTCTATTGTTGGTTTTTTGTTTTAGGTGATAAAGCCCGACAAATACTAAGACTGACAGGAAAAAGTATAAAAACACAAATGAGTAAGAGTAGGTGGAAAGCGTGACGTCATCGATCACTGTTTTTTCCTTATCCCAATGCTCTAAAATTCCATATGGTTTGTACTGAGTAATAGAAAGTCAAGGGATATTTTTCCAATGACTGATGATTAATGGTGCTGGTATATTTTCAAGTAATAAATTATAAGTGATAAAAATGTAATTAATTTGAGGCTGATGGCTGCAAAAAAATGAATTCTATCACTGCGGCTATTACTTTGAGTAACGTTTAAAAATGGCTTCAGCTTCACTGGCGTTCTGCAGTGAAAGGCAATCTAAAATATGATAACTTCCTTTAACTGAGCCTTGGCTATTTTTATTGGCGTACTGTTCAGCCAGCTTTTCGCCTTGTTCGAATGCATCCATCGGCAGTTTACTCAATTCTAAATAGGCGGAAGCGGAACGGAAGGCGTCTTGCTTGGTTTTTTCTGAGTCAGTGGACTTCCCAATGCAGCGGCTGACTAACCAATTTTTATATAGTGCCTCTTGCGATAAAATATTGAGTGAGTTTTCAGCAAGGGCTACATGGCTTCCGAGCAGCAGAGACATTAAAAAGTACGTGTATCTTCTCATCCGAGATAACCTTTGATATGAGCCGTCGTTTGAGCAACTCCGATATCAGTTGTCGTCTTTCCCTTGGTTCTTCTTGATGATGGCTTGCAACGCTTGGCTATGTACAAGATCGATGCACTTTGCCATCGTCATCGGCTCCCCTGACATACTGTCATAGGGCTTTGCCAGAAATTCTTTTGCCAGCGCCCTGACGGCGGTATGCGCCTCCAGAGAATAATCGCCGAACTCCATATAACCCCGAGCAGCGGCGGCGGCATCGTTTTTGACTTCTTTTGCTGAGTACCCCTTGGCGATACAAACGCTAAGCGCGTAGTTTTTGAGGTACTCGGCAGAGGAGTACTTTTCGTTGGCGGAAGCTTCAGTATTCAATACCGCCAACATGAGTAGGAACGCAGTTTTAATCGTGTGACGTAAGTGCATCGATTCGTTTTTGCATCGTATCGGCCAGGCAATCTTTGTCATCTCGGCATTTATCCCTTTGCAGTAACCAAGATCTTTGCGTGCTGTTTAAAGAAGCCGCCAGTTTTTTATCCCCTACATCGGTCGCCTGCTTTTTTGCCAACAGCCAAGCTTGGGAAACGCTTTTGTCATAGGCGGATAAATTGAAGTCTGAGCAGATAGTTTTTTCAACAACGCTTGTAGATTTGGCACAGTCGAAAGACGCTGCAGGTTTAGGATCTTTCGGTAACCGTTCTAATTGCAGTAGCGAACCATCGTACCAATTAACCAGCATTTTTTTTGGATTGAGAGCGGCAAAGCTGGAGCCTGCACCATTATCGGATGGGCCGAATGATCCGGAGTGACAAGCGATCTTGAAAAGAGAGACTTCTGCTTGGCCGTTTTCTTTCAATGCATAGTTTTTAGCCGAGATGCTTTTATCTCCGCCCATCGACTTACCGATGAATTGATTTAGCGTGCTTCTCTCAATACTTAAGGTTGGCGCTGTGCAGACGTCTTTTTCCGGCAGATTGTTTTCTATTGATTTAGTGGAAATATTGATTACTCTTCCTAGTAATCGAGGGTCGTTAAGTTGATAGCTAAGCGTGCGGGTAGTCTCATTGTCTATGTTGACCTGAGTCACTTGCCATAAGCCATCAATAGTTGATGATGTTGGGGCATTAACGTTTTTTTCTGCTGCACATGCAGTAAGTGAGAAAAATACGCTACTAATTAAAAATGCAGATAATTTCATTGTGGCGAATTCCTTAGCGATAGTTTCCATTTAAATAGAGCTCGACTTCGTAATTTCTTCTGTTTATCAGCCCTTTCATCACTTTTCCACCTGAGGTAATGGCACGTTTTATTTCTGTCATTGCATCAGATATTTTGCTCTGATTAATGAATGCTGCGACGTTGTTGAGTCGACCACCTGGATTATAAGCAAAGGAGACTAACGCATCAAACTCTTGTTGTGTGAGTGGAACAAGAATTTTATTCCTAACAGCTCTTTCATAGGCAGGTACTATAAATTTAAGTAGTTCCGTTTCCTGTGTGTCGGTTAAAACCACTAAATTGTGATTTTCTTTCGCGAAGTCTTTAGCTTGCTGATGATGTAGCCCGGCGGCTGCACTGATTTTATCTGCAGTTGCGCTGTCTAATCCAATCGCGATCATGGTATTTTTTATTGATTCTATAGAGCGAGCTTTCATATCATAACCCGGCCCCAGAGTGACCCCGCTTGCACCGCCAGGCCAATGTAGGTGGTTACTTACTCCGCGCCATGCTTCAATATTAAAGATAAACCTTAAACCGCTTTGTGAAATGCCCATAGCTCCGGGACCTTGACGACCTGCACTACCACCGATAGGAGGTTGTGGTGCTCGAGTTTCGACGTGTGAACCCAGGGCTAAGAATGTTTTTCGACCAGCGATGCCGTCAACATGCAGACCTTTTTTACGTTGCACTTTTTTTACTGCTAATTCAGTCTTTAGGCCGAATATGCCATCAGAGTTAAGAATAGCCCCCTGTTTATTAAGCAATTCTTGCAATGATTTTACGTGATTTCCTCTGTCACCTTTTCTAATCGCTTTCATCATGATTTCCTTATCTAAAATACATCGCTTGCCAAACCAACCTCCCCATAACGGGGAGGTTGTATAACAATTAAGCTTCGCGGTTTTCCTTGATGTTCCAACCTGCGCTGCTTTCGGCGCCTTTGCCGCCTTTGTCGCTCTGCTCCCAGTACTGCTGTTTCACTTTCGCCGCCTGGAAGGAGTAGGTGACGCCCACGGTGTCTTCGCCGCCTGCACCGGTGTACTGCACGGCGGTGACCAGCACGTCTTCCAGGGTGATTTTTGCGTATTCAACCTGGGTGCCGCCCGCCTTGCAAACCGACAGCTCAATCTTGGTCAGGTGTTTGCCGCTTGAGCAGTGTTTCAGCAAGGCCGGGGTTGACTTGTCGATCAGCGCGTTGACGTGCAGATCGTTGAAGCACACTTTGCCGGCGCCACCGCCGCCGCCAACGCCCATATTGCCCGGTTGAGAAGCGCCCCAGGAGAAAGAAGTAATGTCGGTCCAGCCTTTGTGATTCGAATCTTTGGATTCGCCGCTGGCACCTTCAACTTTCAGGAACATATCAATAGCCATAGTTTCTTCACTCTTTATTAAGGGTTAACAGTAGTATTAACGTTACGTTGAAAAACTCAGGTAATAGCAGCAGGAATTGCAAGTGTGGTAATGCATTACCAATTTATATCCTTGTGCCATGCACCTTCTTAAATACCGAAAACTATCGGTACGGGTTACCGAGCCACTATTAAGTGCTAATGGCTCAATGCTTAATTATTTCGCGTTATCTTGGTTCCACATGCGATCCGGGTTTTCTGCGATAGGCTGACGATGAGGTTGATACATCAGCCAGGCCGCGCGATCGCGGCCTGACTCCAGCCCATCAGGACGCGTCGTTTTGCTTCAGCGAAGGCAGCTTCGACACCAGGCGCAGGGAGACGGTCAGGCCTTCCAGCTGGTAGTGCGGGCGCAGGAAGAACTTGGCGCTGTAGTAGCCCGGGTTGTCTTCGATCTCTTCCACCTGCACTTCCGCCGCGGCCAGCGGTTTGCGCGACTTGGTTTCCTGCGATGAGTTGGCCGGATCGCCGTCCACGTAGTTCATGATCCAGTCATTCAGCCAGCGCTCCATATCGTCGCGCTCGCGGAAGGAGCCAATTTTGTCGCGCACGATGCACTTCAGATAGTGCGCGAAGCGGCAGCAGGCGAACAGGTATGGCAGGCGCGCGGAAAGCTGGGCGTTGGCGGAGGCGTCGGCGTCGTAGTATTCCGCCGGCTTCTGCAGCGACTGCGCGCCGATAAAGGCGGCGAAGTCGGAGTTTTTGCGGTGCACCAGCGGCATAAAGCCGTTTTTGGCCAGCTCGGCTTCGCGACGATCGCTGATGGCGATCTCGGTCGGGCACTTCATGTCCACGCCGCCGTCGTCGCTCGGGAAGGTATGGCACGGCAGGTTCTCCACCGCGCCGCCGGATTCCACCCCGCGAATGGCGGTGCACCAACCGAACTCTTTGAACGAACGGTTGATGTTGGCGGCCATGGCGTAGGCGGCGTTGGTCCAGGTGTAGTTGCCGTGGGTCGCGCCGTCGGTATCTTCTTCGAAGTCAAACTCGTCCACCGGATTGGTGCGGATGCCATACGGCAGGCGCGCCAGGAAGCGCGGCATCACCAGGCCCAGGTAGCGCGCGTCTTCCGATTCGCGCAGGCTGCGCCAGGCGGCGTATTCGGTGTTCTGGAAAATCTTGGTCAGATCGCGCGGGTTGGAGAGCTCCTGCCAGGACTCCATTTGCATCACGCTTGGCGCGGTGCCGGCGATGAACGGGCAGTGTGAGGCGGCGCCGATCTTGGCCATTTCACCCAGCAGCTCCACGTCCTGCGGGCTGTGATCGAAGTAGTAGTCGCCCACCAGGCAGCCGAAGGGCTCGCCGCCGAACTGGCCATACTCTTCTTCGTAGATTTTCTTGAAGATCGGGCTCTGATCCCAGCCCACGCCTTTATAACGCTTCAGCGTGCGGCCCAGCTCCTGCTTGGAAATGCTCATGAAACGGATCTTCAGCATCTCGTCGGTTTCAGAGTTGTTGACCAGGTAGTGCAGGCCGTGCCACGCGCCTTCCAGCTTCTGGAAATCGTCGTGGTGAATGATCTGGTTGATCTGCTGCGACAGCTTTTCGTCGATTTCCGCGATCAGCGCCTGGATGGTGCGGTAGGCGTCGGAAGAAACGGTGACGGTATTTTCCAGCGCCTGCTGCGCCAGAGTTTTCACCGCGTTCTCGACCGCTTCTTTGGCCTGATCGGTCTTCGGCCGGAACTCTTTGTTCAACAGCGCGCTGAACTCATCGCTGGAAAAAGTCTCGGTGGTTTGCAACGCATTTTGTTGCTGAGGCGAGTTGCTCATCGATTAATCCTCACGCTCGTTGTTGTCATCGTTAACCGCCGGCTTCGGCGCGTCGGTCAGGGATTTCAGCAGCGCCGGGTTTTGCAGGATCTTGGAGATCAGCTCCTCGGCGCCGTTTTTACCGTCCATGTAGGACAGCAGGTTGGAAAGCTGGGTGCGGGCGTCCAGCAGATTGTCCAGCGCGTCGACCTTGCGGGCGATAGCGGCGGGGGAGAAGTCTTCCATGCTTTCGAAGGTCAGATCGATGTTCAGCTTGCCTTCGCCGGTCAGGGTATTGTCAACCTGATAAGCGACGCGCGGCTTCAGCGATTTCATGCGCTCGTCGAAGTTGTCGACGTCGATTTCCATGAACTTGCGCTCCTCCACGCTGGCTTGCGGATCGACCGCTTTCCCCACCAGATCCGCCATCACGCCCATCACGAACGGCAGCTGGATTTTGCGCTCTGCGCCATAAATTTCGACATCGTATTCAATCTGTACGCGCGGCGCGCGGTTGCGGGCGATGAATTTCTGCCCGCTGCGGGATTTCGAGTTTGACATGATTTACTCCATCTAATGGCGATTGGGAACGCGCCTCGTCCGGCTGGGAGAGTCAGGTTCTGATTCGGGTCTGCGCAGGGGCAGACGGTATCGGGTGTCGTCAAGAGAACAAAAGTCGGCGGCTAGCTGTTCTCCTCGTTGTCGGGGCGACCGAGAATGGTCTCCAGTTGGTTAAGCCCATCGGGCGCCAAATCGCGGACGATTTGCATAAAGTCCAGCGTAATCAGTCGCTGTACCCGATCGATCATCAGCGGCGCCGGGTGGCTTGGCTCATGAAGACGAAAATAGTTTTTCACCTTGTCCAGCATCAGCTGGGCGTCGTCGCGCGACTGGATCTGCGCGCTGCGCCAGTTGAGTGGGGCAGAGGCGCTCTGCACGGCGGCCGGTGGCTGCTCAGCGGCGCTTTCCTGTGTGGCGTCCGCTTCGGTGGCGGCCGGGGCCTCGCTCTGGCCGGCAAGCGCCACCAGCGAAAAGACCTTGGTCAGCGCACTCATTTCCGGCAGCGCGCTTTCACCCAGATGGCGGGTGACTTCGCTGCGAATGGCGGCCAGGGTGTTGGCGATATGCATCACCAGCGCGCCTTCGGGGCGATCCTGTTGCGCCAGCTCATCCTGCAGCCGTGCGCGGCCGCCGGGAAAGTTGGGGCACTCTTGCTTGCTGCCGTCGAGCAGGGCGCCGGCATCGCGCAGCGAGATTTCACCGGCGGCGCTTTTCAGCAGCGGCGCGGCGCGCACGCTGGCGGCCAGCGCGGCCTTGTCGCCAAGGTCGGCCAGCGCGTTGATGCGAAACAGCGGGTCGGCCTCACCGTCGAACTCCAGCGGCGGCTGCAGGGCATCCCAGTAGCGGAGTATCGCCTGGTGGATCAGCGTCAGCCCGTCGGCATAGCCCGGCAATCCGCGCAGTTGGGTCCAGGCGCGGGTGAGATACAGCATGACGCGCAGGTCTTTGGTGCGCGCCAGCAGCGAGCTTGCGAGACGCTCGACCTGCACCCAATCCGGCGCCTCTTCCGGAATGATGGTGCTGCCGAATTGCTGTTCGGCTTTGCCGGTGGCGGCGCGCGCCATGGCCAGAAAGTCGGCGTCGTATTCCAGGTTGTCGCCGCAGGGCGTGTCCGCGTCAACCGGGGCCAGCAGGGTATCGGTGTCGATAGCCATAAGATTTCCTTCAACGAGCGATGTTAATCAAACATTTGCGGGTACTGGCCGCCGCGGCCGGGGCGCGCCCAGCCGTTGGGTTCGAACAGCAATGAAAACAGCTGCACGGTGAGGTTGCCGCTGTGCACGTGGGTGTAGAGCGGGTGCCCGTCGGCCTGATTGGTCCACCAAAAGCTGGTGTACTGCGCCGGATCGAAACAGTCGGCGGCCTGCTGCCAGCCGAGGCCCGGTACGTCCGGATGCTGGAAACCGATAATCGACAAGATCTCGGAGTCCGCTTCCGCCGGCGGGCTGGGCAACGCCGGGATCGCCTGCAGCGTGCGGTCGATCTGTTCGGCGGAGAAGCCGTTGCGCACGCCGTTCAGCAGGGTATGGCCGAGCTGTTGGTACCAGCTCGCCGCCATGTTCAGCTGTTGCGGGCGCCAATCCTGTTGGCTGAACAGGCGCAGCGCGCAGATGGGGTAACGCCGCCCGACGCGGTCGCGCGCCGGCAACAGGCAGCCCATCTGCACGTACTGGCTGCCGAGCGTGGCGGGGATCACGAAGTTCCACACCGGCGCGTTGCTGAACGGGTGATCGTTTGGCCCCTGCGCATCGCGCTGCAAATTCACCAGCCCGTTATGGAACCAGTGGGCCCAGTTGTTGACCACCGGGTCAGGCAAACGGCGTTGCAGGAAGTCACCGGCGGAAGGAAGTTTGCCGTACCAGCCGATGCTCGTCGGGGCGCTTGAATCAGTGCTCATGGTCATGTCCTTTCGGGGCTACGGGCACGAGAAGGCCGGCAGTTGGAACGGATTGCGAATGCTGTTGGGCGTGAACTCCAACGTGACGCGGTGGCCGTCGAGATTGAACGTCGCCTGACGGCCGAGGCCGCCGGTGCCCGAAGACTGCGCCATATCCACCAGGCGGTTCAGCGCCCACGGCCCGCTGGTCACCAGACTGGCGGTGGTGCCGTTGGCCAGCGCCAGCTGCAGATGCACCTGGTTGGTATTGCGGGTGCCCGGCCAGCTGACCACCAGCGGCACCTGCGGGCCGTGGCTGTATTTGAACAGCTGCCCGTCGATATCCAGCGTCAGGTTGAGGATGTCGTTATCCATCCGCACCGGCCGCACGGTCACGCGGTAAGAGGGCGTCGCCGTACCGTTGGCGAAAAAGGCGTCGCGGATGCGCTGCGCCTGCTGGAACGACCGCAGGATGCCTTCGCCGCCGGGCAGCGTCTTGCCGTCCACGCCGGGCGTGAAACGCCAGTTGGCGCGGGTGGTATCGACCTTGCCCTGCAGGTTGTCGCGGAAGAAGCTGTCCATCAGCCCGCTGTTCGGCGCGAACATGCGCGCCAAATCGTCCGGCGTCACTTCCTGGCGCGCCCGGGCCACCAACGGATAACGCCCGGCGATCGCCTGGCGGCAGAAGCTGCCGACCTCGAAGCTGATGCGCTTTTTCACGTTCTCCATCTCTTTGCGCTGGGTGTCGCTGCTGGCGCCGATCGCCAGCGACAGCAGCATTTGTTTGAACGGCACCGGCAAGCGGCCGGATTCGGCCTGCAGGCGCGGGATGATGTCGCTCGGCGGCGCCGACATGCCGCTGTTGGCCGCGCCTTGCACCGCCGTCAGGTAGCTGTACAGCTCATCGACCTGTTTCAGCACGCTGTCGAAAGGGATCGCCTTATTGCCTTCGCCCTGGCTTTGCGCCAGCTCAAGCAGCGGCGCGAAGTGCGCCATCACCAGCTGTTCCGGCTGGGCCGACACGTCGCCGTCGGCGTTGGCCGGCCGGTTGGTGAACAGCGCCTCCAGCGTGCGGTTGGCGTTTTGATTCAGCTTGTCTTCGGTTTTGGCCAGCAGCGAGCGGGAATCGGCGTCGCTTTTCTCGTCGCGCAGGGTGACGTTTTTGCTGACGTTAACCAGCAGATTGCGCATCGGCGACGGATTGCCGGACAGCAGGCGCGCGCTGCTGATGCGTTGGGTCAGGTTGCCGATGTTGGCCAGTTGGATATCGCCCAGCAGCTCATCCCAGGCGCTGATAAAGTCCTGCATGTACAGCTGGCGGATGGTCTTGGTCAGATCGGCGCTTTTCTGCTCCGGCGTCTGGCTGTTCAACACCCAGACGTCTTCCTTGCGCAGGGTATCGGTCACCGGATCGATGTTGTCGTTGAACGCTTTCCAATACCCCTGTGAGGTGAACAGGCCCGGCACGCCGTCGGTCACCGGTTTGCCGCTTTTGCGGCTGAACGCCAGTTCGGTCTGCGGACCGGCCAAATCGACCAGGCTGACCGGCTTGATGTCGGTCTGTTTCAGCAGCAGACGCTTAAGGCGGCCGTAGACGCGTTGCGACAGCGGCGCCCGATTGAGCGCGGCCTGCGCCTGCGCCACCAACGGCTCGTCTTTGGCGTAAGGCGAGGCCTGGATCTGCGTATCCAGCAGTTGGCTCAGGTGCCATTCGATCTGCTGCAGCTGTTTTTGGGTGCTGCCCTGCGGCAGGTTGCGCTGCAGGTTGAGCATCACCCAGGCGCGCAGGAATTTGCCGTCGTACTGCTTCGGCAGATACAGCATCTGGTAGGCCTTCAGCGCTTCATAGCTGAAGTCCGCGTCGCCGTGGTTATCGTTGCGCAGCGTGGCGGCGATCTGTTGCGCCACCTGCGGCAGCAGCAGTTCTTTCAGCGCTTTTTGGTACAGGGCATTGCCGGCGTCGCCGACCTGATCGCCGCGGAACAATCCCATGCGATAGGTGAACGGCGGATCGTCCAGCGAAAAGTTCTGGCTGTCCGGCAGATGCAGCAGGCTGTTGAGGAACGGCAGCAGCGAGAACATATCGCCGTTGCCCAACTGGGTCAGGCTTTGCCCCTGGCGCTCGACGCCGGGCACCTTGGCGGCCACTTCCGCCAGATAGGCCTTGTTGTTGCCGTAGCTGGTGAACCACAACATCGCCAGCACCGCCAGGATCACCGCCAGCGCGATGTACCCCGCCCAGTGCAGGGCGCGGTTGCGGTATTCCCACCAGCGGTTGCTGCCCGCCAGCCCGGACTCCTGGAAGACCACCGATTCCAGCGTCTCTTTCAGGAAGAAGCTCTGGCCTTTGGCTGCCGGGATCGGCGTTTCCTGGCCCACGCTGTCCCAGGCCGCGTTGGCCTGCGCCCCTGAATTGGCCGGCGGCAGCTGCAGGTAGCGGTTCAGTTCGCCCATCACCCGGTCAAACGGCAGGCCTTCCTGAGTGCCGCTGGTGAAGTAGATGCCGCGCGGGGTAAAGCGGGTTTCAAAACTGGAGGTGGCGAACACCTGTTCCAGATATTGGCCGAGCAGCGGGCGCAGCGCGGCGAACTCCTGCGGGAACAGGTAGCTTTCGGCGCGTTGGCGCGCGTCGTGCTCCATCAGCAGCGTATCCGGCAGCGCCGCATCCAGCCGTTGTTGCAGCAGGGCGTATTGTTGTTCGAAGGCGGCGTTCAGGTTGAAGTCCGGCTGCCGCGAGCGCTCGTAAGGGAAGGTGAATCCCCAGATCTGGTCGCGCTGCGCTTTGTCGAAGCTGCCGAAATAGGCCATAAAGCCGTTGAGCAGGTCGGTTTTGGTCACCAGCACATAGACCGGGAAGTGAATGCCCAGCTGTTCGTGCAGTTCTATCAGGCGTTTGCGCAGCGCGCTAGCCTGCGCGGCGCGCGCTTCCGCGCTGTCGCTCAGCAGATCGGCGACGCTGATGGTGACCATCACGCCGTTGATCGGCTGGCGGGTGCGATATTTTTTCAGCAGCGCGACGAAGCTTTGCCATTCGCCGGCGTCTTCTTCGCGCTGGCTTTCCTGGGTGGTGTAGCGGCCGGCGGTGTCGAGCAGCACCGCGTCGTTGGTAAACCACCAGTCGCAGTTGCGGGTGCCGCCCACGCCGCGCAGCGCGGACTTGCCGAAGCGATCCGCCAGCGGAAAATGCAGGCCGGAGTTGACCAGCGCGGTAGTTTTACCGGCGCCGGGCGCGCCGATGATCACATACCACGGCAGCTGATACAGATATTGGCGGCTGAAGCGGGTCATCCAGCGATGTTTGCCGTCGCCCTGGCCCGGGGCGAAGCGCGCCTTTTTCAACAGCTGCGCCGCTTCGTCGAAACGCTGGGCCAGCGGATCGTCTGGTTTGATCTCGGGCTTGCCGTCTTCCGCCGGCACCGCTTCGGCGGCGCGCAGATTGCTCAGCAGGCGGCTGTTGAACCAGGCGCTGTAGAGGCGCGGGATCAGGCGGCACAGGAACCAAATCAGGTAGATAGCGCCGATGGCGATCTGGCGGTTGAGTTCCGGCTCCAGCGGGCGATAGTCACCGATGGCGACCAGCGGGCCGATCGTCCAGATGATGAACGCCAGCGCGGTGATGCCGACAAAGCCCCACAGCAGGCGGCTGGTGATGATGGAGAATAACGTACTGAGCATTACTTTCCGGTTCCTTGCGGCAAGCCGTTGATTTCCGCCTGGGTGTTTTCCGGGGCGACCAACAGCGTAATTTCTACCCGGCGGTTCAACGCGCGGTTCACTTTGTTATCGTTCGGCGCGACGGGGTTGCTCTCGCCGCGCCCCTCGGCCTTGACCCGCTGCGGGTTGGCGAGGTGTTTTTGCAAGCGGGCGCTGACCGCTTCGGCGCGCGCCAGCGACAGCTCCCAGTTGGAGGCGAAGCGGGCGCTGCGGATCGGCACGTTGTCGCTGTAGCCGGTGACCAGGATTTTGCCGCTGACGCCGTTCATGGCGGCGGCGATGCGGTCGATGACCGGAATATAGTTGGCACGCACCGTGGTGGCGGCGGAGTCGAACAGCCCGTCGCCTTTGAGGATCACCACGCTTTGCTGCGCTTCGTCGCGCACCACCACCAATCCTTCGGCGATCTCTTTGCGCAGGAAACTTTTCAGGCTCAGCGTCGGCGGCGCGGCCGGCGCCGGATTACCGATCGCGACCTGCGGCAGGTTGGTTTGGTAAATCGCCGCCAGCACCGGGCTGGTGTTGTCGCCCAGCCGCCAGTTGAGGGCGATAAACAGCAGCGAAGCCAGGAAGCCGGTCAGCGCCACGCAGGCCCACAGCGGCACCAGCGGACGCCACAGTTTCTGTTGTACCGGCAGATCCAGCGCATGAGGCGACAGGGGCGGGGCGTAGCCGCCGCGCACCGACCGAATCAGCTGCAGCAGGCGCTGCTTCATGGTTTCCAACTGCGAGCGGCCGTTTTCCATCACCCGGTAGCGGCCTTCAAAGCCCAGCAGCAGGCAATAATTGATCAGCTCCAGCAGATTGATGTGCTCGCGCGGGCTCTGCGACAGCTTGGCCAGCAGCTGGAAGAACTTCTCGCCGCCCCAGGTTTCGTTATGGAAGGTCACCAGCAGCCCGCTGCCGGACCACACGCTGTTGCTGCCCCACGGGGTCAGCGCCGCCGCTTCATCCAGCGCGGTGCACAGACAATAACGCGCGCCGATGATCACTTCGTACGGCAGGTTGGCGCGTTGGCCGCGGATCTCGAAGCGGCGCATTTCGTCGATCAGCTGTTGGCGCAGCTGCGCCGGGTTGGCGTGCGTGGCCGATTGGCGGATCTGCGAAATGGCGTTCAGCAGCGGGTTGGCGGCGTCCACCAGCGGGTTGGCCGCCGGCGCCATGCTATTTTCCTGAGTCATAGGTTACCGGTCCGTATGGCTGCGAATCGCCCAAAATTCCATGTCCAGCCCCGGAAATTCGCCGGCCAGGTGCAGGGCGAAGGCGCTGGATTTTTCCATCTGTTTCCACAGGTCGCCGCCTTTTTCCAGCTCGAAATAGGTGTAGCCGGCGTGATAAGGGATCTGACGCGGCGCGACGGGCATGGTGCGCAGACCGATGCCCGGCAGCTGCAGCTGCACCAGATCGCGGATGCGCGTGACCGGGGCGATCTTCATCTGCGCCGGGAAGTGGGTCAGCAACACCTCGGCGGCCACGTCGGCGCGCACCGCCAGCACGAAGCCGAAGTCGCGCATCATTTTGGCGTCTTGCACGGTGGCGACGTTCAGGCCGTGGGAGCGCTCGACCAGCGTCAGCTGAATGGCGTTGTCCTCCAGCACCACCGACAGGCCCTGACGCAGCAACAGCATCAGCTTGCCGAAGCACAGCGCCAGGTTGTCGTGGTCATACACCGGCAGGCGGCCTTCCGGGGTGCGCTGCGCCGAGAAGCTGGCGAGTTCGGTGGCGAACTGCAGCCAATCGGCGAACAGGCGCTCCGGGTGCAGATGGTCGAGGTGGTAGGCATGGCTCACCTGACCGAGATGGCGGTTGATCAGCTGCAGCAGCATGAAATCGACCATTTCGGAACTGCCGCCGCGGCCCGGTTGCAGCAGGCGTTGACTCATCTGCTGGCTGCGCTGTTGCAGCAGCCCCTGCAGATCGTTGATGAAGGTCTTCAGTACCGGGTTGCCCTGACAGTTCAGCATCGGCGGGATTTGCGCCGTATCGAGACGCAGGCTGTTGTCGCTGCGCTTTTCCAGCACGCGGGTGACGCTGAGCGCCGTCCATTCGGCGTTCAGCTCGCTCTCCAGCATCAGCCGCAGGCGCAGGCGACCGAATTGCAAGGCCGCGCTGCCCACCGAGACGGCGTTGAGATCGTCGACTTCGGTCTCGTAAGCCAGATAGCGCGCCAGCGCTTCCGGGCTTTCCTGAAAGATCACGTCTTCACGCCCCGCGCGATAGGTCGGCAGAGCCAGCACCACGTTTTCACCGGTCTTGTTGTCGGCGATGGCCAGCGGCGCGGGCGCCTGCTGGGCGCCGGAGAAGCGAAACGGCGTGCCGTCGGGCATGATGCCGCTGGCGGCGTTGAGCGCGATCTTGCCCTGGCGCAGCAGCGTTTGGTCCAGATCCAGGGTGAGAAAGCCCCAGAAACAGCCGCTGTGGGCCTGGCCCCAGTTGCGCATATAGCCTTCGAGATAGTTTTCCGCCTGCTGGAAATGGTGAGGGCGCAAAAACATCCCCTCAGTCCAGACAACCTTATGAGCATCTTTCATCATCACACCTATAGTTACTTCGCTTCAGCGCAGCGGTAGGTCAGTCGACCTTTTTTACGGGGCGCAGGCCACTCACGCCCGCGACGATATGCGCTTCCAGCTCATCCGGCGAGAATTGCCATACCTTGTAGAAATTGGTTTCGGTGGGTTCCGGCAGCGGCAGTGAAATGCGCCAGGTCTTGCCGTCCAGATTTTGATATTCGGCGATCACGCCGATGTAACGTGCGTCCAATGTGCTTTGCCCACCGAGCTTTTTGCCGGTCTGGCCCGGCGTCAGGAAGAACTGATCGCTGTCCAGCAGACTGTTGCCGAGCACGCTTTTGGCGTCGTTTTGCAGACTGAAAAAGTCGGCTTCCATGAATTCCGCATCCGAGCGCAGCAGCAGCACGCGAATTTTGATCGGCGCCGGTTGCGCGCCGGCGGCGGCGTTGACCTGGCGGTCAGCGTCGAAGACCAGGCTGTAACGCGCCGGCACGCTTTTCGCGGAAGACATGCAGCCGCCGAGCGCCAGCGCGCCCAGCAGCAGAAACAGCATCCCGCACCAGCGGGAAGCGATAGGGGTCGTCGTCATGGGAATCTCGTCGCCCGCAGGCGTGCTGACTACTGGAGGATCCAGGTGGCTGAGCCGGCGTTTTTGCACGCCTTGCTGTCGCCGCCGACTTTAACGCAGTCCTGCTTGGCGGCGCGCGCGCGGCGCGGCAGATCTTTGCGCAGCGTCGCTTTGTAGCGCGCTTCCGGCACGCCGGCGTTGGCCTGGATATACCCCACCAGATCGCCGCCGCGGATGGCGGAGATCGCCAGCCAGTTGTTTTCCACTTCGCCCAGCGCGTAGAACGCGGCGGCGTTGTCCAGGCTGCCGACGGCGGTGCCGGTATAATTCGGGCTGCTCATGATGCTGGCGGCGTACAGGCTGCGGTACTCCTCACCGATCGGTTTGAACTGTTTCGGCGCGCTCACCGCGGCGCGGTGCTTTAGCGTGACGCCGTTGACTTCACTGCTGACGATGGCGTCGTTATTGAGCGCCGGCGGCGGTGGCGGTGGGGTGGAGCAACCGGCAAGCGTCAGGGCGGTCAACAACGTCAGGGTAATCCGTGTTTTCACAATGTCCTCTTTTTCTTGATTGAATGGCTGTGTAATAAAGCGCCGTCATCAGGGCGCAAGCAGCAACACTTTTAATTGGCTCGGCACGATGCGCATGCCGAGCGCGTTGGTGGAGTTCTGCAGGCTGAGGCTGGTCAGCCGGGTGGCCGGGGTGCCTTTGAGCAGCACGGTAAAGGCGCCGGTCAGGTGGCGGGACGGCCCCATCACCGTGCCGGAAGCGACGCCGGTGGCCACGCCGGGGTTGTCGCCGTTGGTCAGTGGCGTCACCGTCGCCATGTTGTGCGCCGGGGTGCCGACGAACAGAATGTTGAACGCGTTCGGGATGGCGGTCGGCGCCAGGGCGATATCCGGGTAGGGAATGGGCACCGGCGCCGGGCTTGGCGTCAGACAGACGTCGGGAAACGCCAGGTCCACGCCGATCATTTGGCTGTTGGCAAACATAAAAGGCCTCCGCAAGGTTATCCGACGTGGATCTGTTCCGAATCCAGCTTGGTGATGTCTTTCGAGGTAATCAGCGTGTTGCGAGCATGAATACGGGCGTAATCTTCCGCCTGATAATCCAGCTGCCCGGCGCGCACGTGCTCGGTCTGGCGCACTTTGCGAAACAGCGAGTGGCTGATCTGGCTGACCGAATGCCACAGTGACTCGCAGCGTTTGCCGACCAGGCGGCTGATGCTGACGAAAGCCGAGAGCTCTTCGCCGCTGTATTTCATCTTGTCGACGTGGCAGTCGCCGCTGTTCGCTTGCAGGGTCATGGCGTCGCCGCTCAGGTTCAGCGCCTGCGCGCCGTGCAGCGACAGCGAGCCGTGCAGCGTTTCAATGTGCAGATCGCCTTCGACGCTCAGCCGCGCCGCGTTTTGCGGTTCCGCGCGCTCGAGGACGGCGATCGCCCACAGCTGGTGGCCGCAACCGGCGACCAGCACGCTATCGCCGAGGGCCGGCGTCAGCAGGCAGCTGGCCGCACGGCGGCAATGCCAGCCGCGGCCTTCACATTCCACCACCAGGCTGCCGTCCGGCAACAGGTTGACGACCTGGCCGGCGGCCTGCTGGGGCGGCGCGATGTTGACGGCGCGAGTAGTGTTGACAACGCTCATGGTGATCCCCTCGTGAAGTGGTCAATACGTTCAAATGCGGCTCTGGCGCTGTGCGCTCCAGATTTCGGCGGCGTACAGCTCTTCGTCGCGCTCGAGAATGCCGCTGCGGTCGCCCCAGCGCGTTTGCTGCTGGTGGGCGCGGTGCATGCGGGTACGCATGAAGCGCGCACGCCGGAAATCGGCGGCGCCGATGTCGGCATAACAAAAATCGGCGTAGGTCAGGTCGCTGTCGCTGAAATCACAGCGCGCCGCGCGACTGTGCTGGAACACGCCCTGATACAGACGCGCCTGGTTGAAGTTGGCGGCGTCCAGCGTCGCTTCGCTGAAAATCGCCTGATCGAATTGCCCGCTGCGGCACTGCGCCTGAGTCAGGTTGGCCTCCAGCCACAGCGACTGCTGCGCCTGCACGCCCGTCAGGTTGGCGCGCCGCAGCGAAGCGCCCTTGAAGTTGCTTTGGCGCAGCGTCGCCTGGCTGAAGTCGACGTCGTCCAATTGGTTATCGGTAAACTGGCAGGCGATCAGGCGCTGCCCGGCGTAACTTTTGCCGCGATGGTCGCATTCGAAAAACGTGACGCGGTCGAACGAACAGCCTTTTAAATCAGTACTACGAAGGTCAAGACGAAAGAAGGTGACAAGTGACAACTGACTTTGAGCCAGGTTAACCTGCTGTAATGCCGTTTCGTAAAAGGTCACGCGATCCTGGATTGACGCGCCAAAATCACCGCATTCGAGTGGGCAGCGCATAAATTGCGTTTGGTCGAGCACGGCCTGCTTGAAACTGGCATCGTTAAGCCGACATTCATTGAAAATGCTTTGTTCCAGCCGGCACTCTGTGAAGTCGGCCCCCGCCAGGGCGCACTGATTGAAGGTGGTCTGATGCAAGGTTTGCCGGGCGAAACAGCACCGATCCAGACAGCATTCACTGAAGGTGGTCTCCTGCAGATTGCATCCGCTGAAATCTATACCTTGCAGATTGACTCGTGAAAAAATTACGCCGGACAGGTCCCAACCGCGCAGATCCAAATGGCTGATGTCACATTCCTGCAGAGGTTCACCGCGCTCTATTTGCTGCCGAACGCTTTCTGCTTCAAGCGTCATAATTTCTCCTGAACGGTGCGAGGCAGCGTTTTTGTTTGTCGGGTATAAGCACCATCAATTTTTGTTGAGCCGTCAATCCGCGATTGCGACAGGTCGGCGCGGAACAAATTAGCGCCGCGTAAATCGGCGCCGCTGAACAGGCTTTTTTGCATCACTGCACTGACAAAACTGGCGTTAGTCAGATCGGCGTTGCTGAAGTCGCAGCGGATGAACAAGCTGCCATTGCCGTTCGCTTTCTGCAGGTTGGCGGCAGTGAGCTGGGCCCCGGAGAAGTCGCTGTTATCAATCCGTGCAAGACGAAAACAGGCCTGATGCAGCGGTAACTGACGCAAATTGCATTGCTTGAGCGTCGCTTCGCTGAAGTTCGCTCTGGGCATCGCGCTCTGTGCGACAAAAGAGCATGTTTGCAGTCTGGCCCCCTGAAATGAGCAGCCTTCCGCACGGGTTTCGACCAACGAACAGGTATCAAGCCGAGCATGACTGAAGTCGAACCCTTCGAGTTGGCAGCGAATGAACGTCACTTTCTCCAGCTTGGCTTGATGAAATTTCAGCTGGCTCAATGTCAAAGCCATCATCGTGATGACGCAGAGCGTGGCCTGGGAGAAATTGCATTGCGTCATAAAAGTGCGGTATCCCGCCAACTGCTCCAGTCTGCTTCCCGTGAAATTGCAGTTTTTGAACAGCGTTTCCTGAATATTGGTTTCCACCAGGGTTGCATGAGAAAAGTCAGCGTTCTCACAGTGAGCCAACGCCAGGGAGGCGTGATTCAGGTTAGCCCCTTGCAGGCGGGCGCCGGTGAAGTCTGCACGCGCCAACATCGCTTGTTCAAAATTAGCATGGTCGAGACGGCAACCGCTGAAATTGGCGTTTTCCAGCAGACAACGGCTGAAGTCTGCACCGGTGAGATCCAAACCGGAAAGATCGGCGCCGGTCAGATCGATACCGCTAAAGTTTTTATCGCCGCGTTGGGTGGCCATCGCGCGGTTACGTATGATCGTCGCTAAGTCGCCACTCAGCCGCAGCGCAGGGCCTTGTGATTGTGCGGTCATCAGGTAGGCCTGATACAGCGCTTGTTCCTGTTCTTCCAGGCGGCGACGATCGGCGGGATCGCTATGTTGGTAGAGCAGATCCCGCATCTGCTGGAAATTTTCATGCCCGCTGCTTGACGGCGGCGCCTCGACGACGCTTTGCGGATCAACCCCCTGGGCCCGCAGTTCGTCATACAGAGCCTGTTGTCTTTGCTCAGCCTCCTGTTCAAGACGCTCGACATAGTCGGGCAACTCATCCAATGCGGGGCGTTCCGTCGGGGGAAGTGCTTCATCGATGTCCTGACCTTCCGAGAGTCGGCGATCGCGATAGTGTTGTTGCAGGTGCTGCTGATAACGAGTGAGGTTGCGCACCGCCGGGCTTTCTTCTGTCGTTTGCTTCGTATCCAACCAGGGGCCGATGGCCGATTCAGGCACCAGCTCTTTTTCGCGAAAGGCGAATAAACCGCCTTTCTCGGTATCGCTGCGTTGGCGCAATACCTTGCGATAATGATTGGCTGAGCGAGCGGCACCGGACAGTTCTAACGCCGGCATAAGGTGCAAAACGTCAGCGGCGTCGTCTTCGTCAATACGTACGCTGCCGTGATAAATCAACAACATCTGTTGGCGATGCGGAAAGAACCAGACTGTCGTGTGCCGCATGGCGATTTCTTCGATCTCGGGTTCGCCGTGTCGCAGCCGGTTGATAAAGCAGCGGGCTATCCACGTTGGTAGCTGTCCTTGTTGGCAGGGGATCTGCGGATGCATGTTCCAAATACGATAGGTGGCGCCGCTCGGAAGTGCATCACGCTGCGGCCATTGCTGATCGTGATCCGCCATATTAAACAGGCGCCAATCAGTATCGCTGGCCAGCCCTGGGAACTCATTTTGCAGCCAGTTGGCGTCGTATTTTTTGCCGATGCGGCTGAAACGGCGTGGCCAATTGATGTCCAACGCGTCAAAGCTGACGGGGAGCGCAGTCTGGCGCGGCGAGCTCAGTCGATTGTGCAGCGGTTCGATATTGGGGAGGGGACAGCGAGAACCCCGTGGAAGTGTTTCTGGGTTAGCGCCAAGGCCGTGCGGGTTTTCAACCCATTGCGGGCCGCCGAAAGCGCGGCTCCAATCCAGACGCATTTCATCAAAGGGGAGTGGGGATGAGGGGCGATCATTGATCCAGTGACGATCGCCGAAGACCACCAGCGTTTTCTCCAGCGTATCCAACTGGATTTTAACCGCACAAGCGGTTTTATCAGCTTGATGATGGGTATAGGCGTAGCCGGTGGCAAGAAATTCTGCACAGGCTTTAGGAAAGGCGAGATCGAGCACGCCGCCGCTCAAGGTCAGCTCTTCGCTGGCGAGTTGCCATAGTTCAGGCTCGGGGCGCAGACGTGGGGACGCCCCCATGTCGGCTAACGCCAAAACGGAAACGCCCAGATAATTTTCCCCCTGCCAACGGTAGGGGCGATGAAGCGTGCTCAGACGCAAAGGTTTTACGACTTTCATTGTGTGTGCAAGGCTTCCGGTAGATACCTGCGGGCAACATGTTGCGCCGCACAAAAACAATCCCGTTTTTCGCTTTATTGGATATCAGGCAAAGTCACATCAGATGAAAATATTCACCCGCGGTTGGATTCAGGGGAAGGTAACGCTCCCCAAATAAAAACGACGAGTAAGATAAAAATGCAAGTGATTATAAATAGTTATATAGATAGCCCTTTGCGAACCAGCAGGACTGTCGCTACGGACAGCGCGGCAGCGATTGCCTTGGCTGCAAATTGCAGCGCGCTCTCCAGGTGATAGGGGGCGAAGAAACCTACTGCGGCGGATGCCAACACCAGCAACGCGGCGAGCAAAGCGAAGCATCCAAGCTCTCCCATCAGGGACAGCGCGCCGCCGGGAGTGGTGACGCCCAAGTACACCATCAGGAAACCGGGAAGGATTAGGAAACCGATCAACTCTGCAGGGTAATTCACCGCCGACATCACGTACTGGTTGTATTTAAGGAGCGCTAGCATCAGCACGACAAAGATGAGCAGACGTGCAGGGAAAGACAGAGGTTTATTTGCCGGCAAAATATTTTTGCAAATCGCGGCGATCAGCACGCCACCCACCAAAATGCCGAACAGGGTAAAGACGATTTTACCCCAGAGACTGTCCTGTGTCGCAAAGTCAATAAACGAACCCATCGTGACGCTTTCCTTATGAAATAGATGTCAGGATCGCAATCGCGAGCCTAATGGAACAATAAGTCATTTTCAGATCGTTGAAATCGGCTTCCGGACCTTTCTTATACAAGATGAACTGAGGTTCGAACTTCACTACTGCTGCGGTTTTAACATCGACGGTCAGCCCGCCGGTAATGGAGAATGCCGCGCCAGTCTTGATGCCGACATCCAACCACTTGGTCCAGGTCATGTTCTTGGGGCGGATGATAATGTGCTCGCTGTCGCTTTTTACCGTCACCTTGTTGCCGTGGATGTAAATATCCGATCCACTGGGGCCTTCGCCATCGACAGTGGCGATCTTAATCTTCGATGCTTTCTGCACGTAGTCTGTGGCGGTGGTGACGGTTAATTTATTCTGAGAGCGCGTTTCTTCGCCGCTGACGGTGGAGGTCAGGTTGCCGGTGATATCGAGGCTCTTGTTGCCGCCCGCCAATTTGGTGCTCTGGTTTCCGCTGGTAATCTCCAGCTTCTTATCGCCGGTTTCGATTTTCGTGGACTGGCCATATTGCTCGATGGTGGTGTCTTGGCCTTGCTTAATCAGTTGGGTCTGCTTGTTTTCAATCGTATGGTGTCGATTGCCCTTCAGCAGAATGGTTTGATCGCCGGTGATGTTGACGTTATCGCCGCCGTCGTGAATGGTGAATTTACGCCCGGCTTTGATCCCCACCTGTTGCCCACTGTTAAAAGTGGCGGTTTCAGGTCCTGTCACGGTGGTGTTACGCATTGATCCAAAAAGGAAAGTTGCATTGCCGATAACCTGATGGTCTTGGGTCTTGCCGATGCGGGTGAAACGACTGCCGTCAATATTGACGTTCTTGTCGTTTTCCACCGTCATGTTCATGTTGCGTTCGGCGTGCATGTCGAAAGATTCGTTGCCGGGCGAGTCTTCCAGGAACAGGAAGCTGGCGTTGTCGACGCCGCCGCCTTTGCTGCGGCTCATAAAGCCCATTTTGGTGGCGTCGCCGGGCAGATCCCAGGGCGGCATGCTGTCTTCGTTGTAAACGCGGCCGGTGATGATGGGGCGATCCGGATCGCCGTTGATAAAGTCGACCACCACTTCCTCACCCACGCGCGGGATTTGGATCCCGCCGTATTTCCAGCCGGCCCAGGCGCTGGAGACGCGCACCCAGCAGGAGCTGGTTTCATTGCCGCTGCCGTGGCGATCCCAACGGAACTTGAGTTTCACCCGGCCATATTTATCGGTCCAGATGCTTTCGCCTTCCGGGCCAACCACTTCGGCGGTTTGCGGGCCATGGGTTTTCGGCCAGGGTGTGGTGCGCGCCGGGCGCCAGTTGATGTCCGCCGGCACCACCTGAAATTCGGTATGTTGCTCGCCAACGTCGTTATCGTTGCTGGCGTAGCTGTTTTCCTGCATGAAGTAACGCGCGCTGACCACCAGATAGGCGCGGTTGTCTTCCATGCGCGGCGCCTGGATCAGCTGAAAACGGTAGCCGGGCGCAATGCCCTGCGAACTGCCTTCCCCGCTCATCTGCTCATGCTGCGCTTCGAACTCCTGTTGGCGCACCTTGACATAAAACTGGCCGTGGGCGTGATCGGTATAACGCCCGGGCCAGTCGAACACCTCGGCTTTGTCCTGTGCGAACGAGGCGGGATTCTGCCGGGCCTCCAGCAACCGTGCGCGCGGTTTACGAAAATCGTAGTCATCCAGGCTATACAGGCTGGGCGTGATGGCGTCCGAGACGCTCCAGCTGTTGATGCTGTCCTTGTTTTCCACCAGACCGCCTTCCGCGAGCTGATAGGGGATGCTGGCATAGCCGGCGAGTTCCTGATGCGCCGCCGGCGCGTCGGCCAGCACCAGCGTATGGCCGTCCTGCTGGTGCGTGAAATAGTAATAGATGCCTTCATGTTCCATCAGACGACTGATGAAATCGAAATCGCTCTCCTGGTACTGCACGCAGTACCCCCAGATGCGGTAGTCGTAACTCAGACGGTTATCGATCTTCACCTGATACTGCCCCAGCACCTGGGTCAGGATGTCGGGAACGGTCTTTTCCTGATAGATGCGAAAATCGCGGTTTTGCGTCAGGTACCACAGCGTGGGGCGCAGCACGGCGCGGTAGATATAGTAGCGGTTGCCGCCGGCTTCTCGTCCGGAGAGGGTCATACGCGTGATATTGCCGTTGAGATAACGCGGGGCCATCGGGTTGCCCCGCAGCTCCAGCGTGATTTTTTGTCCCAGCAGCGATTTCAGATCGAGGCGATTGTCAGGGCTGAGCAGCTCGACGTCGAACTCGAACAGCCCGGCCAGTCTTTCCTCACCGGAAAGGCTTCTGAACAACAGCTGATGGGCGGGCAAAGGCGTGTGCGCAATGATAAGGCGATCCATACTATATCCCCGGTTTAGGCATAGCTACCGCACGAGATTTGACGCGCGATCCCGATGGCGTATCTGTCACGAATTGAGACAGGGGCTGACGAAAGATTTAACAAAGTTTACACAAAGGCACGATTTGTGCAGTCTACAATAGAGCTCTGCATTTGCAAAATAGCCTTGTGGATCAATGCTCAATTCGTTAACTCGCTCACGATCTGGTTTTTTATTATCTAAAACATATAGATACGACCAGATCTTTTTTTATCCCAAATTATTGGGAAAATGGTAATACCAAATAATAAATCTGTAACACTTAAGTCAACGTGTTTATAAAACAACTCTTTTTTTCCGTGAAAAAAGTCACTGAGTATTTTTTATCCTTACCATTCGTTAGTTAAAGATGATCAAATATATAAATTCACCGAATGTTAATTCGGATGATTCCTATTTGGCCGGCGTGAAAAGCCCGCGGTACGGGCCTCCGACGGTGAGTCTGAATGGTTGATAAAGCAGCAATTGATGCGGTTAGCGCGGAAGGGGATCGAGGGAAAGTCGGCTTATCAGGTCACAGAGCCAGATTAAGGCCGGGTCGCGTTGCGCCTGTCGGCCGGCGATCAGCTCAATGGGGAAAGGCGCGATGGCCAACTCCTCAGGCAGCGGGAGAATGCGTACGCGTTGCGGATCGGAAAAACGCCGGGCCACGCTGGCGGCCAGGGTGGCGATCAGATCGCTGTCGGCGACCACCGCCGGCAGGGCGACAATGTGTGAAAAGGTCACGGCGACGCGCCGCTGGCCGCCGATTTCCGCCAGGCGGCGGTCGACCAAGCCTCTGGCGGAGCCGTCGTCAGCCGGCGCGTACAGCCCGTGCGGCAAGCTGAGGTAGCGGGCCAGATCCCAGCGGCCATCCGCCAATTGCGGGTGTGAACGGCTGGCGATACAGACCAGATGCTCTTCAAACAACGTGCGCACATAGTGACTATCTGCCCCGGAAAGATGCCCTCCCAGCGCGACATCCACCTCCCCGCTATCCAACTGACGGTAAATATTGCGGCGATCCAGACGCGAAACGCGAATATCGATGCCGGGTGCCGCCTGGCGCAAACGGCTGATGATGGCGGGCAGCAGCAAGATATCCGCATAGTCGCCGGCGGCCAGCGTAAAACGCCGCTGCCCGGCGGTGGCCGGATCGAAACGGGCCGGTGGGGCCAACGCCAGATGGATTTGCTCAAGCACCCGCTGTATCTGCGGCATAAGCTGGTGGGCGCGCGGCGTGGGCGCCATGCCGCCGCCGCTGCGGACAAACAGCGGATCGTTGAGCAGAATGCGCAGTCGCGCCAATGCATTGCTGACGGAAGGTTGCGCGCGGTTAAGACGCCGGCCTGCGGCGGTGACGTTACGAGTCTGATACAGCGCTTCAAACACCACCAGTAAATTGAGATCGACGTTGGCTAAATTCATTTTATGAATACTCTATATACAGATAATCCATTTCCAGAATCTTACAGCGTTCCCTAGGCTGGTAGCACACGTATTTAGCCTTCAATCAGGGGAAATGATGAACAAAGTGTTAATCACCGGCATTGAGCCGTTCGACGGTGACGCGGTGAACCCTTCCTGGCAGGTCGCGCAGGCATTGGCCGGAGAGCGTATCGCCGGCGCGGAGATCGCGGTGCTCGAGTTGCCGTGCGTATTGGGCGTGGCCAACCAGCAGCTGATCGCGGCGATTGAGGCATTGCAGCCGCGGGCGGTGATCTGTCTGGGGCTGGCCGGCGGCCGAGCCGAAATATCCCTGGAACGGGTAGCCATCAATTTGATCGATGCCCGCATTCCCGACAATGCCGGTAAACAGCCGATTGACGTGCCGGTGGTTGCCGGCGGGCCGGTGGGCTATTTCAGTACGCTGCCCGTCAAGGCCGCGGTGCAGCAACTGCGCCGGCAGGGGATCCCGGCGGGCGTTTCTTACACGGCGGGCACCTATAACTGCAACCATATTTTTTATGGTCTGCGTCACTATCTGGAGACTCAGCATTCGCGGGCCAGGGGCGGATTCGTGCACATTCCGTACAGCCATGAACTGGCGGCGGTGCATCCGGGCAAGCCGAGTATGGCGCTGGCGACGATGGTGGAAGCGGTGCGCACTCTCGTGCAGGTGACGCTCACGGTAGAGGAGGATGTGCAATTCGGCGACGGTGCCGTGCATTGACAAGCAGGGCGTGGCGCGCCACGCCCTGATGCGCGTTATTCGTCAGCGACGCGGATCACCAGTTTGCCGAAGTTTTTGCCCTGCAGCAGGCCGATAAAGGCCTGCGGCGCCTGCTCCAGCCCATCGACGATGTCCTCGCGGAACTTGATCTTTCCTTGCTCGACCCAACTGCTCATCTGTTGCAGGAATTCATCAAAGCGTGAACCGTAATCGTCGAAGATGATAAAGCCCTGCATACGGATACGTTTACGCAAGATCAGCCCTTCCAGCAACGGTAAGCGGTCCGGCCCGGCGGGTAACCCGGTGGCATTGTAATGGGCGATGATGCCGCAGACCGGAATGCGCGCTTTGGCGTTCAACAGCGGCAACACGGCGTCGAATACGGCGCCGCCGACGTTCTCATAATAGATGTCGATGCCCTGCGGACAGGCGGCGGCCAGCTGTTCGGCAAAGTCGGGGGCGCGGTGATCGATACAGGCGTCGAAACCCAACTCTTCCACCACATAGCGGCATTTGTCCGCACCGCCGGCAACGCCGACGACGCGGCAGCCTTTCAGTTTGCCGATTTGGCCGACCACTGAACCGACCGCGCCGCTGGCGGCGGCGACCACCAGCGTTTCACCCGCCTGCGGTTGGCCGATGTCGAGCAACCCCATGTAAGCGGTAAAACCGGGCATGCCCAGCACGCCGAGCAAGCGGGAAGGGTGCGGCAAGTGTGGGCCGAGATTGCGCAGGCCGCTGCCGTCGGACAGCGCGTAATCCTGCCAACCGTCATAGCCCAACACCCAATCGCCGACGTTGAAATCGGGATGCTGTGAGGCCGCCACGCGAGAGACCGTTCCGCCCACCATGACCTGACCGATCTCCACCGGCGGCGCGTAGGAGGTAGCATCGCTCATGCGTCCGCGCATATAAGGATCTAACGACAGATATACGGTACGCAGCAGCAGCTGGCCGGCCTCGGGTTGTGGCACGGCGACCGTGTCGAGGCAGAAATTCGCCGCCGTCGGTTCGCCGTGCGGGCGCGAGGCCAGCAGAAAGCGGCGGTTCTGTTGAGAAGGGGACATCGAAAGCTCCTTTGTGTTGCGACAAACAAGGTTCGTTAAGCCTAGTCCAGGGGCGCCAAGGCAACGTTACCGAATGTGCTTAGCCTCAGAGCGGAACGATCAGCACGTCGATATGGCTGATGTTGATGAAGCGGGCGGCGGAACAGGAGACTTTGTTCATCATGCTGTCGCGGTGATTGCCGCAGAGCAGCAGGTCGAACGGCTGACGGCGGCTGGCGAATTCCAGGCTGTCGCCAAGCTCGCCATGCACGATAAGGGTATCGGCGATCGGGTAGCCGGCGCGTTGGCGCAGTTCCTCCATAAACAGCCGGGTTTCCTCTTCCATCAGCGTGCGCAAATCGGCCAGCATCGGCCCGGCGAAATTATTGTACATTTCCGGATTGGCGAGGGTGCTTAACAGGGTGATGTTGCCGCCGTAGGGGCGGACGATAGAGACGGCCTTTTCCACCAGGCGATGGCTGTCAGGCGCGACGGCGACGGTAACCAGAACGTTTTGATACCCCATATTCCACTCCTTGTTGCATCCGTCGTGTTTCAGGCTGCCGCGTCGGGGCCTTGGATGAAATGCTGCGCTCGGATAAAGGGTAGAACCTGGCGGGGGGAATAAATGTGTTTCGCATCACGCGCGGCAATAAAAGCTGAGTTTGCTCCGGTTATATAGCAATAAAAGATAAAACCGTTGCCGCACGTAATTTCACTGAATTAAAGCACCTGCGCCCACAGCGTTTTCGGCACCTTGCCCAGATCGAACAATTTACCGGCAACCAGCTCGGCGCGACGGTGGTCGGCAGCGCGGTACATATTGCTCATTTCTGTATCGTTTTCAATGGAATAGTTCAGTTTGTCGTACACCTTCTCCAGGCTGTCCAAAGAGGAGCATTTACGGAATGTCAGCAGATATTCGAGCGTATCGGTCATGATTAAAATATAGCCTGTTAATAGTTAAAGCCGGGTGAATAACACATAGCGGCTCACGGCGACGCCGTCGAGGCAGCGATGTACGACCTGACAAAAATCATTTCAAGTGAATAAATTGCACTGGGTAATAATGTGACGCCGCCCGTGGCGGCGCTGGGATAAATCATAATATGCAAGTGCGGCATCAGCAATCTCATCCTGCTGATAAATGAAGAAATAGGGAAAGTCTCAGGGCGATGCGTCACGAACGAGGAGCTTAAGCGTCGACGTTTCCGCTGCGTGCAAGCGCGCGAAGCCGTGCTCGCTCTCCTTTGGCGGCGTTTTTTTCACCTGTCCGGAGGGCGGTCGCAGCACGAGGCGATGTATGTTGCCGCTGTCGGCATTGAAACTGCGCCTGTTTGGCCTGCGCGATTATGGCAAGTAAAACAAAACTGCGTTTTATTTTATTGCAATGAAACGATGGGGCGCGGGAATTTTAATAACGTCTGGAACGGCGTGGTAATTAATGCGCCGGCAAAAAAGAAAATAAAAAAACGCTAAAGCTTTAGGATGTGCTGCCGATATGTCG
This sequence comes from Serratia sp. SCBI, assembly GCF_000747565.1. Lineage (NCBI taxonomy): Bacteria > Pseudomonadati > Pseudomonadota > Gammaproteobacteria > Enterobacterales > Yersiniaceae > Serratia > Serratia sp. SCBI. The sequence goes on along the minus strand of NZ_CP003424.1, from coordinate 3,061,958 downwards.
TTTTGGGGTAATTTAACGTTAAAAAACCATTCTTGCGCCGCGCTAATACGGAAACATATCGTTACGTCTATTGGCTTGTTCACTACGCCAGCGAATCATTGATAAGCCATAATCACCTGATGTTGAAAATTAGAACAACCCTCTGCGGAGGGTTTAAGTCAAATCCGATAGCTAATAACCTTATAGTTTACATTGGTTATTTTTCACCTCGGATATTTTTTAGCGGCTCAAATGGTTATTTATACTAAGATTGTTGCCTATATGCAGATTTTTGTTCTGTTATTTTGGTTTGGTGATGGTTTTGTTCGAATTGATCTAAAAAAGATAATTTTTTGGCTGATAAACATTGTTTTTAAGACGTTTTTTTACCTAAGGCGATTTTGTGAGCAAAATGCGGGTCATAAAATGTGCGAATTTAGGGGTATTTGGCTTAATTTATTTTTTATTTTTGTGATCTATGTCACATTGTATTTAAAATTGCCTCTCACTTACATTGTGTGTGCTAATGGTTCGGGGGTAGAGTTGCGCTGCTTTAGGAATAATCTTATTAAATTTGTAAAAATAGTTTCATGGTGACTAAACACTATCGAAGCAGAATGCTGTACATCCATACACGTTGGTTTACGCTCGTAGCAAATACTGAACAGTGGTCGAATTTAGCGATTGGCGAAAATTATAGCAGTCGTTTTTGAGAGATTAATTTGCCAACTTTGGGAAACAACCCAGGTCACGGGCGATAAAATTTATCACCCAGCGTATGTTTTTAAACATAGTCTGTCGGGATGGGGAATATGGGTACGTCTGAATTACTTAAGCATATTTATGACATCAATTTGTCATATTTACTTTTAGCACAGCGTTTGATCAACGATGAAAAAGCGTCCGCGATGTTCCGCCTTGGTATTGATGAGACCATGGCCGATGCGTTGGCGCAGCTGACTTTGCCGCAAATGGTCAAACTGGCCGAGACCAACCAGCTGGTTTGCCACTTCCGCTTTAACGATCACCAGACCATCGAACGCCTGACCAAAGAGTCGCGCGTCGACGATCTGCAACAAATCCATACCGGCATTTTGCTATCAAGCCATTTACTGCAAGAGCTATCGAGTAAAGACGCTAGCCCGACGAAGAAAAGAGCCTGATGATGGTTGAGAAAAGCATTGTTCAAGAAGCCAAGGACATTCAGCTCGCCATGGAGCTGATTTCGCTGGGGGCCCGTTTGCAGATGCTGGAGAGTGAAACCCAGCTCAGCCGCGGGCGCTTGATTAAACTTTACAAGGAGTTGCGTGGCAGCCCGCCGCCAAAAGGAATGTTGCCGTTCTCAACCGACTGGTTTATGACCTGGGAACAGAATATTCATTCCTCGATGTTTTATAACGCCTACCTGTTTCTGATGAAAAGCGGACAGTGCAGCGGGGTGGAAGCGGTGATCAAAGCCTATCGCCTCTACCTGGAGCAGTGCCCGCAGCAGGCCGGCGAGGCGCCGTTGCTGGCGTTGACCCGCGCCTGGACGCTGGTGCGCTTCGTCGACAGCGGCATGTTGCAGCTCTCCGCCTGCGGCTGCTGCGGCGGCGCATTTATCACCCACGCGCACCAGCCGCTGAACGGTTTCATCTGCAGTTTATGCCAACCCCCATCCCGCGCCGTAAAAAGACGTAAACTTTCGCCGCAACTGGCCGATATTATTCCTCAACTGCTGGACGAGCAGGTCAAACGCGCCATTTGAGCCGCCACGTTGCCGGCTCTCGGCAATGAATACCGACGTGTGATACGCAGGGGCGGCATGCCGCCCCCAGACATGCAGCCTGGTCTGTCACGCCAGGGCGCGTTTGCCCCACCTTCCATCCACATTGTTAATTTAAGGAATGCGTGTGCTAGTTATTTTGGGTTATCTCGTGGTATTGGGTGCGGTGTTTGGCGGCTACCTGATCGTGGGCGGTCATCTCGGTGCGTTATATCAGCCGGCGGAGTTTCTGATTATCGGCGGGGCGGGGGTCGGCGCTTTCATCGTCGGCAACAACGGCAAGGCGATCAAAGCGACGCTGCGCGCCCTGCCGCGCCTGATGCGCCGTTCCAAATACAACAAAGATCTGTATATGGATCTGATGGCGTTGCTGTTCCGTCTGCTGGCCAAATCGCGTCAGCAGGGCATGCTGTCGCTCGAGTTCGATATCGATAATCCGCAAGAAAGTGAAATTTTCTCTAATTATCCGCGCATCCTTGCCGATAACACCCTGGTGGAGTTCATTACCGACTATTTACGACTGATGGTGAGCGGCAATATGAATGCGTTCGAGATCGAAGCGCTGATGGACGAAGAGATCGAAACCTACGAGCAGGAAAGCGAAGTGCCCGCCGGCAGTCTGGCGATGGTGGGCGACTCCTTGCCGGCGTTCGGCATCGTCGCGGCGGTGATGGGGGTGGTGCACGCCCTGGCTTCGGCTGACCGTCCGGCCGCTGAACTGGGCGCGCTGATCGCTAACGCCATGGTCGGTACTTTCCTCGGCATTTTGTTGGCCTACGGCTTCATCTCGCCGCTGGCGACGTTGCTGCGTCAGAAGAGCGCCGAAAACGTCAAGATGATGCAGTGCATCAAAGTCACGCTGTTGTCGAGCCTGAACGGTTACGCGCCGCAGATCGCGGTCGAGTTCGGCCGTAAAACGCTGTATACCACCGAACGTCCTTCTTTCGTTGAGCTGGAAGAACACGTGCGCCGCGTGAAAGCGCCGGCGCAGCAGGCGACGGAAGAAGAAGAAGCATGAAACAGAATCATCCGGTCGTTTTGGTCAGAAAGCGCAAGTCGCATCATGCCGCCCATCACGGCGGCTCCTGGAAGATCGCTTATGCCGACTTTATGACGGCGATGATGGCGTTCTTCCTGGTGATGTGGCTGCTGGCGATCGCCAGCCCGCAGGAGCTGACGCAAATCGCCGAATACTTCCGCACGCCGCTCAAGGTTGCCCTGACCAGCGGCGACAAGAGCAGTTCCGAAAGCAGCCCCATTCCAGGCGGCGGCGACGATCCAACGCAACAGCATGGCCTGGTGAAAAAACAGGTCGATTCGCCGGACTCGCGCGCCGAAGAGCTGCGCCTGAACAAGCTGCGCGAAAAGCTGGATGAGTTGATTGAGTCCGATCCGCGCCTGAAGGCGCTGCGTCCACATCTGTTGATCAACATGATGGACGAAGGGCTGCGCATCCAGATTATCGATAGCCAGAACCGGCCGATGTTCAAAACCGGCAGCGCGCAGGTCGAGAGCTACATGCGCGATATTCTGCGGGCGATAGCGCCGATCCTTAACGACTTGCCGAACAAAATCAGCCTGTCCGGCCACACCGATGACATCCCTTACGCCACCGGCGAACGCGGCTACAGCAACTGGGAACTGTCGGCCGATCGCGCCAACGCGTCGCGTCGCGAGCTGATCGCCGGCGGCCTGGCGGAAGGCAAAGTGCTGCGGGTGGTAGGCATGGCGGCCACCATGAGCCTGAAACAGCATGGCGCCGATGATGCGATTAACCGCCGCATCACCGTACTGGTGTTGAACAAGCAAACGCAAGAGGGCATCGAGCACGAAAATGCCGAAAGCAACGCGCTGGATATTGCCCAGCCGGACAGCCTGAAGCAGCTGGCGCCGTCGGCGACCGCGCCGGCCAGCCAAACGCCGGAATCCTCGACGACAGCCCCGGAACCCGCGGCGCCAACGCCGAACGCTCCCCCGCAGGCGTCCCCGGCGATAGCCCCGGCCGACCAGGCGCCGGAACCACCGGCGGCCGCACCCGCACCGACTAACCGCGACTCACAGCCAGAGGTGACCCCGTGAGCATGGACATTAGCGATTTTTATCAGACCTTCTTTGATGAGGCGGACGAGTTGCTGGCCGACATGGAGCAACACCTGCTGGAGCTGGATCCGCTGGCCCCCGATATCGAGCCGTTGAACGCCATCTTCCGCGCGGCGCATTCGATCAAGGGCGGCGCGGCGACCTTTGGTTTTTCGGTGCTGCAGGAAACCACCCACCTGCTGGAGAACCTGCTGGACGGTGCAAGACGCCAGGAAATGAGCCTGAGCACCGAGATTATCAACCTGTTTCTGGAAACCAAAGACATTATGCAGGAGCAACTGGACGCCTATAAAACCTCGCAACAGCCTGACGCTGAAAGCTTTGAATACATTTGCCAGGCGCTGCGTCAGCTGGCGTTGGAAGCGCAACAGCAGCAGGAGGCGCCTGCGGCTCAACCCGCCGTTCAGCAGCCGGTCGCTCAGCCATCGGCCGCGCCGGCGGCGATTGAAGGCGGCATGCGCATCAGCCTGAACGGGCTGAAAGCCAGTGAAATCCCCCTGATGTTGGAAGAGTTGGGCAACCTCGGCGAGGTTAAAGACCCGCATCAGACGGAACACAGTCTGGACGTGACGTTGCTCACCTCCGCCAGCGAAGACGACATCAGCGCCGTGCTGTGCTTCGTGCTGGAACCGGAACAAATCAGCTTCTCGACGCCGACGCAGAGCGAACCGGCCACCGTGGAAGCGAGCTTACCGGAAGCGGTCGCCGTGCCGGAACCGGCGCCGGTCGCCAGCGCCGTGTCGCCTGCCGCCAAACCGGCCGCCGCAGCGGCGGAAGCGCCAAAAGCGCGCGCCAAGGCGAGCGAATCCACCAGCATTCGCGTAGCGGTGGAAAAGGTGGACCAACTGATCAACCTGGTGGGCGAGCTGGTGATCACCCAGTCGATGCTGGCGCAACGTTCCGGCACGCTGGATCCGGTGAACCACGGCGATCTGCTGAACAGCATGAGCCAGCTGGAGCGTAACGCACGCGATCTTCAGGAGTCGGTGATGTCGATCCGCATGATGCCGATGGAATACGTCTTCAGCCGCTACCCGCGTCTGGTGCGCGATCTGGCCGGCAAGCTGAACAAACAGGTGGAGCTGACGCTGCAGGGCAGCTCGACCGAACTGGACAAGAGCCTGATCGAACGGATTATCGACCCGTTGACGCACCTGGTGCGCAACAGCCTCGATCACGGTATCGAAGAGCCGGCCACCCGCATCGCCGCCGGTAAATCGGCGGTGGGCAATCTGGTGCTGTCGGCCGAACACCAGGGTGGCAACATCTGTATTGAGGTCATCGACGACGGCGCCGGTCTGAACCGCGAAAAAATTCTCGCCAAGGCCGCTTCGCAAGGGCTGGCGGTGAGCGACAGCATGAGCGATGAAGAGGTCGGCATGCTGATCTTCGCGCCGGGCTTCTCCACCGCCGAGCAGGTGACCGACGTTTCCGGCCGCGGCGTCGGCATGGACGTGGTGAAAAGAAATATTCAGGAGATGGGCGGCCACGTCGAGATCCGTTCGCAGGCCGGTAAAGGCACCACCATCCGCATCCTGCTGCCGTTGACGCTGGCGATCCTCGACGGCATGTCGGTCAAAGTGAACGACGAAGTCTTTATTCTGCCGCTGAACGCGGTGATGGAATCGCTGCAGCCGCAGGCGGAAGACTTGCACCCGCTGGCCGGCGGCGAACGCGTGCTGCAGGTGCGCGGCGAATACCTGCCGCTGGTGGAACTGTATCGGGTATTCGAAGTGGAAGGCGCCAAAACCGACGCCACCCAGGGCATCGTCGTCATCCTGCAAAGCGCCGGCCGCCGCTATGCGTTGCTGGTGGATCAGCTGATTGGCCAGCATCAGGTGGTGGTGAAGAATCTGGAAAGCAACTACCGCAAAGTGCCGGGCATTTCCGCCGCGACCATTTTGGGCGACGGCAGCGTGGCCTTGATCGTCGATGTCTCGGCGTTGCAAACCTTGAACCGTGAAAAGCGTCTGACGGACGCCGCCGCATAATAATGAGTTTATTGATTTAAAAGGTGAATGATATGGCAGGATTGGCAGCCGTCAGCAAATTGGCTGGCGAAACGGTAGGGCAAGAGTTTCTGATTTTTACCCTGGGCAACGAGGAGTACGGCATCGACATCCTCAAGGTGCAGGAAATTCGCGGCTACGATCAGGTGACCCGCATCGCCAACACCCCGGCGTTCATCAAGGGCGTCACCAACCTGCGCGGCGTGATTGTTCCCATCATCGATCTGCGGGTGAAATTCTCCCAGCAGAGTGTTTCCTATGATGAGAACACCGTGGTGATCGTGTTGAACTTTGGCCAGCGCGTGGTGGGCATCGTGGTTGACGGCGTCTCCGACGTGCTGTCATTGACCGCCGAGCAGATCCGTCCGGCGCCGGAGTTCGCGGTGACCCTGGCGACCGAATACCTCACCGGCCTCGGTTCGCTGGGCGAGCGCATGTTGATCCTGGTGGATATCGAAAAGCTGCTGAGCAGCGAAGAGATGTCGCTGGTCGACAGCGTGGCGAAAAGCGTCTGATCCAAGACTCAAGGGGGCAGGGCGCTGCCCCCTTCAACCTTCACGTTCCCTGACCTGTCGCGATGCCGCCCGCCGCGCCCGGAACCCCCACTAAAAATAGTTACTTTCCCGCATAAAGTTTTGCCGCGCTGCGCCGATAACTCTCACATTCAACGTCATCAGAGCCTGTCTGCGCGGGCTTCAACAAGGGAAATCATGTTAAATCGTATGAAGGTGGTCACCAGCCTGTTGCTGGTGTTGGTGCTGTTTGGCGCCTTGCAGTTGATTTCGGGCGGACTCTTTTTCTCCTCGCTGAAAAGCGATAAGGAAAACTTTACCGTCCTGCAAACTATTCGTCAGCAGCAGCTGCAGCTGAGCGAAAGCCGCGTTGACCTGCTGCAGGCGCGCAACTCCCTGAACCGTGCCGGTATTCGCTACATGATGGATACCAACAAGATCGGCAGCGGCGCCACCATTGATGAACTGCTGGCCAAGGCGAAGGAAGAGCTGGGCGAAGCGGAAAGACACTACGCCGCGTACGAGAAAATCCCTCAGGACCCGCGTCAGGATCCTCAGGCGGCGGAACGCCTCAAGCATCAGTACGATGTGCTGTACGGCGCGCTCTCCGAGCTGATCCAACTGCTGGGCGAAGGCAAAATCAACGCGTTCTTCGATCAACCTACGCAGAGTTACCAGGATAACTTTGAGCAGAGCTACAACGTTTACCTGGAGCAAAACGGCAAGCTGTACCAAATCGCGGTCGACGGCAGCAACAGCTCCTACAACTCGGCCATCTGGACGCTGATCGTGATCCTGGTGGTGGTGCTGGCGGTGATCGTACTGGTCTGGACTGGTATCCATCACATCCTGGTACGCCCGCTGAACCGCATGATCGAGCACATCAAACAGATCGCCGCCGGCGACCTGACTCAGCAGATCGTCGTCAACAGCCGCAACGAAATGGGCGTGCTGGCGGCCAGCCTGAAACACATGCAAGGCGAACTGATTGAAACCGTCAGCGGCGTGCGCCAGGGCGCAGACGCCATCTACAGCGGCGCGTCCGAAATCGCCGCGGGTAACAACGATCTCTCTTCCCGCACCGAGCAGCAGGCCGCATCGCTGGAAGAGACCGCCGCCAGCATGGAACAGCTGACCGCGACGGTGAAACAGAACGCCGAAAACGCGCGTCAGGCTTCGCAACTGGCGCTGAGCGCCTCTGAAACCGCGCAGAAAGGCGGCAAGGTCGTGGCTAACGTGGTGCAGACCATGCATGACATCGCCGGCAGCTCGCAGAAGATCGCCGATATCACCGGCGTGATCGACGGCATTGCCTTCCAGACCAACATCCTGGCGCTGAACGCCGCGGTGGAAGCGGCGCGCGCCGGCGAACAGGGCCGTGGCTTCGCGGTGGTGGCCGGTGAAGTGCGTAACCTGGCGCAGCGCAGCGCACAGGCGGCGAAAGAGATCAAAGGCCTGATCGAAGATTCGGTCAGCCGCGTCGATATGGGTTCCGTGCTGGTCGAGAGCGCCGGGGAAACCATGGGCGACATCGTCAACGCCGTTACCCGCGTGACCGACATCATGGGCGAAATCGCCTCGGCGTCGGACGAGCAGAGTCGCGGCATCGATCAGGTTGGCCAGGCGGTGGCGGAAATGGACCGCGTCACCCAGCAGAACGCCTCGTTGGTGGAAGAATCCGCCTCGGCGGCGGCGGCGCTGGAAGAACAGGCCAGCATGCTGACCCAGTCGGTAGCGGTATTCCGTCTGAGGCAGGAAGGCCAGGAAGAATTTAAAGCGCCTGTCACCAGCAAGGCGACGGTAACACCGGTAATCAATCATAAGAAAATGAACGCCAGCGATCTGCAGGATAACTGGGAAACGTTCTGACCGGTATCGGGCCTCTCTCGCAGAGGCCCTTTTCCCTACGTAGGCCGGTCGCCGGCCGGCTGCAAGGAGGTTCAAGTGTTTAACCGAATCCGTATCTCTACCAGCTTATTCCTGTTGTTGATGACCTTCTGCGTTCTGCAGTTGGCCAGCAGCGGCCTGTCGTATTCCGCGTTTCGCTCCGATAACCACAACCTCGACATCATCACCCTCGGCAGCCAGCAGCGCGATTCGCTCAGCCTGAGCTGGGTGTCGCTGTTGCAGGCGCGCAATACGCTGAACCGCGCCGGCACCCGCGCGGCGCTGAAACTGCCGCAGGAGCAGGTGAACGAGCTGATGAGCAACGCCCGCAGTTCGCTGCAGAAGGCCGATCTCTATTTCAATCAGTTTATGGCGGTTGAACGCAGCAGTGAACAGCAGAACCAGCAGACGGCCACCACCAAGGCCAGCTACGAGCGGCTGCGCGGCGCGCTGCGCGAGCTGATCGGCTTCCTGGAAAAGGGCGAGCTGCAGGCGTTTATGGATCAGCCGACGCAGAAAACCCAGGACCTGTTCGAGGCCGACTTCGTGCAGTACCTGCAGTTGGTGAACGGTGACATCAGCGAGGCCAGAGACGCTAATCAGTTCTCCTTCACGCTGGCGGGCCTGATGCTGGCGGGGGCGGTATTGATGCTGATCGTGGTGACCGGCAGCGCCATGTGGTGGTTGCGCACCATGCTGATACAGCCGCTGAACCAAATCCGCAGCCACTTTGAACGCATCGCCGCCGGCGATCTGGCGACGCCGATTCAGGTGTACGGCCGTAATGAAATCAGCATGCTGTTCGCCAGCCTGCAACGCATGCAGCAGTCGCTGATCGGCACCGTCGGCGCGGTGCGCGACGGGGCGGAGTCGATTCTGATCGGCCTGCAGGAGATCGCCGAAGGCAACAACGATCTCTCTTCCCGCACCGAGCAGCAGGCCGCGTCGCTGGAAGAAACCGCCGCCAGCATGGAACAGCTGACCGCGACGGTGAAACAGAACGCCGACAATGCGCGGCAGGCGTCTCAGCTGGCGCGTGATGCCTCGGCCACCGCGGCCAAGGGCGGCGAACTGGCCGGTGACGTGGTCACCACCATGCACGATATCGCCAACAGTTCGCAGAAAATCGGCGCCATCACCAGCGTGATCGACGGCATCGCCTTCCAGACCAACATTCTGGCGCTCAATGCGGCGGTGGAAGCGGCGCGCGCCGGCGAACAGGGGCGGGGTTTCGCCGTGGTGGCCGGTGAAGTGCGCAACCTGGCGAGCCGCAGCGCGCAGGCGGCGAAAGAGATCAAGGTGCTGATCGACGAATCGGTCAGCCGCGTCAAACACGGCTCGGTGCTGGTGGAAAACTCCGGCGCCACCATGCAGGACATTGTGCGTTCGGTGACTCGCGTGACCGACATCATGGGCGAGATCGCGTCGGCTTCGGATGAACAAAGCCGCGGCATCGAACAGGTGACGCAGGCGGTGACCCAGATGGACCAGGTTACCCAGCAGAACGCCGCGCTAGTGGAAGAATCCGCTTCTGCCGCCACCGCGCTGGAAGAGCAGGCCATTACCCTGGCCGACGCGGTCGCGGTATTCCGTCTGGCGGACGATAACGTCGTCGCGCCAGGTAACAGCAACAACGCAGTTTCACCCGTGGTAAAGGAAGCCCAAGATTGTTAAACCGCATAAACAGCACGTTTTTCTCCGGTGAGGCGGCATGAAACAGGCGCCGTCTACTTCTAACCGGGATACTGCGTCGATGTTGACGCAAATGGTGCAGCGCCTGCCGCTGTCGGACGTGCATTTTCGCCGTATCAGCCAGTTGATTTATCAACGCGCCGGCATCGTGCTGGCGGAGCATAAGCGCGAGATGGTTTACAACCGCCTGGTGCGCCGGTTGCGGCTGCTGGGATTGCACGATTTCGGCGACTATTTGGCGCTGTTGGAAAGCGATCCGAACAGCGCGGAGTGGCAGGCGTTCATCAACGCATTGACCACCAACCTGACGGCATTTTTCCGCGAGGCGCATCACTTCCCGATCCTGGCGGAGCATGCGCGTTCGCGGCCGAACGGCTACAGCGTCTGGAGCACTGCGGCCTCGACCGGCGAAGAGCCGTATTCGATCGCCATCACGCTGAGCGATGCCCTGGGGCAGCGGGCCGGCAGTTGCCAGGTCTGGGCCAGCGACATCGACACGCAGGTGTTGGAAAAAGCGGAAGCGGGCGTTTACCGCCAGGAAGATCTGCGCACCCTGACGCCGACCCAAATGCAGCGCTATTTTTTGCGTGGTACCGGGCCGCATCAGGGGCTGGTGCGCGTGCGGCCGGAACTGGCGGCGCGGGTGAACTTCCAGCCGTTGAACCTGCTGGCGCCGGAATGGGCGCTGCCGGGGCAATTTGACGCCATTTTTTGCCGCAACGTCATGATCTATTTCGATAAGGCGACGCAGGAGCGCATCCTGCGCCGCTTCGTTCCCTTGCTTAAGCCGGGGGGGCTGATGTTCGCCGGCCACTCCGAGAACTTCAGCCAGATCAGCCGGGATTTCTACTTGCGTGGGCAGACCGTGTATGGGCTGACCAAGGAGAGGTAATGAGTAAAATCAGAGTGTTATGCGTAGACGATTCGGCACTGATGCGTCAGCTGATGACGGAAATCGTGAACGGCCACCCCGACATGGAAATGGTGGCGACCGCTCCGGATCCGCTGGTGGCGCGCGATCTGATCAAAAAATTTAATCCTCAGGTGCTGACGCTGGACGTCGAGATGCCACGCATGGACGGGCTGGATTTCCTCGAGAAGCTGATGCGCCTGCGGCCGATGCCGGTAGTGATGGTTTCGTCGCTGACCGGTAAAGGCTCGGAGATCACGCTGCGAGCGCTGGAGCTGGGCGCGGTGGATTTCGTCACCAAACCGCAGCTCGGCATTCGCGAGGGCATGTTGGCCTACAGCGAACTGATCGCCGAGAAGATCCGCACCGCCGCCAGAGCGCGCCTGCCGCAGCGTTCCAGCAGCCCGGCGCCGGCGATCCTCAGCCATGCGCCGCTGCTGAGCAGTGAAAAATTGATCGCCATCGGCGCTTCCACCGGCGGCACCGAAGCGATCCGCCAGGTGTTGCAGCCGCTGCCGGCCACCAGTCCGGCGCTGCTGATCACCCAGCACATGCCGCCGGGGTTCACCCGTTCGTTCGCCGAACGGCTGAACAAGCTGTGCCAGATCACGGTGAAAGAAGCGGAGGACGGCGAGCGCGTACTGCCGGGCCACGCTTACATCGCCCCGGGGGATCGCCACCTGGAGCTGGCGCGCAGCGGCGCCAACTATCAGGTGAAGCTGCATGACGGCCCGGCGGTCAACCGCCATCGTCCGTCGGTCGACGTGCTGTTCCGCTCGGTAGCGCAATATGCCGGCCGCAATGCGGTGGGGGTGATCCTCACCGGCATGGGGAACGACGGGGCGGCGGGGATGATGGAGATGCACCGCGCCGGGGCCTATACCCTGGCGCAGAACGAGGCGAGCTGTGTGGTGTTCGGCATGCCGCGCGAGGCGATCGCCGGCGGCGGCGTCAGCGAAGTGGTCGAGTTGGACAGGATGAGCCAGCGCATGCTGGCGCAGATTTCCGGCGGCCAGGCATTGCGCATTTGATTTCAGTCCGCAGGGTTTGCCCGGCGGCGATATGACCTACGGTCGCCGCGCGGCGGCCTGCGGTTTTGCATCATTAAACGGTTAACTATTTCAGGAGTAACAATGGCAGACAAGAACCTCAGATTTCTGGTTGTGGACGACTTCTCCACCATGCGCCGCATCGTCAGAAATTTGCTGAAAGAGCTGGGCTTCAACAACGTCGAAGAAGCTGAAGACGGCGCGGATGCGCTGAACAAGCTGCGCGCCGGCGGTTTCGACTTCGTGGTGTCCGACTGGAACATGCCGAACATGGACGGGCTCGAACTGTTACAGACCATCCGCGCCGATAGCGCGCTGGCCGCGATGCCGGTGCTGATGGTGACGGCGGAAGCCAAGAAAGAAAATATCATCGCGGCGGCGCAGGCCGGCGCCAGCGGTTATGTAGTGAAACCTTTTACGGCGGCGACGCTGGAAGAAAAGCTCAACAAGATTTTTGAAAAATTGGGCATGTAAGGAGAGGGCGATGAGAGACATTCCAATGCCTGCCAGCGATGCAGCGACCGCGGGAGAGATCATCTCCCGCATCGGCCAACTGACCCGAATGCTGCGCGACAGCATGCGCGAACTGGGGCTCGATCAGGCGATTGCCCAAGCGGCAGAGGCGATCCCGGATGCGCGCGACCGTCTTGACTATGTCGTAACCATGACGGCGCAGGCGGCGGAACGGGCGTTGAACTGCGTGGAGGCGGCGCAACCGCGCCAGGCGGAGCTGGAGTCCGGCGCCAACGCGTTGAAAGGGCGCTGGGACGAGTGGTTCGCCAATCCCATCGAACTGGACGACGCGCGTTCTCTGGTCAACGACACGCGTCAGTATCTGGATCAGGTGCCGGGCCATACGGCCTTCACCAACGCTCAGCTGCTGGAAATCATGATGGCGCAGGACTTCCAGGATCTGACCGGTCAGGTGATCAAGCGCATGATGGACGTGGTGCAGGAGATCGAAAAGCAGCTGCTGATGGTGCTGATGGAAAACATGCCGGAACAGCCGGTGAAGGAAAAACGGCCGAACGACAGCCTGCTGAACGGCCCGCAGCTCGACCAGAACGGCGTCGGCGTGATCGCCAACCAGGCGCAGGTCGACGATCTGCTCGACAGCCTCGGTTTCTGAAGCCTTTCGGGGCGCGCGACGGCGCGCCCCGACAACAAGCCACGCAGTTTTCGTCTCATCCCCTAAATAACCCGCCTTTTTCCCCGTTGTTCCGCCAATGACATCGCCAATTTTTTGGCATGCTGACCGCCATTCTTTACCCTCCCGACACAGGAACGGCGTTTCGTGGCTGAAGACAGCGATCTGGAAAAAAGCGAGGCCCCCACGCCCCACAGGCTGGAGAAGGCGCGTGAAGACGGCCAGATCCCGCGCTCCCGCGAGCTGACCTCGGTACTGATGCTGCTCTCGGGCCTGGCGATCATCCTGATGTCCGGCAGCAACATGGCGCAACAGCTGGCGGCGATGCTCACGCAAGGGCTGAACTTTGACCACGGCATGGTCAGTAACGACAAGCAGATGCTTCGCCAACTGGGCATGTTGCTGCGTCAGGCGGTGCTGGCGCTGCTGCCGATCATGGCGGGGCTGGTGCTGGTAGCGCTCGCCGCGCCAATGCTGTTGGGGGGCATCTTGTTCAGCGGCAAGTCGATCAAGTTCGATATGAAGCGGCTAAACCCCCTGTCCGGGTTGAAACGCATCTTTTCCAGCCAGGTGTTGGCCGAGCTGCTGAAAGGGATCCTGAAAGCGACGTTGGTCGGCTGGGTCACCGGTCTTTATCTGTGGCACAACTGGGCGGCGATGCTGCATCTGATGACCCAGCAGCCGCTCGATGCGCTGGGCAATGCGCTGCAGATGATCCTGTTCTGCGGTTTTCTGGTGGTGCTGGGGCTGACGCCGATGGTGGCGTTCGACGTGTTCTATCAGCTGTGGAGCCACTTCAAAAAGCTGAAGATGACCAAGCAGGATATTCGCGACGAATTCAAAGACCAGGAAGGGGACCCGCACGTCAAGGGGCGCATTCGCCAGCAGCAGCGGGCGATCGCCCGGCGCCGCATGATGGCCGATGTGCCTAAGGCGGACGTGATCGTCACCAACCCGACGCACTACGCCGTCGCGTTGCAGTACAACGACAAGAAAATGAGTGCGCCGAAGGTGCTGGCCAAGGGGGCCGGCGAAATCGCCTTGCGCATTCGCGAGCTCGGCGCGGAGCACCGCATTCCGATGCTGGAGGCGCCGCCGCTGGCGCGCGCGCTGTATCGGCACAGCGAGATTGGACAACACATTCCGGCCACCCTGTATGCCGCGGTCGCCGAAGTGCTGGCCTGGGTGTACCAACTGCGCCGCTGGCGGCGCGAGGGCGGCCTGATCCCGAAAAAACCTGAACGTTTACCGGTGCCGGAAGCACTGGATTTTGCGAGAGAGAGTGACTCTGATGGCTAATTTGGCCTCCCTGCTTCGTTTGCCGGGCAATTTTAAAGATACGCAGTGGCAGGTGCTGGCCGGCCCGGTGCTGATCCTGCTGATTTTGTCGATGATGGTGTTGCCGCTGCCGGCGTTTATCCTCGACCTGCTGTTTACCTTCAACATCGCGCTGTCGATCATGGTGCTGCTGGTGGCGATGTTCACCCAGCGTACGCTCGAGTTCGCCGCTTTCCCGACCATCCTGCTGTTCTCCACATTGCTGCGTTTGTCGCTCAACGTCGCCTCGACGCGCATCATCTTGCTGGAAGGCCACACCGGTTCCGCCGCCGCCGGGCGAGTGGTGGAAGCCTTCGGCCACTTCCTGGTGGGCGGCAACTTCGCCATCGGCATCGTGGTGTTCATCATCCTGGTGCTGATCAACTTTATGGTAATTACCAAAGGTGCAGGGCGTATCGCCGAAGTGGGCGCGCGCTTCGTGCTGGACGGCATGCCGGGCAAACAAATGGCGATCGACGCCGATTTGAACGCCGGATTGATTGGTGAAGACGAAGCGAAGAAACGCCGCGCCGAAGTGACCCAGGAGGCCGATTTTTACGGCTCGATGGACGGCGCCAGTAAATTCGTGCGCGGCGACGCCATCGCCGGCCTGATGATCATGGTGCTGAACGTGGTCGGCGGCCTGCTGGTCGGCGTGGTGCAACACGGCATGGAACTGGGGGCGGCGGCGGAAAGCTATACGCTGCTGACCATCGGTGACGGCCTGGTGGCGCAGATCCCGGCATTGGTGATCTCCACCGCCGCCGGTGTCATCGTCACTCGCGTCGCGACCGATCAGGATGTCGGCGAGCAGATGGTGGGCCAGCTGTTCAACAATCCGCGCGTGATGCTGCTGAGTGCCGGGGTGCTGGGCCTGCTGGGCCTGGTGCCGGGCATGCCGAACCTGGTGTTCCTGCTGTTTACCGCGGCTCTGCTGGGCCTCGCCTGGTGGCTGCGCGGCCGTGAACAACAGGCGCCGAAAACGGTGGAAGATCCGGTGATGCCGGAGAATCCGCAGGCCGCCGAGGCCAGCTGGGCCGACGTGCAGTTGGAAGATCCGCTGGGGATGGAAGTGGGCTACCGGTTGATTCCGATGGTCGATTTTCAACAGAACGGCGAGCTGCTTGGGCGTATCCGCGGGATCCGCAAGAAATTCGCCCAGGACATGGGTTATCTGCCGCCGGTGGTGCACATTCGCGACAACCTGGAACTGCCGCCAGCCAGCTATCGCATCCTGATGAAAGGCGTCGAGATCGGCAGCGGTGAAGCGCAGCCGGGCCGCTGGCTGGCGATCAACCCCGGCAATGCCGTGGGCGAGCTGGCGGGAGACAAAACCGTCGATCCCGCCTTCGGGCTGGAAGCGGTGTGGATAGACAGCGCCTTGCGCGAACAGGCGCAAATCCAGGGCTTTACCGTGGTGGAAGCCAGCACCGTGGTGGCGACGCACCTCAATCATCTGATTGGCCAGTTCGCCAGCGAGCTGTTCGGCCGCCAGGAGACCCAACAGCTGTTGGATCGCGTGTCGCAGGAGATGCCGAAGCTGACCGAAGACTTCGTGCCGGGCGTGGTGTCACTGACGACGCTGCACAAGGTGCTGCAAAATCTGCTGGCCGAGCGCGTGTCCATCCGCGATATGCGCACCATCGTCGAAACGCTGGCGGAACATGCCCCGGCGCAGAGCGATCCTTACGAATTGACCACCGTGGTGCGGGTGGCGCTGGGCCGGGCGATCACGCAGCAGTGGTTCCCGGGCAACGGCGAGATTCAGGTTATCGGCTTGGATACCCAGCTGGAGCGCCTGTTGCTGCAGGCGTTGCAGGGCGGCGGCGGTCTGGAGCCGGGGCTGGCTGACCGTCTGCTGGAGCAGGCGCGTCAGGCGCTGCAACGGCAAGAGATGCTCAGCGCGCCACCGGTGCTGTTGGTTAACCATGCGCTGCGTCCTTTACTGGCGCGCTTCCTGCGTCGCAGCCTGCCGCAGCTCGTGGTGCTGTCCAACCTGGAGATCAACGACGATCGCCAGATTCGCATGACCTCGACCATTGGAGCCGCCTGATGAAACGCTGTCTGTCCTTGTTGTGTTTGCTGGCGCCGCTAGCCGCCGGCGCGGTGTCCGGCTCCTGGGTGGCTGAAGGGGCGGGGGTCACGCTGGAACAGGGCGGGATGCGCGATGAATCCGCCGGTTTGCGGCCGCCGAACGCGCTGCCGGATGCCAATGCGCGCATCACCAGCGTCAGCTGGCGCTACCGTTTGCTGGGGCCGGAGCCCGTGGGGCTGCAGGCCCAGCTTTGCACGGTAAACCGCTGCATTCCGCTCGGCGGCGGCAGCGGCAGCAGCATCGGTCTGCAGGGCGAGCCGGCCAATGCGGAATTGCGTTTTGTCTATTACGTGCAGTCGCAAGGCGGGCTGAATCCGCCGCTGCGAGTGATTGGCAATCAGGTGATCGTCAATTATCAGTAAGATCAGGCCAGAATTTGCAGGCCGTTGCGTTCCACCAGCGTCAGCAGTTTCATCGCGGCGGAGTTCGGCTGTGCTTCGCCGCGCTCCCATTTCTGCACCGCCTTTTTGCTGACGTTGAGATACAGCGCAAACACCGGCTGACTGACGTTTTCCCGTTCGCGCAACGCGCGGATCTCGGCCGGCCCGAACTGCTTCACCGGCCTCAGGCACAGCATGTCGAAAGTGCGCATGGTCACGTCGTCGACGAAACCGGCGCGGTGCAGGCCCTGAACTTCCTGGTGGATCTCGGCAAGAATTTTACTCATCGCTTAGCCTCCGTAACTCCCTGTTGTTGACCAGCTGGTAGAGTCTGAATGGCGAATAATCCAGATACAGCGCAGCCAGATGTTTCAATCCCTGTAACTCATCCGTACTGATGTTTTCTCTCTCGCTTTTGGCAAAGCCGCGCATAAAAAACAGGCGGTCTTCATCGCGAAAAACGATCAGTACCCGATAGCCGCCACGTTTGCCCGCACCAGCCCGAGCGATGCGCTTTTTGTATACGCAACCGCCAAGATTGGCGTCGTACAGCTGATGTTGCATCTCTCGCGCCGCTTTCACTATCGTGGCATCACTGATGCGCTCGCGTGCGGCAAAACCCTGAAAGGTTTTGGTGAGATAAATGTCGGCCATTCGCTCTCCCTGCGAATCTATACCCGTCAAGGGTATATTTCAAGTGGTTTAAAAATAACCACAGGGTGACAAGCGGCCAAAGGGAAAGAAACAGCTAAATTCACGCCATGCGCAGCCTGGCGCAAAGTCTTAAGTGAATTCAAAGAGTGATAGGGAGAAAATGCGACGGGATGCACAGAAGCCGGTTAACGCATGCCCGGTGATAGGCTCACCGGGCGAAATGAGTCAGGTCAGACGCCGATTTTTCTGCCGAGCAGGCTGCCGGCGTGCGACTGGCCGTCCGGGCCATACAGCGATTTGTTGTTTTTGCTGAGGATGGCCAGCGCCTGAGCGTTATGGTCGATCTGCTGATTGAGCAGCAGGCCGTTGTGCTGGTTCTTTTCGCGCAGCGTTTGGCTTAGCAATTGAACGCGCTGCCAACGGTCGGCCAGGGGGGCGTGGCTGGCATAGGGCGCGCGTTGCCCGCAGGTTTTTTCCTGCCCCAGGCGCTGTTGCTCGAGGTAGGCGACCGTCGCCAGCAGTTGGCTTTTGGCATCGGTTACGCGCTGCAAGGCCACGCCCGGCAGCTGGCCGGAGCATAACAGATCGTGCTCTTCTTCCAGCACGCCATTGAGCGCCTGCAGCGTTTCCAACAGTTTGTCCAGCAGTTGTGCCAGCTTTTCCATAGTGATGACTTATCCTTTACCGCTACCCGCCGCCGCGTTGTCAGTCGCGTCCGGCGATCCATTGAACATCGCTCTGCGCGTCTTGCAGCAGTGCGTCGGCGATTTTGCCGGCGTCCATCTTCAGTTCACCGTTGCGGATCGCCTGCTTGATGGCCTCGACCCGGCCCATATCGATATCCTGGGTGCCCGGCTGCATCAGGCGCGCCTGCGCCTCGCTCAGTTTGACCTGCGTACCGCTGACGGCGGTTTCGGCCACGGCGGCCTTACGCGGCTGGAGCGGGTTGTCGGCCGGGGTTTCACGCGGTTGCACAGTGGAAACCGGCTGTAACCGCTGGGTGCGATCGATACTCATGGTCCATCTCCGTTTACGCCGTGACCGCACTCGGGCGACGACGCTGCAATGAAAGTGTTGCGGCCCTGATGGCCAATAAAATGCTGCTTGATTTGTCTTATCGGCAAGGTTTGCGGAACCTTTACTTTTTTATAACGTAATGCGAATCGCGCCGTCGTCCCCGACCACGCCGCTGACGATTTGCCCGGACGCCATGCGCACGCGCACGCTGTCTTCGGCGGCGGCGTTGTTCATCGCCTTGCCCGCGCCGCTAATGCTGAATCCTTCGCCCTGTGCATTGACCTGCACCGGTTGCCCGGCCTTGATAATCCAGGCCCGGCGCAGCATGGCGAGGGTCAGCGGCTGGCCGGGGCTGATGTTGCGCAGGCTGACGGCGCCTAATGCTTTGCCCGCTTCGGTCAGCGCGCGCGGCGGCAGGGTATCGAGCCGACCTTCTTTCAACGTCAGGTCCGCCGCCGTCAACCGGCTGCCGGCGGTGATGCCGCGCGCCGAAACGAGATAGCGGCCGAACACCTGCACCTGCGTCTGGATAAAACGCCGCTCTTGGCCACAGCGCGCCGAAATGCTGACGTTGCCGCCGATCCGCGCGTTGGGCGGCAGCGACAGCTGCGGCAGTTCGCAAGCGGGCCATTGGTTCGGCGGCGTGCGCACCCGCACTTTTACCTGCACCGGTTCGCCGCTGAACTTGCCTTGGATGAAGCTTTCGATTTGCGTCGCCAGATCGTCGGCACGCGCGTTCAGACTGCACAGCAGGCCGATAAGCAGCAGCATTTTACCTTTCATCGTCATCTTCTCAAGCTTCATCGGGATACGCGTAAGTGTACCCGCAGCGCGCGCAGGCTAAGCAGATAAATAGCGCCCCATTTTGCGTTTATTCCCGCGATAGGGTAGCGCGGGGGGCGTTTATGCTGTCGACTCCAAATTCTAACCTCGCGGAGGGAGCATGCTCGACAAACTGGACGCGGCTCTGCGCTTTGGCCAAGAGGCGCTGAACTTGCGCGCCCAGCGGCAGGAAATTCTGGCCGCCAACATCGCCAACGCAGACACACCGGGTTATCAGGCGCGGGATATCGATTTCGCCAGCCAATTGAACAAAGTGATGGAGCAGGGGCGCGTCAGCGGCAACGGCATGGCGCTCAACCTGACGGCGGCGCGCCATATCCCGGCGCAGACCCTGCAGCCGCCGCAGCTCGATCTGCTGTTCCGGGTGCCGGATCAGCCGTCGATGGACGGCAACACGGTGGACATGGATCGCGAACGCACCAACTTTGCCGATAACAGCCTGAAATATCAGACCGACCTGACGCTGCTCAACGGTCAGATCAAAGGGATGATGTCCGTACTGCAACAAGGATAAGGCGCATGTCTTTACTGAATATTTTTGATATCTCCGGCTCGGCGTTATCGGCGCAATCCCAGCGCATGAACGTCAGCGCCAGCAACATGGCCAACGCCGACAGTGTGACCGGCCCGGACGGCGAACCTTACCGCGCCAAGCAGGTGGTGTTCCAGGTCGCAGCGGCGCCGGGACAGCCGACCGGCGGCGTGCGCGTTGCCCAGGTGGTGGACGATCCGGCGCCCGAGCGTCTGGTGTATCAGCCGGGCAACCCGCTGGCGGACGCCAAGGGGTATGTGCGCATGCCGAACGTCGACGTAGTGGGGGAAATGGTCAACACCATCTCCGCTTCCCGCAGCTATCAGGCCAACGTCGAGGTGCTCAACACCACCAAGTCGATGATGATGAAAACCCTGACGCTGGGTCAGTAACCGGAGGTTCCCATGGCTATCGCCCCAACCACGAACGAGTCGTTGGACAATACCGTCATCGGTAACAACAGCAAAAATACCAACAGCCAGGATCTGCACAACAGCTTCCTGACGCTGCTGGTGGCGCAGTTGAAAAACCAGGACCCGACCAATCCGATGCAGAACAACGAACTGACCTCGCAGCTGGCGCAGATCAACACCGTTCAGGGCATCGAAAAACTCAACACCACGCTGGGGTCGATCTCCGGTCAGATCAACAGCAATCAGTCGCTGCAGGCCACCGCGCTGATCGGCCACGGCGTGATGGTGCCGGGCAGCAACATTCTGGTCGGCAGCAAGGACGGCAAAGTCAGCACCACGCCGTTCGGCGTGGAACTGGAGCGCGCCGCCGATCAGGTAACCGCCACCATCACCAACGCCAGCGGGCAGGTGGTGCGCACCATCGAAATCGGCGGTCTGACCGCCGGCGTGCATGCCTTCACCTGGGACGGTTCGCTGGATGACGGCTCCACCGCGCCCGACGGCGCCTACAAAGTGGCGATTAACGCCAAAGGCAACGGCGAGCAGTTGGTGGCGCGCAGCCTGCACTTCGGCCTGGTGAACGGCGTGATCCGCGACGGCAACGGCGCCAAGCTGGATCTCGGCCTGGCGGGCAACGCCACCCTGGAAGACGTGCGACAGATCTTATAACCCTAAGCATCAGGCTCAATCGGACGATAGCCTGACCACTATTCGGAGAATAACATGGCTTTTTCTCAGGCAGTCAGCGGCTTGAACGCGGCAGCAACCAACCTGGACGTGATCGGTAACAACATCGCCAACTCCGCGACGGCGGGCTTCAAATCCGGCAGCGTCTCCTTTGCCGACATGTTCGCCGGTTCACAGGTCGGTCTGGGCGTCAAAGTGTCCGGCATCACCCAGAACTTCAAGGGCGGCACCACCACCGGCACCAGCCGTTCATTGGATGTGGCCATCAACGGCAACGGCTTTTTCCGCATGCAGGATAAAGACGGCGGCATCTTCTATACCCGCAACGGCCAGTTCAAGCTGGACGAGAACCGCAATCTGACCAACATGCAGGGTCTGCAGCTGACCGGCTATCCGGCGGCCGGCTCCCCGCCGACCATTCAGCAGGGCGCCAACCCGGTGCCGCTGAGCATTCCTGAAGGCATGATGAACGCGAAAGCGTCCACTTCCGGCCAGATGGTCGCCAACCTGATGTCGACCCATAAGGTGCCGGAAAACAAGACCTTCGATCCGACCAAACAGGACAGCTACAACTATACCAATACCATCACCGCCTACGACTCGCTGGGTAACGCGCACAACATCAACGCTTACTTCGTGAAGACCGAAGACAATAAATGGCAGGTCTACACCCAGGACGGCAGCGCAGCGCCAGTGAACGCCGGCACCATGGAGTTCAGCACCAGCGGTACCCTGGTGAAAACCACCAGCACCAACGGCGCGCCGGGCGAGTTCAGCATGGTGATCCCGATGACCGCCAAAGACGGCGCGCCGGCGCAAAACTTCACCCTGAGCTTCGCCGGCAGCATGCAGCAGAACGTGAGCAGCGACTCGGTGAGCAAGGTATCGCAGGACGGTTATGCCGCCGGTGAATACACGGGCTATCAGATCAACAACGACGGCACCATCGTGGGCGTCTATTCCAACCAGCAGACCCAGCTGTTGGGCCAGATCGTCATGGCTAACTTCTCCAACCCGGAAGGGCTGGCGTCGCAGGGTGATAACGTTTGGCAGGAAACCGGCGCGTCCGGTCAGCCGCGCGTCGGTCTTGCGGGCGGCGGCGGCTTAGGCAAGCTGACCAGCGGCGCGCTGGAGTCTTCCAACGTCGATCTGAGCCAGGAGCTGGTGAACATGATCGTCGCACAGCGTAACTATCAGTCCAACGCCCAGACCATCAAGACGCAGGACTCCATTCTGCAGACGTTGGTTAGCCTGCGCTAATAGGGTCGAGTTATGGATCACGCGATTTATACCGCGATGGGCGCGGCTCGCCAAACGCTGGAGCAGCAGTCCATTACCGCCAACAACCTGGCCAACGCGTCGACGCCGGGCTTTCGCGCCCAGCTCGCCGCGCTGCGCGCGGTGCCGGTTGACGGGCCGAGCCTGGCGACGCGCACATTGGTGGCCGCGTCGACGCCGGGCGCCGACATGAGCCAGGGGGCGCTGAACTATACGGCGCGCCCGCTGGATGTGGCGCTGCAGCAGGACGGTTTCCTGGCGGTGAGCCTGCCGGGCGGCGGTGAAGCCTATACCCGCAACGGCAACATCCAGATCTCCTCCACCGGGCAGTTGACGGTGCAGGGGCTGCCGGTGATGGGCGACGGGGGGCCGATCGAGGTGCCGCCCTCGGCGGAGATCACCATCGCCGCCGACGGCACCATTTCGGCGCTGAACGCCGGCGATCCGCCGAACACCATCGCGCAGATCGGCCGCCTGAAGCTGGTGAAAGCCGACGCGCGCGAAGTGATGCGCGGTGACGACGGGCTGTTCCGCCTGACGCCGGAAACCCAACAGCTGCGCGGCAATCAGTTGCAAAACGATCCGCAGGTGCGGGTGATGCCCGGGGTGCTGGAAGGCAGCAACGTCAAGCCGATGGAGACCATGGTCGACATGATCGCCAACGCCCGCCGTTTTGAAATGCAAATGAAGGTCATCCACAGCGTGGATGAAAACGAACAGCGTGCCAACTCACTGCTCTCAGTGAGCTAAGCAGCAAGGAAATAACCGATGATTCCATCCTTATGGATTGCCAAAACCGGTCTGGACGCGCAGCAGACCAACATGGACGTGATCGCCAACAACCTGGCGAACGTCAGCACCAACGGCTTCAAACGCCAGCGTGCGGTATTTGAAGATCTGCTGTACCAGACCATGCGTCAGCCGGGGGCGCAGTCCTCCGAGCAGACCACGCTGCCTTCCGGTCTGCAGATCGGCACCGGCGTGCGTCCGGTGGCGACCGAGCGGCTGCACAGCCAGGGCAACCTGTCGCAGACCAATAACAGCAAAGACGTCGCCATCAAGGGGCAGGGGTTCTTCCAGGTGATGTTGCCGGACGGCACCCAGGCCTACACGCGCGACGGCTCGTTCCAGATCGATCAGAACGGCCAGTTGGTCACTTCCAGCGGTTTCCAGGTGCAGCCGGCGATCACCATTCCGGCTAACGCGCTGTCCATCACCGTCGGCCGCGACGGCATCGTCAGCGTCACCCAGCAGGGGCAAACCGCCGCCCAGCAGGTGGGTCAACTGACGCTGACGACCTTTGTCAACGACAGCGGTCTGGAGAGCGTGGGCGAGAACCTGTATCAGGAAACCGAAAGCTCGGGCGCGCCGAACGAGAGCACGCCGGGGCTGAACGGCGCCGGTCTGCTGTATCAGGGCTACGTGGAGACCTCCAACGTTAACGTGGCGGAAGAGCTGGTCAACATGATCCAGACTCAGCGCGCTTACGAGATCAACAGCAAAGCGGTATCGACTTCCGATCAGATGCTGCAAAAGCTGACGCAACTGTAATCTGTCATTGACGGGCCCGGCTTGCCGCGCCCGTCATTCTCTTTCGTGAAACAAAGGCGATACCCGTGGTAACCACATATTCGATGGCAATCCTGCCGCGGCAGGGACAACGCTGGCTGGCGGGAATGGTGATGCTGACGCTGAGCGGCTGCGCTTATATTCCGCATAAACCGCTGGTGGACGGTGCGACCACGGCGCAGCCCGCGCCGGCCAGCGCGCCGATGCCGAACGGCTCGATCTTCCAGACGGTGCAGCCGATGAACTACGGCTATCAGCCGCTGTTCGAAGACCGCCGTCCGCGCAACGTCGGCGACACCCTGACCATCGTGCTGCAGGAAAACGTCAGCGCCAGCAAGAGCTCCTCCGCCAATGCCAGCCGCAACGGCGCCAGCAAGTTCGGCGTCGCCACCTCGCCGCGTTACCTTGACGGCCTGTTGGGCAATGCGCGCGCCGATATGGACATTTCCGGCGACAGCACCTTCGGCGGCAAGGGCGGCGCCAACGCCAACAACACCTTCAACGGCACCATTACGGTGACGGTCAACCAGGTGCTGGCCAACGGCAACCTGCACGTGGTGGGGGAAAAGCAGATCGCCATCAACCAGGGCACCGAATTCATTCGTTTCTCCGGCGTCGTCAACCCGCGCACCATCAGCGGCAACAACTCGGTCACCTCGACGCAGGTGGCGGACGCGCGGATCGAATACGTCGGCAATGGCTATATCAACGAAGCGCAGACCATGGGCTGGCTGCAGCGCTTCTTCTTAAATGTTTCACCGTTCTAAGGATTGACTGATGCTGAAAAAATGGTTTATCGCGCTGTGCGTCGGGCTGGTGTGCTTGCCGGCGGCGGCGGAGCGCATCCGCGATCTGGTGACGGTGCAGGGCGTGCGAGACAACGCCCTGATCGGCTACGGCCTGGTGGTGGGGCTGGACGGCTCCGGCGACCAGACCATGCAGACGCCGTTCACCACTCAAAGCCTGAGCAACATGCTGTCGCAGCTGGGCATCACCGTGCCGCCGGGCACCAACATGCAGCTGAAAAACGTGGCGGCGGTGATGGTGACCGCCAAACTGCCGCCGTTCTCGCGCGCCGGGCAGAATATCGACGTGGTGGTCTCATCAATGGGCAACGCCAAGAGCCTGCGCGGCGGCACCTTGCTGATGACGCCGCTGAAAGGCGTGGATAACCAGGTCTATGCGCTGGCGCAGGGCAACGTGCTGGTCGGCGGCGCGGGCGCGGCGGCCGGCGGCAGCAGCGTGCAGGTCAACCAGCTGGCGGGCGGGCGCATCAGCAACGGCGCCACCATCGAGCGCGAACTGCCGACCACCTTCGGCAGCGGCGGCGTACTCAACCTGCAGCTGAACGACGAAGACTTCACGCTGGCGCAGCAGATCAGCGACGCCATCAACCGCCAACGCGGCGGCGGCACCGCGACGCCGCTCGACGCCCGTACGATCCAGGTGCTGGTGCCGCAGGGCAACAGCTCTCAGGTGCGCTTCCTGGCGGAGATTCAAAACATCACCGTCAACGTCGGCGCGATGGACGCCAAAGTGATCATCAACTCGCGCACCGGGTCGGTGGTGATGAACCGCGATGTGATCCTCGATTCCTGCGCCGTCGCCCAGGGCAACCTGTCGGTGGTGGTCGATCGGCAGAACACCGTCAGCCAACCGACGACGCCGTTCGGCGGCGGCCAAACGGTGGTGACGCCAAACACCCAGATTTCGGTGCAACAGCAGGGCGGGTCGCTGCAGAAGGTGAACGCCAGCGCCAACCTGAACAACGTCATTCGCGCGCTGAACGCGCTGGGCGCCACGCCGATCGATCTGATGTCGATCCTGCAGGCGATGCAGAGCGCCGGCTGCCTGCGCGCCAAGCTGGAAATCATCTGATGGCGGGCGATCTGATGGCGATGTCGGGCGCGGCCTATGACGCCCAGGCGCTGAACGGCCTGAAGCGCGACGCGGCGGCCGACCCGCAGGGCAACCTCAAGCAGGTGGCCCAGCAGGTGGAAGGCATGTTCGTGCAGATGATGCTGAAAAGCATGCGTTCCGCCTTGCCGCAGGACGGGGTGTTGAGCAGCGATCAAACGCGGCTCTATACCTCGATGTACGATCAGCAAATCGCCCAGCAGATGTCGCAAAAAGGGCTGGGGCTGGCCGACATGATGGTCAAGCAGATGAGCAACGCCAACGCGGTGCCGAGCGAAACCGCGGGCATGTCGCCGATGGCGCTGGACAACGAGGTGCTGCAAACGCTGCCGAACCAGGCGCTGGAGCAGATGGTGCGCCGGGCGATGCCGAAAGCCCCGCCGGCCGCCGCGCCGCTGTCGCTCAACAACGGCAACTTCGTCGCTCGTCTGTCGATACCGGCGAAGGTCGCCAGCCAGCAGAGCGGCATTCCGCATCAGCTGATCGTCGCGCAGGCGGCGCTGGAATCCGGCTGGGGGCAGCGCGAGATCCCAACCTCAGACGGCACGCCGAGCTACAACCTGTTCGGCATCAAGGCCGGCGGCAGCTGGAGCGGGCCGGTGACGGAGATCACCACCACCGAGTTCGAACAGGGCGCGGCGAAGAAGGTGAAGGCGAAGTTCCGCGTTTACGGGTCGTACGTCGAAGCGATCGCCGATTACGTCAAACTGCTGACCAACAACCCGCGCTACGCCGACGTGGCCGCCGCGCGCAGCCCGGAGCAGGCGGCGCATGCGCTGCAGCGCGCCGGGTACGCCACCGATCCGCAGTACGCCAGCAAGTTGGTCAGCGTGATTCAGCAGATGAAGAGCGCGGGGGAACAGGCGGTGAAAGCTTACACCCACGATCTGAAAGATTTGTTCTAAATCCCCGTCATTCTTGACGCCGCTGCGGCGCCAATTATTTAGGGGGTAGGCGGCAATGGAGGCATCGCTGGATGCTGACCGCATTGCCGCTTTTTTTCCTCAAGTTCTTCTCATTTTTGCCGATAACCGAAACAGGCTGAGCGAACAGGCTCAGCAGCTCAATTAAGAACCCTGTGGGCCACCGGCGCCGCAGCATAAGGAATTCCGATGTCCAATAGCTTAATCAATACCGCGATGAGCGGGCTGAATGCGGCTCAGGTGGCGCTCAGTACCGTCAGCAACAACATCTCCAACTACAACGTGGCGGGCTACAACCGTCAGACCGCGATTCTGGCGCAGAACGGCGGCATGGCCACCATGAGCGGCTTTATCGGCAACGGCGTGACCGTCACCAGCGTTAACCGCGAGTACAACCAGTTCATCACCAACCAGCTGCGCGGCGCGCAAAGCGCGTTCGGGGCGCAAAACGCCTATTACGAGAAGATTTCGCAGATCGACAACCTGTTGGCGAGCAAGACCAACCCGCTGTCGACCAACATGCAGGATTTCTTTACCAACCTGCAGAACCTGGTGAGCAACGCCGGTGACGACGCCGCGCGCCAGACGGTGCTGGGCAAGGCCAACGGCCTGGTGAACCAGTTCAACAACACCGACAAATTCCTGCGCGACATGGACAACGGCGTCAATCAGCAGATCAGCGATACGGCGCAGCAGATCAACAGCTACGGCCAACAGATCGCCAAGCTGAACGACGAGATCACCCGTTTGCGCGGCAGCGCCGGCGGCGAACCGAATGCGTTGCTGGATCAGCGCGATCAGCTGGTCACCGAATTGAACCAGCTGGTGGGCGTACAGGTCACGCAACAGGACGGCGACGCCTATACCGTTTCCTTCGCCAACGGTTTAACCCTGGTGCAGGGCAGCAATACGTATCAGGTGGAAGCCGTGCCTTCCAGCAGCGATCCTTCCCGTCTGACCATCGGCTATAACCGCGGCAACGGCGCCAGCGAAGTGCCGGAAGGCCAGATCACCAGCGGCACGTTGAGCGGCGTGCTGAAATTCCGCAGCGAAACGCTGGACGGCGTGCGCAATCAGCTGGGCCAGTTGGCGCTGGCGATGGCGGACAGCTTTAACCAACAGCATCGCGCCGGCTTCGATCTGAACGGTGACGCGGGCGGCGACTTCTTCAGCTTCAGCGGCGGCCGGGTGGTGGATAACACCCGCAACACCGGCGACGCGTCGCTGTCGGTCTCTTACACCGATACCGGCAAGGTGAAGGCCAACGATTATCGCGTCGAGTTCGACGGCAGCAACTGGCAGGTCAGCCGCCTGCCGGACAACGTGAAAGTCAACGCGACGCCGGGCACCAGCGCCGACGGTAAACCGACGCTGAACTTCGACGGGTTGGAAGTGAGCATCGACGGCAATGCGCAGGCCAAAGACAGTTTCACCGTGAAACCGGTCAGCGACGTGGCGGGCAACCTGAAAGTGGCCATCACCGATTCGTCCAAGATCGCCGCCGCCGGTAAAGACGACAGCGGCCGCGGCGATAACGAGAACGCCAAGAAACTGCTGGATCTGCAAACCAAAAACCTGGTGGACGGCAAAGCGACCCTGAGCGGCGCTTACGCCGGCATCGTCAGCGGCGTCGGCAACCAGACCGCCGCCGCCAAGGCCATCGCCACGTCGCAGGCCAAAATCGTCACCCAGCTGGGCGCGCAACAGCAGTCGATGTCCGGCGTCAACCTTGACGAAGAGTACGGTGAACTGCTGCGTTTCCAGCAGTACTACATGGCTAACGCGCAGGTGATTCAGACCGCCAGCTCGCTGTTCGACGCGCTGCTGAACATTCGTTGATTTCATTGTTAATCGGCGCCGATAACGGCGCCGGTCGCTCAGAGTAAGGAACCCACAGCATGCGCATGAGTACCGGCATGATGTACCAACAAAACATGAACGGCATCACGGGCAACCAGTCGCTGTTCATGAAGGCCGCCGAGCAGCTTTCCTCCGGCAAGCGAGTGATCAACCCGTCCGACGATCCGCTGGCGGCGTCGCGCGCGGTGATGCTGTCGCAGTCGCAGGCGGAAAACAGTCAATACACGCTGGCGCGCACCTTCGCCCGTCAGAACGTGTCGATGGAAGAAACGGTATTGGCCGGCGCGACCTCCACCATCGCGGACATGAAGGCGTTGATCGTCAACGCCGGCGGCACCGAAAGCGATAACGATCGCCAGTCGCTGGCCACCCAGCTGCAGGGGTTGAAAGATCAGCTGCTGAACCAGGCCAACAGCACCGACGGCAATGGCCGCTATATGTTCGGCGGGTATGTGAACGACAAGGCGCCGTTCGTCGACAACGGCGGCACCGTCAGTTACCAGGGCGGCGACAAGACGGTTGAGCAGAAAGTGGACGCTAACCGCACCATGACCATCGGCCATACCGGCAACGCGGTGTTCATGTCATTGACCAGCAATCCGAAGCCCGAGCCGGACGGCAGCGCGCCGGTCAGCAACGTATTCGAGAGCATCGATATTGCTCTGAACGCGCTGAAAACCCCGCTGCAGGGCACCGACGAGGCCACCAAGCAGCAGGTGAACGATGCGCTGGCGAAAGCCAACCGAGGTCTGGACAACTCCTACAACAACGTGCTGAGCGTGCGCGCCGAGCTGGGCAGCCAGCTGCAGGAGATGGACCAGTTGGACAGCATCGGTAAAGAGCGTGACATGACCAATCAGATCCAGATGAGCGCGCTGACGGATGCCGACCTGGCCGAGTCTATCTCGTCCTACTTCATGCAGCAGGCGGCGCTGCAGGCGTCGTACAAAACCTTCAGCGATATGCAGGGCATGTCGTTGTTCCAGATGAATCGTTAAGAGCAATACCCCGTTGCCTGACCGCGACGGGTTTCCCTTTAGTGCGCTTAGAAAACGCCTTCTCCGCCCCGCGGGGAGGGAGGCTTCTTGAAACCGGGCGCACTCGTTTGGCGCGTCGCTCGTTCTCCCACTACTGACTGAGTGACGCGCCTTTTTTTGTCTGCGTGTTCCCCATTCACCTTAAGCCTTAGCGGAAAGGCACGCCGCGATCGTTGCCGGACCCTTTAGTGCATTGACTGCCTATGTTGACGAAGGCTGAGGCCGCCGTAGTGCCAATCGCACTGCCGTTACGGCTGGCCAAGGCGCCGGCCATGGCAATGGCACCGGTAACCACCGAGCCGGTACAAGGATCCTGAAATAGCCCATAGCCTTTAGCCGCCCAATTAGGCTGGAAGCCGTTCGCCTGCGCGCCGTAGGAGCTTCGGCCATAGTCGCGATCTCGGTCGCCGCCGTTATTGCCGTCGCCGGCGCCGCCCATCCGTTGCATTTCTTCGCTGGCCAGTTCTCTCAACATAGGTCGATCTCCTGTTAACGCGACTTGGCGTTATTTTTAGGGTTGTTGTTTTCGATTTGAGGCTTGCGGCTCTCATTGAACAGCCACCGTATTGGCGTATAGAGGCACTCGGCCAACTTCAATGAGCCAAATAAAGTAAACGGGATGATGACGAAACTATCGACGCCAGGCGGAAGAACAAATAACCCCCAGGAAAAGCCCAGCGTATTTAAAATAGTGCTCATGATCAAAAGGGCGATGCCGCTGATGAATAAATCACTCAGCTGGAATTTTATCTTCATATTTACACCGATTATATTTGGGCGAGACTTGCAGTGTGCTGTCTGCAAGGTTTCTTCCAATATAACGCTGGGGGAATAAGGTGGGAAATCGATTTTTCTTGTCAGTGAATAAATAAGAGATGTGAGTAAAGCAAATTATTAATGCATTATCTTTAAATTTAGCGTGTCAGCGAGGGCGACGCGCTGCATTATTTCATTCCTGACAATGAAATGTACAGGATGTCGACATGGCTTGCCGACGGGTGATTAATGCCGGTTACGGCAGGAGCCGGGTTGCCGTCCCGGTGCTGCGTCGAATGGCGCAGCAGAGGCCGGATACGGGCGCAACCCGGAATGTTTTGCTAAAAACCGTACGGGATTATTTCTTTTTCTTCACCACTTTCCATTTTTCACCGGCGGCCGTTTCGCTGATGGCAACTTTAAATTTGTTGCTTTTCCAGTGGGCCATACCGAATAACCGGCGTGCTTTGCGGTTGCTTTTCGCTTTAATCATGATCTCGCTCCTGTAGTTAGCAAAGGTCGATGCTGCGCCCTGCAGCCGGCAGGCTGCCGGACGCATTTATTCAGGGGGTAAGTTATCTGCCGCGCATTTAACTCTGCGCGGCTGCGTTATTTTATTTTTCTCTAACCAATAAGTTTATATTATCGCCGCGGGCGACTGACGGGGTGCGGGCGATATTTTTTCTACCGGGTCTATTTTAGGTCGGGGTTTTATTTATTCAAGCCGCCGGAGACATTTGGACCTTAATCCGGATAAAAGACGTTTCTCAGGCTTTTGTCCCAAGAAAGCGTTTTTATTGCCATTTTGTCTCAGGCGGAAGAGGGGGAAAGGAAGGGGCCGCAGGGGCTCAGAAGGTCATGCCGCCGATCACCGCCGCCAGTCGATCGAAGATTTCACCGAACAGGTGCTCACAGAACGGCGCCAACATCGGCATCATCATGCCCAGCGTCATGATGCCGAAGGTCATGGTGACCGGGAAACCGATCACGAAGACCGACAGCTGCGGCGTCATGCGGTTGAGCAGGCCGAGCGCCATGTTGAGCGTCAACAGCAGGCAGATCAGCGGCAATGCCAGCATCATGCCGTTGATGAAGATCAGCGAGCCGACCTGAGTCAACACCAGGAAGCCGTTGCCGTTCAGCGGCTGCGTTTGGATCGGCAGGGTATGGAAGCTGTCCGCCAGCAGCGAAATCAGCCACAGATGGCCGTCAAAGCTGAGGAACAGCAACATCGCCAGCAGGTTGAGCAGGCGCGCCAGCACCGGCATGTTCGGGCCGCCGCTGGGATCGAAGAAAGTGGCGAACGACAGTCCCATCTGCATGCCGATCACTTCCCCCGCCAGGCGCACCGCCGCGAAGGCGAACTGCATGGTCAATCCGAGCGCCACGCCGATCAGAATCTGCTGAATCGCCAGCCACAGGCCGGCGGCGGAGAAGATGGGAATATTGCTGGCGGGCAGCGTCGGCGCAATCAGGATGACGATCAGCCCGCCAAGGCCGATTTTGACCTTTTTGCTGATTTGCTTTTCGCTGAATATCGGCGCGGTGCTTATCAGCGCCAGAATGCGCAGCAGCGGCCAAAAGTAGTGGCTGAGCCAGACGGTGAGCTGGGCGCTGTCGAAGGTGAGCACGGTCAGCCGATCAGGGTAGGCAGGTTGCTGAACAGGGTGCGCATGTAGTCCAGCAACAGATTCAACATCCAGGGACCGGCGATGATGATGGTGGCCACCACCGCCAGAATTTTAGGGATGAACGACAGCGTCATTTCGTTGATCTGGGTGGCGGCCTGCAGCAGGCTGACGACCAGGCCGCTGATCAGCGCCGCCAGCAGCAGCGGGGCGGCCAGCGCCAGCGCGACTTTCATCGCCTCGGTGCCGAGCGCCATAACCGATTCAGGTGTCATCTCGCTTTCTCCGGTCAGGGGTTACGAATAGAAGCTCTGCGCCAGCGAGCCGAGCAGCAGCTGCCAGCCATCGACCAGCACGAACAGCATCAGCTTGAACGGCAGCGAGATGGTGGCGGGCGGCACCATCATCATCCCCAGCGCCATCAGCACGCTGGCGACCACCAGATCGATAATCAGGAACGGAATGAACACCGTAAAGCCGATCTGGAAGGCGGTTTTCAGTTCGCTGGTGACGTAGGCGGGCAGCAGGATGCGCATCGGCACCGCTTCCGGGCCGGCCAGCGGCGGCTGATTGGCCAGTCTGGCGTACAGCGCGAGATCGGTTTCGCGCGTTTGCCGCAGCATGAATTCGCGCAGCGGCTGCGCGCCTTTATCCAGCGCGACTTCCAGCCCGATTTTGTCCTGGCTGAACGGCAGATAGGCATCCTGATAAACCTTGTCGAACACCGGCGACATGATGAAGAAGGTCAGGAACAGCGCCAGCCCCAGCATCACCTGGTTCGGCGGCGCCGACGGCGTGCCCAGCGCGTTGCGCAGCAGGCCGAGCACGATGATGATGCGGGTGAAGCTGGTCATCATCAGCAGCATGGCCGGCAGGAAGGTCAGCGAGGTCAACAGCACCAGCGTCTGCACCGGCAGCGACCAGCTCTGGCCGCCGTTGGCCAGCGGCTGGCTGATCAGCCCCGGCAGTTGCGCGAAAGCCGCCGGGCTGATGAACAGCAGGGCGGCAGGGAGCCAAACCGCCGGGCGGCGGACGAGGGTATGAAGAGTCGAGGTCATGCCGATTTTTCCGGGCGTTTCAGAACTTTTTGCATCAGTTGGCGGAAGTCCGCCGGTGTCGCCGCGTCGGCCTCGCCTGCGTCTTTCGGCGGAGCGGGCAGGGTGTGCAGCGGGGTGATCTGCTGGGCGGTGACGCCCAATACCAACAAGGTGTCATCGACTTCCACCACCACCACGCGCTCGCGCTGCCCGACCTGGCAACTGGCGCGCAGGTTAAGCAGTTTGTTGTTGCGCGCCTGCGGGGCGAAACCCAGCCGACGGAACAGCCAACCGGCCAGCAGGATCAGCAGCAGAATGCCGCCGAGTGCGCTGCTGACCTGCATCAACACCGAACCGGCCGGCAGGGCCGGCGCGGCGGGCGGTTGGGTGCTTTGGACGGTAACGGGCGCCGCGGCGGTCATCAGCGGCTCAGTCGACGCATGCGTTCGGATGGGGTGATGATGTCGGTGATGCGCACGCCGAACTTGTCGGCCACCACCACCACTTCACCTTGCGCGATCAGGTAACCGTTGATCAGGATATCCAGCGGTTCGCCGGCCAGGCCGTCCAGCGCCACCACCGAGCCTTGCGACAGGCGCAGCAGCTCTTTAATGGTCATCTTGGTGCGCCCCAGTTCCACGGTCAGCTTGACCGGAATATCCAGGATCAGGTCGATATCCTGCAGGCTGCCGAGCGCATCCTGAGCTTCCAGCGACTTGAACACCCCTTCGGTGCTCGCGCCGGATTTCTCTGAAGACTGCTGCTCGTTAAACGCATCAGCCCACAGATCGTCTACGGATTCCTTTCCTTCGCCAGACGGTTGCTTAGGATCACTCATTGGGCTGTTCCTCACTCAGAGCATTCAAAATAGGGTTAATCAAATGTTCAACACGCAGGGCGTATTGCCCGTTTAACGTGCCGTATTGGCTGGTCAGAACCGGTACGCCGTCCACATGGGCGATCAGGCGTTCCGGCTTGTCTATCGGTAATACATCGCCCGGTTGCAGCTTCAGGACTTTCGACAGCCGCATCGGGATATCGACGAAGTTGGCGATCAGCTCCAGTTCGGAGTGCTGCACCTGCTTCACCAGCGTTTCGCGCCAGTGGCTGTCTTCCTGCCGCGAATTTTCCAGCGGCGGGTTGGTCAACAGTTCGCGCAGCGGTTCGATCATCGCGAATGGAATGCAGATGTTGAACTCGCCGGTCAGCGCGCCGATCTCCACCTGGAACGGCGTGGTGACCACGATGTCGTTCGGCGAGGTGGTGATGTTGGTGAACTTCACCTGCATTTCGGCGCGCACGTACTCCACGTCGATCTTGTAGATGGCGCTCCAGGCGTCGCCGTAGGCGTCCAGCGCCAGGCGCAGCATGCGCTTGATCACCCGCTGTTCGGTCGGGGTGAACTCGCGGCCTTCGACCTTGGTCGGGAAGCGGCCGTCGCCGCCGAACAGGTTATCGACGGCGATGAACACCAGGCTCGGCGCGAACACGAACAGGGCAGTGCCGCGCAGCGGATTCAGATGCACCAGGTTCAGGTTGGTCGGCACCGGCAGGTTGCGGGCGAACTCGTGATACGGCTGGATTTTGATCGGGCCGACGGTAATGTCCGGGCTGCGGCGCAGCAGGTTGAACAACCCCATGCGGAACTGCCGGGCAAAACGTTCGTTGATGATTTCCAGCGCGTGCAGTCGCTCGCGCACCACGCGGCGCTGGGTGTTCGGATCGTAAGGCTTGACCTCGCTCTCTTTGCCGACCACCGCTTCGGGTTCATCACCCGCGCTGTCGCCGTTGAGCAAGGCGTCGATCTCTGCCTGTGAAAGAATGCTATCGCCCATAGTGATTACCGCAGTATGAAGGCGGTGAACAGCACGTCGCTGACCACCTGCTTCGGTTGTCCCTTAACCAGCGGCGGGCTGAGCACGTCCTTTATCTGCGCCACCAGCTGTTGCTTCCCTTGTTCATTGGCCAACTGACTCGCTTCCTGACGGGAAAGCAGCATCAGCAAGCGGCTGCGCACCTCCGGCAGAAAATCGTTCAGCTGACGGCGGGTACTTTCGTCCGGCAGGCGCAGCGTGAGGCCAATATACAGCACGCGATCCGGGTTGTTGTCCGGCGTCACCAGGTTGACGGTAAAGGTGTCGAGCGGCATGAACACCGGCGCGGCCGGCGGTTGCTGTTTGACGGCGGCCGGTTCGGCGCCGTTTTTATGCTGTTGCAGCAGCCACCAGCTGTAGCCCGCGGCGCCACAGGCGACGACGCTGATCAATACCAGCAGGATGACCAGAAGGGGCGTTTCGGTGCTGCCGGAAGGGAGTTCTGAGACATAGCCAAATCTAATTCCTGTTGTTCCACCCGCGGCCTGCGTGGCGGCGGGCATAGCGCGCGGCAAAGCCGCACGCATGACATGTAAAGGTATTATCGCGTCTATCGCGGCGTGCAATAGCCTGAATAGACGCGCAAATGGGTGCCAGCTTGGGCGTTTGCGGCGGCTCAGGCGAAAATATCGACGCCGTTGACCGCGCTGGCCATGCGCTGCAACGCCACCGGCGCGCTGACGCCGTCGGCGGCCGCAGCCTCGCCGCCAGCGTGTTCAGCATAGCTGGAACGCCCCTGGCCATTGGAAGCCTGCTGCTGCGCCTGTTGCCATTGCGGGGTGGACTCGCCGCCCACGCTGCTCTGTCCCAGGTTGATGCCGCTCTCGGCCAGCGCGTGACGCAGCTGCGGCATCGCCGCTTCCACCGCCGCGCGCACCTGACCGTGGGCGGAGGCAATGTGTAATTGTGCCTGCTGATCGTCCAGTTTCAACGTGATCTGCAAGGCGCCCAGCTCCTGCGGGTGCAGGCGCAGCTCGGCGCTTTGCTGGCCGTTGCGGTGGAACATCAGCACCTGTTGGTTCAACGCCTGCTGCCATTCCGGGCTGCCCAGCTGCGCGTTTAACTGCGGCGCGGGCGGCGCCGTCACCAGCGCGCCGGCCGGGGCGGCCGTTTTGCGTGGGGCTGGCGGCGGCCAGGGCGACGGCGTGATTGAGCGTCGTCGGCTGCTGCGTATCGCTCGCCGGCAGCGGTTGAGCGGCACTGGCGCGCTCGCCGCTGGTCGGCTGCGGGAGCGCCGCCGTGGCGCTATCGCCGTCCGGGGCAGGGTTTTTAGCGTTTGTCACCGTCGTGGCGGCTGACGCCGACGAGCGCGCGGCGGTGTTATCACCGGCCGCCGCGATGTTCAGCAGGCCGTTGCCGGGCTGCAGCGCAGTCGCATCGTCAGCGTTTTCCACCGGCAGCGGCCGCTGGCCGTCGGCCGGTTGAGTCTGGGCGACGATCGCGGCCGGCAGCATGGCGTACAGCGCCTGCAGCGTCGCGGCATCCAGCTCTTTGGCCGCGGCGATCGGCGGCTGCGCCGGTTTATCGCCGGCGACGGGCGCATCGGCCTCGGGGCGTTCAGATGAAAGCGCATCGGCTGAGATTGCCGGGTTCTGCAGCAGGCCGCCGCGCTCGCCGAAGGCGGCCAGCAGTTGATTGAGCTGGTTGCGGCTCAGGGCCGGGGCGCGTTCATCGTCCGCGCTCAGCGCGACCGGCGGCTGTTTGCCATCGGCGGCGGGCGCGAAACGCGCGCCGAGCAGCTGGGCGAATGCCGTCGACAGTTGACTCTCATCCAGCGCCGACGTCAGTTCGGCCAGGCCGCCGGCATCGCCGGGTAAGGCCAGGCCGGGCAGGGCGTTCAGATTCATGGGTTGATATTCCTTTGTGCACTGCGTTGAGCGAACTCATCCATCAGTTTTTGATCCCGTTTATTCTCCTGCTGCTGCTCCGCATTTAAGGCGCGGGTATGCAGGGTCTCGAAAGCGTTCAACCGCTGTTGTTTGTCTTGCCATTGCTTCACCGCATGATCCACTTTCTGCCCCCACTGCAGCAGCTGCTGGCGGTGCTGGTCGATGGCCTGTTCCAGCGTGCCGATAAACTGCTGGTAGTTTTGCCAGCGTGAGCTGTCCATGCCGTCGCAGAGCGTATGATTCAGCTTCTGGCGGTATTCGTCCTGATAGTTGAGCAGCATTGACAGCTGTTGCTCCGCCGCCTGCTGCGCCTGCCGAACCTGGCCCAGCTGTTGCGCGGCTTGTTCCACCGCGTCCTGCGCCAGATCGCGCAGGGTAATCAGGGGTGACTGTGATTTCATCGCTCTGCGCCTCTGTGACGTTAAACAATCAACTGCTGCAGCTGTTGACAGGCTTCATCATAGCCGCTGCGTTCAAAGATGCCCTGTTGCAGGTACGCCTCCATCTGCGGGTACAGCGTCATCGCTTTGTCCAGCAACGGATCGCTGCCGGCCGCGTAGGCGCCGACGCTGATCAGATCGCGGTTGCGCTGATAGCTGGCCAGCATCTGTTTGAAGGTGCGAACCCGGCGATAATGCTCCTCGTCGATCAGCGACGTCATGGCGCGGCTGATTGACGCTTCGATGTCGATAGCCGGGTAGTGGCCGGCCTCCGCCAGGCGTCGGGACAGCACCACGTGGCCATCGAGGATGGCGCGCGCCGAGTCGGCGATCGGGTCTTGCTGATCGTCCCCCTCGGTCAACACGGTGTAGAAGGCGGTGATGGAACCGCCGCCGCTGATGCCGTTGCCTGCGCGTTCCACCAGCGCAGGCAGCTTGGCGAAGACCGAAGGCGGATAACCTTTGGTCGCCGGCGGTTCGCCGATAGCCAGGGCTATCTCACGCTGCGCCATGGCGTAGCGGGTGAGGGAATC
Organism: Serratia sp. SCBI; assembly: GCF_000747565.1. NCBI lineage: Bacteria > Pseudomonadati > Pseudomonadota > Gammaproteobacteria > Enterobacterales > Yersiniaceae > Serratia > Serratia sp. SCBI. The sequence goes on along the minus strand of NZ_CP003424.1, from coordinate 3,024,229 downwards.
CATGATCAGCAACACGTGCTGCCCGCGATCGCGGAAATCCTCGGCGATGCGGGTGGCGTAGGCCGCCCCCTGCATGCGCAGCAGCGGCGACACGTCCGCCGGCGCGGCGATCACCACCGAGCGCGCCCGGCCTTCGGCGCCGAGAATGTTCTCGATAAAGTCTTTGACCTCGCGGCCACGCTCGCCGATCAGGCCAACGACGATCACATCCGCCTGGGTATAACGGGCCATCATGCCGAGCAGCACGCTCTTGCCGACGCCGGAACCGGCGAACAGGCCCATGCGCTGGCCGCGACCGACGGTCAGCAGACCGTTGATGGTGCGCACTCCCACGTCCAGCACCTGCTCGATCGGCGTGCGCTGCAACGGGTTGAACGGCGCGGTGATCAGCGGCGCGCGGTAACCGGTTTCCGGCGACGGCAGACCGTCGAGCGGTTTGGCGCTGCCGTCCAGCACGCGCCCCAGCAGCGCCGGGCCGAGCGGCAACTGCTTGCCGGCGCTTTGGCCTTCCGGCGCGATGCGGGCGTAAACCCGCGCGCCCGGCACGATGCCTTCCACTTCTTCCAGCGGCATCAGGAACAGCCGCTGGCCGTTGAAGCCGACCACTTCGCTTTCCACTTCCTGCACTTCACCGGCGTCGTGCCGTTCGATGAGGCAGGTCGCCCCGAGCGGCAGCTGCAGCCCGGTGGCCTCCAGCACCAGCCCGGTGGCGCGGGTCAGGCGGCCGTAGCGGCGCACCGTCGGCGCGCGGGCGATACGTTTTTCCAACGTATCCAGAGAGCTCAGCCAGCGGCCGAGACGCGCGGTCATCAGACTTCTCCCGGTGCCGCCAGGCGACACAGTTCATGCCAGCGCGTCGCCAGGCTGGCGTCGAGATCGCCTTCTTCGGCGCTGACCTTGCAGCCGCCCGGGTGCAGTTCGCCGTCCGCCAGCAGGCGCCAGCCGTGCAGGCTGAGGGTAACCCCCAGTTGCTGCTCGACGCGGGGTAGTCGTCCGGGTGGACCCGCAGCTGCGGTTTGCCGTTGAACATCGGCTCCTGCTGGATCAGCTGTTGGATTTGCGCGAGCAGGGCGGTGCCGTCGCACACCGGCGGCTGGCCCAGCACCTGTTTGGCGGCGGTCAACGCCAGCTGCATCAACCGGGAAGCGATCACGCTGTCGAGCGCGTCCAACGTGTGCTGGAATTCGGTGACCAACTGCTGCCAGTGGGCGGTCAGCGGCTGTTGCTGCTGCTGCGCTTCCAGCAGCCCTTGCTGACGGCCTTCTTCCAGACCGGACTGAAAGCCGGCCTCATAGCCTTTTTGCTGGCCGTCGGCATAGCCCAATTGCTGGCCCTGTTGCTCGGCCTGCAGCCGCAGCGTCGCCAACTGCTGTTGCAATTCGGCCTGCGCGTCCGGCGACGGATCGCTGTGTTCGAGATCCGGCAGCGGCGGCAGTTCGAACGCCGGTTTCTGTTCGCCCAAATCGTTGAGCGACCAGGGCTGCCAGGGCAGGGTGTTAATGCGATCAGACATAGGTGTCCTCGCCGCCGCCGATGATCATTTCGCCGGTTTCCGCCAGGCGTCTCACCACCAACAGGATGGCTTTCTGCTCGTTCTCCACCTGCGACATGCGCACCGGGCCACGGTTGGCCAGATCGTCGCGCAGGATGTCGGCGGCGCGTTGCGACATGTTCTTGAGGAACTTCTCGCGCAGCGGCTGTTCGGCGCCTTTCAGCGCGATCAGCAGCGACTCGCCTTCCACTTCTTGCAGCAGGCGCTGGATGCTGCGATCGTCGACTTCCACCAGGTTTTCGAACAGGAACATCTCGTCGATGATCTTCTGCGCCAGCTCGCCGTCGTATTCGCGCATCGCGTCGATGACCGCTTCTTCCTGCTGGGTTTTCATCAGGTTGATGATCTCGGCGGCGGTGCGCACCCCGCCCATTTTGCTGCGTTTGAGGTTCTGACCGTCGAGCAGGTTGTTCAGCACCTCGGTCAGCTCCGCCAACGCCGCCGGCTGCACGCCGCCGAAGGTGGCGATACGCAGCATCACGTCGTTGCGCAGGCGTTCGTCGAACAGGGCCAGAATATCCGCCGCCTGGCCGCGTTTGAGGTGCACCAGAATGGTGGCGATGATCTGCGGGTGTTCGTCGCGGATCAGGTCGGCGGCGCTCTGCGGCTCCATAAAGTTGAGCGTTTCCATGCCGGTGGTGGTCTCGCGCGATTCGAGAATGTCTTCCAACAGGCTGGCGGCGCGCTCTTCGCCCAGCGCCTTGACCAGCACCGAACGCAGATAGTCGCTGGCGTTGACGCTCAGCGCCGCGTATTGCTCGGCGTCGTCTTCAAACTCGGTCAGTATTTCGCCGAGCTGTTTGTGCGACACCTGGCTCATGCCGGCCATGGTGCCGCTCAGCAGCTGTACTTCGCGCGAGGAGAGGTGCTTGAACACCTCCGCCGCGCGATCTTCACCCAGCGTCATCAGCAAGATGGCGCTTTTGTCGGTTCCGGTCAGGCTCATATCTCGTTACTCATCCATTGGCGGATTACCAGAGCGACCACGCGCGGGTCTTTGTCAGCCAGATCGCGGATCCGCTGGCTCTGGACTTCTGCGCTGACGCGCTGCTGCGATTTACGACGCTGCGCCAGCTCCTCGTTGCTCGGTTTGCTGCTATCGACCGCTTTGGCGGCAGGCGCGTTGGCGGCGGCGATGGCGGCCTGTTGCGCCGCCTGGCGCTGTTGCAGCTGCGGCCGCACCAGTTTGCGCCACAGCAGCCAGGCAACCAGCAGCACCAGCAGATAGCGGCCCGCGTCGATCAGGCGATCGATAAACGACTGGCTTTGCCAGAACGGCAGTTCGCCACCGGTCACCTGAGCGTCGGTAAACGGCGTGTTGACCACGTTCAGGGTATCGCCACGGCTACTGGAGTAGCCCATCGCTTCACGCACCAGCGCTTCGATCTGCGCCAGCTGTTCTTTGCTCATCGGCTGCGGTTTGCCGTCTTTATCCGCGCCGAGGTAGTTGACCACCACGGCGACCGACAGACGCTGCACGGTGCCGGCTTTTTGCTGGGTATGGCGGATAGTGCGATCGAGCTCGTAGTTGGTGGTCGCGTCGCGACGGGTATTTTGCGGCACGCCGCTGGCCGCCGCGCTGCGGGTGGTCGCGGCGTTTTGCGCGGTGGCGTTGGCGTTATTGCCCGCCGCCGGCTTGGCGGTTTCAATCGGCGCCGTAGGCGGAGCGCTCGGTTGGTTGGACAGTGCGCCCGGCACACCGCCGACCTGCGGCCCGCCGATCTGCTCGCTCAGGCTGGTTTGCTGTGAGCGGATGGCGGCTTTATCCGGCTGTTGGTTAGGTTGGTACTGTTCATCGGTTTGTTCGCGCGTGGCGAAGTCGATCTGCGCCGTGACCTGCGCACGCACGTTGGCGCTGCCGACCACCGGGGCGAGGATCGCTTCGATGCGGCGCTGGAAGCCGTTTTCGACTTCGTTGGCGTATTTCAGCTGCGAAGCATTGAGATCGCGCCCGGTGCCGTCGGACTGGGTCAGCAGGCGGCCGGCCTGATCGACCACGGTCACGTTGCCCGGCGGCAGACCGGCGACGCTGCTCGACACCATATAAACGATGGCGTTGATCTGGCCGTCGTCCAGCGCACGGCCGGGTTGCAGGGTCAGCGTTACCGAGGCGGAAGGGGATTTTTGTTCGCGCACGAACAGCGAAGGTTTAGGCAGCGCCAGGTGAACGCGGGCGTTTTGCACCGGCCCCAGCGACTCGATAGTGCGCGACAGCTCGCCCTCGAGGGCGCGCTGATAGTTAATCTGCTCGCTGAACTGGCTGATGCCGAATTTTTCCTGATCCAACAGTTCGAAGCCGACGGCGCCGCCTTTCGGCAGCCCCTGCTGCGCGAGGCGCAAACGGGTTTCATGCACCTTTTCCGCCGGGATCAGCAGCGCTGCGCCATTCTCGGCGAAGCGATAAGGGATATTCATCTGCGTCAGCTGGGTGACGATGGCGCCACCGTCGCGGTCGTTCAGATTGCTGTACAGCACGCGGTAGTCGGGGCTTTTCACCCACAACAGCAGTGCGACGACGATCGCGATCGCGGCGGAAGCGGCGACCAGCAACGGAATTTTCGGGTTGGCGCGCAGACGGTTCCAGATGGCCTGCAGGCCGTTGTCGCGGCTTTCGCCGGCGGTTATCGAAGCACTCATTTTAGGTCTCGTCCTTCAATGGCGCTCACGATCCCGTACGGGCCGCTGAGCAGCTCCCTGCCAGGCTGATGAACGGTATGGTTAGCGTTGTGTGACAAAACAGACTCCCTGATACACATATCTTCTAAATAGCGGCGCTCCCATTTCTGGGCAGGCCATTATTCGCCTTATCAGACAATTCCGATTGCCCGATAAGCCGGGTTTTTTGCAGTTAATTAACCGCTTTAGGTCCGAAAACGCTGTGCTAGGGTGTGCATCATTGGAGAAGTACAGGGTGAAAACGTCACCCGGCGAGACGAGAGGATTGAGGACCAGATGGCGATTCAGGGCATTGAAGGGGTACTGCAGCAGATGCAGACCATGGCGGTTCAGGCCGGCAAGATGGGGCAAAATGCGGCGCCGCAGGGCGTCAGCTTCGCCAGCGAACTGACCGCGGCGCTCGGCAAGATCAGCGACACCCAGCAGACGGCGCGCAAACAGGCGCAGGACTTTGAGCTGGGCGTGCCGGGCATCAGCCTGAATGATGTGATGGTCGATCTGCAGAAATCGTCGGTGTCTTTGCAACTGGGCGTCCAGGTGCGCAACAAGCTGGTGGCGGCCTACCAGGACATCATGAATATGCCGGTGTGATTGATCAAGTTCGTTGATTTAAAAGAAGAATGTCACTCGTTAATGGCGGCGTGGGGCACTGATGGGGCAAACTCCGTTAATTTCTGGTTCAATAGGTTGATTTGGTCATGGTTGTTTTCAGCCATCCATGACCCGTAAACCTGGTAAACCATCTGCGCGGATGCATGCCCCATTTGCTGAGCAATGAAGTTTGGGTTTGCGCCAGCAGATAGCGACCAACAAGCGTAAGTGTGCCGTGATTGGTAGGCCTTTCTATGCCTGATACCAGCTCGACGTAATGCAGAGTCCCAGCTTTGGCCGATTGTACCTTCTGAATAATGATGTCCGCTCCTGCCATTTGTTGCTGTCATGCTTGGGTTAAAAACAAACGTGCATTTGTGGCTGACCGTTTTACCGTATTCGCGAAGGGAAACGGTGATGTCATGTGCTCTGCCAAGACGAGTTATTTCAGCCTGATCGCGTAGAGCGTCGATTGCTGGCTGAACAAGTTGAACAACGCGATCTGTTCCTGCTGCCGTCTTAGGAAGCTTGAACTGACCATTCTTTATGAGGTTTCTGCGAACGGTGATACTTCCTACATGAAGATCTATATCCTCCCAACTGAGCGCGCATAGTTCGCCATGGCGAAGACCAGTGTATACAGCTACTGACCAAAGGTTACGAGTCTGGCGAATATTTATCGCATCCATCATGCGCAGAAATTCTTCGCGTGAAAGCGGGTCAGGTAGCGGCTTCGACTTTGTTAACGGTGAAATGTTAGCGGTTGGATCAGAAGAAACATATCCATTGGCAAGTGCAAAGCGGAACATTGATACAAGGCAACCGATATAGCCGTTAACTGTCGACGCCGACCGGCCTCTCTTGGCACTCTTATGCCCATGCCCAATAGCTTGAAATCCGGTAAGCATCTCTTTCCTGGCGACCAAGATATCTTCTTGCCTGACTGATGATGCCAGCCTATTGACACCGATGAATGGCAGAGTATTTGCTATCTTCGACTCATACTTACCCTTTGTGCTTGTAGCTAATTCCATCTCCTTAATAGATAGCCACTTTTCAGCAAGCTGATTTAAGGTTATTTCATTCCTTTCTATCCCAAACTTCGCCAGGTTACGCGAGTTAGGGAACCTATCTGCATAGTCAAATCGCCCCGTCTTTATGTCGTAACAAATCGCCGCTCTTAGATCACCCGCTATCCTCCTATTTTTTGCCGTGTCAGGAACCCCAAGCGCCTCCCTAACTCGCTCGCCTTTATACATGAACCAAATGCGCAAGAACCCTCCGTGGTTCTCTACGCCAGTTGGATATGCAGCCATAGAATTCTCCTTTCTGTTGTCGGATGTCTATTTAAGCAGATTTACGTCTCTTGGTCGCCGGAGGCTGCCTCTCTATCCAGCGATCTACTTCTTCTCGGTTATAGAAGCATGGGCTGTTGTCGCGTGGCTGGCTATCTGGTGCGACGTGCCGATACTCCTTGCCCTCCATCCATGAGGTTTCTCTTGCTGTTTTTATAGTGTTATGTTTCAGTCCGGTAACAGCCATAAGAACTGATTCAGACACCCATTTGTTTGGCATCAGATTGATTACTTCGCTCATGGTTATTCCTGAAATATTATTGAATGGTGATATTGGCAGGGGTGTTATATTCGTGAGATGACTGCTCGGCGATCAACTTCACGCCTGGCTTAACGATCTGCTCGAGAATCGCCATCTTACCGGCATACTCTTCATCATCAGCCGCGCCGAGATAGATGGTGATCATGCGGCCATCAAATATGAGTAGGGCGCTTTGTTTTGTTCTCATGCGACACCTCGTTGCCTGTCTGCTTTTATCCGGCGTTCGTAGTCTTCAGCGCAGCTATCGCCAAGGCAGAAATTACCTTTGTTGATAGTCTCTCCACACCAATAACAGCGGCCAGTAAACACCATTGACGGTTTAGGGCGGTTGGATAATGCGGCGAGGATAATCAGCTCTTCTTGTTCTTGTGCGTTGTCGATGATGTCAGCCATGTTTAACTCCTAATCCTAAAATGCTCTCGACATCATCAGCGCCACAGCCGGATGCCATGATTGCTTGCCCTTCATGCAAGAAGACCCGAACTGGAGCAGGCATCACGCCGGTACGCTCCCACAGTGCTTGATGAAGTTTCTGCTGCAATGCATCCGTGCTAACGCGCCCGTCAGTGAAATAGGCGCGGGGAATCCTGACGCTGATAGTGTCCATAGTGGTTACTCCGCCTGGAGATAAGGCAACAAAAAACCCGCCGTAGCGGGTTCATGTCAGTTGGTTGGATTTACTTCTTGCCGTTGGCCTCTGCCATCTGCTGATAGCGCGGGTCATTCGCCCCTGGGAATTTGTGGCTCTGGCCACGATAATGCTGAAGTCGCTCACGGAAGTATTCGCGCAGATGCGCTGGCTGCTCTTCTTCAACTTGCGCAGGCACAATCGGCATATTCATGCGCTCTTTGTAAGCTACGCCTGAAGCAGCTAAGTCCACGTTAACCTTCTCACGCTCTTCCGGTGATTTATCCGCTATGTTGTATGACATCGCCCAATCCTATATCAGCTCAAAGTCATCATCGAACGTTGCAAAGTTTAGCTCTGCAGCGCGCATCTCGAGGATAAATTTGATGCCGTCATGTAGTGAAGTGGGCCGATCATACTCCAGAACGAAACGATCGTGATAGGTGCGTCCTAGCCAGTATCCTCCGCCGTATTCCTTCAGTCGCTGAAAGAACACCCATCCGCCTTCTTTGGGATACTCCAGCGTCTCGCCGCGGTAAACGACCTGATAGCCGCTGTCGTTTTTCGTTGTCATAACTCACACCATAAAAATACTGTTCATGTATACAGTATAATTATGGTTATCTGTGAGTCAATTCCTACCCTCCGGCGCAGCTTCATAGATGCATAGGGCAATCCCACCACAGCAATGAGCTTCCATGGCGATGGCTTCGGCGATTTCGTCGGTAATTTCCAGCGGCATGAGTTTGAATCCTTCCGGCAACGTGTAACGCTGACTTACAGGTTGAGCCAGCATTGCGGCGCGGCAGGCGTTCCAAACCTCGGCGGCGATATCTCGCTCACTATCGGTCATTTTGTAGGTAGAAACATAACCGGATAACTCCTCTACATTTTCCGCCGTCGCCTCATCCGGCACTGCTGGCGCTGGCGGGGCGGTGTAGAGCGGAGTTAGTTCCCCTATCGTCCTCTCCTCAGCCTCTACTCTGTTGGGATATGCCGGGGTCGATATGATTTTTTCGTCCGTTAGGTCATCGCTCATAACCCACATCACCGGCTGCGCCTCCCGGTTAGCCGCCAGCTCGTCAAATGCGTCGGCGTTCAGCAGCATGTCCTGAGCGATGCTCACCGATTCCCACTTCGCCTCTACTGCCTTTTCGCGCCAGAACTTAGCGCGCGCTCTCAACTGCTCAGTCGTTAGTGTCATGCATCCCCCTTAACCTGCTGTAGAGTGAACGCTGGATGGAAATGCCAGCGCCCCGAAACCCGCATCAAGATCGTTAACGATCTGGCCGAAATCCCTGCTGCCACTTTCCTGTAATTCATCCATCTGCTTATCCAGGCGCTTGTCATACACAAAAACGTCATTATCGCCGATGGTGAAGAAGCCCAGACGCTCGGATGGGCAGCGGTTAAGCACTTCTTGCAGCTCGTCGAGCCAGGCGCGCTCTTTCTTGTTCAGTTTTGCCATCTACTCATCCCCCTCTACGGTGAAAGTGAAGCCAGCGGCCAGGATTGCCTTCTTGTCTTCCGCCAATCTGGCATCCCACGCTATTTTCCTGTGCTGGAAAGTCGCCTGCCGTTCAACGCTGTGTTCCCAATCGTGAAGTAGCATCTCGCCCAGCAACCGCACCGGCGTAGCCAGCCGCTCACCAAGTTTGATATTCAGCTGCGTCAAGTCGGCATTCTTCTTGATTAGGCATTCGTTGTGAGCTTCCAGCTCGGACAACTCTGCTATGCGCTGTTCTGCTTCCTCTGCCCGTGCCAGATGCTTTGTCGCTGCCGACTCCCAAACCTTCATCTCGGATTCCAGCTCGGCGATGCGCTCTTCCGTTCGTGTGCAGTTCTGCTGCCACTGCTCCCGACTGGCGCGCTCGTCTTCCAGCTCTGCCAGCAGGGCGGAGACGTACTCTTGCGAGTAGAGTGGCTCACCGTTTTGCTTACTGCATTCGCACCATTCTTTTTCGCCAGTCTCTTCATCTTGCCACTCGATGAAATATCCCACCGGCTTGCTCAGTTCGCTCAGCTTATTGTCCATCTGCCAGCTCCTTGATAGTGAATGTCATCGCCTGGATCTTTTTGGCTTGCTTGTCGATCGATGCCAGCTTGGCTTTGCGGCGACGCTCGCAGTCGGCCAGCGCCTCTTCCTTGGTAAGCCAGAAGTCTTTTCCGTGTGCGCTATGGTGATAACCGCCTACCCACCAAAACGCAGAACCACCTTCATATTTGACTTCAGCCATCACTACCTGCGGCCCGACTGTTAGCGCGTATTTGGTAACGAAAATCTTTGTCAGCTTGCTCATAATGCTTTCTCCTGGGCCTCGGCCCACAGCTTCCATCCGTAATTTTGATAAACCCAGCGACGAACGATTCGTCCATCACCAAACGAACCAAGGCGCAGCGTTGCCTGATTTCCATCAACGGCCATTACCTTGTAGAGAGTTCCGCGAGGTGATTGCCACGTTTCGCCAATCTGAAAGTTGTCATCAGTTCTCTTAGCCACGCTCCACCTCCCTAGCTCTGTCACCAGACATCACTTTTGTAAAAGCTTCATGAATAACACTTCTCATCTTGCTGATATCATCTTCCATACTGCGAAATTCGACCTGTTTACGGCTTCTCTGCAGGGTGTAACCGCAGCGAGCCATGTACCAAAGGAAGGTATCAACAACGTAGATATGACCATCGCGCGCGTTGCCGTTTTGGTCGGCGTTTACGATGACGTGATGCATTGCCTTGAACACATCTTTTTGGTTATGGAAGTCGCGCATAAACTCTGGCAGGTACTCTCCACTTAGCAGCCAATCTGAAAGTGGCTTCAGTTCATTTGCTGGCATCACTGGGCGCTCTTTCATTTGGCCTCCTCATCACGCTCGATATAGAAATCATCAGGGGCATGTAGTGTCTGTGCATCATCGCGAATCACATAGAAGTCGAGGATGTGTTTAACCTCCAGCAACCCACATACATCGATTCGCAACATCCCGGTTTGGACATCGATATCGTGTATTGGCCACCACCGATCCTTGCCGTTCTCGCTACCCCAAAGTGGGCCGGGCGGCGAATTGATAAACTCCATATTCAACAGGTCGCCTTTCATTTGGCCTCCCGCAGCTCGGTGGACTGTTCTTTAACCAAAGAAATAACAGCATTTGCTACCGCTCTCGGGTTGCTAATCGAAACGAACGTATGGCGTTCTTCTTGATAAGTCTCGAACTCCGCCACGTCGCTAAGAAATTCAAGCGCTTCATCGGGAAGTTGCTCTAATTGAATGGCCATCTGCTCAATAGCTTCAGACTTGGCCTGCGCCTGGATAGCTGCAAGTGCTGCGTCAGTGGCCGGGGTTTCGATATGGCGCGCTCTGTCGATTTCAAACCCTGCAGGCTCACCTTCGGTATAGGCGGAGGCGATAAGGTCAACCGATGACTTCAGCGCCGCATTCTCCACAGCCAGCGCATCGCGCTCAGCCTTCAGCGCCGCATAATCACCAACACGAACTAAATCGACGCAGAATCCGTCTTTAGGGTTGGCATCAGGCAGCAGCGAGCTATCGAAGGAATAAATTTTTGGCTCGTTCATAGGTCATCCTTAGCCCGCACCACAGCATCAACTGGCAGGCATTCGTAAGAAGAGGGGAGTTTTTGCGCGGCGATGTCAGCAGTACAGTTCTGGTAATCTGGGTAGACATAGCCAGCTGATTCATAGCTGCACGAATCCGCACCCGCTGAGCAGATGAGAAGAAATAATCCGAACATGATGCTTCCTATTCAGTTTCGCTAAAGCGCCATTTCTGCCGACGCTCAAGCACCATTCCGAGCGATTTGGCCTTTTTGTCAGCCTTAAGAAAATCAGGAATTCTCTGGCCATCTGGAAACTCCCAGCAGCTTCCGACGATGCGAACTACCGATATGGGTTTGGTGTTTTTATCCATCTTCGTTTTCTCACTGGCAGGCCGACATTCAGGCAATAAAAAAGCCGCGTTTTTCGCGGCTGTATTGATCATCATTTTGTTGGCGCGCTCATGAGTTTCTCCGCGCTTTAGGGCGTCAAAAGCCGCAAGGCATCCCGCGACTATTTCCGCGTATTGATCTTTCATGAGTGGTTACCTGCGGCTTTTATTTGCCTAGAAGGGAATGTCTGAGTCGTCGAAGTCCATTGGTGGCTCATTCGACGGTTGGGGTTTATTTTGCTGCTTAGGTGGTGACTGCTGATTTCCGGATTGCGATGACTCTTGCTTGCTGCCAATCATCTGCATCACGCCGCCGACGTTGACGTGAATCTCAGTCGTATATCGCTCAACTCCAGCCTGATCTTCCCACTTTCGTGTTGTCATTTTGCCTTCGATATAAACCTGCGAGCCTTTTCGAAGATACTCACCGGCTACCTCGGCCAGCTTTCCAAACAGCACCACGCGGTGCCATTCAGTCTTTTCCTTTTGCTCGCCAGATTGTTTATCACGCCACGATTCAGAGGTGGCAATCGTCAGGTTGGCGATTGCGCCACCATTTTGCGTGTAGCGAACCTCTGGGTCTTTACCAAGGTTGCCGATGATGATTGCTTTGTTGATGCCTTTGCTAGCCATTTATGCCGCCTGTTTCAGTTCTTTGAGTCGAATTCCGGTAACGTCTTTGCACTTAGCTTGGTGATCTGGATGACCATTTAGGCGAGACCAAGCTTCCGCATATTTCGACTGCAGCGTTTTGGCATCATTTTCAGAGCCTGCATAGTTGGTAAACTCCGCCAAAATCTGGTCTGCGGTCGCTGAAGCAACGCTGTGAACCTCAGCGTCAGCATCAATGGCCGTCTCTTCGGTTGGGATACAGAACGCCTGGAATGCCGCATATTTGTATGCAATAGACATCGCTTTGTTCGTTGCCTTGTCACCGCTGTCCATAGCTTCGCCATAGGTTTCGACCGTGTGCTTACTGCCGTCTTGTAGTGGTCAACTAATACTGGCCACTGCATTAGACTGTATGTAGTACAGTCGCTCCGATTCATTTGGCGTCAAGCCGCCGTTGTACCAGTGAGGCCGCACAGCGCTGTAATAGCCCGTGATATAGCAGATTATCGCGCGTTGAGCCTCGTTGAAGCTGTTGTAGCCCTTCGTCGGTACCCATTCGGTCTTCAGGCTCCGGAAGAACCGCTCCATTGGTGCGTTATCCCAACAGTTACCCCGACGACTCATGCTCTGCTTTATCTGGCAGCGCCACAGCGCCTGCCGGTACTGGCGACTGGTATAGTGACTGCCCTGGTCACTGTGGAACATCACGCCCACGGGACGACCGCGCAGCTCCCAGGCCATCTGCAACGCTTTGACCGTCAGTGCCGAGTCCGGCGACGTCGACATCGCCCAGCCCACCGGTTTACGGGCGAACAGGTCCAGCACCACCGCCAGATAAGCCCAGCATTTACCCGTCCAGATGTAGGTCACATCACCGCACCAGACCTGGTCCGGCGCGGTGACCGCGAACTGGCGGTCGAGAAAGTTTGGTATCTCAACGTGTTCGTTGCCGCCGCGTTTGTATTTGTGGGCCGGTACCTGGCAGCTGGCGATATCCAGCTCTTTCATCAGCTTACCGGCCAGCCAGCGGCCCATTTTGACACCCGAGTTCCTGGTGACGATAGTCGCGATGCTTCGAGCGCCGGCAGAGCCGCCGCTGGCGTTCCAGGCTTCCATGACCTGGCTGCGCTTAGCTACTCGCTCACCATCGGGGCTCACTGCCCGAAGTCTGCCAGTGCCTGTAGCTGCTGCGATGGACTTCAAAAGTCTGGCACAACACAGCGACCGGATATCGCGCTCTCAGCCTGTCGACTACCGTGAACCGTTGAGTGCGTCCGACATTAAGAGCGCCGTAGCCTTTTTTAGGATTTCATTTTCCATTTCAAGGCGTTGAATTTTCTTCTTCGCCTCACGCAGCTCAATCTGTTCTGGCGTCAGAGGAAGCCCGGCAGGCGTTTTCCCCTGACGCTCGAGTTTCAGTTTATTAACCCAGCGGGTAATAGCCGAATGGCTGACATTAACTGCCTCTGCGGCCTTAACGTAGGTATAGCCGTGGTCGACAACCAGTTTTGCTGCTTCGAGCTTAAATTCTGCCGTGAAATGTTTTGCCATTGGTTCACCTGTGGTGTTGGGGAAGTGAGAATATCACCTTCCGATCAGGTGGCCAGTATCAGTGTGCCACTACATCTTCGGTTGCGACAAAATCGAACTCAGCCTTAACAACCACATAGAACAGCACTCCGCCTGTTTTTGTGGTTCGTTCCGTTATCGTTCGCTCTGTGATGCGAGGAAGGATGACCAGCCCATTTTTTACGAGCGCCGGAGATAGGGCGTTATAAACGGCATCAATTCCTCTGAATGAAAACCCTTGCTGCTTGTTCTGACTATCCTTGGCTATCCCTACTTCTGATAAATCTTTTGCCACCCCTGCGATGGCCTTATAAACGGCGATCATGATGACCCCTTAGGTAAAGTTTCCTGCGAATTCATCCCAAGTAACGGATGGGCTTTGACGATCCGAACCGTTCCAGCGAGTGTCGGTCTGCGCCTGTGATTCGGTGAGTTGTCTCTCCAGTTCTGACGTCATGTGAGAGATAGATTTCTCATCGCTATCAAGCACTACGCTGATCATGCAACCGCCTTGTTTTCTGTGACCGTATATCCATTCTCTGCGAGCCACTCGAACACAGCTTTGATATCGAGCTGAGGCATAATCTGCTTCTCATCGACATGACCGAACAAAGCGACGCCGTCCGCCTCAATGCGAACCTCACCTTGTCGCTGTCCGGCCTTGGCGTGATACTCGGTGCATACGAATGTCATCTTCATTTCGACCTCCAGGCTTGTTTAAGCTGAACCATAGCCATTGCCCACAATGCAGGACTGCGAAGCTTTATGGCGGCTCTGGCGGTGAACTGAGCGGTGTTGAATGGTTTGTTCATGGCTCGCCCCTTTGATTAAGTGTGTCTTTCAACCACCGGCCAATGCAGCGCATCCGGCGGGTGATGATTTCGAGTAAAGTTTCAGATTGAGCGCCCATGAGCGGGCACCCAGCGTAAGCAAGTTGCTGCATGGGTAACTCCTGATTGATAGGTATTCATTGCTGAACCAACTCGTAAATTGGCTTAGCGATGGGTAAAAAAATGGCCGCACAATGGCGGCCTAAAGGGTGTCGAGGCTTCTCTAAACATCATCAAGCCCACACGGATATGAGCTTTGTGATGGTCAGTCAGTTGGTGGTTCAGGTAGTGGCATCCAGTGGGTTACATGATTTGGTACAGAATTGCCCGGATGCCAAGAGTCCCATCCATTCGAGCCAAACCACATGACCCCAATATCACAACCGTCACTAACAATTACATCGGAACATAAATCCGGCATCTGATCGCTGCACTTAATCCATTCACTCATCACATAACCCTCATCAATCCAATAACCACGCCACACCAGAAGAGGGCGCATGAAACCAACATCCAAAACCAAACCTTTCCTCTGAAGCTCATGCTTACCTCGACTTTTAGGCGTAAAAAAAGCCGCTAGGCGGCTGTAATTGTTTTTATCTATTTTCAGTATGTAACCACCTGCTGTAGTAGTTTTGCCGAATCAATCGCTCGCAAAGACGGGGGTTGTGTTACTGGAAGTTATTTGATTTTGTTCAAGTGATTAAGTGCGTCTTCTTTGCGTTCGTAGCATTTAACGAAGCGCCATGAATTGACCATCTTTCCGCGCTGATAGTTTTCGCAAAGCTTGTATACGTAGTAGCTGTCATAAGTATGTCGCTCTGTGCATTCAATGCACGCATCGTTTTTGGTTCCTTCTGGTTTTCGCATAACTTCTACATGACGGTGAGATACAGCAAACTTACGACCTTTAGAGTCTGTTTTTAAAGGAGAAATCCAAACTGAAATATCCATCATGTAACCCTCTGCGGTTAACGCGCTGTGATTTTGTTTGATTTGCGATGACCAGCTGCGAACATCGCCACTTCTGGCAAGCAGCATGAGCCGCTATAAACAGGCTTCTGTGCCGGTAACTCAACCCGGGTTAACTTCGCCCAGGCTTTGCTTAGCTTCTTCGCTGTATCCGCATCTTCGCGGCGCTTTGCCATCACTTCACCACGCTGGCGATAGCGACGTGTCTTGCTGTTTTCTTTCGCTGGCTTAACGATGATTGTTGTCATAACTACCTCCAGTAAGTGGCTTTGGTGGTGTGATGGCCGGTGCTGATCTCCGGCATAGTGATTAGAGCGCCCGCACTACCACTGACTCTGTCTTGAGGCGCCGGTTGGTTACGGCTTGCCATGAGCGCTGTTTATACATCGGTCGCGCATCAGCCTGCGCATTCACCACACCCCAAAGCCACTTAGCTTTGGTCTCCTACACTGGCAGGAGAAATTCCCATGATTGTTAAAGAGCGGTGCCAAGCTTCCGTTTGGCTGGTCAGCGTCCTGCTGTTGAGATGAATATTATACCCATGGTTATTTGCGGTCAATGCCCTTGGGTATAATAAATTACAAAATGGGTATAAAATCATGATATCCATGAGAAAATAAAATCACTTTGGTAATGATTTAGCGTTTAGCTAAAAGTTTTGTATGGAAGGTTGATCTTTTCTTCGCGAGGTATAGAGTATATTTACTGTGAATATATACAGTGATATGTAAAAAATATATCTATAACAGATGATTAATGTGAGGTGTCGCATGAGTGCGACTTTCATCAGATTGGAGCCTGGGAGGTATGAGCAGGCTCCGTTTGAAACACGAAGCCATGGGAAGAAGTTAGAGATTTACCGTTTAATGGTTCTTGATATGTATACAACGACGCCAATGATTTTGGCCTTGTCTCCGATAGGAATGACAGGAAGCCTATCGTTGCTTGGGACTAAGTATCCGTCGTTATCTCCCAGCATATACCGGTATACCGCTTGAGAATTACCAGTAGTTGCGTAAACAAAATCGTTGTTGCCGGGCTTTTCATCGGTATCTATCACGATCACCGAAGACTTAGGCATCTCTGGGAATCCAGTGTCATGGCTAAGTCTATAAGCCCGGCAGTTTTTCGATTTAATGCTGTCAGGAACTATTGCAACATTGTTTGTCTTCTGCTCTCCATCAAAGAATGGGACAACAAACACACCAGGAAGCTTGGTGGTTGGATCGATATCCTGCCCATCACTTGCCGAAGACTTGCCATCCCGCATTGGTCCAATGCCGTTAGCTAGCCACTCAGGGCGAACGCCTAAAGCCGTGGCCAGCTCAACAACTCTGGATGATGTTTTAGTTTTGCCTGTGACGATTTTCCAAACACTAGGCTGAGCGATTCCAGCAGCCTCTGCAAGCGACGCTTGCGTAAAGCCACCTTCCTCCATTGCCAGTTTTAATCGTTCTGAAAGGGTATCTATGTTCATGCGCTCGAACATATAACCACGGTTATCCATCGTCAAATATCCTTGGGTATTGCATTTTTCTAAACTCATGGTTATTATTCTTGGTGAGTAAACCCAAGGATATAAAACATGGTCAATGAAGCTATCAACAAGGCCATCTCATTACTTGGTAGTCAGAAAAAACTCGCAGACTCCGTTGGAGTAAGTCAGCCGAATGTATGGTGCTGGTTACATAACAAAAAGCGAGTTTCTCCTGAAAACGTAACGGCGATCGTTACGGCTACCAAAGGTGAAGTTAAGGCCTACGAGATTCGCCCAGATTTACCGCAGCTTTTTCCAAGACCTGTAGAAGCTGCATAAGCCCCACCGCTCTTTAACATCCCTGACCAGCTCCGCCAGTGTGGAGCATTTGAAGACTAAGCCGAGCTTAGTCGCGATTAATCATTTATCAACAAAGGAAGTATTACGTATGGACACTGCAAAAACACGCAATGACGCCCGTCGCATTGAAAGCTCATTGCTCAACAAGATAGCGCTGAAAGGCGTAACAAGTATTGCAGCTGCAGTAGGTGTTAACCCATCTCAAATCACACGCTGGAAAGAGTCTCTTATCCCTCGCATGGCGATGTTATTGGCCGTTCTGGAGTGGGGTATGGAAGACGAAGAAATGGCGGAGTTGGCTAAGCGCCTGGCTGGATATCTGTCACCAAAAGAAAACGCCCCGGAAGTTGCAGCTTTCGAGGCGTGATAGTGATGTTTGGAGAAAACCACTGGAGGAAATTATGGCAAAAAATCGCCGAATTTACAAGACAGAAGAGGAACGACGGCATCCTGATTCACCGGAAGGAATCGTTGTTGCAGCCGCCAATAACCGGAGCTTTGCTGCTCGGTTCATTGGTGAATATCGGATTGCACTGGCAGGGGTGAAGAAGAATGGGCGTCGTTAGAAAATTATCCGACTACCGTAAACCTCATCAAGAGGTCATGGAGCAACGCGTGGCTGATACCGATGATGGGTATACCCGCATAGCTAACGAGCTGCTAGAAGCCATCCTGAGAGCTAATTTAACCGCTCGCCAGCTCAAGATTGCGTTTGCGATTATCCGTAAGACATATGGATTCGGAAAGAAAACAGACCGGATCACAAACACACAAATTTCCAGCATGACCGGCATCCATCACACCCATGTTTGCACTGCAAAAAACGAGATGATCATGATGAACATCATCGTAACCAGCGGAACGCAAATCGGGATAAATAAGGTAGTTTCTGACTGGAATTGCGATATTAGCCAAGGCAGCGAAACATTAGCCAAGTCGGCTAATAAAAGTTTAGCCAAGTCAGCTAACAAGCATTCGCCAACTCAGCTAAACACAAAAGAAACTATTCAAAAGAAAGAAAGAAACATTCCCCAAACCCACGCAGTGGGGTTGTCATTGGAAGAAAAATTAACCCCACGGCAGAAGGGCACCAATCCGCGCGCTAAGGGGACAAATCCTCGCTCTGCAATGCCAGCTTTCGATCGTGAAAGACTGCGCGACACCTGGAACTGCAAAGCCGATAAGCATGGGCTCCCAAAAAATTCGCAATGTATCGACCACAGTCGAGAGTGGATTGAAGCGCCTCTGGCAGTCCTACCTGAAGCAGTGCAAGGAGATTGGCAGCCAGCCAACAGAGATCAACACGTTCCTGAATGGCTATCTCGCCCATGGCTACACGCCAACGAAGTGGGCTTGTGGCGACAATCCAGAAGGCAAGCGATACGGCATTGAGACCGCACTTCGCCAAGAGAAGATTGACGAAATTCTTTCCCGGGAGGACTGATGGAAAGCTACGAGTTTGAAGAGCAGTTGGTCGGCTCAATGATGATCAAGGGCGACCATATCGACTGCCGGGAAGTCGCCGGGAAGTTACCTGCAGAAGCCTTTGAAAATTTCCACCTACGCCAGATGTATCAAGTAATCGTCACCCTCCTGAATCAGGCCGAACCAATCGACCAATTCACCGTTCAAGATAGCCTTTCAGATTCAAGCAAAGATTTGGTGCTGAGCGTGGCGGCGCGCTGTAAGTCTGCAGCCAACATCCGAGCATGGGCAAAACGCGTCCGTCAATGCTGGATGATCCGTAAAGGCATTAGCGATCTGCAGCAAGCAATCTCAATTCTGCAAAGCGTCGGAGCTCATGATATCAACGAGCGAACCGCAGAAGTGGCTAGCGTCCTGTCAAAGGTGCAATTCGAGACCAACGACAAGCTTCCTCGCCGCATCGGTGATTTGCTGCCTGACTACATGGACGTGCTTGAAAAGCGAATGCAGGGCGCTGATTCCGGGATGTACCTGAAAACGGGAATCGACCCGCTGGATGATGAGTATGGCGGATTCGACCGCACAGACTTAATCATCATCGCTGGCCGCCCTGGCATGGGCAAGACGGAGCTAGCAATCAACATTGCTAATTCGATTGGTCGGCAGAAGGGTAAGGGCTTGCTGGTGTCGATGGAGATGTCTGACATGCAGGTGGTAGAGCGTCATGTCGCGGATCGCGCAGGATTATCTATCAGCACGCTACGCAATCCGCTGAACATGATTCAAGAGCAATACACGAAGCTCACCGGCGCAACCGGCACACTGATGAACGAAAACAACTACGTCATTGATGGCGCCTTTACCGTTGACGCTGCTATTGCCCACGCAGAGCGGATGAACATGGACGGCGGATTAAGCTTCCTCGCTATCGATTATCTCGGGCTTATCACAAAGCCAAAAGCAGAGCGCAACGACATCGCCATCGGGGAAATGACGCGCAAGCTGAAGCAGTTCTGTCTGCGTAGCAAGGTTCCCGTAATCCTCTTGGCGCAGCTTAACCGCGGTCCAGAAAACCGGGCAGACAAACGGCCAAGCATGGCAGACCTAAAGGACTCAAGCTCAATTGAGCAGGATGCAGACGTGATTATCTTTCCCTACCGCGACGAAGTATACGATGAGCACAGCAACATGAAAGGCATTGCGGAAATCATCATCGGGAAATATCGCTCCGGCCAGCCTAAGACATTTTACATGGGCTGGAAGAATGGTCACTTCGTCAACATTGACCAGGAAGAAGCTGCGATGCGTTATGCGCAGAACGAACAACAAACCAAAGAAGCATCTGGCTGGCGCTGACCTGCCAAGCAAAGGAGATAACCATGGATAATCTACGCGAAGAGTTTGAACAGTGGTGGAATAACAAAATGGCTATGTGTTTTTACTCACAACCAAAAAGCCAAAAAGAGACCATATACCATGCGTCATGGCTAGCATGGCAGGCCAGCCGAGCAAACATCGTGGTTGAACTTCCAAGGCCATCATGTGTTTATGCCGACCACAGCTATCCGGCGTATTCACAAAAGCAGGTTGAGGGTTTACTCAATTCTATCGGCCTATCAATCAAAGGGGAATGATGATGAGTAACGAACCAAAATTTCCTGAACTTCCCGTAGAACTTCAGGTTGCATTGGTAAATGCAGCAACCGCGATGGCAACGACAAAAATTAGTGCATTAGGCAGCAAGTACAATCAGAACTTTAATTTCTTCGACCGCGAGTACAAGTTGATTTGCGATTCACTATACAAAGAGAATCGGGGGAGATAATGGCTAAACAGGTCTTCTACCTAATAAGCCCACAGATACTCCAGAACCTGAAAAACTTCATCGACAGCCTCCCACTAAATCCAGATAAACCCCTCGCAGTAACCATCCAAGAGCCAACCAGAAGCCTAGACCAGAATGCAAAGCTCTGGGCAACCCTGCGCGACATCTCCGAGCAGGTCATTTGGTATGGCAGAAAGATGGGCTCTGAAAGCTGGAAGTGTGTTTTCACTGCTGCGCTGAAGAAGCAAGAAACGGTTCCTGGCATAGACGGCGGATTCGTCGTTCTAGGGCAATCAACAAGCAAGATGACAGTCGGCGAAATGCGCGACCTCATCGAGTTAATCAACGCGTTTGGTGCTGAGCATGGCGTCAAGTTCAGCGATGAATCCCGGCTCGCTATCGAGTGGGCTAATCGATATGGAGACAGAGCCGCATGACAAAGCGAAGTCCAACGCAAATCATAATGGATAACCTGATATTCAAGACTGACCACCGCAAGACCAGAAAGCCCCACACCAAACCCGAGTTAACCCAGACATTCAATTATACCGCGACCTTAGCCGATAGCATGTGGCTGCGTCGTCGCGCCAGGAGAAAGCCATGATTGATTACAGCAAGCTCGATAGCATGATTGTTGAAAAAATTAAAACCGGATCACGAACGTTTTCGCAAATTGATGGGGGAGGTGTTTATGACGAAGCTCAAAGATTGCATGAGTTGAGCGGACGGAAGGCATTCCGCATCATCGATGGAAGGTTACAGTCTCTGCGCAAGAAAGGTCTGATTCAATACACCACAAAAGAAAAATGGCAGGTGGCAAAATGACTGATTACAGCAAGATGAGTGACGGAGAAATAAGCGTAAGACTGGCTTATTACCTAAAGCCAAAATACAGCGCAGTCATCAATCCAATCGACAAGACTGGCGCACAGCTTTCGTGGAATTGGTTTAACACAGTACAGACCACTGGATTCTTCCCGCTTCGGCGCTCGGAAGAGCTATTCCATGTCATGAAGAAACACAAAATCGGCCTGTCACCGTCAGGAAAAACGGTATGGCAAGCGAGCCATGAATCGGGAGCGAGCGCTACGCACAGAAACCCGCTGCGAGCCGTCGCGATTGTCTTCCTCATGATGAAGGATGCCGAAAAATGATAATCCTCATCACGGTAGCAATCATAGCCGCCTGCGCTTACTGCTTCATCGCTGGCCGCAGCTTCGAGTTCTTCTGCAAATACGAGCCAACCCTATCAACCACAAAGATGTTGCTACTCAGCCTCGCATGGCCGGGTAATGCCGTTCTGTTTCTGCTGATGAGGTGCGTGCGATGAATTCCATAACCATCCCGGAAATTATGAAAGTGCCGAAGAAGTACGGCACAGATATCTGCTGCAGTTGCTTGTCGGCGCTGGCAGAGGATGAATGCTACATCTGCCAACAGTGCAACGACGAGATAGACCGTCAGGCTGATGAGGTTATCGGAAACGCGGAGGATGATGATGGCTAAAGGCATCAAGCCGCCGAAGCCTAAGACCTGCCGACAATGCAAAACCAAGTTTACCCCTCGCAATACCTTTCAAATCGTCTGTAGTCCATCCTGTGCAATCCAACACGCAAAGCAGCAATCAGAGCGCAAGCAAAAGCAATCTGAGGCATCTGCACGCCGTGAGTGGAACAAGCGCAAGGCTGACGCGAAGCCGTTGAGTCATTGGATAGCAATGACACAGCGAGCCTTCAACGACTACATACGAGCCAGGGATGAGGGAAGTGGCTGCATTAGCTGCGGCAGTACAACGGCAACGGAATATCACGCTGGTCACTTCAGAACGACAGCGGCGGCCGGTCAGCTCAGGTTCAACGAAGATAACTGCCATCTGCAGTGCGCATCCTGCAATGTCCATCACTCCGGTGCAATCACTCAATACCGAATCAATCTCATCACGAAAATCGGCGCCGAGCGAGTCATGGCGCTTGAAAACGACAATAACCCACACCGATACACCCGCGAAGAGCTAGACACGATTAGAGCGCGTTACAGAGCGAAATTGCGGGGGCTGAAAAAACTCCAGGAGGCAGCCTGATGTTCACAAGCATACCTGCAGCAATCGAAGAAGCGAGATTTCTCCGCGCGCTCACCGGCAGATGTCATGGAGTGGTTCAACGTCCGAGTGGAAACATGGTCGTTAGGGTAATCGACCGGCGAGGCATGCATACGTTGTTCACCACAAAACAAGACCGTCACGGAACGGTTAAGACGGAGGGCATATCATGAACATCAGCAAATTTGAGTTGGATGATGATCAGCACCAGTGGGTAAACGGATGGCTTGAGCTGTGGGGCGCATGGGTTTACTCCGGCCGACTCGAGCGACGCATGAGCAACATGATCGCCAAGTTCATGGAAAGCGTAGAGCCAAGCAAGAATCCAAGCAGGCCGATGTGCAATGACGATGATGGAATGTTGATTTCTCAGGTCGTAGATTCCGTAATGTTTATCGACAAGAAAGCCTTTGGCATCCTGCTCAGCTACTACGCTCATGGTTCATCAAAGCGAGCCATTGCATCTTACTATCACGCGACTGCAAAGCCCCGCAAGATTAACCGAGGTCGATTAGGGGAAGGGTGGCGCAAGCCGTCAGAGGAAACATGCAGGAAAGAAGTGGCTGAAATCCTCAAGGCGAGCTTGTATATGCTCTACGCTCCGATGGTAAATGCGTTCAACAATCGCAAACGTGTAGAGAAAATTAAGCATGTTGCATAGATAATGCTTGACTTTGCTTTACCTATTTACCCATAATAGTGACATAAGCTGCCGTTAGTGACTCTTAAGTTGCTGCGGCGGCTTTTTTTGATCGCAACAGGTAAGAGCATTGATGGAACAGGCAGCGTAGATGCGTTCGAGGCAGCGTAACCCTCTCAGTGCTCTTTCCGTTGTGGTGAATGCGCAGGCTGATGCGCAATGGTTTATGGGTGCAGTTGATTCCTGTGAATCCCCAATTCTCGATACGCTTCCGGGGCGTAAATCCATCGTGAGACACAAAGCGAGAAAAGCCGGAGATCAGCACCGGCCACCACACAACATTTTAGCCTCGCCTTAGTGCGGGGCTTTTTGTATTTCAGACCCAGCCAACAGCGACACACTCCATGGCATCCTCTTAGTAGCTGATCGTCTACGGCTGCGGGCTGAACCTTTGACTACAGCATAGCAATGTAAGGAACCCACCATGCTCAAATTACCTGAGCTCGTCCGGGCTGGTTTCGTGAGTTCGTCTCCTTGGTTGCTGGGCTTAATTCTCCTTTCTTATCTCGCTGCAGAGGTTAATTCGAGGATTAACTCGGCGGCCTACGCGTACCCGCGATCTGTCGTTTCATATGGCCTCGCAAGCGCAAAGACCGATGATGAAGTTATCTCCACCGTTGAGCTGTGGAAGAAGGATGCATGGGGCGCTCAAATTGGCGCTCTCCGCGTTCTCTGTGATAACGACCGTGCATTCGTTGACTCGCTCGGCGGGGAGAGTGTAGGGGCTAGAGTATGCAGGATCGTCAAATGAATGAACGCGATGCAGGATTCTGGGTCGACGTTCTGAACGGCCTTAAAAACGCATGGCCGCAAATTCTTGGCTCAATGATGGCTGGGTTAATTTGCTATGGCCGATTAATTTACGATGGTGTAGAGCGAAAGAATCGCTGGATTGAGGGTGTCCTATGTGGCGCCCTTTCTCTTTGCATCTCCAGTGCTCTGGACGTGTTCGGATTGCCGGTAAGCATGTCTCCTTTCATTGGTGGCATGGTTGGCTTCATCGGTGTTGAAAAGCTCCGCAATATTGCCATCAGCGCTATCAGCAAGCGAGTAGGTGCTAGTGATGAAAATCAGCAATAACGGTATCGACTTCTTGAAGCGCCAAGAGGGTGAAAAGCTCTCAGCTTACAAAGATACTCGTGGGATCCCCACGATTGGCGTCGGTCATGCTGGGTTGGTTGATGGCAAGCCTGTTGCAATGGGCATGACCATCTCGAAAGAGAAATCATCCGACCTGCTGCGCTTTGACCTGCAGTGGACTGAGCGAGCTATCAATTCGGCGAATGTCACGCTGAACCAGAATCAATACGATGCTCTTTGCAGTCTGGTGTTCAACATCGGCGCAGCAGCATTCAACGGTTCAACACTGCTCAGAAAACTCAAGGCTGGCGATTATGCTGGCGCTGCAGATCAGTTCTTGGCATGGAAACGAGCAGGAAACGACCCGGATATTCTTCTTCCTCGCAGGCAGCGGGAACGTGCGCTGTTTCTGTCATGACTTGGCCACTGAAACACTGGCAAGCTGCAATCGTCGCATTAGTGCTTGGGCTCCTGACTTACTTCGCCATTAGCAACCAAGCGCTGCGACATGACAAAGAAGCACTGCAGAAAGAAAAGCAGCAGCTATCTAGCCAGCTGGAGTGGCAGAACAAAACACAGAAAGCAGTAGCAGATATCGATCTGCAGAGAACGCAGGAACTTGAAGATGCGAAAAGCAAGATTACTGATTTGCAGCGTGATGTTGCCAATGGTGCTCGCAAGCTGCGCGTCTCCGCCTCGTGCCAACCCTCCAAGCCCTCCGGCATGGATGATGCAGCCAGCCCCAGACTTACTGACTCCGCTCAACGGGATTATTTCACCCTCAGAGAGCGAATCGAAATAGCCAACAAGCAGATCGCCGGATTGCAGGATTACATCAATCAGGTTTGCTTAGCGAAATGAATTCCCCCGACAAGGAATAAGACTGTGTTACCTAGCAGGAGGTGATCACGTCTTGGCAGCCAGAAAGACGGAAGTGGCGAGGCAACTCCGCGAGGTGTGGCTGATGCTGCGAATATCTGAGGGGCAACGCGATTACAGAAGCTCTTCATTGAGGGGCTTCGATAATGGCTTTAACCAACAACTGGAGCCAATCATGGCAATTACAGAAATGACCGAAGAGCAGGCAATGAACCTCGAAGTGTTCAAACTGGTTCAGAGCGACACCGCTGCAGGTGAGAAGGCAATTACCTTCATCGGCGGAAACAAGCTCAAGTACGAGCTTTTCAAAGATGCCTATACGCGCGTGCAAACAGAGCCAGGCGTCGTCGGTCGAGTAGACAAGGCCATCAAGATGGCGGAAGAAGCGCTCGGACTTTTTACCGGAACATGACATGAAAAGGCTTGATTTGGTCGGCAAAAAGTATGGAGAGCTAACTGTCATTGGATTTAGTCACTCACATACTCAGCCTTCAGGCCAGAAAAGAGCTATGTGGTCAGTCGTATGCTCATGCGGAGTGGAAAAGATTGTCTCAACAGCAAATCTGACTGCAGGGACAACGATTTCGTGTGGCCATATTGGAGAAAAAAGACGAATCGAATCTAGGCGCATGCCTGACGGAGAGGCGGCAAAGAATAGTCTTTTTATCTCTTATAGGCATGGAGCAAAAAACAGAGGAATAGAATTTAAGATTGGGAAAGATCAGTTCTACGAAACTGCGGTTGGTGCTTGTACATATTGCGGAAGTATAAATCCACAAACCTATAACGGTAAGGCAAAAACCGGCTTCAAATACTGTGGAATTGACAGAGTAGACAGCTCAAAAGGATACGAAGTTGGGAATATTGTCACATGCTGCGGCATCTGCAATATGATGAAAAATAACCTCGCTTTAGATGTTTTCCTGAACCACATAAAAAGGATAAGCGAATATGCCAATGCGCAAAGGTCGTAGCAAAAAGGTCATCAGCGCGAATATCGCTACCGAAGTTAAAGCAGGCAAGCCACAAGACCAGGCTATCGCCATTGCTATGAGCAAGGCCGGTAAAGGCAAGAAGAAACCAAAGAAAGGGGCTAAGTAATGGCAATCACATCCATGCAGACAGCGACCGCCGGTTCGGTAGCAAACCTGATTCCAGTGGTGAAGTCGCATATTGCAGCATCACGCTTCCCTCAAGGCGGTTTGGTTGGCGTTCATGCCACTCCTACCAAGACAGAGTATTTCCAGGTTGTCGCCGCCGGTGGCACCACAGCAACTGACTACGACATCGTAGTTAGCTCTGACCGTGCTGAATTTACCATTAAGTGCAACGCGAAGATCACCGCTGGCTTCCTGCCATTGGGTGACATGAGCGTTATCCAGTTAACCCCTGGCCGTATGGTTGAGTACGCCCAGGCATTCACCAAGCCATAAGGTGATTTATGGGCGATGAAATAAACAAAGGCGGTCGCCCATCAGATTACACAGAAGAGTTAGCGGAAAGCATCTGCCTAAGACTGGCGGAGGGCGAATCGCTTCGCTCCGTCTGTCGTGATGATGGGATGCCATGCAAGCAAACCGTGCTGAGATGGATTAGCCGAATCCCTGAGTTTCGCGCCCAATACGTGCGAGCGAAGGAGGAAGGCGCAGAGGCTATTGCCGAAGAGCTGTTCGATATTGCTGATGATGGCAGTAACGACTGGATGGAAAAGCTCGATAAGGAAGGCAACGCGATCGGATACCAACTTAATGGCGAGCATGTGCAGCGTTCAAGGCTGCGCATAGATACGCGCAAATGGTATCTGTCGAAGATCATGCCAAAGAAATACGGTGAAAGAATCCAGCATGACCAGACGATCACAATGGCTGACCGTTCAGACGATGATATTGATAAGCGAATAAGGGAGCTAATGAATGGACAAGCTGCCTCTGCTGAACGGAATGACGAAGAGCCAGAAGATTGAGCTAATCCAGTTAATCGAAGAAAAACAGCGCCGCGAGAACGTTTATCGCTACAAACGCTTCTACAAGTCGCGTTATCCGTGGCAAAAGAAATTCATTGCCGCAACATCTAAGTTCACCCAGGTTGCGCTGATCGCCGCTAACCGTACTGGCAAGACCGATACCGGCACTGGTATTGATGCTATCCACGCAATGGGTGATTACCCTGAAGGGTGGGATGGGCACAAATTCGATCATGCCCCGCTGATATGGTGCCTTGGTTACTCGGGTGAAAAATGCCGAGACCTGCTGCAAACGCCTATCCTAGGGCGACGTACTGATAGCGGATGGGATGGTGGCTTGATCCCCGGCGAGCTGATTGTCGATACAGAGCCGATGCAGGGTACGCCTAATGCCGTTCGTTCTGCATACATACGGCACAAGTCTGGGCAGCTATCAAAAATTCAGTTCTGGTCGTACTCACAAGGCCAGCATGCTCTGATGGGCGATGCCGTTGACTGGTTCCATATCGACGAAGAGCCAAAAGACGCGACGATCTATCCGCAGGTGCTTACTCGTACTGCTACCGGCGACAAAGGTAATGGCGGGCGTGGAATTCTGACGTTTACGCCGGAGAATGGACGTACTGATTTGGTTATTGCCTTCATGGATAACCCGTCATCTGGCCAGCACTGCATGAACGTTGGCTGGGATGATGCGCCGCACTTAAGCGAGAAAGTGAAGAAAGACCTGCTTGAGTCGTACCCGCCGCATCAAAGGGATATGCGCACCAAGGGTATCCCAATGCTTGGGCATGGGCGAATCTATGACCTCGGCGAAGATTTTGTAAAGTGCGACCCTTTCCCTATCCCAGATCACTGGCTTGTCATCAATGGCATGGACTTTGGTTGGGATCACCCGCAGGCGCATGTCCAGTTGGCATGGGATATTGAGAACGAATCATTCTACCTCACCCGGGCATACAAGGCGCGTCAGGTTTCTCCAGCAGAGGCGTTCAGCGCAGTGAAGTCTTGGGCTGATAACGTGCCAACCGCATGGCCTCCAGATGGGCTTCAGACGGAGAAGGGTTCTGGCCTTCAGCAGAAGTCATATTATGAAGAAGCTGGATTCCAGATGCTGCCTGAGCACGCGCAGTGGGAAGATGGCAGCAGATCTGTAGAGCCTGGCTTATTCGAGCTATACGACCTAATGCGCAGAGGTAAATTCAGGGTATTCTCTGGCCTCCGTGACTTCTTCGAAGAGTACAACTTCTATCACCGCGACGAGAAAGGAAA
This sequence comes from Serratia sp. SCBI, assembly GCF_000747565.1. NCBI lineage: Bacteria > Pseudomonadati > Pseudomonadota > Gammaproteobacteria > Enterobacterales > Yersiniaceae > Serratia > Serratia sp. SCBI. Next base: position 2,996,157 of record NZ_CP003424.1, on the reverse strand, counting down.
GATTGTGAAGGTGCGCGACGACATCCTTGATGCTGTCCGTTACGCCTACATGATGCGTCGCTATGCAATTCGTTATGCAGACATAAAGAATCCTCCAGTTGAAGAGGATGTCTACGTTCCCTCATCCTCCGGTTGGTAAACATGGCAGAGACATTAGAGAAAAAACATGAGCGCGTCATGCTCAGGTTTGACCGCGCCTATACGCCGCAGCAAGACGTGCGCGAAAAGTGCATCGAAGCTACGCGATTCGCTCGTGTCCCTGGCGGTCAATGGGAAGGAGCAACAGCAGCGGGAACCAAGCTTGACGACCAGTTTGAGAAATATCCGAAGTTCGAAATCAACAAAGTGGCCACTGAGCTTAACCGCATCATTGCCGAGTATCGGAACAACCGCATCACGGTGAAGTTTCGCCCTGGCGATCGCGAGGCAAGCGAAGAGCTGGCCAACAAGTTGAATGGCCTATTTCGAGCAGATTATGAAGAGACCGATGGCGGTGAGGCGTGTGACAACGCATTTGATGATGCAGCTACCGGTGGTTTTGGCTGCTTCCGCCTGACATCGATGCTGGTCAATGAATACGACCCGATGGACGATCGCCAGCGCATTGCTATTGAGCCGATATACGACCCATCTCGCTCAGTTTGGTTTGACCCTGATGCGAAGAAGTACGACAAGTCAGATGCGCTTTGGGCGTTCTGCATGTACTCGCTTTCGCCTGAGAAGTACGAGGCGGAATATGGCAAGACCCCGCCTGCATCCCTCGATATTTCTACGGCGTCGCTATGGAACTATGACTGGTTTCAGCCAGAAGTGGTTTACATCGCCAAGTATTACGAGGTGCGCAAGGAATCGGTTGATGTCATTAGCTACCAGCAGCCGCTGACTGGAGAAATCGCCACCTACGATAGCGACCAAATCGAAGATATCGAGGATGAGCTAGCTGAGGCTGGATTCGTAGAGGTTGCGCGCCGTTCCGTGAAGCGACGTCGCGTCTATGTGTCAGTGGTTGATGGACAGAACTTCCTTGAGAAGCCTCGCCGCATTCCTGGTGAGCATATCCCGCTTATTCCGGTATATGGCAAGCGTTGGTTTATCGACGATATTGAGCGCGTCGAAGGTCACATTGCCAAAGCGATGGACCCACAACGACTCTACAATCTTCAGGTTTCGATGTTGGCCGACACCGCAGCTCAAGACCCAGGGCAGATTCCTATCGTCGGCATGGAGCAAATCAGAGGGCTCGAAAAACACTGGGAAGCGCGCAACAAGAAGCGGCCAGCGTTCCTTCCTCTGCGCGAGGTAAAGGATAAGGCAGGGAACATCATCGCAGGGGCTACGCCAGCAGGATATACGCAGCCAGCAGTGATGAACCAGGCATTGGCAGCGCTATTGCAGCAGACCAGCGCTGACATCCAGGAAGTGACCGGCGGCAGTCAGGCAATGCAGCAGATGCCGAGCAACGTAGCTCAGGAAACCGTTAACAACCTGATGAACCGCGCCGACATGGCATCGTTCATCTACCTGGACAACATGGCTAAGAGCCTGAAGCGCGCCGGTGAAGTATGGCTGTCTATGGCTCGAGAGGTTTACGGCTCAGAGCGTGAAGTTCGCGTGGTTAACGAAGACGGAACTGACGACATCGCGTTGATGAATGCGCAGGTTGTTGACCGGCAGACCGGCCGAGTAGTTGCGCTGAACGACCTATCAACTGGCCGCTATGACGTCACTGTTGATGTTGGCCCAAGCTATACGGCAAGACGCGATGCTACGGTGTCTGTGCTGACCAACGTCCTCAACTCCATGTTGCCAACCGATCCGCTTCGACCAGCCATCCAAGGAATCATCATGGATAACCTGGACGGCGAAGGACTGGAAGACTTCAAAGAGTTCAACCGCAAGCAGCTTCTGACCTCTGGGGTTGCTAAGCCGCGAAATCAGGAAGAGCAGCAGATCGTCCAGCAGGCGCAGATGGCAGCTCAGAGCCAACCTAACCCTGAAATGGTTCTGGCTCAGGCTCAAATGGTTGCAGCTGAGGCCGAGAACAAGAAGGCTGATAACGCGACACGTGAAACCGTCATTAAGGCGTTCACAGCTCAGCAGGATGCTCAGGAAAGTCAGGCTAACGTTGTCTACAAGCTTTCCCAGGCACAGAACATCAACAAGAAAGGGGTTATGGATGCAATTCAGCTCCTGAACGACCTCCTTAAATCCCAGCAAGAACAAATCCCCACATCACCACAGTCACCGGCAGACTCAATGCCGAGTTAACCAGGAGTAATCAATGGAAAGCGAACTGATCATCGACGGTCAGGTTATTGACCTGTCTGAAAAACAGGAAGAAGCCGAAGAAGTAGTCACTGAAGCAAAGGAAAATCCTGATGAGAAATCACAGGAAGAACCTGAGCAGAAAGAGAAAAAGGCCGAAAGTGAACAGCCCGAAGAGCAGCCAGAGGATTACTCACTGCAAATCGGTGATGAGGAAATTAGCCTCAACCCTGAAGAAGACGATCACATTGATGGGCAACCGGCTCCTCAATGGGTGAAAGAGCTTCGCAAGGGCTTCAAAGAAACACAGAAAGAAAATCGGGAGCTACGCCGCCAGCTTGAGCAGATTCAATCCAAGCCAGCAGAGGCGCAGCAACCACAATCAGACGTTATTCCTCCAAAGCCGACCCTTGAGTCGTGCGAGTACGACGAAGCAGCGTTTGAGCAGGCGATGACTGATTGGCATGAGAAGAAAGGCCGTGCTGAGCAGGTTAAACAACAGCAGCAACGTCAGCAGCAGGAATTACAGCAACGACTAACAGAGCGCCTTACGAAGCATCAGGAGCGAGCAGCAAAGCTTCCGGTGAAAGATTATCGCGAGATGGAAGACATCGTTCGCCAGGAGATTCCGGTTATCCAACAGGAAATCCTGATTCATGCCGCCGACGAAGGTTCTGAGCTCGTTGCTTATGCACTGGGCAAGAACCAACAACTACGCCAGCGAGTAGCCGCTGAGACAGACCCAATTCGCGCAGCATTCCTCTTAGGCCAGATTAGCCAGCAAGTTAAGTTGGCACCGAAGCCTAAGAAAGCCATCAAGCCAGAGCCGGAGGTTCGTGGTGGCGGCGCTGATGCGAAACAAGATGATTTCAACAAACTCTGCCCCGGCGCTAAAATCGAATAAGGAACAGCTAAATGGCTACCAATGATTTAAACAGTAACGTCAGTCAAATCGTCCTGAAAAAATTCCTGCCTGGTTTCATGTCCGACCTGGTATTGGCAAAAACCGTAGACCGTCAATTGTTGGCTGGAGAAATCAACTCCAATACCGGCGATAGCGTAAGCTTCAAACGTCCTCATCAGTTCTCATCTCTTCGCACTCCTACCGGTGACATTTCCGGTCAATCGAAGAATAACCTGATCTCCGGCAAAGCAACTGGTCGCGTCGGCAACTACATCACCGTTGCCGTTGAGTATCAGCAACTGGAAGAGGCGATCAAGCTGAATCAGCTGGAAGAAATCCTGGCTCCGGTTCGCCAGCGCATCGTAACTGACCTGGAGACTGAGCTGGCCAAGTTCATGATGAACAACGGCGCACTGGCTCTGGGTAGCCCCAACACGCCGATCAACAAATGGTCTGACGTAGCTCAAACCGCATCCTTCCTGAAGGATTTGGGCGTGGTTGAGGGCGAGAACTATGCGGTAATGGATCCGTGGTCTGCTCAGCGCCTGGCCGACGCGCAATCTGGTCTGCACGCTGCCGACCAACTGGTTCGTACTGCCTGGGAAAACGCGCAGATCTCCACTAACTTCGGCGGCATTCGCGCGCTGATGTCTAATGGCCTGGCATCCCGCACGCAAGGTGCATTCGGTGGCACGCTGACAGTGCAAACCGCTCCGACCGTGACCTATAACGCGGTGAAAGACACCTACCAGTTCCAGGTAACGCTGACTGGCGCAACTGCATCTGTAACCGGCTTCCTGAAAGCTGGCGACCAGATTAAGTTCACCAACACCTACTGGCTGCAGCAGCAGAGCAAGCAAGTCCTGTATAACGGCTCTGCACCTATCAGTTTCACTGCAACCGTTCTGTCCGATGCTAACTCCACTGCAGGCGGCGCGGTTACGGTTACGCTGTCCGGCGTTCCGATTTACGACACCACTAACTCACAGTACAACGCAGTAAGCCGTCAGGTTGCAGCGGGTGACGCGGTGACTGTAATCGGTACTGCAAGCCAGACCATGAAGCCGAACCTGTTCTACAACAAGTTCTTCTGCGGCCTGGGTACCATTCCTCTGCCAAAACTGAACAGCATCGACTCTGCAGTCGCTACTTACGAAGGCTTCTCTATCCGCGTGCACAAATACTCGGACGGCGATGCAAACGTGCAGAAAATGCGTTTCGACCTGCTGCCAGCCTACGTATGCTTCAACCCACACATGGGCGGCCAGTTCTTCGGCAATCCGTAATCAAGAGGGGCTTCGGCCCCTTTATTTTTTGGAGGCGAAATGGATCGCATGAGCATCTTTATGGCTGCCGATAACGAGGCTGGCCATGTTCAGGCTGTAATCGCAGAGAAAGACTTCCCAATTTACGAAAAGCTCGGCTTTGTGGCTTCCGTTGACGACATCAAGCCGGTTGTTAAACGTGGGCGCAAGGCGGCTGACAATGGCAACGACTCTGACAAAGGGTGAGATCGTCTTATTCGCTCTCAGAAAACCCGCAGTAGCTTCAAACGCAACTCTAACTGATGTAGAGCCTCAATCTGTCGAGGATGCCATTCATGATCTCGAAGACATGATGGCTGAATGGATGATTAATCCTGGTAACGTCGGTTATTTGTTCGCGGCGGATGGCGAGGAGCCGTTACCAGACGATGACTCTGGACTGCCGCGCAAATATAAGCATGCAGTTGGCTATCAGCTAATCCTCCGTATGCTGTCTGATTATGGCGTTGAGCCATCGCCTCAAGTTCTAACTAATGCTCAGCGTTCATATGACGCGCTGCTGACTGATACGCTCGTTGTCCCGTCAATGCGCCGACGCGGAGATTTCCCGCTTGGGCAAGGCAACAAATACGACGTGTTTACCATCGACAGATATTACCCAGGCGATCTTCCCCCGATTGACGGCGATATTCCAAATCAGTAGGTGACACATGCCAATCCAAAAGCTGCCATTAGCCAAAGGCCTTGGCAAAGACTACCGCAATGCTGATTACGTCGATTTGCTTCCTGTGAACATGCTTGCGACGCCGAAAGAAGTTCTGAATGCATCAGGGTATCTTCGCTCTTTCCCTGGCGTAGCGAAGCGCTCAGACGTTTCTGGAGTGTCTCGCGGTGCTGAATACAACACTGTAGAGAATGTAGTCTATCGTGTGGCGGGGACGAAAATATATCGCGGCAATGAAGAGCGTAATGATGTTTCTGGTGGCGATCGGGTAAGTATGGCGCATAGCGCAACAAGCCAAGCGGTAGCATCAAACGGAAAGATGACCCTTTATAGATACGATGGGTCAATTAAAACACTCCAAAACTGGCCGCCTGATGTTGGAGGTACTGCGTTCCCTCAATATGACATCGGCGAGGTTAGGGATATCTGCAGGTCTCGCGGTAGATATGTGTGGGTTAAAGATGGCACTCAGACATTCGGCGTAACCGACCTTGAGGATGAGTCTCACCCAGATAGATTCCGTCCGTTTTACACTGCAGAGAGTCAGCCGGATGGGATTATCGGCTGCGGTATCTGGCGTGATTTCGTAGTGATGTTCGGCAGTAGTACTATCGAGTACTTCTCGCTTACCGGAGCAACTGATACATCTTCCGCGATATACGTCGCGCAGCCATCCTTGATGGTGCAGAAGGGCATTGCAGGCACTTACTGCAAAACTGAGTTCATGGATTCGTTCGCCTTCATTAGCCATCAATCTACTGGCGCGCCATCCATCTACATGATCAGCAATGGGCAAGCTTCGCAGATTGCCACCGCAACAGTGGAGAAAGTACTGCGTAGCTATACGGCTGAAGAGCTGTCCACGAGCGTGCTTGAGTCAATTCGGTTTGATAGCCATGAGCTGCTGATTGCCCATCTTCCTCGCCACGTCCTGTGCTATGACGCTACCGCCAGCCAGGGCGGCCCGCAATGGTGCATCCTGAAAACCGGTCTATTCGATGACGTTCACCGCTCTATCGATTATGTGTTCGAAGGTAATCAGGTAACGGTAGGCGACAAGTTAGAGGCCGTCACGGGCGCGCTTAAATTCGACTCATCTGCTCAATACGACAAGCAGGCTGAACATCTGTTATTCACGCCGATGTTTAAGGCCGATAACGCCAGGGTGTTCGACTTTGAGCTCGAGTCTGCAACTGGCGTATCTCAGTGGGCTGAGCGTCTTTTCATTTCAGCAACGGTTGATGGCTCAAACTACGGCCGAGAGCAGATGGTGGATTACAACGCGCCATTCATCTACGACAAACGCGCTATATGGCGTCGAATTGGCCGAGTCAGGAAGAATATCGGCTTCAAGGTGCGCGTGATTACCCGATCTCCGGTAACGCTGTCTGATTGCTCATTGAGGATTGAATGATGGCTGATGATGGATTGAAAGAACCGGTAATCATCCAGGCTACGCGCATCGATGCTACGCTCCTTCCTCGCAATATCTTCTCCCAGCCTTATCTGCTTTACGTTATTCAGCAGGGAACTGACCTGGGCAACGTGGCGGGGAAGGCAAACGAGGCGGGGCAAGGGGCATGGGATGCCCAGAAAAGGAACGATGAGCAAGATTTGGTGCTGGCAGACCACGAAACAAGGATAGAGGCAGCAGAGCAAACGCTCATCAACCATGAGCAAAGGATATCTGCGGCTGAAACTACGCTTGCTGATCACGAAGTCAGGTTAACCGCTGCAGAGGCAGAGCTTGTCAATCATGAGGCAAGGATTTCAGCCAATGAGGCAGAACTTGCTAACCACGAAACACGCATAACCCAGAACACAAATGATATTGCAGGCCTGACCGTTCGCATGGTCACAGCTGAGAGCAATATCACATCACTGCAAACTAATGTCGCCTCACTGACAACGCGAGTCACCACTGCGGAAGGAAATATCACAACGCTGCAGGGAAAGGTTTCTACCATCGAAACCAACTATGTATCCAAAGCCGTCTCAACTAGCCAATCGGTTCAGGCATCTGGTGGTTCATTCCTCGTAGGTAATGTAGCGACGCCGACCACTGACAAGCTTCAAGTTGGCGGCAGCGTTAACGCTGTTTCTTACAAAGTGTCAGGAATTCAGGTCGTCGGGGCTCAGCAAGCTGGATGGACGGCTGCAACTGGAACTGCAAACAAAGGCGCGTTCAACGCAGATCAGTCATACACCATTGGTACTTCATATTCGCAGTCAGAGGTGCAAGCTTTAGCAGATGCGCTTAAAGCGGCATGTCAGCGAGTCAAGGCGCTAGAGGATATGGCCAGAGCACATGGGTTGATTAACTGATGATTGAATTCAAACCAACGCGAAATATCGACGTGATTGAAGCCGTAGGAAACCATCCCGACATCATCGCTGGCAGTAACAATGGTGACGGGTTCGATTATCAACCCGGACATCGTTATTTCGAGGTGCATGTGCATGGCCAGTTCGGCGGCATCATCTACTTTCACGAAATCCAGCCACTGACCTTCGACTGTCACGCGATGTACCTGAAAGAGGTGCGCGGATTCAGCCTGAAAATCGGGTTGGAATTCTGGAGGTTTATCCTGGCGAACTTCAACGTGCAATGCGTTACCTCATTCGCCGCGCGCAAATTCCGGCATGGTCAGATTTACTGCACGATGCTTGGCCTCAAGCGTGTCGGCACCATCAAGAAATACTTCAAAGGCGTTGATGACGTCACTTTCTATTCCGCTACTCGCGAAGAGCTGACGGAGTTCCTGGAACAGCACTCCAAATAGGAATCACGCTATGTTTGATGTTTTTGAAAACAGCCGCTGCGGAAACTCCAAGCGGATGAAAGAAAGCCGCATGCGCAAAGGGGGCAAAGGGGGCGGCAATAACGGCGCTGGCGCAGCCGCGGATGCAACGAAATACGCCGCTGACCTGCAAAACCAGCAGTTTGAGCGCATCATGGGCAATCTGGCGCCATTCACTCCGCTGGCTCAGCAATACATCGGCCAGCTGCAAAACCTCTCCACGCTCGGTGGCCAGCAATCAGCCTTGAATGACTATTACAACTCCGGCCAATACAAAGACCTCGCCAATCAGGCGCGATACCAGCAACTGGCATCAGCTGAGGCAACCGGCGGCCTTGGCAGCACCGCTACCAGCAACGGATTAGCAACGATCGCTCCTACGCTGGGGCAAAACTGGCTTTCAGGCCAAATGAACAACTATCAGAGCCTGGCAAACATTGGGTTAGGCGCGCTGCAGGGCCAGGCAAATGCCGGAGCCAACTTCGCGAACAACGCTGGTCAGCTATCGATGCAGGGTGCGTCACTGGCTGCAGCCAATGCTAACCGACCTTCAGGATTCCAGCAAGGGATTGGTGGCCTGGCTGGCGGGGCAATGGCTGGCGCTCAACTAGGAAATATCATTCCTGGATTAGGAACAGGGCTGGGCGCTGCTATCGGCGGCGGCCTGGGGCTGCTTGGAGGGTTGTTCTAATGGCTACATGGCAACAGGCTGGTAACTCTGGTGGCCTACTTGCGGGGATTGGCGGCATGAATGCCAATGCCCCACAGGCTAGCGATATCAATACCACGTTAGGCCTGATCCGCGATAACAATGATATCGCTCGCTCCGGCGCGAACAACGTTGCTCTTACCGGTCTGCGCGGGCTGGCAGGCGTCGCTGATATTTACAACCAGCAGCAACAGCAAGAAGCTCAGAATGCTTTCAATCAAGCGCACGCCGACGCATGGAAAACTGGAGATGTGTCATCACTTCGAGATTTCGCGGCCGCTAATCCTGCATTCGTCACCCAAGCGCAACAAGCTGTTGCCGGCCTGAACGAACAGCAGAAAAGCGACATGACAAACCAGGCAGCTGGATTGCGACTGGCCTTATCTCAAGGGCCGGAAACCTACGGCCAGTACCTGCAGAAAAACGCGGGAGATTTGTCGCGCATTGGCGCTAACCCAAATGTATTGGCGCAGATGGGCATGCAGAACCCGCAGGGAGCAGCACAGCTCTTTGACACGCTTGGCCTCGCCGCACAGGGCGATAAGTACTTCGATATCGTCGGAAACAACGCCAAGCTGCAGCAAACCGGACAGATCGCACAGGCAAATCTCAATCTTGGCCAGCAGCGACTGCAGCAGCAAGCGGCTTATCAGCAAGGTCAGCTTGAGCAAGGTCAGCAGCAGTTAAACCTTACGGCTCAAAAGAACCAGGCGGATAACGCCAACAAGCGCCTAGAGCTCAGCCTGAAAGCGGGTGAGAACAGTGCTAAATCCCTTGCCACGCAACAAGCCTCGGTGCAGAAGATGCAGGACTATGTCGGCGCGCACCAAAGCAACGTTAATAACGTGGCTGGAATGTATGACACCGTGAATCAAGTCAAGGCCATTCCGCCAGATGTATTTGATGGCGTGTTCGGGTTCGGCGGCGCGGTTAACTCGCGTATTCCTGGGACGCAGTCAGCCGACGCATGGGCTAAGATCGAACAGATGCAAGGACAAGCCCGATTGATGGGTGTAATTGGCATGAAAGGGACTGGTCCAGTTTCAGATTCAGAGGGGCAAGCTGCAGCTCGAGCATTCCTAGCCATAAACCAAAACATGTCACCAAAGGCGGCACGATCGGCAATTGATAACTGGCAGCGTGTTCTGCAGCGGCAAACATCATATCTGCAGAAGCAACAGCCGGTAGTTGATACCTATCAGCAGAAAATCGACGCCTTCAACAATTCGCAGAGCGGGAGTGGAGCAGCTCCACGTGCTGGCATGAGCGAAGGTGGATATACCTTCCTTGGCGGCGACCCAAGCAATCCTAATAGCTGGAGAAAAGACTAATGGCAGGCCCATGGGAAAAGTATCAGAACGCAGCACCGGCCGAATCTCCTTCCGATGGGCCATGGACTAAATACCAGCAGCCGCAACAATCGCCACCGCAGCAAGGTGGCGATATTGTTTCTGATGCTGAACAGCGCTTCGGAATCCCAGCGGGATTGCTCGGAGCGGTAATCAGCAAGGAAAGCAGCGGGAATGCTAATGCCATGAGCGGTAAGGGTGCCATCGGCCTTACGCAGGTGATGCCTAACACCGCTCGCGGAATGGGTTATGACCCAGAAGAGCTGAAGCGCAATCCTGCTATGCAGGTAGAGGCTGGGGCGCGTTATTTAAAGCAGATGATCGACGCTCACGATGGCAACGTATCTGCAGCTCTGGCTGCGTATAACTGGGGCCCCGGTAACGTCCAAAAATATCTCCGTGGTGAGAAGACTCAGGTTCCAACTGAGACGGTAAATTACGTCAATGATCCACGCTTTGCTCAGTGGACTCAGCAAGCATCGCCAGGCTCAGACGACGAGCTAGCTCAGTTGGCTCAGCAATCAGCGCAACCATGGGCGCAACAAGCTCCTGCACCAACTGCATCGCAGAATATTGAGCAGGCTGCGAGAGGGCTAGCTAACATCCCGTTCGACATCCTTCAGGGTGGGGCAAACCTCGTAAATGCTGGTAGCCGAGCAGTTGGCGGCGGCGATGTGCTTGATCCGGTTTACAGGCCGGTAAGTCGCCCAACAGACCCTTACGCACAGGCTGGCGAAGCCATCGGTAACTACCTAACGCCAGGAGTTGGACCAGTGGCTGGTGCAATGATTGGTTCTATTGCTAACGCTGGAAATGAACAGGGTGATTTTGCGGCTAATGCATCAAAGGAAATGCTGCTTAATGCCGCATTACTTGGCGCGCCTGCAGCACTGCGCGGTATCAGAGCTATGTCTGGAGCTAGAACCGGCGCTACGCAAGCAGCTGCTGCAACTCCAGCGGCAATTGAGACCGCGAATGACGTCTCCAATCTTGCAAGGACAGCTGCAGGGCGTGACGTGCTTTCCGGCCAGGCGGCTAATGTCACAGACGACATCGCAAGAGCAGCAGAAACGGCTGGAGTGGATATCAACGCCCTAACTCCAGGCATGCGGTCAGGAAGCCGTGGAGTTGCTCAGGCAGAGGGCGCTCTAGCATCGACCCCAGGTGTTGCTCAGGATGCGCATCAGGCTGCATTTAACGAGATTGCCTCTAAGTTTAACCAAAACCTTGATGATCTCGGCGCGGCGGCAGGTACTGCATCAGAAAAAAGCTCATCCATAAAGCAGAGAATCATGGGGAACCTTGATGAGATGAAAAATGCGGAACGCGCCGCATGGGATGACGTAAGGGCGACAATGCCCAATCAGAAGATGCCGCTAAGCAACGCCAATGCCGTTATTCAAGGTGAGCGATCTGCTGGCGTTCCACTTAGCCCTGAAATGAAGCAACTCCTGGGTGCTAATCGCGGTGGGGTAACATTTGATGGAATGAAGGCTTGGCGGGCGAAGTTTGCTGACGCAGAGCAGAAATATATCCGCAGCGGAGAGGCTAACGCAGCTCGTAGAGCTGGAGAGGTGCGTAGGGCGATCACTGACGATATGCGCAACATGGCAGAGCAGGGAGGGTTTATTGATGATTGGACGCGCGCCAATGACCTTTCTAAGGCGAGATTGACGGCGCAAGAAAATGCAGAATCAATCTTTGGGCGCGGGCTGGCGAATGACGTTCTGGTAACTAATGGAGTTAAGGCTCTGCAGTCATCATCGGCTAAAGGCCTAAATGGTCCATCAGGGTTTCACTCGATCATTTCAGCACTTCCAGAGGCCGAGCGAGTCCCTGCGATATCTTCAATCCTGCAAGACGCAATCTCACATGGAGTGAGAGGAGGCAAGTCCGATGCTGCCGGGATTAACCATATCGCTACGCTGTTAACACCTCAGAACGTAAATGCGATCAATCGATATTCTAAAGACTTAGGTCGCATCGCGGATGCATATGGAACCCTGGCAAGAGCTGCAATTAAGCCTCAACAGTACGTTGAAAGAACAGGGCGTACCACTGAGGTTTTGAAGGCGTTAGATTCAGGCCTTCCAAAGATCGCTCAAACCGTTCTTGATGCGACAGGAAACTCCACTGCTGGCGCTGTTGTCGGTGCGACTGGGGGCGGAGTTATAGGTGCTACCGTAGGTGCGACTGCTGGTGCAGTAATCAAGAGCACAGTGGCCAAGATATCAAAAACAAGGAGTGGGCGATACGCGATTGAAAAAGCGATTCAGGAAGCGACCAGGGCTGTTAAATCTGGCGCCACTCCTCAAGCAGTCGCTGAAGCAGAACGCAGATTCATGGCTAACAAGGTGGCTGTGAAGGCGATACGAGATGCAGTAGGAAGCGAGGAATTTGAGAGGCTAGCCCGCTCAGGAATCGTGGCATCTCTGAGCGGCATTGGTGAGCATAATTAAGTCAATTAAATACATTCACTTTAACTTATTTCAGATACATGTTTATCAGCATCGCATATTAGGCTTGAGCAGATAGATGGGATCTCTGCTGAAACAACATCCCAGCCAGCTTTTTTAACTATTTGCTCAAGCCACTCTTCTTTGTTGTTGGTTGCTCTTCCGTGCTGAATTTTAAATATGTCTGCGTATATTTGTATTGCTTTTTCATTTAGGTAGAGGGCATATTGCCTGTTAAGGGCTACCTCTGACAGTATATTAACCCCCTCTGGCGACCTTGCTACGGTACTGGGTGGCAAACCCTTTTTGAATGATAAATTGCAAAGTTCTGAAAATGCTTTCTCTTCTACCTCTTCCTTAAAATTGTAGAAGTGTAATGCTTGCTTTTTTAATTTCACTTGCTTCTTCATATAATTTTTTTATTCTTTCTGACTTTGACAGTCCAAACATAAAACCTCCTGTGTTTTCGCTAGGCATAGCATGTGGCTAGTCGTATTTTCGATATATCGTGGTTAACGTTTCTACCACAACCTTTTTGAACTGCTCGGCGTGTTCGTGCGCCAGGCGTTCGGCATCGTCGCGAAAGCCGGTTATTTTCGGCGGTTGCGCCAGCGCTTCTTCGATTATCAGTGTGATCTCTGCGTTGAGCGAACGTCCATTAATTTTGGCACGCTGCTTAACTTTGCCATGAGTCTCCTTTGGCAATCTTAGATGAAACTGCGTCTCTAAATCTTCCATAGCTCTGCCTCACCAAGGGATGGATCGGCATGATATGGTTAACTGTATGGGTGAACAATAGTACCAAAATGGTATCTTTTATATCTATCAACACCTTACATCAATCGATCGTCTACGCCGATCAATATCAAGTTATTGATCTGTAGTTCCAATTTGATGATTTACCCACCGATTAGTAGTGTCGTGCATAGCAGTACAAAAGGTGGAAAAAATGAGATGGAATAGCCGTAACGCCTGGCTTGCAGTCGTAGCATTTTGCTTAGCATTCTGGGTAATGATCATTCTAATAATTCACTACATGTAACAGCAACCAACACCAGGGCCCGGCTAACTTAGTCGGGCTTTTTTTATACCTAAAAACCACCGCAGGCGTGACCTGTGGGGATTCCTCACGCCTGGAGAAAAGAATGGCTGAAACCACCCCTAGCGTAGTAGTAAGCATGCCTACTCAGCTGTTCACGCTGGCTAGAGCATTTAAAGCTGCGGCAAATGGACGGATTTATATTGGTAAGATTGATACCGACCCGACCATTCCTGAGAATCAGATTCAGGCATATCTGGAAAATGAGGATGGGACATCTGTACCTGTGGCCCAGCCAATGATGATAGGGCAAGCTGGTCTGCCGGTGTACAACGGTCAGATAGCCAAGTTTACAACTACAACGACGCACAGCATGGCTATCTATGATGCTTATGGCGTTCAGCAGTTCTACTTCCCTAACGTTCTAAAATACAATCCTGGTGAATTCGCTGGCCCTGGTGGCGCTGGTAAAATCGGCATTGGGTATCCTGAAGGAACCACCTTCAACTACTCAACCGTGCAGGCAGAGCTTGGGTATTCGCTGGACATGTTTGGTGGCGACCCAACAGGCGTTAACAATAGCTACGATGCTATGACAAGGGCATTGGCTTTCCTAGCCACTTCAGATGCAAAATTCAAAGTTCTAAAGCTTCATGGGAAATACAAAATTTCAGGCTCAACTGGCTTCACGCTGCCATCAGGTGTAAGCATTGTTGGTAATCATGAAGGCATGACGCAGGGGCCGCAAACTGAACAAGTATGGCCGCAAGATTACGCTTACGACTCAACGCTGATTATTGACTTACCTCCGGGCGTTGACTGCTTTACGGCTACGGCCAATAACGTGTTTGCCGGTTTCAGTGTTATTTATAATCAGCCTCAATCGGTAGCAACCGCCGCTGATTTTATCCAGTATGGATATTTTATCAGAAGCAATTCTCGCTCTATGGCGTTGGTTAATATGCGCTATGCCGGAGCCTACAACTGGGCGTATTTGCAAGGTGAATGCCCATTCGTTGAAAACGTTTATGGCTATGCGATTAACATCGATTACCGCGTTCATCGTTCTGCTGACGTAGGCCGGTTCAGCAATGTTCACATTAACCCTAACGTAACGCGTCCTGCTTGGTCGTTTATTAATGCCGCAGCGATGATCCCCACAAGTTGCGCATTCCACTTTACCGAACATGACGGGATGTTTATCAATGACACTCACGTATTCGGCAAGAACAAGGTAGTCATCAATAACCAGAACGGCACGGCGCGGCTTTGTACGGTTAATGGTAGTAACTGGTTGGTGGACAAATGCGGAACATTACTGAAAAGCGACATCAATAGCGGTCTTACCTGGGGCGTAAACAACGGTACGTTTATCTCACGTTACTGCTCTGAAGGTGGTGGAGTCATGCTGACAAACCCACTTGCAACTCAGGTTTCTGGATATCAGTTCGATGGCTGGAAATTCCAGATTGATGCAGATACCAGTCCAGTCACTGCAGTGGGGCCACTTCCTGCTCGATGGTTTAACTTTGGCACGGCATCAGGCTGCAGGGTTTGGCTGAATAACTTCATTGTCCTGGCGATGCCTAACATGGAGTTCAATAACGATGCGCAAAGCAACTTGATTGAAGGTTCTGCAACCGTCGGCACAAGAACAATCATCTTTGATAACAAGCCAAAAAACCGCCTAAGTAACGTATGGCTGGCATCTGTAGACCCAGCAACGCTGATTCCCTATGGATATGCTGCGGCGGGGAGTAACATCACTATCAACAGGAACGTTGTTACTTCTACCAATCCGGCATCTTCAAATGGCGTTGGCATATCTCAGCGCGTATTTACCTCGTTCACGGGTGCTTGCTCAATTTGGGTGTATGCGTCGTCTGTAGGGGATTCCGTAGGCGTATCAGCGACCGCATACCTGGCTGATTTCGGCAGCCCAATTGTGTTCCCTTCAACAGGCCCAGCCAAGTGGGAGCGTTTTGGCAATGAGTATCTGGCGAGGATTTCTATCCCTGCCAGCACCAACCGAGTTATCTGGGATGTCGTGGCAGCAGCACCATCAGCAACCGGCGGCCTGCTTGTTCTGTCAGACTTCAACATGACGGCTGATAACCCATTAACCTACTGGCATGGCGCGCCTGAAGTTCAGCTGCAAGCTCAGCAGATCAACCAGAACTCAGGAACGATGGCTGTAACCCCTGGCGTTGCAACTGAAGTGCCAAGATATCTATGGGCTTCAGATGTTGGGGCGATCATCGTACATGTTCGGACTGCTAACTCTGCGCTGATCGTCGCTCTAACAAAGCGCATGGTGGCTTTTGATGGCACTCTAAACATAATCAGCCAGCAGGCCGGTTCAGAGACCGTGACGGTTGCATGGCCATCTGGAGCGGGTAAGCGACCAACAATTATGTGCTCTGCGAATAGCACTGCAATGGTGACAATTTCAGGGGTGTGATTGATGTGATAACCACAGCCGAAAGTTATCTAAATGACCGTGAGGTTGTGGCTCTAAGGTTGGGCAGATCTTGGACAAGGATGTTTTCACATCACTTCTGCTGACATGGCTTTTATAACTCATTCAGCATGGGGCATGCATGGGGCAAAAAATTACCGCAAAGCAACTCAGAGCACCCTAATGCTGTGAATCGGTTTGCGGTAATGCATTGCTAAACACCTAGATACTACTTACATCAGCTAACTGTATGCTTTTATGTCCTCATATCATGAATATGCCGGTGTGATGAACGTACCGTCCATTTTTCAGTGAAATTTGGCTCGGCGCTGTTAGCCTATGGCGATGGTTATAGGAGGGATAGGATAATGTGTAAATTGCTGTGCCTTGCTCTGGCCATGATGGCGTTGTCTGGATGCGCCGGCCAGAATGATGATTATTCATCGGCGCAAAAAATGGCGCCTCATCAGGATGCCGGCAAAGAGTGGAAGGCGTTTGTCGCGCCGCTGTCGGTGAAGACACAGTCGCCCGGCGAGCGTGAATTGAAACGCGCCGCCCGGCAATACTGAAGCCGTGACGCCAGTCGATGGACAAAAAAAGCCAGCTATCGAAATAGCTGGCTGAAGGTGCGATAAAACATTTATGTGATGTAGGAGCGCCGACGCACGTTCGAGGTGCGTCAACGCGAACATCATATTTGTTATGTTATAACAAATCAATGCTGCCGTGCGTTTGCCTCAGCCCGCTAACGCCACGATGCGCTGGTGGGCGCTTGCCAGCCCCTGGTCGCGGCCGTGCGGTTTCATGTCCAGCCCTTCGGCATAGATGAATTGCACGTCGCCGATCCCCATCAGCCCCAGCACTGAGCGCAGGTAGGGCGTTACGGCGTCGGTCGGATGCCCGGCGTGCATGCCGCCGCGTGAACTGAAGACCACCGCATTGACGCCTTCCACCAGCCCCACCGGGTAGGTGGCGGTATAGTTGAAGGTCATCCGGGCGCGGGCCACCAGATCGAACCAGTTTTTCAGCTGAGTCGGCACGTTGAGGTTGTACATCGGCGCCCCGATCAGCAACAGGTCGCTCTCTTTCAGTTCGGCAATCAGTTGATCGGAGAGCGCCACCGTGGCTTTGGCGCGCGGGCTGACATTTTCCGCACCACGCAGCGCGCTGAACAGCTCGCCGTCCAACACCGGCAGATCCAGCGCCGTCAGATCGTGTTCGACGATCCGATCGTTGTATCCTTTCGCTTTGCGCGCCGCCAGATAGCGGTCAATCAGGTTATTGGTCTGCGAGTCATTTCCCATAATGCTGGATTTGAGAGCCAGTATTTTTTTCATGCTGCTGTCCTCTGACGGTAATCTGTGGTTTTCACCGGGGACTCCGGAATGACTGCAGATTATCATTGCTTAATGTTCACCAGTGGTGATAGGTTTTCACCTAATTGATTCCATATTGGCAACATTAAGATGAAAAGCGATCTGAGTGCGCTGCCGGCCTTTGTTGCCGTAGCGGAAGGCGGCAGTTTCGCCGCCGCCGCAGAGAAACTGCATCTGACGCGTTCTGCGGTCAGCAAAATCGTGTCGCGTCTGGAGGCGCGGCTGGGCGTAATGCTGTTTATGCGCACGACGCGCAGCCTGAGCCTGACGGACGAAGGCGCGCTGTACTATGAACACTGTCGACAGGCATTGGCGAACGTTCAGGCGGCGGAAAACCAGCTCGACAGCGGCAAGATGCAGGTCAGCGGCCGGCTCAGAGTCTCGGTGCCGGTGCTGTTCGGCCACCTGTGCATTGCGCCCTTGTTGACGGCGCTGGCGAATGAGCATCCGTTACTGACGCTGGAAATCTCATTCAGCGACCGCAGGATCGATCTCGTCGATGAGGGATTCGATCTGGCGGTGCGCATCGGCGAACTGGCGGACAGCGGCAGTTTGGTTGCCCGACGTTTGGGCGAACACGGCATGCTCCTGTGCGCGTCGCCCGACTACGTGCGGCGCTGCGGCGAGCCGAGCACGGTGGAAGCGTTAAGCCGGCATCAGGCGGTGGGGTATCTGCACGCCGGCGCCGTGCTGCCGTGGCAGCTGCGTGGCGAAAACGGTGAGCTGCAATCGTTCAGCCCCCCGGCCAAGATGATGATGGATGATATGCAGGGGATCGTCGATGCGATATCCGCCGGCGCCGGCGCCGGCATTGCCTGGCTGCCGGAGTGGCTGGTGCGCGAGCGGCTGATGGCGGGGACGTTGGTGGAGATCATGCGCGGTGAGTCCAACCTTAGTTTCCCGGTCAACGTGGTGTGGCCCTATATGCCTTACCAGCCGCTCAAGGTGCGGCTGGCGGTGGACAAACTGGTGGCTGAGCTGCCGATCAGGCTGACGCGAACCGCGATAACCTGAAATTTGCATGTATCGGCAAACATTAACGACAGGCGGACGTTGGATTTACTTGCTGTGCGGCGAACTCAGCGCCGCAGGCTGTGTTTTCCCCGTTAATAAACAACAGAATATGAGCACCCAGATGAACCCGCAAGAGTAGTCGGGGTTGGCAGCACAAGAGCCTAAAAATGCCGAGAAAAGCATGAATTTAAGCACTGAATGGGCCTCGCTGCCGATAATGTTTCTTTGGGAGCGAATAATCTTGGATATGATAAAACCGACTAATAGGAACGACCCTATTACCCCAAAGTTAGCAATGAGAGAAAGCGCGAGAGATGAGATTCGCACGCTGCCGATGCCAGCTCCCAGCCCAAATGTATTGTACATAATTTCAAGAGCATTGTAGTTGGAGGCAGAACGGACGAGGTTAGAGACCGTTTGCGCTTTTTTATCTGCATACGCTGTTATTTTATCCAGGAATAAAATAAAAGTGAGCTTTGAAACAATGATGAGTGAAATTGAAAATAGAACTTTCTTTACCAGATTGAAACGCGGGCTGAAAATGAATGTGCCACACAGTGATGTAAGTAGGGTGAAATAACCTGATGTAGAGCCATTTTTAATCAGGAAAAGCATCATTAAGATAGAGAGCAGTTTCAATCGGAATCCCTTGGCCATCAAGAGAGGGACTATCGTTGCGCCGATGAAAATACCGGCGAATGAAGGCTCACCAAAGGTGCCGCTCAGTCTGGAGTCGAAAATAGCATTGGCATTATGCATACTATTATACATTATAACCTGTATAGCATGCGCGACCGGTCTGGCCAGAAGCCAGACTAAGCAGTAAGCGGAGAAGACCAGCGTAGTGAAAATGATGACTCTTAGTGCATACTCTGCCGTTATTTCATGGCGTTTTACATAAATAACATACAACGTCAATAGGTTTAGAGTAATCAGCGCCAGTTGTTTAACATTGTTGTTCCCCCATATAAGCGAGAAGCCTTTATTTGCATAGTTAGCTTCAAAGCTATAAGCAGAGGAGTAGACTCTCATTCCCTCAAATAGATGGGTGAAGGCATAAGTAGTGAACCAAAATAGTATAATCAACGCCAAGGATTGAATAAAGACCCTGTGCTTGATGTTCAACACGGACTCACTGTCCTTGGAGGTGAAAATAAACCTTATAATCAACACTAGTTCAATGAAATAAAATACAGGCAGGCTATTATTCCCTGTATTGATAATAGCGCTTGATTGAAATATTGAAGCCAGTATCAGCAGGGCAAAAATAGTTCTGTGGTGTAGGAAAAAAGTGGCGAAAGCAAGAGCCAGCCAAACAAAACTTAATATGTTCACATTATATTCCCTAAATTACTTATCCTGTGTACCATCACCTGGCTTAAGATTTAATTAGTTATAAAAAGCAGGGAGGCGCGCGATATCTTACTTCACCAGGCTGGAAAAATCCATCATTAATAACAACATATTCATAGGGTTATAGAGTATGTTAAGTAGTCTGCGAATGATTGGATAGGTTCGCTAATGATTTTGGCCGATGGGGCTCGCCAGAAAGACCATGAAATAGGGAGGCGTGTTCTGATGATGTGAGCGCAGAAAGAGTACTGATGAGTGATTGATTAGATTTTCTAATTAAAGTTCGCCAAGAGCAAGTGACCATTGTAATGATTCATAAAGAAGCCACATAAGGCATGTTGTGAGAATCAATGTTTCTGCCACAGACTTTAATTTTTCGATGAAGGTGCTTTTTCGTCGCATTTTAGGTTCGCTTTTATGTTGCCCATTTGTATGAAGTGGCAGTATAGCAGGCGCATTTTAGGGGCTCGTTAAAATAAGAAATTCCTTAATAATGTGATGGTAAATTGAGCAGTGGTTTGGGGGCATCAATAAGTAGGCTCCGGCGGAACCGAACATCCTGGAAAGGTGCCCGCGTCGCTGTCGGGACGCTGAGGGGAATTTATCGGTGAGAAGGAATTATACAGACTCTCCCGTTCCCCCCTGCCTCTCCTGGTTGATCTGGGTGAGACAATAATTGATTAACCGGCCCCATAAGTCTATTCGATGGCCGGTTCCATAATCCTTTGGTGGCCGCGAATGGCGGTAGGCGCGAAACCGAAGCGTTTGCGAAAACGTTCGGCGAAACGCGACGCGCTTTCATAACCCACATGCTGCGCGATGGCGGAAATCGGCCAGTCGGTCGATTGCAGCAGGGCCAGCGCGCTGCTCATCCGGACGTCGATCATCAGGTTGCGCAACGCGGTGTTTTCCATCGACAGTTTGCGGCGCAACATCACTTCACTCATCGACAGGCTCTCCGCGACTTTGGCCGCCGTCCAAATGCTGTGCGGATCGGTCGCCAGGCAGCGACGCACCCGCTGCGTCAGATCCTTGGCTTCGTTGTGAATAAAGCGAATGCCGAATTGGGCCAGCCACAGCAGAATTTCCAGCATTTTGTGCCGCACGATGATGGTGGGAAAGCGTTGCCGCAGCGTCAGCGCCAGGCCGGTGGTTTCAAAACTGTGCTTTAGGGCGCAGGGCAGATTGCGCAGCGCCAGGACGGCATCGAACGGCATCGCCGCCGGCGTTTCCTCGGCCGGAGGTTGGACGGTGAGCAACAGGGGATCGCAGGTCAGCAGTTGGCAACTGAATACGCCGTCTTCGGACGGGCCGTTAATAATGTCCACCGTTTGCCCGCCGTCGATAATCAACAGCTCGCCGGGATGAGCGACCACTTCGTGTTGTTGCCAGCGTACGCGCTTATGGCCTTGTTGTATCAGATACAGATGTGGTTGCTCAAAATAGACTGAAGGGAATAATAATTCAGTATACTGAATGATGTGCGCTGAGGCGCCAATTCCAGGACAGAGATTAATTGTACGTTCCATCGATATTCATTTCGCAGCCATTATCTGGGAATATCTTTACGCTTTGATCCGCGCTGGAGCAACATTTTTCCATGGGCCGTGAAACACAGCGGCGAGTTTTATCTATCAAAAATCAATTTCCTGATGAACAGAAAACGTCCGTGTCGGGATGATGTTTATCCATTAAAGTGAGAGCCAGGCTCGAAGTGCGCATTTTACCAATTACCCATAAACTGAATAATTCAAATGCCATAGATTAATATCCTAACGTAACCCGAGGGTAATAGCGCATAGTGCTATTTAATCCATTTTCGTCAGTATTGTCGATCTTATCGGACCTGTGGCTCTCCCAGCAGCAGCGCGCGGTCATGAAACTGGCCGTAGGTGTTGTTGACCACGTTTTGGCGCGTTGACTGTTCAATAAGCGTTTTCAGCTCATCCATCCGTTGCTGCAACAGACGTTTGAGCTCGGTTTCGTTGTCGAGGATCTGTTGCAGCTTATTGCGCAACATCTCCTGCAACGCCATGGACGGGCCGGCTTGCCCGGTAAAGGCGGCGGTTTTTTCCACCGCCGTCACGTAGGCGAATTCAAGCTCGACGAGCTCTTCCCAGCGCCCGGTTTGCGCCAGCGCGATCATCTGGCTGCTCAGGGTGTAAATTTGTTGATAAGCGGCTAACAGCTGCTGTTGACGTTCCATTACACGGCGTCCTGCGAAGGTTGGTAGTTGGGGCCGATCTGGCGCCAGGCGTCGGCGATGTTTTCCAGCAGTTTGACCACCTCGGCAATCGCCGCTTCGTCGTTGTGCAGATTGGCCTGCATCAGGCGACGCTTCATATAGTCGTATAACGCCGCCAGGTTTTCGGCGATCTCGCCGCCCTGCTGAGGATCGAGGCCGCTTTTCAGGCCGTTGTCGATGATATTGATGGCTTTGGAGAGCGCCATGCCTTTGCCAGCGATATCGCCCTGGTTCATCAGGATGCGTGCGCGAAGCAGGGCGCTGAGCGCCCCGTCGAACAACATCACGATTAACTGGTGCGGGCTGGCGCTCATGGCGCCGCTTTCCAGACTGACCTGTGCATAGGCCTGAGTGCCGCTACGGTTATACATGCTGTTTTCTTTGCCTTGTTAAAGGGTTACTTGAACTGTTGAGCCAAATAGTTACTGGTGCCGTTCATTTTCGACATCATGGTATCCAGCTGAACGAACTGTTGTTTATAACGATCGATGGTGTTTTGAATGCTGGCCGTGACCGTGGTGATCTGGCTGTTCAGGCGATCGAGGTTAGTGTTGATGCTTTTGGTCGAGTTCTCGATGATGCCGCCGGATTTGATGTAGTTCTGGATCTCGTTGTGGATCTCGGTGGCCATGCCGGTGTCTTTGCCGTTACCGACGAAGAAGTTGCTGACCTGATCCGGCTTCTCATCCATCGCTTTCTTCAGCTTGGCGCTGTCGATTTCCAACTTGCCGGTTTTAGTGTTGGTGGAAATGCCGAGGTTGCCCAGGCCTTTCAACTCCGGGTTGTCCTGGGCGGCGCTCAGCGCGCTTTTGATCGACGACTGAATGCCGCGCAGGGTGTTGTCGCCCAGCAGCGGGCCGTTGGTTGGGTTTGGCGCTTCGCCGGTTTTCACCGGGGTGAACTTGGACAGTGAGTTGAAGGTGTCCAGCAGCGAGTTATAGCTGTCGACCCACTCTTTGATCTTGTCGGTGGTGCCGGCGGTGTTGGTGCTGATCACCAGGTGTTGCGGTTCATCGGTTTTGGTTTTGGTTTTCAGATCGATGGTGACGCCCTGCAGGGCATCGCTGATCGAGTTGGTGCTGCGTTTGATGGCCGTGCCGTTCACCATCAGCTCCGCGTCCTGCGGCGCGACCGTCTGCTTCATGGCGGTGGTGGTGCCGCGGGTGGCGTTGTAGTTCAGGATATCGCCCAGTTTGTCGTCATTATCGACCTGGAGGGAGATCTTGTTGTTTTCGCCGGTGGTGGAAGAGCTGATCGCCAGCTGGTAGTCGTTGTCGCCGACGCGCATGATGCTGGCGGTGACGCCGGCCTTGGCGCCGTTGATGGCGTCGCGCATCTCAACCAGCGAGGTTTGATCGTCGCTGAGTGGGATTTTGGTGGCTTTCGGCGGGTTGCCGGCGGTGATGGTCAGGGAACGGTCTGTGGCGCCTTCGGTGCCTAACTTGGCGCCCTGGTCGCTGACTTTCGCCTGAGTGGTCAGGGTTTGCGCCTGCGCCAGGTTCTTCACTTCCACCACATAGTTGCCCGGCACCGCCTTGGCGTTGGTGGTGATCTTGAAGGCGTCGTGTTCGGTGGCGGTGGTGGCCTTGAAGAAGTCCTCTTTCGCCATCTCTTTGCTGAGGTTGTCGAACTTTTCCAACGCGCCCTTCAGCGTGCCGTAACCGGTCAACTGGGCTTTATAGCTGGATTGTTTGGTGGTGTAAGGGGTCAGGCGCTGTTGTTCCGCTTTGGTCAGCTTGTCCAGCAGGCCATTGAGGTCGAGTCCTGAGCCGAGACCTAATGAACTGATCGTTGCCATGGGTAATTCTCCTTGATTATGACTTTATTCGCTTTACGCGTTATCGGCCCAGTGATGAAAAAGTTTACCGAAAAAAACAAAAAACCGATGGCGCAATAGAAGAGGGAAAAACCGCGTTATTTCCGCCATTGCGGCGGACGCAAAAAAAAATTAAAAAAATTCTAAAGGTTGTTAGGGGAGGGCCGATACCTGAGGGGACGGTGGTTGACGCCGTGGGCAAACAAGCCCGAACCTTTTAACTGTGTTGCGAAGAACGCAACTGACTCGTAAGGAAAGCAAACAATGGCACAAGTAATCAACACTAACAGCCTGTCTCTGATGGCGCAGAACAACCTGAACAAATCTCAGTCTTCTCTGGGCACTGCGATTGAGCGTCTGTCTTCCGGTCTGCGTATCAACAGCGCGAAAGACGATGCTGCGGGTCAGGCTATCTCCAACCGTTTCACCGCGAACATCAAAGGCCTGACTCAGGCTTCCCGTAACGCCAACGACGGTATCTCTCTGGCGCAGACCACTGAAGGCGCACTGAACGAAGTTAACGACAACCTGCAGAACATCCGTCGTCTGACCGTACAGGCGCAGAACGGTTCTAACTCCACCAGCGACCTGAAATCCATCCAGGACGAAATCACTCAGCGCATGTCGGAAATCAACCGTATCTCCGAGCAGACTGACTTCAACGGCGTGAAAGTGCTGAGCAGCGATCAGAAACTGACCATCCAGGTTGGCGCTAACGACGGTGAAACCATCGATATCGACCTGCAGAAGATCGATTCTGGCAAACTGGGTCTGACTGGTTTCGATGTAACCGAAAAAGGCACCAAAATTGGCTCTGCAGTTGCCGATAAAGCCATGGTTAAAGATGACACCGGTAAAGATGTTGCTTTCGACCTGGCTGAATCTTCCAAAGCTGGTGGCGCTTTAGAGAAAGCGACTCTGGTTTCCGGTAAAGACAAAGACGGTAAAGAAGGTTACTACATTCAGACTACTGATGCAGCGACTGGCGCAAAAACCTACGCCACTGCGAAAATCGACGACAAAGGCGTTGTAACCAAGGGTACTGACGTTACTGACGTTAAAGATCCACTGGCTACCCTGGACAAAGCGCTGGCACAGGTTGACGGCCTGCGTTCTTCTCTGGGTGCGGTACAGAACCGTTTCGATTCTGTTATCAACAACCTGAACAGCACCGTGAACAACCTGTCCGCTTCTCAGTCCCGTATTCAGGATGCTGACTACGCGACCGAAGTGTCCAACATGAGCCGTGCCAACATCCTGCAACAGGCTGGCACCTCTGTTCTGGCACAGGCTAACCAGTCTACTCAGAACGTTCTGTCCCTGCTGCGTTAATCGTCTCTCCCGATTAACTGTCGCAAAGAAACCCCGCTTCGGCGGGGTTTTTTTATGCTCGCGCACCGCGCGGTTATTACATGGCGCAAATAAAGCCCGTTTTGTGCGACTGTTCAGCCGATTGGCATTTCGCCCCCTACGCATAATAGCGCTGACTCTCTTATCCGCAGGTTTAAGACATAGTGAGCGATCTGTATACCGCCGAAGGCGTGATGGACAAAAATTCTCTCTGGCTGCGCTACGTCCCGTTAGTGCGCCACGAGGCGCTGCGCCTGCAGGTCAGGTTGCCCGCCAGCGTGGAGCTTGACGACTTGCTGCAGGCCGGGGGAATCGGGTTATTGAACGCCGTTGAGCGTTATGACGCCCTACAGGGAACCGCCTTTACCACCTATGCGGTGCAGCGCATTCGCGGCGCGATGCTCGACGAGCTACGCAGCCGCGACTGGGTGCCGCGCAGCGTGCGGCGCCACGCGCGCGAGGTCGCGCAGGTGATGCGGCAACTGGAACAGCGTTATGGCCGGCCGGCGAGCGAGACGGAAGTAGCGCAGACGCTGAATATCTCGCTGGATGAGTACCGTCAAATTCTGTTGGACACCAATAACAGCCAGCTTTTCTCTTACGACGAATGGCGCGAGGAGCATGGCGAAAACGCGGAACCGATGCTGGAAGGGCATGAAGAGGCCAACCCGCTGCATCACCTGTTGGAAGGCAGCCTGCGCCAGCGAGTGATCGACGCCATCGAGGCGTTGCCGGAGCGCGAAAAAATGGTGCTGACGCTGTATTACCAGGAAGAGTTGAATCTCAAAGAGATCGGCGCCGTGCTGGACGTCGGGGAATCCCGCGTCAGTCAACTGCACAGTCAGGCGATCAAACGGCTGCGTGCGCGGCTGGCGAACGATACCTGACGGCGGGCTGCCGCCCCCTCAACTCGATGACTCATGCGACAATCGGACTGCCCCTTATGCCAGGAATACTGTTGAAGAAACGGCCGCTTAGCCGTTACCTGAAAGATTACAAGCACAGCCAGACCCATTGCTCCCAGTGCGGTAAATTGTTGGACCGCATGGCGCTGGTGTTTCGCGGCAAGATAATCAATAAAGAAGCCATCGCGCGCATGGATCAGCCGATCGACGATGCGGTCTGGCAAAACGTGCAGCATGAGCTGACCGCACTGTGCCGTTTTTGCAGCGAGATTTCCTGCAACAGCCACCCGAGCTATTTCGACATCATGGCGTTCAAGCAGTATCTGTTCGAACAGACCGAGATGAGCCACAGCACCATTCGCGAGTACGTGGTGCGGCTGCGCCGGCTGGACGAAATGCTGGTGGCGCGTAATTACCCGGCAGACAAGTTTGCCAACTGCGCCAGCCATCAGCGCATTATCGACGATCTGCCTACCGCGGCGCACAACAACTACCGCATTGCGCTGCGCAAATACGATCAGTATCTCGCCTGGCAGCGCAGCTACTGAGATTTTCCCCGGCCGTTGGGCCGGGGTCTGCGGATCCCCCCGTGATAAAGGATGATTATTCAGTTCACATCTGCTAAATCTATCGGTTATCAGATGTTGATACTCGATTCCCTGGGGGGAAGTAGTGAACCTGCAACAACAACTGGCGCAATTTCCGCGTCTGGATCTGGTTGGCGTCGCCACGCCGCTGGAAAAACTGTCCCGTCTCTCCGATTATCTCGGCCGTGAAATCTACCTTAAACGTGACGATGTCACCCCTATGGCCCTGGGCGGCAACAAGCTGAGAAAGCTTGAGTTTCTGGCTGCCGATGCGCTGAGGCAAGGCGCCGATACGCTGGTTACCGCCGGCGCCATTCAATCCAATCACGTGCGCCAGACGGCGGCGGTGGCGGCGAAACTGGGCCTGCACTGTGTCGCGCTGCTGGAAAACCCTATCGATACCCGCGCGGAAAACTACCTGACCAACGGCAACCGCCTGTTGCTCGGCTTGTTCAACGCCGAAGTGGTGATGTGCGAAGCGCTGCACGATCCGCAGCAGCAGCTGGCGGAGCTGGCGACGCGCCTCGAGGCGCAGGGCTTCCGGCCTTACGTGGTGCCGGTGGGCGGCTCCAATGCGCTGGGCGCGCTGGGATACGTGCAGTGCGCATTGGAAATCGCCGAACAGAGCCAACGCAGCAACGTGGCGTTCAGTTCGGTGGTGGTGGCGTCCGGCAGCGCAGGCACCCACGCCGGGCTGGCGGTGGGGCTGCAACAGCTGCTGCCCGAAACCGAGTTGATCGGCGTGACGGTCTCGCGCACCGTGATCGATCAGTTGCCGAAGGTGGAACAAATCCAGAAAGCCCTGGCCTGTTCACTGAATATCGACGAACTGGCGCCGATCGCGCTGTGGGACGATTACTTCGCGCCGCAGTACGGCATGCCGAATGAAGAAGGCATGGCGGCGGTGCAGCTGCTGGCGCAGCAAGAAGGGGTATTGCTGGATCCGGTATATACCGGCAAAGCGATGGCCGGTTTGATCGACGGCATCGCCCAGCGGCGTTTCCGCGACGAAGGGCCCATCCTGTTCGTTCACACCGGCGGTGCGCCGGCGCTGTTCGCCTACCATCCGCAGGTGTAAATGCCGCTTGTTATTCCATTTTGAACTATATTTATAAAGTTATATTCCTTTATGCGGGCGGCCGCACTGTTAAAGTGCTGATATCAAAAAAGATAAATAACACACAGGGGTGTTTATGATGTTTGCGAAAGTTCGTCGTCAATGGTTGTTGGGCGTGGTGGGTATAGCGTTGGCCGCCGGTGTGACGACGCAAACCTACGCCGCCGATAACCTGCTGCAGCAGGTGAAACAGCGCGGCACGCTGATCGTTGGGCTGGAAGGCACCTATCCGCCGTTCAGCTTCCAGGGTGAAGACGGCAAATTGACCGGTTTCGAAGTGGATTTCGCCAACGCGCTGGCGCAACATCTGGGCGTGAAAGCCAAGCTGAACCCGACCAAGTGGGACGGCATGCTGGCGTCGCTGGAGTCAAAACGCATCGACGTGGTGATCAACCAGGTGACAATCTCCGATGAGCGCAAGAAGAAATATGACTTCTCCACCCCTTACACCGTTTCCGGCATTCAGGCGCTGGTGAAAAAGGGCAACGAAGGCACGATCACCAAGCCGGAAGACCTGAAGGGCAAGAAGGTCGGCGTTGGCCTGGGTACCAACTATGAGCAATGGCTGCGTGCGAACGTGCAGGGTGTAGACGTGCGCACTTACGACGATGATCCGACCAAGTATCAGGATCTGCGCGTCGGCCGTATCAACGCCATTCTGGTGGACCGCCTGGCGGCGCTGGATCTGGTGAAGAAAACCGGCGATACGCTGGCGGTGGCCGGCCCGGCATTCTCCCGCCAGGAGTCCGGCGTGGCGCTGCGCAAGAATAACCCAGAGCTGCTGGCCGCGATTGACCAGGCGATCGCCGAGATGCAAAAAGACGGCACGCTGGCGAAGATCTCCGAGAAATGGTTTGGCGCGGACGTAACTAAATAATGCACGAAAGTATTCAACTGGCGCTGGATTCAGCGCCATTTTTATTGAAGGGCGCAATACTGACGCTGCAGCTTAGCTTGGGCGGTATGGCGTTCGGCCTGTTGCTCGGTTTTCTGCTGGCGCTGATGCGCCTTTCGCCGCTTTGGCCGCTGTCGTGGCTGTCGCGCATTTACGTATCGCTGTTCCGCGGCACGCCGCTGATCGCCCAGCTGTTTATGATCTATTACGGTCTGCCGCAGTTCGGCGTTGAATTCGATCCCTTCCCGGCGGCGCTGATTGGCCTGTCGCTCAATACCGCCGCTTACACCTCAGAAACGCTGCGCGCGGCGATTTCGTCGATCGATAAAGGGCAGTGGGAAGCCGCCGCCAGCATCGGCATGACCCGTTGGCAAACCCTGCGCCGGGTGATCTTGCCGCAGGCGGCGCGCACCGCCTTGCCGCCGTTGGGCAACAGTTTTATCGGCCTGGTGAAAGACACTTCGCTGGCCGCCACCATTCAGGTGCCGGAACTGTTCCGCCAGGCGCAGCTGATCACCTCGCGCACGCTGGAAGTGTTCACCATGTACCTGGCGGCATCGCTGATTTACTGGGTGATGGCGACCCTGCTTTCCGCACTGCAAAACCGTCTGGAAGCCCACGTTAATCGCCAGGATCAGGAGTAGCGCATGAGTGCCATTGAAGTTAAGCAATTGACCAAGCAGTTCAAGGGTCAGACGGTGCTGCATGGGATCGATCTGGCGGTGGACGCCGGCGAAGTGGTGGCGATCATCGGGCCGAGCGGTTCCGGGAAAACCACCTTGTTGCGCTGCATCAACCTGCTGGAGGAGCCGGATTCCGGCACCATCCGCGTCGGCGATATCCGGATCGACGGCAGTAAGCCGCTGAGCAAACAGAAAAATCAGGTGCGCGCGCTGCGTCAGCAGGTCGGTTTCGTGTTCCAGAACTTCAACCTGTTTCCGCACCGTTCGGTGCTGGAAAACATCATTGAAGGGCCGGTTATCGTTAAAGGCGAGGCGAAAGCCAGCGCCGAACAGCGTGCTCGCGCGTTGCTGGCCAAAGTGGGCCTGAGCGGCAAAGAGGCGGCTTATCCGCGTCGGCTGTCCGGCGGGCAGCAGCAGCGGGTGGCTATCGCGCGCGCGCTGGCGATGCAGCCGGAGGTGATTTTGTTCGACGAGCCGACGTCGGCGCTCGATCCCGAGCTGGTGGGGGAAGTGCTCAATACCATGCGCTCACTGGCGGAAGAGAAACGCACCATGGTGATCGTCACCCATGAGATGAGCTTCGCTCGCGACGTGGCCGATCGGGTTATCTTTATGGATCACGGCCGCATCGTCGAACAGGGCCCGGCGAAAGCGCTGTTCGCCAATCCGCAGCATCAGCGCACCCAGCAATTCCTCGACAAGTTCCGGAATCAATAAGGCGGCGGGGCGTTTCCCCCGACCGCATTCACTCCGCTTTCAACCATTCGTTTCGCGCGGCGGCGGCGAGAAATCCGCTGCGGCTGCTGTATCCCGGATATTACCGAACCCGAAAGTCAATGCGTCTCGTAGCGCGCTGACGCGACTTTCAAGCAGAGTAATCCATCGTCCATGAGCGACGCCCCACCCTGTAAGGATAACAAGGCGCTAACGGCCGATCGGCCTGCGGACAATAAAAAACCCTGCACAAGTGCAGGGTTTGCGTAGCGGTAAGCCCATCAGGCTGCAACGCGTGCAGCCTTGAGGATGCGTTAACCGATGGTCATCAGGCTGGCGTTACCGCCGGCGGCGGCGGTGTTGACGCTCAGGGAACGTTCGATCAGCAGGCGTTCCAACAGGATGTTGGTTTCACCGGGGGCGAAGCCCTGCACCGAGACGATGGCGCCGCCGCGCTGGGCGATCTGCTCGCACAGGGTGCGCAGCTGGTCGGCATCGCCGTGGTAGATGGCGGCGTCGAACTCAACCTTGTCCTGCTGCCAGTCTTTGCTGAAGGCGATGCGCGCCTGCACATCGTTCGGCAAGCGGCGGAACAGATTGCGTTGCAGTTCCGCTTCCGGCCACAGCGCGCAGCTGCCAACCGCCAGCACGGCGGCCAGCTGGATCAGCGCGTCGGTTTCGTTATCCGCCAGGCACAGCACGCGTTCACGCGGCAGCAGGGCATAGGTGTTGCGCTCGCCGGTCGGGCCCGGCAGCGGACGTACGGTGCCGCCCTGGCCCAGTTCCGCATAACGTTGCGCCAATGCCGCCAGTTCGCCTTGTTGGCTGGTGACCGCCCACTTCTCCAGCGATTGCAGCGCGCCCAGCAGCTGCGGCCGCGCGGTGGCTTCCATCGGGCGCTCTTCGTCCTGGCGGTGCAGCGTACGTTGCAGCGCGTCGTCCGGACGGTTGGCCAGCAGACGGTACAGGTACAGCGGGCCGCCGGCTTTCGGGCCGGTACCCGACAGGCCTTCGCCGCCGAACGGCTGTACGCCGACCACTGCGCCGACCATGTTGCGGTTGACGTACAGGTTGCCGACCTTGGCGCGTTCGGTCACCCGGGCGATGGTTTCATCGATACGGGTGTGAATGCCCAGCGTCAGGCCATAACCGGCGGCGTTGATCTGATCGACCAGCGCGTCCAGATTGTTGCGCTGGAAGCGCACCACGTGCAGCACCGGGCCGAAGATCTCTTTCTGCAGCTCGTCGAAGCTGTCGAGCTCGATCAGCGTCGGCTTGATGAAGGTGCCGCGCGCCCACTCTTTCTCATCCTGCGCGCTGCCTTTGGCGGCCTGGTATACCTTGCGGCCTTTGGCGCGCATCGCCTGGATGTGGCGTTCGATGCCGGTTTTGGCTTCGGCGTCGATCACCGGGCCCACGTCGGTAGACAGGCGTTCCGGGTTGCCCATGCGGCATTCGGCCATCGCGCCGCGCAGCATTTGCAGCGTGTGCTCCGCCACGTCTTCCTGAATGCACAGGATACGCAGCGCGGAGCAACGCTGCCCGGCGCTGTCGAAGGCGGAAGCCACCACATCGGTCACCACCTGTTCGGTCAGGGCGGAGGAGTCGACGATCATGGCGTTCAGGCCGCCGGTTTCGGCGATCAGCGGCGTCGGACGGCCTTGTGGATCCAGACGGCCGGCGATGCTGCGCTGCAGAATGCCGGCGACGTCGGTGGAGCCGGTAAACATCACGCCGCGGACGCGGGCGTCGTTAACCAGCGTTGAGCCGACGGTTTCACCCTGGCCCGGCAGCAGCTGCAGCACGCCTTGCGGAATGCCGGCTTCCAGCAGGATACGCACCGCCTGCGCGGCCACCAGCGGCGTTTGCTCGGCCGGTTTGGCCAGCACGCTGTTGCCCGCCGCCAGCGCGGCGGCGATTTGGCCGGTGAAGATCGCCAGCGGGAAGTTCCACGGGCTGATGCAGACCACCGGGCCCAGCGGGCGGTGGCTGTCGTTGGCGAAATCGTCGCGTACCTGGCCGGCGTAGTAGTGCAGGAAATCGACCGCTTCACGCACTTCGGCGATGGCGTTGTTGAAGGTTTTACCCGCTTCGCGCACCAGAATGCCCAGCAGGCTTTGCAGCTGGCTTTCCATCAGCTCGGCGGCGCGTTCGAGGATCGCGGCGCGCTCCGTCGGCGGTGTGGCGAACCAGATTGGGCCGGCGGCCGCGGCGGCGTCGAGCGCGCGGCTGACTTCGCCTTCGGTGGCTTCACGCACGTAGCCGACCACATCGCCCGGCTCGGCCGGGTTGATCACCGGCTGTTCGACGCCCTGATCCAACTCGGCGTCGATGATCGGTTCCGCGCGCCATGGATGGCTGGCGCTGGTGAGCAGGGCGCTGGACAGCGAAGCCAGACGCTGTTCGTTGGACAGATCCAGACCGCTGGAGTTGGTGCGCTTCTCGCCGTACAGCTCGCGCGGCAGCGGGATGCGCGGATGCGGCAGGCCAATTTGACCTTCGCTGGCCGCCAGCGCTTCCACGGCGCTGACCGGATCGGCCACCAGCTCGTCGAGTGGCAGGGTGGCGTCGGCGATGCGGTTGACGAACGAGGTATTGGCGCCGTTTTCCAGCAGGCGGCGCACCAGGTAAGCCAGCAGCGTTTCATGGGTGCCGACCGGCGCGTAGATGCGGCAAGGGCGGTTCAGTTTGCCGTCGGCCACTTTGCCCACCACCTGTTCGTAGAGCGGTTCACCCATGCCGTGCAGGCACTGGAACTCATACTGGCCAGGGTAGTAATTGTTGCCGGCCAGGTGATAAATGGCGCTCAGCGTATGGGCGTTGTGGGTCGCGAACTGCGGATAGATCAGGTTCGGCACCGACAGCAGCTTGCGGGCGCAGGCCAGATAGGAAACGTCGGTGTACACCTTGCGGGTGTAAACCGGGTAGCCTTCCAGGCCGTCCATCTGGGCGCGTTTGATTTCGCTGTCCCAGTAGGCGCCTTTCACCAGACGGATCATCAGGCGACGGCGGCTGCGTTGCGCCATGTCGATCACTGCGTCGATGGCGAATGGGCAGCGTTTCTGGTAGGCCTGAATCACGAAGCCGATGCCGTTCCAGCCGGCCAACTGCGGTTCGAAGCACAGCTTCTCGAGCAGATCGAGCGAGATCTCCAGACGGTCGGCCTCTTCGGCGTCGATATTGATGCCGATATCGTACTGGCGTGCCTGCAGGGTCAGCGACAGCAGGCGCGGGTAAAGCTCTTCCATCACGCGTTCGTACTGCGCGCGGCTGTAGCGCGGGTGCAGGGCGGACAGCTTGATGGAGATGCCGGGGCCTTCATAGATGCCGCGGCCATTGGAGGCTTTGCCGATGGCGTGGATAGCCTGCTGATAGGAAACCAGGTAGGCCTGGGCGTCGGCTTCGGTCAGGGCGGCTTCCCCCAGCATGTCGTAGGAGTAGCGGAAGCCTTTTTCTTCCAGTTTGCGCGCGTTGGCCAGCGCCTCGGCGATGGTTTCGCCGGTCACGAACTGCTCGCCCATCAGGCGCATCGCCATGTCCACGCCTTTGCGGATCAGCGGCTCGCCGCTCTTGCTGATAATGCGGTTCAGCGAGCGAGACAGATTGGCTTCGTTATGGGTCGACACCAGCTTGCCGGTGAACAGCAGGCCCCAGGTGGCGGCGTTGACGAACAGCGACGGGCTGCGCCCCAGGTGCGAGTGCCAGTTGCCGTTGCTGATCTTGTCGCGGATCAGGGCATCGCGGGTCGGTTTGTCCGGAATGCGCAGCAGCGCTTCCGCCAGGCACATCAGCGCCACGCCTTCCTGCGAGGAGAGGGAGAACTCTTGCAGCAGGCCTTGCACCATGCCGGCGCGGCCGTTTGCACTTTTTTGGTTACGCAACTTCTCGGCGATGCCGTAGGCCATTTTGTGAGTAGCCTGTGCAAGATCGGCGGGTAATCGCGCCTGTTCGAGCAACATCGGCACCGCTTCGGTCTCCGGGCGGCGATACGCGGCGGTGATGGCGGCGCGGGTCACCGACTGCGGCAGAATTTGTTCGGCGAAATCGAGGAATGGCTGGTGTGACTCTTCCTGCGCTTGCGGCATAATGTCGTCCGCTTCAGGCTGGCCCGCTGCGGCCAGCGCTGGAATTTCAGGAATATCGGTACCGCTCTCGAGACGCTCGAGGTAATTAAAGATGGCCTGCTTGATGAGCCAGTGCGGCGTGCGATCGATGCGCTGCGCGGCGCTCTTGATCCGGTCGCGTGTTGCCTCGTCGAGTTTCACGCCCATTGTGGTAGTGCCCATGCCTGTCCAACTCCTGTGTTTAGAACCTATCCCATCAGGCTAGACAAACAGCAGGCCGGAAAGCCTGTTGGGATAGGTTCGTGAGATGTGTGGTGTCAAGAATGCAGACAATATCCTGCATGTTGCAACTTTGTGCAACCTTGTTAAATCAGGCGGATGAGCGAAGTGTGAGTTTCATCGATTTTTTAACACGGGCAGTTGGCACGAATGTTGCGTTATTGAGCGAACGCGGCGGGGTTAATGATGCCGCAGGCGCTTTACCTTGCGGTATATAAGGGTAATAGCAAGGTGCAACTCATTTTGCTTGTCGTGAGTGCAACCTTTGAGCCCGGTAAATGTGACGCAGGGTAAACTTTGTGTAACTTTGTTGTTAAATATCTTGTTGGTTGATGAAAGGCTCATCTAGGATAACCGACGGTCAACAATTACGGGCAGAAACTATTTTACCTGCACTTGCTCGCAGGCTGCGCCACGTTCCGGCGCGGCGGCCAGTGAAATGCATTGCGCGTGGGTTTACCGGCGCCGGCTTGGCCGGAGCGAAACGCGAATAATAATGAAAGTGGAGAATTAAATGACAATGAGCACACCTATGCTGGTGACCTTCCTGGTATACATTTTCGGGATGGTGCTGATCGGCCTGCTTGCCTACCGGGCAACCAATAACTTTGATGACTATATTCTCGGCGGCCGCAGTCTGGGCAGCGTGGTGACCGCGCTGTCCGCCGGCGCTTCCGACATGAGCGGCTGGCTGCTGATGGGCCTGCCGGGCGCCATCTTCCTCTCCGGCATCTCCGAAAGCTGGATCGCCATCGGCCTGACCATCGGCGCTTACCTGAACTGGAAGCTGGTGGCAGGAAGGCTGCGCGTGCATACCGAAGCCAACAACAATGCCCTGACGCTGCCGGATTATTTCACCAGCCGTTTTGAAGACAACAGCAAGCTGCTGCGGGTGATCTCGGCCATCGTCATCCTGGTGTTCTTCACCATTTACTGCGCCTCCGGCATCGTGGCCGGCGCGCGTCTGTTCGAAAGCACCTTCGGCATGAGCTACGAAACCGCCCTGTGGGCCGGCGCCGCGGCGACCATCCTGTATACCTTCATCGGCGGTTTCCTGGCGGTGAGCTGGACCGACACCGTGCAGGCCAGCCTGATGATTTTCGCGCTGATCCTGACCCCGGTGATCGTGATCTTCGCCGTCGGCGGCATCGATACCTCGATGCTGGTGATCCAGGCGCAGAACCCGGCCAACCTCGACATGCTGAAGGGGCTGAACTTCGTCGCCATCCTGTCGCTGCTGGGTTGGGGCCTGGGCTACTTCGGCCAGCCGCACATCCTGGCGCGTTTCATGGCGGCGGATTCTCACCGCACCATCCGCAGCGCGCGCCGCATCAGCATGACCTGGATGATCCTGTGCCTGGCCGGCACCATCGCCGTCGGTTTCTTCGGTATCGCTTACTTTGCCAATAACCCGGATCAGGCCGGCAACGTGTCGCAAAACGGCGAGCGCGTGTTCATCGAACTGGCGATGCTGCTGTTCAACCCATGGGTGGCGGGCGTGCTGCTGTCGGCGATTTTGGCGGCGGTTATGAGTACTCTGAGCTGCCAACTGCTGGTCTGTTCCAGCGCAATCACCGAAGACCTGTACAAAGCGTTCCTGCGCAAAGGCGCCAGCCAGCGTGAACTGGTGTGGGTCGGCCGCGTCATGGTGCTGGTGGTGGCGTTGGTCGCCATCGCGCTGGCGGCCAACCCGGAGAACCGCGTGCTGGGCCTGGTGAGCTACGCCTGGGCCGGTTTCGGCGCCGCCTTCGGCCCGGTAGTGCTGATCTCGGTGATGTGGTCGCGCATGACCCGCAACGGCGCGCTGGCCGGCATGTTGGTCGGCGCGGTGACGGTGATCGTCTGGAAACAGTACGAATGGCTGGGCCTGTACGAAATCATCCCGGGCTTCATCCTGGGCTGTCTGGCCATTGTGGTGGTGAGCCTGATGGGCCGCCAGCCGTCTTCCACCATGACCGAACGTTTCGATCAGGCGGAAGCCGAGTACAAAACGGTATAACTGACGATAAATAACGAGGGGCGCCCACGGCGCCCCTTTTTTGACCAAGCCGCAGGCATTACCCTTTAAAGAAAGTCACCATGCGTCTTAATGGTGAGGTCATCTTCCAGGATGTCGAGTTGCGCAGCTCATCGATTTCTCGTTTCAATCCCGCTACTTCACCAGACACAATGTCATTGTGTTTGATGAGTTCACCCTTCAGGTCGGCGATAATGTCGCTATTGGTGTACTTGAAACAATCGACCATATGACAAATGAACTTATTGTATTCGTCCTGCACCTGATTGGCATTGGCTGGAGGATGATTAATCAGTTCGATGATACAGTTATAGTAGCCGTTGATATGTTCATCGCCTTTCTTTTGCGTCATTACTGAGCCATGCCGCACGCGGCGTAAATAGAATTTTTCATTGACACAATGAACGGTAATATCATTTTCAAGCAGAAGGCGCGTAGTGAATATGTTGTCTTCATGTACGATGCCATTTTTGAACTGGATGTTTTTTAAAGCTTTTCTGCTGGATATGTAAAGGCAAGGACTGACGATGTAATTGCCGAGATTAACAGCTTGCTGAAAAAAATGCGTACCGGAGCAGGTGAAATTACTCAATAAACCGTTTCTTTCATACTTTGGGTTGAATCTCTCAGCCAGTTTTTCATCGTCGAAGAAGACGGAAGACTCAAAGAAGACGACGTCACTTTGGGTATCCTTTAATATGTCAGTCAAACGATCCAAGGCATTGTCGGCGAGCTTGTCATCGCTATCCACAAAGATCACATAATCGCCTGATGCAGCGGCAAGCCCCGTGTTTCGGGCCGCCGATTGGCCTTGGTTTTCGGTATGGATCACTTTAATGCATGGTACATCGAAGCTATCCAGTATCGTGCCGGTTTTGTCGGTTGAACCATCGTTGATCAAGATGATTTCAATTTTCTCATGATCGTTTTGCAGTAATGATCTAACGCATTCACCAATGTATTTTTCCGTGTTAAATGCCGGAACGATGGCAGATATCTTCATTTTCACTCCATTTTACTCGCTGCAGGCTCGCCTCATGCCGGTTAACCAGGTTCTGACGGCAGGATTAAATCGTTTCCATGTCGATCATGATAAGTTTGCTGCCACACCGTTTCTGTGTTGCTCATAAGGAACAGAGCCAGCATATCCCTCAGGTTTACCGTGTCAGGGCGGGGTATTTCACTCACTGCAGTATATCATGGCTCTTCATGAACGTTCTGCGCTCTCCGCCTTGTAACACCTGGCGACATTTGATTAGAAAAAATCACGCTTGCGCCTCTTGTATTTCTTTTTGGCAGAATGATAATCACTCTCGTTGTATTTTACGTTTCTTTACATACTCGCCGCGGCTCATTGCGAGCCGGTTTTCTCTGCCGCCGCGGTCTTTCAGGGGTGATTATCTATGTTCGTTCCCTTTCTTATCATGTTCCGTGAGGGGCTGGAGGCCGCGCTGATCGTCAGCCTGATCGCCAGCTACCTGAAGCGCACGCAGCGCAGCCAATGGCTGGGCGCGGTGTGGATCGGCGTGATTGTCGCGGCGGCGCTGTGTTTGGCGCTCGGCATCTTTATCAATGAGACCACCGGCGAGTTCCCGCAGAAACAGCAGGAGCTGTTCGAAGGCATCGTGGCGGTGGTGGCGGTGCTGATCCTCACCTATATGGTGTTCTGGATGCGCAAAGTCTCCAGGTCGGTCAAGGTACATCTGGAAGGGGCGATCGATCAGGCGCTCAGCGCCGGTAAAGGGCAGGGGTGGGCGCTGGTGGCGATGGTGTTCTTCGCCGTGGCGCGCGAAGGGTTGGAGTCGGTGTTCTTCCTGCTGGCGGCGTTTCAGCAAGACGTGGGCGCCGCGGCGCCGATCGGTGCGGTGCTCGGCCTGGTCGCCGCCATCGTGCTGGGCATGATGATTTACTGGGGCGGGGTGAAGCTGCATCTGGCCAAATTCTTCAAATGGACCAGCCTGTTCATTCTGTTCGTCGCCGCCGGGCTGGCCGCCGGGGCGATCCGCGCCTTCCACGAAGCCGGTCTGTGGAACCACTTTCAGGACATCTCCTTCGATTTCAGCAGCACCCTGTCGACCCATTCGCTGTTCGGTACCCTGCTGGAAGGCATCCTCGGTTATCAGGAAGCGCCGACGGTCAGCGAAGTGGCGGTCTACTTCCTGTATTTGATCCCGGCGCTGATTTTCTTCTTTCTGCCGCAGCGCGCGGAGCCGGCAGCGGCCCCGGCGCAACGTAAAATCAATCATTAATGTTTAATAGGGAATCTCGTATGTCTACTCCGTTATTTCGCCGCAAGGCGTTGCACGCAGCATTACTGGCTATCCCGGCGTTTGCGCTGAGCATCGATGCCTTGGCGGCGGACGTGCCGCAGGTCAAGGTCACGGTCAACGATAAGCAGTGCGAACCGATGCAGCTGACGGTGCCGGCCGGCAATACGCAGTTTGTGGTGCACAACACCAGCCAGAAAAACGTCGAATGGGAAATCCTGAAAGGGGTGATGGTGGTGGAAGAGCGTGAGAACATCGCGCCGGGCTTTACCCAGAAAATGACCGCCACGCTGGAGGCGGGCGAATATGACATGACCTGCGGGCTGCTCAGCAATCCGAAAGGCAAACTGACTGTCACCGCAGCGGCCAACGGCGCCACCGACGGCAAACCGAACGCGCTGGACCTGGTCGGCCCGATTGCCGAATACAAGGTTTACGTCACCAAAGAAGTTGATGGGTTGGTGAAACAGACCAAGCTGTTCACCGACGCGGTGAAGGCCGGCAACGTGGAACAAGCGCGCAAGCTGTATGCGCCGACCCGCCAGCACTATGAGCGCATCGAGCCGATCGCCGAGCTGTTCTCCGATCTGGACGGCAGCATCGACGCCCGCGAAGACGACTACGAGAAGAAATCGGCGGATCCGAACTTCACCGGTTTCCACCGTCTGGAGAAGGCGCTGTTTGCCGACAACTCCACCAAAGACATGGGCGCCTACGCCGATCGCCTGTACCACGATACCGTAGAGCTGCAAAAGCGCGTGAGTGAACTGACCTTCCCGCCGAGCAAAGTGGTGGGCGGCGCAGCCGGGCTGATCGAAGAGGTGGCGGCCAGCAAAATCAGCGGTGAAGAAGACCGCTACAGCCTCACCGATTTGTGGGATTTCCAGGCCAACGTCGACGGCGCGCAGAAGATAGTCAACCTGCTGCGTCCTTTGCTGGTCAAGGCCAATAAGCCGCTGCTGGACAAGATCGACGCCAACTTCAAAACCGTGGACACCATCTTGGCGAAGTACCAAACCAAAGACGGCTATGAGTCCTATGAGAAGCTGACCGATGCCGATCGCAATGCGTTGAAAGGGCCGATCACCACGTTGGCGGAAGATCTTTCCCAACTGCGCGGCGTATTGGGTCTGGACTGAGGCATACGGCTATGAGCAACAAGGCAGGCCCGAATAACGGGCCGCATCCGCACTCTCAGGGAGCGGCGTCGCCTTCGCGGCGCCGTTTGCTGCAAGGGTTGGGGCTGGGCGCGCTGGCGTTGGGCGGCAGCCGCCTGGCGCAGGCGGCGGGTAACGCGGCGGAGCCGTTGGCGACGCCGCAGGATGAGCGCTGGCAGAAACAGCCGTTTTATGGCCGCCATCAGGCCGGCGTGCTGACGCCGCAACAGGCGGCCATGATGTTGGTGGCGTTCGATGTGCTGGCGACCAGCAAAGCGGATCTGGAGCGCCTGTTCCGGCTGCTGACCGATCGCATCGCCTTCCTGACCCACGGCGGCAAGGCGCCGGAGGTGGACGCCAAGCTGCCGCCGCTCGATTCCGGCATCATGGGGCCGGAGATTTACCCGGACAACCTGACCATCACCGTCTCGGTCGGCGCATCGCTGTTTGATGAACGTTTTGGTCTGCAGGCGCACAAACCGCTGCGGTTGCAGAAGATGACGCGCTTCCCCAACGATGCGTTGGACGCCGCGCTTTGCCACGGCGACCTGCTGCTGCAGATCTGCGCCAACACCAACGAAACCGCTCTCCACGCGCTGCGCGATATCATTAAGCATTCGCCGGATCTGCTCAGCGTGCGCTGGAAGCGGGAAGGGTTCATCTCCGCGCACGCGGCGCGCAGCAAAGGCAAAGAGACGCCGATCAACCTGTTGGGGTTCAAAGACGGCACCGCTAACCCGAAAACCGACGACAAGCCGCTGATGGATAAGGTGGTGTGGGTCGGCGACAGCGTCGGTGAACCGGCGTGGACGGCGGGCGGCAGCTATCAGGCTGCGCGTATTATTCGTTTCCGCGTCGAGTTTTGGGATCGCACGCCGCTGCAGGAGCAGGAAACCATTTTCGGCCGCGAGAAGCACAGCGGCGCGCCGCTGGGCATGAAGCATGAACATGACGAGCCGAATTACGCGAACGATCCCGACGGCAAGGTGATCCCGATGGACGCGCACATTCGCTTGGCTAACCCACGCACGCCGGAAAGCCAAAGCAATCTGATGCTGCGACGCGGCTACAGCTATTCACTGGGGGTATCCAATGCCGGCCAGCTGGAAATGGGGCTGCTGTTCGTCTGCTATCAGGCCGACCTGGAGAAAGGTTTCCTGACGGTGCAAAAAAGGCTGAACGGCGAAGCGCTGGAGGAATACATCAAGCCGATTGGCGGCGGGTATTTCTTCGTGCTGCCGGGCGTGAAAGAACGCGGCGATTATTTGGCCAGCGGCCTGCTCAAGGCCTGAGCGCG
Source organism: Serratia sp. SCBI (assembly GCF_000747565.1). NCBI lineage: Bacteria > Pseudomonadati > Pseudomonadota > Gammaproteobacteria > Enterobacterales > Yersiniaceae > Serratia > Serratia sp. SCBI. The sequence continues at coordinate 2,955,051 of NZ_CP003424.1, read as the reverse complement.
CAATGACGAGGCGGGCTCGCCTGCCTCGTTTTACGTTGACTTGCCTATTGTGCGGGACATTAAGCGACGGAGTTCAATTCAATCCGTCGCCTGCGGATTAAAAAATCTGAAGGGCACGCCGACTTTTGGTTGTGCAAAATTTAATCAAGAAACCAAAGTGTCATTCGCGGTTTTTAATTGTAATTCGTTGAAATTTATATGTTAAAAATTTTTATGGAATGACGTGTCGCGCGTGATATAGTGTTTTAGCGATAACTAAAAACCAAACATATAAAATTTTTTTACATTTTAGTAACGCGACAGGATTGAATGTCATTATACTGTAATCATCTGGCGGTAGTTTTCACACGGTGCACAGCTTGAAGCTGTAAATATCACTGCGGGGATCGCTAATGGTAAAGTCCTTGGTTGGGCTGGAAAGAAAAAATAACACATCTCCCCTGATTTCTCGTTGTAACGAGGGTTCTCTCTCCGACTCTCTTTTACCGGCAACTCCGCACTCTTATCGCTACCGAATCTCACCACTTTTTACTCCACGTTTATTGATGCAGTCCGCGTTGTCCCGTGAAGCAACGGCGCTTAAGCGTTGCCGTCAATTCACATTGTCCCTTGGCTCTTATTGGCTCGGAGGAGGCCAAAACCTAATACGTGTGTGAAACATAATCGCACGGCCTGGCCGTTGCGGTAGGTGAAACAAACTGTAAGGTGCCACTATGGGTAGACAGAAAGCAGTGATCAAAGCACGTCGTGAAGCGAAACGCGTTATTCGTCGTGACGCTCGTAGTCATCGCCAGCTGGAAGAAGAGTCTGTGACCTCGCTGGTGCAAATGGGGGGAGTCGAGTCTATCGGCATGGCGCGAGACAAGCGCGATAGCTCACCCATCGAGGCTAGAACCGAAGCTCAGGGTCATTACTTATCAGCCATAGAGAATAAGCAGCTGATCTTCGCCACCGGCGAAGCCGGCTGTGGCAAAACATTTATCAGCGCCGCCAAGGCGGCGGAGGCGCTGATCCATAAAGAGGTGGATCGGATTATCGTTACCCGTCCTGTTTTGCAGGCGGATGAAGACCTCGGTTTCTTGCCGGGGGATATCTCCGAGAAGTTCGCCCCTTATTTCCGCCCGGTGTATGACATTCTGGTACGTCGTTTAGGATCTTCCTTTATGCAGTACTGCCTGCGCCCGGAAATCGGCAAGGTAGAGATTGCGCCGTTCGCTTATATGCGCGGACGCACCTTCGAAAATGCGGTCGTTATCCTGGATGAAGCCCAGAACGTGACCGCCAGCCAGATGAAAATGTTCCTGACCCGCCTGGGGGAAAACGTGACGGTTATCGTTAACGGCGACGTGACCCAGTGCGACCTGCCGCGCGGCGTGAAATCCGGTCTCAGCGATGCCCTGGAGCGCTTCGAAGAGGACGAGATGATCGGCGTTATCCGCTTTGAAAAACAGGACTGCGTGCGCTCCGCTTTGTGCCAGCGCACGCTCAACGCTTACAGTTAACCTATCCGCTAATGGAAAGGCCGCTTCGGCGGTCCTTTTTTATCGCCCCCATTTCCCCTCTCGTTTAACCTTTGTGTAAATTATTGTGGTTTTCTGTATAGATTTTCGTTGAGTTAGCGTTAATGATTAATGGGTTCCAGATTGGCGCGCAGTTTGCCTGCGCCGCCAAAAGGACATTTTCTGGGGTGTGCGCCGCGCGGCGCATTGAGTGTGGGTTCCTTGCTGCGATTCAAACATGAAATATATCATTCTGATTTTGCTTATTTTATGCGTCGTCTATGTGCATTACCGCGGACGGGTGCGCTACAACGTTTGGCGGCAGCTGTCTGACCATTCCACCTTTACCGCACCGCTGAACGTCTTCATGTATCTGTTTTCTCGTGTGCCGACTACGCCGTACCTGAAGCCGGAGCAGTTCCCTGAGCTGGCGGTACTGCGGGAGAACTGGGAAACCATCCGCGACGAAGGACAGAAGCTGATGGAGATCCAGCAGATCAAAGCGTCCGATCAATTCAACGATGCCGGTTTCAACTCGTTCTTCAAGACCGGTTGGAAACGCTTTTACCTGAAATGGTATGAAGACAGCCATCCTTCCGCCATGACCCTGTGCCCGCAGACCACGGAACTGCTGCGCAGCCTGCCTTCGGTCAAGGCGGCGATGTTCGCCGAACTGCCGGACGGCAGCCGTTTGCCGCGCCACCGCGATCCTTACGCCGGTTCGCTGCGCTATCACCTGGGGTTGATTACCCCCAACGATGACCGCTGCTTCATTGAGGTGGACGGTGAGCGCTACAGCTGGCGCGACGGTGAAGGGGTGATGTTCGATGAAACCTATCTGCACTACGCGGAAAACCAGAGCGGGAAGAATCGTCTGATCCTGTTCTGCGACATCGAACGGCCGATGCGTTACCGCTGGGCGCAGGCGGTGAATCACTGGCTGGGGCGCAACCTGATGAGCGCCGCCACGGCGCCGAATGAAGAGGGCGATCGCACCGGCGGCGTCAACAAGATGTTCAAATACATCTATGCGATACGCCGGGTGGGGAAACGCCTGAAGGCCTGGAACCGCACCGGTTATTACATCATCAAGTGGATTTTGTTCGGGGGGATCGCCGCGGCGATATTCTTCTCGGTATAGCGAAGGCAGGGGCGCACAGAGTGCGCCCCTTTTTGATCAGGCGAAGATAGTCATCATGTAGGCGGCGAACAGCGCCAGGTGGGCGGTGCCGTTCAGCACGTTGGTGCGGCCGGTCGAGAACGACAGCTGGCACAATAGCAACACTGTCAACATCACCACGATATGCGGCGTTTGCAGGCCGAAGATCAGCGTCTGCCCGGTCAGAGTAGCGATGATGGTCACCGCCGGCACCGTCAGGGAGATGGTCGCCAGCACCGAACCGAAGAACAGGTTCATGGCGCGTTGCACCTGATTGTTCAACACGGCGCGTAGCGCGCCCAGGCCTTCCGGCGACAGGATCAACAGCGCCACCAGGAAACCGGTGAACTGCGCCGGTGCATTCATCTTGGTCAGCAGGCCTTCCAGCGGATTGGCGTTGAACTTGGTGACGGCGATAACCGCGATCAGGTGCACGATGAGCCAGGCGGCGTGCCAGGCGCTGCTGTGCGAAGAGGGCTTGCCGTGGTGCGGGTCGCCATCGTCGTCTTCATGCTCGTACACGAACAGGCTCTGGTGGGTTTTGGTCTGGATCACCAGGAACACGCCATACATGGCGGCGGAGATCAACGCCACCAGCAGCGCTTGCCCGGTGCTGAAGTTGCCGCCTGGCAGCGCGCTCGGGAACACCAGCACGATCACCGCCAGCGGGAAAATCGCCATCAGATACTGTTTGATGCCGCCCAGGTTGACGTACTGAGTGGCGAACTTGCGCCCACCGAGCAGCAGCGCAAAGCCGACCAGGCCGGCGGAAACGATCATGATGATGGAGTACAGCGTGTCGCGCATCAGCGCCGGCGCGGCGTCGCCGGTGGCCATCAGCGCGGAAATCAGGCTGACTTCGAGGATCACGACGGACAAACTGAGGATCAGCGAGCCGTAGGGTTCGCCCAATCGGTGAGCCAGCACGTCGGCGTGGCGCACCACGCTGAAGGCGCTGCTGAGGATCCCCACCAGCGCGAGAATATTGATGCCGACGATCAGCGGAAAGTTATCGGTGCTGCCCCATAGATTTAACACCACCAGCGCGGCGATAGGGAAGATCAGCGAGTATTCGGTATGGCGAGATTTGGTGGATCGGCCAGGATCGTGTTGCGACTTCATGAGGGTGGCACTCCTTCTCAAACAGCGTAGCCCGTCAGCGCCGGTCGCCGTGATACGGCAACGTTGCGTTTCCAGTAGGTATTTTATATTAGATACACCCGCGGCGCCGGTGTGATGTTGTTTTATCTGAGAAAGCAATTGCTTGCTTATGTGATCAGGGTAACAAAAAAACCGCACGGGGTGCGGTTTTATTTACTTACTTTTACGCAATAACGCCAATTTTTAGCGTTAGATTTGAGAAAAGTCGTGTTTACTTGTTTAGCTCGTGGTTAATCAAGGAAAATGAGACCATCAGTCGTCAATGTTATCCATGATTTCATGCCGTTTATTGTGGTAACCCTCTTCATTTAGCCCCTCACGCCAGTAAGGTACGGCATAAAGACGATTACGATCGCATTGACGTTCGCGACGCAGGTAGCGGCGCAGCTCAACCACCAGGCGATCTTCACCGGCGAGCCAGAAGTGGCTTTCGCCCTGCGGCAGGGACTGCGCGCGGAACCGAGCGACCAACTCGTCGGTCTTCTCCGTGCCGCCGACGACCCAATTGACCTCAACGTCGGCGGGTTTCTTCAGGTCAATGACGTCAGCGTTGCTGTCGACGCGGACGAAAGCGCGTCCGGCACTGTGTGGCGGCAGGTTTTCCAGCAGTGCGGCGAGCGCAGGCAGTGAGGAAGGATCGCCCGCCAGGCAGTAGAAGTCGGCGGCCGGCAGCATCGGCTTGGGGCCGCCCGGGTTGCTGATGCCGATTTTATCACCGGCTTTCGCCTGGCGTGCAAAGTCCACCGCCGGGCCCTGATGGTCATGAATGGCGAACTCGATGTCCACTTCCGCCAGTTCCGGGCGCACGGCGCGGATGGAATAGGTGCGCACGATCGGGCGCACGGCGTCCGCAGCCCAACGCGGGCCGTTTTCGGTCAGCGTCGGCAGGTCCGGCTGCGTCTGGCCGGCGAGCGGCAAAAAGACTTTGATGTGTGCAGCGGCGGCATTGGCCGGGTAGTAACGCAGATCGGGAGCGGTAAAGGTAATGCGGCGCAGGTGCGGCGTAATGTCCTGTACGCGGCTGACGGCGATCAGGTAGGGGGCGCGTGAGCGAGGGGCTTCGGTAGTCACGGGATTCTCCTTATAGTTCGTTTGGCGGTGAGTATAACATGTCGTTTGATAATGAGAATTGTTTGCTAATTGAGACGAAACCGCATGTGGGCTAGGCTTAAGGTTCACTCATCCTGAAAGGGGAGGCCATATGCCCTACCACAGCACGAACGACTTGCCGGACAACGTTAAGCATGTGCTGCCGGAACATGCGCAGGCGATCTATAAAGAAGCGTTCAACAGCGCCTGGCAACAATACCGGGATCCCGATGAGCGGCGCGGTGACGACAGCCGGGAAGAGACGGCGCATAAGGTGGCCTGGGCGGCGGTCAAGCAAAGCTATCGCAAGGGCGACGACGAACGCTGGCATAAAAAGTAACGAATTATCACGCAGTAAAATCGCGCAGACATTATGTGGAGCCCGGCAATTAATATTATTGCTGCTCAGTACAAATACTTTTTCACTTTAACGCCGCTTTGTAACTTGATTGCACGTCAGGAAAAGAATAAGGTCATTCTTATAAGGCGCGGTGATTGAATTAATAAAAATCCGCAGCCGAAAATAAAACATCAAAGGTTCAGCAGTGGCGAGGGAAGGCGAGAAATCGTATTCCCGGGAGGTAATATCAGTGTTAACGCGAGATTTTCTGCAAAAAGCGGATTGCAAAACTGCATTCGGCGCTATTGAGGAGTCGTTGTTGCTGACGCCTGAACAGCGTGCAGCCTCGTTGGATTGCACCTTATCGCGCCGGCCCGATCACAGCCCCGTATGGATATTCGGTTACGGTTCGCTGATGTGGAATCCAGTTTTCGAATCGGAAGAAGTGCGGCCAGCCACGCTGCAGGGCTGGCACCGGGCGTTCTGCATGCGCTTGACCGCCGGGCGCGGCACGCTGCATCAGCCGGGGCGCATGCTGGCGTTAAAAGCCGGCGGCCACACCACGGGCCTGGCGTTTCGTTTGCCGGAAAGCAAGTTGCGTGAAGAGTTGGAGCTGCTTTGGAAGCGCGAAATGGTGACCGATTGCTACGTGCCCACCTGGTGCGAGCTGCAGTTGGATGGCGGCGAGAAGGTTACTGCGTTGGTGTTCGTGATGAACCCGCAGCATCCGCTGTTTGAAGAAGACACCAGCTACCAGGTGATTGCGCCATTGATCGCCAGCGCCAGCGGCCCGCTGGGCACCAACGCGCAATATCTGTTTGCGCTGGATAACGAGTTGAAGCACCACGGCATGCAGGATGATTGCATCGGCGATCTGGTGCGCTGTGTACAGCAGTGGCTGCAGCAGAACCGCACCGGCGGCATCGGCAGCGAGGCCACCGCCTGAGGCTGCTGCGGGAATGCGAACGGTGAGGGGCTCAGCATGCTGAGCCCTTTTTTATATCTAATGCCTATATTTAATAACTTTAATTTGCGCAGCGATTGAAGGCATGTTTTTATTGTGGTTATCTATCCCATTATTTTTAAAGTCATTAGCTGTTTTTTGTCAGTTTCCCACCCCACCTGCGAAGCAGAATGATCGACTTAGTATTAAATTGCATAAGTAAAGGTTATTTCTTATTTGTTCAGACTCGTCGGACTCCGTATCAATATGGCTAACGCTACTGGAAGAAACAGGGAGACGGGGATGAACTTTCAACAATTAAAAATTATTCGTGAATCGGCGCGCTGCAACTACAACCTGACTGAGGTCGCCAATACGTTATTTACCTCGCAGTCCGGCGTCAGTCGGCATATTCGCGAGCTGGAAGAAGAGCTGGGCATTGAAATATTCATTCGCCGCGGCAAACGGCTGCTGGGCATGACCGAACCCGGCAAAGAGCTGCTGGTGGTGGCGGAGCGCATTCTCAACGACGCCAACAACATCCGTCGCCTGGCGGACGTTTTCAGCAGCAACGACTCGGGGCAGCTGCATATCGCAACGACGCACACTCAGGCGCGTTACAGTCTGCCGGGGGTGATCAAAGAGTTTCGCGCGCTTTATCCGCGGGTGCGGGTGGTGCTCAATCAGGGCAGCCCTGAGGAGATCGTCTCGATGTTGGCCGCCGGAGAAGCCGATATCGGCATCGCCAGCGAACGGCTGATGAGTGACGAATCGCTGGCGGCGTTCCCTTACTACCGCTGGCATCACACCATCCTGGTGCCGGAAGGGCACGAGTTGACGCGTCAGCCGCAGGTGACGCTGGAGATGCTCAGCACCTTGCCGCTGATCACTTACCGCCAGGGCATTACCGGGCGCGCGAAGCTGGATGCGGCGTTCAAAGCGGCGGGCCTGACCCCGGACATCGCGCTCAGCGCGCAGGACTCCGACGTGATTAAAACCTACGTCGAGCTGGGGTTAGGCGTGGGCGTGCTGGCGGACATGTCGTATGAAAAAGAGCGCGATCGCGGGTTGGTCAGTCTCAACGCCGAGCATTTGTTTGAGCCTAATACGGTATGGCTGGGCCTGAAACGCAGCCAGCTGCAGCGCAACTATGCCTGGCGCTTTATCCAACTGTGCAACCCGACGCTGTCGCTGACCGAAATAAAGGACAAGGTCTTCTCGTCGCAGCTGGACGCGGTGATTGATTACCAGATTTAACCGATAAGCGGCAGGCAATTCCTGCCGCGCATTCTGCATTGCCCGCCTAATAATCAAAACCCCATCTATATACATAAAAAGAATATCTATAGTGATTTAAGTACCTTCAGCTGCCGATCGCGCTCGCATACACTCGCGAAATTATTATAAATTCCATCCGCTTGGAGAGTTTCAGATGAAAGCGCTCGTTCCTTCTTTGCTGTTTTTGGCCGTGGCGGCCAGCGTTGACGTACAGGCGGCGACGCCGGCCAACACGTTGGTGATCGCGCAGTCTATCGATGACGTGGTCAGCTTTGACCCGGCTCAGGGATTTGAGTTAACCACGGTGCAGTCGTTCAACAGCCTGTATCAACGTCTGATCCAGTCCGATCCGCACAATCCCGTCGATCTCAAACCGACCCTGGCCAGCCGTTGGCAGGCCGGCGCCGATAACCGCAGCCTGACCTTCAGCCTGCGCCCGGACGCCAAATTCGCCAGCGGCAACCCGCTGCGGCCGGAGGACGTGATCTTTTCGCTTTCACGGGTGGTGAAACTCAATCTCGAACCGTCGTTTATCCTGACGCAGCTGGGCTGGAACGCGAAGAACGTGGATCAACACCTGACCAAGGTGGATGACCATACGGTAAAAATCAGCTGGGATGAAAACGTCAGCCCGGCCTTCGTGCTCAGCCTGCTGTCGGCGCCGGTATCCTCGATCGTCGACGCCAAAGAGGCGCTGGCGCACCAGCAGGGCGACGATCTGGGGCACCAATGGTTGAACAGCCACTCCGCCGGCAGCGGCCCTTACAAAATCCGCACCTATGTGCCGCACGAAGTGGTGGTGTTGGACGCGAACCCCGGCTCGCCGGAAGGGGCGCCGACGTTGAAAACCATCCTGATCAAAAACGTGCCCGATCCGGCCGCGCGCCGTTTGCTGATTGAGCAGGGCGATGCCGACATCGCGCGCAACCTGGGGGCGGACCAGATGGCGGCCCTGAAGGGCAAGCCGGGCGTCAAACCGTTGGCCATTCCTTACGCCTCGCTTTATTTCCTGCAGTTCAACGCCAAGGCGTCGCCGGCGCTCGGCAACCCGGCGTTTTGGGAGGCGGCGCGCTGGCTGTTCGATTACCAAGGCATCGCCGACGATCTGCTGAAAGGGCAGTTCCAGAGCCATCAGGCATTCCTGCCGGACGGTTATCTGGGGGCGCTCAAGGAGCAGCCATACAGCTTCAATCCGCAGAAAGCCAAAGAAATACTGGCCAAAGCGGGGCTGAGCAACGTCAGTTTCCGTCTGGACGTCAACAACCAGCCGCCGTACCTGGATATCGCTCAGGCGCTGCAGGCCAGTTTTGCTCAGGGCGGCGTGAAGGTCGAACTGGTGCCGGGCATCAGCTCGCAGGTCTCCACCAAGGTGAAAGCGCTTAACTACGATGCGACGCTGACCTCCTGGGGGCCGGATTACTTCGATCCCAACACCAACGCGGCCGCCTTTGCCTACAACCCGGAGGACGGCAGCAAGACGCTGGCCTGGCGAGCCAACTGGCAGATCCCGGCGCTGAGCAAGTTGACGCTGGCCGCCACCGCGGAAAACGACACCGCCAAACGGGTGGCCGACTATCAGCAACTGCAAAAACAGGTGCAGCAAAGCTCGCCGTTCGTTATCGGCCTGCAGGCGCGCAGCCTGATCGCGGTGCGTGACAACCTCAAGGGCTATGTGCAGGGCATCAACCCTGACATGGTGTTCTACAGCAAGGTCAGCAAGTAATGGCCGCTGAACTCTCCGCCTCCGCCGGGCTAGCCCGGCGGTATTGGCGCTGGGGCGGGCGGCTGCTCGGCGGCGCGCTGTCGCTGGCGTTAACGCTGCTCGGCCTGCTGCTGTTCACCTTTATGCTGTCGCACCTGGCGCCGATCGATCCGGCGCTGCAGGTGGCGGGCGATCACGCCAGCGAAGCCACCTATGCGCAGGTGCGTCATGACCTGGGGCTGGATCAGCCGCTGCCGGTGCAATTTTGGCGCTATCTGGTGCACCTGGCGCACGGCGATCTGGGCATTTCGCGCATTACCGCCCAGCCGGTGCTGAGCGATCTGTTGCGTACCTTCCCGGCAACGGTGGAACTGGCCACCTGCGCCATTATTCTCGGCGCGTTAGGCGGCATTACGCTGGCGTTTCTGGCGGTGCTCAAACCGGGGAGCTGGCTGGATAATGCGGCGCGGTTGCTGTCGCTGGTGGGTTATTCGGTGCCGATTTTCTGGTTGAGCCTGCTGGGGCTGCTGCTGTTCTACGCCACGCTGCACTGGTCGGCGGGGCCGGGGCGCCTGGATGACATTTACTTGTACAGCATGGAGCCGCGTACTGGTTTCGTGTTGATTGACAGCTGGCTGTCCGGCGATCGCGAGATGTTCTACAACGCCATCAGCCACCTGTGGCTGCCGGTCGTGGCGCTGGCGCTGCTGTCGATGGCGGGCATCACCCGGCTGCTGCGCGCGGCGATGCTGGAAGAGTGCAACAAGGAATACGTGACGCTGGCGCGCTCCAAAGGCGCCGGCCGCCTGCGCATTCTGCTGCGCCACGTGTTTCCCAACGTGCTGGGGACGTTGATCACCGTACTGTCTCTCTCCTATGCCAGCCTGCTGGAGGGCGCGGTATTGACCGAAACGGTGTTCGCCTGGCCCGGCGTCGGGCGCTATCTGACCTCGGCGCTGTTTGCCGCCGACACCCCGGCGATCCTCGGCGCCACGCTGCTGATCGGCACCTGTTTCGTGCTGTTGAATACTCTGGCCGATGCCTTGACCTATCTAGTGGATCCGCGAACCCGATGAGCCAATATCTCTCTGAACACGAACCGCAAAGCGAGCCGGCCGTCGGCTATCGCACCGGTCAGCGGCTGACCACGCTGACGCTCGGCGCGGCGCTGGTGGCGATCCTGATCGTCACCGCGCTGCTGGCTCCGTGGCTGGCGCCTTTCGATCCCAATTTGCAGCATATCGAGCTGCGGCTGCTGCCGCCTTCCGCCACGCATTGGTTGGGCACCGACGGTTTCGGCCGCGACTTGCTCTCCCGCGTGATTTACGGCGCGCGGCCGACGCTGATTCTGGTGTCGCTGATTCTGGTGCTGACCATCCCTATCGGTCTGCTGGTGGGCATCTGCGCCGGTTATCTCGGCGGCTGGGCAGAACGCATCTTGATGCGTCTGACCGATATTTTCCTGTCGTTGCCGAGCCTGGTGATCGCGCTGGCGTTCGTGGCGGTGATGGGGCCGGGGCTGATGAACGGCGCGCTGGCGCTGGCACTGACCAGCTGGCCGGCCTTTGCCCGCCAGGCGCGGGCCGAAACGCTGGCGCTGCGCCGCAGCGATTATCTGGCAGCGGCGCGCATGCAGGGCATCAACGGGCTGCGGCTGATGGTCGGCCACATTTTACCTTTATGCCTGCCCAGCGCGGTGGTGCGCGCGGCGCTGAGCCTGGGCATCATCCTGTCCGCCGCCGGTCTGGGGTTCCTCGGCATGGGCGTCGCGCCGCCGACCGCCGAATGGGGCTCGATGGTGGCCGAAGGCAGTAAAGTGATTTTCGATCAATGGTGGGTCGCCGCCGCACCGGGCGGGGCGATCCTGTTCGCCAGCCTGGCCTTTAACCTGCTGGGCGATGGCCTGCGCGATAAAATGGATCCTCGTCATGGGCACTGATAACACCTTATTGACCGTTGAACGTTTGGCGATCGGCGTGCCGGGGCCGCAGCCGGCGGCGCTGGTGAAGAATATTTCGTTCAGCATGGGGCGGGAGCGGCTGGCGCTGGTCGGTGAGTCCGGCTCCGGCAAATCGTTGACCGCGCGTGCGCTGATGGGGCTATTGCCGCCGCCGTTGCAGCTGCGGGCGCAGCGCCTGACGCTGGGCGACGAAGACTTGACGCGCCTGAGCGAGCGCCAGTGGAGCCGACTGCGCGGCGACCGGGTGGCGATGGTGATGCAAGATCCCAAGCATGCGTTGAATCCCAATCAGCCGATCGGCCGTCAGGTGGAGGAGCCGCTGGTGTTGCATGCCAAGCTGAGCCGCGCCGAGCGGCGTGAAAAAGTGCTGGAGATGCTGGCGGCGGTGGGCTTGCCCGATCCGGCGGCGCTGTGTCGCCGCTATCCGCATCAGCTCTCAGGCGGGATGGGGCAGCGGGTGATGCTGGCCATCGCCCTGATCAACGATCCGCAGCTGCTGATTGCCGACGAACCCACCTCGGCGCTGGATCACCAGATGCGCGATCAGGTGCTGCAGCTGATAGAAAATCTGGTGGCGCAACGCAATATGGGGCTGATCCTGATCAGCCACGATCTGCAGCAGGTGGCACACCACTGCGAGCGGGTACTGGTGATGTACAAAGGCGAGCTGTTGGATCAGCTGCCGGCAGCAGAGCTGGCGCAGGCCACGCACCCTTATACTCGCACGCTGTGGGCGTGTCGGCCGAGCCGCGAGACGCGCGGCAAGCCGCTGCCGGTGCTGGATCGCGCGCTGCTGGAGGCATTGAAATGAGCGTGATTGCACTGGAGAACCTCAGCGTCAGCCATCGTCAGGGCTATGAACAGCGCACCGTGGTGCACGACGTTAACCTGCGTATCGAACCGGGCGAGTGCTTCGGCCTGGTGGGGCCTTCCGGCTGCGGCAAGTCCTCGCTGCTGTGGGTGTTGGCCGGGCTGAACGACAGCTGGCGCGGCGGTTTTGAACTGCTCGGGCGGCGGCTGCAGCCGGGGCAGGCGTTCACCGGCGAACTGCGGCGTGAAGTGCAGATGGTGTTTCAGGATCCTTATGCTTCGCTTCACCCCAAGCACCGGCTGTTGCGCACGTTGTCGGAACCGCTCAAACTGCTGCAAGAAAGCGACATCGAACGCAAAATCAGCGCGGGCTTTCGCCAGGTAGGATTGGATCCGCGCCTGCTGGATCGCTATCCGCATCAGCTGTCGGGCGGCCAACGGCAGCGCGTGGCGATCGTGCGCGCCTTGCTGTTGCGGCCGAAGCTGCTGCTGCTGGATGAGCCGACCTCGGCATTGGACATGTCGGTGCAGGCGGAGATCCTCAACCTGCTCAACGAGCTGAAACAGGCTGGCGATCTGACCCTGGTGCTGGTCAGTCACGATGCGGATGTGATCGACCATATGTGCGATCGCTCGGTGGCGATGGCGCACGGCCGTCTCCTTGCCTGAGCCAATGCCCGTCAATGCGGCGGGCATATCCATCTTGGTAATAAATAAAGCAATTTATCGTCGTTCTTCTGTTAATTCTTACCCCCTACACTCGAAAAACAACGCAACCGCGTGATTGTGGAGAGTGTATCGATGAAACGGTTAATCCCAACCTTATTGTATGGCGCGCTGGCGACCGCTTTCGGCGCGCAGGCCGCCACCCCGCCGGATACCTTGGTGGTGGTCAGTTCGCTGGAGGGCATCATCAGCCTCGATCCGGCGGAGAGCTTTGAAACCGTCAGCTCGGCCAATCTGGTCAATCTCTATCAGCGCCTGGTGGCGCCGGATCGCGGTGCGCCGCAAAAGTTGGCGCCGGACGCCGCCGCCCGTTGGCAAGCGGGCGCCGATGGGCGCAGCCTGATCTTTACCCTGAAGCCGCAACAACGTTTCGCTTCCGGCAATCCGCTGCGTCCCGAGGACGTGATTTACTCTCTGGTGCGTGCGGTGAAGCTGAACAAGGCGCCGTCCTTTATTCTCGCTGAGTTTGGCTGGACGCCGGATAACGTCGAGCAGCAGCTGAAGAAGATCGGGGATAACCAGGTGCAGCTCAGTTGGTCGGCCAACATCGGCAGCGAGCTGGCGCTGCGGCTGCTGACGGCGAACGTGGCTTCGATCGTGGATGAGAAGCTGTTGAGCGAACACGCGCAGCAGGGGGACTTCGGGAACGCCTGGCTGCGCAACCATTCGGCCGGCGGCGGCCCGTATCGGGTGAATAACTATGTGCCGCATGAGGCGCTGCTGTTTGGCCGCAACGATTACGCGCCGTCACCGGCCCGGCTGAAAACGGTGTTATTCAAGAACGTCAGCGATGCCGGCACCCGCCGTTTACTGTTGCTGAAGGGGGATGCCGACGTGGCCTACGATCTGGGAGCTGACCAGTTCGACTCGCTGCGCAAAGCGCCGGGCGTGCGCATTGAGCAGGCCGATGCGCCCAAGGTGTATTACCTCGGTTTCAATACCGGCAGCAAAGACAACCCGGCGCTGGGCAATCCGGCGCTGTGGCAGGCGGCGCGCTGGCTGGTGGACTATCAGAGCATCGCCGAACGGTTGCTGAAAGGGCAATATCGCGTGCATCAGGCCTTCTTGCCGCAGGGCTTGGACGGTGCGCTCGACGAGCGGCCGTTTAAGCTCGATGTGGACAAGGCCAAACAGATCCTGCGCGATGCCGGCATCGCCGAGGGCACAAGCATCAGCCTGATCGTCATCAACCAGCCGCCGTATACCGACATCGCGCAGGCGCTGCAGGCCAGCTTTGCGCAGGCTGGGCTGCGGCTGGACATTCATCCGGTGGTGGAGAGCGATCTGTGGGGCAAGATGCGCGGCCGCGATTTCCAGGCGATCTTCACCTATTGGGGCGCCGACTATCTGGATCCGAACACCAACGCCAGCGCCTTTGCCTACAATGTGCCGGGCGGGCCGAAGACCCTGGCCTGGCGCACCCAGTGGAGCATTCCCGCCATCAGCGCGGAAACGCGTGCGGCGGCTGCGGAAGGCGACAGCGCAGCGCGCAGCGCACGTTACGCCGCGCTGCAACGGGAACTGCAGGCCAGTTCGCCTTATGTGCTGGCGCTGCAGGGGCAAACGCTGGTGGCATTACGGGACAATGTTGAAGATGCCCGGGTGGATATCGCCAACAGCATGCTGTATTTGGATCGGGTGAATAAAACGCAGCCGTGAACGAAAAATGCCCCCTCGCCGCCGAGAGGAGAGGGGCCTGGCCGGTGTTAACGCGGCGAGCTCACCACGGCGTGCCGGCGAGATTCAGCTTATTGAGGATTGTCGGCAGGCTGTCGGTCACCAGCGCCTGCAGATCGCCGTACCAAAACTGCTGCACGCCGACCTGGTTGATATACAGATAGGACGCGATACCCAGCGAGAAGCACAGCAACGTTAGCAGCACCCGGCTTACCGCGTCTTTCAGATTGCCGCATACCATCACCATAAAGATCAGCACGAAGATCATCATGTTGAATGAATAGCGGTTAGCCACCTCTTCAAAGCTGATGGTGGCGAAGAACACCGCGCAGTTATAAAGGAACATCAGGCGCACGGCATAGGCGGCTTGTACAAACTGAGGCGATGGCGTGCGGAACTTGTAGCGGGCGAATTGATACAGCGCCTCCACCACGCCGACGTACAGCAGCGTGATTTGGATTTTGCGCACCGGGTTATTACCGAAGTCGCCGCTGACGTAGGCTTCGGCGCGCGAGGCCAGAAAGTCGTTGCCGACGACGGCGATCAGTTTAGGCATCAGCACCGCGCCGCCGAGGTAACAGGCGGCGAACAGGGCCAGCACCGGCAGGGTGCCCACGGTGCGCCAGCGCGCGGGCAGCAGCAGATAGGGCAGAAACAGGAAAGCGGAAAAATGGCTGAAGGACGCCATCACGATCCAGAGCAGCATGCGGCCGCGGTGCTGCTCCGACACGGCCAGCACCAGGAAAGAGAGCGCCAGCCCCTGCCGCAACAGGTTGCCGTACAGCCCCTGGAAATTGTACTGGCAGCAGAACAAAAACAGGATCACGGCAAAGTAAGTGCGCGACAGGCGGTAAACGCCCAGCGCCAGCAGCGAAAAGCTGATAAGGAAGAAGGCGGCGAATGCGCTATTACCGACGCCAAACCAGGTGGCAGTCAGTTTAAACAACAGGTGCGAGACAAAGTCGGTGCCGGAAAACTGCGCCAGCCAGTCCATCAGGCCGTAGCCGCTGTACTGCTGCATCTCAAGGTAGTAGTTCACCTTGTCGTTCATCACCGGCTCGAGGTTCTTCGTCGCCAGCGGCACCGCGGATATCACGGTCAGCAGCAGGAAGGCGGTGAGATTCAGCACGCGATCGGGTTGCTGGCGCAGCAGCATAAAGGCGGCGATCAAGCCGCTGCAAATCACCAACGATAAATAGGGGGCGAACCAAACGCCTGTGATGGCGACGGCGCCCAGCAGCAGCCATTGCACGGAAGAATGCGCCTGTTCGCTGTCGGGAAGGGCGGCGAGTGGCCTGACCGGGTTTTGCATGGGATGCTCCATGGCGTGATCCAGCTGGGGAACATAACACCGGGGCCTAAAGGGACACAGTGAGTTTTGGTGAAATAGGCAAAATTTCACCAGGTTATCATCCCTTGCCGGCAGCGGAAAAATGGCCGTCGGCGAGGCTGGGTAAAAACGGTGCGAAATGCGCAGAACCGCGTTCTGCCTCGATTTCATGTGGGGTTGATGCTGTGAAATAAATGAAATTCCACTGCGGGCCAGGTGAGCCGGGACCGGTCAGCAGGCATAGCCAGCCGGCCGCCGCTAACCCGATACCGAAAGGTTGCGGCGTTCGCCAGGCTCGGCGGTTGTGCAGGCCACGCGCCAACGCGACGCCCAATCCGAACGCCGCCGCCAGAAAGACCAGCAGCGGCAACATCGTCCAGCCAAGCCAGGCGCCCAGCGCCGCCAGCAGTTTGAAATCGCCCTGGCCGATGCCGTTGCGCCGCCGCGTCAGCCGGTAGAGCGCATTGAGCAGCCATAACGCGCCGTAACCGGCGATGGCACCCAGCACGGCGTCTTCCAGCGGCGCCCAGCGAGCGTCAAGGTTGCACAGTAGCCCGCCCCACAGCAGCGGCTGAGTCAGTCGATCCGGCAGCCACCGATGGCGCCAGTCCAGCCAGGCCAGGGCGATCAGGAGCGCCGCGGCCGGCACTAACCCCCATCGAGGCGCTGCAGCCAGGCTCAGGGGCAGCGTCGCCAACGCCAGCCCCAGTGCCGTCAGCAGCGGCCCCTGAAGGCGCAACCTCTGTGGGCGACCGTTGACGCCCTCCACGCGTTCCAGCCACGTGATGAGCGCGAAGGCGATCAGGCCCGCCGACAGCAGCGCGGTGAAAAACAGCGCGTGCCACAGTAAAGAAAGCAACATCCGGACTCCGCCAGTCGTAGAACAGACGGCTAAAATAACGGCAAAATGCGTATTTCATCAGGGGAAAACGCGGTCGGTTGTGAGGAATGCGCAGGCGTTCGCATCGCCACGCTGCGTATTGCAGGGGTGTACAATGCCCTGCGCGGTGGCGCGCAGCCACGGGGTACTGTGCTTTTTATCGGCAAAATCGGCGCTAAAATGCGGTGAATTCACCTGGCGGCCGGAATGGATCGGTAAAGGGTACAAGTGACGATGTCACTGGGGAGCGATTGGGGTTTATCCTATTGTTTCTGCTCGTCAAGCCGTTAGGCTATGAGGACATAGGCGCCCCCGCCGGGCTGGGGGCGTGAGGTTTTTCAGCGCTGTCGCGGGAATGGCGGCGGCAAAGCAGTGGGTTGGCGTGCTCCAGGAAGGAGGGAAGCCAACGGTGTCATGAAAGACGTCATTCAGGCAGTACTCATCAAGACTAAAAAACGATTCTGGCACCGACGCCAGACGGCGTGGCTGGCCGGGCCGCTGGTGTGGCTGGCCGGCGCGGCGCCCGCGTGCGCCGAATCCCCACCGGCGCCGGACAGCGTTATCTCTTCCGAACAGGCCGGCGCAGATCCGGCGGCGAACTTGCCCGAACTGGGCGGTGCGCCCGACGACGCCGCGCGCGAGAAGCAGTGGGCCGAAATGGCCAAACAGCTCGGCGAAAAAGATCTGAACAACGTTTCACGTCAGCAGATGCGCAGCCGCGCTGAAGATTATTTGCTGGGGCAGGCGACTGGCGCGCTGCAGCAACAGGCGCAAGAACTGCTGTCTCCGTTGGGAACCGCCCGGCTGTCGCTGAAGATGAGCGGCGAGGGCGATTTTACCGGCAGCAACGGCCAGCTCTTCAGCCCGTTGTACGACGTCGATGGGTTGTTGACCTACAGCCAAATCGGCTGGCTGCAGCAAAGCACCGGGGCGCTCGGCAATGTCGCGCTGGGGCAACGCTGGATCGCCGGTGACTGGCTGCTGGGTTACAACACGGCGCTCGACAGCGATTTCGCCCGGCAGCGCAATCGCGGCAGCGTGGGGGCGGAAGCCTGGGGGGACTACCTGCGTTTCTCCACCAACTATTACTATCCGCTGTCGGCGCTGTCGCAACAGCCCGGCGATGGGGTATTTTTCAGCCGTCCGGCGCGCGGTTACGACATCACGACGCAGGGCTATTTGCCGTTCTATCGCCAAATCGGCGGTTCGCTCAGCTATGAACAGTACCTGGGCGAGAATGTCGATCTGTTCGGCAGCGGCAAGAAACAGAACGATCCGCGCGCGATGCAGCTGGGGCTCAACTATACCCCGGTACCGCTGGTGACGATGAAGGCGTTGCATAAGATTGGTGCGGGCGGGCAGAGCCAGGATCAGGTGGAATTGGCGCTGAGCTACCGGCTCGGGGTGCCGCTGGTCAAGCAGATTTCGCCGGAGTATGTGGCGCAGGCCAAGTCGCTGCGCGGCAGCCGCTACGATCCTGTCGAACGTAAAAACGTGCCGGTGCTGGAGTTCCGCCAGCGCAAGACGCTGCAGGTGTTCCTGGCCACGCCGCCGTGGAGCCTGCAGGCGGGGGAAACCGTGCCGCTGGTGCTGGAAATCAAGGCGTTGCACGGGATTTCTCGCGTCAGCTGGCAGGGGGATACGCAGGCGCTGAGCCTGACACCGCCGCACAATGCCAACGACCCGCAGGGCTGGACGACGATCGTGCCGCCGTGGGATGACGCCCCGGGCGCCGCCAACAGCTATCGGCTGTCGGTCACGCTGGAGGACGACAAACAGCAGCGCGTGACGTCCAACTGGATAGAACTGAAAGTGGCGCCGCCGCTGACGGCGACCGCCGGTGATGAAGCGGATCAGCCGCCGATCCAAACCCTGACGCCGCCGCCGATCCCGGCGCAAACCGGGCCGCTGTACGGCGACGATTAACCGTTTTTACCCTGCAACACCCACACGGCGGCCTCGACGCGGGATTTCAGCTTCATCTTTTTCAGCAGGTGTTTGACGTGTACCTTGACGGTGCTTTCCGTGATGGTCAGGCGGCGGGCGATCAGCTTGTTCGGCAGCCCCTGGGCGATCAGCTTCAGGATATCCCGTTCGCGCGGCGTCAGTTGCTGAATATCGCGCTCGGCGCTTGGGCGATTTTCCCGCAGGCTGGCGGCGAGGATCGGCGTCAGCGTTTCGCTGAGCACCATCTGCCCGGCCGCCGCCTGATGCAGCGCCTTAAGCAGATCCTCCGGCTCCATGTCTTTCAGCAGATAGCCGTCGGCGCCCCGCTTGAGCGCGCTGACGACGTCGTCTTCATGGTTGGATACGCTGAACACCACGATGCGCCCCGACAGGTCGGTCTGGCGCAGGCGATCCAGCGTTTCCAGCCCGTTGATGCCGGGCATGTTCAGGTCGAGCAGGATCAGATCCGGATCGTGCTGCTCCGCCAGCGCGACCCCTTGTTCACCGTTGCTGGCCTCGGCGATGACCTGCAGGCGAGCGTCCATGCCGATCAGCTGTTTTACGCCGTTGCGCAGCATGGGGTGGTCGTCGATCAGTAAGATGGTGGCGGCGGTTTCTGTCGTCATGGTGTCTCCGTTAGTCGATGGCGTGGTTATCCGGCGTGAAGCTGACCCGCACCTCGGTGCCGCCGCCGCTGCGCGGTAAAATGTCGCAGCGGCCGTGCAGGCTCTTGGCGCGATCGCGCATGATGATCAAGCCGTAATGGTCGGGGCGAGAGGTCTCGGCCGGCAGGCCGCGTCCGTTGTCGCATACGCTCAGGGTCACTTCGCCGCGTTTATTGATGACCTGAATGCTTACCTCGCTGGCGGCGGCATGCTTAAGGATGTTGCTGAGCGCCTCGCGGGCGATCTGCAGCAGGTGTATGGCCTGATAGGCCGGCACCGTGCGCGGCCCCAGCTGATAATCGAGGCTGATGGTCAGGCCCAGTTTGGGGTTGAACTCCGCCACCGTCGATTGCAGCGCCGCCAGCAGACCCGGTTCGGTCAACTGCAGACGGAAGGTGGTCAGCAGTTCGCGCAGTTGGCGATAGGCGCCGTTCAGCTCTTCACGCATCTGTTGCACCAGCGCCTGGCTGGCGGCAGAGAGCGTTTCCCCCTGCATCTGCAGACAGGCGATCTGCATTTTCAGGCAGGAGAGCGATTGGGCGATGGAGTCGTGCAGCTCGCGGGCGATCGCCGCCCGCTCCTCCATCAGCATCAACTGCTGCTGGTGGTCGACCTGACGTTCGATGGCCAGCACGCTGGTCAGCTGTTCCACCAGGGTATTGATCAGTTGGCGATGTTCATCGTTCAGCGGTTGCTGCGGCGCATGTTGCGCCACGATCACGCCGTAATCGCCCAGCTTGTCGCTCAGGCTCCAGCTCAGCGACGGATTGTTGGGATACTGGCGGTCGCTGTCGTTCAGGCAGGCGCTGCACACCGGGTTATGGCAATGCTCCGGCCTTAGCGGTTGGTTGCCGCTCAGCTGCAGCAGCGGTTCCCGGCTGTCGTTTTCATACAGCCGCACCTGAATGGCGCGCAGCGGCGTCAGGGTTTGCAATTGGTTGAGCAGCGGCGTCAGGCGACTGCACAGCGGCTCGCTGGCGTGCAGCTGGCGGCTGGCGCGATAGAGGAAGCTCAGAACCTGATTTTTCTGCTGCAGGTCGGCGGTCTTCTCGGCCACGCGCTGCTCCAGCCCGCTGTAGGTGGCCGACAGCTCGTCGGACATGGTGTTCAACGCGCCGCCGAGCGACGCCATTTCATCCTGATGGCCGCGCTGCGCAAAGCGGCGGCTAAAATCACCGCGGCCTACCGCCAGGGCCATCTCCACCAGTTGCCGCCAGGGATGCAGCAACCGGCGCCGCAGGTAGCAGGTGGTGCCGATCAACAGCAGCAGCGTCAGCGCAATAAAGCCGGCCTGCACCAGCGTCACCATCAGCAGACGGCGTTCGGTTTGCCTGTCGATATCCGACACCAGCTTATCCAACAACCGCACGAAGTGCGCGACCTGGGGCGCGGCGTCGGCCGGCTGCTGCGCGCTGCGCAGGCGAGGTTGCAGCGTCTGTTGCCAATAGTCGCGCAGGGCGTTGAAAGGCTGCGTCAACCCTTCCTGCTCCACCGAACGCTGCAGGTCGGGGCTGTTTTCGTCGCGCTCCAGTTCCCGGATCAGCGCTTCGTGCCGTTCATCCAGCGGCACCTGCGCCAGCAGCCGGTAGCTTTGCATGCGCAGCGAGCCGGCCTTGTTGATGGCGTGCGCGTTGCCCTGAATGCTTTGCGACATCCAGGCGGAAATCCCCATGCCGGCCACGCCCAGCATGCCCGACAGCAACATCAGCAGGGCGACCTGATTCACGATCGAAAGCGGGGCCAACAGGCGTTTCATAAGTGCGGATTCCTGGCGTTTGGCGCCGCTGAAGCTCAGGGGCGAAGGCGGCGATGGGGCTAAACAAGTCACGATTCAGCCGTATTTTTGATTATCCCTGCGCATAACCCCATACCTCGAATGAAGTACCCATTAGTTTCCAGGGGCGCGTCGAGGCGGCAAGAAAACGAAAGTGATAGTGATTAGTTGATTGATTTAAATGGATTTAATTTTTGGTTAGGGCGTACCCCTAAGGGGATGAAGGCGCCATTTCCGCCGCCAACTACTTGCATGCGGGTTGATATACATCAACTTTGCCGCCGGGGCCGCCCCCTAGGGTGTGCGGAATGATCCCCCGTGTCTGAGGTTTTTATGTCGCAACTTGCAACGCCTTCATCAAAGAAAACCGGTGCGCTGATTCAGGACTGGCGCCCTGAAGACAGCGCTTTTTGGCAGCAGCGTGGCCAGCGCATCGCCACCCGCAACCTGTGGATTTCCATTCCCTGTCTGCTGCTGGCCTTCTGCGTCTGGATGCTGTTCAGCGCCGTCGCGGTCAACCTGAACAAGGTCGGCTTCAATTTTACCACTGACCAGCTGTTTCTCCTGACGGCGCTGCCGTCGGTCTCGGGCGCTATTTTACGCGTACCGTATTCCTTCGTGATCCCGCTGTTTGGCGGCCGTCGCTGGACCGCCATCAGCACCTGTTTCCTGCTGGTGCCCTGCCTGTGGCTCGGGTTTGCGGTGCAGGACAGCAGTACGCCGTACAGCGTGTTCGTCATTATTTCCCTGCTGTGCGGTTTCGCCGGCGCCAACTTTGCTTCCAGCATGGCCAACATCAGCTTCTTCTTCCCGAAAGCGCGTCAGGGCGGGGCGTTGGGGCTCAACGGCGGGTTGGGCAATCTGGGCGTCAGCGTCATGCAACTGGTCGCGCCGCTGGCGATTTCCTTCAGCCTGTTCGGCCTGTTTGGCGGCACGGCGCAAAACCAGGTAGAGGGGGGCCAGCTGTGGCTGGAAAACGCCGCCTGGATCTGGGTGCCGTTCCTGCTGGTCGGCACGTTGGCGGCCTGGTTCGGCATGAACGATCTGGCGGCGGCCAAGGCATCGCTGCGTCAGCAACTGCCGGTGCTCAAGCGTGGGCATCTGTGGATGCTGAGTCTGCTGTATCTCGCGACCTTTGGTTCTTTCATCGGTTTCTCCGCCGGCTTCGCCATGCTGTCGAAGACGCAGTTCCCCGACGTGGTGATCTTGCATTACGCGTTTTTCGGGCCGTTCCTGGGGGCGCTGGCGCGGCCGGTCGGCGGCGCGTTGTCTGACCGTTTCGGCGGTGTGCGGGTGACGTTGATCAACTTTGTGGTCATGGCCGTTTTTGCCGCGCTGTTGTTCCTGACCTTGCCGAGTGCGGGCGAGGGCGGGTCGTTCATCGCCTTCTACGGCATCTTTATGGTGCTGTTCCTCACTGCGGGGCTGGGCAGCGGATCGACTTTCCAAATGATCGCCGTTATTTTCCGCAAAATCACCGTCGATCGCGTTAAAGCGGCCGGCGGCAGCGATGAAAGCGCGCAGCGTGAGGCAGTAACCGATTCCGCCGCCGCGTTGGGCTTTATCTCGGCGATTGGCGCCGCCGGCGGCTTCTTCATTCCGCAGGCCTTTGGCACCTCACTGGCGCTGACCGGTTCACCTGCGGGCGCGATGAAAGTGTTCCTGGTGTTTTACATTTTGTGCGTCGTGATCACCTGGGCGGTGTATGGCCGCAAGAAAAAAGCCTGAGTGTCAAACGACTTTCTCTATCCCTCCCGACAGGGGAGGGATATTTCGTTCATACCGAAACTTCTCTCTTCTCCTCCTCAGTGAAATTTTCTGCCTTTAGGTAAAATTCTCACCCCCGCTTGCCGTTTTTTTCTTTTTTTATAGTTATATCTCTCAATGTATGAATCCTTTCTCACAAAAGGTTTATATTATTCACGCGGTTTTTTCGTTTTGTTGAGCGTGTTCTTACTATTAAACAATTAATGCTTTTTCCTGCGTTTAAATGAAATTGCTTAGGAGAATACCTAATTGATGTGCGTATTATAAAATCAGCAATAGGGTTTTGTCTTAGATGCTGCGCCCGTTGGATGGAATGAACGCCGGAGTTAAATCAGATAACTCTCATTCTGTTTTTTCCGTCTTTTTGTAGTCTATCTGACGTTCAGATTAGGTGGAAAAACAGAATGAATTCAGGGCGTAGAATGAAATTTCACAATTTCATTCGATTAACAATTAAGCAACGTCGTTAGTTTTTTCTTTCTAAATCAAAGAGGTGCTGGTTTGAATTTTACGGTAGCCAGGAAAGAAATCCATGTTACCAACAGGGAAATAGAGTCGTTTGGATAAACGGAACATCCTGAATCAGGCTTAATGTAAAAAATGAAATCAGAAAATTTTTATAAAAGCCAATATCCGATGAATGCAACCTGTTGAGTTTACATTTAATTTCTTGAACATTTTTTGATATTTCTATACAAAGTGTGCAGGACAGGCACGCTAAGGAAATTAAAAGTGAATCTTGATAAAAGAATAAAGATTAGGAATCTCGATGTTCTGACTCCTGCCGGGGAGAAATTCCGTCTGCGTTGGAAGGAGTATCAAATTCTTTCGCTGCTTGTCGCCAGATCCCCCGAGCTGGTTACCCGAACGGAAATTATAGAAAATATCTGGAAAGGAACCTATTGTTCAGATTCAACGATAAATCAAACAATTAAATCCATTCGTCAGAAAATTAGCGATTCGGAACACACGCTTATCAGAACCATTCCACGCTTGGGTTACAAGGTGGAAAATCAAGCGGCTTTTCACTTTATATCTGAAGATGAAGACTACGCCGATGATGATATATTAAACGGTAACGATGATATTGACGTTGATATTCAAGCGGAACTTTCTGAAAGTGAAAATGAATCGCCTGTAGCCAACGACGAAAAAATAGTTAAGCCGCGTAAATCAACCCTCGTTTCTGCGCCTGTTGCGGCGATGGATTCCTCTCAAGATCCGGCGCATGAAAAGAAGTCGCTGTCCGTGCGCCGCTTTTTCAGCGTGCCTGCCAGTCGCGTGGTGAAATACCTGACGGTGTTCGCCTCGTTACTGGTTATTTCACATTTTTCATATGTCCTGGGCAACCAAACCCGTCCGCCGGTGATCAATGATATTCAGAACAACACGCGCGTGGTGTTGACGCTGACGCTGAATAATCCCCATACCAACAGCCCGCAAACGCTGTTCTGTCTGTACCAGGGAGAGAACATGGATCAGGCCACCATCGAATGTGTCGATCCTAAACAAGGCCAGCTGAAATTGCCGGTAAAATATGAGGCCTCTTCCTCCACCGGTAAAGGTCGGATTAATCTCATATTGCCGAATAAAACCTTGCAATATCAAGTTGCTTACGATGTTAAAAATTAGCGCTGAATGAGGTTTTATCTATAGCGATAATTTTACATTTGATGAAATCTTTTATTTCATTATTTGTTATTTGAAAGCCAGGTTCGATTTGTCCAGTCTGGAACTCATTACCTAACGCGTATTAGCGCCTGTCCCAATCGGGTGACGGGAATAATGAGAACCTGCTGAGTGACAAATTATGGATAAGCGTAAAGTAGCTATTATCGGGGGTTCCGGTTTTATCGGAACACGCCTGGCGAAACGTCTCAGTAAGCGCGATGATCTGACATTGGTCATCGTCGATAAGCAACCCAGTGCACATTTTCCATCCCTTTATCAGTATGGCGATGTGACTCAACCTCAGACTTTGCAAGAACCGCTGGCGGGCTGTGACGCCATCATTAATCTGGCGGCGGAGCATCAGGACAATGTCGATCCCATTTCGCTCTATTATCAGGTCAATGTCGAAGGCGCACGTCATGTCTGCATGACCGCCTCTGCATTGAATATCCGCCAAATCATTTTCACCTCCTCGGTCGCCGTTTACGGGTTCGTCAAGCAGGAAACCGGCGAAGAAGGGCGTTTCGAACCTTTCAACCATTACGGCAAGTCCAAGCTCGAGGCGGAATATGTTTATGAGGCCTGGCGCAAGGCAGACGCCGCAAATAAATTGACCATCATCCGTCCGACGGTGGTGTTCGGCGAAGGCAACCGCGGCAACGTGTATAACCTGTTCCGCCAGATCGCCAGCGGCCGTTTCGTGATGATTGGCAGCGGCAATAATATGAAGTCGATGGCTTACGTCGAGAATATTGCTGCACGGCTGGAGCATGCGTTGGATCAGCAGTCCAGTTATCAGGTCAGTAACTATGTCGATAAACCGGACTTTACGATGAATCAGCTGGTCGACGTTATTTCCTCTTCATTGGGCAGGGAAAATAAGACGATTCGCATTCCTTACGCCTTGGGAATATGCGGCGCAACCGCATTGGATGTCGTGAGTAAAATAAGTCGCAAGAAATTTCCAATCAGTCGCGTCAGAGTGCAGAAATTCTGCGCCAGAACGCAATTTAAAAGCAATGTGCAGAATAATTTCGTGGCGCCGGTCGAACTTGATTCGGCAATCGAAAGAACCATTAAACATGAGTTTTCTGATAGATAACTTAATCGCACGCTGACGTTATTTCGATATTTTCGCTGACAAGCGGATAAATCTGCATTTTCAGGATTAGCGCATGCTGACTTTTATCCTGGCCGGATCAATTTTGTTTTTGTTAATAGCGCATTGGGAGCTGTAACTCAAGGGCGGTAGCGTGCTTATTCGCTGGAGGAACGATGTTATATCAACTGAGCGTGATATTTGTGCTGGCGGTGGCGTGGGTGCTTATTGCCCGCCGCGCCGCCTTGGTGGTGGGGTTAGTGGATAAGCCCAATGCGCGCAAGCAACATCTGGGGCACATTCCGCTGGTCGGCGGCATCGCCGTGTACCTGACGCTGATGCTGATGACGCTGTGGCAACCCGCCTGGCTGCCCGAAAGCACGATCTACCTGCTGTGCATAACGGCGCTGGTGGTGTTGGGCGTGCTGGATGACCGCTTTGATCTGCCCGTGGCGCCGCGCGTCATGGTGCAGGGAGGGATCGCGCTGGCGATGATGCTGGCGGCAGGGATGCAACTCTCCTCGCTGGGTTATGTCTGGGGGCATCAGGAAGTGATGCTCGGCTATGGCGCGTTGCTGCTCACGCCGCTGGCGGTATGGGGAGCGATCAATGCCTACAACATGGTGGATGGCATCGACGGGCAGTTGGGCGCTTTGTCCTGCGTCACCTTCGTCGCGCTGGCCATCGTGTTCGGGCTGGGCGGCCGGGAAGACCTGGCGCTGTGGTGTCTGGGCCTGATCGCCGCTCTGGCGGCTTATCTGCTGTTCAACCTGAGTCTGTTTGGTGCGCGCAGCAAGATCTTTATGGGGGACGCCGGCAGCATGGTGATCGGCTTCAGCGTGCTGTGGCTGGTGTTGCTGGCGACCCAGGGACCGCAGGCGGTGATGCGCCCGGTGACCGCGCTGTGGCTGATCGCCATTCCTCTGATGGACATGGTGACGGTGATGGTGCGCCGCCTGCTGCGCCGCCAAAGCCCATTCAAAGCGGGGCGCGATCATTTGCACCATATTCTGATGCGTCGCGGACTGAATGCGCGCCAGGCGCTGGCGATGAGCACCATGCTGGCGGTGACGCTGGCCTGCATCGGCATCTGCAGCGAAGTGCTGAAACTGCAAGAGAGTTTGATGCTGGTGGCGTTTCTGCTCTGTTTTTGCGGCTATTTCGCCCTGTTGCGCGAGCCGCGTCAGGCGACGGTGTTCAGCGATAATCCGACCGTCGGCCGTTAATCCCCTCACGGGCTGCGGCGGCAGCCCGTTTATCACGGTACTTCCATGAATTTTCATTTGCCTCTTTTGATGCCGTTGGCCTTTACCTCCGCGCTGTTGAGCGGGTGTACGGTGATTCCCGGCTCACATTTACCTACCAGCGGAAAAGCCGTCGTCGTGCAGCAAGACGACGGTTTTGATTTGAATAACCAGGTGCAGGTCTACCGCATGTCGCCGATGTTGCTGCAGAAAATGCGGCGCGTAGAACCGGTCGCCCGGCCGAACCCGGCGCTGGATCAGCGGCTGCAGAACTATCAATACCGTATCGGCGTCGGCGACGTGTTGAACGTCACCGTCTGGGATCACCCTGAGCTGACTACGCCGGCCGGGCAGTACCGCAGCGCCAGCGACACCGGTAACTGGGTCCATGCCGATGGCACGATTTTTTATCCCTATATCGGGCGAGTGGCGGTGGTGGGCAAAACCGTCACCGAAGTGCGCAGCCTGATCGCCGGCCGTCTGGCGCAGTATGTGGAAAGCCCGCAGGTGGATGTCAGCATCGCCGCTTTCCGTTCGCAGAAGGCTTATGTGACCGGTGAGGTGAAAACCTCCGGCCAGCAGGCGATCACCAACGTGCCGCTGACCATCCTGGATGCGATCAACGCCGCCGGCGGCCTGACGGAGAACGCCGACTGGCGCAACGTGGTGCTGACCCATCAGGGCAAGGATCGGGCCATCTCGCTGCAGGCGCTGATGCAGCGCGGCGACATCAGTCAGAACGCGTTGCTGCAGCCGGGTGACATCCTTTACGTCCCGCGCAATGACGAACTGAAAGTGTTCGTGATGGGCGAAGTGGGCAAGCAAGCGACGCTGAAGATGGATCGCAGCGGCATGACGTTGACCGAGGCCCTCGGCTCTTCCGAAGGGATCAGCCAGACGGTCGCGGATGCGACCGGGGTATTCGTGATCCGGCCGAGCGGCGGCAAAACGCCGCAGCGGCTGGCGACGCTGTATCAGTTCGATCTTTCCGACGCCAGCGCGCTGGCGATGGGCGCTGAATTTCAGCTGCAACCTTACGACGTCGTGTACGTCACTGCGGCGCCGGTCGCGCGCTGGAACCGTTTGATCAGCCAGCTGGTGCCGACCATCAGCAGCTTTAACGATCTCAGCGAGGCTACCTTGCGCGTGCGCAACTGGTAAATCCGCAGGATGAATAAGGAACAGAAGATGAAGAACAATGCGCTGTCCGTGATGGTGGCCGAACAAGATGAAAAGCTGGAGTGGGAGCGTCTGGTAGGGCCGCTTTGGGATAACCGCTGGCGGATCGCCGTCGTAACCGGCGTGGCCGGCGCGCTGGGCGTCGCCTATGCCCTGTTGGCGACCCCGGTGTATCAGGCCACGGCGGTGGTGCAGGTGGAGAAACAGCTGTCCGGCGACTCGCTGCTGCGCGAAACGCTGGACAGCTCGATGGGGCAGAATTCGGCGACGCAGGATGAAGTGACGCTGGCCAAGTCGCGCTACGTGCTCGGCAAAACGGTGGATGCCCTTGGCCTGACGGTGCGCGTCGAGCCGGACTATTTCCCGGTATTCGGTAAAGGTTTTGCCCGACTGAGCGGCGAAAAGGCGCCGGTGCTGGATATCGCCACGTTAACGACGCCGCCGGAAATGGAGGGCGAAGCGCTGACGCTGACGGTGCGCGATGGGCAGCATTACGAGCTGAGCCATGACGGCGCCAAACTGTTCAGCGGCGCGGTCGGGCAGCCGGTGGCGCAGGGCGGATGGAACATGGCCGTCTCGGCGCTGGACGCGGCGCCGGGCGCCAGCTTCAAGGTGGTCAAAGTCGCGCGCCAGAAAGCGGTGGACGATCTGCGCAAAAATCTTGACGTAGTGCCGGGCGGTAAAGACAGCGGCATCATGACCTTTACGCTGCCGAGCGAAGATCCGCAGCGCGCCGAGGCGGTGCTGAAGAACATCACCGACAACTACCTGCAGCAGAACGTGGATCGCAAAACGGAAGAGGCGCAGCGAATGCTGGCGTTCCTGCAAGAGCAACTGCCGCAAACGCAAACCTCGCTCAACAACGCCGAAACCCAGCTCAATCAGTTCCGTCAGCAAAACGACTCGGTGGATCTGTCGCTGGAAGCCAAATCGGTGTTGGACACGCAGGTGCAGCTCGAAGCGCAGCTCAATGAACTGACCTTCAAGGAAGCGGAGATCTCCAAGCTCTATACCCGCGCGCACCCGGCTTACCGGGCGCTGCTGGAAAAGCGCGCCACGCTGGAAGCGGAAAAGGCGCGGCTGGGCAAACAGGTGCAGACGCTGCCGAAAATGCAGCAGGAGATCCTGCGTCTCACCCGAGACGTGCAGGTGGATCAGCAGGTTTACATGCAGCTGATGAACAAGCAGCAGGAGCTGAGCATCAGCAAGGCCGGCACGGTAGGCAACGTGCGCATCATCGATGAAGCGGAAACCGCCATTCGGCCGATCCAGCCGCAAAAGATGCTGATCGTGCTGTTGGCGCTGCTGCTGGGCGCCGGGGGCGCCGCCGCGGTGGTGCTGTTGCGCGCGGCCTTCCACCGCGGCATCAATGATATCGATACGCTGGAGAAACGGGGCATCAACGTCTACGCCACCGTGCCGCTGTCGCCGTGGCAGGTGAAGCGCAACCGCGAGCAGCGTCATCTGTTGCCCAAATCCGGCGGCCGGCGCCTGCCGATCCTGGCGGTGGCCGAGCCGACGGATCTGTCGGTGGAGGCAATCCGCAGCCTGCGCACCAGCCTGCATTTCGCCATGCTGGAAGCCAAAAACAATATTCTGATGGTCTCCGGCGCCAGTCCGGAAAGCGGCAAGAGCTTCACCAGCACCAACCTGGCGGTGGTAGTGGCGCAGGCCGGGCAGCGGGTGTTGCTGATCGACGCGGATATGCGCAAAGGCTTTCTGCATCGCTGGCTGGCCGAGGATGGACATCGCGGTTTGTCCGACATGCTGGTGGGTGACGTGATGGCGGAACAGGCGGTGCGAAAAACCGCCATCGCCAACCTGGACTTCGTGCCGCGCGGCCAGGTACCGCCGAATCCGTCCGAACTGCTGATGCATCGCCGCTTCGCCGACTTCCTGCGCTGGGCCGGGCAACACTACGATCTGGTGCTG
Organism: Serratia sp. SCBI; assembly: GCF_000747565.1. Classification (NCBI taxonomy): domain Bacteria; kingdom Pseudomonadati; phylum Pseudomonadota; class Gammaproteobacteria; order Enterobacterales; family Yersiniaceae; genus Serratia; species Serratia sp. SCBI. The sequence goes on along the minus strand of NZ_CP003424.1, from coordinate 2,925,219 downwards.
ATCGATACGCCGCCGATTCTGGCGGTGACGGATGCGGCGATCGTCGGTCATCACGCCGGCACCTCGCTGCTGGTGGTGCGTTTTGAAGTGAACACCGTCAAGCAGATCGAAACCAGCATGCGCCGTTTCGAACAGAATGGCGTGGCGATCAAAGGCGTGATCCTCAACGGCATGGTGAAAAAATCCGCCGCCGATGCGGGTTACTACGCCTTTGCCTATCCGAGCCATCAGGAAGAAAAGGTGCCGTAAGCGCATGAAAGCGATGCTGATGAACTCTTTGTGGTTAATGCTGGAGCGGGTATCGCTGAGTCTGTCGGGGATTTTCGTTTCGGTGTACGTCGCGCGCTATCTCGGGCCGGCGCAATACGGTTTGATTAACTACTTGCTGTCGGTGATCGCCATCGCCGTGCCGCTGGTGCAGCTGGGGGCGGACGCGGTGCTGTTCAACCGCGTCGCCAAACGGCGCCGGAGCGGCATGCGGCTGATGCTGGCTTCGATGCGCATCCGCCGCCAGCTGTTTGCGCTGATCGCGCTGCCGCTGATGGCCTGGACGCTGTTGACGCAGGATCGCACCAACCAAATCATGATGCTGCTGATGTTGATCAGCGCGTATTTCTCCGTGCAGGACGTCTACAAAATCTATTACGACGCGCTGCTGAAGTCGAAGTTGAACACGTTGATCAACAACGTCGCGCTGTTGCTGTCGATCGTGATGCGGCTCGGCCTGGTGTACGCGCAATTGCCGCTGGTGTGGTTTGCGCTGCCCTATGTGCTGAGCAGCCTGCTGCCTTATGCGGTGCGCTGGGTGCTGTTCCGTCGCGAGCAGGCGCAGATGCCGGCGATCAGCGGCAGACACAAACGGCGCTACGGCCGCTACCTGTTCAGCGTCGGCTTGCCGCTGGCGATCTCCAGCCTGTCGATCGTCATTTATACGCGCATCGATCAGATCATGCTGGGCAACTATTTGGGAGAACACAGCGTCGGGCTTTACAGCGCCGCCATCACGCTGAGCCAGGGGTGGGTATTCGTGCCCATCGCGCTGATCATGTCGATGATGCCAGGCGTGGCGAACGCCGGTTCGGAGCAGGAACAAGAGGCGCGCATTCGCCAGCTGTATCTGATGGTGCTGGTGCTTTCGATGCCAGTGATAGCGGTGCTGTCGCTGTTTCCGCAGCAGATAGTCGCGCTGATGTTCGGCGAAAGTTACCGGCAAACGGCGACCATTTTGGCGCTGTGCTCGGTGACGTCGCTGTTCTCGGTGATGGGAACGGTGTCTTACCGCGCCATCGTGCTGTTCAGCGGCTATCGATTCATCGCCATCAAAATGCCGCTGGCGGCGTTGGCCAACGTGGTGATGAATTTCATCCTGATCCCGCGCTACGGGATCATGGGCGCGGCGATATCGACGTTGATCACGGAGTTTATTTCATTCTTTGTGCTCAACAGCTTTTTCAGAGGAGGAAAAATTACGCGTTTGCAGGTGACTTGCTATCGGTGTTTTCCGCAATTAATAGGGAAGGTACGAGAAATATATGTTAAATAATCTGGTGAAAGGGTTATACCGACGTATGCCCGATGCAATATATCATCAGTTAAAATACGCAATGTTTTTCCGCAAGGTGCCGCATCTGGCCCATCCGGTGGGGTACAGCGAAAAACTGATGCGTAGGAAAGTTTATCCACTGGCGATATATACGCAGCTATCCGATAAATATCGGGTGAGAGAGTATATCGAACAGCTATGGGGTAAAGAGTATTTGATCGATCTTTACGCGCACGGCAACGAATTTACGGAAGAGATGTATCAGCAGCTGCCCGAGTCGTTTGTGATTAAAGCCAACCATGGCAGCGGATATAACAAGCTGGTATTTGATAAAAGCCAAACCGGTTATAACGAACTGCGGGTGTTGACCAACAGTTGGCTGCGGCAAAGTTTTTATCAGGTTTATCGCGAGCGGCATTATAAAGATATTCCACCTTGCATCATGGTGGAAAGAATGCTGATCGACGAAGGGCAAATACCGAACGACATCAAGATCCACTGTTTTAATCTTGACGGTGAGGTGCGCTTCTTTATTCAGATCGATTATCAGCGCTTTATCGATCATCGCCGCGATTTCTTTGATGCGGACTGGAACCGCACCGAGATCCGCATGGGCGTGCCGAACAGCGACGTGCCGATGTCGCGCCCCAGCGGGCTAAAGGAGATGCTGCGGCTGGCGCGCCAGGTGGCGGAACAATTCTCGTACGTACGCGTCGATTTTTATCAGGTGCAGGATCGCATTTATTTTGGCGAGCTGACTTTCACCCCGGGGGCCGGATTACAACGGCTGATGCCAGAAACAATTGAACAAGAATGGGGAGGGTATTTTCATACGTAGCTGAAACAGGCCGTTGGCTGCGCGTACTCGACCCGAGGCGGGGGGATAACCGGGCAGGGATATGCTGCGATAACAAACTTTTTCTCTGGCATCAGGCTGCACTCGCCAGTTGATAATAGCTTTTGAGGTATTAAATGGACTTATCAATTGTTATTCCCGCTTTTAATAATTCAAACCATCTCGCCGCCACGCTGGCGCGCATGACCCATTATTGCGCCGGTTTTGATTATGAAATTATCGTGGTCGATTATTCATCGGAAGCCGGTGAGTCGGAAAAGATACACGGACTGTTAGCGGCGAATCATCGCGCCAGGCTGCATGAAAGCCGGGTGCGCGGCAATATCGCCGTCGCCTGCAACATCGGTTTTCGCCTGGCGCGTTCTGAGGTGGTTTTTTTTCTGGAACCGGAAGATATGTTTGGCACCAATTATATCATCCGGCGCTTGAGACGGCATGAGGACACGCGGATCGATATCGTGTTCGGCAATTACACCACGGTCAACGACAAGAATGTGCGCAGCTACGTGTTTAATTATCAAGAGGGCGTGGCCGGGGAAGATTTCTTATTTATCGAGATGGGGGATATTCGCACCTCGACCATCAGCGTGCGCAAGAAACAAGACCGGCGGTTTTTATTTCCGGAGTTTTTGGCCCGTTACCAGGACTGGGGGTTTTTGGTCAACGCCACCAACCTGGGCGCCCGGGTGGTTCACGATCAGGGCGGTGGGGTGTTCATCCGCTGCGGCGACGAGGATCTGAACCGCTGCCGATTGAACATCGATGCCAGCGAACGCTTTATCGATACCTATCTGCAGGCCAGCGGCCGTTATATCAGCGGCTTTGCCTGTAAACACCTGCTGGCTTCGCTGTACAGCGAAGATCTGCAGGCTTTCAACTACTACTCATCGCGCATGGAGCGCCACACCCTGAGCGGCAAATTCAAGGCGATCAAGCTGTATGGCGACTGTCTGGCCAGGCTGGGACTGTTTCCATTGGGGGGGAGGCTGCTGCGCACGGCCCGCGAGGGATTACGGAGGTGACATGCAACCGCGGAAAATCGCAATTGTAATCGAAGACATCGGCGGCAAAGGCGGCACCGAACGGGTGGCCAGCAGCCTGGCCAATGCGCTGACCACCCGCTTCGGCCACCAGGTCGAACTGATATCCATCTGCGGGGATCGGGCGTTCTATCCGCTGGAGCCGGCGGTGACGCTGCGCTTCATGCGCGGCAAGACGCTGCTCTGGCCGTGGCGCCTGGCGCTGTTCTTACGCCGCGGCCGCTATGACGCCATCATCACCGTCTCGATGGGGAAACTCTCGGTGATCATGGTGCCTTACCTGCGGCTGTTGTGTCCCGGCAGCCGCTTGGTGCTGAGTGAACATGTCAGTTTCCACCAGTATCCGTGGCCGATGAAGTGGCTGAAGGTGCTGATCTACCGGCTGGGCGATCGCACCGTGCTGCTGACGCAAAAAGATCTGGCGAATATCGGCCGCTGGGTGCCCGCCCGCAAATGTCGGGTGATTGAGAACGTGTCGCCGTTTCCGCTGCGGGCGCCGCATCCGGAACAGCAACAGCCGGTGGCGCTGGCGGTCGGCCGACTGTGCCACCAGAAAGGCTTCGACCGGCTGATCGCCGCCTGGCGGCAGGTGGCGCAGCAGGCGCCGCAGTGGCGGCTGCACATCGTCGGCGATGGCCCGGATCGGGCGGCGTTGCAACGGCAGATCGCCGATTACGGGCTCGACGACCGGGTGCAGCTGCTGCCGGCCACCGCTGATATCGCCGGGCATTACCGGCAGGCGAGCCTGTTGCTGATGACCTCTCGCTACGAAGGCCTGCCGATGGTGCTGATCGAAGCCATGAGCTTCGGCCTGCCGCTGGTGGCTTTTGACTGTCTGACCGGCCCGGCGGAGCTGATCGACGATCGCGAAAACGGTTATCTGGTGACGGACGGCGACGTCGACACCTTCAGTCAGCGCGTCCTGGCGCTGATCGGCGACGGCGAACTGCGTCGCCGCTTCTCCCACCGTGCGTTGGAAAAGGCGCAGCGGTTTGTGCCTGAACGTATTTACCCCCAGTGGCAAGAGCTTATCGTCTGAGGTAATCATCATGGAAAAAGTGTCCGTCATTATGCCGGCTTATAACGCCGCCGGTTTTATCCGCGAGTCGATCCTTGGCGTATTGAATCAAACTTATCAGGACTATCACCTGTATGTGATTGACGACGCCTCCACCGACAACACCGCTGAGGTGGTCAAGCCGTTCATTCACGATCGGCTGACCTACATCCGCAACAACGCCAATCAGGGGGTGGCCGAAACGCGCAACATCGCCATCGAGGCGGCGCGCGGCGACTACATCGCGTTTTGCGACAGCGACGATGTTTGGCACCCGAATAAGCTGGCCCGCCAGGTCGGCATCCTTAAAACCCAGCGTTACGACGTGGTCTGCTCGCACTATTACACCTTCGAGAATGACCTGGCGCAGGTGAAAAACTACCGCGGCGCCGGGGAGATCATCGCCTACCGCGACATGTTGAAAAGCAACTGGATCGGCAACCTGACCGGCATGTACAACCAGCGCCGGGTCGGCAAGGTCTACCAGCGCAAGGTCGGGCACGAAGACTATGTGATGTGGCTGTCTATTCTGGAGCGCGCGCGCAATCGCCTGGCGTACTGTATTCCGGAGCCGCTGGCGTTTTACCGGCTGTCCGCCAATTCGCTGTCCGGCAACAAGATCCGCGCGGCGGACTGGCAGTGGCAGATCTACCGTCGTCATCTGGGGCTCTCTTATCAAAAATCCTGCTACCTGTTCTTCTCCTACCTGTACAGCGCGGTGATGAAAAGACAATGACCAGCAAAATCTTGAACGCAGCCTGCGTGCTGATCGGATGCGGGCTGGCGGCTCAGGCCGGGGCGGCGGGCTGCGAGACCAATCTGCTGACCAACCCCGGTTTTGAGCAGGGACAGACGGGCTGGTCGCTGCCGCCGGCCAAGGTGGTCTCCGGCGGCCGCAGCGGCCGCGCCAGCCTGTACTACAGCAATCCTGACCCGGCGGAGTATCACCAGATGCTGCAAACGCTGCAGGTGAAAGCGGGCCAGACGATCGCGTTCGGCGTGTGGGTGCGCGGCGATAACCTGCGCGGCAAAGGCGATCAGCCGGGCGCCGGGGTGTACGTCGAAAGCTATGACGCCAAGGGGCGCCACCTGGCCGGCAGCTACCCGCAAGGCCTGCTGGGCAGCAGCGGTTGGCAGCCGGTGGAGGGCAGCTTCACCGTACCGGCAGAGGCCACCACCACCGTACTGGGGCTGTATATGCGCAAGGGCACGACCGGCAACGCCTGGTTCGACGATGCCTACGTTTGCAGCCAGCCGACGGCGCCGGCGTTGTATCAGATGCGCGCCGGCGGGCAATCGGCCTCCAGCCTGATCGAAGTGCAGCAGCCTCAGGAAGTGCAGGTGGAAAGTACGCTGCTCGATAGCCAACGCACCGCCGTGCGGCAGGAGAGCCGCCGCTACCATGTCGCCGAGCGTCAGCGCGTAGAGTTCTCGCTGCCGGCCAACCTGGCCGCCGGCGAGTACCGCCTGCAGCAGCAGGTGACGGACGTGGCGTCGAAGCACAGCCGGAGCAGCGAAATGCCGGTCAGCATCGGCGAGGCGCCGCCGAAAGTGGCGCTGGACGAGCAGGGCTATACGCTGCGGCAGGGCAAGCGCTTCTTTCCGCTGGGCATCTACATGTACGGCAACATGGCGACCGATGAACATCTGGCGCGCATCCGCGACGCCGGTTTCAACACCGTGCTGAATTACAACTACGGCGCAGGGCGCGACCCGTACGCCTATTTCCGCAAAACGCAGCAGTACGGGCTGCAGGTGATTTTCTCGCTGAAGGATTTCTACCCCGGCCTCGACTCTGCGCCGAAAACGCGCCTGAGCTACCCGCAGTTGACGGCGTCTTATGTGGAGAAGTTTAAAACTCAGCCGAACCTGCTCGCCTGGTACATCAACGATGAGCTGGCGCCGAAGTATGCGCCGCAGATAGAGCAGATGCATCTGCAGGTGAAGCAACAAGACCCTGACCATCTGACCTTTCAGGCGCTGAATCAGACCGGCGCGCTCAACGCCTATTTCAACAGTTCCGACGTGTTGGCCAGCGATCCTTATCCGGTCGGACGCGATGCCGATATGACGCGCACGCTGGAATACTCGCGCCTGACGGTGCAGGTGGCGCGTCAGGCGAAGGGCGCCTGGCTGGTGATGCAGATCATGGATCACGCCGCCTATGAGCCGCACCGCAAGCCGCGCCAGCCGAGCGAAGCGGAGATCCGCAACCAGGCCTGGCTGGGGCTGATCGGCGGCGTCAAAGGGCTGCTGTTCTACTCCTATACCGACCTGTTCTACAAGCGCCGCAGCGGCGATTTCAACCAACAGGAATTCGACGGTATTTGGCAAGGGGTTGCCCGCGTGGCGCAACAGATCGACAGCTTCACGCCGTACCTGCTCTCGGGCGAAAGCGCGACGCTGTCCGGCAACAACACTGCCGTACCGGCGCGGCTGTTTATCGACGGCGAGCGCGGCCTGGTGCTGATCGCCAACCCGTACTATCGGCCGATGGCCGCCCGTTTTGACCTGCCGCCCGGCTGGCGCTGGCAGGGGCAGCCGCAGATCGACGCCAAATTGCCCGCGGTGGGCAGCAGCGCGCTGTGGGTGCAACGAGACACTAGCAATCAATAAGGATACCCGTTCATGACTATCACGCTAAGCCTGATCGTCCCGGTGTATAAGGTGGAAGCCTACATCGAAGCGTGCCTGGACTCGGTGCTGAGTCAATTGCCCGACTGGGCGGAAGTGATCCTCGTCGATGACGGCAGCCCGGACGGCTCCATCGCCGTCGCGCAAGAGGTGCTGTGCCGTTATCCGGCGTTGAAAACGCAGGTCAGCATCCTGCGCCAGGAAAACCAGGGGTTGAGCGCCGCGCGCAACGCCGGGATCGCCCATGCCGACGGCGAATATCTCGGTTTTCTGGACTCCGACGACGTGCTGCTGCCGGGCTATTTCAGCATTTTGGGGCGCCTGCTGGCGGATAACCCGCAGGTGGAAATCGTGGCGTTCAACGCCCAGCGCTTCTCGCGGCTGAAAAACGGCAAGATAGAACCGGATGGCCTGATGGCGATCGTGCCCGGCAACGCCGCGCCACAGGAGCGCGAGCCGCATATGGCGCTGTTGGCTGACAGTTTTAACCGCAGCCTGTGGTACGCCTGGGCGCGGATTTATCACCGTTCGCTGTTCAACGACGCCGCGTTTCCGGCGGGGCGCAACTTCGAGGATATCCAGCTGATCCCGCAGCTGTATCTGAAAGCGAACCGCATCGTGGTGTGCGACACGCCGTTAGTAGGATACCGCGCTAACCCCAACGGCATCACGCGCGCGCCGAAGCGGCGGGATTTGGACGATCTCGATTACGCCATCGAGCGCGCTGACAGCGGGCGCCGCCGCGAGGGGGGAAGGGATTCCACTCGGTGCTGTTCGTCACCACGCTTGAAGGCGCGTCTGCTGGTCGGGCTGGACTTCTTCGGCCTGCGTGACGCGCTGCGGGAAACCGCCGAGCTGAAACGGCGCTATGCCCGGCTGCGGGCGGAGGAGCGGCAAATGCTGAGCCGCAAGAACCGCCTGTTCTACCGCAGTCCGCTGGTCTACTACCTGATGGCCAGTCTCTACAACCGTTTCGGGTGAATCTGACCGTGCCCGAACGACGATAAACCCGTGTGGAAGCCCATTATGAGTATCAAAGTCAGCGTCATTATTCCGACCTATGGCCGCAGCGAACTGCTGGCGCGCGCCATCGACAGCGTCCTGGCGCAAACCCATCAGCCGGTGGAGATCGTGGTGGTGGACGATAATCCGCCGAACCATCCGCAGCGCCAGGCCACCCGCGAACGGCTGGCCGGCTATATTGCCGCCGGGCAGATCGTCTATTGCCCGCGCGCGCGCAACGGCGGCGGGGCGCGGGCGCGCAACAGCGGCATCCTGCGCGCCACCGGGGAATACCTCACTTTTCTGGACGACGACGATTACTACCACCCGGAGAAGATCGCCCGTCAGCTGGCCTTTATGCAGCGCGGCGATTACCCCGTCAGCCTGTGCGATATGGATATTCTGCAGGACGGCCAAATCAGCGCCGAGCGCTATTACCGCGCCCGCTGCGACGGCCTGGAGGACTTCATGCTGGCCGGCGTCGCTTACACGCCGATGATCATGCTGCGCCGGGAGGCGGCGATCGCGGTGCGCGGGTTCTTCAATACCCCGCGTTATCAGGATCATATCTTCATTTATCGCCTGCTGGCGGCGGGCATGCGCATCGGCACGTTGCACGAGCGCCTGGCGGTGCATAACGATCACGACGGTGAGCGTATTACCTCCAGCCCGAAAGGCATCATCGGCTATCACAACAAAATGCAGTTCGAGCGCCGGTTGATGCCGCAGATTTCGCCGCGGGCGCGCAAGGTGATGCGGCTGCGCCACACCTGTATCACGTCGCGCATCATCACCGACAGCCGAAGCCGTCTCGGCGGCGTGCTGCACGGCATGAAGGGCATCATCTACGTCAACAGCGGGGTGATGGCCGGCGTTTACATGAAGAACATTCTGCGCAACGTCTTCTTCCGCGGCGTCCCTTTCTGAAACCCGACGCGGGGTTTTCCCCGCGTCCTACCCCAAATACCCCGTCTTGCCTCCCACACGTTCGCCTTCATCTTGATATTCTGATTTATTCATTTTAATTCAAACAATTAATTCTATTTCTCACCCCTATACTTTGGTGGTATTTCCCGCCCGGCGCACGCGTCGCCCGCCGCTTTCTCTTGATCGCAATCAATTTGCCGCCGGTTGGCCGTCAGTAGGCTGGCGGCAGATTGAGCATGTCTTCTTATAACGACAAGAGCCTTCAGGAGCATTCCGGATGAGCAAATTTTTAGACCATTTCCGCTATTTCAAGCAGTTGGCGGAGCCTTTTTCTGGCGATCACGGCCAGACCTTGAACACCAACCGCGACTGGGAAGACGGCTACCGCAGCCGTTGGCAGCATGACAAAGTGGTGCGTTCCACCCACGGCGTGAACTGCACCGGTTCCTGCAGTTGGAAGATCTACGTGAAGAATGGTCTGGTGACCTGGGAAACCCAGCAAACCGACTATCCGCGCACCCGCCCCGATCTGCCCAACCATGAACCGCGCGGCTGCCCGCGCGGCGCCAGCTACTCCTGGTACCTGTACAGCGCCAACCGGCTGAAATACCCGCTGATGCGCAAGCGGCTGCTCAAACTGTGGCGCGAGGCGAAAGCGCAGCACAGCGATCCGGTCGAGGCCTGGGGATCGATCGTCGGCGATGCGGAAAAAGCCAAAAGCTACAAGGTGGCGCGCGGCCGCGGCGGTTTCGTCCGCTCCAGCTGGCAAGAGGTCAATGAACTGATCGCCGCCGCCAACGTCTATACCGCCAAAACCTTCGGCCCTGACCGCATTATCGGCTTCTCGCCGATCCCGGCGATGTCGATGGTGTCCTACGCCGCCGGCGCCCGTTACCTGTCGCTGATCGGCGGCGCCTGCCTGAGCTTCTACGACTGGTATTGCGATTTGCCGCCGGCTTCGCCGATGACCTGGGGCGAGCAGACCGACGTGCCGGAGTCCGCCGACTGGTACAACTCCTCCTACATCATCGCCTGGGGCTCCAACGTGCCGCAGACGCGCACCCCGGACGCCCACTTCTTTACCGAAGTGCGCTACAAGGGCACCAAAACCGTGGCGGTGACGCCGGACTACGCCGAAGTCGCCAAGCTGTGCGACCACTGGCTGAATCCGAAGCAGGGCACCGACAGCGCGATGGCGCTGGCGATGGGCCATGTGATGCTGAAAGAGTTCCATCTCGATCGCGAAGTCGGCTACTTCCGCGACTACGTGCGCCGCTATACCGACATGCCGATGCTGGTGCTGCTGGAGCCGCGTGAAGGCGGCCACTACGCCGCCGGCCGCCTGCTGCGCGCCGCCGATCTGGTGGACGGACTGGGCCAGGAAAACAATCCCGAGTGGAAAACTGTCGCTATCGACAGCCGCAGCGGCGAGCTGGTGGCGCCGCAGGGCTCCATCGGTTTCCGCTGGGGCGAGAAGGGCAAGTGGAACCTGGAGCAGCGCGAAGGCAAGTCGCAACAGGAAGTCGAGCTGCAGCTCAGTCTCCTGGGCATGCATGACGACGTTGCCGAGGTGGGCTTCCCGTACTTCGGCGGCGCCGACAGCGAGCATTTCAACAGCGTGGCGCTGGACGAAATCCTGCTGCACAAGCTGCCGGTGAAACGCCTGCGGCTGGCGGACGGCAGCGAAGCGCTGGTGACCAGCGTGTATGACCTGCTGCTTGCCAACTACGGCCTGGAGCGCGGGCTGGACGACGCCAACTGTGCCGCCGACTATGACGAGGTCAAGGCTTACAGCCCAGCCTGGGCCGAGCAGATCACCGGCGTGTCGCGCCACAACATCATCCGCATTGCCCGCGAGTTCGCGGAAAACGCCGAGAAGACCCACGGCCGTTCGATGATCATCGTCGGCGCCGGCGTCAACCACTGGTATCACATGGACATGACCTACCGCGGCCTGATCAATATGTTGATCTTCTGCGGTTGCGTCGGCCAGAGCGGCGGCGGCTGGGCGCACTACGTCGGCCAGGAAAAACTGCGGCCGCAAACCGGCTGGCTGCCGCTGGCGTTCGGCCTTGACTGGCAGCGCCCGCCGCGCCACATGAACAGCACCTCGTTCTTCTACAACCATTCCAGCCAATGGCGCTATGAAACCGTCGGCGCCGATGAGCTGCTGTCGCCGCTGGCGGACAAATCGCGCTTCGGCGGCAGCCTGATCGACTTCAACGTGCGCGCGGAGCGCATGGGCTGGCTGCCGTCGGCGCCGCAGCTGGGCGCCAATCCGCTGCGCCTGGCGGAGCAGGCCCGTGCTGCCGGCCAATCGCCGGTTGAGTTCACCGTCGACAGCCTGAAGAGCGGCGCGCTGGGCTTTGCCGCCGAGCAGCCGGACAATCCGCAGAACTTCCCGCGCAACCTGTTCGTCTGGCGCTCCAACCTGCTGGGTTCTTCCGGCAAGGGCCATGAATACATGCTCAAATACCTGTTGGGCACCGAGAACGGTATCCAGGGGAAAGATCTCGGCCAGCAGGGCGGCGTGAAGCCGCAGGAAGTGGAATGGCGCGAGCAGGGCGGCGAAGGCAAACTGGATCTGGTGGTGACGCTCGATTTCCGCATGTCGAGCACCTGCCTGTATTCCGACGTGGTGCTGCCGACCGCCACCTGGTACGAAAAAGACGACATGAACACCTCCGACATGCATCCGTTCATTCATCCGCTGTCGGCGGCGGTCGATCCGGCCTGGGATTCGAAGAGCGACTGGGAAATCTACAAGGGCATCGCCAAAGCCTTCTCCGAGGTGTGCGTCGGCCATCTGGGCCAGGAAACCGACGTGGTGACCTTGCCTATTCAGCACGACTCCGCCGCCGAGCTGGCGCAGCCTTACGGCGTGCAGGATTGGAAGAAAGGCGAGTGCGAACTGATCCCCGGCAAAACCGCGCCGCACATCATCGCGGTGGAGCGCGATTATCCGGCCACCTACGAGCGTTTTACCTCCTTGGGGCCGTTGATGGACAAACTGGGCAACGGCGGCAAGGGCATTAGCTGGAATACCCAAACCGAGGTCGATTTCCTCAAGCAGCTTAACTACGTCAAGGCCGACGGCCCGGCGGCGGGGCGGCCGAAGATCGAGAGCGCGATAGACGCGGCGGAAGTGATCCTGTCGCTGGCGCCGGAAACCAACGGCCAGGTGGCGGTGAAAGCCTGGGAAGCGCTGAGCAACGTCACCGGACGCGATCACCGGCATCTGGCGCTGAACAAGGAAGACGAGAAAATTCGCTTCCGCGACATTCAGGCGCAGCCGCGCAAAATCATCTCCAGCCCAACCTGGTCCGGCCTGGAAGACGAGCACGTCTCCTATAACGCCTGCTACACCAACGTGCATGAGCTGATCCCGTGGCGCACCCTCAGCGGCCGTCAGCAGCTGTATCAGGATCACGAGTGGATGCGCGCCTTCGGCGAAAGCCTGCTGGCGTATAGGCCGCCGATCGACACCCGCGCCGCGCAGCCGCTGCTCAACAGCAAACCGAACGGCAACAAGGAGAAGGCGCTGAACTTCCTGACGCCGCACCAGAAGTGGGGCATTCACTCCACCTACAGCGACAACCTGCTGATGCTGACGCTGTCGCGCGGCGGCCCGATCGTCTGGCTGAGCGAAGACGACGCCAAAGATCTGGGCATCGCGGACAACGACTGGATCGAGGCCTTCAACGCCAACGGCGCGCTGACGGCGCGCGCGGTGGTCAGCCAGCGTATCCCGGCGGGGATGACCATGATGTACCACGCGCAGGAGCGCATCGTGAATCTGCCCGGCTCGGAGATCACACGCCAACGCGGCGGCATCCATAACTCGGTGACCCGCGCTTGCCCGAAACCGACCCACATGATCGGCGGCTATGCGCAGCTGGCCTACGGCTTCAACTACTACGGCACCGTCGGCTCCAACCGCGACGAGTTCGTGGTGGTGCGCAAGATGAACCGTATTGATTGGTTGGACGATGAAGGCAACGACTACGCGCAGGGCAGTCAGCAGGAGAACAACAAATGAAAATTCGTTCGCAAGTCGGCATGGTGCTGAATCTGGACAAGTGCATCGGTTGCCACACCTGTTCGGTCACCTGCAAGAACGTCTGGACCAGCCGCGAGGGGATGGAATACGCCTGGTTCAACAACGTGGAAAGCAAGCCCGGCGTCGGGTATCCGCACGCCTGGGAAGATCAGGAAAAATGGAAGGGCGGCTGGATCCGTAAAATCAACGGCAAGCTGGAACCGCGCATGGGCAGCCGCGTCGGCGTGCTGGCGAAAATCTTCGCCAACCCGGACGTGCCGGCGCTGGATGACTACTACGAGCCGTTCGATTACGACTACCAGCACCTGCACACCGCCAAACAGGGCAAACACCAGCCGGTGGCGCGCCCGCGCTCGGTGATCACCGGTCGGCGCATGAACAAGATCGAAAGCGGCCCGAACTGGGAAGAGATCCTCGGCGGAGAGTTCGAAAAACGTTCGCAGGACAAGAACTTCGACAACCTGCAGAAGGCGATGTACGGCCAGTTCGAAAACACCTTCATGATGTATTTGCCGCGCCTGTGCGAGCACTGCCTCAACCCGGCCTGCGTCGCCACCTGCCCGAGCGGGGCGATCTACAAGCGCGGCGAAGACGGCATCGTGCTGATCGATCAGGACAAGTGTCGCGGTTGGCGCATGTGTCTGACCGGTTGCCCGTACAAGAAAATCTACTTCAACTGGAAGAGCGGCAAGTCCGAGAAGTGCATCTTCTGCTACCCGCGCATCGAAGCCGGGCAGCCGACGGTCTGTTCGGAAACCTGCGTCGGCCGCATCCGCTACCTCGGCGTGCTGCTGTACGACGCCGATCGCATCGAGCAGGCGGCGGCGGTGGAAAGCGACAAGGATCTGTACCAGAGCCAGCTCGATATCTTCCTCGATCCGCATGACCCGAAGGTGATTGCTCAGGCGCTGGCGGACGGCGTGCCGCAGGGCGTAATCGAAGCCGCTCAGCAGTCGCCGGTGTACAAAATGGCGATGGACTGGAAGCTGGCGCTGCCGCTGCACCCGGAATACCGCACGCTGCCGATGGTGTGGTACGTGCCGCCGTTGTCGCCGATTCAGTCGGCCGCCGACGCCGGCGAGCTGGCGCACAGCGGCGTATTGCCGGACGTCGAGAGCCTGCGCATTCCGGTGCAGTATCTGGCGAACCTGCTGACCGCCGGCGATACCGAGCCGGTGCTGCTGGCGCTGAAACGCATGCTGGCGATGCGCCACTACAAGCGGGCGGAAACCGTCGACGGCGTGGTGGACATCAGCGCGCTGGAGCAGGTCGGTCTGAGCGAAGCGCAGGCGCAGGAGATGTATCGCTACCTGGCGATCGCCAACTATGAAGATCGCTTCGTGGTGCCGTCGAGCCACCGCGAGCTGGCGCGCGAAGCCTTCCCCGAAAGCAAAGGCTGCGGTTTCAGCTTCGGCGACGGCTGCCACGGCAGCGACGGCAAGTTCAATCTGTTCAACAGCCGTCGTATCGACGCCATTGACGTGACCGCGAAAACCGCGCGGCCGGAGGATGCCTCATGATCAGCCTGAAAGTGATCGCCCGCCTGCTGGATTACCCGGAGCAGGCGCTGTTTGACCATCAGCAGGCGCTGATTGAAGCGCTGGAACCGGCCAGCGAGCTGGATCTGCACCACAGCGCGCTGCTGATTCTGTTTATCCGCCGCCTGTGCGCGCGCCCGTTGTTGGACGCGCAGGCCGACTATTGCGAGCTGTTCGATCGCGGCCGCGCCACCTCGCTGCTGCTGTTTGAACACGTGCACGGCGAGTCGCGCGATCGCGGCCAGGCGATGGTTGACCTGATGGCGCAGTACCGCGCCGCCGGGCTGGAGATCGACAGCCGCGAGCTGCCTGATTTCCTGCCGCTGTACCTGGAGTATTTGGCCAGCCGCAGCGCGGCACAGGTGCGGGAAGGGCTGCAGGACATTGCGCCGATCCTGGCGCTGCTGGGCGCGCGCTTGCAGCAGCGCGAAAGCCCGTACGCGGTGCTGTTCGATCTGCTGTTGGCGCTGTCCGGCAGCGATGCGCAGGCGCAGGCGCTGAAGACGCAGGTGGCGCAAGAGGCGCGCGACGATACGCCGCAGGCGCTGGATGCGGTATGGGAAGAGGAGCAGGTCAAATTTCTCGGCGAGCAGGGCTGCGCCTCCGCCCAGCAGACGGCGCACCAGCGGCGCTTCGCCGGCGCGGTGGCGCCACAGTATCTGGACCTGACGGATGCGTTAACCGGAACCAAAGGACGCTAATCATGCAATTTTTGAATCAATTCTTCTTCGACATCTACCCTTATCTGGCCGGCGCGGTGTTCCTGATCGGCAGCTGGCTGCGCTACGACTACGGGCAGTACAGCTGGCGCGCCGGCTCCAGCCAGATGCTGGATAAAAAGGGCATGCGGCTGGCGTCCAACCTGTTCCACATCGGCATTATCGGCATCTTCGCGGGCCACTTCCTCGGCATGCTGACGCCGCACTGGATGTATGAGGCCTTCCTGCCGATCGACGTGAAGCAGAAGCTGGCGATGATCGCCGGCGGCGCCTGCGGCCTGATGACGCTGATCGGCGGCGCGCTGCTGCTGAAGCGCCGGTTGACCAACCCGCGGGTGCGCGCCACCAGCAGCGTCGCCGACATCCTGATCCTGACATTGCTGGTGGTGCAGGTGTGCCTGGGGTTGCTGACCATTCCGTTCTCCGCCCAGCATATGGACGGCAGCGAAATGATGAAGCTGGTGGCCTGGGCGCAGGCGGTCGTGACCTTCCACGCCGGCGCTTCTGCGCACCTGGAAGGCGTGGCGCTGATCTTCAAGCTGCATATGGTGCTGGGCATGACGCTGTTCGTGCTGTTCCCGTTCTGCCGCCTGGTGCATATCTGGAGTGCGCCGGTAGAGTACCTGACCCGCCGTTACCAGCTGGTGCGCAACCGCCGCTGAGCCTGACCCCGCCGCCGCCGATCGCCAGCGGCGGCGCTATTCCGATAATTCTCCCGCCGTCTGCCCATTCTCGTCGCCTTGTCGTAAACTCACTATCTCAGTTATGTTACGTTTATGCTTCCGCCGACGGACGTCGGCCTGTGGTAGCCGATAACAAGAGATACCGCCTTGATGAAAGGCATTTTGGGACATAAAAACCGGGGATGATCCGTGTGGCCTTCGCGCCCTACGGGAGAATCGCTTTATGGATAGTCAGGTTAATCAATAACAATAATGACCACACAATTACGCTCACCCGAGCTGCTGCCTCTGAAAATCATCGCCACCGGGGCCGCGTTGCCGCCTAACCGCGTGGCGTCCTCTGCGCTCGACGCTCGGCTGGGGAAACCGGCCGGCTACGTTGAAAAACGCTCGGGCATCGTTTACCGCTATCACGCCGCCGACGATGCCAGCCAGGCCGAACTCGCCGCTGCCGCGCTGCAAGATGCGCTGGCTCGCCACGCCATTCCGGCGGACTCGATCGATCTGCTGATCTCTGCCTCGGCGATTTCGGTGCAGGCGCTGCCGTGCACCGCCGCGCACATTCTCAAGGTGGCGGGGCTGGCGCCGGGCACGCCGGGCTTCGACATCAACAGCAGCTGCGTCAGTTTTATCTCTGCGCTGCAGGTGGCGGCAGGGCTGCTGAATGCCGGGACATATCGACGCATCGCCATCATCTCGGCGGATCTCGCTTCACGCGGCATCGACTGGCAGCACGAAGAGTCGTCGCTGATCTTCGGCGACGGCGCGGCCTGCGCCATTGTGGAGCGCGGCGACGGCGCCAGCGGCATCCTCGCCAGCCTGGTGGAAACCTACCCCGCCGGCAGCGAACTGTGCGAGATCCGCGCCGGCGGCACGCGTCGCAACCCGCGCGCCGGCATGTGTGAGCAAGACTTCCTGTTTCATATGCAGGGCAAGCCGCTGTTCCGCCAGGCCTCGGCGCTGATTGAGGGTTATCTCGATCGGCTGTTGAGCGCCAGCGGCCTGACCCTGGCGCAGATCGCCACCGTGGTGCCGCATCAGGCCAGCCATCTGTCGCTCGAACATATGCGCAAACGGCTGCACGTCTCCAGCGAGGCGCTGGTCGATATCTACCGCCATCATGGTAATCAGGTGGCGGCGTCTATCCCGACGGCGCTGCATGCCGCCGTGACCACCGGGCGCTTCAATCCCGGTCAGCCGGTGATGCTGATCGGCACCGCCGCCGGGCTGGCGCTGGCCGGCATGGTGTTGCTGCCATGAGGGTGCTGGTCACCGGGGCGACCAGCGGGCTGGGACGCAACGCGGCGCAGTGGTTGCTGGAGGCCGGACATCAGGTGCGCGCCACCGGCCGCGATGAACGGGCCGGCGCAACGCTGCGTCAGCTGGGCGCCGAGTTTTGCGCGCTCGATCTGGCGCAGGCCACGCCGCAGCAGTGTCGGGAGCTGGTGACCGACTGCGAATGGGTCTGGCACTGCGCGGCCAAGTCTTCGCCCTGGGGCGGCAAAGCGGAGTTTCACCGCATCAACGCCGTGGCGACGGAGAAGCTGGCGGAGGCGGCCGGGCGCTGCGGCGTGCGGCGCTTCGTGCATATCTCCACGCCGGCAATCTACTTCGATTTTCAGCCGCATTACGATCTTGACGAGGGTTACCGCGCCCGGCGCTTCGCCAATCACTATGCCGCCAGCAAGTATGCGGCCGAACAACGCCTGTTGGTGCAGGCGAAGATCTATCCGCAAACCACCTACATTTTGCTGCGGCCGCGCGGCCTGTTTGGCCCGCACGATCGGGTGATCGTGCCGCGGCTGTTGCAGCAGCTCGAACGCGAGCGCGGGGTATTGAGATTGCCCGGCGGCGGACAAGCGCTGCTGGATCTGACCTTCGCCCCCAACGTGGTGCACGCGATGGATCTGGCCAGCCGGCAGCGCGGATTGCCGTCCGGCGCCGTGTACAACATCACCAACCACCAACCGCAGCGGCTGGCGGAGATGCTGGATGCGTTGCTGCGTCAGGAGCTGGGGCTAAGTTACCGGCTGCAGGCCGTGTCCTATCCGCTGCTGCATACGCTGGCCGGCGGCATGGAGCTGTGGGCGGCGCTGAGCGGCAAGGAACCGCTGTTGACGCGCTACAGCGTGGCGGCGGTACATTTTGACATGACGCTGAGCCAGACCCGTGCGATCGAAGAGCTGGGTTACCGGCCGCGTTATTCGATGGAAGAGGGCATTCGTCTGACCGGCGAGTGGCTGCGGCGGCAAGGAGGCGGACAGCATGGCTAAGGTCACCGTGTTTGAAGTGGGCTATTGCACGCATATCGGCTGCATGGCGCTGCGCGGCGCCGGATTCCGGGTGTGCAAATTCCCGGCGCGCGCCTATCTGCTGGAGGTGGGGGAGCGCCGCTGGCTGTGGGATACCGGCTACGCGCGTTATTTTCAGCAGCACACACAGTCGGGGCTGTTCAGCCTTTACCGCCGCATGACGCCGGTCTATTTCGATCCGGCCGAGTCGTTGGCGCATCAGCTGCGCGAAGCCGGTTACGCCGAGGGGATATTCAGGCGCTGATCGTCTCGCATTTTCACGCCGATCACATCGCCGGGCTGCAGGATTTCAGCCAACTCGACTTTATTTGCTCCGGCGAGGGTTGGCAGCAAACCCGTGGGCTGCGCGGTTTCGCGGCGCTGAAGCGCGCCTTTATTCCCGGCCTGATCCCGGCGGATTTCGAGAGCCGTCTGCAGTTTATGGAGTCTTTTCCTGCGGTGGCGTTGCCCGCGCTGTTGGCGCCGTTCGATCGCGGTTACGCGCTGCCGGGCAGTGAAGGGCAGATCGTGCTGGTGCCGTTGCCGGGGCATGCGGCCGGCCATATCGGCGCCTTTATTCTCACCGACGCCGGCTGGACGCTGCTGGCCAGCGACGCCGCCTGGTCGCCGCAGAGCTACCAGACGCTGCGCGGGCCTTCGCGCCTGGCCAATCTGGTGATGGACGACGCGGCGGCTTACACCCGCACCCTGGAGCGGCTCAACCAGCTGTGGGCGGGCGGTCAGGTCAACATTTTGCTGTGCCACGAGGGGGACCTGTGATCCCCTTCATGACCCTTTGGCACTATTTCCGCGCCAGGCGCCTGCGCTTTGGCGATCGTGCGGCGCTGGAGGCGCATCAGGCCCGACAGCTTGAGGGGTTTGCCCACCGGGTGCTGAGCAAGAGTCCCTATTTTCAAGGCTTCAGCCGCCGGCCGTTCGCCGAATGGCCGCAGATGGACAAGGCGCTGATGATGGCGCAGTTCGACCGCATGAACACCGCCGGGCTGCGGCGCGATGCGGTGCTGGCCTGCGCGCAGCGCAGCGAGGCGGATCGCGATTTCACGCCGAAGATCGGGCGCTACAGCGTCGGATTGTCGTCCGGCACTTCCGGGCAGCGCGGCGTGTTTGTCGTCAGCCCGCGGGAACAGCAGGTGTGGGCCGGCGGCATGTTGGCGAAAATGCTGCCGGACGGGCTGTCGGCGGGCGAGCGCGTCGCGCTGTTTCTGCGCGCGGACAATAATCTCTATCACAGCGTGAACAACCGTTGGCTGAGCCTGGCGTTTTACGATTTGCTCGCGCCGTTCAGCGGCCATTTGCCGGCATTGGAACGGCAGGCGCCCAGCATCATCGTGGCCCCGGCGCAGGTGCTGCGCGCATTGGCGTTGGCGGTGCTGGCCGGGCAGGTGACGCTGTCGGTCAAAAAAGTGATCTCGGTCGCCGAGGTGCTTGAAGAACAGGATCGCCGCCTGCTGCTGCAGGTGTTTCCGGCGGTCGGCGAAGTGTATCAGGCTACCGAGGGGTTCCTCGCCGCCACCTGCGCGCACGGCACCTTGCACCTGAACGAGGAGTTTTTGCATATCGAGCCGCAGTGGATCGACGAACTGCGCTTCACGCCGCTGATCACCGACTTTACCCGCAGTACGCAGCCGATCGTGCGCTATCGGCTGGACGATGTATTGGTGCTGCGCAAGGAACCCTGCCCATGCGGGCAACCGACGCGGGCGATAGCCCGTATCGAGGGGCGGCGCGACGATCAGCTGATGCTGCCCGATGCGCAGCGGCAACCGCAGGCGGTGTTCGCCGATGCCTGTAGCCGAACGATCGCCAATGCGTTGCCGCTGACCAGCGATTACCGCCTGATCCAGCATGGCGAACGGCGGTTGGAGCTGATTGCCGATTGTAGCCCGGCGGCGTTGGCGCACTGTAAGGCGCAGCTGATGGCGCTGTTCGCTCGTCAGGGCATCGCCACCGATCGCCTCGAATGGCGGTTGACGGCGCAAGCGGTGCTGCCGCAGTTCGATCGCAAGCGGCGGCGCATCGTGCGCCGGGCGGAGGAGGCATGAAAAGCGCACTGTTCAGGCTATGGCACATGCTGCTGGGATGGGGCACGGTCGGCGTGGTGTATAGCCTGACTGATCGCCTGCAGGGTGCGGGAACCCTGTTGCCGCCGTCGGCGCTTGATCGGGCGATCCCGTTCAGCCCCACGGCCATCTGGCTCTATCTGTCGTTCTTCCTCATCGTCCCGGCGGGCTATCTGCTGGCGCCGCTGCCGCGGATCAAATGGCTGACGCTGGCGATGCAGCTGACCGCGCTGGGCGCCGGGGCGGTTTATCTGCTGTGGCCGACCACCATGGCCTATCCGCAGAACGATGGCGTCGGGATCAGCGCGCAACTGCTGGCGGCGTTAACCCGGGTGGACTCGCCGCAAAACTGCCTGCCTTCGTTGCATATGGCGCTGACGGTGCTGGCGGTGTGGGCGCTGAGCGACGGCGAGCGCAAAGTGCGCACGGCGCTGTGGATGCTGTGGGGCGTGGCGATCGCGTTCTCGATTCTGCAACTGCGTCGGCATTTGTTTGTCGATTTGGCCGGCGGCGCGCTGCTGGCGCTGTTCGCCGGCTGGCTGGCCCTGCGCATGAAAACCCTGCGCAGGCGCGTCGTTAAAGGAGAAATGGGATGAGCGATCTGGCATTGCCGATAGTGTTCATGCTGTTCATCGTGGTGGCCGAGGCGGTGGCGCTGCAGTGGGGGCGTCGCGAGCCGGTCAACTGGCACGATCTGGTGTTCAACCTGAATTCCGGCCATATCATGCTGTGGCTGTTCCGCGGGTTGGAGATCACCTGCTACGGCTACGTGGCCGCGCATTTCAGCCTGGGGCTGCTGGATGCCTGGCCGCCGCTGCTGATGTGGCTGTTCGCCCTGCTGGCGTGGGACTTCGGTTTCTACTGGCTGCACCGTCTGCACCATCGTTTCCGCCTGCTGTGGGCGGTGCACGTGGTGCACCATCAGGGCGAGCACTTTAATCTGTCGCTGGGGGTGCGCAACTCCTGGTATTCGTCGCTGACGTCGATCCCGTTCTTTTTGCTGCTGGCGCTGGCGGGGGTGCCGCTGTCGGTGTTCGTTGCGGTCTCTATTTTTCATTACAGCATTCAGCTGTTTAACCACAATGCGCTGACGCCGAAGCTCGGCGTGCTGGAAAAAATCCTGGTCACGCCGGCGCATCACCGGGTGCATCACGTCAAGGACATGGCGTATTCCAATAAGAACTTCGGCGGCAGCTTTATCTTCTGGGACAAGCTGTTCGGCACCTTTTGCCCGGCATTGCCGAGCACGCCGTTCAGCTATGGCGTCGGCGGCGACAGGCCGTCCGCCAACCCATTCTGGGCGAGCAATCTGCCGTTCCTGCGCTATTTGCGCCTGGCATGGCGCCCGGCGCCGGGCCGGCCACGCGACCGCCGTTCGGCGCTCAGCGTTTTCAGCGGCGCCATGCTGTTGTTCTCGCTGGTGGTCGGTTACGTCTACCAATACGGTTACGGCTATAGCGACATCAGCTGGCCGCAAATGGCGCTGTTGGCGCTGCTGGCGTTGGGATCGGTGGCGCTGGGCGGCATGACGGAAGGGCGGCGGTGGGCGAGCGCCGTCTGGCTGCTGATCGCGCTGGGCATGCCGCTGCTGTTTATCGGCTATCTCGGTTGGCCGCAGCGCTATTGGCATATCGCCATGGCCGCCGTGGCGTTGCATGCCCTGTGCGTCGCGTTGGGCTGGGGAAGAGTAGCCGCACCGGCCGCCGTGGAGGAACCGCATGGCTGAATCATTGCCGCCGCTGCGTTTTCCCGCCGATGGCGAACAGGCCTTCCACCGCGATCTTAAGCGCGCGGCACACGCCTGTCTGGCGGGCGATCATCGCTATGCCGATGCCGCGCGATTGGCCAAGGCCGCGCTGTTGCTGGCGTTGTGCGTCGGGTTTTACGCGCTGAGCCTGCTGCAGCATCAGCCCTGGGCGTTTTTCCTCTGCTATTTCCTGTTCGTGACCATGGGCATGCTGCTCAATGTCAACGTAAACCACGATGCTTCGCATAACGCTTTCCTGCGTGCGCCCTGGGCCAATCGGCTGGTGGGGCGGTTGGTGACGCTGCCGCTGGGCGTCGATCCGGACTACTGGCGCACGCGGCATGTGGATTACCACCACGTTTACGCCAACGTCGAACATTACGATCTGGATACCGAAGAGAACGGCTTTTTCCGCCAGACACCGTTCCAGCGCTGGCGGCCCCATATGCGCTATCAGCATCTGTACTGGCCGCTGATCGCCGCGCTCTCGCTGCCCTATATCGCCTGGATTTTCGATTGGTCCGATCGGCTCGATAAAACGCCGCTGCGGGAAAAACGCGTGCTGGCGGGGCGCGGCGGTTGGGCGCTGTTCGTGCTGTGCAAGCTCGCGCATCTGGCGCTGGTGCTGGTGGCGCCGCTGGTCGTGGGCCACTTGCACGGCATCGGCTGGGGCTGGGTGTTGCTGGCTTACGCGCTCAGCCAGATGTGCGCCTCGCTGCTGGTGGTGTTCTTGCTGCTGGGCACCCATTGGGCGCAGGCCGAGTTTTACCCGGCGCCGACGGGCGACAGCATGCCGCAAGGCTGGTATCGGCACAATTTCGCCACCGCCTGCGACTGGCAGCCCGAACCGCGCTGGCTGGAGCATCTGACCGGCGGGCTAAACTATCACCTGACCCATCACCTGTTTCCCGGCTGGAATCATCGCCACTATCCGGCCCTGGCCGCCGCGGTGGCGGAGGTCGCGCAGCGGCACGGCATGGCGTACCGCTGCATTGGCTATCGTGAACTGCTGGCGCAACAACAGCGCTTCTTGCGGCGGATGGGGCAGCCATGAAACCGCTGCGTCCGTTAGCCTATCGGCGCGACGACAATGGGTTGCACCGCGCGCTGA
Source organism: Serratia sp. SCBI (assembly GCF_000747565.1). NCBI lineage: Bacteria > Pseudomonadati > Pseudomonadota > Gammaproteobacteria > Enterobacterales > Yersiniaceae > Serratia > Serratia sp. SCBI. The sequence goes on along the minus strand of NZ_CP003424.1, from coordinate 2,901,930 downwards.
TGCAGGCTGCACAGCATTATCTGGCGGCCAACGGCGATCACCGCTTCGCCGACGGCGGCATGCTGGCGAAGGTTGCGCTGCTGCTGGCGCTGTGCGGCCTGTGTTACGGGTTGAGCCTGCAGCAGCAAAACGGTTGGGCGTTTTTCGCTTGTTATTTCGGCTTTATCTTTATCGGCATGTTCCTGACGGTGAACGTGGTGCACGACGCCTCGCACAACGCGTTTTTCCGCCACCCCTGGGCCAACCGCTGGCTGAACGCACTGGTGAGCGTGCCGCTGGGGCTGGATCCCGACTGCTGGCGCGTGCGCCACGTGCTGTTTCACCATGCCCATAACAATATCGAACATTACGACCCCGATATCGACGCCAATGGCGTGCTGCGGCAAACGCCGTTCCAGCGCTGGCGACCCTTTATGCGCGCGCAGCGTTACTATTGGCCGTTGGTGGCGGCGCTGACTTTTCCGTACTACATCTGGCTGTTCGATTGGTTGGACAGGGCGGGCCGCACCCGCGTGGCGGCGCGCATGGCGCAGCAGGGCGTACGCGGCTGGATCGGGTTTCTGGCGGGGAAGGCGGCGCACCTGCTGCTGGCGCTGGCGATCCCATGTTGGCTGTTGCCGCCGGCTATCGGCATCGGGCAAATTCTGCTGGTCTATTTGCTGAGCCAGATGCTTTCTTCATTGCTGTTCGTGATGTTGATCATCGGCACCCACTGGGCCAAGGCCAACTTTTATCAGGCGCCGGCGCAGGGCGCGATGCCGCACGGTTGGTATCACCATGTGTTCGCCACCACGTTCGACTGGCAGACTCGGCCGCGCTGGCTGGGTTATTGGCTGGGCGGGGCGAACCTGCATTTGACGCATCATCTGTTTCCGCACTGGAGCCACCGCCATTACCCGGCGCTCAGCCGCATCATCGGCGAGGTGGCGCCGCGCTTCGGCATCGACTACCGCCTGCTGGAGCTGGAGGAGCTGTTGCGTCTGCAGCAACGCTTCCTCAGCGCGATGGGCCGCAAGCCGCACTAGCGTTGCATGCGAATTGTGCGAGGCGTTACGCAGTTCACTAATTGAACGATATTTGCCCTTCCAGTAGACTTTCCCTCTGTGAATCAACGGCCACAGGAGGTGGACTATGCGCAGCTTGCCGATTCGGTTATCGAACAAAATTGATGATGATCTGAACGATATCGCCCGGCGTCACGGGATGGAAAAAACCGAGGTAATCAAAATGGCGTTTGCACTGATTACCCTTGCCGATAAGTACTGGATGAAACAGGATGGTACTTCTCTTGGCATTGTACGGGAGAAGGGTGAACAGCTTGAAGCGGTGGGGCGGGTCGTGGAGATCTTCCCATGAACATCGAAAGCCGTAATCTGCGCGATGAGGCCAGCCAGGTTTATCTGGAGCAGGTCTTGGTCTTCGACGAAATGGAGCGGCTGCGCCTGGCGCGCCAGGTGCTGTGCGGGATATTCGCGGTCAGCGTGGGCGTATTCGCCGCCCACGCGTATTGGGAGAAAAACGAAGCGCTGAATCAGGTGTTTGAGCTGGTGAAGATCGGCGCCTTGCCGCTGGTCACGCTGGTGGTCTCTTTTTACTTTCCCAACAGCGCATCCAGATAAGGCGTCACGTCAATGCGACTTCATGCCCGCCGCGGTCATCAGCAGGCGGAACAGCGAGGCAACCGCGAACAGCCCCAGCACGCTGGCGCTCCAGATGATCACCAGCCAACCGATGCGTTTCCACCAGGGCGCCGGAGCGGCGGCTGCCGTTTTATCTTGCATAGCGTCCTCCTTCCTCAGTGATAGCCGTGTTCATGGCTGATCTTGCCGCGGAACACGTAGTAGCTCCAGAAGGTGTAGACCAGAATGATTGGGATGATGAACAGCGCGCCGACCAGCATAAAGCCGAGGCTCTGCGGCGGCGCGGCGGCGTCCCACAGGCTGATGGCCGGCGGGATCAGGTGCGGCCAGATGCTGATGCCAAGCCCGCTCAGGCCGAGGAACACCAGCAGCAGCGTCAGCATGAACGGCGAGTAGTGCGCGCCGCGTTTCACCCCATGCCGGATCCCCCAGGCGCTGAGCAGCACCAGTACCGGCACCGGCAGCAGCCAGAACAGGTTCGGCAGCGTAAACCAGCGCGCGGCGATTTCGGGATGCGCGATCGGCGTCCAGATGCTGACCGCAGCCAGCACCAGCAGCAGGATCGCCAGCAGCGGCGTCGCCAGGTGATACATGCGCGCCTGCAGGTCACCGGCGGTTTTCATCACCAGCCAGGTACAGCCGAGCAGGGCGTAGGTCACCACCAGCCCCAGCCCGCAGAACAGCGCGAACGGCGTCAGCCAGTCCAGTGCGCCGCCGGCGTAGGTGCGGCCTTCTACCGGGAAGCCGTTGATCACGGCGCCCACCACCACACCCTGGCTGAAGGTGGCGAAGAGAGAGCCCCAGATGAACGCTTTATCCCAGATATGGCGCTTCTCCGGCGTCGCCTTGAAGCGAAACTCGAAGGCCACGCCGCGGAAAATCAGCCCGATCAGCATCAGCGTCAGCGGGATCGCCAGCGCGTCGAGGATCACCGAGTAGGCCAGCGGGAAGGCGCCGAACAGCGCCGCGCCGCCCAGCACCAGCCAGGTCTCATTGCCGTCCCACACCGGGGCGACGGTGTTCATCATCAGATCGCGGTCGCCGCTCGCCTTCACCCACGGAAACAGAATGCCGATGCCCAAATCGAAACCGTCCATCACCACGTACATCATGGTGCTGAACACGATGATGACAAACCAAATCAGCGGAAGATCGATACCCATGTTCAGCTCCTGTCGTCCAGAGTGTCGTTGACCGCGGACAGCGGACGCGCCGGGCGGCCCTCGGTATTGTCTTCTTGGTGTTCATGCGGCTGCGGCCCTTTGCGGATCAGGCGCATCATGTAGGAGTAGCCCACGCCGAACACCGAGCAGTAGACGATGATGAACGCCAGCAGGCTGATGCTCATGTGCAGATCGCCGTGCGCGGACACCGCATCCTTGGTGCGCAGCAGGCCGTACACCACCCACGGCTGGCGGCCTATCTCGGTGGTGAACCAGCCCGCCAGCAGCGCCAGCAGCCCGGAAGGGCCCATCCACAGGATGAAATACAGGAACGGACGCGACTGATAGAGCCCGCCGCGCCAGCGCAGCCACAGGCTCCACACCCCGGCCAGGATCATCAGCATGCCCAGCCCGACCATGATGCGGAACGACCAGAACACCACGGTGGAGTTGGGGCGATCTTCCGGCGGGAACGATTTGAGCGCCGGCACCTGCTCGGTCAGGCTGTGCGTCAGGATCAGGCTGCCGAGGTAGGGCACTTCCAGCTTGAAGCGGGTCTCTTCACGCTGCATGTCCGGCCAACCGACCAGGATCAGCGGCGTGGCTTCGCCCAGCGGGTTTTCCCAGTGGCCTTCGATGGCGGCGATCTTCGCCGGCTGATGTTTCAGCGTATTCAGGCCGTGCGCATCGCCGATCAGCGCCTGCACCGGCGCGACGATCAGCGCCATCCACATCGCCATCGACAGCATCTTGCGCATCGCCGGCGTGTCGCGGCCGCGCAGCAGATGCCAGGCGGCGGACGCGCCGACGAAGAACGCCGAGGAGAGGAAGGCGGCGGTGGACATGTGCAGCAGGCGGTACGGGAAGGACGGGTTGAAGATGACCTTCAGCCAGTCGACCGGCACCACCTGGCCATTGATGATCTCATGCCCCTGCGGGGTCTGCATCCAGCTGTTGGAGGCCAGGATCCAGAAGGTGGAGATCAGCGTGCCGAGCGCCACCATGCAGGTGGCGAAGAAGTGCAGGCCGGGGCCGACGCGGTTCCAGCCGAACAGCATCACGCCGAGGAAACCGGCTTCGAGGAAGAAGGCGGTCAGCACTTCATAAGTCAGCAGCGGCCCGGTAATGCTGCCGGCGAACTCGGAGAAGAAGCTCCAGTTGGTGCCGAACTGGTAAGCCATCACCAGCCCGGATACCACGCCCATGCCGAAGTTAACGGCGAAAATCTTTGACCAGAAGTGATAAAGCTCACGATAGGCTTCATTGTGCGTTTTCAACCATAATCCTTCCAGCACCGCCAGATAGCTGGCTAAACCGATGGTGATGGCGGGGAAAATGATATGGAAAGACACGGTGAAGGCGAACTGTATTCTGGCAAGTTCCAGTGCATCAAGACCCAGCATGGCGCCTCCTAGGGTTGAACATAAATTAACCTCTTGAGTATAGCTGTCATTTTTATGTGAAATGCTTGGCGTTAAGTTAAGCACGGAGTACAGTGCCTATAATAGTGACAGTTATTTTACTTTTTCATATAACAGTTAATGGTTATGACCCGATACGAGCAGCTTGCGCAGCAGATTAGAGAACAGATCCAGAACCGGGTGTGGCGGGCGGGCGACAAGCTGCCTTCGCTGCGCGAGAGCGGCAAACGCGCCGGATTGAGCCTGATGACGGTGGTGCAGTCTTATCAACTGCTGGAGAGCCAGGGGTGGATCGTCGCCCGGCCGCAGTCGGGCTACTATGTGGCGGCGCGCCCGCAGCCGCTGCCGCAGCCTTCGCGCGGCGAGAAACTGCTGCTGAGCGAACAGGTGGACATCAACGCCTTTATTTTCGATGTGCTGCAGGCCTGCAAGGATCCGGACATCGTCCCTTTCGGTTCGGCGTTTCCCGACGCCACGCTGTTCGCCCAGCCGAAGCTGGCGCGGGCGCTGAGCAGCGTAGCGCGCAAGTTCACGCCGCACAGTTCGCTGGTCAACCTGCCGCCGGGCAACGACGCGCTGCGACGGCACATTGCCCAACGCTATGCGCTGAGCGGCATGCAGGTCGCGCCGGACGAGATCGTTATCACCGCCGGGGCGATGGAGTCGCTCAGCCTCAGCCTGCAGGCGGTGACCCAACCGGGCGACTATGTGGCGATCGAGTCGCCGGCGTTTTACGGCGCGCTGCAGGCGCTGGAACGGCTGCGGCTGAAGGCGGTGGCGATCGCCACGCATCCGCAGGACGGTATCGATCTGGACGCGTTGCAGCAGGCGGTGGAGCAGTATCCGATCAAAGCCTGCTGGCTGATGACCCACTTCCAGAACCCGCAGGGCGCCACCCTGCCGGAGGCCAACAAGCAGCGTCTGGTGGCGCTGCTGCGCGAACGGCAGATCTCGCTGATCGAAGACGATGTCTACGGCGAGCTGTACTTCAGCGCCGAACGGCCGTTGCCGGCGAAGGCGCTCGACAGCGGCGGCCAGATCCTGCACTGCTCGTCATTTTCCAAATGTCTGGCGCCGGGCTTTCGCGTCGGCTGGGTGGCGGCGGGGCGTTATGCGCAACAGATCCAGCGTTTGCAGCTGATGAGCACCGTTTCCACCAGCGTGCCGACCCAGATGGCGCTGGCGGATTATCTGCTGCACGGCGGCTACGACACCCATCTGCGGCGGCTGCGCCGCCTGCTGGCCCAGCGCCAAAGCGCAATGCGTCAGGCGATCGCCCACCATTTTCCGCCGACGGTGAAAGTCAGTCAGCCCGACGGCGGGTATTTCCTGTGGCTGGAACTCGACCCGGCGCTGTCGTCGATGGAGCTGTACCGGCGCGCACTCGCACGGGGCATCAGCATCGCGCCGGGGCGCATGTTCACCACCGGCGACCATTTCAACCACTGCTTCCGTCTCAACGCCTCATTTGAATGGAATGACCGCTTTGAAGAGGCGATAAAAACCTTAGCTAAACTTATCCGGGGGCTGGCGGCGGCCGGCTGAATCGCGTTTTTCCCGCCGCTTCGCCCCAGAAAAATTCATAATGCTTTTTTCGGTAATGGAATGCCGGTTTCGTTGTTAGACAGCCCTCCGGCCGCCCATTACTCTGCGATAAATTTTGTCACATTTTTATCAACGGGTAGACGAGGGGCAGTGGGTGAGTGGAATAAAAAATAAGCTAAACAAACTGTTGCGCTATCGGCTGACGCCGCTGGCGTTGGTCTGCGCGCTGGGGCTGAGCGCCGGCGCGCAGGCGGAAACGCTGGCCGAAGGCATTACGCCGGCCAGCGACGCCGCTCGGGTGCCGGCCGCCGCCAAACTGCGCAAAGATACCGTCGTGGCGGGCATCTCGGAGCCGCAGGGGATTTTCAATCCGTATCTGTTCACCAACGGCTGGGACGAGAACGTGACCGACGTGATCTTCAGCCGGCTGATCGGCCTGGACAGCCAGGGCAAACCGGAAGGGCGCCTGGCGGAGTCCTGGCAGGTCAGCCCCGATAATCTGACCTACACCATCAAGCTGCGGCCGAATCTGGTCTACAGCGACGGCTCGCCGCTGAAGGCCGACGATATCGCCTTTACCCTGACGCTGCTGCATGACCCGGCCTATGACGGCGATACCGATATCACGCCGGCGCACATTCAGGGCGGCGCCGAGTATAAAAACGGCACCGCGGCCGGCATCAGCGGGCTGAAGGTGATCGACGATCGCACCATTCAGATCGTCACCACCCAACCGGGCGCGACCACGTTGCAACTGATTGGCGGGCCGGTATTGTCGCGGGCTTACTACGGCAAAGACTATCAGCGCGGCAAGCTCGACGGCGTGCGCGCCTTGAACGGCAAGCCGCTCGGCAACGGCCCCTACATTTACGACAAGTACGTGCCGGGGCAGGAAATCCGCTTCCACGCCAACCCGAACTTCTACCTCGGCCCGCCGCCGATGGCGCGCTTTATCTATCGCGTCACCAACCCGGCCACCAACTTCCAGCTGTTCCAGACCGGTGAGACCGACTACGACGCCTTTACCGCCAAGCCGGACGATATCGAACAGCTCAAGCTGCTCGGTTTCGCCAATATCAACCTTTACAGCTCGAGCGATTACAGCCGGGTTGATTTCAACCTCAGACGCCCGGCGCTGCAGGACAAGCGGGTGCGTCAGGCGCTGATCTACGGCCTCGATCGGCAAAAACTGATCGCCGTGGTGTACCAAGGGTACGGCAAGGTCGCCAACCAGCCGATTTCGCCGATCTCCTGGGCTTACGACGCCAACGGCATCAATCCTTACGCTTACGATCTCGATAAGGCCAAAAAGCTGTTGGACGAGGCAGGCTGGCAGGTGGGCGCTGACGGCATCCGGCAGAAAGACGGTAAAAAGCTGGAGCTGACGCTACTGGTGACCAAAAAGCTGATCAACGACGCGCTGGTGCCGATCGCCAAGGATAACTACCGCCGGCTCGGCGTGGTGCTGAAACCGCAGGTATTGGATTTCAACGCGCTGCTGGCGCAGCGCAAGGCGGGCAATTACGACCTGGCGTCTCTCAGCACCAGCACGCTGAACGATCCGCACGACGGCGTACGCGACTTCATCAGCCGCGAGAGCGAGACCGGCTACCACAACCCGCAGGTGGACGCGCTGATCGCCAAAGCCAATGCCACGCTGGATATCGCGCAGCGTAAGCCGCTGTACCATCAGCTGTATCAGGTGCTGGCGGACGATCCGCCGGTGATCCTGCTCGGCAACCGCGAAATCTTGAGCGCCAGCAGCGCGCGCGTCACCGGCTTTAAACCGGATATCTACAACGGACTGGTCGGCAGCCTGCCGAACGTCAAACCGGCGCCGTAACGCCCCGATGCCGCCGCGCCATTCCGGGCGGCGGCGATGGAATTCGCGATGAGAAATTTTATCCTGCGCCGTTTGTTGCAGACTATCCCGATGCTGTTGCTGGCTTCATTGCTGATTTTTTGCATCTTCGCCCTGGCGCCCGGCGACTTTATCGACGGCAATATCAACCTGACCGCGCAACGCGCCGCCGAGCTGCGGGCGCTGTATGGGTTGGATCAGCCCTTGTTCAGCCGTTACCTTCATTGGCTTGGCCGGCTGTTGCAGGGCGATCTCGGCTTCTCGCTGCAGTATCAGATCCCGGTCAGCACGCTGCTGAATCAATACATCTGGAACTCGTTCCTGCTGGCGGCGGTGGCGATGGTGCTGTATTGGGGCATCGCGCTGGCGGTGGGAGTGATCTCGGCGATGAAACCCTATTCGCTGTTCGATCATCTGATCACCGTGGCGGTGTTCGCCGCCATGTCGTTTCCGACGTTTTTCCTTTGCCTGTTGCTGATCAAATGGTTCGCCGTCGATCTGCACTGGTTGCCGGCGGGCGGCATGTTGCGCACCGGCAGCGAAGCGAGCGGGCTGGCCTGGGCGCTGGAGGTGGCGGCGCACCTGCTGTTGCCGGTGCTGGCGCTGGTGATGCTGCAGGCCGGCAGCCTGACGCGCTATTTTCGCGCCAGCATGCTGGAGGTGATCCGCATGGACTATATCCGCACCGCGCGCGCCAAAGGGCTCAGGGAGAAAACGGTGATCCTCAAACACGCGCTGCGCAATGCGCTGTTGCCGATCATTACCCTGCTGGGGTTCGAGCTGCCGGGATTGTTCTCCGGCGCGCTGATCACCGAAAAAATCTTCAACTGGCCGGGCGCCGGGCATATCCATATCGATTCGCTGGCGGCGCGCGATTATCCGGTATTGATGGGGTTCACGCTGTTTCTGGCGGCGCTGACCATTCTCGGCAATCTGCTGGCGGACATTCTGTACGCCTACGCCGATCCACGCATTCGCTTGAGGTAACACGATGTGGGTAACGCTGTTTTTCGGGCGCCGTCGCCGCTGGCGCGAGGCGCAGTTGCCGGCGCTGGCGCAGCTGTCTCCGCCGCCCGCCGCGCAGGCCTGGCGCCGTCTGCGCCGCCACCGACCGGCGATGATCTCGCTGGCGCTGCTGGTGCTGTTGGCGCTGCTGTGCCTGATTGGGCCGTCGCTGTCGCCGTGGCCTGACGACGCCGGCGATGTGCTGAACATCAATCAGGCGCCGAGCGGCGCGCATTGGTTGGGCACCGACTTTCTCGGCCGCGATATTTGCACCCGGCTGCTGCTGGCGGGGCGAATATCGCTGACCATCGGCCTGGTGTCGATGCTGCTGTCGGTGACGCTGGGTTATGTGCTGGGGGCGTTCGCCGGTTATCTGGGGGGCGTGGCGGATCGGTTGATCATGCGCTTCGCCGATCTGTTGATGACCATTCCCGGCCTGCCGCTGCTGATCATCATGGGGGCGATGCTGACCGAACTCGACGTGTCGCCGGACTACCGTATCTACATGGTGATGATCATGCTGAGCCTGCTGGGCTGGCCGTCGCTGGCGCGGCTGGTGCGCGGCCAGATCCTGTCGCTGCGCGAGCGGGATTTCATGTTGGCCACCGAAGTGCTGGGGCTCTCCACTCGGCGGCGCCTCTTCGGCCATCTATTGCCCAATACCGTGCCGATTTTGGTGGTGGTCGCCACCATGGCGGTGGCCAATGCCATCCTCAGCGAGTCGGCGTTGAGCTACCTTGGGCTGGGCGTGGTGCCGCCGACGCCGTCGTGGGGCAACATGATGGACGCCGCCAATAGCCTGATCGACTTTCAGCGCCGCCCCTGGCTGTGGATGCCGCCGGGGCTGGCGATCTTCGTCACCGTGGTGGCGATCAACATCTTGGGCGACGGCCTGCGGGACGCGCTCGATCCGAAAATGAGCGGGGTAAAACGATGAGTCAACCGCTGGTGGCGTTCGACCGGCTGTCGGTGTCGTTTCATGGCGAGCAGGGGCCGGTGCGGGCGGTGCAGCAGGTCAGTCTTGAACTGCAGGCAGGGCAAACGCTGGGGATCGTCGGCGAATCGGGCTGCGGCAAAAGCGTGACCGCCATGGCGCTGATGGGGCTGTTGCCGCAGCCGCTGGCGCAGATAGACGGCGGTGAGATTCGCTTTGAAGGGCAAAACCTGCTGTCGCTGCGGGCACCCAAGATGGCCGATTTGCGCGGCAACCGGCTGGCGATGATCTTTCAAGAGCCGATGAGCGCGCTGAATCCGGTGTTGACCCTTGGCGAACAGCTGGTGGAGCCGCTGATTCGCCACCTGACCCTGTCGCCGAAAGCGGCCTGGCGCCAGGCGATTCAACTCTTGACGGAAGTGGGGTTGGCGCGCGCGGAGGCGCTGATGCGCTGCTATCCGCATCAGCTTTCCGGCGGCATGCTGCAGCGCGTGATGATCGCCATGGCGATCGGGTGCCGGCCGGCGCTGCTGATCGCCGACGAACCGACTACGGCGCTCGACGTTACGGTGCAGGCGCAGATCCTGGCGTTGCTGCGTGAGCAGAGCCGGCGACACAACATGGCGATGATCTTGATCACCCACGATCTCGGGGTGATCGCCCAGATGGCCGATCGGCTGGCGGTGATGTACGCCGGGCGCGTCGTCGAGCAGGGAACGACCCGGGAAGTGCTGGACGAGCCGAGGCATCCCTATACGCAGGGGCTGATCGCTTCGCGGCCGGTGCCGGGGCAGCGGCGACGCCGCTTGTACTCCATTCCCGGTCAGGTGCCGGATCTGGCGCGGCTGCCGGAGCATTGCGCTTTCGCCGAGCGCTGCGCGCAGGCCTCCGCTCGCTGCCGCGACGGCATTCCGCCGCTGTACGGCTCCCGTCAGCGTCAGTCCGCCTGTTTTCTCAATGCCGGAGGGCATCCGTATGTCGACTGAACCTTTGGTGGAGGTAAAGGGGTTAAAGAAATATTTTCCGCTGCGCGACGGGCTGTTCGGGCGCACCACCGGCCAACTGAAGGCGGTGGACGACGTCAGCTTCAGCATTCGCAAGGGCCGCGTTTTCGGGCTGGTGGGTGAGTCCGGCAGCGGCAAAACCACCGTTGGCCGCACGCTGCTCGGCCTGCACGACAAAACCGCCGGCGAGGTGCTGTTCAAAGGGCAGGCGTTGGACGGCCTGAGCAAGGACGCGTTGCGCGCCCTGCGGCCGAAAATGCAGCTGGTGTTTCAGGATCCTTACAGCTCGCTGAATCCGCGTCTGCGCGTGGGCGACGCCATTGGGGAAGCGCTGTTGCAACACGGCCTGGCGAGCAAGGCGGAACTGCGCGAACGGGTGCTCGATACCCTGGCGATCTGCGGGTTGTCCTCACAGCATTATGGGCGGTTTCCGCATGAGTTTTCCGGCGGCCAGCGGCAGCGTATCGGCATTGCGCGCGCGTTGATCCTGCAACCGGAATTTATCGTCGCCGATGAGCCAATATCGGCGCTCGACGTGTCGATTCAGGCGCAGATCATCAATCTGTTTTCCGATTTACAGGAGCGGCAGGGGGTGACGCTGCTGTTTATCTCGCACGATCTCGGCGTGGTGGAGCATCTGTGCCAGGATGTGGCGGTGATGTATCTGGGGCAGATCGTTGAGAGCGCCGATCGCGATTCGCTGTTCCGCCAACCGCTGCATCCCTACACGCAGGCCTTGTTGGCGGCGGTGCCGACGCTGGATGCGCAACGCGCGCCGGCGTGGGGTGGCCGGCGGCGAGCCGCCGAACCCCGCCAACCCGCCGCGCGGCTGCCGTTTCCATCCCCGCTGCCCGCTGGCCACGGCGCAGTGCCGCGAACAGGCGCCGCAGCTGCGCAGCGTGGCGCCCGGTCATCAGGTGGCTTGCCACCTGGTCTGTTAGCGTCAGGACAGGTAGTGTTTCAACGCGCGCCCGGCCTGGTGGATCGCCGAATGCACCGCCGGGACGTGGGCGAGCGGGTTCAACAGGCCGTAGTCGTGGATTAGCCCGTTGTAGCGGGTGGAGGTGACCTCGACGCCGGCGGCGTCGAGCAGACGCGCGTAGGCTTCGCCCTCATCGCGCAGCACGTCCAGTTCGGCGGTCTGCACCAGCGCCGGCGGCAAGCCCCGCAGCTGTTCCGGCGTAGCGTTGAGCGGCGAGGCGTAGATGTCTTTGCGCTGCGCCTTATCGGGCGCATAGCTGTCCCAAAACCACTTCATCATATTGCGGGTCAGGAAATGGCCTTCGGCGAACTGATGATAGGAATCGGTATCAAAATGGGCGTGCGTAACGGGCCACAGCAGGATCTGGCAACGCAATGCCGGTAGGCCTTTCTCTTTGGCCATCAGGCTGACCACCGCCGCCATATTGCCGCCGACGCTGTTGCCGACCACCGCCAGCCGTGAACCGTCGACGTTGATTTTTTCGCCATATTCGGCCACCCATTCCGTGGCGGCGTAAGCCAGATTGATCGCCTGCGGATAGTGCGCTTCCGGTGAGCGGGGGTAGTTGACGAACACCGCCGCCGCGCCGGAGCTGTAAACCAGATCGCGCACCAGCCGTTCATGGGTGGGAAAATCGCCCAGCACCCAGCCGCCGCCGTGAAAGAACATGAATACCGGCAATGTCTCCTTGACCCTGGCCGGCCGCACCAGCTGCAGCAGAATATCCTGGCCCTCTACGTGAATGGTTTTCTCGCTGATCTCCACCTCGCGCAGCGGCACGTCTACGCTGCGCTGCGCCGCTTCCAAAACTCTGCGCGCCTCTTTGGGCTTCATTTGTTCCATAGGTTTACCGCCGGCGGCATTCAGCGTCTCGAGAAACGCGCGGATGTCGTGCTGGAGGAGAGGCCGGCTGAGATCGACGGTTCGTTTGGGCATGGTGACTCCTTGTGCGCAGAAGAAAAAGTGCGGTCAGAATCACAGTGTAGTCGTTGGCGCATAAAGCGGGAGCCACGGCCGGCGGCGATCGGCGCGGTTCGTTTTCCGGGGTGCTGCCGATGGAATAGGCGTTTCGTCGCCGCATTGCCCGATCCTGGCGCAGCGCTGCACCGGGTTGGGGCAAAAAGTGTGATGGCGAGCAAATCGGATGAAATTATTTTTGCGAGCGCGATCAGAAATCCTGAAGTTTTTCGCAATTGAATAGGATTTCGCGAGCAATGATGATTTTAGGCCTTATTTTTTAAATTATGCATTGCAAATGCATATAAAATGAATAAATATGCATTATAAGCCGTTGTTTTAACGTAAAAAATAGCAAAATCCGGCAAAAATCCCGTTTTGGCACGATAGCTGCTCTACACTCTTTATCAAACGACATGTATTTTAACTGCTCGTTAACATTTACTCCCCGCTCAGGGACCGGATAAGCGCCATAAATAGTGAAAAACCGATTTTATGTAACAGATTTGTTTCTAAATCAGCGGTGAGAGACAGCATTTTCTCCGCCGGGAAAGTCGGTTTTGAACAGCGGTTTTTTTTGCATTGTGGCGGCCTAGCCGGGCTTGCGCGGTCCTTACAGTCAAAATTCAGCCTTTGCTGAGATTATGAGGTCACTATGGAACAGCCAATCGCAGTTACCCGCCAGTCTTTCGATGACTGGATGGTCCCGGTTTATGCCCCTGCCGATTTTATTCTGGTGCGGGGTGAAGGATCGCAGGTGTGGGATCAACAGGGTAAGTCTTACATCGATTTCGCCGGCGGCATCGCGGTTAACGCGTTGGGCCATGCGCACCCGGCGGTCAAGGCGGCGCTGGTGGAGCAGGCGGGCAAACTGTGGCATCTGGGCAATGGCTATACCAACGAACCGGTGCTGCGCCTGGCCAAAAAACTGATCGACGCCACGTTCGCCGACAAGGTGTTTTTCTGTAACTCGGGCGCAGAAGCCAACGAAGCGGCGCTGAAACTGGCGCGCAAACATGCGCACGACCAGCACGGCGCCGGTAAAGATCAGATTGTGGCGTTCAACAACGCGTTCCACGGCCGTACGCTGTTTACCGTGTCCGCCGGCGGCCAGCCAAAATATTCGCAGGACTTTGCGCCGCTGCCGGGCGGTATCACCCATACGCCGTATAACGATCTGGCCGCAGCGGCCGAGCTTATCAACGATCGCACCTGCGCGGTGATCGTCGAGCCTATCCAGGGCGAAGGCGGCGTGCTGCCGGCGGAAGCCAGTTTCCTGCAGGGGCTGCGTGAACTGTGCGATCGCCATAACGCGCTGCTGATCTTCGACGAAGTGCAGACCGGCGTCGGCCGCACCGGCCACCTGTATGCCTATATGCAGTACGGCGTGGTGCCGGACGTGCTGACCACCGCGAAAGCGCTGGGCGGTGGCTTCCCGATCGGCGCCATGCTGACCACCGATGCGCTGGCGAAAACGCTGGGCGTCGGCACTCACGGCACCACTTACGGCGGCAACCCGCTGGCGACGGCGGTGGCGGGGGAAGTGTTCTCCATCATCAATACCCCGGAAGTGCTGGAAGGCGTCACGCAGCGCCACCAGTGGTTCATCGACGGGTTGAACGACATCAACCGTCAGTATCCGATCTTCGCCGAGATTCGCGGCGGCGGTTTGCTGATCGGCTGCCAACTGAAGAAAGACTATGCCGGCAAAGCGAAGCAGATCACCCAACTGGCCAACGAAGAAGGCGTTATCGCGCTGATCGCCGGCCCGGACGTGGTGCGTTTCACGCCGTCGCTGATCATCCCTGAGCAGGATGTGAAAGAGGGGCTGGCGCGATTCGCGCGCGCCGTGGCGCGCATTTGCAGCTAATCAGCGGGCTGCGCCTTCATCGGCGCAGCCTGATTCAGAAGAGGTTCGCATTATGATGATTATTCGCCCTATAGAGCGCCGCGATTTGGCGGATTTGCTGACGCTTGCCGGCAAATCCGGTATCGGTCTCACGTCGCTGCCGCAAAATGAAGATACCCTGTCGGCACGCATTGAGCGGGCGTTAAAAACCTGGCAAGGCGAACTTCCGCAAAGTGACCAGTGTTATTTGTTCGTGTTGGAAGACAGCGAGCGCCGGCAGGCGGTGGGGGTCTGCGCGATCGAAGTGGCCGTCGGCCTGGCGGAACCCTGGTACAGCTTCCGCGTCGGCACGCAGGTGCACGCTTCCAAACAGCTGAACGTCTATAAATCGGTGCCGACGCTGTTCCTCAGCAACGACCATACCGGGCATTCGGAACTGTGCACGCTGTTCCTCGATCCGGACTATCGTCACGGCGAGAACGGCAAGCTGCTGTCGAAGGTGCGTTTCCTGTTTATCGCCGCGTTCCGTGAACGCTTCTCCCGCCGTCTGATCGCCGAGATGCGCGGTTTCTCCGATGAAAACGGCCGTTCGCCGTTCTGGGAGAGCGTCGGCCACCGTTTCTTCTCCATCGAGTTCGCCAAGGCGGACTACCTGAGCGGCACCGGACAAAAAGCGTTTATCGCCGAACTGATGCCGAAACATCCGCTGTATGTCGATTTCCTGGCCGAAGACGCGCAGAAGGTGATCGGTGAAGTGCACCCGCAAACCCTGCCGGCGCGCCGCCTGCTGGAGGCGGAAGGCCTGAGTTATCAGGGCTACGTCGATATCTTCGACGGTGGCCCGACGCTGGAAGCCGAAATCGACCACATCCGTGCGGTGAAGCAGAGCCGCCTGGTCAAAGTGGTGCTGGATGACACGCCGATGCGCGCCGATGCGCCGGTCCATCTGGTCGCCAACGACAACTATCAGAATTACCGCGCACTGTTGGTCAATGCCGATCTGTATGACGACCGCCTGCATATCAACGCCGCCACCGCTGCGGCGCTCGGCGTCGAGCAGGGCAGCCCGGTGCGGGTACTCCCCCTTATTGCACAGGAGAAAGCATGATGTCCCATCCTGCACTGTTGATTAACGGCGTCTGGCGGCAGGGCCGCGGCGCGGGGTTCGGCAAGGCCGATCCGGTCGGCAATCAGCCGCTGTGGCGCGCCAACGCCGCCGACGCCGATGACGTCGCCGCCGCCTGCGAAGCCGCGCGCGCCGCATTCCCCGGCTGGGCGCGTACGCCGTTCGAGCAGCGTGAACAGCTGGTGAAACGCTTCGCCGCTTTGCTGGAAGAACATAAACAGTCGCTGGCGGAAACCATCAGCCGCGAGACCGGCAAACCGCGCTGGGAAACCCTGACCGAAATTCAGGCGATGATCGGCAAGGTGGGCATTTCACTGCAGGCCTATCAGGCGCGCACCGGCTTTAGCCAGACGGCGATGGCCGACGGCGCTTCGGTGCTGCGCCATCGCCCGCACGGCGTGCTGGCGGTGTTCGGGCCTTACAACTTCCCCGGCCATCTGCCGAACGGCCATATCGTGCCGGCGCTGCTGGCCGGAAACTGCGTGGTGTTCAAGCCGAGCGAGCTGACGCCGCTGACCGCCGAGGAGACCCTGAAGCTGTGGCTGAAGGCCGGTCTGCCGGACGGGGTGATCAATCTGGTGCAGGGTGGCCGGGAAACCGGCGAGGCGCTGGCCGCCAGTGCGGATATCGACGGCCTGTTGTTCACCGGCAGCGCCGGCACCGGTTACCACCTGCATCGCCAATTGGCGGGGCAGCCGGAGAAGATCCTGGCGCTGGAGATGGGCGGCAACAACGCGCTGATCGTCGATGGTTTCGAGGATCGCGACGCGGCGGTCAACCTGGCTATCCAGTCGGCGTTTATCTCCGCCGGCCAACGCTGCACCTGTTCACGCCGCATTTTGGTTAAGCAGGGGGCGGAAGGCGACGCCTTTATCGCGCGTTTGGTTCAGGTGGCGGGCGAGCTGCGCGTCGGCCGTTGGGATGCCGAACCGCAGCCGTTCATGGGCGGCGTAGTGTCGGCGGCCGCGGCGGAAAACATGCTGAAAGCGCAGCAGCGCTTGCTGGCGCTGGGCGGTAAATCGCTGCTGGCCATGCGTCTGCTGGAGCCGGGCAGTTCGCTGCTCAGCCCGGGCATCATCGAGCTGACCGGCGTGGCCGGTGTGCCGGACGAAGAGTACTTCGGGCCGTTGACCACGATCGTGCGTTACCGCGATTTCGACGAGGCCCTGCGGCTCGCCAACCAAACGCGCTACGGCCTGTCGGTGGGATTGGTCTCGCCGCAGCGTGAGCTGTTCGAGAGGCTGCTGCTGGAAGCGCGCGCCGGCATCGTCAACTGGAACAAGCCGTTGACCGGGGCGTCCAGCGCGGCGCCGTTCGGCGGCGTGGGGCTTCCGGCAACCATCGCCCAAGCGCCTTCTATGCGGCGGACTATTGCGCCTGGCCGATGGCGTCGCTGGAAAGCGAAAGCCTGTCGCTGCCGGCGACGCTCTCGCCGGGCTTGTCGTTCCGTTAATCGTCTGCGGCGGCGTCATGGCGTCGCCGCAGGCCATCCCCAGGGGATAGCCATGTCAGGATATGAAGTCAATTTCGACGGTTTGGTGGGGCCAACGCACCACTATGCCGGGCTGTCGTTCGGTAACGAGGCCTCTACGCAGCATCAAAACAGCGTATCGAACCCGCAGCTGGCGGCGAAGCAGGGGCTGCTGAAAATGAAGGCGCTGGCCGATCTCGGTTTCCAGCAAGGGGTATTGCCGCCGCAGGAGCGGCCGCATTTGCCGATGTTGCGTCGCCTGGGTTTCAGCGGCAGCGATGAGGCGGTGCTGGCGCAGGCGATGCGTCAATCGCCGCGTTTGCTGTCGGCGCTCAGTTCGGCGTCCTGCATGTGGACCGCCAATGCGGCCACGGTGTCCCCTCGGCGGACAGTGCAGACGGCAAGGTGCATTTCACCGCCGCCAACCTGAACAATAAATTCCACCGCGCCATTGAAGCGGAAACGACCACCGACGTTTTGCGGGCGATGTTTAACGACGACCGGCATTTCGCCCACCATGAAGCGCTGCCGCAGGTGGCGTTGTTCGGGGACGAAGGGGCGGCCAACCATAACCGGCTGGGCGGCGATTATGCCAGGCGCAGCGTGCAGGTGTTCGTTTACGGTCGCCAGGAGTTTGGCGGCGAAACGGCGCCGGCGCGTTATCCTGCGCGCCAGACGCGCGAAGCCGGTGAGGCGATCGCTCGGCTGCACCAATTGGACGAGCAGCATACGGTCTTCGTGCAGCAAAATCCGGCGGTGATCGACCAGGGCGTGTTCCATAACGACGTGATTGCGGTCAGCAACCAGAACGTGCTGTTCCACCACCAGCAGGCGTTTTACCGCCAGCAACAGGCGCTGGATGAAGTGCGCCGCAAGATGGCGACGCTGGACAGCGAACTGGTGGCGATCGAAGTGCCGACGGAGCGCGTCTCGGTGGCGGACGCGGTGGCGACTTATCTGTTCAACAGCCAAATTCTCACCAAGCCGAACGGCAAGATGATGATCGTGGTGCCGGAAGAGTCGCGCCAGCATGCCGGCGTGTGGCGTTATCTGAACGAGATGGTCGGCAGCGGCGGCCCGATTGATGAAATCCGCGTGTTCGATCTGCGCGAAAGCATGCGCAACGGCGGCGGCCCGGCCTGCCTGAGGCTGCGGGTGGCGCTCAACGATCAAGAGCTGCGGGCGGTGAATCCACGCGTCATGATGAACGATCGGCTGTTCGCGACGCTGAACGAATGGGTGGATCGTCATTACCGCGATCGCCTGACGCAGGATGACCTGGCCGATCCGCTGCTGCTGCGCGAAGGGCGCGAGGCGTTGGATTCGCTGACGTCGATCCTCGGTCTCGGGTCCATCTATCCGTTCCAACGATAAGGGAGGCTGCATGATCGATCTACTGCCCCTGACGCTGGAGGGGAAAGAACCCGCCGAATGGCAGGGCGAAACGCCGCAGCTGCGCTGGCGTTGGCTGGGGGAAGGGGTGTTGGAGCTCACGCCGCGGCAGCGTTATCGCCAGGCGTTGGTGGTGTCGGCGGGCGTACACGGCAACGAAACCGCGCCGATTGAACTGCTCAATCAGTTAATCGGCGATCTGTTGAGCGGCCGCTTGCCGCTGGCGGTGCGGCTGTTGGTGGTGCTGGGCAACCCGGCGGCGATGCGGGCGGGCAAGCGCTATCTGCACAGCGACATGAACCGCATGTTCGGCGGCCGCTACCGCAACTTCGCCGCCAGCGGGGAAACCGCGCGCGCCCAGCAGTTGGAGCGCACGCTCGCCGCTTTTTTTGATGGCGAACAGGCGGCGCGTTTCCATTACGATCTGCACACCGCCATTCGCGAGTCGCATTTGCCGCGCTTTGGCATTTTGCCCTTCCAGAAGCGCCCGTACAGCGAACCGATGCTAAAGCTGCTGGATGCCGCCGATCTGGATGCGCTGGTGGTACACAGTGCGCCGGGCGGGACTTTCAGCCACTATTCCAGCGAGCATCTCAATGCGGCGAGCTGTACGCTCGAGCTGGGCAAGGCGCGGCCGTTCGGCAGCAACGATCTGCAGCAGTTCGCCGCCATCGATCGCGCTCTGCGGGCGGCGGTCAGCGAGGGGCCGTTGCCGGAGCGCGCGGGCGAGGCGATCCGGGTATTCCGTGTGATGCACTCGTTGATCAAACACAGCGAGGATTTCAAGCTGCATCTGGATGATGACACCGCCAACTTCACTGAGTTGAAACCGGGGATGTTGCTGTGCGAGCAGCCGCAGGAGGAGTATCGCGTTGGCGAAGAGGGCGCGTGGATACTGTTTCCTAACCCCACTGTGGCGCTGGGCCTGCGCGCCGGCATGCTGTTGAGCGAAGTTTCCCGTTCTACGTTGTATTGATTTATCCTCGGCGGCGCCGTCAGCGCGCTGCCGTTTATTCCTTTCATTATTTTAATCTGCTATTTCCCGCTATTTAAATGGCCATAAATCGAATTTTATTCGTCCCATAGGGATTTCTTTACGTGAATGAATAAAGGCCGTGTTCAGCCGTTATCGGAAAGCCTTAATTGCCTGGTGACTTTGTTAAGATAAAAATGTGAAATAAGTAACGTTTTTAATAACCATGCTAATCTTGTTGTTACTTTTGAATCGCGCAGAAAGCACGCAAAACGAAACCAAAATGCACTAAATTGGTGCGTTGCACCGTTTTGGTTATAAGTTATGTGATAAAAATTTCTTATATTCAATGGGTTATGCATTCTCTTTTTTGAAATATATGGTTACAAATAAACATGCTTTCTCCTCGTTGTTTCATGAACTTTTTGATTTTAAGTTTTGATTCATGATGCTAATGTCACATCACCCCAGCATTAGGGGAGCTCATAAAATACCAAAAGATAAAATCACAGCCCAAATTATAAATTGGGCGTGACGGGCAGGGTTTTAATTATAATATCTAGGAAAATAAATGATGAAACGCAGTGTATTAGCCTTAGCTGTCGCCCTCGGGGCGGTCACCTCCTTCGCCAACG
The DNA here is from genome assembly GCF_000747565.1 of Serratia sp. SCBI. Taxonomy (NCBI): domain Bacteria; kingdom Pseudomonadati; phylum Pseudomonadota; class Gammaproteobacteria; order Enterobacterales; family Yersiniaceae; genus Serratia; species Serratia sp. SCBI. The sequence continues at coordinate 2,881,972 of NZ_CP003424.1, read as the reverse complement.
CGGCTGAAATCTACAATAAAGATGGCAATAAACTCGACCTGTACGGCCGCGTTTCGGCCAAACACGTTTTCAGTAAAGATAAAAGTGAAGACGGAGATAAAACGTATGTTCGTCTGGGCTTTAAAGGCGAAACCCAGATCAACGATCAGCTGACCGGTTACGGCCAGTGGGAATACAACGTTCAGGCCAACCACGATGAAGCGCAGGGCACCACCGGCACCAAAACCCGTCTGGGCTTCGCCGGCCTGAAGTTCGCCAACTATGGCTCGTTCGACTACGGCCGTAACTACGGCGTGGTGTACGACGCCGAAGCTTATACCGACATGCTGCCGGAATTCGGCGGCGACTCCTACAGCTACACCGACAACTACATGACCGCGCGCTCCAACGGCCTGGCGACCTACCGCAACCGTGACTTCTTCGGTTTGGTGGAAGGCCTGAACCTGGCGTTGCAGTACCAGGGTAAAAACGACGGTGACGGCCGCAGCGTGACCAAGCAAAACGGCGACGGTTACGGCATGTCTCTGGACTATCAAGACATCGGCGGCACCGGCATCGGCGTCGCGGCGGCGTTCTCTGATTCCAACCGTACCAGCGCTCAGAAAGCGTTGCAGTACGGTAAAGGCGACAAGGCCACTGCCTGGACCACCGCAATCAAATATGACGCCAACCAGGTCTATCTGGCGGCCATGTATGCCGATACCCGCAACATGACGCCGATCAGCGGCAATGGCGTCTCCGGCTTCGCCAACAAAACGCAGAACTTCGAAGTTGTGGCCCAGTACCAGTTCGAAAACGGTCTGCGTCCGTCTCTGGCCTACGTGCAGTCAAAAGGCAAGGATATTGAAGGGATTGGCGACGTCGATCTGGTGAAATACGTGGAAGTGGGCGCGACTTACTACTTCAACAAAAACATGTACACCTACGTCGACTACAAGATCAACCAGTTGAACGACGACAACAAACTGAAGCTGAGCACTGACGACATCGTTGCCGTCAACCTAACCTACCGCTTCTAAGCTGCAATTCCATTACCCTCATCCTGTGTCGGGATCGGTAATCAGGCAGGGCGCAAGCCCTGCCTTCGTTTGTATCGCGCGCTCAGCCTTTTGGCGCCAACCCCACCAGCTCGATGGCCGAACGCAGCGCGGCAAACCGCTGCTGATCCTGCTCTCGCTCTATCTCTGTCACCAGCTGCGAAAGAATATTGCCGCCGGATACCTTTTTATGGTTTTTGATTAACTGCAACACTGCGTCGCCTAACGCCAGGCTGACGTTGCGCAGCAGAATTTCATATTGCTCGTTGGAATGAGCCGATGCTGACATGACCTTTCTCTGTCTTTCTTCTTCGGGAGCCGCAATTTAACAAAACAGCGGCCTTATGCCTCGGAGGAAGATGCAGTTTCCGATGAAATCAGAAATTCCTCAGCATCAGGCGGGGAGGGGATCAAAAATCCGAGTATTCGCTGGCCGGCAACCAGAAACCGTCAATAAATTCTTCCATGGGATAACAGCCGGCGTGACGCAGGTTCTGTTCCTTCATTGCCACCAGGCATTGCGGTTCGTCGCGCAATATGTCCACCACCATTTCACTGCAGCCGCCATCCAGATAACAGACAAACATCACCAATGCGTACATCTTGCAGCCTCCTTCGTCGAGCCGCCTTGTCTGCAACAGTGTAGGTAAAAAAGCGCGATTTTTCAGCATCATTGCGCGATAAAACGCCAATGAGGCGCCGCAGACGGCACTTTCGGAATTCTCCAGCCGTTTCTGGGGGCGAGAGCGGATGGCAGATCCTTTTGACGATGCTAAGCTTAACAAGCCTTACATCAACGCATTAGTGCAACCATCAAAAGGAGTGAATATGGGCTTGTTTAACTTTGTCAAAGAAGCGGGCGAAAAACTGTGGGACACAGTCACCGGCAATGCCTCCGCCGAAGATCAAAGCGCCAAACTCAAGGAGCATCTCGATAAGAGCGGCCTGCCGGGCACCGACAAAGTCGATGTGCAGGTGGTCGATGGGAAAGCGGTGGTGACCGGCGATGCCGTCAGCCAGGAGCTGAAAGAGAAGATTCTGGTGGCGATTGGCAACGTAGCGGGCATCAGCGGTGTGGAAGACAAGGTGGCGGTAGCGCAATCCGACGCCGAGAGCCGCTTCTATACCGTGAAGAAGGGCGATACGCTGAGCGCAATCTCCAAAGAGATGTACGGTAACGCCAATCTCTACAACAAAATTTTCGAAGCCAACAAGCCGATGCTGTCGAGCCCGGACAAGATCTATCCGGGACAGGTGCTGCGTATCCCGCAATAACGCCTCTGTCTCCCCTGGCCCGGCGATGTGCCGGGCTTTTTTTTGCCTCCGCTATAAGCATCTCTTATTTCCCTTCCCTCTAAATAAAAGTTACACATACCGTGTGCCTGCGCTCGCCGGCCCGCGGCGGCGGTGTTGACCCTGGGGGGAAAGTTGGTAGCGTCATGGCCCGGTTGCGGACTGAGCAGCCGAAGGGGGATTTCGCTCCCCCATTCTGAGGGGGTGTCTTGCCCCATCAAACAGCAATGCAGCAGTTGAACGAGTGAAAGCCGATTTAGTGAAACAGCAGCGTAACGCCTTGACGGATAAAAACTACAGAGAAACCTTGGGTGATGCGCAATTTGCGATCGTCGTTTTGGCGATTGCGTCCTGCTCACTGATCATTTTTACGTTGGCGGTCACGCTGTGGCTGACCTGACGTCATTAACTAGGGGAGAGAAAATGGAGCCCAATCTCCACGATGAAACCAAACTGTTGGCGATTATCGGCCTGTTGGTTTCTGTACTGCTGGTCGTGTCGATTCTCTTCGGAGTGACTTATTTCTCCGATCTCAGGCATGCCCACGACGATATCGATATTAAAAGCTGCTACATCAAAACACCTTAATCCGCGTGAGCGCGGCTGAGCGTCGTCGCTCTCCAGGGGGCGTTGTCCTGTGCTAAGCTGGGGCGATTATCCTTGGCGAATCGGCGCCATTCAGGAGGTCTTTGCGATGAGTCAGTCCCGTCCTGCGCGCTTTTCACCCTCACGCGAGTGCCCTGTCGTTGACGGCGCGCGCCAGATCCAGCGCATTGCCGTGCGCAATGCCGAAGTGGGCGGTATTCCTATCAAGCGCGCGTTGCCAACCCGGGAGCGGCGCACCGTCGGCGCCTGGTGTTTTCTCGATCACGCCGGCCCGACGGTATTCAACGGCACCGCGCCCGGCATGGACGTAGGGCCGCATCCGCACACCGGTCTGCAAACCTTTACCTGGATGATCGAGGGTGAGGTGCTGCACCGCGATAGCCTCGGCAGCGAACAGTTGATCCGTCCGGGGCAGGTCAATCTGATGACCGCAGGGCACGGCATCGCGCATACGGAACAGTCGGTGGGCGAGGACCGACGACTGCACGCCGCACAATTGTGGATTGCGTTGCCGGCCGAATATGCCGACATGGCGCCGCGATTCGATCATTATCCCGATTTGCCGCAGTGGCGGAATAACGGCGTGAATCACCGTTTGCTGGTCGGGGAATTTGGCGCTTATCGTTCACCGGTGTTTACTCTTTCGCCATTAATCGCCATTGATATGGAATGGCAAGAGGCGGCGACGGCGCAATTGCCGCTGCGCGGTGATTATGAAATCGGCTTTTTGCCCCTGATTGGTGCATTTGAACTTAATGGTGAAACATTTTCACCTGATGCATTCGCCTATTTAGGCATGGGTAATAACTCTATTGAGTTAAATGCAGAGAAGGGCAGCCGGGGATTATTAATCGGTGGAGCGCCGTTAAATGAAGAGATCCTTATCTGGTGGAACTTCGTTGGCCATACCAAAGCGGAAATTATTCAGGCTCAGCGCGAGTGGGAGCAGGAAACGGATCGTTTTCCGGCGGTCAGCGGTTATTCCGGTGAGCGCATGGTCGCGCCACGCCTGCCGTGGAGCGAAGTTTGATAGCGTTAGGATATAATCGCCGAGATTATTCGACTTATTTCGCTCTAATAACGCGCAATAAATGTGATCGCGGCTCCAGCTTCACGACAATATAAAGTTTCTCAACGAAATAGTGATCTGACGCATATAATGATAAACGGAAGAAGATTAGGATAATCCTCAGGAAGTCAGGTTGTCTCCCGTTAGTCTGATGTCAGTGAGGTCATTATGAGCCAGGTTCTTTATCGAGCAAGACTGTCCCATGTCGTGGTTGCCACGGCGCTGTTTTGGGTCTCTGTCGCGGCATTGTTGGTTGCCGTATTACACTAACCTCAAAAAATGACTCCTGCATAAACCCGCTTCGGCGGGTTTTTTTATCTTGGATGGTGAGCGATATTCACTCATCACTTATACTTGACGGCATCCCCATTCCGCTATTTGGATAATCATGAAGCTCTTTGCCGACATTGTTCTGCTGCTTATCGCGGCGCTCCACCTTTATATCCTGGTATTGGAAATGTTCCTGTGGCGCGCGCCGATCGGCAGGCGAGCATTCGGGACGACGGCGGAGTTCGCCGCAGCCACGCGGGTCTTGGCCGCCAACCAGGGACTGTACAACGGTTTTCTGGCGCTGGGCCTGGTATGGGGCTATTGGCGTGAAGATGTGGCGCTGCAGCTGTTCTTTCTCGGCTGCGTGCTGGCGGCCGGCGTGTTCGGCGGGCTGACCGCCAGCCGCAAGATCCTGTGGGTGCAGGCGTTGCCGGCCGCGATCGCGCTGCTGGCGGTCTGGGGCGCGCGTTAACCCGCCGGTTGGCGGCGGGCGAAAATCAGGCGGATTTTTGATGAATGACGTGCAGCGGCGGATCGATATGCAGATCGACGCTCAGATCCTGGCGGAAATCGTAAGGCGTGATATTAAAACGCTTTCTGAACATGTAGGTGAAGTGGGACTGTGAGCCGAAGCCAAAGTCCAGGGCGATATCGAAAATCGACGCTTCACTGCTGCGCAGTTGATAGACCGCGCCGGCCAGACGGCGTTCACGAATGTATTTGCCCAGCGAAATCCCTGTCGCTTCTTTGAACAGCTTCTGCATGTGCCACAGCGAGTAGCCGGAGTACTCGGCCAGCTCTTCGAGATGGATCACTCGTCCGAGGTGAGTTTCGACCCATTTGCTGAGGGCGCAGACCAATGAGAGATGGTGTTCTTGTATCATCAGTGCGTCAGTGTGAGATCTACATAGCGGTGAAGTATACACAACTTGCCGCCGCGGACAAAAAACGCCGCCGATGACGGGGCATGATTCGGAAAAACCGTTGAACCGCCGCTTGTCAGCCGAAAGGAAAAACGGCTAATCTGAGACTGTCGCCGCCGCGGTGGGTGACGCGGAGCAGACCGCAGCAAGAACCGCCAAAACAGAGTCAGCCGTAACAACTCAACGTTGATGGGGTGATCGCATGTTAATGACAGTGATTATTACTCTGGTTGTAATCGTGGGCGTCGGCGCTTTTATGGCGACGCCGGTGATGAGCATGAAAAATGCGGAAGGTGTGGGAGGTGAAGAACCGTGAGAGCAAGCAGAGATGCACGCCGCTGAGCGGGGTGAGCGCTAATCGGGAAAGCCTGGGCCAGAAACCCGGGCTTTTTGTTGCCTGGCGGCTTAAACGTTTTTACGCTCGACGGTTTCCTCTCCCCAATAAAGCTGGTCTGCGGTGGTTTTGGCAAAAGCCTTTTCCAGCGCTTCATCGCTGCCTTCTTCCCAGATCTTCTGCGCCAACACTTCATCGTTCCCTGCCAGTTCAAAAATAGCTTCGGCAATTTCCACCGAAGTTTCACGCACTGTTGCCCAGGATTTCACATTGTGATTCGCCATAACTATCTCCTGTTGGTTGTGGCTTAGGTTACGGATGTTTTTATCACCGTCATGCTGCAAGTATAGGCTAATCTGCCGCGGGCTTTTGCCCGGCGGTGCGCAGAATGGGGAAAAAGGCGGGGAGGGCGGGCAATGGCGCTGGCGGCATGCTATTCTGTGCGGCGTTTGAATCAAGAGGGAAAGTTATTATGTCTGACATGCTGAGCAACGAGCAGGAATTGGCTTCCGATCTGGTCGCTTGCCAACTGGTCATTAAACAGATTCTGGACGTTATCGACGTGATTGCGCCGACCGAAGTGCGCGACAAGATGGCGGGCCAGCTCAAAAGCATCGATTTCTCCACGCATCCCGCCGGCGCCGATCCGGTGACCCGCAGAGCGATTGACAAGGCGATTGCGCTGATCGAGTTGAAGTTTACCCGCGATTGAGGCGGAGCCGCCGCAGAGCGACGGCGTCGGGCGGTGGCGGTTAATCCACCACCGTTTCGATTTTCTTGAACAGCGGGCAGTCGGTCACGCCGATGAAACCGTTGTCGCCATTGACGTACTGGGCGATCGCCACGTTGCGCGCCGTCAGGTATTTGCACTGCAATCCCAATCCGCCGACGTTCTTGTTGCTGCCGATCAGCACGCCGTAGCCCGAAATCAAAAAAGCCGCCGTAAATGACCGCCAATACCAGTACCCACTTAATCAGTCTGCTCATTGCGTTTCCTCGTTATCCCTGAGGGTTCATCTAGCCACGGCGCCAGCGCGAGGGCAAGGGTAACAGTCTGAAAACCGGGCGATAGCCAGAAATCTAAACGACAAGTTAAACTTCGTTTAACTTTGCTGTGATAACATGCGCGATAGACCATCCTGATAACAATGAGGCTGCTAAATTTGTTGCGAAAAAAAATCCTCGTGATAATGACGGCCGTCGCTGCCTGCCTGTTTTTCTACCTGTTGGCGCTGGACAGCTATTGCGACGATGGTGGAAATTTTGCGCTGGGCATCTGTTCGGTGACGCGCTTCGTACCCTGGTAAGCAATTTTTGGCAGGGATGTTCGCCCGGCCGCCGCGAGTGTTAAGATGGCGGCCTGAATTTCGCAGTAGATAGGGTTGTCCATGTACGATTTAGGTTTTGGCCAGAACGGCCTGTTGTCGTTGGCTCTCGCCGCCGTGGCGTTGCTGGTGGGGCTCTGGGTTTGGTTCCTGGTGAACCGCGCCAGCGTGCGCGCCAATGAGCAGATTCGCCTGCTGCAGGAAATTGCCGAGCAGCAACGTCAACAAACGGCGCTGTTGAAGCGTTTGGCGCACAGCGCTCGCGCCGACGGCGGCGATGCTGATGACGACGATCTCAGCCCCGCGCTGGATTTTAAAGGTTTTATCCCCGAACGTTGAACACCCTGCTCCGGCCGGCGCTGCGCCGCCGGGGCGCTTCAGTAAAATACCATGCCCTGATACGGTTTTTCCCGGCATGCCGCCAGGCGGCTGGCCAGATCGCCGGCATGGATCTCCAACTGATGCCCATCAGGATCGAGAAAATAGAGCGACTCGCCCTCGCTGCGATTGCTTTTCCACTCTTCTGCGCCGCTGTGGCGCAGCCGCTCGCTGACCCGTTCAATGTGTTCCGGCGCGACGCTGAAGGCGTAATGGGTGTAATCACGCGCCCGTGGTTGCGTGCGCGCCTCATCCAATGACAGGCACAGCCACAACGCCCCCAACGACAGATAGGCGCCGCCTTGCCAGCGGGCGTGAGGGGTGAACCCCAACAGATGGCGGTAAAAATCGAAGCTGCGATCGAGATCGCTGACGGCGAGCGTCAGATGGTTGAGACCGGTCAACATGCGTGCGTTTCCTGGGCGCTAAACAGACGAAAAGTGTACGCAGAAGGGGAGAAAAGTTAAAGGGGCGAAACATTAGTGCAGATAATGTGAAAACCGGCGACGCTGTCATAAAACTGTCTTACAGACATCGTAATGTAGCGCGAACCTTACAAAAGATGGATAAAGCCGATGATTAAATGGTACGAAGAAAGCGATGCCGAAGTGAACCGCAGCATTGCGCTGCTGACCGGGGAGAACCCGGACAAGTGGTATCCCTACGGCGGCGTGAAAGGTAAAGATTACTGCAAGAATCCCTCCGACGCCTGGCCGATCATTTGCGCCAACAAAATCAGTCTGAACCCCGACAACCACAGCGACAGCCCACAGTGGCAGGCGCGCATGAGCACCCAGGGCGGTGAATGGCAGGCCGACAGCGCCAGCCCGCTGCGCGCGGCGATGATCTGTTTTCTGATGAGCCGACAGGCTAACTGATTCGCAAAAATACCGGTGATTGGTAAGAGTTTCTCCTTTTTCTAATAACAGAGCTGTCGTTGGCGGAGGCTGTTTATGAAGCGCATTATCAAAGGTGATAAAAACTTGTCTCATCTGGTGATTGCCCATGCGGCGATCGATCGTCATGCCGAAAGCTTCGGCCAGCGCCGTCAGGGCTGGCCCTCGACCTATCTGATAAAATATCAAAACGATCGCGTGGCGGTGGAAGTGGTTACGCGTCGCCAATCTTATGTCGCCACGCTGATGATCGGCGCGCGCAACCTGACCAAACTGTGCGGTATGCCTGGCTGAACGCCGTCGTTACCCGCTCTCCCTCGGTTAAAAAATCGCGCTCCGGTCTGCCGTCTCGGGGCGCTACTCCTTGATGCTCACGGGGTTAAGTGTTAAAAAGCCGCCCGCAGATACATTTATTGATTGGTTAAATCTTGGCCGATAACGGCAAGGAGGTACGCCATATGAGGATAAGATGGGCGGTCAGCATCAGGATACCCCGCTAAAACGCGGATTAAAAAACAGACACATACAGCTTATTGCCCTCGGGGGCGCCATCGGCACCGGTTTATTTCTCGGCATTGCGCAAACCATTAAAATGGCCGGCCCCGCCGTGCTGTTGGGCTACGCCATCGGCGGTTTTATCGCGTTTTTGATCATGCGCCAGCTGGGCGAAATGGTGGTGGAGGAGCCGGTCGCCGGATCTTTCAGTCACTTTGCCTATAAATATTGGGGTGATTTCGCCGGTTTCCTTTCCGGCTGGAACTACTGGGCGATGTTCATTCTGGTCGGCATGGCGGAATTGACCGCCGTCGGCATCTACATTCAGTACTGGTGGCCAGAGATCCCCACCTGGGCGTCCGCCGCGCTGTTCTTTGTGTTGATCAATCTGATCAACCTGGTGAACGTGCGCCTGTACGGCGAAACCGAGTTTTGGTTTGCCATCATCAAGGTGGTGGCGATTGTCGGCATGATCGTGTTTGGCGCCTGGCTGTTGGCCAGCGGCAACGGCGGGCCGCAGGCCAGCATCACCAACCTGTGGCAGCAGGGCGGCTTTATGCCGCACGGCTTCTCGGGGCTGGTGATGGCGATGGCGGTGATCATGTTCTCGTTCGGCGGGCTGGAGATGGTGGGCATCACCGCGGCGGAAGCCGCCGATCCGCGTCGCAGCATTCCTAAAGCGACCAATCAGGTGGTGTACCGCATTCTGATTTTCTATATCGGTTCGCTGACCGTACTGCTCTCGCTTTATCCGTGGGGGCAAGTGGTGGAGGGCGGCAGCCCGTTCGTGCTGATCTTCCATGCGCTGAACAGCAATCTGGTGGCGACGGTGCTCAACGTGGTGGTGCTGACCGCCGCATTGTCGGTCTACAACAGCGGCGTTTACGCCAACAGCCGCATGTTGTTCGGGCTGGCCAGCCAGGGCAATGCGCCGAAAGCGCTGACGCGCGTCAACAAGCGCGGCGTGCCGGTGCTGTCCATCGCACTGTCGGCGCTGATTACCTCGATCGGCGTGTTGATCAACTATCTGATGCCCGGCAAGGCGTTTGAGCTGCTGATGGCGCTGGTGGTGTCCACCCTGGTGATCAACTGGGTGATGATCTGCCTGGCGCACCTGAAATTCCGTGCGGCGAAGAACCGTCAGGGCGTTATTCCGAGCTTTAAGGCGCTGTGGTATCCGTTCGGCAACTATCTGTGCCTGGCGTTCCTCGGCCTGATTTTAGTGATTATGTATTTCAGCGAAGGGATCCGCATTTCGGTGCTGTTGATGCCGGTGTGGGTTGCAGTGCTGTGGGGCGGGTTCATGCTGACGCGCCGCAAAGGCGCCAAGCGTTAATCTGCGCGCGGAGGCGTATTGCGCCTCCGCGCTCTTCTCGTCAGCTGCGCGGCATAAAGGCGCGCCCCTCACCGTCACCCCGTCCCAGCAGTTTCCGGCACAGCAGCAGCAGGGTGCTGATGACGTCGATGGTCACCACGCTGAGCATCAGCAGGGTCAGCATGAAGAACCCGAGCAGCGAACCGCCAAGCAGCACCAGCGGTGCAGGCACGCGCACGCGGCGCAGCTTCATGGCGAAATACATTTTCCAGTATTGCTTCTGCGCCAGCAGCGCGCTGCGAATACGGCGCCCCAGGCCTGCGCCTGATTTGCGGGATGTCGAACGACTCATAACTTCTCCTTTTCTGTATGCCCTACAAGTCAATCACAAAGTTCTTAAGAGAGTCTTAACGGGCTCTTGGCGGCCCTGGCTGTCTCACCGAAGTGAGACAACAGCATACGGCAAAAGCTCCCTCAATGCAGCGCACGGCTGACGAAGTGCGAGCTTCATCGGGTTTGTTACACTGAAAGTCATGCCCGTGCAGGGCGCTGAGGGTCGGGAGAAGACGCTGGATGAAAAGAATCAACCGTTATTACGACGCGGCCAAGGCGCATCACACGCCGGAGGGATTTCGCAACCCGGAACCTTCGCGGCGTCAGGAGGGGGATCTTCAACGTTGGCAAGATGAGCGCAAGCGCCAGGGGTTGCCCAAGCCGCCGCAGCAGGGCTACGCGCAATTTACCGAACGCTGGTGGCAGCCGGCCGATCTCAGCGGCAGTGGCGACAGCGTCTGGTGGTTGGGGCATGCCTCGATGCTGCTGCGGTTGAGCGGGCGCTATATCCTGATCGATCCGGTGTTGTCCCAACGCGCATCGCCGCTGAGCTTTTACGGCCCGAAGCGCAGAACGCCGCCGCCGCTGACGGTGGAGCAACTGCCGGCGGTGGATGCGGTGCTGATCTCCCATAACCATTATGATCACCTTGACAGGCGCACGGTGCGGCAATTGGCGCGGCGTTTCCCTCAGACCGAGTTCATCGTGCCGCTCGGCTTGAAGCGCTGGTTCCGCCGTTATCGGCTGAAGGTGCATGAGCTGGACTGGTGGCAGAGTCTGCCGTTGGGCGAGCTGACGGTCTACGCCACGCCGGCGCGGCACTGGAGCATGCGCACGCTGTGGGATCGCAATCGCTCGCTGTGGTGCGGCTGGGTGATCCACCATCCGGCGCTGCGGTTTTATTTTTCCGGCGACAGCGGCTATTCGGAACGGTTGGCGGAGATCGGTCAGCGGTTGGGGCCGTTCGATGTGGCGGCGCTGCCCATCGGCGCCTATGCGCCGCGCTGGTTTATGCAGGAACAGCATATGGATCCGCAGCAGTCGGTGACGCTGTACCGTCAACTGAATCAGCCGCGCGCCATTCCCATTCATTGGGGGGTGTTCGAATTGGCGGATGAATCGCTGGACGAGCCGCCGCAGCAGTTGAACCTGGCGTTGAGCGAAGCGGGGCTGGAGCAGCATCAATTCCATCCGCTGAAGATTGGTGAGCGCATCGCGTTGCAGGACTCACCGTCTGCGTTACCTCATCACCCGGCGGCGCTGCGGGATGAATAAAACCAACGGTTTGAAAGCGCGGCTGTAATTAGCCGAATTGATAAGCGCGGGTGGTGATTCAAATAACCCCCTTGTTTTCAGGATTTAATTCAACGTTGAACTTTCGTTATTGATAAGACTATTCCGGCTATTGAGGTTAATGATATTCGGATTATTTATGATGAACCCACCGGCAAGCGGGAGAGGTGTCGGCGCTTTGCATGTTTATGCATCCGTTGTGCAGGGCGGATGCGTCACCGCTGGCCCGTTCGCCGTGCTCGCCCGCGCCGTTTGGCGGCAGGGCTGAAAGCCGATGATGAATGGGCTTTCCGGCGGTAAATGGTCGGAGGAGCGATGAATAAATTGGCCCCCGTTCATCGATATTCAAATGTTGCATATCAAATTCCATAAAGATTCAAATTTTTTAACGCTATAAGCGGCAAAAAAGCGGAAATGACGAGACAGATAGGCGTCAATACGATGAAAGTTTTGTTAAAACGCCAGCAGAATGCGGGGTCTGGCGCAGTGATTTTGGCAAGCAGAAAATAGCCGATGCTTCAACATCTTTTGGCCTATTTAAGCAAATGTGGCTCTCGACCGTTTCAAATATGTGCGACATGTCGTTCAGTGATTAAAAATGGCTTGCCATCGCATACAGAGTATGTGATAACGCATCTGGGTAAAACGAGGTACAGTTCTGTATATGTGTGGCATTTTCAGTAAAGAAGTTCTGAGTAAAGACGTTAGCGTTGAATACCGCTTCTCTGCCGATCCTTATCTTAGTGCCTCAAGCAGTAACGACTCTAGTTTGTCTATGTAACGCCTACGGGCGGTTTAAACAATCCAAAGGAAATACTCAAGATGGCAAAGATCAAAGGTCAAGTTAAGTGGTTCAACGAGTCTAAAGGTTTCGGTTTCATCACCCCGGCTGACGGCAGCAAAGACGTGTTCGTACACTTCTCTGCAATCCAGGGTAACGGCTTCAAAACCCTGGCTGAAGGCCAGAACGTTGAGTTCGAAATCCAAGATGGCCAGAAAGGCCCATCTGCAGTAAACGTTACTGCTATCTAATCAGCGTCAGCTGTACAAAAAGCCCGCCTTCGCGCGGGCTTTTTCGTTTCCGTCATTCGGCGACGATGACGATGCCGGCGTACTGGTTGCGGCCTTTAATGCCCGGATGCGTCGGATCCTGCGCGCGCCGATGGCTGTTGCGGCGATAGCTGGTGTATTTGAAGCGCTGCGGCCGCTGCGGATCGACGTCCGGTGTGCAGATAGTGCAACTGCCTGAGCGGTCAACGGCGGCGAAGCCGAGCGTCGTCAGCTTGTATTCGGCGATCGCGGCCAGATCCAGATGCCGATAGTGCGGGCTGATCAGCGTAGCGGGCAGCGGCAGACGCTGTTTAAAGTTTTCCACCAGTGCTTCGTCAACTTCGTAACAGCACGGGCCGGCGGCGGGGCCGATGGAGGCCACCCAATCGGCGGTGTCGCCGTCCTGGCGAATGCGGGCCGCCATCTGTTCCAGAATACCGTCCAGCAACCCGCGCCAGCCGGCGTGCACCGCCGCGATGGCGCCGCCGTCACGACGGCTGAACAGCACCGGCAGGCAATCCGCCGTCAGCACGCTGAGCAGAATGCCGGGCTGGCGCGTGTAGAAGCCATCGGCCTCACCGCACGCCTGCGCCGGTTGCAGCACATCGACGATGCGGGTGCCATGCACCTGCTTCTTTTCCGGCAATGTGGCGCTGTAGGGCAGCAGATGCCCCGGCAGCAGCGCGAGTTTGCTGCCGAAGCCGTGCTGAATGTGGGGCACCGCATCGAGCAGCGCGGAACGATCGCTCATAAATTATTTTCACCTGCGTGAGAAAACAGACTCTCAGTGTAGCCAGCTTTTTCCCCGCTTGGCCAGGTGTTGTTGGCGATGAAAGCGAGCGGGGATGCGCCTTGCATCAAACCGGCGCCTTCTTTAGACTAGCCGCGCCCTGTCTCTCTGGAAGCCCATTCATGTCTTATCAATGTCCCCTGTGTCATCAGCCGCTGCATTTTTCGTCTCAACAATGGCGTTGCGACAGCAATCATCAGTTCGATCAGGCCAAAGAGGGCTACGTCAATCTGCTGCCGGTACAGCACAAGCGATCGAAACAGCCGGGAGACAGCGCGGAAATGATGCAGGCGCGGCGCGCGTTTCTCGACGGTGGGTATTATCAGCCGCTGCAAGCGCAGGTGGCCGAGTGGCTGGATGTGGCGCTGGCGGCCGATGCTGGCGCGTTATTGGACATAGGCTGTGGGGAAGGGTATTACACCGCCGCCGTGGCCTCACGGCTGGCCCAGGGGCGCAATATGGCGGTCTATGGGCTGGACGTCGCGAAGGTGGCGATCCGTTATGCCGCCAAACGTTATCCGGCGGTCTCGTTCTGCGTCGCCTCCAGCCACCGTTTGCCGTTCGCCGACGGGGCCTTGGATGCGGTCTTGCGCATCTACGCCCCTTGCAAGGCGCAGGAGCTGGCGCGGGTGGTGAAGCCGGGCGGCGTGGTAGTGACGGTTTCGCCGGGCCCGCGTCATCTGTACCAGCTGAAAGAGCGGGTGTACCAGCAGGTGCAGCTGCATGCCGAACAGGACGAACAGTTCGATGGGTTCGACTGCGAGCGCAAAGAGGCGCTGGCCTATACGATGACCTTGCCGGGCGCGCAGGCCGCCAACCTGCTGCAGATGACGCCGTTCGCCTGGCGCGCCACGCCGGAGGTGCAACAGCGGTTGGCCGAAGGCGGGGAGTTTGTGTGCGAGACGGATTTCGTCCTGGCGCTGTACCGACGTCGCGCTTAAAAGGCGCGCGTCCAGAAACAAAAAAAACCTGCCGCGGCAGGTTTTTTTTGCAGTTCGGTCGCCTCAGGCCAGGTAGCCGAGGTGTTCCAGCAGGATGTTGACGCCAATACCTATCAGCACCACGCCGCCGAGGATCTCGGCGCGTTTGCCGAGCAGCGGGCCGATAAAGCGGCCGATCATCATGCCCAGCGTCGCCATGATCATGGTGGCGCAGCCGATGGCCATCGCGGTGTGCACGATATTCACCTGCAGGAAGGCCAGGCCGACGCCGATCGCCATGGCGTCGAGGCTGGTGGCGATGGCGGTGGCGACCAATAACCAGAAACCATGGCGTTTGACCTTCTCTTCTTCGTCGGGCCTGTTGCGCACCCCTTCGACGATCATGCGCATGCCGAGAATGAATAGCAGCGAGAAGGCGACCCAGTGGTCCCATTCCATGATGTATTGGCTGGCGAACAGGCCGATGGCCCAACCGATGAGCGGGGTGATCGCTTCCACCACGCCGAAGATCAGGCCGGTGCGGATCGCTTCGCGAAAACGGGGTTGATGCAGGCTGGCGCCTTTGCCGATTGAAGCGGCGAAAGCATCCATGGACATGCCGAAAGCGAGAATAAGCGTTGCTGAAAGGTTCATGTGAAATAGCCTCGGCCGGGTGGCTCCATATACACGTAACCCACCCCCAACCAAACGACGGAGTTACGTGTCTATGGTCTCGCCAACCTTACCTGGCTGCCCGCACCACGTTTCATACGGCGAAACGAGTATGTTGATACGGGCGTTTCTGGTTTTTATTCTCCAGAAACCGGCTACTCCCCAATGACGGCGCAACCATACCATATTATTTCAGCCATCGACAACCTTATTCTTTGGCAATATTGGCTCTTAATTGAGACTCGTTTTCATTAATCTGAGTTCATGGGGGAATATAATGTAGCTGGGGGTAACAATGTTGCGGAAATAATAGTCAGAAAAGAAATGGCGCTGCCGATTAATTGTCCACAAGCAGCGCGGGGTTTGAGCGATAACGGAATGGATTTATTTTTATTTATTGATTATCAACGAAAAAGTGATAAATCTTCTCCAGGTCGTCCAGGTGAGTTACCTGAACCAACAGCCGGCGCTGTTCCAGGTCGATGGCCAGAATGCCATCTTCCGATAAATTCATGGCTTTAATGCGGTTATATTCGACAAACACATTGGCGAAGAAAAAACCGTGCGCTTTAAACACCATCTTGGGTGAGCGAATATAAGCGATATAGATGGCGAGCAGCGCCAAAGAAATAAGCAGGTAAGTGGTTAATGCCGCGCCGTTGGTGGTGACGTTGCGGTAAATCAGAATGGCGATCAGGCCGACGAAAATCAGGCTGTCGAGCCGGTTGCGGCGTTTGAGCGGCACTTTGAGCCGCGTTTTGCCTTTCAGCAGATCCATGCCGAATTCGTCATACAGCGAATACAGCAACAGCAGGGCGATGAACAGCATCAGTACGGCGTCGGTCAGTGACATCTCTTGCGCTCCACACATAAAAAAGCCGGGGGTTGCCCCCCGGCCGTTCCGAACGATTACAGGCCCAGCAGGCCAATCCAATAGCCAAAGATACCGATGACGAAGAAGCCGATAATGATCCACAGCGCGTTGACTTTCTTGCGCAGCAGCCACATGCAGGCGAAGGTCAGCAGCAGCGGCACCAGGCCCGGCATCAGCTGGTCGAGGATAGTCTGCACCGTGGTGACGTTGGTATGCCCGGTCTGGTCGGTTATCTTGGACACCACCAGCGGGATATTCACGTGCGTCCACTTGTTGACCAGCGCCCCCATCACAAACAGGCCGAGAATGGACGCTCCTTCCGTCAGTTTTTGCAGGAAACCGCCGCCCATGTCGTTGACGATATCCACCCCTTTACGGTAACCGTAGGCCACGCCGTAGTAACGGGTCAGCAGGCGCACCAGGTTGAACAGCACGAAGAACAGGATCGGCCCGAGCAGGCTGCCGCTCATGGCGATGCCGGCGCCGAGCGCGGCGAACACCGGCCGCACGGTGCCCCAGAAGATCGGGTCACCGACGCCTGCCAACGGCCCCATCAAACCGACCTTGATGCCGTTGATCGCGCCGTCGTCGATCGGCGCGCCGTTGGCGCGTTGCTCTTCCATCGCCATGGTCACGCCGAGCACCGGCGCCGCCACGTAAGGGTGCGTGTTGAAGAACTCGAGGTGGCGTTTGATCGCCTGTTTGCGATCGTCATTGTTTTCCGGATACAGGCGACGGATCACCGGCACCATCGAGAAGCAAAAACCCAGCGCCTGCATGCGTTCGAAGTTCCATGACCCCTGGAACAGGTTAGAGCGCAGGAATACGCCGCGAATGTCGGCCGGCGTGAGTTTCTTTTGAGCAGTTGTATCAACCATTTCTCTCACCTATTCCTAGTCGAGTTCGTTATCGAGATCGTTCGCGTTAGCCGGGCCGGCCTGGACAACCTGAGATTTGTTGTATTTCGGGCTGAGCTGGATATACAGCACGGCCATCACCACGCCGATGACGCCGAGCGCCACCAGGTTAAAGTTGGTGAAGGCGGCGGTAACGAAACCGAGATAGAAGAACGGCATCAGGTAGCCGGCGCGCATCATGTTAATCACCATTGCGTAACCGACCACGACGATCATGCCGCCGGCGATGTTCAGGCCGCTGGTGACCACTTCCGGGATCGAGTTGAGCAGGGCGTGTACCCCGGCGGTGCCGACCGAGATGGCGACGATGACCGCAGGGATGGCGATACGCATCGCCTGCAGCAGCAGGGCGCCGATATGGATCCAGGTGATGGCGCGCAGGCTGCCGCGCTCCGCCGCGCTGTCCGCCGCGTGCTGGAAGGCCACGGTGAGGGTGCGCACGATGATGGTCAGCACCTGGCCGGCCGCCGCCAGCGGAATGGCCAGCGCGATACCGGCGCCGACGCTCTGCCCACCGGCGATGACCAGTATGGTCGAGATGATGGACGCCAGGGCGGCATCCGGCGCGACCGCCGCACCGATGTTCATCCAGCCGAGGGCGATCATTTCCAGCGTACCGCCGATGATGATGCCGGTTTTCATGTCGCCGAGGATGAAGCCGATCAGGGTACAGGCGACCAGCGGGCGGTGGAACTGGAATTCGTCGAGGACGGAACCCATCCCGGCGATACAGGCAACGATAAATATCAGCACAATCTGAAGAGTGGTGATCTCCATTGCACTTCTCCTATGACCAAAAAAGCTCTGAGTAAAATAATCAGCGGCTGGCGCCACTAATTGAGTTTGTTAATCAGGTCCATCATTTTTAGCCGGCTGTCGGACGAGACCTTACGCACCTCCAGCTCGATACCGCGGTCGTTCAGCTTCTTAAACGCTTCGATATCTTTTTCATCGACGGAAACGGCGTTATTCACCTGGGTTTTCCCCTGACGGAACGCCATGCCGCCGATATTGACGGATGTAATCTCCACGCCGCCTTCCACCAGACGCCAAACGTCGGTCGGGTTGGTGAATAACAGCATCACGCGATCGTTGGCGTATTTCGGGTTGTTCCAGACGCGGATGGCCTTCGCCACGTCCACCACGTGAGCGGTGACGCCCGGCGGGGCAACCTGGGTCAACAAGGTTTTGCGCACATGGTCGGCGGCAACCTCATCGCTGACGACGATGATGCGGCTGACGTTGGTCTCTTTGGTCCAGCGGGTGGCGACCTGGCCGTGGATTAAGCGATCGTCGATACGCGCCAGGCCGATTTTCATGTGATCGTTCGGCCCCAACGGCGCCTGAGGAGCAGCGGCTTTCGGGGCGGGTGCTGCGGGTTTTGCGGGTTCTTCCTGCGGTTTTTTCAGCGCTTTCACGCCTTCACGGCCGGTTTCCAACGCCAGCGCCACCAGTTCATCGAAAGCGGGGTTATCGTCCCGCGCCATGAAGGTTTCCACCAGCATCGGAATGTTGACCCCGGTGACGACCTCATAGTTGTCTTTATCGACCGCAATGCGGCTGGCGGCGTTGAACGGGCTGCCGCCCCAGGTATCCACCAGGAACAGCACGCCGCCGCTGGTATCCAATCCACTGATTTTTTCGTTGTACTTGACGATTAACGTTTCGGCATTCTCACCGGGAACGAAGTCTATAAAGGCGACGTTGTCCTGCTCGCCCAATAGCATCTCCGCCGTTTTCAGCAGTTGTTCCGCTGCAGCCCCGTGTGTGCCGATGATAATAGCTATTGCCACTCGCTACCTCCTCGTTGAACTCCAGGCACGGTGTGTATCGTTCTTCCGTGCCGTCTTGGCAGTCACTTCCGCGGTTCAGATACATTATGGTAGAAAAAAAGAAACGCACGCCTAACATTTCTCACGCAGTTTCAAATGCCTGTGCGCGATACTTCACGAACGCGTCATTTATTTTAGTGAGTGAAAAAATATTTTTTGTGACGCTGCTCCGCTATTGAATGCTCGGATAAATCTTAGCGGTCGTGGGCGAGATGACAGGGCGCAACCTTAAACCGCCGTTGAAAAAGCCTCTTTGTCCGCCAGAAAAATCCTGATACAGTAATTTCCTCTTTCATCACTAAGGAGTGAAGGGCCTCAGCCCTCCCTATGGACTGTCACCGAAGTTACTGTTTTTCCAGGTTTCACCCGCCACCTGCTGGCGTTACATATGCTGTTCGGCCGCTCGGCCACCACCCGGTAATCCCATCCCGTCACCTTGCTATTGTCGACTGCGCCCATGCAGCGGCGGCATCGTCACGTCTGAGCCTCCTGCGCTCGTTCCCACTTTTCTCTGGAGTCTGATATGGAATTTTTAATGGACCCCTCTATTTGGGCGGGGTTGCTTACGCTGGTGGTGCTGGAAATCGTGCTGGGCATCGACAACCTGGTGTTCATTGCCATTTTGGCCGACAAGCTGCCGCCGAAGCAGCGTGATAAAGCGCGCATCATCGGCCTGTCGCTGGCATTGCTGATGCGTTTGGGCCTGTTGTCGGTGATCTCCTGGATGGTGACGCTGACCACGCCGCTGTTCAGCGTCGGCGATTTCAGCTTCTCGGGCCGCGATCTTATCCTGCTGTTCGGCGGGGTGTTCCTGTTGTTCAAAGCCACCATGGAGCTGCATGAACGGCTGGAAGGGCAGACGCACCAGGACGGCGCCAACCGCGGTTACGCCAAGTTCTGGGCGGTGGTGGTGCAGATCGTCATCCTCGACGCGGTGTTCTCGCTCGATGCGGTGATTACCGCCGTGGGCATGGTGAACGATCTGCCGGTGATGATGGCGGCGGTGGTGATCGCGATGGCGGTGATGCTGTTGGCGTCCAAACCGTTGACTAACTTCGTTAACGCGCATCCGACCATTGTGGTGCTGTGCCTGAGCTTCCTGTTGATGATCGGCCTGAGCCTGATCGCCGAAGGCTTCGGCTTGCATATTCCTAAAGGTTATCTGTACGCCGCGATCGGCTTCTCGATCCTGATTGAATTGTTCAACCAGATCGCGCGTCGCAACTTCATCAAGCATCAGGCGCGTCGCCCGATGCGCGAGCGCACTGCGGAAGCGATCATGCGCCTGATGGGGCAGCAGCGCGCGCAGCAGACGGACGATGCGGTCGCCTTGCCGCGGGATGAAACCTTTGCGGAGGAAGAGCGTTATATGATCAGCGGCGTGCTGACGCTGGCCTCGCGCTCATTGCGCAGCGTGATGACGCCGCGCACCGAGATTTCCTGGGTCGATTGCGAGCGCTCCCGCGAAGAGGTACGCGAACAGCTGCTGGACACGCCGCACAGCCTGTTCCCGGTGTGCCGCGATTCGGTGGATGAGATTGTTGGCGTGGTGCGCGCCAAGGATCTGCTGGTGGCGCTGGAGCAGGGTGAAGATATCGCCGAGTTCGCCGCCCGCACGCCGCCGATCGTGGTGCCGGAAACCATGGACGTCATCAAGCTGTTGGCGGTGCTGCGTCGCGCCAAAGGGCGTCTGGTGGTGGTCACCAACGAGTTCGGCGTCGTGCAAGGGCTGGTGACGCCGCTGGACGTGCTGGAAGCGATTGCCGGTGAATTCCCGGACGAAGATGAAACCCCGGACATTGTGGCGGAAGGCGACGGCTGGCTGGTGAAGGGCGGGACCGACCTGCACTCGCTGGAACAGGCGCTGGCCTGCGATGACCTGGTGAGCCCAACCGCGGACTACGCCACCCTGGCGGGGCTGCTGTTGGCCCACTACGGCCAGATGCCAGTGGTGGGGGATACTATCGAGCTGAACCACCTGCGTTTCGATATCGTCGACGTCTCCGAATACCGCATCGAACTGGTGCGTGTCACCCGCGTCGTCTTTGACGAGCCGACGCAGTCGTAACCCGTTCGCCGGAGGCTCAGGCCTCCGGCGGATCCTCTTGCGCATGCCTGACGCGCGATTCGTACTGTTGCAACCATAGCGGGAAAACGTGGATCGGCATCGGTTTGGCGAAATAATACCCCTGCAGGGCATTGACCTCGCGTGAGCGCAGGTAGTCAGCCTGTTCCGCCGTTTCTACCCCTTCAGCCACCAACTTCAGCTTCAGCCGCTGCGCCAGCGTAATGATGGTGTCGGTCACCGTTGCGTTTACCGCGTCGGTGCCGATGGCCGCGGTAAACCCGCGGTCAATCTTCAACACGTCCGGGCTGAGGTTTTTCAGGTAGCTCAGCGAACTGTGGCCGGTGCCGAAATCGTCGATGGCCAGCATGATACCCATGTCTTTCAGCGTCCGGATCTGGTCATGCTGGATGGCCGACAGCGCGGTGCGCTCGGTCAGCTCCAGCATCAGTGACGGCATTGGGTGCGCCGGCAGCCAAATCTGGCGGATATCGTCGATGATGTTGAGCGTTTTAAAATGCTCGGCCGCGACGTTGATGCTGATGTAGAACGACGGCCGCGGCGGGAATAGCTGCAGATTTTCCGTCACGGTGTTCATCAGATAGCGGGTCAGCGGAATGATCAGCTCATGCTGCTCGGCCAGCGGGATAAACACGTCGGGCGAGATCCACCCCTGCCGTTTCTTTTTCCAACGCAGCAGCATCTCGACGCCGGCGCAGCGGCCGGTATCGCTGTGAATGATCGGTTGGCAGTAAACGCGGAACTCCCGGTGGGTAATGGCATGGCCGATGTGATAAGACAGGCTCATACGGTTAGCGGTGAGCAGGTAGACCACATAGGCCGCCAGCAGGCTGATCAACAGCGCCAGAGGAATATGGCGCGGCAGTGCGGAAAACGCCAGCATGCCGACCTGCGGGCCGAACAGCGAAATCGAGAACGGGTACCGCTCGGAACCGGCGGTGTAACGCAGATCGTTGGTCAGGGTGTCGCGGCGCAGGATTTCACGGCGTCCGTATTCCAGGCTGCTGTCGGCTACGTTCAGCACCATTCGCTGAACATAAGGCTCCTGCGGTTCGAGTAAAAAGTTCGATAACAGCTCGATATTGAAGACGTGCAGAACGCCGCTGGTTCTATCGCCGGGGGAGGGTGTCCACATCACCAACGTGGGCAGTCCTTTGCTCACCGCCAACGAAGGGCGCAGCGCCAGCTTGACGTTGCTGTTGACGAAAATCGGCAGCACGGCGGCCAACTGATAATGACGGGCGCCAAACAGGCTGGAGCAGTAGATGACGCCATTTTTTACCAGCAGCATGGCGCGCAGCGCCTGATTTTGCGCAGCGCGAAAGCGTAGGGTCGATGAGACGTTCTCGCAGGGTTGTTCCAGCATGTCCATACTGCGTTCCGCCTGCAGCTGTGCGGGGGACAGCAGCTGGTCAATCTTGCCGACGGTGCGGGTGGCCAACGTTTGCTGGCTCTGCTCGATGCTTTTGACCTCTTGATAGTAACGGGTATACAGCGATACCAACAGAATAGCCGCGCCCACCGCTCCGGCCAGCAGCCAACGGTAGTAACGATATTGGGACGCGGCGAGGTGGGTCATCAACATCCGGTAAATCCTTGTTCGGTAATCCAGCTCCGAGTCACGGTCAGGCCATAGATCCTTAAGTTGCGCTCGGCTAATTCTAGCCTGAGGTTATACAAGATTGATGGTAACTCAGTAAATTATTTCGATTTGGCAAAACAGAAGGTCAATTTGCAGGCTAACCGCCGGATCGATGAGAAAAATGCAGGATTTTTTCTGGTGACATTGTCACAAAAACGCTCAATGAATTGATTACCCATAAAAACCCCGCCGGGTGGCGGGGTTGTCGGTCAGTCGCATTGCACCTTGATAGCCAGGCCGCCGCGTGATGTTTCTCGATACTTGGCGTTCATGTCTTTGCCGGTTTCATACATGGTCTCGATCACCTTATCCAGCGAAACGCGCGGTTCGCTGGTGCGGCGCAGGGCCATGCGGGCGGCATTGATCGCCTTGACCGAGGCGATGGCGTTGCGCTCAATGCACGGCACCTGCACCTGGCCGGCGACCGGATCGCAGGTCAGACCCAGGTTGTGTTCCATGCCGATTTCCGCCGCCACGCATACCTGCTCAGGGCTGCCGCCCAGCAGTTCGGCCAGGCCGGCCGCCGCCATGGAGCAGGCAACGCCGACTTCACCCTGACAGCCGACTTCGGCGCCGGAAATGGAGGCGTTCATCTTGTACAGCGCGCCGATGGCGCCCGCCGCCATAAAGTAGCGGATATAGATGTCCGGGCTGACGGACTCGATGAAGTGATCGTAGTAAGCCAGCACGGCAGGCACGATGCCGCAGGCGCCGTTGGTCGGCGCGGTGACGACGCGGCCGCCGGCGGCGTTTTCTTCGTTAACCGCCAGCGCGAACATGTTGACCCAGTCGATCACGTTCATCGGATCGTTGGACAGCTTGTCCGACGCCACCAGCATGCGGCGCAGCGCGGAGGCACGGCGCGGCACGCGCAGCGGGCCCGGCAGCACGCCTTCGGTGTTCAGACCGCGATCGATGCAGGCGCGCATGGTTTGCCAGACGTTACCGAAGTAGGTGTCGATCTCTTGCTTGCTGTGCAGCGCCAGTTCGTTCTGCATCACCATGCCGGACAGCGACAGCCCGGTCTCGCGACAGTGGTCGAGCATTTCGCGCGCGGAATTGAACGGATAAGGCATTTGCAGTTCTTGCTCGGCGGCCTTGCCGAAGTTCTCTTCATCGACGATGAAGCCGCCGCCGATAGAGTAATAGGTCTTGCTATACACTTCTTTATCGCCGGCGAAGGCGTGGACCTGCATGCCGTTTTCGTGCAGCGGCAGGTTGTCGCTGCGGAAGACCATGCCGCCGTCGCGCGGGAAATCGACTTCATGCAGGCCGTTGGCCAGCATCAGGCGTTGACGTTGTTCTACATCGCGAATAAAACCCGGGATGCTATCGATATCGACGGTGTCCGGCATGTTGCCGGCCAGGCCGAGAATGATAGCGATATCGGTATGGTGACCTTTGCCGGTCAATGAGAGTGAGCCGTAAACGTCTACGGCAACACGCGTGATAGAAGGCATCAGGCCTTTATTTACCAGATCGTCGACAAACTGTTTGCCGGCTTTCATCGGTCCAACCGTATGAGAGCTGGACGGGCCGATGCCGATCTTAAACATGTCGAAAACGCTAATCACGCTAAAACTCCTTAAAGAGACGTATTGTTATGGCTGCGGCGGTTAAGAACCGCGCAGGGAACAGCGATATTGTAAAAGGGCCGTGCGGGTTCGGCTGCCTTTTTCGCATGAAATTAAATAATCCGTGGTGTCGCTTTTTTTACTGATTACCCGGGGCGAACCCTTGTGCGGGGCATCCGCTTTCGCCCAAGCTCCATTAACGGTAATCGCGCCAGCTTTCCTTGCTGAACGCCGCCGGCTTAATCCCTGTTTCTACAGTGGTTTATCTCGGACGGTGGTATTTTACAGGTATTTCGTAAGGTTTAAGAGAGGGTTTACAGTTTTTTTAAAACCATTCAACCGGAACGGTAGTTGAAAAAGCGATCAAATGAAGTGATTTCGATCGCTTTACCCGCAGCGGAGGCCGGCAACCGTGCCAGATTGCGAGTCAGATCACGCAATGCCGGCTAAATACTGACTTGCTGCGCCAGGCGGCGAATGATGGCGGCGGTCAGCCCCCAGATAAACTGGCTGTGGTACCAGGAAAGGTAAATCCGGTGCGTATGGCCGGCGCGATGAATGTCCAGCGGGTAGTAACGCGACAGGGTCAGCGCCTCCCGCAAAGGCATTTCAAACACGTCAGCCACTTCGCCTTCGTTGGCGCGGAACTGCACGTCCGGCGAGACCAGGCCGACGATAGGCGTGACCTGAAATCCGGTGCTGCTGTCGAGCGGCGCCATTTGGCCGAGTATAGTAACCGCCTGCGGCGGTATCGCCACTTCTTCCTGCGCTTCTCGCAGCGCCGTCACGATCGCCGACCCGTCTTCATCGTCGGTTTTACCGCCGGGGAAGGCCACCTGGCCGGCATGTTTGCGCAGCGAGTCGGCGCGGCGGGTCAACAGCAGCGTCGGCTCGGCGCGACAGACGATCGGGATCAGCACTGCGGCCGGGCGCACATTGTGCGAGATCTGCGCCGCCTGCGGCAGCTGCAGTTGGAAACGGCTGATAAAGGCGTGCAGTGAAGCCGGTGCATTTGGTGGGATCACGACTGGGCGCACTCCCCGAGCTGCGGCAGAATGCGGCCAACCTTGTCGAAGGTCTCCTGATATTCCGCCTGTTCCTGGCTGTCCGCCACGATGCCGCCACCGGCGGAGCAATGGATGCGGCCGTTTTCGGTGACGAGCGTGCGAATAGTGATGTTGGTGTCCATGGTGCCGCAGGCGCTCAGGTAACCGATGCTGCCGCAATAGGCGTTGCGACGCTGCGGCTCCAGTTCTTCGATGATTTCCATCGCCCGCACCTTGGGCGCGCCGGTGATCGAGCCGCCGGGGAAGCAGGCGCGCAGCAGTTCGGTCGCCGAGGCGGTGTCCGGCAGGGTTGCGGTGATGGTGCTCACCAGGTGGTGCACCGCCGGGAACGGCTCCACGACGAACAGCTCCGGCACGCGCACGCTGCCGGGCTGGGCGACGCGGCCGATATCGTTGCGCAGCAGATCGACAATCATCAGATTTTCAGCGCGATCTTTGGGCGAACCGGCCAAACGTCGAGCCTGTGCGGTGTCTTGTTCCGCGTCCGCCAGCCGCGGCAGCGTGCCCTTGATCGGGCGGGTTTGGATGCGCTGCTGCTCCAGCCACAGGAAGCGCTCGGGAGAAACGCTCAACACGCTGTTGTGCGGCAGACGCAAGAACGCGGAGAACGGCGCGCGGTTGCTTGCGCTCAATCGGCAAAACGCCTGCCATTCATCTCCCTGATAGTCTGCGGAGAATCGCTGCGCCAGATTGATTTGGTAACAGTCGCCGCTGCGCAGGTAGTGCTGAATGCGTTGGAACTTCTCGCCGTACTGCTGCCGGCTCATATTGGCGCGCCAGTCGCTCAGCAGCGTGAAAGGGCGTGCCGCAGGCGCGGTTTGGCTATTGAGCCAGCGCCAGCGCTGTTCCACGTCGCCATAGCTGAGCAGCGTCAGCGTTTGCAGCCGGTGGTCGGCGATCAGCGCCCAGTCATAAATGCCCACCGCCATGTCCGGCAAGGTGAGGTCGGCTTCGGCCAACTGCGGCAAGCTTTCCACCCGCCGCCCAAGATCGTAGCCGAACAGCCCCAGGGCGCCGCCCTGAAACGGCAGATCCGGATTAAAGGCCGGTTGCCAACCTTGCGCCACCATCTGCTGTTGCAACAACTCAAACGGATCTTGTTGCGACCGTATTGTTACGTCGTCACTTGTGATTTCTGTGGTGGCGCCATGAGTCGTGAGAGTAATGCGCGGCTGCGCGACCAGAATATCGAAGCGGTTGTGCGAATGGTCGGCAAAGCCCGAGTGCAGCAGCATCGCCCAAGGCTGCGATGAAAGCGGGGCAAAAAGCGTCATCAGGGCGCTGCGATGGTAGGGCAAAGACTTTATGTTTGGGGCGGTTACGCTCATGAACGTCAATAAACCTGGCTGTGAAGACGGCAATATCTGGCGGCTAGTGTGCCATAGACGGCCATGGCATGCATGTTTTGCCATGCGAGACATGCAGCACACCTCACATAAACGGCAGTTCAATAAACCTGAAATAAGGCATTTTTTGCGCCATTGTTTATACTTCGATATGTTAAAAATTTAACGTCAAAATAACTGGAAGCATTTTTCACCGAGGGCGCAAGACCCGAGAAATATAAAGACAACTCGTTAATTTCACACTTTTATTGTTGCTCGCTGTTATTAAGTGGGCGATGCGAAACGGTTTTGCCTGTGTTTTTTAAGGTGGCCGTCTTGTGAAAGTTATTCCTTGTTGTGGAACGCTTTTCTTGTAGAAAGCATGAAAAGACAAACAAGATGAATCTTATTTAGCTCGCGGCGGAAATGTGAATGTTTGCGTCATATTTCGCTCGGGCGCTGAAGCGATTTCTATTTTTCAAAAAAATAAAATTATCATTTTGTTACATTATTATTGAAGAGCTGCCTATGTCGTTAATGCTGAGCGTCATCGTCCCGATGCACAATGCGGGAGAACTGTTAGAACCTTTCCTGGCTTCGTTGCTTGCTCAACGAGAACAGCGGTTGGAGGTGATCATCGTTAACGATGGTTCCACCGACGGTTCGGGGGAGGTCGCCCACCGCTATGCGGCGGCGCATCCGCATATTCGGGTTATCGATCAGGCGAACGCCGGCGTTTCCAATGCGCGTAATGCCGGGCTCGCCGTTGCCCGAGGAAAATACGTGGCGTTTCCCGACGCTGACGATCTGCTGGCGCCGGAAATGTATTCCACGCTGCTGGAGCAGGCCGAACGGCACCAATTAGACGTGATGCAATGCAATGGCGAACGCTATTTTGCCAGCGAGGACGAATTGCAGCCGATTTTTCCTCAGGAGCGTTTACGCACCACTGATGTTATCACTGGCGTTCAATGGTTCGAACGCGCGTTGAAATCGCGAAAGTTTATTCACGTTGTGTGGTTGGCGATATATCGTCTCGATTTTATCCGCCAGCATCGGCTCTATTTTGAACCGGGCTTACATCACCAGGATATTCCCTGGACGACGGAGGTCATGTTTAATGCCAAGCGGGTCAAATATTTAAGCACGCCGCTGTACCGCCAACGGGTGCACGACAAGTCGATCAGCAATCGCCGTCGCACCGGCAAGGCTAACGTGGATTATCAGCGCCACTATATGAAAATCGTCGAAATGCTGGAGCGGCTCAACCTGCGTTATGCGAGCACCATCGCCATTCGGCCGGCGTTCCATTGGCAGATCACCCGCGAAGCGCTGGGGATTTGCCACAGCATTCGCCGTGAGCCGGATCCGGCCGCTCAGAATCAGATTACCGAAGAGTTTTACCAACGTGGCATCGACAGAGCGATGCTCGCCAATGCGCGCGGCGTGAAGCAGGGGTGGCATGTCATGCTGTGGCGGCACCGTTTAAAGCAGTGGCGCAACGATAACGGCTGTTCACAGCCGGCCTGAGGCACAAGACGTTGGGATCCGCCGCGTTAGCGCGTATACTCCTTCTCCCTTTTGCCGGAGAGAACGACACATGCATGCAGGTATGCCATTACTGAGCCACGCGGAGCAGCAGGAAGCGGCGGATCGCATCCATCAGCTGATGGAACAGGGCATGAGCAGCGGTGAGGCCATTGCTCGCGTTGCGCAGGAAATTCGTGAGAAGCATCAGGGCGCTCATGTCGCGGTGCTGTTCGATGACGAAGACGAACAGCAGGATGCCGCGCCGGAGGCGTCGCGGGATGACGATGCTGAAGAAGACGAAGACTATTGATGTTATCGGGGCCGCGCAAGCGGCCCCGTCAGTTTTAGCGGTTGACCGCCACGGCGGCGGCGGCCTGTTTCGCCAGCTCCACCGCGAGTTCCGTGGTGTCCGCCGTCGCCAGCGCTACACCCAGGCGGCGCTGGCCGGCGATTTCCGGCTTACCGAACAGACGCAGCTGGTTGTGCCCGCGCAGCGCGTTTTCCAATCCGCTGAAGCGCACATCGGTGCTGGTGAGCTGTGGCAGGAGCA
Source organism: Serratia sp. SCBI (assembly GCF_000747565.1). Lineage (NCBI taxonomy): Bacteria > Pseudomonadati > Pseudomonadota > Gammaproteobacteria > Enterobacterales > Yersiniaceae > Serratia > Serratia sp. SCBI. The sequence goes on along the minus strand of NZ_CP003424.1, from coordinate 2,853,576 downwards.
CCGCCGAAGCGGAAGGGCCGAACTGGCGGATAGCGCCGATCGGCAAACCGAGAAACGCGCGCACGTGCAGGGCGAACTCAGACAGATCCTGTGAAATCAACGTGACCATGCCGGTATCGTGTGGGCGTGGCGACACTTCGCTGAAGATCACGTCGTCGCCACAGACGAACAGCTCCACGCCGAACAGCCCGAAGCCCCCCAGGGCCTTCACCACTTTCTCGGCGATAGCCTGGGCCCGGCTCAGCGCCGTAGCCGACATGCGTTGCGGCTGCCAGGATTCGCGGTAATCCCCATCCTCCTGACGGTGCCCGATCGGCTCACAGAAATGCACGCCATCCACGGCGTTGATGGTCAGCAGCGTAATTTCAAAATCAAATCTTACCAGCCCTTCGACGATCACCCGGCCACCGCCGGCACGGCCGCCCTGTTGGGCGTAATCCCAGGCGCTTTGCAGCTGTTCGGGCGTGCGGATCAGGCTCTGGCCTTTGCCGGAAGAGCTCATCACCGGTTTGACGATGCACGGGTAGCCGATATGCTCAACCGCCTGGCGGAAAGCGATTTCACTGTCGGCAAAGCGGTAGCTGGAGGTGGGAAGACCGAGCTCTTCCGCCGCCAGACGGCGGATGCCTTCACGGTTCATGGTCAGGCGTGTGGCTTCGGCGCAGGGCACTACGCGGTGGCCCTGGCGTTCAAGCTCGACCAGCATGGCGGTGGCGATCGCTTCGATTTCGGGAACGATATAGTCCGGTCGCTCGTGTTCGATGACGGCTTTCAACGCGTCACCGTCCAGCATATTGATGACGTGGCTGCGGTGCGCCACATGCATGGCCGGCGCATCGGCGTAGCGATCGACAGCGATCACCTCCAGACCGAGGCGCTGGCATTCAATGGCGACTTCTTTACCCAGCTCGCCGGAGCCGAGCAACATGACGCGGGTGGCGGAAGGGCGCAGGGCGGTTCCAATCGTTAACATAGTTTCGTACCTGGATCGGTGAAAGTAAGCGGATTGATGATCGGCGGGCAGTATATACGAAAACGATTGCGCGCGCAGCCGCCGCGCCGGTTTTGTTGCTAACTGGCTGTTTTTATAACAAACAGAAATATTTGCCCTGTATGAGCGATTGTGCGTTAATAACCGACGGCGAAAGAAGGCCTACTTATCGAAAGGTTTTCGCGTCTCGTGCCGTCAAGGCAGGTTTATCAAGTAAAGGAAACACAAATGAGCAAGATCACTGGTCACGTTAAATGGTTCAACGAAAGCAAAGGTTTCGGCTTTATTACCCCTGCCGACGGCTCTAAAGACGTTTTCGTTCATTTCTCCGCTATCGTCAGCGATGGTTTCAAGACCCTGGCTGAAGGCCAGCAGGTTGAGTTCTCCATCCAGGACAGCCAACGTGGCCCAGCCGCAGCCAACGTCGTTGCGATTTAACGACTGCGTTGCCAAGAAACCCGCCGCCGGCGGGTTTTTTTATGCCCGCACCCCGTAACGCCGCCCATCTCTGTTATCATTTACCGCTGATTCGGCGCTTACCTGCGGGCGCGCCGCCATTCCATTCGTCATATAAGAGTTATCGCCGTGAGCACAGTTTCTTTTTCTTCCCTGCCGCTGCCAGCCGAACAGTTGGCCAACCTCAACGAACTGGGGTACGCCGAAATGACGCCGGTACAGGCCGCCGCATTGCCCGCCATCCTGCAAGGGCGGGACGTGCGCGCCAAGGCGAAAACCGGCAGCGGTAAAACGGCGGCCTTCGGCATTGGTCTGCTGAACAGTATCGTCGTCGGTCAGGTCGCCACGCAGGCGCTGGTGCTCTGTCCCACCCGCGAGCTGGCCGATCAGGTGAGCAAAGAGCTGCGTCGCCTGGCGCGTTTTACGCAAAACATCAAGATCCTGACGCTGTGCGGCGGCCAGCCGATGGGGCCGCAGCTCGATTCGCTGGTGCATGCGCCGCACATCGTGGTGGGGACGCCGGGCCGTATCCAGGAACACTTGCGCAAGAAAACGCTGCAGCTGGACGAGCTGAAGGTGCTGGTGCTGGATGAGGCCGATCGCATGCTGGACATGGGGTTCGCCGACGACATCGACGATGTGATCAGCTATACGCCGCCGCAACGTCAGACGCTGCTGTTTTCCGCCACGTACCCGGCAGGCATCGAGCGCATCAGCGCGCGCGTTCAACGCCAGCCGCTGAGCGTCGAGGTGGACGATGGCGAAGCGCAGACCTCCATCGAACAACGCTTTTATGAGACCACGCGCGATCAGCGCCCAGCGCTGCTGGTGTCGGCCATTCGCTATCATCAACCCGCGTCCTGCGTGGTGTTCTGCAATACCAAGCGCGACTGTCAGACGGTGCTTGAGGCCCTGGAGGCCCGCGGCATCAGTGCGCTGGCGCTGCATGGCGATCTGGAACAGCGCGACCGCGACCAGGTGTTGGTGCGTTTCGCCAACCGCAGTTGCCGGGTATTGGTGGCGACCGACGTCGCCGCACGCGGGCTGGATATTAAAGAGCTGGAGCTGGTGGTCAACTACGAGCTGGCGTTCGATCCCGAAGTGCATGTGCACCGTATTGGCCGTACCGGCCGCGCCGGCATGAGCGGGTTGGCGATCAGCCTGTGCACGCCGCAGGAAATGGCGCGTGCGCACGCGATTGAAGACTATCTGCAGATGAGCGTCGACTGGTCGCCGGTGTCCGAGCTGAGCGGGGCGGCCAACGGCTCGCTGGAGGCGGAAATGGTGACGCTGTGTATCGACGGTGGCCGCAAGGCGAAGATCCGTCCCGGCGATATTCTCGGGGCGCTGACCGGTGATGCCGGGCTGACGGCGGCGGAAGTGGGCAAGATCGATATGTTCCCGGTGCATGCCTATGTCGCGATCCGCAAAGCCAGCGCGCGCAAGGCGCTGCAACAGTTGCAGCAGGGCAAAATCAAAGGCAAAAGCTGCAAGGTGCGGCTGCTGAAATAAGCCGAAGGCGGGCGGCGGTTTGCCTTCCCGCCACGATCTATCTATACTGTATATAATCACAGTAATTTGAGTATTTGAGGACGCACGCATGGCGGTTGAAGTTAAATATGTGGTGGTGAGAAACGGTGAGGAAAAAATGACTTTCGCGAGCAAGAAAGAAGCCGACGCCTACGACAAAATGCTGGATCTGGCGGACAACCTTGGGGAGTGGCTGCAGCAGGCGCCGCTGAACCTGGATGACGAACAGCGCGAAGGGCTGAGCTTCTTCCTGGCGGAAAACAAGGATGCGCTGGGTCTGATTCTGCGCGGCGCATCGCCGGCGGAAACCCTCAAGAAACCAGCGGAAAGCAAAGCGAAAAAAGCGGCCTATACCCCAAAAGAGGGATCTGCGTCAGAAAAGCAGGCGGCATAATGACTTATGTTGCGGTGTTGTGATGAAAAAGGATCTAAAATGAGCCGTGAAATAACTTTCTTCAGCCGCTTTGAGCAAGACATTCTGGCCGGGCGTAAAACCATCACCATTCGGGATGCCAGTGAATCGCATTTTGAACCGGGTGAGGTATTGCGCGTCAGCCGCAATGAGGACGGCGTATTTTTCTGCTTTATCGAAGTGCTGTCGGTAACGCCGGTGCGCCTGGATGCGCTGACCGAACGCCACGCACAGCAGGAGAACATGTCGCTCGGCGAACTGAAGCAGGTGATCAAGGAAATCTATCCGGGCCTGGATGCGCTGTTTGTCATTGAGTTCGTCAAACGGTAACCCTTTGCCGAAGCCCTGTTGTGAGCCAGGGATGGGCGCCCGGATAGCGCTAATCACAACGGGAGGACATATGAAAAAAACGGGTTTTGCTATCGCCTTGTTGGCCATGATGGGAGCATCGACGGCGGTGTGGGCGCAGGATCACGAACAGCGCGCCGCCAAGGTGGGGCAGTGTGCGGGCCTGCAGCCAGCGGATATCGCCGCCCAGGTCAAGCGCGACTTCTTGCAGAACCGCATTACGCGCTGGGAGTCGGACAAAAAGCTGCTGGGTACCGCAACGCCGATTGCCTGGGTTAGCCCGGATGCCATCAGCGGCAAGGATCAGGTATGGCAGGTGCCGTTGACGGTGCGTGGCACCAAGGCAGATAAAACCTACAACGTGACGCTCAACTGCAACACCGGCGAAATCGCCTACAGCGCCCCACAGTAACGCTTTCCCGGCAGTAAAAAGCCCGCCGAGCGGCGGGCTTGATGTTCTCAGGCGGCGTCAGTCGCTGAATGGGATCACCAATTCCCCCGGTTTCACTTCCAACCCTTTCGCCAGTTTTTTCGCCAGCGCTTCGGTTTTGCTGTTGTCAGGATTCAGCACATAAGCCGGCTTTTGGTCGAAGTAGGATTTCAGCGACTGGTTCAGATACGGCGTCAGCGCTTTCATCACCGTCTGCATTTTTTCCGGCTGCACGCTGTAATCGGTCAGCTCCATGTCCTTCAGGAAAATGGCGCCCTGCGCCCGGTCATAAACCGGCTGCGCCTTCAGCGTCAGCTTCAGATCCGCGGTCTGCGGGCCGAGAATCGACGTGATGTTGACCTTGGCGTCGCCGGAAAGGGTGACTTTACCCGGTTCGCTGCGGCCGATCTGGCTTTGCAACTGAGTCAGCACGATGTTGGCGTCCAGCAGGCCGGGCACGCCGATTTGCTTCTGATAGTCGTTATGTTTCTGCAGGTAGTCATTCACTTCCTGTTCACTCAGGGTGTACTGGGTCAGTTGATTGCAACCGGCCAATACGCCGGCGAACAGCAGGGCGGCTGCGCCCATCAGGATCTTCTTCATTAATGCCTCATTGCGACTGCTGGCGAAAAGTGCTGCAGATAATTGATTAATCATTATAAACGCTCCGCCTGCGCGTGAAAACGGCAGGCGGCGGTATGGCGGGAATAGTGCGCGTAAAACAGGGCGAGACCTATCGGATAACGCCGAAAGCGTCAGCGCCGTAATCGCAGCGCCAAGAGGATCACGCCGGCCAGGCAGGCTGCGCCTCCCAACAACGGGAACAGCGGAATGCCCCACAGCCGCAGCGACGAATGCATCAGATAAGGCGCCAGCCCAAGGGCAAAAGCGGCGGTGACGATGGCGATGGCCAGGGTGACGGCGCCGCGCTCCAGTGCTTTGCTCAACTGACCGAGGTTCTTGACGTTAATGTCGGCATTGAGCTGCCCGCGTTTCAGGCGGCGCACCAACAGCCGCAGGGTTTGCGGCAGCTCCTCTCCGGCGTCGAGCGCTTCCCCGCCCAGGGCCAAGAGCCGTTGGCGCACGGCGTCAGGGGCATAACGTTGCAGCACCGTTTGTTGCAGCATCGGTTTGAGCGTGGCGACGATGTCAAAGGCCGGATCCAGCCGGTGCAGCACGCCGTCGGCGGTGATTAAGGCCTTGAACAGCAGCACCAGATCCGGCGGCAGCGCCAGCTGGTGCTCACGCGCCATCACCAACAGGTCAGTGAGGGCTTTGCCGAGCGTCAGGGTGGCGGCGGCCTGCTTGTCGAGAAAGTTTTGCGCCGCCAGCTCCAGGTCCATCAGATCCAGCGGTTCGCTGTCCGACCAGGCGATCAGCGTGTTGACGATGCCTTCGGACTGACGATCGGCGATGGCCTGCAGCAGCAGGAGCAACTGGTTGCGCCGCCGTTCGGACAACTGACCTACCATGCCGAAGTCGATGAAGCCGACGCGATCGCCGCTCAGCGCCATCACGTTGCCGGGGTGCGGATCGGCGTGATACAGCCGGTGCTCCAGCACCATGTTCATAAAGGCGCGAGCGCCGCGCCGCGCCAGCAGCGGGCCGTCAAATCCCGCTTCCGCCAACTGCCGGGGGGTCTCCGGCGCGGTGCCGGGCAAGTATTCCTGCACTAACAGACGCGGGGAAGACCATTGCCAATAGATTTTCGGCACGACCACGTCAGGTTCACGCGCAAACATGCCGGCGACGCGATCGCAGTTATGCCCTTCATGGGTCAAATCCAGTTCATGATTGAGCGCCGTCGCCAGCGCTCTGACCATCTGCCGTGGTCGATAGCGCGCCAGCGCCTGACTCTGCTGCTCCACGGTTTCCGCCAGCGAGGCCAGCAGCCGCAGATCGGCGTGAATGGTTTTCGCCAGGCCGGGGCGCAGCACTTTCACCACCACCTGTTCGCCGCTGTGCAGGCGCGCGCGGTAGATTTGCGCCATCGACGCCGCGGCCAGCGGTGTGCGATCGAATTCGGCAAACAGCTGCTCGGGATCATCGCCGAGATCGGCAACGATCTGCGGCGCCAGCATTTCCCATGGCAACACCGTCGCCTGGCTGTGCAGGCGATCCAGTTCGTCGGTCCAGGCCGGATCCAGCAGGTCAGAACGCGTGGCCAAGATCTGGCCGAATTTGACGAAGGTTGGGCCGAGCGCCTCGAGCGCTTCGCGCAGCCGCTGAGGAAGGGGCTGCGCGCTCTGCCGTGCGGGCTCACCGCGGGCGCCATGCAGCAACGCCCCCAGGCCCAGCAGGCGCAGAACGTCTTGCAAACCATAACGAATCAGAACGGAAGTAATTTCCTTCAGCCGCGCCCGATCGCGAGCGGTGGCGAGCACCATTTTCAGCATCAGTACGCCATATCCTTTTTGTGACTGTCGAACGTTATTGTTCCATATCCAGCAGCAACGGCACTTCGCTGCGCTGCGCCATGCGGTTGCGGTAGGCTTCCACGTTGTCCGGCAGGGCAACCCCGGCGACGATCGACAATGAGCGCAGCAGCGGGAACAGATGAATATCGTCCTCAGAAAGCTCGCCGTTCACGGCGTCGGCGGAGACGATCAGCGGTGACAGCGTTTGCAGGTCGGCCTCCAGTTCGGCGATCAGATCGGCGCTGTTGGCGAGATGCTCGGCGAAATCACCGATTGACGCCTGCTTTTTATCGATAAAGTAACGGCGGGCGCTGTCGGTGGCAAATTCTTCGAAATCGGCATGCGCAATACGCGGCAACAGCAATTTGGCCGCATAACTGTCGACCCGGCGCAACCACTCGGCGATGGCCGGGTTGGTGCGGCCGGTCAGCACCGGTTTGCCGTCCAAGCCATCGACATAGCGCACGATATCCAGGCTTTCCGGCATCGCTTCGCCGTCGTCTTTGATCAGGATCGGCACCATTTTTTTGCCAATCAGATTGAACGGGGTCGTCTCATCGTCGTTGAGCAACGTGACCAGGCGAATCGGCAGATGTTTCAGGCCGAAAATCATGCGGGCTTTAACGCAGAATGGGCAATGATCGTAAATGAACAGTTTCATGCTTGCTCCGGGTTGTCAGGTTTTAACAGCAATAGTTACCACAGCTTATCGAGGCTGTCTTGAAACGCGTGTGTTGGATGGTGCGTTATTGCGATATTGCCCGCGCAACAGGCGCGGGCGAGGAGTGCTATTTCTTGACCGGTACCGAGTTGAGCACATCGATCAGGTGAATGCGGGCTTGTTCCAAATCGATCTGATCGCGTTCGTTGGCGGCGGTAACGACCTGCAGCTGTTTGATAATATCGTTTTTCAGGCCGGCGTCGCTGGCGAGGATATGCGCCAGCGCCTTTTCCACCAGGGTGGAGCGCGCATAAATCATGCGCAAGTTCAGTATCATATGTTCGAGTAGTTGCGGTAATTTGGCTTCTTCGCTCATGCCGACGGGCTCCTGTGGGTGTTTTTACTAACAGGATAGCAGCTGTTGCCGATTCGGCCGGATTTCTATGGCGTTAGCCGCCGCGCAGTATCACCGACGCGTTGCGCCGCGGGCTGAATTGCCAGTACAGCGCCAGCAGCGTGGCGAAGCCGACGGCGCCGAGCAGCAGCCAGGGCAGCTCCGGCATGTTCATCATCCGCCCGGTATCGTACATCCAACCGCCGCCGGTATATCCCAACGCACCGCCCAACGCCAGCCCGAGGCGGCTGAAGCCCATGTAGCTGCCGCGCGCCCGCGGATCGGCCAGCGACGCGCTGAGCGTTTCGCGCGCCGGCTCGGCGATGATCGAACCCAGATAGAAACAGCAGATCAGCGTGAACACGCCTTGCAGGCTGCTGGCAAGGCCGATCGGCAGCAGGCTGAGCGTCATCAGCAGCAGGCCCGCCATCAGGCGTTGTTCAAGCCGAAAATGTTTTTCACCCCAACGCGCCAGCGGATAGAGCAGCGACAGCGACAGCGCCGCTTCGATCGCGTACATCCATTTCACCGCCGCCGGTGAGCCGGCAATTTCATTGACCACGATCGGCAGCATCAGCATCACCTGTACCGCCAGCATATAGTAGCCGGTCAGCGTCAGGACATAGGTGAGGAAGCGGCGATCGCGCACGACCCGCAACATGCCTTCTTTCATCGGTACGCGCACGGTGGAGATGCGATAAGCCGGCAGTAACCAGGCGTTCCAGCCGGCGGCCAGCACGAAGATCGCCGCCCCGACCCAGCAGACAAAGTGGAAATCGTATTGCAGCAGCCAACTGCCGATCAGCGCGCCGACTACCGCGCCGGCGCTGTCCTGCATCATCAACAGCGAGAAAAAGCGGCCGCGTTCGTGCGGACGGGTCAGTTTGATCACCAAAGCGGTACGCGGCGGATCGAACAGCGTGCCGCCGAGGGCCGACAGCGCGCAGGAGAACCACAGGATCCACGGCGCATCGGCCATCGCCATGGTGGCGAAACCGGCGGCGCGCAGCAGCATGCCGGTGACGATCATCGGCTTGGCGCCAAAGCGATCGGCAACCGCGCCGCCAAAGATGCCGAGCCCTTGTTGCAGCAACTGACGCAAACCCAGCGCGATGCCGACGATCAGCGCCGCCCATCCCAGTTGATCGACGAAGCGGATCGAAATAAGCGGGAACACGACAAAGAAGCCTAAAACCACCAGCAGGTTGTCGAGCAACAGAAAATATTTACCCAAGCTGCGCGCTTGCGACACCAGAGACATGCATCACCATGAGCAATTAAGAGAGAGGGGGAAGGCAACCCTACCATTCTCTACCCAATTGGCGGACGGCGACAGGGGCGGAGTAGATAATATTTTTTTATCGTCAAGGTGTTACCTGAACTGCAAAATTGGCGGAAAAACGCCGTAAAACGCGTATTCGGCGATTTACTGAGCGGCCGGTATTTTACCTCGGGGGCGGCCTACGGTTATATTGAATGCAAGGGAGCGCGGTTCTGAGGCGCTATTGGCAACATAAAGTCATGGCTTCAGATCGGCGTCGGATAATTATCCACGACGCTTCCTAATAAATACTTCTTATCGAACCGTTTTGACCGCGGGGGAAATGATGTTCGGCTACCGCTCTGCATCGCCAAAAGTACGTCTTACTACCGACCGGATGGTGGTCCGTTTAGTGCATGAACGGGACGCCTATCGTCTGGCGGACTATTATGCCGAGAACCGGACCTTTCTCAAACCCTGGGAGCCGGTGCGCGATGAAAGCCATTGTTATCCGTCCGGCTGGCAGGCGCGCCTGGGGATGATCGCTGAAATGCAAAAGCAGGGCAGCGCCTACTATTTTATCCTGCTCGATCCGGAAGAGCAGGAAGTCCGCGGCGTGGCGAACTTCAGCAACGTGTTGCGCGGTTCGTTTCACGCCTGTTTCCTCGGTTATTCGCTGGGGGAGAAATGGCAGGGGCAGGGGTTGATGTTCGAAGCCTTGCAGTCCGCCATCCGCTATATGCTGCGCCAACAGCGCATGCACCGCATCATGGCCAACTATATGCCGCATAACCAGCGCAGCGGCGCATTGCTGACGCGTCTGGGATTCGAACGCGAAGGTTACGCCAAAGATTACCTGCTGATCGACGGCAAGTGGCAAGACCACGTTTTGACGGCATACACCAATAAAGAGTGGCTACCCCCACGTTGAGGCCAAACGATGAAATATGAATTGAACGCCAAAGAGGCCCGGGTCATCGGCTGCCTGTTGGAAAAACAGGTGACGACGCCGGACCAATACCCGCTTTCGCTTAACGCCATTACCCTGGCCTGTAACCAAAAGACCAACCGCGAGCCGGTGATGGATCTGAGTGAAAGCGAGGTGCAGCAACTCCTCGATCTGTTGCTGCGCAAACATTTCCTGCGCACCCTCAGCGGGTTCGGCAATCGGGTCGTGAAATACGAGCAGCGGTTTTGCAATTCCGAGTTTGGCCAGCTGAAGCTCTCTCCCGCCGAACTGGCGGTGATCGCCACCTTACTGCTGCGCGGCGCGCAAACGCCGGGCGAGCTGCGCACGCGCACCAACCGAATGCACGAGTTCAGCGATGTCAGCGAGGTCGAACAGGTGCTGCAGCAGTTGACCACGCGCGAAGACGGCCCGTTCGTAGTGCGCCTGGCGCGCGAGCCGGGCAAGCGCGAAAGCCGCTTCATGCATCTGTTCAGCGGGCCAATCGATGAGGCGCCGCCGGCGCTCGAGTCGGAGATCGACGGTGAATTGAGCGCCAGGGTCAGCGCGTTGGAAAACGACGTGGCGGAGCTGAAACGGCAGGTGCAGCAACTGTTGGCGAGGGAAACGCATGACTAAATTGCGCGTGGGCGTGGTGGGGCTGGGCAGCATCGCGCAGAAGGCCTACCTGCCGATCCTCAGTCAGGCGGCGGACTGGACGCTGGTGGGCGGCTTCTCGCCTAATCAACACAAAGCGCAGCCGCTGTGCGACAGCTACCGCATGGCCTGTTTCCCTCGGCTGGACAGCCTGGCCGAACAGTGCGATGCGGTCTTTGTCCACAGCAGCACCGCCAGCCATTTTTCGGTCATTGGCGAGCTGCTTAACCGTGGCGTACATGTTTACGTCGATAAGCCGCTGGCGGAAACGCTGGAGCAGGGCGAGCAGTTGCTTGAGCTGGCCGAGCGGCGGGGCAAAACGCTGATGGTGGGGTTCAACCGCCGTTTCGCGCCGCTTTACCGCCAACTCAAGCAGCAAATGAATCAGCCCGCCTCCATTCGCATGGATAAACATCGGGCGGACAGCGTCGGCCCTCACGATCTGCGCTTTACCCTGCTGGATGACTATCTGCACGTGGTGGACACCGCCCTGTGGCTGGCGGGCGGAGGCGAGCAACTGCTGAGCGGCAGCGTGCGCGCCAACGCTGCAGGCGAAATGCTGTACGCCGAGCACCACTTCGCCTGTGGCGATACGCTGGTGACGACCAGTATGCATCGCCGCGGCGGCAGCCAGCGCGAAAGCGTGCAGGCGGTGACAGACGGCGCGCTGTATCAGTTGACCGATATGCGCCACTGGCTGCGCGAAGATGCGCAGGGCGAGTTGGAACAGCCGGTGCCGGGTTGGCAAAGCACGCTGGTGCAACGCGGTTTCGACGGGGCGGTGCGGCATTTCCTCTGCGCCGTCGCCAATCAGAGCGCGCCGGAAACCGGCGGCGAGCAGGCGCTGGTTGCGCAGCGGGTGGTCGAGCGTTTGTTACGCGATAACTCTATGTAACATATGGCGGTAGCTATTCTTTTCCGGATGCGTAAACTGAGCCGATTGTTTCACTGACGCCTGCTGTTGCAGGCGTTGATATTTACGGTACCTATCAGACAACCACATGAACCTACTCAAATCCTTGGCTGCCGTCAGCTCGATGACGATGTTTTCGCGGGTGTTGGGCTTTGCCCGCGATGCGATCGTCGCGCGCGTGTTCGGGGCCGGCATGGCAACGGACGCCTTCTTCGTGGCGTTCAAACTTCCTAACCTGCTGCGTCGTATCTTTGCCGAAGGCGCATTTTCGCAGGCTTTCGTGCCGATCCTGGCGGAATATAAGAGCCAGCAGGGCGAGGAAGCGACGCGCACCTTTATCGCCTATGTCTCCGGGCTGTTGACGTTGGTGCTGGCGGTGGTGACGGTGCTGGGGATGCTGGCCGCGCCCTGGGTGATCTATATCACTGCGCCGGGCTTTACCGATACGCCCGACAAGTTTGCGCTGACGTCGGCGCTGCTGCGCATTACCTTCCCCTATATTCTATTGATTTCGCTGGCCTCGCTGGTGGGGGCGATCCTCAATACCTGGAACCGTTTCTCGATCCCGGCCTTTGCGCCAACGCTGCTTAACGTCAGCATGATCGGCTTCGCGCTGTTCGCCGCGCCGTATTTCCACCCGCCGGTGCTGGCGCTGGCGTGGGCGGTGGTGGTCGGCGGCGTGCTGCAACTGGGCTATCAGCTGCCGCACCTGCGCAAGATCGGCATGCTGGTGCTGCCGCGCATCAAATTGGGCGACGCCGGGGTCTGGCGGGTGATGCGCCAGATGGGGCCGGCGATCCTTGGGGTGTCGGTCAGCCAAATCTCGCTGATCATCAACACGATCTTCGCATCGTTCCTGGTGTCCGGCTCGGTGTCCTGGATGTACTATGCCGACCGCCTGATGGAGTTTCCTTCCGGCGTGCTGGGCGTGGCATTGGGCACCATCCTGCTGCCGTCGCTGGCCAAAAGCTTCTCGAGCGGCAACCACGACGAGTATTCGCGCCTGATGGATTGGGGGCTGCGCCTGTGCTTTCTGCTGGCGCTGCCGAGCGCCATCGCGCTGGGTATTTTGGCCAAACCGTTGACCGTCTCGCTGTTCCAGTACGGCAAGTTCAGCGCCTTTGACGCGGCGATGACGCAACGCGCGCTGGTGGCTTACTCGGTGGGGCTGATGGGGCTGATCGTGGTTAAGGTGCTGGCGCCGGGCTTTTATTCGCGTCAGGACATCAAAACCCCGGTCAAGATCGCCATCATTACGCTGATCATGACGCAGGTGATGAACCTGGCGTTTATCGGTCCGCTGAAGCATGCCGGCCTGGCGCTGTCGATCGGTTTGGCGGCCTGCCTGAACGCCGCGCTGCTGTATTGGCAGCTGCGCAAGCAGAAAATCTTCCAGCCACAGCCGGGTTGGGCGCTGTTCCTCACCAAGCTGGTGATTGCCGTGCTGGTGATGTCGGCCGTGCTGATTGGCTTGATGTGGCTGATGCCGGCCTGGGATCAGGGCAACATGCTGGAGCGTTTGCTGCGCTTGGCGGCGGTGGTGGTGGCCGGTGTGGTAGCCTACTTCGGCGTGCTGGCCGGGTTGGGTTTCCGCCCGCGTGATTTCGCGCGCCGGGTCGTCTGAGCCGAGTGAAAGCGTAAAAAAAAAGGTCGCCACGGCGACCTTTTTTGCTTTTCTGCGCGGCGCGGTTTACATGCGCTCGACGGTTTCGATGCCCAGCGTATCCAGGCCGGTTTTCAGCGTTTTGGCGGTCAGCAGCGCCAGCTTCAGGCGGCTCTGACGGGCTTCTTCGCTGTCGGCGTTGAGGATCTGGCAGTGCTCGTAGAAGCCGGAGAACAAGCCGGCCAGATCGTACAGGTAGCTGCACATGACGTGCGGCGTGCCTTCACGCGCGACGGCGGTGAGCACCTCTTCGAACTGCAGCAGGCGAGTGGCCAGCGCAATTTCACGCTCTTCGGTCAGGGTCAGCGGCAGCGTCAGGCTGCTTTCGTCGATCCCGGCGCGTTTGAATACCGATGCCACACGGGTATAGGCGTATTGCATGTAAGGCGCGGTATTGCCTTCGAAGGCCAGCATGTTATCCCAGTCGAAAACATAGTCGGTGGTGCGGCTTTTCGACAGATCGGCGTATTTCACCGCGCCGATACCGACCACGCGAGCGATGGTCTTCATTTCGTCTTCCGGCATGTCCGGGTTTTTGCCGGCGATCAGCTGTTCGGCGCGTTCGATGGCTTCATCCAGCAGGTCGGAGAGCTTCACGGTGCCGCCTGAGCGGGTTTTGAACGGCTTGCCGTCTTTGCCCAGCATCATGCCGAACATGTGATGTTCCAGCGAGACGGACTCCGGCACATAACCGGCTTTGCGCACGATGGTCCAGGCCTGCATCAGGTGCTGATGCTGGCGGGAATCGATGTAATACAGCACGCGATTGGCGCCCAGGGTCTCGTAGCGATACTTGGCGCAGGCGATATCGGTGGTGGTGTAGAGGTAGCCGCCATCCTTTTTCTGGATGATGACGCCCATCGGGTCGCCGTCCTTGTTCTGGTATTCGTCGAGGAACACCACGGTGGCGCCTTCGCTTTCCACCGCCAGCCCTTTGGCTTTCAGATCGGCGACGATGCCCGGCAGCATCGCGTTATACAGGCTTTCGCCCATCACGTCGTCTTCGGTCAGCGTGACGTTCAGGCGGTTATAGGTCAGCTGGTTTTGCGCCATGGTGATGTCGACCAGCTTGCGCCACATTTTCAGGCAGTATTGATCGCCGCCCTGCAGCTTCACGACGTAAGCGCGTGCGCGCTCGGCGAACTCGGCGTCTTCATCGTAATGCTTCTTGGCTTCGCGGTAGAACTGCTCGAGATCGGACAAGCCCATATCGCTGGCGTTTTCATTCTGCATTTTTTCCAGGTAGGCAATCAGCATGCCGAACTGGGTGCCCCAGTCGCCGACGTGGTTGGCGCGGATCACTTTATGGCCCAGAAACTCCTGAGTACGCGCTGCGGCGTCGCCGATGATGGTGGAGCGCAGGTGGCCGACGTGCATTTCTTTCGCCACGTTCGGCGCAGAATAGTCGATAACGATGGTTTGCGGTTCAACCGGCGCAATGCCCAATTTCGGTGCGTTCAGCACCTGGTCGGCCTGGCGGGCGACCCAGTCGCTGTTCAGGAAGATATTGATAAAGCCGGGGCCGGCGATTTCCACTTTACTGGCGACGTCGCCGAGATCCAGCAGTTGCACCACTTTTTCCGCCAGCTGACGGGGCGGCATGCCCAGCTTTTTGGCGACTGACATCACGCCGTTGGCCTGGTAATCACCAAACTGCGCCTTGGCGGATGGGCGGACCTGCGCTTCGCAATCGGCTGGCGCGCCAGCGGCGATCAGCGCCTGGCTGACTTTATCTGAAAGAAGAACCTGAATATTCACCGGGTTACCTTAATGACGAACGAGGGGCCGAAACCAGCCCCCGAGGGATTCAACGGTGGTGGCCAACGGCGCGCGGGCGGCGGCGACCTCCACAAAACAGCCTGCAATTGTAACCGATCTGAGGGAGCCCGTCAGCAGTTGGCGCGACCGCAGCGATGAAACAGTTGCGGAGGCGCGCGTTATTGCCGTGGGGTAAAAGATGGACAACCGAGAGAAGATATACGGTGGAAAAAATGAGGGGCTAGCGTTTTTTATTGCGGCGACCGGAGTCCAGCGTATTGGTGCTGCGAGATTTAAAATGACGGTAGATGGCGTATACGGCGATAATTATCAACACCAAGGATATCGTCAGCAATAACATAATGATCATCTCTAATTTAAATTTCCCCCAAAGTAGCCGAGTTGAGTGGGTGAATCAATTGCCCGGCATTAAATTAAGATAATCCTTACTTTTTCATCATTTTTTGTGCGGAATTCTCTTTGTTTACAATTTGTTAAGCTTTTGGTTTTGTGTGACTTATATAAGTGGGCGAGGTTTGATTAAGCGCAAAAAATCAATCGATTTGGCCCGCAGGTGGCGGAGGGTTTTGTGCAAAATAACTTAAATTTTACTGTCATAAGGAAATGATATGATGGTCTGCGAAAAATCCTATTTTTTATTTAATTGCCGAATTAATAAGCTGCCATCTCAATAAGCACTGGGTTTTTCGTCCTCCATCCAGAACCGAAAATTATGCTGTACTGCCGCTGAAAAATCTCGCCACTCTGGCGAGCGCCGTCGCCACCGTGTAAATTACGGCGTTTAACTTTGCGCTCGTTGTTTTGAGGTTTCTATGACCAATCCCTTGCAGGCCATTGCCGAGCTTGACGATCTGAGGCTTGACCTGCCGCGTTTCGAGCAGGCGTTGCAACAATTCGCCGCCAGATTGCAGCTTGACCTGTCCTCGTTTACCGCCGATCACATTTCCCTGCGCTGTCACCAGACTGCTACCGCCGAACGCTGGCGCCAGGGATTGATGCAGTGCGGGACACTGTTGTCCGAATCGATGATCAACGGGCGGCCTATCTGTCTGTTTGATTTACAGCAGCCGCTGGCCGTGGGGCCGTGGCGGATAGATTGCGTCGAGCTGCCGTATCCCGGGGAGAAACGGTATCCGCATGAAGGGTGGGAACATGTCGAGCTAGTGCTGAGCGGCGATCCGCAGACGTTGCACGCCCGCGCGCTGAGCCATCTCGCTGATGAAGCGTTGCTGGCGCCGGGGATCAAACTGAAGCAAAGCTCGCCAAAAGGCGAGGGCGAGCGGTTGCCGAACCCGACGTTGGCCATCACCGATGGAACGGTCACGATCAAGTTTCATCCTTACTCCATTCGGGACATTGTCGCCAGCGAGCAAGGCTAGTCGAACAGCGTGGCGCAGGCCCGCGCCATGCGATCGAGCGCTTCATCGAGCAGGGCCCGCCGACAACCGAAGTTCAGTCGTACAAAGCGCCGATCGCCGAAATCTAAACCGGCGCTTAATCCAACGCCCGCTCGCTCGAAGAACTGATGCGGATTGTCCACCGGCAACGCCCCGCAGTCGATCCAGGCCAAATAGGTGGCTTCAATCGGCAACAACTTCAATCCCGGCATGGCGTTGATGCGCTCTGTCACCCGATCGCGATTGGCGCGCAGATAAATCAACTGCTCGTCCAGCCAGGGTTGCCCGTATTGATAGGCCGCTTGGGCGGCGACCAGCGCCAGCAGATTGACCTCCGGCACGATGCCGCTGCGCGCGCGTTTCAGCTTTTGTCGCAGCGCCTCATTAGGGACGATCGCCATCGAGGCGCCCAGCCCGGCGAGATTAAACGCCTTTGACGGCGACATCAGCGTCACGCTGCGTTGGGCCGCGTCTTCGTTCAGGGTGGCGAAAGGAATATGCCGTGCGCCGGGTTCAAGCAGCAATTCGCAGTGGATTTCATCCGAACAGACGATTAAATCGTGCTCGCGGGCGAACTGATGGTGCCGCGACAGCTCTTCTCGACGATAAACGGTGCCACCGGGATTTTGCGGGTTGCACAGCAGCAAGAGCTTCTCATTGCCGCTGAGCTGCCCATGCAGCGCGGAAAAATCCAGCACCCAACGTTGGCCTGCTGCCGCCAACGGTACCGAGAGGTGTTTGCGCCCGGCGAATTTGGCCGCTTTGCGAAATGGCGGATAAATGGGGCTGGGCGCGAGCGTGCTCTGATGTTCTTCGGTGAAGGCGCGCACGCACAGGTTCAAGCCGCACACCAGGCCGGGCAGGAAAAGGATCCATTCAGGCTTGATGTGCCAGCGGTAGCGCTCTACCATGCGGCGGGTAAAAACCTCAAGAAGCTCGGGGGATGGGTGCGTGTAGCCGAACACGCCGTGCGCCACGCGCCGCTGCAAGGCGTCGATGACCGCCGGTGGGGAGGCGAAGTCGCTGTCGGCGACCCACAGCGGAA
This sequence comes from Serratia sp. SCBI, assembly GCF_000747565.1. Taxonomy (NCBI): domain Bacteria; kingdom Pseudomonadati; phylum Pseudomonadota; class Gammaproteobacteria; order Enterobacterales; family Yersiniaceae; genus Serratia; species Serratia sp. SCBI. The sequence goes on along the minus strand of NZ_CP003424.1, from coordinate 2,836,276 downwards.
TGATGTCGCTGTCGCGATATTTATCCCACTTAACGCTGTCACTGTGACTGCGGTCTACCCATTGATCAAAATTGAATGCCATAGTTACAACCCTGAGCCGGTTTATGCCTAAGCATGAGCCTACGTGAGAAATGAAGAAATGAACAATTGCCGCCGTATGTTGGCCGTTATCTGGGGGTGACAATGATAAAACTGGAAGTTTGTTGCTTTAGCGTCGACTGCGCGCTAACGGCCGAACGGGCGGGCGCCGATCGTATCGAGTTATGCGCCAGCCAGAGCGAGGGCGGATTGACGCCGAGTTATGGCACGCTGCGTTTGGCGCGGGAACGGGTTTCGATTCCGGTTCATCCGATCGTACGCCCTCGCGGTGGCGATTTCTGTTATGGCGCGGTGGATTTCGAGGTGATCAAGCAGGATATCCGCCAGATCCGCGAGTTGGGATTCCCCGGCGTGGTCGTCGGCATGCTGGACGAAGAAGGGCATATCGATCTGCCGCGGATGCGCGAGGTAATGACGTTGTGCGAGGGGATGGCCGTCACGTTCCATCGCGCATTCGACATGTGCCAAAACCCGATGGTGGCGCTGGAGCAACTAACCGACCTGGGCGTGGCGCGCATTCTGACTTCCGGTCAACAGCAGAGCGCCGAACTGGGCCTGCCGCTGTTGCGTGATTTGCGTCAGGCCAGCCAGGGTCCGGTGATCATGGCGGGCGCCGGCGTGCGTCTGAGCAATTTGCACAAGTTTGTCGATATCGGCCTGCATGAATTGCACAGCTCTTCCGGCCATCTGGTGCCATCGACCATGCGTTATCGCAAGGCGGGGGTCACCATGTGTTCCGATAACGAGTTTGACGAATTTAGCCATTATTGCGTGGATGGCGAAATGGTGGAGGCGATGAAAAACGCGCTGGCCTTGGTTGACCCCTTGGCGCAAAGCGCATAAACACGCAGCTAACCGCGTTTGATAACCGGTTTCCGGGCCGTAAGACCCCTTTGCGTGTCACTGAGCCTTCGGTGATCACGCAAGTACCAGGCCCCGGCGTTTTGCCGGGGCTTTTTTTATGCCTTGTTAAGACACTGCGCCCATTCCTGCACTGTTGCTCGCTCGGTCAGGCGCCATCTCTTCTCTTGCGCTCGTCATGCCCTGCTGATAAGTTTGTGAGTTAAAATCCTTTAAATATCATGATATTAAATGATTTTTTGGTATGCATTGGCGTGGTGAATGATTTGCGCTCTGCCGTTCATCACCGCGTCTGCATTTTATACCTGATCACCGCCGGTTTTTATGGCCGGAACATCACAGCACCAATGAGGAGAGCTGTCGGCGCAGCCACAGAGCACGTCGACGGCGGACTTTACAAGGAGATAACGATAATGACCCGAACGGCACACTGTTTGACCGCTGCGCTTTTGCTGACCTTGGCCCTGACCGGCTGCCAGACCACCAAGCGGCCTGTTTCAACCTTAAGTAAGCCCCCCAGCGCAGAAGAAATTGCGGAGCAAGACAAACGGCAACGTGAGGCCGAACGCATGCAGCAGTGCCAGCGCGAGCTGGATGCCATGCGCGGCATGGATAACGAAAAATACCAAAAATTCAAACGCGAATTCGATGCTTTGATGGGCGGCGCCGCGCAGTATGCCGGGGTGCGTCAGCGGGTCAACACGGGGACGCAGGAAACCGTTGACGCCCTGTATCGTTATCGCACCAGCCGTCTGTGCGCAGACATCAGTTCTGCCATGATGACCGGTCTGGCTGAGCGTGGAGAGCGCACCCAATGACCCCGCGTGCGAGAAAGGCGTTACTGAGCCTGATGATACCGTTGGCGTTTGCGCCGGCGGTGGCCGCTGCGGATGACGATGTGCCAGCGTTATTGCAGTTTGCCGAGCGCTACCAGCGGCAGGATGCACCGGCCGCGGAGGCTGATGCCGCCGTCACGCAACCCCAGGCCCCCAGAAGTCAGCATCCCGCCAGGTTCAAACGCGTGAGGCGACGGCGCAGAAGCAGCAGCTGGCGCAGTGGCAAAAGGCGCTGCGCGAGAAAGATGCCCGACTGGAGCAACAGCAGGCTTCCATTCAATCACTGCAGCAGGAGCTGACCGCGTTGCGCGTCGCGTCTTCCCTGGCGGCTGCCGATAAACCGGCTCCGGCGCCCGATCTGAGCGCGTTGAGCGACTTTGCCAGCCGCGTGCGACAGGCGCTGAACCTGACGCCGCAGGAGCGTAAGGCTCAGGCGCAAATCGCCGAGGCGCAAGCGGCGTTAGCGCGGCAAAAGCAGCAAACCGAGGAGCGGGATCGACGCATCGCATCGCTGGAGCAACGGTTGGCGGCGTTGCCAAAACAGTCTGATAACGCGCAGCAACAGGTTTGGCAGGAGAAACTGGCGGCGGCGCAGGCTGCCAATGATAAAGCGCGCCAGCGTTATGAACAGGACCAAAAAGCGGCCGCCGCTGAACTGGAACAGCAGAAGGCCGAAGCCGCCAAAGCGCTCGGCGTACTGCAACAACAACTGACGCAGTTGCAAAAAGAGCAGGAAAGCCAACGCCAGCAGGGTGGGCAGCAAGAGAAAAACCTGAAGATGGCGCTCGAGCAGCAAAAGGCCGAGGCCGCCAAAACGACGGGGGAACTTCAGCAGCAGCTGGCAGCGCTGCAAAAAGAGCGTGATGACCAACGCCATCAGGCCGAGCAGCAAGAGAAAAACCTGAAGATGGCGCTGGAGCAGCAAAAGACCGAGGCCGCCAAGGCGACGGGTGAACTTCAGCAGCAGCTGGCGCAGCTGCAGGAAAAAAACAAGACGCAAACCGAACAAGCTAAAGCGTTGGAACAACGTTTGGCGGTGGTAACGGCGGAAAGCGCGCAGGCTGCGCAGCAACGGGATAAAGCGGCGCAACAGGCGGATAAAACGGCGACGGAGCTGGCGGCCGCGCATCAGGCGCAGCAAGCCTTGCGTGAGGAACTGGACGGGCTGAGATCGCGGGCCAAATGGCTGCCGGATAGGCAAGCGCTGAAGAAAAAGCCGGAGCAACAGAGCTACGCCGCCGGTGTCGCTTTGGGGCGCGATATTCAAACGATGCTGGCGGAACGTAAAAATTGGGGTATCACGCCCGACAAAACCGTGCTGCTGGCAGGCGTGATCGATACCTTCAACGGCCATTACCAGTTGAGCGATGCGCAGTTGACCAGCGCACTGGCGGAGTCGGAAAAAGCGGTGAACGACGCCAGAAACCAGGCTGCGAAGAAGCAGGCCAGCAAAGGTGAGGCGTTCGTCGCCGAGTTCCAAAAGAAGAAGGGCACGCAGAAGTCGCCTTCCGGTTTCTGGTATCGCATCGATTATGCGGGTGATGAGGCCATTACGGAAAACGCGCGGGTGGATATCGTGGTGAAAGAAAGTTTAACCGACGGTCGCGTGATTCAGGATATGGATCGCAGTGGGAAGGTGATGTCCCAGCCGCTCTCCGCCTATCCGCCGTTGTTCCGCGAGGCTATCGGCCATCTGAAAAATCACGGCTCGCTGACGATGGTGGTGCCGCCGGCGTTGGCGTACGGTGAAACTGGCTATGCGCCGCAGATCCCGCCAAACGCGACGATGGTTTATGAACTGCGGATTGTCGATGTCAGTAACGGGTGAAGGCGGGCCGGCGCAGGCCGGCCCGATTAGCGTGCGCTAGGGCTTTTTGGCGGTCAGCACGGCGCGCAGCGGCGCCGGATAGCCTTCGACCGTTTTGCTGCGATCGTTCGGATCGAGGAATTCGGCCAACGATTCGCTGGTCATCCAGTCAGTGCGTCGCTGCTCTTCGAGGCTGGTGACGCACATATCGGCGATCTTCACGTCGACAAAGCCGCACTTCTCCAGCCAGCATTTCAGCGCTTCGGCGGAAGGGATGAAATACACGTTGCGCATCTGCGCATAACGATCGCCCGGCACCAGCACCTGGTGACGGTCGCCTTCCACCACCAGCGTTTCCAGCACCAGCTCACCTTCAGCCACCAGCTGATTTTTCAACTGATAGAGATGATCGAGCGGCGAGCGGCGATGATACAGCACCCCCATCGAGAACACGGTGTCGAACGCCGCCAGATCCGGCAACTGCTCGATGCCGAGTGGCAGCAGATGGGCGCGCTGATCGCCGCCCAACAGTTTGCGCACGGCTTCAAACTGGCACAGGAACAGCTGCATCGGATCGATACCCACGGCGAAGTGTGCGCCGGCGCCAATCATGCGCCACAGGTGATAGCCGCTGCCACAGCCGACGTCGAGAATGGTGCGGCCGGCCAGCGGAGAAATGTGCGGCAGTACGCGATCCCATTTCCAATCGGAATGCCATTCGGTATCGATATCGATGCCATACAGCGAGAAGGGCCCTTTGCGCCACGGCATCAGGGTGCGCAGCATTTTCTCGATGCCTTCAAGCTGGCCCGGCGACAGCCCCGGCTCCATCTCGGCGCGCACGCCGTGCAGCAGATCGAGACGGGTGGGAGTCAGCGTCGGCAAATGCTCTACCGAGTTGAACCACTGCTTGAATTTGCCGTGCAGCGATTCTCGCTGCCAGGCGCTCAGCTGAGCGGGCAGCGTATCCAGCCAGTGGCTGAGGGGGCTCTTGGCAATGCGCTGATAGAAGTCACCAAACTCGATCATTGCGCATCCCCCGCTTTCAGAGCGATCAATGAACCGAAGTTGAAGCACTGGAACCACACTTCGGCATGCTCGAATCCGGCCTGTTGCAGACGCGCCTTGTGCGCTTCCACCGAGTCGGTCAGCATCACGTTTTCCAGCATGCTGCGTTTTTGGCTGATCTCCAGCTCGCTGTACCCGTTGGCGCGCTTGAAATCGTGGTGCATGTTGAACAGCAGCTCGCCGACTTCGGCGTCTTCAAAGCTGAACTTTTCCGACAGCACCAGTGCGCCGCCCGGGCGCAGGCCACGATAAATTTTTTCCAGCAGGCGCAGGCGATCGGCAGGTTCGAGGAACTGCAGCGTAAAGTTCAGCACCACCATCGAGGCGTCTTCGATGTCGATGTCGCGAATATCGGCTTCGATGACGTCTACCGGCGTGTCGGCGCGGAAGGCGTCGATATGGCGGCGGCAACGTTCCACCATCGCCGGCGAATTGTCGACGGCAACGATAGTGCAGTCGGGCACCCTGATATTCCGCCGCATCGACAGCGTCGCCGCGCCCAGCGAGCAGCCCAGGTCATACACCCGGCTGTCGGGTTGCACAAAACGTTCGGCCAGCATGCCGATCATCGAGATGATGTTGGAATAGCCGGGAACGGAGCGTTGGATCATGTCGGGAAACACTTCGGCGACGCGTTCGTCGAAGGTCCAGTCGCCCAGTTTGGCGATGGGGGCTGAGAAAAGAGTATCGCGGTTTGGCATAGCGGCAAATCAGTTCAGAATTCGAAGCTGCGTAGTCTAACAGAAAAGCGTAAAAAAGCGGAGCGGAAGCAGGCGGCGCGGCCGCCTGATGATAAAACGGGATCAATGCAGGCTGAAAATCAGATCCCAGGGCAGATAGAAGATATTTGCCAGAACCATCAACAACAAAGAGATGTAGGTCGCGGCCATGCCCGAACGACGCCAGCGAACCTCGCGGTTGCGCAAACCGTAGTAATGCACCAGTCGCCCGGCCATCAGCATCAGGCCGCAAAGGTGGATCATCCATATTTCCGCGCCGTTCATTTCCATAATCACCAGCAATACAGCAGCGATAGGAATGTATTCAACGGCGTTGCCATGCACGCGGATGGCGGTCTGCAATTCGTAAAAACCGCCGTCGCCGTAGGCTACGCGGTACTGCATCCTTAATCTGACAACGTCATAAGAGAGTTTGATCAACAACAATGCGCCGAGCACCACATAAAGCGCGCTTACCATTTTTAACTCCGTTCCCTAACCAAAACTGGCAGCCAGCATCATAGCCGTCATTGTATTCACTGTCGCGGGGAAATATTTGATGTTATTGGTCAGATTAATAGGTCAAAACAGTGCATCTTGCTCTGGCCAGTCCGGCGGCGCAGGCAAATCGGGGATCGCCCGGCGAAGCTGCTGCCAAATTTTTTGCGCTTGCTGGGGTGAATCGCCGTTGTCCGGCGTATGAATAAACAGATACGGTTGATGCTGTTGCTGCCACAGCGGCAGTTTTTGCTGCCAGGCTTCGAACCAGCGCAGGTTGTCGGCCAATTGGTCGCCGCCGATAAAGCGCACCAGCGGTTGGTCGGCGGTGACTAACGCGTGCACCGGCAGCTTCGGTTTTTTCTGCTGGGCATCGCGCACGGCGGCGGTATTAGGGGCGGCGTGATGCACCGGGCGGCTGTCGAGGATCACCCGATTGATGCCGCGCTGATGCAGCCCCTGATTCAACGCGCGCTCTTCCTCGCCTTTGGCGAAAAATGCCGGATGACGCACTTCGACGCCGTAAGTGAACTCCTGCGGCAGGCTTTCGAAGAACTGCCACATGCGCGGCAGCTCATCGGGGCCGAAGGCGGCTGGCAACTGCAGCCACAATTGCCCGATGCGTTGATGCACCGGGCTCAGGCAGTGGTAAAACGCCTGCAGCTCGGCGGCGCAGTTGCGCAGGGCGGCCTTATGGCTGATGTCCGACGGGAATTTGAAGCAAAAGCGAAAATCGTCGCCGGTCATGTCGCGCCAGCGCTGCACGATTTCCAGCTTCGGCAGCGCATAGAAGGTGGTGTTGCCCTCCACACAGTTGAAGTAGCGGCTGTAATCCGCCAAGTCGCGCAGCCCGATACGGTTCCAGGCTGCATGTTGCCACTGTGGCAGTCCGATGTAGATCACGGCTTGTCTTCCTTTACTTGTGCTTGGCTTATCAGGCTACAACTTAACGTTACCGGTCGAGCGCGGCAAGAATTTCGCCGGTGTCGCGCACCCGCGCCAAACGCGGGAAGATGTGTTCGAACGCGAAACGGTGCATTTCCGCGTTCTGCGCGCTGCAGACGTCTTCGGCGATCACCAGCTCATAGCCGTGTTCCCAGGCGGCGCGGGCGGTGGATTCCACGCCGATATTGGTGGATATGCCGCCCAAGACTACGGATTTGATGCCGCGACGGCGCAGCTGCAAGTCCAGATCGGTGCCGTAGAAGGCGCCCCATTGGCGCTTGGTGATCAGAATATCGCTGTCGCAGACCGCCAGCGGCGCGGGGAACTCCCACCAGGTGGCCGGCAAACCGCCGGCGGGCGCGGGAGCCGGTTTATCCACCGGTTGTTTCAGCGCCTCGGCGAAGGAGTCTGACCAACCGACTCGCACCAACAGCACCGGCGCGCCCAGCATGCGAAAACGCGCGGCCAGCAGGGCGGCGTTCGCCACCACCTGGTCGGCGCCGTGCGGGCCGCCGGCGTAGGGCAGAATGCCGTTTTGCAAATCGATCAGCACCAGAGCGGTGGTTTGAGCGTCAAGTTTCAGCATGGATTTCATCTCGTTGCGAAGTGGATAAAAACTGTTCGGCGCGTCGGGCGAGCTGCGTTCGGCGCAAAACCGGGGGAGAATCAGGCTACGTGAAAAAACTGTCGCAGGTTAATGGGAAATTTGTTAACCGATGTGTTGATTCGAACAAAAACGCGCCATTTAGTGCAGTAACAATGCTGTGTTCGCACTTATCGGGCGGATGAATTTCCTTTATAATGACTCCCTTTTTTCAACACTCTTTAATCCAACGACCTATGCCGATTTATGAATATGCATGTGGTGCTTGCAACCATCGGTTAGAGAAATTGCAAAAATTTTCCGATGCGCCGCTGGCAGACTGCCCGGCGTGTGGGCAGCCCGCGTTGACCAAGTTGATTTCATCTTCCGGTTTCCAGCTTAAGGGCACCGGCTGGTATGCGACGGATTTTAAACCGGGTAACAAGTAGAATTTATCAGATAACAGCCGCGCGACAGGGGCGCAGTAGCCCGGCGCGGCATCGGCTGTGTAAAAGGATAGCGTATGCGTACTGAATATTGCGGGCAGTTGAATCTGTCCCACGTGGGCCAGGAAGTCACTCTGTGTGGTTGGGTCAATCGTCGTCGCGATCTCGGCGGCCTGATCTTTATTGATATGCGCGACCGCGAAGGCATCGTGCAGGTGTTCTTCGATCCGGACGAGAAAGTGGCGTTCGACAAGGCCTACGACCTGCGCAATGAGTTCTGCATCCAGATCGTCGGCACCGTGCGTGCGCGTCCGGACAGCCAGATCAATAAAGATATGGCCACCGGCGAAGTGGAAGTGTTTGCCCACGCGCTCGAGATCATCAACCGCTCCGAGCCGCTGCCGCTGGACTCCAACCAGGTCAACAGCGAAGAAGCGCGCCTGAAATACCGCTACCTGGATCTGCGCCGCCCGGAAATGGCCGAGCGTCTGAAGACCCGCGCCAAAATCACCAGCTTCGTGCGCCGCTTCATGGACAGCCACGGCTTCCTCGACATCGAAACGCCGATGCTGACCAAAGCGACGCCGGAAGGCGCCCGCGATTACCTGGTGCCGAGCCGCGTGCACAAGGGCAAATTCTACGCGTTGCCGCAGTCTCCGCAGCTGTTTAAACAGCTGCTGATGATGTCCGGCTTCGATCGTTACTATCAGATCGTCAAATGCTTCCGTGACGAAGACCTGCGTGCGGACCGTCAGCCTGAATTTACCCAGATCGACGTCGAAACCTCCTTCATGACCGCCGACCAGGTGCGTGAAGTGATGGAGAAACTGGCGCGTGAACTGTGGCTGAACGTGAAGGGTGTGGATCTGGGCGATTTCCCGGTCATGACCTTCGCCGAAGCGATGCGTCGCTTTGGTTCCGATAAGCCGGACCTGCGTAACCCGCTGGAGCTGGTGGACGTGGCTGACCTGGTCAAGGACGTCGAGTTCAAAGTGTTCTCCGGCCCGGCCAACGACGCCAAAGGCCGCGTGGCGGCGATCCGCGTACCGGGCGGCGCACAGCTGACCCGCAAGCAGATCGACGAGTACGGCGCTTTCGTCAACATCTACGGCGCGAAAGGCCTGGCCTGGCTGAAGGTCAACGACCGCGCCGCCGGCATGGAAGGCGTGCAGAGCCCGATCGCCAAATTCCTCAGCGCGGAAGTGCTGGAAGCTGTCCTGGCGCGTACCGACGCGCAGACCGGTGACATCCTGTTCTTCGGCGCAGACAGCTTCAAGATTGTCACCGATGCGATGGGCGCGCTGCGCCTGAAGCTGGGGCGCGATCTGGGGCTGACCCAACTCGACAGCTGGGCGCCGCTGTGGGTGGTCGACTTCCCGATGTTCGAAGAAGACGAAGAGGGCGGCCTGGCGGCGATGCACCACCCGTTCACCTCGCCGCGCGACATGAGCCCGGAAGAGCTGGCCGCAGCGCCGGTCAACGCTATCGCCAACGCTTATGACATGGTCATCAACGGTTACGAAGTGGGCGGCGGTTCGGTGCGTATTCACCGCAGCGAAATGCAGCAGACGGTATTCAGCATTCTGGGCATCGACGAACACGAACAGCGCGAGAAGTTCGGCTTCCTGCTGGACGCGCTGAAGTACGGCACGCCGCCGCACGCCGGCCTGGCCTTCGGCCTGGACCGTCTGGTGATGCTGCTGACCGGCACCGACAATATCCGCGACGTGATTGCCTTCCCGAAAACCACCGCGGCGGCCTGTCTGATGACCGACGCCCCGAGCTTCGCCAACCCGGCGTCGCTGCAGGAGCTGGCGATCAGCGTGGTAAAGAAAGCCGGTGCGGAACAAGAGAGCGAGTGATGAGTTATAAGCGCCCTGAATCTATCCTGGTAGTGATTTACGCGAAATCCAGTGGTCGGGTGCTGATGTTACAGCGGCGCGACGATATCGAGTTCTGGCAGTCGGTCACCGGCAGTCTGGAGCAGGATGAGTCGCCACCGCATGCCGCGCGGCGTGAAGTCATGGAAGAAGTCGGCATCGATATCGAAGCAGAGCACCTGCCGTTGTTCGATTGCCAACGCTGCGTGGAGTTTGAACTCTTTGTCCATTTGCGACATCGCTATGCGCCGGGAACCACGCGCAATAAAGAGCACTGGTTCTGTCTGGCGTTGCCCGAGGAGCGCGATCCGGTGATTACCGAGCATCACGCTTACCAATGGCTTGAGGCGGCCGAGGCCGTGAAGTTGACCAAGTCGTGGAGCAATCAGCAGGCGATTGAAGAGTTCGTGATCAATTCAGTCCAGTAGTTTTTTTCGGAGATTTTTTATGGCAGGTCATAGTAAGTGGGCCAACACAAAGCACCGTAAAGCGGCGCAGGACGCCAAGCGCGGTAAAATTTTCACCAAGATTATTCGTGAGCTGGTCACTGCCGCGAAGCTGGGCGGCGGCGATCCGGATTCCAACCCGCGTCTGCGCGCGGCGATGGACAAGGCGCTGTCGAACAACATGACGCGCGACACCATGAACCGGGCGATCGCGCGTGGCGTGGGCGGCGATGATGATACCAACATGGAAACCATCATCTATGAAGGCTACGGCCCTGGCGGCACCGCCGTCATGATTGAATGCCTGAGTGACAACCGTAACCGCACCGTGGCGGAAGTGCGTCACGCCTTCACCAAATGCGGCGGCAACCTGGGTACCGACGGTTCCGTTGCCTACCTGTTCACCAAGAAGGGCGTAATCACTTACGCACCGGGCCTGGATGAAGACAGCGTGATGGAAGCGGCGCTGGAAGCCGGTGCGGAAGACATCGTGACCTATGACGATGGCGCCATCGACGTGTTCACCGCCTGGGAAAGCCTGGGCGCGGTGAAAGACGCGCTGACCGCGGCAGGCTTCGAAGCCGAAGCGGCGGAAGTGTCGATGATCCCATCGACCAAGGCCGACATGGACGCGGAAACGGCGCCTAAGCTGCTGCGCCTGATCGATATGCTGGAAGACTGCGACGACGTGCAGGAAGTTTACCATAACGGTGAGATCTCCGACGAAGTGGCGGCGACGCTGTAATCCGGTAAAACGGGCGCCGCCATCAGGCGGCGCCGTGCATGCAAGGTGGATGTAGATATGGCGATCATACTCGGTATCGATCCCGGCTCACGCGTCACCGGCTATGGCCTTATCCGCCAGCAGGGGCGCCAGTTGAGCTATATCGCCAGCGGCTGCATCCGCACGGTGGTGGACGACATGCCGACGCGGCTGAAGCTGATTTACGCCGGCGTCAGCGAGATCATCACCCAGTTTCAGCCCGACTTCTTCGCCATCGAACAGGTGTTTATGGCCAAGAACCCGGATTCGGCGCTCAAGCTCGGCCAGGCGCGCGGCGTCGCGATCGTCGCGGCGGTGAATCAGAATCTGGAAGTGTTCGAGTATGCGGCGCGGCAGGTCAAACAAACCGTGGTCGGCACCGGCGCAGCCGAAAAGGCGCAGGTGCAGCACATGGTGCGCTCGCTGCTCAAACTCTCGGCCAACCCGCAGGCGGACGCCGCCGACGCCCTGGCTATCGCCATCACCCACTGCCACCTCAGCCAGAACGTGCTGCGGATGAGCGAAGGGCGGCTTAACCTGGCGCGCGGGCGTTTGCGCTGACGCGAAGCGATGATTGCTCAGGCTGGATATTCATCCAGCCTTTTTTATGTTATAAGCTTTACCAGCAACGGCATGGCAGGGCGCCATGCCCGGTCATTCTGCAGGAGGGTAAATGATAGGTCGTCTCAGAGGAAATATTCTGGAAAAGCAGCCGCCGCTAGTGTTATTGGAGGCGAACGGCGTGGGCTATGAAGTGCACATGCCGATGACCTGCTTTTACGAGCTGCCGGAACTGGGGCAAGAGGCCATCGTGTTTACCCACTTCGTGGTGCGCGAAGACGCGCAGCTGCTGTATGGTTTCAACGATAAGCAAGAGCGCGCGCTGTTCCGCGAGCTGATCAAGGTCAACGGCGTCGGGCCGAAACTGGCGCTCGCGATCCTGTCCGGCATGTCCGCGCAGCAGTTCGTCAGCGCGGTGGAGCGTGAAGAGATCACCGCGCTGGTCAAGCTGCCGGGCGTGGGCAAGAAAACCGCCGAACGCCTGGTGGTAGAGATGAAAGACCGCTTCAAAGGGCTCAACGGCGATCTGTTCAACAGCAGCGAGATCAGCTTGCCGTCCGCCGCTGAGAAAGCGCCTGAGGCGGATGCGGAGGCCGAAGCGGTCTCGGCATTGGTGGCGCTGGGCTATAAGCCGCAGGAAGCCAGCCGCATGGTCAGCAAAATTGCCAAACCGGGTGCCGACTGCGAGACCCTGATCCGCGACGCGTTGCGCGCTGCTTTGTAAGGCCGCTAAGAGGTAGATAATGATTGAAGCCGATCGCCTGATCTCCGCCGAACCGCTCAACGAGGAAGAAGTCCTCGATCGCGCCATTCGTCCCAAGCTGCTGACCGAATATGTGGGCCAGCCGCACGTGCGCGAGCAGATGGAGATTTTCATCCAGGCGGCCAAGCAGCGCGGCGACGCGCTCGACCACCTGCTGATCTTCGGTCCGCCGGGGCTGGGGAAAACCACCCTGGCCAACATCGTGGCCAACGAAATGGGCGTGAATTTGCGTACCACCTCCGGCCCGGTGCTGGAGAAGGCGGGCGATCTGGCGGCGATGCTGACCAACCTTGAACCGCATGACGTGTTGTTCATCGATGAGATTCACCGCCTGTCACCGGTGGTGGAAGAGGTGCTGTATCCGGCGATGGAAGACTATCAGCTGGATATCATGATCGGCGAAGGGCCGGCGGCGCGTTCGATTAAGCTCGATCTGCCGCCGTTTACCTTGGTGGGTGCAACCACCCGCGCCGGTTCGCTGACCTCACCGCTGCGCGATCGCTTCGGCATTGTCCAGCGGCTGGAGTTTTATCAGGTGGCGGATCTGCAGCACATCGTCTCGCGCAGCGCCGGCTGCCTGGGGCTGGAGCTGTCCGACGAGGGCGCCCATGAGGTAGCCCGCCGCGCGCGCGGCACGCCGCGTATCGCCAACCGTCTGTTGCGCCGGGTGCGCGACTTCGCCGAAGTGCGCGCCAACGGCGTGATCAGCGGCGCGGTGGCGGCGCAGGCGCTCGATATGCTTAACGTCGATGCCGAAGGCTTCGACTATATGGATCGCAAACTGCTGTTGGCGATTATCGACAAGTTTACCGGTGGCCCGGTCGGGTTGGATAACCTGGCGGCGGCGATCGGCGAGGAGCGCGAGACCATCGAAGACGTGATCGAACCGTTCCTGATCCAGCAGGGCTTTATCCAGCGCACGCCGCGCGGCCGTCTGGCGACGCAGCACGCCTACCGGCATTTCGGCCTCGAACGCGAAGCGTAAGTTTTTAATCCGCCAATAAGAAAGGGCCGCAGATGCGGCCCTTGTCATATCCCGGTTTTAATCAAGCCTGCTGTTTTTTAAACAGGCTCAGCGTGAACAGCACGGCGGCGCAGAGCACCACCGAAGGGCCGGCAGGCGTATCGTAAAACGCCGAGAAGGTCAGGCCACCGGTAACCGCCACCATCCCGAGCAGCACCGCGATGCCCGCCATCTGCTCCGGCGTGCGCGCGAAGCGGCGAGCGGTGGCCGCCGGGATGATCAGCAGCGAGGTGATGATCAGCGCGCCGACGAATTTCATCGCCAGACCGATGGTCAAGGCAGTGACCAGCATCAGCACGGTGCGCGCCCGCGCCAGATTGACGCCGTCGACGTGCGCCAGCTCAGGGCTGATGGTCATCGACAGCAGATCGCGCCATTGCCACCACAACACCAATAGCACCACGGCGACGCCGCCGGCGATCATCACGATGTCGCTCAGCGTGACCGACAGCAGATCGCCGAACAGATAGGCCATCAGATCGACCCGCACGTTGGACATCAGCGCCACCACCACCAGCCCCAGCGACAGCGCGCTGTGGGCCAGAATGCCGAGCAGCGTATCCACCGAGAGCTGCGGGCGGCGCTCCAGCCACACCAGGGCCAGGGCCAGCAGCAGCGTAATGGCGATCACCGCATAGAAAGGATTGATGTCCAGCAGCAGACCGAAGGCGACGCCGAGCAGCGAGGCGTGCGCCAGGGTATCGCCGAAGTAGGACATGCGGCGCCAGACCACGAAGGAGCCCAGCGGCCCGGCGGCACCGGCCAACAACACCCCGGCCAGCCAGCCGGGAAGTAACAATTCGATCATGCTTCGCGGCTCCCGGTTTTCTTCAAGACAATTCTTCCCTGCAGGTCGTGACGGTGGTTGTGATGGTGGCGATACACCGCCAGCTGCTCTGCGCCGCGGTTGCCGAACATGGCGATGAATTCGGGATGCATCGAGACCACCTCCGGCGCCCCGGAGCAGCAGATGTGCTGATTGAGGCACAACACCTCGTCGGTTTTCGCCATCACCAGATGCAGATCGTGCGAGACCATCAGCACGGCGCACCCCAGCTCCTTGCGCAGCTGATCGATCAGATCGTACAGCGCCAGTTGGCCATTGACGTCCACCCCTTGCGTGGGTTCGTCCAGCACCAGCAACTGCGGTTTATTCAGCAGCGCTCGCGCCAGCAGCACGCGCTGGTTTTCGCCGCCGGAGAGCTTTTGCATGGGCTGGTCGAGCAGGTGGGCGGCGTGCACGCGTTTGAGCGCCGGCAGAATGTCGGCTTTCTTTACGCCCGGCTTCAGGCGCATAAAGCGGCTGACGGTCAATGGCAGGGTAGCGTCGAGGTGCAGCTTTTGCGGCACGTAGCCGATGCGCAGATCGGGCTCACGCTCCAGCGTGCCGGCGGTCGGTTTTACCAATCCCAGCACTACGCGCACCAGCGTGGATTTACCCGCGCCGTTCGGGCCCAGCAGGGTGAGAATACGGCCGGGCTGCAGGCTGAGGGAAATATTCGACAGCACCTTGCGGCTGCCGAAGGCGACGGAGATATTTTTTAGCGTTATCAGTGTAGACATCTCGAGATTACAGGTTGCAGAACGAAGCGAATGTTATAATATCACGCCTTGTTGATGAAAACGATGGGATTACTGATGATGGCACAGAAAAATAAATGGCTGCAGCGCACGCTGCTGGCCAGCGCACTCGTGATGGCCGGCCCGCTGAGCAGCGCTTCCGCGGCGGTGGTGACGACGATTCGTCCGCTGGGCTTTATCGCTTCGGCTATCGCCGACGGCGTGACGCCGACCGAGGTGCTGCTGCCGGATGGCGCTTCGCCGCACGACTTCGCGCTGCGGCCTTCCGATATTCAGCGTTTGCGTTCTGCCGACCTGGTGCTGTGGGTCGGACCGGACATGGAAGCGTTCCTGACCAAGGCGCTGGTGCCTATCTCGGCAACCCGCAAACTCGCCATCAGCGAACTGCCCGCGGTGAAGCCGCTGCTGATGAAAGGCGAAGATGACGACGATCATGATCATGCAGGCGAGGCGCATAATCATGCTGATGACGATCATGGGCATCATCACGGCGAGTACAATATGCACGTTTGGCTGTCGCCGGAGGTGGCAAAAGTGACCGCGATCGCGATTCACGACAGATTGTTGGAACTTATGCCGCAAAATAAGGACAAATTAGACGCAAACCTGCGCCAGTTCGAGAATCTGCTGACGCAAACTGACAAAAATGTTGGTAACATGCTTACGCCTGTGCAAGGTAAGGGTTATTTTGTTTTTCATGATGCTTACGGCTACTTTGAGAAACACTACGGTTTGAGTCCGCTGGGCCATTTTACCGTCAATCCCGAAATTCAGCCTGGAGCACAGCGCCTACACCAAATTCGAACACAGTTGGTTGAGCAGAAAGCGGTATGCGTTTTTGCTGAGCCACAATTCAGGCCGGCCGTAATCAATGCCGTCGCCAAGGGTACCACTGTGCGTTCCGGAACGCTGGACCCGCTGGGCATCGGCATCGCGCTGGGGAAGGACAGCTACGGGAAATTCCTGACACAGCTGTCAAGCCAGTACGTGAGCTGCCTGAAGTAAGCTTATGAGGATAATATCGAGTGCAGCAGATAGTCCGAACTATCGCTCTGGCGTATAACAACCTGCCACGGCCCCACCGCGTCATGCTGGGGTCGCTGACAGTCGTCACATTGGCCGTCGCTGTTTGGCGGCCTTTTGTTTACCACCCAGAACACAATCCCATCGCCAAGAGCGTCGAGTTAGAATCCAGCCAGTTGCGGTCATTGCTCCCCGAAGCCAGTGAACCGATAGATGCCGACCAACCCACCCCCGATGACGAAATCCCGCAGGATGAGCTGGACCAGAAGGATGCCGGCGATGATGGCGTGCATGAATATGTGGTTTCCACCGGCGATACCCTCGGCAGCATTCTGACGCAGTACGGCATCGATATGTCGGATGTCACGCTGCTGGCTTCGCAAAACCGCGATCTGCGCAACCTGAAGATCGGCCAACAGCTGTCGTGGACCGTGAACGAAGCGGGCGATCTGCAGCAGTTGACCTGGGAGGTTTCTCGTCGCGAAACCCGCACCTATGATCGCGTCGGCAACAGCTTCAAAGAGTCGAAAGAGGCGCAGCAGGGCGAATGGCGCAACAACGTGATCAGCGGCCGCGTTAACGGCAGCTTCGTCAGCAGCGCAGGCGACGCCGGGTTGAGCCGTAACGAAATCAATGCGGTGATCAAGGCGCTGCAATGGCAGCTCGATTTCCGCAAACTGCGCAAGGGCGACCAGTTCTCCGTGCTGATGTCGCGCGAACATTTCGACGGCAAGAAATCGCAAAGCCAACTGTTGGGCGTGCGTCTGCGCACGGGCGGCAAAGATTACTATGCGATCCGCGCCGAGGACGGCAAGTTCTACGATCGCCAGGGCTCTGGCCTGGCGCGCGGCTTCATGCGTTTCCCAACCATGAAACAGTTCCGCATCTCCTCCAACTTCAACCCGCGCCGGGTGAACCCGGTGACCGGCCGCGTGGCGCCGCACAAAGGCGTCGATTTTGCCATGCCGGTCGGCACGCCGGTGCTGGCGGTCGGCGACGGCGAGGTGGTGATCGCCAAGCGCAGCGGCGCAGCCGGCAACTATGTGGCGATCCGCCACGGCCGCCAATACACCACGCGCTACATGCACCTGAAAAAGCTGCTGGTGAAACCGGGCCAGAAGGTGAAGCGTGGCGATCGCATAGCGCTCTCCGGCAACACCGGCCGTTCCACCGGGCCGCACCTGCACTTTGAACTGTGGACCGGTCAACAGGCGGTGAACCCGCTGACGGCCAAGCTGCCGCGTTCCGAAGGCCTGAGCGGCAAAGACCGCAGCGATTATCTGGCGCAGGTGAAGGAAGTGGTTCCTCAGCTGCAACTGGATTAACGTCCCCTTATTCCGGCGCTCCGGCGCCGTTAATTTCATCGGCCTGATTGCGGGCCGATGCTGTTTTATCTGGGCGGTTCGCGGTTGTTAATTGCAAAATTGGTGATGGCAATTATGATTAGCCGAATTGCTAAGCGAAGAGCATGTGCATGCAAAACGAGAAGAAATCGAACGTAGAGTTCATCCCGCAGTTTCAAAAAGCCTTTTTATACCCGCGCTACTGGGGCGTGTGGCTGGGAACCGGCCTGATGGCCGGCGTTTCTCTGGTGCCTGCGCGCCTGCGCGATCCGGTGCTGGGGGCGATCGGCACACTGGCCGGCAAGCTGGCGAAAGGGGCGCGTCGTCGTGCCCGCATCAACCTGCTGTATTGCTTGCCGGAACTGCCGGAAAGCGAGCGTGAGCACATTATCGACCAGATGTTCGCCTGTGCGCCGCAGTCGATGGTGCTGATGGCGGAACTGGCCTGCACCAAACCGGAAAAAGTGCTCAAGCGCGTGCGTTGGCACGGTGAAGAGGTGTTGGACAAGATCCGCGCGGAAGGGCGCAACGTGATTTTCCTGGTGCCACATGGCTGGGCGGTGGATGTGCCGGCGATGTTGATGGCCGCGCGCGGTCAACCGATGGCGGCGATGTTCCACAATCAGCGCAATCAGCTGATCGACTACCTGTGGAATGCCGTGCGTCGTAAATTCGGCGGCCGCATGCACGCGCGCAATGACGGCATCAAACCGTTTATCAGTTCGGTTCGCCAGGGATATTGGGGTTACTATCTGCCCGATCAGGATCACGGCGCTGAGCACAGTGAGTTTGTCGACTTCTTCGCCACCTATAAGGCGACGTTGCCGGCGGTCGGGCGGTTGATGAAAGTGTGTCGTGCGGCGATCGTGCCGTTGTTCCCGGTGTACGACGGCAAAACCAGCATGCTGGATATTTATATTCGCGAGCCGATGGACGATCTGGCCGAAGCGGACGATCCGCGCATTGCCCGCCGCATGAACGAAGAGGTGGAGAATCTGGTGGGCCCGAACCCTGAGCAGTACACCTGGATCCTCAAACTGTTGAAGACGCGCAAGGAAGGGGAGATTGAACCCTACTCGCGCGACGATCTGTATCGTTAATCCTATCTACCGCTAACGCCGGTCGGGCCACACCCTGGCCGGCGTCACTTCATATGTGCACCATACAGCCGCGCGCCCGCAGGATCTCAATGACGTTGGGCGTGTGGGTGAAATCATTCCAGCGCAGATCCAGCTTGCGCAGCCGGCTCAGTTCACCGAGGCTTTCCGGCAGACCGCTCAGGCGGTTGGCGCGCAGATCCAGACTTCTCAGCGCCGTGAGCTCACCGATATTTTCCGGCAGGCGCGTCAGCTGATTAAAACGCAGGTTCAGCTCGCTCAATCGCGGCAGGCGGCAGAAGGCTGCCGGCAGTTCGGTGATGGCATTGTTGGCCGCATCGAGTATTTCAAGCTCGCCGAGCAGAGCCATTTCCGCCGGCAGCGTGGTCAGGGCATTTTTCATGATATGCAACTCGCGCAGCGCGCGCAGTTGCCCGATTTCGCCGGGCAGGCTGCGGATACGATTGTTGTATAAACGCAGCTCCTGCAACGCCGCCAGCCTCGGTATTGCCTGCGGCAAGGCGGTCAGCTGGTTATCGGTCGCGTTGAGGTAAACCAACTGCTGCAGTTGCGCCAGCGCACGCGGCAGGTCGCTAAAGCCGTTATCGCTCAGGTAGAGGTATTTCAGCCGGTGCAGTCGCCCCAATGTTTCAGGCAGTTCGCTCGCGCGGTTGTGACCAAAATCGAACATCTCGAGCTGTTGCAACTGACCAATCTCCGACGGCAGATGCTCGAGCTGATTGCAAGAGATATTCAGCACCTGCAGGTTGCGATGCCGGAATAGGGAAGTAGGGAAGACCGTCAGCCGATTGTCGTACAGGCTGACCTTGCGCAGCGCGTGGCCGGCAAACAGCGATTCGTCGAGCTGCGTCAGGCCGCGTCCGTCGAGCTCGAGCTCATCACAGGTCGAGGCGGGATTGTGCTGGTGGAGCATGGCGTTCTCCGTCGTCATGGCAGTGTCAGAGCAAAAAAAATGCCGGCCTAGGTGAGCCGGCCGGCATTTCGTCTGCGGCGTGAATTACTCGACGCGCAGGATGCGGCTGGTATTGGTGGTGCCGACGGTTTCCATCACGTCGCCCTGGGTGACGATCACCAGATCGCCGGAGACCAGGAAGCCTTTGTCGCGCAGGCGATTGACGGCTTCGTTGGCGGCGATGACGCCGTCTTTATGGCTGTCGAAATACACCGGCGTCACGCCGCGATACAGTGCGGTCAGGTTAAGCGTGTGCTCATGCCGCGACATGGCGAAGATCGGCAGGCCGGAGCTGATGCGTGACATCATCAGCGCGGTGCGGCCGGACTCGGTCATGGCGATCAGCGCGGTGACGCCTTTCAGGTGGTTGGCCGCATACATCGAAGACATGGCGATCGCCTCTTCGATATTGTCGAACTGCACGTCCAGACGGTGTTTGGAAACGTTGATGCTCGGGATCTTCTCGGCGCCCAGACAAACGCGCGCCATCGCCGCCACGGTTTCCGCCGGGTATTGGCCGGCAGCGGTTTCCGCCGACAGCATGACGGCGTCGGTGCCGTCCAGCACGGCGTTGGCCACGTCCATGACTTCGGCGCGGGTCGGCATCGGGTTGGTGATCATCGACTCCATCATCTGAGTCGCGGTGATCACCGCGCGGTTCAGAGTACGGGCGCGGCGGATCAGTTTCTTCTGGATCCCGACCAGTTCCGGATCGCCGATTTCGACGCCCAGATCGCCACGGGCGACCATCACCACGTCGGAGGCCAGAATGATGTCGTCCATCGCTTCGTCGCTGCAGACCGCTTCGGCGCGCTCAACCTTGGACACGATCTTGGCGTTGCAGCCTGCGTCGCGCGCCAGGCGGCGAGCATAGTTCAGGTCTTCACCGGTGCGCGGGAAGGAGACCGCCAGGTAGTCGACGCCGATCTTGGCGGCGGTGACGATGTCCGCCTTGTCTTTTTCGGTCAGCGCTTCGGCCGACAGGCCGCCGCCGAGTTTGTTGATGCCCTTGTTGTTGGACAACGGGCCGCCAACGGTCACTTCGGTAAACACTTTCATGCCCTGAACTTCGAGCACTTTCAGCTGAACGCGGCCGTCGTCGAGCAGCAAGACGTCGCCCGGCACGACGTCGGCAGGCAGGCCTTTATAGTCGATACCGACTTTTTCTTTATCGCCTTCGCCTTTTGACAGGTTGGCGTCCAGCAGGAATTTATCGCCCACGTTGAGGAAGATTTTGCCTTCCTTGAAGGTGGAAACGCGGATTTTCGGCCCTTGCAGATCGCCGAGGATAGCGACGTGACGTCCCAGTTTGGCAGCGATTTCGCGAACTTTGTCTGCGCGAGCCTGGTGATCTTCCGGGCTGCCGTGGGAGAAGTTAAGCCGAACTACGTTGGCGCCGGCGGCAATGATCTTTTCCAGATTATTGTCGCGGTCTGTAGCCGGACCCAGGGTGGTAACGATTTTGGTTCTTCTGAGCCGTCTGGACATGTATTACTCCGTTGACTGGTGAAGCAAATATTGGCGTTGCGATAACGTCGGATAACGAAACCAGGCGTGAAATGTAATTTTACAACACTGATATTTCACCCGGGTTACCCGCATGAGCGTATTAACAGGGTACAGCCTCTGATGTCGCCATTCAAATGTCTGTTGAACGGCGACTTTTTTCTTCGTCGGGTTACGAGTCAAAACTGTTGGGAATGACTACGCCTTTATCAAAGCGCGATTCTTTGAGCGCTTCTTTGACCCGCTTCAAGTTATCTCTGAATTTAGCCCCTCTGCGCAAGGTAAATCCGGTGGCGAGCACGTCAATGAGCGTTAATTGCGCGATCCGCGACACCATCGGCATGTAAACGTCGGTGTCTTCAGGCACGTCGAGCAGCAACGCGAGGGTCGCCGACTGGGCGAGCGGGGTGTCGCGCGAGGTGATAGCCAGTACCGTGGCGTCGTTTTCTCGCGCCAGGTGGGCCATTTCCACCAGGTTCTTGGTGCGGCCGGTGTGAGAGATCAACACCACCACGTCGCCCTCGCCGGAGTTCATGCAGCTCATGCGCTGCATGACGATGTCATCGAAGTAGACCACCGGAATATTGAAGCGGAAAAATTTGTTCATCGCGTCGTGGGCCACGGCGGCGGAGGCGCCCAGACCGAAGAAAGAGATCTTTTTTGCCTGGGTGAGCAGGTCAACCGCACGATTGATTGCGGCAATATCCAAATTTGCCTTTACTGTATCCAGGCTGGCCATCACCGATTCGAAGATCTTGCTGGTGTAGGAATCGACGCTGTCATCTTCCTCGACGTTGCGGTTCACGTAGGGCGTGCCGTTAGCCAGGCTTTGGGCGAGATGCAGTTTGAAGTCGGGAAAGCCTTTGGTATCAAGGCGACGGCAAAAACGGTTGACGGTGGGTTCGCTGACGTCGGCCATGCGCGCCAGCGTGGCGATGCTGGAGTGAATGGCGGTCTGCGGGGAGGCCAGGATCACCTCGGCGACTTTCCTTTCAGATTTGCTCAGGAGCTCCAGATGGCTCTGGATTTTGTCCAGCGTATTCATATAACGAGAGTCACTCATGGTTTTATCCCTGTGGCTTTCAAGCAACAGCGCCGAATTTCGCCCGTGTTCGCCGTGCAAGCAGACGCCAAACGAGCGGCTGTAACCTGAAATCGATAGGGTATGTCGATTGCAAACAAAGGAGAAATCAATGCCGGTTTAGTGAAAATATACTACGTGCTGGTAACCGTTGGCAGTCTCGACAGGGCGTATGCAGGCTTTTTTCACCAGAATATGACCTGTGTCTAACTTTCATAATGGTAACAGAGCGTCAAAAAAGACGAAAAATTACATTTTTGCCCGCCTGTGAGGGCGTCGGCGCGCAGTGGCGCTACCACTGAGATCTTTACGTCTTTTTTCTGCTTCTGCGCCGGGTTTGCTGGCCGTAGTCAAACAGAGTACATTAGTAATGTAAGAAAATTACAAATATCCTGCAACGAGGAGATGAACATGGCGGTAACCTCTACAGCCCAGGCGTGTGACCTGGTTATTTTCGGCGCGAAAGGTGATTTGGCGCGCCGTAAGCTGCTGCCTTCCCTGTACCAGTTAGAGAAAGCCGGACACATCCACCCGGATACGCGGATCATCGGCGTCGGCCGCGCGGAGTGGGATAAAAAAGCCTATACCGAAGTGGTCAAGGAAGCGCTTGGCACCTTCATGAAGGAAAAGCTGGATGACGAACTCTGGGCCACGCTGAGCGCGCGCCTGGACTTCTGCAACCTGGACGTCAACGACAGCAAGAACTTTACCAAACTGGGTAAAATGCTGGATCAGAAGCACCGCACCACCATCAACTACTTCGCTATGCCGCCAAGCACCTTCGGCGCCATCTGCAAAGGGTTGGGCGAAGCCAAGCTGAACCATGAGCCGGCGCGCGTGGTGATGGAGAAACCGTTGGGCACCGATCTGGCGTCCTCCCGCGTGATCAACGATCAGGTGGCGGAGTTCTTCAACGAGTCCCAGGTTTACCGCATCGACCACTACCTCGGCAAAGAGACGGTGTTGAACCTGTTGGCGCTGCGTTTCGCCAACTCGCTGTTCGCGTCCAACTGGGACAACCGCACCATCGATTCGGTGCAGATCACCGTGGCGGAAGAGGTGGGCATCGAAGGGCGCTGGGGCTACTTCGATCAGGCCGGCCAAATGCGCGACATGATCCAGAACCACCTGCTGCAGATCCTGACCATGATCGCCATGTCGCCGCCGGCGGATCTGACCACCGACCGCATCCGCGACGAGAAGGTGAAGGTGCTGCGTTCGCTGCGCCGCATCGATCAGACCAATGTACGGGAAACCACCGTGCGCGGTCAGTACACCGCCGGTTTCGTTCAGGGCAAGAAAGTGCCGGGGTATCTGGAAGAAGAAGGGGCGAACAAGAGCAGCAGCACCGAGACCTTCGTTTCCATCCGCGTGGACATCGACAACTGGCAGTGGGCCGGGGTGCCGTTCTATCTGCGTACCGGTAAACGTCTGCCGACCAAATGCTCGGAAGTGGTGGTGTACTTCAAGAATCCGCCGCTTAACCTGTTCAGCGACTCTTATCAGCAGCTGCCGCAAAACAAGCTGACCATTCGTTTGCAACCGGACGAAGGCATCGAAATTCAGGTGTTGAATAAGGTGCCGGGGCTGGATCACAAGCACCGCCTGCAGACTACCAAGCTGGATCTGAGTTTCTCGGAAACCTTCAACCAGGAGCACGTGGCGGACGCCTACGAGCGCCTGCTGCTGGAGACCATGCGCGGTATTCAGGCGCTGTTCGTGCGCCGTGACGAAGTGGAAGAGGCCTGGAAGTGGGTCGACTCCATCATGGACGCGTGGAAAGCCGACAACGAAGCGCCTAAGCCTTATCAGGCGGGCACCTGGGGGCCGGTGGCCTCGGTGGCGATGATCACCCGCGACGGCCGTTCCTGGAACGAGTTCGAGTAATGCGCAATGCCGGCAGCCCGTCTGCCGGCTTTTTTTTTTGCCTGCGATCTGCGCGTGGGCCACATCACTTACGGTACGGCCGGACGTTCGCGCGTTTGCGCGGAGCCCTGTGGCAGGGGCGTGCCATTGTTAACCGCGAGTAATGGAGAAAGAATGATGAAAAACTGGAAAACCAGCGCTGAACAGATCCTGACGGCGGGGCCGGTGGTGCCTGTTATCGTGATCAACACGCTGGAACAGGCGGTGCCGCTGGCGAAAGCATTGGTTGCCGGCGGCGTGCGGGTACTGGAGGTGACGCTGCGCACCGCCTGTGCGCTGGAAGCTATCCGCGCTATCGCCAAAGAGGTGCCGGAGGCGATCATCGGCGCCGGTACGGTGATCAATCCACAGCAGCTGCGGGAGGTGACCGAGGCCGGGGCGCAGTTCGCCATCAGCCCGGGGCTGACCGACGCTTTGCTGCAGGCGGCGACGGCGGGGTCAATCCCGTTGATCCCGGGCATCAGCACCGTATCTGAACTGATGCAGGGCATGGATTACGGCCTGCGCGAATTCAAATTCTTCCCGGCGGAAGCCAACGGCGGCGTGAAGGCGCTGCAGGCGATCGGCGGCCCGTTCCCGCAGGTGCGTTTCTGCCCGACCGGCGGCATCTCGCCGGACAATTACCGCAGCTATCTGGCGCTGAAAAGCGTGCTGTGCATCGGCGGCTCCTGGCTGGTGCCGGCCGATGCGCTCGAAAGCGGCGACTACGCGCGCATCACTGAACTGGCGCGCAGCGCCGTCAACGGCGCCGCGTTGTAACCCGCGCCAGGCCTGGGGGTGGCGCTTATTTGCTCACCCGCGGATATCGCAAGGCTCAACGCTCCGTTGGGTCCTTTTTTAATTTTTATCGCGATTAACTTTCTTATTTTTTAACCCGTTTTTTTCTGCTTTTTTATGAAAACGGCAGTTTGCTTTCTTATTTGGGCTGTGGTAAAAATATCTCAGTTGAAAATTTTACTTTTATGAGGATATTGGGCAAATCGCACGGTGTGCGGCTGATAATAGAGAATTATTATGATGACTATTAACGGAACTACCCTCAGAACCTCTACGTGCCAACTCTTCCTGTCTGCGATCCTTGCCAGTGAGCATCACTGGTGCAGCGAGCTATAGCGTCTTTCTCCCTTAACCGGTGCTGGTAGCGGGCTTACGCCTTCGCTCTACCGTTCAGCCGGGCAAACATTCTTTTTGCGTTTGGGTCAGTTTATCCCCAGGGATCTCTGCGTCTTGCGCGCCGTACTGCGGCCGTTCGACGAGATAAATCGGGATAAATATGCCTTGGCGCGCGTTATTCGCCGTTTGGGAGAAAAATTATGATTTATTGGATCTTTTTAGGTTTGGCCATCATGACCGAAATCATCGGCACCTTGTCGATGAAATACGCCAGCGTCAATGGCGGCATGATCGGGCATATCGTGATGTACGTGATGATCACCGCGTCTTATGTGTTGCTGTCAGTAGCGGTAAAACGCGTGGCGTTGGGCGTGGCTTATGCGCTGTGGGAAGGTATCGGCATTCTGTTCATTACCCTGTTCAGCGTGCTGTGGTTCGACGAGCCCATTTCGGCGCTGAAGGTACTGGGTCTGGCTACGCTGATCGCCGGTATCATGCTGGTGAAATCCGGTACCCGCAAAGAGCGAAAACAGGTCAGCCCGCGAGGTGACAACCATGCAACAGTTTGAGTTGTACCACATTGGGTTCCTGGGATTGGCCATCGTGCTGGAAATCATCGCCAACATCTTCCTGAAGATGTCGGACGGTTTCCGTAAAATTTGGCTGGGATTGCTGTCGCTGCTGTCGGTACTCGGTGCGTTCAGCGCCCTGGCGCAGGTGGTAAAAGGCATCGATCTGTCAATCGCTTACGCGTTGTGGGGCGGTTTCGGTATCGCCGCCACCATCGCCGCAGGCTGGATCATGTTCGGCCAGCGGTTGAACGCCAAAGGCTGGATTGGCCTGGCGCTGCTGTTGACGGGGATGGTGATCCTCAAACTGTCCTGATAGCGGGCAATAAAAAACCGCAGGCGTTGCCGTCTGCGGTTTTTTTTCGTCTGCGCGTGGCTTACAGCGCGGCGATGATTTTAATTTCCACCTTGTACTTCGGATTCATCAGCTGAGCCTGCACGGTGCAGCGCACCGGCGCGCTGCCGGCGACGACCCAGGCGTCCCAGGCGGCGTTCATCGCGGCGAAGTCGGCGGTATTGGCCAGGAAGATGGTGGCATCCAGAATACGGCTTTTGTCCGACCCTACACGTTCCAGCAGCACGTCGATGGCTGCAAGGGCGTTGGCGGTCTGCGCGGTCGCGTCATCATCCAGATTCTCAGGCACGCTGGTGTAGTAAACGGTCTCGTTGTGCACCACGGCTTCGGACCAGCGCTGATCGGGATCAATTCTTTCGATATTCATTTGCTTATCTCCATATCATAGTCCCGCTAAGGGTAGCACAGCCGGTGATGAAAAAGCGCGGCGATAAAGTGGGTGGTAGCCGGGCGGCAGGCTTGGCATAATCACCGCTGAATGACACCGGCAGAGAGACAGCGTGACAGACGATTTTGCAACAGACGGCGCATTGGCGCAGGCTATCAAGGGATTCAAACCGCGTGAGCCGCAGCGGCAGATGGCGCAAGCCGTTACCGAAGCGATCAATTTCAAGCAGGAACTGGTGGTGGAAGCCGGCACCGGCACCGGCAAAACCTTCGCTTATCTGGCGCCGGCGCTGCGTGCCGATCGCAAAGTGATCATCTCCACCGGTTCGAAAGCGCTGCAGGATCAGCTGTATGCGCGCGATCTGCCCACCGTCGCCAAGGCGCTGAAGTACAAAGGCAAGCTGGCGCTGCTGAAGGGGCGCTCCAACTACCTGTGTCTGGAGCGTCTTGAGCAACAGTCGATGGCCGGCGGGGAGCTGGCGGGGCAGACGTTGATCGATCTGGTGCAACTGCGCAAGTGGTCGTCGCAGACCAAAGAGGGTGATATCAGCACCTGCAGCGAAGTGGCGGAAGACAGCTTCGTCTGGCCATTGGTGACCAGCACCAATGACAACTGTCTCGGCAGCGACTGCCCGCTGTATCAGGATTGCTTCGTGGTCAAAGCGCGCCGCCGCGCGATGGATGCGGATGTGGTGGTGGTGAACCATCACCTGTTCCTGGCGGATATGGTGGTGAAAGAGGGCGGCTTCGCCGAGCTGATCCCGGAAGCCGAGGTGATGATTTTCGATGAAGCGCACCAAATTCCCGACATCGCCAGCCAGTATTTCGGCCAGCAGCTCACCAGCCGCCAACTGCTGGATCTGGCGAAGGACATCACCATCGCCTACCGCACCGAGGTGCGCGATGCCGCCCAACTGCAAAAAAGCGCCGACCGTCTCAGCCTGAGCACGCAAGATTTCCGTCTGAATCTGGGGGAGCCGGGTTTTCGCGGCAACCTGCGGGATGTGCTCGGCGAACCGAACGTGCAGCGTGCTTTGTTGCTGCTCGATGACGCGCTGGAGCTGTGTTATGACGTCATGAAACTGTCGCTGGGGCGTTCGGCGCTGCTGGACGCCGCCTTTGAGCGCGCCACGCTGTATCGCGCGCGTCTCAAACGCCTCAAGGCGGTGACGGAACCGGGCTACAGCTATTGGTATGAGTGCAATTCGCGCCACTTCGTGTTGGCGCTGACGCCGCTGACGGTGGCCGATCGTTTCCGCGAAATGCTGGACGAGAAACCGGGCAGCTGGATCTTTACCTCGGCCACGCTGTCGGTTAACGATCAGTTGGGTCACTTCACCGAACGGCTGGGGCTGACCAAGGCCAAAACGCTGCTGTTGCCGAGCCCGTTCGACTATGCCAAACAGGCGTTGCTGTGCGTGCCGCGCTTTTTGCCTTCGCCGAATCAGCCCGGCGGGGCGCGCCAGCTGGCGCGCATGCTGCGCCCATTAATCGAAGCCAACAACGGCCGCTGCTTCTTCTTGTGCACATCGCACCAGATGATGCGCGAGCTGGCGGAAGAGTTCCGCGCCACGATGACGCTGCCGGTCTTATTGCAAGGGGAAACCAGCAAAGGGCAGCTGTTGGCACAGTTCGTCGCCGCCGGTAACGCGCTATTGGTGGCGACCAGCAGCTTCTGGGAAGGGGTGGACGTGCGTGGCGATGCGCTGTCGTGCGTGATCATCGATAAGCTGCCGTTTACCTCACCGGACGATCCGCTGCTGAAGGCGCGCATTGAAGATTGTCGCCTGCGCGGCGGCGATCCGTTCAATGACGTGCAGTTGCCGGATGCGGTCATCACCCTGAAACAGGGGGTGGGCCGTTTGATCCGCGATACCGACGATCGCGGCGTGCTGGTGATCTGCGATAACCGTCTGGTGATGCGCCCTTATGGCGAGGTGTTCCTCAATAGCCTGCCGCCTACGCCGCGTACCCGCGATCTGAAGCAGGCGATCGCCTTCTTGCAGGCCGCTGATACGTCGGCCACGTGAAAGATGAAGGGCTTACGGGGCTGTGCTACAATGCGCGCCCTGTATGAAAAACCCAGTTTTATTCCCGCCAGAGGTTGGCATGTCCACGCGAATTTTAGCGATCGATACCGCGACGGAAGCCTGTTCCGTCGCCGTCTGGAATCAAGGCGAAATCCACGCCCTGTTTGAGCTGTGCCCACGCGAGCATACGCAACGTATTTTACCTATGGTGCAGCAGGTGCTGGCGGAATCCGGCCTGGCGCTCAACCAGCTCGATGCGCTGGCCTTCGGCCGCGGCCCCGGCAGTTTTACCGGGGTGCGCATCGGCATCGGCATCGCTCAGGGCCTGGCGCTGGGTGCCGATCTGCCGATGATCGGCGTTTCTACGCTGCAAACCATGGCGCAGGGCGCCTGGCGCGTCAGCGGCGCGGAGCGTGTGCTGGCGGCGATCGATGCGCGCATGGGCGAGGTCTACTGGGGGCAGTTCGAACGTCAGGCCGACGGCCGTTGGTTGGAAAGCGAAGGCGAGGCGGTGCTGTCGCCGGCGCAGGCGCTCGAGCGTGCACAGCGCCTGCAGGGCGAATGGGCCCACGTTGGCACCGGCTGGCAAACCTACCCCGATCTGGTCAACGGTTCCACGCTGAGCGTGCGCGACGGCCTGATGCTGTTGCCGCAGGCGGAAGACATGTTGCCGCTGGCGCTGCACGCCTGGCAACAGGGGCTGGTGGTGGCGGTGGAAAACGCCGAGCCGACCTACCTGCGCAATGAAGTGACCTGGAAAAAACTGCCGGGCCGCGAGTAATCACGGCGTTATTGTGCTGATGTTGATGCCGGGCGATGAAGGCCTGCAACTTGAACGCTGAAACGCGGTCAAAGTTACAGGCATTTCAGGAGATTGCGACCATGTTAATCCGCACTGCAAGTAAAAAGCTGTCGCTGCTGGCCGTCGCCTGCGGCGCGCTGGTTCTGACCGGGTGCGTCACCGTACCGGATGCGATCAAAGGCTCCAGCCCTTCGCCGGTGACTCAGCTTTCCTCGGTACAAAATGCACCGAACCTGTTTACCGGCGCGGAAGCCCGCTTCGGCGGCACCGTGGTGAACGTCGCCAACGAACAAGGGCGCACGCTGCTGGAGATCGCGGCGGTGCCGCTTGACAGCGGTGCGCGGCCGATACTGGGTGAACCGTCGAACGGCCGCTTGCTGGCCACGGTGAACGGCTTCCTCGAACCGGTCGATTTCAAAGGCCAATTGGTGACCGTCGTCGGCCCTATCACCGGCCTGAAAGAGGGGCGGATCGGCATGACGCCATATCGCTTCGTAACGATGAACGTGACCGGTTTCAAGCGCTGGCATCTGGTACAGCAGGTGGTGATGCCGCCTGCGCCGATGGGCCCTTGGGGCTGGCGCGGTGGCCCGTGGGGACCCGGCTGGGGCGCCGGCTATGGCTGGTACAACCCCGGCCCGGCACAGGTGCAAACCATCGTAACCGAGTAACATACGCTTGATGTGAACAAATTTGACAGGGCGGCTCAGGCCGCCCTTTTGTTTTTTGGGATAAGGAATATCCGACAATTAGTGACGTACATCGCAACCTGAGTAATGTTTAAAACCCGAACTGGTCTGCTGAGTTAAAATATTGTTATGGTTAGGCTGCGAGTTTGAGGGCTGCGATGATAATTAGTAATGATTTCAGGAGTAATACCTTGGATAAGGTCTGGTTAAAACGGTATCCGGCAGATGTGCCCGCAGAGATTGATGCCGATCGCTATTCGTCGTTGATCGAAATGTTTGAGCATGCCGTGCAGCGCTATGCCGATCAGCCCGCCTTTATCAATATGGGTGAGGTGATGACCTTCCGCAAACTGGAAGAACGCAGCCGGGCTTTCGCGGCTTACCTGCAAAATGAGCTGGGCCTGAAGAAGGGCGACCGCGTCGCGCTGATGATGCCTAACCTGTTGCAATACCCCATTGCCCTGTTCGGCATTCTGCGCGCCGGCATGGTGGTGGTCAACGTCAACCCGCTGTATACCCCGCGCGAGCTGGAGCACCAGTTGAATGACAGCGGCGCCAGTGCCATCGTCATCGTCTCCAACTTTGCCCATACGCTGGAAAAAGTGGTGTTCA
Source organism: Serratia sp. SCBI (assembly GCF_000747565.1). NCBI lineage: Bacteria > Pseudomonadati > Pseudomonadota > Gammaproteobacteria > Enterobacterales > Yersiniaceae > Serratia > Serratia sp. SCBI. The sequence goes on along the minus strand of NZ_CP003424.1, from coordinate 2,805,890 downwards.
ACACCCAGGTCAAACACGTGATCCTGACGCGCATGGGCGATCAGCTGTCGGCTGCCAAGGGCACGTTGGTCAACTTCGTGGTCAAATACGTTAAGCGTCTGGTGCCGAAATACAATCTGCCGGACGCCATTTCCTTCCGCAGCGCGCTGCAGCGCGGCCGCCGTTTACAATATGTAAAACCGGACATCATTAATGCCGATCTGGCTTTCCTGCAATACACCGGCGGCACCACCGGGGTGGCGAAGGGGGCGATGCTGACGCACCGCAACATGCAGGCCAACCTTGAGCAGGCCAAGGCTGCCTATTCGCCGCTGTTCCGTGAAGGGCAGGAGCTGGTGGTGACGGCGCTGCCGCTGTATCACATTTTCGCGCTGACGGTGAACTGCCTGCTGTTTATCGATCTGGGCGGGCGCAATTTGCTGATCACCAACCCGCGTGACATTCCGGGCCTGGTGAAAGAATTGGGCAAATACCCGTTCACCGCCATGAGCGGGGTGAATACGCTGTTCAATGCGTTGCTGAATAACGAAGACTTCCACAAGCTCGATTTCTCTACGCTGCGTTTCTCGGTCGGCGGCGGCATGTCGGTGCAAAAATCGGTGGCCGAGAAGTGGGAGAAAACCACCGGCAAACACCTGCTGGAAGGTTACGGCCTGACGGAGTGCGCGCCGCTGGTGGCCGGCAACCCTTACGATCTTAAGCACTACAGCGGCAGCATCGGTCTGCCGGTGCCGTCGACGGACATTCGGTTAGTGGACGACAACGGCCATGATGTGCCGCCGGGCGAGCCGGGCGAACTGTGGGTCAAAGGGCCGCAAGTTATGTTAGGCTATTGGCAGCGCCCGGATGCCACCGACGAAGTGCTGAAAGACGGCTGGCTGGCGACCGGTGATGTGGTGACCGTGGACGATCAGGGATTTGTACGCATCGTCGACCGCAAGAAAGACATGATCCTGGTCTCGGGTTTCAACGTGTATCCGAACGAGATTGAAGATGTGGTCAGCCAGCACCCGAAAGTGCTGGAATGTGCGGCAATCGGCGTGCCCAGCGAGGCCTCCGGCGAAACGGTGAAGATCTGCGTGGTGAAGAAAGACGCCTCGCTGACCAAGGAAGAGCTGTTGACCCATTGCCGACGCCACCTGACCGGGTATAAAGTGCCTAAAATTGTTGAGTTCCGCGATGAACTGCCGAAGTCGAACGTCGGCAAGATTTTGCGGCGAGAATTGCGCGATGAGCAAAAAGCGCCTAAGCCGGCCGATGCCGCCTAGGTTTTGCTCTCGCGTCAGCCTATCAACAACGCCGGTGAATGCCGGCGTTGTTGTGTTTGAATCCTACAAGAGAATGATGTTTTGAATTATCAGTTGATCACTACCGATGCCGGATTGCAGCAGGTCTGCGAGCAGGCGAGAAAGCATGCCCAGGTTGCGCTGGACACCGAGTTTGTCAGAACGCGTACCTACTATCCGCAGCTGGGCCTGATCCAGCTTTACGACGGTGAACAACTCTCCCTTATCGATCCTCTGCCGATCAAGCACTGGCAACCGTTTGTCGAGCTGCTGGCCGACACCGCCGTGGTGAAGTTCCTGCATGCCGGCAGTGAAGATCTTGAAGTGTTTCTCAACGCCTTTAAAACGCTGCCGACGCCGATGATCGACACTCAGATCCTGGCGGCCTTTACCGGTCGGCCGCTCTCCTGCGGCTTTGCGACGCTGGTGGCGGAGTACATGAAGGTTGAACTGGACAAGAGCGAGTCGCGCACCGATTGGCTGGCGCGCCCGCTGACTGAAAGACAGTGCGTGTATGCGGCCGCCGACGTGTTCTACCTGCTGCCGATGGCCAAACAGCTGGTGCAGGAGACCGAAGAGGCCGGCTGGACCGCTGCGGCCAATAACGAGTGCTTGCTGCTGTGCCAACGCCGTAGCGAGGCGCTGGCGCCGGAAGTGGCCTATCGCGAAATCAGCAATGCCTGGCAGTTGCGCCCGCGTCAGCTTGGGTGTCTGCAGAAGTTGGCGGAATGGCGGTTGCGCCAGGCGCGCGAGCGCGATCTGGCGGTGAACTTCGTGGTTCGCGAGGAGAACCTGTGGCAGGTGGCGCGCTTTATGCCGTCTTCGCTGGGAGAACTGGATTCGCTGGGCCTGAGCGGGCCGGAGATCCGTTATCACGGCAAAACGCTGTTGGCGCTGGTGGCCGAAGCCGAAGCGCTGGAGGAGTCCGATTTGCCGGCGCCGTTGGCTAACCTTATCGATCAGCCGGGCTACAAGAAGGTGTTTAAGGACATCAAGGCCGCTATCGCCACCGTCAGCGAGCAAAGCGGGTTGAGCAGCGAGCTGCTGGCATCCCGTCGCCAAATTAACCAATTGTTGAACTGGCATTGGAAACTGAAGGACGGCGAGAGTCGCCCTGAATTAATCAGCGGCTGGCGCGGCGATTTATTAATGGCGCCGTTGCAGGACATCCTGAAAGATTATTAATCGCTGGTTATCACCAGGGCAGGGTAGGGAAACTCTGCTCGGGTGAATATAGGCAGGAAATAATGCGTTGAAGGTAAATCTGGCCAGAATTTACTTTAAACGAGGTGGCGGCAAAGTTAATTGGGAATTGTCCCAAAGGGAAAAATCGATTTTTTGCTGCCGATAATGCTTAATAACTGGATGCACATACAGTTACCCCCTGCATAAAATATACAGGGGGTAATTAATGCGTCGCAATCATTTAGCTGCTTCTTCCGATTCCGGTAATGTCACGTTAAGTTCAAGTACCGAAATATCGTCCCCTTTCTGCTCGAACTGCACATGCAGCATTTCAGGATCGATCTGAATGTATTTGCAAATAACCGCCAGAATATCGCGTTTCAAATCAGGCAGATACGGGGGCTCACTGTCCCCGCGACGACGCTCTGCGACGATAATCTGCAGCCGTTCCTTGGCTATATTGGCTGTCTGTTTTTTGCGGGACAGAAAGAAGTCTAATAAGGCCATGGTTTATCCCCCAAAAAGGCGTTTCAGGAAACCCTTCTTCTCTTCTTCAATGAAGCGGAATGGGCGTTCTTCCCCCAACAAGCGGCAAACGGTATCGTCATACGCCTTACCGGCGTCTGACTCGGCATCCAGAATGACAGGCTCACCCTGGTTGGAAGCACGCAGTACGGACTGGTCTTCCGGGATCACACCCACCAGTGGAATGCGCAGGATTTCCAGCACGTCTTCCATGCTCAGCATGTCGCCACGGCTGACGCGGCCCGGGTTGTAACGGGTCAGCAGCAGGTGTTCCTTGATAGGCGATTCGCCTTTCTCGGCGCGGCGCGATTTGGAGGAAAGGATGCCCAGGATACGGTCGGAGTCGCGTACCGAAGAGACTTCCGGGTTGGTGGTGATGATAGCTTCGTCGGCGAAATACAGCGCCATCAGCGCACCGGTTTCGATACCGGCCGGTGAGTCGCAGACCACGAAGTCAAAATCCATCTCGCCGAGATCGTTGAGGACTTTTTCAACGCCTTCACGGGTTAACGCGTCTTTGTCGCGTGTCTGCGAAGCCGGCAGGATATAGAGGTTTTCAGTGCGTTTGTCTTTGATCAACGCCTGATTCAGCGTGGCGTCGCCCTGAATCACGTTCACGAAATCATAAACTACCCGACGTTCGCAGCCCATGATCAGGTCAAGATTACGCAGGCCGATATCGAAATCGATCACGACGGTTTTCTTGCCTTTCTGGGCCAGGCCGGTAGCGATGGCCGCGCTCGAAGTGGTCTTGCCAACGCCCCCTTTACCCGATGTAACAACAATAATGCGTGCCATGAAATGGATTCCTTGTCAAAAGGGCTTAATTTAAAGGTTGTATGGTTAAAGCGTTATCCAACAGGCTGAGTCGTACGGCCTGCCCGACGTAATCGGACGGGATTTGGTCGCTCAACCAGTACTGCCCTGCGATAGAGACTAGCTCAGCCGCCAGGTGGGTGCAAAAAATCTGACATTGCGTGTCGCCTGACGCGCCTGCCAGCGCGCGACCGCGCATCATGCCATAGACATGAATGTTGCCGTCGGCAATCAGTTCGGCGCCGGCGCTGACGCTGCTGGTCACGATAAGATCGCAGTTGCGGGCGTAAATCTGTTGGCCGGAACGGACAGGGGTGCTGATGATACGCGTTTTGGCGGGGGCGTTATCCGCCACCACGGGCGCAGGTGCAGGCTCCGGCGCCGCCATTTTCTGGCCTCTGCCTTCGCTCAGCAACGGCAGCCCGGCACGGGCTATCGCGCGCTTTTGACGCTCATCTCTGCAACCGCTGATACCCACAACGCGCAGACCTGCCGCCGCGACAGCCTGTTGAAGTTCTTTCCAGTTCGCATCGCCATCCAGCGTTGCGACGTTGATAACAACAGGGGCGTTTTTCAGAAAAGCGGGCGCTTGCTCAACTTTTTCCTGTAACGCCTGGCGTATTACCTCGGGCTGCGAATTATGCAAATGAACAACCGATAGGGTAAAACTGCTGCCTTTTAGCTCAATTGGCGATTGTGACATCTATCCTGACTCAGTCTCAGCAACTTTAAATCCCCGGAATACCACTCGGGGTGCGATATTCCGATGTACTATAAGCATGTTATAGTCAGAGTTATATCCAGGCAAGACGCTCCCTCAATTAAATAGAGTTAAAAAAATGCTTTGTGTGATCTATAGAAGCCCGAAACGCGATCAAACTTATCTTTATGTCGAAAAAAAAGACGATTTCTCTCGTGTGCCGGAAGCGCTGATGAAAAGTTTCGGCGTACCGCAATTCGCCATGATGCTTTCACTCGATGAACGCAAGAAATTGGCCTCGGCGGATATCGAAAAGGTGAAACAGGCGCTGAAAGACGAAGGTTATTACCTGCAGTTCCCGCCGCCGGTGGAAAACCTGCTCAATCAGCATTTGGCGGGGGACAAGGCCTGAGACCGCCGCTACGGTCAGGGGAGGCATGATGACACGTTCGACGAGAAGTACCGCGTTGGCCGTTTGGCTGGCGCTGGGCGGTGCGATGATGCCGGGCGCACCGCAGGCGTCGCAGGAGACGACGTTGGCGACCAGCGGGCGCGATCCGGCGCAGTTCCCGGCGTATGTCGAGCAACTGAAGCGCCGGGCGCGGGAACAGGGCATCAGTCAGGCCACCCTTGACCGCGCCTTTGCGCAAATCCATTTCGTCGATCGGGTGATCAAGGCCGATCGCAATCAGCCGGAGCAGAAGATCACTTTGGATGATTACCTGCGGCGGGTGATGTCGCCCGCCAAGGTGCGGCAGGGGCGCGAACTGTACCGGCAGCGCCATGCGCAATGGCTGCGGGCCAGCGAACGCTATCGGGTGCCGGGGCGCTATATCATCGCGCTGTGGGGCATGGAGAGCGCCTATGGCAAGATCCAGGGGCGGGAGGACGTGGTGTCCGCGCTGGCGACGCTGGCGTTCGAAGGGCGCCGCGAGGCCTTTTTCAGCCGGGAGCTGCTGGCGGCGTTGCAGATAGTCGAACAGGGGCACGTTGGCGATACGCCACTGAAAGGGTCCTGGGCCGGCGCGATGGGGCAATGTCAGTTTATGCCAAGCTCCTTCCTGCGCTATGCGGCGGACGGCGACGGTGACGGACGCATCGATATCTGGAATAACATTGACGACGTTTTCGCGTCCACGGCCAGCTACCTGTCCAAAGAGGGCTGGCAGCCCGGCATCGGTTGGGGGCGCGAGGTCAAACTGCCCGCCGGCTTCAATCGAGCCGAACTGGGCCTGAAAGACGCGCAGGCGCGCAGCGTCAACGACTGGCAGAAACGCGGCGTGCGCCGTGCGGATGGCCGCGCGTTGCCGCACGCCGTGCAGCGCGGCTGGATCATCGCGCCGGATGATCTGCAGGGGCGGACCTTCCTGGTCTATGATAATTTCCGCACCCTGATGCACTGGAATCGCTCTTACTATTTCGCTATCGCCGTGGGTATGATGGCAGACGCGATCGGGCATTGATCCGGCACACCAATAATCGGCTTGGCGCGCCAAGCCTCTACAGTTTGGGAGAAGCGGTATGTATCAACACAGAGACTGGCAGGGTTCGCTGCTCGATTTCCCGGTGAACAAGGTGGTCTGCGTCGGCAGCAACTACGCCGATCACATCAAGGAAATGGGCAGCGCGGTGTCCGTCGAGCCGGTGGTGTTCATCAAACCTGAAACGGCGTTATGCGATATCCGCCAGCCGGTGGCCATCCCTAAAGAGTTCGGTGCGGTGCATCATGAGGTAGAGCTGGCGGTACTGATCGGCACGCCGTTGAAGCAGGCCAACGAAGATCGCGTGGCGCGTGCGATTGCCGGTTACGGCGTGGCGCTTGATCTGACGCTGCGCGATCTGCAAGCCGGTTTTAAAAAGGCCGGTCAGCCCTGGGAGAAGGCCAAGGCCTTCGACGGGTCTTGTCCGATGTCAGGGTTTATCCCGGTGGCGGAATTCGGCGATCCGCAAAACGCCGAGCTGTCGTTGACCGTCAACGATCAACTGCGCCAGCAGGGCAATACGCGTGACATGATCACGCCGATCCTGCCGCTAATCAGCTACATGAGCCGTTTCTTCACGCTGCGCGCCGGCGACATCATCCTGACCGGCACGCCGCAGGGCGTAGGCCCGATGGTTTCCGGCGACATGCTGAAAATCAGTCTGAACGGTAAAGCGCTCAGCACCCGGGTGATCTGAACGCTGTTGGCCGCCGGCATCGTCGGCGGCAAAACTTGCATCTCGCGGCTAAAATGTCTATATAGTCCCCCTCGAACCTGTGCGCAGGTGAGTTATCCATTTACCGAAACCGGACGCTAACATGTCACAACTCGCTTTTTGGCAACAGAAAACGCTGGCGGAAATGTCAGAACAAGAGTGGGAATCGCTGTGCGACGGGTGCGGGCAATGCTGTTTGAATAAGCTGATCGACGAAGATACCGACGAGATTTATTTTACCAACGTAGCCTGCAACCAGCTCAACATCAAATCCTGCCAATGCCGTAACTACGAGCGGCGCTTCGAGCTGGAAGAGGACTGCATCAAATTGACGCGCGAAAACCTCACCACCTTCGATTGGTTGCCGCCGACCTGCGCCTATCGCCTGATCGGCGAAGGCAAGCCGCTGTTCCCCTGGCACCCGTTGCTGAGCGGCTCCAAGGCGGCGATGCACGGTGAGCGCATCACGGTGCGGCATATCGCGGTGCGCGAGAGCGAAGTGGTGGACTGGCAGGACCATATCCTCAACAAGCCGGACTGGGCCAGATAACGCCGGCCCCCTTGCGCAGCAAGACGCGTTTTCATGCAAGAGGGCGGCGTGTCAGGACACGCCGCCCTCTGCAATTGCGCTAACCGGCAGGCGTGAGGTTATGGCATAAGCCGTCACTTCACTCTTTTTTGTCGCGGCGGCGCCAGTTGGCCAGATTTTTCAGCGGCTGCTTCACGTAAGGGCTGGCTTTAATCAGGCTGAACAGCAGTTTATTTACCGCCGTCCCCACTTTGTCCATCGGCCGGTCGATATCGAGAAACAGCACCGCACGCAGTTCGTCGGTATCATTGCGCACCTCGTGTTCATAAGAGTCATCAAACAAAATGACCTTGCCTTCATCCCAGTGCAGGATCTGATCGTCGACGCGGATCCAGAGCTTTTCCCGATCCTTTGGCACGATCAATCCCAAATGCGCGCGCACCACGGCGCGAGTCGGGCCTTTGTGGGGGACGATGTGATAGTGCGGTTTAAGGATCGAAAACATGGCGGTGCGCATGCCGGGGATCTCGCTGACCGCCTGTGCGGTGTGCGGACAAATGGCGCAGTTCTCATCAACGCGCTGCCCGTAGACAAATAGCCCGAAGGTTTTCCAATTATCCCCTTTGGAGATGCGTTTCTGATCCGGTGATATTTGGTGGAACGCGGGGATGTCCTCCGGGTGCTCCAGTAACCGATCCAACTCTTGGCGAATGGCAGGCCAACGGGCTTCCAGCGCCGTCACCCAATTAAATTCATGATTACCGATCCGCGGCGTAGTGGAGATGAGCGAATGGCGAGTCTGAAATTCGCCGTTCCAGCTCAGGAATTTTTTCCCTGCTTTGAGCAGCATGCGCCGCAGGAACGGGCGCTGAGACGTGGGGGGAAAGGTGCTATCCGGCATAAATCGTGTCCTTGATATCATTGGCCTACTGCATTCAGCATAAGGAAAGAATCACGAACGATTTTAATCATTAGTGCGTGAACGTTGGCCGATGAGTGATACCGCGCAGAGTTAAATTTGAATGATTTATTTAAAGGCAGAGGGGACTGACGGTTGGGGGGAGAAGGAAAAAAGCCCCTGCAAAGATGAGGGGCAAGACACACAACAACACCAGGGAAATCGGTAGTACTCACTTTGCCGATACTATAAGGATTTTATGGGCAAACTTCACCAAAATATTGTGCTCTGAATGTGACAAAGACGCAGTCGTTCATAAATAACGGTAATTTATTGATGCCCGCAGGCCGTGAGGAAAGTGCCTGCACAGCATGTGTTGGCCCGCTGGCAACGCAGAAGCTTAATGTTATGTAAATTACGCGCTTAATCGAGCCAGGATGCTTCTTTTTAAACGATAAGTTGGGTAATTTGGCCGCTCTCCCGCAAGTTCGAGAGCATAACAATGAAAATGGTCCGTCTGTTTGCCGTAGCTGGGGCACTGATCGTGCTCGTTTACTTCCTTACACATACCTGAAATGGGGTTATCTCTGAATTCAACAATAATACCCTAAAAAACGGCGCCCTGAGGCGCCGTTTTTTGTTTGTTGGCCTATCAGCGGCCGAACAAATCGCGGCGGCGTGGGCGGACAAATTGCGCGATCAGCACAATCAGCGCCACCAGCAGATAGGTACCGAAGATACCCACCAGCCACTGTGGCATTTCCAGCGTCAGGAACTGCCATTGACGCACGGAACAGTCACCGGAAGCGTGGAACACCGCAGGCAGCCATTTATCCAGCGGCAGCCAGGACGGGAAGCTGACGAAGAAATCGCAGGTATTGAACGGCGAGGGGTGCAGTTGGATCATGGTGTGTTTCCACGCCAGCTGTACGCCTTCCCAGGCGCTGTAGATCCACAGCAGGATCGCCACATAGCGCAGCGGCGTTTTCGGCGCGATGGCGCCCACCAGTGAGGCGCCGAGGATGCCGAACAGCGCGCAACGCTCGTAAATGCACATGACGCAGGGCTGCAGCAGCATAACGTGCTGGAAATAGAGCGCGACCAGTTCCAACACCAACGCTGTCAGGGCCATCAGCAGCCAGGCGCCGCGTCCTTGTGAACAGCGGTTAAAGAATTGCAACATATCTAGATTCTTCCATGCAGTAAGCAATTGAACCGGCAGTGTAAACCAATTCCCCCTCGCTGCCAGCCACCTGGGCCGGTTTCAGCGTAAAAATAGTCGGTTTACCCTGCCGGCGCCGCATCAGTGGCCGATGGCGTCGACAGGCGGCAGCGTCAGCCAGTGCCACTGTGTCAACAGTTCGGTCGCCGGCTCCAGCGTGAACTGTACGCACAGCAGGCCGACCACGGTCAATACGATCGTATAAGGCAGAGCCATCCACACCATGCGGCCATACGACAGACGCACCAGCGGCGCCAAGGCCGACGTCAAAAGGAACAGGAACGCCGCCTGGCCGTTGGGGGTCGCGACCGAAGGCAGGTTGGTGCCGGTATTGATGGCGACCGCCAGCAGTTCGAACTGTTTCAGCGCAATGGCGCCGGTTTCCAGCGCGGTGCGCGCTTCGTTGATGTAAACCGTGCCGACGAATACGTTGTCGGAAACCGACGACAGCAGACCGTTGAACAGGTAGAACAGCGAAAGCTGAGAAGCGGGCTCGGCGCGCAGTACAAACTGGATCACCGGGCTGAACAGGTGTTGCTCAATGATCACGGCCACCACGGTGAAAAATACCGTCAGCAGGGCGGTGAACGGCAGCGCCTCCTGGAACGCTTTGCCGATGGCGTGTTCGTCGTTCACGCCGCACAGCGATGTGGCGAGAATGATGACCGACAGGCCGATCAGCCCGACTTCCGCCAGGTGGAAGGCCAGCGCCAGCACCAGCCAAACGCCGATCAGCGCCTGCATCACCAGCTTGAGCCTTTCTTGCTTGCTGCGGCCTGCGGTGGCCTTGCGATCATACTCTTTCAGCACCTCACGCACCGCTTCCGGCAGTGGCGTGCCGTAGCCAAACAGGCGAAAACGCTCTACCAGCCAGCAGACCAGCAGGCCGCATGCCAGCACCGGCAAAGTGACCGGCGCCATCCGCAGGAAGAAGTCGATAAAGCCCCAGCCCGCGCTTTTGGCGATGATCAGGTTCTGTGGCTCGCCCACCATGGTCATGACTCCGCCGAGCGCGGTGCCGACGCCGGCGTGCATCAGCAGGCTGCGCAGAAAGGCGCGGAATTGCTCCAGCGTCTGCTTGCGCTCTTCGCCGGTGAAATCGCTGTCATCGCCGATGTCGCCGTCGGAGCGGTTCGACGTCACATTGTGATAGATGGAATAGAACCCCGTGGCGACGCTGATCACTACCGCGACGACCGTCAGCGCATCGAGGAAGGCGGAAAGGAAGGCGGCCGCCAGGCAGAACGCCAGCGACAGCAGCGTTTTCGAGCGGATATTGAGCAGCAGCTTGGTGAACACGAACAGCAGCAGCTGCTTCATAAAGTAGATGCCGGCCACCATAAAGACCAGCAGCAGCAGCACGTCCAGATTATGTTCGATTTCTTGCGAAACCTGCGCCGGGCTGGTCATGCCGATGGCCACGGCCTCCAGCGCCAGCAGTCCGCCCGGCAGCAGCGGGTAACATTTCAACGCCATCGCCAGGGTAAAGATGAACTCGATCACCAACAGCCAACCCGCGAGAAACGGGCTGGCGAAAAAGAACACCAGCGGGTTGATCGCCAGGAAAATGAGAATGGTCAGTTTGTACCAGTCGGGAGATTGCCCCAGGAAGTTTTTGAGCAGGGCGCTGCGCAGGGTTGTTTCCATTGTCCTTTATGCATCCTTAAATCAGTCGTAGCACGTACCCTAACAACGCGGCGGGGGCGGGCGCAACCGGAGCTTGTTTTACGGCGGCAAATTTCTCAGGGCCTGTGTTTTTGCGCGTTTTTTGCCACTTTATGCACACTTTCGTTTATTGTTTTTCGCTCACGCTATGTCATGTCTGTGTGATCTGGTATGATGAGCTGATTACTTTTACTGATTTTATCGTCGCAACGGAACGTCAAACACATGGTCATAAAAGGCGCAGAGTCCTGCCGGTTTCGCGGAAGAGTACATTATTGAGAGTATTTGGAATAATCGCTTCCCCCCTGGCTCTATTTTGCCCGCGGAGCGTGAGCTTTCGGAGTTGATTGGCGTCACGCGCACCACGTTACGTGAAGTGTTGCAACGTCTGGCCCGCGATGGCTGGTTGACCATTCAGCATGGTAAACCGACCAAAGTGAACAATTTCTGGGAAACGTCCGGCCTCAATATCCTTGAGACCGTGGCTCGTCTCGATCACAAAAGCGTCCCGCAGCTGATCGATAACCTGCTGTCCGTGCGTACCAATATCGCATCGATCTTTATTCGCGCTGCGGTGCGCAATCATCCTGAGCAGGCGCAGGAAGTGCTGGCGAAAGCCGCCGAGGTGGAAGATCAGGCGGATGCCTTCAATGTCCTGGACTATGAGATCTTCCGTGGTCTGGCGTTCGCTTCCGGCAACCCGATCTATGGCCTGATTTTCAACGGCCTGAAAGGGCTGTACACTCGCGTGGGCCGTTACTACTTCTCCAACCCGGAAGCGCGCAAGCTGGCGCTGACTTTCTACAGCAAGCTGTCTACGCTTTGCCATGAGAAGCTGTACGACCAGGTGATGGACACCGTGCGCAACTACGGTAAAGACAGCGGGGCGATTTGGCAGAGCATGCAGGGCACCATGCCGAGCGATCTGACCGAAGCGCGCCGCTGATGCCGTGCGAATGACATAATAAGGGCGCCGTGTTGGCGCCCTTTGTCGTTATGGCGGTTACAGCGGCGTAGGCCGCGGCGGGCAGCGGTCGAGCAATTCCACGCTGCCGTCTTCGTTTTGCTGCTCGAGGATCACGTCGAAGCCCCACAGGCGATGCAGGTGCTTCAACACGTCGCGGCGGCTCTTATCGAGCGGCGCGCGCTCCTGCGGGATGTAGCGCAGCGTCAGCGAACGGTCGCCGCGCAGGTCTACGTTCCAGATCTGAATGTTCGGCTCGTGGTTGCTCAGATTGTATTGAGCCGACAGCTCCTGGCGGATTGCCCGGTAGCCCGCTTCGTTATGGATCGCGGCAATTTCCAGGTAGTTGTTGCGATCGTCGTCCAGCACGGTAAACAAGCGGAAGTCGCGCATCACTTTGGGCGACAGGAACTGGCTGATAAAGCTCTCATCCTTAAAGTCGCGCATGGCGAAGTGCAACGTGTCCAACCAGTCTTTACCGGCGATGTCCGGGAACCAGTAGCGATCTTCCTCGGTCGGCGATTGGCAGATGCGCTTGATGTCCTGGAACATGGCGAAGCCCAGCGCGTAGGGGTTGATGCCGTTATAGTATGGGCTGTTGTACGGCGGCTGATAAACCACGTTGGTGTGGCTGTGCAAAAACTCCAGCATGAACCGCTCGGTCACCCGGCCTTCGTCGTAAAGATGGTTAAGGATGGTGTAGTGCCAGAAGGTCGCCCACCCCTCGTTCATTACCTGGGTCTGTTTTTGCGGGTAGAAATATTGGCTGACTTTGCGCACGATGCGCAGCACCTCACGCTGCCACGGTTCCAGCAGCGGCGCATTCTTCTCGATAAAATAGAGGATATTTTCCTGCGGTTCGCTCGGATATCGGCGCGCCTGCTCAGGCGACTCTTCGCGCTCGACGCGTGGCAGGGTCTTCCACAACGTATTCACCTGGCTTTGCAGATACTCTTCGCGGCTTTTCTGGCGCGCTTTTTCTTCCACCAAAGAGATTTTTTGCGGGCGTTTGTACCTGTCGACCCCGTAGTTCATCAGCGCATGGCAGGAGTCCAGCAGCCGTTCCACTTCTTCGACGCCGTAGCGTTCTTCGCACTGGCTGATGTAGTGGCGAGCAAACAGCAGGTAATCGACGATGGAGCTGGCGTCGGTCCAACTGCGGAACAGGTAGTTATTCTTGAAGAACGAGTTGTGGCCATAGCAGGCGTGCGCCATCACCAGCGCCTGCATGGTGATGGTGTTCTCCTCCATCAGGTAGGCGATGCAGGGATTGGAGTTGATGACGATTTCATACGCCAGCCCTTGCTGGCCCTGTTTGTAGCGCTGCTCGGTTTCGATGAATTTTTTGCCGAAGGACCAATGGGTATAGTTGATCGGCATGCCGACGCTCGAATAGGCGTCCATCATCTGTTCTGAGGTGATCACCTCGATCTGATGGGGGTAGGTGTCGAGCCGGTAATGCTTGGCGACGCGGTCGATCTGCTCCAAATACACCTGCAGCAGTTCGAACGTCCAGTCCGGTCCATCGCTCAGACGTTTATCATCCTTAACCTTGTCATGTGTTGAAGTAGTCATCAGCGCACCCTCATTATTCACGGGCCTTGCTCAAACGGCGGACCCTGTAACAAGCATAGTTCAAGTCATAATTAACCATTGCAAATCAGTGAAATAAAAATGCCGGTACGCAAAGGAGCGAACGGCGGTCGATCCGGCGCCCGTCCCGGCAGATGGCGGTGCAACACCGCGCATCTTCTCCGAGTATAGCCCTGCGGCAGGGGCGTGCAACACATTGCCTGCTGTGCGACAGGGATTGAAAACTGTTATGTTATATTGTAACTTTTCATTTTTCTCAATAACGGACAAGGAGCGCGTTTTGACGAGGCATTTGGGCAAATTGGCAGTGGCGCTGGCGGCGCTGTTCATCAGTGGGCAAACGTTGGCTCACGGGCATCATTCACATGGCAAGCCGCTGACGGAAGTGGAAAAAAAGGCGGAGGGAGGCGTGTTCGACGATAAGGACGTCAAAGATCGCGACCTGGCGGATTGGGAGGGCGTATGGCAATCCGTGTATCCGTATCTGATCAATGGGGATCTTGACCCGGTGTTCAGGAAGAAAGCGGCGCAGGATAAGAGCAAAACCTTCGCAGAGGTGAAGGCGTATTACCGCAAAGGTTACGCCACCGATGTGGATACCATTGGCATTGAGAACGGTATCATGGAATTTCACCGTGGCGACCAATCCAGCGCCTGTCAGTACAAGTACGCCGGGCATAAGATCCTGACGTATGTCTCCGGTAAGAAAGGCGTGCGTTATCTGTTCGAGTGCCAGGATGCCGACAGTCAGGCGCCGAAATTCGTACAGTTCAGCGATCACATTATCGGGCCGCGCAAATCGGCGCATTTCCATATCTTTATGGGCAACACGTCGCAGGAGGCGTTGCTGAAAGAGATGGATAACTGGCCGACCTACTACCCGTTCCAGCTGCAGACCAAAGAAGTCGTGGACGAGATGCTGCATCATTGATGCTTCTCTCTTCTGCCACCACAAGCCCGCACGCGTGGGCTTGTGGTCAGTCGAACGACCTGATTTGCTGGTAATCGTCCGTGACGTCCATTTCAAATAGCGTTTCATCCGCCAATAAAGTGGCGCGCATGCGATCCCGAGCCGCTCGGTACCGTTCATCCAGCTGAATATCATCGGCGTTTTCCCATGCCGAGCGGCTTGGCCACTGCGCATAGCCGATATATTTGCCGTTCACCTCCCGATGCAGGCGCGAGCCCAGGCTGCCGCGTTGCTGATAGATGCCCTGCGTCAATTCAAGCCAGGCCTGGCGAAAAGCGTGTTCGTGTCCGGTTTTGACTGAGAACTGATAGAGAGCGATGAACATGCGAGGTTCTCCTGAATAGCGACAGTATGAACTCTGGGCGCGGCTGGGGGCTTGAACGTTCATATCGTGCTGCAGCGAAAACAAGATGGCGCCACAGTGAACGCCGCTTTATTCCAACAGTAAAAATAAGGCTATTAAGGGCTGAAAATTTACGCGATTTTTCTGCTGCAGCGGGTGGTGCCGTTATTTGCCAGTTGTTTTGGTATTTTTTGTTTTTGTGGTTTTTTATTCTATTTATAGGTTAGCTGATATTTTTATATTCTGTTAAATCCATGTTGCTTATCACGCCAATTTTCCATGACATCAATGATAGCAATGCTAGCGAATCAGGGGTGACCTCGCGCCATAAACCCCCTTAAACCGTATCTTATCGCTATTTTCTGGCGGCTATTGCAAATGCGCGGGCCATCGACGATAAATTAATTGTGAATATTGTCACGTTTGATGATGAAGTTGTTGGACGGATTTTTTCACTGAGTTAATTTCCTGTTAGCAGAAGATTGTGCTTTGTGAAGCCTTGGGCTGGAGTCAGCGATGCGAGTGGTAATTTTAGGTAGTGGAGTGGTGGGCGTAGCCAGTGCCTGGTATTTGGCGAAGGCTGGGCATGAGGTGACGGTGATCGATCGTCAGCCCGGCCCGGCACTGGAAACCAGCGCGGCGAACGCCGGGCAGATTTCACCGGGCTATGCCGCTCCCTGGGCGGCGCCGGGCGTGCCGCTGAAGGCCATTAAGTGGATGTTCCAACGCCATGCGCCGCTGGCGATCCGTCTCGACGGCAGCAGCTTCCAGCTGAACTGGATGTGGCAGATGCTGAAAAACTGCAACACCGAACACTACATGACCAACAAAGGCCGCATGGTGCGCCTGGCGGAATACAGCCGCGACTGCATCAAGGCGCTGCGGCAGGAAACCGGCATCCAGTACGAAGGCCGTCAGGGCGGCACGCTGCAGCTGTTCCGCACCCAACAACAGTTCGAAAACGCCGCGAAAGATATTGCGGTATTGGAAGATGCCGGGGTGCCTTACCGATTGCTGGAGGCCGGCCAACTCGGCAGCGTTGAGCCGGCGCTGGCGCAGGTGGCGCACAAGCTGACCGGCGGCCTGCAGTTGCCGAACGACGAAACCGGCGATTGCCAACTGTTTACGCAACAGTTGGCGAAGATGGCTGAGCAGGCGGGCGTGACCTTCCTGTTCAACCGCAGCGTCGACCGTCTGTTGGTGGAGGGGGACAAGATCGCCGGCGTACAGTGCGGCGAGGAAGTGTTCAAAGCCGATAGCTACGTGGTGGCGTTCGGTTCGTACTCCACGGCGCTGCTGCGCGGCCTGGTGTCTATTCCGGTTTACCCGCTGAAGGGCTATTCGCTGACGATCCCTATCGTCGATGAGGCGGCGGCGCCATTCTCTACGGTACTGGATGAGACGTATAAAATCGCCATCACGCGCTTCGACCAGCGCATTCGCGTCGGCGGCATGGCGGAGATCGTCGGTTTCAATACTCAGTTGGAGCAAAAGCGGCGAGAAACGCTGGAGATGGTGGTGCGCGATCTCTACCCGAACGGCGGCAGAGTGGAAGACGCGACGTTCTGGACCGGCCTGCGCCCGATGACGCCGGACGGCACGCCGATCGTCGGCCGCACCTCGTTGAAAAACCTGTACCTCAACACCGGGCATGGCACGCTCGGCTGGACCATGGCCTGCGGTTCCGGGCAGTTGTTGTCCGATCTGATGTCCGGCATTACGCCGGCAATCCCTTCCGATGATCTGGCGGTGGCGCGTTACAGCGCCGGATTTCGCCAGCAACACGCGGTTCCGCTGAACGACGTGCATCCCGCACGTTAATCGTCGACGCTGTCATAGACTTTTTCGGCCACGCGCAGGCGCGCGTGGCCGCTGTACGCTGCCCCAAGGAGAAGCGATGCCCCGTCCGATAACCGCCACGATGCATCTCGGCGCAATTGAAAACAACCTGCAGGTGGTGCGCCGTTTCGCCCCCGGCGCCAAAGTCTGGGCGGTGGTCAAGGCCAACGCCTATGGCCACGGCATCAAACACGTTTGGCGCAGCATGGCGCAAACCGACGGCTTCGCCATGCTGGATCTGGCCGAAGCGGTGCTGCTGCGCGAGTCCGGTTGGCAGGGGCCGATCCTGTTGTTGGAAGGCTTCTTCCAGCGACAGGATCTGGCCTTGCTCGATCGTTATCGCCTGACGACGGCGGTGCACAGCGACTGGCAACTGGCGGCGATCGCCGACGCAAAGCTGAGTGCGCCGTTTGATGTCTATCTGAAAGTGAACAGCGGCATGAATCGGCTGGGGTTTGCGCCCGAGCGCCTGCATGAGGTGTGGCGCAGGGCGCAGGCTGTCGCCAATATTGCCGAGCTTACGCTGATGAGTCACTTCGCCACCGCCGACGGGCCGGAAGGCGTAACTCAGCAGATGGCCACCATCGAGGCGGCGGCGGCCGATGTACCGCTGCCGCGTTGCCTGGCCAACTCGGCCGCTACGCTGTGGCATCCTGCGACCCACGGCAGCTGGGTGCGCCCTGGGATCATTCTCTATGGCGCTTCGCCGAGCGGATGCTGGAACGATATCGCATCGACGGGGTTGCAGCCGGCGATGACGCTGAGCAGCGAGATCATCGGCATTCAGCAGCTGAAGTCTGGCGATCGCGTGGGCTACGGTGGCCGTTACAGCGCCGCCGGCGCGCAGCGTATCGGCGTGGTGGCCTGCGGTTATGCCGACGGCTATCCGCGTCATGCGCCGACCGGAACGCCGGTATGGGTCGATGGCGTGCTGACACGCACCCTGGGAACGGTATCGATGGATATGCTGGCGGTGGATTTGACGCCCTGTCCCCACGTTGAACTGGGCGCCGAGGTGGAGCTGTGGGGAAAACGCCTGCCGGTGGACGAGGTGGCCACGGCGGCAGGGACGTTAGGCTATGAACTGTTGTCGGCGTTGGCGGCACGGGTGCCGGTCGTTACCGAAGCCTGAGCCGCGGCTCAGGCGACTTTTCTGATCTGTCCTTTAATCTGCTTGCTGAGCCGCCGCGCGTGCAGCGCCAGCAGGCAGCCCGCCAGCATGACCAAGGCCAGCGACAGCTTCGGTTGCAGCGGCAGCGCCATCGCCAGCAGTCCCAGCGCGGCGCCGCCGGCCATCTGTACGAAACCGACCAGCGCGGACGCGACGCCGGCCTCATTGGAGTACGGTTCCAGCGCATAGCTGGTGGCCGGGCCCATTACGAACGCCAACCCGGCGCAGGCGCTGGCGACCGGCAGCATATACGCCAGCCAGTGCGCTTGCGCCGCCGCGGGAAGCCACATGACGCCCAGCAGCAGGCCCAGGCAGCCCAACCCCATCAAAATGCCGCCGGTCGCCAGACAAACCGGGCGGCCGACTTTGTGGATGATGCGGTTAGCGAAGAAGCTGACCAACATGATCCAGAAGCCGTTGGCGCCGAACACCAACGAGAATTGCAGCGGAGTCAGGCCCGCGGTGCCCATCAGCACGTTAGGCGCCAGAGAAACGTAGGTCAGCGCCATGCCCATCGCCCCGGAGTTCACCACCGCAAAAGAGAGGAAACGCCGTTCGCTGAGGATGCGCGCGTATTGGCGCACCGGCAGCCCTTTGACCGGCACGGTGTCGGCGGGGCGAGTTTCCGGCAGGCGCAGCGCGATGAGCACCAACACCAGCAGCGCGTAACCGGCCAGGAACCAAAAGGGCGCGCGCCAGCCGAAGGCTTCGGCGAGCAGGCCGCCGAGCAGCGGCGCCAATGCCGGGATGATGTTCAGCGTGCCGTTGAGAAAGCCGAAGGCGCGGGCGGCGTCGTCGCCATTCAGCCGATCGCGCACGCCGCTGAAGGCGACGACGGCGGTGCAACAGACCGCAACCCCTTGCAACAGGCGCGACGCGATGAAGATCGTCGGGCTGGTGGCCAGCGCCGCCATTGCCGCGCCGATCGTGTAGAGAATAATGCCGGCCAGCGCCACCGGTTTGCGGCCATAGTTATCCACCAACGGACCGGCGATGATTTGACCGAGGCCGAGCACCAGAATAAACAGCGAAATGGTGGATTGGATCAGCGCTTCACTGCTGCCCAGGCCGACGGCGATGGCGGGAATGGTGGGCAGATAGAGATCGATGCCCAATGGGCCGAGCAGCACCAGGCTGAGAAGCAGAAACAGGAACTTTTGCATAGCAGGAAAGGCACGTCCGAGTGACAAAGAGGGCTAGAGTAGAGATTCTGGCGGCAAATGAAAAGGGGCAAAGCGGGTCAGCGCTGCGCTCCCGGGCGGAGATAAAGCGCCGAGACGGTATCGGCCACATAACGGGCCTGATGGCGAGCGTCATCCAACGCGCGATGCGGCATGCCTTCGAACGGACGGGTCTTTTTCGGGTTAAAGCCGTGCAGTTCCGCCAGCGTGATCACCGTGCGCACATCCTGGGTATCCCAGAATTTCCACGGACAGGGCATCTCCAACTGCTGGAAGGCGTGTTCGAGGATTGCGCAGTCGAACTCTTTACCGTTACCCCAGACCTTTACCGTATCGGTGCTGTTCATATGGATAAAACGGCTGAGACTGCTCAGCACGCGCTTGAGGCTCTCGGTGCCGCCGAAGGCCAGCTTGCGCGCTTCATCGGATTGTTTCGCCCACCAGGCAACCGTGTCCAGGCTTATGGTTCGTCCCGGCTGATCTTTCTGGCTGCTGACGGCGGCCTCGAATTCGGCGCCGAGTTCGCCGGTGCGGGGATCGAAAAACACCGCCGCGACCACCAAAATCACGGCGCTGGGTTTTATATCCAGGGTTTCAATGTCTAACATCAGATGGTGCATCGGCGTTTCCGGTGGTTGGCGTGGTGGCTTAATGTTACTACAGAACGTGCGCCGATGCGGCCAGTGCGCACATGAAATCCTTTTAAAGCGCCTCGTTCAGGTTATGATGCTGGAGATACTCTTGTCAGGTTGGTCGCTATCGGTGAGAACGCTTATCTTTATTTTGTGCATGGTTGGCTACTTGCTGCTGCTGGGCTACCTTAGCGAGTTCGTCACGGACAAGATCTGTGAGAAGGCAGGCAACTACACCAAAATATGCCGCATCGTAGACATTTCAGAGCCCCATATCCCCAGATAGCACCGCGTTTAGCCGAGGTAATCGGTGGTGATCAGCGGGGTCAGGATCGCCGCCAGCGCCGCGAGCGTCGTCCATTGCCGCCAGCCTAGGCGAGCCAGCCAGTCACGCCGCTGTGGCGGCGTGGCCAGCTGCCCGACGGCCACGGTGCCGGTCAGCAGCAGCGTCAGAATCAGCAGCACCAGGCCACGGCTCACCAGCGTGAACTCAATGTGCAGCACATTGGCGTAATACAGGCGCATCAGAATAAAATAGCCCAACAAGATCCAGGCGAAAACGACGTTTTTCTTGAGCACCTGTTGCAACATCAGCGCGAGAAACAGGCTGTGAAACAGCGATAGCAGCGGGGCTTCGATCGGATGCCGAACGCAGACGTTGTAGACCGCCATGTAAATGTTGAAAACCAGCAGGATATAGATCACGTAAATATACCAGCCGTAGATCACTTTGAGTTTTTTGGCGCTCGGCGGCAGGGAGAGTGCGTCCGGTTTCATTAGGGCCTCCTGATGACGCCACGCAAACGCTGCAGTTGAAGGCGGCGCGTCGGCATCGTAATTTATAATCCACAGGGTATATATCACCCGAGCGCTAAATGAGAATTAAACGCTGAACCGGCTTTATTCCCGCGTTTGCGCGGAACTATTTTTGGCCCGCAGGGTCGATTGGCGAGCGATCGCCAGGCGATTCTCGCACTGAGATGAAGCAAGCAATACGCTGATATGAAAGATTATAAAAACACGCATGGCACCAGGCTGCTGCTGATATTCACCCTGGCGTTTTACATCCTGTTGCCGCCTGTGCTGACCGCCTGCGTCTTCACCCGTTTCAATCTTAATCCCTTCGCGATCGTCAAATTCTTGCACTTTAATCCGTTCTTCGCCGATCGGGGCATACCCGGTTATCAGACTTTCCTCTACCTGCTGATGCTTTGGTTGGGGGGGAATATTTTGCTATGGCTGATGGTATGGGGCGCGGGGCGGCTGTACCGCCGTTGGCGATCGCTGCGTGGTGAATAGTCGACCCCCAAGTAAAACGTTACGCGGGGAAATGGCCTTTCATTTAACAATGCGCCGTATCGTCACTTGTTTCGCCGGTGAGGGGGCAGCGTCGTCGGCTGACCCATTCCATTAGCACGGCTGTTTAAAAGCATCCGTGGCGGCACAGCCTGTTAGGGCGTTAGAACAGCGAAAACAGCAAGACGACCGGCAGACTTAACGGCCAGGTTAACCCGATGGTCAGCGCGCTGATGCAACGAATTTTGACGGTGTCCCTGCTTACCAGGTAGGTGAAAATCATTGAAACTAACAGACCAATAAAATAACAGTATTGCGTTGCAACCCACAGCGACGACATGAAACTCGATCCCAGTTGTATTTTTACGCGCGAATTTTAGGAGCTTGGCGGGCGATAATCAATGACCGAAGGCCGTTAATTCATGCCTTTATCCATAAGAATGCATAATTTATTTCTATAAAGAATGTAAGGTTATTAACGGCTTTATGTTTATTACGAAAAGAAATCAACAACATAGTTACCGGTAACATTTTAAGGTTGTCAGCCTGATTTCAGGCGGGAACGGTGTGAAGAAGGAAAATAGTCATTCAGATGTCCGGAAACGCGACGAGGTTATCAATCATAAATTTTATTGATGTTTTAGTGGGCGAGCAGACGAAGGCGAGATCGCGTTGCGCCGGCGAGCTTTGGGTTCTTTTTTAGCTGTCGGCGGGCGAATGATGGGATAGAAACATGCGGGGAGAGGGGTTTTTAGCGCATCGTCCGGATGCGCTGCCGGTCAGCCAGGAAGGGGGGTTTGGTGTTGCTGTAGGTTTAATGAATGTTAAGACCGTAGACGAACAGCCACGAAAACAGCAGCGCCAGCAGGCATGTCATCAATACGATGGAGATCATTTCCTTCACAACTTCATTCCTTTTCCCGATGAACCAAATTTACTTGTCTTTGTTTTTGCGTGGGATTTTAGATCGGCATGGGTAAAAATCCTAGTTTTAATCCCGTTTTTTGCACTGCCGCCACGGCGTACGCTGCCTCGGCAAGTCATGACGACGCCTGTAAACCGAGCGCCTTAACCCGTCGTAGCTATTGCCGAATACCGCAGTGCTAACTATATAAATGGAGATCGCGCGACGTCGCCAGCTGCAAGGCGCGTCCCTGTAGGGCGGCTGTTGATCTGTCTACAGCGCCTCCAAATGAGATGAAGAGGTCGGCAATGAGCACAAAACCAACCATCGTGCTGGTGCACGGATTCTGGGGCGGCGCCGCGCACTGGAGTAAGGTGATTATCGAGTTGTCGCGCAGGGGCTATTCGGCGATTCATGCGGTGGAAATGCCGCTGACCTCACTGGCTGAGGATGCGGAACGGGCGCGCAAGATGGTCGCGCAGCAAGCGGGACCGGTATTGTTGGTGGGGCACTCTTACGGTGGCGCGGTGATCACGGAAATGGGCAACCAACCTAACGTGGTCGGCCTGGTCTACATTGCCGCGTTTGCCCCGGATGCCGGTGAAAGCCCCGGTGGCATTACGCAAGCGCATCCTCCTGCGGCAGTCGCGAATCTGATTCCCGACAGCGACGGTTATCTGTGGATCAAGACCGACAAGTTTCACGAAAGCTTTTGCCAGGATCTTACCGCCGACGAGGCTCTGGTGATGGCGGCGACGCAGAAGGCGCCATTGGCCGATACCTTCGGCAACCCCCTCGGTGAGCCCGCCTGGAAACATAAACCGTCGTGGTATCAACTCTCCAGCGACGACCGTATGATAGCGCCGGAGAACCAACGGCGTATGGCGCAGCGGCTGCAGGCTAAGAAAGTGATGGTGCTGAAGGCCAGTCATGCCTCGCTGGTCTCCCATGCCGATGACGTGGCGGGATTGATTGACGAAGCGGCCGGTTCAAAATAAAACCCGGGCAGAAACGCGCTTCGGGCCAAAAAAGAGGCACCTTGCGGCAAAGGAGTGCTTCGCTTCACATTAGGGATAAGCGTTGATATCGCTGCCGGAGTTCATTATTAACAGCATAATCAACACCACGGCGGCGGCAATAATGGCGTAGATTTCCGCCTTGCGCATATCGATCTAGCGCCCGTTAACGCCGATCATTTCTATTGCCGCGCGATGCAATTTTTGAAAATACTCGTCGTGCTGTTGTTCAACTTCCTGAATAAGACTGGCCAGCAGATTCTGTTTGGTGATCGGTTTGTTGGCGATGAGCACCAGCAGCACGCTTTTGCCGAGCAGGCAGCAGATTTGCTTATGGTATTCATCAACATCATTCTTGTTGAGGCCATAGAGGGTGTAATCGATCATGGTGTCTAACCTGCTGACAGGTAAATTGCCCGCCGAAGCGGGCTGAGAAGCCATAGAAAATAAAATGAGTCAAATTTCGCTTAGGGTAGAACCCGATGCGTGTGTTAACGATAACTGAATGGGAATATTCCCATCAAGACACATGAGGGAGGATGTGAAGGTTTAGGAATAACCTCATAAGCAAGAGCGGAAACGGGCGGCCATCACGGCGTGCTTATTTGTCTGTCACAGCGTTCGTTCTCTCTACATTATTTTTTCGACCCGTGCATCCACTTGGAGAACCTCATACGTATATCAGGAATGAGCAACACTTACGCTCAGCTTACGGAGAGGACTTCATCATGAAAACACTTATCGTTACTCTGGTTACCGGCTCATTACTTTTCGGCGTCGCCACTTATGCGGCGAGTGGGGACACGTCATCCGTAATGGTTGGCGGCGCGGCGATGTACCCCTCAAAAAACATTGTGCAAAATGCGCTGAACTCAAAAGACCACACAACGTTGGTCGCGGCCGTTAAGGCCGCCGGCTTGGTTGATACTTTACAAGGCAAAGGTCCTTATACTGTTTTTGCGCCGACGAATGCCGCATTCGCCAAATTACCGGCCGGCACCGTTGAAAATCTGTTAAAACCCGAAAATAAAGCGCTGTTAAGCAGTGTATTAACCTACCACGTTGTGGCTGGGAACTACGACATGCGGGCGCTGGAAAGAAAAATTGAGCAGGGCGGCGGACGGGCGGAACTCAAAACCGTCAACGGTCAGTCGCTATGGTTTATGAATAATGGCCCGCATAATATTCAGATCAAAGATGCTAAAGGCGACGTCGCCAACATCAGCACCTATGATGTGCGGCAGCAAAACGGTGTAATCGACGTTATTGATACCGTGCTAATGCCCAAGTAAGGCCTATACTCGGAATGGGCAAAGCTTAACCGCTTTAGGGATGGTATGGATCACTCGTTGAAAGAAAACCAGGTAATGTGCTTAAAGGCGATCGCTAATGGCGATCGCCGAGCATTTGAACGCTTGTACAGATCGACATCCGCAAGTTTATTCGCCATTGCGCTGCGCATGTTACGTAATCGCCAGTGGGCGGAAGAGGTTCTGGTCGACGGCTTTCTTGCCGTGTGGCAGCGTGCCGGAGATTATGATCCGACCTTGAGTTCGCCTATGACATGGCTTACTCACATTATAAGGAACCGATGTATAGATGGATTGCGTAGCCGGCACGGACGCCATATCGGACTGGAAGAAGAATATAGCGATCAAATCCCTCAGTCGGAAAATGAAAGCCAGGGTGATGAGGGGGAGCTGGCTAAAAAGTTAAATGACTGTTTGAAGCATCTGACGTCTGAACAACGGCAAAGTATTGCTTTGGCATATTATCAAGGGATGTCGCACGCGGATATCGCTGATTGGTTGCAGCAACCGCTTGGTACGGTAAAAAGCTGGGTCCGCAGGGCGCTAGCACATCTAAAGGATTGCCTGGGCCTATGAACAGACGCGAAAGTGATGACATGCTGGCTGCAGAATATGCTCTTGGCACGCTCAGAGGGAATGCCCGGCTGCATTTTGAGCGCCGTCTGAAAACGGACAGCATTTTGGCGACCCAGGTTGGAAAGTGGCAAAATATGTTGTCGGGGTTGGATATCGATATAATGCCAATACCGCCCCCTGAAAGCGTTTGGAAAAAAATTGAATTAAATCTGCCTCAATACGCTTCGCCTCGACGGCGCGTGCGAAACTATATTGCATGGGGGCTTGCTGCGGGATTGGGCGCATTGAGCCTGAGCTCGTGGTTTTATTGGCGTGCGCCAGAGCTGAAACCGTTAGTGGTCCTGAACGGAGCGCATCAAGGGACGTGGGTCGTAAGTTCAGACGGTCAAAGAAAAATTGTTCGTATAACCCCCTTAGGCTTGGCCGCTATTCCGGATGGAAAAAGTCTTGAGCTGTGGCTGATCCCCGTTGGACATAAGCCCGTTTCAATTGGACTCGTGAACGTGAAAGGCGTGAGCCAGTTTTATTTGGCAGATGCAGATTTAGTTAAAGGAACAACGATTGCCATTAGCCTGGAGCCATTAGGCGGCTCACCGAGCAAGCAACCGACCGGCCCCGTGTTGTATTCAGGTGAGTTGGTTCTATGATTGACGCCGGATGCGGATGCCTTCCGCAGAAATAGCATTTGAATTCGTTGAGAATAAAAACGGCCGGGCAGATATTCTCCGGCCGTTTTTATGATTATGCGGTCTGTTTGCGGAACAGTTCGCGGAATACCGGATAGATATCGTCCGGTTCGCGGATATGCTGCATGGCGAAGTTGTCGAATTTCGCTTGCAGATCTTCGTATTCGCGCCATAGCGTTTGGTGAGCGCGGCGAGTGATTTCGATGTAGCTGTAGTACCGCACCATTGGCAGGATCTTCTTCGCCAACAGCTCGTGACACAGCGGTGAATCGTCGGCCCAGTTGTCCCCGTCCGACGCCTGCGCGGCGTAGATATTCCATTGCGCCGGATCGTAACGCTCTTCGACCACCTCGTTCATCAGTTTCAATGCGCTGGAGACGATGGTGCCGCCGGTTTCCTGCGAATAGAAGAACTCCTGCTCGTCCACTTCTTTCGCCTGGGTATGATGGCGAATATAGACCACCTCGACGTTTTTGTAGGTTCGGCTCAGGAACAGATAAAGCAGAATGTAAAAACGTTTGGCCATGTCTTTGGTGGCCTGATCCATCGAACCGGATACGTCCATCAGGCAGAACATCACCGCCTGGCTGGAGGGCTCCGGCCGGCGCTCGTAGTTTTTGTAACGCAGATCGAAGGTGTCGATAAACGGCACGCTTTCGATTTTCTTGCGCAGTTCGGCAATCTCTTTGCGCAGCCGCTCTTCTTCCAGCAGTTGCACCGGCTCGGTGTTTTCCAACTGGGTCAGCGCGTCTTCCAGTTCGTGCAACGCGCGCCTTTTACCGGCGGTCATGGCGGTACGCCGCGCCAGCGAGTTTTGCAGCGAACGCACGACGCTGATGTTGGCCGGCACGCCATTGGCGGTGTAGCCGGCGCGGTGGGTTTTGTATTCGGTCAGCTGCTTGTACTGATTCTTTTTCAGGTTGGGCAGGGCGAGATCCTCGAACAAAAGATCGAGGTACTCGTCTTTGGATATCTGGAAGACGAACTCATCCTGGCCTTCACCGTCCTGGCTGGCGCTGCCCTGGCCGCCGCCACCGCCTGCGCCGCCCTGAGGCCGTTCGACGCGATCGTTCTGCACGAAGTGGTCATTGCCTGGGTGAACGCGATGGCGCGTGCCGCCGCGCCCCTGATGAAACATCGGTTCGTTGATATCGTCAGTGGGGATAGAGACTGACTCCCCGCTGTCTACGTCGGTGACCGAACGCTTGTTGATGGCTTCGGCAATCGACTGTTTGATTTGCGACTTGTAACGGCGCAAGAAGCGCTGGCGGTTCACCGTGCTCTTGTTTTTGCCGTTCAGCCGCCGGTCAATGAAATAGGCCATACTTCCCCAAACGACGTTGCCAACTCTTCATGTCCCGGCCGCGGCAGCGCAATGTGTCAGCCCCTCCGTGGGCTGCGCTGCAACGTCCATGACTGTGGACATGGCCCTGATAATGCCGCTTACCTGAGGCGTTATGAGGATTTTCTGACCCGCAGATACCATTCACACAGCAGGCGCACCTGCTTGCGGGTATAGCCTTTCTCCATCATGCGATCGACGAAGTCGTCGTGTTTTTTCTGCTCGTCCGTCGATGTTTTGGCGTTGAACGAAATCACCGGCAACAGTTCTTCGGTATTGGAGAACATCTTTTTCTCGATCACGGTGCGCAGCTTCTCGTAGCTGGTCCAGTTCGGGTTGCGGCCGTTGTTGTTGGCGCGGGCGCGCAGCACGAAGTTCACGATTTCGTTGCGGAAATCTTTCGGGTTGCTGATGCCGGCCGGTTTTTCAATTTTCTCCAGTTCGGCGTTCAGGGACTCGCGGTCGAACAGCTGGCCGGTGTCGGGATCGCGATACTCCTGATCCTGGATCCAGAAGTCGGCATAGGTGACGTAGCGGTCAAAAATGTTTTGTCCGTATTCCGAGTAGGATTCCAGATAGGCGGTCTGGATCTCTTTGCCGATAAACTCGGCGTATTTCGGGATCAGATAGCCTTTCAGGTGCTCCAGGTATTTCTCCGCCAAATCCTGCGGGAACTGTTCGCGCTCGATCTGCTGTTCCAGCACATAGAACAGGTGCACCGGGTTGGCTGCCACCTCGGCGTGATCGAAGTTGAATACCCGCGAGAGGATTTTAAAGGCGAAACGGGTGGAGAGGCCGTTCATGCCTTCGTCAACCCCGGCGTAGTCGCGGTATTCCTGATAGGACTTGGCTTTCGGGTCGGTATCTTTGAGGCTTTCGCCGTCATACACGCGCATTTTCGAGTAGATGCTCGAGTTTTCGGGCTCTTTCAGCCGCGACAGCACGCTAAAGCGCGCCAGCGTTTCCAGCGTGCCCGGCGCGCATGGCGCATGGGTCAGCTCACTGTGATCCAGAAGCTTGTCGTAAATTTTGATCTCTTCCGACACGCGCAGGCAGTAAGGTACCTTGACGATATACACGCGGTCGAGGAACGCTTCGTTGTTCTTGTTGTTACGGAAGGTCACCCACTCGGATTCGTTGGAGTGCGCCAGAATAATGCCGCTGAACGGCAGGGCGGAGATGCCTTCGGTGCCGTTGTAGTTGCCTTCCTGGGTTGCGGTCAGCAGCGGATGCAGCACCTTGATCGGCGCTTTGAACATCTCGACGAATTCCATAATCCCCTGGTTGGCGCGGCACAGGGCGCCGGAATAGCCGTAGGCGTCCGGGTCGTTCTGCGCGTGGTTCTCCAGTTTACGGATATCCACTTTACCGACCAGCGCCGAGATATCCTGGTTGTTCTCATCGCCCGGCTCGGTTTTGGCGATGGCGATCTGTTCCAGAATGGAAGGGCGCACTTTCACGACTTTAAACTTGGTGATATCGCCACCGAACTCATGCAGGCGCTTCGCCGCCCACGGCGACATGATGGTGCCGAGATAGCGACTTGGGATATTGAACTCTTTTTCCAGGATCGTGGCATCTTCCTGCGGATTGAACAGGCACAGCGGATGATCGTTGACCGGGCTGCGTTCGCCGTTGGCGCTGAGGGTGTAGATGGGCACGCGCTGCATCAGCGCTTTCAGACGTTCCGCCAGCGAGGACTTGCCGCCGCCCACCGGGCCCAGCAGGTAAAGGATCTGTTTCTTCTCTTCCAGGCCCTGAGCAGCGTGTTTCAGGTAAGAGACGATCTGTTCGATGGCCTCTTCCATGCCGTAGAACTCTTCGAAGGCCGGATAGCGTGCGATCACGCGGTTGGAGAACAGGCGCGACAGGCGTGATTCTAGCGCAGTGTCGACCATCACAGGTTCACCGATAGCCATCAGCAGACGTTCGGCCGCGTTGGCATAGGCACTGCGATCTTGCCGGCAAATGGTAAGAAATTCCTGCAGTGTGAACTCTTCGTCCTTGGCAGCTTCGTAGCGCTGGCGATAGTGGTCAAATATGTTCATGATGCCCGTCCTTTCGTTATTAGCACAGGTTAAAGAGAGCGTGTGATAGTGTTCTGGCTCCCGAAAGATGAGAATACGCCTGAGTACAGCAACCCGTATGCCAACTTGGTGCGCTTATTATCGCGAGTTGCGCTGTATGCCACTGGGCCCAGGATAAATTCACCTTCTGATTTAAGCTTAGTTTGCTTGCCGGAAAATTTCCTGCCGTAGAAAAAGCTTTTTTTAAGTCATATCAATGACTCAGTTATTGCCGGGATAACCAAATGCCTTGTCTGGCGCGGCCTGCGGCATGAATCGTCATCGTTCCGCCATGATTAATTCATAATTCCGCTATAAGTTATTCGATCTTGGTCGTTTTCTATTGTAAAGATTAGGCGCGTAACTAAATTTTCACATAAACTATTGCGGCTATTAACCCTGTAATTTATGGAAAAAGAACCAGTGAAGATTTCAAAACTCAAAACGCTAGCAATTATCGCTTCCGCAATGGTTTGTGCGCAAAGTGCCCAGGCGGGAACCTGGTCACTGGGTGCTGCCGCGCTGGTTAGCCCGGACCCGTATCGCGGTTATCAGGATCGCGTTTATCCGGTGCCCGTCATCGACTATGAAGGTGACGACTTCTACTTCCGTACTCTGACCGCCGGTTACTACCTGTGGAAAGATCAAGAAAATCAGCTGAGCATCATGGGGTATTACACGCCATGGGGCTACCGTCCGGGCGACAGCGACGACGATCGCATGAAGCGTCTCGACAAGCGTCGCGGCACGCTGATGGCCGGCCTGGCCTATTCACACAACGCAGAGTGGGGCACCATTCGCACCACCTTCACCGGCGACACGCTGAACTACAGCAACGGGCTGGTGGGCGATGTGGCTTATCTGTACAAGTTTGATCTGGACGCGTTGACGCTGGTTCCGGGCGTAGGCGTGATGTGGAACAGCAAAAACCAGAACAAATATTACTATGGCGTCAGCGCCAATGAATCGCGCCGCAGCGGTCTGGACAGCTACACCCCGAGCGATAGCTGGGCGCCGTATCTCGAGCTGAGCGCCAATTACCAGATCAACAAGAGCTGGAACGCCTTCTTCCTCGGCCGCTATGTGAAGTTGTCGGATGAAGTGAAAGACAGCCCGATGGTGGATAAATCTTACACCGGTTTGCTGATGACGGGTGTGAGCTACACCTTCTAATCGCGCATTGCACGATAAGTGTGCATGGCGTGCATCAAAAAGGGGCGCGAGCGCCCCTTTTGCACATCCGTAGTGCGCTGACGCGCACGGGGTTTCAGGCCTTTTTACGGCTGCGGAAGGTCACACCCAAACGGGCGGGTTGTTCGCCGGCGGCGAGCAGCGGTTTGCTGACGCGCCCGGTCTCAACGCAGACCATGGTCTTGTAACCGTCGTTCGGCATGTCTCCCATGCTGCAGGACAGCTCTACGCCGGGGTTCCAGGCGATAACGTCGCTCATATGATGGTGATGAACCTCGATGGTGCGTGCGAGCGCCGGATCGCGGATCAGGCTGAAGGCCTCCGGACGGGTATAGACGCGGTCGGTTTGGCCGACGAAGGTCACTTCGCCCGTCTGACGCGCTTCGACGCCGCCCGCCACCTTATCAATATAAGGTTCGCCCAGGCCCGCCACGCTGACCCGATCGATATCGCCAACCTGGAAGTAGCTGTGCAGCGCCGCCGTGGCTTGATAATCGCCGTGCGATTCCAGTTCGATCTCGCACTCTTCACCCAGCTTGAAGCGAGCAATCAGCGTGAAGGCGTGCGGCCACAGCTTGCGGGTCTGCTCATTGTCTTTCAGCGTAAAGGTCAGGATGACGCCGTTGTCATCTTCATCGTGCGCCGTCAGGCTCCAGGGCTGGTTGCGGGCGAACCCGTGGGAGGGTTGCGCCACCGGGCCGAACCACGGCCAGCAGATCGGCACGCCGCCGCGGATGGCCTTGCCTTTGGCGAAAGGCGTGTTGTTGCTGAGCCAAATCACCGGCTGCTCACCGCTAGGCTGCCAGGCCAGCAAATGGGCGCCCTGCAGCGCGACCGCCGCGCGCACTTTCGGGTGCGACACGACCACCACGCCCAGCTCATCGAGTTGGCGCTGGCTGATATAAGGAGAAATCTGTTCGGAAACGGGCAGGGTGAAAATTTTCTCGTTCATTTCATAACCTATTGTTTGCCGGAAATAGAAATGGACCCTATTAGCTTTCGGGTCACAACCAGGCCCTCAGGCGCATGCTTAGACAGTGACTGAGGTGAGTGTGTGCAGCGAACAACGCTGTGACTCGAAAGATGACGGGTAAAAAAAGGGCGACAAAAAAATGTCGCCCTCATTATCAGCTTAACATCATGCCATTACTTGGAGATGTGAGCGATCAGATCCAGAACCTTGTTGGAGTAGCCGGTTTCGTTGTCGTACCAGGAAACCAGTTTCACGAAGTTGTCGTTCAGTGCGATACCGGCTTTGGCATCGAACACGGAAGTCAGCACTTCGCCGTTGAAGTCGGTGGAAACCACGTCGTCTTCAACATAGCCCAGAACGCCTTTCATAGAGCCTTCAGCGGCGTCTTTGATGGCTTTCTTGATTTCTTCGTAGGTAGCCGGTTTTTCCAGACGCACGGTCAGGTCAACAACGGACACGTTAGGGGTCGGTACGCGGAACGCCATGCCGGTCAGTTTGCCTTTCAGCTCTGGCAGAACCACGCCAACCGCTTTCGCTGCGCCGGTAGAAGAAGGGATGATGTTCTGGGATGCGCCGCGGCCGCCGCGCCAGTCTTTGTGAGACGGGCCATCAACGGTTTTCTGAGTCGCGGTGGTGGCGTGAACGGTGGTCATCAGGCCTTCAACGATACCGAAGTTGTCGTTGATGACTTTAGCCAGCGGCGCCAGGCAGTTGGTGGTGCAAGAGGCGTTGGAAACGATGTCCTGGCCGGCATATTTGTCAAAGTTGGCGCCGCGAACGAACATTGGGGTCGCATCTTTGGATGGGCCAGTCAGAACCACTTTTTTAGCGCCGGCGGTGATGTGTTTACGCGCGGTTTCGTCGGTCAGGAAGATACCGGTCGCTTCAGCAACCACATCAACGCCCACTTCGTTCCACTTCAGGTTAGCCGGGTCTTTCTCTGCGGTAACACGGATGGTTTTGCCGTTAACAACCAGATGGCCGTCTTTAACTTCTACCGTACCGTTGAAACGGCCGTGAGTAGAGTCATACTTCAGCATGTAAGCCATGTACTCTGCGTCCAACAGGTCGTTGATTGCAACGATCTCGATGTCAGAACGCTCTTGAGCAGCACGGAAAACAATGCGACCGATACGGCCAAAACCGTTGATACCTACTTTGATAGTCATATATTCCACCAGCTATTTGTTAGTGAATAAAAGGTTGGTTGTAAAATTACAAAAACCTTACCCAGCGTCAAGCGGAATCGTGTCAATACTTGCGGCAAGTCAAACCGGAAGGGTGGTTTTGCACGCTTATTGCACAGTCCATTTGCGCTCGGCCTCATCCGTTATATGGGGACAAGCCGCCAAGTATAAAGTCAGCATACGCAAGATGTGTGATCGCTATCACATATCATCGTGACGTGGCCTTTATGGGCTACAGTTTAGGCCAAAAACCCCTGCAGCGGTGTTAATTTTTTGTTATTATTAATCATTGTTTTCGTTGACATTATCCACATTCAGAGATAAGCACAAATGGCTAAAGAGACAACCCCCGCTCATCCGGTCACGGAACTGAATGAAATCCAACGTTATGTCACGCAACAGCGTGGCACCGAAGCGCCGTTTAGCGGCAAATTGCTGCATAACAAGCGTGAGGGCGTGTACCATTGTCTGTGCTGTAACCAGCCGCTGTTCTATTCCGAAACCAAATACGATTCCGGCTGCGGCTGGCCCAGCTTTTACGAGCCGGTTTCCGCCGATGCAATCCGTTATCTTGATGATAATTCACATAATATGCATCGTGTTGAAATCCGCTGTGGCCACTGCGACGCGCACCTGGGGCATGTATTCCCCGATGGCCCGCAGCCGACCGGTGACCGTTACTGCGTCAACTCCGCCTCGCTGAGTTTCACCGATGGCGAAAATGGCGATCAAACGGCCGGTTAAGCGGTAATTTAACCAACAAAATCGATTCAGCTAATTATTCTTCCGTAAGCGAGAAGGGCCCTGATGGACGTGAAAGATCTGATTGCGGCGATGACGCCCGAGATATACCAACGCCTGGTGCAGGCGGTTGAACTGGGCAAATGGCCGGACGGCGTGGCGCTGACGCCGGAGCAAAAGGAAAACAGCCTACAGGCGGTGATGCTGTGGCAGTCGATGAACAACGTCGATCCGCAGCATATGAGCATCGGCACCGACGGGCAGATCGTGATGAAGAGCAAACAAGAGCTGAAGCAGCAGTTCGTTGCCGAGCCGCTGGTGAAACTCAAGCCGCAGTAAGGCTCCACTCCTAAAGCGGGGCGATGTCGCCATCGCCCCGTCGATTCAACGTTTCTCGCCCTTTATGCCCAGCGATTCCGCCAGCTGCTGCGCCAGCCGGTTGTTATCGTCTGAGCCGTATTCCCAGAACATCGCACCGCCCAATCCCTGGCTTTTGATGTAATCGGCCTTAATGGCCACCGAACGCGGGTTCTCGTACGAGATGGCGAACAGCGGCTTGCCTTCGGCGGATTGCAGCGTCAGGTATGGCACTTTGGCGTCGTCATCCCAGTGCTCGCGAAAACGCTGCTGCGGATCGTTGAGCAATTTGTTGACGATATCGCGGTATTTAAAATAAGTGTCTTTGCTGAGATCCAATCCCAGCGTGCGGAACAGGGCGATTTCTCGCGCGCTGAAGTAAGGCTGCGTCACCGGATGGTTGGCGGCATCCGGTTTGTCCCAGTCGATGCCTGCCTCGGTCGCCCGTTTCGGCACCCGGCCGTAGAAACCGATCCCGAGGTTCATCTGCGCCGGTTTCAGACCGGCGCCCAGATAATGCTTTACTACGTTATCGGCGCTGTAGCGATCGGCGGCGGCTACGGTTGGCCAACGCGTTGAATCGTACAGGTTGGCATTGAAGTACTGCGTGCCGTAAGCCATGTCGTAAGTCATCAGATTGATGTAATTGAGGTAGGGCGCAATATTTTTTACATCGACCCATTCACGTGGGCTTTTGACGTTGGCCCCGACGGCGATGGTCAACAGTTTGCCTTTACCCAGCGCCTGATGAAGTTCTTTCAGCAGCAGGGTGAAGTTGTCGCGGTCTGCCGGTTGGCTTTCCACCAAACCCCAGGCGCCGTTTACCGGGTATTCCCAGTCCAGATCGATCCCATCCAGCCGGTACTGCTCGATCACCTGCAACGCGGAGCGAATGAAAATCGCCCGGTTTTCCGCGGTGGCGGCGGCGCCGGAGAAACCGCGTGCGCCCCAGCCTCCGACCGACAACAGCACTTTCAGCTCGGGGTTCTGTTTGCGCAGCACCGGCAGACGTTGCAGATCGGCCGTGACTTTCGGCGACAGGTAGATCTGATGGCGGCGAGCGGGGTCTTTCAGCGCCGCATTGGTTTCGTCTTTCTCGTCGTTGTAGATCAGGCCAAACGAATAGTTGAGGTGGGTGATTTGCGTCACGTCCAGCTTGTCGATGTCACCACCGGGGCCGGCGGTGATGTCGCCGCCGCCGTTGAAGTAGCCGACGGAGAGATAGGCCGCCTGAGCCGCGCCGATACCGGCGATAGCCAACTGCACCGCTGCCAGCAAAGGCAGCAGTTTTCGGGTTATTTTCATGTTTGTCTCCTTGGGATCGGCAAGGCCGACCGTACCGCCAGTAGCGGTCACAATAAAGCCGGGCTCAGCGGGCCCCGGATGCGTATAACCGTTTGACGCCAAAAGCGTCGCTGCCATAACAGCAAAAGCGCCTGCCGGTCACAAGCGGCTGGAGGAGAAGAAGAACAGCATTGTGAGCGGCGTCGATATTTTCGCCGCCGCCCAGAGAGGGCGCCGATAGCGCCCGGCAGGATTTAATTGGTGAGAAATTGTGACAGGGTAACTAGCTGCGCGCCGGCGCGCGCCATTTCCTGCAGCGCCCGCTCACTGTCGTCCGGCTGCAGATTCACGCCGCGGCAGCCGTCGACGATCACCTGCGTCGGATAGCCGGCAGCCAGCGCATCCAGCACGCTGAACTTCACGCAATAGTCGGTTGCCAGGCCCATGATCGCCAGCCGCTGAATGCCCTGCGATTGCAGCCAGCCGTGCAGTTCGGTCTGCGCCCGGTGGCCGTTATCGAAGAACGCGCTATAGCTGTCGATGTCCGTATCCTGTCCTTTGCGAAAGACGGCATTGATGTGTTGCCGCTGCAGTTGAGGATGAAAATCGGCGCCGAGGCTCCCTTGCACGCAGTGCACCGGCCACCACACCTGCGGCAAACCTTCCAGTTCACCGAGGGTGCCGACTTGCGCATCGGAGTTCACCGCAAAGCTGCGGTGATTGGCGGGATGCCAGTCCTGGCTGGCCACCACCGGTTCGCCGCGCGCCAGGCAGGCGGCGATCGCCTGATTGGCGACCGGGATGACGGCGTCGCCCGCCGTGACCGCCAGCGCGCCGCCGGGGCAGAAGTCGTTTTGCAGATCGATCAACAACAGGGCCGTTTTCATCGCCGCTCCAAAGATCGGTAGGTTAACCGTTGATGCTCAGCTCGCCGCGCAGATCTTGCTGCATCAGGGCGCGGATTTGTTCCGGCGTCAGCGGCTGGCTCAACAGGTAGTGCAGCTTGGTCAGAGCGGCTTCCACCGTCATGTCGAAACCGCTGATCACCCCGGCGTGCGCCAGCGCGTTGCCGGTGGCGTAGCCTTCCATATTGACGCGCCCGGAGATGCACTGCGTCAGGTTGACCACTACGATGCCGCGTTCGGAAGCCGCGCGCAACTCGTCGATCAGCTCGGCCTTCTGCGGCGCGTTGCCGACGCCGTAGGAGCGTAAGATCAGCGCCTTGACCGGCTGCAGCAGGAAGTTGCGCACCACCGCGCCGGAAATGCCCGGATAGATGGTGACGACGCCGATCGGTTGTGGCGTGATGTCATGTACCTGCAACGCACCGTTGCAAACCGGGCTGTCGATGCCGTGCTGGCGACGAATGTGGATACCGGCTTCCAGCAGCGGCGGCAGGTTGGGTGACGCGAAAGCGTCGAAGCCGTCGGCGTGCGCTTTGGTAGTGCGGTTGCCGCGGAACAGCTTGTTGTTGAAGAACAGGCTGACTTCGTTCACCGGATGGTTGGCCGCCAGGTACAGTGCATTCAGCAGATTGGTTTGGCCATCGGAGCGCAGCTCCGCCAGCGGAATCTGCGAGCCGGTGACGATCACCGGTTTGGCCAGGTTCTCCAGCATGAAGGAGAGCGCCGAGGCGGTGAACGCCATGGTATCGGTGCCGTGCAGGATCACGAAGCCGTCGTAGCGATCGTAGTTCTGTTTGATGTCGTCGGCGATGTGCTGCCAGTCTTCCGGCGTCATGTCCGAGGAATCGATGAGCGGCGCGTATTCATGAATGGTGAAATCCGGCATCTCCGGCCGATGGAATTCCGGCATCAGCGCCAGCTGACGCTGCAGGTGGCCGGAAACCGGAATATAGCCGTGCTCGGAACGCTGCATGCCGATGGTGCCGCCGGTGTAGGCGACGTAAATGGATTTCTTTTGCATGGTTATGATTTTAACAAAGATAAGATGGGCTGAATTATAGGGACATGGCGGCAGAAAAAAAGCCCGGCGGAGGCCGGGCTGCAGAATTATTTGTTAGCGGACTTCTCCGCAGGTCAGACAGATCGCGTAACGGTTCTGCGGATCGTTCAAGTTATTGAACAAACCCGGTTGCTCTTTCACCGCATTGGCGACCGAGGCCAGCGGGGCAGGCAGCATGGCCTGAATCGCCGCCGGCAGCATGGCGTGAATGGAAACGCCGAACTGGCTGAGCACCATATCGCTCAGGCTCGGAGTGTCGACGAACCAGTCGAGCTGCCACTGTTGCAGTTTCGCCAGCTCAGCGGCTTTCTTCACCGCATCGTCGAAATCGCCCAACTGATCGACCAGGCCGTTGGCCTTGGCGTCGCTGCCGAGCCACACGTGGCCCTGCGCGATTTGGTCAACCTGCTGCGGGGTCATCTTGCGTGATTTGGCGACCAGATCGAGGAAGTTCTTATACCCGTTTTCGATATTCAGCTGCATCATCTGCGAGAACTCCTGCGGCAACGCCTTGGTGACCGCGATATCGGCCAGCGGCGATGTCGCCACGCCGTCGGTGTGCACGCCCAGCGTATCCAGGGTTTTCTCGTAGGTATTGATGATGCCGAAAATGCCGATGGAGCCGGTCAGCGTGCTCGGGCTGGCGATGATGTAGTCGGCCGGCGTCGAGACCCAGTAACCGCCCGACGCGGCCATGCCGCCCATCGACACCACCACCGGTTTGCCGGCGGCGCGCACGGCGGCCAGCTCGGAGCGGATCACTTCGGACGCGCTGACGCTGCCGCCAGGGCTGTTGACGCGGAACACCACGGCTTTGACGGCCGGATCCAGACGGGCCTGACGCAGCTCGGCGGCGGTGGTGTCGCCCCCGACGTTGCCCGGCGTCTGCGGGCCGTCCATGATGGCGCCGTTGGCGAACACCACGGCGATCTTACCGCCCTGGTTGGCGTCCGGCTTCGGCTGGTAGTCGTAGATGCTGATGGCGTTGAAATCGTTCGCCTGTTTGTCCCAGCCGAAGGTTTTGACCAGCTGATTTTCGATCGCGGTGCGCGACGCCAGCTCGTCCACCAGCTTATTGTCCAGCGCATAGCGGGCGGTGTCGCCGCCTGCCGCCTGCAGGCCGCTCAGCACGCCGGCTGCGCCGGGGAACAGCTGCTGCGGCGTCAGCTGCCGGTTGGCTGCCACGGTTTCCAGATAGTTCTGCCACAGACCGCCAATCCAGCGGCTGTCCGCTTCGCGCGCCGCCGGGGACATGTCGTCGCGGATCAGCGGTTCGACCGCTGATTTATAGGTGCCGACGCGGAAGATATTGGTGGTGACCTTGAGCATGTCCAGCAACGACTTGTAATACAGGTTGTTGGTGGCGAAACCGTGCAGATCGACCGCGCCCTGCGGCGAGAGGTAGACCTTGTTGGCGTAGCTGGCCAGGTAGTATTGCGTTTGATTATAACTGTCGCCGATGGCGAAGATCGGTTTGCCGCTGTCGCGGAACTCGCGCAGCGCTTTGCCGATATAGCGCAGCGACGGCTGATCGGCGCCGGCGAAGTCATTCAGCTGCAACACCATGCCGGTAATGTTTTTGTCGTCTTTGGCCTTGCGGATGCTGTCTACCACGTCGAACAGCGAGTTCTCCTGCAGGCGGCTGCTGGAGGCGCCCAACAGTTCACGCCCCCATTGCCGCACCCGGTTGTTTACCGAAGGCTGATCGACCACCACGCCGCTTAAATCGACCAACAGCGCGCCGCGCGCCGGGGCCGTCGAGGTGGAGGAACTTTGGAAGGACAGATAGATGCCGACCCCAACCAGGATCAGCAGGACCAGGAACAGGTTAAGGATCAGTTCCCTGATAAAATTCAGCAGACGCCATGTCCACCGGAAAATGCCGGCAATAATTTGCCACAATGTGCGCATGTGCTCTCCAACAAGAGTCGAGAATGTTCCGCTATCCTAATGAGCGGCCGGGTAAATGTCAGCTTTAAATCGTGGCACACAGACGCTATCGCCGAGGCTGTAACTCGCCGTTTAGCTATGTTAACGTGGCCGGAATGAAAATTGTTATCAGGAGTTTACGATGGATGCTCTGGATCTTTTATTGAATCGTCGCTCGGCTTCGCGCCTGGCGGAACCGGCGCCGGCGGGGGAAGTGCGCCAAAACATCATCAACGCGGGCCTGCGTGCGCCCGATCACGGCGCGCTGCAGCCGTGGCGTTTCGTGATGATCGAGAATCAGGGCCTGGAGCGCTTCAGTCAG
This sequence comes from Serratia sp. SCBI, assembly GCF_000747565.1. NCBI lineage: Bacteria > Pseudomonadati > Pseudomonadota > Gammaproteobacteria > Enterobacterales > Yersiniaceae > Serratia > Serratia sp. SCBI. The sequence goes on along the minus strand of NZ_CP003424.1, from coordinate 2,767,030 downwards.
CTGCTGCAGGCGGCGGCGAAGCAGGATCAGTTGGATGAAGCGGCGATCGAAAAAGCCACCAAGGCGCCGTTCCGCGCACCGCTGATCATCACCGTCATCGCGCATTGCACTGAAGAAACCAAGGTGCCGCGCTGGGAGCAGGTGGTTTCCGCCGGTTGCGCCGTGCAGGCGATGCAGATGGCGGCGCTGGCGCAGGGCTTTAACGGCATCTGGCGCACCGGCGCCTGGACCGAGCATGCGCTGGTGCGTGAAGCCTTCGGTTGCCGCGAGCAGGATGAGATCGTCGGTTTCCTCTATCTGGGCACGCCGCAGCTGAAGGCCGCCACCAAAGTGACGCCGCCGGACAGCACGCCTTTCGTCAGCTATTTCTAAGTATTATCCGACGGGGCGCGGCGAAAATGCGCCAAACCCCGCAAAATTGCATGGTTTCTGAGCAGGCCGTTCGCTTATCGGCGGCACGCTCTTATCAATCCCCTCGGCAAGCGCTACCCTATGTTATCTTGAGTGCCGTTATCGAAGGGAGTGGACTATGACATCGCCAGCGATCCGTTTAACCCAGTACAGCCATGGCGCTGGCTGCGGCTGCAAAATCTCACCGAAAGTTCTCGAAACCATCCTGCACAGCGAGCGGGAGAAATTTGTCGATCCGCGTCTGCTGGTCGGCAATGAAACCCGCGACGACGCGGCGGTATATGACATCGGCAACGGCGTCGGCATTATCAGCACCACCGACTTCTTCATGCCGATCGTCGACGATCCGTTCGATTTCGGCCGCATCGCCGCCGCTAACGCCATCAGCGACGTGTACGCCATGGGCGGCAAACCGATCATGGCGATCGCCATTCTCGGCTGGCCGATCGCCAAACTGCCGCCGGAGGTGGCGCAGCAGGTGATCGACGGTGGGCGTTTCGCCTGCCAGCAGGCGGGGATCGCGCTGGCCGGCGGCCACTCCATCGATGCGCCTGAACCTATCTTCGGCCTGGCGGTCACCGGCGTGGTCAATACCGAGCGGGTGAAGAAGAACAGCGCCGCGCGGGCCGGGGCTAAACTCTATCTGACCAAGCCGCTGGGCATCGGCGTGCTGACGACCGCCGAGAAGCAAAGCAAGCTGCGCCCCGAACATCAGGGGCTGGCGACGGACGTGATGTGCCGCCTTAACAAGCCGGGCGCCGACTTTGCCGAGGTGGCGGGCGTCACGGCGATGACCGACATCACCGGTTTTGGCCTGCTGGGCCACCTGAGCGAGGTATGTCAGGGTTCCGGCCTGCAGGCGACGGTCTGGTTCGATCGGGTGCCGAAGCTGCCGGACGTCGAGGCGTATATTGCCGAGGGCTGCGTGCCGGGCGGTACCGGGCGCAACTTCGACAGCTATGGCCATCTGGTGGGCGAGATGAGCGATCTGCAGCGCCAGTTGCTGTGCGATCCTCAGACCTCCGGCGGTTTGCTGTTGGCGGTATTGCCGGAGGCGGAAGCGCAGGTGCTGGCGATTGCCGAACAGCATGGCATTACGCTCAACGCCATCGGCGAGCTGCATGTGGCATCGGCCGATAAGCCGCTGATCGAGGTCGTGTAGTGTCCAACATGCAAGGAAGGCCGGACAGCGACAATTACCAACGCATTTTCCTGCAGGACGTGCCGCTGATTGACGTGCGCGCGCCGATCGAGTTTCACCAGGGCGCCTTCGCTCAGGCGCTGAACCTGCCGCTGATGATCGACAGCGAGCGGCAGGCGGTGGGCACCTGCTATAAACAGCATGGGCAGCAAGCGGCGATAGCGCTCGGCCACAGTCTGGTGAACGGCAAACTGCGCGAACAGCGCACCGCCGCCTGGCTGGCGGCCTGTGCGCAGCGGCCCGAAGGCTATCTCTATTGCTTCCGCGGCGGTCTACGCTCGCAGCTGGTGCAGCAATGGCTGCATGAGGCCGGCGTCGAGTACCCGCGGATCATTGGCGGTTACAAGGCGCTGCGCAATTATTTGCTCGGCGTGCTGGCGCAAAGCGCAGCATTGCCGATAGCCCTGGTGGGCGGCAATACCGGCAGCGGCAAGACGTTGCTGGTCAACGAACTGGCCGACGGCGTCGATCTGGAAGGCGTGGCGCGCCATCGCGGTTCATCTTTTGGTCGAACGCTGGCGGGCCAGAGCTCGCAGATCGATTTTGAGAATCGTCTGGCTGTGTTATTGCTGAAAAAACAGCATGGTGGCAGCCGCCGTTGGGTGCTGGAAGACGAAGGGCGGATCATCGGCAGCAACAATTTGCCGCTGCCGTTGTTCAATGGGATGCAGCAGGCGCCGGTGGCGGTGATCGACGATCCGTTCGACATTCGCCTGGCGCGTTTGCAGGCGGAATATATCGACGGCATGCGCGAACAGTTCGAACAGGCCTATGGCATGGAAGAGGGCTGGCGACAGTACGACGACTATCTGCACCACGGCCTGTTTGCCATACGCCGCCGCCTGGGGCTAGAACGCTTCCAGCAGCTGACGCAACGACTGGAAGCGGCGCTGCGGACACAGCGGCTCAGCGGCCAGGGCGAGGCGCACCGCGAGTGGCTGGCGCCCCTGTTGCAGCAGTACTACGATCCGATGTATTGCTATCAGTTGGAAAAGAAAGCCCAGCGGATTGTCTTCCGTGGGAACTATGCAGAAGTAAGAGAATTCTTGATGACGTTCAGCCAGAAAAACGGTGAATAATGCGACTGTTCATAGCCGAGAAACCGAGTTTGGCGCGCGCCATTGCCGACGTATTGCCCAAGCCGCATCGCCGCGGCGACGGGTATATCGCCTGCGGCAACAACGATGTGGTGACCTGGTGCGTCGGTCACCTGTTGGAGCAGGCTCAGCCTGACGCTTATGACAGCCGCTATGCGCGCTGGTCGTTGGCGGATCTGCCGATCATTCCCGAAAAATGGCGGTTGCAGCCGCGGCCTTCGGTCAGTAAACAGCTCAACGCCATTAAAAAGTTGCTGCTTGAAGCCGATGAAGTGGTTCACGCCGGCGACCCGGATCGTGAAGGGCAGCTGCTGGTGGATGAGGTGCTGGACTACCTGGATCTGACGCCGGAAAAACGCCAGAACGTGCGCCGCTGTCTGATCAACGATCTCAACCCGCAGGCGGTGGAGCGCGCGGTTGAACGCCTGCGCGACAACCGTGACTTCATCCCGCTGTGCGTGTCCGCCCTTGCGCGCTCACGCGCCGACTGGCTGTACGGCATCAATATGACCCGCGCTTATACGCTGCTGGGCCGCAACGCCGGTTATGACGGCGTGTTGTCGGTGGGCAGGGTGCAGACGCCGGTGCTGGGGTTGGTGGTGCGGCGCGATGAAGAGATCGAAAACTTCGTGCCGAAAGACTTCTTTGAGGTCAAGGCGCACATCGTTACGCCGAAAGAAGAGCGTTTCGTGGCGCTGTGGCAGCCCAGCGAGTCGTGCGAGCCTTATCAGGACGAAGAGGGGCGCTTGCTGCACCGGCCGTTGGCGGAGCACGTGGTCAAGCGCATCGAGGGCCAGCCGGCGCTGGTCACGTCCTATAACGATAAGCGGGAATCAGATACCGCGCCGCTGCCGTTTTCGCTCTCCACGCTGCAAATCGAAGCGGCCCGGCGTTATAACCTCAGCGCCCAACAGGTGCTGGACGTTTGCCAGCGGTTGTACGAAACTCATAAATTAATCACCTATCCGCGTTCCGACTGCCGCTACCTGCCGGAAGAACATTTCGCCGGCCGTCACGCGGTGCTGAACGCCATCAGCGTGCACCAGCCTGAGCTGTATCCGCAGCCGGTGATCGACAGCGATCGCCGCAACCGCTGCTGGGACGATAAAAAAGTCGATGCGCACCACGCTATCATTCCCACCGCCCGTGCCGGCAAGATTAATCTGACGCAGGATGAACGGAACGTGTATGGGCTGGTGGCGCGCCAGTATCTGATGCAGTTTTGTCCGGATGCGGTATTCCGCAAATGCGTGATTGAGCTGGATATCGCCGGCGGCAAATTTATCGCCAAGGCGCGTTTCCTGGCGGAAGCCGGTTGGCGTACGCTGCTGGGGAGCAAGGAACGCGACGAAGAAAATGAAGGCGCACCGCTGCCGGTGGTGGCTAAAGATGATGAGCTGCTGTGTGAGCGCGGTGAGGTGGTGGAGCGCCAGACGCAGCCCCCGCGGCCGTTTACCGACGCCAGTCTGTTGTCGGCCATGACCGGCATCGCGCGCTTCGTACAAGATAAAGCGCTAAAGAAAATCCTGCGGGCGACCGATGGTTTAGGTACGGAAGCGACGCGAGCGGGGATCATCGAATTGCTGTTCAAACGGGCGTTTCTGTACAAGAAGGGACGCTATATTCACTCCAGCGAAACCGGGCGCGCGTTGATTCACTCGCTGCCGGATCTTGCTGCGCGTCCTGATATGACGGCCAACTGGGAGGCAACGCTGACGCAAATCAGTGAGAAATCCTGCCGTTATCAGGACTTTATGCAGCCGTTGGTCGGCACGCTGCAAGAGCTGATTTATCAGGCCAAGCAGAGCCGGGCGAGCATGGCGTTCCGTGGGTTGCCGCCGCCGCCTTCCAGCGGAGGCAAAAAACGCAGTAAAAGCGCCGGCAAGGCGCAGGAGAAGAGTGAATGAAGCACGGACTCAATGGGGTGCTGGCTGCCGCTGCCCTGGCCTACTGCGGCCTGGCGGCCGCCAACCGGGGCGATGTGGACGTGGTGTTGCCGGTTTCGCCGGAGATTTGGGGGACGGCGAAAAACGGCGCCAATTCGCCACCGGCGCAACCCTGCAACCGCTGTTGCGTCTACCAGAATCAAAACTATTCCGAAGGCGCGGTGCTCAAAGTCGAAGGCGAAGTGCTGCAGTGCGTGCGTGAGCCTAACACCATCGGCACCAACCCCTTGATTTGGGTGCGATTGAAGAAGTGACCATGTAACCTATCGCCGCGCTTAGCGCGCATAGCCTTGCGCGGCGATGTAGTCCGCCAGCAGTGGAACGTCGGCCGGGGCCAGGGTATATTCTTGCGCCTGTTGCGGCGTGACCCAGACCAGCGCCGAGTGGCAGCGCTGTTGCAGTTCACCGGAGAACTCCGCGACTTGCCAGGCGTGCAGCCGGATGAGGCGTTCGCCTTGCTGCCACTGATTGCTGCCCACATAGTTGCCGATACGGGCGCAAATCCCCAATTCTTCATCCAGTTCGCGCGCCAGCGCCTGCGGTTGGCTTTCACCCGGCTCAACTTTGCCGCCGGGAAACTCCCACAGACCGGCCTGATCGCTGTCTGCGCCACGCTGGGCCAGCAAAATGCGGCCATTTTGTTCCAGAATGGCGGCTACCACGTCGATAATTTTCATTGGCTTCACAGAGTAAAACCCCAGCGGGCGCCGGGGTGATGGGGTTACAGCGTAAATTCCGCCCAGACCGGCGCATGGTCGGAAGGTTTCTCCATGCCGCGGGTTTGGTAATCGATGCCGGTGGCGATGCAGCGCGAAGCCAGCGGGGTGCTGGCCAGCAGCAGATCGATACGCAGGCCGCGGTTGTCGTCGAACCCTTTGGAGCGGTAGTCGAACCACGAAAACTCGTCGTTGCGCCCCGGGTTGGCGTGGCGGTAGGTATCGACCAGGCCCCAGTTCAGCAGGCGATCCATCCATTCGCGCTCTTCCGGCAGGAAGGAGCATTTACCGGTGCGCAGCCAGCGTTTGCGGTTGTCTTCGCCGATGCCGATATCGTAATCGCTGGGGCTGATATTCATGTCGCCCATGATCAGCACCGGGGATTCCGCCGATAGCTGCTGCTCCAGGTAGTTTTGCAGATCCTGATAAAAGCGTGTTTTAGCCGGGAATTTGATCGGGTGGTCGCGGCTTTCACCTTGCGGGAAGTAGCCGTTGATCACCGTCAGCGTGCCCTGCGGCGTAGCCAGATCGGCCATGATGATGCGACGCTGCGCGTCTTCTTCATCGGTCGGGAAGCCGCGGCGCACGGCCAGGGGCTCCGCTTTGGTCAGCAGCGCCACGCCGTAATGGCCTTTTTGCCCGTGATAGAACACGTGATAGCCGTGCTGGCTGACTTCTTCCAATGGGAACATGTCATCGTGAACTTTGGTTTCCTGCAGACCGATCACGTCGGGCTGGTGCTGTTCGATAATTGCCGCCAGCTGATGCGGACGCGCGCGCAGTCCATTGATATTAAAAGAGACAAACTTCATGAGCGGTGCCGTTTTCACGAGAAAAATGTGCTGTGATAGTAGCAGAGTTTGGCGGGAAATGTAACGCAGACAGCGGCGAGCCCGCTGACTGCGCAGCCGGCTTTATTTCGCCCAGCGGTCGTAATTTTTGGGTTGATAGTCGTCAAACTGTTGCAGCAGCGTTTGCGCCGATTCGCTGATGTGCAGCGTACCGAGATAGTCGTGGCGCATGAAGCCCTGATCGGCGACGTGTTCGAGGAACTGGCTCAGTGGGCGGTAGAAACCGTTGACGTTCAGCAGGCCGACCGGTTTGTTGTGATACCCGATTTGCCCCCAGGTCCAGATTTCAAACAGCTCTTCCAGCGTGCCGATGCCGCCGGGCAGGGCGATAAAACTGTCCGCCAGCGCCGCCATACGGGCTTTGCGCGTATGCATGTCTGGCACCACTTCCAATTCAGTCAGGCCGCGATGCGCCGTTTCCGCTTCAACCAGGCGCTCGGGGATAATGCCGACAGCTTCACCGCCCGCCGCCAACACCGCGTCCGCCACAATCCCCATCAGTCCTTTTTTGCCGCCGCCATAGATTAAACGGCGTCCCTGTGCGGCCAGCAATTGCCCCAATTGGCGAGCCTGCTCGGCATAAGCGGGATTGACGCCTTCGCTGGCGCCACAAAAAACGCAAATATTGTTTCGCATCCACCTGTTCCTTACTGCACTAAAGAAGCCAGTGGTATAGCGAATTGTCGGCCGGAGTTCAAGTTACGGGCGGAGGAGAGAAATAAAACGTCTGGATGAAAGCGGTTAATAAGGGGAGATAACTTGATTTATTGATACGAGAACATTGGATGCAACGTGTTGGATGCGATGTGCTTTAAGTGGGTTTTGGGATTTTCTGTAAAAGATGGTGGTGGGGGAAGGATTCGAACCTTCGAAGTCAGTGACGGCAGATTTACAGTCTGCTCCCTTTGGCCGCTCGGGAACCCCACCATGGTATTCATGGGTTTACAAATTGTTGTTCTGGTTTTATCCAGAAGAAACCTGGCCGGTTTCTTTGTTGCGTCTTCGCTCCTGGCGGAGAGAAGATGGTGGTGGGGGAAGGATTCGAACCTTCGAAGTCAGTGACGGCAGATTTACAGTCTGCTCCCTTTGGCCGCTCGGGAACCCCACCATATACATGGCTATTTAACTGGCCTTGCTTGCGAGAGCGCTGTCTCGGTAAGCGGGGCGCATCATATCAAATGAAGCGGATGTGTAAAGCATTGAAATGCAGAAAATGAATCGTTTGCCGTTTTTTTATTCTTGGCGGTGCATCCCTGAACGAAATGCACCGATTTATTGAGCGATTACAGAATAACGGTGCGATTGCCGTAGACGAAGACGCGCTGCGCCAACACCTGATACAGGGCTCGGCTGAGCACGTTTTTCTCTACGTCGCGGCCGGCGCGCATCATATCCTCGGCGGAATAGGTGTGATCGACGTGGATCACGTCCTGCATGATGATCGGGCCTTCGTCGAGATTGTCGTTAACGTAGTGAGCCGTGGCGCCGATGATTTTAACTCCGCGTTCGTAGGCCTGGTGATAAGGCCGCGCGCCGATAAACGCCGGCAGGAACGAATGGTGAATGTTGATCACCTGATTCGGATAATGTTGCACGAAGGCCGGCGTCAGCACGCGCATGTATTTGGCCAACACCACGTAGTCCGGCTGATATTGATCGATCTTGGCCGTCATTTCGCGGTCGTGCTGTTCGCGCGTCAATCCTTCGTGGCTCACCAGATGGAAAGGAATATCGAAACGCTCCACCAGCGTTTGCAGCGTGTCGTGGTTGCCGATTACGGCGGCGATCTCAACGTCGAGGCCGCCATAGGCGCTTTTCATCAACAGATCGCCCAAGCAGTGCGCCTCTTTGGTGACCAGCACCACGATGCGCCGACGTCCGGTGCTGTGCAACTCACGCAGCGAACCTTCCGGCAGGGCGCTGTCCAGATCGGCCAGCAGCGTGTTGTCGTTGAAAATGCCTTCCAGCTCGGTGCGCATGAAGAAACGCCCGGTGCGGTGATCGACGAACTCATTATTCTGGACGATATTGAGCTCGTGCTTGTAACAGATGTTGGTGATCTTGGCGATCAGCCCTTTGGCGTCCGGGCAGATGGTGCGTAACACTTTTCGTTGTACATTTTGGTGTGGCATGGGTTTGAGGATCCTGTCTGATACTGAACGGCCTGTCTGCGCAGGCGTTAACGTGAAGCGCCGGCCGGCTAGCGCCCGCAGCACTTCTTATATTTTTTCCCTGAGCCGCAGGGACATATCGCATTTCGGCCGGGCTGGGGTTTGCTGCCGTCGATATAATACCAACGTTGATCGCGACGAAGGAAGCGTGAGCGCTCATGCATCGCCTGGGGCTCACCGCTTTCGCCATCGGTGAAGCGGGCGATGAATTCGACGAAGCCTTCGTCCGGCTCATGGCCGGTTTGCTCCTCGACGATCGTCAAGCCCAGCCATTCGGTGTTTTTGAAACTGTCGACGATCGCATTGCGCCATGCTTCGGCGCCGCAGTCGGGGTGCCAGGTGGCGATCAGATAGTCGACGTTATGATTCACGTAGGCGGTGAAGCGTGAACGCATCAGTTGGCCGGGCGTCGGCGCCGGCTGACTGCCGCTGATAAAAGGGGCGCAGCACGCGTTATACGCCAGTCCGCTGCCGCATGGGCATGATTCGGGCAAAATAACTCCTGAGAAAACGAGGCTGAAAATGAATTTAGCGCATATGTTACCTAACAATATTCGTCAGTGACAATCTACCCTGAAAGCAGAGAACACCTTTTACCGAGAGGATGGCGCTATGCGGCAAATCAAGATCGGACTGGCGCTGGGGGCGGGCTCGGCTAAAGGCTGGGCGCACATCGGCGTGATCAATGCGTTAAAGAAACTGGGGATTGAGGTCGATATCGTTGCCGGCTGCTCTGTCGGTGCGTTGGTGGGGGCGGCATTCGCCAGTCACCGTTTGCCGGTAATGGAGCAGTGGGTGCGGTCGTTCAGCTATTGGGACGTCATTCGTCTGATGGATTTTTCCTGGCAGCGCGGCGGTTTGTTGCGCGGCGATCGGGTGTTCACTGCCGTCGGGCAACTGTTGAAGATCAATGATATTGCCGAATGTGCGCTGAAGTTCGGCGCCGTGACGACCAATCTCAGCACCGGCCGCGAACTGTGGCTGACCGAAGGCGATATTCATCAGGCGGTGCGCGCTTCTTGCAGCATGCCCGGCCTATTGGCGCCAGTGTGGGCCGACGGCTATTGGCTGGTGGACGGCGCAGTGGTCAATCCGGTACCGGTATCGCTCTGCCGGGCGCTGGGTGCCGATATTGTCATTGCGGTCGATCTGCAGCATGACGCGCATTTGATGCAGCAGGATCTGTTTTCGATACGCGGCGAGGACGAAAGCCCGGACGATACGCCTGCGGAGACCTGGCGCGGGCGCCTGCGGGAGCGCGTCGGCAGAATGCGCAAGCGCAAACCGACGACGGCGCCGACGGCGATGGAGATTATGAGCACGTCGATTCAAATGCTGGAAAATCGCCTGAAGCGCAACCGGATGGCGAGCGATCCGCCGGACGTTTTGATCCAGCCTTTTTGCCCTCAGATCTCAACGCTGGATTTCCACCGCGCCGATGAAGCGATCGAGGCGGGGTTGCTGGCGGTTGAAAAACAACTGGATCGGTTGTTGCCGTTGATAAAAAATAGATAATTCTCGGTTCTTGGTTGGCAATGCGCGGTTGGTCTGTTTCAGACGAGCATAAGTGACCTTTTTGAGCCACTATTACACTATGGAAAGGGACGAGGCTCGGCTGATGGCATTACCACTCACTCACAAGCGTATCTTGATCGTTGAGGACGAACAGGTTTTTCGTTCCGTGCTGGTCGGTTATCTGACCTCGCTGGGCGCTGAAACCGGCGAGGCGACCAACGGTTTACAGGCGCTGAGTGCCGTCGATGACTTCAAGCCGGATCTGATTCTGTGCGATCTCGCGATGCCGGAAATGGGCGGCATCGAATTCGTTGAACACCTGCGTCTGCAGGGGCTGCAGATCCCGGTGCTGGTGATCTCCGCTACCGACAAGATGGCGGACATCGCCAAGGTGCTGCGTTTGGGCGTACAAGATGTGCTGCTGAAGCCGCTGACCGATCTCAATCGCCTGCGTGAGGCGGTGCTGGCGTGTTTATACCCCAATATGTTCACCTCCCAGGCGATTGAAGAGGTTGAGCTGTTTCAGGATTGGGACGCGCTGAGCAAGAATCCTTCCGAAGCCGTCAAACTGCTTAAGCAATTGCAGCCGCCGGTGCAGCAAACCATTGCGCATTGCCGGATCAACTATCGCCAGTTAACCACGGGCGAAAATCCCGGGCTGGTGCTGGATATCGCGGCATTGTCAGAAAAAGACCTGGCGTTCTATTGCCTGGACGTCACGCGCGCCGGTGATAATGGCGTATTGGCGGCGCTGCTGTTGCGCGCATTATTTAATGGGTTGCTGCAAGACCATCTGGCTAATCAACAACATCGCCTGCCGCAAATGTCGGCATTGTTAAAGCAGGTTAATCAATTATTGCGGCAGGGGAAATTAGAGGGCCAATTCCCGCTGTTGCTGGGATATTATCACGCCGAAAATAAAAACCTGATTCTGGTTTCCGCCGGGCTGCATGCCAACGTCAATACCGGCGACAATCAAATTCAGCTGAGCAACGGCGTGCCGCTGGGCACGCTGGGCGCTACCTACATGAACCAGATCAGTCAACGCTGTACGGCCTGGCAATGTCAGGTATGGGGCAGCGGCGGCCGATTGCGGCTGATGCTCAGCGCCGAATAATGGACGTTGATCGGCGATATCTTAAGCTATTCACTTATCGGTAATTAAACCGTTTATTTTTTCTCCCGATTATCAGAACGGGTAATAGTCCTAAATGTTTTCTATTTGTGTTCTGGTTAATGCCAGGCGCGCATAAGCTGGTATACTCCGAAGGTTTTTTTATATCGAGCCCAAGCTCATAAAATGAGCGCTTCAGCTTTAAGAGAGGAAATAATGCCTGCTGTAAATCGCAAAGTCAGAAAAGCCGTGATCCCGGTTGCAGGCTTGGGTACGCGGATGTTGCCGGCCACCAAAGCCATTCCGAAAGAAATGTTGCCGCTGGTTGATAAACCGCTGATCCAATACGTCGTCAATGAGTGCATTGCGGCAGGGATTAACGAGATTGTGCTGGTCACCCACTCCTCCAAGAACTCGATCGAAAACCATTTTGATACCAGTTTCGAACTGGAAGCGATGCTGGAAAAACGCGTCAAGCGTCAACTGCTCGATGAAGTGCAGTCAATCTGCCCGAAGGGCGTTACCGTAATGCAAGTCCGCCAAGGGAATGCCAAAGGCTTGGGGCACGCGATTATGTGCGCCTACCCGATGGTGGGCGATGAGCCGGTCGCGGTGGTGTTGCCGGACGTGATCCTTGACGAATACAGCGCCGATCCGAAAAAAGACAACTTGCACGACATGCTGCAGCGCTTCGAAACCACCGGCATCAGCCAGATCATGGTTGAACCTGTGCCGCATAAAGATGTTGGCAACTACGGCGTAGCAGACTGTAAAGGCGTCGAATTGCATCCGGGCGAAAGCGCGCCGATGGTCAGCGTGGTCGAGAAGCCGTCGCCGGAGAAAGCGCCTTCCAACCTGGCGATTGTCGGTCGTTATGTCCTCTCCGCCGATATCTGGCCGCTGTTGGCGAAAACGCCTCCGGGCGCCGGCGACGAAATTCAGCTGACTGACAGCATCGAAATGCTGATGCAGCAGGAAACGGTGGAAGCGTATCACCTGAAAGGCGTGAGCCATGACTGCGGTAACAAACTGGGTTACATGCAGGCCTTCGTGGAATACGGCATGCGCCATGCCAGCCTGGGCAAAGAATTTTCTCAGTGGCTGCAACAGGTTGTTGCCGCTGACAAGAAGTAATTGAGTGATCTTTCGTCTTAATTTGAAAAACTAGGATTTTCACATGAAAGTAACAGTTTTTGGTATTGGTTATGTGGGTCTGGTGCAGGCCGCCGTACTGGCTGAAGTAGGCCATGACGTTATGTGTATTGACGTCGATGAGCGAAAAGTCGAAAACCTGAAAAAAGGGAATATCCCGATTTTCGAACCGGGCCTGACGCCGCTGGTGCAGCAAAACTATGAGGCCGGCCGTCTGCATTTCACCACCGATGCCAAAGCGGGCGTGGCGCACGGGACTATCCAGTTCATCGCCGTCGGCACGCCGCCGGATGAAGACGGTTCCGCCGATCTGAAGTATGTCACCGCGGTGGCGCGCACTATCGCCGAGCACATGACCGATCGCAAAGTGGTGATCGACAAATCCACCGTGCCGGTCGGTACGGCGGACAAGGTGCGTCAGGTGATGGCTGAAACGCTGGCGAAACGCGGCAGCAACGTGCCGTTTGACGTGGTATCCAACCCGGAATTCCTGAAGGAAGGCGCGGCGGTGGCAGACTGCATGCGTCCTGAGCGCATCGTGATCGGTACCGACAATAAAGATGTGATCGAGCCTATTCGCGAGCTGTACGAACCGTTTAACCGCAATCACGATCGCATGATCATGATGGATATCCGCAGCGCGGAGCTGACCAAATATGCCGCTAACTGCATGCTGGCGACCAAGATCAGCTTTATGAACGAAATGTCCAACCTGGCGGAAATGCTGGGCGCGGACATTGAGAAAGTGCGTCAGGGCATCGGTTCCGACTCACGCATCGGCTATCACTTCATCTACCCGGGTTGCGGCTACGGCGGCTCTTGCTTCCCGAAAGATGTCCAGGCGCTGATCCGTACGGCGGAGCAGATCGGTTACCAACCGAAGCTGTTGCAGGCGGTAGAGCAGGTCAACTATCAGCAGAAAGACAAGCTGAACAGCTTTATCAACGACTACTTCGGCGGCGATCTGAAGGGCAAAACCTTCGCGCTGTGGGGGCTGGCGTTCAAGCCGAATACCGATGACATGCGTGAAGCTTCCAGCCGCGTGCTGATGGAACAGCTGTGGGCCGCAGGCGCCACCGTTCAAGCCTACGATCCGGAGGCGATGAACGAAGTTCAGCGCATCTATGGCCAGCGTGACGATTTGAAGCTGGTGGGCACCAAAGAGGCTGCATTGCACGGCGCCGATGCGCTGGTGATCTGCACCGAGTGGCAGAACTTCCGTGCGCCGGACTTCGATGTGATCAAGGGCGCGTTGAAGCAGCCGGTGATCTTCGATGGCCGTAACCTGTACGATCCGGAGCGTTTGGAAAATCGCGGCTTTACCTATTACGCAATTGGCCGCGGCGCCTCGATTAAACCGGTTATTTAAGGAGTGAGCATGAAATTCCTGGTTACAGGCGCCGCAGGGTTTATTGGCTATCACGTTGCAGAGCGTTTGTTGACCGCCGGTCATCAGGTTGTCGGCATTGATAACCTGAATGATTATTATGACGTGGGCCTGAAAATGGCCCGTCTGGATCGACTGGCGGATAAGCCGGGATTCCGCTTTATCAAGCTGGATTTGGCCGATCGTGAAGGCATGGCGGCATTGTTTGCCGAGCATCAGTTCCAGCGAGTCATTCATTTGGGGGCTCAAGCCGGCGTACGTTATTCGCTGGTCAATCCGTTGGCTTATGCCGATGCCAACCTGATCGGTCATTTAAACGTTTTGGAAGGCTGCCGTCATAATAAGGTTGAGCATTTACTTTACGCCTCTTCCAGCTCGGTATATGGCCTGAATCGCAAGCTGCCGTTCGCCACCGAAGATTCTGTCGATCATCCGGTGTCACTGTATGCGGCGACTAAAAAAGCCAACGAGCTGATGTCACACAGCTATTCCCATTTATACGGTCTCCCGACGACCGGACTGCGGTTCTTTACGGTATATGGTCCCTGGGGGCGCCCGGATATGGCGCTGTTCAAGTTTACCAAAGCCATATTGGCCGGGGAGAGCATCGACGTATATAACCGCGGTGAAATGCACCGAGATTTTACTTACATCGATGACATCGCCGAGGCGATAGTGCGGTTGCAGGCGGTTATTCCGCAGGCGGATCCGTCATGGACCGTTGAACAGGGATCGCCGGCAACCAGTTCAGCGCCGTATCACGTTTATAATATCGGCAATAACACCCCCGTTAAACTGATGGAATATATCAGTGCGTTGGAGAAGGCATTGGGGGTGACGGCCCGTAAGAATATGCTGCCGATGCAACCGGGCGATGTGATGGATACCAGCGCGGATACGGAAGAGCTTTATCGTGACATTGGCTTTAAACCGGAAACCAGCGTTGAAGAGGGCGTGAAGCGCTTTGTTGACTGGTATAAGGCATTCTATCAGGTTCAATAGTTGAACGCGGATAAATGCGACAGAAGGGACCTTTGGGTCCCTTTTTTTTCGCTGCGATCTCATGTACGGCGCAAAAGCGAATTAGGATATTTACTAAAAGGAGAGAGGAATGACGGGATCAGGGTTATACGCTCTAAAAATGAAAAGGCCCCCCGCAGGGAGCCTTTCAGATACGGACTGAATCGCTATTACAGCAGGAAATCATCCAGAGATTTACCTTGCTCTTCGATTGCTTTCTTAATCACCGCAGGAGTACGGCCTTGGCCGGTCCAGGTTTTCAGTTCGCCGTTTTCGTCTTTATATTGGTATTTAGCTGGACGTGCTGCACGTTTTGCTTTGCCGGCAGCCTTGTTGGCAGCCATGGTTTGCAGCAGTTCATTTGGATCGATACCGTCAGCAATCAGCATTTCGCGGTATTGCTGCAGTTTACGAGTGCGTTCTTCGATTTCTGCTTGAGCCTGGCTGTCTTCTTCGCGACGTTCGTTCACAACAACTTCCAGTTTCTCGAGCATTTCTTCCAGCGTTTCCAGTGTGCATTCTCTTGCCTGGGCGCGCAGAGTGCGGATGTTGTTCAAAATCTTTAATGCTTCGCTCATTGTCCTAGTCTCAAATTATATTGGTGGGGGGCGTCTCGATAATAATAGAGTGCTCTTTTCTTTTCTGCAATAGCCAAATTGGCTTGAATACTCAAATTTACCTTTAAAAAAACCGTTAATCGGATCAGTCCGACTAATAATAGGAAGGGCTGTTAACTATTACCCTTGGCACGCTTAAGTCAAAATTTCAGCAGACAGGCTTTAAAAGGCGCGTATCACAAGGCTTTCATCGATAAGTTATCGTAGTAATTTATATCAATATTACAATGAGTTCTGTGGGCTTAATCACTCCACGGCAGGCCAGACATTGTAAACAATAGGGGTATATAGGTAAAGATTGCGTCAGTAAACCTTGGCGCGTCGGCGCAGGTGATTAAATGCCCGGTATTGGGCTCGCGTATAATAGACGGGGGCTCCGCCGCGGCTGCAGCGCCAGCGAGAGGGAATGGGCAAGTCGGCATTAATGGGCAAATCACCGGGCTTAACCATTAGCAAGAATTAATAGTGATGACAGGCATACATTATCCTGTAAATAGCTGTAAAAAGAACAGGCCGACAGAACGATATGTTTCGCTTGAAAGCGCATTATTACGGCGAACGCAATATTCGTTCGCTTTGGGCTGAGCCGGGGGGCGGGTTATGGTACACTTACCGTCCTAATCAACATTTTGAATATTTCTTATACCATCGGAGTTGCGGGGCCATGGCTCAACTTTATTTTTATTACTCTGCGATGAATGCCGGCAAGTCCACCGCGCTGCTACAGTCTTCATATAACTATCAAGAGCGCGGCATGCGCACGCTGGTGTTCACCGCGGAGATCGATCACCGCTTTGGCGTAGGCAAAGTCAGTTCGCGCATTGGTTTATCCTCGCAGGCCCAGCTCTATAACAACGACTCGATGCTGTACGCCATGATCCAGCAAGAGCATCAACAGCAGCCGGTGCATTGTGTGCTGCTGGATGAAAGCCAATTCCTGACCAAAGCGCAGGTTGAGCAATTATGCGATGTGGTGGACCAACTGGACATTCCCGTATTGTGTTACGGCTTGCGTACCGATTTTCTCGGCGAGTTGTTTACCGGCAGCCAATATTTGCTGGCCTGGGCCGATAAACTGGTGGAATTGAAAACCATCTGTCACTGCGGGCGTAAAGCCAACATGGTGTTGCGGTTGGATGAGAATGGCAAGGCGATGCACGCCGGCGAGCAGGTGGTGATTGGCGGTAACGAGAGCTATGTCTCCGTCTGTCGCAAGCATTATAAAGAGGCGATTCACTCCCTGGAGTAGGGGCGAAAATGCCGCCAGCGCCCGCTGAGGCGTTTTGGCGGCGGGATAAGAAAAACCGCGCGCCAGGCGCAATAAAAAACCCGCCATTCGGCGGGTTTTTTCATCGGTTCACGGAACCGTTATTTCTTGGACTTCTTTACCGCGGTTTTGGCTGCGACCGGTGCAGCCGCTTCCTCTTCCACCGTTTCGCTGAATTCGCGACCATAGAAGGTATCCAGCATGATTTGCTTGAGTTCGGCAATCAGCGGATAGCGTGGGTTGGCGCCGGTGCATTGGTCGTCGAAAGCGTCTTCCGACAGCTTGTCGACTTTCGCCAGGAAGTCGGCTTCTTGCACACCCGCCTCACGGATGGAAGCTGGGATGCCCAACTCGGTTTTCAGCTCGTCCAGCCAGGCCAGCAACTTCTCAATCTTCTGCGCGGTGCGGTCGCCCGGTGCGCTCAGGCCGAGGTGGTCGGCGATTTCAGCGTAGCGGCGGCGCGCCTGAGGGCGGTCGTACTGGCTGAAGGCCGTCTGCTTGGTCGGGTTGTCGTTCGCGTTGTAACGAATGACGTTGGAAATCAGCATCGCGTTAGCCAGGCCGTGCGGAATGTGGAACTCCGAACCCAGTTTGTGCGCCATGGAGTGACAAACCCCGAGGAAGGCGTTGGCGAAAGCGATACCGGCGATGGTGGCGGCGTTGTGCACGCGTTCACGGGCAACCGGGTTCTTCGCGCCTTCTTTATAGCTGGCCGGCAGATACTCTTTCAACAGTTTCAACGCTTGCAGCGCCTGGCCGTCAGAGTATTCGTTCGCCAGCACCGACACGTAGGCTTCCAGCGCGTGGGTCACCGCATCCAGGCCGCCGAAGGCGCACAGGGATTTCGGCATGTTCATCACCAGGTTGGCGTCGACAATCGCCATGTCCGGGGTCAGCGCATAGTCGGCCAGCGGGTATTTCTGCCCGGTGGCGTCGTCGGTCACGACGGCGAATGGCGTGACTTCCGAACCGGTGCCTGACGTCGTGGTGATGGCGATCATCTTCGCCTTGACGCCCATTTTCGGGAACTTGTAGATACGCTTGCGGATGTCCATGAAGCGCAGCGCCAGATCCTCGAAGTGGGTTTCAGGATGTTCGTACAGCACCCACATGATTTTCGCGGCGTCCATCGGCGAACCGCCGCCCAGCGCGATGATGACGTCCGGTTTGAAGGAGTTCATCTGCTCGGCGCCTTTACGCACGATGCTCAGCGTCGGATCGGCTTCCACTTCGAAGAACACTTCGGTTTCGATGCCGTGTGACTTGAGAACCTTGGTGATCTGGTCAGCATAGCCGTTGTTGAACAGGAAACGGTCGGTCACGATGAAGGCGCGTTTCGCCCCGTCGGTCGCCACTTCTTCCAGCGCGATTGGCAGCGAGCCACGGCGGAAGTAGATCGATTTCGGAAGTTTATGCCACAACATGTTTTCTGCTCGCTTCGCTACAGTTTTCTTGTTGATCAGGTGCTTAGGTCCGACGTTTTCAGAGATGGAGTTACCACCCCAGGAACCGCAACCCAGCGTCAGCGAAGGCGCGAGTTTGAAGTTATACAGGTCGCCGATACCGCCCTGAGAAGCCGGGGTGTTGATCAGGATGCGAGCCGTTTTCATTTTATCGCCGAAGTAGGCGATGCGAGCCGTTTGGTTATCCTGGTCGGTATACAGGCAAGAGGTGTGGCCGATACCGCCCATGGCGACCAATTTTTCGGCTTTGGCGACGGCGTCTTCGAAGTCTTTGGCGCGGTACATCGCCAGCGTCGGCGACAGTTTTTCATGGGCGAAAGGTTCGGACTCGTCGACCAGCTTCACTTCGCCGATCAGCACTTTGGTGTTGGCTGGCACTTTAATGCCCGCCATCTCGGCGATTTTCGGCGCGGATTGCCCGACGATGGCCGCGTTCAGGCCGCCGTTTTTCAGGATGATGTCCTGCACCGCCTTCAGTTCTTTGCCCTGCAGCAGATAGCCGCCGTGGGAAGCGAAGCGCTCGCGTACCGCATCATAGATAGAATCAACGACGATGACCGACTGTTCGGAAGCGCAGATAACGCCGCTGTCGAAGGTTTTGGACATCAGGATAGAGGCGACCACGCGTTTGATGTCTGCGGTCTCGTCCACCACGACCGGCGTGTTACCGGCGCCTACGCCGATTGCCGGTTTGCCGGAGCTGTAGGCGGCTTTCACCATGCCCGGGCCACCGGTGGCCAGGATCAGGTTGATGTCAGGGTGGTGCATCAGCTGGTTGGACAGCTCGACGGTAGGTTGGTCGATCCAACCGATGATGTCTTTCGGCGCGCCGGCGGCGATAGCGGCTTGCAGCACGATGTCGGCGGCTTTATTGGTGGCATTCTTCGCACGCGGGTGCGGCGAGAAGATGATGCCGTTGCGGGTTTTCAGGCTGATCAGCGCTTTGAAGATCGCGGTAGAAGTTGGGTTGGTGGTAGGAACGATACCGCAAATCAGGCCGATAGGTTCGGCGATGGTGATGGTACCGAAAGTGTCATCTTCAGACAGGATGCCACAGGTTTTTTCATCTTTATAGGCGTTGTAGATGTACTCGGAAGCGAAGTGGTTTTTGATCACTTTGTCTTCGACGATACCCATTCCGGATTCTTCCACGGCCATTTTGGCCAACGGGATACGGGCATCAGCAGCGGCGAGGGCGGCAGCGCGGAAGATTTTATCCACTTGCTCTTGAGTGAAGTTGGCATATTCGCGCTGGGCTTTTTTGACACGTGCGACAAGCTCGTTCAGTTCAGCGACATTCGTTACAGCCATAATGCTCTCCTGATAATGTTAAACTCTTTCAGTAAATAAGCCGTGCGAGCCACTAGTATAGTCGTAACGGGGATAAGCGGTGATGAGAATACCGGGATCTTCCCGCGTTATTTCTTCGCATGCTGCTGATTTGCTTAAAGAGCTTTACCCTACGCCAACCGGAGGGGCAGGCAGTGAGGAGAACGGAACCGGCGATGCTGCGGCCTACTTTGTTCTACTCCCTGACTACGACTAAGAGCTTACCCACTGTTGGGTAGTTGATTTGTGATCTAAATCATGAAAAGTGCAAGCTGACACCTTTCAGCTTGGTGTTTTTGAGAGTGATTCTCAATAACTGTGATCGGTGACTCTTTTTTCAACATAAAAAATCAAAAGGCCATACATCACTTTAACAAAGGGCATTTGTTTTGTTGCCTAACTTGCTGGTAGTCAAAAATGCTGCTCTGGCCGGATGGATTACCCGCGGCAATTCCATTACATTAGCGCGCATAGTTAGCACACCTTTACAGCAATTAACGCGGAGCCATCTGTGGGCCAATCTCTGTTGGATCTTTCCGGCTTTATCAAGTTCTTTGTCGGTCTGTTTGCGCTGGTCAACCCGGTGGGCATCTTGCCGGTGTTTATCAGTATGACCAGTTACCAGGCGGAAGCGGGGCGCAATAAAACCAACCTGACCGCCAACCTGTCGGTTGCCATCATTCTATGGACATCGCTGTTCCTGGGTGAAGGGATATTGCGGATGTTCGGTATCTCCATCGATTCGTTCCGCATCGCTGGCGGTATTTTGGTGGTGACCATCGCCATGTCGATGATCAGCGGCAAGCTGGGTGAAGATAAGCAGAACAAACAGGAGAAATCGGAGAGCGCGATCCGCGAAAGCATCGGCGTGGTGCCGTTAGCGCTGCCGTTGATGGCGGGGCCGGGGGCGATCAGTTCCACCATCGTGTGGAGTTCCCGTTATCACAATTGGCAAAGCCTGCTCGGCTTTACGGTGGCGATCGCCTTATTCGCTTTTTGCTGCTGGTTATTGTTCCGCGCCGCGCCGCTGTTGGTGCGTTTGCTTGGGCAGACCGGCATCAACGTGATCACCCGTATCATGGGCCTGTTGCTGATGGCGCTCGGGATCGAATTTATCGTTACCGGCATTAAGGCGATATTCCCCGGCCTGTTGTAATCGCTCTCGCTTGGCCGCGCCTCTGACCTTGAGCGCGGCTAAAATTAATTTTAAAAGTTAAATTATTTATTGGTTCGCATTATTATAGTGCACAAGATGAATAAAATTTATGCCATTGCACTCTTATGTTGCATAAATCTCATGTTGCTGCTTAAAAAAAACGCTAAGCGTTATTTCAGACACTTTTCTTTCCCCATTTCCGCGCGTTTTCTCCTCGTTAAACGGTAAAGCTGTTGTTAAATTAATCACATCATTCTGTGGGGCTTGTCTCACTTTCATCCAGGTGTTATTAGTGATTAACCGCCTGTAGGTAGGTGTTTGTTCTTTGAATGGCTGGTTTGTTAACTGAATGTTTCTTTGTGCGGCAATGGGATTGTGTCGACAGTTTCAAATGAAACTGATTTTGAGTTTTTTCCTTTAAAATCAAAGTTGTTTTCATGTCTTCCTTTGCCCTTCATCACAAGGGCCGGATCGGGCTTGGTGCGATAAAAGAGAATTGCTTAACATTTTTGTAAAATTTATTGGCTATGGAATTTGGCTTCTGCTAATTTCCGAGCAACTTTCCCGTGGTCAATTAACTGAAATGCGCCATAAAAACGGGAATGATTTTTGCTGGTATCCGTTTATTTAGAATTCTTATAAACACTTCACAAACTTCGATAAGCGATGCTTGTCGGTGAAAAGGAGCCTCGATTATGCAGCAAACCCTGAAGCGCACTTCTTTGACCTTGTTGATTAGCGGCGCGTTGAGCGTCATTGCCGTAAATAGCAGTTTGGCGGCGGAGGTTCCGGCCGGCGTCCAATTGGCGCAGCAGCAGAATATTGTCATCAACAACGGCAGCGAAGTGGCTTCATTGGATCCGCATAAGGTCGAGGGCGTACCCGAAAGCAATATCATTCTTAACCTGCTGGAAGGGCTGGTGAGCACCGACGCCAACGGGCATGTGGTACCGGCGGCGGCGGCGAGCTGGGAAAACCAGGATTATCGGCAGTGGACCTTCCACCTGCGCCCCGGCGCGGTATGGAGCGACGGCAGCCCGGTCATTGCGCAAGACTTCGTCTACAGTTGGCAGCGCCTGGCCGATCCGAAAATCGCTTCTCCCTACGCCAGTTACCTGCAGTACACCAAAGTCGAGAATATCGACGACATCCTGACCGGCAAAAAGAGCCCGCAGACTCTCGGCGTCAAGGCGCTGGACGATCAAACGCTGCAGGTGACCCTGAGCGAACCGGTGCCGTATTTCATCAGCATGCTGAGCCACACGTCGCTCAAACCGGTCAAACGCGCGGTGGTGGAGAAATTCGGCGATAAATGGACGCTGCCCGCTAACTATGTCGGCAACGGCGCTTACCGCCTGAAAGAGTGGGTGGTGAACGAGCGCATTGTGCTGGAGCGCAGCCCGAGCTACTGGAATAACAAGCAGACGGTGATCAACCAGGCGACCTTCCTGCCGATCGCTTCTGAAGTCAGCGACGTCAATCGCTTCCGCAGCGGCGAGATCGATATCACCAACAGCGCCATTCCGCCGTACCTGTACGTCAAAATGAAGCGCGAAGTGCCCGAGCAACTGCACGTTAACCCTTATCTGTGCACTTTCTATTACGAACTCAATAACCAGCGGGCGCCGTTCACCGATCCGCGGGTGCGTGCGGCGGTGAAGATGACGCTGGATCGCGACATTATCGCCAACAAAATCATGGGCCAGGGGCAGATCCCGGCCTACAGCTTCACGCCGACCTTCACCGAAGGCGCCAACTTCACGCAGCCCGCGTGGGCCGGCTGGAGCCAGGAGCAGCGCAACGCCGAAGCCAAAAAACTGCTGGCGGAAGCGGGTTACAGCGCCGCCAAGCCGCTGAAGTTCTCGCTGCTGTACAACACCTCCGATCAAAACAAACAGCAGGCGATCGCCGCCGCATCGATGTGGAAGAAGAACCTCGGCGCCGACGTCACGCTGCGCAACCAGGAGTGGAAGACCTCGCTGGAAAGCCGCCATCAGGGGCAGTACGACGTGGCGCGCGCCACCTGGTGCGGGGATTACAACGAGCCGAGCGCCTTCCTGAACCTGGTGCTGTCCAACAGCAGCATCAACACCGTGTTTTACAAGAGCCCGGCGTTCGACGCCATCATGGCCGCCACGCTGAAGGCGCCGGATGAAGCCGCGCGCGCCGCGCTCTACCAACAGGCGGAAACGCAGTTGGACAAAGACTCCGCATTGATTCCGGTGTATTACCGCGTCAGTGCGCGTTTGATCAAACCGACGGTAGGCGGGTTCACCGGCAAAGATCCGCTGGACTATACCGACGTTAAAAATCTGTACATCATCAAGCAGTAAAAGGGGTATTCCTCACGCTGAACCGCAGGGGAATATGGGGAAGGCCCGCCGCCGCATTCGTTCCGCAGCGGCGGGAAAACAGAGTCCGCTTACGGGCAACGCAGGTTCCACGAAGAGCCTGTGATAATAAAAAACTGGAGTCGATAAGTATGACCAACATCACGAAGAAAACCCTCATTGCCGCCGGCGTCATCGCCGCGCTCGGCATCACAGCAACCACCTCCGCCTTCGCGGCCGACGTTCCTGCAGGCGTGCAACTGGCCGACAAGCAAGAAATCGTCAAAAACAACGGTTCCGAAGTGCAGTCGCTTGACCCGCATAAAATCGAGGGCGTGCCGGAAAACAACGTGACCCGCGATCTGATGGAAGGCCTGGCGAACAACAGCCCGGACGGTTCCATCGTGCCGGGCGTCGCGGAAAGCTGGGATAACAAGGATTTCAAAGTCTGGACCTTCCACCTGCGTAAAGACGCCAAATGGTCCAACGGCAAGCCGGTGACGGCGCAAGATTTCGTTTACAGCTGGCAGCGCGTGGTGGATCCGAAAACCGCGTCGCCTTACGCCAGCTACCTGCAGTACGCCCACGTAGAAAATGTCGATGACATCATCGCCGGTAAAAAAGACAAGTCGACGCTGGGCGTGAAGGCCATCGACGACCACACCTTCCAGGTGACCCTGAGCGAGCCGGTGCCTTATCTGGTTGAAATGACCCCACACTACGCCATGAAACCGGTCTATAAGGACGCGGTAGAGAAGTTTGGCGAGAAGTGGACGCTGCCGGCCAACTACGTCAGCAATGGCGCCTACAAACTGAAAGACTGGGTTGTCAACGAACGCATCGTACTGGAACGTAACCCGGAATACTGGGATAACGCCAAAACCATCATCAATAAAGTGACGTTCCTGCCTATTTCGTCGGAAGTGACCGACGTTAACCGCTACCGCACCGGTGAAATCGACATGACCTACAACAACATGCCGATCGAACTGTTCCAGAAGTTGAAGAAAGAGATCCCGAAAGAGGTGCACGTCGATCCTTATCTGTGCACCTACTATTACGAAATCAACAACCAGAAGGCGCCGTTCACCGATGCGCGCGTGCGTGAAGCGCTGAAGCTGGGCATGGACCGCGACATCATCGTCAACAAGGTGAAAAACCAGGGCGATCTGCCGGCCTACAGCTTTACGCCGCCATACACCGACGGCGCCAAGCTGACCCCGCCGGAGTGGTTCGGCTGGACGCAGGAAAAACGCAACGAAGTGGCGAAGAAACTGCTGGCGGACGCCGGCTACGGCCCGGGTAAACCGCTGACCTTCTCCCTGCTGTACAACACCTCCGACTTGCACAAGAAGCTGGCGATCGCCGCCGCCTCCATCTGGAAGAAAAACCTGGGCGTGGACGTGAAGCTGGTGAACCAGGAGTGGAAAACCTTCCTGGATACCCGCCATCAGGGCACCTATGACGTATCGCGCGCCGGCTGGTGCGCCGACTACAACGAACCGAGTTCGTTCCTGAACATGATGCTGTCCGACAGCAGCAGTAACACCCCGCACTACAAGAGCGCCGAGTTCGACAAGCTGATGGCCAACGTGTTGACCGCGAAGACCAAAGACGAGCGCGCCGATCTGTATCAGAAAGCGGAAGTTCAGCTGGATAAAGATTCCGCCATCGTTCCGCTGTATTACTACGTGAACGCCCGTTTGGTGAAACCTTACGTCGGTGGTTACACCGGCAAAGACCCGCTTGATAACGTGTACGACAAGAACCTGTACATCATCAAGCATTGATACGGTAAGAGCCGGCGGCGCAGGTCGCCGGCCCATGTTGAGAATAATAAGCCGTCATCAGGCTGTCGCACAGGGTTAGGGCAATGCTGAAATTTATACTTCGTCGCTTGTTGGAAGCGATCCCGACACTATTTATCCTTATTACCATCTCATTCTTCATGATGCGCCTCGCGCCCGGCAGTCCATTTACCGGGGAACGCGCATTACCGCCGGAAGTCATGGCGAATATCGAAGCCAAATACCATTTGAACGACCCGATCTGGAAACAGTACGGTCATTATCTGGCGCAGCTTGCGCAGGGAGACTTCGGCCCGTCCTTTAAATACAAGGACTATTCGGTCAACGATTTGGTGGCCAGTTCTTTCCCGGTGTCTGCCAAGCTCGGCCTGGCCGCGTTTCTGTTGGCGGTGGTGCTGGGCGTTAGCGCCGGCGTGATCGCGGCGTTGAATCAAAACACCAAATGGGACTATACGGTAATGGGGTTCGCCATGACCGGGGTGGTGATACCCAGTTTCGTGGTGGCGCCGCTCTTGGTGCTGATCTTCGCGATTACGTTGAAATGGCTGCCGGGCGGCGGCTGGAACGGCGGCGCGCCTAAGTTCATCATCTTGCCGATGGTGGCGCTGTCGCTGGCCTATATCGCCAGCATCGCTCGTATCACGCGCGGTTCGATGATTGAAGTGCTGCACTCCAACTTCATTCGCACCGCGCGCGCCAAAGGTTTGCCGATGCGCCGCATCATTTTCCGCCACGCGCTGAAGCCGGCGTTGCTGCCGGTACTGTCCTACATGGGCCCGGCGTTCGTCGGGATCATCACCGGCTCGATGGTGATCGAAACCATCTACGGTCTGCCGGGGATCGGCCAGCTGTTCGTTAACGGCGCGCTGAACCGCGACTACTCTCTGGTGTTGAGCCTGACCATTCTGGTGGGCGCTCTGACCATTCTGTTCAACGCGATCGTCGATGTGCTGTATGCGGTCATCGATCCGAAAATCCGTTATTAATCTGGAGCACGCGAATGATGTTGACTAAAAAGAACAGCGAAGCTCTGGAGCACTTCAGCGAGAAGCTGGAAGTGGAAGGGCGCAGCCTGTGGCAAGACGCGCGTCGGCGCTTTATGCACAACCGCGCGGCGGTCGGCAGCCTGTTCATTCTGGCGCTGATCACGCTGTTTGTGGTGCTGGCGCCGATGCTGTCGCAATTTGCCTACGACGATACGGATTGGGCGATGATGTCCGCCGCGCCGAGCATGGAATCGGGGCACTACTTCGGCACCGACTCCTCCGGACGTGATCTGCTGGTGCGCGTGGCGATCGGCGGGCGCATCTCGCTGATGGTCGGCGTGGCCGCCGCGCTGGTGGCGGTAGTGGTGGGCACCCTGTACGGCGCGATGTCCGGCTATCTGGGCGGTAAGGTCGACTCGGTGATGATGCGCCTGCTGGAGATCCTCAACTCCTTCCCGTTCATGTTCTTCGTTATCCTGCTGGTGACCTTCTTTGGTCAGAATATCCTGCTGATCTTCGTGGCGATCGGCATGGTGTCGTGGCTGGATATGGCGCGTATCGTGCGCGGGCAAACCCTTGGCCTGAAGCGCAAGGAGTTCATCGAAGCGGCGCTGGTGTGCGGCGTCTCCACGCGCAACATCGTGCTGCGGCATATCGTGCCTAACGTGCTCGGCGTGGTGGTGGTGTATGCCTCGCTGCTGGTGCCGAGCATGATCCTGTTCGAATCCTTCCTCAGCTTCCTGGGGCTGGGCACGCAGGAACCGTTGAGCAGCTGGGGCGCATTGCTCAGCGACGGCGCCAACTCAATGGAAGTTTCACCGTGGTTGCTGCTGTTCCCGGCGGGTTTCCTGGTCGTCACTCTGTTCTGTTTCAACTTTATCGGCGATGGCCTGCGTGACGCCCTCGACCCGAAAGATCGTTAAGGAGTGCAACCATGAGCACCATTGAACATCCTCAACTGCAAACCGCCCCCGGCGTCAAAGCGTCGCCGCTGCTGGACGTGAAAGACCTGCGCGTCACGTTTTCCACCCCGGACGGCGACGTGACGGCGGTGAACGATCTGAACTTCGATCTGCGCGCCGGTGAAACGCTGGGCATCGTCGGTGAATCCGGCTCCGGCAAATCGCAGACCGCGTTCGCCCTGATGGGGCTGCTGGCCAGCAATGGCCGCATCGGCGGCTCGGCCAAATTCAACGGCCGTGAAATCCTCAACCTGCCGGAAAATCAGCTCAACAAGCTGCGGGCCGAGGAAATCTCGATGATCTTCCAGGACCCGATGACCTCGCTGAACCCTTATATGCGCGTTGGCGAACAGCTGATGGAAGTGCTGATGCTGCATAAGAAAATGAGTAAAAGCGAAGCCTTCGAAGAGTCGGTACGCATGCTCGACGCGGTGAAAATGCCGGAAGCGCGCAAGCGCATGCGCATGTACCCGCACGAGTTTTCCGGCGGCATGCGCCAGCGCGTGATGATCGCCATGGCGCTGCTGTGCCGGCCGAAGCTGCTGATCGCCGATGAACCGACCACCGCGCTGGACGTGACCGTCCAGGCGCAGATCATGACGTTGCTCAACGAGCTGAAACGCGAGTTCAACACCGCCATCATCATGATCACCCACGATCTGGGCGTGGTGGCCGGCATCTGCAACAAGGTGCTGGTGATGTACGCCGGGCGTACCATGGAATACGGCAGCGCGCGCGAGGTGTTCTACCAGCCGAGCCACCCGTACTCCATCGGTCTGTTGAACGCGGTGCCGCGTCTCGACGCCGAAGGCGAGGCGTTGCTGACCATTCCCGGCAACCCGCCGAACCTGCTGCGGTTGCCGAAAGGCTGCCCGTTCCAGCCGCGCTGCCCGTACGCCATGGAACAGTGCGCGAGCGCTCCGCCGTTGGAGCAATTTGGGGAAGGGCGCCTGCGCGCCTGCTTTAAACCGGTGGAGGCGTTGGTATGACAGCGGTAACCGACAAGAAAGTGCTGCTCGAAGTGGCCGATCTGAAAGTGCACTTCGACATTCATGACGACAAGCAGTGGTTCTGGCAGCCGCCGAAAACCCTGAAGGCGGTCGACGGCGTTACGCTGCGGCTGTTCGAAGGGGAAACCCTGGGCGTGGTCGGCGAATCCGGCTGCGGCAAATCCACCTTCGCACGCGCCATCATCGGCCTGGTGAAGGCCACCAGCGGGCGCGTCGCCTGGCTGGGTAAAGATCTGCTGGGCATGAGCGACGCCGACTGGCGCAAAACACGCAGCGATATCCAGATGATCTTCCAGGATCCGCTGGCTTCACTCAACCCGCGCATGACCATCGGCGAAATCATCGCCGAGCCGCTGCGCACCTACTACCCGAAAATGCCGCGTCAGGAAGTGAAGGACAAGGTCAAGGCGATGATGCTGAAGGTCGGCCTGCTGCCTAACCTGATCAACCGTTATCCGCACGAGTTCTCCGGCGGCCAGTGCCAGCGTATCGGCATCGCGCGCGCGCTGATCCTCGAACCGAAGCTGGTGATCTGCGACGAGCCGGTCTCCGCGTTGGACGTGTCGATTCAGGCGCAGGTGGTGAACCTGCTGCAGCAGCTGCAGCGCGAAATGGGGCTGTCATTGATCTTTATCGCCCACGATTTGGCGGTGGTGAAGCACATTTCCGATCGCGTGCTGGTGATGTATCTGGGCCATGCGGTGGAGCTGGGCACCTATGACGAGGTGTACCACAATCCGCAGCACCCTTACACCAAGGCGCTGATGTCGGCGGTGCCTATTCCGGATCCGGACAAGGAGAAGGAAAAGCAGATCCAGCTGTTGGAAGGGGAGCTGCCTTCGCCGATCAACCCGCCGTCCGGCTGCGTGTTCCGCACCCGCTGCCCGATCGCCGGGCCGGAGTGCGCCAAGACGCGCCCGCTGCTGGAGGGCAGTTTCCGCCATGCGGTTTCGTGCCTGAAGGTCGATCCGCTGTAATGCGCCGCTAGCCGGCAACAAAAAGCCCCGCTTATTCAGCGGGGCTTTTTATCCGAAACGTTAGCGGCGAATCACTCTTTCCACAGAATGTGGCACAGCTTGTGGTCTTTCTCGCGGCAGATCAGCACGCGGGCGAACACGTCGTTGATCGGCTCGCCGTCGCTGTCCGCCAGACCGATCACCACTTCGGCGAAGAAGTCCGGGTTCAGGTCGTAATCCACGTGCTCGCTCCAGTCTTCGGAGGGGTCGTACAGTTCTGCGCCGCCGCGCTCTTCAAACTGCAGATTGAACAGCAGAATATCCGCCGGATCCAGATTGTCGCCGGCCAATTCGAGGAAGATGTCGTAGGCCTGTTCCAGCGTTTCGTCTTCGGTAAGGCGGTTATTCAAATCCATAAAAAAATCCTGATAACAAATGATTTGGCGCTATTAAAGCACGCTCGCCGCGGCTTTTACAGCAACGGGCTGAAAAAGTAGAACAGGCGCTCGACCAGGCGGTGCCAGAACGGCCGCTTCAGCCACTCTTTGGCGTTCAGCAGCTTGGAGCGAGCGATGTAATCTTCCTGCACGCAGGCCAGATCGCTGCCGAAGCCGTCGTCGTCGATCACCAGGGTGATTTCGAAATTCAGCCACAGGCTGCGCATATCCAGATTGACGGTGCCGACCAGGCTGAGCTGGCCGTCGACCAGCACGCTCTTGGTGTGCAGCAGGCCGCCTTCGAACTGATAGATTTTCACGCCGGCTTCCAGCAGCTCGGAGAAGAACGCGCGGCTGGCCCAGCGCACCATCATCGAATCGTTGTCGCGCGGCACGATGATGCTGACCTCGACGCCGCGCAGAGCGGCGGTGCAGATGGCGTGCAGCAGATCGTCGCTCGGCACGAAGTACGGCGTGGTCATGATCAGCTGTTCGCGCGCGGAATAAACCGAGGTCAGCAGTGCCTGGTGGATCATTTCCTCGGGGAAGCCGGGGCCGGAGGCGATCACCTGAATGGTGTGGCCGCTTTCCTGCTCGAACGGCATGATGTTGACGTCCGGCGGCGGCGGCAGAATGCGCTTGCCGGTTTCAATTTCCCAGTCGCAGGCATAGACGATGCCCATGGTGGTGGCCACCGGGCCTTCCATGCGCGCCATCAGATCGATCCATTGACCGACGCCCGCATCCTGTTTGAAATAGCGCGGATCGACCATGTTCATGCTGCCGGTATAGGCGATGTAGTTGTCGATCAGCACCACCTTGCGGTGCTGGCGCAGATCCATGCGGCGCAGGAATACGCGCAGCAGGTTGACCTTCAGCGCTTCGACCACTTCGATGCCGGCGTTGCGCATCATCGCCGGGTAGGGGCTGCGGAAAAATTGCAGGCTGCCGGCGGAGTCCAGCATCAGACGGCAGTGTACGCCGCGCCGCGCGGCGGCCATCAGCGATTCGGCCACCTGATCGACCAGGCCGCCGGGCTGCCAGATATAGAACACCATTTCGATGTTGTGGCGCGCCAGCTCGATGTCGCGGATCAGCGCTTTCAGCGTGTCGTCGGTGGTGGTGAGCAACTGCAGCTGGTTGCCCTTGACGCCGTCGATGCCCTGGCGGCGGTTGCACAGCTGGAACAGCGGTTCGGCGACTTTACTGTATTCGGTGGCGAAGATGCGGCGACTCTCTTTCAGCTCTTTCAGCCAGCGCGCGGTCGACGGCCACATGGCCTTGGCGCGCTCGGCCCGGCGCTTGCCCAGATGCAGCTCGCCGAACGATAAATAGGCGACGATGCCGAACAGCGGCAGAATATAGATAACCAGCAACCAGGCCATGGCAGAGGGAACCGCACGGCGTTTCATCAAAATGCGCATCGTCACGCCGGCGATCAGCAGCCAGTAGCCGAACACCATGAGCCAACTGATTACGGTATAAAATGTTGTCATAAAGGCGAAAAATCCCGTTCGCAAACCACCAATGATGAGTGTACGCACAGATCGGTC
The DNA here is from genome assembly GCF_000747565.1 of Serratia sp. SCBI. Taxonomy (NCBI): domain Bacteria; kingdom Pseudomonadati; phylum Pseudomonadota; class Gammaproteobacteria; order Enterobacterales; family Yersiniaceae; genus Serratia; species Serratia sp. SCBI. The sequence continues at coordinate 2,736,575 of NZ_CP003424.1, read as the reverse complement.
AAGGCGAAACCTTTTATCGGCGCTTATGTTACATAAATATGATGAAGTTAAGGCACTTGCCGAAATCGAAAGGGCGGCTTTTAGCGGCGCGGCGCCTGCGATGTTGCCGATAACGGCGACTTGGATCGCGGGCTGAAAGGGCTATAATGCCCGCGGTTGGCATTAGACGAACGAGTGACGGAATTATGAGACGCAGTAGAAATGAAGTGGGCCGTTGGCGAATGTTGCGGCAGAGCCAACGCCGTCGGCATCGTTGGCTGGAGCGCCAGTCTTGCAGCAATCGCCATATTATCCGGGTGCGCCGTCGCCTGGACGATCAGCATCGGCGCGCGCTGCTGTTTGCGGTATCCTGCGAGTGGTAAAACGAAAACAGTCCCGTGAGGGACTGTTTTGTTATGGCGCCTGGGTTTATTTGCCGAGGTAGGCGTTGAGCATCCAGACCTGTTTTTCCTGCTCTTTGATGTAATCGCTCATCAGCGACGCGGTGCCTTCGTCGCCGGCGTCCGCCGCGACCGTCAGCAGTTCACGCTGCTGTTGCAGCAAGATTGAATACCCTTCCAACAGGCCGCGCAGCGTGCCCTTATCATCGGTCACATTGGTGTGTTCCTTGATATCGGCGGTTTTCAGATAGTCGCTGTAAGCGTGGCGCGGCTGCGAGCCCAGCGTCAGAATGCGTTCCGCCAGCTCATCCACCTTGGTCAACAGATCGTTGTAAGTTTCTTCGAATTTCGCGTGCAGCTCAAAGAATTGCGGGCCAGTAATATTCCAGTGATAGCCGCGCACATTCATATACAGCACCTGATAATTCGCCAACAGCGCATTTAGCGCTTCGGCGAGTTTTGCCGATTGTTTACTGTCGAGGCCGATATGGGTTTTCGCTGCTTTCTTCGCCGTTGCCATAATAATCTTCTCCTGATTATTCGTTCCAAGGGTAGACAGAATCAATTTCCATAGCTGTTACAGTAACCGGATTTATCGCAGGGTTAAACACGATAACAGGCATCATTGCCATCGCTCAAACCGATGACGATAAATCCGTCGAGCAAATTGCCGAATCAGTTTACGCAGGATCCGCAGGCGAAAAAAGTCGCTTTTATCGGTTACTTGCGCAGCGCCAGTTTTACCACGCCGGCGCCCAGCGCCATTAACAGCGCGGCGGCGATCAGCACCATGATAAACGCGCGATCGAAGGCCAAACGGGCCAACTGCGTCAGCTGCTGCGCGCGATCGGCCGCCATCCCGGCCGCCAGGCGCAACGCCTCGTCGATGCTGTCGTAGGCCAACTCGCTGACCGGCAGCTCCGCCGGCAGCGCCAGACTATGGCTGTAGACCGCCGTCATCAGCCCGCCGAGCAACGTCACGCCCAGCACGCCGCCCAGCTCGTAGGAAACGTCCTCGATCGACGCCGCCATGCCGGACTTCTCCTCCGGCGCGTTCAGCATGATGGCGGTGGACGCGGCGGTGATCACGCCGCCGAGACCAAAGCCCACCAACGCCAGGCTCACCAGCTGCAGCACCATGCTGCTTTGATACAACAGGGCGAGGCCGGCGATGCCGAAGGCGGTCAGGGCGAAACCGCCGAGGATGATGCTGCGTTCGCCATAGCGCGGCAACAGTAAACCGGCCATCGGCCCCGCCAGCGCCGAGGCCAGCGGGATCGGCAAAATAAACAGCGCCGCCTGCAGCGGACTGAGGCCGAGCACCAGTTGCAATCGCTGGCTGAGCACCAGCTCGACGCCGATCAGGGCCACCATCGACAGCAGCGCCACGCCGATGCCGCCGGCGAACAGCCGGTTGCGGAACAGAGAGAAATCGATCATCGGGTGGGCGCTGCGCTGCTGGCGACGCACGAACAGCGCCAGGAACAGGATGCCGATCAGGGCCGCTGCGAGCAACGCGCTGACGTCAGGCGCCGGCTTACTCAGTTCCTTCAGCGCATAGATAGAGCCGACCAGACCGATCATGATCTGCACCGAGCCGACGATATCGGCGGGACGTGGGTTATCGCCGCCGCAGCGGGGGATCAGTTTCCACGCCAGCGGCCAGACCAGCAACACCACCGGTACGTTGATCAGGAACACCGATCCCCACCAGAAATACTCCAGCAGCAGGCCGCCGACCACCGGGCCGATGGCCGCGCCGCCCGAGGCCACCGAGGCCCAGATGCCGATCGCCAGCGCGCGTTCGCGTTCGTCGGTAAAGACGTGGCGCACGATGGACAGCGTGGCGGGCATCATCATTGCCGCGCCAACGGCGAGGAACACCCGTGCGGCGATCAGCCATTCGGCGGTGGGCGAAAAGGCGGCGCACAGCGAAGCGACGGCAAACACCGGCAGCCCGGCGAGAAACAGCCGCTTATGGCCGACGCGATCGCTCAGCATGCCGGCGCCGGGCAGCAGCCCGGCGACCACCAGCGGGTAGGCGTTGACGATCCAGAGTTTTTGCGAGGCGCTGGCGTCCAGCGCCTGGGTTAAACGTGGCAGAGCGGTATAGAGCACCGTCATGTCGATAACAATCAGGAAAAGGGCGCTGGCGACCATCGTCAGGATCAACCAGCGGTTCTTGGCGTACATAAGTCATAATCCAGTTTACGTGGGCGGCGCGAAGGCGCCGCCATTGCGGTAACCCTCCGGCGATGCCGGGTGGTATACTGGTGATAATATATATCCATACGTTCGTATTGAAAAGAAGGGTTTCTTAATGGGACGTCAACGCAGCATCGATCGCGACAAGGTTTTGGACACCGCCGAAGAGATTGTCGCCACCCAGGGCGCCGCCGGTTTGACCATCGACGCCGTCGCCAAAGCGATGGGGATCTCCAAGGGCGGGGTGCAGTATTGCTTCGGCAGCAAAGACGCCCTGATCGACGCGATGTTCGATCGCTGGGGCAGCGCCTATGAAACGCTGTTCGCGGAGATCGCCGGCGACGATCCTTCGCCGCAGACCGGCGTGCGGGCGCATATGCTGGCGACGCAAAGTTCGGATCAGACCGCCAGCGCCAAGGCCGCCGGGTTGATGGCGACGCTGATTCAAACGCCGGAGCATCTGGCGAGCACGCGCGAATGGTATCGCAGCCGCATCGCCGGGCTGGATTTGACTACCGAAGAGGGTAAGCGCGCGCGGCTGGCGTTTCTCGCCACCGAAGGCGCCTTTATGCTGCGTTACTTTGGTTTGATGGATATCGGCCAGGCGGAATGGGAAACGATGTTCGCCGATATGCAGGCGTTGATTTTAACGGGCAGCGCCTATCGCACTGATAGCTAGTAAAGCGTGCGGCGAAAGGCGTATGTTTATCGCACAAGATATTCCCTCGAAGAACTTTTTAGCCAGCCCCTCCGTGCTGGCTTTTTTTTGCCTGCGGCAAGCTTCGGAGCAAAGGCCCCCTGAGGGCAGGGGGCGCCGGACATTACTCGCGCGCGTCCAACAGTTGCTGGGCATTCTCTGCGGTGACGACGGTCCACGGAATATAATAATGCTTCTGCGTGCCGCCCTCCCATTTCAGATCTTTGGCGTACTGTTTCCAGATATCCGACTGTGGTTGATAACGTTCCCCTTTCACGGCGCGCAGCGCGACGTCGATGGAACCCTGCATCTGGCCTTTGGCATCTTGCAGGATAGAGACCATTTCACCGGCCTGCACCGCATGAATCGCGTCGGAAACGCCGTCAACGCCGGCAATCGCGAAGTCTTTCACGTTCAGGCCGGCCCCTTTAATCGCTTCGATGGCGCCCAGCGCCATCTCGTCGTTCTGGCCAATCACGCCGTTGATTTTTCCCCGGTGTTTCTGCAGCCAGTTTTCCATCAACGGCTGCGCTTCAGCGCGTGACCAGTTGGCCGTTTTACGTTCAAGCACGGTCACCTGGCCGGCGCCGCACTCGGCAATCGCTTTATCATTGCCCTTGCCGCGCTGGATCTCGCCGCTGCCGCCTTTCGGGCCTTCGATAATCACCACGTTCACCTTCTGGTTCTTGCAGTCGAGTTTGTCCAGTACGGCTTTGGCTTCCAGGTATCCCCCCAACTCGTCATTAGACACCACTTCAGACGTCATCGCGTCCGTGTTCAGGCGCGCGTTGGTGACCACCACCGGGATTTTGGCTTCGTTGGCATTAGTGACGATATCGATATTGGCCTCAAAATCCATCGGGTTGACGATAATGGCATCGGCGCGCGTTTGGATAGCGGTGGCGGCCTGATCGTTTTGCACCGATGCATCATAACGCCCATCGTAGAAGGTCAGCACCGCTTCGCCGCTTTTCACCGCCGGGTGTTCTTTCCCGAACCTTTCCATTAATTGCACGAACTCGGCTTTGTTGCCGTACATCAATACCGCGATTTTAACCGGGGCGGCCTGAGCCGCCGACAGGCTGCCGAACAGCATGGCAGAGGCAAACAACGCTATCTTGGTCTTATTCATGGTTTTCTCCTGGTAGAGTTGGGTCTGATGTTATTAATCGCGCTGTTGCTTACGCGATGGGTCGAGCAAGACGGCAAGAACGATCAATGCGCCTTTGATAATTTGTTGGTAATACGATTGCACGCCGAGCAGATCGAGGCCGTTATTCATCACCCCGATAATCAGCACGCCGAAGAAGGTGCCGACCAGCGTACCGACGCCGCCGGCCATGCTGGTGCCGCCGATCACCACCGCCGCGATGGCGTCCAGCTCATACCCAGCGCCGGCGTTGGTTTGCGCCGAACCGGTGCGCGCGGTGAGGATCAGGCCGGCGATGCCGGCCAGCGCGCCGCACAGCGTATACACCAGTATTTTGATGCGCGTGACGTTAATTCCCGAGGTGCGCGCGCTTTTCGGGTTGCCGCCGACGGCGTAGATGTAGCGCCCGAAGAGGGTTTTATTCAGCACGAGCCAGGCGAGGGCGAACAGCACGATGAAGATGATGACCGGCACCGGAACGCCGCCGAGGTAGCCATTGCCTAACCAGCGGAAATCGCTGTTCAATTGCGATACCGGATTGCCGTTGGTGGTCAACATGGTTAACCCGCGCGCCGCGGAGAGCATGCCCATGGTGACGATAAACGGCTGCAGCCGGTAGCGAGCCAACACGGTGCCGTTCACCAGGCCGCAGACGATGCCGATCCCCAGCGCCACGATCAGCGGCGCCATAACGGCGGTCGCGGTATCGCCGATAGCCAATCCGCTGTTGTTGGTGGCGAAGCGGGCGGCGACGATGCCGCTTAACGCCAGCACCGAGCCGACGGAGAGATCGACGCCTGCCGTGATGATGACGAAGGTCATACCTATCGCCAGAATGCCGTTGATCGAGACCTGGCGCAGTACGATCAGGGTGTTTTCATTGCTGAGAAAATAATTGCTGCTCCAGGCCCCCTGGGCGACCTGATATTCGCCAATCAGCGCCGCGATCAGGCACAGCGCGAAGAAGGCGATGATAATGCCGTATTTGTGCATACGGCGCTTATTGCGGGTGAAAAATGACATTCCTGGTGATAAGGAGTGGGCGCTGCTCATTTGTTTTTCTCTCTCTGTTAAACCGCAAGTTTCATCAGTGCTGCCTGAGTCGCATCGGCTGCCGAAAGCTCGCCGGCCAACTGCCCGTCACGAAACACCAGGATGCGATCGCTCATGCCGATAATTTCCGAAAGCTCGGAGGAAACCATGATGATCCCTTTGTTTTGCAAGGCGAACTCCGACATAAATCGATAGATCTCTTTCTTGGCGCCGACGTCGATACCGCGCGTCGGCTCGTCGAGCAGCAAAACCTCCGGATCCAACAGCGCCCAGCGGCCCAGCACCACTTTTTGCTGGTTGCCGCCGCTCAGGTTGCCCACGGGCTGTTCGCCATCGTGGGTTTTAACGTTAAAGCGCTGGATCATGTCGCGGGTTCGCGCCTGCTCCCGTTTCTCGCTGACGAACCCCATTCGGCTGATGCCGGCAAAAGAGGCGATATTGATGTTCTCACTGACGGAACGGCACAGCACCAGGCCGGTTTCCTTGCGATCTTCCGTCACGTAGGCAATGCCGCTATCGATGGCCTCTCGCGGGGAATGGCGGTTCAGCGTCTTGTCGCCCAAGCGAATCGTGCCGGCGTCGGCATGCTGAATGCCGAAGATAAGATCGAGAAACTCGCTGCGGCCCGATCCCACCAGGCCGTAGATGCCCAGGATCTCACCGTGCTTCAGTTGCAGGCTGATATCCTTTATCTTGCTGCGCCAACACAGGCCGTTGACCTCCAGCAAGACCTCTTCGCCGGGTTGATTGAACTTGGCGAACTCGCTGTCGTACTCGCCGCCGATAATGTGTTCGATCAACTGCTCGCGGGTAATGTCGGCGATATAGCCTTCATGGATATAGGCGCCATCGCGGAAAATGGTGTAGCTGTCCGCGATTTGGAATATCTCGGACAAACGGTGGGAGACGTAGATAATGCCTTTACCTTTCGCCGCCAGTTGCTGAAGCGTCTGAAAGATTTTTTGCGCATCCTCTTCACCAATCGCCGAGGTGGGTTCATCCATGATGATGATGTCGGCATTGGCGTGCGACAGCGCTTTGGCGATCTCGACCAGTTGCTGCTCGGCGACGCTCAGGTTGCGCATTTTTTCTCGGGCGTCGATCTTGAAATCAAGTTCCTCGAGCAGACGGGTGGTGCGTTGGTTGAGCGTCGCAAAGTCGACGAAGCCCAGGCGTCTCGGCTCGCGGCCCAGCCAAATGTTTTCGGCCACCGTCAGGTCCGGGATCGCGCTCAGCTCCTGCTGCACGATGGCGATGCCGGCATTGAGGGCTTCCCGGGGATGATGAAATTCACAGCGTTGGCCATTGATAAAAATGTCGCCGCCATCGGGTTGAATAAAGCCCATCAGAATGCTGAGAAAGGTGGATTTCCCCGCGCCGTTGCCGCCGCACAGGGCATGGATGGATCCGCGCCGCAGGCAAAACTCGGCGTTCTTGAGCGCCACGACCGGGCCAAAGGCTTTCCTGACGCCGCTGACTTCCAGCAGGTAGGCAGGGGCTTGCGTATGGGGATCTCGCGTCACGATTGAACCTCCGGGTATGTCCGCTGCAAACGCTGCAGGTACCGTTGATAAAGCGTCTCGTATTGCGTTTGCCTGTCGGCGTTTGGCATCGTGCGCGTGGCTTCATCCAGGGAAACGAAGCGTTGGCACAGTTCAGCCAAGAGCCCGGCGGCGTTCTGGTGCGGGCGATCGGCCAACGACGTCGCCCACATCGCTTGAATGGCGCCGCCCAGCGCGGCGGTCTCTTTGACATTCAGGCAGACCACCGGGCACCCCATCACGTCCGCGACGATTTGTCGCCAGGCGACGCTGCGGGCGCCGCCGCCGGTGAGGCGGATCTCGCGCGTTTCGATGCCCTGTCGGCGAAACAGCTCGATGCCATAGCGCAGGCCGTAGGTGGCGCTTTCAACCACCGCCAGGCAGAGATTGGCGCGAGTAAAATTGTCGCTATCGAGGTTATGCAGGCTGGCGCGCGCGTGGGGCAGCGGGGGAACGCGTTCGCCGTTGAAGAACGGCAGCATCTCGACGCCGCCGGCACCCGGCGCCGCCTGCGCCAATAAGCGGTTAAAGCCGTCAAGATCTTCGTCCAGCAGCGTCTGCATGGCCGTGGTGGCCGAGGTGACATTCATGGTGCATATCAAGGGCAGCCACCCGTTGGTGCTGGAGCAGAAACCGGCAATCATGTCGGATTCCGCCACGACGGGCGCGGCGGACCAGGCGAATAGCGTGCCGGAGGTGCCCAGGCTTAGGGTAACGGTGCCGGCCTCGATGTTGCCGGAACCGATGGCCGCCATCATGTTGTCGCCGCCGCCGGTCGAGACCCGAACTGCCGGGCCGAGGCCGAGCTTTTCCGCCGCGAAGGGGCGCACCGTGCCGATGCAGCATTCCGCGCTTTTGAGCGGCGGCAGGGCATGCCATAAACGGCCGCTGTCATCGATAAGATTGACGGCGGCTTGACTCCAGCTACGGGCGCGCACATCGAACAGCCCGGTGCCGGAAGCATCGCCATATTCCGCTACACGCTCCCCGGTCAGCCAGAAGTTCAAATAATCATGCGGCAGCAGCACGGTGTGCAGTTTTGCCCAGAGCGCCGGATGGTGCGTCTTGAACCAAAGGATTTTTGACGCGGTATAACCGGTGGCGAGCCGCAGGCCGAGCTTGTCCAGCGAGCCCTTGGCGCCGCCGAGCCGCTGCAGCAGCAGTTCGTTTTCCTCCGCGGTTTCGGTATCGCACCACAGCTTGACGCTGTGCAGCACGTTGCCATCTGCGTCCAGCGGCACAAATCCATGCTGTTGGCCCGAGACCCCGAGAGCGTTAATTTCCCCGGCATCAATACCGGCGTTAGTCACGGCTTGATGAAACGCGGTGACCAACGCCTCAATCCACCAGTCGGCCTCTTGTTCGCGCCGGCCATTGGCTTGGCTGATGAGGCGGTGAGGGGCGCTGCCCTCACCGAGGATCACGCCCTGTGTGCTGTCGACAATCACGACTTTCGTGCCTTGCGTACCGCAGTCTATGCCAGCATAGAGTGCCATAGGATCACTCCATTTCCAGCATGATTTTGATGTCCGAGGCATGTCCCGCCGCCGCGCGCTCGAAGGCCGCCACGCTGTCGGAGAATTTGTAGGTTTGGCTTATCAACGGTTGGACGCGCAATTTGCCGCTGCTCAACAGCCGCAGCGTGCGCGGATACATGTTGGCGTAGCGGAAAATGGTCTTGAAGGTGATTTCCTTGGCCTGTGCTGCGACGATATCCATCGGCGCGGCGTCGATCGGCATGCCGACCAGCACGGCGGTCGCCCCTGGCGCCGCATGTTCGGCCAGCGTAGCGATAGCCGGTTTTGCGCCGCTGCATTCAAACACGATATCGACGCCATTGCCGCTGGTGAACGCAGCCACTTTACCCGCCAGGTCGCCGGTTTTGATATTGACGGCGTGCAGCCCTTCATAGCTGGCCGCCACGGCGAGTTTCTCGTCAAACAGGTCGCAGATAATGACGTCCGAGCAGCCACCCGCCAGCGCCGCGAGGGCGGTGACCACGCCGATCGGCCCAGCGCCGATCACCAGCGCGATATCGCCGGGTTTGATCCCGGCTTTGGTGGCCGCTTGCATGCCGATGGCCAGGGGTTCAACCATGGCGCCTTCAGCGAAACTGACGTTGTCCGGCAGTTTGAACGTGAATGCGGCGGGGTGGATGACGGTTTCGCGCAAACAGCCGTGCACCGGCGGCGTCGCCCAGAAGCGAACGGCGGGGTCCAGGTTGTAAATCCCGGCGCGCGTCTGCGCCGAGTTGAGGTCGGGAATGCCGGGCTCCATGCAAACGCGATCGCCAACGCTGAGGTGAGTGACGTTTTCACCTGTCGCGAGCACCACGCCGGCGGCCTCATGGCCGAGCACCATCGGGGCTTTGACCACAAACGGGCCAATGCGGCCATGCTGGTAATAGTGCACATCGCTGCCGCAGATGCCCACGGAATGAATTTTTATCTGTACATCGTCGGGCCCCAGCGTTTCGGCCAGTTGGACGTCCTCGATAGCGATTTCCCCTGCTTTGGCCAGCACTAATGCTTTCATATTGCCTCCTGGTGAATCATTTTTATGGTAACGATATCATTTCAATGCGGCGATAGTGAGCCAATGCGGGTGGTTAAACTGTGATCAATGTTGGAATTACTCGACGAGAGTTAATTTTGCTGGCGGGTTGTTATTCAATATAGCGACGGTGGTCACAAAATCGGCGTGGTAATGACGGTTTTAATATCGGCCTGTTGATATCGATACCGTTACTTTGCCGGGGGAATGATGAACAAACAACAAAGCGCCAGAGCCGCTACGCTGGAGTATTTGCGCCAGGCGGACATTATCTTGACCGAAGAAGAACAGCAACGCATTGAAATTGCGACGTTTGGTCTGGCCGACTATCCCGCGTCCGGGTTGCAGCTGCTGACCTACGTCAACTCACCTCGGTATTGCGCGAAAGAGCTGGTGCTGTTTCCTGGGCAGACTTGCCCGGAACATTTACACCCTCCCTTTGCCGGCACGCCCGGCAAGCAAGAGACGTTCCGTTGCCGTTGGGGAGAGGTGTTTTTGTTTGTCGATGATGAAAGTCTGACGCCCAACGATCGCGGCGGCCAACCGGTATGCCGGGTGCCGGAGGGCGCGGAGCAGTGGTATACCTGTCATCGCTATATCCTCTTGCGGCCGGGGGAACAATACACCATTGCGCCCAATACCCGTCACTGGTTTCAGGCGGGGAAGCAGGGCGCGGTGGTGTCTGAGTTCTCTTCCGAGAGCCGTGACGAGCTGGATATTTTTACCGATCCGCGAATTAACCGTCTTGCCGGCGTAAACCATTAGCGCCAAGAACAAAGTTCTGTCATGATGCCGGGAATGATACAAAATGATACATTCAAGCTAAGGAGCTGCATTTGGCCGTGGGTCGAGGACGGAAAGCGACGCTGGCTAGCGTCGCCGCACAGGCGAACGTCAGCAAAATAACCGCTTCGCGGGCATTTTCACAGCCGGACAAGGTCCATCCGGAAACGTTGAGGAGAATTCGGGAGACCGCAGCCGAACTCGGTTACGTGGTCAATGCCGCGGCGCGCAATCTGCGGGCGAAAAGCAGCAGAACCATTGGCATCGTCAACCCGGACATGGCCAACCCATTCTTTGGCGGCCTGGCGCGCCTGATGACGCTTGAAGCGCAAAAGATGGGGTACGACACGCTGGTGTTCGACTCCTATGAGTCTCAGGAAAGCGAAGACAGGATCATCGACAAACTCATTGGCTACAACGTCGATGCGATTATTCTCTCGGTCATTTCCAACGATCATCTGTACCGGCCTTCCTACCTCAAACGTCTGGAAACGCTCAATATACCGGTGGTGTTGATCGATCGGGAATTGGAGAGTCACCACTGCAGCGGGGTGTATATTGATAATCTGGATTGCGGCCTTCAGGCGGGGCGTTGGCTTCTGGAACAGCAGGCGCAGCGGGTGGTGGTGATCTCCGGGCCGGAGAATTCCAACGTTGCGCGTGACAGGGTCACTGGCTTGCAGGCGGCATTGCAAGGGAAGGTGGCTTCGCTCGACGTGCGGTATGCCGATTTCTTTATGGATGTCGCCTGGCAAGAGACGAGCCGCTGGCTGGCCAATAACCCCGCCCCCGATTTTTTCGTCGGCTGCAATAACCAGATCTCGCTGGGCATCATCAAGGCCTGTATCGAACATCGGTTGCCGTTGATGCAGGACGTGTCGTTGTTCAGCATCGATGAGGTTTCACATGCCGAGATCTACGGTTTCCATTTCCCCTGTGTGTCACACGACTTGCAAGAGATCGCCTGGCAAGCGTTGAATCTGGCGATCCGCCGTATTGCCGATCCTGAGATAAAACCGGGCAAGGTGGTGGTGCGGGGAAAACTCGTCGTGTAACGGTGCCGGCAACGTGTAGCCGACATCTCCGTAAACCTTATCTGCCATTATTCATTTCAGCGCGTTCAGTCCGGCCCCTCATCGGGGGGCGGATAAGCAGCCATAAGCCGCTCCCCGCCGTTGCTGCACCCAGCAGCATGGGCCAGGAAAGGGGCTCATCGAACATTAACCATGCCCAGCAGAAGGTGACGAAGGGGCTGATGAACAGCAGGCTCGTCACACGCAATGCAGAGGTATGCCTAAGGCAGAACCAATACAAACCGTAACCGGCCAGGGTGGCCAAAAGCGCGGTCCAAAGCACGCCGATAACCAACCCTGTCGTCATGGTTGGCAGCAGCGGGCTTTCTGCGCCTGCCAGTGGGGCAAAAGCCAGCGCTGAAATCGCGCTTTGTATCCCCAACCTGGCGGGCAGGCTCACCGCTTGCGCCTGCGGCAGCCGTTGCTGCCACAGCGTCGCCAGTGCCAGTGACAGCATCCCCGCCAGCGGCAACAGGTAGCTCCACAATGGCGCACTTCCCCAGGAAATAGCACCGCCCGTCGCCAATATCACCCCGAGAGAGCCTAATACCAGGCCGAGCCAGACGCGGCCATCGGGCAGCCGGCGTAGAAACAGCATGTTCAAGAGTGCGGTGCCGAGAGGGAGCAAATCGGCGATGAGCGCGGCCAACCCGGTCGGCACGCCGTACTCGATACCTTTACTGACGCCGGTCAGGTATCCGGTCATGGCAAGCAGCCCGATCCCGGCGTGAGCGGCTACCGACTGCGGCGAGGAGCGCCTGATGGCGCGAAGGCTAAACGGCATCAGCAGTAAAGCGACCACGACACAGCGCCAGAACGCCACCAGCAACACCGGCGCGTAATCGGCGGCGAAACGGATGCCGACAAAGCCCGAGCTCCAGGCGACGATCAGCAGGACTTCCGCTGCCGGCAACCAGACGACGGCTTTGTCGCCCACCTTATCGCGGCAGGAAGGTGGACGAAATTCTGACAGGGGCATGGTGATCTTCTCCTTTTTCCCCAAGGGTAGTGAGCCGCTATAATTTAATAAATCGAATAATTTTCGTTCAGTTGTTTAATGGAGTTAAACCATGCGGCCAACCCTGGACATTAATCTTTTGCGCACTTTTCACGCTATCGCCCGTTTGGGGCAATTTCGTGCGGCGGCGGCCTTTGTTCATCGCAGCCCAGCCGCGGTGAGCGTTCATATTCAGCGTCTGGAACAGGTCGTGGGCGGCCGCTTGCTGGAGCGCGACAATCAGTCCGTCGTGTTGACGCCCTTAGGCGACAAACTGCTGGCCTCGACGCTCGGGCTGTTGAATGCCCACGACGATATTCTGCGTGAGCTGCAGGGCGCACCGCTGAGTGGGCACATCAAGCTGGGAGTGCCTGATGAATACGCATCACATGTCATGCGCGATGTGCTGCCGGCGTTTGCCACCCGTTTTCCTGCGGTGATGCTGGAGGTGTCTACGGCCGCCAGCCAGGCGTTGGTTGAACAGATCGGACGCAACCGGCTACAGCTGGCGTTAGCGGTGCTGCCGATGGGGGGACTGCGTCAGATGCCGCTTGCGGTGACTGCGCCGGTTTGGGTTGGCGGCCGCCGATTGGCGCTGGATATGGCCCAACCGATACCATTGGCGTTGCATGCCGCCGATTGCCCTTACCGAGAGGCTATGATCGATGCATTGAGCGGGGCGGGAAGGCATTGGCGAGTGGTTGTGAGCAGCCCATCGGCCAGCGTGGTGGCTGCCGCCGTCGAGGCAGGATTGGCCGTCACGCTGCTCGACCGCGCACGCGTGACGGCGGCGATGCGGATCCTCGACGAATTGCCGTCGGTCGCTCCGCACGAAGTGCAGCTGCTGCGCTCTGCCGCTGCCGCCGGTCAATCGGCGGTGGCGATGCTGGAAAGCGTTATCGGTGAGTATTTCCGGGGCGGAACATGAATATCGACCGCGCGGGGAAGGCGAACCGAGCGCGACGGTGACGCTGAGGTGTGGCTAGCGCCGGAAACGCCGTATAGCGGGGCGTTCCCGGTATTCGGAGGGCTGGAGATCAGAACACCTGTTTGAACGGCTTCACCGTCACGTCGGCGTAGACGCCGGCGGCGACGTACGGATCCTGCTGCGCCCAGGCCTGGGCTTCCGCCAGTGAGGCGAACTCGGCGATCACCGTTGAACCGGTGAAGCCGGCGGCGCCGGGATCGTTGCTGTCGATGGCCGGGTTGGGGCCGGCGACCACCAGACGGCCGGCATCACGCAGCGCCTGCAGGCGCGCCAGATGTGCCGGGCGCACCGCCAGACGGTTTTCCAGTGAGTGGGGAACGTCTTGCGCGTAGATCAGATAAAGCATATTTCACCTGTAAAATCATGGCTATAAAACGGTGCTACCAAGGTAGCGCAAAAGGCGCGGCAGGGGAACGGCGCGCGGTGAATTTATGGGGGGGATTGGCGCTTATGCCTTGAAGCCGCTACTTTTTATTCGTATAGTGCGGCGCGCTTAAACAGATATGCCATTGAGGTGAGGACATGACGGAACTGGTAAGGGAAAAACTCGATTTGCCTGCGGGCAAAAGCAAACTGCTGCTGCATTCTTGCTGTGCGCCCTGTTCCGGCGAGGTGATGGAAGCGATCCAGGCGTCCGGCATCGAGTACGCTATTTTCTTCTATAACCCCAACATTCACCCGCAAAAAGAGTATTTGCTGCGTAAGGAAGAGAACATCCGTTTCGCCGAAAAGCACGGGGTGCCGATCATCGATGCCGATTATGACACCGACAACTGGTTCGAACGCGCCAAGGGCATGGAACATGAGCCGGAGCGCGGCATTCGCTGCACCATGTGCTTCGACATGCGTTTTGAGCGCACGGCGCTGTATGCGCATGAGCACGGTTACGACACCATCTCCAGCTCGCTCGGCATCTCGCGCTGGAAGAACATGCAGCAGATTACCGACTGCGGCATTCGGGCGGCGGAAAAGTATCCCGATCTGGTGTATTGGGATTACAACTGGCGCAAGAAGGGCGGCGCGGCCCGCATGATAGAGATCAGCAAGCGCGAACGCTTCTATCAGCAGGAATACTGCGGCTGCGTCTATTCGCTGCGCGACACCAACCTGCATCGCAAAGCGCAAGGGCGGCCGCTGATCAAACTGGGCGTGCTCTACTATGGTGATGAAGAATAACGCTTAATCACCGCAATCCACCCGCTACGGCGGGTTTTTTATTTTTTAGCGCCGTCTGAACGTTAATGAAGCGTGTTGATTCGGCGGTAAAAAAGCAACGTTCAGGTTAATATCCTTATGAGTTTGCTGGTTTTCGCCGCGGAGACTGACGATTAAAGCGATAGTTTGCCTTTCGTTATTGAATATGATTGCTATTTGCATTTAAACTTGGCGAACCAGAGGAAACAGAATCATTATGCCGCTAAAAAAGATGTTCCTTAATCGCCGTATATCCGTGCCTTTCGTCTTGTCCGTAGGCCTGCACAGCGCCCTGGTGGCGGGACTGCTTTACGCTTCGGTAAAAGAAGTGGTTGAGCTGCCAAAGCCTGAAGAGGCGCCGATCAGCGTCATGATGGTCAACACCGCCGCGATGGCTGAACCGCCGCCGCCTGCTCCGGCGGAACCGGAGCCGCCGCAGGTGGAACCTGAGCCGGAACCTGAACCAGAACCTATTGTGGAGCCGCCGCCGAAGGCGATTGTGAAACCGGAGCCGGTCAAGCCGAAACCGAAGCCCAAGCCAAAGCCGAAGGTAGAAAAACCGGTGAAACCGGAGCCGAAGAAGGTCGAGCCGCGCGAGCCTTCGCCGTTCAATAACGACTCGCCGGCCAAACCCATCGATAAAGCGCCGGTGAAACAAGCGCCCGCCGCGCCGGTACAGGGCAACTCGCGCGAGGTCGGGCCAAAACCGATCAGCCGTGCGGAACCGATTTATCCGCCGCGCGCCAGAGCCTTGCAGATCGAAGGCAACGTGCGGGTGCAGTTCGACGTCGACAGCGATGGCCGCGTGACCAACGTGCGCATCTTGTCGGCTGAGCCGCGCAACATGTTCGAGCGTGAAGTGAAACAGGCGCTGCGCAAATGGCGGTATCAAGCCAAAGAAGCGAAGGATCTTATCGTCAATATTCGTTTCAAGCTGAACGGCACCACCGAAATGAACTGATTTCGGTTTGCGCCAAGAAAAAAAGGGTCGCCTCGGCGACCCTTTTTGCATTTGCGGCGCAGCCGCAGGCTTACTCTTCGAAGCCGACGCGGAAATTCATTTTACCCTCAGGCAGCGCGCGCGAGTTGCCTTCCGCATCGACCGCCACGTAGGTGAACACCGCTTCGGTCGCCCGGTAGCGTTGGCCGATTGGGGCGGAGGAGACTTTCTTTACCCACACTTCGATATTGATGGTGATCGAGCTGCGCCCGGTGCGGATGCAGTGCGCATAGCAGCAAACCACGTCGCCTACCGCCACCGGTTTCAGGAAGGTCATGCCGTCTACGCGTACCGTCACTACGCGCCCCTCGGCGATCTCTTTTGCCTGGATAGCGCCGCCGATGTCCATTTGCGACATCAGCCAGCCGCCGAAAATATCGCCGTTGGCATTGGTATCGGCCGGCATCGCCAGCGTGCGCAGCACCAGCTCGCCGCTGGGTAAAGGTCGTTGTTGTGTCATAGCAGTCTGCTTTTAAAAGGAGGGAATCACATCATACTGCCCGCGGCAAGCGCCGCAGGCATTAACAAATTTGTAACTATTTTTTCTGTTCTGCCGGCATGTGCCGGTAAATATAGATGCCGCTGAGCAGGGTGAATACCAGCGTCAGCACCGTCAGGCCAAAGACTTTGAAATTGACCCAGACGCTTTGCGGCAGCCAGAAGGCGACATAGATGTTCGCCAGGCCGCAGGCCAGGAAGAAGAGGGCCCAGGCCAGGTTGAGGTTGCTCCACACTTTGTCCGGCAGCGTCAGCTCTTTGCCCAGCATGCGCTGAACCAGCGGCTTTTTGAGCACCCACTGGCTGATCAGCAGCGCCAGCGCGAACAGCGCGTAAATCACCGTCACTTTCCACTTGATGAATAAATCGTTGTGGAACACCAGCGTCAGGGTGCCGAACACCAGCACCATCAGGAAGGTGATCAGCGTCATCTTCTCGACCTTGCGGTATTTCACCCAGGTGAACACCAGCGCCAGCGCGGTGGCGACGATCAATGCGCCGGAAGCGACGTAAATGTCGTACAGCTTGTAAAAAGCGAAAAAGACAATTAACGGGAGGAAATCAAGAAACTGCTTCATAAATCAATCCATCATCTGTTCATCGGCCGACTATACCGGATTCGGCGAGTTCTGTGTACCGCCGGGCGCTGCCGATTATCGGCGTTTGGCCGGCGGATTTCTGCCGCGAAAGCAGGAATTTGCATAAACTTACGCAAGAAAGCACGGGCGCATTGCCAGCGCTGGCCGCAGATCGCATAGTAAGTGCCATAATAACCAGATAATTTACCGCGGAAAACAGCATGCAGTGGAAATCTCTCCAGGCCCTGACGCCTGGTTTGACTCATTTATTGGGCTATCAACGCAGTTGGCTCAAACCGGATATGCGCGCCGGTCTTTCCGTCGCCGCCGTCGCCTTGCCGGTGGCCATCGCCTATGCCGAACTGGCCGGGGTTAGCCCGGTGGTGGGGCTTTATTCCTGTATCTTGCCGATGGTGGCCTATGCGCTGTTCGGTTCGTCACGCCAGCTGATCGTCGGGCCCGATGCCGCCACCTGTGCGGTGATCGCCGCGGTGGTGACGCCGCTAGCGGCGGGCAATATGGAACGCCATTGGCAGTTGACCATCATGATGACCGCGATGATGGGCGGCTGGTGCCTGTTGGCCAGCCGGTTCAAGCTGGGGGCGCTGGCGGATCTGCTGTCGCGGCCGATCCTCAGCGGGCTGCTGAACGGCGTGGCGCTGACCATCATCGTCGATCAGATCGGCAAGGTGTTGGGGTTCACAGTGCGCCCGGCGCAGCTGATCGAGCGCATCTACGCGCTGCCGGCCAACCTGTTGCACAGCGACTGGCTGACGATGGCGGTGTCCTTGCTGACGCTGGTGACACTGCTCGGATTTAAAAAATGGCGGCCTAACTGGCCGGCGCCGCTGTTCGCCATCGTGCTGGCGGCGTTCGTCACCTGGGCGGGCGGATTGCAGCAGTATGGCGTGGTGACGGTGGGCGGTTTCAGCGGCGTGTTGCCGATCGTCCAGTGGCCGGACTTTCAGCCCGGGCTGCTGCGCGACATGGTGATCCCGGCGCTCAACCTGGCGGTCGTGAGCTTTGTCAGCATGATGCTGACCGCCCGCAGTTTCGCGGCCAAAAACGGCTATGAGGTCAACGCTGACGCTGAGTTTCGCGCGCTGGGGATGGTGAATATCGTCTCCGCATTGTCGCAAGGCTTCGCCATCAGCGGGGCGGATTCGCGCACCGCGGTGAATGACGCCAACGGCGGCAAGAGCCAGCTCGTGTCGATCATCGCCGCCGCGGTGATCGCTTTCGTCTTGCTGTTCCTGATGGCGCCGCTGCAGTTTATTCCGGTGGCGGGATTGGGCGTGGTGCTGATGTATGCGGCTTGGTCGCTGCTGGATTTTCGCGGCATCTGGATCTTGCGCCGCCGCAACGCGCAGGCTTTCCGCCTGGCGATATTTACCTTCCTCAGCGTCTTGTTGGTCGGGGTGATCAGCGGCATCGGGCTGGCGGTGTTGCTGGGGCTGATGCAGTTTCTGCACACCGTCTTTCGGCCGACGGAACAGCTGCTGGGCGTTAACGACGAAGGCATGATCCATTCCATGGGCAACAACAATGGGGTGAAGGCGGTGCCCGGCGTCATGATGTATCGCTTCAATTCGCCGCTGACCTACTTCAACGTGGCCTACTTCAAACGCCGCATTCTCAATTTGGTCGACAGTACGCCATTCCAGCCGCGCTGGGTGGTGGTGGACGCGGTGGCCAGCTTTACCCATGCCGATATCAGCGTGCTGGCGGCCATCGACGAACTGAAACGCGATCTGTTGCAGCGTAACGTCAAACTGGTGCTGGCCGGGCGCCGCACTGAACTGACGCGCTGGTTCCGCATCAATCGGTTGGGGCGGGACAAGGAGCTGATTTTGGTGCCGGATCTCTATCTGGCGCTAAAGCTGATTCAGAGTAAGGAACAGGCGGAAGCCGCCGCGGTGGGGTAAACAAAAAGGGGCGCGCCGAAGCGTGCCCCTGGGCATTTGTTGCGCCGGCGTCAGCCGCGCAGCAGCATATACAAACGGAACAGATAGATCAGCAGCAGGGCGGAGACCAGGTTGCTTAACGCGGTCAGCACGACGCTGGCCACGTTCGGCGTCAGCACTGACAGATGGCTCACTAAAAACAGCACCAGCAGCTTGGCCGCCAACCACAGCATCATCGCCGGCACAATCACGCGCGCATTGGCGAAGGCCAATTTGCTGCTCAGCTTGAGCGAAGCGAAGACGCCTTTCTTGTCGACGGAGGCGATCACCGGCGCCAACGCGAAGGCGATAGCCATGATCACGCCCGGCACCACGAACAGCGTCAGGCCGAGCTGGATCAGCAAGGTGCAGATAAACAGCAGCAGCAGCAGGCGCGGCAGATCGGGCGCCGAGGCGCCGAGCGCGCGCAGGGCGCTGGTGCGTTGCCCCTGAGACACCAGACGGATCAACGTCAGCATCCCACCGACCAGCAGCACGTTGCCGACCAGCGCGGAGAACGTGGCGGCGGCCGACACTTTCAGCAACACCATCTGCTGTTCCGGCGTCATCTGCTGGATCACGTCCTGAATGCCCATGCCGGTTGACGACGCGAAATCGCTGGTGGAGGCGGCCAGCGTCGCCAACTGTTCGGCATCGGGGCTGAAAGCTTGGTTCAGCAGCACCGAGATAAACGCCGTCAACAGCGCCAGCATCAGGATGCTGGCCAGTTGATTGCGTAAAAAGTTAAAACTGTCACGGTACAAAGCGTTGGCCGTGATAGGCATGCAGACTCCTTGGCGTCGAGAAAACAGAGATAAATCAGTGGGTGATTGTACCCTGTTCCACGCCGCTGTGGCACCCCGCGAATTGCACTACGTCTATTTCTTCAACGATCGTCGTCTCAGGCAACGACAGCGGCAAGGGCACCGGCAAGGGGGGCAGGCCGTAGCGTTCGCGAGCGCGATCGCAGGCTTCGTTGCGCAGGCCGTTTTCACCGGACTGATCGAACTCTCTGCACGGGCTGGGCCGATTAAGATAAATCGAGCACGACACGGCTTTGCCAATCTCGCCGTCCAGCGCGGTGCAGCGCGGAGACTTGCTGTTGGTCCCCTGCATGCAGCGCAGGAACGGGGTCAGAGGCTCCGTCAGGGAAAGGGGAACGGTGCCGCCGCCGTCTTCGGCTTCGGCCCAATAGAATGACACTCGAAAATAACCGCAGCATGCGCCGCAGCTGACACAGGGATTAAGGATTTCGCTCATCTTGATTGCCCGCCGACTCCTCACGGCACCAACCAAAACCAACACGGAAGATGAAATTACCTCAGCCGTATTTTTTTCCGCAACTGAAATTTGAACATGTAGATAATTTGCAACAAAATCGTTTTTTTGATGCAGATCAATCCTTGATTTATTAAGCGGTTAGGTAACCTTGTTTTTGGTGGGATTTTAAAATTTTACACATAAGATGTGATCTCGATGGGATCACAAATACCCGAAAGTAGGTATATTCCCCCTCGAGAGATTAACCACACAAATGGAATGGATAATGAAAAAGACAACTCTGGTGGTATTGGCGACGATGATGGCGCCTATGTTGGCAAGTGCGCATCAGGCCGGTGATTTCCTGTTCCGTGCGGGCACCGCGACGGTGCGTCCAAATGCGGGCTCGGACAACGTATTGGGTTTGGGATCGCTGGATGCGAAAAACAATACCCAGCTCGGTTTGACCTTCGGTTATATGGTGACGGACAACATCGGCGTTGAGTTGTTGGCCGCGACACCATTCCGCCACAAGGTTACCCTGGGCGGCACCGATCTGGCGACCGTTCATCAACTGCCGCCTACGCTGATGGCGCAATACTACTTCGGCGACAAGCAGGACAAACTGCGTCCTTATCTGGGCGTCGGCGTTAACTACACCACTTTCTTCGACGAGAAGTTCAACGACTACGGCAAAAGCGCCGGGTTGAGCAACCTCGATCTGAAAGACTCCTGGGGCGTGGCGGCGCAGGCCGGTCTGGATTACAACCTGGATGAGCACTGGATGCTGAACATGTCGGTGTGGTGGATGAACATCGAAACCAAAACGCGTTTCAACGACGCGAGCGGTGGGCACCACAGCTTCGATACGCGGTTGGATCCGTGGGTGTTTATGTTTGGGGCGGGTTACCGCTTCTGATGAAGGCCGCAAACAGGGAGGCATTGCGCCTCCCTGTGTCGGTATTATTTAACCTGCATGACGTTTTCAACAGATTTCACGCCGGCCACGCCGCGTGTGACCTGCACCGCACGGTTGGCGTCATCGCTTGACGTCACGAAGCCGCTCAACTGCACGCGTCCTTTAAAGGTTTCCACGCTGATTTCGCGCGACTTGATGTTTTTATCCGCCAGCAGCGCCGATTTCACTTTGGTGGTGACCACGGTGTCATCGATATAACCGCCTGTTCCCTCTGATTTCGCCGTCGGTGCGCAAGCGCTCACCGCGACCGCCACAACGGCTGCCATGCACAAGGCCGAAAGGGTTTTAAACAGCTTCATAAATTACTCTCCATGCAATGTTATGGTTGAAATTCGATGCGGTTTTTTCGCCGCAGCGAGCGCATTCCCCAAATCAAACGAAGAAATGCATAGCGAACAATGTTTATTGTGAGACAAGACGCGGGTTTGTTCAAATTTTTGCTGTAAATAAATAGAACAAACTTTGAGGGGAAACAAGCTGTTAAAGCGAGCGCCGGCAAGGCGCTCGCCGAAGGGGATCACGCGCGGGTCGCGTGCTTCATCGCGCTGACGAAGGCCGCCAGCTTGGTCAGCATTTCCGCCGGGTTGGCATGGTGCCGTTCGATGATTTTGACGATTGCCGATCCGGAGATGGCGCCGGCGGCGCCGGCCTGCAGCGCAGCCTTCACCTGCTCGGGCTCGGAGATGCCGAAGCCCTGCAGCGGCGGCGCGGCGTGATACTCGCGCAGCGTGTTCACCAGGTGATGCAGCGGCAACTGCGCCCGGCTTTCGGTGCCGGTGACGCCGGAACGCGACAGCAGATAGGTGTAGCCGCGACCGTG
Organism: Serratia sp. SCBI; assembly: GCF_000747565.1. NCBI lineage: Bacteria > Pseudomonadati > Pseudomonadota > Gammaproteobacteria > Enterobacterales > Yersiniaceae > Serratia > Serratia sp. SCBI. Next base: position 2,714,883 of record NZ_CP003424.1, on the reverse strand, counting down.
TGAAGCGATCTCACGCAGCAGATCGTCGTCGGCGTTCGGCGGGCAAATGAAGATGGGCGCGATACCGTGGCGCACGGCCGCGGCGCGGAACGGCGCCGATTCTTCAAACGGCACGTCGGCGACCAACACCGAATCCACGCCCACTTCCGCACAGCGTTGGTAAAAAGCATCGATACCTTTATGGAACACCAAATTGGCGTACATCAGCAGGCCGATGGGAATGGTCGGGTGCTTCTGACGAATGGCCGCCAGCAGCTCGAAACACTGGGTCGGCGTAACGCCGGCGGCGAAGGCGCGCAGCGTCGCGCTCTGGATGGTTGGGCCATCCGCCAACGGATCGGAGAAGGGGATACCCAGCTCCAGCGCGTCCGCGCCGGCTTCGATCAGGGTGTCGATAATCTGCAGCGACAGCGCCGGATTAGGATCGCCCAGCGTCACGAACGGGACGAAGGCGCCTTCCTTGCTGCTTTCCAGACGCGTGAACAGTTGCTGATAACGTTCCATCAGATTTCTCCCCGTGCTTTCAAAATGTCGTGAACGGTAAATATGTCTTTGTCGCCGCGGCCGGACAGGTTGACCACCAGGATTTGCTCTTTTTGCGGCGTTTCACGGATCATTTTCAGCGCGTGCGCCAGGGCGTGTGAAGATTCCAGCGCAGGGATGATGCCTTCATGGCGCGACAGCGCTTTGAACGCCTCCAACGCTTCGTCGTCGGTGATCGACACGTATTCGGCGCGACCGGTGCTGTTCAGGTAGGCGTGTTGCGGCCCGACGGACGGGAAGTCCAACCCGGCGGAGATTGAATAGGATTCTTCAATCTGGCCTTCGGCGGTCTGCATCATCGGCGCCTTCATGCCGAAATAGATGCCGACGTGGCCATGCTTGAGCGGCGCGCCGTGCTGACCGGTTTCGATGCCCAGACCGGCGGGTTCCACGCCGATCAGCCCAACGTCGGCGTCATCGATAAAATCGGCGAACATGCCGATGGCGTTGGAGCCACCGCCGACGCAGGCGATGACCGCATCCGGCAGGCGGCCTTCGCGCTCCAGCACCTGCGCTTTGGTCTCTTCGCCAATCATGCGCTGGAATTCACGCACGATGGTGGGGTACGGGTGCGGGCCGGCCGCGGTGCCGAGCATATAGTGCGCGGTTTCATAACTGCCGGACCAGTCGCGCAACGCTTCGTTGCAGGCGTCTTTCAGGGTGGCGGAGCCGCTGTGCACCGGGATCACTTCCGCGCCCATCAGCCGCATGCGGAACACGTTCGGCGACTGACGCTCAACGTCTTTGGCGCCCATATAGATACGGCATTTCAGGCCGAGCAGCGCGCAGGCCAGCGCCGACGCGACGCCGTGTTGGCCGGCGCCGGTTTCCGCGATGATCTCGGTTTTGCCCATGCGCTTGGCCAGCAGGGCCTGGCCCAGCACCTGGTTGGTCTTGTGCGCGCCGCCGTGCAGCAGATCTTCCCGCTTCAGATAGAGCTTGGTGTTGCTGCCGGCGGTGAGATTTTTGCACAGCGTCAGCGCCGTAGGGCGGCCCGCGTAGTTCTTCAACAGATCGATGAATTCCGCCTGAAACGCCGGATCGCGCTGAGCGCTGACAAAGGCTTCTTCGAGTTGTTTCAGGGCCGGCATCAGAATTTGCGGTACGTATTGACCACCAAATTCGCCGAAGTAGGGGTTAAGCAGCGTCATGAGAGTTCCCGTCATTATCCGTTATTAATGTAGAGCCGTATTCAGTAAGCGCGCAGGGTTTGGAAGACCGAGGCCAGGCGCGCGGGATCCTTGATGCCCGGTTCGCTTTCCACGCCGGAATTGAAGTCCAGACCGGCGCAGCCGAGCTTGGCCGCTTCGACGCAGTTGTCGGCGCGCAGACCGCCCGCCAGCATAACGTTAGTCAGATCTTCGCCTTGCAATACCGACCAGTCGAAGCGTTGGCCGGTGCCGCCTGCGCCGTTGTCCAGCAGATAACGATCGACATGCTGCAGATCGCGCGGCGGCACCTGTTCTTTCACGCTCAGCGCTTTCCAGATGCGGCAATCGGCCGGCAAGCGAGCGCGCAGGGCGCTGATATAGGCCTGGTCCTCCGCGCCGTGCAGTTGCACCGCCTGCAGACCGAGGCGCTCCACGGTCAGCGCCACGGTATCGAGCTGGGCGTCGCAGAAGACGCCGACGTACTTCAGCGGCGCGCCGGAAATGACTTCGCGGGCGCGGACGATATCCACATAGCGCGGCGAGCGGCCGACGAAAATCAATCCGCCGTAGATGGCGCCGGCCTGATACGCGGCGGCGGCGTCCTGTGGGCGAGTCAGGCCGCACACTTTATTGTCGCCCAGGATCACACGGCGCACGGCGGCGCGCAGATCGGGTTCCGACATCAGCGCGCTGCCGATCAGGAAACCGTTGGCGTAGTGGCTGAGCTCGCGGATCTGCCCGTAGTTGTTGATGCCCGACTCGCTGATCACCGTCACCCCATGCGGCACGCGCGGCGCCAACTGCCGGGTGCGGTCCAGATCGATGCTCAGATCGCGCAGATCGCGGTTATTGATGCCGACCACGCGCGCTTCCAGCGCGATCGCCCGCTGCAGCTCTTCTTCACTGATCACTTCTGTCAGCACGCCCATATTGAGGCTGTGGGCCACCGCCGCCAGCTGGCGGTACTGTTCGTCGGTCAACACCGACAGCATCAGCAGGATAGCGTCGGCCTGATAGTAGCGCGCCAGGTAAATCTGATACGGGTCGATGATAAAGTCTTTGCACAACACCGGTTGGCTGACGGTTTTGCTCACCAGCGGCAGGAAATCAAAGCTGCCCTGGAAGTATTTCTCGTCGGTCAGCACCGAGATCGCCGAGGCGAAATCTTTATAGACCGTGGCGATCTCCACCGGATCAAAGTTCTCGCGAATCAGCCCCTTGGAAGGCGAGGCCTTCTTGCATTCGAGAATGAAAGCCGTACGGGTGCCCTGCAGCGCGTGGTAGAAGCTGCGTTCGCTCGGTACGATGTCATTCTGAAAGCCGGCCAGGGGCTGTTGCTGTTGTCGCGCCGCGATCCATTGCGCTTTGTCGCGGACAATCTTGTGTAGCACGGTTTCCTGCATCATTTATCCTCTTGCCGCCAGTGCGATGACACGCTCATAAGCCTGCCCGCTGTTGATCATATCCAGTGCCTGCCGCGCATTTTGGCGCAGGTCTTCATGTCCGAATAACTTCAGAAGCAACGCGACGTTGGCCGCGACCGCCGCGGCGTGCGCCGGCTCGCCTTTACCTTGTAACAGCCGCGCCAAAATGTCACGGTTTTCTTCCGGCGTGCCGCCCAGCAAGGCCTCCAGCGGATAGGTTTCCAATCCGAAGGACTGCGGCGTGAGCTGATAACTGCAGATTTCGCCGTTGTTCAATTCCGCAACGTGCGTCGGGGCGTGGATCGCCACCTCGTCCATGCCGCCGCCGTGAACCACCGCCGCGCGCTGATAGCCCAGCACGCGCAGGGTTTCGGCGATCGGCAGCACCAGTTCCGGGCTGTAAACGCCGATCAGCGCCAGCGGCGGACGCGCCGGGTTGATCAGCGGGCCCAGCACGTTGAACAGCGTGCGGGTCTTCAACTGCTGGCGTACCGGCATGGCGTGACGGAAGCCGGTGTGGTACTGCGGCGCAAACAGGAAGCACACGCCAACATCGTCCAACGCCTTGCGCGCCTCTTCCGCCGGCAGATCCAGACGGATACCGAATGCCGCCAGCAGATCCGAAGAGCCGGAGCGGCTGGAGACGCTGCGGTTGCCGTGTTTGGCGATTTTCGCGCCGCACGCCGCCGCCACAAAGGCGCTGGCGGTCGAAATATTGATGCTGTTGGTGCCGTCGCCGCCGGTGCCGACGATATCGGCAAACAGATAGTCAGGGCGCGGGAACGGTTGAGCATCTTCCAGCAGCGCTTTGGCGGCGCCGGCGATCTCTTCCGGGCGCTCGCCGCGGACTTTCATGCTGATCAACGCCGCCGCCAGTTGGCTCGGCTCCAGTTCGCCGCGCACGATGGCGCTGAACAGCTGCTGGCTTTCCTGCTGGCTCATCGATTCAGCGCGGTACAGTTTCTCAAGGATAGGTTGCATCGTCGTGTTCCTTTTATGACTTCGCCAGCGCCCAGGCCAGGGTCTGCTCAAGCAGGCGCGCGCCATGGGTGGTCAGAATCGATTCCGGGTGGAACTGGAAGCCGCATACGCGGCGGCGATCGTCGCGTACCGCCATCACCATCTCGCCGAACCGGGCGTTGACGGTCAGATCGGCCGGGATGTTGCTGCCGACCAGCGAGTGGTAACGCGCCACCGGCAACGGGTTGGCCATGTCGGCGAACATGCCTTCACCGTCGTGAACGATCGCCGAGGCTTTGCCGTGCAGGATTTCCCCCGCCTGGCCGACCTGGCCGCCATAGGCTTCGACGATCGCCTGGTGGCCGAGGCAGATGCCGATGATCGGCAGCCGGCCGCGCAGGCGTTGCAGCAGTTCCGGCATGCAGCCCGCTTCGGAAGGGGCGCCGGGGCCGGGCGACAGCATCAGCACCGGCTGTTCCATCTGCGCCAGACGCTCGATGATCACCTCGGCGGCGATCTGGTTACGATAAATCACCACCTGGTGGCCGCTGGCGCGCAGCTGATCGACCAGGTTGTAGGTAAAGGAGTCGACGTTGTCGAGCAGCAGGATATCGGCCATCAGAACACCTCCTTGGCATGGTGCGCAGTGGCGATGGCGCGCAGCACGGCACGGGCTTTATTACGGGTTTCGTCGGCTTCCGCCTGCGGGATGGAGTCCAGCACGACGCCGGCGCCGGCCTGCACGGTGGCGATGCCGTCTTCGACGTAGGCTGAGCGAATGACGATGCAGGTATCCAGATCGCCGGTGGCGGTAAAGTAGCCTACCGCGCCGCCGTAGCTGCCGCGGCGCGTGCCTTCGGAGGCGGCGATCAGCTGCATCGCCCGCACTTTGGGCGCGCCGCTCAGGGTGCCCATATTCATGCAGGCCTGGTAGGCGTGCAGCACGTCGAGATCGGCGCGCAGGGTGCCCACCACGCGGGAAACCAGGTGCATGACGAACGAATAGCGATCCACTTTGGTCAGGTCGGCCACGTAGCGGCTGCCGGCCTGGCAGATGCGCGCCAGATCGTTGCGCGCCAGATCGACCAGCATCAGGTGCTCGGCCAGCTCTTTGTGGTCGGTGCGCATTTCCAGCTCGATGCGGCTGTCGAGATCCAGATCCAGTGAACCATCGGCTCGGCGGCCGCGCGGGCGGGTGCCGGCGATCGGGTAGATTTCGATCTGGCGATTGCCCGCGTCGTATTTCAGCGCGCTCTCCGGCGAAGCGCCGAACAGGGTGAACTCGTCATCTTGCATGAAGAACATGTACGGGCTGGGATTGTTGTCTTTCAACGTCTGGTAGGCCGCCAGCGGCGCCGGGCACGGCAGGGAGAAGCGGCGCGACGGCACCACCTGGAAAATCTCGCCGTGACGGATCGCTTCCTGCAGCCCGCTGACCACCGCGCCGTACTCTTCGTCGCTCTGGTTGCAGCTCAGCTGCATGTTTTCCAGCTTTTGGTGCGGGATTGGCTGCGGGGTTTGTTTCAATTCGGTCTGCAATTGCGCCAGACGCTGCTGCAGGCGTTGTATTTCACTCGCTTGCTCGCTGAAGACGCTGGCCTGCAATCGGGCGGAACCGCGTTGATGATCCAGCACCAGCAGAGTTTCCGCCAGATAGAAGCAGAAGTCCGGGCAACGTTGATCCTGGCGCAGCGCCGGCAGGTTTTCAAAACCGGCGACCAGATCGTAGGCGAACAGGCCGCCCAGCATCACGGCTTCACGCTCGTCCGCCGGGGAGTCGACCAGGGTCAGCAGCGTGCGCAGCGCGTCGAATACCGACAGGGAGCGCAGGCGCGCGTCTTCGTCCTGCACCTCGTCGATCGCCGGGAAGGTCAGCTCGCGGCCGTTTGGGCGCGCCTGAATGCTGACCTCGGGCGGCAGCGCTTCGTCCAGCAGCGGCAGCAGCGCCGCGCCATTGGCGGTGAGCGCCTGCACGCTGACGGTGTGACCCAGCGCGGTGATGCGCAGCGCGCTGTCGATCACCAGCAGGCTCTGCAGATTCTGTTTACTGTTGATTTCCGCCGATTCCAGCAGCAGGGTGGCCGGCCGGGCGCCGCACAGCTGGTGGAAAAGGGTGGTGGGATCGCCCCGGTAACTGGCCTGCGCCTTCAGTAATGTCAATTGTGGTTTGATGTTCATCATCGGTGGTTCCAGTGAATTCTGTCCATAAAAAAGCCCGCATCAGGTGCGGGCTCAGGAAATCTGCATTGTCAGATGACAGCTATGCGCGATTACACCGCCCGCAAGAGGGAGGTACGCCACCAACCGTGAAGAGAAATGTATGTGTTCATTTGCAGACTCTCTTTGTTAACTCTCATCCGACACGGCCACTGCCGTGAACTTGTGTACTAGTTAACTGGTTCGCGAGGGCAAAGTCAACCCCCTTTTTGTACAATGTTTTAGCGGTCAGCGTGAATTCTGTTCATCATCCCGCCCGCGCGCCCAGCCGGGGCAGAATAGATTTCCGTCCGGCCGCCGATCGCAGGTATGATAGAAAACCAAGCCATTGCCGGATAGCCGTTTTGACAGACAGTAACCCTCAATCCACCGCTTTTACCCTGTACGATCTCCACAGCCATACGACCGCCTCCGACGGCTACCTGACGCCGACGCAGCTGGTGCAGCGGGCGGTAGAGATGCGCGTGGGTGTGTTGGCGATCACCGATCACGACACGACCGCCGGGCTGGCCGAGGCCGCCGCCGCCATCGCGGAGCAGGCGTTGCCGTTGCGGTTGGTCAATGGAGTGGAAATCTCGACGCTGTGGGAAAATCATGAAATCCATATTGTTGGGTTGGGTATGGACGTCGCGCATCCGGCGCTGGTGGCGCTGTTGGCGGAACAAACCGAACGCCGCAACCGGCGGGCGCAGGAGATCGGCGTGCGGCTGGGCAAGGCGCGTATTCCCGACGCCTATGCCGGCGCCCAGCGCCTGGCCGGAGCCGGCGCGGTGACCCGCGGCCATTTCGCCCGTTACCTGGTGGAGATCGGTGTGGCGGACAATATGGCTCAGGTGTTCAAGAAATACCTGGCCAAGGGGAAAACCGGCTATGTACCGCCGCAGTGGTGTACAATAGAACAAGCCATTGATGCGATTCATCAATCGGGCGGCCAGGCGGTGATGGCGCACCCGGGCCGTTACGATTTGACCGCGAAATGGCTGAAGCGCTTGCTGGCGCATTTCGCCGAACACGGCGGCGACGCCATGGAAGTGGCGCAGTGTCAGCAGGCGCCGCATGAGCGCACTCAGCTGGCGAAATACGCGCAAGACTACCGCCTGTTGGCCTCGCAAGGCTCTGATTTCCATCAACCTTGCTCGTGGATCGAACTGGGGCGCAAGCTGTGGCTGCCGGGCGGCGTCGAGCCGGTGTGGCGCGATTGGCCGCAGCCGGGCCAGGCGGTCTGATTTTACGCGCGTGGCAACGCGCGCGGGCATTATTTTAGGAGCAAGTCATGAGTCAGCTTTTTTATATTCACCCGGACAACCCGCAGCCGCGCCTGATCAACCAGGCGGTAGAGGTGCTGCGCGAAAGGGGGGTGATCGTCTATCCCACCGATTCCGGCTATGCGCTGGGCTGCATGCTGGAAGAGAAGGCGGCGATGGAGCGCATTTGCCGCATCCGTCAGTTGGACGGAAACCACAACTTTACCCTGATGTGCCGCGATCTGTCCGAGTTGTCGACCTATGCTCACGTCGATAATACGGCGTTCCGTCTGATCAAAAACAATACGCCGGGCAACTACACGTTCATTCTGAAAGCGACCAAAGAAGTGCCGCGCCGCCTGATGAATGAAAAGCGCAAAACCATCGGCCTGCGCGTGCCGTCGAACCCGATCGCGCTGGCGCTGTTGGAGGCGTTGAACGAACCGATGATGTCCACCACGCTGATGCTGCCGGGCAATGATTTCGCCGAGTCCGATCCGGAAGAGATCAGCGATCATTTGGGCAAGGTGGTCGATCTGGTGATCCACGGCGGCTTTCTCGGCCAACAGCCGACCACGGTTATCGATCTGACCGAATCCTCGCCGGAAGTGGTGCGCGAAGGCGCCGGCGACGCGGCGCCTTTCCGCTGATGTAAAATATTGCCACCTTGCCCATTGTCTGAAAAACGGCTGAAGCGACGCTATTTCGCGTGAAAGCCGCTATTCTTTAAGACTTCAGAATTGATAATGGGCAGGATGCGCAGCAATGATTAAACAGGTTTCTTTTTTAGCGGCCTTATTATTTTCCTCAATGGCAAATGCGGGTTTTTATTCGGGCAGCGGTTTGCTGGCGGAATCCGGCGGTTACGTAAAAAATAAAAGCGGTGAAGCCACCGTGGCCGAAGCGCTGAATGGCGGCATGTTTATGGGATACGTCGCCGGCGTATTCGATACCTATTCCATGCAGGGCAATCGCAATATCTGCCCAGAGGCCGGAATGAGCATCGGCGTAGCCGCCGACGCGGTAATGCAGTACTTGAACGAACATCCCGAGCAACTACATTATTCCGCACCGTCGGTGATTATGCTGGCGTTGAGCGCCGCCTATCCCTGCGTGCGCCATTAAATTCCCATTCCAATAAGTGCGCATTTTTTCATAAGGTGCGCTCGGGTCTTTTCCGCACGAACTTCAATAGATCATGACCTGCTGCGCTGTCACCCTTAGCCCGTCGGTAATTCCCGAACGGGTCGGGGAGAGGCGCGCAGGAGGTAACATGACCGCATTTCACAGTGCCAACATGACGCTCGATTATCAGGATATCGGCTCAGGGCCGCTCACGTTGGTGTTGCTGCCCGGCTGGTGCGAACCGAAAACCGTGTTCGAGCCGTTCATCGCGCTGGCGACCGACCGTTATCGGATGATCAGCCTCGATTGGCGTGGCCACGGCCTGTCGTCAAAAGCGGCGGAGATGTCGCTGACGGCGGACGATTTGCTGGAGGATGTGCGCCAATTGCTGACGGCGCTGCGTTTGGACAACGTGATCACCCTGTCGGTGGCGCACGCCAGTTGGTTGGCGGTGGCGTTGGCCGAGGCGTTGCCGCAGCAGGTGCAGGGCATGGTGTTTCTCGATTGGATCATGACGCAGCCGGAGCCGGCGTTCTTTACGGCGGTGAGCCGCATGCAGCAGCCGCAGCAGTGGCTGGCGGCGCGCGACGCCTTGTTCGACTTCTGGCAGGGCGGCATCCGCCACGATCGGGTCAAACGCCATCTGGAGGTCGAGATGGCGCAGGAAGATGACCGGCTCTGGCGCGCCGCCGGCGTGGCCATCGAACAGGCCTACCGGCAATTCGGTTCGCCGCTGCAACGCCTGGCGGGGATGAGCGCGCCGCCGCCGTGCCGGCATATTTACTCGCTGGATCGCCACGATGACTATCTGCGGCAACAGCAGGCATTTGCCGCCGAGCGGCCGTTTTTCTCCATGGCGCGTTTAGAAGAGGCCCGCACTCACCTCGGCATTCTGGAACGGCCCGACGCGGTGCTGAGGGCGGTGGAGGACTTCTTGGCGCCGTGAACGCCGCTTGGGGTCACCGCCGATAAAGTGGGTTTCAACACCTTAGAAAGCCTGTATAATGCGCGGTTCGATCCTGATAAACGTATTATTACCGTTGCGGCGATTGGCCGCGGCGGTTATCCCCCGACGCCTGTGAAGGCGACATTAGAGGTTGCTCAATGAGCGAAAAGTTACAGAAAGTATTAGCGCGCGCCGGGCACGGCTCGCGTCGTGAAATCGAAACCATGATTGAAGCCGGGCGCGTCAGCGTCGACGGCAAGGTCGCCAAGCTGGGCGATCGCGTTGAAGTGACCCCGGCGATGAAAATTCGTCTGGATGGTCATGTCCTGTCGATCAAAGAGTCCGAAGAGGTGGTCTGCCGCGTGCTGGCTTACTACAAACCGGAAGGTGAGCTGTGTACCCGCAGCGATCCTGAAGGCCGCCCGACGGTGTTCGATCGCTTACCGAAGCTGCGCGGTTCGCGCTGGGTGGCGGTAGGGCGACTGGACGTCAACACTTCTGGTCTGCTGCTGTTCACCACCGATGGCGAACTGGCCAACCGTCTGATGCACCCAAGCCGTGAAGTGGAACGCGAGTACGCGGTGCGCGTGTTTGGCCAGGTCGACGATGCGAAAGTGAAGCAGCTGAGCAAAGGCGTGCAACTGGAAGACGGCCCGGCCGCGTTCCGCACCATCAGCTTCCAGGGCGGTGAAGGCCTCAACCAATGGTACAACGTGACCCTGACCGAAGGCCGCAACCGTGAAGTGCGTCGCCTGTGGGAAGCGGTGGGCGTGCAGGTGAGCCGCCTGATCCGCGTGCGCTATGGCGATATCGATCTGCCGAAAGGCCTGCCGCGCGGCGGCTGGGCCGAGCTGGATCTGCCGGCGATCAACTACCTGCGCGAGCTGGTTGAATTGAAACCGGAAACGGTCAGCAAGATGCCGGTGGAGCGTGAGCGCCGCCGCGTGAAGGCTAACCAGATCCGTCGCGCGGTTAAGCGTCACTCGCAGGTGGCCGGCAGCGGCCGTCGCAGTGCGCCGGGCAGCAAACCGAGTAAATCGGGCAAACCGAGCAAACGCAGCTAATCCCGTCATTCTGGCCCCGTTCGGGGCCAGAACGTTTTGTTACCAATCGATCCCCTGTTGCGCCTTGATGCCTGCGTCGAACGCGTGTTTCACCGGCCGCATCTCCGTAACCGTATCCGCCATTTCCAGCAGCTCGCGATGGCAACCGCGCCCGGTCAGTATCACCGTTTGGTGCGCAGGGCGCTGCCGCAGCGCTTCTTTGAGCTCTTCCAGCTCCAGATAGCCGTAGGTCAACATGTAGGTCACTTCGTCCAGCAGCACCAGATCCAGGCCGCTGTCGGCCAGCATGCGTTTGCCGTGCTGCCACACCGCCTGGCAGGCGGCGGTGTCGCCTGCCTTGTTCTGCGTCTCCCAGGTGAAGCCGGTAGCCATCACCTGAAATTCAACGCCATGTTGCTGAAGCAGATTCTTTTCGCCATTGGGCCACTCGCCCTTGATGAACTGGATCACCCCGGCGCGCATGCCGTGACCGACCGCGCGGGTGACGGTGCCGAAGGCGGCGGTGGTTTTGCCTTTGCCGTTGCCGGTAAACACCAGCAGCAGGCCGCGGGTGTCCTGCGCCGCGGCGATGCGTGCATCGACCTGTTCTTTCAGGCGCTGCTGGCGCTGTTGATGACGATCTTCCGCCATGAAACGCTCCTTATTATTCGGCCGCGCCGGGTTTGCGGTTCGGCTGGGCGTCGAAGCTCATGCCGGTTTTTCGCCGGCTGTCCTCGCCCATCAGATACAGGTACAGCGGCATGATGTCAGCCGGGGTTTTCAGCTTGTTTTTGTCTTCGTGCGGGAAGGCGGATGCGCGCATTTTGGTGCGAGTTCCGCCCGGATTGATGCAGTTTACCCGCAAATTACGATTTTTGTATTCATCGGCCAATACCTGCATCATGCCTTCGGTGGCGAACTTCGACACCGCATAAGCGCCCCAGTCGGCGCGGCCGGTGCGCCCGACGCTGGAACTGGTGAACACCAGCGACCCGGCGTGGGATTTCAGCAGCAGCGGCAGCAGCGCCTGAGTCAGCATAAAGGTGGCGTTGACGTTAACCTGCATCACCTCTTGCCACATGGTTATCGACAGGTCGGCCATCGGCGCAATGTCGCCCAGCAGGCCGGCGTTGTGCAGCACGCCGTCCAGGCGCGGAATTTGGCGCGCCAGATCGTCGGCTATCTGCCGGCATTGCTCCGGCGTGGCGTGCAGCAAGTCGAGCGTGACCACCAGGGCCGGGGCGCCGCCCTGGGCCGCGATCTCTTGTTGTACCGCCAGCAGTTTGCTCTCGGTGCGTCCCAGCAGCACTAACTGGGCGCCGAAGCGAGCGTAGGTCAGCGCCGCTTCGCGGCCGATGCCGTCTCCGGCGCCGGTGACCAAAATAATGCGTTGTTCGAGCAGATCTTGTTTGGGTTGGTAATGCACGATAAATCCTCGCCTGGGTGGCTGTTCTCCCGCGTATCGTGGGGAGCAAGGGTGAAACGCGCGGCCAGGGCGGGAGCGAGAGCTCGACCTTCTGCGGGCCGCGCAGCGAATCTGTCTCATCATATTGATGAATAATGGGTGTTATATGCCTTAATCCGTACGCATTTTCAATGCGTAGCAGGCTGAAATGGCATTCTTTTGTAACAAAAGCGGCGCGGCGGCGGCTTGGTTCGGCCTTGAATCGTCCCCATAGTGACGTGCAGAACGCAATGAATTTTCATTTAGCCGCGACAGCAGGCGCTGCGGTTGGCTAAAATGGAAAGAATCATACTAACAACCTGTAAATAAAGGCGGAATCTGTGGAATTTATATCTGTTTATGGCCTGTTTCTGGCCAAGGTCGCCACGGTGGTGCTCGCCATCGCCGCGTTGGCCATCCTGGCGGTCAGTCTGGGGCAACGCAAGAGCCGCCAGAAAGGGGAGCTGCAGCTGACCGATCTCGGTGAGCAGTATCGCGAAATGCAGCGCGATATGCGCCTGGCGCGTATGGATACTGCCGAGCAAAAGGTTTGGCTGAAACAGTTCAAGAAGCAGACCAAATCTGATGACAAATTGAAGAAGCAGCGCGCCAAATCCGGCGCGGTGGAAGTGGCCAAGTCGTGCCTGTACGTGTTGGACTTCAAGGGCAGCATGGATGCGCACGAGGTGACGTCGCTGCGCGAAGAGATCTCCGCGGTGCTGGCGGTGGCCTCGGCGCAGGATGAAGTCCTGCTGCGTCTGGAAAGCCCGGGAGGGGTGGTGCACGGCTACGGCCTGGCGGCTTCGCAGCTGGAGCGCTTGCGCAAAGGCGGCATCCGCCTGACGGTGGCGGTGGATAAAGTGGCGGCCAGCGGCGGCTACATGATGGCCTGCGTCGCGGATCGCATCGTGGCGGCGCCGTTCGCCATCATCGGTTCCATCGGCGTGGTTGCGCAGATCCCGAATTTCCACCGCCTGCTGAAGAAGAACGACATCGACGTGGAGCTGCATACCGCCGGGCAGTTTAAACGTACGCTGACGCTGTTCGGTGAAAATACCGAGCAGGGGCGCGAGAAGTTCCGCGAAGATCTGAACGAAACGCACGAGCTGTTCAAACGCTTCGTGCACGAGCAGCGCCCGTCGCTGGACATCGACAGCGTCGCCACCGGTGAGCACTGGTTCGGGACCCAGGCCAAAGAGAAAGGCCTTATCGACGCCATCGGCACCAGCGACGATTTGTTGATCGCCGAGTTGGATAACCATGAAGTGATCGCCGTGCGCTATGCGCGTCGTAAACGTTTGATGGATCGTTTCACCGGCAGCGCGGCGGAAAGCGTCGATCGTTTGCTGTTGCGCTGGTGGCAGCGCGGGGAAAAGCCGTTGTTGTAAGGCGAGAAGAGCAGGAATCAACGGGGGCCAGGCGCCCCCGTTTTGTTTTCTCAATCGACCAAATGGTATTTTTCCGAAAGCAGGTGAGCCAAATGTTTAAACATATTAAATACGGCGGTGGTTTTTGCGGTGGGCAATCCATCGGCATCTAAAAAGTATTCGCCGCGAAAAACTAAAACGCCGCTTTTTTGTTCAACGTCGGTGGCGATCATGCCGTGCAGATAATCTTCGTGTTGGCGGATGATGTTATTTGCTTCCGCCAGCAGGGCCTCGCGGCCGATAGGTGCAGTATTCTTGTGCATTATTAGACTCCAAACAAAAAACGCTGCGCATATTCTAACGCCGGTTCGCTTTTATCCGCAAACCGACTAAGGTTTATTTGCCGTCTGGATGGCCATGGGCGGCGGCCGGTTGGCGAAATCTGCCTTTCCGTGCTAATTAGGTTGCGTGACGCTTTTTATCAGGTACAGTGTGGGATTTTGCGGCGTCGGGTGGAAGGTTTTGTTTACGCCATGAATAAAAATCACGCAGCCATACTTCTGGGGCATGGGTGAATAGCAGGCAGGATCAACAACTTGCGTTCAGGTTGAGCAGTTGGGCAACCAAAAGAAAAAAATCTGTTGATCTCTTGCCAGACTGCCGCAATATAAAAAAGAGACACGAATTGCCGCGGCACGGCGAGATAAAAGACTTCTTTTTAGAAGAAATAAATTAGGTAAAGGTAAATATGGGTAAAGCTCTCGTAATAGTTGAGTCCCCGGCAAAAGCCAAAACTATTAATAAATATTTAGGAAGTGACTACGTGGTGAAGTCCAGCGTCGGTCATATCCGTGATTTGCCGACCAGTGGCTCAGCCAGCAAAAAGAGCGCTGACTCAACCGAAGACAAAGCCAAGAAAAAAGTTAAAAAAGATGAGAAGGCGGCGCTGGTAAATCGCATGGGCGTCGACCCTTACCACGGCTGGAAAGCGCATTATGAAATCCTGCCGGGTAAAGAAAAAGTGGTCGCCGAGTTAAAATCGTTGGCGGAAAACGCCGACCACATTTATCTCGCAACCGACCTTGACCGCGAAGGGGAAGCCATCGCCTGGCACCTGCGGGAAGTGATCGGTGGGGATGACAAACGCTTTAGCCGCGTGGTGTTTAACGAAATCACCAAAAACGCGATCCAACAGGCGTTCAAACAGCCGGGCGAGTTGAACATTGACCGCGTCAACGCGCAGCAGGCGCGCCGGTTTATGGACCGCGTGGTGGGCTATATGGTCTCGCCGCTGCTGTGGAAAAAAATCGCCCGCGGCCTGTCCGCCGGCCGCGTGCAGTCGGTGGCGGTGCGCCTGGTGGTTGAGCGTGAGCGCGACATCAAGGCGTTCGTGCCGGAAGAGTACTGGGAGCTGCATGCCGATCTGCTGGCGAAGGGTGACACCGCGCTGCAGATGGAAGTGACCCATGCGCACGACAAACCGTTCAAGCCGGTCAACCGCGAGCAGACGCACGCCGCGGTCAAGTTGCTGGAAAAAGCCCGCTACACGGTGCTGGATCGCGAAGACAAACCGACCAGCAGCAAGCCGGGCGCGCCTTTCATTACCTCCACGCTGCAACAGGCCGCCAGCACCCGCCTGAGCTTCGGCGTGAAGAAAACCATGATGATGGCGCAACGGCTGTATGAAGCCGGTCACATCACCTATATGCGTACCGACTCCACCAACCTGAGCCAGGATGCGCTCAACATGGTGCGTGGCTACATCGGCGACAACTTCGGCGATAAATACCTGCCGAAGGCGCCGAATCAGTACAGCAGCAAAGAGAATTCACAGGAAGCGCACGAAGCCATCCGTCCTTCGGACGTGAACGTGCTCGCCGAACAGCTCAAAGACATGGAAGCGGACGCGCAGAAGCTGTATCAGCTGATCTGGCGTCAGTTCGTCGCCTGTCAGATGACGCCGGCGCAATACGATTCCACCACGCTGACGGTGAAAGCCGGCGATTATCAGCTGCGCGCCAAGGGCCGTACGCTGCGCTTTGACGGCTGGACCAAGGTGATGCCGGCTCTGCGCAAAGGCGATGAAGATCGCACGTTGCCGTTCGTCGAAATCGGCAGCGAGCTGGATCTGCAGAAACTGATCCCGAGCCAGCACTTCACCAAGCCGCCGGCGCGCTACAGCGAAGCCTCGCTGGTGAAAGAGCTGGAGAAACGCGGCATCGGCCGTCCGTCCACTTACGCCTCCATCATCTCGACCATTCAGGATCGCGGTTATGTGCGGGTGGAAAGCCGCCGTTTCTATGCCGAGAAAATGGGTGAGATCGTCACCGATCGCCTGGAAGAAAACTTCCGCGAGCTGATGAACTATGACTTCACCGCGCGCATGGAAGACGGCCTCGATGAGGTCGCCAACAACCAGGCCGAGTGGAAAGCGGTGCTGGACGAATTCTTCGTCGACTTCAGCGAGCAGTTGGAAACGGCGGAGAAGGATCCGGAAGAAGGCGGCATGCGGCCTAACCAGATGGTGATGACCAGCATCGACTGCCCGACCTGCGGCCGCAAGATGGGCATCCGTACCGCCAGCACTGGGGTCTTCCTCGGCTGTTCCGGCTACGCGCTGCCGCCGAAGGAACGTTGCAAAACCACCATCAACCTGGTGCCGGAAGCGGAAGTGCTCAACATCCTCGAAGGCGACGACGCGGAAACCAACGCGCTGCGCGCCCGCCGCCGCTGCCAGAAATGCGGTACGGCGATGGACAGCTATCTGATCGACAACCAGCGCAAGCTGCACGTCTGCGGTAACAACCCGGCGTGTGACGGCTATGAGATAGAAGAGGGCGAGTTCCGTCTGAAAGGCTATGATGGCCCGGTGGTGGAGTGCGACAAGTGCGGCTCGGAAATGCACCTGAAAATGGGGCGTTTCGGCAAGTACATGGGCTGCACCAACGAGAACTGCAAAAACACCCGCAAGATCCTGCGTAACGGCGATGTCGCGCCGCCGAAGGAAGATCCGGTGCCGTTGCCGGAGCTGCCGTGCGAGAAGTCCGACGCCTATTTCGTGCTGCGTGACGGCGCTGCCGGCGTGTTCCTGGCGGCCAACACCTTCCCTAAATCGCGCGAGACCCGTGCGCCGCTGGTGGAAGAACTGGCTCGCTTCAAGGATCGTCTGCCGGAGAAACTACGCTACCTGGCCGATGCGCCGGTGGCGGATGCCGAAGGCAACAAAACGCTGGTGCGTTTCAGCCGTAAAACCAAGCAGCAGTACGTCTCCTCTGAAAAAGACGGCAAGGCGACCGGTTGGTCCGCGTTCTACGTGGACGGCAAGTGGGTCGAAGGCAAGAAGTAAGGCCGATGTCCTGACCGCAAGATGAAAAACCAGCCCTGGCGGCTGGTTTTTTTATTGGTGAAAAGGGGCAAACGGATCTATCCTTTGCTGTTTTTATCCCTCCGACACTGCCGTTTCACGTTGATACCCATGCAAAATAATCGTTATCATAGTGTGACGCGGATCTATACTTGAAGCTGCATCGTGGTATAGTGGTTATATAAAAAGTTTTTTATTATTAAAGCTTATTAACAACGGCGTTTTCTTCACCATCAGGGTAGAACACGGGGTTTATGGCTTGTGAGTTTCAGCATACCGGGGCGACACCGATATACCTGGCTGCGGGTAAGCCGCAGTGTTTAACCTAGGATGGTATAAGATATGAAATTGCAGCAGCTTCGTTACATTGTGGAAGTGGTTAACCACAACCTGAATGTCTCCTCGACGGCAGAAGGGCTCTATACCTCTCAACCCGGCATCAGCAAACAGGTGCGCATGCTCGAAGATGAGCTGGGCATCCAGATTTTCGCCCGCAGCGGCAAGCACCTGACCCAGGTCACCCCGGCCGGCCAGGAAATCATTCGCATCGCGCGTGAAGTGCTGTCCAAGGTAGACGCCATCAAGGCCGTCGCCGGTGAACACACCTACCCGGACAAAGGCTCGCTGTACGTCGCCACCACGCATACCCAGGCTCGCTACGCCTTGCCCAACGTGATTAAAGGCTTCATTGAGCGTTACCCGCGTGTCTCGCTGCACATGCATCAGGGCTCGCCGACGCAGATCGCCGAAGCGGTCTCCAAGGGCACCGCTGATTTCGCCATCGCCACCGAAGCGCTGCACCTGTATGACGATCTTATCATGCTGCCGTGCTACCACTGGAACCGTGCGGTGGTGGTGAAGCCCGATCATCCTTTGGCGGGCAAAAGCAGCATCAGCATTGAAGAACTGGCGGCTTACCCGATCGTCACTTACACCTTCGGCTTTACCGGCCGCTCGGAGCTGGACACCGCCTTCAACCGCGCCGGCCTGACGCCGCGCATCGTCTTTACCGCCACTGATGCCGACGTGATTAAAACCTATGTGCGTTTGGGATTGGGGGTAGGGGTGATCGCCAGCATGGCGGTGGATCCGGTGCAGGATCCGGATCTGGTGACGGTGGATGCGCGCGATATCTTCACCTACAGCACCACTAAAATCGGCTTCCGCCGCAGCACCTTCCTGCGCAGCTACATGTACGACTTCATTCAGCGCTTCGCGCCGCACCTGACGCGCGACGTGGTCGACAGCGCAGTGGCGCTGCGCTCCAACGAAGAGATTGAAGCGATGTTCAAGGACATCAAGCTGCCGATTAAGTAATCGTTGACGATATCAAATCAAACCCGGTTAGGCGCCTGCCAAACCGGGTTTTTTTAGCCCGGAAACCCGCACCTTCCTTGTTTCTCAGGATCATCCTGAAAAGCCGCTGCGCTCTTTTCAACCCGTTAGCCTCTAAGTAGACTGCAAAACGTTCGGATAATTGAATATGGAAATTCAACGTTATGCAGATATGCAGGCTTAACTACGCTGATTTATCGAGTGATTTCCAGATCCTTCGGGATGCGCTGCTAAGGCGTAGAAAGGTGAGAGTGCCTGGAGGTCGAGGGCTGATGGCGTACGGTCGTATAGATGTTCAAGGCGAGCCTGATTACAGTAAATGCGTGGTATCACAATGAAAAAAAGTCTCTGGATTGTTCTGTTCTTGTTGCTAACCCTTTTGTTGTTGCGCTACCTGCCAGACGGAATTTTCGACAGCTTCGTTTCCAACAACATAGAAATTAACGGTGATGGTGAAATAGGGATGAATAATTTCGACTCGGCTGTCATTGCCATTAAATTGGGTGTCTCTGCCATCATTGCTGCAGTTGTGCTCACAGTATGTCGCCGCCTGGTGCGCAAACCCCGCTAAAGCCGCGAGATTTTCCCTGCCAAAACGCCGCCTCGTTGCGGCGTTTTCGTTGACGCGTGGCCTAACCCCTTGGCTGCGCTCGCACTTCCTTCTTCTTGATTGTTCTCACCTATCGCTGTGATCAAATCGTGTTGTTATCAAAACGTTAACTTATCTTTGTGGTATCTTTAAACAAGACCTCACTGATTACCCTGTTTTAATCACAATAAGAAATGGAGGAGCTATGTCGTCCGATCTTCGTGAAACAAGTCTGGATAAGCTGGTTGCGCTGAATAGCGAATATTACTACTACAGTCTGCCGCTGGCGGCGAAGCAGCTGGGTGATATCGACCGGTTGCCGAAATCAATGAAAGTGCTGTTGGAGAACCTGCTGCGCCATGTGGATGGCGATACCGTGCAGGTTGACGACCTCAAGGCCATCGTCGCCTGGTTGCAAACCGGCCATGCTGACCGTGAGATCGCCTACCGTCCGGCGCGCGTGCTGATGCAGGATTTTACCGGCGTTCCGGCGGTGGTGGATCTGGCGGCGATGCGTGAAGCGGTGCGGCGGCTGGGCGGCAATGTCGACCAGGTGAACCCGCTGTCACCGGTGGATCTGGTGATTGACCACTCGGTTACCGTCGATGAATTCGGCGATGACAACGCCTTCGAAGACAACGTTCGTATCGAAATGCAGCGCAATCACGAGCGCTACACCTTCCTGCGCTGGGGGCAGAAAGCCTTCAACCGTTTCCGCGTGGTGCCGCCGGGCACCGGCATCTGCCACCAGGTCAACCTTGAATATCTCGGCCAAACGGTGTGGCACAGCGACGAAAGCGGTCGCCGCGTGGCCTATCCGGATACGCTGGTGGGCACTGATTCTCACACCACCATGATCAACGGCCTGGGCATTCTCGGCTGGGGCGTCGGCGGTATCGAAGCGGAAGCGGCGATGCTGGGCCAGCCGGTGTCGATGCTGATCCCGGACGTAGTCGGCTTTAAGCTGACCGGCAAGCTCCGCGAGGGCATTACCGCCACCGACCTGGTGCTGACCGTCACCCAAATGCTGCGTAAGCACGGCGTTGTTGGCAAGTTCGTCGAGTTTTACGGCGACGGCCTGGCCGATCTGCCGTTGGCGGACCGGGCGACCATCGCCAATATGTCGCCGGAGTTCGGCGCCACCTGCGGTTTCTTCCCGGTAGATGACGTCACGCTCGGCTACATGAAACTCAGCGGCCGCAGCGCTGAACAAATCGCGCTGGTGGAAGCCTACGCCAAGGCGCAGGGCATGTGGCGCAACCCGGGGGATGAGCCGGTATTCACCAGCTCGCTGGCGCTGGATATGTCGACGGTCGAGGCCAGCCTCGCCGGGCCGAAACGCCCGCAGGATCGCGTCGCGCTGCCGAATGTGCCGCAGGCGTTCAAGGCCGCTACCGAGTTGGATATCGGCGGCCACAAGACCAAGGCAGACAGCAAACCCTTTACGCTGGATGGGCAGCAGCACGAGCTGCACGACGGCGCGGTGGTGATCGCGGCGATCACCTCCTGCACCAACACCTCCAACCCGAGCGTGATGATGGCGGCCGGCCTGCTGGCGAAAAACGCCGTCAAGAAAGGGCTGCGCAGCAAGCCTTGGGTAAAAACGTCGTTGGCGCCGGGTTCCAAAGTGGTGACCGACTACTTCGACAGCGCCAAGCTCACCGCTTATCTGGAAGAACTGGGGTTCAACCTAGTGGGATATGGCTGTACCACCTGTATCGGCAACTCCGGGCCGCTGCCGGATCCTATCGAGCAGGCGATCAAAGAGGGCGATCTGACCGTGGGCGCGGTGCTGTCGGGCAACCGTAACTTCGAAGGGCGCATCCACCCGCTGGTGAAAACCAACTGGCTGGCCTCACCGCCGCTGGTTGTGGCGTATGCGCTGGCGGGCAGCATGAAGATCGACCTGACCAAAGAGCCGCTGGGCGAGGGCAATGACGGTCAACCGGTCTACCTGAAGGACATCTGGCCGAGCAGCCAGGACATTGCTCAGGCGGTGGAAGAAGTGCGCACCGAGATGTTCCACAAAGAATACGGCGAAGTGTTCGATGGCGACGCCAACTGGCAGGCGATCCAGGTGACCGGTTCGGCGACCTATCAATGGCAGGAGGATTCTACCTATATCCGCCATCCTCCGTTTTTCAGCACCATGAAGGTGAAGCCGGATCCGGTGCAGGACATCAAGGACGCGCGCATTCTGGCGATTTTGGCCGATTCGGTGACCACCGACCACATCTCGCCGGCGGGCAACATCAAGCGCGACAGCCCGGCGGGGCGTTACCTGAGCGAGCACGGCGTGGCGCCGCAGGACTTTAACTCCTACGGTTCGCGCCGCGGAAACCATGAAGTAATGATGCGCGGCACCTTCGCCAACATCCGCATCCGCAACGAAATGGTGCCGGGTGTGGAGGGGGGCTATACCCGCCATATTCCGTCGCAGCAGCAACTGTCTATCTACGACGCCGCCATGCAGTACCAGCAGGAGCAAGTGCCGCTGGCGGTGATCGCCGGTAAAGAGTACGGTTCCGGCTCCAGCCGCGACTGGGCGGCGAAAGGGCCGCGCCTGCTGGGCGTGCGGGTGGTGATCGCCGAATCCTTCGAGCGTATTCACCGCTCCAACCTGATAGGCATGGGTATTTTGCCGCTGGAGTTCCCGCAGGGCGTGACGCGCAAAACGCTGGGGCTGACCGGGGACGAGCAGATCAGCGTCGGCGGCCTGCAACAGCTGCAGCCGGGCCAGACGGTGCCGGTACATATCACCTATGCCGACGGGCGCAAGGAGGTGATCGACACCCGTTGCCGCATCGATACCGGCAATGAGCTGACCTACTACGAAAACGACGGCATCCTGCACTACGTAATCAGGAAAATGCTGTAAATCGTGCAGTAAAAAGGGCGCCGCAAGGCGCCCTGATTGTTTTCACCGTGGCGGCGATCACTTCTGGTCGAGCAAATGGCCCATTTTGGCGGCCTTGGTGGCCAGATAGTGTTCGTTCTTCGGGTTGCGGCCGACGATCAGCGGCACGCGCTCGCTGATATTGATACCGGCTTCGGTCAGGATCTCGACCTTTTTCGGGTTGTTGGTCAGCAAGCGCACCGCGTCGACGCCCAGCAGTTTGAACATGTCGGCGCACAGGGTGAAGTCGCGTTCGTCGGCGGCGAAGCCGAGCTGATGGTTGGCTTCCACGGTGTCTGCGCCCTTATCCTGCAGGGCATAGGCGCGGATCTTGTTCAACAGGCCGATATTGCGGCCCTCCTGGCGATGATAAAGCAGGATGCCGCGGCCTTCTTCGGCGATCTGCTCCAGCGCGGCTTCCAGCTGAAAACCGCAGTCGCAGCGCAGGCTGAACAACGCGTCGCCGGTCAGACATTCGGAATGCACGCGTGCGAGCACCGGCGCTTCACCGGAAATATCACCGAAAACCAGCGCCAGATGATCGTGCCCGGTCGCCAGTTCTTCGAATCCTACCATCAGGAAATCGCCCCAAGGTGTCGGCAGTTTAGCCTCTGCCACCCGTTTAAGCTGCATGTCACTCTCCACAAAAACCTACGATTCAATCATTGTCGCGCATCCTAAGTCCGGTCAGTGCATTGACCAAGACTAAAACGTGCTACGCCGATCTCTATTTCGTTAATTATCGGCTATTTTGCCACAACTTCTTGCCGGGCGGTGCTCAGCAAACCAGCAGATGGCGTTTTCTGGCCACCTATTATTGCGATAGGTTGTCTATCTGTTTAATTTTTCGCGTGTTATCAAGATTGCACTCTTGTTACACTGCAGCCTGATTCACGCAGAGGAAAACGGGAATGTATGAGATAGCAAAACGCACGGCGGGCGGCGCGTTGCTGCTGCTGTTGATGCCGCTGGCGGTCTGGGTATCCGGCTGGCACTGGCAACCCGGCGGCAATGACCGGCTGCTGAAAGCGCTGTACTGGGTGACCGAAACCGTGACCTCGCCGTGGGGCATTCTGACCAGCGCGATCCTCTGCGGTTGGTTTTTGTGGTGCCTGCGCTTTCGGCTGAAGCCGGCTATCGGTCTGGCGATGCTGCTTTTCGCCGCGCTGGTGATTGGGCAGGGCGTGAAGTCGTTGATCAAGGATCGGGTGCAAGAGCCGCGTCCTTTCGTGGTGTGGTTGGAGCAAACCCACGGCGTGGACGGCAAGTATTTCTACTCGCTGCAGCGCAAAGAGCGCAGCGCGCTGGTGCGCGAGCAACTGCAAGACCAGACGCTGGTGCCGAGCTGGCTGCGCAAGCACTGGCAGTTTGAAACCGGCTTTGCTTTTCCGTCGGGGCACACCATGTTCGCCGCCACCTGGGCGCTATTGGGCGTAGGGCTACTGTGGCCGCGCCGCCATTACAAAACCGTCGCGATCCTGATGGTGTGGGCGGCCGGGGTAATGGGCAGCCGCTTGCTGCTGGGCATGCACTGGCCGCGCGATCTGGCGATGGCCACGTTGATCAGCTGGTTGCTGGTGGTGATCACCTGCTGGCTGGCGCAGCGCTGGTTCGGTCCTCTGACGCCGCCGCCGCAAGAGCAGCAGGAAATCGCGGCGCGCAAGCCGGAGAAATGAACGTTATGTGACCATGTCACAAAAATCGCGGCGCCAGATCGGCGCCGCATTAACCGCTTACATTTTCCCGCCATTGCAATCCGCGCCGTCGCCCCCATATCCTTATAAATTCGACGTTTTGAGAAGCTTTCTCATCAATTTGTTCGTTAAAGCCGTTTACTGCCGAATATGCCAGCAGATATGTGGTTTTATCGTGCCGCAGGGTTTCCCTGCCGCAACGGGAAATGCTAACTTAAGGGTTAGGGACGCCACGTTTTGGCATCGTTCATCCGATTCACTCGGCATCGCGGGAAAGAATGTGAAATATTTGCTGATTTTTTTGTTGGTTCTGGTGATCTTCGTGATTTCCGTCACCTTGGGTGCGCATAACGATCAGGTGGTCAATTTTAACTATCTGGTTGCGCAGGGCGATTATCGCGTATCGACCCTGTTGGCCACGCTGTTTGGCGCCGGTTTCATTCTCGGCTGGATCATTTGCGGTCTGTTCTATCTGCGTACGCGCATTGCGCTGGGCCGCGCCGAGCGCAAGATCAAAAGGCTGGAGCTGCAGCTTGAGCAGCCCGCTGAACCGGCGGCTCAGGCCGTTGTCAGCAAGGAATAACCCTCTATGTTAGAACTGCTGTTTCTGTTGCTGCCCGTGGCTGCCGCGTACGGTTGGTACATGGGGCGCAGAAGCGCTCAGCAGGATAAACAGCAAGAAGCCAACCGCCTGTCGCGTGAATACGTGGCAGGGGTGAACTTTCTGCTTTCAAACCAGCAGGATAAGGCGGTCGATCTGTTCCTCGACATGTTGAAAGAGGACAGCAACACCGTTGAGGCCCACCTGACGTTGGGCAACCTGTTCCGCTCGCGCGGCGAAGTCGACCGCGCTATCCGCATCCATCAGGCCTTGATGGAAAGCGCTTCCCTGACCTTTGAGCAGCGCCTGTTGGCGGTGCAGCAGCTGGGCCGTGACTATATGGCCGCCGGGCTTTATGACCGCGCGGAAGACATGTTCAGCCAGTTGACTGACGAAGCGGATTTTCGCGTCTCGGCGCTGCAGCAATTGCTGGTGATCCATCAGGCGACCAGCGACTGGCAGAAAGCGATCGACGTGGCGGAAAAGTTGGTCAAGCTGGGCAAAGAGAAACAACGCGTCGAGATCGCGCACTTTTATTGTGAACTGGCGCTGCAGGCGATGGGCAGCGACGATCTCGATCGGGCGATGAGCCTGCTCAAGCGTGCGGACGCGGCCGATAAACAGTGCGCGCGCGTGTCCATCATGTTCGGGCGCATTTACATGGCGCAAAACGATTACGCCAAAGCGGCGGAGTCGCTGCAGCGCGTACTGAGCCAGGATAAAGAGCTGGTCAGCGAAACGCTGCCGATGCTGCAGGAATGCTACACGCATCTGCCGGAACAGCAGCACAACTGGGCTGATTTCCTTAAGCGCTGCGTGGAAGAGAACACCGGCGCAACCGCCGATCTGATGCTGGCCGAAATCATCGAGCAGCACGAAGGGCGCGACGTGGTGCAGGTCTATATCAACCGTCAGCTGCAGCGTCACCCCACTATGCGGGTGTTTTATCGGCTGATGGATTATCACCTGGCGGACGCTGAAGACGGCCGTGCGAAAGAGAGTCTGCTGTTGTTGCGCGATATGGTCGGCGAGCAAATTCGCACCAAACCGCGTTACCGCTGCCACAAATGTGGCTTCACCGCGCACTCGCTCTATTGGCATTGTCCGTCGTGTCGCGCCTGGTCATCGGTTAAACCGATCCGCGGTCTGGACGGACAATAGCGTGGCGGCGAGACAAAACAAAACGGGGCGATTGTTCGCCCCGTTTTTTTATGTTCATCGCTTACTTTTTCTTGCCGCCTTTAGCGCCGGTTTTCAATAGCTGACGCAGCTTCTTCAGCTCTTTCTGGCTCAGAGGCTGTTCGATTTCTTCTTCGGTGCTTTGATTGTCGATCTCGCCGTGGTGCAGGTCGTCCGCTTTCTTGGCCGGTTTTTCTGCCTTGACGACGGGCGCGTTGAAGCTGCTTTCCAGGCGCTGGCACACTTCCACGCTCAATGAAAATTCGTTTTCAGCGGCGGCGGCGCGGATTTTCTCCTTCAGTGCCAGAGGAATTTTAATGGTAAGTGTCGATATCTCGCTCATTTTGAAAGCCTTTCTGCAGGAAGATGCCTTCAAGCTAAGCCACTGGCGATCGGGTGTCTAGTGTGTAATAAAAATTTAATATTTTTGTAACAATAAAGAGCGGGGCAAAGGCGGGTTTTTAAGCGGGAAATAGAGGCAGGGCCCGAAATCTCGGGCCCTGTACCGGAAACCTTATTTGTAGATGATCGCGGTGCCGCTCAACATGTTGTTACCGCCGGCGGAGATAATGCGGTAGCTGCTGGCGCCCTGAGCATCTGCTTTAGCGGCCAGTTTTTTCTCCAGGCTGCTGAGGGTGGTTGCGTGGCCTGCGGAAACGACGCCGGTCGCGGTCAGGCTATCGGCCTGCTGGCTGTTGATAGGCTCAGCGGCCAAAGTGGCGAAAGAGGTCAGTGCGATAGCGGCAGCGGCTGCAAAATATTTGATGGTTTTCATGGGTGACTCCAGTCTGTTTATTTAGGAAGGAAGCCATTCGCTTCCGATGTGGTGAATAATAAAGCATCTGGGCCGATTGAAAATCTGATAATGCTGAGCAAGTTGTTCAAAATATTTGATCGATAATTTACGCATCTTTACGGCGTTTTACGCTGCGTGGTTTATTGCTGACGCGCTTACGTTGACGCGCCATGACAAAGACGCAAGGTAACATGACAGAGCGCCGGTGCGCGCTGTGGCTGGGATTTCTGGCCCCTGGCATGTAGAATGCGGCGGTCAGTTTCGCGGGTGAGTCCCTGATTATCTCCATTTTACAGAAGGTAGAAGAAATGAAGTCTGAAAATAACGCTAATAACAATGACTTAAAATCATCTCCAATCGTTGTGGCGTTGGATTACGCCGATAAGAACGCTGCGCTGGCGTTCGCCGACCGTATCGATCCGCAAGACTGCCGGCTGAAAGTGGGCAAAGAAATGTTCACGCTGTTTGGACCACAGCTGGTGCGCGATCTGCACGGGCGCGGCTTCGACGTATTTCTTGACCTGAAATTCCACGATATTCCCAATACCACGGCGCATGCGGTAGCCGCAGCGGCCGAGCTGGGCGTTTGGATGGTCAATGTGCATGCCAGCGGCGGCGCGCGCATGATGACCGCCGCTAAAGAAGCGCTGGTGTCATACGGGGCGGATGCGCCGCTGCTGATCGCCGTCACGGTGCTGACCAGCATGGAAGCGGAAGACCTTCGCGGCATCGGCATCGAGGCGAGTCCGGCAGAACACGCCGAGCGCCTGGCGCGCCTGACCCGCGACTGCGGGCTGGACGGCGTGGTGTGTTCGGCACACGAAGCGCAGTGCCTGAAGGCCGCCTGCGGGCAGGCTTTCCAACTGGTGACGCCGGGGATCCGCCCTGAAGGCAGCGCGGCGGGCGATCAGCGTCGTATTATGACGCCGGTGCAGGCGCAGGCCGCCGGCGTGGACTATATGGTGATTGGGCGTCCGATCACCCAATCTGCGGATCCGGCCGCGACGCTGCGCGCGATCCGCGCCTCTTTGGCCTGAGGAAGCGATGATGAATGACGATAACAGCCGTCTGGTGTATTCCACGGACACCGGTCGCATCAAGCAGGAAGAGGTTAAACCGCAACGCGCCAAGGGCGATGGCGTTGTGCGCATCCAGCGCCAGACCAGCGGCCGCAAGGGGAAGGGCGTGTGCCTGATTACCGGCGTCGATCTGGATGATGCCGCGCTCGACAAACTGGCGGCCGAACTGAAAAAGAAATGCGGCTGCGGCGGCTCGGTGAAAGAGGGAGTCATCGAGATCCAGGGCGATAAACGCGATCTGCTCAAACAGCTGCTGGAAGCCAAAGGCATGAAGGTCAAACTGGTGGGCGGCTGAGGCGAATCGCCATGCCGCAGTGCAATGCTGCGGCATGGCTAGAGGTTGTTGCTGCCGGGGGTTAACCCGTTAACGGCGAAAGAACCATAGACTTAAAGTAAAACAGACCTGAAATCATCGTTATTGGTTAATACGTCAAAGCGCCGAGGCGCTTTTGCCCGCCTGCCGGCGGAGGAGCATCGGGCAGGTTATTTGCCAACCTGGTGACCGATGATGCCGCCCACCGCAGCCCCACCCAGCGTGCCCAAAGCGCTGCCGTTGGTCAGCACTGCGCCGCCGACTGCACCGGCGCCGGCGCCGATAGCGGTGTTGCGATCGCGTTTGGACATGTTGGAACAGGCGCTCAGTGAAAACGCCAGAGTCAGAGCCAGAGCGGCGGTGGCGAAACGTTTATTGATAATCATCATAATGACTTCTCCTTAGCATTGGCTATATGGAAGTGCCCTATAAGTATAGGCGTTAACCATAAATCAGGCCTGCTGTTGATTCCCATACGGTATCGATATAAAAAATGGCATTTTTGTTAACGGCCGAATAATTAGCGGGTTACGGCCCAAAAGTTACCGAAGCTGAGTATAGGTTTCTCGGGAAGGATAAACAGGTAAATAGTCTTAAAATCCCGCTGCGCAAGGGAAACGGCGGGCGGCGTGGCCCGCGCGGCGCGTTATTCGTTGACCAGCTCCACCTGTACGCCCTGACGTTTCAGCTGATGCTGATACTCCAGCGCCAAACGTGAATCGGTGATCACCCGGCTGATTTGCCCCGGCTGCGCCAGCGGGTTAGGCTGGATCTGGCCGAATTTGCTGGAATCCGTCAGCACGATATTCTCCACGCCCTTGGCCAGCACCGCGCTGACCACATCGGCGCGCATCATGTCGCGGCCGGTAAAGCCGGTTTCGGCCTGAAAGCCGTCAATGCCGATAAACGCTTTGTTGAAATGCACCTGCTGAATGCACAGCCGCGTGAGTGGGCCGACCACGGTCTCGCTTTTCTTCTGATACATGCCGCCCAACACAATCACGTCGCAGTCGGTTTCTTTGAGCAGGTTGGCGATGTAGTGGCTGACGGTGATCAGCGTAATGCGCTTGCGTTCGGCGATGTAGCGCGCCAGCAGGGCATTGGCGCTGCCGCTCTCGATAAAAATCGTCTCGCCGTCGTTGACCTGCGCGGCGGCGTACTGCGCCAATCGTTGCTTAAGGGTGAAATTGGACATCATGCGGGCGTCGACGTCGTCGCTTTCCAACGCCACGGCGGAGCCGTGCACCCGCTTCAGATAACTGCGTTTTTCCAGCAGGTTGAGATCCTGCCGGATGGTGACTTCCGAGACGCCCGAAGCGCGCGCCAGCTCATTGACGCTGATCCGGCGGCGATCGTTAACCAACTGCAATATGGTCTGTTGTCGTAAATTCATATCGGCCTGATGATGCGGCCGCCAAGGTGCGGCCGCTAAGAGTCAAAGGTTTAAAGAGTATGTTCTGTGCGCGCAATAATATCATCCTGCGCCTCAGGGGATAATGCGGTAAAGAAGGCGGAATAGCCAGCTACGCGAACCACTAAATCACGATATTGGTCAGGGTGTTGCTTCGCCGCCAGCAGCGTTTCGCGCGACACGATGTTGTACTGCACATGCCAGCCGCGATAGCTCTCGAAGAAGGTGCGCAACATCAGCATCAGCTTCTCCCGATCGCGCGGGTTGTCCAGCGTCGCCGGGTTCAGCTTTTGGTTGAGCAGCACGCCGCCGAGGATCGCCTCGGTCGGCAACTTGGCGAGCGAATTGAACACCGCCGTCGGCCCCAGGTGGTCGGTGCCGGACGCCGGGCTGGCGCCTTCCGCCAGCGGCGCGTGCGCCTTGCGGCCATCCGGCGTGGCCAGGGTGGCAGCGCCGAACGGCACGTTGGCCGAAATCGACGAGGTGCCGGCGTAATAGCCGCCGCCGATCGGCCCACGGCCGAAGCGGGTGTTGCGATACTGCTTCAGTTCTTCGATGTAGGTTTGGTAGGCGCGCACCAGCAGCCGATCGACCTCGTCCACATCGTTGCCGTATTTGGGCGCAGCGTTGAGCAGCCGCTGACGCAGCTGCTCGCCATCCAGCCCGGCGAAGTCTTCGGCCAGCGCCGTCGCCAACTGCTGCTGGCCGATCGCCCCTTGGTCGAACACCAGTTTGCGCACCGCCGCGAGGCTGTTGCCCAGGTTGGCGATGCCGACCTGCAGACCGGAAACCCAATCGTATTTGGCGCCGCCTTGCTTGATGCTTTTGCCGCGTTCAATGCAGTCATCCACCAGCGCTGAGCAGAGGATATCGTGGGCGTTCTCCTCCAGCACGCTGTCCACCACGCACTCGATCTCGATCGAATTGCGCGTGTAGTAGCGGATTTGCCGATCCCAGGCGGTTAATACCTGCTCGAAATCGGCGAAGTTTCCTTTGGACAGCGCCTGTTCCTGCGGCAGGAAGATCTGCCCGGACGTGGCGTCGCGGCCTTGTTCCAGCGCCGCCAGCAGCACGCGGGCGAAGTTGATGAAGCTCATGCCGGTGCAGCGATAGCCCCATTTGCCGCCGACGGCGGTCTCGATACAGCCGATGGCGGCGTAGTCGTAAGCGTCCTGCGGTTCGACCCCCAGCTTGATGAACTCGGGAATGACAATTTCGTCGTTATTGAATGCCGGCATGCCGAAACCGCAGCGGATCACCTGTACGCAGGCGTCGAGGAAATCGGCGCTCATCCCGGCGTGGTAACGCACGCTGAGGTTGGGCTGGGTGGAGCGCAGGCGGCCACAGGATTCGAGAATGGCGTAGGACAGCGGATTGACCGCGTCGCACGGCCGGCCATCGACCAGTTTTTGCCCGCCGATGGTAACGTTCTGGTACAGCGGGCTGCCGGCGGAGGCCTTGGAGTGCGAGCCGGAGCGGATCTTGTTGACCTCCAGCAGCTTCAGCCAGCAGCTGTGCAGCAGCTCGATGGCGTTTTCCCGCGCCAGGTTTTGCTCCAGCTCCACGTCACGCCGATACCAGGGATAGAGATACTGATCGAGGCGGCCAAAGGAAACCGAATGGCCGTTGGATTCGATCTGCAACGTCAGCTGGATGAAATAGCACAGCTGCAGCGCCTGCCAGAAGGTGTGCGGCGGGCGATGGGCGATCCGGTCGCAGTTGTCTGCGATAGCCAGCAGCTCGGCGCGACGCCAGTCGCGGGCTTCGTTTTGCGCCATGTCGCGCGCCAGGCGAGCGAAGCGCAGGATGTGTTCGCTCAGCGCCGTCAGCACAATATCGATAGCGTTGAGAAACTGCGCCTTGTGCAGATCTTCCCACTCGGTCAGACGCAGGCGGCTGCGGCGCGCGTTCACCTTTTCACGCAGGCCATCGAGGCCTAACTCCAGCAGCAGCGGGAAGTTGACCGCCAGATGGGCGTCGCCGGAGGTCATATTGCCCTCGGCCTTGATGATGCCGGTGGCCAGCAGCGCCTTTTGTTCGTCGGTGAACATGCCGTAGCAGCGATCCTGCACCGTTTGGCCGCGCCACCAGGGGCACAGACGATGCAAAATTGCCTTGTTCTCGTCGCTGACCGAAAAACCGGCGCCCGGCCGGTCGGCCAACTGGTCTATTTCGTTTTCTATCCAGCCGACGGTGTATTCGGGGAAGATCGGCGCGGCGCGCAGCTCGCTGGCCTGGTTGCCGACGATCAGCTCGTCGTTGGCGATCCAGATGCTGCGTTTCGCCAGATGGTTGGCCAACGCCAGGGCGCGGCGCACCGGCAGCGGCTTGTTCTGATGCTGCTGATAGGCCTCGGTATAGTGCTGCGCGCGTTCGGTGCACACCGGCGGTTTGACGATGTGAATCAGCGCATTCTTATGCGCCTGGATACGGGCGCTCAGGGTAGTCAAATCCAACGTGGTCATAGTGTTATCCTCGCAAAATGGCGGTCAGGCCCTTGGCGCCGGCATAGTCTTCGGCGAAGGCCAGCAGGTCGGGTGCGTCCAGTGGCGTGCGGGCGGCATGGTAGGGTTCGCCGAGCAGGTGGTACTTGTTGATGCCAAGCGTGTGGTACGGCAGAAAGTGGATCTCCGACACGCCGATCTCGTCGGCGGCGAAGTCGACGATGGCACGGACAGAGCGGCGATCGGCGTTGAAATCGGGGATCAGCGGCACGCGTACGGTCATTGGTACGCCGTGCGCCGCCAGCCGACGAAAATTGCTCATCACCCGGCGGGCGGAACCGCCGGTCCAGGCTCTGAAGCGCGCTTCGTCGGTGTGTTTGAGATCGGCCAGCAGCAGATCCAGCCACGGCAGCGAAGGGGCGATATAACGCCACGGGACGTGCAGGCAGGATTCGACGGCGGTGTGGATGCCGGCCTCGCGGCCGCGCCGCAGCAGCTCCGCCGCGATGTCCGGCTGCATAAAGGGTTCGCCGCCGGACAGCGTTAAACCGCCGCCGCTGCGCAGGTAGAAAGGCTTATCCCGCATCACCTCGGCCATGATATCGTCGGGGTTGATCGGGCTGCCGCACAGGCTGAGCGCGCCGGTCGGGCAGGCGGCGGCCAGGGCGGCATAATCGTCTGCGCTAATCAGCTCGCGTTGCAGCGTCAACGGCCCGGCGGTGCGTTGCAGCCCTTGCGGACAACGCTCGGCGCACAGCGTGCAGCCGCTCAGGCACAGGCGTTCGTCAAACAGCAGGTCTGCGTGGCGCGAGCGGCTTTCCGGGTTCTGACACCACTGGCAGCTCAGCGGGCAGCCTTTTAAAAAGACCACGCTGCGGATGCCCGGGCCGTCATGGGTCGAGTAGCGCTGCAGATTGAAGATCATGAGTCACCCGTTTGGCGTTGCTGTATCTTTCGCCATTAAAGATATTTCGAATGAAAGTTGAATTGATTTTGATCAAAAGTTAGCGCGGTTTTTGCCCTATGATGATCAGAGTTTGAATCCGCCCACAGAACATGACACAGGAGTCCGTGATGGAGCTTTATCTCGATACCGCCGATGTGACCGCGGTAAAACGCCTGGCGCGCATTCTGCCGCTGCACGGCGTCACCACCAACCCGAGCATCGTGGCGAAGGAAGGCAAGCCGGTCTGGGAAGTGCTGCCCGCGCTGCGCGACGCCCTCGGCGGCACCGGCAAGCTGTTCGCACAGGTGATGGCGACCGATGCGGAACGTATGGTGGCGGAGGCGGCGCTGCTCAGCCAGCGGGTACCGGGGCTGGTGGTGAAAATCCCGGCGACCGCCGAAGGGCTGGCGGCGATCAAGAAGCTTAAAACGATGTCCATTCCGACGTTGGGCACCGCGGTGTACGGCGCTGCACAGGGGCTGTTGGCGGCCTTGGCCGGGGCGGAATATGTGGCGCCTTACGTCAACCGGGTGGACGCGCAGGGCGGCGACGGCATCGAAATGGTGCACGAGCTGCAGCAGCTGTTGAGCCTGCATGCGCCGTCGGCGCAGGTGCTGGCCGCCAGTTTCAAAACGCCGCGCCAGGCGCTGGAGTGCCTGTTGGCGGGCTGCCAGGCCATCACGCTGCCGGTGGACGTTGCGGAGCAGTTCCTGAACGCGCCGGCAGTGCAGGCCGCGGTCGAGAAATTCGAACAGGATTGGCAGGGGGCGTTCGGCTCCACGCTGTTAGGCTAAAGCCAGTAAAAAGGGCGCCGCGGCGCCCTTGCTTGATGCTCGGTTCGTTTAGCTGCGGCCGGCCTCTTCCCTCAGCGCGGCGCCGACCTCGTGCGCCGTCGGCTGTTCGGCGCGCAGTGCCCGGCGGATCGCGAAGAAGGCGGCGATCAGCATGGTCACCGCCACCAGCATAAAGAACCCGCACAGCGCGGCGTTAATCTGGTTGCTGAACACGATGGTTTCCATGTCTTTCAACGATTTGGCCGGCGCAATGATCGTGCCTTGCTCGATGCCGGTGGAGAACTTCTTCGCCTGCGCCAGGAAGCCGATGCTCGGTTTTTCGTGGAAGATCTTCTGCCAGCCGGCGGTCATGGAGGTCACGAACAGCCAGGCGGTCGGCAGAATAGTCACCCAGGCGTAGCGCTGCTTTTTCATCTTGAACAGCACCACGGTGCCGAGGATCAGCGCCATCGACGCCAGCATCTGGTTGCCGATACCGAACAGCGGCCACAGGGTATTGATGCCGCCGAGCGGATCGACCACGCCCTGATACACGAAGAAACCCCAACCGGCCACCGCCACCGTGGTGCCCGCCAGGTTGCCGAACCAGGAGCGGTTATTGGCCAGCTGCGGCACCGCCACGCCCACCAGATCCTGCACCATAAAGCGGCAGGCGCGGGTGCCGGCGTCGACGGCGGTCAGGATGAACAGCGCTTCGAACAGAATGGCGAAGTGGTACCAGAAGGCCATCATCGCCCGGCTGTTGAACACCTCACTGATGATGTGCGCCATGCCCACGGCGAAGGTCGGGGCGCCGCCGGCGCGCGACAGGATGGCGTTCTCGCCCACCTCTTTGGCGATCAGCGCCAGCGTCTCCGGCGTGACGATAAAGCCCCAGCTGTTAATGACCTGCGAAGCATTTTCCACCGTGGTGCCGATCAGTGCCGCCGGCGAGTTCATGGCGAAGTAAACGCCCGGATCCAGCACCGAGGCGCAGATCAGCGCCATGATGGCGACGAAAGACTCCATCAGCATGGCACCGTAGCCAATAAAGCGAATGTGGCTTTCGCGTTCCACCAGCTTAGGCGTGGTGCCGCTGGAGACCAGCGCGTGGAAGCCGGAAATGGCGCCGCAGGCGATGGTGATGAACAGGAACGGGAACAGGGCGCCGGCGAACACCGGGCCGCTGCCGTCGATAAAGCGCGAGACCGCCGGCATTTTCATCTCCGGCATGGCGAAGACGATGCCGATGGCCAGGCCGATGATGACGCCGATTTTCATAAAGGTGGAAAGGTAATCGCGCGGCGCCAGCAGCAGCCACACCGGCAGCACCGAGGCGACGAAGCCGTAGATCACCAGCACCCAGGTCAGGGTGGTGCCGTGCAGCGTGAAGAACGGCCCCCAATAGGGATCTTGCGCCACGTTGCCGCCGTAAACGATCGCCAGCAGCATCAGCACGAAGCCAATCACCGAAATTTCAGCGATCTTGCCCGGCCGGATAAAGCGCATGTAGATGCCCATGAACAGGGCGATCGGGATGGTGGCGGCGATGGTGAACAGCCCCCACGGGCTGTCGGCCAACGCTTTCACCACCACCAACGCCAGCGCCGACAGGATGATGATCATCACCCCCAGCGCGCCGAGCATGGTGATCACCCCGGCGAACGCGCCCAGCTCTTGCTTGGCCATTTCCCCCAGTGAACGCCCGTCGCGGCGCGTGGAGATGAACAGCACCAGAAAATCCTGCACCGCGCCGGCCAACATAACGCCGACCAGGATCCAGATGGTTCCCGGCAGGAAGCCCATCTGCGCGGCCAGGATCGGCCCCACCAGCGGCCCGGCGCCGGCGATGGCGGCGAAGTGGTGGCCGAACAGCACCCATTTGTTGGTGGGCACGTAGTCCAGGCCGTCGTTGTGGCGTTCGGCCGGGGTCAGACGGCGGTCATCCAGTTCAAAGACCTTGTCGGCGATGAACCGGCTGTAGAAGCGGTAGGCGATGCTATAGCAAGCGACGGCGGCGACCACCAGCCAGACGGCGTTGACGTGCTCGCCGCGGCTGAGCGCCAGCATGGCGAAGGCGAAGGCGCCGACCAACGCCACCAGCAGCCAGATAAATCCGGACCTGATGTTTCTCATGAAATAACTCCTTGGCGTGCAGAGGTAAAATCGACGTTGTTATTAGGAATGACGTTTTAACAGTAGAAGTTTTGCCGCCGAACCGCGGCAGGTCGGATGAGAAATGTGAAGCAGGTGGGGTTTTAGTGTAAAAACAACGTGATGAAATACCGCTGGCGCAGGCTGCGGCCCATGCGCTTTCCGGCAGAAGTTCATTCTGCACTTTCACTTCGCATACAGCGAATCATCGCCGTTTTTTATCTGAGCACGGCGTCTGGCGGCCTATTATTTTATCTGGCGAGGCGCGCCGAAATAAAATTACTCATGCCGTGTTATACCTTTATTTCAATTCGCACTTTTATTCATTCATTAAATAAATAATAAAGCTACGAAAGGAATTTAATTATGATAAATAAAGTCATTGAAGGGTATTTACCGCAGCTTACGGCCATCCGGCATGATATTCACCAGCATCCCGAGTTGGGTTTTGAAGAATTTCGCACCAGCGATCTGGTGGCGGATTATCTAAGCTCGTGGGGCTATGAGGTACACCGCGGATTGGCGGGCACCGGCGTGGTGGGGAGGCTGCGGGTGGGCGACGGCGTTAAACGCCTCGGCCTGCGCGCCGATATGGACGCCTTGCCGATCGAGGAAAACAACGGCAAACCCTGGAGCAGCAGCGTGGCCAACCGCATGCACGCCTGCGGCCATGACGGCCATACCACCATGCTGCTCGGCGCCGCGCGTTACCTGGCGCAAACGCGCAATTTCAACGGCACGCTGCACCTGATTTTCCAACCGGCGGAAGAGATGCTGAACGGCGGCGCGCGCATGGTCGAACAGGGGCTGTTCGAGCGCTTCCCCTGCGACGCCATCTTCGCCATGCACAACATGCCGGGGATGCCGCTCGGCGAGTTCTTCTTCCAGCACGGCCCGTTTATGGCCTCGATGGATCAGTTCAACGTGCGGGTGCAGGGGCGCGGCGGCCACGGTGCCATTCCGCAACTGACGGTCGATCCGGTGGTGGTGGCTTCGCATATCACCGTCGCGCTGCAGAGCATCGTTTCGCGCAATATCGATCCGCTGGAAGCGGCGGTGATCACCGTTGGCAGCATCAAGGCCGGCGAGGCGGCCAACGTGATCCCGGACAGCGCGGAGATGAAGCTCAGCGTACGCTCGCTGGATCGCCAGGCGCGCGCTACGCTGCTGGCGCGCATTCCGGCGCTGATCGAAGCGCAGGCGGCAAGCTTCGGCGCCCACGCGACGGTGGAACACGTTAACGGCACGCCGGTGTTGGTCAACGACGAAGCGATGACCCGTTTCGCCCATCGCGTGGCGCAGCAGCAGTTCGGCGCCGCCCGCGCACACTACGGCGCCAGGCCGCTGATGGGCAGCGAAGACTTCGCCTTTATGCTTGATGCGCATCCGCAAGGCTGCTACCTGATCATCGGCAACGGCGACGGCGAAGGGAGCTGCATGGTGCATAACCCGGGATATGACTTTAACGATGGGTGTCTGGCGGCCGGCAGCCAGTATTGGGGAGCGTTGGCGGAAGCGTATTTAAAATAAATTCGAAGAATAATAACAGGGAAGATAATGATGAGTGAAAATACGGCGGCGACGCAACCAACAATAAACGCGCCTGCGAGGGTAGGCGGCAAGAAAGTGATATTTGCCGCCTCCTTCGGCAATGCGCTGGAGTTTTTCGATTTCGGTATCTATAACTTCTTCGTTATTTATATCAGCGTATTGTTTTTTCCCCCCTCGAGCGATCCCAATTTGGCGTTGCTGTTGGCGTTCGCCACGTTTGGCGTCAGTTTTTTCATGCGGCCGCTGGGCGGCATTCTGATCGGCGCCTATGCCGATCGCCATGGCCGCAAGCCGGCGATGATCCTGACGATTTCACTGATGAGCCTCGGCACGGCGATGATCGGCTTTGCGCCGACCTACGCCAGCGCCGGTTATTGGGGAACCGTCACGCTGGTGGCGGCGCGTTTGATCCAGGGCGTGGCGGCGGGCGGCGAGGTGGGCGCATCGATGTCGTTGCTGGTGGAGTCGGCGCCAGCTAACCGGCGAGGCTTCTATTCCAGCTGGTCGCTGGCGACACAGGGCATCGCCACCGTGGTCGGCGGCGTCACCGCGCTGGCGCTCAGCGCGGCGTTGCCGGCGATCTCCGGCGAGCCGAACGCCATGGCCGAGTGGGGATGGCGCATTCCGTTCTTTATCGGTGTGGCGCTGGCGCCGCTCGGTTGCTGGCTGCGTCTCGGATTGGAAAGCGACCGGCTGCCGGTGTCGCGGGCCCATGAACCGCCGGCGCAGCTGCGACGGCACTCGCGGGCGGTGGTGCTCGGCGTGATGCTGACCATTGGCGCCACCGTCGCCACTTACATCTCGATGTATTATCTCGGCACTTACGCGGTGAAATACTTAGGCATGCCGCAGGCCTACGGCTATGCCGCGATGCTGCTGGCGGGGCTGGTGACCTTCGGCGGCAGCCTGTTGGTTGGGCACTGGTGCGATCGCTATGGCCGCTTGCCACTGATACGAGGCTCGCGCATCGCTATCTTGATCGTGGCCTTGCCGGCGTTTTGGTGGCTGAGCGCCGCGCCGCATCCGGCGGTGCTGCTGCTGATTGTCGCGATATTGGTCGGATTGACCACGCTCGGCTCGGTGCCGACCATGCTGATGATTTCGGAGCTGTTTCCGCAGCGCATTCGCGCATTGGGGTTTGCGTTGGTCTACAGCCTCGGCGTGGCGATTTTCGGCGGCTTCGCCCAATATATCGCCTCGCAGTCGATCGCGTTGAGCGGCTCGCTGCTGGCACCCGCCGTCTACCTGATGCTGGCGACGCTGGCTTCGTTGGCGGTGCTGCCATTGCTGCGTGAAACCGGCGGTGATCCATTGCGTTAGCTAGCGCGGACGAAAAAAAACGCCGGCGGTTTTCACCGTCGGCGTTTGGCGTCGCTACCGTTTCAGGCTGGCGTTCAGGCCGCCGGCCGGGCGATTACGCTGCGGGTTTCCATGCGCACTTCGGCGATGGTGACCTGCAAGGTATCGCTCTGGCGATAAACCACTTCGCCTTTGATCTGCACGGTGCCGGTTTCCTGGCTGCACTGCATCTCGTCACGCACCGCGTGAATGAACGGCGCCGGGATGAAGGCAACCGCGCCGTTGTCCAGCAGGCGCACGCGCAGGCCGCCGCGTGTCACGTCGATGATCTCGGCGTTGAAGCGGGTATCGGTACCGGCCTTGTCCTGCAGGAAACGGGCGTACAGCCAGTCGCCGACGTCGCGTTCCGCCATGCGATTCAGACGGCGGCGTTCCGCCAGCTGCACCGTCACGTCATCCTGCGGTTTTTCCGCCGGCTGCTGGTTGATGATCGCCTTCAGCAGGCGATGGTTGACCATATCGCCGTATTTACGGATCGGCGATGTCCAGGTGGCGTAAGCCTCCAGCCCCAGACCGAAGTGTGGCCCCGGCGTAGTGCTGATCTCGGCGAAGGTCTGGAAGCGGCGGATGCGGCTGTCGAGGAACTGGGTCGGCTGCGCATCCAGGTGGCGGCGCAGTTCGCAGAAACCGTCGAGGGTCAGCAGCTTCTCGGCTTCGGCTTCGACGCCGTTGGCCTGCAGTACGGTGACCGCTTGCTCAACCAGCGCAGGATCGAAACCGGTGTGCACGTTGTACACGCCGAAGCCCAGGCGATCACGCAGCACGATGGCGGCGCAGACGTTGGCGGCGATCATGCACTCTTCAACGATGCGGTTGGCGCTGCGGCGCTGCTCGGTAACGATCTCCAGCACGTCGCCTTTTTCACCCAGCACGAAGCGGTAGTCCGGGCGATCTTTGAATACCAGCGCATGCTGGTGGCGCCAGGCGTTGCGCGCGTCGCAAACGCGTTTCAGCAGGGTGATCTGTTGCGCGATGGCGTCGCTCGGCGGTTGCCAGCCGGCAATGCCGTCCAGCCAGTCGGAGACTTCGTCGTACACCAGTTTGGCTTTGGATTCGATCTCGGCGGCGAAGAACTGAATATCTTCGCCCAGCGCGCCGTCGGCGGCGATGGTCACGCGGCAAGCCAGCACCTGACGGCGCTCGTTAGGGCGCAGCGAGCACAGGTTGTCCGACAGATCGCGCGGCAGCATCGGGATGTTGAAGCCCGGCAGATAGTTGGTGAAGGCGCGCACGCGGGCGATGTCGTCCAGCTTGCTGCCTTGTTCTACGTAGGCAGTAGGATCGGCGATGGCGATGGTCAACTGCAGCGAACCGTCACCGTTGTCGGTCACGTACAGCGCATCGTCCATGTCTTCGGTGCTGGCGCTGTCGATGGTGACGAATTCGAGCGCGGTCAGATCTTCACGCACCAGCGCAGCGTCCGGCTCGCTGAGGGCCTGCATCTCCGGCGCCTCTTTTTCCAGGTTGTGACGCGCCAGCGTCACCCACCACGGGGCGAAATGGTCTTCACCGTCGGTGATAAACTGGGTCAGGTCGGCGTTGAAGCCGCGATCGCCTTTCAGCGGATGGCGGCGCATTTCCGCCACCGCCCAGTCGCCGGCCTGGAAGTTGTGGGTCAGTTCACGCGCCGGGCGGCACGGAATCGCGTCTTTCAGCAACGGATGATCGGGCACGATGGACAGACGATCGTCGCGCTTTTGCACGCGGCCGACAAAGCGTGACAGGAACGGCTCGACCAGGGTTTCCGGCTCGGCGATTTCGCGCTCTTTCTCGGTGTGCAGGGTGGCGATAATGCGATCCCCGTGCATGACTTTCTTCATGTACGGCGGCGGAATGAAGTAGCTTTTTTGACCGTCTACTTCAAGAAAGCCAAAGCCTTTCTCAGTCCCTTTCACTACGCCTTCAACGCGCGGGGTCTGAGAGTGAAGTTGCTGTTTTAGCTGCGCCAGCAGCGGGTTATCTTGAAACATATCGTCCAGTGAATGGGTTGTGAGTGGCAAGATTTGCGGCTGACAGTTTTACGCGAATCACCCGCTGCGAGCAAGCCTAACGTCACGGAACCCCGCGTTGCCGCGCGATTTT
Source organism: Serratia sp. SCBI (assembly GCF_000747565.1). Taxonomy (NCBI): domain Bacteria; kingdom Pseudomonadati; phylum Pseudomonadota; class Gammaproteobacteria; order Enterobacterales; family Yersiniaceae; genus Serratia; species Serratia sp. SCBI. Next base: position 2,674,853 of record NZ_CP003424.1, on the reverse strand, counting down.
GCGCAAGATTGGTCAATCGAAGGGCGAACGATGAAAAACCCCGGCGCGCAGGCCGGGGTGAAGGAAGGGGGCAATCAGTCCTGCAGCGGCGTCGGCTGCAGGATTTCAATCCAGTAATCGTCCGGATCGCGAATGAACGCGACGTAGTTCATGCGGCCTTCATGCAGGCGTTTCTGAAAGGTGACGCCCAGGCGCTCAAAACGCTCGCAGGCGGCGCGCACGTCCGGCACCGTGACGCACAGGTGGCCAAAGCCGCGCGGCTCGCCGTTGCCGTTGTGGTAATGGAAATCCGCCTGATTTTCGGTGCCGTGGTTATGGGTCAGCTCGAGAATGCCCGGTTGGCTCAGCGCCCAGCGTTTGCGTTCGTCGTCATCCTGCGGGATCTGCTCTCGCGGGCTGCGCGTCAGGTAGCAGATGGTGAAGGCGGCCTCTTTGAATTCTTCCAGATAGACCGGGGTAAAACCCAGTACGCGAGTGTAGAAATCCAGCGCTTTGGTCAGGTCTTTCACGCGGATCATGGTGTGGTTGAACACGTAACCGTCGGTTACCGCGTCCGGTTGGGCCGCCACGCCGGGCAGCGTCAGTAAATCATTCAGTGGCATCAGTGATCCTCCTCAGGGTGTCGACAGACTGTAGGTGAAATCGATGCTAATCTAAAGTAATTGTTTCTAACTAAAACGCTAACTAAAAGTGAATGATAGATGAAGCTGAGCCAGTTGAAGTTTTTCTGCACCGTGGTGGAACACAAAACCATCGCCGCAGCCGCCCGCGAGCTGCACTGCGTGCCTTCCAACGTCACGCTGCGGCTGCGCGAACTAGAGGAGTCGCTGGGCGGCGAGCTGTTTTTCCGTGACAAGAACCGGCTGTACGTCAATCCCAAAGGCCGGCTGTTCTACCAACAGGCGCGCGACATCGTGGCGCAGGCGGAGCGCAGCAAGCAGCTGTTCGCCGGAGAACATCAGCATGGGCTGCTGAACCTCGGGGCGCTGGATTTCTCGCTGGTCAGCCATTTGCCGGCGCGCATCGCCCGGCTGCGCCGTTTACAACCCCAACTGCAGATCAACGTGCTCAGCCGCGATTCATTGGTGCTGGAGCGCATGCTGATCGACAGTACCCTCGATCTGGCGATCACCGACGGCCCGATTGAACATCCGTTGCTGGCCAGCCAAAAGGCGTTTGACGAACGGCTGGTGATGCTGATGCCGGCCGATGCCGGGCAGCCCGATGCCGCCACGCTGGCGGCGCTGGAATTTTACACGTTCAGCCGAGAATGCTCGTTCCGCCTGAAGGTGGATCACTGGCTGGCCTCGCGCGGGCTGAAACCGCGCATGACGCTGGAAATGGAGTCTTATGCCGCGATGGCGGCCTGCGTGCAGGCAGGTTGCGGCGTCGCCTGCGTGCCGGGTTCTTTGCTGCCGCAGATTTTGCCCGCTCCGGGGCTGAAGGTGGTGGAAATGGGCGAGGAGGGCGTGAGCGATCTGTACTTCGTCTGGCGACGGCATCAGCTGTCCGACGAATTACAGACCATCCTGGCGATATTGAAGCGCCCGGCGTGAACCGGGCGCGCGTTTTCAGGCAATGCGCAGCGAGGGTTGCTGTTCGCTGCGGCGAATCGCCACCGGGATCGACTTCGACGTCGGGGTGCCGGTGCCGTCGCCGAAGCTGGCCAGCGGCACCAGCGGGTTGGTTTCCGGGTAGTAGGCCGCCAGGTTGCCACGCGGAATGTCGTAACTCACCAGCTTGAATCCGTCCACTTTACGCACCACGCCATCGTTCCACAGAGTCTCTATCTCAACCCGTTCGCCATCCTGCAGGCCCAGCGCCGCCAGATCTTCCGGATGGATGAACAACACTTCGCGCTGGCCGTAAACGCCGCGGTAGCGGTCATCCAGACCATAGATGGTGGTGTTGTACTGATCGTGCGAGCGCAGCGTTTGCAGGGTAAACGGCGCTTGCACGTCGCCCAGTTGCGGGAACAGGGGCGCCGGCAGCGCGGCGGCGCTGAATTCCGCCTTGCCGCTCGGCGTGGCGAAGCGCAGTTCGGCGGCGGCATTGCCCAGGTAGAATCCGCCGGGCTGCTCGCAGCGACGGTTGAAATCCTCAAAGCCGGGAATGGTGGCGGCGATATGATCGCGGATCAGCGAGTAGTCGTCGGCCAACTCCAGCCAGTCCAGCTGCTGCGTGCCCAGCACCGCGTCGGCGATGCCGCAGACGATCGCCGTTTCCGAACGTTGGGTATCCGCCAGCGGTTTGCCGATGCCTTCCGAAGCGTGAACCATGCTGAAAGAATCTTCGACAGTGATGTACTGCGAGCCGCTGGCCTGCATGTCCAATTCGGTGCGGCCCAGCGTCGGCAGGATCAACGCGTCTTTGCCGGTCACCAGGTGGCTGCGGTTAAGTTTGGTGCTGATGTGTACCGTCAAATCGCAGTTGCGCAGGGCGCGGGCGGTGCGCTCGGTGTCCGGCGCCGCGGCGGCCAGATTGCCGCCCAGCGCGATCAGCACTTTCACTTCGCCGCGCAACATCGCTTCGATCGCTTCCACCGTGTTGTGGCCCACCGCGCGATTGGCGGTGAAGTTAAAGTGGCGTTCCAGGCTGTCGAGCAGCCCCTTGGGCGACTTCTCGTCAATCCCCATGGTGCGGTTGCCCTGGACGTTGCTGTGGCCGCGCACCGGGCACAGACCGGCGCCCGGTTTGCCCAGTTGCCCGAACAGCAGCTGCAGGTTGGTGATTTCACGCACCGTCGCAATAGAGTGCTTATGCTGAGTCACGCCCATCGCCCAGGTGCAGATCACCCGCTCGGCGCCCTGGTAAGTGGCCGCCGCCTGGCGCAATTGCGCTTCGCTCAGGCCCGATTGCGCGGTAATGGCCCGCCACTCGGTCGCATCCACCTGCGCCAGGTATGCCTCCACGCCGACGCTGTGCCGTTCGATAAACGCCAGGTCGAACAGGGGGGGCTCACCGGCGGCCAGCCGCTGGCGGTGGGTTTCCAGCAGCGCTTTCACCATGCCGCGCACCGCCGCCATATCGCCGCCCAGATTCGGTTGGTAATAGGAGGAGCTGATCGGCGAGGATTTTGGCGTCAGCATCTGCACCGGATCCTGCGGATCGGCGAATCTTTCCAGCCCGCGCTCGCGCAGGGTGTTGAAACTGACGATGCGCGCGCCGCGTCGGGCGGCGTTTTTCAGGCTGTGCAGCATGCGCGGGTGGTTGGTGCCGGGGTTTTGACCGAACACGAAGATGGCGTCGGCTTTTTCGAAGTCATCGATGCGGATGGTGCCTTTGCCGACGCCGATGCTTTGCTTCAGCCCGACGCCGCTCGCCTCGTGACACATGTTGGAGCAGTCGGGGAAATTGCTGGTGCCGAGCATGCGGCCGAACAGTTGATAAAGGTACGACGCTTCGTTGCTGGCGCGGCCCGAGGTATACAGCTCGATTTGGTTCGGGTTGTCCATTGCGTTGATGTGCCTGGCGATCAGCGCCAGCGCGTCCGGCCAATGAATAGGCTCATAGTGGTCGGTTTCGGCGTTGTAGCGCATCGGATGCGTGAGGCGCCCCTGATATTCGAGGAAATAGTCGCTCTGCTGCTGCAGGGTGCTGACGCTGTGCGCGGCGAAGAACTCTGGCTCGACGGCGCTGCGCGTCGCTTCCCAACTGACTGCCTTGGCGCCGTTTTCACAGAAGCTGAAGGTGCTGTGGTTGTCGTCGCCCCAGGCGCAACCGGGGCAGTCGAAGCCGCGCGCCTTGTTGACGCGCATCAGGTTGCGCATGTTTTTTAGGGTTTGTTTACTGTCGAGGACAAAGCGGGTGGTGGCTTCAAGCGAACCCCAGCCGCCCGCTGGGCCGGTATAAGGCTTGATTGACGGTTTGAATTTCATGGTGACACTTCGCAGGTGGTTGTAGCTAAAAAGTAAACGCTTTTTTATGCGTCTTGCGTATTTATGTCACAAGTTTAGGGGCGCGGCAGGCAGGCGTCTAATCGAATGGGGCAATGGCGGCATAGAGCATATCTATCGCAGGCGGACGCTGACCTAAACAAATGGTTGCATAAAGACACCCGCTGCAAAAGAGTAATGGTTTCGCCTGAAAGTGAATTCATGCAGTCTATCTCGCGGATTATATTGGCATTTTATTTAGCCTGCGGGCCTGAGGAACACAGCGTGAAGCGTTCAGTATCAGTGGTGATCGGCGGTATCTTACTGCCTTTAGCAGCGCAGGCGGCGGAAACGGCGTCCCATTTTCCCACCATGACTCCACCGGCGATAGACGCCGCCTCTTACGTATTGATGGATTACACCACCGGCCAGGTGCTGGCTGCCGGCAATGCCGACGAGCGGCGCAATCCGGCCAGCCTGACCAAACTGATGACCGGTTTGGTGATCGATCATGCGCTCGATGAGCATAAGATTGGCCTCGACGATGTCGTCACCGTGGGGAAAGACGCCTGGGCGCAGGGCAACCCGGTGTTCAAAGGCTCCTCGCTGATGTTCCTGAAGCCTGGTGACAGGGTCACGGTACGCGATCTCAGCCGCGGCATCATCATCGATTCCGGCAACGACGCCTGCGTGGCGATGGCGGACTATGTGGCGGGCAGCCAGGCCAACTTCGTCAAGCTGATGAACGAGAAGAGCGCGCAGCTGGGCCTGCAGAACACCCATTTCGAAACGGTACACGGGCTGGATGCGCCGGGGCAGTTCACCACCGCCGGCGATCTGGCGGTGATTGCACGTGCCATCATCATGAGCGAGCCGGCGGAATACCATATGTACAGCGAGAAATCGCTGACCTGGAACGGCATCACGCAGCAGAACCGCAACGGCCTGCTGTGGGATAAGACCCTGCACGTCGACGGCCTGAAAACCGGACACACCGCCTCGGCCGGCTTCAACATCATCGCTTCCGCCACCGAAGGAGATCGCCGTCTGATCGCCGTGGTGATGGGCGGCAAAAGTTCAAAAGGCCGCGAGGAACAGGCGCGCAAGCTGCTGAGCTGGGGGCTGCGCGACTTTAGCACGGTACACCTGTTCAGCGCCGGCCAGAGCCTGGAGGAAGAGCCGATCTGGTACGGCGAAAGCCACCGCTTGCCGGTCGGCAGCGCGCAGGACCAGTCGCTCAGCCTGCCGAAAAACGAGGCGGACAAGCTGAAGGCGCAGTACGTGCTCAACGTTGCGCGGCTGGAAGCGCCTGTCAACAAAGGACAAATCGTCGGCGAGATCCGCATCAGCGACAATGGCCAGGTGGTGAAAACCCTGCCGCTGGTGGCGCTGCGGGCGGTGCCGCAGGGCGGCGTGTTCTCGCGCCTGGCGGATTACGTGAAGCTCAAACTCTGACTCACCGGGCGGGCGGCGGCGCCCGGTGGTATACTGGTGCGAATGCCGATCATTGAGCCGCGCTATGGATATTAAACAACTGATTTATCTGTGTAATTTAGAACGGGAGCGCCACTTCGGTCGGGCGGCGGAAGCCAGCTTCGTCAGCCAGCCGACGCTGTCCATGCGATTGAAAAATCTGGAAAAAGAACTGGGCGTTTCGCTGATTAACCGCGGCAACCATTTCGGCGGCTTTACCGCCGAGGGAGAACGGGTGTTGGCGTGGGCGCGCGAGATCGTCTCGGTCTACCAAGGGCTGAAACTGGAGGTGGAGTCGCTCAAGCACGGCTTGCACGGCACGTTGCGCCTCGGCGTGGTGCCGCAGTGCAGCATCTCGGTGGCGGAAATGCTCAAGGCGGTCAGCGAACGTTATCCCCATCTTGATTATCGGTTGGCGGTGCTGAGCGCCGATCAGCTGCTGGAGGCGCTGACGGCGCACACCGTAGATATCGGCATCGGCTTTTTCGAGCTGTCGACCTTGAAAGAACTGCATTTCCAATCGCAGCCGCTGGTGGAAACCGGCGTCGAGCTGGTGTTTCATCCGCAGCATTTCCCTAAGCTGGTGGGGGATGCGCCGTTGCCGCTGGAGGCGGTGGCTGCCTTGCCGCTGTGTCTGGCCGAGCCGACGCGTTATTTCCGCCGCTATCTCGATCAGCATTTCCGCGACGCTGGATTGACGCTGCACCCGCGGCTGGAAACTACCTCTATCTTCCAACTGCTGGAGGGGATTTTCGTCGGGTTGGGCTGCGGGTTGTTCCCGCGCGGCCAACTGCAATCGCCGCTGATGCCGGCATTGCAGCGGCGTCCGGTGGCCATCGCCGCCATGCCGCGTCATGCGGCGGTGGTGGTCGATATGTCGGAGCGCGCCACGCCGTTGGCGCAGAAGTTTTTCGATGCCGCCAGCGAGTGGTTGCGGCGGCAAAATATCTGAAGGAAGAATGTATTGCGGCCAGTATTAGCCGCGTAGTGGTATTCAGTCGATAGCGCTGAAAGATTCCGCATCGCCCAGCGTTTGGCGCAGGCGGTTTTCCCAGGCGTAGAGCGCGACGGTGAGGATCACCTCCAGCGCCTGCGCCTGATCCAGGCCGCTGTTGAACAGCGGCTGCACGCTCTGCGGGGTGAACTTCTCAGGTGCGCGAGTCAGCTCGGCGGCGGTGCGCATCACTGCGAGTTTTACCGAATCTTCGGTATACGCCAGCCCCTGAGGCAGCCCGGCGAACAGCGCCTGAACCAATCCTTCATCCTGCAATTCTTGCGCGACGGTGGCCGCGCAGTAACGGCTGCCGTTGATGCGCGAGACCGCCAGCGTCGCCAGCGCCTTGAGGCGACTCGATAACCCATATCCTTCGGCATTGATGCCGTTGAACACCCCGTTGCGCTCGCGCAGGGTGGCGGCGTCGTGGGCTAACAGCAAATAATAAGATTCGGCGCGCGCCTGCGGGTGACTTTGATCCAACACATCAAGCTGTTCGGCGGCGGCGGTTTCCGCGTTGATCGGCGGCAGGCGGGCAGACCAAGTCAGTTCGTCGGCGCTGAAAGCGATGCCATCGGCGTCTTCGACGTTAGGAAAGCCGGGCACCACCACCGCCGGCCGGCCGGCCAACGCCGCGACGCCGGCGACCACGCGCGCCTGATAGCTGACAAAACCGATCACCTGCGAAAAGGTGACAATATCCGCCGGGCTCAGCCCGACGTCGGCGAGCTGTTGCAGCGCCTTGCGGCAAATCAGCGTGGGCTGGCTGGCAAGCTGACGGGCATATTGGGTGATCTGAGCAAGGCGGATGTTGCTTTCCCGGGAGGCGTCCGGGCTGTGCAGCGGGGCGAGGCGGGCGGCGTAGTGGCTACAAAGCGATTGCACGCCCGTCACCTGAGCGACGGTCAAAGCGGTGCTGAGGCGATCGTAGGGTGACAATGTCACGTATCGTGACAGCGGCACCTGGTCGGGAAACAGCGCGTGGTAACCGGCCAACGAGGCGCTGAACACCCCGGCGCGAGCGCTGAGCGCATTGTTTAAGGCTTCATCGGCGAAAGCGCCCAGCCCCAGCAGAAAGCGATCGCGAAGGGTGGCCGCCTGGGGTTCCAGCGGCGCATCGCCCCGCACGCTGCTTTGGGTTTCGTGATACCACTGGGCATTATGTTGTCGACGGAGTCGTTCCATAGGGTCAATCCTTAATCATGATCAACAGCCGCCGCTGCGCGCGGCAGCGTCGGCTGGACAAAGAGGCAACATGCCCGCAGGCGGGGCGAAAGGCGGTTTTAGCGCAGCTCATCACAGCAGAGGGCGTGGCCGTAAACAGAAAAACCGGCTGCCAGCGTGAGCAGAAACTGCGTAAGGCGGCGATGGCGAATGCTGTTCATCAGTGCGATATCCTGTCGTATGAGAAGTGCAACGTAGGGGATATCCTCACCGATCGCCCTGGCGAGATAAAATAATGTTACGGACTAATCAATAACTGAAAGGAATAAAATATAAGGATATATAACAAGAATGTAATTTGCATGTGCGCTTTCTTGCTAAGCGGCAGGCGCGCAAGGCGAATAAAAAACCCGCCGCAGCGGGTTTGAGGTGAAGGCGTGACTCAGAAGCGGCCGCCGTCGCGCCGCCAGGCATCGGCGGTCAGCGCTTCGCCGAAGTGGCTGGCGATAAGGCGCTTGGTCAATTCGTGCAGCGGCGCCGCCAACACCTCCGCGGTGCTGCCGCGTTCGACGATTTCCCCTTCGTGCATCACCAGCACCTGGTCGCTGATATGTTTCATCATGCCGAGGTGCTGGGTGACATAAATATAGGAAATGCCGTGTTTTTCCTGCAGCTCCAGCATCAGATTGATGATTTGCGAGCGCATCGACATGTCCAGCGAGGCCAGCGCCTCATCGGCGACGATCACCTTCGGTTGCAGGATCAGCGCGCGGGCCAGCGCGACGCGCTGTTTTTGCCCGGAGGCCAGCATGTGCGGATAGTAGTAGGCGTGATCCGGCAGCATGCCGACCTGGCGCAGCGTTTGGTTGATACGCTGCTCGCGTTCGGCGGGCTCAAGATCGGTGTTCAGCCGCAGCGGCGCATCCAGCAGCTGGCCGATGCGCTGGCGCGGGTTGAGCGAGGTGCTCGGATCCTGAAAAATCATGCGAATACGCTGGCTGCGGTAACGATAATCGCCGAACGCCAGCGGATGATCGTCGATCAGCAGCTCGCCGGCGGTGGGTTCCACCATGCCGGAGAGCATCTTCGCCAGCGTGGATTTGCCGGAGCCGTTCTCGCCGATCACCGCCAGCGTCTGGCCTTCGCGCAGGGTAAAGCTGACCGATTTCACCGCCTCGACGTGCTGGCGGCGAAACAGCCCGGTGCGGTAGCGGTAGGTTTTGCTCAGGTTGCGCACTTCCAACAGCGTTTCCATGTTATTGCTCCTCCATGTTCAGCGGGAAGTGGCAGGCGAAGAAGTGGTTTTTGACCGGGCGCAGGCGCGGCGTTTCGATGCACTTCTTCTGCGCGTAAGGGCAGCGCGGCCCCAGGCGACAGCCGATCGGCAGGTGTTCCAGCGAAGGAATGGCGCCCGGCAGCGTATTCAACCGGCTTTTGTGCGGCAGCGAGCGGCCGAAGTCCGGCATGGCGCGGATCAGCGCCTGGGTGTAAGGGTGGTGCGGCGCCGCCAGCAACTCTTCGCACTGGGCGCTCTCCACCGTTTGCCCGCAGTACAGCACGTTCACTCGATCGGCCCACTTGCTCATCATCTGCAGGTCGTGGCTGATCAGCAGAATGGTGGTGTTGTTGTTCTGGTTGAGGCGCGCCAACAGACGGAAAATCTGCGCCTGCGTGGTCGGTTCCATGGCGTTGGTCGGCTCATCGGCGATCAGCAGGCGCGGTTGGTTGGCCAGCGCGATGGCGATCATCACTTTCTGGCACTCGCCTTCCGTCAGCTCGTACGGGAAGCTGCCCATGATGTCGTCATGATCCTTGATGCCGACGCGGTGCAGCAATTCGATGGCGCGGCGTTTGCGCCAGTTGAAGCGCTGCCACCAGTGGCCCTTATAGGTCCAGCCCGGGATGGCCTGCGCAAGCTGACGGCCGATGCTCTCGGAAGGGTCGAGACAGGACTGCGGCTCCTGGAAGATCATTGAGACGTTGTGGCCCACCAGCTTGCGCCGCTCGCGCGGGCTCAGCTGCAGCAGATCGATGTCGTCGAAACGAAAGCGATCGGCGGTAACGCGCCAGTTGTCTTTGGTTACGCCGCAGATGGCCTTGGCGATCAGGCTCTTGCCGGAGCCCGATTCGCCCACCAGCCCGCGCACTTCGCCCTCGGTCAGCGTCATGCTGACGCGATCGACCGCCTTGACCGGCCCTTCGGCGGTCATAAATTCAATCGTCAAATTGCGGATATCGAGTAACGGCATTATTCCACCCCGGCATTGATTGCGCGGCGCATACCGTCGCCTAACAGGTTAACCAGCAGCACGCTGACGAGAATGGCCGCGCCGGGCAGCATCACCGTCCAGGGCGCGACGTACACCAGCTCGAGCGAATCGCCGAGCATCGCTCCCCATTCCGGCGAAGGCAACTGCGCGCCGAGATCGAGGAAGCCGAGCGCGGCGATATCCAAAATGGCCATCGACAGCGCGCGGGTGAACTCGGTCACCAGCACCGCCGCGATGTTCGGCATGACCGCGTACCACAGGATCTGCAGCGTGGAAGCGCCGTCAAGCCGGGCCGCCACCACGTACTCTTTCTCCAGTTCGTCGTGCACCGCGCTGTAGATGGTGCGCACCATGCGCGGCAACAAGGCGAGCCACACCGCCAGCATGGCGTGTTCAAGTTTGGGGCCGATAAACGCCACCACCACGATCGCCAGCAGCAGCGACGGAATCGACAGCAGGGTATCGAGGATGTGGTTGAGCACCGCCGAGCGTAGCCCGTGGGTGACGCCGGCGAACACGCCGAGGATCACGCCGCAGAACGCCGCGGCCAGCGTCACCGCCAGCGCGGAACCGAAGGTGGCGGCGGTGCCGGTCAACAGGCGGCTGAGGATGTCGCGCCCGAGATCGTCGGTGCCGAGGAAGAACGACACGTTGCCGTAGCGCGACCAGGACGGCGGCAGCAGCTGATAGCCGAGGAACTGCTGATCCAGCGCGTAGGGCGCCAGCAGGCTGCCGAACAGCGACAGCAGCAACAGGGCGATCACGCCGTAAAAACCGATCATCGCCAGCGCGTCGCCGTAGAAAATCCGCCAGGTGTAGCGCAGCGGGCTCGGCATCTTTTTCTCGCGGTATACGTTATCGAAGGGCATACCATTCCTTATGTTTCAGCGGGTTGGTTGCCGCACCCAGAATGTCGGCCAGAACGTTAATGGTGATCACCAGCGTGCCGACCACCATCACGCCGGCGGAGATCGCCGCATAGTCCTGTTGGCGAATGGCGTTGATCAGCCACCGGCCGAGGCCCGGCCAGCTGAAGACCACTTCGGTGATCATCGCCAGCGTGAGCATGGTGGAGAACTGCAGCCCCAGTTTGGGCACGATCGGCGGCAGGGCGTTGTGCAACACGTGGCGACGAATGATGGTGAAGCGCGACAGGCCGCGGGTGGCGGCGGCCTTGATGTAGTTTTGGCTCAGCACGTCGTCGGTGCTGATGCGCATCAGCCGCACCACTTCGGTGGTGGGCGCCACCGCCAGCGCGGCGATCGGCAGGATCATGTGACGCAGGGCGCTGCCGATCATCTCGGCGCGATACGGCGAGTCCGACAACCAGGCGTCGATCAGCGCGAAACCGGTGATGGGTTTCACCTGATACAGCAGATCGAAACGGCCGGAAACCGGCAACCAGCCGAGATGCAGCGAGAAGAACAGCATCAGCAGCAGCGCCAGCCAGAACACCGGCATCGAAAAGCCCAGCAGCGCGAAGGTGCTGATGGCGGTGTCCTGCCACTTGCCGCGCAGCACGCCGGCGATGATGCCCAGCGGAATGCCGATAAACAGCGCCAGGGCGAAGGCCAGCAGGCACAGTTCCATGGTGGCCGGGAACACTTCGCGCAGCTGTTCGCTGATCGCCTGGCCGTTGATGCTGGAGACGCCGAAGTCCCAGTGCAGCAGGCTGACGAAGTAGAATTGATAGGCGTCCAGCAGGGCGGCGCCGTTCAGCGGCGCGCGCGGCGTGAAATAGCTCAGGCTGAAGCTGACCAGCGTCAGGAAGAACAGCGTGATAAGCAGCAGCAGAATGCGGCGCAGGGTAAAGATAATCACTTTTTCACCTCCGGCGCGGATTCACGGTACACCCCGGCGAACGAGGCGTTGCCGAACGGGCTCAGCACCAATCCCTTGATGTCGTAACGATAGGCCTGCAGGCGCAGGGAAGACGCCAGCGGCAGCACCGGCAATTGCTGCTCGAGGATTTTCTGCGCCTTGCGGTAGTTGTCGATGCGCTGAGACAGCTGCTGCGACAGCAGCGCGTTCTGCAGCACTTCGTCGAAGCTCGGGTCACACCAGTGAGCATAGTTGGTTTGCGAACGGATTGCCGCGCAGCTCAGCAGCGGCCGGAAGAAGCTGTCCGGATCGTTGCTGTCGGTGGCCCAGCCGGTCAGGGTCAGATCGTGGTTCATCTCCATCAGGCGCGCTTCCTGGAAGCGACCCTCCACCGGCACGATGGTGACGTTGATGCCCACCTGGCCGAGGTCGGCCTGGATCAGCTCGGCGGTTTTCAGCGGGCTCGGGTTGTAAGACTGGGAGGCGGTCGGCACCCACAGCTTCAGGTTCAGCTGGCCGACGCCGGCCTGCCGTAGCATCTCGCGAGATTTGGCCGGATCGTACTCGGTGACGTGCGCGTCGTTGTCATAGGCCCAGGAGGCGCGCGGCAAGATCGAGGCGGCGGTTTCCGCCGTGCCGTAATAGATCGACTGCATCAACCGCTGGTTGTTGATCGCCAGCGAGATCGCCTGGCGCACATTGAGGTTGTCGAGCGGCGGTTTGCGGGTGTTGAACGCCAGATAGGCGATGTTCATCCCCGGACGCAGCGTCAGGCGCAGGCGCGGATCGTCGCGCAGGATAGACAGCTGGCTGGCCGCCGGATAAGCCAGCACGTCGCATTCGCCGGTCAGCAGTTTGGAGAGGCGGCCGGTACCGCCGGCGCCCAGATCGATCACCACCTGCGGCATGCGCGGCAGCCCTTTCCAGTAGGCGGCGTTGCGCGCCAGGCGAATATATTGCCCCGAGCGGTATTCGTTGAGCAGGAACGGGCCGCTGCCGACCGGCTCGCGGTCGATCAGCTCCTGATGGCCCTCACGCGTCAGCAGATCGGCGTACTCGGCGGACAGCACCGGCGCGTAGTGGGTCGCCAGATGCCACAGGAACGAGGCGTCCGGCGACTGCAGGCGAATCTCCACCGTATAGTCGTCGAGCTTTCTCACGCTCTGCACCGAATCGCCGAACTGCAGGCTGTCGAAATAGGGGTATTCGCCGCCGTTGACGTCATGATACGGGTGTTTCTGATCGAATACGCGGGCGAAGCTGAATACCACGTCGTCGGCGTTCATCTTGCGGGTGGGCGTGAACCAGGCAGTAGTCTGAAACGGCACGTCCTTGCGCAGATGGAAGCGGTAGGTGGCGCCATTGTCCAGCACCTCCCAGCTTTGCGCCAGCTCGGGGATCAGGCGATAGGTGTAGGGGTCGACGTCCAACAGGCGATCGTACAGCTGGGCGGCCAGGGTATCCACCGTCAGGCCGCTGCTGGCCATTTGCGGGTTGAAGGTATTCAGTATGCCGCTGACGCAATAAACAAAGCCGCTCTGGCGAATGTCCGGCAGCGGCGCCGCGCTGGGCGCGGGTGGTGTTGTCGCGGCCAGGGCAGAGCCCGTCAGGCACAACGACAGTATCCAAAAGGGTAAACCACGCATAGAGGCTCATGGGTTAATCAGCAATAGCGTTAGTGTATCGCACTCTGACCAGCAGCCCAATCCATTGAGCAAAATCGCTGAGTTTTCTGCGACTTGATTAATTAGCCCGTTCAGCGGCAAGAAAAAAGTTTTTCATGTTATGTTATAATATAACAAAACCGTGTTACCGTTCCCCGGCAAAGTCACAATAACGCAAGGGGATGTATGAACGAAGTTGCACTTCCACCACGCCGTTCGCTGCCGGATGCTCAGGCATGGCGCGGCGAAATGAGTGATGTCGGGCTCGATTGGGTCGGGATGCAAGGGATCGCGCTGCCGCTGGAGCTGGCCGGCAAGCCATTGATGGCGAAGGTCGACGCCGGTATCAACCTGCGCGCCGAAGCGGCGGGCGAGCGCGGCATTCACATGTCGCGGCTGTATCTGGCGCTGGACGAGTTGACGCAGGGCGAGCTGACGCCGCAGCGCATTGGCCGAACGCTGCAGGCCTTTTTGGCTTCGCAGCCGGAACACAGCGATCGCGCCAGCTTGTCGATCAGTGGCGAGCTGTTGCTGTCACGCCCGGCGCTGCTGTCGCCGCAGCGCGGCTGGAAAGCATATCCGCTGCGCATCGAGGCCACCCTGACGGATACGCTGACGCTGGCGCTGACCGTCGGCGTGCCTTATTCCTCCACCTGCCCGAGTTCGGCGGCGCTCAGCCGTCAGTTGGCGCAGCAACAGTTCCAGTTTGATTTTGAACAGGCGGCGGAGCGGGTCAGCCAACGGCAGGTGAGCGAGTGGCTGCTGGAGCAAGGGATGCCGGCCACCCCCCACAGCCAGCGTAGCTGGGCCTGGATCACCGTGACGCCCGAGAATGAACGGGCGTTTGAGCCGGTGAAACTGATTGATCGCATCGAACACGCGCTGGGCACGCCGGTGCAAACGCTGGTGAAACGCAGCGACGAACAGGCCTTCGCATTGGCCAACGGTCAGAATCTGATGTTTTGCGAGGACGCGGCGCGCCGTCTGTATCGCATGCTGCGCAGCCAGTGCGACTACCGCGCTTTTTCGCTGCGCGTCGAGCATCAGGAGAGCCTGCATGCCCACAATGCGGTGGCGGAGCTGAGCTGGCGGGGAGAACACCATGCTGCGTAAAAATCCCAGCGGCCATCTGCCGCAGGTCTCGCCGCTGGCCTACATCGATCCCACCGCCATTATTTGCGGCCGGGTGATCGTCGAAGACTTAGTTTACGTCGGCCCTTATGCGGTAATTCGCGCCGATGAGTTGAACGCCATCGGCGACATGGAGCCGATCGTCATCGGCTCGCACTCCAATATTCAGGACGGCGTGGTGATCCATTCCAAGAGCGGGGCGGCGGTGACTATTGGCCGTTACAGCTCGATCGCCCACCGCGCCATCGTGCACGGCCCGTGCCGCATCGACGATCGGGTGTTTATCGGCTTCAACAGCGTGCTGTTCAACTGCCACGTTCAGTCCGGCTGCGTGGTGCGCTACAACGCGGTCGTGGACGGCGTGACGCTGCCGGAAAACCGCTATATCCCCTCGACCGAGCGCGTGGGGCCGGACAGCGACCTGTCGCGCTATCGCCAGGTCGATCGCGGCGCGCTGCAGTTTTCGGAAGAAGTGGCCGCCACCAACGTCGAGCTGGTGCGCGGTTACCAGGCATTACGCAATGAATTTTAATGAGGTCCCCATGAAACAACTTCCCGTGACCGTGCTTTCCGGCTTTCTCGGTGCCGGCAAGACTACGGTGCTGAACCACATCCTGAACAACCGGCAGGGCATGCGCGTGGCGGTGATCGTCAACGACATGAGCGAGGTGAATATCGACGCTGCGCTGGTGGAGAATGAAGTGCGCCTCGATCGCCAGCAGGAGAAGCTGGTGGAGATGAGCAACGGCTGCATCTGCTGCACGCTGCGCGAAGACCTGCTGGTGTCGGTGCGCGAGCTGGCGCAGGACGGGCGCTTCGATTATCTGTTGATCGAATCGAGCGGCATCTCCGAACCGCTGCCGGTGGCGGAAACCTTTACCTTTGAGGATGAACAAGGGGAAAGCCTGTCGCAGTTCGCCCGGCTGGATACGCTGGTGACGGTGGTCGACGGGGTGAATTTCATCCGGCAATACCAGCAGGCGCAAAGCCTGCAGGAGGCCGGTCAAAGTCTCGGCGAGGACGATCTGCGCAGCGTGGCGGATCTGTTGATTGAACAGATCGAATTCTGCGACGTGATCCTGGTCAGCAAGACCGATCTGTTGACGCCAACGCAGCAGGGCGAAGTGATGGCGCTGCTGGCCAGCCTGAATCCCGACGCCCGCATTGTGCCGATCGCGCCGGGCAAACTGCCGCTGGAGGCGGTGCTGAATACCGGCAGCTTCAGCTTTGAAAAGGCGCAGCAGGCACCCGGCTGGCTGAAAGAGCTGCGCGGCGAACACGTGCCGGAGACGGAAAGCTACGGCATCAGCAGCTTTGTCTATCAGGCGCGGCGGCCGTTTGCGCCGGACAAGTTCTACCGCGTGATCAACGGCGACTGGGGCGGCGGCAAGCTGCTGCGTTCGAAAGGCTTCTTCTGGCTGGCGACGCGGCCGCGGCAGGCCGGGCAGTGGAGCCAGGCCGGCGGCATCGCCCATTACGGCCTGGCGGGCACCTTTTGGCGCGCGATCCCGCAAGACAATTGGCCGCAAGATCCGCAAACGCGGGCGCATATACAGGAGAAATGGGTGGAGCCGTTCGGCGACATGCGCCAGGAGCTGGTGTTTATCGGCCAGCACTTGCAACAGGCGGCGATCGTGCGTCTGCTGGACGACTGCCTGCTGAGCGACGACGAAATGGCCGCCGGCGTGGACTATTGGCTGGAGATGGCAGACCCGTTCCCTGAGTGGTAATTGCGCAATCTTCGTGTGGTAATGAGAAAAATTCTCAACAAAGTGCTTTACAGACGATACTGATAACTATTATCATCGCCTGGCAGTTCACGGAAGGCCACAGTTTGCGGCTCTGATGTGGAAGGCACGACATTGCTCACATTGCTTCCAGTGTTTTTTAAGCCAGCTCGGGTGCTGGCTTTTTTTTTGTCCTGTTTCAGACCGGAAACCTCGCCTGGCGAGCCGCCATGCCCCACTTTCTTCTTTTTTGCCGTGTAACCTGGACGATCTCGACAGAAGTTCGGGGTTTCATGCATTCACAGTCCCGTGATGGAATTTCATACTCCTTCTCATCGACGCGCCGGCTGCGTTTGGCCGGCCACTGTTAACCGTGAGGAGAATGCCTGTGATTACCCAACAAACCCCCATCAAGTCAGGATTCGGGCCCAAAACGACCGCCGGCGAGGTGCTCGCGGGCCAGGATCTGT
Source organism: Serratia sp. SCBI (assembly GCF_000747565.1). Classification (NCBI taxonomy): domain Bacteria; kingdom Pseudomonadati; phylum Pseudomonadota; class Gammaproteobacteria; order Enterobacterales; family Yersiniaceae; genus Serratia; species Serratia sp. SCBI. The sequence continues at coordinate 2,658,264 of NZ_CP003424.1, read as the reverse complement.
CAGGCACGCTGGCCATCGTCACCGGTGGCCATTCAGGCCTCGGTCTGGAGACGACGCTGGCGCTGGCCGACGCCGGCGCACGGGTTATCGTCGCTTGCCGGGCACCGGCGGCAGCCAAAGCGGTGTTAGGGCAGAGCGCCGGCGTCGAGATCGCCGAACTCGATCTCGCCGATTTGAACAGCGTGCGTCGTTTCGCTGCAGACTTTACCGCATCGAGCCTACGGGCGGATATCGTCATTAACAACGCCGGGGTGATGGCATGCCCGGAGGCGCGGGTGGGGCACGGTTGGGAAAGGCAGTTCGCCACCAACCATCTCGGCCACTATGCGCTGACTAATTTGCTGTGGCCGACCATTGCCGATGGCGGGCGGGTGGTAACCGTCTCCTCCGCCGGGCATCACCATTCGGCGATCCGCTGGGAAGATGTGCAGTTCGAACGCGGTTACGACAAGTGGCTGGCGTATGGTCAGTCGAAGACGGCGAATGCCCTGTTCGCCGTCCGGTTGGATCTTCTGGGCCGCTCGCGGGGGATCCGCGCATTTAGCCTGCATCCGGGGAGCATCGCCACGCCGCTGCAGCGGCACATATCGAGAGCAGAGATGATAGCCCTGGGCTGGATGGACGAAGAGGGCAATCCGGCCGATCCCGATGCCCTTAAAACGCCTCAGCAGGGGGCTGCTACGCAGATCTGGGCCGCCACCTCACCGCAGTTGCAGGGATTGGGGGGCCTCTACTGCGAGGATGGCGATATTGCCGGCATCGCCGTCCACGACAGTCAGGCGCTGGTCGGCGTGAAGGAATACGCGATCGACCCGGAACAGGCGCAGCGTCTGTGGGCGCTTTCGGCATCGCTGACCGGCATTGATGCCTTCGCCTGACCAGGCCGCTAAAAAGCCGGCCTCTCCAGGCGGCCGTTCTCAGGCCACATCTCTCAACCTGGGGCTAATAGCTGACGGCCGGGAAAGACCGGCACCCAATCCCCGCGTTGCTAATCTTCGCCTTGCTCGCCGTTTTGCAGCAGCGCATGCTTTTTCAGCATGCCACGCAACTGGTGGTAAGTGAGCCCCAGCAGCTGCGCCGCCTTGCGCTGGTTGAACCGGCCTTGCTGCAGCGCTGCTTCGATCAGCGCCTTCTCTTGCTCCAACTGCCAGTTTTTCAGCTCGAGCGGCAGCGCCGGCAACGCGCCGGCGCCTTCAGGGGCAGGCGTAAGCGGTGTGGCCTCGCGTGGCGCAAACGGGTTGATGACGATCTCATCCAGCGGGTTGTCGCTGTCGCCGTGACGATAGACCGAACGTTCCACCACGTTTTTCAGTTCGCGCACGTTGCCCGGCCAGCCGTAGTTGAGCAACGTCTGCCTGGCGCGTTCGGTAAAGCCGGGAAACAGCGGCAGCGCCAGCTCGCGGCACATTTGAATGGCGAAGTGCTCGGCCAGCAGCATGATGTCGGGCCGGCGTTGGCGCAGCGGCGGCAGCTGCACCACGTCGAACGCCAGCCGATCCAGCAGATCGGCGCGGAACTTGCCCGCCGCCGCCAGCGCCGGCAGATCGTCGTTGGTGGCGCACACCAGGCGCACATCTACCCGCAGCGGCTGGCTGCCGCCCACGCGTTCCAGTTGGCCGTATTCGATCACCCGCAGCAATTTCTCCTGCACCAGCATTGGCGCGGTCGCCAGCTCATCGAGGAACAGCGTGCCGCCGTCGGCGCGCTCGAAGCGCCCCAGATGGCGTTTCTGCGCACCGGTAAAGGCGCCGGCCTCGTGGCCGAACAGCTCGGAATCCAGCAGGTTTTCATTCAGCGCCGCACAGTTGAGCGAGATGAACGGCCCTTGCCAACGGTTGGAGAGGTAGTGCAGACGATGGGCGATCAGCTCTTTACCGGTGCCGCGCTCGCCGATCACCAGCACCGGTTTGTTCAGCTTTGCCACCTGGGAGACTTGCTCCAATACTTCGACAAAGGCGTTTGCTTCGCCCAACAAATTCTCTGGCTGTTCGTTCATGATGAAATTCGCCAATGTTTGGTGAAAATAATCACTCTACAGCAAGCGCGCAGAGAGTCAAAAATAAAGAGTTGTTGTTTTTCAATGATATAAGAGTTGGCACGGGTTTTGATTATCTCTTTGGGCAAGCTGTACGACTTAACGCGGCGCTTCAGACGCCATCAGAACCAAGAGGAAGTGAATTATGGGTATTTTTTCTCGTTTTGCCGACATCGTGAACGCCAACATCAACACCCTGCTGGACAAGGCGGAAGATCCGCAGAAGCTGGTGCGGTTGATGATCCAAGAGATGGAAGACACGCTGGTTGAAGTCCGTTCTACGTCGGCGCGCGCGCTGGCGGAGAAAAAGCAGTTGCTGCGTCGCATCGAGCAGGGTGAAAGCCAGGTAAGCGACTGGCAGGAAAAAGCCGAGCTGGCACTGCGCAAAGATAAAGAAGACTTGGCCCGCGCGGCGCTGATCGAAAAACAAAAGGTTGCCGACCTGATCGCCACGCTGACGCAGGAAGTGGCGACCGTAGAAGAAACACTGGCGCGCATGAAGAGCGAAATCGGTGAGCTGGAAAACAAGCTGACCGAAACCCGCGCGCGGCAGCAGGCGCTGGCGCTGCGCCATCAGGCCGCATCTTCCTCGCGCGAGGTGCGCCGTCAGCTCGACAGCGGCAAGCTGGATGAGGCGATGGCGCGTTTCGAACAGTTCGAACGTCGCATCGACCATATGGAAGCCGAAGCGGAAAGCATCAGCATCGGTAAAAAGAAGTCGCTGGACCAGGAGTTTGCTGAGCTGAAAGCCGACGACGCTATCAGTGAGCAGCTGGCGGCGCTGAAAGCCAAGATGAACCGCTCCGAGTAAGGCGAACCGCGGCCACACGCCGGAGGTGGCCGCCTATCCAGGATCCGATAAGAAGGAATAACAATGAGTGCTTTATTACTTGCCATTCCGCTGACAATTTTCGTGCTGTTTGTCGCGCCGATTTGGCTTTGGCTGCATTACAGCAATCGGCAACAGACCGGCATCCAGCTGAGTCAGCAAGAAATGCAGCGCCTGGCGCAGCTGGCGGAAGACGCCAAACGCATGCGTGAACGCATTCAGGCGCTGGAAGAGATCCTCGATGCGGAACACCCGAACTGGAGACAGTCCTGATGAGCATGACGCTGGGCAGTAAAAAGCTTTATCGCGTACCCGAAGAAGGCATGGTGAAAGGCGTCTGCGCCGGTCTGGCTCACTATTTCGACGTACCGGTGCGCCTGATCCGCGTGATGGTGGTGCTGTCGCTGTTCTTTGGGCTGTTTTTCTTCACGCTGGTGGCCTATATCGCGCTGGTGTTCGTGTTGGACGAAGCGCCGGCCAGCCGTTTCGAGGGCGAGCATCAGAAGACGCCGCGCCAGTTGCTCGATCAGCTGGAATATGAGCTGGGCAGCGGCGAACAGCAGCTGCGTCAGGTCGAGCGTTATGTGACGTCCGACACCTTCGGCGTTCAGAGCCGCTTCCGCAAGCTGTAACTCTTCTTGCGATATCCGGCCTGTGCAGGCCGGGTATCTCGCCGCCGTCATCCCGTTGAAGGTTATCTTAATCGTCTTGTGCCGGAGGGCATTGTCATGAATAAAATTGATGTCGCGAACGCCACCAGAACGGGTGGATTTAAATCAGGAGCGGCGGCAATGTTGAAGACATTGGCTAAAGTCATCATCATAGCGTTATTGAACTATGGCCCGGCGGGCGCCGCCGGCTGGCTGTTGAAGACCGTCGGCCGCAAACCGGTGCGCTTCGTGCTGGCGCTGGTGCTGGAACCGCTGTTCCGTAAAGGCCTGAACAAGGCATTCGGGCGTTACGTGGCGGGAGAGAAAATGCCGCCCAAGTAGGGCGGCATGATATCGTTCATTCAATTCGCTGCGGTGATTTTTGTCCCCGGGGTTGCCAAATAGACCCAATTCGAACCGTTGCTTATGATTGCCTGTGCCGATGGATTTGCTGCGGTATTGGTGCAAAAAATAGCGGTGCCTTTGCAAACATTCGCAGCAGGAAGTTGAGCAAACGTCATGGAAGATAAGCTCGTGCCGAAACGACTGATGCGACTGGAGGGGCGCCACCCGGTAGTCGTTTTCACCCAGCTATAGATGGCACCTTCTTCGTCACCGGCCACAGCAGTATTGAACCATTCGGAACCAATGGGGCGCATTACGCCGCCGAGCTCTTTGGGGCCGTCGGCGATCCGTACTGCGGTATAGTTGGATTTTCCAGGCAGATATGAACAGCCGTAACTGGTGCTGATGGTCGTGTTGCCTTCAACGTCAACGTCAATGACCGAGCCAGCCCCCGATCGTGAGACATAGTAAAAATCTCCCGAGCAACGCCCGCCGAGGAAACGTAGATTGCTGGTATTGCTTTTCACGCTGCCATACTGGCAGTCGACCAAATCGATACGTGGGTTGGCTCCATCTTCTGTCAGAGCAACGTTGCCGGAAAAGTGGGTGTCCGAAATAGTACTTGGATAAGCAGGGTATCGCCAGGTCAAACTGGCTAGTCGGCAATTGCTGATCATGGCTTTTACACTGGATGAAAAGTCCATATCCTGAAGCCAGCACCCATTCATGAACACATTGAATTTTTTGCCTGATGCTGCGTGAGTAATGTTCCCTCCTCGATTAATATTTGTAGCATATAAAACACCGTATCCAGAGCTATAGACTAAGTGTTTTATCTCTGATGCCTGAACTTCATTGAGGTAAACTTCGCCAGAATTATTCATATATAATAGACAGCTGGCATTGGGATTGTTGCCGATCAATTTTTGAAGCGGGCCGGTTCGATGTTCCATATGTAGGTTTTTAAACCAAAGTCCTATTCCACCATTAACATAGATAGTCGGGCTTATCAAATTGGCTTCCCATTGACAATCTTCGAATCGTAACATGTTGCAGTGGTCATTTTGCATTGTTGATGTTAAATGAATGGGGGCAAGAAGCATCTTATTGAAGTCAGTGATGTCCAGGTAGTTATCATAATCTCCCGACGTTCTGCCGCAGCCTTGAACCTCGACGAATTTGAAGTAACTATCCTGAACCTTATCTAAATAAAGACCGGCTCCCCGACAGTAAAGAATGCTTACATTCTGGGCGTGCACATAGCTTGCGTATTTTATACTCAGTCCGCAAATCGTCTTGTTATTTCCCCTTAGCTGGAAGTTTCTGAAACTGACACCGCTATAGGTTATTTCTCCCTGAGCGGCGTCGATGGTTATAATCCCTGTTATATCAGTCTGTTCTGCCAAATCTTGTCCGTTGTAGACGAGCACGGCACGACCGTTGTAACTGCTTTCACCGTAAAGGGAAATTCCACTGTTGGCTGGAAAGACGACCGGTGTTTTAATATTCCAATAGCCGCTTGGAATCTTTACGGAGCGTTCACCTCTGATCAGTGCAATATTTTGAATCAGGGGGCCATTATCGTCAAGAGTAAGATCACATCCCCCGTCGTATAAAGAAAGCTGGGTTAAGTCATTACGATACCACGCTGCTGGGGATTGATTGACTTTAAGCGTCGAATAGCCACCGTCGTCAATAGCATTTACCGCGTTGGTGTGTCCTGTAAATACACCACCACCTTTACCCTTTCCTTGATAATACTCGGTTAAGATTATGCGTTGACCGTCATATTCTGGTTGGGTGTTTTTAAGTGTTGCCATCGAATTTATAATGGTCAGGTCGCGCTCGAAATTAATTGTGCTCATCGAATTCTCCGGTTAATATTCGTATTGACATAAACGTTTTGATGAAGGGGTTGTATCGTTAGTACGAGTGATTGTGATTATTCCTGTGGGGGTAATACTATCTCGTCTTTGTATAGGGGCGATATTAGGTTGCTCGGCTATGTCTTACACAAAGCGTTGTCGGTTAAGTTGAGAAGGTGGCAATTTTCATCTGTGGCAAATCTCACTCAGCTTGTGGCTATAATAGTGAGCATAGGCCATGTGGTTAGCGAAGTGTTACCGTGTAACTGCATGTTTTAGTGAATAAAAGGATGTGACTCCAGGCAAAATGAAACGACTGCAAAATGAGTTAACCTCGCTGGTCAACCGCGGAATGGATCGCCATCTGCGCCTGGCGGTGACCGGCCTGAGCCGCAGCGGCAAAACCGCCTTTATCACCGCCTTCGTCAATCAACTGCTGCATGTGCACAGCGGCGCGCGCATGCCGCTGTTTTCACCTGTGCGCGAAGAACGCCTGCTGGGCGTCAAGCGCATCCCGCAGCGCGATCTCGGCATCCAGCGTTTCACCTATGACGAAGGGCTGGCGCAGCTGTACGGCACGCCGCCGGCCTGGCCGACGCCGACGCGCGGCGTCAGCGAAATCCGGCTGGCGCTGCGCTACCGCTCCAACGACTCGTTGCTGCGCCATTTCAAAGACACCTCGACGCTGTACCTGGAGATCGTCGATTATCCGGGCGAATGGTTGCTGGATCTGCCGATGCTCGAGCAGGATTACCTGGCCTGGTCGCGGCAGATGACTGGGCTGCTGCAGGGGGAACGCGCCGAATGGGCCAAGCCCTGGCTTGACCTGTGTAAAACCTGCGATCCGCTGGCCCCGGCCGACGAAAATCGCCTGGCGGCGATCGCCCAGGCCTACACCGATTATCTGTTGCGCTGCAAAAGCGAAGGTCTGCACTTCATTCAGCCGGGCCGTTTTGTGCTGCCGGGCGACATGGCCGGCGCGCCGGCGCTGCAGTTTTTCCCGTGGCCCGATGTTGCCGCGGCGGGCGAGTCGAAACTGGCGCAGGCCGACAAACACACCAATATCGGCATGCTGCGCGCTCGGTTCAATTATTACTGCCAGTCGATCGTCAAAAACTTCTATAAAGAGCATTTCGTCCGTTTCGATCGGCAAATCGTGCTGGTTGACTGCCTGCAGCCGCTCAACAGCGGCCCGCAGGCGTTCAACGACATGCGCCTGGCGCTGACCCAACTGATGCAGAGTTTCCATTACGGCAAACGCACGCTGTTTCGCCGCTTGTTCTCGCCGACCATCGACAAACTGATGTTCGCCGCCACCAAGGCGGACCACATCACCGCCGATCAGCACGCCAATCTGGTGTCGTTGCTGCAACAGCTGGTGCAAGAGGCGTGGCAGAACGCGGCGTTCGAAGGCATCAGCATGGATTGCGTCGGCCTGGCCTCGGTGCAGGCGACCGAGAGCGGCATTGTCGATCATCAGGGGCAGCGTATTCCGGCGCTGAAGGGCAATCTCCTCAGCGACGGCGCGCCGCTGACGGTGTTCCCCGGCGAAGTGCCGGCCCGTTTGCCGGGGCCGGCGTTCTGGCAGAGCCAGGGATTTCACTTCGATGAGTTTCGCCCGCGTGCCATGAGCGTGGACAGCCCGTTGCCGCATATCCGTCTGGATGCGGTGATGGAATTTTTACTGGGAGACAAATTGCGATGAGCGAGCCGATCAAACCGCGTATCGATTTTGACGAGCCGTTGCAGCCGCCGCAGGAACCGACGTTGCGCGCCGGCGTCGCTTTCGACGCCGAGCAGGCGGAGAGCTTCTTTCCGGCGGCGCCGGAGCTGCAGCAGGAGGAGGAAGAAGGGCGCGCCGAGGGCATCATCAACGCTGCGCTGAAGCCGAAACGCAGCGTGTGGCGCAAAATGGTCACCGCCGGGCTGGCGCTGTTCGGCGTCAGCGTGGTGGCGCAGGGCGTGCAGTGGGTGCATACCGCCTGGGTGCAGCAGGACTGGATCGCCATGGGTGGCGGCGTGGCCGGCGGCCTGATCGTGTTCGCCGGCGTTGGTTCGGTGGTCACCGAATGGCGGCGTTTGTATCGGCTACGCCAGCGCGCGGAAGAGCGCGACGTGGCGCGCGAGCTGTTGCACAGCCACGGACTGGGGCAAGGGCGCGAATTCTGCGAGAAGCTGGCGCGCCAGGCCGGGCTGGATCAGGGGCATCCGGCGCTGCAGCGTTGGCAGGCCTCGCTGCATGAAACCCAAAATGACCGTGAAGTGGTGGAGCTGTACGCCAAACTGGTGCAGCCGGTGCTCGACAACCAAGCGCGGCGCGAAATCAGCCGCTCCGCCGCCGAATCGACGCTGATGATTACCGTCAGCCCGTTGGCGCTGGTGGATATGGCGTTTATCGCCTGGCGCAACATCCGTTTGATTAACCGCATCGCCGCGCTGTACGGCATTGAACTGGGCTACTTCAGCCGCATTCGTTTGTTCCGGCTGGTGCTGCTCAACATCGCCTTCGCCGGCGCTTCCGAACTGGTGCGCGAAGTGGGCATGGACTGGATGTCGCAGGATCTGGCGGCGCGGCTGTCGGCGCGCGCGGCGCAGGGCATCGGCGCCGGGTTGTTGACCGCGCGGCTGGGCATCAAGGCGATGGAACTGTGTCGCCCGCTGCCGTGGCTGGAAGGGGAAAAACCGAAGCTTGGCGATTTCCGCAGCCAGCTGATCGGCCAATTGAAAGACACGCTGAAAAAGAGCGACGGCAAGGCCAAATAACCCCGCGACGGCGCTCCTGGCAGCGCCGTTATTTCACCGGCGCCAACGCCGGACGTAATCGAGACTTGACGATAGTCGATCACCCTGTGCTTGCGTGATAAATACCTGCAAAATTAAATCTGTTTGTGATAACTCTCTGTTTGTGGGCTAAAATGACGCCGATGCTGTTATTCGCTTGCGTTTAAAATCAGCAACCACGGCAATAAATCAGAGTTCTGTCAACTTTTGCTGACAGATCGCTTCTACCGCCCGGTGCGAGGGAGTATCATCATCGCTAACGATCCCCGCACCTGCAGAGATAAGGCCAACACTGATGCGTTTGGAAGTATTTTGCGAAGACCGCCTCGGTCTCACTCGAGAATTACTCGATCTTTTGGTATCGCGCAGCATTGACTTACGTGGCATCGAGATCGATCCCATCGGCCGCATTTACCTCAATTTCTCCCAGCTGGACTTCGATACTTTCCGCGCGCTGATGGCGGAGATCCGCCGCATCGCCGGCGTGACCGACGTGCGCACCGTCAGCTTTATGCCTTCCGAACGCGAGCATCGCGCGCTGCGTGCGCTGCTGGAGTCGATGCCGGAGCCGGTGTTCTCTATCGACATGAAGGGCAAGGTCGAGCTGGCCAATCCGGCGGCGCTGGCGTTGTTCAGCCTAAACGAAGACAAGATCCGCAACCAGACCGCCGGGGCGTTGATCGGCGGCTATAACTTCAGCCGCTGGCTGGAGAGTGAGCATACGGCGCCGCACTCAGAACGGGTGGTGATCCGCAGCCAGGACTTCCTGATGGACATTACGCCTATCTATCTGGAAGACGAACAGCAACAGCCGGCTGCGGTCGGCGCGGTGGTGATGTTGAAGTCCACCGCGCGCATGGGCCGCCAACTGCAAAATCTGTCGGTGAACGACGATACCGAATTCGATCACATCGTCGCGGTGAGCGCCAAGATGCGTCACGTGCTGGAGCAGGCGCGCAAACTGGCGATGCTCGATGCGCCGCTGCTGATCGTGGGCGATACCGGCACCGGCAAGGATATTCTGGCTCGCGCCTGCCACCTGCGCAGCCCGCGCGGCAAACAGCCGTTCCTGGCGCTGAACTGCGCCGCGCTGCCGGATGACGTGGTGGAGAGCGAGCTGTTCGGCCATGCGCCGGGCGCTTATCCCAACGCGCTGGAAGGTAAAAAGGGCTTCTTCGAGCAGGCCAACGGCGGTTCGGTGCTGCTGGATGAGATTGGCGAAATGTCGCCGCGCATGCAGACCAAACTGTTGCGTTTTCTCAATGACGGCACGTTCCGCCGGGTCGGCGAAGAGCATGAGGTGCACGTCGACGTGCGCGTGATCTGCGCCACCCAGAAGAACCTGACCGAGCTGGTGCAGCGCGGCGAATTCCGCGAAGACCTCTATTATCGCCTCAACGTGCTGACCATCACCATTCCGCCGCTGCGCGAACGTCCGCAGGACATCATGCCGCTGACCGAGCTGTTCGTGGCGCGCTTCGCCGATGAGCAGGGCGTGGCGCGGCCCAAGCTGGCGAACGATCTGGGCAGTTTCCTCAGCAAATACGGCTGGCCGGGCAACGTGCGCCAGCTGAAAAACGCCATCTACCGCGCGCTGACGCAAACCGAAGGCTACGAACTGCGGCCGCAGGATATCGTGTTGCCGGAGTTCGAGGTGGAGATGTCGCTGGGCGACGAGGTGCTGGACGGTTCGCTGGACGACATCAGCAAGCGTTTCGAGCGCTCGGTGCTGACGCGTCTGTATCGCACCTATCCCAGCACCCGCAAGCTGGCGAAGCGGTTGGGCGTTTCCCATACCGCCATCGCCAACAAGCTGCGCGAGTATGGCCTGAGCAGTCGCAAAGGCGGCGCTGAGGGCGAAGAATAAAAAAGGCGCCTTGCGGCGCCTTCCCGTGTATCCAAAGCCGGCGTTCGCCGGCTTTATTATTTCAGCGCTGCCAGCGCCGCGTCGTAATCCGGCTCGGTGGTGATTTCGTTCACCAGCTCGCTGTACAGCACGTTGTCCTGGCCATCCAGCACTACGACCGCACGCGCGGTCAGGCCCGCCAATGGACCTTCGGCGATTTCAACGCCGTACGCCTGTTTGAACTCGGCGCCGCGCAGGGTGGACAGCGTGACCACGTTGCTCAGGCCTTCCGCGCCGCAGAAACGAGACTGGGCGAACGGCAGATCGGCGGAGATGCACAGCACCACGGTGTTATCCAGGCCGCTGGCCAGCTGGTTGAATTTACGCACCGACGTCGCGCAGACGCCGGTATCGATGCTTGGGAAGATGTTCAGGACTTTGCGTTTACCCGCGAAGCTGCTCAGCGCTACGTCTGACAGGTCTTTGGCAACCAGCGAGAAGGCCTTGGCCTGTTCGCCCTGCTGTGGCAGTTTGCCCGCTACGCTGACCGGATTGCCTTGAAAATGTACTGTCTGAGTCATTGCTAGATTCCTTTTACAGGTGTTTATACAAAGGGTATGAACCTGATGAAACGGCGCGCCGGCGACGGCTGTTAACATCAGGTTCACACCCTGACGCCAGTTTATGACAAGCGGGGCGGATTGGATATCAAAGTTTGCTAAATAGTTGTATATATTAGGCTGTTCTATAAAACATCACCGGCGCATCAGCCTGCCTGGATGCGCAGTTTTCGCTCAGGAGCCGTTATGAGAGACATGCGTTTTTACCCGGAAGCCTGGCCGCTGCACACCGCCTTCGTGATCGCGCGCGGCAGCCGCACCGAAGCCCGGGTGGTGGTGGTCGAAATCGAACAGCAGGGCGTGCGCGGCGTCGGCGAATGCACGCCGTATCCGCGCTATGGCGAGAGCGAGGAATCGGTGATGACGCAGCTGGCTGAGATGGCGCCGGCGATCGCGCAGGGCATCACACGCGAGCAGCTACTGATGCAGATGCCGGCGGGCGCGGCCCGCAACGCGCTGGACTCGGCGCTGTGGGATCTGGAGTGTCGTCTGCACGGGCAGAGCCTGTGGCAGCGCAGCGGCGTGACGGCGCCGGCGCAGATCCGCATGGCGCAGACCGTCAGCATCGGTACGCCGGAAGCGATGGCCTTCGCCGCGCGTGAGCTGGAGCGGCAGGGCGCCACGCTGCTGAAGATCAAACTCGACGATCACTATATCAGCGAGCGGCTGGTGGCGATCCGCGCCGCGGTGCCGCAGGCGACGCTGATTGTCGACGCCAATGAATCCTGGCAGGCGGAAGGGCTGGCGGCGCGCTGCCAGCTGTTGGCCGATCTCGGCGTAGCGATGCTGGAGCAGCCGCTGCCGGCCGGTGACGACGCCGCATTGGAACACTTTATTCATCCGCTGCCGATCTGCGCCGATGAGAGCTGCCACACCCGCGCCGATCTGCCGCGGCTGGCGCAACGCTATCAGATGGTCAACATCAAACTGGACAAAACCGGCGGCTTGACCGAGGCGCTGGCGCTGGCGCAGGCCGCGCGCGAACAGGGATTCGCCATCATGCTCGGCTGCATGTTGTGCACGTCGCGGGCGATATCCGCCGCCTTGCCGCTGGCGCCGGCGGCGCGCTTCGTCGATCTGGACGGCCCGACCTGGCTGGCGCGGGACGTCGAACCGGGTCTGGCGTTCGAATGCGGGGCGATCGTCGATCTCGCCCCGTAGGGATTAATTCGGGTAGGTCAGCAGTTCGGTCATGGCGTCGATGTAGCGCTCGCTGGCGGCATCGGCGGAGATCGGCGGGAATTCGGCGGTGATGCACGGCAGCGACAGATCCGCGCACCAACTGCCGAACGAACCGGGCGTTTCATAGCCGACGCTGGTCACCAGCGGCAGCTCGAACTTGTGCGACAGCCAAACGCCGAGCCGCGAGCTGGCGGGATCTTCGATGCAGGCCAGCGGCTCATGGAACGACACCACCCAATGCGGCTTCAGGCGATGGATCAGATGACACAGCGCCTGGGTTTCCGGTTCGGAGCCGGGACGCCCGCCGGTGGAGAGCCTGACGTCGCGCACCGGCGCCGCGCTGTTCCAGCGATAGACGGTGTCCCCGGAGCGCCAGTTGGCGGCCGGGAAGTTGCGGTTCAGATCGACGCCGTTGGCATTGGCGCGCAGCCCCAGCTGACAGCCGTCGGGGTTGACCGCCAGCACCACGTGGTGGCGCAACTGTTCGGGGGCGATGCTGCGCAGCGCGCAGGACAGGGTTACGATGGCGGCGCTCTCATCGCCGTGGGTGCCGGCGATGATCAGCCCGGTTTCCGGGCCGCTGACCGCCGCCGGGAAATAGAGCAGCGGCGCGCCCAGCAGCGAGCTGCCGTAGTTCTCTCCTGCGACGGCCAACTGGCCACGTTCACTGCGCGGTCGATGTTCGGTCATGGTGTTGTCCCTGAGTTAAAGGCCGAGAGTCATTGTCATTTTATTCAGTGTATTACGCTTTGAGACATCTTTCCCATCGCAATTGTGCGGCGTTTGCGCGATCTGTGATGCGGTAGCGGCGAAAACGCCAATTAAACCGCACCTGGCCTGAGGCTGTTGTTATACTAACGGCAGAGCTAAGCCAATCACCCGCAAGAGGATTTAACATGCCAGTAGCCAGAATCATCGCCAGCTATAGCGAAAATGAAAATGACACCATCACGCTGCTGTGCGGCGTAGACGCTGAAAACCAGATCCGTCAGGGGGAATGGTTCGGCGTGGTGAAAAATGACGACGGGCGCGGGGACGAATCGAACTATCCGTTCACCCTGCATATCGATTACCAGAAAGATGCCTTCTATCTCGACTACGGCTACGACGACGCGGATGCGCGTCAGCTGCAAAAAACCGATATCTCGGCCCGTCCGCTGGCTGAGAAAGGCTTTTTCACCGTGTTCGATGAAGAAGAGGGTGAAGAGTTCAGCTACCGCATCAACAGCATCCACCTGTACGACTGACGGTCGCTGCCGTAATCCCACCCGTGCCGCCCTGCGCCGCACGGGTTTTTTATCGCCTGAATCGCACTTTTTGCAACTTCTCGCCCGCGGGCTCTAGGCCGGATGGATCTTGTGCTATATGATAAAAAATTCAGATGGTTAACGGGGGACAAATCATAATGACGGGAAAAAAAATGCAACGGGGTTTTCGTTTGGCGCTCTGCGCGGCGGCGATCGGCGCCTGTATGAGCAGCGCCATGGCGGCGCAGGTTCCCCCGGGCACCGCGCTGGCGGACAAACAGGAAATCGTGCGCCACATTAAAGACGAACCGGCCTCGCTCGATCCGATCAAAGCGGTTGGCTTGCCGGAGGCTCAGCTGGCGCGCGATCTGTTCGAAGGGCTGGTCAATCAGGACGCCAACGGCAAAGTGATCCCCGGCGTCGCCACCCGCTGGCAGACCAGCGACAATCAGACTTATATTTTCCATCTGCGTAAAGACGCGCGTTGGTCAAACGGTGACCCTGTCACGGCAAAAGACTTCGTTTACAGCTGGCAGCGGCTGGTAGAACCGAAAAATCTGTCGCCGTTCGCCTGGTTCGCGCAACTGGCGGGGATCCAGAACGCCGAGCAGATCATCAGCGGCAAACTGCCGGCCGATCGCTTGGGTGTATCGGCGCCGGATGACTACACGCTCAAGGTGCAGTTGGACAAGCCGGTGCCGTACTTCGTCAGCCTGACGGCCAACTTCAGCCTGTTCCCGGTGAACAAGGCGGTGGTGGAAAAATACGGCAATGACTGGACCAAGGTCGGCAATCTGGTGGGCAACGGCGCGTTCAAACTGCAGGAGCGGGTGGTGAACGAGAAGCTGGTGCTGACGCCTAATGACCATTACTGGGATCATGCGCGCACCGTGCTGACCAAAGTGACCTTCGTGCCGATCAACCAGGAATCCAACGCCACCAAGCGTTACCTGGCGGGTGACATCGACATCACCGAATCCTTCCCGAAAAACATGTATCAGAAGCTGCTGAAAGACATCCCGGGGCAGGTGTACACCCCGGATCAGCTCGGCACCTATTATTACGCGTTCAACACTCAGCGTGCGCCGACCAACGACGTGCGGGTGCGTCAGGCCTTGTCCTACGCCATCGATCGCAAGATTATCGCGGAGAAAGTGTTGGGCACCGGTGAAAAACCGGCTTATCACTTCACGCCGGACGTCACCGCCGGGTTCAAACCCGAGGCGAGTTCGCTGCAACAGCAGCCGCAGGCGGAGCTGGACGCACAGGCCAAGGCATTGCTGCAGGCGGCCGGTTACGGCCCGAACAACCCACTGAAGCTGACGCTGCTGTATAACACCTCGGAGAGCCACCAGAAAATCGCCATCGCCGTGGCCTCGATGTGGAAGAAAAAGCTGGGGATTGACGTCAAGTTGCAAAACCAAGAGTGGAAAACCTACATCGACAGCCGCAATACCGGCAATTTCGATGTGATCCGCGCCTCCTGGGTGGGTGACTATAACGAGGCGTCGACCTTCCTGTCGCTGCTGACCTCCACCCACAGCGGCAATATCGCCAAGTTCAAGAACGCGGACTACGACAAGCTGCTGGCGCAGGCGGGGCGGGAAACCAACCCGGCGGCGGTGACTGCCGATTACAACAAGATGGAACAGATCATTGCCGATCAGGCGCCAATCGCGCCGATATACCAATACACCAACGGCCGCCTGATCAAACCGTGGGTAAAAGGCTACCCGATCACCAATCCGGAAGACGTGGCCTATAGCCAAACGATGTATATCATCAAACACTGAGTGGGCTTATTTATCGCCCCCGCGCAATGCGGGGGCGTTATTTTCTCGACGGCGAAACCACGAGGCTAATTAATTTTTCCACGCGATAAACCCCGTTTAATAATAAACAGGGTTGCCATCATCACATTAATATTGTCTATTTCAGAGAGCGGTTACGCTTACAGACAGTCCCGCATGGCGTCCACCACTACGCGGCCGCTCATATCGGTCTGAGTAATGCGGTAGCTGGTGGGATAAGAACGACGGGTACTGAAACGATCGTGGACGGAGACCTTGCCAATCTGCAGGCCGGCGGCGTTTTTCACCACAAACTCACTGATCTCTTCCTGGCCCTGGTTTTGCAAATGGATATTGCTGATTTTTTCCAGCGTATCGCTGGCGTTTATTTTTAAATGGTCGCGTAACATAACTACCTCCTCGTAGTGAGAAAAGTATATGCCCCTAAAATTTGCGCTGAAACAGCTTTGTGTTGATTTATTATTATCATTTTGAATTAAAATTGATAGCAATATGTTAAGTCATAATAATAACGGCATTACCAGCGCTTTATCGGCGATATTGTCTGATTTATCGGCAATGGTTTATTTCAATGCCGTTATTATTAGTCTGCATTAATGGAGAACAGCGCTTGCCTGGCCGCCGGCGCGGGAAAGACGCAGGCGACGTTGTGTCCGCAGCCGGGAACGAGGGTTAACCGATGCGGCTTCTCCGGCGCCAGATAGCGCCGGTCATAGTCGGCATAGGCCAGGGCGCGCTGCAACCGGTAGGGGCCCTGCAGCTGGGCGGCGCAGGATTTGTCGAGTATCCGATAGTAGGCCCCCGGCGCGGTGCCGGTATCACCGTCTGCGGCCAGGTAGGTGATATCCGCCGCCGCATAGCGCCGGCGTGCTGCGTCGGCGGTGCGCTGCAGGTGAGCGGGAAGCGCTTCCGGACCATATTTCCACTGGTTAGCCTGCGGGCACTGGCCGGCGTCCAGCGTTTGCCAGCGGAAGCGACAGGTTTTTTCACTGCCGCAGCGCTCCGGATGAAGGGGCTGGGGACGCAGGTTGTCAAAATAGAGCCAGCTGCCCGGATCGGCGACGACATAGCGCAGACGCACTCCGTCCGGCGGGTCGGCGAAGCCGACATAATGCTGCACGAATTGGGCGCCGGCGGAGAAACCGGCGACGGTGATCGACTGCAACGACGGCCAGCGCCGTTTCAGATCGGCCAGCAGGTTATCCATGGCGTTGAACGAGCCGGTTTTCCCGCCATTATCCAAACCGCCTTCGATCCAGGAGCCGCAGCGCCACAGGGCGTCCCCCTCTTGCGGCGCCGGCAGCCCGGCGGAACGGCAGCGGGCGGCAAGCGTCTCCGGCACCTGGAACAGCGGGGCGACCAGCAAGCTGTTGTCTCCCGCTCCCTGCGCGGCGTCGATCGCCGCTTGCAATGTCTTGGCGACATCGCGCGGGTGGCCGTGCATCACCACCAGCGCGGTGCGCGGCTGGGGGGAGTGAGCGTGCGCGACAAAATAAGGCAGTGAACCCGCCGCCGTCGGCGCGTGATAGGGTGTGGCGAGGCGTTCTAACACCGGCTCTGCACGAGCCGATTGGCCGAACAGCAGCAGGGCGGCCATTGCGATGCAGCGCAGGCGGCGCATTCTCGTCAGGTTCGGCGCAGCGCAGCGCGCAGTTGTCTCAGGACTTCCCGGCATCGTTGTTCCTCACGCGCGCGTTGATAGTAGCGATAAAAGGCGCGTTCCGAACTGAGGTTACCCGCGCGTGCCAGCTGCCTGAAGGTCAGGTATGCCAGGCTGAACATAATGATAATAAATAATAAACCGGGGAACAGCAGCTGCCAGCCGTCGGTGATGCGCGCATTAGGCAGATAGCGGAGTGAATAGGGCGTAATCAATACCCCTAACTGCTGCAGCCCCCATTGAGTCAACGCAGGGAACAGCACCAGCAACGTAACGAACACCAAATACAGCAAGAAATAGCGACAGGAAAGCAAGAAACGCTTGAACGCGTTATTGGCGCTTGGCCGCAAAACGAAGCCTGCGGGCGTGGCGCGCAAGATTTGCTGACGGCCACCGGTGAAACGATAGCGTTCCAGCGCCGCTACGCTATCCGGCAATGCCAGCAGCAGCTGCAGCGCAACAAGGCCGGCGCTGCGGTTGCCGATATAGTCGCGAAACCGCAACAGACGTATGGGGGCGCTTTGGGGCTTCTCGACGGATTCGAGCAGGTTTAACAGCTTATCGTGGTTTTCCCGCCGAATGCGAAAAGGCGTTTTGACCACGGCGATAAACAGCGTAATGACGGTCGGTAGGACGATTTTCAAGATATCTGCGGTGCTGATTTGTAACATGCGAGTTTCCTCTCGGGCTGTCTTGCGTTCCTGGCAGCAGAAGTATAGACCACGCTTATGGGACAACATGAAAACTGGCGTTACAGCTTGGTCTTTGATCTCCAAGGCGTTAACGCTAGACTCAGCAACATAAGCAAGACTGAGGGGATAAATGAATGGATGTGATTGAGGGGAGCGAGCTGCAGGTCGCCGACGCGGTCTACGCCTACCAGCTGGATGGCAAGGGCGGCGTCACGCCGATCGAGCTGGATGACAAGATCACCTGTGACGCGCCTTGCTGGCTGCATCTTGATTACGCGCACCCGGCCAGCGCCGAATGGCTGAGCACCACGCCGCTGCTGCCGGACTCGGTGCGCGAAGCGCTCTCCGGCGAAAGCTCACGGCCGCGCGTCAGCCGCCAGGGTGAAGGCACCATGATCACGCTGCGCAGCATCAACTTTAACGCCAACTCACGGCCGGACCAGTTGGTCACCATTCGCGTGTACATCACCGATAAACTGATTATCTCCACGCGGCACCGCAAGGTGTATTCCATCGATCAGGTGGTGAACGATTTGCAAAGCGGCGCCGGGCCGACCAACAGCGGCAACTGGCTGGTGGAGATTTCCGATGCGTTGACCGATCACACCAGCGAATTCATTGAGGATCTGCACGACAAGATTATCGATCTGGAGGACGCCTTGCTGGAACAGCAGGTGCCGGAGCGTGGCCAGCTGGCGTTGATCCGTAAACAGCTTATCGTGCTGCGCCGTTACATGGCGCCGCAGCGTGACGTTTTCGCACGGCTGGCCAGCGACCGCCTGCCGTGGATGAGCGACGACGATCGCCGCCGCATGCAGGACATCGCGGATCGCCTGGGGCGCGGGTTGGACGATCTGGACGGCAGCATCGCGCGCACCGCCATCTTGTCCGACGAAATTACCACGGTGATGGCCGACGCGATGAACCGCCGCACTTACACCATGTCGCTGTTGGCGATGGTATTTCTGCCGACCACCTTCCTGACCGGGCTGTTTGGCGTCAACCTTGGCGGCATACCGGGCGGCGGCAACCCCTTCGGTTTCGCGGCATTTTGCCTGATGCTGGTCGGGTTGGTGCTTGGCGTCGCCTGGTGGCTGAAGCGCAGCCGCTGGCTGTAGGCGAAAATGACGAAAACCCGGTTAACATTGAGCAAAATCAACATTTAGCCGGGGGAAATGGGGCATGATCTCTCTCGCAGGTGAATGCAACGTCAAGCGATGGGCGTTGCGCTCCATAATTGTCTTACTTTCTTATTTTTGAATTACTGCATAGCACATTTGATTCGTACAATGCCGGTTTAATCACCGGCATTTTTTTATTCGATTTCTCTCTTCCTCAGGCCGCGCTTTCATCCCAGAAGCTGGCTTCAATCTTGTGCCCATCCAAATCACGGACAAAGCAGCCGTAGTAAGCCTCACCGTAATGCGGCCGCGAACCGGGCGCGCCTTCATCGACGGCGCCGGCCAGCAGCGCCTGGCGATGGAATTCATCCACCTGTTGCTTACTTGTGGCAAAAAAACCGACGTGCGTGCCGTTGCCGGGTGAAGCGGGCTGGCCGTCGATCGGCACCTGCAGCCAGAACTCCGGGTAGTCGCGGCCATAACCGATCGCGCCGGGATGCTCCAGCACCCGTCGGCAACCCAAGGCGGCCAGCGTGCGATCGTAAAAGGCCGCGGCGGCGACGAAATCGTTCGAGCCCAGCGAGACGTGGGACAGGCAGGGGGTGATATTCATTGCGCGATCTCCATATGACTGTATAAATGCACAGTATAGGGTAAAAACGGCATCGCCCAGCAAATTATGCGCAAACTGTGAACAGGATCGAGATCGTCGAGAGAGGGAAAAGGTCGCCGCTCGCAGGGTGGCGAGCGGCGAGGGGACTTATTTGATTTCCAGCACGTCCAAACGCGCCGGCGCAGGCGCCGCGTCGTCCGAATCTTCCGGCTGCCAGCCGACCGGCTGCATCGGAATGTCTTCGCGATCGAAGGCCAAATCGCCGCCGTCCACCACCGCGCTGCCGTGGTGAATGCCTTTGAAATCGAATAGATTGATATCGCTCAGGTGCGAAGGCACCACGTTTTGCATGGCGCTGAACATGGTTTCCAGCCGGCCTGGGTAACGTTTGTCCCAGTCGCGCAGCATGTCGCCGATCACCTGGCGCTGCAAATTAGGCTGAGAGCCGCACAGATTGCATGGAATGATCGGGAACGATTTGGCGATCGAGAAACGCTCGATGTCTTTCTCGCGGCAATAAGCCAGCGGGCGAATGACCACGTGCTTACCGTCGTCGCTCATCAGTTTGGGTGGCATGCCTTTCATCTTGCCGCCGTAGAACATGTTGAGGAACAGCGTCTGCAGAATATCGTCGCGGTGGTGGCCCAGCGCGATCTTGGTGGCACCCAGTTCGGTGGCGGTGCGATACAGAATGCCGCGGCGCAGGCGCGAGCACAGTGAACAGGTGGTTTTGCCTTCCGGGATCTTGTCTTTAACGATGCTGTAGGTGTTTTCTTCGACGATCTTGTACTCCACCCCCAAGCCTTCCAGGTAAGCAGGCAGAATATGCTCAGGGAAGCCGGGCTGTTTCTGGTCGAGATTCACCGCCACCAGCGAGAAATTGATCGGCGCGCTTTGCTGCAGATTGCGCAGGATCTCCAGCATGGTGTAGCTGTCTTTGCCGCCGGACAGACAGACCATGATGCGGTCGCCTTCTTCAATCATATTGAAATCGGCGATCGCTTCGCCCACGTTGCGGCGCAGGCGCTTTTGCAATTTGTTCAGGTTGTACTGCTCTTTTTGGCTAACGGATTGCTTTTCTGACATTTAAATCGTGCTCATTCTCAATGGGGGGCACTAGGGGCATGGCGTTGTAGACCGCGAGTTTACCATTCAACCGGCCGATTTTGATCATTATTCATCATCCAGCTTCCACGCGCCCGACGCGAGGCCTGTATGGTACGGATTGCGCGCAGGAATGCCAGCAGGTTTTATTGCTACGCCTTACGTCAACGGTAAAAGATCAGGGCGCGAATCGCTCGCGCCCTAAGGGAGGTTACTCAGCGGCGGACTTTTCCGCCTTGCCGGCCAGCAGGCTGAGGAAATCGTATTTCTCCTTCAGCTCTTTCTCGGCGGCCTGATACAGCGCGCTGGCCACCTCCGGCTGCTGCGCGTTCAAGCGGCGGAAACGCTGTTCTTTCAGCAGCGTTTCCGACAGGTTGCTGTTCGGCGGCCGCGAATCCAACGCCAATGCGGCCTTGCCCTCGGCGCTGCGGCGCGGATCGAAGCGGTACAGCGGCCAGAAGCCGGTGGCGGTCAGCTGTTTCATCTGATCGTGGCTGAGCGCCAGATCGTAGCCGTGCTCTTCGCACGGGCTGTAGGCGATGATCAGCGACGGCCCCGGATAGGCCTCGGCCTCCTGAATCGCTTTCACCGTCTGGTTGAGCTGCGCCCCCAGCGAGATCTGCGCAACGTAAACATGGCCGTACATCATCATGCTGACGCCCAGATCCTTGCGCGCCTTGCGCTTGCCGTGCTCGCCGAATTTGGTCACCGCGCCGAGCGGCGTGGCCTTCGACTGCTGGCCGCCGGTGTTGGAGTAGCACTGGGTGTCGAGCACCAGCACGTTGACGTTCTCCGTCAGGCTGAGGACGTGATCCAAACCACCGAAGCCGATGTCGTAGGCCCAGCCGTCACCGCCGATCAGCCAGATGGATTTATCCACCAGATAGTCGGCGTCGGCCGCCAGCTGGCGCGCATCTTCACCTTCAATACTCGCCAGCAGCGTGCGCAGTTCGGCGATTTGCTTACGGCGCGGCTCCGGCGCCACATCTTCCATCTGCAAGGCATTGACCAACTGCTCCGGCAGCTGTGGCGCCAGCGAATTCAGCAGGCGCAGCACCCGCGCGCGATGTTGATCGACCGTCAAACGGAAGCCCAGGCCGAATTCGGCGTTGTCTTCGAACAGCGAGTTGGCCCATGCCGGCCCGCGCCCTTCGGCGTTGGTGGTGTACGGCGTGGTCGGCAGGTTGCCGCCGTAGATCGACGAACAGCCGGTGGCGTTGGCGATCAGCAAACGGTCGCCATAGAGCTGGGTCAACAGCTTGATGTACGGCGTTTCGCCGCAGCCGGAGCAGGCACCGGAGTACTCGAACAGCGGCGTGATCAGCTGCGAGGTGCGAATGTCGATGCGTTCCAACTGCGCCGTATCGATTTCCGGCAGCTGCAGGAAGAAATCGTAGTTGTCTTTTTCCGCCGTCAGATTATCGAGGCGTGAAGCCATATTGATGGCCTTGATCTCCGGGTTCTGGCGATCTTTCGCCGGGCAGACCTCGACGCACAGGTTACAGCCGGTGCAATCCTCCGGCGCCACTTGCAGCACGTATTTTTGCCCGCGCATATCGCGCGCTTTGACATCCAGCGACTGCAGGGAGGCGGGGGCGTGTTCCATCTCCGCCGGCTGCACGACCTTGGCGCGAATGGCGGAGTGCGGACAGGCGGCGACGCAATGGTTGCACTGGGTGCACAGGTCGGGTTGCCAGACCGGGATCGCTTCGGCGATGTTGCGCTTTTCCCACTGGGTGGTGCCCACCGGCCAGGTGCCGTCCGGCGGGAAGGCGGAAACCGGCAGCGCATCGCCCAGTCCGGCCAACATCGCGGCGGTAACGGTTTTGACGAAGTCAGGCGCGGCGTCCGAGACCACCGGCGGGCGCATCGGGCTGCTGTCGTCGACCGGCTGCAGCGGGATTTCAATCAGCGCGCCGCGGGTGGCGCCCAGCGCCTGCCAGTTGCGCTCGACGATCTCCTGGCCTTTGCTGCTGTAGCTGCGGGCGATGGCGTCCTGCAGCTGTTGCAGCGCCACGTCGCTCGGCAGGATCTGCGTCAGATGGAAAAACGCCATCTGCATGACGGTGTTGATGCGCGCGCCGAGCCGGCATTCACGCGCCAGCTTGGCGGCGTTGATGATGTAGAAACGCGCCTGGCGTTGATGCAACAGCGCCTGTACCTCCTGCGGCAGGCGCGACCAGACTTCGTCGGCGCCGTAAGGGGTATTGAGCAGGAAGGTGCCGCCGGGTTTGAGGCGCTCAACCATCTGGTACTTATCGATAAACTGCAGCTGGTGGCAGCCGACGAAATCCGCCTGGCTGACCAGATAGGCCGAATTGATCGGCTGCTCGCTGACGCGCAGATGCGAGACCGTCAGGCCGCCGGCCTTTTTGGAGTCGTAGACGAAATAGCCCTGCGCATACAGCGGCGTGGCGTTGCCGATGATTTTGATGTTGTTCTTGGTGGCCGAGACCGAGCCGTCGCTGCCCAAACCGTAGAATAGCGCTTCCAGCGAGGCGCGCTGTGGCAGGACTTCGTCGCTCAGCGGCAGCGAAAGGCCGGTGACGTCATCGAAGATGCCGATGGTGAAGCGCGGGCGCGGCTGCGGCTGGGCCAGCTCGCGAAACACCGCCAGCGCGCAGTCCGGGCCGAACTCCTTCGACGACAGGCCGTAACGGCCGCCGATCACTCTCGGCAGCGTGGCGCGCTCGCCCCGGCTGTAGGCTTCCGCCAGCGCGGTCATCACGTCCAGATACAGCGGCTCGGCCAGCGCGCCCGGTTCTTTGGTGCGATCGAGCACCGCGACGCTGCGCACGCTGTCCGGCAGCGCGCCGAGCAGGTGTTTGGCGGAGAACGGCCGGAACAGCCGCACTTTCAGCACGCCGACTTTTTCGCCGCGGGTCAGCAGGGTGTCGATCACTTCTTCGCAGGTGCCGGCGGCGGAGCCCATCACCACCACCACGCGTTCGGCCTGCGGGTGGCCGTAATAGTCGAACGGCCGGTAGTGGCGGCCGGTGAGGGCGGCGAAGGCCTCCATGGCGTCGATCACGTGCTGGTCGGCGGCGTCATACCAAGGGTTGGTGGCCTCGCGCGACTGGAAATAGGTGTCAGGGTTGGCGGAAGTGCCGCGCACCACCGGATGATCCGGCGACAGCGCCCGGCGGCGGTGGGCGTCGATCGCCGCCTGCGGCAGCATGTGCCGCAACGTATCGTCGCTGAGCGGTACGATTTTATTGATCTCGTGCGAGGTGCGGAACCCGTCGAAAAAGTGGATGAACGGCAGGCGCGCGTTGAGGCTGGCGGTCTGCGAGATCAGCGCGAAATCCTGCGCTTCCTGCACGCTGCCGGCGCACAGCATGGCGCAGCCGGTCTGGCGCACCGCCATCACGTCAGAGTGATCGCCGAAGATTGACAGCGCGTGCGTGGCCACGGTGCGCGCGGCGACGTGCAGCACAAACGGCGTCAGCTCGCCGGCCAGTTTGTACAGCGTCGGGATCATCAGCAGCAGACCCTGCGATGAGGTGAACGAGGTGGACAGCGCGCCGGTCTGCAAGGCGCCGTGCACGGTGGCGATCGCGCCGCCCTCCGACTGCATTTCCACCACTCGCGGGATATCACCCCAGATGTTTTGCCGGCCATCGCCGGACCAGGCGTCCGCCTGCTCCGCCATGGTGGAACTTGGCGTGATAGGGTAGATGGCAATCACTTCGTTGGTGCGATAGGCCACGGAAGCGACTGCATTATTACCATCTGTAGTTATCATCGACATTACCTTTTCATTGCTCACAAAGCCGCGAAAGCGCACTTTCGCAGTAATGGAAAAAAGTCTAACAGAGGGTTTGAACGCGGCTTTATCGCGTTTGTGTGGCGGGCGATAAATCGGCAAGCGTATCCGGCATCGCTATTTGCATCGCCGGTTGAGATCACTTCAATAAATTGTTTTCGCCGTTTAAAGACAATTTATTCCCGGCGCGTCATAATTACGCATCGGTAAACTGACAGAAGAAAACCATGAGCGGATTTATGTATTTGACGATGGCGATAGTCGCGGAAGTGATCGCCACCACCATGTTGAAAGCCTCTGAGGGCTTTACCCGTCTGTGGCCGTCGCTGCTGGTGGTGCTGGGCTACGGCGTGGCGTTTTGGGGGCTGTCGATGGTGGTCAAGAGCATGCCGCTGGGCATTGTGTATGCGATTTGGTCGGGCATGGGGATCGTGCTGGTGTCGGTCGCGGCGGTATTCGTTTATCAGCAAAAATTGGATTGGCCGGCGATTGTCGGCATGGGATTAATTATTGCCGGCGTGCTGGTAATTAATTTACTGTCGAAAGCCTCTGTGCACTGAATGTTATTTTGATGTAAAAAAAGCCGGCGTGACAGCAAGTCGCGCCGGTTGAAGAATTCAGCCATCATTCACTGAAAATAGTGGAATGCTAATTAGTTAGCGCCGTCAGCATAGACGCAAATATCATCCTCTCCGGTAGCAAAAAATGCGCCGTCACGCCGAAAGCACGCGGGGTTAATTAATACCGATATCATGCGAAGAAACCCCGTCGCCGGCAACGGTGACGTTATCACTTTCTCTCTGCGGCCGGGGCGGGCGGTGGGGGCCGCTGTCACGTTTAACCTCCCGCAATGGGGGCGGAAATATTCTGCAAACAAAATAAATGTCCGGCCGGCGCAAAAAAACCACAAATAATGGCCGGAATATATTTTCATTATTTATATATCGAGCTAGATTAAACAAGTTTGCATCAAAGATAGCGAAACGTGTCCGCCAAGTGACGCGCGTTATCGGCAATGGCGATTTTACACAGCGCAGTTCCGGGTTCAGGAGTGGGATAATGACGACATCAAAATGGCTGCTTGCCAGCGCCGTGCTGCTTTTAGCCGCCTGCAGCAGCAACAACGAAGAGCCAGTACAGCAGGGCAACAGTGCCAGAATCAATACGTTGCAGACCAGCGCCGGTTGCGCGGCGGTCGGCGGCGTCACCACCATCGCGCACAACTTGAACGGTGAAGCGTTGCGCATGTGCCAGATGCCGAACGGCAAACAGTGTGAGGAACGCACGCTGGGCCTGGGCAGCTGCGCCGGGTAAGCCCACGGCGCCAGGCCTGGCGTCCAGAATCAATATACCCAGTCGCGCAGGGCATAAACCAGCGTGTGGCCGCTGCCGTTGAGCGTCAGCTGCTGCGCGCTCAGCGTCACTTCGGCGCCGTTTTCCAGCACGGTGCCGATCACCCGATCCCAGCGATTGCGCTGCTCATCAGGGCACAGCCTGCGCGTCGAGGACAACGGTTTTACCGTCAGTAGGCCGTCGCGTAATTGCCCCTGGCCGAAAAAGCGGTTGCACATCGCGCCGGACACATGCAGTTTCTCGCCGAACTCCAGATTGAGCAGGACGCCGCCCGTTGGGGATTTTGCCGCTTCGCCATCGACGCTCTGCAACACGAAATTATGATGCATCAGATCGCCGAGCGTAACGGTCGCGTGTGGTTTCATGCTGCATCCCCCCAAGACCAGCGCCGCAAGGGCGGCCATCGTTGTTCTCATCGTCGCGCTCTCAAATAAACAGGGCGCCGCAAGGGGCGCCCCGAGATGCCATTTACGCGTTCAACTGGTTCGGGCAGGATTCGCCGCGATCCAACTGGCTGATGTTCTGCAGCGTGGTTTGCGAAATGCTGGTCAGCGCCTCTTCGGTCAGGAAAGCCTGATGGCCGGTGAACAGCACGTTGTGGCAGGCCGACAGGCGGCGGAACACGTCATCCTGAATCACGTCGTTAGACTTGTCTTCAAAGAACAGATCGCGTTCGTTCTCGTAGACGTCCATCCCGAGCGCGCCGATTTTTTGCTGCTTCAACGCGTCGATGGCGGCGGTAGAGTCGATCAGCGCGCCGCGGCTGGTGTTGATCACCATTACGCCGTTTTTCATCATCGCGAAGGCGTCGGCATTCAGCAGATGGTGGTTTTCCGGCGTCAGCGGGCAGTGCAGGGTGATTACGTCGGATTGCGCGTACAGCGTTTTCAGGTCGACATACTCTGCGCCCAGTTCCAGCGCCTGTTCGCTGGGGAACGGATCGTAAGCCAGCAGCTTCATGCCGAAGCCTTTGAGAATGCGCATCGTCGCCACGCCGATTTTACCGGTGCCGATCACGCCGGCGGTGCGATTGTGCATGTTAAAGCCGATCAGCCCTTCGAGTGAGAAATTGGCGTCGCGGGTGCGTTGATATGCGCGGTGAATACGGCGGTTCAGGCACATCATCATGCCTACCGCGTGTTCCGCCACGGCTTCCGGCGAGTAGGCCGGCACGCGCACTACCTTGATGCCCAGCGCTTTGGCGGCGTCCAGATCGACGTTATTAAAACCGGCGCAGCGCAGGGCGAGAATTTCGACGCCCAGCGCCGCCAGTTCTTCGAGCACTTCACGGCTACCGTCGTCGTTGACGAAGATACACACCGCCTTGCAACCGGCGGCCGTTTTGGCGGTTTTTTTACTGAGTAAAAAGTCGAAGAATTCCAGCTCATAGCCAAACTGCTGATTCACCAGTTCGAGATATTTACGGTCATACTGTTTGGTGCTGTATATCGCCAATTTCATCGTGGTTTCTCCACCGTGATTTTGTGATCAATTTAACAGATTTTAGTAAATTCGACAATTGGTTAGCCACGCTGCAAGGCTGCTGTGGGCTGGCGACGGTGAAGGGAAGGCGACGGTGAGGCGGGCGACAAAAAAATCCCCACGGGGGTGTGGGGAATGGCTTCTCTAGTACACAGTTAGCTAGCAGCTAAACTTTTATTAGAATGCTTGCAAGACTATTAATCATCAACGGTAACAACAATAACAAAAGTCTGAAAACTGTCCTATTTATGTGATGTATATGTAACGAAAATCTACAACTCCGCGCGCGCTTGCGCCAAAAGGGTGCAAATCGCCTCTGCGACCGCACTCAGCTTCACCCTATGTCAAATTCGTGCCATCATTATTGTCAATTCAGGCATAGACTTAACCAATGCCTAACACAGGAACGAAGCAATCATTTAATGACCAGGCGATTGAAAGTATTCATAGGGACGGTGGCGGGCTGCGCAATCCTGGTGCTGGCGTTGTGGCAAACCTTGCCGCGCTGGCTGCCGGGGGTGTTATCGCATTGGTTGCCGGCGGGAAGCCGACTGGAGTTGCAGGGCAAATTGCATTGGCGCCAGGGCGGCCTGACGTTGGCGGGGGCGCGTTTCACCGCGCAAGATTGTCTGCTGGCCAGCGTCGGGCCGACGCGGCTGGCTTATCGGCAAGGCCGCTGGCAGCTGTCGAGCGATAAGGTCAGCGTCGATAGCGCCTGTTTGTCAAAACTGCCGGGCGGCGACGCCAACAGCGCGCCGCTTGCGCTCGATCAACTGCAGCGGCAGCTGCCGCCGCTGGATCTCACCATTCATGACCTCACGCTCATTCCTTGGCAGCGTTATGCCGGGAAGCTGCAGCTTTCCTCCGGCTCTGACGGGCAACGTCTGCATTATCGGGGGCCGAATCTCAGCGCCGAGGCGCAGCTGGATGAAAAACAACAGCTGACGTTGCACAGCCTGACCGTCATTCCGCCCAACAGCGCGCAACCGCTGCGCCTCGCCGGCAAGATAACCATTCCGCTGGATCTGTCCAGCCTGCCGACGCAGGGCGCGCTGCAGGGTGAAATGCAGACGGCCTATCTGGAAAAACCGGTTTTGCTGGATATGCGCTGGCAACAGCAGCAGGGCGTGTTGACGGTGAGCGAGAAAGGCGACGATCGGCCGCTGGCGGTGCTGCCGTGGGAAGTGACCCCGCAGCGGGTCAGCATCAAGCAGGGCGAGTGGCGTTGGCCCTACAGCGGACAGCCGTTGAACGGCGGCCTCAGCATCGCGCTGCACGACTGGAGCAAGGGACTGGATGAAACGGAGATCAGCGCGCGGCTGAACGTGATCACGGCCGGCCACAACGGCAAGGGCAATGCGGTGCTGACGCTTGGGCCGGGCAAGGTGGGGCTGACCGACAGCGATCTGCGGTTCCAACTGACCGGCCAGGCCAATCTGGCCGACTTCTCCGCTACCGCGTCGATCCCGGGCGTGCTCGGCGGCAGCATTCTCAATCCGACGCTGGTTCTGCAGCCGGGTTCGTTGCTGCGCCTGTGGGGCAAGGTGACGCCGGAAATGACGCTGGAAGAGGCGCGTTTGCCGCTGGCGGGCGTGAAGGTGACCGCCGCCGGTATTACCGGCCGCCTGCAGGCGATTTTGAGCGCCAGCGACAGTTACTGGGGCCGCTTCAAGCTGCATCTGGACGGCCAGGCGCAGGATTTCTGGCCGGACAAGGGCCACTGGCAATGGCGCTACTGGGGCAATGGCCGCTTGCCGCCGCTGCAGGCCGCCTGGGACGTGGCCGGCAGCGGCAGCTGGCGCGACAGCGAGTTGGTGCTCGATAAACTCTCCACCGGCTTCGATAAGTTGAAGTACGGCCTGGTGACGGTCGCCGCGCCGCGCTTGAGCCTCAACCAGCCGCTGCGCTGGCGGCGTGATGAACAAAGCCCGCAGTTCAACGGTGAGCTGCAGCTGGCTGCGGATAAAGTCAGCTTCAGCGATGGCGGCTATCTGCCGGCGCCGGTGCTGGCGCTGCAGGTGAACGGCCGTTCGCCGGACAGTTTCCAGATGCAGGGCAAGCTGCAGGCGCAACAGATCGGGCCGATCGCGCTGCGCGGCCGCTGGGACGGCGAACGTCTGCGCGGCGAAGGCTGGTGGCCGAAACAGTCGCTGAAGGTCTTTCAACCGCTGCTGGCGCCGGATCTCAATCTCACGCTGCGCGACGGCGAGTTTTACGCGCAGTCGGCGTTTTCCGCCGCCCGCGAACAAGGGTTCGAGGCCGGTGGCCACTGGGTGGTGAAAAACGGCGGCATGTGGCTGAAGGACGGGGAGATGAGCGGCCTGGATTTCATCCTGTCGTACCGGTTCAAGCAGCATCACTGGCAATTGGGAGCTAAACAGCCGGTATCGCTGCGCATCAAGTCTTTCACCAACCTGTTCGAGATGCAGAACATTTCCGCCGATTTGCAGGGCACCTATCCTTATAGTGAAGGGCAGCCGCTGACGTTGAGCAACGTCGGCGTGGACATGCTCAACGGGCATATCAGCCTGTCGGCACTGCGGTTGCCGCAGCATGACGCCGCAGTGCTGAAGCTGGACAAGGTCGATCTCAGCGCGCTGTTTACCGCCCTGAAACCGAAGCAGTTCGCCATGTCCGGCCGCGTCGACGGCGAGTTGCCGCTGTTCCTGAACCATCCGAAGTGGCTGGTGCAAAACGGCTGGATCGCCAACGCCGGCACGTTGACGCTGCGCCTGGACAAAGACATGGCCGACGCCATCGGCAGCAACAACCTGGCGACCGGCGCGGCGATCGACTGGCTGCGCTACATGGAAATCAACCGTTCGCATGCCCGGGTCGATCTCGACAACCTGGGCGAGCTGACGCTGAGCGCGCGCATCGACGGCATCAACCCGCAGAAAAGCGCCAAGCGCGAGGTGATCCTGAACTATCGCCATCAGGAAAACGTGTTTCAGCTGTGGCGCAGTTTGCGCTTCGGCGACAATTTACAGGAGTGGCTGGAGCAGGCCCTCTCACAACCTGGGGAGCAACAATGAAAATCATGAGTGTGTCGACGCTGGCAGCGGTGCTGTGCGTTTCGCTGCTGAGCGGCTGCGTGCCGCGCATCGAGGTGGCGACGCCTAAGGATCCGATCACCATCAATATGAACGTCAAGATCGAACATGAAATTCATATCAAGGTGGATAAGGACGTCGAAAACCTGCTGAAAACCCAAAGCGGTCTGTTCTAGGAGCCGACATGAAAAAACGTTATTTGTGGTTGGCCGGCGCCGCCTGGCTGTTCAGCGGCCTGGCGATGGCGCTGACGCTGGATGAGGCGAAGCAGCAAGGGCGGGTGGGGGAAACCCTGAGCGGCTATATCGCGCCGGTGCAGCAGGACGCCGAAACTTTGGCGCTGGTGAAGCGCATCAACGCCGGCCGCGCCGAGAAGTATCAGGAAGTTGCGGACAGCAACCATATCGCCGTTGATGAAGTGGCGCGCATGGCCGGCCAGAAGCTGGTGACGCGGGCGCAGAGCGGCGAGTATGTGCGCGGCATCAACGGCCAGTGGCTGAAGAAAGTAAAAAAAAAGCGCGCCGTCTGGCGCGCTGAATGATACGGATAGATGATTATTATGAGGGTAGTGCAGGTTTGACAAGGCTTGCCTCTTTTCCGGCAGGGGCATGGCGCCCCTGCGCTGGCTCTTACGCGGCAACCACCTGAGACAGGGCCGCTTTGGCGTCTTCCTGTGCTTTGGTCGCCACTTCCGGACCGTAGGCGATGCCTTCCGCGAAGACGAACTCCACGTCGGTGATGCCGATGAAGCCCAGGAACAGACGCAGGTAAGGTTCCACCAGGTCGGTTGGGGTGCCTTTATGAATGCCGCCGCGGCTGGTCAGGATCACGGCGCGTTTGTTTTTCACCAGGCCTTCCGGACCGTTTTCGGTGTAACGGAAAGTCACGCCGGCGCGGGCGACCAGATCGAAATAGTTTTTCAGCTGGGTCGGGATGTTGAAGTTGTACATCGGTGCGGCAATCACGATAACGTCATTGGCCTGCAGCTCGGCGATCAGTTCGTCCGACAGGGCCAGCGCTTCTTGTTGACGCGGAGTCAACGGAGCATCGGAAGGACGCAGCGCGCCAACCAGCTCGCCGTCTAGCACCGGGATTGGCTGTGCGGCCAGATCGCGCACGGTGATGGTGTCGCCGCTGTGGGCGTTGCTCCATTGCTCTACGAAGAAATCGGCCAGTTGGTTAGACTGAGAGTAGGTCGCCAGGATGCTTGATTTCAGAACCAATACGTTGCTCATCGATAATTCCTTACGTTGTGACAGTGACATCAGGACTCAGCGTCCCTTGCATGAACTACATGCTATTCACATTCCCCCAACAGTGATAGCGCAATATTTCGAGATCTTCGTTCGATTTTATTGAATAACATGCCGAGGCTTTACTCGCGAAAGTAGGGGGAAAAAGCCGTTTGTGATAGGCTGTGCGGCTAAAGCAAAAAAATCGCTAAAAAAACATTAAACCGTTGCTAAGCCTGGTCTTGGCCACGATGAAACAAGGAACACCGAACGTGAAATCTCCGCTCGAGGCACTGCCGGCCCAACTGGGCGAGCTGATGCTCCGCGATCAACAACGCCTGCGTCGTCGCCTGCAGGGCGCACGAAAAATCAAAAATCCCGATGCCCAGCTGGCGGTCGCCGCCGAAGTGGAAAACGACATCGCGACGGCGCGGCAAAAAGTGCAGGCGCGCGCCGCGTCTTGCCCGCGCATTACCTATCCGGAAAGCCTGCCGGTCAGCCAGAAAAAGCAGGACATCTTAAACGCTGTCCGCGACCACCAGGTGGTGATCGTCGCCGGGGAGACAGGCTCGGGGAAAACCACCCAGTTGCCGAAGATCTGTCTGGAGCTGGGGCGTGGGGTGAAAGGGCTGATCGGCCATACCCAGCCGCGCCGCCTGGCGGCGCGCACCGTCGCCAACCGCATCGCCGACGAGCTGGAAACCCCGCTCGGCGGCAGCGTGGGCTACAAGGTGCGCTTCAATGATCAGGTAGGGGAAAACACCCTGGTCAAGCTGATGACCGACGGCATTTTGCTGGCGGAGATTCAGCAGGATCGCCTGCTGATGCAGTACGACACGCTGATCATCGATGAAGCGCACGAGCGCAGCCTGAATATCGACTTTATTCTTGGTTACCTGCGCGAACTGCTGCCGAAGCGCCCGGATCTCAAGGTGATCATCACCTCGGCGACCATCGATCCGCAGCGTTTCTCGCGCCACTTCAACAATGCGCCGATCATCGAGGTTTCCGGCCGCACCTACCCGGTGGAGGTGCGCTACCGCCCGGTGGTCGACGACGGCGACGATACCGATCGCGACCAGCTGCAGGCGATTTTCGATGCGGTGGACGAGCTTGGGCGCGAAGGGCCGGGCGACATTCTGATCTTCATGAGCGGCGAGCGTGAGATCCGCGATACCGCCGACGCTTTGAACCGCCTCAATTTGCCGCACACCGAGGTGCTGCCGCTGTATGCGCGCCTGTCGAACAGCGAGCAGAACCGGGTGTTCCAGTCGCACCACGGCCGCCGCATCGTGCTGGCCACCAACGTGGCGGAAACCTCGCTGACGGTGCCGGGCATCAAATACGTCATCGATCCGGGCACCGCGCGCATCAGCCGCTACAGCTTCCGCACCAAGGTGCAGCGCCTGCCGATCGAGCCGGTGTCACAGGCCTCCGCCAATCAGCGTAAAGGGCGCTGCGGCCGCGTGTCGGAGGGGGTGTGCATCCGTCTGTACTCCGAACAGGATTTCCTCTCGCGGCCGGCGTTTACCGATCCGGAAATTCTGCGCACCAACCTGGCGTCGGTCATTCTGCAGATGACCTCGCTG
Organism: Serratia sp. SCBI; assembly: GCF_000747565.1. Taxonomy (NCBI): domain Bacteria; kingdom Pseudomonadati; phylum Pseudomonadota; class Gammaproteobacteria; order Enterobacterales; family Yersiniaceae; genus Serratia; species Serratia sp. SCBI. Next base: position 2,625,388 of record NZ_CP003424.1, on the reverse strand, counting down.
GGGCTGGGCGACATCGCCGCGTTTCCGTTCGTCGAGGCGCCGGACAAACGCAACATTCAAGATGGCGTGCGCCTGCTGGAAGAGCTGGGGGCGATCACCACCGCCGATAACGGCCACTATCAGCTGACGCCGCAGGGCCGGCAGCTGGCGCAGTTGCCGATCGACCCGCGTCTGGCGCGCATGGTGCTGGAAGCTCAGAAGAGCGGCAGCGTGCGCGAGGTGATGATCATCACCGCCGCGCTGTCGATTCAGGATCCGCGTGAGCGCCCGATGGACAAGCAGCAGGCCTCGGATGAAAAACACCGCCGCTTCGCCGACAAGGACTCGGACTTCCTGGCGTTCGTCAACCTGTGGGATTATCTGCAGGAGCAGCAAAAGGCGAACTCCTCCAGCCAGTTCCGCCGGCTGTGCCGCAACGATTTTCTCAACTACCTGCGGGTGCGCGAGTGGCAGGATATCTATACCCAGCTGCGCCAGGTGGTGAAAGAGCTGGGGCTGCCGATCAACAGCACGCCTTCCGACTACCGCAGCGTCCACACCGCGCTGCTGACCGGCCTGTTGTCGCACATCGGCCAGAAGGATGCGGACAAACAGGAATACACCGGCGCGCGCAACGCCCGCTTCTCGATCTTCCCCGGCTCCGGCCTGTTCAAGAAGCCGCCGAAGTGGACCATGGTGGCCGAACTGGTGGAAACCAGCCGCCTGTGGGGGCGCATCGCCGCGCGCATCGAACCGGAATGGATCGAGCCGCTGGCTCAGCACCTGGTGAAACACAGCTACAGCGAACCGCATTGGTCGAAGTCGCAGGGGGCGGTGATGGCCAGCGAAAAGGTCACGTTGTTCGGTCTGCCGATCGTCGCGGCGCGTCAGGTCAATTACGGCGCCATTGATCCGCTGCTGTGCCGCGAGCTGTTTATCCGCCATGCGCTGGTCGAGGGTGACTGGCAGACGCGCCATGCTTTCTTCCGCGATAACCAAAAGCTGCGCGCCGAAGTGGAAGAGCTGGAGCATAAATCGCGTCGCCGCGACATTCTGGTGGACGACGAAACGCTATTCGGCTTCTACGATCGCCGCATCCCCAACGACGTGGTGTCCGGCCGTCATTTCGACAGCTGGTGGAAGACCGCCGCCAAACAGCAGCCCGACCTGCTGAACTTCGAAAAAGAGATGCTGATCAAGGATGGCGCCAACAAGATCAGCGCGCTGGATTACCCGAACTTCTGGCATCAGGGCAACCTCAAACTGCGGCTGAGCTATCAGTTCGAACCAGGGACCGACGCCGACGGCGTGACGGTGCACATCCCGCTGCCGATCCTCAATCAGGTGGAGGAGCAGGGGTTTGAATGGCAGATCCCCGGCATCCGCCGTGAGCTGGTGATCGCGCTGATCAAATCGTTGCCGAAACCGGTGCGTCGCAACTTCGTGCCGGCGCCGAACTACGCCGAAGCGTTCCTTGGCCGCGTAACGGCGCTGGAATTGCCGCTGCTTGACGCGCTGGAGCGCGAGTTGCGGCGTATGACTGGCGTGACCGTGTCACGTGATGACTGGCAGTGGGATCAGGTGCCCGATCACCTGAAAATGACTTTCCGCGTGGTGGGCGAGAAAAACCAGACGCTGCGCGAAGGCAAAGATCTGGCCGCCCTGCGCCTGCAGTTGAAAGAGAAGGTACAGGAGACGCTGTCGGCGGTGGCCGATGACGGACTGGAGCAGAGCAACCTGCATGTCTGGAGCTTTGGCCAATTGCCGGCGTTCTACGAGCAGAAGCGCGGCGGCTATTCGATGAAAGCCTATCCGGCGCTGGTGGATGAAAAGGACAGCGTGGCGATCCGCCTGTTCGACAGCGAAAGCGAACAGCAACAGGCGATGTGGCAGGGCACGCGCCGCCTGCTGTTGTTGAATATTCCTTCGCCGATCAAATATCTGCATGAAAAGCTGCCGAACAAGGCCAAGCTGGGGCTTTATTTCAACCCGTACGGCAAGGTGCTGGAGCTGATCGACGACTGCATTTCGTGCGGCATCGACAAACTGATCGCCGAACACGGCGGCCCGGTTTGGCAGGAGGAAGACTTTGCCCGGTTACAGGAGCAGATCCGCGCCGAGCTGAACGACACGGTCGTTGAGGTGGCCAAGCAGGTTGAACAGATCCTGACGGCGGTCTTCAACATCAACAAACGGCTGAAAGGCCGGGTGGACATGTCGTTGGCGCTGGCGCTGTCGGACATCAAGACCCAGCTCGGCGGGCTGGTCTACCGCGGCTTCGTCACCGGCAATGGATGGAAACGGCTGCCGGACACGCTGCGCTACCTGCAGGCGATCGAACGCCGATTGGAGAAACTGGCTATCGATCCGCACCGCGATCGCGCGCAGATGCTGCGGGTGGAGCAGGTGCAGCAGGCGTGGCAGCAGTGGCTGAACAAGCTGCCGCCGAAGCGACAGCAGGAGGAAGAGGTGAAAGCGGTGCGCTGGATGATTGAAGAACTGCGCGTCAGCCTGTTCGCGCAGCAGCTGGGCACACCTTACCCGATCTCCGACAAGCGCATTCTGCAAACCATCGAACAGCTTTCGGGCTAAGCTCAGGCGCGCCGGCCGGCAAACGGCCGGCGCAGCGCAAGTTGAAATTCAGGAAACAGAGAAACAGCAACGGCGCTTGATGCGCCGTTGCGAGAGCTACTTGCCTGCCGCCAGGGCGTCCAGCGCGTCGCGGATGCCGGGCACCGCCAGAGCGCGGTTATCGGCGCGGTAACGATCTTTCGCCGCCGGCGCCGAACTCTGGATGGCGATCAGCTGCCAGCCGTCGGCGGTTTTCAGCAGCAGCGGTGAGCCGCTGTCGCCGGGCAGGGTATCACACTGGTGCGACAGCACCCCTTGCTGGGCCCAGCCGGTCACCTTGCAGTTTTGGTGGCTGTAGAGGTCATCAAGATGATCCTCCGGGTAGCCCGCCTGGGTGATCAGCCGTTTGGCCTGTTTCAGGGCCTGAGTCAACGCCTTGCTGTCGCCTTGCCACAGCGGCAGCGGGGCGATCGGCAGCGGCGTTTTGTCTTTCAGCCGGATCAGCGCAAAGTCATAAGCGGCGGCGGCGGGCGGCACGATCCAGCCGTCGCCGTCCGCTTTCAGCTTTTTGCCCAGTTTGCTGTCTACCAGGGTTTCAATATTATCGGTTTGATACTGCCATGATTTATCGCCCGCCACGAAGCGCAGGGCGACGGCTTTATCCAATTGTCCCGGCGGCGCCAGCACGCAATGGCCGGCGGTCAGCGCCAGGTGTGGGGAGATCAGCGTGGCGGTACACAGATTGCCGCTGGCGGTTTCGACCTGGCCGATGGCTTGCCACGGCTGGGCGGCGGTATCCGTGACCTTGATTCGTTCATCTTTGCCGAAAAACAGACGCGTTTGCTCGGCCTTGGACGGGCCGTCGGCGCGTGCCGCCTGGGAGGCGATGAGCGGGAGTGAGCACAGCAACAGTAAAACGGATATGCGCATAGATCTCTTGCCTGACAAATACGGATCATCCATAAACACACTGAATGCTAACTATAGACTGATTTAGCAGCCATGTGGATGGGCAATAACTGATTTTTCAATAATTTCCCGCCGGCGAGGCGGCAGGCTACAGATAAAAAAAGACGGCGATCAGTCCACAGAGGATCAGGGCGGTCAGAATGATCTCGAACAGGTAGCGGCGCAGCATCAATGAGAACCCCCCGGATGAAAAAACACCCGGTGAACCGGGTGTCGTGCACGTCAAGCCTGAAGCGGTGAGGGGAACCTCACGACATTACGCTTTTTTGTGGCTGGTTTTCTTGTGGTGCTTTTTTAGCCGCCTGGGCTTTTTGCGCCGGGGCTTTTTTGCCGGCTTTCTTGTGATGCTTTTTGGCCGCCTGAGCTTTCTGTACCGGGGCTTTCTTGCCGTGGTGTTTCACCTGAGCTTTAGCTGGCGCAGCGGTGGCGGTGGTTGCGGTAGCCGTAGGTGCGGTAGTGGTGGCAGCCTCGGCAGCGAAAGCCACGGAAGACAGACCCATTGCAGCGGCAACAACCAGAGCTAATACTTTTTTCATCGCAGAATCCTCAACATGACTTTTGGGTATCAACCCCACTGCGGGGCCGTTGAGATGATAGTAGGCAAACGGCGTCCGGCTTTCCGTGAGTGATTGGTTTCGGCTTGTAACCTAATGTACAGGGCGGCGGCGGCAGGAGGGATTGCTGCTATAATGACCGTCTGGCTCGATAAAAGGGATTTAAAATGAACGAGATAACGGTTCGTTGTGGCGTGACGGAACAGGGCGAGGTGCCGCTGGCCTATGAAGACTGGGGCGATGAGGCGCATCCGCCGCTGTTGTTAATCATGGGCATCGGCGCGCAGCTTTTGCTGTGGCCTGACGATTTCTGCCGCGCTCTGGTTGCCAAGGGATTTCGGGTGATCCGCTACGACAACCGCGACGTCGGCCTTTCCGGTAAAACGCGGGCGCAGCGCAAGACACCGCTGTGGCTGTTGATGTTGCGTGCCCAGTTCGGCTGGCAAACGCCGGTGCCTTATACCCTGGCGGATATGGCGACGGACGCAGCGCATCTGCTCGATCATTTACGCATTCCTCAGGCTCATGTCCTTGGCGCCTCGATGGGGGGGATGATCGCCCAGGTGTTGGCCGCCGAATACCCGCAGCGCGTCGCCTCGTTATGCATCTTGTTTTCCAGCACCAATCAACCGCTGTTACCGCCGCCGGCGCCTTCGCTGCTGTGGTTGCTGGTGCGCCGGCCTGCCGCCGATATGACGCTGCAGCAGCGCCAGGAAGGGATGAAGGCCTTTCTGCGCGCGCTTGGCACCGCGACTTATCCGCCGGAGGAGGCGGAGCTGGATGCCCTGGTGAAGCGGCTACTGAAGCGGGGCGTGGATCCGGAGGGCATGCAGCGGCAACTTTCCGCGCTGCTCGGCAGCGGCGATCTGCGGCGTTACAGTCGGCGCATCGCCGCGCCGACGCTGGTGATTCACGGCGATCGCGATCGGCTGGTGCGCAAGGCCGGCGGGGTGGCGATCGCTCGGGCCGTCGCCAACGCCAGATTGCAGATTATGCCGGGCATGGGGCATGATCTGCCCGCCGCGTTGAGACCACAACTGGTGACGATGATCGCCCGTCATGCGCTGGGATGAGAGGCAGATAGGGGCGTTGCTGTTTATGGTTTTAGTTACAACATACTGTTGGTGAGTAGTAACCCGCCACCCTGCAGCCAAGGCGTTGCCGGCAAGGAAAGCGCGCTATGTAGCATTATTAGGTCAAGCAGGGGAAAAAGGGCGCGGCCGTGGCCGCGCACGGGGAGAGATTACAGGTAGCGGTTTTCCAAATGCTGGCGGAAGTAGCGCGGATTGAGCGCTTCACCGGTTGCATTGGCGATCAGCGTGTCGGTCGGGAAACGGCTGCCGTGGCGCCAGATGTTATGCTGCAACCAGTGGAACAACGGCTGCAGGTTGCCGGCGGCGATGTCCTCGTTCAGCGAAGGCAGGGCCTGACGCACGCTGTGGAACAGCTGCGCGGCGTACATCGCGCCGAGGGTATAAGTCGGGAAGTAGCCGAAGGCGCCGTCGGTCCAGTGGATATCCTGCATGCAACCGTTGCGGTAGTTGCCGATGGTATCGAGGCCCAGGTAAGCGTGCATCTTTTCATTCCACAGCGCCGGAATGTCCTCCACTTCGATCTCGCCTTCGATCAGCGCTTTTTCAATTTCGTAGCGCAGGATGACGTGGGCAGGATAGCTCACCTCGTCGGCGTCGACGCGGATCAGGCCCGGTTTCACCCGCTGGTTGAGGCGAATGAAGTTGGCTTCTTCCAGCGCCGGCTGTTCGCCAAACTGCGCGGTAACCAGCGGACGCAAGATTTTCAGGAATTCATTGCCGCGCGCCAGCTGCATTTCGAACAGCAGGCTCTGCGATTCGTGGATGGCGGTGGAGCGGGCCAGGGCGACCGGTTGGCCAAGCAGATCGCGCGGCAGGTTCTGTTCGTAACGGGCGTGGCCAGTCTCGTGTACGATCCCGAGCAGCGCGGTCAGGAACTCTTTCTCGTTGTAACTCGTGGTGATGCGCACATCTTCCGGCACGCCGCCGCAGAACGGGTGGGCGCTGACGTCGACGCGGCCGTTGTCGAAGTTGAAACCGAGCAGCTTCATCACGCTCAGGCTCAGCTGGCGCTGGGTGTCCACATTGAACGGGCCCTGCGGCGCCAGGCAGGGTTCATTGGCCTGTTTGGCCACCACGCGCTGCAGCAAATCCGGCAGCCAGGTTTTCAAATCGCCGAAGATGCGATCGAGATCGCTGCTGCGCATGCCCGGCTCATACAGGTTGAGCAGGGCATCGTAACGGCTGGTGCCGGCCGCCTGCGCGCGGATCTGCGCCTCTTCCCGGCTGAGTTTGACCACGTCGCGCAGATTCTCCGCGAAGCCATCCCAGTCGTTGGCCGGGCGCTGGGCGCGCCAGGCGTGTTCACAGCGGGCGCCGGCCAGCGATTTGGCTTCGACCAGCGACGCCGGCAGCAGCACCGCGTCTTCATACTGGCGGCGCATTTCGCGCAGGTTGGCGCGGTCGATCTCGTCCAGCGTCTCTTGCTGCGCGCGATCCAACAGCGCGCCGGTGCTTTGTGCCGTTAAAATCTGGTGCTGCAGCACGCTCAATTCGGCCAGGGCTTCGGAGCGCGCCTTGCTGCCGCCCGGTGGCATCATGGTTTGCATGTCCCAACCGGCGATGGCGGACAGGTGGCCGAAACGCGACAGCCGGCTAAAAAGCGCGCGCAGGTGATCGTAAGCAGACGTGTTGGAAGGTGCAGATGTCATTATTATTCGGCTCCAATGAGAAGGGTCCGGCGGTATTACGCCAGATCGGCTTTTAAACTGAATGTCGGCTTCACCGGCCAGCAGAAACGGAAGCTGGCGCCGCCGAGCGAACTGCCTTCGACGAACACCTGTCCCTGGTAGGCGACGGCGATGGAATGGACGATGGCCAGCCCCAGCCCGCAGCCGCCGGTGGCGCGATCGCGGCTGGGATCGAGGCGAACGAAAGGCTCGAACACCCGCTCGCGCTCTTCCGGCGGGATACCCGGCCCGTCATCTTCGACCTGCAAACAGGCGAGGTCACCGTCGAACCACAACCCAACGCGCAGGCGCTGCTCGGAATAGCGCAGCGCGTTGTTGACCAGGTTATCGAGCACGCGCTCCATCAGGCGCAGATCGACGCCGCCGAAGTCGCCGACGTGCGGGATGTCGAGCTGGATGTCGCGTTCCTGATGGATAAGGCGGATATCATCGACCTTGTCCTCCAGCCACTTTGGCAGATTGATGGGTTCAATGTTTAACGCAACCTGCGGCCGGTCCAGGCGGGCATAGGTCAGCAACTCGTCGATCAGCGACTCCAGTTGGCCGATATCGCGGTTCAGCGCCTGCTGCTCGCCTTCGGACAGGTTATCGCTCATCTCGAGCCGATAGCGCAGGCGCACCAGCGGCGTGCGCAGCTCGTGGGCGATGCCGTCGATCAGCTGTTTCTTGCTGGCGATCAGGGTGTTGACGTTGTCGGCCATCTGGTTGAACGCCACGCCGAGCCGGCTCAGGCTGGAAGTGGGATCGAAGTGGGTGCGTTCATCCAGATGCCCGGCGCCGAGCCGCTGAGCGGCGTTTTCCAGTTTGAGCAGGTCTTGCCAGTGCGGCCGCATCCACAGAAACACCGGCAGCGCCAGCGACATGCCGATAAACACCAGCAACACCAGATCCAGCAGACGCATCTGGTGCAGATAGAACAGATAAGGAATGGGGCCGACCACCAACACATAGTGGCTGCGCGGAATGCGTTGCATAAAGGTGTACTGATCGTCGAGGGCGATGATTTCACCCAGCCGCAGCCGCTTTTTCAGATCCTCGCTCAGTTCCTGTTTGCCGAGCGGTTCGATATGAAGCTTGAACGACAGATTGAGATCCAGCGTGGCGATAGTCTTGTTCCAGTCCTTCAGCGGGATTTCGCGCAGCTCGCTGCGCATCAGGTACAGCGAGCTTTTCATCAAATCGTCCATCGACTGGCGGCCGGCGCGCTCGGCGGTCACCTTGTACACCAGGCCGACCAGCATCGCCATCACCAGAAAACAGACGAACAGCAACAGGAAGAACTGGACGAAAAGTTTTCTCATTGTTGCACCGATGCCCAGGCGTTAGGGGCGAACAGATAGCCCTTGTTGCGCACCGTCTTGATACGGAAAGGCTCCAGCGCGTTGTCGTACAGTTTGCGGCGCAGGCGGGAGATCGCCACGTCGATGCTGCGGTCCATGCCGTCGTAGCTCACGCCGCGCAGGTTTTGCAGCAGCGCCTCGCGATCCATGATCTGCCCGGCGTGGGTCGCCAGCTCCCACAGCAGATCGAAATCCGAGGTGGACAGGGTGATGGTTTCCTCACCCAGCGTAACCTGACGGTTGACCGGATCGATGCACAGCAGCCCGAAATGCAGCGCGTTATGCTGGGTAAGCGGCTGAGCCGACTCTTCTTTCGGCTGCTGGCTGTGTTGACGCAGATGCAAACGCAGGCGCGCCAGCAACACCGCCGGCGGCGTGGTTTTCAGGATATAGTCGTTGGCGCCCATCTCCAGCGACAGGATATGGTTCATGTCGCTGTCGAGCGAGGTCAGCAGCACGATCGGGCCGGGGAAGGTGGGGCGCAGATCGCGGCACAGCGTCATGCCGTCTTTGCCGGGCAACATGATGTCCAGCAGCACCAGGTCGGGTTGCTCGCGCTCGATGCGTGCCTGCGCGCTGTCGCCGCGCGGTTCGATCAGCACCTCGATATCGTGTTTGCCCAGATAGGCGGCGATCAGTTTGCCGACTTCAGGATCGTCTTCCACAAAAACAATTTTATGCATATGCCCGTGTTTTAATAAGAAAAGCGGATTTCAGCATAGCGCGGCCCGCGAGGTTGCGCCAAGCGGATCTTTGCGTCAGCGCAACGGCCGCCCGCCGTCGACGCCGTGGGTGCGGCCGGTGACGTAGCGGCTCTCCAGCAGGTAGTTCACCAGATTGACCACTTCGCTCTCGCCCGGCGCGACCTTCATCAGCGACTTCGCCAGCGCCTGCCGGCGATAAGCTTCGTCGTCGCCCGGATTGAAGATGATCAGCGCCGGCGCGATGGCGTTGACTTTGACTTCGGGCGCCAATTTGCGGGCGAACGACCGGGTCATGTTGTCCAGCGCGGCTTTGCTGGCGGCGTAGGCGATATGCTTGTCGCTGCCTTTTTCCACCACATAGTCGGTCAGATGGATAATGTCGGCGCCTGCCTGGCCCTGGCCGGTCAGGCAGGACTCGAGCAGTTGATTGAGCAAATAGGGCGTATAGACGTGAATTTGCAGCATCGCCGCCATGACCTGTTCCGGCGGCACCTCCGGCGATTCCGCCTGCCAGGCGCTGGCGTTGTGGATCACCGCGCGCAGCTTGGGTGCGGCCTGCCGCACCTGATCGGCGAAACGATAAATGCCTTCATGGGTGGAAAAATCGCCCTGAATGCAGCAGGCGCCCAAGGCTTTCAACTCGGCCATCGCCGGATATTCGCTGCGGTAGGCGATGATGACCGGAACGCCGCGCTGGAGAAACGCTCTGGCGAGCGCCAGCCCTATGCGCCGTGCGCCGCCGGTAATCAGCACCGGGGCGGAGTTGTGGTGTTCCATTGATTAAAGCTCCTGGACAGACTGGCAAACAATAGGGGAATTATGCCATCATACGGCGGAAAGTCGTTAAAGCTTCGCATGATTATCCATTTCTGGATATAAGATCCCCAATGCATTTCAGGTTGCCCCCGGCGGCGGCTTGAAAGACCACGGGTTAACACTGGCCATGAGAGGAATGAGGGGATGAACAGCAATCACCTTGCATCCATCGCGCGCAGTGAGAAAATCTGTTTCGACTATATGGATTTTCTGTCCGCATCGTGCAGGAAGCACTGGCGCTTTGTTGATGCTATTTATGGTGTGATGCCGATCTTCGGCATGGTGTTGAAATCGCGCGTGACCACGTCGCAAACGCGCAAAGAGCAGTTAAAAGAGTTGGCGCTGCAGGTGGTGTCGACGCAGGTCAGCGATGAAACCAACATTGTGCGCCTGATTGACCTGGCGCAGCAGCAGGGCCTGGCGGTGTTTGATATTCAGTTGCCTTATGCGCTGGAGGCTCAACAACTGGCGGCCATTCAGAAAGAGTGTGCAGAAGGCATTGCGATTACTCTGGTGGGTGAACGCATGACCGTCGCGATCCCTCCCAAAAGCTGACCGGGCATCAACCCGGCCGCCCGTTCATGGTTAGGCAATTGACTCGTCGCGGTGGCCTAACCATGAACGTGATATTTCACGCCGCATGACGGCCGGCGCTAGAGCTGGGTCCCGGCATTCGGGCCGGAGCGCAGGGTATAAATACTGTCTATATGAATTAACACCGCGTACTTCGGCGGCTTCATCCCGTTTTTTTCCGCAAACGTCAACGCATCGTCAAACGGCTTACCCGCCAGAAACAGTTCGGGCGTGCCAACGAAGCGGTAACCGTCCAGCGCCTCGCGATCGATGACCACAACGGCCATTTTCGAGCCGGCCTTGATGTTTTTCAGCGTTTGGCCACCGGTATTTTCGTTGTAAATCAGCGTACGGTCATCATAGAGGCGCAAAGAGCGCTTGGGGCCGATATCGGGAACGCCGTTCGGGCTGCTGGTCGCCTGCACAGGCAGCTGTTTAGCCAGCATCTTCTTCATCTCGTCATTCAATTCATTCATTACAGATGGCCCTCAGATTGGTGTGTCACTTTTAATGCAAGGTAGCGGAAGCGTTGGCGGCCGGCGCGCAGACGCTGGTTTCCGGCAACCGGTGTTCGCGCAGCAAGTGCAGGGTTTCAATCCTGAAGCGCAGCAGGTGCCGTTCGGCGATCTGCTGCATCTGTTCGCACAGCGACGAATCGGCCAAGAGTTGCTCGATAGCGACTCGGGCCTGATGAACATGCAGCTCGACGCCGCGCAGAGGCTTCTGCCGCAGGCGCAGATGGGTAATGTTGTTGAACGTGACGATCAGCGCGGCAAGGGCAGACTCGAAAATATTCAGCGCTTCAAATCTGGCGGTATAGTCCGCATTCAGCCAGGGCTTCTCGGCGATGATCGCCTGAGCCCCCTCCAGCGCCTGTTGATAGCGCGCCATCGCCTGGCGATCGTGCCGCTGATTAAACGCCATGTTGCCCTCGGCGATCAGCGCCTCCCAGGCGGTAAACAAAGGTAATGCGTGCAGCAGTTTCTCAGCCATGAAATGCCTTCCATTTTCAGCCTGTCTTCATCCGCCGCCTGACGCCTCTCGCCAGGGGCACTCGCGTCTTACCATTAACCAACAAATGATAATGATAATTAATTGCATTTGAGATCGCAAGCGTGGCGCATGGCTGACTGTGCAAAGGGGGGAACACGGTAGCAGGGGAAAAAGAGGAAGCAAAATGCGGCTGACGGGCAGCCGCATTGACGGGACACTTTAGTGCAGCATAAACCAGCCGGCGGGCAGCGTGGCCACCAGCAGCAGTAAGATGCTGCCTTTTTCCAGGCGATTCAGCAGATTGATATCCTGATGGCCGCGGCGGGCGTACATGAACACCAACAGGCCCGGCGCATACAGCAGCACCGACATCAGCAGGTGCATCAGCCCGGAAGCGTACAGCAGCCATAAACCATAGACGCAGGCGCCGGTGGCGGCGAAGATCAGGCGCTTGTCGCGGCGACGGTAAGCCACCTTGAACAGAAATGCGCCGACCAGGAAGTAAGGCACCAGGATCATTTCCGACGCGATGGTCAACAGCGAGTTGTAGTTGCTGCCGGTCAACCAGATCAGCACTAACGCCAGCTGCACCGCGATGTTGGTCAGCCACAGCGAAGACGATGGGGCGTGATGGCGGTTCTGCTTGCCGAACACGCGTGGAAATGCGCCGTGCTGTGCGGCCAGCAGGGGGACTTCCGCCGCCATGATGGTCCAGCTGAGGTAGGCGCCGCACACGGAAATGATAAGACCGGCGGCGATGATCACGTCTCCCCACGGGCCAATCAGTTCCACCATCAGCACTGCCATCGACGGGTTGCGCATGTCGGCCAGTTCGCTGCGCGGCACCACGCCCAGCGACAGCAAGGTGACCATCAGATACACCGCCAGCGCCGACAGCACCGCCAACATGGTCGCGCGGCCCACGTCCTTCTTATTGCGCGCGCGCGCGGAAACCACCACGGCGCCTTCCACGCCGATAAACACCCACAGGGTGATCAGCATGGTGTCCTTGACCTGTTCCCATACCGGCTTGCCGAGGGCGATCCCCTGGAAGTCCAGCGTGAACACGTCCATTTTAAAGGCGATCGCCGCCAGAACGGCGAACATCCCCAGAGGCAGCAGCTTGGCGAGGGTGGCCGCAAGATTGATGCTGGCGGCGGTTTGCACGCCGCGCAGCACCAGCGCGTGCACGATCCACAGCAGGGCGGATTCGGCGATCAGCGCCTGCCAGGTATTGCCGTCACCGAGAATAACGTTGCCGCCGCGATCGGTGAAAATGCTCAATGCCGCGAACACGATCACCAGATACGAGACGTTGGCGATCACGGCGCACAGCCAGTAACCCCAGGCGGAGCAGAAGCCCATCAGCTCGCCGAATCCCTCTTTGGCGTAGGTGAAGATGCCGCCGTCCAGATCCGGGCGCAGACGCGTAAGCAACAGCATGGCGAACGCCAAAAACAGAATGCCGACGCCGGTGATCCCCCAACCCAGCAGCAGCGCGGCGGGGCTGGCGACCTGCGCCATGTTTTGCGGCAGACTGAACACGCCGGCGCCCAGCATCGAGCTGAGCACCAAAGCGGTTAGCGCGGTAAGACCGAGTTTTTTTTCCAATGACGGATCCTGAACGCAGAATAAACAACTGGAAGGGAACTGCTTGGCGGCAACAATGTGTTAACAACCATTGCGCTAATAGACAATAGCCCTAAAAATTGGCGCAAATTCTACGGAGGGATGATTAGAGATGCAATGATTGAATATGCGGAATTTACAAAAAACTATTCAACGAGCGGCGAAAAGAGCGGCAATAAAAACGGGCAGCTCAAGGGCTGCCCGATGGTAAACCGAAAAGCGGGTTTTATTTGAACAGATCGGCGCTGACGGTCAGGTTGCCGCCGCTCTTGTTCTGCCATTGGCGAGTGACGTGGTAGTACTTGGCGCCTTTCTCGGCCGCGCGTTTCGCCACTTCGGTGGACACGTCGGTCATGCTGTTGAAGTGGCCGGTGAAGGTGACGGAATCGAACGGCACCATCTGCGCGGCGGTCACGTTGTTCACTTCCTGAATCTTGGTGCCGTTAGGCAGCGTGACGGTATAGCGTTGGCCGGTAGAGGACTGGGTTTCGAAGAAACGGCCCACTTCGCGGCTTGGTGAACCGGAAGACGCGACGCCAGGAATTTCGACTTTCGCGGCTGCGGCGCCGCCGGCGGCCAGCGCGGCGCGGCCGGCGTCAGAATCGGCCGGTATGGCGTCCGGGCTCTGCACGCGGCGTTTCGGCGCATCGGCCTTATAGATGTAGGCGGTGACGAACTGGTTGCCGCCGGAGTTGGCGTCAACCTGGCGCACGATGAAGAACGAGGCGGCACCTTTTTTCTGCGCTTCTTTGGAGATGGCGTCGTTAATGTCCGGCTGGCTGCGGTAGAAACCGCTGACGCTCACGGTATCGTAAGGCTCCAGCAGGTAGGCTTCCTCTTTAGGCAGTTCATTCACGCCGTTAAATACGCGGTATTTTGGTGTTTTGCTCACTTCTGGCGCATCTTTATGATAAAGGTCTGCGGTGACGCGCCAGTTGCCGCCGTTGTTGCTGTTGTTGCTGTCCTGGATATAGAAGGAATCGGCACCCAGTTTGTCTGCACGGCGGGATACGGCGTCGACGGCTTCATTGATCGCATTGAAGCGGCCGGTAATCGTGATGCGATCAAACGGCTTCAGCGCCGCTGCTTTCTCAGGAGTTAACTCTTGCGCCGCATGAGCGGACAGCGCGGTGAGTGATAACAAGGCTGACGCGATGATCGTGGTCTTCAGCTTCATAAAAAATCCTTTCGCCTAGCGCATTAACGTTTATAACGTACTGAACTGTTTAAGTGTAATTCAGCCGTCGATTATTACATGTAATTCTGAAAACTGTCTCAGCATTTTATGTTATCCCGTGCGACAAATCCTTGACGGTGACGCGGGTCGCACGGATGGCGCCGCCGCCATAAGTTTCCATAATAAAGGCTTTGGTGTCATTAGTGTTAATTGTTCACAAAATGATAACTTTTATGCTTATCCGCCCCGCATGGCGATAAATCGTTACGCCGGGCGCAAACCTCTAATCATGCAGAATATGCTGTTCTGTATGCATTTTTTCACTGTAAATTGCGATTTGTCATATCGCGCCCGGCATTTTTATGTAAAAACAGGGCTGAATGCGTAAGCAATTATGGATCATCGACCTTATTTTCAGTAGGTTATAGTTGGCGTCTGAAATCAGTGCGGGCAAGTTGACGCCTCGCTCGCCGATGGCGCCGTTCTATGGGCAGGAAAATAATAAACATCATCCAAGACAGGTGAGAAGGGAACATTATGCGTATTGGTGTACCAAGAGAGCGGTTGGCCAATGAAGCCCGGGTCGCAGCCACGCCGAAAACGGTGGAACAACTGCTGAAGCTGGGTTTTACCGTCGCGATTGAACGCGGGGCGGGCAAACTGGCCAGTTTTGACGACGTCGCCTACGAAGCCGCCGGCGCGGCGCTGGTCGACGAAAACGAAGTGTGGCAGTCGGATCTGATCCTGAAAGTCAACGCGCCGCAAGACGACGAGATCGCCTTGATGCGCGAAGGCAGCACGCTGGTCAGCTTTATCTGGCCGGCGCAAAACCCCGAGCTGATGGCCAAGCTGGCGGCGCGCAACGTCACCGCGCTGGCGATGGATTCGGTGCCGCGCATCTCGCGCGCCCAGTCGATGGATGCGCTGAGCTCGATGGCCAACATCGCCGGCTACCGCGCCATCGTCGAGGCGGCGCATGAGTTCGGCCGCTTCTTCACCGGCCAGATCACCGCCGCCGGCAAAGTACCGCCGGCCAAGGTGATGATCATCGGCGCCGGCGTGGCCGGCCTGGCGGCGATCGGCGCTGCGGGCAGCCTCGGCGCCATCGTGCGCGCCTTCGACACCCGCCCGGAAGTGAAAGAGCAGGTGCAGAGCATGGGCGCGGAATTCCTCGAGCTGGATTTTGAAGAGGAAGCGGGCAGCGGCGACGGTTACGCCAAAGTGATGTCCGAAGCCTTTATCAAGGCCGAGATGGCGCTGTTCGCCGCACAGGCGGCGGAGGTTGACATCATCGTCACCACCGCGCTGATCCCGGGTAAACCGGCGCCGAAGCTGATCACCAAAGAGATGGTAGCGTCGATGAAGCCGGGCAGCGTGATCGTCGATCTGGCGGCGCAAACCGGCGGCAACTGCGAACTGACCGTGGCCGACACCATTACCGTGACCGACAACGGCGTGAAAATCATCGGCTATACCGATCTGCCGAGCCGCTTGCCGACACAATCTTCGCAGCTGTACGGCACCAACCTGGTCAACCTGCTGAAGCTGCTGTCGAAAGAGAAGAACGGCGAGATCGATATCGATTTCGACGATACGGTGATCCGCGGCGTTACCGTGGTGCGCAGCGGTGAAATCACCTGGCCGGCGCCGCCGATCCAGGTTTCCGCCCAGCCGAAAGCGGCGCCCGCCGCTGCACCGGTCGCCAAACCTGAAGCCAAGCCGACCTCGCCGTGGCTGAAGTACGGCCTGATGGCTCTGGCGATCCTGCTGTTCGGCTGGCTGGCGGACGCAGCCCCGAAAGAGTTCCTGTCGCACTTTACCGTGTTCGCGCTGGCCTGCGTGGTCGGGTACTACGTGGTCTGGAACGTCAGCCATGCGCTGCATACCCCGTTGATGTCGGTCACCAACGCGATCTCAGGGATTATCGTGGTCGGTGCGCTGCTGCAAATTGGCCACGGCGGCTGGGTGAGTTTTCTCTCCTTTATCGCCGTGCTGATCGCCAGCATCAATATTTTCGGTGGGTTCACCGTCACTCAGCGCATGCTGAAGATGTTCCGCAAGAACTAAGGGGTAACAAATGTCTGGAGGATTGGTTACAGCTGCATACATTGTTGCCGCTATTTTGTTTAT
Organism: Serratia sp. SCBI; assembly: GCF_000747565.1. Taxonomy (NCBI): domain Bacteria; kingdom Pseudomonadati; phylum Pseudomonadota; class Gammaproteobacteria; order Enterobacterales; family Yersiniaceae; genus Serratia; species Serratia sp. SCBI. The sequence goes on along the minus strand of NZ_CP003424.1, from coordinate 2,609,171 downwards.
TTTCAGCCTGGCGGGCCTGTCGCGTCATGAAACGTCGAAGCAGGGCAACCTGTTTGGCGTCGCCGGCATGGCGATCGCGCTGATCGCGACCATTCTGGGGCCGGATTCCGGCAACGTCGGCTGGATCATCATCGCCATGATCATCGGCGGCTCGATCGGCGTCTATCTGGCGAAGAAGGTCGAGATGACCGAAATGCCGGAGCTGGTGGCGGTGCTGCACAGCTTCGTTGGCCTGGCCGCGGTGCTGGTCGGTTTCAACAGTTATCTGGATCACGGTGCGCCGATGGAGCCGGTGATGGCGAATATCCATCTGACCGAAGTGTTCCTCGGCATCTTTATCGGTGCGGTGACCTTCACCGGGTCGATCGTCGCCTTCGGCAAGCTGCGCGGCATCATTTCTTCCAAGCCGTTGATGCTGCCGAATCGCCACAAGCTGAACCTGGCGGCGCTGGTGATCTCGTTCCTGCTGCTGGTGGCGTTCGTGCGCACCGACAGCGTGGGCTGGCAGGTGGTGACGCTGCTGCTGATGACGGCGATCGCGCTGGCGTTCGGCTGGCATCTGGTCGCCTCGATCGGCGGCGCCGACATGCCGGTGGTGGTGTCGATGCTCAACTCCTACTCGGGGTGGGCGGCGGCCGCGGCGGGCTTCATGCTGAGCAACGATCTGCTGATCGTCACCGGCGCGCTGGTGGGCTCTTCGGGGGCGATCCTATCTTACATCATGTGCAAGGCGATGAACCGCTCGTTTATCAGCGTGATCGCCGGCGGTTTCGGCAGCGACGGTTCATCCACCGGCGAAGCCGAAGAGATGGGCGAATACCGTGAAACCACGGCGGAAGAGGTGGCCGAGCAGTTGAAGAACTCCACCTCGGTGATCATCACCCCGGGCTACGGCATGGCGGTGGCGCAGGCGCAGTATCCGGTGGCGGAAATCACCGAAAAACTGCGGGCGCGCGGCGTGAAGGTGCGCTTCGGCATTCACCCGGTCGCGGGGCGCTTGCCGGGCCACATGAACGTGCTGCTGGCAGAGGCGAAGGTGCCGTACGACGTGGTGCTGGAGATGGATGAAATCAACGACGATTTCCCGGATACCGACACCGTGCTGGTGATCGGCGCCAACGATACGGTGAACCCGGCGGCGCTGGAAGATCCGCGCAGCCCGATCGCCGGCATGCCGGTATTGGAAGTGTGGAAAGCGCAGAACGTGATCGCGTTCAAACGGTCGATGAACACCGGCTACGCCGGCGTGCAGAACCCGCTGTTCTTCAAGGAGAACACCCAAATGCTGTTCGGCGACGCCAAAGACAGCGTGGAAGCGATTTTGCGGGCGTTGCAGAAGTAAAATTGGGCAACCAAAGAAAAACGGGCCGCTTTTCAGCGGCCCGTTTCTTTATGTGCGAAGCCTAATCTTCGTCGTCGTGTTCGTCGTCTTCATCCGCCTCGATCGGGCAGTTGAAGTTTTCCGGTTTAATCACCAGCAGGTCGCATTTCAGATGATCGATCACATGTTCCGCCGTGTTGCCGATAAAGGCGGCTGAAATACCGGTGCGGCCCAGGGTGCCCAGCACCACCACGCCGGCCTGCAGGTGTTCGGCCAAATCGGGGATCACCTCTTCCGGCAGGCCTTTTTCCACGTGGGTGAACTCTTCCTTAATGCAGAATTTTTGCCGCAGCGCCTTCATGGCGATCAGATGCTGGCCGCGAATGGCGTCGTTGTAGACGCTCGGGTCGAAGTCGGGCAATTCGATGGCGATGTTGATCGGGGTAACGGGATAGGCGCCGACCAGGTGAACCTCGGTCTGGTTGACGTTTTGCGCCAGTTCGACGGTTTCTTGCACCAGTTTGATATTGAGCGGGTCGTGATAGGGTTCTTCGCTGGCCAGATTGACCGCCACCAGCGCCTTGCCGCCTTCCGGCCAGGGCTGGTCTTTCACCATCCACACCGGGCAAGGGCATTTGCGCAGCAGGTGCCAGTCGGTGGGGGTAAAGATCACCGACTCCAACCGGTCGTGTTGGTGCGCCATTTTCAGCAGCAGGTCATGTTGGCCGGAAAGCACTTCCTGAATGATGGCTTCGAAGGGGCGGTTATGCCAGACCACTTTGATTTCGATCGGCACGCCGTCGTTGAGATAGAAGCGGCACTGCTCGTTGATCCAGGCGGCGCGTTGGCTGATCACACCTTGCCGCATCGCCGTTCTTTCATCCGGGGAGAGCAGGGTCGTCATTTCGTAAGAGAAGTCATAGATGGGCAGGAAGGCCTTGATGCGCCCGCCGTTCCGTTTTACCAGGTACACGGCGCGGCGCAATGCCGGCTGATCGTCCTGATTGGGGTCAATAGCCACCAGAAGATTCTGATACTTCGCCATAGGGCCTCCTTACAGCTGAAATCAACAGTCTGTTAATTTACAGAGTAACCCAACATTGAAAAACAGAACAACAACAGAAGCGTGCCGGATCAACAATTTCGGGGAAATGGTGATCCGGCAGGAGAATCAGGCGTTGACGGTCACGTTGATACGCGGCGTACCGGCCAGCACCGACAGGGCGTCGGCGTTTTCGATGGTGATGTATTTGCCTTTCACGCTGAGGATTTCGCTTTTCTGGAAGCGGCCCAGCAGCCGGCTGATGGTTTCCACCGTCAGGCCGAGATAGTTGCCGATATCGCCGCGGGTCATGGTCAAACGGAACTCGCGCGGAGAGAAACCGCGCTCCGCAAAGCGGCGCGACAGGTTGTAAACGAACGCCGCCAGGCGCTCTTCGGCGTTTTTCTTCGACAACAGCAGGATCATGTCCTGGTCGCCTTTGATCTCGCCGCTCATCAACCGCATGATCTGCTGACGCAGGTTTGGCATTTTGCCGGACAGATCGTCGAGGGTCTCGAACGGAATTTCGCACACCATCGAGGTTTCCAGCGCCTGGGCGAAGCTTGGGTGCTTCAGGCCACCGATGGCGTCAAAGCCCACCAGGTCACCCGCCAGGTGGAAGCCGGTGATTTGCTCGTCGCCTTGCTCGGTGATGGTGTAGCTCTTGATGGTCCCGGAACGGATCGCGTACAGCGATTTCAACTCGTCGCCGGCCTTGAACAGGGTCTGGCCTTTCTGAATAGGCTTTTTCCTCTCGATAATGTTGTCGAGCTGATCCAGCTCGTGGGCATTAAGGGTGAAAGGAATGCACAGCTGGCTGATGCTGCAGTCCTGGCAATGGATCGCACAACCACCAGACTGGATACGACGAATCACGCGTTTTTCCGGGATCATAGATTACGCTCATTCAATAATTGATATGAGTCAATTTTAACATCTTTTGCCGCAGCTGATAAGGGTAGCATTAGTCTGAATAGGGGCATTGTGTGCGAATTTTACGCACACATGCCGCCGATTATTCTGTAGGGGACTGAAGTTATGAGTATTATTTGTGACTTATGCGTTTTATTCACACAAGTTATTCATGGGGCCCAGCGGCCTGCGAGCGTGGCGTTGAGCAATGGGCTTTATTAAGCGTCGCCAAACAATGGCGCCGGATAATCGCCTGGCGCGGCTACAGCAGGCTTTTAGGCAGGTAGCCTTCGTGCTGCAGCAGCCATTGTTTGCGCTGTACGCCACCGGCATAGCCGGTCAGTGCGCCTTGCGAACCGATCACTCGGTGGCAGGGCACGACGATGCTGATCGGATTTGAACCGTTGGCCATGCCGACTGCGCGCGAGGCGGTCGGACGGCCGATGCGTTGCGCGAGCTGGCCGTAGGTCAGGATCTCGCCGCAGGGGATTTGGCGCAGCTGTTGCCAGACGGTGCGTTGGAACTCGGTGCCGGCGGTCATCACCGGTAACCGATCGATAATGCTCAGTTCACCGGCGAAATAGCGCTGCATGGCGTCGGTCAGCCCGCTGGGATCGCGCTGTTCGCGCAGGGTGAACCGATCGGCGCGGTAGTGGGTATTCAGCAGCTTCATCAGGCGCGCTTCGTGATCGGTCCAGTCAATCGCCCGCAGGCGCCCCTGTTCATCGGCAATCAGCACCAGTTCTCCCACTGGCGTGGCGGTACGATCAATCAAAAAAAGTCTGCATCTGGATCACTCCTCGGTTTGGTAGGGCGATTATCGCATGAAATGGAAGGGAGCGATGGCGGATTTCGGACATGCTGATGGGCGACCGCAGGGTCGCCCGAATAGCCGGCTTACGGTAAGGCGGGGAGTTATTGTACGATAAATTTATAAAATAAATTTATAAGTCATCAAGACAAATTGTGTCTTGTTTATTATTTCAGCAGGCAGTAATGCTTTGTGGTTACTTATAGCTGATGGTCACGCGTTTTAAATGGGGATCGTTATTCACCATCTCACTGCTGACGGCAGAAACTAATTCTTTTGGCATCGCTTTTAACGAAGAGGATATATACCCGTTCTGATATTCCGTCACTTTACCGAAGCAGCTGGAGATAAGCTTTTCATCCTGATGTTTGACGGTGCATGCAGGCGTGGTAATGGCGCCGGTGAAGCGGACGACGCCAGAGGCGACCTGGCTGCCGGAAAGCGGTTTTGCTTGCAGAGCGAAGGGCAGAATGACCAATGCGCTTAATACGGCTAAGTAATGGTTCATACGCTGTTCCTTTCAGAGTAAAAACACTGCCAATTAAAAAACAAGCGCGCTTGTTTTCATAAAATAAGCTATTTCGCTTGGCGAAATAAAAACGAATGGGCAAAAATCCTACTGCCTGCATTCAATGAATTTGATAATAGAGAGGTAGGATGAGTAAAACCATGATTTGGATCATAGTGAAGACCGGTTAATGGTTTCAGGCGCGGGCGGGATAACAGGCTGTGATCGTTCTCTCAGGAAAGCGGAAAATGGCGGGATGTTTTCGCCCCCGTGGTGCAGCCACTGAAACCGGGGGCGGGCGTGGGGTTACAGCATGCCGCTGCTGCCGCAGATGCGGATCTTTTCCGCCACCACTTCTTTCATCGCCAGCTTGCCGGGGACGATGTATTTGCGCGGATCGTTGGCATCCGGATGCTGTGAAAAATAGCTTTTCACCGCATCGGCGAAGGCGATTTTCAATTCGGTGGCGACGTTGACCTTGCAAACGCCGAGCGAAATCGCGCGCTTGACCATCGCTTCCGGAATGCCGGAGGCGCCATGCAGCACCAACGGCACGTCTACCTGTTCGCGGATCAGCGCCAGGCGTTCGAAGTCCAGCTTCGGTTCGCCGTGATACAGGCCGTGGGCGGAACCGATCGCCACAGCCAGCGAATCGATGCCGGTGGCGGCGACAAACTCGCGTGCCGCCACCGGGTCGGTATAGAAGCTGTCCGCCGTATCGACGATCAGATCGTCCTCTTGCCCGCCCAGGCGGCCCAGCTCCGCCTCCACGCTGGCGCCGTAGCGATGGCACAGGGCCACTGCGGCGGCCACCTTGGCGATATTCTGCTCGAACGGCAAATGGGAGCCGTCGATCATTACCGAGCGGATGCCGCTTTTCACCTTGTGCTCGATGTCATCGAGCTCTTCGTGATGATCCAGATGCAGCGCCAGCGGCAGATCGTAGCGGTGCGCGGCCGCCTGACAGATACCGATCAGGTAGTCGGTGCCGGCATAGCTGAAGGTGCCGGGCGTGCCGGCCATGATCACCGGCGAGCGCAGCTCGGCGGCGGTCTCCGCCACCACCTGCACGGTTTCCAGATTGTGAACGTTAAACGCCGGAACGGCGTAACCCTGGCGCTGCGCCTTGAGCAGCATGTCTCGGTTGGCTATCAGATACATGGGATCTCCTTACAGCTCGGGGGAAGGAAAACGGTAAATCGTCACGCCTTTCACCACCCGGTTAACCTCGCCGGTCGGGCAAGGGTTGTCTGGTGTCAGCCCCAGCGCCAGCGAACTCTCGAAGGCCAGCATTTGGGTGAACAGCAGATACGGGAACAGCAGCCAGATATCGTCTGCCGCATCGTGCATATGCAGCAGGGCATCAGCGAGGGGTTGGCGCTCGCCGGTCAATCCGACCAGCTGCATCGCCTGCCCATCGCGCTGCAGTTCGTTCCACAGATCGCGGTCATACTGGCGGGCGTAGTCGTCGCGCGAGAACATCAACACCACCAGCGTCTGGCCGTCGACCATAAATTTCGGACCATGACGCAGGCCGAGCGGCGAGTCGTAGCGCGTCACGATGTGCCCGGCGGTCAGCTCCAGCATCTTGAGCGAGGCCTCTTCGGCGAGGCCGGTAAAGCAGCTGCCGCCGAGGGTGATGTAGCGGCGGAAACCGCCGGCGGCCAGCGCCTTCACCTGCGGCGGCAGCGTTTCTCGCAGAGCGCGGCAGCGCTGCACCATGGCATGCAGCGGCGCCTGGGCGGCCTCGAGCGACAGGGGGCCGAGCAGCAGCGCGGCGCTCAGCATCATGCAGCTGAAGCTGGAGGTCATGGCGAAGCTCTGATCGTTGGCGCCTTGCGGCATCACCAGCGAACAGACGTTGTCGCGCCGATGCGCATACTGCGCCAGCTTGCTGTCCGGGTTGCACACCAGCATCAGGTGGTAGCTTTCCGGCAGCAGTTGGTCGGCCAGCTCCACCGTCGCCACGCTCTCCGGGCTGTTGCCTGAGCGGGCGAAGGAGACCAGCAGCGTCGGCCGCTCAGGGTCGAGATACTGCAGCGGGTTGGCGACGATATCGGTAGTGCCGTAGGCCACCACGTTGCGGCCGGTGCGTTCGCGCAGCCAGGGGGCCAGGGCGCGGCCGGCGAACGCCGAGCTGCCGGCGCCGCACAGCACGATCTGCAGGCGCGGATTGGCCAGCAGCGGCGCCAGAAACGGCTGCCATTGCGCCTGTTGATCCTGCAGCTGCCGATGCAGCGCCGCCCACAGATCCGGCTGATGCCAAATTTCTGCGGCGGTGTGCCAGGCGTTGCGCTGCTTCAGCCAATTCGCCTCGTAAGAGAAATACGCGTTCATGATGACAACTCCTTAAAAGCCTCGGTTAACGGTCGGCGATAATCACGTCGATCCCTAAATGGTGCAGCGCCTGCAGGTAGTGCGCCGGAATACGGCTGTCGGTGACCAGGCGGTGGATCTGGCCGATGTCGCGATCGTGCAAAAACTTGTGCGGCCAAATTTGCTGGCGTCGGCGAGGATGTGTTTGACGTCGCGATTGATGCGGATGGTGACGCTGGAGACCGAAAGCAGCTGGCTGAGCGGTTCCACGCGCGACGCGCCTTCGCGGCACAGCGGGTCGATAATTAATTCCCGGCGTTTTGCGGTAGTGATCATTAACGCAGACTCCTGATTTACCTGTAGCCGTGCCCGACCGCGGCTTAATAAGCCGCAGCAATACCGACCGGAGCGCTTTCAGTTGTTCGTGGCGAATTACAGCAAACGAAACACTGAAATGCAATCGATTAATTTTAAAATATCTATATCTATCAGTTGCTTATATTTGTTTTTGCTTTCGTTTGAGCGCCAACCGAAAGCAGCGTCAACGCAAACTGAAAACGGCAAATTCGTTATTTTTCAGTCGACAATTCCCGGCATTTAATTATTCAGTCCGTCGAGGCCGAAAGCCGCAGCGATAATTCGGCAGCCGCCGGGCTTTCACTGTTTTTTTATGCCGGCGCGTGTAATAGCGCCGCATTGCAGCGGGTGAGGGTGAACGACAGCGGCCATGCGTTTCCCTCCGGCGAGGATCTGCAGCCGATAGCGCTTGCGTGAGGCGGTGAACCGCCGCATTGAAGCGTTGCTGGCGCCGATGTGAGGGGAAGTGGGGCGAAAATGCGTCTTTCGCTCCCAAATCGCCATTACTTTGCTATACCTGATAGTCGATGGATTCATTTTATTGTCATGTGACTGACATGTCAGAGTCATGGCTCTGGCTTAAGTTTGCAGCGACTACGTCAGGAGATAACGCGATGTTCAGCCTGGATTCTCTGTTGCAAGATGCATTTCCACACCGCAATACCCCTGCCTGGCAGCGCAGCCTGCTAAGAACCCTTCTCTTCGAAAAAGAATTCAAACAGTTCGCCGCCGACTATCCCCACCTGAAAGGGCTCGATCTGATCGAGCAGGTGGTGGACTACTTTAACCTCAGCTGCGAGTTGGTGGACGGCGATCTGGAAAACATCCCCAGCCAGGGGCCGGTGGTGCTCGTGGCCAATCACCCGATCGGCTCGCTCGACGGACTGGTGCTGTTGCGCGCCGTCGCGGCGGTGCGTCCGGATGTGAAAGTGGTGGCCAGCCAACTGCTGACCTACATCGAACCGCTGCGCAACCTGTTCGTGCCGGTGGATAACGTCGCTTATAAAACCAGCCGCAAACAGATAGAAGGCATGCAGCAGCAGCTGGACAATCAGGGCGCGCTGATCCTGTTCCCGGCCGGCGAAGTGTCGCGCATGAGCCCGAAAGGCATCCGCGACGGCCACTGGCATACCGGTTTTCTGCGTCTGGCCGCCAAGGCGCGCGCGCCGATCGTGCCGATTCATATCAGCGCGCGCAACAGCAACCTGTTCTACTTTACGTCGCTGGTCTACCGTCCGCTGTCGACGCTGCTGCTGGTGCGTGAAATGTTCCAGCAGCGGGGCGGGCGCATCAGGATCCGCATCGGCGGCCGCGTGCCGTTCGCCAACTGGCACGATGGCCACACCAGCGCCAAGGATCTGGCGGAGCGCTTTCGCCGCCACGTGTATCGCCTGGGCCAGGGCAAACCGGGGCTGTTCGCCAGCGAATCGCCGATCGCGTTGCCGGAAGAGCGTCTGGAGCTGAAAAAGGCGCTGGCGAACTGCGAAAGACTGGGGGTTACGCCGGACGGCAAAACCATCTATCTCTATCGCCGTCACGATGAAGCGCGCACGCCGATCCTGCGCGAGCTGGGGCGCCTGCGCGAGATCGCTTTCCGCGCGGTGGGGGAAGGATCCGGCCGCCGCCGCGATCTGGACAGCTACGACGACGATTATTATCACCTGGTGCTGTGGGATGAAGAGGAGCTGGAGATCGTCGGCGCCTATCGTTTTATCCCCACCGCCGAACAAATCGCGCGTAAGGGCCTGGAGAGCATCTACAGCAACAGCCTGTTCCACTATGACCGCGATATGGAACCGATCCTGGCGCAGGGCATCGAACTGGGGCGCAGCTTCATTCAGCCGGCCTATTGGGGCAAGCGCGGGCTGGACTATTTGTGGCTGGGCATCGGCGCCTATCTGTCGAAATACCCGCAGTACCGCTATCTGTTCGGCCCGGTATCCATTTCCGGCGGCATGCCGCTGGCGGCGCGGGATCTGTTGATCGCCTTCTATCGACTCTATTTCTCGCCGGACCACGCCTTCGCGCAGTCGCGTCGTCCTTATCCGGCGTCGTTGCCGCAGGTGCTGGCGCAGTTTGCCGGGGATAACTACCAGGAAGATCTGGTGCGGCTGAAGAGCCTGCTCAGCAACATCGGCTGCTCGATCCCGACGCTGTACAAACAGTACACCGAGCTGTGCGAACCGGGCGGGGTGCAGTTTATCGACTTTGGCACCGATCCGGCCTTCAACAACTGCATCGACGGCCTGGTGCTGGTGGATACCTCGCGGCTCAAGCCGTCGCGTTATCAACGTTATATTGCGGTGCATCAGCCGCAGGAAGCCGAGACGGCATGATCGGCGTCTGACTCATGCCTTTTTGATCTAAGCACGACCTTGGGGCCGGCGACGGGATAGCGCTACGATAAACGTTTTGCTTTCCACCGCCGGAGCCTTTCATGCCTCATTCGTTTATCCCGCCGTTATTGTCCGCCGATGAACCGCCCGCCGCCGCCGTTGAAACCCCGCGCGGCAAAGCGCCATTTTTGCTGCTGTGCGATCACGCCGGCAAGGCGATACCGCAATCCCTCGGGGATCTCGGCTTACCGCCGGGGGAGATCGAGCGCCACATCGGCTGGGATATCGGCGCGCTGGGCGTATCGCGCCATCTGAGCCGCCAACTGGACGCCACGCTGATTCATCAGCGTTACTCACGGTTGGTGATCGACTGCAACCGGGCGCCCGGCATCGCCAGCTCGATCCCGCATTTGTCTGAACTGACGCCCATCCCCGGCAATATCGGCATCGACGCCGAACACGCGCTGGCGCGTGAGCGCGAGGTATTTTTGCCGTATCACCACGCCATCGACGAGCATCTGGGGCAACGCCAACTGCGCGAACTGCCGACGGCGGTGATCGCCATGCACAGCTTCACGCCGGTGTTCAAGGGCCAATCGCGCCCCTGGCAGGTGGGGCTGCTGTTTAACCGCTACCCGGAATTTGCGCTGCTGTTAGCTGAACTGCTGCGTGAAGAGGGGGATCTGCAGGTGGGTATTAACGAACCTTATGCGATGACGGACGCCACCGATTACACGTTGCCGGTGCACGCGGAGCGCCGCGGTTTGCCTTACGTCGGCATCGAAATTCGCCAGGATTTGGTCGCTGACGAACGCGGGCAACAGGCATGGGCGAAACGTTTCGCGCGCCTGCTGCCGCAGGCCTGGCAACGCTGGCAAATTTGACTTTAGGAATATTCCCAGAGATGATAACCGTAAGGAATACGTAAGACGTCATTAGAAAAAAAGTCAGGAGACACGTGTGGAGCACAGCGATAACGGACTGTTTATCAAACGGGAGCGTTTTGAAGTTCTGGCGATTCTGCGAGAAATTTGCAAACAACGCACGCCGCTGCGCGTAGAAAATCAGCAGCACCGGTTTCAAAGTCTGTTATTGAGCGTCGGGCCGGACAATATCGTGTTCAGCGGTGAGGAAGCCTCGAGCGCCATCGACGGCGCTTGCACCATCGTGATTGAAAGCAACGACGCCAAAATCGAGTTTTCCGTCCCCCAGGCGGAGCTGACCGAACATCAGGGCGTACAGGCCTGTTCGACCCGGCTGCCGCAGGAGCTGGTCTATATCCAGCGCCGTCGTCAATTCCGCATCACTACGCCGCACTGGCGCCAATTCTTTTGTACCGGCGAATACCCGGACGGCACGCCGTACGAGCTGCGGATCCACGATCTCTCCGCCGGCGGCGTCGGTTTACGCTTCGACGGCCCGCTGCCGGATTTCTTCCAGCCAGGCTTGCAGTTCAAGAAAGCGGAGCTGGATCTGGGCAGCTACGGCAGCTTCAAGGTCAACATGGAGCTGGTGGTGGTCAACGACGATCAGGAAATCGATGATAACGACCAGGTGGTGCACTTCTCGCGCCTGTCATGCCGCTTTCTTAAGCTCGGATTGGCGATGGAGCGCAAAATTCAGAGCGCCGTGTTCGCCTTCGAGCTGGATTTCAACAAAAAGAAAAAACGCTGATAGTTATCAGGGGCAGTGCGCTGCCCCTCTGACTCGCCTGCGGCCTTAGGGGTTAAGTGCCCGCAGGCTGCCGATCTCTTCCCAACCGAAATGCGCCGCTTCGGCCAGTACGCCGCACACTTCATCGCCGGCGGCAACCACTGCCGCGTCGAGCGCAGCGCCCTGCAGCAGATGGCTGACCAGCAACGCGGTGAACAGATCGCCGGTGCCTTTGACCGCCGATTTGACCTTCGGATGAGTAAAGCACTGCGTTTCCTGCCGGGTGACCAGCATCAATCCCACTTCGTCTTCGTGTTGTGCTACGCCCGGCGCGCTGGTGACCAACACCCATTCGGTGGTGTCGTTCAACAGCGCCTGCGCGGCGTGTTGCGTCTGCTCGCGGCTGCTCAGTTGCCGGCCGCACAGCTGCTCCAGTTCGAAACCGTTCGGCGTCAGGCCGTTGGCCAGCCGCAGGAACGGCGAGCGATAGCAGTTGACGATGCGCTCATCCACGTAGATCCCCTCACCGTAATCGCCCATCACCGGATCGATATAGATTTTTATCTGCGGATTGAGCGAGCGCACCCGCTGCAGCCAGTTGGCCAGAATATGGCACTGCATCACGTCGCCCAGGTAGCCGACGATCACCGCCCGTGCGCGCTTCATGACGCCGCGGGCGATCAGGTCGTCGAGAAAACCGCCGAACCAATCGCCGGAGATGACGCCGCCGTGCGGTTTGCCGTAATAGGGCGGGCAGCCGAACAGCACGCTGGGCACCTGCAGCGCCTCCAGTCCCTTTTTCAGCAGAGCGCGGTAGGCGATGCCGTTGCCGACGCTGCCGTAGACCACCTGAGATTGAATGCTGATCACGTCGATAGACGGTGACCGCAAAGGTGAAGCCTGTTGCATGAGTTACTTCCTTGGTTCGTTGTTATCCAGCCAGCGCGCGAACACCTGCCGCGCGCGCTGTTCCAGCTGCGCGCCGTGGCGCGCGGCCTGGTCGCGCAGGGTCTGGGGCGCGATGCCGGCCAGTTCCAGCTCGCAGGCATGGCCAATCAGCCAGCGTTCGATATCGCGATAATCCGCCTCCAAATGGAACTGCAGGCCGAGCGCGAACCCCTGATAGTCGAAGGCCTGATGCGGGCATACCGCCGTGCCGGCCAGGCAGCGGGCGCCGTCCGGGATCATGAACATATCCCCGTGCCAGTGCAGTACCGGCGTGTCGGCCAGCGGCGCCAGCACCGACTCCTCTTCCGCCGGCGGCGTGGTCAGCGGGGCGAAGCCTATCTCTTTCACGCCGAGCGAAATAACCTCAGCGCCCAGCGCCTGAGCGATCACTTGCGCGCCGAGGCAAACCCCGAGGGTCGGCCGCCGCTGCGCCAGGCGCTGTTTGACCAGCGCGAATTCATGGTCGAGAAAATCATACCGCTGCTCGCCGGAAAAGTGCTGAGCGGCGCTGATCGGCCCGCCGAGCACCACCAACAGATCGGTCTCTTCATTATTGATAGCACGAATATCATCGCGGCCGGCATCGTAATAATCGATCTGATAGCCGCGCAGTGACAGCAGGGAACCGAGGATGCCCAGGTTTTCAAAGTTGACGTGCCGAATGGCGACGGCTTTTTTCATTGTTTAACCTCGCTAGCGTGAGTGAAGGGGATCAGCGCCAGCGACTCGCCCAGCACCGTGATGCCTTGCGCGCCGCTCTGGTAGACGATGCGGCGTTCGCTGACCTGGCTGAGCTGCACCTGATAACCCTGTGCGGCCGGGAACAGCGCGCAGGCCTGCTCCAGCTGATCGGCTGCCCACGGGGTGAACAGCTGCAGGCGGGCAAAGGCTTTTCCTGCATACTGAATGTCGAGCACGTAATGTTTATCCATGGAACCCCTTACTTTTGGCCGCAGAAGCTGCTAATCTTATTTGAACTAGTACAAAAGGATTTATGTATGACTTCATTGTATGCAAAAGGCGGCGGCGCTGTCCAGATTGCCGAGCAGATCGCCGCACGCATCAAAAACGGCGCGCTGCGGCCGGGCGAACTGTTGCCGCCGGTACGCCAGCTGGCGGCGGAGCTGGAGGTCAATCCGAATACCGTGGCCAGCGCATACGCCAGATTGCGCGATGCCGGCCTGGTGGCGACGCGCGGGCGGGCGGGTACGGTGGTGCTGGAGCCGCCGCTGGCGGCGGTGAGTGCGGCCTATGCGCCGCGCCAGGTGCCGGCGGGGATGTGCGATCTGGCCAGCGGCAACCTGGATGCCGCTTTGCTGCCGGCGCTGAGGCTCGGCGCGGCGGAGGTGTTCCCGCAGCAAAACGGCTATGAAATCAGCGGCGACCTGCCGGTATTGACCGGTCTCGGGTGTGAGTGGCTCGGGCGCCAGGGCGTGGCCCTGGGGGAACCGGCGGTGTTTTCCGGCGCGTTGGACGCGATGGAAAAGGCGCTGCGCTGCCATGCACAGCCTGGGGCGGCGGTGTGGGTGGAAGATCCCTGCTGGCCGCCGCTATTGACGCTGCTGCGTCACCTGCGCCTGCGCCCGCTGCCGCTGGCGGTGGATGAACAGGGCTGTCGGCTGCCGGAGAGTGGCGCGGCTGACGCGGTGATCCTGACGCCGCGCGCCCATAATCCGACCGGCGCTTCGCTTTCAGCGCAACGTGCGCAGCAGTGGCGAGGTTTTCTGCGCGGCCATCCGCAGTGTCTGGCGATCGTCGACGATTTCTGGGGGCCGTTGTCGCAACAGCCGCTGCATCTGCCGTTCGACGGCGATCGCGGCCTGTACGTGCTGTCGCTCAGCAAGTTTCTCAGCCCGGATCTGCGCATCGCGTTGGCCTGCGGCAGCCCGACCTTGCTGCAGGCGATGCGCGCCGATCAGTACATCAGCGAACGCTGGGTCAGCCATATCTTGCAGCAGATCGCCGCCAGACTGTGGGAACAAGCCTTGCAGGAAGGGCAATTGCAGCGGGCGCAACAGGCGTATCAGGCCAGACGGGATGAGCTGGTCCAGCGGCTCAATGCGTTGAATCACACGGCGCTGGCGGTAGGTGAAGGGCTGCATCTGTGGGTGCCGGTGCGCTCGGAAACCGCCGCCGCGCAACTGATGGCGCAGCGGGGGTGGCTGGTGCAGGGCGGTGAACCTTTTCGCCTGAAGTGTGGTCCGGCGCTCCGCGTCAGCCTGGCGAACGTCACGCCGTCGCAGTTGGCGCCGCTGGCGCAGGATCTGTCCGAAGCCATGCGGGCGGCGGCGGCGATCAACTAAGCCGGCGTCAAACTCTCCTCCGCCAGTAACTGCAGCGAGGCTAACCGGGCGGCCGGTTCGGCGATCGGCGTGTCGATGATGAACTCTTCCACGCCGTACTGTTGCTGCAGCTGCGCCAGTTGCTGATGCACCTGCTGCGCGGTGCCGAGCAGAATATGGCTTTCCCGCGGCTCGATGCGGTAGTCGGTGGCGCCGGCCTGCTGCACGAAACTCTCCGCCTGCGCCAGGCTGCCGACGGTCACACTCTGCTCACCGGCAACGTGCACGCGGTATTGCCGAATGTCGGCCGCCAATGCCGCGGCCTGTTCCTCGCTGGGGGCCACGATCGCCGCCACCGCCAGCAGCGCCTTGCGGCCGCCGCTGTGTGCGGCGTAGTGCTCCAGCGCGTCGCGGATATCCTGCGGATTGCCGTTCAAATGGGCGGCGAACACGAAGGCCCAGCCGGACTCGGCCGCCAGCGTTGCGCTTTCTTTACTGGCACCGAGCAGAAAACGCTGTGCGCCCTGCGGCGGCAGCGGTGTGGCGCTCAGGCCGGGCTCGGCGTCGTCGTTCAGATAGGCGGTCAACTGCGACAGCTGCTGAGGAAAGTCCGGCTTGCGTTGCCGATCGTGGGCCGCCTGCAGCGCCTGGGTTGCGAGCGGCAGCCCGCCGGGCGCTTTGCCCACCCCGAGATCGACGCGTCCCGGCGCCAGCGCCGCCAGCAGGTTGAAGTTTTCGGCCACCTTGTAGGCGCTGTAGTGCTGCAGCATCACGCCGCCGGAGCCGATGCGAATGCGCGTCGTCTGGCCGAGCAGGTAGCCGATCAGCACTTCCGGCGACGGGCAGGCGAGCTGCGGCGTGTTGTGGTGCTCCGCCAGCCAGAAACGCCGATACCCCCAGCGTTCCGCCCGTTGCGCCAGCTGCAGCGTGCGCGCCAGCGCCTGCGCGGCGCTTTCCCCGTCGGCGATCGGACTTTTTTCCAATATGCTCAAGGCATAAGCCATTTTTCCCGCTCCTTTCATCATCAGATATGCCTGACAAATACCATGCGGGCGGCGCGCGGCTTAATACTGATTGGCGATAGGATATTCCATTGATCCAAAACGGATTTGGATATGCGCAGAACGGTAAAGCGCCGCGATTTTACCGCTCCAGCCAGGCCTTCAGACGAATGGCGTCACGGTAGTGGCCGTAGCGCGGCTGCGCGCCAAGCAAGATCATCACCACCGGCTGCCCTTTGATGGTGGTGCGCATCACCAGGCAGTGACCGGCCTCGTCGGTAAAGCCGGTTTTCTGCAGCTGGATCTTCCAGGCCGGGTTGTTGATCAGACCGTTGGAACTGCGATAGACCAGCTGGCCGCGGCCAGGACGCACGATCTGCTGCTTGTCGGTGCTGAAGCGGCGAATCAATGGATAGCGATAGGCGTGATTGACCATTTTCAGCAGATCGTTGGCGGTGGCTACGTTGCGCGGCGTTAGCCCGGTCGGATCGTAGAAACGGGCGCGTTTCATGCCGATGGCGCGCGCTTTCTGATTCATTTTCGCCACGAAGGCCTTGCGCCCGCCGGGATAACTGCGGCTCAGCGCCGCGGCGGCGCGGTTCTCCGAAGACATCAGGGCGATGTGCAGCATATCGCGGCGGCTGAGCACCGAGCCGATGGTCAGCCGCGAATGGGTTTTCTTCAGCAGATCGCGATCGGCGGCGGTGACTTTGAGTTGACTGCCCATGGGGCGTTTGCTGTCCAGGGCGACCATGGCGGTCATCAGCTTGGACAGAGACGCGATCGGCAGCACGCGGTTCGGTTGCTTCTGATAGAGCGTTTTTCCGGTACGCTGATTGACGACCAGCACCGATTTGGCATTCAACACCAATGGCGGCGCGGCGGCATGGGCGGGTGCCAAAACGAACAGCAGGCTGAACAGGGCGGCGGCGCCGAAGCGCCGGACGGACAGACGGAGAACAGGGAGAAATAAAAGCATAGCGACGGCAATAGTGACCCTAAGTGATTAAAAAATATCAAAAGAGTCTGCCCGGCAAATGTGAAGGAAATAGGGTGATAATCGCTCAAACTGTTACAGCAATCCCTTTTGCCGCAGCGTGAAGCGGGTGGCTTCGTTCAGATCGTAGTCCGCCAGGCGTTCGCGCGGCACCCAGGCGTAGTCGTCGAATTCATCGTTGATCGTCACGTCGCGGTTGGCGGCGTGGCAGTCGAAAATCAGGTAAATCATGTAGATTTGTTCCCGGCTGCCGTCGGCGTAGGTTTTGATGCGCACATCGTCGCGGAAGGTCCAGGGCGTGATGCTGTCGAGGATCAGCGCGGGGCCCAGCTCTTCGCGCACTTCGCGCCGCAGCGCTTGCTCTATCTGCTCACCCGGCTCGACGCCGCCGCCGGACAGCGCCCACTGGCCGGGAAATACGCCCTTGTGCGCGGCCATTTTGCACAGCAGGAAGGCGTTATCGTTTTCAATCAGCGGGCAGACAATGATGCGTTGGCGCATGGAGGACTCCTGTCAGAAAGCAAAGCCGCAGGATAGCAGATTTGGCGGCGCAGGGCGGGAAGGTCGATCGCATTCTGTGCGGCGGCGGGAAATCCGGTCGGCGTCTGTCATGGGGTTGCCTCCGGCTTTGTTTTCTTCAACGGGAAATCAATCGCAGATGTTATTAAGTATCAATTCGAATAATTTCGCGTCAGGATAAAGCAGGGATTTTAACCTATCATGGAGTTGATAACGTATGCCTACTAATGGAATAAAACCGCTGTGCCTGATGACTCTTCTTCTGCTGTCGGCCTGCCACAGCGCGCCGGTCAGCCAGCCCCCTCAAGACGCCACGGCGACAGCCCCTATCGATGCCACCAAATCGCTGTTCCCGCTGGGGAACTATTCGCAGTCTGTCGATAAATGGTTGCCGCCCGGTCCGCAGCGGCGGGTGCCCGTGATGGATGCCGCCACGCAGCAACGTCATTTTTCCGCTCTTAAATCTCACTATTTTGGCATGGAGCCGAACGATGAATCCCCCTGGAATCCGCATTACATCGCTGCCGTCCTGAACCGCGAAGCGGAAAGCCACCGTGATGCCGCAATGGATAAACACCTTGGCCGTGGAAGTGTCTCCTGGGGGGAAAACTTCAGGACTCACACCGACCGCTGGAAACAGCAAGTCAGAGATAACGCTTCTACGGACATTAGCCAGGTTTATCATTCTTCGGCCCGAGGCATTGCGGTCAGGGAGACGCTGGTCAGGATCCTGCCGACGGACGATCCGGCTTATGACGACCCTCGCCTGGCTGGACAAGGTTATCCCTTTGATAATTTGCAGGATTCGTCTATCCGCCCCGGCACTCCGGTATACGTTATTACGCAAAGCCGCGATAAACGCTGGAAATACGTCATGTCGCCTACGGTGATCGGTTGGGTGCATAGCGAAGACATCGCGGCGGCGGATCAGCGGTTTGTCTCCGAATGGCTGGCGCTGGCGGGGAAAAATCTGGGGGCATTCATTAAACAGCCGGTTTCGGTGCAAACGGGCGGCCAGTTTTATTTTACGGCGCGCCACGGCACGATTCTGCCATTTTACCGTCACCGACAGGGCCTTTTTGTGGTCGCCGTGCCGGTACGCCGAGAGGATGGCCGCGCACAGATGCGCCGGGTCGTTGTCAAGAAGGGGGAATTTGCCGCCATGCCGTGGAAAATGACGCCCGAACATCTTGCCGTACTGATGCGGTCAATGAGCGGCAGGCCTTATGGCTGGGGAACTATAACTTCAATAATGACTGCTCCGCCGAACTGCGCAGTCTGTTGATGCCTTTTGGCCTCTTTCTTCCCAGAAATTCCGCCGCGCAGATACAGGCGGCCACCCGCGTGGTTGATCTTGCTCAAGCGAACACCAGTGAACGGCTGCGCTATCTCAAAGATCACGGCAAACCCTTCACCACGCTGGTTTACATTCCGGGCCATATCATGCTGTATATCGGTAATGCGCTCATTGACGGCCAGGTTGTGCCGATGACGTACCAGAATATCTGGGGGCTGCGCCCGGCAGATTCAAAGCGCCGCAGCATTATCGGCGGCGCAGTATTTTTCCCGCTGCTGGCGACCTATCCTGAAGATGCGAGCCTGATGTCGCTGGCGGGCAAGGCGCAGTTTAAACTGGGATTTATTGAATAGCCCTTTCTTTAGCTGATAAAGCGACCGCGAATGCGGCCGCTTGTTGTGCGGCGACAAATCGAACTGCGCTAATTGCCTAGCCGGCGCTGGATAATTTTATCGTGCTCATCCGTCAGGTTAGCGTAATTCCAAATAAATAATCCGCCAAGGTTAAAGTCCAAAACCTGATCGATAAAGTAATTTAAATTCCAGTCGGTCAATCCTTTGGTCGTCAGGGCCAGAATGCATTTTTTATTTTCGGCCCCGTTCGCCAACGATTGTTTTAATGCCGGGATCACATTAGCGAGAATATCGTCATTGCTCCACATCGCTGCCGCATAACAGTAATGGATAAAGCGGTCGCATTGGTCTGATTGAATGATTTTTCTGACTTTCTCGTTGAGCTTGTTGCCATTTTCCGTATTGGGGTGGTTGTAAGAATAACCGGCAATAAAACCAAAGCTGGTCTCTTTCCCGGCCTCCTTTAGCCGTTTCATGGCTTCGATGACCCGTTCGGTGTTCATATTGCATTCGTCATCAAAATCGACGCCATCCCAGCCCCGATCGACCGTGGCCGCGACGATCCTCAACACTTCATCCTCATTGGCCGGCTTTTGCTGCGGGGAGCATCCGCCGCCGCCGTAAACCCATAGCGTCTTTCCGTTAAAGCCGGGAAGCGTATCGGGTTTGTTTTGTTTTTCCGGGCTCCATCCTGGCTGGGCTGAGGTGCCTGTGGTTAAGCCATCAAGGTTGGTTACCATGCCGTACATCATGACATCGAACGCTTTATGCGGTTGGCCAGCCAGAGACTGGCTCCATCCGCCCGTAATAAACTTGTTCATTGTCGTTATCTCCTTATTGAGCGTGTTCCTTAAATGAATGTGTCTTGCATGATGGAGGGTATCAGCCGCTATATTCATTTAGCCATTGTGCGGTTGCTGAACGGGCAAGGGATGAAAACTTTTTAAAATGAAATGACGTTTTTATGACGGAAATATTAATGAGCAAGAGCGTTGAAAATCATTAACGCCGAGCGATAAAGATTGTTATAACAGCGTGGACGATCTGGGCTAACGGCAATAGGCAGGATAAGGCGTTATGGTGCAAAGGGCAGCGGAAAAGATGCACAAGCTGGATTTTGATGATGAAGTGACCGGGCTGATCTACGGCCATGCGTTTCGCTCCGGCGAGCCGCCGGCGCGCCTGAACTCGCAGCAGGTTTTGCCTGGCTTACCAAACGTTGTCGCCCGGCGACGGTTTTATCTGGCTGCACCTCAATCTCAACCACGCGGCGGCGGAGAAGTGGCTGAAAAACCATTTCGCCATTTCCGATTTTTTCTTTCACGAAATTCGTCACGGTTCCCACACTACGCGCATCGAGCGGCAGGGCGACGATCTGTTCGCCGTGCTCAACGATGTGATCTTTCACCCTGAAGACAACAACCCGGAAACGGCGACGCTGTGGCTGTATTGCCGCCGTGGGCTGGTGGTGACCGTGCGTCATAAACCGGTGCGATTGATCGAGCGGTTGCTGGGCCGCCTGACGGCGCTGCAGCTGGCGTCGTCCACCGAGCTACTGGCGCACCTGCTGGAAGAGCAGGAGGATGTGCTGGAGCAGGTGGTGCGGCAGGCCAATCAGTATGTCGATACCATCGAGGATCGTCTGCTGACGAGCCGCGTTAAACGCAACCGCGCCGAGCTGGGGCGCATGCGCCGCATGCTATTGCGCTTTCAGCGCCTGTTGGCGCCGGAGCCGGCCGCGCTGTTTCGCCTGTTGAACCGGCCGCCGAGCTGGCTGAGCCGTGAGGTGGTACAGGATCTGCGGCAGTTTACCGAAGAGTTCACCGTAGTGTTGAACGATCTCGCCAGCCTGACCGAACGCATTCGGCTGCTGCAGGAAGAGCTGGGCGCCAAACTGATGGAGCAGAATAACCGCACGCTTTACACCCTGACGGTGATCACCGTGCTGGCGTTGCCGATCAACATCGTCGCCGGTTTTTTCGGCATGAACGTCGGAGGCATACCGCTGGCCAGCAATCACCATGGTTTTATCCTGCTGGTGTTGCTGGTCGGCAGTTTCACGCTGATCGCCGGTTATCTGGCGTTCAGGCGCAGGGACGAGTCGTAATTACAGGCGGGCGCGGTACTCTTCTTCCAGCCGGGCATGGGTGCTCCAGAACGGCTGCGGCGCCCGATCGTGCAGGCGATCCAGCAGAATATCCAGATGGGTATGCCAGCCGCCGGCGACGCTGAGCATCTCGTCGCGGTTAGCCAGGCGCCGGTGGGTGACCGTCAGCAGCACCGCGTTTCCCTGTTCCGTCAACTCGAAGGTCACTTCGGAAGGGCGCCCCTGATCCTGTTCGGCCCAGGTAAAGCTCAATAGGCGCGGCGGGAACAGGCAGGTGATGTGGCCGCGGTTGCTGACGCAGCCGCCGTGCTGTTTGTACTTGGCCGGCGGTTGCTCGTGCTCGCCCGCCAGATCGGAGTTGCGAAACTCCAGCTCCAGCGGCGCGCCGTTTTCCAACTTCATGGCGCCTGCCGCCAGCCAGGTGGCGCGCTTGTCGGATTCGGTCAGGTAAGCCCACACCCGCTCGATGGGGCCGGGCAGCAGCCGCTGGATGCGCAGCGTGCCGGGTTCGATAATCATGCCGTAATCATTCATGGTTCACTCCTTGGGAGGAAGCTGTTCGGGCTGCAGCAGCGCCTGTTCGAGCGCATCCAGCCGTTCAGTCCAGAAATGTTCATAGGTTTGCAGCCAGTGCATGGCCTGCGCCATAGGCTCGGGTTCGAGCCGGCAGATATGGTTTCTTCCTTGCACGGTGCGTTGCACCAGGCCCGCATGTTCCAGTGCTTTCACGTGCTTGGAGGCGCCGGCGAACGACATCTGCAACGGCGCGGCCAGTTCGCCGATACTGCGTTCACCGCCGGCCAGCGCGCGTAACATCGAGCGGCGGGTCGGGTCGGCCAGCGCATGAAAAATGGCGTCCAGCTGTGAGGAAGATAATTCAACCATATGGTTGAATATAGATCAGGCGGGCTAATATTCAACCGTTTTGTTGAATATTTTTTGCCCCGGCGCCAAACCGGGGCGAGGATCAGGCGTCGGCGTGCGCCAGCAGGGCGTTGAGCAACACGTCGGCGCCGGCGGCGGCCCAGGCGGGAGTGATATCTTCCCGCTCGTTGTGGCTGATGCCGTCCACGCAGGGAATGAAAATCATGGCGGTCGGGGCGACGCGGTTAAGGTAACAGGCGTCGTGGCCGGCGCCGGAAATCATGTCGCGATGGCGATAGCTCAATGCCTGCGCGGCGTGACGCACGCTGCCAATACACCCCGGATCGAAGGCGATCGGGGGAT
Organism: Serratia sp. SCBI; assembly: GCF_000747565.1. Lineage (NCBI taxonomy): Bacteria > Pseudomonadati > Pseudomonadota > Gammaproteobacteria > Enterobacterales > Yersiniaceae > Serratia > Serratia sp. SCBI. The sequence continues at coordinate 2,587,184 of NZ_CP003424.1, read as the reverse complement.
ACTGGAAGATGCGCTCGGCCCGGGCGGCCAGGCCGCCGCCGTTGACCTCGTTTACCGCCGCCAGTAGGCGCTGCTCCATCTGCACCAGAATAGCCTCCTGCGGATGGCGGAATTCGACGCTGAAAAAGACGCGCCCCGGCACCACGTTGCGCGAATTGGGGGTGATTTGCGCCATGCCCACCGTGGCGCGCGCGTCGGGCGCGAAATCCCAACCGATGCGGTTGACCGCCGTGACCAGCGCCGCTAAGCCGAGCAGGGCGTCGCGGCGCCGATCCATCGGCGTGGTGCCGGCATGGGCGCTGAAGCCGACGACCTCCAGTTCATACCAGCGCTGCCCTTGTGCGGCGGTGACTACGCCGATGTCGAGATGCTCCGCTTCCAGAATCGGCCCCTGTTCGATGTGCAACTCGAAGGCGGCATGGATCGGCGTGTCGCCCACCGGGTACTCGCCGGCGTAGCCGATGCGCTCCAGCGCGTCGCCGAGGCTGACGCCGTGCTCGTCGCGGCGCGTCAGGCCGTATTCCAGGTCGAATACCCCGGCGAACACGCCCGAGGCGATCATCGCCGGCGCGAAGCGCGCGCCTTCTTCGTTGGTCCAGTTGATCACTTCGATCGCGCGTTCGGTGACGATCTGCCGATCGTTAAGGGTACGAATAACCTCTAATCCGGCCAGCACGCCGTAGATGCCGTCGAAACGGCCGCCGCGGGGCTGCGAATCACCGTGCGAGCCGGTGACGACCGGCGCCAGCTCGGGGCGAGCGCCTTCACGCCGCAGGAACATGTTGCCCATTTTGTCGACGCGTACGCTGCAACCCGCCTCCTGCGCCCAGGCGCGCAGTTGCTCGCGCGCTTGCCGATCTTCTTCACTCAGCGCCAGCCGGGTGACGCCGTTATCGGCGATGGCGCCGAACTGCGCCATCGTCTGCAGGCTTTGCCACAGGCGCTCGCCGTTGACTCGATACGTCATTGATCTTCTCCCGGCGTTTTAGCGGTGTAGCGGAAATCGCAGCAGGGGGCGCCGGACATGATGGTCTGGCTGCGCTGCAGGTCGACGTCAGGGGCATAGCCAACGATAAACTGACTGTCGCGAGCGCAGGAGAGCAGGTGGCCGATCTCCCCCAGCCCCATCTCGTGATACATCTCGGCGTAGCGGCAGCGGGTGACGTTATAGTCGAAGTGCTGCGCGTCCTGATTGATCACCTCGACGCGCAGCGCATCGTCTTTTTCCCACAGGTACTGCAAGGCGGCGAAGCTGCGCAGATCCGCACCGTTCGGTTCCTGGGCGGCGAACTGTTTGCCCGCCTCGATGGCGGCATTCTCGATGGCTTCGCCGATCACCGCCTGAGCGCGCGCCTTGCCGATTTCACGCACCAGAATCTGGTAGATCGGCTTGATGATCTCCGCCTCGATCTTTCTGCGGGCCAAAATGCCCAATTCGTTTTTTGCACAGCTCATCGCCTTGCTCCTCTTGATTTATTGTGACTTGGCGCCGCCCAACACGGTTTGCGGCTGCCATTTGCCGTCAACCACCCGGTACAGGGTGAAGCTCGGCTGTTGCAGGTTGCCTTGCGCATCGAAGGCGATGTCGCCGGTGACGCCCTGGTAATGTATGGCGCGCAGTTTCGGCAGATAATCGGCCGGATTGGCCGAATCGGCTTGCTCAATGGCGGCGATCAGCATCCGGGTGGCGTCGTAGGCGAAGGGCGCATGCAGTTCGATGTGGGTGTGATAACGATCGCGGTAGGCTTGTTCAAACGCCTTGCCGCCCGGCATCTGTTCCAGCGGTAGCCCCGGCTCCAGCGCGACGACGCCTTCGCCTTCCCGCTGCGCCAGCGTCAGGAAGGTTTGGCTGACGAAGCCGCCGGCGCCCATCAGCTGCGCGTTCATGCCCAGCTGTTTCAGTTTGCGCGCCAGCGGCGCCGCCTGCGAATCCACGCCGCCGAAGAAGATCAGATCGGCGTTTTTACTGCGGACGGTGGTCAGTACGGCGCTGAAATCAACGGTCTTGTCATCCACATACTCACGGGTGACCGGCTGCACGCCCTGGGCCTGCAGCGATTTGATAAACTCGTCCGCCAGCCCCTGGCCGAAAGCGGTGCGATCGTCTATCACTGCGATGCGCTTGGCTTTCAGCGTCTTCACCGCATATTGCCCGGCGTAGTTGCCGCCGTCGTCGTCGTGGCCCATCACGCGAAAGCTGGTGTCAAAACCTTGCTGCGTGTAGCCGTGACCGGTCGCCACCGGCGCCACCTGAGCGATGCCGGCGTCGTGATAGATGCGCGCCGCCGGGATGCTGGTGCCGGTGTTCCAGTGGCCGACCACGCCGGCGACGCCTTCGTCGACCAAACGCTGCGCCACGGCCACGGCGGTGCGCGGGTCGGACTGATCGTCCTCGGACACCAGCTTGAAGGTGACCGGTTTGCCGTTCAGCGTCGGTTTCTGTGCGTTAGCGTCGGCGATCGCCAGCCGTGCGCCGTTTTCGAGATCTTTGCCGATGCGCGCGGAAGGGCCGGTCAGCGGCCCGGCAAGACCGATCAATACGGTGTCGTCCGCCAGCGCCGGGAGGCTCAGGATCATTGTCATGGCGGCCAGCGCCAACGGCTTGATGCGAATGTTCTGCTGCATGTCATACTCCTGGTGCGGTTAAAAGTAACAACGGTTATTCACCCAAATAGATCCGTTTGATTTTTTCATCGTCCAGCATGTCGGCGGAGCGGCCGCTGTGGCTCAGGCTGCCGCTGTCCAATACGTAGGCGCGATCGGTGGACGCCAGCGCCAGGCGGGCGTTCTGCTCGACCAACAGCAGCGTGACGCCGTCACGGGCTAACTGCTTGATGACCGAGAAAATGGCCTCCACCACAATCGGCGCCAGCCCCATCGACGGTTCGTCCAATATCAGCAGCCGCGGGCGGCTGAGCAGCGCGCGGCCCATCGCCACCATCTGTTGTTCACCGCCGGAAAGCAGCCCGGCCGGTTGATGCAGGCGCTCGCTCAGCCGTGGGAAGGTGGCGCACACGCGTTCAAAATCTTGCCGCACCGCCGATGCGTCACGCCGCGCATAGGCACCCAGCTGCAGGTTTTCTCGCACCGTCAGGCGGGTGAAAATGCCGCGTCCCTCCGGCACCATCACCAGCCCTTGCTGCAGCAAGCGGTGCGGCGGCATGCCGCGAATCGAACGGCCGTCGAACAGGATGTCGCCCTCAAACGGCTGCAGGCCGGTCAGCGCCCGCAGGCTCGAGGTTTTGCCCGCGCCATTGGCGCCGATCAGCGTCACCTGTTCGCCGGCGTTCACCATGAAATCGATGCCTTTGACCGCATGAATGCCGCCATAAGACACTTTGAGTCGTTTAACGCTCAGCAGGGCTTCAGACATGCGCGCCGCCTCCCAGATAGGCTTGAATGACCGCCGGTTCGCGCCGCACCTGCGCCGGTTCGCCTTCGGCGATCGCTTTGCCGTAATCCAGCACCGTCAGCCGATCGCACAGGCCCATCACCAGCTTGACGTCATGTTCGATCAGCAGCAGCGTTTTGCCGCTGTCGCGGATGCGCAGCAGCAGTTCGCGCAGCGCCACTTTTTCTCCGGCGTTCATGCCGGCTGCCGGTTCGTCCAGCGCCAGCAACCGGGGCTCGGTCGCCAGCGCGCGGGCGATCTCCAGCCGCCGCTGATGGCCGTAGGCGAGATCGCCGGCGCGGTAATGGGCGAATTGGCTGATGCCGACGTACTCCAGCAGCGCATGAGATTTATCGCGCACCGCCTGTTCCTCCTCCCTGGCGCGACGGTGCCGGGCGATCGCCGCCCACAGGCCGTTGCGGGTGCGCACGTGGCAGCCGACCATCACGTTTTCCAGCACGCTCATTTCATTGAACAACCGCAGGTTTTGGAAGGTGCGGGCAATGCCGGCCTGCGCCACTTTGTCGATCGCCTGGGGCTTATAGCGCTGGCCCGCCAGGCGGAACTCGCCCGCGTCGGCGCGATACAGGCCGGTGATCAGGTTGAAGCAGGTGGTCTTACCGGCGCCGTTCGGCCCAATCAGGCCGTAGATTTCCCCCTGGCGGATGCTCATGCTGACGTCATCCACCGCCGTCAGGCCGCCGAAGCGTTTGCTGATATGGTGTAAAGCGAGCAGCGGCGTCATGCGGCGTTCCCCCGTGCGTGGCGGGCCGGCCACAGGCCCGCCGGGCGATACAGCATCACCAGGATCAGCGCCAGGCCGTAAAACAGTTGGCGGATGATTTCCGGGTCGATCAGCACCTGGCCGAATAGCGCCTGCTGCAGCGGCCCCATGCTGCTGCGCAGCAGCTCCGGCAGGGCAGCCAGCAGCAGCGCGCCCAGGATCACGCCGGGGATGTGCCCCATGCCGCCGAGCACCACCATCGCCAGTACGGCGATCGATTCCTGCAGGGTGAACGATTCCGGCGACACGAAGCCCTGAAACGCGGCGAACAGCGCGCCGGCCACGCCGCCGAAGGTGGCGCCGATGGCGAAGGCCAGCAGCTTGAAGTTGCGGGTGTTGATGCCCATCGCCCGCGCGGCGTCCTCGTCTTCGCGGATCGCCGTCCACGCGCGGCCGATGCGCGAGTTCTGCAGCCGCAGGCTGATGAAGAGGATCGCCAGCAGCAGGGCGGCGAACAGGTAGTAATACAGGTACAGGCCGGAAAAACGTACGCCGAACCACTCATGCATGCCGGAAAACTTCAGGCCGAACAGGCTGACCGGATCGATGCCGGAAATGCCTTTGGGGCCGTTGGTGAGGTTGACCGGGCGGTCGAGATTGCGCATCAGAATGCGCACGATTTCGCCGAAACCGAGCGTGACGATCGCCAGATAATCGCCGCGCAGCCGCAGCGTCGGCGCGCCGAGCAGGATGCCGCACGCCGCCGCCAGCAGCGCCGCCAGCGGGATCAGACCCAGCATCGACAGGTGCAGCCCGTCGGGGAACCACTGCAGCAGCAGCGGGAATTGCTGTGTCAGATGCGGTGACGACAGCAGCGCGGCCAAATAGGCGCCGACGGCGTAAAAGGCGATAAAGCCCATGTCCAGCAACCCGGTCATGCCCACCACGATGTTCAGCCCGAGCGCCAGCATCAGGTACAGCAGGGCGAAATCGACGACCCGCACCCAGTAGTTGCCCCCGGCGGCGCCCGCCACCCAGGGCGCCAGCAGCAGCGCGAGAATGAACAGCGTCAGCCCCAGCCTGGCGCGGCGCGGCGTGGCCAGAGGAACGGGAGGAGTCAAAACGGTCATGGTGATGTCCTTATGCGCGCGTGGCGATGCGTTCGCCCAAGAGCCCGGAGGGGCGGAAGACCAGCACGGCGATCAGCACCAGAAACGCGAACACGTCCTGGTAGTTGCTGCCGAACACGCCGCCGGTCAGCTCGCCGAGATAGCCGGTGCCCAGCGATTCGAACAGGCCCAGCAGCAATCCGCCGAGCATCGCGCCGCGCAGGTTGCCGATGCCGCCAAGCACGGCGGCGGTAAACGCCTTGATGCCCGGCAGAAAGCCCATCGAGAAACCGGCGTTGCCGTAGTTGCTGGCCATCATGATGCCGGCCACCGCCGCCAGCGCGCCGCCGAGCGCGAAGGTCAGAACGATGATGCGGTCAGGACTGATGCCCATCAGGCCGGCGACCTGCGGGTTTTCCGCCGTGGCGCGCATGGCGCGGCCGAAACGGCTGTGTTCGACCAGCAGCCATAAGCCGGCCATGACCGCGACGGCTACCGCCAGCGTGACGATCGCCGTGCCGGTGATCACCGCCGGCGCATGCCCGCCGCTGCCTGCGGTCAGGGCGATGGGGGTCATTGGCAGCAGCTGCGGAAACATCAGGGGATTGCGTGACCAGATCAGCATCGCCAGGGTTTGCAGCAGCAGCGAGACGCCGATACCGCTGATCAGCGGGGCCAGGCGCGGTGCATTGCGCAATCGGCGGTAGGCGAGACGCTCGATCGCCATCGAGGTGATGGCGCAGACCGCCATGGCGAACAGGGCCGCCAGCAGCAGCGTGGCGTACGGCGGTAACGCGGGAAAATGGTGTTGCAACACGCTTATCGCCGACAACGCGCTCAGCGCACCGACCATCAGCACGTCGCCGTGCGCGAAATTGATGATGCGCAGGATGCCGTACACCATGGTGTAACCGAGCGCGATCAGCGCATAGATGCTGCCGAGCATCAAACCGTTGACGGTTTGCTGTACCAGCGTATCCATAGAGAGAGTCCGGAGATAATGAGTCAGGAGGGTCACAGTAGAGAATTTAAAAAAATTGTAAAATACGGAAAAATACTTTCTTATACAAAAAACGAGTGATTTTAATGCGTTGATTTTTATGTATATTGAATCCATTCCTTCAGTGTCGATTTCCCAAAAACAGTCAATATATGAAAAAAACAGAACAGTACGATGAGCCATTGCCGATGCTGCCGAACGATCCGCCGCTGCGCGCCGTGCGGGCGTTCGAAGCCATCGCGCGCCTGGGGGGCATCAGCGCGGCGGCTAATGAGCTGATGATTTCGCCTTCGGCGGTCAGTCATCAACTCAAAACGCTGGAGGCATTTTTGCAGATGCCGTTGACCGAACGGCAGGGGCGTAACCTGGTGCTGCGCAGCGAGGGGCGGGAGTATTACCGTTCGATTCGCTCGGCGTTCAACGTGCTGCGCCAGGCGACCGAACACGTGCGCGAGCAATCCGCGTCGCGGCAGGTGACCATCAGCCTGATCCCGCTGTTCGGCATGGGTTGGTTCATTCCGCGGCTGCGTGGTTTCCTGCGCGAAAATCCGGATATCGACATCAATGTGGTCTACGCCAACCACCGCAATTACCTGAGCGACGCCGCCGACCTGTCGATCCGCTTCGGGGTCGGGCAGTGGACCGGCTATCGCAGCGAGAAGCTGATGTCCGGCAAAATGGTGCCGGTGTGCAGCCGGGCATTCAGTAAACTGCATGGTTTGCTCGATACGCCGGAGCAGCTGGCGACGCTGCCGCTGCTGCACGACGAGGAGCGCAATACCTGGATGCAATGGTTTCAGCAGGCCGGCGTCAAGCGCCCGCTGCGCAGTATCGGCCCGATGTTTGAGGACGGATTGTTGACATTGGCGGCGGTGCAGGCGGGGCTAGGGTGTGCGTTGATGCGTGAACCGTTAATCGCCCAGTACCTTGAAAGCGGTGAGTTGATTAAAATGTTCGATCTGCCGATCGACGACGGCCGCGATTATTACCTGTGCGCTCGACTGGATAGCGAGCTGTCGCAGGAAGGCGAAAATCTGCGGCAGTGGCTGCGCCGCGAAGCCGATGAGAGCCGGCTCGCGTAACGCCGGGCGGAAACAGGGGGGAGCCGGACGTTCATTTCACTTTCCCACGACGCGCGCCACGCCAACAGGAAAGTAATAGGCCCTCCGGGGTGGGCGTTTTTAAACCGTTGCTCACCGGCGATGATTGCTGAAGCTTCAACGCGCGATGCTGTCACTGGCGAAGATGACGGCTATGCTTAACTTGCCGATCACGTGGCGCGACGGCCATAAAGTGACAATAATTCCCACTCTCAGCGCAACGTCAAGGAGCGAGCAGATGTCTGTCGGCAATGATACGGAAACCGTGAATAAGACGGGGCTGGCGCCGCTGGCGTTGGGCGCATTGGGCGTGGTGTTCGGCGATATCGGCACCAGCCCGCTGTACACCCTGAAAACCGTGCTGTTTCTCTCCGGCGACGCGCCTTCGGCGCCGGTGATCCTTGGCCTGCTGTCGCTGATATTCTGGACGCTGGTGATCGTCACTTCTCTCAAATACGCCATGTTCGCCATGCGCATCGGCAACCGCGGCGAGGGCGGCATCATGGCGCTGATGTCGCTGCTGGTAAGCAAGCGAAAATCCCGGCCGCTGGTGTTGTTCGCCGGCCTGTTCGGCGCCGCGCTCATTTACGGCGACGGCGCCATCACGCCGGCCATTTCGGTGCTCTCGGCCCTCGAAGGGCTGAACATCGTGCTGCCGGCGTCGCAGCCCTATATTCTGCCGGCGGCGGTGGTGATTTTGCTCAGTCTGTTCGCCATTCAGCCGCTGGGTACCGCGCGCATCGGCCGCGTGTTCGGGCCGATCATGGCGCTGTGGTTCCTGTCGATCGCTGCGTTGGGCGTGTGGGGCATCATCCAGCATCCGGCGGTTTTGCTGGCGCTGAACCCGCTCTATGGCATTCACTTCCTGTTCTCCAACGGACTGACCAGCTTCCTGGTGCTAGGCGGCGTGTTTTTGTGCGTCACCGGCGCCGAAGCGCTGTATGCCGACATGGGGCATTTCGGCAAACGGCCGATTTGGCTGGCCTGGTTCGGCATCGTTTTTCCCAGCCTGTTGCTTAACTACGCCGGTCAGGCCGCGCTGATCCTGAGCGGCGCCGATGTCACGCAGAACATCTTCTTCCGTTTATGCCCGCCGGCGATGCTGATCCCGCTGGTGATCCTGGCTACGCTGGCGACGATCATCGCCAGCCAGGCGATCATCAGCGGTGCGTTTTCCATGACCCGCCAGGCGATCCAACTGGGGTGGCTGCCGCGGCTGCGGGTCAGGCAAACCACCGAGGAAAGTTACGGGCAGATCTACATTGGCGCCATCAACTGGTTGCTGATGGTGGTGACGCTGTTCCTGACCGTGTTCTTTAAATCGTCGGACAATCTGGCCGCCGCCTACGGCATCGCCGTCTCGTTGACCATGACCATGACCACCGGCCTGCTGTTCGTCGCCATGCGCGAGGTGTGGCGCTGGGGGCCGATCGCCAGCCTGTTGGTGGCGGGCGGTTTCTTCGTGGTCGATTTGAGCTTCCTGACGGCCAACATGACTAAAGTGCTGCAGGGCGGTTATATCCCGCTGCTGTTGGCCGCCGCGGTCTATACCGTGATGCTGGTCTGGCATCGCGGGGTGCTGGCGGCCGCGCGCACCCTCGGTGAAACGACAGTGCCGGTAGAGGATTTCCTGGAGAAAATCCGCAGCGAATCCGTGCCGCGCGTGCCGGGCACCGCGGTATTTCTGACTCGCAGCCTGCAGGGGACGCCGCCGGTGATGAAATGGCAGGTCAAGCGTAACGGTTCGCTGCACGCCAACGTGCTGGCGCTCACCATTGCCATCGTCAATGAGCCGCGGGTCTCGAATGCTGAACGGTTGGTGATGCGCGAGCTGTCGCCGGGCTTTTGGTGCGGCGTGGCCAGCTATGGCTTTATGGAGCGGCCTAACATCCCGCAGCTGTTGCAGCACGTCGAGGCGCAGAAATCCGGTCTGAACTTCGACGAGGCGACCTACTATCTCGGGCACGAGACCGTGGTGCGCCGCGAAGCGAACGACCGGTTGCCATCCTGGCAGCGCAACCTGTTCGCGCTGATGGTGCGCAACGGCATGCACGTCACGGATTATTACTACCTGCCCAGCGATCAGGTGGTGGAGATTAGCCGCCGCGTGCCGGTATAGGGCGCGAAAAAGGCATCGCCGCAATTGCGGCTTGCATCACACAACGCGGTTTGCATTTCATTCCTGGCCGCCACAACCTGACAAGAAACGGATTGTTACTGACGCGATCAGGCAAAACCTAACTTCTCTCCCGGCATCGAACATGGCCGGATGGGCGGTTAGGTTTTTTTTTTGCAAAAAGGAGAAGGGAATGAAACTTGTCGTCGCTAATGATTACCAGGAAATGAGTGAGCTGGCCGCCAGCCTGTTGTTGAGTTACATGCTGCGCCCGCAGCGCGTCAATCTGGCTATCACCGCCGGCTCGACGCCTAAACGGATGTATGAGTTGTTGGCTCCGCGCGTCAAGGGCCACGCGGAATTCGCCAACGCGCATTACTATAATTTCGATGAAATTCCTTACGCCGGTCGACCGGGCTATGGCGTCACCATGGAGAATCTGCACCGTATGTTCTTTGGTCCGGCGGCGATCCCCGAGCGGCAACTGCACGTCTTGAATTCGGACAACTACCTCCAGCACGATCGGTGTATCGCCGAAGATGGCGGGCTGGATGCAATCGTGATGGGCGTCGGGGCGGACGGGCATTTCTGCGGCAATCTGCCGGGCACCACCGCCTTCGAAGACCGCACCTGTCGGGTGCCGGTTTCCGCCAGGCCGGATATGGCGGACATTTTGCTCAAAGAGGTGGGCGGCCGCACTGAATGGCTGCCCGATCATTACGTCACCCTGGGGCCTGCAAGCGTGATGGCCGCCAAAAAGCTGGTGCTGCTCGTCAACGGTTCGCACAAAGCGGACATTTTGCGGCGTATTGTCAGCGGGCCGGTGGAGAGCGGGGTGCCCGCCAGCATTTTGATGCTGCATCCGGACCTGTTGATTATCGCCGATCGGGAGGCCGCGGCGCTGCTGCCTTAAGCGTTCATCCGGCGCGTCTCGCCTCAGAACCAACGGTCATAACCTGCAACCAAAGCGTCTTTCCCTGCGGCGCAGAATCAGGCTAGAGTGCGTTTTTTCATGCACCTGGGGGATTCCGATGCTGTTCGATTTAAACCAGCAGGCGGCCGAACTGCCTGAGGCCTGGCGCTCTGCCGTGCTGGGCCGCGTCGGTGCGGCCAATATCAAAGTGCTGCGCATGGATGCGCGCAGCATTGCGGATGAAGTGCATGATTACAGCGAAGGGTTGCTGGTGATCAGCGGCCACCTGCGGCTGCAGGTGGCGGGGGAAGACGTGGTGGTGCGGGCCGGTCAGCTGTATCAGGCCGCGGCCGGCGTGCCGCACCGCGTGTTGCCGGGCAGCGAAGGCACGCTGGTGATTGTCGATTTGCCGGAGGATTAAGCGTCGCCCAACGCCGTCAGCGCCACGTTTACCGCCGCCAATAACCGCGCCTCGGTGACGCCGTCACGCGCCTGAATCGACAGGCCGTGCAGGAAGACGGCGAAATAGTCACCCAGGCTGTCGGCATCGGTGTCGGCCGGCAATTCGCCGGTTTGCACCGCCTGCCGCAGCCGTTCGACGATCTGCTGCGTGCGCTGCAGCCGATGCTCTGCCAGCCAGGCTTTGAGCCCGTCGTTTTCCGCGCTGACGCTGGCGGCGGCGGAGACCACCATGCAGCCTTGCGGCAGATCGGGCCGGCTATAGAGCCGCACGGCGTCTTCCAGCAGGCGTTTGAGCGCCGGGCGAATGCCGTTTTCCGTCGCGAAGGCGCGATCGGCGAAGCCCCCTTCGGCGGCTTCATAACAGGCAATCGCCTCGCGGAACAGCTGCTCTTTGGAGCCGAACGCTTTGTAGATGCGTGCGGAAGCGATGCCCAACTCCGCCACCAGATCCGACATCGAAGTGCCTTCGTAACCTTGCCGCCAGAATAAGTTTCGCGCCTTCAATAGCGCCTGTTCGCGATCGAACTCGCGCGGTCTGCCTGCCATTCGCTGCTCCAATTTACCTGCCATTCAGCGACATAGGATCGCTTAAATCGACGGGAATACCAATGCCTTTATAAATTTCGCTTGCGGTCGCCGCGCTTTGCTTCTATTGTTTGTCAATCGACAACTAATGGGAGTTTACGATGAAAACCCTCAAAGGTCCAAGCCTGCATCTCGCGCAATTCAGCGATGACGCGGCGCCTTTCAACAGCTTGCCCGCCATTGCCGAGTGGGCGGCGCGGACCGGTTTTACCGCCTTGCAGATCCCGGCCTGGGATCGGCGTTTATTCGACGTGGCCACCGCTGCGGAAAGCCAAACCTACTGCGACGATTTGACCGGCATGTTGGCGGAGCAGGGGTTGGTGGTCAGCGAACTGACCAGCCATATCTTCGGCCAGCTGATGGCGGTGCACCCGGCTTACGATGCGCTGTGCGACAGCTTTGCGCCGCCGGCGCTGCAGGGCGATCCCAAGGCCCGCGGCGAGTGGGCGCGGCAGCAAATGCTGTTGGCGGTGAAGGCGTCGGCGCGGCTGGGGCTCAGCGAACTGGGCACCTTTTCCGGTTCGCTGGCCTGGCCCTATCTGTTCCCGTTCCCGCAGCGCCCTGAAGGATTGATTGACACCGCGTTCAACGAACTCGCCAAACGCTGGCTGCCGGTGCTCGACGCCTGCGAGGAGCAGGGCATCAATCTATGTTATGAAATTCACCCGAGTGAGGATCTTCACGACGGCGTGACGTTTGAGATGTTTCTGCAGCGCGTCGGCAACCATCCGCGTTGCCGGGTGTTGTTCGATCCGAGCCACATGGTGCTGCAGCAGCTTAACTATCTGGAGTTTATCGATATCTATAAGGACGTTATCGGCATGTTCCACGTTAAGGACGCCGAGTTCAATCCGACCGGTCGTCAGGGCATATACGGCGGTTATCAGTCCTGGATCGATCGCGCCGGCCGTTTCCGCTCGCTGGGCGACGGCCAGGTCGATTTCAACGGCATTTTCTCCCGTTTGACGCAGTATGGCTATCCGGGCTGGGCGACGCTGGAGTGGGAGTGCTGCCTGAAAAATCCACAGGACGGCGCTCGCGAAGGCGCGGCCTTCATTCGCGAGCGCATTATCCGTGTCACCGACAAAGTGTTTGATGACTTCGCCGGTGCGCCGGTCAATCCTCAGCAGATCAATGCATTGCTCGGCATTCGCTGAGCCTGACCCCACAGGGAGTTAACCCCATGAAACACAGTCAAAACGAGATCCTGTTGCAGGATCTCGCGGCGGAACACGTCTATACCCAGGTCAACGGCCGGCGCCTTCACTGCGTGGTGGCCGGCGAAGGGCGGCCGGTGCTGCTGATCCCCGGCTGGCCGCAAACCTGGTACACCTGGCGTTATGTGATGCGCGCCTTGGCGGCGGCCGGTTTTCAGGCGATCGCCGTCGATCCGCCGGGCATCGGCGACTCTGACAAGCCCGCCGGCGGCTACGACACCGGCAGCATCGGTGCGGCGTTGCACGCGATGATGGCGCAGCTGGGCCATCAACGTTACCAACTGGTCGGCCACGATATCGGCATGTGGATCGGTTACGCCATGGCGAGCGATTTCCCGCAGGCGGTGGAGCGTCTGGTACTGACCGAGGCGGTGATCCCCGGTCTGGCGCCGCCGCCGCCAATTTTCGTCGCGCCGGAGGAGAATATCTTCCTGTGGCATTTCATGTTCAACCAGCTGGCGGATTTGCCGGAGACCCTGACCCAGGGGCGCGAGCGGGAGTATCTTGGCTATATCTTCAACCGCTGGTCTTATCGGCGCGATCGGGTGGCGGCTGAGGTCTATATCGCCGCCTATTCGGCGCCGGGCGGCCTGCGCGCCGGATTCGACTATTACCGGGCGATCCCGGAGACCGTTCGCCAGAACCGGCTGCGCGCCGCCACGCCGTTGACGATGCCGGTGTTGACGGTGGGAGCGGAGCACGCCACCGGCGACGCGCCGCTGACGACGCTACGGGGCAATGCGCGCGATCTGCGGGGCGAAACGGTCGCCGGCTGCGGCCATTTCATCACCGAGGAGTGTCATGAGGAATTTATTGCCCTGATTACGCCGTTCCTGACGGGAGAGCAACATGCCGCTTGATGAACACATCGCCGCCTTTTTGGCGGCCTCGGCCGACGCGCCGCTACCCGCTTCGTTGGCGGACATGCGGGCGGCCACGGAAAGCGGTTTGCGTCTGCTGCAGGGCGCACCGCAACCGAGCGGCGGCGTCAGGGATTTTACGCTGGTCGCCACCGATGGGCACCGGATTGCGCTGCGCGCCTATCTACCGGCGGGGGAAAGGTGCGCTGCCGCACAACCGGCGATGCTGTTCGCCCACGGCGGCGGCTGGTGCCTCGGTTCGCTGTCGCTGTATGACCAGCCCTGTCAGGCGCTGGCTAACGCCACCGATCGGGTGATCCTGTCGGTCGATTATCGACTGGCGCCGGAGTTTCCTTTTCCACAGCCGCTGGAAGATGTCTATCAGGCGCTCTGTTGGGCGGCGCAACAGGCGCCGCAGTTAGGGATTGACGCTGACCGTCTGGCGGTGGGTGGTGACAGCGCCGGAGGCAATCTGGCGGCGGCGGTCGCGCTGTTGGCGCGGGATCGCGGCGGCCCGCACATTGAACGTCAACTGCTGCTGTACCCGGCGCTCAGCCGCGAAATGGCGACGAAGAGCTATTACGAATTCGCCGAGGGGCATTTTTTGACGCGCGACGCGATGGTGTTTTGTTGGCAGCAGTACCTGGCCCAGCGACGCGATCCGAGCGCCGAGCCGCTGCACGCCGCCACGCTGCGCGTATTGCCGCCGGCCACTATCCTGAGCTGCGAATATGATCCGCTGCGCGATGAGGCCGAACTGTATGCGCAGCGGCTGCGTGAGGCGGGTGTGGCGGTACGCTGTGAACGGTTGCCGGGCATGGTGCATGCCTGCATTCACATGTTGGGGCTGACCCCGGCGGCGCGGCGCCTGTTCGAGCTGGCCGGTGAGTAAAAAAAAGCCCCGCATTGCGGGGCTTCTGGCTATTCATCCGACGTGCGATTAACGACCGGCGACGGTGACAAAGCGCGTTTCCAGGTAGGATTCGATCGCTTCGCTGCCGCCTTCGGTGCCGTGGCCGGAGTCCTTCACGCCGCCAAACGGCGTTTCCGGCAGGCCGAAACCGATGTGGTTGATGCTCAGCATGCCGCTCTCCACGTCGCGCCCCAGCGCATTGACGGTGGCGATGTTGCGGCTGTAAGCGTAGGCGGCCAGCCCGTACGGCAGGCGATTGGCTTCGGCGATCGCCTCGTCGTAGGTGGCGAACGGGCGCAGCAGGGCGACCGGGCCAAACGGCTCTTCCGACATGGCGCGCGCGCTCAGCGGCACGTCACGCAGCACCGTCGGCTCGAAGAAGTTGCCTTTGCCCGCCACGCGTTTGCCGCCGGTGCTGGCCTTCGCCCCGTGAGCGATAGCGTCTTGCACCAGCGCCTCGATATTGTCGACGCTGCGGCCCAGCACCATCGGCCCCATCGTCACGCCGTCTTCCAGCCCGTTGCCGAGCTTGAGTTCACGCACTGCGGCGGTGAATTTCTCCACGAAGGCTTCATAAACGCCTTGCTGGATCAGGAAGCGGGTCGGGGCGATACAGACCTGGCCGGCGTTGCGGAACTTGGATTGCGCCAGCTCTTTGGCCGCCGCGTCGAGATCGGCGTCGTCGAAGATCAGCACCGGCGCGTGGCCGCCCAGCTCCATGGTGGCCTTTTTCATATGCTGGCCGGCCAGCGCAGCCAGATGCTTGCCCACGCGGGTGGAGCCGGTGAAGGAGATCTTGCGAATGGTCGGATGCGGGATCAGGTATTCCGAGATTTCCGCCGGGGTGCCGTACACCAGCGCGATCACCCCGGCCGGAATGCCGGCGTCGGCGAAGGCTTTGATCAGCTCAGCCGGTGAGGCCGGCGTTTCTTCCGGGCCTTTGACGATGATTGAACAACCCGCCGCCAGCGCGGCGGACAGCTTGCGCACGATCTGGTTGATCGGGAAGTTCCACGGCGTGAAGGCGGCCACCGGGCCGACCGGCAGTTTCAGGGTTTGCTGCTGCACGTCGCGAGCGCGGGACGGAATAATCTGCCCGTAGGTGCGGGTGGCTTCGCCGGCGAACCAGTCGATCACGTCGGCGGCGTTGAGAATTTCGATTTTGGCCTGTGCCACCGGCTTACCCTGTTCCTGCGTCATGATGGCGGCGATGGCGTCGGCGCGTTCGCGCAGCAGCGCAGCGGCTTTGCGCATCAGGTTGGCGCGTTGGTGTGCGGCGGTGTTTCGCCAAACGTTAAACCCGCGTTCGGTGGCGGCCAGCGCCAGATCGAGATCCTCTGCGGCGGCGTGCGCCACTTGACCGATGATCTCGTCGGTAGCGGGGTTGGAGACCGGCAGGGTTTTTCCGGCCAGCGCGCTGCGCCATTGTCCATCGATATACAGTTGAGTATCCGGATACATTGTTGCCTCTTGTTTACGGAGTGTCAGGGGCCGATGAGCTTCGCGATGCGGCCCGTCTGAAAGGGACAGGGACCTTAACCCTACGCCGAATGGCGCCGATCGTCCAGGCGAGGGGCACGAAAGGACCAGGGCGGCTACTCAACCGGCGATGTTTTGGCTATGCTGAGCAGATTGTCAGCACGGATGAGGAGATCGGGTGCAAGGGGTTCCACAACAGTTTCCGTTCGAGAAGGACTGCGCGCAGTTCCGGCATTTGTCGCATCTGCCCGGCGTCGAACTCTATCAGGCGCATATCGAACGCTATGCCTTCGAGCCGCATACCCACGACGCCTTCGCCATCGGCACCGTGGACACCGGGGCCGAGCGTTTTCGCTATCGCGGGGCGCAGCACCTGGCGGCGCCGGGCGCGCTGGTGCTGATGAATCCTGACGAGCTGCATACCGGCGAAGCCGAAACGCCGGGCGGTTGGTGTTACCGCATGCTCTATCTGGCGCCCGAGGCGCTGGAGCAGCTGTCCGGCGATAGGAGCCAGTGGTTCTCCGATGCGGTGCGCCACGATCCGCGAGCGGCGCAGCGCTTGTCCGCCATTCTCGCCGCGCTGTGGCAAACCGACGATCCGCTTACGCTCGACGGCCTGCTGTTGGAAGCGGTGGCGTTGCTGCAACCGCACATCCGCACAGGGCGCCGGGAGAAAGCCGAGGCGGCGCACCGTTTCGAGGTGGTGAAAAGCTACCTGCACGATAACTTCGCCGAGGCCATAACGCTCAACCAACTGGCCGAGCTGGTGTCGCTCAGCCCGTACCATTTCCTGCGCAAGTTCAAGGCCGAATATCACGTCTCGCCGCAGCAGATGCTGATGGCGATCCGGCTGTCGCAGGCCAAACGTATGCTGGAGCGCGGCATGCCCGCCGCACATGTGGCGGCGGCGGCGGGGCTGACCGATCAGGCGCACCTGACGCGCGCCTTCGCCAACCGTTACGGCGTCACGCCAGTGCGTTTCCAGAAACAGGTGAAATTGGGCTAAAACAGCAACCTGCTACAATAATTCCTCCCTGCGTTTTCGTTACTCTGCCGCTGTCTTGTCGGGCGGGTTGGCCGCACCGGCCGTTTGTCGGAGTCGTTATGTTCATTGGCGTTGTGTTTGCCCTGGCCGCCGGGCTGATGTGGGGATTGATTTTCGTCGGTCCGTTGCTGGTGCCGGACTATCCCGCCGCGCTGCAGTCCACCGGGCGCTATCTGGCCTTTGGGCTGATTACCCTGCCGCTGGCGTGGTTCGATCGACGCCGCCTACGCAAGCTGCGGCGCCAGGATTGGCGGGAAGCGCTCAAGCTGACGGCCATCGGCAATCTGTCGTACTACCTGTGCCTGGCCAGCGCCATTCAGCGCACCGGTGCGCCGGTATCGACCATGATCATCGGCACCTTGCCGGTGGTGATCGCCATTTGCGCCAATCTGTTTTACGGCCGGCACGACGGGCGCCTGGCCTGGGGCAAACTGGCGCCGGCGCTGCTGCTGATCGTCTGTGGATTGGCGTGCGTGAACGTCGCCGAGCTGCGCGGCAATGCGGTGCCGATCGACGGCTGGCGCTATCTCAGTGGTCTTGGGCTGGCCGTGTTGGCGGTGGCGTGCTGGACCTGGTTCCCGCTGCGCAATTCACGCTGGCTGCGAGAGAATCCGACGCAGCGTCCGGCCACTTGGGCCACGGCCCAAGGGCTGGTGACGCTGCCGCTGGCGCTGCTGGGTTATCTCGCTGTCTGCGGTCAGCTGGCGCTGAGCGAACCGGCGTTCGCCTTGCCGTTCGGCCCGCGCCCTGAGGTGTTTATCCCACTGATGCTGATCATCGGCGTGTTCTGTTCCTGGCTGGGGGCGCTGTGCTGGAACGAAGCCAGCCAGCGGCTGCCGACGGTGTTGGTGGGGCCGCTCATCGTGTTCGAAATTCTGGCGGGGCTGGCGTATACCTTTCTGTTGCGCCAGGCCTGGCCGCCGCTGCTGACGCTGGCGGGCATCGTCTGTCTGATTGCCGGCGTGGTGTACGCCATGCGCATCAAGCCGCAGCCGGTGGTGGTGGCGCTGGAGGACAAACCGAGGTGACGCCCGCCGTGGCGGCGGGCGTAAGGGTTAACGCTTGCTGTGGTGAATGATCTCTTCGGCCACGTTGCGCGGCGCTTCGGCGTAGTGGCTGAATTCCATGGTGTAGGTGGCGCGGCCCTGCGACATCGAACGCAGGGTGGTCGAGTAGCCGAACATCTCGGACAGCGGCACCTTGGCGCGAATTTCCTTGCCGCCGCCGCCCGGGATCTCTTCCATGCCCTGCACCAGACCACGGCGTGAGGAGAGATCGCCCATCACGTTGCCGGCGTAATCCTCCGGCGTTTCCACTTCCACCGACATGATCGGCTCGAGGATCACCGGATCCGCCAGGCGGCAGGCGTCCTTGAAGCCGAAGATCGCCGCCATGCGGAACGCCTGTTCCGACGAGTCGACGTCATGGTAAGAACCGAAGGTCAGGTGCACCTTGACGTCCACCACCTGATAACCGGCCAGCACGCCGTTATTCAGCGCCTCGAGCACGCCTTTTTTCACCGCCGGGATAAACTCACCGGGAATGACACCGCCCTTGATCTCATCGAAGAACTCGAAGCCTTTGCCGGGTTCGTTCGGCTCGACGGTCAGCACCACGTGGCCGTATTGCCCTTTACCACCGGATTGGCGCACGAACTTGCCTTCCACGTCGGCCACCCGTTTGCGGATGGTTTCGCGGTAAGACACCTGCGGTTTGCCGGTGGTGGTCTCCACCCCGAACTCGCGGCGCATGCGATCGACGATAATCTCCAGGTGCAGCTCGCCCATGCCGTAGATAATGGTTTGGCCGGATTCTTCATCGGTGCGCACGCGGAACGACGGATCTTCTGAAGAGAGCCGCTGCAACGCGATGCCCATTTTCTCCTGATCGCCCTTGGTCTTCGGCTCGATCGCTTGGGCGATCACCGGCTCGGGGAAGGTCATGCGCTCCAGCGTAATGATGGCGCCGGGATCGCACAGCGTATCGCCGGTGGTGACGTCCTTCAGGCCGACGCAGGCGGCAATGTCGCCGGCGTGCAGTTCGTCGATGTCCTTACGATCGTTGGCGTGCATCTGCACGATGCGGCCGATACGCTCCTTTTTGGCCTTGATTGGGTTGTAAACACTGCTGCCTTTGGCCAGCACCCCGGAGTAGACGCGCACGAAGGTCAGCTGGCCGACGAACGGGTCGGTCATCAGCTTAAACGCCAGCGCCGAGAATTTTTCATTGTCGTCGGCTTTGCGAGTGATGATTTCATCGTGTTCGCCGTGGCCCTCCATCGGCGGCACGTCGAGCGGCGAGGGCATCAGCTCGATCACCGCGTCCAGCATGCGCTGCACGCCTTTGTTGCGGAACGCCGATCCGCACAGCATCGGCTGGATTTCGCCGGCGACGGTGCGCACCCGCAGCCCGTGAACGATCTCCTCTTCGCTCAGCGGCACCTGATTGAGGTATTTCTCCATCAGTTCTTCCGACGCTTCGGCGGCCGCTTCAATCATGTTTTCACGCCACTCCTGCGCCGATGCGCGCAGCTCGGCCGGGATCTCTTCGAAGCTGAAGTTCATGCCCTGCGAGGCTTCGTCCCACAGAATGGCTTTCATCCGCACCAGGTCCACCACGCCGCTGAAGCGGTCTTCGGCGCCGATAGGAATAACGATCGGCACCGGGTTGGCTTTCAGACGCTCGATCATCATTTTGCGCACGCGGAAAAAGTCCGCGCCGATGCGGTCCATCTTGTTGACGAACGCCAGCCGCGGCACTTTGTATTTGTTGGCCTGGCGCCAGACGGTTTCCGACTGCGGCTGGACGCCGCCCACCGAGTCATAGACCATGACGGCGCCGTCCAGCACGCGCATCGAGCGCTCCACTTCAATGGTGAAATCGACGTGCCCGGGGGTGTCGATGATATTGATGCGGTGCTGCGGATAATTATGCTGCATGCCGTTCCAGAAGCAGGTAGTGGCCGCCGAGGTGATGGTGATGCCGCGCTCTTGTTCCTGCGCCATCCAGTCCATGGTCGCCGCGCCGTCATGCACTTCGCCCAGCTTGTGGCTGACCCCGGTGTAAAACAGAATCCGCTCGGTGGTGGTGGTCTTGCCGGCATCGATATGCGCGGAGATGCCGATATTGCGGTAACGTTCGATAGGGGTGGTGCGAGCCATAATCAACCTTTCTTAGCCGCGTGAAGGAGAGCGGCTTAAACAGCATGGATAATGATGATAATCCTCATAGGGTTATCCGCCGGATCGCAGAGCCTTGCTCTGGTCACAAACTAATCGTAGTTGAAGGCGTTGGTTTTTTTAAGCGATGGTTGTGATAGATGAAAGTTTGCACGCACAACGGCGCTGGTGGAGGAAAGGGCGAAAAAAAGGCCCATAACGGGCCTGTTGTCGTAGGGCGCATTCGCCGCTTATTTGCGTCCCAGCAGGAAGCCGAAAACGATGCCGACCGCCGCCGCTACGGCTACGCCGGCCAGCGGGTTGGCTTCCACCTGCGTTCTTACGCTGTCCGCTGCGTCACGGGCGGCATAGCTGGCCTGGGAGGCATACTTGCGCGCCGCGCCGCGCACCTGATGCTCCGGCGAATCGACGGCTTTACCGAACGCTTCTTCTACCGCGCCTGCGGCTTCATTAGCTTTGTCTTCCGCTTTACCAAACATGCTGCTCTCCTGTTCCTTGTGGGTTAACGAACTCTAAGCCTAGCAGGTGAACGGCGTTTTTTGCAGCATTCTGTGCGTTATAAGATCAATCCGAGCAAAGAAAAGTCTTTCCATACGCACAGCCTCGGCTTCACCCGCGCGTTTTTTTATGTTCTATTGGCTAGCGGTTTAACCGAGTATCGTTACCCTTTGACCGATTCGTTGAGTTGAAAGGACTCCCCATGTCAGTACTGCGTATTCTGGCGCTGTTCGCCGCGGCCGCCGCCGCTTTGCCCGCCCAGGCCAAACCTGCGGCGCACGGCGCGGCGCCCGAGAACGGCATTCGTTGGCAATCTTGTCTCAACAGCGGCTTTCAGCGCTGGTTCGATGAAGCGCCGCCGACGGGGCTGCGCTGCGGCTACCTCGACGTGCCGTTGGCTTACGCCACGCCTCCCGCCCATTCCGCACAGGCGGGGGAACCGACCGTGCGTCTGGCGCTGACCCTGCTGCCCGCCACCGGGCCGAAAAAGGGCAGCGTCGTGATGATCAGCGGCGGCCCGGGCCTGCCGGGGATCAATCCTTATCTCGGCAACGACGCCCACGTCGCCAAACTGCGTAAATCTTACGACATCATCGGTTACGATCCGCGCGGCGTCGGTCAATCGACGCCAAAAATTTCCTGCCAGGTGGCCGAAGGTGACGAACTCCCTGAACCGGACGACAACGACGTGGCCGGCGCGGAGAACCAGACGCGCATCCTGATCGCCGCCTGCATCAAACAGACCGGCGCGGACGTGCTGCAACACATCGGCACCGACGAGGCGGTCAACGATCTGAACGCGATCCGCCACGCGCTGGGCGAACCGGGGCTGACGGCGGTGGCGTACTCTTACGGCACCAAGGTGGCGGCGCTGTATGCCGAACGTTTTCCGAAGAAAACGCGCGCGCTGGTGCTGGACGGGGTGGTGGATCTGGCCGAGGACGATTTCACCCAGCGCATGAATCAGGAGCGAGGCTTCCAGCAAAGTTTCCTGCGTTTCGCCGCCTATTGCGGAAAAACCGACAGCTGCCAGCTTGGCGGCGGCGCCAATCAGGCGCTTCAGCGTTATCACGCTTTGCTGCGCAAGCTGCATGAGCAGCCGTTCGTCACTGCGGCGGGCTATGAGATCTCCGCCGACGATGTGCTGACGGTGACGCGTTCGCTGCTGTTGTGGCCGGAGCGCTGGCATGAACTGGCCACCGTACTGCGCCAGCTCGATGCCGGCATCGCCGGGCAACAGGTTTCCGATCTGATCGACGAAAGCTATTCTCCGGATGCCGATGATGCCCTGAACGTCATCACCTGCGCCGACGTCGCCAACCCAACGGCCGATCCGCAGCTGTTGCGCAGGCAGCGGCAGGAGATCAATACCGCCGCTTTATATGCCCACTATCTGCCGCTGCACGAGTATCCGCTGGAAATGTGCGACCTGTGGCCGTACCGCGGCAAAGATCGGCCGCACATGCCGGTGGCCTCCGCCGCGCTGCCGCCGCTGCTGTTCGTCGCCCAGCGCTACGATCCAACCACGCCGTACCGCAATGCCCAGGTGATGGCCTCGGCCTTTAAAAGCCCGCTCATCACCCGCGAACGCGACGGACATACGTTGGCGCTGAACGGCATCGACAGCTGCGTCGACGAAAGCGTGGTGGAGTATCTGCTGGCGCCGAAAAAGCCGCGCCGCGACAAGGTTTGCCGCTGAGGAGGCCGGGCGTTGGCCCGGCCTGACAGCCAAATCGCGCGTGTTTTAGAATTTCACCTCTTCCGCCAGCGCCAGCGTCACGAACGGCCCCGACAGGGTCTGGTTATGGTGACGAATAATGGCGTCGGCGCCCAGCGCCGCCGTGTCCGAACAGCTATGGGCATCGGCGGCCAACACCAGGTCAAATCCCAACTCCGCGCCGCGCCGACACGCGGTGTCTACGCAGTATTGCGTTTTCATTCCCGAAATCACCAACCGACCGATGCCGGCTTGCTTAAGCCGCTTCGCCAGGCCAGTCCGGTAAAAACAGCTGGGATAGGTTTTATCGATGAACCAGTCGGCTTGCGCATCGGTGTCGAGATCGGGGTGAACTTGCCACAGTGGACTGTTTACGGCGATAGGTGAACCTGCCGGGCCTGTGTGGCGAATAAACACCACGAGCGCATTCGCCACGCGTGCGGCGCGTATCAACGCATGGGTCTTCGCCAGAAGGGTTTCGGCGGCGAACGGCGGATCGTCCGGCGAGGCGAACAGGCCGACTTGCATGTCGATAACCAGCAGGGCGCTGCGCGGTGCGGGGATAGTTGGCATAGGTCTTCTCCGTAATGAAATTGCCGGCGGGCACGGAGAAATAAAAAACCCCGGCCATGGCTGGCGGGGCTTGGGGATACGTCGTTAGCTGTTGCGCACCCGTGCAGCCCGCCATTGCGTGGCGGTTGCGGTGGTGGTGGTGAGGGCGTGCACGATGCGATTCATGCCATTGATAATGCGCGGTGGTGAGGGGAACGTCAAGGGTCGCTCCCCACACTTTCAGCCGGTGAAAATATGCGCTTGCCCCATCACGTTGAGACTGACCTGCGCCCCGGGCCGCAGGCCTTCGCGGCTGACGGTTTTGATCTCGAGCTGCGCGCCGTCGGCGGCCATTTGCAGATTGAGGGTGGAGACGAAGCCGGCGAAATCGATGCCGGTGATCACCGCCTGGCCGCGCTGCGCCGGATCGGACAAACCGATTTGAATCTGCTCCGGACGCAGCATGATGCGCGCCGAGCCGCTGCGTTGGCGATCGTCGACGGCGATGCGCCCCAATGCGCAGTCGGCCCAGCCGTGCGCCAGCTCGGCGGTCAGCACCAGCGTTTCGCCAAGGAAACTGGCGGTCGGTTCATCGACCGGGCGCAGATAAAGATCCTGCGGCGCGCCCACCTGCGCCAGCCGCCCGTTGCGCATGACCGCCACCTGATCGGCGAACGACAGCGCCTCGCTCTGGTCGTGGGTGACCAGGATCGACGCGACTTTGGCCTCCGTCAGCAGTTCGGCCACCGCTTTGCGGGTGGCGGCGCGCAGGCCGGTATCCAGCGCCGAGAACGGCTCATCCAGCAACATCAGCCGCGGTTGCTGCGACAAGGCGCGCGCCAATGCGACCCGCTGTTGCTGTCCGCCGGACAGCTCGTGCGGCCACAGGGCGGCCAGGCGACGATCCAGCGCCACCATCTCCATCAGCGCCTCGATGCGACGCTGTTTCTCGCGCTTGCTGCCTTTGAGGCCAAAACCGATGTTGCCGGCGACGGTAAAGTGCGGGAACAGTGCGCCATCCTGCGGGACGAAGCCGATGCCGCGCAGGTGCGCCGGCACCCAGCCGCCGCCGTTGCCCATCGCTTGCCCCTGCAGCAGAATTTGTCCGCCGTCGGGGATTTCAAAACCGGCGATGATGCGCAGCAGTCGATGTGTTCCAGCACCCTGATGGCATTGTAAGATTTTCCGATACCGTGCAGTTCGAGCGTGCTCATAGTCCCGCCGTACGTTTAGATTGAGAGTAAAGAAGCCAGGTGAGCGGCAGCGACAGCGCCACCATAATCAGCGCATAAGGCGCGGCGGCGACATAGTCTATCTCGCTGGTCAGCGCCCAGAAACCGGTGGCCAGCGTACGGGTGCCGTTCGGCGCCAGCAGCAGCGTGGCGGTCAATTCATTGGCGATCGCCAGGAACACCAGCGCGGCGCCTGCGGCGGCGCCCGGTGCCGCCAGCCGCAACGTGGTGCTCCACAGCGCCTGCGCCGGCGACTTGCCCAGGCTGCGCGCCACGTTTTCCAATTCCACCGGCGCCTGCGCGATGCCGGCGCGCAGGTTGATCAACGCTCGCGGCATAAACATCAGCAGATACGCCAGCAGCAGGGTGATCTCGGTTTGGTAAATCGGCCGGAAGCTGTGAATGGTGATGGTCACCAGCGCCAGCGCCACCACGATGCCGGGCAGCGAACTGGTCACGTAGTTGCAGCCTTCCAGCACCCGGTACAGGCGGGCCGGATAGCGCACCGACAGCCAGGCCATCGGAATGGCGCACAGCGTAATCAGCAGCGCGCCAGAGGCGGACAGCGACAGCGTTTGCCACAGCGCGGGCCACAGATCGGCGTTGCGCCATACGTCGAGGCCGCCCAGCCATAGCCAGCGGACCAGGGTGATGAAAGGCACGCCCAGCGCCAGCGCGGTCAGCGCGATAGGCAGCAGCAGCGCCAGCGCGGCGAGCGGCGCTGAGAGGCGACGCGGCGTTTGGCTGCGGGCGCTGCCGGAACCGACGCGGGCATAGCGCGCGCGGCCGCGGCTTATCGCCTCAAGCAACAGCAGCCCCAGGCAGCACAGCACCAATACGCCGGCCAGCATGTTGGCCGCCGGGCCGTTGAAGGTCGACTGGAACTGATCGAAGATGGCGGTGGTGAAGGTATCGAAACGGATCATGGCGTACAGGCCGTACTCCGCCAGCAGGTGCAGCGCGATCAGCAGCGAACCGCCCCAGACCGCCAGCTTCAACTGCGGCAACACCACGCGGAAAAACACCGCCGGCGGCCGGGAGCCGAGCGAGGTGGCGACGTCTTCGATACCGGGATCCAGACGGCGCAAGACCGCGGCGGCCGGCAGGTAGATAAACGGAAAATAGGCGAGCACCGAGATGAAAACGCCGGCGCCCAGGCCGTGCATCGACGGCACCAGACTGATCCAGGCATAGCTTTGCACAAAGGCCGGCACCGCCAGCGGCGCGGTCGCCAATACCGCCCAGAGACGGCGGCCCGGCAGCGTGGTGCGTTCGGTCAACCAGGCCAGGGCCACCCCCAGCACGGCGCAGATCGGCAGCGTCAGCACCACCAACAGCAGGGTATTCAACAGCAGTTCCGCTACGCGCGGGCGGAAAACCAGAGCTTTGACCGTTTGCCAACCGGTTTCAAACGCCACGCCGATAACGAATCCCAGCGGCAGCAGCGCCAGCAACGACAGCAACACGGCGCAGGCCACCACGATCGGCCCCGGCCGCGGGTGACGAGGGATAGTGGAATAACGCCGCGCGGTCTGCGCGGCGTGGGTACTCAGGTTTGACATAACGATCAAAAACTCTCGGTTTGCCGGCGGGCCTTACAGCAGGCCGGCCTCGGTCATCAGTTCGACAACTTTCTTATTGTTCAACTGCGCGGCGTCTACCTTCGGCGCGTCCAGATCTTTCAGTGGCACCAGTTTCGGGTTGGAGGCCGCACCGACGCCGACGGCGTATTCGAAGGCATTGTTGGTGCGCAGGATCTCCTGGCCCTGTTTGCCGGTGATCCACTTGATGAACGCCTGCGCCTGCTGCTGATGCTTGCTGGAAGCCAGCACGCCGCCGCCGGAGATGCTGACGAATGCGCCCGGATCCTGATGTTTGAAGTAGTACAGCTTGATGTTTTTGCTGTTCTCGCCGGTTTTAGCGCCGTCGACGAACGGGTAGTAATGATAGATCACGCCGCTGTCGATCTGGCCGGCATTGACCGCTTTCATCACCGTGCTGTTGCCTTTATAGGCGGTAAAGTTGGCTTTCATCGCTTTCAGCCAGTCCAGCGTTGCTTGCTCGCCTTTCAGCGCCAGCAGCGCGCTGACGATCGCCTGGAAATCGGCGCCCGATGGCGAAGCGGCCCAGCGGCCTTTCCATTCCGGCTTGGCCAAATCCAGCAGCGACTTCGGCAACTGCGCGTCGGTCAGCTTGGCCGGGTTATAGACGAATACGGTAGAGCGGGCGGCGATGCCGATCCAGCGGCCGTGGCTTGGGCGATATTGCGGTTCTACCTGGGCCAGCGTGGCGGCGTCGAGCGGGGCGAACAGCTTGGCGTTATCCACCAACACCATCGCCGGGGAGTTTTCCGTCAGGAACACGTCGGCAGGCGAGGCGCTGCCTTCCTGCACCAGCTGATTGCCCAGCTCGCTGTCGCCGCCGTTGCGCAGCGTGACTTTGATGCCGGTGTCTTTGGTAAAACCGTCGACCCAGGATTTCACCAGATTTTCGTGCTGGGCGTTGTAAATAACGATGCCCTGGTCGGCGGGGGCCGCCTGAGCGCCGAAGGCCAGCATCATCGAGGAGGCGAGCAGGGCCACGGGGCCGAGGGATGAAATACGCAGCTTCATGCAGTTATCCTTTTTAGCGTTCGAATGAGGAAAACGAATATCGCCTGGCAAGCGCAAGCAGCCCGATTTTAGCCAAGAACATCCATAATGATAGTGAAAACGATTCGTATTAAATTATTTTTGACGATCGCTCACAAAATGAATTGCCCTAAGGATACGTTAAGTTTCGGCTGGAATAATCTGTACTGATTGTCTGAATAGAATTGGGGCGCGTTACCTCACAGTGAGCGGCCACCTGCCATCGCAGGCAGCCGCCCGTCAGGCTTGCTTCTTGTCACGCCAGCACAAACTCACCGTTGCCAACGCCAAAGAACTGCCCGTTGATGCTGCCCGCCCACTGCGGCGGATGAACCAAAGAGGCCAGCACCCGGCCATTCTCCAGCAGCGTCAGGACGATCGAACCGGGGTTGATGGCCAATTGCAGGGTTAACGGAACGCCGATCAGATTTTCGGCATCGGGCACGGTGCCTTGCAAATAGATCGTCGGGATGTTGATGTTACCGTCTGAGCCAGTGCCGGTGGCCTGGCCGACAAAACGCACCGATGTACCGCTTGATGGGGCATTGGGACCAATATTGGCAAGCTGCGCGGAAATTTGCACGGTCTCCGCATGTGGCGCGCAGCCACATCCGCAGCCACAGCCCTGGAAGCTGAAGTAGCCGCAGATATTTTTGTTGGCACCCGCATCCGCACAAGGATTGCGGATGCACTTGCTGGTTGAACGCTGGTTTCAGTTGCGGATGTTGGTTGAGCAGCGCCTGACGGCTCTGCACTTCCGCGTTATAAGCGTCACGTGATTGTTTATTCAATGCGTTAGCCTGTTCAGGCGTAATATCTTGCAGTGAAGGCATATGTAAACTCCTATGATTTTTGCTGAGTCAGTCTGAAATGCATATCACGCTGAATCCGGTTAGCCAGCAGACAGGTAATTGCATCTGAATGGAAATAGTTATTGCCTTCGGCAGGAAAACGGTATGGCAACCAGACCGTTACATCCTATCCTCACGGCACGTGTTTATATATCCTGCTTGCTCTTTCGATAATTATTTTTTATTCAATCATTCGCCTGTTATTGGTTTTATAACCGACGGCATCTCCGCGTGTGTCGCGAAGCCATTTAAAGGTAGTTAGGGGGCTTGGAGATATCAAGTGAGATTTTTACTGTTATTTTTACATTAAGGCGCTACTTGTTTCTTATGTCTATTATTTTCATTTTAACCTTTTTTGCAACCGATTAATTAATATAAATTAATCGGGCGTCAACTTTAATTCATTGATTTATAAAGAGTTGATTTAATATTGTCTTTTTTGTGAATATTCTCAATATATTCATTGAGGTAACGTGTAAGCGCGGGTTTGCATTTGACTTATATCAGTTCTTTGTCGAATCTGTAATGGTTATTAACCTGTTGCAATATTGACGGCTTGTTATCGACTGGCGAGTTTTTTCTTCAGTCTTTTCATGTCGTTCTTCAGCGTTTCGCACAGTCATTAATAACACGGAGTGCCAACGCGAATTAAGAGTTATATTCACCAAAAAATAGTGAGAGAGGTATCTATGTCTAATGGACCGTTTTATACCAATCCGATCGTGGTTATCGATGTAGCTAATGATTGCGTGCATGTGGAGATGGCGATCGCTGGAGGACTATACGAAAACGTATTTCCGTTATCGGTAGCGGCTAATGAACCCTATCCGAAATTGCTGGTGAATCTGGCGATCCAGGCGCAGGCGAGCGGTAAATCATTAATGGTATGGGGAGAGCCCGGCCCGGAACCGGTTAAAGGCCTGCCGCTGTTTGGTATCACGACCGTGAACATCAAGTAGGGGACGGCAACGCGCATTGTGTTGAAAGCGGGAAGCGCGGTGAGGGATATTCCTTTGATAATGAAAGAAATTCAACACCGCTTTTGGTTATGACTCATAGCGATTAATGATTTAATTTATTCCACTACCACATTGCATATTGAACGCGATAAAACACTAATCAGGTATATCGACGTGAAATATTCATTCAATGGCAAGAAACTTGCTGGTTTAATCATCCTGGCTTTAAACTCAACGATCGCTCAGGCGGCGGAGGTGCCGGCGGGCGCTAAACTGGCGCCGGTACAGGAATTGGTGCGCGCCAACGGGTATGAACCGGCGACGCTGGATCCGAACCTGGCCGAGAGCAATGTGGAGTTCTACATCTTCAACGATCTGTTCGAAGGTCTGCTGCGAGTCGGAAAAGAGGGCGAAGTGATCCCGGCGCTGGCGCAGAAATGGGAGCACCAGGGCAACGTCTGGACTTTCCATCTGCGGCCGCAGGCCAAATGGTCGAACGGCGATCCGGTGACCGCCGACGATTTCGTTTACAGCTGGAGGCGCCTCACCGATCCGAAAACCGCGTCGCCTTACGGCAGCTATCTGGCCTCGGCCTATGTGCTGAATGCGGCGGCGATCAACGCCGGCAGCAAACCGCCGAGCGAGCTGGGCGTTAAAGCGCTGGACGCGCACACCTTGCAGGTGACGCTGTCTGAGCCCAACGCCTACCTGCTCAAACAACTGGTGCATTTTCCGGTTCTGCCGGTCAACCGCAAGGTGGTTGAGCAATACGGCAAAAACTGGACTCAACCGGCGCATTTTGTCGGCAACGGCGCGTTTCGTCTCAGCGAGTGGGTGGTGAACGAAAAAGTGGTGGTGGAACGCAATCCGCAGTATTGGGATAACGCCAACACCGTGCTCAACAAGGTGACCTTCCTGCCGATTCAGGGGTTCCCGGAGGTGGCGCGTTTCCGCGCCGGCGAGGTGGAGTTGGGCTATACCACGCCGCCGGAACTGTATCAGCAGCTGAAAAAAACGCTCGGGGATCAACAGCTGGTGACCTATCCGCTGCTCTCCACCAGCTATTTCGCCTTCAACAACCGCCAGACGCCGTTTAACGACGTGCGGGTGCGCCAGGCGCTGAACCTGGCGCTGGACAAAGAGATCATCGCCGGCAAGGTGCTGGGATACGGCCAGCAGCCGGCCTGGACCTTTACCCCAACGGGGGCGGGCGGCTATCGCCTGCAGGCCGGCGCAGCGGCCGGTTTGACGCCGGAACAACGTCACGCCCAGGCGAAAAAGTTGTTGGCGGAGGCCGGTTTCAACGCCGAGCATCCGCTGCGCTTTACCGTGTTGTACAGCAATGACGCCACTATCAAGAAGATCGTCATCGCCGCCGCCGCCATGTGGAAAAAGAACCTCGGAGTGGAGGCCGGCATGCAAAGCCAGGAGCGTAAAGTGACGCTGGATAATATCAACCGCGGCCAGTACAGCGTAGCCTTTACCCGCTGGCTGGCGGATTACGACGATCCTTCTACCTTCCTGAATGTGTTCCGCGCCGACAGCAGCGAGAACAGCCCCAAATACCGCAACCCGGAATACGATCGCATTCTGCATCAGGCGACGGCGGCGCCGACACCGCAGCAGGTGCAGCAGTATTTCCAGCAGGCCGAGGCGGTGCTGGCCGTCGATACGCCGGTCGCGCCGGTGTACTACGAAGCCAACGCCACGCTCATCAAACCCTACGTCAAGGGGATCGACTTCACCCGACAGGGCGCCCTATACGATAAAAACGTCTACATTCTCGCGCACTGATAAATAAAAAAAACGGCTGATTTATATCAGCCGTTTTTATAGATTCGCGTTTAATAAAAATATCCTAAATACTCCATAAACGACGGGCAATCTTTTCTTCCCGCCGGATAAAACAACGCCTATACTGCGCCGGTAGTTTATATGCAGTATCTCGTTTGGCGAGGCTCCTATACAAACACAGGTTACTGATCTGACGACATCGAGAGATGCCCAAGGTTAAGACAGGCTTTATCGGATTAAGGTTCAGCCCAAAGTAACTTCCGAGCAACAATTCGGATACGTTGTATAGTGCTAAAACCTGGACGCGGAGATAGGCAGTCTGCACTCCCTCTGTGGTTACGCCCCTATGCGATTCGCTGTTGAAGTTCACAACAGAAATAGGGACTGACAAAATGATCAAGTCACATCAATACTCTTCTTCTCCGGCGCTGCGCGCGACTGAAACTCTCGATGAAACTTCGGTCGCCGGTTATATGAACGCCGATTTTATTACCGTTCCCGCGACGATGACGGTCACGCATGCCCGGGAATATTTACTTTCACAGCTAAAAACGGACGAAATTCCTACCCGGGTCTTTATTACCGCAGACGATTATCATTTGCGCGGCACGCTGTCGGTGAAAAAACTGCTGCAGTGCGAAGAACAGGATAAAGCGGTCGGCGTAATGATGGATTACAGCTATTTCCAGGTTTCACCCGATGACGATCGCAACGACGTGGCGCATTTGCTGGGCAAAGGCGGTTTGGACGTGGTGCCGGTCGTGGCGAACAACACGCTGGTCGGCGTGCTGGGCGAGCGCGAGATCGCTCGGCTGGTCGAAGATGAAAACACCGAAGACGCGCAGCGTCAGGGCGCGAGCCTGCCGCTGGACAAGCCTTATCTGGAGACCAGCCCGTGGGCGCTGTGGCGCAAACGCTCGGTGTGGCTGCTGATGCTGTTCGTGGCCGAAGCTTACACCGGCAACGTGCTGAAAGCGTTTGAAGATCAGCTCGAAGCGGCGATTGCGCTGGCGTTCTTCATCCCGCTGCTGATCGGCACCGGCGGCAACAGCGGCACCCAGATCACCTCGACGCTGGTGCGCGCCATGGCGCTGGGCGAGGTCAGCCTGCGCAATCTGGGCGCGGTGATCCGCAAAGAGGTCACGACCTCGCTGCTGATCGCCGTCACCATTGGTCTGGCGGCCTGGGTGCGCGCCTGGATCATGGGCGTCGGCATGGAGGTGACGCTGGTGGTCAGCCTGTCGCTGGTGGCGATCACCGTATGGAGCGCCATTGTTTCGTCGATCATCCCGATGCTGCTGAAACGGCTCGGTATCGATCCGGCGGTGGTGTCGGCGCCGTTTATCGCCACCTTTATCGACGGCACCGGCCTGATTATCTATTTCAAAATTGCCCAGCACGTCCTGGGAATTTAAACGGGGCCCGCGCTTGAAAGCGCGGGAATGTTGAAAAAAGAGGAGGACGTTAAAAAACCATGGACACCGACCAACCCCGATATTTAACGCAAGGGGATTTTATCGATAACATTTAACCTGAGGACAAAACAATGGGAAACATGACTATTTTTATGGGATTCCTGGCAATGATCAGCTCACTGGGCCTGTTGGCGGCCTATATGAGCACCAAATGGGATGATTGATGAACGCTAAAGATCCGCCTAGATGCATCCTCCCCGTAACCGCTATTTATTATGGGGAGGATTTAGCGGCGCGCTGAACGCGCGGCCTGATACGGGAGTTGATAATAATGACGATTCTTATTCTGGGATTGCTCTACGCCATTTTAATGATTTCGGTGGGGGTGAATGAGATTTATTTTTATTCCACCGGAAAATCCAATTTTCTTACTAGCCTCATGCTGACTTTCTCTGGCAGTATGCTGCTGATCGCCTTTGTCTGGCAATTATCCTCTAAAGTAAAAAAATAAATCACCGTCCGAATGTGAGCAGCATAATGCAAAATGAAAAACAGGCCGTGGCCAGAAACTCGATGATCGCCAGCGGGTTACTGGCCACGGGCAAATTCGTCGCCGGCATTTTTACCGGCAGTATTGGCCTGATATCCGAAGGGATCCACTCTTTCACCGATTTTATCGCCACCAGCATCACCTGGCTGGCGGTGCGCATCAGCGATAAACCCGCCGATGACGATCACCACTTCGGCCACGGCAAGGTGGAAAACCTGGCGGCGCTGTTCGAGGTGTTGCTGTTGCTCGGCGCCGCCGGTTGGATCGTCTACGAGGCGGGCGGCAGCCTGCTCGGACAACCGCATGAGATAGTCGCGGCGCCGGTGGTGATCGCGGTGCTGCTGATTTCCATCTGCGTCGATTTTTTCCGCGTGCGGGCGCTCAACCGCGTCGCCAAGGCGACCGACAGCGCGGCGCTGGAGGCGGATGCGTTGCATTTCTTCTCCGACATGCTTTCGTCCGGCGTGGTGCTGCTGGGCATGGTGTTTGTGCTGCTGGGCTTTGGCCGTGCGGACGCCATCGCCGCGCTGATCGTCGCCGGTTTTATCTTTGTCGCGGCAATCAAACTGGGTAAACGTTCCTTCGACTCGCTGATGGATGCTGCGCCCGCCGGGGCCACCGAGGCGATTCGCGCCACGCTGGACAGCTTCCCGGCGGTGCTGGCCTGCGACAGCGTGCGTATTCGCAACGCCGGCGCCGTACTGTTTGTCGAGATCACGGTGGCGGTGTGCCGCACCTTGCCGCTGGAGCGCATCGATGCGTTGAAGCGAGAAATCGTCGAACGGCTGCGGCAGCAGTATGCCAAGGCGGAGTTTACCGTCATCGCGGTGCCGCAGACCCGCAGCGACGAAGACATGGCGACGCGCATTCGGGCGATCGCCGCCAATCACGGCGCGCAGGTGCAGAACGTCACCTTGCAGCAGTTGCCGACGCACATGGCGATCGGCATGGATCTGGCGGTGCCGGCCAACGCCAGCGTGGCGCAGGCGCATGATATCGCCACGGAGATAGAAGGGATCCTGCGTCAGGCGATCGGCGAGGACACCGAGATAGAGACCCATCTGGAGCCGCAGACGCCGCACTGGCTGGCCAGCGAAGATGTTTCCGCTGCCGAGCTGGCCGATATCCGGCTGATTTTGCAGTCGGCGCTGGAGCAGGGGGATAAGGTGCAAGACGTGCACAACATCCGGGCGCGCAGAACCGACGGCGGCATCATCGTCAACTTCCACTGCCGCGTGTCGCCGGCGGTAACCATCGCCGCCGCGCACGATGCGGTCGATCGGGTCGAGCGGCGGCTGCGCGCACTTTATCCGGCCATCTCACGCGCGATAGGGCACGTCGAGCCGATCAAGCCCGGCGTTTGAATCAGCTCGGCCAATTGCGGATAGAGCGCCGCGTTGGCCAGCAGCAGCGGGTTGCCGCGTCGCAGCCCGTTGTGGTGCATAAAGTCATTCGCCACGCCGCCGGCTTCGCGCGTCAGCACCAGCCCAGGCAGGCTGTCCCAGGCATTCATGTGCGGTTCGTAATAGCCCAGCAGCCGACCGGCGGCCACCTGGGCGGTCATCAACGCGCCGGAACCGCTGCGCACGAACATGCCGCCCGCCTGCAGCAGGCGACAGAGAAAACCGCTGAATTCCGCCGCCGAGGCGCGCGGTGATATCCCGACGCCCATCACTCCATCCGCGACGCTGCGCCCGGCATGCACGCCGATCGGTTCCCCGTTGAGGAAAGCGCCTTGGCCGCGGCAGGCGCGGAACATCTCGCGGTGATTGGGATCGTAAACCACGCCGATCGTCGACTCACCGTCGATCACCACGCTTATCGCGATACACCAGGTATGCAGCCCGTTCAGGAAGCAGGCGGTGCCGTCGATCGGATCGACGATCCAAAGGCAGGCCGCGCTATCGTTGGTGCCGCCGC
This sequence comes from Serratia sp. SCBI, assembly GCF_000747565.1. Lineage (NCBI taxonomy): Bacteria > Pseudomonadati > Pseudomonadota > Gammaproteobacteria > Enterobacterales > Yersiniaceae > Serratia > Serratia sp. SCBI. The sequence continues at coordinate 2,552,973 of NZ_CP003424.1, read as the reverse complement.
TCTCTTCGCCGAGAAACCCATCCAGGGGAAACCGCCGGTTAATCATGCGGCGGATCAGCGCCTCGACGCGGCGGTCGGCCTCGCTGACCACGTCCTGCAGGCCCTGTTTAAACTCGACGGCCAGGCTTTGCCGGCGTTGGTAAAAGCTGAAGGCGAGATCGGCGGCGGCGCGGGCGATCTCACGCGCGAAGCGGTAGCGCGCCTCGATGTCCCGTGGAGAGAGTGACGTCATGGAGTGCCTGATAACGAAAAAAGGAATGGCAGTAGCCTGCCAGAGAATGATGAAAGTAATGTGTCGCTCAGCGCTGCGGATAACAAAAGCGCTGCGTGTCGCGCCTCAAGCCGCCGGCGGCACGCGGTTTTGCAAAGAGGAAAAAACAGGCCGCCGGGCGGCCTGTGAGATTGATGACAAACCTTATACCCTTGCCGGGTTGGCAGAGAGCACCGAATAAAAAACAAGGAAAATCAATTTATTGATTTTCGACTGATCACCACAAAGAGGGAAAAACCACGCTTTTTCCCCTCTTTGTCAATAGCCTGACAGGCCGCCGGGCGGCGGCCTGTGGGATTAGCCCAGATGCAACCGGGCGGTGATGTCGGCAATCTCGCGGCGCCAACGCGCCTGAAGCTCCGGTTTTTGATGCTTCGGTTTACGCGCCAGGTCGGCCTCCAGTTTGCTTTCGAGGGCAAACAGGGCGGTCAGCAACGCCTCTTCGCCTTCCAACTGCGGGTTTGGCGTCGGGGCGTCTGCGTTGGCCTCGTGCGCCGTCGGCAGCTCCGGCGTTTCGCCCGCCAGACGCTGGTACACCGGCGCCAGATCGTGCCACTCCTCCAGTTTTTGTTGGTCTATCAGCCAAAAGCGGTTGCAGCTCTGTTCGATCAGCATCCGATCGTGGGTGACCAGCATGACGGCGCCGGGGAACTGACGCAGCGTTTCCGCCAGCTCCTCTTTGCCCGCCATATCCAGGTGGTTGGTGGGCTCGTCCAGCAGCAGCAACGAATGGTTGGCCAGCGTCAGGCCGACAAACAGCAGCCGTGAACGCTCGCCGCCGCTCAACGAACGGATCTGCTGATGGTGGCGCAGGTAAGGGAACCCGGCGCCGATCAGCGCCATTTTCCGCTGTTCCTCGGTCAGCGGCGCAAACTGCGCCAGCGCTTCGCTCAACGTGTCTTCATCGCGCAGCTGTTGCAGGCTCTGATCGTAATAGCCGATACGCACGCGCGGATGGAACAGCGCCGGGCGCTGCGTTTGTTGCTGATACTCGCGCCACAGCAGGCGCAACAGCGACGATTTTCCGCAGCCGTTGCGCCCGACGATGGCGATGCGATCGCCGCTTTTCACGCGCAGATGTTCCAGGCTGAACAGCACCGACGCATCCGGCGCCGGGCGCACCGCCCAGTGCGGCAACGCCAGCAGGCGATCGGCGTCCAGCGCTTCTCCCTGCAGCCGCAGCCGCCATGGACTGCCGGCGGTCAGGGTGGTCTGTTCTTCCTTCAACCGATCGACGCGCTTCTCCATTTGCTTGGCCTTGCGCGCCAGATCTTCGTTGTCGTAGACCTTGCCCCAGGTCGCCAGGCGCTTGGCGCTTTTTTCCACCCGGTCGATTTCCTTTTGCTCGGCGTGGCGCCGCTGTTCGTCCGCGGCGTCCTGTTCCGCCAGCGCGGTGCGCGCCGCAGAGCAGGGCAAACGGAAGAACTGCAGCGTTTTGTCGCGCAGGATCCAGGTGCAGTTGGTTACCTGGTCGAGCAGGTAGCGATCGTGCGACACCAGCACGAAGCTGCCGGTCCAGTTACGCAAGAACTGTTCCAGCCACAGCAGCGTGGGCAGGTCCAGGTGGTTGCTGGGTTCGTCGAGCAGCAGCAGATCGGGTTGGCGGATCAGCGCGCGCGCCAACAGCAGCCGCGTATGCTGGCCGCCGCTGAGGGTGCCGGCGGTCAGCGTCCAGCTCGCCGGTTCAAACCCCAGCTCGGCCAGTAGCGCTTCGCAGCGCCAGCGTTCGCTGAGGTGTTGGCCCGCAGGCAGCCGCGCCAGAACCGCATCCAGCAGGGTGCTGGCGTGCAGTTCCGGCGGCAGGTGCTGCTCGATGCGCGCCATCAGACATTGATGTGACAATGTCACCGTTCCGGTGTGCGCAGGCAGGTCGCCGCTGAGAATTTGCAGCAGGGTGCTTTTGCCGCAGCCGTTATCGCCGATCAAACCGATGCGGTCGCCTTTTTTCAGGCTGAAGGAAATCTCGCTCAGCAGGACGCCGAACGCGTTGTCGTAACCGACAGATTGTGCAGACAGTAATGTGCTCATTGCTTACTCAAGAGTTACAGGCATAACAATGCCTATCGTCAAACATTGCTGACGATAACCCGGTAAGCCGGAGGGAAGATCCTGGATTTTAGTAAGCTTCGCTCAAGCTGGGTTATCGCAGCGCGATACCGGTAATGCTTGAGCGGCGACGATTACCAAAGAAGTGTGAGTGAAAAACCAATTCACACGTCAGCATAGTAAGTCTCCTTTTATTGGTTGCAGGTTAATCGGTGGCTGGATTATAGAGCGCTTCATGCCGTATCGCCAGTGTAAAAGCGCCCGAATAATCAGCAAGCTAAGGCGAGCGCGGGCGCGTGGCACACAATGGGAATAATTACTGTATTTCGGCCGACATTAAGCAGCTATTATAATTAGCGTTTATGGTTAAGCGACGGTTCATCCGCCGCCTGTTCGTCTGTCTATCAGATAATGATGCTGAGCACTGAATTTATGTTAAAGCCTCGCCCGTTCCTGCTGTTGTTATTATTGCTGTTGGGTATGCAACTGACGCCGTTCGCCGCCGTCGCCGCCACCCAGGATGATCCCGCCGCCGAAAGCGCGCCCGATCCCGCTACGCAGTTGAAAGCCGCGCAAAAGCAGTTGGACAGCATGAAGCAGCTGGTTTCCAAAGCGACGACCGACACCCAGCTCAGCAAGCTGCGGTTGGCGACGGACGATCTGGTCGCCAGCATGGATAAATTGTCCGCCGATCTGCAGCCGGTGCAGGAAAAACTGCAGGCGCAGTTGGACGTGCTGGGGCCGGCCCCGGCGGCCGGCGCGCTGCCGGAAACCCCGGCCGTCGCCCAGCAGCGCAATGCGCTGAACAGCAGCAAGAAGCAGTTGGACGATGCGGTAAAACGCGCGCAGGCCATCAAGACCAGCGCCTTCGACCTGGGCCAGCAGATCAGCGATCTGCGTCGGGTGGCGTTCAAAACCCAGCTGGCGCTGAACACCGGCAGCATTTTGGGCGTCAAATTCTGGACGCCGGTCGTGCAGCCGTCAGCGGATGACGTGCAGCGGCTGGACCAGTTCAACGCCGAGATGAAAGCGGCCTGGGACGCCAGTTGGCAGGACGAATGGCGGTACGGCACGCTGGCGTTGCTGGCGCTGGCGGTGATCGTCTGGTCCTGGGGGCGTTATTTGTCCGAGCGTTTCCTCGCCTGGGTCAGCATTCGCTTCCTGCCGGACGGGCGCCTGCGCCGCAGCTTTATGGCCATCATTACCGTGGCGGTGACGGTGATCACCACCTCGATTGCGCTGAACCTGCTGTATTACGTCTTTATCCGCGTGCAGCCGCTGCCGGTCATGTTGGAAGACTTCGCCGAAGGCTTTAACCGTCTGGGGATTTTCTGCGCGCTGATCGCCGGGCTGGGGCGTGCGGCGCTGTCGCTGAATCGCCCGTCCTGGCGTTTGGCTTCGCTGGACAATGAAGTGGCCGCCGGGCTGCGTTACTTCTCGCCGCTGCTGGCCGGCCTGGCGCTGGCGTTCGGCACCGTGGAGCTGATCAACAACGTCGTCAGCGCCTCATTGGCCACCACCATCTTCGGTAACGGCCTGGTGGCGGGGCTGATCGGCATGGTGCTGCTGGCGGCGCCGCTGCGCGGCCAGCGCATTCGTCGCCGTCTGGAGCAGCAGGGCGCGCACCTGGAAAAACGCACGCTGGTCGGCGGGCTGGTGCATATCGTCACCCTGGTGTGTTCGGTGGTGATCCTGCTTTCACTGCTCGTGGGCTATATCGCTTTTGCCCGCTTCCTGACCTACCAGCTCATCTGGGTGGTGCTGGTGCTGATGGCGTTCTACTTCATGGTGCTGTTCGCCACTGACCTGTGCGCCGCGCTGTTTTCGCCGCAGACCGTCAGCGGCAAGATGCTGAAGAAAACGCTCAGCTTCAAGGATCGCCATCTGGAGCAGGTGGCGATCATCACCACCGCGCTGGCCAAATGTTCACTGTTGCTGTTGATGATCGTCGCGTTGTTCAACGGCTCGTTCGGCAGCACCACGCCGGGCTCGCTGATGGAGAAAATCGTCTCCATCCTGACCGGCGAAGGGTTGCAGCGTTTCAACATCGTGCCAGGCAACCTGCTCAACGCCGTGATCTGCCTGGCGATCGGCATCTACATCCTGCGCGCGGTGCGGCGCTGGCTGGGCTCTGAGCTGCTGCCGAAGACCATTTCGGACGTCGGCATTCGCGCCTCGCTGGTGACGCTGTTCAGCAATATCGGCTATGTGCTGGTGATTCTGATCACCCTGGCGGCGCTGGGCATCCAGTGGAGCAACCTGGCGTGGATCGTCAGCGCCCTGTCGGTCGGTATCGGTTTCGGTTTGCAGGAGATTGTGAAGAACTTTATTTCCGGCCTGATCCTGCTGACCGAACGCCCGGTGAAGGTCGGGGATATGATCGGCATCGGCGGCGTGGAAGGCGACGTGCGGCGCATCAACGTACGCGCCACCGAAATTCAGCTCAGCGACCGCTCCACCATGATCGTACCGAACTCGCAGCTGATCTCACAGAACGTGCGTAACGCCACCATGGGCAACGCGCAAGGCGTGGTAACCATTGCGCTGACGTTCCCGACCTCGATCGATCCGGAGCAGGTGCGCAATATCCTGCTGAGCGCTTACAACGAGTACGAAACCATTCTGGAGACGCCGGCGCCTTACGTGCGCTTCAGCCAGTTGGGGCCGGACGGCATTATCCTGAGCGTGACCGGCTATGTGCCGAGCCCGCGCATGGTCGGCGCCACCAAGAGTGAACTGCTGTTTAACATCCTCAAGCTGTTGCGCGCTCAGGAAGTGAGCCTGTCCAGCCCGCAGGAGGTGGTGTTCATGAAGCAGCAGGCGACGCGATATCAGGCTAACGAAGAGGAACACTCTTCCTAGTTCTGCCATGAGGCGGCGGGTCGTTTATCAACGGCCCGCCGAACGCGGCTAGTACATCGACGGCTCCACGGACTGCGAACAGTCGCTGTTGGCGCCGGAGTTGCTGCAGGTGTAGGGCTCATTCGGCGACGCCGGCGGCGCATTCGACGGACCGCCGCCGCCGATACAGCCGCTCAGCAACAACGTCAAAAGCACCAGCGTTATCTTTTTCATCTCTCCGTCCTCCATTGCGATTCCTCCTTTAAGTATATGTCGGGAAAGCGAACGCTACCGCCCGCCAGTGCGATCTATACTCCTTGGATGCCGTTTCGCCCGAACGAGGTGGGAAAGATGCACATCGACGACGATTTGACGCGCTTTGCCGCGTTAGGGGCGCCGCCCTTACCGCCGGGAGCCCGGCAGGGCTATATAGACCACGACGGCGCGCGTATTTGGTATGCCGCCTATGGCGACGGACCGGCGGTGATCCTGTTGCACGGCGGCCTGGGCCACAGCGGCAACTGGGGGTATCAGCTGCCGGCATTGCGGGCCGCCGGGTACGGGGTGTTGCTCATCGATAGCCGCGGGCACGGGCGCAGCACGCGCGACGCCCGGCCGTATCGTTACGATCGGATGGCCGATGATCTGTTGGCGGTGATGGCGGCGCTGCAAATACCCCACGCCGCGCTGGCGGGCTGGAGCGACGGCGCTTGCGTCGCGCTCATCGCCGCCCATCAGGCGCCCGGGCAGGTGGACGGCGTTTTTTTCTTCGGCTGCAATATGGACGCCAGCGGCGTTAAACCGTTGGCGCCCAGCCCGATCGTCGAGCGCTGTTTTGCGCGCCATGCGCAGGACTATGCCGCCTTGTCGCCGACGCCGGACGATTTCGAGGCGTTCGTCGCCGCCGTGAGCCTGATGATGAGCAGCCAGCCGGACTACCGCGCACAGGATTTGGCGGCCATTCGCGTGCCGGTGACGATCGTTCACAGCGAATACGATGAATTTATCCGCGCCGAACATGCCGCCTACCTGAGCCGCAGCATTCCCGGCGCCCGTTTGACGACGCTGCCGGGCGTCAGCCATTTCGCGCCGCTGCAGCGGCCCGCGCTGTTCAACCGCGCGTTGCTGGATTTTCTCGCCGATGTGATGTGCCGCGGCCGGCGCAAAGAAAACGGGCGCCAAACGGCGCCCAAGGCATGACAGGTTAGAAATCGACCGTCGCCTGCAGGCTCAGGCTGCGCGGTTCACCCTCAATCACGCGTAAATTACCGGCGCTGGAGGCATAGTACTCGCGGTTGAACAGGTTTTTCACATTCAGTTTCAGCTGGGTATGTTTCCCAAGCAGCTTGCTGTCCCAGGCGACAAAGGCATCCGCCACGGTATAGGCCGGCATGGTGAAACTGTTCTCCGGATCGCCGGCGCGGCGACCGACGTAGCGCGCGCCGCCGCCAATGCGCATCTCGCCGGGCACCACCGGCAATGTCATGCGGCGGCTGAGGTACAGGCCGCCCATGTTGGTTGGGGCGTTGACCAGCCGATTGCCGACGTTGTCCGGGTTGAGGTTGTCTTCGACAATTTCGGTCTTGTCGTAGCTGTAGTTGGCGGTGAGATTCCAGTTGCGCGCCACTTCCCCGTTCAACTCCAGTTCGACGCCGGTGGAGCGCGCTTTGGGGATGCTGCGGGTCACGCCGTTGATAAAGATCGACATGTTGCTTTCATCAATGCGATAGAGCGCCAGCGTGGCGTCAAACGCCGGGGTGATCTGCCATTTTCCGCCCACCTCATAGGTGGTGCCGGTTTCCGGCGTGGCGACGTCGCCATTGTCGTCGATGGCGGTGGACGGCGTGAACGAACGGCTGTAATTGCCGTACAGCGACAGGCTCGGCGTCAGCTTATACACCAACCCCGCCTGCGGCAAAAACTGGTCGTCTTTGTCATTGAGCGTATTTTTCGGTTTCTGGAAACCGTTGCTGTTGTTCTGGTAATACGACTGATAGCGCGCGCCCAGCACCGCGATCCATTGATCGGTAAGATGAATGCTGTCCTTGGCGTACAGGGAACGGCTGAACAGCGTGGCGCGCAGGTTGCTTGACGCGTCGCTGTAGGTGGTGCTGTCGGTGACCGGCGTTTCGCCATACACCGGATCGTACATGTTGAAGGTCTTCGAGACCTTGCCGCGGTAGGAATAGGCCTTGTAGGTCTGATTTTTCTCGTAGTCCACGCCCAGCAGCAGATCGTGCTGCATGCCGAACAGCTGCGGCGAACCGGTCAGATCCCAGGAGTAATAGTGGGTTTGATGATTGAAACCGCGGTTGGCGTCGGCGCGGCGCGAGACGATGCCGGTCGTGGTGTCGACCGCGGTGGCGCGCACTTCGTTGCTGTCGTAACGGCGTTGCAGCCAGGCGTAGTTGAAGCGGGTCGTCCAGATCGGATCGAGCGCGTACTCATAATGGGCGTTCAGACGTTTGTTCTTGCCCCAGGCATGGTTCGCGTAGTCATCCAGGCGGCGGTTATAGGGCACATCGACCGGTTTGCCGTCGATAAATGCGGTGCCGCGATCGTAAGGAATGTCGTACTTGTATTCGCTGTAGGCGATGTTAAAGGAAGCCTGGTCGCCGAACCAACTGAGCGAGGGGGCGATCAGCGTATGTTCGTCGCTGCCGAAATTGCGCCAGTAATCTGCGTGCTGGCGTTCGGCGATCAGGCGAAAGGCGAAGCCGCCGCCCAGCGGGCCGGTCACATCGACGCTGCCGCTGCCGCCGCCAAAACTGTTGGTGGCGCCGCTGATGCGGGTGTTCCAGTCATACTGCGGTTTTTTGCTGATCAGATTGATGACGCCGCCGGGGCTGAGGATGCCATACAGCAGCGACGCGGAACCTTTCAGGACCTCGACGCGATCGGTGGTGGCGTCCATGCTCAGCCCTTGGTTGCTGCGCACGCCGTCGATGAAGACCGAGCCGTCGGAGTTAACCCCGAACCCGCGTTTGACGAAGCCATCCTCCGTGCCGCCGAGCGTGTTGCCCTGGGTGACGCCGCTGACGAACTTCATCGCCTCATTGACGCTTTTGACCTGGAAGTCGTCAATGACCTGAGAGGTGACGACGCTGACCGATTGCGGCACCTCGGCGATCGGCGCGGCGGTCTTGCCGGCGGTCGAGGCGGTGTCGGCGCTATAGCTGCCGGAAGGCTGGGCCGCGGCGGTCACCGTAATGGATTCCTCCGTTTTTGCGCCGGGCGCGGCGGCGATCGCCAGCGCGGGGAACAAACCGGCAATCAGGGGCAGCGTGCGAAGAACGTGATTTTTATTTCTTTTAGTGGGGTGGCGAAGAACTGACTGGTGCATATAATTCCATGAAAAAATAATAAATAGTAACGATTATCATTATAATTATCATTTATAGGTTTTGAATAGAGGGGAATGCCGGTATCCCTTCATTGCACGATTTAATTTTGTCATTAGGGAAAAAGACGGCGATTTTGCCGGTAAAAATTCGGATGGATGGCAATAACGATCGCAGTGACGGGAGGGACGCGGCAGTTTGTTCGTCGGAAGGGTGATTCCTGTCAATATATTGATACACAAATATATTTTCCCTTGATGAATAAACAGGTGTCCGGGCAGGCAAAACTGGCAATAATAGGCGGGTCGGCCGTTTATCTTCGCCTCGCCGCCGACGGTTGTGACGCGAACAGACTGTCACTTTATGCTAGCGGAAGTCTCTGGATCCAAGATGCAAACCACCTCGTTGTCCGATACCCGGAAAATCTGGCCCGCGCTCATCATTTTTTTGTTGGTGTTCACCCTGTGTCTGCTGGGCATCGTGAGTCGCCCCGGCAGCTTTCTGGCGATATTCTGGCCGGTGAACGCCGTACTGCTGGCCGTTTTGGTGCGTCGGCCACAGTGGGCTACGCGAGCCGGCTGGGGCATGGCGGTGCTGGGCTATCTGGCGGCGGATCTGTTGACCGGCAGTTCGCTGCAAAAGACGCTGCTGCTGAATGTCGCCAATCTGACCGGCGTCGTGGTGGGGTATCTGTTGTTCATGCGGCTGTCGCCGCCGGCGCGCATGTTGCAACGCGGCACGTCCAGCATGTACCTGTTCGGCATCTGCCTGGCCGCCGCCGCCGCGACCGGCGCGGTGGGCGCCGTAACTTCGCAGTGGCTGTTCGGCAGACCCTATCTGACCTCGCTGGCGCTGTGGTTCTCGTCCGAATTCACCAATTACGTCACGCTGATGCCGTTTATTCTGGCGTTTCCCGGCGATTGGCGACGTCGCCTTGCGGCGGCCGGCGCCATGTTCACCCAGCGCAGCCAATGGCCGCGGGCGGGGCGAAAACTCACGGTGTTGGCGCTGCTGTTGCTGGCGGCGGTGTGTAGCGTGCTGATCGGCGGCCCCGGGGCGGTGATCTTTCCCATGCCGGTGCTGCTGTGGCTGGCGATGTCCTTCTCACTGTTCTGCACCATGATTGCGGTGCTGATCTATGTGCTGTGGTGCCATCTGGCTATCGATTTCGGGCTGTTGAGTTCGACGCTCGACATGAAGGTGTTGCAAAACGCGGTATCGATGCGTTTGGGCATCGCGCTGCTGGCGCTGGGGCCCATCGCCGTGGCCAGCATGAACTATGCGCGCAATGCGCTGCTGCGCACGCTGGAGCACGTGGCGAATCACGATGCGTTGACGCACGTGCTGACGCGCAATGCGTTTATGCAACGCGGCGAACGGTTGATAGACCAAAAGGGCGAGCTGGTGTGCGTCATGATGCTCGATATCGACTATTTCAAATCGATTAATGACCGTTTCGGCCATGCCGGCGGCGATCAGGCGCTGATGGCCTTTACCCGCGCGATCGCCGCCGATCTGAGCGTCGGTGACCTGTTCGGCCGCATGGGGGGCGAAGAGTTCGCCATCGTTTCGACGCTCGGCCAGCCGCAGCAGGGATGGCAATTGGCCGAACGCCTGCGGCAACGCATCGAAACGGAGTCTATCCTCATGCCGGCCGGGCATCCGCTGCAGATCACCGTCAGCATCGGCATGGTGACCTGCCCGGGCGGTTCCGGCCAAAGCCTGGCGGATCTGCTGAAGCTGGCGGATCTGGCGGTGTACAAAGCGAAAAACGCCGGCCGCAACCGGGTCGCCACACCGGAATCGTCTCCGCCGGCCTGTCACGGCCGCTGAACTTCCGATCCGCGCTGCGTGCCTGCGGTCTAAACTGGTAAGGGACGCGGGCATTTCCGCCTGCGCCGAACCGACTGTCCTTAATCAGACAAGAGGATGCCAGAATGAAATACGTAGACGGGTTTGTGGTGGCGGTGCCGGCCGCCAATAAGGAGGCTTATCACCGGTTGGCGGCGGCGGCAGCGCCGCTGTTCAAAGAGTTTGGCGCCACGCGCATCGTGGAGTGCTGGGGCGATGACGTGCCCGATGGCAAGCTCACCGACTTTCGCGGCGCGGTGAAAGCCCAGGAAGACGAAGTGGTGGTGTTCAGCTGGATAGAGTACCCCTCCAAAGCGGTGCGCGACGCCGCCAATGAGAAAATGATGAACGATCCGCGCATGAAAGCGCTGGGCGAGATGCCGTTCGACGGCAAACGCATGATCTTCGGCGGTTTCGCGCCGCTCCTCGATGCGTAAAGGAGGCGCAGATGGCCAGAATTACGCAACATCTGTGGTTTGAAAAAGACATGGAAGCGGCGCTGAATTGCTATGTCGCGCTGATCCCCGGATCATCCGTGAACTGGTTTTCCGACCTGCCGGCGGATACGCCGAGCGGCCCGGCCGGCAGCGTGAAGCTGGCCGCCTTCACGCTGGGGGACCAGCGCTACGCGGCGATCGAAGCCGGGCCGCTGGATCCGTTCAATCACAGTTTCTCCGTGATGGTGGAATGTGACGATCAGGCGGAAGTCGACAGGCTGTGGGATGCGTTGAGCGAGGGCGGCGAGGCGGAGCAGTGCGGCTGGCTGCGCGATCGCTGGGGGCTGTGCTGGCAAATTGTGCCGCGGCGCCTGACGGAGTTGATGAACGATCCCGACGCCGCCCGCGTGCGGCGGGTAACGGAAGCGATGCTGCTGATGGGCAAAATCGACATCGCCGGGCTGGAAGCGGCGGCGCGCGAGTAGCGCAACGCTCACAGAGGGAGAGAACGGATGCACCGAGAACGGCACAGTATTGAACGCATCGGCTGGCTGCGGGCGGCGGTGCTCGGCGCCAACGACGGCATCGTTTCAACGGCCAGCCTGCTGCTGGGCGTCGCGGCGGCCAACGCCTCGCATTCCGCGCTGATGATCGCCGGCGTCGCCGGGTGGGTGGCCGGCGCGATGTCGATGGCCACCGGCGAGTATGTGTCGGTCTCGTCGCAGGCGGATACCGAAAAGGCCGCGCTGGCGGAAGAGCAGGCGGAGCTGCTTGAAGACTACCCGGGGGAGTTTCGCGAACTGACGTCAATCTACGTGCATCGCGGTCTGGATCCGGCGCTGGCCCGGCAGGTGGCGGAAAAGCTGATGGCGCATGATGCGCTGGAGGCGCACGCGCGCGACGAACTGGGCATTTCCTCCGCCACCCGCGCCCGGCCGCTGCAGGCTGCGTTGGCGTCGGCCCTGAGTTTCTCCCTCGGCGCGCTGTTGCCGCTGCTGGTGGCGATGTGGGTACCGGTCGCCTGGACGCGGCCGGCGCTGGTGGCGTCGGCGCTGATTTCCCTCGGCGTTCTCGGCGGCATCGCCGCGAAAACCGGCGGGGCGCCGATCTTGCCGGGCGTGGCGCGCATCCTCATCTGGAGCGCACTGGCGATGGCGGTTTCTTCCGGCGTCGGCCTGCTGTTTGGCGTGACGGCCGGCTAACGTCGCGCTTGCATCAATCTAGTGCACCTCAAGCTCAGAATTTATCATTTGTCAGCCGCCGGCGTTCGCGGCAAGGTGATGGCAACGCCAACATCAGTCAGGGACACTTATGCAGAAATCACAGATCCTATCGTGGGTCGCCCAGCATCCGCTGTTGCAACGCATGGTCGCGCTAGAGCCGATCACCTGGTTCAATCCGCGCGCGACAACGCTGGCCGCAGGGTTGCCCCACGTCGGGTTGACCGCCGCCGACGTCGCCGACGCGGAGCAGCGCCTGGCGCGTTTCGCGCCTTATCTTGCCGCGGCCTTCCCGGAAACCCAACCGACAAAGGGGATCATCGAATCCGAGCTGGTGGCGATCCCGGCCATGCAGCTCGCGTTGGATCGGCGCTATGGGCAGACGTTGGGCGGGCGCCTGCTGTTGAAAAAGGACAGCCATCTGCCGATTTCCGGCTCAATCAAGGCGCGCGGCGGCATCTATGAGGTGCTGACGCATGCGGAGAAACTGGCGCTGGAGGCGGGGCTGCTGCACATCGGCGACGACTACGCCCGGCTGTTTTCCGACGAGTTTCGTCAGTTCTTCAGCCAGTACCGCATCGCCGTCGGCTCGACCGGCAATCTGGGATTATCCATCGGCATCATCAGCGCCCGGCTGGGGTTTGACGTCAGCGTGCACATGTCGGCGGATGCGCGGGCGTGGAAAAAGCAAAAGCTGCGTGACAACGGCGTGACGGTGGTGGAATACGCCGAAGATTACGGCGTGGCGGTCGAACAAGGGCGCAAACAGGCGGCAGACGATCCGAGTTGCTTCTTTATCGATGATGAAAACTCGCAAACCCTGTTCCTCGGCTACGCGGTGGCCGGCGGCCGCCTGAAGCGGCAGTTTGCCGAACAGGGTATCGTGGTGGATGCGCAGCATCCGCTGTTCGTTTATCTGCCGTGCGGCGTCGGCGGCGGGCCGGGCGGAGTCGCCTTTGGCCTCAAGCTGGCGTTCGGCGATCACGTTCACTGCATTTTCGCCGAACCGACCCATTCTCCTTGCATGTTGCTCGGCGTCTACAGCGGGTTGCATGACGGCATTGCGGTGCAAGATCTCGGCATCGACAACCGCACGGCGGCGGACGGACTGGCGGTGGGGCGCGCCTCCGGCTTTGTCGGCCGGGCGATGGAGCGCCTGCTGAGCGCGTTTTACACCCTGAGCGACGAAGAGATGTTCGCGCTGCTCGGGTTGTTGGACAGGCACGAGCATATCCAGCTGGAACCCTCCGCCCTGGCCGGCATGGCCGGGCCGTGGCGCGTTACCGCTCATGCGCGGCAGCTCAGCGAGCAGGGCGTGAGCGCGGAGAGCCTGGCCCAGGCGACGCATCTGGTATGGGCGACCGGCGGCGGCATGGTGCCGACGGCGGAAATGGCGAAATACCTCGCCGCCGCGCAAACGGCGCCGTGAGTCAATAGCGCCGAGGCTTGCGCTCGTTTCCTGTTTTTAGGCGGCGAGCGCGGTTTGACAAGCGCCGGTTCCCTCCGGCCCAGGGTCAACGTCAGACCGGGCGCTCATGATGTTTTTAAAATGTTAACAAAATCACAACTCCCCATGCCGCAGTCACGGCTTAAATCTCCATATCCAATTAATAGTAAATAAAATTATTTTATTTACCGCTTTCTGATGTTCGTTTATCGCACGCTTATTTTTTTAACAATATTGAAGCATTCGCCGTGGGGTGGTTTGATTTGATTGTCGATTAACGAACTATATTCCGATAATCGCACAAATTAACCCTCTCGCCGGCTCGCAGCCGGCTGTTCCGTGCGGCGAGGTTTGCCGCACTCTCTGAGGAGCAAGCCATGCCGCATGATAACAACGTAGAAATTCGAGGGTTTATCGATAACCAGCCATTTTCTCGCTACCAGTGGTTGATACTGGCTTTGTGTTTTTTGGCGGTCGCGCTGGACGGTTTCGATACCGCCATTATCGGCTTCATCGCCACGTCGCTGGTGCAGGAGTGGGGAATAGACAAAACCGCGCTGGGGCCGGTAATGAGCGCCGCGCTGGTCGGTCTGGCGGTAGGCGCGTTGGCCGCCGGCCCGTTGGCGGATCGCATCGGCCGCAAGAAAGTGCTGGTGATTTCGCTGCTGCTGTTCGGCGGCTTCAGCCTGCTGACCGCCTTCGCCGGCTCGCTTTCGACGCTGACGCTGCTGCGTTTTTTGACCGGGCTGGGACTGGGGGCGGCCATGCCGAACGCCGCCACGCTGATGTCGGAATATGCCCCTCAGCGCTGCCGAGCCCTGATGGTGAATCTGATGTTTTGCGGTTTCCCTCTCGGTTCGTCGCTGGGCGGTTTTTCTTCCGCCTGGCTGATCCCGCATTTCGGCTGGCAGAGCGTGCTGGTGCTGGGCGGCGTCATGCCGTTGCTGCTGGCGCTGGTCCTGATCGCCGCCTTGCCTGAATCCGTGCGCTTCATGGTCGCGCGCGGCTATGCCGCAGAGCGCATCGCCAAGGTGCTGAAGCGCATTGCGCCGATCCGAATGACGCCGCCGCCGCGCTTCATGTTGCAGGAAGAGGGGCTGGTAAAGGCAGCGTCGCCGCTGGGCATGATCTTTTCGCGTCGCTATCTGCTGGGCACGTTGATGCTGTGTCTGACTTACTTCATGGGATTGATGATCTTCTATCTGCTGACCAGTTGGCTGCCGCTGCTGATCCGTGAAACCGGCGCCTCCGTTACGCAGGCGTCGCTGATCACCGCGCTGTTTCCGCTCGGCGGGGGGCTCGGCGTATTGATTATCGGTTGGTTGATGGATCGCATGAACCCGCACAAGGTGGTGGCCGTCGGCTATTTGCTGACCGGTTTGTTCGTCGGCATCATCGGCTATGTCTATACCTCTCCGCTGCTGATGGCGCTCACGGTGTTCATCGCCGGCACCTGCATGAACGGCGCCCAGTCATCCATGCCGGCCCTGGCGGCCGGGTTCTATCCCACCCAGAGCCGGGCGACCGGCGTGGCCTGGATGCTCGGTCTCGGGCGTTTTGGCGGCATTCTGGGGGCGATGAGCGGTGGCGTGTTGATGCAGATGCAGCTGTCGTTCAGCACCATTTTCACGCTGTTGGCCATCCCGGCGCTGATCGCGGCGCTGGCGCTGCTCGCCAAACACCTTTCCGGCGGCTACCCGGCGCTGCCGGCGCCGCTCAACAAAATGCTATGAGGGAGTCATGCTATGCGCACACAGGTTGTGATCATCGGCGCCGGTCCGGCCGGTTTGATGTTGTCCCATCTGCTGCACCTGCAAGGTGTGGAATCGGTGGTGTTGGAAACGCGCAGCCGGGAGGCGGTGGAATCGACCATTCGCGCCGGGGTGCTCGAACAGGGGACCGTCGATCTGCTCGAGCAGACCGGATTGGGGGAGCGGATGCGGCGGGAAGGGGCGCGGCATCAGGGGATCCGCTTGGCGTTCGGCGGCCGGCAGCACCGCATCGATCTGGCCGGATTGACCGAGCGCGCCGTCACCGTTTATGCCCAGCACGAAGTCTTGAAAGACCTGATCGCCGCGCGTCTGGCGGCGCAGGGCCATCTGTTTTTCGAGGTGGAGCAGGTTGAATTGAAGGCGCTGGACAGCGCGCAGCCCGAGGTTCACTACCGTCATGGCGACCAGCCGCGCCGGCTGCGCTGCGACTTTGTCATCGGATGCGACGGATTCCACGGCATCAGCCGCGCGGCGATGCCCGGCGGGCTGCGGCAGGATTACACCCGCACCTATCCGTTCGGCTGGTTCGGCATTCTGGTCGAAGCGCCGCCGTCCAGCGAAGAGCTGATCTACGCCTGCCATCCGCGCGGTTTTGCGTTGATCAGCACCCGTTCGCCCGGCGTGCAACGCATGTATTTTCAGTGCGATCCTGCGGAACAGGTCGATCAATGGTCGGACGATCGTATCTGGCGCGAGTTGGAGCAGCGGCTGGAAAACCATGAAGGCTGGACGCTGAAAAAGGGCCGCATATTTCAGAAAAACGTGGTGGGCATGCGCAGCTTCGTTACCGAACCGATGCGCTACCGGCGCCTGCTGTTGGCGGGCGACGCGGCGCATATCGTGCCGCCGACCGGCGCCAAAGGGTTGAATCTGGCCATGGCCGATGTTTGCCTGTTGTCCCAGGCGCTGGAGACGTTTTACCGGCGAGGCGACTGGCAACGGCTGGATGATTACAGCGACACCGCCTTGCAGCGGGTCTGGCGCGCCGAGCATTTTTCCTGGTGGATGACCCACATGCTGCATACCCGGCGGGAAGACACGCCTTTCGAACACCGGCTGCAACTCTCAGAGTTGCAGTACACGGTGAAATCGCGCAGCGCCATGACGATGCTGGCGGAAAATTATGTCGGTGCGCCATTCCCGGCGATATAAGCGAAAACGCCCATGCCGGGCGGCATGGGCGAGAAGGGGCGTCACCGCCCCTGAACTGCGGGGGTTACAGCTGTTCGCCGTTGCTGGCGATCACCCGACGATACCAGTCGAAGCTTTTCTTGCGCGACCGTTCCAGCGTGCCGGTGCCGTCGTCGTGTTTATCGACGTAGATGAAGCCGTAACGCTTGCTGTACTCGCCGGTAGTGAACGACACGCAGTCGATGCAGCCCCACGGCGTATAGCCGATCAGGTCTACGCCGTCTTCAATCACCGCTTTTTTCATCTCTTCGATATGGGCGCGCAGATAGTCGATGCGATAGTCATCGTTGATCTGGCCATTCGCTTCCACCTTGTCGAAGGCGCCGAAGCCGTTTTCCACGATAAACAGCGGCTTCTGGTAACGTTCATACAGCACGTTCAGCGAATAGCGCAGCCCGACCGGATCGATCTGCCAGCCCCAGTCGGAGGCTTTGACGTGCGGGTTCGGCACGTTGCCCGGGAAGCCGAACATGCCGTCGCTGCCGTCCACCGCGTTGGCCTGCAGCGCATTGCTCATGTAATAGCTGAAGCCGATGTAATCGGTGCAGCCCTCGCGCAGGATCTGCGCGTCCTGCGGCTGCATCTCGATCTTCAGCCCTTTGCGTTCCCAGTCACGCAGCAGGTAGCTGGGGTAGTAGCCGCGCATTTGCACGTCGGTATACAGATAGCGCTGGTGCATCGCTTCCACGGCGTACATCACGTCGTCCGGCTTGCAGGAATAAGGGTAGAACGGCACGCAGGCCAGCATGCAGCCGATCTTGAATTCCGGGTTGATCTGATGGCCGAGTTTGACCACCTGCGCGCTGGCGACGAACTGGTGGTGCAACACCTGGTACAGCGTCTGCTCAGGGTTGTCTTCCTGGGTGTAGTCCACGCCGGAACAGCAGTAACCGAACAGCGGGTAGCGGTAGTTACTCTGGTTGTTGATTTCGTTGAAGGTCATCCAGTACTTCACTTTTTCGCGGTAGCGGCGCATCACCACTTCGCTAAAGCGCACGAAGAACTCCACCACCCGGCGATTTTTCCAGCCGCCGTAGGCTTTTACCAAATGGTAAGGCATTTCGAAGTGGGACAGGGTGATCACCGGCTGGATGCCGTATTTCAGCAATTCGTCGAACAGGTCGTCGTAAAACTGCAGGCCGGCCTCGTTCGGCGTTGCTTCGTCGCCGTTCGGGAAAATGCGCGTCCAGGCGATCGAGGTACGAAAACACTTGAAGCCCATCTCGGCGAACAGCGCCACGTCCTGCTTGTAGCTGCCGTAGAAGTCCACCGCTTCGTGGTTGGGATAGCGATAGCCGTCGAGCACGCCGTCGGTCATCACGCGATCCACGCCGTGCGAACCGCCGGACAGCACGTCGGCGATGCTTGGCCCTTTGCCGCCCTGATCCCAACCGCCTTCAACCTGGTGCGCGGCGACCGCGCCTCCCCACAGAAAATCTTTCGGCAACTGTTTCATCGTCAATGTCTCATCTTATTTAATGAAGGGTAATAACGCTCGCGTTGCCAATAGAGTAACAAGACCGAAAGAAATGTCACGATATAACAAATCGCCGTAAAACGTGATTTGTCACAATAAAAAAACAGCCTGTTTTATTTTATCGCGTTCATTCTTCCAAGACGCTTGCCGATGGTTTCAATAATATAAAGCACGGGGATTTGCGTAGTAATATTATGATGATCGCCGATCAAGTGTTGCGGGACGTGATAAGACAGATTGAAGTCCGCCAGCCGCGCCAGCGAAGAGGTTTCGTTGTTGGTGATGCTGATGATTTTACAGTGGTGCAGGCTGAACTGGCTGGCCAGCCGCAGGATTTCTTCGGTTTCGCCGGAAACCGACAACATGATCGCCACCGCGCTTTTATACATATCGCTGTTGACGGGATAATAAGGATCGTCGATATGAGTGCTGAATTTTCCGACGTTGGAAAAGAAACGCGCGCCATATTTCCCCAGGGCGCCGGAGGTGCTGATGCCGACGAAAATAATTCGCTCGGCGGCGGCGATATGCCGCACCGCTTCATCGAGCAGCTGATTAAATTCATCGTTGCTGACGCTTTTAAAAAAACTGAGAATTTCGCCGATGCCGGAATCGACCGGCGGCGCATCGGTTTGCTCCAGGTACAGTTTGAAACGGATGCGAAATTCCGAATAGCCGTCACACCCCATTTTTTTGCAAAATCGCAGCACGGTGGTGGTGGACACGCCGGCGGCCTCGGCCAGTTCGCGGATGGTCATGTACATCACTTGATTCTTGTGTTTGCTGACGTAGTTATAAACCATCAGCTCCAGGGCGTTGAGCGCGGCGATTGCTTTGTGGGTAAACATGAGTCGATCCGGCGGCTGAAAACGGGAAGCGTATCTGCGGGTTAACATAGCAAAATTCCCCGCCGCTGGCACTGCCGAACAAAAAAGAAAAGCCGCACCAGTCAGGGGCGGCCCAGGGTTCACGACGAACAAATAAAGCAAAACGTTCCGGAAGACATGCCATGAAAACGCGTTTCATCACACAGGGTTAGCATAGGTCAGCTTACTCCGACGGCAAAATGCCGGTTTCTGCTTTCTAAAGCCAAAGCGCGGCAAAGGCTACGGCGCCTCGGGCTTATCTTCGGACCAGCGGGCGGCGTTGACGTCCACCTTACCCGGCAGCAGTCCGATGGCGGTGAATTTATCCGCCAACTGCTGCTGCTGTCTGAACACCTCCGGCGACATGCGCTGGCTGCCGAACGGCATGCGGGCGATGGCTCTGGCCCAAATGGCCTGATCCAAGCCGGTGCTCTGAGCGAGGATCGCCGCCGCTTCCTGCGGATGGCCGTTGGCCCAGTCGCTCAGCGCGCCGAGCTGTTGAATCACCTGCTTGGCGCTGTCCGGGTAGGTTTCGGCAAAGCGGCGGCTGGCGAGATAGAAGGTGTAGTGCGGCACCAGACCTTCCGCGTCTTTCAGCCGGCGGGCGTTGGCATGGGTTTCCACCTCGGCGTAGTAGGGATCCCAAATCACCCAGGCGTCGACGCTGCCGCGCTGGAAGGCTGCGCGGGCATCGCTCGGCGGCAGATAGACCGGCGTGATGTCCTTGTAGCTCAAGCCGGCCTGTTCCAGCGCGCTCACCAGCAGGTAATTGACGTCCGACCCTTTGTTCAACGCCACGCGTTTGCCTTTCAGATCGGCCACGGAGCGGATCGCCGAATCCTGCGGCACCACGATGGCTTCGGTTTTCGGGCTGGGCGGCGAATGCGCCAAATAAACCAGATCGGCCTTGGCGGCTTGCGCGAAGGCCGGCGGGGCGTCGCCGGTCGCCGCCAGATCGATGCTGCCGACGTTCAACCCTTCCAACATCTGCGGGCCGGCGGGGAATTCTATCCAGCGAACCTTGACGCCCTGCGGCTCCAGGGTTTTCTCCAGCGTGCCGCGGTATTTCAGCAGCGCAAAAATGTTGGCTTTCTGGTAACCGATGGTGATTTGTTGCGGTTTCTCCTGCGCGCCGGCCGGCAGGCTAAACAGGCCGAGCAGCAGGGCGGCGATCAGCGGCGTTGTGAGTTTTCTCATCCTGATTTTCCGATAGGCGAAGTGAACGGTAGCGATGACGCGCTGGGCGTAACGCCATGAAACGGCATTTAAATTTTCCTGCGGCGGGATAAGGGCGATGATAATGAGCGGCGCAGTGGCGTGTAAAGCGCCCGCTTATGCTGAATAATGCCTTGCTTAGCCATAAATCAGCTTAAGCGGGAGAGGGTGAGCTCGACGTTATGCCGCGTCACGCTCGCGCGAACGCGCCAGCAACAGCGGAACCAACAGATAGAGGGCGGCGGCCAACGCCCAGACCAGGCCCGGCCAGACATCGCGCGTGGCGGCGTACAGCGCCGTCGCCACCAGCGGCCCCGCGACGCCGATCAGGCTGCCCATGCTGGCCAGCGTCCCTTGCAGCTCGCCCTGATGATCGTCGTCCACCTTTTGCGCCATTAACGCCTGCAGCGCGGGCAGCGCCATACCGCCCGCCGCGAAGAACGGCAGCAAGGCGAAAGGTGCCCAGCCGCGCGTGGCGATCGACAGCAGCGCCAGGCCCATTGCGTCGGCGGCCAGGCCGATCAGCAGCGCCTTGCGTTCGCCGAGCCGCGCGACCAGCGGGCCGATGGCGAAGGCCTGCGACAGCGCGTGGCAGGCGCCGTAACCGGCCAGCGACAGGCCCGCCACCATCATGCTCCAGCCGAAACGATCCTGACCGTATAAAATCCACAATGTGGCCGGCGCCTGCGAAACCAGCGCCATGATCAGGTAAATGCCGGCCAGCGGCAGCAGGCCAGGCTTGCCGTGCAGCCGTCGCAATGACGAAAAGGGATTGAGGCGGATTTTCTCGGCGGCGCGGGCGCGGGGTTTACGCGATTCCGGCAGCAGGAAAAACGCCATCGCCAGGTTGACGGCGTTCATCGCCGCCGCCGCCAGGAAGGGCGCATGCAGATGCCACTCGCCCAGCGAACCGCCGAGCAGCGGGCCGACGATAAAACCGACGCCGAATACCGCGCCCACCAGGCCGAAACGCCGCGCGCGTTGACCGGCCGGCGTAATGTCGGTGACGTAAGCGGTGGCGACCGCCATGTTGGCGCCGGTGATGCCCGCCAGCAACCGGCCCAGATAGAGCCAGGCCAGCGTCGGCGCGAACGCCATCAGCAGATAGTCGGCCGCCGCGCCGGCGAGCGAGATGAGCAGCACCGGCCGCCGGCCGAAACGATCGCTCAGCGCGCCGAGGATCGGCGAGAACAGAAATTGCATTAACGCATAGGCCGCCAGCAGGGCGCCGTAGTGCAGGCTGCCGGCGTCAAGACCGCCCAGCGAACGCAACAACGCCGGCAGAATCGGCATGATCAGACCGATGCCCACCGCATCCAGCAACACCGTCAACAAAATAACCAGCATGGGTTTTTTCAAAATTGTGACTCTAACAGTGATAGAGTATTGAGTATTCCACAGTTACCCTATCAGTGATAGAGAGATGAGTAAAAAAAATACTGCGACACGTTTAACGCGAGAAACCGTCCTGCGCGGGGCGCTGGCGTTGCTGAACGACATCGGCATCGATGCCCTGAGCACCCGCCGCCTGGCGCAACATTTGGGCGTGCAATCTCCCACGCTCTATTGGCATTTCAAGAACAAGGCCGAGCTGCTGAAGGCGATGGCGGAAACCATCATGCTGGATCACCGTGAGGAGGTGCCCGCCGACATGCCCTGGCAGGATTGGGTTGTCACCAATGCCGGCAACTTTCGTCGGGCGTTGCTGGCTTACCGCGACGGCGCGCGTCTGCACGCCGGCACCCGGCCGCAGGAGCCGCAATTCGCCGTCATTGAGGCCAAGGTGGCGCTGCTGTGCCGGGCGGGGTTGACGCCGGAGCGCGCGGTAAACCTGCTGTTCGCCGTCGGGCGTTTCGTGGTGGGCTGGGTGCTGGAGGAACAGCAAATGCAGCCTGACGATCCGCTCAATGACGCCGACCGCCGCCGTTACCCGCTGCTGTGCCAAGGCTGGGAAACATTGCAGGAGAAGGGCGCGGATGCGCTGTTCGAAGCCGGGGTGCGGCTGTTGGTCGACGGCGCCGAGGCCGGACTGGCGATCGACAATAATCACGGGCGGCAATCATAAAAGCGCGCTTATCTATCGGAAATTTATAGAAAATACCCACTTTTCGTTAAAGCCATGGCGGCTACATTCCCTTAACATCGTCAAGTCTTTTGATGATAATTATTAGCACGCTGCGCAATTATTCACCGCAGTGATGTTACGGATTAAATCCGTTTGTTTAAGGGATAGTTTCACCATGGAAATCAACGTTAATGGCCGGGTGGTTCCACTCGGCAATCTCGCGCCCGACACGCCGCTGCTGTACGTTTTACGCAACGATCTGCACTTGAATGGCCCCAAATATGGCTGCGGCCTGGGGGAGTGCGGCGCCTGCACGGTGCTGATCGACGGCGTCGCCGCGCGTTCTTGCTCAATGCCGCTGGCCGCCGTAGGAAGCAAGTCCGTCACCACGCTGGAAGGCCTGGGCACGCCGGAGGCGCTGCATCCGGTTCAGCAGGGGTTTATCGATGAGCAGGCGGCGCAGTGCGGTTACTGCGCCAACGGCATGATCATGACGCTGGTCGCGTTGTTCGAACGCGAGCCGGATGCAGATGAACAAACCATCAAGAAAGAGCTGGCCTACAACCTGTGCCGCTGCGGCACCCACCTTGAGATCTTGCGCGCCGCCGAGCGCGCCCGCGATCTGCTGGCTGCGCGGAGGCAAGCATGAGCCGCCTCGAACTGACCCGCCGACAGTTGCTGCAAGCCGGCGGTGTGGTGATGGTCAGCAGTCTGCTGCCCGCGCCGTTTAACGCCTTCGCCGCCGAGACGGTTGCATCGCCTGCCGCTCTGCCGCTGGATCGGGTGGACAGCTTTATCAGCCTCACCGCCGACGGCCGGGTGACGGCCTTCAATGGCCATGTCGATCTCGGCACCGGCATTCGCACCGCGCTGGCGCAGATCGTCGCCGACGAAATTTGCGTGCCGTTCGAGCACGTCACGATGCTCCTCGGCGATACGCAACGCACGCCGGATCAGGGGCCGACCATCGCCAGCGCCACCATACAGGTCACGTCGGTGCCGCTGCGGCAGGCGGCGGCGCAGGTGCGACATATGCTGACGGCGCTGGCGGCCAAAGCCTTCGAACTGCCGGCCGACCAGCTGACGGCGGCGGCGGGACAGGTGTTTGTGACCAAGCACCCGGGGCGTTCCTTGAGCTATGCGCAGCTGGCGAGCGGGCAAAATCTGCATGTGACGCTGGATAAAAACGTGCCGCTGAACGGTGAACAGCAGGGCCGCTATGTCGGCCGCGCCGTCGCCCGGGTCGATATTCCGGCCAAGGTCAGCGGGGGGCTGACCTACGTGCACGACCTGCGCTTGCCCGGCATGCTGCATGGCCGGGTGGTGCGTCCGCCTTACGCAGGCGCCGACAGCAGCGCGCCGCTGGGCGGCGGCCTGTTGTCGGTGGATGAAAGTTCGATCGCGCACCTGCCGGGCATCGTGAAACTGGTGGTGATCAACGATTTCATCGGCATTGTGGCCGAGCGCGAAGAGCAGGCGATCGCCGCCATGCGCCGGCTGAAAACCGAATGGAAACCCTGGGCCGGCCTGCCGGACCTGTCGCCGGAGGCGCTGCCCGCCGCGCTGGCAGCCAACCCGAAAACCGACCGCGTGCTGCGCGATGATGCGGGCACGGACGAGGCGTTGGCATTGCTGCATACCGAAGTGCGGGCGGACTATGTCTGGCCTTACCATCAGCACGCCTCGATCGGCCCCTCCTGCGCGGTAGCGGAGGTCAAAGACGGGCGGGCGCAGGTGTGGTCCGGCACGCAAAACCCGCACGATCTGCGCAAAGATATCGCCAGGCTGCTCGAGTTGCCGTCTGAGCAGGTGCACATCACCCGCATGGAAGCCTCCGGCTGCTATGGCCGCAACTGCGCCGACGACGTCTCGGCGGACGCGGCGCTGTTGGCGCGGGCCACCGGCCGCCCGGTGCGAGTGCAGCTGATGCGTGAACAGGAATCCGGCTGGGAGCCGAAGGGCACCGGCCAACTGATCCGGGTGCGCGGCGGCCTCGACGCGCAAAATCGGGTGGCGGCTTACGAGTTGAAAACCAGCTATCCCTCCAACAATGCGGTGACCTTGCCGCTGGTGTTGACCGGCAAGGTGGCCAACCGGGCCGACGTGCAACAGATGGGCGATCGCACCGCCATTCCGCAATACGCGTATCCGCATATGCGGGTGATCTGTCAGGACGCCGCGCCGATCGTGCGGGCGTCGTGGATGCGCGGCGTTTCGGCGCTGCCCAACGTGTTCGCCCATGAATCCTGGATCGACGAGCTGGCCTGGCGCGCCGGCGAGGACCCGATCGCGTTTCGCCTGCGTTACCTGAACGATCCGCACGCGGTGGCCTTGATTGAGGCCCTGAAGCGCCAGGCTAACTGGCAAGACGGCCCGGCGCACCGCTCGCGTGCCGCCGGGGCCGAAGTGGTGAGCGGCCGCGGCTTCGCCTATGCGCGCTATTTCCACAGCAAATTCCCCGGCTTCGGCGCCGCCTGGGCGGCCTGGGTGTGCGATCTCAGCGTCAATCGCCTTTCCGGGCAGATCACGCTCAATAAAATCTTCGTGGCGCATGATTGCGGCCGGATGATCAATCCGGCCGGGGTGCGCCATCAGGTGCACGGCAACATTATCCAATCCGCCAGCCGGGTGCTGAAAGAGTTTGTGACCTTCAACGCGTCGGGCGTGACGTCATTGGACTGGGGCGGCTATCCGATCCTGCGCTTTGACGAATTGCCGCAGATCGATATCCAACTGATCGACCGCCCGGACGAAGCGCCGATGGGCGCAGGAGAGTCCGCCTCGGTGCCGAGTGCGGCGGCGATCGGCAACGCGCTGTTTGACGCCCTCGGCGTGCGCCTGCGCGAGGTGCCGTTCACACCGGCGCGGGTGCTCGCCGCGCTGCGCGCTCAGGCCGGCCATTAACCCCCGTTACGAACAAGGACAGCAAAGATGAGTAAGATGAAAAAAATCGTCGGGTGGGGCGGCGTCACGGTGATCGCCGTTGTGGTCGCCGGCGTGGTCGCCAGTTGGCAGCCGGAGATTGCGCCGCTCGCCGCCGATGCGACCCACCGTTTCAGCGAGGCGCAGATCGCGCGTGGCAAAACGTTGGCCGATCTCGGCGACTGCGCCGTGTGCCACACCCGTGCGGGCGGCGAGCGCAACACCGGTGGGTTGGCGATGGAGATCCCCTTCGGCACCATTTACACCACCAACATCACGCCGGACGTGGAAACCGGCATCGGCAGCTGGAGCTACGCGGCGTTCGAACGCGCCATGCGCCACGGCGTCGATCGCCAGGGCCGCTATCTCTATCCGGCGTTTCCCTATACCGCCTTTACCCGCACCCGCGACGACGATCTGCAGGCGCTGTATGCCTATCTGATGTCGCAGCCGCCGGTTAATTACCGGCCGCCGGCCACCGATCTGCACTTTCCGTTCAACATTCGCCAGGGCATCTTCGCCTGGAACCTGCTGTTCCTGACGCCGGGCGCGTTGCCGGAACAGCCAGCCCAAAGCGCCGACTGGAACCGCGGCGCGTACCTGGTCGAAGGGTTGGGGCACTGCAGCGCCTGCCACTCGCCGCGCAACGTGCTGTTCGGCGAGAAAACCGGCGGCGAGCACCTGGCCGGCGGCGTGGCGGAAGGCTGGACGGCGCCGGCGTTGACCGGCCGCTCGCCCGCGCCGCTCGCCTGGTCACAGCAGGATCTGGTCGATTTCATGCGCACCGGCTACTCGGCCAACCACGGCGTCGCCGCCGGCCCGATGGCGCCGGTGATCGAAGAAGGGCTGTCGCGCTTGCCGCAGGCCGACCTGCAGGCGATCGCCGTCTATCTGCGCAGCTATCATCCGGAAGCGGCGGCGCAGGCCGCGGCGGCAACTTTGAACGCTCAGGCGGAGCGCCAGGTCGAGCCCCTGAGTTCGCAAGGGGCGCGGCTGTTTTCCGGCGCCTGCATGGCGTGCCATGCGCAGGAAAAAGGCGCGCAGATGGCGGGGGTGCGCCCGTCTCTGGCGCTGAATACCAACCTGTTCGCCGAGGCGCCGGACAACGCCATTCGCGTGGTGCTGGACGGCATACAGCGGCCGACGAACGCCGAGCTGGGCTATATGCCAGGCTTTCGCCATAACCTGAATGACGCGCAGATCGCCATCCTGCTCAACTACCTGCGGCAGCATTACGCCGATCAGGCGCCGTGGCCGGACTTGGCGGCGCAGGTCAGCCGTTTGCGCGCCGAAACCGCGCAGAAATAGCCGCCTGGGGCTGGACAGCCGCGCCGCGTTGACGACAATAGACCTTTTCACATGGACAGAGGCAGTAAAATGAATACGTTAGACGCGATCCGCCAACGCCGCGCCACCAAGCAGTTCGATACGCAGCACGTGATGACGCTCGAAGAGAAAAAAGCGCTGTTGAACATTGCGCTGCAGGGCGCTCCCAGCGCGTTTAACCTGCAGCACTGGCGCCCGCTGCTGATCGAAGATCGCGCGCAGCGCGAGAAAATTCGCGAGGCGGCGTGGGGGCAGGCGCAGGTGACCGACGCGTCGATGCTGGTCGTGCTGTGCGGCGATCTGTCGAGTTGGGAATCGAAGGTAAAAACCGTTTGGGCCGACGCGGCGGAGCCGGTGCAGCAATTCATGATCCCGGCTGTCGATCAGTATTATCGCGGTAAACCGCAGGTGCAGCGCGACGAAGTGATGCGCAGCAGCGGCATCTTCGCCCAGACGCTGATGCTGGCGGCCAAGGCGCAGGGCTACGACTCTTGCCCGATGGACGGTTTTGATTTCGACGCGGTGGGCGAGATTATCAATAAGCCGGCGCATTATCAGATCGCGCTGATGGTCGCTATCGGCAAGGCGGCGGGGCAACCTTACCCGCGCATCGGCAAGCTGCCGTTCGACGAGGTGGTGAAAACCGATCGCTTCTGAGCTGAACGGTGAATGACAAAAGGGAAGGCTTGCGCCTTCCCTTATTTTTTTATGATGACCCGTCCTGAATAGAGTTGACACATTTTACTCACGCGCAAAGGAAAATGTGATGAACCGGTATATTAAACGCACACGACGCGATTACTCTCTATCCTTTAAACTGGCCGTCGTCGAACAGGTCGAAAAAGGCGAAATGACTTGCCGTCAGGCCACAGACCGTTATGGTATCCAGGGCAACGTAACCGTCATGAACTGGCTGCGCAAATACGGTCAGCTTGACTGGCGGACTTCTCCTTCCACCAGAACGTGCGGAGACAATATGCCCAAACTCCCCCTGACGCCCGAACAGCGTATTAAAGAACTTGAGCAGCAACTGGCTGAATCTGAAGTCAAAGCCCAGTTCTTCGAGGCTGTCGTCAAAGTGATGAACACCGACTTTGGCGCCACGCTGACAAAAAAGCAGCTAACCGCCTTATCGCGCAAACACAAGTACCGGGACTCACAGTAACGCGGGCCTGCCGATGGATGGGCATCAGCCGACAAGCGTGGTATCAGTCCCTGCAGCGTGAAGCAGGCAAAGAGGAGCAGACCCGGCATCTCGTCGAACAGGTGACGGCCATCCGCTTGCACCAGCCCCGGCTGGGGACACGTAAGCTGCATCACCTGTTGCGGCAACGCCCCGAACCGGCATTGCATGTGGGGCGCGACCGGCTGTTCAGTATCCTGCGCTGCGCGCGGTTACTGGTGATGCCTAAACGGGCATATCACAAGACGACGCAGAGCCATCATCGTTTTTATCGTCATCCCAACCTGCTGAAGGCGGGGGACAACCAGGTCATAGCCAGCCGTCCGGAACAGGTATGGGTGGCGGATATCACCTACTTGCCGCTGAGAACAGGGACGGCGTATGTCAGCCTGGTAACGGATGCCTGGTCGAGAAAAATCGTGGGGTATCATGTGCATGACAGTCTGCATACCCGGCATGTCGCCTGCGCGTTCAAAATGGCACTGGCCGGCAGACGCACGGCGTTGCCGTTGGTGCACCACTCGGACAGGGGTATCCAGTACTGCTCACAGGAATATCAGGCGTTACATCAGAGATATGGCATCACCTGCTCGATGACGGACGGGTATGACTGTTATCAGAACGCGCTGGCGGAACGGATAAACGGGATACTCAAAACGGAATACCTGCTCGGCAGGCCAGAAGATATCGCGCAGGCAAGAAAGATGGTCAGGGAGTCGGTGAACTTGTACAACACGCGGCGGCCGCACCTGTCGCTGAAATACAAAACGCCCGATGAGGTTCATCGGGCGTTATCCGGCTGAAAAGTGTCAACCTATATCAGGACTAGTCATGACGCACAGTTCGTTCCAGTAACTGAAACGGATGCGCCGTTGCAGGCGGTGATGCCACATAGAACACTCCTTCTACCCTACACGGTTTAAATAAATAACACCGCGCCGGACACAAGGCGAATGCCTTATTGTGCATAGCTTGCTCGTCGGGCGGGATTAACCGATTTTACCGGCCCGGTGCGCGGCGGGCGCCCATCGCCAGCCGAAGTTCATGCCCGCGGCCGCGCCGAGAATGGCCAGCGTGCCCAGCAGCTGCAACAGGCTGAGACGGTGCCCGAACGCCGCCCAGTCCACCACGATCGCCACTGCCGGGTAGATAAACGACAGCGCGCCAACCAGAGCGGTGGGGATTTTCTGGATAGCGCCATAGAGCAACGTGGACATCACCCCGGTATGCACCAGGCCGAGGGTCGCCAGCAGCAGCCAGTCGAGCGGTTCTGCGGGAAGGTGGGCCAGACCGGCGAACGGCGCCATCGCCAGCGCGCCAACGGTCAGTTGAATCAACACGATGAGCTGCGGCGGCAACGCGGCCAGCTGTTTGACAATCGCTGCCGCCAGGGGGTACATCAGGGCCGCACCGAGCGCCAGCGCCACGCCGAGCAGATAGTCGCCATCGCCGCCACCGCTCTGCCGGCCGGTGACGATCAACACCATCCCGGCGAACGCCAGCAGAAGCCAGCCCAGCCGATTAGCCGTCAGTTTTTCGCCGAACAGCAGCGCTCCCAGCGCCACCAACATAAACGGTTGAACATGGTAGGTCACGGTGGCGACAGCGATCGAGGCATGCGCATAGGCGGCAAACAATAGCGTCCAGTTGAGCACCAGCGCGAGGCCCCCCAGGACGGCGAAAGCCAGCTGCCGCCGGTTGATGGCGCCTGATTTCAGTTGCCCAAGCGCGGCGCAGGTGGCCAGCATCGCCAGCGCGCCGAACGCGCAGCGCCAAAACACCACCGTGGCGGGCGACTGCCCTAACACGATCACCGGCCAACCGACGGTGCCGGAGATCGTCATGGCGAGGATCATTTGCACTGCGCCGCGCTTTTTCGTTTTCATGTCGTTTCCCTCGCGGCCTGACCGTACTTGTGGTGAAGTCGCTTAATCATTAAAATGAACAATCGAACATTATGATGAACATGGTTGACGGTGTTCGTCAAGTCGAACAAATGAATGGTATAACGAACAATGAGCGAGAGCCTAATGCAGAACATCACGCCGATCGGCCTCTTGTCGGCGGCAATCCGCCGTGAGCGGGAGCGATTGAACCTGTCCGTCACCGAACTGGCGAAGCGCGCGGGTATCGCCAAGTCCACGTTGTCGCAGCTCGAAGCCGGCAGCGGTAATCCCAGTCTGGAAACGCTGTGGGCGTTGGCGATGGCGCTGGATGTGCCGGTCAGCCGACTGATTTCGCAACCCAGCAGGCAGGTGCAAGTGATCCGCGCTCATGAGGGGACCGCGGCGGTGTCAGAGCAGGGCAACTACGCCGCCACGTTGCTGGCCACTTGTCCACCGGGCGCGCAGCGCGACATTTACCGGCTGCGGGTGCAGCCCGGCGAAATCAAACTTTCCCGGCCACATCCGCCGGGCACCGTCGAGCATGTGATTATCAGCAGTGGACGGGCGCGCCTCGGGCCGGCGGATCAGCCGCTGGAGCTGAGCGCCGGGGATTACATCAGTTACTCCGCCGATCGCGAGCACGTTTTCGAGGCCCTGGAGCCGGAGACCACCGCTGTGATGCTGATCGAGCAGGGCTAGCACGGCGTTGACGGTTCGTTTATTGAAAATAATTCTCAATTATATTAGTGTGCCCGCCTGTTTTGACGCCGGGGCAGGCGCGTAGCCCGGCGTCGCCGTTTGTTGCCCTTCAAGGACCGAAGATGAAAATCGCTATTCCTTCCATACTGTTACTCGCCGGTTTGACGGCGACGTACCCGGCCACCGTGTTGGCCGCTGCACCGCCCGCCGCGGCGGATCAGGGCCAGAACGACACGGCCAACAACGATTTCAGCTTCGTGCGCTATCGCGCGGATTACCACGTTAACGCCAACGCCACTAACGTGAAGACGGAAAGCTACGAAGTGCTGCTGAAAACCAAGGCGGCGGTCGAAAAATTCAGCCAGATCCGCCTGAGCTACAGCGAGAAAATGGAAACGCTGGAGGTGGTCGCCGCCTATACGCTGACCGCCGACGGCCAGCGCCACGATGTGGCGCCCGATCGCATCTATACCCAGGAGAGCTATTCCAGCGCCACGGCGCCGCTGTATGCCGATCGCAAAGTGCGCGTCATCGTGTTCTCCAACCTGGCGCCGGGCTCGCGCGTGGTGTACGAACTGCGCCGCACGCAGAACACCCCGTATTTCCCTGACTATTTCGGCCTGTGGGAGACGTTCAGCGTTTTCGATCAGTTCGACGACGCCGAAGTGACCCTGCAGGCGCCGGCCAAGCTGCCGATGCATATCTTCACGCGCGGCGTCGAGGGCGGGGACCAACCGCAGATCCGCAACGGCCAGGCGCACTGGCGCTGGCATTATTCGCGCAGCGCCCCGATGAAGGCGCAAAACTGGGCGGCGGACAGCTGGACCTTCAGCCCGACCATCATGGCCAGCACCTACCGCGAGTGGCCGCAGTTGGCCAAGGCCTACCAGCTGAAGGCCGGCGCGGCGGCGAAGGTGACGCCGGGCATTCAGGCGCTGGCGGACAATATCACCGCCGGTATCAGCGATCGGCGCGAGCAGGCGGAGGCCCTCTATCGCTGGGTGGCGCAAAACATTCGCTACGTGGCGGTGTACCTGGGCAACGGTGGGCTGGAGCCGAATTCGGCGCAGAGCATTCTCGATAACCATTACGGCGACTGTAAGGATCACGTGGTGATCCTGGAGGCGCTGCTCGCCGCCAAAGGCATTGAAAGCTCGCCGGTGCTGATCGGCATGGATGAAGGCCCGATCCTGCCTAAAGTGCCGCTGCTTGGCCGCTTCAATCACGCCATCACCTACGTGCCGGAATTCAAACTGTACCTCGATTCCACCAATCCCTGGGCGCGTTTCGGGCAACTGCCGGAGGGCGATTTGGGCGCACCGGTGCTGCTGACGCGCGACGCCAGGCTGGCGCGCACGCCGGGCAGCGATGAGCAGCCGGTCAAGAGCGCGCTGAACGTCGATTTCGTGTTCGACAAGGCGGGCAATCTGCGCGGACAGACCGAGCGCCGGCTGAGCGAAGTGGAAGAAATTGACCTGCGGGGCTACTTCTCGCAGATCAACCGTCAGAATCGGGCGCAGGCCGAAGCGACGATCATGTCCGCTTCCGGCATCGACGGCAACGGCGAAGTGGCGATGAACAGCGATCCGCTGGATCTCAAAAAGCAGTTCGGCTATCGCTTCCGCTTCAAGGCGGACGACTACGTCGATTTCGGCGTGGTGGGCGGCATGACGTTGCCCAACCCGCCCGGCGGCAAATCGTTCCGCACGCTGTATACCACCACGGCGGCGCCGGGCAACGAAACGCCGTTCTACTGCACCGCGCAGCGCTACGACGAAACCTACCGTCTGCAGCTGCCGGCCAACGTGCCGATCATCGCCATTCCGAAAGATCGGCAATTCCGCAATGCGGCGGGCGACTATCGCGTCGAGTGGCGGCGCGACGGGCAGCAGGTGACCGCCAATCACCGCCTGCAGGTGAATGCCATTCGCGGCAAGGAAGCGCTGTGCCAGGCGCAGGATTACCCGGCGTTCCGCGAGCTGTTCCAGCAGGTGCGGCGCGGTTTCCGCGGCCAGGTGGTGTACGGTGAATTGGCCAACGGCAAATAGGCCGCTGCCCCGCCGCGCCAAGCGGCGGGGCGCACGCCTCAGTTGAACTCGCTCGCGACCTCGGACCACAGGCTGACGCGGCAGCCGCGCGCCGCGAAAGCGTCCATCTCGCGTTTGATGCCGCCGCTCTCTTGCCAACCCGGCAAGTCGAGCACGATCAATTCATCCATCGCCGCCATGAACAGCGCGTCGATCGGCGCCCACAGCTTGCCGATGGCGGTTTTGTCTAGCTCTTGCAAACACTGGTTGATCGGATGCGACATGCTGACCTGGCTAAAAACGGCGCTGCCGGCGCGCACGATAGCGGCGGCGACGTCGTTGCAGGCGATAAAGCGTTGCTGCACGACGTTGGCGTCGGTGTGGCTGTAGGGGCAGGCTAAAAATATTTTTCTCATTAGCGTTTGTTCTCTCAATAATTGTTGTCAGGGACGAAAAAAGGGCGCAGCTTCCCCGTGAGGCCGCGCCCCGTTTATTTTTTATGGCTTAGGGATAAATTCAGCGAGCGGCGGCGGCAATGGCCGTCGATTGCCTTTGCGTCTGTTCTTTTTCCAGCAATTCAGCCTCCGGCACCGAAATTTTTATGGCGATCAGCACGGCGATCATGCCACCGAGGAATTTGCCCATCATGATCGGCAACACCAGCGAAGGTTGGAAGTTGGCGGTAAACGCCAGGTGATCGCCCAACGTGGCCTGTGCGCAGATGCCGAAGGCCACGCACAGCACCTTATCGCGGGCGCGCATGCCTTTGAACAGGTGATAAACGGCGATGATATTGGCCAATACCATAATAAAGCCCAGCGCGCCGGTATCCGATAAACCGAGTTTTTTACCGATAAAATGCATCGGCTTGCGGCAATAGCGCTGGAATAAATAACAAATGGGGAATGTGCCCGCCAACATAATGCCGATATAACCGGCGATCTCGATAGCGCGGAATAATTCGTCTTTGTCGGCAAATAACGGATCGAATACCCAGCCGCCGAACACCTTTTTAAATACACCGGTAAAATGCTCGATGATGCACAGCGCCAACACCAGCTTGATAAAGGCATCCGCCGCCTTGCCGAAGATCAGGAATCCTTTCACCATCGCCGCCGGCCGCAGCTTCAGCCCCAACGCCAGCAGGAAGCACAGGGCGAACAGCGGCGACAGCAGCCGCAGCGCCTGCAGCAAGTCCAGCTGCAGATAGTGCGCGGCAGGTGAGGTGGTAGAGATAATCTCCCTGACCGGCAGGTTATTGAAGGTGATGGTCACCAGGGCGATCAGCACGGCGAACGGAATGCTGATCAGGCCTGCCATGGCACCCAGCGCCAGATATTTATGGTCGTCGCGGTTCAGCATGATAAGCCCGACCGGGATCAGGTACACGATGCTGGCACCCGAGGTGTAGCCCACCAACATGGCGACGATCCACATGTCGCGGTTGGCGGCAATGGCGTCGGCCAGCTGATAGCCGCCCATGTCCACGGCGATCACCGCCAGCGCCGCGATCGAGACGTCGGAGCCGAGCGCCGAGAAGAAGGGGCCGATGCTGTACATGATCAGGTAAGAGATGATCGGGATTGCGGCCATGATGCCAGCCTGGGCGAGAAACACCGGGCCGATGGCGTGAATGCCGTTGACGAATTCGCGTCCCAGCTCGCCTTCCGGTTTGGCGATCGACGCCAGCGCACCGATCAGAGTGCCGGCCATGATGATATAGATGATGAAATTACCGAACTCAGCCATGGTGTTCCTCCTGCGATGAACGTAAGCCGCGCGAGCGCGCGATGATTTCCTGATAGCGGGCAAACCAGCCCGCCATATCGACCTCGGCGGGTTCCGTCACTTCATAGCGGTTGAGCACCTTGAGCGGATGTTCCACCCCCAGTCCTTTACGCGCCAACAACGCAACGCCTTGGGCGGTGATCTCCTTATTGGCGGGAGAGACGATGCGCTTTTGGATCAGGTTGGCGAGAAACTGCGTGAAATAGCGGTTGGCGGACAGGCCGCCGTCCACCGAAATGCTGTCGCCGATCGGTTTCAGTTTATCCATGGCGTTGATCACCTCGGCGGAACGCATGGCGATGCCTTCGAGGATCGACTGCAGCAGATCCTTGCGCTCGGTCTCCAGCGACAGCCCGGCCCACATCCCGGCGGCAGAGCGGTCCCAGTACGGGCAAGCCAGTCCGGAGAGCGCGGGCACAAAGGCCAGGCCGCGCGCGATGGCCGGCTGAGAGGGGAAGTCGCCGAATTCATCGAAATCGTTGAACAGGCCTATCTTTCTCGCCCAGTTAATGGCGGAGGCGGCGTTATAAACGCCGCCGTCCAGGCCATACACCGGCTCGCTGTCGGGCAACTTCCAGCACAGCGTGGGCAACAGGCCGGACTCGCCGGCATCGATCGGGCGCGGCCCGGTGATCGCCTGTAAAAAGGCGCCGGTACCGAAGGTGATCTTCATCTGCCCCGGTTGATGGCAGCCGTGGCCGTATGTGCCGGCAAACTGGTCGACGATGCAGGCCGTCAGCGGCACCGGTTTGCCGTTGAGCGCGACGTCGCCGAAATGACCGATGTTGTCTCTGACCTCGGGCAGGCTGTCGATCGGCACGCCGAACAAACGGCACAGCTCTTCATCCCACTGCAGGGTATGAATGTTGAACAACGAGGTGCGCGAGGCCGAGTTATAGTCGGTGAGATGCCGGCCACACAGGTGGAACAGGAAAAAGGCGTCCATGGTGCCGAGCCGCAGGCGGCCGCGTTGCGCCAATTGCCTGGCGCCCGGGGCGTTGTTCATCAGCCAGCCCATCTTGCTGGCTGAGAAGTAGGTATCGAGCGGCAGACCGGTTTTCGCCGTCACCAGCGGCTCAACGCCTTCGCGTTTCAGCCGCTGGATCTCCGGCTCGGTGCGCTGATCTTGCCAAACGATGGCGTTGTACAGCGGCAGGCCGCTATCGGCGTCCCAGGCCAGCAGGCTTTCGCCCTGATGCCCTAAACCGATGGCATCCACCATGTCGCACTGGCTGAGACAGCGGCGGATATTCGCCAAAATCTCCAGGGCGTCGTGTTCCACCCAGCCCGGATTGGGGGTGATCTGCTTGTGCGGCATGCTGGCCGGTGAATGGTGCCTGCCGTCTTCGCCGAACACCACGACCCGGGTGCCGGTGGTCCCCTGATCAATCGCGGCATAACGTTGATTCATCATTGCTTCGCTCTCTTATAGGTTTTGTTTTTTTATTGTGCCTGGTGTTGGTTGTGTGACTGTTTTAATAATCTATCTTCAATTTCACACACAAAAGCAACATAAATCACAAGATAAAATAACCCCGCGTGATCGACCTCATACTTTTTGCTTATCACCGCCTTTTGCGGCTTTTTTTTGGGAGTTATGTTGTTTTTGTCATTTCAAATGCGGTTATTGTGTGGTTTTATTGTGGTTATCACATCAAAACGGGACATCAGCATGATGGAAGAACAAACGGGTTGGGACATTGTCGTGATTGGCGGCGGTGTGGTCGGGTGTGCGGTATTCCGCAAATTCTGCCTGATGGGCGCCCGTACGCTGCTGTTGGAAAAAGGGGGCGATATCCTGTCCGGCGCCAGCAAAGCCAACAGCGCGCTGCTGCATACCGGCTTCGATGCGCCCAGCGGCAGCCTGGAACTGCATTGCATGCAGGCCGGGTACCGGGAATTTATCGCCATCCGTGAACGAATGAATCTGCCGCTGTTGCCCACCGGCGCGCTGGTCGTGGCTTGGGACGAGCAGCAGTTGGCGGCGCTGCCCGCGATTGTGCAACAGGCGCACGACAACGGCGTGCTGGACGTGGCGCAGATCGACGCCGCCGAGCTGTATCGCCGTGAGCCGCAGCTGGCGCCCGGCGCGTTGGCGGCGGTAGAGGTGCCGGGGGAGAGCGTGATCGATCCCTGGAGCACGCCGCTGGCTTATCTGACGCAGGGCGTTAAACACGGCGGCGACTATCGCTTCAATACCGAGGTGACCGGCGCCGAACGCTTGCCGACCGGCTGGCGGCTAACCAGCAACCGGGGCGAGTTTCACGGCAAAATCGTCATCAACTGCGCCGGCAATCAGGGCGACCGGGTAGAAAGTTTCTGCCATCAGCCCGAGTTTGAAATTCGCCCGCGCAAAGGGCAGTTCCTGGTGTTCGACAAGGCCGCCGCCGGGCAGGTCAACGCCATTATCCTGCCGGTGCCGACGGCGATCACCAAAGGGGTGCTGCTGTCGAAAACCATCTTCGGCAATTTGCTGCTCGGGCCGACCGCCGAAGAACAGCAGGATCGCGAGACGGCGACGGTGGACGAAACCAAAATGCGCGAGCTGATCGAACAGGGCACCCGGCTGCTGCCCTCGCTGGCGAATTACAGCGTGACCGCCAGCTATGCCGGCTTGCGTCCGGCCACCGAGCAGAAACACTACCGCATTCAGCACTATCCCGATCGGCAGTGGATCTGCGTGGCGGGCATTCGCTCCACCGGCCTGACGGCGGCGCTGGGCATCGCGCAATATGTGGAACAGCTCTATCGCGACCACTTTACGCCGTGCTTCACGCCAAAAACGCCGGAGACCGTGTATTGGCCGCAAATGCCGATGCTTGCCGACTACGCGCTGCGCGATTACGCGCGCCCGGACAACGGCGGCATCGTTTGCCACTGCGAGCTGGTGACCCAGCGGGAGATCGAGGCGGCGTTCGATTCCGCCGTGCCGCCGGAGTGCATCGGCGGGCTGCGGCGCCGCACGCGCGTGATGATGGGGCGCTGCAACGGCTTTTATTGCAGCAGCCGGGTGGCGGAAATGGTAGGCGATCGTTTTGGCCAAACGCTGGCCGTAGGGAGCATTGATGAAAACTGAGTATCAGGTGGCGATTGTCGGCGCCGGGCCGGCGGGGATCGCGGCGGCGACCGCGCTGCGGCAAGCGGGGATCGAGGATGTGGTGATCCTGGAACGGGAACGGCAGGCGGGCGGCGTGCCGAGACACTGTCGGCACCCCACCTTTGGGCTGCAAACGTTTTATAGGCCGATGCTGGGATCCACCTATGTCGATAAAATACTGGCGCGCGCCGGGCAGGTGGAGATCCGTACCGGCGTGACGGTGCTCGCCATCAAGCCGGACGGCGAGCTGACCATCACGGACTGCCGCGGCGTCAGCACGTTGAAAGCGCAGCGGGTGATCCTGGCGACCGGCGTGCGCGAGACGCCGCGCCATCCGCGTCTGGTGAGCGGGCTGCGGCCGCAGGGCGTACTCACCGCCGGTGCGCTGCAGCAGTTCGTCTATCTGCGCGGGCTGCAGCCGGGCAAGGCGCCGGTGGTGATCGGCACCGAGCTGGTCAGTTTCTCCGCGCTGTGGACGCTGCGTAACGCCGGCGTGCGCGCCGTCGCCATGATTGAAAGCGGCGGCAGACCCGTCGCCTGGCGTCTGAGCGCGCTCTATGCGCGTCTGATGGGAGTGCCGATCCACTACTATTCGCGCGTGACCGATATTGCCGGCCGCGATCGGGTTGAATCCATAGAAGTGGAAAATCGCCAGGGGGAGAAACGGCGCATCGCCTGCGACAGCCTGATCTTCACCGGCCGCTTCACCGGGGAGTATACGCTGATCCGCCAGAGCCACCTGGCGCAGCGGCCGGACAGCGGCTGTCCGTTGACCGATCAGTTCGGCCGCTGTTCCGATGCCGCCTATTTCGCCGTCGGCAACATGTTGCACCCGGCGGACATGGGCGACCAGTGTTATCAGGAAGGGCTGCGCGTCGGCGAGGCCGTTGCCCATTCGCTGCAGCGCACGCTGCCGCCGGCGCGGCAAATCCTGCCGGTGCGGCACGACGAACGGATACGCCTGACTGCGCCCGCCCGTGTGGCGCTGATCGGCAATCCCGCCACGGTCACGATCAATATGCGCGTGGAACAGGCGGTGTCCGGTTCGGTGGTGGTACGGCTGGGAGAGAAAGTGCTGTACCGCAAAACGCATCGTTGCCTGCCTGAACGGCGGATCCTGCTGCGCAATATCGTCTTGCCGGCCGAGGCTGAGCGTGATGCGCTGCACATCAGCATCGAATCCGCAGGATGAACGACGGCAACGGCTTGCGTCTAACGCCCTGAAACCCGTAGTATTCCGTCAGTTAACGCCGCAAGTCTCGGCGGAGGCAGTCACTCTTACTAAAGGCAGCGAGTGTAATGTGAATGGATATCTCTAATTCCGTGGAAAGGCGCAATGAAATACTGGCGCTGATCCAGGCCAACGGCCGGGTTTACGTGAATGAGCTGGCGGATAAATTCCAGGTTTCGCAGGAAACCATTCGGCGCGACCTGAACAAGCTGGAAGACTATCGGCTGATCAAGAAGATCCACGGCGGCGCAGTGAGCAGCCAGTTTAAATTCGAGCATGAATTCAACGAGCGTGCCAAAATCGCCGAGGCCGAGAAGCGCGCCATCGCGGAGAAAGCGGCGACGCTGCTCCAACCGGGCGATACGGTGTTCGTGGATTTCGGCTCCACCACGCTGGAGTTTGCCCGTCAGTTGGCGACGATCGATCAACTGACGGTCATCACCAACTCGCCGCTTATCGCCAACGTCTGTCTGGAAAATGACTCCATTGACGTGGTGCTGATCGGCGGGCAGTTCATCGACTCCAAAATGGCGTGCCTGGGCGCGATCGCATTGAATAATATCGAGGCGTTTTTCGCCGACTACGCCATCATCGGCGCGGGCGCGGTCAATCTGCAGACCGGCGTGATGGATCAGAACGTCAATGAAGCGGCCATCGCGCGCAAAATGATTGCCCAGAGCCGCAAGTGCATCGTGCTGGCCGACGAAAATAAGCTGCGCGGACATGCGATGACGCTGGTGGCCAAATGGCCCGAGGTCGATTATCTGGTGACCTCCGACAGCGGTAATGCATTAGAGGGCTTGGTTTTCCCCGCCAACGTCAATGTGTTGGTGGCGCAGGTCTAAAGGGGGAGAAGCCTTTCTCCATGCGGAGAAAGGCTCAAACCGCTTCCGTCAGGCGATATCGACCGCGCGCACCTCTTTGGATCTCAACTTCACGCGGATCGGCACCGATTTATACGAAGGCGTGCCGCTCTCCTCATCGATGTAATGCAGCGGCACCAGCACGTTGGCCTCCGGGTAGTAGGCGCCGACCGAACCGGCTGAGATGTTGTAGGCGATCACCGTGATGCCTTCCAGGCGCTGGGTGCTGCCGGGCAGCGCCGTTTCCAGATCGACCACGTCGCCATGTTCCAGCCCCAAACGTTGCAGATCGCTGTCATTCATGAACAGCACGTCGCGCCGGCCGAAGACCCCGCGGTAGCGATCGTCCAGAGCATAGATGGTGGTGTTGTACTGATCGTGGCTGCGCAGCGTGATCAGCCGCAGCGTGTCTTTGTCTGCTGTTGTCTCGTCCTCATGCAGCCCGCTGAATACGGAAAACATCGCCTTGCCCGTCGCCGTAGGCCACTGGCGCTCGGTCGGCGGCAGCGGCATGCGGAAACCGCCGGGTTGACGAATGCGCGCGTTGTAATCGTCGAAGCCGGGGATGGTTTTTTCGATCAAATCGCGGATCACGTCGTAATCTTCGATCAGTTCATCCCAGGGCACCTTGCTGGCGGGCATCACCGCTTTGGCCATGCCGGCCACAATGGCGGGTTCCGAACGCAACAGCTCCGACGCCGGTTTTAATTTGCCGGACGAGGCGTGAACCATCGACATCGAATCCTCCACCGTCACCGATTGTCGCCCGCTGGCCTGCATGTCCAGTTCGGTACGTCCCAGGCAGGGCAGAATGAGGGTTTCTTTCGCCACCAACAAATGGCTGCGGTTGAGTTTGGTGCCGATATGCACGCTTAATTCCAGCGCTTTCATCGCCGGGAAACTCTGCTCGGGGTCCGGCAGCGCCACGGCGAAGTTGCCGCCCAGGCAGATCAACGCCTTCGAGGCGCCGTCGATCATCGCCTGCATGCATTTCACGGCATCGTGACCGTGGGCTTTGGGCGGCGTGAAGCCAAACACCGTTTCCAGCTTCGCCAAAAAATCGGCCGAGGGTTTTTCGGTGATGCCGACGGTGCGGTTGCCCTGCACGTTGGAGTGGCCGCGCAGCGGGCAGATGCCGGCGCCCGGTTTGCCGATGTTGCCGCGCAGCAACAGCAGATCGGCAATCAGGCGCACGTTGGCGGTGCCTTTATTGTGCTGCGTAATGCCCATGCCGTAGGTCACGATGGTGGCGTTGGATTTCGCGTAAGCGGCGGCGACCTGTTCCAGATCCCGGCGCGCCAGGCCGCTCTCCGCCTCAATCGCATCCCAACCGGTGGTCTTCAGATCGGCGGCGAAATCCGCAAAACCTTCCGTGTGCTCGGCAATAAAGGCGTGGTCCAGCGCATTGCCATGTTCGTCATCCAACTGCAGCAGCGCTTTGGCGATGCCTTTGAGCGCTGCGGCGTCGCCGCCGGCTTTGACCTGATAGTAGGTGGAGGCGATAGGGGTCGAACTGTAGGTCGCCATTTCGATGACGTTTTGCGGATCGGTGAAACGCTCGAGCGCCCGCTCGCGCAGCGGATTGAACACGATAATCGGCACTTTTTTGCGCGCCAGCTCATGCAGCGTGCCCATCATGCGCGGGTGATTGGTGCCCGGATTGTGCCCGATGGAGATAATCAGCTCCGCGCTGTCAAAGTCGTCCAGCGACACGGTGCCTTTGCCGATGCCGATCGACTGGGGCAGGCCAACGCTGGTCGGCTCATGGCACATATTGGAACAGTCGGGGAAGTTATTGCTGCCAAATTCCCGCGCAAACAGCTGGAACAGATAGGCCGCCTCATTGGACGCCCGGCCGGAGGTATAAAACTCCACCTCCTCCGGCGGCAGCGTCTGCAAAACGGCGGCAATGCGTTGAAACGCCTCATCCCAGGCCAGCGGGCGCAGCGTGTCGGTCCCGGCGTCATAGAACAGGGGCGTGGTCAGGCGACCATAATCCTCCAGTTCATAGTCGGTTTTCCGCAGCAGTGAGGTCACGGTATTTTGCGCCAGGAATTCGGCCGTCACGCGTTTGCTGGTCGCTTCCCAGGTCACGGCTTTGGCGCCGTTTTCGCAAAACTGGAAGGTGGATCGATGTTCTTTATCCGGCCATGCGCATCCCGGGCAATCAAACCCGTCGGGCTGATTGGTGCGCATCAGCGTTACCGGCGCCTCCAGGGTATCCATCTGTGTACGCACGGCGATGGCCGTCGCTTTCAGCGCGCCCCAACCGCCGGCGGGCCCATCGTAGGGATGAACCCCGGGCACTGCTCGTCTTTTCGCCATTATTGATTGCCTCCGATACCGCTTACGATAAATGCAGGTGATTGATTTACTATGAATATTATCCTTATCGTCCAAGACGGACCGCAGGCGCCGCCGTCGTTGAACGCAGGCCTGTCGATTCAGTATAGATGAGTGAAAAAGGAGACAGCGGCCATCTGTGCGGGGAGAGCGGCGGCCCGTCTAATCGGAGGCGGGCCGCCGGAGGGTTACTTTTTCACCACCAGCCCCACGCCGCGGCCGCGCGGATCGGACGCGGTTTCCGGCGTGCGGCCATCGATGCGGATAGCCTGAATATCCCCCATGTTCCAGCCCTGGTCTTCGAGGGTGTAGCCCATGGCTTTCAGCTCGTCCGCCGGTTTGCCGGTCAGCGGCGCGAAGCTGTCGTAATAAACGGTGTCCTTCGGCAACAGTTGGTGATGCACGCGCTGGGCGGCCACCGCCTGCGCCAGCGGCAGATGGTAATCGTAGAGATTGTTGATCACCTGAAAGATCGAGGTGAAGATGCGCGATCCGCCCGGCGTGCCGATCACCAGGGTGACGTCGCCGTCGCGGGTGATGATGGTCGGGCTCATCGAGGAGAGCATGCGTTTGCCCGGCTCGATGGCGTTGGCGTCGCTGCCCACCACGCCAAAGGCGTTGGCGACGCCGGGTTTGGCGCTGAAGTCGTCCATCTCGTCGTTGAGCAGGAAACCGGCGCCTTTGACCACCACGCCGCTGCCGAAGTCCCAGTTAAGCGTATAGGTGTTGCTGACCGCGTTGCCGGCCGCATCGACGATCGAGAAGTGGGTGGTTTGGTGGCTTTCCAGCCCCGGCCGCACCTGCTCGGTCGGCGAGATCGCCGTCGGGTTGATCTCGGCGGCGCGTTTTTGCAGGTAGTCGGGGGCGATCAGCTGCGCTTCCGGCACGTTAGTGAAATCCGGGTCGCCGAGGTAGTCGGCGCGATCGGCGAACACGCGTTTTTCGATTTCCGCCAGCAGGTGGATATAGCGCGCCGAGTTCAGCGGCACGCCCTTGAAGTCGGCGGCGCGATCTTCTTTTATCCCCAGCAGCTGCGCCAGCGCGATGCCGCCGGAGCTGGGCAGCGGGGCGGTATACACGGTGTTGCCGCGCCAGCTGATGCGCATCGGTTCACGCCATTTCACCCGATAGTCGGCCAAATCCGCCGCGCCGATCAGCCCGTTGTCGCGCTGCATTTGCGCCACCAGCAGGCGGGCGGTTTCGCCGTGATAAAAATCGTCGGCGCCCGATTTGGCGATGCGCTCAAGGGTGGCGGCCAGCTCCGGCTGTTTGAACACCGTGCCGGGCTTCATGGCGCCGAAATAGTCGCCGAAGTTGGTTTTACCGGCAAACAGCTTGTTGGCGTCTTCGCGGTACTGATACTGCTGACCCGCCACGGTGAAACCTTGCCGGGCGTAGCCGATCGCCGGCGTCAGCAGCTCGGCCCACGGCAGCTTGCCGAAGCGTTTATGGGCTTCCCACAGCCCCAGCACGGTGCCCGGCACGCCGGCGGCGCGACTGCCCACCAGGCTGAGATTCTCGATCACTTCGCCTTTCTCGTTCAGATACATAGTTTTGCCGGCGGCCTTGGGCGCCACTTCGCGGTAGTCGAGGAAATAGGGTTTGCCGTCGACGTACAGCGTCATAAAGCCGCCGCCACCGATATTGCCGGCTTCAGGGTAGGTGACCGCCAGGGTAAAGGCGGTGGCGACCGCCGCATCAACCGCGTTGCCGCCGGCCTGCAGAATGTGCGCGGCGACTTTTGCGCCATACTGATCCGGAGCGGCGACCGCGCCGGCGGTCAGATCGGCGGCAAAGGCGGCGGGAACGGTGCAGGCCAGGGTCACGCTCAGAGCTATCGTTTTCAATAAACCGGCAGACATAGAAGATCCTTTTAGCGATGTTCAGTTATCAGGTGAATTCAACTAATTATTTTTGAAACAGCGGGTTAGCGCGTTTTATTCGGGCTGTTGCGGCGCTTTATTGAAAGTAGCAGCGGTCAGGCGGGGCCGCCTGACCAGAGTAGCAAATCGTGATGTGGCGCGTTATGCGTCGGCCGGCAGCGTCGATTGCAGCCATTGGCAGAAGTGCCGGGCGAGCGGATTGTGTTCGCTGTCGCGATGCAGCAGCCACGCCCAGTTGGCGCCGTGCACGCGTTGCTCGGTTAACGGATGCAGCAACCCGGCGTCATGCGCTTGCTGCGCCAACAGCTGACTGACCAACGCGATGCCCAGCCCCTGGCAGGCGGCATCCAGCAGCAGGCCGGGATCGGAGAAATTCAGCCCGCTGTCGCGCTGGCCGACGTGCGCGCCGCCCGCCACCGTCCAGTGGCTCCAGTCCATTTCGCGTTCGCCGTGCAGCGTGACGCGCTGCTCCGCCGCCAGCGCCAATAGGCTGGGGTGGCAGGCGGGATAAAGCCGGTCGGTGCAGAGAACCTTAAAGGTGCAGTCCGCCTGCGCGCTGAGATCGTCGCGGATCGCCAAGTCGATGCTGTCCGTCGCCATATCCGGTGGCTCGAAGCTGGTGAAGAGCCACAGATCTATCTGCGGATGCCGCTGGTTGAACTCGCCCAGCCGCGGCGTCAGCCAGTGGCGGGCAAAGGCCGGCGTCGTGTTGACGATCAACTGATTGGGTTTGCGGTATTGGTCCAGACGACGAATGCCGACGGCCAATTGTTGCAGCATCACCTGCGCGGTGCTGAACAGATCGTGGCCGGCATCGGTCAGCGTCACGCTGCGGCCGGTGCGGAAAAACAGCGGCTGTTCCAGAAACGCCTCGAGGCTGCGGATCTGCTGGCTGATCGCCGACTGGGTAAGGTGCAGCTCTTCGGCGGCCTGATGAAAACTGCCCAGACGCGCCGCCGCTTCAAATCCGCGCAATGCGCTTAACGGGGGCCAGTGTTTTAACATTATCAATAAGCCTGTCTAATCAGATATCCACTAAATATATCGTTTGTCGCAGCGGCAGGGGAAGACTAGCATGAGATTCAATTCCCGGAGAGCGAAAAAACCGGTTAACCAGTTGAATTTAAATTAATTAAAAGAGGGCATTTATGTCAACGCGCCGCACCTTTATCAAGCAGCTTTCGGCGGTGGCCGGCGTCGGCTTGACGGTATCATTGGGTATTTCGTTACGCGGTCACGCAAAAGCTGCGCTTAATCCGGCCTGGCGCTTGCCGGATGAAGGGGAACCGCAGCAACGGGCGTTTATCGCGTTCGGCGCGCAGCGCGCGATTTGGGGCGACCTCATGGCGGACGTGCGGGCGGCGCAGGGGCGTATCGCCCACGCCATCGCCGAATTTCAGCCGTTGACGGTTTTTTGCCGCGAGCGTGAACGGCAATTGGCCGAGGCCACCTGCGGCAGTCACAACGTTAGCTATGTCGTCACCGAGCTGGATGATATCTGGATGCGCGACATCGGCGCCAATTTCGTCGTCAATGATGCCGGCGAACTGGGCGCAGTGGCTTTCAACTTCAACGGCTGGGGCGATAAGCAGCAGCATGCCAGGGATGCGCGTCTGGCAGGGTTTGCCGCCAGG
The DNA here is from genome assembly GCF_000747565.1 of Serratia sp. SCBI. Taxonomy (NCBI): domain Bacteria; kingdom Pseudomonadati; phylum Pseudomonadota; class Gammaproteobacteria; order Enterobacterales; family Yersiniaceae; genus Serratia; species Serratia sp. SCBI. The sequence goes on along the minus strand of NZ_CP003424.1, from coordinate 2,508,051 downwards.
CGATACGGCGTCCCTCAACCGCGCCGCAGCGCACTGGTAGGCGAAGGCGGCGGCATTGAGGTGGATGGGCGCGGCACCGGCATCATGACCGAGAGCAGTTGGGTGAATGCGAACCGCAACCCTGGCTGGAGCAGGGATCGGGTTGAGCAGGAGCTGAAGGCGATGCTCGGCCTGCGTAAAATTATCTGGCTGCCGGGCATTAAAGGCCGAGACATCACCGATGCCCACGTCGATTTTTACGCCCGTTTCGTGCGGCCGGGCGTGGTGGTGGCCAATCTGGACACCGACCCGGCCTCTTACGATCATGCGGTCACCCAGACGCATCTGGCGATCCTCAAGACGGCGACCGACGCCGACGGCCGCACGCTGCAGGTGCATACGCTCTCGCCGCCGCAGGCACCGCGCGACAGCCGTTTCAGCCGCCGCAATCCTGATTTCGCGGCGGGCTACATCAACTATTTCGTTATCAACGGCGCGGTGATCGCCCCGGAGTTTGGCGACCAGCAGGCGGACAAGGCGGCGTTTGAACTGCTGTCGGCGCTCTATCCGCAGCGCAAGGTGGTGCAGCTGGAGATCGACGCGATCGCCGCCGGCGGCGGCGGCATTCACTGCGTGACCAGCCAACTGCCGGCGCCTGGCAAACCAGACCCGTGAATGTTCAAAAAATGCGCGTGCGGTTGTTTGTCGCCATAGGCTGTGGTTGGCTGAGTGGAAACATAAGGAGGCCATAATGAACGACTCATCCTTGAGCATTCCCACCTGGTATCGCGATCCGCACGCAGAACAGGCCATGGCCGAAGGCCATGCGCCCATCTGGCGGCATCTGCTGAGCCTGGTGCCGGAACGCGAACTGTCCGGCGTCAGGGTGCTGGACTTCGGCTGCAATCAGGGCGGTTTTTTGCGCCTGTTGCATCAAATTCGGCCATTTAGTGAGGGGATCGGCGTTGATATCGCCCGCCAATCCGTCGAACAAGCCAACCGCCTGAAAGGAAACCTGCCGATCGTTTATCAGACCGACACACGGTTGACGGGTTATGAGAACCACTTCGATATCGCCTTCAGTCATGAAGTCATCTACCTGATTGAAGATATCGCGCAGCATGCCGCCGATATGCTGCGGGTGCTGAAGCCGGGCGGCGTTTATTATGCGGTGACCGGTTGCCACACCGACAACCCGCTGTGGCCGCAATGGCGCGAAAGGGTGGCTGAACAGACGCATACCGTGGTGCAGGATCGTTCTCTGGACGATTATGCGCGTATTTTCTCCGCCGCGGGGTTCCAGGTCTCTGCCCGCAGGCTGGGTTTTTCCGGCTTCGTGCCCTATGAGCCGGACGGCTGGATGCCGACTGTTTCGGCAGCGATCGACTACTATTGGCACACCAAAACGGTGTTTAGGCTGGTTAAACCCTAAAAATCCCACGCGGCGCCGCCCCCGGCTGAAGTGGAACGCTTTATTGCATTGGCTAAAAACCGCTGCGGCAATGTGCTGAAACCATGCTGAACGAGATTGCGCCACCGTTTTCCGCTTCGAAAAGATTTTACGCAATCCTTACGCAACCCTTTCAGAAGCGCATTCCGGCATTCGATATATTGAGAATAGTCATTCTCAATAGGATCGTATTGCAATGCAGAGGAAAACGCTTTTGGCGCTGGGGCTTTCGCTGTCGCTGGCCGCCTGCGATGGGCAAAACGCCGGCGCGCCGACGGGCGCAGGCGGTGAACGGGAGGTCGGCGTCGTCACGTTGCGCGGCCAGTCTGTAACCCTGAGCAGCGAGTTGACCGGCCGGGTTAACGCCACCATGACCTCCGACGTGCGGCCGCAGGTCGACGGCATCATCAAGCAGCGGCTGTTTACCGAAGGGGCCGAGGTGAAAGCCGGGCAGGTCTTGTATCAAATTGACCCCGCCAGCTATCAGGCCAGCTACGATCAGGCCGCCGCCCAGCTGAAAAACGCTCAGGCCACGGTGCAATCCACCCGGCTCAAATCGCAGCGCTATGCGGCGCTGGTGAAAGAGAACGGCGTTTCCAAACAGGACGCAGACGACGCCAAAGCCGCGTATCTGCAGGCCGTGGCGTCGGTGGCGCAGTATCAGGCGGCGCTGGAAACGGCGCGCATCAACCTCGCCTATACCCAGGTGCGGGCGCCGATCGCCGGCCGCATCGGCATCTCGTCGGTGACGCCGGGCGCGCTGGTCACCGCCGGCCAGACTGATGCGTTGGCCACCATCCGCGCGTTGGATCCGATCTATGTCGATCTGACCCAGTCCAGCGCCCAGTTGCTTAAACTGCGCCGTCAGCAGGCCGCTTTGCAGCGCGGTGCGGTCACGCCGGTCGCCATCAAGCTGGAGGACGGCACGCCTTATGCCCACGCCGGCAAGCTGGAGTTGACCGAGGTGGCGGTGGATGAGGCCACCGGTTCGGTCACGCTGCGCGCGGTGTTCCCCAACCCCGAACATGAGCTGTTGCCCGGCATGTATGTCCACGCCACGGTGGATAACGGCGTCGATCCCAAAGCCATCCTGGCGCCGCAGCAGGGCATCACCCGCAACGCCAAAGGGGAAGCCACCGCGTTGGTGGTAAACGCGCAAAACAAAGTGGCGCAACGCACCGTCAGCGCCGAACGGGTGGTGGGCAGCAACTGGCTGATCGACAGCGGGCTGAACGACGGCGATCGCCTGATCGTCGAAGGCACCAGCAAGGTGACGATCGGCGCCGCGGTGAAGCCGGTAGACGTCTCGGTCGACAAAACCCAACGCGGGGAGCAGTGATATGGCGCAGTTCTTTATCCGGCGTCCGGTATTCGCCTGGGTGATCGCCATCATCATCATGCTGTGCGGTCTGATGTCGATCAATTCATTGCCCGTCTCGCAGTACCCGGACGTCTCACCGCCGCAGATCGCCATCTCCGCCACCTACCCGGGCGCGGACGCGGAAACGCTGGAAAACAGCGTCACCCAGGTGATTGAGCAGCAGCTCACCGGCCTGGACGGCCTGCTGTATTTCTCGTCGACCAGCAGCGCCAGCGGCTCGGTCAGCATCAACGTCACCTTTGAGCAGGGCACCGATCCGGATATCGCTCAGGTGCAGGTGCAAAACAAGGTGCAGCAGGCGGAAAGTCGTCTGCCGAGCGCCGTTACCGCGCAGGGCGTGACGGTCAAAAAATCCCAGAGCAGCTTTCTGCTGATCGTCGGGCTGTATGACGAAAGCGACAAGGCGACGATGGCCGATATCTCCGACTATCTGGTCAGCAACCTGCAGGATCCGCTGTCGCGCATCGAGGGCGTCGGGGACGTACAGGTGTTCGGCTCGGAATACGCGATGCGCATCTGGCTGGATCCGACCAAACTGGCGAGCTTTTCGCTGATGCCTTCCGACGTGCAGACGGCGATCGAGGCGCAAAACACCCAGGTGTCCGCCGGCAAGATAGGCGATCTGCCGGCCGCCGCCGACCAGCAGCTGACCGCCACGGTGAAGGCTCAGTCGCGGCTGCAAACGCCGGAACAGTTCCGCAATATCATCCTGAAAAGCGACAGCAGCGGGGCGCTGGTGCGGCTGGGCGACGTGGCGCGGGTTGAGCTGGGCAACGAAGACTACTCCGCCAGCGCGCACCTCAACGGCCACCCGGCGGCGGGGATCGCGGTCAAGCTGGCGGCGGGCGCCAACGCCCTGAGCACCGCCAAGCTGGTGAAGGCCAAGGTGGCGGAATACCAAAGCGCCATGCCGCAGGGCTACAAGGTGGCCTACCCGAAAGACAGCACCGACTTCATCAACATCTCGATCGAAGAGGTGGTGAAAACGCTGTTTGAAGCGGTGGTGTTAGTGGTGGTAGTGATGTTCGTGTTTCTGCAAAACCTGCGCACCACGCTGATCCCGACCATTACCGTGCCGGTGGTGTTGCTGGGCACCTTCGGCGTGCTGGCGGCGTTCGGCTATTCGATCAATACCCTGACGCTGTTCGGCATGGTGTTGGCGATCGGGCTATTGGTGGATGACGCCATCGTGGTGGTGGAAAACGTCGAACGGGTGATGCGCGAGGATAAGCTGCCGCCGCGCGAGGCGACGGAGAAATTGATGCGCGAAATCACCGGCGCGCTGGTCGGCATCGCGCTGGTGCTGTCGGCGGTGTTTCTGCCGATGGCGTTCTTCGGCGGCTCCACCGGGGTGATCTACCGCCAGTTTTCGATCACCGTCGTCTCCTCGATGGTGTTGTCGGTGGTGCTGGCGTTGACGCTGGCGCCGGCCTTGTGCGCCACGTTGCTGAAACCCGCGCACGACGCGCAGACTGACACCGGGCTGCTGGGCAAATTCAACCGCGGTTATGACCGGTTGCAGGCGAAGTACGCCGACAAGGTCGGCGCAGTGATCCACCGGCCAACGCGCTATCTGCTGCTGTACGGCCTGCTGTTGATCGCCGCCGCCGTAATGTATCTGCGTTTGCCGACCGGCTTCCTGCCCAACGAGGATCAGGGCTCGGTGATGGTGCAGTACACCTTGCCGGCCGGCGCCACCAACGCGCGCACCTCGGCGGTGAGCGAGGCGGTGACCGCCTATTTTCTCGACCAGGAAAAGGCCAACGTCAGCACCATTTTCACCATCAACGGCTTCGGTTTCAGCGGCAGCGGGCAAAACGCCGGCATGGCGTTCGTCAGCCTCAAAGACTGGAGCCAACGCCGCGGCAGCGAAAACACCGCCGACGCCATCGCCAAACGCGCCATGGCGCACTTCGCCTCGCTGCGCGACGCCCAGGTGTTCTCCATGAGCCCGCCGGCGATCGACGGCTTCGGCCAGTCCGACGGCTTCACCTTCGAGCTGCAGGCCAAGGGGGCGACCACCCGCGCCGAGCTGCAGGCGATGCGCGACCAGATCGTCGCCGCCGCCGGCAACAATCCGGCATTGCTGGCAGTGCGCGCCAACACCTTGCCGGACACCCCGCAGCTGCAGGTGGCGATCGACAACGGCAAACTGCAGGCACTCGGCCTGAGCGCCGCGGACGTCAACAGCACCCTCAGCAGCGCGTTCGGCAGCACCTACATCAACGACTTTATCGACCGCAACCGGGTGAAAAAAGTCTATATGCAGGGCGACGTGCAGTACCGCGCCAAGCCGGAAGACCTCGACCGCTGGTTTGTGCGCGGCACCAATGCATCGGGCGCCAGCAGCATGACGCCGTTCTCCGCCTTTGCGTCTTCGCACTGGATCTACGGCCCGGAGAACCTGTCGCGTTATAACGGGCTGTCGTCGTTCGAGATCACCGGGCAGGGCGCCGCCGGTGTCAGTTCCGGTACGGCAATGAGCGAGATGGAGAAACTGGCGGCGAAATACTCCGCCGGCAGCAGCTATTCCTGGAGCGGGCTGTCCTATCAGGAACGGCTGACCAGCGGCCAGGCGTCGTCGCTGTACGCCATTTCGCTCATCGTGGTGTTCCTGTGCCTGGCGGCGCTGTATGAGAGCTGGTCGATTCCATTCGCGGTCATGTTGGTGGTGCCGATGGGTGTGGTGGGCTCACTGCTGGCGATCACGCTGCGCGGGCTGGAAAACGACATCTACTTCCAGGTGGCGCTGCTCACCATCATCGGGCTGTCGGCGAAGAACGCCATTTTGATCGTCGAGTTCGCCGAGGAGATGCACCAGCGGGGGGAAACGCTGATTGGCGCGGCGGTCCACGCGGCGCGCATGCGCCTGCGGCCGATCCTGATGACCTCGCTGGCGTTCACCGCCGGGGTGCTGCCGCTGGCGGTATCCAGCGGCGCCAACAGCCGAATCGCCATCGGCACCGGCATTATCGGCGGCACGATCACCGCCACCGCCTTGGCGATCTTTTTCGTACCGCTGTTTTATGTGTTGGTGCGCCGCATGTTTACCCGTCGGCCCACCAACTCGCCGTCGCAGGCAGGAGAATAACGTGTTGCAACGAGTCATGATGTTAACTTTACCGCTGCTGCTGAGCGGGTGTCTGTCGCTGGATCCGCACTACCAGCGCCCGGCGGCGCCGGTGCCCGCCAACCTGCCGCAGGGCGAGGCCGCCGGCAAGCAGGCGTTGAGCTACCCGGACGTCGCCTGGCGCGACTATGTGCAGGACGCCAGGCTGCGGCAGGTGGTGGCGATGGGGCTGAACAGCAGCCGCGATCTGCGTGAGGCGATCGCCAATATCGCCTCGGCGCGCGCCCTGTACGGTGAGCAGCGCTCGGCGCTGTTCCCGACGATCAACGCCACCGCCGACGGCAGCCGCGGGCGTTCGCTGACCGGCAACGGCAATGCCACCGCCATCAACCAGAGCTACGAAGCGCAGGGCGGCGTCAGCGCGTTCGAGCTGGATCTGTTCGGCAAGAACGCCAGCCTGTCGCGGGCGGCGTTCGAAACCTATCTGGCCAACTCGGAAGCGGCGAAAAGCACCCGTCTGACGCTGATCGCCGATATCGTCACCGACTGGGTGGCGGTGGCGGCCGGGCGCAGCAATCTGGCGGTGGCGCAGCAGACGATGGAAAGCGCCAAACGTTCGCTGGACGTGACGCGCAACAATCAACAGCACGGCATTTCGTCGCTGGTCGACGTGGCGTCGGCGGAAACCGTTTATCAGCAGGCGCGTTCGGACGCCGCCAGCTACGCCACCCTCGCCGCGCAGGCGAAAAACGCGCTGGATTTGGCGGTGGGGCAAAGCGTGCCGGAAAACCTGCTGCCCGGCGGTATCGATGCGCTCGGCGAAATCATGCGCAATCTGCCGGCCGGGGTGTCTTCGCAGGTGCTGCTGACGCGGCCGGACGTGCTGCAGGCCGAGCATAATCTGAAATCCGCCAATGCCAACATCGGCGCGGCGCGGGCGGCGTTCTTCCCGTCGATCAGCCTGACCGCCAGCGGCGGCGTGGGCAGCGGTGAACTCTCGGCGCTGTTCAGCCACGGCGCCGGCGTCTGGTCGTTCGCCCCGAGCATCAGCCTGCCGATCTTCAGCGGCGGCTATAACACGGCTCAGCTCAACTACACCCAGGCGCAGAAAGACCTGTATGTCGCCACCTATGAGAAAGCGGTGCAGACGGCATTTCAGGAAACCGCCGACGCGCTGGCGCGCAAAGCCACGCTGCAGGAACAGCTGGCGGCGCAAACCGGCTATGTGGCGGCGGCGCAGCAATATTATCGCCTGGCCGAACTGCGTTACCGCCAGGGCGTGGACAGCTACCTGACGCTGCTGGACGCGCAGCGCACGCTGTATACGGCGCAGCAGTCGCTGATCGCCGCACAGCAGACCGCGTACGATAATCAGGCGACCCTGTATAAAGTGTTGGGCGGCGGGGTTGCCGCCGAGCGGCAGGGGGACGGCGTCATCGCCGATAAGGCGGCGCTCAGCCGCTAACCGTCGACCGCGCGCGCCGCGAGTTGGGCGGCGCGCGGTTTACTTATGGAAAGTGTAAAGAAACGGAAAACCCGCGCGGCGGCTCGAACTCGCCGCGGCGGGCAGAGTCAGACAGATAATTGCATTCACCTTTTCTTCATATCGGCTCGAGGTCGTCATGGCAGAAGATATTCAGCAACAGGTCATCGCGCTTATCGCCGCATTCAACGCGCCAGGGCGGCAGAAGAAGGGGGCGGTCATCACCCCGGAAACCGAGATTAACACCGCGCTCAACCTGTCGTTCAGCGACTCCAACACGCTGATGCGCCGCTACTTCGATACCTTCGGCGTCGACAGCAGCAACTACAACCACGAGCTGTATTTCCAGCCGCCGAGCAATACCGGGCGCTGGTTTTCCCCCTCCGCCTGTAAAGAACACACCCGGCCGCTGTGCGTATCGATGCTGGTGCGCTCGGCGCGCGCCAAACGCTGGCTGTACGACATCCATTTTCTTATCGAGCAATTGCGCTAGCGCCAGGTTACGGCTCCAGCAGCTCGGCGAACTTCGCCAGCCACTGCGGATGCGCCGGCCAGGCCGGGGCGGTGACCAGGTTGCCGTCGACGTGCGCCTGATCGATGCCGATCTCCGCATAGTGGCCGCCGCCGAGCCGCACCTCCGGGGCGCAAGCCGGGTAGGCGCTGCAGGTGCGGCCCTTCAACACCCCAGCCGCCGCCAGCAGCTGCGGGCCGTGGCAAACGGCAGCGATCGGTTTTTTGGCGGCGTCGAACGCCTGCACCAGCGCGATCACGTCGGGATTCAGGCGCAGGTATTCGGGCGCCCGACCGCCGGGGATCAACAGCGCGTCATAGTGTTCTTCTTTGGCGGCGGCAAAGTCGGCGTTCAGGGTGAAACGATGACCGGGTTTCTCGCTGTAGGTCTGCGCGCCGTCAAAGTCGTGGATCGCGGTCTGGATGTAGTCGCCGACGGCTTTGTCGGGGCACACGGCATCCACCCAATGGCCAAGCATTTGCAATGCCTGAAACGGCACCATGGTTTCGTAATCTTCGGCGTAGTCGCCGACCAGCATCAGGATTTTTTTCTTGCTCATGATCACAACTCCTGCAGGAGGGGGAATGCCTAAGGTATAGCCCAGCGCCCCTGGGAATGCGAACCGCAAAGCGCCTATCTATACTCGTGATACTGCGGCGCTTTCTCGCCGCTCAACCCAGGGAGGATCCCCGATGCTGAATCTGGCTACCTTGCTTGAAGAAAGTGCGCGCACCTGGCCGGAACGGCCGGCGGTGATACAGGACGATATACCGCTCAGCTATCGGGCGCTGAATGAAATGGCCAACCGGGTGGCGAGTTTACTGGTCGCGCGCGGCGTGCAGCCCGGTGAACGGGTGGCGCTGGCCTGCCCCAATCGGCCGGAGTTTCCGGCTATCTATTACGGCATTCTCAAAAGCGGCGCGGTGGTGGTGCCGCTCAATATTCTGCTTAAGAGCGCAGAGTTCGACTATTACCTGGCGGACTCGGCGGCGGTGGCGTTGTTTTGCTTCGAAGGCAGCAGCGGCCTGCCGTTGGGGGAAGAGGCGCTGCGGGCGGCGGCGAAGGCGGAGCAATGCCGTGAGGTGTTTATCATCGGCGATCGGCTGCCGCTCGAAGGCGAACGTTTCAGCACGGCGATAGCCGAACAGGCCACCGAGTTCGCTTCGGCCGCGACGCTCGAAAGCGACACGGCGGTGGTGCTGTATACCAGCGGCACCACCGGCCGGGCCAAAGGGGCGGAGTTGACCCACGCCAACCTGGTGCTTAACGCGCTGGGATCGGTGCGGCTGTTCGACGGCTCGGAAACGGATCCCGATCGCCATCTGGTGACGTTGCCGCTGTTCCACACGTTTGGTTCGACGGTGCAGATGAATGCCGGATTTTCCGCCGCCGCCACCCTGGTGCTGGTCGAACGCTTCGACGCCGCGCAGGCCATCGCGCTGATGCAGCGGCACGGCATTACCTTTTTTGCCGGCGTGCCGACCATGTATTGGGCGTTGTTGAATGCGCTGGATGAGCATACGGATATCGAGCGCCTGCGCAGCACGCTGCGTATGGCGGTGTCCGGCGGGGCCAGCCTGCCGGTGCAGATCCTGGAGGATTTCTCGCGCCGCTTCGGCGTCAACATTCTCGAAGGGTATGGGCTGTCGGAAACCAGCCCGGTCGCCACCTTTAACCATCCGCACCGCGTGACCAAACCCGGCTCCATCGGCCAACCGATCTGGGGCGTGGAGGTTCGCTTGCTCGACGTCACCGGACAACCGATCGACGGTGTCGATCAGGTGGGAGAGATCGCGGTGCGCGGCTACAACATCATGAAAGGCTATCTGAACCGTCCCGAGGCGACGGCGGAAGTGCTGGAAAACGGCTGGTTCCGCACCGGCGATCTGGCGCGCCGCGATGCCGACGGCTTCTATTTCATCGTCGATCGGGCCAAGGACATGATCATTCGCGGCGGGTTCAACGTCTATCCGCGCGAGATTGAAGAGGCGCTGATTCGCCATCCGGCGGTGTCGTTGGTGGCGGTGATCGGTGTCGAGCATCCTTCGCTGGGTGAAGAGATCAAAGCGGTGGTGGTGTTGAAAGAGACGGAGGAGCCGATCGAGGAAGAGGCGCTGATCGCCTGGAGCCGGGAGAGGCTGGCGGCGTTCAAGTATCCGCGTATCGTCGAGTTTGTCGATCGCTTGCCGATGACCAGTACCGGTAAGGTGTTGAAACGCTGTTTGCGCTGAGGAAAATCCGGCCTGCCGGGGCAGGCCGGGAAACGGGCATTAACCTGGGTAGATGCCGCGCTCTTTACGTGCGGTCAGGATGCGCTCGCAAGCCACGATATAAGCGGCGGTGCGCAGGCTGCACTCTTTCTCTGCGGCCTTGTTCCAGACGTGGACCATCGCGTCGGTCATGATCTTGTCCATACGCTCGTTGATCTCGGACTCGCTCCAGAAGTAACTCGCCATGTCCTGCACCCACTCGAAGTAACTGACCGTTACGCCGCCGGCGTTACAGATAACGTCCGGAACCACGGTGATGTTACGGGAACGCAGAATGTCGTCCGCTTCTGGGAAGGTTGGGCCGTTAGCCCCTTCCAGCACCAGCTTGGCGCTGAGGATTTCGGCGCGCTGACGGGTGATCTGGCCTTCCAGCGCCGCAGGGATCAGGATGTCCATGTCAACCGACCAGAACGCTTCGCTTTCGATCTCGCTGGCGCCTGGGAAACCGGCGATCTGCTTGTGCTTGGCCTGGTATTCGGTCAGCGCGGCCAGATCGATGCCGTTGGCGTTGAACAGGGTTGCAGAGTGGTCCTGGATGGTGACGACGCGAGCGCCGACGCCGACGAACAGGCGAGCCGCTTCGCTGCCCACGTTACCGAAGCCTTGCACCGCCACTTTGGCGCCTTCGATCTGCACGCCCAGACGCTTGGCCACTTCGCTGCCGGTGACGAACACGCCGCGGCCAGTCGCTTTCTCACGGCCCAGGGAGCCGCCGAGGTGGATTGGCTTACCGGTTACCACGCCGGTGATGGTGGTGCCGTGGTTCATGGAGTAGGTATCCATCATCCAGGCCATCACTTTGGCGTTGGTGCCGACGTCCGGCGCAGGAATGTCTTTCTGTGGCCCGATGATGAAGCCGATTTCGCTGGTGTAGCGGCGGGTCAGTCGCTCCAGTTCACCTTCAGACAGTTTGAACGGATCGACGCGGATGCCGCCCTTGGCGCCGCCGTACGGCAGGTTGACCGCGGCGCACTTGATGGTCATCCAGGCGGACAGGGCCATCACTTCGTTCAGATCGACGTCAGGGTGGAAGCGGATACCGCCTTTACCCGGCCCGCGCGACAGGTTGTGCTGTACGCGGAAGCCTTCGAAGTGACGGATGGTGCCATCGTCCATCTGCAGCGGGATATCGACAATCAAAGCGCGTTTAGGGTGACGCAGCGTATCAACCCAGCGTGAGAGGTCGCCGAGGTAAGGGGCGACGCGATCGATTTGTTGCAGATATGTAGCCCAAGCGGTGGTGCTGCTGTCTGAAGCGTAGGATAGCTTTTCCATAACCAACCTTTATATTTTAGAGGTATTTATTTCGTTTAACCGTGGATTAGCAAGCGCATAACACTTTGCGCCGCTAAATTTACCACTAATTATGCCGGTTGTTAGCCCCCCGCTCATCGGGCCAGCGGACGGTTTTTCGCCGCCTGCAGGGCGGTAAATGAATAGTTAATTACTTTTGGCCGGGCGTTAGCGGGCACATGCATACTTTATGCATATAAAACGCATAAAAACCCTTTATATCTATTTTTCAGAAGCTTGAATGTGATCAAAAAGTTTCATTTTATTTAACTGCTATGTTGACAATGGCGTTTCCCCTCGGCAGCGTTAAAATCCTGTTAAAACGCCGTCTGCCGCCGCGTTTTGCCTGGGCAGCGAGAAGCATGATTCGGGGCTGTTTTACCGTATTGCGGCAGAAGAGTGGGCTGAAAAGCGTGTTCACCTGAAACGGACGGGTGACCGCGAGCGGCCGGCCACCCGTTCTGGTTTGGCGAATCAGCGTTTCGTTTAAAGAAGACCGCGCCGCGGTGGCGTGGTCATCCGATACGCATTAGGCGCCGGTATGCTGATAGCGTTGTAATTCCACCGGTTCAGCGCCGATACTCGCCAGATATTCTTTGACGGACGCCGGCGCGGAAGCTTGCGTAAATTGGTAGATGTTTTCATCCGCATCCAACAGCGTCTCCCATTTTACAATGTTCACCCAGCGAGGCTCATTGTCTACGCTGATGCCCGAGTCACGCGAAATAAACCCGTTTTGGTTCGAGATAAATTCCTCTTCAACGCGTTTGTCCAATACGGCAAACGCTTCAGGGCTGAGTGAGGCCGGCAGTTTAAAACTTGAAATTTCAATAATGTAGCTGTTGGCGGAACAGACCGCCTTGGATTCATAATTCATAATAAAAGTCCTTTAAATTAAATTGCTTATACAACTCAAATTAAGCTGCATCCTTATTGCAGTACTGCAGGTTAAATTTATTCCTGATGTCTGAAATAAATAATTAGGAATAATCTGAATCGGCGCTTTGCTTTATGCAAAACATGATGATTTGTATGAGATTTTTCTTGCATAAGGGAGTTTGCTAATCAACTTACCAACGGCCTGAGGCAATAATTCAATAACGATGGTGCGGTTATTAATGTCATTGGCAAAGGGGCGGTTTTTAAATAAAAAAACGGTATGTGAACGGCGTGGTTAACCTATTTCCTTTTCCACTTTGAAGGGGCGGGCGTTATTTCGCCGGCGACCGGCAATGGCCAATCATGCCCCCCCCGTCGGGATAAAAGGTCACTTGCGGCGCAGCCGGTAGTGAGGGGGAACCAACGCCATCCGCTCGGCAAGCGGCGGCAACTGCGGTATGCTAAGCGGCTGAACAACAAACCAAACCGGGCTATACGGAGACACCCCTGCGTGGCGAATTCTTCTTCTCAACTTGAACTGTTGCGGTCGGTCGCCGACGGCATCGCGGCCCTGTTTTTCCCGAATGCGGAAGTGGTGATCCACGATTTGGCCGCCAACAAGATAGCCTACCTGGCGAACAACCTGTCGAAGCGCAAACCGGGCGACGACGCGGGGCTGGAAGATTTCACGTTTGATGGCGGCGCCAACGTGACCGGCCCCTACGAAAAGCTGAACTGGGACGGCAAAAAGATGCGCTCGGTGAGCATCGCCGCGCGCGACGAGCAGGGTAACCCCAGCTATCTGCTGTGCATCAACCTGAGCACCGCGATGTTCGAGGACGCCCGCAACGCGCTGGATATGTTCCTGTCGGTCACGCGATTGCAGCCGCAGCCGCAACAGCTGTTCAAAGACGACTGGCAAGAGAAGATCAATACCTTCCTGCATGACTGGCTGCGGCGCGAGAACGCTGCGCTTGGCGCGCTGAGCCGCGAACAGAAACGGCGGCTGGTCAGCGATCTCTATCATCAGGGGGCGTTCAAGGCCAAAAGCGCGGCGGACTATATCGCCAACGTGCTGTCGATGGGGCGCGCTACGGTGTACAAGCATCTGCGGGAATTGAAGCAAGAGTAAACGCGGCGGGAAAGGTGGAAGAAAGGGGCGGCGATGGCCGTAAACCTGACTGGCATTTTTTATCCGGTCTCTGTCAGCGCCGTGCAGGAAAAATTGCCGTAAATACCCCGAATTTCTCTGTTACCACAATGAACGGCAATTGGAGGGGCCGAAGGCGCGGCCCCTCCACCCGCGCCTTCGCTTAACACCGTCTGTCCGCTATGCGGATACCCTCGCCGCGTCTGCATTGTCGGGCGGGGGGGGTGCGACAAACGTCCCTGTTAGTCTCGCCTCAACCGGCCTTCCCTGGCCGGTTGCCCCTGACAACACCGTCTTGCTCGGTCGAGGCGCATGAGTTTCATGGTGCATCTCACATTTATCGACCGAAATACGTCACCAATACCTTCAGAAAAACGCTAACTGACAAGCATTACGGCGCTGGCCGCCCCTTTTCGTTACCAGCGGTAGTTCACTGAAGCGATGACGCTGCGGCCGCTGCCGTAGAAGCAGGCGTACTCGCCGCTGCAGGATGAAACGTATTTCTTGTCCGTCAGGTTCTGCACGTTGAGCTGCAGCGCCGCACCGCGCAGCGCCGGCGAGGCCTGGCCGAGATCATATTTCACCATGGCGTCGTACAGCGTGTAGTGCGGCACGTCGTACTGGCCGGTGGCGTCGGCCGGCGCATCGCCGATGTAACGCACGCCGCTGCCGACGGTCAGGCCGTTGAGCGCACCGCTCAGGAAGCTGTAGCTGCCCCAGGCGGACGCCGCGTGGCGCGGAATGCCCGCCGGGCTGTGGCCGATTTCGTCCGCCGAGTTGGAGTCTTTGGTCACCACGTCGGTGTAGGTGTAGGCGGCGATCAGCTTGATCTCCGGCGTCGGCTGAGCGTGCACTTCCGCCTCAATCCCTTTGGATTTCACCTCACCGATCTGCTCGTAGGCGGAGGTGAGACGGTTGTAAGACGCCACATTGCGTTGGGTGATGTCGAACCAGGAAAGGGTCAGCAGGGTGTTGCCGCCCGGGATCTGGTACTTCACGCCCACCTCGGTTTGTTTGCCGGTGGTCGGCTTGAGCGGGTCGGCGCCCGGCGCGCTCGGGTACAGGTTAGGATCGAACGAGGTGCTGTAGCTGACGTACGGCGAAATGCCGTTGTCGAAGGCGTAGAGCAGGCCCGCACGGCCGGTGAACTGGGCATCGTTGTAGGTCTGCTCTTTGCCGCCGCTGGTGCGATCGCGGGTGTTGACCTGCGACCAGTCCTGACGGCCGGACAGCAACAGATTCCAGTTATTCCACGCCAGCTGGTCCTGCAGATACACCCCGACCTGATTCAGCGTCTTCAAGTCGCTGGAAGCCAGCGCCAGCGTGCTGCCATCGATGCTGGGGCGAACCGGGTTGGCCCAGTCGATCGGGTAATCGTTGCCGCGATCGCGATACATCTTCGAATCGATATGGCTGTAGCGGTAATCCAATCCGCCCAGCACCGTGTGCTTCACCTCGCCGGTGTCGAACAGGCCCTTCAGCTGGTTATCCACGCCAAACTCGTTGGTCATCTGCGTTTCATGCTGCGCCATGCGGGTGACGGTGTGGTCGTTGACCTTCGAGTTTACGTTATAAACCAGATATTTATAGTCCTCATCACGGTGGGTGAAACGCAGGTTCTGGGTAAACGACAGCGCATCGCTGAAGTTGTGCTCGAGGCTGTAGCCGATCGACGCCTGCTCGCGCCGCGACTTGTTGAAGCTGGGTTCGCTGATGTTGAAGTCATAGGGCACATAGCCCGCGCTGGTCGGGAACAGCGTGCCGGCGCGCGGCAGGAAGTTGCGCGATCCGGCTTTCGGATCGTTCTGGTAGCTGGTCAGCAGCGTAAAACTGGTGTCTTCGTTCGGCAGCCAGGTGAAGGCCGGGGCGATGGCCACCCGTTGCTGCTTGCTGTCTTTGACAAACTCATGTTCGGTTCTGGCGATACCGTTCAGGCGATAGAACAGGGTGTTGTCGTCGTTGAGTTTGCCGCCGAAGTCGAACGCCGTTTCCGCCAGATGACGGTTACCGGTGCTGAATTTAACTTCGTGAATGCTCTGGGCAGTAGGGCGTTTGCTGGTCATCACCACCACGCCGCCGGGGCTGACCTGGCCGTAAAGCACGCCGGCCGGGCCGTGCACCATTTCCACGCGCTCCAGCAACCAGGGATCGATCTGCCCGGCGCCGCCGTTTTGGCTCGAGAGGCCAAAGTGCAGGCCGTCGAGCAGCTTGGGCGCGTAGCGGAAGCCGCGGCTGATCACTTCGTCATTGCGGTTGGAATTGCCGCGATAGGTGGTGATCACCCCGCTGGTGTAGTTCAAGGCGTCGGCGACCGACGCCGGTTCCTGGTCGTTCATTTGCTCGCGCGTCACCACCGAGATGGACTGCGGGGTTTTGCTCAGCGGGGCGGCGGTTTTGGTGCCGGCGGCGCTCTCTTTGGCGACGATCCCTTTGACGGGCGCGGTCACACTGCTCTGCGCGTCGGCGGTCACCACCATCGTCTCGTCCGCCGCGGCAAAAGCGTTTTGCGCGAAGGGCAGTAGCGCCAGCGTCGCCCCCAGCAACAGCCGGTTGGCGGACATCGCCTCTGCGCTATCGTTTTCTATCCCTTTGTTTCTAATATTCATTATCTCTCCTGCATGCCTACTTTTGTGTGTAATGCCACCCTGATAAACCCCGCAATGCCGATGAATACGCTTTCCCTCGTCGACGCGGAGACGTCGCGTTTGCACGACGGCAAAAATCCGACAAATAGTATTGAAAATGATAATGAGTATCAATACGATTGTCAGGTTTTGTAAAAGTCACGCACGTTATGTAAGGGGCGCTATGGAGTTTTTGCCGGAAAAGAGGCCAGAACACGGCCATGAGGGATTGGCGGCGCACTGGCTGCGTGAGGCGGCGGCGGGGCAACCCGCATGGTGGCAGAAGGTTGCCGCCCATGGCACGCCTGTCGTCGACGCGCACGATGAACAGCACGTCAGAATGACCTGGCTATGGCGCGATCCTGCCGGCGACGAGCGGCTCTCGCCGATATGCCGGGTCTATGCCGATATCAACGGCATTACCGACCATCACAGCACGACCCCCAGCAGCCTGAAAAGGCTCCCCGGCACCGACGTTTGGTACGGCGCGGCCGTTGTCGATCGCCGCTGGCGCGGCAGTTACAGCCTGATCCCGATTACAGCGCGGGATCTTCCTCCCGTCTTCAGCGACGACGAAACGTTGCGCGATCGCCAGCAGCGCGCCTGGTGGGTATCGCTGTTCCCGTTGGCGATCGCCGATCCGCTGAATCGCACCTCGCTGGGGCCGGCTTATCGCCCGCGCGCCGTTTCCCTGGCTCAGGGGCCGGACGCGGACGACCAAAGCGCCTGGCAGGCCGCCGATCGGCCATTGGATGAAGCGCGGCTACAGCTTTTTCACTGGCACAGCGAACGGCTGGGCACCCGGCGGCGCGTGTGGCTGTATGCCGCCGGCGAGGCGGCGGACAACGCGAACCGCCCGCTGGTGCTGCTGCTCGACGGCCAGAACTGGATCGAAAGGCACGCATTGCTGCCGGTGATTGAGAACGAGACCGCAAAAGGGCATCTGCCGCCCGCGTGCTGGCTGCTGATCGATGCGATCGATGGCGAACACCGGGAAAACGAGCTGCCTTGCAACGCCGCCTTTTGGCAGGCGGTGATCGACGAACTGCTGCCGCAGGCGCAGCGGCGCGAACCGTTCAGCGAAGAGGGGGCGCGCACCGTGGTCGCCGGCCAGAGCTACGGCGGGCTGGCGGCGTTATACGCCGGCCTGCACTGGCCCGAGCGCTTCGGCCATGTGCTGAGCCAGTCCGGCTCCTTCTGGTGGCCCACGGTGCAATTCGTTACCCAGTTTGAAAAACGCCACGAGTTGGAGGAAGGCTGGTTGATACGCCAGGTTCGGCAGCGCGGCGCGACCGCGCCGACGCTCACCGTGATTCAGCAAGCCGGCGATCGGGAGGCGGACATCGAATTCGTCAATCGCCAGATGCACCAGGCGCTGACGGCGGCCGGACACCGTGCCGACTACCGCGTGTATTCCGGCGGACATGACGCGCTCTGCTGGCGCGGCGGTCTGGTGGACGGCGTGCGCCGGCTGCTTTCCGCAATGAAGTAATCCCACATTTTGACAGACAGGTAAGGCAAATGACTCAGGAACAACAAAACCCGTTCGATGACGAAAGTCTCCGTTTCTCCGTGTTGGTCAACGCGCAACAGCAGTACTCGCTGTGGCCGCAGTTTGCCGATACGCCGCCGGGATGGCGCGTGTTGATGGGGCCGGCGTCGCGCGGTGAATGTATCGACTATATCGAAGCGCACTGGCAGGACATGCGGCCGGCGTCGTTGAAAGCGGCGGATGCGCCGCGTTAATCGCCGCACAGCCACATCGCTACATTCCGTTTGAGGAAAAGGACAGACACCATGTCAGAAACGCTTTCTTTGCCGGATACTCAGGTCGAGTATCGGGATTATCCGCTGGTTGCGGCGCAACCGGGGATCTGGATTGCCGACCAAATCGCGCTGCGGCGCAACAGCTTCGCCGTGGCGCACTACACCGAACTGCACGGCGATATCGATCGTTCGGCGCTGGAGCGCGCGATTCGCCAGGGGCTGGCGGAGGCGGATACGGTTCAGGCGCGCTTCTTTGAGGCGCAGGACGGCCAGCCGGTGCAACGTTTACCGCTGAACGCGGATCCCGCGCGGGTGCTGGCGCCGGAGTGGTTTGACTTCAGTGCGCGGCCAGACGCCGAGCAGGCGGCGCTGGCGCTGATGCACGACGATCTGGCGCAGGATCTGCCCGCGGACGGCGAGCGCCCGCTCTATCGCCATGCGGTGATCCGCATCAGCGCCGATCGCTGGTTCTGGTACCAGCGCTTTCATCATCTGACCCTGGACGGCTTCAGCTTCGAGGCCATCACCCGCCGGATCGCCGATATCTACCGCGCGCTGCGCCACGGGCTGTCGCCGGCGGCCTCGCCGTTTACCCCGTTCGGCAAGGTGGTGGAAGAGTTTCAGCAATGGCAAACGTCGCCCGCACGCCAGCGGGCGGCCGAATTCTGGCGGCAGCATCTGCGCGATCTGCCGTCGCCGCTGTCATTGGCGACGGAAAACCGCGAGGTCGAACCGGGCGCTCGGCCGCTCAAACAGGCGCTGGTGCTGCCGGAGTCGCTGTTTGACGAAGCGCTGCGCGATGCGGCGCTGCAGTCGTTGCAACCGGCCGATATCGTCACGGCGGCGCTGGCGATATATCTGGCGCGCATGAGCGGCGAAAGCCGGCTCTCCATCGGTTTTCCTTTCATGCGCCGCATGGGCTCGCAGGCGTTGGCGGCGATCGGCCCGGTGGTTAACGTGCTGCCGCTGCTGCTGAACGTGACGCCTGAGATGTCGCTGGCGGACGTCTGCCAGGCCACCGCGGCGCAAATCAAACAGGTGCGGCGCCATCAACGCTATGAGGCGGAGCAGATCAAACGCGATCTCGGCCTGGTCGGCGGCCATCAGGAGCTGTACGGCCCGGTGGTCAACGTCAAGGTTTACCACAGCGCCTTGTCCTTCGACGGTCAAGCGGCCGTTACCCATACGCTGGCGATGGGGCCGGTCGACGACCTCGAGTTTGAGATCGGTTTTCGAAGCGGCGTGCTGACGCTGTCGTTGGTGGCCAACCCGGCCAAATACGCGCCGCGCACCTTGCAAGGCCATGCGGAGCGCATTGGCCATTGGCTGCAGCAACTGGCGCGGCGGCCGCATCAGCCGAACGGTCAACTGGCGCTGGTCAGCGAAGGGGAGCTGCGCCAACTCGCGGCCTGGGGGCGCGGCGCTGAGCTGACGCCGCCGGCGGGCATGGTGTCGATCATGGACGCTTTCCAGCGTCAGGTTGAGCGACAGCCCGAGGCGTTGGCGGTGACCTGCGGCGATGTGCGCCTCAGCTACCGTCAACTCAGTGAACGGGTGATGCAACTGGGGCGCGTGCTGATCGAAAGCGGCATCGGCGCCGAAGACGTGGTCGCCATCGGCATTCCGCGCTCGGTGGACTCGCTGGTCGCGCTGTTTGGCGTGTTGGCCAGCGGCGCGGCCTATATGCCGCTCGATCTGGATTATCCGCGTGAACGTCTGGCGCTGATGTGCGACGACGCGCGGCCGGTGATGCTGCTGACCCACAGCGACACGCGGGCCAACATGCCGGATCTGCCGCAGATCATGTGCCTCGATGAGGCGCAATGCCGGGCGCGCTGCGCGGCCGCCGAGGCCGCGCCGATATCGGACGAAGAGCGGCGCGCGCCGCTGAACGAGGCGCATCTGGCCTACATGATTTACACCTCCGGTTCGACCGGCAAACCCAAAGGCGTGATGTCCACGCACCGCGGGCTGCTGAACCTGTTCTTGTCGCATCAGGCCTCGCTGTTCGGCCCGGCGATTGAAAAATTCCAGGCTCGCCGCGGGCGGCGTCTGCGCGCCGGGCATACCGCTTCGTTCTCTTTCGACTCCTCCTGGGAGCCGCTGTTCTGCATGATGATGGGCAGCGAACTGGTTATCTTCGATGAAGAGCTGCGCCGCGACCCCTGGGCGCTGCTCGAACAGACCCAACAGACCCCGATCGATCTGCTGGACATCACGCCGTCGTTCCTCTCGCAGTTGGTGGATTGCGGCCTGCTGAAGGGACAGTTCCCGCTGCCGGCGTTTGTGATGATCGGCGGCGAGGCGGCGACGCCGACGCTGTGGAACCTGATGCGGCAGCATCCGGAAGTCGAGATCCATAACTATTACGGCCCGTCCGAATACACTGTCGATACCCTCGGCGCGCCGGTCACGGCCGCAGACCAGCCGGTGATCGGGCGCCCCCTGGCCAATACCGAAGTCTGGCTGCTCGACAGTCGCCTGCAGCCGGTGCCGATCGGCGCGGCGGGGGAACTGTACATTTCAGGCAAGGGCATCGCGCGCGGTTACCTGCGCCGCCCGGATCTGACGGCGGCGCGCTTTGTCGCCAATCCGTTCGCCGACGGCGAGGTGATGTACCGCAGCGGCGATCTGATGCGTTGGAGCGCGGACGGCCAGCTGGTGTTCATTGGCCGTACCGATCACCAAATCAAGGTGCGCGGCTTCCGCGTCGAGCTGGGTGAGGTGGAAAGCGCCTTGGCTGCCTTGCCGGACGTGGGGCGGGCGGTGGTGATCGCCGAGCCGATCGGCGCCACCTATCGCCTGATCGGTTACTGCTCGGTGCAGGATGACGCGCGGCGCGCCTCACCCGCGCTGCAGAGCGAGCTGCTGGCGCAGTTGGCGCAGCGTCTGCCGGATTACATGGTGCCGGCGATCCTGGTGGTGATGCCGGAGCTGCCGCTTAACGTTAACGGCAAGATTGACCGTCAGGCGCTGCCCAAACCGCAGGAGACGCTGGCGCAAAGCCTGCGCGAGCCGGCCACCGAGCAGGAAAGGCTGATTTGCCGCGCCATGGCCCAGCTGTTGGGGATGGAGCGCGTCGGCGCCGACGACGATTTCTTCGCGCTCGGCGGCGACAGCATCTCGGCGATGGGGCTGGGCACCGCCCTGCGGCGCAACGGGTATCTGCTGCGGCCGCGTGAGATCTTCGCGCTGCACACCCCCGCGCGCATGGCGCAGGCGATGCAGCCGCTGGCCGTTGGATCTCAGACCGCGCGCAGCGTGCAGCAAGGGCCGATCGACGGGCTGCCGATCCTGCACTGGTTTGCCGAGACGGGCGACATGCATCGTCTCTTCGCGCACGGCGTTTTCCTGCGCGTGCCTGCCGAATTGCAACCGGCACAGCTGCGTTATGCGTTGGAACAGCTGCGTACGGCACACCCGGCGCTGGGCGCGCGGATCCGCGACGGCCAGTTGGTGTTTGAAACCGCCGCCGCCGGTGAATTGATGCAGCGTCATCCCGTATCCGACGATCTGGAAACCGCAGCGGAACAGGCGTTTGATGCCGCGCTGGCGCGCCTCAATCCGGCCGAGGGCAACATGATGCAGGCCATCTTGTTGCAGCGTGACGGGCAGAGCCTCGGGCTGGTGCTGGCGATCCACCACCTGGTGGTTGACGGCGTTTCCTGGCGCATCCTGCTCGACGAACTGCGGCAAGTGGCCGACAGCGCCATGCAGGGGCAGCCGATCGCGCTGCCGCCGGAGGAAACCTCGCTCTATGAGTGGTCCGCGCGTTTACGGGCCGACGCCGAACGCCGGGAAACCGAGCTGCCGTTCTGGCGGCAGATGCTGGCGGACGGCGTGCCGCGCTTGGGGCGACGCGCGCTGGATCCGCAGACCGATTGTCTCGCTTCGGTGAGCGAACGGCGCACGCTGCTCGACAGCCGGCTGACCGCCGCGCTGCTGGGCGCCTTGCCGCAGGGATACCGCGCTCAGGTCGAAGAGATCATGCTGTGCGCGCTGGCGCTGGCCTGCCGGCGTCATTTCCAGGCCGCTTCGCTGCGCTTTTCGCTGGAGTCGCACGGCCGCGCCGAACTGGACGATAGCCTCGATCTGGCGCGCACCGTCGGCTGGCTGACGGCGGAGTACCCGCTGTGCATCGAACTGCATGACGCCGAACACCACGAGGCCGTGCGCGCGGTGAAACGGGTGACGCGCGCGGTGGCCGATCGCGGCATCGGCTATGGTCAACTGCGCTATTTGCATCCGCAGCGTGACGAACTGGCCGCGCTGGCGCAGCGCAATGCGCCGGAGATTTTGTTCAACTACCTCGGGCGCTTCGGCCAGGATGAGGGACACTGGACGCCGCAGCGCAGCCGGACCCGTTTCCGCGACGCCTTCGCCGTGGCGCAGGATGCGCAGCAGGCGCTGTGTTACGGGCTGGAAGTGAACATCTTTGTCGAAGAGCGGCGTGACGGCGCGTGTCTGGCGATCAACTGGAGCTGGCTGGAGGGGATTTTCAGCGCGAGCGACATCGAGGCGTTGCATAGGGGCATCGAGCAGGCCGTGCGTGCGCTGTGCGAGTTTGCTGAACGGCATCCCGAACGCGCAGCGGCAACGTTGACGGCGGCTGAGATCGCCCAACCGAACGTCGACGATGAAACGCTGCGCGCCTGGGAGCGGGAGTATGGGCCGTTGGCCGACGCGCTGCCGCTGTTGCCCTTACAGCACGGCTTGCTGTTCCATGCTCAGACGGCGCAGCAGGGCGGCAGTTATAACTCGCTGACGCGCCTGAGCCTCTGCGGCGAACTGGATGCGCCACGGCTCCAGCAGGCGCTGGATGCGGTGATCCGCCGCCATCCGCAGCTGGCCGCCCGGTTCAACCGCGAGGGCGAACCGCTGCAGCTGATACCGCAGGAAAGCCATTGGCCGCTGGACAGCCACAGGCTGCCGCCGCTGTCCGCCGAACAAGAAATGCAGGCGCTGAATGAGCTGGAGCAGGAAGAACTGCGGCGCGATCTGTTTAACCAGCCGGGCGCGATGCTGCATGCGCTGTGGGTCAAACACGGCGAGAGCGAACGCTACACGCTGTTCCTCAATGCCCACCACCTGATCGTCGATGGCTGGTCGACGCCGGTGGTGCTCAACGATCTGATGCTCGCATTGCGTGAAGGGGATAACGGCGTTGCCGCCGCTGCGTTCGAACTATGCCGATATCGTGCGCCGCCTGGCCGCGCAGGATGCCGACGCCTCGCGCCGCATCTGGCGCGAGACGCTGCAGGACGTACGGCCAACGCTGCTGTTTGGCGAGACGCAGGACGACCGCGTGTTTGAGCTGGAAATGACGCTGCCGCCGGCGGAAGAACAGCGTTTGCTGACCCTGTGCCGCGAACGCGGGCTGACGCTCAATACTGTGATGCAGGGCATCTGGGCGCTGCAGCTGGCCGGCTGTTGCGGCCATCAGGACGTGGTGTTCGGCTCGCCGGTTTCCGGGCGGTTTGGCCAGATCGACGGCGTGGAAGAGCACGTTGGCCTGTTCAGCAACACGCTGCCGGTACGCGTACGGCTGGAAAACGGCCGGCCGTTGACGGAACAGCTGACCGCTCTGCAACACCGGCAGATTGAACTGCTGGAGCACGACGATTTGGGATTGGGTGAGATCCAGCACCTGGCCGGCGCGGGCACGCTGTTCGATACGCTGTTGGTGGTGGAGAACTACCCGGACAGCGACGCCTTGCTCGGCGGCACAGGTTCCCTGCGCTGCGACGCCATCCGCAACAAAGGCTATACCCACTATCCGCTGACGTTGCTGGTGCTGCCGGGCGAGCGTCTGCGTCTGCTGATGGAGTACCGCGACTCGGTGCCGCAGCCTGAACGCTTCGCCGCGCGGCTGATGGCGCTGCTGCAACAATGGATTGCGCAACCGGATCTGCCGTTGCCGCGCTGGCAATTGCAAACCCCGCAGGAACAGGCGTTGATCGCGGCGGTCAACCGCACCGCCCAGGCGGTAGCGGACACCACCTTGCATCAGGCGATCGCCGATCAAGCGCGGCGCACGCCCGAACGCATCGCGTTGCAGGATGCCGGGCACACCCTCAGCTACCGTGACATGCAGCGCCAGGCCGCGCTGTTGGCCGAACGGCTGACGGCGGCGGGCATTCAGCCGGGCGATATCGTCGCGGTGGCGTTGCCGCGTTCTGTGCGCCTCAGCCTGGCGCTGACGGCGATTGTGCAAACCGGCGCCGCCTGGCTGCCGCTGGATACCGGTTACCCGGATGAGCGTCTGGCCTACATGGTGGCAGACGCCAAGCCACGGCTGATTATCACCGAGAGCGCCTTGGATGCCCGTTTTGCCGCGCTGGCGCCGACGTTGCGGTTCGATGCGCTGGACGACAGCGGGCGCGAACCGATGCAGCGCGCACCGGCGGGGAACGGCGATTATCCCGCCTACGTCCTGTATACCTCAGGCTCTACCGGGCGGCCGAAAGGGGTGGTGGTGAACCACCGGGCGATCGTCAACCGTCTGTTCTGGATGCAGCATGAGTATTCGCTCGATGCGCAGGACGTGGTATTGCAGAAAACGCCGTGCAGCTTCGACGTTTCCGTCTGGGAGTTCTTCTGGCCGCTGATGGTCGGCGCGCGCCTGGTGATGGCGCCGCCGGAGGCGCACCGCGATCCGCAGGCGCTGACGACATTGATCGACGACTATGGCGTAACCACGCTGCATTTCGTTCCGTCCATGTTGGCTATCTGGGTTGAGGCGCTGAACGAACGTGCGCCGCAGCGCGCCGCCGCCAGCCTGAAACGCGTGTTCTGCAGCGGTGAGGCGTTGTCGTGTGAACTGGCATCCCGCTACCAGGCGTTGGTCGCCGCGCCGCTGCATAACCTGTATGGCCCGACGGAGGCGGCGGTCGATGTCACCTATCAACCGGCGTCCGGCGAGGCATTGGCGGCGGTGAGCGGCGCCGGCGTGCCGATCGGCAAACCGGTCTGGAACACCCAACTGAGCATTCTCGACGCCATGCTGCGGCCGGTGCCCGTCGGCTGCGCCGGCGATCTCTACCTGCGCGGCATTCAGCTGGCCGACGGCTATCTGCATCGGCCGGGATTGACGGCGCAGCGGTTTGTCGCCGATCCCGCCGGCAACGGGGCGCGCATGTATCGCACCGGCGATATCGCCCGTTGGCTGGAAGACGGCAGCGTCGAGTATTTGGGGCGCAGCGACGATCAGCTGAAGATCCGCGGCCAGCGCATCGAACTGGGCGAAATCGAACAGGCGCTGCTGGCGCAGCCGGGAGTAGCGCAGGCGGCGGTGCACGCCATCGAACTGGGTGAGGGCCCGACGGGGCTGGGCGGCGCCGATATGCGGCAGTTGGTTGCCTGGCTGATCGCCCAGCCGGGCGTGACGCTGGATACCGCCGTCCTGCATCAGGCGCTGGAGGCGCGTTTGCCGGCGCACATGATGCCGGTCAGCTATGTCATGACCGACAGCTTCCCGCTCAGCGCCAGCGGCAAGCTGGATCGCAAGGCGTTGCCTCGGCCGCAGCTGAGCCCGCAGAGCGGCCGCGTGCCGCACAGCGACAGCGAGCGCCTGCTGGCGGCGCTGTTCAGCGAACTGCTGGGGCGCGAGACGGTGTATGCCGACGACGACTTCTTCGCGTTGGGCGGCCACTCGCTGCTGGCGATGCGCCTGGCGGCGGAGTTGCGTCGGCGCGTCACCCGGCCGCTGAGCGTCGGGCAGATCATGTTCGCCCGCAGTCTGGAGAAAATGGCGCACCTGCTCGATGATGCGCAGGCCGCCGGCTCGGCCGAGAGCCGCGGCGTCGGCGAGTGCCTGCAGCTGCGGGCGGGCCAAGGCCCGGCGCTGTTCTGCCTGCATCCGGCTTCCGGTTTCGCCTGGCAGTACTCGGGGCTGAGCCGGTATCTGCCGGGGAGTTACCCGATCATCGGTCTGCAGTCGCCAAGACCGGACGGCGTCATCGCCACCTGTGAGGACATTGAGCAGATGGTCGATCGTCATCTCGCCACTCTGCGCCGCCTGCAGCCGCAGGGGCCTTACTACCTGCTGGGCTATTCGCTCGGCGGCACGCTGGCGCATTCGATGGCCGCGCGTCTGCAGCAGCAGGGTGAAGAGGTGGCGTTCCTCGGCATGCTGGATACCTATCCGCCGGAAGGCCAGGACTGGACCGGCCCCACCGAGGAAGAGGCGCAGAAGGAGGTGGCGCAGGAACAGGCCGAGTTTATGGCGGAAGATCATGGCGATCCGACGCTGATGGCGGAGAAGGCGGCGATGTTCGACAGCATCGTCGCCAACTATCGTGACGCGGTGCGCCTTCTTTCTCAGGCGCGCAGTCAGCGTTTCCACGGCACGGCGACGCTGTTTGTCGCCGATCGGACGCTGCCGCCATTGATGGACATCAACGCCGTGTGGGCGCCGTATCTGGATCGGCTGATCTGTCATCACCAAGGTTGCGAGCACGCGGACATTCTGTCGCCGGCCTCGCTGGAGACGCTAGGGCCGCTATTGCATTCGCTGCTGACGCGGCAATACGGGTTGGTATAACGCAACCGGGCCGGGGCGTGCGCCACGGCCCGTACTAAAACATGATATGCAGGACACTATGGCCAGACCTTCTTTTTTTCTTGATTTCAGTTTGCTGAGAAGCAATGCGCATTTTCGTGCGATTTTCTGCGCCCGCATGCTGTCGGTGTTTTCACTCGGCATGCTGGCGGTGGGGGTGCCGATTCAGATCCAGGCGATGACCGGCTCCACGTTGCAGGTGGGCGTGGCGGTGGCGCTGGACGGCGTAGGCATGTTTATCGGCCTGATGTTGGGCGGGGTGCTCGCCGATCGCTACGATCGCCGCAAGCTGATCCTGTTCGCGCGCGGCACCTGCGGGCTGGGCTTTGTCGCCCTGAGTCTAAACGCCTTCGCGCCGGCCCCGTCGCTGTGGGCGCTCTACCTGCTGGCGGCCTGGGACGGGTTCTTCGGCGCGCTCGGCATGACGGCGCTGATGGCGGTGATCCCGCTGCTGGTCGGGCGCGAAAACCTGGCGGCGGCGGGGGCCTTGAGCATGGTGACGGTGCGCATCGGCGCGATCCTGGCGCCGGCGCTGGGGGGGATCATCATCGTGTTCGGCGGCGTCGGTCTCGCCTTCGCCGTCGCGGCGGCAGGGACGCTGGGCACCCTGGTCCCGCTGGTGCGCTTGCCGACGTTGCTGCCGCAGCAGCAGGAGCCGGAACACCCGCTGCGCGCGCTCGCCAGCGGCTTCCAGTTTGTCTGGCGCAATAAGGTGGTCGGCTCGGTGGTGTTGCTGGGGATGTTGATGAGCATCGTCGGCGCCGTCAGGGTACTGTTTCCGGCGCTGGCGCAGGACGCTTACCACGTCGGCGCGTCCTCTATAGGCCTGATGTACTCCGCAGTGCCGCTCGGTGCGATGCTGGGCGCGCTGACCAGCGGCTGGGTGGGGCGTTTCTCTCGCCCTGGCGTGCTGATCCTGATCGCCGCTATCATCGCGTTCACCGCCATCGCGTCACTGGGGCTGTTCAGCCACCTGGCGCCGGCGTTGCTGGCGCTGGTGTGCTACGGCTACGCGAATGCCATCGCCTCGCTCTTGCAGTTCATGCTGATCCAGAGCAACACGCCGGATCATCTGCTGGGGCGGGTGAACAGCCTCGGCACCGCGCAGGACGTGACAGGCGATTCGATCGGCGCGCTGGGGCTCGGTGTACTGGGCAGGGTATTCACCCCATTGATGAGCGTGCTGTCGTTTGGCGCATTCGCCGCAGTGCTCGGCGTGCTGGTGGCCTTCAGCGTGCGCACGCTGCGCCAGTGCCGGCCGGCGGACGCGTTGGTCGAGCACGATGAGCCGGCTCCGGCAACCTCAGCGGCGGCGGACAACTGACCCCTCACGGCGCCGGCTGTTCCGGCCGGTGCCGCTCCCCCCAGTCGCACATCATGTCGATCACCGGGATCAGCGAACGCCCGCGCTCGGACAGGCTGTACTCCACCTTGGGCGGGATCTGCGGATACTCCTTCCTCACCACTAGCCGGTCTTTTTCCAGCTCTTTCAACGTCGAGCTCAGCGTCTTATACGAAATGGTGCCGATGCAACGCTGCAGTTCGTTGAACCGCAATACCGGCTTATACAACGCCAGCCAGTAGAGAATAATCATTTTGTATTTACCGTTGATCACCGACAGGGTGTAGCCATAACCGGTGTCTTCAAGGCTGATGCCCGTAGGGCTGCAGTGGGATTCGGCGGTCATTTACACTTTCTCCAGGGTAAGTATGTGTCGTGAGTGTGCGTATTTTACATTCTGTCAGCATACCCTAAGATGCGTCGAAACACCTGACTGGAGAGATCAGTATGAAAACGTTGGTGGTAGTGACACATCCCGATATGGCGAACTCGGTGGTCAACAAACGTTGGCTGGAGGAACTGCGCCGCTATCCGGCGCTGTATACCGTGCACGAACTGCATCAGGCCTATCCGGACTGGCAGATCGACGTCGCCAAAGAACAGCAGTTGATTGAAGCGCATGACAACATCGTGCTGCAGTTCCCCATTTACTGGTTCAGCAGCCCGCCGCTGCTGAAAAAATGGCTGGACGACGTGCTCACCTACGGCTGGGCCTACGGTTCCCGCAGCGGCTATAAGATGCAGAACAAGAAACTGGCGCTGGCGGTCACGGCGGGCGTACGCGCAGAAGATTACGCGCGTGAAGGGCGTTATCGCTACTCGCTGGAGGAGATCTTCCGGCCGTTTGAAGTGACCGCCGATTATGTGCGGGCCGACTATGCTTCGTTCTTTGCCTTTTACGGCAAGGAAGCCGCTTCGGACGGGACGGCAGAGCAGGTTCAGCAGCACGAGTTGGACAGCAGCGCGCAGGGCTATCGGGCATTTCTCGCCGCCCTGAATTAACGAGACTCCCCGGATGCGCCTGATAGTGCTGTTGCGAATGTCCGGGGAGGAATATGATTGCCGTATCCTTTGACTCGCCGGTGATAACCCCATGCCTTCAGCCGAAACGTTTATTGCTTTTCTTGTTGCACTTACCCTTCTGGAACTGTCTCCTGGACCGGACATGATGCTCACGCTGGCCCGGGGTATCGGCCAAGGCCGCCGTATCGCGCTGCTCAATGTTTTCGGCATGGTTTTTGTCGCCGGTATGGTGCAGGTTTCCATGCTGGTGCTCGGCCTCGCCACGCTGCTGCATGCTTATCCGCTGGCGTTGGACGTATTGCGTTGGGTTGGGGCCGCCTATCTGGTCTGGCTGGGGATAAAAATGCTGAAGGTAAGCCGGCAGCGTTCCGATGCCGTGCGAAAACCCCGGATGATGACCGAGTGGCAGGCGGTGAAAGAAGGAGCGATTAACAGCCTGACCAACCCTAAGTCGCTGCTGTTCATGTTTGCTTTCCTCCCGCAGTTTGTTAACCCTGAAACCGGGCCGGTTTGGCTGCAATTGCTCGTTTTAGGTTCCATTCAGAAGCTGGCCGGGATCCTTTCGCTGGGTTCTGTCGCTATGGCCTCCGGCACCGTGGGACAATGGCTCGCCCGCAATCCCCGGTTGTTGGTGTGGCAGCAGAGATTCACGGGCTTGGTCATGATGGGATTGGGCGCCAAACTCCTCCTCGGGGGCGGCGCTGTGTCAGCGCCGCGATAAGGGGAGCGGCTCGCGCTATTTCAGGTGAATGCTAAAACCGTCTTGCCCTGGCGCGAGATGCGCTTTCAGCGTCAGCTGCGGGATCAGGTAGTCACCGGCGTTCTGCCGCCGAAACGGAATCGGCTCGGTGTGCCACAGATTATCTAGCCGCTGTCCGAGCTGCTCGCACAGGGCAGCGAAGCGCGTCTCGTCGGTCTTTCCGGCGCGATAGGTGACGAACGGCGGCAACACCTCGAACCCCGGGTAATGCAGCATGCCATGCTGGATAGGAAACAGAATATCGTCGATCGGCCCGTTGACACCGCGCGGGGCGTAATGGGATTCCCACCCGCCGGCGCTGACGAGCAGCATCGCCCGTTTGCCCGCCAACATACCCTCGCCGTAACGGTCGCCCCAATGCGTATCGGAATGCTCACCGACGCCATAGGCAAAACCATAGGCATAGACACGATCGAACCAGCCTTTCAGAATCGCCGGCATCGAGAACCACCACAGCGGAAACTGCAGCAGCACCGCGTCCGCCCAGCGCAGCTTTTGCTGTTCCCGTTCGATATCGGCGCTCTGCACGCCGTTGGCGAACGCGCGCTGGGAATCCAGCGAAGGAACGAAACGGGGCCCTGATGCGCCTTCCAGGCTGTCGTCGGCGTCGATCGCCGCTTTCCACTTCATAGCGTACAGATCGGACACCTGTACCTGATGGCCGGACTGCGTCAGACGCTCAACGGCGAAGTTTTTCAGTGAGCCGGTCAGCGACTGTGGCTCCGGGTGGGCGTAAACAATCAGCACATTCATAACAACGCTCCTTGGGGTGAGAGCTGCAGGTTAGGGCGTCACAAGGTATATTAGAAATGAATTACCGTTATCACAGGTATAACCATGAATAATTTAAGGCGGCTGGATCTCAACCTGCTGGTGACGCTCGACGCGCTGCTGGCGGAGCACAACGTCACGCGCGCGGCGCAGCGGCTCAATTTCTCTCAGCCGGCGGTCAGCGTGCATCTCGCCAAACTGCGGGCGATCTTTGACGATCCTCTGCTGTTGCCCGGCCCGCGCGGCATGCGTCCGACTGCCAGAGCGGAGCAACTGCGGGAACCGCTGCGTCAGGCGTTGGCGGCGCTTGAGTTGGCGGTGACGCCGGCCACGCCGTTCGATCCCGCCGTGGCGACCGATACCTGGCGTGCGGCCGCCTTCGACTACGGCGAATCCACCATCGTCCTGCCAGCGCTGAACGGTTTGCGCACGGCGGCGCCCGGCACCCGGCTGGCGGTGCTGGAGACCGCGCCGTCACGCATCGCCAAACTGGCGGAACAGGGGGAGATCGATCTGGCGTTTCACACCCGCGAAGGGGCGCCGCCCGGTCTGCGTCAGCGCACGCTGTTCAGTGAACGCTATGTGCTGGTGGGCAGAATCGGCCATCCCAAGCTGCATGAAAACCTGACGCTGGCGCAATTTTGCCGATTGGAGCAGGTGATGGTCTCACCGGACGGCGGCGGGTTCTACGGCATCACCGATCGGGCGCTGGCGGACGTGGGGCTGACGCGGCGCGTGGTGCTTTCCGTGCCGCATTTTCTCTTCGTTATCTCGGTGCTGACGCAGTCCGATTTGGTGGCGATGCTGCCGGAGCGGCTGGTGCGCAACCAGCCTTTATTGCAACAGCTCGAGCCGCCGCTGGCGGTGCCGGGTTTTTGAAATGACCATGCTGTGGCACGAACGATCGCATCGGGATCCCGCGCACCGGTGGCTGCGCGAACATATCGTGCGGTCAGTGTGAGCGGGTTAAACTGCGCGGGAAATTACATGAACAGGAAGCGGTCGGCCAGCGCAACGCCACGCTCGAGGCGCGGTGGCAGCGCGTCGTCGCGATCGTCAGGCTGAGCAGCCTGCGGCGCGGCGTCTTCGGCTTTTTCAATCATCAGCTCGCCGAGCAGGGCCAGAAAACGAGTGAGCTTTTGCATATTCCCTCCGGATCGTTGATTACGTTGAGGGTGATAGTAATCGCCGCTAAACCGGATGGGAAAAACTTAAAACTCATATCCTAAGAACCGGATCGCATATCGCGTAACCGGGCGACGGTTACCCATCGCCCGGTGAACGGCTTAGAAGGTGACGTTAACCTTGGCCCACAGGGTGCGGCCCGGTTCATTCACCGCGCTGTTGGCCGAATAGCCGAAGGCGCTGTTGCCCGCCAGGTTGAGGTGCTCG
Organism: Serratia sp. SCBI; assembly: GCF_000747565.1. Lineage (NCBI taxonomy): Bacteria > Pseudomonadati > Pseudomonadota > Gammaproteobacteria > Enterobacterales > Yersiniaceae > Serratia > Serratia sp. SCBI. The sequence goes on along the minus strand of NZ_CP003424.1, from coordinate 2,476,346 downwards.
CTGTAGGTCTTGTTCAGGATATTATCCAGACCGGCGCTCAGCTTGACGTTTTTATTCACCTTGTAGGCGGCGTTGGCGGAGAGCACGCCGAAGCCGGCGCTTTCGGCAAAGTCTTTGCCTACTACGTTGCCTTCGTTGATCGCCACGCGGTGCTGGCTGCTGACCAGACGCCACAGGCCGGTGCCGCTCCAGTCGCCGTACTCATAGGTCAGCCCCAAGCGTGCCTCCAGCGGCGGGATCTGCGGCAGCGGGCGACCGTCGCTGGTGTTTTTCCCCCAGGAGTAGGCCAGGCTGGCGTCGGTTTTCCAGTGCTCGCTCAGTTGATAACCCATGCCCATTTCGCCGCCCATAATGTTGGCGTTGACGTTATCGGCCTGGCTGAGACGCGCATTGTGCGGATCGTATTTGAACAGGATGAAATCATCGACGCGGCCCACATACGCGGAGACCCAGCCGTTGAAGCGCTTGCCGTTGTACTGCGCGCCGATGTCGAGCTGCGTGGTTTTCTCGCTCTTGACGCTGGAGAACGGATCCTTGCTGCCGTTCGGACCCAGCTTCGGCGAGAACAGCTCCCAGTAATCCGGGAAGCGCTCGGTATAGCCGACGCCGGCATACAGCATCAGCGGCAGCTCGGCCAGCGTATGCTCCAGGCGCATAAAGCCGCTCGGCAGCGTGTCTGAACGTTCCCCGTCGCTGCCGCTGCGGAAGTTCTCCACCAGGGTGCGGTCGAGACGCGCGCCGCCGATCAGCTTATCCTGCTCGCTGGTGGACCATGTCAGCTCGCCGAAGGCGCCGTAGCTGTTGAACTGGGCGTCTTTTTCCCAGCTGCCGCGGCTCATGCTGCGGTGGGTATTGGTCTGCGTGTCCAGGCCGCTTTCAAGCTTCACGTCCTGCCACTGCCAGGTGCCCATCACACGGCCGCCGACGGTGCGGCGATCGAGCTGCATCGTCATGCCGGAAGACATCATGTGCCCGCCGTGGCCCCCCATGCTCATGCCGCCATGCCCACCGTGGCCGCCCATGCCGCCGCTGCCCGGCGAGCGCAGGGTCACGTTGTCCATCACGTGGTTGGCGTAGTTGTAGTAGACCTGCGCTTCCAACTTATCCAGCACCTCGCCGATGTTGGATTTCTCCACCCGCATGCCCAGGCTTTCGCGTTTGAACTGCGAACCGTCCATGCTGCGGCCGGCATAGCGCGCTTCGCCGTTGCCGCGCCCCATCGTCACTTCCAGCAGCGTGTCGGCATCCGGCGTCCAGCCGAGCGCCAGATCGCCGTTCCATTTGTCCCAGCGCGATGGCACGCGCGTATTCGTTCCGTCCTGGTAATCGTTGGCGCGCGACTTGTTGGCCATCACCCGCAGGTAACCTTGCTCGGCGCCGAGGCTGGCGTCGATATTCTCGTCCCAGCGGCCATTGGAGCCGGTCAGCACGCTGGCGTTGCCCTTGATGCCCGGCTTGTCGAAGCGCGGACGTTCACGTTCGAAACGCACCGTGCCCGCCGACGAACCCGGCCCCCACAGCACCGTCTGCGGCCCTTTGGTGATGGTCAGCAGATCGAAGCTTTCCGGCGAGATGTAAGAGGTGGGCGCATCCATTCTCGATGGGCAGGCGCCGAGCATCTCCGAACCGTCAGTGAGAATTTTCAGCCGCGAACCGAACATGCCGCGAAATACCGGATCGCCGTTGGTGCCGCCGTTGCGGATCTGCGAAAAACCGGGGATGGTTTTCAGATAGTCCGAACCGTCGCTGGCGGGCACCGGCTGACGCGGGGTTTTTGGTGACGTCACGATGGTCAGCGGAGAGTAGAGCGGTGCGGTGACGGTGATCACGTCGCCATCATTAACCTGTGCGTCGGTAGGGTGCTGATGCGCCTGCGCCGCGTGGCCGGCCAGCAGGAACAGCGGCATGGCGGTGGTGATTGCGCGGGTGACGGCGTTCTTTTTATAAGCGGGTTTAAACATCATCTTTCCTTAAGCTAACTTTTTTCCATTATTCTCCGGCGATTTATTCAGGCGTGGGGATGCCTGGCGAAAATCACCATCGGAAAATACGGAGGTTAATTCCCTCAACGTGGAAATAACCGGGCTAATAATGTCGTCTCGATGCATAACCATTGGGCGTATTAATTCCGCCATGTTGAAACGATCAACGGCAATACAGAAACGGCAATGGGGTATTGTTAAATCAGAGGAAAGAGACGGGCGGCGCGCGCGGCTGTAATTCGGTATGAACGACGTGGGCAAACAGGGGAACGAGATAATGAGTCGGCGGCGGGCGCGAGGCCAGAGATTGAGACCAGAACAGCGGGGCGTGGCTCACGTCCAGCAGCGGCGCGTGCAGCAACAGCACGCAGTAGCCGCAGGCGCTGTCGTCCATCATCATCGCCATGTTGTGGTGGCCGCCGCCGTGCTGCATCATCGGCGATGCGGCCTTTTCCGGCGCGGCCGGCGGCGAATGCATCTCATGATGCATCGGCATCGCCATGCCGCAGTCCGCCATGACGGTCGTTTCAGCACTTCCGGCGCGCGCATGCTCCAGGGATCGCGAGACCACCGGCGCAATGAACAACATCAGAATGGCGAACATCCCTAACCAGGCGGCGGCCCGGTTACGTGATGCAGGGGGCTGAATTAACGACACAATCAACCTAAAAAAGGGTTAACACAGGGGAGGGAATTGTACTGGTTTATGTCGAAATGTTAAAACCTTTTATTTCTGGTCAACAGTCTGTTGATGAATATATTATCGAATGAGCGCTTTAATTCTGACCAATGGCTATTTTTTTTGCGCCAATAACGTGACGGGGACAATATTAATGACGGAAAAACTGGCGAGCACGATTATTCCGCTTTATTACGATCTGGCTGGCGCTGAGGAGTGAGTGACAATGTCACGGGCGAGTTCACCGGAACCCGCCCGTAACCTTACTTCGCGCTGACGCGCCAGACAGTGTTGCCGACGTCATCCGCAACCAGCAAAGCGCCGGTCTTATCGACAGCCAGCCCCACAGGGGCGCCATAGAGTTCCTTCTCATCATCGGAGACAAAGCCGGTGACCACCGCTTTGAGCTTGCCGACCGGTTTGCCTTGCTCAAACGCTACATAGCTGACCCGATAGCCGTTCAGCGGCGAGCGATCCCAACTGCCGTGCTCGCTGATAAAAGCGCCGCCGCGATAGTCGGCCGGCAGAGCGCTCGCGGTGTAGAACAGCAGCCCCAGCGGCGCGACGTGCGAGCTGAGCGCGTAATCCGGCTTGATGGCTTTCGCCACCAGGTCCGGCCGCGGCGGCTGTACCCGTCGATCGACGTGCTGGCCGAAATAGCTGTAAGGCCAGCCGTAGAAACCGCCGTCTTGCACCGAGGTCAGGTAATCCGGCACCAGATCGGCGCCGATTTCGTCACGCTCGTTGACAATCGCCCACAGCTTGCCGCTTTGCGGCTCCCACTGCAGCCCGGTCGGGTTGCGCAGGCCGCTGGCGAAGATGCGGCTGGCACCGGAGGCGGTGTCCACTTCCAGCACGGCGGCGCGCCGGTACTCTACGGCCAGGCCGTTTTCGGTGATGTTGCTGTTGGAACCGACGCCGACATACAGCTTTTTCCCGTCAGGGCTGGCCAGCAGGGCCTTGGTCCAGTGATGGTTGATGGTGTCCGGCAGGTCGGCCAGTTCTTTGCCCGGATCGCTGATGCGCGTTTCGCCTGGCTGATAGGCGTACTGCATGATATTGCCGGTATTGGCCACGTACAGCGTATTGCCAATCAACTGGACGCCGAACGGGGAATCGAGCCCCTCGAGGAAGACGTGCTTTTCCCAGTTGCCGCCGGCGGTCGGGCGCAGCAGGGTGATGCGATTGCCCCCTTTGCCGCCTTTACCGGATTGGCCTTTCACCAGGCCGGCGATCAGCTGCTTGGGCGTGCTCACCGCTTCCGTGCCCGGCCCGTTGGCCTCCACGACCAACACATCGCCATTGGGCAGCGTGAGCAACTGACGCGGATGAAGCAAATCGTCTGCCACCTTATCGATTTTCAAGCCTTCCGCCACTTTCGGCGTCTGATCTTGTTGCCAGCCAATGCCCTTAGGCACCTGCATCGGCGGGATCAGGAAGTCTTGCGCCGCCGGCAACGTCGGGTCCGGGCCCATTTGTTGCTCTGGCGAAATGACGGCGCTGTTATCGCAGCCGGCCAAGGCCAAAACGGCGGAAAGGGTGAGCGCCAGAGATGAGAGCTTCATGAAAACCTCCTTATTTTGCGCGGGCGCCAAGGGCCAGCAGAATATTCGCCAGGCTGAGCAGCGCGACCACGATCGCAGACAGCACCAGGCCTTGGGGCACCACGGCATACGCATCCCGGCTATGCACGAAAGCGTTGATAATGGCGAGAACGATGGCCAGCAAATTCAGCCAGAAATGGAGTTTGACCGACGATCCCCGCAGCCGAGCGCTGCCGAACCATACCTGTACCAGGTTAATCAGGCGGGGAATGATGGCAAAAATCAGGCCGATGGCAATTAGCCAACTTGCGCCATTGACCCACTGAATATTAGCGGTACAGGCATAAATGATGTCGAAAATCAGCGCCGCGGTGAAAAATCCGTAAGGTATCGGGTTGAGCCATTCATAGACGGCCACTGCGGCCGCTGAGGGCCTTGCTGTCGTTTGCGTGGTCATGCAGGCATCTCCATGAAAAATGATGGGTAAAAAGGCCATTGGCCCCTTAAAGCTTTGTTCAGATCCAGCGATTTGAACAATTTTGATTCTCATTTTTTAGCATGCGATGTTAAAACCGAAACCATCACTTCGGCATTATCAATGGCTTAGCAATATCAGGAGGCAGGGCATGAGCATAGAACGCGTTCAGCGTTTTCTGGCCGAGCACGCACCGGAGACGACGGTGACGGTGCTGGCAAAGAACACCGCAACGGTGGCGCTGGCGGCAGAAGCCTTTGGCGTGGAGAGCGGGCAGATCGCCAAGACGCTTTCGTTTCGCGTTAACGGCGATGTGGTGCTGCTGGTGATGGCGGGAACTGCCAGAATCGACAACAAGAAGTACAAGCAATTCTTCGGCGTGAAGGCGCGTATGTTGCCGGCGGAAGAGGTTGAAGCATTAACCGGCTATCCGCCCGGCGGCGTTTGTCCCTTTGCCGCACCGGAGGCGGTGAGGATCTACTGCGATCATAGCCTGCGCGCTTTCGATGAAGTGCTTCCGGCAGGCGGCAGCGATAACTCTGGCGTGAGAATTGCGCCACAGCGGCTGGCCGGCATCACGGGAGCGGAGTGGATTGACGTGACGGGGTAACTAATAGTGACACCGTCACTATGCATTATGTTAAATTTAGAGTCTTTACCTCTGTGTAATTTTCTGTTTTAAAAGGGAAAAACTAGTCGTTCGCGTTGTGGCAAACCGCCTCGATATTATGGCCATCCGGACCAATGACAAACGCCGCATAGTAGTGGGCATGATAATTGGGGCGTAAACCGGGCGCGCCATTATCTTTGCCGCCGGCGCTTAACGCGGCGTGATAGAACGCATCGACCTGTTCACGGCTGCTTGCGGTAAATGCCAGGTGCAGATGCGCCGGTTTTTCATCGGTCTGAAACAGGCATAATGACACGTTACCCCGATCGGGACACAGCTCAACGCCATAATCGGGTTCACCTTCGGCAACGATCTTTACGCCCAGCGGCGCCAGCGCATTAAGGAAAAACGCTTTGCTCAGAGCAAAGTCGCTGACGCCAAATTTCACATGGTCAAACATGGGGATGTCCTGGAGTGTGGAAGAATGCTCCCATTCAGTATAGCCAACGCCATGAAGGCCACCGGAAACGGTGAAGACGAACGCCAGTACGCATTTGACAGGCAGAAGTTGTTCATTTTTATGGCGCGTTTTGGTGAAATCTGCAGTATCGCAGTAGCCATGTTTTATCAGATTTCACGTAGCGCGATCAAAAAAGCGGGGGGATTTCGCCTCAATATCCGCAGAGATGTGTCGCTATAAGCATGTCCGGTCATCATTAATGACAGAACGCATTTATCTATGATCCTCAGTGGGTGGAACGTGATAAAGCTGAAACTTCGCGAGATATTGGCTGGCGTGTTAACGGCAGTTCATCACATCGGCAGAGTTGGCTGGCGACCAAACCAACGATTGATAATTTTGCTGGGAGGTTAAGCGGCGTTGGAACGCCAAGTGCCGAAATCCTGGGAAGCGGCAAGCGCATGCCTCACATGCATGCATTTACGGCAGGAAGTGAACAGGCGACAGGCATTGGGTGTTCAGAGATTTTTGCGCAAACATCATGGTGTCGCGCAGCAATAAGCGGCAATGGCAATGAAGCCTGCAGCGAAAACTCGACGGCTTAAGACCAGCTGAAAAACGAATTCGTTCAACGGCATGAGTAACGTGCGTTGAAATGGTTGGCCACAGGAGAAAACCCATGATCAAGCCAGGACGCCAGAATCCACGTATAACCATATGGGTGCGCATAATGTATATTATGTTAAATTGCATTATTGAGTACGCACCGCCGTTAGCCTGGCCGTCCTTTCTCACCTCACCTTCAAGCCTTATCAAGCTGCTAACCTTTTTTATGTTTAAGCCCATCATCAGCCCGTTCAGTTTCAGCACCTCAGTTTAATCCTCGGTCGGTGTGCCCTGATGAAACCGCATTTGCCAACCGGCCTTTTCCGTCAGCATCCAAATCGACGACCGTTCTGTGCAACGAATGGCGCTGCCCTGCGCGTTGCGTTGAAAACTCTTATACGTCAGCAACACGGCGCCTTCACTGATTTTCGCCAGCGTAAAACCTTCGGCAACAATCTGCGGATGCTCAGTTTCCATTTCCAGCGCCGCAACGGTCTGGCGTTTGTCATAACGCAGACCTGACGAGCAATCTCTTCAAAGTCTTCATGCAGCAATGCCGCGACGCGCTGCGGATCGCGGCGCACCGATGACTGATGCAGTTCAACCTCAAGCATCTGGATTTGGCTAAACAACTTTGCAGAATGCGTCAAAATGCCCTCCTTTTTGATCGCGCTACGTGAAATCTGGCAAACTTCGGCAGTCAATCTACACCAGAATGACTCTCGTGAAACCTGACTATTCCCAGGATTCCTTCTCAAATAGGCGCTTCTTTATCCAACCGACTAATCGCTTCACTGTGTACTTCATTCCAGGGTTGGCCCACTTTACTGAGCAAAAATTGAAATAGCGGCGTGTAATCCATGCCATGTTGTATCCGCCCATGCATACTTTCACGCAGCGGCAACGGCTCATCGTCCGCCTGTTTGCCATGGCGCCCCCAGCGGTACTCGCCACCGCTGGCGATGGGGCCTCTGGATGCAACGCTTTCTCTTCTATAGAGTTTCTTCTTTCCATCTCGATGTGCTCTCATCAAGCCTCAATAGTGACAGTGTCACACAAAAAGAAATCCTTACGCCGGTTTCCCAGCCAAATGCGACCGCCGAACCCGCAATTCCCCATGCCGCCAGGCGTCGTCTGCCGTGGCGCGATTGTCGATCAGGCGATTCAAGGCCTCCTCGACCAGCCGATCGATGCGTTGGCTGTAGCTGGTCAGCGCCCAGTTGGCTGATCCGGCCTCGTCGATATCGTCGAAACCTACCACGGCCATCGAAGACGACGGTGCCACTTGCCTGAGCGCTTCGAGCGCCCCCAGCGCCAACACGTCGTTCTCGCAGAACAGCGCCTCAACCCGCTCGCTTTCCGGCGTTGCCTGAAGGTATTCGCTCATCAGCTGGAAACCGCGTTGGCGATCGTAGTGGCCAGCCGTGAGCACCCGATCCAGCTGAAAGCCAGAGGTTATCAGCCTATCGCGGTAGCCTTCCATGCGCAGCAAATGGCTGCTTTGCGTATCCGGCCCCTTCATATAGCCAAAGCGGCGATGACCTTGTTCTATCAGCAGCGCGGCGATCTCTTCGCCGGCACGATAGCCGTCGATATTGACCACATCGATATGTTCACTTTCCGTATTGCGGCATACCTGCACCAGCGGGATCTGATGCAGATCTTGCGCGATCGCCGCCCACTCTTGGGTTAACACCGTCGCCAGGAACAGAATGCCATCGACCTGCAGCTGATCGGCCATCGCCATCACCGCCCGGTAGTTTTCCCCGGCGGTGATGTTCAGCAGCAGCGCCATATAGCCGCGGGCTTGCAGCTGTTTGGTGACCATATCGAGCATCATCATCGAATGCGGGTTCTTCATCTCGTCGATGGCCACGCCGATGATGTGCGTGCGTTTTTGCGACAGGCTGCGCGCCAGCAGATTGGGTCGATAGCCCAGCTCGGCCGCCGCCGCCAACACGCTTTCACGCGCGTTGTCTGAGATCGACGCACCGGGCGTAAAGGCGCGCGATACCGTCCATTTAGAGACGCCGGCCTTTTCGGCGACGTCGCTGGCGGTGGCTTTGTGGTGTTTCGTCATGGTTGCGTCGATCCCTGCTTCGGTGAAGTCACACTATAACCCTGCTCGCTCAGATCCCCTAAGCGCCTGCCGGCATACCTGCTGCGATTATGTCCCGTTTTTGCACCCGATTGCAATTTGTTATGCAACCGGGTGCAAAACATAAAGAGTTTGTGATCGTCCGCGCTGTTTTCACCTTTCCCCTGTTGACCAAATTTTATCCATGGCCGACATTCACGGTGGCATTCAGAGACTCATCGCCGTTTTGTCTCTTGCTTTGCACCCGGTTGCAAAAGAACTGATTTTACATAACACCTCTCTTCTCAACAGGATACCGTAATGAAAAAAACCAGACTGTTGTTGATGTTAGCCTGCTCGCTGTTTGTCGTGACCGCCCAGGCCAAGAGCTACCAGGTCGGCGTGGCGTTGGCCAACTTCGATCTCAACTTCGTCTCCATCCTGCGCATCCAAATGGCGCGGGAACTGGTTGCGCAGCAGCTGCAAGGCCAGTTCGTTGATGCCAAAGGCGATGTCGCCCTGCAGGTGCAGCAGGTTGACGATCTGATTAATCAGGGCGTGGGCGCCATTATCCTTAACCCGGTCGATACGCAAGGCGTTCAGCCGATGATAGCGGCCGCCCAACGCGCCGCTATCCCCCTTATCTTCGTCAACCGCAAACCCGAAGTGCCGCTGAGCGGCGCGACGGCCTACGTCGGCTCCGATTCGGCGCTCAGCGGCCACCTGCAGATGGAGGCCCTGGCGAAAAAAATGAATTACCGCGGCAACGTGGCGATCCTGATGGGCGCCCTCTCCAACGAAGAAACCCGCGAGCGCACCCGCGCGGTGGAAGCGGTGATCGCCAAACACAAAGAGCTGAAAGTGGTAGAGAAACAGACTGCGAAATGGCAACGCAATGAAGCGGTCGACGTGGTCTCCGGCTGGTTGCTGAACGGCGTACCGATCGATGCGATCGCCGCCAACAACGATGAGATGGCCATCGGCGCGATCATGGCGCTGAAGCAGGCCAAAAAGAACGGCGTACTGGTTGCCGGTATCGATGGCACGCCCGACGGCCTGCAATTTATCAAAAACGGCGACCTGGCGGTGACCATTTTCCAGGATGCCAAAGCCCAGGCGATCAGCGCGGTGCAAGTGACCCGAGCGATGTTGGATCACGCCAAAACCGAGTCTTACAACTGGGTGCCTTATGCCACCGTGACGCGAGAAAACTACCCGCAATTTGCGCAAATGAACCAGAAATAAACCGTTGCCACTCTCTTTTTCAACCCACTTTGCACCCGAGTGCAAAGCCACAGTATCAGGAGTCAGCATGTTAAATGGTGAAAGAAGCATCCCTCGCCCGCTGCGTTGGGCGATGATCGGCGGCGGCCGCCTCAGTCAGGTGGGCTACAAGCACCGTTCCGGCGCACTGCGCGACAATACCGCCTATCGGCTGGTTGCCGGCGCTTTTGATATCGACGCGGCGCGCGGGCGTGAGTTTGGCGTCAATCTCGGCGTGCCCGCTGAACGCTGCTATGACGACTATCAGCAGTTGCTGAAACAAGAGGCCAACCGCGAAGATGGCGTTGAGGTGGTGACCATCGCCACCCCTAACGGCACCCACTATGAAATCACGCGCGCCGCGCTGAATGCCGGCCTGCATGTCATCTGCGAAAAACCGCTGTTCTTCACTACGGCGGAGGCGAGAGAAATCAAGGCGCTGGCAGCGGAGAAAGGCCTGATCGTCGGCGTAACCTACGGCTTCTCCGGGCATCCGCTGCTGATGCAGATGCGCGCCATGATCGCGAACGGCGACATCGGCGAAATACGCATGGTCGAATTGCAGTACACCCATGGCTTCAACGCCAACGAAAGCGCGGACACGTTCGAGGCGCAAAAGTGGCGCGTCGATCCGAAAATCGCCGGCCCCTCCTTTGTGCTGGGCGACATTTCTACCCACACCTTCTACATCTCACAGCTGGTCATGCCCGACATGAAGATTGCCTCCCTGCTGTGCGATCGCCAGAGCTTTATCCCTTCCCGCGCCCCGCTGGAAGACAATGCCATGGTGCTGATGCACTACGAAAACGGCGCCGTCGGCCGCATGTGGGCCTCCGCCATCAACGCGGGCGCGATGGACAGCCAAAGCATTCGCGTGGTGGGCGCACGCGCCAGCCTGCAATGGAGCGATTCCACGCCCGGCGAATTGCGCTATGAGATCCAGGGGCGGCCCAACCAAACGCTGCACCATGGCATGCCCTATCTGGACGACAGCGCGCTGGCCGAAGAGCGGCTCGGCGCGCTGCATACCGAAGGCCTGGCCGAATCCTGGGCCAATATTTACCTCAAGTTCGCCATCGCCATCAGCGCCAGCCAGCGCGGCGATCGGCAAACGCTGGCCACGCTGATCTATCCGGATATCGATGCCGGGTTAGAAGGCGTGCGCTGGATTGAAAACTGCGTTCGTTCCGCCGACAACGGCGCCACCTGGGTCAATTACCGATAAGGAAAGCATCATGAAACTTTCATTCTGTACCGACAGCCTGGGCCATTTACCCTTCGAGCCGATGCTGGATCGGTTGCTGGAGCTGGGGGTGCGCGGCGTGGAAATGACCACCGGCGGCTGGTCTCCGGCGCCCCATCTGGATACCGACGATCTGCTGGCCAACCCGGCCAAACGCCGGCAGCTGCAGCAGGCCCTGGCCAGCCGCGGCATGGAGATCGCCGCGCTCAATGTCTCCGGCAATCCGCTCGATCCGGGCGAGCTGGGGCAGCGTCATCTGCGGCAAACCGACAATACGCTGGAGCTGGCCGGCCTGTTGGGGGTGAAAAAGATCGTCATGATGAGCGGCCTGCCCCCGGCCAGCTCGCATGACACCATCCCCAACTGGATCACTTATACCGTCAGCTGGCCGCCGACGGTGAAAAACTGTTTGGACTATCAATGGAACGAAGTGGCGATCCCCTATTGGCAGGCGCTGGTCACCCAGGCCAAAGCGTGCGGCGTCGAGCGCTTTGCGCTGGAAAACTTCAGCGCCATGCTGGTGTGGAATCCGGAAACGTTGTTCCGGCTGCGCGCGGCCGTTGGCCCTATGGTGGGTCTGAACCTCGATCCCAGCCACTTGATCTGGATGGGCGCAGATCCCATCGCGGTGGCCCGCGCCCTTGGGCCCGCCATTCACCATGTGCACGGCAAAGACGTACGCCTTGAGCGCGGCGTCGTCGAGGTTAACGGGCTGCTGGAGACCAAACCGATCGACGACGTAGCCGGCCGGGCCTGGAACTATGTCGCCGTCGGCTGCGGCAGGGATCTGCAGTGGTGGAAGGAATTCTTCTCGGTGGTACGCATGATGGGCTACAACGACTGGGTGTCGCTGGAAATGGAAGACCTGACCATGTCGGTCGATGCCGGCATCGCCTCTTCCGTTCAGGCGCTGCAGCAGACGATCAGTCAATAACCCCCTGCGCGGCGGCCACGGCCGCTGCGCAGAGTTCATCACGTTACGGGGTTATCGCCAACTTAATCACGCCATCGCGCTTTTCAGAGAACAGGCGGTAAGCCTCGACAATATTCTCCAGCCGAAAACGATGCGTCACGAACGGCGTGAGATCCAAACTGCCATGCTGAATCACGTTCATCATTCTGCGCATTCGCTCCTTGCCGCCGGGGCACAGAGCCGACCGAATCGTATGATCGCCCAACCCATAGGCAAACGCCTCTACGGGCAATTGAATATCGTCACTATAGACGCCAAGGCTCGACAGGGTCCCACCGGGTTTTAAGACACGCAGCGCCTGATTAAAGGTGGTTTGCGTCCCCAAACACTCGATGCTGGCGTCAACACCGCGCCCTGCCGTAATCTTGAATATTTCATCAATCACATCGGTTTCCTTGTAATTCAGCAACACGTTTGCCCCCATCTTTCCCGCCATCATCAGCTTCTCAGGAGAGCTGCTGATGGCAATAATCAGGCTCGCGCCCTGCAGGCGAGCGCCCGCTGTGGCGCATAAACCGATCGGGCCTTGAGCGAAAATGGCCACCGTATCGCCAATTTTAATGTTGGCGTTTTCCGCCCCTTTGAATCCGGTAGACATCACATCCGGACACATCAGCACCTGTTCATCCGTCAGATTATCAGGTATGGGCGCCAGATTGGCTTCAGCATCAGGCACCAATACATATTCAGCCTGGGTGCCGTCGATAACGTTGCCGAAGCGCCATCCCGCCGTGGCTTTATATCCATGGCAACGACATTCGGGCAAATAAGAACCGTCCTGCGCGGGAAAACCGCCCTGACAAGAATAGGAGGTGAATGAGGGACAAATAGCCCCAGCCAATGCCCGCTGTCCCTCTTGAAAGCCTTTAACATTACTTCCTAATTTTTCTATAATGCCGACCGGCTCATGGCCAATGGTCAGCAGACGAGGTACCGCATATTCCCCTTTGAGGATATGAATATCCGTGCCGCAGATCGTCGTCGTGGTTATTTTGAGCAAAGCATCATTGGGGCCAGGAGAAGGAATAGGTTTTTCAACAAGTTCTATCCGGCCCTTTTCGATAAAGGCAGCGGCTTTCATCATGCGCATAGCGGAAGATCCTTTGGTTTCTGTCGAAGTGGTTACAGAAAAGAATAATCCAATAGACCGTTTTTTCCGATTTTAATACCTTCCGATATAATTAAAATCACCAGTAATAGCTGCCAGTGAATAATATTAAAAATATAATTAAATAATATGACGTCCAGTGAAATCCGCTTTATCACCCTGATGAAAAACACGGCCGCTTTACATTGACAGACGTTGCATAATTTCTCTTTCTAAATACCCCAGGCTGAGGGAAAATATGCGTTATCTGAGTGATAAATCATGCAGGGAACGCAATGCCACGATTCACCCTTCTCGCGCTTGGTCTGGCACTCGCCGGCTGCGCGCCAATGCAACCCGATGGCTGTGAAAAAGCCAGTGCGGTGAATGATTGCGTTTATGCCTGGCGTGCAGGCAGCGATGTTCCAACGGCAAAGCAACCGCCTAACCTGGGATGCGACGGACAAGTTTTTTATGAGCGGCCGCACTATTCCGCCTCTGCGAAGGCAGAAAAACGCGAAGGCGAAGTGAGCGCAACGTTTGATGTTGATGATAAGGGTAAAGCCAGAAATATCGTGCTGACGGGCACTCCAGAGTTCTATCGCGACACCAAAAGCGCCATTGCACGCAGCTGCTGGATACCGGGCCGCATTCATGAAACGGCATTGTTTACTTTTAAACTCTCTGGTGATGCAGAAACCAACCGATAAGCGAATCTCGGCCGGCGATCAACACCCTGTTCACTTCGGCGCGTAAATCTCTCTGAGCGTGGCGATCACTTTCGCCACGTTTGGGTTATCGATACGGTAAAACAGGGTTTGCGCTTCGCGTCGGTACGTTACCAGACCTTCATTGCGCATTTTCGCCAGGTGCTGCGACAGCGCCGATTGGCTGAGCGGCACCAACTGTTGAAGCTCCCCCACGGCAATCTCATCGTGTTTCAATAGCAGGCAAAGCACCAGCAAACGGTGTTCGTTGCCTATCGCTTTCAACAGCCTGGCGGCCTCAATCGCCCCTTCATTCAAAAAGGGATCCTGCTTAGCTTTTGCATTCATGGTCAATCACGGCCCCGTCATCATTCAGCCGCATTATAGCGGCTTTCAGGCGCCGGCACAGCATTACATTAGTACCTGTTAAATTAGTTATTGCTAATTTATACAATTCTAATATAGCCTTGTATTCAAGCCGAGCGGCTCTCCCTGAGGCCGCAGGCTCTTTCCCAACACAAGTGAGAATGCGTTATGAATATGCCAACCCTGGTGTTGCTGGCGTTTGCCGGCTGGACATTATTGATTCTATTAGGCACCGTCGGCGTTTATCGCTGGTCCCGAATTTTAACCGGCCGCGCCACGGTCAGCGAATGGCAAGCGAACAAACCGCAGGGCAGCGATGGCTACCAGCGCGCCATTGCGGCGCATCGCAACTGCATTGAAAATTTGCCGGTTTATACCGCCCTCGTTGTAGCGATAGCCGTATTTCAGGTGGAAAGCACGACGCTGAATGTCTTGTCTCTGGCCCTGCTCGGCGCGCGCATGGCGCAGAGTCTGGTTCACATCGGTTTCGAGCAGACGGAGAAAGTCGCCACCTGGCGCTTCGCTTTCTTTTTCACGCAAATCGTCACGATGATTTGGATGGGGATAGAGATCGTCAGGAGCCTGCCATGACGATCACGAACCTGGCAGAGCCCCATGAGGTGACCCGTTTCCTCTATGACGCAGACAAACCCGAGGGGCAGCGGGCCATCCTCTACTTTTCCGCCTCCTGGTGCCGCCCTTGTCAGAATATGCAGGGGATCGTTGAACAGCTGCACCGTCACGCCAACGAGATCGCCTTCGGCCGCATTGACGTCGCGCAGGCGCCGACGGTCGCCCCTGCGTTCGGCATCAAATCCGCGCCCTCCCTCGCCCTGTTTGAGGATGCGCGCCTCATCGCAATCATCGCGGGCGAGATTCCCTTGCAACGGCTGTTACACCGGGTGGCGACGGCCTTCGCCGGCGTTACAGCATCCACTCGATAGGCAGCCAGCCGGCCACGGTAAGAACGATGCGTTTTACCCAGCCGGCGCCGGGTTCTTGCTGGTGCACCTCGGTGTGGCCGTCTTCGAAGGCTTCTTTCCACACCATTTTGCCTTCGGGCGTCAATACCGGCCGATAGGCGGCGTATTCGAGCGGGCCATCAAACAGTTGGCGGGTGTCGGCCGCCAGCGACGGGCTATCGATCAAGAATCCCATTTCGCAGTTCAGGTGCGCCGAGCGCGGATCGAAATTGAACGAGCCGATAAACACCCGTTTGTCATCGATGGCGAAGGTTTTAGCATGCAGCGCCGCACCGGACAGCCCCAGCGGCTTGAGTTCCTTGCGCCCCGTCGGTTGCCCGGCGCGCAGCTTCAGCTCGAACAGCTCGACGCCCGCCTGCAGCAGCTCACGCCGGTATTTGGCGTAGCCGGCGTGGACCACCAGCACGTCGGTGGTGTTCATCGCGTTGGTCAGCACGCGGATGGATTTTCCCTGCTTGGCGAGCGATTCAAAGAAGGTTGCCCCTTCCCGCCCCGGCACGAAATAGGCGGAGACCAGATCCAATTGCCGGCTGACGCCGCCGATGATCTTGCCCAGCTGCGTCACCATCAAGCGATCGCGCGACGCTTTGCCCAATCCCTTCGCCGGATCGTCGGCCACCAGCTCTACCTGGGTGAATTCCGGCTGCACGGCGCCATCGCGAAAGCGCACCGCACTGGTTTCCAGCTGCACCGCCAATTTACGGGCGCGCTCGCTGGTTTCGGTTGCGGCGGCCTGCGACAGGAATGCCGAGAGGTTGCCCTGGCCCCGGATAATTTGCTCAACGCCGAATACCGAGGCGCTGTTCCAGTAGCGATCGAAGACATCGGCGGTCTCCGCCACCACGCTGCCGACGCTCAACACGTCGAGATCGAGGAAATAGTTCTCGTCGCCGACCTGGAAATACTCATCGCCAATGTTGCGGCCGCCGATGATCGCCACGGCGCCGTCGACGATGTAGGACTTGTTATGCATGCGCCGGTTCATGCGCATAAAGTCGAAGGCGTAACCGGCCAGCTTCGGCGTACGCACGGTAGACGGGTTGAACAGACGGATCTCGACGTTTTTCTGCGCGTTCAGCGCCGCCAGCGTCTCATCCATGGCAACGCCGTTATCGTCCAGCAGCAGCCGCACACGCACGCCGCGTTGAGCCGCGTCATACAGGGTTTTCAGCAAGATCTGCCCTGAGGTGTCGTTATGCCAGATATAGTACTGGGCATCGATCGACCTTTCCGCCATCCGCGCCAACGCCAGGCGGCTGGCGAACGCATCGTGGCCGCTGACCAGCGGCACCACGCCGCTCAGGCCGGGATGCGCCGCCATCTGTTCGGCGGCCCGCGCCGGCAATAGCGCGGCAGGATCCGCCGGCAATGCCGCCTGCGGCAGACGCTGCGAAATATCCGGCAAACGAAAGATGACTCTTGCCGCAATAATGGCGATCGTCACGGCGATAATCAGGTACACGACAATTTTTATCACGGGAAGCGGCCTCGGAGGTTGACTGCTTTGCTTTATACGTCATTAGGTTGCTTCAATCTATAGGAGAAGCGCGCTCTGCAATACGGCTATAGCGTAAAGCGCGAAGGCGAAACGCCAAACAGTTTTTTAAACGCCACCGAATAGGCGCTGTGGCTCTCATAACCGCTTTCGAAAGCGGCGTGTATGATGGAGTGGCCGGCCAACAGCAGCGGAATGGACGACAGCAGCCGCAGACGCTGTTTCCACTGGCCAAAGGTGATGCCGGTTTGTTGAGTAAAGTGACGCTGGAAGGTTTTCGCGCTGATCGACAGTGAATCTGCCCAGATCTCAATGCCGCGATCGTCGGCCGGCGTGATGACCAACTGCCGGCAAATGGCGGCCATTCTCGCTTCCATCGGCCAGGGGAGATGCAGCGCCAGCTGCGGCTGCAGGCTCAGTTCCTCGAGGAACAGCGCTCTGAGCAGCGCGTGGCGTTTGGTTTCCTCGCCCTCGGGTGCCAGCGTCGCCAGTTGGGCAATCAGCTCCCGCAGCAGCGGTGACACCTGCAAAACGCCGTCGCGCAACGGCAACCGCGCGGCGGTGAATTCATCGACAAAAATCCCGTAAACGCAGATATTGCTCTGCATGACCAACTGATGCTCCACCCCCGGCCGCAGCCAGACCGCGGTGGTTGGCGGCACGATCCAACGCCCGCTGCCCGCCTCGACCGCCATCACTCCCTGTTGCGAATAGAGCAAATGGCAACGTTTATGCGAGTGGAAAGGAACGACAAAGCCTGCCGGATAGTGTTTCACCAGCCCTGTCACCTCGAACGAGGAATTCTCGTGGCTGCTCAGGTTGATGCGTTTCGTTTCGGCGTTGTCGACTTCGAATCCCATGGTCGTTTGTCCCTTTTGATAACGCGAATGTCTTTTATTTGATAGAGAGGCCGCATGATCCTCCATATAGTGACGTTCTCGCAAGCCACACCAGGGGCCTTATGCGAATAAACTCACTATGACACCCACATTTCATCGTTCTGCGTGGTAACGGGGCGATGACATTGTGCATGCGCTGCACAATGGCGGCAACGTTGCGGGGGCGACGGAGGCCGAAAGTGATGGAAAGGGAAAGCGCGGTGGATTGAATCAGGAGGTTTATGCCTAGTCAGCAGGTAGCTTAGCCTGGGGGGCGGCTCAATGCTGAATGGATAGGGAGAGCGCCTAGGCTCTCCGCTATCCCTTCTTGTCAATACGTCAACGGGCCAGTTCGGCGCCGTCCAGCTCGGAAATTGCCAGACAAATCACTTCCGTTATGGCCTCTACCGTATAGGCGGTATTGGCAGGAATGATTAACATCTCATGAGGTTGCAGCGTCTGCTCGTCAACCTTCAGTTCACCGCTCAGCACCATCAGTTTCACCCATCCCGGATGAAAACGCGCCGGTTGTCGGCTGCCCGCATCCAGCTTCAGCAACGCCGTATGGCCCGGCGTCTCCCGTTTCAAAATATGAAAGCGCACCCCATCGTAAGGCATGTTTTCGTAATGCAGTGACGCCAGTGTTCTCTTATGCATGGTAAGTGTCCTCGTGACCTGTGAGTAGCTGCTCCGCCTTCGGTCGCCGTAAAAACGTTTGGCGGCTGTCCCTACCGAAAGCACCGTCTCGCAGCCTCTTGGCGAACGGATTAACTGTCGTGCTTGCAGCGGCCTGTACGGCCACCGCTTCATGCCTAACCTGCCTCAGGCATGCTAATAAATATATAAGAGCCTCGCCAACGGCGCAAAAAACCACTGCAACGTTGAGCGCATTACGGTGTTAATCCGTAGTCGGAAAGATTATCCAGCAGCCCGATCAGAGAGAAGAACAGCGCCGTTTGCCGAGGATCGCGCCAGCCATCGGCAAAGTCCGCCATCAGCCACAGGACTTCGTCGAGAAACAGATGCTCTACCGCCTGATGCCAGCTTTGCACTTCGCCGGCCGTCAACGCGACAGACTCACCGTACCCCGTCAAAAACAGCCGCCATTCCCGTACGGTGAACACGCGGTCGGGCGCCGAGTCCAGTGCGTTGTGGAACAGCAGCAGGACCAGCGCCAGATCGAACACGCGCGGCAAAAACAGCGCGTTATCGGGGTCGATCAGCACTGGCCTATCCTGCGCGACATAAATCAGATTATCGGCTTTAAAGTCATAGGGCGTTCCACGCAAGGGAGATCCCGTGCGCTAAGCGCCGTCTGCCGCCCGGCAATCTGCAGCATACGCGTTTTTAGCGCCTCGATGTCGAGCGTCAGCCCCTGGCTTGCCGCATGACTGGCGATCTCGTCCAGATCCGCTGAGATATCGTATTCAGTCAGTGCATACTCGTCATAAACCGCCAGCCCGGCGTTATTGTCTGCCGAAGATAACGCGTGGATCCTTCCCAACAGCCTGCCCGCCGCGATAATCTGCTCATCGCGGCCCGCATATTTTTCTCCCGCCACAAAGGGATAAACCACCCACATACTGCCCGCTATCTCTTGCGGACAGGCCGTCGGCGCCACGACGTCAACGCCCTGACGATGCAACGCGGTGAGATACGCCGCCAGCGCCCGGGCTTCGACGGGTGCGCTTCAGGACGTGCTCCCCTATCTTATAAACCGGCGCATAGGGATAAAGACTGAGCGGCGGCTGCGCGGTATCCAGCGCGAACCGACCGGCAATCGCGATGATATCCCCCCTTCACCCCCATCATCAATAAATCGCGCCGGGCGGTAACCGTGAGGAATGGCGGGATTAACGCCGTGCAACAGCTCGTCGCTGACCAGCCGACCCAACGTCGGAGCGCACATCACGGCCGGATGCATCACCGCCACATAGAGACAGGTGGCGCCCAGCGGCCCGAGGATAGGATAACCGTCGCGCGGCCTGGGGCGCAGCCCCACCGAACACGCCTGCAGTTGCAATGGCGCCGAGCCGTGCAGGCGGTTTTGAATCGCCGATCGCGCGTCCTCTTCCACGCGTTTGACATCGCCGCCCGCAGGATAATCCTCCGCCGCGAGCAGATCGCCATTTTGCGCATGACGCACTTCGATGTCGTCGCCCGCAATCAGCGTGTTCACCGCCTGCGCCGCCGCGTGATAGCGCAACAAAATTGCCGGCGACGCCTCGATCGGCAACGAGAATTCGCTGCCGTCCAGCAGCGCCGAGATCCCCGTACCGCAGGCGAGCACTACCCGTTCGGCGGCGATCGCGCCCTCCTCGGTAACGATGCCGGTTATCTGACCACCGGCCTCGCGCAGAAATCCGCTGACCGCACGTCCCAGAAGCAACTCGCCGCCCAACGCGCCTACCCGTTCGAGCAGCCGCTGTGTCACTTCTTGCGGATCGACCGCGCCATCGCGCGCCGCAAAATAGGCCTGGCTATCGGGCCGCCCGAGCGCCGGCTCCAGCGCCATCACCTCGGCGGAGGACAGACGCCGATTGCCGGGGTTTTGCGTCGCCGGCGCCTGACCATAGCTGAGCGCGCCGGACCAATTCACCCACAATGCCGGGATCTCCTGCGTCAGCCGCACCCAGTCAGCCACGATCTCGCGCCGCAGAAACGCGTCTGGAGCGCCCTCTGGCACGCCTTCGCTGATCCAGCCGAACGAGCTGCCTGTGGCCCCCGCCGCGGGATACGCCTGCTCAACGACGATAACGCGCTGCCCCTGACGCGCGAGATGATAGGCGATCGATGCCCCGACAATCCCGGCGCCCACGATAACAATGCGTGATGATGTTCCATTCATTTAATGATGTCCGTACCTCATTTCAAATGTTGTCGCCAAAGCAAGCAGGCCGCCAGACAGGCTACCCCGCCACCGCAGGCCAATACGGCATAAGACGCGCCCCAACTGTGGGTGGTATCCATCACCACGCCAAAGGAGAAAGGGGCGAACGAACCGATGCCGAACCCCAGCAACGATCGCCAGCCCATCACGCTGCCGAGCTGTTGCGGCGGCACGTTGTCCGCCATCGCGGCCGACAGCACGCCGGAGTCGCCGAGAATAAAGAAACTGCCGATGCTGACGAGCAGCAGCGTCCAGCACGGCCCCCAGTTCGCCGACCCTCCCATCAGCAGCGAACCCAACGCGCCGGCGGCACCCATAAACATCAGCACCGACGCGCGATTGAAATAGTCGGAAACGGTGCCGACAATCAGCGTGGCGATCATGCCGGCCAGGTGGATCACCGCCGCGACGATCAATCCGGCGCTGAGCGGATCCAGAGAGAAACCGCTCAACGCCTCGCTGACCAGGCTGGGCGCCCAGGCCCAGTTGCCGAGCAGTTCCCAGCTGTGGGCGATATACCCGATCAGCAACAGCAGGGTCGCGTAGGTGATAGCATAGCTTTCACGTTTCGTCTTCCTCCCCAGCGTGCGCGGTTGCGGTTCCCGATAACCGACCAGGGCCAACGATCCCGCCAGCACTCCCAGTAACGCACCGGCGGCGCACAGAGAAAACGCCACGCCGGCGCCCCAGCGCATGGCGCTCCAACCGGCGATGAAAACCGACAGAAAATACCCCAACGAACTGGCCGCCAGCACCATGCCGATGGCATAACCGCGCCGCGCCGGACCGTTCATCCCCATCGCCAACAGCAGCGCCGGCGTATAAGCCCCGCCCTGCGTCAAACCGACGAAGGCCATCAACACCAACGCGCTGAGATAAGAATGGGCAAATACGGCGAACAGCATCAGCGCACCGGCACCCAGCCAGGAGAACAGCAGATAAACCCGGCGGGCGCCCAACGAATCACACCACCAGGAAGCCACCAGCAACGCCAGGGCGTTGGTCAGGCTGAACACCGTCTGCACCGTGCCGGCGGAAGCGGCGTCGAGCTG
The DNA here is from genome assembly GCF_000747565.1 of Serratia sp. SCBI. NCBI lineage: Bacteria > Pseudomonadati > Pseudomonadota > Gammaproteobacteria > Enterobacterales > Yersiniaceae > Serratia > Serratia sp. SCBI. The sequence continues at coordinate 2,454,976 of NZ_CP003424.1, read as the reverse complement.
CCACTCGCTCCTGATGGTCGGCAGCGCGCCGGCGAACATCATGGTGCCCAGACACAGACCCGCCCGGCTCACGCAAAGCAGATAAAAAGCCCGCATTTCAGCGCCGCCTCCCTGCCAACCGCAGGGGGAGAATAACGCCATTAACACGCATGACCGATAGCCAAAAGATCCGCATCATAAACTCAGCAATCAGAAGGAGATGCCTCATCATAGTGAGCAAAATCAAAGGCTGACAAACGATCTTTCTTCCCCCATTTGGTTGAGCTAGACTCAACCTATGAAAAAAATCCACTCCCTGCCGCACCTGTCCGCTTTCGAAGCCGCCGCCCGTCTCGGCAGCTTCAGCGCCGCTGCGGATGAGCTGTTTCTCACCACCGGCGCGGTCAGCCGCCATATTCGCAGTCTCGAAGCACAGCTGGGGATCACGCTGTTTTATCGCGGACACAAATCCGTGCGGCTGACGCAGGCCGGTGAGAACTTTTCCCGCACCGCGTCCCGGGTCATCGGCGAACTGTTTGCTGCGGAGAGCGCGCTGAAAGCGAGCGCCGGCCAGCAGCGGCTGGTGGTGCACAGCCTGCCGACGTTCACCATGCACTGGCTGATGCCGAAGCTGGCGGCATTCAATGAGCGTCATCCGGGGGTCGCGATTGATATCACCACCGGCATCGGCGCCGTCGATCGCAATACGCCGTTTGACGTGGCGATCCGGCGCGATCCCGCGCACTTCTCCGGGCTGAAAGCGATCCCTTTCCTGCAGGAAGACAGCCTGCTGGTCTGCAGCCAGAGCTATCTGCACGCCAGACCGGTCATTGAGCCGGACACGCTTGGCGAGCATACCGCCATCCGCATCCGTGCCCGGGAAGATTTGTGGCGCAGCTGGCTGAATGCTTATCCGACGGCGCTGGACGCTTCGCCGCCGCCGCTCACGCTCGATCATACCTTCGCCGCCATTCAGGCGGCCGAAGACGGCCTGGGGCTGGCCGTTGTGCCTTTATTTGTTCTGCGCCAAACACCTGTCGTCCGGCCGACTGGTGTCGCCTTTCCCGACGCTGACCATCCGAACCGGCGTCTATTCTCTGCTGCTGCGCGACCGGGACGATGACGTCGTGAGAACATTCGCCGCCTGGCTGCGCACTTACCAGGCCTGACCGGGTGACGACATTGACGGACAGTCATGGCCTGCGCCTGGGTGAGAATCGCCGGCGATTTCCGGTTGGCGCGCCATGAGCGGCGCTGCCTCAGGCATTTCGCCGCTGCTGCCCGTGAATGTCGACGAGCGCGCACAGCTTTTCCAACGTCACCGCCGGTGAAAAATAGAAGCCCTGTACGACATCGCACCGATACTCGGTCAGGTAGTGGAGCGACTCCAGGTCTTCCACCCCTTCCGCCAAGACTTCATAGTTGAGTTTATGCAGCATATCGATGATGCTTTGCACGATGATGCGGCTGTCCGCATCGCTCTTCAGCAGTCTTATCAGGGAGGCGTCCAGTTTGACGACGTCGGCGGGGATATGGCGCAGATAGTTTAAATTGCTGTAGCCGGCGCCGAAATCATCCAGCGCGATGCGATGCCCGTTGGCCTTGAGCGCATGCAGACAGGCCAACGCCGCGCTGCTTTCCTGAATGCGTTGCGACTCCAGGCACTCTATCTCAATGTCCCCCGCCTGCAGCCCGCGCCGGGTGATGGCTTCATTCAACCGCGCCGCAAAGTGCCGCTCGGCCAGATTGCCGGCCGTCACGTTGATCGAGATGGGAAACGCGATCCCCGCTTCACGCATCAACAACAACTGTTCAATCGACTGCGCGATGACAAACTCGGTCAACGGTTTGATCAGCGAGGTATTTTCCACCAGCGGAATGAACTCCCCCGTCGGGATCGCCCCCAACGTTCATGCCGCCAACGCAGCAATGCTTCCGCGCCGACGATCCTGCCGCTCGCCAAATCAATCTGCGGTTGGTATTCCAAAAATAGCCCGCGATTATCTTCCTTCAGACTCTGCGCCAACTCATTAAAAATATTGAAATTATGCTTGCGCGCCGCATCCTTCGGCTCGCTATAGAGGGAGACGGCTCGCCCCTCGTCAATCGAATCATGCAGCGCGCTGGTCGCCTGGCGCAAAATCTCGGGAGGATCGGCATGCGGCGCGGAAAACAACGCATAACCGGCATTAAGCTCCAGGCGCAGCGGCACGGCGCCTCTCACTTCGTGATGCAAACGGTCGGCGCAACGCAACAGATCGCGCTTCGCCTGCAGCATGTGCTGCGCCTCGATAATGACGGCGAAACGTCCGGGCGCGATGCTGTACAGCATGCGCTCACTGAGAAACGTCTCTTTCAGGAAATGGCTGATATCCCCCAGCAGTAACTCTACCGTAGACAGGCCGAAGGAACGCGCCATCTCGTAGGCGTATTGGATATCTATCGTATCGAACAGCAATAACGCGTATTTGCCCGTGTCCGGTAAATTGCCGAGTTCACCCATCAGCCGCTGTCGATTGGGCAAGCGAGTGATGGCATCGACCAGGCCGACCTCACTCTGCGCTTCAATCAACTCGCCGACGATGGTGGCCATGCTGCGCAGCAGTTCGACCTGACGGCGAGTCAGATGCTTTGGCTGCGAACCCACGAGGCAGAACGCGCCGATCGTATAGCCTTCGCGGGTGCACAGCGGGATGGCGGCGCAGTGGCGGATCGCCGCGGCGCCGTTGACCATGGGATCCGAGGCAAAGCGTTCATCCGCATGGGTGTCCGGACAAATCAACGCCTCGCCGCTCAGACGAACGAAATTGAACAAGGGGCTGACGAAATCGATCTCCTCGAACCCGACGTCAATGTGCTCGCGGATCCAAATCTTGCGCGTTCCGTGCAGGTAAATGAGGCAACCCTCGGCCTGTAACAGCTTGCGGGTGATCGTCAGCACCTGATGGATCGCGTCGTCATGGCCGGCGCCCAACCCCGCCAGCGCATCGATGGCCGCCAGGCGCTCGTCTTCGTTCTTACTGAGATGTCGTAACATTGGCTCATAGCTCACAGATGGCGTAAGTGCCTTTGCCGGCGGATTTCGCCTGATACATCGCGCCGTCGGCGCTGGCCAGCAGCATTTCCGGCGTCACGTCCCCACTCGCAGAGATAGCGGCGCCAATGCTGGCGGACAGGCAGACCTTCTGCTGACCGATCTGCGAAATACCGGCCAGCTCCGCCAACACCTTTTCGCAAAACGCGCTGACCTCAGGCCGCGGCGCTGTCAGCGGCCACAGGATCACCGTGAACTCGTCGCCGGCCAGGCGCGAGACGCTGTGCCGTTCGTCGGCGCAAGCGCTGAGCAATTTGGCGAACGTCTTCAGGATCAGATCGCCGAAGTCATGGCCGTAACTGTCGTTCATGCCCTTAAAACCATCGAGATCGATGAACAACAGGGCCATCTGCCGCTGATGACAGCAGGCTTGCAACGTGCCCGACAACCGGCGCAGAAATGCGCGTCGGTTGGTCAACCCGGTCAGCATGTCGTGCGTGGCGTCATATTCCAATCGTTGCTGCAGTCGCTTCAACTCGGTGATATCCATGGAGAGAATGTAAAAGCCCTGAGCCTCGCACGGCACCAGCGTGGTATGGATCATCAGCAGCCCCTGCTGGGTCTGCAATTCGTTTTCGAAGCTGACCATTTCGCCCGCCAAAGCCCGCGCGATCATCGGCCGGGCCATCTGATACACGCTTTCCCCCATGAACTCGCGCACCGTCATGCCCTGCAGGCTGGCCTCTTCCAGACCAAACCAGGTCTTATAGGCGCTATTGGCGAACAGGTAGCGTTCATTGGCGTCGATTTGGCTGATTAACGCCGGCATATTGTCGGTAATGGCGCGCAGGCGTTCTTTTTCCGCACTGAGCTGAGATTCGGCGAGCACCCGGGTTTCTATCTCTTCGTTAAGCTGTTTGACCACCGCGTTAAGCTCATGCGTACGAATTTCGACGCGTTCTTCCAGCTCATGCTGCAAGGCATACAGGTCAGCCTCCGCCGCCTTGCGCTCGCTGATGTCGACGATGACCGAGATGAAATGATCCGGCTTGCCGTTCGGCAGCCGATTGAGCGCCACCGTCAGTTCCACCCATACGATCGTGCCATCGGCGCGGAAATAGCGTTTCTCCAGCGAGTAGGTGTCGATCTCGTTTCTCAGCAACTGCTGCAGTTTTTCCAGATCGGTGTTGAGATCGAGCGGATAGGTAATGTCCTGAAAGGTGCGATCCATCAGCTCACGCTCGGAGTATTGCAGCATTTCACAGATGCGCGGATTGACCCGCAGCCAATACCCCTGCAGCGAAACCAGCGCCATGCCCACCGCCGCCTGAGAGAAAGTCTGTTCGAATAACGCCTCCGTGCGCTGCAGATCGGATTTCAGGTTTTCGGTATAGACGTTGCGTTCGATGCTCTGCAGATACTCTTCCACCACCGCGGCGAAGTCACGCAGGTCGGCCAGTTTATCTTGAGGAAACGGCTGCGGGTGACTGTCGATAATGCATAGCGTGCCGAGCGGCAACCCGTCGAGGGACAGCAGCTGTTGCCCGACGTAGAAGCCGATGCGCGGGCCACCGACCACCAGTGGGTTATCGAAAAAGCGCGGATCCTGCGCGGTATCGGGCACCACCAGCGCTTCGCGTTGCAGAATGGCATGGCCGCAGAACGAGATGTTGCGCGGCGTTTCCCGGACATCCAGGCCATAGCGTGATAAAAACCATTGACGATCGCGGTCGATCAGTGACACCAGCGCAATGGTGACGCCGAAATATTTCGCAGCCAGTCGCGTGATGCGATCCAGCTTTTCTACTGAGTTCGAATCCAGCACGTTCAGCGAATCCAATACCGACAGGCGTTCGGCTTCGTTTTCGGGGAAGCATGGCTCGAGCATGTTGACTCCCATTGTGACACCCACGGATCCGGTGCAGCCGGCCGGCGTGATTCCGTTCAGCCTATCCGTCGGTTAGCGGCAAATATCCTTGTCCATCATAGACTCACTCAGTATCAATCCGATTATGCATTCTCGCCAGCTGGAACAAGGCCTGTCGGCCGGCGTCGTCGCGGCGGCACAGGCCGGGCGCCCCCCGCTAAGCCTTGCAGGGCGGCAGCCCGCCGGCCAGCTTTTCATTTTTGACCTGGCACAACCCCGCCACGCCGGATTCCAACAGAATGCGCCGCGTCGCCATCAACGTCTCACGCTGCTCGTTCAGCGTCGCCATCATCCGCTCGATTTCCGCCAGCCGGCTGTCGACGCCTTGTATCAAACCATCCTGATAGGCGCTGCCCTGCAGCGCCAATACCCCGCGGATCGCCTGCAGCGAGAACCCCAGATTCTGGCCGATTTGGATCAGATGCAGCCGCTCCAGCGCGCTTTCGCTATACACCCGATATCCGTTAACGCCGCGCATCGCTTTGGGCAGCAGACCCTGCTGTTCGTAGTAACGTATCGCCGAGGCGGCCATGCCGGCGCGCTCCGCCAACTCTCCGATTTTCATGCCCTATTGACCTTAAAGTTAACTTTAAACCTAGTATAGCGCCATTCCCCCTGCGACAGGAACGTACCCGATGTTTACCCCGCTTATTCTGCCCAACGGCAGCCGCTTACCCAACCGTTTGGCCAAAGCCGCGTTGGAAGAAAATCTGGCCGATGAAGGCCAACTGCCCGGCCCCGCGCTATGGCGTCTGTATCGCCACTGGGGTATCGGCGGCGCCGGCCTCATCATCACCGGCAACGTGATGATCGACGGACGCGCCATGACCGGCCCCGGCGGCGTGGTGCTGGAACAGGATACGCCGCTCGAGGCGTTCAAAACCTGGGCGGCGGCCTCGCGCCAGGAAGGCGCGCAGGTATGGATGCAGCTCAGCCACCCGGGCCGTCAGGTGATGACCAACATGGGCGGCAACGCCTGGGCGCCCTCCGCCATCCCGATGGCGATGGGCAAGTACAGCAAGGCGTTCGCACAGCCGGAGGCCATGAGTGAAACGCAGATTGCCGAGGTGATCGCCCGCTTCGCCGCCAGCGCGCACGCCGCCGAAAAGGCCGGGTTTACCGGCGTGCAGATCCATGCGGCGCACGGCTACCTGATCTCCCAGTTTTTGTCGCCGTTGGCCAACCAGCGCAGCGATCGTTGGGGGGGCGAACTGGCGAATCGCGCCCGTCTGCTGCTGGAGGTGGTGCGCGCGGTGCGCCAGCGTGTCTCGCCAGACTTTTGCGTGGCGGTGAAGCTCAATTCAGCCGATTTTCAGCGCGGCGGCTTTTCGCCGGACGAGGCCCGACAGGTATTGTTGATGCTCAACGAACTGCCGGTCGATCTGGTGGAGTTGTCGGGCGGGAGTTATGAAAGCCCGGCGATGCAGGGGGAAGCCGCAGACGACAGCACCCTGGCGCGTGAAGCCTATTTTCTGACCTTCGCCCGCGATCTCGCCGCAGTAGCGCGCATGCCGGTGATGACCACCGGCGGCATCGCCCGCCCGTCGGTGGCGCAACGGGTGCTGAACAGCGGCGTCGCGGTGGTCGGCATCGCCACTGCCATGGCGGAAATTCCCGATCTGCCGCGCCGCTGGCAAACCGGTGAAGCCCCTCATGCGCTGCCTGCACCGGTAAAATGGCGCGACAAAACGCTGACGCTGCTCGCCCGCATGTCGCTGATCAAGCGCCGCATGCACGCCCTGAGCCGCGATCGGACGCGCAACGTGCGTTACTCACCGCTGTGGTCGCTGCTCATCGATCGGTGGCGCACCCGCCGCACTCTGCAGCGCTATCATGCCTGGTTACGGCAACGTTAATGACCGCGGCGCCGGCAGACACGCCGGCGCCGCACAAAAATCCCGCTGTTTTGATCGCGCTACGTAAAATCTGCAAGAAATCACCACCCTGGATACTGCGCTTTTAACGCTCGACTGCTTATATTCATCACAAATTTTGTGTATATAACCGCTATAGGACTTAAGGTGGTGAATAGATGAAAATAAGCCGCTATTTTCTATTTATGTTATTAATCGGAAATTCACCTTAATAATAAATGCATTAAAGAAGCAGCCAAAGGAAAGCAGAAAAGGATTTTTACGCAATGTTAAAGAAATGTTGTTTTTTGCCGACAAAACCAACGGTCAACAAATCAACAACATATTGATGAGCCTAAGAAAAAACTAAACAATTCAAAACAAAATCGGCTATTGAGTCCCAGGCGAAAAAGCCATATATTGGTCGCGCTTTTCACAAGGCAGTTACTTTTCTAATTCATTAATTCAATCGTTGCGTCTTGAGACCTTCGGTTGTAGGAGAGATATGATGACGGATAAAGTCCGTATTGATACTTTAGTTGCAAACTCATTAAACGGAAACAATGAAACCTATTTGGCGCGTCAAGCCGAATTTGAGTCGAATGTTAGGAGTTATCCGCGCAAATTGCCGTTGGCAATTGCGAAAGCCCAGGGCGTTTGGATCACTGATGTTGAGAATAATCAATATCTTGATTGCCTGGCCGGGGCGGGAACGTTGGCTCTTGGACATAATCACCCCGACGTCCTGCAAAGCATCCAAAATGTCATTACCAGCGGCTTGCCGTTACATACTCTCGATCTCACGACCCCGTTGAAAGATCGTTTCTCCGACTACCTGCTCTCTCTGTTGCCGGGCGAAGGCAAAGGGTACTGCCTGCAGTTCTGCGGTCCGTCCGGCGCCGATGCGGTGGAAGCCGCGCTGAAGCTGGCGAAAAAACACACTGGCCGTTCCGGCGTGATCAGCTTCTCCGGCGGCTACCACGGCATGACCCACGGCGCGCTGTCGGTCACCGGCAACCTGTCGCCGAAAGCGGCCATCAACGGCATGATGCCGGAAGTGCAATTCATGCCTTATCCGCATGAATACCGCTGCCCGCTGGGCATCGGCGGCGAAGCCGGCGTCAAGGCGCTGACCTACTACTTCGATAATCTGATTAACGACGTGGAAAGCGGCGTGCGTAAACCGGCGGCGGTGATCCTGGAAGCCGTTCAGGGCGAAGGCGGGGTTAACCCGGCCCCGGCCGAGTGGCTGCAGCGCATTCGCAAAGTGACGCAGGAACACGGCATTCTGCTGATCATCGACGAAGTTCAGGCCGGTTTCGCCCGTACGGGCAAGCTGTTCGCCTTCGAACACGCCGGCATCGAGCCGGACATCATCGTGATGTCGAAAGCGGTCGGCGGCGGCTTGCCGCTCGCGGTGCTGGGCATCAAAAAAGAGTTCGATGCCTGGGAACCGGGCCACCACACCGGCACCTTCCGCGGCAACCAGCTGGCGATGGCCACCGGCCTGACCACCCTGCAGTACCTGAAGGAGCATAAGGTCGCCGACAAAGTGGCCGCTCAGGGCGAATGGCTCAAAGGCAAGCTGGCCGAGCTGCAGAAACGTTATCCGGTGATCGGCCACGTCCGCGGTCTGGGCCTGATGATCGGCATCGAGATCGTCAAGCCGAACGAAGCGCAGGATCACATGGGCTGCTACCCGGCCGATGGCGAGCTGTCCGCGCTGCTGCAGAAAAAATGCTTCGAATCCGGCTTGATCCTGGAGCGCGGCGGGCGCAATGGCTGTGTGCTGCGTCTGTTGCCTTCCCTGCTGATCACCAATGATGAGCTGGGTATTTTCCTGGATAAATTTGAGCAGGCGCTGTTGGCCGCCGGCGTCAAGCCAGTCTGATTGGAGCGAATGACCGCGATGTCCAAGTTAAACCCGATTCTGGCTTCCTCGGCGCACAGCGCCGAGGCTTACCGCCAGGCGATCGCACAGAGCAGTGAAGCCGTCGTGCAGTGGCTGCAACAGCCCGAGATGTATCAGGGCAAAAGCGTTGCCGAACTGCGCGAACGCATCCAGCTCGACTTTACCCCGCAAGGCCTGGGCAACCAGGCGGCGATCGAGCGCGCCATCGAGTACTTTTTGAAAGACAGCCTGTCGGTGCACCACCCGCAGTGCGTGGCGCACCTGCACTGCCCGAGCCTGGTGATTAGCCAGGCCGCTGAAGTGCTGATCAACGCCACCAACCAGAGCATGGACTCCTGGGATCAGAGCCCGTCGGCCACGCTGATCGAAATGAAGCTGATCGAGTGGCTGCGCGCCCAGGTCGGTTACCAGCCCGGCGACGCCGGGGTGTTCACCAGCGGCGGCACCCAGAGCAACCTGATGGGGCTGATGCTGGCGCGCGATGCATTCTTCGCGCGTCAGGGCCACTCCGTGCAGCAGGACGGTCTGGTGGGCGATCTGCGCAAGCTGAAAGTGTTCTGTTCTGAAAACGCCCACTTCTCGGTGCAGAAGAACATGGCGCTGATGGGCCTCGGCTACCAGTCCGTCACGCTGGTGAAAACCGATCGCTTCGCCCGCATGGACGTGAATGATCTGGCGGAAAAACTGGCGCAGGCCAAGGCTAACGGCGAGCAGGTGATGGCGATCGTCGCCACCGCCGGCACCACCGATGCCGGTGCCATTGACCCGCTGCGCGATATCGCGCGGCTGGCGGCGGAGCAGAAAATTTGGGTGCACGTGGATGCGGCCTGGGGCGGCGCGCTGCTGCTCTCCGAGCAGTACCGCGACTACCTGGACGGCCTGGAGCTGGTGGACTCCATCACCCTGGACTTCCATAAGCAGTTCTTCCAGACCATCAGCTGCGGCGCCTTCCTGCTGAAAGACGAGCGCCACTACGAGCTGATGCGCTATCAGGCTGCCTACCTGAACTCCGAATTCGACGAAGCGCAAGGCGTGCCGAACCTGGTCTCCAAATCGCTGCAGACCACCCGCCGCTTCGATGCGTTGAAGCTGTGGATGGGGCTGGAAGCGCTGGGGCAGAAGCAGTATGCCGAGATCATCGATCATGGCGTCTCGCTGGCGCAACAGGTGGCGCGTTACATCGCCGATCAGGAATCGCTGGAACTGGTGATGCAGCCGCAGCTGGCCAGCGTGCTGTTCCGCTACCGTCCGGCGCAGCTGGCGGCGAAAGGCGACGCGGCCGTCGCGCTGTTCAACCAGCGCATCGGTGACGCCTTGCTGGAGTCGGGCCGCGCCAACGTCGGCGTGACCGAGTTCGATGGCGTGACCTGCCTGAAGATGACGCTGCTGAACCCGATCGTGACGCTGGAAGACATCAAGCTGCTGCTGGCGCTGGTCGAGAAAACCGCGCAGCAGCTGCCGGCGTAACCCTCCGCCACTGCGCATTAAAAGCCGATAACCCCCTGGTTATCGGCTTTTTTATTGCCCATCAGAGAGCAAGTGACACAGCGCTTACGCTGATATACTGCAGTAAACGCCTTCTCTTATTTCCGGCGCCACAGGATAAACGCATGACCGACCCTGATTTCAACCTGCTGACCGCGCTCGACGCGCTGCTGTCGACGGGCAGCGTTGCCGGCGCAGCGCGACGTCTCGGTTTAAGCGCCTCGGCGATGAGCCGCACCCTCAGCCGACTGCGCACGGCCACCGGCGATCCGCTGTTGGTGCGCGCCGGGCGTCATATGGTGCTGACGCCTTATGCCGAAACGCTGCGCGAACGGGCGCGAAACGCGGCATTCGAAGCTCGGGCGCTGCTGCGTCCGACGCCGAACGCGCTGGATCCCGCCACGCTCGACCGGACCTTTACGCTGCGCGCCAACGACGGCTTCGTCGAGGCCTTCGGCCCGGCGCTGATCGCCGCCGCTGCGCAACAGGCGCCACGGGCGCGGCTGCGCTTTGCGCCCAAGCCGGAGAAAAGCGACCGCCCCCTGCGTGAAGGCCTGGTCGATCTGGAGATTGGCGTGCTGGGCGAAATGGGGCCGGAAATCCGCCTGCAGGCGCTGTTTCGCGACCGCTTCGTCGGCGTGATGAGAAGCGCGCACCCGCTGGCGCAGCAGCCCAAGATAGGCGCCGCCGAGTACGCCGCCTGCGGCCACGTGGTGGCCTCACGCAGCGGGCGCATTCTCGGGCCGGTAGACGCCGCGTTGGCGGAGCTGGGGCTGACGCGCCAGATTGCCGCCGTGGTGCCGAGCTTTCCGGCCGCGCTGGCGGTGGCGCAAGCCTCAGACCTGCTGGCGCTGTTGCCCGCCTCCTTTCTGCATGCTCATCCGGACGAAGGCCCGCTGCGCATGTTCGAGCTGCCGGTGAAAACGCCGCCCATTACCGTCTCGCAAATGTGGCACCCGCGCCTGGACGCTGAAGCGGAGCACCGCTGGCTGCGGCAGTTGGTGTTGGCCGTCTGCCGCCAACGGGCGTAGGCACCGCGCACCTCAAGTGACAATGTCACCAAACATTCCCTTACGGCGCCTCTCGCCCGTTTAAATCGGCCAGATAGGCGCAAAACATGTCCGCCATCGCATCGGCATAAGCCACAATTTCCGCATCGCTGCGCGGCGTTTCGGAGAATTGCTTGCCCGCCGCCCCCAGCGTGCCGACGATCAACTCGCCTGCCAACGTACGGACGCCTTCCGCCGCATCGGGCAACGCTTCGCCCATAAACACCTGCACGATGTCTTTGCCGGTGGCCTTCGCCGCCTGCGCCTCCGGCGCATCGCGGTACAACGGCGCCGCATCGTTCAGCGCCACGCGCATCTGCGCCTCTTCACATTCCGAACGGATAAATGTCTGCACCAGCAACCGTAAACGCTCGAATGGCGCAGTCTCTCGATCGGCCAGAATGCCGCTCAGCATGGCGGTGGTCTGCCGCCATTCGTCGCTTTGCAAACGAAACAGGATCGCCGCTTTGTTGGGAAAATACTGATAAAGCGAACCGATACTGACGCCGGCGCGTTCAGCCACTCTGGCGGTAGTGAAACGCGCGGCGCCCTCCTGCGCCAAAACCTGGAAACGCTGCGCGACGATCTGCCGGCCACTGTCGACCTGCTGTTGCTGGATGGTGCCAAGGGGCTTTACCCCGATATCCTCGCGCTGCTGGAAAATCGTCTGCGCCCCGGCGCGCTGATCGTCGCCGACAACGCCGATTACAGCCCAGATTATCTGGCGCGCGTGCGTTCTCCGGCGTCGGGTTATCTCTCCACGCCGTTCGCGGATGACGTCGAGCTGTCGATACGCCTTTAAATCCCTCATCGCGCGGGGGTTGTTCCCCCTCGCGCGATCGTACAACATAGCGTGCATGATGCCTGACACAGTGAAACGCCCATGACGCTTCCCCCCTTTGGCCGGTGTTCGACGGCCATAACGACCTGCTGCTCAACCTGTGGCTGCAGCACGATGACGATCCGGTCACCGCCTTTTATTCGCACGTCACGCCGGGCCACCTCGACTTTCCACGCATGCGGCGCGGCGGATTCTGCGGCGGGCTGTTCGCGGTGTTTATTCCTCCGGTCAGCTATATCGCCCAAATGCGTAATCAAACGCTGGAGGACGCGCAGGCCGCGTTCGATCCGCTGGCGATAGCCGAACGGCAGATAGCCATCCTGCACCAGTTGGAGGGCGCCTCTCAGGGGCAGTTGCGCCTCTGCCGCACGGCTACCGAGATAGAACAGTGCCGCCTCGACGGGCAAATTGCCGCGGTGCTGCATATCGAAGGCGCCGGCATGATCGATGCGGCGCTGACGCAGCTGGCGGCCTTCTATCGGCTGGGTGTGCGCAGCATCGGGCCGTTCTGGAATCTGCCGAACGCCTTCGGCACCGGCGTCAGCGGGCCGTTCCCCGGCTCACCCGATACCGGCCCCGGCCTGACGCCGGCCGGTGAAGCGCTGCTCCGCGCCTGCAACCAGCGCCGCATCATGATTGACGTCTCGCACATGAACGAGAAAACCTTCTGGCAAACCGCCGCGTTGAGCACCGCACCGCTGGTCGCTACCCACTCCAATGCCCACGCCCTCTGCCCGCAACCGCGCAACCTGACCGACGCGCAGTTGGACGCTATCGCCCAGAGCGACGGTATGGTCGGCGTCAATTTCGGCACCGCCTTCCTGCGGGCTGACGGAAAACGTGACAGTGCAACGACAGGCTTAACAGAAATTGTTAAACACGTTGAGTATTTGATCGCTAAACTTGGTGAAGATCGCGTGGGATTTGGCTCTGATTTTGACGGGGTTAACGTACCGCAACCGTTGGAGGACGCCGCAGGCCTGCCGCGCCTGACGCAAGCGCTCAAGCAGGCGGGGTTTGACGACCGGCTGCTGGAGAAGCTGACCTGGCGCAACTGGCTGAACGTGCTCTCCGCCACCTGGGGTGAATAACCCGGTTACGCTTTAACGGTTGCGATCTCCGTCACATTTCGTCAACATTGAGCCAGCCGAATGCGAATTTTTCTCATTGGCTTCGAACTATCACGATGCATGCAAAGGAGCACCGCTATGACTACCTGGACCAAACCTGAGTTTGTTGACCTGCGTCTGGGGCTGGAAGTGACGCTGTACATTTCCAACCGTTAATCGCCTGTCTGCCCGCCTTTCGCGCGGGCATTTCTTTCCTTCTTTTTCTGGTTCAGACATGCAGATAAAAGTTCTCGGCTCGGCAGCGGGCGGCGGCTTTCCCCAGTGGAATTGCAACTGCGACAACTGCCGGGGCGTTCGCAGCCACAGCATCAACGCCACGCGCCGCACGCAGTCTTCCATCGCCGTCAGCGACGACGGTAAAAACTGGGTGCTGTGCAACGTTTCCCCGGACATTTGCCATCAGCTGCTGGCCTCGCCCGAATTGAACAATCCCGACGTGCTGCGCGGCACCGGCATCGGCGCGATCGTGCTGACCGACAGCCAGATCGATCACAGCGCGGGCTTGCTCAATTTGCGTGAGGGCTGCCCGCATCAGGTCTGGTGCACCCCCGAAGTGCACGACGATCTCAGCACCGGTTTCCCGGTGTTTCCCATGCTCTCTCACTGGAACGGCGGGTTAATCCATCACCCGGTGACGCCCGCCGAGCCGTTCCACACGGCGGTCTGCCCAAACGTGCGCTTCACCGCCATTCCGCTGCTCAGCAACGCGCCGCCCTATTCGCCGTACCGCGATCGCCCGCTGCCGGGCCACAACGTGGCGCTGTTTATCGAAGATACCGCGCGCGGGGTCGGTCTGCTGTACGCGCCGGGCCTGGGTGAGCCGGACGAGGCTTTGATGCCCTGGCTGCGCCGGGCGGATTGCCTGCTGATCGACGGCACGCTCTGGCGCGACAATGAGCTGGCCAACGCCGGCGTGGGGCGCAATACCGGCAAAGACATGGGGCACCTGGCGCTGGCGGAAGAGCACGGGCTGGCGGCCCTGCTCAGCACCTTGCCCGCCAAACGCAAGATCTTGATCCACATTAACAATACCAACCCGATCCTCAATGAAGACTCCGCGGAACGGCAGAGCCTGAGCGCCGCCGGCATCGAAGTGAGCTGGGACGGCATGAATATCGAACTGTAGGGAATCGCCATGACGCAACCACTCCCCCTGACTCCGCAGGCATTTGAAGCGGCACTGCGCGCCAAAGGCGCTTATTATCATATCCACCACCCGTATCACATCGCGATGCACAACGGCGAAGCGACCCGTGAGCAGATCCAGGGCTGGGTGGCCAACCGTTTCTACTATCAGACCAGCATTCCGATCAAGGATGCGGCGATCATGGCCAACTGCCCGCAGCCGGAAACCCGTCGCAAATGGGTGCAGCGCATTCTGGATCACGACGGTTACGGCGGCAGCGAAGGCGGCATCGAGGCCTGGCTGCGCCTCGGCGAGGCGGTTGGGCTGCAGCGCGACACCCTGCTATCCGAGCAGCTGGTGCTGCCCGGCGTGCGTTTCGCGGTGGATGCCTACGTCAACTTCGCGCGCCGCGCCTGTTGGCAGGAAGCGGCCTGCAGCTCGCTGACCGAACTGTTCGCGCCGCAGATCCACCAGTCGCGACTCGACAGCTGGCCGCAGCACTACCCGTGGATCGACGCCGCCGGCTACGACTATTTCCGCAGTCGCCTCGGCCAGGCCAACCGCGACGTGGAGCACGGGCTGGCGCTGGCGCTGGACTATTGCGATACCGTTGAAAAACAGCAGCGCATGCTGGAAATCCTGCAGTTCAAGCTGGATATTTTGTGGAGCATGCTGGACGCCATGAGCATGGCCTATACCCTGAACCGCCCGCCTTACCACAGCGTGACCGCCGCGCGGGTCTGGCACAATCAGAGGCTGGTGTAATGACACTGAATCCTGAACACACCCCCGTCTTCCGCCGCGGCTACCGCCTGCAATGGGAGCAGGTGCAAAACAGCCACGTGATCCTCTACCCGGAAGGCATGGCCAAACTGAACGACAGCGCCGCCGCCATCCTGCAGCTGGTTGACGGCAACACCACGCTGAACGGCATCATCGCGCAGCTGAACGCCCGCTTCCCCGGCGCCGAGGGGCTGGCGGACGACGTGCTGGCGTTTTTCCAGCGCGCCTACGAACAAAAATGGGTGACCTTCCGTGACTGAGCCACGCGCGCCGGCGGTAAATCCGCCGCTCTGGCTGCTGGCGGAGCTGACCTATCGCTGCCCGCTGCAGTGCCCCTATTGCTCCAACCCGCTCGACTTTGCCGCGCAGGAAAAAGAGCTGACGACCGAGCAATGGATCGCGGTGTTTCGCCAGGCGCGGGCGATGGGCAGCGTACAGCTCGGTTTCTCCGGCGGCGAGCCGTTGGTGCGTAAAGACCTGCCCGAGCTGATCGCCGCCGCGCGCGATCTCGGGTTTTACACCAACCTGATCACCTCCGGCATCGGCCTGACCGAGAAAAAGCTGCAGACCTTCGCCGACGCCGGGCTGGATCATATTCAGATCAGTTTTCAGGCCAGCGATGAAACGCTGAACGCCGCACTGGCGGGCTCCGCCAAGGCGTTTCAGCAGAAGCTGGCGATGGCCAAGGCGGTCAAGGCCCTCGGCTATCCGATGGTGCTCAACTTCGTCTTGCATCGCCATAATATCGGCCAGATCGACCGCATCATCGAACTGGCGATCCAGCTGGATGCCGACGACGTCGAGCTGGCGACCTGCCAGTTCTACGGCTGGGCGCACCTGAACCGTGAAGGCCTGCTGCCGACCCGCGAACAGATCGCCGAGGCGGAAGCCGTGGTGAAACGCTATCGCGAGCGCATGGCTGCCGACGGCAAGCTGGCCAACCTGCTGTTCGTCACGCCGGATTACTATGAGGAACGCCCCAAAGGCTGCATGGGCGGTTGGGGGGCTATTTTCATGAGCGTGACGCCGGAAGGCATGGCGTTACCCTGTCACAGCGCCCGCCAGTTGCCGATCGCCTTTCCGTCGGTGCTGGAGCACGATCTGCAGCATATCTGGTATCACTCCTTCGGCTTTAACCGCTATCGCGGCTATGACTGGATGCCTGAGCCCTGCCGTTCCTGTTCGGAGAAAGAGAAAGACTACGGCGGCTGCCGCTGCCAGGCGTTCATGCTGACCGGCGACGCCGACAACGCCGATCCGGTGTGCGGCAAGTCGCCGCACCATGGCACCATTCTGGCGGCGCGTGAAGCGGCGAATCGCTCGCAGATCGGCATCGATCAGCTGCGTTTTCGCAATCAGACCAACTCCCGACTGATCTTCAAGGGCTGACGATGACACTCGCCGCCTCGTGGCAGCTCGATAACGGTTTGGCCGTCAGGGCGATAAGCACGCCTGACGCCGAGGCCGCCGCCGCGCTGGTGCGCATCGAGGCGGGCAGCTTTCAGGCGCCTGCCGCCTGGCCGGGCCTGGCGCATCTGCTGGAGCATATGCTGTTTCGCGGCAGCATGAACTTTAGCGCACAGGATGGGCTGATGGGCTGGACGCCGGCGGTCGGCGGCCGGTTAAACGCCACGACCCAGGCCACGCAAACCGCGTTTTTCTTTGAGGTGGGCGCCGAACAGCTGGCGGAGGGGTTGGCCAGGCTGATCGATATGCTCGCCGTCCCACAGCTGGCGGCTGAGGCAATCGCTCAGGAGATCGAGGTCATCGACGCCGAATATCGCCTGCTGCGCGCCGACGGTGAAACCCGCTGCGAAGCGGCGCAGCGGCAGATGTTCAGCGGCATTGACGCGTTGCACCGCTTTCATATCGGCAGCCGCGCCGCTTTCGGCAGCGATATTCCCGCGTTGCAACGGGCGCTGCGGCAGTTTCACCACCACTATTACCGCGCGCCGAACATCACGCTGTGGCTGCAAGGCCCGCAATCGCTCGAGCAGTTGCATGCGCTGGCGCAGCGCTACGGCGGCGCCTTGCCACCGGGCAGCGTCGCACCGCCCGAGGCATTGCCGCCGCTGGCCGCCGGGCAAGATTACACGCTGTCTCTGCCCGGCGCGCCGCAGCTGCGGTTGGTGTTTGCCCTGCCGCACTCCCGTTCACGCGGCTGGCTGCGGCGGCTGGAGCGTTTATTGCTGGACGAAGCCCCTGGCGGGCTGCTGGCACGGCTGCGCGCTCACGCGTGGGCCGACGCCGTTAGGCTGAATTACGCCCGCTGCGCTGAAAACAGCGCCCTGCTGAGTTTTTATTTTTACCGTCAATCACGGCTCGGCGTCTGAAGCCGCCCACATCGAAAGCGCCTTGCTGGCCTGGTTGCAGGCGCTGATCGCGCTGACACCGGCTCAGCTTGCGCATTTCGGGCAACTGGCAAACCGCGATTTCCACCGTTTGGCGCCGCTCGATCAGTTGCGCGCCAGAGCATTTGGGCTGCCGCCGGTGGAGCCGAACGACGATTGGCCACGGCATATTTCGGCGCTGATTAGCGCGCCGCATCGCCGTCTGGCCGTGCTGCCTGAGGGAGGCGGTGAAACGCGTGAAATTCAAGGGCTGCCGTTGGCGCTCGCGCCCTTCGTCCGCACCGTGCCGACGCCCACGATAGATCCTTTCCGCTTTTTCTCCACCTCGGCGGCGTTGCCGAGCCCGCCCCTGCCGGCCGGCCAGGCGCCGCTGCGGCATCTGCACCCCGACGAAGCGCAGCCGGTGCTGCTGCTGCGCCCAGCGTCGCATGGCGCTCTCAGCGAAGAACAGGCCTGTGGTTTGCAGGCGGCATTGCGCCCTGGAGCGGCCGAGTTAGCACATCGGGAGGGACATTTAAGCGTCGAGCGCCACCAGGGCGTGTGGTTATTACAGCTGGCGGGCAGCGCAGCGCTGATCTGCCACGGTCTGAACGTCGTGAATCGAGCCCTGGCGGCGCTGCCGCCGGCCGTCATCAACGAGGCGGCGAGAAACCTGCGCCACGCGCAGCTCAAAGCGCAAAACGATATCGCCATTCGCCGCCTGTTAGCCCAATTGCCGGCGGCGTTGAGCGTATCAACGGCAACGGCCCCACTCTGGCATGCCACCTTGGTCGGCGGCGACGGCGAGTTAAAACGGCGGCTGTCGCATTTGCTGTATGACTTTCCTTTTCCCATAACCGACGAGGCTCAGCGGCCGGCGCCTCTGCATCGCCACCCCGTCACCCTGACGGAAAGCGGCGCAGAACACGCCTTGCTGCAATTTTACCCGCTGCCGAACGACGAAGCCGAAGGGCGTTGGGCGCTGCGCGTGCTAGCCCGGCTTTACGCGCCGCGTTACTTCCAGCAGTTGCGCGTCGAGCGCAACGTGGGTTACGTGGTGCAATGCGCCTTTCATCGCAGCGCCGATGCCGAAGGCCTGCTGTTTGCGCTGCAATCCCCGACGTTCGCCGTTGAGCAGCTGCGGCAGTTAACCGACGAATTCTTGCTGCAGATGCGCCATGAACTGGCGCACCTCGGCGCCGGCGAACTGGAGCTGGCGCAACAGGCGCTGCGGCAAAGCGTGCAGCGCCTCAGCGCCGAGCCGTTGCAACGCGCCCGGGAAATCGCCCTGGAAAATCGCCACCGGGTGGCGCAGGTTGCCTCTCTGCCTGCCGCGCAGCTCGTACACTGGCAGAAACGGATATTCCTCTAAGCCAAACCGAGGTTGTGCCGATAACGTCGGCTTTTCCCTCATAAAAACAGTTACATATCCTTAACAAGCGCACCTCCATCAATGTTACAATAGTCGCCAATAACGACCTTTTCACCTTTAAGAATCAGTATGTTATTGGAGATTATTCAATGTCAGATGCCAATGCACGTTCGGGCATAAAACTTACGCTGTGGTGTTGCCTGTTGGGCATCATCCTGGCCGCCACCGGCCTGTTCTTCACCGTCGCCGGCGGCAAACTGCTCTCGCTGGGCGGCAGCGCCTACTTCCTGATTGCCGGCCTCGTCATCCTGCTGTCGGCCATTCAGTTTTTCCGCCGCAAGTCCTCAGCGGTTTGGCTGTTCCTGGCGGTGTTCATCGGCACCGTCATTTGGGCGCCGTTGGACGCCGGTTTTGATTTTTGGCCGTTGATTTCCCGTCTGATGGTGCCGACCGGCCTGATGCTGCTGGCCTTCCTCACCTGGCCGGCGCTGCGCAAGCGCGAAGGCAAAGCGCCGTTGGCCAAGCCGGCTTACCTGCTCTCCGCCTTGCTGGCGGTCGGCATGGTCGGCGCCTTTGTCCAAATGTTCCAGCCGCATCCCACCGTTGCCTTCAGCGGCCAGCCGCTGCCGCTGATCCCGGTTGATAAAGCGCAACAGCAGAAAGATTGGGATAACTACGGCAATACGCCGGGCGGCAGCCGTTTCGTCGCGCTGGATCAGATCACCCGCGATAACGTGCGGGAGCTGAAAGTCGCCTGGACGTTCCATACGGGTGACATCCCTATCAGCCCCGATGGCAACGGCGCGGAAGATCAGCAAACGCCGCTGCAGATCGGCAACCGCATTTTCCTGTGCACGCCGCATAACAATGTGATCGCCGTCGACGCCGACAGCGGCAAAGAAATTTGGCGGCGAGAAGTCAACGCCAAGTCGCAGGTATGGAACCGCTGTCGCGGCCTGGCCTACTTCGATATCAACAAGCCGTTGCCCGCGCCGAGCGTGCCGGGTTCAACCCCCGCCGCGCCCGTCGCGCTGGCGGCCGGCGACAGCTGCCAACGGCGCATATTGATGAACACCATCGACGCGCGCCTGATGGCGATTAACGCCGACAACGGCGAATTCTGCCAACACTTCGGCAACCAGGGCGTGGTAGACCTGAAGGCCGGTCTCGGCGACGCCGCCGATCCGAAATATCAACTGACGTCGGCGCCGACGCTGGCCGGCACCACCGTGGTGGTCGGCGGGCGCGTTGCCGATAACGTGCAAACCGATATGCCCGGCGGCGTGCTGCGCGGCTTCAACGTGATCACCGGCGAAATGCGCTGGGCGTTTGACCCGGGCAATCCGCAGCCGAACGCTGCCCTGAAACCGGATCAACACTTCGTGCGCAGCACCCCGAACTCCTGGGCGCCGATGTCGTACGATCCGGCGATGAACACGGTCTTCCTGCCCATGGGCAGCTCCTCCGTCGATCTGTGGGGCGCCAACCGCAACGCGCTGGATCACCGATACGGCGCCTCGGTGCTGGCGCTCGACGCGACCACCGGCAAAGAGAAATGGGTCTATCAGACCGTGCATAACGATCTGTGGGACTTCGATCTGCCGATGCAGCCCAGCCTGCTCGACTTCCCGATGCAGGACGGCACCACCCGCCCTGCGCTGGTTATCGGCACCAAAAGCGGGCAGATCTTCGTGCTGGATCGCCATACCGGCAAACCGCTGACCGAAGTGAAGGAACTGCCGGTGAAGACCCGCACCATTCCGGGCGAGCAATATTCCGCCACGCAGCCGTTCTCCGTCGGCATGCCGCAGATTGGCGCGCAGAAGCTCAGCGAGTCCGACATGTGGGGCGCTACGCCATTCGATCAATTGATGTGCCGCATCAGCTTTAAATCGATGCGTTATGACGGCCTGTTCACCGCGCCGGACACCGACGTTTCCCTCAGCTTCCCCGGCTCGCTGGGCGGCATGAACTGGGGCGGTCTCTCTACCGATCCGAACAACCGTTATATTTTCGCCAACGATATGCGTCTGGGCCTGTGGGTGCAGATGATCCCGCAGAAAGCCGACGCAGGCGCGCCGGCCGGCAACGGCGGTGAAGCCGTGAATACCGGCATGGGCGCGGTCCCGCTCAAAGGCACGCCGTATGCCGTCAATAAGAATCGCTTCATGTCGCCGCTGGGCATTCCTTGCCAAAAACCGCCGTTCGGCACCCTCTCCGCCATCGATTTGCAGACGCGCAAAGTGGTGTGGCAGGTTCCGGTAGGAACGGTGCAGGATACCGGGCCGTTCGGCATCAAAATGCGCGCGCAGATGCCGGTCGGCATGCCGACGCTGGGCGGCACGCTGGCGACTCAAGGCGGCCTGGTGTTTATCGCCGGTACGCAGGATTATTATCTGCGCGCCTTTGATTCATCCACCGGGCAAGAGCTGTGGAAAGCGCGCTTGCCGGTCGGCAGCGGCGGCACGCCGATGAGTTACGTCTCGCCGACCACCGGTAAGCAGTATGTCGTCATTTCCGCCGGCGGCGCACGTCAGTCGCCGGATCGCGGTGATTACGTCATCGCCTACGCACTGGATAAATAATCGCCGGAACGCCGGTTAAATAAAGCGGCGCACCGCGCTCAATGGGCATTTAGAGGGAGACGTTGCATGACGTCTCCTTTTTTTTGGGTTTATTGCCTGAACAGCAGAATATTAACCATCCGTTTCATTTTCATGCCTTTTCCTCTTTTCATTAGAAACATCCTGTTCTAACGCGCCTTTATCCTGTGAAGACACCGCCGCCCGGCCTGTCGCTTCCGCGCGCCCCATAAAAAACCCCCATCGTTGCGATGGGGGCTGAGTAGCGTGAAACGGATCAACGGCTATCAGAAGCGCCAGGTCAGACCGGCATTGACGCTGTTGTCCTGATGGTTGGACGACAATTGCCCGCCGTAACCGAGGGACAACACGGCGTTTTTGTTAACCCAAACATCGACGCCCGCCTTCAGAACCGCCCCGTCACGGGAAACGGGGACGCTGTTCACGTCGAACGCCGCATCGCTGCGTTTGAACATCAGCTGTGTTTTACGCTCCAGCGTGCCGTACTGATGTTGCCAACCCAGCTCGCCGCGCAGCGCGATCGCCACGCTGTCGGTCTGCCATTGCGTATCGGCGCGCAGGCCCAGCGTCGAAGCGGTGGCGGACTGACTTTGCTTATCGCCGCGCAGCGCCGCCGCCCCGCCTTGCTCGTTGATCCCCTCGTTGCGATAGTGGGTGTACGCCAGGTTGGCGAACGGCTCAAGATTGACCACGTCGTTGCTCCAATCGTAACCGCTTTCGATAAACAGCTGACCGGTGCGCGCGTTATAGCGGGCCTTTTCGCGATCCGCCTGCGCGCCGTAGTTTACCGAGCGCGACGTGTCGATGCGATGCCAGGTATAGGTGCCACCCGCTCGCAGCGCCAACGCGCCGAAACGTTTGTCGCCGTACAGCCCCAGATGGTAGTTGTCGCTGTGAGCATCTGACTGATAGCCGCCATCCAGCGACGTGCGGGTATACCCGGTCATCACGCCCAGCCGGCCGTCGTCAAACAGTTCACTGTCCAGACCCAACAGCACGCCATAGGTGGATGTCTGGTAACCGGTGGCGTTGTTGTTGCCGGAAGCATGCCCCCAATTGCCCAGCAGTTTCGCCCAGGCGCCATTATCATCCGCTTTGATATCGGAAGCGGTGCGGCGGCCTTCAGCCTGGCGCAAGCGCTCGGTGGCGGTATCGCGCAGATTACGGCTTTCGTTGATCTGGGCGGAAGCCATATCCGCGTGGATCTGGCCGGACAGTTGACGGGTCGCCTGCTGCAATTCTCTGGCCGAAGTGAAGCCGAGGAAGCTTTCATAAACCGGATGGCCGGCCACGGGGCTGGTCGCTTCGGTAACGGCTGTCGCCTCGCCTTCAACGCCCTGCAGTGCGGTTAGCGCTTCAGCGGTAGGCGCCGCGACGCTGCGTTTGGCCGTTTCCGTGACCGGTTCCGTGGCGTTGAGCGTTTCCACCGCGCGGGCGACCGCTTTCTCGTTTTCGGTGCTGGCCAGGCTGTCAAAACGGGCGGCGGTGCGCGTGATCCCAAGGCCAACGTCATTGCCCTGATAGTCCAGCGTCACATTGACAAACGGATACGAAGGATTGGCGTTTTCGAAGCGGCCGGTCACGCCATCCGTCGTCGTCAGGATGGTGTATTTGTTGCCCAGCAGGCTTTGCGCCTCATTTTGCGACAGCAGGTTTTTGCTATGCTCCAGGCTGACGTTCACACTGCCGCCGTAGAGGAAAGCGCGCCGCGCTTCGATTTTATCGCTGCGGCCATTGTCTGCGACCTCGACGTTATACTGCGAACCGCGATCAAACACGGCGTCATGCAACACGTGCAGCGTACCGATGCCATTTCCCGGCGTCACGCTGCCGCCCCGAACCGCTCTGAACGCCCCCACCGTGCCGTCGCCGGCCAGCGTGCCGCTATTTTCGATATAGACATTGGACGCCACCGAACCGTTGATCGCCAGCACGCCCTGTTTCACCCAGGTGTCACCGCTGTAAGTATTATTGCCCAACAGCGCCAGCGTACCGGCGCCCGTTTTGGTCAACCCGCCGTGGCCGCGGATGTCATTGCTCCACGAATCGAAGTCGCATTCGCCCGACGTGCAACGCCGCTCAACCGGGGTTCCGGCTTCGACGATATTCCCCAGACCGGGGATATTCACCACAAACTGTTTTTCACTGTAGGAACCCGGCACATAGAATTCCTGCGGAATATCCTCTTGGGTGATAAACATCTTCGGCCCGTTGATCGCATCGCGTAAATTGACGCGGCCCCAGCCGAATAAATGATCAATGCCGGCCTCGCCTAAATCGGTGGCGGTGGTTTTGATGACCGCGGATATTTGAGCGGCGCTCATATAAGGGAAGCGCTGCATCAATACGGCGGCAAATCCGGTGACGTGCGGCGCCGCCATTGAGGTGCCCGACATATTTCCGTAATCGGGTTTAACCGTCAGCTCGCCCTTATTATAGGCTTCGCGATTCACCGCCCCGCCGGTGTTGGAAACCAGCTCTCCTACGCTGCTGTAAATACTGCTGCCCGGCGCTGACACGCAAAAACTGGCCGTATGTCCGCAGCTGGTTGAGGAAACGCTTAACTTATCGTTATTACTCAGATTGGTCACGATCAGATAATTGTTTAATACCTCAGGGAAAGCATAGGGAAGTGACTTTTGCGCCTCAGGAATATTGTAGTTATTGTAATTGCCTGCCGAGAAAACGATCAGCTTGCCATGCTTGGCGGCGCGCAGCAGCGTCGCCATGGCGCTGTGCCCGCCGGTGGGCACGGGTTGCTCGCTGCCCCATTCCAGGTTGGACTTATTGCGCATCACTTCATTGATGACGTCGGTTTTCACCCACGCCACATAGTCAGGCCGCCCGTTCGGCAGCCAAATGGTGTTGCCATTGGCATCCTTTCTGACCGCCGGTGGGATCCCCCAGCTGTTATTGATAACCCGGGCTGGGCTCTGGATCAGTTCTTCGCGGCCGTTGCGATTGCCGAAGTCGTTCAACTTGGCGCCGATAATGTCCGCGTCGTAGGCGACGCCATGCATACCGGAGCCATCTCTTTTGGCGGCTGCAATACCGGCGACATGCGTGCCATGCGTGCCGAATGACATATTATCTTGTTATCATACGAGAAATTATAGCTGCCGTTATCCAGCCGCGTCAGTTTACCGGCGAATTCCGGATGAGAGAGAATGGCATCATCAATAACGCCAATAGTCACGCCCTTTCCGGTATAGCCTCTGGCATAGGCGAACTCAGCGGAAATAGCCTCAAGCCCCCATTGGCGATTAAATTCTTCGGTTTTCCAACTGTCGGGTGAACCTAATTGCCCTGGTTCCCGATAAGCGGCAAGAGATGAATGAAGAGATAAGCCATAACACCCCAGAAACACGCAATACGCTAACTTCAATTTTTTATTAAGTATCATTTTACGCTCCATGTTTATTTATACCCAGAAGAAAACTGACGTTTTAACCGCGCTGAAACCTCCTATGATCGTGAAACGACAGATAACGCATGCCTGCCCGACGCGGGCCGCATAAAACCGGCTGAGTGATAAAAATTCGGGCGTGCGGACATGAAGATGTCACCACGCCATACGCTTAGGGCGCAGAAGTGCAGACAGGTGGCGAATGTACGTTTGCCGGCGATAAACCCGGCGCCGTTATACCGGCACGGCTCGGCCATCCGGCCGAAGCGCGAGAATCAGGCTGTGAGTGCATCTCGCTTAATTATCCAGTTTTGTTAATGATTTTCATTCGCGAGGCTATCTTATACGTAAGTAAAGTGTCAACAGATGAAACAAAACATTTCTTGATTTGCATCATAACTTTCACCGCAAACGTCGGCGACAGGTACGTCGGCCACCGCTGAGCCGGGCATAACATGGCACTTTTTACCGCCCGGCATGCGGATTTTGTCAGTCATGATGCATAAGAGAGGCGGTATGACGAGTGAAAGAGCAGCAGAAAGACTGAACATTTCCTCAAAAAGAAACATCAGGTTTGATTACTTTTTTGCGGTTATTAAACCGCCTGGTCGGAGCACTTATTTTTCGATGCAATATAAGAGGGGCTTATAAATAACAGGAGTATTCCTAATGCGTTCTTGCGTAATCTATTTCATGCTACCAGGCCGATTTTTAGCCGCGCCCGCTGGCTATTCCCATTTTCATTGGCAAGACTATATTGAAAGAGGCTCTGCTATAGAGCAAGAATATGGGTAATTTTCCGAGGAAATACCGCATGAGCCTGTTGCCCGAGCAGACCAATAACAAAAATCCGATCGACCTCTACAGCGAAATCGTAGACGACTTGCCGGGTCTGATCTGCTTCGGCAACCGCCTTGGCGGTTACTTCAACAAGCAGTGGCGCGACTATACCGGCGCAATCGCCGGTGAGCACGGCGCCGCAGACTGGCTCGAGGCCCTGCACCCTGACGATCGCGAACGCCTGGCCGCGCAATGGCGCCAGGCCATCGTTGCCCTCTCCTCGTTCGCCGGCGAAGCCCGTCTGCGCGAGCGCAGCGGCGCCTACCGGTGGTTTATGCTGGCGTTTAACGCCCGCCAGGACGGCAAGGCGCTGGAGCCCAGCTGGTACCTCACCGCTACCGACATCCATCCGCAAATGCTGCAACGCCAGCAAAACGTTCAGGCGCTCTCTATCCAGCAAGACATGCTGGACGCCAGCGTTGACTGCATCAAAGTGATCAATCGCGACGGCACGCTGCGCCACATGAACCGCTCCGGCAGCCTGGCGCTCGGCCTCGATCCGGCGCAAAAAGAGTTTGGCATGCCCTGGCTGGGGCTGTTGTCGCCCGAAGTTCGCCGCCGCGGCAGCAAAGCGTTGCGCAGCGTCAAAGCCGGTAAGAATGCGCGTTTCGCGGGATTGAGCGTGACGCCGCAGGGCAAAAAACAGCATTGGGACAACATCCTCTCTCCCGTCAGCGATGAGCACGGCGCCGTGGCCGAGATCTTGTGCGTCTCACGGGATGTGACGTCGCAGCGCGTGATGGAGCAACGCCTGCTGCTTGCCAGCGAGTATGACGAACTGACCGGCCTGCCCAACCGGCGCCTCTTCAAGAAAAAGCTGAAGCAAGAGATGAAGCGCGCCCTGCACGGCAACAAGTCGCTCGGGCTGATGCTGCTGGATCTTGACCATTTTAAACTGGTGAACGATACGCTGGGCCACGCGGCGGGCGATCATCTGCTGCGGGTGCTGGGCAAAAGGCTCAGCGCCTGCATGAATACTCATTCGTTCGTCTCTCGCCTCGGCGGCGACGAGTTCGCCGTCGTGATCAGCGACGTCGAAAACGAGCAGGATATTTTCCGCATCGCCAACAAGTTTCTGCTGCAGCTGGAGACGCCGATCACCCACGGCGGCAAGACGTTGCATTGCGGCATGAGCATCGGTGGCGCCATCTATCCCAAAGATGCCCGCGATGCGTCAGAGCTGATGAAGTGCGCCGATACCGCGCTGTATGAACTGAAAGAAGGCGGCCGCGGCGGCGTCTACATGTTCGACAGCAAGATGATGGACAAAGCCCGCGCCCGCGCCAGTCAGCTCAACTACGCGCGCCAGATCGTGCGCGATAATTGCATTCGCCCCAACTACCAGCCGAAGGTCAGCCTCGCCGACGGCAGCATCGTCGGCTTCGAAGCGCTGCTGCGCTGGCATTGCCCGCAAAACGGCATACAGCTGCCG
Organism: Serratia sp. SCBI; assembly: GCF_000747565.1. NCBI lineage: Bacteria > Pseudomonadati > Pseudomonadota > Gammaproteobacteria > Enterobacterales > Yersiniaceae > Serratia > Serratia sp. SCBI. The sequence continues at coordinate 2,427,874 of NZ_CP003424.1, read as the reverse complement.
GCGACGGTCAGCGAGGCCTTCAACGACTATGAACTGGCGACCAAAATCAGCGAAGCCATGCAGCTGAAAGTCTTCGCCGATATCGCCCGCTGGCGCGCGGCCGGCGTGGCGGTGCGGCCCGTTTCGCTGAACGTGTCGCCGATCGAGTTTTTACGCGACAACTACGCCGAAACCTTCCTGCAACGCCTGCTGAAGTTCCACATTCCCCACCACCTGATCGAACTGGAAGTGACCGAACACGCGTTCAACAAGCACGGTTCGAAATACGTACTGCGCGCGCTGCACATGCTCAAAGAGATGGGTATCCGTATCGCGCTGGACGACTTCGGCACTGGCCACTCCTCGTTCAGCCATATCATGGACTACCCGCTGGACTGCATTAAGCTGGACTGCGACTTCATTCAACGCATGAACACCGAACCGGCGATCCTGGCGATCGTGGAAAGCATCGGCATTCTCGGTCAAAAGCTGTCGATCGATATCATCGCCGAAGGCGTGGAAACCGAGCAGCAGCGCCAAACGCTGTGCGAAGCCGGTTTCCATATCGGCCAGGGGTTTTTGTTCAGCCCGGCGGTGGGATCCCAGCAGGTGCCGACGCTGCTGCAGGCGATACTTCAGCCTGCCGAAGGCGGCACGGCGAATCGTTAAATCGGCATCGCATGCCCCACATTCGGGGGGCTTGATCCCCCTCTTTTCCTCTGCTTGTTTCACGCCTCCCGCACCGGAATATTTGTGAGAGCCCTCACAAAGCATAAACGTATCTTTACATTTTTGAACGGTTAAGCTTCCGTTCTGTCAGATTTGAGTGTATTCCAGAGCGTCAAAACGATTCTTTTTCCACTCAATTGGGAACGTTACCGGAGACTTGTTAAGAAATAGTTAATTTAAATCAATGCACTACAAATAATAGCAGGAGGTACTGCGATGCACGAAAGGCAAGAGAAGAATGCAATGTTCATTTCGTTCGATGCCGTCTCGGTCTCGGGGATCACGGTGGAAGCAATGAAGATTGCCAAACGACTGCAAGCCTGTGGATTTCGCTCTTATCTTGATTTGGGATACGACATCAAGATTGATAAGGGAAACTTTAATAAACCCTATCAGCATGAGCATGACATCTACCGCGATGTCTTTACGCTGGTCCGCCTGGACGACATCACGTCGATTCCAGATTACCACCCCGCCTTTCTCGAGTACGCGCACGCGGCGTTGATCGGCCAGAAAACGCCCATTGACGAGCAAGAAAAAGCCGCTTTGTTGCATACCATCGCGTTGACGGCGCGGCAGCTGGCGGATCGCCTCATCGCCCAATGGGAAGCGCTCGCAATCAGCCATGTGGTGGTGGAAAACGGCACGCTGCCGGAAAACATCATCTATACCAAAGCGCTGTATCTGGCGATCGAAGATTATGGCCGACGTTATCGACTGACGCGTTTCGTCATCTGGCGCGATCATGACCTGATGTGGAACAGCGAAAAGAAGGTGCTCAAATACGGCCCGCCACCTTATTCTCACGCCATCAAACCTATCCCTTCAAAATACATTACCTATGTCACGCTCAATCACGATCTGAAGCAAAAGCTGGAGGCCTGGTGCAATCATGATGTCCATGTCGAGGTAAAGAAAAATACCTATGACTTCTCGGACAGTCACGAAAGAACGAATGTCAGAAAGCAGATGAATATTCGCGACAATGATCTTCTCATTGCCAGAACCACCCGCATCATCCCTCAGAAAAGATTGGACCGCGATATTATACTGATCAGCCGGCTTAACGATTTATTTATCCGCGACCACAACACTCGACGCGCCTATTTGGCGATCGCCGGCAATGAATATGAAAATCCGTCATGTTATCTGCAACTCGCCAAATTGGCGCAGGAACTGAATGTTCTCCCCTATGTCAAATTCGTCGGCATGCTTCCCCATGTCGATATGCGCTCGGAAAACGACGCGTTTTGCATAGAGGATCTCTATCACTCTTGCGACCTGGTCTCTTTTCTCACCTCGTATGATTATGATAGCTATGGCAATCCTATCGGCGAAGCGATCAGTTGCCGCCGTTGCTATATCACCACTCGCTACGAATATTATCACGAAGTCTACGGCCGGCATGGGTTTGAAGCGCCCGTCATGCCGATCTCCGAGTTACAGGATGGGCCGCCGAACGACGAATTCATCCAGCAAGTCTACCGGTTCATTAATAACAAGGAGAAGATGAAGCGCGTGGCGGAAAAGAATTACGCGCTGGGCAAGCGGATTTTATCCAACAACGTCATGGAGTTCTTAAATATCAGCTAATCATCGAATGACGTGACATTTAATTTTCAGACAAACCATTTCTAACTGTGGACTTTCATTAGCCCTTGGAGGATCTATGCGTGATACTGTTTTTGTGTCTGTCGTACTGCCCGTTTATAATGAAAGCGACCGTATTGAGGCGGTTTTACTTTCGCTGTTCAATCAGCACACCAAGAATGAATTAATCACCCACGACACTTACGAACTGATTGTCGTTGATAACAACTCCACCGATGATTCCGTCGCTAAAATAAACGCGTTTAGTGAAAGGCATCCGGCTATGGCCATTCATGTTATCGCCGAAACGGTGCAGGGTGTCTCCTCGGCCAGAAAACGCGGCATGGACTATGCGTCGCTGCGTTCTAAAGCCCGCGACAGCCGGCTGGGAAATAAACGCAAGCACTATATCGTTTCCGCCGATGCCGATTGCACCGTGGATGCATTTTGGCTTTACGAGCTGGTGAATACCATGATCGAGCAACAAGGCGACCTGGGCACCTGCAACTATTACTACCCTCCCGCAGAGTTTGAGCACCGCCCCAACCTGTTCCGCGAGATCCAAAAAACGCTGCGTCTGCGCGAATTTTCGTTCTCCCTGTTCGGCGGCTTCCCCGACGGCAAAGGGTTCGGGGTGGAGCGCAGCCTGTATGACGCGGTAGGCGGCATCGAAATCTTCTACCAGCTCAACCATGGCCGCTTTGTCGAACACCTGTCCGACGACTGGGACTTCGGCATTAAGGTCATCGCCTACGGCGGCAAGCCGGTTTACGCTCGCCATGCTTACGTTGAGATCAACAGCCGCCGGGTGGACACCATTCTCGATGAGGTGATCAACGGCATCGCCTACGGCAAGGACGGCATCATTATCATGAAAGACGTCCGGCCGGACGTTGAGCGGCAGAAAACCGCGCTGGCGGACGCCACGCCGGCAGAGGCGAAACAGGCCTGGGACTACTCGGTCAAGGACTACACGCCAAAGAATATCTTACTGCCGGTGCTGCTCAATCCGTATCTGCTGTTGGAAAACAGCGAAGTGCGCGATTTCTTCTCCGGTCCGCTGGCCGACAGCCTCTACCGCCGCATTCACGAGCTGAAACACGAGATGCGCATCATCGATTTCAAACCGATCCATGCCTACAAAACCCCCGCCTATCGGCTCTACCTCGAATTTCGCGATGCGCTGTTTGCCGCCATGCGGCGCGCCGTCGGTGACGATATCGGCTTCCCGCCCGCATTGCCGGCCTGCTTCGATACGGTCAAAGACGAGGATTTCACCCGCTTTGTTTATTACTTCTGTGAAGACCGCGAGTCCGGCGAAGCCCACAACTATTTCGGCAACGGAGGGGTATTCTGATGAACGACGAAGCCTTGCACTCATTGCTGGATATCGATGAAAACTATCCCACGCCGCGGGTGAACGCGTTCCTGGCGCAACCGGAAAACCGGGCCTTTCTGGAGTACGTCCATAAGGATCCGTTCGGCTGTCACGTGTTCCCCGGCGATCTCGTCGACTACCCGCTGGCCGCGTTTTTTGCCGATATGGAGGCCGACATTCGCCAGGCGGGCAAAATCCACCTTTGGGCCTATATCCCGACCTGCCGCTATCGCTGCCATTTTTGTCAGTATCCCACGGTGATCCTCAATCCCAAGGCGCCCGCCTCTCAGGCGGTATTCCGCGATTTGGTCGATTTCAACATCAAGGAGGCGCAAATGTGGCTGGCGCGCGTGCCCAGCCTGGCCGAAGTGGAAATCGGCGAATTCAACGTCTTTGGCGGCACGCCGTCCTTGCTGCCGGAGCCGGAACTGCGCCGCATGATGGCCTTCTACTTCAGCCACTTTAACTTCACCAACGCCACCCTGCGCTTCGAAGGGGAGCCCGGCACCCTGAACAAAGCCTATCTGGCGCTGCTGAAAGAGCTCGGCTTCAGCAAAATCAGTTTCGGCACCCAATCCTTCAATGACGACATCATCACCGCCTGCGGGCGCATGCACTCGGCCGAAGAGTGCGTGGAGACCATTCATCATGCGCGCGCGCTCGGCATTGATTGGGTCAGCGTGGATCTCATTTACGGCATGCTGGGCCAAAGCGTGGACGACGTGAAATACGACATGGAAAAAACCCTCGAGCTGAATCTGTCGCACGTCGTCTGCACCAAGCTGCACATGGATGAGTTTATTAAAAATCGCACCGGCGTCTCGGGCGAGCGCGAAAGCCTGTGGCAGAAGAAGGGGCTGATCAGCATCAACAACCTGCGCTTCCCTGGCCTGGGCAAACAGTACCAAATGCGCGAGCTGGTCGAGAACTACCTGAATGGCGGCTATACCGAACACCCCACCATGTACTTTCACCGCAATGATCAACAGCCGGAAAAGTGGAAAGCGCTCATCACCGATCTCGACAAGCAGTATCCGGAAGTGGCGATCGGTTTGGGCGGCAGCTCCAAATCGACGCGATCCGAAGCCATCAACATCACCGGTTACAAGAAGTACAAGGAGGCGCTCAACCAAGACCGCCTGCCCATCGAGGAAAGCCGCGGTTTCTCCCCGATCCAGCGTGAAGTGAACGCCTTCAAAATGGCGCTCTCCACCTTGCTGCCGGTGGACGATCGGGTGTTTAAACGGCGCTTTGACGGCAACAGCCTGTTTGCTAACCCGGTCATCCGCCGCACGTTGAAAACCCTGGTGGATAAAGCGCTGGTCACCGTCGATGGTCCGTGCGTGACGCTCACGCCCATCGGCGTCACGCTGGTCGAAGCCATTATCAATACCCAATTTTCCGCCGCATTCGCCAATCAGGAGTGAAAGATGACGACGACAGTCTCCGATCCCAAACCGGTATTCAGCTTCTATTACATCGGCATCGATACCGAAGCCGGCGTCACGCCACAACAGTTTGAAACCTTCGTGCGCGAACAAGGCGTGCATATCCCCTGTTATCCCGGCTGGCGCTGGACGTTGCTGCGCGGCCTGCGCGGCGAACGCGTCGGGCAATACCTGATGCTGTACGAGATTGACAGCGCCGAGCAGCGCGATCGTTACGTCACCGCCACCGGGCAGCGAACGGCGCACGCGCACGAATTCTGGCGGCGGCATGCCGCCGCGCAGGAAATCCTCGTCGAGTGGCGAAAACTGGGCACCTACAGCCTGCTGCCGACGCTGTTCAGCGATTATCGCCTGCTGGCTGAGAACAGAAAAAGCGACGTGCCGCCCGGCCCGCGCTACCGGGAACGGCCGGGCGAACCGCCCGCGGCGCGCATTATCGGCATCCACAATCTGGCGCTGCGCGAAGGCGTGACCCCGGCGCAATTCGAACGCTTTATCGCCGAAAATCACCATCGCATTGAGGATTATCCGGGCTGGAAGTTTCACTTGCTGAAGGGAGAGCGCGGCAATCGGCTCGATCAGTACGCGGTGATGATGGAAATCGTCAGCCTGGCGGCGCTGGACGTGTTCTATCCGGAGCCCGATATCGCCACCGCCGAAGCGGCAACCTTCGCCAAAGCGCATCGCGACACCAAGCAAATGTATGAAGAGTGGAAGCAACTGGCGTCATTTTCCGGTTCACCGCAGATTTATACCGATTATCTGTCCGTCGCGCAGAGCCGATCGTCATGATGCTGCCTTGGCTAACCGGCGAGGCCGCAGAGAATCAGCGCCGGCAAATCGCCACCCGAGCGATCTTCTTCCTCGCCGGGTTGGGCATGGCCGCCTGGGCGCCGTTGATCCCTTTCGTGAAAGCGCGATTGGGCATCGATGACGGCGCGCTCGGTTTGCTGCTGTTTTGCCTCGCCGCCGGCTCCATGGCGATCATGCCCTTCGCCGGGTATCTGATCGCCAAACTGGGGTGCCGCGCCGTGTTGCTGGGCGCTGGCGCCTTGCTGTGCGTCGACTTGCCGCTGTTGGCGTTACTCGATGAGTCGCTGTTGATGGGGGCGGCATTGGGGGTATTTGGCGCCGTCAACGGCATCATGGATGTGGCGATGAACTCACAGGCGATAATCGTCGAGCGGGAGAGCGGCCAGGCGAAAATGTCCGGCTTTCATGGCTTCTACAGCCTTGGCGGCATTGCCGGCGCCGGCGGCGTCAGTCTGTTGCTGCTGGCGGGCCTCGCCCCGGCCCAGGCCATCGGCCTGATCGCCCTCCTCATCGCGATCCTGCTGCTGATCGTCGCCGGCGATTTACTGGCGCACGGCGGCATCGGCGAGCGGGGACGGGGCGGCGCGCGGTGGGCGCTGGCCCACGGCAAGATCCTGTTTATCGCCCTGCTCTGTTTCTTCGTGTTCCTGACCGAGGGGGCGATGCTCGACTGGTCGGCATTATTCCTGCGTGCCGAGCGCGGCGTGGCCAAATCGCAGGCGGGGATCGGGTTCACGCTGTACGCCGTCGCCGTGGCCTGCGGGCGGCTGTATGGCGACAGGCTGATCGGCGCCGTCGGGCGCTTCCGCACTCTGCTACTCGGCAGCCTGTGCGCCGCGGCAGGCGTGCTGTTGACCGTCACCGTCCCTCTGGCATCGGCCGCCTTTGGCGGGTTGATGCTCGCCGGCCTGGGCATCGCCAACATCGTTCCCATTCTGTTCAACGCCGTCGGCAATCAAAAACAGGTGCCGCCCGGCCAGGCGTTTCCGGCCGTGACGCTGGTCGGCTATCTCGGCTTATTAACCGGCCCGGCGCTGATCGGTTTTATCGCCAATTACACCAGCCTGGCCCTGGCTTTCGGCTGCACGTTGCTGTGCCTGTTGCTGGTCAGCATCAGCGCCAAAGCCGTGACGAACACATCTCACTAACTTAACTTGCGAGGATCGTTTAATGCATGCATCAACCACGCCGGTTTTCTCCCTGCACTACGTGGGAATCAACCTGAAACGGGGCGTCGCCTCGGATCGTTTCGAAGCGTTCGTTCGCCATAAAGGCGTCGCCATCCCGGCCTATCCCGGCTGGCGATGGACGCTGCTGCGCGGCCTGCGCGGCGAGCGTGAAAATCAGTACCTGATGGTTTATCAGGCTAAAGACGCCGCCACCTACGCGCGCTATATCGACGGCAACGGCGAGCTGACCGACGAGGCGCACGCCTTTTGGCGGCAGCGTCCGGAGGCCGCCGCGCTGATTGAGGAGTGGAAAACCTTCGCGACCTTCGCCGAACTGCCGACCCTTTACACCTGTTACCGTCTGGTGGCCGAGAATAGCCGCAGTTCATTGCCGCCCGGCCCCAATTACCGCAGCGAACCAGGGAAGGAAAGCATTCAGCGTGTCATCGGCATTCATAACCTGGCGCTTAAAGCGGGCGTCTCGCCCGAGCAGTTTGAACGGTTCATTACCGACAACATCCACCGCGTGGAAGACTACCCGGGCTGGAAGTTTCACCTGCTGAAGGGCCAGAGCGGCAACCGGCTGGACCAATACGCGGTGATGCTGATCATTGAAAGTCTGGCGTCGCTCAACGCGTTCCATCCGGAGCTCGATGTCTCAACCGAGCAAGCGCTCAGGTTCGTGGCCGAGCATCAGGACACCGAACGCATGTACGACGAGTGGAAAACACTGGCGTCGTTCTCCGGCGCGCCGCAAATCTACACGGATTACCTGGCGATTGGCGGCAACGAGAATGACGCCCATCCGGCGTAAACCGCGCGGCGGCGTTGAGCGCCGCCGCTTTCACGGCCGCCGTTCGCCGAACGGCGCCAGCTTCATGCCGATAAGCGTCACCACGCAGATGAGCGCCCCGGCGTAGAAGGTGGAGGCGGAACCGAACAGCTCCCACAGGGTTCCGGCCCCGAGACTCGCCAGCAGCAGCGCCACGCCGCTGATCAGATTGAACATGCCGAACGCGGTGCCGCGCAGATGCGCCGGCGCGGTATGCGCCACCATCGCCGCCAATAGCCCCTGGGTCATGCCCATGTGCACGCCCCACAGCGCGACGCCAAAAAGCACCCCGCCCCAATGATCGCTCAGCGCCAATACCAGGTCGGCGGCGATCAGTACCAGCAACCCGGCTTTCAGCAATCCTTCATGGCTCATGCGGTCGGACAGTTTTCCGAACGGATAGGCCGAGCAGGCGTAGACCAGATTCATGGCGACCATCACCAGCGGGATCAGCGCCAGCGGCGTGCCGCCCTGCTGCGCCTTCAACACCAGGAATGCTTCACTGAAGCGCGCCAGCGTGAAGATCGCGCCGATGCTCACCACCCACCAATAGTTGCGCCCCAGCAGCCGCAGGTTGGCGCGAGTGATCGGGTTGGTGCGCTTGTGGGTTATCGCGGCGGCCGGCTCTTTCAGGCCGAAAAACAGCAGCGCAATCGCCAGCGCCGCCGGGATCGCCGCCACCCAGAAGATGGCGCGAAAATCGTTGTGCCACAGCAGCATCAGACCGACGGCCAGCAGCGGCCCTAAAAAGGCGCCGACGGTATCCAGCGACTGGCGCAGCCCGAAAGCCGCGCCGCGAATTTCCGGCGGCGTCACGTCGGCCACCAGGGCATCACGCGGCGCCCCGCGAATGCCTTTGCCCACGCGATCCAGCAGGCGCGCGCTCATCACCATGCCGGACGACGACGCGATGGCGAAAAACGGTTTGCTGATGGCGCCCAACCCGTAGCCCAGCAGCGCCAGTCCTTTGCGTTTGCCGAGGTAATCACTGAGCACGCCGGAGAACACCTTGACGATCAACGCCGTCGCCTCCGCCAGCCCTTCGATCAGACCGATGACAATCACGCTGGCGCCGAGCGTCGTCGCCATAAACAGCGGCAACAGGCTATGGATCATTTCCGAGGAAACGTCCATCAGCAGGCTCACGCCACCCAATACCCACACGCCGCGCGGTATGCGGCCCAACGTAGCGAAACGCGACGACATGGTTCATCCTCGATCGATTCAGCGCCGCCAGAGGCGCCTCATGATTTTTCCAAGATTGGTTAGTTGATTTTGTTCGTTCACAGATCTGCAGCCTTTAGAGATAGTGCAACGACCGTGTGACACCCATAATAATGAAGGTAATTAACATAATGATATATAGCAAAAAGATGATAGTGATTGCGGCGCTGCTGAGTTTTTCCGCCGCCGCCGCACCGGGCGTGGATCTCGTCGCCAACGAAACGCCGATCCACACGGTGAAGAGCGCCGAAGCCGTGGCCAAAATCCCCGCCGGCTTCCGGTTCGTGGAACCCGGCACGCTGACGGTGGCCATTTCCCTGCTGGGCAGCGGCCCGCCGTTCGGCCTGTACGCCCGCGACAATAAAACGGTGATCGGCAGCGAGGCGGACATCGCGCGCCTGGTGGCCGACGGTTTGGGGTTAAAACTCAGGCTGGTGCCCACTTCGTGGGAAGACTGGCCGCTGGGGGTGGCCTCCGGCAAATATGACGCCGCGGTTTACAACATCACCGTGACCAACGAACGCAAAACCAAATTCGATTTCGCCACCTATCGGCAGGATACGCTGGGCTTCTACGTCAAGTCCGACAGTAAAATCACCCAGATCAAAACGGCGCCGGATATCGCCGGTAAAAAGATCATCGTCGATTCCGGCACCAATCAGGAAGCGGTACTGCTGGCCTGGGACAAGGAGAACCGCGCCAAGGGATTAGCGCCGCTGCAGCCGGTGTACGTCACCGATAAGGCCGCCTCCACGCTGGCCATTCAGTCGGGCCGCGCCGACGCCACCTTCGGGCCCAACGTCTCCGGCGCTTATCAGGCGCGGCTGACCGGTAAAACCCGGCTGGTGGGCATCGTGCCCGGCGGCTGGCCGAAGACCGCCAACATCGCCGTCACGCTGAAGAAAGGCAACGGCCTGGTGGACGCGGTGCAGGCTTCGCTCAACAGCGCCATCGCCAACGGCAGTTATCTGCAGGTGTTGGATCGCTGGGCGGAGAGCGACGAGAAGATTGCCCATTCCGAGATTAACCCGCCGGGACTGGGGGATTGAGAGAGCAACAAACAGGCCCCGCCAGCGGGGCCTTATCGCCGGTCAATCGAGAAATGTCATTCCTCTGCCGCTTTTCGCCTCCCCAGCTTGCGGTACAGCGTGCTGCGCGAAACGCCGAGCGCCTTCGCCGCCCGGCTGAGATTGCCGCCAGCCCTGTCGATCGCCGCCTGCAGATCCTCGCCGCCGGCGTCGGCGCATGCCTGGCGCGGCGACAGCACCGCGATCGACTGCGGCAGATCGTCCAGGGTGAGCACCGCGCGATCGTCCGCCAGCGCCAGCAGCACCTTGAGCGTACTTAACAATTGCCGCACGTTGCCGGGCCACGGATAGCGCGCCAGCATCGCCAGCGCCTCCGGCAACAGGCGAATGTCGCGCCGTTCGCCGCCCAGCTCCCGCCACAGCTGCAGAATGAACGCCTCCAATTGCGCCCGCTCTCTGAGCGGCGGGATGCGCAGGCTGTATTCCTGTATGCGATACAATAAATCTTCGCGAAACGCCCCCGTTTGCACCTGCCGATGCAGATCGTGGTGCGTCGCGCAAACCAGCGCGAAATCGACCGCATAGGCGCTGCGGCTGCCGAGCGGCGTGACCGTTTTCTCCTGCAACACCCGCAGCAGGCGCGTTTGCAGGCCCGCCGGCATGTCGCCGATTTCATCGAGGAACAGCACGCCGCCATCCGCCTCACGGATCTTGCCGATATAGCCTTTGGGGTTGGCGCCGGTAAACGCCCCCGGCGCATAGCCGAACAGTTCGGACTCGATCAGCGGTTCCGGCAACGCCGCGCAGTTGATCGCCACGAAGTTGCCGTTGCGCCAGCGACTTTCCTGAAACAGGCGGCGGCTGAAGTGCTCCTTGCCGCAGCCGGTTTCGCCGGTCACGCACAGAGAAAGGCCGGCGTTGAGAATACGCAACGCTTTCTGGTGCTGCTCGTCGTGCCGTTCCGCCGGCGGCGTCGAACGCAGAGCGCTAACGCGACGCTGGGGCGCCTCGAGCAGCGAATAATAGTGCCGTTGATTGCCGGCCAGCGTCTGGCGTGGCGCGCCGGAGGGTTGCCGCAACAGATCGGGGAACAGCTGAGCGAATTCAAGCGAGCCGAATGCGGCCGGCGAGAGTTGGAACTCGACCATCGCCAGCCGATTGGCGGCGATCAGCACTTCGTTGTGAAACACCAGCAGCAGTTCCTGCGCGCAGCCCAGGCGGCCAGCGTCGGCGTGCAGGCGCAGCGTCCAGTGACGATCGGCGATCGCGCTTCTGACCCAGCGGTGTTCGATATGGCGCACCGCCTGCATGATCAGGCGCTGAGCATCAGGATACGGGCGCTGGGCCGGGGCAGAGAGATCCAGTATGCCGGCAATATGGCCATCCGGCCGGTAGATCGGCGCGGCGGTGCAGTTCAATCCGGCGTTTTGGTTGAGAAAATGCTGATCGCCGCGCACTTCGCAGAAAGCGCCCAGCGCCAGCGCAGTGCCGATGGCGTTGGTGCCCCGCTCCGCTTCTCCCCACTGGTTGCCCGGCGCCAGCGCAAAGCGCGACGCCTTGTGCAGAAAATCGTGATTGCCACGGGTTTCCAACACCAGCCCGTCGGCGTCGGCGATCACCACGATGGCCGGTTGACGCGTAATTTGCGCGCCCAACTGTTCGATCAGCGGCTGTACCCGTTGCGGCACCCAGTCGTTGCGGCTGCGCAGTTCTTCGAGCAGACCGGCTTTGATAAACGGGATATGTTGATCGGCGCGCGTCAGGCCGTAACTGCGGCTGCGCTGCCAGGATTCCGCCAGCGGGTGGGTCAGCAAACTGGCGCTCTCAGTGAGCAAGCGATCGTCAGGCAACATGCGTTTCTCCCCCGGCTGCAAGTGTTGCAAATATGTATCATGGATGTGTATCAGGCGTTGCGACACGGAACACAAAAAATCATCGGCGGCAGCGGCACCGCTCGATTGGCTTACCCACATCAGTGCTTAACATTTTAATAAATAGCCATTTTTTTAATAACGCTACGTCCGTCGCTAATCTGGCACGGGGCGTGCTTCTCTGTGCTGCGGCGACAGGCCGCACTCACAGGCGCAGCGCAATAGCGCCGGTTATCATCTGCAGAGAGGTGCTTCACATGAAATATGTTCACCCCGGTTTGCCTGGCTCGCTGGTTTCGTTCCGTCCACGCTATGGCAACTACATTGGCGGCAAATTTGTCGAACCGGTATCCGGCAACTACTTCACCAACACCTCGCCGGTGACCGGCCAGCCGATCGCCGAATTCCCGCGTTCCGACGCCAAAGACATCGAACTGGCGCTTGACGCGGCGCATGCGGCGGCGGACGCCTGGGGTAAAACCAGCGTGCAGGAACGCGCCAATGTGCTGTTGGCGATCGCCGATCGCATCGAGTCGCGGCTGGAGATGCTGGCGCTGACCGAAACCTGGGACAACGGCAAACCGATCCGCGAAACCCTGAATGCCGATCTGCCGCTGGCGGTCGACCATTTCCGCTACTTCGCCGGCTGCCTGCGCGCGCAGGAAGGCACCGCGGCGGAGATCGACCAAAATACCGTGGCCTACCATATCTATGAACCGCTGGGCGTGGTCGGCCAGATTATCCCGTGGAACTTCCCGCTGCTGATGGCCGCCTGGAAACTGGCGCCGGCGCTGGCGGGCGGTAACTGCGTGGTGCTGAAACCGGCGGAACAGACGCCGCTCGGCATCAGCGTGCTGATGGAAGAGATCGGCGATCTGCTGCCGCCGGGGGTGCTCAACGTGGTGCAAGGTTTCGGCGCCGAGGCCGGCGAAGCGCTGGCGCGCAGCAAACGCATCGAAAAAATCGCCTTCACCGGCTCCACGCCGGTCGGCCGCCACATTCTCGCCTGTGCGGCGGAGAACATCATCCCCAGCACCGTCGAGCTGGGCGGCAAATCGCCGAACATTTATTTTGAAGACATCATGCAGGCGGAGCCGGCGTTTATCGACAAGGCGGTTGAGGGGCTGGTGCTGGGCTTTTTCAACCAGGGAGAGGTTTGCACCTGCCCTTCACGCGCGCTGATCCAGGAGTCCATCTACCCGCAGTTCATGGAGAAAGTGCTGGCGCGTATCGCCACCATCCGCCAGGGCGATCCCTTCGACACCGAGACCATGATCGGCGCCCAGGCGTCAAAACAGCAGTACGACAAGATCCTGTCCTACATCGACATCGCTAAAAACGAGGGCGGCAAAATCGTTGCGGGCGGCGAGCCCGCTCAGCGCGGCGACGAAGTGCAAAACGGTTTCTACCTGCAGCCGACGCTGATCACCGGCGACAACAGCATGCGTTTCTTCCGCGAGGAGATCTTCGGGCCGGTGATTGGCGTCACCACCTTCAAGGATGAGGCCGAAGCCCTGGCGCTGGCCAACGACACCGAGTTCGGGCTGGGCGCCGGGCTGTGGACCCGCGACATCAACCGCGCCTACCGCATGGGACGCGCGATCAAGGCCGGCCGCGTATGGACCAACTGCTACCACCTATACCCGGCGCACGCCGCGTTCGGCGGCTACAAAAACTCCGGCATCGGGCGCGAGACCCACAAGGCGGCGCTGTCGCACTATCAGCAGGTGAAAAACCTGCTGGTCAGCTACGACGCCAAACCGCTGGGCCTGTTCTGAAGCCGGCGTAATGAGATAACAAGAAGGCCACCCGCAGGTGGCCTTCTTTTTTCGCGTGGCCTACTTCGCCATGCCGAGATCGATCACCATGCGGCCGCGAATGGTGCCCGCCTTCATCTCCTCGAAGATGGCGTTGATATCGCCCAATGGCCGTTTGGTCACTTTCGGCGTCACTTTGCCTTCGGCGGCGAACTGGAACGCCTCTTTCAGATCTTCGCGCGTGCCCACCAGCGAACCCACCACCTGAATGCCGTCCAGCACCAGGCGCGGAATGCTCAGATCCATACTCTCCGGCGGCAGCCCCACGGCCACCACTTTACCGCCGGCGCGCACCGCATTGACCGCCGAGTTGAAGGCGGCTTTCGCCACCGCCGTCACCACCGCCGCGTGAGCGCCGCCGGTTTGCTGCTGAATGATCTCCTCCGCGTTTTGCGTTTTGGAGTTGATCGTCAGATCGGCGCCGATCTGTTTGGCGAACTCCAGCTGGCCATCATTGACGTCGATGGCGATCACTTTGGCGTTAAACACGTTCTTGGCGTACTGCAACGCCAGGTTGCCCAGCCCGCCCAGGCCATAGATGGCGATCCACTGCCCCGGCTTGATATCGGAAATCTTCACCGCCTTGTAGGTGGTGACGCCGGCGCAGGTGATGCTGCTGGCGGCGAAAGAATCGAGCCCGTCCGGCACTTTCACCGCGTAGTCCGCCACCACGATGCACTCTTCCGCCATGCCGCCGTCAACGCTGTAGCCGGCGTTTTTCACCGAGCGGCACAGGGTCTCGTTGCCGCTGACGCAGTATTCGCAGTGGCCGCAACCCTGGTAAAACCAGGCGACGCTGGCGCGGTCACCCACTTTTAACGAGGTGACGCCCTCACCGACGGCGGAGACCACGCCGATGCCCTCATGCCCCAACGTAATGCCCGGCACCTCGCCGAAATCGCCGTTTTTCACGTGCAAATCGGTGTGGCACACCCCGCAACACTCCATTTTCAACGCCGCTTCGCCGTGCTTCAGCGGGCGCAGCACTTTATCCTGAATGTCTACGGTATGGTTTTTCGTCACTACGGCAGCTTTCATGGTGTTTTCCTTAGCAGTGTGGGAAGTACAGTTGTTAATGTAGTGACTGTATTCGGCGAGGGCAAGCGCCGCGTGTTTTGTGTAAAAACAAATAATTAAATATGAATCAGTCTGATTATTTCATAAAAAACCATTAACAGACGGCGCGATCGCCTTGAGATTGGCAGCCGTGAACAATCGCGCCTCTCTGGCTTGATTTACCCCTTGAAGCGATTAACAGGGATTTTGAGGTAGTGCCGCCCATCATCTTCGCAATCAGGCAGAACGCCGCCGCGAATGTTGACCTGCAGCGCCATCAGCATCAATTCCGGATGCGGCAACGTGGCGTCTCGCTGCTTCCTTTGCGCGATAAATTGGGCTTTATCCATGTTGGCCACCCAGGGGTTGTTCTCGCGCTGCTCTCGCACGGTGCTTTCCCAGCGGGCCTCACGCCCCGCCGGGCGATAATCGTGGCCGGTAAACAGGCGGGTATCCGCTGGCAGGCTCAAGATCCGCTGCAACGAATCCCACAGGGCTTCCGCATTTCCGCCGGGGAAATCGGCCCTTGCGGTGCCGCTGTCAGGCATGAAAAACGTATCGTGAATAAACGCCGCATCGGCAATGTGATACGTGACGGAAGCCAGGGTGTGGCCAGGAGACAGCAAGACTTCAGCGCGCAGGTTGCCGATAAAAAAGACGTCCCCATCCGCAAACAGCGCATCCCACACGGTCTCGGCGGGAGGCAGTTCCTTCAAATTATAGATGTCTTGCCACAGCCCCTGCACGGCGGTGATTTTTTCGCCTATGCCGCTGAGGGCGCCGGTTTTCTGCGCCAGCCAGGTTGCGGCAGAAAAATGGTCGGCATGCGGGTGCGTATCCAGCACCCAGGCCACGCCCCATCCTTGCTGTCGGATAAAGCTCAAAATGGTGTGCGCCTGCTGATGCGATACCGTGCCCGATCGGCGGTCAAAATCCAGTACCGGGTCGATGATGGCGCAGCGACGCGCCTCGGGATCGGCGACGACATACTGCAGGCTGCCGCTTTCCGGCTCATAAAATGCGTGCACTTGCGCATGAGACTGAACGGACTGATGCCGGCGATACCAGCTGAGCGCCTTATCGGCATCCGCGCCATATTCTTCGCATTGGCTGCGGAATCGCGCTTCATCGATCCGCCCTTCGCGCAGCGCATGCAGCAGAGCAAGGCAGGCTGAGCGCGCCCCGCTCCGGCAGTGCGCCAGGGTCTTCTTGCCCCGCCGCAACAGGTAATGGAAGGTATAAACGGTCTCCCAGGTCAGCGTGTCGAACGTGTAAGGAAGATAGACGTAGTCTATGCCCATGCCTTCAGCCAGCGTTTTCTCTTGCTGATGGGATAGATGCTCCCCCGGTTCTTCATCTGGCCGGTTGTTGACAATAAGCCGGTAGCCTTGTTGATGCAGGGTAGCGAAATCACTCGCTGCGGGCGCCCCGAAAAGGAGAGCTGATGATGGTATGTACGGATGCGCATATTTTTTCCTTCTGTCTTATAAGCTTTTAAAAAGCATATAAAGGGCCAGCACCAAGAGCATGGCGGCGTAGAGCACACGGATAATGTCCTCGCGTTTCTTCAGGCGCTCGGTGAGCGCAACCCCCACGACGCCCCCCAGAACACCGCCGACGATCAGCCAGCACGTGATGACGAGCGACACCTTGCCGGACAAGGCATAGCTTGCGCTCGTCGATAAACCCATGGCAGAAACCACCACCAGCGAGGTGGCCACCGCTTCAAGCAGCGAAAAGCGGAAAAACCAGAGCAGCGCCGGCACCACTAAAAATCCGCCGCCGATACCCAGAAAGCCGGCCACCGCGCCGAGCGCCAACACGCTGGGCCACACGATGGCGGGATGAAAGGTTGCATCCGGGGAAGCCAACCCGTTGCCGGCCCGGTGATTTTTTTTCAGCGTTAATCCGGCGACAATCAGCATCAGCAAAGCGAAAGGCAGGGTTAGATAGCGCCCGTCCGTGATTTTTCCCATCTGTGAACCTGCCAGCGTTCCTGCCACCGCGACCAGCGACACGACAATGCCGGTTCGCCACCGGACGTTTCCTTTGGCGGCGTGCGCAAAAAGGTTGAGCAGCGCACTGACGGCGACGGCCATGGCGCTGGTGCCTATCACCAAATGCGTATCCGGGATTTGCACCATATACAGCAGCAGCGGCACACAAACGATGGAGCCGCCTCCGCCTGTCAGGGCCAAGAGAAATCCGACTATTCCTCCGGTTATCACCAATAACATCAGGGTATAAAAAGTAAAATGGAAAAAATCCAATGCGCTAATTCCTGAACGGTGTTTGTGGCATTTATTAACGATCAGTTCGCATTGATTGTCAAATAACTTATTACATTTAGCTATTACATATAGCTAAATCGAATATGTGATTTTCAATATAATCATAAGTTCTATGAATTCCCTTTTAATCTGGGCATTAACCCCCTACTTTCTTATGAAAGGAGGCCTGCATGAAACCGGAAAAAATAAACACCCAGAAAAAAGTTGTTGTTATTGGCGGTGGTTCATCTGGAATAAGCGTCGTGGCAAGCATAAGGAAGCGAGTTAAAGGCATTGATATAACGGTAATTGAACCTGGCGACTGTCATTATTATCAACCGGCATGGACCCTGGTGGGCGGCGGGCTTTTTGATATCAATGAAACGCGGCGTTCCATGCGCGCCGTCACCCCCCAGGAACCGCATGGATTCAGGATAGCGTGGTCAGAGTGGAGCCCGGCCCAAAATATGTCGAGACCCGCCAAGGGCAGAAAATAAACTACGACTTCCTTATTGTTGCCTGCGGCCTCGTTTTACGTTGGGATAAAATAGAGGGTCTTGAAGAAACGTTGGGAATGAATGGCGTCACCTCTAATTATCGTTTTGATCTTGCGGAATACACCTGGAAACTGGTTCGTGAAATGCAAGGCGGCGAGGCGATATTTTCTCAACCACCAATTCCGATAAAATGCGCCGGCGCGCCGCAAAAAGCCTTATACCTTTCATGCGATCACTGGCGGCGACAAGGTGTCCTTAATAATATTAACGTCAATTTTTGCCTGGCGGGCGCGGCGGTATTCGGCGTGCCGCAATTTGTTCCTCCGCTGACCGATTACTTGAAAAAATACCGCGCACAGGTCAACTTCCGGCATAATTTAGTTCGCGTTGATGGGCAGCGTCGGCAAGCGACCTTTTCTCTGGACGGTGATGAAGGAGGCAAACGCGAAGTGACACTGCCCTTCGATATGCTGCACGTAGTGCCGCCGCAATCTGCGCCGGCGTTCATTTCGCAAAGTGGGTTGTCTGACGAGTCAGGTTGGTGCGACGTGGATAAATTCACCCTACGGCATAAGCAGTGGCAGACGATTTTTGCGGTTGGCGACTGTTGCGCCACGCCAAATGCCAAAACCCTGGCGGCGGCTCGCAAACAGGTGGTGGTGGTGGCAGAGAACATCGCGGCGCAGCTTAACGGCGCCCCTGATGCGGCACGGTATGATGGTTATGGCTCCTGCCCATTGACGGTAGAGAAAGGCAAGGTTGTTCTGGCGGAGTTTGGTTACGACAGTAAATTGCTCCCCACCTTTCCTCTGTTCGACAACACGCATCCCAGCCGTATGGCATGGTGGCTGAAGGCCTGGTTTTTACCCAAATTTTACTGGGCGGGCATGTTGCGCGGGGTCGAATGGTTTGCCAAAAGCAAGCCATAGCGACCGTCATCGTTATCCGCGCCTCGCGGCTTCCGCAGGCGCTTGACTATTTGGCGATACACAGCCACCATCGCTTGCGAGCCATCAGGCTGATTGCAAGCCGTCACCACTAACCGGTCGATCAACGATGAAAAATGCCCCCGCCGTTACGATTCACTACTGTTCACAATGCAATTGGTTGCTGCGCGCCGGCTGGATGGCGCAAGAGCTGCTCAATACCTTCGGCGACGATCTCGCCTCCGTCACCCTGATGCCGGGCACCGGCGGGGTGTATCAAATCAGCGTCGATGGCGTGATGATTTGGGATCGCAAAATTGACGGCGGCTTCCCCGATGCGGCGCAGTTAAAGCAGCGGCTGCGCGATCACAGCTTTCCCGAGCGTTCCCTCGGCCACAACGACGGCAAAAAAGCCCGGCACTGAACGGCGTCAGCCCACCGCCGGCGGCCGCGCGCCGAGAATGCGCGGCATCACTTCTTTCATCATTTCCATGAACTTGCGCAGGCGAGCCGGGTAATAGCTGGCGTAGGGATACAGCAGGTAGATAGGCAGCGGCGCGGCGCGCCAGGCCGGCAACACGGTTTGCAGCGCCCCGTCGGCCACATCGTCCCGCACCAGCCAGGAGGAGACAATCGCGACGCCCAGCCCCTCCAGCGCCGCCTTGCGTACCGCGTACAGGCTGTCGGTGCTCAACCTCGGCGTGATATCGAACCGCCCCTGCTCGCCGCGCTCAACATGGGTCAGCACCACTTCATTGCGATAAAAACTGTTCAACGCCAGCCACGGCAACCGCGCCAAATCGTCAAGACAGCGAACCGGTTCTCGGCTCGTCAGCAGCGCCGGCGACGCTACCGTGCTGCGCGGCACCTCCGCCAGCAACACCGCCACGACCGACGGATCGGTCACAGCACCGACGTGAATGGCGCAATCCACGCCTTCGGGAATAAAGTCCGGAGAATGATCGTTCAGCGTCCACTCAACGTAAGTTTGCGGGTAGCGCCGCAAGTACTCGCCCAACGGACCGATCAGCTGATCCTGGCCGAAAGCGTGCGGCGCCCGCACGCGCAACACCCCGACCGGTTCGTCGCGCGCGCCGCCCAGCCATTCTTCCAGGCTTTGCCATTGCTCGATCAGCCCCCGCGCCTGGCGGTAACAGCGCTCGCCGTCGTCGGTCAGTTTGAGGGCGTGAGTCGTCCGCTGGATCAGTTTGGCGCCCAGCAGCTGCTCCAACGCCTGCAGACGCCGACTGATCGTCGGTTGTGAGGTGCCCAGCTGCTGCGCCGCCGCCGACAGGCTGCCGCTTTCGACGATGCGCACCAGCGTATGCAGCAAAGTTATGCGGTCGCCGTTGGGTAAATTAATTTTATTCATACGTTAAGTGTATAACAGTTTTACCTGCGAGGGGGCTACAGCGGAATGAAGCAAGCGGTAAAAATGGCCGCACATTCACTTTGCAGGGATCTTTGCCATGAGCACCACCGCCACCAACGGCGCCCCGTCCGCCAACGTCGTGTTTCTGCTGGCCGCCGGCGCCGGCCTCAGCGTCGCTTCAATCTATTACAGCCAGCCCATGCTCGGCATGATGGGCGCCGATTTCCACGCCGGCGTCGCCGATGCCGGCATGGTGCCGACGCTGACCCAGTTGGGTTATGCGTTGGGCATTTTACTGTTGGCGCCGCTGGGCGACCGGTACGATCGCCGGCGGATCATTCTGATCAAAGGCGCGCTGCTGACGCTGACGCTGCTGCTTTGCGCGTTTGCCGCCTCATTCCCGCTGTTGTTGCTCAGCAGCCTGGCGATAGGCCTGACCGCCACCGTCGCCCAGGACATTATCCCCGCCGCCGCCACGCTGGCGCCGGAGGCCAGCCGCGGCAAAACCGTCGGCGCGGTGATGACCGGGCTATTGGCCGGTATTCTGCTGTCGCGCGTGTTCAGCGGCGCGCTCGCCGAGTTCGCCGGCTGGCGCAGCGTTTACGCGCTGGCGGCGCTGGGCGTTTTGCCGATCACGCTGGCTATCTGGCGCATGTTGCCGCGTCTTCGCCCCCATAACGCGCTGAGTTACCCCGCGCTGCTGCGCTCGCTGGGGCACCTGTGGGCCGCGTATCCCGAGCTGCGGCGTGCAACGCTGGCGCAAGGCTTTCTGTCATTGGGCTTCAGCGCTTTCTGGTCAACGCTGGCGTTGATGCTGGCGGAGCGCTACCAGATCGGCAGCGCGGCGGCCGGCGCGTTTGGTCTGGCGGGGCGGCGGGTGCGCTGGCGGCGCCGTTGGCGGGAAGCCTGGCCGATCGGCACGGCCCTGACGCCGTGACCCGCATCGGCGCGGCACTGGTCCTGGCCGCCTTCGCCCTGATGTTTCTGCTTCCGCTGTTGCCGCTCCCGGCGCAGCTGGCGCTCATTGCGCTGAGCACCGTCGGATTCGATCTGGGCATCCAGGCGACGCTGATCGCACACCAGACCATCGTCTACGGTCTTGATCCGGCGGCCCGCAGCCGCTTGAACGCCCTCTTGTTCACCGGCGTATTCATCGGCATGGCGACCGGCGCCGCCCTCGGCAGCCGCATTCTGGCAAGCGCGGGCTGGCCGGGCGTCGTGGCGCTGGCAACCGCGGCGGGGGCCGTGGCGCTGTGGATCCGCTGCGGGCGCAAAACGGCACGCGTAGCGGCCTGATATCGCCCTCTACTGGCGCAAGCGGTTGATTTCACCCAGGCCTCTTGCGCTATACTGAGCGCCCTTTTTGCTACGCATTCAAAACAATTTTATGATGGAACGCTTGCTAGAAAACGCGATGTACGCCTCCCGCTGGCTGCTCGCGCCGGTTTATTTCGGCCTTTCACTGGCCCTGGTCGCCCTGTCTATCAAATTTTTTCAGGAGATCCTGCACGTCCTGCCCAACATTTTCTCCGTCGCTGAAGCCGATCTGATCCTGACCCTGCTGTCGTTGGTCGACATGGCGCTGGTCGGCGGGCTGCTGGTGATGGTGATGTTCTCCGGGTACGAAAATTTCGTCTCGCAGT
Organism: Serratia sp. SCBI; assembly: GCF_000747565.1. Lineage (NCBI taxonomy): Bacteria > Pseudomonadati > Pseudomonadota > Gammaproteobacteria > Enterobacterales > Yersiniaceae > Serratia > Serratia sp. SCBI. Next base: position 2,406,232 of record NZ_CP003424.1, on the reverse strand, counting down.
TGGATATCACCGAAGGAAAAGAAAAGCTGAGCTGGCTGGGCAAAATGGACGCCACCTCGCTGAAAAACAAAGTCGCCGCGTCTATCGTCGCCATCTCGTCCATCCATCTGCTGCGGGTGTTTATGGACGCCAAGAACGTGCCAGACAACAAGCTGATGTGGTATGTGATCATCCACCTCACCTTCGTACTCTCCGCCTTCGTGATGGGTTATTTGGACAAAGTGACCCGCTCCAAGCACTAAACGCGCCGCCACGCCCGATCGTCAGGATCGGGTGTCTTCCCCTCCTTCGCTGTTTCCCAACCGTCGCCGCCATCATGTCTTTCATCTGGCACATCTGATGATAATTTTATTATAATGTCATTACACTCATTATGGACCGAACGCCGGCCATCGCGCCGGATTCGCCGCAGACAGGATCACGCTCCCCCATGCCATTACATGGTCACCCCCTGCAATTCCACGATATTCAGGCGATTCTGCCTCATCGCTATCCCTGTCTGTTGGTCGATCGCGTGCTGCCCGCCGGCACCTGCATCGCCGAAGGGCGGCTGAGCGCCATCAAGAACATCACCGCCAATGAGCCGACGTTCTGGAGCGGCCATGCGCGCTTCGCCGGTTTTCCTGGCGTGCTGTTGGTGGAAGCGCTGGCGCAAAGCACCGGTCTGCTGGCGCATTACTATCTCGGGGCGCTTAACGAAGGGGAACATTACTACTTCGCTTCCATTCAGCGGGCGCGGTTTTATCGCGCCGCCCGTCCCGGCGACCAGGTGTTGATGGAGGTCGCCTTTGTACGCCGGCGCGGCGCGATCGCCCGCTTCACCGGCCGTGCCAGCATCGATGGCCGGCGCATTTGCACCGCCGATTTCATGTGCGCCCGTAAGTAAACAGGCCGCTTGCCAAAGGAGCCCTGCGAATACCATGTCTCTGGTTGACAGCTTACTCAGAACCCTCGATTTCTCCCCGCGTGGCCAGGTGATCGCTCGCGAAGCCGACGCCTGGGGCGAAATCATCGTTTCCGATCACAAGGACTACCGCACGCTGCGGTTTGACGGCATCTGCGAGCAAAGCAAGATGAGCCTCAGCAACCCCGCACAGCCGATCCACAACTACATCAAAGCGATGCTGATGGCGGTGGCCTGGCAGCCGCCGACGTCGGCGTTGATCCTGGGGTTAGGCGGCGGCAGCCTGCTGCGTGCGCTGCACGCGCTCGATCCGGCTATGCGCCTGGAGGTCGTCGAGCTGCGCGCCGCGGTAATCGCCGTCGCACGCCGCTATTTTACGCTGCCGGCCACCGACACCATCAGCCTGCGCACCGCCGACGCCATGGACTTCGTGCGCCCGCCCGCCGAGACGCGTTACGATCTGATTTTCTCCGATCTCTATTCGGCGTTCGCCATGGATCCGCAGCAAGGCACCCAGACATTCCTGGAGAACTGCGCCGCGCGGCTGAATGACGGGGGCTGGCTGGTGCTGAATTACCACGATCTGCCCGACGAAAACAGCCTGCTGTACCACAGCCTGCACCGGATATTCGCCACCGTGCTGTTTTGCATCGCCCCCAGCGGCAACGTGATCATTTATGCTACGCCGGCCCAGGTGTCGCTGCCGCTCAGCACGCTGCGCACGCTGGCCGCCGGCAGCGGCGAGCTGTTCAACTGCGAACTCGGCTACCTGTCACGCAAGATAGAGCGGCTGCATTTCCGCTAAAGACGAGCGGCGGCGATGTCTGGCTGGCCGCTTCGCTCACATGGTATTATCATTCAGTCATCATTCTCTGGAGGATCCTGATGGAAAAGAAAACGGCGCGGCTAACGGTGCTGATTGACCCGGACAAGAAGAAAGCCCTGGAAGAGCTGTGCCTGCAGCAGGACGTCACCCCTTCCCAGGTGGTGCGCCAGCTGATTCGCGATTATCTGCACAAGCATCAGGTGGATTATCCCAGCCAGCCGACCCACGCCAATCCTCGCGTCGAGAGCAATTGAGGCGGCCCGCCCCACAAACCGTGAAGCGCGCTTTGCCCCCCTGCGCGCGTCCCTAATCCGAATCCTCCACGGCGGTCTGTCCATCCTGCGCTATCGCTGCTACTGTTTTATCCGTTCATTATTCTCTCTTGGGAAAGGAAACGCGCCATGTTCAGCCATATTACCGTCGGCGTCAGCGATCTGGACGCCGCCGCCGCGTTCTACGACGCCATTTTGTTGCCATTGGGTTTACAACGGCGGGAAGTGACGCCGGACGGCGGCCCCGCCGCCCGCTGCTGGGTGATGCCGGGCCAAACGCTGCCGCGGTTTTATGCCTACCAACCCTTCGACAGACAGCCCGCCAGCGCCGGCAACGGCAGCATGCTGGCCTTTCTCGCCGCCGACGAGCTGGCGGTTAAACGCGCCTACGCCGCCGGCCTGCTGGCGGGTGGCAGCAGTGAAGGCGAACCCGGCGAGCGCGCGCACTACGGCAAAGGCTATTTCGGCGCTTACCTGCGCGATCCTGACGGCAACAAGGTCCATGTGGTTTACCGCGGAGATCTCGCCTGATGAAATGTTCGGTTTACATCGCCACCAGCGTAGACGGATTCATTGCCGGCACGGACGGCGACATCGATTGGCTGCTGCGGCCCGAGTACGCGGTGTCGTTGCTCAATGGTCTGAGTTTTGAAGCGTTTATCGCCGACATCGACGCGCTGGTGATGGGCCGCCATACCTATGAAAAAGTCCGCGCCTTTCCCGAATGGCCCTATGGAGAACTGCCGGTGGTGGTACTGTCGACGCAATCCGCACCGCAGAGCGCAGAGCCTGTCCGCTGGATGAGCGGCGAACCGGCCAGCGTCGTGGCGCGGTTGGCCGAGGCCGGCTGCCGTCACCTGTATATCGACGGCGGCCAGACCGTGCAGCGTTTCCTGCAGGCCGGATTGATCGACGAATTGACGATTACGCGCGTGCCGCTGCTGCTGGGCGGCGGCATTCCCTTGTTCGGCGTCGATGCCCCTGAGCAGCGCCTGCGTCTGCTCGCCGTCACCCAGTCGGACAACGGTTTCGTGCAAGAACGCTACGCCGTTCAGCGCGCGTCATAACGCAGCGCCAGTCGGCGGCCGCCGAAGGCGATAAGCAATGCCGCCAACGCCAGCAACGCCGCCGCGCCGTAGGTGACGCGCATGCCGTAAGCCGCGGCCGCCGCGGCGCCCGCCACCCGCTGCGAGGCCAGATAAAACAGCGCCCCCATCGCCGACGCGCCGGTGATCGCCCCCAGATTGCGCGCCAGATTGACCATGCCGGCGATCAACCCGCGTCGTTCGGGAAACAGGTCCTTCATCAGCACCGTGTTGTTGGCCACCTGAAACAGCGCATAACCGGCGGTCAACAGCGCGATCGGCGCGACATAGCCGAGTACGCCCCAGCGGCACAGCAGCGACAGCAATCCCGCCCCGGCGGCCACTGCCGCCAGCCCAAGCTGGGCGATGCGTTGCGATCCAAAGCGATCCACCAGATAACCCGCCGGAATACCGGTCAGGATCGCCACCGCCGGCCCTGCCGACATCACCAGCCCCACCTGCGCGGCGCTTAGCCCCAGCGCGCGCGCCAGATAAAACGGCCCGACCACCAGCGTGGCGGTCATCACCGTCATGACCAACGCGCTGGCCGCCAGCCCCGCTGTCAGGGCCGGATGGCGAAACATCGTCGGCGCCAACAGCGGCGACACGGCGCGGCGTTCCACGCGGATAAACAACCCGGCAGCCAACAGAGCGCCCAACATCAACGCCAGGTTAAGCGCGCCGAAATCGCCGTGTCCCAGAGTCATCGCCAGCGAGTAGCAAAGCAATGCGCCGCCCAGCAGCAGCGTGCCGGCGCGGTCGAAAGGTTCAGGGCGCGTCGCCGCCCGCGCCCCATTCGGCAAGTATCGCCAGGCGAGCCACAGCGCCAGCAGCCCCAGCGGCAGGTTGATCAGGAATATCGTTCGCCAGCCGAAGCCGGCGATCAGCGCGCCGCCCAACGACGGCCCCAGCGCGGTGCCCACGGCCGACATAGTGCCGAGCAGCCCCATCGCGCGGCCGATCTTTTCCGTGCCCAGCGCCTCGCCCGCCAGCGCCATGGTGATTGACATCATGACTGCGCCCCCCAGCCCCTGCGCCAGGCGCGCCGCCAGCAGCAGCCACAGCTGCGGAGCCAACGCACAAGCCAGCGAAGCGGCGGTAAACAGCGCGATGCCCGCCAGCAGCAGGCGGCGACAATTGAGGCTGTCGCCCAAGCGGCCGATGCCGATGATGCAGGTGGTGACAGCCAACAAATAGCAGAGCAGCACCCACTGCACTGCCTGGAACGAGGCATGGAATGCGGTGGCGAGCGCCGGCAGCCCGACGTTGGCGATGCTGATGCCGAGCGATGACAGCAGCATACACAGAGAAAGTGCGGCCAGTATGCCGCGGACGCCCTGCGGCGAAGGATGGGATAACATGATAAGCACTCCTGACATAGACTGAGGCTTAGCCTATGTCAGGGGTTGGGATGGCGGAAGACGCATGCGATGCACTGTATCAATGCATCTGACGCCTTATCTGGCGCGATGCGTTACCAGGCGGCGATCTCCGCCTCGGTGAGCGGCAGCGTTTGGGTTACGCCGGTTTCCGCCGCCAGCGTGGCCGCTTCCAGCACCGCCATCACCGCCAGCGCCTGCGAAGCGGTGACCGGATTGGCGCCGGCGCCGCGCAGCGCATCACGCACCTGGACGTAATATTGGCGCTGATCGCCATCCGGCGTCGGCAACGTACGCACCGGCTCCGTGCCGATAAACAGGCTCATCGCGTCGTCGTCTTTACCCCACTCCGCCGAACCCGGCGTTACGCCGGCCAGCAGTTGGCTCTCCTGCCCGTCGGCGCGCGCTTTGACCACGCTGCCTTTATCGCCGTGCACGGTAAAGCGCGCGACGCCGCCCGCCACCAGCATGCTGCCATGCAAAATCACGCGGTGCGTCGGGTAGTTCAGCACCACATGCGCCCAGTCATTGATCTGCGCATTGGCGCGCAGCGTGGCGATGTTGGCCTGCACGCTGTGCGGCAAACCGAACAGCTGCAGCGCCTGATCGACCATGTGCGGCCCCAGATCGAACCACAGCCCGCTGCCCGGCAGATTCTGCTCGCGCCAGCGCACCCGCACTTCGGGACGGTAGCGATCGATGTGCGACTCAAAGTGCGTTACCTTGCCGATCAGTCCCTGCTCGATCACCTGCTTCACGCCCAGGAAATCGCTGTCCCAGCGGCGATTCTGGAATACCGACAGCAGACGGCCGTGCTTCTCCGCCGCTGCAATCAGCGTGCGCGCCTGCGCCAAATCCAGCGTAAACGGCTTATCCACCACCACGTGCTTGCCCGCTTCCAGCGCAGCCAGCGCCAGCGGCGCATGGGTGGCGTTCGGCGAAGCAATCACCACCAGGTCCACTTCCGGCAAGCGGACCGCCTCCAGCGGATCGGCGATCACGCGCACGTGCGGCAGATCGGCATGGACTTTGGCGGCATCGCGCGAAGCCACCACGCTCAGCACCAGACCAGGCACCGCGTTAATCAGCGGCGCATGAAACGCCTTGCCGACAAAGCCGTAACCAATCAGCGCCACCTGCAACGGTTGAGCGTTATCGTTCATCAGGGTTCTCCTCTAGCGGTCGTCGGCGACGACACAAAGTTCAATCATTGATTGCTCGTCCAGGTTATCCCACGGGCGATCGGTAAACAGGCGTTGGATCTGCGCCAGATCCGCCACGTGATGCGGCTCGCAGCGATCCAGCTTCATATGGTCGGCCACCAGCCAGCGCTCGCCGCTGTTGGCCAGCATGGCGCGTTTGACCTCTGCATCGGCCTCTTCGCCGGCGCTCAGCCCCAGCTGAGAATGCACCGCGCAGGCGCCCAGCAAAGCGATGTCCGCGCGGTAGCGTTCCAGCAACGCCAGCGTCGCGCTGCCGGCGAACAGCCGTTGGCGCGCGTCCCACTGGCCGCCGAGCAGGATCAGTTGGATCTCCGGCTTATCGCTCAGGCACTGCGCGATATCCAGCGAGGCGGTGATCACCGTCGCCGGGCCGCGCAACGCTTGCGCCACCGCCAACAGCGTACTGCCCGCATCCAGCATCAGGGTACTGCCCGCATCCAGCATCAGGGTACTGCCGGGCGGGATCTGCGCGGCCACCGCGCGGCCGAGCCGCTGCTTGACCAGCGGCAACAGCGCCGCGCGCGCCTGGCGCGGCATGCCGGACGGTTCGAGCGCTATCGCGCCGCCGTGATGTTTCTGCGCCAACCCCTGCCGCTCGAGATCGGCCAAGTCGCGGCGCACGGTATCGACCGAAACACCGATGGCGCTGGCCAATTCCGCCACCGCCGCCTGCCCGCGTTCGCTGAGCAAATCCAGTAAATGGCGCTGTCGTGCCGCTTTGTGCATGGGATTATTCCGCATTAAAAAAGCATAAAACGGCAATATACAGCAGATAACAGCATTGGAGAAGCCGCAATTGTGCGCACCGGAGATCAAACATCTTTTCCCCGGCGGGACGATGATGAAGACATAACGCATAACAATCCGGAGAAACGCATGAACATCGATCTGACGTTTGAAGACCTGAGCGCCCGCGCCGCGCAATACAACGCCCGCGCTTCGGTGGAGGATTTTGACGCCTGCATGGCGGACTATGCCGCGCTGGCCCAGCGCGCCAAAGCGCAGACGCCGGGCATTTACGATCTGCGCTACGGCATGAGCGCCGCCGAGCGTCTCGATCTGTTCCCGGCCAGCGCACAGCCCGCCCCGCTGCTGATCTTTATTCATGGCGGCTACTGGCATTCACAGCGCAAAGAGGAAGCCTGCTCGATGGCCGCCGCGTTCGCCCGCCGCGGTGTGGCGGTCGCCACGCTGGAATATACGCTGGCGCCGGAAGCGACGCTGGCGGAGATCGTGTATGAGGTGCGCAGCGCCGTCGCCTGGCTTTATCATCACGGGGCGCCGTTCGGCATCGATCCGGCGCGCATTTTCGTCAGCGGCAGCTCGGCCGGCGGCCACCTGTGCGGCATGCTGATCGCCGACGGCTGGCAGCAACGCTATCGCCTGCCGCCCGATGCGATCAAAGGCGCGCTGGCGCTGAGCGGCCTCTACGATCTGCGCCCGCTGTGCGATATCTACATCAACGACTGGCTGCACCTGACGCCCGAACAGGCGCAAACTCTCAGCCCGCTGTTTTTGCTGCCGGCGAAAGCGCATGCGCCGCAGATCCTGCTTGACGTCGGCCACCGCGAAACGCAAGGGTTCAAAAACCAGACGCAGGCCTATTATGACGCCTGCCTGGCGCGCGGCCTCGACGTCCAGCTGTTGGCCGACCGTCACTGCAATCACTTTACGCTGGTCAACGAGCTGGCGGATGCGGAAAGCGCGATGTTTCGGCAGGTGATGGCGATGATCGACGCAACGCAACGGTAGCCTGCCGCTGCAACCGCAGCCTGGCAGCGATCGTAATCACCGCCAGCGCGGCGAACAAGGCTCCGCACAGCAGGCTGCCCTGTAGCCCCCACGCGGTGATGAACCAGCCGCCCGCCAGTGAGCCCAGCGCCACGCCCAGATTGATAAAGGCGATATACAGCCCGGTGGCGAACGCCGGCGCCTGGGGGGCTTCGGATGTCAGCCAGATCTGCGTCACGATCAAACCGCTGGTGTGCGCCGCTCCCCAATACAGACAAAGCGCCGTCATCGAACCGATATTCGCGCTGCCGTAGTGATAAAGCAGCGCATAAGCCGCAATCAAGGCTAGCGGGTGCAGCAGCACCGTCAGCGCTCGATGGCGGCTCAACCCCTTGCCGGCCAACAGGTTGCCCGCGACACCGCCCACGCCGAACGCCACCAGAAGAAAGCCGATGGCGCCGCCGCTGAGGCCGATTTCACGGCTGAGATATTCAGCCGCGTAAGCATAGACGGCGAACATGGCGGCAAAGATCAGCACGCAGGTGATGATATTCAGCCACAGCGTCCCGCTGCGCAGGATCATCAGCTGTTTGCCATAACTGAGGCGCTGAACGGCGACGTCGGGCAACCGCATCAGCAATCCCGCCGCTGCCAGGAGATTGACCCACGCACAGAACCGGAACGAGGCTTCATAGCTGAACTGCCCGGCGATCCATTGCGTCAACGGTATCCCCAGCACCATGCCCATGCTGGTGCCGATGAACGCATAGGCGGTTGCTTTGGTGGCCTGATGCGGGGGATAAAGCGCCGCGGCCGCCACCATGGCCAGCGAAAAATAGATCGGATGAAACAGCGCCGGCACAATGCGCAGCAGCATGAGCATGGCGAAACTGTCCGTCTGAGCGGACAGCGCGCTGGCCGCCGCAAACACGGTCAACGCGATCAACAACATGCGTTTGCGATTGAATCGCGACGCCAGCAGCACCAACAGCGGCCCGAGCAGCGCGATGGTCAGGGCGAAGATCCCGACCAGCCAGCCGGCCTGCGCCGTAGAGATGCCATACCGTGCGATGATCTGCGGCAAAATGCCCACCACGCCGAACTCGATGCAGTAGACGCCGAACAACCCCAGCGCGATAAAGAAAATCGGCGGCATCAGGCGCATTGCATCGCTCCCGTCGCGGCATAGACCGCCTGACAAATCTCGCCGACAAAGGCGCCGGACATGCCCTCCAGCGCCGTGTTGGTAAACGCCACCACGCTGAGCTGCCGGACAGGATCGACGAACCAGGAATGGCCATAGGTGCCGCCCATTCGCCAGGTCCCCACGGACTCCGGCGTTTGCGCGGCGATGGGGTCTTTCAGTACGGTAATGCCGAGGCCGAAACCGCGCCCCGGCCAAAACGGCATCGGCAAATCGCCGATCTGGTTGCTGGTGAACGCCGTCACCCAATCGGTTGGCAGCACCGGCGTTCCTCCCTGGCGCAACGCTTCCAGAAGGCGCAGGAAATCCTCGGCCGAGCCGACCATGCCGGCGCCGCCTGAGGCGTAAGCCAACGGATCCAACGCTCGCGCCGGCGACAGATGAAAACCGGCGCTGCCATCGATAAACGGTAAATGATCCGGTTGGCGCAGGCGGCGCGGCTCGCCGGGATGATCGGCGTAAGCGGCCGCCAAACGTGCAGGATCCACCGCCAGGAAATCGGTATCCGTCATCGCCAGCGGCCCGGTCACCCATTTTTTTACTGCCTGCGCCAGCGGCAGGCCGCTCGCCTGTTCGATCGCTGCGCCCAGGACATCGGTCGCGATGGAATAGCGCCACGCCGCGCCGGGCGGAGCCAGCAAAGGGGCGCAGGCAATACGCCGCACGTTCTCCTGCAGGCTGACAGACGCCTCATCCATGCCATCGGAGACCGCCGATTGGGCGTAGAATCCCCCTTCCGGCTGAAAAAAACGGTAGCTTAGTCCGGCGGTGTGGGTCATGAGATGCCGTAGCGTCATCAACGGCGTGGTGCCATCCGCCAGCCGCGGACGAAAATGCGGCAGCCAACGGGTGATGGGATCTTCCAGCTGCATACGGCCTTGCGCCATCAATGCCAGCGCCGCCGTGGACACGATCGGTTTGGATACCGAAGCCAGACGGAATAGCGTATTGAACGCCATCGGCCGGCCGGCTTCGCGATCCGCCAGCCCCGCCGCGCGGCGATAAAACGTATCGCCCCCCTGCGCCACCAAAACCACTGCGCCAACCAGTCGTTTTTCCGCCAGCGCGTTATCGATCGCCCGGTCTATCACGCCCGCAGTATGCCCATATGCACTCATCGTCATTGCTCCAGATAATCAGCCCATGCTGTAGTCACCGAGCATAGGGCCTGGCGATTAGCGGAAAAACAGGCTAGATTTCCCTTCATAACGGACATTAACGTCCGCAATAGGACAAACGATGGATAACTTAGCCGGCGTGAGCGCCTTCGTGCAGGCCGCTGAAACTCTCAGCTTCGTTGACGCCGGCCGCGTGCTCGGCATCTCGGCCTCGGCGGTGGGAAAAAGCATCGCCCGCCTGGAGAACCGACTGGGCGTACGTCTGTTTCACCGCAGCACGCGCAGCATGACGCTAACCGCCGAGGGGCGGCGGTTTCTGCTGCGGTGTCAGCGCATTCTGGAGGAGATGGCGGCGGCGGAACGGGATATCAGTGATACGCATAGCGCGCCGCGCGGCAAACTGCGCGTCAGTCTGCCGCTGGTGGGAGGCCTGTTAAATCCGGTATTGGCGGAATTTGTCCGGAACTATCCCGATATTGAGCTGGAAGCCGATTTTTCCGACCGGCGAGCCGCGGTGATCGAAGAAGGGTTCGATGCGGTGATCCGCGTGGGCGATACCGAGGACTCTCGCTTAATGAGCCGCCAACTGGGCACGTTTCACCTACAGCTGGTGGCGGCGCCGGACTATCTGCGCCGGGCGGGAATACCCCGCCAGCCGGCAGAACTGCGCGATCACGCCTGCCTGTTATACAGATTCCCCACCACCGGCAAAGTCGAGACCTGGCCGGTGGCGGGCGGAGATAAACTGCTCGACGAAGGCCTGGGCAAGCGCACGGTATGCAATACCGTCGACACGCTGATTTACCTGGCGGAACAGGGCCTGGGCATCGCCTGCCTGCCCGATTTCGCGGTACGGGAGGCGCTGGAGCAGCAGCGGCTCCAACCCGTGCTTGGCGACCAATGCCGACACAGTGGCAGTCTCAAAATTCTCTGGCCTTCCAGCAAACATCTTACACCGCGTCTCAGGGCATTTATCGACATCATGAGCGTTCGCCTTTTCTCGGCCTAAGTCCTCTACCGCGTCAGAACAAATTCAGCTTTGCTTTGCACAAAAATAGCTAAAGCGCAGCCTGGCGCGCCTGCCAGCAGCCCTGACGGAGGCGCAGTGCCGTCGTGATATTCCATTCAGCGATATGGAAGCGCCGTTCGTTCTTTCGGGACAAAGAAAACCGCCACACAATACCTTTCACCCCGCACTCGTGCATAACCATCTATAAATTCAGGTGTTAACGCCTTGTCATTATCGATAACCGCCCAATTCGCTCATCTGATATTGAACAGCCAGCCGGATCAAACCGCCCTGTCAGCCGCTCGCCGCGGCGTGAAAGATTACTTCGCCTGCGCATTGCCGATTGCCCGCGGGGCGTTGAGCGATGCCGGTCTGGCAGCGATCGGCGCGACGTTTCCGCCGAACGGCAGTGAGAACCGCGCACTGCGCTATGGCTATGTCAGCCACTCGTTGGACTTCGATGATTACCATCCTGCGCTGCGTGGACATCCGAGCACCGTAGTGCTCTCCGCCCTGCTGGCGCTGAACGGTGAGAGTGACAATGTCACTGAAGTGTTAACCGCCTATGTCATCGGCGTAGAGGCCGCTGGCCGGCTGGGATTGGCCGCTGGCACGCAACATTACGTGCTGGGTTTTCACAGCACCGCCACCCTGGGCGCGGTCGCCGCCTGCGCCGCCGTGGCGCGTTATCTGCAGCTTGACCAGCGGCAAACGCAGATTGCTCTCGGCCTGGCGGCCACGCAGGCGGCGGGCCTGCGCAGCCAGTTCGGTTCGGCGGCCAAACCGCTGCACGCCGGCCTGGCGGCACGCAACGCGGTCAACGCCGCCCTGCTGGCTCAGGCCGGTTTCATCGGCCAACCGGAGGGCGTGCTGGACAGCCTGCTGGCTTCCCACGGTGACGGCCGGCAAAAACCGGAATGCCTGACAGCCGGCTGGGGCGCGCCCTGGCGCATCCTGCAGCCGGGGCTGGAGTTCAAGCGCTACCCGACCTGCAGTGGCACTCACAGCGCGGCCGAGGCGGCGCTCGCCCTGCGCGAGCGGCTGCTGGAACAAGGCGACGCCCTTGCAGAGATCGCCCTGGTTGAGGTCAGTTTTCCGCCCGGCGCAGATACCGCGCCCTATATTCGCCAACCGGCCACCGGTGTGGAAGCGCGCTTTAGCCTCGAATACGTCATCGCCGATGCGCTATACCACGGCGAGGTCGCGCTGACGCATTACGGCGAACAGCCGGTCGATGCGGCTATCGCCGCCCTGGCGGCAAAAGTTGAGCGCCATGCCGATCCCGCGGCCCCGCCGGACGCGCTCGATCCGGAGATGCGCTTCCATCGCCTGACCCTGACGCTGCAGGACGGAAGGCAAATAAGTGACATAGTCACAAGAAAGCAAACCGCCGCCCGGCCAACAGACCTCGACGCCAAGCTGCGCGCCATTTTGCAGCTGCTTCCGGGCCTCGAAGGTGAGAGCGTTATCCGCGACTGTGCGCTTATGTCCCCTGGCGCGCTGCCGCGACTGATTGCATTGTTAAATTAATAATAAAACAGGAATAACTATGAGTACTTCACCTTCAACACCATCGCGCCAACTCCGTCTCGGCCTGTTCGTTCAGGCGCTGGGGCACCACATCGGGGGATGGCGCGCAGAAGGCGCCAGCGGTTCACCGACCGATATCGACTGGTTCACCTGGATCGCAAAAAAAGCCGAAGAAGGCACCTTCGATATGTTCTTCGTCGGCGACGCGCTGGCGACCAGCGTGCACCGCCTGCCCTCGACGATGTCACGCCTGGAGCCGCTGACGCTGCTCGCGGCGCTGGCGGTCAATACCCGCCATATCGGGCTGGCGGCGACCGCCTCCACCACGTTCGATCAACCTTTCCACCTGGCGCGCGCCATGGCCTCCATCGACCATATCAGCCACGGCCGCGCCGCATGGAACGTGGTGACCTCATTCTCCAGCGATGCGGCGCGCAACTTCAGCCGTGAAGATCTGCCGTCGCACGCCGAACGCTATGAAGTGGCGCGGGAATTCCTCGAGGCCAGCTACAAACTGTGGGACGGCTGGGAAAAAGACGCCATCGTGCGCGACAAGCAAAATGGCGTGTACGCCATCGACGAGAAAATCCACGCCGCCAACCATAAGGGCAAGCATTTCTCGGTGCAGGGCCCGCTGAACATTTCCCGCTCGCCGCAGGGGCGGCCCGTGATCATTGAGGCCGGCTCTTCCCCGGCCGGCCAACAGCTGGCGGCGGAAACCGCCGAAGTGGTGTTCACCGCCGCCGCCAGCCTGGAAGAAGGACAGGCTTTCTACCGCAGTCAGAAAAAATACGTGGCCGACGCCGGCCGCAACCCGGACCACCTGCTGATCCTGCCAGGTGTGATGCCGATTGTCGGCCGTACCAAAGAAGAAGCGCGGGAAACCTGGTATCAGCTGAATCAACTGGTGGATATCGATAACGGCATTGAGCAGCTGTCGGCGCGCTTTGGTTTCGATTTGAGCGATTACCCGCTGGACGGCCCGGTGCCGAACGTGGGCGCCACCGAAGGCGGCCAAAGCCGCGTGAAACTGCTGACCGATCTGGCCGCGCGGGAAAACCTGACGCTGCGCGAGCTGGCGGCCGTCGCGGCCGGTTCGCGCGGCCACCGCGTGGTGGTAGGCACCGCCGAAGAGATCGCCGACGACTTCCAGCTGTGGCTGGAACAGCAAGGCGCAGACGGCTTCAACATCATGCCGGCGGTGTTGCCTAACCAGCTGGAACTGTTCGTCGAGCTGGTGATCCCGGAGCTGCGCCGCCGTGGCCTGTTCCGTGAGGAGTATCAGCATGCAACCCTGCGTGAAAACCTGGGTCTGCCGGAACCGGCAATCAACTTCGCTAACGTAAAATCGGCTTAATCCGCAGGGAAATCATGATGAAAACCACATTCAAACGCACCGTACTGTCCCTGCTGTTGGCTTCCTCCACGCTGGCGCCGTTGGCCGCAGCTCATGCCGCTGAAGGCGATGTTCCCTTCAAGGCGGCGGTGAAAGCTGCCGCCGATCCGGCGCTGCACGACAGCCTGCCTGACGCTATCAAAAAGGCCGGCTATATCGTTGCCGGCACCAACCCGAACACCCCGCCGACCACCTTTTACCAGGCGGACAACAAAACGCTGGCCGGGCGTGAAATCGACGTGATGAGCGCGATTGCCGATCGCCTGGGCGTGGCGATCCACTGGAAGGACACCGGCGGTTTCGACAACATCATCCCCGGCCTGAAGTCCGGCCGTTATGACGTCGCGCTGGCCAACATTGACGCCAACAAAAAGCGCTTCCAGCAAGTGGACTTCGTCGGCTATTACAACGCTTCCAAGCTGGCCTTGATCGCCCGCAAAGACGCTGCGCTTGGCCCTTACACCGAGCTGGCCCAGCTGTGCGGCCAGACCGTCGGCGCCGGCGCAGGCACCTCGCAGATCACCCGCCTGCAGCAGGCCAGCGATCAATGCGTCGCCGCCGGCAAGCCGGCCATCACCATGCCGATCTTCCCGGACCGCCCGGCCGGGGTGCAGGCGGTGATCAGCGGCCGCGTGCCGATGTTTTTCGGCCCGTATGAAGGGCTGCGCTACCAGGCCACCCACGTTAAACCGCTGACGCTGGCCGGTGATATCAACATCGACGGCACCACGGTGGCCATCGCCCTGCCGAAAGGCTCCGAACTGGTGAAACCGGTGCAGGCGGCGCTGAATTCTCTGATCGCCGACGGCAGCTACCAGAAAATCCTCGACGGCTGGGATATCGGTTTTGGTGCCGTGAAAACCGCCGGCATCAATGAAGAGATCGCAAAATGAGTGGGCAACACCCTGTCGACGACGCGGAACTGAGCATCGTCGGCCACCGACATTACGGGCGCTGGCTCAGCGCCCTGGTTGTGCTGCTGATCGTCGGCGTTATCATCAATTCCATGCTGCACAACCCGCGCTTTGAATGGTCGGTGGTGGCGGAAAATCTGACCGAGGCGTCCATCCTCAACGGCGTGCTCATGACGCTGAAGCTGACGGTGATTTCGGTGGTGTTCGGCTTCGCCGGCGGCGTGCTGCTGGCGCTGATGCGCCTGTCGGCCAATCCGGTATTGGTTGCGGTAAGCTGGTTCTACACCTGGTTCTTCCGTGCGGTGCCGATGCTGGTGCAGCTGTTCCTGTGGTACAACATCGCCGCGCTTTATCCGCGCATCAGCTTGTGGATCCCGTTTCTGGGCGAAGTCGCCAGCGCGCCGACCAATACCCTTATCAGCACCTTCAGCGCGGCGGTGATCGCGCTGGTGATGCATCAGTCGGCCTATGCGGCGGAAATTGTGCGCGCAGGCATCCAAAGCGTCAGCAGCGGCCAGTTGGAAGCCGCCAAAGCGCTGGGTTACCGTCGTGGGCAAATCCTGTGGCGCGTGGTATTGCCGCAGGCGATGCGCACCATCCTGCCGCCGGCGGGCAATGAGGTGATCGGGCAGTTGAAAACCACCGCGGTGGTGTCGGTGATTGCCCTGCAGGACGTGCTGTATTCGGCGCAGATCATTTACCAACGCACCTACGAGGTCATCCCGCTGTTGCTGGTCGCCACCCTGTGGTATCTGGCCATGACTTCGATTCTGTCAATTGGTCAATACTACGTGGAGCGCTATTTTGGCCGCGGCACGCAGGCAACGCGCAGCGGCCGGTTCTTCCTCAACCGCAAAGCCCCTCAGGGAGGTGAACAATGAGCGCATCCATCCACATCAACCGGGTGCGGAAATCCTTTTCCGGCACCGAAGTGTTGAAAAACATCAGCCTGACCATTCCGGCAGGTTCGGTAACGGTGATCCTCGGCCCTTCCGGCTCCGGCAAATCCACCCTGTTGCGCTGCATCAACCACCTGGAAAAACTGGACGGCGGCACCATTCGCGTTGGCGAACAGCTGATCGGCTATCGTCAAAAAGGCCGGCATCTGTACGAGCTGAAAGAAGCCGAGGTGGCCGAACAGCGTAAAAGCATCGGCATGGTATTTCAGCAGTTCAACTTGTTTGCGCACCGCACCGTGTTGCAAAACGTCAGCGACGCGCCGCTGCGGGTGAAAAAGGAAAAAAAAGCCGAGGTGCAGGAACGGGCGAAGCAGCTGCTGGCCCGCGTCGGGCTGGAACATCGCATCAACGCCTGGCCGCGTGAACTGTCCGGCGGCCAGCAGCAACGCGTCGCCATCGCCCGCGCGCTGGCGATGAACCCGCAGGTGTTACTGTTTGATGAACCGACCTCCGCGCTCGATCCTGAATTGGTTGGCGAAGTGCTGCAGGTGATGAAAGACTTGGCGCATTCGGGCATGACCATGGTGGTGGTCACGCACGAAATCGGCTTCGCCCGCGAAGTGGCCGACCAGATTGTCTTTATGGATCAGGGAAAGGTGGTTGAAACGGGCAGCGTGCAGCAGGTTCTGGATGCGCCGGGACATGAGAGGACGCGCAACTTCCTGTCGACGGTATTGTAACCCTTCGTCAGGGGGCGTTGCGTCCCCTGACGTTCAAATTCAGCCGTTATTTTTTCTGCCGATAGCGGAAAAGACGTTGAACACTTCACCCAGGCCGTAAATCGCGCCGAGCAAGACGGCCACCATTACCGGCACCAGGACCACCACGGTGGCCAAGCTTTCAATCATTTCTAACATCGTTCTCTCCTGGTTTATAAGCACAGCGAATCTGCGCCGGAAGAAAAGGTTTCCGGCCAAACGGTCGATTATCGTGGGGAGGCAGTCTAAAACGTGAGCTACATCACACTTGATGCGAGCTAATGTAACTTACACAATTACATTAACGCAATGCAAAAAATGCTCTGCGCGGAACGGGGTTTGTCGTGATTTTTTACTGCGTATCTGCTTGATATTGCGGTGAACAAGGGACGAAGGGATAGCCGGCGCGCAGCTCAACCTGCCCGGCCATTTCGGCGATGCTGGTCTGCGCCAGGCTGGCTTCCAGCGCGTGACCGACGCGCGCAAACTCTTGCTCCAGCACCGGGGTAATGGCGTGGCCGATATAGCACGCCTCGTTAGGCCGGGTGCGATGCAGCGTGAAATAAGGTTGATCCTCCACCGCGCGATACACGTCCAGCAGAGAAATCGCTTCCGCCGGCCGCGCCAACAGCGCCCCGCCGCCTTGCCCCATCTGTGAATAGGTCAGCCCCGCCTCCGCCAACGCCCCGAGAATGCGCCGCACCACCGTCGGATTGGTGTTGACGCTGCGGGCGATATCTTCGGAACGCACCGTCTGGCCGCGACACAGCGTGATGTTGGTCAGAATATGGATGGCAACGGCAAATCGCGTAGAGGTAGACACCTTGGCACCTGCTCAGAGTTTCGCTTATGTCGGATTGAAACATAAGGAAAGCGTATCAATTTCCGGTAATACACATAATGAGTAGGGATAAGTGGAATGTCAACCTGCCCCCGCCCGAAGGCGGCGGCGGCTCAGGCTTCGGTACGGATCGCCGTGACTTTGTCGGGATAAAATGCCAGATGATCCTTGATCGCCACCACGGCGTTGTAAGGCATTTCATAGCTCCAGGCCGCATTGTCCCCCTGCGGGCCGTTCAGCGTGAGGGAGAAATAACTGCAGTCGCCCTTATAAGGGCAGTAGCTCACGTGCGTGCTTTTATGCAGCAGCGCCATATTCACATCCTCACGCGGAAAGTAAAACACCGGCGGATAGTTGGCTTCCTGCAAGATGAGTACATGACGGCTGTCGGCCAGGATTTGGCCGGCGCCGCGCACCACGACCCGCGTCGGATGGCGGGTCAGCGTAATCGGATGGTCCGGGCCGGGAATTTTCACCGGTTTGCCGGATGCGGAAACGAGCTCGGACATGGCGGCCTCCAGCGTGTGCGCCCCGCCCCTCATGAGGCGTCTTCCCAGTATAGCCGAACGGTTTTGCCGACGGCCGCACATTCGGCGAGCGATCGCTTTTCACCGCGCCAAAATTAAGAATTTTTACCTGTTCGATTTTCTTTCGGAGGAATACATTCATCCCAACTTCTACCGGCGAGTTAATCGGATTATTTTTAATCCATTAATTAGCCAATTTACCAGGAACTCATTATGAATATTAAACGTGCCGCGGGTGTGTTGGTGGTGGTAATGGCGACGCTTTCCGTTACCGCATGTGGGCATATGTCCAATCGCGATCGCAACACGGCGATCGGTGCGGGCGTCGGCGCCGTGGGCGGCGCGGTATTGACCGACGGCAGCACGCTGGGCACCCTCGGCGGCGCAGCGCTGGGCGGCATCATCGGCCACCAGACCAGCCGTTAATTCTCCCGCCAAAAATAACCTCCGCAGGCCGACGCTTTTTTAATCCACACGCGCCGGCCTGCTTTTATTTACTCCGCTGAAATTCCTCAGGGAGCGGACCTAAATAAATAACGTTAAGCGCGGCTTTATTATTCATTAACCTGCGCCAGGGTTATTTATTGCGCCGGCAGCCTGAAACGCGCCATCGCTTTTTCCAATCGTTCCGATTCGCCCTGCAGCAACTGCGAAGCCTCGGTCACCGCGTTCACCACGGCGCCGGTTTGCCGCGCCACCTGATTCAGCCCGGCGATGCGCGCCGTCACGTCCTGAATGCTCTCCCCCTGATTGAGCGACGCCAGCGAGATCTCCCCCATCAGTGCGCTAAACGTGTTCACCAGATCGATAATTTGACGCAAATTGCCCGCCAGCAGATCCACCGCTTGCGAACCCTGATCGATTTGCTGCAACGAGCGGTTGATCAGCTGCTGAATATCGCGCGTAGAATGGCTGCTCTTCTGCGCCAGCAGGCCCACTTCTTTAGCGACAATGGCGAAACCGCGGCCGTGAACGCCGGCGTGCGCGGCCTCGATCGCCGCATTCAGCGCCAGAATATTGGTCTGAAACGCCACGCTGTCGATCAGCGCCACAATGCCGCGCATCTCGGCCGATTGGTTGACGATCCCTTGCATCGAGACGTTGACGGTTTGCATCATCTTTTCACCGGCGCCGGCGCACTGCCTGGCCTGTTCGGTGCGTTGATTGGCCAGCTGCGCGTATTGGCCGTTTTCTTCCACCCGCGCCGCCAACTGCTGCACGTGCTCGGTCGCCAACTGCAATTCGCCGTCCTGCTTCGCCGACTGCGCCGTCAACTGTCGATTGCCGTCCGCCAGCCGCCCGACGCCGTTCAGGATCCCGCTCGCCGCATCGCGCACCTCACTCACCAGCCGCTGCAGGCCGTTTTGCATGTGGCCAATGCTGGTTTGCAACTGACGCATTTCGCGGTTAACCGCCCGTTCAGGCGGCAACGGCCGCGAAAGATCGCCGGCGGCCAGCACGTTGAGATGGGCGATCGCCCTTTGCAACGGTGCGATCACCCAACGAGCAACGCCGAACCACACGCCCAAGGCGATCAGCGCCAACGCCGCGAGCGCGCCGAGCGCATAGGTTTTGGCCTGCTCCAGCGCCGCCAATTGCCGCACGTTGACGTCATCGCCTCGTCGTTCGTTCAGCGCCTGATAAGCGAGATACTTCTCGTTGAAATCCGCCTGAAAAGCCTGGATCGGCACGGCGAAAAACGCATCGATGCTGTCGCTGCGTTGCAGCCCTTGCGCCTGCTCCTTCAGACCGTCATAGAACAGGCGATAACTGCCTTTCAGGGCGTCAGCGGCCTCGGGCGCCGTCGCACTCAGGCGCTCAAACCGGGCGAAGGCCTGCTCGGAAGCCTGCAACGCCGCCAGCGATTCATCCAGCAGGCTATGCCAGCTGCCGTCGGAGCCGGTGGCTTTATCCTGCAGATAGTAAATGCCCGCAAGGTTCAGGGTATCGCTGGCCGTCAGCAGCGACAGCCTGGCGCGATCCATCGCCGCCTGCTGGCGATGCAAGGCGTCGCCCGTCATCAGGTTAATCTTGGCGTCGCGCAGAATATTGGAAATAAATACGGTGGAAACAATTGCAGCAGAGAAAATAGCGCGATAACGCAAATTACGCCGCTTAATAACCCCATGCTTTTGCCGAAGCCAAACGCGCGCGGCAGCGCGGGCGCAGGTTTTGCCCCGCGGCCAAGTGTCAGTTTTATATTCATGATTTTTAGTCGGTAATACCAGGATGCCGCGAGTCTAACGAGCATTGATGACACGACGATTACAGCCTCCCATAGGCGGGTGTTGCCGGGTTCGGAATGCGTTGAAATCATGTTAAGGCGTGAACGAAAGAGGGAATTGTCTTGGTGAGAAAATAAGCTTCTCTGCGAATCGCCAAATAAGAAATATTATTTTAGAAACAGAGAAATTCATTCAAGTCGAATATCAATCAATACCTCAAGGCATATCCATAATAAATACTGCCGTAGGTTAAACTCGTTGTATTGAAGCGTGGGCCAGACATTTTCTGACCCACTCACTTCCCGCTTAAATCCTCACCCTTTAACCGACGACACCACATTGAGCGGCTGGGCATCCGGCAGGATATTCATGTGCTCCAGCACCTGGGCCATGATCTTGCCGAACACCGGCCCGGCTACCGAGCCGCCGAAGTGCTTGCCGGCTTTCGGGTTGTTGACCATCACCACCAGCGCCACCTGCGGATCGCTGGCCGGCGCCACGCCGGCGGTATAGTTGATATAGCCGCCGTCGTATTTGCCGCTGGGGCCCATTTTCTCGGCGGTACCGGTTTTGATCGCCAAACGGTAGCCGGGCACCGCAGCACTCACCCCGCTGCCGCCCGGCAAGGCGTCGCTTTCCATCATATGCACCACGGACCTGACCGTATCGGCCGGCAAAATGCGTTGCCCCATCACCGGCGGCGTCACCTTAGTGATCGACAGCGGCCGATAAATGCCGAAGGAACCGATCGCGGCATACTCGCGCGCCATTTGCAGCGGCGTCACGCGCAGCCCATAGCCGAAGGAGAACGTGGCGCGTTCGATATCGGCCCAGCGCTCGCGATGCTGCGGCAGGTAGCCGCTGCTCTCGTTGCCGATGCCAAGCTCGGTCGGCCGCCCCAGGCCAAAGCTGCGGTAGACCGCCGGCAGCACCGTGGCCGGCAGCGCCAGCGCAATGTGCGATACCGCGATGTCGCTCGATTTTTGCAGCACGCCGGTGATGGTCAGCTTCGACCAGTGGCCGACGTCCTTGATCAGGTGACCGTTCACCCGATACGGCGTGGTGTCCAACACGGTATCCGGCCGAATCAGCTTATGTTCCAGCCCCACCATCACCACGACCGGTTTCACCGTCGAACCCGGTTCGAAGCTGTCGCTGCTGCACACGTTGCGGATATCTTTCGCCGGCGTGCTGCCATAGTTGTTCGGGTTGAACGACGGGTAGCTGGCCATGCCGAGGATTTCGCCGGTGTCGATTTTCACCAGCACCGCGCAGCCGGAATCTGCCTGGTTAGCCACCACGCCGTCGCGGATCTGCGCATAGAGCACGTACTGGATAAATTTGTCGATGCTGAGCGTCACATTCGGCGGTGGAACCGGATCCACGCTTTTAATCACGCCGATCACCGCACCGCTGCCGTCCTTCTGGTAGACCCGCAGGCCGTTTTTACCCTGCAGCAACGGGTTGAAGCCCAGCTCGATGCCCTCCAGCCCCTGATTGTCCTGGCCGACGATGCCGATCAGTCCGGCCGCATCCTGGCCCATCGGATAGAAGCGGCTGAAATCCTGCTCGGTGCTGACGCCGGTCAGGTGCAGTTTGCTGATATAAGCGGCGTTGTCGTCCTCCACCTTGCGCGCCAGGTAGACAAAGCGTTTGTGCGCGTTGCTCTGGATCAGATGCTGCACGTCCGCCAGCGGGATCTTCAGCACGTTGGCCATGCTCTGCCAGCGTTCGTTGCCGGTATCGGTCTGGGTATCGAGAATATGCTTCGGATCCAGCACGATGTCTTTCGACGACACGCTGACCGCCAGCGCCTCATTGTTGCGATCGGTGATCATGGCGCGGTTGGTCGGCACTACCTGGGTGCGAATCGAGCGCTGATCTGCCTGGTTCGCCAACTGCTGGTGTTCCAGCAGTTGCAGGTAACCGACCCTGAACGCCAACAGAAAAAAACAGACCAGCATGCCGGCGCAAATCCAGCCGAAACGAACTGTGGAATAGGTTTTACCGCTCTTTTTGGTCGATGGCGCCACTGTTGTGTTAACCCTGCGTTTTTATTCGGTTTATCGTGTTATTTCAGTCTACCTTGCCGGAAATGGTCAGGAGATTGCAGTTTGTAAGAAAGTAAAAACAAACCGCATCACCGTTGCACATCCGCACTGTCGTTTAACTGCGGTTTAGTTTGCACCGCGTCGCCGGGCTGCGGCGCGTTGGCCGGATCGAAAATGTGGTCGAGGATCGCGCGCGCGGTCGGCCCCGCCACCACGCCGTCGCCGCCGCCGTTTTCCAGGATCAACGCCATCGCCACCCGGGGGTTTTTGTAGGGGGCGAACAGCGTATAAAAGATGTGATCGCGCAGCCGCACCGGAATCATTTTGGCGTTGTAAGTCTGGTTTTGCTTCAGGCTGAACACCTGCGAGGTGCCGGATTTAGCGGCAATCTGGTACGGCGCGGTATGGAACAGCTTGTATCCTGTGCCGTTCGGCAGGTTGGCCATGCCATACATGCCGTTGCGCACAATGCCCCAGTAAGGCGAACGGGGATCGCCAATCTGCAGCGCCTGCGTCGGCGGCTGATAACGCGTGACCCGCTTACCCTGCTGCAGCGAATACAGCAGGTGCGGCGTTTTCACCTTACCGTTGTTGATCAGCGTAGTCAGCGCTTTCACCATCTGAATAGGCGTCGCCACCCAATATCCCTGGCCGATGCCGACCGATACCGTATCCCCCTGATACCAGACTTTTTTGTGCACCCTCAGCTTCCAGTCGCGGCTTGGCAGCACGCCGCGGTACTCTTCGTTCAGATCGATGCCGGTCGACTGGCCGTAACCAAACTGGCTCAGCCAATGGTGAATGCGATCGATGCCCATCTCATACGCCACCTGATAAAAGAAGGTATCGGCGGACTCTTCTATCGCTTTGGTGACGTTGAGCATGCCGTGACCGGTCTTCAGCCAGTCGCGATAGCGCCGCTCGGTGCCGGGCAGCGTCCAGGTTGGCGCGCCGAAAAAGGTGGTGGTGGGCGTGATCACCCCGGCAAACAGCGCCGAAACCGCCATGTAGGGCTTCACCGTCGACGCCGGCGGGTACAGCCCCTGGGTGACGCGGTTGATGAGCGGCAGATCCGGGTTGCGGAGCAGCGCCTTATAGGCCTGATAGCCGATGCCTTTGACGAAGGGATTGGGATCGTAACTGGGGCTGGAGACCATCGCCAGAATGCCGCCGTCGCGCGGATCTTCCACCACCACCGCGGCGCGTTGCCCCTTCAGCACCGATTCGATGTACTGCTGCAGCGGCAGATCCAGCGTCAGGTAGATGTTTTTGCCGGCCTGCGGCGGCTGCTCCTTCAGCAAGCGGATCACCCGCCCGTGGTTATCCACCTCCACCTCCTGATAGCCGGTGGTGCCGTGCAGCTCGGACTCGTAATAGGCCTCGATGCCCTGTTTGCCGATGTTGCGATCGGCGGCATAGTTCTCGCTCAACCCGGCCTTGTCCAGGCGCTTGAGATCGCTGTCGTTGATCTTCGACACATAGCCCAGCACGTGCGCCAGCTGCGCGCCGTAAGGATATTCGCGCTGCTGATAGGTATCGATAGTCACCCCGTCGAAACGGTATTGATTGACGGCGAAACGCGCCACCTCGGTGTCGTTCAGCCCCGCTTTTAGCGTTATCGGCTTGTAGCGGCTGTTGTGGTGCATGTCGTCGCGAAACGCGCTGATATCTTCCGGCGTCAGATCGACGATCGGCGTCAACGCCTGCAGCAGCGCGGCCATGTCGGTGATTTTGCTGGGCGTGATCTCGATACGATACAGTGTCACGTTTCGTACCAGCGGAATGCCGTTGCGATCGAAGATCAGCCCGCGGCTCGGGGCGATCGGCAACATCTTGATGTCATTCTGGTTGGAGCGCGTCTGGTAAAAGCCGTGCTGGCGAATTTGCAGCCGGTAGAGGTTGACGACCAGCGCGCCGAAACAGACCACCACCAGCGCCAGCGCCACGGCCGCCCGACGGATAAACAACATCTCTTCCGCGGAGTGGTCGCGAATTTTTTCTTTTAACAGGGCCATGCGGAGCCGATACCTTTTGCGTCACATTTCCCCGCAAAATCAGGGAACTGAAAAGCCGGCAAGCATAGCGTTATCGGGCGCGACGCCCCATGAAAAGGTTGCTAATGAAATGGCATAACTGTTTCAGCATATTGGAATGTTACCGGCGGCGTTTTTTTCACCGCGCGCCCCATTGAGCCGCCGTTCCTCTCAATGCTACAATGTGATCCATATCACACTATTACCGTTATTCTCCTCCGCATTTTCCTGTCGGCGCCCTGCCGGATGCGGCTTTTTGTTACATAGGATCGAGTTCGATGAGTACCATTGCCACCGGTTTAATCATGATGCGCTGGGAGTTGCTGAGCGCCGTGATGATGTTCTTCGCCAGCCAGTTAAACGTCGTTTGCCGTAAAACCAGCCGCAATGGCATGGCGTTCATGTTCAGCAGCCTGGGCCTGTTTACCGCCTGCTGGTTCGTGATGGGCCTGATGGGCATTCACTTCACCCTCGAAGCCTTCACCCAATTCTGGTCATCGGCCTGGGATCGCTACGTGGACGTGGTCAGCACCATGCCGGTCGATTGGCCGATGCCGTAATCTCGCCGCTGGGGGGCAACTCAGGCCGCCCCTGCAATCAGTCCGCTTCCGCAGACGGCGCCGCCGCCAGCCGCGCCATCAGCGCCCCCGCTTCGAGCAACAGCGCCTGCTCCCGCTCGGACAGACAGCTTTCCATCGCCGCCAGCAACCATGCCTCGCGTCGGGCGCGGCTTTGCTGCAGCAAACCCAGCCCGGCGGACGTCAGCCGCACCCGCACCCGGCGTTTGTCTTCGGCATCCGGTGTGCGCACCAGTAGCCCATCGGCTTCCAGCTCGCGCAACGCGGCCGCCAGGTTTGAGGAGCGCATACGCTCCGACTCCGCCAGCAACGACGGCGTCGCCTCGCCGCCATGGCGATCGATAGCCCCCAATAGCATCAGCTGGGCCCAGGATTTTTCGTCGCTGCGCGACTCGCGCCGCATGCGGCGCACCAGCGACATTAACTGCGTGCGCAGCAGCGTCACGTCTTCAGGATGATCTTTTTTCATTGGCATCAGTCGATAACGTTCAGTTTGTCCCTACTTTCACATCGCCGGATCGCGCAGTCAATGGCGCCCCGTTCGGCCACCGCGCGCTTCTGGCTTAACCCATTTATCTATGATAATATAGCTATTAATATATAGCAAAAAGACACTGCAGCCGGCAGGGTTACGTTTGCTCACGCATTTGCCCCCTCGCCGACTAATTTGCAGTGTTATTATTATTTTGCTTAACAAGTCCCTCCTCATTCAACGTGGTACGATAAGCCGATGGAAGCGTGGAAAGTCAATCTGATCTCGGTCTGGCTCGGGTGTTTCTTCACCGGGCTGGCGATGAGCCAAATCCTCCCTTTTCTGCCGCTGTACGTCGAACAACTTGGCGTCAGCGATCATCAATCCCTCAGCCTGTGGTCCGGGCTGGTATTCAGCGGCACCTTTTTGGTCTCGGCGGTGGTGTCGCCGCTGTGGGGCAGCCTGGCCGACCGCAAAGGCCGTAAGCTGATGCTGCTGCGCGCTTCGCTGGGCATGGCGATCGTCATCGCGCTGCAGGGGCTGGCCACTAACGTGTGGCAGCTGTTCGCGCTGCGCGCCCTGATGGGGCTGACGTCCGGCTATATTCCCAACGCCATGGCGCTGGTCGCCTCGCAGGCGCCGCGCGATAAAAGCGGCTGGGCGCTGGGCACGCTCTCGACCGGGCAGATCTCCGGCGTGATCGCCGGGCCGCTGCTGGGCGGGCTGATGGCCGACCATCTGGGGTTGCGGGTGGTGTTTTTCGTCACTTCCGGGCTGATGTTCGTCAGCTTCCTGGTGACGCTGTTCCTGATTAAAGAACGGCGCATCACGGTGAAAAAAGCGGATCAGCTGAGCGGCAAGGCGGTATTCCGGTCGCTGCCCTATCCGGCGCTGATCGTCACCCTGTTCGTTTGCACCCTGATGATTCAGCTGGCCAACTCCTCCATCAGCCCGATCCTGACGCTGTTCATTCGCGAACTGTCGGGCAACGTCAGCAATATCGCCTTCGTCAGCGGCATGATCGCCGCCGTGCCCGGCATCGCGGCGCTGATCTCCGCGCCGCGCCTCGGGCGGCTCGGCGATCGCATCGGTACCGCGCGCATTCTGATCGCCGCGCTGCTGTTCACCACCGGCCTGTTCGCCGTGATGGCCTGGGTGAATACGCCGCTGCAGCTGGGCATTCTGCGTTTTCTGCTGGGCTTCGCCGATGGCGCGCTGATGCCGGCGGTGCAGGCGCTGCTGCTGAAGTATTCCTCCGATCAGGTGACCGGGCGCATCTTCGGCTATAACCAGTCATTTATGTATCTGGGCAACGTGGTCGGCCCGCTGCTGGGTTCGGGCATTTCGGCGATGATGGGGTTCCGTTGGGTGTTCGCCGTGACGGCGGTATTGGTGCTGTTCAATGCGCTGCAGCTGCGCCATCAGTTCAAAAAAAGTGCAGCCTAAACGCGCGGGATAGCGGGGAATGCGAGGGAAGCGCCTCAAGCAGTGGCGGGACAATGACGCCCATCAACCGCGCCGCCACTGCCAAAGGCGGCCGTAGCCTACTCGACGCGATGAACGTTTGGTATTTATGTAAGTAAATAAAGTGTTGCAGGCGCGTAGAGGGCCGCCGCAGCGGCCCTTTTGCATCAGAACATGGTGTTGTCGTTGGCCGATTTTTCCGGCACATCCTGATTGACGTCCCAATGCTCGGTGATTTTCCCCTGATCGTTCACCCGATAAATATCCACGCTGGCAGTGCCGCGATCCTGCGGGTTATTTTGATATTTGACGTGAACGTAGACCAGATCGCCGTTGACCGCGCTGCGGTATATTTTAGCGCTGTACTGCGGGTTGTCTTTGAAGGTCTGGCTGAAGAAATCGAGGAACGGCTTGATGCCGTCGCCGACGAACGGGTTATGCTGCTTGTAGTTTTCCACAATCAGCTTCCGCGCCACGCCGATGTCATGGCGGTTGAAGAAGCCCGCGTACAGATCTTCCACCACCTTCAGCTTTTGCTGAGCATGATGATAACCGCCCTTGCCGGCCGATTTGTAAGACGCCGCCTGATCCGTTGACAGCGCCGGGTAACTCGCCAGCAGGCCGCCGACGATCGCACAGGTGATCAATGCCTTTTTCATAACTGCTCCTTAGTTTCCTGAGTGACCTACAATTTTCAGCTGCCCTTTCAGATGGGTGAAGCTGCCGTCCTTGGCGGCGATGTTGGTGTACACCTCGCCGCGCTCGAAGTCCTCGATATGCGTCACGTTGTCGCCGGACTGCGGCTCATGCCAGTAGACCATGTAGACCTTCGGCCGAATTTCCACCGCGGTGTACTGCACGGTATCGGTGATGCCCTGCGACGCCTCGCCGATGCCGGTGAAGGTCATGGTCTTGTCATCGGTAAAATCCAGCTTGAAGGCGAAATCGCCAAAGGTCACCTGCACCACTTTACCAACCGCAATAAACTGCCCGTGTTTTTCCGTCATCGTCGCCGCCTTACTGTTTGTCAGGGAGGTTTGCGCCGCCGTAGCGGCAGGCAATGCCAGGGGAAAGTCAGGGCTATCGCCAGCGCGATACCCGTTCGCTTCACTGTTTTCATCGTTCCTTCTCCTTTCCGTGGTTGAAAACGAGAATCATTATTATTTCTTAACGGTTAGCGGAAATATAAGAATAATCTCTATTCCCATCAGGCACCTGACGACGCCAAAAGAGGGTAAAAAATCGCCGTGAAATGGCGTGGCAATAGCGCGTTCTGACCCTTGGTTTTTACGCAATGAACGGGATTACTGTTTTCAGGATGAGGGATAGCTCGGGGATTCGGTAGGTCTATAGCGCAGATAGCTTTAAGCTAATGCGAATTTGTTCTTAAGCCGCCCGCCGCAGGGAAACGGCGGCGAACGGCGCGGCGTTTAACGCAGCCAGGGCGTATAGGTGACGCCAACCAGCAATCCTTCCGGGCTGAGCAACCGGGTAACGCTTTGCCCCCACGGCTCTTCACGGTTGGCGACCAACAGCCGATAACCGCGCTCGACCAGCCCCTGGGTGGCTACCGCCATGTCGGCCACGTCAAACTCGATCCACGCCTGCGGCGCCGCGAGATCCGCCGGCCAGCGATCGTCGCCAAAACAGGACTGCGCCGCCTGCGCCAGCGGCCACAGGGCGAAGTGTTTCACCCCGTCCAGCGCGCCCTGCTCGGCCAGCAGATAGCTCTCGTTGCCCGGCATCGGCTTGAGCGGCAACCCCAGCGCCTCGACATAAAACGCCTTGCTCGCGTCGCTCTCACGCGTGATCGGCCCGAATCCGGCGACGAACAATACGCCCAGGCCCGCAAATTGTTGATCCATACTTGCACTCCCTTCCGGTTAGCGCCCCTGCCGCACCTGCAGCGGAGCAAATCCATAGGCCGCCTTGAAGCGGTTGCTGAAATGGCTGGCGGAGCTGAAGCCGCACGCCAGCGCGATCTCGGTGATCGGCTGTTGGCTATGCCGCAACAGCTGTTCCGCCCGTTGCAGCCGCGCGCGCATCACGAACTGGTGCGGCGCCAGGCCGGTGGCGTGCTTGAACATGCGGGCGAAGTGGTACTCGCTCAATCCGGCCTGCGCCGCCAGATCGGCCAGCAGCAGCGGCCGATCGAGATGGCTTGCGATATATTCCCGCACTCGCCTGGCTACCGAGGGGGCCAGGCCGCCGCGCGCCTGCGGCAGCGTCCACTGCAGCTGGCTGTAGCGTTGGATCAGGTGCGACATCAGCAGGTTCGACGCGCTGCTGAGCGACAGCAGATTGGCGCTGTCCCGCCAGTCGCAGTTAAGCAAAAACTGGCGATACAGCAGCGTAATTTGCGGATCTTCGCCAAAGCTGCGCGGCTCTACGTTGATCGCCGCCGGGCTGCGATCCCAGGTTTGCTCCGCCAGCCGGCGCAAATGCCCGTCGGTGCAATACAGATGCACGAACGACAGATCGCTGCGCACATCCCAGGTAGATGCATACTGGCGCGGCATGATGCAGAACCGATCCGGCCCGCCGCCGTTGCGCCAGCCGCCCGGCACCTGCTGGTAACACTCATAGCCGTCGGCGACGTACAGGCTCAGGGTATGGTGGTCGGCGCTCTCCTGCGTGACGCGATCGTTGCAGTTGGACCAGGCGGCCAGCTCCACGCCGGTGCCCAGCAGCACGCTGCCGTGCAACCGCGCTTTATGCTCACGCAGTGTTTCAAACGCCTGATAGTTGGACATCGCCGGCCCCGTTGTTCGACATGCCGACAGTGTAAAGAGTGGCGCCTCGGCATGCCAGCGGCCGCCCCGCGCTTTTGGCAAAAAAAAGCGCAAGAATATGCAACTGGGCGCAAGGCGCTGCAAGCGCGGCCGCACGCCAAAGCGGATACTGCGCCATCGGCTTTTTCGGAGTGAATAGAATGAATGCGCTGTTGTACCTCGCCGTGGTGCTGATTTGGGGCACCACCTGGATTGCGATCACCCTGCAACAAGAAGGCCCGGTGGCCATTCCTGTCTCGATCGCTTACCGCTTCGCCATTTCCGCCGCGGTGATGTTCGCCGTGCTGTTGCTAACGCGCCGCCTGCGCCGCATCGCCCCGCGCGATCATTTGTTCTGCGTGTTGCAGGGCTGCTGCGTGTTCGGTTTCAACTTCTTCTGCTTTTACCACGCGGCGGCTTATATCAGCAGCGGGCTGGAATCGGTGATCTTCTCGATGGCGGTGCTGTTCAATGCCCTCAACAG
Source organism: Serratia sp. SCBI (assembly GCF_000747565.1). NCBI lineage: Bacteria > Pseudomonadati > Pseudomonadota > Gammaproteobacteria > Enterobacterales > Yersiniaceae > Serratia > Serratia sp. SCBI. The sequence goes on along the minus strand of NZ_CP003424.1, from coordinate 2,376,538 downwards.
CCTGCTGTTTTTCCGCCAGCGCCCCAGCCCCAACCTGCTGCCGGCGGCGCTGCTGGGGTTGACCGGCATCGTGGCGCTGTTCTGGCAAGATCTGGCCGCCACCCGCATGGCGCCGGAGCTGCTCAAAGGCATCGGTCTGAGCGCGCTCGGCACCTACGGCTTCTCGCTGGGCAATATGATCAGCGCGCGTCATCAGCGCCGCGGGCTGGATATCTTTTCCACCAACACCTACGCCATGACCTACGGCGCGATGCTGATGGCGCTGATCGCCCTGACGCAGGGCGCATCGTTCCAGATCGAATTCAGCAGCCGCTATATCGGCTCCCTGCTGTACCTGGCTGTCTTCGGATCGGTGATCGCCTTCGCCGCCTACTTCAGCCTGCTCGGCCGCATCGGCGCCGGCGCGGCGGCTTACAGCACCCTGCTGTTCCCGCTGGTGGCGCTGACCATCTCGACGATCTACGAAGGCTACCAGTGGCACTTCAACGCCGTGCTGGGGCTGTGCCTGATTCTGCTGGGCAACCTGGTGATGTTCGCCAAGCCGGGGCTGAGGTGGCGACGGGCAGGTATGCCAAAACAAAATTCAACCCTTTGAAGCCATTGGCGAATATCGTTATCATCAGGTTTTGTTGATAACGGATGATGGCCAATGCTCAGAAGCGATGATGTGACACCCCGCGCCTACAAACAGGTGGACGTTTTCACCGCCACGCCGCTGCTCGGCAATCCCGTGGCGGTGGTGCTGGAAGCCGAAGGGCTGAACGACGCGCAGATGCTGGCATTGGCCCGTTGGACCAACCTTTCGGAAACCACCTTTGTGCTTAAACCGACGCACCCGGCGGCGGATTATAAGGTGCGCATCTTCACTACCGAAAAGGAGCTGCCCTTCGCCGGCCACCCGACGCTGGGCACCGCACACGCCCTGCTGGAAGCCGGATTGGCGCCTAAACGCCCCGGAACGGTGATGCAGGAATGCGGCGTCGGCCTGGTGGCGATCAATATCCTGCCGGAAGGCGCATTGGCGTTCGCCGCGCCCGAAGTCAGTTTTCGCGCGATGGCGGTTGAGGAAACAGAACGGCTGATGGCCGCTTTACAGCCGGCGGTGATTGAAGCCGATACCCTGCCGGTTATTGTCGACATGGGCATCCGCTGGCTGATGATGCGCCTGCCGGATGCGCAATCTTGCCTGGCGGTGATGCCGGATCAGGCTATGATCGAACAGTTGCAAACCGCCTGTGATGTGGATGGCGTAGTGATTTATGGCGCCTGTTCTGCGGCCGAACCGGCAGATTACGAAATGCGCGCATTTATGGTGGAATGCGGCGCCTTGATCGAAGATCCGGTAACGGGCAGCGCCAACGCCTGCCTGGCGCGCTTGCTGAAGGCCAACCGCTTCCCCGACGGCGATTGGACCGCGCATGGCTATCTGGTGCGCCAGGGCACCCAACTGAAGCGAGATGGCCGCGTGAGCGTGCGCTTTATTGACGGCGAGCCCTGGATCGGCGGGCAGTGCTGCACCCTGATTAACGGCACATTGGGTATTTAGTTTGGAGATGTAGGATAAGGAAGGCGTTGGACATTTGGAGGGGTGTTTACCCTATCGGATCGCGATTCATGAATTGCTAAAAACAAAGCTTTCCTCTGCTAAGTTATGTTCTTTCCTATGTTGCACATCCCAGTCAAAGTAGCCATCAGGCTGTTTGGATTCGACGCCTTTCAGCCAATACTGTTCACCATAAGCTATCAGCATTGCCCAATGATATTCAATTTCATAGCTCCTGAGACAGACAGCCGTATAACTGTTGATAGGCTTGCACACTAAGCTCGATGATAAAACCAATAACTCCGCGTCACTTTCAGACTTTTGCGCATATTTAACAATGATCGCTTTAAGCATTTCCACCCAAGTATAAAAATTTAAAACTACAGTTTCATTCGAGTCATTCTCATCTCGAAAAAGGATACCATCAACCAGACTAGATTTGTTAATTATTGGTAATCTCCATCCTTAATATTAGTTTTAAAGCTATCAATGTCAATTAGATAAATACTACTCATTTAACTCCTGATGATCCCAGGTTTTTCTATGAAATCAAAAAACCAAAAGAAATTCTTTGGCTCTAAATGCAGTGAACTTTCATGGTCACCATCTTTATATCTTACAATGAATACTGAGAACGGCTTTTCACTATAATCCACTGCAACTATTTTAACTTCCCGTTCAGTTTTAAACGCTTGTGAATAGATTGACATCATAGAAAATTGATCATCCACATCTACCTCAAACCACGGAGCGATGTTTTCAACTAAATGTGAATTAACAACCCCATCATCATCAATGTAAAATTCAAATATAACCTCACCAGATATAAAGTAAACCCTGTCATACATCGGGTGAAAAACCGGCGGCATATTCGAATCTATGTAGCCAGTGACAACTATATCACTGACCCCAAATTTAATCACATGCTCACTAAACTTACTCACATACTCCATAAGCTATCGCCAGAATGAAAAATCAGATACGAAAATTTCGTTTATTGTCAATCCACTAGGAATATGGCTTATCGCATCGGCGATCTCATCATATGGAGGTGGGAGTATAAACGAAACGCCAAAGTCATCATTAATAATGATTGAACCATTGTATATTTTCTGTGAAACCGTCAGCTTGATTACATCTTTTATTTCCATTCCGGGGGATATGATTTCGTTGTAACTCCCATTATAATAAGAATTACATCCAAGTGATAAAATAATACCGTCTTTATCAGTTACGACGGTCAAGGTATTGTCGACTATATATGACTTTCGCTCACTCCCGTCAGGTAGGAAGTGGGTTTTAATCTTAACGCTAAATCTGGAGTGCATCTCATTAATATATAATGAAATATTTTCATTTAGAACGACATTCCCTATGGAAACACCAGACACAATCCTAGCGTTAAAATCAATCATGTTAGATACCGTAATATAAAATGATTTATCAATGTTTATGGATGGATATTTCAAAATTATCAAACCTGCTTTTAGATACTTTTTTACTCTAGATATTTAGAACCGACTGAGAATTGTCGGCTCTAACGCAGATTTAGAAATGGTTACATTGTTAACGTGAATACTAAGAATCAGGATAGACGACTCTATAATCCTCATCCCTATGAAGCTTAGTCCAAATTCCATCCTTCCACTTCACATCTCCATCTCTTAGTATTTTTTTTATTTTTCTCTCAAAGTCTAGATTAAAAAAATCATTAGATTTTATTTTCACATCGATCACATGATTATCATCACAAAGAACATCCCCCAATCTATCAACTCTATCTATAACCTCTATATTATAATCCTCTAGTTCTGCTTTTGCCACATAGCGCCCCTTATCATCTTCACAAGGAAGTGAAACACCAAACGCCCTTTCCAGTTTAATAAGCAGCTTATCAAATGGAATGTCTTCCAATAATAAAATACCTAATTGCCTATTCTCGTTCACAGCCACTCTCCATTTCATGAACATCCGGAACGCCCTAACCTTCTTTGGACGTCGCCTTTTCTAGCCAGATAATCTAACTCATGGGTGTAGAACACCCTAAACCCAAATGGTTCATTTCTTAATCCTGGGAATTTCTGCCTTAACTTCGAATCGATAGACTCCTCTATTGATTTCACCCCCCCAAGCTTAGATGCGTCCCGGTGTCTATTCCTAAACTCAGGTGAACTCGCTAAGTAATCCGACTTAATAAATCCATCAACATCGAAATCATTCATGTTAATAGGTCTAGCAATCGCAGGATCATGGGACTTACTTATTCCACTTGCAGCACTACCTCTATATCCAACGGTTGCGTTTGAATCTATCTTCTGTATAGCAGGAAGATGTTCCAATAGAATCTCATCAATTTGTTGCTGAAGATTATTTAAGCCACTAAGTCCTAGAGGATCTATCCATCCCAAAGGATTTGGCCTATAAGCATATAAATTCAACCCGCCGCGCAGCCCTATCGGATCCTGCGTGGTGAAACGCCCCACCTCGGGTTCGTAGTAGCGGAACAGGTAGCACAGGTTGCCCGCCGCGTCGGTCACCTCCAGCGGCGCGCTGTTCAGATCGGTGTGATACCAGTAAATATCCGCCGAGCGGCTGTCGCCCGCCTGATCCAGCGCCGCCAGCGGGCTCGCCGGATCGTTATTTAAAAGTCCATCAGTGCATAAAGCCGAGCATTTAAAATTAGCAAATCAAAATCAGATCAATAATCTTTATAACTAAGTTCTAAGCAACGATACAAACTCTTTAAATGCTTCTATTACAGTTTCCTCGTCTGATAATTCTCTTCGTTCATTAATTATATAGTTCCCGGTTTCAACATCAATGATCTCCAACATACAAGATGCATCATCCCACACCGTAAAACGTGCAATCTTCGTATCGTCATCTATATCAACAACCAGACTATCTGTAAAATCATTAGCATTGTACTTAACTTCATAATGGCTATTGGATAAGATCCAATCACTTATTTTTTTGAGCATGTTGAAATTCCTGATTCTGTTTTATGAGCCTTAACCTCAATGTTTTTCACAGTCGGCATTTCTGGTACTGGTAGCCCCTTACGTTTGGCTAATCGCCCCTCCAACGAGTCAGGACCAACTATTTTTGCCCAACCTTCATTTGTCTTGATTAATGATCGTTCAGGCACTTCGAATTCAACGTACATAGTACCCGGTTTAGCTTGTTTTCCAAACGCATCAATATTTGCAGGTGATGCTACATGGGTTGTTCCCGTTGTGCTTTGCACAACCTTACCTGTGGAAACCATTTTTTCATATTCTGCCGGTCCCATCCAGCGACCAACAGTAACCTCAGTCAACCCATACGGATCCACCCACATCAGCGGGTTCGGCGCATACTGATACAGGTTCAACCCGCCTTCCAACCCTATCGGATCCTGCGTGGTGAAACGCCCCACCTCGGGTTCGTAGTAGCGGAACAGGTTGTAGTGCAGACCGCTTTCGTCGTCCTGATATTGCCCGGCGTAGCGCAGCGGCTGCTGGTATTGCGCGCCCTGCCGCTTCGCCGCGCCGGCCACCGTCTGGCCCTGCAGCTTGCCGAAGGTGTCGTATTGCCCGGACCAGCACAGGTTGCCCGCCGCGTCGGTCACCTCCAGCGGCGCGCTGTTCAGATCGGTGTGGTACCAGTAAATATCCGCCGAGCGGCTGTCGCCCGCCTGCTCCAGCGCCGCCAGCGGGCTCCACGGGCTGGCCGGATCGTAGCTCCAGCTGCGGCGGCTGCCGTCGTCGCGCTGCTCCTGCAGCAACCGGTAGCCCTGCCACAGGAAACGGGTCGTCTGTTCGGTTTTGCCCTTGTAGCGCACCGCCTTGCGGCTGCGGCGGCCCAGCGCGTCGTAATGATACTGTGCTTCGAACTCGCCCTGCGGGCCGCGGCCGTGCGCCCGCACCAGCCGGTTGTCGGCGTCGTAGCGGTAGTGCTGTTCGTACAGGCCGTTGCGCCGGCTGATCAGGTTGCCCCAGGCGTCGTAACGGTAAAACAGTTTTTGCCAGTGCGTCAGGCGGTTGTCGGCGATCGGCGCCAGCGGCAGGTGCGCGTCGATGTCGCTCTGCGGGCTGCGTTCACCCAGCAGATTATCCGCCAGATCGTACACCAGCCGCGCGCCCGGTTTGCCCTGATTGGGCTCGCGGTGTTGCAGCAGGCGGCCTTCGGCGTCGTAACCGTAGTGCACTTCGCCGCGCAGCGCGTCGCTCACCCCGGCCAGCTCGCCGCGGCCGGTGTAGCGATAAGCGCGCCACAGCACGCCGTCTTCCGGCCGGATCAGTTTGTCGTGGCCGAAGGCGCTGCTCTGCCAACTGCGGCGGCCCATGGCGTCGTAACGCCGCTGCTGCTGCAGCGCGCCCTGGCTGCGGCCGGTTTCCCGGTGCAGGCGATCGCGGGTGAACTCGCTCACCACCTGCTGGTTGAATTTGATGGCGCTGGCGTGGCCGGAACCGTAATACAGCCACTGCAGGCGATCGCCCTGAGGCAGCGTCAGCGCCTGCAGGTTGGCCAGCGCATCCCATTGGTATTGCAGTTCGCCATTCACACCCAGCTCGCCGAGCAGCCGCCCGGCGGCGTCATAGCGCATCTGCACGCTGTCCGGCTCGATGCCCAGCGCCGCGCCGCTCGCCGTCGGCAGGCGGTTCAGCTCACGCAGCCGCCCCATGGCGTCGAAACGGTAATGCCATTCCGCGCTGGCGTTGCCGCGCCAGACCAGTTGCCCGGCCTCGTCGAAGCGGAAGCGCTGTTCGCGCTGCGTCAGCTCGCCCGCACTGCCCGGCAAGCCGACCTCACGGAGCTCCTCCAGCAGCCCGGCCGCACCGTAGCGATAATAATGGCGGGTGTCGTCCGGGCGCTCTTCGGCCACCACACGGCCCACCGCATCGTAGCTGAAGCGGTAGTCGCCGCCGTTGCCGTTCTCCAGCCGCGTCAGCCAGCCCTGCGGGCTGTAGTGATAGCGCCGGGTGCGGTTGATGCGATCGGTGATGCTGACCGGCAGCCCCAGGGCGTTGTACTGCCAGCGGGTCAGGCTGCCCAGCGCGTCCTGATGTTCGGCCAGCTGGCCGTGCGCGTTCCAGTTAAAGCGCTCTTCGCCGCCGTCCGGGTGGATCAGGGTATGCAGGCGGCCGCCGTTATCCCACAGGTAGCGCGTCTGGTGGCCTTCGGCATCGGTCTGCGTCGTCAGTTGCCCCAGCGCATCGTAGGTATAAGCCGTGACGCTGCCGGAACAGTCGGTGTAGCGCGTCAGCTGGCCGCGGGCGTCCCACTCCAGCTTCACTTCCCCGCCCAGCGCGTCGATCACGCTGGCCGGCAGGCTCTCTTCGTCATCCGGATAGCGGTACAGCGTGGCATTGCCCAGCGCATCGACATAGCGCGTCGGGCGCCCCAGCGTGTCCCAGTGCTGCGCTTCGCTGCTGCCGTCCGGGTAGGCGACGGCGAACAGCCGGCCGCTGTTGCGCGAATATTGATAGCGCGTCACGCGGCCGAGCGGATCGGTCTCCGACAGCAGGCGGCCGTAAGGATCCCATTCGCTCCGGCGCTGCGCGCCGCCGGGCAGCAGCACGCTGCACAGTTCGCCGCGTTGGTAGATAAAGCCGTAGCGGCGCTGGTCGAAATCGGTGTACTGCGCCACGTTGTCGTCGTCATCCAGCCGCCACTCCGCCCGTTTGCCGTCGCCGCGCACCGCGCTGCGGCGCCCGCCGGCGAAGTCATAGCCGAACTCAAGGGATTCTCCGGCGCTGTTGCGATAGGCCGTCACGCGCGGCACGCCGTCGATCTCTTGCCATTGGTATTCGTTCAGCAGTCCGGCGGCGTCCTGGTGGCTGATCATCAGGCCGTCGCGCCAGCCAAAGCGGCGCGTCACCTCACCGGCGCGGTTGCTCACCGTCGTCAGTTGGCCCTGCTCATCGTAACCGTAGCGCGCCAGCGTCCGTTCGCCTTCGGCGGTTTGCAGCGCCACTTCGCACAGGCGGCCCTGCGCATAGCGGCACATCAGGCGCTGCCCGGCGCTGTCCACCAGTTCATTCAGCAGCCCCTCGCCGTCGTAGAACAGCGAGGTGGCGTTGCCGATGGCGTCGGTGATCATGCTGAGCCGGCTCGGCCGATCGCCCGCCAGCGGCGGATAGTGGAAAATCTGTTCGCCGACGTCAAACAGCTGCCAGCTGCCGTCGTCGTTGTGCATCAGCCAGCATTTTTCGGCTTCGCAATAGGTTTTGTGGCCGCGCGGCACCCTGGGGAAAGCGACGAAGTCGCCGGAAGGCGCGCGCCACACCAGGCCGTCCTGATACGGCTGCAGGCTGCTCTCCCAGAACAGGTTCCAGCCGCGGCCCAGCACGCCGTCGCCGGGGTTACCGCTGCGCCAATAGCGCTGCCAGGCGACCGGCAGGCGCGATGGCAGCACGAAATCGAGATCGTCTTCGCCGTCGAGGAATTTCTGGCCGCTGACGATATCCACAGGCCGGGCGATAATGCCAACGGCGGCGGTCGCGGTCATCAGGGTGCCGGCTCGGCAGGCGATGCGCGCCAGTTTGTTGATGCCGGGCAGTTTGCCCAGCAGTTTGCCGAGCGCCCCCAGCTTGCCGGCGGCGCCGCCCACGCCGCCCACCAGGCCGGCGAACAGCAGCGTCAGATCGGAGACCTTATACAGCCAATCCGGCACTTCGGGCTTGATCGGCAAGGTGGTGACGGTGCCGCCGCCGATAAACACGTTGGGCGAACCTTCCATCACCTGCGCGTCGCAGTTGGTTTTGTCCCCCACGCGCGAGGCGGGCTGGCCGTTGATGCTGACCTTGTCGGAGCCCTGCGCCATCTGCATGCTCGGGCCGTCGTCGCTGCAGGCCACCTGGCTGTTGGTGGCGAGCGCGGCGGGTTTGCCGTTGATGAAGACGTTGGGGGAGCCGGTGACGATATTGCCTTTGGGGGTCAGGCTACCGGCACCGGCGTCGGCAATGCCGTCGCGCGCCGCGGTGGCCGCCTCCCCGGTGAGATACCCCACCGCCAGGCTGGCGCCGATGAGCAGCACGCCGACGCCGATACAGGAAGCCGCCAGGCCGGCGACGAACAGCGCACCCGCCGCCAATGCGCCTGCGGCGGCGATCAGGCCGCCGACAAGGGTGCCGGCAATCATGCCGGCCAGGGCATGGGAATGCCCGATGGTATCGCCGACGCGGGCCGCTTCGGTCATCGTAAGTTCCTTTTACGCAAAAAGTTCATCGTTAGGCCGCCCGGTAGCTGTTCAGCACCTGCTGCAGCAGCGCGTCGTCTTGCGGCGTCAGCTTGCGCGCCATCGCCAGGGTGAACACCAGCACCCGGCCTTCCGCCAGCGCGAACACCGCCTGGTTCTGCCAGATGCGTTTGCCGTCGCGCAGGTAGCTGGCGCGCACCCACTCACCGGCGGCCAGCCCATCGCCCAGCGACGCCGGCTCGCGGCTTTTGAACGCCCAACCTTTCAGCCCCTGCGCCAGCGCATCAAGCTGGCGAGTGACGTAGCTTTCCAGGTTCTCCGCCGGCTGCAGCGCATCGCGGGAAATATTGACTGAGGGGGAAACATCATCGCCGGCCAACAGCACGTTGACGGTGCGATCGGCATAGCCTTCCGGCAAAGCGACGCTGCCTTCGCTGAAAGCGCAGCGGGATAAAGCGGACATGCGAGGATCCTTTTGCATAAATAATGCTTAAGCATCGCATAACTTAGCCTTGAAATAAAACCATCAGATACTGCGAATGTTGCACGGCGTGACCCCGTTCACTGTGAAAAAGACCGTTGTCGGAATCTTGCCGGGAATCAAACCGTAATATTACAGAATTATCTGAAACCACTGGCGCGCCAGCGCGCCGATTGTGGCTATACTCGGCTATCGCCCTTTTCAGGAGATCAGGATGCTGAGATTAACCCGCCGCGCGCTGTTGTGCGCCACGTTGGCCGCGTTCACCGCCGGCGCCGCCGAAACGCCGAAATTCGGCCCGGAGCTGCAGGGCTTTCACTACCCCTACCCGTTGCAACAATTCAGCTTCACCTCGCAGGGGCAGCCGTTAAAAATGGGCTATATGGACGTGCCGCCGGAAGGCGCCGCCAACGGCCGCACCGCGCTGCTGCTGCACGGTAAAAACTTCTGCGCCGCCACCTGGCAGGACACCATCAAGGCGCTGAGCAAGGCCGGTTACCGCGTCATCGCGCCCGATCAAATCGGTTTTTGCTCCTCCACCAAGCCGGCGCATTACCAGTACAGCTTCCAACAGCTGGCGCAAAATACCCACGGCCTGCTGCAGAATCTGAACATCAGCAAGGCCATCGTCATCGGCCACTCCACCGGCGGCATGCTGGCCACGCGCTACAGCCTGATGTATCCGCAGGCGGTGGAACGGCTGGTGATGGTCAACCCGATCGGCCTTGAGGACTGGAAGGCGAAAGGCGTGCCGTGGCGCAGCGTCGATCGGTGGTTCGAGCGCGAGCTGAACACCACCGCCGAGGGCATCCGCAACTATGAGCAGCGCACCTACTACGGCGGCCGCTGGAAGCCGGAGTACGATCGCTGGGTGGATATGCTGGCCGGGCTGAACAACGGGCCGGGCCACCGCCTGGTGGCGTGGAACTCGGCGCTGATCTACGACATGATCTTCACCCAGCCGGTGTATTACGAGTTCAAGGATCTGCAAACGCCCACCACGCTGATGATCGGCACCGCCGACACCACCGCCATCGGCAGCGATATCGCCCCGCCGGCGGTCAAGGCCAAGATCGGGCACTACGCGGTGCTGGGCAAGCAGGCGGCGAAACTGATCCCGCACGCCACGCTGATCGAATTCGCCGGGCTGGGCCATGCGCCGCAAATGGAGGAGCCGGCGCGCTTCCATCAGGCGTTGCTCAAGGCGCTGCAACCCTGAGCGGCCGGTTGGCGCAGCCGGCGCGCGGCGGCTAAACTTTCAGCTGGCACTCAATTGCAGGAGACAGCCATGCGACAGATTATTGCCAGCGCGTTCGTCAGCCTCGACGGCGTTATGCAGGCGCCCGGCGGGCAGGACGAAGACCGCAGCGGCGGCTTTCGCTTCGGCGGCTGGACCGCCCCCTATTGGGATGACGCCGTCGCGGAAACGATGGGCGAACTTTTCTCTGCGCCTTTCGATCTGCTGCTCGGGCGGCGCACCTACGATATCTTCGCCGGCTACTGGCCGCATATCACCGACGAGGCCGACCCGTTTTCCGCCGATATCGCCCGCACGTTCAATCAGGCGGCCAAGTACGTCGCCACCCACCACGGCGAGACGCTGACGTGGGAGAACAGCCAGTGGCTGGGGCAAGACATCCTCGCCCGGCTGCGCGAGCTGAAGCGCACCCAGGGGCCGGTGCTGCTGGTGCAGGGCAGCAGCACGCTGATGCAACAGCTGCTGGCCAACGATCTGGTGGATGAACTGCGCTTGCTCACCTACCCGGTGCTGCTCGGCGGCGGCAAGCGGCTGTTCGATGACAACGCGGCGCCGGCGGCCTTCACGCTGACCCACTCGGTGGTCTCGCCCGGCGGCGTCATTGTGGCTCACTACCGCCGCGCCGGCGCGGTGAAAACCGGCTCTTTCGTGGCGGAAAGCGCCGCGGCGGCCCAGTCGTAAAAAAAGGGCCGGTCGGCCCTTTTCTCTTTCCCTTCCTCACCTCAGGCAAACAAAATATCGCTCTGCTCCACCTGCCCGACCACGTGGATCTTGAAGTCGGCGGCATAGCTGTTGCTCTGGGTGTTCATCAACAGATCGGTGGTGCCGTTGAAGGCGTCGAAGTTGAGCTGGATCTCGCCTTTCTGGCCGCTGAAGGCGCTGCCGCTGTCGATAAAGCGCAGCTCGCTCAGGCTATTGTTGAAGCGCAGGCCGGAGAGATCGATCTTGTCGATGCCGTGCTCGAAGTCTTCAATCACGTCGAACGCCGCCACCGTCGACTCTTTGGCGTTGAGATAGACGAAATAGTCGGTGAAGTTGTTGGCGTCTTTGCCGCCCCACAGATGGTCCGCCCCCCGCCCGCCGTACAGGATGTCGGAACCGGCGTTGCCCGCCAGCAGGTTGTCCTGATCGTTGCCGATGAGCAGATCGCGCCCGCTGCCGCCGATGGCGTTCTCGATGATCGCCCCGCGCGCGATGGCGACGTTCTGCGTGCCGCCGCCGACGCTGGAGAACGCGCCGTCGTTCAGGTTGATCATCTGCTGCTGGCTGTAGCCGGAGAAGTCCAGCGTGTCGTTGCCGCCGGCGTCCCACACCGCGAAGTTGACCGGTTTGCCGTTGTCCGCCGTGGCGGTCAGGAAATCACGGCCGGTGTTGGAGTTGAAGCCGTACACCGTGTCGCCGGTGCGGGTGTTCATGTTGGCGCCGTACAGCTTCTGGATCGCGGCGATGTCATCCACCATCGGCCCATAGCCATACACCCCTTTGGTGTCGGCGCCGGTGTAACCGGCGTTGAAATAGCTCATGATCGAGTATTGCAGCGAATCCTGATAATAAGCCGCGTCGTTCTGGTAACTCGGGTTGCCTAACGATGCGTCATAAGATCCCGGATGCGCCAGCCCCAGGGCATGCCCCAGTTCGTGGGTGAAGGTCTGGCTGCTGAAGTCGCCGCTAACCGGCGCCTTATGGGTGGCGAAATTTTTGTTGAACCACACCGTGCCCGCAAAGGCGTTATCGCTGCCCGATTTGGAACTCGGCGGGTAATAGGCGTAAGCGTTGATGGCATTCGGGCCGCTGCCGGCTGCGGTGCTGCCGTCGGCGCGCTGCGTGAAGTAGGCGAAGGTGATATCCGCGCGGTGGTTGATATCGGTGGACGCCGCCTCGGTGAAGGTTACGTTCGCCACGTCGGCCCACGCCTGCATCGATTTCAGCGCCTGAGCCTGCGCCGCCTGGGTCAACGGCTGCAGCCCCTTGTCGCCGTCACCGGTCTGGCCGATGCGGTTCAGCGCGCTTTGCGTCAGGAAGGAATAGGTCAGCGCGACCGGCTGGTGATACACCTGGTCGCCGTTGTGCGTCAGGCCCGGCCGCGTCAACTGATCGGCGGCGCGATCGAAGCTGAAGTTATCGCGGATTTTACCCAAATTATTAATCGCCGCCCCGCCGCGCTGGTTACTGTACAGGTTAGCGTTGTCCAGCGTGAACAGCGCGCCGTAGCCCAATCCGTCATAGGGGCTGCCGGGCTGGTGATAGTAAAACTGATAGTTATGATCGTTGGGGGATGTGGCGGCCAGGCTGGTGAACTCATCGTCATCTTGCAAAATGTCGTTGTGGCGACTGCTCATTGCATTCTCCTTTTACACACTAGGAATCCACTCGATTTGTAAGACCATTCATCAGTCGTTCTTATCTAAGTCGAGGCTTAGGATTGACCAGTATAGTGACTCACTCCGGCGGCGCGAGCCCGCCCAGCCTGGCTTCACCGCGCCGGGCGTTAAGAAGGAGATAACCATAACAATTTGTATTCTCACTATATTAATGAGAAAAATAAGCGCAATAACAGGTTAATCACTCGTCTTTTCGCGCCTTTTAGCGACGGTTAGATCAGAATAATCGAGGATTAAAAAACCTAATCCTTGCCTCATCATCCCGCCGGGAACGTGCTAAGGTGTGAACGGACAGCCGAAAGGAGTGACCCGATGCCAACCCATTTCCTTATGCGCGCCTTGCGTCGCGCCAGCCTGACAGGAGTCGTTATGAGCGTATTGTGCAGCAGTGCCCTGGGCAGTTCACTGCCGTTGCTGGAACCCGCCGCGCTGAAGGGCGACTGGCAGCTCGCCGCCATCGGCGACGGTAAAGCCGTCTGCGAGGTGCAGCTGAGCGCTGAAGCGGTAGCCAACACCAACGCTTTCCGCTTCAGCGCCTCCGCCGAGTGCCTGCAGCCGCTGGCGCTGCAAACGTTGCCGGTCGCCTGGCGGCCGACGCCGGACGGCATGACGCTGACCGACGCCGAAGGGAGCATGGTGGCGTTTCTGGCCCTGACCGCGCCGAAGCGCTATGAGCTGATCGACCGCAACGGCCCTTCACGCTTTGTGCTGATCCCGCGCTAACCCTTCAGGCAAACAGCAGGCCGAGCAGCGCGCCGCCCGCCAGCACCCACAGCGGATGGAGGCGCTTGCTCATGCTTAATCCCGTCGCCAGCGCCACGATCGCCGCCAGCCGCCAATGGGGCGCGGAAGCCTCGGCGATCAAAAGGCCGCTGGCCACCACCAGCCCCACGGTCAGCGGCACCAACCCGGCCTGCACGATACGGCGCCACGGACGATCCTTAAAGCGCCGCCAGGCGCCCATCACCAATAGCGTAACGATGGAAGACGGCCCGAACTTGGCGATCGAAGAAACCAGCAGCCCCGCCCAGCCGGCCACGTGCCAACCGACCAGCGGTACGATCATCATGTTCGGCCCCGGCGCGGCCTGCGCCATGGCGAACAGCGCGCTGAACTCCTGGGCGCTCATCCACTGATGCACCTCTACCACTTGCCGCTGCATCTCCGGCAGAATGGTCATGCCACCGCCGAACGCCAATAAAGAGAGCTCGGTGAAGATCAGCGCCAACGCCATCAACACCCCGCTCATGACGGCCACCTCCACATCAGCAGAATGCTCAGCGGCGCCAGCACCAGCATGGTCGGCAACAGCGGCAGGCGCAGCCAGGCAATGGCGATCAGCGCCAGCGCGACGATCGCCAGCGCCGGCCATTTGCCGCGCAGCGGCAGCAGCATCTTGATCCCGGTCGAGAGCAGCAGCCCGGCGGCCGCGGCGGCCAGCCCGGCGAACACATGCTGCACATGGGGATCGTTTTGGAAGCGGGCGTACACCACGCCCAGTCCCACCACGATCGCCGTCGGCGCGCTGATGAGGCCCAGCAAGGCGCACAGCGCGCCGCGCAGCCCGCGAAATTCCATCCCCACCGCCACCGACAGGTTGATCACATTGCCGCCGGGCAAAAACTGGCACAGGCCGAGCAGCTCGGTGAACTGTTCCGCGTTCAGCCAGCGCCGGCGTTCCACCAACATGCTGCGCGCCATCGGCAGTACGCCGCCGAAGCCGATCAGCCCCAGCCACAGAAAGCCCAAAAACAGCGCCGCGTTGCCCGGCGCTGCCGCCGGGTGCGGTTTTAACGTATTGATATCTGACATGACATTGCCGTTCCACATCGCTTGTTTTGATGTCTGGTATCATGCGCGTCGCCGTGCCATGATGTCTAATGCATTCCGGAACAACGAAAGATACCTTTGAGGTATGGCTATGATTGAACTGCGTCGCCTGCGGGCGTTCGTCACCGTGGTGGAAGAAGGCAACATCACCCGCGCCGCCGAGCGGCTGTTTATCCAGCAGCCGCCGCTGACCCGCCTGTTGCAGGGGTTGGAAGACGAATTGGGCGTGAAGTTGTTACAGCGATTGCCGCGCGGCGTGCGCGTCACCGAAGCGGGCGGCGTGCTGTTCGAAGAAGCCCGCGCCCTGCTGGCGCGCGCCGAACGCCTGCGCGAAGCGGTGCAGCGCGCCGCCCGCGGCGAGCAGGGCCACATCGCCATCGGTTTCACCAGTTCCGCCGCGCTGCACCCGTTCGTGCCCAACCTGCTGCGCCGCTACCGCGACATCCTGCCGGGCATCACCACTCAACTGGAAGAAGCCGGCAGCGGCGAACTGATGGAGGCGTTGCTGGAACAGCGCCTCGACGCCGCCTTTGTACGCTCGCCGGCCAACGGCATTCCCGGCCTGAGCGTAGAGCCAGTGCTCAGCGAGCCGATGATCGTCGCCCTGCCGCTGGGCCACCGGCTGGCGCAAGAAACGCAGCAACCGCTGCCGTTGGCCGAACTGGCTCACGAGGCGTTTATTCTCTATCGCCGCCCGGCCGGCCAGGGGCTGTACGACGCCATCCTGGCCGCCTGCCACCGCGCCGGCTTCAGCCCGCGCATCGTGCAGGAAGCGCCGCGCCTGCCGGCCACCCTCAGCCTGGTGGGCGCCGGATTAGGGGTGTCAATCGTGCCCGGTTCCATGCGGCGGCTGGGCGGCGACGGCATCGTCTACTGCACTCTCGCCGCAGAAGTGCAGCTCAGCGCCCCGCTTTACCTGGCGCTGCGCCGCAGCCCGGCCTCGCCGATCGTCGAGCGCTTTCGTCAGCTGGTGCTGGAGACCGTGGGGCAGTCATAAAAAGCCCGAACGGCCAATAAAAAATGACGTTCGTTTATTATTTATTTAAGCCTGTGAGCGGTGAAAATTAATTCCAATCCATAACTATTCAACTTCCGGTTAATTAATTAAACCCGCTCTCACTTAGTAACAAACGCAAACAAATAAGCGCCTACGCGATACATTCCAGCCGCTAGGATTTAAGGGTCACAGCCTATTCCCGCCGATGACAAAAAATCATTTCAATGGCGATCGCGCCTTCCCTGTCGCCTGCCGCTGCAGGCGCACGGTTTTATATTGGAGAAAACGCTATGCTATCACGTCGTGATATATTGAAAGTCTCCGCCGTCAGCGCGGCCGCCGCCGGCATGATCGGCGGCATCGCCAAAAATGCCGCTGCCGACGACCATCGCAATATCGTGCCCCCCAGCAGCTATCAGCCGCCTGCCGATGCGCAGCATCTCTATAAATACAAATTCACCGACAGCAAAAAGCGCAGCCTGCCCAACGGCTGGGCGCGCGAAGCCACCGTCGAGCAATTCCCGATCTCCGAAGGCGTGGCGGGCGTCGACATGACGCTGGAGCCGGGCGGCGTGCGCGAACTGCACTGGCACGCCATCGCCGCCGAATGGGCGTTTATGCTGGAAGGCCATGCGCGCATCACCATCCTCGATCCCGAGGGAAAATGTGAGGTGGCGGACTTCGGCCCCGGCGACGTCTGGTATTTCCCGAAAGGCTATGGCCATTCCATTCAGGCGCTGGCGGACGGCGCGCATTTTATTCTGGCGTTTGATAACGGCCACTTCTCCGAATTCGGCACCTTCAGCATTACCGATTGGGTGGCGCATATGCCGAAAGAAGTATTGGAAAAAAGCGTCGACATGCCGGCGGCGGTATTTTCCAAGGCCAAACAGGGCGAGGCTTATATTGTCGGCGGCGCCGTTCCGCCCACATTGCCATTGCCGAAAAGCGACGGCGGATTAAATAACGCCCCGCTGACCCACCGCTATGAATTAATGAAGCAAAAGCCGTTCTTTGAAAATGACGCCGGCAGCGTCCATTTGGTGTCGTCGAAAGAATTTCCCATTTCCACCACCATGACCGGCATCATCGAGATCGTGAAACCCGGCGCAATCCGGGAATTGCACTGGCACCCCAATGCCAACGAATGGCAATACTATATTGCCGGCAAAGGCCGCATGACGGTGTTCAGTTCGCACGGCCACGCGCAGACGGAAGAGTACGCCCCTTCGGACGTCGGTTACGTGCCGCAGGGCTTCGGCCATTACATCGAGAACATCGGCGATGAGGATTTGAAGGTACTGATCGTGATGGACAACGGCATTTATCAGGATATTTCGTTGTCCGACTGGCTGGCGAAAACCCCGGCCTACCTGCTGGCGGACAACTTCAATAATCAGGTTGAGGACTGGCAGGATAGACCGAAAGACAAACGGGTGATGTCGCGCCGCAGCCGCTGACGCCGCGGCGAGGGAGAATCTCCCTCGCCGCTTTCTTTACTGCTTGCGCTGCTCCGCCACCTGTTTGGCGGTGACCTTGCCCTGCTTGTCGCCGAAATGGCCAACCACAAAGTTGGCGACCGCCGCCACTTCCTCGTCGGAATACGCGCTGCCGAACGCCGGCATCATCTCATGCCGCTCGCCGACGCTGATGCTTGTCCCCTTCAGGATGGCCTGCACCACGCTGCGACCCTGCGGATCGTTCACCGCCGTGCTGCCGACCAGCGACGCGTACTCGCTCTGGCGGCCCGGCCCGTTCCACTGGTGGCAGCCGCTGCAGTCGTTGGCGAACACCCGGCGCCCGAGCGAGCTGTCTTGCCCGCCCGGCAGGATCGGCGTGGAAGCCCCCGCCCCCTTCGGCTGCAGGTTCACCGCCGCGGCGTCGTCCCCGGCGATCGGCTCGATATCGCGCAGGTATTTCACCAGCGCCAGATTATCTTCCGGCGTCAGGAACTGCAGGCTGTTTTCCACCGCTTCCGCCATCGGGCCGGCGGCGCTGCTGCGCCCCGGCGCATGACCGGTGGCCAGATATTGCGACAGCTGCTGGTCGCTCCAGCCGCCGATGCCGGTCTGTTTGTCCGGCGTGATGTTGGCGGCGAACCAGCCCTGCACCACTTCACCGCTCAGGTGCTTGCTCTGGTTAAGGCCGAACCCCAGATTGCGCGGCGTATGGCACTCGCCGCAGTGGCCGAGCGCCGTCGCCAGATAGGCGCCGCGATTCCACTGTTCATCCTTGTTGAGATCCGGCGCGAAGCGCTGCTCCTGGAAGAACGCCAGGTTCCAGAATTTCATGCCCCAACGCTGGTTGAACGGGAACGACAGATCGTTTTGCGGGTTGGCCTGTTTCACCGGCGGCAGGCTGAACAGATAATCCTTGATCGCCAGCACGTCGTCGCGGCTCAGCCCGGTGTACGAGGTGTACGGCATCGCCGGATACAGGTTGCCCTGCGGGCCGATGCCCTCACGCACCGCGCGCACGAACTGATCGTCGCTCCAGTTGCCGATGCCGGTCTCTTTGTCGGCGGTGATGTTGGTGCCGTAAATGGTGCCGAACGGCAGTTTAAAGGCGAAGCCGCCCGCATAAGGCGCGCCGCCCGGCGCGGTATGGCACGCCACACAGTCGGCGGCGCGCGCCAGGTACTCGCCGCGCGCCAGTTTATCGGTCATGCCGGCCGGCGCCCCGGCGATCGGCGCCGCAGGCTCCGCGCCGGCAGGCCGCAGCAGGGTATACAGCGCGTATCCTCCCGCCAACACCACCACGGCGATAATCAGCCATAACAGCCCTTTCAAGGCGTTGCTCATCACGTCTCTCCCTAACCCAACGCCTTGGCGGCCTGGTGGATGGCGGCGCGAATGCGCACATAGGTGGCGCAGCGGCAGACGTTGCCGCCCATCGCCGCGTCAATGTCCGCATCGCTCGGGTTTTTGCTCTGGGCCAGCAGCGCGCTGGCGCTCATGATCTGGCCGGACTGGCAGTAACCGCACTGCACCACGTCCAGGTTGAGCCAAGCTTCCTGCACCGCCTTGCCTTCCGGCGTGGCGCCGACGGCTTCGATGGTGGTGATTTTCTTGCCGGCGGCGGCGGAGACCGGCGTCATGCACGAACGCACCGGCACGCCGTCCAGATGCACGGTGCAAGCGCCGCACATGGCGATGCCGCAGCCGAACTTGGTGCCGGTCAGGCCGGCTTCGTCACGCAGAAACCACAGCAGCGGCATGTGCGGATCGCCCTCAAAGGTCAGCGGCTGCTCGTTTACGGTTAAATGAATCATCAGGTTCTCTCCTTGTCAGACGCCGGATTCGCAGTGGGATTATGCAGCGGCAGGCTCAGCGAGGCGCGCGGCCGCCCGAGCAGCGCCAGCGCGTTGCCGACCGCCGGAGCGATGGTCGGCACCCCCAGTTCGCCTACGCCGGTCGGTTTCTCGGTCGAAGGCACGATGATCACCTCAACCTCCGGCATCTCATTGATGCGCAGCGGGCGGAAATTATTGAAGTTGGACTGTTCGACCACGCCGTCTTTCAGCGTGATATTGCCGTACAGCGCCAGGTTCAGGCCGTAGCCGATGCCGCCTTCGATCTGCGCGCGGATCACGTCGGGGTTCACCGCCACGCCGCAGTCCACCGCGCACCACACCTTGTGCACTTTCGGGATACCGCCTTCGCCGATCGATACCTCGGCCACCTGCGCCACATAGGTATCGAACGCCTTGGCGACGCCCACGCCGCGCGCGCGTCCGTCCACCACCTTGGCGCCCTGCCAATCAGCGGCTTTGGCCACCGCCCGCAGCACGCCCGCCGCGCGCGGCGCGTCGCCCATCAGCGCCAGCCGCCCTTCCACCGGATCCTGCCCGGTTTCCTGCAGCAGTTGATCGATAAAGCTCTCCACCGCGTGGCCGGTGTGGGTGCTGGCGACCGACCGCAGCGAGGTGGTCGGCACCTTGCCGGGCACGATATGCGCATCGCAGCGGAAGGCCTCAAAGGTATAAGGCACCTCGCTGGCGCCCTCGACCATCATCTGATCGAGGCCGTTGACCACCAGCGCATCCATCGCGCTGTGGCGCGTCCAGGAGTGGCCGACTACGGTATCGGTCCAGCCCACCACCTTGCCGCCGCGAATGGCGCCGCGCAGGCGATGCAGGATCATCGGGCGATACCAACCGTTGCGGATGTCGTCCTCGCGCGTCCATACCACCTTCACGCCGTGGCCGGGGCCGATGCCCTTGGCCGCCGCCGCCATGTCGGCCGCCAGATCCGGCCCCAGCGTCGGGTTGCCCAGATCGATACGCCGGCCGAAGCTGCCGCCCGCCAGAATGGTTTCAATCTGCACCTTCTCCGGCGGCAGCTCGAACAGATCGCACAGCTGCTTGTGGTCGAGCGTCTGGATTTGGCAGCCGTAGCGCGCCTTGACGCTTTCGCCGTCCCAGAACAGATAGCCGTCCAGCGGCTCCATCGGCGCGTGAGCGACGTAGGGGAAGGTGTATTCGGCCTCGATCACCTTATCGGCCTTGTCGAACACCTCGTCCGGCTTACCGAGACTCTTCGCCACTACGCCGGTTTTCTGCGCCACCTGGCGGAATTCGGCGTAGATCTCCTCGGTGTTGCGTCGCTCCGCCTGCGCATCGTCCCAAGTGACCCTAAGCCGATCCCGCCCCTGGATCGCCGCCCAGGTGTTTTTGGCGTAAACCGCCACGCCGGTGGCGATTTGTTTCACCGCCACCACGCCCGGCACCGCCAACGCACGTTCGGCGTCAAACGTCGCCACCTTGCCGCCGAAGCGCGGCGGTTTCTTGATGGTGACGGTCAGCATGTCCGGCTCGTGGATATCCTGCGAGAACTGCGCGCTGCCGTTGGTTTTCGCCAGTGAATCGACGCGGTGCAGACCGCGCGTTTTGCCGATCAGGGTGAAATTGGCCGGATCCTTCAGCGCCAGGCTGGCGGGATCGGGCGGCGGCAGCGTGGCGGCCAACTCGGCGAACTCGCCGAAACCCGCTTCGCGCCCGCTGGCGGCATGGCGGATCTTGCCCGCCTGCACGGTGATTTCCTGCGCGGAGGTTTTCCAACTCTGCGCGGCGGCCTGCACCAGCAGCGCGCGCGCCATGGCGCCCATGCGCCGCATCTGTTCATAGGCGTTGGCCACCGAACTGGATCCGCCGGTACCCTGGAAGCCGAACGCCAGGTTCTTGTAGACGGCGGTATCCACCGGCGCGGCCACGACCCGCACCTGCGCCCAGTCGGCGTCGAGCTCTTCGGCGACCAGCGTCGCCATGCCGGTATAGACCCCCTGGCCCACTTCGGTGTGTTTACTGATGACGGTGACGATGCCGTCGGTGCCGATCTGGACGAAGGCGTTGGCGTCAAACGCCGTCGCGCCGGCGGCGGCCGGGGCGTTCGAGCGCGCCAGCGCGCCGGTGGACGGCAGATAGGCGCCGATCACCAACGCCCCGGCGCCGACGATAAACCGCCGCCGCGAAAGCGGAACTTGGGATATGCTCATTGCTCATGACTCCAAAAAAACCGAAGGCGTCACTGCCTTCGGCGAAACAGCGCTAATTATGGGAATGGCTTGCCGCGCCGGTCAGGTGACATAGCACAACAGAGCAATAATTAGCGTAGCCTATTATCCAGTAGGCTTAATGTTGAAGAGGGATTTTCTATTGAAGAATCGTGCGGTGCGGGCGGAAACCCGCACCGGGGGTCAGCTCTGCGTCGTCGCCAAATAGGAGAAGACGCTGAGCAGGCGGATTTGCGCCGCCATGTTGTCGCTGTCGAAGGCCACGGTGAGCGCATCCTGGCGCTCCACGCCGGGCACCAGGCTGAACAGATCCGCCAGCACCGGTTTGGCCGCCATCAGCGTCAGCCGGTAAGGCGGCATAAAACGGCGCTCCACCGGCAGTCTGGCGCCCTGGCGCACCTGTTGCATCGCGCGCTCGCGGATCTCGGCGCGTGCCCGCTGTGGGCTGAGCGATTCGGCGGCGGTTTGCGAGAGGGCGCGTTTCACGCAAACATAGCCGGATTGCGGATAACGTTCAGCGATCCAGCGTTGCAGCTCGTCGTCACCGCTCACCAGCCACAGCGGCACGTTTAATTCGGCCGCCGCCGCCGCATACAGATCGCTTTCGCCTACCGCCTCGCCGTTCAGGCTGACGCGATAAAAGGCCCGGCCGTTGATGGTATGCGCCAGCACGCCGCGCTCGCCGGCGGCGCTGTGATAACCAATAAACATCAGGCCGTCGTAACGTTGATGCTGCAGCCCTTCCACCATCGACAGCCCGCGCGGTTTGCCCTGCACCAGGCGCGCCCGCGCATCGATGCGTTCGGCGCGCAGGTTCTGCATCATCGCGTGGCTGTCGGCCACCGTCACCTCGGTGGAGCCGCCGGCAAAAGCGCAGTCGATGGCGGCGTTGACCTCCTGCTCCATCAGCTCGCGCGCCGCCGCATAGTCGGCGTGGGCCGGGTTGCACTGCTCCGGCCGCATCACGCCGGCGATCCCCTCGATATCCGCAGAGATAAAGACTTTCACATCAAGCTCCCGTTATTTAATTTGCCGCCAGCCGATCGAGCAGCGGGCCCAGCGCCACGCGCGCATGCTGCTCGAAGCCGCTGACGCCTTCGGCGCTGAGCAACGCATCCAGCACCGCGTATTCGGTGGCGTCCGCCGCCGCCGCGAACAGCGGCTCCAGCCGTTCGTCCGGCAGCGTCGCCCCCAGCAACCGAGTGGAGAACGCCAGCGCGATGTCGCCGGAGCCGTGCCCCCAATGGCTGCCCACCCGCCCCAGGCCCGCGCCCGCGCGGCGGGCGATGCGGTTCAGCTGGCGGCTGTCCAGCGCCCGATCGCAGGCGATGATGATGATGACCGAACCGGCATCCACCTGCGGCGGCGGATCCGCCAACAGCTTGCCCAGCGCCTGGCCAACGCGCACGCCGCTCAGCGTCAGCGAGTCGAGGGTGCCGAAATTGGCCAGCACCAGCACGCCGAGCGTGGTGCCGAGCCCCGGGCAATAGCGCGAAGCGGTGCCGATGCCCCCTTTCAAGCCGAAACTGCTCATGCCGCGCCCGGCGCCGACGCTGCCGCGCGCAAAGCGGGTGGAATGGTTATCCAGCGCGCTGAAGACGTGCTCCTCACGCACCGCCATCGCCTGAATATCGTTGAGGTAGCCGTCGTTGCACTCCAGCACCAGCGGGTTGATGGTGGCGCTGCCGCGGCCGATCTGCGGGTAGCGCCGGCAGCTGCGCCGCACCATGGCGTTGAACAGCGTGCCGACCGCGAAGGTATTGCTCAGCAGGATCGGCGTTTGCAGCACCCCCAGTTCGTTCAGCTGCACCAGCCCCAGCGGCTTGGCGAAGCCGTTGAGCACCGCGCTGCCGCACGGCAGCGGCTGGTTGAATAGGTCACCCGGCGGCACGATGGCGGTGACGCCGGTCTGGCATTCGCCGTCGGCCAGCGTGTGATGCCCGACGCTGACGCCCGGCACATCGCACAGGGTGTCAGTCGGGCCGGCCGGATAACGCGCGCCCGGCAGGCGGCGGTGGCGCCGCCAATAGCTCAGCAGATTATCGAGGCTTTGTTGTTCAAATGCCTGGCTGTCTGTCATGGTTCCCTCATCCGCCGTTAGCCCATCAGAAAACCAGAATATCGCGCAATGCGCCGCGCCGTAAATTGAAAGCGGAAGCGAGCAGCAAAAATAGCCTTGCCCCATCGCCACTTATTGGGTTTTTAGGGAGAAAAGCAATGTAAATGGCTTGTGGCGCGGGTGATATCCCCCCTTATCCAAGATGGATAACCCGATCTGCCGACGCAATGGTCGTTTCACGGTGGGCAATGATCAGCTTAGTGATATTGAGTCTCTTAATTGCCTGATTCACGGCAGCTTCGCTCTCCTTATCCAGTGCACTGGTGGCCTCATCCAGGAACAAAATAGCCGGTTTCTTGTAGATTGCCCGGGCTATGAATAGCCGTTGTTTTTGCCCGCCGGACAATCCTTCCCCCAACTCGCCGATCGGGGTTTCATACCCCATCGGCATGCGCATGATCACCTCATGCAGATAGCTGGCACGGGCACAGGCTTCCATCCAGGCATCATCCATCTTGTCCGCGAACCCGCAAATATTTTCGCGGATTGAGCCGGAGAACAGTTTGTCGTCCTGCATCACGCAGGCAATCATTTTGTGGTAGTTGTTGATGCCGAGCTGCCGGATATCGACGCCGTTCACCTCAACCCGCCCTGCAGCCGGGGTAAACAGTCCGCACAACACCTTCATCAGCGTGGTTTTTCCGGCGCCGGACGGGCCCACGATGGCCACGCTTTCGCCCGGCGCAACGCTGATGTCCAGGCCATCAAAGATAGCCGGTGACTGGCTGTCGTAACGATAGCTCAGGGCATGGGTCGTCAATCCCAAAGGTTGCAGGCCCGCCGTGTAAGGGTGATCGGGTTTACGCTCCTCCCGCGGATGCAGGGCGATATCGGCAATGCGCTCGTTATGCAGGCTCATCATGCGCAGCTGCAGCAAAAATTCCGTCAGCGACCCGATGCGGTCGGAGAACTGCCCCCGAAAGGCGCCGAACGCCACGAACATACCGAGGGTCATCTGGTTATCGATCACCAGGCTAGTTCCCAACCACAGAATGACGATCTGGTCACACGCCGCTATAAAGGTGTTGATCCCGCCAAACAGCATGTCCATTCGGGTGACGCGGATCCCCGTGTTGATGGTGTCGATTTCAAGGTTTAGCCAGTGAGCGATGCGGCGTTCTGCCATGCCCTGCATCTTGACGGTAGCGATACCGTACAGCGTTTCCATAAAATACGAGCCGGCCCGAGCCTCTCTCACCAGCGCCTCCTCGGACAGCTGACGGTAATAGCCGTAGGTCAGCAGTCGCATCAACACATAAAGCGCAGTGAAAGTGAGCACTACCCAGGTCAGCCAGCCGCCATACAGCGCCATCATCACCAGCACACCGATCACCATGATGCCGTCCATGATGGCGCCGACGATGCTGGTGGTGAAAGTGCTGCGCAGCGTATCCAGTGAACCGAAGCGTGACTGAATGTCCCCCAGCTTACGACGTTCAAAGTAACCGAGCGGCAGGCGCAGCAGATGGGTGAACAACCCGGACTGCCACTGAACGTTGATAAGCGTCGCCATGACCAATCCTGACCATGCCCGCACCATGCCGATGGCGGCCCGCAACAAGATAAACAGCATCAATCCGGCGCAGATGAGCGACAGTAACCCGCGATCTCCGGCAGGAATAGCATGATCCATCACCAGCTGCGTGCCGATGGGCATCACCAGGTTGATGGTTTCGAATACCAGAGACAGGCAAAAAATTTTGCCGAGCGCCCCCTTGAGGCCATGCACGCTGCCGATCAGCGTGCGAAGATGAATGCGATGGCGGACGCTGTCGGCGGTGAATTCGCTGCCAGGCCAGGCCTCAAGCGCTACGCCGGTGAAACTGTGCGACAGTTCCGTCAGGCTGACGGCCCGGCGCCCGCGCGCCGGATCATGCAGCACTGCGCGGTGGCCTTTGACGCTGACCAGCACCACAAAATGGTTGAATTCCCAGTGCAAAATGCAGGGCAGTTTTAGCGCGCCGAGTTCGTCCAGATCCAGAGACAGGGGACGGGTACTCAACCCCAATTGCTCGGCGATACCGGTCAGTCCAACCAGCGTTGCACCGCGGGTTGACAGGTTGAACTGCCGGCGCAGCGCGATCATGTCGATATTTTTGCCGTAATAACCGCAGATCATCGCCAGACAGGCCAGCCCGCATTCCGACGACTCGGTCTGGTGCACCATCGAAACCCGGTGGCGCAACCGCAGATCCAGTTGGCTGACCCGTTGTTTGAATGTGGCCCTACTCATTGACTGGCCCCGTCGCGCTGTGTTTCATGTCGTAGAACGGCGACAGCATCCATTGATAAATCTTCCTTTTTTCCAGAAACAGGGTGCTTTGCGCTTTCATGCCGTTTTCCAGGCTCAGACGTTTACCGTCATAGGCAATGGCCTGTTTCTCCGGCATGACGATCACCTTGTAGTACGGCACGGCGGCGGTCAGCGCCGCTTTGGGCGCTCCCTGATAGGTCAGCATTTCCTGCGGCGAGGCCGGGGCTTTGGAGATGACGGCCACCGTACCGGCAAACTGGCCAAATTTCTCCGCCGGAAAAGCGTCATAGCGCACATTGACCTTATCGCCGGCGACGATGTAGGGGATAGCGTCGTTGGGCACCCACAGTACCAGGGCATAGCGATCGATGTTTTGCGGGATAATCTGCAGCAGACTGTCGCCGACGTTGACCATTTGGCCAACCGTGACGCTCAGCGAATCGATACGGCCGCCGACCAGCGCGCGAACGATAATATCGCCAGTGGCATCTATGTTTTGCCGCTCCTTTTGCAGCTCGTAGCGCTGCAGCTCCATCTGGTAAATCTGGTTGTCGAATTCGGCAGCCTGGATATGGATCTGGCTTTCCAGCGCGGTGATCTGCAGCGCATTCTGTTCGTTCTGGCCGGACAGGCCCAGCAGGTTGTTCTGCTGCTGGTAATACAGCGCCACCTGGTTGGTGAGCTGATCCTTATTGATCAGCCCCTTGGTCTGATAGTGCCGGTAGTTCTCCATGTTTTCCTTCATGATGCGAATCCCTTCCTGGGCGCGTTTGAGGATATCGGTGGAACGGGTGAATGCGGCGGTGTATTGCGCCTTCTGTTGTTCCAGCATGATAAGCGTGGCCTGCTTGCTGCTTTCCAGTCGGTTGATGATTTGCGCAATGCGTGCCAGCTGGCCATCGATATCCCGGCGCTGGTTGTCGCTGATCACACCGCTACGGGTACTCTTGCTGACGTCGATCTGGTAAATGGGGGCACCAGCGGCAATCACCTGCCCTTCGGTGACGAATTGCTTGACCACTATCCCTTGGACGGCGGAATAAACGTTGGCGGCGCGCGGATAAGTGCTGATCTCGCCGGTCACGTTGACCCGCCGGGTATAGGTACCGGCGATCGCGAAGGTGAGAAAGGCGATGAAGAAAAACAGGCAGAGCCCTGTCGTGCCCCAAACGGGAATACCGGGTAGCAGAAGCGCCCTGCCACGCCATTTCATTTTCTGATTCTCGATCGCTTCCTGGCGAAACATGAACAGCGTCCCTTAGTGATAGCTAACATTCAAATTCACAGACTACTGTATTGACAATAAAATAATCTGAAGGTCAGTTAATTTTGGTGAGAGGATATGAAGCTATTAAAATAAACACCTTTAAATCTTCTGAGTGATCCTGGCGCCAATAAATTTTTATGAACGTATGTTTCACCCAATGGCGGTATCATATCCAGAGAAAAATCAGAGAGATCCCGTTCGACAAGCCTTTTTATTTTTTAAATCCTACAGTATCTACTTCTAACTCATTTTCATCGTGGCAAAATAGACTATCGTCATAATAATAACAAAAATAGAACAGAACAATAAATCACCTGAAAAATTTCTCAATGAATCCAAATAATCATTGCTGTTCTTATTTAATTTTTTAATGGCATCGCTTTCGTTCTCAGCCTCTACTTCAACATAATGCTTTCTGAACCCCTTCTGCTTCATGTCTTTAATTATTTCTCGCGTAACCACTTCCTTTCTTAGCACTTTTGATTCATCACTCTTTATAAAAACAACATATCTATTCATCATATACCCCATCTCCGTTATCAGACGCTCTTTTTCCACTCCCATCTCGATCCTGCCATCCACCCGACATCGCATAGAATTGGCTGCTTAAAATTTCCTTCATCAATGTTCCCCTATGCATTCACTGGGGTTATCCCATTTTAAAAGGGTTATAGTTGAAAAAGTAAAACACACTAATAACAATCCATAACCACCCTGTATTTCATGAAAAAAACCAATAAGAAAAGTGTGTTCTAAACATTGCAACTCATCATATTAAAATAAACCCCAGAATAATATATCGAACCTGATTACACGTAGGTACTATCGATTCAATTAATTGAATCGCCAAATAATCTCAACGCCCAAGATTAATAGCCCAATAAAGAAGAGGCGGCGGAACAGCTGCGGGCGACAATGACGGCGCACCCTCTCCCCCAGCCACATGCCGCCCAACGCCGGCAACAGCGCCAACAGCGAACCGCCGAGCAGCGTGGCGGGCAGCGCCTGATGCCAGGCTAAACCGGCGGCCAGCGCCAGCGTCGAGACGGTGAACGACAGCCCCAGCGCCTGCACCAGATCGTCGCGCGCCAGGCCCAACGCATTCAGGTAAGGCACCGCCGGAATGACGAACACTCCGGTGGCGCCGGTCAGCGCACCGGTCACCAGGCCGCACAGCGGCCCCAACCAGGGTTCCGCCGCAGCGGAAACGCGCCAGTCGAAACGGGTAAAACCCAGCAGCGCATAACCGATCAGACACACGCCCAGCGCCAGCGGCGCCAGGCGGCCGTCGCCGGCAGTGAGCGCCCCCGCGCTCAACAACGTGCCCAGCGTGACGCACAGCATCATCGGCCAGAGCCGGCGGCACAGCGTCCCCAGCCGCGCCCCGCACACCAACTGCCACAGGTTGGTGATCAGCGAAGGCAGCAACAGTAACGCGGCGGCCTGACCCGGCGGCATCATCAGGCTGAGCAGCCCCATCGACACGGTCGGCAGCCCCAGACCGATCGCTCCTTTGACCGTGCCGGCCAGCGTAAAAATGCCCGTCAGGGCGATAATCTCGAGTAGCGTCAGCGACATGCGTCTATCCTTATGGCGAATCAACGGCTCGATTGTGGCCGGCGGTATGGCGCGGCACAATGCGGCAATGGCAGAGCCTGCCTGCGGCAAAGACAGAGGGAAAACGCATGCATTTTGACTTTATCGATCTGCGACTGTTGGCGGCGGTGCTCGAGACCGGCAGCATCACCGCCGGCGCCGAGCGCGTCGGGCTGTCGCTGGCCGCCGCCAGCGCTCGCCATGCGCGGGCTGGAGCAACAGGCCGGCGTAACGCTGCTGACGCGCAATCCGCGCGGCGTCCAGGCGACTCCCGCCGGTGAGCGCCTGTTGCATCACGCGCGAGTGCTATTGCAGCAGCGCGAGCGGTTGCGCGGCGACCTGGCCGAGTTCGCGCCGGGCCAGCGCAGCCGGCTGCGCATTGTCGCCAATACCGTCGCCGCCGACGCTTTTCTGCCGGAGCTGTTGGCGGATTTTCTGGTGCTGCACCCGCATACCGATATCGTACTGGAGGAGCTGCCCAGCCCGACCATCGCGCAGGCGATCGCTGAACAGGCGGCGGATATCGGCATCGTGGCGGATCACGCCGATCTGCGCGGGCTGACAAGCTACCCTTTTCGCCAGGATCGCCTGGTGCTGGTGCTGCCGCCGGGGCATGCGCTCAGCGGCCGTCGACAGATCAGCTTTGCGGACGCCCTGCCTTTTGATTTCATCGGCCTGCCGGAAGAGAGCGCGCTGCAACAGCATCTGGAACAGCTGGCGATACGCAGCGGCGGCCCAATGCGATTGCGGGCGCGCGCGGCTCATTTCGACGCCATCTGCCGCATGGTGCTGCGCGGTGCCGGATTGGCGGTGGTGCCGGAAGAGAGCGCCCAACGCCATCCGCAAATTCGGCACAGCGCACTGACGTTGACAGACGAGTGGGCGACCCGGCGCCTGTCGATCGCGGTGCGTGACCTGACGCAGTTGCCGCTGCCGGCGCAGCGGCTGGTGGCGTTCCTGCGCCAGGCCTGAGGCGGCTCAATGCGCAGCCGCGCCATCTTGTGCCTGCGGTTTCACATTCAGCGTTGTCGTGACGCTCAGCGACATCACATCGCTGCCCAACCTCTCCGGGCTGGTGGTGAACCGCTGAGCGTCGGCCACGCCAAAAAGACGAAGGGCGCATAATGCGCCCTTTTGTTTGCTTACCGGGAATGGCCGAACTTACTCGTCCTTCAGCCCGCGGTTGATCAGCATCGGCTCGATGCTCGGCTCTTTGCCGCGCCAGTCGATGTACAGCTTCTCCAGATCCTGGCTGTTGCCGCGCGACAGGATCATGTCGCGGAAGCGCTGGCCGTTTTCGGCGGTCAGGCCACCGTGTTCGGTGAACCACTGGAAGGCGTCGTCCGCCAGCATTTCCGTCCACAGATAGGCATAGTAGCCCGCGGCGTAACCGTTACCCCAGATGTGCTGGAAGTAGCTGGAACGGTAACGCGGCGGCACGTAGCTGAGATTCACCTTGTCTTTTTGCAGCGACTCGGCCTCGAACTTGTCCACATCCTGCTGCGGCTGATCGGCGGTCAGCATGTGCCAGTGCATATCCAGCAGCGCGGCGGACAGCAGCTCGGTCATGCTGTAGCCCTTGTTGAACTTGTCGGCCTTCTTGATCTTGTCGACCAGTTCCTGCGGCATCGCCTCGCCGGTCTGATAGTGCTTGGCGAAGTGGCTGAACACTTTCGGATCGCTGACCCAGTGCTCGTTGAACTGCGACGGGAACTCGACAAAATCGCGCGCGGTGTTGGTACCCGACAGGCTCGGGTATTCCTGATCGGCGAACATACCGTGCAGCGCGTGGCCGAACTCGTGGAACATCGTGATCACGTCGTCATACGACAGCAGCGCCGGCTGCCCCGGCGCCGGTTTGGTGAAGTTGGCGACGTTGTAGATCACCGGCTTGGTGCCATTGAGCTTCGACTGATCGACGAAGTTGCTCATCCAGGCGCCGCCGCCCTTGTTGTCGCGCTTGAAGTAGTCGGTATAGAACAGCGCCAGCGATTTGCCGTCCTTGTCGAACACTTCATACACCTTGACGTCCGGCTGGTAGACCGGAATGTCCTTGCGCTCTTTGAAGCTGATGCCGTACAGCAGGTTGGCGGCGTAGAACACGCCGTTGTTCAGCACGTTGTTCAGCTCGAAGTAAGGTTTGATCTGCGACTCGTCCAGATCGTACTTGGCCTTGCGCACCTGTTCGGCGTAGAACTGCCAGTCCC
The DNA here is from genome assembly GCF_000747565.1 of Serratia sp. SCBI. Lineage (NCBI taxonomy): Bacteria > Pseudomonadati > Pseudomonadota > Gammaproteobacteria > Enterobacterales > Yersiniaceae > Serratia > Serratia sp. SCBI. The sequence continues at coordinate 2,345,911 of NZ_CP003424.1, read as the reverse complement.
AGGCCTGCACCTTGAAGTCGCCTTTCTGCTGGTCGATCACCGCCTGAATGTCTTTGGCTTCACGTTCGGCGCGCGCGGTGGCCGCCGGCACGATGTTGCGCATAAAGCTCAGCGCGGCATCCGGCGTCTTGGCCATCTGGTTTTGCAGTTTCCAGGCGGCGTAGTTCGGGTAACCCAACAGCTTGGCCTGCTCGGCGCGCACCTTGGCCAGTCGGGAAATGGTCTGGCGGGTATCGTTGCCGTCGCCCTTCTCCGCCCGCGTCCAGGAGGCGTCGAACAGCGCTTTGCGGGTATCGCGATCTTTCAGGCTCTGCAGCAGCGGCTGCTGGGTGGTGTTCTGCAGCACCAACAGCCACTGTTTATCCAGCTTGCGCTCGGCGGCCGCCTGCGCTGCCGCCGCCAGCTCACCTTCGGACAGACCGTCCAGCTTCGCCTGGTCGGTTATCGCCAGTGCGCCGTTTTTGCTCGCCGCCAGCAGTTTGTTGGTGAACTGGGTGCTCAGCGTCGCCGCTTCCTGGTTCAGCGCTTTCAGCTTGGCCTTGTCGGCGTCCGACAGGTTGGCGCCCGCCAGCTCGAAGTTCTTATAGGTGACTTCCACCAGCCGACGCGACTCCGGATCCAGCTTCAGCGCATCGCGATCTTGATAGATGGCCTTGATGCGCGCGAACAGCTTGCCGTTGAGCATGATGTCGTCGTTCAGCGCCGCCAGCTTCGGCGAGGTTTCTTCATCCAGCTTCTGCAGCGCATCGCTGGTATTGGCCGAGGTCATGGCGCCGAACACGTTCATCACCCGCGTCAGCAGCGAACCGGCCTGCTCCAGCGCCACGAAGGTATTTTTAAAGTTGGGCTTGGCCGGGTTGTTGGCGATCTTCTCCACCTCTTCCCGCTTTTGCTTGATGCCCGCTTCGATCGCCGGCGCGTAGTCGCTTTCCTTGATCAGGTTGAACGGCGGCGCCTGGAACGGCAGACGGCTTTGATAGAAGAACGGATTTTGGGTCTTTTGCTTGTCGTGCTGATTGGCTTCACCGGTCACGGTAGCCTCCTTCGCCTGGCCGCTGGGCAGCGCGCTATGGTCGGCGTGAGGTTGGGTTTCTGCTGCCTGTGCCTGCGAGCCCAGCGCCATGCCGATCGCCAGCACCAATGTGGATAAACGCATCAAATCGAAACTCCTCCATGTTCACAGAATAAGGTCTCGGGGAATGGCTCCCTCTGAGTCACCTCCTAGCTTAGGCGCAGTTGGCAGTTTGAGCAAAAACAAGTGATTAGATAAAAAATAACTTAATATTGATGGTATTCTTTAAGTGTGACAGAATTTTTAATAAATATCACTTAGTAAAGGTAATGTTATTAATTCTAACATTATGATTGCTATAGTATAGTGGAATGTCATTCACGAAATGTATGATGCTTTAATTAATTAATATAAAATCATTAACAAAGGAACAAAAATGGCAAATAAATGGTTAGAAAGAAAAGAGCCTCCATCAACTCAATGGAATGATTATGCTCGAGATCGAGCGAGAATAATTCACTCCGCTTCATTCCGGCGGCTACAAGGTAAGACACAAGTTCTTGGTGTTGGCGAAAGTGATTTTTATAGAACACGCCTAACTCATTCTTTAGAGGTTGCTCAAATTGGAAGTGGAATTACTGCTCACTTGAGTAAGAAATACAAAGACGATTTACCCATAAGAGATTATCTACCAGACGCAAATTTAATCGAAGCTCTAGGGTTGGCCCATGATATTGGTCACCCTCCGTTTGGGCATAAAGGAGAAGCAGCTCTTTCTGAGAAAATGTGGGATTTTGGAGGTTTTGAGGGGAACGGGCAGACATTAAGAATTTGTACAAGACTAGGAGAGTCATCAGAATACAACGGTCTTAATCTAACACGCAGAACACTATTGGGGCTATTAAAATACCCTGGTGTATTTAATGATCTTAAAGCATTAACAGGCCCAACAGAAAAGCCACCTAAGTGCATTCTTGACACAGAAAGAGGAGAGTTAGCTTGGATTATTGATATATTGCCAAATAGTGACAAGGATGAATTCCTAAGAATAGACAATATAAACCCCAGCAATGAAAACGGAAGAACAATTTATAAATCATTTGATTGCAGTATCATGGAGCTATCAGACGATATAGCCTATGCAGTACATGACTTAGAAGACGCTATCGCATTAAAAATAATCAATGCCGAAGATTTTCGCCTCTGGGCAAATGAAAATAATATAGAGGGATATATGAAATACATTGATGATTTGTTCGGCACAAACCACCCCAAAAGAAAGAAAGTCATAAGCGACATGGTACACAGATTTATTGATAGTGTTGAGGTGAAAAAACAAGGGTTGTTTAAGGAGCCACTAATAGACTTAAAGGCTTTTGTTAAAGAAGATATTTCCAAGGAAATCTCCGCATTAAAACGGCTAACTTATAAAAAGGTGGTAAATAAATATGAAATAAAAACAATAGAATTTAGAGGAGGGAGATTAATATCTGAATTATTTGATATTTTAAATCAAAATACTGAAAAACTTTTACCTGAGCGATATATAAACAGAATAAAAGAAAACCCTCAAGTACCAAAAGAAAGATTCGTATGTGACTTCATTGCCGGAATGACGGATAACTATGCATCAATGCTTTATGACCGCATATTTACCACAAACAGTGGCTCTATATTCTCGAAACTTTAACATCCTCAGATGCATCATATAATTGATGCATCTGAATTACATTCCCTTTCAAACACTCTAATATTTAACTTTGATAAACCACCTTACCGTCCACATAAGTGCGATAAATGTTGCGATCGTCCCCCAAGGTCATCAGCACAAACCCTTGCTCCATCAGCGTGGCGCTGTTGGCGTGACGCAGCTGCTGCAGCGGCGTCACCGCCGGATCGAGCACCACGAAATCCGCCTCTTTGCCGACGTTAAAGTTGCCGATTTTGTCGTCCAGCGCCAGTGCGCGGGCGCCGCCCAGGGTGGCATGATAGAACGCTTCTACGGCGGAGAGCCGGTAATGCTGCAGCTGGCCGACCTTGTACGCCTCGCCTAACGTGCGCAGCATATTGAAGGTGGTGCCGGCCCCCACGTCGGTGCCGATGCCGAGCTTCACCCGCTTACGCCAGGCCTGCTGCAGGTCAAACAGCCCGCTGCCGAGAAACAGGTTGGAGGTGGGACAAAAGGCGATCGCCGAGCGGGTATCGCACAGGCAGTCCCACTCCTGCTCCTCCAGATGCAGGCAATGGGCGAATACGCTTTTATCGCCGGTCATGCCGTAGCGGTGGTAAACATCCAGATAGCTGCGGTGTTGCGGGAACAACGCTTTTACCCAGGCCACTTCCTGCGGGTTCTCGCTCAGGTGCGTCTGCAGCCAAACGTCGGGATATTCTTCGCGCAGCCGCTGCACCTGCGCCAGCAGCGCCGGCGTACTGGTGGGCGCAAAGCGCGGCGTAATGGCGTAACCAAGGCGGCCTTTGCCGTGCCAGCGTTCGATCAGTTCGCGCGTCTGGCGATAACTCTGCTCCGGCGTTTCCAGCAGCGCCTCCGGCGCATGGCGATCCATCATGACCTTGCCGGCGATCAGGCGCATGTTCAGCGCTGCCGCCTGGCTGAACAGCGCATCGACCGACTGTGGATGCACGGTGCCGAACACCAGCGCGGTGGTGGTGCCGTTACTCAGCAACTGCTGCAGAAAGAAAGCCGACATCGCGTCGGTGTGCTGCTCACAGTCGTAACGGCTTTCGGTCGGGAAGGTGTAATTGTTTAACCAGTCCAGCAGTTGAACGCCATAGGCGCCAATCATTTCGGTTTGCGGATAGTGGATATGGGTATCGATAAAACCCGGCACGATCAGCTTGTCGCGATACTCCGTGACCGCGAAGCCCGGCGGCAGCAGCGCCTCGCCCTGCCGCCAGCTGCCGAACCAGACGATGACGCCGTCGTTCAGCAGCAGCAAACCGTCGGGAACATGCCGCAGGCGTTCTTCGAGCTGTTGCGGCGCCTCCACACAGGCTGCGATATCAAAAAAATTGCCACGAATAGCCGTGGTGAATTGCAGTGCCATTATTTTCTTCCTTGTGACGACCGACCAAGCTCACCCGCGAAATAACCTGCGCCGATGAAACAAGGCTTTTTTGCCCAAACGCAAAGACCGGCTTAAGCATAGCAAGCCGTATGCCAACAGGCGGCGATAAAATACATTTTTAAATAAAAACAATTGATTGGTAATTAACCTAAAAGCATAGACCGGCGAAAGCGAATAAGACCCACGCTCAGTCTTCGACGGCGGATAAATAGCAACCGTTTGCTTGCCGAAATAACACCGCGCCGATGCACCTTTAATGGGCAAACGACGCTCTTTACGACCGTCCGCTTTATTTCAACGCCGCGTCCGGGGGCGGAACCCCAGCCTGGAGGCAACGGCCAAACTTGAAACGATAACTATTCTCAATTATCATCCGCGCATCTTTTTGACCAGCAATGCGAAAACCATGTCCGCCACCGCCTCTGCCCCGCACGCCGCGCTGTCGCGCCTTTACGCCACCCACCACGCCTGGTTGCAGGGATGGTTGCGTCGGCGGCTGGGCTGCGCTTTCGACGCGGACGATGTGGCGCAGGACACCTTTATGCGCCTGCTGAAAAGCGACGCCGCGGCGACCCTGCGCGAGCCGAAAGATTTTCTGGTCACCGTCGCCAAGCGGGTGATGGTCGATCTGTTCCGCCGCAGAACGCTGGAGCGCGCCTATCTTGAGATGCTGGCGCTGATCCCGGAAGGCTACGCCCCGTCGCCGGAGCAGCGCCAGAGCCTGCTGGAAAGCCTGCAGCAGATCGACGCCATGCTCGACGGCCTGGGGCCGAAGGTAAAGCAGGCCTTTCTGTTGTCGCAGCTCGAAGGCCTGGGCTATGCGGACATCGCCGCGCGCCTCGGCGTGTCGGTCAGTTCGGTTAAAAAATACATGGCCAAAGCCACCGAGCATTGCCTGCTGTTCAGCCTCGAAAACGACGTTTATTCATGAGCAACGCCATCACCCCCGAGCAGCGCCAGGCGCTGAAAATGGCCGCACACTGGTATGCCCTGCTGTGCGACGAGCACGTCACCGAACGCCAGCGCCAACAGTGGCAAGCCTGGCACCAGCAGCATGACGATCACCGCTGGGCCTGGCAGCGCGTCGAAGCGTTGCAGAGCCAGCTGCAGGGCGTGCCGGGCAAATTCAGCTATCGCGCGCTCGATCGCGCCGGCCGTCAATCGGCGATCGATCGCCGCACCCTGCTGAAAAGCCTGCTGCTGTTGCTCGGCGTGGGCGGCGGCGGCTTCTTCTATCGGTCGCCACTCGGCCAGGAGCTGCGCGCCGACTACCGCACCGCCACCGGCGAAATCAAACCCATTGTGTTAAGCGACGGCACCCAGCTGGTGCTGAACACCGCCAGCGCGGTGGACGTGCATTACGACGATCGCCAACGGCTGATCCGCTTGCACGCCGGGGAAATCAGCCTGGTTACCGGACGCGATGCCCGGCCGCTGTGGGTGCAGAGCCCGCAAGGGGCGATGCGCGCGCTCGGCACCCGTTTTTTGGTGCGCGAGAGCGGCGGCGAAACGCGCCTGACGGTGCTGGAGCATGCAGTCGAAGCGCAGCTGGCGCAAGACGCGCAACAAAAGCGCCGGGTGAACGCCGGCGAACAGATAAGCTTCAGCGCGGCGGCCTTCAGCGATAAGCAACCGGCTACGGCGGAAGACGGCTGGCTGCACGGGGTGCTGAGCGTCAGCCAGTGGCGGCTGGACCGGGTGATCGCCGAACTGGCGCGCTATCGGCGCGGCCACCTGAGCTGCGATCCGGCCGTTGCCGGCCTGCGCGTCAGCGGCAGTTTCCCGCTCAACGATACCGATCGCGCCCTCGCCCTGCTCAGCCAGACGCTGCCGGTACGCCTGCAAAGCTTTACCCGCTATTGGTTGCAAATCGTCCCCGCCTGAATTTTTTAAATGAAAATGATAAAAAATCGCATTCTTGATTGTCCCTTTTGCTTTGCTCATCCGACTCCCAGGAAAACACTGCAGCAATAAATAAAAAATGATTCAGGAGAAGGTATGAACAACGCTTGGGGAAAGGTCGCTCCGGCTTCGCTTTGGGGAAAACGTGCCACGCCGCTGGCCGTGGCCATTGGCCTGGTATTCGCTGCACCGCAGATGGCGAGCGCCGCCAGCGCCGCTGCCGCCTATCACATTCCGGCCGGTGAGCTGGACGGCGCGCTGAACGCTTTCGCCGCGCGCGCCGGCATCGCGCTCTCGGTAGACGGCGCGCTGACCGCCGGTAAACGTTCGCCGGGCCTGAGCGGCAGCTACGGCGTCGATGACGGCCTGAACGCCCTGCTGGCGGGCAGCGGCCTGCAGGCTAAAGCGCTCGGCAACAACGGCTACACGCTGGCCAAACTGCCACAACCGCAGAAAGAAGAGGACATCACCGTGGTCGGCGACTGGCTGGCGGAAGGCCGTCAGGCAGACGTGTTCGAGCATCCCGGCGCGCGCGACGTAGTGCGCCGCGAAGACTTCGTCAAAACCGGCACCACCACCGTGCGTGAAGCGTTGAACCGCGTGCCGGGCGTGGTGGCGCCGGAGAACAACGGCACCGGCAGCCACGATATGGCGCTGAACTTCGGCATACGCGGCCTCAACCCGCGCCTCGCCAGCCGCTCCACCGTGCTGATGGACGGCATCCCGGTGCCCTTCGCCCCTTACGGCCAGCCGCAGCTGTCGCTGGCGCCGGTCTCGCTCGGCAATATGGATGCGATTGACGTGGTGCGCGGCGGCGGCGCGGTGCGCTATGGGCCGCAGAGCGTCGGCGGCGTCGTCAACTTCGTTACCCGCGCCATCCCGAAAACCTTCGGCCTGGAGGCCGGCATGCAGGGGCAGCTCAGCCCGACCTCGCGCCAGGATCACCCGAAAGGCACCGGCAACCTGATGATCGGCGGCACCGCCGACAACGGCTTCGGTGCGGCGCTGCTTTACTCCGGCACCCGCGGCAGCGACTGGCGCGAGCACAGCGCGACCAAGATAGACGACGTGATGCTGAAAAGCCGCTACGCCCCGAACGAGGTGCACACCTTCAACAGCCTGCTGCAATACTACGAAGGCGAAGCGAACATGCCGGGCGGCCTGAGCCGGGCGGACTACAACGCCAACCCGTTCCAGTCTACGCGCCCGTACGACAAGTTCTGGGGCCGCCGCCAGTTGGCGAACTTCGGCTACCAATATCAGCCTGATCAGCAGCATAAGTTCGACGTACAGAGCTTCTACACCTACACCCTGCGCAGCGGCTATCTGGATCAGGGCAAGAACCTGACGCTGTCGCCGCGCGAATACTGGGTGCGCGGCGTAGAACCGCGCTACAGCCAAAGTTTCCGCTGGGGAGATTCTGCCCATGAGGTCGGCGTCGGCTACCGTTACGTCAGTGAATCCACCCATGAGCTGCGCTACACCAGCAAGGCCAGCACCGGCAGGCTGCCGTCCACCGCCAGCCCGTACGATCGCGACACCCAGTCCGGCACCGAGGCGCACGCCTTCTATCTCGACGATCGCATCGACATCGGCGACTGGACCATCACGCCGGGCATGCGCTACGAGTACATCAAGTCGTATCAGAACAACTACATCAAGAACAACCGCCTCGACGTCAGCTATAACGCGCCGCTGCCGGCGTTGAACGTGATGTATCACCTGAACGAATACTGGAACCTGTACGCCAACACCGAAGGCTCCTTCGGCACCGTGCAATACAGCCAGATGGGCAAGGCAGTCGACAGCGGCAAGATTGAACCGGAGAAGGCGCGCACCTGGGAGCTGGGCACCCGCTACGCCGGCGATGCGCTGACCGGCGAGATCGGGCTGTTCCTGATCAACTTCAACAACCAGTACGATTCCAACCAGGTGACCGACAGCGTGACCGCGCGCGGCAAAACCCGCCACGCCGGGCTGGAAGGCAGCCTGCGTTACGATCTGTCGCAGCTGACGCCGAAACTGGACGACCTGACCGCCTACGCCAGCTACGCCTACGTCAACGCCACCATCCGCGAAGACGGCGGCTACAAGGGCAACCAGGTGCCGTTCTCGCCGAAGCATAAAGGCACCCTGGGGCTTGACTACACGCCGGGCAACTGGGCGTTTAACCTTAACGGCGAGTTCCAATCCAGCCAGTTCGCCGACAACGCCAACACCGTGGCGGAAAGCGCCGACGGCAGCACCGGCCGCATTCCCGGCTATATGCTGTGGGGCGTGCGCGCCGCCTATGATTTCGGCCCGGAAATGGCCGGCCTGAATCTGGGCGTCGGCGTGAAAAACCTGTTCAACCACGAGTATTTCACCCGCGCTTATGACGACAACAACAAAGGTCTGTACATCGGCCAGCCGCGCACGATTTATCTGCAAGGTTCGGTGAAGTTCTGATCCTCAACGGCGGGCGCGGTTAACCGTGCCCGCCGCCTTTCCCGTCAACGTGACGACGTCACATAAACCGTTCCTCCGCGTCGCCGCAACGGCGAAAAATAAGTCGCTTCTGACGCCAATACGCGTAATATCGACGATCCGCCCCGATTTATGTGCGCGGATTTTTTGCCGTTATGGCCTGAAAAGCGAGGAAATAAAATGAATCACAATGACCTTTCTCAGTGCCGCGTTGACACCGACCGTTTGTTGATTGCCCCCTTTGCCGCAGCAGACGCCGACGATGTTTACCAGGCGATCACCCCCACGCTGACGCGCTTTATGACCTTTGAGCCGGAGGCGTCGCCGGAAGATTTCGCCAACGTTTGGCAAAGCTGGCTGCCGCTGATGCGCGAAGGCGAAGAAGTGATCTTCGTCGCCCGCCGGCGCGAAGACCGGCAGTTCGTCGGCGTCGGCGGCGCGCACAACCTGCGCAGCCCCACCCCGGAGCTGGGCATCTGGGTGAAAGAGAGCCTGCATGGCCAGGGCTACGGCCGCGAAATCGTGCAGGGCATCGCGCGCTGGGCCAGCGAGCGCTTTCAGCCGCCGCACTTTCTCTACCCGGTGGCCGAGCAGAATACCGCCAGCCGCCGCCTCGTCGAGTCGCTGGGCGGCGTGCTGGCCGGCAAACGTGAAAACATCAAGTATGACGCCGTGGTCTACCACCTGCCGCCTCAGCGCTAATCAGCATCGGGCCGCTGGCCCGGTGTGACCTTTTTTCCTTTCCGCCGTGATAACCGCTGCCACTGCCTGCGGGTTTGTGCTAATGATAGAAGCATGTAGGGTAAAAACAGTTGAGGAACAGCAACATGATTATATTTGTTACCGGCGCCACCTCCGGTTTCGGCGAGGCGATCGCACGCCGTTTTATCCGTGAAGGCCACCAGGTGATCGCCGCCGGGCGCCGCCTTGAGCGTCTTGAAGCGCTGCAGGAAGAATTGGGGGAAGCGCTGCACATCGTGCGGCTCGACGTGCGCAACCGTGCCGCCATTCAGCAGGTGATAGAAGCGCTGCCGGCCGAGCTGCGCCAGATCGACGTGCTGGTGAACAACGCCGGGCTGGCGCTGGGGCTGGAGCCGGCGCACAAGGCCAACGCCGATGACTGGGAAACCATGATCGACACCAACGCCAAAGGGCTGGTGAACATGACCCGCGCGCTGCTGCCCGCCATGGTCGAGCGCAACGTCGGCCACGTGATCAACATCGGTTCCACCGCCGCCAACTGGCCCTATGCCGGCGGCAACGTGTACGGCGCCACCAAGGCGTTCGTCAAGCAGTTTAGCCTGGGCCTGCGCGCCGATCTGCACGGCACGCGCATCCGCGTGACCGATATCGAGCCGGGCCTGGTGGGCGGCACCGAATTCTCCAACGTGCGCTTCAAGGGCGATGACGGCAAGGTCAATAAAACCTACGAAGGCGCCGATGCGCTGACGCCGGAAGACATCGCCGAGTCGGTATTCTGGGTCGCCACGTTGCCGGCGCGCGTCAACATCAACACGCTGGAAATGATGCCGGTCAGCCAGTCCTTCGCCGGGCTGAACATCCACCGCGGCGCCTGAGCCCTGTCGGCGGGAGGCAACTCCCGCCGTGTTTCCTCAGGCCGCGCGCCAGCCGGAAACGATAATCAGCATGCCCGCCAGCGCCACCCCGGCGCCGACCCAATCCAGCGTAGACAGCTTCACGCCGTCCACCACTCGCAGCCACAGCAGCGCCGTCGCCACATACACGCCGCCATAGGCCGCGTAGACCCGCCCGCTGGCCGCAGGATGCAGCGTCAACAGCCAGACGAACAGCATCAGGCTCAAGGCCGCCGGCAGCAGCAGCCAGGCGCTGCCCTGCTTCTTGAGCCACAGGTAAGGCAGGAAACAGCCGATAATTTCAGCGAGGGCGGTGGCGAAAAACAACAGCGTAGTTTTTAACATCGGTCGCAGTTTTCTCTCGATAAAGTAAACGAATCGGCGCTTGGCTGGTGAATTCCAGGAGCGCGGTGGTATATTTGTCACCACGCCTGCGGGCGAGGTAACGCCAGTGCCGCCTTCATCAGGCGCACTCACTCATAAGGATGAAACGATGAAAACATTTTCGACCCAACGACTGCTGCGCGGGATGCTGCCGGTCGCCATGCTGGCCGTAATGGGCGCCTGGCAGGCGCCGGCGCTGGCCGCCACCTGCACTCAGGGCAGCACCTGCGTCACCGTCGATGGCAAAGGCAGCGGCGCGATGAGCACCGAAGAAGCGCGCCAGAGCAAAGAGCAGTGGAATGATACCAAATCCCTGCGCCACAAGGTTAACACCCGCGTCGAGAAAGAATTCGACAAGATCGATCGCGCGGCGGATGACGAAGATCGCTGCAACGACAGCAACAACGTCAACGCCTACTGGGAGCCGGACACCCGTAAATGTCTGGATCGCCAGACCGGGCGTCGGATTAATCCTTAATCCGCCTGCGGCGGGCGGGCAAGCGTGAAACCCGGCCGCCGTTGCTGCTATCCTGTTACAGGAAGTCCATTGTCTAAAAGGATGACGTGATGAAAAAAACGCTGATATTAACCGCTGTGTTGCTGGCCGGCTCGCCGATAGCGGCCCTGGCCTCCTGCGAAAGCGTGAAAGCGGACATTTCGCAAAAAATCGTCAATAACGGCGTACCGGAGTCCGGCTTCAAACTGGAGATCGTGCCAAACGATCAGGCCGATCAAGCGGGCGGCCAGGTGGTCGGCCACTGCGAAAACGACACCCAGAAGATCGTCTACACCCGCCTGAACAACGGCGACGATCGCGGTGATGCGGCGCAGACCGGCACCAGCCAGGATACCTCCAACACGCAGTAAGCCGCACCGGCTACCAGGGCGCTCTGCAGCAGCGCCCGCTCCTTCTCTTCCTTACGCCTGTTCCGCCTCTTCCTCTTCGCCCTGCGGCCGACAACGCGCCGGGATCAGCATCGCCGCCGCCAGCGCCAGCAACGACACCAGCGCAGAAACCAGAAACACCCAATGCAGCGAAGCCGCCACTTGCTGGGTCAGCTGCGCCAACGCCTCGCTCCCCATGCTCTGGCGCACCGCCGGTTCCATCAGCCGCTGCACCGGATCGTCAATCTCCGGCAAACGCCACTGCAGGTTGAGATTCAGCGTCGCGCCCAAAATCGCGGTGCCGATGGCCGAGCCCACCATGCGGGTAAACACCGTACAGGCGGTGGCGATGCCGCGAATGCTGTAATGCGCCGCGTTCTGCACCGAAACCAGAAACGTGGTATTGCACAGCCCCATGCCGGCGCCGACCATAAACGCCGCCACCCGGCCCCACAGCAAGCCGCCCTCCGGCTGCAGCAGCAGCAAGATCAGGCCGCCCGCCACCAACAACAGCGCGCCCAGCAGCGCCGTGGCGCGGTACGAGGTCATCAGCATCAAGCGGCCGCTCAGCGTGCTGGCCAGCGGCCAGCCGATCGACATCAGGGCCAGCGTGGTGCCCGCCTCCAGCGGCGAGCCCCCCATCACGCCCTGAATGAAGGTCGGCAGAAAGGCGCTGATGCCCATCATCGCCGCGCCGATCACCAGCCCGCCGATGTTGCCGGCGACGATCACCCGGCTTTGCCACAGCGCCAACGGGAACAGCGGTTCGACCGCGCGCCGCTCCTGGCGGACAAGCAGCGCCAGCGCCGCTGCCGCCAGCGCAAACAGCGGCACCACCCACCAGCCCAGGCTTTCCATCTGCAACAGCGCCAGCAGCAGCGCCGAAACGAACAGCGTCAGCCAGGCGGTGCCGGCCAGATCCAGCGCGTGCTGGCGCAATGGCTGATGCGCCGGCAGATAGCGCCAGAGGAAGAACATCGCCAACAGGCCGATCGGCAGGTTGACCCAGAACACCAACGCCCACGGCAAATGCTGCACGATAAACGCCCCCAACAGCGGGCCGATGATCGCCGACACGCCCCACACGCTCGACAGGTATCCCATCACCTTCGGCCGTTCGGTGGCGCTGTAGATATCGCCGATGATGGTAGAGGCGATCGGCATGATGGCGCCGGCGCCCAGCCCCTGCAGCAGACGAAAGCCGATCAGCCAATACATGTCGGGGGCGAAACCGCACAGTACCGATCCCAACAGGAACAGCGTGGCGCCGAAGAAGAACACCCGCTTGCGGCCGTAGAGATCCGCCAGCCGCCCGTAGATGGGAATGGTGATCGCCTGCGACAGCAAATAGACCGCGAACACCCAGCCCAGCAGCGAGAAACCGCCGAGATCGCCGATGATGGTCGGCATGGCGGTGGCGACGATGGTGGCTTCGATCGCCGACATGAACATCGCCAGCATGCAGGCGATCAGAATCAGCGGGCGGTGAGCGATGGGTGCGGGTGAAACGTTATTTGTCATGGCGTTATGCAGGTTTCCTGGCGTTTTTGTTTTCCCTGAGTATATCAGCAAGCGCCTGCGCCGAGTCTATCCGCCCTCACATCCCGTCTTCGCCGACGGCGGATCGCACCATTTGGACTTGTTGTTACGGCGTAACGTTATGCGGCGGATTTTTTTCACTTTCCCCCACTCCCAGCGCTGACGCGGGCTGAGACGCCGATCGGCGCAAACTCAATCACCTGATTTTGTTCATAAAACTTGGCACGGTCAACGACAGGGTGCTATACCTTCCCTAGCCGGAGTCGTTGGGCTTCGTGCTTTCTCGGGTTTAAATATCAGTATCTTATGCTGATTAACTCACGTATTGAGCCTACGTTCAGCACGCTGTGCCGAACGCACCCTTCGCTCAATGTCGCTAACCTCATGCGAAACGCCCGTTTTGTACCGCCACGCCCGCCGGGCCGTGGGTAACAATCAGAGCGGAATGCGCCGTCTCGTCGGCCGCTCCGCGCAACGGAGGACGCAACATCATGCACAAGTCAGCGCCATACCGGCGCCTGCTCCTCGGGAGCCTGTTGTTTATCGCCGTCATCGCACTGCTGGTTTACGGCATCGGTTGGGACACCCTCAAGTCGCGCCGCGAAGATTTGATCTACCTCGGCCAACAACACATGTTCCTGGTGGCCTGCTCCATGCTGCTGTCGCTGCTGGTCGGTATTCCCAGCGGTATCTTGCTGAGCCGCCCTTTCGCCCGCCGCTGGGCGGAACACGTGATGCAAATCTTCAACGTCGGCAACACCCTGCCGCCGCTGGCGGTGCTGGCGCTGGCGATGGTGATCATCGGCATCGGCGATCGGCCGGCGGTGGTGGCGCTGTTCCTCGCCTCACTGCTGCCCATCGTGCGCAATACCTATGCCGGCCTGCGTTCGGTGCCGCCGGCGCTGGTCGAGGCCGCCAACGGTATTGGCATGACCGCCGGGCAGCGGCTGCGCCAGGTCGAACTCCCTAACGCGCTGCCGGTGATTTTCGCCGGGATACGCATCGCGATGGCGATTAACGTCGGCACCGCGCCGCTGGCGTTTTTGATTGGCGCCAGCAGCTACGGCGAGCTGATCTTCCCCGGCATCTACCTGAACGACTTCCCGACGCTGATCCTCGGCGCCGCCGCCACCGCGCTGATCGCCCTGCTGCTCGATCTGGCGCTGGCCGGTCTCGGCCGCCGGCTCAGCCCGCACACCGCATCCTGATGGGAGAAACGCGATGACTCGATGGTTACAACGCCTCCGCCACGCGCTGCTGTTCTCCTTGCTGATGACCGGCGCGGCCGCCTGGGCCGCCCCGCTGACGCTGGCGAGCAAGAACTTTACCGAACAGCGCATTCTGTCGGCGATCACCGTGCAATACCTGCGGGCCAAAGGTTTTCAGGTCGAACCCAAGACCAACCTGGCCACGGTGATCACCCGCAACGCGATGATCAACAAGCAGATCGACATGACCTGGGAATACACCGGCACCTCGCTGATCATCTTTAACCACATCAATAAGCGCATGACGCCGCAGGAAACCTACGACACGGTGAAAAAGCTCGACGCCAAACTCGGCCTGGTGTGGCTGCAGCCGGCGGACATGAACAACACCTACGCCTTCGCCATGCAGCGCCGGCGCGCGGAAAAAGAGCAGATCCGCACGATGTCGCAGCTGGTGGCCAAAGTGGAACAGGTGCGTAAAACCGACCCGAAACACAACTGGCTGCTGGGGTTGGATCTGGAGTTTGCCGGCCGCTCGGATGGCCTGAAGCCGATGCAGGCGCTGTACGACATGCCGCTCGACCGCCCGCAAATCCGCCAGATGGATCCCGGCCTGGTCTACAACGCCATTCGCGACGGCTTCGTCGATGCCGGGCTGGTGTACACCACCGATGGCCGGGTGAAAGGCTTCGATCTGCAGGTGCTGGAAGACGACAAAGGCTATTTCCCGAGCTACGCGGTCACGCCGGTGGTGCGCGCCGACGTATTGCAAAACACGCCGGGGCTGGAAGAGGCGCTGAACACGCTGTCGAAACAGTTCAATAACCAGGTGATCACCGAGCTTAACGCCAAGGTGGATATCGACTACCAGACGCCGCAACAGGTCGCCGACGCGTTTCTCAAGCAGCGCGGCCTGATTTAAGGAGGCATGATGAATACCTTACTCTACGCCTGGCAAAACTGGGCCTATATCGCCGGGTTGACGCTGGAACACCTGCTGCTGGTCGGCGTCGCCGTGGGTCTGGCGATCCTGATCGGCGTGCCGCTTGGCGTGCTGATCGTCCGCCACAAATGGCTGGCGACGCCGGTGCTGAGCCTGGCCACGCTGGTGCTGACCGTGCCCTCCATCGCCCTGTTCGGGCTGATGATCCCGCTGTTTTCATTGATTGGCCACGGCATCGGCTACGTGCCGGCGATCACCGCGGTGTTCCTCTACTCGCTGCTGCCGATCGTGCGCAATACCCACACCGCGCTCGACAATCTGCCCGGCGGGCTGCGCGAAGCCGGCCGCGGCATCGGCATGACGTTCTGGCAACGCCTGCGCTGGGTGGAAATCCCGGTGGCGCTGCCGGTGATTTTCGGCGGCATCCGCACCGCCGTGGTGATGAATATCGGCGTGATGGCGATCGCCGCGGTGATCGGCGCCGGCGGCCTCGGCCTGCTGCTGCTCAACGGCATCAGCAGCAGTGACATTCGCCAGTTGATTACCGGCGCCGTGATGATCAGCCTGCTGGCGATCGTCCTCGATTGGTTATTGCACCGCTTGCAAATTGCGCTAACGCCCAAGGGGATCCGCTCATGATTAAATTGGAAAATCTGACCAAACAGTTCATGCAAAAGAACGGCACGCCGTTCAACGCCGTCGACAACATCAATCTGGACGTGCCGGAAGGCGAAATCTGCGTGCTGCTCGGCCCTTCCGGCTGCGGCAAAACCACCACGCTGAAGATGATCAACCGCCTGATCGAACCCACCGGCGGCACCATTCTGATCAACGGCGAAGACACCAGCGCGCTGGATACCGTCAGCCTGCGCCGTAAAATCGGCTACGTCATCCAACAGATCGGGCTGTTCCCCAACATGACCATCGAGGAGAACATCACCGTGGTGCCGCGCATGCTGGGCTGGGACAAAAAACGCTGCCACGCCCGCGCCGAAGAGCTGATGAGCATGGTGGCGCTGGACCCCAAACGCTTTTTGCACCGCTACCCGAAAGAGATGTCGGGCGGGCAGCAACAGCGCATCGGCGTGATCCGCGCGCTGGCGGCCGATCCGCCGGTGCTGCTGATGGACGAACCCTTCGGCGCGGTGGATCCGATCAACCGCGAAACCATCCAGAACGAGTTTCTCGACATGCAGCGCCAGCTGAAAAAGACCGTGATGCTGGTCAGCCACGACATCGACGAAGCGCTGAAGCTCGGCGATCGCATTGCGGTGTTCCGCCAGGGCAAAATCGTGCAGAACGCCAGCGCCGATGAGCTGCTGGCGCGGCCGGCGAACGAGTTCGTCGCCTCCTTTGTCGGCCAGGATCGCACGCTGAAGCGCCTGCTGCTGGTGCAGGCCGGCGACGTGGCAGGCCAACAAGAGACGGTGACGGTGCGCCGGGAAACGCCGCTGGTGGAGGCGTTCGGGCTGATGGACGATATCGACGCCCGTTCAGTGACGGTAGTGGACGCCGACGGCAAGCCGCTGGGCTACGTCAAACGCCGTGAGGCGCGCGGCGCGCCGGGGGTGTGCGCCGACAGCCTGCACCGTTTCCGCGTCACCGCCCGCGCGGAAGAGAACCTGCGCGTGGTGCTGTCGAAGCTGTACGAACACAACACTTCCTGCGCCGGGTGTTGACGCCGCAATAACCCACGCCGGGGCGCTCGCCGCCCCGCCCATGCCGCAGTTTGCTAAAGATTCACTGGTCATCGGCCGGAGCGCCAAGCACAATGCGCTGATGACCCTTTGATTTTTCTCACGACGCCGCCCACGCATGAAAAGATTGGTCCATCTGCACCACTATCGCGCCCTGCTACGCAGCCTGTTTATCGCCGTGTTTATCGGCGTCGCCGGCTGTTCTACCGTTTGACGATTGACCTCGAGTGGCTGCTGCTCGGCAATGCCGACGGCAGCCTGGTGGCCGCCGCCGCCGCGCTGCCCGGCTGGCGACGCGCGCTGACGCCCGCGCTGGGCGGTCTGGCGGCGGGCCTGCTGCTGTATATTCACCAGCGCTACCGCCACCATCGCCCGGCGGCGCCCACCGACTATATGGAAGCGATTGAGACCGGCAACGGCAAGCTGGATACCGGCGCCAGCCTGGTGAAGTGTCTGGCGTCGCTGCTGGTGGTGTCGAGCGGCAGCGCCATCGGCCGTGAAGGCGCGATGATCCTGCTGGCGGCGCTGGTGGGATCGCTCTTCGCCCAGCGCTTTACGCACGAGAAAGAATGGAAACTGTGGGTGGCCTGCGCCGCCGCCGCCGGGATGGCCAGCGCCTACCATGCGCCGTTGGCGGGCAGCCTGTTTATCGCCGAGATCCTGTTCGGCACCCTGATGCTGGCCTCGCTCGGCCCGGTGGTGATCGCCGCAGTGAGCGCCCTGCTGATGACCAACCTGCTCAACGGCGGCCAGGCGCCGCTCTACCTGGTGACGCCGCTCGCCGCCCCCTTGCCGACGCAATACCTGCTGATGGCACTGGTCGGCGTGGTGGCCGGCGCCGGCGGGCCGCTGTTTTTGTGGTTGATGACCGCCAGCGGCCGCGCCTTCCGATCGCTGCGCCTGAAGCCGCCGTTGCAGCTGGCGTTGGGCGGCCTGATCGTCGGGCTGCTTTCGCTGCTGTTCCCGCAGGTGTGGGGCAATGGCTACAGCGTGGTGCAGGCGCTGCTGATCGCGCCGCCGGGGGTGTTGCTGCTGGGCGCGATCCTGGTGTGTAAACTGTTGGCGATCCTCGCCAGCAGCGGCTCGGGCGCGCCCGGCGGGGTCTTCACCCCGACGCTGTTCGTCGGCGCCGCGCTCGGATCGATAATCGGTCAGCTGTTCGGCCTGTGGCCAGGCATGGATGCGGCGGTGCCGCTGCTGCTGGCGCTGACCGGCATGGCCACCCTGCTGGCCGCCACCACCCATGCGCCGATCATGGCGGCGCTGATGGTGTTTGAAATGACCGGCGAATACGCGCTGCTGCCCGGCATTCTGCTCGCCTGCGTGATCGCCACCACCGTGTCGCGCGGCCTGCGGCCGATCTCGGTGTACCACACGGCGCCGCTGCCCAAACGCGAGGTTTAGAACTCACCCTGCTGCAATATTTTCCTGAACTGCGGGCACTGCAGGTGCTCGGGTTCAGGGCAATCGACCATGTGCCGCAGCCCGTCGCGCACCTGTATCAGGCGCTGGATATGGCGATCCAACTCATCCGCCCGCGCCGCCAGCAACACGCGATCGAGCGCGATTTTGCCCCGTTCGTCAAACAAGGCGCTCATCTCATCCAACTTAAAACCGGCCAGGCGCGCGAGGGCGATCAACCGCAGTTGATCGAGCACCCCGGCGGCGTATTGACGGCGCAAACCGTGGCGGCCTATCGACGCGATCAGCCCCTTTTTCTCGTAATGCCGCAGCGCAGAAGGCGCGACTCCGCTCAGGCGCGCCACCGCGCCGATATCCAGCTCTTTTGCCATTGACTTGAAGCCGACTTTAAGTTGCACACTGTGCGCACCTTATCACGTCACTGAGCCAAGGACACCCCTATGACCCCCGATTTGTTATTGCGCATTCTGTTAACCGGCGCCGGCGCCACCCTCTGCATGGATTTGTGGGCGTTGCTGCTGAAGCGGCACTTCGGCATCCCTTCCCTCGATTACGCGCTGGTGGGCCGCTGGTTTCTCGGCATGTTCGACGGCCGCTGGTTTCACGCCACCATCGTCACGGCGCCGCCGCGCCAGGGTGAGAGAAAAATCGGCTGGATACTGCACTACGCCATCGGCTTGGCGTTCGCCTTTATCCCGCTCGGTTTGGCGGGCATCGAGTGGTATGCGGCGCCGGAACCGCGCATCGCGCTGTTGAGCGGCTGGCTGAGCCTGGCGGCACCGTTTCTGGTGATGCAGCCCGCGCTGGGCTTTGGCGTGGCGGCGGCGAAAACCGCCAGCCCGCGCAGAGCGCGGCTCCTCAGCCTGCTCACCCACACGGTGTATGGGCTGGGCCTGCTGATCGCCGCCCGATTGTTGGCGACGTTCTGCGCCTGAATGGGCTACAGCAACGTGGAAATATCGAGGTAGTGCGCCAGTTCGCGCTGCTCCGCGCGCGGCAGATACGGAATTTCACCCAGCAGCGGCGCGGAAATGCGCTGCTGCAGCGCCGTGATGGTTTCGGCATAGTGCGCCAACCCCGGATTGATGCGGTTGGCCACCCAGCCCAGCAGCGGCAGGCCGTCGTTGATGATCGACTGCGCGGTCAGCAGCGCGTGGCTGACGCAGCCCAGCTTGATACCCACCACCAACACCACCGGCAGTTGCTCCTGCACCACCCATTCGGCGTACGGCCGCAGATCGTTCATCAGCACGCGCCAGCCGCCGCTGCCCTCTACCACCACCGTATCGGCTTTGGCGGACAGATCGCGCAGGCCGCTGCTCATCAGGCCGTAGTTGATGTCCTCGGTGGCATGCGCATGAAACACCTCATCCAGACAGGTGATGGGATTGATCTCCTCATAGCACAGCGGCAAGGTGGAAGATGCCTGCAACACCAAAGCGTCTTTATTGCGGATGCCCTCGCTGGTTTCCTGGCAGCGCGCGGCGATCGGCTTGTAGCCCGCGACCGAGCGGCCATCGGCGGCCAGCGCCTGCATCAACCCGCGGGAAACCACGGTTTTACCGACGTCGGTATCCGTGCCTGTCACAAATAAACGCTTCAACATGAATAAAATGCCCCAGAATGCCCCGTTAACAATGTATCGCCGCACCGGCGGCGAAGAAGTCTTGCGGAAAAATTCTAGGGGATGCCGCCACGTAGGGGCTTGAGGTAGCTCAATCTTTTGCGGGATTAATAAGAAGTTCTGATGTTAGCCTTGCAGCAGTTGCACCAACAATGAACCGTTATACAGCGCCTCTTTCACCAGCGCCGCGCCGGGCATGGTGCCCTGATTGAAGAACTGCGTGGATTCAACCTTGACCTGCTCGCTGTAGGCCGGCAGCGCCTGCTGGCGAATGCAGGAGGCGATGGCCGGGTGCAGGATCTCCGCCGCGCGGTTGAGCGGCGAACCCACCAGGATCTTCTCCGGATTGAACAGGTTGACCATGATAGCCAGAATGCGCCCCACGCTGTGGCCGACGCCGAGGATGATGTCCCGTGCCAGTTGATCGCCCGCCAGCGCGGCGTCGCACAGCGATTCAACGGTCAGCGGCGCGCCGTGCAGGCTGGAGCTCATCGAGCCGCTCAGCCGCTGCTGGGCGATCTCCAGCATGTTCTCGATGCTGGCCACGGTCTCGAGGCAGCCGTGGTTGCCGCAGTAGCAGCGTTTGCCGTAAGGATCGACCTGAGTGTGGCCGATCTCCACCACGCTGTGGCTGCCGGCATGCAGCACGTGGCCGCCGGTGATCACGCCGGCGCCGACGTTGTGGTCGATCACCACCTGAATCACGTTCTGGCTGCCGCGCGAGGCGCCGTACAACGCCTCGGCCATGGTCCAGGCGCTGATGTCGTGTTGCAAATAGACGGGCAGACCGGTCCGGGTTTCCAGCGCCGGGCCGAGCGGCATCTCCAGCACGTCGTAAAACGGCATGCGGTGCACCACGCCGGACTGCACGTCGATAATGCCCGGCAGCGTAATGGCGATCGCCGTTAACCGTTCCAGCTTGCTTTGATGGCGAATAAAGAATTGATCGACTTCGGTCAGGATGCGTTTCAGCAGCGGTTCGGGATCTTCGGCCGCCAGCGGCAGCAGCTCTTCCACCACCAGTTTGCTGCTCAGATCGCGCAGCGCCAGCGTGATGCTGCCGCGGCTGATGCGGGCGGACAGGTAGTGCCAGGCCTCGGTGTCCAGCACCAGCCCCACCGCCGGGCGCCCCCGGCTGCCGATTTCCTGGTACTCGGTTTCCTTGACCAGATGGGCTTCCAGCAGTTCGCGCACGATCTTGGTGATGCTGGCGGGCGCCAGCTGTGCGCGTTTTGACAGTTCGATGCGCGAAATCGGGCCCAGTTGATCGATTAGCCGATAAACCGCCCCCGCATTGGTCTGTTTGATTTGATCAATATGCCCAGGCTGCCCAACCGCAATCACAAACCGGCTCCTACTATTTTTCGCGCTTCTAAATAAAGACTAGGGGTTATGGTGGGGCTTTTGTCATACAGCGTCAACTATTTGATTCGTTATGTGATTTGCTGCACAAATTCCTCGCAATTTCAGCGCGAATTGATTTTTATTTGCCCAATCTCAACGTCATTTCAGCATCAACGCCATCAGCGCCTGCGCCGCGGCGGTCAGCGGCCGTCGGCGGTGATGCACCAGCCACACTTCGGTCGTGGCGTCGGGCTCCGCCAGCGGCAAATAACGCACGCCGTCCACCCGCACCCGGGCGAAAGACGCCGGCAGAATCGAGACCCCCAATCCGGCGGAGACCAAACCGATGATGGTCATCGCTTCCCCCACTTCCTGAGTGATATACGGGGTAATGCCGGCCTTGCCGAGCAGCAGCAGAATTTCGTCATACAGCGCCGTGCCCACTTCGCGCGAGAAGAACACGAACGGCTCCTGCGCCAGGTGTTGAAAACGCAGCGCGCCGCCGGGCGTTTCCGCCAGCGGATGCCCCTCCGGCACCACCGCCAGCAGCGGTTCGCGCAGAAGCAGCTGATAGTGCAGCGCTTCCGGCAGCCGCGTGTTGCGCATCACCCCCAGATCCAGCTCACCGTTCAGCAGCGGTTCGATCTGCTGTTTGGTGTTGATTTCGCGCATCTTGATGTGCACCTGCGGAGAATGCTGACGGAAAGCGCGCAGGCTGCGCGCCACCACGCCGATAAAGGGCGCGGAAGAGGTAAAGCCGATGGTCATTTCCCCCAGTTCGCCGCGATCCAGGCGCGCCGCCTTTTCCGCCGCGCGGCCGACCTGATCGAGCACCTGATAGGCTTCTTTGAGGAACATCTCCCCGGCCTGCGTCAAGCTGACGTTGCGGTTGTTGCGCGCCAGCAGCCGCGCGCCGACCATGTCCTCCAGCGCCTGGATTTGCTGGCTGAGCGGCGGCTGGGAGATACGCAGCCGCTCCGCGGCGCGGCCAAAATGCAGCTCTTCCGCCACGGCGATAAAGTAACGCAGGTGTCTCAACTCGATATTCATATTTAAAAAGTCTTAATTGTAATTATTAATATATTAGACAAAAAAAATCGCCGCTCCCTATCATTTTGTTATCTGCAAAGTGTCTGTTTATCTCCCCGAAGTTCGGTAAGGAAACGCTGTGACAACCCCTGTGCGTTCTGCGGCCGTGATGCCGTCGACGCTGGCCGCCAACGATGACGCGGCCGCTGCGCCAAAAGTAAAACGCTCCACCCTCAACAACAAACTCCCCTATATCGAACGCGGCACGCCGCAGTTTATGCGCGTAACGCTGGCGCTGTTTTCCGCCGGGCTGGCGACCTTCGCGTTGCTTTACTGCGTGCAGCCGATCCTGCCGGTGCTGTCGCAAGATTTCGGCGTCTCGCCGGCCGAAAGCAGCCTGTCGCTCTCGGTCTCTACCGGCCTGCTGGCGATCGGCCTGATGTTCACCGGGCCGCTGTCCGACGCCATCGGCCGTAAGTCGGTGATGGTGGTGGCGCTGTTGCTGGCGGCAGTCTGCACGCTGATTTGCGCCTTTATGACCAGCTGGCACGGCATTTTGCTGATGCGCGCGTTGATCGGCCTGTCGCTGAGCGGCGTGGCGGCGGTCGGCATGACCTATCTCAGCGAAGAGATCCATCCCAGCTTCGTCGCCTTCTCGATGGGGTTGTACATCAGCGGCAATTCGATCGGCGGCATGAGCGGCCGCCTGGTGACCGGGGTGTTGACCGACTTCTTCTCCTGGCGCGTCTCACTCGGGGTCATCGGTCTGTTCGCCCTCGCCGCCGCCTTCATGTTCTGGCGCATTCTGCCAGCTTCGCGGCATTTTCGCGCCAGCTCACTGCGCCCCCGCACGCTGCTGATCAACTTCAAACTGCATTGGCACGATAAGGGGCTGCCGCTGCTGTTCGCGGAAGGCTTTCTGCTGATGGGCAGCTTCGTCACCCTGTTCAACTACATCGGTTATCGCCTGCTGGCGGATCCTTATCATCTGAGCCAGGCGATCGTCGGCCTGCTGTCGGTGGTCTACCTCACTGGCTCCTACAGCTCGCCCAAGGCCGGCGCGCTCACCTCGCGCTTCGGGCGCGGCCCGGTGCTGCTGGCGTCGATCGTGATTATGCTGATCGGGATTCTGATTACCGCGTTGCCGCAGGTGCCGGCGATCTTTATCGGCATGATGCTGTTCACCGCCGGTTTCTTCGCCGCCCACTCGGTGGCCAGCAGCTGGATCGGCCGCCGTGCGCGCCGCGCCAAAGGCCAGGCGTCGTCGCTGTATCTGTTCTGTTATTACGTCGGCTCAAGCGTGGCCGGGACCCTCGGCGGCGTGTTCTGGCACAGTTTCGGCTGGAATGGCGTGGCGGCGTTCATCAGCCTGATGCTGTTGCTGGCGCTGCTGGTGGTGCATTACCTGAAGCGCCTGCCGGAAGCGGCGCGCCTGTGAATAAAAAAGCCGCGGTGGAATACCGCGGCTCGCTATGCCAATGCCGGTGATTATTGACCGGTTTTCCAGCGGGTGCGCAGGTACTCCACGGCCTTATCCGTTTGCGGCTCGGTCAGATAACGTTGCCGGAACAGGATGGTTCCCCCATCCCCGGCAAGCTCTCGTTGAGATCCAACTGCCTTTTCAGCTCGGGAACGCCGCCGTCGACGGTCCATGCCGGTTCGCTCGCCGATGGCGTGCCCACTTTATACAGCGCCACCCCGGCATAAAGCCGAACCGGCGTGTCTTTCACCACCTCGGCCCACCAGTTGGCCAGCACGTCGTAGCGAACTATTTCACGATCGAAAGGCCAGTACAGCTGCGGTGCTATGTAGTCGAGCAGCCCCAGTTTGACCCACTGGCGCGTATCGGCATAGGCCGCATCGTACGATGGCGCGCCGGCCTGAGTCGCCGAGCCGGCGGGATCGTCCGCTTTGTTTCGCCAGACGCCCGCCGGGCTGACGCCAAACGCGACAGCGGGCTTTAGCGCCCTGACGGTGGCTGAAACCTGTTTTATCAATTGCAGCGTATTGTCTCTTCGCCAACTGGCCTTGTCTGCAAACCCTTTGCCGTATTCGCGATACGTCTTTTCATCATCCAGCGGCGATTGCGGCGTCTCATAATAGAAATAATCGTCAAATTGAATGCCGTCGACGTCATAGTTTTTGACGACTTCAGCCACCACGCCGGTGATCCAATTGCGCACGTCGGGTAAGCCAGGATCGAGCGCAAAGCGGTCGTTGGCCGTACGTATCCAGTCGGGATGCAGCGCATAGACGCTGGCCGGCGGAGACTGCAGCGTTTGATTAAGCGCATCAATCGTTTGCTGCCGGGTATTCATGGAAACCCGATAAGGATTCAGCCAGGCGTGCACTTTGATGCCGCGCCGGTGCGCTTCTTTCAGCATAAAGGCCAGCGGATCGTAACCCGGATCCTGGCCCACGGTGCCGGTCAAGACCTCCGACCAGGGCAAGATGTCAGAACGCCACAGGGCCGTTCCGTCCGGTTTAACCTGAAAATACACCGTGTTAATCCCGGTTTTCACCATGTCGTCCAGTGCGTCCGTCAATGCCTGCTGCTGCAGGCGAATTCGCTCTGGCGCGGTTTCCGCTTTCAGGGAGGCCGCCGGCGGCCAGTCCAGCCCCATGACGGTGGCCAGCCAGATGCCCCGCATCGGTGTGACCGGCGGTGCAGGCTGCGGAGGCTTTTCCGGCTCAGGGGGTTTGGCGCATCCGCTCACGCCCAGCATGGCGGCCATCAACAGCCATCCGCCTAGTTTTGTTGCGCCTGTCGGCATAAATGTTCTCCTTCCGTGAGTGACGGTTATCCCATGTCGTATCGTGCAGAGCAAGAAACCGCCCGCTTTATCAACGCTATCCCGCGACCGGCGTCGCCCTTTCTGACGACGCCGGTACTTGTCCCATTACCAGCTCAGCCCCGTCCCGCGAGGGAACGCCACCTTGCCCGTATTGGTTTCCTCATCGTAGTCATGCCAGGTGTTGACCGGCAGTTTGCCGTGCGGTGTGATTTTCCCCGTCAGCACCTGTGCCAGAGATATCATCGAGGGACCGCGCCATACGCCGCTGTCATACCCGTAGTAAGAATAGGTGGCGACGGCTGCATCCACGTCTGCGGCATAGTTCACGATATCGTAAGGCGCGCGCAATGAGAGGTGAACGCGTTTTTTCCCCTGCTCGGCGGCGTATTTCAACCAGCCCGGGTAAGGGCTGCTGTCATTACCCGATCCGGTGGCAGCGGTAACGACACCATCCTGCTCGGCAGGCGTAAAGCGGGTCGAAAGCGTGCCGAGCAGGAACACGTCGCAATCGGCAATATGCGCCCTGATTTGGGCATCGCTCAGTTCCGTTTCCTTCGCGGCAACGACGTTCTGGTAGCCCTCCTGCGCCATCACGTTAGCGATGCCTTTGGCCTGCTCACCCCACGGGGTCAGGATAAAATAGCGCAGCGCCTTGTCTTTCAACGGCAGCAGGCTGTGGCGGTTAATGACCACGGTAATGGAGCGATCGGCGATGCGTTTTTCCAGCTTATGCGCTGAGGACGAAACGCTGCTGGAACAAGGGGCCTCGCGATGCCCCATCAGGTGATGGCGTAATTTGAGGCGCAAAATGCGCTCGACCGAAGCATCGATATCGGCCTCGTTGAGATGCCCTGTTTTCACCCGGTCCGCAAGGTAACGAATCAGGTCCGGCAGCAGGTTAGCCTGGGCCGGCGAAGCGATGCTGACAGGCATCAGGGCGATATCCACCCCGGCGGCAAAGACGTTTTCAGCCGCCCCTTGCTGGCTGAAATGCTCGGCAATCGCACCCATATCCAGCGCATCTGAAATCGTTACGCCGGCATAACCCAGCTCATCGCGCAGGATGCGGGTCTGAATTTCATGCGACATGGTGGCCGGCACCGTGATTTTTTCGCCGCTGCGGGTGTCGATCTGGCGGTTATCCAGCGCGGGGTACTGAATATGCGCGGTCATGACCATGTCCGGCGCCGCACAGCGGTCAATGGCCTGTTTGTAAGGCGCGATATCGATGGCAAACGCCTCTTCCCGCGTACGGTCGACGCGCGGCAAACCGGTATGCGAGTCGGTGGAGGTGCTGCCATGGCCAGGGAAGTGTTTGTAAGCGGTGATAAGCCCTTGCTGCTTCATCCCCGCCACCATTTTCTCGGCCAGGTGGGAAACGGCGTTCTTATCATCGCTGAAGGCGCGAACGTTAATCACCGGGTTGAACGGGTTGGTGTTGACGTCCACAACCGGTGCAAAGTTGGTATTGATATGCAACGCGCGCATATCCTGGGCCATCAGTTCGCCCTGTTCAACGGCGAGCTGTTTATCCGCGCCGCCCTCAATCGCCGCGGCGAGCGCCATATTGCCGGGGAATGAGGCATAGTCGCCGCGCGGCAGCCGGAAAACGTTACCGCCCTCGTTATCCGTGCCAATGAACAGGCGGATGCCGGCGTGGGTTTTCATCGCGGCATACCAGGCCGTTAACGTATTGATCTGCTGCTTATCTTTCAGATTATTGGCAAACAGGATCACCCCGCCCACATGGTTATCGGTGATCAGCTTGCCAATGGCTTCATCGGGAACGGTCATATCCTGATTGCTGCTACCGTTCCGATCCCAGTAGCGAAAATCCAGCATGATTTTTTGCCCGATCTTCTCTTCCAGCGTCATGTTTTTGACTTTCTGTTTAATATCCACAGTAAACCTCCTGTTAAAGCACCCGTTAATGACAGAAGAAAAGATAACCCCAAGGGCTCATAGCGTCCTGCCATTCTGTTTGTTCCAGCGTTTGGACAACGGCAAACGGGAAATGGATTAAACAGAAGACAAACGAACAGGAAAAAATCCATCAATGAATCAAAACCATAAGAAGAGCAGGTTTATTTTCGACAATCACACTTGCCCGCATGCGTAGCAGACGAGCGAGAGAATTCCCCCTGCTGCCCGCCCTATTTCCCCCTGGTAAGCCGGGCGGGCAGTTAAGCCGAGTATTGCCCCATTGCCGATGTTGCCCCCAGCCTGTTACTCTCCTATAGTATGTTGTAACTAAAAAAGGGGCATATGATGAGCAAATACGATGTGATTGGCCGGATGAACGCCTGCTTTGCCGAACTGGAGCAAGCTCTCGGCGCATTGCAGCAGCAGATAACCCCGCTGCGGCTGCTGGCGGCGCGGGTGTTTAGCCTGCCGGAGGTAGAAAAAGGCCAGGAACATCAGGCCATTTCGCATATCGCGGTCGAGCAGCATGTGGGGCAAGCGGCGCGCGATCTGGCGCTGGAACACTATCAGCGGCTCTTCATCCACCATAACCGTGAGAATGTCAGCAGCAAGGCCGCCGTGCGCCTGCCCGGCGTCATCTGTCTGGCGGTGGAGCAAGCGGAGTATCAGGCGCTGCAGGCGCAGCTGGCGCTGATCAACCGCCTGAAGGGCGAACTGGAGCAGATTATCACCGTCGATTCCGGCCTGGCGCCGGAGCAGCGTTTCGAATTCGTGCACACCCATTTGCACGGGCTGATTACCC
The DNA here is from genome assembly GCF_000747565.1 of Serratia sp. SCBI. Lineage (NCBI taxonomy): Bacteria > Pseudomonadati > Pseudomonadota > Gammaproteobacteria > Enterobacterales > Yersiniaceae > Serratia > Serratia sp. SCBI. The sequence continues at coordinate 2,318,255 of NZ_CP003424.1, read as the reverse complement.
TCAGCGCCTACCGCACCCTCACCGCCCTGACCAATCCCGACTCGGTGCGCTTCGGCTGGGCCAACAAGCACATCATCAAAAACGTCAAACGGGACGACATCCTGGCGCAGCTGGAGAAAAGCCTGAAAGCCGGCCGCGCGGTGCCGCCGCACAGCCGTGAACAGTGGGCCGCCCTGGTCAGCCGCGAGATAGACGATGTCAGCCGCCTGCCGCAGCATGCGACGTTGAAAATCAAGCGGCCGGTAAAAGTGCAGCCGATCGCCCGCGTGTGGTATCAGCAGCAGCAAAAACAAGTGCAACATCCCTGCCCGCTGCCGCTGATCGCCCTGTGTCAGGTTGAAAGCGGCGCTGCGGTGCCGAAGATCGGCGAACTGCTCAACTACGACGCCGACGCAGTGAAGCATCGCTACAAACCCGACGCCAGGCCGCTGCGGCTGCTGGTGCCGCGTCTGCATCTGTATACCGACGGCACTACTCGCTGAGGGCATATACCCGCAGGCGATGGCCGTCCGGATCCCGCGCCACAAAGGTGTAGCCGAATTCCATTTCGGTTGGCGTTTGCTCGATAGGCAGCCCGAGCTCGCGCCACTGGTTATAGCGCGCCTCCACCTCTTGCGGATCCTGGCATAAAAAGCCCAGTTCACCGCCGCCGCCGGTCAGCGTGGCGGCGGGTTTTACCCCCTGTTTGGCCCACATCCCGAGCTTGAAGCCGTTGTTGAGCACGAACAGGGCAAAGCCGGGAGAAAGCTCTACCGGCGCCTGCCCCAGCAGGCGTTGATAAAAGGCGGCGCTGTTGAGCGGGTTATCGACGTAAAGCAGGGTCATGCTGGGAAGGGTCATCGGTCTGTCCTCTGGGTGATGGGAACCGGTTGGTTCCCGATAGGCACAGACTAAAGGAGGCGACTGACAGTTTATGGCAGCAGCGTGTCGTTATTGTTCCGCAATGCCTTCGCTCAACCGCCACTCTTTCAACAGTCGCCGCCGGCCATGCGGATAACGCTGTTCAAGCGGCGTGGCGGCCTGAATGCGATCGAGGCGAAAATGACGAAAGGCCTGACGCAACTCACACCAGGCAACCAGCATCTGGAACTGGTCGAAAAAGCCCAGCGCAAAGGGCCACAGCAGGCGTTCGCTGCGCTGCCCCGCCAGGTCGAGATAGTCGATATGCAGCTTGCGCTCGCGGCGGATGCTGTCACGGATTAACACCCGCATCTCATCCGCCACCGGCGGCGACTGAGCCGGTGCGATAAGCAGCGTGTTGGCCTCCAGTTCCTCCCGCAGCGCCGTCGGCAGCACGTCGGCGATCTTGGCGAGCGCCTGGCCCGCGGCGCTCGCCAACTGGCTGTCGCCGCGGCGGCTGACCCAGCGCATGCCCAGCACCAGCGCTTCTATTTCCGCTTGCGAGAACATCAGCGGCGGCAGCATAAAACCGGGGCGCAGCACATAGCCGAGCCCCGCTTCGCCGACGATCTCCGCTCCCTGCTGCTGCAGCGTGGCGATATCGCGGTAAAGCGTGCGCATGCTGATGCCCAGCGTCTGCGCCAACGCATGGCCCGCCACCGGATAGCGGTGGCTGCGCAACAGCTGCATCAGATCGAGTAAACGTTGTGCGCGCGACATCTTAATTTCTCCATAAAAAAGGGGCTTACCTCAGTAAGCCCCCGGTTGCCTCACAGATCAATTATTTCTGCATGCTGCCGACCATCGCCTCCGGGCGCACCCATTCATCGAACTGCGCTTCGGTCAGATAGCCGAGCTTCAGCGCCGCGGCTTTCAACGTCAGCCCTTCCTTGTGCGCTTTCTTGGCGATTTCCGCCGCTTTGTCATAACCGATATGGGTGTTGAGCGCCGTCACCAGCATCAGCGATTCATTCAGCAACTGGGTAATGCGATCGCGGTTCGGTTCGATGCCCACCGCGCAGTGCTCGTTGAAGCCCTGCATACCGTCGGCCAGCAGGCGGATCGACTGCAGGTAGTTGTGGATCACCATCGGGCGGAACACGTTCAGCTCGAAGTTACCGGAAGCGCCGCCGATATTCACCGCCACGTCGTTGCCCAGCACCTGCGCGCACAGCATGGTCATCGCTTCGCACTGGGTCGGGTTGACCTTGCCCGGCATGATGGAGCTGCCCGGCTCGTTCTCCGGGATAGAAATCTCGCCGATGCCGCAGCGTGGGCCGGACGACAGCCAGCGCACGTCGTTGGCGATCTTCATCAGCGAAGCCGCCAGCCCTTTGAGCGCGCCGTGCCCCTGCACCAGCGCATCGCAGGTCGCCAACGCTTCGAACTTGTTCGGCGCGGTGACGAACGGCTGATGGGTCAACTCCGCCAGCGCTTTAGCGACGCGTACGGCATACTCCGGATGGGTGTTCAGGCCGGTGCCGACCGCCGTGCCGCCCAGCGCCAGCTCGGCGATGTGCGGGATGCTGTCTTCGATGTGTTTCAGATTGTGCGCCAGCATCGCCGCCCAGCCGGAGATTTCCTGGCCCAGGGTCAGCGGCGTGGCGTCCTGCAGGTGGGTGCGGCCGATTTTGACGATGTCGCGGTAGGCTTCGGCCTTGTCGCTCAGCGTCTTGTGCAGCACTTTCAGCTCGGGGATCAGGTGCTCGCGCAGCGCAATCACCGCCGCCACGTGCATCGCGGTGGGAAACACGTCGTTGGAGCTCTGGCTTTTATTGACGTCGTCGTTCGGATGCACCTTGCGCTCTTCACCGCGCACGCCGCCCAGCAGCTCGCTGGCGCGGTTGGCCAACACTTCATTCATGTTCATGTTGGTCTGAGTGCCGGAGCCGGTTTGCCAGATGGACAGCGGGAACTGGTCGGCATGGCTGCCCGCCAGCACTTCGTCGGCAGCGTTGATGATGGCGGCGCCCCGCTCGGCCGGCAGCAGCCCCAGGTCCACGTTCACCTGCGCGGCGGCGCGTTTGGTCAACGCCAGCGCATGGATCAGCGCGGTCGGCATCTTTTCGGAGGAAATGCGGAAATGCGCCAATGAGCGCTGGGTCTGTGCGCCCCACAGCTTGTCGGCCGGTACTTCGATGGGGCCCATGGAGTCTTTTTCGATACGAACGCCTGCCATCATTGTCTCCTTAGCATAATTCCTAAAATTGTAGGGTTAGGCCGACGCGCTACCCCCCGTCGGCACGCATTCCCAGTATAGTGACATAATAACTATTCGCATTAAGAGAGTTATCTCACAGCACGATTCATCTCTTTTACCCATTCATGACGCGGTTATTTGCCGTCGGTTAACCCGTGCCGAAATAAAGACGAAGAAAGAACCGGGATAATAAACGCGGAGATGAAAATTAACGCGCGTGACGCGAATTAAAATTATTGATGCGCTGCGCCTGTAAGTGATTGAGTTCATCGATCCGCTGCTGTTGCAAATGATTGATCTCATCGTAGGCATCCTGCCGTTCATTATGGCGATACGCCCCGGTCGCCACCGCGCCGGCGGTGAGCGCCAGCGGATGCGCCACGGGTGCAGTCACGGCGGGAAGCGCGACCGGTGCGGGCGCAACGACGATCGGCGCCGGCGTTATCACCACGGCGCGCGGGGCCGCGTAGGGATAGGTGACGATCACCGCCCCCTGAGCCGCCCCGGTGCAAAGCCCCAACAACAGCAACCATTTTTTCATGCAACAGACCTCTCATTTCGTTAAATCGACTCGTTAACGGCTACGGTAAAGCGGTCTGTCGTTCAGGTTTAAGCTCGGCGTGTGATCGCCCGACTTGGCGCAAAAAATAATAATAAGGGAATGGCTCAGAAGGTAAAAAATAAATTCCGCCGACATACTTTGACATGCCGATAAATAAATAATGACGTAGAAAGCCTGCGCTGTCGGCAATAATTTCTTTCCCTCCCATCAACGATCGATTGGCGGATTTGCCGGGCCCTCTTGAGGCCGGTGAGCCATTTGAGACGCCGATCGTTATCACGCTATACTCTGGCCGCGTGGCCGGACGCAACCTTATCCGGCGTTGTTTTGATCGCGCCCATGAGGGTTCCTGCCGACGCGGGCGTATGATGGTTGTCGGCACAGATGAAGCGAATCTTATAAAATCAGTAAGTTATTGCCATTAGTGCGGCAATGACGCAAAGGACGTTTATCGACATGCAAAAAATGACCAACGCGGTACAGAATTACGCCTGGGGCAGCAACGATGCGCTGACCCGTCTTTACGGCATCGCCAACCCGGATAATCAGCCGATGGCCGAACTGTGGATGGGCGCGCATCCCAAGAGCCCTTCCCGCGTGCCCGGCGCCGATGGCGCACTGCGTTCGCTGCGCTGTCTTATCGATGAAGACCAGCCAAAGCAGCTGGGCGCTGACGTCGCCAGCCGCTTTGGCGAGTTGCCGTTCCTGTTTAAAGTGCTCTGCGCCGATCAACCGCTGTCGATCCAGGTCCACCCGAGCAAAGCGGCGGCCGAGATCGGCTTCGCGAAAGAGAACGCCGCCGGCATCCCGCTGAGCGCCGCCGAACGCAACTATAAAGATCCCAATCACAAGCCCGAGCTGGTCTTCGCCCTGACGCCGTTCCTGGCGATGAACGGCTTTCGCGAACTGGCCGATATCGTCTCCCTGCTGCAACCGATCGCCGGCGCGCACCACGATATCGCCACCTTCCTGCAGCAGCCGGACACCGCCCATCTGTCTACCCTGTTCGCCAGCCTGTTGACGATGAGCGGCGAGCAAAAGTCGCTGGCGCTCGGCGTGCTGAAAGCCGCGCTCAACAACCAGCAGGGTGAACCCTGGGATACCGTGCGCTTCATCGCCGGTTTCTATCCGGACGACAGCGGTCTGTTCTCACCGCTGCTGCTGAACGTGGTGCAGCTCGCGCCGGGCGAGGCGATGTTCCTGTATGCCGAAACGCCGCACGCCTATCTGAAAGGCGTGGCGCTGGAGGTGATGGCCAACTCGGACAACGTGCTGCGCGCCGGCCTGACGCCGAAATTTATCGACGTGCCCGAGCTGCTGGCCAACCTGCAGTTCCGCCCGCAGCCGGCGTCCGGCCTGCTGACCCAACCGGAGCGGCGCGGCAACGAACTGTTCTTCCCGATCCCGGTGGAAGATTTCGCCTTCTCGCTGCACGATTTGACCGCCGCGCCGCAGGCGCTCGCGCAACGGAGCGCGGCTATCGTGTTCTGCGTCAGCGGCGAAGCGACGCTGGAAAAATCCGGGCAGCGCCTGACGCTCAAACCGGGTGAATCCTGCTTTATCGGCGCCTTCGAATCGCCGGTCAACGTCAGCGGCCGCGGCCGTATCGCCAGGGTTTATAACCAACTGGCCTAACCGTTGATAAATTTCAGCAAATTGCTTGCTGAAAGCGAGAGCTGCCCCCACAATTAAACGCCTGCGGGCGTTTTTTGTCGGCCCACATTTGCCCCCTCCCTCGCAACGGAGGGTTATAAGAAAAAAGGATGAAACAGAGCTATGAAAAAATCGTTAGTCGCTGTCAGCGTCATTGTCGTTCTTGGCGCAGCATGGACCGGGGCATCCTGGTACACCGGGAAACAGATCGAGCAGCACATGGGCGAAGTCGTCGACAACGCCAACGGCCAACTGAAAGCCTATCTGCCGAAAGCCGGCGTCAAGCTGAGCTATGAAAATTACCAGCGCGGCCTGTTCAGCAGCAAAGTGCGTTATGTGCTGCGCTCCGACGGCACGGATACCAGCGAAAACGCGGCGCTGAAAGCCGGTGAAGAAGTGGCGTTCCTGGAAACCATCGATCACGGTCCGTTCCCGTTCGCGCAGCTGAAAAAATTCAACCTGCTGCCGAGCATGGCGTCGGTGCATACCGAGCTGGAAAACACCCCGGCGGTGAAAGGCCTGTTTGAAACCACCAAAGGCAAATCGCTGTTTACCGCCGATTCGCGCATCTCGTACAGCGGCGATACCGCGTCCACCATCGACTTTATCCCACTGGACTACCAGAAGGATAAGTCTTCGCTGAAATTCAGCGGCGCCACCATTGACGCCGACGTGTCCCGCGATCTGAAAAAATTCGCGCTGGACGCCAATAGCGACACTATCGTGTTCGCCAGCCCGAACGAATTCGGCCAAAACGAGCAGATCACCTTCCAGGGCTTCAACCTGAAAGGCAACAGCAACGAAAGCAAGTTCGGCGTGAAGCTCGGCGATCAGACGATGACCCTGAAGCAGTTCAAACTGACGATCGACGGTAAAGACACCGTGGCGTTGGACGGTTTCAATCTGGTGAGCAAGTTCGGCGAGCAAGGCAGCAGCAATATCGGCGGCCAGATCGATTACACCATGGACGCGCTCAAGGTGCAGGGCAACGACTTCGGCGCCGGTAAACTGACGCTGAAAATCGACAACGTCGACGGCAAGGCGCTGAAAGACTTCTCCGACAGCTACAACCGCCAAACCATGGCGCTGCTGCAGCAGGGCGAGAACCTGGATCCGGACGTCTACGAACAGCAGACCTCCGAGATGCTGCAAAAGAACCTGCCGCTGCTGCTGAAAGGCAACCCAAGCCTCAGCATCGCCCCTCTGAGCTGGAAAAACAGCAAGGGTGAGAGCATCTTCACGCTGGATCTGGCGATGACCGATCCGAGCAAGGCCGCCTCCCCGGCACAGTCGCCGGATCAAGTGATCGCTCAGGCGGTTAAAAAGCTGGATCTCAGCCTGACCATTCCGGAAGCGATGGCCACCGAAGTGACTGCGAAGACCGCCTTGTTGCAGGGTTACAATGAGGAAGACGCGCAGAAACTGGCGCAGCAGCAAGTGCAGGGTCTGGCGGCCATGGGTCAAATGTTCAAGCTGACCACCCAGAAAGACGGCGTGATCGCGAGCAAGTTCCACTACGCTGACAATCAGGTTGACCTGAACGGCAACAAAATGTCGCTGCAGGAGTTCATCGGCCAGTTCGCCATGCTGGGCGCCCCGGCGGAAGACGCTGAACCGGCGCAGGAAGCGGAACCCGCTCCGGCACCGGCGCAGTAATCGCCTGAAAGCCTGAACAAGGGCCCCCTGTGGGGCCCTTTTTATTTACGCCGCATAAACCGCATCGCGGATCTGCTGCGGGTAGCGGCCGCACATGCCCTCAAATGCGGTATTGGTCAAGACGACTACGCTCAGCTGCGCCTCTGGATCAAAGAACCAGCTGTGGCCGTAAACGCCGCCCCAGGTCAGGGTACCGGCATGCTGCGGCGTCTGCGCAGCGTCTGGATCCACCAGCAGCGCGCCGCCAAAGCCGAAGCCCCAGCCCGGCCCTTGCGTTTGCGCCTCGGCGCCGACGTGCGGGTGACGCAGCAACGCCACCGTATCCGGTTGCAAAATGCCCTGCCCGCCGCTGCGCAGCGCCTCCACCAGCCGCAGCACGTCGTCGGCATCACCGACCATGCCCGCGCCGCCGGAGGGATAGGCTCCGACGTTAAGCGCGCGCGCCGGCGAGAACGTCACTTCTCCCCCCGCCATGCCTTCCGGCAAGGCGATCCGCACGCCTTCCGGCATGCGCCGCGGCCCCTGCGGCGTATTGTAATAAGGCGTCGCCAGGTTAGCGGCATGGGTCGCATGGAACGCGGTATTGCCGAGCCCCAGCGGCCGCGCCACCCATTCGACAAACAGCTGCGGCAGCGGCATGCCCGTCACTCGCTCCAGCACCGCGCCGAGCACGTCGATCGCCAGCGAATAGTTGAAGCGCGCGCCCGGTTCCGATAGCAACGGCGCCTGCGCCAACAGCCCCAGGTTTTGCTCCAGCGTCAGCGTCGACAGCTCCACGCCGTCCTGGATCCCCAACTGATGGTAAACGCCTGCCGGCGGTTGGTTCAGCCGATAGTCGAGCCCGGCGGTATGACTCAGCAAATGACGAATCTTGATCGTCGGGCGCCGGCCGTCGGCCAGCGCCGGGGTAAACCACGGCAGCCAATCGCTGACCGCATCGTCCAGGCTCAGCTTGCCTCGTTCAATCAGGCGCAGCGCCGCCAGCGTGGTATAGGGTTTGGAAACCGACGACAGCCGAAACTGCGTTTCTCGCCGCATCGGTTGCCGCGCTTCGCGATCGGCATAACCGGCCGCACCGGCGTAGCAAATTTCACCCCGCCGCGCCACCAGCACCACGCTGCCCACGATGCGCCCTTCGGCCATCGCCTGTTGATCGATCGCCGCGATCCGTTCTGTTAACGCCCGTTGTTCTGCCGACATGATTTTTATCTCGCTGAGGGAAAGTAAAAATCAGTCTAAAACGTTCGTCATAAATTAAAATAAGGCATAATTTAATGAATCATTAAGCACAGGTTATTGATAGATGAGTTCACTCCTGCAGCTGCTGCCCTATTTCGAAGCCGTCGCGCGGCTGGGCAACTTCACCCGCGCGGCCAACCAACTGGGCGTCACGCCGCCGGCGGTGTCGCAAAACATTCAGGCGCTGGAGAATCAGCTGGGGGTGCGCTTATTCCACCGCACCAGCCGCTCGGTACGTCTCAGCGACGAGGGCCGACTGTTTTACCAGAAGGTCTCGCCGGCGATGAACCAGATCGACGTGGCGGCGGACGACGTGCGCGCCCTGGGCGCGCAGCCGGCGGGCCTGCTGCGCATCACGCTGCCGCAACTGGCCGCTTCGCTGCTGGTGATGCCGCACCTGGCGGAGTTTCAGCGGCGCTATCCCGAAGTGCAGCTGGAGCTGTTTACCGAAGACCGCTTTTCCGATCTGGTGCTGGGCAGTTTCGATGCCGGCATTCGCATGCACGCCATGCTGCAAAAGGACATGATCGCCGTGCCGATCGACAACGGCCAGCGCCGGGTGCTGGTCGCCTCACCCGATTATCTGACGCGTTGCGGCGCGCCTTTATCGATTTCATGCGCGAGCGGCGAGAGCGACAGCACCGGTAACAGGGGCGCCCCGACGGCGCCCCCCACGATCAGCGCTTATCCAGCGCTTGCACGATGCGGTAAGCCGCCTCGACCCGATCGTCGTTCGGGAACCATTTGTTGGCCAGCATCACCACGGCGATATTTTTCGCCGGGATAAACACCGCGTAGGTGGAGAAACCGCCGGTCGAACCGGTTTTGTTATACCAACCGGCGCGCAGCTCCGGCTGCGGCGGCGTGATGGCGGTGGCCGGCGTGCCGTTCATGATCATCCCGGCGTTGTTGCCCTCTATCAGCCGCGACAGTTTCACCGGGTACGGGTAGTTCTCCCACATCAGATCCTGCGTGAACACGCCCGCTTTGTAATAGCCGACGTGCGTGGCGGCCAGCGCCTCGCGCCACGGCTGCGCGACCTTCGCCTGCTGCAGGTTGGCGTCCAGGTAACGAATCAGATCGCGGGCGTTGGATTTGATGCCGTAAGATTCGGCGTCCAGCGGGCCGGGATTGACGCGCACCGGCTTATCGTCCTTGTTGTAACCCTGGGCATAGTTGGCCATCTGCGCCGCCGGCACCTGAATGTAGGTGTGGCTCATGCCCAGCGCCGGCAGCATGCCCTGCTCCATGGCCTGGATAAACGGCCGATCGAGGCTCTTGGCGGCGATCATGCCCAGCATGCCAATGCCGAGGTTGGAATAGACGCGGTAGCTGCCGGCCGGGTGCTTCGGCTGCCAGGCCCGGTAGTAAGCCATCAGTTGGGCGTTGTCGGTCACGTCGTCCGGCACGAACAGCGGCAGGCCGGATGTGTGGGTCGCCAGATTCAGCAGGCTGACTCCGTCGAAGGCGCTGCCGCGCAGCTCAGGCAGATAATGGCTGGCCGGATCGCTGAACGACAGCTTGCCCTGCTGCTGCGCATAGACCGCCAGCGTCGCGGTGAAGGTTTTGCTCAGCGACCCCACTTCGAACAGCGTCTGCTCGGTGATCGGTTTGCCGGTCTGTTTCGAGGCGACGCCATACGGGTAAATCTGCTGTTTGCCATCGACCGATACGGCGATCGCCATGCCCGGCACGCCGTATTTTTTCATCAGCGGCTGAATAACGGCGTCGATATCCTGCTGCTGTGCGGCGTGCGCGGTCGGCAAGATCAGTGCGGCGATCAGCGCGGCCGCCAGGCGGTTCATTTTCGTCATGATAGAGGCTCTTCGGTTGCAGGGCATCGGCCGCGGCCAAAAGTTTTTATTGGCGTTGCGCACGGCGCACTCCCTGATGGATGATGTCATTCCTTTACGGGCTCCGCCAATCTTGCGGCAGCCGCGCCAAATATCGGTTTTTGCCGCCGGGTTGACAAGCGATAATAATTTCAGCCAGCATAAAGAAAAACTTATGGCTATCAACAATGCGCAACCGACTTCCCCTCAACGCCCTGCGGGCGTTCGAATCCTCCGCCCGCCACCTGAACTTCACCCGCGCCGGTCTGGAGCTGCGCGTCACTCAGGCCGCCGTCAGCCAGCAGGTGCGCATGCTGGAAGAACAGCTGGGCATTCAGCTGTTCCGCCGCCTGCCGCGCGGGTTGGATCTGACCGAAGAGGGCCAGGCACTGCTGCCGGTGTTGAGCGACGCTTTCGATCGCATCGAGGCGGTGTTGCAGCAGTTCGAAGGCGGGCATTTCCACGAAGTGCTGACGGTGGCGGTGGTCGGCACCTTCGCGGTCGGCTGGCTGATGCCGCGGCTGGCGGCGTTCCGCGCGGCGCATCCGTTCATCGATCTGCGGGTGCTGACCCACAACAACCAGGTCAATCTGTCGGCCGACGGCATGGATTTCGCCATCCGTTTCGGCGAAGGTTTATGGCCCGCCACCCGCAATATTAAGCTGTTCGACGCGCCGCTGACGGTGCTCTGCTCGCCGGCGGTCGCCGCGCGGCTGCATACGCCGCAGGATCTGCAGCACGAACTGCTGATGCGCACTTACCGCCAGGATGAATGGGAACGCTGGTTCACGGCTGCGCAGGTAACGCCGTGGCGAATCAACGGCCCGGTGTTCGACTCATCGAGGCTGATGGTGGAAGGCGCGCTCCAGTGCGACGGCGTGGCGCTGGCGCCGGTCAGCATGTTCCGCCGCGAACTGGCCGCCGGCGCGCTACAGCGGCCGTTCGCCGCCGAGGCCGCGCTCGGCGCCTACTGGCTGACCCATTTGAAATCGCGGGATCTGACGCCGGCGATGAAGGCCTTTATCGGCTGGATTTGCCGCGAAGCGGAAGAGGAACAGCGGCGGGATTAGGCGGAGCCGCGCCGGATCAGCGTCGGCGGCAAAATGACGTTCTGCGCCGGCAGATCGGCGTCATTGATGCGCTGCAGCAGGCGTGCGGCGGCGCTGCGCCCCACTTCCCGCGCCGAGCTGGAGACAAAGGTCAGCGGCGGTTCGGTCAGCTCGGCCTCCGGCACGTCGCCGAAACCGATCAGCGCCACCTGCCGGCCGTAGTAGGCGTCGACCCCGTCCGAACCGATGCTGCGGCCGCTGCGCGTCAGGCCAAAATAGGCGCCAAGCGCCACCGACGCCTTGTGGCAAACGACAGCGGTGATATTCGGGTAGTGGCGCAGCAGCTGTTCCGCCGCTTCCGCCGCCTCACGCTGCCGGCAATCGCACTCGACGATCCATTCGCTGCGAAACGGCAGGCCGTACTGCAACAGCGTGGCGCAAAATCCGCCCAACCTTTCGGCGCGCGTCAACGAGTCGCTCTGGCCGCCGAGATAAGCAATCTGGCTGTGGCCGCGTTTGATCAAAAATTCGGTGGCCAGCTTGGCGGCCTGCATATTGTCCGGCCGCACCACGTCCACGCCCTCGAGACCGCTGGAGCGCGCCACGCATACCAGCGGCACGCCCTGCTCGGCCGCCTTTTCCTTCAGCCCGGCCGCCGCGCGGATGCCGCCCGCCAGCACGATGCCGTCGACGCCCTGCGCCAGCAGCGCGTCAAACGCCCGCTGCAGCCCCTGACCATCGCGCCCGCTCTGGGTTAAAAACAGCAGTTTGTCGTGCGCCTCCAGCGCTTCGCTCAGCCCGGCGGTCATTTCGGCATAGAAAGGTTCGCAAATGTCGCGCAGGATCAGGCCGATTACCCCGGATTCGCCGCCGCGCAGCGTCGCCGCCTGGCGATTGCGCACGTAGCCCAACTGCTCTATCGCCTGATTGACCTTCTCGACGGTGGTCGGCGAAATCCGCCCCTTGCCGCTCAATACCAGAGAAACCGTGGTGACCGAAACGCCCGCCTGTTGCGCCACATCGGTAATGGTGATCTTTTTGATGCTCATAGTCTCTGCGAACCCGTTCCTGGGCAACCCGCGCCGTAGTGATCAAGGGTATACCGAATCCGTCAACGCAGTAAAACGTTTTACTGCCCGCCGCATTGTCGCCAAAAACCGGGCGACAGATTTGTGATTGGCGGCGCATTTTTGCTAGGTAAAACGTTTTATCTTCTTTTTACCTAATCAGAAGTCCCCTTTTTGCTCGTCTTTTCGCCAGGAGAAGTCGGTTATGTCAGCAGCCAATAAACCCAAAATCACCCTCTGGGAGTTCTTCCAGAGCCTGGGCAAAACATTCATGTTGCCCGTCGCCTTGCTCTCTTTCTGCGGCATCATGCTGGGGATCGGCAGCTCGCTGAGCAGCCGCGACGTGATCACCCTGATGCCGTTTATCGGCCATCCGATCTTCCAGCTGATCTTCACCTGGATGAGCAAGATAGGCTCCTTCGCCTTCAGCTTCCTGCCGGTGATGTTCGCCATCGCCATTCCGCTGGGCATGGCGCGCGACAACAAGGGCGTCGCCGCCTTCTCCGGCTTCGTCGGCTTCGCCGTGCTGAATCTGGCTACCAACTTCTACCTGACCGCTGCCGGCGTGCTGCCCACCAGCGATCCGCTGGTGCTGAAGGCCAACAACATCCAAAACATTCTCGGCATTCAGTCGATCGACACCGGCATCCTCGGCGCAGTGATCGTCGGCATCATCGTGTATCTGCTGCATGAACGTTTCCACACCATCCGGCTGCCGGATGCGCTGGCCTTCTTCGGCGGCACCCGTTTCGTGCCGATTGTCACCACCGTGACGCTGGGCCTGTGCGGCCTGCTCATCCCCCTGATCTGGCCATGGTTCGCCGCCGGCATCAACGGCCTGGGGCGCATGATCAATGGCGCCGGCATTTTCGGGCCGATGATTTTCGGCACCGGCGAACGCCTGCTGTTGCCGTTCGGACTGCATCACATACTGGTGGCGCTGATCCGCTTTACCGAGGCGGGCGGCACGATGGAGGTGTGCGGCCACAGCGTCAGCGGCGCCCTGACCATCTTCCAGGCGCAGCTCTCCTGCCCGACCACCACCGGTTTCGCCGAAAGCGCCACCCGCTTCCTGTCGCAGGGTAAAATGCCGGCGTTCCTCGGCGGCCTGCCGGGCGCGGCGCTGGCGATGTACCACTGCGCCAAACCGGAGAACCGCCATAAAATCAAGGGGCTGTTGATTTCCGGCGTGGTGGCCTGCGTCGTCGGCGGCACCACCGAGCCGATCGAGTTTCTGTTTCTGTTCGTCGCGCCGTTCCTTTATCTGATCCATGCGCTGCTCACCGGGTTGGGCTTTACCGTCATGGCGCTGCTGGGCGTGACCATCGGCAACACCGACGGCAACATTATCGACTTCGTGGTGTTCGGCATTCTGCACGGCACCGCCACCAAGTGGTATCTGGTGCCGGTGGTGGCCACCATCTGGTTCGTCGGCTATTACGCCATTTTCCGCTTCGCCATCCGGCGCTTTAACATCAAAACGCCGGGCCGTGAGAGCGACGGCGCCGTCACCCAAAGCGCGCCAAGCGGCGCAGTGGGCAAATCCGGCTACAATGTGCCGGCGATTTTGGCGGCGCTCGGCGGCCCGGACAACATCATTACGCTGGACAACTGCATTACCCGCCTGCGCCTGTCGGTCAACGACATGAGCCAGGTGGACGACGCGGCACTGAAGGCCAACCGCGCCATCGGCGTGGTGCATCTCAACGATCATAATCTGCAGGTAGTGATCGGCCCGCAGGTGCAATCGGTGAAGGATGAATTAGACTCACTGATAGCCACGGCGCGCCCTGCCGCGGCGCTGCAGGGAGCCACCCATGTTTGATTTCTCTACCCCGATCGACCGCCACGGTACCTGGTGCACCCAGTGGGATTACATCGCCGATCGCTTCGGCAGCGCAGACCTGCTGCCGTTCACCATCTCCGATATGGATTTCGCCACCGCACCGTGCATTCTCGAGGCGCTGCAGCAGCGCCTGCAGCACGGTGTGCTGGGCTACAGCCGTTGGCAGCATGAGGATTTTCTCGGCGCGCTGCGCCACTGGTATCAACAACGTTTCAACACCGCTATCGACACCGCAACGGCGGTGTACGGCCCTTCCGTTATCTACATGGCGGCGCAGCTGATCCGCCAATGGTCCGTGCCGGGCGACTACGTGGTGACCCATACCCCGGCCTACGACGCCTTCTATAAGGTGATCCTCGCCAACCAGCGCCAGCTGCTGGCCTGCCCGCTGCACAAGGCCGCAGATGACTGGCGCTGCGACATGGCGCACCTCGAAGCGTTGCTGGCGCGGCCGCAGACCAAGATCCTGCTGCTGTGCAGCCCGCATAATCCCACTGGCAAAGTGTGGCGCCGCGAAGAGCTGCAGCAGATGGCCGAACTGTGCGAACGCCACGACGTGCGCGTGATCAGCGATGAAATCCACATGGACATGGTCTGGGGCGAACACCGCCATACGCCCTGGAGCCAGGTGGCGACCGGCCCCTGGGCCTTGCTGACCTCCGGCTCCAAGAGTTTTAACATTCCGGCGTTAACCGGCGCCTACGGCTTTATCAGCGACGACGCCAGCCGCGAAGCCTATTTCCAGCAGCTCAAAGCCCGCGATGGCCTCTCCTCGCCGGCGGTGCTGGCGGTGGTGGCGCACGTAGCCGCCTATCGGCGCGGTGAACCCTGGCTGGATGCCCTGCGCGACTATCTGCAGGATAACCTGACCTACATCGCCGAACGGCTTGCGGAGGCGTTTCCCGCGCTGGGCTGGCGCCCGCCGCAGGCCACCTATCTGGCCTGGATCGATCTGCGGCCGCTGGCCGTGGACGATCGGGCGCTGCAGCAGGTGCTTATCGAGCGTGAAAAGGTGGCGATCATGCCGGGCTTTACCTACGGCGAAGAAGGCCGCGGGTTCCTGCGCCTCAACGTCGGCTGCCCGCGCAGCAAGCTGGAAGCCGGCATGGACAAGCTGATCGCCGGGTTGAAGTTTGTGCTGGACGAGAAATAACGCGAGGGGGCGAGCCTCTGCCCGCCCCTCGGTTACGCCTGAACAGACGGAATTTCCTCCAGATGACGATAGACCGTCAATCCCCATTCGTTAGCCAACCGCACGTCGTTATCGGCCCCCGCAGACGCCCCTTCGATGCGATACACCGCCTGACACTGCGCAATCAGTCGGTGAGCCACCGGGTAAAGAAACGCCTCGCTGACCGCATCGCCAACCTGAGTGGAACCGGCCGCGGCCGCCAAAGGCAGCGCCAGCCATTCGCCGATCACCGGCACGTGCCCCCGTTGGTAGACCGCCAGCGCCGCCTGTTCGAGGCGCGCCAGATTGGCGGCGATACGCTGCGGATCGCCATCGGTGCCGCTGCGATAAGGGCCGGCGATCAAGATTTGTTGTGCTTTCATCGTTGTTCCTCCAACGTCCGATTCAAGGCGACAAACTGCAGCAGCATGATAGTTTTGGCGTCAACGATCGTACCCTGACGAACCGCCTGCAGGGCCTGCGCCAGCGGCAGCTCGATCACCTCCAAATCTTCCCCCTCCGCCGCCAGCCCGCCGCCCTCGTTGAGGCGATCGCTCGCCTGATATTCACCGACGAAAAAGTGCAGCTTTTCGGTGACCGAACCAGGGCTCATGTACGCCTCAAACACCTTCTCCACGTTCTGCACGAAGTAGCCGGTTTCCTCTTCAACTTCGGCGCGGATGCGCGCCTCCGGCGACGCGTCGTCCAACAGCCCGGCGGCGGCCTCAATCAGCATGCCGTCATGACCGTTGACGAACACCGGAAAGCGGAACTGGCGCGTCAGGATCACCGTCTGCGCCTGCCGGTTGAACAGCAAAATCACCGCGCCGTCACCGCGATCGTAAGTCTCACGGCTTTGCCGCTGCCAGACGCCATCGCGCCGCAGAAAATCAAAGGTGGTTTTTTTTCAGCAGGTACCAGTCATCGGACAACACCCGGGTTTCGACAATACGAACCCTGTCTTTGGTGGCTATCATCGGTTTACTCCGCCAGAGGAAGGAAATGGATACTATCGTGCAGTTTCGTGTATGATCAAGATATTTCGTGCATAGGAAATTTGAGAGGAAATGGCCATGTTGACCAGCCAACGCAAGAAGATCATTTTGGAAAAACTGGCCCAGGAGGGTCAGGTCTTGGCCAAACAGCTCAGCGAGATGTTCGGGCTGTCGGAAGATACGGTCCGGCGCGATCTGCGTGAACTGGACGCCGAGGGGTTGCTGCAACGGGTGCATGGCGGCGCCCTGCCGGTTTCTTCCGCCATCGCCAGCTTCGCCGAACGCAATCAGTTGGAATCCGGCGCCAAACGCGCGATCGCCAAAGCGGCGGCGGCGCTGATCGCCCCCGGCCAGGTGGTGATCATCGACGGCGGCACCACCTCCGCAGAGCTGGTCAGGCAACTGCCGGCCAACCTCAACGCCACCATCGTCACCCACAGCCCCAGCGTCGCCGTGGGCCTGGTCGATCACCCCACGGTCGAGGTGATCCTGATCGGCGGCCGACTGTATAAGCATTCGATCGTCAGCGTCGGCGCCGCCGCCGTAGAAGCGATGTCGCATATCCGCGCCGATATTTATTTCATGGGCGTGACCGGCGTGCACCCCACCGCGGGGCTGAGCACCGGCGATCTGGAGGAGGCTTACATCAAACGCGCGCTGGCGGCTCGCGCGGCGGAAACCGTAGTGCTGGCTTCCGCCGCCAAGCTTAACGCCGCATCGCAGTATGCGATCGGCGATATTACGCTGGCGCACACCATCATCGTTGAGCGGGCTACCGATGACGCGCTGATCGCGCCGTTGCAGCAGGCGGGGGTCAGCGTGTTGAAAGCCTGATTCACGACGATAATGCGATATATCGCGCATTATTTGTGATCCACATCACTTTTTTATGCAACGCAATGGCAAGTTTCATCCATTTGTTTTTATACTGTTCTGCACTTTACCTACGATAATTAGCGAGTGCCCAGCATGATCGATCCCCGCCTACCGCTTACCGATATTCACCGCCATCTCGACGGCAACATCCGCGCGCAGACCATTCTCGACCTCGGCCGCCAGTTCAATCTCGCCCTGCCGGCCAACGATTTGGAGAGCCTGCGCCCGCACGTGCAGATCACCCATGCCGAACCGGATCTGGTCAGCTTCCTGCAGAAACTGGACTGGGGCGTGGCGGTGCTGGGCGATCTGGACGCCTGCCGCCGGGTGGCATACGAAAACGTCGAGGACGCCGCCAACGCCGGCCTGCACTATGCCGAGCTGCGTTTCTCCCCTTACTACATGGCGATGAAGCATCAACTGCCGGTCGCCGGCGTGGTGGAAGCGGTGATCGACGGGATCCGTTCGGGCTGCCGCGATCGTGACATCGACATTCGCCTGATCGGCATCATGAGCCGCACCTTCGGCGAGGCCGCCTGTCTGCAGGAACTGGAAGGATTGCTGGCGCACCGCGACGGCATTACCGCGCTGGATTTGGCGGGCGATGAGCTGGGCTTCCCCGGTAGCCTGTTCCTCAACCACTTCAGCCGCGCCCGCGACGCCGGCCTGCGCATCACCGTGCACGCGGGCGAAGCCGCCGGCCCGGAAAGCATCTGGCAGGCGATCCGCGAGCTGGGCGCCGAACGTATCGGCCACGGGGTGAAAGCGGTCGAAGACCCGGCGCTGATGGACTTCCTGGCGGAACACGGCATCGGCATCGAATCCTGCCTGACCTCCAACATCCAGACCAGCACCGTGCCGTCGCTGGCGCAGCATCCGCTGGCCACCTTCCTGCGCCACGGCGTGCTGGCGTCGATCAACACCGACGATCCGGCGGTTCAGGGCATCGAGATCGAGCATGAATACCGCGTCGCCGCGCCGCAGGCCGGGCTGACGCCGGAAGAAATCCGCACCGCGCAGGAAAACGGCCTGAAGCTGGCTTTCCTCAGCGAGCAGGAAAAACAGGCGCTGCGCGCCAAAGTTCAGGGCTAAATCCCCCCCAGGCGCCAAACGGCGCCTTCTTCTCATCCCTCTCCCCGCCGTCTTCTTCCGACTGCTCGTCTTTATCGCTGTGTTACCCCATGACCCTGCTGCAAGAGAGGAATTTCGCATGTCTGACAAAACACGCCGCATCGTGCTGACCGGCGGCCCCGGCTCGGGCAAAAGCACGCTCATCGACGTTCTTCATCGCCGCGGCTTTCCGCACTCGCAGGAGGCCGGCCGGGCGATTATTCAGGATCAGGTGAGTATCGGCGGCCATGCGCTGCCGTGGGGCGATCGCCAGGCCTTCGCCGAGCGGATGCTCGATTGGGAACTGCGCTCATGGCGCGAAGCGACGGGGGAAACATGCTGGTTCTTCGATCGCGGCCTGCCGGATATCGCCGGTTACCTCACGCTGTGCGGATTATCGATCCCCGCCCCCTTAACGGCGGCGATCGACGTCTTTCGCTATGCCGATACTGTGTTCATCGCCCCGCCGTGGCAAGCGATCTACGTGCAGGACAGCGAGAGAAAACAGTCTTTCGCCGAAGCCGAGCAAACCTATCGGGCGATGGTGGCCGTCTATCGACGCTATGACTATCAGCTGCAAGAACTGCCGCACGCCTCACCGGACGAGCGCGCCGACTTTCTGCTCGACGCGCTGGGCCGCCGTTAGCGGCCTGCGGCCTATTTGGCCGCCAGCGCCTCCGCCTCGGCCCGCTGTTTAGCGGTTTTACGCGCATAGCGCTGCGCCAGCACCGCGCACACCATCAGTTGCACCTGGTGGAAAATCATCAGCGGCAGCACCATGGCGCCCACCGCCGCGGCCGGGAACAGCACGTTGGCCATCGGGATGCCGTTCGCCAGGCTCTTTTTCGAGCCGCAGAAGACGATGGTGATTTCATCGGCGGTGTTAAAGCCCAGCCAGCGCGCCGCGTAGGTGTTGATCACCAGCACCACCGTCAGCAGCACCAGCGACATCACCAGGATGGTCAGCAGCGACCAGCCGTCGATGCGATGCCAAATCCCTTCCACCACCGCCGCGCTGAACGCGGTATACACCACCAGCAGGATCGACGAACGGTCGGTCAGGTTGATCAGTTTGCGATGGCGATCGATCCACTTGCCGATCAATGGCCGCGCCAGGTGGCCGATCACGAACGGCACCATCAATTGCAAAATGATCGAACCGATGGCGTGCAGCACGTCGGTATTACCGCCCTGAGTATGCATCAACGCCCCCACCAGCAGCGGCGACAGGAACACGCCGAGAATGCTCGACGCCGAGGCGCTGCAGATCGCCGCCGCCACGTTACCGCCTGCCGCCGACGTAAAGGCGATGGCCGACTGCACCGTGGCCGGTAGCGCGCACAGATAGAGGAAGCCGAGATAGACCGTCGGCGTCATGATGCCCGGCACCAACAGGTTCATCGCCAGCCCGAGCAGCGGGAACAGCGCAAAGGTGCTGAGGAACACCAGCAGATGCAGCTTCCAGTGACTCATGCCGGCGATGATCGCCTCGCGCGACAGCTTGGCGCCGTGCATAAAGAACAGCAGCGCGATGGCGGCGGTGGTCAGGTGTTCAAAGAAGGTTTTCCAGATGCCTTCGCAGGGGAACAGCGAGGCGACGATCACCACCAAAATCAGAACCAGCAAAAATTTATCAATGCGCAAACGCTGCAACCAGGACATGAAACGGATTTCCTTGCACGTAGAGTCGTAAAAAGGCCCGACGTTGCGCCGGGCCACAGAAAAGTGGGCGGGATCAGACCACCGGCAGCGCCTGCTGCAGCCGGGCCGATTCCAGCCCCAGTTCGATCAATGCCATCACCGCGATGGCGTCGGCGGCCGGCACCGGATTTTCGCTTATGCCGGCAATCGCGTCGCGCACCGCCGCGTAATAAGCCGGGTAGTTGCCGGGAATATTGAGCAGCGGCTGTTCCGCCAGCAGGTCACCACGTGACAGCGTCACTACACCCTCGCGCATGTCATAACCCCAGTCGGCCTGCGGCAAGCGTTCGCCTGCCTTCAGCCGGTCTTCCTGCGGATCCAGGCCGTATTTGACATAGCTGCCGCGGGTGCCGTGCACCACATAGCGCGGGCTCTCCGCCGCCGCCAGCATGCTGGCGTGCAGCACCACACGGCGATCGCCATAGCTCAGCAGCGCGTGGAAATAATCCACCGCCTGCGCCCCCGGCCGCAGCTCACCCAGATCGACAAACAGCCGCTCGGGTTTGCCGAAGAGTTGGAGCGCCTGATCGAGCAGATGCGGCCCCAAATCGAACCAGATGCCGCTGCCGACGCCGCCCTGTTCGCGCCAGCGCTGACGCACCTGTGGCCGGTAACGATCGAAGTGCGACTCGAAGTACACCACCTCGCCCAGCGAACCGTCGTTCAGCAGCGCTTTGAGTGTCAGGAAATCGCTGTCCCAGCGACGGTTGTGGAACACCGACAACAGCAAACCGCTCTGCTGCGCCTGTTGCTGCAGCGTCTGAGCTTGTGACAATGTCACGGTAAACGGTTTGTCCACGACCACGTGCTTGCCGGCGGCCAGCGCCTGTTGCGCCAGCGGGAAATGGGTATCGTTGGGGGTAGGAATCACGATCAGATCGAGGGCCGGATCGGCGAACAGCGCCTGCGCATCGCCCACCACCGTCATCGACGGCCAGTCCGCGCGCACTTTGCCGGCATCGCTGCTGGAAACGGCGGCCAGCTCCAGCCCGGGCGTACCGGCGATCAGCGGCGCATGAAAGGTTTTGCCGGCGTAGCCGTAACCGACCAGCCCGACACGAATTTTCTCAGCCATGGGATTTCCTCTTGCAGGCTCACGACAGACCCTTTCGATTTGACACCATGCGGACGGCTGGAACAAGAAGTAAATGAGATGTTAATTCGAAGCGGGGTCGGCACGGCGCCGGAGTAGCCAAACGTGCGGCCCGGTCCCGCGATGCCGAGCTATCCGGTTGATAGGGATGACGAAGCCGGTATTACCCGCTAAGCTATGCCGCCTGTGATCCCCGTTTCAATCAGGAAGCCGTTTTATGTCTCAAGCTGAATACTCTCGTATCGGCGGTTGGTTGCTGGCCCCGCTGGCCTATCTGATCGTCACCCTGCTCAGCGCCAGCCTGATGCTGCTCCTGTACGCCATGGCGATCTTCATGCCCGAGTCGCGCGACTATCTGTTGACCAACGCCCAGGCGTTTACCCTGCAGTGGTACTTTTCGGTGTTGACCACGCTCTTGATGTGGGGCTTCACCCTGTGGCTGGTATTTCTGTTTTGCCAGCGGTCGCAGCGCTTCCCTAAACTGTTCTTGTTATGGCTGCTGATCACGGTGATCCTGGCGGTGAAAGCCTTCGCCTTCGCGCCGGTGCCAGATGAAGTGGCGGTGCGCAGCCTCGGCTGGCCGCTGCTGATGGCGGCGCTGCTGGTGCCTTACATCAAGCGTTCGCAGCGGGTCAAAGGGACCTTTACCGAACGTTAAAGGCGATTGCAGCACATTTTATTGGGTAATTTGTGTAAATTTTCACCAAAAAAGGCAATACCCCTGCGATTCATATGTTGTCGTCCGGCCGCCGATTCCCGATAATAGGCGGCTTTTATTTTTTTAGGCATCGCAATGACCGAATACCTGCTCCTGTTTGTCGGCACCGTACTGGTGAACAACTTCGTTCTGGTGAAGTTTCTTGGCCTGTGCCCGTTCCTCGGCGTTTCCAAGAAGCTGGAAAGCGCCATCGGCATGGGAATGGCCACCACCTTCGTCATGACGCTGGCCTCCGTCAGCGCCTGGGTGATCAACACCTTTATTCTGGTTCCGCTGGATCTGGTGTATCTGCGCACGCTCTCCTTCATTCTGGTGATCGCCGTGGTGGTGCAGTTCACCGAGATGGTGGTGCGCAAGACCAGCCCGGCGCTCTATCGCCTGCTGGGCATCTTCCTGCCGCTGATCACCACCAACTGCGCGGTGCTGGGCGTGGCGTTGCTTAACGTCAACCTCGGTTATAACTTCCTGCAGTCCGCCGTTTACGGTTTCAGCGCCGCCGCCGGTTTCTCGCTGGTGATGGTGCTGTTCGCCGCCATTCGCGAACGTCTGGCGGTGGCCGACGTGCCGGCGCCGTTCCGCGGCTCCTCGATCGCACTGATCACCGCCGGGCTGATGTCGCTGGCCTTTATGGGCTTTACCGGGCTGGTGAAATTCTAATGACTGCGTTGTGGATAGCTATCGCGGCTTTGAGCGCGCTCGGGCTGCTGTTCGGACTGGTGCTGGGCTACGCCGCGCGCCGTTTTGAGGTGGAAGAGGATCCGGTCGCCGAGCAGGTCGACGCGATCTTGCCACAGAGCCAGTGCGGCCAGTGCGGCTACCCCGGCTGTCGCCCCTATGCCGAGGCGGTGGCCAACGGCGAGATGATCAATAAATGCGCGCCGG
Source organism: Serratia sp. SCBI (assembly GCF_000747565.1). Classification (NCBI taxonomy): domain Bacteria; kingdom Pseudomonadati; phylum Pseudomonadota; class Gammaproteobacteria; order Enterobacterales; family Yersiniaceae; genus Serratia; species Serratia sp. SCBI. Next base: position 2,295,705 of record NZ_CP003424.1, on the reverse strand, counting down.
GCGGCGAACAGGTGATGCTGAAACTGGCGGAGCTGCTCAACGTGGAGCCGCAGCCGCTGGGCAGCGAAGCCGCCGCCGAGCCGGAGCGTAAAGTGGCCTATATCGACGAGGCCAACTGCATCGGCTGCACCAAGTGCATTCAGGCTTGCCCGGTTGACGCCATCGTCGGCGCCACCCGCGCCATGCATACCGTCATTACCGACCTCTGTACCGGCTGCGATCTGTGCGTCGCCCCTTGCCCTACCGACTGTATTGAAATGAGACCGGTCGCCACCACCACCGCCAACTGGAAGTGGGACATGAAGACGATCCCGGTGCAAGTGATCCACGTGGAGCAACATGCTTAATCTGTTCGCCGCCTTTAAAAAAGACCGGATCTGGGATTTCGACGGCGGGATCCATCCACCGGAAATGAAGACTCAGTCGAGCGGCGCGCCGCTGCGTGTCGCCCCTCTGCCCAAGACCTTTATCATTCCGCTGCAGCAGCATCTGGGGCCGGAAGGCGAACTGTGCGTCAACGCCGGCGATCGGGTGTTGAAAGGCCAGCCGCTGACCGTCGGCCGCGGGCGCACCGTGCCGGTGCACGCCCCGACCTCGGGCACCGTTAGCGCCATCACGCCGCACATCACCGCTCACCCTTCCGGGCTGTCGGAGCTGTGCGTGATTATCGAGGCAGACGGCGAAGACCGCTGGTGCGAGCGCGAGCCGGTAGCGGATTACCGCCAATCGCCCGCCGCGGAGCTGATTCAACGTATTCATCAGGCCGGCATCGCCGGTCTGGGCGGCGCAGGTTTCCCGACCGCCAGTAAACTGCAAGGCGGCATGAGCGGCGTGGAAACGCTGATCCTCAACGCCGCCGAGTGCGAGCCTTACATCACCGCCGACGATCGCCTGATGCAGGAACATGCCGATCAGATCGTTGAAGGCACGCAGATCCTGCAACACATTCTGCAGCCCAAGGTCACGCTGATCGGGATCGAAGACAACAAGCCAGAGGCGATCGCGGCGCTGAAACAGGCGTTGCGCGGCCAGACCGGCATTGCCCTGCGCGTCATCCCCACCAAATACCCGTCCGGCGGCGCCAAGCAACTGACCAAGATTTTGACCGGCAAGGAAGTGCCGCACGGCAAGCACTCCTCCGCTATCGGCGTGCTGATGCAAAACGTCGGCACCGCCTTCGCCATCAAGCGGGCGATCGTCGACGGCGAACCGTTGATTGAGCGCGTGGTGACCCTGACCGGCGAGGCGGTCGAGCGCCCTGGCAACCTGTGGGCACGCATCGGCACGCCGGTGCAGCACCTGCTTGATTTCGTCGGTTTCCGTCCGCAGGCGCAGCAGATGGTGGTGATGGGCGGCCCGCTGATGGGCTTTACCCTGCCCGCGCTGAACGTGCCGATCGTCAAGATCAGCAACTGCATTCTGGCGCCGACGGTGGATGAAATGACGCCGCAGGAACCCGAGCAATCCTGCATCCGCTGCGGCCTGTGCGTGGACGCTTGCCCTGCCGGGCTGTTGCCGCAACAGCTGTACTGGTTCAGCCGCGGGCAGGAGCACGACAAGGCGCGCAACCACAACCTGTTCGATTGCATCGAATGCGGCGCCTGCGCGTTCGTCTGCCCCAGCAACATTCCGCTGGTGCAGTACTACCGGCAGGAAAAGGCCGAAATCAAGGCTATCGATTTGGAAGCGGCGCGCACCGCCGAGGCCAAGGCGCGTTACGAGGCCAAGCTGGCGCGTCTGGAGCGCGAGAAACTGGCGCGCGAAGAGCGGCACAAAAAGGCCGCCGTCAAACTGACCGACGACGATCAGGGGGCGGTACAGGCCGCACTGGCGCGCGTACGCAGCAAGAATGCCGAAGCGGCGGTTACGCCGGTCGACGGCCAGCAGCCGGACAACAGCGAGATGATCGCCGCCCGCGAAGCGCGTAAAGCGCAGGCGCGTGAACGGCGCGCCCAGTTGGCGGCCGAAGCGGAACAAGCCTCGCCGGCAACCTCAGGTGACGACGCGCGTAAGGCCGCCGTGGCCGCGGCGCTGGCCCGCGTGAAGGCGCGCAAAGAGGCACCGGCCGCAGACATCACCGCCCCTGCCGCGACAGAGGACGATCCGCGTAAAGCGGCAGTCGCCGCCGCCCTGGCTCGCGTGAAGGCCAAGAAAGCGGCGCAGCAGGCGGACGCTCCGGCCGAGACAGAACCGGCTCCGGCTACCGCCGAAGAAGATCCGCGTAAAGCGGCAGTCGCCGCCGCCCTGGCTCGCGTGAAGGCCAAGAAAGCGGCGCAGCAGGCGGACGCTCCGGCCGAGACAGAACCGGCTCCGGCTACCGCCGAAGAAGATCCGCGCAAAGCGGCGGTCGCGGCGGCTATCGCCCGCGCCAAAGCCAAGAAAACGGCGCAGCAGGCGGACGCTCCGGCCGAGACAGAACCGGCTCCAGCTGCCGCCGAAGAAGATCCGCGCAAGGCGGCGGTCGCGGCGGCTATCGCCCGCGCCAAAGCCAAAAAAGCGGCGCAGCAGGGGGACGCTCCTGCCGAGACAGAACCGGCTCCGGCTGACGCCGAAGAAGATCCGCGCAAGGCGGCGGTCGCGGCGGCTATCGCCCGCGCCAAAGCCAAAAAAGCCGCCAGAGAATCGCTGGCGGCGGAAACGGAAGACAAATGATGACGGCGGCGCCTGGCCTACGCCGGGCGCCGTTTAATCGATAGAGATCAGATAGGTATAGTCCACTTCAATCTGACGCAGTTTGGACTCCGGGTTCCACTCTTTGGTTTGAATGATCTCCATTTCCATACTGCCGCGCACCTTATCCTTCAGCCCCGGCATCACATGCGACACCAGATAACCGAAAAACTGCAGACACTCCTTCGCCGTGCCCTTATGGTTGATGGAGATAAACTCGCGGCTCGGCAGATGGATGGTGTCTATCTGATGATTGGAAAGAATGTCCTTTTTATGTTCAGGATCGACCGCCATCACCAGCGTGGACGACAGCTCGTCGCCTTCCCCGGCCTGCGGGCAATAAATGCTGTAAATTCGCCGGCAGTCGACGTGCAACCCCTTGAAGAAGTCATTGAAAATCTCGTCCTTCATCGCCATGCAGGACGCGTACTCCAGCTCTTGTTCGGAGGCGAAATCCAGCCGGCGCGAGAAGCCGACCAGCTGCATCTCGGGCAGCGTCAGCCGCTTCACTTCCGGATAATATCCCGCGCCGTAGCTGGCTTCGAAGTTAAAGCGCGGCATCAGGTTTTTCACGTCCCAGTGCTCCATCGAGCGGTAGCGATTGGGCGTGGTGCCGAAGCGCTGCTTGAACATGCGAGTAAAGGTCTGCTGCGAGTCGAAGCCCAGCTCATCGGAGATGTCGATGATGGAGCGACGGGTGATGCGCAGCGCCACCGCGGCGCGCGTCAGGATGCGCGAACGGATATAGGTGGCGAGTTGAATGCCGGTAATACGCTTGAATTTACGCTGCAGATGCCACTTGGAATAGCCCGAAATACGCGCAACTTCATCCAGGTTTGGCCGTTTCTCCAGATGTATCTCCACCCACTCAATTAGCTCTTCAATAAAAAAAATGTCTTCATTTGTCATTATTATGGATTCACTGACTCAATAATGTTCGCGATAGTAACCTACACGTATTATGTGAAAGTTGTTATTTTGTGCGGAAATCTGGACAAAAATGATATTTCATTCATACGGTTACCCCATTTCTCAGGGGCGATGGCGGCACAAGTTCCACAGACAATTCCTCACGTTAGCCCATTTTCCGGCCAAAAAAAAATCAAATCGCGCCACGCCGATCTCAACGGGTGCGAAAAGCCGAATACCCCTATCATTAAGGCGTATTACCCTCGCATCGAATCAGGTAGAATGCTCGGCTATTATTTTTGCCGCGCCCGCAATTCGGCGCATCGAAACTGCCGCAGGCGCGGCGCAGAAGGTATCGTTACTCTATGAAGTTCAGGCCGGTATCACCCACAGCCGCCAAAGGCTTACACATCGCCAGCTCGCCGTTCACCCACAACCAGCAAAGCACCAGCCGCATTATGCTGTGGGTGATGTTGGCCTGCATTCCCGGCATCGCAGCACAGATTTGGTTCTTCGGTTACGGCGTGCTGATTCAGGTGGCGCTGGCGGCGATCGTCGCGCTGGCCGCAGAAGGCGCGATCCTCAGGCTGCGCAAGCTGCCGGTGCGCAGCCGGCTGGCGGACAACTCCGCCCTGCTGACCGCGCTGCTGCTCGGCATCAGCCTGCCGCCGCTGGCCCCGTGGTGGATGATCGTCATCGGCACCTTCTTCGCCATCGTCATCGCCAAACAGCTGTACGGCGGCCTTGGGCAGAACCCGTTCAATCCGGCGATGGTCGGTTACGTGGTGCTGCTGATCTCCTTCCCGGTGCAGATGACCAGCTGGTTGCCGCCGGATGAGCTGCGCGCCACCGCGCTGTCGTTCCACGACACGCTGCTGGCCATTTTCAGCGGCCATACCGCTCAGGGCACGACGCTGCACGAATTGCAGATGGGCGTTGACGGCATCAGCCAGGCTACACCACTCGACGGCTTCAAAACCGGTTTGCGCAGCGGCCACAGCGTTGAACAAGTGTTGCAGCAGCCGCTGTTCGGCGGCGCGCTGGCGGGCATCGGCTGGCAGTGGGTCAACCTCGGCTTTCTGGCCGGCGGCCTGTTTATGCTGGCGCGCCGCCTGATCCACTGGCAGATCCCCTTCAGCATGTTGGCCGCCATCGCCTTCTGCTCCGGTCTGGCCTGGTGGCTCGATCCGGCGCATCAGGCTTCGCCGCTGATCCACCTGTTCTCCGGCGCCAGCATGCTGGGCGCGTTCTTTATCGCCACCGACCCGGTCAGCGCCTCCACCACGCCGAAGGGCCGTTTAATCTACGGCGCGCTGATCGGCGTGCTGGTCTGGCTGATCCGCGTTTATGGCGGCTACCCTGACGGCGTGGCCTTTGCCGTGCTGCTCGCCAACATCACCGTCCCGTTAATCGACCACTACACGCAGCCACGCGTGTACGGCCATCGCTAAGGAGCCGCCATGCTGAATTCCATGAGAAAGCACGGCACCACGCTGGCGGTGTTTGCGGCGGTCACCACCGGCCTCACCGCCGTGGTCTACGCCCTGACGAAAACCACCATCGCGCATCAGGCGGCGCTGCAGCAAAAAGCCCTGCTCGATCAGGTGGTGCCGCCGGAAAATTACGATAACGTCATGCAGAACGAATGCTTCCTGGTCAGCGATCCGGCGCTGGGCGACGGCGCGCCACACCGTTTATACCTGGCGCGCAAAAACGGGCAACCGACCGCCGCCGCGCTGGAAACCACCGCGCCGGACGGCTACTCCGGCGCCATCAAGCTGCTGGTCGGCGCCGATTTCAACGGCACGGTACTCGGCACCCGGGTGATTGAACACCATGAAACCCCGGGGCTGGGCGACAAGATCGAACTGCGCATTTCCGACTGGATTTCCTTCTTCAGCGGCAAGAAAATCGAAGGCCCGGACGACAAACGCTGGGCGGTGAAGAAAGACGGCGGCATGTTCGACCAATTCACCGGCGCCACCATCACCCCGCGTGCGGTGGTCAATGCGGTGCGCCGCACGGCGTTGTATATGGAAACGCTGCCGCCTAAACTTGAAAGCTTACCTGCGTGTGGAGCCAGCGAATGAGTGAAGCCAAAGAATTGATCGTCCAGGGGTTGTGGAAGAACAACTCCGCCCTGGTGCAGCTGCTGGGCATGTGCCCGCTGCTGGCGGTGACCTCCACCGTCACCAACGCGCTGGGGCTGGGGCTGGCCACCACGCTGGTGCTGACGCTCACCAACGCCTCCATCTCCGCGGTGCGCCGCTGGGTGCCAAGCGAAGTGCGTATTCCGATCTACGTCATGATCATCGCCGCGGTGGTGAGCATCGTGCAGATGCTGATCAACGCCTATGCCTTCGGTCTGTATCAGTCGCTCGGCATTTTTATTCCGTTGATCGTGACCAACTGCATCGTCGTGGGCCGCGCCGAAGCGGTGGCCGCCAAGAAACCGGTCGGCCTCTCGGCGCTGGACGGCATGGCCATCGGCCTCGGCGCCACCGGCGTCATGGTGACGCTGGGTTCAATGCGCGAGCTGCTGGGCAACGGCACGCTGTTCGACGGCGCCGATCAACTGCTGGGCGGCTGGGCCAAATCGCTGCGCATCGAAGTGGTGCACTTCGACAGCCCGTTCCTGCTGGCCATGCTGCCGCCAGGCGCCTTTATCGGCCTGGGCCTGCTGTTGGCGGTCAAGTATCTGATCGACGAAAGAATGAAGGCGCGCAAAGCCCGCGCCGTGGCGGCGGAACCACTGCTGGAACAAGGACGTGCTGAGAAGGCCTGATGAACAAGCAGAAGCGACTGGAAATTCTGACCCGGCTGCGCGACAACAATCCGCATCCGACCACCGAGCTGGTGTACACCACGCCGTTTGAGCTGCTGATCGCGGTATTGCTGTCTGCGCAGGCCACCGACGTGAGCGTTAACAAGGCGACCGCCAAACTCTATCCGGTCGCCAACACCCCCGCCGCCATGCTGGCGCTGGGGGTTGATGGCGTCAAGGAGTACATCAAGACCATCGGTCTGTTCAACAGCAAGGCCGAAAACGTGATCAAGACCTGCCGCATGCTGCTGGAGCTGCACGGCGGCGAGGTGCCGGAAGATCGCGCCGCTCTGGAGGCGCTGCCGGGCGTTGGCCGCAAAACCGCTAACGTGGTGCTCAACACCGCCTTCGGCTGGGCGACCATCGCCGTGGACACCCATATCTTCCGGGTGTGCAACCGCACCCACTTTGCGCCGGGCAAGAACGTCGATCAGGTGGAGGAGAAACTGTTGAAGGTGGTGCCCGCCGAATTCAAGGTCGATTGCCATCACTGGCTGATCCTGCACGGACGCTACACCTGCATCGCGCGCAAACCGCGCTGCGGCTCCTGCATCATCGAAGACCTGTGCGAATATAAAGAAAAGGTTTATCCGGAATCCTGAGTCCGTTGGGTGCGGCAAACCGCACCCGCCGCGTCCTCTTCCCTCGCCAACGCCGCTTTTTTATCAAAAATGTGATATCGCGCAGCAGTAACCCCGGCGTTATCGCGGTTTTCAGTAAGAAACCCATCGCTGCGTTATTTTCAAGCAAAAAATTAGTCGAAAATTGCGGTGAACGTCACGCTTTCGGGATCACAAGGCGTTCACAAATGCCAGCCCCGTTTTCCTAAATTTCTATAATTTTACAAATCGCGCCATATACACAACATTCCAACGGATTAATAACCTCACGTACACTGATGCGCTAAAAAATAGCAATTCAGCAGAATATATCCCTGTTTAAAATTCGTATAGCTTTTAGTCAAAACAAAAAATCGATAAACCACTAAAAGCCGAAAGTTAATACTGCATAACATTTGCAACATCGCGGCATAATCCTGCCAGCGTTAAATGTAACCGAATATGACAAACTGCTTGCCACGTTGACAAAGATAGTGAACATTAACCGCCGTCCCCATCCTATAACAACGCAAAAGGATGCCGTTCCGCATCAACTTTTGTACTTTCCCGTCCCCTAAAGACGGGCTGCGAAAAAACAGAGGTACCCGTGTCAACAGCAAACAACCAACACCAGGAGAGCGTGAGCCTTAACGCGTTCAAACAACCGAAAGCATTCTATCTGATCTTCTCGATCGAACTGTGGGAGCGCTTCGGCTATTACGGCCTGCAAGGCATCATGGCGGTTTATCTGGTCAAGATGCTCGGTCTGAGCGAAGCCGACTCCATCACCCTGTTCTCTTCTTTCAGCGCTCTGGTATACGGCTTCGTCGCCATTGGCGGCTGGCTGGGCGACAAGGTGCTGGGCGCCAAACGCGTGATCGTGCTCGGCGCGCTGGTGCTGGCCGCCGGTTACGCCATGGTGGCCTACTCCGGCCACGACATCTTCTGGGTCTATCTGGGCATGGCGACCATCGCCGTGGGCAGCGGCCTGTTCAAGGCCAACCCGTCCTCCCTGCTCTCCACCTGCTATGAGAAAGACGACCCGCGTATCGACGGCGCCTTCACCATGTACTACATGTCGGTGAACATCGGTTCCTTCTTCTCCATGCTGGCTACCCCGTGGCTGGCGGCGAAGTACGGCTGGAGCGTGGCGTTCTCCCTGAGCGTGGTCGGCATGCTGATCACCCTGGTCAACTTTATGATGTGCCACAAGTGGGTGAAGAAAAACGGCTCCAGGCCTGACTTCAAGCCGCTGCATCTGCCGAAACTGCTGATGGTGCTGGTCGGCATCGTGGCGCTGGTCGCCGTGTCCAGCTGGCTGCTGCACAACCAGGTGATCGCGCGCTGGGCGCTGGCCTTCATCTCCGCCGGGATCGTGATCGTGTTCGCCAAGGAAGCCTTCGCCCTGCATGGCGCCGCACGCCGCAAAATGATCGTCGCCTTCCTGCTGATGCTGGAAGCGGTGGTATTCTTCGTGCTGTACAGCCAGATGCCGACGTCGCTGAACTTCTTCGCCATCCACAACGTGGAGCACAGCATCTTCGGCGTCGCCTTCGAGCCGGAGCAGTACCAGGCGCTGAACCCGTTCTGGATCATGCTCGCCAGCCCGATTCTGGCCGCGTTGTATAACAAGATGGGCGATCGCCTGCCGATGCCGCACAAGTTCGCTTTCGGCATGATCCTGTGTTCCTGCGCCTTCCTGGTGCTGCCATGGGGCGCCAGCTTCGCCAACGAACAGGGCATCGTGTCGGTCAACTGGCTGATCCTGAGCTACGCGCTGCAGAGCATCGGCGAGCTGATGATTTCCGGTCTGGGTCTGGCGATGGTGGCGCAGCTGGTGCCGCAGCGTCTGATGGGCTTCATCATGGGTTCCTGGTTCCTGACCACCGCCGCCGCGGCGCTGATCGCCGGTAAAGTCGCCGGTCTGACCGCCGTCCCCAGCGACATCAACGACGCGCACGCTTCACTGGCCATCTACAGCCATGTGTTTATGCAAATCGGCATCGCCACCGCCGTCATCGCCATCCTGATGATGCTGACCGCGCCGAAACTGTACCGCATGACGCTGGACACCAGCGAAGACCTGAATCAGAAAGCGCAGGAAGCCACGGCGGCTCACTGATCGCCTGTGGATTGAGCGTAAATAGAAACGCCGGGGTTAACCCCCGGCGTTTTTTTATGCCCGCAAGAAACGTGTTTACGCTGGCTTGCGCTTGCCGCTCAGGTTGGCCCACATGAATTCGCTCACCAGCGCGCTGTGGAACGCCGCCTGTTGCTTGTCGGCGGCGGCGCTGTGCCCACCCTCGGTATTTTCGTAGAAGTAAGCCTGCTGATACCCCATCGCCTGCATGCGCGCCGCCATTTTGCGCGCGTGGGCCGGGTTGACACGATCGTCGCTGGTGGCGGTATAGAACAGCACCGGCGGATAGGCCGTTTTCGCCTGAATATTGTGGTACGGCGAGAAGGTTTTGATATAGGCCCACTGCTCCGGCTTGCTCGGATCGCCGTATTCCGCGATCCACGACGCGCCGGCGGAGAGTTGGGTATAGCGCTGCATGTCCAACAGCGGCACTTCGCAGACGATGCAGCCGAACAGCTGCGGATACAGCGTCAGCATATTGCCTACCAGCAGGCCGCCGTTGCTGCCGCCGCGCGCGCCGAGATGCGGCGCGGAAGTCACCTTGCGCGCGAACAGGTCTTCGGCCACGGCGGCGAAATCCTCATAGGCACGATGACGATTCTGCTTGAGCGCCGCCTGATGCCAGGCCGGACCATATTCACCGCCGCCCCGAATGTTGGCCACCACGTATACCCCGCCGCGCTCCAGCCAGGCCGGCGCCTTGCCGCCCAGATAGCCCGGCAGCAGCGGCACTTCAAACCCGCCGTAGCCGTACAGCAGCGTCGGCGTGCTGCCGTCCAGCTTGAGATCTTTGGCGGCGATCTGGAAATACGGCACGCGGGTGCCGTCCCTGGAGCGCGCGAAATGCTGGCTGACCTGATAGCCGGCGGCGTCAAAGTCCTGCGGCGCCTGTTTCAGCAGCGTCGCTTCCCCGCCGTCGAGGTTGCCCATATACAGCGAGGTCGGCTGCAGGAACCCGCTGACCGTCAGGAAATAGGCGTTGCTCTCGTCGTCGATGCCGCCGGCGGAAAGGGTGCTGATGGCGCCGGGGTTGCCCAGCGGGCGACGTTGCCAGCTGCCGCCCTGCGGCGTCAGCACTTCCAGTCGGTTGACCACGTTATCCATGATGCTGAGGATCAGGTGATCGCGAGTGCCGCTGTAGCCGCTCAGCGCCTGCTCCGCCGTCGGGGTAAACAGCGGCTGCAGCTCGCGCTTGCCCGCCAGATAGTCGTCGAAATTGGCCGCCAACAGCGAGCCGGACGGATAGCGCTTGCCGCCCACGTCCCAATCGCTGCTCGGCTTTATCAGCAGCCATTCTCGATGCGTATCCAGCTCGGCGTCGGCGGGGATGTCGATTTTTTTCTGCCGGCCGTCCTGAGTCAGCAAGAAATAGTCGCGGCGGTAGAAGTCCAGGCTGCGGCCGACGAAATCGCGCTCAAAGCCCGGCGTGCGGTCGTGATAGGCGAAGACCGCCATGTCCTCGGGCTGCGCTTCGTACAGCGTTTCGGCGGCGCTCAGCGGCGTGCCGCGCCGCCAGCGTTTGGCGATGCGCGCGTAGCCGGACTGGGTCATCGAGCCGGGGCCGAAATCGGTGGCGATGAACAGCGTGTCCCGATCGACCCAGGAAACCCGGCTTTTCGCCACCGGTACGTTAAAACCGTCTTTGACGAAGCGTTTGGCCACCAGATCGAATTCGCGGATTTCGGTGGCGTCGCCGCCGTCCGGCGACAGCTGCATCAGGCAATAACGGTATTCCGGTGCCAGTGGTTGAGAGCCCTGATAAACCCAATCTTTGCCCTCCGCCTTGCCCAGCGCATCGATATCCAGCACCGTCTCCCAGGCCGGTTTGGCCTTGCGGTACTCATCCAGCGTGGCGCGTCGCAGCAGGCCACGCGGGTTGGCCTGATCCTGCCAGAAGTTGTAATAGTACTCGCCGCGTTTGCTCACCCACGGGATCTGGGTGTCTTTATTGAGGATATCCAGGACTTCGCGCTCAATGCGCTGAAAGTCTTCGCCCTGGCCGAAACGCGCCACGGTACGCTGATTTTCCTGCTGCACCCATTGCAGCGCTTTTTTACCCTGCAGCTCTTCCAGCCACAGGAATTCATCGCCGGCGGCCGCGCCGCCCTCCGCCGCCATCGCCAGGCGGATACTGTTGGGTAATGAAGTCATCGCGAATACGGCTCCTGCGGTTTGCGCACTGAGTTTAATAAACTGACGTCGATTGGTGACCGGCAAAATCAAGCTCCTTTTGAGTCGGCTGCAACGCCGCCTCGTCATGGGCGACAGCCTGTGAAATAAGAGTCATTTTCAACAAGGTAGGCGTTTGGCGGCGCGGAGTCAAAGCCCGCGGCCGCCGCGTTGAGTCAGGATTGAGGATAGTGGATCAGATCGTGAATGCGCACCGTGTGTGAACCGGCGTTGCGGTAGGCATGCGGCCGATCGGCCTGAAAGCGCATCGCCTCGCCGGCCGCCAGGCTGTGCCACTCGCCGTCTATCGCCAATTCCAACCGGCCGCTGATCACGATCACATGCTCAATCACGCCCGGCTCATGCGGCGACGATTCGCTGAGCGCGCCCGGCGCGAGATCGATGACGAACATGTCGAAACCCAGCTGGCGATCGTACGGAAACAGCGGCACCACGCGCATATCGGCGTTGTCCTGATCGTACACCGGAAACTCGCCGTAGCGGTGCAGCGTCGCCTGCTGCTGCGCGGGCGACGCCTCAAGAAAGGCGGAGAACGCCACGTTGAAACCGGTGGCGATCTTCCACAGCGTCGCCACCGTCGGGCTGGATTCGCCGCGCTCAATCTGCCCGAGCATCGCCTTGCTGACGCCGGTGTATTCCGCCGCCTGCGTCAGGCTCCAGCCGCGCTGCGCGCGCAGCGTGCGAAGGGTGTGCGCCAAATGGCCGGCAAGTTCCTGCATCCTGTTCTCCTCTGCATATCGCGCTCGATTATACCCGCTTGTGCGCTATAGCGCACGGTGCTATGCTAATTTCTCAACGTGCGTTATAACGCACACTCACCGATTGGAGCTCCTCATGCGCCCAGCCCTCTCCTTGCGCCATCTGACCCTGCCCGCCGTCATGGCCGGCTTTGTCGCCGTTCTGGTTGGCTACACCAGCTCTGCCGCCATCATTTTCCAGGCCGCCGCCGCTGCTGGCGCCACGCCGGCGCAGATCGGCGGCTGGCTGAGCACGCTTGGGATCGCGATGGGCGTCACCTCGCTGGGGCTTTCGCTGTACTATCGCACCCCGATCCTCACCGCGTGGTCGACGCCAGGAGCGGCGCTGCTGGTCACCAGCCTGCCCGGCACGCCGATCAATGAGGCGATCGGGGTGTTCATCTTCGCGTCGGGCCTGATCCTGCTCTGCGGCGTCACCGGGCTGTTCGCCCGCCTGATGGATTATATTCCGCAGGCGATTTCTGCCGCGATGTTGGCGGGGATCCTGCTGCGTTTCGGGCTGGACGCCTTCGCTTCACTGCAGCTCAATTTCCTCCTCAGCGCCGGTATGGGGCTGGCCTATCTGCTCAGCCGCCGTTACCTGCCGCGCTACGCCATCGTACTGACGCTGGCGATTGGGCTGGCGATCGCCGCGCTACAGGGCGATATCCATCTGGCGCAACAGGCGTCGGCGGTCGCCGTGCCGGAATTTATCGCGCCGCATTTCAGCTGGCCGACGCTGCTCGGCATCGGCGTGCCCTTCTTCGTGGTCACCATGGCTTCACAGAACGCCCCCGGGATCGCTACGCTGCAGGCGGCGGGCTACCGTGTCCCCACCTCACCGCTGATCGCCTGGACAGCGCTGACTGCGCTGCTGCTGGCGCCATTCGGCGGTTTCTCGGTGTGCATCGCCGCCATTACCGCCGCGATTTGCATGGGGCCGGACGTGCATCCCGATCCAAAGCGGCGCTATATGGGCGCGGTGGCCGCCGGCGGCTTCTATTTGTTGGCCGGGTTGTTCGGCGGCGCCATCGGCCTGCTGTTCAGCGCGTTGCCGGTCGCCTTGATCCACACCATCGCCGGGCTGGCACTGCTCGGCACCATCGGCGGCAGCCTGCAACGCGCGCTGCATGATGAAAAACAGCGCGACGCGGCGCTGATCGCCTTCCTCATCACCGCCTCCGGCGTCACGTTGCTCGGCATCGGTTCGGCATTCTGGGGCATTGTCGGCGGCGCCATCGCGCATCTGCTGCTGTCGCTGCCGCGGCGAACCACCGTGGCGTAACGGGCGGTCTACATTGACAAGCGGCGCCGTGGCGCCTTCACTTTCTCTGTCGTCTGAATGTCAATTCACATAATAAGTGACACCGTCACCAAGGAAGATTATGACCGAGAAAGCCGCGCTGTTGGCCCAGCGCTTGATACGCAATGTCGAACAGGTAGAGATGAAGCATGACCGGCGGCCGCCGCTGTATGACAGCGTCGGCGCTCGTCTCGGCACCGGCACCGCCGCCGACAAGCTGGGCGCCTCCTTCGATTGTGTGGCGCCGGGCATGCGTTCCTGCCCCTATCATTTTCACTACGCTCAGGAGGAAATGTTCATCATTCTGGAAGGCAGCGGAACGCTGCGGGTAGCCGGAGAAATGCTGCCGATCATCAGCGGAGATGTCATTTTCATTCCGCCTGGCCCGGAATACCCGCACCAGATCATCAACACCTCCGATGCGCCGCTTAAGTATCTGTCCGTCAGCACGCGCGAACAGCCGGAAGTGGTGATGTATCCGGACTCAGGTAAATACCAGGCGATGGCGCGCGGCAATGATGGCGAGCAGGTGCGTTATCTGCAGCGCCCTTCAGCCTCGCTCGATTACTGGCAGGATGAACCCTGAATCGCCGTCCGGCAACGTGAGATCCAGCGCGCGCGCCGCCAGTTCAGCGACGCGAAAATCAATGTCCGCCGCCTGCCCGTCTTCCATAAACCAGGCGGCGGAAAGCCCCGACCAGGCCAGGATCCATTGCAGCAGACGCCGGCGATCCAGCCCGGCCAACCGGCACACCTGTTCCACGCGGCGATGGAAAATGGCCGGATCGGTGGCGACGCCGTAGTTAGGATTGCAGAAGATGTTGGCGTAATCGAAGCCCCGTTCACCGTACAAACGCTTGGGATCGATCGCCAGCCAACCGCGTGCGCCAAAGTCCAGCACATTGTCATGGTGGATATCCCCGTGCAACACGCTTTCTTCTCGCGGGCTGCTCAACAGCTCCGCCGCCGCCGTGGCGCTGAGACGCAGCATGCCGCCGTGCGCCTGGGCCGCTGGCCACAGCGAGCTGAACCACTCCTGCAACGGGATAAGCTCAGGCAACGGCGCCGCCCGCGGCGCATGCAAGGCGGCGATCGCCCGGCACAGGATCTGCGTGGCTTGTTCATCGTCGCCGTCACGCACCAGCTGCGCCAACGACCCTTCGCCCTGCGCGCGCTCCAGCAAAATGCCGTCGTCGTGCCACGCCAGCACCTGCGCGGCGCCTTCTCCACGCCACCAGCACATCAGCTGCCCGCCGAAGCGCTCCTCCTGCTCGCGGGCGATCTTCAGCATGGCCGCCGCGCCCCGGTAACGCACCGGCATCAATAGACTGCTGTGGGTTTCGAAGGCTTTGCCGTCCTGCTCCAGCCGCCAGCGCTGCAGGTAAGGCGTAAAAAGCGGGTTCATCGTCTCTGCGTCCTTGTTGCCGATCTGCGCCGCACTGTCACATTCGCGTGAGAGACGGCGTATAACATAAAGGGGGATGATTCTCTCAGATATCATCGGCGTGCGGCGCTTTGCCGCGTTTTCTCCAGTATCCTAACCAAGTTTGTCGATTTTATTAACCGGTCTTGCGCGGGGTTTGACCATGACATCATTAAAACGCATTAATTATCCGCAATTGCCTACGCCGGGTGGCCCTTATGTGCACGCCGTGCGCCACGGCGATCGCCTGTACGTATCTGGCTTGACGGCCTTCGCCACCGACGCGCAGGGCTTGAGCGCGCCGCAGCAAACGCAGGAGATCCTTGAGCAATTGGCGACCATCGCCGCCAGCGAAGGCGTCAATCTCAAGGCATTGATTAAAATCAGCGTGTTCCTGACCGACATCGCCGATCTGGCGAGCGTGCGCCCGGTGCTGTTTGACTATTTCGACGGCGCGCTGCCGGCCTGTTCATTGATGGCGGTCAGCGCGTTGTTCTCACCCGCAGTGTGCGTAGAGATAGAGGCGGTGATGGCGTTGCAATAAGGCGCGGCTAGAGCGCGCCTTCGTCCGGCACGCAGGGGCCGATCTTGAACCAGGCTTTGGCGATCCGCCCCTGTTCCACTTCGTAAATGGCGATGACATCCATTTTGCCGCGCCCCTGCGGGAAGTTGCGCGTCACCACCTCCTGATCGACCACCATATTCCCCACCGCCATGCGTTTTATTCGTTCGCCGTACAGGCTCGGCTCGCGAAAGCGCGCCAGATGCCGTTCGCGGATCGCCGCCTTGCCGCTGGCCAGCAGCGTGTCGGGGTGTTCGTAATACTGCGCGTCATCCGCCCAACAGGCCATAAAGGCCTCGATATCGCGGGCGTTATAGGCGTCAAGCTGTTGTTGAACCACATCCTGCGGGCGTGCCGTCTTATCGTTCATCATGTTCTCCTGCCGAAGTTAACCGCCGCATGCGTCGAACCCATCACGTTAACCGCCCAGTGCTACGGCTTGATGACACAGCGACGATTGAATAAAAACCCATAAATAGCGAATAAATAACCTATCACACCCGATAAACAATACCAGCGTCTGCGCATAAATTTTCAGCGTGCCCCGGGGAACGCTGAAAACCGCCTGACGGCGTGCGTTAATCTTTGCGGCAGTTGGCAGGATTCTGCTAATTTAGCGTGAACAGCCTGATGATAACGAAACGCTATGCAGCAAAAACCGGTGTTGGACGAAGCCAGACAGTTAAAACGACTCAACGCCGCCACGCGGCGCCAATCCCATATGTACAAATGGATCGCGCTGATTGCTGCGCTGGATGCGCTGTTGGTGTTTTGGTATGACCGGGATATGCGCAACGTCACCTTCTCGGGAGCGGTTGCGCTGGTGTGCGGCTATTTGTGGATCCGCGATCGCAACAAGGCTCGGGGTTACCGGCGCGAGTTTGACCGCAAATTCGGCAAGCACAGCGGCGATTAAGGCTGCATCGCTTCCAGCACTTTAGCGCTGTCGACAATCTGCACGAACTTCACGATCTTGCCGGCGCGCACCGTATAAATATGCGCAAAGGAGGCGCTGAAGGTTTTGCCGGTGGCCCGGTAAGTGCCGTGATAAAAACCCTGAGCAATCACGTTGTCGCCGGCGTCGTAAAAGTGATCGACATCGGCGCGGTAACCTTGCCATTCGCTGCCCAAACGCTGATGCACGTTCTTGATGATATTCTCCGGGCCGATATAAGTACCGGCGTAAGGGAAACCGGCGGCTTCGGTCCACTCGGCATCGGGGGACAGCGCCGCCAGCAGATTACGGCCGTTTTCTTCGGAACTGCCTTCGTAAGTCGCGCGCACTATCTCAAGAGGGGTTGGCATGTCTCTTCTCCCATGGCTGATAAGGATATTCCGACCATCTCCGCGGACACAGGCTCTCACCAGGCGGAGACGGCGGAATGCGGCTATTCTAGGTTGCTTGTTTCGCTGCAAAAACCGCAGTTGTGACAATAGTAGGTTGCACTTTAGTAAACAATAGTCGTCTTCTGTCATTCTCTCGACCTCCGACGCGGCTATGCTGATTGCCCGATTTCCCCCAACAGGAGCTGAACGTGTCTTTACCCTCGCTAACGCAAGAGCTGTTACAGCCGTTTTCCCCCTACCAGACGCTGGCGCAAACGCTGCTGCCGCTCACCCTCGAATCGGACGATGGCTCGCACGATGTGGCGCACCTACACCGAGTCTGGAAGAACTGCCGCCGCATCAGCAAGCTGGAAGGCGGCGACCGGCGCATTCTCTGCGCGGCGGTGCTGCTACATGACGCCGTGGCGGTGGAAAAGAATTCGCCGCAGCGTCACCTGGCTTCGCGCATGGCGGCGCAGCAAGCCACGCTGACGCTGACCCGGCTTGAATGGTCGCCGGCGGACATCGCGGCGGTGGCCCACGCTATCGAAGCACACAGTTTTTCCGCCGGCATCCCTCCGCAAACGCTGGAAGCGAAGATCCTGCAGGACGCCGATCGTCTCGACGCCATTGGCCTGATTGGCGTAGCCCGCTGCTTCTATATCGGCGGCCGCATGCGCAGCGCGCTGTATGACGCTGCGGATCCGCGGGCCGAACATCGTCAATACGATGACAAGCGTTTCAGCCTGGATCACTTCGAAACCAAGCTCTTCAAGCTGCAAGACGGCTTCCAGACCGCCGCCGGGCGACAGATGGCCGAGCAGCGCACCGAACGCATGCGGCGCTTTGTCGACGATCTGCTGGAAGAGGTGTAACCTGGGCTTACGGGGCATTTTCGTTATGCCCATAACATTTTCGGTCACATAACGCCGTTAAACTGAAAGCCAACTTCACCGAACGGGCGGCAAAGATGAAAAAGTTGACGTTGAAAGAGATGACGGAAAGCGAGCAACGAGAAGTCAAAACCGAGCTGGACAAAGCGCGTAAAAGCCACGGCCGGCCGCTGACCAACGCCGAACAGCACAAGGTCAAAGATGAAGTGGTGGCGCGCATCATGGCCGCCAGAGCGAAGCTCGCCAAGGCAGAGCGCGCGGAGCGCAAGGCCAACCGCTACCGACCAAGCGGCGACACCTTCAGCTGGTCCGCCACCATCGGTACCCGCCCGCCGCGCTGAATCAGCCAAACAATCCCCGCCGCCGCGGGGATTGTCGTTTATTAGCCAAACTCATCTGCCCTCACCCATCATGAATAACAATGTTATCAATCTGTTGTAAATTGACAGCCTGATGAAGAATATTCATTATCACCTCCACATCCTCTTTTCACGAGACTGCCATGACCTATCCGCGCAACGTTAATACACCGATTCTCCCGGCGTTGCCCGTTGGCGGTTTGGCGGCGGTTACATCAAAGAAACAGACGCTCATTTGACCGGGGCGAGCTGTCCCGTCAGATGAGCTGACTGGATGGCCTGCAATGCCCCGCCTTCAATTTTCTCATCTGGCTTCTCTGTCGGTCACACAGAAGGAATATTTTATGGCCTCATTTTCGGGTATTTGGGTAGCGATGGTTACCCCTTTCAATCAAGATGCCGTCGATCTGCCGGCGGTTAAACGCCTGGCGCGGCACCTGCTCGACGCCGGCATCGACGGTCTGGTGGTCTGCGGCTCTACCGGTGAAGCCGCCGCGCTAAGCAAGGAAGAACAGCTGGCGGTGCTCGACGCCGTGCTGGAGGTGGCGCCCGCCCATCAGGTGGTGATGGGCCTTTCCGGCAATAACATGGCCGCCACGCTGCAGATGCAGCAGGCCATTCAGCTGCGCGACATCGCCGGCGTGCTGATCCCGGCGCCTTACTACATCCGCCCTTCGCAATGCGGCCTGATAGACTATTTCACCCAGTTGGCCGACGCCTCCACCGTGCCGGTGATCCTGTACAACATTCCGCAGCGCACCGGCATCGCCATGGAGCTGGCCACGCTGCGCCGGCTCGCACGTCACCCGCGCATCACCGCCATCAAGGATTGCGGCGGCAACCCTGACGCCACCATGGCGCTGATCGCCGACGGCGAAATCGATGTGATGACCGGGGAAGACAATCTGATCCTCACCACGCTGTGCCTCGGCGGCACCGGCGCCATCTCCGCCGCCGCGCATGTTCACCCGGAACGTTTCGTCCAGCTGGTGCAGCAAGTCGCCGCCGGCGATCTGGCCGCGGCGCGCAGCAACTTCTATGAGCTGTTGCCGATGATCCACCAGATGTTCAGCTTCCCGAATCCGGCGCCGGTCAAGACCGTGCTGGCCCAACAGGGGCTGATCGCCAACGAACTGCGCTCGCCGATGCAGGTGGCGCCGCAGGCGCTGCAGCAGCAGATCGCCGCGACGCTGGCGCAGCTGCAGCCCGCCGAGGCGATCGTCGGTTAAATTTGTTAGCTAAGCCGCTGTAATTTTGGCGCTGTGGGACTACGATGAGAGGTTAAGCATGCCCGTCATTCGTCATCAACAAGGAGCTTCCGATGAAACTGTTCTATAAAGCCGGCGCCTGTTCGCTGTCCCCGCATATCGTGCTGCGTGAGGCAGGGCTGGATTTTACGGCGGAGAAGGTCGATCTGGCGCAGAAGAAAACCGAGAGCGGTGCCGATTACCTCGCCATCAACCCCAAGGGACAGGTACCGGCGCTGCTGCTGGATGACGGCAGCCTGCTGACCGAAGGCGTGGCGATCGTGCAATACCTGGCGGACCGCGTACCGGACCGCAACCTGATCCCGGCGGCGGGCACCCTGTCGCGCTACCACGCGATCGAATGGCTGAACTACATCGCCACCGAGCTGCACAAAGGGTTCAGCCCGCTGTTCAACCCGAAGACGCCCGAGGAATATAAAACCATCGCGCGCGCCAGGCTGGAGCAGCAGTTCAGCTATCTGGATTCGGTGCTGGCGAAGCAGCACTTCCTGTTGGGAAGCCGTTTCAGCGTGGCCGACGCCTACCTGTTCACCGTGCTGCGCTGGGCATTCGCCTTGCAGTTCGATGTGCGCAAGCACGCCCATCTGGCGGCCTGGTTCGATCGCGTTGCGGCGCGCCCGGCGGTAGATGCGGCGCTGAACGCCGAAGGATTGAAGTAAGGTTCAGCCCCGGCGGCTCTCGCCGGGGCCCGATGCCGCTTACAGTTTTACCGCTCTGAACTCGCTGCGCGGCTGCACGATCCGATCCTGCGCCGCCACCACCTGCAATTCATACTCGCCCATCGCCTGCGTGGTCAGCATCACCTCATACACGGCGGCGGTCACGTGCTCCAGCGCTTTATCCAGCGCCTCGCCCTTCAGCAGATCCACCAGCAGCAGACCACTGGTCAAATCGCCGACGCCGACCGGCTGACGCGCCCCGAAGTCCACGAGCGGCCGGCTAATGTGCCAGGCTTCGTCCGCCGTCACCAGCAGCATTTCGAAACAGTCGGTGTGATAGCCGGCACGGGCCAGGTGCTTGACCAGCACCAATCGCGGCCCCTTGGCGATCAGCGAACGAGCGGCCTGCACCGCGTCGTCCACGTTGGCGACGGCCATCTGGCTCAGCATTTCCAGCTCCAGCAGGTTCGGCGCCACCATGTCGCTGCACGGCAACGCCTGACGGCAGTGAAACTCGGCCACCCCCGGCGCCACGATGCAGCCCTTTTCCGGATGTCCCATCACCGGATCGCAGAAATACCAGGCATTCGGATTCGCCTGCTTAACCTGACGCACGATCGCCAGAATATGGTCGCCCTGCTCCGGCGAACCGATATAACCGCTCAGCACCGCATCACAGCGCTTCAGTTGATCGATATTGGCGATGCCCTGCGCGATATCGCTCAGGTGGCTGGCCGGCATGACGCAGCCGGTCCACTGACCGTATTGCGTATGGTTGGAGAACTGCACCGTGTTCAGCGGCCAGACGTTGACGCCCATGCGGCGCATCGGAAACTCCGCCGCACTGTTGCCGGCGTGACCAAACACCACGTGCGACTGGATAGAAAGAATGTTTTTCATCGGAACAACTGACCTCGCCATGCCGTGTGCATCAGCCCGCGGCGAAATGAAAATGGGTGCATAACGCGAAAACGTCATGCCGGCGCTGTTAAAAACAAGAAATGAGAGGAATTTTTATGCTTTCGACGGCGGCGTATTGTAGCGAAAAGTCCGATTCAAAAAAAGCCGAGAACCGCATGCAAGGCCTCTGCGACCTGAAAATCCGGGATCTTCCCACGGCCGCTGAATTGCATTTCGACGACGATAGACTTTACTTACTTGCCAATGTTGCTTTTTCACGACGCCATGGAGAATGCCATGAGTTTATTAAAACTACAGCAAGACGTTGCCATTCTATTCTACGCCACGCTGGGCAAAAAAGCCGACGATAACGCCCTGATCTATTTCGCTAAACAACTTGAATCGTTCTTGGGTCTTCAACGCCAAGTCATCAGGCGAGATCGTCATTTACGGTGAACTGAGCCAAACGGAACAGGTCAACGCGTTGTTTGACTCACTGGCTGTCAGCCCCAGCGATTCCGCGCAGGACATATTTAACCAGGCCCTGACGAAAATAACGCATGGCAACGGTGAAGCCCTATTGCAAAGCGTCGGTGTGGTTAAGCTAGGTAATAATGCTTATATTATTATTGACAATAATAACAACCAAAAACTTGATTCTCAGGATATTATTTTCTCGCTAGGCAATAAAGACATCCACGATATCACGACCCATCTTCATTATCAGGCGCCAGTCATCACGCTTGCCGGCAACACCGCCGCACCCGCAACGGAATTAGCCATGGCCTGATGGTCATTAGCGGCCGCCTCGCGTCGTGGGTGGCCGCACTTTCAACAAATACAGAATTTCCTTAGGTTCACTCGCATTGCAATCAGGCTGTTTTGGGCTGTACTTGTCGATGCCTCGCACTTATTTTAACAACACACAGGGAAATATCATGAGCCTACTGACCTTGCAACAAGGTGTAGCCAAGCTGTTCTATGCCACATTGGGCAAAAAAGCCGATGATGACGCGTTGAATTATTTCGCCAAAAAACTGGAGAAAGGCGATTACACGCAAAGTGAATTAGCCAATATGTTTATTCGTTCGCAAGACGGGCAACATCGCTACGATGGCCTGACCACCAGCCAAAAAATACAATACATCTATCAGAATACCACCGGCGCACAGCCGGATGCCTTGACGCTGAACGCGCTCACCACGCAGGTCAACGCGGGAAAATCTCTCGGCAACCTGACGACTGAGTTGATCGCCAACGTCATAAACTACACGGGCAACGATGCCGGACTGCAAGCTCAACAACAGCATTTGCAGACGATCGTCAACACCACGCTGTATCCTTCAGAGCTGGTGCAACCGTCACAGCTCTCTGCAGCAGCAGATGTACAAGGTCTCTATTATCTGCTCGGTAGCATGACCCATTCCGCCGCCGTCCAATACTGGAGCGACCTACTGGTTAGCGGCAAGAAAAACACCGTCGACATCGCCAATGCATTCATCGCCACGAAAAGCTATATCCATTCACTCAGCAACGACGATTTTGTCAGGAAAATATTTTCGACGGGGTTTGGTAAAAGCGCCAGTGAGAGTGACCTGCAAAAATACGTGACGGGATTGAACGATCACAGTGAAACACGCGGTGATGTCATAGTGCGCATGATGGATGACATCAGAAATGACGCCGCCGCCACCACCGCCAAGCAAAACTTCACGGCGGCAACTCATGTATATGGACCAGGTGAATTACCGCCGCCCGTTTATACCGAAGCGGTGATGGCGCTGTACCTGACGGTTGCCGGAACCGCCGCTGACGCCACTGCGCTCGATACCTTTAGCCGTTTGTTGGCCAGCGGCACCTCTCACAGCGATCTGCTTAAAATGTTGTCAAGCGCCTACCAATTCCGCAACGCCGGAGATTATCAAAAGATTTACCTCAAACTCTATGGCCAGCCACTCGACAGCGCTTCAGCGCAGGCTATCCTGCTGAAGGCCGGCAACGACAATATCAAGGCTTCCTCGCTGATTATCGATGCCTTCCGCGAAGGCAAATTCCCACTGGATAATCACCCCTACCCGCCCCAGGCCAGTCTGCTGAAAAACTTCGATATAAAATTGGGCGATGCATTGGGCTATCAACGGGACTTCAACGGAACGTTAAGCCTGTCAGATAGCGGTAAACTGGTGGCCAGCATTAATGGCAGAGGGGATCATGAGGTCACCAATGCCGAGATAGTCACGTTGAGTCAGATCAACCTCAACGTCAATACGCCCACGAACCTTGATGTGACAGCCTTGAAGAATGTTAATTCCATCGTGCTGTCCGGTCTCTATGCTACGAACACCATGGTGCTCTCTTCGCTGGGCAATAAATTCGTTTCTCTGCGCCTCAACGATGCCAATATCGCCAATGCGGATGCCGCTTTACCCATCAGCTTTTTAAACGTCGTGGTTGAAGGAAGCAGCAGCCTGAACAATGCCCATACCAGCCTGATGGCGAAAAACTTGCTCTGGGCCGGCAATGGCGTCAACGGCGGCGCCAACCATATCGGCAGCCATTTTTTGGCAGAGGCTAAATCCGCGAGTTCGTCCACTATCACAATGCTGTCAGCTAACTTCATTACCAAATCAGTTTATCTGACCACAAATCAGCTCGGTAATCTCGACGGCAGTATCGTCAGCAACGTCAACCAATTCAGATATTTTGACTATATCGATCTGACTCACTACAAAGGAACCGGCGACATTTATCTCGACGGAAAATGGGTTGCCAGCGAAGGCAGCAAGGTCTTCGACTTTGGTCTTTTCAGCCAAAATGCCGGCATCCACAACGCGGCTTACGCCAACGTATCCTCCCTCACCCAAGCCGAGTTGCCCCTGAGCAACGGCAACGGTTATACCGGCCACGCCGGTGGGATTATTTCAGCTTATTCCGGCGACCTGACACTGCTTAACGTCAGCAATGACTCGTTCAAACTGGCCGGCGGTCTGACAAGCAACAGCCATATTCATATTCATGATACCCGGCAAAGCGATACCCGCTTTACGTTGGAATTCACCAAAGACAGCGGCAAGTTCTTCGATTTGGATATGGGCACGTTCAGCTTTACCTCTGACCATAAACAAACGCTGGAAGTCTATATGGGCAGCAACGCAGAAATGGTGCAAAACCGCACCATGACGCTCAGCGGCGGGGATAACTCAATTTCCGACCTGCTACTGACCGGTGCGATGTATGCCGGCGATCAAGCACTGGTGCTCAACCTCACCGTCGCGGCGGATTTCAGCGATAATCTGCAAACCATTCGCGGAAACGACTACATCGATCGCCGCTTTTATTCGGATATGAAGCTGCAGTTAGTGGCGGAGAAAGGCGGCACCGGTGGCGGCAGCTTCTACAACACATTGAACTCCTTGGCCAACAAAGACGATTTCAGCACTGTCATCAACGAATTGAACGGGCATCAACTGACCATTGACGATACCGGCCTGACGGTGTTGAAAGCACAGGTAAAAGGTAATACCACGGTGGACTCGGCACGGACACTCTCCTTCAGCGACAGTAAAATAGATGACATGGTCACCTTGAACGTCGGCTATCAGAATAGCGTGATCAATGTCGGTGATGCCGCCAGCCAATGGGTCTTCTCCAAGGCCGGCGATAAAACCGCCACGCTGTATGGCAGCGCGACCAGCGCCACCGAACTGCAGGCGGCGTTTAGCGGTCTGACGGGCGCCAACAACGCCCAGGCGCTGTTCTCGCAGGTTCTGGCGAAAATGACCAACGGCGCCAGCACCCACCAGTTGGCGGAAGTCGGTTTGCTGAAACTGGATAAATCGGTCTATGTCATCGTGGATAAAAATCATAACCAGACGTTTGACGCCGATGATGTGGTGTTCTCGATCGGCAATCAGGATCCCTATCTGGCCGCCGTCTCTCTGCACTACCATGCGCCGGCCGTCACCGTGAACGGTCTTGCGGCCGAAAATTCGCCGTCGGAGGCGTTTGCCTAATCTTCATCCGCGCCATGCGAAAAAAAAGCCCGGGGAGAACCCCGGGCTTTTCATGTCATGTAGCCTGACGCTTACTGCCAGTCCACCAGGCAGTAGTGTTTCTTGCCGCGGCGCAGCAGCGTGTAACGGCCAAACAGACGGTCCGCATCGCTGAAGCGGTATTCGGCATCCGACTGTTTCTCGCCGTTGATGGTCACCGCGTTGGAACCGATCATGGTGCGCGCCTGGCCACGTGACGGCACCAGTTCGGCATTCACCAGCGCCTGCTGCAGATCGGCGTCGCGCTCAAGTTTGATGGTCGGCATGCCGTCCTGCGCCAGCTGGGCGAAGTCCGCTTCGGTCATGTCATGCAGCGCGCCGGAGAACAGGCTCTGGGTGATGCGCTTGGCGGCCGCCAGGCCTTCCGCACCGTGCACCATGCCGGTCACTTCTTCCGCCAGCACGTACTGGGCGCGCGGCGCCTTGCCGCTGTTCTTGTCTTCTTCTTCCAGCGCGTTGATCTCTTCCAGGCTCATGAAGGTGAAGAACTTCAGGAAGCGGTAAACGTCGGCATCGGCGGTGTTGATCCAGAACTGGTAGAACTTGTACGGGCTGGTTTTTTCCGGCGCCAGCCAGACCGCGCCGCCTTCGGTTTTACCGAACTTGGTGCCGTCTGCCTTGGTGATCAATGGCACGGTCAGGCCGAACACCTGCTTCTGATGCTGACGACGCGTCAGATCGATACCCGAGGTGATGTTGCCCCACTGATCGGAACCGCCGATCTGCAGCTCCACCTGGTGGCGGTTGTACAGCTCGGAGAAATCGAAGCCCTGCAGCAGGTTGTAGGAGAACTCGGTGAAGGAGATGCCGGAGTCGTCGCGATTCAGGCGCTGCTTGACCGCTTCCTTGTTGATCATCTGGTTGACGGAGAAGTGCTTGCCGATATCACGCAGGAAGGTCAGCACGTTCATGCCGCCGAACCAGTCGTAGTTGTTGGCCGCGATAGCGCTGTTGCTGCCGCAGTCGAAATCGAGGAACGGGGAAACCTGTTTGCGGATCTTCTCCACCCACTCGTTCACCGTATCGGTGGTGTTCAGCTTGCGCTCCGCCGCTTTGAAGCTCGGATCGCCGATCAGGCCGGTGGCGCCGCCCACCAGCGCTACCGGTTTGTGGCCGGCCAGCTGGAAGCGCTTCAGGCACAACAGAGGAACCAGATGGCCCAAATGCAAGCTGTCAGCGGTCGGATCGAAACCGCAATACAGTGCAATTGGCCCTTGCGCCAGTCGCTCCGCTAACGCTTCCTCATCCGTAACCTGGGCAACGAGGCCCCGCTCTTGCAGTTGTTTAATCAAGTTGCTGCTTGCCATCAATGACTCCATGTATAAACGAATGCACCTTTGCCGGTACACGGCCTTTCGCCCAGTGGCGAAATAAAAATTCAGGGTAGCGCATAGAATAAAGCGCCGGCGGCGTCAGCACCAGCGCTTAGAGGGGGATTTTACGTCTTCAAGGTGCCAGTCGGTCAATTTTCCAGTCATTCCCGTCCCGCTGATACAGGAAACGGTCATGCAGGCGGTGGGCGCCGCCCTGCCAGAACTCGACGGAGTCGAATTTCACGCGGAATCCGCCCCAGAAACTCGGCAACGGCACCTCGCCCTGCTGGAACTTTTGCTTCAACTCGAGGAATTTGCTTTCCAGCACGCCGCGCGCGGAAATGCGTGACGACTGCTGCGACACCCAGGCGCCAATTTGGCTGTCCTTCGGCCGGCTATGGAAATACTTCAGCACTTCGAGGGTCGACAGGCGCTCCGCCTGACCGAGGAAAATCACCTGACGATCGAGCATGTGCCAGGGGAACAGCAGGCTGATATGCGGGTTTTGCGCCAGCTGCTGCGCCTTGCGGCTGCCGAGGTTGGTGTAAAACACCAGCCCCTGCTCATCGAAATGCTTGAGCAGCACGATGCGCTGATACGGCTGGCCGCGTTCGTCGACGGTGGCGACGCACATGGCGGTCGGATCGGCCAGGCGCGCGTCGCAGGCCTGTTTCAGCCAACGCTCGAACAGCTCGAGCGGATTGGCGGTCAGATCGTTGCGGCGCAGGCCGCCTCGGGTATATTCACGGCGCAGGTCCGCAACATCAAACTCATTCTTTTCAATCATCTGGGTTATCGACCAACTGAAAAATCCGTCGTTACATTCTGCGCCTGCGGCGCCAGGAACTCAATCGCTCCGACGCCGCCGCTGACCGTCACTCCGTCAACACGCAGTCGCTCATGACTACCTTGCCGTTGCGCTCAAGATAGGCATTGCGGTCTTTCGACCAAAAAGTGTATTTGCCGTCGCTGTATTTGGCGCCGGTCAACGCCAACACCTGCTTGAGATGCAGCTGTTCGCCATCCATCAGCAGGCTGACTTCGCTCGCCTTGCCGTCGAGCGCCACCGTCAACGGCGTGGTGCCGCACTGGTAGTGCATCGTCTGGCTGCTCTGCGGCAGGATATAGCTGCAGCCGGACAGCGCCAGCGCGCCGGCGATGAAAATGACTTTTTTCATGCTGTTGCTCCTTAGAAAAATCCTTCACAGGCTATCCTAACAGAGCTAGCGCCCCCCGAATGGCAAAACCGGATAAATCCCACCCAGCACCGTTTCACGGCTGGCGCCGGTCACCGAAGGCAGGTTGCCGGCCTGGCCGGACAGCGTGCGAAACGCCAGCCAGGCGAAGGCCAGCGCCTCCATGTCGTCACCGCTGACGCCGCAATCGTCGGTCAGGCCGACCTCGGTGCCCGACAGCAGCGCCGACAGGCGCGCCATCAGCAGCGTGTTGCGCGCCCCGCCGCCGCAGACCAGCAGGCGCTCACACCCGCCGGCCAGCTGCACCTGTTCGCTGATGCTGACGGCGGTCAGCTCCGTCAGCGTGGCCTGCACGTCGACCGGCGCAAACGCCGGTAATCCGGCCAGCTGACGCTCCAGCCAGGCGATGTTGAAATACTCGCGGCCGGTGCTTTTCGGCGCAGGCAGCGCGAAGTAAGGGTCCGCCAGCATCTGCTGCAACAGCGGCAAACAGACGCGCCCCTGCATGGCCCAGCCGCCGTCCTGATCGTAAGGTTGTGCGCAGTGGCGCCAGATCCAGGCGTCCATCAGCATGTTGCCCGGCCCGGTGTCGAAACCGCGCACCGGCGCACCGGGCAACAGCAGAGAGAGGTTGGCGATGCCGCCGATGTTCAGCACCATACGTCGCTCGACGGGATGCCCCAGCAGCGCCTGATGAAACGCCGGCACCAGCGGCGCGCCCTGCCCGCCGTAAGCCATGTCGCGCCGGCGGAAATCGCCGACGGTGGTGATATTGGTCAGTGCGGCGATGCGGTTATTGTCGCCGAGCTGCATGGAGAAACGCGCGTCGCCTTCCGGTTCGTGCCATACCGTCTGGCCGTGGCAGCCGATGGCGGTGATATGATCCGCGTCGATGCCGGTTTGCTTCAGCAGGCCGAGCACCGCCTCGCCAAACAGCGTGCCCAGCTGTGCGTCCAACCGGCCGACGGCGGCCAGCGTGGTTTGCTGCCCCTGGCACATTCCCAGGATCTCTTTTTTCAGCGCGATCGGCATCGGATGGCTATAGCTGGCCTGCTGCGCCACCATGCGATCGTCAATCGCGGCCAATACCACATCGATTCCGTCCAGACTGGTGCCGGACATGACGCCTATATAGCGGCCTGACTTCATAGCAACATCCTCTAACCCGCACGGTAAGCAAATTTTATCCTGACAAATAAACCAGAATTGACGAATTAACGCCATGAATTATGATGCTTTTTTTACGCGCCGTGAGCCAGGTGCGTCGCTGTGGCACATTTTATGTGTTAAACCGTGCGTTAACCGGCAACGGAATGTCGGTGAGGCTGTCATAAAGGTAAACCGCGGTTTATTATTGGTTGAACAGAGAAAAGTTAAGCTGCGTGCAGCGATGAGGCATGGCGCTGTATCAACTTTCAGCCATACTTTGTCTATCATTTTCACTGAATCTTGCCTGGTGAGCATTGCCAGGTTATGGACTACTACCATCAGGAGTTTTATATGATCAAGCGTCTTCTCGTCGTTGCCGTCGCCGCCGTTACGTTGGCTGGGTGTGCCAATGAATCCATGTCCGGCGATGTCTACTCGTCCTCGCAGGCCAAGCAGGTGCAGAACGTCACTTACGGGACGCTGGTTTCCGTGCGTCCGGTTAAAATTCAGGGCGGCGAAGGCTCCAACGCCTTGGGGATGATCGGCGGCGCGGTAATTGGTGGGCTGTTGGGCAACACCGTTGGCGGCGGCACCGGCCGTACGCTGGCTACCGCGGCGGGCGCTATCGCCGGCGGCGCGGCGGGCAACAGCATCGGTGAAGTGGCCGGTCGTACCTCAGGCTACGAGCTGGAAATCAAAACCGACCAGAAAGAGAACATCGTCGTGGTGCAGAAAGCAGGCGACACCAAGTTCAGCCCGGGTCAGCGCGTGCGCATGGCGCGCATGGGCGACACCATCACCGTCTCTCCGCTGTAAGTCAGCAGGCGGCACACGGCAAACCGGAGGCAATCGCCTCCGGTTTTATTTCTGATGCTGTGAAACTGTAATCGTAGAAAAATAAGAATATTATTATTTGTTCTGCAGTTCGGTGATATTTTGTTCTAACTTGCCAATCAGCCCTACCAACAGATGCACTTCGTCGGCGGTAATGCCGCTTAAAATCTCACTGCGCGTAGACGTGATCACACTGTCGACTTCCCTGATGATCGGATCGGCCGCTTCGGTCAGCTTGATGCGCTTCGCGCGGCGATCGTTGGCACAGGTGTGACGCGTGATAAGCCCCTTCTCCTCCAGTTGGTCCAGCGTGCGAACCAGTGACGGTTGCTCGATACCGATCGCCTTGGCCAGCTGGATTTGCGACTGCTCCGGCGGCAAGCGATTGATATTGTGCAACGTAACCCAATGCGTTTGGGTCAGCTCCAACGGCTTGAGCCGATGATCGATGAGCGCTCGCCAAACACGAACCAATCGTGCTAAATCTGAACCTAATGTTGACTCCACTTACCCCTCCTTATAATTAGCATGCTAACATTACCTCCCAGAGCTTAGACTATTTTGGGTAACTCACATTAAAAACACAAATGTATATAATGTATATTGTGGAAATAACCACTATTTTTAACCGCTATTGTTTAATCGTTATGCAAATATTCAACATATTCACCCGTAGGGATTGTTAATGTGAATACATCATGGTTACACGCCTCATCGCCCTTACCCGATTTGGTCCTGGGGGCATCGCTTTATTTTCCACCCATATTTAAAGCTTTTTTGCTAGGACTGGTCTTATGGTTGCTGATTCATCAGCTGCTCAGGGACTGGATGTATTCCGGTGAAATCTGGCACCCCATGTTGATGGACCTGTCCATTTTCGTCCTGACCGTCAGCGGTTCCTTATGGATTTTAGCGAGTTGGTAACCCATGCAGCATAAAACATTAAAATACTTTTCTACGGTGATCGTCTGCGCCATTGCCGTCTGCGCCGGTTGGTGGCTCTGGAATTATTATATGCAATCCCCATGGACCCGTGACGGAAAAGTGCGCGCAGAACTCGTCAATATCACCCCTGAGGTTTCTGGAAGATTAGAGAAAATAAGTGCGAATGACAATCAATTCGTACCTGCGGGAAGTCTGATTTTTACCCTCGACCCGGTGCCTTATCAGATCGCGCTGAACAATGCCGAGGCCGCGGTGGCAAAAGCGCAATCGGATCTGGCCAAGGCGGACCATGAAGCCGCCCGACGCCGCGGGTTGCCGCGCAACGTTATTTCCGCTGAAGATTTGGATGAGTCCAATTTAGCCGCTCAGGCAATGAAGGCCGCCTATAAAGCCGCCCTGGCCAACCTGGAACAGGCCAAATGGAATTTGAGCAAAACTAAAATTTACGCGCCGACCGACGGTTATATCACCAATCTGCAGTCGCGGGTCGGGAACTACGCCAACGCCGGCACGCCTTTGGTCGCACTGGTGGATGTCCATTCGTTTTATGTACTCGGTTATTTCGAAGAAACCAAGCTGAAACATATAAAAGAAGGCAATAAAGCCGATATTGTCTTATATAACGGCAACACCCCGTTGCAGGGGGAAGTAGAGAGTATCGGCCGCGCCATTTACGATCAGAGCGTTGACAGCAACAACGATCTATTAATGGATGTTAAGCCCAATGTTCCCTGGGTGCGTTTGGCTCAGCGCGTGCCGGTGCGGATAAAATTGCTCAACGTGCCCGCCGATTTGACGCTGGTTGCCGGCACCACCTGCACCATTTCGATTCATCAGCGGAACTAAAGTGTGAACCTGCCCTTTCTGGAGTGGAGCCGTACCCCCTGGGGTAAAGCGACCGGCGGCCAATGGCGCTATGCGCTGCGCAACTCGCTGGCGATGTGTCTGGCGCTGTGGGTGGCGTTCGTGCTCGAGCTCGACGAACCTTATTGGGCGCTCACCTCCGCCGCGGTGGTCAGCTTCCCCACCATCGGCGGCGTGATCAGCAAAAGCATCGGCCGCATCTTCGGCAGCCTGGTGGGCGCCGCCGCCTCGGTGGCGATCGCCGGCCACTGCCTGAACGATCCCTGGCTGTTCACGCTGTTCATCGCCGCCTGGATCGGGCTATGCACCTATTTCTCCAACCATTATCAAAACAACGTTTCCTACGCGTTCGCGCTGGCGGGCTATACCGCCGCCATCATCGCCTTCGGTACGGTCAACGTCACCGATACCCAGCAGATCTTCGATATCGCCCAGGCGCGGGTTTGCGAAGTGATCACCGGCATTCTGTGCGGCGGGCTGATGATGATGATCCTGCCCAGCACCTCCGACGGCGAAGCCTTGCTGACTTCGCTGCGGCGCATGCAGCAGCGGCTGCTGGAGCACGCCGCCATGCTATGGCAGCCGGAGGTCACCGCGCAGATGCGCACCTCGCACGAAGGGGTTATCGGCCAGATCCTGACCATGAACCTGCTGCGCATTCAGGCGTTTTGGAGCCACTACCGCCTGCGGCGGCAAAATAACCTGCTCAACTATCTGCTGCACCAGCAGCTGCGCATTACCAGCGTCATTTCCAGCCTGCGCCGCATGCTGCTGAACTGGCCGGATCGTCCCGCCAATCTGATGCCGGTGCTGACGCAACTGCTGGATGAATTGCGCGATCCCGCCACCGATAAATATCGCTTGGCGCGCCTGCTCCAGCAGATCGCCCCGCAAGATGCAGCGGACTACCGCCATCGCGCCTTCTGGCTGCGTTTGCGTGATTTCTGCTGGCTTTATCTGCGCTGCAACCGCTGGCTGCAGCGATTGGAAAGCGCCACGGCGGTCAGCGATCTCCAGCCGCCGCGCGTCACCTCGCTGGCGCGCCATACCGACAGCTACGAAGCCGCCTATAACGGCCTGCGCACCTTTTTATGCATCGTGATCGGCTGCGCCTACTGGATCAACACGCAGTGGGACGCCGGCAGCGCGGCGCTGACGCTCACCGCCATCAGCTGCGTGCTCTACTCCTCCACGCCTTCGCCGATCAACAGCGTCAGCACCTTGCTCAAGGCGGTGCTGCTGCTCTCGGTCGCCTGCTTCGTGGTGAAATTCGGTTTGATGATCCAGATTGACGATTTCTGGGTGTTCTGCGCCTTCCTGTTCCCGATCCTGGTGACCATGCAGATGCTCAAGCTGCAGAATCCGCCTTATGCCGCGCTTTGGGGGCAGCTGATCGTCTTTATGGGCTCATTTCTGACCGTCAGCAATCCGCCGAGCTATGACTACCAGTCCTTTATCAATGACAACATCGGTAAAATTGTCGGTGTGCTGCTGGCCGGGCTGGCGTTTCAGATCCTGCGCCCCAGCTCGGACAAGCGAAAGAGCCGCCGTATTATCCGCGCGCTGCGCCGCGACTTTATCGATCAGTTGAGCAAAAAGCCGCAGCAGAGCGAAAGCCAGTTTGAATCGCTGATCTACCATCGCATCAGCCAGCTCAATCAAAGTCAGGATCAGGAGGCGCGCACCTGGTTGCTGCGCTGGGGCGTGGTGCTGCTCAACTGCAGCCATATCGTCTGGCAGCTGCGCGACTGGCAAACCCGCTCAGATCCGCTGTCGGCGGTGCGCAACGTCTGTATCCACTGCCTGCGCGGCATCATGACGGAGAAAGGCGTACAGCACAGTTCGCTGGACGCCACGCTGCAAGAACTGCTGCGCATGAGCAACACCCTGGCGCACCACCCGGAACAGGCGGCGCGCGATCTGGCCGGCCTGATTTGGCGGCTCTACTGCTCGCTGCAGCAACTGCAACAGGCCATTGGCCAGCCCGCCGCCACAGCGGCCGTCAGCGGCAGATGATCACTTGATCACGCCGCAGGCGAAGCGCTCACCACCGCCGCCGAGCGGCAGCGGATGATCCGAGTGATTATCGCCGCCGGCGTGCACCATCAGCGCCTTGCCCTCAATTTCACTGATTTTTTTCAGCCGCGGCGCCAACACCGGGTCGTTCGCCATGCCGTCGGCGGTCACATAGATGGCCGGCAAATCGCCCAGATGCCCGTCGGCATACGGCCCGAGGTGTTTCCCGGTTTTTTGCGGATCAAAATGCCCGCCGGCCGCCAGCGCCGCCACCGCCTTACCGTCCTTCATGCCCGGCTCGCAGCTGCCTTTCTCATGCACATGGAAACCGTGCACCCCGGCCGGCAAGGCTTTCAGGCTCGGCGTGAACAGTAAGCCGTAAGGCGTTTCGCTGATGGCCACTTTGCCGATATCCTGACCGATGCCCTGCCCGGTCACCAAGTTCATCTCAACGTCGACCGTCGCCGCCTGAGCGGCCCCGCAGGCCATCAGGCCAAGCGCCGCATACCAATAACGTTTCATCAATCAGTCTCCTTAATGACTATATCGAGTTATCAGTATAGGAGAGCCAGCGCCAGCACTGTTAACCAACGCACAATCTCGCCAATTTGATTCGCGGGCCTAATATTTAGCACCAATAATAATTCTACCGATGTTGGTCCTCTGACCAGCTGTCGTTCGGCTAACGTTGTTTCCCTGTTTCCACCGCCGACGCGCGAGAGTTCACTTCCCGGCCAGGCGGCATACTTCATAAGGAACTGATATGGGCATCTTTAGCTATAAGGATCTGGACGAAAACGCGTCAAAGGCGCTGTTTTCCGACGCCTTGGCCATCTCTACCTACGCTTACCACAATATCGATAACGGCTTCAATGAAGG
This sequence comes from Serratia sp. SCBI, assembly GCF_000747565.1. Lineage (NCBI taxonomy): Bacteria > Pseudomonadati > Pseudomonadota > Gammaproteobacteria > Enterobacterales > Yersiniaceae > Serratia > Serratia sp. SCBI. Next base: position 2,261,695 of record NZ_CP003424.1, on the reverse strand, counting down.
CTATCACCAGACCGGTTTCGGCCTCGGTCTGCCGCTGACGCTGATCACGGCGCTCATCGGCAGCACCCAATCGCAGGGCGGCCTGCCCGGTCTTCCCTGGAACCCCGACTCCGAACAGGCCGCGCAGGACGCGGTGAACAATGCCGGCTGGTCAGTGATCGACGCCGCGCAGTTGGGTTACGCCGGCAAAACCGATGCGCGCGGCACCTACTACGGCGAAACCGCCGGTTACACCACCGCTCAGGCCGAGGTGCTGGGCAAATATGACAGCGAAGGCAATCTCACCGCCATTGGCATCTCATTTCGCGGTACCAGCGGCCCGCGCGAGTCGCTGATCGGCGATACCATCGGCGATGTGATTAACGATCTGTTGGCCGGGTTCGGGCCGAAAGGCTATGCCGACGGCTATACGCTGAAGGCCTTCGGCAATTTGCTGGGGGACGTGGCGAAATTCGCGCAGGCCCACGGGCTGAGCGGCGAAGACGTGGTGATCAGCGGCCACAGCCTCGGCGGGCTGGCGGTCAACAGCATGGCGGCGCAGAGCGACGCCAACTGGGGCGGCTTCTACGCGCAGTCCAACTATGTCGCCTTCGCCTCGCCGACCCAGTACGAAGCCGGCGGCAAGGTGATCAACATCGGCTATGAGAACGATCCGGTGTTTCGCGCGCTCGACGGCACCTCGCTGACCCTGCCGTCATTGGGCGTTCACGATGCGCCGCATACCTCCGCCACCAACAATATCGTCAACTTCAACGACCACTACGCGTCGGACGCCTGGAATCTGTTGCCGTTCTCCATTCTCAACATTCCAACCTGGCTATCCCACCTGCCGTTCTTCTATCAGGATGGCCTGATGCGGGTGCTGAACTCCGAGTTTTATTCGCTGACCGACAAAGACTCGACCATCATCGTCTCCAACTTGTCGAACGTCACGCGCGGCAGTACCTGGGTGGAAGATCTGAACCGCAACGCGGAAACGCACAGCGGGCCGACGTTTATCATCGGCAGCGACGGCAATGATTTGATCAAGGGCGGCAAAGGCAACGACTATCTCGAGGGCCGCGACGGTGACGATATCTTCCGCGACGCCGGCGGCTATAACCTGATCGCCGGCGGCAAAGGCCACAATATCTTCGATACCCAGCAGGCGTTGAAAAACACCGAGGTCGCCTACGACGGCAATACGCTTTACCTGCGCGACGCCAAAGGCGGCATTACGCTGGCGGACGACATCAGCACCCTGCGCAGCAAAGAAACCTCCTGGCTGATTTTCAGCAAAGAGGTGGATCATCAGGTGACCGCCGCCGGATTGAAATCGGATTCGGGCCTCAAAGCCTATGCAGCCGCCACCACCGGCGGCGACGGCGATGACGTTCTGCAGGCTCGCAGCCACGACGCCTGGCTGTTCGGCAATGCCGGCAACGATACGCTGATCGGCCATGCCGGCGGCAACCTGACCTTCGTCGGCGGCAGCGGCGATGACATTCTGAAGGGGGTCGGCAACGGCAATACCTTCCTGTTCAGCGGCGATTTCGGCCGCGACCAGCTGTATGGCTTCAACGCCACCGACAAACTGGTATTTATCGGCACCGAGGGCGCCAGCGGGAATATCCGCGACTATGCCACGCAGCAAAACGACGATCTGGTGCTGGCCTTCGGCCACAGCCAGGTCACGCTGATCGGCGTCTCGCTCGATCATTTCAACCCCGATCAGGTGGTGTTGGCCTAAAGACCGACGTAAAAAAAGCCGGGCGCTTTCGCCGCCCGGCTTTCCTCTTTCTACCCCGTCTCAGGGCACGTCATACCCCAACGCCGCCTTGCGAATGCGGAACCACTGCTGGCGGTTCAGCGCCAGTTTCTGCGCCTTCAACGCCGAACGCACCCGCTCGATCTTGCCGGAGCCGATAATCGGCAGCGGCGAAGACGGCAGGCGCATCACCCAGGCGTAAACCACCTGTTCAATGGTCTCGGCGCCGATCTCTTGCGCCACCCGCTGCAGCTCGTCGCGCAGCGGCTGGAACTCGGCGTCGTTGAACAAGCGGCCGCCGCCCAGGCAGGACCAGGCCATCGGTTTGATGCGCAGCTGCTGGCACTGGTCGAGCGTGCCGTCCAGGATCGCCGGTTGGTGAATCGGCGAAATTTCCACCTGATTGGTGACCAGAGAGAACGGCAGACGCGACTGCAGCAGTTGGAACTGCGCGGGCGTAAAGTTAGAGACGCCGAAATGGCGCACCTTGCCGCTTTTGTGCAGCGCGACAAAGGCTTCGGCCACGTCGTCAGCGTCCATCAACGGATCCGGGCGGTGGATCAGCAACAGGTCGAGGTAGTCGGTATGCAGATGGCGCAGCGAGTGTTCCGCGCTCTGTACGATATGATCGCGATCGGTGATGTAGTGGCCGATCGGGTTGCCGGGCTTGGCGGTGGTGGCGATGCCGCACTTGCTCACCAGCTCCAGCGACTGCCGCAACGCGGGCTTCAGGCGCAGCGCGTCGCCGAATGCCTGCTCGCAGGCATAACCACCGTAGATATCTGCGTGATCGACGGTGGTGACGCCCAGTTCGACATGCTGTTCGATAAACGTCAGCAGCTGCTGCGGCGACATGCCCCACTCCATCAACCGCCAGTAACCGCAAATCATGCGGGAAAATTCAGGCCCCTGCGGCGCGAGACGAATGCGTTCTACCATTGCGAAAACCTCATGACATTAGTTGTCAGCCAGCATACACAAGCCGGTGAGGCGCAGGGAAGCGCAAAGGCGCATGAACGTGCGGCAGATCAGGAAAGGGTCAAAACAGCGAAGGCTGTTCCGGCAGCGGCTCGTCGGGGGCTTTGTTGGCGCGCTGCAGGCGCAGGAAACGTTGGCGACACAGACGCAGCACTTCGCGCTTTTGCGCGTCGCTCATGCTCATCCAGCCGAACCGCTCCTCGCGGCTGCGCAGGCAGCCACGGCAGAAACCGCGATCGTCGGCCTGGCAAATGCCGCGACACGGGCTGGGGATGTCGAAAAACTCAAGCTGCTGTGCCACGGGCCCTCCTGCATTCTCCTGCTAATTGAAGACGTCATCGCCGCCGCTGGCAAGTCCCTTTTCGCCATTGCGGCGAAAATAGTCGCGCAAATAGCGCAGCGCCTGGCGGCTTTTCTCCGGCATAGTGCGTTCCAGCGTCAGCGCGTGCAGCCGCAGCGGCGCCGGCCGCCACTCCGGTAACAGCAGCAACAGCTCGCCGCGCTGCAGTTCGTCGCCAATTTCATACAGCGGCTGAACGGAAATGCCCAGGCCGGCGCGGGTAAAGGCGCGCATCACGTTCATGCTCTCGCTGACGATCTGCCCCTCCGCCAGCCGCAGCTTGACCTGCTGGCCGGATTGATGCAGCAAATCCAGATGGGCCCCGCTGTAGCCGCTGGAGATCCAACGGTGCTGCACCAAATCCTGCGGCTTTTCCGGCACCCCATGCTGGCTGAGGTAACGCGGCGCCGCGCACAGCACCATCGGCCACGCCGTCAGCGGGTGAGCGATCATATTGGCGTCCGCCAGTTGACGATTGGCGCGCAGCGCAATGTCGACCCGCTGTTCTATCATGTCGACGATGCGATCGTCCGCCAGCACCCGCAGCGTCAGCTTGGGATGCGCCTGCAACAGCGGCGCCAGCGCCTCCGCCAACGAGCGGCCGCCGATGCCGACCGGAGTGGCGATGCGCAGCTCGCCCACCAGCGTGTCCCGCAGTTCCGCCAGCCGCTGCTCCGCCTGCTGCGCCTGTTGCAACATCGCCTCGCAGCCGGGATAAAACGCCGCCCCCGCCTCGGTCAACGCCAGACGGCGGGTGGAGCGGTGCAACAGCGGCACCCCGAGCGCCTTCTCCAGCGAGCGCATATGCTGACTGACCGCCGACGGCGTCATGCCCAGCCGCCGCGCCGCACCGGCCAACGATCCCTCCGCCACCACGGTGGCGAACACCGCCATTCGATTGAGTTTATCCACGATTATGAAGTTTTACTTAATCAAGAAAGCATGAATATGGCACTAATCACGGCTATTGTTAAGGACTAGAGTAGATCCCACGCAGCAGGCGCATCGGCCTGCCTTACGATACTGAACCATCCCTGAAGGAGCATACAGATGAAAGTAGCCATTATTGGAGCAACCGGTTTTGTTGGCCGCCGTGTGGTGGATGAAGCGCTGGCTCGCGGCATTCAGGTAACGGCGATCGCCCGTCAGAAAAAAGATTTGCCGGACCACGCCAATCTGACCGTCGCGCTGGGCGACGTCGCCGATACCGCCTGGCTGGCGGGGCAGTTGCACGGTCAGGATGCGGTGATCAGCGCCTACAATCCCGGCTGGGGTGAAGACAACCTGTATGAGAAGACTGCGCGCGGCGCCCAGCAGATCCTTACCGCGGTCGAGCAGGCAGGCGTCAAGCGCCTGTTGGTGGTAGGCGGCGCAGGCAGCCTGGAAGTGGCGCCGGGCGTTGAACTGGTGGATACGCCGCAATTCCCGGAAAATATCCGCCCCGGCGCGCAGGCGGTGCGCGATCTGCGCAATAAACTGCGCAACGAATCAGCGCTCGACTGGACCTATCTCTCTCCGGCCGCCCTGCTGGAACCGGGCAAACGCACCGGCCAGTTCCGCCTCGGCACCACGCAGCTGCTGATGAACGGCGACGCGCCGGCCAGCATTTCGGTGGAAGATCTGGCGGTGGCTATCGTCGATGAGATTGAAAAACCTCAGTTTATTCGCGCCCAATTCACCGCCGCCTACTAATTCCCCTCACCGCCAGGCCACCGGCCTGGCGTTTTCCCGCGTTCGCCGCCGCCAGTATTCTGAATTTCTAAGGTTTTCTTAAGTTTCATCCGGTAGATTTCAAGGCATTATCTACTCTCAGGATCCAGATTTGGCAATGTGGTTACGTCAACGCTTACAGTGCAACAGCCTCGGTTTTATCCTCGCCACCGCCCTGTTCTTCACTCTGTTCCAAAACGCGTTATTCCTGCATCGCGCCTGGTCGTATATCACCTTCGATAGCGTCCACAGCGTGATATTCGCCGCCAGCATGCCGGTGGTGATCTTCTGTGCGCTGAATATTATCTTCAGCGTGTTGACCGTGCCCTACCTGCGCAAACCGCTGATCGTCTTTTTCTTGCTCGGCAGCGCCGCAGCCAACTATTTCATGTACAGCTATGGCGTGGTGATCGACGGCAACATGATGCAAAACGCCTTTGAAACCAACACCCACGAAGCGACGGCGTTGCTGACGCCGCGCATGGGGCTGTGGCTGGCGCTGCTCGGCGTCCTGCCGGCGGCGGCGGTTTGCTTCACCCATATTCGCCAGACCCGCCCCTGGTGGTACATGGTTGGGTTGCGCGCCGCCAACGTCATGCTGTCGTTGGTGGTGATCCTGATCATCGCCGCGCTGTTCTACAAAGACTACGCTTCGCTGATCCGCAACAATAAAAGCGTGGTGAAGATGTTGACGCCTTCCAACTTCGTCGCCGGCACCATCAAGTTTACCGAGCAGCGCTACTTCACGCGCAATCTGCCGCTGGTGAAGATCGGTGAAGACGCGCGCAAAGGGCCGCTGATCGCCGGACAGGCCAAGAAAACGCTGGTTATCCTGGTGGTGGGCGAAACCGCCCGCACCGAAAACTTCTCTCTCGGGGGCTATGATCGCGAGACCAACCCGCGCCTCAAGCAGGACAACGTGGTCTATTTCAAGAACGCCAGCTCTTGCGGCACCGAAACGGCGATCTCCGTCCCCTGCATGTTCTCCAACATGCCGCGCAAAGCGTACGACGCAACTCAGGCGACGCACCAGGAAGGCATGCTCGACGTGCTGGCGCATGCCGGCGTCAACGTGCTGTGGCGCGATAACGACGGCGGCTGCAAAGGCGCCTGCGATCGGGTGCCGCACATCGACATGACCAAACTGAAACTGCCGCAGGACTGTGACGGCGAAGTTTGCATGGACAATGTGCTGTTGTACAAACTGAACGACTATATCAATAGCCTGAAAGACGACGGCGTGATCGTGTTGCACCAGATGGGCAGCCACGGCCCGGCTTATTACCGCCGCAGCACGCCGCAGTTCCAGACGTTTTCGCCGACCTGCAACAGCAATCAGATCCAGGATTGCAGCCATGAACAGCTGGTGAACACCTACGACAACTCGATCCTGTATACCGACGCGATGCTCGATGCCACCATCAAGCTGCTGCAGCAGTATGACGACCGGTTCAATACCGCGCTGGTCTACCTGTCCGATCACGGCGAATCGCTGGGAGAAAACGGCATGTATCTGCACGGCACGCCTTATGTCTTCGCGCCGAGCCAGCAAACTCACGTGCCATTCCTGATGTGGATGTCGGCCGACTATCAGCGCAATTTCGGCATTGATCGCCAGTGCCTGAGCGCACTGGCGGAAAAGGACGACGTGTCGCAGGACAATCTGTTCCACACCCTGCTGGGCATGCTGAATGTGCAGACGCGTGAATATCAATCCCAGTTGGATATTCTGCAACGCTGCCGCAACGCGGCGTAAGCGCTTAACTTCCGCGTGCCGCTGAGGCACAATGCTTGAGACCAACCGGCGTTTTGTGCGCCGGTTTTTTTATTCCCATTGACCTAGACCAATCGGTCTATTATGCTCGGCGCCATGATGACCAAATCAACGCATTGCAACGTGGATACACGTGAACATCTTCTCGCCACCGGCGAAACCCTCAGCCTGCGCCTGGGCTTTACCGGCATGGGGCTGAGCGAACTGCTGGCCACGGCGGGCGTGCCGAAAGGATCGTTCTACCACTATTTCCGCTCGAAGGAAGCCTTCGGCGAAGCGATGCTGCAACGCTATTTCGCGCACTATGATGCGCAAATGCAAAAGCTGTTTGCCGACGAGCATACCGATGCCCGCCACCAGCTCTTGGGGTATTACGCCCAGGCCATCAGTTACCACTGCCGCAGCGAATGTCATAACGCCTGTCTGGCGGTGAAACTCTCCGCCGAGGTGAGCGACCTGTCGGAGCCGATGCGCCATGCGCTGGAAACCGGGACCGCCCGGGTGATCGGCCACCTGCAGGCGGCCATTGAGCGCGGCATCGCCGAGGGCTCGCTGTCGGTAGCCATGAGCCCGGCGGCAACCGCAGAGACGCTGTATGCCCTGTGGCTCGGCGCCTCGCTGCGCGCCAAGATCCGGCGATCGTTGGCCCCGTTGACCAGCGCGCTGGAAAGCATCGAGTTGCTGCTGCGCCCGCTGCAGCCGTAACACCACCGTTCTTTTTTTTGTGAAAATGCAGTTCGTGTTTTTTTATCGCCCACAACTAGACGACCGGTCTATTAAATACAGGATGCACTATGAAGACTGAAAAATTGCTCTCTCCGCTGAAAGTTGGCGCAGTCACCCTGCCCAACCGCGTGTTTATGGCTCCGCTGACGCGTCTGCGCAGCATCGAACCGGGCGACATTCCCACGCCGCTGATGGCGGAGTATTATGCGCAGCGCGCCGGCGCCGGTCTGATCGTGACCGAAGCGACGCAGATTTCCTTCCAGGCGAAAGGCTACGCCGGTGCGCCGGGCCTGCATACCCCGGAGCAGATCGCCGCGTGGAAACACATCACGCAGGCGGTACACGACAAAAACGGCCACATCGCCGTACAGCTGTGGCACGTAGGCCGCATCTCCCACACCAGCCTCCAGCCGGGCGGACAAGCGCCGGTCGCCCCTTCGGCGATCAACGCAGACACCCGCACCACCGTGCGTGACGAAACCGGCGCCTGGGTGCGCGTACCGACCTCTACGCCGCGCGCGCTGGAAACCAGCGAGATCCCGGGCATCGTCAACGATTTCCGCCAGGCGACCGCCAACGCGCGTGAAGCCGGCTTCGACTTTATCGAGCTGCATGCGGCTCACGGCTATCTGCTGCACCAGTTCATGTCTCCGGCGTCTAACCAGCGTACCGATCAATACGGCGGCAGCATCGAGAATCGCACCCGCCTGACGCTGGAAGTGGTCGACGCCGCCATCGCAGAATGGGGCTCCGAGCACATCGGCATCCGCATCTCGCCGCTGGGGCCGTTCAACGGCCTGGACAACGGTGAAGATCAGGAAGAAGCGGCGCTGTACCTGGTGGAAGAGCTGAACAAACGCAACATCGCCTATCTGCACATCTCCGAACCGGACTGGGCCGGCGGCAAACCGTATTCCGACGCCTTCCGTGACTCGGTGCGCGCCCACTTTAAAGGGGTGATCGTCGGCGCCGGCGCCTACACCGCTGAAAAAGCCGAAGCGTTGATCGAAAAAGGCTTCATCGACGCGGTGGCCTTTGGCCGTAGCTACATCGCCAATCCGGATTTGGTCGAGCGTTTCCGTCAACACGCCCCGCTCAACGAACCTAAGCCGGAAACCTTCTACGGCGGTGGCGCCGAAGGTTATACCGACTATCCGTTTCTGACGAAGTAACCCGTCCTGACCCTAAACGGCCACGCAACCGCCTGGCCGTTTTTTTATGCACGCAAAAAGGCCCGCACAAGGCGGGCCGACGTTCCCTGGTGTTGTTATCTGCTACAGGTCAATTTCTACACGGTTACGCGCGGAATTGATAATTGATTGTGCAGATCAATTACTTCGTATCGATCGGTACACTCGATCAATATTTAAACACCCATGGCGAGGGGGCAAAAAGTGACATCGTCACCAACTCGTCACGTTGAATTCCCTTGCGGGACAAGGCTATACTCGCTTGTGCTTCAATCCACCCGCCGTCTGCCACGGCACAGTCAATTCAGAGGAATTATGCGCTTACTCCATACCATGATCCGCGTCGGTGATCTGCAACGCTCCATCGACTTCTATACCAAGGTATTAGGCATGCGCCTGCTGCGCACCAGCGAAAACCCGGAGTACAAATACTCGCTGGCTTTTGTCGGCTATACGGAAGAGAGCGAAGGCGCGGTTATCGAACTGACCTATAACTGGGGCACCGACAGCTACGACATGGGCACCGCCTTCGGCCACCTGGCGCTGGGCGTAGACGACGTCGCCGCCACCTGCGACAACATCCGCCGCGCCGGCGGCAACGTCACCCGTGAGGCCGGCCCGGTGAAAGGCGGCACCACGGTGATCGCGTTCGTCGAAGATCCGGACGGTTATAAAATCGAGCTGATCGAAAACAAACACGCCGGCCAAGGCCTCGGCCACTAAGCCTTTCTCGGGGCGCGCCTGCGCCCCGCTGATTCTCCGCGCGATAGCGCCTGCAACCGGGCGCAAAATTTGCCATAATGCGCGCTGCATTCGATGAAGATAAGAAACTGATGGCCGAAAAAAGTGATCTTAACGCCCTGAGTGGTCGTTTTCGTGGGTTTTATCCCGTAGTAATAGATGTTGAAACCGCCGGTTTCAACGCCAATACCGATGCGCTGCTGGAAATCGCCGCCGTGACGCTGAAAATGGATGAAGACGGCTGGCTGCAGCGCGACGAAACCCTGCACTTCCACGTGGAGCCTTTCGAGGGCGCCAACCTGCAACCGGAAGCGCTGGCGTTTAACGGCATCGATCCGCACAACCCGCTGCGCGGTGCGGTCAGCGAATACGACGCGCTGCACGCCATTTTCAAAGCGGTGCGCAAAGGGCTCAAGGATCGCGGTTGCAACCGGGCCATTATCGTCGCGCACAACGCCAACTTCGATCACAGCTTCCTGATGGCCGCGGCCGAACGCGCCGGTTTGAAGCGTAATCCGTTCCATCCGTTCGCCACCTTCGACACCGCTGCGCTGAGCGGCCTGGTGCTGGGGCAAACGGTGCTGGCCAAAGCCTGCATCGCCGCCGGCATGCCGTTCGACAGCAGCCAGGCGCACTCCGCGCTGTACGACACCGAACAAACCGCCCTGCTGTTTTGTGAGCTGGTTAACCGCTGGAAGCGTTTCGGCGGCTGGCCGCTGCCCGCCGGCGATCTCGCCGAATAAGCCCAATAAAAAAGGCGGCCCAGTTTGCACTGGCGCCGCCCGTTACGCGATAACCGCACGTCTGTCGATTAAGACTGCTGGTCTTCCTGCGCTTTATACTTTTCTGCCGTTTCTTTGATCAGCTGCTGCAATTCGCCGCGCTGATACATTTCGATGATGATATCGCAACCGCCGACCAGTTCACCGTCTACCCACAGCTGCGGGAAAGTCGGCCAGTTGGCGTATTTTGGCAACTCGGCGCGGATGTCCGGGTTTTGCAGAATATCCACATAGGCGAAACGCTCGCCGCAGGCGGACAGCGCTTGCACAGCCTGCGCGGAGAAGCCGCAGCTCGGCAGCTTTGGCGAACCCTTCATGTACAGCAGAATCGGGTTTTCAGCGATCTGGTGCTGAATTTTTTCAAGTGTCGTCGTCATTTATTGCTTCCTCAAGCCACATTTCATGGCTACAACATGCATCACGCGGGCTATTGTAGCGGCTGGAACAGTCGCAAGAAAACGCCATCTTTTGCAAGGATATTCGCCCGCCGCCGATCGCGTTTCACCGGCCACGTCATTCCGGTCAAAACATACGTTGAGAATAACATTTTTAATCCGACCATTTCACTAATATATTGCGCCGCGATGACGGCGCGGCTTAATTATATCCACCGCCGCCGCCTGGCGCTTTTTTATACATCAACAGGCTGATTTTAAACCAAAAAAATGTCATTAACGTTTTCTCACAATATGGATTATTATTTATGAGTTCTTCGCTGTTTTATATGGCGAAATTCGGGAATACTGTAACTCTTTCGATATCCGTTTCGGGGCCAAGGTTGGTGACGTCGACATGCGTTTAATTCTTACGCTCTTTGCGCTGCTGTTTACGCAGCTCTTCTTCAATTTGGCGCACGCTGCGCCACAGGCGCGTGTTGCCGCCGAGCAGCGTAAAAGCCATGCCAATGAAGCGCGGCCCGATGACCGCAGAAAAAAGAAAGCGGATAAAGCCGCCAAAAAAGCCAAAGTGACGGCCCCCGAGAAAAAAACCAAGACCGCCAAGGTCAAAAGCGAGAAAAGCGCGAAAAAGATCGTCAGCGCCAAACCCAAGGCCAAAGCGCAGAAAACCGCCAAAATTAAAGTCACCCCGCCGAAAAAGGGCTACAAAAAAGGCTATGGCCGCCACCGCGAAGCCGGTATGGCCACCGCCAAGCTGGCGCGTGATGAAAAACCGTTGAAACTCAGCCCGGCGCACAAAAAGCGTTACCAGCACGCCAAGCAGACCGCGATGGCCAAGCTGATGGATCAGATGGGCAAGCCTTACCGCTGGGGCGGCAGCTCGCCGCGCACCGGCTTCGACTGCAGCGGCCTCATCTATTACGCCTATAAAGACGTGGTGAAAATCAAGATGCCGCGCACTGCCAACGAAATGTATCACCTGCGCGACGCGGCGCCGATCAAGAAAAGCGAACTGGAAAGCGGCGATCTGGTGTTCTTCCGCATTAACAACCGCGGCGTGGCGGATCATGTCGGCGTCTACCTCGGCAACGGCAAATTCATCCAGTCGCCGCGCACCGGCGAAGAGATCCGCATCAGCCAGCTCGATAACGACTATTGGCAGAACCACTACATCGGCGCTCGCCGCGTAGTGACGCCGAAAACCATCCGTTAATTCCCTGCTCTGAGCGGTTGCGGCCTCGGCCGCAACCGCCTGCTCAAGCTATCGCCCATCGCACTCCCCCACGCGCATTTCTCGCTTTTCCTCCTGTTTTTTATGATGAAAATTGTTAAGATTGAATGACCACAATAAAAAACGGCCCATCCGGCGTTCGCCCCGGCGAGAAGCTGAATGGCGCTGTAAAGGAGGAAGCAATGTCGTTTGAATTACCTGCATTACCGTATGAGAAAAACGCGCTCGAGCCGCACATCTCCGCCGAGACCCTGGAATACCACTACGGCAAACACCACAACACCTACGTGGTTAACCTGAACAACCTGGTGAAAGGCAGCGAGTTCGAAGGCAAATCGCTCGAAGAGATCATCAAGACCTCTAACGGCGGCGTGTTCAACAACGCCGCGCAGGTGTGGAACCACACCTTCTACTGGCACTGCCTGTCGCCACAGGGCGGCGGTGAACCGCAGGGCGAACTGGCGGCGGCGATCGTCAAATCCTTCGGCTCTTTCGCTGCGTTCAAAGAGCAGTTCACCGATGCCGCCGTGAAAAACTTCGGTGCCGGCTGGACCTGGCTGGTGAAAAAACCGGACGGCGCGCTGGCGATCGTCAACACTTCCAACGCGGCAACCCCGCTGACCGGCGAAGACAAACCGCTGCTGACCGTTGACGTGTGGGAACACGCGTATTACATCGATTACCGCAATGCGCGTCCAAAATACCTGGAAAACTTCTGGGCGTTGGTCAACTGGACTTTCGCGGCGGAAAACCTGGCGTAAGCGCAGGCCTTGCCTAAGTGATGAGGCGCAGCTTGGCTGCGCCTTTTTTAAAACTGGCGGGAAATCAGTTCAACGCGGCGACAAAGCTGAAAGCGATGATCATCGCCAATGCGCAAACGGTGGTGAACAGCGACATCTTCAGATCGGTATCCATGACAACTCCTTTAAAATGGGCTTTCCTAAGGATAAAAGGCGCACAATTAGTACGTCAAATCATTTTCCCACAGTTCGCCGATAAAATCTTGTTATCATTTCCCGGTTTATAATCTCGATTACCTCTTCCACTTTTGTTCAATATGCGACAAAATTCGCAGTTCACAACTGCGTACCGGCATTCATGCCCCTCCTGATTAAGCGCTGACGACTTCAACACTAAAAACTCAGTTTTCGCTTCTCTGGAGAAGGATCTACGTAGGCAAACGATTAACATCACACTTACATGCTGTAAACATGTGAGTTCAGGAGTCATTCCTTACATGGCAACGATTAAAGATGTGGCCAAACGCGCGGGCGTTTCCACCACCACCGTTTCGCACGTCATCAATAAGACTCGTTTCGTCGCCGAAGAGACCAAAGCGGCCGTGTGGGCCGCCATCAAAGAGCTGCACTACTCGCCGAGCGCCGTGGCGCGCAGCCTGAAAGTCAATCACACCAAGTCTATCGGTCTGCTGGCCACCTCGAGCGAAGCGCCCTACTTTGCCGAAGTGATCGAGGCGGTGGAAAACAGCTGCTACAGCAAAGGCTATACCCTGATCCTGTGCAACTCGCACAACAATCTGGACAAACAGCGCGCCTACCTGGCGATGCTGGCGCAAAAGCGCGTCGACGGCCTGCTGGTCATGTGTTCCGAATACCCGGATCAGCTGCTGGGCATGCTGGAAGACTACCGCAACATCCCGATGGTGGTAATGGACTGGGGCGCCGCGCGCGGCGACTTCACCGACACCATCATCGATAACGCGTTCGAAGGCGGCTATCTGGCCGGGCGTTATCTGATCGAACGCGGCCACCGCGATATCGGCGCTATCCCGGGCCAGCTGTCGCGCAACACCGGCGGCGGTCGGCATCAGGGCTTCATGAAGGCGCTGCAGGAAGCGCATATCGATATTCGCGAAGAGTGGATAGTCCAGGGTGACTTCGAGCCGGAGTCCGGTTACAAGGCGATGCATCAAATTCTGTCGCAAAAACAGCGACCGACCGCAGTATTCTGCGGCGGCGACATCATGGCGATGGGCGCCATCTGCGCCGCCGACGAACTGGGGCTGCGGGTGCCGCAGGATATTTCCGTGATCGGCTACGACAACGTGCGCAACGCCCGCTACTTCACCCCGGCGCTGACCACCATTCATCAGCCGAAAGAGCGTCTGGGCGAAATGGCCTTCACCATGCTGCTGGATCGCATCATCAGCAAGCGCGAAGAATCGCAGGTGATCGAAGTGCATCCGAAGCTGGTCGAACGCCGTTCGGTCGCCGACGGTCCGTTCATCGACTACCGCCGCTGATCGTCCTCCCTACCGGAAGCCGGCGCGGCTTCCGGTGCCGCCTCACTCAGCCACTCCTGATTCAGCGTCTCGCCATCGCCCAAATACGCCAGCAGCCAACTCATCGCCGGTGACGGTTTATCCTGTTGCCAGGTCAGGCAGCAGGGGCTGGCGGGAAACGGCTGCTGCAACTGCAACGCCTTCAGCTCACCGCGCTGCACCCGCGGCAGCGCCAGATGCGCCGGCATCATGCCGACGCACAATCCGGCGCACAAACAGTCGAGCGCCGAGGTCCAGTCCGGCACCACCAGCCGCCGCTGGTTATCCAGCGTCCAGGTGACGCGCTTGGGCAGATTGCGCGAGGTGTCTTCCAGACAAAGCGCAGGGTACGGCCTCAACCGATCGTCATTCAACGGCCCTGCCAGCTGCGCCAGCGGATGCTGTGGGCTGACTACGCACAGCCAGTTCATATCCCCCATGTCGCGGAAAGCGAAGCCGCCGCCGACCGGCACCGCGCGGGTGGCGCCGATCGCCATGTCCACCCTGCCGTCCACCAACGCATCCCACACGCCGTTAAACACCTCGGGTTGCAGCATCAACTCGACGTCGGGGAAATGACGGTAGAAATCCAGCACCAGCTGGCGGCTGCGCTGCGGTTTGACGATGATGTCCACCGCGATATTCAGCTGACCGCGCCAGCCGTTGGCCACCTGTTGACAGTGGCGGCGGGTGTCGAGCATTTTTTTGATAACAGCTCGCGCATCCTTGATAAACAGCGCGCCGGCCGGCGTCAGTTCCACATCTCGGTGACGCCGCTCAAACAGCGGCACCGCCAGCCATTGCTCCAGCTGCCGCACGGTATAACTTACCGCCGACGGCACCCGGTGCAGCTCCTGCGCCGCCGCGCTGAAACTGCCGGTGCGCGCCACCGCATCAACGACCTCGAGAGAATATTCAGACCACATCGCTTTGCCTTCAATTTTTTTAACAGCACTTTGCAAATATTACCGTTTCACAAGCAGAGATCCAGCCGGATACACTGGCCAGCGCTAAAAACCTGCGACACTAAAATATTAACGAGAAATACCATGCGAAATTCCTTTGGTTTTATGTTCTACCTCGCCGGCCTGAGCATGCTGGGTTATCTGGCGACCGATATGTACCTGCCCGCCTTCGGCGCCATGCGGGAGGAACTGCAAATTTCCGCCGGCGCGGTCAGCGCCAGCCTGAGCATCTTTTTGGCCGGCTTCGCCTTCGCGCAGCTGCTGTGGGGGCCGCTCTCCGACCGTCTGGGGCGCAAACCGGTATTGTTGATTGGCCTGACGCTGTTCGCGCTCGGCTGCCTGGGCATGCTGTGGGTGGAAAATGCCGCGCAGCTCTGGATACTGCGCTTTATTCAGGCCGTAGGCGTCTGTTCCGCCGCCGCCATCTGGCAAGCGCTGGTGGTCGACCGCTATCGTGAAGGCCAGGCCAACCGCGTATTCGCCACCATCATGCCGCTGGTGGCGCTATCGCCGGCGCTGGCGCCGCTGCTGGGCGCCTGGCTGCTGAACCACGCCAGCTGGCGCGCGATCTTCGCCGTGCTGCTGGCCATCACCGCCTTGTTGCTGCTGCCGACGCTGCTGCTCAAAGAGAACGCCAGGCCAAAACCCGCCGTCGACGCGCCAAAAAGCAGCGTCAGTTTTTGGCAATTATTGAAATCCCCGGTATTCAGCGGCAATGTCGCCATGTACGCCGCCTGTTCGGCCGGTTTCTTCGCCTGGCTGACCGGCTCGCCGTTTATCCTCGGTGATATGGGCTACGGCCCGAGCGACATCGGCCTGAGCTATGTGCCGCAGACGCTGGCCTTCCTGCTGGGCGGTTACGGGTGCCGCGCCGCGCTCAAGCGCATCAATGGCAAAACCCTGCTGCCGTGGCTGCTGGTAGCTTATGCTGTCAGCATGGTGGCTCTGTATCTGGTGGCGACCCTGACCAACCCGACGCTCACCACGCTCCTGATCCCGTTCTGCGTGATGGCGCTGGTCAACGGCGCCGGCTATCCGATCATGGTGGCCAACGCGCTGATGCCGTTCCCGGACAGCAGCGGCAAAGCCGCCGCGCTGCAAAATACGCTGCAGCTGGGGCTGTGTTTCGTGGCGAGCATGCTGGTATCGACGTTTATTGCGCAGCCGCTGTTGGCGACGGTGACGGTGATGGTGTCCACGGTGATACTGGCCGCGCTGGGGTATTTCCTGCAGCGGGGAAAAGCGGCCAAGGCGCCGCAAGAAACGCCGCGCGAACATGCTAACTCAGCGTCATAATTGCCAAGCTAAATAATCACTTAAAGAATATGCGTGCCGAGTGCGATTTACAGTTGAGTCAATGCCTCGGCGCGCCTATACTCAAAAACAACCTTGTAAAGTAACACCTTATAATCTCTATATCTCAATTAGCTGTTGTGTACGCGTCTTGCGTCACACTCTTTTTTTGAAGACGCGTTTATCCCGCGCCGTTTGCGTCGGGTCGCTTCTTTAAATTTCCTCTGTTCATAGTCGGATATCAGACGCCGCGGGCTTATTTCCCGTCGGTATACGTATGCACCCGCAGAAATTGTCTAAGCTGTTTCCTAACGGGTCATCAGTCAGAAGAAGGTGATGGAGAAGCTATGAGTTCATCGTGTATAGAAGATCTGAGCATCCAGGATAACCAGTGGTACCGTATCGCGCACGAAATGCTCGGTCTGGCCGGTATCGAAATTAACGGATCGCGCCCTTTCGATATTCAGGTTAAAAACCCCGAATTCTTTAAACGCGTTTTGCAGCAAGGCTCCCTGGGTCTCGGCGAGAGCTATATGGATGGTTGGTGGGAGTGCGAACGGCTGGATATATTCTTCCAGCGCGTGGTCAGCGCCGGGCTGGAGAAGAAGCTCCCCCACCACCTGAAAGATACCCTGCGTATCGCCGCGGCGCGCCTGACCAATCTGCAATCGAAAAAGCGCGCCTGGATCGTCGGCAAAGAGCATTACGATCTTGGCAACGATCTGTTTACGCTGATGCTCGATCCTTACATGCAGTACTCCTGCGGCTACTGGAAAGACGCCGCCACGCTGGAGGAAGCGCAAGAAGCGAAACTGCGGATGATCTGCGAAAAACTGCAGCTGCAGCCGGGCATGCGCTTGCTGGACATCGGCTGCGGCTGGGGCGGCCTCTCCGCCTATGCGGCGAAAAATTACGGCGTGTCGGTGGTCGGCGTGACCATTTCCGCCGAGCAGCAGAAGCTGGCTCAGGCACGCTGCGCCGGGCTGGACGTGCAGATCCTGCTGCAGGATTATCGCGATCTGCATCAGCAGTTCGATCGCATCGTCTCGGTCGGCATGTTCGAGCACGTCGGGCCGAAAAACTATCGCACCTATTTCAACGTGGTAGAGCGCAATCTGGCGCCGCACGGCCTGTTCCTGCTGCACACCATCGGTTCCAACAAGACCGACATGAACGTCGATCCGTGGATCAACAAATATATCTTCCCGAACGGCTGCCTGCCCTCGGTGAGGCATATCGCCGAGGCCAGCGAAGGCCATTTCGTGATGGAAGACTGGCACAACATCGGCGCCGACTACGATCGCACGCTGATGGCCTGGTTCGAGCGCTTCAAGCAGGCGTGGCCGCAGCTTGCTCCACGTTATTCCGAGCGCTTCGAGCGGATGTTCAGCTATTACCTGAACGCCTGCGCCGGCGCGTTTCGGGCGCGCGATCTGCAGCTGTGGCAGGTGGTGTTCAGCCCGAAAGGCGTTGAAGGCGGCATCCGCGTCGCACGCTGAACGCTCCCCTAATAAAAAAAGCCCCGGCAACCTCATCGCCGGGGCTTTTTTTTGCTCTTTCGAACCAGGCGGCTTAGCCGCAGTAAACGCGGATGATTTTATCGTTGCTATCGCCGAGGAAGTTCAGACGGCGCAGGTTGAAATCCATGGTGACGGCAGAGTTGTACGGAATGGCGCGCACCTTGGATTCGATCCGCACGCCTTCCAGCGACGTCATCGGCTTGCCGACGTAGTTTTGATACTGCGAAGCGCCGCAGGTATCGTCCGCATCGGCCACTTGCGCGCCGCCGCCCTGCTCAGGTGAACTGCTGCAGGCGCTCAGCGCCAGCAACGCGGTTAACAACAACGTTTTCCCATAAAACTTCACGCGTTTCTCCTCTCTGCTTATGATTCGACTCCGGCGGCAACGCCCGAATCGCTGTCAGTCTTTGTGCGCCGGCGCCACCGCCGCCGCCAGCGTCGCTTCCCGATTGGCCAGCACGCGTTCGACGGTGTCCACTACCGCCTGCGTCTGCGGATCGATCTCGATGTTCACCTTATCGCCCAGGCGTTTTTTACCCAGCGTAGTGCGCTCCAGGGTTTCCGGGATCAGATGCACGCAGAAACGGTTATTCACCACTTCGCCGATGGTCAGGCTAATGCCGTCGATGCCGATGAAACCTTTGTGCAGCACATATTTCATCAATTCCGCATTCGGCATGCGCAGCCATACCTGACGGTTATTTTCCGAGGTATAAATTTTGGCCACTTCCGCCGTGCAGATAATATGGCCGGACATCAAATGACCGCCAATTTCATCATTGAATTTCGCCGCGCGCTCGATATTGACGATGTCGCCCAACGCCAGATCGCCGAGGTTGGTCAGGCGCAACGTTTCCTTGATCAAATCGAAGCTGACGCGATTGCCTTCCACCGCGGTGACGGTCAGGCAGCAGCCGTTATGGGCCACCGACGCGCCCAGCTCCAGCCCCGGCAGCAATTCTGCAGGCATCTCGATCACATGGGTGCGGAAATTGGGTTTCTCATCAATGGCGACCAGCGGCGCGGTGCCTTGTACGATACCGGTGAACATATGTGCCTCTTCTTACTCAATAGATTAAAACGCTTCCGGCAGTTTGCCCCAGTTGGCGCTGAAAACCAAATCCGCGACGGCAAAAAACGCGTCCCTGCGCATTTAATAACTATTTATCTGCGGCGTTTGCTTAACGACGCCGAGCAGGTACAATATTTTTTGACAAAATTCCGCTATTTTAATTGTTGTCCTCTCGCGGCAGCCCTCCCTCCCACATATATAAAATAGAAAGGTGTATGCGTGCAGAAGTACTTAATTGAAGCGCGTAGTTTATTGGCTCTCGCTATCCCGGTGATCATCGCGCAAATCTCGCAAACCGCCATGGGCGTGGTGGATACCATCATGGCCGGCGCTTACAGCGCCACCGATATGGCGGCGGTTGCGGTCGGCACCTCTATCTGGCTGCCGGCCATCCTGTTCGGCCACGGCCTGCTGCTGGCGCTGACCCCGGTGATCGCCCAGTTAAACGGCGCCGGCCGTCGCGATCGTATCGCCCATCAGGTGCGTCAGGGCTTCTGGCTGGCCTCCGGCGTTTCCGTGCTGTTGATCGTCGTGCTGTATAACTGCAAATTCGTCATCGACATGATGCACAACATCGATCCGCAGCTGGCGGATAAAGCCGTCGGTTATCTGCACGCCATCATGTGGGGCGCGCCGGGCTATCTGTTCTTCCAGGTGATGCGCAACCAGTGCGAAGGGCTGTCCAAAACCAAGCCCGGCATGGTGATCGGCTTCCTCGGCCTGCTGGTGAATATCCCGATCAACTACATCTTCATCTACGGCAAGTTCGGCATGCCGGAGCTGGGCGGCGTGGGCTGCGGCGTCGCCACCGGCAGCGTCTACTGGATCATGTTCCTGATGATGCGCTGGTACGTGAAGCGCGCGCCGTCGCAGCGCGACATCAAGCGCCAGGCAGGCGATCTCGGCGGCCCGGACTGGGCGGCGCTGAAGCGCCTGATCGGCATCGGCATGCCGGTGGCGCTGGCGCTGTTCTTCGAAGTCACCCTATTCGCCGTGGTGGCTCTGCTGGTGTCGCCGCTCGGGATCGTCGCGGTCGCCGGCCACCAGATCGCGCTTAACTTCAGCGCGCTGATGTTCGTGTTGCCGCTGTCGCTGGGCGTCGGCGCCACCATTCGCGTCGGTTATCGTCTGGGAGAAGGGTCGGTGGAAGGCGCGCGCGTCGCCGCTTACTCCGCCATCGGCGTCGGCATCACCATGGCTGTCTGCACTGCGCTGTTTACCGCCACCTTCCGCGAACCGATCGCCCTGCTGTACAACGACAGCCCGGCGGTGGTGGCGATGGCCTCGCAGCTGATGCTGCTGGCGGCGCTGTATCAAATCTCGGATTCAATCCAGGTGATCGGCAGCGGCGTGCTGCGCGGTTATAAAGATACTCGCGCGATCTTCTTCATTACCTTCATCGCTTACTGGGTGTTGGGCCTGCCGAGCGGCTATCTGCTGGCGCTGACCGATGCGGTGGTGCCGGCGATGGGGCCGAGCGGTTTCTGGATCGGCTTTATCATCGGCCTGACCTTCGCCGCCATCATGATGGCGCTGCGCATGCGCTGGCTGCAGAAACAGCCGACCACCGTCATCCTGCAGCGTTCTACCCGCTGAGTCCCTTCCCGGCCGGTTTTCTCCCCGGCCGGGCAGCGGGTTGCGGAAAAAAACGCCTGTCTGCGCACAACCTCAGCAATCGCGTGAAATACCGAATAAAATTGCGTTTTTCCCCTTGCCAGCACGCGGGTAGCTCGTTAATATTCGTCCCCGCTGTCAGCCATGACAGACAGGAAAAGATGCGTCCGTAGCTCAGTTGGTTAGAGCACCACCTTGACATGGTGGGGGTCGGTGGTTCGAGTCCACTCGGACGCACCAAATTCCAGAAGCAGTACAGTGCGTCCGTAGCTCAGTTGGTTAGAGCACCACCTTGACATGGTGGGGGTCGGTGGTTCGAGTCCACTCGGACGCACCAAATTTCAGAAGCAGTGCAGTGCGTCCGTAGCTCAGTTGGTTAGAGCACCACCTTGACATGGTGGGGGTCGGTGGTTCGAGTCCACTCGGACGCACCATATTGCTGATTCACCTCTCCCCCTATCGCGTTATAATTCTCGCTGTTTCGTCTCTGCCCGACCGCTCGATTTTTCATGTCGATTGCGCCGAACTACCGCCATCAGCCATCAGGAACGCCACATGACCACTTTCACCGCCAACACCGCCTTTTTACCGCTCGACAATGGCCTTGCCCGTCGTGAAGGCGTGATGAGCGACGGTTCGCCGGCAGCGGAAGTGCGTTTCGAGACCGGGGCCTTCGGCCAGCTGCAAAAACCCGCGCACGCGCTGCAAACCCGGGTGATATCGGGTGAATTCGAGTTCACCCTCGGCGGCGACACGCGGACAGTGCGGGCCGGCGAGAGCCTGACCCTGCCGGCCAACGTCGCCAGCGGCTGCTTCTGCCTGAGCGCCGGTGTGCTGCTGGAAATCCCGCAAACGCGCTAAGCCGCATTTACAGCAAGGTTATTTGCGCAACAAGCCGTACGCAACGCGTTGCATTTGCGCCACATTTGCCCTCGTTTTGACATATCCGCCGCACCGCCGCGGTTTTTTATTTTGTTTCCCGCCGCTTAGCCTTTATAATGCGCAACGTCTATCAGTTGAATGGTTTCAGCCCTTGATCTGCGAAAACGCAATAACAACACGATTTAATCTCACCCCGTTGCGCAGCATCCCCGCGCCCCCGCGCGGGCTGAATTTTTCCGCCCCACATCAACTGTCGTCACCTATCCTTAACTATGTTTTTCACCACCAGGCACGGCTCAAATTCCCTATCGGCGTAAACAACGCCGGTCAAATTCGTTTTTTTATCCATCACAACTTGTAGAAAACTCCGCCATGAAAAAGACCAAAATTGTTTGTACCATCGGTCCAAAAACCGAATCGGAAGAAATGCTGACCAACCTGCTCAATGCGGGCATGAACGTGATGCGTCTCAACTTCTCTCACGGCGACTATGAAGAGCACGGCAACCGCATCAAGAACATGCGCGCCGTGATGGCGAAAACCGGTATCAACGCCGGCATCCTGCTGGATACCAAAGGCCCGGAAATTCGCACCATGAAACTGGAAGGCGGCAAAGACGCCTCTCTGGTCGCCGGCCAAACCTTCACCTTCACCACCGACCAGAGCGTGATCGGCAACAGCGAACGCGTGGCGGTGACCTACGCCGGCTTCGCCGCCGACCTGAAGATCGGCAACACCGTGCTGGTTGACGACGGCCTGATCGGCATGGAAGTCACCAACGTGACCGAGAACGAAGTCGTTTGCAAGGTGCTAAACAACGGCGACCTGGGCGAGAACAAAGGCGTCAACCTGCCGGGCGTGTCCATCCAACTGCCTGCGCTGGCCGAGAAAGACAAACGCGACCTGATCTTCGGCTGCGAGCAAGGCGTCGACTTCGTGGCGGCGTCCTTTATCCGTAAACGCTCCGACGTGCTGGAGATCCGCGAGCACCTGAAAGCGCACGGCGGCGAGCAGATCCAGATCATCTCCAAGATCGAGAACCAGGAAGGCCTGAACAACTTCGACGAAATTCTCGAAGCGTCCGACGGCATCATGGTTGCCCGCGGCGATCTGGGCGTTGAAATCCCGGTAGAAGAAGTGATCTTCGCCCAGAAGATGATGATCGAAAAATGCAACCGTGCGCGTAAAGTGGTGATCACCGCCACCCAGATGCTCGATTCCATGATCAAGAACCCGCGCCCTACCCGTGCGGAAGCCGGTGACGTCGCCAACGCCATTCTGGACGGCACCGACGCCGTCATGCTGTCCGGCGAAAGCGCCAAGGGCAAATACCCGCTGGAAGCGGTCAACATCATGGCGACCATCTGCGAACGCACCGATCGCGTGATGCCAAGCCGCATCGATACCCTGAACGATCGCCGCAAGCTGCGCATCACCGAAGCGGTATGCCGCGGCGCGGTTGAAACCGCCGAAAAACTGGACGCACCGCTGATCGTCGTCGCCACCAGCGGCGGCAAGTCAGCGAAATCCGTGCGTAAATACTTCCCGAACGCCGTGATCCTGGCGCTGACCACCAACCAGACCACCGCGCATCAGCTGGTGCTGAGCAAGGGCGTTATCCCGCAGATGGTCAAAGAAATCGCCTCCACCGATGACTTCTACCGCATTGGTAAAGAAGCCGCGCTGGCCAGCGGCCTGGCGCAAAAAGGCGACGTCGTGGTGATGGTTTCCGGCGCGCTGGTGCCGAGCGGCACCACCAACACCGCCTCGGTACACGTGCTGTAATATAAAACGTGACATAATTATCTTGATCAAAACGCCGCTTTGCGGCGTTTTTTTTATCGGCAGTAAACTATTTTTCTCAAAACGCAACCGCGATCTGCTCATTATTTAGCTAATAACAAATCGGAGTAGTCCCATGGAAGCCGGCTGTTTTCCCTCGTTTTTTTAACTAATTTGTAAAACCAGATGCAAGTTTGAGCGAACGATCAAAATAAAGCACCTCAACACTAAAAAATTATTCTCTTTCGAAAAAAGTTTGTGTAATACTTGTAACGCTACATGGAGATTAACTCAATCTAGAGGGTGTTATAATGAATCGTACTAAACTGGTACTGGGCGCGGTAATCCTGGGTTCCACTCTGCTGGCTGGCTGCTCTAGCAACGCTAAAATCGATCAACTGTCTTCTGACGTTCAGACTCTGAACGCTAAAGTTGATCAGCTGAGCAACGACGTGAACGCAATGCGTTCTGACGTTCAAGCGGCTAAAGACGACGCAGCACGCGCTAACCAGCGTCTGGACAACCAAGCTCACGCTTACAAAAAGTAAGATAGCTTTGGTTATTGAAAACGGCGCACATTGTGCGCCGTTTTTTTTGTCTGTTTGTCGGCCTGGGCTTTCCAGCGCGGCAGGCAAAAAAAAGAGGTTCAGCACGCTGAACCCCTCTTCGACCGCTCAATCCGGCAAACTTAGTTCACCGAGCTGATTGGCGCTGCCTTGAATGGGCTCTTATTCGCCGCAGGAGCCGCTGCAGGCGTTAAACTCACCTCAGACGGGCTCTCCCCTACGTTGACCAGCACCGGCATGCCAGAGCGGCGTACAACCGCGCTATCGAACACGGCGCGATCGGTTTGCCCATCGGCAGCAAAGGCTTTCTCCGCTTTAGACAACGCGATCGGCATGGTCTGCGGATCGTCGCTTTCCACCCGCGACAGCGGCTGGTGCACTTCCACATAGCGTTTGCCGTCCGGCTCGACCGAAATCTTCACCGGATCGTTGATCACTTGCACCCGCGTACCGCGCGGCACCATGTTGAACAGCGCCTCGATATCCGTCGGACGCAGGCGAATACAGCCGGAGCTGACGCGCATGCCGATACCGAAGTTGGCGTTGGTGCCGTGGATCAGGTATTCACCGCGCCCCATCGCCAGACGCAGGGCGAACAGCCCCATCGGGTTCTCAGGGCCGGCCGGCACCACCGCAGGCAGCGTCACGCCCTGGGATTGATAGCGCTTGCGGATGTTAGCGGTGGGCGTCCAGGTCGGGTTAGGGATCTTTTGGCTGATGGAAGTCACCTCCAGCGGCGTGTGCATCCCGGTCTGGCCGATACCGATCGGATAGACGATCACTTTATTCTCGCCTTTCGGATAGTAGTAAAGGCGCAGCTCGGCCAGGTTGACGATAATCCCTTCACGCTTGGTGTCAGGCAGCAGCATTTGGGTCGGAATGGTCAGCACCGTACCCGGCTTAGGCAGGAACGGATCGGTGCCGGGGTTGGCTTCCAGCATGCCCAGCAGGCCAATCTTGTAGTCGGCGGCGATCGCCTCCAGCGGACGGCCGTCGTTTGGCACGGTATAAGTGGTGTTTTCACCGATCAGACGGCTGTCCGGCGGCGGCAGCGGGTATTCGGTCGCACTGGCGGCCTGCGTGCCGGCCAGTACGGTGGCGAAGACCATGCCCATTAAACTCAACGCACGTTTCATTATCATCCCTATATTTTTTATGACGGTTCGCCCCCAAGGCTAACGAGCGCCTGGCGGTGGGTAAATCAGACAATACCTGATTAATACTAGCAACGCTGGCATCAAAGGCAATAAGTTCTCTAAAAATCAACACGTTATAACGTAATCGCCGTCGTTGATTGTCAACGAAACGTCAATGGGTAAGCTGCTGAAATATCACTGAATTGGGGGATGAACCCTGGGGAAAACGGCGGATTGTAAAGACTCATTGACAAAGCGAATATATCAATGAGCCTTTAAAGAGCAGTGGCGTTAAGGATCAGGCCAGCTGAGCGGCTTTACTGCGAATGGCGCGGATCATCGCCTCCAGCCCCTGCGAGCGCGAAGGCGTCAGATGTTGGCTGAGCGCCAGCTCGGTGAAAAACGGCCGCACGTCGAGCTCGACGATTTGCTGTGGCGTCAATTGACGATAAAGAATAAACACCACCGCCAGCAGCCCTTTGACGATCGCCGCGTCGCTATCGCCATGGAATTCGACCTGCCCTTGCTCATCGCGGCCCATCACGATCCACACCTGGCTCTGGCAGCCGGAAATCAGGTTCTCGGCCTGCCGCTCGGCCTCGTCCAGCGGCGGCAATTTGGCGCCGAGTTCAATCACGTACAGGTATTTCTCCTCCCAGTTCAAACAGCGGGAGAAATTACGCACCAATTTGTCTTTGTCCGGCAAATTCGCCATGGGGATCCTTTTGTACCGCCGAGGACGCGCCCCGGCTAGCCTAACAGCTGATGAATGCGTTGCAGCCCGGCCACCAGCCGGTCCACCTCTTCGCGGGTATTATATAACGCCAGCGACGCGCGGCACATGCTCGGCACCTGATAAAACGCCATCAGCGGCATGGCGCAATGGTGGCCGGTGCGAATGGCGATGCCGTATTGATCGAGGAAGCTGCCGACGTCATAGGCATGGTGTTCCCCCAAATTGAAGGCGATCACCCCGGCCCGATGCGCCGGACCATAGATTTTCAGCGTCGGCACCTGCTTGAGCGCCTCAAGCGCGTAATGCATCAGCGACTGTTCATAATCGCGGATCGCATTCAGCCCCAGGGCTTCGACGTAATCGAACGCCGCGCCCAGCCCCATGATGCCGGCGGTATTCGGCGAACCGGCCTCGAAGCGCCAGGGCGGATCGGCGAAGGTGGTGCCCGCCGTCAGGCTGACCTGACGGATCATCGAACCGCCCCCTTCCCACGGCGGCATCTGCTGCAGGAGCGCCTGGCGCCCATACAGCATGCCGATGCCGGAAGGGCCATACAGCTTATGGCCGGAAAACACGTAGAAATCGCAGTCCAGCGCCTGAACATCGACGCGCTGGTGCATCACCGCCTGCGCGCCGTCCACCAGCACAGTCAGATCCGGCGCCAGGGCTCTGGCGCGAGCGATGATGTCGCGCACCGGGTTGACGGTGCCCAGCACGTTGGAGACCTCGGTCAGCGCCAGCAGTTTGCAGGACGCGTCGACCAGTTCCGGCAACCGCGCCAGATCCAGCGTGCCGTCGCTCTGCAGCGGCCACACCCGCAGTTGCAGACCGCGCTCCTGCGCCAACATCTGCCAGGGCACGATGTTGGCGTGGTGTTCCATCTCGGTGATGAGAATCGCGTCGCCCGGCTGCAGCCGGTGGCGGCCAAAGCTGTTGGCCACCAGGTTGATGCTTTCGGTGGTGCCCTTGACGAACACCATCTCTTCCGCCGAGGCGGCGTTGATAAAGCGCGCCGCCTGTTCCCGCACAGCTTCCATCTGCTGAGTCGCCTCGGCGCTCAGGGTGTGGATGCCGCGATGCACCGCGGCATAGCCGTGGCGATAGAAATCCAGTTCGCGGTCGATCACCGTCTGCGGTTTCTGCGCGCTGGCGGCGCTGTCGAGGTAGGCCAGCGGTTGGCCGTTCACCTCGCGCGCCAGCAGCGGGAAGTCTCCGCGCACGCGTTCAATCGGATAACTCATGCAGCCTCCCCCGGCAGGCGCTGGGCGATGCGCGCCAGCACCCGTTCCCGGATAGTGTCGTTGGCGATGCCTTCGGTCAGCTCGGCGGCGAAGGCGAAGATAATCATCTGCTGCGCCGCGCGTTTGTCGATGCCGCGCGACTGCAGATAAAACAGCTGTTCTTCATCGATACGCCCCACGGTGGCGCCGTGGCTGCACTTGACGTCGTCAGCGTAGATCTCCAGCTGCGGCTTGGTATCCACTTCCGCCACTTTCCCCAACAATAGATTGTGGTTGGTCATCTGCCCATCGGTTTTGATGGCGTGTTTGGCCACTTTGATCATGCCGTTGAACACCGCTTTGCCGCGATCGCTGACCACGGTTTTATGCAGCTGGCGGCTTTCGCAGTAGCCCTTGTTGTGTTCCAGATAGGTGCGGGTATCGCAGATCTCCTTGCCCACCGGCAGCACCAGGCTGTTGATCACCAGATTGGCGCCTTCGCCGTTCAGCTGCGCGCTGGTGTTGTGGCGCGTCAGGCCGGCGCCCAGCAGGAAACTGTCGCTTTTCACCCGCGCGTCGCGGCCGATGACCAGATCGTTATGGGCAAAGTGGTAGCTCGGCCGGCTTTCAAACGCCAGCTTGCAGTGCAACAGCACGGCGTTGTCCGCCACGTTGGCGGTCAGGCGCGCGCCGGTAAAGTGCGCGGCCTCGCCCAGGCTGACATAGTGTTCGATCACTTCCGCCTCGGCCCCGCGTCCGATCTCCAGATGATGACGATGATGCACGGTATTCACTTCCCCGCTCACGCCGCGGCCGCTGCTGATATGCAGCAGGTACAGCGGCCATGTGGGGGCTTTGCCGGCCGGCAAACGGATCAGGCTGGTTTCCTGCGCCAGGCTTTCGGTCAGATGCAGGAAGACTTCGGGCTGAATGGGCTCCGGCAGCGCCTGCGGCGTGCCGTAAGCGGTCAGCTCGAACTGGTAGTCGCCCAGATCGCCATCGCTGAGCGCGGCACTGTATCGGCCGTCGATAAACACCAGCCGGCAGGCGTCGATACCGAGCGCCAGCGCCTCGAGCTGCGCGGCGCTCACGGATGCGGGCTGCGGCTCAAGGAAGTGCTGCTCCAGCAGGCTCTCGAGCGGCGTGTATTTCCAGTTCTCATGTTTGCGCGTCGGCCAGCCGAGTCTCAGCGCCTGCTGCCAGTGCGCCAGCGCATGGGGCGAACGCTCGCCGCCGCGGCCTTCGAACAGACGATACAGCTGCTGCAACGCGTTGGCGTTACTGTTGGTCGGTAAGCCAGCCATAGCCTTGCTCCTCCAACTGTTTCACCAGCGAGAAATCGCCGGATTTGACGATGCGCCCCTGGGACAGCACGTGTACGTAATCCGGCTGGATGTAGTCCAAAATGCGCTGGTAGTGCGTGACGATGATAAAGGCGCGCTTGCCGTCCCGCAGCGAGTTGACGCCGTTGGCGACGATTTTGAGCGCATCGATGTCCAGACCGGAGTCGGTTTCATCGAGAATGCACAGATCCGGCTCCAGCGCCGCCATCTGCAGAATGTCGTTGCGCTTTTTCTCGCCGCCGGAAAAGCCGACGTTGACCGAACGCGTCAGCAGATCGGCCGGCATATCCAGCAGCGCGATCTTCTCTTCGATGAAATCGGCGAAGTCAAAGCGATCCAGCGGCTCCTGTTCGCGGTATTTGCGCACCGCGTTGACCGACGTCTGCAGGAAGAAGTGGTTGCTGACGCCGGGGATCTCGACCGGGTACTGGAACGCCAGGAACACGCCTTCGCCCGCGCGATCTTCCGGATCCAACTCCAGCAGGTCCTTGCCCTTGAAGGTGACTTCCCCTTCGGTCACTTCGTACTCTTCACGCCCGGCCAGCGTGGCGGACAGCGTGCTCTTGCCCGAGCCGTTCGGCCCCATGATGGCGTGCACTTCGCCCGGTTTGATCTCCAGATCCAATCCCTTGAGGATCTCGTTGCCTTCCACGCTGACTTTCAAATTCTTGATGCTTAACATGCTGTGTCCTCAGATAGCGCCGACGGCGCTAAAAATGCGGCGATTAGCCCACGCTGTGTTCCAGGCTGATGGCCAAAAGTTTCTGCGCCTCGACGGCGAACTCCAGCGGCAGCTCGGAGAAAACGTCCTTGCAGAAACCGTTGACGATCATCGAAATGGCGTCATCCTCGCTGATGCCGCGCTGCAGGCAGTAGAACAGCTGGTCGTCGCCAATCTTCGAGGTGGTGGCTTCGTGCTCCAGCTGCGCGCTGTTGTTGCGCGCTTCAACGTAAGGGAACGTGTGGGCGCCGCTGTCCGGCCCGATCAGCATCGAGTCGCACTGGGTAAAGTTACGGGCGTTTTCCGCCCCCGGCAGGATTTTCACCAGGCCGCGATAGGTGTTCTCGCTGTGGCCGGCGGAAATGCCTTTGGCGATGATGGTCGACCTGGTGTTTTTGCCGATGTGGATCATCTTGGTGCCGGTGTCCGCCTGCTGATGGCCGCTGGTCAGCGCCACCGAGAAGAATTCGCCGATCGAATTGTCGCCCTGCAGGATCACGCTCGGGTATTTCCAGGTGATGGCCGAGCCGGTTTCCGACTGGGTCCAGGACATTTTCGAGCCGGCGCCTTCGCACAGCGCGCGCTTGGTGACGAAGTTGAGGATGCCGCCCTTGCTCTCACCGCCGGAGAACCAGTTCTGCACCGTCGAGTATTTCACTTCGGCGTCTTTATGCAGGATCACTTCCACCACCGCCGCATGCAGCTGATAGCTGTCGCGCACCGGGGCGGAACAGCCTTCGATGTAGCTGACGTAGCTGCCTTCGTCGGCGATCAGAATGGTGCGCTCGAACTGGCCGGTTTTGGCGGCATTAATGCGGAAATAGGTCGACAGCTCCATCGGACAGCGCACGCCCTTCGGCACGTAGACGAAGGTGCCGTCGGAGGCCACCGCGGCGTTCAGCGCGGCGAAGAAGTTATCGTTGGACGGCACCACGCGCCCCAGATACTGACGCACCAGATCCGGGTATTCCTGGATCGCTTCGCCGAACGAGCAGAAGATCACCCCGCTCTCCGCCAGTTTTTCACGGTAAGTGGTGGCGACCGAGACCGAGTCGAAGATAGCGTCCACCGCCACCTCGCTGCCCTCGCGCACCGGCACGCCGAGCTGGTTAAACGCCAGCTCCACTTCGCTGGTCAGGTAATCTTTTTCCGTCGCCGCGCCCGGTTGCTGCTCGGCGCCGGGCTGCGAACCGCAGGCGTCGTCGCAGCTGCCGCAGGACGGCGCCGAATAGTAACTGTAGTCCTGGTAGTTAAGGCGTTCGTAATTGGCCTTCAGCCAGTGCGGCTCTTCCATCTGCAGCCAGGCGCGGTAGGCCTCGAGGCGGAATTCCAGCATCCACTCGGGTTCGTTGCGCTTGGCCGAGATAGCGCGCACCACCTCTTCGTTGATGCCCTTGGCCAACTCATCGGTTGCCAGCTGGGTGAAGAAACCTTCTTTGTAGCGACCTTCGCTGACCCAAGCCTGCACTTCATTAGGCATTTCTACATTGCTTCGTGTCATGTTGATTGCATCGCTCAAACGCCAAAACTCTCGCCGCACCCGCAGGCATGCTGAGCTTTAGGGTTATTGAATTTGAATATCTGATTCAGCCCTTCGCGGACATAATCTACCGTGGTGCCGTCAATAAACGGCATCGCCTTCAGCGGCACATAGAGTTTGGCGCCGTCGCGCTCAAACAGCAGATCGTCATCGGCGGGTTCGCGGGTCAGATCCAGCACATAGGCAAAGCCGGCGCAGCCGGATTGTTTTACCCCTAGCTGCAGCCCTTTCACCTGCGGATCCTGCTGCATCAGTTTCGTTATTTGTCGTACGGCGCTGTCGCTGAGCGAAATGCCTTGCCAGACATTCTCGTCCAAAGAAAAAGTGCCGACATTTTCCGTTTGCATAGGGTCTACCTCACACTCGTGTTTGGCCACAGCCAATCTGGGTTACTTATATGTTAGTGATAACGATTATCACTTCAACCGTTTGTTTTGCGGGGGTATCCGCCGCGAGCGCGGTTTTTCGCTGCGGCGTGCGGCAAGCCAGCGGGACATCCGTGGCGGCTTGCGGCGTGTGGCGGCAAGGCGTGCATGCTATCCCTATGAATTTGTTCTTTATCCTGCATCACCGTACCGCACTCCCCGGTGGCCCGTCAGCGTTACAGCGCCGCCGTGCGTTGCCGATCTAAACATTCATAGAAAATACCTATTTCTGCATTCTGTCTGTCGTAAATGTGCGTTTATCGGCATTTTGCGCCGCGGCGCAAGGCGCGGCCTTTAAGTTAAAGTTTAGTCGCTCTGGGTTAAGTTGGGCCGTCGATGGCCTTTTACCCCCATGGAATGAAAAAACGCCGCCACGGGGATTGATCGGCAACGCGGCAGTTTATATGATAATGATTATCATTCAATTTGAATTTGAGCGCGAAGCCAATGACTCTTTCGATCAACGCATGGTTGCTGGGCAAGATTGATGACTACAAATTCAGCGTGCGCGACGCCACGGTGGACTTTTATATGGCCGAAGCGGCGCTGCGCCGCCCGGAATGCAATATTGACCATCTGAAGCGGTACAACAGCGTCAGCCTCACCATGGCCAATCTGTGCCTGGAGAACGGCGATGATGACAGCTATCTGCACGCGCTCAGCAAGCTGCACAACCGGCTGATCGTCGAGATCAACAATCCGCAGCGCTGCCAGCTGTTTCGGGTGCAAAGCTACCACTTCGCCCGCCACACGCTGACGCTGATCTGCCAAAAATATGCGATGGAAGGCACCTGGGAGAAGGCGAACGCGTTTCAGAAGGACTTCGTCAAACGCGTGCCGTTTCAGCTGTAAAACGAAGCGCTCCGCAGGCCGATCGCCTGCGGAAACCGGCGGGGATCAGTCGATGACCGCCGTGGTCAGACGCGAGGTGCAGCACAGCCGATCGCGCGCGTCGAAGATCTCTATCTGCCACACCTGATGACGGCGGCCAACGTGCAGCGCGCGGCACACCCCGCGCACCTGGCCATCGAACACCGCCCGCAGGTGGTTGGCGTTGATCTCCAGCCCCACCACCTTCTGTTCGCCTTCGCTGCACAGGTAGCCGGCCATCGATCCCATCGATTCCGCCAGCACCACCGACGCCCCGCCGTGCAACAGCCCGAACGGCTGCCGGGTGCGGCCGTCCACCGGCATGGTGGCCTCCAGGAAATCCTCGCCCAGCTGAGTAAACTCGATGCCCACATGGCTGACCATGCAGCCGTCGCCGGCGCGGTTCAGCTGCTCCAGCGATGTTTCACGTTTCCACAATTTCACTCAATCATCTCCAGAAGTGCCTGTAATGGGTGGCGCACGCCATTGCCCTCAATGCGTTTCACCTGGCTGCGGCAGGAATAGCCGGTCGCCAGGCAGCGCTGACGCGGCAAACGCTGCAGCGTCGGATGCCATGATAGCTCATAAATGCCGAGCGAGTTTTGCAGGTTCTTGGCTTCATGGCCGTAAGTGCCGGCCATGCCGCAGCAGCCGACGCTGACGTTCTCCAGTTTGGCGCCGAAGCGGGCGAAGATCGCCGCCCACTGTTGGCCGCTGGCCGGCAGCGCGGTGGTTTCAGTGCAGTGACCGAACAGATACCAGGGTTCGCCGGTCGCCGGCTGTTCGGCGCGATCCGCGATCCGCTGTTGTAACCATTCATGCACCAGCTGCACCTGGAAATCGCCACGCTCGGTGCCGAGGATCTCGCGGTATTCGTCGCGATAGCACAGCACCAGCGCCGGATCGACGCCCACCAGCGGCATGCCGAGCTGCGCCACGCGGTTGAGGAAATCGGCGGTTTTGCGCGCGGTGCGGGCGAACCGCGTCAGAAAGCCCTTCACATGCTGCGCCTTGCCGTTCGGCGAGAACGGCAGCAGCACCGGTTTATAACCGAGCTTTTCCACCAGCCGGACGAAATCCGCCACCACTTTGGCGTCGTAATAGCTGGTGAACGGATCCTGAACAATCAGCACGTGTTCTTCGCGTTGCTCGGCGCTCAGCCCTTCCAGCTGCTCCAGCGTCAGCGTGGTCGCCCGGTGGCCTGACAGCTGCTGACGCAGCGTCGGGCTGGACAACAGCGGCAGATCGACCATGCCGACGGCGTTGCGGCTCATCTCCCGCAGCCACGGCTGGCGGAAGAAGAAGTTGAACACCTTCGGCGCGCGGGCCATCAACGGGGTATAGCTCTCTACGCCGGCGACCATGTAGTCGCTCACCGGGCGCAGGTAGCGGGTATGGTAAAGCTGCAGGAAGCGCGAACGGAACCCCGGCACGTCAATTTTGATCGGGCACTGGGTGGAACAGGCCTTGCAGGCCAGACAGCCGGACATCGCCTCTTTCACTTCGTGCGAAAAGTCGTACTCGCCCTTGCCGGCATGCCAGCTGTTGCGGGTTTTCTCGATTAGACCGCGCAAGCTGAGGCGCTGCTGCGGCAGCTGTTTCTCCAGCGCCAACGGATCGATGCCCTGCTCGGCCAACAGACGCAGCCACTCGCGCACCAGCGTCGCCCGCCCTTTCGGCGAATGAATGCGGTTGCCGCTGATCTTCATCGACGGGCACATCGGGCTGCGCACGTCGAAGTTGAAGCACAGGCCGTTGCCGTTACACTCCAGCGCGCCGCGGAACGAGGTGCGCACCTCGACCGGGATCTGGCGATCGAAGGTGCCGCGTTTGACCGCATCCACCTGCATCATTGGCGCATCCACCGCCAGCGGCGCACAGATCTTGCCCGGGTTAAGACGGTTATCCGGATCGAACGCCGTCTTGATGCGGCGCAGCTCCTCGTACAGCGTTTCCCCGAAGAATTCAGGGCTGTACTCGGCGCGGAACCCCTTGCCATGCTCGCCCCACAGCAGGCCGCCGTATTTGGCGGTGAGCGCCACCACCCGATCGGAGATCTGCTTCATCAGCACTTCCTGCTGGGGGTCGCACATGTCGAGCGCCGGACGCACGTGCAGCACCCCGGCATCGACGTGGCCGAACATGCCATAGCTCAGCTTGTGGTCGTCGAGCAGTTGGCGGAACTCGACGATATAGTCCGCCAGGTGCTGCGGCGGCACGCAAGTATCCTCGGCGAACGGGATCGGCTTGGCGCGCCCTTTGGCGTTGCCCAGCAGCCCGACCGCCTTCTTGCGCATGTTGTAAATGCGCTCGATGCCCGCCAGGTCGCCGCAGATCTGGTACCCGATCACGCCGGCCTGCCGCTGGGCGATCAGTTCATCCAGCCGTTGGCACAGGGTCTCCATCTGGCCGTCGATCAGCGCGCGGTCGTCGCCGGCGAATTCGACGATGTTCAGCCCAAGCATCTCTTTATCCGGCACGTCGGCGATCAGTTCGCTTACCGAATGCCAAACGATATCTTCACGCGCCAGATTCAGCACCTTGGAGTCGATGGTTTCCACCGACAGCGCCTTGGCCTCGACCATAAAGGGCGCATTGCGCAGCGCCGAGTCGAAGGAGTCGTATTTCACGTTAACCAGACGACGCACCTTCGGCAGCGGCGTAATGTCCAGCCGCGCTTCGGTGATAAAGGCCAGCGTGCCTTCCGCACCGGTGAGGATGCGCGTCAGATCGAAGGTTTGCAGATCGTCGCTCAGCACGTGGCGCAGGTCGTAGCCGGTGAGGAAGCGGTTGAGTTTGGGGAATTTTTCCAGGATCAGCGCGCGCTGCTCGCGGCAGCGATTCAGCACCGTGCGGTAGATGCGCCCTTCGGCGGTCTCTTCCAGGGCAATCGTTTCCGCCAGCGCCGTCGGCATGGCGCGGGTGTCGATCATCTCGCCGCCCAGCAGCACCGCCCGCAGGCCCAACACGTGATCGGAGGTTTTGCCGTATACCAGCGAGCCCTGGCCGGAGGCGTCGGTGTTGATCATGCCGCCCAAGGTGGCGCGGTTGCTGGTGGACAGTTCCGGCGAGAAGAAGTAGCCGAACGGCCGCAAATATTGATTCAGCTGATCCTTGATGACCCCGGCTTCGACTTTCACCCAGCCCTGTTCGACGTTGATCTCCAGAATGCGGTTCATATGACGCGACATATCGACCACGATGCCGGTATTAAGCGACTGACCGTTGGTGCCGGTGCCGCCGCCGCGCGGGCTGAAGGTCAGCGTATTGAAACGCTCTTCCCCCGCCAGGCGGGCGATCAGCGCCACGTCGGCGGTGGAACGGGGAAACACCACCGCATCGGGCAACAGCTGGTAAATGCTGTTGTCGGTGGCCATCGTCAGCCGGTCGGCGTAGCTGGTGGCGGTATCGCCGTTGAATCCGTTTTGCTTCAGTGCTTCCAAAAAGTCGAGCACCCGTTGAACGAGGCCGGGCGCCTGAGAAATCTGTGGGATCATTCGCTTTTTTGACCCTGTCCGTCTATTTTTTATGCGCTGATGTACGCTGAATCGGGCCTTTAATTCAGACCCACCCTATTTTTTAGTGACACTAAAAACTAACATACTCGTTTAGTGAAGGCATTCACATTATTACCGCCCTGCGAGCGCCGCCACAGGCGGCCGCCCGGCGGTGATAAACCGACAGACAGGCACCCCGATTCGCCGGTGCCAGGGATTTAATTGACCAGGATGAGAACCCACTGATGCCACTCCCGCAATCGCGCTACGACTTACCGCGAATTATTTTCGGCGTGCTGTTTATCGCCATCATGATCGTCGCCTGTTTCTGGGTGATCCAACCGTTTATTCTCGGCTTCGCCTGGGCGGGCATGGTGGTCATCGCCACCTGGCCGCTGCTGCTCAAACTGCAAAAGCTGCTGTGGGGCCGCCGCTCGCTGGCGGTGCTGGTCATGACCCTGCTGTTGATCCTGCTGTTCATTCTGCCCATCTCCCTGCTGATCAGCAGCGTGGTGGATAACAGCGCGCCGTTGATCGCCTGGGCCAGCTCGCCAGGCAAGCTGCATATTCCCGATCTCGCCTGGCTGCAATCCGTCCCGATGATCGGCGACAAGCTCTATACCAGCTACCATACGCTGGTTAACGCCGGCGGCGCCGCGCTGCTGGCGAAGGTACAGCCATACTTCGGCCAGACCGCCACCTGGTTCGTGGCGCAGGCGGCGCATATCGGCCGCCTGCTGCTGCACTGCGCGCTGATGCTGCTGTTCAGCGCCTTGTTGTACGCGCGCGGCGAACAGGTCGCGCTGGGTATCCGTCACTTTGCGGTACGCCTCGGTTCCGCGCGCGGCGATGCGGCGGTGCTGCTGGGCGGCCAGGCGATCCGCGCGGTCGCGCTGGGCGTGGTCGTGACGGCGCTGGTGCAGTCGGTGCTGGGCGGCATCGGTCTGGCGGTAAGCGGCATTCCGGCCGCCACCCTGTTGACGATGCTGATCTTCATCTGCTGTGTGGCGCAATTGGGGCCGCTGTTGGTGCTGGTGCCGGCCATCATTTGGCTGTACTGGCACGGCGACACCACCTGGGGCACTGTGCTGCTGGTCTGGAGCTGCGTGGTGGCCACGCTGGATAACGTGCTGCGCCCGGTGCTGATCCGCATGGGCGCCGATCTGCCGCTGCTGCTGATCCTGTCCGGCGTTATCGGCGGTTTGCTGGCCTTCGGCATGATCGGCCTGTTCATCGGCCCGGTGGTGTTGGCGGTGTCTTATCGCCTGCTGACCGCCTGGATGGATGAAGCGCCGGAGCCGACCACCGCGCCGGAGCAAGTGATCGAAGAACTGGAAAAACGTTAATCGCCCTCCCTTCCGCCCGCATCGCCGGGCGGAAGAGTTTCCCCTCTCACTACGCCTACCTCATTCGGGTAATATCTTCGCCAAATATAATGCCGTTGTTTATTGATTAAGGCGCGGCAAATGGAAAGGTGCAATGTAAATCCGTGTTTGCTGCAAAATGCAAAAAGAGATAACGCCCGCAAATAAATGGTGATACCGCTATCGATTAGGATGATTCTTAATGACTAGTCGCGTTCAAATATCTAGTATTATGGCCATCTATTGCTTCAAATCACTGATTTTAAAGCAACCTTTCTGAACAATGTAATGCCATACATGTGAATTGCTGTGTGTAGTCTTTGCCCATCTCCTACGATGGGCTTTTTTTTATTCTTTTTTCGCCAAATTGATTATTTAACGCGCCGTTATTTACATTCAGAAATAAAAAGGCCGCAGCGTAAACTGCGGCCGGATATTAATGCCTTAGCAGCGCCGAAGCCTTATTTCTTTTTCGACAAGTTGATCCAGGTCTGCACTACGGTATCCGGATTGAGCGACAGGCTATCGATGCCCTGCTCCATCAACCACTCGGCGAAGTCCTCATGGTCGGACGGCCCCTGGCCGCAGATACCGACGTATTTGCCGTGGCGTTTGGCCGCCTGGATCGCCATCGACAGCAGCGCTTTCACCGCGTCGTTGCGTTCGTCGAACAGTTCTGACACCACGCCGGAGTCGCGATCCAACCCCAGCGCCAGCTGGGTCATGTCGTTGGAGCCGATGGAGAAGCCGTCGAAGTGCTCAAGGAACTGATCCGCGAGCAGCGCATTGGACGGGATCTCGCACATCATGATCACTTTCAGCCCGTTTTCGCCGCGTTTCAGCCCCTGACGCGCCAGCTCGGCCACCACCGCTTCCGCCTGCGCCACGGTGCGCACGAACGGCACCATGATTTCGACGTTGGTCAGCCCCATTTCGTTACGCACGCGTTTCACCGCTTCGCACTCCAGCGCGAAGCAATCGCGGAAGCTGTCGGCCACGTAGCGGCCGGCCCCGCGGAAGCCCAGCATCGGGTTCTCTTCGTGCGGTTCATACTTGTCGCCGCCCACCAGGTTGGCGTACTCGTTGGATTTGAAGTCGGACAGACGCACGATCACGCGCTTCGGCCAGAAGGCGGCGCCCAGCGTCGCGATCCCTTCGGTCAAACGACCGACGTAGAACTCGACCGGGTGGTCATAGCCCTGCATCAACGCGCGAATTTCGTTTTGCAACGCCGGCGTTTGCTGATCGAACTCCAGCAGCGCGCGCGGGTGCACGCCGATCATGCGGTTGATGATGAATTCCAGCCGCGCCAGGCCCACGCCTTCGTTCGGCAAACGCGCGAAGTCGAAAGCGCGATCCGGGTTGCCGACGTTCATCATGATCTTCAGCGGCAGATCCGGCAGTTCGGTCACTTCGGAGCTCTGCACGCTGAAGTCCAGCATGTCGCTGTAAACGAAGCCGGTGTCGCCTTCCGCACAGGATACGGTGACTTTCTGGCCGTCTTTCAGCACGTCGGTGGCGTGGCCACAGCCCACTACCGCCGGAATGCCCAGCTCACGGGCGATGATCGCCGCGTGGCAGGTGCGCCCGCCGCGGTTGGTGACGATCGCAGCGGCCTTCTTCATGATCGGCTCCCAGTCCGGGTCGGTCATGTCGGTCACCAGCACGTCGCCCGGCTGGATGCGATCCATTTCGCTGATATCGTGAATCACTTTCACCGGACCGGCGCCGATGCGATGACCGATGGCGCGGCCTTCCACCAGCACCGGGCTGGAGCCGTTCAGCTGATAGCGTTCCATGGTCTGTTCGTTGGAGCGAACGGTCTCCGGGCGCGCCTGCACGATCAGCAGTTTGCCGGTATGGCCGTCTTTCGCCCACTCGATATCCATCGGGCGGCCGTAATGTTTTTCGATCAGGATCGCTTGATGCGCCAGCGCCTGCACTTCGTCATCGGTCAGCGAGAACCGGCTGCGCTGCGCTTCCGGCACGTCTTCGATGCGCACCTGCTTGCCGTGATCCTGCGACGGCGCGTACACCATGCGGATTTTTTTCGAACCCAGGTTGCGGCGCACGATCGCCGGCTTGCCTTTTTGCAGCGTCGGCTTGTGCACATAGAACTCATCCGGGTTCACCGCGCCCTGCACCACCATCTCACCCAGACCGAAGGCGGAGGTGATGAACACCACCTGATCAAAGCCGGACTCGGTGTCGATGGTGAACATCACGCCCGAGGAGGCCAGATCGGAGCGCACCATGCGCTGTACGCCCGCCGACAGCGCGACGCCGCGGTGGTCGTAGCCCTGGTGCACGCGATAAGAGATGGCGCGGTCATTGAACAGCGACGCGAACACGTGCTTGATCGCCACCATCACGGCGTCGATGCCCTGCACGTTGAGGAAGGTTTCCTGCTGGCCGGCGAAGGAAGCGTCCGGCATGTCTTCCGCCGTGGCGGATGAGCGCACCGCAAAGGAAGCTTCCGGTTCGCCGTCGGCGAGCTGTTGGTAAGCCTGATGAATTTCACGCTCGAACTCGGCGTGGAACGGCGTGTCGATCACCCATTGGCGGATCTGGGCACCGGCCTTGGCCAGTTGTGCAACGTCGTCAACGTCAGTCTGATCCAGTAACTGATAGATGCGCTGGTTAACACCGCTTTGTTCGAGGAAATCGTTAAACGCCTGCGCGGTGGTGGCAAAACCGTTCGGCACGGCCACGCCCAAATCGGAAAGATTGGTGATCATTTCACCGAGGGAAGCGTTTTTGCCGCCGACACGGTCAACGTCGTGCATGCCAAGCTGGTTGTACCAAAGCACATTACGCAAGTCTGGGCCATTGTTGGACATCGAGACAATCCTTATTGCTATCAGTAGGGTAAAGACGGATTTAATTCGCTTGCTTTACGGCGCCGCTAAACGCGGAGCCGAATCAGACTAGCACACTGATCCGGGGAAAATGGAAAGGTGAATCGATCAACCCACTGAAGAAAGTGGTTTTTAAGAGAATGTCCTAACCGGCTGATTTGCCTAGGAACCGTTCCCAAACGCACGAAAAGCTTAGTTCTCAACAAATTACGTTCTTTTTAAACTTCTGTTTTAATGACCGCGCAAACGCTACCGTTTTTGGTGAAAATAACGGCAAACTCGCGCTTCAGGTGGAAAAGCGCCGCTGGGCCGCACTTTTTATGGCCGCTAATCGCGCTTTCCGCCTGCGCCGCCGCATGGCGGTTTATCGCCCCGCCGTCACAATTTTTTCTCTCGCCCCTTTACCGACGGATCGTCTGCGGCCCATGATATTGACAGTGATGACAGCAGGAACACCGTTTTCAGGTAAGGAGCCTCGGGTGGAAAGAAGCGTTTTTTATATTTCGGATGGTACGGCGATCACCGCCGAAGTGCTGGGACACGCGGTGCTGTCGCAGTTCCCGGTCACGGCGACCACCTTTACCCTGCCGTTTGTCGAAACCGAGGCCCGCGCGCGCGCAGTTCGCCAGCAAATCGATGATATTTACCATGAAACCGGCGTGCGCCCGTTGGTGTTTTACTCCATTATCTCGCCGGAAGTGCGCGATGTGATCGTCCAGAGCCAGGGCTTCTGCCAGGATATCGTGCAGGCGCTGGTCGGCCCGCTGCAGGGCGAGCTGGATGTGGAACCGACGCCTGTGCCGAACCGCAC
Organism: Serratia sp. SCBI; assembly: GCF_000747565.1. NCBI lineage: Bacteria > Pseudomonadati > Pseudomonadota > Gammaproteobacteria > Enterobacterales > Yersiniaceae > Serratia > Serratia sp. SCBI. The sequence goes on along the minus strand of NZ_CP003424.1, from coordinate 2,221,582 downwards.
CCACGGCCTGACCGCCAGCAATCTCGGCAAGTACGACGCCCGCATCGCCGCCATCGACTATACCCTGGCGCACGATGACGGCATTTCGCTGCGCAACCTCGATCAGGCGCAGGTGATCCTGCTCGGCGTCTCGCGCTGCGGCAAAACCCCCACCAGCCTCTATCTGGCGATGCAGTTCGGCATCCGCGCCGCCAACTACCCGTTTATCGCCGACGATATGGACAATTTGCATCTGCCGGCCTCGCTGAAACCGTTTCAGCATAAATTATTCGGCCTGACCATCGATCCGGAGCGCCTCGCGGCGATCCGTGAAGAACGGCGCGAAAACAGCCGTTACGCCTCCTTGCGCCAGTGCCGCATGGAAATCGCCGAGGTCGAGGCGCTGTTCCGCAAAAACCAGATCCGCTACCTCAACACCACCAACTATTCGGTCGAAGAGATCTCCACCAAAATCCTCGATATCCTCGGCATGAGCCGCCGCATGTTCTGATCTTTCCCTGCGGGGCCATCGCGCCCCGCCGCCTGCCGTTTATTTCAGCAGCAGCTGATTTTTTTGTGCTTTTTTTCGCGGCTTTGATCAACAGAACGCAATCTCTACGGTTGAATTCAGCGCTTTTTGCGTTATTGTGATCGCCATCACTTCCCGGCGCTCCTGCCGCAGAGAAGAACAGTTTCCAGGGAACAACATGCACAAAACAGATGAACTGCGGACCGCGCGCATCGACAGCCTCGTCACGCCGCAAGCGTTGGCGGATAAGCTGCCGATCTCGGCGGCCGTCGCCGATAACGTGACAGCGTCACGTAAACGCATTGAAAAAATCCTTACCGGTGAAGACCGCCGCCTGCTGGTGGTGATCGGCCCCTGCTCCATCCACGATCTCGACGCCGCCGTCGATTACGCCGGCCGGCTGAACGCCCTGCGCGAACGCTACCAGGATCGCCTGGAGATCGTGATGCGCACCTACTTCGAAAAACCGCGCACCGTTGTCGGCTGGAAAGGCCTGATCTCCGATCCGGCACTGGACGGCACCTTCCAGGTCAACCGCGGCATCGAAATGGCGCGCCGCCTGCTGCTGGAGGTGAACCAGCTCGGCCTGCCGACCGCCACCGAATTCCTGGACATGGTCGTCGGCCAATACATCGCCGATCTGATCAGCTGGGGCGCCATCGGCGCGCGCACCACCGAAAGCCAGATCCACCGTGAAATGGCCTCGGCGCTCTCCTGCCCGGTAGGCTTCAAAAACGGCACCGACGGCAACACCCGCATCGCCATCGACGCCATTCGCGCGGCGCGCGCCGGGCACATGTTCCTGTCGCCGGACAAACATGGTCAGATGACCATCTACCAGACCAGCGGCAACCCGTACGGCCACATCATCATGCGCGGCGGCAAAACGCCGAACTACCACGCCAGCGATATCGCCGCCGCCTGTGACAGCCTGCGTGAATTCGATCTGCCGGAGCACCTGGTGATCGACTTCAGCCATGGCAACTGCCAGAAGATGCATCGCCGTCAGTTGGAAGTGGCCGACAATGTCTGCCAGCAGATCCGCGCCGGCTCTGCCGCCATTACCGGCGTGATGGCGGAAAGCTTCCTGGTGGAAGGCACGCAGAAAATCGTCGCCGGCCAGCCGCTGACCTATGGCCAGTCGATCACCGATCCTTGCCTGAGCTGGTCCGACAGCGAACAGCTGCTGGCAATGCTGGCGGATGCCATCGATAGCCGCTTCTAGCCTATCGCAGGCCGGGGCCACGCCCCGGCTTTATCTCCCCTGTTTCGCTCATCTATACTGATCGCAATCCTTTAATACCCGCCGCAACGCACTGGGAGCCCCGGCATGATTCACTCTCTGTTATCCATCCCCTGCGTCACGCTGCAGGGCGAGCAAAAAACGCTGGGCGATTTCCCGGCGCGCGCTTACTTGGTGGTCAACACCGCCAGCAAGTGCGGCTTCACCCCGCAATACCGCGGGCTGGAAAATTTGTGGCAATACTATCGCGAACGCGGGTTGATGGTGCTCGGCTTCCCTTGCAACCAGTTTGGTTCTCAGGAGCCGGGCAGTCCGCTTGAGATCGCCAATTTTTGCAGCCTCAACTACGGCGTCAGTTTCCCGCTGTTCAACAAAATAGAGGTCAACGGCCCCGGCGCCCATCCGCTGTTCAACGAACTGAAACGCCTGGCGCCCGGCATTCTGGGCAGCCGCCGCATCAAATGGAATTTCACCAAATTCCTGCTCACCGCCGATGGTCAACGTGTCACGCGCTTTGCGCCGATCACCAAACCTGAGCGTCTGTTCGACCGTATCGAAACCCTGCTGAAATAATCCCTCTTTTTTACGGGCCGAGCGCGTTCGGCCCGTCGCCGGATGTCCGTTCGGCAAAAAGGTTCCATCGGTAAGAAAATTTTCCTTGATGTAACCTTTCCATCACATGATAATGATTCTCAATTTGATATTAATTACCATTTAATGGTCTGTTTTATAAGCACAAAGATGATGGATACTGCCAACACGCCAACTCCCGCCGCCGCGGCCCCGACCGAGCACAGCGCAAACGCGCCGCCCAGCTACGACAGCGCACAGCTGCTCGGCGCCGACGGCATCGCGTTCATTACCCATCAGGGCCAGCGCTATCAACTGCGGCAGACCAAGGCAGGGAAATTGATCCTGACCAAATAACCACAGCATCCTCAAACGCCAGCCACCCCGATCTTGTGATCCAGGCAGCCAGCAAATCTATTGATATGTTTCATTACATACGGAGAGTTGCACCATGCCTCTGACATTTTCCACCCGGCTGCGTTTTTCCGCGTTGAGTCTGGCGATTGCCTGCGCTCTGCCTACGGTGGCCTTGGCACAAAACACCAGCACGACCCCCTCTTCTTCCCCCGCGACGCCGGCCAAAAAAGCCAAAGCCGCTGACGAAACCATGACCGTGGTCGCCACCGGCAATCAGCGCAGCAGCTTTGAAGCGCCGATGATGGTGACGGTCATCGAAGGCAGTTCGCCGGAAAGCCAAACTGCGGGGACCGCTGCCGATATGCTGCGCCGCGTGCCGGGTATTACCGTCACGGGCTCCGGCCGCAGCAATGGGCAGGATCTCATGATGCGCGGTTACGACCGACGCGGCGTGCTGACGCTGGTCGACGGCATCCGCCAGGGCACCGATACCGGCCATATTAACGGCACATTTTTAGATCCTGCGTTGGTGAAACGCATCGAAATCGTGCGCGGCCCTTCTGCCCTGCTGTACGGCAGCGGCGCGCTGGGTGGCGTAGTGTCTTATGAAACTGTCGACGCCGCCGACCTGCTGTTGCCAGGCCACGACAGCGGGTTCCGCGTCTACGGCACCGCCGGCAGCGGCGATCACAGCTTGGGCATGGGCGCCAGCGCCTACGGCAAGACCGATAACCTCGACGGCCTGCTGTCGTTCGGCACCCGCGACGTCGGCAATCTGCGCCAGGGCAATGGCTTCGATGCCCCCAACGACGAAACCATCAACAACGTGCTGGCCAAAGGCACCTGGAAGATCGACGACAACCAGTCGCTGGGCGGCAACCTTCGTTACTACAACAACAGCGCCCAAGAGCCGAAAAACCCACAAACGCCAGCCAGCTCCGCTGGAAACTTAATGACCGATCGTTCGACGATCCAACGCGACGCGGCTCTGAGTTACAAACTGAAGCCGGTCGGCCAGGATTGGCTGGATGCTGAAGCGAAAGTGTATTACTCGGACGTGAAAATTAACGCGCACGCCAGCGGCAGCGAAGATGAAGCGCGCAAACAAACCACTAAAGGCGCCAAACTCGAAAACCGCACACGCCTGTTTGCAGATACTTTCGCTTCGCACCTGCTGACCTACGGCACCGAGGCTTACAAACAGGAGCAAACGCCGGGCGGAGCGACCGAAAGTTTCCCGCACGCAAAAATCAACTTCGCTTCAGGCTGGCTGCAGGACGAAATCACGCTGCGCGATCTGCCCGTCACCCTGCTCGCCGGCACCCGCTATGACAATTACAAGGGCTCAAGTGACGGCTATGCCGATGTGGATGCGAACAAATGGTCCTCACGCGGCGCAGTCAGCATTACCCCCACCGACTGGCTGATGCTGTTCGGCTCCTATTCTCAGGCGTTCCGCGCACCGACGATGGGTGAGATGTACAACGACTCCAAACACTTCTCCATCCCAATGGGGCCTACCACCATCACCAACTATTGGGTGCCGAACCCTAATTTGAAACCGGAAACCAATGAAACTCAAGAGTACGGATTTGGCCTGCGTTTCGACGATCTGCTGCTCGCCGATGATAGCTTGCAGTTCAAAGCGAGCTATTTCGATACCAAAGCCAAGGATTACATCACAACCGACGTCACCATGGAGCTGGGACGCGGCCCGCGCGGCCCTTACTGCATCAGTTGCACCACCTTCTCGACCAATATCGATCGCGCAAAAATCTGGGGATGGGACGCTACGCTCAGCTATAAAACCTCTTGGTTCGGCTGGGATTTGGCTTATAACCGCACCCGCGGCAAAAATGAAGCGACCGGTGACTGGTTGAGCAGCATCAATCCGGACACCGTCACCAGCTCGCTGGATGTGCCGCTGGGCGAAACCGGTCTGTCCGCCGGTTGGGTCGCCACCTTCGCCGAACGCGCCACCCGCGTGCAGACGGGGACGCCGGAGCAAGGCGGCTACGGGGTTAACGACTTCTATCTGAGCTACAAAGGCCGCGACCGTCTGCAGGGCGTCACCACCACCGTGGTGCTGGGCAACGCCTTCGACAAAGAGTACTACTCGCCGCAGGGCGTCCCGCAGGATGGCCGCAACGCCAAACTGCTGGTCAGCTACCAGTGGTGATCATTTGACTATCTGGCGGACATCCGGTGTGTCCGCCATTCGCATCACAGCGCAGGAGAATCCCGCATGAGCAACACCCTGTACGAACGTTACCAACAGGCTAAAATCGACCATCCCGGCAAATACGCCCGCGATCTGGCGGCGATCCTTGGCGTCAGCGAAGCGGAACTGACGCACGCCCGCGTTGGCCACGACGCTCGCCGCCTGCAGGCCGACGCCCGCACGTTGCTGACCGAACTCGAGCAAGTGGGCGTCACCAAGTCCATCACCCGCAACAGCTATGCGGTGCATGAGCAGATGGGCCGCTACCGCAACCAGCACCTCAACGGCCACGCCGGGCTGATCCTCAACCCGCGCGAGCTGGATCTGCGCCTGTTCCTCAACCACTGGACCAGCGTCTTCGCCATGAGCGAAACCAACAAGCGCGGCGTGCGCCACAGCATTCAGTTCTTTGACCCGCAGGGCGATGCGCTGCACAAGATCTACACCACCGAGGAAACCGATCTGCCGGCCTGGATGGCGCTGGTGGAACGCCACCTGAGCGAAGAAAACCCGGCGCTGGCGCTGCAGCCCGCCGAGGCGGCCACCTCCGATGAAGCCACGCAGGATCAGGCCAAAATCGACGCTGAATGGCGCGCGATGACCGACGTGCACCAGTTCTTCCAGCTGCTGAGCCGCAATAAGCTGACGCGCCAGCAGGCCTTCCGCGCCGTCGGCGACGATCTGGCCTATCAGGTGGACAACAGCGCGCTGTCGCAACTGCTGGAGGCGGCGCAGCAACAGCAAAATGAGATCATGATCTTCGTCGGCAACCGTGGCTGCGTGCAGATTTTCACCGGCCAGATCGAACGCTTGATGCCGCAGGAAGGCTGGATCAACGTGTTCAACCGCCGCTTCACGCTGCACCTGATTGAAAACGCCATCGCCGAAAGCTGGATCACCCGCAAACCGACCAAAGACGGCATCGTCACCAGCCTGGAGCTGTTCGCCGCAGATGGCACGCAGATCGCGCAGCTGTATGGCCAGCGCACCGAAGGCCAACCGGAACAAACCCAGTGGCGCGAGCAGGTCGCCGCGCTCGCCGCCAAGGACATCGCCGCATGAAATCCTCCTTGATCCGTCGCCTGGCGTTGATGGTGACGCTGACGCTGCCGCTCACCGCCGCCGCCGCGCAGCGCATCGTCTCGATCGGAGGCGACGTGACGGAAATCGCCTTTGCGCTCGGCGCCGGCGACGACGTGATCGCCCGCGATAGCACCAGCCTGCATCCGGAAGCGGTGAAAAAGCTGCCGGACGTCGGCTACATGCGCCAGCTGAACGCCGAAGGCATTCTGGCGCTGAAACCGACGCTGGTGCTGACAACCGAGCTGGCGCAGCCGGCGCTGGTGCTCAAACAACTGGCGGACAGCGGCGTCAAGGTCGTCAGCGTGCCGGGTGACACCACCCTGCAGGCGGTGCCGAAAAAAATCGCCGCGATCGCCGCCGCGCTGCAGCGTGATGAGCAAGGCAAGCAGTTGAGCGAGCGCTATCAACAGCAGTTGGCGGCGGTCGATACCACTCCGCTGCCGGTCAAGGTGCTGTTTGTGATGAGCCACGGCGGCATTACGCCGATGGCGGCCGGGCAACACACCGCCGCCGACGCGGTGATCGCCGCCGCCGGACTGAAAAACGCCATGCAGGGTTTTGACCGCTACCGTCCGCTGTCGCAGGAAGGCGTCATCGCCAGCGCGCCGGATCTATTGCTGGTCACCACCGACGGCGTACGCACCCTCGGCGGCGAACAGCAACTGTGGACGTTGCCGGGTCTGGCGTTGACGCCGGCAGGCAAGCAGCGTCGCGTGCTGATCGTCGATGACATGACGCTGCTGGGCTTCGGTCTGGAAACGCCGGCGGCGCTGGCCAAACTGCGCCACTCGGCGGAGCAAAAGTAATGCGCTGTCGCACCTCACCTCAGTTAGCCATCATCGGCCTGCTGGTGCTGCTGACGCTGCTGGCGCTGGTCGCCGCTAACCTGGGCGCGCTCACGCTGTCGTTTGGCACCCTGTGGCGCGAACCCTTTAGCGACGCCGCCTGGCACATCTGGCTCAACATTCGTCTGCCGCGCGTGCTGTTGGCGGTGGTGATCGGCTGTGCGCTGGCGGTATCCGGCGCGGTAATGCAGGGGCTGTTCCGCAATCCGCTGGCGGATCCGAGCCTGCTGGGCATCAGCAGCGGCGGCGCGCTGTTTGTCGCGCTGTTCATCGTGATGCCGCTGGCGTTGCCGGTGACGATCGCGTTGTATGGCCACATGCTGGCGGCGTTCCTCGGCAGCCTGCTGGTATCACTGCTGATCTACGGCATCAGCCGCAGCGGGCACGGCAATCTGTCGCGGCTGCTGCTGGCGGGCATCGCGATCAACGCCCTGTGCATGGCGGCCATCGGCGTGCTCTCCTACATCAGCAGCGATCAACAGCTGCGCCAATTCTCGCTGTGGATGATGGGCAGCCTCAGCCAGTCGCAATGGCCGACGCTGGCCGTTTCCGCCTCGCTGATCCTGCCCACGGTGCTGCTGACGCTGCTGCAGGCGCGTCGTCTGAACCTGTTACAGCTGGGGGACGAAGAGGCACACTACCTCGGGGTGAACGTTCAGCGCGCCAAGCTGCAGCTGCTGCTGTTGAGCGCCCTGTTGATCGGCGCGGCGGTGGCGATGAGCGGCGTGATCGGCTTCGTCGGTCTGGTAGTGCCGCATCTGGTGCGCATGCGCCTCGGCGGGGATCACCGCTGGCTGTTGCCCTGCTCCGCCCTGGGCGGCGCCTGCCTGTTACTGGTCAGCGACACGCTGGCGCGCACGCTGGTGGCGCCGGCCGAAATGCCGGTGGGATTGATGACCAGCCTGATCGGCGGCCCTTACTTCTTGTGGCTGGTGATGCGCCAGCGGGAGCGAACCGGTGGATAACGCCGCCAACCTCACGGCCCGGGAGCTGCGCTACAGCCTCGGTACGCGCCGCTTGATCAACGATGTTTCGCTCAGCCTCGCCGGCGGTGAAATGGTGGCGATTATCGGCCCTAACGGCGCCGGCAAATCGACGCTGCTGCGTTTGCTGACCGGCTATTTGACGCCGGACTGCGGCGAATGCCGGCTGCTTGGCCGCCCGCTGGAACACTGGGCGCCGCAGCAGTTGGCCAAAGTCCGAGCCGTGATGCGTCAATACAGCGATCTGGCGTTTCCCTTCAGCGTGGAAGAAGTGGTCAGCATGGGACGCGCGCCGCACGGCAAACGCGACGAGCACCAGGCGATCCAACAGGTGATGGCGCAGACCGATTGCCTGGCGCTGGCGCAGCGCGACTATCGTCAGCTGTCCGGCGGCGAACAGCAGCGGGTGCAACTGGCGCGGGTATTGGCGCAGCTGTGGCAGCCGCAGCCGTCCCCCGCCTGGCTGTTCCTCGACGAGCCGACTTCGGCGCTGGATCTTTACCACCAGCAGCATACCCTGCGCCTGCTGCGCTCGTTGACGCGCCAACAGCCGCTGGGCGTCTGCTGTGTGCTGCACGATCTCAATCTGGCGGCGCTGTACGCCGACCGTATCCTGCTGTTGCATCAGGGGCGCCTGGTGGCGAGCGGCACACCGCAGGAAGTGTTGCAGACGGAAATCCTCACCCGCTGGTACCAGGCCGATCTCGGCGTGATTCATCATCCCGAAGTGTCGTTGCCGCAGGTCTATCTGCGCCAATAAAACGTTCAAGGGCGCCATGAGGCGCCCTTTTTTCATCTCAGCTGGAGCAGGAAATCTCCAGATGTTTGCCCCAGTCCGGCGGCAGCGCGGCGAGATCGTCATACTCCGGCGCATCGTCGAACGGCCGCAGCAAGGCCTGATGCAACCGCTGCAAACGGCCGACGTCGTCTTTCTCCGCATCCTCAATCGCTTGCTGGGCCAGGTAGTTGCGCAGGATCAGCCGCGGGTTCACCGCCTTCATCGCCCGTTGTCGCTCCGCGTCGCTGACCTGCTCCTGCTGCAAACGCTGACGATATTGCTGATACCAGGCGTCGAAGGCCGCGCGGTCGATAAACTCATCGCGCAGCGGCGACTGCGCCTGTTGCTGTTCTGTTTCGCTCAACAGGCGGAACGTGCGGGTATAGTCCCGCCCTTCCTGGGCCATCAGGCTCAACAGGCCGGTCAGCACGTCGTTATCCTGCGCCGTCGGCGTGAAGAAGCCCAGTTTGGCGCGCATCTGTTCGCCATAGGCGCGCATCAACGCCGGTTCATATGCCGCCAACGCCTGCTGCAGCTGTTCGGCAGTCATCAGCCCCGACAAAGTTTGCGCCAGGCGATGCAGGTTCCATAACGCCACCGCCGGCTGATTATCAAAGGCGTAACGCCCTTGATGGTCGGAATGGTTACAGATATAGCCGGGCTGATAGTCATCGAGGAAGCCGTAAGGGCCGTAATCGATGGTGATGCCGAGAATCGACATGTTGTCGGTGTTCATCACGCCGTGGGCGAATCCGACGGTTTGCCAATGGGCGATCAGGCGCGCCGTGCGTTCGACCACGTCGGTAAACCACAACAGGTAACGATCGGCCTGATCCTGCAACTGCGGCCAGTGACGGGCGATGACGAAATCCGCCAGCTGCCGCACCTGCTCCGGCTGTTTGCGGTAATAAAAGTGTTCGAAGTGACCGAAACGCACATGGCTTTCCGCCACCCGCAGCAGCATCGCGCCGCGTTCCGGCTGCTCGCGGTATACCGGTTGTTGACTGGTGACAATAGTTAACGCACGCGTGGTGGGGATCCCCAGATGGTGCAACGCCTCAGAGGCCAGAAACTCGCGGACAACCGAACGCAGCACCGCGCGGCCATCCCCCATGCGTGAATACGGCGTCAGCCCGGCGCCCTTCAGGTGCCAGTCGCGGTGACTGCCGTCCGCGAGGACTTGTTCGCCCAGCAAAATGCCGCGCCCATCGCCCAGTTGCCCGGCCCAGACGCCGAACTGGTGGCCACTGTACACCTGCGCCAACGGCTGCATGCCCGGCAGCAGCGTTTCCCCCGCCCAAATCGGGGTTTTATCCTGAGTAAACCAACTTTCATCCAGCCCCAGCTCGCGCGCCAGCGGCTCACTGTGGTACAGCAGGCGCGCATCCTTGAGCGGCGTCGGGTTCAGGGCGGTGTAAAAACCGGGTAATTGTTGATAGTAAGCGTTATCGAATTGCGGCATAGGCCCTCCGTTTCAGCGTAGTGTAGAGCCTGAACGGGAGGATTAACACCGAAGGAATGCAGGGAGAACGCATCCGCCTGTCGCCAGAACGGATGCGGGAGGTTTCGCGTGAGGAAACGCGCTGAACGTCGGCTGACAAACGCGGTTATCAGCAAAAACGTGGGTGAATAACGGCGACTGAATCACGCTAAACATCACCCCGTCGCTTATTTACCTCATTGTGTGTAGTTTTTTTGTATCACTTCTTAATTATTGAACTCGCTGGGCATCGCCAGCAAAGCTTGCAGATTATCCACACCAACGCTGGGCCATAAAAAACCTTGCAGGCCTAAAACACCGGCGTATCTGAGTTTATTAAAGTACTCTTTTTTCTCTATTCCTCCGACGATCACGCCTTTACACAACAGGTTGATATTCTTTAACAACGAGTCGATGACCACGTCATACCCCTGATGGGTAAACAGCTGCCAGTAAAAACGCTTGTCTATCTTTACGTAGTCAAACAAACCATCGTACAACGCGGTCAGCGTGGCTTTACCGGAACCGAAATCATCGAGCCACAGCGTAAACAATTCGCTTAATCGCCGCACGCTCGTATTGTTCTTTCCGGCAGAAAGATTCGGAAAACTCTCACTCATTTCAAATGCAATAAAAGGATATTGCCGGATCCTCTGGCACAAGGCCGGATCGGAAAGAATAAGCTCGACGATGGTTTCTTCGATATTGATGGTCAACTGCACGCTGTTACCGGTAAACCAGGCCGCATGCTGCTCCGCCAGTCTCAATTGCTCATTAAATAACTCAATCCTTTGTTCAGGCGCCAATAAATTAATCCCAATTTCGGCCGGCATGGCTAAATCACCGTCGAGACTGTTGAAACGGCTCAACATTTCCACCGCCAACAGCCCGCCCTCCATTGAGTAAACAGGTTGAAAAACATAGCTACTAATAAAGTCAGCTTCGAGTTGGATGTTCATTTTAATGCCACAGGATGAATGGCTAGCGTATCATCGTATATCAATATATTTTATCGATCAATCCTTCTGGGATTAATCGGAAATATCAATGCAAATGCTCGTAAAATATCATTTAATTGATAGATTAAAGCTATACGACAATCGCGAACGGCGCAAAGAAAAGCAGCCGCACTTATGCCAGTTTTCTCGTTCGGCGCGTGATGCGAAAAGATATTTGGCTTAAGTGGAATGGATTTGAGGTCAAATTTGACTTATCTCCTTTGTTTTAATTAAGAAAAATCCTAAATAAAGTAAAATAATCTTTCTGACTTAACGCCAATTTTTCCGGCCGTTAACGATGACTGATTAAATTTAATAACGCATCAATTCCGCCCGTTATTCGCAGCATTGAAAACCTGAAAAAATGCCCACCTTGATTTTCAGAAAATCTGCGCTACGCCCAGCGAAACGTCGCTTTCAGCGATAAAAAAAGGGATGAGCACGCTCATCCCCTCGCAGCCAGACCGCCCGGCTAGCGGATGGTATCGCTCAGCCATTGCCGCAGCTCGGTCAATTCAGCCGCCTGTTGCGGATAGGCCGCCACCAGGCGGTCGCAGCAGGCGGCGACGGGCTCACTGCGGTACGCGCAGCCCACCAGCATGTCCGCCAACCGCTGTAGCGGAGCCGGATTCAGGCTGTCGGTGAATACCTGCGCACGAACAATTCTCCCCTTCTCGACATCGAAGAACAGGTCCACGCCGCCCCAGACGAAGCGTTCATTTAGCAGATGGCTGAACGCTGGCGCCTTGCCGAAATTCCATTCCCAACTGCTCTGTTTGGCGAACTGCGCGGCAAAATCGGGCAGATCAGGGAATACATCCGGCGAAATGATCTCCGGCTCGGCCGTCTCGCCATAGTGGGCGAAGAAGGCCTGCACGATCGCCTCACACACCTGCTCATGGCTGATGCCCGGCAAAAACTCCGCCAGGTTGGCGACGCGCGAACGCACCGAGGTGATGCCCTTGGCCTGCAGTTTTTTGGGATCCGGATTGAGGTAGTCCGCCAGCCGCTCAAGATCGGCATTCAGCAACAGCGTGCCGTGGTGGAAACCGCGATCCTGCGTTTCGCGATAGGCGGAGCCGGATATTTTGCGCGGCCCATCGGCAGTTTCCATCACCAGGTCATTGCGCCCCGATGCGCCGGCCGTTACGCCCAACTGCCGCAGCGCTTGCAGAATGATGTTCGTGGAGACGCTTTTATCGTACCCCGGCTTGCCGGCCATAAAGGTGAAACAGGTGTTGCCCAAATCGTGGAATACCGCCCCGCCGCCGCTGCTACGCCGCGCCAGCCGAATGCCATCCTGTTCCATACGCCGGGTGTTGCACTCTTTCCAGGGGTTCTGCGACTGGCCGATCACCACCGTTTCGGCATTGCGCCACAGGAAGAGGATTTTTTGCGTGGTCATTTCGCGGAAGATGCACTCTTCCACCGCCAGGTTGAACCAGGGATCGTAGGAGTCGGAGATCAGTAAACGCAAACTGTTCATGGCAGGCACCGTTCAAAACACGTGATGCCGCCATGATACACCAAATCAACGGGTTAAGGCTAAATGCGCCGCGCCTGCCAGTACACCCGTTTCCAGTAAACGTTATCGAGCGAGGAGCGGATCACCCCGCGACTGGTCGAAGCGTGGATAAATTGGTCGTTGGTATCGTAAATGCCGACGTGCAGACCGTTCTCACCGCCGCCGGTTTTGAAAAACACCAGATCGCCCGGCATCAGTTCGTCGCGCGAGACCTTGGTGCCCAGCGAGGTTTGCTCTTCGGTCGAACGGGGCAGCTGCATATCGAAGCGATCGCGGAACGTGCGGTAAACAAAGCCGGAGCAATCCACGCCGCCGCGATCCAGGCCACCGTAACGGTATGGCGTGCCGTACCACTGGCGCAGTTGTTCATTGAGCTGAGCCACCACCACGATAGAATCCGCCAGGCGGCCGCTGGGTGGCGGCGCATGGCTGCTGCAACCGGCGAGGATTAAACTGGCTAATAAAAACCACACACGCATCCGCATAATATCCCTTCATTGAACACGTTGCCGCATTATGCCATTCGGTACACCACTACACTGCCTGCGAGGCAAAGCCGGCACCACGTAAGGAAAGCGCTATTTCGCGTTAATTTATCTCCCGCACGGGGAAAAAGGCAAGCGCCATGAGGGAGATAATAGCAGGATCGCCGGTTTTGGCCCTATTGCGGCGATTTGGTCTCGGATTTGCTGTTAATCAGCCAGACGCCGAACAGAATAAACAGCGTGCCCAACGTTTTCAGCAGCGTAGCGGATTCGTTAAACCACGGCAGGATCACCGCCGCCAGGTAAACCAGCGCATAGCTGACGCTCAGCAGAGGATAAGCGCGGTTTAACGGCAGATGGCGCAGCGCAAAGAACCAACACAGCATCGACAGCGCATAGCCAAAGATGCCGCCGCCCACCGCCAGCAGCGGCAGCCAGTAGTCGCCGATCAGCGTCAGCGAGACGTCGGCGAACGACATCAGCGGGATCTGAACCATGCCCCACTTCATCAGCAACTGCGCCAGCGTCACCAGCAGTACGCTGGCAGCGCCCCAGGCATAGCCCTTCATGAATGCACGCTCATCAGCAGGATCCCCAGCATAATCGACGCCACGCCACACCAATGGCGCGCGGTCGTCGGCTCATGAAACAGCCAGCGCGCGGCCAGCGTCACCATCACGAAGTTAAGGCTGAGCATCGGGTAAGCCAGGCTGAGCGGCAGGCGTTGCAGCACATTAAGCCACACCGCCATGCCCAGCCCCAGCAACAGCACCGCCAGCGCCAGCCAACGCAGCGTCTGCTTGAGCCGCGCCTCGTCCGCCCGTTCCCAGCAGTGCGCCGCCTGCTTCTGGCACAGCTGCCCACCACAGGTGAGCAGACTGACCACTATCACCAACAGAAAACCGATCATGGTTGCTGTTTATACCACATCAGCACCAGACGGTTCATGCGATCCACCTTGTCTGCGGCAGGCAGTTCCTGCGGCAGCGCTTCGCCGCGGGAGAGCTGCAACACCAGCGACACATTCCCCTGCTTGCGCGCCTGCGCCAGCCACTGCGGGAAGTCGGCGTCGCTGATCAGGTGCCCTTTGGCGTCCGGATACTCCAGACCATAGGCCACCTCGCCTTTCTGGCTGTACATCAGCACGTCGCTGCGCTTGAGTTCCCAGGCCAAGCCGGCCGCCACCCCGACGCTGTCGGTCAGCACGTAACGGCTGTCGCCCAGTTCGGCCATCGTGGCGCGGGCGAAGTTCTGCGGCAGTTTGGAATCGGTCACCTGCTGCGGAATCGCGTAACCGATCACCAGGCACAGCAGCACCGGGCAAGCGGCCGCCCAACGCCATTGGCGGCCGTTATCGCGCGCGGAGACCAGCGCGAACAGCAGCCAACCGCCGAACGCGATCAGGCCGAGCACCACTTTCGGCCACTCCTGCGGAGTAAACAGATGCGCTTTCGGCAGCAAACCGGAGCTCAACACCACCAGCGCCACGATGCCAATCAGCCCGAACAGGCCGTTCAGCCAGGCGTTGGCCTTAAACAGCCTGGCGCGCAGCGTGGCGGCATAGTCTTCCGCATAGGCGGTCATCAGCAGCGCCAGCGGCGCCATGCACGGCAGAATATAGGTCGGCAGCTTGCCTTTGGCGATGCTGAAGAAGATCAGCGGCATCATCGCCCAGCTCAGCAGGAAGAACAGCTCCGGGCGCTGCACGCGTTCGCGCCAACCTTTGAGCAGCGCGCCGGGCAGCAGCGCCAGCCACGGCAACACCGCCGCCAGCAGGATCGGCAGGTAATACCAGAATGGCGCCTTGTGCTGGGCGTTATCTTCGGCGAAGCGCTGAATGTGTTCGACCCAGAAGAAGTAATTCCAGAAATCGGGCTCACGTTGCGCGATCGCCAGCGCCCACGGCAGGCTGAGCAACGTGGCGGTCACGATCGCCACCGGGCCGTAGCACAGCAGATCCTTGATGCGACGTTGCTGAATGACAATCGGGATCACCGCAATCACCGGCACCGCCAGCGCCAGGAAGCCCTTGGTCATAAAGCCCATGCCGCAGGCCAAGCCCAGCAAGGCGTAGGCACCCAGCTTGCCTTTGACCGAGGTGGCTTTCAGCGTCAGGTAATAGCTGACCATTGCCGCCGCCAGCCACAACGAAATCATCGGATCCAGCACGCTGTAAGTGCCGATGCTGAACACCAGCACCATCGACAGGAACATCAGCATCGCCAGGCTGGCGCGACGCGCATTACGCCACATCAGCATCGCCAGCGCGAACACCAGCAGCGCGGTCATGCCGGTGCTGAACACCGAGCCGAACCGCACCGCAAAGTTGTTTTCCCCGAACAGCCACTGGCTGATGTTATTAAACCAGTATCCCGCTACCGGCTTCTCGAAATAGCGCAGCCCCAGCAGGTGCGGCACCACCCAATCGCCGCGTTGCAGCATTTCACGGCTGATCTCGGCATAACGCGTTTCATCCGGCTGCCACAGCAGGCGACCGTTAAGCGGGATCAGATAGACCAGAGCAAAAAAAACGGCCAGCAGAATGGCCCAGGATCCTTTTAGCGCCTTCATGTAACGTCCTTCACATCGGTTTGACAGCCCAGCCAACCTTCGCGGCCGGGGAAAGGAGCGCGCTTGATGCGGCCCAACGGCAGTGACGCCAAATCTTGCGGTAACAGCGCGCTCAGCGGGCAGAATTCGATGCCCTGCTGCCGTGCGCGTTGCAATAACTGTTCGAACATCGCCGCTTGCGACATGCCTTCCACTTCGGTGTGAATGGTGTACACCGGTACGCCGCGATCGTTCTCGATGGCGCGCAGAATGTAGTCGTTAAAGTCGGCCATGCTGACTTCGCTGCCGATCACTTCGTCGAAGGTCGGCAACGTCACCGGGATCTGCACCGTACCGTGACGCCCGTCGCTCAGCACCGGACGGAACGGATGGGTGCCGCGGCAATCGCTGTTGTAATGGAAGCCGAAGCGCTGCTTGACCTCCAGCACGCGCGTGTCGGCACGCCACCCTGCTACGGCGGAGCATTTCACCGGCTGGCCGGTGCTGGCGCTCAGGGCATCGACGCCCCGCTGCACCTGTTCGGTCAGCTGCGCCTCGCTCCATTTGCCGACGTTGGCCTGCCATCCCTGGTGATCCCAGGCGTGCAGCCCGACTTCATGGCCGGCTTCGGCGGTGCGCTTCATCAGCGGCCCCAGCGCGCGTGAAATGTTGCGCCCCGGCCACGCGGTGCCGGCCAGCAGAATATCCAGGCCGTACAGCGAAGCGGCGTTCGAGCGCAGCATTTTCCACAGAAATTTCGGACGCAAAAGGCGCCAAAGATGGCGCCCCATGTTGTCCGGTCCCACGCTGAAGAAGAAGCTGGCCTGAATGTCGTACTTTTCGAACAGGTCCAGCAACTGCGGCACCCCTTCACGGGTGCCGCTGAAGGTATCTACATCAACCCGCAGACCGACTTTCTTCATGCATCGTTCCCTTCCTGAACGGTAGTGCGCAGGAAGTAGTCCAGCGTATCGGCGACGGTTTGCTTCATCTCGATGGTCGGCTGCCAGCCCAGCAGGCGGCGCGCGTTCTTGATGCTCGGCGTGCGGTGCTCGACGTCCTGGTAACCTTTACCGTAGTAGCTGCTGCTCTCCACGTCCTTGAAGCCGGCAAACGGCGGGAAGCGGTCGCGCAGCGGGTGGTTGTTGAAGCTTTCCAGCAGCATTTCCGCCAGCTCGCGAATGCTCGCTTCGTTGGTCGGGTTGCCGATGTTGACGATCTGGCCGTCACACAGGCCGTCGCGGTTCTCAATGATGCGGAACAGCGCTTCGATGCCGTCGTTGATGTCGGTGAAGCAACGCTTCTGTGCGCCGCCGTCCATCAGTTTGATCGGCGAACCTTCTACCAGGTTGAGGATCAGCTGGGTGATGGCGCGGGAAGAACCGATGCGCGCGGCGTCCAGGTTATCCAGACGCGGCCCCATCCAGTTGAACGGACGGAACAGCGTAAACTTCAGGCCTTCTTTGGCGCCGTAAGCCCAGATCACCCGATCCAGCAGCTGTTTGGAGACCGAGTAGATCCAGCGTTGTTTGTTGATTGGCCCGACGATCAGACGCGAATGGTCTTCATCGAACTCTTTGTCGTCGCACATGCCGTACACTTCGGAGGTGGACGGGAAGATGATGCGCTTGTTGTATTTCACGCAGTCGCGAACGATCTTCAGGTTCTCTTCGAAGTCCAGCTCGAACACGCGCAGCGGGTTACGGGTGTATTCGATCGGCGTCGCGATCGCCACCAGCGGCAGCACCACGTCGCATTTCTTGATGTGATACTCGATCCACTCGGAGTGGATGCTGATGTCGCCTTCCACGAAGTGGAAGCGCGGGTTGTCGAGGAAGCGGCTGATGGCGTCAGAGCCGATATCCAGACCGTAGATGTCGTAACGATCGTCGCGCAGCAGACGCTCGGTCAGGTGGTTGCCGATGAAACCGTTGACCCCGAGGATCAGCACGCGAGTGCGGCGTTTCATCACGGCGTTAGGCTTGGCGGCCAGACGCACGTCGGTGACGATGCCCATTTCCTGCGCCAGGCGGCTGCCCTGCACGTACAGGCCACTTTCGTTCTGCCCGGCGACGATTTCCAGCGCGCCTTCGCCACAGGCGATGACCAGCGGGGCGGTGCTCAGCACGGTGCCCGGTTGTTTATCGTGTTGGGTATCCAGCACGCGGGAACGCCAGACGATCAGCTTGCGCTGGCCGAGGTAGCTGAATGCCCCCGGGTACGGTTCAGTGACGGCGCGCACCAGGTTGTTGATCTCTTTGGCGGATTTGTGCCACAAGATCTCGCCGTCCGCCGCGGTGCGGCGCCCGAAGTAGCTGGCCTGAGACTCATCCTGCTTGGTAAAAGTGGCGGTGCCGTTCTTCAGCTTCGGCAGCTGCTCTTTCAACACGGCCTGTGCGGCTTCCAGCACTTTTTTGTGCAGTGTCAGCGCAGTGTCGTTGTCGGCGATAGCCACTTTCTGCTGGCCCACGATGTCGCCGGCGTCAGGGCGTTTCACCATTTTGTGCAGGGTGGCGCCGGTTTCGGTTTCGCCATTCACCAACGCCCAGTTCACCGGCGCGCGACCACGGTAGCGCGGCAGCAGCGAACCATGCAGGTTGAAACCGCCCAACGGGGCCAGCGACAAGATCTCGTCGCTCAGCATGTGACGGTAGTAGAACGAGAAGATCACGTCCGGCTGCAGTTCGCGAATGCGATCAACCCACAGCGGGTGGTTCACGTCTTCCGGCGCATAGACCGGCAGATCCAATTCGGCGCCCAAACGGGCCACGGAGGAGAAGAAGTTGTTCTCACCTGGGTCGTCGGTGTGCGTGAACACAGCCTGCACGTCATAACCCGCCTCAGTCAGCGCTTTCAGACCTGCGCAGCCAATATCATGGTAAGCAAATACAATAGCTTTCATCATTCTTCTTCCTGAGTATTGTGGTCTTGCTGTACGCCGACCACTTTCTGAACAAAATAGCGAGGACGTGCGCGCACGTCGGTATAGATGCGGCCGATGTATTCACCCAGTAGCCCCATGCCGACAAACTGGGCGCCGATAAAGGTGAACAGGACGGCGAAAAGCGTGAACACGCCGCCGGCGGCCCATTCAGGACCGAGCAGCAGACGCAGCGCGATCAGCACCAGCGCCAACACGAACCCGGACAGCGCCACGATACTGCCGACCACGCTGAGCAAACGCAGCGGCGTAGTGGTCAGACAGGTGATCAGGTCATACATCAGGTTGATCAGCTTCATCAGGCTGTATTTGGAGTCGCCGAACTCGCGCTCGGCGTGACGCACGTCGATCTCGGTCGTGCGACGGGCGAAGGTATTCGCCAGGATCGGGATGAAGGTGCTGCGCTCATGACAGTGCAGCATCGCCTCAACGATATGACGACGGTAGGCGCGCAGCATGCAGCCGTAGTCCCCCATCGATTTGCCGGTGGCGCGTTGAATCATCATGTTGATTACGCGCGAAGCGCTTTTGCGGAACCAGGAGTCCTGACGGTTGGCGCGCACGGTGCCCACCACGTCATAGCCCTCTTCCGCCACGCTGACCAGCCGAGGGATTTCCTCCGGCGGGTTCTGCAGATCGGCGTCAAGGGTAATCACCAGATCGCCGGTCACCTGATTGAAACCGGCCATGATCGCTGAGTGTTGGCCATAGTTGCGGTTAAGCAGGACGGCAATCACGTGACTGTCCGGCTTTTCGGCCGCCGCGGTCAGCATGTCAGCGGAGTTATCGCTGCTGCCATCGTCGACGAGAATGATTTCATAAGGTTGGGATAACTGCTTACAGGCGGCGGTAGTGCGCTCCAGCAACGCAGGCAGGCTTTCCTGCTCGTTGTATACCGGGATGACTATCGACACTTTTTTGATCGGTTCAACGCGAGACACGTAAAGACTCCACAACAGAAGACAAGGCATTGACCACGCGATCCACATCGGCGTCGGTCATATCAGGGAATAGCGGTAAGGTGCACAGCCGCGCCGAGTTCCATTCGGTATTCGGCAACGACAGCTGCGGATAGCGCTCACGGTAGAATTTCTGGGTGTGCGCGGCACGGAAATGCAGCCCGGTGCCGATGCCAACCTCTTTCAGGCGCTCCATCAGCTGGTCGCGATCGAGGCCGCAGCGCTCGGGATCGACGCGCACCATAAACAGATGCCAGGCGTGGTCATGCGGATAATCCGGCACGCCCAACGGTTGGAACGGCGAGCCCAACGGTTGGAACGGCGAGCCTTCCAGCGCGCTCAGGTAGCGCTGCGCCAGCGCCTTACGGCGCGCGTTCAGCTCGGCGAAGCGCGACAGTTGCACCACGGCGATCGCCGCGTGAATGTCTGACAGGTTGTATTTGTACCCCGGCTCCACCACTTCGGCCTGCGGTTTGCGGCCCAGCTGCTGGCGATCGAAGGCATCGACGGCCAGGCCGTGGAACTTCAGGCAACGCAGGCGATCCGCCAGCGCATCGTCGTCGGTGGCGATCAGGCCGCCTTCGGCGCAGGTCACGTTCTTAATCGCGTGGAACGAGAAAATCGCCGTGCCGCGCGCGCCGACCCATTCGCCGTTGTAACGCGTGCCGACCGCATGGGCGGCGTCTTCGATTAACGGCAGACGATGGCGTTCGGCCACGGCGCGCAAAGCGTCCATCTGCAGGGGGGCGCCGGCATAATGCACCGGAACAATCGCTTTGGTTTTCGGGGTGATGGCAGCCTCAACGTCGGCGGCGCTGACCATCAAGGTCTCACGGTCAACGTCGATCATTACCGGCGTAGCGCCCAGCAGTTCGATCATGTTGAGGGTGGAAACCCAGGTTTGCGAAGGGGTGATGACTTCATCGCCGGGCCCCACGCCCAGCGCCATCAAAGTGATGTGCATGCCCGCTGTGGCGGAACTGACGGCGATGGCGTGCTTACAGCCGAAGGTGGAACAGAAGTCGCTTTCCAGTTGCTGATTTTGCGGGCCGGTGGTGATCCAACCGGAACGCAACACTTTCTCTACCGCGGCGATTTCTTCATCGCCGATGGCTGGACGAGAGAAAGGTAAAAATTGATCCATAGTTAACCCCAAACGTATCGAACTGCTTTTGATGACACTGTAAATCCCTTTCGTTTAACGAATATTAAACGCCAGAGAAGAATCGTTTCCGTGGATTAACTGCCAATGTAAGGCCGCAAGCTTAACTAAACCTTAAGACGAGACTTGTCATCAGTGGGAGAACTGATAGGAAGGCGCCGTCATCATTAATTTAATTTAATTATGTAAATCAATTTCTTATATTTTTTAATAATTACTTACGTATTTTATTTTTGCCGAATCAAGCGTAGCACGTCATCGACGTTTTTCAAGAAAATCGATAAGAAAATGAGAGACCGCACAATATTCGCCGATCCTTACCCCGCTATTTATATTCACTGTGTTTAGTTTCCGTTTACGTTGCGCCCCGCCCACTGGGTTAATTAAGCCGTGCGGGTCATGATCCAACGCTGGTCCCCTACCCATTGCAGCTGGAAATCCACTTCATAAATCTGCGACAGCAGCGCGGGCGCCATCACTTCACGCGTGACGCCCTGCGCCACCAGCCGGCCGGCATGCAGCAACCAAACCCGATCGGCCTGCTGCAGGGTGTGATTCAGATCGTGCGCGCATACCAGCGCGCTGCGCCCGCTCTGGCAGAATTCGCGCAGCAGGCGATCCAGCGCGACTTTCTGCGCCACATCCAGGCTGTTGGTCGGCTCATCCAGCAACAACAGGCGGCTGTGCGGATTGACGCAGGGCCACACCTGCAGCAAGACCGCCGCCAGCCGCACCCGTTGCCATTCGCCTCCAGAAAGCTGCGTCAGCATGCGTGACAGCTTATCCACCAGCTTCAACCGCCGGCACAGATAGAGGATGGCGTGCTCCACATCGGTTTGCGCCGCCGCCGCAGGCCGGTGCAGCGCCAAATACTGAAACACCGGCATCAGCGACACCGGCGGCTGTTGCTGGCTGAGGTAACCGCGCCGGGATGCCAGTTCGCTCCCCGGATAATCGGACAGCGCGCGTCCGTCCAGACGAACCTCGCCCAGCCCCGGCAGCATGCCCGCCACCCGCGCCAGCAGAGTGCTCTTCCCGGCGCCGTTTGGGCCGATCAGGTGAACCTGCAACCCGCCGTCAATCTGTGCCGAAAAAGGCGCCAGGCGCCCCGCCACCCCAACCTCAACGAGTTGCAGCATCCGTCTTACCCTGCCAGCGCTTGTTTCACCGCCGCCACCAGCGCCGGATCTTCTGGCGTGGTGTCAGGCGAGAAGCGCTGGATCACCGTGCCGTCGCGCGCGATGAGGAATTTCTCGAAGTTCCACAAAATATCGCCGGCGTGCTTCGGCGCACGCCCTTTGCTGGTCATCCGCGCCAGGAACTCGCTGCCCTGCGGCGCGACAGCAGCCGGCTGCGCGGCAATCAGCGCCTGATACAGCGGATGGCGGTGTTCGCCGTTCACCTCAATCTTGGCGAACATCGGGAATTGCACGCCGAAAGTGCCGCGGCAAAACGCCAGGATCTCTTCGTTGCTGCCTGGCTCCTGCCCCAGGAACTCATTGGACGGGAACCCCAGCACTTCCAGCCCCCGATCGCGATAGGTTTCGTACAGCGCTTCCAGCCCTTCATATTGCTTTGTCAGGCCGCACTCCGAGGCCACGTTGACCACCAGCAGCACCTTGCCCTGATAGGCCCCCAGCGTGGTAGCCTGATTTTCGATGGTCTGTAACGGCAGGTTATAAATTGGATTGCTCATCGGTTGTCATCCTGTAGTTTTTTAATGGCAGGTGAATGAAGAAAACTACCTTACGCCTTTTGCCCGGGTCAGTAACCAGATAAATAGCGGCGCTCCCAGCGTAGCGGTCACCACGCCGATCGGCAGTTCGGCCGCCAGCAGCGCAACGCGGGCAATCACATCAGCCACCAGCAACACGCCGGCCCCCGCCAGTGCGCAGGCCGGCAACAGATAGCGTTGGTCGGTCAGGCCGGTGAGCCGCAAAATATGCGGGATCACCAGCCCGACGAAGCCGATCACCCCGGCGAGCGCCACGCTGACGCCCACCAGCCAGCCGATCGCCAGCACCAGCAGGTTGCGCCACAGATGCAGCGACAGCCCGAGCTGCCGCGCCTGCACCTCGCCCAGCGCCATCAGGTTAAGCGCTCGCCCCTGGCCGCACAGCCACAGCAGCACCGGCAACAGCGCCAACACCAGCCACTTTTGGCGCCAGTCGACGCCGCCGAAGCCCCCCATCATCCAGTACATCAACTGCCGCAGATCGAGACTGGTGCTGAAATAGACCGCCCAGGTCATCAGCGCGCTGCACACGATGCCCAGCGCCACTCCCACCAGCAACAACCGCGCATTGGTCAGGCGGCGCCGGCGAGCGAAGCCCAGCAGCAAGAACGTCATCGCCAGCGCGCCTGCTATCGCGGCGGCGCTCATCAGCGCTACCGGCAGCAGACCGTGACCCAGCAGCACCGTCAGCACCAGCGCAACGCCGGCGCCGTTCGCCACCCCCAGCAGGCCAGGTTCCGCCAACGGGTTTTCAAACAGCGCCTGCATCACTGCCCCGGCTACCGCCAGGGCGGCGCCGACCAACATCACCGCCAGCGCACGCGGCAATCGCAGTTGCCAGACGAACAGCTGCGCCCGATCGCTGAACCATTCTGACGGCCATATCCATCGATCGCCAGCGCAAAGGCTAAACAGCAATGCCAGCACCACGCCCAGCGCCAACAGAATGACCTGGCGTTTATCGCGGTAACGTTGATGTTGCAACAGTAAGGTGAAGGTACGGCTGGTTGGCATGGCGCGGCGATTCCCTGCCGGCCGCTGTCGTGGCCGGATAATTGACGTCTGAGTCAAATATTAGGGGGTTAACGCCGCAAGGGGAAGCCTTGCGTAAGCGATGGCACAGGAAAGCAGCGGCTGGCCCTGCCCGTCATCGCCAGGATGATGGCAAAACCAGCCGCCGATAAACTCAGGGGTTAACGATGCTGACCGGGGTTGCCCTGCGGATAGGGCCGGCCGCGGCCGTCATCGCGCCGGTCATGGTCGCCGCGATCGTCATGGCGGCCATCATGATCACGATTATCGCGATCGCCGTGGAAAGGATTGCCGCTGCGCGCCGGCTCGCGATGCTCATAGCCGTGCGGCGGCGAAGGCTGCCAGTGCCCGCCGTCCCAGTACAGGCCGCGCGCATTGCGCTCCCCCAAACCGCGGCCCTGGTGTGCATGCCACCATTGCGGGGGACGCCAGTCGTAGCCATCCCAGTAGTAGCCGCGGCGGTCCTGATCCCCCAAATGCAGGGAAACGCCCGGCACGTTGATATCGACGGAGACATCGGCCTGTGCCGCCAGCGGCAGCAACAGCGGAAAACACACCAGCAACAGGATCTTTTTCATTTTGCCTTCTCACTCTATTTTTCTTGCTGCAGTGGTTATATCAGTGCGCTTATTTAGCGACTATCTCACCGGTGCCTATTTTCAGATCGTTTTCGACGGCCTTACACAATCCCGACACTGTTTGCCGACGTCTTTAATTATTATTGCCTCTGCCAAGGCTTAACGAATAACTGACATCGCTTAAGCGGCGCGACAATGATAATTAAACGGATCCCCACCGGAGGATAATAAGATGATTAAACGACTCGGTATGCTGCTGGCCGTGGTCGCCCTGGCCTCAACCCTTAGCGCCTGTTGCTGGGGCCCTCACGGAGGCGGCGGCCACCGTGGCGATGGCCCTGGCCATTATTACGGCCGTTATTGAAGTGAGAAATAAAAGCCACGCATTACATTAAATAAGATATAAGAATATTCCGCAATTAAGGGCAATGATTTTCGCCGTGCCGACTTAACGGCTCAATGAAGTCATGTCTTATCGATTAGGAATAAACTGAATTTTGTCCCAGAAAAGAAAAAGGCCGCGCAAGCGGCCTTTTTTGATGTCACGTCACTCACCCTTTCGGGCTGGCGTTTTCTACCCGGCTTTTCAGCTTCTGCCCCGGACGGAAGGTCACCACGCGGCGCGCCGTAATCGGAATGTCTTCGCCGGTCTTCGGGTTACGCCCCGGACGTTGGTTCTTGTCACGCAGATCAAAGTTGCCAAAACCCGACAGTTTTACCTGTTCGCCATTCTCAAGGGCCCGACGGACCTCTTCAAAGAACAGTTCCACCAGGTCTTTGGCGTCCCGTTTGCTAAGCCCAAGCTTCTCAAACAGGTGTTCTGACATTTCAGCTTTAGTAAGCGCCATAGGTTCAATCCCTCAAGGATGCTTGGAATCGCTGTTTTAGAGCCTCTACGCATTTTGCAACGGTAGCGGCTATCTCCTCTTCTTCCAGTGTACGAGCGGTATCCTGCAATACCAGACTGATAGCCAGGCTCTTGTCACCTTCTGCCACGCCCTTGCCACGGTACACGTCAAACAAGTTTACGCCAACTACCTGATTTGCGCCAACTTTCTTACACTCGGCCAAAATATCTTCTGCGGGGACGTTTTCAGCCACCACAATGGCGATATCACGGCGGTTTGCCGGGAAGCGCGAAATCTCCCGCGCCTGAGGCACGGCGCGGCTCGCAAGCTTGTTCCACTCCAGTTCAAACACCACGGTGCGGCCGTTAAGATCCAGTTTACGTTCAAGTTCCGGGTGAACCACACCGATGAAACCAACGCGTTCGCCGTGCAAATAAATCGCCGCACTTTGCCCTGGATGCAGGGCCGGATTGGCTTCCGCCCGGAACTGAATTTCGGATAATTTACCGGTCAGCTCGAGGACAGACTCCAGATCCCCTTTTAAATCATAGAAGTCGACGGGCTTGCGCGCCAGATCCCAATGTTCATCGTGCGTATGGCCGGCGATCACGCCCGCCAGCATGACGTCCTGACGGATACCCAGATCTGCCGCACTATCAGGCACAAAGCGCAGGCCGCTTTCGAACAGGCGCAGGCGCGTCTGCTGACGGTTCTGGTTATACACCACCGCAGACAGCAGGCCGGTCCACAGCGACAGACGCATCGCCGACATTTCGACCGAAATCGGGCTTGGCAGGATCAGCGCTTCTTCATTCGGGTGCAGCAGCGCCTGCACTTTCGGATCGACGAAGCTGTAGGTGATCGCTTCCTGATAACCGTGATCGACCAGCATGGTCTTCACGCGCTTGAGCGTCAGATCGGCTTCGCGATGCTGGGTCATCACCAAATCGGCGCGCACCGGTACATCCGGAATGTTGTCGTAGCCGTAAACGCGCGCCACTTCTTCCACCAGATCCTCTTCGATCTCCATATCGAAACGCCAGCTCGGCGCGACCGCTTGCCAGCTGTCGCCCTGTTCGGTCACCTGGCAACCCAGGCGGCGCAGAATGTCGCTGACCTGCTCGCTCGGCACCACGTGGCCGATCAGGCGATCCAGCTTCTCGCGGCGCAGCGTGATGGTGGCGCGTTTCGGCAGTTCATTCTCGTGAGTCACGTCGATAATCGGGCCTGCCTGGCCGCCGCAGATGTCGAGCAGCAGGCGCGTGGCGCGCTCCATGGCTTTGTACTGCAGCGCCGGATCGACGCCGCGCTCATAGCGGTGAGAAGCATCGGTGTGCAGGCCGTGACGGCGCGCGCGACCGGTGATCGACAGCGGGCTGAAGAAAGCGCACTCCAGCAGCACGTCCTGGGTTTCGCCGTTGACGCCGGAATGCTCGCCGCCGAAGATACCGCCCATCGCCAATGCTTTTTGGTGATCGGCGATCACTAAGGTGTCGGCGTTCAGTTTGGCTTCGTTGCCGTCCAGCAGCGTCAAGGTTTCCCCTTCTTCCGCCATGCGCACCACGATGCCGCCGTCGATGCGACTCAGATCGAAAGCGTGCATCGGCTGGCCAAGTTCCAACAGCACATAGTTGGTGACGTCGACGACGGCATCGATAGAACGGATACCGCAACGACGCAGTTTTTCACGCATCCACAGCGGGCTTGGCGCCTTGACGTCGATACCTTTCACCACGCGGCCCAGATAACGCGGGCACGCCTGCGGCGCGTCAACGCGGATCGGCAGCGTGGCGTCAATCGTCGCGGGCACCGGGCTCATGTCCGGCTCGGTCAGCGCAACCTGGTTCAGTACGCCCACGTCACGCGCGACGCCGATGATGCCCAGGCAGTCGGCGCGGTTCGGGGTGACGCTGATCTCGATAGTGTTGTCGTTCAGTTTCAGATAGTCACGGATGTCGGTGCCGATCGGCGCATCCAGCGGCAGTTCGATAATGCCGTCATGATCGTCAGAAATGCCCAGTTCGGAGAACGAACACAGCATGCCTTCCGAAGGTTCGCCGCGCAGTTTGGCGGCCTTGATTTTGAAATCGCCCGGCAGCACCGCGCCTACGGTGGCGACCGCCACTTTCAGGCCGGTGCGGCAGTTCGGCGCGCCGCAGACGATGTCGAGCAAGCGATCGCCGCCCACGTTAACTTTAGTGACGCGCAGTTTATCGGCGTTCGGGTGCTGACCGCACTCGACAACCTCACCCACCACGACGCCGTTAAACGCGCCGGCAACCGGATCCACGCCGTCCACTTCCAAACCGGCCATGGTGATTTGATCGGATAATGCTTCGCTGCTGATGGCCGGGTTTACCCACTCGCGCAACCAGAGTTCACTGAATTTCATGTGATATTCCCGCCTTACTTAAACTGTTTGAGGAAACGCAGATCGTTTTCGAAGAATGCGCGCAGGTCAGTGACGCCGTAACGCAGCATCGTCAGGCGCTCCATGCCCATACCGAAGGCGAAGCCGGAGTAAACTTCCGGATCGATGCCCACGTTGCGCAGCACGTTCGGATGCACCATGCCGCAGCCCAGCACTTCCAGCCATTTACCGTTTTTACCCATCACGTCCACTTCGGCGGACGGCTCGGTGAACGGGAAGTAGGACGGACGGAAACGAACCTGCAGGTCTTCTTCAAAGAAGTTATTCAGGAAATCGTGCAGCGTGCCCTTCAGGTTGGTGAAACTGATGTCTTTATCAACGATCAGCCCTTCCATCTGGTGGAACATCGGGGTGTGAGTCTGATCGTAGTCGTTACGATAAACGCGGCCCGGCGCAATGATGCGGATCGGCGGCTGCTGGTTCTTCATGGTGCGGATCTGCACGCCGGAGGTCTGAGTGCGCAGCAGGCGCGTGGCGTCGAACCAGAAAGTATCGTGGTCGGCGCGCGCCGGGTGATGCCCTGGAATGTTCAGCGCGTCGAAGTTATGGTAATCGTCTTCAATCTCCGGGCCGGTAGCGACGGAGAAGCCCAGCTCGCCGAAGAAGGTTTCGATGCGGTCGATGGTACGGGTCACCGGGTGCAGGCCGCCGTTTTCCATGCGACGGCCCGGCAGGGAGACGTCGATGGTTTCAGCCGCCAGGCGCGCGTTCAGCGCGGCGCTTTCCAGCGCGTTCTTGCGCGCGTTCAGGGCGTCTTGCACCTCTTGCTTGGCCTGGTTGATCACCGCGCCGGCCGCCGGGCGGTCTTCCGCCGGTACGTCGCGCAGAGACTGCATCTGCAAGGTGAAATGACCTTTCTTGCCAAAATATTCGACGCGCACCAAATCTAACGCGGCAACATCCTGGGCATCTTCTACGGCTGCCTTGGCATTGGCAACCAGCTCTGCGAGATGTGGCATTGCTTTCCTCTTCCTCTGGCCGGGATGGCCCTAAGTAATTGTTATCTATTATTCGAACACGCCTTTGAGCAATCTTCAAAGACTTTTCAATGCGTTGCCGGCCAGGCGGCTCGCCTGCGCGGCGCAGGGCCGGCTGAGTACCCGCCGTTCTGACCGCAACGCTTTGCAAGGCGGGACGATGGCCAAAAACAAAAAAGCCTCCACGAGGGAGGCTTAGGCGCTACTTTTCGTTTCTTTTCTTACGCGCAAAGCCTCCTGAAATCAGGCGCTAAAGTAAAAAAAGAAACGAAAAATAGCTGCGTGCATAATTGCGGTACCTTGTCGATGATTGTCCACCAGTGATATAGCGGCGGGCAATGAAAGTCAATATTTGTCGCTGAAAACAAAGATTAAAAGAGGGAGCAAGCTCCCTCTTCTACTGACTTACGCCAGAGCTGCTTTCGCTTTCTCAACCAGTGCGCCGAAGGCCACTTTGTCGAAGACTGCGATGTCAGCCAGGATCTTACGGTCAATTTCGATCGAGGCTTTTTTCAGGCCGTTGATGAACTTGCTGTAAGACAGACCGTTCTGACGAGCAGCTGCGTTGATACGTGCAATCCACAGCTGACGGAACTGACGCTTACGTTGACGACGGTCACGGTAAGCATACTGACCTGCTTTGATTACTGCCTGGAAGGCAACACGATATACGCGCGAACGGGCACCGTAGTAGCCTTTCGCCTGCTTCATGATTTTCTTGTGACGTGCGCGTGCAATTACACCACGTTTTACGCGAGCCATATGCTCTCTCCTAAAGTCTTATTCTAAATTCAAAAAAAAATGGCTTATGCGTACGGCAGGCACGCGGTAACCAGGACCAGATCGTTTTTAGACACCATGCCTTTCGGACGCAGGTGACGTTTACGCTTGGTTGCTTTTTTGGTCAGAATATGACGCAGGTTGGCATGTTTACGCTTAAAACCACCGCTGCCGGTTTTTTTGAAGCGCTTGGCTGCACCACGTACAGTTTTAATCTTTGGCATTTTAATTAAATCCACTTCGCATTGTTAAACAACGAATCAGTTGGGCGAATAAAACCCACACAGCGCAAGCGCCGCGCGGGTTCCATTACTTGTAAGCCTTACTGTTTCTTCTTAGGAGCGAGCACCATAATCATCTGGCGGCCTTCGATCTTCGTAGGGAAGGACTCGACCACTGCCAGATCCATATCTTCACACAGGTCTTTACGGACGCGGTTAAGCACTTCCATGCCGATCTGCTGGTGCGCCATCTCACGCCCGCGGAAACGCAGGGTGATTTTGGCTTTATCGCCATCTTCCAGAAAGCGAATCAGGTTGCGTAGTTTGACCTGATAGTCGCCATCATCGGTGCCAGGACGGAATTTGATTTCCTTAACCTGGATAACTTTTTGCTTCTTCTTCTGTTCTTTCGTCGACTTGCTCTTCTCGTAGAGGAATTTGCCGTAATCCATGATTCGGCAAACTGGCGGTTCGGCATTTGGGCTGATTTCTACTAAATCAACGCCCGCTTCCTCAGCTTTTTCAAGAGCTTCATTCAGACTGACAATACCAATCTGCTCGCCATCGACGCCGGTTAGGCGAACTTCTTGCGCGCGAATTTCTCTGTTAATGCGATTAGGACGCGCCGGTTGAACTCGTTTTCCGCCTTTAATACTTTATTCCTCCAGTTGATGAAGACTACGGCTGCGAATCTCTTTCAGCAGCTTGTCTACGACTTCGTTTACGTCCAGGCTTCCCAAGTCTTTGCCACGGCGGGTACGAACGGCAACTTTGCCTGCTTCGACCTCTTTGTCACCGCACACCAACATGTAAGGGACTCGACGTAAAGTATGTTCGCGAATTTTAAAGCCAATCTTCTCATTTCTCAAGTCCGCTTTCACGCGAATACCTGCATCCTGCAGTTTTTTGGTCAATTGCTGGACGTAATCAGACTGGCTGTCGGTGATATTCATCACCACCACCTGCACCGGAGCGATCCAGGTCGGGTAGAACCCGGCATATTCTTCGGTAAGGATACCGATGAAGCGTTCCATGGAACCCAAAATGGCGCGGTGAATCATTACCGGCACGACGCGATCGTTGTTTTCGCCAACGTACGATGCGCCCAAACGGCCCGGCAAGAAGAAATCGAGCTGCACGGTACCACATTGCCATGCGCGATCCAAACAATCATGCAGGGTAAATTCAATTTTCGGTCCGTAGAAGGCGCCCTCGCCCGGCTGGTACTCGAACGGAATGCCGTTCTCGGTCAGCGCGGCGGCCAGGTCTTCTTCTGCACGGGTCCACATGTCGTCGGTGCCGATACGTTTTTCCGGACGCGTGGACAGCTTGACGGCGATCTTGTCGAAGCCGAAAGTGCCGTACACGTCATAGACCATGCGAATGCATTCGTTCACTTCGGCGCGCACCTGCTCTTCGGTACAGAAGATGTGGGCGTCATCCTGCGTGAAGCCGCGCACGCGCATCAGGCCGTGCAGGGAACCCGAAGGCTCGTTGCGGTGGCAGCTGCCGAATTCGCCCATGCGCAGCGGCAAATCGCGGTACGACTTCAGGCCCTGGTTGAAGATCTGCACGTGACCCGGGCAGTTCATCGGCTTGATGCAGTATTCGCGGTTTTCCGACGCGGTGGTGAACATGGCGTCTTTGTAGTTTTCCCAGTGGCCGGTTTTTTCCCACAGCACGCGGTCCATCATGAACGGACCTTTCACTTCCTGGTACTGATATTCTTTGAGCTTCATGCGCACGAAGGCTTCCAGCTCGCGGAAGATAGTCCAACCGTCGTTGTGCCAGAACACCATGCCCGGCGCTTCTTCCTGCATGTGATACAGGTCGAGCTGTTTGCCGATCTTGCGGTGATCGCGCTTGGCCGCTTCTTCCAGGCGTTGCAGGTAGGCGTTCAGCTGCTTCTTGTCTGCCCAGGCGGTACCGTAGATACGCTGCAGCATTTTGTTTTTGCTGTCGCCGCGCCAGTAAGCGCCGGAGGTTTTCTGCAGTTTGAAATGGTGGCAGAAACGCATGTTCGGCACGTGCGGACCGCGGCACATGTCGACGTATTCTTCGTGGTGATACAGGCCCGGACGATCGTCATGGCTGATGTTCTCATCCAGGATCGCCACTTTATAGATTTCGCCGCGCTCAGCGAAGGTGTCGCGGGCTTCTTGCCAGCTGACCTTCTTCTTGATGACGTCGTAATCCTTATCGGCCAACTCGTGCATCCGCTTTTCCAGCAGATCCAGGTCTTCCTGCGTCAGGGTGCGGTCGATATCCACGTCATAATAGAAACCGTTGTCGATCACCGGACCGATCGCCATTTTGGTATCCGGCCACAGCTGCTTGATCGCATGACCCAGCAGGTGCGCGCAGGAGTGGCGCATGATTTCCAGACCGTCTTCGTCTTTGATGGTGATGATGGCCAGCTGCGCATCTGATTCGATCAGATCGCCGGCGTCGACCAGCTCGCCGTTGACGCGGCCGGCGATACAGGCTTTCGCCAGGCCAGGGCCGATATCGCGCGCGACATCCATCGGGGAAACGGGGTGGTCGAAATGACGCTGACTTCCGTCAGGAAGGGTAATAACAGGCATTAATAATTCCTTATCTACAGTGGTGACCCACACGACAGATCACATGCAGTACGAAAATTGGATTTTGGGTTTGGTCAGCCAGGTTTCAGATCTCGCCCACAATTGCCAGATTGAAACCTCACTGGGTATACAGAATGGAACGCATACCTTCTCAGCCGCATTCGGCTAAGCGAATAGTATCACTAAAATTGTTCCGGATAAATAAAGCGCCGCCGCCCTCACGCTTTCGCTCTATCCGGCGCAAACACGCCTTTCAGGTAGCTAAGGGTGGCCAGCAGGCACAGGCCGTAGCCCAGCAGTTCGCATCCCTCTTCCACCATGTTTTTCACCACCCGGTTGTAACCGTCCAGCATCAGCGTTTGCCACAGCGCGCTCATGCCGAACAGGCGTGAAAACACCAGGATGCACAGCAGGCCGGCGCACATCATGCCGTAGCCAGGGTGCGACACGACATAGACCAGACCGCGCGCCGTAGCCGCAATATGCCTTGCGGCATGCCACAGACAGGCCAAGGCGACCGCCAGCGCGAACCACACCCAGGCGCCGTGCCACAACGCATCGAAAGCGAAGTCCATCTCGCGGATCAGCATGCAGAGAAAGAAGCCGCCAACCAGCAGCCAGGCGGAACGACGCTCGGCCTGTCGCCGAGCCGCGGCAAAGAAACCGCCGGAGATGGCGAGCAGCAACAGCTCCTGCGCCGCTTCGGTCAACGAAGTTTCATGCACGAAGTTATGCAGCCAGTGCACATCGATAAACACCAGGCCGACCAATGCCGCCATGAAGGCGGCGGAAAGCGCGAATGCGCCGATTTTCCCCAGTAAAATATGCAGTTCTTGTTTCATAATCACACTCATTATTATTTACAGCGCATCTATGGTATCCACCTGTTCTCAGGGATCGTGGCAATTGATGCCTAATGCCCTGCGCCGCGCGAAAGGTGGTCGTTAATTACGCCGAAACAATAAAAAACCCCGGCACCTGGGCCGGGGTGAGGCCAGTCTTTCCTGGCAGTCACTTCATCGTCGTCAGTATTCCAGGCTCTCATCCCTATATCATCGAGACGCGCAAAGGAGCCTGAAGATTACGCCTGCGCAGGTGATACCGCGATACGGCGGACATTGGTGTTAACGCCCCACAAGCCGGCCAACGCACTGACCACTGCGCCAATCAACAGCGCAAAGAACGACCACAATGCGGCCCGCGACAATTCGTCCGCAGCAGCGGCAGCCTGTTCGCGCGCCTTCTGTTTCAGCTCCACATACTCCTGTTTTGCCTGATTGATTTTTGCTTCGGCGTCATCCAAACGCTGATTAACCAGCTGCGCAGTTTTATTTTTGGCTTCGACCAAATTCTTCACCGTCTGGTCCACTTCCTGCGGCGTCATATCGGTATTTTCCGCCAAGGCCTTTTTCAGGGCGTCTTGATCCACATCTTTCGAGATGGCCTCACCCTGTTTTTTAAGCTTGGCGACCAGTTGATTAATAATGGCGTCGCTATTGTCAGGCTGAAGTGCCAGAGCTTTTACTGCGTCCGCCAAATCAGTTTTGGCCGCATTCAACTGCTGTTGCATGAATTCAGGCTGCAATGACGGGATACCGCTTTTTTTAAGCGCCGTAACCACATCGCCTTGCAGCTGTTCAGGTTCCAAGGTTGTGTCAATGCCCAACTTGTCAAACACTTTACCGCCGGCGTCCGCCAATCCGGATGCCCCTTTGCCAATCGCTGAACCGGCGCCGGAGAGCAAGCTGCCGGAGGTCGAAGCGATAGCGCCCAGCGCATTGCCGGTCGCCTTCACGGCAGACCCGACCAGCATCCCCCCCAGCACCGCCGCCACAATCAGTGAGGTCGCCCATACCAGGAAGCCATGAATAAGTCCGTCATTAGCAGCCAAACGCCCGGCAATAAAAGCGCCGGCGGCCAAACTAATAATGATTGAAACAGCGGACCAAATCACTACGGTGGTACCGGCGCCGTTTATCGGATCGTCTGATGTCGGATCCACGATGGAGAATCCAAGACTGGTGCCTAACGTCGACAGCAACAGTGAAACAGCCAATACGGTGATCACGCCGCCGATGACGCTGCCCCAGGAGATTTTTTTCGCCGCTACCCATTCTTTTGCCACTTCCATAGTAAAACTCCTTTTAAGTTTTCGATTATAAAGAAATGCCAGAAAGCCTTACCATTATAGACTCGCTTCATCAACCAGGCGGTTAAAGGGTGAAAACAGTTAAAAATAATTAATGATAATGACTTCAGACGTGCGTTTACTTTCAGCGGCGCTACGCTGACAGACCGCCTTAGCGTCACTATTCTTACGCTATCCACCAATGAACAAGGTCTTAGCGCACAACATGAACCGGTTACTCGCAGTCCTCGTCGTGCTATGCGCGGTATTAGCGACGCTGTATGGGCGAGTGCATTTTGGCGCACGTTCGGTGCCGCGCGCGATTGCGGTCAACGAGGCGCCGCTGGGGTGTGAGGATGAACCTGAGCTCGCCGGCGAGTGCGGCGATGACGAAGAGGCTCCCGCCGACGAATTTCGCCGACCGGCGACGCTGAACGCCCGGGCCGACGGTTAATTAACGTTACGAGCTATCCCCATTGCCGCCAGGCGTACGGCAGGCTAGGCTGTTCAGCTCATGGGCCGCCGTTTGGCGGCTTGAACGTTGCACAGGGAGTCTATTTTATGACGGGTATTTTGCAGTTATTCCAGGCCATCGGACTGGGTTTGGTGCTGCTGTTGCCGCTGGCCAACCCGCTGACCACGGTGGCGTTGCTGCTCGGGTTGTCCGGCAATATGACGCGCGAAGAGCGTAATCAGCAGTCGCTGATGGCCTCGGTTTATGTGTTCTGCATCATGACGGTGGCGTTTTACGCCGGGCAGGTGGTGATGAACACCTTCGGCATTTCGATCCCCGGCCTGCGCATCGCCGGCGGCCTGATCGTCGCCTTCATCGGTTTTCGCATGCTGTTCCCGCAGCAGAGCCCCGAAGACGCGCCGGAGGTGGAGAGCAAGTCGCACGAGCTGCGCCACAAGACGTCGGCCAACATCGCCTTCGTGCCGCTGGCCATGCCGAGCACCGCCGGGCCGGGCACCATCGCGATGATCATCAGCTCGGCGTCGAGCGTCAAAGCGAACTCGCTGGGCTTTGAACCCTGGGTGTTGGCCGTGGCGCCGGTCGCCATCTTCCTGACGGTCGCGGTGATCCTGTGGGCCTGCCTGCTCAGTTCCGGCGCCATCATGCGGTTGGTCGGGAAAAGCGGCATCGAGGCGATCTCGCGCCTGATGGGGTTCCTGCTGGTGTGCATGGGCGTTCAGTTCATCATCAACGGCGTGCTGGAGATCATCTCCACCTATACACCGGCCGCCGCCTGACCATGAAAAACGGGCGCGACATCGCGCCCGTTGCCGTTATTTCCCCGCCGGCGCCTGCGCGCCCAAAATGCCCTTGCCTTCCGGCACTTCGGTAAAGCGACTGAGGATCTCGCTGTAGGTCTTGGCCGGATCCAAATCCGGGAACTGCGCCGGATAGATAAACTTCGCCAGATACTCCAGCCCGACGATGTTGTACGGGTGGTTGTAGAAGTTATGGTAGATGCCGTAGAACCGCCCTTCCTTCACCGCCGACACCTGCGAGAACCCCGGGCGCTGCTTCATGCGGTTGAAGGCCTCATCCACCTGCTGCTGCGTCACGCCATAGCCGAACGGCACCGCGGCGTTGGTCTTGCTGGCCCACTGCGAGCCGGAAACGATGTAGGCATCCGGTTTCATGCTGATCACTTTTTCCAGCGCCACGTCGCCGGTCGCACCCGGCAGCAGCGCAGAACCGATGTTGCGCGCGCCGACCGCTTCGACCAACGCGCCCCAGCCGACGTGCGCATGGGTGAAGCAGCAGGATTCCAGGCCATTCAGACCGGCCTTGGCTTCGAAGAACACCAACGGTTTGGGTGCCACCGCCTGCGTTTTGGCCAGAATGGCCTGATAATGCTGCTGATAATAATCGGTATATTGCTTGGCTTCGCTTTCGCGGTTGAGGGTTTCCCCCAACAGCATCACGCTTTTCGGCGTGTTTTCCACCGGCTTGAGCATGGTATCGATAAACAACACCGGCACGTTCAGCGCCTTCAGCTTATCCAGCACGCCGGTTTGGCTCAGCGAAGGTTTGGAGCGCAGCTGGGCGATCATCAGATCGGGCCGCTTGGCGATCACGCTCTCCAGATTCACTTCGCCTTTATCGCTGAATCCCATGTCGATGATGTTTTTCGCCGCCGGCCATTTGCTCTGCAAGATTTCCCAGGTCGCCGCGTCGCTTTTCTTCAGCAGGTTATTCCAGGCCACCAGCCGGCCGAACGGGTTGGCGCGATCGAGCAGCGCCAGCGTGAGAATGTCGCGCCCGTCCTGCACCACGATGCGTTTCGGCTCCTGCTGGAGGGTGACCGTCTGGCCGGAGGTGTCGGTCAGGGTCAACGGATAGGTAGTGGCCATCGCCGGAGAGGCGAGTAAGGCGGCGCAAACCAGCGCCGGCAAAGTGATTCGACGGTGCACGAAAGACTCCTTAGTCATGAATACATTCAGGAAATACTAATGAGAATGGCTTGCATTATCAAAGATAACGCCCGGCATGCCGGCGATTAATTGCAAAGGGATGTGTAAAGGAAGGATAAGAGGCGCGCCGGAGCCGGCGCGCCCAGGGGATCATATAAGGCCGTAGATCAGCGCCGAGAGCGCGATCAGCCCCATCACCAGCACGAAGACGTTGCTCGCCGCGCGATATTGGCGCATGGCCGGCACCGCACGCACGGCGTACATCGGCAGGATGAACAGGATCGCCGCAATCAGCGGGCCGCTGATGGTTTCGATGATATGCAGCGCGCTGGGGTTCCACACCGTCGCCGCCCAGGTGAGCAGGAACAGCGACACCGCCGAAATGCGGTGCGTCATGCGCGAGCTGAGCGGCTTGCCGACCGCGCGCGTGACGCCGTCGATCAGGCTGGTCGCCCCTTCCGTCACCCCCAGCGAGGTGCCGAGATAGGATTTGGCCATCGCCAGCATCGCCATCACCGGGCCAAGGTAGGCGATCAGCGGGTTGGAGAACTTGTTGGCCAGCGTGGTCAGCACCGTGATGTTCTGCTCTTTCGCCTGCAGCATGTCTTCATGAGACAGGCTCAGCACGCAGCTGAACACGAAGAACAGCACGGTAACGCAGATCAGCACATAGCTGTAGCGCATGATGCGCGCGCAGCGGCGTTCCGCCTTGTCGCCGTACAGGCTCTTCTGGGTCGAGGCGAAGGAAGAGATGATCGGCGCATGGCTGAAGGAAAACACCATCACCGGCACGGCCAGCCACAGAGAATGCCACAATCCCGGCGTGTCGAAGCGGGTGGCGGCCAGGCCATGCACGAAGTTGGCGGTATTCCAGCTCGGCATCAGATAGAGCGAAATGCCCATCAGGAACACCAGCAGTGGGAACACCAGCATGCCCATCGCCGCCACGATGCTGTCTTTGCCGCGCAGCAGCACCAGATTGAGCACCACCACCACGGCCAGGCTCAGCCACAGGCGCGGCAGCGGCGCCACGTGAAACTGATGGATCAGGAAGCTGTCCAGCGCGTTGGTGATCGAAATGCTGTACACCAGCACGATCGGGAAGAACGCCATCAGATACAGCACCATGATGATTTTGCCGGCCAGCACGCCGAAGTGTTCCACCACCACATCGTGAATGTTGCCGTCGCGGCTGGAGCCGGAAAGCACGAAGCGGCTGAGCGCGCGGTGCGGCAAATAGGTCAGCGGGAAAGCGAACAGCGCCATCAACAGCAGCACCAGCGGGCCGTTCAGGCCGGCGTTGATCGGCAAGAACAACGTACCTGCGCCCACCGCAGTCGCATAGAGACCGAACATCCAGACGGTGTCGGTTTTGTTCCATTTGGCAGTCTGAGCGGCCGTCAGCGTGCCTGAATCGGGAGAAATCGTACTCATGAGACAGTCTACCTTAATCTGCGGCGACAACGATTGCGCCTAACGGGATATCCTTCTCCGCGAGTTTTTTAATAATAATCAGTGAATTAAAGCGATATTTCATACTTACGCCTGATGAAAGGACGGCAAAGGATAATGAAAAATCCGCTGCGGGTCTATGTTTTATCGGCTGAACGGACGATTTGCGAACACAATCTGCTGAAAAAGCAGGCGGCGGCAGAAAAACTAAGGGCCCCTTGCGGAGCCCTTAAACGGTTTACTTCTTCGCGTCCGGATGGTCCGGCACCTCGGCGCTGCCCATCTCCTTCTCATCGCGGATCATCGAGCGGTCTTTACGCACGTCGGCCACATCGGAGGCGCTCACCGGTTTGGCGCTGTTGCCCCAGCTGGAGCGGATGAAGTTCACCACGTCCGCCACCTGCTGATCGTTCAAACGCCAGCCAAACGGCGGCATGGTGATGTTGGACACCGCGCCCTGCACCGCCGGCGTGGTGTTGCCGGTCAGCACGATGTGGATCAGCGAGGTCGCGTCCTCGGTCTGCACCACCGGATTGCCCTTCAGCGACGGGAAGGCGCGCTTGTAGCCCACGCCGTCGGTGCGGTGGCAGGCCGCGCAGTTATCAACATACAGGGCCGCGCCGGGCTTGCTGTCATTCCCCCGCCACAGATCCTTGGCCACGCTGTCTTCGACCGGCGCCGCCTGCTGCTTGCCGTCTTTCGATGGCAGCGATTTCAGGTAGCGCGCGATGGCGGTCAGATCGTCGTCGCTCAGGTATTGCAGGCTGTGCTCCACGACGTCGCTCATGCCGCCGAACACGATGGCTTTGTCGTTACGGCCGGTTTTCAGGAACTCGGTCAGCTCGGCTTCGCTCCAGCTGCCCAGGCCGTCCTTGCGGTCGCCGCGCAGGCTGGAAGCCACCCACCCGTCGATCGGCGCGTTGCTCCCGGACAGGTAGTCGTCGCTTTCGCTGTTGCTCAACGCTTTCTCCTGCATGGTGATGCTGCGCGGGGTATGGCAGGCGCCGCAGTGGCCCAGGCCTTCCACCAGGTAGCGGCCGCGCTCAATCACCGGATCGGCCTTGGCGTCGGCGACAAAATCCGCCGGCGACGGCGCAAACATGCCGCGCCAGATGCTCAGCGGCCAGCGCATCGACAGCGGCCACGGGATGTCGGAATCCTTGTTGGCCTGCTCCACCGGCTGCACGCCGTGCATGAAATAGGCATACATGGCGCGCATGTCGTCCTCTTTCACCAGCGCGAACGACGGGTACGGCATCGCCGGGTACAGGGTGCTGCCGTTTTTGGCTACGCCCTTACGCACCGCGTTGTCGAAATCCTCGAAGCTGTAATCGCCGATGCCGGTTTTCTTGTCCGGCGTAATGTTGGTCGAGTAGATGGTGCCGATCGGCGTCTCCATCGCCAGGCCGCCGGCGAAGGTCTTGCCGTTCTTGCCATCGGTATGGCAGGCCACACAGTCACCGGCGCGCGCCAGGTACTCGCCGCGCTTGATCAGCTCGCTGCTGACGGTGGCGTCCTGCGCCCAAACGGAGAAACTCACTGCACTGAGAACCAGTGCCGGTACAAATGCTTTCATCGTTCGCCGTCCTTATGCCTGCACCAATGGGCCTGGGTTTTTCAGATACTGCTCGCGAATGGCGCGGGCAGACCAATAAGCCAGCGCCGCCACGGTGCCGGTCGGGTTGTAGCCCAGCCCTTGCGGGAAGGCCGATGCGCCGATCGAGAACACGTTGTGCACATCCCAGCTCTGCAGATAGCGGTTGACCGCGCTGGTCTTCGGATCTTCCCCCATCACCGCACCGCCGTTCATGTGGGTGGTCTGGTAGCTGGTGGTATCGAAGTGGCTGTTGGCGTTTTTCGGGCTGCCGGCGATCAGTTTCGGGTTCATCGCCTTGGCGATCGGCGCCA
The DNA here is from genome assembly GCF_000747565.1 of Serratia sp. SCBI. NCBI lineage: Bacteria > Pseudomonadati > Pseudomonadota > Gammaproteobacteria > Enterobacterales > Yersiniaceae > Serratia > Serratia sp. SCBI. The sequence continues at coordinate 2,181,798 of NZ_CP003424.1, read as the reverse complement.
TCTTGTCGTACATGAACTGCGCCATCTTGATGTCGTTTTCCTGCCAGTCGAACGTCATGCGCAGCAGCGGCTGGCCGAACACGTTCTTGTAGTTGGGATCGAGATCCAGATAGTTGTTGCGGTACGACTGGTGCGCGCCGTGGGCATCCATCGAGACGTGGTGGGTGTAGGCATCCGCCACCGCCGCTTTCCACTTGCTGCCCCAGGCCGGGGTACCCGGAGGGGTCGGCAGGCCGGAGATCGGCTTGGTGCCCGCCTGGTTGACCCAGAACGGCGAACCGCCGACGAAGCCTTCTTTGGCGTGATCGAAGTTGTCGGCGTTGAAGTCATCCACGCCCACGCCGTTGCCGCCGGCGCCGATGAACGGGTTGGTGAAGACGTCTTTATCAAAGAACGCCTTGATGGTGGTCATGTTCTGGTAGGCGAAGTTGCGCCCGACCACGCCTTCGCCGGTCACCGGATCGTAAGGCTTGCCGATGCCGGACAGCAGCATCAGGTGCACGTTGTGGAACTGGAACGCGCCCAGGATCACCAGGTCGGCCGGCTGTTCAATCTCGCGGCCCTGCGCATCGACGTAGTTCACGCTGGTGGCGCGGGACTTGTCATCGGTCAGGTTGACCTTCAGCACGTTGGCGTTGGTGCGCAGTTCGAAGCGTTTCTCCATGCGCAGCGCCGGCAAGATGTTGACGTTCGGCGAGGCTTTGGAATACATGTAGCAGGCGTAGCCGCTGCAGAAACCGCAGAAGTTGCATGGGCCCATCTGCGCGCCGTACGGGTTGGTGTAAGAGTCCGAGGTGTTGGCGGACGGCAGGTTGTAAGGGTGGTAACCCACCTCCAGCGCCGCTTTCTCGAACAGCTGGGCGGAGTAGGTGTTTTTCTGCGCCGGCAGCGGGAAGTCGTCGGAGCGATCCGGCGCAAAGCGGTTACCGCCCTTCTGCGCCACTTTCTGCCCTTTGATGGTCCAGGCGGTGCCGGAGGTGCCGAACACTTTCTCCGCTTTGTCGAAGAACGGTTCCAGCTCGTCGTAGGTCACGCCGAAGTCCTGGATGGTCATGTCCTTCGGAATGAAGTTTTTGCCGTAGCGTTCTTCATAATGGCTGCGCATGCGCAGTTCGATCGGATCGACGCGGAAATGCACGCCCGACCAGTGCAGACCGGCGCCGCCGACGCCGGTGCCCGGCAGGAACGCCGCCAGCTGGCGGTAAGGCACCGCGGTCTGGCTGCTGTTGTGGCGAATGGTGACGGTGCTTTTCGACAGATCCTGGAACAGCTTGCGGCGAATGTTATAGGTCAGCTCGTCGATCACCTGCGGATAAGAACCGTCCGGGTAGGTGTCGCGCATCGGGCCGCGCTCCAGCGCCACCACGTTGAGGCCGGCCTCGGTCAGCTCTTTGGCCATGATCGCGCCCACCCAGCCGAAGCCGACGATCACCGCGTCTACTTTTTTCATTACCGTTGCCATGGTTAGCCCCTCTCCCCACGAATCGAGACCGGCGGGAAGGGATAACGCTCCCCTCGCTCAACCCAGTCCATAAAATCGGCGCGCGCGCCCGGAAAATTAATCAGCTTCCAGCCAACCATGTCTTTGTTGCCGCCATGGATCGGATCGCTGAAGAAACCTTCACGGGTGTTTTGCAGCAGATAGGAGAAGAACAGTTTCGACGGCAGTTGCTGGAACTCCGCCTCGCCGGACTCGAACTTTTGCAGCAGGGCGTCTTGCTGCGCGCCATCCAGTTCGGCGAAAGGCTTGCCGGCGGTTTTCTTGCTGTAGGCGTCGGCGTCTGCGATGCCGAGGTTGTAGATTTGCTTGGGCACCAGCGGCAGCTGGTAGCCCATTTCCTTCGGCACATCGGGGTTGAACGGCCCCTGCATGTACCAGATGGAACCGGTGGCGTACGGCGTGTTCATCTGGCGATCGATAAACTCCGGCACGCCGGCTTCCAGCGCGCCAGGGCCGCGTTCGTCGGCCGGGATCAGGCGCGCGACGGCGGTCTTGATGAAGGCCCACTCTTCCGGGGTGAAAAAGGTCGGTTGGTAATCGTTCTGCGTTGAAGTGTTCGAGGCAGCGACCGCTGGTGCTGGGGCCGTCAGCGCGCCAACGCCGCTGCCACCAATTACCGCCGCAGGAATTAAGGTCATCGATTTCAACAAGAAATCGCGCCGCGAATTGTTGGTTTTATGATTCGACATGTCACATTCCATCCAAAGATAGTCACAACTATTTAACCGCAACCTTGCGATCGATACGGGTTTTTAAAATAATTTGTTACTTATTTGTCTATTTATTGAAGGTCAGAATGCGAGCAAAAGCAAAAATGTTACCGGTAACTTATTGAATGAACGTAAAGATTTATCTGCTAACGTAAATTTAACTTTTTGTGCGGTTTTTCTGATAAGCGATGAGGAAATAACGAAAAATGAGAGGCGGGTCGCGCTAAAAACTGACGCCGAAAACAAAATCGGCCGCGTTCGGCGGCCGATTCAAAGGATGGGATTACTGCGACATCGCCTGATAAGCGGTGGTCACTTTCCATAAATAGCGCGGCGCCTGCGGTGCCGGGTGCTTTTTCTGGATGTGCTGATAAAACTCATCCGGACTCATCTGATTGATGCGATTAACCGCCACGCGCTTGTCCGAGGAGAAAGTGCGCAACATAGCGCCCGCCCCGTTCACATACGAAACGATGGTGGCGTAACGCAAAGTCTGTGGGTTGTTGATCCCGGCTAGCTGCTGGCTTTGAAGAATATTGATATAGGCCGTTCCCAGATCAATATTGACCGCCGGATCCTTCAGCTCACGCGAGCTGGGTTGCCCGCTTCGTCCTTTCATGCGATAGGCGTCGCGGCCGGCGGTAGAAGCCTTCAGCTGCATCAATCCCACTGCGTTCGAGGTGCTGACCACGTTCGGGTTAAACCCGGACTCCACCTGAATAATCGCTTTAATCAGCGTTTCGTCGACGCCGTAGTTGCTGGCGGCCTGACGAATGTAATCGTTATAAGCAACCGGGGTGCCTGTGCGGTTTACCGGTGCCTGCGGAGGGGGTTTTAACCAACCGCCGCGCGTTGTGCCACTGCCTGAAATATTGCTCGCCGTTTGCGGGTCTTTGGCGCACCCCGACAAAAGCAAAATTGCCGTAAGGCAACCTATTTTTGTTTTCACAGAATCCCTCACTCCTTTCAATGAGTTGCGTAGCATATACAACTTGTAAGGACACCTGCAGTAATTTTTTGGACTAATCTCAAGCTATCCATATACCAAGAGGTGATTTATGAGTCAATCTGCAACAAGCTGCTTTGTGGTGACTTTTCGCTATCAGGAAGCGGGACTGACCGACCTGGCCAAGCTGACCGGGCAATTGACCCGTGAAGGTTTTGTCACGTCGGTGACAGACGAAAATGGCGTTCATCATGAACTCGGCAGCAACAGTTTTGCGTTCATAACCGTTCTGGATCAAGAGGATGTGCAGCGTCTGGCGCAGGGGTTCGGGCAGTTGGCGTTGGGAAAACAGCCGGAGGTGGCGATCTGCACCTGTAAGGACTACCTTCAGCGGTTACATACTGATACATAAAATGCTATAACTCCCCGGACGGAATTATTTTTCAGTTGGAGAAATAGCCCCGCCGGCGGTGGGCAAGTGACGCTTGACTTCGCTTCAATTGATATTGATAATCATTTTCATTTGAACCAGGAGACGTCATCATGCCATTGATAACTTGCGCTTTTCGTCGCAGTCGCCCTCCCCGCGCTGCCGCACTGTTACGCCCCTTCACGCTCGCCTGTTTGCTGCTCGGTGCCGCTCTGGTCAGCCAACCCGCGCTGGCGGAAAAAAAGCTGCGCGTGGTGACCACTTTCACCATCATTCAGGATATCGCCCAGAACGTGGCGGGTGACGCCGCCGTCGTGGAATCCATCACCAAACCGGGCGCCGAGATCCACGATTACCAGCCCACCCCGCGCGATATCGTCAAAGCGCAGCACGCCGACCTGATCCTGTGGAACGGCATGAACCTGGAACGCTGGTTCCAGCGCTTCTTCGAGAACATCAAGCAGGTGCCGGCGGCGGTCGTGACCGAAGGCATCACCCCGCTGCCGATCCGTGAAGGGCCCTATAACGGCAACCCGAACCCGCATGCCTGGATGTCACCGAGCAACGCGCTGGTATATATCGAAAACATCCGCAAAGCGCTGGTGGCGCACGATCCGGCCAATGCGGAAACCTACAACCGCAACGCCAAGGCCTACGCAGAGAAAATCGGCGCGCTGGACGCTCCGCTGCGCGAACGCCTGGCGCGCATTCCGGCCGCGCAGCGTTGGCTGGTGACCAGTGAAGGCGCCTTCAGCTACCTGGCACAGGACTATCAGCTGAAAGAAGTCTATCTGTGGCCGATCAACGCCGATGAGCAAGGCTCGCCGCAACAGGTCCGCCGGGTGATCGACGCGGTGCGCGCCCACCATATTCCGGTGGTGTTCAGCGAGAGCACCATTTCCGACAAGCCGGCCAGGCAGGTGGCGAAAGAGACCGGCGCCAAATACGGCGGCGTGTTGTACGTGGACTCGCTGTCCACCCGCGATGGCCCGGTGCCGACCTATATCGATCTGCTTAACACCACCGTGCAAACCATCGCCAAAGGATTCGATCAATGACCCATGAGCTGTTTGTCCGCCCTGAATTGAGCGTGGACGACGTCACCGTGACCTACAACAACGGGCACACCGCCATTCATAACGCCAGTTTTACCCTGAGCGGCGGTTCTATCTGCGCGCTGGTGGGCGTTAACGGCAGCGGTAAATCGACGCTGTTCAAAAGCATCATGGGGCTGGTCAAGCCCACCAGCGGCCGGGTGTCGCTGAGCGACAAACCGGTGGCGGACGCGCTGAAAAAGAACCTGATCGCCTACGTGCCGCAAACCGAAGACGTCGACTGGAACTTCCCGGTGCTGGTGGAAGACGTGGTGATGATGGGCCGCTACGGCAAGATGAATTTCCTGCGCATTCCGTCGCGCGAGGATCGCTTGCGGGTCGACAAGGCGCTGGAGCGCGTCGGCCTCAGCGAGCTGCGCGGCCGGCAGATCGGCGAACTCTCCGGCGGTCAGAAAAAGCGCGTGTTTCTGGCGCGCGCCCTGGCGCAACAGGGCACGGTGCTGCTGCTGGATGAGCCTTTCACCGGCGTGGATGTGAAAACCGAGAATGCCATTATCGATCTGCTGCGCTCGCTGCGCGACGAGGGGCATCTGATCCTGGTTTCCACCCATAACCTCGGCAGCGTGCCGGAGTTCTGCGATCGGGTGATCCTCATCAACCGCACGGTGTTGGCCGCCGGCCCGACCGAAACCACCTTCACCCAGAGCAATCTGGAGCTGGCGTTCGGCGGCGTGCTGCGCCATATCAACCTCTCCGGCCCGGATCTGCACGACGACAACGATCCGCGCACCGTCACGGTGTTGACCGACGATGAACGCCCGGCGGTGTTCTATGGCCACACCAAGAGCGATCCGCCTGCCAACAGTCAGGCCAGGGAGAAACAATCCTGATGCTGGACCTTCTGCTGCAACCTTTCAGTTATAACTACATGGTGAAGGCCATCTGGGTCAGCGCCATCGTCGGCGCCGCCTGCGCGTTTCTGTCCGCCTACCTGATGCTGAAAGGGTGGTCGCTGATGGGCGATGCGCTGTCGCACTCGGTGGTGCCCGGCGTGGCCGGCGCCTATGCCCTCGGCCTGCCCTACGCCGCCGGCGCCTTCTTCACCGGCATGCTGGCGGCGCTGGCGATGACGCTGGTGCGCCACATCACCCGGCTGCGCGAAGACGCCATCATCGGCTTTATCTTCTCCACCTTCTTTGCCGTCGGCCTGCTGATCGTGTCGCTCAACCCCACCTCGGTCAACGTACAGTCGATCATCTTCGGCAATATCCTCGGCATCGCCGACGAAGACGTGCTGCAGGTGGAGATCATCATCGGCGTTTCGCTGCTGATCCTATGCCTGGTGTGGAAAGATCTGCTGGCGGTGTTCTTTGACGAAAGCCACGCCGTGTCGATCGGCCTGTCGCCGCTGAAGCTGAAGATCCTGTTCTTCACCCTGCTCAGCGCCTGCACCGTCGCCGCACTGCAAACCGTCGGCGCCATTTTGGTGATCGCCATGGTGATCACGCCGGGCGCCACCGCCTATCTGCTGACCGACCGCTTCAGCCGGCTGGTGATCATCGCTATCATCATCGGCGCATTGACCAGCGGCATCGGCGCCTACCTGAGTTTCTTCCTCGACGGCGCCACCGGCGGGGTGATCGTCACCCTGCAAACGCTGGTGTTCCTGGCGGCGTTCTGCTTCGCGCCGAAACACGGCCTGCTGGCGGCAAAACGTCGCGTAGCACAGTCACCAACCGGAGGCCGCTGATGGACACACTCTACCAACTGCTCAGCGAACCCTTCGCCTACCCGTTCATGCAGCGGGCGATCGTCGCCGCCATCGTCACCGGCGTGGTATGCGCCGTACTCTCCTGCTATCTGGTGCTCAAGGGCTGGTCGCTGATGGGCGACGCCATCTCGCACGCCGTCTTGCCCGGCATCGTAGTGGCGTTCGTCATCGGCATTCCGCTGGCGATCGGCGCCTTCCTCTCCGGCATCTTCTGCGCGGTGGCCACCGGCTACCTGAAAGAGAACAGCCGGGTGAAAGAAGACACGGTGATGGGCATCGTTTTCTCCGGCATGTTCGCCTTCGGCCTGGTGCTGTTCTCGCGCATCGACACCGACCAGCACCTGAGCCACATACTGTTCGGCAACATGCTGGGCATCACCGACGGCGAGCTGAAGCAAACCCTGCTGATCGCCGGCCTCACCCTGGCGGTGGTGTTGCTTAAACGCAAAGACTTCATGCTCTACTGTTTCGATCCGCACCATGCGCGGGTGATTGGCCTGCCGGTCAAGCTGCTGCACTACGGGCTGCTGTGTCTGCTGGCGATGACCATCGTCGCCTCGCTGCAGGCCGTGGGGGTGATCCTGGTGATCGCCATGCTGATCGCCCCCGGCATCATCGCCTTTATGCTGTGCCGCCGCTTCGATCGCATGCTGGTGGTGGCGACGGTGGTGTCGGTGTTCTCTTGCGTGCTCGGCACGCTGATCAGTTTCCACATCGACGGCGCAACCGGGCCCTGCATCGTCATTGTGCAGGCCGTGCTGTTCGTTATCGCCTTACTGTACGGTAAACTGCGTCCGTTACAGCGTAACCAAACCGCCCTGAGCGACAGTTAAACGCCCTCCTCTGATGCGGCGGCGCTCTCCGCCGCATCCTGTTTCCTCCGCCCGCTTATCCGTTGTCATCAAGTTGCAACCGGTATTGCGCTTAAATTAATCAATAGGGTATATACTGTGAGCTGGCGGGATGCTGAAAAAAATCGCCGCCTTTGACGCCGGCTGTGCGCCGCGTCGTGTTTTCACCACGGGAAAGACGCTAACCTAATGAATTATCAGGCAGCACAGAGGGGAAATACCATGTGGCAAGCCGTTAGCCGTCTGTTAAGTGAACATCTTGGCAGCGCAGAGATACGCGAAAGGATTGAACTGCCCGGGGGCGACATTCACCCGGCGTGGCGCGTGAGTTACGGTGACAACGAGGTGTTCGTGAAATGCGACGCCCGTGAACAACTGCCGATATTCACCGCCGAGGCCGATCAGCTGGCGCTGCTGGCGCGCAGCAAAAGCGTGCGGGTGCCGGAAGTGTACGGCGTCGGCAGCGATCGCGACTACAGCTTCCTGCTGCTGGAGTATCAGCAGTTGAAACCCCTCGACGCCCATGGCGCCTACTGCCTGGGGCAACAACTGGCGCATCTGCACCAGTGGAGCGAGCAACCGCAGTTCGGTCTCGACTTCGACAGCGATCTGACCACCACCCCGCAACCCAACGCCTGGCAACGCCGCTGGTCGGAATTCTTCGCCGAGCAGCGCATCGGCTGGCAGCTGCAGCTGGCGGCGGAAAAAGGCATGACCTTCGGCGACATCGACGACATCGTCGATCGGGTGTATCTGCGCTTGCAGCACCACCAGCCGCAGCCTTCCCTGCTGCACGGCAACCTGTGGCCGGGCAACTGCGCGATGACCGCCAACGGGCCGATACTGTTCGATCCGGCCAGCTACTGGGGTGACAGAGAGTGCGATTTGGCGATGCTGCCGCTGTATCCGGAGCTGCCGCCGCAGATCTACGACGGCTATCAGAGCGTGTGGCCGCTGGGGGCCGGATTTATCGAACGCCAGCCGCTGTATCAGCTGTACTACCTGCTCAACCGCAGCAATCTGTTCGGCGGCCAGCATTTGGTGGCAGCCCAACGCGCGGTGGAGGCGCTGTTGCAGCCCGAAGCGTCATAACGTTCCGGGGCGCCGAGCGGCGCCCCGTTCATGGTTCAGGCCGCGCCGGCCAACTGCCCCAACAGGCGGATCACGAACCAGGCGATCACCGCAATCACGATCGGCAGGATGTACAGCGGGAAGTACTGCAGGAAGATGGTGTGGTGCGGCAGCGTAATGCGCTCCTCAAGCTGTTGGCGCGTGTGCCCTTCGCTGCCCTTGGCCTGCTCCAGGATCATCTGGTCTTCCAACCCTTCGCGGATGAATTTGACCTGACGCGACATGCGCGCGCCGGAAGCCTGCAGCGCCAGCCCGACGAAGATCAGAATATAGATGATGATGAACATCAGATTGGCGCCGCTGAACAGGCTTTTATCCACGTCGGGCACCGGTGAGTTGTACCAGAAAAGGTTCAGGAACGGCGTGTTGAAACGCACCATGTCCACCATCACGTGAACGAAATCCAGCATCACCGCGTTGATGCCCTTGGTTTTTTCACTGTGCTGATAGATAAAACCCAGCACGGAAATCAGCGTCGACAGCAACGCCGGGATAAAAACCACCCATCCGAGAATGCGTTTCAAAATGGCGAGACGCCCGGCCTGTTGATACGTCATGTGTTCCCCTTGTTAGCGACGTAACCGAATCGGCTAAGTCTACCTGCTGTTGGCGAAACTCGCCCACCGTTTTCTTCACTCCCGCTGTGCTACAAGCTTAGCCGAATTAGTCGAAATCAAAAACTTAACCGCGCCGGCACACTATCATTGAAGAGATAACGTTATCCATTCGGGCAGAGGCCGCCATGATTCGACTGATTATCTTATTGCTGGGCGCGCAGGCGCTGCACGGTCAGCGCCGTCTGCTGGTGCTGTTCGGTTGGCTGTGGATAGCCGCAGGGGCGCTGATGCTGTTCGACATCCTGCAGGATGGCCGGTCGGTGCTGGCGCTGGATGCGCTGGCGGTCATCCTGGCGCTGGAGGGGTTGGTGGCGGTATCCGCCGCGCTGGTGATCGGCTCTTCGGCCAGCAGGCCGGTGCTGCTGAAAGGATTGGGTTTTGTCTTTATGGCCTTTTTAATGCTGGACGTGCCCGCAGACGATAACATCGTCGCCACCGTGGTGTTTGGCAGTGCGCTGCTGCTTGACGGCGCCGTGCGCATCGCCTCCTCCACGGTGATTCAACACAGTCGATGGAAAGGCGTGGCGCTGGCGGGCAGCGGCGAGATCCTGCTTTCGTTGATGATTTTTTGTCGGCTGGCCGGCGCCGCATCGGATGACGGTGCCCTTTTGCCTCGGCGTGATGATGGTGCTTTCCGGCTGGGCCTTATTGCGTATCGCCCGGAGACTGACAAGCTTCTCTCTGAATCAGCCCCCCACGCGGCAGCCACCGCACCCGGAGGATGAGACTGCGCCACTCACGGTGTATGTCTGGACACCGATTGGTGCGGCTAAAGATCCGCGCCGTCGTTATATCGTCGACCGATACATCGCGGCGGTCGACGGCGGCGGCAATATCTCCACCGGTCACGCCGCCCTGGCGCTCGCGCCGGATGTGTATATCAGTCACTACCCGCTCAACGACATCAGCCATTCCGTTCAGGATTTCCGCCAGTTGTTGCATGCCGGCGAACAGAACAACGTCGACGGGCGTTTCCTGCCCGACCTGGCGGGCGAGATCGCCGCCTGGTGCCCCCCGGACAAGAAAATTCAATTCTACCGCTATAACCCGGCGGCGCTGCGCGCATTCTGGCTGCGTTATCGGCAGGACGCCACCTACAATCTGACCCGGCGCAACTGCTCCACCACGGTCATCGGCGCGCTCGACAGCGCGTTGGAAGGCGTGCTGGGCGATAAACATCTGTGGCGCCGCTTTCTGTTGCTGGTGCTCGATCCCAACCTGTGGATGCTGGCGGTACTGCGCAGCCGCGGCGAAAGCATGACCTGGACGCCGGGTTTGGTGCTGGACTACGCACGCATGTTGCAACAGGTCACCGAGCGTCAACACCAGCGCTGGTGGCTAAAATTGCGCGAGGTGTGGAATATCCTGCGTTTTGGCAAAAGCCAAACGCGCAGGCAAAGGTTTTAGTCTCGTCACCGGCGATGATAAAGTGTCGGGCACATTCACCCGCGCCGGCAGGAGTTAACCGTTAATGGCTTATTCGCAACGCATTGAAACCGCAATTTTTGATATGGACGGCTTGTTGATCGACTCGGAACCGCTGTGGCTGCAGGCCGAGTTGGATATCTTCGGCGCGCTGGGTTTGGATCTGTCCGACCGTCACAAGCTGCCGGACACGCTGGGGCTGCGCATCGATCTGGTGGTGAAGATGTGGTATCAGGCGATGCCGTGGCAAGGGGTTTCGCTTGATGAGGTGTCGGCGCGGATTATCGAGCGCGCCATCGAGCTGGTGCACGAGACGAGCCCGCTGCTGCCAGGCGTTCAGCAGGCGCTGGAGCTGTGCCGCAGCCAGGGGCTGAACATCGGTCTCGCCTCCGCCTCGCCGCTGCACATGCAACGGCAGGTGCTGAAGATGTTCGAGCTTGAGGATTACTTCGATCAGCTGGTTTCCGCCGAATACCTGCCGTACAGCAAGCCGCACCCGGAGGTCTACCTGATCGCCGCCGAACGCCTGGGCAGCGATCCGCTGCGCTGCATCACGCTGGAAGACTCGTTTAACGGCATGATCGCCACCAAGGCCGCACGCATGCGTTCCATCGTGATCCCGGCAGCCGAATACCGTCACGATCCTCGCTGGGCGCTGGCGGACCACAAGCTGGACACCCTGGAACAGCTCACCCCCGCCCACTTTGCCTGACCTGCGGCGCCGGCCATCGGCGCCCTGGGTTTGCCGCTCTGCGTCATAAAAGGGATCCGCACCGCAAAACAAACGAAACACCGTTTCATTTTATTGAATTGGCATGACGTTCTCATTATGCTGTATGGCAGGGAAAGCGACGGCCCGCGGCGCGTTGTCACTGCCACGCAGCGCGGTTCAAGGCCGCCGCTTCCTCCCGCCACACGCTGAGCAACCGTCTTTTTTCTCACCGCCATACGCCCCCATCGCCCGCTTTTTGTTCTCGCCCGTCAAAATCGATGCTTTGTTACCCATTGCCGTAACAAGCCGTTGTAAAACAGGGAAAAATAAACAATTGGTTACAGGGTAACTGCTTCCACTACTGGGAATTTTCCCATATACTGGATAAATTAACAGTTTACCAGTCGGAATCGCAACAGCATGACCGCGGAAGGACACCTTATATTCTCTGTCGCTTGCGCGATCTTCGCCAAGAAGGCGGAAGTGACGCCAGAGCTGGCTACCGGCGACTGGTGGCACATCATACCCGCCGCGCTGCTGACCTCACTGCTGCCGGACATCGATCACCCCAAGTCGGTGCTGGGCCAGCGTCTGCGCTGGATCGCCATTCCCATCGCCCGCGCCTTCGGCCACCGCGGTTTCACCCACAGCCTGCTGGCGATCGCCGGCGGCATGGTGCTGTTTCAGCTTGATGTGCCGCGCAGTTGGCCGATCCCGGCCGACGCGCTGCACGCCATGATCATCGGTTACTTCAGCCATCTGCTGGCCGACATGCTCACCCCCGCCGGTGTGCCGCTGCTGTGGCCGTGCCGCTGGCGTTTTCGCCTGCCGCTGCTCAACTCGCAAAAAGGCAATCAGTTGGAGCGCGTGCTGTGCCTCTGCCTGGTGGCGTTTGCCATCTGCTGGCAAGGTGATTTCACCCTCCCGGTGCAATCCTACGTAGAGCAAATCAGAAATATTAGACTCTGATCACAAAAAATCGCTCAACTCATCACCCATGCGTATATAAAACGAACAAAATCACACAAAAAGCTATATTAAATTCCATTTGGATATAAGTGAGCCCCTCAGCAAACTGTTACGATATTTACATCGCGACACACCTAATGGTGCGTAGTCGTTTTTATATAAGAAAGATTATTGGAGATATTGGGGATGAATCTTCCGCTCGTGATTAACGTGCTGGTGTTTGTCGCGCTCCTTTTGCTGCTGGCGCAAACCCGCCACAAGCAATGGAGCCTGGCGAAAAAAGTGCTGGTCGGCCTGGTGGTCGGCGTGGTGTTCGGTCTGGGGCTGCAGCTGGTGTACGGCGCCGACAACCCGGTACTGAAAGAATCCATCAGTTGGTTCAACATTGTCGGCAACGGCTATGTGCAACTGCTGCAAATGATCGTCATGCCGCTGGTCTTCGCCTCTATCCTGAGCGCGGTCGCCAAATTGCATAACGCCTCTTCGCTGGGCAAAATCAGCGTTCTGACTATCGGCACATTGCTGTTCACCACGCTGATCTCGGCGCTGGTGGGCGTGCTGGTCACCAACCTGTTCGGCCTGACCGCCGAAGGCCTGGTGCAGGGGGCGCAGGAAAGCGCGCGCCTGACGGCGATCCAGACCAACTACGTGGGTAAACTGGCCGATCTGACCGTGCCGCAGATGGTGCTGTCGTTCATCCCGAAAAACCCGTTCGCCGATCTGACCGGCGCCAGCCCGACCTCGATCATCAGCGTGGTGATTTTCGCCACCTTCCTCGGCGTGGCGGCGCTGCAGCTGCTGAAAGACGACAAGCCGAAAGGCGAGCGCGTGCTGGTGGCTATCGATACCCTGCAGGCCTGGGTGATGAAGCTGGTGCGTCTGGTCATGAAGCTGACGCCGTACGGCGTGCTGGCGCTGATGACCAAAGTGGTCGCCGGCTCCAACATTCACGACATCGTCAAGCTCGGCAGCTTCGTGGTGGCCTCCTACATCGGCCTGGCCATCATGTTCGTGGTACATGCCATCCTGCTGGCCTTCACCGGCGTGAACCCGCTGAAGTTCTTCCGCAAGGTGTGGCCGGTAATCACCTTCGCCTTCACCAGCCGCTCGAGCGCCGCCAGCATTCCATTGAACGTGGAAGCGCAGACTCGCCGCCTGGGCGTGCCGGAATCCATCGCCAGCTTCTCGGCGTCGTTCGGTGCCACCATCGGCCAGAACGGCTGTGCGGGCCTCTACCCGGCGATGCTGGCGGTGATGGTTGCGCCGACCGTCGGCATCAACCCGCTGGATCCGGTGTGGATCGCCACCCTGGTCGGCATCGTCACCCTCAGCTCCGCCGGTGTGGCGGGCGTGGGCGGCGGCGCCACCTTCGCCGCGCTGATCGTGCTGCCGGCGATGGGCCTGCCGGTGACGCTGGTCGCGCTGCTGATCTCGGTCGAACCGCTGATCGACATGGGCCGTACCGCGCTGAACGTCAACGGTTCCATGGCGGCGGGCACCATCACCAGCCAACTGATGAAGCAAACCGACAAAGCCGTGATGGACAGCGAAGACGAAGTCGAATTGGCTCACCGTTAACGCCTTCCGCGAACGAAAAAACCGGGGATGATCCCCGGTTTTTTTATGCCCTGCGTTCGGTCGTTACGGCCGCTCGCCGTTCGCCAGCCGCCGGTTGATATCAGCGATCACACCCGGCAATTGCGCCAGCGTATCTATCACATAGTGCGCGCCCGCCGCGTACAGCTTATCGGCGGCGGCCGTGCGACGGCGCTCGATCTCCCCTTGCGGCATTTGGCGATACTCCTGCCAGGTCGCGCCAAACTCGTTGCCGGACAGCGCCAGCCCAACGCTCCACATCCCGGCGTTCAGCCCTTCGGCAATGCCAGGCACCGCGTCATCCACCTTCACGCAATGCGCCACCGCATCGATGCCCAGCGCAATCACGTTTTGCAACGCCATCCACGGCCCCGGTCGCCCGCCGGCCGCGAGATCGTCGGTGGCGACCCAGTAATCCGGCGCGTAGCCGCGCTGCGCTGCGGCAGGCGCCAGCACCGCCATCACCGCGCGCGGATAACCGGAGCAGGAGCCGATTTTGATGCCCTGTTCACGCAGAGCGGCAATCACCTGCGGCACGCCCTCGATGGGATCGGCGAAGTCGACCACTTTGGCGATTTGCAGCGGCATAAACGCTTGATACAGCGCGTCGATATCCTGGTGGCTCATCGAGCGGCCCAGCTTCTGCCGCCAGCGCGCGTCAACCGCCGGCAACTTGCCCAGCGCCTCAATGTGTTGCCATTTGCCGAGCCCCATCGGAATGCGCGCTTCCGCCAGGCTGATGTCGATATCGAAAGTGCGTTTGAACGCCTCGACGAAAATCTGCGTCGGCGCAAAGGAGCCGAAGTCCACCGTGGTGCCGGCCCAGTCGAGGATCACTGCCTTGATCTGTTTCATGGTCAATCCTTATTGATTCCAGTACATCGCCTGCCCGACGGCCGCCAGCAAACGTTCGATATCCTGCGGATAAATTTCGCCGATGTTGCCGATGCGGAAGCAGTCGCTCTGCGACACTTTGCCGGGATAAATCACGAAGCCCTGCTGCTTCAGGCGCTGATAAAACTCGGCGAAGCGGTAAGTGTCGGCCTTCGGCGAATAGAACGCCGTGATGATCGGCGAATGCAGCGCATCGTCCAGCAGGGTCTCAAAGCCCAGTTCACGCATGCCCGCCACCAACCGACGCTGATTGGCGTGATAGCGGTCGTGACGCGCGGCAATGCCGCCCTCTTGTTCCAGCTCTTTCAGCGCCTGCGCGAAGGCCAGCACGGTGTGAGTGGGCGACGTAAAGCGCCATTTGCCGGCCTGGTCTTCCATACAGCGCCACTGGGCATACAAATCCAGCGACAGCGAGCGCGAACGGCCGGCGCATTTCTCCAGTTCGCTGCGGCGGGCGATGACGAAAGCAAAGCCCGGCACGCCCTGAATGCATTTGTTGGCGGAGCTGATCAGAAAATCGATGCCCAGCGCGTCCACATCCAGCGGGATGCCGCCGAAGCTGCTCATCGCATCGACGATAAAGGTCTTGCCGTTGCGCGCCGCCAGACCGGCGACCTTCTGCAGCGGGTTGAGCATGCCGGTGGTGGTTTCGCAGTGCACCATGGCGATATGGCTGATGCGCGCATCGCTTTTCAGCACTGCCTCCATCGCCGCCACGTCCGGTTCGTTCACCTCGCCGCAGTCGAACGCGTGGTGGTCGATATCCATCAGCCGCGCCATTTCGATCATCCGCGCCCCGTAGGCACCGTTGTTGACGATCAGCAGCTTGTCGTGCGGGCCGATGACCGTGCCCAGCACGCCCTCTACCGCAAAGCTGCCGCTGCCCTGCAACAGCACCGAGGTATAGCCGGCGGACGGCGTCGCCAGCGCCACCAACCGTTGGCGAATGCGCTGCACTACGCCGAGGTTGTAATCTTCATCCCAGGTGCAGCTGTCATACAGCATCGCCTCTTTCACCGTTTTCGACGTGGTCAACGGGCCGGGGGTCAACAGCAGGTAGTTACGGTCGGACATGTTATTCACCTATTGGTCTATACCAGATTGCACTGATTGTGGCGGCAAATTCCTTCCCAGGTCAAACGGCAAAGCGCGGTGAAACAAAAAAATTCATCTGGCTATGTATAATAAGCGGGCCGGAATGCCAGGCCGATGCCATAGCGAGATGAAATGAAAGAACATCCGGGCGATATGCCCCACTATCTGCAGATCAAGGATCAGCTTCAGGCGCGCATCACCCGCGGCGCGCTGCAGGCCGGCGACAAGCTGCCTTCGGAGCGAGAGCTGTGCGCCATCTTCTCCACCACCCGCGTCACTATCCGCGAGAGCCTGGCGCAGTTGGAAGCCACCGGCGCCATCTACCGCGCCGATCGTCGCGGCTGGTTCGTCACGCCGGAGCGGCTGTGGCTGGATCCGACGCAAAACACCAACTTCCACCGTCTCTGTCAGGAGCAAGGGCGCACGCCACGCACCGCGCTGCTGTCCGGCGAAAAAACCACGGTGCCGCTCGACGTGATGCAGCCACTGGCGCTCGAACCGTTCGATCAGGTGTATCTGCTGCGCCGGGTGCGCTATGCCGACGGCCGCGCCATCTGCTATTGCGAGAACCACTGCCTGCCGCAACGGGTGCCGGAACTGCTCACCCACGATCTCAACGGCAGCCTGACCGAGGTTTATCAGCAGCATTACGATTTGATTTACAGCAACATGCACCTGTCTTTCTACCCGACCGCCCTGCCTTATCGCGCCGCCAACGCGCTGGGTGCCATGGTCGGCCTGCCCGCGTTGCTGCTGCGCCGCTTGAATTACGATCAGCACGGCCGCATTCTCGATTTCGATATCGAATACTGGCGCCACGACAGCCTGCGCATCGAAGTCGATACGCTTTAACCCCCTGCCCAACGGGGCCTGCGCACGCAGGCCCGCCTTTCTCTCCCGCGTCGTCCTCCCCGTTCCCGGCAATGATATTTTGCTGATTTCATTTGTTTGTCATATTCGCCGATTAGCGTGGCCGCATATCTGGTGTATACCAGTTTCGCATTAACCCGTAACAGTGAGGCTGAAGCTATGAAACTTTCTCGACTGGTCGTGATGACCGCCATCGCACTCGGCTCCGCGCCGCTCTGGGCCGCCGAGGCGGTGGTGACCGTCTACTCCGCCGATGGTCTGCACGACGGCGATCACAGCTGGTATCAAACGCAGTTCGACGCCTTCACCCAGGCGACCGGCGTCAAGGTGCAGTACGTCGAAGGCGGCTCCGGCGCCATCGTGGAACGCCTGTCGAAAGAGCGCAGCAACCCGCAGGCCGACGTGCTCGTGACGCTGCCGCCGTTCATTCAACGCGCGGCGGCGGAAAAACTGCTGCAGGACTTTACCCCGCAGGCTGCCGCGCAAATCGCCGATGCGCAGCCACAGTTCGTGCCGCTGGTGAACAACTACCTGAGCTTCATCTATAACGCCAAACTGCTGCCGCAGGCGCCCGCCAGCTACCAACAGCTGCTGGACGCGCAGTTCCGCAATAAGCTGCAGTACTCCACGCCGGGCCAGGCGGGCGACGGCACTGCGGTGATGCTGCAGGCGTTCCACAGCTTCGGCGGCAAAGACGCCGGTTTCGACTACCTCGGCAAACTGCAAAGCAACAACGTCGGCCCTTCCGCCTCCACCGGCAAGCTGACCGCGCTGGTCAATAAAGGGGAGCTGCTGGTGGCCAACGGCGATCTGCAGATGAACCTGGCGCAGATGCGCAGCAACCCGAACGTGAAGGTGTTCTGGCCGGCCGGGCCGGACGGCAAGCGCAGCACGCTGGTGCTGCCTTACTACATCGGCCTGGTGCAAGGCGCGCCGCAAAGCGCCAATGGCAAAAAGCTGATCGATTTCCTGCTGAGCAAAGAGGCGCAGAGCAGCGTCAGCGCCATTTCCTACGGCATGCCGGTGCGTAAAGACGTGACCCCGACCGACGATAACTTCAGGCAGTCGCAGGCTGCGCTGCAGGGCGTGGATATCTGGGCGCCGGACTGGAATCAGGTGGTGAGCAGCCTGTCCGCCGACATTTCCCGCTGGCACAAGGTGACAGAATGACGCTGACCATGCCTTCTCTTCTCGCTTCCCGCGCTGAGGCGCGGGATAACAGCCGGGACATCGCCGGGCCGTCGGGCATTCAGCTCGACCGCGTCAGCGTGTCGTACCGCGGCACCGAAGTGCTGAAACCCCTGACGCTCACCATCGCGCCCGGCGAAGTGCTGGCGCTGATCGGCCCCTCCGGCTCGGGCAAAACCACCGTACTGCGAGCGATTGCCGGTTTCGTGCAGCCGTCCGCCGGACGCATCGCCATCGGCGATATCGATGTCACCGACGTGCCGCCCTATGAACGCGGCCTGGGCATGGTGGTGCAGAACTATGCGCTGTTTCCGCATATGCGCGTCGAAGACAATGTGGCGTTCGGCCTGCGCGCGCAGGGCAAGCCGCGCGGCCTGACCGCCGAGCGCGTCGAAGAAGCGTTGGCCATCGTCGGCATGTCCGCCTACGCCAGGCGCTATCCCAGCCAGCTTTCCGGCGGCCAGCAACAGCGGGTGGCGATCGCCCGCGCCATTGCGGTGCGCCCCAAAGTGCTGTTGCTGGATGAACCGCTGTCGGCGCTGGACGCGCAAATCCGCCACAGCATGGTGGAAGAGATCGCCCGCCTGCACCGCGAGCTGCCGCATCTGACCATCCTGTACGTCACCCACGATCAGGGCGAAGCGCTGACGCTGGCGGACAAGATCGGCATCATGCGCGACGGCCACCTGATCGCCCACGGCGAAACCCGCGCGTTGTACCACCATCCGACGAACCGCTTCGCCGCCGAGTTTCTCGGCCGCGCCAACCTGCTGCCGGCCACCGCGCTGGAGACCACCACCGGGCAAGGCATGACCACCGTCAGCTGCGCCGGCAAAGTGATCGGCTGTTTCACCTACGGCGCACAACGCGGCTTCGACAAGCTGCTGTGCATCCGGCCGCAGCATATTGCGCTCGATGCCGACGCTCAGCGCAGCAACTGCCTTATCGGCACGCTGCGCGATATTCATTGGCAGGGTGAACTGACGCACCTGCAGTTCGACGCGCAAGGCCACCCGCTGCGCGTGGTCACCACCCATCGCAGCCGGATGCCGCAGATCGGCGAACGGGTGCCGCTCTATTTCGCCCCCGACGATGCGGTACTGATCGAGGACTGACATGACCGACTCTACGCTTATTCGCCCGGCCCAGCGGCTGCGTTTGCCGCGCCGCCTGTGGATCCTGTTGCCGCTGCTGGCGCTGGCGACGCTGTTTTTCTACCCGCTGGCGTTGATCGTCAAACAGGCGTTTACCGACGACCAAGGGCTGTTCAGCGCCGCTGCGCTGCAGCAGGCGTTCGAATCACGCCGCTTTGTCGGCGCCCTTCTCAACACGCTGCAGATCGCGCTGCTGGCGACGCTGGGCTGCCTGGTGCTCGGCACCCTGCTGTCGCTGCTGCTGGTGTTCACGCCGTTCCCCGGCAGCCGTCTGATCGCCCGGGTGATCGATACCTTTATCGCCATGCCGACCTTCCTCATCACGCTGGCCTTCACGTTCATCTACGGTTCCGCCGGCCTGCTGAACGGCACGCTGATGGCGACTTTTGGTTTCACCCTGCCGCCGGTGGATTTTCTTTACTCCATCTGGGGGGTGATCCTGGCGGAAATCACCGTGTTTACCCCGCTGGTGATGCGCCCGCTGATGGCGGCGCTGTCGCAGATCGACCGCAGCCAGCTCGAGGCCGCCAGCATCCTCGGCGCCCGGCCGGGACGGGTGGTACGCCAGGTGATTTTACCGGCCGCGCTGCCGGCCTTGCTGGCCGGCGGCAGCCTGTGTTTGTTGTTGACCACCAATGAGTTCGGCATCGTGCTGTTTATCGGCGCCAAGGGCGTCACCACGCTGCCGATGATGGTCTACGCCAAAGCGATTTTGGAATCGGACTACGCCGTCGCCTGCGCGATCGCCGTCGTGAATATCGCGCTGTCGCTCGGGCTGTTCTCCCTTTACCGCTACGCCGCGGCGCGCGCCGGGCTGAGGAACTGACGATGTTGATTTGGTCTCGCACCGGACGCACCCTGACCTGCACACTGGCGGTCACGCTGTTCGCCCTGTTCTTCTGCCTGCCGCTGGCGGTGATCCTGATGTCCAGCCTCAGTGAACAGTGGAGCGGCGTGCTGCCGAGCGGCTTCACCCTCAGCCACTTCCGCCAGGCGTTCAGCGGCGCCTCCTGGGACGCGCTGATCGCCAGTCTGGCTATCGGTTTCAGCGCCAGCCTGTTCGCGTTGTTGTGCGGCACCTGGGCGGCGTTGGCGCTGCGCCACGTGCCTGAACGCGGCCGACGGCTGCTGGGCACGCTGTTTTTCATTCCCAGCGCGGTGCCTTCGGTCTCTATCGGTTTGGGGATGCTGGTGGCGTTCAGCCAAGGGCCGCTGCAGATGAACGGCACCTTCCTGATCGTGCCCGCCGCCCACTTCGTGCTGATTTCCGCCTTTACCTTCGGCAACGTCATGGCCGGGCTGACCCGGCTGCCTGACGACTACGAGAACGTCGCCGCCAGCCTGGGCGCTTCGCCGCTGTTTCGCCTGCGCCACGTCACCCTGCCGATGATCGCCCCCTACATGATCTCCGCCTTCGCGCTCAGCCTGTCGCTGTCGATGGGGGAGCTGGGCGCGACCATGATGATCTACCCGCCGAGCTGGGCGACGCTGCCGGTCACGATCTTCAGCCTGACCGATCGCGGCAGCATCGCCAATGGCGCAACGCTGACCATGATCCTGGTGGCGGCCACGCTGTTGCTGATGTTGGTGCTGGAGCGGATTTCTCAGCGGCTGACGCCCGGCGCGAAATAACAGCAAGGCGCCGTCATGGCGGCGCCTTGTTCATCGAAACGCAGGTCAGAACGGGTAGTCGTGATAGCCCTGCTGTTCAGAAATGCGTCGGGCGGCGACGTGCAGCAATGCCACATACGCCTCCCGCGCCGCTTCGGAAAAGCGCAGCGTCGGGAAAGAGATGCTCAGCCCGGCGATCGCCACCCCGAACCTGTCAAAGACCGGTACCGCGATGCAGCGGATCCCCGCTTCTTGCTCTTCGGCATCTTCGCCGTATCCCTGCGCACGCACCCGATCCAGCACCGGCAACAGTTCGGCGGCGCTGGTCAGGGTATGCTCGGTGCTGCGGGTAAATTCAATCTGCGACAGGATCTGCGCTACCTCATCCCGCTCGCGCCAGGCCAGCAGCACCTTGCCGATGGCGGTGCTGTGCAGCGGGTTGCGGCGGCCGATGCGCGAATACATGCGCAGGTTGTACATCGCGTCGATCTTGTGGATGTAGACGATGCCATCCTCGTCCAGGGCGCCGAGGTGGATGGTTTCACGGGTATGATTCGACAGCTCGCGCATCTGCACGTCGGCGCTACGGATCAGATCGACGTTCTGCAACGATTTGGCGCCCAGTTCGAACAGCTTGAGCGTCAGCGCATACTTTTCCGTCTCGCCCTCCTGTGAAACGTAACCCAGCGCTTTCATGGTCTGCAGAAACCGGTAGACGGTGCTTTTAGACATCATCACCCGCTGGGACAGTTCGGTAATGCCGATCTCGCGCTCATCGCCGAGCGCCTGCAAAATGCCGAACACTTTCATCACGGATGAGACGGCATCCGGTTGCTTGTCTGAATCTGCGTTAGCCATGGCGAATACCCTACTTAACGGTTTTGTTTCAGGAAATTTAAACAAGGGTTTCAGTATAATCGGAACAGATCGCGACGCGCAACGCAGCTGAAGGCTAAGCGATTGAAGCCAAATGAATAACCGCCTGCCGCTCACCGCCGTTTACAATTAAGCGGACAAGGGGCATGCAATCGCAGGCGAATATGATTAGCATGATAATACTCTCCTGAATAAATACCGCTGAGACCTGCATGCGTCCTTGTTCCGACGGCCTCCCCGTCCCGCAACGCTATGGGGCGATCCTCGCCATCGCCCTCGGCATTACCGTATCCGTGCTCGACGGCGCGATAGCCAACGTGGCGCTGCCCACCATCGCGCGCGATCTCAACGCCAGTCCGGCCAGTTCCATCTGGGTGGTTAACGCCTATCAACTGGCGATCACCGTCTCTTTGCTGTCGCTGGCGTCGCTCGGCGATCTGGTCGGCTATCGCCGCATCTATCAGGCTGGATTGCTGGTGTTCAGCATCACCTCACTGTTCTGCGCCCTGTCCGACTCGCTGCTCACCCTGACCATCGCCCGCGTGCTGCAGGGCTTTGGCGCCGCCGCCATCATGAGCGTCAACACCGCGCTGATCCGCATCATCTACCCGCAGCGTTTTCTCGGCCGCGGCATGGGCATCAACTCGCTGATCGTCGCCTGCTCCTCGGCGGCCGGGCCGACGGTGGCGGCCGCTATCCTGTCGGTCGCGTCCTGGCAATGGCTGTTCGCCATCAACCTGCCGATCGGCATCGTCGCGCTGCTGCTGGGGATGAAATTCCTGCCGGCCAACGGCCAAAAAAGCGATAACCGCCGTTTCGATCCCACCAGCGCCGTGCTGAATGCGCTGACCTTCGGCCTGCTGATCACCGCCATCAGCGGCTTCGCCCAGGGCCAGAGCCTGACGCTGATCTTCAGCGAGATCGCCGCGCTGCTGGCGATTGGCGCGCTGTTCGTGCGCCGCCAGCTGCGCCAGGAATTTCCGTTGCTGCCGGTCGATCTGCTGCGCATTCCGATCTTCGCCCTGTCGATGGGCACCTCAATCTGCTCGTTTGCCGCGCAAATGCTGGCGATGGTGTCGCTGCCGTTCTTCTTGCAAAGCGCATTGGGCCGCGACGAGGTGGCGACCGGGCTGCTGCTGACGCCGTGGCCGCTGGCGATCGTGGTGATGGCCCCGATCGCCGGCCGGTTGGTGGAACGCGTGCATGCCGACCTGCTGGGGTGCATCGGGCTGGCGGTGTTCGCGCTCGGGCTGTTCTCGCTGGCGCTGCTGCCCGCGGCGCCGTCGAATATGGACATCATCTGGCGCATGGTGCTGTGCGGCGCCGGTTTCGGCCTGTTTCAGTCGCCCAACAACCACACCATCATCTCCGCCGCGCCACGCAACCGCAGCGGCGGCGCCAGCGGCATGCTGGGCACTGCCCGTCTGCTGGGACAAACCTCGGGAGCCGCCCTGGTGGCGCTGATGTTCAACCTGTTCCCAGCCTCCGGCACCCACGCTTCACTGATCCTGGCTGGGGTGTTCGCCACCCTGGCGGCGGCCGTCAGCAGCCTGCGCATCACTCAACCGACGACGCAAACGGCGCAGCCCAGCCGTGAGGTGAAATAGCGCACATAAAAGAGCCGAGCCCTCATCGATTGTAAAACCGACGGGGCCAGCACTGGCGGCCGGGCCGCGTCGGGTGCGGTGCCGGGAGCATGGCAGGCCAGGCGTCAGTCGCCGCACCTCAACGGGCTGCGGCCTTGTCGTAAACAGGCTAAATAGGCGTCGTCATCCGGATACCAGCCAACAAGGCGTTGGCCGTCGTTATCCATCCCCTCGAAGGCCTTCAGCAGGCCGGGGGCGAACATGCGCTTTATCAGATCTTCGGATTGCGCGCTGTCGATGCGGCAGTCGCAGCGCGTCTCTCCGTCAACCTGAACGAAGTTCTGCAACGAAGCGAGACATCGCGCGTCGAGATCGCCATGAACATGGATAAACTCCCCGTTTCTACCAGGGTGAGCGCGGTAAGGTCTCCCCCCACCACGAACGCGCCGTCGTTTCCTGAGCTGCAATAGGCATGGCGTATGCGGACATCGTCACGCACGATCAGCCCGCCCCAGCAAATCAGCGTATCCGCCTGCAGCCGCCCCAGCACGACAATGCCGCCGTCCTCTCGCTGCGGTGACACCGCCAGGCATCCCTCCACGATCACATCGCCGTCCACGATCAGGTAATCGTAATCGTGGCCGTCGTGCTCGTCGGGGAAAAACGCCGGCTGGCGCAGATCGCCTGAATGCCAGCGAATAACCGGCGGTTCATCATCGTCATCATGCCGGTTCAACAATTCCGCAACCGCATCGGCGACACCGCCAGCCAATGCGGCCAGGCGCGCCGACACCTCATCACCGTTGAGTAAGGGAAGGTGGTTGATTTTCATAGGGCCTCAGGGACAAATGTCATTGTGCCAAAGCATATAACATGCGCTTCCAAAGCCAAACAGGCGGTCGTGACCGGGCCCGATGCGGCTTGCCCTCTCACCGGGTGATCTGGCACCGCGCCTGCCCAGGCTGAGAGGCCGAAAGACGCGGTTTGCAGGTGGGCTTCAGCGACTTCGGGCGCTGCTGCACGGCATTAACGCCCGCAAACTTTGGTGAAGCGCTCACCCCATTCATTGCCGAATTTCATTGCTGAATCCGTCGCCGCCGCTGAAATAGCGGTTCAGGCATGCCATAAAAAAACCCCGGCAAGCCGGGGTTTTTCATTTCATTCAGCCGATTACTTCAGGTACTGACCGGTGCGCAGCGCTTCGATGCGCTTGTCGAGCGGCGGGTGCGACATGAACAGCTCGCTGAACGACTTGGATTTGCCGTTGATGCAGAACGCCATCATGCTGCCCGCTTCCTGCGGTTCATAGCTGGTTTTCAGACGCTGCAAGGCGGCGATCATCTTCTCGCGGCCCACCAGTTTGGCGGAACCGGCGTCGGCATAGAATTCGCGGTGACGCGAGAACCACATGGTGATGATGCTCGCCAGGATGCCGAACACCAGTTCCAGCACCATCGACACGGCGAAGTAAATCATCGGGTTGCCGTTGCCTTCCCCTTCACCGTCGCGGTTACCCAGGAAGCCGGCGGCAACCTGTGCGATCAGGCGCGAAATGAAGATGACGAAGGTGTTCACGATCCCCTGGATCAGGGTCATGGTCACCATATCGCCGTTGGCGACGTGGCTGATTTCGTGCGCGATAACCGCTTCCGCTTCGTCGCGGCTCATGCTCTGCAGCAGGCCGGTGCTGACGGCGACCAGCGAAGCGTCGCGCCGTGCGCCGGTGGCGAAGGCGTTGATGTCCGGCGCGTGGTAGATAGCGACCTGCGGCATGGCGATGCCCGCCTGCTGCGATTGACGGCGCACCGTTTCCAGCAGCCAGTTTTCGGTTTCGTTACGCGGCTGTTCAATCACTTCCCCGCCCACGGAGCGCAGCGCCATCCATTTGGACATCAGCAACGACACGAAAGCGCCGCCGAAGCCGAACAGACCGGCCATGATCATCAGGCCCTGAACGCTACTGGATTGGATTCCTGTCAGGCTGAGCACCAGCCCGAAAACCAACATCACCGCCAGGTTGGTGAGCAGGAACAGAGCTATACGCATCATAAAATGTTTACTTCCTCATAAATGTTAACAAAACACTGTCCAGATACCCTGGATCGTATGGGCATTCGTCACAGTTTCAAGAGTTGCGCGCCATTAACCTACTAAAAATACGAAACTTTACAAAAACGACGCGCGACCGGGATTTGGCAAATTGTAAACGATTGTTGCGCAAGGCGGAGGGATTTTGCAGAAAAATTTCTTTGCCCGCACGCCATGACAACGAGAACCGTTATCCTCACGCTTTATAGGCCAATATCCGCTCAGCGCGTTTCATCATGCCCCGCCTGATTCAGCGGCGACGAAAGTTTGAATCTCGCGATTAATTGTTACATTATAACATCACAATTAATCGTAAAGGGATGTCAATCATGTTATCGCGTATCGTCTGGATGCTGGCGACGTGGCTGCTTTTCTGCCAGGTCGCGCACGCTGAAATTCACCTCACCGACGTTGAAGGACGCCAGGTTACCCTGGCCGCCCCCGCACAGCGCGCCTATATCGGCTTTTACTACGAAGATTTTCTGGCGGTGAACGGCCCGGAGAGTTATCAACAGGTCGTCGCCTTCTCCAAAAGCGACTGGGCGTTGCGCGCCAGCCAATGGACGCGCTATCAGGCGGCGCTGCCACGGCTCGCTCAACTGGTCGATGTCGGTTCGCTCTATAACCAGAGCTTCGATTTTGAACGCCTGCTGACCACGCGACCAGACCTGCTGATCCTGGCGAAGTGGCAGCTCGACGGCTTCGCCAACTACCTGCCGGTGCTGCAACAGCTCAACATTCCTTACATCGTCGTCGACTTCAATCAGGGCGTTGA
Organism: Serratia sp. SCBI; assembly: GCF_000747565.1. Taxonomy (NCBI): domain Bacteria; kingdom Pseudomonadati; phylum Pseudomonadota; class Gammaproteobacteria; order Enterobacterales; family Yersiniaceae; genus Serratia; species Serratia sp. SCBI. The sequence continues at coordinate 2,155,947 of NZ_CP003424.1, read as the reverse complement.
AGTCAAGCTCGCCAGCATCCGGTTAATGGGCCAGGCGATGGGCCACGCCGAGCGAGCGGAACGGCTGGCCGACGAATATCGCCAAAGTCTCGAGGATACCCGGCGGCGCATCCGCCAGGCGCAGCTGCCGCCGCCGGTCACCTACATTGAGCTGGGGGACAAGGGCCCCGGCGAGTACGGCAGCAGCTATGGCGCATCGATCTGGGGGCCGCTGCTGCAGCTGGCCGGCGCCGACAATATCGCCGCCGGCGTCGTCGGCAGCCCTTCCCCCTTGCGCGCCGACTATGTCCTGACCCAACGGCCCGAGGTGATTTTTCTCGCCGGTGGCGACTGGGAAAACATGCCGAACGCCGTGCCGATGGGCTACGGCACGCAGGCAGCCCCCCTACAGACGCGCCTGACGCAATACGCCCGGCGGGCGGGATGGCCGCAACTGCCGGCGGTAAAAAATCAGCGTCTTTATGCGCTTTACCATGGCGGCGCGCGCACGATTTACGATTTTATCTTTGTCCAGTATCTGGCAAAAGCGCTCTATCCCGCCGCGTTTACCGATGTTGATCCCGCGCGCAATCTGGCGCAGTTCTACCATCAATATTTGCCGATAGAGGCGGACGGCGTCTTCTTGCAACGCTGGCAAGGAGAATAACCGTGGCCCACACAGGACGTGCGTTTTTGCGACGGCGCAGGCTGCGCCGCGGGCTATTGACGCTGGCGCTGCTCGGCGCGCTGCTGGCGGCGACCGCCATCGATCTCACCGTCGGCGCCGCGCAACTTGGCCTCACGGATATCGTGCGGATGCTTTGGCCCGGCTCTGCCCCCGGCAACGCACTGCATCAGGCGGTTTTTTGGTCGATTCGCTTGCCGATGACGCTCACCGCCTTGGTGGTCGGCGCCAGCCTGGCGCTGGCGGGCCTGCTGATGCAGACCGTGCTGGCCAATCCCCTCGCCAGCCCCTATACGCTGGGGATCTCTGCCGCGGCGGGGTTCGGCGCGGCGCTGGCGATCCTCACCGGCTTCAGCCTGGGCGGCGCGTTGGCGCTGGGCACGCCGTTGCTGGCTTCGCTGATGGCGCTGTTGGCTTGCGTGCCTGTCTATCTGCTGGGACAACGCCGCGGCATGACGCCGCAAATATTAGTGTTGAGCGGCATCGTGGTGCTGTTTTTCTTTCAGTCGCTGCAATCGCTGCTGCTGTTTCTGGCCTCGCCGGAAGCCATGCAGCAAATTGTCTTTTGGCTGTTCGGCAGCCTGCTCAAAGCCAATATGCACGGCGTGGCGATCACCGGCGTCGTGTTGCTGTGCGCGCTGTTCGTCAGTCTGCGGCTCGCCTGGCGGCTGACGGCGCTGTCCGCCGGCGAAGAGCAGGCCCAGGGGCTGGGCATCAATGTCAGCGCCTTGCGCAAGCTGGCCTTTCTGTTGGCGACCTTGCTGACGGCCGCCTCGGTCTCGTTTGTCGGCACCATCGGGTTCGTCGGGCTGATCGCCCCGCATTTCGCCCGCTTTCTGGTGGGTGAGGATCAGCGCTACCTGATCTGCATTTCCGCCCTCTGCGGCAGCCTGCTGCTGCTGTGCGCCTCGATCGTCGCCAAGCTGGTGATGCCGAACGGCGTGGTGCCCATCGGCATCGTTATCGCCCTGATCGGCGTGCCGGTGCTGTTTTACTTCGTCACTCGACAGGTTAAACGCCCATGACTCAACTGACCCTCACCCGCGTCGGCGTCTCGCTGCATCGCCGCTCGCTATTGGCAGACGTTTCATTGAGCTGGCCGGAGGCGCAGCTCGGCGGCATCATCGGCCCAACGGCGCCGGCAAATCGACGCTGCTCAAAGCGATTAACCGCATGGTGCCGTGCAGCGGCGAGATCGCTTACCGCGAGCGCCCTCTCGATCCGAAAACCAGCCGTATCGCCTATGTGCCGCAGCTAAATCGCTGCGATTCGGCATTGACCGCTTTTGACATGGTGCTGCTGGGCAAGGTACGCCAGTTGAGCTGGCGCGTCAGCGCCGCCCAGGCCGATGCGGTCGAGCAGGCGCTTACGGAATGCGGCATTTCCGCGCTCGCCGATCGCCCCTTCAACCGTCTCAGCGGCGGCCAGCGACAGTTGGTGATGCTGGCTCAGGCCTTCGTCTCTCAGCCGCAGATCATTTTGCTCGACGAACCCACCAGCGCGCTGGATATCCACCACCAGCTGCGCGTGCTCAATCAGATCGCCGACTACGGCCGGCGCCACCGCTGCATCACGCTGCTGGTGATCCACGATCTGGGATTGGCGCTGCGCTATTGCCACTCACTCACGCTGCTCGCGCACGGACGCGTCGTTTGCCACGGCGATACCCATCAGATGATGGGACATCCGATGGTGTCTCGCGTATTTGGCGTCGGCATCGAAAACGGCGTCAGCCCGCAGGGCTACCCCTATCTGCTGCCGACACAGCTGTTACACGCACACGGAGAATCCCCATGTACACTCTGACCAAGGCGGACATGCTGGCGCAACTCGCCGGCTTGCAACAGGAAATTCACCAGCTTCACCGTTCCGCCCGGCAAGACAGGCGCCATTTTTCCCTGCTGGAACGTCGTTTCAGCCGCCTGCAGGCCTTTAACGACGAACCGCAGCTGCAGGCCTATCGTCAAAAGCTGGAAAACGACCGTTTGATAACGGCGCAGATCACCCAACTGCGGGCGACGGCCAACGCCGCGTTGTGCGACTACGAGAAGCATCGCGTCTCGGCGCTGTGCCGGGAACCGGCGCAAACCAACGCCTACCTGAACAGTTTCGACCGCGCGCTGCAGCTGGAGATCGCGGCCGCCGACATTAAACCCGGCGAACGGGTGCTGCTGGTGGGCAGCGGTGCATTGCCCACCACGGCGCTGGCGCTGGTCGCCAGGCTCTCCGCCACCGTCATTTGCTACGATTGCGATCCGGCGGCCCAGCGTTTTGCCCGCCGGCTTACGCGCCACTTGGGGCTGGTGCAGCAGATGCCCTGCATCGACAAGCTGAACGGCCTGACGCGCAACGATATCGATCACATCATCATCGCCTCCCTGGTGGCGGACAAGCAGGGTTTGCTGAAGGCGCTGCGGCCTTTGCTGCCCCAGTGCGGCAAATTGCTGGTGCGCTATGGCAATGGCCTCAAGTCGATCTTCAACTGCCCTTACCACCACCAGGCCGCCGGCTCGCCCTGGCGCGTCAGCGGTAAACCGCTCACCACCCCGCTGTACGATCTGTTGATTTTGGAGCCTCACCGCCATGAATAATGCCTTTCCCACCCTGATCCTCGGCGCCGGCCCGGCGGCGATCCAACTGGCTGCGGACATCAAGACCGCGGGCAATGCGCGCATCGGCCTGTACAACCGCACCAGCGAAAAAGGGCGCCGCCTGAAGCAACATCTGGCGCACACGCCCTGCCTGTGGCTGACGGGCGCCGGTAAGGCGCAGCGCACCCAAGACGATGCGCAGGTGACGATTGACCGCTATTGCGATGATCTGGCGCTCGTCGGCGGCGACTGGCGCAGACTGATCCTTGCCGTCCCCGCCGATCAATACCATGACGTGCTGCGACAGGTGCCATGGGCGGCGTTGCCCCAACTGCGCTCACTGATCCTGCTCTCTCCCTCCATCGGCTCCGGCTTGATGGCGCAAAGCCTGCTGCAGGAGGCCGGGCAATCCCACGTCGAGGTCATCAGCCTGTCGAGCTACTACGCCGACACCAAATACCAGAACGCCGAACAGCCTTACCGCGCCTACACCAAGGCGTTCAAGCAGCGAATTTATCTGGCCGGCGCAGGCGCAAGGTCAGACTGCGCCGAACTCGACTGGCTTTGCTCGCTGCTGGCGCGTCACGGCATTGACGCCCAACGCTGCAACAGCCTGCTCGCCGCCGAGCGCTTCAGCATCACCAATTATGTTCATCCTCCGCTAGCGCTGGCCGAAACCACGCTGCAGGCGATATTCCAGCCGCAGGCGCCGATCCAGTACCTGTATAAAACCCACCCCGAGGGCCCCATCTGTCCCGAGGCGATCGCCGACATGCTGGCGCTCTCGCAGGATTACCAGCAGTTGCTCAACCGGCTCGGCATCGAGGCCATTAACCTGCTGCGCTTTTTGAATGACGACAACTACCCGGTTCCGCCCCGTATGGTGAGCCGCCGCTGGATTGACCAATTCCCGCAGCTCGCGCCGACGGAGCAATGCTATGCGCTGTTTACGCGTTATACCGCGCTGCTGGTCGACCCCTATTCCGAGCCGGACGCGCAGGGCCGCTACTATGATTTTTCCGCCGTCAGGGTCGCCCGCGTCTTCCAGGATGCCCAGGGGCGCTGGCGCCTGCCGCGCGTGCCGCAAGAGGACGTGCGCAAACTGCGCGTCCTGGTCTTGCTGGCGCAGCGGCTTGACGTCGAGATGCCCGCCGCCCAGCGTCTGTTGGCCCGCTTTCAGCAGGCGCTGCAGCACTTCGTCACCCGGATCGGCGCCGAGCATTGCCATCGTTCGTTGCTGGACGATACCTGCGACGAGCAGGCGGACATCATTTACCGACAATGGCGGAGGCAAGCATGAATCAGGGTGCGCTACTGGCCATTTTTGCCTCATTGATTTTCAGCGTCATGAACGCGCTGGTTAAAACCATCTCCGATGCTATTCCCACCGGAGAAATCGTGTTCTTTCGCAGCAGCATCGGCTGTGTGCTGGTTCTGCTGCTGATGTACCGCCACCGCATCGCCTTCAGCCGCGTAGACCGGCCGCTGCTGGTGTTGCGCGGCACCATGGGCGGGCTGTATCTCATTTGTTATTTTTACAGCATCGCCCATCTGACGCTGGCCGACGCCAGCATGCTGGCCTATCTGTCGCCGTTTTTCTCCATTTTGCTCTCCTTGCTGGTGCTGCGTGAACGGGTCAGCGCCTGCACCGCGTTTTGGCTGACGATGGTCATCATCGGCGCCGTGCTGCTGGTGCGGCCGTGGCACTTCTCGGCCTATACCCTGGCGTCGCTGGTCGGCGTGATGAGCGCGGTGTTCGCCTCGATCGCCTATCTGTCGGTCAACAAACTCAGCAAGCGCCACCACAACTACGAGATCGTGTTCTACTTCCTGTTCATCGCAACGCTGATCTCGCTGCCGCTGATGTGGAACGCGTTCGTTTGGCCCAACGCCTATCAGTTCGCCATTCTGCTCGCCATCGCCCTGGTGTCGCTGTTGGGGCAGGTCGTCTTAACCCAGGCCTTCTCTTCCGATAACCTGATCGTGGTCTCGGTGGTGCGCTATATCGGCATCGTGTTCAACATCGCCTGGGGTTGGCTGTTCTGGCATGAGATCCCGCTGCTGCTGTCGCTGTTCGGCTGTCTGCTGGTGGTGGTTTCCTGCATTCAACTCGGGCTGCGTCACCGCAAAAAACCGGCTTAAGCCGGGCTTGCCGCAACCAAAAAAAAACGCACCCGAGGGTGCGTTTTTCACAGGCAAAGCCGTGGCCTTATTTGGCCGGCGTCGGCTGCTGAGCGGGCTGATCCTTTTCCAGATGAGCCAGGTCCAGCGCGATATGCACGGTTTCATCCAGATACGGATCCGGCTCCTGGTAATCCTTCGGCAGATCGTCGAGCGATTTCAGCGGCTTCTTGCCCGCACGTTCCAGACGCTCGTTGATGCGTTTCAGACGGGTCGCGTCGTCATCGTGGTTCTCTTTCTCGCGCACCGCCAGATTGAGGGACACGATGTTGCGTTTATCCTTCAGCGCCTTGTAATGCGCGATATCCTGCGCGATGTACTGGAACTCCGGATTTTGCGCGATGCGCTGCTGGTGATCTTTCAGCAGCTCCGGCTCGAACGGCGCCATATCGCCGGTCTTGCTGTAGGTCGCCGCATTGATGCTGTCCCACGGCATGGCGTTGTCTTCAAACGCTTCGCCGGTTTCCGCCGGATCGACGCCGGTCGGCATCAGAATGTCCGGCGTCACGCCCTTGCGCTGGGTGCTGCCGCCATTGACGCGGTAGAACTTCTGAATGGTGTACTGCACGGAACCGAGCGCCGGCCACTCAGGGCGCAGCATCTGATCGTAGATACGGTTCAGCGAACGGTACTGCTGCACGGTGCCTTTACCGAAGGTCGGCTCGCCGACAATCAGCGCGCGGCCGTAATCCTGCATCGCCGCCGCGAAAATTTCGGAGGCGGAGGCGCTGAAGCGATCGACCAGCACCACCAGCGGGCCTTTATAGTAAGTCACGCCGTCGGTGTCGGCGTCTTCGCGCACTTTGCCGTTGTTGTCGCGCACCTGCACCACCGGGCCGCTCGGAATGAACAGGCCGGACAGCGACACCGCTTCGGTCAGCGCGCCGCCACCGTTGGTGCGCAGATCGATGACCACGCTCTTGACGTTCTGCTTGGCCATCTTCTGCAGTTGCACTTTCACGTCATCGGTCAGACCGACATAGAAGCCGGGGATGTCGAACACCGCCACCTTCTCTTTGCCGACGGTCTTGATGGTCATTTTCACCGCGCGGTCTTCCAGACGGATGCGCTCGCGGGTCAAGGTGACCACGCGGGTTTTGGTGCCCTTGCCGGCCGGCAGGATCTCAAGGCGCACCTTGCTGCCCTTCGGCCCTTTGATCAACGACACCACGTCGTCCAGGCGCCAGCCGATCACGTCCACCATCGGTTTGCCGGCCTGGCCGACGCCGACGATGCGATCGCCCACGGTGATCGCTTTGCTCTTCGCCGCCGGACCGCCCGGCACCATCGAGTTGATCAGGGTGTAGTCGTCATCCATCTGCAGCACCGCGCCGATGCCTTCCAGCGACAGGCTCATCTCGGTGTTGAACTGCTCGGTGTTGCGCGGAGACAGATAGTTGGTGTGCGGGTCGATTTCATGCGCAAAGGCATTCATCGCCAGTTGGAAGACGTCTTCGCTGTTGCTTTGCGTCAGGCGCTTGATGGCGAACTGATAGCGCTTGGTCAGCGTGTCGCGGATTTCTTTGTCGGTCTTGCCGGTCAGCTTGAGGTTCAGCTCGTCATACGTGACTTTCGCATCCCACAGGCTATCCAGCTCGGCCTTGTCTTTCGGCCACGGCGCTTTGCTGCGGTCGAGATCGATAGTGCCGTTGCCGGTGAAGTTCATCGGCTTGTCCAGCAACGACAACGCATAGGTGTAACGCTCAAAGCGGCGTTTCTGCGCCAGATTGAACAGCGCGTAGAAGGTGTCCAGCTTGCCGGTTTTCAGCTCTTCGCCAACCTGATTGCGTTTGCCGGCGAACTGCGCCACGTCGGAGGCCAGCAACACGTTATGGTTGTAATCCAGCATGTTCAGGTAACGATCGAAGATCTTGCCTGAAAATTCCGCATCGAGGGCGAACTGGCGGTAATGAGAGCGAGTGAAGCGCGAGGTGACGCGCTCACTCACCGTAGCGTGCTGGGGTTCCTGTTGCAGTTGGGGCAGTTGGCCGATGCGGATGTTGGCTGTTTCCGCGCCGTAACTGACACCCGCCCACAGCAGCCCTGCAATCGCTGTTAATCTGACGAATTTGTTCATGCCTGGGTTGGCCTCCGTATCAGAACTGCAAGTGTTCTGCGCGCACAATCATCGCCAGACCGGAAGAGAGCTGCACACGTACGCCATCTTTAGCGATTTCGAGTACGGTAGCATCCATCGCGCTCTTGCCTGCTCTGACTTTGATTTCCTGGCCAATTTGCAGTTTAGAGATATCCGTGACTGGCGCATAACGCGGCTGGCTTTCCTCTTTGGCTGCACGAGGTTGGCGAGCGGGCTGTGGGCGAGTTTGTGGGCGCGGCTTGCGGTTTTCCGGCGCGGCTCCGCCTTCGCGACGCGCAGCGGGCTTTTTACCGGCTGGACGCGGACGGCGCGGAGCGGCATCGGCGGATTCGCCGGCGGCTTCACGTTTTTTGGCGTTTTGTTCGGCACGCTGTGCCTGAACGCGCGCTTTGGCTTCTTCAAGCTGCTGGCGAGCATGATCGACATGCTGCTGCTCCAGTTCACCGCACGGATTGCCGTCCAGATCGACGCGCTGCGCGCCAACCTTGACGCCGTACAGGTAACGCCAGCTTGAGGTGTATAGGCGCAGGGCAGAACGCAATTGCGTTTTGCTGAGATTCTCTTCCCCCTGCACGCGCTCTACCAAATCCTGAAAAATACCGATTTTCAGCGGACGAGCTTCGCCTTCGGCGCTAAAGCAGAGCGGAAAACGCTCGGCAAGAAAAGCAATGACTTCTTTACTAGAGTTCAACTTAGGTTGATTTTCCATGAAATTTCCTGATTACAACGGTATTGCCAACAAGCCACAGGCATGAACAGGCGTCATTATAATGACGCCATCGGTAATTGCCACGTTAACCGTCGATCAACTTGCCGCCACAGTCACATATTTCGCACTGTCACACTGTTCCAGTTGCTCACAAAGCCCCGCCACCACTGCTTTCAGGCCCACTTCGTCCTGTTCGTCGAAGCGTTGATAAACCGTGCTATCGATATCCAAAACGCCGATCGCTTGGCCGCCAACCGCCAGCGGCAGCACGATTTCCGCGTTGCTGGCCGCATCGCAGGCGATATGGCCCGGAAACGCATGCACGTCACCGACGCGCTGCACGCGATTTTCCGCCACCGCCGTGCCGCACACGCCCTTGCCCACCGGAATGCGCACGCAGGCGATCTTGCCCTGGAACGGCCCCAGCACCAGTTGGTCGCCATCCATCAGATAGAAACCGACCCAGTTCACGTCATCCAGACGTTCGTTGAGCAACGCGCTGGCGTTGGACAACGCCGCGATAAAGTTGGTTTCCCCGCCGAGCAACGCGCTCAGGTCACGTTTTAATTCCGCGTAGAATTGTTCTTTTGTCATGTGATAACCATTGAAACAGTGAAGATGGCCAGAAGCCCAAAGCTTAGGCCCTATAAAATAAGCATTAAATGCGTATAGCCACAAGGTTAATCATCTGTTGCTTCACAAAACCCCGTCGCTCGGGGTATGTTTGCCGCTCAGAATCCCGGTTTACCTCGTTTTACCGTCCGGCGCCCGAACGCCGGTGACGCGGCCGGTTTATTTTTCAGCTACGCTGACAGTTCCGGCGGGCTCAAGGGCAGCTACTTGTCAAAAATGAAAATACACGCGATCACCCGCCCCCCTTTCCAAAGCGCGCCACCAACGCTGCTGCGAGTGCGACCTGCTGTTTGTGCTGCCGCCGCTCAGCGGCAATCAGGCCGCCTATTGCCCGCGCTGCAACGCCAAGGTGGTGAGCGGCCGCGACTGGTCGATGACGCGCCTGACCGCCATGGCGATCGCCATGCTGCTGCTGATGCCGTTCGCCTTCACCGAACCGCTGATCAGCATTCGTCTGCTCGGCACGCGCATCGACGCCAGTTTGCTGGAGGGCATCTGGCAGATGAGCCGCCAGGGCGATCCGCTCACCGCCAGCATGGTGGCGTTTTGCACCATCGGCGCCCCGCTGACGCTGGTGCTGTCGCTGCTGTACCTGCGTTTCGGCCATGCGCTCGGCATGAACCTGCGCCCGGTGCTGCTGATGCTGGAGCGGCTCAAAGAGTGGGTGATGCTGGACATTTATCTGATCGGCATGGCGGTGGCGGCGATCAAAGTGCAGGATTACGCCGACATCCAGCCCGGCAGCGCGCTGATCGCTTACCTGTCGCTCACGGTGCTGAGCATCCTGACGCTGATCCACGCCAACCTGGAGCAGCTGTGGGAGCGCTACTATCCGCAGGAACAGCCGGAAGGCCCGCCGACGGCGCTGCACATTTGTCTGTCCTGCCACTATACCGGCTATCCCGACGCGCGCGGCCGCTGCCCGCGTTGCCATGTGCCGATGTGCCATCGCCAGCCCTACAGCCTGCAGAAAACCTGGGCGGCGCTGATCGCGGCGATGATCCTGCTGATACCGGCCAACCTGCTGCCGATTTCCATCATTTACGCCAACGGCACGCGGCTGGAAGACACCATTTTCTCCGGCGTGGTCTCATTGGCCACCTCCGGCAACGTGCCGATCGCCGCCATCGTGTTCATCGCCAGCGTGCTGGTGCCCTTCACCAAGGTGATCGTGCTGATCGTGCTGTTGCTGAGCATCCACTTCAAAACCTCGCACAGCCTGAAGACGCGCATTCGTCTGCTGCGCCTGGTCACCTGGATCGGCCGTTGGTCGATGCTCGATCTGTTCGTTATCGCCTTGATGATGTCGCTGGTAAATCGCGATCAACTGTTATCTTTTACTATGGGACCGGCCGCGTTTTACTTTGGCTCGGCGGTCATTTTGACTATTCTTGCCGTTGAATGGCTCGATAGCCGATTGATTTGGGATGCACATGCAACAGGAAACGCCGACTACACCGACTGAAGCGCGGGTCAAGAACAAACGCCGCATTTCACCGTTCTGGTTACTGCCGTTCATCGCCCTGCTGATCGCCGGGTGGCTGGTCTATAACAATTTCCAGGAGCGCGGCACCACCGTCACCATCGATTTCCAATCGGCGGCGGGCATCGTCGCCGGCCGCACGCCGGTGCGTTACCAGGGCGTTGAGGTCGGCACGGTGCAAAAAATCAGCCTGAGCAAAGATCTGCGCAGCATCGTGGTGGAAGCCAGCATCAAAAGCGATCTGGAAGACTCGCTGCGCGAAGGCACCCAGTTCTGGCTGGTGACGCCCAAGGCCTCGCTGGCCGGGGTATCCGGGCTCGATGCGCTGGTCGGCGGCAACTATATCGGCATGATGCCCGGCAGCGGCAAGGAGCAAACCCACTTCACCGCGCTCGATACCCAGCCGAAGTACCGCCTGAACACCGGCGAGCTGATGATTCACCTGCACGCCGACGACCTGGGTTCGCTCAACAGCGGCTCGCTGGTCTATTACCGTAAAATCCCGGTCGGCAAGGTGTATGACTACACCATCAGCGAAGGCAACAAGGGCGTAACCATCGACGTGCTGATCGACCGCCGCTTCGCCAACCTGGTGAAGAGCAACAGCCGCTTCTGGAATGTCTCCGGCTTCAAGGGCGATTTCAGCCTGTCCGGCGCCACGGTGCAGATGGAGAGCCTGGCGGCGCTGGTCAACGGCGCCATCGCCTTCGATTCGCCGGCCGATGGCCAGCAGGCCAAGGGCGATCAGAACTATACCCTTTACCCGGACCTGGCCCACAGCCAGCGCGGCGTCAATATTCTGCTGGATCTGCCGAGCGGCAACAATTTGAGTGAAAACCGCACGCCGCTGATGTACCAGGGGCTGCAGGTCGGCACCCTGACCAAGCTGACGTTGCAACAGGACAGCAAAGTCATCGGTGAACTGACCATCGATCCTTCGGTGGTCGATCTGATGCGCAGCGGCACCCGCATCGTGATGCGCAGCCCGCGCATCAGCCTCAACGACGCCAAGCTCAGCCAACTGCTGACCGGCACCACGCTGGAACTGGTGCCGGGTGAAGGCGAACCGCAGCAGCGCTTCAACGTGCTGGACAGCAGCGAAACGCTGTTGCAACAGCCGGGCGTGTTGACCGTCACGCTGACGGCGCCGCAAAGCTACGGCATCGACGTCGGGCAACCGCTGGTGGTGCACGGCGTGAAAGTCGGCCAAATCCTGAGCCGCACCTTGACCGCCGGCGGCGTGGTGTTCACCGCCGCCGTTGATGCGCAATATCGCGGCCTGCTGCACAAAGACAGCAAATTCGTGGTCAACAGCCGCCTCGACGTCAAACTGGGAATAGACGGCATGGAAGTGCTCGGCGCCAGCGCGCAGGAGTGGGTAGACGGTGGCGTGCGCATTATCCCCGGCAGCAAAGGGGAGCCTGGCGGCCAGTACCCGCTGTACGCCAACAGCGAAAAAGCCGAGGAAGGCATCGTCGGCAACGCCCCTTCCACCACCCTGACCCTCAGCGCCACCAGCCTGCCGGACGTGCAGGCCGGCTCAGTGGTGCTGTATCGTAAATTCCAGGTGGGCGAGATCGTTAACGTTCGGCCGAAGGCCAACGAGTTTGAGGTGGACGTCTACATCAGCCCGGAATACCGTAAGTTGCTGACCCGTGAAAGCATCTTCTGGGCCGAAGGCGGCGCCAAGGTGCAGCTCAACGGCAGCGGCCTGACGGTGCAGGCTTCGCCGCTCAACCGCGCGCTGAAAGGCGCCATCAGCTTCGACAACCTGCAGGGCGTGACGCTGAACAAAGGCGCCAACCGCGTACTGTACGCCAGCGAAACCGCCGCCCGCGCGGTGGGCAGCCAAATCACGCTGAAAACCTATGACGCCAGCAAGCTGTCGGCGGGCATGCCGCTGCGTTACCTCGGCATCGACGTCGGCCAGGTGGAGTCGCTGCAGCTGGCGCCGGAACGCAACGAAGTGTTGGCCAAAGCGGTGCTGTATCCGGAATACGTGCAGACCTTCGCGCGCCTCGGCAGCCGCTTCTCGATCGTGTCGCCGGAGATCTCCGCCGCCGGCGTCAGCAACCTCGATACCCTGCTCCAGCCTTATATCAACGTGGAGCCGGGCCGCGGGCGCGAGCTGCGCACCTTCGAACTGCAGCAGGCCAGCATCACCGACTCTCGCTATCTGGACGGCCTGAGCGTCGTGCTCGACGCGGCCGAAACCGGCTCGCTGCAGATCGGCACGCCGGTGCTGTTCCGCGGCGTGGAGGTCGGCACCATCACCGGCTTCTACCTCGGCGCCATGTCCGATCGGGTGCACGTCGCGCTGCGCATCAGCAAGAAGTACCAGCATCTGGTGCGCAACAACAGCGTGTTCTGGCTGGCGTCGGGTTACAACCTGCAGTTCGGCCTGACCGGCGGCGTGATCAAGAGTGGCACCTTCCAGCAGTTCATCCGCGGCGGCATCGCCTTCGCCACGCCGCCAACCATTCCGCTGGCGCCGAAAGCGACACCGAACAAGCACTTCCTGCTGAATCCGGAAGAGCCGAAGGACTGGAAAACCTGGGGCACCGCCATTCCGCGCGATTAACTTTCGCGTTTCCCTCAGGGCCCGGCAATGCCGGGCCCTGTTTTTTTCCGCTTTGTGATAAACTCTCGCCCTTGTCTTTATTGCACCCTGAGAGTTCGCCCCGTGGCCAAATCCACCGCCGTTTTTCTGCCCCCCGCTTTCCTTGACGCCACCCGCGCCATCATGCCCGCCGAACTGGCGATGGACGATTTTATCGCCGCCTGCCAGCGCCCGCTGCGCCGCAGCCTGCGCGTCAACACGCTGAAAATCAGCGTCACCGACTTCCTGGCGCTGGTGCGGGACTACGACTGGCGATTGGAACCCATTCCCTGGTGCGCGGAAGGTTTCTGGATCGAGCGCGACGATGAAGAGCTGCGATTGGGCAGCGCCGCCGAACATTTGAGCGGCCTGTTCTACATTCAGGAGGCCAGCTCGATGCTGCCGGTCAGCGCGCTGTTCGCCGGCGGCGCAGCGCCCCATCGGGTGCTGGACGTGGCGGCCGCGCCGGGCTCCAAAACCACCCAGATAGCCGCGTTGATGGATAATCGGGGCGGCATCGTCGCCAACGAATACTCCGCCAGCCGGGTGAAAGTGCTGCACGCCAATATCAGCCGCTGCGGCGTGAAGAATACGGCGCTGACCCACTTCGATGGCCGGGTGTTCGGCGCCGCGCTGCCGGAGAGTTTTGACGCCATTCTGCTCGACGCCCCCTGCTCCGGCGAAGGCGTAGTGCGCAAAGATCCGGACGCCATGAGCAACTGGTCGCCGGAAAGCGTCGCCGAGATCGCCGCCACCCAGCGCGAGCTGATCGACAGCGCGTTTCATGCGCTGGCGCCGGGCGGCGTGATGGTTTATTCCACCTGCACCCTCAATGCGCAGGAAAATCAGCAGGTGGTGCGCTGGCTGCTGGACACCTATGGCGACGCGGTCAGCATCGAGCCGCTGGGTGAGCTGTTCCCCGGCGCCGACAAGGCGTTGACCGCCGAGGGCTTCCTGCACGTCTTCCCGCAGATTTACGACAGCGAAGGGTTTTTCGTCGCCCGCCTGCGTAAAAAACACGCCGTGGCGCCGTTGGCGAAGCCGACCTATAAAGTCGGTAAATTCCCGTTCAGCCCGCTGTCCGGCAAAGAGGCGGCGCTGATCGCCCAAGCCGCCGCCGCATCCGGCTTAACCTGGGGCGATGACAGCCGGCTGTGGGAGCGCGACAAGGAAATCTGGCTCTTCCCGGCCGCGCTGGAGCCGCTGTTCGGCAAAGTGCGCTTCTCGCGTATCGGCCTCAAGCTGGCGGAGCGCTTCCCGAAAGGGTTCCGTTGGCAGCACGAAGCGGCGATCGCCCTCGCGGGCGCCGACGGCAAACAGCATTACGAGCTGGACGCCGCGCTGGCCCAGGAGTGGTATCACGGCCGCGATCTCTACCCTGAGCAGCCGCCGGCGGGCGACGAGTGCATCGTCACCTATCAGGGGCAACCGCTGGGCATCGCCAAACGCATCGGCAGCCGCATCAAGAACAACCTGCCGCGCGAGCTGGTGCGCGACGGCGCGCTGGATTTTCACCTGTAATCGCCCTGGCGCCGGGGAGCCGCTTTCCCCGGCGATAAATAAAGATAACAATATTCCCATCACCATTCGTTATTATTCTAATCATTTCACCATCACGTTATTTCACCCGCGCACGCTTGCCCTGTGCCAATTAAAAAGTTTTGACCTTTGATAAAGACAATTTCACGTTCTTATCCTATTAATTTAAATGTAAGTAAATAAATGCGTGCAACTCAGCTCTGGGTGGCGTTTTTGCGGACTTTCTCTGACATGGCAAGGAATCATGATGAAAAAAACTCTGCTGGTTTTGCTCTCGTTAACACCTCTGCTGTGCATCAGTGGCGCAGCCAACGCAGCGGGCACCCTTCAGGGCACGGTGGGCGTGACAATGACCATCGGCGCCGGGTGCGTGGTCACCGGCGGCAACAGTTCCGGCACCACCAACGACTTTGGTTCCATCAGCTTCGGCACCTACTCGTCGCTGGCTAACGTCATCACCGCCAGCGCCACCGGCAGCGGCGGCACCGGCACCTTGGGGCTGAACTGCACCACCGGCACCAACTACACCGTGGCGCTGGACAACGGCCTCAACGCCTCCGGCAGCCAGCGGCGCATGGCCAGCAGCGTGCCCGCTTACATCAGCTATAACCTCTACCAGGACAGCGCCCACGCCGTGCCGTGGAACAGCACCACCGGCGTGCTGACCGGCACCGGCACCGGCTCGGCGGTCCCGTTGATCGTCTATGGTCTGGTGCCCGCCGCGGGCACCACCCCGGCGGCAGGCGCGTACAGCGATACCGTCACCATGACCGTCACCTGGTAAGCATGACGCGCCTGGCCGTCACCTGCATGCTGCTGTCGTTGGCAGGCGCTTGCCGCGCCGACGTCAGCACTGCGACGGTCGGCGTCAGCGCCACCTTGGTCAAATCCTGTGTCGCAGGCACCACCAGCGGCGGCAACACCACGTTCGGCACCTTTAACTTCGGCACGGTTTACTTCCTCAATACGGCAATAAAAGTGACCGGCCAGGCGAACGCCGGCGCACTGCAGATCAACTGCAACAACGGCACCAGTTACACGGTGCTGCTCAGCGGCGGACAGAGCGGCAATACCGCTTCGCGCTATCTGCAAAGCGCGGCGGGCGCCCGCGTGAACTACAACCTGTATACCAGCGCCAGCTACGCCACCGTCTGGGATAACGTCACCGGCGTGACGCAGACCGCCACCGGTCAAAGCGTCTGGCTGCCGGTGTACGGCATGATTCCGGTGCAGGCTACGCCGGCGACGGGCACTTATACGGACACGGTACAGGTGACGATAAATTGGTGATTAACGGAACGCTGCGCACCCTGCTGCTGACGGCGCTGCTTGGCGCTCCGGCGGCACATGCCGATACCGTCAGCCAGGGCTTCACGGTCAATGCTTCGATCATCAAAGGCTGCGTGCTCGGTAGCGGCGTCACCAACGTTACCTCGTTCGGCAGTATGAGCTTCGGCCAGGTGGCGTCTTTAAGCAGCCCGATAAAAATTGTCTCGAGCGCCGGCGCCGGCTCGATCCTTATCCGCTGCAACCCCGGGCTCAGCGTCACCCTGGGATTGAACGTCGGCAATAACGTGACCGGCTCCATCGCCGGCGGGCGCAAGCTGTTGAACTCGGTCACCTCGGAAACGCTGATTTACCAGCTCTACCAGGATGCCAACTACGCCGTTTTGTGGGGAGACGGCGGCAACGGCGGCGCCGCCCAAACCGTCTCCTCCACCGGCAGTACGCAGGAAATAAAAATCTACGCCAGTTTAATGGCGAGCAGCACCTTGCCCACCAGCGGCACCTACAACGATACGGTCTTAGTGACGGTGAGTTATTGAGCTTTTAAAAGGATCACATTATGCGTAGTACTCTGCTTCGCCTGCCTCTGCTGGCAGGATTGTTGTTAGCCGGCCAGCCGCAGGCCTTCGCCGCCGCCTCCATTCTGATTTGGCCCATCGATCCGGTTATTGAAGACAACCAGCAGGCGACGGCCCTGTGGCTGGAAAACCGCGACAGCAAGCCGGTTTACATGCAAATTCGCGTGCTGGGCTGGCAACAAACCGGCGGTAAGGACGATTACCGCAACCAGAGCGAGGTGCTCGCCAGCCCGCCGGTCGCCACCATTCTCCCCGGCAAACGCCAACTGATTCGCCTGATCAAGCAGACGCCGGCCGCCGCCGGACAAGAGCGGGCTTACCGCATCCTGGTCGATGAAGTGCCGATCAAAGATAAAGATGGCGCAGCGCCCGACAAAGGCGCGCAGATGGGGCTGAAATTCCAGAAGCGTTATTCGGTGCCGCTGTTCGTCAGCGGCAAAGGCGTCTGGACCAAGCAAGACTTCGAGCACCCGCGCGACTACGCCACCGCCAACCAGCCGAAGCTCAGCTACCGGCTGCTGCAACAAAACAGCCAGCGCTGGCTCGACGTACGCAACGACGGCATCGTGCATGCTCGTCTGTCGCAGGTCAGCATTCAGGGCAAGCCGCTCAACAACGGGCTGCTGGGCTATGTGCTGCCGGGTTCGCAAATGCGTTTCGCCCTGCCGCCGTCGGGCAGTTTTGCCGCCGGCAAGCTGCAGGCGATGGTCAACGACAACAAACAGCCCGTAACCCTCCCGTCTTACTGAGCCCGAGGCGCAGGTGATGCGGATGTCGCCATCGCCCTCACGCGGCATGCAGCTCAAGCCGCTGGCCCTGGCCGTACTCTGTATGGCGGTAGAACTGTGCCCGCCGCCTGCCGCCGCCGACGATTTGCCACCGCCGCCCCGCGCCGTCAGCATGCCGGATACCACGCTGTATCTGGAGCCGGTGGTGAACGGCCGCCCGACCGGCAAAGTCGTGCCGGTCGCCTACCGCGGCGGCCATTACTATTTAACGCCTCAGCAGCTGATCGATGCCGGCCTGCCGGTGACGGACAAACAGGTGAAAGAGATCGCCGTCGATCAACTGGATAAGGTCGACGTCACCTACAGCGGCGAAACGCAGCAGTTGCTGATCTCGGTGCCCAACGACTGGCTCCCCAGGCAAACCCTCGGCGACGCCAACCCGGAGCAGCGGCTGCCGGCGCAAAGCAGCCTGGGCTTCTTGCTGAATTACGACGCCTACATCAGCCAAAGCGGTGGGCGCGGCAATCCGGGCTATTTTTCCGCCTGGAGCGAACAGCGCCTGTTCGACGGCTTCGGCGTTATCGCCAACACCGGCATTTTCCGCAGCAGCTTCAACGGCGAGACCGCCGCGCAGCAGAACAATCGCTATATCCGCTACGACAGCAGCT
The DNA here is from genome assembly GCF_000747565.1 of Serratia sp. SCBI. NCBI lineage: Bacteria > Pseudomonadati > Pseudomonadota > Gammaproteobacteria > Enterobacterales > Yersiniaceae > Serratia > Serratia sp. SCBI. Next base: position 2,138,189 of record NZ_CP003424.1, on the reverse strand, counting down.
GGCGCTACAGCGACGACGACACCATGCTCAGCTATACCGCCGGCGATCTCACGACCGGCTCGCTGCCCTGGACCAGTTCGGTGCGCATCGGCGGTCTGCAGGTAGCGCGTAATTTCGCCACGCGGCCGGATCTCATTACCTACCCGCTGCCGCAGTTCTCCGGCCAGGCCGCCGTGCCGAGCAGCGTCGATCTGTACATCAACAGCTATAAAAACACCTCCGCCAACGTGAATCCCGGCCCGTTCACCCTGAATACCGTGCCCTACATCAACGGCGCCGGTCAGGCGACGGTGGTGACGACCGATGCGCTCGGCCGCCAGATCAGCACGACGGTGCCGTTCTATGTCGCCAGTTCGCTGCTGCAGGCCGGGTTGAGCGATTTCAGCCTGTCGGCAGGCGCGCTGCGCCAAAACTACGGTTACCGATCCGCGGACTACGGCCAGTGGGTGGCCAGCGGCAGCGGGCGTTACGGCGTCACCGACTGGCTCACGATCGAAGGACGGGCGGAAGGTGCGGCGGCGTTGGCGGTCACCGGCGCCGGCGCCGGCGTGCGCATCGGGCAGTTAGGGGTGCTCAACGCCTCCTACAGCTACAGCCAGGCGGGCCGCGACGCTTTCAACGCCCCTCCGGTTACGCCGCGGTATTACGATCCGGTCACCGGCCAACCGGTGCAGCAACCGGATGCCGGTCCGGTCTATCAGTACGCCGGCCGCCACGGCGATCAAACCAGCCTGAGCTACACCTACAGCAATCAGTATTTCAGCCTCAACGCTCAACGGGTGCTGCGCAGCGCGGACTTTGGCGATCTATCCACCTACAAGAGCAGCTATCGGCTGAGCCGCCGCACCGATCAGCTGACCGGCAGCATCGGCCTGAGCCGCTTCGGCAGCCTGGGCGCCGGTTATTTCGACGTGCGCGACGCCATCGGCCAGCGCACTCGCCTGGTCAACCTGTCGTACAGCCTGACGCTGTGGCGCAACATCAGCCTGTACGCCTCGGCGAACCGCGAGATTGGCGGTGACGGTTACAGCTCTCAGCTGCAGATCAGCATTCCGTTCGATACCTGGGGCACCGCCAACGTCAGCACCGCCCGCGACGCCGGCAACCGCTGGAGCGAACGCGTGGCTTACAGCCGCGCCGCGCCGACCGACGGCGGTTTCGGTTGGAATCTGGCCTATGCCGGCGGCCAGGGCAGCAACAGCGATTATCGTCAGGCGGATGTGACCTGGCGCACCTCGCTGTTGGAAACCCGCGCCGGGCTGTATGGCAACCGTAACGACTACACCCGCTGGGGCGAAGTCAGCGGTTCTCTGGTGGCGATGAACGGCGGCGTTTATGCCACCAACACCATCAACGATGCCTTCGCGCTGGTATCGACCGACGGCTACGCCGGCATTCCGGTCAGCTACGAGAACCAGCGCATCGGCGTCACCAACGACAAAGGTTATCTGCTGGTGCCCACCGTCACCTCGTATTACCACGCCAAGTTCCAAATCGACCCGCTCAATTTACCGGCGGACGTTAACCTGCCGGCGGTCGAAAAAACCGTCGCCATCCGCGATCACAGCGGCTACCTGGTCGAATTCCCCGTCCAGCGCCTGTCCGCCGCCGACGTCGAGCTGGTCGATGCGCAAGGCAAACCGCTGGCCAACGGCAGCCAGGTGGCGGTGCTCGGCGGCAATCAACAAAGCTACGTCGGGTGGGATGGCATGACCTATATCGATCCGGTGCAGCAACACAACCGGTTAAGCGTAATCCCGGCCGACGGCGGCCCGCCGTGCCAGGTCAGTTTCAGCCTGGCCAACCCGCAGGGGCTGCAACGCGTCGGCCCTCTCGTCTGCCAGTAACACACGGAGAAGAAGAATGATGTCTCGGCAAGTGAAAATCTTTTTGGCGGCGCTGCTGTTGATGTGTGGACAACGCGCGCTGGCGGACTGCGCCACCACCAACGGCACGGTTACCCTGCCCAGCAGCAACTCCTTCGCCGTCTACAACGGCCAGATAAGCGCCCAAGGCACTGCGGGGCTGAACTGCACCGGGCTCGGGCTCAATTTGCTGACGCAAAACACCGTCACGGTCAAGATCGCTTCCACCACCAACAACATGGCTCTGCTGAACGGCAACGGCTCAGGCGATAAAATTTCTTATTTGATCTACCCGGATTCGAACTACCAGTACCCGTATAGCGTCGGCCAGACCATCGATTACAGCTCGCTGAATCTGCTGTCGCTGATCCTGATCTCTTCCAACGTCAACTTTCCGGTGTATATCAAAACCGTCGTCGGCGCGAACGTCAGCGCCGGCACCTATACCGATACCATCAACCTGGTGTGGAACTACCATATCTGCGGCCTGGGCCTGATAGGGCTTTGCATCTGGTGGGACGGCACCAATCAACCCAGCACCGTGACCGTCACCGCGGTCATCACCAAGAGTTGCCTGATCAACACCGCCAACAACGTCAACTTCGGCAGCATGGCCTTAGTGGGGCAATTCAATCCGATCAACCAAAGCATCACGCTGACCTGCACCAAATCCCAGTCTTACAGCTCCTACTTCACCAACGGCAACAACCCGATCACCGGCTGGCGGCAAATGCTCAGCGGCACCAGCAACTTCCTGCAGTATCAGATCTATTTGCCCAATACCAGCACCGTGTGGAGCAGCACCAACGCGCAAAGCGGCACCGGCACTGGCCTGGCGCAAAGCATCCCCTTTACCGCCGCCGTCAATCCGGCGCAAACCGAAGTGCCGGTCGGCACCTATCAGGATAACGTCAGCTATGTCGTGACTTACTAGCGCAGCCGCTAGCCGCCCGGCCGAATGTTGCCAGAGTGTATTTTTTATGTGGCATTTTTTGCTCATTTGGCTATGCTCATACCGATGACCTGACTGGTCTAACCTCCTACCACATCATTGAGCAAGGAGTTCCCATGAGCAAAACCGTCGTAAAAATTGGCAGCTTCGAGGTCGATGACGCGCATCTTCACGCCACCGCCGACCGTGCAGGCACCCTGAGCATCCCCTGCAAGTCCGATCCGGATCTGTGCATGCAGCTCGACGGCTGGGATGAACACACCAGCATTCCGGCCATCCTCAACGGTAAGCAGTCGCTGCTGTACAAGCAACACTACGATCGACAGACGGACGCCTGGGTGATGCGGGTGGCATGAAAATGCATCCAGTCGGCTGACGACGCGCTGCTTTCATCAGAAACAGCGCGTTTTTTTATGCGATGGCGATGCCGCGGCCGGCAAAGAAGTGGGCGAAGCGGTTGAGTGACAGCTGTACTCGCTCGCGCGTCGCCGGGCTGTCGCCCGAAGGATTATGGAAGGTCACGCTTTGCGCATCGGCGGCGGTGATCAACACCAAATGCCCGCCCCGCTGCGGCGGTATGCTCTCGGGCCGGCGAATGGCGGGATGCACCGAGGCGATAAAGTAGCGGCATTCATGAAGCAGCGCCGGCACATCGGCGGCCGCCAACCCCACCTTCACCTCCGCCTGCAGCGCGAACTGCTCGCGCACATACTCGACGAACGGCGCGTAAATCAGTCCTTTTATCCGCTCGTTCTCACGCACATAGGCGCCATAAGGCAGGCTGCGGCGCGCCAGTTCCAGCAGCGGCGGCGCTGCGCCGTCGCGGTGGCCCAGCACCATTTTCAGGCAGGCCATGCCGCACACGTGGTTGGCCCATTCGACGTACTCCGCCCGATCGCGGGCACCGCTGCGCGCCCAATTCTCGTCTTGCGCCAACGTCGCGCGGCCGGCGATCAGATCGGCGGCCATCTCCGGGCTCGCCCACTGGCACTCGTAGGGAACGGCGCGCATCAGTTTAGAACTTGTCGACGACTTTGAAATTCATCAGCACCAGCGTCATGTCCGGCGAGAACAGATCGTACTCTTCGAAGAAGCGCTGCAGCTCTTTGCGCCAATGCGCCAGCGAACGATCGCCCTCGCCTTCGGCAAAGGCGTGCGCTTCATCGACCTGATCGTATGTTTTCATTTCCACCGCGGTCAGCTCAACCGCGCAGACCGGCTCTCCCTGGCCGTCCACCACCAGGAACCGATCGCCGGCCTGTGGGATGCCCTCGCCGTCCAGGTTGGAGCAGGTCGCCGTTTTGGTGCCGTTCAAAATCAATTGCACCACTTCATCGGCCTGCTGTTCGGTATCGCCGAACGCCCAGCGCTCAAGGTGCTCGTATTTCTGTGGAATTGCCGTCGCCATGATTATACCTTTTGGAAAAATGCCTCAATGCAGACAGGATAGTACAACGTATTGGCGGCCGTCTGCATCCGTCACAAGCGCGACTGCGCGTTATGCCAGCGCCGTCTTTACGAGTTTTTACCGTTCTTCGCTGTGCCTTCAGCGCTACGGGGCGCATACTGTGAACATTATTCACTCAATGGCAACGCCAGACGGCAACATGCGGCAAGACGATTTCGATGCTGACGATACCTTCAGCGATTTACTCAACAGCGTCGCGTTGGCGACGCTGTTGCTCATCGCCATCGCCGGCGGATGGTATTTCAGTTAAGAGAGGGCGACGTGGCGACAAAACGCATGGGCAACAAGCTCAGTAAAATGGTGGTGGTGCTGCTGCTGATCTGCCTGGCGTTGTTGCTGTTGCGTTGGGCGGCGATAGCGTTCGGTTAATCCCATAAAACGACGCCGGCCAACCGCCGGCGCCCTGCTCACCGCCGCGGCGCCGCGGTCGGTTCCAGTAACTCGCGCAAATAGGCCAGACGCGCTTCCCCCTGTGGCAACCAGCGACGGCACAGCCAATGTTGCGTTTCACCCGTGCGGCTGAGGCGGTAGTACTCCGCCAAGGTTTCGACCCAGTTCATGTTGTGATCTCCTGCTTTTCGACACCGCAAGTATTGAGCGCAAAAACCAGAAGAAATACTGATGGCTTGTTTTTTATGCTTCCTGTTTTTGGCCGTCGGTAGCGAAGCCGCAGTTCAACTGCTACATTGGGCGAAAATCAACCCACCGAGGTGTAGGCCATGACGTTCTCGGAACAGGAGATTAAACCCGTATGGGATGAAGTCGCGCGCCTGATCGGCGACAGCGTGATGCAGCTGCGCCATCGCGGCGAGGCGCTGTCGGTGGAAACGCTGGAGAAACATCTGGCGCGGCAGCTGGCCGAGAGCAACGACATCGAACGGCGTATCCTGCTCGGCGCCGCCATCAACATGCTGAAAGGCGGAAAATGAATCGCCAACCGAAAAGGTTGGCGATCCGACAGAAGCCCGAGGTATGCAAGCCCGGCCTTCTGCGCGCTACTATGTCACGCTAATATGACGTAATTAATAGGAATTGTCGGGTTTTTGCCCAAAATGCCCTATTTTTGTTGCCTGCCTTACGCCAACACGAAATCGCCGGCATCCAGCGGCTGCCCCACCACTTTCACCAGGAAATCGTTGCCGTCAAAGGCGCCGCCCAGGTTGATCGCCACATCGCTGACGTGATTTTGCGCATCGTAGCTCAGCTTCGCCTCGCCCGCCTTGCCGCTGAACTGATCGACGAAGCGGATGCCGTCGGCGCTGCCGGTGTTGAACAGCGTCAGATCGATCTTGTCCTCGCCGCGCACGAAGTCGCGGATCCAATCCGGCGCCGTCGCCGTCGACTCATCCGCCGCGAAGTAGACGAAGGTGTCCTTGCCGGCGCCGCCCCACAGCTGATCCGCCCCTTTACCGCCGTACAACACGTCATCACCCGCGCCGCCCTTGAGCACGTTATCGGCGGCGTTCCCGACCAGCACATCGTTACCCGACCCGCCGATGGCGTTTTCAATCGTTACGCCCGCCGCGATCGACACGTTGCCTTTCAGGCCGCCAACGTCCGAGAACGCCTTTTCATTCAGGTTGATGCGCTGATTTTGGCCGAAGCCGGAGAAGTCGAAGGTGTCGTTGCCGCCGGCATCCCAGGCGGTGAAGATTATCTTGTCCTGCGCACCGGTGGCGGTGAGGAAGTCGCGATCGGTGTTGGAATTGAAACCGTAAACCGTGTCGCCGGTGCGGGTGTTCATGTTGGCGCCGTAGAAATGCTGGATCGCCGTGATGTCATTGAGCAACGGCCCGGAAGAGTACGCGCCTTTAAAGTCCTGCCCGGTGTTGCTTTCGCTGAAATAGCTCATCAGGCTGTGGGCGCGGCTGTCTTCGAAGTAGGTCGCGTCTTTAGCGTAGGTGATGCTGACGCCCGGCGCGGCGTTATAGTCGCCCGGGTGCTGCAACCCCAGCGCATGACCGATCTCATGGGTGAAGGTCTGGCGGCCGTACTCGTTTTCATGGATCTGGTTGTTGACGAAGGTGTGGTTCTTGGCGTTATACCAGGTTTGACCGGCGACCGAAGGCGATGAATCCGGGTTATACGCAAAGGCATAGGAGCCGCGCGAGCTGTAATCGAACAGACCGAATTTGATGTTGGCGGCGGCGGTGTTGCTGGTCTCGGTGAAGGTGATGTTGGCCACGTCGGACCATGACTGCAGCGCCAGTTTGGCCTGCTCGCGCTGTTCCGCGTTAAAGCTGCTGAAGCCGCTGATGCTCATGCTCGACATATTGCCCGGCGCCTTTTCCCAGAAGCTGTAGGTCAGGGAGACCGGCTTTTCGGTCACGCCCTTGTCGTGCCAACTGCGATCGCCGCGCACCAGTTCCAGGCCGGCATTCTCGAACGTTTTCGACGGATGAAGCACGGTAATGGTATCGTCTTCATCGGGTTTATAAGCGCCCAGCAGGGCTAATACGCCTTCGGCCTTAACGGAAGCATTGCTTGATGACATAACCTTATCTCCATATTCGTCAATTCAATCGGGGGGATGCCCCAACTGGCGGATTGCCTGAACGGCAGCGGCCCGGTGTTGATTCAATACGGGGATATCGGTAATGCGCTGGCGCCTTCCATCGGCACTCTGAATGAGAACGATAATCCCTTAAGAGAAGAGAATAGACACATTTTACCGAGAACAGATTTTTCTTATCAAAAGTGTGACAGGGATTTTCCGCCATGCGAATGATTTTCAAGGTAATAATCAGCATTATCACGATGTCGAAAAAAGTATAAAAAAACCGGGGCAATCCAACCCCGGCTATCCATAACACACTCTGGACTCAGACTAACCAACCGAGCAACAGCGTCGCGCCAATGACCGTGGAAGCGCCGCCGATGCGCGTAGCGATTTGGGCGAACGGCATCAGCCCCATGCGGTTGGACGCCGACAGGATCGCCACGTCGCCGGTGCCGCCCAGGCCGCTGTGACAGCAGGTGACGATCGCCGCTTCCACCGGGAACATCTTCAGGTAAGGCGCAATCAGGAAACTGACCAACCCCATCGACAGCACCACCGAGCCGCAGACCACCACATAGCCGACCGAAAACACCGCAACCACGCTTTCCAGCGGCACGTACAACATGCCCAGACCGATCATCAGCGGCCACACCAACGCGGTGGAGACGAACTTATAGAAACTGTGCGCGCCGGTCTCCATCGAAGCCGGGATCACCCGGCAGTATTTGCACAGCACCGCGAACAGGATCATCAGCACCGGGCCAGGGATATGCACGATATGCTCGAACAGGCCGCCGACGATAAAGAAGGCGCAGATCACCAGCAGCCCGCCGCCCATTAGTTGGAAATCGACGTTGCCGCTTTGTTCCTTGATGGCGAACATCGCGTTCTCCTGCGCCGAACGGATCAGCATGCCGTCGCCGCTCAGCGCCTTGCGCTGCATGCCGACGCGCGCCAGCACCCCGGCGGTCACGATGGCGAAGATATTACCCAGCACCGCCGCCGGCGCCAGCTGCGCGACGTAGACGTCCGGTGTCGATCCCAGGATCGCCGAATAGGCCAACGACAGCGGTAAAATGCCCTCGCCGATGCCGCCGCCGATGATCGGCACGATGATAAAGAAGAAGGTGTGATAGAAGGTGAAGCCGAACAGTTTCCCCACCAGCAGCCCGGTGATCACCGCCGTGACCGTGCCCACCACCAGCGGCACGAACATGCGAATCATCCCCTGGATCAGGATCACCCGGTTCATGCCGAGAATGCTGCCGACCACCAGACTGGCGATGACGAAATAAAGCAGGTTGGCGTCTTTCATCAGCAGATGGACGGTGCCCATGACGTTGGGCTGGAACACGTTGAAGTAGACCAGCACCGACGGCACCATCAAACACAGAATGGCCGGCCCGCCGATATCGCGCAGCACGGGAATGCTTTTACCCAACTGCGCCAACGCAAAGCCCAGCGTCATTATCACCGCCAGGCCGCCGATCATATTCTTCGGCAGGAAGTTGGCGTAGGCGGAAATCGCCACGATGGCGCAAATCGTGATAAACAACGCGATCGGCACCGCACCGATATCTATTTGACGAAGTTGATTAATTAATCCTGATGATTCGGACGATGCCGTATTTTTATCACAGGCTATTTCTGCATTTATCTGTTTCATTATTCACCCTGCTGACAAGCGTACAGTACGGTTAGATTCACCTAGCGCAACAATCCCGCCATAGCCAAGTGAAAACAACTAATTACAAAAATCCTATTGCGGATTTCGCTTTTTCTAATAAGAAATAAAACAGTAGACAGCACTGACAATATGATAAAAAATAAAAATGCAAAACTAAATTACGCTGAGGGAATTCAATATTGTGACCCTCCGCCAAGGTTGGTTTTAATTAATTATCGTCAGCATTTTGTAATTAAAGTAATCAGGCTTAAATTCGCTGCTATGCTATAGGAGGGCGAAAAAGCCCCCTGCTTTATTAATAAAGAACCGGAAACGCCATTAGCTGAATCCGGTCAGCTTGATCCGAACCTTAATCCCGCGCGCGGCACCGTACGGGAAAAAGGCATAATATGACTCATAAGGAAGTAGAATATGTCTTCACGCGCTGTTACCCCACAAACCCTCGCTCGCTACGGCATCCATCAGGCCGCCGACATCGTCTATAACCCCAGCTATGAATTGCTGTTCGCTGAAGAGACCCGCGCCGACCTGCCGCCGCTGGAACGCGGCACCCTCACCCAACTGGGTGCGGTCAACGTCGCGACCGGCGAATTTACCGGCCGTTCGCCGAAAGACAAATACATCGTGCGCGACGACACCACGCGCGACACCGTCTGGTGGTCCGACAACGGTACCGGCAAGAACGACAACCAGCCGCTGTCGCCGGAAGTCTGGCAGCATCTGAAGACGCTGGTGGGCAACCAGCTCTCCGGCAAGCGTCTGTTCGTGGTGGATGCCTTCTGCGGCGCCAACGCCGATACGCGCCTGAAGGTGCGCTTCATCACCGAGGTGGCCTGGCAGGCGCACTTCGTGAAAAACATGTTTATCCGCCCAAGCGACGCCGAGCTGGCGGACTTTGAGCCGGACTTCGTGGTGTTGAACGGCGCCAAATGCACCAACCCGGACTGGCAACAGCAAGGGCTGCACTCGGAAAACTTCGTCGCTTTCAACCTGACCGAGCGCATGCAGCTGATCGGCGGCACCTGGTACGGCGGCGAGATGAAGAAAGGCCTGTTCTCGATCATGAACTATCTGCTGCCGCTGAAGGGCATCGCCTCGATGCACTGCTCGGCCAACGTCGGCGAGCAAGGCGACGTCGCGGTGTTCTTTGGCCTGTCCGGCACCGGCAAAACCACCCTCTCCACCGATCCGAAACGCCAACTGATCGGCGATGACGAGCACGGCTGGGACGACGACGGCGTGTTCAACTTCGAAGGCGGCTGCTACGCCAAAACCATCAAGCTGTCGCCGCAGGCGGAGCCGGAAATCTATCAGGCGATCCGCCGCGATGCGCTGCTCGAAAACGTCACCGTGCGGGCCGACGGCAGCATCGACTTCGACGACGCCAGCAAAACCGAGAACACCCGCGTCTCTTACCCGATTTATCACATCGAGAACATCGTCAAACCGGTGTCCAAAGCCGACCACGCGCGCAAGATCATCTTCCTGACCGCCGACGCCTTCGGCGTGCTGCCGCCGGTGTCGCGCCTGACGCCGGAGCAGACCCAATACCACTTCCTGTCCGGCTTCACCGCCAAGCTGGCCGGCACCGAGCGCGGCATCACCGCCCCGACGCCGACCTTCTCCGCCTGCTTCGGCGCCGCGTTCCTGACGCTGCACCCGACGCAATACGCTGAAGTGCTGGTGAAACGCATGGAGGCCGCCGGCGCCCAGGCTTACCTGGTCAACACCGGCTGGAACGGCAGCGGCAAGCGTATCTCGATCAAAGATACGCGCGGCATCATCGACGCCATCTTGAATGGCGACATTGAGCAGGCCGACACCTTCACGCTGCCGATCTTCGGGCTGGCAGTGCCGACCGCGCTGCCGGGCGTCGATCCGTCGATCCTCGATCCGCGCAAAACCTACGCCGACGAATCGCTGTGGCAGGAGAAAGCGCAGGATCTGGCGCAGCGCTTTATCGATAACTTCGCCAAATATACCGTCACCCAGGCGGGCGAAAAACTGGTGAACGCCGGGCCGAAGCTGTAACGCAGACGTTTTGCATCCTGCTGTTTAAGGGCCGAACTTTCGGCCCTTTCTTGTTTTCATCTTTTCATCCTTCCGCCAGCAAACCCGGCATCACCAGCGCCACCGCCGCCGCGATGCGCTCGTCGATCGCGCTGCCGGGCGGCAACAGCCCCAGGGTCATCTGCCGCAGCGGTTCGGCGATGGCCATCGCCAACAGCAGATCGCTGGTTTGCGCCCAGTCGCGCTCACGCAGCCACCCGCACTGCTGCTGGCGCCGCAGCCAGTCCGCCACCGTCGCCCGTCCGCGCAGAATGCCGTTGCGCTGATAGCTGTCCAGCAGCGCCTCGCGCCCCGGAAACTCGCTTTGCAACAGCCGAAACATCCCCACCGCTTCGGCGCTCAATACCTGCTGCGCCACCGCCTTCAGCCCTTTTTCCAACAGCGGCGCCACCGCCTCCCACCGCCCGGCATCCTGGGCGAAGGCCGGCTGAAACGCCTCGGTCCAGCCGCTCACCGCCTGCGCCACCAGTTCGTCGCGATTGGCCGCAAAGCGATACAGGGTTTTTTTAGCCACCCCGGCGCGTTTCGCCACCGCATCCACCGTTGCCGCGGCATAGCCGCCGTCGAGCAACAGCGCCAGCGTCGCCTGCGCCAACGCGGCGCGCAGCGCCGTTTCCGGCGTGGCCGGCCGGCCGCGAGCACGCAGCGGTTCTTCATTCGGGTTCGCCATATTTATTCCTCACAAGCATTGACAGACTCAGCATAGCGGCATAGTTTTATTTTGGAAACACAATTCGTTTCCAAAATAAAACAGGAACCCATTATGACACATCCTTCCCTGCTGGCGCCGTGGGGCGTTAACGATATCAACGAGTTGCTCAAACCTGAACCGCTGCGGCTGGAGATGGGGCTGAGTCGCAGCGCCGACGGTTTGCTGACCGTCGCGGTCCGTACCGATCTGCACGGCTGCAAGGGGCGCATGCTGGACTGGTGGTTCACCTTCTTTGAGAACACGCAGCACATCAACTGGTGGCACCCGCACGATCACGTCGAACATCGCGGCTGGGACCGCCATTGGAAAAAAGGGGAAAGCTACGTCGGCGCCAGCATCGAAGCGGTCGAATGGCTGGCGGAGCTGCCACCGGTCGCGGCGCGCCTCAAATTCCACGCCGCCGAGGACTTCTTCGCGCCGCAACCGCTGCGCCAGGCGCGTGACGCGCAGGCGCTCTCCGCCGCCGTGTGCGCGCGCATCGGCTTCGGCGACCAGGTGGCGTTGGATGACAACGGCGATCCCTGCGACGGCGAAATGCTGCATCTGGCGCGCGATACGCCCTACGGGTGCGTGCTGCGCAGCCGTTTTCTGTTGGGTAAAGCCTGCGCCAACGCCCACGACGAACTGTCGGACGACATCGGGTTTAACCTGATGCGCCACTGCTACAACGAGTTCAGCTATCTGGCGCAGTTCCTGCCGTCGCTGTACTACGCCGAAAACGGCCGCGAGCCGGCGCCGTTGCTCTGGTGAATCGCGCCTCACAGTTCCCGCTGAAATCAATTGATTGTTTTGTCGTATAAATTTAGAACTGACGAACAATAAATCAAAAGTATGGGAACGGGGATGAATCAACAGACTCTCGACGCGCGCCGCTCGCGTCAGGCGTTGCTGGCCGGCTCGGTCGGCAACTTTATCGAATGGTACGAGTTCGGGGTGTACGGGTTCCTGGCCACCGTTATCGCCGCCAATTTTTTCACGCTGCAGGGTGAAAATGAAATCACCAGCCTGATCCTCACCTACGCCGCCTTCGCGCTGGCGTTTTTCTGCCGGCCGATCGGCGCGGTGATCTTCGGCCGCATCGGCGATCGCATCGGCCGTCGTCCGACGCTGATTGCGGTCCTGCTGCTGATGACGCTGGCGACGGCGTTGATCGGCGTCATGCCGACCTATGCCTCGATCGGCGTCGCCGCCCCGCTGCTGCTGACGCTGCTGCGTATGTTCCAGGGGCTGTTCGCCGGCGGCGAATTCGGCGGCGCCGTGTCGCTGATGACCGAGTTCGCCCCAAAGGGCAAGCGCGGGCTGTTCGGCGCCTGGCAATCGCTGACCGTCGCGCTCGGCCTGTTGGCCGGCGCCGGGCTGGTGGCGCTGCTGGCTGCGCTGCTGAGCGTGCAGCAGTTGCATGACTGGGGCTGGCGCATTCCCTTCCTGCTGGCGCTGCCGATGGGCGCCGTGGCGCTGTGGCTGCGGCTCAAGCTTGAGGAAACGCCGACGTTTACCCAGGCGCAGCACGCCGCGGAGCACACCGCCGCGCCGCCGGAAGCGAAGCTGGGCGGCGTGGTGAAAACCATTCTGGTCGGCATCGGCCGCATGATGGGCTGGTCGGCCGCCGGCTATACCTTCCTGGTGGTGATGCCTTCCTATTTGCAAACCTCGCTGCACGCCACCTTCCAACAGGCGCTGGTGGCGACGGTGCTGGCCAACGTCGGTTTCGCCCTGACCATCCTGCCGGCGGGCATCATCAGCGACAGGCTGGGACGAAAAACGGTGATGCTGACAGCCGTGGCGGCGGTGATCCTGTTCACCTTCCCGCTGCTGCACCTGTTGCAGGATGCGCAGAGCTCACTGTGGATCAAAGGGCTGGCAGTCATGATCGCCGGCGCCGTGGTCGGCCTGCTGGCCGGTCCCGGCCCGGCGATGCTGGCGGAGATGTTCCCGACCCGGGTGCGCTATACCGGCCTGGGGCTGGCTTACTCGCTGTCCAATGCGGTGTTTTCCGGCTCGGCCGGGCTGATTATCACCGGCCTCATCAAACAGACCGGCAATATCGACATTCCCGCCTACTATGTGGTCGCCACGTCGGTGGTCAGCCTGTTTGCGCTGATGACGCTGCGCCGCGACGATCATCTGCGCTCGCTGAACGAACGTTAATCCTCCGGGGGCGCATCGCCCCCATTCCAACTAGTGATAATGATCACAACGCAAGAATGTTAACGTTAACTTTTGTGATTAACATCGCATGAGTGATAACTGACAGCTTCATCCATCCGCGAGTTAACGTTAACAATAGAGCTAACTTCACTCACCGGGGCCCTACCCATGAACCGCGAAACTAAAAAATATTACGTGCTGCTCAGCGGCCTGCTGTTCTTCTTTTTCTTCACCTGGTCTTCCAGCTTTTCGCTGATCTCGCTATGGCTGAATCAAAAGATCGGGCTGAAAGGCGCCGAGACCGGCCTGATCTTCTCCGCCATCTCGCTGGTGGCGCTGTGCGCACAGCCGTTGTACGGCTTTATTCAGGACAAACTTGGGCTGCGCAAACACCTGCTGCAGTTTCTCGGCGTGATGCTGCTGCTGACCGGCCCATTCTTTATCTACGTTTATGCCCCGCTGCTGGCGAGCAGCCTGCCGCTCGGCGCTTTGGTCGGCGGGGTGTTCATCGGCGCGACCTTCTTCGCCGGCATCGGCGCGCTGGAGTCTTATACCGAGCGCGTCAGCCGCATCAGCGGTTTCGAGTTCGGCCGCGCCCGCATGTGGGGCTCGCTCGGCTGGGCCAGCGCCACCTTTGTGGCCGGTTTTATCTTCAATATCAACCCGAACATCAATTTCTGGCTGGCCTCCGCCGCCGCCGTGGTGTTCCTGTTGCTGCTCAGTCAGGTGCGCGAGCTGAAGCCGAACGCCATGGCCGGCCTGGCGTTCGGCAAACCGGAGAACCTGCGGCTGCAGGACGCGCTGGCGCTGCTGCGCATGCCGGGCTTCTGGGCGCTGGTAGTGTTTGTGCTGGGGATCAGCGTATACAACGTTTTCGATCAGCAATTTTCTGTCTACTTCGCTTCACAGTTCGCTTCTCGCGCACAGGGCAACGAGATGTACGGTTTTCTCAACTCGCTGCAGGTCTTCCTCGAAGCCGGCGGCATGTTCCTGGCCCCGCTGCTGGTGAACCGTATCGGCGCCAAGCAGGGGCTGTTGCTGGCGGGCAGCGTGATGGCGCTGCGCATGTTCGGTTCCGGGTTGGTCAGCGGCGCCCTGATGATCTCCGCCATGAAACTGCTGCACGCCGTAGAATTGCCAATCCTGCTGATCGCTATCTTCAAATACATCGCCAGCCGCTTCGACAGCCGACTCTCCTCCACGCTGTACCTGGTAGGCTTCCAGTTCATCACCCAGGTGATGGCCAGCTTCCTGTCGCCGCTGGCGGGCTACGGTTATGACCGCATCGGCTTTGCCGACACCTATCTGCTGATGGGCTGCGCGGTCGCCGTCACCACGCTTGTCTCCTGTTTCTTGCTGCGCGGCGAACGCTCCGCCACGGCAACGCCCTTTCCATCCGCCATTAAATCAAGTGAGTCTGTCCAATGAACACTGCTTTAGCTCAAGCCGACCATGCGGTCGAAGCCCTGCGCGCAGAGCGCCGAGACGATTATTATCCGCAGTTCCATCTCGCACCGGCCGCCGGCTGGATCAACGATCCCAACGGCCTGATCTGTATTGACGGCGTCTATCATGCGTTCTTCCAACATCATCCCCATAGCGAGCACTGGGGGCCCATGCACTGGGGGCATGCGACCAGCCGCGATCTGATACGCTGGCAGCACCAACCCATCGCCCTGGCGCCCGATGCGCCCTATGACCAAGACGGTTGTTTTTCCGGCTGCGCCGTGGATGACAACGGCGTGCTGACGCTGCTTTACACCGGCCACGTGTGGTTGGGCGAACCCGGTGACGACAGCCAGGTGCGGGAAGTGCAATGTCTGGCCACCAGCGAAGACGGCATACGCTTCGTCAAACACGGGCCGGTGCTGGCCCCGCCGGACGGCATTCAGCATTTTCGCGATCCGAAAGTCTGGTGCGAGAACGGCGAATGGTGGCTGGTGGTCGGCGCCAAAGAAAACGGCCTGGGCCAGGTGCGCCTGTACCGCTCAGCCGACCTGCGCGCCTGGCGCTTCGATCGGGTGCTGGCCGGCGCGCAAACGGCGCATCAGGGCTATATGTGGGAATGCCCGGATTTCTTCCCGCTGGGGGAGCAACACCTGCTGCTGTTTTCGCCGCAGGGGCTGGCGGCGCAGGGCTACCGCTACCGCAATCGCTTCCAGAGCGGCTATCTGCTCGGCCATTGGCGGCCGGACGGCGACTTTACGGTAACGCAGCCCTTCTGCGAGCTGGATGCCGGCCACGATTTCTATGCGCCGCAGACCTTCACCGCCGCCGACGGCCGTCGGTTGCTGTTTGCCTGGATGGATATGTGGGAATCACCGATGCCCAGCAAAGCGCACCGCTGGGCCGGCGCCCTCACCCTGCCACGCGAGCTGACGCTGGCCGCCGACGGCAGCGTCCGCATGAATCCGGCGCGTGAACTGGCGGCGTTGCGCCGAGGATCGCAGACGTTGTCGGCGCAGACGCTGACCAATCAGCATCTGCCGCTGACGAACGATATGCAGGAGCTCATCCTGACGTTGAGACCGGCCGACAGCGACGCCGAGCGGTACGGGCTGGCCATTGGGAGTGCGGCGCGGCTGTTCGTCGACAATCAGTCACACCGACTGGTGCTGGAGCGTTTTAATGAACACCCGGCGCTGTGCACCTGCCGCAGTGTGCCGCTGCCGGAGGGTGACATCCTGTCGCTGCGGATCTTTATCGATCGCTCCTCGCTGGAGATCTTCGTTAATCAGGGGCAGGCCTGCCTGACCAGCCGCATCTATCCGACGGCGGGCGATCGCCGCCTCAGCCTGTTCGCCGAAGGCGGCCAGGCGCTGTTCGAGCCCATCACGGGATGGCAGTTGGCAAGCATCTGGGGGTAATGGGAATGAGCACCGGGCGCGCAGCGATGCCCCCGGTGCGCTTACAGCGAACCACGTTCCAGCAGCGGGCAAGGCACTTTCACCGTATCACGCTGTTCCCGCCGCTCAATCACATGCAGCGCCGCAAGGCGACCCAGTTCATAATGCGGCAGCTGCACCGTCGTCAATGCAGGCAGGAACAGCTCGCCGGTGCCGACCATATTGTCGTAGCCCAGCACCGCCACCTGCTGCGGTATCCGCCAACCTTGCGCCAGCAATACCTGATACGCCAGAAACGCTATCCGATCGTTCCCACACACCACGACATCGCAATCGCGCCGGCCGGCGGAAAAATGCCGCTCCAGCAACGCTACGCAGTCGCGATAGCTTTGATCGCCGGCGCTCAGATCGAGATGATACTGCCGCAGCTGTTCAACATCGCGCCCCGCTTCGCGCCAGGCGCGTTCCAGACCGCGGCGGCGCAGCCCCGCCGCCAGCGTATCCGCCGGTAAATGAATGCACAAAGGCGCGCGATAGCCTTTGGCGATCAGCGTGCGCGTCGCGTCATACTGCCCTTGCTCATCATCAGGAATGTAGCTGGCGATCGAATGCGCCGGGCTGACGCAGTTGGCCAACACCAGCTTTTTGTCCAGCAGTTTGGCCGGCAGCGTCACCTCACGCAGCCCCATCGTGGTGAAGATCACCCCATCCGGCCGATGCGCCAGCAGCAGATCGACGGTCTGTTCGGCGTTGTCGTCGGCGAACAGGTTGACGACGAAGCTGTTCCAGCCGCGCTCGCGCGCGGTTTTCTCAATCGACAGGATCATTTCCACCGAGAACGGCGTCGTGGCGGTATCCAGCGCCAGCACGCCGAGCGTCTGCACGCGATTTCCGTCACCGCGAATACGCCGCGCCGACAGATCCGGCACATAGTCCAACCGATCGATAGCCTGTTTGACGCGGCGGTAGGTTTCCGGCCGCAGCTTGCCGGGATCATTGATGGCGCGGGACACCGTCATCAACGAGACTCCGGCAAGTTTTGCGACGTCTTTCAGCGAAGCCATGCGCCCTTCTTTATGATTAATGGGAAAAAGTGAATAATCCCATAACCGGGCGCAGGACTCTACTCTGCGTTAACGGGGTGTGATGTCCGCCCACAGGATGGCGCTGCCGGCCCTCAACGGCGCCACGTCGCCCCCCGCCGCCGATGCCGTCCACCAGACGCCCTCGCGCGCGCTCAGTTCGCCGCCCCCCGGCAGCGACCAGAGCCCGCTCAGCACATACAGCACCCCCGCCCGCCCCGGCGGCAAGGTTAGCGGCTCGGCGCTGCGTTGCACCTGCGCCGCTAGCCGGCCGCGGCGCGTCATGATGTTGAAATCCTGACTGGCGCCGCCCAGCAGCGTCGCTTCCAGCGCCACGTCGCCGGAAAAGGCGAACGGCTCCCCGATACGCGCCAACTGATGGTCGATATGCCCGGCGCTGAACAGCCGCACGCCGTCGCCTTCCAGCAGCGTGATCGAACGATCGATGCCCGCAAAGGCGGAAAACGGCCCGTCCTGTGCGATGGTGGCGATGCTGGCGCGCCAGTCGAAATCCGGCTCGCCCGGCGGCCAACTGACGATTTCACGGGTTTCCCCGCCGCCGTTGCGCCACGGGCTGACCGGCAACCCAGCGAAATTAAAACGGGTCAGGCTCATCACGCCTCCTGCTGAAAGGTTTTCAGCACCTGCAGGAAATCGGCGCTGCTCTGCTGCTGCAGCGCGTGCCGCCCCTGCTCGATCACCTGTCGGCCGCCGACGAACACGTCGCGAATTTGCTCTTTGCCGCCGGCGAACAGCCAGCGGTTGAGGATCGAGGCATCCGGCGCCGCCGACAAATACGGATCGTCGCCGTCCAGCACCAGCCAGTCGGCGCGATAGCCGCTCTGCAAGCGGCCGATCGGCGCGCCACACGCCTGCGCGCCGCCTTGCAGCGCCTGGTGATACAGCACATCGCCCACCGCCGGTTGCTGCGGTGTCGTCAGGCGATGCGGCGCTGATCGCGCAGCCGCTGACCATATTCAAACCAGCGCAGCTCTTCCACCACGTTGAGCGAAACGTGGCTGTCGGAGCCGATGCCCCAACGCCCCTGCTGCTGCAGATAGACGTCGCCGGGGAAAATGCCGTCGCCGAGGTTGGCTTCGGTGGTCGGGCACAGGCCGGCCACCGCGCGACTGCGCGCCAGCGCTTCCAGCTCGTCGCGATCCAGATGGGTGGCGTGCACCAGGCACCAGCGCTGATCCACCGGCAGATGGTCATACAGCCAGGCCACCGGTCGCTGCCCGCTCCACGCCAGGCAGTCGTTCACCTCTTTTTGCTGCTCGGCGATATGAATATGCACCGGCAAGGTGCGATCCGACGCGGCCAAAATCTGTTGCATCTGGCCAAGTTCCACCGCGCGCAGCGAATGGAAACACAGACCGTGATTCTGCAACGGGCGATCCGCCAGTTGGCGAGCAATCACCTGCTGCTGTTGCAGATAGCCTTCGGCATCCTGGATAAACCGTTTCTGCCCCGGCTGGGCCGGCTGGGCGCCAAAACCGGCGTAGCTGTACAGCACCGGCAGCATCGTCATGCCGATGCCGGCCTGATGCGCGGCCGCGCTGAGGCGGCCGGTCATCTCACCGCGATCGGCGTAAGGCTTGCCGTCGGCGTCGTGATGCAGGTAGTGGAATTCGGCCACCTGGGTATATCCGCCCTTGAGCATTTCGATATACAGTTGACGGGCGACCACCTCCACCTGCTCCGGCGTCAGGCGCTGCACCAGCCGATACATCAGATCGCGCCAGGTCCAGAAGCTGTCCTGCGGGTTGCCCGCCACTTCCGCCACCCCGGCCATCGCGCGCTGAAAGGCGTGGGAGTGCAGGTTCGGCATGCCCGGCACCGCATCGCCGTGCAGCCGGGTGCAGCCTTGCGGTTCAGCGTTGGCGGTAACTTGAGTCAGATAACCTTGCGCATCGACGTCCAGCCGGACGTTATGCGCCCAGCCCTCAGGGAGCAAAGCGCGTGGGGCAAAATAAGCAGGCATGGCAGTATTCCACGGTTAATGTAACGGCGAATAAGGCGCGGCGATGGCGCGTCTTCAGGAATTTTTGGCGGTCGCCGGCAAGTTTCTGGCGCGACGGCCACTAGTTGTATATACATATACATACGCCGACATCAACAGTAAACTGGTGTTATTATTTTTTTATTTGACGAGGTTAACGTCGTGGCTGAACAACAGACCGTGTTACAACTGGCGGCTGCAATGAGCGATGCCCCCGCCCCGATCTACCAACGGGTCAAACAGGCGATCGTGAATCAAATCCGTGCGGGGCACTGGCAACCGCACCAGCGCGTGCCCTCCGAAAGTGAACTGGTGGCGGAACTGGGCGTCAGCCGCATGACCATCAACCGCGCGCTGCGCGAGCTGACCAGCGAAGGTTTTCTGATCCGCATGCAGGGCGTCGGCACCTTCGTCGCCGAAGCCAAGGCGCACACCGCGCTGCTTGAAGTGCACAACATCGCCGATGAGATCGCCGCGCGCGGTCATCGCCACAGCAGCAAAATCCTCGAGCTGAAGGCCCGCCCGGCCAGCGAGGAAGAGGCGGCGGCGCTCGGCATCCAGCCAGGCCAACGGCTGTTCTATTCGCAGATCGTGCATTACGAAAACGACGTGCCGGTGCAGGTGGAAGACCGCTGCGTCAATCCGCTGGTAGCGCCGGATTACCTGAAGCAGGATTTCGACCGCGTCACGCCCTACACCTATCTGACGCAGGCCGCGCCGCTGACCGCCGGCGAACACATCGTCGAAGCGGTGATCCCGACCCGACGTGAACGCGAGCTGCTGCAGCTGGAGGACCACGAACCCGGCCTGCTGATCCACCGCCGCACCTGGTCCGGCAAAACCGTGGTGACCTCGGCCCGGCTGCTGTACCCCGGCAGCCGTTACCAGCTGTTCGGCCGCTTCACCAGCGAAGTCTGATCCCCGGCGGGCGCCCCTGCGCCCGCATCTCCGCGGTCGATCACATCCTGATAACAAAATCTCTCCCGCCTCTTGTGACATCCCGATGAATGCGTTAGGTTGTTTTTAATTGTATATACAACCATGTGGGAGCTGCGGCTCCGGCGGAGGAAAGCAATGACGTCTGAGATTCACTGTGACAGCCTGTGGCACGGCGCCGATATCGTCACCATGCGCGACGGCAAATATCACACCCTGACCGACGGCGCGATCGCCGTACGCGACGGCAAGATCGTCTGGATTGGCGAACATGCGGCGTTGCCGCCCGGCCTGATCGCGGACGAAACGGTGAAATTCGACGGCGGCATCATCACCCCCGGCTTTGTTGACTGCCACACGCACCTGGTGTTCGGCGGCAATCGCAGCGGCGAATTCGAACAGCGGCTGAACGGCGTAAGCTACGCCGACATCGCCGCGCAGGGCGGCGGCATCATCTCCACCGTGAAAGCCACCCGCGAAGCCGACGAAGCGCTGCTGCTGGAACAGGCGCTGTTCCGCCTGCGTCCGCTGCTGGCGGAAGGCGTCACCTGCGTGGAAATCAAATCCGGCTACGGTCTCAGCCCGGAAAGCGAGCTGAAAATGCTGCGGGTGGCGCGCAAACTGGGCGAGCTGCTGCCGGTCGAGGTGAAAACCACCTGTCTGGCGGCCCATGCGCTGCCGCCGGAATACGCCAACCGCGCCGACGACTACATCAATCTGGTCTGCGATACCATCATCCCGCAGGCCGCCGCCGCCGGCCTGTCGGATGCGGTTGACGCCTTCTGCGAACATCTGGCGTTCTCACCGGCGCAGGTGGAGCGAGTCTTCGCCGCCGCCGAAGCCGCCGGTCTGCCGGTCAAACTGCACGCCGAACAGCTCTCCGCCCTTGGCGGCAGCACGCTGGCGGCGCGCCATCACGCGCTCTCCGCCGACCATCTCGAATACGCCACCGAACAAGATGCCCGCGCCATGGGCGACGCCGGCACCGTGGCGGTGCTGCTGCCCGGCGCCTACTACCTGCTGCGCGAAACCCAGTGCCCGCCGGTGGAGCTGTTCCGCAAGCACCATGTGGCGATGGCGATCGCCAGCGATGCCAACCCCGGCACCTCGCCGGCGCTGTCGCTGCGCCTGATGATCAACATGGCCTGCACGCTGTTCCGCCTGACGCCGGAAGAAGCGCTGGCGGGCGTTACGACCCACGCCGCCAAAGCGTTGGGGCTGCAACACAGCCACGGCACGCTGGAAACCGGCAAGGTGGCGGACTTCGTTCACTGGCCGCTGTCGCGGCCGGCGGAACTGGCTTATTGGTTGGGCGGCCAGCTGCCCTGTACGGTGATTTTCCGAGGAGAAGTACGTCAATGACCATTCGCGATCCTTTTAGCTTCCAGACCGGCAGCCTGCCGCTGCTGATCAGCATCCCGCACGCCGGCACGCAACTGACGCCGGCGGTCGAGGCCGGGTTGACCGACGACGCCCGCCCGCTGCCCGATACCGACTGGCACATTCCGCAGCTGTACGACTTCGCCCGGGCGATGGGCGCCAGCGTGCTGGTCGGCAACTATTCGCGCTTCGTCATCGATCTGAACCGCCCGGCGGACGACAAACCGCTGTACACCACCGCCACCACCGGTCTGTATCCCGACGTGCTGTTCGACGGCCGCCCAAGCTTCCTGCCGGGCAAAACGCCGACGGACACAGAACGCGCCGGCTATCTGCAGCAGATTTGGCAACCTTATCATCAGCAGCTGCAGGACGAGCTGGCGCGCCTCAAAGCGCGGCACGGCTATGCGTTGCTGTTCGACGCGCACTCCATCGCCTCGGTGATCCCGCGGCTGTTCGACGGCAAACTGCCGGATCTCAACCTCGGCACCAACGGCGGCGAAAGCTGCGCCCAGGCGCTGAGCGATCGGCTGGTCGCCTGCTGCGAGCAGCAACAGCAGTATACCCACGTGCTGAACGGCCGCTTCAAGGGCGGTTACATCACCCGCGCCTACGGTCAACCGCAGCAGCAACAGCATGCGATCCAGCTCGAGCTGGCGCAGGTCAACTACATGTCCGAACAGTATCCTTTCGCGTTCGAACCGCAGCGCGCCGCCTCGCTGCAGCGCCTGCTCAAGCAGATGGTTGAAAGCCTGTTGGACCGCGCCGCCAGGCTGAACTGATCCCCCTTTACAGGCGCCGCCGGGCGCCTGTTTTTCTCCTGCCTTTAACCGCAACGCCAGCGGCAATCTGCGCGCTATATCAAAGTTTCGCGTGATTCCCCGCTAACTGGTCCAAACAGCGCACAAAACAGCGGCCGACGAAAAACGCACTGCGCCACAATCAGCCCAAAAGCCCGTGTTCATCGTCAGCACCGGGCGGCCTGTGGCCAACTGGCCCGTTTCGAATATCTCTCTGGAGGCCCTATGTCTGTAACACCGTTAAACTGGCGCGCTGCCGGCGCCGTCGCCGAACAACTGCTGGCCGGCTGGCAACGGCGTGGCGAACCCGGCGGCGCCATCACCCTGTTTGACGCCGAACAACTCCGCGCCACCGCCTGCGCCGGCCTGGCCGATCTGGCGCAGAACACCCCCTTCACCGCCGACAGCGTGGTGCGCTACGCCTCAGTGACCAAGCATATCTTCGCCGCGCTGGCGCTGAACGCTACCGATCGCGCCGTTCGGCTGGAGCAACGCCTGGGTGAACTGCTCCCCGCCCTGCAGCCCGCGTTGGCGGACGTTACCGTCGGCCAGGCGCTGGACATGACCGGCGGCCTGCCTGACGTGCGCGAGACGCTCGGCCTGCTCGGCATCTCGCTGCATGCCGTCAGCGAGGCGCAGCCGGTGATGCAGTTTGTCGAGGGGCTGGAAAGGTTGAACTATGAGGCCGGCAGCGAGATCGCCTACAGCAATACCGGCTATCGGCTGCTGGAGGCCGCGCTGCGCAGCAAAGGGTATGATTTCGACCAGTTGGTGCAACGGCATATCGCCCAGCCGCTGCAGGTGCAGATGCGAGCGCCGGAAAGCTGGTTCGACGTGGTGCCGGGGTTGGTGCCGGGTTACTGGCGGGCGCCGCAGGGCTGGCAACACGCCAGCGCCGGCCTGCACCTTTCCGCCTCCGGCTGCCTGACCGGCAGCGTCAACGCCCTCACCCGCTGGCTGCAAACGCTGTTGGCCGACCAAGGCCCCGGCCAGGGCGTGCTGGCGCAGCTCAGCGCGCCGCGCCGCCTCAATCAGGGCCAACTCAGCGCCTATGGCCTGGGGCTGGCGCGCACGCCGCTGGGCCGCCGCAGCCTGCTGGGCCACGGCGGCTCCCATGCCGGTTACAAAACCTATTTCCTGCTGGCGCCCGACCGTCAGGCCGGCGTCGCGCTGGTGGCCAACCGCGAAGATTGCGACAGTTTCGGCATGGCCTTGCAGGTGATGGCGACGCTGCTGGGCGAACCGCTGCCGCAGCGCAGCGCGGCGATCCCCGACGGTCTCTACGCCACGCTGGCGGAGCCGCACTGGCTGGAGGTCAAAAACGGTAACCTGGCCTATCTGGGCAGCGATGAACCGCTGTATCAAGGGGAGGACGGGTACGCGGTGTCGTTATCCGCTCATATGCCCATCAGGCTGAAGTGGACCGGCGAAGCGGTAGAGGGCGAGGTTGGACACGTGGCGCGCCGTTTCCTGCCGGTCACGGCCAACGGCGACTGCCTGAAGCATGTGCAGGGGCTGTGGTACCACCCGCACTATCGCACCGCCTTTGAAATTCGCGGCAATCGGGTGCATATCGGCGTCGGCCCGGCGGCGCAGACCGGCACGCTCAGCCCGCTGGGCCAGGGACGCATGCTGGTGGAGTGCCAGGACGGCCCGTGGTTGAAACGCTTTTGCCTCTATTTCCGCGGTTACAACGTGGATCTCATCGCCAACCGCAGCCGGATGCTGACCTTCCGCCGCAGCACCGTCGGCCGCGACTGACGATCAGCGCGCGCTGTCGGCTTTGACCGCCAGCAGCGCATCCGCCAGCCGCCGCTTGTCGGCGGCGCTGAGATTCACCTGTTCCACCGACGCCATAAACGCCGCCCGATCCGCCGCGTCGAGCGGGCCGGCGCGCAGCCGCGCCGCCAAACGCTGCAGTATCCGGCTGCTCAATTGCCCGATCTGCACCCGCACCTGCGCCAGCGGGCGCGGCTGCCAATCGCTTTCCGGGCTCGCCAACCAGTCGGCGCGATAGCGGTACTGAATCGCCTTGGCGGCGTTCATCTGCGCGGTGATAAAAGGCCGTACCGACGCCGGCTCCAGCCCCAAACGCCCCGCTTCCGCCTGCGCGTTGGCCAACACCTTCGCCTCCTGCGCCAGATCTTCGATCGGCAAATGCTGCTGCGCCTTGTAACCGGCCACGTCTTTCATCAACGACAGCCGTTGGTTCACCAGCTCGCCGATAGCGGCGCCGCCGTCCGCCAACGCCGGAAAACTGGTCAGGCAACACGCTATCAATAACGCCCTGAACATGGCGCCTCCCTTATGATGCAGTGAAAAAGTCAGGCGCCAAGTTCACCACGTCAGCCCCGCGCCGGCAAATAAAAAAGGCCCCGCCGCAGCGAGGCCCGATGAGACCCAACCGGCGTTAGTCGAACACGCCGTTGATGACGGAAGCCACAATCGCGGTGCTGAGCGCGACCAGCACCAGATCGTCGCCGGCGATGCGCCATTCATAACCCGGATACTGCGGCAGTTCACGCAGCATCGAAGACGGCACCATTTTTTTGGCGATGCCCGGCGGCAGCGGTTTGCCGCGCGCCAGATTCTTGGCGATGCCCGGCGGCAACGAGCGGTAGCCGGTCAGCCCGTAGGTGTGCGCCAGCGAACGGGCGCGGTCGCGCGAGAGGCTGACGGAAACCAGATTGTCGTCGTTTCTATAGTCTCTATAGTCGCCTTTATCTTTGTTGCCGTGATTGCCGTTGTTGCCGTGATTGCCGCTGTTGCCATGCCCGTTGCCGTTACCATTGCCGCCTTTGTCGGCCATGGCCGGGGCGGATGACAACCCCAGCGATGCAATCAGTGCCAACACCGTGAGAGTCGTACGACGTTTGTTCATGTTGTGTATTCCTGCGTGGGGGACTCTGTTTACTATAGTTGGCCTTTTCCGGGCAAAGTATAAGGAAAACTCCGAGATGACAGTGCGGTTTTACGGCATTCGCGCCACTCTCTTGTTTTAACGCAAAACGCCTCGAGAATTCCGAAATCTACCCCCGATTTTTCTTGAAGAAAAATAAGC
The DNA here is from genome assembly GCF_000747565.1 of Serratia sp. SCBI. Lineage (NCBI taxonomy): Bacteria > Pseudomonadati > Pseudomonadota > Gammaproteobacteria > Enterobacterales > Yersiniaceae > Serratia > Serratia sp. SCBI. Next base: position 2,112,680 of record NZ_CP003424.1, on the reverse strand, counting down.
CTTCCGCTAGCGTGGGACGGTAACAAAAAAGAGTTAGCGTGCTCTTTTTCGTCGCACCTCAAATCTTATTCTTATCATCCAGAATGATAATATCGAACACTTCCCGCCTTTCCGTGCGGGATTCTTTTTCCCACCGGCGTCGCCCCTATTTGGTGCTTTATGTTGAGATTTCGTTGCCGATAATTTACATTCGCTGTCTGAGAAACCTTAACCTCCCGCGGTGGCCAGGCTGGCAACGGGTGGGCGTTCAGGAGCAAAAGACGTGCAAATGACCCTCATGGAATACATCACTCGGCACTTTAACGGCGATCTTCATCGTTACGCGCAGTCGGAAGGCGTCAGCCGTGAACAAATCATTAGTTGGATAAATAATGAATGTCACGTGATCAAAGGCAGGCTGTTTATGCCGGTGAGGCATCTCCCGGTAGAACAAGCCCAGTGATGACGAAAAAAAACCCCGCCAGGCGGGGTTTTCTGTTTCTGATAACACGGAAAATCAGAAGTTATAGCCGACCACGAGGTAGTAACCCCAACCGGTAGACTTGATCGGGCCCTGCGGCGTGCCGATCTCCGCGCCATCCTGCCACTGGCCGCCGTTATGGAAGTAACGCGCCACGAAAGAATAATGCCAGTGATCGTAGTTCAGCGCCAAAATATGGCTGGAGGCGATCGAGTTGCCGGTGCGCACCTGTTTGCCGGTGCCGTCAACCCAGTGGCTGTCCTTGCCCAGATCGGAACCGAAATCGAAGTTGGTAAAGCCGATGTAGCTCAGATTGCCGCCCCACACCTGGGTCAGCGGCACGAAGTATTTCACCTTGAAGCGGTAACCGTCCCAGCTGTTCTCGTTGGCGGCCTGGTAGTTTTCCCACTGGTATTTGGCATAGATGTTCATCGACAGGCTCATCGGCAGGCCGGTGTCGATATCGGTACCCAGACCCATGTACCAGGTGTTCTGACGTCCGTCGGCGTTGTGGCCCAGATCATAAATGTAGTTGTTGGCGAAATACCACTCTTTGAACGGGCCGAAGCTCAGATCGGTGCCGGTCAGTTTGTCGATGGAGAAGCGCGGTTCAATCTCCATAAACAGCGGAGAACCTTTGTTCCAGATGCCGCGATCCGGGGTGTTGCCCACGCCGAAGAACTTTGGCACGTCAACGTAGCCGTAGAAATCGAACCAGTCTTTCTTGGCGAAGGCTTCGTATTCGAGATACACGTCGTTATTCAGCTGCGGCCCGAAACGGGTGTGGTAGCTGCCCACCACGTTAACGCTCTGGTGCCACCAGTCGGAGACATATTGACTGTCTTTGCTATCAGCCATTGATGATGCACTGTAAGACGCTGCGAGCAGTACACCTGCTGCGAGAGCTATTTTTTTCATTTTATTACCACATGCTTAAAAGGCCATTTCCTGCCCGTTTAGAAAAGATGACAATGAGTCTGCCGACACCTGGCGTTGTCTTCACACAGAAACTCGGATGACGCGCGCATTATAGAAACCACTGACTGTAAGAATCTGTGATCCAGTTACGCATTTCGCGAATAGGTAATCGATTGCGTTCACATTTGTCAAATTATGTTTCATGCAAATTCACATTCGCTGTGATTTTTGTCATGTGTCGCGTTTTTTAGCGCATTTTTTAAGCCAAATGACATCAGGGCGTCATCACGAGGTGGAAAAGAAAAAGCCGACGCGCAAGCGTCGGCCTTCATCAGCATCAGGAGAAAGTGCGGAACGTGAAATCAGCTTACCGCCGGCACCGCTTTGGCGATGTTTTCCTGGCGGAACGCCACCTCTTCACCGTTTTTGACCTCCCAGCTGGCGACCGGAATATCGGTTTTGGGCGCCGCCGCGACGACCGAACCGTAAATCAGCTTGTCATCGCGGCGCAAAATATAAACATCGAGCTGATATTCATGCCGCAAATTCGCCGTGGTCAGGCGCACGGTATCGCCGCGCTCATAATGATGCCCGTCGATTTCAGGCTGCTGAATAAATTGAATGTCACTTCTCATTGTCGTCGTTCCTTCAGGCAACATGGCTAGTTAAATTCTAGTTCAACATTGCGGCGATGGCGGATATTTTCCGTTAATTTCCGCGAGTTGCCCGCCAACATATCAGCGAACCCAGGGTAACCATCGCCACGCCCTGCCAGAAATTGACGGTCAGCGAGGTGTGCAGCACCAGCGCGGCGAACACCGCCGACAGCACCGGGGTAAAATAGGAGACGGTCGCCAGCAGCGTCATGTTGCCGTGCAGAATGCCGACGTTCCAGGCGGCATATCCCGCCCCCATCGCCACCCCGGCGCACAGCAGCGTCACGGTCACGCCGACGCTGAACTGCATGCCGCTTTCCGCGCTGAAGGCGTACTTCAGCCACAGCGCCAGCGCGGTCAGCGCGATAAACAGCACCACGCCGTTGCTGCCCTGGGCGATCTTCTTGGTCAGGTTGCAATACAGCGCCCAGATCACCGCGCCGCTGAACGCCAGCGTATAGCTGAGCGGATTGCTGCGCACGTTGGCCAGCATCTGCGCCGGTGACCAGCCGCCCTCGCCGCTCATGATCCAGCCGATGCCGAACAGCGACAGCAACAGCCCCGGCAGCAGCCACCATTTCGCCTTTTGGCCGTTGAGCGCCAGCGCCATCAGCACGGTGAAACAGGGCCACAGGTAGTTGATCATGCCCACTTCTATCGCCTGCAGGCGGGTATTGGCGTAGCCGAGCGACAGCGACAGGCAGATCTCGTAGCTGACGAACAGCAGGCTGCCGACGATCAGGTAAGGCCGCGGAAAGCTGCGCCATTTCGGCACGCCGAGCGCCACCAGCAAGAACGCCGCGCTGACGCTGTAGATCATCGCCGCGCCGCCGACAGGCCCCAGCCCTTCGCTGACGCTTCTGATCAGGCCGACGACGCTGCTCCACAGCACGATGGCCAACAAACCGAACAGCGTGGCGCGGGTACGCGAGGGCAAAGCGGGCATAAGGCAGGTCCAATAGGTTATTTTTTATCAGGTTTTTCACTCTACTGCCGCACGCGCCAAAAAGAAAGGCGGGAAACTCCCGCCTGTGAATTTATTGCTGCGGTTGCCGCTCCAGCTGCGGCGGCGGCTGGCGAAAACGCCGGGTCAGCCAGGCCAAGTAGCCGAAGCCCAGCGTCGCCCAGATCAATCCCATGGTCAGCGAGCTCTTCTCCAGATTCAGCCACAGCACGCCCACCGTCAGCGCCCCCACCAACGGCAGGAACAGGAAGTTGAAACGATCCTTCCAGCTTTTGTTGCGCCCTTCGCGAATAAAGAAGTGGCTGATCACCGACAGGTTAACGAAGGTAAAGGCCACCAGCGCGCCAAAGTTGATCAGCGCCGTGGCGGTCACCAGATCGAACGACAGCGCCGACAACGCCACCAGCCCAACCATCAGCACGTTCAGCGCCGGCGTGCGCCATTTGGGATGGATATAGCCGAAGAATTTCTCCGGGAACACGTTGTCGCGCCCCATCACGTACAGCAAGCGCGACACGCTGGCGTGCGACGCCAGGCCGGAGGCCAGCGTATTGATAAAGGTCACGCACAGGAAGATCGACTGGAACAGTTTGCCGCCGACGTACAGCGCAATCTCCGGCAGCGCGGCGTCGGGCTGGTGAAAACGTTGAATGGACGGGAAAAACAGCTGAATGAAGAACGACACACTGATAAAGATCACCCCGCCGTACAGCGCGGTCAGGAAGATGGCGCGCGGGATCACCTTGGCGGCGTCGGGCGTCTCTTCACACAGCGTGGTGACTGCGTCAAAGCCGAGGAACGAGAAGCACAGGATAGTCGCGCCGGTAATGATCGGCAGCAGATGCGCATTCTCGCTGAGGAACGGCCGCAGGCTCCACACCGTGCCCATCCCCTCGCCGTTGTGCAGGCCGCGCACCACCAGATAGATGAACACCAAAATGATCGCCACCTGCGCCAGTACGAACAGGGTATTGAAGTTGGCCACCAGATTGACGCTTTTCAGGTTGATGGCGGTGATCAGAATCACGAAGCCCACCACCCATACCCAGGGCGGCACCTCCGGGAACAGCGCGGTCAGGTAGATCTTGGCCAGCAGCGTGTTGATCATCGGCAAGAACAGATAGTCCAGCAGCGACGACCACCCCACCAGGAAACCGACGTGCGGGTTGATCGCCTTCTGCGCATAGGTATAGGCAGAGCCGGCGGTGGGAAACTGGCGCACCAGTTTGCCGTAGCTGATGGCGGTGAACAGCACGCCGGCCAGCGCCAGCAGGTAGGAGGTCGGCACATGGCCGTCGGTGAGGCCGGAGACGATGCCGAAGGTGTCAAACACCGTCATCGGCGTCAGATAGGCCAGGCCCATCATCACCACTTGCCACAGCTTGAGGGATTTGCGCAGCTGCGGTTTGCCCGCCTGGCCGCCGTCGATGGCTTTAGTCGTCATGGCATTTCCCCTTTTGGTCCTCTGCTGTCAACCGTGCAACGTCATTCAGAGAGGCCGCGGGGAAACTGCTGCTCAGGCGGCGGGAAAAACGGGTTGGGATCGCTGTCGGGCGGCCGGCGACCGGCCCGTCGGCACTGCGGCACAGGCAAACGTCTGCGCAGGGAGATGACTGAGTCATGGTTATTTCCTCGTCGGCGTCCTGTACGCCGTGATAGAAGAAATTCTGTACCGCAGCGCGCAGCCTCGCCGGCCACAGGAGAGCCGATGAAATGCGCCGGACGCGCGCGGTAATCGCAGGGTGAGCGGGATCAGGCGTTTTTCAGCATCCACTCGATCTCGGTTTCGGTGATCAGGCGCTCGAACTGCACCAGCTCATCGGTTTTGCAGGCCAGATAGACGTGGCTGAAGCGTTCGCCCAACAATGCATTGAGCACCGGCTGATGTTCGAACTCGTACAGCGCGTCGCTCTGGCGGATCGGGAACGGCAGCCCGTCCTGCTCCAGCCCGTTGCCGGTCACCGGCTCAGGCAGCGGCAATGCGGTTTCCAGGCCGTAGACGATGCCGGCCAGAATGGTCGCCATCACCAGATACGGGTTGGCGTCGGCGCCCGCCACGCGATACTCCACCCGGTGGTTATCGCGATCGCCGCAGGGAATGCGTAGCGCCACGGTGCGGTTGTTATGCCCCCAGGAGGCCTGGGTCGGCACATACATGCCGGGCTGGAAGCGGCGGTAGGCGTTGACGTTCGGCGCCAGCAGCGCCATCGAGGACGGCATCAGGGCGATCATGCCCGCCAGCGCCTGTTTCAGCAGCGCCGAATCTTCGCCGTCGTCATCGGCGAACACGTTGTCGCCTTGCGCATTCAGCATGCTGATGTGCACGTGCATGCCGCTGCCGGCGTGCTCTTCATACGGCTTGGCCATAAAGGTCGCCTGCATATTGTGGTTCTCGGCCACCATGCGCACCAAGCGCTTCAGCGCCAGCGCATGGTCGCAGGCCTGCAGCACATCATCGGTATGGTGCAGGTTGACCTCGAACTGCCCCGGCGACGCCTCCGCCACCGCGCCGTCCGCCGGAATGCCCTGCAAGCGCGCCAGTTCGTCGATCTCGCTCAGCACGTCGGCGAAATGATTCAGGTTATCGACGGAGTACACCTGGCTTTGGGTGTTGCGCTCCTGAGTCCCCGGTGCGCACGGCGGCTGCAGATACCCCTCCGCATCGCGTTGACGATCGATGAGATAGAACTCCAACTCTACCGCTACCACGGGGGAGAGCCCGCGCTGACGCAAACGCTGCCACACTCGGTTCAGCACATTGCGCGGTTCAACGTCAAAGGGAGTGCCATCTTCATCCAACATGGTGAGCAGCACCTGCGCGATATATTGCGGATCCGCCGCCGACGGCGTCAGCGTGCCCGGTACCGGCACGCACACGTGATCCGGCTCGCCCAGCTCCTGCCCCAACCCGGCTTCTTCCACCACGTTGCCGAGAATATCCATCGCAAATACCGACGCCGGGAAGTAACAGCCTTTCTCCAGCTTATTCAGACCGCCGACCGGGATGCGTTTGCCGCGGAAGCTGCCGTTCAGATCGGTCAACAGGACGTCGACATGTTGGGTTAACGGATAACGTTCCAGGTACTTCTTCACTTCGCGCTGGAACGCGCTACTTCGTCTCTCTTCACTGTGCTGAACAAAGTTTTCCACTTCTACGATGTTGGTCTGCATGGTTCACCCGCCGTTTGTGTTTTGCTGTCGTCGATGTTTATTGACCGTCTTGTTCAATATAATGCCCACAATTGAAACGTAGATGAAACAAATTTGTTTTGCAAGTGTTACTTTTGGTTTGAATATTGGCCAATCGACTGCTAGATTTATAGAATATTGAACGAAATCGGCGGTGGAGAAGCTTATCGTTCATAATTTCGAACGTACCAAGGGGATAGCATGGACAATATATTTAACAGACCAGTCATCGGCGTCGTCATGTGCAGGTATAGGTTAAACGGGCACCTTACGCAGACCTTGCAAGAAAAGTACCTGAATGCCGTTATCACCGCCGGCGGTTTACCGATCGCCCTGCCGCACGCGCTGGCGGAGCCTGAGATGCTGGCGGAACTGTTGCCGCGCCTCGACGGCATTCTGTTGCCCGGCAGCCCCAGTAATGTGCAGCCGCACCTTTATGGTGAAAACGGCGATGAGCCTGACGCCGATCCTGGCCGAGACGCGTTGAGCCTGGCGCTGATCCGCCAGGCATTCGACAGGCGCATTCCCCTTTTCGCCATTTGCCGCGGCATGCAGGAAATGGTGGTCGCCACTCAAGGCACCCTGCATCGCCGCCTGTACGAACTGCCCGAGCTGCTGGAGCATCGTGAAGATCACGACCTGCCGCTGGAACAGCAATACGCCCCCGCCCACGAGGTCATCGTTCAGGAAGGGGGGCTGCTTTCGCAACTGATACCGGATTGCAACAGATTCTGGGTGAACTCGCTGCACGGCCAGGGCGCCAAAACCCTGGGCGCGAGCGTTCGCATCGAGGCGCACGCCGCCGACGGGCTGGTGGAGGCGATCAGCGTGCGCGATCAGCCTTTCGCGCTCGGCGTGCAGTGGCACCCGGAGTGGAACAGCGACGAGTACGCCCTGTCGCGCCTGTTGTTTGATGGTTTCATTACCGCCTGTCGGAACTATCAAAAGGAAAAACGCCCATGAGCGACGTCAGCTTGGCACCGGGAAAACGTCTGTCGCAGATCCGTCAACAATTGGGGTTGTCGCAGCGCCGGGTCGCCGAACTGTCTGGGTTAACCCACAGCGCCATCAGTACTATCGAGCAAGACAAGGTCAGCCCGGCCATCAGCACGCTGCAAAAGCTGCTGACGGTATACGGTCTGTCGCTGTCGGCGTTTTTCGCCGAACCGGAAAAACCGGCTGAGCCGCAGATCGTGATAGACAGCGACGACCTGATCGAGATCGGCAGCCAGGGCGTATCGATGAAGCTGATCCATAACGGCGATCCGAATCGCACGCTGGCAATGATGATCGAGACCTACGAACCGGGCACCACCACCGGCGAGCGCATCAAACACCAAGGGGAAGAGATCGGCACGCTGCTGGAAGGCGAAGTGGTGCTGCAGGTCAACGGCCAGAGCTATCACCTGCAGGCCGGGCAGAGCTACGCCATCAATACCGGCATTCCCCACAGTTTCAGCAACACGTCGGCGCGCATTTGCCGGATTATCAGCGCCCATACGCCGACGACATTCTGATCAACGGAGCCAGGCATGAACTTTCACCATTTGCAGTATTGGCAACAACGGGCGCAGGCCCTGAAGATTGAGCACCAGTTGTTTATCGACGGCCGCTACCAGCCGGCCGCCGCGGGGAAACGTTTCGCCGTCGAAGATCCCGCCGGTCGCCGTGAGCTGGCGCAGGTCGCGCGCGGCGAAGCCGCCGACATCGATCGGGCGGTCAGCGCGGCGCGCGCCGCCTTTGAACGCGGCGACTGGGCCCAGGCCGCGCCGGCGCAGCGCAAAGCCACGCTGCTGCGCTTCGCCGAGCTGATGGAACAGCATCACGAAGAGCTGGCGCTGCTGGAAACGCTGGACACCGGCAAACCGATTCGTCACAGCCTGCGCGACGACGTGCCGGGCGCTATCCGCTGCATCCGCTGGTACGCCGAAGCGATCGATAAGGTGTACGGCGAAATCGCCCCTACCGGTCGTGAGGCGCTGGCGCTGATCGAACGCGAGCCGATCGGCGTGGTCGGCGCCATCGTGCCCTGGAACTTCCCGTTGCTGCTGGCCTGCTGGAAGCTCGGCCCGGCGCTGGCCGCCGGCAACAGCGTGGTGCTCAAACCCTCCGAAAAGTCACCGCTGAGCGCCATCCTGCTCGGCAAACTGGCGCAACAGGCCGGGCTGCCGGACGGCGTGCTGAACGTGGTGCCCGGCTACGGCCACGACGCCGGCAAGGCGCTGGCGCTGCACCGCGACGTCGACGCCCTCACCTTTACCGGCTCTACGCTGGTGGCGAAACAGCTGATGATTTACGCCGGCGAATCGAACATGAAGCGCGTCTGGCTGGAGGCCGGCGGCAAAAGCGCCAACATCGTCTTCGCCGACTGCCCGGATCTGGATCAGGCCGCCCGCAGCGCCGCCGCCGGCATCTTCTACAATCAGGGGCAGGTGTGCATCGCCGGCACTCGCCTGCTGGTCGAAGCGAGCATTGAGCAAGCGTTCCTGCAGGCGCTGCGCAAACACGCGGCGGCTTTCGTGCCCAGCGATCCGCTCGATCCCGACACGGTGATGGGCACGCTCATCGACAGCGGCCACTGCGAGAAAGTGGCCGGCTATATCGATCGGGGGCTGAGCCAGGGCGCCGCGCTGTTCCTCGACGGGCGCGACCATCCGCAGGGCGACCACGCCGGCTATCTGGGGCCGACCATCCTCACCCAGGTGGACAATGCCATGAGCGTGGCGCGCGATGAAATCTTCGGCCCGGTGCTGGCGGTGACGGCGTTCGACGACGAGCAACAGGCGCTGCAGCTGGCCAACGACAGCGACTACGGCCTCGGTGCCGCGGTCTGGACCCGCGATCTGGCGCGCGCGCACCGCATGGCGCGCCAACTGAAGGCCGGTACGGTTTTCGTCAACAACTACAACGACGGCGACATGACCGTGCCGTTCGGCGGTTACAAGCAAAGCGGCAACGGCCGCGACAAATCGCTGCATGCGCTGGACAAATTCACCGAATTGAAAACCACCTGGATCTCGCTGGAATAAGGGCTTACATCATGACTGAACACGTAAAAAGCTATTATGCGGCCACGGCCAACGCACATCAGCCCTATCCGCAACTGAATGAATCGATCGAATGCGACGTCTGCGTGATCGGCGGCGGCTATACCGGCCTCTCCTCCGCGCTGTTCCTGGTGGAAGCCGGTTACGACGTGGTGGTGTTGGAAGCGGCGCGCATCGGTTTCGGCGCCAGCGGCCGCAACGGCGGCCAGTTGGTCAACTCTTACAGCCGCGACATTGATGTGATTGAAGAGCGTTACGGCGCGGAAAGCGCCCGCCTGCTCGGCAGCATGATGTTCGAAGGCGCGGAGATCATTCGCAGCCGCATCAGCCGCTACGCCATCGACTGCGACTACCGCCCCGGCGGCATCTTCGCCGCCCTGAACAACAAGCAGTTCCATGCGCTGATCGAGCAAAAACGCAACTGGGAGCGCTACGGCAATACCCAGCTTGAGCTGCTCGACGCGGACCGGGTGCGCCAGGAGATCGCCAGCGATCGTTACGTCGGCGCGCTGCTCGATCACAGCGGCGGCCACATCCATCCGCTCAATCTGGCGCTGGGCGAGGCCGAGGCGATTCGCCTGCAGGGCGGGCGCATCTTCGAGCAATCGGCGGTGACGAACATTCGCCACGGCGAACCGGCGCTCATCAGCACCGCCAATGGCCAGGTGAAGGCGCGCTTCGTCATCGTCGCCGGCAACGCCTATCTGGGCGATAAGCTGGAGCCGCGGCTGGCCAAGCGCAGCATGCCGTGCGGTACCCAGGTGGTGACCACCGAACCGCTGGCGCCGGAGATAGCGCAGGCGCTGATCCCGCAGAATTACTGCGTGGAGGACTGCAACTACCTGCTGGATTACTACCGCATCACCGCCGATCATCGTCTGCTTTACGGCGGCGGCGTGGTGTACGGCGCGCGCGATCCGGACGACATCGATAACCTGATCCGGCCGAAGCTGCTGAAGACCTTCCCGCAGTTGAAAGGGGTGCGTATCGACTATCGCTGGACCGGCAACTTCCTGCTGACGCTGTCGCGCATGCCGCAGTTCGGTCGGCTGGAGAATAACGTGTACTACATGCAGGGCTACAGCGGCCACGGCGTAACCTGCACCCATCTGGCGGGCAAGCTGATCGCCGAGCTGATGCGCGGCGACGCCGAACGCTTCGACGCCTTCGCCAAGCTGCCGCACCTGCCGTTCTTCGGCGGACGCAATCTGCAGATCCCGTTCACCGCCATCGGCGCGGCCTACTACACGCTGCGCGATCGCATCGGCGTCTAAAACAACAGGCCCGGTCATAATGGCCGGGCCTGCGCATTAACGCTTAGACGATCTTCGGTTGGCCGTCCGAGGCGGTCGCCCCGCCATCGACCGGGATGTTGGCGCCATTGATAAAGCTGGCGTCGTCGCTGGCCAGAAACGCCATCACCGCCGCCACTTCTTCCGGCTCCGCCGCACGCCCCAGCGCGATGCGCTCATTGAACTTGTCGCGGATCTCCTGCGGCCAGCCGTTGGTCATGTTGGTTTTGACCAGGCTCGGGCAGACCGAGTTGATGCGCACGCCGTCACCGCCATGATCCAGCGCCATGGCGCGCGTCAGGTTAACCACCGCGCCTTTCGCCGCGCAGTAATAGGCCGCGCCCCAGTCACCGCCCAGGCCGGACACCGATGCGGTATTGACGATGCAGCCTTTGGTTTTCAGCAAGTGCGGCAAGGCGAATTTGGAACAGAACACCACGCCGTCGATATCGACCCCGGCGATGCGACGCCAGTCGTCGATGCTGGTTTCCAGCACGCTGCCCGCCACGTGTACGCCGGCATTGTTCAGCAGGACGTCGATGCGGCCCAGTTTTTCCGCCACCTCGTTCATCATTTTTTCAACCGCCACGTGATCGGAAACGTCGATATGCACCGCCATCGCGCGGCCCTTCGGCAGCGAAGCGGCGACCTTGTCTACCGCTTCCTTGGCCCAGTCGGCCAGCACCACAATGGCACCCTCGGCGGAGAAACGCCGCGCCGCCGCTTCCCCCATGCCATTGCCCGCACCGGTGATAACCACGACTTTATTGTCAAAACGCATGAGACCTCCTCCATGTAAACGCATTTATATAAGTCATACAAATCTCATTGCCCCGAGGATAAGACGCAGGCTCCCTGAGAGCCAGTCAAAACGTGCGGTTTATTAACCAAAAGGAGGTATGCGAGTCATTTCAATGCGCTGGGTTAATCTTTATCGGATTTTGGCCAACATATTGATGGAGATAATAAAATTGCGGCCAGTCACTATTTTCCTGGCGGATTGTCAGCAAGCGGGATTATTGCAGATCGACGGTTATGGCCGCTCAGAGATAAGCGATGCGAATGAAAAAAGCAGCCGCCCGCCGGCGGCCGCGACTATTTTTCTCGATGGGGATCACCAGCAGATCGACGTTCAACTCATTGATCGCCTGACGCGCCGAAGAAACCAGCCGGCTCCAGACATCGTGGTGATGGCCGAAGATCACCAGATCGAACCCTTTTTCCTTCGCCACCCGATTCAGCTCTTCCGTCAATGCGCCACGGCTGACGATCACCTCTTCCACCGGATAGGAAGAATGCCCTTTGATCGCATTGAGCATATTCTTCACCCGCTCCGAAAACGTGCGATCGGTGTAGTTGTAATCTCCCACGCCCAGATCGACATAATAACCGGCGCGGTGAATATCGATATAAATCAGTGAAAGTTTGGCCTGGAGCGCGGCGGCCAACCTGGCGCCCTTGCCCAACAGGAACTCGGCGTCTTCGCTGAGATCCGTGGCGACAACGATATGCTGATAAGCCATGACGGCGGCCCTCCGCGTCAAACCCATGAACAGGATGGCGTTCCTTGCCGCATGTTTCTCATGCACCTTAAGTTTAGCCCAGCGCCGGCCCCCGCGCCTGCTGCAGTGTCGTTCCATTTATGGAACGATGCATCCCGGCTTTAGGCTCTACCGGATTTCTCTCCTCTCCCTACACTGTAGGCAAGTGCTGAGTTTCAGCCTTATCAATCAAAGAAGATACCCACTGACCTCACGACGAAAAAAGGAAGACACCATGAGCACTCCAGCCAACTTCAACGGCCAGCGTCCTGTTATTGATGCTAATGACGCGGTCATGCTCCTGATCGACCACCAGAGCGGTCTGTTTCAGACCGTCGCCGATATGCCGATGACCGAACTGCGCGCTCGCGCCGCCGCCCTCGCCAGCATCGCCACCCTCAGCAAACTGCCGGTGATCACCACCGCCTCGGTGCCGCAGGGCCCCAACGGCCCGCTGATCCCGGAAATTCACCAGAATGCGCCGCACGCGCAATACGTCGCCCGTAAAGGGGAAATCAACGCCTGGGACAACCCGGACTTCGTGGCGGCGGTCAAAGCCACCGGCCGCAAAACCCTGATCATCGCCGGCACCATCACCAGCGTCTGCATGGCCTTTCCGTCCATCAGCGCGGTGGCCGAAGGCTATAAGGTCTTCGCGGTAATCGACGCCTCCGGCACCTACTCGAAAATGGCGCAGGAAATTACCCTGGCGCGCGTGGTACAGGCGGGCGTGGTGCCGATCGACACCGCCGGCGTCGCCTCCGAGCTGCAGGGCAGCTGGAATCGCGCCGACGCTCAGCAGTGGGCCGAAGTCTACACCAAAATCTTCCCGGCCTATCAGCTGCTGATCGAGAGCTACCTCAAGGCGCAGGACGTGGTGAAAAATAACGAACTGCTGGACTCGCAGCGTTAAGATCGCGGGTATAAAAAACCCCGGCCAAGGCCGGGGCTATTAATCGTGTGCCGGTGACTTTCCCGGCTGTCATGTTATGGCGTAAGCGTCCATCCCACACTCCAACATTACGCAGCCTAAGCGCGACTTTTTCACAACAGAAAAATAGACTGAAACGCGGCGTTATTAATTCTGCGGCAATCTGTTTTTCTGTTGCCAATAATCATTAATTATTGGAACGTCATCGAGGAATCGAACCCCAGTCCGCCAACGAATAATTTCGCTGCCGCTCTTCCTGCTGAGCTAATGACGTATCGAGAAAGACTCCGGGCGAACCCGGAGTTTATTCAGGCTGAGGATTTCATTGCTTAACTGCTCCGGCTTAAACCATCATCGCTGTCGTAAGAAATTGCACCTCGGCCAAAAATTATAACGCGACCACGTTGCCGGCAGAAGGCCCCTTCATGCCATTTTCGATAGTGAACTCAACCTGTTGGCCTTCGTCCAGCGTTTTGAAATCGTTGCTCTGGATAGCGGAGAAGTGTACGAACACATCTTTGCCGCCGTCTGCCGGGGTGATAAAGCCAAAGCCTTTACCTGCATCAAACCATTTTACCAAACCAGTCATTTTATTGGACATAGAGATATTTCCTTTATATTTTTGCGACGCCATAGGGCGATAGAGGTCTGTTTTTATTGGAAACTTATGGGGCACTAGAGAAGAGAATTCGCGGAAGAAGAGGTATCTGAGGGATATCGCTAATACTGAGAACTGCTTTACTAAAACTGCTTTCATAAGGTCTGTACTACAAACCGATGACGCTATTTACACACAGCTAAATTATTTAAGCAAGATATATTTTAAATTATATTCATCTGCCTCATAAATTTATTACCGCAAAGCACCGCCTACATCTGCCGCCAGCTCAGGGTTTTCGGCGCGGCGTTCGGGGTGAAAAATAACGAACGATTGGACTCGCCGCGCCGGGGCCGATCATGAACGCGCAAACAGCCGCCGATTCCGCGTTCTGCTCTTCCCTTCACGCGAAACTACTCCCTGCTATAACACTGAAGAAAACCGCTTAATCGTCATGAAAGAGAAATAAAAGCTTAATAAATCAATCTGTTCTCGACACTGGCGCATTATCGTTGTTAGGATAATTATTTTACTTTACAGGAAATGACCTCAAGGATGGCTATGATGGGCAAAAGAACACTGATGCTGACGGCGCTGACGCTCAGTTTGGCGGGCTGCCAGCCGGCACCGCCAAGCTATGTGGAAAACGCGAACGCCTTGATAGCCAAACAAATCAGCGCGATTGGCCCGCAAGCGGCGCAGTGCAAATTTGCCCAAGACGGCGATTATTGGATTTCGGCTTGCTCATTGGGCAACGCGCGCCACGCGCCGGTATTCGCCTTGTTCGAGCAGGAAGGCGTCATGCAGGCTAACGACAATCTGGCGATCGCCGTCGTGCCGCTCAACGAGCAAGCTCGGCACTTTGTGCGCGATCCGCGTTTCACTATCCCGGTAATGCAACGCCGCATTCCCGTGGACGCGGATCAAGCGTTCAATCGCTTATTTGCCCAACCATCGCGCTAACCCTCCCCTTCAGCCGATGATTGCGATCCCCAGCCGCTCCAGCAGTTGAGCGGCCTGGTGACTGTCCATTTTAACGCCCTGCAGATCGGTGGTGCGCAAATCCAACTCGCCCAGTTCCGCGTTGCTCAGATCGCACTGGGTGACATCGGCGGCGCGCCAGTCAAAACCGGAGAATTCGCCGCCGGACAGATCGGAGCCGCTGAAGCTGGCGCCGAGCACCTGCGCGCCGTGCCAACGGTTTTCCCACAGCTCGCATTTCTCCAACACCACTTTGGCAAAATTGGCGTAGCTCAGGTTGCTCTTGGTGATATAGGCGCTGCAAAACCAGGTGCGGCTGGTGATCATATTCATAAAGCTGGCGCCGCGAAAATCTGCTCCCTGCGCGCGACATTCGCGGATCTCCAACCCCAATGCGTCAACGTGGCGGAAATCGGCCATCGATAAATCGCAGCTTCTAAAACTCGCGTCTTTCAGGATCGCGCGGCTGAAGTTACCGCCCTGTCGGCTCTCGCGATCGTAAAATTGACAGCCGATAAATTCGGTGCCGGTCAGATCGGCGCCCGAAAAATCACACAGCATAAAGCTGCCGTTTTCAATTTTTTCGCCGGTAAAGCGGTTACGCGCGATCTTCTCACCCTTCAGCGCCAGGCTCATTGTAACACCCCTGTTTATTTATACAGTCAGTGCGGCATTTAATCCTATTCCGGCGCGGTTGGCAACCGCCGTCGAGCAAAGGCGCGAGAGCGGAATATGAACGAGCACCTGATGATGGCTTGAGCCGCTGGCGTCGTAAAAGACCGCAGTAATCGGCGCAAAAAAAAAACCGCCCGATACGGGCGGTTGACGTGACGGCGAACCGTTACTTCAGGGCTTCCTGAATAGCGTCGGCCATCGGGCCGATGTGCTTCTCCGCCGCCTTCAGCTGGAAATCCACGCCGTTGCCATCGTTGGTGTCTGACAGCGTAGCCTTGATAAGCTCCAGTGCCGCCTGCACCGCCACCAGCCGCTTGTGCTGTTCGTCCGTGACCGGTTCGGCGCCCATGTTTGCCGGATAGTAATGCTCTAACATCGCGATCTCCTTTTGATGACGTTAAACCTTAACCTACCAGAAAACCGCGCATTTATTAAGGAAACCGCGCCCGGCGCGGCCGAATGGCGATAAATTGCACTATACTGGGCAAACCCGCCCTCCTGCCACAGGATCACCGCCATGTCATTCCAGGGAAGCTGCCACTGCGGCGCCGTCACCTTCTCCGTAGACGCCGAACTGCCGACCGAAGCCCTCAGCTGCAACTGCTCGATCTGCCGCCGCAAGGGGCTGTTGCTGTCGTTCTTTCCCCTCGCGGCCTTCACGCTGCGCAGCGGTGAAGATCAACTCAGCGCCTATACCTTCAATCAGCACCGGATCCGCCATCAGTTCTGCCGAGTCTGCGGAGCCCAGCCCTTCGTCTACGGCACCGCGCCGGACGGCGCCGCGATGTGCGCCGTTAACCTGCGCTGCGTGCCTGACGTCGCGCTGGATGCGTTACAGATCCACCGCTACGACGGGGCCAGCGTCTGAGCGAATCGCTCGCTCAGTCGAAGGCGACCCAGCCGGCGTCGGTTTCGGCGGATTGCACGCAGCGCGCCACCCACTTCACGCCCAGCGCGCCGGCCTGCACGTCCGGGTACCAGAAGTCGGCCAGGAAGGCTGCGTCGCGCCGATCGGTGGCGTCCATCGCCAGCGCGAAGCGGCGGTAGAGATTCGACCAGGCTTCAAACAGCCCCTCCGCATGGCCGCCGCCGATGCGATCGTCCGCCAGCGCCGACGCGGCGAGATACGGCATGCCGCGCTCCAGGATCCGCACCGGCTCGCCCTGCACTTCGAAGCGCAGCTGATTGGGTTGTTCATCCCACCACTCCAGGCTGGCCTTTTCACCGACAATGCGCACCTTTTGGCCATGCATCGAACCGCAGTTGACCGCCGAAGCCCACACGGAGCCGATGGCGCCGTTGTGATACTCCATCAGCACATAGGCGTTGTCCTCCAACGGCGCGCGCGACGGCACAAAGCTTTGTCGACTGCAGAGCAGCCGCCGGATCTTCAGCTGCGGCGCCATGGTTTCCGCCAGGAACAGCGTGTGGGTCGCCAGATCGCCCAGCACATAGCTGGGGCCGACAAAGCGCGGATCGACCCGCCAGCGAGTGCTGGGATTATCCTGCTCCACCGGCGCGGCGTGAAAGCCGTGGGCGAACTGCATATTCACCAGCCGAATTTCCCCCAGCCGGCCATCGGCAATCATCTGCCGGGCCTGCAAAATCATCTGGTGCCCGGCATAGCCGTAGGTCACGCCGATGACTTTGCGCTGCCGCTCGCACAGCGCCGCCAGCGCCTGCGCCTCTTCGACGCTGAAACACAGCGGCTTCTCGCATACCACGTGCAATCCCGCCTCCAGCGCCGCCCGGCAAATGGCGTAATGGGTGTTGTTCGGCGTGGCGATCGAGACCGCTTCGATGCCCTCCGCCCGCGCGGCTTCGGCGCGGAACATTTCGGCATAATCCGCATAACAGCGCTCCGCCGCCACGCCCAGACTCCGGCCAAAATCACGCCCGCGTTCGGCGTCAATGTCGAACGCGCCGGCCAACAGAGTAAACGCACCGTCGCGCAAGGCCGCCGAACGATGGATGTAACCGATCTGGCTGGTGCCGCCGCCGCCGACCATGCCCCAGCGCAACGATCTCGCCAAAGGTTTGCTGCCGTTGATCATCGTGTTTCTCCTGATTAAAAGCCGAGGCCGCGCAAGTAGCGCAAGCTGGCGGTGACGTCCTGCAGGCTGCCCTGCACATTGCGCGGATCGCGCTCCTGCTCGATAGTGATCCAGCCCCGGTATCCGCGCTCGGCCAACAGCGCGCGCAGCTGCGGATAATCGATCGTCCCGCTGCCCAACGGGCACATGACGCCCTCGGCGCAGGCGGTGAAGAAATCGACGCCGCGCGCCAGCACCTCGCGGAACACCTGCGGATCGACGTCTTTGAAGTGCAGATAATCAAGACGCTCAAAGTGCTTGCTCAGCCAGGCAGCCGGGTCCAGCCCGGCGTAATACAGATGGCCGGTATCCAGGCACAATCCGGCGGTGTGATGCGGAATGTCCGCCGCCAACCGGTCGATTTCGTCGGCGAACTCGATGCAGCCGCCGGCGTGCGGATGCACCACCGGCCGCACACCGTATTCCCGCCAGGCCAGTTCGCTGATGCGCGTAATGTGCCCAATCATCCTCTGCCACTCTGCCTGCGACAAACGCGGCGCTAAATCTGAACGCCCGGCGAACCTGGCGCGTTGCGGATTGCCGAAATCGATAATCACCAAGAACGGCGGCGCTGCGCGATCGCCCTCGGTCGGCTCCGCCCTGGGCGCCCGCGAGAGGTTGCGGCATATCCGATGAGTCAGGGCCAGCAGGCGCTCAATGTTCGCCTCGCTGACCAGATCGTCAAAAATCGTGCCGGCCACCAGCGACAGGCGATGCTGCTCCAGCGCGGCACACAGCGCCTCGCTCTGCGTCGGCAGATAGCCCCACGGCCCCAGCTCGATGCTGCGGTAGCCGGCCGCCGACGCTTCTTGCAGAACCGTGGCATAGGGCGGCAAATGGGGGTTGTTAGGATCATCCACGCCCCAACTGCAGGGCGCATTGGCGATAGGCAAAGTCATGGCGACGGCTCCTTTTTTGCGGGGAATGCCGGCAGTATCAAACAAAAATTCCAAAACCATCAATAATGAAAATTTTATTTTTTGATAGAGATCGCGCTATTTTTGATAAATTATTTGATAGTTTTTAATCAAATTCAGGCGGCACCTGGCTGCGCCCTGACCTCGGCAACCACCACTCAGCGGCCGTCAGAGGTTTTCTTTGGTGATCACATCGAAGCGATTAATGATGTGGCGTAATCCCGGTTGTTCATCGGCGGCGAGTAACGTCTCGACGATCGTGGCGGCCAATTCGGGAATGCGGTGGCACAGCAGCAGATCCACCGTGCCGTCGAGCAGCGCCATTTCACCGCCCTGCACCGGGCCGTGGCACACCAGCGTGATGTCGCGCTGCCGGCCGCTCTCTCGCAACGCCTGAATAATGCCCTCCACACCGCCGCTCGGCGCGTAAAGCGCCGCCAGTTCCGGGTGGTTCGCCAGCAGTTCACGCGTGACCCGGCGCGCCGTTTCCGCGTCCTCAAGGCTGCGCACCGGTTCCAGCACACGCTGGCCGCTCATCTGCTCACGCAGGTAGGAGCGAAAACCGATCTCGCAGGCTTCCTGGCAAGTAAAACGGTTGTCGCCGATGATCACGCCGACGTCGCCCTGACGCCGGCACAGACGATCCACCGCCCAGCCGGCGGTGCGACCCGCTTTTTGATTATCCAGACCGATGTAGCCGGCGCGGCTGGGCACCGATAAATCCGACAGCAGCGCGAAAACGTTGATGCCCGCCTGGGCGGCTTCTTCTACGGCATAGTGGATCAGGGGGTGATCCAGCGTCAGCACGCCGATCGCTTCCACCTGGCGGCTCAATTGGCTAATGGCGGCGGCGGTGTCGCCGATGGCATTGAGAGAGTGGAAGATGAACTGCGGCGGCTGACCCGGCTCATGATACGGCGCCGCTTGCGCCATCAGTTCATCAGCCAGTTGCGCATAGAAAGAGTGTTCGCGTCGCAGCAGGATGAACCCCATTCTCAGGCGGCGCTCCGGCCTGCCCAGCACCGCCGACAGGCAGTGGGACTTCTCCAACGCGAACCCCAACTTTTTCGCCGCCTCAATCACCCGGCGCTGGGTGGCGGGCCGCACCGACGCGCGTTGGTTGATCACCCGATCGACGGTGGCGATGCCGACCCGCGCCTCTCTGGCGATGGCCGCCATGGTGGTTTTCTTGCCGCTCATGTTCATCTCCATCAACGATTTGATGGAAAAATATCATAGCCGTTGCCGCCCCTGATGTGACGCCGTTCGCGATTAACGGTAGACGGAGAACTTCTTGGTGAGCGGCTTAAGCTGTTCAGTGTCGCCGTAGAGCGCTACCGCTACGAAGTCCAACTGCTCGTAGGGGGTATTGGCGGTGTCGGCGATCTGCTGCTCGGCGGAATGCGACAGCATGGTGGTGGTGAAGAAGTTGGACAGCACGCCCTCCTCCTTGCATTTGAGGATCAGGTTGCTGAGCTGGCTGCTGTTCTTGGCCTGCAGGATGACGATCGGGTAGTGGCTCATATTGGCGCTGACGCCGTCGAGGCTGCTCGGGTAGTGGTGAAACTCGCGCTGCTCGATAAGATCGGTGATGCCCGCCGTCAGATGGCAGGAGGCGTTAAACAGCGTGGCCGGTTCGTGGTTGCGGTTGAGGATGATGTAGAATTTTTTCTCGTTGTCGCTGTACATACTCTTCTCCTTGAATAGACAACCCTTTTTACCCAAGCCAAGGGCGGTTTTCAAGGCGAGATAAGGGCCGCGTCCAGCCCCGTGATAACGTTTCAGCCTCAGATCCCGCCTTCGCCCGGGCCCTGCGGCTGCGCCACCTGATGCAGCACGGTGATGTTCTGCAGGACAGTACCGCCGTCGATCGGTTTCATCTGGCCGTCGCGATCTTTATAGTGCGTCGGTTTGGCCCCGTGGAAGAACAGGCCGGCGTTGACCTGCACGCCCAGATAACCGGCGCTTGGCGGCAGGCGCTGCACATCGGTCCAGGGGTTGGAAACCGGCACGAACTGGAATCCCTCGCCCGTCTTCGCATACAGCGGACGCAGCAGCGTGACAAAGGCCATCAGCGGCGACAGCGCCTCTTTGAAGATCTGAACCGGCCGATCGACCGTCATCAGGAAGCCATGCGGCTGTTCCTCTACCGTGTCGAAGGTCAGGCTGCTGCTGATATCGTCACCCCGGCCACCGTAGCTCCACTCCATCACCGGCGCTCCGTTTTCATTCATCATCTCTGACATACACTGCTCCTTATAAATAAAATTGATCGGGCACGCTCGCTGCGTGCCGGAACAGTAAACCGCTGAACGGGCACCCGCGTCCACGCAGGGCGGCACGCTGGCGAACCAAACAACGAGGCGCGCAAAATAAAGCTCGAAATGAATAATTTCCCCGCGTGACAGCGCAGCATTTGAACGACTTCTGTCGTAGCGCAGACGCATAGTGAGGGCATTACCGCCACTGGAGAGTGTTATGACTGCGATTAAACCGAACGCCATTGACCGCGTTTCCCCCGCCGCCACGCCCTGGCTAGCCGTCATCAATGTGCTGTTCGCCGGCATCGCTGCGGCGCTGCACGTGGGCAAGGCCACCATTGCCTTGCCGGCGCTGCAGGCCGAGTTTGGCCGTTCACTGGAGACGCTAAGCTGGGTCATCTCGGCGTTTCCTTTCGTCGGGGTGTTCGGCGGCATCGCCGCCGGGCTGCTGGTGCGCCGCTGGGGCGATCGGCGCCTGCTGGCGCTGGGATTGCTGATCGTCAGCGCCGCCAGCTTTACCGGCGCCACGCTGCACGACTTCAGCGGCTTGATCGTCAGCCGCTTTGTCGAAGGCCTCGGCTTCGTCATCGTGGTGGTCGCCTCGCCGGCGGTGCTAAACCGCATCGTCGCCCCGGCGCAGCGCAGCCTGGTGTTCGGCATCTGGAGCACCTTCATGCCGGCGGGCATCGCCATTTCGCTGTTTTTCGGCCCTCACCTGGCGGGCTGGCAACAGAACTGGCAGGCCGGTGCGGCGCTGACGCTGCTGGCCGCGCTGCTGCTGCCGCTGACCACGCCGCGCCGCGCCGCCGACGCGCACGCTCCGCCGTTGCCGCTGCGGCAAGCGCTGGGCGCGATGCTGCGGGCGCGCCAGCCGCTGTTGCTGGCGCTGATGTTCACCGCTTATAACCTGCAGTTTTTCTCGGTGATGACCTTTTTACCGATCTTTCTGATGCAGCGCATCAGTCTGACGCTGGCGGTCGCCGGCGGCATCAGCGCAGCGGCGGTGGCGGCGAACATCATCGGCAACCTCGCCGCCGGGTTCTTGCTGTCGCGCGGTCTGCGGGCCGGTAGCCTGCTCGCGGCCACCAGCCTGGTCATCGGCATCTTCGGCATCGGCATTTTCCTGCCGATGACGCCCAATGGCCTGCTGATCCCACTGTGCTTCCTGTTCTGCGCCATCGCCGGCATGCTGCCCACCACCATTCTGGCCGCCACGCCGGCGGCGACGCCGGAGCCCACGCTGCTGCCGCTGAGTCTGGGGTTGGTGATGCAGGGGAACTACCTCGGCCAGGTGATCGGCCCGGTCGCGCTGAGCGCCATCGTGGCCGCGGCCGGTTGGGCGGCGCCGGCGTGGCTGGTGCTGGCGGCGGCGGTGTCAGGGGCGGGATTGGCGCTGATTTTTCGCCGCGAGCCGCGCAATGCGGCGTAATGGCGCAATAATGAGAAAGGAGGTTCTATTTATTATTAGCGGTGCTGAATATTCCCTGGTGCGGGCGCGTGCTTATCGTGAAGGATAAGGCCAGTGATGATCCAGGCCCGACAATGACAAGGCGCCGGTCGCAACAAGATAAATCAGCAGACCGGCGAAAGCGATCAGCAATGCCTTTTCGATAACGGCAAGTCGTTTGTGTTCTGTCATTTGCATACTCCTGCGTGGTATCGGGCGAACGGCCGCCCTCATCAACACTAGGAAAGCCTGGCGCAGGCGGCAAGCGCAACACACAAAATGAAACACAATCAATAAATTTTGTTAACTATTTAGCGTTCTTTCTTTCCTTGCGTCGCTGCCTGAGCCTCGCGCGGCGCCCTCCTTTCCCCTTAGTAACCCTATGGAATACGCCGTTAAAAATCCCCTACCGGATAAGCAAAGGTAATGATAGTGTTGTTTTCATTCAGTTCATCTATGCTGAAAATTCATCTTTTGAGGGACGACTATGATGTCTAAAGGCATTTCCAAGGGATTCTTTATTCTGATCCTGTTCATCGTTACCGCCGCCTTTCTCGACGTGCTGGGGCCTTATTACTCCTCGGTGCTGTGGGCGGTTATTCTGGCGGTGATTTTCCATCCGGTGAAAAAGAAGTTGAAACTGTACGTCGGCGAACGCAACGGCGTGGTGTCGCTGCTGACGGTGGCGCTGATCTGCCTGATCGTGTTCACGCCGTTAGCGATCATCGCCTCATCGCTGGCGATGGAATTCAACATGATTTACACCAAGCTGCAGACCAACAACAGCCAATTGCCGACCATGCTGGCGGACTTCATGCGTCATCTGCCCGGCTGGGCGCAGCGCTTCCTGGCGGAACATAACCTCAACAGCGCCGCCGAGATCCAAAAACAACTTTCCGAGGTGGCGCTCAAGGGCGGGCAATACCTGGCGGGCAGCGTGTTCCTGATCGGCAAAGGCACCTTCAACTTCGTCGTCGGCTTCGGCGTGATGCTCTACCTGCTGTTCTTCCTGCTGAAAGACGGCCCGTACCTGGTGAACCTGGCGCTCGAAGCGCTGCCGCTCTCACAGCACGTGAAGCACCACCTGTTCGTGAAGTTCGCCGCCGTCTCCCGCGCCACCGTCAAGGGCACGGTGGTGGTCGCCGTGGTGCAAGGCGCGCTCGGCGGGCTGGCGTTTTACTTTACCGGCATCGACGGCAGCTTGCTGTGGGGCGCGCTGATGGCGTTCCTGTCGATCATCCCCGCCGTGGGCTCCGCCATCATCTGGGTGCCGGCGGTGATCTACTTCTTCGCCACCGGCATGCTGTGGAAAGGCATCTTCCTGGTGGTGTTCTTCGTGGTCGTAATCGGCCTGGTGGACAACATTCTGCGCCCGCTGCTGGTAGGCAAAGACACCAAAATGCCGGACTACCTGATCCTGATCTCCACCCTGGGTGGCATGGAGATTTACGGCATTAACGGCTTCGTCATCGGGCCATTGATCGCCGCGCTGTTCATCGCCTGCTGGAACATCCTGTCCGGCCGCGACAGCAAGGAAAACATCGAAGAGATCGACGAAGAATTCATCGAAGAAGGCAAGAATCATCCCGACGCGGCGGAGTAAACCTCTCGCGCCGTATCGCACCGGGGCCCGTTTGGGCCCCTTTTTTGTCTGTGGTATCCTTGCCGCGCTCACAAGGAAGAACGGGTTTCGTTATGCTTATTCTCTACGCCACGCTGGCCATCGCCTTCACCCTGCTGTGCCTGCTGGCCTTTATCTCTTGCGCTTATCAGTTTTCGAAGCAGGGCGACGTCAAATTTTTGGCCTCGCTTTCCGTGCTGATCTTCGCGCTGCTGGCCTTCTATGCCGCTTATGGCTACGTCAGCACCTGGCTGCAACAGCAGGCGGTGGATGTCCGGCTGTATTAGCGCAGCGGGGTAAAAAAGACCTGCTCCGGATCGCCGTCATCGAGATTGTCAATTTGGCCGCTGGCGACAAACCCGGCGTTCAACAGCAGCCGCTGCATCGGCAGGTTGGAGTGATTGGTGGAGGTGAACAGCTTCGGGTGCCGGCAGTGCAACTTAAGCGCCGCAATCAGCGCCTGCCCGACGCCCCGGCGGCGATAGCGCTCGCCGACCATCAGCATCTCCACAAAGCCGCAGCCGAAGAAGTGATAGTGCAGCACACCGTATCCCATCGCCATGCCCTGCTCCTCGGCAAGATAACAGACGCCCTGCCCGCACCAGGCGCGGATCTGCGCCGCGCGCTGCGGCTCGTATTCGGCGACGCTGTCGAGGGCGATCAGGGCTGCGGCATCGCTGTCGGTGGCCTGGCGAACAAACATGTTTTAATCCTCGTTCTGATGGATAACGGAGATACCGCATCAACGAAACGGCAACCGCGGCGGGATAGTTTTTACATCCCGGTCGAATTTTGTAATCCTATTATAGAGTTACCAAAACACACGCCAAGGAAGGAAAGCATTTCCCGATGAGCATACCGCAAATCTCCGCCGCCCTGCTGTTTACCCTGCTGCTGGCCGGCTGCCAGTTCCACAAAACCGTGTTCCCGCCGCCGTATATCGGCACCCCGCAAGAGATCGGCACCTACGAAGTGAAAGGGCTGACGTTCGTCACCACCGTCACCTTCAGCGGCCTGTTCGCCGAAGATCTGGTGCGCGAATACGCACAGAAACACCACTATCGCTACTATGTGGTAACGATGCGCAGCAACGGTTTTAAAGACCGAAGCGAGCGCGTGAGCGCGATGATGTATCGGTAGAGAGTGGCGCCACATGCCGTGAAATAATGCCGAAAAAACGGGCTTTAGCATGAGGAAGCGCTATACGAAATATTGCACAACCCAATACTCACAGGCCGCATGAAAATACGGCCTGTGACTTTGGTTTAATTGTCTGGCATCGCAGTGCCGTTTATTTTCACTGCGGGCGAAATTCCAACGTGCTGCTTTTGACCGCTTCGTAAACCGCGGCCGTTGGCGGTTTAGGCAAACGTGCATTGACGATTGCCTTTATCGCGGCCTGGCAAAGTTCCGGATCCCCTTGATCAGCCCGAATGCTGATCAGCAGGCCATCCGGCGCCAGCTTGATGCTTAATGTACAACTTCTGCCTGAGTAGGTTTCGGCGTCTTTAAAATGGCGTTGGATCTCCGCTTGCACCTGAGACAGGTAATGTAATTCCTCTTTTCCCGGCGCCTTTGGGTTGCCAAGGTTGGCGAAAAGATCGTCAACCTCTTTATTCACCGGATCGGTTTGGCTGGGGGCGGTGCTCTTGGCACACCCCGTTAATGCCAGCGCGAGCATCGCCGCCAATAATGTGGCGGCGCCGGTTTTATAGCCTGAATGCGTGATTTTCATATCCCTGTCCTTATGGATGATAGTCAGCTGAAATCAACGTGGTATTCGACAAGATCCCCGGCGCATACTTATACAGAATTAACGCCAAACCGCCAGAGACATTGCGAGTATCAAGCATCGGCATGCGGAGAATCGAGGGCCGATGATGACATGAAGCCATAGCTCCCCAGGCGGGGCGTACAGCTGAAAACCCTGACCTATCGATAACCTTGTTATCCGAACGAGTAATCACTCCATCAATAAATTAAGTTATTCTTAATTTTTTATCCCATTAGAAGCGCTTTCAACCCTGGCAATCTGGAAAATCTGCCTATACTTACTTTCCTGATATTAAATTTGTTTAAGTAACCAAGATGGTAGGTATGAAAAGCAAACGCCCCTTTGCCGCGCTGCTGGCGGCAACAGCATTGATGTCCCTGGTGGGCTGCGCTTCCAATCAGGCGATCAAAACGACGGACGGCAAAACCATTATTACCGACGGCAAGCCCCAGATCGATAAAGATACCGGATTGGTCTCCTATCGAAATGCTGAAACGGGCAAAACGGAACAGATCAATCGAGACCAGATTGCAAACATGAGTGAGTTGAATAACTAAAAGGAGCTTCAAATGAAAAAAGCGCTTGTTCTTCCCGCGATCGCGCTGGTTGCCATCGCTGCACTGTCAGGCTGCACACGCACCAGCTACGCTATTCATACCCACGATGGCCGAACGATCATCAGTGACGGCAAACCGAAAGAGACTTCTGCCGGGTTGATCGGGTATACCGACGCCAATGGCGTCAAACAGCAAATCAACAAGACGGAAGTCAAAGAGGTGTCGGAAATCCCTCATTAAGGTTCCGATAATCTGAGCCTGCTAAAACAAAGGGAGCCGATGGCTCCCTTTCTATTCAAACAGTAAGCGCGCCCATTGGCGTTTAACGATAACGTCGATAAACGCCTGACATTTCAGCAGACAACGTTGCCAGGTTTGCCATACGGATCTCCCCTTTCCCGGCGTCGAACGGCTATAATCCGATAAGTGGAGTTTTTTAAAACGATAAGGAGGGAGTATGTACAAAACTATTTTGGTTCCCGTGGATATTACCGAGCCGGAATTAACACAGCAGGTCATCCCGCATGTCAACGCGCTCGCCAGGCTCGAAGACTCCCACGTCCATTTCCTGGCGGTGATCCCGTCGCGCGCCACCTACGCGGCCTTCGGCTTTGCCGCCACGGCGGCGGTGGAAACCAAAGATGAAACCATTGCGATAGCGACCGAGGGGCTGGCGAAAGCGGCAAAACAATTCAGCGTTCCCGAGGATCGAGTGACCACGCATGTCGCCGTCGGCGATCCCAAAGATCAGATCCTGGAACTCGCCGATGCGCTTAACGCGGAGATTATTGTGATGGGTTCCAACCGCCCTTCTGCAATGACTTACCTCCTCGGCTCGAATGCCACCGCGGTGGTGCGCCACGCCAATTGCCCGGTGCTGGTCGTGCGTGAATCGGCTAACGCTTAAAATCGCTTGCTCATTTGAACAATAAAAAACGGGAGCCCTTAGGCTCCCGCTCTCATTCAAACGCAAACACACTTACATGTGTTTAACGATAGCGTCGCCAAACTCTGAACATTTCAGCAGCTTAGCGCCTTCCATCAGGCGTTCGAAGTCATAGGTCACGGTCTTGGCGGCGATGGCGCCTTCCATGCCTTTAACGATCAGGTCAGCCGCTTCGAACCAGCCCATGTGGCGCAGCATCATCTCTGCGGACAGGATGATGGAGCCTGGGTTCACTTTGTCCTGGCCGGCGTACTTCGGCGCGGTGCCGTGAGTCGCTTCGAACAGCGCGCAGTCAGAGCCAATGTTGGCGCCCGGCGCGATGCCGATACCGCCTACCTGGGCCGCCAGGGCGTCGGAGATGTAGTCGCCGTTCAGGTTCATACAGGCGATCACGTCGTATTCCGCCGGGCGCAGCAGGATTTGCTGCAGGAAGGCGTCGGCGATCACGTCTTTAACCACGATCTCTTTGCCGGTGTTCGGGTTCTTGATCTTCAGCCATGGGCCGCCGTCGATCAGCTCGCCGCCGAACTCTTCGCGCGCCAGCTCATAGCCCCAATCCTTGAAGGCACCTTCGGTGAACTTCATGATGTTGCCTTTGTGAACCAGGGTCACGGAGTCGCGGTCGTTGGTGATGGCGTATTCGATCGCCGCGCGCACCAGACGCTTGGTCCCTTCTTCAGAGCATGGCTTCACGCCGATACCGCACTGCTCCGGGAAGCGGATTTTCTTCACGCCCATTTCGTCACGCAGGAATTTGATCACTTTGTCCGCTTCGGCGGAGCCGGCTTTCCACTCGATGCCGGCGTAGATGTCTTCGGCGTTTTCGCGGAAGATCACCATGTCGGTCAGCTCAGGCTGTTTCACCGGGCTTGGGGTGCCCTGGTAGTAACGCACCGGGCGCAGGCACACGTACAGGTCCAGCTGCTGGCGCAGGGCCACGTTCAGAGAACGGATGCCGCCGCCGACCGGGGTGGTCAGGGGGCCTTTGATGGCGACGCGGTAGTCGCGGATCAGGTCCAGAGTTTCGTCCGGCAGCCACACGTCTTTACCGTAAACGTGGGTAGATTTTTCGCCGGTGTAGATTTCCATCCAGGAGATTTTACGTTCGCCGTGGTAAGCCTTTTTAACGGCCGCATCAACCACGTGGATCATGGCAGGAGTCACGTCAACGCCGATGCCGTCGCCTTCGATGAACGGGATGATCGGGTTATGAGGAACAACCAGTTTACCCTGGGCGTCAACCGTGATTTTTTTACCTTCTGCCGGAACAACTACTTTGCTTTCCATCAACCTCTCCTTCAAGCGCAATTTTGTTAATGCTTTGTAAGATGCGTGTAGATACTACTTGAATATTCGGTCCGCGCCAATCCGAAACGGATTCGGTTATAATGCGCTTATCATCCGTAATCTCAACTGTTATGAAAAAATTCTCTGTTAGAAATCACAACGTTAAACGATTCAGCAAGCCGAATGCCGCCAAACCCGCCGCGCCGAGGGGCCGCGTCGAATTGTGTTATTCAACAAGCCATTCGACGTGCTGCCGCAGTTCACCGATGAAGCCGGCCGCGCCACGCTGAAAGAGTACATCCCCTTCCCCGACGTTTACGCCGCCGGGCGCCTGGATCGCGACAGCGAAGGGCTGCTGGTGCTGACCAACGACGGCCAGCTGCAGGCGCAGCTCACCCAGCCGGGCAAGCGCACCGGCAAAATCTACTATGTGCAGGTCGAGGGCGCGCCGCAGGAGAGCGATCTGGCGCCATTGCGCTGCGGCGTTACGCTGAAAGACGGCCCGACGCTACCCGCCGGTGTTGAGTTGGTGGCCGAGCCGCAGTGGCTATGGCCGCGCAACCCGCCGATCCGCGAGCGTAAATCCATCCCCACCAGTTGGCTGAAAATCACCCTGTTCGAAGGGCGAAACCGCCAGGTGCGTCGCATGACGGCGCATATCGGGTTCCCTACCCTGCGCCTGATTCGCTACAGTATGGGTAATCTTTCGCTGGGCTCACTGCAGCCTGGTGAATGGAAAAGCATCGATTCTCTGTAGACCGATAACTGATGGAGGCGCCATGAAATCCACGCCGATCGCGCTGCTGCTCGCCGCTCTGGCGGCCCCGTTCGCCGCCCAGGCCGCCAGCTTCGACTGCGCCAAGGCGGCAAGCCGCGATGAGCAAGCCATCTGCGCCAACCGCACGCTGAACGATTTGGATGTGCAAATGGCCACCCAATACCAATTGCTGCGCGGCCTGTTCGCCATGGGCGCGCGCGGCGCGATGCAGGACAGCCAGCAGGCCTGGCTGGCAAAACGCCAGCGGTGCGGTGGCGACACCGCCTGTCTGCTCAAAAGCTACCGCACCCGCATCGCCGAGCTGGACGATATCTATCGGCGCATCGACAAACCGCTGTAAGGAGACCGCATGTTCAAACCGCACGTCACCGTGGCCTGCGTGGTGCACGCCGCCGGCAAATTTTTAATTGTCGAAGAGACCATCAACGGCAAAGCGCTGTGGAACCAGCCGGCCGGCCATCTGGAAGCCGACGAGACGCTGGTGCAGGCCGCCGAGCGCGAGCTGTGGGAAGAGACCGGCATCCGCGCCACGCCGCAGGCGTTTTTACGTCTGCACCAATGGATTGCGCCGGATCGCACGCCGTTCCTGCGGTTTTGCTTCGTCATCGAGCTGGAACAGCCGCTGCCGACCGAGCCGCACGACAGCGACATCGATCGCTGCCTGTGGTTGAGCGCCGACGAGATTTTGCAGGCGCCCAACCTGCGTTCCGCGCTGGTGGCCGAGAGCATTCGCAGCTACCAGCAGCCGGAGCGCTACCCGCTGTCGCTGGTCGGCAGCTTCGCCTGGCCGCATTGAGGGCGCCGGGCAGCACAAGATGAACAGTGCGCCAGCGCGGGCAACGTGGTAAAATCCTGCGCTTGTTTTTATCAGCACGGTTCGTGTTCAAGTTCGTGAGATCCCCATGTCAGACAACAGCCAGAAAAAAGTAATCGTCGGTATGTCCGGCGGCGTCGACTCTTCCGTTACCGCCTATCTGTTACAGCAACAGGGCTATCAGGTCGCTGGGCTGTTCATGAAAAACTGGGAAGAAGACGACGACGAAGAGTACTGCTCCGCCGCGACCGATCTGGCCGACGCACAAGCGGTCTGCGACAAGCTGGGCATCGAACTGCACACGGTGAACTTTGCGGCGGAATACTGGGACAACGTGTTTGAGCTGTTCCTGGAAGAATACAAGGCCGGCCGCACGCCGAACCCGGACATCCTGTGCAATAAAGAAATCAAATTCAAAGCCTTCCTGGAGTTCGCCGCCGAAGACCTGGGGCCGATTTCATCGCCACCGGCCATTACGTGCGCCGCCAGGACGTGGACGGCAAAAGCCGCCTGCTGCGCGGCGTCGACGGCAACAAAGATCAGAGCTACTTCCTCTATACCTTGAGCCACGAGCAGGTGGCGCAAAGCCTGTTCCCGGTTGGGGAACTGGAGAAGCCGGAGGTGCGCCGCATCGCCGAGCAACTGGAGCTGGTCACCGCCAAGAAGAAAGACTCCACCGGCATCTGCTTTATCGGCGAGCGCAAATTCCGCGACTTCCTCGGCCGCTACCTGCCGGCGCAGCCGGGCCCGATCGTTAGCGTCGACGGCCAGACCGTCGGTGAACACCAGGGCCTGATGTATCACACCCTGGGCCAGCGCAAAGGGTTAGGCATCGGCGGCCTGAAAGACAGCAGCGAAGATCCGTGGTACGTGGTGGATAAAGACGTGGCCAATAACGTGCTGGTGGTCGCGCAAGGGCACGATCACCCGCGCCTGATGTCAGTCGGCCTTATCGCGCAGCAGCTGCACTGGGTTGATCGCCTGCCGCTGACCGGCCCGTTCCGCTGTACGGTGAAGACCCGCTATCGCCAGCAGGACATCCCTTGCACCGTGACCCCGCTCGACGACGAACGCATCGAAGTGCGTTTCGACGAGCCGGTCTCTGCCGTCACCCCCGGCCAGTCGGCGGTGTTCTACCAGGGCGAAATCTGCCTCGGCGGCGGCATCATCGAACAGCGCCTGGCGTAGTTCGCCTGCCGCCCAAGAAAAACGCTGCGTTTACCGCAGCGTTTTTTTTATTCAGAATTCCACCTGCGCCCCCAGTTCGATCACCCGGTTTGGCGGGATTTCGAACAGATCCGGCGCCCGCAGCGCGTTGCGCTGCAACAGCTGGAACACCTTGCCGCGCACGCGCAGATACCAGGGGCGCTTGCCCAATACCAGCGTATCGCGCGACATGAAGAACGAGGTCTCGTTCATGGTGAAACTCATCCCTTCCAGGCCGCAGCGATAAAGGATATCCGTCACGTTGGGCGTTTCGCGCCAGCCGTAGCTCGCCACCACCCGCCAAAAGCTCGTCGACAGCTGTTCGATCGCCACCCGCTGCACGTTGTGCACATACGGCATGTCGGTAGTCACGATAGTCAGCAGCACCACGCGCTCATGCAACACCTTGTTGTGCTTCAGGTTATGCAGCAGCACCAGCGGCACCGCATGCGGCGTGCGCTCCATAAACACCGCGGTGCCCGGCACCCGCTTCGGCGGCGCCTTCTCCAGCGACTCGATCAGCGCGGTCAGCCCTTCCTGGTTGTCGCGCAGCCGGCGGATCAGGCGCGAGCGCTCGGTCTTCCAGGTCAGCATGATCAGCAGAATGATCAACCCCAGCGCCACCGGCAGCCAGCCGCCGGTCGCCAGTTTGATCAGGTTGGCGCCGAACAGCGGCACGTCGATGCACAGCATGGCAAGCAGCATCAGCCCCCCCAGATAGCGCGGCCAGCCCCAGTTTTTCACCGCCACGATGCTCAGCAAAATCGACGACAGCAGCATGGTGCCGGTCACCACGATGCCGTAAGCCGAGGCCAGGTTGCTGGAGTGTTTGAAACTGATAATCACGATCAACACCGCCGCGAACAACAGCCAGTTCACCACCGGAATGTAGATCTGCCCGGACTCCTGATCGGAGGTATAGATGATGCGCATCGGCGGCAGGTAGCCCAGCCGCACCGCCTGGCGCGTCAGGGAGAAGACGCCGGAGATCACCGCCTGCGAGGCGATCACCGTCGCCAACGTGGCGATCACCAGCAGCGGGATCAGCGCCCAGGTGGGCGCCAGCAGGAAGAACGGGTTATTGATCGCCGCCGGGTTGGCCAACAGCAGCGCCCCCTGGCCGAAGTAGTTCAGCACCAGCGCCGGCGCCACCAGCGTAAACCACGCCAGGCGGATCGGTTTCTTGCCGAAGTGGCCCATGTCGGCGTACAGCGCTTCGGCGCCGGTGACCGACAGCACCACCATGCCCAGCGCGAAGAACGACACGGCCTTGTACTCGAGGAAGAAATTCACCGCCCAGTAAGGGTTCAGCGCCCGCAGCACGCCGGGGTGATGCAGAATGCCACCGATGCCCAGCAGCGCCAGCGTCAGGAACCAGATGACCATCGCCGGGGCGAACAGTTTGCCGACGCTGCCGGTGCCGTGTTTCTGGATCGCGAACAGCGCGGTCAACACCAGCAGCGACAGCGGCACGATAAAGCTGTCCAGCTCGGGGGCGATAATCTGCAGGCCTTCGATAGCCGAGAGCACCGAAATGGCCGGGGTAATTACCCCATCGCCATAAAAGAAGCTGCCGCCCACCAGCCCGACCAGCACCGCCGCCGGCACCCAGCGCGCATCCAGCTTGCGGATCGCCAGCGACATCAGCGTCAGAATTCCCCCTTCACCGTCGTTGTCGGCGCGCATCACGAAGCAGACGTATTTGATCGACACCACCAGCGTCAACAGCCAGAAAATCAACGACAGAAAGCCGTAGATCGACGTCGGCGTCAGGGTGATCCCTTCTTCCGCCGTCAGGCATTCGCGCAGGGTATACAGCGGGCTGGTGCCGATATCACCGTACACCACGCCGATGGCCGCCAGCGTCACCGCCGGCAGCGGCTGCTTGTTTTTTACGTGCATATAAAGGTCTTTATTTGAGGGGTCACGTTGGCAGTATAGATGCAGCCGCCGCACTTTATTTGCCGCCGCAACAATAAGTTCGTGCCGCGCCACCGGCGATTTTCGCCGTCTATTTGCGCAGTTCTGCGCCGCACGGCGCATCCGCCTCGCCACAGGCGTATTAGACGCTGGGTTTACCCTCAATTTTATGGCATGATCCGCGGCATTCGTTGTCATCGTTGTTACAGCCACGCCCGATCGTTACCGTTCGCGGCCGCCGCCGTTACCCTGGCGATACGCACAACCTTATACAGTAAGCCATGTACCGTTCACCGCGTTTACAGGAGTCATCGTGGCGAAGAATTATTATGACATCACGCTGGCCATGGCGGGTATCAGCCAGTCGGCGCGTTTGGTTCAGCAATTGGCCCATGAAGGGCAATGCGACCGCGAAGCGTTTCACACCTCGCTGAAAAGCCTGCTGCAGATGGACCCACCCTCTACGCTGGCGGTGTTCGGCGGCGAGGAGCGCAATTTGATGGTCGGCCTCGAAACCCTGATGGGCGTGCTTAACGCCAACAACAAAGGGCCGGGCGCGGAACTGACCCGCTACACCATCAGCCTGATGGTGCTGGAGCGTAAGCTCAACGCCAACAAACAGGCGATGAACACGCTCGGCGAACGCCTCGGCCAGCTCGAGCGCCAGCTGGCGCACTTCGATCTTGAGTCGGACACCATCATCAGCGCGCTGGCCGGCATTTATGTCGACGTGGTCAGCCCGCTCGGGCCGCGCATCCAGGTGACCGGCTCACCGGCAATCTTGCAGAACCCGCAGGTGCAGGCCAAAGTTCGCGCCACGCTGCTGGCCGGCATTCGCGCCGCCGTGCTGTGGCAACAGGTCGGCGGCAGCCGCCTGCAGTTAATGTTTTCCCGTAATCGTCTGTTCAAGCAGGCGCAAAATATCGTTGCTCATTGTTAATCGATCCCAGGAGTTGCTACCGATGGAATTATCCTCACTGACCGCCGTTTCCCCCGTTGATGGACGCTACGGTGATAAAGTCAGCGCACTGCGCCCCATTTTCAGCGAATACGGTCTGCTGAAATTCCGCGTACAGGTTGAAGTACGTTGGCTGCAAAAACTGGCCGCCTGCGCAGAAATCAAGGAAGTTCCCGCTTTTGACGCCGACGCAAACGCTTTCCTCGACAAAATCGTCGCTGAATTCAACGAAGAAGACGCTCAGCGCATCAAAACCATCGAGCGCACCACCAACCACGACGTGAAAGCGGTCGAGTATTTCCTGAAGGAAAAAGTGGCGGCGGTGCCTGCGCTGCACGCGGTGTCCGAGTTCATTCACTTCGCCTGCACCTCCGAAGACATCAACAACCTGTCGCACGCGCTGATGCTGCAAAGCGCTCGTCAGGACGTGGTGCTGCCTTACTGGCGTAAAATCATCGATGCGCTGAAAGGGCTGGCGCTGGAATTCCGCGATATCCCGCTGCTGTCGCGCACCCACGGCCAGCCGGCTACGCCGTCGACCGTCGGCAAAGAGTTCGCCAACGTGGCTTACCGCATGGAGCGCCAGTACCGCCAGCTGGAGCGTGTGGAGATCATGGGTAAAATCAACGGCGCGGTCGGCAACTACAACGCCCACATCGTCGCCTACCCGGAAGTGGACTGGCATCAGTTCAGCGAAGCGTTCGTGACCTCGCTCGGCATCACCTGGAACCCGTACACCACCCAGATCGAACCGCATGACTACATCGCCGAGCTGTTCGACTGCGTAGCGCGTTTCAACACCATTCTGATCGACTTCGACCGCGACATCTGGGGCTACATCGCCCTGAACCACTTCAAGCAGAAGACCATCGCCGGGGAAATCGGCTCCTCCACCATGCCGCACAAGGTCAACCCGATCGACTTCGAAAACTCCGAAGGCAACCTGGGCCTGGCCAACGCCGTGCTGGGCCACCTGGCGGGCAAACTGCCGGTCTCCCGCTGGCAGCGCGACCTGACCGATTCCACCGTGCTGCGTAACCTGGGCGTGGGCCTGGGCTATGCGCTGATCGCCTATCAGGCCACCCTGAAGGGCATCAGCAAGCTGGAAGTGAACCAGGCGCACCTGCTGGACGAACTGGATCACAACTGGGAAGTGCTGGCCGAACCGATCCAGACCGTGATGCGCCGTTACGGCATCGAGAAACCTTACGAGAAGCTGAAAGAGCTGACCCGCGGCAAGCGCGTGGACGCCGCCGGCATGCAGGCGTTCATCGACGGTCTGGCGCTGCCGGAAGAAGAGAAAACCCGTCTGAAGGCGATGACCCCGGCCAACTACATCGGCCGCGCCACCACCCTGGTCGACGAGCTGAAGTAAGCGCGTTAGACCCACAACGACAAGGCGGCCCGCGGGCCGCCTTGTTGCTTATTATTCGCCGCGCAACACCTGCAGCCGGGCTATCTGGCGCCCCTGCGCATCGAAGTTCTCGGCACTCAGCCAACGCGCCAGCGCCTGCCGCACCGTCGGCCAACGGTCGGCGGTGACGGCGAACCAGTCGGTATCCCGGCTGCGCCCCTTGACGATCACCGCAAAGCGGAAGTTGCCCTCGTAACGGAAACCAAAGCGCAGCGCGGCCTGGCGCGACGGCGCGTTGTGGCTGTCGCACTTCCATTCGCAGCGGCGGTAGCCCAGCGTATCAAAGGCGTAGCGCAGCAGCAGCGCGATGGCTTCGGTGGCGCTGGAGCGCTGTTTCATCAACGGCGACCAGCTGACGTGGCCGATCTCCAGCACGCCGTTGGCCTCGTCGATGCGCATCAGCGCCACCGTCCCCATCGGCGCGTCGCTGGCGGCGTCGAACACCGTCAGATTGACCAGCCCCGGGTTGGCCTGCAGCGTCTCCAGATGCTGCAGCATCGCCGCCGGCGTATCGGGCCGTTCGATAGACAGATAGGTCCAGTCGCGGCCGTCCGGCGCCAGCTGGAAAGCATCGTACAGCGCGGCGTAATCCCGCTGCGGCTCGAGCGGCGCCAGTGAACAGAAACGCCCGCCGAGCGTTGCGCCGCCCGGGCGGCGAGCCGGCTGCCAATCCGGCATCGGTTCGCCAATCGGCTGACCATAACGATTCATTGCCATACGCGCCTCCTGCGGTTAACGGGTATAAACGATAAACGAACTTCTTCTGCCGATTTTGTCGTACAGCGAACGCGCCGGCGCGTTGTACTCCTGAGTCATCCAATAGACCCGATCGCTGCCGCGCGCCTCCGCCAGCCGATACGCCTGTTCGAACAGTTTTTCCGACACTTTATGGCCGCGCGCCTGCGGCGACACATAAAGATCTTCGATATAACAATAGCCCACCGCACTCCAGGTGGACGGATGGAATACCAGGTTCATCAGCCCCAGCAGCCGGCCGTCGGCATCCTCCGCCACCAGCCCGTACACCTGTTCATCCTGCCCCAACCGTTCGAAGGTGCGATCGGTCACCTGCGGCGCCACGTCGGCGCGGTAGAAGTCGAGATAGCCCTGCCACAACGCCAGCCATTGCGCTCTGTCGTCGCCATTGATTCTGCGGATAGTCACTTCACGATTTGATGGGTTCATAGCGCCTCACGGGGTTAAGATATTATTTCCATTAGGGAAATAACCGAATAGCGGCAGGATACACCGCGCAGCGACGGTGTAATACGGACCAATTCAAAACGCCGAGCAGACCAATTTTAACCGCCGTTTTCCCGCGGCAGCGCGTTGAACACCTGCGCCAGCGTGGCGATAAAGCGCACGATCTCGTCCGGCGCATAGGCCGAGAAACCGAGCACCAGCGCCCCGCGCTGCGGCGCGCCGGTGTAGAAATCCGCCAGGCCGTACAATCGTATTCCCCGCTCGGCCGCCGCCGCCACCAGCCGCCGCTCCGTCGCCGCATCCGCCAGCGGGCAAACCAGCTGCAGGCCACCCTGCGGCAAGGCCGGGCGCGTCCAGGGCGCGAGATGGCGATGTACCGCGTCGTACAGGACGTCCAGCCTCGCCTTGTACAGCGTGCGCATATTGCGCAGATGCTCGGCGTAGCCGCCCTCGTGCAGGCAGTGGAACAGCGTCATCTGCGCCAGTGCTGACGTGTAGCCGTCCTGAAACTGCCTGGCGGCGACCAATGGCCGCACCAGCTGCGGCGGCGCGATCATGAAACCGATGCGCAGCCCCGGAAACAGCGTCTTGCTGAAGGTGCCGATATACAGCGTGCGCCCGCCGCTGTCCAGCCCCTGTAGCGCCGCCTTGGTTTGTCGATCGTAGTTGAACTCGGCGTCGTAATCGTCTTCGATGATCCAGGCCCGCCGGCGCTGGGCCCACTGCAACAGCGCCAGGCGCCGCTCGAGGCTCAGCGAGTATCCCAGCGGGTAATGATGGGACGGCGTGATGTAAACGCCCCGCCCGCCGCCCGAAGCCTGCATCAGTTGCCCGACGTCCAGCCCTTGCTCATCGATGCCGATCGGCCGCGCCTGCAGCCCCGCCGACTGCACCAGTTTTTTCGCCCCCTGGTAACCCGGCTCTTCGACGAATACCGCATCGCCGGGATCGAACAGCACCTGCGTGCACAGCGCCAGCGCCTGCTGAGAGCTGGTGACCACGATCACCTGCTCCGCCGTCGCCTTGACGCCCCGCTCCCGCTGCAAATAGTGCGCGATCTCCGCACGCAGCTCCGGCAAGCCCTGCGGATCGGTATACCCCAACAGCCGCTCGCCGTGCCGCCGCAGCGCCTGCTTTTCCCACTGCAGCCACGAATCGATGGGAAACGCCCGCAGATCAGCCAGCGAGGGCGTCAGCGACGCCTGACGGCTGGTGTGCGGCGTATGGCTGACCGCCAGCAACGCCCGGCCGCGATCGCTTAGCTCGCGTTCCGCCAGCCGCGCCTCCTGGCCCGCCTGCGTCGCCAGCAGTTCACGGCCGAGCAGCGTATCGCAGCGATAGCGAACATAGCTGCCGCGCCCCACCGCCCGGCTGATGTATCCCTCCGCCTCCAGCCGCGCGTAGGTCTGCTCCACCGTATCGCGCGCCACTCCCAGCCGGGGCGCCAATGCGCGGCTTGGCGGCAGCTTCGCCCGCCACGGCAGTTCCCCGGCGGTGATGAGCCGCAACAGGGCCTGATGCAGCGCCGAACGTCGGGTCAGCCCCTGCTGACGCTGCTGGGTGAAGGCCGCCAGGATTGCCGCGTCGTCCGCGCAGGATGGGTGGTCACTCATGGGCTGTCTGTTTCTCCAAACTCGGGGCGATTGCACACTACTCTACCTTATTTCATCCTCTCGGCGGCGGCAGTTGCGCTGCCCGGCGAAATCCCCTTAAATAAGCCATTGCATTGAGGCTACAGGATTTCCGTCGGCTATGAGCAAGGAGACCAACCAGCGTCTGCTGGAAAAACTGCTGCAGGATCTGGCCAGCGCGGGCGCGATGCCGCTGTATTTGCGCTTTAACGCCTCGGTGCGCCAGGCCATCGAGCAAGGATTGCTGAACGCGGGGGATTTCCTGCCCAGCGAGCGTCTGTTTACCGAACGGCTCGGCATCTCGCGCATCACGGTGCGCAAAGCGCTGGCCTGTCTCGAGCAAGACGGCATCATCGGCCGTTCACGCGGTTACGGCACTTTCATCCAGGCGCAACGGGCCGCGCCGAAGCTGCGCTATTCATTAGCGGACGTCAAAGGGTTCTCGCGCGAGGTGATGCAACAAGGGCGCCGGCCGGACACGCAATGGCTCAGCCGCGAACGGGTGCCGGCCAGCGCCGAACTGGCGGAAAAGCTCCAGCTGGCGACCGGAACGCCGATCTATCAACTCAAACGCATTCACTTTCTCGATCGGCAGCCGATGTCGGTGGCGGTGTCCTACGTGGTGGCGGCGGCGATTGCCAACGTCGACGAGATTGGCATTTCGCTCTATGACTACTTCCGCCGAAGTAACGTGGAGATGGGATCGCTGCGCAGCCAGGTCAGCGCGGCCATGGCCGATGACGACATCCGCCGGGCGCTGCAATTATCAGAACCGATGCCGCTGCTGATCGTGCGCCAGACGCTGTTCGACCACCGCAAGAAGCCTATCGAATACAGCGAAAGCTTCTGCCGCAGCGACATGTACGAATTTACCAGCGAAAGCTGATCCGTTACGCCTCGCCCTGCCGACGGCGGCGAAAACGCACGAACGCCTGGGCATACGCCTCGACGTCCAGTGGATTCACCCGCTGCAACTGCGCCAGCAGCGCAGGATCCATCGCTTCGGCGCCGTGCAGCGCGCCGCAGACAGCGGTGGCCATCGCGCCGATGGTGTCGGTATCGCCCCCCAGGTTGGCGCACAGCACGGCGCAACGGGTAGGATCGGTTTGCGCCAACTGCACCATCGCCAACGCCGCCGGCACCGACTCGATGGTGCTCACCCCGGCGCCAATCAGTTGATATATCCGCTCGGATGCCTGTTCGGGATCGGCCGCCTCATCCACCACCTGAAACGCCAACTCGATACGCGCCGCCAGCGAAGGGCTGAACGTCGTCACCTGACGGCGCTGGGCATACTCCGCTACGCCCGGCAACGCCAGACGAATCGAGGCCCAGTCCGCCCCCTCCACCGCACGCGAAACCGCCCAGGCGATCGCCACGGCACCGGCGACGGCGATGTCGGATTTGTGCGTCGGGCTGGAGGCCAGCCACACCTGCTGACAGAACCCCTCCAGCGACGCAGACGGCAGCACGCAACCCAAAGGCGAAATGCGCATCGCCGCGCCGTTGGTGATGCCGTTGTTTTCCAACGCGGCGATCGGCGTGCCCGCTTTCTGCTCGCTCAACGCCAGTTTGGAACTGGGGCCGAGAATGTTCTTGTTGAAGGCGTCAAAACTGTCCACCCATCGGATCACGTTGCGGGCGATCAGTTCTGGCACCACCTCGCCTTCCGCTTCCAGCAGCGCATCGGCCAGCGCCAACGCCATCGAGGTATCGTCGGTATATTGCCCGGCCTTGAAGTAACAGGCGGCCGAGTTCTCCGCCGGCCCATCGAGGAAGCCGTCTATCCAGCCGAAGTGGCGCTTAACCCGCTCGCGCGGCCACAGCTCGGAAGGCATGCCGAGCGCGTCGCCCAGCATCTGTCCGTAAAATGCGCCCGCTATGCGTTCTGCCTGGGTTAATTGCTTCATCCATCGCTCCTGAGAAAATATGCCGATACCTCAATAATACCTTATTAGTACCTTTAAAGCTTATCAAGCGCTCCGGTTCACACTTTCCTTTCGCGGCAATGCCCGACGCGTTTAAGTTGCGTTTAACGTTGCCCCGCCGCTGTTTATCCGACGTTTATCAGAGCTTGTCGATAATGTCGGCGAACAAATTGATAACGCTTATTTTAATACATTGCTTCGGCTCTCTTGCGGGCCGGGCGGGTTATACCTACCATAACCTCAGCATTTTTTGCCAAAATGGTTCAGGTGGCCGCGTTATCCCCTGACACGCCGCAGAGCGTGTTCCCTTTTATCGCGTGGGTGACAGGACATTCACCCGCACAGTCACAGGAGTTCGCCATGCGAGTACTGGTTGTTGAAGATAATGGTTTGCTGCGCCACCACCTTTCCGTTCAGATGCGCGAGATGGGCCATCAGGTCGATGCGGCTGAAGACGCCAAGGAAGCCGATTATTTCCTGCAGGAGCATGCGCCGGATATCGCCATCGTCGATCTCGGCCTGCCGGGCGAAGACGGCCTGAGCCTGATCCGCCGTTGGCGCGCGCACCAGACCAAGCTGCCGATCCTGGTGCTGACCGCCCGCGAAAGCTGGCAGGACAAAGTGGCGGTGCTGGAAGCCGGCGCCGACGACTATGTCACCAAGCCGTTCCACCTGGAAGAAGTGATCGCCCGCATGCAGGCGCTGATGCGCCGCAACAGCGGCCTGGCATCGCAGGTGATCGTGCTGCCGCCGTTCCAGATCGATCTGTCGCGCCGCGAACTGAGCGTCAACGATCAACAGATCAAGTTGACCGCCTTTGAATACACCATCATCGAGACCCTGATCCGCAACGCCGGCAAGGTGGTGAGCAAGGATTCGTTGATGCTGCAGCTTTACCCGGACGCCGAACTGCGCGAAAGCCACACCATCGACGTGCTGATGGGCCGCTTGCGCAAGAAGGTGCAGGCGGAATACCCGCATGAAGTGATCACCACGGTACGTGGCCAGGGCTATCGTTTTGACGCGAAGTGAACATGATGTTCAACAAGAATAAAAAAACCGTTTTCGCTGCGCGCCCGCTTCCTGATGGCGACCGCCGGGGTGATCCTGGCGCTGTCGCTTTCTTACGGTTTGGTGGCGGTCGTCGGCTACATCGTCAGCTTCGACAAGACCGCCTTCCGCCTGCTGCGCGGCGAAAGCAACCTGTTCTTCAGCCTGGCGCAGTGGAAAGACAACAAGCTCACCATCGCCATTCCTCCCGATATCGATCTCAATTTTCCCACGCTGGTGTTTATCTACGACGATAAAGGCAACCTGCTGTGGAGCCAGCGCAAGGTGCCGGAGCTGGAGAAGCTGATCAACAAGGAATGGCTGGAGGAGTCCGGCTTCTACGAAATTGACACCGATACCCGCATCAGTAGCGAAGTGCTGGGGGACAACCCCAAAGCGCAGGATCAGCTGAAGAATTATGACGATACCGATCAGAACGCGCTGACGCACTCGGTGGCGGTCAATACCTATGCCGCCACGGCGCGGCTGCCGGCGTTGACCATCGTGGTGGTCGACAGCATTCCGCAGGAGCTGCAGCGCTCAGACGTGGTGTGGGAGTGGTTCAGCTACGTGCTGCTGGCCAACCTGCTGCTGGTGGTGCCGCTGCTGTGGCTGGCGGCTTACTGGAGCCTGCGGCCGATCAAGGCGCTGGTCAATCAGGTGGGCGAGCTGGAGAACGGCGAACGCGATCAGTTGGATGAGAACCCGCCCAGCGAACTGCGCGGCCTGGTGCGCAATTTGAACATTCTGGTGCGCAACGAACGCCAGCGCTACACCAAATACCGCACCACCCTGTCGGATCTGACCCACAGCCTGAAAACGCCGCTGGCGGTGCTGCAAAGCACCCTGCGCTCGCTGCGCAGCGGTAAGCAGACCACCATCGAAGAAGCCGAGCCGATCATGCTGGATCAGATCGGGCGCATCTCTCAGCAGATCGGTTACTACCTGCATCGGGCCAGCATCAACTCCGGCCAGACGGTGCTGACGCGCGAGATCCACTCGGTGCCGGCGCTGCTCGACAGCCTGGTGGTGGCGCTGAACAAGGTTTACCAGCGCAAAGGGGTGGTGATCACGCTGGACATCTCGCCGGAAGTGACCTTTATGGGCGAGAAGAACGACTTTATGGAAGTGATGGGCAACGTGTTGGAAAACGCCTGCAAATACTGCCTCGAGTTCGTGGAAATCACCTCGCTGCATTCCGATAAAAACCTCATCCTCGTCATCGACGACGACGGCCCGGGCATCCCGGAAAGCAAGCGCCAGCTGATCTTCCAGCGCGGCCAGCGGGTGGATACTCTGCGTCCCGGCCAGGGCCTTGGCCTGTCGGTGGCGGCGGAGATCATCGAGCAATACGACGGCGAAATCGTCATCAGCGACAGCCCGCTCGGCGGCGCGCGCATGCAGGTTACCTTCGCCCGCCAGCACGACACCCACCACAACGAGTAAATTATGCCTCTGCGGCCCCGATCCACGGGGCCAAACTTCCGTTATAATCGCACTCAGGCTCACTCCTCTCTCCTGGAATAGAACATGGATTATCAATTAGACCTGGACTGGAACGATTTTTTGCAACGTTATTGGCAAAAACGTCCGGTGATTCTGAAGCGCGGCTTCAAAAACTTTATCGATCCGATCTCCCCGGATGAGCTGGCCGGGCTGGCGATGGAAAACGAAGTGGACAGCCGCCTGGTCAGCCACCAGGACGGCCGTTGGCAGGTCGCGCACGGCCCCTTCGAGAGCTTCGATCACCTGAGCGAAAACAACTGGTCGCTGCTGGTGCAGGCGGTGGACCACTGGCATGAGCCTTCCGCAGCGCTGATGCGCCCGTTCCGCCAACTGCCGGACTGGCGGATGGATGACCTGATGATCTCCTTCTCGGTGCCGGGCGGCGGCGTCGGCCCGCACCTCGATCAGTACGACGTGTTCATCATTCAGGGCACTGGCCGCCGCCGCTGGCGAGTCGGGGAAAAAACGCCGCTGAAACAGCACTGCCCGCATCCGGATCTGCTGCAGGTAGAGCCGTTCGACGCCATCATCGACGAAGAGATGGAGCCGGGCGACATTCTCTACATTCCGCCGGGCTTCCCGCATGAAGGCTACGCGCTGGAAAACGCGCTCAACTACTCGGTGGGCTTCCGCGCGCCGAACGGCCGCGAGCTGGTGAGCGGCTTCGCCGATTACGTGCTGGCGCGCGAGCTGGGCAGCAAACGCTACGGCGATCCGGACGTTAAACTGCGCGAACACCCGGCGGAGATCCTGCCGCAGGAAGTGGACGCCTTACGGCAGATGATGCTGGATCTGGTGCAACAGCCGGAACACTTCCAGCACTGGTTCGGCGAGTTTATCTCCCAATCGCGCCACGAGCTGGATCTGGCGCCGCCGGAGCCGCCGTATCAGGCCGGGGAAATCTACGAACTGCTGCAACAGGGTGAAGCGCTGCAGCGCCTGGGCGGGTTGCGCGTGCTGCGCGTCGGCGATCGCTGCTTCGTCAACGGCGAACTGATCGACACCGACCAGCTGCAGGCCGCAGACGCCCTGTGCCAGCACTTCAGCGTCGACGCCGCCCTGC
Source organism: Serratia sp. SCBI (assembly GCF_000747565.1). Lineage (NCBI taxonomy): Bacteria > Pseudomonadati > Pseudomonadota > Gammaproteobacteria > Enterobacterales > Yersiniaceae > Serratia > Serratia sp. SCBI. The sequence goes on along the minus strand of NZ_CP003424.1, from coordinate 2,069,054 downwards.
TCGGCGACGCGGTGGACGACCCGTCATTCCTGGCGCTGCTGACCGCGCTGGTCAACAGCGGCTATTGGTACTTTAACGACTGAGTTCTCGGGGCGGTGGCCTCTGTTGAACATGTCTACCGGCCCGCTTATGCGGGCCTTTTCTTTAGGGTGGAAAAAGCTGGCCCGCCCTCAACAATACGTTTCTATCGAGACCTCAATTTATCCACCACACGAATGCTCCTATCATTATTATTTTGAAAGTAATGCATACCACATGAAATCAAACAAACCATTGCTTCTCAGTCCCACTGACGTTATTTTTAAGGCCATTCACTGAATTACTTACAATACTAATTAATACAAGGTGTTATCCATGCAAATTATTTATCCTGATGATTATTCAAACCAAGGCAGACCGGATGAAAATTTTGCCGAAGAGTTTACCTGCGCCAAAGATAGAGGAATACGCTGTTTTCTACTTTCCTCAGAAGCCGCAGCATTAGGAAAAACCCGTTTTTCGGGCCGCTTTGAACCAGGCGTACCGGTAATCTGGCGTGGTTGGATGTTGAATGCAGAGGAATATCGCCAGTTGCACCGTGCGGTAACGGCTAATGGAGGGGAAATGCTTGAGTCCCCGGATGAGTATTTGCGTAATCACCATATAACCGGCTGGTATGAGCCATGTAAGTCATATACCGCAGAGACCGTGCTCACCACGGCTGATACAGATTTCGACACTCTGGTCACCCAACTTTGTTGGCCCGCCTACTTTGTTAAGGATTATGTGAAATCGCTGACCACATCCCGAGGCTCGGTAGCTCACAATGCCGCTGAAATCAGAGAGATTCTTAAACTGATTATGCATTACAGAGGGGAGCTTGAAGGCGGCGTTAGCTTAAGACGCTTTGAAAACTTGTTTGACGACAGTGAGCGCCGATACTTTTCGCTTAACGGCCAGGTTTTTTCCGCCGATGGTGAAATACCTGACATCGTTCATCAGATCGCATCGCGTATTAAAACGCCTTTTTATTCGATCGATATCGCCAAAAATGCCAATGGCGAATTGCGCCTAATCGAAATAGGCGATGGCCAGGTATCAGATACCAAAGAGTGGAGCGTTGCAGACCTGGTTACTGCATTTTGTATAGCAGGCGGTTAACCACCCCATTAAATTCGAGTGGTTATAAGTAAGGCCAAGTGTATCCCCAAAAACCTCCATCGTGTGAATAACCAGGTGATGCTGGCCGTCTGCATCGCTGTACCTTATCGATATGTGATGTCACTACCTCCCCAGTATGCACTGGGGGTATTAGTGCAAAAAAATGCGCTATGTTAAAAGGGCATTCTTTCCGGCCTGACAGCATCTATCGCAGCAGATTTCCAGATAAGCAAACGTCTCGACACATCTAAATCAGCAATATTAGAATATCTGACTACAATACTGATGCTCACCATAAGCAAACATGAGTAGGTAAAAACACCCAGTAAATTTTCTTTACTGGGTGCGAAGCCCCCCCTCTTTATCATCGTCGTGATGGCAGAGTGTGCGTATTCATTTATAAAACATATAGAACTTACTCTTTTTTGAGAAAATTATACTTCTCGAGCGTTTTCTTTACCTCTATCTTGAGTTCATTCTCATCCAAATCGCTACCATCCCGATTTGGGGAAGATGTATAGCAATCCGCCAAGCTGAAAAGCTCTGCTGCACAATACCCAACATCATTACTATCATTTCTTAATGTCCCGTCATCGCGCTCTTTCCTCCACACATTAAGATACTGTGACTCATACTCATCAGCGGTTAATTTAGAGTCGAGTAATGCCTGCGCGATTTCAATCAACTTCATACTCATAACAGTACTCCTTTTTCCATATGGTTTTTATACTGTGGCGTCCCAGGGCTTAATTTCATTCCCGTCGAGAAATATCCATCACGTCTAATTACAACAACATTATTGGTCCTTGAGTTAAAAAAGACTTTGGAGTCTTTTTCTCTTATGTAAGTCCCTCTCTCTACCGTATCTTTATCATTCAAATGGGCCTCTAGCGCATCGCGATATTGAGTCAGAGTCTCTCTGTTTTTTCTAGTGTCCGCAACACCAAAGTCACTCGCGTGCTTGTACTTTTTATCCAGTTGCTGACGCGTAAAACACCCCGAGTCCAGCGGATCACTGACCATCACATAGACAGCTTCAACTCCGGTTTCCAGCGCATCCGGCTGCCACAGGATAAAGTCTTGCAGATCCTGCACCACATCCGCCGGGAAGGTGATGACCACGATGCTGTCCGCCTGCCTGATGCCGGTGCCGGTATGCACTGGCGATTTGGCTTGGAACAAGAGAAACCAGTTCCAGATCCGCTTTATGCAACCAGCGGCCCCCCTTACTGCCCTCTGGCGCTCACTTTACCCGGAGTTTAACTCAAACTACGTAACACCTTCTGATAACTAGATTAGTTGATTGAAATGCGAAAAAAACGCCCAAAAAACGCTAGTTTGCTGGACGCAGATGAAATGCTCATCACCATTTATTAATCATAAGATGATTAAACGTAGTTACCCTTGTTTGAAGCAAGGCTTGCCATTTTTGGTTCGCCACTCCTTAATTTCTTCGATAACGGCTTCAGGGCTTCCATTATTATTTCCTTCTGGATAATAAATTAGATCTGAACCACTAGGGTGCTCAGTAATATTGATAAAACTCTCGAGGTTGTTATCTTGAGTTTTCTCATCTCCGTCACAATTAATGATTGCTTCAATGAGTTTTTTGAATTCAATTTCAGTGTAATCACTGATGTTTTTTTTCAGTTCCATTACTATTTACCTCTATGAATGTCAATATGGTGTTTAGGTGTAAGCACACGGAGATTGTCCATATCATAGACTCCACCATCCTGACTGATTAGTTTATCATGATGAAGTTCGAATGAACGCCGCCCCCCAACAGTATCTTTATTTCTAGCACGTGGAGCCAACCCTTGGCTCATTCGTTTTTTTATTAGCTGGAATAAATTGTTTGCTCAGCTCAGGATCTTTCCCCACCTCAGTCCAGAACGCCTTACGAAACGCGTCAAAGCTCGCAAACTCCCGCCCACGCAGTTTGTCCGCAATCTGACGGGGAACCGGGGAACCCAGTTCCTGACCTGCTGAATTCAACCAGCCGTCTCCCACTTGCTGTCCTTTGCCGCTCACTTTACCCGGAGTATATCTCGGACTGCGCACCATCACATAGACAGCTTCAACTCCGGTTTCCAGCGCATCCGGCTGCCACAGGATAAAGTCTTGCAGATCCTGCACCACATCCGCCGGGAAGGTGGTGACCACGATGCTGTCCGCCTGCCTGATGCCGGTGCCGGTATGCACTGGCGACTTAGGCCCCGGTGAGCCGTTGCCGGTATGCGCCGGCGCTGCCGGCCCGGTCGGCACCGGGTTGATCAGTATCGTTCTGGCCGGCGCGCCCGCCACCGCCGGCAGCGTGATTTTGTCCAGCCCCGTCAGCTCATCGCGAACAGGTCTGAATACCGGCACACTCGGCGATACACCGCCGACGCCCGTTCTGACGAAGTTAACGCTCTGTCTCCCGTCATCGTCAGTGGTGATAAATCCGCGCACCGGCAAATCGACCGAGGTCATGCCGGGCTGGATGGTCGCCCTGCCCGCCGCCGCCAGGCTCGCCTGAAGGGCAAACAGATTGACATCCCGCCCGGGCACCTGGGCACTCCCGGCTCCGGCCTCCGTCGGGTAAAAGCCGAGGGCAAAAGCCCCCAGCACCGATCCGGCGGCGACCGCGGTGCCAGCGCGTATACTGCCGACTTCGGAGGCCGCCCGCCACGACGCACTCGCTGCCCAGCCGGCCAGTTCGCTTGTGGTCGTCATCACACCTTGCCCTACCATCGACGTCTGCAGCATCGCAGGCGCACGGTTAAGCACCATGGCGCCTGCGGCGGACAACGCCGCATTGGCCGCTTTTAGCTTTTCCGGAGAGTAGGCCGGTGCATCCAGAATCCCCGCTTTGGCGAACAACGCTTTTCTGGCGACTTCCGCCTTGCGGGCTTCTTCAGCTTTACGTGCTTCTTCGGCTTTACGGGCTTCCTCGGCCTTGCGAGTTTCTTCAGCTTTACGGGCTTCCTCGGCTCTACGAGCCTCTTCGGCCACTTCTCGTTCTACCTGTTTAAATTGTTGATAGGCTGAGGTTAAAGAAGGCACTTCGACATTACGTTGCCGGTAGCCTGTGCGATCGCTCCCTTTTCCGCCGCCGTTGATCTCATACTGTTCCGTAACTTCGGTCATCACCCTATTATTATCAAGCCAGAAACCCGGAGGAATTGTTCCATTAAGCACCTCGGAATAGGTGGCTAATGGCGCCTTATCCTCTGCGGCAGAATTGTTGCCGTTATTGTTGCCGTTGGGTACGCTCTGATAATTACCGATTCTATGATTGGTATCGATATTGCCAGCGAACACGATTCCGCCTTGAGCAGGCAACCCCACGCCAAGTACATTTTTAACTTGTGGGACAGAGGAAATAGCCTTGCTGACGGCGGCTTCATCGGCTGTACGAATTTCACCAACTTGCACCTGTATTTTTCCGTCAGCCTCAACACTTTTCAACGCTACCTTTGCATAAGTTGTAACCGTACGTACTTTTTTTTGTAACTCCTTCAGTATATTACTAACTTTAGGGTCATTTTTGATAGCGTTAACCTGTCGCCGTATTGCCGCTCCTTGGGAATCTCCACTGCTGCTACTGTCCCTGCCACCATTACCGTTCCCATTACCACCATCCCAGTTGGTACTATTATCTTTACCGGGATTTAAACCGTGTACTCCATCGATATGCACATCCCCCATGCCAGGAATATTTATATCCATAGATCCACCGTGCCCTACATTGGGCCCCTGATCTGAAGCCCCACCTTTAACACCGCCAGTTGGGCCACGGCTGTCTTTTCCATCTCCGCCACTCATGTGTCAGTCCTTTATTTCGTTATTCGGCAGCAGAGTAAATTCTTAAGTGCTTATTACCAGCAGCACCATCGATTAATACTCTGCACAACCTACAAAAATTTTATTAATCAGGCGTTCACAATCGCTTTTTCCAAAGCAACCAATCGAGCTTCAAATGCTTCGCGCTCGGCATCTCGAAGTGAGCGCTCTTCCTTCAGCGCCTCAACCAGCAGCGCCACCACACCGTTGATATTGATGCCCCGGGCATCCTTGAGCACGCTGCCGTCGTTGAGCTTCAATTCGGTTTGGGTGACCGACTGCGGCAACACGTTCTCCACTTCCTGAGCGATCACCCCGGCTTCCGGCACGCCCTGTTTGAGATAGGTGTAGCCGCCGATACCAGCCAGCTTGTCCAATGCGCCGTCAATTTGGGTGATGTCCGTTTTCATGCGGGCATCGGAGCTGCTGTGCCATGCGCCGTTGGCGTAGGCGTGGCCGTCGTTGCGGAATTCATACCATCCTTGCGCCCCGCCGTTAGCCACGTGCAGCCCCACAAAGTGGTGCTGACCGATGCGTTCATAATGATAAAAGTCGGCAAACAGATCGCCCTTGCCCTGTATACGCATCGCGTTGGTAATACGATCGGCATTATTATTAGTGTCGAAGTTACCTGCGGCCACGATCCAACCATTGGCGTTACGCTTTACCAACTGCCCGACAGAAAGCTCGCTATTCGATCTCACTTGCAGCTCGTTCCAGTTCCCTTGCCAATCGCGGTACGAAAGCAAACCGTAGTCTTCTTTACCGGCGACAACCCGTGAGCCCATCATCATGGTGGTGGTTTTGTTGCCGCTGGTGAAATCGGTATATACCGGAGGCGCAGAGTACATTTGCCCATTGATCAGCGGCGCTGGCCCAGTTATCACCGCCCGAATGCCCGCGTTATGCGATACCATCGCTCCACCGGAAATATCAACGCCGTTACCGAGTGCAACCCTGCCGGAAGCCAAGCTGAAAGCGAAAGGACGCAAGGTGTTCCATTGTCCGTTTTGAGCTTGCCCGGCAGGGGTTGTCAGTAAGTAAAAAGCTTCGCCGTCGTTGCGCAGCATCACGCCGGTATTGCCATTTGCCAGCCGAAAACCGTTGGCCGATTTGGAGACGATTTCACCGTCGCTGACCACGCGCTGGCGCAGCGTAGACAGCGACTTCAGTTCGGCAATATCGTCGTTAACGCCGTTAATCACCTGAGCATTTTTTCTTTTCTTCTGCCATGATTGTTACCCTCTTACGTCCTGTTTGATGGCGGTTAACAGCGCTCATTCCCCCAGCATCCCCTGGCCACTGGGCTCACCGCACCGAAGCTGTAAAACCGGTTAAGCACACAGCAATACTGTATGCATAAACAGCACTTTATCTCGAAGGATAATGGGATTCCCTCACCGCGGGTTGTGTGGTGAACGAAACAACCATGAGACTGGGAGTCATAAAGAGAGCAGAAGAAGAGAACGGCGGGCAGGCAGAGCCCGCCGGGCGTATCAGAAAAGGGAATGCGGGCCGGCGCAAGCCGGCCGGGGAACGAAGGTGTTTACCGCGCCCGCTCGGCGGCCAGCGCCGCGATGCGCATAATCACCGCTACCGCTTGCTCCATGCCCTCCAGCGTCACGAATTCGTGCTTGCCGTGGTAGTTGTAGCCGCCGGTGAACAGGTTCGGGCACGGCAGGCCGCGGAACGACAGCTGCGCGCCGTCGGTGCCGCCGCGGATCGGTTTCATCACCGGTTCGATGTCGCAGTCGCGCATCGCCTGCTGCGCCAGCGCGATCGCGTGCGGATGCTCCGCCACCTGTTCGCGCATGTTGTAATAACTGTCTTCGATGCTGACTTCAATATAACAATCGCGCGGCAGGCCTTTGCCGACCTCGCGGGCGATCTCCACCATCTTGCGTTTGCGCGCCTCGAATCCCTCGCGCTCGAAGTCGCGCAGGATGTAGTGCATTTCGGCGCGTTCCACGCTGCCCTTGATGCTGCTGAGGTGGTAAAAGCCCTGGTAACCCTCGGTGGTCTCCGGCGTTTCGTCCGCCGGCAGCGCCTGATGAATGCGGGTAGCCAGCGACAGCGCGTTGACCATCACGCCCTTGGCGCTGCCGGGGTGCACGCTGTTGCCGAGGATTTTGATCGTCACCGAGGCGGCATTGAAGTTTTCGCACTCCAGCTCACCGACGCCGCCGCCGTCCACCGTGTAAGCCCATTCGGCATTGAAGGCCGCCACGTCGAACAGCTGCGCCCCCTTGCCCACCTCTTCATCCGGGGTGAAGGCCACGCGGATGTCGCCGTGCGGGATTTTGCGCGCGCGCAGGCGCGCCATGGCGGTGAGGATCTCGGCAATGCCGGCCTTGTCGTCGGCGCCCAGCAGCGTTTTGCCGTCGGTGGTGATCAGGGTCTGCCCCAACATCTGGTGCAGGATCGGGAACATCACCGGCGACAGCACTTCATCGCCAATACCGAGCGCAATATCGCCGCCGCGATAGTTCTCGACGATCTGCGGATTGACGTGTTTGCCGCTGAAATCCGGCGAAGTATCCAGATGGGCGATAAAACCGACCGCCGGCACCGGCCAGGCGACGTTGCCCGGCCAGGTGCCCATCACGCAGCCGTGCTCGCTGAGCGACACCCGCTCGAAGCCGAGCGCGATCATTTCCTGCTGCAACGCACGCGCCAGCTTCAACTGCCCGTCGGTGCTCGGCACATGCTTTACGTTCGCTTTGGACTGGGTGTCGAAAGAGACGTAGTTGAAAAAGCGGTCAAGTAATTTATCCATGGTAGCGGCCCCTCAGAATATCGCGTTTCATTATGCTGAACCGATCAGGATCAAATATTGCGTCAGGTCATTTTTAACCAGAATTCGCCAATATCATTAATCTTTGTGATGATTTCAGAGGGAAATAACGCTGTCATCACAGGGTCATTTGTCGCTATCATGATGAAAAACGCGGCATCTGGGCCGGATCGGCTTTCAATTCCGGCATTCAGCGTCTATCATGCGCGCTCGAAAAATTTCCATTGGCGCAACTGGTTTGAGCTTCTTTTGAATCGCGGGCATGCCCGCAAGCTCCGGCAGTCTTTTCCAGTTGCGGTTCTATCTGCATTAGCCCACGGGATAGAGTAAGACGATAAATGACTGAGACATCCTCTCGAGCAGCCCTTGTTGAACTGCATGCCCTGAGCAAAGCGTTCGATGGCAAAACCATCATTGCCGATCTGGATCTGACGATTAATCACGGCGAATTCCTCACCATTCTTGGCCCCTCCGGCTGTGGCAAAACCACGGTGCTGCGTCTGATTGCCGGTCTGGAAGACGCCGATCGGGGCCGCATCGCGCTCGACGGCCAGGACATCACCGCCATTGCGGCCGAGCATCGCCACGTCAACACCGTGTTTCAGAGCTATGCCCTGTTTCCGCACATGTCGGTGTTCGACAACGTCGCCTTCGGCCTGCGCATGCAAAAGGTGCCGGCGGCCGAACTGACGCCGCGCGTCGAAGAGGCGCTGCGCATGGTGCAGCTGGATGCCTTCGCCAAGCGGCGGCCGGGCCAGCTCTCCGGTGGCCAACAGCAGCGTGTGGCCATCGCCCGCGCGGTGGTCAACAAGCCGAAAGTGCTGCTGCTGGACGAATCGCTGTCGGCGCTGGACTACAAGCTGCGCAAGCAGATGCAGAACGAACTGAAAGCGCTGCAGCGCAAGCTGGGCATCACCTTCGTGTTCGTCACCCACGATCAGGAAGAAGCGTTGACCATGTCGGATCGCATCGTGGTGATGCGCGAAGGCCGCATCGAGCAAGACGGCACGCCGCGTGAGATCTATGAAGAGCCGAAAAACCTGTTCGTCGCCAGCTTCATCGGCGAGATCAACATTTTCGACGCGGTGGTCCTGCAACGCCTCGATCCGCAGCGGGTGCGCGCCAACGTGGAAGGCCGCGAGTGCGACATCTATGCCGATCTGCCGGTAGAACCGGGCCAAAAGCTGAAGGTGCTGCTGCGCCCGGAGGATCTGCGGGTGGAAGAAGTGAACGACAGCGCGCAGCACGACGGGCTGATCGGTTACGTGCGTGAGCGCAACTACAAAGGCATGACGCTGGAATCGGTGGTCGAGCTGGAGAACGGCAAAACGGTGATGGTCAGCGAGTTCTTCAACGAAGACGATCCGGACGTCGATCACTCGCTCAATCAGAAGATGGCGGTGACCTGGGTCGAAAGCTGGGAGGTGGTGCTGGCCGATGAAGAAATCGCGTAAAGTCTTCCAGAATGTGGTGATCGTCGGCGTCGTCGCCTGGCTGTTGCTGTTCGTGTTCATGCCGAACCTGATGATCATCGGCGCCAGCTTCCTGACCCGTGATGACGCCAACCTGGTACAGATGGTGTTCACGCTGGATAACTACCGGCGCTTGTTCGATCCGCTGTATGCCCAGGTGCTGCTGCACTCGCTGAACATGGCGCTGATCGCCACCCTGTGCTGCCTGGTGATCGGCTATCCGTTCGCCTTTATTCTGGCGCGCTTGCCGCAGAAGGTGCGGCCGCTGCTGCTGTTTCTGCTGATCGTGCCCTTCTGGACCAACTCGCTGATCCGCATCTACGGCCTGAAGTTGTTTCTCAGCACCCGCGGCTACCTCAACGACGCGCTGCTGTGGATCGGCGTCATCGACAAGCCGCTGCGCATCATGTACACCTCGGAAGCGGTGATCCTCGGCCTGGTGTATATCCTGCTGCCGTTTATGGTGATGCCGCTCTATTCCAGCATCGAAAAGCTCGATAAATCCTGCCTGGAGGCGGCGCGCGATCTCGGCGCCAGCAAGCTCCAAACCTTTATCCGCATCATTGTGCCGCTGACCATGCCGGGCATTATCGCCGGCTGCCTGCTGGTGGTGCTGCCGGCGATGGGGCTGTTCTTCGTCGCCGATCTGATGGGCGGCGCCAAAAACCTGCTGATCGGCAACGTGATTAAAAGCCAGTTCCTCAATATCCGCGACTGGCCGTTCGGCGCGGCCACCAGCATCTGCCTGACGCTGGTGATGGGGCTGTTGCTGCTGGTCTATTACCGGGCCGCCCGCCTGCTGAACAAGAAGGAGGATCTGGCATGATCGGACGTCTGCTGCGCGGCGGCTTTATGACGCTGGTATACGCCTATCTGTATATCCCGATCGTCATCCTGATCGTCAACTCCTTCAATGCCTCGCGCTTTGGCATCAACTGGCAAGGGTTCACCACCAAGTGGTACAGCACGCTGCTCAACAACGACAGTCTGTTGCAGGCGGCGGGCCACTCGCTGACCATGGCGGTGCTCTCCGCCACCTTCGCCACGCTGATCGGCTCGCTGACCGCGGTGGCGCTGTACCGCTACCGCTTCCGCGGCAAACCGTTCGTCGGCGGCATGCTGTTTGTGGTGATGATGTCGCCGGACATCGTGATGGCCATCTCGCTGCTGGTGCTGTTCATGTTGCTGGGCATTTCGCTCGGCTTCTGGTCGCTGCTGTTCTCGCACATCACCTTCTGCCTGCCGTTCGTGGTCGTGACCGTCTACGCGCGCCTAAAAGGCTTCGACGTGAAGATGCTGGAAGCCGCGCGCGATCTCGGCGCAAGCGAGTTCACCATCCTGCGCAAAATCATTCTGCCGCTGGCGATGCCGGCGGTGGCGGCCGGTTGGCTGCTGAGCTTCACCCTGTCGATGGACGACGTGGTCGTCTCCTCCTTCGTCACCGGGCCGAGCTACGAGATTTTGCCGCTGAAGATCTATTCGATGGTGAAAGTCGGCGTCTCGCCGGAGGTTAACGCGCTGGCCACCATTTTGCTGCTGCTGTCGCTGACGCTGGTGATCGCCAGCCAGTGGGTGATGCGCGATCGCTCGCCCAAGGCCGAGTAATCCTTCCCGCCGGGCGCTGCGGCGCCCGTCTCTTTCATTGACCACAATGATATGAAAGCGGCCTTTGGTGATGGCCCTGACTCGGTTAACCCGCTGATTTGCCGCTGGGATAACCGCCTTTACCCACCCCGCCCCGGCCCCTATAATGGCCCTTTCTGGGGTATGGCGCGGCCGAAAACGGCGGCTCATACGGGTTCGGCTCACTACTGCTGAAGGATACGCTGCATGAAAAAGTGGTCACATCTGCTCGCAGCCGGGATGATGGCGCTGAGTTTCTGCTCTGCAAACGCCTCTGACGGCAAAACGCTGTATTTCTATAACTGGACTGAATACGTCCCGCCGGGTCTGCTGGAGCAGTTCACCAAAGAAACCGGCATCAAGGTGATTTATTCCACCTATGAATCCAACGAAAGCATGTACGCCAAGCTGAAGACCTACAAGGACGGCGCGTACGATCTGGTGGTGCCTTCCACTTACTTCATCGCCAAGATGAGCAAGGAAGGCATGCTGCAAAAAATCGACAAGAGCAAGCTCAGCCACTTCAAGGATCTCGATCCTACCCTGCTGAACAAGCCGTTCGATCCCAACAACGACTACTCCATCCCTTACATCTGGGGCGCCACCGCCATCGGCGTTAACAGCGACGCGCAGGATCCGTCCACCGTCACCTCCTGGGCCGATCTGTGGCAGCCGCAGTACAAAGGCCGCCTGCTGCTGACCGACGATGCGCGTGAAGTGTTCCAGATGGCGCTGCTCAAGCTGGGTTATTCGGGCAACACCACCGATCCGAAAGAGATTGAAGCCGCCTACCGCGAACTACAGAAATTGATGCCGAACGTGCTGGCCTTCAACTCCGACAACCCGGGCAACCCGTTTATGGAAGGGGAAGTCAACGTCGGCATGGTGTGGAACGGTTCGGCCTTCGTGGCGCGCCAGGCCGGCACGCCGCTGGAGATCGTCTGGCCGAAGGAAGGCGGGATCTTCTGGATGGACAGCCTGGCCATTCCGGCCAACGCGCGCAACGTCGAGGGGGCGCTGAAGCTGATCGACTTCCTGCTGCGGCCGGAAATCGCGGTGCAGGTGGCGGAAACCATCGGTTACCCGACGCCGAACCTGGCGGCGAAGAAGCTGCTGTCGCCGGAGATCGCCAACGATCCGTCTCTCTACCCGGATAAGACGGTGATTGAGCACGGCGAGTGGCAAAACGACGTCGGCGACGCCAGCACGCTGTACGAAAGCTACTTCCAAAAGCTGAAAGCCGGGCGCTAACGCGCCCCGCCATCCCATCAGGGCGCGCATTGCGCCCTGATGTCTTTAGGGCTTATCGGCCCGCGCCACCTTGCCCACCAGGAATTTGTGCACAAAACGCGGCACCACTTCGCTGGCCAGACCGTAGTGTTTCTCGTCGAACTGGCTTTCCACCTGACTCGGCTCCAGGTTCAGCTCCATCGCGTAGGCGCCGCCCAGCCGCGCCTCATGCACGAACCCGGCCGCCGGATAGACGTGGCCGGAGGTGCCGATGGCGACGAAGAAATCGGCTTTGCTCAGCGCCTGGTAGATGTCGTCCATGCCCAGCGGCATCTCGCCGAACCACACCACGTGCGGCCGCAGCGGCGCCGGGAACTGGCAGCAGTGGCAACGCTCGTCGACGCTGAGATCGCCGGGCCACTCGAACACCTGGCCCGACTGGGTGCAGCGCACCTTCAGCAATTCGCCGTGCATGTGCAGCACCCGCTTGCTGCCGGCGCGCTCATGCAGGTTATCGATGTTTTGCGTGACCAGCAGGAAGTTGTCCCCCAGCCACTCTTCCAGATCCGCCAGCGCGCGGTGCGCGGCGTTCGGGGCAATGTCCTCGGTCTGCAGCTGGCGGCGGCGTTCGTTGTAAAACGCATGCACCAGCGCCGGATCGCGCTGAAAACCTTCCGGCGTGGCGACGTCCTCCACCCGGTGCTCTTCCCACAGCCCATCCGCGGCGCGGAAGGTGCGAATGCCCGACTCGGCCGAAATGCCGGCCCCGGTCAACACCACCACAAACGGCTTTTTCAGCTCGGCCGCCGCCATGGTGTCACGGTGAAAAATGCGTGAACGAAAGCGCTGATGCAGCACATGCTTACTCTTGCGAAACTGACACAGCCGATGGCGAGTGTGCATTAACTCTCTCCTTACTTTTCCCTGTTTACCCTTCTTACTGAACGTTGCGGCGTTGTTGGCTGTATACATTCACGCCTGGCCGCAACGCCCATTACGTTGGGCGAGCCAAATTGAGGAACGCTGCGCCGCGCACGCCGCCGGCGTCGCCATAGCGCGCCTTCTCGATGCGCGGCAGCCGAGCCACCCGCAGCAGGTGCGCCGGCAGCCGCTGCGGCAACGCCTGGTAAATGGCGTCGAAGTTCGACAGCCCGCCGCCGATCACCACCAGGTGCGGATCCAGCACCGTCAGCAGGTTACCCAGGCAGATCGCCAGCACGTCCATAAAGCGATCGACATGCGCCACGGCCTGCGGCTCACCCGCCTGATAATGCGCAATGATCTCGGTGGCGGGCAAGCGCCGGCCATAAAAATGGGCGTACATCCATTCGAAACCGCGGCCCGATATGTAATTTTCAATGCAACCCTGATGGCCGCACCCGCAGGCGACGCGAGGCACATCACGCCCCAGCACCTCGAGCGCGTCCACCGGCAGGCGCAAATGGCCGAACTCGCCGGCGATATAGTTGCGCCCGGGCATCGTCTTGCCCTCGACGATCAGGCCGCCGCCTACGCCGGTGCCTAGGATGATGCCCAGCACCGTCGGGTAGCGGCGGAACTCGTCGTCCCAGGCCTCCGACAGCGCAAAGCAGTTGGCGTCGTTATCGACCCGCACCTCGCGCCCGATCAGCGCCGCCAGATCGCGCGGCAGCGGCCGCCCCATCGCCGCCGGCACATTGGCGGTAAACAGCGTGCCGTCATCGTCGTTGGGCAGGCCCGGAATGCCGATGCCGACGCTGCCGCGCAGGCCACAAAACGCATCCGCCTCGAGGGTCAGCTCGCACAGCGTAGCCAGCAGTTGCCGATAATCGTCGCACGGCGTCGGCACCCGCTTTTGCCAAATGCGCTGCAGGCTGTCGTCGAACACCCCCAACTCAATCTTGGTGCCGCCCATATCGAAACCGTAGTACATAACCCATCCCCAGGCTAAAAAAACGGGGCGGCATCGCTGCCTCCCCGTGGGTTTTATTGTCCGCTCAGCACCCGCGCCGGATCGATGCGGCTGGCGCGCCTCGCCGGATACCAACTGGCCAACAGACTCAGCACGATAGCGGTCGCCAGCACGATCAGCACGTCCAGCCAGTGCAGCTCGGAAGGCAGGAAGTCGATGAAGTAAATATCGCCCGACAGGAAGGAGTGACCGACCAATTTCTCGATGCCCCGGATGATGTTGGTCAGCTGCAGCGAGGCGATCACCCCGATCACCACGCCGCTCAGGCTGCCCAGCAACCCGGCCAGCAGCCCATACCAGATGAAAATGGCGCGGATAAAGCCGTCTTTGGCGCCCAGGGTGCGCAGCACCGCGATGTCGGCGCTTTTGTCTTTCACCGCCATCACCAGCGTGGAGACGATGTTGAAGCAGGCCACGCCGATCACCAGCACCATCGCCAGGTACATGATGGCGCGGATCATCTGGATGTCGCGGTACATGTAGCCGTACTTGCCGATCCAGCTCTTGATGTAGATGTAAGCGTTGGTCACTTCGCCGGCGTCGCGCACCAGCTTGTTGGCGGCGAACACGTCGTTCATCTTGAGAGCGATGCCCGTGACGCTGTCACCCATGTCGAGATACTGCTGCGCATCGGCCAGCGGCACCAGCGCCAGGCTGTGATCGAGCTGGCCGCTGAGCTGCAAAATGCCGGTCACGTGCAGGCGAATACGCTTCGGCTGCAGCAGCTTCATCTCAGGGTCGCTGTTGGGGATCATCACCGTGACATAGGCGCCCTGCTTGACGCCCAGCGCGTCGGCCACGCCCTTGCCGAGGATCACCTGCTGCTCGCCGGGCTTGAAGTTGGCCCAGGCGTCGCCCTGCACATACTGCGGCAGCGCGCTCAGTCGGCTCTCCTGCTGCGGATCCACGCCTTTGACTTCCACCGCGCGCAGCTGCGCGCCGTTTTCCATCAGGCCGGTAAAGTTGATGTACGGCGCGGCGGCCAAGATGCCCGGCACCTTTTCCACCCGCTGCAGAATCGACGGCCAGCCGCTGAACGGCTGATTGACCGGCTCGAGCTCGCCGTGCGGCACCACCGCCAGAATGCGGTTCTTCAGCTCGCGCTCAAAGCCGTTCATCGCGCTCAGACCGACGATCAGCACCGCCACCCCCAGCGCGATGCCAATGGTGGAGATGACCGAGATCAGCGACACCATGCCGCCGCGTTTGCGGCCGCGGCTGAAACGCAGGGCCGTCAGGAAGGACAGTGAGGCTCCCGCCATTACTTGGCCCCCATCAGGGTCAGCTGCGCCTGCAGGTGGCCGTCGGCCATTTCCAGCTGGCGACTCAGGCGCTTGGCCAGCTGCAGATCGTGCGTTACCACCAGGAAAGCGGTGCCCTGACGCACGTTCAGCTCGCCGAGCAGATCGAAGATGCTGTCCGCGGTGCGCTTGTCGAGGTTGCCGGTCGGTTCGTCCGCCAGCACCAGCGCCGGGTTATTGACCAGCGCGCGCGCGATCGCCACGCGCTGACGCTCGCCGCCGGAAAGCTCGGACGGGCGGTGTTTGCTGCGCTTTTCCAGCCCTACCGCCGCCAGCATTTCCCGCGCTTTCTCCTGCGCCTGCGCCGGTTTGGCGCCGCCGATCAAGAGCGGCATGGCGGCGTTTTCCAGCGCGGTGAAGTCCGGCAACAGATGGTGGAACTGATAAATGAAGCCCAGCTGGCGGTTGCGCAGCTCGGCCTTGGCCGCCGAAGACATGGCGTTCAGCGATTCGCCCTTGAAGATTACTTCGCCGGAGGTCGGCGAGTCCAGCCCACCCAGCAGGTGCAACAGGGTGCTCTTGCCGGAACCCGAGCTGCCGACGATCGCCATCATCTCGCCCTGCTGCATGGCAAAGCTGACGTTGCGCAGCACGTCGGTGTGCAGGTTGCCTTCCTGATAGGTCTTGCACAGGTTGTCACACTGCAGCAAAAGATGGTTACTCATAACGTAAAGCCTCAGCGGGTTGTACGGCGGCAGCGCGCCATGAAGGATAGAGCGTGGACAACAGGGAAACCGTCATCGCCACCACGGCGATGATCGTCACCTGCAGCGGATCGACCGCCACCGGCAGCGAAGCGCCGTCGATCAATGCGCCGAGGATCGGCATCAGGTTGTTCAGGTTGGTGGCCAGCAGCACGCCGAGCAGCGTGCCGAGCAGCGAACCGATGATGCCGGCGCTGGCGCCCTGCACCATAAATACCGACATGATCTGGCGGCGAGTCAGCCCTTGAGTCTGCAGAATGGCGACCTCGCCCTGCTTCTCCATCACCAGCAGGCCGAGTGAGGTAATGATGTTAAACGCCGCCACCGCCACGATCAGGCTGAGCAACAGCCCCATCATGTTCTTCTCCATGCGTACCGCCTGGAACAACTCGCCCTTGCGATCGCGCCAGTCTTTCCAGACGGTGCCCGCCGGCAGCGCCTGCTGGCTGAGGGTATCGACCGTCAGCGGCTGTTGCAGGAACAGACGCCAGCCGGTGATGTTGCCGGCCGGGTAGCGCATCAGGCGCGAAGCATCCTGTTGGTTGACCAACAGCTGATAGCCGTCCACCTCGCTGTTGGCGTGGAAGGTGCCGATGAGGGTGAACAAACGCTGGCTGGGAATGCGGCCCATCGGCGTGAACTGGCTGGCGCTCGGCACCATCACGCGCAGCGAATCGCCGCGCTTGACGCCAAGTTGCCCCGCCAGCTGTTCGCCGATGATGATGTTGTATTGGCCCGGCTGCAGCTGTTGCTGCTTGACGTTGACCAGATACGGGGTCAGCGGGTCGGCCTCGTCGGGATTCACGCCGAGCATCACGCCGACCGCCACGCTGCGAGCGCTTTGCAGCACCACGTCACCGGTGGTCAGCGGCGCAACGCGCGTGACGCCCTGCAGCTTCTGCACCTCGGAGGCCGGCAGCTGCTGCGGGTTGACCGATCCTTGCGGACTGGTGACCAACGCCTGCGGCATCAGGCCGAGAATGTTGTTCTCCAGATCCTTTTCGAAACCGTTCATCACCGACAGCACGGTGACCAACGCCATCACCCCCAGCGTAATGCCGATGGTGGAAAGCCAAGAAACAAACCGCCCGAAGCGGTCTGAGGCTCGCCCGCGCATGTAGCGCAGGCCAATGAATAACGCGACAGGTTGATACATGAAATCCGTTTGATAGCCGTGGCTTAAGCAAAGTGATCACGGATTATATCGTCGCCGTGAAAACAATTAAATGAAAAATAAAGATTTTTACGATTCTTGCATCGATGTGCATGTGGCATTTCCATCGCGGATAACCCCTTGTTTACCCTTGACTGTTTTGGTGAGTCGCCGAAAATGTTTTTGCCGGTCCGCCTCAGTTTCTTCTGAAAATGACAGTGTCGCCTGCGAAATCGTATTTGCCCCTGTCGCTCGCAGGGCACCCGCCGCGCCCTCGTTTTCCATCATTATTGGCACATGCCGTTATCCGACGGGTTTCAGTCTGGGACTCCCGCACAGGATCGCCAGCGATTTCGGCCTATGTTACTATCTGCCAACATTGACGAAGTTGATGATAGTTATCGGTTAAACCCAAGGGCAATCAATGAGAACGGAAACAAAATATAAAATTTATGCCGACTTCTTTCGCGCCAGCAGAAAGTCCGGCGTCGCAAGACTAATCAAGTCCCTTTTCCAACAGAACTACATCGGCTTTAACTATATTTTCACGCTGAGGCTGCACAGTGATTTTCATTCCAGGAAACGCAATATCGTTGAGAGAATTTGCTTCCGCCTGCTGGTAAAGAATCTGAAGCGCCTGCAAATAAAATATGGCATCGAAATTCCCCATCAGGCCAGCATCGGTGAAGGTCTGGTTATCCCGCATTTCGGTGGCATCGTCATCCATCCCAACGTCAAAATTGGTAAAAATTGTACCATCCTGCAAGGGGTGACCATCGGCAACAACCTCTTCAAAAGCCGGGACGACGTCGCCACTATCGGCGATAACGTCACCATTGCCGCCGGAGCAAAAATCGTTGGCCCGGTCACCATCGGTGACAATGTGACGATTGGCGCCAACTCCGTAGTCACCAGCGATATCGAGCCCAACTGCATCGTGGCAGGCATACCGGCTAAAATCATTTCGCGCAAAGCGTCGATTGTCCTGAATACGGATTACCTGTCGTTTGACGAATATCAGAAGCGCTAATCTTGCGCTGTTTCCGCCCCTCGCGACGCCTGTTTGGCGTCGCGCTTGCATGCAATGCCAACCCAATAACTTGCGAGACAGGGCACTTTTATCGGTGTCAGTTTGCCGGCCGCTGGGCTACTATAAACAGCATAAAGGCGCTGGGTTATCCGTGCCGGGACGCCATCCAACACATTGATTAAAGATACCTGAATGAGCACTTCCGATAGCCGTAACCGTTCCTCATCCCCCCGTTATTCTCTGCCCGATCGCGCGGGCGATCTGCGCCAGCTGGGGCAACTGACCGGCGCGGCCTGCGCCGTGGAGTGCGCCGAGATCGTCGAACGTCACCCTGGCCCGGTGATGCTGATCGCGCCGGACATGCAAAACGCCCTGCGGCTGCGCGACGAGATCCAACAGTTCACCGATCAGATGGTGACCACCCTGTCCGACTGGGAAACCCTGCCGTACGACAGCTTCTCGCCGCACCAGGAAATCATCTCCGACCGTTTGTCGAGCCTGTATCACCTGCCGACCATGGCGCGCGGCGTGATCATTCTGCCGGTCAATACCCTGATGCAACGCGTCTGCCCGCACGAATTCCTGCACGGCCATGCGCTGGTGATGAAAAAAGGCCAGCGCCTGTCGCGCGACAAACTGCGCGCGCAGCTGGAACAAGCCGGCTACCGCAGCGTCGATCAGGTAATGGAGCACGGCGAATTCGCCACCCGCGGCGCGCTGCTCGACCTGTATCCAATGGGCAGCGATGAGCCTTACCGCATCGACTTCTTCGATGACGAGATAGACAGCCTGCGCATCTTCGACGTCGACACCCAGCGCACGCTGAGCGAAGTCGAGGCCATCAATCTGTTGCCGGCCCACGAGTTCCCTACCGACAAAAACGCCATCGAGCTGTTCCGCAGCCAGTGGCGCGAGCAGTTTGAGGTGCGTCGCGACGCCGAGCACATCTATCAGCAGGTCAGCAAAAGCGCCTGGCCCGCCGGCATCGAATACTGGCAGCCGCTGTTCTTCAGCCAGCCGCTGCCGTCGCTGTTCAGCTACCTGCCGGCCAATACGCTGATCGTCAACACCGGCGATCTGGAGAGCGCCGCCGAGCGCTTCTGGCAGGACGTCAACCAGCGTTTCGAAAGCCGCCGCGTCGATCCGATGCGCCCGCTGCTGGCGCCGGATACGCTGTGGCTGCGCGTTGATGCGCTGTTCGGCGAGCTGAAAGCCTGGCCGCGCATCGCGCTGAAAACCGATGAGCTGCCGGCCAAAGCGGGCAATACCAATCTGGATTACCATGCCCTGCCCGATCTGGCGGTGCAGGCGCAGCATAAATCCCCGCTGGATAATCTGCGCCGCTTTATTGAAAGTTTTGACGGCAGCGTGATCTTCTCCGTCGAGAGCGAGGGGCGGCGTGAAACGCTGCAGGATCTGCTCGGCCGCATCAAGCTGGCGCCTGCCTTGATCCAACGACTCGATCAGGCGGAAACCGCGGGCCGTTACATGATGGTCGGCGCCGCCGAACACGGCTTCCTCGACGGCCTGCGCCGGCGGGCGCTGATCTGCGAAAGCGATCTGCTCGGCGAGCGCGTCAGCCGTCGCCGGCAGGACAACCGGCGCACCATCAACACCGATACCCTGATCCGCAACCTGGCGGAGCTGCATCCCGGCCAGCCGGTGGTGCACCTGGAGCACGGCGTTGGCCGCTACGTCGGCCTGACCACGCTGGAGGCCGGCGGCATCAAGGCCGAGTACCTGATCCTGTCTTATGCCGGTGAGGAC
Source organism: Serratia sp. SCBI (assembly GCF_000747565.1). Taxonomy (NCBI): domain Bacteria; kingdom Pseudomonadati; phylum Pseudomonadota; class Gammaproteobacteria; order Enterobacterales; family Yersiniaceae; genus Serratia; species Serratia sp. SCBI. The sequence continues at coordinate 2,049,061 of NZ_CP003424.1, read as the reverse complement.
AAACTGTACGTGCCGGTGTCATCGCTGCATCTGATCAGCCGCTACGCCGGCGGCGCGGACGAAAACGCCCCGCTGCACAAACTGGGCGGCGACGCCTGGACGCGCGCGCGGCAGAAAGCCGCCGAGCGGGTGCGCGACGTGGCGGCCGAGCTGCTGGATATTTACGCCCAGCGCGCCGCCAAGGCCGGTTTCGCCTTCAAACACAACCGCGAGCAGTACCAGCTGTTCTGCCAGAGCTTCCCGTTCGAAACCACGCCGGATCAGGAACAGGCGATCAACGCGGTGCTGAGCGACATGTGCCAGCCGCTGGCGATGGACCGCCTGGTGTGCGGCGACGTCGGCTTCGGCAAAACCGAAGTGGCGATGCGCGCCGCCTTCCTGGCGGTGGAAAACGGCAAGCAGGTGGCGGTGCTGGTGCCGACGACGCTGCTGGCGCAGCAGCACTTCGACAACTTCCGCGATCGCTTCGCCACCTGGCCGATCCGCATCGAGATGATGTCGCGCTTCCGCAGCGCCAAAGAGCAGCAACAGGTGCTGGACGACGCGGCCGAAGGCAAAGTGGACATCATCATCGGCACCCACAAACTGCTGCAGAGCGATCTGCGCTGGAAGGATTTGGGGCTGCTGATCGTCGATGAAGAGCACCGCTTTGGCGTGCGCCACAAGGAGCGCATCAAGGCGATGCGCGCCGATGTCGATATCCTGACGCTGACCGCCACGCCGATCCCGCGGACGTTGAACATGGCGATGAGCGGCATGCGCGATCTGTCGATCATTGCCACCCCACCAGCGCGACGCCTGGCGGTGAAGACCTTCGTGCGCGAATATGACAGCCTGGTGGTGCGCGAGGCGATCCTGCGCGAAGTGCTGCGTGGCGGCCAGGTTTACTACCTCTACAACGACGTGGAAAACATCGAGAAAGCGGCGCAGCGCCTGGCTGAGCTGGTGCCGGAAGCGCGCATCGCCATCGGCCACGGCCAGATGCGTGAACGCGATCTGGAGCGGGTGATGAACGATTTCCACCACCAGCGCTTCAACGTGCTGGTGTGCACCACCATCATTGAAACCGGCATCGATATTCCCAGCGCCAACACCATCATCATCGAGCGGGCCGATCGCTTCGGCCTGGCGCAGCTGCATCAATTGCGCGGCCGCGTCGGGCGTTCGCACCACCAGGCTTACGCCTATCTGCTGACGCCAAACCCGAAAGCCATGGGCACCGACGCCCATAAACGGCTCGAGGCCATCGCCTCGCTGGAAGACCTCGGCGCCGGTTTTGCGCTGGCGACCCACGATCTGGAGATCCGCGGCGCCGGTGAGCTGCTGGGCGAAGACCAGAGCGGCCAGATGACCACCGTCGGCTTCTCGCTCTACATGGAGCTGCTGGAAAGCGCCGTCGACGCGTTGAAAAACGGCCGCGAACCGTCGCTGGAAGATCTCACCAACAGCCAGACCGAGGTGGAGCTGCGCATGCCGGCGCTGCTGCCGGAAGATTTCATTCCCGACGTCAATACCCGCCTGTCGCTGTATAAGCGCATCGCCAGCGCGAAGAACGACGGTGAGTTGGATGAGCTGAAGGTCGAGCTGATCGACCGCTTCGGTCAACTGCCGGACGCGGCGCGTAACCTGTTGCAGTGCGCAGCGCTGCGGCTGCATGCGCAGAAGCTGGGGATCAAACGCATCGAGAGCAACGAGCGCGGCGGCTTTATCGAGTTCGGCGACAATAACCGCGTCGACCCGGGTTATCTGATCGGCCTGTTGCAGGGCAATCCGCAGGTTTACCGCCTGGATGGCCCGAGCAAGCTGAAGTTCACGCTCGATCTGGCCGATCGCCAGAAACGCCTGACGTTCACCGAAGAGCTGCTGAACGCGTTCCGCGAACACACGCTGGCGGCCTGAGCCAACGCCCCCGCCGTGGCGGCGGGGGCGGCTTACTCGCGCGGGAATCCGGCGCCCAACGGCGCCAGCTGCATCACGCGGCTGGTCACCACCCGGTTTTTGCCGCTGCGCTTCGCCTCATACAAGGCCTCGTCGGTCATGGCGATCGCCTTGTCCAGCATCATGCCAGGCAGATACAGCGACACGCCGATGGACATTGTGATGTGCGCTTCGTCGTGCGCATTCAGCAAGAACGTCGAGCTTTCCACCGCGCTGCGAATGCGCTCAGCCACCCCGCCGATCACCTGCGGATCGTAGCTGGCGGTGATCACCATAAACTCCTCGCCGCCGTAGCGCCCGACGAAGTCCTCATTGCGCACGCTGTTTTGCAACAGCCGCCCCACGCTCGCCAGCAGCACGTCACCGGCCGGGTGACCGTAAGTGTCGTTGATGTTTTTGAAGTTATCCAAATCGAGGATCATCAGCCCGCACGGGCGACGTTCGGCGCGCTGCAGCATCAGGTGATAATCGACGCTGGCGCGGTTGTTGATGTGGGTCACGCTGTCGGTCGTGGCGCGCGCGCGCATCGCGAAATAGGCGTAGATGTGGCGCTCTTTGAAATTCAGCGCATGATAGCAAATCGCCAGACAGAGCGCCGAAGCCGCCTGGTACAGCAACACATCCGGCCACAGCCCGCTCAGGTCCACCAACAGCCACACCACAACGATGCGATACAGCGCGATGACGCCGATCGTCAGGTAAAACACCCGATGGGATTTCTTCAGCCACACCCGCGACAGCAGCAGCGGCGCGACAATCGAGGCGATGAACAGGTTATCGACAGTGAAGCCGCCGGTCAGTGCCATAGCGAACAGAAAGCTTACCAGCCCGCTGACGCCGCCGCCGAAGAACGTCACCAAAATCATCGGGATCATCGCAAAGCTGTAGTGAACCTTATCGGTCAGCTCCAGGCGGTCCTGGCTTAAGTACAGCACCGCCACGCCGGCCAGCAGGCCGAAGACGACGCGCTTCCACCGTGCGGATTGATAAGAAAAAGGGGCATTCTTGCTGAGCAGGAAATAGCTTATCGACAGCGTGGCGTAAGTGATGCAGGCGTCGCTGTAAAGGGTAGAAATGGACGCAATGTAAGTCATAAATAATCAGCGCGCTCCTCGGTGTCGCCAGGGGGTAATATGCAGACGTTGAATAACGCATCCCTGTCGTCTCCGCTTCGGCGGCGGCCATTTTACACGGTCTATTAATAGAGTAGCAGTTCTATCTTATCGCTAAGCCGTCTATCTCATGGCGAACGCTTCAGGCTACTCTGTGCTTTGGGTTATCTGGGGAGAACCGCATGAATATCGACGATGAACTGCACGCACTCAGCGAACAGGAAGCGACGCTGGCGTTTGCGCATTTTGACGCCGCGACCGCCTGGGAACTGGGTGCGGCGCTGAAAACCGCCGCCGAGCGGCGCGGCCTGAGCATCGCCATCGAGATCCAGCTGGCCGGGCAAACGCTGTTTTATTACGCCATGCCGGGCACCACGCCGGATATCGCCGACTGGGTGCGGCGCAAGCGCAACCTGGTGAACCATTTTCACAAAAGCTCTTACGCTATCGGCCTGCGCCTGCAGCAGCGCCAAACGTCGCTGGAGGAGCGTTACGGGCTGAGCGTACGCGACTATTCCGTGCACGGCGGCGCCTTCCCGCTCACCCTGACCGGCCTCGGCTGCGTCGGCAGCATCAGCATTTCCGGCGCGCCGCAGAAAGAAGATCATCAGCTGCTGGTGAGCACTTTAGCCCATTTTCTCGGCTTATCCCTGCCCACCCCGCGTTAACCGTCAAAATCTTGATTGTTCACTTCCTTTTCAGCCGCAGATTCTGCGGCTGACTTACTCATCAGCGGCATTTAGCGCCGGATAAAACGGCGACTCTCTGATTTCCTGCGCCAAATTGATACAGGTCTGGTAATCCGCTGAGCAAAAGGCGTATGGTATCTGTCACGTGACAAGACGGACCTCATCGGGCCCGCCATTCCTTTCACTTTTGAAGATTTGGTACGCACCGTAGATGAAAACCCATGAAATAAACAAAATTCGCCCCTTCAGCGCGCTGATAGACGCCTGCTGGCGGGAACCTTATAGCCTGGCGCGGTTGCTGAAAGACGCCATCGCCGGGGTGACGGTCGGCATTATCGCCATTCCGCTGGCGATGGCGCTGGCGATCGCCAGCGGCGTGCCGCCGCAGTATGGCCTGTATACCGCCGCCATCGCCGGCATCGTCATCGCCGTCAGCGGCGGTTCGCGCTACAGCGTCTCCGGCCCCACCGCCGCCTTCGTGGTGATCCTCTATCCGGTCTCGCAGCAGTTCGGCCTGGCCGGCCTGCTGGTCGCCACGTTGATCTCCGGGGTATTTCTGCTGCTGATGGGGCTGGCGCGCTTTGGCCGGCTGATCGAGTACATTCCGCTGCCGGTGACGCTCGGTTTTACCTCCGGTATCGCCATCACCATCGCCACCATGCAGATTAAGGACTTTTTCGGTTTGCAGCTGGCGCACACGCCGGAAAACTACGTCGGCAAGCTGTACGCCCTGCTGCAGGCGCTGCCGACGTTGGATCTCGGCGATACCCTGATCGGCGCGGTGACGCTCTTGCTCCTGATCTTCTGGCCCAAACTCGGCCTGCGCGTGCCCGGCCACCTGCCGGCGCTGCTGGCGGGCACTGCGCTGATGGGGCTGCTGACGCTGTTTGACCACCCGGTGGCGACCATCGGCTCCCGTTTCAGCTACCTGCTGGCCGACGGCAGCAGCGGCCAGGGCATCCCGCCTATCTTGCCGCAGCTGCTGCTGCCCTGGGATCTGCCGGGCGGCGGCGGGCAACCGTTCAGCCTCAGTTGGCAAACCGTCTCCGCCCTGCTGCCGGCGGCGTTTTCGATGGCGATGCTCGGGGCGATTGAATCGCTGCTGTGCGCGGTGGTGCTCGACGGCATGACCGGCAAGAAGCATAACTCGAACAGCGAACTGATCGGCCAGGGCGCGGGCAACATCATCGCGCCGTTCTTCGGCGGCATCACCGCGACCGCCGCGATTGCCCGTTCGGCCGCCAACGTGCGCGCCGGCGCCACCTCGCCGGTATCCGCCATCATCCACGCGCTGCTGGTGCTGCTGGCACTGCTGGTCCTGGCGCCGTGGCTCTCTTATCTGCCACTGGCGGCGATGGCGGCGCTGCTGTTGATGGTCGCCTGGAACATGAGTGAGGCCCACAAGGTGGTTTACCTGCTGCGCCGGGCGCCGAAGGACGATATTTTGGTGCTGCTGCTGTGCATGTCGCTGACGGTGCTGTTCGACATGGTGATCGCCATTACCGTGGGCATCGTGCTGGCGTCGCTGCTGTTTATGCGCCGTATCGCCCGCATGACGCGGCTGAGCGAACTGAGCGCCGACGATGGCCGCCTGGTGCTGCGAGTGAACGGCCCGCTGTTCTTCGCAGCCGCCGAGCGCATCTTTACCGAACTGTTGGCGCGCAGCGAGGGCTATCGGACGATCGTGCTGCAATGGGATGCGGTGCCGGTGCTCGACGCCGGCGGCCTGAGCGCCCTGCGTCGCTTTATCGACGTGCTGCCGGCGGATAAAAAGCTGGTGATCACCGACGTGCCGTTCCAGCCGCTGAAAACCCTGGCGCGCGCGCGGGTGCAGCCGATCGAGGGCCGGCTGCAGTTCTACCCGACGCTGCCGGAAGCGCTGGCGGACACCGGCGCCTAAACGTAAAAAAGCCCGACTCGTCGGGCTTTTTTTTGGCGATGAGCGCTTAGTTGCTGGTATCCAGCTCCGGGAAGCTCTTCACCAGGTCGTCGATGGCTTTCATCTGCGCCAGGAACGGCTCCAGCTTGTCCAGCGGCAGCGCGGACGGGCCGTCGCACTTGGCGTTGTTCGGATCCGGGTGCGCTTCGAGGAACAGCCCTGCCAGGCCAACCGCCATGCCGGCGCGCGCCAGCTCGGCCACCTGAGCGCGACGGCCGCCGGACGCGGCGCCGAACGGATCGCGGGTCTGCAGCGCGTGGGTCACGTCGAAGATTACCGGATGGCCGCCGGTCACGTTCTTCATCACGTTGATGCCCAGCATGTCGACCACCAGGTTGTCATAACCAAAGTTGCTGCCGCGATCGCACAGGATCACCTGGTCGTTGCCGCCTTCTTTGAATTTGTCGACGATGTTGCCCATCTGTCCCGGGCTGACGAACTGTGGCTTCTTGACGTTGATTACCGCGCCGGTTTTCGCCATCGCTTCCACCAGATCGGTCTGACGCGCCAGGAAGGCCGGCAGTTGGATCACGTCAACCACTTCGGAAACCGGCTGCGCCTGCGCCGCTTCGTGAACGTCGGTGATGATTTTCACGCCGAAGGTTTTCTTCAGCTCTTCGAAGATCTTCATCCCTTCTTCCAGGCCCGGACCGCGGTACGAGTGGATGGAAGAACGGTTGGCTTTGTCGAAAGAGGCTTTGAAAACGTAAGGAATGCCCAGTTTTTGCGTCACGGTGACGTAGTGCTCGCAGATGCTCATCGCCAGATCGCGCGATTCCAGCACGTTCATACCGCCAAACAGCACAAACGGCAGGTCGTTTGCTACGTCGATGTCGCCAATGCTAACCACTTTCTGTTTCATGCTTTCGCCTTTGTTAAGGTTGTAACCGTCGCCTTGCAAACTGCACGGAGTCATTGAATTAATGCAGCGTCACCTGTTTCGGCTCAATCGAATGGATCTGCACTTTGATCACTTCGCTGACCGGGTCTTCAGGACACTGCTCGACAAAATAGTTGAGATCGGAAATCGCGATATGGTTGCACTCCAGCTGGGCGTAAATCAGCCCGCGATCGCGGATCTCGTACGGATCTTCCGGATCGAAGCACAGCACCGTTTCGCTGGTGCGCAGCGCCATTTCCAACTGCTTTTCTTCCATCAGGGCGGCCTTCAGCGTATCCAGCATCTTGCGCACCACCATGATGTTCTCGGATTCGTCGAGATCGTCGTCTTCCAGCTCGGCGCCCAGTCCCAGGTTGCCCTTGATCCACACTTCCAGCTGGTGTTCGCTCAGGGTTTCGCCGTTCAGCGGGTTGATCAGCCACAGCTCTTCATCCAGCCAATCGGCGCGCAGGATCAGCTGAGTGGGGAAAATCACCGGCAGCAGCGGCAAATCCAGCGCGTTGGCGATATGCAGGAAGATGGTGCCGAGCGAAACCGGCGTGCCCTGCCGCCCCTCCAGCACCTTATCCAGCCAGATGGCGTCCGACAGGCGATAGACGCCGCTGGCGCCGCCGAATCCCCAGGTTTTGTAGAACAGTTCGATGAGCGCATCCAGTTGCTGCTCCTGTGTGATGTCGGCCGGCACCGCCGCGCGCGCTTCGTCCACCAGCTGTTGCAGCTTGCGCTCCACGTCGGCGGCAGGGAAATCACGCCTTACCGACTGCGACACCAGGATCACCCCTTCGCTCAGCGGCGAGGTGTTAAATTCAAAATCAGCAATGCTACTCATAGGTATCCCATCAGAAACGGTATTTTCGTCGTGGCAAGTTTAATTATCAGATACAGACAGCCCAACGCCAGCACGAACGCCACGGTTCGCAGCCGCTGACTTTTGGTCTTCTTGCCCAATGCGACGTAGCCAAGCAGGATATAGATAATAACGCCAAACAGCTTCTCGGTCAGCCATGAGTCCATACCCAGCAGCGGATAAAACCCGAACGTCACCACCAGCGCGATGCCGCTGACGAACAGCAGCGTATCGTTCAGGTGCGGCGCTATCTTGACCCAGCGGCGCCCCACGATCGGCGAGCGGCGCCACTGCCAGTAAAAACGCAGCACAAACAAGGTAATACTGATGGCGACCGTCAGCAAATGGAAATGTTTCAACGCGGTGTATGCAGTCATGATGCTCCCTTAGATGGCCCGGACGTCGTTATTATGAGGGGCGCTTATCCCGGCCATTGGCCGAGCGTCACACGATCGTTGTCGCCGTAATCACGGTGGGTGGCGACAGCGGAAAATCCGGCGGCCTGCAGCAGCGCGCGCACGCTCTCACCCTGCTGCCAACCATGTTCCAACAGCAGCCAGCCCTGTGGCTGCAGATAGTGCGGCGCCTGGCGCACGATGGCGGCCAGATCGGCCAGCCCGTGCTCGGCGGCCACCAGCGCGCTGCCCGGCTCGAAGCGCACGTCGCCCTGCGACAAATGCGGATCGGCGGCGTCGATATAGGGCGGATTGCTGGCGATCAGCGCAAAGCGTTGCCCGGCCACGGGCGCAAACCAGCTGCCCTGTAAAAATCGAACGTTGTCGATCTTCAGCTTGTGCGCATTGTGCTGCGCCAGCGCGACCGCGTCCGGCTGCACATCGACGCCGATTGCCGAACAATCCGGGCGCTCGCTGGCCAGCGCCAGCGCGATGGCGCCGGTGCCGGTGCCGAGATCGAGGAAGTGGCAGGGGTGCGGCGGCAGGCGCGCCAGCGCCAGTTCCACCAGGCATTCGGTATCCGGGCGCGGGATCAGCGTCGCGGGCGAGACCGACAGCGGCAGCGACCAAAACTCGCGCTCGCCCACCAGATAGGCCACCGGCTCACCGCGTTCGCGGCGCGCCAGCAGCGTCTCCAGCTGCTGTTGCTGCGGCGGCGTCAGCTGGGTTTCCCCGAACGCCATCAGGAAGGTTCTGGCCTTGCCGGTCACGAAACCCAACAGGATTTCCGCGTCGCGCCGGGCGCTGTCGCTGTGGGTCAAACGCGCGGCGGCGGCTTTCAGCCAGTGTTGATAATCCATCACTCTTGCTCGGCGGACAGCGCAGCCAGCTGATCGGCCTGATACTCCTGCACAATCGGCTGGATCAGCATGTCCAGTTTGCCTTCCATCACTTCGTCCAGGCGGTAAAGCGTCAGGTTGATGCGGTGGTCGGTCACCCGCCCCTGCGGGAAGTTGTAGGTGCGGTTGCGATCGGAACGATCGCCGCTGCCCAGCAGGTTGCGGCGAGTGGACGCCTCGGCCTGCTGGCGCTTGGCCATCTCGGCGGCGCGAATGCGCGCGCCCAGCACCGACATCGCCTTGGCTTTGTTTTTGTGCTGTGAACGTTCGTCCTGACACTCCACCACGATGCCGGTCGGCAGGTGGGTAATGCGGATCGCCGAGTCGGTGGTGTTAACGTGCTGGCCGCCGGCGCCGGAAGAGCGGAAGGTGTCGATTTTCAGATCGCCCGGGTTGATGTCCGGCAGCTCGGCTTCCGGCACTTCCGGCATCACCGCCACGGTGCAGGCGGAGGTGTGGATGCGCCCCTGGGATTCGGTTTCCGGCACGCGCTGCACGCGATGGCCGCCGGATTCAAACTTCAGCTGGCCGTACACGCCGTCGCCGGAAACTTTGGCGATCACTTCTTTGAAGCCGCCGTGCTCGCCTTCATTGGCGCTCATCACCTCGACGCGCCAGCGGCGGCCTTCGGCGTAACGGCTGTACATGCGGAACAGATCGCCGGCGAAGATCGCCGCCTCATCGCCGCCGGTGCCGGCGCGCACTTCGAGGAAGCAGCTGCGCTCATCATCCGGATCTTTCGGCAGCAGCAACACCTGCAGCTGCTGTTCCAGCTCTTCGCTGCTCGCCCGCGCCTGTTTCAGCTCTTCCTGCGCCATCTCGCGCATCTCCGGATCGTCCAGCATCGTTTCCGCCGTCTCCAGATCCTCCTGCACCTGACGCCATTCCAGGAAGCAGCGGCTGACGTCGGTCAGCTGCGCGTATTCTCGCGACAGCGCGCGGAACCGGTCTTGGTCGGCGATGACGCCGGCATCGCCGAGCAGCGCCTGCACTTCTTCATGGCGCTCTTGTAACGCTTCCAGTTTGGCAACAATAGAAGGCTTCATGCGTGGTAATAAACCCTGTTAATAGAGAAAACTAATGCTGATCCAGCCCGAGGCTGTCGCGTAATAACTGCAACCGCTCCACGTCGCCGTCGCCGGCGGCCTGCTGGAGGGATTTGGTGGGGGCATGAATAAGACGGTTGGTCAGTTTATGGGCCAGCTCGTGAATAACCTGCTCCACGTTGGCGCCCTGCGCGATGGCGGCCAGCGCTTTGGCCTCCATTTCTGCGCGGATCTGGTCGGCCTGCGAACGGTAGTCGCGGATGGTTTCCACCGCGCCCTGCGAACGCAGCCAGGCCATGAAGTTGGTGCTTTCCTGCTGCACGATCGACTCCGCCTGCACCGCCGCCGCTTTGCGCTGCGCCAGGTTGCTTTGAATGATGGCGTGCAGATCGTCCACGCTGTACAGATAGGCGTTGGCCAGTTTGCCGACCTCCGGCTCGATATCGCGCGGTACGGCGATATCCACCAGCAGCATCGGCTGGTTGCGGCGCGCCTTCAGCGCGCGCTCCACCATCCCCTTGCCGATGATCGGCAGCGGGCTGGCGGTGGAACTGATGATGATGTCGGCGTCCGCCAGGCGTTCGTCGATCTCCGGCAGGGTGATCACCTCAGCGCCGACCTCGTCCGCCAGCAGCTGCGCGCGCTCGCGGGTGCGGTTGGCGATGATCATGTGCCGCACTTTGTGTTCGCGCAGGTGGCGCGCCACCAGCTCGATGGTTTCACCGGCGCCCACCAGCAATACGTTGAGATCGGCCAGCGATTCGAAGATCTGCCGCGCCAGGGTACAGGCGGCGAAAGCCACGGAGACCGCGCTGGCGCCGATTTCGGTTTCGGTGCGCACGCGCTTGGCGACGGAGAAGGATTTCTGGAACAGCCGCTCCAGCTCGCCGGACAGCGACTGGCCGCGTTGCGACTCGGCGAAGGCCTTTTTCACCTGGCCGAGGATCTGCGGTTCGCCCAGCACCAGAGAGTCCAACCCGCTGGCCACCCGCATCAGATGGCTAACCGCGTCGTTGCCCTGATGCCAGTACAGGCTTTTCTTCACCTCTTCCGGGCGCAGGTTGTGATACGCGCACAGCCAGGCGACCAGCTGCTCGTGCATGTGTTCCTGTTGCTCTACGCTGAGGTACAGCTCGGTGCGGTTGCAGGTGGACAACACGACGCCGCCCTGCACCAACGGTTGTTGGAGCAAGCTGGTTAGCGCCTCATCGATGGACTCTGGCGAGAAGGTCACCCTTTCACGCAGAGAAACCGGAGCGGTTTTGTGATTTATACCTAACGCCAGCAGGGTCATTGCTTCGAGTAATACTTATCTTGGTACGGGTTCTCGTTGAACGGCATTCTACTTGATGCGCGGGATCAATAAAAGTAACAACCGCATCTTCCGTTCAATCGCTGTCATAGATGACATCAATTAATGAATAAGCAATAAATACAGCAGGATAAATAGTCACAGGGTAGGTTGATTGCTTAAATTTTAGCGCAGTTTGCGATAACGCGCACGCTATTCGGCGTACGCAACGGCGGCGTTTGCGCAACTCCGGCACCGCTTATCGGGCGCGCCTCCCCCGCCTTCAGCCGATTGTGTTAATCTTAATGGCGACCCCGACGCGCACGCCGGGTTGGCATTGCGCCGGCAAAAACGGCAAGATTCAACGCGATGCAGCAAAAAATTGACGCGTCGCCGCCGCCCCGTTAGCGTGAGCGCTGAATCCGGGTTTCGTCGCGCATGCCCGCAAGGACAAAAGGACAAGAGAAAGTTATGCCAATACGCAAAGTTAGTTTGCTCCGTCTGATCCCGCTGGCCAGCCTGGTGCTGGCCGCCTGTACCACCACCAAGCCGACCGGCCCGGCCACCAGCCCAACCTCACCGCAGTGGCGCGCCCATGAGCAGGCGGTGCAACAGCTCAGCACCTATCAGACCCGCGGCTCCTTCGCCTACTTGTCTGATCAGAAAAAAGTCTACGCCCGCTTCTTCTGGCAGCAGTTCTCGCCGGAGCGCTACCGCCTGCTGCTGACCAACCCGCTGGGCAGTACGGAAATGGATCTCAACGTGCAGAAAAACGTGGTGCAGCTGACCGACAACCAGGGCAAACGCTATGTCAGCGACAACCCGGAAGAGATGATCCGCAAGCTGACCGGCATGGCGATCCCGCTGAACAACCTGCGCCAGTGGATGCTCGGCCTGCCGGGCGAAGCCAGCGATTTTGCGCTGGATGACCAATATCGTCTGAGCAAACTGACCTACCAGCAAGGCGGCCAGACCTGGAAAGTGGATTACCAGGGCTACAGCAACGAGGTGCAGCCGACGCTGCCGAACCGCCTGGAGCTGCAGCAGGGCGACCAGCGCATCAAGCTGAAGATGGATAACTGGACGCTCAAATGATCCGCCAGTGGCCCTCTCCCGCGAAACTCAACCTGTTTCTGTACATCACCGGCCGTCGTGAAGACGGCTATCACCTGCTGCAGACGCTGTTCCAGTTTTTGGACTACGGCGACACCCTGACCATCGACCCACGCCAGGACGACCGCATTCACCTGCTGACGCCGGTCGAGGGCGTGCCGGACGAGCAGAACCTGATCGTGCGCGCCGCCCGCCTGCTGCAAAGCTATTGCGATGAACGCGGCCTGCAGACCGCGCCGCGCGGCGCCGACATCAGCATCGACAAACGCCTGCCGATGGGCGGCGGTTTGGGCGGCGGTTCCTCCAACGCCGCCACCGTGCTGGTGGCGCTGAACGAATTGTGGCGCTGCGGTCTTGGCGACGACCAACTGGCAGAGCTGGGGCTCAGCCTCGGCGCCGACGTGCCGGTGTTCGTGCGCGGCCACGCCGCCTTCGCCGAAGGCATCGGCGAGCGCCTGCAGCCGGCCGAGCCGCAGGAAAAATGGTATCTGGTGGCGCATCCCGGCGTCGGCATCCCGACGCCGGTTATCTTCGGCGACGCCGAATTGAAAAGGGACACCCCGGTTCGCTCCTTAAGTGAGCTGTTGCAGGCGCCGTACGCAAATGATTGCGAACCGATCGCAAGAAAACGTTTTCGCGAGGTTGAACAGCTTCTTTCATGGCTGTTAGAATACGCCCCGTCACGCCTGACTGGCACAGGTGCTTGTGTGTTTGCTGAATTCGACACAGAAATCGCCGCCCGTCAGGTGTTAAATCAAGCCCCGGAGTGGTTGTGTGGTTTTGTAGCGCGCGGCGTTAACGTCTCCCCACTACATCGCATCCGTTCCGGGCGGTTTGAGTCGTAGCTCAACGTTTCGCTGCGCAGGGTCATGCACACCTGGCCCTGTTATCCCTGCGCTGCCTGCGGTCTCAATTTTAGTTTTACATACCCGTATGTATATTGCGCCGGCGTCGCCGACTGCCCCTTGGCGATGTCGCATGACAATATCTTCTCTGGACGCAAGCCTGAGGTTCTTCTCGTGCCTGATATGAAGCTTTTTGCTGGTAACGCCACCCCGGAACTAGCACAACGTATTGCCAACCGTTTGTACACCAGCCTTGGTGACGCCGCTGTAGGTCGTTTTAGCGACGGCGAAGTGAGCGTGCAAATCAACGAAAATGTACGCGGCGGTGATATTTTCATCATCCAGTCCACCTGTGCCCCGACCAACGACAACCTGATGGAACTGGTTGTGATGGTCGACGCCCTGCGTCGCGCCTCCGCAGGTCGTATTACCGCCGTTATCCCTTACTTCGGCTATGCCCGCCAGGATCGCCGCGTGCGTTCCGCGCGTGTGCCAATCACCGCCAAGGTTGTCGCCGATTTCCTCTCCAGCGTAGGGGTTGACCGCGTTCTGACGGTGGATCTGCATGCTGAGCAGATTCAAGGCTTCTTCGACGTACCGGTAGACAACGTGTTCGGCAGCCCGATCCTGCTGGAAGACATGCTGCAGCAAAATCTGGAAAACCCGATCGTGGTTTCTCCGGATATCGGCGGCGTGGTGCGTGCCCGCGCTATCGCCAAACTGCTGAACGACACCGACATGGCCATCATCGACAAACGTCGCCCGCGCGCGAACGTTTCTCAGGTGATGCACATCATCGGTGACGTGGCAGGCCGCGACTGCGTGCTGGTCGACGACATGATCGACACCGGCGGAACCTTGTGTAAAGCGGCTGAAGCGTTGAAAGAACGCGGTGCCAAGCGCGTATTCGCCTACGCGACGCACCCGATCTTCTCCGGCAACGCCGTGGACAACATCAAGAACTCGGTGATTGATGAAGTGATCGTCTGCGACACCATTCCGCTGTCGCCGGAAATCAAGGCACTGAAAAACGTTCGCACTCTGACCCTGTCCGGCATGCTGGCTGAAGCCATCCGCCGGATCAGCAACGAAGAGTCGATCTCTGCGATGTTCGAGCATTGATTCGTCGTCTTTCCGGTGCGGCGCCCACCGTGCCGGAAAGATAGCGAGCCCGACAGCAGAAAAAGAAAAACCCGTTGGTGCGCGAGCAACAACGGGTTTTCTACTTGTAGTCCGACATGACCTCAAACCTTAATGCACGGCAGATGTTCCCTTGCCCTGCTCTTGCTTCCCTTCTGCTTTTTTAATCAATGCGACGAACGATGTTGATCGTTGCGGCACCGTTTATCAAAATGTTTTACCCACCAGTAGCGATCCGCCACCTGCTCGCGGCCGCCGATACGCGCGCCCACCAGCCACAACAGCGCGCCGACGAAGATGCTCATGATGGCGCCGTGGGCGAAAAATTGCGGTAAATTGAACTGCGATACTTCAGCAAGAATGGAGTATCCGACGCCGCCGATCATCACGACCAGGCCCAGCCCCATAAAAAAGTTGCCCATTCTGTCCGCGTTTCTACGTTTCATATGCCACCTCCATGATTGCCATGTGCCAACCGGGATAACGCTGCAACTTGTTAACCCACTTTGATAAGTTAAGTATAGCCCTTGCTGCGGCAAGGGGATTGCGGAGGCGATCACAAATGGTAAAGAATTATTGACACTTCTTAACACACGGCTGAAAATTAGCGGACAAATTGAATTATTCAGCTAATGAATCATTCGTCTTTGTTACCTGCGACGACGGCGGAGATCGGATTTTGTCATTCGCCGCCCCGACAGGTAGACTAACTCCCTTTCCATTACCCTGATCATAGCGAATCACTCAGTGAGCAGTATTAAATTGATAGTCGGCCTGGCTAACCCGGGCGCGGAATACGCCCAGACGCGCCACAACGCCGGCGCCTGGTACGTCGATCTGCTGGCCCAGCGCCACAATCAGCAGTTGAAAGAAGAGAGCAAGTTCTTCGGTTATACCGCCCGTTTGAACCTGGCGGGCAACGACGTGCGCCTGCTGGTGCCGACCACCTTCATGAACCTGAGCGGCAAAGCGGTGCTGGCGATGGCCAACTTCTATCGCATCGAACCAAGCGAGATCCTGGTGGCGCACGACGAGCTGGATCTGCCGCCCGGCGTAGCCAAAATCAAGCTCGGCGGTGGCAACGGCGGCCACAACGGCCTGAAAGACATCCAAAACAAGTTCGGCAACAACCCGAACTTCTATCGCCTGCGCATCGGCATCGGCCATCCGGGCGACAAGAACAAGGTGGTAGGCTTCGTGCTCGGCAAGCCGCCGGCCGGCGAGCAGAAGATGATCGACGAAGCGATCGACGAATCGCTGCGCTGCACCGAGATGCTAATGAAGGACGGGCTGGAAAAAACCGTTCAGCGCCTGCACAGCTTCAAGGCGCAAGCCTGAACCTTGCCGCAGCGGGCGCCCTGCCCGCTGCCGGCTTTTAGCCACGCGGGTGGAAGGTCTCCTCGCTCACGCGGCGGTCATCGGCGGCGAATCCCTCTTCCGCCACGTAATACTGCGGATCGTCCAGCTCATGGCTGCAAAACGGCCCGGCGCGCTTGAGCAGGCGCACGCAGTCACCGCTCAGGTGGCGCAGCCGAATGCTTTTTCCCGCCGCCAGGTAACGCGCCGTCAGCTTATCGATAGCCTCTACGCCGCTGGAATCCATCACTCGCGTGCCGGCAAAATCCAGCACCACGTTCTGCGGATCGCTTTGCGGCTCGAACAGCTCGGCGAAAGCCGCGGCAGAGCCGAAGAACAGCGGGCCATCGAGCCGATACACCGCCACGTCGCCCGTCACCTGCCGCTGGCGCACGCGGATGCGCGCCTGCTGCCAAGCGAACACCAGCGCCGAGATAATCACCCCGCTGATTACCGCCACCGCCAGATCGGTAAAGATGGTGATCAACGTGACGGCGACCATCACCAGCGCGTCTGCCTTCGGCATACGGCGCAAACGGCGCAGCGAGCTCCATTCGAAGGTGTTGTAACACACCACCAGCATCACCCCGGCCAACGCCGCCACTGGTAGCAGGCCGATATAGCGCGACAGGCTGACCACGAACAAAATCAGCAGGATGGCACCCACTGTGCCGGAGAGGCGCCCGCGCCCGCCCGAGGTGAAGTTGATGATCGACTGGCCGATCATCGCGCAGCCGGCGAAGCAGCCGAACAGGCCGCATACCGCGTTACCGGTGCCCTGCGCGATGCTTTCACGGTTACCGTTCCCCTTCTTGCCGCCCATTTCATCCAGCACCGTCATGGTCAGCAGCGATTCGATCAAACCGACCAAGGCAATCACCACCGCATAGGGCAGCACCACCCGCACCATCTCCAGGGTAAACGGCGCCGTCGGCAGGCTGAAGTGCGGCAGCGCGCCGGAAATGTCCGCCAGATCGCCCACCCGCAGCGTATGCAGATTGAGGCCGATCGCCAACGCCGAAACCACCAGCAGCGCCGCCAGCGAAGACGGAATGGCTTTGGTCAGGCGCGGGAACAGCACCACCACCGCAATCGCCAGCGCCACCAGGCCGTACATCAGCGGGCCCTGCCCGGCGATCATCTTCAACTGCGCCAGCATGATGACGATCGCCAGGCCGTTGACGAAGCCGTGGATCGCCGGCAGCGGCACCAGACGAATGAACTTGCCCAGCCGGAAGGCGCCGATCAGGATTTGGATCCCCCCGGCAAACAGCGTGGCCCACAGCACGTAACCCATACCGTACTGCGCCGCCAGGCTCATCAGCACCACCACAATGGAGCCGGCGGCGCCGGAAACCATGCCCGGCTTGCCGCCGAACAGCGCCGTGACCAGGCCGATAATAAACGCGGTATGCAAACCGACGATCGGCGAAAGACCGGCGACCAGCGAAAAGCCGACCGCCTCGGGGATCATCGAAACCGCCACCACAAAGCCCGCCAGGACTTCATTTTTAACGTCCGCGATCCTGACGTTACTCAGGTTAAACATGCATTATTCACTTATGACAGATGACATCATCTTCCCCGCGTAGCGGGTATGGGGTACCGCAAGGCGCGGCAGACTGCAGGCGGGCACAGCTCAGGGTGGCGTAGGCAAGAAATACATCCGGCGCGTTTCCTGTCGGTTAATCGGAATGGCCAGTATGGGTAAATGTGATCCAAATCTCAATCAAAAACCGGCCGCGGGCGCTGGGATCGCCCCGGCCAATCAAGTCTGATCGAGATAAACGCCCATTACGTGTATAATAGCGGCATTATTTTGCCCTTTATGCAGTCGGTTAAATCTAACCGACTGATAGTTAAGATATTTAAGGTGATTACAACATGGGATTCAAATGCGGTATCGTCGGCCTGCCTAACGTAGGCAAATCCACCCTGTTCAACGCGTTGACCAAAGCGGGCATTGAAGCAGCCAACTTCCCGTTCTGCACCATTGAACCGAACACCGGTGTGGTGCCGATGCCCGATCCGCGTCTGGATAAGCTGGCCGAGATCGTCAAGCCGCAGCGCATTCTGCCGACCACCATGGAATTCGTCGACATCGCCGGCCTGGTGAAAGGCGCGTCCAAAGGTGAAGGCCTGGGCAACCAGTTCCTGACCAACATTCGCGAAACCGAAGCCATCGGCCACGTAGTGCGCTGCTTCGAAAACGACAACATCATCCACGTCAACAACAAGGTCGATCCGGCCGAAGACATCGACGTGATCAACACCGAGCTGGCGCTGTCCGACCTGGACACCTGCGAGCGCGCCATCCACCGCGTGCAGAAGAAAGCCAAAGGCGGCGACAAAGACGCCAAAGCCGAGCTGGCGGCGCTGGAGAAATGCCTGCCGCACCTGGAAAACGCCGGCATGCTGCGCGCGCTGGATCTGACCGCGGAAGACAAGGCTGCGATCAAATACCTGAGCTTCCTGACGCTGAAGCCGACCATGTACATCGCCAACGTCAACGAAGACGGCTTCGAGAACAACCCGTACCTGGACACCGTGCGTAAAATCGCCGACGCCGAAGGCTCCGTGGTGGTCGCCGTGTGCGCCGCCGTGGAATCCGACATCGCCGAGCTGGAAGACGAAGAGCGCGACGAGTTCATGGCCGAACTGGGCCTGGAAGAGCCGGGCCTGAACCGCGTGATCCGCGCCGGTTATGAACTGCTGAACCTGCAAACCTACTTCACCGCCGGCGTGAAAGAAGTGCGCGCCTGGACCATCCCGGTGGGCGCCACCGCCCCGCAGGCGGCCGGCAAGATCCACACCGACTTCGAGAAAGGCTTTATCCGCGCCCAAACCATCTCCTATGACGACTTCATCACCTACAAAGGTGAGCAAGGCGCCAAAGAAGCCGGTAAAATGCGCTCCGAAGGTAAAGACTACATCGTCAAAGACGGCGACGTAATGAACTTCTTGTTCAACGTCTAAGCCTCTCTCCGCAGCGCTTTTCTCCGCTGCCGGAAACAGAAAAATCCACGCTTCGGCGTGGATTTTTTTGTCTCCAGGGCCTGCGTTTTGGCAACCAGGACGCCGTCTCACCCTCCCGGTTCTTTCCCACTGAACGATCTTCGCCGTACGTTTTATTACGCCCTTCATGACGGCATTACCCGCATCGCTGCACGAAAAATGGCTCTCGTGTTGATACTTTGTCCTACAGGAAAAAGCTTGTCATCTTCCGTTGCAGTCTTATAATGAGTGCTTAATCACTTATTAAAGGAGCCTCAAAGTGGCCCGTCCCCGCAGTGAAGAAAAGCAGCAGGCGCTCTTGCAGGCCGCCACCGACATTTTTGCCGAACAAGGATTAGCGGCGCCCACATCGGCCATCGCCAGGAAGGCTGGCGTCTCGGAGGGTACGCTGTTCCGCTACTTTGAAAATAAGGACGTACTGCTGAGCGCAGTCTGCGATTACCTGCTTGATGAAATGGAGTGCCTGCTGACGCAAAGCTTGCAGGACGTTTCGCCTGGTAAAGATCACATGCAGGCCGCCTGGGATGCCTACATTGACTGGGCGCTCGCCAATCCCGCCGCGTATGCGACAGGAAACAAATTGATGGTCTCCGGCAAGTTATCCAGCGCACAGAGGGAAAGAAGCGTACGGTTCGGTGATATTTCCCAACTGGGTATTCCGTTGGTCCAGGGGCTGGATTTACCGCAGTCGAGCGAGTTTCAGGGCATGATTTGCACGGTAATGGCCAATGGCGTTATCGATATGGCCGTTCAAAAACCTCACCTGCTGGATATTTACAAACGCGCAGGTTATGAAGCCATGATGCGAGCCATTGAGCTTCCTGACGCTCATACAGCCATCTAGCTTCTTTTTTTTAATTATATAATGAGTGCGTACTCACGCATTAAAAAGACACGACAATCATGCCACCCGTTTCAAAACTAAAAAATGCTGCGAACACGGCCCTATCCAAGGCTCCGCCGACTCATATTCGTTTCTCTTATTCTCAGCGTGTCTTTGATCCTCTGCGCTTGCGCAACCGCACCTGCATCAGACCGTTTGTCAGGAACCCAGCATGTTCCAACAAAATGGCGGGCCTCCCTGCCTGGCTCGGCGCACGTGTCTGTGTGGAATGCATGGCCCCCCGCCCGAAATGAATCCGGCGCCCGGCGCTTGCGCGCTCCGGCCGGCAAGCCCAGTCACGTAGAGAATGAGCGCACAGCAAAAACGCCGGTTGCGCGCGCAAATTTGGAGTGCGTTCAAGCGTTATGGAATGACGCCCGCAAACTGGTTGCGGCAGAGGCTGCGGCCCTCTATTACGCCTCGCGTACCTGCCGGCGACAACACGCGTTCTCTACCCAAAGCGCGCCATTGCCTGAATCCTTCGAATGGGCGATACAAACGCCCCTCGCCGGGCGTCTCAATCTGCTCAGAAGGAAGTCGCCGAGCGTGGCAAGACCGCTGCCGATGGAAACGGGAGCAACCGCCACACCACCAGGAATTCCGTTTCCTTGATGTTGGATTTATCGCGCGTGGATACCGACCCCGGCGAAAGCGCGGCGGATTGGCAGGCTGAACCGCATGAGCATCATAGCCGCGTGCGATCGACAGTGCGGAAGTGGATACGGCGTCTGTTCACTTCGTCAGAGCGAGCAATGCTTCAACGCCAGGCTGAACCGCTGCAGAACAGCGCCGGATTCGTTTGAAATTCAATACAGAGCAATACATCGCCGCGCCGCTGGCGACAGGTTCGACAAATCATTCACCTTATGGGTTCTCCCGATGACACAACTGATAGCTAAAAACACGCGTCCCCGCTTTTGGTCTTTGCGGACCCTGCATGCAGCCGTGCTGGCGATGCCGATTACCGCCGCCTTATCGGCCTGCGATGCGCCGGCGGACAAGGTTGCCCCACCGGCAGATAAACCGACGCTGACAGTGACCCTGACAACGCCGGCAAGACAGTCCCTTTCCCGCACCGTCACGGCCAATGGCTCTGTTGCGGCCTGGCAAGAGGCGATCATCAGCCCGGAAGCCAATGGGCTGCGCGTGCAAAAACTGTTGGTGCAGGAAGGGGATGTGGTGCGCCAGGGCCAACCGCTGGCGGAATTTACACGCGACTCCGTGATGAATGACTGGCTGCTGGCGAAAGCCGATCTCAACGAAGCGAAAGCGGTCACTCTGAATGCGCAAGCGGATGGAAAACGCGCGCGATTGCTGCGCGGTGTCGGCAGCCTGAGTGAACAGGATATCCAAAAACTGTTAACCCAGGAAAAGACGGCGCAGGCGCGTCTGGAATCGGCGAAAGCACGCATGTCGGCCCAGCAGTTGCGACTGGACCAGACGATATTGCGCGCCCCCGATGACGGCATCATCTCCGCGCGATCGGCCACGATCGGTTCAGTTCCTATGCAAAGCACCGAGATGTTCCGTCTGATCCGCCAGGGAAAATTTGAATGGCGAGCGGAATTGTCAGCGCAGCAGCTGGAACAAATCCAACCGGGGCAAAAAGCGCAGATCGCCTCACCTGGCGGTAACACCTGGGAAGGCGTCGTGCGCCTGGCCGCACCGACGGTCAATTCGACCTCGCGCCGCGGGATTGCCTATGTGGACATCCTCCCATCGACAGCGAAGAACGCCTCTCCCATTCGGCCCGGCACGTATGCCAGCGGCCTGATTACGGTCGGCGATCGGCAAGGGCTGACCGTGCCGCAATCCGCCGTCGTGGCGCGCGACGGTTTTCACCTGGTGTTCACCGTAGATGACGAGCTGCGTGCACATCCGCTTAAAGTCGCGATAGGCCGTCTGGTGAATGACCAGCAGGAGATCCTGTCCGGTCTTCAAGGCGCGGAACGCATCGTCGCCAGCGGCGGCGTATTCCTCAATGAGGGCGATAAAGTCCAGTTGGCCAACACCACCGATGCTTCCCACTCATCGGAAGCGCGCTAAGAGGCCCATCATGAATATCTCTACCTGGTCCATTCGCAACCCCATTCCGTCTATCTTGCTCTTTGTCATCTTGAGCGTTGCCGGCTTTTATTCTTTCAAATTGATGAAGATCCAGAGCTTCCCGGACATGGATGTGCCTACGGTCACCGTGTCCGCTTCGCTTCCGGGCGCGGCGCCGCCCCAGCTCGAAACGGAGGTGGCGCGCAAGCTGGAGGACACCGTCTCTTCGGTACAGGGGTTGAAGAACCTGCGCACCACGATCCAGGATGGGCTGGTCGATATCTCAGCGGAGTTTCGTCTGGAAAAACCCGTTCAGGAAGCGGTGGATGAAGTCCGGTCAGCCGTGCAAAGCATTCGCACCGAGTTGCCGACGGATTTACGTGATCCTATCGTTCGCAAGCTCAACATCACGGGCAAACCTATCCTGGCCTTTTCCATCAGCGCCAGCAAGATGGATGAGAATGAACTGTCCTGGTTCGTGGACAAAACCCTGTCGCGGCGTCTGAGAGGCGTCGCCGGCGTAGGGTCGGTCACCCGTGTGGGCGGCGTGAACCGCGAGGTTCAAGTCGAACTCGATCCGGTCAAACTGGAGGCGATTGGCGCCACCGCCGCCGAAGTTTCCCGCCAGTTGCGCGATGTACAGATGGACGCGACGGGCGGGCGAGTCGATCTGGGGCGGGGAAAACAGCCGCTGCGTTTGGTCGCCCGCGTCAAGAACGTGGATGAACTAGCCGCGGTGGAACTGTCGTTGCCCGGCGGGCAACGTTTTCGCCTGGACGACGTGGCGACGCTGAAAGACACCATTGCGGAACGCAGTGCACTTGCGCTCCTCAACGGCAAGAAGGTAGTTGGCTTTGAGATCACGCGCGCCAAAGGCGCCGGTGAAGTCGAGGTCGGCAACAAGGTTGAAAAAGTTCTGGCGCAGTTGCGCACGGAGCGGCCTGATTTGCACATCACGCAGGTCTTCGACTTTGTCCGGCCTGTGCAGGAGGAGTTCGACGCTTCCATGCACATGATCTATGAAGGCGCCATTCTCGCCATCCTGGTGGTCTTCATGTTTCTGCGCGATATCCGGGCGACGTTGATCTCGGCGGCGGCGTTGCCTCTGTCGATTTTACCGGCCTTCATCGGTATGGACATGATGGGCTTTTCGCTCAGTATCGTCACGCTGCTGGCGCTGTCGCTGGTGATTGGCCTGTTGGTGGATGACGCCATCGTCGAAGTGGAGAACATCGAACGCCACATCGGCATGGGTAAACCGCCGTACCAGGCCGCGATGGATGCCGCATCGGAAATCGGCCTGGCCGTCGTCGCCACGACGTTTGCCTTGATCGCCGTTTTCCTGCCGACGGCCTTCATGTCCGGCGTTGCCGGAAGATTCTTCACGCAGTTTGGATGGACGGCGGCGCTGGCGGTGTTTGCCTCGCTGGTTGTGGCACGCTTGCTGACGCCGATGATGGCCGCCTACCTGATGAAACCGCATACGCGCCCTCAGCGCGATCCTTTCTGGATGGCGATCTACCTGCGCGCCTGCCGGTGGACGCTGCGGCACCGCGGGCTCACCCTGGCGCTGGCCGGCGGGTTCTTTATTGGCTCTCTGATGCTTATCCCTCTGCTGCCCCAGGGCTTTTTCCCTGCAGATGACAACTCCCAGACGCAGGTGACGTTGGAGCTGCCGCCAGGGAGCACGCTGGAACAAACCCAGGCCATGGCAGAACTCGCTCGGCATCGCCTGGCGCCCATACCGCATATCCGTAACATCTATACCACCCTCGGTGGCGGTGCAACGGGCGGCGATGTCATGGCTTCCGATGGGAAAACCGACGTTCGCATGGCAACGCTGACGGTGTTGTTGGATGCGCGTCAAGCGCGCCCGAAGAAGCAGGTCATCGAAGGCGAGATACGCACGGCAATGGCAGCACTTCCGGGGGTTCGCAGCAAAGTGGGGTTTGGCGGCTCAGGTGAAAAATACCAATTGGTGTTGGCCGGTGATGATCCTCAGCTGCTGGCTAAGGCGGCCGATTCAGTATTAAGTGACCTGCGGCAGCTCCCCGGCCTCGGTAACATTACCTCCAGTGCCGGGCTGGCGCGCAGCGAAATCCTCATGCAACCCAATTTCGCCAAAGCGGCCGATCTGGGGGTATCGGGCGTCGCGATTGCCGATACTTTGCGTATTGCAACTGTAGGTGACTACGATCAGTTTCTGTCTAAATTCAACGTGGAGCAGCGCCAGATCCCGATCGTCGTCAAGCTGTCAAAGGACATCCGTGAAGATATGGGGCTACTTGAACGTTTGACCGTACCCGGCGCCAGAGGCCCGGTGCTGCTCAATCAGATCGTCAATATTGAGCAAGGCAGTGGGCCGGCGCAGATTAATCGCATCAACCGCACACGCAGCGTGACCCTTGACGTGGAACTGTCGGGCACCCAACTCGGGGATCTGGCCGCTCAGGTGGCGAAGCTGCCGTCAATCCAGAATCTGCCGGTCGGCGTGCACCAGGTTGTGCAGGGTGATGACGAAATGATGAAGGAACTGTTTGCCGGTTTCGGCACGGCTATGGTCGCCGGCATCCTGGCCATCTATGTCGTGCTGGTTCTGCTGTTCAAAGACTTCTTCCAACCGATCACCATCCTGGCTGCGCTCCCGCTGTCATTGGGCGGCGCATTCGTTGGGTTACTGCTGGCGGGCCAGTCGTTCACGATGTCATCCCTGATCGGGTTAATCATGTTGATGGGGATTGCGACCAAAAACTCGATACTGCTGGTCGATTATGCGATCGAGTCACGGCGCGGCCATTACGGCCCGAATGGCGAAGTGCTGAATAAACCCATGAGCCGGACAGAGGCGCTGATTGATGCCTGCCACAAACGTTCCCGCCCCGTCATCATGACGACGTTAGCGATGGGGGCGGGCATGTTGCCCGTGGCTCTGGGTTTCGGCAGTGCCGACCCCAGCTTCCGCAGCCCGATGGCGGTGGCCGTCATCGGAGGATTGATCACCTCCACCGTGCTGAGCCTGCTGGTTATCCCTGTCGTTTATACCCTGATTGACGATCTTGAAAACTGGCTGCGCAAGTTGCCCAGCCTGCTGGCACGCAGCAAGAACCTGAGCGGGAGGAAGAAAGCCGGGTTTGCCATGCTTATCGTAGTTCTGCTGTATTGGCTGGCATTTCCTGTCATTCCGTTCCTCGACATCCCCTACAAGATTGTCGTTGTCTCTACGCTTGTTGTGGTCGGTGAAACCTTGTTTGTCATTGCCATCGCCCTGCTGGGCAAAGAGTATTGGGGCCAGATCAAACACTGGCTGCGGCAGAAGGTCTTTAAGCGAAAAGGCTAAGCGCTGATAACGGTTCGCGGTGGCGAATAGCGTTTTGCCGCCGCCGCTCCCCCATCAACTTCCCTCCCACGCCGAAGGCCGGTTCTCCTTGCGCCACCTCTCCCCCGCCGCCGTCCCCGGCGCCGGCGGTTTCAATCCGTCTATCGTCCACAGCGAGAACGGCGTTTCGTCGACGTGCAATTCCCAGCGCAGCCCGCGGGCGGCGATGTAGGGGTGCAGGATGCGGGTGCAGGCCCTCAGGAATTGCTGCTGCTCTGCGTCGTTGTCCATGGCGCGCGCGATATGGTCTATGGTCACCCGCACGAAATCATCGGCCGGTTCGCCGCCGAGATAGGCCGAACCTGGCGGCAGCGCGTGGAAGAACACGTTGACGTAAAAGCGCGGCAAAAAGTCCTGGTACAGGGCGGTGACCTTCTGCGCAATCGCGCGTTTATCGGCGTCGCTGAAGGCCGGCTCAGGGTGGTAAATCTGCCACAGTGGCATCGCGTTGTCTCCTAGGGTTTCCGGCCGGCGCTCAGGCCATCAGCCGCTGTTAATGATAAACTCCAATAATAAGAGTAATAACTCCAATTATTGAAGTTATCAAGCCGAGGCGATAACATTCTCGGCAATCAGGCGGCAAGCGGAGGTAAAGCAACGTGAAAGCAAAAGGGTTTGAAGGCATGACGTGCTCGGTGGCGCACGTGCTGTCGGCATTGGGCGATCGCTGGGGCGCTATTCTCATGCGCGATCTGCTGCTGGGGCTCTCGCGCTATGACGATCTGCGCCACTCGACCGGCATCACCAACAATACGCTGGCCGACCGGCTCAAGGCCCTGGAAAGCCACGGCCTTATCGAAAAGCGGCAATACCAAACGCGCCCCGCTCGTTATGAGTATCTGCCGACGGAGAAAGGAAAAGATCTCGGGCTGCTGGTGATGGCGATGATTCAGATTGGCGACAAATGGAATCTGTCCGAGCTGCCCGGGCCGCCGCTGCGCGTGGTTGACCGCGTAACCGGCCACCCTGCCACCCTGCGCGCGGTGGATGCCGTGACCGGCGAATCGCTGCCGGCGCAAAACCTGGCGCTGGCGGCCGGGCCGGGCGCCGACGAAATGACGCAATGGCGGCTGGCCGTCGGCCAAGCCCGTTCGTTGTGATCTACAGCAGCGCAATCATCTTCAGCAATTCCACCCGATTGCGGATGCCGAACTTCTTGCCGGCATTGTTGAGGTGCGAATAAACGGTTTTCGGGTGCAAATTCAGCCGCCGCGCGGTCAGGCGGATATCTTCCGTACGGGCCGTTTCACACAGCACCGCCGCCTCACCGGGCGTGATCGCCGCCGCCCGATGCCTGTTCAGCGCGCGCCGTTCGCCCGCCTTTTCCCGGCGGCTCAGCGCCGCGCAGGTCTCCCGCACCACCTGCAACGCTTCCCGTTTGTGCAAAATCGCATCCGGCTGCGCCGCCGCGATAAACGCCAGGATCAGCGGCGAAGTCTTATCGACGAAGAACAGTATCCGGACGCCTTCATATTCAGCACGTGAGGCGTGAATAAATCGCAAATACGCTTCGAACCGATAAATTTCATGGGGAAAATCCATGATAATTAAATCAGGCGCAGGGCTTATATTTTTAATAATATTAATATTAGGCGAGGATAAGGTTATCACTCCTTCTCCCAATAATGTTTTCATCCCCAAACGGCACAGCGGTGAACCGTCGATATAAATCACTCTCACTTTAATTCTCCTTATCAGCGTAAAAGTATGCTTCCACACCTCAGGCGGCTTGTCGCTGCTCTTTTTTGGGGTAATTCGCCTGCAAAGCACACCGATATAAAACATCTTGATAACATGTTTTTCAAATAATCACGCAACAGCCAGCGCTTTGATTAATACGCAAAAAAGGCATGAATGTTTCAAATTATTTCATTCGCAAAAACTGACAATTCAATAAAAATGCAACGCAATGATATAGATCTATTTTCTATTTTGTATGATATAAGCGAAAATGAAAGCAAATGTAACAACAGGAGCCATCGCCTTATTGCCTTATTCAAAATATCTATAGGGAAAATTCTTAGTTTGTTAGGATGAAAATCCATGTTTGCCGACGCGTTTAAAAAACAATTGCGCAACATGATTAATCAACAACCGCACGTCAGTAAATTATTACTGTCAGGAAAGCTTTTCTCTAAAGTAAATTAAAGGGCATTTCACATGAATGTTAAATTAGTCGCATTATCCATGCTGGCTCTCTCCGGCGCCTGTGCGGCCGCCTCGTCCAATACGGTGCAATTTAAAGGCGAAGTCAGCACGCAAACCTGTTCGGTGAATATTAACGGCAACCAATCCAACCCGGTTGTTCTGCTGCCGACCGTCGCCGCCAGCCAGCTCGCCACCAAAGGCGCCACCGCCGGCGACACCACCTTTACCGTTAACGTCACGGGCTGTGCGGCGGCAACCAGCGATACGGCGATCAAAACCGTGCTGGCGGGCAACAACCCGACAGTTAACGGCAACCTGGGCAACGCGGGCGATGCGGCCAAGGTTTCCATTCAACTGCTGGACAGCGACGCCACTACGCCGTTGTCATTCGCCAGCGGCTCTACCGTCACCACGTCGGCGATGACGCTGGCGAAAGACGCCACGTCCACCTCGCAGAACCTGGTGGCTCGCTACTACGCGGAAGATACCGGCGTAGCGGCCGGTTCGGTGATCGCCACCGCCCAGTTCGCCATTACCTACAGATAAGCCGGCGTCAGGCGCCATACCTGTTGATGACAGCGCCGTTCCTTAGCGGACGGCGCTGAATGACTCGCTCCTTTTATCGGTTCACGTTTATGCAGCAGATAACCCGTTACGCCCGCCGTTGGGCCGCCCTATCGTTTTGCCTGATGAGTTTTGCCGCCAGCTACGCGTCGGCCAGCGTCACGCTGCTCGGCAATCGCGTGATCTACCCCGCCGAGGCGCGGGAAAAAACGCTGCAATTCACCAATGACGACGGCGCCCCGGCGCTGATGCAGATCTGGCTCGATATCAATAACCCCAAGTCCACGCCGGAAAACGCCGACGCGCCTTTTGTCGCCTCGCCGCAAATCTTCCGCATGAATCCGCACAGCGGGCAGATGGTGCGGCTGTCGTTCGTCGGCCAGCCGCTGCCGCGCGATCGCGAATCGCTGTTCTACCTCAACTTCCTGCAGGTGCCCGCCGTGCGTCAGACGGACAGCGACAAGAACAAACTGCTGCTGGTGGTCACCAATCGCCTGAAAGTGTTCTATCGCCCGGCCGGGCTGGCCGGCGACGCCAATCACGTCATCGATAAGCTCAGCCTGCGCCAGGTCGGCAACGCGCTGCGCGTCGACAACCCGACCGGCTACTACGCCAACGTCAGCCAGGCCGCGATACTCAGCGGCGCAAAACGCACCGCGATCCCGCAGGCGGACCTGATCCCGCCGTTTTCGCAGGCCAGCTGGCCGGTGAACGGTGAGGTGCGGCAGATCGCGCTGCGCGTCATCAATGACTATGGGGTGGAAATCACACGCACCCTGAACGTCGCGCGCTGAAACCAGACAGGGAGGTTTTCATGTTCGATGTTCGCAAGGCGACGCCGCTTCCCGCACGCTGGTGTTGCGCGCTGCTGGCGCTGCCGCTGGGCTGCGCCGCCGCCGATGGCTACACCTTCGATCCCGCGCTGCTGCGCGGCAGCGTGCTGAGCAACAGCGCCCTGAGTCAATTCAACCAACAGGACGCCGTCGCCCCCGGCAGCTATCAGATCGATCTGTACCTCAACGGCCAGTTTCTCGAGCGCGATCAAATTCGTTTCGTGCGCGATGGCAAGCAGGTACTGCCCTGTTTCGATCGCGCGCAGCTGACGCGCTTCGGGCTGAAAAATCCGCCGTCGGCCGAAACGGCATGCCTGCTGCCCGGCCGGGATCTGAAGGACATCACGGTGAACGCCGATATCTCGCGGCTGCGCCTGGATCTGAGCATTCCGCAGGCGCTGTTGAACGGCCAGCCGCGCGGCAGCGTCAATCCCGCCAGCCTGGACGGCGGCGAATCGATGGTCTTCGTCAATTACAACCTCAACCAGTACCACGTCAGCTACCGACAGGGGCAAACCCGCGACCTCGACTCGACCTACGCCAACCTGAACGGCGGGTTCAACCTCGGGCTCTGGCGCTACCGCCAGCAATCCAGCTACCGCTACGATCGGGAGTTCGGCGGCCACCTGGACACCAGCCGCCGCTACGTGCAGCGCGCGATCTTGCCCTGGCGCAGCGAAATGCTGCTGGGCGAAGGCTTTACCGACGGGCACTTCTTTTCCGGCCTGGGCTTTCGCGGCATTCAGCTCAGCTCGGACGATCGCATGCTGCCGGATTCACAGCGCGGCTATGCGCCGGTGGTGCGCGGCGTGGCGAAAAGCAACGCGCGCGTGACGGTGCTGCAGGGTAAAAGCACGCTGTACGAAACCACCGTGGCGCCGGGGCCGTTCGCCATCAACGATCTGTACGCCACCAACTACGCCGGCGATCTGACCGTGGTGGTGACCGAGGCCGACGGCAGCGTCAGCACCTTCACCGTGCCGTTCGCCGCGGTGCCGGAATCCATCCGCCCCGGCCAGTCGCGCTACTCCGCCATCGTCGGCCGTTCCCGCTACGTCGGCGATAACGATCTGTTCAGCGAAGTGACCTGGCAGCACGGCCTGACCAACGCCCTGACCTTCAACATCGGCAACCAGCTGGCGGACGGCTATCAGGCGATGATGCTGGGCGGCGTGTACAGCAGCGAACTGGGCGCCTTCGGCATGGACACCACCTATTCCCACGCCAGCCTGCCGGACGGCGGCGCCTCAGGCTGGATGCTGCATCTCTCTTACAGCCGAACCTTCAGCCCGACGGACACCACCTTATCCATCGCCGGCTACCGTTACTCCACCGAAGGCTTCCGCGATCTCAGCGACGTGCTCGGCGTGCGGCGCGCCGCCGTCACCGGCCAACGCTGGCAGTCCGATTCCTACCGCCAGCGTTCGCGTTTCGAGGTGGCCGTCAATCAGGGCATGGGCGCGTTCGGCAGCTTGACGATGTCCGGCTCGACCCAGGACTACCGCGATCAGCGCGGCCGCGACAATCAGCTCCAGCTGGGCTGGGGGAAAACCTTCGGCAACGGCGTGGCGCTTAACCTCTCCGTCACCCGCACCCGCAGTCTGGGCTACAGCAACGGCGACTATCGCGGCTACGGGCCGTTGGATAACGTCTACAGCGCGCCGCTGGCGCAGAACACGCAAACCGTCACTGCCCTGTCGCTCAGCTTCCCGCTCGGGCGTTCGTCATCCGCCCCCAGCGTCTCGCTGCTGGCCAACCACAGCCAGGGTCAGGGCGGCAACTATCAGGCTGCGCTGTCGGGCAGCGTCGGCGACGAACAGCCGGTCAGCTACGGTCTGAACTTCACCACCGACGACGATCGCCAACAAAGCATCTGGGGCGGCAACCTGCAAACCCGCCTGCCTTACGCCAACGTCACCGGCTCGTTCTCCACCGCGCGCCAGTATCGACAAGGCTCACTGTCGCTGCAGGGCGCGGTGGTGGCGCACCGCGGCGGCGTGACATTAGGGCCGTATGTCGGTGATACCTTCGCCCTGATAGAGGCGCCCGGCGCCAACGGCGCGCAGGTGATGGGCGGCCAAGGCGCGCGCGTCGATCGCTTCGGCTATGCGCTGGCGCCGGCGCTGGTGCCCTATCACTACAACACCGTCGCGCTGAACCCCGAGGGCATGAATGATAAAGCGGAACTGGAGGACGGCCAGCAACGCGTCGCCCCGTACGCCGGCGCCACGGTGCGCCTGCGCTTCAACACCGTGCGCGGCCAGGCGCTGCTGATTACCGCACAGCGTCCCGACAACGCGCCGATCCCGATGGGCGCCAACGTGTTGGACAACGCGGGCAACAGCGTGGGCATGGTTGGCCAGGCCAATCAGGTGTATCTGCGCAGCGACCGGAATGCCGGCACGCTGACGCTGAACTGGGGCGACGCACCCGGCCAGCAGTGCACGCTGCACTATCGCCTGCCCGCCGCGGAAGACAGCCCGATTCAGCGGCTCAGCGCTCCGTGCCGCTAACCCGTTTAACTTATCTCAGGAGAGACGATGAAACGCATTTCTTATCTGGTCGCCGCCCCGGCGCTGTTCGCCCTGTCGCTGTTCGGCGCGCCCGCGGCGCTGGCGCAATGCACGCGCGTCGCCCCCTGGATCGACTCCGGCTGCGATCCTTGCGGGGTGGGCACGGCGCTGGGTCGGGTCAATCTGACCAGCACTTATCTGCAGCCCGTCGGCACGCCGCTGGGCACCAGCGTGTTCGATCTGACCTCCGGCACCCGCTATCCCGACCCAAACAAGGTGCTGTATGAATGCGATGCCGGCGATGTTGGGCAAATTTATGAAGTCTTCGCCACCAACGGCGACGATCGCGTCGGCGGCTATTACGATCTGGGCGCCAGGGACGGCAATCCCAACTATTACGCCACCTACTTCCCTTACGTCGGCATTCGTTTGACCCATCTGGATTCCGGCAAGGTTTTTACCCGTTACTGGCAGTCGGCGCCGATTACCCGCTACGCCACCGTCGGCAACAAAATCCAGATCCGGGTGAAAGACTTCAGCGCCATCCGCGCCGATCTGATCCGCATCAGCTCGCTGCCGGGCGCGGGCGCCAGCAACTACTGCGGCTACAGCGCCGGCAACCCGCTGGTGGGCATGGCGTCGACCACCGGCAATTCGAACTATACCTGCACGCAGCCGAACGGCTATGTCACCTTTCAGGGGCCCGGCATCGCCTCGGATCCTATCGGCAGCGACTCCGCCACCAACTACGCCACCTGGGGCACCGGGCGCTGGAACGCGATGGGCATGGGTACCGCACCGATCTCTTCGCTGACCTATACCGCCACCTGCGTGGCGCGCAACGTCACGCCGCTGGTGCTCCTGCCGACCCTCTCCGTCAGCCAACTGACCGCCGGGCAAACCTCGCAGGCGCAGTTCACCCTCAATATCGAATGCGACAACGCCGCCGTGTCCGGCGTCAGCAGCAACAATACCGCCCTCGGCCTGCAGGTGCCGTATGAAAGCTATGTCGCGGCGCAGCGGCTCGGGTTGGTCAGCGCCAACGGCGGCGTAAGTTACCTGCTCTCCAGCGGCTACGGCACCGACAGCAGCGTCGCCACCGGCGTGGGCATCGCGCTCGCCAACGCCGGCAACGGCGCGCCGATGAACTTTGTCGGCTGGGCGCGCTGCAGCGCCGGGCAATGCCCGCAGGGCAGCGACGCCGGCTGGTATCCGGTGCTCAACGGCGCCAGCGGCGGCGGCAGCACCGCGGCGGGGTTTACCCACTACACCACCCAGCTCACCGCCACGCTCGCCCGGCTGCCTGGCCAGACCGTCACCGCCGGCAAGGTGGATGCCAGGGCCTACGTCTGGGTTAAGGTGCAATGATGAGAAAGAAATACCTGATTATGGGATGCGCCCTGCTGCTGGCGCTGGCCTCCATCGGCGCGCAGGCGGGCATCATCGCCTCCGCCACGCGGGTGATCTTTCACGAGGGCGAGACGGAAAAAACCCTGATGCTGCTCAACACCAACGGTTACCCGATCGTGGCGCAAACCTGGGTCGATAACGGTGACGTCAACGCCGCCCCCGAACTGTCTCGCGCGCCGTTTGTCGCCCTGCCCAGCGTATTCGCGCTGCAGCCTTCGGCGCTGAAAGGGCTGCGGATCCTGTTTGCCGGCGCGAACCTGCCCGCCGACAGAGAGTCGGTGTTCTGGCTTAACCTGTATGAGATCCCGCCCACCCGGCCGGCCACGCCGCCGCTGGCGTCGCGCGTGACGCTGGCGATGAACACCCAGATGAAAATCTTCTATCGGCCCAGGGCGCTGAAGGGGAAAGCCGAAAATGCGGCCGAGGCCGTCTCATTCACGCTGCAAAAATCGCCGGACGGTTATCTGCTGCGCTGTCAAAACCGATCGGCGTTTTATCTCTCGTTCGCGCGCATCGCCGTGCACGCCGACAGGCGCGATTATCCGGTACGGCAAGAAAGCGACATGATGACCGCGCCATTCAGCTCGCGGGATTATCACCTCGACGGCGTTTCGGCATCCGCGCTCCCCTCTCGGGCCACCGTTCAGGCCACCCTCATCAACGACCAGGGCCAGCAGATCGTCAAGCCATACACAGCAAACCCATAACGATAAAAGCAGCGCATTTTTTTAAGTACAGGAAATAGGGAAAATGAGTCTAAGCAGATTCCAGCTACAGTTTCATCTGGAGAAACAGGCCAACAACATCAGGCAGTCAGCGGCGTTTCACACCGCTATCGTCAAACACGGGGAATTATTGAGGGAGACCTACAAGAAGCATCCGCTGTTTTACAAAATCATTTTCAGGAACAGCCGGTTCATCATCTGCTCCACCATCCTGTCCATTTATTACCACCAGCCCGCCGCCGCGCTGAAAGACATCAAAGCCTTTTTCAAAGGGAAGAATATGATCAGCGAGAACTCCCTGGATTCCTTTCTGTTCTTTTTACGGGTCGGGCGCCGGCTGGAGGTCAAACCCTGCGAGCATGACAAACGCCAGTTGCGCTATAAGCCTACGCCGCACGCGCTGGCGGAAACTCAGGCGCTGATCGCCTCAATGGCGCGGCCTTATCAGGCGCTGGCGCCACAGATGCCCATCGCGGCGCTGCTGGCGGCGCCCGACTTTCTGCCCACCTTTTTCGCCGCCTACGGGCAACTGATGCTCAAGGAGATCTACCTGATCGATCTGGTGCCACAGTCCGGGCTGTTTATCAGCAAAGACGCAGGTCACATGGTGTTGTTGATGCTGTTTATCGAAAGCATCCGACAGGACTCCCCCTTTCTGCTGCTCTCCTCGGCGAAAATCGCCAAGTCGTGTTCCGTCTCTCGCGCTCACGTGAACCGCATTCTGCAGGCGGCGGAAAAATCCGGCCTGCTGACCACCACCAATAATGTGGTGATCGAACTCAACAGTTCGTTTTTCATCATGGCGGAGCGTTATTTCAGTCTCTATTTCGCGATGGTCGAATTCGGGCTTGAACACGTTTGGCAAACGCAACAATCCGCCACGCACTCCTGAGCCCTTTACCGCGCCCGCAATACCCGATCGATCAATCCCCAGGCCGCCGCTTCGTCGGCGGTCATAAAGCGATCGCGATCCAACACCCGCTCCACTTCCTCTTCGTTCAGGCCGCAATGTTGGGCATACAGCCGGATCACCCGGTCTTTGGTGCGTTTCATTTCCTCTGCCTGGATCAGAATGTCGGACGCCTGCCCCTGAAAGCCGCCCAGCGGTTGGTGCACATGCAGGCTGGCGTTGGGCAGCGCCATGCGGTGCCCCGGTTCACCGGCCATCAGCAGGAACGACCCCATCGAGCGCGCGGTGCCCATGCACAGCGTATGCACCGGGGCGCGGATATACTGCATGGTGTCGTAAATCGCCAGCCCGCTGGTGATCGCCCCGCCCGGCGAGTTGATGTACAGGTGAACCGGTTTTTCCGGGTTTTCCGCTTCCAGAAACAGCAGCTGGGCGCACAGCATTTCGGCCACGTCGTCGTTGACTTCGCCGTTGAGGAACACGATCCGATCGCGCAGCAGGCGCGAGTAAATGTCAAAGGAACGTTCTCCCCGGCTGGTCTGCTCCACCACCATCGGGACGAGCATCATCTTCTCACGCATCGGTGAACTCCTGGGTTGGCAACAAAGAGAAAGGTGTTTAACGCGTCAGGCGGCGCGCATTACCGTCGTCGGGCCATCGTTGGCGGCGTCGAGCTGGTGGATAATCCGCAGCAGGCTGCCGCCGCCGGCGTCCGGCACGATCTGCAGGGTGACGACGCTTTCGAGAAACGGCGGTTGGTCGTCGCGCAGGCGATAGCTCACCGCTTCGCCCGGCGTGGCGGCCAACGGTTCTGCCTGCGCCAGATCTCCCGTCGGCAGCCACTGCTCGCGCAATTCGGGCACGCTGAGCGCTCGCCACACTTTTTCCGGCGGCGCATCAAGCGAATATTCCAACACCAACCGTTCATGCGGCGGCGGTTCAGCCTGTTTGTTCATTGATCCATGTCCTTCAGCAAGGTTTGCAGCGCGTCGATGCGCGC
Organism: Serratia sp. SCBI; assembly: GCF_000747565.1. Classification (NCBI taxonomy): domain Bacteria; kingdom Pseudomonadati; phylum Pseudomonadota; class Gammaproteobacteria; order Enterobacterales; family Yersiniaceae; genus Serratia; species Serratia sp. SCBI. The sequence goes on along the minus strand of NZ_CP003424.1, from coordinate 2,014,127 downwards.
CGGCCAGTAAGCACGGTACTTCGCCAGCCACTGCGCGATCTGCGCCAGCCCCTCCGGGTCGACCTGGTAATTGACGAAGCGCCCCTGTTTCGCCTCGCGCACCAGTCCGGCATTGCGCAGCACCGCCAGGTGTTGCGACATCGCCGACTGGCTGATGGTCAGCCCTTCGCGCAGCGCGCTGGCGTTCATGCTGCCGGCGGCGAGTTTGTCGAAGATGCAGCGGCGGGTCGGATCGGCCAACGCCTTGAAGATGTCATTTTCGTTCATACAAACACATTAGTATTCACTTATGTATTATGCAACCGAGCAAGGCATTTTTTGCTGCAAAAGAAACTCCGCGCCGCAGCGCGGAGTGAATGGACGAGGCATGATCGCGCTTATGAACGGATCGGGATCACCAGCACGTCGATATTCAACTGGTTGATGGCGTTGCGGGTGGAAGAAAACAGATTGCTCCACAGATCGTGGTGATGGCCGAACACCAGCAGATCGATGTCTTTATCCACGATCGCCGTGCGCAGTTCGTCAACGAAGCCGCCGCGCCCGATAATCACTTCCGCGATCGGGTAATTGACGTTTTGCGTGGTGGGTTCCAGCTCTTTGCGGATCTTCTCTTCGAACGGCACGCCGTCGTCGCTGCGCTCCGAAAAGCCGATCGCCGCGTGGTAGGTGTCGTAGTGAACGTCCACATAGATCAGCGAGAGTTTGGCCTTCAGCGCTTCCGCCAGCAGCGCCCCCTTTTCGACCAGCCGTTTGCCGTCATCGCTCAGATCGGTGGCGATGACAATATGGTGGTAACACATAGCGCCTCCTGTCATGGACTCGGTAGAGCCGAGGCTCCGATATCACGCCGGGGTCATATCGTTATGGTTAATTTTAGTTCAGAAATGGCACTCGTGGCGGGAGGTGATGCGGTGGGAAAGCCCCGTTGCCGGGGCTGAAGGCAGAAATTACTTCTCGCGCTGCGCCTCAAACCAGACGTTGCACAACGACAGGATCAGCGTGTTGGCGTCTTTCACCAGCACGTTGTCGCCGGGCACCCCTTCGGTGCCTTGATCGGTGATGCCTTTGATGGCGGTATCGGCATGCTGAATGGCCACGCGCTCGACCGACGGCGTGCTGATGCCCAGCATCGGGAAATCGATGTAGGAACTGCTGCCGGCGTTGTCCTCGACAAACTCCTGCGCCTCTACGGTGCTGACGGTAGCCCCCTCGCTTTTCAGCGCCGTGCCGTTCCAGCTGAACGCATCCGCTTTATAGCTGATCTTGCCGCCGATCAGGCTCTGCGCCTGCTGCTGATCCCAGCAGCCGGTGGTTTGGGTCGGCACGATTTTGCTGACGCGCCAGTTGCCCAGCAGCTGTTTAGGGATCGGCCCGGTATCGCTCTCCGCCGCCCGAACCTGAGTCGCCGAGACGCAGGCCAACACCACCAGCGGCAGCAGCGCCTTGCTCCAAGTGTTCAATCGCATTGTCTTTTCCTTCGTTTCAGTACCCAGTCTGCCCTCGCGGGCCAGCGGCTATCATAATAAGCCCGCCGATTCGCCGTCAAAGCAATCCGCATCGCGCCGGGCGGCGGCTACTCATAGCCAATCGCTATTAGTCATAGTGAATCAGTATTTTGTTTTAGCTCAGCGATTACCTACAGTCACTGCCACTATTCTGCCCGCCTAAATTAGCAGGCAATGTTGACAAGGACCCTGGGAAAATGACATTTACGCTGAAAAACCTCACGCTGGCGCTGGCCGCCGCCGGCACGCTGTTGCTGACCGCCTGCGGCCCGACCGCACAGGACGATCACCACATCAAGGTCGGCATCAGCGCTGGCATCGATCAGTCGCTGTGGGCGGTGGTGCAGAAAGTGGCCAAGCAGAAATACGATCTGGACGTGGAGGTGGTGACCTTCAACGATTACGTGCTGCCGAACGAAGCGCTGAACAACGGCGATCTGGACGTCAACGCCTTCCAACACAAGCCGTATCTGGACAAACAGATTCAGGAGCGCGGCTACAAACTGGCGGCAGTAGGCAACACCTTCGTCTACCCGATCGCCGGCTATTCGAAGAAAATCACCGCGCTCAGCCAACTGCCGGACGGCGCGCAGGTGGCGGTGCCGAACGATCCGACCAACCTGGGCCGCTCGCTGCTGCTGTTGCAAAAACAGGGGCTGATTACGCTGAAAGACGGCGTCGGCCTGCTGCCGACCGCGCTGGACATCGTCAGCAACCCGAAAAAGCTGAAAATCGTCGAGATTGAAGCGCCGCAGCTGCCGCGCGCGCTGGACGACCAGCAGGTGACGCTGGCGATCATCAACACCAACTATTCCAGCCAGATCGGTCTGTCGCCGGCGAAGGACGGGCTGTTTGTCGAGGACAAAAACTCGCCTTACGTCAACATCTTCGCCAGCCGCATCGACAACAAAGACAGCGAGAAAGTGAAGGATCTGGTCAAGGCCTATCAGACCGATGAAGTGGCGGCCAGCGCCGCCGAAATCTACAAGGGCGACGCCGTCAAAGGCTGGTAACGCCGCGCGTAGGGCCCGTGGCGCCTGGCCACGGGCGATGACAGCCTCAGCCGCGCTGGATGGAAACGCCGCCGTCCACCAGCATTGCGGTGCCGGTGACGAACGAGGAAGCGTCAGACGCCAAATACAGCGCCGCCTGCGCGATCTCCTCCGGCATCGCCAACCGCTTCAGCGCGTGCAGCTGAGCCACCTGCGCCAATGCTTCCGGGGTATTGCTCATCTGCCGCCCCATCGCCGTGTCGGTGCCCCCCGGCAGCAGCGCGTTCACCCGAATACCGTGTCCGCCAAACTCCACCGCCAGCGCCTGCGTCAGGCCGATCAGCCCCGATTTGCTGGCCGCATAGGCCGCCGTACCGGGAAACGCCGCGGTGTGGCCGACGAACGTAGAGGTGAAGATCACCGAGCCCGCGCCGCGCGCCTGCATGGCGGGGATTTGATATTTGGCGCTGTAGTAAGCGCTGGACAGGTTGGTTTCCAGCACGTCGCGCCATTCTGAAGCGCTGAGCGCCAGCGACGGCCCCAGCGGCCCCAACGTGCCGGCGTTGTTGAAGGCGATATCCAGCCCGCCGAATTCATCGACGGCCGTCGCCGTCAACCGTTCGGCGAAGGCTTCGTCGCGCACGTCACCGGCTACCGCCAACGCCCGGCCGCCCTCGCGCCGAATGTCCTCCACCAGTTCAGCCAGCAGCCGCTCGCGCCGGGCGCCCAACACCAGCGTCGCCCCCTGCCGGGCGAACAACAGCGCCGCCGCCCGCCCGATCCCCGAACTGGCGCCGCCAATCACCGCCACCTTACTGTTCAATGCGTTCATCTCTTATCCTCACACCGTAAAAGAGCCTCAGTGTGACGCAACATCCGGCGCAGCGCTGGCCGCAAGCGGACATGCAATTGGCGCCATGAAAAAGGCGCTGCAAGCAGCGCCCCGGCAACGCGGATCCGACGGCGAACTCACGGTTTGGCCGCGTATTTCTCCTGATTGGCCGGCGTCACCAACTCGAACGGGATCCAGTAATACGGCTCAAGCTTTTCGCCGTTGATCATGCGCTGCGCCACATCGACCGACGCCTTGCCCTGGCCGACCGCATCCTGGAACACCGTGACCTGCATCTTGCCGGAGGCCAGCGCCTTGAGGCCGTCGGGCGTGGCGTCGATGCCGCCGATCAGCACGTTCTTGTCCGCTTTGCCGGCCTGCTGCAGCGCCATGATCGCGCCGATCGCCATCTCGTCATTGTTGGCGGCGACGATGTCGATCGTTTCGCCGTTGGTCAGCCAGTTCATCATCAGGTCCATACCTTCACTGCGTGAATAGTTGGCGCTCTGTTTCTGCACCACCTTCATCTTCGGGTATTTGGCCACCACCTGCTCCACGTCTTTGGTGCGCTGCAGCGCGCCGGCGTCGGTCAGGTTGCCGATCATCACCGCCACATTGCCCTGATAGTTAGCCAGCCGCGCCAGTTCTTCCATCTGCAGCGTGCCGGACTCCCGCTCGTCGGAGCCGACGAACACCACCCCCTGCGGCAGCCTGGCGTCGCCCGGCGTGCGGTTCACGTACACCAGCGGCACGCCGGCGGCCTGCACCATTTTGGTCATCACCGGCGTGCTGGCCGAGTTGACCGGATCGACGATAATCGCGTCCACCCCGGCGCTGATAAAGCTCTGCACCTGATCGGTCTGGCGGCCGACGTCGCCGCGCGCGTCCTCGAACTGCACGGTAATGCCGCGCGCTTTGGCCTCCTTGTCGATCGCCTGGCGGATAATGGTGAGGAAGTTCTGGTCGAAATAGGCCATCGATACGCCGATGGTTTGCGCCCATGCCGGCGCGGAAGCGCACAGCGCCGCCGCCAGCCACAGCCCTTTCAGAAAGTTCATGATGTGTCCCCCCGGGTAAAAAACGCCGCCGGCCAACCTTGGCGCCGGCGGCAATTCACGGCAATCAGTGTTTTTTGCGGTTGCGACGCATGTCGATCGACACGGCGGCGACGATAATCACGCCTTTGATGATGTCCTGAATGTAAGAATCGACGCCGATAAAGGTGAAGCCGCTTTTGATAAGGCCGAGGATCACCGCGCCGATCAGCGTGCCGGTAATGCGCCCGACGCCGCCCATCAGGCTGCTGCCGCCGATCACCGCCGCGGCGATGGCGTCCAGCTCATAGGACATGCCCATGCTCGACTGGCCGCTGCTGACGCGCGCCGCCAGCACCACGCCCGCCAGCCCCGCCAACCCGCCGGCGATGGTGTAAACCGTCACCAGGTACTTATTGACGTTGATGCCGGAAACCCGCGCCGAGGTCATGTTGCCGCCGATGGCGTAGATGTATTTGCCATAACGGGTGTGCTTCAGCGCGATGTGGAAGATCACCGCGATCACCAGGAAGATGATCACCGGCATTGCGCCCTGGCCGATCGCCGTGAAGCCATCCGACAGGAAGCTGACCGGGTTGCCCTTGGTGTAGTACTGCGCCAGACCGCGCGCCGATACCATCATCCCCAGCGTGGCGATGAACGGCGGAATGCCGGTGCGGGTGATCAGGAAGCCGTTGATAAAGCCGCAGACGATGCCCACCCCGATCCCCGCACCGATCGGGATCGCCGCCGGCAGATCGAGCAGCCCCGGATACATCGGCGAGATGCTGTCCGAGGTCTGCGCCAGGCTGGCCGCCACCACCGCGGTCAACGCAATCAGCGAACCGGATGAGAGATCGATGCCGGTGGTGATGATGACCTGGGTGACGCCCACCGCGATGATGCCGATGATCGCTACCTGCAGCACGATCAGCAGCAGGCGGTTCGGGTTAAGCAGGAACGACTGATCGCGCATGTACCAGCCGAGGATTTCGAAGATCAGCGCAATGCCGAGCATCACGATGAAAATACCGGTGTCTTTCGGCATTTTGCCGCTCAGCCCGGAGAACAGCGATCCCTTGCCCGTTGAATCGGCGGAGAGCGGCTTCTCAATCTTTACGTTACTCATGATGTTCACCCTTCGTTATTCAGAGGCCAGCGCCAGGATCTTTTCCTGGTCCGCGTCGTCTTTGTCCAAAATGCCGGTGATGCGGCCGCCGTGCATCACCATCACCCGATCGCTCATGCCGAGGATCTCCGGCAGCTCCGAAGACACCAGAATGATGGCGACGCCGCGGTTGGCCAGCTCGCTGATCAGGCGGTAGATTTCCGCTTTGGCTCCCACGTCGATGCCGCGCGTCGGTTCGTCGAGTATCAGGATTTTCGGCTGCGCCAGCAGCCAACGCGCGATCAGCACCTTCTGCTGGTTGCCGCCGCTGAGGTTATTGATGATCTGATCCATGGTCGGCGTTTTGATGTTGAGCTTCTTGATCTGCGCCATGCAGTCTTTGGCCATCTGCACATGGCTGACGAAGCCGTTCTTGCCGATGTATTCCGACAGGTTGACGATGCTCATGTTTTCGACCACCGACAGCACCAGAAACAGGCCGGACTTCTTGCGATCTTCGGTGAGAAACGCCAGCCCGCTCTCGATCGCCTTCGCCGGGGAATCCACCTTCACCGCCTGGCCTTCGATAAAGATCTCGCCGCCGTCCGCCGGGTGCATGCCGAACAGGCTTTCCATCACTTCGCTGCGTCCGGCGCCCACCAGCCCGGCGACGCCGAGGATCTCGCCGCGTTTGACGCTGAACGAGACGTCGTGGAACCAGCCGCTGCGGCGCAACCCGGCCACCCGCAGTACTTCCTCGCCGATGTTGTTGTTGAATTTGGGGAACATCTGCGTCAGCTCGCGCCCCACCATCATGGTGATCAGCGACTGTTTGGTCAGATTTTCGGTTTTGTCGCAGGCGATGAAGGTGCCGTCGCGGAAAATGCTCACTTCGTCGGTGATGGCGAAGATTTCGTCCATCTTGTGGCTGATGTAAATGATGCCCTTGCCCTGCTCGCGCAGCTCGCGAATGATGGCGAACAGGTGCACCACTTCACCTTCGGTCAGCGCCGAGGTCGGCTCATCCATGATCAGCACGTCGGCGTTGTAGGACACGGCCTTGGCGATCTCCACCATCTGCTGGCTGGCGATGCTCAGTTCGCCCACCAGCGTTTCCGGCCGCAGTTTGATGTTCAGCCGCGCCAGCAGCTCGCGGGTTTGTTCATTCAGCTCTTCGTGGTTGACGAACCCCAGCCGCGCCGGCTCACGCCCCAGCCAGATGTTTTCCGCCACCGTCATGTAGGGCACCAGGTTCAGCTCCTGGTGAATCATGGAAATGCCCGAATGCAGCGCCTGCAGCGTGTCGCTGAAGGTCACCGGCCGGCCTTTGATTTTGATCGAGCCCTCATCCGGGTGATAGATGCCGATCAGGCATTTCATCAGCGTCGACTTGCCCGCGCCGTTTTCGCCCATCAGCGCATGCACGCTGCCGGGTTTGATTTTAATCGAGACCTTATCCAGCGCTTTGACGCCGGGGAACTGCTTGCTGATGCCTTCGGCCTCAAGAACATAAGGGTACATACCGCTTACCTCCGCACTGACCCACGTTTTCTGCCGCGGGCGCTCAGGTGGAGCGCCCGCGGCAGGCTTCAAGGCTTATTTTTTGTTTTTATCGGCGAATTGCTGGTAATTGGCCTGGGTGATCAACTGATAAGGGATCAGCACGTTGCTCTCCACCTTCTCGCCTTTCACCAACTGAACGGCGGTTTGCACCGCGCCTTCGCCCTGGCCTTTGGCGTCCTGGAACACGCTCAGCGCCAGATCGCCTTTTCTGATGAATTCCAGCGCATCGGGCGTGCCATCCACGCCGGCCACCCGCACGCCGGACTTTTTAGCCTGCTTGAGCGCCAGGATGGCGCCGATGGCCATTTCATCGTTGTTGGAGGCGATGGCGTCGATCTGCTGGCCGGTCAGCACCCAGTCAGTGGTGATATCCACCGCATCTTTACGCGTCCACTTGGCGGTTTGCTTATCGACAATCTTGATGCCGGGATAGTTGGCCGCCACCTCTTCCACGCCGCGGGTGCGGTCGCGGGTCGATTCATTCGACAATTCCCCCATCAGGATCATCACGTTGCCCTTGCCGTTCATCAGCTTGGCTAACGCTTCCATCTGCAGTTTGCCGGCCAGCTTGGAATCGGAGCCGACGTAGGCCATGCCGGCCGGGAGCGTCACTTCCGGCTTGCGGTTGACGAACACCAGCGGGATCTTGGCGTTCTCGGCCAATTTGATCATCGGCTTGACGCCCTGGGTATCCACCGGGTTGAGGATGATGGCGTCGACGCCCTGGCTGACGAAGTTTTCGATTTGTTGAATTTGCTGCGCGATGTCGCCCTTGGCGTCTTCGAACTGGCCGCTGACGTTGCCGTCGGCTTTCATTTTGTTTTGCATCGACTGGCGCAGAATGGTGAGGAAGTTGTCATCGAAGTAAGCCATGGAAACGCCGATCTTGATGTCTTTCGCCAACACGCTGGCCGGCAGCATGCACATCAGTACGGAGGCGGCGATCAGTTTCTTCAGCTTCATGTTCGTTACCCTTTAATCGTTAGAATGAAGTGGTCTGTTGATTGACAGCTAATGAAAGATATTTTTTACATTCAAACAACATTACGGTCGGTGTTATCCCTTTGATACGGCGAAATTACCGCGTTATCCCCGTATTAAGGCCGTGAACAAAATGGTGATCGATATCTCAAAACAGATTAAAAACAATCAATTGAAATAAACCCCTGGCAGAGCAAGCCGCGTCTTCGCCGCTTTTTTAAATGTTTATTTCATAATTTAGATTATTGAAACTTTTTAACCCAAACAAGCGAAACATGCGTTTTGGAATGGCTTATTAACAAAAACATGACACGGATCTAACAAATGCAGTGAAAGCCATCGGGTAACGCGCCCCGCGCGTGCGCCACGCCGGGCGTCGGCAAAAACTGCGAGCGGGCGCGCAGTTTGCGGTTTCCGCGTTTCCCGACCATCCTTACTCGGCAATAATGGACATATCCCTATCTCAGGAGGACCTGACATGCAGCTCAGCAGTAAGGTGCGGATGAACCGCCTGTTCAATAACGGCAAGTGCCTGGATGTGGCGATCGATCACGGCATCGCCAACGAACCAGATTTCTTAATCGGTCTGGAAGATATCGAACGGGTGATGGGCAACCTGATCGCCGCGCGCCCCGACGCCATTCAGGTCAACTACGGCCAGGCGGAGCTGCTGCAGCGCGCGCCGCAGCGCGAAAAGCCGGCGCTGGTGATGCGCACCGACGTCGGCAACGCCTATAACGCAGCACGCCACCGTGAGATGTGGGCGGTGTTGCACAACCCGGAAGCGCCGATCCTCGCCGCGCTGCAAATGGACGCCGCCGCGGTGGTGGTCAATCTGTATATGATCCCGGATGAACCCGGCATTTTCCGCCAGTGCGTAGAGAACATCGGCCGCCTGCGCCACGCCTGCGATCGCTACGCCATGCCGCTGATGATCGAACCGCTGGTGATGGCCCCGGCCGGCCAGGGCGCCGCCTACGGGTCGCTCGGCGACGTGGAAAAGATCGTGCCGCTGGTGCGGCTGGCTCGCGAACTGGGTGCCGACATCATCAAGGCCGACCCGACCGAACGGGTGGAAGATTTCCACCGCGTGGTGGAAGCGGCGCGCTGCCCGACGCTGGTGCGCGGCGGCGGCAAGGGGGAGCTGGGCCCGGTGCTGGAGAAATCTGCGGCGCTGATGGCCCAGGGCGCGTCCGGCATGGTCTATGGCCGCAACGTGTATCAACACAGCAATCCGTCGCAGGTGGTGCGCGCCCTGATGGCGATCATCCATCAAGGCGCCAGCGGCCAACAGGCGCTGGAGATCTACCACCAGCAGTGACCCGCTTTTGTAACTAAAATAACCCCTTCGCGACCCGGCAGCATGCTATAACCTGCTGCCGGTAACTGCAGCTTGCCTCATTCCTCGCTAGAATACGCCGTGATATCGCCATTCGGAGAACCGCCATGCCAAAACAACGGGTGCCGCTCAAGCTGAGCACCTCCATCACGCTGATGGTGTCCGCCATCATCGCTTCGGTGCTGCTGGTGGTGTTCGCGCTGTTTTTCGTGCAGATGAGCCGCGAAGGGCAAGAGCAGCTGCAGCAAAAAGCCATCGCTATCGCCAACACGCTGGCGCTCTCGAGCACCGTGATAGACGGCCTGCAGCGACGCGATCAAAGCGGCGCCGTGCAGCGCTTCGCCGAGCAGGTGCGCCACCAAAACGAGCTGCTGTTCGTGGTGGTGGTGGATATGCAGGGCATCCGCTATTCGCATCCCAAACCCTGGCTGATCGGCAAACATTTTATCGGCGAAGATCTGGCGCCGGCGCTGCAGGGCAACGTCAACAGCGCCATCAACCGCGGCACGCTGGCCCCGGCGCTGCGGGTGTTCGTACCGGTGTATGACGAGCAGCGGCGGCAAATCGGCGTGGTGGCGCTCGGCATCGCGCTGGACACCGTGCAGCGGGTGGTGGCGGAAAGCCGCTGGATCATCTATTGGACCATCGCCTTCGCCGCGCTGGTCGGCAGCTTGGGCACTTTTTTCCTGGTCTCCGCGCTCAAACGCATCATGCTGGGTTTCGAGCCTTACGAAATCTCCACCCTGTTCGAGCAGCGCAACGCCATGCTGCAGTCGATTAAAGAAGGCGTGATCGCGGTCGATAATGATTCCCGCATCACCATCGTCAACGACGAGGCCAAGCGCCTGCTGCGCCAGAGCGGCCCGGTGGAAAACCTGCTGCTGGACGCCGCCAGCAAGCATTGGCCGGCGCAGCTGCATCTGGCGGAAGTGCTGGCCAGCGGCAAGCCGCTGCGCGATCGACAGATCAGCTTCAACGGCAGCGAACTGCTGACCAATACCGTGCCGGTGATCGTCAACGGCCAGGTGACCGGCGCCATCGCCACCTTCCGCGACAAGACCGAGGTCAGCCGGCTGCTGCAGCGCCTGAGCGGCATGGCGCACTACGCCGATGCCCTACGGGTGCAGTCGCACGAATTTATGAACAAGCTGCACGTGATACTCGGCATGCTGCACATGAAGGCTTATCAGCAGTTGGAAAACTACATCATCAATACCGCCAGCAACTACCAGGAAGAGATCGGTGCGCTGCTGCGCAAGATCCACTCGCCGGAAGTGGCGGGCTTCTTCATCGGCAAGATCAGCCGCGCCCACGAAGCCGGCATCGAACTGACCATCGAGGAAACCAGCCTGCTGCCGGAAACCGACGACGCGGAAACCACGCACGTGCTGATCAGCGTGCTCGGCAACCTGATCGAAAACGCCATCGACGCCATCGACGGCGTTGAGGGCCACGAGATCGGCCTGAGCTTCCATCACCACGACGATCAATTACACTGTATCGTCAGCGACGACGGCCCCGGCATCGATCCGGCGATCGCCGCGCACATCTTTGAACACGGATTTTCCACCAAGGGAACGGGACGCGGCATCGGCCTGGCGCTGATCCGCAGCCATCTGGAGAAACTGGGCGGCGGCATCGATGTCGAGTCCGAACCGGGCGAGCTGACCCAATTTTTCGTGCACCTTCCCTATCAGGCCAAGAGCGGAACCCATGATTAACGTACTGATTGTCGACGACGACCCGATGGTGGCGGAGCTGAACAAATACTACCTGAGCCAGATCGGCGGTTTTCACTGCCAGGCGACGGTCGCCACCCTGGGCCAGGCGCGCGCCCTGCTGGCCGACGCCAGCGTCAGCATCGATCTGGTGCTGCTGGATATCTACATGCAGCAGGAGAACGGGCTGGACCTGCTGCCCGGCCTGCGCGAGCTCGGCGAGAAGACCGATGTGATCATTATCTCTTCCGCCAGCGATGTGAACACGGTGCAAAAGGCGCTGCACTACGGCGTGGTGGATTACCTGATCAAGCCATTCCAGTTCAGCCGCTTCAAGGAGGCGCTCAGCCACTATCGGCAACAGTCGCAGCTGCTGGCGCAGCGCGAGTTCTCGCAGGCCGACGTCGACAGCCTGCTGCGCCGTCAGCCCGGCGGCCAGGAGAGCAAAAAGCTGCCGAAGGGCCTGACCAGCATCACCCTGAGCACGGTCTGCGAGTGGATAGAACAGCAGCACGACAGCGAATTCTCCACCGACAACCTGGCCAACGCCATCGGCATTTCGCGGGTGTCCTGCCGCAAGTACCTCATCTACCTGGCGGAAAGCGGCATTCTCGGCACCCGCATTCTGTACGGCGCGACGGGCCGCCCGGTCTATCTGTATCAACTGAAGCCGGACGCGATCGCCATGCTGAAAGAGCATTGCCGCCCGGCATAAACGACGCCGGGCGCAGAAAGCGCCCGGACGTTGAAAGTTAGAAGTTGTACATGTAACACCTCGCCTCGCGGTGAGGATCTTTCGAGTGTATCCGCAGGCAGCGCCGCTTTTTCTGCTGCTGCTCCAGGTGACGCTGCTGCCGCTTGGCGGCTTCTGCGGCCTCGCGCTGCTGCTCACGCGCGATCGCTTGCTCATTGGCCTGCGTCAGGCTGTCGACATTCCACACCTTGTGGCGCAGCGCGCTGCGTTTTTTCTGGTACTCCTCGGGGACTTTATTATCCTTCGGCGGCGCCGCGTGGTATTCCAAATCCACCCGCGCCTGCGCAAAGTAGGCGCAACACAGGGCCACGCCGGCCAACACTAGCCTCTTCATCGATAAACTCCTGACAAATCCCTGTTCTCATCTTTAGCAATTCAGCGGCCGGCCATTCAGCCAGGCGCGGCAATAAACGCCGACAAACGGCCGATGCGGCCCCGTCAGAGACGTCCGCCGCAGACGCAGCGACAGGCAGCGGACGATATCGGCACCCTGCTCACAGGCCGATCGGGCGCTCTGATGCCCCTGCCCGGAAGGTCTCGCCGCTTCCTGCGTTTGCAACCGGATTTCCAACGCTTCCCGCTCCGCACGCAGCAGCGCCAGCTGCATGCGCTCTGCCTGAATCTGTTCAGCCAACCAAATATGCTGCAACAAGCCATCCAGCCGCGCCGGACACCCCGCCGCAGAGGGACTTTCCGTCGAGGCGCCGGGCGAGGAATGGCGATCGATGAACGCCTGGCTGCAAAATGAGGCCAGCAGCGCCAGCGCCGCAGCGATTAACGAAGGTAGTTTCAATACACAAGCTCCATGAATAAGCCGACTGGGGCGCGCCGCGAAAAACGACGCAGAGAACCGTTCAACAGCCGTTGAGTGAAGACACCTGAGGCTCCGCGGGATCGGGCGCATGTTGCCCTCCCGTCGCCGGCGCTTTCGCGTTTTCGGCATCGCATTCCGCCAGACGCGCCAGGGTTTCGGCCTCATTCTCCGTGGGCGGGGTCGGCTCAGCCATCTCTTGTCGCAGGCCATGCGCCAGCTCTTTCAATTTCTTCTGAAACAGCACGGGAGAAATTCCCTCGCATTGCCGATCGTAACGGGCCGCATTTGCTTGCAGACTCAACAACGACATTATCAACATGGCGACAATACGCTTTGCCATTGAAAACTCCTGTAAGGATGTCTGGGTATGTTGATATATATTCAACAAGCAGAGATTCATCGTTTAAAGATAAATAACGCATCGGAAAAACAGAGTAGCGAATTAATAATAAACCGTTCCACAATATCTTTGAGATAACGTCTGCCGCCCCGCCGAATAAAGAGCGGCGGTTAGCGCCCCCCTATTTTCGACCAGTCCAGCGTACCGCCGATACCGACCCGGCCTTCATTCAGCACGGCAGCGGCGGATTCGCCGGCGATAATGCGCTGTTTCTGTTCTCGCGTTGCGGGCTGCGGTGTTCCCCAATTCCCCCAGTGCGTGGAGGAGGATGAGGATGAAACAGTGGGGTGAATGGCACTGCATCCGTTTAATACAAGACACAATGCCAGAAGAGAATTACGCCATGTCATACTATTTCCCTTAAAATAACGCTATTGGTAGTGACGGTAAATGAAAAACGAGTTTATTTAGTTTAATAACTTTCGCCGCATGCAATCGCCTGCGACAAAAAGAATACGCAAGTGTTAATCACCCGTTATTTTAATTAACCTGAATCAAACAAATATCGTTCAATAAGACAACGCTAATCGCAGAAATGGGCCAGCAGGCTCAGCGCACTTCCGAGTGCGCTGGGATCTTACTCTTCGCCGTCCGGCTGCCAGGCCAGCAGATCGCCAGGCTGGCAGTCGAGAATGCGGCAGATCTTGTCCAGCGTTTCCAGCCTGACTCCCTTGACCTTGCCGTTTTTCAACAGAGACAGGTTTTGCTCGGTGATCCCCACCTGCTCCGCCAGCTCCTTTGAACGCATCTTCCTTTTGGCCAACATGACATCAAGACTTACGATTATTGCCACTCTATTCTCACACGAAAGAAAGCTGTTCTTCATTCAGCCGCAACGCTTCCAGAAATACCCGGCTAAATACCAGGATTGCGCAGCCTACGATCAGCGAGCGCACCGACTCGCTATTGACGCCATAATAAAGGATAAACAGCATTTTTTCATCGGCGGTCAATACCATTACCTGCAGCAGACCGGCTAACGACGGGAACAACACATCGACGATCAGCAAGATGCCAATGATCTGCAACAGCACCATATTGTTGCGATGCCACACGTTGCCGCGGAAGAATTGATAAAACAGCCCGGCGCCGCACAGCAGCGCGCTGTAATAGGGCAAATAACCAAGCATGTCGATAACCAGCGTGGCGAACAGCGCCCAGCGTTGCTGCGGGATCGCGTAGGCGAGCAGCTCCGGGTAATATTCCCGGTAAGAGGCGACGATATCGCGATAGGCTACGCCCTGCAGCCAGTCCCGCACGATGATGAACATCTCAACGCCGGTGCTGACGATCAGCATCGCCATAATGAGCAAACACAGACAACGCACATACAGCGGCAGATGGATCCTTGGCGCAGCGCCCATAATTTTCTATCCCTTAATCAACAGCAATAAATTATCGTAAAACGATAATTTATTGCTGTCAATGATCAAGTGGACTGATGAGTCAGGCAGTGGTCGCCAACGCGCGCACAATAAAAAAGGCCGGGCTAACCCGACCTTGTTTGACCGCTCGACGCGCTTAGACCAGTTCGATCACGTCGAAGTTGGCTTCGCCGCTCAGATCGGCATCGTAATCAACGCCCTGCAGACCGAAGCCGAACAGGCGCAGGAATTCCGCCTTGTAGCCCTGGTAATCCGTCAGTTCGTTGATGTTGCTGTCGTTCAGCTGCTTCCAGATTTCACGGCAGGTTTCCTGCACTTCGTCACGCAGTTCCCAGTCATCCAGGCGCAGACGGTGTTTCTCGTCGGTATCCGGCGCCGCACCGCTGTACAGCTTGGTGGCGAACAGACGCTGGATCTGCTCGATGCAGCCTTCGTGAATGCCCTGCTCCTTCATGATCTTGAACACGATGGAGATATACAGCGGCATCACCGGAATGGCGGAAGAAGCCTGTGTCACCACCGACTTGAGCACCGCAACGTAAGCCGCGCCGCCTTTGGCCTGCAGCTTCTGGTTGATGGCGTGCGCCGCGCGATCCAGATCTTCTTTCGCCTTGCCCAGCGTACCGTGCCAATAGATTGGCCAGGTCAGATCGGTACCGATGTAGGAGTAAGCGACAGACTGCGCGTTATCCGCCAACACGCCCGCTTCGTCCAGCGCGTCCATCCACAGCTGCCAGTCCTGGCCGCCCATCACCTTCACGGTGTCGGCGATTTCTTGCTCGTTGGCCGGCTCGACCACGGCCTCAACCAGCACGTCTTTGTTGGTGTCCAGCGCGACGGATTTGTACGGCTCGCCGATCGGCTTCAGTGCGGAACGCACCACTTCGCCCGTTTCCGGCATCTTACGCACCGGCGAAGCCAGCGAGTAAACCACCAGGTCAACCTGACCCAGGTCTTTCTTGATCAGATCGATAACGGTCTGACGGCACTCGTTGGAAAATGCGTCGCCGTTGATGCTTTTCGCGTACAGGCCTTCTTCTTTAGCTGCCTTGTCGAAACCGGCGGAGTTGTACCAACCGGCGGAACCGGTTTTGCCTTCGCTGCCAGGCTTCTCGAAAAATACGCCGATGGTGGCCGCACCGCTGCCGAAAGCGGCATTGATGCGCGAGGCCAGACCGTAACCGGTGGATGCACCAATGACCAGCACCTTTTTAGGCCCGTTTTTCAGTTCGCCGCGCGACTTAACGTAAGCGATTTGCTCACGGACGTTGGCTTCACAGCCTGCCGGGTGAGCGGTGGTGCAGATAAAACCACGAATTTTAGGTTTGATAATCATAGTAATTTTTTCTTGGTAGCTAAAAACCGAAGGACAATATACCTGATTTTCTCGATATACTTAAGAAAGTGCGAAAACAAGCGCAGTGAACAGACCAGTTTAGTCGAGGGATCAGGGTTGCCCAACTCCGCATCGTGATGCCTCCACGCGCCACGCTTCGCACCCTCAGCGCGTTCAAGCCTTCCCTCTTAAAATCAGCAAAAGTTGATCATGCTTCTGGCGTTGCGTTATGGTGTGGCTGTTTTTCGGTCGAAATCCAGGGAGGAACAAAGAAAAATGGATAATCCACTGTTACTAAAGGAACGTTTAAATACCTACTCGCAAACGATGGCTCGTCAACAAGGACGTATGCTTTTAGAACTCTCAGAGCGCGTTAATAAATAGGGACTTTTTAAAAGATCGGACAGTCGGTAATGCCTTCAGACATGAGATGCACTGCTTTGTGAATGATAAATTGCAAAAATGCCAACAAGTAGGTGAAGCGGCGAATGTTGCAATGAGAGAAATGAAGCAAGAATATCAATCGCTTTCTGAGCAAGAGCGCTTATTGCGAACTGACGCCGTGACGCCTTATGCCGTAATGAGAAAGAAAGTCAATCATGACGCCGTAGTGACCTACGTGTTAGCCGGCGTTGGCTTCCTCTCGGGAATAGCACAAATTTTACTCGGCGTGGGCTTGGATTGGACTGGCGTCGGTGCCATTCCAGGAACGTTACTTTTAATCAATGGCATCAATAATGTCTACGAAAACGGTTATACGCTATTATTTGGCAAGAATACTATTGGTCCAGGCCGAATGATGTACCGCTCTGCGGCTTCAACGCTAGGCTATTCTCATTCCGCAGCAGACATGGCGTTAGGTGGCGTAGACTTACTGTTATCAGGCTATGGTTTACTAAAACTGTCGCTGAAACCCGAAGCCTGGCGATTATTTCGTTACATCAATACAGACTATATTCGCGGTTGGAGGAACATGGGAAGAGCCAGCTTGATGCTTGAAGGTGGCGCAGATGTCTCAACCCTTAATTCCATTTATAAAAGCAGCCAGGAACAGTGATGGAACCGACTTTATATTATATTTTTTCTACTCTCGCTGCCGCGGCCTGTCTGGCCGTGAAATACGTCTTCAGACCGTCTCTGGGTTCCAAGGGTTATGTCGTTCTGGTTACGATATGCTTTTTAATCCTTTGCTGGCAATTTACCCTTTTTGCCAACGGCAACACGATGTTTATTGCTGACTCTGAAACATGGGCCAAAGAAAATTGGCCTCTACGCTACTGTGCGCTGGGGTTTGCTCTTGCACATGCCTTCGCCACTTTCGAATCCTCCAAAAGAAAGAAAAAAGACAAACTTTCCTGAAAACGTCACCACCAAATGAAACGCCATTTGGTGGTGACAAGGTAGATCCATTACGCTTTGTTCTTTTCCAACTGCTCGATCAGCGTGTAACGCAGCGATGAGGCGTCGGCCGGTACGTTCTCCACCGGGGTGACGCGCACTTTCAGCCGATACTGATAGCCTGGTTCGAAGGTGAAACCCTCGATGCCGGTATAGAACAACTCCCACGGCTGCTGCGCGGAGCGGCGCACCTGCATGCACTTCATCGGGCCGACGCCCACGCAGTCCACCAGCGCGCTGTTGACCAACAACACTTCCGTTTGGCCGCCTTTCTCGTTTGCGGGCTGATTCATCGAGGTTCCCTCCTGGCTGCAGCCGGCCAGCGCGGCCAACGCAACAAATAACAACGCTTTAATTTTCAATGTACTGCACCAATAGTCATCCAGGGGCGCCATGCTAACAAATTAACCGGCTCAAGAGAACGGATAGCGATACGGATCCACACGCCCAAAATATCATTCCTCGGTGCTCTATCAGTCTGGAAAATATCGCAAAATAAACCCCCTGTTCTTATCCGAACCGGTAATTACCCCCGCTATTTTTTCTGTTAAAAACAGCTGGCTTGCGCAAGCTTTACTGAATTTAACTGAATCGATAAAGAGGGAATTTTATGCAAGAGATCGATGCCAAACACTTTCACCTGATCGCCGGCGCCGGTAACTTTGCCGACAACCGCGGCAGCAATGGCCGCGTCAACAACAACGGCGGCAACAAGAACGGGGGCGGGTCATCCAATCAGGGATTCTACGGCAAGCACACCTCGCCGGATTGCGTTAACGGCGTGATCACCGGTTCTCTGGGCGGCCTTGGCGGCCTGGCGGTGGGCGCGCTCAACGGCGGCTGCTTCAAGGAAGGCAGCAAAGGCGGCGGCAACGTCGGTATGGGGAAAGGCGGCAACAAAAACAGCGGCAGCAACTGCAATAGCAATAAAGGCGGCAATACCTGTTCGCGCTAAGCGGTTTTAATTAATCAAAGCCCCGGCTGAACCTCTCCGTTCGGTCGGTGCTTTCCGTATTTTTGGTGATAACCATGTTTAAACTGTTTCGTACCTTATGCCTGCTGCTCGGCTTCTGGATCGCCACCCTGCTGCTCAGCGGCGCGGGGGTCTCCTTTACCCACGGCTACGCCGCGCCTAAAAATCTGTCGCATTTCGTCGTCTCGCTGGTGGTGGTCGGCGCCATCCTGCTGTGGATCCATAAATTGCTGCGGTTCTTTTTTGCCGAAAAATTTGAGAAGAAACCGCGCTAAGCCGTGTTCTTATTGGGAGCGCCGCCCGCAACGATAAAACCGGCATCGCGAATCGCCGCCTTAACCTGCCTGGCGTCCATCACGGCCGTTTTCACATAGCCAAAAAAGGCCACCCGTGCGCTGGGCAAACGGATTGGCGTCGCCAGTTGGGCCATAAGATCACGATTGCGCTGCGCCATCAGCTCGGCGCGCGACTGCCAAAACGCGGTGGCATCGGCGCGTGTTTCAGTGGCGGTGTCGAACCGAGAGGCCAACTCGCTGAGCGCCTCCCACTCCGCCAACAGGGCGGCGATCACTTCAGGATTAGCCACCTGCTCCCAGTCAGAGGGTAAGGCCCCTCACGCCACGCCTCGAGATAGCCGGGCAACATCATCTTTAATTGACTCAGTTGCTCGTTCACTGCGGGTTACCTTTTATAGCGCCTGATGCCGGGATATTTCCCATAATGACACTCTCGTTAAACCGTTGATGGGAGCAATGGCCGAAGCTTATCAGCGCCATAGATGACGTAATGACTTTTGGTGCGGCCAAATTAGCGATAGGTGCGGTTGGGGGGAATGGAGATCGGGTTGGGATGTAATCGCCAGATCAAAAGTGTGATTTTCGCTCTGGCGACCACACTGGCCAAGCATTGAAACATCTCCCCATGTCCGTTATGTTACAACCATAAAAATTTCGAGGGATGGAAGTGAACAACACAGAGATAGTGGAACGGATAGTAAAAGTCATTGCCTCCCCAGAGACAGTTGTGGGGCTGCTTGACGGCGCAATGTCTGTGCCTGTCGATTTTGGCTATCTAGCTCTGGGCATTTTTGACACAAGCAATCGTCGCAAGATGGAAGACGAACGCATTCGCATGATGCGGGCAATAAAGTCCGGTTTATTGAACTATCATCAAGTTATCAGGACGACTAAAATCATCATCGATGCATTCACCGCGCACATCCCACAAGAGACGCAAGACAAAATATTTAGGGCCGTAGGCTCCGCATCCGCCGGCAGAATGCTTACCACCTCTCTGATTTCATCCAGAATAGTGAATAGCATCATATCAGCAGGTGGTGCGGCCATGATTACCCGAGGTGCAGGCGTTGCTACAAGCTTCACGCTGATGGCTGGCGGAATGATAGAACGAAGCATATACAAATCAATCGGTCTCGAACGTATGCATAGTGTCGTTTACTACAAGCTTAGAAGTGCCGGGAATTTGGACTTTATATACTTTTTAGTTCAACCCTATGTTGATCCATTCATAGAGGCTTTGGCTGTACGTAAAAACCAAGGTGATGCAGAGTTTAATAGATTGCTGAAAAACATTGAGGAAAAAATGAAATGAGAAAAGATAGCATCCATATCCGCATATTCTCTTTTTTCTTTGAATTTTTCTATCAGTTAATCGGAGGAATTGGTTTTTTATTGTGTATCTATTTTTTCTTTAGCTTCGACACGATAACTCAGCGCGTCGTTGCCATTTTATCGACAATAGCAATATTTTGTATCATTTGCTGGCTCGGCGACAGCCTCATCAAAAAGCTACGAGGTTATTGATGCTATCAGGCCGACGAGTGCTGGCCATAATTCATCAATGGGCCTTCTATGTAGAGAACCTCAGCGGGTCGCCGAATACGTAGCGCCGGTGTTCAATCGTTGAGTTGTACGGCATATACACCTGGCAGCACGTACCAACATCACCTCTGCTCGAAACACTTTAGCGTGCAACTACAGCCTCTGGGTAGATGCGCTGGCCACTTAAGCCAACATCTATCCCGACCGTCACTCCCAGTTAAAAAAGTCAATCTATAGCGCCCTCATGTTAAATACAAATTCATTTGTCTCGTAGTAAATTTCACATTGACTAAGATAACTCACATTTACATCATTCACAGGCGAAAAATCAAATACCCCAATAAATTTTAAATATAATCCGGGTCTATTTCAATCACTCACAGTTTTTCTATCGAAGATTTTATTATTTCCATTTCTTCATCTGACGGGGTGACCGTGAATTGAAGCCCTATGATATTCTCATCCATAGTACGAATAGAAGGTATTTCTATACCAGATGAATCACTTAGATCGAGAAACATATCTAAAACACCCTTTCCTTTATTACCTATCCCTGGTCTTTTAAAGTAGATGTTTTTATTACCTTCATGCTTATTCCATCTACCTACGTTATCCCCGACAGTAATTTTACTATTGCTACTTTTATTTAACTGCATAGCTATCGATTTCTTGAGATCTTTGAACTCTTCAAGTAATACCTCATTAAACCCCGCTTCCCTTTCGTCAAGCTTTGAAACTTTGAATGTTCCGAATTGTTTTAGGAAGGTCGAATACTCTGCATCTTCAACAGAACGTCGATATGTCTCCAATATTTTACCTTCCAACTTCTTCTTAAAATCGTTAATAGATTGATATCTAAGATCAGATGGGTATTCTAGATGTTCAATTGCAGATATATCAAATGAGAATGGGGTTTGATTATCCTTTACAATTATGGTCGCTTTATCGAACGCAAGCCTCATACCCAACTCAAACATGACATTAGCGTTTCGTGAACTGATATCACAAATCACAATTGGGTTGCTGTATATATTTTGAACTATTCTTTTGTGGATAACGCCAATGTCATCATCAAAGCTAACCATTCTTGGGTTGAAATTAGCCTTAGATGCGACCTCGCATAAAATATCGTACACATCCCCCCAATGCCTATCAGGATAACCAGGAGTGCTAGCTATTGGCATGATTATTCCGCAAATAGGTTGACCATTAACCCCTTGGTCATCCGAATCAACTTCTTCTATATTACTCGAATTATTAGCCCGCTTCTCTTTTACCATTTTATTACCTCAATAATTATCTCAATAAAATGCATATGTTTGGTACATCTTAATTTTAAGTTAGTTAACAATCAATCATCCAAAGCATAGTTTCTGAAGAGAATAAATACTCTCGGAGTTTATACTGGCAAGTAGAAAATCCAAGTTTAACAATGACAATTGCTCGGCCATGGTTTATGCCCACGATTCGACCGTCAGAGACTTCAGGATAAGCAGCCCCCGATCGAGGAGCATGCGGAGCACCAGCTCGATGCTTTCAGGAGAACACCCCACCCGCAAAAACCCCCCTGATAGTTCGATCCATCCCGACGGGCTAACGAAAAAATTTGTCGCCGCGCGGAAAGCATCAGGTTTGGAATTTCAGGAAAGCCCGCCGACGTTCCACGAGCTCCGAAGCCTGTCCGGCCGCCTGTACGAAAAGCAGAACGACAAGGCATTTGCTCAAAAAGCTGCTGGGGCATACAACGGAAATGATGACGCTGAAATATCTCAAAACGAGGGGGAAAGAGTACGTGATGCTGTAAAAGACCGAATATCAAAATTCGGACATATTTCGGACATTTTCGGACAAACGAAAATAAATCCTTCAAAATCAAAAACTCAAAAAAAGACCGAATACGATTCCTATATTCGGTCTAGGGAAATGGCTCTTGGGAGAGAGCCGTGCGCTAAAAGTTGGCATTTAATGCAGGGCTTGTTCAGCCGTGCACTTTAAGAGTAGCCTACCGCGCCAGTTTTGCCAGCCGCCCGGCGGCCGCGTGATAGTTTCGTGACGAAATAACTATGCGGCAAATGCGCATCAATCTGCGCGCGCTGGGCAAGGCGTTGGCAAACAAGCGGTTAGTCAGCGCACAGCTTCTCGGCGCGTTCGATAAACGGCGCCATGCTCATTTTCTTCCCCGGTTCAGCGGGATCGTCCAGCAGGATCACGTCCAGCGGCTGCGCGCGCTGATGGCCCTTCTTCACCTGCTGCTCCGCCGCGTCGTTGAGCGGGTATTGCATCAGGGTGCTGTTATTCAGCACGAACAGCGCGCCGCCGCTGCGGCACTGCAGCGTCACCTCTTCCTTGGTGAACGCCCACTGTTTGCCGTACTCCAGTTTGGTGATGTTAACCAGTTTGTCTGCCGCCAGCGCGCCGGTCGCGGTTGCCAGCAGCGTAATGCCGAGTAATACCGATTTCATGTGATGGCCTTAAGGTTGCTATTCGCGTCGATTTTCCCGCAGCTTGCCGGCCTGCGGCAAGCTGAAATGTCAAACCGGCGCATAGGTTGCAAATAAACTGACCAGCAGCAGCACCGCCATCCCCAGCCCGACTTCGAGCCAGCAGGCCAGCACCACCCCGCGCTGCGCCAGCGCCGGTACGCGGCTCATCGCCGGCACGATGGCGTAGCGATTGGCCAGCGCCACCATCACCATCAGCGCCACCAGCGCGGTTTTGATCAGCAGCAGGCGCTGATAAGGCGAGCTGAGATTAAGCGGCCAACCGCCGAGTATGATCAGGCTGTTGACGATGCCGGTGACGATCACCGCCGCCACCGCCAGGTGCCCCCAGCGCGAGAAACGGATCAGCGTGGTGATGGCGTCGCTGCGCCACTGCGGCGGCTGCAGGTAGCGCAGGCAAACCAGCAGCGGCGCCAGACTGCCGAACCAGTAACCGGCGGCCAGCAGGTGCGCCGCATGGTTGGCGCGGTGCAGCGCGCCCAGCGCGCCTTCGTGCATCGCCGCGTGGCCGATGAACGCCAGGCTCACCAGCAGCAGCGCTGAGCACAGCGCCAACGCCTGCGCGCGCGGCCGTTCCGGTAGCAGCAGGCTCAGGATCGCCAGCAGCGACAGGCCCAGATGCCAGCGCCACACTTCGCCGAAGGTGGTGCCGAGCACCGCCCACCAAACCTCCAGCCGCCAGGTGTCTTGCCAACCGTCGCCCATCTGCCCAGCCTGAATGGCCAGCAGCGCCACGGCGGAAAGCCCGGCAATCCAGGTGCCGGCAAGCAGCAGCGGACGCACATCGCGGGAGAGGATCGGGGAAAGGCGCTGCGGTGCCAATAAGGCGGTGAACAGACTGATGCCAAACATCAGCATCACCGCCGCAAAGTGCACCAAGCGACACAGAACGAACAGGGTCGCCAAACTCACGATCAGTTTACGGTGAAGCTGTACTGGCCTTTGGTTTTATGCCCGTCGACCGACACCACATGCCAGCTGACGTTGTATTTGCCCGCGCTCAGCTCGCCTTCGATCGGCACGTTGACCTGGGTGTTGTTGTTCGGATCGAGCTGCAGCTTGCCGGTTTTCACCACAGCGTTATCCGGGCCGGTGATTTTCACGCCGCTGAAGTTCGGCTCGATGCCTTCGGAGAAGCTGAGAGTCAGCGCCTTCGGCGCCGGGCTGACGCTGGCGTCGGCCTTCGGCGTTTCCACTTTCAGGTGAGCGTGCGCCAAGGCTTGCTGTGAAGACAGGCCAACGAACAGGACGAAAACGGTGGAAAGCAGGCGACAGGAGGAACGAATTTTACCGATCACAGTGGTATCCCTAATATAAAGAGGGTCATAAGGGTTAAGGCCACAGCCAAGGCGATGTATCAGCGGCCCCAACCCACCGCAAATGATTGCGCCACGGGTAAACAGAAAAACGGGTTGTATCGGCTAACCCGCTGTTTTGACTCTACCATCCCTGTAGCGTATCGCGGTAAATCATAACGAGCACGCCTCAGCAAGTCGAGCGCATCACTGGCATTTTGCGATCCGGCAGCACGTATCGCCGCATAACCGCGATAAACGCAGGGTAAAAAAAACCACGCGTCGGGTTTGCCCCGCGCGCGGTTTTTCAATGTTCAGTCAGGAATCAGGCCTGGCCGTTGCCGCCCTGGCCCATCGCGCCCATTTTCTTCAGGTCTTTGTCGATGAAGAACAGGCCTTTGCCGCTGGTGCCCACCAGCGCCAGCTTATCCAGCACGGATTTGAACAGTTTCTCTTCTTCGTGCTGCTCCGCCACGTACCATTGCAGGAAGTTGAAGGTGGAGTAATCGTGAGAGGACATTGCCGCGTGCGCCAGCTCGTTGATCTGACGGGTGATCAGCTTCTCGTGTTCGTAGGTCTGCTCGAACACGTCCGCCAGCGACTCAAACGCCACCGGCGGGGCCGCGATGGTGCCCAGCAGCGGCAGAGAGCCGGTGTCGCTCAGGTAGTCGAACAGACGTTGCATATGCTGCATCTCTTCCTGAGAGTGCTCTTTAAGAAATGCGGCGGCGCCTTCAAAGCCTTTGTCGCTGCACCATGCGCTCATCTGCAGATACAGGTTGGCGGAGTAGAACTCCAGATTCAGTTGCTCATTCAGCTTTTGAGTCATTTCTTGCGTCAGCATAATCATTCCTTTTATTTTGCAGGTCATGAATTTAATTTCCGCGCATTATGCCCTGTCGCCGTAAAAATAAAAACACCTTATTTACACTCAAATCACATTAATTATAAAAACCATAAATATCAATAAATTAAAATATCACCAATACTTTGAGAATTAACATGAGAATTATTTAGATCTTTTATTTTAATCATAAAGCGAATTATTCTTATTTAAAAGAATAAATAGATTGCATTACTCTTGGATAAATATCGCCCGCCGCCGCGGCGCAACGGGCTTGCCAAGCGCCGCCGGGTGGATTACCTTCTGCGCAGATTCAATGCGGCAAAGTAAGGAGCATAAGGTGGGTTACAATCTGGCCGAGTTGTCCAAAGAAGAAATGGACAGGGTGAATGTGGACCTCGCCGCCTCAGGCGTGGCGTACAAAGAGCGTTACAACATGCCGGTGATCCCGGAAGTGGTGGAGCGCGAGCAGCCGGAGCCGCTGCGCGACTATTTTCGCGAGCGCGTGGCGCACTACCGCGCGGAATCCCACAAGTTTTCGCGTCTGCCTTACGAACCGAAGGCCAAATAACAAAACCCGCCGTTACGGCGGGTTTTTCGTGTCACTTGCCGGCGAACCGGTCGGTGGCGATCATCAGCTGGTGCAAAATGCCCGGTTCATCAAACGAATGCCCCGCCCCTTCCACGATATGCAGCTCCGCCTCCGGCCAGGCCTTGGCCAGATCCCAAGCGTTCTGCACCTGGCAGGCCATGTCATAGCGGCCGTGGACGATCACCGCCGGGATATGGCGGATCAGCGGCACGTTGCGCAGCAGTTGGTCATCGCTCTCCAGGAACCCCAAATGCGTGAAGTAGTGGTTTTCAATGCGGGCGAACGCCAGCGCGAAATCATCCTCGCCGAACGAAGCGGATTCACGGCTTGGCAACAGCGTCACCGTTTCCCCTTCCCACACGCTCCACAGTTTGGCCGCTTCGAGCTGCACCTGCGGATCGGCTGAAGTCAGCCGCTGCCGATAGGCGGCAATCACGTCTTTGCGCTCGTCATCCGACAGAATGGACAGCACGCGCTCCCACTTGTCCGGGAAGAAGCGCGAGGCGCCATCCTGGTAATACCAATGCAGCTCCTGCTTGCGCAGGGTAAAGATACCGCGCAGCACCATTTCACTGACGCGCTCCGGGTGGGTCTGCGCATAGGCGAGCGCCAACGTAGATCCCCAGGAGCCGCCGAACACCAGCCACTGCTCGACGCCGGCCATTTCGCGCAGCCGCTCGATATCGGCCACCAAATGCCAGGTGGTGTTGTTGTCCAGGCTGGCGTGCGGACGGGAGCGGCCACAGCCGCGCTGATCGAACAGCAGCACCTTGTAGCGCTCGGGATCGAACAGCTGGCGATGATGCGCAGAGATGCCGCCGCCCGGCCCGCCATGAATGAAGACCGCCGGTTTACCGTTCGGGTTGCCGCTCAGCTCCCAGTAGATCCGGTGGCCATCCCCAGTGTCCAGCCAACCGCTGTCGTATGCCGCTAACGGCGGGTACAAACCTCGTAATTGTTCCATGGCGCTTTCCGTCTCTCTGTGAGTCATGCTTTCATCAAAGCGGAAGCCGCCCGGCAGGTCAACGGTAAAACCTGAAAACTCGAACGCGCGCCGGGAACTCGGCGCGCGTTTGCTCAAAATCGCAACGACCCGCCTGCAAAATGCCCACAGGCCCGATCAGTTCACGCCTTGTTACGCCTACACGCCTTTACGCATATGCGGCTCGCGCATCTCCTGTGCCGTTTTCGCCTCGATGCTCAGCTCCGCCGTCGGGCGCAACATCAGGCGTGCCAAGCCGATGGGTTCGCCGGTTTCCCGGCAGTAGCCGTATTCGCCGTTCTGCAACCGCGCCAGCGCCGCATCGATTTTCGGCAGCAGGCGGCTTTCGCGATCCAACTGGCGGAACAACAGGCGCAGCTCTTCTTCGCGCGCCGCCTTGTCGGCTTCATCGCCCGTCGCTTCGCCGCTGTCGATCGCCTTCTTCAGCTCATCGATGTGCAGCAGCAGTTTTTGCCGCTCATCCTGCAGCAGCTGGCGGAAAAAAGCCCGTTGAACCGAGTTCATGTAATCAGAATCCGGCATGGCCAGCAGTTGCTGCGCATCCGGTAATGTCATCACTGTCATTGCGTTCTCCGAACCCCAAAAGTGTAATATTATAACATAATAATTATTTTAAGCACCCGGTCATCCAAAAACAAAATTTCACGTGCAAACAGCCGGTTACATACTACTTGCACTTTGTCGCTTGCATCCTGCCGGCTTTAGGCGGTTAATGGCTGAGCAAGCCACCCAATCATAGGTAACGAGAGGCCATCATGAGTAAGGGAATGGATAGCAAAAAAAATGCGAAGAAGAAGCCGTTGAAAACCCCAGCTGAGAAACGTGCGGAGAAACGCGCCAAAAAAGCGCATCCGTCTGGTGAGTAAGCGTCCTTCCATCCGTCATTAAACCCGCCAAGGCGGGTTTTTTATTGCCTCACTGGAGAGATGGCCAATGCCCTGCTTTACCCTCGCCGCAGCCCAATACCCCGCCGCTGCGGCCAATATCGCCTGCAACCTTGAACGTCACCTTGAATTTGTCGCGCAGGCAGCCGAACAGCAGGTGCAACTGCTGGTTTTTCCCGAACTGTCGCTAAGCGGCTATGAGCTGGCCGATGCCGCCGAACTGGCGCTGACGCTGGGCGATCCGCGTCTGCAACCGCTCGCTGCGGCGGCGCAATCGCATCAGATGACGATCATCGTCGGCGCACCCTTGCGCAGCGGCCAGGCGCTGCATATCGCCGCCTTGATCTTTTCCCCCAACGGCGCGGTGGCCGCCTATACCAAACAACATCTGCACGGCACGGAACAGCAACGGTTCTTGCCCGGTAATGGCGGCACGCTGCTGGAAATACATCGGCAACGCATCGCGCTGGCGATCTGCGCCGACACCTCGCAACCCGGCCACGCAAGCGCCGCCGCGCTGGCGGGTGCGCAGATTTATGCCGCCGGCGTGCTGGTATCTGAAGCCGGTTACGCGAAAGACAGCGACGCGCTGGCAGGCTATGCCCGTCGTTATGGCATGGTCACGCTGATGGCCAACCATGCGGCGCTGACCGGAGGCTGGATCCCGGCAGGCCGCAGCGCCATCTGGGATGAAACGGGAGCGCTTTTGATTGCCGCACCGGATGACGCCCCTGGTCTTGTCATCGCCGGCAAGACCCGCGACGGTTGGCACGGCCGCCTGTGCCGGTTAAGCTGAAGCCTGACGGCAACGCGGAGGAAAGCATGACGTTACGCGTAATAGATACCGAGACCTGCGGGCTGGACGGCGGCGTGGTGGAAGTGGCCTCCCTCGATCTGCTCGACGGCCAATTGACCAACCCGATGAGCGACCTGATCAGCCCGGACCGCCCCATCAGCCTCGACGCGATGGCGATTCATCACATCACCGAACAGATGGTGGAAGGCAAACCGCGCATTGCGGTGGCGATCGGCCGCTATCAGGGCAGCCCCTACTATGTGGCGCACAACGCCGCCTTTGATCGCGGGGTGTTGCCGGAGATGAACGGCGCCTGGATCTGCACCCTCAAGCTGGCGCGCACGCTGTATCCGGACATCAAGTACGGCAACCAGTATCTGCGCTACGCGCTGAATCTGGACGTGCAGCTGCCGGCAGACGCCACGCTGTACCCGCACCGCGCGCTGTACGACTGCTACGTCACCGCCGCGCTGCTGCAACGCATCATCAAGGATTCGGGCTGGACGCCGGAGCAAATGGTGCAGATCACCGAACAGCCGGTGCTGCTGAAGAAGTTCAAGTTCGGCAAGTATCGCGGGCAGGAGATCGACCGCATCGCCCAGGAAGACCCCGGCTATCTGCGCTGGATGCTGAAATCCATCGACGATCTGAGCCCGGACATGAAACACACGCTGAAATACTATCTGATTGGCTAACACAGCGGGCGGCTCAGGCCGCCCGCCGCACGCCGTTATTCCGCCAGCGCCAGAATGAAGGCGTACTCCAACGCAATATCCTCATAGGCCTTGAAGCGGCCGGATTTGCCGCCGTGGCCGGCATCCATGTCGGTATACAGCAGCAGCTGCCGGTCGTCGGTTTTCAGCTCGCGCAGCTTGGCCACCCACTTGGCCGGCTCCCAATACTGCACCTGCGAATCGTGCAGGCCGGTGGTCACCAGCAGATGCGGGTACTCCTGCGCTTTCACCTGATCGTACGGGCTGTACTGCTTGATGTAGTCGTAATAGGCCTGCTCGTTCGGGTTGCCCCACTCGTCGTATTCGCCGGTGGTCAGCGGAATGGACTCATCCAGCATGGTGGTCACCACGTCGACGAACGGCACCTGCGCCACCACGCCGTGGAACAGCTGCGGCGCCTGGTTGATCACCGCGCCCATCAGCAGGCCGCCCGCGCTGCCGCCCATCGCGAACACTCGCTTACCGTCGCCGTACCCCTGGGCGACCAGCGTTTCGGTCACGTCGATAAAGTCGTTGAAGGTGTTCTGCTTGTTGAACAACTTGCCGTCTTCATACCACAGCTGCCCCAGCTCGCCGCCGCCGCGAATGTGCGCCAACGCGAACACGACACCGCGATCCAGCAGGCTCAGGCGGCTGGCGCTGAACGCCGGATCCATGCTGCTGCCGTAAGAGCCGTAGCCATACACCATCAGCGGGTTGGCGCCGCGCTGGAAGCTGTCCTGGCGATACACCAGCGAAACCGGCACCTCGACGCCGTCGCGCGCCTTCACCCACACCCGCTCGCTGCGGTAGTTGTCCGGCGTGAAATTCTTCACTTCCTGCTGTTTGAGCATCGTCCGCTCGCCGCTGTCCATGTTCAGCTCGTACAGCGTGGTCGGGGTGGTCATCGACGAATAGCCGTAGCGCAGCAGCGCGGTTTCCGGATCCGGGTTATACGCCAGCCAGGTGGTGTAGGTCGGATCGTCGAAGGCGATGCGCTTCTCTTCGCCGCTTTGCCAGTGGATCTGGCGCAGCAGCGTCAGGCCGGCATTGCGCTCTTCGACCACCAACCAATCACGGAACAGGCTGAAGCCCTCCAGCATCACGTCGGCGCGCGGGGCGATCAGCGTCTGCCACTGCGCTTCGTCCGCCTGCTCGCTCTGGTACAGGCCGAAGTTCTTGCCGTCCTTGTTGGAGCGGATATAGAAATGCTGGTGATAGTGATCGATGGCGTACTCGTGATCCTTGCGGCGCGGCACGAACAGCTGCGGCTTGGCATCCGCCCGATCGGCGTCCAGCAGCAGGATCTCCGAGGTGGTGGTGCTGCTCAGGTGGATCAGAATAAAGCGCTCGGAGGTGGTCTTCTCCAGCCCGACGTAGAAGGTATCGTCCTGCTCTTCGTAAATCAGCTCGTCCTGCTGCGGATCGCTGCCGACTACGTGGCGATAAACCTGATACGGCAACAGCGTCTTGGCGTGCTTGCGCACGTAGTACACCGTCGAGGAATCGTTGGCCCACTCGAAGCTGCCGGAGGTATTTTCCAGCACTTCGTCGGCCCAGCTGCCGTCGGCCAGGTTCTTGAAACGAATGTCATACTGGCGGCGCGACAGGAAATCCTCCGCCACCCCCAGACGCTGATTGTCGGGGCTGACGTCCAGCCCGCCCAGGGTGTAAAACTCGTGGTTCTCGGCGCGTTGGTTGCCGTCGATAAGCACATCCCACTGCTCGCTCTCGGCCTGCGGCTGGCGCACATAAATCGCGTATTCGTTGCCCGGCTCGTAGCGCGTCTGATAGCGATAGCCGTGGCGCACGTAAGGCACCGAATGTTCCTGCTGCGGGATGCGCGCCACCATCTCTTCGTACAGGGCTTCGCGAAGCGTCTGCTGCGGCTTCAACATCGCATCGGTGTAGGCGTTCTCCGCCTGCAGGTAGTCCAGCACCTGACGGTCTGCGCGCTCATCGTCGCGCAGCCAGTAGTAGTCATCCACGCGCGTATCGCCGTGGATAGTGATGGGATAAGGCCGTTTTTCCGCTTTCGGTGGGGTCATCATTGCTAAATCATCCGCTTACATAGATTGCGGCAAGAGTGACACGATTCCCCCCGGCTTGCCAAGCGGCGCTATGCCAGCTCGCGCTTTTTCTCGTTGACGTCGCTCTCGATGCCCTGCTTGACGTCCGCCGGGATCTTCAGCGCCTGCGCCAGCGCATCAAGATAGCCGCGCTCCATAAAGTGATCGACGTCGATTACCAGGCAACTCAGGTAATAAACCTCCAGCGCCTCGTCTTCGTTTTGCACGCTGCGGGCGATTAACGCCGGGTTGAGCGGCTGGTCGAGCGCTTCCTGCACCCAGCCCTGCGCCTCTTCCCCCACCTGCAGCTGCGCCAGGCTGTGATCGATGGCGCGCTGCTCGTCGGCATCGATATGGCCGTCGCTTTTGGCGGCGAACACCAGCGCCTGCACTAAACGCTTGGCGCGCAGATCCACCGGCGTGGTTTGCAAACCGAACTGCGGTTCGTCCTGATGGGTCTCTTTCACCCGCTGCTTGTACTTGTTCCATAGCACCGCGCCCACCGCCGCGCTGCCGCCGATAATCAGCGCATTCTTGCCGAACTTACCCACCAGCTTGCGCGAAGATTTGTTGGCCAACAGCACGCCGACCAGGCCGCCCAGCGCCGTGGGCGCCAGCAGTTTGCCGATGCCTTCTGCCCCGCCCATCGCGCCGGCCTTCTGCCCGATCAACGTTTGAATCTGCTGCATCCAGTTACTTTTCATCATCTACCCCTTGCGTGAGAAAACGCGGCGCGCAGGCGCGGCCGAACCGACGGTAAACCGCCAGATTAGGGGATCTTTTGTCAATTTACGTCTGGGGGATGCAAACCTGTGTTTAGCGGGCCGGGCGGCCCGCCAGGATGGCTGCGGCGTTACGCGTCTTCGTCGCCCGCTTCGTCGTCCTGCTCGTACTCGGCCAGCTCGTCGCGCATCGCCTGGAGGGCGTCGCGGGTCATCAGCGCCAGCGTGCGGTAGAAACCGGTGGTGGCGTGCGCTTCCACTTTGCCGAGGAAGCGGCCGCACCACGGCAGCAGGAACTCGTCGAACAGCGCGATCTGCGCCTGCGCTTCATCTTCCTGCGACTGATCTTCCAGCCAGGACGCCGCCAGCAGCAGCTGGCCGAAATGGTCGGCCGGCGCCTCAGCCAGCGGCATGCCGCGCTGCTGCAGGAAGGCGCGCACTTCAGCCTCGCTTGCGCCTTCGACATAGTCGGAGCGGAACGGCGGCACGCTGCATTCGCTGCCGACGAACATCGCATTGAAGTCGGTCGCCAGTTGGTTGACGTCGCCGCCCTGCTGCAGGCGCTTCAGCAGGTCATCCTGCTCCAGCGGCCAGTGCTGCTGCAGCTTGCCCTCTTTAATCAGCGCGAACAGCGGCACCAACAGCGGATCCTGCGGCTGGCGGTAGAACAGCGTACCCAGCACGCGGCAGACAATCGAAAACTCATTCATGATAAAGCCTTATTCAATACGGAAAATTTTGCCGGGACGATGTCACAAATCGGCCAATTCCGCAATCGCCGGCTTGCCGCGCCGCTCGAGAAAATCCAGCAGCCGGCGCGGGCTGACGTTGAGAATGCGCTCCTGCGGGAAGCCCACCTCTTCGATAATGCGCTCGCAGTGCTCAAAGTTACCCAGCGAAAAGGCGACGTGCGAATCCGAGCCCAGCGCCAGCCAGCCGCCGGCGTCGCGTACCGCGGCGGCGATCGCCCGACAGTTGGCCTCGCTGCCCTTGCGGGAGTGGGTGAACGACGAGTTATTCAGCTCCAGCGCCACCTCGTATTTGGCCGCCGCCGCCGCGACGGCGGGAATGTCGATCGGATAACGCGGGTTGCCGGGGTGGCTGATGATATGCACGTCCCCCTGCGCCATCGCGGCGATCATCGCTTCAGTATTGGACGCTTTATCCTGCGGCGCAAACACTGGCTCATGGAAACCGGCGATGATCACGTCGGTGGCCGTCAGCATCGGGCCGGTGCAGTCGATATCGCCCTGCAGGTTTTTGATGTTGGCTTCGATACCGCGCAAAATGCCCACGCCGTTCACCCGGCGCGGCCAAACGTGCATGTTCATAAAGTGCCAGTAGTGCGGCGCATCGGCCATGTCCGGGCCGTGATCGGTGATGGCGAACAGCTGGATGCCCTTCTGCCGGGCTTCGGCGATGTAATCGTGCAGCGTGCTGTAAGCGTGCGTGCTGGCGACGGTGTGCATATGCAAATCAACGGGATACATTGTTTCTCCTTCCAGAGGGCCTGCCCGCAGCGGTGCGGGCGGGCGCGATGACGGTGTCAGCTTATCAGTTACCGAACGGCGGCTGAAGGATCAGTACCCCCGTTGCCTGTCGACCACGCCGGCAGGGGGATGCCCCGCCTCCAGCGCGCGAATGTTGGCGGCGATCTGATCCATCGCCTGCTGCGGCAACGTGATGGCAGCAATATGCGGGGTAATGGTGACACGCGGATGACGCCAGAACGGGTGATCCTGCGGCAGCGGCTCACGGGCGAACACGTCCAGAGTGGCGGCGGCCAGTTGCCCCTGCTCCAGCGCCGCCAGCAGATCGGCTTCCACCAGGTGCGCGCCGCGCGCGATGTTGATGAGGTAGGCGCCCGCGCTCAACTGTGCGAACAGCTCGCGGTTGAGGATGCCAACGGTCTCCGGCGTATTGGGCAGCAGGTTGATCAGCAGTTTGACGCCGTCGAGGAAGGCCGCGCGCTGAGTCTCCCCGGCGAAGCTTTGCACGCCGTTAATCTGTTTGGCGCTGCGGCTCCAGCAGCGCACGCTAAAGCCAAACTCGGTCAGCTTACGCGCCACGCTCTGCCCCAGCACGCCGGCGCCGAGGATGCCGATGGTGAAATCATCCAGCGAGTGCGGATCGAGCGGCTGCCATTCCTGCCGCTGCTGCAACGCCTGATACTCGTCGAAACGGCGGAAATAGCGCAGCACATAGCTCAGCGCATATTCCTGCATCTGCTGCGCCATGCCGGTATCCTCCAGCCGCAGCAGCGGCACGCCGGCGGGCAGCGTGCCGGGGTGTTTGCGCTCCTGATCGAGAATGGCGTCGACGCCGGCGCCGAGGGCGAACACCGCTTTCAGATCGCGGCGGTTGGCTAACATCTCGTGCGGCGGGCGCCATACCAGCGCGTAATCCGCCGGCCGCTCGTCGCCGCGCTGCCATTCGCGGATCTCGGCCTGCGGCAGGCGTTGCTTGATGCCGGTCAGCCATTCCTGGGCGTTAAATAAGGGATGGTAATAGATGATGTTCATACTGCGGGCTCCCGTTTGTTTTTATTGGTTTTCCTTCAGCCTTCCGCGATTCATCGCCGGATGCAAGCGTTAAAGCCCAAAATAAAAACAGCCCCGACCAGTGGGGCTGTTGTGCATGTGCGCAAAATCAGGCGGCAGACGCGCCGTCGCGCCGGATAAGACGCCGCAACAGCGGAATTAAAATCAGCATCGCCACGCCGACGCCCGTCGCCCCCCAGCCCAGCGCGCTGAAGATTTCGCTGTAGCCGGGATTGGTTTGCAGCGGCGTACTGCCGCTGTTTTCCGGCATCAGGCCGGATACGTAGCCCGCCAACACCGAAGCGACGCCGGTCACCATCATCCAGCAGCCCATCATCACACCCTGATAGCGCGGCGGCGCCAGCTTGCCGATCATCGCGTAACCGATCGGCGAGATCATCAATTCACCGACGCTTTGCAGCACATAGCTGATGACGATCCATTTAAACGCCACCAGCCCGTCGCCGCCCGCCATGCTGATGCCCAGCGGCAATACCAGCATGCCGAGCCCGATGCAAAACAGCGATCCGGAGAACTGCAGCGGAATGTCGATGTTGCAGCCGCGAGCGCGCAGGCGGTTGAACCACCAGGCCAGCAGCGGGCCGCCCACCACGATCACCAGCGTGTTGATGTTCTGGATCCACTGCGGCGCCACCTGAATGCCGTAAACGTTCAGATTGATGTTGTGCTCGGAGAACAGCATCAGCCCCATCGGCGCCAGCTGATACAGCGCCCAGAACACCAGCGACCCCAGCGCCAGGATCAGATAGGCCGCCATTCTGCGGCGCTCATCGCGCGGATGGTGGCGCAGCGTCACGACGCACAGCATCAGGAAGATCAGCGCGCCGAGCACGATCACGAAATGGCCGCTGAACTCGGCATGGGTCAGCATCACGCGGATAATCGGCACCAGCGCCACCAGCACCGCCAACCCGACCAGCATGCGCCAGCGGTATTGGCTGCGGCTGGCGTCGTGGAGCGGCGTATTGAGATCGGCCAGAATGCGCCAGCGACAGACGGCGACGATGATCGCCGCCGCGTTGCCCAGCGTGGCGAACAGGAACAGCGCGCGATAATTTTCCGTCAGTTGGAAATACCCGGCCACAGTAAAGCCAACGAAGAACCCGAGGTTCATGCCGGCGTAATTCCACAGGAACGCCGATTCGCGCCGATCATCGTCCGGTTTGAAACGCTGGGTGAGCATCATATTGATGCAGGTCACGTTGAGACCGCTGCCGGTCAGGAACATCGCCAGCCCCCAGTACAACCCCCACACGCCCGCGACGGCAATCAGCGCGCAGCCGAACACCTGCAGCACCATACCGAGCACGAACAGATTGCGGTTGCTGAGGAAACGGCCGCCGAGATAGCCGCCGAACATGTGCAGGCCATAGTTGAAGGCGCCGAACACGCCCATCATGGCATTGGCGCTGCTTTCGTTGAAACCCAATCGCTTGGTGGCGTACAGCACCAGCGTGGAATAGAGCACGGCGAAACCCAGCGTGGCGAAGATCTGGATGAAGAACAGCGCCCCGCGCCGGGGGAATGGCATGGCGCGCTTGCGGCGCCGGCATGGCATCTGAAGGAGTCAAAACGAACCTCTACTGCATTATTATGTAATGAGTCTGTCCCTGTCTGCGGTATCGCCGGCCTGTCAACCGGCAATCTGCGCGGCGACGTGATGTTCCTTGCCAAAAACGCCGCGCCGACATGATTCCATTTAGCGACACATCTGACTAATAATCCAGTATTAATGCATATAACAGCAAACAACCCAACCTCAATGGCGAGATATTGAGCTATCTGTACAGAAAAAAGTCAAACAATCGGCTTTCACGCATTTTGCTCGCTGCCGCCCTGTCCGCCGGCGGCCGAGAGTCAGGATATCGTTCGGTAAATCAGCAAATTGCTGCAAGTTTGGCTAAACAGTCATGAGAATGAAATAAGAGGGTTGACGCTGAGATCAGATTCTCCTACATTAGCGCCCGTCGACAGCGCAAGGCGTTATCGGCAACAAAACGGTGAGGTGTCTGAGTGGCTGAAGGAGCACGCCTGGAAAGTGTGTATACGCGAAAGTGTATCGAGGGTTCGAACCCCTCTCTCACCGCCAAATTCAAAGAGAAAGCCTGGATTCGCGTCCAGGCTTTTTTTTTGCATGGCGCACCGCCGAGAGGGGTGAGAAGCCTCGACAGGGTTCGACAAAACGCCCGCGTTTTGGACCGCCAACGGCGGCCCGTAGGGTGAGCGCAGCGAATCAAGCCCTCTCTCACCGCCAAATTCAAAGAGAAAGCCTGGATTCGCGTCCAGGCTTTTTTTTTGCATGGTGCACCGCCGAGAGGGGTGAGAAGCCCCGACAGAGTTCGACAAAACGCCCGCGTTTTGGACCGCCAACGGCGGCCCGCCGCGAACGCCTCCCGCCTTACGCTGCCGAGGTTCCCCTTTTTCTCGGTTCTCCTCGAACCGCCTCTCTGATTTTCTCGCCCTTTCATGACTTCTGACGTGTAGTTCGCCGCAGTTTTCAACAAAGTGAACACGGCTTGAGCGGACAAGCAAAAACACAGAAATTATTCTTGACCGGATCGGCCCCACTCCCTATAGTAGCGCCCCGTTGCAGCGATGATTTCGCAACAAAAAAATATGGTGAGGTGTCCGAGTGGCTGAAGGAGCACGCCTGGAAAGTGTGTATACGCGAAAGTGTATCGAGGGTTCGAATCCCTCCCTCACCGCCATATTCTACGAAGAAGCCTGAACTCGCGTTCAGGCTTTTTTGTATGCATAGTGCACCGAGCGGGAGGGTGAGAATCCTCGACAGGGTTCGACAAAACGCTCGCGTTTTGGACCGCCAACGGCGGCCCGCAGGGTGAGCGCAGCGAATCAATCCCTCCCTTACCGCCATATTCTACGAAGAAGCCTACCATCACTTTCCTGATGGGTTTAATTTAAAAACCACTTAAATTAAACTCTATTTTCTTGAGAACGTCTCGGCAATCACGTCAAACGTATTTACTTAGAGTAAATGTAGAGATATATTTATCCCATTAGCATCTTTCTACTTAGATGATTAGATAAATATATGCATTATCAACTCAACAAAAAATAAAAATAGGTTAAAAATGAAATCACAAACAGCAAAAAATTTTTCTGAATTTGTCGATATAGTGGAGAGACTTGGCAATGATTCGGAGCTGATGCTATTCAGGGGGCAAGCAGAAAAAGGTAATTTACTGCCAAGTATAGCGCGAAAAAATCCAAAAACCGACTCAACAAGTGCTGAGCAAGAATTAATAAAAGAGTTAAAGCGAATGGGCGCATCGATTCTACCTAAAAATGATCTTGATGATTGGGATCTCTTAGTAATAGCACAACACTTCGGCATGAAGACTCGGTTATTAGATTGGACTAGCAATCCACTTGCAGCCTTATTCTTTGCATGTAATGATTGGAAAAAAGGGGATGTTTATGTTTATGCACTGGATGCAAATCGATATCTGAAAGAGCCGCAAAAAGGACCATTTGACACAGGAAGAACACAGGTTATAAGGCCAAAGTTAAATAACCCTAGAATTATCGCGCAGCATGGTTGGTTTACTGCACATAAGTACTCAAAATCCTCTAAGAAGTTCGTTCCCCTGGAAAAAAACAATGAAATATCAGAGTCAGTTCAAGAAATAAAAATCCCAGAAGATACCAGGGAAAACTATTAAAATCTCTAGACAGACATGGTGTCAGTAGCCGAACCTTATTCCCTGATTTGGAAGGGCTCTGTAAATATATAAACTGGAAAAACGAGACAAACTAATATCAAAACTTAACTGTAAAAATTTCGAGTTACTCAAAAAGTCATTTAGATGCTAACAAAAAAAGCCCGAACGCAAATTCAGGCTTTTTTATTCCCACTGCCAAACCGCTCAGTGGTGCGTGCATCTCACCGCCGTCGGCTGCGCCAGTGCGCGGCGCCAGTCCCCCGGCGTTTGGCCGAACTGGCGTTTGAAGCTGCGGTTGAACGACTGCTGTGAGTCGAAGCCGAGCGAGATCGCCACGCTGACGATCGGTTCGCCGCTGTTGGCCAGGCGCTCCGCCGACACCTTCAGTTTTTGCATGCGGATATACTCCCCCAACGCATAGCCGGTCTGACGCTTGAACATGCGCTGCAGATGCCATTTGGAGTAGCCCGCGCGGTCCGCTACGGTGTTGATATCCAGTTTTTCTTCCAGATTGTTGTCGATCCACGTCTTCAAATCGGTAATGAAACCCGTCGTGTTCATGCTGATGCTCCCATCATGTCGGCAGGGTCCCCCTCTGCCCAGTGCGCATACGTTGCAACAGTTTCGCTTTAAATGCAATTTTTATTATTGCATTTACCAGAAAGCCGCCTCTATACTCCACCCAATTAATGTAACCGATATTGATACATTAATGTGACACCAATATGTTTCAAAACCTAACGTTGCGCCATGACAAGGCGCGGCGCCCCTTCCGCCGAACGCCGGCATGAAGGGAAAAGCCCGGAAAACAGGGCTGGGTATGGGGCCAGACAGCGCTTACTTATCGGAATAAAAATAATGCCAAATCAACCAAACTCATCGTTCAACGCCGGCGGCCGCACGCGCGCCTTCGCTCTGGGCCAGCGGCTCTCCGGGGTGGCGCTGCTGGCCGCCCTGCTCGCCGGGTGTGACAACAGCGTCGCGCACAACGCCCCGCCACCGCCGCCGGTGGTCAGCGCCGCCAGCGTGGTGGTCAAACCGATCAGCCAGTGGGATGCGTTCAATGGCCGGGTCGAAGCAGTGCAAAGCGTACAGCTGCGCCCGCGGGTTTCCGGCTACATCGAGCGGGTCAACTACACCGAAGGCGACGAGGTGAAGAAAGGCCAGGTGCTGTTCACCATTGACGATCGCACCTACCGCGCCGCGCGCGAACAGGCGCAGGCGGAGCTGGTGCGGGCGCGCAATCAGGCAGCCCTCGCGCGCAGCGAATCTTCGCGAACCGAGAAACTGATCGGCACTCAGGCCATCTCGCAAGAGGTGTGGGAACAGCGCCGTTCGTCCGCCGCGCAGGCGCAAAGCAACGTGCTGGCGGCGCAGGCCCAGCTCGATATGGCGCAGCTTAATCTCGACTTTACCCACGTCACCGCCCCGATCGACGGGCGCGCCAGCCGCGCGATGATCACCGCCGGCAACCTGGTCACCGCCGGCGACAGCGCCAGCGTGCTGACGACGCTGGTATCGCTCGATAAGGTTTACGTCTATTTCGACGTGGATGAGGCGACCTTCCTGCGCTATCAGCAGCAGGGCCGACACGACGCGCGCCTGCCGGTGAAGGTGGGCCTGGTGGGCGAAGACGGCACTCCGCATCAGGGGCTGGTGGACTTCACCGACAACCAGTTGAACGCCGGTACCGGCACCATCCGCATGCGCGCCCTACTCGACAACCGCGATCGCCGCTTCACGCCGGGGCTGTTCGCCCGCGTGCAGATGCCCGGCAGCGCCGAGTTCAACGCCATGCTGATCGACGACAAAGCGGTGATGACCGATCAGAACCGCAAGTTCGTTTACATCGTCGATAAAGACGGCAAGGCGCAGCGCCGCGACATCGACGTGGGCCGGATGGCCGAAGGATTGCGCATTGTGCAAAAAGGCCTGGTGAACGGCGATCGGGTGATCGTCGACGGCATGCAGAAAGTGTTTATGCCGGGCATGCCGGTCGACGCGAAAAGCGTCGCCATGACCACCACCGCGTCCGCCCTTAACTAAGCTCCCAGCAGAGAACTCTGACCCATGGACTTTTCCCGTTTTTTCATCGACCGGCCGATCTTCGCCGCAGTGCTGTCGATACTGATTTTTGTCGCCGGGGTGATCGCCATTCCGCTGCTGCCGATCAGCGAGTACCCGGACGTGGTGCCGCCCAGTGTGCAGGTGCGCGCCGAATACCCGGGCGCCAACCCGAAAGAGATTGCTGAAACGGTGGCGACGCCGCTGGAAGAAGCGATCAACGGTGTCGAAAACATGATGTACATGAAATCGGTCGCCGGCTCCGACGGCGTGCTGGTGACCACCGTCACCTTCCGTCCGGGCACCGATCCCGATCAGGCGCAGGTGCAGGTGCAAAACCGCGTGGCGCAGGCCGAAGCGCGTCTGCCGGAGGATGTGCGCCGCCAGGGCATCACTACCCAGAAACAGTCTCCGGCGCTGACGCTGGTGGTGCATCTGGTATCGCCTTCCGGCAAGTACGACTCGCTGTACCTGCGCAACTACGCCACCCTGAAGGTCAAGGATGAACTGGCTCGCCTGCCGGGCGTCGGCCAGGTGCAGATCTTCGGCGCCGGCGAATACGCAATGCGCATCTGGCTCGATCCGAACAAGGTCGCCGCGCGCGGGCTGACCGCCTCCGACGTGGTGAGCGCCATGCAGGAGCAGAACGTGCAGGTCTCCGCCGGCCAGCTCGGCGCGGAGCCGATGCCGACGCGCAGCGACTATCTGCTGTCGATCAACGCCCAGGGCCGCCTGCAAACCGAAGAAGAGTTCGGCAACATCATTCTCAAGAGCGGCGATAACGGCGAGATCGTGCGGCTGCGCGACGTGGCGCGCATCGAAATGGGTTCCGGCAGCTACGCGCTGCGCGCCCAGCTCAATAACAAGGATGCGGTCGGCATCGGCATCTTCCAGTCGCCGGGCGCCAACGCCATCGAGCTGTCGGACGCGGTGCGCGGCAAGATGGCCGAGCTGGCGACGCGCTTCCCGGACGGCATGAGCTGGAAATCGCCGTACGATCCGACGGTGTTCGTGCGCGATTCAATCCGCGCGGTGGTGGACACCCTGCTGGAAGCGGTGATCCTGGTAGTGCTGGTGGTCATTCTGTTCCTGCAGACCTGGCGCGCCTCGATCATTCCCCTGTTGGCGGTGCCGATCTCCGTGGTCGGCACCTTCGCCGCGCTGTATCTGCTCGGCTTCTCGCTCAACACCCTTAGCCTGTTCGGGCTGGTGCTGGCGATCGGCATCGTGGTGGATGACGCCATCGTGGTGGTGGAGAACGTCGAGCGCAACATCGAAGAGGGGCTGTCGCCGCTGGCGGCGGCGCACCAGGCGATGCGCGAGGTCTCCGGCCCGATCATCGCCATCGCCGTGGTGCTGTGCGCGGTGTTTGTGCCGATGGCGTTCCTCTCCGGCGTTACCGGCCAGTTCTACAAACAGTTCGCCGTCACCATCGCCATCTCGACGGTGATCTCCGCCATCAACTCGCTGACCCTGTCGCCGGCGTTGGCGGCGCGCTTGCTGAAGCCGCACGGCGCGCCGAAAGATCTGCCGTCGCGCCTGATCGACCGGCTGTTCGGCTGGTTGTTCCGGCCGTTCAACCGCTTCTTCGCCAGCGGCTCGCAGCGTTATCAGCACGGGGTATCCCGCGTGCTGGGCCGACGCGGCGCAGTGTTCGTCGTCTACCTGCTGCTGCTGGTCGCCGCCGGGGTGATGTTCAAGACCGTGCCCGGCGGCTTTATCCCGACGCAGGACAAGCTGTATCTGATTGGCGGCGTGAAGATGCCGGAAGGCGCCTCGCTGGAGCGCACCGATGCGGTGATCCGCAAGATGAGCGCCATCGGCCTGAGCGTGGACGGCGTCACCGATGCGGTGGCCTTCCCCGGCCTGAACGCGCTGCAGTTCACCAATACGCCCAATACCGGCACGGTGTTCTTCGCACTGGAGTCATTGAGCACCCGTACCCGCACCGCAGCGCAGATCAACGCCGAGATCAACGCGCGCATTTCGCAGATCCAGGAAGGTTTCGCCTTCTCGATCATGCCGCCGCCGATCCTCGGCATCGGTCAGGGTTCCGGCTATTCGCTGTACGTGCAGGATCGCGGCGGGCTGGGTTACGGCGCACTGCAGACCGCGATCAACACGATGTCCGGCGCCATTATGCAAACGCCGGGCATGGGGTTCCCGATCTCCTCTTATCAGGCCAACGTGCCGCAGCTGGACGCCAAAATCGATCGCGACAAGGCCAAGGCCCAGGGGGTGCCGCTCAATGCGCTGTTCAGCACGCTGCAGACCTACCTCGGTTCGTCTTACATCAACGACTTTAACCGTTACGGCCGCACCTGGAAGGTGATGGCGCAGGCCGACGGCCAGTTCCGCGACAGCGTGGAAGACATCGCCAACCTGCGCACCCGCAACGACAAGGGCGAAATGGTGCCGATCGGCAGTATGGTCAGCATCGGCACCACCTACGGCCCGGATCCGGTTATCCGCTACAACGGTTTCCCGGCGGCGGACCTGATCGGCGACGCCGATCCGCGCGTCCTCTCCTCTACCCAGGCGATGAGCGCGCTGACACAGATGGCCGGCAAGCTGTTGCCGAACGGCATGAACATCCAGTGGACCGATCTGAGCTACCAGCAATCGACCCAGGGCAACGCCGCGCTGGTGGTGTTCCCGGTCGCGGTGCTGCTGGCGTTCCTCGCGCTGGCGGCGCTGTATGAAAGCTGGACGCTGCCGCTGGCGGTGATCCTGATCGTGCCGATGACCATGCTGTCGGCGCTGTTCGGCGTGTGGCTGACCGGCGGCGACAACAACGTGTTCGTGCAGGTCGGATTGGTCGTTCTGATGGGGCTGGCCTGCAAGAACGCTATTCTGATCGTCGAGTTCGCCCGCGAGCTGGAAATGCAGGGCAAAGGCATCGTCGAGGCGGCGCTGGAAGCCTGTCGCCTGCGGTTGCGACCGATTGTGATGACCTCCATCGCCTTCATCGCCGGTACCATCCCGCTGATCCTCGGCCACGGCGCCGGCGCCGAAGTGCGCGGCGTCACCGGCATCACGGTGTTCTCCGGCATGCTGGGGGTCACGCTGTTCGGGCTGTTCCTGACGCCGGTGTTCTACGTCACCCTGCGTCGCCTGGTGGCACGCAAAACGCAGACGCAGACGGCGTAATCCTCGTCTTAACATGCAAAAAGGTCGGGCATTGCCCGACCTTTTTTTATGCATGCGAACCGCGATTATTTATCGGCGGTTTCGGCCTCTTGCGCGGCGGCGTATTCCGCACAGGCGCGCTTGTCGCCCCGCTCCAGTTCGGCCAGCGAGTCAGCCACGGTGTGGCGCGCCAGCACCGCGAGCGAAGCCTGCTCGGCCTCGTTCACCACCGATTTAAAATACCAACAGGCGTTGGCGCTCACCAGGCAACGGGCCGGCACTTCAGGGCGTGAGGCCCAGATGCGCTTGTCGTCGATCACCGCCAGGTAGATATCCCGCAGGGTAATCTCTTCCGCCGGGCGGCCAAGGTGGATAGAGCCGTTTCGGCCCAGGGTGGAAACGATGATGCCGTCTTTGGTCAGCGGCACCATCAGTTTGCGGATAAAGCTCGGGTTAGCTTCCAGAGTGGCGGCGAGCGTGGCGCTCGTCGAACGCATGCCCTGCTTCTCAGCTACGGCGACGCTAAGGACCATTTGCAACGCTGTCGGAAAGCGAAAATCTAACATGTCGTTATCTCTGCGAGACGAAATACTCGGGTTTGGCCGGTGCGGCGATTAGCGCCGAACACACCGCTTAATCGCACAATAATATAACAAACGCGGGGGCTTTTTTGAAGTTTTGCCCAGTGATATCGCACGCAGACATTAGAACGATCGTCGAATTCGCGGGCAGACAAAAAGCAGAAACCCGCGTCAATGTTAACGCCGCTCGCTTAACCGAGTTAAACGATCAGAACTAACACTGCCCGCGGGTTTAATTCGAATGCGTCGATCAGGCTCTGTTCAGCACCAGCTGGCCGTTTTTGTCCAACGGGATTTGGGTGCCCGGATCGTGATCCATGCGGATCTTGCCCTGCTGATTGCCGATCTTGTAGGTCACGTCATAGCCCAGCATTTTCTGAGACTTGTCGTAGACCGTTTTGCAACGCTGCTGAACGCTGGTGGTGACGTCGTTATTCTGCATCGCCCCTTGCACCTGGTTACCGGCGTAGCCGCCGCCCAGAGCGCCCACCACGGTCGCCACGTCGCGTCCGCGACCGCCGCCGAACTGGTGGCCGATCACGCCGCCCGCCACTGCGCCCAGCACAGAACCAGCGATGCGGTTTTCATCCTGCACCGGTGCACGGTGCGTGACGGTGACGTTGCGGCATTCCTGACGCGGTGTTTTGATGGTTTCTTTAATCGGCGTTGCGGCGAGCACCTGCGCATATTGCGGACCGGCAGAAAAGACGTCCAGGCTGGCTACCGCGGCAATCCCCAGAGCGGCAGCGATGCCAATCCCAACACCGGCTAACATTGACTTGTTCACAGGAAACCTCCTGAAAGTGTTACCACGCATTTTTTCCGGGTCTGTTACCGGCATGGCACCGCGCTTATTATTTTGCGCATGGGCGGCTTGCGGTATCCCGGTTTACGGCGTGCGCGACGCGCCGTCTGTAAACGAGGTAAAGTCTGCACAATGATTTGAGGGCTCGCAATAAGACAAGGGGACCAAAAATGCGGGAAAACGGCCGTTTTGCCGTTGTTTAGGAGGAATCTTAAGAATTTTACCCATGTCGGCGACAGCTTATGCTGAAGAATCAAGCAACCGCCGCCGTTAGCCTCGCCCCGCCATAAAAAAACCCGCGCGGGCGAACCGGCGCGGGTTGATCGAC
The DNA here is from genome assembly GCF_000747565.1 of Serratia sp. SCBI. Lineage (NCBI taxonomy): Bacteria > Pseudomonadati > Pseudomonadota > Gammaproteobacteria > Enterobacterales > Yersiniaceae > Serratia > Serratia sp. SCBI. Next base: position 1,969,581 of record NZ_CP003424.1, on the reverse strand, counting down.
AACGGCGGGATCAGTGCATCTTCAGACGCGGGCGGATCACCCGGTTAATGCCGCCCACCAGCATCATCAGGCCGGTTTTGATGTAGCCGTGCAGCGCCACCTGGTGCATGCGGTACAGCGAGATATAGACGAAACGCGCAATGCGCCCTTCCACCATCATCGAGCCGCGCATCAGGTTGCCCATCAGGCTGCCAACGGTGCTAAAGCGCGACAGCGACACCAGCGAACCGTGGTCTTTGTACACGTAAGGCTTCAGCGTCTGGCCGTTCATCAGCGCCAGGATATTGGTGGCGCAGCGTGAGGCCATCTGGTGCGCCGACTGGGCGCGCGGCGGCACGAAACCGCCGCCCTCTTTCGGGCAAGAGGCGCAGTCGCCGATGGCGAAGATGTTCGGATCGCGCGTGGTCTGCAGCGTCGGCTCCACCACCAACTGGTTGATGCGGTTGGTTTCCAGGCCGCCGATGTCCTTCATAAAGTCCGGCGCCTTGATGCCCGCCGCCCACACCATCAGATCGGCGTCGATGAACTCGCCGCCCTTGGTATTCAGGCCTTTGGCGTCCGCGCTGGTCACCATGGTGTTGGTCAGCACGCGCACGCCCAACTTGATCAGCTCCTGGTGCGCCGCAGCGGAAATGCGCGGCGGCAGCGCCGGCAGAATGCGCTCGCCGGCTTCGACCAGCGTCACGTTGAGCGCGCTGTTGTCCAGGCCTTCAAAACCGTAGCTGTGCAGCTGTTTCACCGCGTTGTGCAGTTCGGCGGACAGTTCAACGCCGGTGGCGCCGCCGCCGACGATGGCGATGTTGACCCGCTCTTTTTGCCCCGGCTGCGCCGAGAACTTCAGGAACAGGTTAAGCATTTCGTTGTGGAAACGACGTGCCTGATGCGGGTTATCCAGGAAGATGCAGTGCTCTTTCACGCCCGGCGTACCGAAATCGTTTGAGGTGCTCCCCAGCGCCATCACCAGGATGTCGTACGGCAGTTCACGCGCCGGCACCAGCTCGCCGCCCTGCTCGTCGCAGATCTGCGCCAGCTGCAGCGTTTGCGTCTCGCGGTTGATGTTGGTCAACGACCCCAGCTGGAAACTGAAATGGTGATTGCGCGCGTGCGCCAGGTAGCTGAGCGCATCCACGCCGTCATCGAGGGAGCCGGTCGCCACTTCGTGCAACAGCGGTTTCCACAAATGGCTGTGGTTGCGATCCACCAGCGTGATCTCGGCTTTGTTCTTACGGCCAAGTTTATGGCCCAGGCTGGTCGCCAGCTCCAGACCACCGGCGCCGCCGCCGACAATAACGATTTTCTTCTTTGGCGTTGTCAAAATAACCCCCTAAATGTGAACCATTTGTTATCCCAGGGTAAATAAATAATATCCTTAGAATACATAGGGTTCGCGTAAAATAAATCGGCTCTCTGCAGCCAGAATAGCATGTGAGGTTATTTGGTCATACCAAAATTGACGTACATCAATTTTTTTTTGGTTAAAGGCTGGACGAGGGCATTTTTTGGGGATTGCGATTCAAATAGTTAGCGCTGAGTCACAGTTTTAAATTTTGCCGATTGCCACGCAAAATCTGGCTTTGGCGCACAAAAAAGCCGCACTTTCCGTCGGTGAAAAACGGGGAGCGCGGCTCGCGGCAGCGTTATGAAACTGTTAACCCAGCGCCTTGAACGCCTTGAGCCGCTGCAGATGCGGCGAGATGTTTTTGAACTTGTGCGTCTGCTGTTCATCCCACACGATCTCGTAGTAGTGATGCAGCAATTCGGCGCTGCGCGGGTTATCCAGCACCTCGTCGTGGCGCGACAGCACCACCAGACAGCGATCGCGGTTTTTCTCGCGGAAATCCTCCACGCACTTGGTGGCGATATCGCGATACTCTTCCGGCCGGTCTATCTTGCCGTGCATGTGCTCTTCCGGGTACAGGTTGGGATTGAACATCGCCTGGCGAATGCCGCACAGGAAGCCGATGCGCTCCGCCCAGAAGCCGCCGAGGCCGACCCCGCAGATCAACGGGTGCGCATCGCCGCCCTGCTGCACCGCCTTGTCCACCTCTTTCAACAGATGCTGCATGTCGTGACGCGGGTGTAGCGTGCTGTAGCTGATAAAGCGCACATCCGGATCGATAAACTGCAGCTGTAACACCTTTTCATGATTGCCGGGGCTGGTGGAATCGAAGCCGTGCAAATAGATAATCATGTGGATCCTCGCAACAAGCCAAGGGCCGCGGGCGCGGCCCTCATCATTTCCGCTCTGCGCCGCGATGCGGCGCCTGGATTCACCCTTGCGAACGCTGCTTGTGCTCCTCCCAGCGTTCGCTCAGCGCGCTGAGCGCCTTGTGCGCCTGCTGCCAGCGCTCGGAGTCGCGCAGTTCCTGACGGGTGAACTGACCGCGATGATATAACCGCTTCACCTTCTCTGCTTTGACCGGGGACAGGTTATCCAACACGCTGACCGCGCCTTCGCGGTGGTTGCACACCAGGATCATGTCGCAACCGGCATCCAGCGCCGCCTGGCCGCGTTCGGCATAGCTGCCCATGATGGCGGCGCCTTCCATCGACAGATCGTCGGAGAAAATCACGCCGTCGAAGCCCAGCTCCTGACGCAGGATCTGCTGCAGCCAGTACGGCGAGCCGCTGGCCGGACGCGGGTCCGCTTCAGTATAGATGACGTGAGCCGGCATGACGGCGTCCAGCAGCTGACGATTGATCAGCTCGCGGAAGATCGCCATGTCATGCTCGCGGATCTGCGCCAGCGGCCGCGGATCGCGCGGGGTTTCCTTGTGCGAATCGGCGCTGACGGCGCCGTGCCCCGGGAAGTGCTTACCGGTGGTTTTCATGCCGGCGCTGTGCATGCCGAGGATAAAGCGCTCCGCCATCGCCAACGCCTGCTGCGGATCGCTGTGGAACGAACGCTCGCCGATCGCTGCGCTGGCATGGCCGATGTCCAGCACCGGCGCAAAGCTGATGTCGATATCCTGCGCGATCATCTCCGCCGCCATCAGCCAGCCGGCCTCCTGCGCCAGGCGGCCACCTTCTTGCGCATCGTTCAAGGCGGCGAACGATTGCGCCGCCGGCAAGCGGGTGAAGCCTTCGCGGAAGCGCTGCACGCGCCCGCCCTCCTGATCCACGGCCACCACCAGCCGATCGTGCGAAGCGGCGCGGATCTGGCGCACCAGCTCACGCAGCTGCTCCGCATCGTGGAAATTGCGGGTAAACAGGATCAATCCGCCAACCAGCGGGTGTTTCAAAATCTCGCGTTCTTCTGCATCCAGCTCGTAGCCGGCGACATCTAGCATTACTGGGCCCACGGGCACCTCACTTCATATTGTTCGTTCAGAATTCGGATGATGATAAACAGAATTGCCGGCGCAGCGCCGCGCCCCAGCGCAAAAATTCAACGTCGCCGCTCTGCTGCCAGCGCACTTCAAACCACAGCAGCATCAGATAATCCACCCACGGCAGCCAGCGCTGCACCTGCGCCTGCAGCCGGGCGACATCGTGATAGCCCTGACGCGCATAGTGCTGCAAAAAGCGCTGCTGCGGCTCAGCCGTCCAGCCGTTGCCGCGAAACAGCGCGGCGATATCCAACGCCACATCGCCGTCGGCGGCATACTCCCAGTCGATCAGCCGCAGCCCCTCGCCGGTCGCGAGCAAATTGCCCGGGTGGATGTCCATGTGCAGCGGCGCCAGGCGTAATGGCCGCGGCGGCGCGCAGCGTAAGAAATGACGCTGCCAACGCAGCCAGGCGGGGGTTAAACGCCGCGTATCCAGCTGCTGCCAGTAGCGGAGGAACTGCCGCCGCAGATCCAGCCGGTAACCGCTGAGCGGCCGCCGATGCAGCGTCGTCGCCATCGCCGCCAGCTCGCCGCGTTGATTCAGCATGTCAAACTCAGCTTCTGTGACGATGTCACCTTCGAGCCATTCGAGGACAAGCCACTGATTATTCTGCGCGAAAACCCGTGGCCCCAGCCCCGACGCGCAGCGACGCAAGACCTGCGCTTCCCGCCGTCTGCTCACGCCCAGCGCGCGTTTCTCCGCGCTGTTTTGCCGCGCCAGCAGCGTAATGCCCGATCCATCGATGCGCCAGCTCTCGCCGGTCAGCCCCTGCACCGGGCTGAAATGACAACCGGCGGTATTCACCGCCGGCAGTCTGGTTTCCATCAATTGTCGCAGCGCGGCCTCAGCGTTTAACGGCGCCATTGCCCGACCAGACGATCTCGCCGGTTTGCACCAGCATCAGCTGCATATCCAACGCCGGCGACTTCACGTCTCCGCTGACGTCGCTGTACAACACGTACTGCGCGCCGACGATGCGAGCCAGGCCAATCGCCTTGCTGCGCGAGCCGAAGCTGTCATCCGCCGACAGGCCCAGCGTTTGTCTGGCGCTCGTCAGCTTCGCTTCCGGCACCACGCTGAAGGTGGAGTTCGATGCCAGCGCCTTATACAGCGCCGCGGTGGCTTTGCCCATCTGCAGCGAGCCGTTAGTGTTGTTCTTGACGCTGTCCAGCAGCAGCACGCTGCCGGCCGTGACGCCATCGGCCTTCAGCATCTGATTCACCAGCGGCTGAACGCTGCCCAGCCAGTCAAGCTGCTGGATTTTCGGCGGCTGCGGCACCGGCTCGGTGGTTGGCGGCTGCGGCTGCTCGACCGGCGACGTTGGCTGTTCCGGTTCGGCGGTGACCGGCGGCAACGGCTGATCCGGCTCAGGCGGGCGCGACAGACAGCCGCTCAGGGTGAATGCGGCCAGCGCCACTAAGACGTACTTTTTCATGCTTTTTCTCCAAACCTGGCAAGCGCTTACAGGTACAGATACAGACGCGCGCTTTTAGCTTCCAGATTACCGTTAATCGAGTAGATTTTGGCGTCCGAGTTAGGCGCCACGACGATCTCACGCGGTTTCTCGAAGGGGCGAATATCCAGCCCCTGCGCGTCGTACCAATAGAAACGATAATGCACGGTGACCGGCGTCGGTTGGCTGTTATTGAGCACCGAAGTCGCCATCACCCGCCCGGAAGCGTTCGAGACAGAGGGCGTATCGGCAAAAATGCCGGCGGTCAGCACCGAAGGATCCATCACCACCGTTTGCCCCCGGTTAACCGCAATGCCGGATGGCGAACTGCACCCCATCAGCAACGCGGCGGGCAGCGCCAACGCCATCAGACAACGCAGAGTTTTTTTACCGCGCATGATTTCCTCGCTTAACGTGACAGCAGCGGCCCCAGCGAGCGGCCACCGACCAGGTGCATATGAATATGATAGACCTCCTGACCGGCGTGGCGGTTGCAGTTGACGATCAGGCGGTAGCCGTCCTCGGCGATGCCTTCCTGTTCGGCGATTTTTGCCGCGGCGGTGATCATGCGGCCCAACGCGGCCTCATGCTCAACGGTCACGTCGTTGACGGTTGGGATCAGCACGTTGGGAACGATCAGCACATGGGTGGGCGCCTGGGGGGAGATGTCACGGAAAGCGGTGACCAGTTCATCCTGGTAAACCACATCAGCAGGGATTTCGCGGCGGATAATTTTACTGAAAATCGTTTCTTCGGCCATCTGGCGTTCCTTGTTTTACACAATTAGCTGTACGCAGTATGAGTGACAAATTCTACTGCTTTCAACCTGATTGCGCACTTTCCACGTCGAGTGCTGCAGATTCGCGCAGGCCGTCGCCCCGCTTGTGCATCTTTTCACTTTGGTTATTCACTATTGTTGCTTTACTTGCCCCACGCCGCCGCCAATAGTAACCCCATGATTAACAAAGGATAGAGGGCGTTATGTTACCGAGAATTTCGGCGCTGTGCGCGCTGTTGCTGAGCACCGCCGTGCAGGCGGCCACGACGGGCGGTATCGACCTGCAGGCTAACCGAGAGCCGATACACACAGAGAAAAATCCCGCCGCTATCGCGCTGATCCCGGCGAACTTTCACTTCGCGGTGCCCGGCAAGCTGACGGTGGCGGTAGCATTCGAGAACTCCCCGCCGCTGGCGCTGTTCGCCGAAGACAATAAAACGCTGATCGGCAGCGATCCGGACATCGCCCGCCTGGTGGCCGACAGCCTCGGGCTGGAGCTGAATCTGGTGCCCACCTCTTGGGAAGATTGGCCGCTGGGCATCAGCGCGGGCAAATACGATGCGGCGATCTTCAACATCGCCGTCACCAAACAGCGTAAAACCAAATTCGATTTCGCCACCTACCGGGTGGACACGCTGGGCTTTTACGTCAAATCCACCAGCCACATCACCGCGATCAACCGCCCGCAGGACGTGGCCGGGCTGCGGATCATCGTCGGATCCGGCACCAATCAGGAAAACATTCTGCTGGGATGGGATAAGCAGAATCGCGCCGCCGGGCTGCCGCCGGTACAGCCGATCTACGTGACCGACGACGCCGCCACCAACCTCAGCATTCAGTCCGGGCGCGCCGATGCGTTCTTCGGCCCCCACTCCACTGGCGCCTACAAGGCGGCGCTGACCGGCAAAACCAAAATGGTCGGCATCGGCCCCAGCGTGGCCTACGTCGCGGTCACCACCAAAAAAGGCAACGGATTGGTGAACGCCGTCAACGCCGCGATCAATGGCGCGATCGTCAGCGGCGAATACGCGCAGGTGCTGGAACGCTGGGGCGAAGGCGACGAAAAGGTCGAGCGTTCAACCATCAACCCGCCGGGCATCGGCGACTAGCCGCCGATCAGCTGCGGCGCATGCCGACGCATCCACTCGGCCAGCGAGTCCAGCGTCGGCCGCAGCGATTTGCCCAGCGCGGTGACCTGATACTCCACCCGCGGCGGCACTTCGGGATACACCTGCCGCGTCACCAGACCGCGTTGTTCGAACAGCCGCAGCTGGCGCGTCAGCTCTTTTTGCGCGATGGGCGCCACCGCCCGCTGCAGCTCGCTGAATCGCACCGGGCCATCGATTATGATCAGCCGGTACAGGATGGGTATCGCCCATTTGCCCGACACCAGATTGACGAAGTCCACCATCGGGCAGGGTTCGCCCGCCGTCGGCAGTGCCGACAAATTATTTTCCGCCGTTAACAGTGCTTGCGTCGTCATTTCATCCCTCCTCGTCCTTTAGTATCCAAAAGGTGCCTACTATGCAAAAGGAACTATAGCGCAAATAATGCCGCAACAGACGCTAAAGAGGAATCGGTTATGTCACGACTGCAAGGCAAATACGCATTGATTACCGGCGGCACCAGCGGCATCGGGCTGGAAACCGCCCGCCAGTTCATCGCCGAGGGCGCAACGGTGGCGATCACCGGCCGCAGCCAACGCGCCCTGGACGCGGCGGGCCAGGCATTGGCGGGCAACGCGCTGCTGCTGCTGAGCAACGCCGGCGACATCCCACAGCAGCGCGCGCTGGCGCAGCAGTTGGAGCAACGGTGGCCGCGGCTGGACGTGCTGTACGTTAACGCCGGCGACGTCACGCATCGCCCGCTGCAGGAGTGGGATGAGCAGAGCTACCAGCGGCTGATGGACATCAACCTGAAGGGGCCGTTCTTTCTGATCCAGGCGCTGCTGCCGCTGCTGGCCAACCCTTCTTCGGTGATCCTGTGCGGTTCGGTCAGCGCCCATATCGGCCTGCCGCAGAGCAGCGCCTACGCCGCCAGCAAAGCCGGTTTGTTGTCTTTGGCCAGAACGCTCTCCGGCGAGCTGCACGTGCGCGGCATTCGCGTCAACGGCCTCAGCCCCGGCCCGACCGAAACCCCGGCGCTGGGAAAACTGGGGCTGGCGGAAGCGGATGAGCGGGCCTTGCGCGACGATATCCGCGCGCTGGTGCCGATCGGCCGCATGGGCAGCGCGTTGGAGCTGGCCAAAGCGGCGGTGTTTCTGGCGGCGGATGAGTCGGCCTTTATGGTCGGCGCGGAGCTGCAGATGGACGGCGGCGTGGGGAATCTTTAGCCGTCGCGCGACACACTAAGGCCGCTTGCGCGGCCTTTGTCAGTGTCACTCAACTCACCCCTTGAATCGGGTTGGTATTAAAGGTGTAGACCACGATCTTCCACTGGCCCTGCTGTTTCTCCAATACAAATACTTCACGGTTTAAATCGATCAAGGTGGCTCCGTCGCTTATTCGGGTTACCGTCGCGCCGCGATGATGGTGCGTGCGCACATAGGCCATATTCCCGTTCACACTGATGCTGTCATAAGCAAACTCGGTTTCAAATTTCTCGTTTTTAAATAAATTGTCATACTGTTGTCGGCGTTTTTCATTGCTGTCCGCCGTCGGTTTTTCGTTCCATTGCGAGTAACTTTCCGGGGCAAAAAGTGACAAAATTGTTTGCGTATCGCCGGCGTTAAGCGCTGCCTGGTAGCGGCTTATCAGGTTATACACCGCCTTCTGCTCGGCCGCGACGCCCGCCTCAGCGGAAACCCTGTAACTTTGCGATGCGGCCTCGCTGCTTGCGGCATAACTTTGGCCGCACAAGCCCACGCCCGCCAATAACAATACGGCAGTTAATTTTTTCATATAAATATCCTCTCAGGCGTTATTTCATAATGGCAATACAGGATGCGATTTCAGATAAATAAAAACGCTGGAAATAAATTATCCAATACCGCGTTAAATTGACAGCCGACATATTTAAAAATACTCTTTTAATAATTTAAATAATGGAAGCCGTTAACATGAATGAACTGCACGCGCTGCGCGTATTCTGCCAGGTGGTGGAAATGGAGGGGTTCAGCCAAGCGGCAACCAAAAATGGGGCTCTCTCCGGCCAGCGTCACATACAGCATCAATCAGCTTGAAAAACAGTTCGGGCAACGCCTGTTCAAGCGTTCAACCCGGCGCTTCTCGCTGACCAGCGCCGGGGAGCGTTGCTATCGCACCGCGCAAGAAATTTTGCAGCAGTTTGACCGGCTGAAAAACGACATGTCGTGCGATTTTGAACAACCACGAGGACCGCTGCGGGTCGAGATAGCCTCGATGCTCAGCAGCATGCATATCGCCCCGGTGCTCCCGGCTTTTTTGGCGCAATACACAGAGTTGCAGCTCAGCGTGTCGGTCAGCGATCGCTTGGTCAATCCGGCGGAAGATCGCGCCGACGTGTTTATTCGCATCGGCGCCGGCAACATCCCCGAGATGGTCAGCCGCCCATTGCTGCAACCCCGTTATCTGTGCTGTGCGTCTCCCGATTATTTTGCGCGCCACGGCCGGCCGGAACACCCGGAGCAGTTGCAACGCCATCAGCGGCTGGGATTTATCCGTTCAGGCGCGGCGGCGGCGGACGACTGGCAGTTCATTCGTGGTGACGAGCGCTACCGTCTGGCGCCCAGCCCGCTGTTGAGCTTCAACCATTCACAATCGCTGTGTGAGGTGGCCAGGAACCATCTCGGCCTGGTTTACTTGCTGGACTGCACGCTGGAAAACTATCTGAAGGCGGGCGAACTGGAACCGATACTGCAGGAGTGGGCGCCCCCTGGGGCGCCGATCAATATTCTCTATCCGCGCCTGCGGGATCGCAGCCATAAAATTCGGGTTTTCGTCGACTTCATCAGCGAACTGTTCGCCGGTAAATCCGCCGGGCACTGATCGCGTAGCTCATCCCAACCCGGGGATATCGACGCCGAAAGTCTGCAGCAGCAACACCACGTTGAGCAGCACAATCACTACCGTGCCGACCACCGCAGCCAGGCTGGTCCAGCGACCGTTGGCGAACTCGCCCATGATGTCGCGGCGACGGGTGAACATTACCAGCGCAATCATCGGCGCCGGCAGCGCCAGGCTCAGCACCACCTGGCTGTAGACCAGCGCGTCGGTGGCGTTGACGCCCATCGCCACCACGATGAACGCCGGCACCATGGTGACCAGACGGCGCACCCACACCGGGATACGGAAACCGACGAAGCCCTGCATGATCATTTGCCCGGCCATGGTGCCCACCACCGAGCTGGAAATGCCGGAGGCGATCAGCGAAGCCAGGAAGATGCCGGCCGCCGCCGCGCCGAACAGCGGCGTCAGCGTATGGTAGGCGGTGCCGATTTCCGCCACGTCGCTGTTACCAGCGTGGAAGGCGCTCGAGGCCATGATCACCATCGCAATATTCACCAGCCCGGCAAGGGCCAGCGCGATCACCACTTCAATATTGGAAAAGCGCAGCAGCTTGCGCCGCTCGCCGTTGTCGCTGGCCGGGCTGCGGTGCTGGGTCAGCCCCGAGTGCAGGAAAATGGCGTGCGGCATTACGGTGGCGCCGATAATGCCGACGGCGATGGTCAGCGCCTGCGCATCCGGCAACTGCGGCGTCACCATACCGATGCCGGCCGCCTGCCAATCCACCGGCACGATGAACATTTCCACCAGGTAGCACAGCGCGATGATGCCCACCAGGCCGCCGATCATCAGCTCAACCGGACGGAAACCTTTTTTCTCCACCATCAGCAGCGCATAGGTGATCACCGCCGTCACCCCCATGCCCGCCAGCAGCGGCATATGGAACAGCAGCGCCAGCGCGATCGCCCCGCCGAGAAACTCCGCCAGATCGGTGGCCATCGCCGCCACTTCGCTGAGCAGCCACATGCCGATCACCACCGGCCGTGAAAACTGGTCGCGGCACATCTCCGCCAGATTGCGGTTGGTGACGATGCCGAGCTTGGCCGACAGCGCCTGGAACAGCATGGCGATCAGGTTGGCCATCACCACCACCCACAGCAGGCTGTAGCCGTATTTCGCCCCGGCCTGAATGTTGGTGGCGAAGTTACCGGGGTCCATATAGGCAATAGAGGCAATCACCGCCGGGCCGGCGAACAGCAACGGCGTAAAGGCGCCGCGCTTGCGTCCGGCAAGGGCGGCGCCAATCGCGATGTTGGTCCGTTCGGTTAACGATGAGGGGGTTGCCGCGTCTCGCATGAAGTACCCTTAATCTTTTGCTGGTTATTTTTCCACCGATCATGCTGACAATGTAGCATCGGCTACACTTTATGCAACAGGCGAAATTAATGGGCTTTGTGTAGAGATATTTCTAACTACCACAATGCGTGGCATCGAATTGATAATGTGTGCTATTTGGACTAACTTAGGGCAACCCTCCCCGTATTGCCGGGAGATGCCATTTTTATGCTTACAGGACGCCCCACGCTATGGTTACCCGCGCGCCAGATAACGCCGACCGCCACGCCCAGACCGACATGCCGGACGAGGCCGAGCACGCCCTGCGTTTTAGCCGCGCCCGCGAAGCGCAGTCCAATGCGCTGATCGAAGATTACGTTGAGCTGATCGCCGATTTGCTGCAAAGCACCCGCGAAGCCAGAACCACCGACATCGCGCGCCGCTTCGGCGTGTCTCACCCGACGGCGATCAAAAATATCGCGCGGCTCAAAAGCGCTGGGCTGGTGGAATCGCGCCCTTATCGCGGGGTGTTTTTAACGGAAGAAGGCGAGCAGCTGGCGCAGAAGGTGCGCCGCCGTCACCGCATCGTGGTCGATCTGCTGATGTGCGTCGGGGTGCCGAGCGAAACCGCCGAGCTGGACAGCGAAGGGATTGAACACCATATCTCGGACGAAACGCTGGCGGTGTTCGAGCATTACCTGCAAAAACATGCCAAACCCTGACTCCCGGAGCACCGATGAGCTACGCCGTGCAGCAAATCCATGATCTGCGCCTGGTGGTTTTCGCCGAAGCCGGGCCGATGTTGAAAGACGAAAACGACGTCAGCCTGTTTATCGCGCCCGCCTTTGAACACGATGCCGGGATGATTGCCCTCCCCGTCAACCGCCTGGACGCCACCTTTTTCCAGCTCAGAAGCGGCATTGCCGGCGCCGTATTGCAGAAATTTATCAACTACCGCCTGCGCGTGGCGCTGCTAGGCGATATCCCCCCCTGGCTGGCGAAAAGCAACGCGCTGCAAGATTTCGTGCGCGAAGCCAACCGCGGCGAACAGGTCTGGTTCCTTCCTTCTCTCGCCGAACTCGAACAGCGCCTTAGCGCCTGACGACAGGCAATAAAAAGGGAGGCTTTCGCCTCCCTTGATAACTCCCCTGCCTGAATCAGTGATTACGGATGTATTCGTCCATATCGGTTTTCAGGTTGTCGGACTTGGTGCCGAAGATGGCCTGCACGCCGGAGCCAGCGACGACTACGCCGGCTGCGCCCAGTTTCTTCAGGCCCGCCTGGTCAACTTTGGACACGTCGGCCACGCTGACGCGCAGACGGGTGATGCAAGCATCCAGGTTAGTGATGTTTTCTTTGCCGCCGAAGGCCTGAACCAGCGCGGCGGACATTTCGGAACCGCCCTGCGCAGTCTGCTCGGCAGCGGTGTCTTCACGGCCCGGCGTTTTCAGATCCAGCTTGGCGATCAGCACGCGGAAGATGGTGTAGTACACCAGACCGTAGATGATGCCGACGATTGGGAACAGCCAGATTTTGCTGCTGTTGCCGCTCAGTACGATAAAGTCGATCAGGCCGTGCGAGAAGCTGGTGCCGTCACGCATGCCCAACAGGATGCAGATTGGGAACGCCAGGCCGGCCAGGATAGCGTGGATCACGTACAGGATCGGCGCAACGAACATGAAGGAGAACTCGATCGGCTCGGTGATACCGGTCAGGAACGAGGTCAGCGCGGCGGAGATCATGATGCCGCCGACTTTCGCGCGGTTTTCCGGCTTAGCCGAGTGCCAGATGGCGATGGCCGCAGCAGGCAGACCGTACATTTTGAACAGGAAGCCGCCGGACAGTTTGCCCGCGGTCGGGTCGCCCGCCATATAGCGAGGGATATCACCGTGGAATACCTGGCCCGCCGCGTTGGTGAACTCACCAATTTGCATTTGGAACGGGACGTTCCAGATGTGGTGCAGACCGAACGGCACCAGTGCACGCTCAACCACGCCGTAGATGCCGAAGGCCACGACCGGGTTCTGATAAGCCGCCCACTGCGAGAAGGTCTGGATAGCCGTACCGATCGGCGGCCAGATGAAGGACAGCACTACGCCCAGAACGATCGCCGCCAGACCGGAAATGATCGGCACGAAACGCTTACCGGCAAAGAAGCCCAGGTATTCCGGCAGTTGAATGCGGAAGAAGCGGTTAAACATATAGGCCGCGATGGCTCCGGAGATAATCCCCCCGAGCACACCGGTATCCGCCAGGTGTTTGGCCGCAATTTCTTCAGCCGGCAAGTGCAGCACCAGCGGCGCAACCACCGCCATGGTTTTCACCATGATGCCGTAAGCCACCACCGCCGCCAGCGCGGAAACGCCGTCGTTGTTAGTAAAGCCCAAGGCGACGCCGATGGCGAAAATCAGCGGCATGTTGGCGAAGACCGAACCGCCCGCTTCCGCCATCACGTGGGAGACTACCGCAGGTAGCCAGCTAAAGTTGGCGGAACCGACGCCCAGCAGGATACCTGCGATAGGCAACACGGACACCGGCAGCATTAGCGATTTACCTACTTTTTGCAGGTTTGCAAATGCGTTCTTGAACATAGTTGAGTGTGCTCCTGAGTAATAATGCTTTGCTACTTCTTGTCGCGATTGGTCGCGCTGCAAGGGGGGGAGAAAAACCCCTGCAATTCAGGGTGTCTGAGCACCCCTTGAATTTATTACGCAGAGTAAAATAAATAGTCTGCGCAATGTTTGATGACAATCACGTTTCGATGATCGAGCCGCGGCAACTTTGCATAAACCGGCGTTTTTTTGGCAAAACAGAGCAAAAAACGCGCACCAATCACCCTGAAACGGGAGCGAACCTTACCCGTTTCAGTGATTAATTACGAGCTTAAAAAAAATTAACGCAGACAATGACCTACCGCTATAGCCTAGGCCAAAGATCACAGTTCGAGGTGAAATAAGCGTGAAAAGTTGGCGGTGGTCGCTTCGGCCAGCTGTTCCAGGCTGACGCCCTTCAATACCGCCATGTATTCAGCCACATCACGCACATAGGCGGGTTGGTTTTCTTTGCCGCGATGCGGCACCGGCGCCAGATAAGGCGAGTCGGTTTCCACCAGCATGCGATCCAGCGGCACGTAACGTGCCACTTCGCGCAGCTGTTCGGCATTACGGAAGGTGACGATGCCGGAGAAGGAGATGTAGAAACCCAGATCCAGCAAGGCTTCGGCCGTGGCCAGATCTTCGGTGAAGCAGTGCAGCACGCCGCCGCAGTCTTGCGCGTTCTCTTCACGCAGGATCGCCAGCGTGTCCGCGCGCGCCTCGCGGGTGTGGACGATCACCGGCTTGTTCAGATCACGGCCAATGCGGATATGTTCGCGGAAAGAGTCCTGCTGCAGCTCAAGGTTGTCTTTCTGGTAGAAGTAATCGAGCCCGGTCTCTCCCAGCGCCACCACCTGCTCCGCCGCCGCCAGGCGACGCAGCTCGGCGTAATCATAGCCCTCTTCCAGATTAAGCGGATGCACCCCGCAGGAGAAAGCCACATCGTTGCGCTCGCCGATCAGTTCGGTCATGGAACGGTAACCCGGCAACGTGGTGGCGACCGCCAGCACATAGCCGACGTCGCGCGCCTTGGCCTTGGCCAGCGCGTCGTCTACATTCTGGTGCAGCGTTTGGTAATCCAGGCCGTCAAGGTGGCAATGAGAATCGACTAACAACATAATTTTTAACTCTTTTACTTTACAGCGAATGAGGTTGGGAATAGCCGGCGGCGCCAAGCATCTGTTCCCAGCGAAGTAACTGTTCGGTCAGCAGCAGCTCGCGGTTGACGCCCACTACGCTGAGCAGCTGGTGACGGCAGTTCAGCCACTGCTGCACAATCTGTTGCAGCGAAGCGCTGCTCAGCAGGCTGGCCAGCTGATGCACCAGCGGCTGCTGATCCTGATTCAATACATAGTGATGCGCGCCCTGTTGCCACTTCATTGCGTCCACCAATAACGCGCACAGCCAATGCAGGCGTTCGGCGACGTCTTCATGGTTTAGCACCGGCAACAGCGACAGCATATCGCGTTGCGGCAGCGCGGCGCTCAATGCGGCGCACAGGGCGCCGCGCTGTTGCCACTGCTGCGGTTGCAACAGCTGTTCGGCGGCCAGGGGCGCGCCGTCGTGCAGGCGCAGCGCCGTGACTCGGTCTGTCTGAGAGCCCGCCGCCTGCCGGCCCAACCACTGCAGGCTGAGCTGCTCATCCGGGCTGGCCAAATGCCAGTACAGGCAGCGGCTGCGCAGCGTTGCCATCAGCCGCGATGGCTCACGGCAACCCAACAGAAAATAGGTTTTCTCCGGCGGCTCTTCCAGCGTTTTCAACAGCGCGTTGGCCGCCGCCTCGGTCAGCTGTTCCGCCTGCGGCAGCCAAATCACCTTGGCGCCGCCCTGTTGCGCGTGGGCGTACAGCGTTTCAATCACCTGGCGGATGGGTTCGATGCCCAGGCTGCTCTTGCCCTTTTCCGGCGCCAACACGTGATAATCCGGGTGATTGCCCGCCAGCATCAACCGGCAGCTATGGCACTCGCCGCAGCTTTTTTCGCCGTTGCGCTGTTGGCAGATCAACCAACGGCTCAGGCCGTAGGCCAACGCATCGTCACCATTGCCCGCCGCCGCATGCAGCAGCAGCGCATGATGGCCACGGCCGTCGGCGTACTGCCCAATCAGCTGGCGATAAGGGCCATTCAGCCACGGATACCAGTTCATTATGCGCCTTCCTGCTGCCGCAGCCAGTGGCTGACGCAGTCGCGGATCGCCGCAGTCACCTGCTCCAGCGGCTGGGCGGCGTCGACGGTGACGATCGTTTCGTCCTGCGCCGCCAGTTCGAGATAGCGAGCGCGGGTGCGTTCGAAGAACGGCAGCGCCTCCTGCTCGATGCGATCCAGCTGACCGCGCGCCTGCGCGCGTTGCAGGCCGACCAGCGGAGGCAGATCGAGATAGACCGTCAGATCCGGGCGAAAATCCCCCAGCACGGTGTCGCGCAGCGAGGTCATCAGCTGCGGATCCACGCCACGGCCGCCGCCCTGATAGGCTTGTGAAGAGAGATCGTGGCGATCGCCCACCACCCAGGAGCCACGCGCCAGGGCGGGTTTGATCACGGTTTCCACCAACTGCACGCGCGCAGCGTACAGCATCAAGACTTCGGCCTTGATGGTCGGCAATTCGCCGTCGATGCCGCGCTTGAACAGGTCGCGCAGCTTCTCCGCCAACGGCGTGCCGCCGGGTTCACGGGTGAAGACGATGTCGTTGATGCCATGTTCACGCAGCACATTGACTACCGTGTCGCGCGCGGTGGTTTTGCCCGCGCCTTCCAGCCCTTCGATTACAACGAATTTACTTTTCATTCTTTTCCTTTAACGCCTGGCGGTACACGCGCACCGCTTGGTTATGGCTCGCCAGATTGGTGGTGAAGGTATGCCCACCCTTGCCGTCGGCGACAAAATAGAGATATGGCGTTTTGGCCGGATTGGCGGCCGCTCGCAGCGAGGCCTCGCCCGGCATGGCGATCGGCGTTGGCGGCAGGCCGGCGATCACATAGGTGTTGTAAGGCGTCGGCGTCTCCAGATCCTTGCGCGTGATGTTGCCATTATAGCTCTCGCCCATGCCGTAGATCACCGTCGGATCGGTCTGCAGACGCATGCCGAGACGCAAACGGTTGACGAACACCGACGCCACCTTGCTGCGCTCTTCCGGCACGGCGGTCTCTTTCTCGACGATCGATGCCATGGTCAGCAGCTCTTCCGGCGTTTTGTACGGCAGACTGGTGTCGCGGCCGTCCCAGGCGGCCTGCAGCGCTTTGTTCATGCGGACGTGGGCACGTTTGAGCAGCGCGATGTCGCTCATGCCGGCGGTATACTGGTAGGTATCCGGGTACAGCCGCCCTTCCGGGGTTTCTCCTGCAGCAATGCCGAGCGCGGCGGCGATCTCCGCGTCACTTTTGCCCGCCAGGGTGTGTTTCAGGTATTTGGACTGCTGGAGCACCTGCTGCCAGTCACGCAGGCGTGAGCCTTCGATAAAGCGCGCGGTGAACTGCGCCTCTTTACCGCTGGCCAACAGTTTCAGCATCTGGCGCACCGTCATGCCCGGCGTGAACCGGTAGGTTCCGGCCTTGAACTCCGCCAGCTCCGGTTCCAGTTTCAGCAGCCACTGGAACCAGCGGCCGCTGCGCACCAGTTTATCGCGTACCAGTAACCCTTCCAGCGCCACCCGGCCGGTGCCGGCAGGCAGTTTGAAGATAGTCTCTTGCTGGATAGCCAGCGGCGTATCGGCAAAGCGTTCGATCTTCTGGTAGCCCCAAAACAGCAGCGCCAATGCCAGAACAACAATAACAGACAGGACCTTCAGCTTTCTTTTCTTCATCAATCAGCCATGGTTAACAGTGTGGACGCAAAAAATCATACAGCTGGCGCGAATGATAACGCCATGATTGAGCAACGTTTACCGGCAGCAGCGGCATCAGCGCGTTGCTCACCAGGACTTCGTCGGCATCGGCCAGCGTCTCCAGCGGCTCGCTGACGCAGTGCAGACGGTATTCCGATCCCGCCAGCAGTGCGATCACCCGTCGCCGCATCAGGCCCGCGACGCCCGCCTGGCTCAGATCCGGGGTAAACACCGCTTTTCCCTTACGCCAGAACAAATTAGCCGCACAGCATTCCACCAGCATACCGGCAGTGTCAAGCACCAGCGCCTCGTCGGCGGCCGTCTGGTCAAGATGCGCGCGGATCAGCACCTGCTCCAGGCGGTTCAAATGCTTCAACCCCGCCAGCAGCGGATTGCGCGCCAGCGCCACCGGGCTGAGCGCAAGCGTGATGCCCTGCTCGCGCCACTGCAAATAGTGCGCAGGGTAGCTGCTGCGGGCGACGATGCGCGTCGGGTTTTCGCACCCCGTCGGGCTGTAGCCTCGTCCACCGCTGCCGCGCGTCAGTATCGCTTTGACCACGCCGAGCGAAATTGATTCTGCCGCCTGCGCCATCTCGCGCTCGAAAGCCGGCCAATCGGTGGCGGGCAGCATCAGCCGTTGGGCCGCCTGCTGCAGCCGCTCCAGATGCCAGGGCAGCAGCTCGATTTTACCGTCGATAACCCGGGCGGTAGTAAAGCAGCCGTCGCCGAACTGCAGGCCACGATCGCTCGGCGCCAGCGCATCGTGGCGTTGTCCGTTAATCCAGTACATGCTTCCTCCTGTTGCCGGGTGATTTCATTACGCTCGCAGAATAGCAGGCGGCGAGGCAATACGCAGCCCTGCTGACGGCCGGACGCCAGGCGTAAAAAAGCCCGGTTAAAAACCGGGCTTTCATCAGCGAACAACCACGCGAGTTACACTCGGCGGAAGATCAGCGAGCCGTTGGTGCCGCCAAAGCCGAAGGAGTTACACAAGGTGTACTCCATATCGCTGACCTGGCGCGCTTCGTGAGGCACGAAGTCCAGATCGCAACCTTCATCCGGGTTATCCAGGTTGATGGTCGGCGGTACCGCCTGATCGCGCAGCGCCAGCACGGTGAAGATAGACTCGATCGCGCCCGCCGCACCCAACAGGTGGCCGGTCATCGATTTGGTCGAGCTCACCAGCACGCGCTGGGCATCAGCGCCGAAGACGGATTTCACCGCCTGCGCTTCCGCCTGGTCACCCGCCGGCGTAGAGGTGCCGTGCGCATTGATGTAGCCGATTTGTGACGGGGTCACACCGGCGTCAAGCAGGGCATTTTCCATCGCCAGCGCAGCGCCTGCGCCGTTTTCCGGCGGCGACGTCATGTGATAAGCATCGCTGCTCATCCCAAAGCCCACCACTTCGGCGTAGATTTTCGCGCCGCGTTTTTTCGCGTGCTCGTACTCTTCCAGCACCATCATGCCGGCGCCGTCGCCCAGCACGAAGCCGTCGCGGTCTTTATCCCACGGACGGCTCGCCGCCTGCGGGTTGTCATTACGGGTGGACAGGGCGCGCGCTGCGCCAAAGCCGCCGACGCCCAATGGGGTGCTGGCTTTCTCTGCCCCACCGGCCAGCATCACATCCGCATCATTGTAAGCAATGATACGCGCGGCATGGCCGATGTTGTGTACACCTGAAGTACAGGCGGTGGCGATGGAAATGCTTGGGCCACGCATGCCGTACATGATTGTCAGGTGACCTGCAATCATATTCACAATGGTGGAAGGCACGAAGAACGGACTGATTTTCCGTGGGCCACCGTTAACCAGTGAACTGTGGTTTTCTTCAATCAAACCCAGGCCGCCGATGCCGGAACCGATCGCGGCTCCAATGCGGCTGGCGTTAGCCTCGGTGATGTCCAGACCTGCATCCTGCATGGCTTGCATGCCGGCAGCGATACCGTACTGGATAAAGGCGTCCATCTTGCGCGCATCTTTGCGAGAGATGAAATCCTCAGAATTAAAATTCTTTACCAGGCCAGCAAACTTGGTCGCATAGGCAGTGGTATCGAAATGGTCGATCAGGCTGATGCCACTCTGACCGGCAAGAAGAGCGTTCCACGTGGACTCTACCGTATTGCCGACAGGAGACAACATGCCCAGTCCGGTCACAACTACTCGACGCTTAGACACGTTTGTCCTCCAGGGAGGGAAAAATATGACACTAGGGATAGAAAAAACTTAGGCGGTCGAACGACCGCCTAGATATGTTCTCTTACTGCTGGCTAGCGTTGATGAAATCAATAGCTGCCTGAACAGTAGTGATCTTCTCAGCTTCTTCGTCTGGAATCTCGGTGTCGAATTCTTCTTCCAGTGCCATTACCAGCTCAACGGTGTCAAGAGAATCAGCGCCCAGATCTTCAACGAAAGAAGCGTTGTTCAAAACTTCTTCCTGTTTAACACCCAGTTGCTCAACAATGATTTTCTTAACGCGTTCTTCGATAGTGCTCATACTCTTAAATTTCCTATCAAAACTCGCTTTCGCGATGGTTTTCGTAGTGTATAAAATGCTGAAAAAGATGCAACTAAATCCCGGCTGGTCAAACCACGATTTTACGCTATTTTGCGGTTTTTGCCTCAAATAACGCAAATGGTTTTCACATTTTTTAAATCATGTACATGCCGCCATTGACATGTAACGTTTCACCGGTGATATAGCCGGCCTCATCAGAGGCCAAAAATGCAACAGCGCTGGCGATTTCTTTAGCATCGCCCAGCCGGTTGGCTGGAACTGATGACAAAATGCCTGCGCGTTGATCATCTGTCAACGCCCGTGTCATGTCCGTTTCAATAAAGCCAGGTGCCACGACGTTGACCGTAATGCCACGAGAAGCAACTTCACGTGCCAAAGATTTGCTAAAACCAATCAGACCGGCTTTAGCCGCCGCGTAGTTCGCCTGCCCTGCGTTCCCCATGGTGCCGACAACGGAACCGATGGTGATGATACGGCCAAACCGCTTTTTCATCATAGCGCGCATTACCGCTTTTGACAGGCGGAATACGGAAGTCAGGTTAGTGTCGAGGATATCCTCCCACTCATCATCCTTCATACGCATCAGCAGGTTATCACGCGTAATGCCGGCATTATTCACTAAAATGTCGATTTCGCCAAATTCGGCGCGAATCGATGCCAGCACGCTGTCGATAGATTGCGCATCAACAACGTTCAACATAAACCCTTTGCCGTTTGCGCCCAGGTAGCCGCTGATCGCTTCAGCGCCGCTCTCGCTGGTCGCAGTGCCGATCACTTTGGCGCCGCGGGCCACAAACGTTTCTGCAATAGCTCGGCCAATACCGCGGCTCGCGCCGGTGACCAGAACGATTTTACCTTCGAAGCTCATCATTTTCCTCTTTATTGTTCAAGCGCCGCCGACAGGCTGGCGGTGTCGTTCACCGCCGCAGCCGTCAGGGTGTCAACAATACGTTTAGTGAGACCGGTCAGCACTTTGCCCGGCCCCACTTCCAGCAGCGACGTCACTCCCTGTGCTGCGATAAATTCTACGCTCTCGGTCCAACGCACCGGGCTGTACAGCTGACGCACCAGCGCACTGCGGATCGCTTCAGGATCGTTTTCGGTGCGTACGTCGACGTTGTTCACCACCGGCACCTGCGGCGCGTTGAAGGTGATGTCCTTCAGCGCCACGGCCAACTTGTCGGCGGCCGGTTTCATCAGCGCGCAGTGCGAAGGCACGCTCACCGGCAGCGGCAGTGCACGTTTGGCGCCCGCCGCTTTACAGGCGGCGCCTGCACGTTCAACCGCTTCTTTATTGCCGGCGATAACCACCTGGCCCGGCGAGTTGAAGTTGACCGGAGAAACCACCTGTCCCTGCGCGGACTCTTCGCACGCCTTGGCGATCGCGTCGTTGTCCAGGCCGATGATAGCGTACATAGCGCCTGTGCCTTCCGGCACCGCTTCCTGCATCAGCTTACCGCGCAGCTCGACCAGGCGGATCGCCGCCTTGAAGTCCAGCACGCCGGCGCAGACCAGCGCCGAGTATTCGCCCAGGCTGTGGCCCGCCATCAATGCGGGCGCTTTACCGCCCTGCTGCCGCCACACGCGGAAAATCGCTACGGAAGCCGCCAGCAGAGCCGGTTGGGTCTGCCAGGTCTTGTTCAGCTCTTCCGCCGGGCCTTGCTGCACCAGCTGCCACAGATCGTAACCCAGCGCGGCAGAGGCCTCACCGAAAGTCTCTTCGACGATCGGGAACTGTGCGGCCAATTCGGCCAGCATGCCAACGGCCTGCGACCCCTGGCCCGGGAAAACAAAAGCAAATTGCGTCATTTTTTATTCCTGTTCAAATCAGAAACGAACCAGCGCCGAGCCCCAGGTAAAGCCGCCGCCGAAGGCTTCCAGCAGCACCAGCTGGCCACGCTGAATTCGCCCGTCTCGCACGGCTTCGTCCAGTGCGGAAGGCACCGAGGCGGCAGAGGTGTTGCCGTGACGATCGAGCGTCACCACCACTTTGTCCATCCCCATGCCCAGTTTTTTCGCCGTTGCGCTGATGATACGCAGGTTGGCCTGGTGCGGCACCAGCCAATCCAGCTCGCTGCGGTCCATGTTGTTGGCCTGCAACGTCTCATCGACGATGCGCGCCAGTTCGGTGACCGCAACCTTGAAGACTTCATTGCCCGCCATGGTGACATAGGCCGGCTTGTCTTGATTCTGACGATCCTTGTAAGGCAGCGTCAGCAGGCTGCCGTAGCTGCCGTCGGCATGCAGGTGGGTAGACAGAATGCCCTGCTCTTCAGAAGCCCCCAGCACCACCGCCCCTGCGCCATCGCCAAACAGAATGATGGTGCCGCGATCTTCAGGATCCAGCGTGCGCGACAAGACGTCCGCGCCGATAACCAGCGCATGTTTGACCGCGCCGTTTTTCACGTACTGATCGGCCACGCTGAGCGCATAAGTAAAGCCGGCGCAGGCCGCAGCCAGATCGAACGCCGCGCAGTCTTTGATGCCCAACATTTGCTGCACCAGGCACGCCGCACTCGGGAACGCGTGAGTCGTCGTGGTGGTCGCCACGACGATAAGCCCAATGTCTTCTTTAGCCACACCTGCCATTTCCAGCGCTTTCTCAGCGGCCTGGAAGCTCATCGTCGCGACGGTTTCATCCGCAGCGGCGATGCGGCGTTCGCGAATACCGGTACGCGTGACGATCCACTCGTCAGAGGTATCCACCATTTTTTCCAAATCAGCATTGGTGCGCACTTGTACGGGCAAATAACTCCCCGTACCGAGAATCTTTGTATACATGTACGATCAGTCACTCTTAGGTAATACAGCCTCAAGGCGCGCAGCAATCCTTTCCGGGACTTGCCGCTGCACCGCCTGCACAGCCTGTTCGATTGCGACTGCAAACGCGTGAGGGTTCGCAGCGCCGTGGCTCTTGACTACGGTGCTGCGCAATCCTAACAGACATGCGCCATTATACTGGTCGGGGTTCAGGTGGCCGAACCGCTTGACCACCCGTTTTTGCAACCAACGGCCCAACAATTTCAGCCACCAGGCTCGCTTGTTTCCATCGCCGGACGATTTCAGCAGCGATAAGAACACCCTGACCACCCCTTCCATGGTTTTCAGCGTGACGTTGCCCACGAAGCCGTCGCAGACCAACACATCGGTCTTACCGGTGAGCAGTTCGTTTCCTTCCAGGTAACCAATATAGTTGATTGCCGGAGTATTTTTTAGCACAGCGGCCGCTTCCCGGATATTATCCAGGCCTTTGGTCTCTTCTTCGCCGATATTCAGCAGCGCCACCCGCGGTTGCGCAATGCCGATCACCTCTTCCGCCATCACCGCGCCCATCACGGCAAACTGCACCAGCATGGTGCTGTCGCACTCGACGTTAGCGCCCAGATCCAGCACCACGGTTTTGCTGCGCTGCTGGTTCGGGATCACCGTCATCAGCGCCGGGCGCTCAATGCCCTCCAATGGCTTGACCAATAGCTTCGCCAATCCCATCAGTGCGCCGGTATTGCCGGCGCTGACGCAGCCCTGCGCGTTGCCGCTGCTGAGCTGTTCGAGCGCAATGCGCATCGACGTGCCGCGGCTGGCGCGTATCGCTTGTGAAGGTTTGGCGTCGCCGGCGATCACAGACTCGGCGGGCACGACTTGCAGACGCTCCAGAAGAACCGGATCGGCGTGGGCAAGCAAAGGGGAGATGGCGTCGGGATTACCGACCAGCAAGAGATGAAGCTGTAAATTAGAGGCCAGTGCCTGCAACGAAGCAGGCACTGTGACGCAGGGACCGAAGTCCCCGCCCATTGCATCTAACGCCAGGGTTAGACGAGTCAAGGTATCGCTACTTAGCCGATAACCTTGCGACCGCGGTAGAAACCGTCGGCAGTGATGTGGTGACGACGGTGAGTTTCACCGGATACTTTGTCTACAGACAGAGTAGTCGTGGTCAGAGCATCGTGAGAACGACGCATGCCACGCTTGGAACGGGTTGGTTTATTCTGTTGTACGGCCATGGACCTTACTCCTCAATTACTTACGCTTTAAACTGGCTAATACGGCAAACGGATTCGGTTTCTCCGCCTCGGGAGGCAGTTGGCCAAATACCATGTCCGCTTCGGACACTTCACAGTGTTCAGATTCATGTACCGGAACGACAGGCAGTGAAAGAATAATTTCGTCTTCAATCATTGCCAACAGATCGACTTCGCCAAACTCGTCAACTTCGATCGGTTCGTACGCTTCCGGTAATGCCTCAGCCTGCTCATCATTGACGACCGGGCTAAAACAATATGTTGTGTGAACCTGATGTTCGAACGGGACTCCACAGCGTTGGCACATCAACGTTACCGTGACGTCCGCATGCCCTGTTATCACCGCGAGGCGTTGATTGTCGATATTAAACGACAACGACACCTCAACATCACTGTCCACACTGACCACGGAGTCGGCAACACGAGTAACCTGCTCAGGCGCATAGACACCAGCATAGTCCAGGCGTTTCTGAGCGGTACGTACCGCATCAATGGTCAAGGGTAATTTTACCTTTTGCATAGGGCGCGCATATTAACTTTGTAACGACATAGAGTCAAAGAAAAAGGCCGTAAAACGGCTCCTTTCACCAATATTCGCTTCCACAGCGGCCGACAGTTTAAAATGCCGTACCCATTTACGCTACGGTTTGCGAAAAAAATTATGCAGAGATTGCTTTTAGCCTCCACCTCCCCCTATCGAAAGATGCTGCTGGAGAAACTGCAGCTGCCGTTCGACTGCGCCGCGCCGGAGGTGGATGAAACCCCGCTGCCGGGCGAAGGCGCGGAAGCGCTGGTGCTGCGCCTGGCGGCAGCGAAGGCCCAGGCGCTGGCCCTCGCCTACCCCGAGCATCTGATCATCGGTTCCGATCAGGTCTGCGTGATCGATGGCAGCATCACCGGCAAGCCCCATACCGAGGAAAACGCCCGCGCGCAGCTGCGCCAGGCAAGCGGCCAGGCCGTGACCTTCTATACCGGCCTGGCGCTGTACAACGGCCGCAGCAAACAGTTGCAGGCCCTATGCGAGCCTTTCCACGTGCATTTTCGCGCGCTGAACGAAGCGGAGATCGCCGCCTATGTGCGTCTGGAGCAACCGCTGAACTGCGCGGGCAGTTTCAAGAGCGAGGGGTTGGGGATCGCGTTGTTCGACAGGCTGGAAGGCCGGGATCCGAACGCCCTGATCGGCCTGCCGTTGATTGCGCTGTTGGAGATGTTGCGGGCTGAAGGCATCAACCCGCTGGTGTGACGCGGATTATTTGGCGGCCTGTCGGCGCAGCACTTGCAGGCAGTGACGCAGCTCTTCGTCCATCGGCGCTTCGATACGCATCGTTTCGCCGGTGGCCGGATGCTCGAAGCGCAGCGCCGCGGCGTGCAGGAACAGACGCTTCAGGCCGGTACCTGCCAGTTGACGATCGAACTCGCGGTCGCCATAGCGATCGTCAAAGGCGATCGGATGCCCGACATGCAGGGTGTGCACGCGGATCTGGTGGGTACGCCCGGTGATTGGGCTGGCCTTCACCAGGGTGGCGAATTCGTAACGCTCCTCCACCTTGAAGCGGGTTTCCGAAGGCTTGCCTTCGCTGTTGACGCGCACGATACGTTCGCCGCTTTGCAGAATGTTTTTCAGCAGCGGCGCCTGTACGGCCTTGCAGTGGGACTGCCACTGGCCGCGCACCAGCGCCAGATAATCCTTCTGCATGCCCTTCAGCCGCAGTTGCTCATGCAGCGAACGCAGCGCGGAACGCTTCTTGGCAACCAACAGCACGCCGGAGGTATCGCGATCGAGCCGATGCACCAGCTCCAGGAAACGGGCCTCAGGGCGCAGCGCCCGCAGCCCTTCAATCACGCCGAAGCTCAGGCCGCTGCCGCCGTGCACCGCGGTGCCGGAAGGCTTGTTGAGGATCAGCAGGTGGTCATCTTCATACAGAATGCAGTCGGCCAGCGCCGCCACCTTATCCAGCTTCGCCGACACCGGCGCCTCTTCGCGCTCGGCCACGCGCACCGGCGGCACGCGCACCACGTCGCCGGCCGCCAATTTGTATTCGACCTTGATGCGCCCTTTATTAACCCGCACCTCGCCTTTGCGCACGATGCGATAAATCATGCTCTTCGGCACGCCTTTCAGGCGAGCGAGCAGAAAGTTGTCGATTCTCTGACCGGCTTCGTCGTCGGAAATCGTGATGAATTGTACTGCTGGATTGTTCGTTTTCATGGTGCGGGATTCTAAATAGAGCGCGTGAATAGCGCCACATCTTTTTCTGTGCTTAACTGTCTCTCTGACGGCGGGCGAAACCCCAGCGGACAATAAGGCAGCAAGCCGATTTGAACGTTTGCGATTTCTTCCGCAGTTAAGGAAAAGTCACCTTGCTATAACGGCATCAGCAGTGGAATAATGCAGTCACTTTCCGCGTTGATTCTCGTTAAACAGGGAAAACGGTGGAATTATAAAATTTGTCTGATCGCGCAAAAACGCAGCAATGGCGTAAGACGTAATGCGAAATCAAACAATTAGCGGGCTGCGGGTTGCAGCTTGGCCGGCAAATGGAATCAGATCTGTCGACGTAAATCAGAGGCTATTCCCCTAGTAAAAGTGCTGTCTTTCACAAAGAAAAGCAGGCTTACCGAGATAATGCGCCCCTATGCAGGCGACAACCGTGAGGTTGACGGCTTTGCGAGAAGACACGGGGCTTTCGGTTTAACTCCGGCCATGAGGTTATTTTGCCCGCAGCTTTGTCGATAATGTAAAAATAACGAGTAAGTTAAGATGAAAAGAATGTTGATTAACGCAACTCAGCAGGAAGAGTTGCGTGTTGCCCTCGTAGATGGACAGCGGCTGTATGATTTGGATATCGAAAGTCCGGGTCATGAGCAGAAAAAAGCGAATATTTACAAAGGCAAAATCACCCGCATTGAACCAAGTCTTGAAGCAGCGTTCGTGGACTACGGCGCAGAACGACATGGTTTCCTCCCTCTTAAAGAAATCGCCCGCGAATACTTCCCTAGCAATTACTCTTCCCATGGCCGCCCGAACATCAAAGATGTGCTGCGCGAAGGCCAGGAAGTCATCGTTCAGGTAGACAAAGAAGAACGTGGCAACAAAGGCGCCGCCTTGACCACCTTCATCAGCCTGGCGGGCAGCTATCTGGTGCTGATGCCGAACAACCCGCGCGCCGGCGGTATTTCTCGCCGCATCGAGGGTGACGATCGCACCGAGCTGAAAGAAGCGCTCTCTTCGCTGCAACTGCCGGACGGCATGGGCCTGATCGTTCGCACCGCGGGCGTAGGCAAATCCGCCGACGCGCTGCAGTGGGATCTCTCCTTCCGCCTGAAGCACTGGGAAGCGATCAAAAAAGCCGCCGAAGGCCGCCCTGCGCCGTTCCTGATCCACCAGGAAAGCAACGTTATCGTGCGCGCCTTCCGCGATTACCTGCGCCCGGACATCGGCGAAATCCTGATCGACAACCCGAAAATTCTCGATCTGGCCAAAGAGCACATCGCCGCGCTGGGCCGCCCGGATTTCAGCAGCAAAATCAAACTGTACAGCGGTGAAATTCCTCTGTTCAGCCACTATCAGATCGAATCGCAGATCGAATCCGCCTTCCAGCGCGAAGTGCGCCTGCCGTCCGGCGGCTCGATCGTCATCGACAGCACCGAAGCGCTGACCGCCATCGACATCAACTCCGCACGCGCAACCCGCGGCGGCGACATCGAAGAGACGGCGTTCAACACCAACCTGGAAGCGGCGGACGAAATCGCTCGCCAGCTGCGCCTGCGCGACCTCGGCGGCCTGATCGTCATCGACTTCATCGACATGACGCCGGTACGCCACCAGCGCGAAGTGGAAAACCGCTTGCGCGACGCCGTGCGTCAAGACCGCGCGCGCATCCAAATCGGCCGCATCTCCCGTTTCGGCCTGCTGGAAATGTCGCGTCAGCGCCTCAGCCCGTCGCTGGGTGAATCCAGCCACCACGTGTGCCCACGCTGTAACGGCACCGGCACCATCCGCGACAACGAATCGCTGGCACTGTCCATCCTGCGCCTGATCGAAGAAGAAGCGCTGAAGGAAAACACCAAAGAAGTTCACGCTATCGTACCGGTTCAGGTCGCTTCGTACCTGCTGAACGAAAAGCGTGAATCCGTCAGCGCGATCGAAAAACGTCAGGGTGGCGTGAAAGCCGTCATCGTGCCGAACGATGAAATGCAAACCCCGCACTACTCAGTGCTGCGCGTACGCAAGGGCGAGGAAACCTCTACCCTCAGCTACCTGCTGCCGAA
The DNA here is from genome assembly GCF_000747565.1 of Serratia sp. SCBI. NCBI lineage: Bacteria > Pseudomonadati > Pseudomonadota > Gammaproteobacteria > Enterobacterales > Yersiniaceae > Serratia > Serratia sp. SCBI. Next base: position 1,941,543 of record NZ_CP003424.1, on the reverse strand, counting down.
ACTGCACGAAGAAGACATGGAGCGTCCGCTGGAAGATGCGCCGATGGAACGCAAGCGTCCGGAGCAACCGGCCCTGGCTTCCTTCTCCCTGTCCGCCGATGTGCCGCCGCCGGCTGAAGAACCCGTCGCCGTTGCCAAACCTGTCGCTGCAGCCGCCAAGGCTAAAGCCGCAGCGCCGGCCACCGCCAAGCCGGGCTTCCTGGGCCGCCTGTTCGGTGGTTTGAAGAGCCTGTTCGCCGGTGAAGAACAACCTGCCGTCGAAGAAGCCAAACCGGCCGAAACGCCGAAGGCGGAAGGCAACGGTGAAAACCGTCGTCAGGATCGTCGCGGTCAGCGCCGTCAAGGCACCGGCCGTAAAGAGCGCGGTGAGCGTAGCGACCGTGGGGATCGTCCGGAACGCGGCGAACGTAAAGAGCGCGGTGAAGGCCGTGACAATCGCGAACGTGACAACCGTGAACCGCGTGAGAACCGTGAAGGCCGTGAATCGCGTGAATCCCGCGATGAGCAGCGCCGTAACCGCCGCAACCAGCAGCAGAACGCGCCGGTAGCGGAGGAAACTGCCTCGGAAGAAAGCGCTAAAGCGCCGCGCGAAGATCAGCAGCAGCGCCGTGAACAGCGTGCTGAACGCCAGCGTCGTCGTCAGGAAGAGAAACGTCAGGCTCAGCAGGAAGTGAAAGCGCTGGAAAGCGTTGACGCGGTCGAGAGCACCGACGAAGAGCAGGAAGAACGCCAGCAGCAGAACATGCAGCGCCGTCAGCGCCGCCCTCTGACGCAGAAAGTGCGCATCCTGTCCGCGGAAGAAGAGCTGCAGCGCGCAGCGGAAGAGCTGTTGGCGCCGAAAGCGCCGGTAGCGAAAGCCGAAGATGCGCAGCCAACCGCCGACGACAGCGTGAAGCTGCTGCCGGAAACCGTTGCCGCTCAGGCGGAAGACGATGCCCAGGGCGAAAACCGCGGTAACGGCGAAGGCATGCCGCGTCGTTCCCGTCGTTCACCGCGTCACCTGCGCGTCAGCGGCCAGCGTCGCCGTCGTTACCGCGACGAGCGTTACCCGCTGCAATCCCCAATGCCGTTGGTGGGCGCGTTCGCTTCTCCGGAAATGGCATCAGGCAAAGTCTGGGTAAGCTACCCGGTCGCTCAGGTTGAAGAAGCCGAAGTGCAAACCGAAGCCGTAGAGCAGGCGCAGGTTGTCGCCGCAGCGGTTGAACAGCACAGCGTTGCCGTGGAAGAAACTCAGGCCGCGGCCAGCGTCAACGAACCGGCACCAGAAGCCGCCGTTGAAACTGCCGCCGTCACCGTAACGGAAGAAGCGGCAGTCGTAGCACCGGTTGTTGCCACCCCGGCCGAGGAAACCCCGGCGCCGGTGGAAACCGCCCCGGCAACGGTTGCGGTTGAAGAACCGAAAGCGGAAGAGACTGCCCCTGCAGTGGAAGCTCAGCCGGTAGCTGAAACCGTAGCGGCAGAGCCAGTGGTTGAAGCTAAGCCAGCGGAAGACGAGCCTGTGGTCGAAACTGCACCGGTAGAAGCCGCGCCGGCGGAAGAAGCGTCAGTGGTAGAAGCCGCACCTGCAGCGGCAGCCGCTCCGGTAGAAAAAGCGCCGGAACCAACGGCCGCCGAGCCTGCGCCTGCGGTTGCTCAGCAGCCGGCACCGGTGAAAGCCGTGCAGGACGCGCTGTACAAACACATCGCCACTGCGCCGATGACCAAAGCGCCTGCGCCGGCCTACGTGCCGGAAGAACGCAAGCACAGCGACTGGCAGCGCCCTTCCTTCAACTTTGAAGGCAAAGGTTCAGCCGGTGGTCACTCGGCAGTGAGCCAGGCCACCGCGCCGGCCACCAAGCCGCAGCCGGTTAACGAATAAGTTAATCTGCACACCTAAAAAAACCCGCCGACGGCGGGTTTTTTCTTGCCTGCAAAAAGCTCAGGCGATCTTTTTCAGTTTTTTGATGTCCAGAACATCCAACTTGCCGTCAAGTCGACTGACGAACTGCTGAAAATGCGCCGTCTCATTATGCTTATCCAGCACTTCGCTGCTGGCCCAACGCTCAAAGAACACGAAGGTGCCCGGTTTTTCCAGATCGCGATGCAAATCATATTGCAGGTTACCCAGCTCCTGGCGGCTCGGCTCGAGAATGGCGTGCACCGCTTCACTGACTGCGGCCTCAAATCCCGCTTTCGCTTGCAGGGTGGCGATAACGCGTACTTCCATTGTTTTCTCCCTTTCCACTTGATGAAAGTCGACGCTATTGGCGTCGGCATCGTTGAATTCCTTGCCACTATGCGCCTGCTGCGCCGTTGATTTCAACTTGTCGCCAACAAACAGATGCATCTGCGGCACTTTCCGCTTATCCTTACACCCCGGCGTGAATAAACCCATTATTCGCTTTTCATTAGACGTATTTGACCGCCGGAGCCTAGCTAGATGACCGCACAACCTCAAGTTCTGAAAATCCGCCGCCCAGACGACTGGCATATCCACCTGCGTGACGATGAGATGCTGAAAACGGTGGTGCCCTATACCAGCCAGGTATTTGGCCGGGCGATCGTGATGCCGAACCTGGTTCCGCCCGTGACGACCGTGGCCGCCGCGCGCGTCTACCGCGATCGGATTCTGGCGGCGGTGCCGCAGGGTCACAACTTCACTCCGCTGATGACCTGTTACCTGACCAACTCTCTGGCGGCCAGTGAACTGGTCAGCGGTTTCGAGCAAGGGGTGTTTACCGCCGCCAAGCTGTATCCGGCCAACGCCACCACCAACTCCAGCCACGGCGTCAGCGACGTGACCGGCATTTACCCGCTGTTCGAGCAAATGCAAAAAATCGGCATGCCGCTGCTGATCCACGGTGAAGTGACCGATCCTGCCGTCGATATTTTCGACCGCGAGGCGCGCTTTATCGAACAGGTGATGGAGCCTATCCGCCGTCACTTCCCGGAACTGAAAATCGTCTTCGAACACATCACCACCAAAGAAGCGGCGCAGTACGTGCAGGCAGGCAACCGTTTCCTCGGCGCCACCATCACCCCGCAGCACCTGATGTTCAACCGCAACCACATGCTGGTCGGCGGCATTCGCCCACACCTGTTCTGCCTGCCGATCCTCAAGCGCAACGTCCATCAGGAAGCGCTGCGTCAGGCGGTTGCCAGCGGCTCGGACCGTTTCTTCCTCGGCACCGACTCCGCGCCGCACCTCAAGCATCGCAAAGAGTCCAGCTGCGGCTGCGCCGGCTGCTTCAATGCGCCGAATGCGATCCCGGCTTACGCTGCCGTCTTCGAACAGCTTGGCGCGCTGGAGCACTTCGAGGCCTTCTGCTCGCTCAACGGCCCACGTTTCTACGGCCTGCCGATCAACGAAGATTTCATCGAACTGCAGCGCGTGCCGACCACCCAGCCGGAAGAGATCGCCCTGGGCAATGAATCCGTGATCCCATTCCTGGCCGGCGAAACCCTGAACTGGTCGCTGAAAGGCTGATATTTTTGCTTCGCCCTCTTGCCCTCGCTTACGGTTAACTGTATAAATAAACAGTAAATCGCTTCGGGGGCAATTATGCGTGTTGAAGTCACTATAGATAAAACCCGGCCGCTGCCGTCGGGCGCCATTGAGGCGCTGACCGGCGAGCTGGGCAAACGGGTCAATCGCCAGTTTCCAGGCGCCGTCGTGCACGTCCGTTATGCCGGCGCCAACGGGCTCTCTGTGCTGGGGGGCGCCAAAACCGACCGGGATCTGATTGAGGAAATCCTTCAGGAAACCTGGGAAAGCGCGGACGAATGGTTCAGCGCAGAATAACACTGCAATGCTGTTTTTGCCGGGGGTCGCTCTCCGGCTTTTTTGTTTCTGGCGCCCTGCCCATTCATCGCTTACCCTTACTCTGGAACCAAATCCGCCTCAGCGCTGTATTTAACGCAAAGGAGTAAGCATGGCCCCGGACAAGGTGAAATCCGAAGACGCAATGACGTTTGGCGAATTGCTGGCGCTGATTGCCGATCAGAAAAGACGCTTGAACGTACTGGAAGTGGCCTTCTCTTACCTGGCCTTCAGCCTGGATGACAAAGCCAACCAACGGCTGATCCACAGCCTGAGGCTGGAATCGCAAAGCCAGAATCGCGACACCGAAACGCAGAAACATTTCGCGCACTTGGCAGAAGAACTGGAAAAATGTCTGCACGGCTCCGCCCCACCCACCGGCGGCGCGGAATAACGCCACAGGCTTTACTCATCGCGCGTTCGCACCCGAATTTGTAGAATAATTGTTCAAATAAATATTTATTTTGCAATTTTAGGTGACAACCCCTCCACCGATGAAAGCGGATGCGTATACTGTAATTGCTCTCATGATGATGAGCCGCATTGATCCTCGTTAGTCACTCACGGTAGTTACTACTCAATAAGGGGTCTTTATGGACAGAAATGATGAAGTAATTCAGACGCACCCGCTTGTCGGTTGGGATATCAGTACTGTCGACGTTTACGACGCCATGATGATACGCCTTCATTACCTGTCTTCACTAGACCAAACGCCCGAAGAAGCCCAAGTAGACCGAACGCTTTGGCTGACCACAGATGTCGCCCGTCAATTAATCAATATCTTAGAGGCCGGCATCGCCAAGATTGAAGCTACGGATTACCAGGATCTTGATCGCAGAAAACATTGATTCATCGTCTCCTACCCCCTAAGGCGCCGCGACCTTTCCCGGCGCCTTTTCTTCGCCTTTCGCCGTTCAATCAGTGCATTGCGTCCGCCAACCTTTTATCATGGGGGCATAAGAAATCGCTATCAGAGAGGGTTGGCACGTGGAATATGATTTGATTGTGGTGGGCAGCGGTTCCGTCGGCGCGGCGGCAGGCTATTATGCCACGCGGGCCGGCTTGAAAGTGCTGATGATCGACAGCGCTATCCCTCCGCACCGAAACGGCAGCCATCACGGCGATACCCGCATTATCCGTCACGCATACGGCGAAGGCGAAAAGTACGTGCCGCTGGTGCTGCGCGCGCAGGCGCTGTGGAATGCGCTGATTCAACAATCCGGCGAGGAACTGTTCCAGTCGTGCGGCGTGCTCAACCTGGGGCCACAGCACTCCGAATTCATTCGCAATGCGCAGCTCAGCGCGCAAAAATTCCGCCTGAACGCGCAAACCCTCAGCGCCGAACAGATCAATCAGCGCTGGCCAGAATTCCGAGCACCGGAAGGTTATGTCGGCGTATTCGAGCCAGACGCGGGGTTCCTGCGTACCGAGCTGGCGATAACCAGCCTGATCAAGCTGGCGAAAGAAGCCGGCTGCAGCCAGCTGTTCAACTGCCCGGTCAACGCGGTAGAACCCATCGATGGCGGCGTTGAGGTCATCACCGGCGAAGGGCGTTTCACGGCGCGAAAAGCGGTGATCACCGCCGGCACCTGGGTCAAAGCGCTGTTGCCGCAACTGCCGATCGCGCCACTGCGCAAAGTCTTCTCCTGGCATCAGGCAGATGGCCGCTACAGCGTGAACAATCGTTTCCCGGCCTTTACCGTCGAAGCGCAAGACGGCACGCACTATTACGGTTTTCCGGCGGATAACGACGGCCTGAAAGTGGGCAAACATGACGGCGGCCAGCCGATGGATGCCCCCGAGCAGCGCAAACCCTTCGGCAGCTACGCCAGCGACGGCACGGAAGTTTTCTCCTTCCTGCGGCAATTTTTGCCGGGTGTAGGCGTATGTTTACACGGTGAAGCCTGCAGCTATGATATGAGCCCCGACGAAGACTTTATTATCGATACCCTGCCGGATTGCGATCGCCTGATGGTCATCAGCGGATTGAGCGGCCACGGCTTCAAGTTCGCCAGCGCTCTGGGCGAGATCGCCGCGCTGTTCGCGCAGGACAAAGCGCCGCCGGTTGACGTCTCAAGCTTTGGTCTGAAACGATTTAGCTGAGCGAAGGATTTCGCTGTCCAAGTCCCCCTCAGGCACTGGACAGCGAAATTTGGCGGTTACAATTTGTTAACCTGCTAACTCTTTTAAATACCAAGTAAAAATCCTGATAACGGAAATTTCTTATATTCAGCAGTTGAATTTCCGAATTGAACACTTGCAGTGTAAGTCCTATTTTACAGAAGATATGCTCCATCGGCTTTCAACAAGGACGTCACCATGAAACTACTTGTCGTGGACGAATGCTGCTTCACCCGGGTCGGTATAGCCAGCTACTTTGCTGATAGTGGGATCACGACGATCAAGTGCTGCCACAGCATTGAATACGCTACATCGCTGTTGGCCAGCTTTCAGCCGAGCCACATTCTGGTGAACCTCAGCAACCAATGCCGCTATAACGAAGCGGACGCGCAACTGCAGGCCTTTATGGAAGCCAGCCAGTGCGCCTTGCTGTTTATTTATCTCGATACACCTTACCCTTACAGCGAAGCGCCAATGCGCATCGCCGATAACGCCTTTCTGTTCAATAAAAGCATTCTGCCGCTCACCTTACGCACGCTGCGCGAGAATCCGCTGGCGCTGGCCGATGACGGCGAAGAGCGTTCCCTGTTCAGCCCGCAGGAGCTGACGGTAATGAAGTATTGGATGGCAGAGATGCCTAACTACCGCATTGCGAAAAAACTGCAGATCAGCTCCCATACGGTCTATGTGCACAAGCGTCACATCACGGAAAAGATCAACGCGCGCAACCGGCTGGAGTTTTACTCGCTGTATAACGTGCTGCGCTATTTCTACCCGCCGAGCACGCCGGCGAATTCAACGCCGCTGGCGCTGTTGGCCGTGTAACCTCAAGCCTGCGATAACGCAGGCTTTTTTTATCGCCACTTTCCCGCCACTCACGCGCGGCGCGCTATAAATGACGCCGAGAAAAGGACTATAATCAAGGGTCCTTCTCTTCAGGCGGCTGAAATGTTAAACCGAATACTGGCGGCTATCGTCAACAATGTGCGTGAGCATCTGGTGCTGTACCTTTGTCTGTGGCTGGTGCTGCTGGCGTTGGATGTCTATTTCTTTTTCGTCATGTAAGCCATGCCGCCGTTATTTCCCCGATTGAGCTTCAACCGCTTCGGCGATCCCGCCCAGGTGCTGGAATTGCAGCAGACGAGCAGACCGTTGCTGCGCCCCGGACAGCGGTTATTGCAGATGCGCTATGCCCCGATCAACCCTTCCGATCTGATCCCGATCCACGGCCAATACGCGCACCGCATCGCCCTTCCTCAGGTGCCGGGATATGAAGGCGTGGGCGTCGTCGTCAATCCGCAGAATGGGCATTCAACGGGCCGACGCGCGCTGGCGGTAGCGGGTAACGGCAGTTGGCAAACGTTCGTCACGCTGCCTGAAGATCGGGTGGTCTGGGTGCCGGACGACATCGACGACGCCTGCGCAGCGCAAATCTATATCAACCCGCTCACCTGCTGGGTGCTGTTGACCCAATGGCTGCCGCTCAGCGCCGGCGACGTACTGCTGCTCAACGGCGGCGGCTCCGCTGTCAGCCTGCTGCTGGCGCAGCTGACGGCGCTGCGCGGCATTCGTCTGGCGGTCGTGGCGCGCAACGCCGCTCATCGCCAGGCGTTGCTGGCCGCCGGCACCTGGCGCGTTATCGAAGCGCCGCAGCTGGCGGAAATGACGAATTTTGGCGCCCGTGCGGCCATCGACTGCATTGGCGGAGAAGACGGATTGCAGTTGGCGCGGGCGGTTCGCACCGGCGGCGATTTTGTGGCGCTGGGCCTGCTGAGCGGCCGCCAGGTAGACTGGCGGCGCGTGGTGGACGAGTTAAAGCTGCGCGCTTCGCTGTTCCACTTGCGCAAATGGAACGCACAGGCAGCGCCGGCGCAATGGCAGACGGCGTTTTATCAGTTATTCCTGCTGCTGCGACGCGGCCAGCTGGCGCTGCGCCCGCCCGCCGCGATTTATCCTTTGCGTCAGTACGCAGCGGCGCTGCACCACGCCGCCCAGCCCGGCGTGAATTGCAAAATATTCCTTACGCCGACGACATCGGAGACGATTGCGGTGGATGAACTATTATTCAACGGGGTTCCCAATAAATAAAATGCAATGGAGGAAAAGGTAATTTTTCCGGTAATACTAATTCATTAGTCCTGAGATACCCTTTTATTAGGGCGCCGGACATTATTAAGCTATCAATCTCTACACTTTGAGATAAGACGCATCGTTACCCAAGAAATAACGATCGATAATAAAATGAGCATAACAATTAGAGAGTCAAACGATGAGCTCATTAAACCTAGTGGGTTTGAGATCTTCGCCACCTTTAAGTACGTATCCTCTGATAGACGCCTGAAAACCACTTCAGCCAGTACGACAAAGTAGATCAGAGTCAATACGATATATGCAATTACTCTCTTCATTGGTCATCCTTGCATTATTTACTGTTCAATATATAATCGCCTAATGGATTCTACATCAAAGGAAATGATAACGCATGTCCTATCTCAAGTTAAAGATGCAGGCAGACCGAGCCATTGCCCTAAGTATTGAGAGGTCCCTTGGACAACTCAAGAAAGACACTACCAGTACTGTACAGAGTTTTAGGTCTGGTGCCGAGCGAGCAAGTTGGTATGGTTCCTGTCTGTTTGATGACTACAAAGACGTATGTAAGCAGTTGAGGCAAGAAGATACCCGCATGTTGTTATCAATTCGGCAGGTGTACCAGCGAAAAGACGTAGTACTGGATATGGTGGAAATCTATTTTAATATTAAGCTTAGTAGGATCAGTGCCCCAGGTCAGCATAAAATTATGCAAGCTATCACTGAAAAACTTGCTAACCATGCATCAGAAAAGTTTTCTAAATTGTCAGTTGCGTATACGATCGCAAAACTAATTACTGAATCCCACGACTTCAAAGAATCACATATTAACATCATCAATAAAAGTAGTTTAGTTGCCGTAAGCGTTTTAAGTTTCTATGGAAAAATGCAAACAGCCGCCATTTCTGCAAGAAAACTTCAATTTTCAGATCCTAACTATTACTCTGCTCTCTACAAAGAAAACCTAGAATTGCTGTACTTTATGATCGAGCCAGAAATGAAAAAAATCATCTACCTAACTAATTCAGGATCTAATAATGAAGAGGAAATCATTTTCCTGATGAACAAGATCCTCACAAAATGAAGTGGTTGATTGAATGGCTGGGTAACTCGTTCGCTTACCTAATCCCTATCGTACTCATTATTGTCGGCGGGGTTATTCTCGTTTCAGTGTTTCCAAAGACTGGTTTTTATCTCACCCTCATCTGGGCCATTGTCGTTTGTGTCGCCTATGTAAGGTGGTCTAAGTGGCTGTAGTATTTACTGAATGGCCAATGTTCACAGTATGCATTAGCAGTAGAAGCGTTAAGCCACCGTTGGATGGCTTATTCAAAATTCATTAATAACGCACGGCTCAACGTGGCCACAAGAAATTACCTCACTCCGGCGCCGCCGGAGGCTGGCGCGGCGGGCGGCCGTCCCCCAGGATAACCGCCAGCCGATAGCCGCCCTCGGTAGTCTCCAGCGCGATGCGCGCCACGATCGTCAGCGGCACCGACAGCAACATGCCCACCGGGCCAAGCAGCCAGCCCCAAAAGATCAGCGACAGGAACACCACCAGCGTCGACAGCCCCAGCCCGCGCCCCATCACGCGCGGCTCGAGGATATTGCCGATCACCATGTTGACAGCGATAAAGCCGCCCGCCACCACCAGCGCATCTCCTAATCCGTTGAACAACAGCGCCTGAATCAGCGGCGGAATGGCGGCCAATACCGAGCCAATGTTGGGAATGTAGTTAAGCAGAAATGCCAGCAGCCCCCAGATAAAGGCAAAACGCACGCCGACCGCCGCCAGGAAGATCCAGACGATTACCCCCGTGGCCAGGCTGATGATGGTTTTAATCACCAGATAGCGCGTCACGCCATCCAGCGCCCGCCGCATCGCGGCGAGCCCCTCGTTCGGTTTATCCAGCGCCTGCTGCAGCTTGTAAGGCAGCAACTGCACTTCGAACAGCATAAACACCACGGTCATCAGCAGCAGGAAGACGTTGGTCATCGCGCCAGACAGGTGCCCCAGCATGCGGGTGACCAGATTCATCGCCGCGCTGGGATCGACATACTGCAGCATCGCTTCGCTGGAAAGGCTGATATTGAAACGGCCGGCGTAATGCTGCAGCTCGCGCAGCTTCTCGATCATCATGCCGCGGTACTGCGGCAGCGAACGGGCGAACTCGTTCAGCGAAGCCCCCAGCATGCCGATAAACAGCATCACGACCACGATCACCGCCGTCACCAGCAGCGTCACCCCGACGATACGCGGCACCCGTTTACGCTCCAGCATCGCCACCAGCGGATTCAGCACCATGGCGAGAAATACCGCCAGCAAAAACGGCACCACAATGTCGGCGGCGGCTTTCACCCCGGCCAAAATGATCACCAACATCGCCAGCAGGACGGCCAGTCGCAGGCTGCTGTCGGTCACACGGGTTCGGCCCATGACGTTTCCTTGTTATTTCACTGGGTTAACCGGCGCCAGGGCGCCGGCTCTTGGCGCTAATGGTAGCAAAATCCGCCGCTGCACCGCAGGGGATTTAGCGCAACCGTTCGACAAAGTTAATCTTTCCGCCCTGCCCTGCGCCGCAATAAATAGGCATAACCTTTGCCAACAAATAATCTCGCCGGGCAACTCACGAGGGGTTTACGTAAAATGACAAAAGCTGACATTAATAGATAATAGCCCCATTTTTCAATGATTAGCATGAAACTCTCGTGAGCGAAATAATATTATCTCCAACGATTTATCTGATTAACTCCGAACATCTCGAACAAATTCACTGACTAATATTTCAAAGTAGTAACATAGTTAAATTTATTATTGATTTTATGTTTCCTAAAGTTTAATTATTGCAGCCAGCCAATCGGTAATCGAAGGAAACAGGATGCTCTGGAAAAATACCGCCGATCGTTTCGGCCATGTGTCAGTGTTGATCCACTGGCTGGTGGCGCTGACGGTGTACGGCATGTTCGCACTCGGCCTGTGGATGGTCACGCTGGGCTATTACGACGTCTGGTACCATCAGGCGCCGGAGATCCACAAAAGCATCGGCACGCTGCTGTTCATCGTGATGGTGATCCGCGTGGTCTGGCGCTTTGTCTCACCGCCGCCCAAACCGCTGGCCAGCTATGGCCGCCTCACTCGCGTCAGCGCCATCCTCGCGCATCTGGCGCTGTACGCCGTGTTGTTCGGCATTCTGATCAGCGGCTATCTGATCTCCACCGCAGACGGCCAACCGATCAGCGTGTTCGGCTGGTTCAACGTGCCCGCCACCGTGACCGGCATGGCGGAACAGGCCGACACCGCCGGCGCCATACACCTTTACCTGGCCTGGGCCGTGGTAGTGCTCTCGGTACTGCACGGGCTGGCCGCGCTTAAACATCACTTTATCGATCGTGATGTCACTTTGAAACGGATGCTGGGTAGCAGCGCCGATTAACCTTTGGATTTATGGAGATTGCTATGTTGAAAAAGACCGTATTGGGCCTGACCGCAGGCGCCCTGCTGCTGAGCGCCGGTTCCGCACTGGCGGCAGACTACAAGATCGACAAACAAGGCCAACACGCCTTTATCGAATTCCGCATCCAGCACCTGGGCTACAGCTGGCTGTACGGCAGCTTTAAAGACTTCGACGGCGGCTTCACTTTCGACGAGAAAGATCCGTCCAAGGACAAGGTCAACGTGACCATCAATACCGCCAGCGTCGACACCAACCACGCCGAGCGCGACAAGCACCTGCGCAGCGCCGAGTTCCTCAACGTGGAGAAGAACAAGCAAGCCAAGTTTGAATCCACCGAAGTGAAGAAAAGCGGCGACGGTTACGCGGTGGTCGGCAACCTGACGCTGAACGGCGTCACCAAACCGGTTACGCTCGATGCCAAACTGATTGGCCAGGGCAACGATCCGTGGGGCGGCTACCGCGCCGGTTTTGAAGCCAACGGCAAGATCAAGCTGAAAGATTTCGGCATCACCACCGATCTTGGCCCGGCGTCGCAAGACGTTGAGCTGATCATCTCCGTAGAAGGCGTGCGCGAGAAATAAAAAAAAGCCCGGCTTGGCGGCCGGGCTTGTCGGTTCCTCAGGCTCAGCGGGCTGGGCCTTCTTCTTCCGGTGCCGGAATGTGCATCGTGGTCTGCAACAATCCTTTCGATTTATTGAAAATCTTGACGCCGTTTTCGCGGCCGGCGCGGCGCGCGCGTTGCTCTTCGCGCGGCAGCTTCAGCTCTTCGCGGCAAATCTCGCTGCAGCATCCTTCAAACTTGGCGGCGCAGCTCGGGCACTGAATGAACAGCAGATGGCAGCCGTCGTTCTTGCAGTTGGTATGGGTATCGCACGGCGCGCCGCACTGGTGGCAGTTGGCGATCACATCGTCGGAGATGCGCTCACCCATACGCTCATCGAACACGAAGTTTTTGCCGATAAACTTCAGCGGCAACCCCTGTTCTTTCGCTTTGCGGGTGTACTCGATAATCCCGCCTTCCACGTGATAGATGTTTTTAAAGCCGTTGTGCAGCATATAGGCGCTGGCTTTTTCACAGCGAATGCCGCCGGTGCAGTACATGACGATATTCTTGTCTTTGCTGTCCTGCAACATCTCCACCGCCATCGGCAGCTGATCGCGGAAGGTATCCGACGGCACCTCGATGGCGTTTTCGAAATGGCCGACTTCGTACTCATAGTGGTTGCGCATATCGACGAATACCGTATTCGGATCGTCGATCATCTGATTGACGCGATCGGCCTGCAGATACTCACCGACGTTGCTCGGATCGAAGCTCTCGTCATCGATGCCGTCAGCCACGATGCGCTCGCGTACCTTGAGGCGCAGCACCCAGAAGGATTTGCCGTCGTCTTCCAGCGCGATATTCAGGCGGACCTGATCCAACGCCGGGTGCGAGGCGAACAGCGCGGCTTTGAACGCGTCGAAGTTATGCTGTGGCACGCTGATCTGCGCGTTGATGCCCTCTTTCGCCACGTAGATGCGGCCGAACACCTTCAGTTTTTCGAACTGAACGTACAGGCTGTCGCGAAACGCCTTGGGATCGTCGATGGAAAAGTATTTGTAAAAAGAAACTGTGGTGCGCGGCTCGGTTTCCGCCAGCATGCGCGCCTTCAGTTCCTCATTAGAAATTCGGTTATGTAACACTGGCATGGTGTACTTTCCTGTCTTTCGGGAGGTGACTGATTACCGCGCGCAGCCAGCCGGCCCGCGCGCGGCGCACATCATACCCGAAAAACCGCCGCCGCGCAGCCCTGGCGCTCGCGTGCGCATACCTGCATCGCGCACTCATCCCGGATGCCACCGTATTGACCTTCCTGATAATGATATCGCCATGGGCTTTTGGCAGGAAACATTGTGGAAAAATTCGGCATTCGATGCATATTTAACGCCCAAAAGGGGATTTTAATGCGTTGTGTTTTCCCGGATCGTCAGAAAAATGCCACAATAGTCGCAAACAATCGGCAGAAACGAACCTAGCGACCGAGCCCACCCGGCCGTCAGACCATGCTATGACTCTGTCATTACACTTAAACAACCGTATTAAAACAGAGAACCCATGACTCAAGTTCCTACTTTCAATCGCTCCTTACTGCACCCGCGCTACTGGCTGACCTGGGTAGGCATCGGCTTGCTGTATCTGCTGGTGTTGCTGCCTTATCCCGTCATCTACTGGCTCGGCACCTCGATCGGGCGATTTTCCATGCGCTTTCTCAAGCGACGCGTCGTTATCGCCCAACGTAACCTCGAACTCTGTTTTCCCGACATGCCGCAGGCTGAACGCGATGCGCTGGTGGTAAAGAATTTCGAATCGGTCGGCATGGGGTTATTTGAAACCGGCATGGCGTGGTTCTGGCCGAACTGGCGCATCGAGCGCTGGTTCAAGGTCAGCGGCCTGGAGCACATTCAAAAAGCGCGCGACAACCATCAGGGCGTGTTGCTGATTGGCCTGCACTTTTTGACGCTGGAGCTGGGCGCGCGCATCTTCGGCATTCACAACCCGGGCATCGGCGTTTACCGCCCGCACGACAACAAGCTGATGGACTGGCTGCAAACCTGGGGCCGGATGCGTTCCAACAAATCGATGTTGGATCGTAAAGACGTCAAAGGCATGATCCGCGCCCTGAAACAGGGCGATATCATCTGGTATGCGCCGGATCACGACTACGGCCCGCGCAGCAGCGTTTTCGTGCCGCTGTTCGCGGTGGATAAAGCCGCCACCACCACCGGCAGCTACGTGCTGGTGCGGATGGGCAAACCGGCGATCATTCCGTTCACCCCGCGTCGCCTGCCGGACGGCAAAGGCTATGAGCTGATCATGCAGCCGGCGGTGGAAGACTTCCCGCTGGACAACGAACTCGACGCCGCCGCCTTTATGAATAAAGTGGTGGAAAAAGAGATCCTGATGGCGCCGGACCAATACATGTGGCTGCACCGCCGCTTCAAGACCCGCCCGGAAGGCGAGCCTTCGCTGTACTGATCACGCAAACCCGCCGCCGGCGGGTTTTTTATTGCGCGCCCCTTGAGAATCGCCGGCGAGGGTGGGATGGTAATGCTTTTGCCGCCACCCTTGGAGCCGCCATGTACATTGTCAGCCTGACCTACCATCGCCCGATCGCCGACGTCGACAGCCACCTTGAAGGCCATATCGCCTGGCTTAAGAAATATTTTCAGGACGGCACCTTCGTCGCCTCCGGCCGCAAGAATCCCCGCACCGGCGGCGTGATCCTGGCCAAAGGCATTGAGCGTGCTCGGCTGGACGCCATCCTGGCCGAAGATCCGTTCAACGCCGTGGCCCACTACGAGGTCACCGACTTTAGCGCCACCACCACCGCTGCCGGTTTCGAGGCGCTGGCCGGACTATAAAACGCTGTAAATTCCGCGCGCCAAGCGCGGAATAAGGTTTAAACGCCATTTTTAAAACTTTATTTCATTTTTTGCCCTATCTGCGTCCCCTCGTTTGCCGTCGCCGCGCCTGCGGCGCATACTTACCACGCTAACTTTCACGTTTTGCCCCATCATCTCGCCACCGGCAAAACGCGTCACCTTTCGGCAGTGGACATTTATGGCTTCGGCAGCAGAACCCGTTAACTGGAAACGCAATCTTTTCGTCGCCTGGCTGGGATGTTTTCTCACCGGCGCCGCCTTCAGCCTGGTGATGCCGTTTCTGCCGCTGTACGTAGAGACGCTGGGCGTTACCGGCCATCAGGCGCTCAACATGTGGTCCGGTCTGCTGTTCAGCATCACCTTCCTGTTTTCCGCTATCGCCGCGCCGTTCTGGGGCGCCCTGGCCGATCGACGCGGCCGCAAACTGATGCTGCTGCGTTCGGCGCTCGGTATGGCGATCGTCATGGCGCTGATGGGCATGGCGCAAACGGTCTGGCAGTTTCTCGCGCTGCGTGCGGTGCTGGGGCTGCTCGGCGGGTTCATTCCCAACGCCAACGCGCTGATCGCCACCCAGGTGCCGCGCAACCGCAGCGGCTGGGCGCTCGGCACCCTGTCCACCGGCGGCGTCGGCGGTGCGCTGGTCGGCCCGCTGATCGGGGGGCTGCTGGCCGATTTATACGGCCTGCGCCCGGTGTTTTATATCACCGCCGCGGTGCTGTTCGCCTGCTTCGTGCTGACGCTGCTGTATGTCAAAGAACAATTCACCCCGGTGCAAAAGCGCGACATGCTGCACGCAAAACAGGTGTTCGCTTCGCTGAAAAACCCGAAGCTGGTGCTCAGCCTGTTCGTCACCACCATGATCATCCAGATCGCCACCGGCTCGATCGCGCCGATCCTGACGCTGTATGTGCGCGATTTGGCCGGCGCCACCCACAATCTGGCGTTTATCAGCGGGCTGATCGCCTCGGTGCCCGGTGTCGCGGCATTGATGAGCGCCCCGCGGCTGGGCAAGCTGGGCGATCGCATCGGCCCGGAACGCATACTGGTGTTCATGCTGATCGTTTCGGTGCTGCTGCTGATCCCGATGGCGTTCGTGCAAACACCGTGGCAACTCGGGGTGCTGCGTTTTCTGCTGGGGGCGGCCGACGGCGCGTTGCTGCCAGCGGTACAGACGCTGTTGATTTATAACTGCACCAATCAGGTGGCCGGCCGTATTTTCAGCTATAACCAGTCGTTCCGCGACGTCGGCAACGTCAGCGGCCCGCTGCTCGGCGCCGCAGTCTCCGCCGGTTACGGTTTTCGCGCGGTCTTCGGCGTCACCGCGCTGGTGGTGCTGTTCAACGCCGGCTATTCCTGGTGGTGTCTGCGACGACGGCCGGGCTATATGCGGGAAGATACGCTGCAGGAAGAGCAATAGCTGCATTTATCGCCAGCTTTCGCCATTGGCCGGATCAACGGCGCGTTTCCCCTATTTTTAATAATGCTTTCTCGCCGCCGGTGAATTTTCACCTAACTCAGAACTTTCTTAATACAACATCTTGTTTATCAACAAATAATTAACTTTCAGCGCATAAAACCCGCTGTCAATCATATTCCTGTCACAACCAACAGAAAAACCAGAAAAGGAGATGCTTGTCGACTTTTCGTCTAAAAAATGGGATACAGGTACTAGACAAAACCAACGACCAGTTATCAAATGGTTAAATAATATCACGCCAGATGTGAACCATCGGCCAAGTGAAGAAAAGGTCAGCACGCTTTCCACGGTTTATCAGCGTTGCAGCCGCGGTTTTGTCGGGTAATCCGCATTGGGCGGATCGCCTTCATTAAATACACATACATACCACAGTACGGGCTGCAGCCTTGCAGCGCCTTTTATTGGGAAATCGTTATGCAATCCTCTGTCAATAAGTCAGAAAGCCGGACCTTCTTCGGCCATCCCTATCCGCTGGGTTCTCTGTTCTTCACCGAAATGTGGGAGCGCTTCTCGTTCTACGGCATCCGTCCGCTGCTGATCCTGTTTATGGCCGCCACGGTGTACGACGGCGGCCTGGGCCTGGCGCGCGAGAACGCGTCGGCGATCGTCGGCATCTTCGCCGGCAGCATGTACCTGGCGGCGCTGCCGGGCGGCTGGTTGGCGGACAACTGGCTCGGCCAACGCAAGGCCGTCTGGTACGGTTCGATTCTGATCGCGCTCGGCCACCTGTCGATCGCGCTGTCCGCAGTGATGGGCACCAACCTGTTCTTCATCGGTCTGATGTTCATCGTGCTCGGTTCCGGCCTGTTCAAGACCTGTATCTCGGTGATGGTCGGTACGCTGTACAAGAAAGGCGATGCGCGTCGCGACGGCGGTTTCTCGCTGTTCTACATGGGCATCAACATCGGTTCGTTCATCGCCCCGCTGATCTCCGGCTGGCTGATCAAGTCACACGGCTGGCACTGGGGCTTCGGCATCGGCGGTATCGGGATGCTGGTGGCGTTGGTGATCTTCCGGGTGTTCGCCGTCCCGGCGATGAAACGCTATGACCGCGAAGTGGGCCTGGACTCCACCTGGAACAGCCCGGTCGCGAAGAAAAAAGGCGTCGGCGCCTGGTTGCTGGCGTTGGCGGCCATCCTGGTGGCGGTCATCGTGCTGATCGCCCAAGGCACTATCGTCATCAATCCGGTCGAGGTGGCCAGCGTGCTGGTGTACGTGATCGCCGCGTCGGTCACGTTGTACTTCATCTATCTGTTCGCCTTTGCCGGCCTGAGCCGCAAAGAGCGCGCACGCCTGCTGGTGTGCTTCATCCTGCTGATCTCCGCCGCGTTCTTCTGGTCAGCGTTTGAACAGAAACCGACCTCGTTTAACCTGTTCGCCAACGATTACACCAATCGCATGATCGGCGACTTCGAGATCCCGGCGGTATGGTTCCAGTCGATCAACGCCCTGTTCATCATCCTGCTGGCACCGGTCTTCAGCTGGGCCTGGCCTGCGCTGGCGCGCAATAACGTGCGTCCGAGCAGCATCACCAAGTTCGTGATCGGCATCCTGTGCGCCGCCGGCGGTTTTGGCCTGATGATGCTGGCCGCGCAGAATGTGCTGAGCAACGGCGGCGCCGGCGTATCGCCGATGTGGCTGGTGGGCAGTATCCTGATGCTGACGCTGGGTGAGCTGTGCCTGAGCCCGATCGGGCTGGCCACCATGACGCTGCTGGCGCCGGAGAGAATGCGCGGTCAGATGATGGGGCTGTGGTTCTGCGCCAGTGCGTTGGGCAACCTGGCGGCCGGTCTGATCGGCGGTCACGTCAAGGCCGACCAACTGGATATGCTGCCGAATCTGTTCGCCCGCTGCTCAGTCGCGTTGCTGATCTGCGCCGCCGTGCTTATCGTGCTGATCGTGCCGATTCGCCGCATGCTGGAAAATACCCAGTCCAAGAGCGCGCAAAAACCGGCGACCAACGCCTGACGGATAGCCCGTTTTATCTCGCAAACCGGCGCTCGATGCGCCGGTTTTTTTATGCCTGCCAGGCCTGATGCTGCAATACCACCCGGTAGCCATCAGGATCTTCAAAGGTTTGCCCCGCCCGATCCCAATAGGGATTATAGGCGGCGACCGATAAGAATCCCGCCGCCCGCATCCGCTCACACGCGGCCCGCCATTCGTTCTCATCCGGCAGATAAAATACCAGTAGATGATCCTGCGTCGGCGCCTGCCCGACCCGCACCCCACGATGCTGCGTGAACTCCAGATGGTAGGCATGCTGCGGATGCCCGATCATCATGCCGTCGAACCCCTGATGATCGACAAACTCGCCCAGCTTTTCGAACCCCAGCCCGCGGCAATACAGCGTAGCAATCTCTTGCAACCGGTCGGTCGGGCGCGCGATGCGCAACACCGCTTTGGCTATCGACATGTCCTCCTCCTCCTCATGATAACGTCATACAGCGCCATGCCCGCCAGCATCGCCAGCAGGAACGGCCATACCCGGCTTATCTCCGCCCCGGCCAACACCCAGGCTGGGCCGGGGCAAATACCCGCGATGCCCCAGCCGATGCCGAACAGCGCGCTGCCCGCCAGCAAACGACGATCCAGACGCCCGGCGGCCGGGATCTGCAGCGTTTCCCCCAACAGGCTACGCTCTCGTCGCCTCACCCACAGGAAGGCCGGCGCCGCCACCGCGATCGCACCAGCCATCACCAACGCCAGCGAGGGATCCCACGCGCCGGTAACGTCGAGAAACGCCAACACTTTGGCTGGATTGGCCATGCCGGCGACGATCAGCCCCAGACCGAAAATGACGCCGCTCAGCAGCGCCAACAGCGTTTTAAGCATTCTCAACCTCCCGCCAGGTGGCGCATCAACCACACGGTCATAAAGCCCAGCAGCATAAACACCGCCGTGGCGGCCAGCGAACGCGGCGCCAACCGTGCGACGCCGCACACGCCGTGCCCGCTGGTGCAACCGCTGCCCAATCGAGTGCCCAATCCCACCAACAGCCCTGCGGCCGCCAGCCCACCGTTGCCGACCGCGATCTCACCGGACGGCAAAGCCGCAGCGGCAGCATACAGCCAGGGAGAGAGCAGCAACCCGCCAATAAATGCGGCGCGCCAGCCCCGCTCCTGGCCACCGGCACTCAATACACCGCCGGTAATGCCGCTGATGCCGGCAATCCGGCCGTTGAACAGCAGCAGCAGCGCCACCGCGCCGCCGATAATGGCCCCGCCCGCCAGCGCGGAATAAGGCGTGAAGTGTTGCCAGTCAATGGTCATCGCGGTTCTCCGGTTGTGGGCAATAAAGCTGATACAGGGTATGGAGCAGCGCCAGCGCTTTGGCATCGGCCACCGCATAGTAAATCTGCTTGCCGGCGCGCCGGGTGGACACCAACCCTTCCTCCCGCAGCACGCCAAGCTGCTGGGACAGCGTCGGCTGGCGGATATCCAGCGCCTGCGCCAGTTCGCTCACCGCCATCTCGCCCTGACTGAGCCGGCACAGCAGCAGCAGCCGATCTTCGTTACCCAGGGTGCGCAGCATCGCGCCGGCCTGCGCCGCCGCCTTACGCATCGCGTCAATATCCATTGCCCCTCCATCAATATACAAAATTATATAATATTATTTTATAAAGTATTGACACGCAAAGCCACAGGCTGGCGTGAAATAACGCCGCATGGCATGCTGTTTGGTCTTATCCTTTTGCCGCGCGGAGGGCGCCAGCGATGCTGTTTTTTCACGACGTTCTGCCGCCCGATCAGCCTGTCCGGCCGTTAGCCAGGGATTATCATCATGGTGACAGCGAGCCGGAGCACTACCATAACTGCGCGCAGCTGATCCACACCCTGAGCGGCGTGGTGCAGGTCACTACCCGGCTCGGCAGTTGGGTGGTGCCGCCCGGCCGCGGCGTCTGGGTACCGGCGAAAGTGGTGCACAGTCTACGCATCACCGGCCAGGTAGCGGCCAGGACGTTATTCATCGATCCGCTGGCGCGCGCCGATCTGCCGGCTCAGTGCCAGGTGGTGCAGGTGTCGCCGCTGCTGCGCGAGCTGATTATCAGCGCGATGGAGATTGCGCCCGGCTACCCCAGCGGCGGGCGCGACGAGCGCATCATGGAGTTGATTCTGGATGAATTACGGGTGCTGCCGAGCTTGCCGCTGCACCTGCCCGAGCCGCGCGAGGCCTCGCTGCTCGCCCTGTGCCGCCATATTCAGGCCACGCTGGCGCAGCCCTGGACGCTGGAACAGGCGGCCGAACGCCTCAATGTCAGCGGACGCACCCTGTCGCGGCGCTTCCAGCGAGAAACCGGGCTGCGTTTTGGCGATTGGGTGCGACGCGCCCGTTTGCTGGCGGCGCTGAACGCGCTGGCGATCGGACGTTCGGTGTTGGAAGTGGCGCTGGATCTCGGCTATGACAGCCCCAGCGCGTTCAGCGCCATGTTTCGCCGGGTGCTGGGGGTAGCGCCCAGCGACTATTTCAGCCGGGCCGCGCCGACGTTGACGCCAGATAGCGCCCGGCGACGTTGAACAACGCCTGCAGCGAAGCGCTGGCGGAGTCGACGTCGATGCCAACGCCGTAGCTCGCCTCGCCGTGCGGCAAAACGCAGCGAATGTAAGCCACCGCTCGACTGTCGCTCTGATGCCCCAGCGTATGCTCGTGGTAATCTTCGATAGCCAACGGCAAACCGAAACGTTGGCGCAGCGCATCCACCGCGCTGGAAAGCAGGCCGTTGCCGGCCCCCTGCAGCTGCAGGGGCTCCCCCTGCCAGGCGACTCGCGCGTTGAAACTGTACGCTTCCACGCCGTGACTTTCCGTTTGATAGCTCAACAGCTGCAAACGCGGCTGCTCCACCAGCCCGTAAGTGTCGCGGAATAAGCGCCACAGCTGTGCGACGCTCATTTCCTTACCGCTGCCGTCGGTCGCCCGCTGGACCACCTGGCTGAAATCAATCTGCAAACCGCGCGGCAACGCCAGCCCATGGTTCTGCTCCAACAGCCAGGCGGCGCCGCTTTTGCCGGACTGGCTGTTGACCCGGATCACCGCCTCATAACTGCAGCCGACATCGGCGGGATCGAGCGGCAGGTAAGGCACCTGCCACCAGCCATCTTGCCGCTGCCGTTGCGCGGCGAAGCCTTTCTTGATCGCATCCTGATGCGATCCGGAGAAGGCGGTAAACACCAACTCGCCGGCATAAGGATGGCGAGGATGCACCGGCAGCTGATTGCACTGCTCCACCACCTCCACCACCTGCTTCAGGCGGCTGAAGTCCAGACCCGGCGCCACGCCCTGGGTATAGAGATTCAACGCCAGCGTGACCAGATCGACGTTGCCGGTGCGCTCTCCGTTGCCGAACAGGCAGCCTTCGACCCGATCGGCGCCGGCCAGCAAGGCCAGCTCCGCACAGGCCACGCCGGTGCCGCGATCGTTATGCGGATGCACGCTGATCGCCACATCGGCGCGACGGCTGAAGTGCCGGCAAAACCATTCGATCTGATCGGCATACACGTTGGGCGTGCTCACTTCCACCGTCGCCGGCAGGTTGATGATCATCGGCCGCTGCGGCCCCGGCTGCCAAACCTCCGCCACCGCTTCGCAGATCTCCAGCGCGAACTCTAACTCAGTAAAACAGAAGGTTTCTGGCGAATACTCGAAGCACCAGGCGGTATCGGGCTGTGCCTCGCACTGCCGGCGGATGCGCCGCGCGCCGTTCACCGCCAGCGCCACGGTAGCCGCCTTATCCTGGCGGAACACGATATCGCGAAACATCGGCGCCGTGGCGTTATACAGATGCACGATAGCCCGCGGCGCCCCCTGCAGCGCCTCGAAGGTGCGATCGATCAGATCGTCGCGCGACTGCGTCAGCACCTGGATCGTGACGTCGTCCGGGATCAGCCGCTCGTCGATCAGCGCGCGTACAAAGTCGAAATCCGTTTGCGACGCCGAAGGGAAAGCCACCTCGATCTCCTTGAAACCGCACTGCAACAACAATTGATAGAATTCGCGCTTGCGCGCGTTATCCATCGGCTCCGCCAGCGCCTGGTTGCCGTCGCGCAGATCGCTGGAGCACCAGCGCGGCGCCTGCCGCAGCGTACGCGCAGGCCATTGGCGGTCCGGCAACGCCACCGGCGGGAACGGTCGGTATTTGCTTGAAGGGTCGATTAACATGGGCTTCTCCTGACGCCAGAGTGAACGATGCGTCATTATTTCCCGCCATCGCCTCCTCTTCTCCCGCTTTGCGGACAACCATCGTCGCAAAGCGGACAACAAAAAAATTTGCATCCTGCGCCAGTGAGACAACAATTAGTTTTGACGTTTCCCCCACCGCACCGGCAGTGCGCCGGACGCTTTACTCTCATTGTCAACGGAGGCGAACATGAGCCTGTATGCAACCCTGGAAGAAGCCATCGAGGCCGCACGCGAAGAGTTTCTCGACACCGCCGAAGGCGGCGGCGGTGACGAACCGCCGGTGCCGCAGCAGTTCAATCTGCAAAAGTACGTGATGCAGGATGGCGACACGATGTGGCAGGCGGAGTTCTTCGAAGAAGAAGGCGAGGCGGTGGAATGCCTGACGCTGCGCAGCGGTGCGGCGGCGCAGGCGATCTTCGACGGTGACTACGACGAGGTGGAAATCACCGCCGAGTGGATAGACGAAAACACCCTGTACGAATGGGAGGAAGGCGACTTCCAGCTCGAGCCGCCGTTGGATACCGAAGAAGGCCAGGCCGCCGCCGATGAGTGGGATGAACGTTAACCCGCACGACGCTTTGAACGCCAAGGAGGCAGCATGAACATTCGCCAGGCCCGCCCCACCGACTACCCCGCCATTTTGCAACTGCAGGCGGAAAACGTGCCGGAAGCGCTCGATGAGCGCCAAAAACGGCAGGGATTTATCGTATCGCGCATGAATGAGGCGCAGCTGACGGCGATCAACCGCGGCATCGGCATATGGGTGGCGGAACAGGAAGGCCAACTGGCGGGGTTCGTTTGCCTGATGCCCGCCGACGCGCAGCCGCGGCCGCCGGTGGTGGATGCGATGCTGGCGACGCTCGCCACGCACTCATTCGCCGGACGGCCGCTGCGTGAGCAGCGGGTATTTCTCTACGGCCCGGTCTGCCTCAGCATGGCCTGGCGCGGCAAAGGCGTATTAAAGCGCCTCTACGCCGCAGTCAAAGCGCACACCCGCCATGATTACGACGTGGGCGCACTGTTTATCGACGACGACAATCCGCATTCGTTGGCCGCTCACGTGCAAGGGCTGGGGATGACGGCGCTGGCGCCTTTCCATTGCGGGCAGAAAGGCTATCAGCTGGTGGTGTTCGCCACCCGCTGAACGAAGTTACTCGTAGGGGCCATGCTGCGCATCGAACGGCAGCATAAAGGTGTCCACCACCATCGACAGCGGCACGTCTATCACCGTGACGTAGCGCCAGGGCGTATCGCGCAGATCCCACTGCACGCCGGGATAATACTGATGACCGTGCCCGGCGCCGGGCACGGTGCGGCTGATGATACTGCCGCAGCCGGTTAGGGCCATCACGCCGGCCGTCACGCAGGCCAGGCGAAAGTAGGAAGAGAGCTTCACGACATTGACTCTGAGAAAGGGGTTGTTTCGCGAGTGAACAACGCATCGGCCGCAGTCTATCACAGTTCCCTTTTTTCACCGGCACCGGCGCGCTCAGGCAAAAGGTAAAAAAAACGGGGAACGCGCCGTGCGCATTCCCCGTCTAAGCGTTGCCGCTAAGCGATTAACGCCGGCCCGTTGGGTGCGCCAGCGGGTTGTGCGGCAACTGCTGGTAGTGTTCACGCCAGGCGGCGCCTTCCGGCAGCAGCCAGACGCGCTGGTGCAGACGAGCCAGCGTGACCGGATCGCTCAGCAGTTCCAGACGCTTGCCCTTCACCAGCTTCTCCGGCCCCAGCTGCAGCGCTTCGTTCACCCGCTCCTCGCGATTGTGATCGAGCGTCGCGCGCAGGTGGTGACGCGCCGTCGCCAGCGCCGTCGCCAACGCGTTGAAGGACGGGTTGACCACCGCGTGCATAAAGCCGTTGGTCAACGCGCGGTTGCGGTTGAGATGCAGGTACTCTTCCGTCGCCAGCAGCTCACGCGGCGGATTGTACTCTTCCGGGATCAGGAACAGCTTGGCGCGTTTGCTTTTCATGCCCAGCGTCGCGCGGCTCGACAGCACCGACACGAACGGCGACAGGATCAGCGAGAACACGATTGGCGACAGCCACCACAGGAAACGCAGATCCAGCCACGCCATGCCGCCGGCCCACACCAGGCCCAGCAACATCTGCGAGCCATGGCGGCGGAACGCTTCGCCCCACGGCGTGTCGTCGTCGTCACGCTGTGGCGAATTCCACACCACTTCCCAACCGAGGAAGGCACTCACCACGAACACGGTATGGAACAGCATGCGCACCGGCGCCAACAGCACCGAGAACAGCATTTCCATCAGCATCGAAATGAACAAACGGAACGCGCCGCCGTACTCTTTCGCGCCCTTGGCCCAGATCAGCACGATGCTGAGCAGCTTCGGCAGGAACAGCAGCACCAGCGTGGTGGAGAACAGCGCTATCGCCAGCTCGGGCCGCCACTGCGGCCAGACCGGGAACAGCTGCCGCGGCTGCAGGAAGTATTGCGGCTCCATCAGGGTATGCACCACCTGCAATGCGGTGGAGAGCGCCAGGAACATGAACCACAGCGGCGCCGACAGGTAGGACATCACGCCGGTGAGGAACACCGCGCGGTGCACCGGGTGCATGCCCTTCACCAGGAACAGGCGGAAGTTCATCAGGTTGCCGTGGCACCAGCGACGGTCGCGTTTCAGCTCGTCCAGCAGGTTCGGCGGCAGCTCTTCGTAACTGCCCGGCAGATCGTAAGCGATCCACACACCCCAGCCGGCGCGGCGCATCAGCGCCGCTTCAACGAAGTCGTGCGACAAGATAGAACCGGCGAAGGAGCCCTCGCCCGGCAGCGGCGCCAGCGCACAGTGCTCGATAAACGGCTTCACGCGGATGATGGCGTTATGGCCCCAGTAGTGCGACTCGCCCAGCTGCCAGAAATGCAGACCGGCGGTAAACAGTGGCCCGTAAACGCGAGTAGCGAACTGCTGCACGCGCGCGTACAGGGTATCCATGCCGGACGCCTTCGGCGCGGACTGGATGATGCCGGCGTTCGGGTTGGCTTCCATCAGGCGAACCAGCCCGGTGAGGCATTCGCCGCTCATCACGCTGTCAGCATCCAGGATCACCATGTAGCTGTACTCACCGCCCCAGCGACGGCAGAAGTCGTCGATGTTGCCGCTCTTGCGTTTGACGCGGCGGCGGCGGCGGCGATAGAAGATGCGGCCGTGGCCGTCGACATCGCGGCACAGCTCCATCCACGCCTTTTGCTCCGCCACGCAGATGTCCGGATCGTAGCTGTCGCTCAGCACGTAGATATCGAAGTGTTCAAGCTGACCGGTCGCGGCGACGGACTCATAGGTCGCGCGCAGGCCGGCGAACACGCGTTCGACGTCTTCGTTGCAGATCGGCATGATCAGCGCGGTGCGGTGCGCCGGGTTGATCGGCTCATCGCCCTTGATGGTGGAGGAAATGCTGTATTTGTCCTTGCCGATCAGCAGCTGCAGGAAGCCCATCAGCGCGGTCCAGAAACCGGCCGAGACCCAGCAGAACAGCACGGCGAACAGGATCAGAATGCCGGTTTGCAGCACATATGGCAGCAGCTGCAGCACCGACTGCATCAGATCCTGGTCCAGCATGGCGATAGGATCGATCAGCGCCCAGCCCTGGTAAGGCAAGATGGTTTTCATGTACCAGGTGGCGATGCCGGTTTGCACCAGCATCAGCACCAGCAGCACATAGCGGCGCATGGAGCCGACGGTACGCCAGCGGTTCTCGGCCTCGGCCTCCTCTTTGGTGGCGTGCCGATTGTGCGGCGACCGCCCCAGCAGAGAATCCCAGAAGCGCGCCACCGGGTTGGTGCGCCAGGCTTCCGGGAACATGGTGGTGCGTTTGATCGGCGGCGTCGCCTTCAGAATGGCGCGCCCTTCGGCGTCGGTATCGAAGTCGTCATCGCTGACCGCATCCGGCCAGGCGCTTTCGATGCGCGGTTTGACCGAGGCCAGCGCAACGTCATCCGCCGACAGGCTATTGACGTTGGCGTCGGCGGCGCCCATCTGCCGATGGAGCGCCTCCAGAGCCTGAGCGTCATCCGCCGTTTTAGGGGTAAGCGCCTCCGACCGCTCGGCGGTCAGAGGCAGCGCCGCAAGATAATCCTGGGCGGGTTGAGTAGGCTTATTCATTGGCAGGTAGCTGATAGCTCCAGGTTTCCGACAGTGTCTTATCGCCATTGACCAGCGCCGCGCGCATTTCTACCGGCTTCTTGTCGTCTTTCACTTTCAGACGCACCGTCAGGCGCCAGCCTTTGGTCACTGGGTTATAGCGGACGTTGTTTTCTACCATTTCACCGTTGTCGCCGATGCTGATCTGAGAAGCGACCGGCGTATTGGCGTCCAGCGCTTTCAGCACCGGGCCGACGAAATCGACCAGGAAGGCGACGCTGCCGTCAGGCTCGCGGATTAGGTTGGACTGCTTCACGTCACCGGTCGAACGCATGGTCCGCGCCACATAGGCGATGTCTTGCGAATGCAGTTTGTCTTCATCGCGGGTGAAGTTCAGACGGTAGCTCAGCGTCAGCGGTTTTTTAGCCTCCGGCAAGGTATCCGGCGTCCAGAACGCGACGATGTTGTCGTTGGTTTCATCCGCCGTTGGGATCTCCACCAGCTCGACCTTGCCTTTGCCCCAGTCGCCTTTCGGTTCGATCCAGGCGCTCGGGCGCAGATCGTAACGATCGTCCAGATCTTCGTACTCTTTGAAGTTGCGACCGCGCTGCAGCAGACCGAAGCCTTTCGGATTCTCAACGGTATAGGTGCTGACGGACAGGTGTTTAGGATTGTTCAGCGGACGCCAGATCCACTCGCCGTTGCCGGCATGGATAGACAGACCGTTGGAATCGTGCAGCGCCGGGCGGTAGTTCAGCGTCGGCGACGGCTGGTTCGGCCCGAACAGGAACATGCTGGTCAGCGGCGCCAGGCCCAATTTGCCCACCTTATCGCGCAGGAACACTTTGGACTCGACGTCCACGGTGGTGTCACGGCCCGGGATCACCGTGAAACGGTAAGCGCCGGTGGCGCGCGGGGAATCCAGCAGCGCGTAGATCACCAGGTGTTTGTCGCCCTGCTTCGGACGCTCAACCCAGAATTCGCGGAAACGCGGGAACTCTTCGCCGGAAGGCAAAGCGGTATCGATAGCCAGGCCGCGAGCGGAAAGCCCGTAAACCTGCCCTTTACCCACCACGCGGAAATAGCTCGCGCCCAGCAGGCTCATAATCTCATCGTTTTTGTCGGCGCTGTTGATCGGGTAGAGCACCTTGAAGCCGGCAAAGCCGAGGTTCTTCACTGATTCAGGATCGTGTTTGACCGAGCCGAAGTTGAAGTAATCCGGGCTGTACTTGATCTGTTTTACGCTGGTAGAGGTGACTTCGTTGATTTTCACCGGCGTATCGAAATACATCCCCTGATGATAAAACTCAAGCTTGAAAGGGGTTTTCAGCTTGCTCCAATAGGCTTTATCGTGATTGAACTGAATCTGCTGATAGTCTGCGAACTTCATCTCGCGGAACTGAGAAGGAAGGTTGCTCTTCGGGGCTTCGAAACCTTTCGCAGCCAGATCCTGCGCCTGCTTGGCCACATCATCAATAGAAAAGGCCCATGCCGGCGAACTGAACAGCGTGAACAATACGGTAGCACCTAACCAACGAACGCTCGCGGCGCGTGGTTGTCCGGATAATATATTAACTAGCACATCCCCCCCTATTCGTGTGCTCAAATCATTTAAATCCATATTAATGGATTACTCAGCTTTCCGACAACATGATAAATGGATGGTTCATGTTTACGGCTCATTGTTTAAGCAGCTGATGGAGCACCAGCGTAGCAAGCCGCGCAACAAGACGCTATGGAAAAATGCGAGGGGCTATAGTAGGGTTCCGGATAACAATTTAACGTTTGACGACTTATTAAGCGTGTTAATGAGCACCCGATTAAATCACCAGCGGTAATCTATGACTAAAGGCAGCAAACAGCGCGAGTTTTTCCTCGATTCGATCCGAGCCTATTTGATGCTGCTCGGCATTCCGTTTCACCTTTCCCTGATTTATTCCAGCCACGCCTGGGCGGTGAACAGCGCGTCGCCCTCCTTCTCGCTCACGGTGCTGAACGACTTCATCCACGCCTTCCGCATGCAGGTGTTCTTCGTGATTTCCGGCTACTTCTCCTACATGCTCTACGAGCGTTACGAGCGCCATCAGTGGCTGAAGGTCAGGCTGGAGCGGGTGGCGATCCCGCTGTTGAGCTCCATCCCGCTAATTACGGTGCCGCAATTTTTCATGCTGAAATATTTCACCGATAAATTAAACGGCTGGGACGAGTTTTCTCTCTATCAGAAAATAAATGTAACAGTTTGGGAATTGGTGTCTCATCTGTGGTTCTTATTGACCCTGTCATTGTTAACCTTCGCCTGCTTTTATCTGTTCCGCAAAATCAAGCGTCAAACCCGCGAGCCTATTCCAGCGTTAATAAACAGAATGCGTGGATTAGGAAACATCTCACTGTGTTTCTTTATTTATGCGGTATGCTATTCGGCCGCGCACCGTATTATTTTAATTTTCGCGCCGCAGCTATTATCCAATGGCCTGTTCAATTTCGTGGTGATGGAGACGATGTTCTACCTGCCGTTCTTCATCCTCGGCGCCTATGCGTTTAAGTATGTGTGGCTTAAAGAGATTTTTCTGCGCCGTTCGCCGCTGGCGCTGCTCGGCTCGCTGCTGCTGTTTATCGCATATATGCT
The DNA here is from genome assembly GCF_000747565.1 of Serratia sp. SCBI. NCBI lineage: Bacteria > Pseudomonadati > Pseudomonadota > Gammaproteobacteria > Enterobacterales > Yersiniaceae > Serratia > Serratia sp. SCBI. Next base: position 1,912,277 of record NZ_CP003424.1, on the reverse strand, counting down.
GAACCAGAAACTGTTGGCGCACAGCAGCTATATGTTCGAGCTGGAAGTGGTGATCAAAACCCTAATGGGGATCCTGATGACCAATGTGGTGTTCTCTTTCGGGCATAACCTGCTGAATTATCACTCGCCGCGCATCACCTATCTGGTCAACGCCTCGCTGTTTATATATCTGGTGCACCATCCGTTGACCCTGATATATGGCGCTTTCGTGACGCCTTATATCGGCAACAACCTGTTGGGGTTCTTGCTGGGCCTGCTGTTTGTGTTCTCGCTGGCCTTCGCTTTATATGAGCTGCACAAACGCATCCCGGTGCTGCGCTTCCTGTTCTCCGGCAAGCCGCAATAAGGCCTTACGCCATTTCTGGGTGATGAATTATCGCCCAGAAATTAACCGCATCAATGTTATGATCCCTTCCATTACCGCTGCGGCATCGGCAGCACCCTGAGCATTTTCCTAATATTAATCCTAATCCCTGGGACGCATTGCAAAACGGCAACTGCCTGTTACGCTCACTATTGATACTTATAAATTAGTTGCGTTACTTTCTGGGCAAGGTACACATATGAGAGAAGCATGGGTCGATTATGCAAAAGGGATCGGCATCATTCTCGTGGTTTTCGGCCACGTCAACCGCGGTCTATACAGCGCAGGCATTCAACTTCCCGGCTCGTTCTATCAACTGACAGACAGCGTTATCTACAGCTTCCATATGCCGCTGTTTTTCTTCCTTTCAGGTTTGTTTTTTACGCAGTCGCTGGAGAGAAAGGGCAAAACTCGCTTCGTCATCAGCAAGATCGATACCATCGTCTACCCCTACGTGATCTGGTCGCTGCTGCAAGGCTTGGTGGAGGTCTTATTGTCACGTTACACCAATAATCCTTCGAGCCTCGGCGATGTCCTGGCGCTGTTTACGCATCCTCGCGCGCAGTTTTGGTTCTTGTATGCCTTGTTTATGGTCTTTGTGTTGGCAACTTTACTGTATAGCAAAGATGCATACCGTTATCTTCTGCCGGTGTTGATCGTCATCAGCATGGGGCTGTATCTCTACCAAGATAACCTCACCAAAGCCTTCCATTTCGATTACATCACCCGGTTCTTGATCTTCTTCCTGCTTGGCGCTTTGGCCGTTCGTTACGCTTCTCACATCGCCAATCTGGGCTTTGGTTCGCTGTTGGCTTCCCTGTTCGCGTTTATCTCGCTGCAATGGGGATTCCACGGCTATTCCGGCTTGCTGTATACCGATGCAGGAAGTTTCTCCCTGATACTGGCGGTTGAAGCCATCTTCTTCATCGTCACCCTATCGGTTATGTTGGCTAAAACGAAGCTTTCCTGGCTGCGCCGACTCGGTGAATTGAGCATGGTGATCTATCTGATGCATATCCTCGCCACCAGCGGTTTACGCATCATACTGACCAAGTTTCTGCACGTCAGCAATTGGCCGGCGCATGCGATCCTCGGCACTCTGGTTGGCTTGATCGCGCCCATTATCGCTTATCTGCTGATACAGCGCCTGCATCTCAATTTTCTGTTGGAGCGTCCTCGCTTCAATAGCCGTCTGCAAAAAAGAAAAAATCTCCTGAGGGCGGTTCCGCCGCCCCTGCCCGCTGTTCCTGACACTATACTTGATGGCGCAACCTGCCGGTTGCGTCTTCTTCCCCATGTCACACAGAGCACACATTGTTCAGCTTGACGTCGTCCGTTAAGGCAAAGTGATACGGCGGCATAGATAACCTGGCCGTTATAACTGCAATGCATAAGTAGAAATCCGGATCCCTGCCTTACGGTAGTGATTGGGCTCAACCCCCGAAGGGCTGCGCGATCGCTTGATTGATTCGATGGCGTTACCTGTCTCTCCCTTCCGTCACGACAGAGAGGATTTTGAATGACCGATAAAAACACCCAGGCTCAGGAAGCCGTAGCGGAAAACGCCACCCTGCTGAAGATCCTCAGCAGGTTGCTGTCCGCGCTGGATGCTTCGATCAGCGGTAAAGAACGCAGCGTTTTGGTCGCTGAGCTCTCCAACTTCAATCTCGACGGCATTTCCGAAGCGGAACGCAAACTGGCCACCGAGCTGATCAAACGGTCGCTGGAATCGCTCGACCATTAACCCTACCGCGCCTGCAAACCATTAAGCCTGCCTGCGCGGGTTTAATGGTTTTTCCCGCCGTGCAAACCCGACATTGTTGCCAAAACCAAAATACAGCAGCCTGATAATGTTGGATAAAAGGCAGAACTTCACCCCTTCCCCTCACTTTCTTAGTTTAATCGCACCAAAGGGTAATAATTGATCGATTGTTTTCGCAATCAGCCTTGGCGTTTTACCCACTAAACACGTTATCATCGAAATACGCGCAGTGCCCCCTATCCCCCAGCCTCAGGAGAACGATATTTTGGATGCCAGCACCATTAACAGCTTGTTCGTCATCGGTGCCGTGCTGGTGGGGGCAAGCATTCTGCTCAGCTCATTTTCTTCCCGGCTCGGCATTCCGATCCTGGTGATCTTCCTCGCGATCGGCATGCTGGCCGGCGTTGACGGCCCCGGTGGCATCGTCTTCAGCAATTATCCGGTCGCTTATCTGGTCAGCAACCTCGCGTTGGCGGTGATCCTGCTCGACGGCGGCATGCGCACCCGGGTCAGCTCGTTCCGCGTGGCGCTGTGGCGCGCTGTCTCTCGCCACCGTCGGCGTGGTGATCACCGCCGGCCTGACCGGCATGGCCGCCGCCTGGCTGTTCAATCTCGATCTGCTGCAGGGGTTGCTGATCGGCGCCATCATCGGTTCTACCGACGCCGCCGCGGTATTCTCGCTGCTGGGCGGCAAAGGGCTGAACGAACGCGTCAGCGCCACGCTGGAGATCGAGTCCGGCAGCAACGATCCTATGGCGGTATTTCTCACCATCACGCTGATTGCGATGATCGCCGCCGGGGAAACCGCGCTGAGCTGGACCTTCCCGCTGCATCTGATGCAGCAGTTCGGCATGGGCATCGTCTTCGGTCTCGGCGGCGGCTGGCTGCTGCTGACGCTGATTAACCACATCAAGCTGGCGGACGGCCTTTACCCGCTGCTGGCGGTAAGCGGCGGCATTCTTATTTTCGCGCTGACCACCGCGCTGGACGGCAGCGGCATTCTGGCGGTGTACCTGTGCGGCCTGCTGCTGGGCAACCGTCCAATTCGCAACCGTCACGGCATCGTGCAAACCTTCGATGGCCTGGCATGGCTCAGCCAGATCGGCATGTTCCTGGTGCTCGGCCTGCTGCTCAATCCGCATGAGCTGTTGCCGATCGCCATCCCTGCCCTACTGCTGTCGCTGTGGATGATCCTGTTCGCACGCCCGCTGTCGGTGTTTATCGGCCTGCTGCCGTTCCGCAGCTTTACCCTGCGCGAACGCGGCTTTATTTCCTGGGTTGGCCTGCGCGGCGCGGTACCGGTGATCCTGGCGGTGTTCCCGATGATGGCCGGGCTGCCCAACGCCCAGCTGTTCTTTAACGTGGCGTTCTTCGTGGTGCTGGTCTCCCTGCTGCTGCAAGGCACCACGCTGTCGTTCGCCGCCAAAAAGGCCAAGGTGATCGTGCCGCCGGCGCTGACGCCGATCTCCCGCGTTGGGCTGGACGTGCACCCGGAAAACCAGTGGGAACAGTTTGTGTATCAGCTTTCGGCGGAAAACTGGTGCGTCGGTGCCGCGCTGCGCGAGCTGAAAATGCCGCCCAATACCCGCATCGCCGCCCTGTTCCGCGGCAAAGAGCTGCTGCACCCTAGCGGCAGTACCCGGCTGCGCGAGAACGATATCCTGTGCGTTATCGGCCATGAGCACGATCTGCCGATCCTCGGAAAACTGTTTAGCCAAGCGCCGGCCGTGACGCTCGACGAACGCTTCTTCGGCGACTTTATCCTGCAATCCGACGCCCGTTTAAGCGACATCTCGCAGGTTTATGGCCTCAATCTGCAAGACGATGTCGACGAGCAACAGACGCTGGGGCAGTTCGTCATTCAGCTGATCGGCGGTGAACCGGTGATCGGCGACCAGGTGGAATGGGACGGCCTGACCTGGACCATTGCCGAAATGGAGGGCAATCAGGTCAGCAAGATAGGCGTCAGGATCGTGACCGACTAACGCGGCCGCGTTATCAGATGAGGGAACTTCTGGCCTTAAGAACGTTCTTAATCACTATCATGATGTATGAAGTACGGCGTCGCTGAATTATATCCGTTTGATATAAAAACAATTTAACAGCGGCGCCAACGGGGATTAGGGATGTGAACGGCAAGACTCGATTTCTTTCGGTGATGATGATTATGGCGCTGGGCGTAGCGGCGCTCGATCTCAGCATCGCCGGTTTGGTCCATAGACTTTTAATTGGATAATTTCAACGTGACGCAGCGGGAACAAGAAAAAGACATTCTGGGGAAAATACTGGTGACGGTGTCCGCGCTTTGCCTGATTCTGGTGGCGGCGTTCCTCATCTGGGGATTCATGCTGGACTGATACCGAGGACGCTCAGAGATAAAAAAAACCGCCGCGGCGGTTTTTTTATGGGTCAGGCGATCAGATCTTGCAACCTTCGCAGTCCGCTTCGTCTTCGAGGAATTCAGGGACCTCTTTTACCTTCTGCGCCGCTTTTTCTTCGGCTTTCGCCAGTTCGGCATCGATATCAAAATCGAAAATATCATCACTCATCGCTTGGTCCTCATTCTGCTTCGCGTTCAAACGCTGAGTATAATCGACAAGCCGCCGGCCGGAAACCTTTCAGTTTGCCGCCGCCAGCTGCGGTGGCTCATCCTGAGGCTTTTTTCCGTAGGCCATGTCGTACACGTCGTAGAAGTCGATTTCGCCCTTGTTGCCGATGATCACCCGCATCTTCTGTTTCAGCGCGGCGCCGATGGACGGCTCATCCAGCAGCTGCTGCACCGCATAAGGCGACAGCGCGCGGGTGAAGTACCACTCGCCGTTATAGCACACCCGCAGATCCAGCACCCCGATGTCTTCAAAGCGGTAGACCGGCCGGATCTCTATCAGCAGCATGGCGAACATGAACAGCACAAAGGCGGTGAAGCCGAGGAAGGCATACATCCCCATGTACGGCACCTGATACATCACGGCGATCACCGCGAAGTAACCGGCGAACATGGCAAGGCACAAATAGCGGTGAGTGCGGGCGAATTCGCTGTTGAAGCGCGGCTTGCCGTCGCGCCCTTCGCGCCGATTGATCTGTTCAATCTCTTTAACCAAGATGCTTTTAATCGCGTCCATCGTTACAACCTTATGCTGGAAACAGCATTGCCATCAAATCTCACCGCTAAAAGTAACACAAGTACAGTTTTGCCGGGTAGATCAGTTAACCAACTTAATGGCGGCAACTGTTATAGTTCGGATTCAGCGCGGTTGAGCGGCTTTGCCTTGCGCAAACATGAACATGCGCTGGGCTACGTCGTCGGCCTGTTTGATTTTCTGCTTTTGCGGTTCGTTGCTGCGTTGAATGGCGCGGGCGTAGGCGATTTCATGGGCCTGATCGATCATCGCGATGATGCGATCCCGTTCAGTCTTCTCCATATTGCCCAACATGGTGGTGATAATCGCCTGGTAAGCGTTGGACGCGGCGGTCAGCGCCTTCTCTCTCGCCTCGAGGGCGGCGACGCGTTGCAAGAGTTCCTGCAGTTGCTCGGAGTGGGACATATCGACCTCCTGTTTCCGGGCAGCAAACCTGCCTGATTACAGTTTAGCAAAGGATCGAGAGAGAAAGAGGAAGGAAAGCCAGCGGTTACGGTAAAGCACACCCGAAAATCCCAACGAGGAGCCGATAGTGCAAATCAACCCGGGTGCGCTTTACGGTAAGCGCGATGAGATGAAGTGAAAGAAAGCTGGCGCGCTATGCAGGACTCGAACCCGCGTCTATCAATTTTCAAGCCAAAACAAGCCATTATAAAACCAATCACTCTGCCAACTGAGTTAATAGCGCGTTCCTTCGCTTCGGGGCGTTATTATCCATAACAACATTATGGACTCAAGCTTTTTTAGCATAATGCCCTGATTTTACGGATAAGTCTTAGGTTATCGCCAGCGTTATGGCCTTACGGCAGCTCAATAATCGGGTAATCGCCGGCGATAAGCGGCTTGCACAAAATCTTGTAGCCATCGCTGTCGAAATGGCTAGCCGCGCTCTGTAGCCGCTCCGCCTGCGCCAGATTGCCGACCGAGCCCAGATAAAAACCAAATTGTGGATCACATGGTACTGACGCAGCGTCTCGCCCTGCTCCTCCAGCGCCACGCGCCCGGCGAACGGCCAACAGGCGATGCGCAGCTGCTCAAGCGCCGCGCTGAGCCGCAGCGCATGCTCCTGCGCCGACTCCACGCCACAGCATGCGCCCGCGCACTTGCGCAGGCTGTAGCGGAAACAGGCTCGCCCCGCCGGCAGCTTGTCGATCCCCAGCTTGCCGTAACATAAACGATGCTCGTCGGCGATGGCGCGCAGCTTTTCCAGCGCGGCGTGGCGATTGGCAAACAGCCCGTAGAGATGGGGCGTGACGGCGAAGTCGATCTCTTTGGCGTGAGCAATCGTCACCGCATCTGCCTGCAAGCGCAGCGCACACAGCTGTTTCGAGCGCCGCAGACGTTTGTTGAACAGCGGCTGTTGTTGTTTGATCAACTGCGCCTCCAGCAGCAATGCGCCCAACTCACCGGCGGTCTCGATAAAGCTGATGCGTCGGGTTTGGCGCAGCATTTTAGCCTCGTCCTGCGCGCGGAAGTGCGCCATCACCCGGCTGCGTATATTGACGCTTTTACCGATGTAAAGCGGCAGGCTCTCGCTTTGACCGTGAAACACATACACGCCCGGCCCTTTAGGCAACGGCGTCAGGCAGGCGCGCAGGTGCTCCGGGTATTGATAAATGTCGAGTTCTGGCTCGAGGCGGTTTGGCATCATGGCGGTGGCATTATCCTGCTGATGAATGAATACTGGTTTTTTACCCAGTATAACGCCCAACGCAGCCGGTTGCACACCCAGCGGATAATAACTCACCGTGATCTTTAACGGGAAAGCCTTTACTATCCCCTTTCCAGCGGGAAAGCGCCTCACGTTTAGCGCCAGTTCAAGCTGGCGCTGCCATGATGGCAGACTGGAACCGCCGCTTTTATCGTTATGGAAAACCTGGGTATGTCATCACTGAAACTCCCCTCCCGCCGTCTGGCGTTGATCGCCGCCATCGTTTTCATCGCCGTCGCTGTCGCGCTGGCCATCTTTTGGCAACGTCCGCCGCAGCAGGATTACGTTACCGCGCCGGCCCGTCTGGGCGATATCGAAAACGCCGTGCTGGCCACCGGGCGGCTGGATGCCATCGAACGCGTCAACGTCGGCGCCCGCGTCTCCGGCGAAGTCAAATCGCTGAAGGTCAAGCTGGGCGATCGCGTCACCAAAGGGCAACCGATCGCCGACATCGACGATCTGCAACAGCGCAACGATCTGCGCAACGCCGAAGCGGCGCTGAACGTAGTCAAAGCCAATATGTTAGCCAAACAGGCCTTGCTGAAACAGGCGGAGTCGCGTTTCAAACGTCAGCGCCGCATGCTGAACGACGAAGCCAGTTCCCGGGAAGACTTCGAGACCGCCGAAGCCTCGCTCGCCACCACTCGCGCCGATCTGCAGGCGCTCAATGCGCAGTTGGTGCAATCGCAGATCGAAGTCGAGAAGAAAAAAATCGATCTGGGCTATACCCGCGTGGTTGCGCCAATGGACGGCATTGTTATCGCCGTGGTCACGCAGCAGGGACAAACGGTCAACTCCAGCCAAAGTGCGCCGACCATCGTCAAGCTGGCGCGGCTGGATATGATGACCATTAAGGCGCAGATCTCCGAAGCCGACATCACCCGCATTTCGCCGGGACAAAAGGCTTACTTCACTATTTTTTCCGATCCGGATAAGCGCTACGACGCCACGCTGCGCACCATCGAGCTGGCACCGGAATCGGTGATGAAAGACGACTCGCTCGCCGGCACCAGCTCCGCTTCCGGCTCCGGCACCTCGAACGCCTCGGTCTATTACAACGCGCTGCTGGACGTGCCAAACCCGGAAAACCGCCTGCGTATCGCCATGACCGCGCAGGTGTCCTTGCTGCTCGGCGACGCGAAGAACACCCTGCTGGTGCCGATCCAGGCGGTGCATAAAATCGATGGCAAAGAGCAGCAGGTGCAGGTGCTGACCCAGGACCAGCGGTTGGAAACGCGCAAAGTGACCACCGGCATCACCAACAATGTCGACATTCAGATCCTCAGCGGCCTGAAAGCCGGTGAAACCGTGGTGCTGTCGCAGCCTGCCGCCAAATCGGCTGAGGATGGCATCTTCCTGTGAACGCGATCATCGAACTAAAAGGCATCAGCCGAACGTACACCAACGGCGGTCAAGCGTTAACGGTGTTGAAAGACATCGATCTGACCATCGCCGCCGGCGAGCTGGTGGCGATCATCGGCGCCTCCGGCTCCGGCAAATCGACGCTGATGAACATCATGGGCTGCCTCGACGTGCCGGATCGCGGCGATTACTACATCAGCGGCCAGAACGCCGCCCACCTGTCGCCGGACGAATTGGCCCGCCTGCGCCGCGAACATATCGGTTTTATCTTCCAGCGCTATCACCTGATGCCCGATCTCAGCGCGCTGGGCAACGTCGAAATCCCGGCCATCTACGCCAACGCCCGGCGCGATCAGCGTCGGCAGCGGGCGGCGCAATTGCTGGCGCGGTTGGGGCTTGAGGGACGCGAAGACCACAAGCCCGGCCAGCTTTCCGGCGGCCAACAACAGCGCGTCAGCATTGCCCGCTCCCTGATCAACGGCGGTGAGATCATCCTGGCGGACGAACCGACCGGCGCGCTGGACACCCAATCCGGCCAGGAAGTGCTGGCGATCCTGAGCGAACTGAATCAGCGCGGCCACACCGTGGTGATCGTCACCCACGATATGAAAGTGGCGCAACATGCGCAGCGCGTCATCGAACTGCAAGACGGCAAGATCATCGCTGACAGCGGCCGCAAGTCGGCGTCCGGCTCATCGTTGCCGCCGCCGCACCGCAGCCGGCAAAGCGGCTGGCAACGCCTGATTGACCGCACCCGCGAATCGCTGCACATGGCGCTGAAAGCGATGAACGCTCATCGTCTGCGCACCGCGCTGACCATGACCGGCATCATCTTCGGCATCGCCGCCGTGGTCACGGTAGTGGCGCTGGGCGAAGGCGCCAAACAGCGCACGCTGGAAAACCTCAAAGATCTCGGCACTAACGTGGTAAGCATCTATCCGGGCCGCGATTTCTTCGACGACGCCATCGACAGCATCCGCACCCTGGTGCCGGCCGATGCCGACGCGCTGGCGCAGCAAAGCTTCGTCGACAGCGTCAGCCCGGAAGTAGACGCTTCCGACAGCATCCGTTTTCGCAGCAAATCCGCCACCGCCTCGATCACCGGCGTCGGGCGCGACTATTTCCGCGTTAACGGCGTCGAGCTGTTACAAGGCGTGACTTTCCGCGACGATCGTAATGCGCTGCAGGAAGTGATCATCGACGACAATGCGCGCCAGGCGCTGTTCGGCGATTTCGGCGTCGAGCCGCTCGGCCAGATCGTGTTTCTCGGCTCGGTGCCGGCCCGAGTGATCGGTGTGGCGAAAAGCAATCGCAACTACGCGCCCAATCGCATTACTGTTTGGATGCCCTACAGCACGGTGATGTATCGCATGGTAGGCAAACCGACGCTCAGCGGCATCACCGTTCGGCTAAAGGACAATGTCGCCAGCGAATCGGCGGTCACCGCTATCACACAGCTGTTGACCCAACGCCATGGCGTAAAAGATTTCCGTTTGTACAACTTCGATAAAATCCGAAAGTCCATCGAACGCACGTCAATGACTTTCAGCCTGCTGATCCTGATGGTGGCGTCCATCGCGCTGGTGATCGGCAGCCTGGGCGTGATGAACATCATGCTGGTCTCGGTGACCGAACGCACCCACGAAATCGGCGTGCGCATGGCGGTCGGCGCGCGGCGCAGCGACATCATGCAACAGTTCATGATAGAGGCGGTGCTGGTCTGTCTGATCGGCGGCGCTTTGGGCATCGCGCTGTCGTTCGCCGCCGGGTCGCTGTTCACCTCGCTGGCGGGCGGCATGTTCACCGCCATCTATTCCTGGCAAGCCGCCGCCACGGCATTTTTCTGTTCAACCTTAATCGGCATGATCTTCGGTTATCTCCCCGCCCGCAAAGCGGCAAGGATGGATCCGGTCGTTTCATTGGCCAGCGAGTAACCCATGAAAATTTTATCTCCCCTGGCGTTAAGCCTCGCCGCCCTGCTCACCGCCGGCTGCGGCAATGCCCTGAAAAGCGACTACCGGGCGCCGCAGGTCAACTATCCTGCGGGGTGGCAATACGCTGCCGACAACGCCGCGCCGACGCCGTTCGACTGGCGCGATTTCCACGATCCCGAGCTCGACCGTTGGCTGCAACAGGTGATGGCGAGCAATAACGATCTGGCCGCCGCCGTGCTGCGCGTTTACCGCGCACGGCTCGAGGCGGAACGCGTCGGCATCAGCACCGCGCCCGGCGTCAGCGCCTCATTAGGCAGCAGCATTAATCGCCCGCTGTCCGAGTCCTCCGCGTGGAATAAAACCAGCAACGCGTCGCTCACCACCAGCTATGAGGTCGATCTGTGGGGCAAGCTGGCGCGCCAACGCGACGCGGCCGAGTGGAGCAGCCAGGCTTCCGTGCAGGATCTGCAGGCGGCGCGCCTGAAGCTGTTGGCCGACGCCGCCACCAACTACTGGCGCATCGGTTTTCTCAATCAACAAATCAGCGTCAGCCAGGCGAGCATCGCCTATGCCAAAACGACGCTGCGGCTGGCCAACGCCCGTTATCAGGCCGGCAGCATCTCGGCGCTGGACGTAGTGAATGCGGAACAAAACTTGCTGACGCAGGAACGCAGCCTGGTGGCGTTACAACACGATCGTCAACAGGCGCTGAACGAACAGGCGGTGCTGCTGGGCGCGCCATCAGGCCAGGCCACCATCGCGCCCGCGCGCCTGCCGACGACGGCGATGCCGCAGATCAACACCGGCATTCCCGCCAGCGTCCTGAGTCGTCGCCCGGATCTCAGCGCTCAAGAGCTGCGGTTGCGCGCCGCCCTGGCCAACGTCGATGAAAAACGTCTGCAATACTATCCCGCGTTCAGCCTGACCGGTTCACTGGGCACCAGCAGCAGCGCGCTGCTGGAATTCCTGCGCAACCCGACGGGCAGCCTCAGCGCCGGCCTGACGCTGCCGTTCCTGCAGTGGCGGCAAATGGGCGTGGAGATCAAGATCGCCCGCAACGACTATGAACAGCAAGTTCTGGCCTTCAAGCAGGCGCTGTACAAAGCGATGGGCGATGTGAACAACGCGCTGTCACTGCGCACGCAGCTGCTGGCGCAGGAGACGCAGTTGCGCGCCTCACTGGCGTTGGCGCGTAAATCGGAGCGGTTGAACGAGGTGCGTTACCGACAGGGCGCCGTCACCATTACCGACTGGCTGAACGCTCAGGAACAACGCCGTCAGGCGGAACTGGCGGTGGATGAGAACCGCTTCGCGCAGTACCAGAATCTGGCGAAAATCTATCTCGAATTCGGCGGTTCATCGGCGCCGTAATCTCAGCGGCCTGGCCACCCGGCCAGGCGTTTTTTAGCGGCGAACACATCAATTTTTCCTGTGTTATCTCCCGTATTCTCTATACTGGAAACACCATCAATCAGCCGAAAAATCGCCAGATCGCACAATTATCAGACCATTCTCGCACCAAATCGGTGCAAACACTTAAGTTAAACTGCTGGATTTGATCGCCGCAAGATATAACGTTAAGCTATAGATGCAAAATAATTAGTCACCTAAATGACATAACATCGGCATGAGCGACGCTATTTTGTGATCCACACCTCAACTTAAATGTGGATAATGAATCGTCTTGAACCGCGATTCGATTAGCCGATTTGATAACTCGAAAACAACAGTGAACGGAGATTACGCTTTCACGAACAACGAATAATTCATTAAGGGATGATTATATGAAGTTAAGAAAAAAACGACATAAACCGATGCACATTAACGACATCACCATCATCGATGACAGCAAACTCAAGAAGGCCATTACCGCCGCGGCCCTCGGCAACGCAATGGAGTGGTTCGACTTCGGCGTATACGGCTTTGTCGCCTATGCGCTTGGCCAGGTCTTCTTCCCCGGCGCCTCTCCCGGCGTACAAATGATCGCCGCGCTGGCGACCTTCTCAGTCCCCTTCCTGGTGCGTCCGCTCGGCGGTCTGTTCTTCGGCGCCATGGGCGACAAGTTCGGCCGTCAAAAAGTGCTCTCGGTCACCATTATCATCATGGCGGTCAGCACCTTCTGTATCGGCCTGATCCCGTCCTATGCGTCGATCGGCATCTGGGCGCCGATCCTGCTGCTGCTGGCCAAACTGGCGCAAGGCTTCTCCGTCGGCGGTGAATATTCCGGTGCGGCGATCTTCGTCGCCGAATACTCACCGGACCGCAAACGCGGCTTTATGGGCAGCTGGCTGGACTTCGGCTCCATCGCCGGCTTTGTGATGGGCGCAGGCGTAGTGGTGCTGATCTCCAGTATCGTCGGCGAAGCCAACTTCCTCGACTGGGGCTGGCGTATCCCGTTCTTCATCGCTGCGCCGCTGGGCCTGATCGGTCTCTACCTGCGCCATGCGCTGGAAGAAACCCCGGCGTTCCAGCAGCACGTGGACAAGATGGAGAAAGAGGATCGCAACGCCATCGAGAATCCGCCAAAGACCTCGTTCAAAGAGATCGCGGCCAAACACTGGAAAAGTTTGCTGGTGTGCGTCGGTATCGTGATTTCCACCAACGTGACCTATTACATGCTGCTGACTTACATGCCGAGCTACCTGTCGCATAACCTGCACTACTCGGAAGATCACGGCGTTCTGATCATCATCGCCATCATGATCGGCATGCTGTTCGTGCAGCCGGTGATCGGCCTGACCAGTGACCGCATCGGCCGTAAGCCGTTTATCATCGGCGGCAGCATCGGCCTGTTGGCGTTGGCGATCCCGTGCTTCATTCTGATCAACAGCAACGTCATCGGCCTGATTTTCGTCGGCCTGCTGGTGCTGGCGGTGCTGCTCAACTCCTTCACCGGGGTGATGGCCTCCATCCTGCCGGCGATGTTCCCGACGCACATCCGCTACAGCGCGCTGGCGATTTCGTTCAACATTTCGGTACTGATCGCCGGTGCGACGCCGACCGTTGCCGCCTGGCTGGTGGAAGCGACCGGCAACCTGTACATGCCGGCCTACTACCTGATGGTTGTTGCGGTGATCGGTCTTATCACCGGTCTGTACATGAAAGAAACCGCCAACAAGCCGCTACGCGGCGCGACGCCGGCCGCCTCTGACCGCTCCGAGGCAAAAGAGCTGCTGCAGGAAACCTACGACAACATCGAACAGAAAGTCGAGGACATCAACGCGCAGATCGCCGAACTGGAAAAGAAAAAACAGATCCTGATCGACCAGCACCCCAAACTGGACTGATTCGCACTGACAAGCAAAAACCACCCGCCCGGGTGGTTTTTTTTGCCTGGCGTGCACAGAGTGGTAACTTGACCCGGCGGATACCGAAGGAGAGATGAATGAATCAGTTTCAGGAGATGGCGACCTATATCGCCGTGGTCGAGGCCGCCAACATCAGCGCCGCCGCCCGCCGCTTGGGCACCACCAAGTCGGTGGTCAGCAAACGCATCCAGCAGTTGGAGACGCGCCTTGGGACTGTGCTGTTCGAACGCGGGAAAACGCTTGGGTTGACCGACGCCGGCCATCTGTTCTATCAGCGCGCCGTTCTCATATTAAGCGAAGTGAGCGATGCCGAAGAGTCGGTGCGAACACTGCACGGCCAACTGCAGGGCCCATTGCGGTTAACCGCGCCGATGGCGTTCAGCATCCGCTATCTGGCGCCGCTGTTATCCGCCTTTATGGAACAATACCCGAACCTCAATCTGGACGTGGAGTACAGCGATCGCCTGGCCAATCTGAATCAGGAAAATTTCGACGTCGCCATCCGTATCGGCGCCTTGGCGGATTCCGACCTGATCGCGCAGCGCATCTGCGTCAACCGTCACTTGATTTGCGCCAGCCCAGCCTATCTTGCGCGTCAAGGCACGCCGACGCACCCGCAACACCTGCAACAGCATCAGGGGTTGCTGTATATTCACCGCGAGCCGACCGGCATGCTGCAACTCCCCATCGAAGGCGAGATCCGATCGTTTCGTATCGGCAAACGCCTGCGCACCGATAATGCTTTTCACCTGCTGGCGGCGGCGAAAGCCGGTTTGGGCCTCGCCATCCTGCCCGCATTTATCGCCGCCGATGCGATACGCGCAGGGGAACTGCGCATTGTGCTGGCCGCCTATTCACCCGACGGCGGCGACATTTCCGCCGTCTATCGCCGTTCAAAACGCGCATCCCCCAAGATCAAGGCGCTGGTGGACTTTCTGAGTGAGCACATTGGCCATACGCCCAGTTGGGAAACCGCGCTGTCCCCTTTCCTGACGTCAACCTGAAAGGTTCGCAGAACGCGAACAGCAGGTTCGAATTTCGCCCGCTTGTCGCTTTTATCTCCGGGTTTTAGTCTGCAGAACACACCTTCCGACCGCTCTGGAGACTACGCCATGAAAGACCTGTCACGCCGTCAGCTGATATCCCAAACGCTGGCCGTTTCAGCCGCCGCCACGCTCAGCGCTTGCGCATCGAGTTCCGCGTCGGCGGCGCAAACACAACCGGCCCAACGCGCCAGCGAGCCATCCACCTTCGACGTGATCATCGTCGGCGGCGGTTCCGCCGGCGCGGTGATGGCGGCTCGCCTCAGCGAAAACCCGGCGCGCCGGGTCCTGCTGATAGAGGCCGGACACAGTTACGCGCCCTACGATTATCCGCGCCTCATCGCGAACAGCGACGTGCTCGGCGCCAATGGCGACCCGGAATTCGAATGGGGATACCGGACAGAACCCGGCTATGTCAGCCACGCGATCGGCGCCATCCGCGGTAAAGTCCTGGGCGGCAGTTCTGGCGTCAACGGCGCCGTGGCGATCCGCGCCCGCCCGGAAGATTTCAAACGCTGGGATCTGCCGGGATGGCGCTATCAGGATCTGCTGCCCTCCTTCAAAAAACTGGAGACTCGTCATGGCCTGCACGACCGCGCAATCCATGGCGATAGCGGTCCTTTCCCCGTCGTGCAACTCACATTGGATGACATCACGCCAATGCAACGCGCTTTCGTCGCCGCCACGCGCGCCAACGGCTATGACGCCATCGACGATTTTGACGGCCCTTCAGCGAATGGCGTCGGCCCCTACCCGATGAATATCGTCAACGGTGTGCGCGTTAACACCGGCATGGCCTATCTGGATGAGAAAACGCGCGCCAGAGACAATCTCACCCTGCGTGCCGATACGCTGGTCGACCGCGTGATATTTGACGGGCAGCGCGCGATCGGCGTTCGCCTGGCCAGTGGCGAAGAAATCCAAGCCGCTGAAGTGATCCTGAGCGCGGGAACCTACGGCAGCGCCGCCGTTTTGATGCGATCCGGCATTGCGCCTGCACAACAGTCGAAGCGTCTGGGGATCCCCGTCGTCGCCGATTTGCCCGTCGGTGAAAACCTGGTCGATCACCCCTTTTATTACAATGCCTACACAGCCCGCCCCGAGGTCATCGGCAGCCAATCGCCGGTTATCGGCGCCAAGCTGTGGACCCGCAGCAGCCGGGCGGAACCGGAGGAGCTCGATCTGCACATTACCGCGACGCATCTGTTCCCACATGACCAAAGCCCCACCGGCGTCGGTTTTGTCCTGGCGGTGGCGCTGACTCGGCCGCAATCCACCGGACGCATCTGGCTGGAAAGCCGCGATCCGATGGCAGCCCCTCACATTGACCTTAACTTCCTGGCGCAAGAGAGTGACCGTGTTCGCTTGCTGGAGGGGGTTAAACTGGCGCGAAAAATAGGGCAAACCGCTCCGCTGTCTACGCTTATCCACAGCGAGCTTGCGCCCGCCGCAGACAGCGACGAGGCCATTCTGGCCTCGATGGCGGCGACGTTGGATACCTATCATCACCCGACCTCCTCCGCGCCAATGGGGAATGCCGGCGACCCGAAGGCGGTCGTTGACCTTCAGGGCCGCGTGCACGGCGTGCACGGGCTTCGGGTTGTCGACGCATCCATTTTCCCCGACGTGCCCTCCGTCGCCACTAATGTGACGACGATCGCCACCGCCGAGCATATCGCCCGCCACTATGCCTGACCGTTTGGCGGCAAGATAGGCTGTTGAAACCCGGCCGGTCATCCTGATGGCCGGCCTTCGCCATTCCGCAGCGGCACAATCGAAATAACGGCGGCACATTTTATCCTGCCGGAAAACGGTGTTACCCTTGTGGCACCGTCACCTCTGCAAAACATTCTCATGGGCAAAATGGATCTTCCCGTCATCATCGGCATCCTGGTTATGCTAACCCTGTGGCTCGGCGCGCTCTTCAACATCGGCGATCTCAGCCTCACCATTTCGCGTCTGTTTCACTGGTTCGAAAGCCAGCGTGGATAACCTGGATTCGCGATAACGCAGGCGGCGAGCAAACATCGGCTATGATTGATAGATGTTACGTCATTTTCCGAGACTGTCGCTCGCGATAAAGAGGACCGCATCATGACCGACTATGTGTTCTACAATCAGATCCTGACCCGACTGGCCGCCAATCATCCCGGCACGCTGGATGAGAAAACTTACGAACTGTGGAAGCAGGACGCCACCAGCCCGCACGCCTTTGCGGATCCCTTCGCCTATCTCAAAACCAAGGGGCTGATACAGGCCTACGTGATGAGCGACATCGACGAGAACAACTATGATATCGATCCGCACCAAACACGGATCACCGCCGCCGGTCTCGACTTCATCCGCAGCGGCGGGTTCAAATAAGACGCAAAAAACCGCCCAACGGCGGTTTTTTTTACCCTAAAAAGCGTCCGGACCTTTTCAGGCGGGGAAAGGCCGATAAAAAATACGCAGCACTTCACTGTCGCCCTGGCGTAGAAAACCGCCTTCCGGCTGCCAGCGCAGATCGCGCGCCAGATTGAGATTTTCCCAGCCGACCGCGCCTCCCACGCCGATGCAAAGATTTTTTATTGCCTGCGGCAAATCCCGCGCCGGTGCCGATCATGGCATGCAGCAATCGGGGCGAGGCCGCGTCGCGCATGGAGAATATCCCGATAAAACATCCCTGCGGGGCGCGCAGCATATCCGCCATGGTGCGGATCTCGGTATCGTCGGGGCTGACGAAATGTTTGTACTGCTTATCGAACACCGTCAGCCACAGCTGCTTGTATTTCGCCTTACTGAGCGCGCCGGAACGGTGGGCGCACAGCACCACCGCATCCCAACACATCTCCCCGCTGAGCGAAAGATACTCTTCCGTATTCTCCTGCGGCTTATCGGCATAATGCCGCGCAAATTCAGCGGCATTCAGATGCGGCGGCACGGCCTGTTTGGCGACGTCACTCTTGTAGCGCTTGAAATTCAACCAATGCATGGGAAGTCTCCTCTTCACCCGATAGATTAATAAATCCGCAGCCGTGAATAAGACGAGCCATCAAATCCAGCGCGTCGTCGGCAACGGCGGTGTCGTCGTCGTTCAGCCCCTGTTCCACCGCCCGCTCAATGGCGCTCATCACCGACGTCGCGCTGGTTTCTTCCCCTTGCGCTACCACGTCCAATACGGCTCTGCCGATCGCCAGACAAAGCTCATGATCAAACTCAACCTCTTTATACGGCTGCATACTCACCCCGATAAATTTTTACCCAAGAATACTAGACCACAATGACGCATCGCGCCTGCGGCCGTATCGCTGCGATCGGTGCAGCCGACAGAGAAATGCATCAGGCCCCGGATGGAAGAACCGGGGCCTGATAAATGGCAGGTTATTGCGGCGGCTGTTCGGTAGGGCGAATGATGAAGCAAGTGGCGGTTGCCGAAGCCAGCAGTTTCCCTTCCGCCGTTTTGAGCGTGCCTTCCGCGAAAGCGACGTTTTTCGACGCATAGACCAGACGCCCCTCGGCGATCAGATCAATCGCCTTCGGCACCGGGCGCAACATTTTCACCTGCAGATCGACGGTGCCATAACCCGTCCCTGCGCCCAGCGTACTGTGCACCGCGCAACCGGTCACCGAGTCCAAAACCGTGGCGGCGAAGCCGCCATGAACGCCGCCCAGCGGGTTAAGGTGGCGTTCGTCGGCCCGCGCCACGATGCGGATATATCCCTCTGCAACCGCGGCCGGTTTCATGGGCACCGTTTCAGCGATCGAAGCCGGTGGAATTTTGCCGGCCATCGCTGCCTGTAATAACGCCAGCCCCGTCATTTTTGTCGGATCCATAACTCTCTCCTCTGGTGGTAAATCCGTCATATAGGAGAGGTCTGACCTCTTGGCTTGCTTTTT
The DNA here is from genome assembly GCF_000747565.1 of Serratia sp. SCBI. Lineage (NCBI taxonomy): Bacteria > Pseudomonadati > Pseudomonadota > Gammaproteobacteria > Enterobacterales > Yersiniaceae > Serratia > Serratia sp. SCBI. Next base: position 1,893,774 of record NZ_CP003424.1, on the reverse strand, counting down.
CGTGCTGATGCCGCTTTCCGCCCGCTCTCTATGTTCTTTGAATGTGACCGACATCACTCTTTAAGGTTAATAACCACAATTTATTAATGCCTTTAGATTTAAAACAACTTTCTGCTGTAAACGCCGCCGGAAACTGAACGCAGTTAAGTTCAACATTATTAAGGCGTATCTATCATGGATTTCTTTCTGCAATTAGCGGTTATATTGGCATGCCTGCTGTATGGGGCGCGTAAAGGCGGCATTGCGCTGGGGTTGCTGGGCGGTATCGGTTTGATGATTCTGGTGTTCGGCTTTCACCTGCAGCCCGGCAAACCGCCGGTAGACGTGATGCTGGTGATCATCGCGGTGGTGGCGGCCTCCGCCACTCTGCAGGCCTCAGGCGGGTTGGACGTCATGCTCCAGATCGCCGAGCGGATGCTGCGGCGCAACCCGCGATATGTCTCAATCATCGCGCCGTTCGTCACCTGCATTCTCACTATCTTGTGCGGCACCGGCCATGTGGTGTACACCATCTTGCCGATCATCTATGACGTGGCGATCAAAAATAACATCCGCCCGGAACGGCCAATGGCAGCCAGCTCGATCGGCGCGCAGATGGGCATTATCGCCAGCCCGGTCTCGGTGGCGGTCGTTTCACTGGTGGCGATGCTCAGCAGCTACACCTTCAATGGCCGCCATCTGGAATTCCTCGATCTGCTGTCGATCACCATTCCTTCCACCCTGTGCGGCATTCTGGCGATCGGTATCTTCAGCTGGTTCCGCGGCAAAGACCTGGACAAAGATCCCGAGTTCCAGAAATTCATCTCGGTGCCGGAGAACCATCGCTACGTCTATGGCGACGCCGCCACCCTGCTGGACCGGGTATTGCCGCGCAGCAACTGGATCGCCATGTGGATTTTCCTCGCCACTATCGCCCTGGTGGCGGTGCTGGGGGCCTTTTCCGACCTGCGGCCCAGCTTCGGTGGCAAGCCACTTTCCATGGTCCTGGTGATCCAGATGTGCATGCTGATGGCCGGGGCGCTGATCGTCATCATTACCCGCACCAACCCGGCGTCTATCTCTAAAAACGAGGTGTTCCGTTCCGGCATGATTGCCATCGTGGCGGTGTATGGCGTCGCCTGGATGGCGGAAACCATGTTCGGCGCGCACCTGACGCAGATAGAAGCCACGCTGGGCGTGCTGGTGAAAGAGTACCCCTGGGCCTATGCGCTGATCCTGCTGCTGGTGTCGAAATTCGTCAATTCGCAGGCCGCTGCGCTGGCGGCGCTGGTGCCGGTGGCGCTGGCGATCGGCGTCAACCCGGCCTATATCGTCGCTTCGGCGCCGGCCTGCTACGGTTATTATATTTTACCGACCTACCCCAGCGATTTGGCGGCAATTCAGTTCGACCGCTCCGGCACCACCCGCATCGGCCGCTTCGTGATCAATCACAGCTTCATTCTACCGGGCCTGATCGGCGTCAGCGTCTCCTGCGTCTTCGGCTGGATCCTCGCCGCGGCGTTCGGTTTCTTATGATCTGTACTGTGGAGCCCTGCGGGGCTCCCTGCAGGCAGGGTGGCGGCATGACAAGAAAGGAAAAAAATGCAGGCGTAATGCGAATTTCAGGCACAAAAAAACCGCCTCTCGGCGGTCTACGACATTACTACTTATTGCTTTGATTATTCGGTATTTTCGTTCCCTGGTACCCGGGGCGGGACTTGAACCCGCACAGCCATAAGCCGAGGGATTTTAAATCCCTTGTGTCTACCGATTTCACCACCCGGGCTCGGGAAAGTTGGAGGCGCGTTCCGGAGTCGAACCGGACTGGACGGATTTGCAATCCGCTACATAACCGCTTTGTTAACGCGCCTTTATTCTGTTTTGCCTTTTCAGGCCAAAGCCGGTGAATCACCCACTTCGTTTTGTTCTTCGGGATTGCGATGATAAAATCGCTTATCCTAATCATCTGATTCTTAAGTAATTTATTTCGTTACTGCCGAATCGATGGACTGCATTATGGACTAAACCCCCACCTTGGCAACCCCCCGAAATAGCAAAAAGTTCTCTAACGCTTTCAACTGCTTATTTTGTGGGCGCACTGTTCACAATGCCAACGAAAAGGCAAGCGCAATGTTGATATTATATGCATCGGCTCAGAAATTCATGGGCAAAACGGTTCTTTTTCTCGACAGGAATGGCCCACCCCGGCTTTTCGCTTGCTTATGGCGAAGGGCTATCGTGCAAAACCTCATCAGTCGGGGCATCACGCAATCTTCGACGCCACCATAAAAACCCGGCGAACATTCCCGGTAAAACCGCGATCGCGCCAAAAATACGCTGATCGGCATTCAGCAAACCGGGGGCAATGGCGGACACCACCGCACACAACAGCAGAAACCACCGCAATTGGCGAATGCCTGAATGGGCGATACCGGCAATAGCCCCCGCCAAACATGCCGGCAAAAAACCGAGCGCATAAGAAAAAATGCCGATAAACCCCGCCATGCCCAGCAAGTCGCCGGCATCGAGAAGACTTATTCCCACCCACTCACCGCTGCCGAACGCCATCAGCAGAAACATGAGCACGCCCCCCAACGGCGGGGCGACCAGGCCGAAGAACAGCGCACATCCCGCCGTCGTTCTTATCAGATGCTTTAAAGCACCAGATTCCATACATCCTCCTATGCCCGGTTTCAAAAGACCGACCTACCGCTTCACTTTGCCGATAACCCAGCGATTTGACGAGGCGACAGCGCAGCATGGCTGTGCCTGAGTGCTCGGATGGCGTCATACGCCGCATTATTTTCTTCTTGCGTGGCGAACCGCCGGACGTATCAAATTATTGTTTCACCGTTTAACGGCTGCATCCAACAGTATGACAACGACAGGAAAGATACGTGAGAAGGGTCAATAATCGATATGGGAAGATGAAGAAAGGTGTCGCCGAATGGCGCAGAAGCAGAAAACGAAAAAGGGGCCGAAGCCCCTTTTCCTTACCTGCCGAATCACGGGGGATTCAACAGGCTAATATTTGGAGCGGGAAACGAGGCTCGAACTCGCGACCTCAACCTTGGCAAGGTTGCGCTCTACCAACTGAGCTATTCCCGCATTACCAGAACCGACTGATTTCTTTGCTATCTTTCGGCAATTCATCGTTGTCGTCTGATGCGATGCATTCTACTTACCTGACGTGATGAGTCAATAAAATTGTTGGCCCACCACGATCGTTTGCCGCTTTTTGCAGCGTATCGATCACGGTTCCAGCAAATCGTTACGCGCCGCGTTCAAATATTGGAACATCGACCAGAAAGTCAGCACCGCCGCAATATACAGCAAGCCGATTGCCACATATTCCACAGAGCGATCCGGGCGCCACAGCAAGCCCACCAGCGACATCATCTGCGCCATGGTCTTCACTTTGCCGATCCAGGACACCGCCACGCTGCTGCGTTTGCCAATTTCCGCCATCCACTCGCGCAGCGACGAAATGATGATTTCGCGGGCGATCATGGTGGCCGCCGGCAGCGTGATCCACCAGCTGTGGTAGTGCTCCGCCACCAGCACCAGCGCTACCGCCACCATCACTTTGTCCGCGACCGGATCCAAGAACGCCCCGAAGCGCGTCGTTTGTTTCCAGCGGCGCGCCAGGAAACCGTCAAACCAGTCGGTGACAGCGGCAAACACAAAGATAACGGCGCAAACCATCGGAGCCCAGCTGAACGGCAGGTAAAACGCCAGCACAAAGAATGGGATCAGAACTACGCGAAACAGGGTAAGCCAAGTCGGTATATTCAATTGCATAATGCTACGGTAACTATCTGGCTAAAGTGGAAATTAAGAGTATGTTGCTACATTGCCCTCAGTGTTTCAATGCATTGTAGATCTTTTCTGCCAATGCTTGTGAAATACCCGGCACTTTTGCAATTTCCTCCACGCTGGCGTTCAACAAAGGTTGCAGTCCGCCCATATACTTCAACAGCATCTGGCGCCGTTTCGGCCCTACGCCCTCAATCAGTTCCAGTGCGCTGGTATTTCTGACTTTCGCCCTTCTCTGCCGGTGACCGGTAATCGCATGATTATGTGAATCATCGCGGATGTGTTGGATCACATGCAGCGCCGGCGAATCCGGCGGCAACGAAATCCCTTCGCCTTCCGGCACGAAGAACAACGTTTCTAACCCGGCCTTGCGATCGGCGCCTTTGGCAATGCCGATCAACAACGGTTTATTCTTGTCCCAGGTGACGTTCAGCGAGTTGAACACGTCGATCGCCATGCCGAGCTGCCCTTTGCCGCCGTCGATGAAAATGACATCCGGGATTTTTTTCTCTTCCAGCGCTTTGCCGTAACGGCGTTTCAGCACCTGCGTCATCGCCGCGTAGTCATCGCCGGGGGTGATACCGCTAATATTGTAGCGCCGATACTCCGAACGCACCGGGCCGTTTCCGTCGAACACCACGCACGAAGCCACGGTCTGTTCGCCCATGGTATGGCTGATGTCGAAGCATTCCATACGGTTGATTTCCGCCAGATTCAGCACCTTGGCCAATTCCGCCAGCCGCTGATGGATCGTCGACTGTTGCGAAAGCTTGGTGGTCAACGCCGTTGCCGCGTTGGTGCGGGCCAGCTTCAGATAACGGGCGCGGTCGCCGCGCGGCTTGCTTTGAATTTGGATCTTGCGCCCCGCCAACTCGGAGAGCGATTCTGCGAGCAGGTCCTTTTCCGGCAAGCTGAAATCCAACAGGATCTCGCCGGGCAGCGTGCGCGCCTGGCTGCCCTGCAGGTAAAACTGGCCGACGAAAGTCTGCACCACTTCGCTCATATCCGTACCGCCCGGCACCTTAGGGAAATAGCTGCGGCTGCCCAACACCTTGCCCTGACGGATGAACAGCACGTGCAGGCATGCCATACCGGCGTCGAACGCCACGCCGATGACATCCAGATCGTCACTGTCGCCCGACACGAACTGCCGCTCGGTAACGCGGCGCACGGCCTGAATTTGATCGCGTATGCGCGCCGCCTCTTCGAAATTGAGCAGCTTGCTGGCTTCTTCCATGCGGGCAATCAGCTGGTGCAACACCTGTTGATCTTTGCCCGAAAGAAACAGCCGCACATAGTCCACTTGTTGCCGGTACTCTTCTTCACTCACCAGGCCGGCGACGCAAGGGCCCAGGCAGCGGCCGATCTGATACTGCAGACACGGGCGCGAGCGGTTGCGGTACACGCTGTTTTCGCACTGGCGGATCGGGAACAGCTTCTGCAGCAGCGCCAGCGTTTCGCGCACGGCGTAAGAGTTGGGAAAAGGACCGAAATATTCGCCCTTGGCGTGTTTGGCGCCGCGATGCACCGCTAGACGGGGATGGGTATCGGCGCTGAGAAAAATCAGCGGATAAGATTTATCGTCTCGCAAAAGAACATTATATCGCGGTTGGTACAATTTAATGTAGTTATGTTCCAACAACAGCGCTTCTGTTTCGGTATGGGTAACCGTTACGTCTATTTGCGCGATATTTTTAACCAGCGTTTCGGTTTTACGGCTGCTGACCTGCTGCCGAAAATAGCTGGCGAGACGTTTTTTCAGGTCTTTGGCTTTACCGACGTAGATCACCGTGCCAGTGGCGTCATACATACGATAGACGCCAGGTTGGCTGGTGACGGTACTCAGGAAAGCTTTGGCATCAAAACGGTCATTCACTGCTTAACAACGTCTCCGCATTGAACAATCCATGTCGGATGGCCAAGTGGGTCAGTTCGACGTCGCCGCTGATATTCAATTTGCTGAACATACGGTAACGGTAACTGTTCACCGTTTTCGGGCTGAGACTCAGTTGCTCCGAGATCTCATTCACTTTTTTGCCTTTGGTGATCATCAACATGATCTGCAGCTCGCGCTCAGACAGGCAGCTGAACGGCGTTTCGGCCTGCGGCTCCAGCTGGCTCAGAGCCATTTGCTGGGCGATATCAGACGCGATGTATCGCTGCCCCGCATGCACGGAACGCAAGGCGTTAATCACTTCCTGCGGCGCGGCGCCCTTGCTCAGGTAGCCGGCGGCCCCCGCCTGCATCACCTTCGCGGGCAAGGGATTTTCGGTATGGATAGTCAGCATGATGACTTTGACGTCGGGTGCATAACGCACAATCTTGCGCGTGGCTTCCAGCCCGCCAATGCCCGGCATATTCATGTCCATCAGCACGATATCGACAGCGTTGCCACGGCACCATTTTACGGCGTCTTCACCGCACTGGGCCTCACCGACAACTTTTATACCTTTGATATCTTCAAGAATGCGTCGTATCCCTGCGCGCACCAGTTCGTGGTCATCAACAAGAAGAACGCTAATCAAGGAAAATTCTCCAAAAAAAGGGAGTAACGCAATCAGCCTCTGTTTTCGCCAGAGATATTACTTGTTTTTCAGACAAGAATGAACACAGATTAATACATACTTCCGAATAACTTTGCGGAGCATAGCTGATTTTTCAATTTTAGCCGTCTATGCCGCCGATAAATCGTCACGTCGGAAAAGATCGAGCGACGAAAATAATTTCGTCGCGCTGCGTCAGACACAGGATAGCGCGACAATCATGCCGCGAGGGAGAAATCTGTGTAAGCAATCACGACATGAATAATATTAACACGGCTGTTGGCTGTTTGTAATCATTTGATATTTAAAGCTGCGGCCAACGCGAGCCTGACAGCCAGCGTACAAAACTATTATTACCGACCAACACCGGCAAAATCAGTGCCACCCGCCCCCAATAATTATAATAACCCCGATTGTTCAACAATAACGTGCCGGGCAAATACTTGTTAACCACCTCGAAATAACTGGCCGACAATGGATGACCCGGGCGTGCAATGAGCAAACTTCACCCACCAGCGCCGCCAGAGCAAGCCCGGTGCAGATGGCTGACGCATGCTATGCTATACTCCGCGCCCAGTTAAATTCGCCGCCGTGCGTGGGCAACTTGCCTATAGTCCGCGCGCGGTGCGCTAAAGCAGCTTGTATCAGGCTACGGCCTCAAAAATCAGGAGAGAAAATGAGCAACGTTGATTTCACTACGTCTGCAAACCCGGAGATCTTGGCGACCGAGGTTGCCTGCCTCAAAGCCACGCTGACGCTGATCCTGAAGTCGATCGGCCAGGCCGATGCCGGGAAAGTCATCATCAACATGGAACGTTTCATCGCCCAGATTGAAGATCCGACTCAGGCGGAAATCTTCAAGAACAGCATTCAGCAAATCAAGCACGCTTACCGCCAGTAAACGTTGCCGCTCAGACCCGCGATTCATGCGGGTCTGTTTTTCCCCGCACTACGCAATACGCCATTGATTCTGCTCAGGCTTTCGGGCAGTGTGTTGGCTTTCCCCCGCCACCCGAGACCGTTATGGGCATCTTTGTCAAAGCGCTGATAGGCGCGCTGGTCGTGGTTCTGATCGGCCTGCTGGCCAAAACGCGCAACTATTATATCGCCGGTTTAGTCCCGCTCTTCCCCACTTTCGCTTTGATTGCGCATTATGTTGTCGGCAGCGAACGTTCAATAGCGGCGCTGAAAACGACGCTGATTTTCGGCATGTGGGCGGTGTTGCCCTATCTGGTGTATTTGATTTCGCTGTATTTCCTGATTAACAGTCTGCGGCTGTCGTTAGCGTTGGGTGCGGCGGTACTGTGCTGGATTGCGGCGGCGTGGCTATTAATTACACTGTGGGGATGGTGGCAAGGGCGTTAACGCCCTTGCCTGGGCGGTTACGGCCGCCCTGCCTGCAAAACGAAGCCTCGCTGCCGATCGCCGGCGATACGCAGATAGCGGCTTTCACCGGCGCGCAGCGTCATCGGCACGCTGCCGCTGGTATCACGCCAAATACACAGAGAGTTCTCTATCATATCTTGCCCGATGCTCACCGAAGTATTGCCCGGCGGCACGCGAAACTCCGCTTTTTCTTTCGCGCCCAGCGAAGCGGCGAACTCCCCATTCACATAAACGCCGGTGCGGCAGCTACCCGCCAGCATTCCACTGTCGCGCACCACCACCACCGTGGCGTATGGCGTATCCGGGATATTCTGATAAAGCATCAGACGGCTTGGGGGCGGTAATTCAGCCTGTTGCGGTGGTACGGCTTGGGTCGCACATCCCGTCAACAGTGCAGAGGCGAACAACAACGCGGCGTAATGCTTCATCCTTGGCTCCTGAAAAAATAATGCTTATCGTAACAAGAGAATAGCTGCTGTCAGTAGCCTTCATGTCGCAAAGACGAAAAAATCGGATAACTTCCTACTCATCGCCCTGCGCGTCTTTCCGGATAAGAAGATTCTGTATTAAAGACCTTGAAATAAAGGCGATTTTTAAAAATTTAAAACTTTACCATGCCGCGTTGGATATCTGCCGCAAACGCGTCACTGACGTAGCTGAAGCCATCCGGCGTGACGTAAACCCGGGTATGACCGGTCTCTGACAGCACCGCCACCATATATCCCAGACTGAGCATTTCATGCGAAGGAACATTCATCGGCGTTAGAAATCCGCGTCCGCGGCACCACTGATAAAAGCGAGTTCGCCCATATCCCAACACGGTGCCAACATCGGAAAGGTGCTTAAAATTATCATAATCCCCTGATGGTGAAGGCAAACCGCCATGGCTTTCAGGCGTTTTCTTTATCCCAGACAAAATAAACTCCTTTTTTGAACCTGTCGCTAACGGTTATCCCTCATCTGAGCTGAATTTAAAAAATCCAAATTTAAAATGCAAATGAATTCCCTGTAACTAAAAAGTATTTAATGGAAGAATTCCGAAAATAAAGGCACAATAAAAAAACAGAAATAAAAAAATAGAGCATTAATACCGTGCATTAAAACTTGGCCATGGGTAAATATCTTAATTCAAAATTCCATTTAAACAGGATAAGAAAATACTTAGCTTGCATACTGTTCTTCCCTCTCATAACGCTGAGATAATGACCAAGCCATGCAGCAAAAAGAGAAAAGATATAAAATCGCTCTGCCCACACACTCTCATCGTCAGATCTGCCCCTTGTAAGCCTCTCCCCTATCGCCGACGGCGCATTTCAGGGTGCCGTTGCCTCAATCACACCTAAACAATAACCATTATCATTTCCAATTGTGTCGTCAGTTGATTACACTTTTTCGCATCGCTGGTTGGGAAGATTCCTAGTCAGTGATCACCAGGATAGAGGAAGAGTTAGGGACACCATGAAGAATTACCGTTGTTTGATTGTTTTGCCGTTATTGATGATGACTGCCTGTACCCAATGGGAAAGACCCGGCGCAGTTGAGAGCACCCGAAATGCCGAATATGCCGAATGCCGCAGTCGGGGCTACGATCGCTTCCCGCCAGACGTCGTGCGGGACGTAGAGTTCAGCTACGAAAACAAATACATCCCTTGCGAGAAGAATAAGAAAGATTGTCCATCGGGATATCGCTATGACAAAGAGCCGTCGATCAAAACGGTACAGACCGATCGCAATCAGTCAGCCCGAAACGCCACCATCGAGGCTTGTATGTACGGCAAGGGCTGGCGAGAGAAAACCTACTATTGGCCGCAGTGGTGATGCAGCGAAATCGATTTGGACTGAAACGCCACTGCCGCGATGCCCCATCAATTATCGTCGTCGCTGCAATGCCTTCCCAGAGCAACCAGCGTTTCCGTCCGCACCGGCGTTAAAGGGGCGCGTGGCGGCGGCAAAGGCCACCCCAACAGGTGCCGCGCCGCCGTCGCGCAAACCTTGCCCTGACAGGCTCCCATACCACAGCGGCTGCTCAGCTTGGCCGTGTTCCAGTCAGGTTGATGGCATACCTGTTCCAGCGTGACGTCTTCGCAGCGGCACAGCAGCGTCTGCGGTTTGGCCAGATAACTCATGCGTTCATCAAGCGCAAAAGCGGCCGCTGTCGACGTGGCGAAACGCCGCCATCGCCGCCGCTGCGCCGTCAGGGATTCGGCTTTTGCCTTTTGCCCGGTGGCGGCATAACCGGCGATGGCGCCGGTGGTGAGCGCCAGTTCACTGCCGCCGATACCGGTACACTCCCCGGCGGCATAAATTTGCGCCTGGCTGGTTTGCTGCCAATAATCCACCGCGACGGCGTCGTGTGCGATCCGGCATCCCAGCAGCATCGCCAGTTCAATATTCGCCACCAAACCGAAGCCGCAGGCCAGCCTGTCACAGGCCACCGTACTTTCCCGCCCGCCGTTGCCGACGCGCACTGACGTCAAACGCTCTTGCCCCAATGCCGCCAATACTCGGCTATCGGCACGGTAATGAGGCTGAATCAGAGAAAACGACTGACGCAGCTTGGACGGCCAACGCCACAGGCCGCCGGCGAACGCCGCCAATCGCCGCAGCGCCGCCTGTTCCGCGACCAGCACGACCTCGCCACCGGCCTGTTTCACACTTTTCGCCACCGCCAACAGCAACGGACCGCTGCCGGCTATCACCACCCGCTCGCCGCGGATCGCCAGCCCCTGCTTGATTTGCGCCTGTAGACCACCGGCGCCGCTCACTCCCGGCAACGTCCAGCCAGGAAACGGCAGCAGCAGTTCACGGGCGCCATTGCATAGAATCAGCTTTTGATAGCGAATCACGCCGCAGCCTTCAGCGTCTTCATACGCCAATCGGTTAGCGCCACACTGCGCCACCAGCTTGCAGCCGGAGTGCAGCACAATATTTTCCCGCGCCGCCATCGCCTGCCGATATCGTCTCGCCGCTTCAGGCAAAGCCACCTGCGGCCCATCACGCCAGATTTGCCCACCGGGGTGCGGATTATCATCGATCACCCGTATCTGCCCCCCGTTTTCCGCCGCCGCCAGCGCTGCCGCCATGCCGGCCGGCCCGGCGCCGACGATCAGCACCTCGCAATCGAAGTCACTCATCATCGCTCCTCTCAATCCGCATGCCGGATTGGCACAACGTCTGGCACGCCAGGCGGCGCAGACCGTTAATGGTTACCCGGCATTCCTGACAAACGCCCATGCCGCAAAATGGTGCGCGCGGCTGGCGTAAAATCGACAACCGGCAATGATCCCCGCCGCACAAACTGAGCGCCGCGGCAACGCTGATGCCAACCGGCACCCGGTAGGGTTTGCCGTCGATGCTCAACGCGAGCGTGTTTTGCCTCTCTTTCATACGGGCAGCTCCTCGGCGGCAAACGCCCGCGCCGCCAAATACGGGGAATCATCAATCTCCGGCGCCTGCCGGCCGATCTGCGCAGCAAGCAGCGCGGCGCTGCCGAGGGCGGTCGTGACGCCCAGCCCCTCGTGCCCCAACGCCAACCACAACCAGGTATGCTGCGGATGCGCGCCCAACAGCGGCAATCCATCGGCAGAGGCGGCGCGCAGCCCGGTCCAACAGCGAATGATGTTCAGCTGCGCCAGTGCGGGCAAGAAATGCTGCGCGCGCATGAGCATCGCCGCCAGCAGCGGCATATCCAATGACGAATCGACGGAATCGAACTGGCGGGAAGAACCGATCAGCCATTGCCCGGTGGGCCGCGCCTGCACATTGAACGCCACGGAGGCGCCGTCGCTGGCATGCGCGCTGGCGCCATACCCCAGCTCCACCAACTGATGCCGCACCCGCGGCGGATAACGATCGGTGATCGCCAGGTGGCCCTTCTTGGCACGCAGCAACGGCTGCGACAACAAATCATTGGCCCACAGGCCGCAGGCCAAAACGACCACCGGCGCCGCCAGCTCTCTGCCGTCCGCCAACCGCACCGCTGCCTCGTCCAGCGCGATCGCTTCACCCTGCACCACATCGATCGCCGCGCCAGCGTCGGCCAACAGCCAACGCGCCGCGTGCGGCGCATACAAAATGCCGTCGCCCGGCACCCGCAGCCCACCGGCAAGCCCCTGCCGCAGCATCGGCTCCATGGCGGCAACCTGCTCCGCCGTCAGCAGTTCCGCCGCCACGCCCTGCTCCGCCAGCCGCGCCCGCTTTTGTTCGGCGATGGCCATTTCATTCGCTTGCTCCGCCAACCACAGCGTTCCGCAGCCGCGCCAGGCGCAGGCTTGCGGCATCCGGCCCGTCACTTCACGCCATAACCGCAGCGAATAAGCGCTCAACGCCAGCTCGGCCGGGTTGTCGTCCATGCATACCAGGTGCCCCATGCCGGCGGCGGTGGCGCCAGCGCGACAGTCGTCCACCACCGAGACGCGGTACCCCTCCCTCGCCAACCGCCAGGCGCAGGCGGCGCCGATGATGCCGGCACCCACCACGATGGCATCAACTCCCCGTCCGCCGCCCATCAGCGTATGCCCCAGACAAAAGGATCGCGTTCGTCGAGCAACAGTTGGCTATCGGCGCATACATAAGCCTGCCCACGAATAAAGGGGGTGATGCGCTCGCCGTTCCAGCGGTAATAAGCCTGGAATTCGCTGCCGATGACGCTGGCCTGGCGCCAGTGCATATCGGGCGCCAGTTTGCCGTCCGCCGCCAGACACGCCAGCTTGGCGCTGGTGCCGGTGCCGCACGGCGATCGATCGTAGGCTTTGCCGGGGCACAGCACGAAGCTGCGGCTGTCGGCCTGCGGATCGTCACCGAACAGCTCGATATGGTCGATCGCCCCGCCGTCTTCGCCACGAATGCCCGCCTGTTCAAGCGCCTGCCGGACCGCCCAGGTGAACGCGGTCAGCGCCTCCAGATTGTGTTTATCGATGGTCAACGGCGACTCGCCGATGAGAAAAAACCAGTTTCCGCCCCAGGCAATGTCCCCCGTCACCGGGCCGTAACCGGCCACCTCAACTCGCACCTGGTGGCGATAACGATAAGCCGCCACGTTCTCTACGGTAACGCTGCCGTCATCATGCAGCGTGGCGTTCACCGGGCCGACCGGGGTCTCGATCAGATGACGCCCGGCGCGGATGCGCCCGAGATGCGCCAACGAAGCAATCAGCCCGATAGTGCCGTGGCCGCACATGCCCAGATAGCCGGTGTTGTTGAAAAAGATCACCCCGGCGGTAGCCTGCGGCGAACAAGGCCGACACAGCAACGCCCCCACCAACACGTCATTGCCGCGGGGTTCGAGCATCACCGCGCAGCGCCAATCGTCATAATGTTGCGCGAAATGCGCCCGCCGTTCCGCCATGCTGCCTTCGCCAAGGTCGGGGAAGCCTTCGACGATCAGCCGGGTCGGCTCCCCGCCGGTATGAGAATCGATCGCCCGCAAAGCGGTGATATGCGCAGAAAGTGCCATCGGCGTCTCCAGGGTTAATGAGATGTTACCAATGGCGTTAGCCTGAACGAATGCGCGCATGACGGCTTGATGCGTTTCGGCGTGGCGAATGAAGAAATCAGCACAATGAGGCCAGGCTAGCCTGGCCCATCACGGGCATACGTTTAACGCAACCATAACAATAACTTATTTATCATGACGTTACTTTCATGCTAGACCACCGCGTAGCGAGAAATACCGCAGTTTTCAAGCAACCGGCGCGCGCCGTCCGGCAAAAGTATGCGGCGATCCGCATATTTGGTAGCCAGCCGGAAATAGCGCTTGATTCGTTACAAAAAAGTTAATATTGATGCGAAAGCGCCAACCTGGCCGCCTGTTTTTCCGGCTAACGACCGAAAAGGGACTGCTATGCGATCCATTTCAGACCATCAACATCAGATTTCTCCCTCACCGCCTGCCCTGGTGGAGCTGCCGGATCAGGAGGACGTTTTCGCCGTCGAACATTTGTCGCGCCTGTGCGACGGGCTGGCGCAGCAGCGTCCGAACAACCTGCGCGATCTGCTCAATACGCTGGCGCTGATCGCGCCGTTGCTGAACGCGATTCCCAATGTGGTGTTCTTTATCAAAGACGCCCAGGCGCGCTACCTGTTGGCCAACCTGACGCTGGCCAGGCGCTGCGGCTTCAAGACCGTCGCGCCGCTGCTGGGCAAGACGTCCGCCGACGTTTTCCCCGCGCAGCTCGGATCAGGCTACACCGAGCAAGATCTGCGGGTATTGCGCCACGGCGTGCTGATCCAGGATCAGCTGGAAATGCACCTGTACAACGGCCGTGAAACCGGCTGGTGCCTGACGCAAAAGCTGGCGCTGTACGACGCGCAGGGAAAAATCATCGGAATGGCGGGCATTTCACACGATCTGCAAGAGGCCAAAGCCAATCATCCGGCTTACCAACGGCTGGCCGCGATCGACGTATACATCCGCCGCCACTACGCCCGGCCGATCGCGCTCGAGGAGCTGACGGCGTTGACCGGGTTATCGGTGGCGCAGATAGAACGCTACTGCAAACGTATCTTCCACCTCACTCCGCGCCAGATGATCCACAAAGTGCGGCTGGAAAAGGCCACGGAACTGCTGGCGGGCGAGCTGCCGATCACCGACATCGCGCTGCAGTGCGGCTATACCGATCACAGCGCCTTCAGCCGTCAGTTCAAAGCGATGACCGGTTCCACGCCGCGCGATTTCCGCCTGACACTTTCCGCTTAATACGCTGATTTACCTAATTAAAATCATTCTTTATGGCGCACCGGCGCCCGATTTCTGCATGCCCGCTTTCCGGCGCCATTGTGCCAATTTCGTCGCAGCAATCGGCGAAAAGCGTCAAGCCTGCCTGTGCAATACCGGTCAATCTGTCGGTGAGCCTCACCAAAGATTCACTTTTTATTAACACTTTCGAATGACAGGACAAACACGATGAGCCATAAAACCCTAAGCTGGAGCGGCGTATTCCCGGCGGTGACGACCCAGTTCCGCAACGATTTTTCTCTGGACCTCGACGCCACGCATACGGTGATCAAAAACCTGGTGCGCGACGGCGTCTCCGGCCTGGTCGTCTGCGGCACCGTCGGTGAAAACACCTCGATGACGGTACAGGAAAAGCTGGCGGTGATCGAAGTGGCAAAGGACGCCGCCGACGGCCAAGTGCCGGTGATCGCCGGCATCGCCGAATTCACCACCGCCTTCGCGCAAAACATGGCGCGTGAAGCGCAAAAGGCAGGCGTCGACGGCATTATGGTGATGCCGGCGCTGGTCTACTCCGCCAAGCCGCACGAAACCGCCGCGCACTTTCGCAGCGTCGCCGGCGCTACCGATCTGCCGATCATGGTCTACAACAACCCTCCCATTTACAAAAATGACGTCACGCCCGACATCCTGACCTCACTGGTCGACTGCGAGAACATCGTGTGTTTCAAAGACTCGTCGGGCGACACCCGCCGCTTTATCGATCTGCGCAACGAAGTCGGCGATCGCTTCGTACTGTTCGCCGGATTGGATGATGTGGTGCTGGAGAGCATCGCCGTCGGCGCGCAAGGCTGGATCTCTGGCATGTCCAACGCTTTCCCGCGCGAAGGGGAAACCCTGTTCCGTCTGGCGAAGGAAAAACGCTATGAGGAAGCGCTGGCGCTGTACAGCTGGTTCATGCCGCTGCTGCATCTCGATGCCCGCCCCGATCTGGTGCAATGCATCAAGCTGTGCGAACAGCGGGTCGGCCGCGGCAGCGCCATCACTCGCCCGCCGCGTCTGGCGCTGCAGGGTGAAACGCTCTCCGAAATCAACGCCGTGATCGATAAAGCGCTGGCCACTCGTCCCACGCTGCCGAACGTCGGCCTGTAACGCCTTCACCGCCCGGCCACGCCGGGCGTCGCACTTTCTCGTACCGGGGGACCCATGCCCAACGCTCGCGATGCCGCCATCAGCGGCCAACAATTTATCGGCGGCCAGCGCCGTGCTACGGGAGAAGCGGCGCTGCTCAGCCTGCGCGCCGACGACGGTCAGCCGACCGGCTACCGCTTCCACCAGGCTACGGCGGCAGAAGCCGCCGCGGCGGCCTTTGATCCCTATTCGCAATGCAGCGCCGAACAACGCGCGAGTTTTCTCGACGCCATCGCCGAGGAGCTGGACGCGTTGGATGAGACCTTCTTCGCCTTCGCCATGCAGGAAACCGCCCTGCCGCCGGCGCGGTTAAGCGGCGAACGCGCCAGAACCAGCGGCCAGATGCGGCTGTTCGCCACGCTGCTGCGACGCGGCGACGTCGAGGGCGTGCGCATCGACTGCGCGTTGCCGCTGCGTTCTCCTCTGCCGCGTCCCGATCTGCGTCAATATCGCACGGCGCTCGGTCCGGTGGCGGTGTTCGGCGCCAGCAACTTTCCGCTGGCGTTTTCCACCGCGGGCGGTGATACCGCCGCCGCGCTCGCCGCCGGCTGCCCGGTCGTGTTCAAGGCACACAGCGGCCATATGATCACCGCCGAGCTGACCGCTCAGGCGATCGAGCGCGCAAGGGAACGTATGGGCATGCCCGCCGGCGTCTTCAACATGATCTTCGGCAACCGTGTGGGAGCCGAGCTGGTGCAGCACCCGGCGATTCAGGCCGTGGGGTTTACCGGCTCACTGCAAGGCGGCCGGGCACTGTTCGATCTGGCCGCGCAGCGTCCCCAGCCGATCCCGGTCTTCGCCGAGATGTCGAGCATTAACCCGGTCGTGATCCTGCCGCAGGCGTTGGCTCGGCGCGGGCAGCACATCGCGCAGGAACTGGTCTCCTCCTTCACACTCGGCTGTGGCCAGTTTTGCACCAAGCCCGGCGTGATCGTCGCGCTGCGCGGCGTCGCCTTCGAACGGTTGGCCGCGAAGATGAGCGCATTGGTCGACGCCGCCCCCCCACAGCCGATGCTGAATGCCGGCACGCTGGAGCACTACCGGCGCGGGCTGGCCGCGCTCGATGCCCATCCGCACATACGGCATCTGGCGGGGGGGCGCGAGATTCTGCCCCACCGGGCAGCGGCGCAGCTTTATCAGGCGGAGGAAACATTGCTGCTGCAGGCCGATCCGCTGCTGCAAACAGAGGTCTTCGGCCCGGCCAGCGTGCTGGTGGCGGTAGATAACGAAGCGCAGCTGCATGCGGCGCTGGCGGCGTTGCAAGGCCAGCTGACCGTCACGCTGCTGGCGGAAGACGGCGATCTCGATATGGCCGCCGGGCTGACGGCATTGCTGACGCGCAAAGCCGGCCGGGTGCTGTTCAACGGGTATCCAACCGGGGTAGAGGTGTGCGACGCCATGGTGCACGGGGGCCCTTATCCGGCGACCAGCGACGCACGCGGCACCTCGGTAGGCACGCTGGCCATCGAGCGTTTCCTGCGGCCGGTCTGCCTGCAAAACACCCCGGCGGCGCTGCTGCCGCCGCCGCTGCAGGACGCCAACCCGCTCAACCTGCTGCGGCTGGTGAACGGCGTTTACACCCGAGATCCCATAGTTTCACCTGCCCAACATTAGCCCGGCCGCATCTGCCTGCCACTCAATAACAAAAGGGTAATACCATGACAACCCAAGGCAAATTCAAGAAGCAGCTTACGCTCACCGATCTGACGTTCATCGGTCTGGGCGCCATATTCGGCTCAGGCTGGCTGTTCGCCGCCAGCCATGTCTCCTCCATCGCCGGCCCCGCCGGCATCTATTCCTGGCTGATCGGCGGCCTGGCGGTGCTGCTGCTGGGCATCGTCTACTGCGAGCTGGGCGCCGCCCTGCCGCGCGCCGGCGGCATCATTCGCTATCCGGTGTTCTCGCACGGCGAATTGATGGGCTATCTGCTGGGGTTTATCACGCTGATCGCCTTCTCCAGCCTGATCGCTATCGAGGTCGTCGCCGCCCGTCAGTACGCCGCCGCCTGGTTCCCGCTCCTCAGCCAGCCGGGTTCCGGCGATCCGACAGCGCTCGGCTGGCTGGTGCAGTTGGCGCTGCTGTGCTTTTTCTTCGCGCTCAACTACTACAGCGTCAAAACCTTCGCCAAATCCAATAATCTCATCAGCGTGCTGAAGTTTCTGGTGCCGCTGTTGGTGATCGTGGTGCTGTTCAGCTTTTTCAAACCGGAAAACCTGCACAGCCAGGGCTTTGCCCCCTTCGGTTCCGCCGGGGTTGAAGCCGCCATTTCCGCCGGCGGCATCATCTTCGCCTACCTCGGCCTGACGCCGATCATTTCGGTCGCCAGCGAGGTGCAAAAACCGCAGCGCACCATTCCCATCGCGCTGATCCTGTCGGTAGTGCTGTCCACCATCATCTATGTGCTGCTGCAGATAGCGTTTCTCGGCAGTATCCCCAGCGAGATGCTGAGCGGCGGCTGGGCCGGCATCAGCCAACAGTTTTCCCTGCCGTTCCGCGATATCGCCATCACGCTCGGCATGGGATGGCTGGCGTTTCTGGTGGTCAGCGACGCGATCGTTTCGCCCAGCGGCACCGGCAACATCTACATGAACGCTACGCCTCGCGTGATCTACGGGTGGGCGCGCGCCGGCACCTTCTTCAAACTGTTCACCCGGGTGGATGGTGAATCCGGTATCCCGCGCCCGGCGTTGTGGCTCACCTTCGCCCTCTCGGTCTTCTGGACGCTGCCGTTCCCATCGTGGGAAAAGCTGATCGGCGTGGTGTCCGCCGCGCTGGTGCTGAGTTACGCCATCGCCCCGGTCACCGCCGCCGGGCTGCGGCGCAATGCGCCCGATATGCCGCGTCCGTTCCGGGTGCGCGGTTTCTGCGTGCTCGGCCCGCTGTCATTTATCATTTCGGCGCTGATCGTCTTCTGGTCCGGCTGGGACACCGTCTCCTGGCTGCTCGGCTTGCAGATACTGATGTTCTTCATCTACATCCTGTTCAAGAATCAGGTGCCGACCCACGCCGTTAGCCTCAGGCAGCAAATTTGGTCCTCGCTGTGGCTAATCGTCTTCTATGCGCTGACGATCGCGCTTTCCTACCTCAGCAGTTTCGGCGGCATCGGCGCTATTGCTCATCCGTGGGACACCCTCACCATGGCGGTGATTGCGCTGGCGATTTACTACTGGGGCGCCTATACCTGTTTACCCCAGGCCAATTTTATCGGCGATGAAGAAGAATGACCCAGGGAGGACATCGAAATGACAACCATGCACGTTTTGTCGCTGGAACACGCTTATCAACTGGCGCTACGCGCACTGCGCTGCAACGGCTTCAATCAGGCGCATGCCGAGACAGTGGCGCAAAATGTCATTCAGGGCGAGCGCGACGGCTGTGCTTCGCACGGGTTGTACCGGCTGTTGGGCTGCGTCCGCTCATTACGGGCGGGCAAAGTCTCTGCCGATGCGAAACCCAGGCTCTTCGACCAGGCGCCGGCCATCTTGCGCGCCGATGCCGGCGGCGCCTTTTCCCTGCTCGCCTACCGCACCGCTCTGCCGGCCTTTATCGATAAGGTGCGCGCCAACGGCATCGCCGCCCTGGCGATCAACCGCTGCGTGCATTTCTCCGCGCTGTGGGCCGACATCGAACCGCTGACCGAACAGGGTTTAGTGGCCTTAGCCTGCACGCCCAGCCACGCCTGGGTGACGCCGGCCGGCGGTTCACGCCCGCTATTCGGCACCAACCCCATCGCCTTCGGCTGGCCGCGCCCGGCTCGGCCGCCGTTTTTGTTCGATATGGCCACCAGCGCGGCGGCGCGCGGCGAAATCGAATTGCATCGCCGCGCCGGCACCCCGCTGCCGGAAGGCTGGGGCATTGATAAGGCAGGCAACCCCTCCACCGACGCCGCCAGCGTGTTGGAGGGCGCGATGCTGACTTTCGGCGGCCATAAAGGCTCGGCGCTGGCGGCCATGGTTGAATTGTTGGCTGGGCCGCTGATCGGCGACATGACCAGCAAAGAATCGCTGGCCTATGACGACGGCACGGGTTCATCGCCCTACGGCGGTGAACTGATCATCGCGTTGGATCCCGAGCGTTTTCTCGGCGCGGATAAGGAGCGGTATTTCGCCAGCGCGGAGGCGATGTTTGCCGACATGCAAGCGCAAGGCGCACGCATTCCCGGCGAGCGGCGCTATCGGCAACGACGCCACAGCGAACAATACGGCGTTGAAATCCCCAGGACGCTGTACGACGAGATAGCGGCGCTGTGCGATTAGCGCCGAATTGATGCCCCCGCGCCGCCAATCCGGCGCGGGGCGAAGTTTAGCCTGCCTGAGCCAAGTCGCTGTGCAGGCGCTTGCGCCACACGGGTTTGCTGTCCCATTGGGCGAAATGTTTCGCCTCTTTACCAGGTTGCACTTTGTGCCACATGCCCTCTTGCCACCGGATCGGTTCCTTTCCGCGCAACGTTGGGCGGGTCTGTTTAATCGTTCGTTGCAAGACGCTCGCTTCTTCCGCAGTAATGTTCGGCGCCTGTCTGGCGGCGTCCAGCGCGCGGCTTCCCAGCGGTGCCATCACCTGATACAACACTTTGACCTGCTGTAGCGTCGCTTGCTGATTCGTGCTCATGCCTTTGCCGGACCAGTCGTCGAAATTTTCACCGGGATCGTCACCCTGCGCGCGATATTCGTTACCCGGACCCTCGACGATATTCCAGCCTTGCCAGGTCACCAGGGTATGTAACCCATCGCGATCCTGCAGATTTTCATTCTTGATCTGTTTGAGCACCTCGGCGCGGTTAGGCACACCGATCAGATTCATAAACTCGTCGAGCGCGTTCCAGTGCTCGCCAGCCACCAGACCATTCCAGACATTGCGTAAACAGTTCCAGGGGATGGTGTGATGCCAGGTCAGCGTGATAAGCGGTTTGGTTGGCGTATGTTGCCAATGGCTCGGTTCACTGCCTCGATCGCCTCTGATGATCCCATCGACTTCTAATGGCATGGCTGCCCCTCTTCTGGCTGAAATAAAGAATATGCGCAAGGCCGCTGGCCCGGTCGGCATAAAAAACGTCAGCTAAAATCGTAGCAGCTCAGGCTGAGATGGCAATAAAGCAGCCTGCGTTCTGCGGCCGACCGGCGACCGCAGAACGCGCATGAAAACGGCGGGCTTAAAGGAGGATTATCGAACCACCATCACCGATATATTGGCATGGCGAACGATGGCGGCGGCGTTGGAGCCCAACAGATAAGTTTTCACGCTCGGGCGACGCGAACCGATGATGATCAGATCGGCGTCGATCTCTTCCGCCAGTTCCAGCGCCTGATCGCGCGCAGAGCCAAAGCTGACGGTGTAATTGAGGCGATCTAACGGCAGATCGATTTCCGACATGATTTTCTTCAGCTTCTCCACCGCCTTCACTTCCGCCTGATTCTCAAACTCCTTGAGACCGAACGAATAGGCAGTAACAAAAGCCGAGGCATCCGGCAGCGCATGGAAAAAATGCACTTTAGCGCCGGACATCTTCGCCAAATATTCCACATGCTTCAGCGCATGCTCGGTCAACAGATCCTCTTCAATATCTATCGGCACTAAAATAGTCTTGTACATATCACATCCTTTCTATGTAAACCGGGTGCCTACAGAGTACTGCCGCGCACGGGCGCGGTGAACCGCTTTATCACGCTTTTGTGATCGGAGGTAAATACTGATAAGGACAATGCTTAATTTAACAAAACATAAACATCGCGCCGCTAACTGATAGGCGATTAATTATTTATTTCTCGCAATTAAATCAGCTGTAAATAAACGGCTTTGGCGGTGGCTGCGGTCTTATTGGCGACCGAAAGTTTTTTAATCGAGTTACCGATATGGAAATTGATCGTACGTTCACTCACCCCCATCAGCAGCGCGATCTCTTCCGCCGTTTTGCCTTCGCTGCACCAGCGCAAGATATCTTTCTCGCGCAGCGTCAGCACATCTTTTATCGCTTCGTCGTTCACCGATATCAACGCTTCACGCAGCGTTTTGTGGGCGGTTTGCGCCAGCCAAAGGAAAAAGAGTTCATTCACCGCGCCGGCCTGCGGCGTTTGCTGCGGCAGCGTCTTGCCGGCAAAAGTCAGGATCCCCAGGCGGCCATAGCAATCCTTGACCGATTGCGACCACCCGGTGTGCAGACCAAACTGCGACATGCGCTGCCAAAGCGCCGGCCGCTCGTGATAAAAACTTTCGTCCCACTGGAATTGCAGCGTGGAATGGTGGGCTCGCTCGATGACAGGATCCTGCAAATACGCCCGCTGCCGCCGATAATCCTCGAGATAGCGCGCCGGAAACGTTCCTTCAACCCGCATTTTTGGCCGGCTCGCCGGATAACAGGAAAAAACGATGTAGGAGAAATAATCAAAACCCAGCGCCTCGGCGCAGCGCCCCAGTTGGGTCAGAAAACGTTCGCGATCGGTCAAACTGCCAATCACCTCCGCCATGAGCCGTTGAGTGCGGGTATCCATAACGCAGGTTCTCCAAATAGCGATGTCGATTTATCGATAGGTCAGACTCACTATAGGATATCGCCGCCCGGCGCCAATAGCCGTTTCATATAATAAAAAATACGAACGCTATAACGAAAAAAGCTATTCCCCGGTTTATTTCCCTCAGAATAAGCCTTTTTATTGGGCTGAGCCGCAAAACTACGCGAATAGCATAACCCCGTCTGCAGGTAAACCTGTCATTTCTACCGTTAGACAGTCAAGACACCGCCAATTACTTTCCTCACAGGCACCCGGTGCCGCCGTAAATCCAAAGAGATAATAAGCATTTGCGAATTTCGCATGGCATACAGTGACGGGGATTTTCTATGGCAGAAAGTAATGCGGCAATTCAATCGGCTGCGATTATCGGCGCGGGAACGATGGGCAGAGGCATCGCTTATCTTTTGGCGCAAAAAAGCATTCGTACGGTGCTTTATAATCGCAACGGCAATACCCTCAATCAAGCTCGCGACGCTATCGTGCAAGACCTGAACAAAAAGGTGGAACAGGGCAAGCTCGCGCTGCAGGACAAAGACGCGGTGCTGGCTAATCTGACGTTCTCCGCGGAATTTGGGGCCATCGCCGACAGCGATCTGGTGATCGAAACCATCGCAGAGCATGAGCAAGCCAAACTCGAGGTGCTGGCGGCCATCGCCGCGACGGTCAAGCCCGACACGCTGATCGCCACCAATACCTCCTCACTGTCGCTTAATAAGCTGGCGACGGCGGTGACGCACAGCGAACGCTTTATCGGTTTGCACTTTTTCAACCCCGCGCCGCTGATGAAGCTGATTGAAATCATTCCGGCCTATTTTACCGCACAGGTTACCACCGAACGTTGCCGTCAACTGGTGGCGGCGTTGGGGAAACGCGATGTCGTCTGTCAGGCCACGCCGGGATTTATCGTCAACCGTATGGCCCGCCCCTACTATCTGGAAGGGTTCCGCCTGTTGGAAGAACACGTGGCGCGTGCGCCGCAGATCGACCGCGCCCTCAAAGCCGGCGGACACTTTCGCATGGGGCCGCTCGAGCTGACCGATTTTATCGGTCAGGACATCAACTATCAGGTCAGCCGGCAAATTTGGCAGGACATGCAGTACGATCCGCGCTATACCCCGGGCCATCTGCAGCGCTCGCTGGTCGATGCCGGTCTGTTGGGCAAAAAGAACGGCCGCTCCTATTTTTCCACCGAAGAATCTCCCCCGCCGCTTGCGGCCGCCGTCGATGCGGAGGTCGAGACGCTACGCATTTACGGTGAACATCCTCTCTTTACCCTGCTACAGCAGCGGGCCGCCCTGCAATGGCCGCGGCTGCGCGTGGAACAACGGCCGACATTACCGGGCCTGGGCGCCGCCATTCAGGTCAATGACGCTTTCACCGTCAGCGTTACCGATGGCCGCACGGCAAACCAGCTTGCCGAACAGACCGCGGCGGACGCCTTTGTCGTCGATGTCGCCCTGAACTACGGCGATACGGCGTACCTGGTGGCGGCGCATAGCCGCCACGCCTCTGCGGCCAATAAGGCGCTGTTTTTACGCCTGCTGCACACCGCGATCCCGCAGGTGGAATTTATCAAGGATTCCCCGGCCTTGATCGTCGCCCGCGTGCTCAGCAGCCTGATCAACGAGTCGGTGATCATGGTGGAAAGCGGCGTCTGCAGCCGGGAAGACATTGATGTCGCCGCCGTCGCCGGCGTGAACTACGCCGACGGCATTTTCGGCTGGCTCACTCGCCTCGGGGAGGAAAATGTCAGGACGACGCTGAGCAACCTGGCGCAATTGCTGCACGCGGCGCGCTATGCGCCGCATTACACCCTTCTGCACGCCGCCCAACCGGCGCTGACCACCACGCCTTAAGGATCCATGATGAGCATTAAAGATGACGGTGTTTATCTGATCGACGGCACGCGCACGGCGATCGGCGCCTATGGCGGCAGCCTGGCGCATACCCGCCCCGATGATATGGCGGCGACGATTATTCGCAGCCTGTTTCAGCGCCATCCGGTGGTGCAGCAGGATCTGGATGAAGTAGTGCTGGGCTGCGCCAACCAGTCCGGCGAAGACAACCGCAACGTCGCCCGCATGGCGACGCTGCTTTCCGGATTGGATCAGTCGGTGCCGGCCATCACCCTCAACCGCCTTTGCGCCTCCGGGTTGGATGCGGTGATCTACGCCGCGGCGAAAATCCGCAGCGGCCTCAGCGAACTGATTCTGGCCGGCGGCGTGGAAAGCATGAGCCGCGCGCCCTATGTGCTGAGCAAGGGCGAAACGCCGTTCGACAAGGGGGTAAAGCTGTACGACACCACGCTGGGATGGCGCTTTGTCAACCCGCGCCTGGCGGAACGCTACGGCAGCGATCCGCTGGGCATCACGGCGGAAAACATGGCCCAACAGCAGGGTATCTCACGCGAGGAACAGGATCTGTTCGCGTTGGGCTCGCAGCAAAAAGCCCGCCGGGCGATCGACAGTGGTCGATTGGCGCGGGAAATCACGCCCGTGGATGTGCCGGCGGATCGTAAAACCACCCGTATATTCGCACAGGACGAATTCCCCCGGCTCAGCACGCTGCAGCAGTTGCAGGCGCTGAAACCGGCCTTCGCCGCCGGTGGTTCGGTCACCGCCGGCAATGCTTCCGGCATCAATGACGGCGCCGCCGCGCTGCTGCTGGCCTCCGGGCGCTACGTGAAACGCCAGGGCTGGCAACCGCTGGCGGAGATCGGCGACAGCGCGGCCGCCGGCGTCGCGCCGGCGCTGATGGGGCTGGGGCCAATCGCCTCCACCGAGCGCTTACTGCAGCGCGGCGGTTTCACGCTGAATGATTTTGACATCATCGAGATTAACGAAGCCTTCGCCGCGCAGGTTCTGGCGGCGCTGAAACACTGGCGCATCGACGCCGGCGACGCGCGCGTCAACCCAAACGGCGGCGCCATCGCGCTCGGCCATCCGCTGGGAATGTCCGGCGCGCGCCTGGTGCTGTCGGCGGCGCTGGAATTACGCGATCGGCAGGCCGGCAACGCATTGGTCACAATGTGCGTCGGCGTCGGTCAGGGCCTGTCATTAAACCTTAAAGCCGTTTAACACAAGGAACATGCTATGAGCGTACTGAACATTCTTGAAGAAAAGTTGGCGGAAACCAAAAAACAGGGGCGTTTTCGCGAGTTCCTCAACCTTGAACGCGGCGTGCAGGACAAACCCTGGGCCACCAGCCACGGGCAGCAAGGCGAGCGCCGTCTCAACGTCTGGTGCTCAAACGACTATCTGGCCATGAGCCACCACCCCAAAGTGCTGCTGGCCACCACCGACGCGGTTAACCGAGTCGGGTTAGGTACCTGCGGCGCCCGCAGCATTTCCGGCACCTCGGTCTATCACACTGAACTGGAAACGCTGCTGGCCAGCGCCTACGGCAAAGAGTCGGCGCTGCTGTTCACCACCGGCTTCGGCGCCAACGACGCCACCTTGTCCACCCTGTGCGACGCCATTCCCGATCTGATCGTGTTCTCTGACGAACTGAATCACGCCTCGATGATTTACGGGATTCGCTACAGCAAGGCGGAGAAAAAAATCTTCCGCCATAACGACGTGGCGCACCTCGCCGAGCTGCTGCAGGCCGCCGATCCGGCGCGGCCAAAGCTGATCGCCTTTGAGTCGCTGTATTCCATGGACGGTGACTTTGCTCCCCTGGCGCAGATTGTGGCGCTGGCGGAACAGTATCAGGCGCTGACCTATCTCGACGAAATTCATTCGGCCGGCGTGTATGGCGAACGGGGGCTGGGCTATGCCGAACAGCTGGGCCTGTTGGATAAAATCACCATTATCCAGGGCGGGTTCGGCAAGTCTTACGGTGCGGCGGGCGGCTATATCGCCGCGCCCCGTTCGGTGGTGGAAGCCGTGCGCAGCTGGGCGCCGGCATTCGTCTTCAGCACCTCGTCGCCGGCGCCGGTGGTGGCCGCCGCGTTGGCCAGCTTTAAATACAACCTCGAGCACGACACCCAACGCAAGCACCTGCTGGCGATCGTCGATCACCTGAAGACCGGTCTGCGCGCCGCCGGCATCCCGCTGGTGTCGGCAGATAGCCATATCCTGCCGCTGCGGGTCGGCGATCCCCATCGCAACAAACACATCAGTAAAGTGCTGCTCGATGAGCACGATATTTACGTGCAACCGGTCAATGCCCCGACGGTGCCTGCGGGCAGCGAGCGGCTGCGGGTGACGCCGACCTCGGCGCATTCCCATGCCGACGTGGAGACCTTCCTGGCGGCGTTGAGCCGGGTCTGGGCGGTAAACGATCTGCGGAGGGCGGGATGAAGTTAGCGGATTATAACGGCCATCTGGTCACGCTGTGTCTGATGGCGACCGGCACCTTCGCCATCGGCACCGACGCCTTTATCGTCGCCGGCGTGCTCAGCGACATTTCCGCGACCTTTGCCGTCAGCCCCGCGCAAGCGGGGCAGTTGATATCGGTATTCGCGCTGGCCTACATGCTGTTTGCGCCTCTGACCGCCTGGCTGCTGGGCAACGTCAACCGCAAGCACATCCTGCAGTTGGCGCTGGTGCTGTTCATCGCCGGCAACCTGGCCTGCGCCTGGGCCACCAGCTATCTGCAGATATCGTTCGGCCGAGTGCTGGCGGCATTGGGCGCGGCCTGTTACACCCCGCAGGCCGCCGCCGCCGCGGTGGGGCTGGTGGCGGAAAAACGCCGCGGCCTGGCTATTTCCATCGTCTATGGCGGCATGACGCTGGCCATCGCGCTCGGCATTCCGTTCGGCACCTTTCTGGCCAAACTGATCGGCTGGCGCGACATCTTTCTGTTCATCGCCCTGCTGGGGGCGGTGGCGCTGCTCGGCCTGTCGCTGGCGCTGCGCGCTATTGCGGCGCCAGGCAAACATTCGTTGAAAGAACGGCTCGCCCCGCTGCGGCAAAAGGCGGTGCTGACCACGCTGCTGATCACCTTTTTCGCCGTGTGCTCGGAACACATTGTTTACAGCTACGTCAGCGTGCTGTTGAAAGACACCCAGTTCGGCCCGGAGGCCATTCTGCCTTTGGCGCTGCTGGTGTTCGGCATTGGCGCGGTGATCGGCAATTTTGCCTCCGGCGCGCTGACCGACGCCCTGGGCAGCAAATTCGTGCTGCTGTTTTCGGTGGCGATCCAGACGCTGTCCCTGTTCCTGCTGGCCTTTTACGTCACCTCACCGTGGTGGGTGTTGGCCATCTTTCTTATCTGGGGCATCACCGGCTGGATGTATCTGGTGCCGATCCAACATCACCTGTTGTCGCTATCGAAACGTTTTGGCGCGCTGACCGTGTCGCTCAACAGCTCGGTGCTGTACGCCGGCATCGCGGCGGGCGGCATGCTGGGCGGCCTGACGCTCTACGCGTTGCCGGCCCACTATTTGCCGCTGTTCTCGCTGCCGCTCGGCGCCATCGCCCTGCTGCTGACGCTGATCTTTTTCCGCGGGGAGGCCAGCGATGAGTGAATCACCGCCGGTGCTTTACGAACGTTATGGCGCGCAGGTTGCGGTCATCACCCTCAATCGGCCGGAGAAAAAGAACGCCATCAACCTGCAGATGGCCGAGTTGATCCGCAGTTACCTGCGGCAGGCGGATAATGACGATACGATACGCGCGATCGTCCTGGCCGGTCAGCCGGCGGTATTTTCCGCCGGCATGGATGTCAACGCGTTCCGACAGGGCGAACTGCCCATCGTCACGCCAGAGGGATTCGGGGGGCTGATCCATGCGCAGATCGCCAAGGTGATCATCGCCGCCGTTGACGGCATCGCTTACGGGGGCGGCTTTGAGCTCGCCCTGGCTTGCGATCTGATCGTCGCCGGCCAGAACGCGCGCTTCAGCTTCCCCGAAACCGGGCTCGGATTGGTCGCCGCGCAAGGCGGATGCGCGCGCTTGCCGGCGCGAGTTTCTCCCTATGTCGCCCTCGACTGGCTGCTGACCGGCAGAACCGTCGGTGCGCGGGAGGCCCTGTCACACGGCGCCATTTCCCGTATCAGCGAGGGCTCGGCCCGGGAGGAAGCGCTGCGCATCGCCGAGCAGATCGCCGGGAAGGATCTCGCCGCCAGCCTGGCCGTGAAGGCCATCGTGCGCCAGGGGCTGACGCAGCGCGAGGCGCCATCGTTCGATTTTCAGCAGGCGCCGGTCGAACGCCTGCGTCAGGCGGCCGCTCGTCGTTAACCCCCTTATTGCTTGCCGGCTTGCCTGAGCCGGCATTTCCCGCTGCGCCTCCCCGCCACAGCTCATTTTACGCAGCCCGCCTCTCGGCGCTGGGCTACACTGCCGGTAGCCCTCATGCGCTGATAAGGAAAAATAATGCGCCACTTGCCTCTGCTGACCCCCAGACTGATCTTGCGCCCGTTCACCGCCGACGATCTGCCCCACTTTACCGCCTACCGCAACCATCCTGACGTGGCGCGCTACCAGAGCTGGAGCGACTACAGCGCCGCACAGGCGCAGGCCTTTTTCGCACAGCAACAGCGGCTCGCGTTCAACCGTGATGACAGTTGGTTTCAACTGGCGGTCGAGCGCCGCGAGGACGGCGCGTTGCTGGGCGATGTCGCGGTGCATTTTTTCGATGAAGGGCGTCAGGCTGAACTGGGCGTGACCTTCGATCCGGTTCATCAGCGGCAAGGACAGGCGCGCGAGGCGCTAAGCGCCGTCATCGCCCTGCTGTTCGGGCCGCTGGCGAAACACCGCATTACCGCCGTGGTAGACGCGCGTAATCTTCGCGCCGCCGCGTTGTTCAGCAAGCTGGGCTTTCGCCGTGAGGCCTGTTGGCGGCAAAACGTGTTTTTCAAAGGCGCATGGGGTGATGAATTCGGTTTCGCCCTGCTGCATAACGAATGGCGAGAGCATGAACAACATGACGCTGTTGAATAAATACCTCGGGCAATACCAGTTCTCTGAGCGGCATACGATCGTCATCACCGCGCCGCAATCGCGGGTGTTGGACGCCGTGGCCGCTTACGATCCCAAGCGCGATCGTTTTTTCCGCAGCATGATAGCGCTGCGCGAATTGCCCGCGCGGCTGATGCCACGCGATAAGCCTCGTCCTCCGCCGTTTGGCCTGCATAACTTTTGCCTGCTTGAGCAGGATGAAACCGCGTTGGTCTATGGCCTGATCGGCCGGTTTTGGCAGGCCGAATACGGTTTGGTGAAGGTCGCTGACGGGGCGGACTTTCAGGCCTTCGCTCAGCCCGGCGTCGCCAAACTGGCGCTGGGGTATGCCGCGAGCCCGCTGGAGGGTGGGCGCTGCCGCTTGGTAACGGAAACGCGCATCTTCTGCCCCGACAGCGCCAGCCGGCGGCGGTTTACCCCTACTGGTATGCGATTCGCCTGGTGAGTGGGTTGATAAGACGCCGCATGCTGCGCGCCATTAAAACCGCCAGCGAAAAGCAGACGGCAAATCATTCACCAGATTGATTAATTTAAGAGCATTCCTAGGGAATGAAAATCATTATCAGCCTATTTTTTAATCACAACAAGATAGTGTTGAGAAGCCATTAACCCCGCCCCCTGCGGGGATTTTTTCGCCTATTTATCGCCTGTTTCAGGGAACGCCTGCATAAACAGGAAGGTGCAAGGCTTGCGCTGATACTGATTGATCTGCGGCACCAGCCGGGTGAAATGCTCGGTCTGGCAATGCACTTCGAGAGCCGCGCGATCCGGCCAGCTTTCGATAAAAATAAAGTGCCCGGGATCCTGCTGGTCAATGCACAGTTCATAACTGATGCACAGCGGCTCCTGCCGGGTTTTCTCCACCAGCTCGCGATACCACGGCATAACGGTGTCAATGTGTTCCGGGTGAATGAAATCTTCAGCAATGACCTTCAGCATGTTGCGCTCCTGCGTTCTGTTGTGCCGCGCTTCACCTTATCGCCCTCCCTCGCGAGATGAAAGCGCCACTCTCCCGTGTCTGTCATCGGGTTCCCAATTCGGTGATAGCGCACACAGATCTCGATCAAAGCGCTTGAACGCGTCCTGGCCCTGTGTGAACTTTCAATTAACAAAAAAGCAACACACCATTCACCATGGTGATATCTGTACCGATATGCCGACGCAATACGCGGCGTTTTTTTCGCCCCTAAAGGCCTGACCATTAGTCCTTTAGACCTTTACAGCTCACGCAGAAAAGCCATGTCATCGCCGCATGATGGGCCACGGCGCCAGGACGGTCCTTATGACCGACGCTTATCATTCTCAGAAGAGAGGTTACCGCCAGTGAATCACGTCACCTATGCCGCTCCAGCGCTCAACGCCGCCATCCGCAAAACCTGGCGCAGACTGGTGCCATTGATGTTCGCCATGTACTTCATCGCGTTTATCGACAGGGTCAACGTCGGCTTTGCCAAAGACGCGATGGCCATCGATATCGCGCTGTCGCAATCCGCCTTTGCGCTGGGCGCGGGGATATTCTTTGCCGCCTATGCGCTGTTCGGCATTCCGGCCAACCTGTTGATGAATCGCTGGGGCGCCAAACGCTGGCTCAGCGCCACCACCGCGCTGTGGGGGGCATTGTCGGCCTGTACCGGGCTGGTGGCCAACGAGCAGCAATTTATTGTCCTGCGCTTTCTGCTGGGGATCGCCGAAGCCGGCTTTTACCCCGGCATCCTGCTGCTGGCGTCGATCTATTTTCCCAATAAGGTGCGCGCCTCGGTCATTGGCATTTTCGTGCTTGGCGTACCGGCGGCCCTGACGCTCGGCTCACCGCTGTCGGGGGCCTTGCTGGAGATGCGCGGCGTGTTGGGCAAGCCCGGCTGGTTCTGGATGTTCGTGCTGGAAGGGTTGCCGGCCGTCGTCCTCGGCGTCTTCGCCTTTTTCTATCTCGACGATAGCCCAGGGCAGGCCCGCTTTCTCACCGAGGAAGAACGTAATGCGCTGGTCACACAGCTGGCCGCTGAACAGCAGCGCACCGAAACCAGCAGCGTTAAAGCGGCGATGAGAAGCGGCAAAGTTTGGCATCTGGCGTTGATCTACGGCACCCTGCAAATCGGCGTATACGGCCTGATGTTTTTTCTGCCGTCGCAGATCGCCTCGCTGATGGGCACCCATCTCGGCTTCAAGGCCTCGTTGGTAGCCGCCATTCCCTGGGCATGCTCCGCGCTTGGCGTCTATTTCCTGCCGCGCTATGCCGACAGAAAAACCGCCAGAAGATTGCCGATCGCCGTTGGCTGCATGGTCGCGGCAGCGCTGGGGTTGGTCGTCTCTTCCTATGCCAGCCCGTTGCTCGCTATCGTCGCCCTGAGCTGTTGCGCAGTCAGTTTTCTGGCGGTACAACCCATTTTCTGGACGTTTCCCGCTCAGCTGCTCACCGGTCCGGCGCTGGCGGCCGGCATCGGTTTTTGCACCACGCTCGGCGCCGCATTCAGCTTTTTAGCCCCGCTGATCCGCACTGAGGCGGAACAGCGTTTTCACAGCCCGCATGCCGGGCCGCTGGCGCTGGCCGCCTTTTCGCTGCTGTGCGCCGTGCTGTTAGGGGCGCTCAGACATCGGCATGCCGAGGCGCGCAAGCAAGACGCAGAGATAACCGGATAGCGACGCGTTATTTAGCCATTATTGAACCTGCGGATGGGACACTGACAGTCAGCCCTCTCGCCCACAGGTGTTAAATGGATGAATTGACGCACATTATCGCCAAATACAGCCCGGAACCGGAGATGTTGCTACTGCTGATTTTCCTGTTCGCGCTGGGAAAATCCGTGATCGTGGTGTCCTCCGTCCTGCCGCCTGCCTCGGTGACGCTGCTGATGGGCATCCTTGCGGGCAAACATGCGCTGCCGATCGGCGCGGTTTGGGCGGCCATCGCCCTTGGCGCGGCGTTGGGCTCAATCCTGTCTTTCCACTGCGGCGCACTGTTCTGCCGTCGCGATCTTGGCCGCCGGCTGCCGGCACGCTTTCACGCCCCGCTGCGCAAAGCGCAACGTTCCTTGCAAAAGCGCGGGCTGCCGCTGCTGTTCGCCTCGCGTTTTCTGGCGGTGATGCGTTACACCGTGCCGCTGATGGCCGGCATGCTGCAACTGCCGGCGAGGCACGTCTATGCCACCGCCGCACTCTCAGCCGCCGTTTGGGCACTGCTCTTGATGTCGGCCGCGCATGTGTTCCCCGTTTCTTGACCTGAAAGATTCTTGGGCAAATGCCCCATCCCTGCGCCGACGTTGCGCCAGCGCACAGCCTCCCTTGCCGTATAAAGTACGGTGCAACATCGCAGTTTGCGCCAGATCACCTTTCTGAACATCAGTCGAAAAATGCGAATTTTTTTGCAGAATACGCGCTTAAAACGGCGCCATGAGGGCACGATCAAAGAAATTTCTGAGCGTAACACGCTGATTTGGTTGACGGGCCGTACAGGGGGCGAATCTCTGTCTCGTTGATTAGACATCAACGGCTCTACCGCCTGAGCTAACGGCCCAACGAGATAAATCGCCCTTCTTGTCAGCCTCGCTGTCAAACGCTTACACCCATTACTTTTTCTCATGCGAATTTTACAACCCTTTGTTTAATCAACGAGATAAGCCGCATAAGGTCTGTTAATCCCACCGTTTGAAGAGTAATCTTCCGCTCCCTGAACGTCCGATTTGCCTCCTCTCGTGTAAAGATTGATCGACTTTTATCCCGCGTATAAATGTTGTAAACATGTTGCACAAAGGTGGCGTTATTGCACTACCTTACTAAAGCCGGACCAACCGGATAAATGTATAAAAAAGAGCCACTTCAGAGCTCACGACTTCACTAATGACAGGTAAAACAGGACATCATCAGATGGTAGATCACTCTAAAATAGCGACTGACGCGACGCCCGCTTCAGAAGATCATCTACGGCGAAACCTCACTAACCGACATATTCAACTGATCGCCATCGGCGGCGCCATCGGCACCGGTCTGTTTATGGGTTCCGGTAAAACCATCAGCCTGGCAGGCCCTTCGATCATCTTCGTGTACATGATCATCGGCTTTATGCTGTTCTTCGTGATGCGCGCCATGGGCGAGCTGCTGCTGTCCAACCTGGAATACAAATCGTTCAGCGATTTCGCCGCAGATCTGCTCGGCCCGTGGGCCGGCTTCTTCACCGGCTGGACCTACTGGTTCTGCTGGGTGGTCACCGGCATCGCCGACGTCGTGGCGATCACCGCCTACGCCCAGTTCTGGTTCCCTGAACTGTCGCAGTGGATCGCTTCGCTGCTGTGCGTGCTGTTGCTGCTCGGCCTTAATCTGGCGACGGTGAAGATGTTCGGCGAAATGGAGTTTTGGTTTGCGATGATCAAAATCGTCGCCATCGTCGGGCTGATCGTCGCCGGGTTGGTGATGATCGCCATGCAGTTCCAGTCGCCGACCGGTACCGTAGCCTCGTTCACCCATCTGTGGAATGACGGCGGCATGTTCCCGAAAGGCATCAGCGGTTTCTTCGCCGGCTTCCAGATCGCGGTATTCGCCTTCGTCGGCATTGAACTGGTGGGCACCACCGCGGCGGAAACCAAGGATCCGGAGAAGTCACTGCCACGCGCCATCAACTCGATTCCGATCCGCATCATCATGTTCTACGTGTTCGCCCTGATCGTCATCATGTCGGTGACGCCGTGGAGCTCCGTAGTGCCGGACAAGAGCCCGTTCGTTGAATTGTTCGTGCTGATTGGCCTGCCGGCCGCGGCCAGCGTGATCAACTTCGTGGTGCTGACCTCCGCCGCCTCCTCCGCCAACAGTGGGGTGTTCTCCACCAGCCGCATGCTGTTCGGGCTGGCGCAGGAAGGCGACGCGCCGAAATCGTTCGCCAACCTGTCCAAGCGCGCGGTGCCGGCCAACGGCCTCACCTTCTCCTGCATCTGCCTGCTGGGCGGCGTGGTGCTGATTTACCTGATCCCGAACGTGATGACGGTCTTCACCCTGGTGACCACCGTGTCGGCGATTCTGTTCATGTTCGTCTGGACCATCATCCTGTGTTCGTATCTGGTCTACCGCAAACGGCGCCCGGCGCTGCACCAGAAATCGATCTACAAAATGCCGGCCGGCAAACTGATGTGCTGGGTGTGCATGGCGTTCTTCGTGTTCGTGTTGGTGCTGTTGTCGCTGCGCGAAGACACCCGCCAGGCGCTGATCGTCACCCCGCTGTGGTTCATCCTGCTCGGCCTGTCTTACGTGTTCCTGCGCAAGAAGAAAACCGCGTGATGCAAAAAGGGGCGGATATCTCCGCCCCTTTGCTCTTTTTTGCCTCTGCGCTAATCCGCTTCCGTCGCCACCGCCGCTTTCCCCTTGCGCCGTACGCGCAGCTCGCTGACCACCACCCCGATCACAATCAACGCGCCCCCCAACAACGCGACGCCCGGCAAACGCTCACCGGCGAGCCGCCCGACGATGCCCGCCCAGACCGGTTCGCCGGCGTAGATCACCGTAGCGCGCGTGGGTGAAACGCTGCGCTGCGCCCAGTTCATGGTCAGCTGAATCAACGCGCTGGCCAGCCCCAGCCCAATGGCGCTGTACAGCAGGTAATCCGAATACGGCGGCGGCGATTCGCCGGTCGGCGCCATCATCAAAAATGAGGCCAGCGAGGCGGTCGCCAGCTGCACAATGGTCACCCGGCGGATATTCACCTTGCCGGCGAAGGCGCCGATCAGAATGATCTCTGCCGCCATGCCCAGCGTGCCGGCCAGCGTCAGAATTTCGCCGAGGCTCAGCGACATGTCCGTGCTGCTCGGCGCCGCCAGCAGCATCAGGCCGGTAAAGGCCAGCAGAATACCAATCCACGACATGATGCCGGGGAACCGCCCCAGCACCAGCCATTGCAAGAGCGGCACGATCGGCACGTACATGGCGGTGATGAACGCCGATTGGCTGCTGGTAATCGTCTGCAGACCGACGGTTTGCATGCTGTAGCCGAACATGATCGCCAGCCCGATAAGTACGCCCGCCTTCAGTTCATACAGGGTCAGGCCGCGCAGCACGCGCAGCGAAAACAGCGTCAACGCCAGCGTGGCGGTGGCGAAACGCAGACCGACGAAAAAGAACGGCCCGCTGACTTGCATCGCGTGATGCACGGCCAAAAAGGTGCCGCCCCAGATCATGGTGATGAAAATCAACACCGCTTCCGGCAACCTGATTTGCGGAACCACGGCGGAAATAAAGGATTTTTTTGCTGCTGACACCGGCTTGCCCTTCCTGCTGAGTGCAATATAATGCACAGATCCTGCCAGTATGAGATAAAGTCCGGCGATGAGCAATACGGCGCATAACGCGAAAACCGATCCCCCCAAAGTGCTGCAGTACCTGAGCAGCAATCTGCGCGGCTACCGCCAACAGGCGGGCCTGAGCCAGATGGCGCTGGCCGAACTTTCCGGCGTCAGCCGCCGCATGCTGGCGGGCATCGAGGCCGGCGATCGCAACGTCAGTCTGGCGGTGCTCGACAAGATCGCCGCCGCCCTGGCGATTTCGTTCACCGATCTGATTCAGGCGCCGGAAGCGCGCGGCAACCATCTGGTGGGCGAATTGGCCTGGCAAGGCGCGCAGCCGGGCAGCCAGGCGCTGTTTGCCGCCAGCGTGCCGGCACGCCAACGGGCCGAGCTGTGGGAATGGACGCTGATGCCGGGCGAGCGCTACGACTCGGCGCCGGACGCCGAAGGCTGGAGCGAAATCCTCTACGTGATTGCCGGCACCCTGACGCTGGAACTGGAACAAGGCACGCTGACGCTCAGCGCCGGCGCCACGCAAACCTTCAACAGCGATCAGCGCTACGCTTACGCCAACCACGGCGATCTCCCGCTGCGCTTTATCCGCAACGTCGCCTTCTGACTGCCCGCCGGCCCGCGCCGGCGGCGGATGTCGTGTCGCTGTCGTGCCGCTGTCGTGGCGCCGCTACCCCGCACCTCCTACACTGGATGACAGTGACAGCGAACTCGGGAGTGCACCATGCAAAAGTACCGCATCAGACCATTACGCCTGGAAAAAGGCTGGTCGCAGGAGCAGTTGGCGGCCATCGCCGGCCTCAGCACCCGCACCGTACAGCGGATTGAAAACGGCGAACAGGCCAGCCTGGAAACCTTGACCGCAATCGCCGCCGCGCTGGGCGTGCAGGTCAGCGATCTCAACGCGCCGCCGCAGGCACCGCAGGAGGAGACGCCTGAGGCGCAGCGCCTTCGTCGCCAGGTTGCGGCAGAGGGTAAACTGCTGAGCATGGCGGTGCGTTTCGCCGTCATCGGCACGATATTGCTCGCTGTCAACGTCTTTACCCACCCGCACTATCTCTGGGCGCTATGGGCGATCGGCGGCATGAGCCTCGCGCTGATCATGCGGGCGGTGCGCACCCTGCTGCTGCGCAACGTCTTCAGCCGCTGGCAGGAACAGCGGCTGGCGCAAAAACTCAGGCGCCTGCCGTGAGCGTTAGCCACTCGGCCAGCCGGGCCAACGCGCTGCCCGGCACGATAGGCTGCGGCGACAGCAGGTAATAGCCGCTGCCGTCGGGCGTAAAACCGAACGGCGCGCTCAACAAGCCGGCGGCCAGATCGTCTCGCACCTGCAGCCATGGGCCGATTGCGATGCCAAGGCCAGCTACCGCGGCCTGCAGACTGAAATAGAAATGGTCAAAGCGCTGTTCCGGATGCCCCGCCAATGTCACCCCCTGCTGATGCGCCCAGTGCCGCCAGGCATCCGGCCGGGTCGCGGCATGCAGCAGTTTGGCGCCCGGCTGCAAAAGCCGCCGTCCGTCCACAGAGGCCGTCAGCCTCGTCAGCGCCTCGGGTTGGCACACCGGCCCGACCTTTTCATTGAACAACGCCAGGCTATGCGCCTGCTTTCCCCAATCGAAGTCATTGCGCCGGATCGCCGCCGTGATGCCGTCATGGAACGAAAACGGACCGCCGCCCGCCACCAGCTGTAAGTTGATGTCCGGGTGCGCCCGCTGAAAAGCCGGCAAACGCGGGATCAGCCAACGCATCAATAAGGTCGGTTCACAGGACAAGACCAGCGGCGCATTGAGCGCCTGCTGACGCAGCTCCAGCGCGGTATGGTCCAAAATGCCGAAGGCCTGCTGCGTCGCCTGAAACAGCTTGCGGCCCGCCGCCGTGAGCAGTACCCGCCGATGGCGGCGCTCAAACAACGCCACGCCCAATTCCTCTTCCAGCGCCCTCACCGCCCGGCTGATGGCGCCATGCGTCAAATTCAGCCCCTGCGCCGCCTGGGTGAAACTTTCCAGCCGCGCGGCGGCCTCGAAACAGCGCAGCCCGCCCAACGGCAATGGCCTGGCTCTATTGCGTGAGTTTTTCTCACCGATATCGTCACTATTCATCGTTTGTCACCGAGAAAAATTACTCTTATAAATCAGTCACTCTATTGATAAACATCGCAAGGATAACTATGACTGAACTCATCGCTGTCGTCACCATTACTTTACTCGCTGTAATCAGCCCCGGGCCGGATTTCGCCATGGTCTCGCGCAACAGCCTGCTGCTCTCCCGCCGCGCCGGCATCTTCACCGCCTGCGGCATTGGCGCCGGCGTACTGATCCATGTCAGCTATACGCTGATTGGCGTCGGCGTGTTGATCCAACAGTCGCCCTGGTTGTTTAACCTGCTCAAAGGCATCGGCGCCGCCTACCTGATCTACCTCGGCTTTACGCTGCTGCGCAACGCAACCCATCACGACGCCGCGCCCACCACGACGCCGGCCGCCATCAGCGATCTCGCCGCCCTGAAAACCGGCTTTCTCACCAACGCGTTAAACCCGAAAACCACCATCTTCATCGTCAGTCTGTTCATGCAGGTGGTCTCTCCCCACACCGCGCTCGGCGTACAGATAGGCTATGGCCTCTTTATCGCCGCCGTCCATGTATTCTGGTTCGCCGCCGTCGCGCTGCTGTTTTCCGCGCCGGGTGTCAATGCGCGCTTTTTGCGTTTGCGCCGCGGCATCGATCGCACCTTTGGCGGGCTGCTGATTGTCTTTGGCGCCCTGTTGGCGATCGCCGGCATCAGGTAACGCCGCGACGCCAAGTTCGTCATTCGCTTCTATGCTTATCAGGGGTTTTTTGTTAATCATCTGAGCGGGAGTACGAAACATGACGAAACTGTTGGTGCTTTATTACTCAATGTACGGCCACATCGAACGCCTGGCGCAGGCGGTGGCCGAAGGGGCGAATCGGGTCGATAACGTGGACGTAACGGTCAAACGCGTGCCGGAAACCATGACGCAGGAAGCCTTCGCCAAGGCCGGGGGCAAACAACACCAGCAGGCGCCGGTCGCCACCCCGCAAGAGCTGGCGGACTATGATGGCATTATCTTCGGTACGCCGACCCGCTTCGGCAACATGGCCGGACAGATGCGCACCTTCCTCGATCAGACCGGCGGCCTGTGGGCTTCCGGCGCGCTGTACGGCAAGGTGGGCAGCGTATTTTCCTCCACCGGCACCGGCGGCGGCCAGGAGCAAACCATCAGTTCGACCTGGACCACGCTGGCGCACCACGGCTTCATCATCGTGCCGATCGGCTATGCGACGCCGGAGCTGTTTGACGTTTCGCAGGTGCGCGGGGGCACCCCCTATGGTGCGACCACTATCGCCGGCGCCGACGGTTCGCGACAGCCGAGCAACGAAGAGCTGACCATTGCCCGCTATCAGGGCGAGCACGTGGCGAAAATCACCGCCAAGCTGAAAAGTTAATCGCCCCCCTGCACCCGTGATTCAAAGGGCCGCGCATTCGCACGGCCCCATCTTGTTGCCGACCCGCCGCAAGGTTAGAATGCCCCTCCCCCGGCCATTCAGCGTCTGAAGGCCAGGCCCGAATTCGTTCTGCCCGTCGCTCATCGGCTTTCAGCCCGAGGACGGGCGTTCTGTTTTTTGCGCACAGCGAAGGGAATAAGTCAGTGTCTAAAGATTTTGATGAACTAATAAGAGACATGGATCTTATTATTGAAAATGTAGACAGCTTCAAAGCTCTGGCTCCGCGCGCGCCCGAGCCGGCTCCGGCCCCGCCGCCGCCGGTTCATCACTACGACTCGTTCTGCGAAAACATCGCGTTGAAAGTGGTATTGAAGGTGCTGCTGTCTTCGGTGGACAAGATAGTCAAAGTGCAGATCGCCAACAAGGTCGAGCAAGAGATCGCCCAAATTGAGCAGCAGGTGGTGCGCGCCGGCGGCGGGCCGGTATCACCGGACGATCTGGCGCAGATGACGCACTACGTTCGCCGCACGGTCAACGACCTGCTGGAATAACCCCCTTTTGAAACGGCGTCTGTTGGACGCCGTTTTTATTTCTACCGACTTTAACGTGCGGTATAGCTGTACCATGACTGACACATTCACAACATGAATGTGTTGCATTGTTGTATTCGTTTCACTGCGATAAGTTTAATTTACTGTAAATATATACAGTATTTTTTAACTTATTGAGGATATGAATATGCGCTTTAACAACAAGATGTTGGCCCTGGCCGCCCTGCTGTTCGCCGCACAGGCGTCGGCCGAGACGCTCGAATCTATCGACAACTGCGCGGTTGGCTGCCCGACCGGCGGCAGCAGCAATGTGTCGATCGTGCGTCATGCTTATACGTTGAACAATAACAGCACCACCAAATTCGCCAACTGGGTGGCCTATCACATCACCAAAGACACGCCGGCCAGCGGCAAGACGCGCAACTGGAAAACCGACCCGGCGCTCAATCCGGCAGATACCCTGGCCCCTGCCGATTACACCGGCGCCAACGCGGCGCTGAAGGTCGATCGCGGCCATCAGGCGCCGCTGGCCTCGTTGGCCGGCGTTTCCGACTGGGAATCGCTGAACTACCTGTCCAACATCACGCCGCAAAAGTCTGACTTGAACCAGGGCGCCTGGGCGCGGCTGGAAGAGCAGGAGCGCAAGCTTATCGATCGCGCGGACATCTCTTCGGTCTATACCGTGACCGGGCCGCTGTATGAACGCGATATGGGCAAACTGCCGGGCACCCAGAAAGCGCACACCATCCCCAGCGCCTACTGGAAGGTGATTTTCATCAACAACAGCCCGGCGGTGAACCACTATGCCGCTTTCCTGTTCGATCAAAACACGCCGAAGGGCGCCGATTTTTGCCAATTCCGCGTGACGGTGGACGAGATCGAGAAACGCACCGGCCTGATCATCTGGGCTGGTCTGCCTGACGACGTACAGGCTTCGCTGAAGAACAAGCCCGGCGTTCTGCCGGAGTTGATGGGCTGCAAAAACTGACGGAAAAACCCGCTTCGGCGGGTTTATTTTTACTCGGGCATCAGACGGCGCTCACTCCGCCAACGGCATCACGCTTACACTCGCTCATCCGCCGCAACAATAAATTGGTGAAAACGTTCGATTTCCAATTTACGCATGGCGTTCATTTTATGCTGGCTGACGGTTTTCTCGGAAATGCCCAACGCCTTAGCGACGCCGGTATTCGGTTTTCCCGCCAGCAGCATGGCCAACACCGAAAGCTCGCGCGGCGACAGGCTCTGCCCTTTGCAGCTCGCGGTGAACATTTTTATTGCCTCAACGAACGTCGTAAGACCGATGTTTTTTTTCAGACAGTTAAAATTCGCCAGTCGCGGCGTTTCCACGCCGGTTAAGACGATCGTATTGTCAGGCCTGTCGATAATATGCGATAAGAAATTCATAACCCGACAGATAGACGAGAAAGAGACAATGACCACTTCTGCATGACAATACATGGCATGTAATCCACGGCGTGCAGATGAATGCAGCCCCATAACTTCAACGCCCTCCAACGACATTAAGATCTGCGATATGCCATAGAATAAATAGTAATCATCAGAAAATATAGCCACTCGCACAGGATCACCCCATTGCTATTTATCATGGGCGCGTTTTTAACAACGCCCCCATGGCAGTCATGTCAATTAAATTTATTGGTTCGACTTACTTAAGTGAAGAACATAATGAGATCAGCAATGCGGACAGCGATGAAAGATATTTTTCATCCAAATTCATAATGCCATCTTCACTGTATTTCACGTTATTATCTAGAATTTCATGAATACTCTCGACGGCGCATACGGCATCCTTCCAAACTACGCGCCGACCGAAAGGCGAAGCGCCGAGATATTGCGCGCTTTGGCGAAAACCAACGATAAAATCGCGCAATATATCGAGCACAATCAATACTTCCTCCCTGCTGACACACCGCTTCATTTGCACTTTATCCAGGAAAACGCTGAGCGTGCTTTGTAAGGAAAACAGGTTCTTGAACAACCCGCCGGCGATATCCTTCGGTGTTTTCACGCTGGTTGATATGACAAAAGGGAGCTCTCCATGCTGCGAGATATATTGATAAAGCCCATTTATCGCCGTCGTCGGCTTAATATCCAAACCGCGAAGAATGACGTCAACCTCATCTTTTAGCGATTTTTCCACTTTGACACCGATCTGGATTTGTTCCGTCATACAATTCATCCTCAACATAGAGATCCGGATTAAACACCAATATTATTCAAGCAAATAATATTCGCCACCAATTACCATGTTAAGATTTTTCTTATATGTGGCAACCTGTTTTTTATTATTAAAAATAACAAAAGAATTATTTATATATAATGTTAAGCGTAGCCGATGTGTTAATTCCCCCGCTGCTCATTGCGGTGGGTCTGTAAGGATAATAATAGGCCGCCATGCCTATGGAAAATTGCGCATCCAAGGTATTGCCGGTTCCCACGTGAAATAATGAAGTCGCCGCGCCTGGCGTCACGCTGGAAAGCGACAGAGTGACGGGATTATTCGGCGAAGCCGTCTTGACCAGCCGGATGCCAATGCCTTTTGCCGCCTCAGCGCTTTTATCAATCAAAACCGTATTATCCGAAGATAACAGATTATTGCTGGATAAAAACATATTGATATCCCGATCGGCCGTGCCGCCACTTTGCCGATTCTGGCAGCTGAAATTCAGCGTAAAGGGCGTCAGGCCATTTTGCGCCCCCTGAGTAATCTGCGATATCCCCAGCGTCGGCAACTTCACCGCCAGGCCGGCATTGTCGAAAGTGCAGGTCGTCATCTTGGGCGCATACTTGATGGTCATCGGCTGCCCGTACATGTCGCGCTGATCGTAAGGCCAATTGAAACCGTTGAGCAGCCAGGTCAAGATCTTCACCAACTGCTTGGCGGGCCACAAAATGATCTCCAGCAAGGACATCCCGCTCAGATCGGTCACGAACATCACGTCCTTAAGGCTAACCGTGTCGCCGGGTATCGATGTGCCCGTCTTGCTGACCAGACTGAAACGAATATTCATCGGCTGATTCAATTCCGAAGCGGAGTGCGATCCCCAACCGCTAAGTTTTTTGTTGGCGATGTCGTTGGTTATTTCCGCGCGTATCCAATATTTACCGTTGTTGAATCCCAGAATGGTCGCCTTTGTGCTGTCGGTTGACAGGATGCGCGTATAGCCGAATTCGCTGTTCGAGGTTGAACAACTGAATGAACCGCTGTATTGCGTATAAAAACTGCCTTCCCAGACCGGCGTTTTATCGCTGAGCTTATCCGACAAATCGACGTAGATAGGCGGCGCATATTGGATGCCGTTGCCGTAGCATGAAGCGTAACTGTAACCGCTGAACAACAGGGACAGGGTCAGTGCGAGTATCCTGAGCATGGTGTAATTATCCTTTTATCGACATGTGTTGGCTGCGCTGTCCATCGAGATTTTCGGGCGTTCAATCTTGCAGACACCGTCATTCAGCCTGACCTCCAGCGACGTTGGCTGCTGCTCCACCCGCAGATACAGGACGCTGGCCTGCCCGACGAAGCCAATGGCATGCCCGCTTTGATCCGCCACCTCCGCACCAAATGGCAGGGGCTTATTGCCGCGCTTAAAGGCGCGCAGCGTATAAGGCCGACGCCGATCGGTTTCGAATCTCAAATAGTTGACGGCGCCGGCATAGGGCACGCTGTTGGCGATATTGCCGACGATCTCGGCGCCGGAACTGTTGCCGGTATCCGACAATGTCACGGAGTTTTGCCGGTAAGGTGTGGCGTAAGGCACCAAAGCCAGCCCTTCGTCGTTAGTGACGATGCTCTCGTCGCCGTTCACCATCAGCCCTTTGGCCTTGGGCGCGTCCACCACCATCATGGTGTTGCCCATTTCGTTGGACGCCAGCAAATGCCAAGGGATCGCCACCAGGCTGCCGCGGGCGCTCATGCCCAACTGTCGATAGTCTGATGATTCACTGTAGGAGCCGCCGACGGTCGTCGCGTTGGCGCGATAGGCGGCATTCACGCTCGCCATGCTGTTGCCGCCGCTTTGATTGCTGCCGGCAAGCGCATAACTCAGACGGT
Organism: Serratia sp. SCBI; assembly: GCF_000747565.1. Classification (NCBI taxonomy): domain Bacteria; kingdom Pseudomonadati; phylum Pseudomonadota; class Gammaproteobacteria; order Enterobacterales; family Yersiniaceae; genus Serratia; species Serratia sp. SCBI. Next base: position 1,850,410 of record NZ_CP003424.1, on the reverse strand, counting down.
TTGATTCCAGCGCATTGCCGCTCAGGCTCAGCGAGCTTTGCTGATAGTGCGAATCGGTGGCGGATAAGCTGGTGCTGAGATAGGCATTGTTGTCGAACATCGACAACGGCACGCTCAAAGAGAGATAAAACCGCGTCTCTTCTTTGCGATCGGAATTTCTCACGCGACTCGCGGAAATGTTGTAACTGACGCGCGCGAAGGCGTTTGAATACCCGAGCTGGTATTCCCGGCTTTTATTCGTATCCGACCAATAGTCGCGCTGGGTGCCGGAGAAATAGAGCGTGCCCCACCCGTCTGCGAGCCTCTGATTCAGGTTCAAATTGAAGGTATTGCGCGGACGAGCGGCGCGAACGGCGTCCCAGGTATTCAAATCCAGCGGGGCAAGCTCATCGTCATCCCGATCGTTCCAATAATCGTGAAAGCGCTTGTCACGCTCGCGGTAGCCTTGATGGGTGTAGATGGCATCGTTGAAACTGTAATAACCTTTGGTCGAATAACGGTAAGCCGCCAGCGTGAAGTTGGTTGCGGTAGCGTCCAAAAACTTGCTGTAGGCGATCCGAAAACTTTGCCCATTCTCGTTGCGATCCTGCAAATGCGTCGAGGCCTGAGTCACATCGACGGATACCGCGCCGAACGGCAGATTCCAGCCACTGCCCAGCAGCCAGGCGCGATAGTCCTCGCTGAGGATCGTACCGGCATAACCGGTGACCAGATTATTGAAGCCGTACTGCAGCGTGCCCTGCACGAAAGCGGGCGCATAGTCGGTATCCGCCTGATTGACCTTACCGGCCACCAGGCCATATTTGCTGACGCCCTGCTTCAACATGTTGGGAACGGCGGAAAACGGCACGGTAAAGGATTGTTCCCGCCCGTCGGCTTCCCTGACCACGACCAACAGATCCCCCGCAGAACCGGTCGGCAATATATTGTCCAGCGTAAAGGCGCCCGGCGGCACGTTCTCCTGATAGATGAGGTTGCCGTTTTGCAATACTTTCACCAGGGCATTGCTCTGCGCCACGCCCCGTACTATCGGCGAAAAGCCCTGCTGCGAATTGGGCCGCATGTTGATATCCGAGGCTAAAGCGCCGCCCCGCACCCGAATCGAGTCGAACAAATCACCCGGCGAATAGAAATCGCCCATCGTCAGGTTCGATTTGATGGCGGCGAAGCCACGCTGCACATAGCGAGTATTATTTTGCCAATCGCTGCCTTGCCGCGAACTGCTGCGGAAATTGCTGCTGTCTCTGAATTGCCAACCCGCCAGATTGATCCCCGATTCCAAACCGGTATAGAAATCGTCGTTTGACGCCTTGTCGCCCTGCAACGACTGCACGTGGTAATAGGTGGCGTTATAGGCCAGCAGCAACGCAGGCACGCCGCGATCCCAAAATTTGGCGTCAACATAGCCGGCCTCTGCGCGAATCACTCGCGACTGGGGCACCGTCAGCTTAAGGCTCAACGTCCCCACATCGAAGTCCGCCCTTCCTCCTTGCACTAACGTTTGGACGGGGATCGGCCCCTTGTCCACCCCGATGGACAAACGACTCATATCGATGCCCAACAGGGCGGCGTCACGATGGGCGATGCGAATATCGCCTTTATGTTCGCCGAACTGCAACGAGAACCGCCCTTTCCAACTCTGGTTGACATACACGTCGACCGTTTGCGTGCCTGCCGGCATGTCATTATTGAGGTAAAAACGCGACAGATCGGATTCGCTGGACGCACCGGCCAATAGAGAAGTGTCGAATTTCATCGCCGATGCTTTATTTAACGGTATGAATACAGATGCGGTCAGTATCGAAAGCAATTTTAGTTTAAGCTTCATGGCCGTTCTTCACGTTAGCGGGCTGTAATGGCTTTAGATTTATAAGCCCCCAGGTCGTCGATATAGAGCAGGGTGTAGGGAATATTCCGGCTCACGCCAACTTTGGTCGGGGCAAAGAGGCTGGAATATGGCCCGACCATCACTGAATCGACCAACAGATTCTTTTTGCCTTTCTGATCAACATTGGCCAACGTAAAATAGTAAGGGCCTTTGTTGATAACCTTAAATCCCTTCCCCGCCGCCTGGAGTTCAATGAAGTCGGTGATGTTATTGACACTGCCGGTTAACCCTGCCGGGCGATAAAATAGCTTGATGCGTGATTTGATGGCTAATTGCAGCGTATTGACGCCCTGCAAATTCTCCGGCGTAGGCGGGATATCCAGCACATTCAAATAAAATACCGACTCACGATCGCCGGGAAGCGCCGCGTTCATTTTTTGTATGCGTAATTGCTGGCCATTATTTCCGGCAACTTTCACAACCGGCGGGGATAACAAGAACGGCACGGTTGCCGTTTCAGGCGTCGAATTTATATCACCGTCATCAATCCATGCCTGCACCAGTGCCGGATCGTCACCATTGTTGACTAACTGAACGATAACATCCTTGTTTTTTTCCGGATAAATAACGCGCGTTCCATTAATTACAATATTGGCATCGGCGCAAAAGCTGCTGAGAAACAATCCAGCAAAGATTAAGCACTGTTTCATAGTCACCCCAGAAGCCAGGCCTTTGCCTTGGGCGCAGGCCTGGCTTAATTGCAATTACAGGTAAGAAATGGTGTAAGTCACGTTGGAACTCAATTCCCCCACTTTTGCCGCCAATGCATTGGTCTTGTAGTAATAGGCGTCCAGCGTCAGCGTTTCGGCATCCGGCGCCGTTTTATCGCCTTTGATCTTGGTGACATAAGGCACGTTCAACGGAATCGGCGTGGATGAACCCGGCTCAGCCAGAGAAAAACCGACGTTTTTCGCTACGGCGGCGTCGCTTTCATTCACGGAGCTGTTCAGCAGATATTTCCCGTCGGTAGAGATATTATTCGCCGAAGAGAAGTAGATCTTCAGCGGCGTACCGGCCGTTCCCGCCGCCGGCGTGCAGCCGGAGAACGTCAGCGAGAAAGATTTCTTGTTTTTGGTGATGGGGCCGACCACGGTGCCCGCATCAGTCACGGAAATCGGGCTGAGCGCAACGGTAAAATCGGCGCTTTTCCCGCCATTGATGGTACAAGTGGTATCCGTAACGGCACCGCTAAACGAAATAACGCCACCGGCGGAATTATCTGCCGCCGTTGCGCCCACAGATGTTAACGCGGCAGCCAATACCGCCAAAGAGATGCCTTGCTTAATCATAATAAACCCCATTACTTTCTTCGCTGAGAGAGCATATATAAAATGACCTACACCATTAAACCGTTTAGAGGCTAACGAAGCTTAGGCAATAGCAGAGTATTGACAGCATCCTGCCATCTAAAAGTTTATATGCGACGGTATATATTTATATATATCCAAGTGTATTCTAAAAGATATCCGACAATGGGAAAAATCTCATTCACCGCCAGATGCAGGACATATTAATTCCAAAGACAAAAAAAATTGCAACATCGAATCAAATAATTTTCATGACAATAAAAAAAATGAATCGAGCAATGACCGGAAGGATGTGTGCCTTAAAAGAGTGAGTACGGCAGGCTGCTTACTGCGCGGGTCAAATGAGGGCCGCCATTTCCTCATAAAAGCGCTTGTGGCATAAAAAACAAAAAGCCATTGATATAAAAAGAAAAAACACACAAAGAAAAATCTTAGATTCCTTAACCCTCCTCATCCCTCCACGTAAGGTTTACTTTTCCCCTACCTTAAAAATTATCCGACCTACCGCTATAGGAGTAGCCCGGAAATGCGATACTCTCTGCACATGAATATTCAGACACACAAGAAACAGCGTGCGAATTTTTCTTTACTCAGTCGATAAGGATGAATTTTTCAGAGAAAAATATATCTTTCCCTATCAATATAAAACCCACCTTTAAAGTATATTAAAAATATACTGAAAGATAATTCATTTAAATAAATCGCTACAGGGGTCAAACAAGATTGGGGAAAAGGGATGCATCGCGAGTAACGGCGGGAATAAAAAACCCGAGCGCCACAGGCTCGGGTTGATAGCAACACAGACATTCGACGATCAGAGCGGCTTTTCAGTCCGTACGATGCCGTGATTCTTCATCACCTCTTCCATCGTAAGGCTATCGTCATACGGCGTCTCGTCGACCACAACGTCTTTCGGACGCTCATAGGGTTTGGTCGCACGTTTGAACATCCACCACCATACGAACACCAGGAAAGCGCCGGACTTGAGAAAAATCATGGTCCATAGGGCGACTTGATACCAGTTCATCTCTGTCTCCTAAGAGTATTAAGCAAAATCGATAAGGCGGCGTTAATTATCGTGCCGGTCACGCCTGACAGCAGCAGGCATCCGAGCAGCCTGCCTTGATGACCGCATAATCTCACCGATGCGTAGCCCTTATCAATAGCCGTTCGCGTTTCCTGCGGGCGACCGTCAAGTTCTCAGCACGCAAAAGCAAAAAACCCCGCGCTCTAAGAGCGCGGGGTCAGAATGTATGGCGGAGGAGCAGAGATTCGAACTCTGGAACGGTTTCCCGTCGACGGTTTTCAAGACCGTTGCCTTCAGCCACTCGGCCACCCCTCCGCAACGACGCGCACTATAAACAGAGCTTATTCGCTTGTAAAGCCCAGGCGCGTTCAACCGCGCGAAAAATCGACGGAATGATGCAAGCCGGCGAACAAACGCGTGGCCGCTCCCCCCGCTGTTGCAACAATGATAACTAAGGGTAAAGATTGGTAAACAAACTTTAATCAAGCGCTTGCGCTGCCTATCATCGGGATTATTTTGTGATGGCCTGATAAGAGAGATCATTATGGACCGCATTGTCGTCTCGTCTTCCTCGCGCGACTCCCTGCTCAGCACGCATAAAGTCCTGCGCAACACCTATTTCCTGTTATCCCTGACGCTGGCTTTCTCGGCGCTGACCGCAACCGCCAGTACCCTGCTGGGCCTGCCTGCGCCGGGCTTGCTGCTGATGCTGGTTGGCTTCTACGGCCTGATGTTCCTGACGCATAAACTGGCCAACAGCCCGGCAGGCATTCTGGCGGCGTTCGCGTTGACCGGTTTCATGGGGTATGCCCTCGGCCCGATCCTCAGCTCGTTCCTGAACGCCGGCGCGGGCGATCTGATCATGCTGGCGCTGGGCGGCACCGCCGCGGTGTTCTTGTGCTGCTCGGCCTACGTGCTGACCACCCGTAAAGACATGTCGTTCCTGTCCGGCATGATGATGGCCGGTTTTGTGGTGCTGCTGGTGGCGGTGATCGCCAACCTGTTCCTGCAGATCCCTGCTCTGCACCTGGCGATCAGCGCGCTGTTCATTCTGTTCTCCGCCGGCGCGATCCTGTGGGAAACCAGCAACATCATTCACGGCGGCGAGACCAACTACATTCGCGCCACCGTCAGCCTGTACGTATCGCTGTACAACATGTTCATCAGCCTGTTGAGCATCCTGGGCTTCGCCCGCAGCAACTGATCGCGTGTTACCCCGCCTTCCAGGCCCCGCTCCGGCGGGGCTTTATTTTTTGCGGCTGAAAAAATTTGCTAAACTGGCGGCCGTTCCGAATTATCCGTTATCGAGGCAGTATGTTGGAGTTTGAAGGTCGGGTTATCGACACTGACGCGCAGGGCTATCTGAAAAACAGCGCCGACTGGCATGAAGGCCTGGCGCCGCTGCTGGCCGCGCAGGAAGAGATCGTGCTCACCGAAGCACACTGGGAAGTGGTGCGCTTTGTGCGCGACTTCTATCAGGAATTCAATACCTCACCGGCTATTCGCATGCTGGTCAAAGCCATGGCGCAGAAATACGGCGAAGAAAAAGGCAACAGCCGCTATCTGTACCGCCTGTTCCCGAAAGGGCCGGCCAAACAGGCCACCAAGATCGCCGGATTGCCCAAACCGGTAAAATGCATCTGACCGCTCCGCCCGCAGCGCCGCTGCAGGCGAGCACTTAATAGCGAATGCCGAACCCGTCGTAGTCGGTCACGCCCTGCGGCTCCACCAGCACGCGTTCGACGCGCGCGCTGCGCGGGCCGCCCTGCTTCAGCCATGCGACCAGCGAGTCCACCTGCGCCTGTGTGCCGCAGGCCACCACCTGAACGCTGCCGTCATCAAGGTTGCGCGCATAGCCCGTCACCCCCAGCGCCTCAGCCTGCCGCTGAGTGGAATAGCGAAACCCTACCCCCTGCACCACGCCATACACATACGCAGCAATGCAAACTTGTGTCATAATCGCCCCCTTAATTCAGTTTTCGTTATGGCATTGCCGTGCCTTTGCACCGCCGTGTCACTCTTTCTATCCTAGCTGGCAGCATTATTAATTATGACCGTACGCCTGTTTCTCGCCAAAGGACGTGAAAAGTCCTTACTCCGTCGTCACCCTTGGGTATTCTCCGGCGCCGTTCAACGCGTCGAGGGCAAAGCGCTCTCCGGTGAAACCATCGATATTCTCGACAGCCAGGGCAAATGGCTGGCTCGCGGCGCCTATTCGCCCGAGTCGCAGATCCGCGCACGCGTCTGGACTTTCCAGCAGGATGAAGAGATTAACATCGATTTCTTCATTCGCCGCCTGCAGCAAGCGCAAAGCTGGCGTGATTGGGTCGCGCAGCGCGACGGCCTGGACGGATACCGCCTGATCGCCGGCGAGTCCGACGGCCTACCGGGCATCACTATCGATCGCTTCCAGAATTTCCTGGTGCTGCAGCTGCTGTCCGCCGGCGCCGAATATCAGCGCCCGGCTCTGCTTTCCGCTCTGCAGCATTGTTACCCGGAATGTTCAATTTACGACCGTTCCGACGTGGCGGTGCGTAAAAAAGAAGGCCTGCCGCTGGCGCAAGGCCCGGTGCTGGGCGATCTGCCGCCGGAGCTGCTGCCGATCACCGAACACGGCATGAAACTGCTGGTGGACATTCAGCAAGGGCACAAGACCGGTTTCTATCTCGATCAGCGCGACAGCCGCCTGGCGGCGCGTAACTACTCCGCCGGCCGCCGGGTGCTGAACTGCTTCTCTTACACCGGCGCCTTCGCCGTTTCCGCTCTGATGGGCGGCTGCGCGCAGGTGATCAGTGTAGATACCTCGCAGGCGGCGCTGGATATCGCCAGACAGAACGTCGAGCTCAACAAGTTGGATCTGAACAAGGCAGAGTTCGTTCGCGATGACGTGTTCCAACTGCTGCGCAACTACCGCGCCCAGGGCGAGAAATTCGATCTGATCATCATGGATCCGCCGAAGTTCGTCGAGAACAAAAACCAGCTGGCCAGCGCCTGCCGTGGCTACAAAGACATTAATATGCTGGCGCTGCAGCTGCTGAACCCGGGCGGCATTCTGCTCAGCTTCTCTTGCTCCGGGCTGATGCCGACCGATCTGTTCCAGAAAATTTTGGCCGACGCCGCTGTAGATGCCGGACGTGATGTACAATTTATAGAACAGTTCCGCCAGGCTGCCGATCACCCGGTGATCGCCACGTACCCTGAGGGGCTGTATCTGAAAGGCTTCGCTTGTCGGGTGATGTAACTTGAAATGCGCTGCCTTGCCCCCATATATGAGCAAGGCATTGTTTCTCAGGAGGTCATCATGATTGCCAGCAAATTCGGTATCGGACAACAGGTTAGGCATAAACTGCTGGGGTATTTGGGCGTCGTTATCGATATCGACCCTGAATACTCTTTGGAACAACCCAAAGCTGACGAGATAGCGGCGAACGATGAACTGCGTTCCGCTCCTTGGTACCACGTGGTGATGGAAGACGAGGAAGGCCAACCGGTGCATACCTATCTGGCGGAAGCGCAGCTGGATGGCGAGCCCCAGGAAGCGCATCCCGAGCAACCATCGCTGGATGAACTGGCGGAATCCATCCGTCACCAGTTACAGGCGCCACGCTTGCGCAATTGACCGCGCCAAGACCTGAGAAACCCTGAAAGAGCCCGGCATCGCGCCGGGCTCTTTTTATTTAGCGCTCCAGCCCCAAACGCGGGATTTCGATTTTCGGGCAGCGATCCATCACCACCTGCAGCCCGGCCTGTTGCGCCAGCACTGCCGCCTGGTCATTAATCACGCCGATCTGCAACCACAGCGCCTTGGCACCGATCGCTATCGCCTCTTGCGCCACGCCGTAGGCTGCCTCCGAATTGCGAAAAACGTCGACCATATCGACCGGCTGCGGGATGGCGGCCAGCGTGGCATAAACCGGCTGCCCCAACAGCGTCTGCCCCGCCAGTTTTGGGCTCACCGGGATCACCTGATATCCCTGCGACAACAGATAAGCCATCACCCCATAGCTGGGCCGCGACGGGTTATCGCTGGCGCCCACCAGCGCGATGGTTTTCACCTGCTGCAATAACTCAACAATCTCTTGATCTTGCATCTTCAACTCCCGTTTATCACTGCGTCACTCTTCCGTTTCGAGTGTAACCGATCGGCATTCGCGCAGCTAAACGCTACGCGCAGGAAACTTCAGCGTAATCTTATGGTCTGAGGCTGTCGCGGTTCAGCCACGCACAGACGTGTCTAATTACAAATAAATATGTAAAAATGTAAATAAAATACCCAATTGAAAAATTTTGACACAACCTATGCCATGTTCAACACTTAGAGCTACGTCACTTTATAAGGAGATAATGATGAAATTTGGTCTGGTGGTTGCGGCGTTGCTCAGCATCAGCATGCCTGCCGCGGCTACGACCCTGAAACTCTCCCCGGACATCGATCTGCTGGTGGTCGACGGCAAGAAAATGACAGGTTCGTTGTTAAAAGGCGCCGACAGCCTTGAACTGGATGGCGGACAGCACCAGCTGCTGTTTAAAGTGACCAAAACCGTACGTTCCGGCCAGCATACGCAGGCCTATGCGTCCCTGCCGCTGGTTGCCACCTTCAATACGCAAAAGATCAGTCAGGTGGCGATCGAACTGCCGCGCATCGAGAACGATCGTGACGCGCAACGCTTCGATAAAACGCTGAACTATCGGGTAGTGGATAAAGAGGGTAATGCCCTGCCGTTCCAGCATGATGTGCTGCATCCCGACAGCGTCACCTTCAATGCCGATTTGGAAAAGGTGATGACGGATTACAACCGCCAAAACAGCCCGGCTTCCGTCCCGCTTTTCGTCCAGCCGAACGCAGGCAACACAACAGCCTCCCTGCCGGCCGGCGCACCGGTGAATGCCCCGACGGTGACGCTGAAAGGTGAAAACGTGTCGGAACAGATGCTGCAATACTGGTTCCAACAGGCGGACAAGGAAACCCAGAAGCGCTTCCTGCACTGGGCCAACAAACAACCGGTTCGCTGATCCCTCCCGGCGCCTTAGCCGCGAAGGCGCCTTTTCTTCGCATTTTCAACTGCAAACGCTAGGCAGTGAAAAACAGTTTCAGTAATCTGTCGCACATCACCGATTAGCGAAGGACACTGAGATGGAATTGACCACCCGCACTATCGCCGAGCGCAAACACATTGCGCTGGTGGCGCACGATCACCGCAAACAGGCCCTGCTGGAGTGGGTTGAAAGCCACAAGACCATTCTGGCGCAGCACCAGTTGTACGCCACCGGCACCACCGGCAACCTGATCCAGCGTGCCAGCGGCATTCCCGTCACCAGCATGCTGAGCGGCCCAATGGGCGGCGATCAGCAAGTCGGCGCACTGATTGCGGAAGGCAAGATAGACATGCTGATCTTCTTCTGGGATCCGCTGAACGCGGTTCCGCACGATCCGGACGTGAAGGCCCTGCTGCGGCTGGCGACCGTCTGGAATATTCCGGTAGCGACCAACCGTTCGACCGCTGATTTTCTGATTGACTCTCCGCTGTTCAAAAGCGAGGTGGAGATCGCCATCCCCGACTATCAGCGTTACCTGCAAGACCGCCTGAAATAGTCCTTTCGGCCTGGCTACCGCCAGGCCAGCTGCTTATGGTTTTTTCTGCACCGGAACGCCAAGCTCACGCAGGTGGTCGACGAACACCGAAGGACGTTCACGATCCTGCAACAGCCATACCTGATGTTTGGCGCGAGTCAACGCGACATACAGCAGACGGCGCTCTTCAGCATCCGGAAAGTCCTCCGGCTGCGGCAGTAACACCTCTTCCAACACCGACTCGCGCGCCACGGCGGGGAAGCCGTCGCGCCCCTCATGCAAACCGGCGATGATGACGTATTCCGCCTGCTGCCCCTTGCTGGCGTGGATGGTCATAAACTCCAGATCCAGCTTTGGCCAGCGGGTGGCCGCTTTCGCCAGCGCTTCCGGTTTCAGATGGTGGTAACGCGCCAGCACCAGGATGCGCTCATCCGGCTTGGCGTAGCCGCTCAGCTTGTCCAGTAACGGCTCCAACTGCTCGTGCGGCAGGATCGTCACCGACTTTTTATTGCCCTTGCTCAGGCTATTGAGCGGTTTTTTCAGCTGGTGCGGGTTTTGCTGCACGAACCGGTTGGCCACCTCGCCGATGCGTTCATTGAAACGATAGGTGGTATCCAGCGCGCACTGCGCGCCTTCGCCGAAGTTCGTGGCGAAGGCCGTGGTTAACGTCAGTTCTGCGCCGCTGAAGCGATAAATCGCCTGCCAGTCATCCCCTACAGCAAACAGGCAGGTCTGCTTGTTCTGTCGGCGCAATGCCGCCAGCAACAGTGCACGCTGCGGTGAGATATCCTGAAACTCGTCGACCAGAATATGTTTCCACGGGCTGACGAAGCGCCCCTTGTCGAGAATGTTGACCGCCTGATGGATAAGGCCGGAGAAGTCCACCGCCCCTTCCTCTTTCAAGGCGCTTTTCCAGGCTTTCAGCAGCGGCGCCATCAGCCTGATACGTTTTGAAAACAGATCGCGGATTTCTTCATCCGCCTGCTCGATCATTTCCGCCTGGCTGCCACCGTGCATGCGCATCAGCCCCAACCAGCGTTCCAACCGGCTTGCCAGGCGATCCGCCAGGCGCTTATCCTGCCAGAAGTCGCCTTCCGGCACTTCCCATTCCAGCTCTTCGGTCAACCATTGGCGCCACCCCTTGGCCTGCGCTTTCTTCTCCGCGCACTGTTGGCGCCAATGGGTGATCAGCAGCTCTTTGCGCGCTTTGGCATCGGTTTCCAACCGGCTGATGGCCGGCGCTTTGCGGCTGCCTTGTTGAATGATTTGCAGCGCCAAGGCATGGAAGGTCTTGGCCTGAATACCGACATCCCCCAAACGTTCTTTGATGCGGTCGTTCATCTCGCCGGCGGCCTGACGGCCGAACGCCAACAGCAAGATTTGACCCGGCTCAGCCTCCTGACGACGCAGCAGCCAGCCGGCGCGCGCCACCAGCACCGACGTTTTGCCGCTGCCGGCGCCGGCCAACACCAGCACGGAATCCTCGCCATTGACCACTGCCCGGCTCTGGGCGTCGTTGAGCGGCGAACTCTCGACGGTCTGGAAGAAATCATGGTGTTGATCCAGCATGCGCTCGGTCCACTGCCGGTTGCGTTGCTCTATGCTGCGCTCCCCCTGCTGCAACCATTGTAAACACAGATGGTAATCAGCCCGGCAGTTATCGAATTCCTCCAGGCGCGCCACCGGCATCGGCAGCGCGGAGAAAGCCTCGCGAATTTGCTGCTGCAACTTGCCCAGCTCAGACTTTTTGAACCATTTATCTTGTTGCTCAATGCGCTTAATCTGCGCCACCTGCTGTTGCAACACGCCGGCGCTGACGTCGCTCATTTCGGCGCTCCACTGCTGCCACGCCTGCTGCAGAAAGTGATAAAAACGCTGCGTTTCCTGCCATTCGGTGCCGTGCAGCCGCACCACTTTTTCGTCCGGTAATTCAAATTCCAGCTCGCCCCAGACGATGCCACGCTTGCACCTGACCTGAATCAGTTGATTGAAGGGGATCAGGTATTCATGTTTTTCCCCGCTCACCTCAACGCCGGCGTGCAGCAACCGCACGCGGTTATAAGGGTGCTGAGCCAGGTGTTTCCCCAGCGATGTCGCTTTAAGTTCCATATCGTCGCGCCATGACTATGTTGAGATTAAATAACGGATATCTGCCAGTTTACCTGCGATAAGCAGTGGCACTCTAGCGCTAAAAAAAGGGTAGAATAGATTTTGCGTTTTTATCGTGAATACGCCCGCATCGCGGTTTGGCTATCATTAGAGCAGAATGACGTCTATGCGTACTGTACTGAATATTCTTAATTTTGTGTTGGGCGGTTTCTTCACCACGCTAGGCTGGCTTATTGCTACGGTGTTCAGCGTGCTGCTTGTCATCACACTGCCGCTTACCCGCTCCTGTTGGGAAATCACCAAGCTGTCGCTGGTGCCGTTCGGCAACGAAGCGATACACGTCGATGAACTGTATCCGGAAAAAAGCAATGCGCTGCTCTCCGCCGGCGGCTCACTGCTCAACATTATCTGGCTGGTGCTGTTCGGCTGGTGGCTGTGTCTGTCACACATCGCCGCCGGTATCGTGCAATGCGTTTCAATCATCGGCATTCCGGTCGGCATCGCCAATTTCAAAATAGCCGCCATCGCGCTGTGGCCGGTGGGACGCCGCGTCGTCTCGGTAGAAATGGCTCAGCAAGCCCGTATTGAGAATGCTCGCCGCCACTATCAACAGCGTTAATTTTTTCTCCGTTTGAGGAGTTTTTCGTGCTCTCTTTTGCACCCGCAGTTCGTCGTTATACTTACAACAGCAACCTGCTGTATCACTTGCGCATCCTCATTGCGCTGATCGGCACCACCGCCGTTCCCTGGTGGCTCGGCATTCCCAAGCTGACTATCCCGTTAACGCTGGGCGTGGTGGCAGCCGCCCTGACTGATTTGGACGACCGCCTGGCCGGCAGATTACGCAATCTGCTGATCACGTTGGTATGCTTCTTTATTGCTTCCGCCTCGATTGAGCTGCTGTTTCCCTACCCTTGGTTGTTCGCGCTTGGCTTAACCACCTCGACCTGCGGTTTTATCCTGCTGGGCGCCTTGGGGCAACGTTACGCCACCATCGCCTTCGGTGCGCTGCTGATCGCGGTTTACACCATGCTCGGCACTTCCATGTACGATGCCTGGTATCAGCAACCGCTGCTGCTGGTGATCGGTGCATTGTGGTACAACCTGCTGACGCTGGCGGGCCACCTGTTGTTCCCGATCCGACCGCTGCAAGAAAACCTGGCGCGCTGTTACGATCAACTGGCCAATTATCTGGACGCCAAAGCCAACCTGTTCGATCCCGACGCCGAACGCGACGCCGATCTGCCATGGATGGACGTCGCAATGGCCAACAGCGCGTTGGTCGCGTTACTCAACCAGACCAAAGCCTCGTTATTGACACGCCTGAAAGGCGATCGCGGCCAGCGCGGCACCCGTCGCACCTTGCACTACTATTTTGTCGCGCAGGATATCCACGAACGCGCCAGTTCTTCTCACGTTCAATACCCTGCGCTCAGCCGGCAATTCCGTCACAGCGACATTTTGTTCCGCTTCCAGCGTTTGCTGAGTATGCAGGCGCGCGCCTGCCGCCAGCTGGCGCAATCTATCCTGCTGCGGCAAAAGTACCAGCACAACCCGCGTTTTGAGCCGGCCTTCAGCCGCATTCAGGAGGCGTTGGCGCGCATCGCCGAAACCCAGGGCAATAGCGAACAGACCAAGGCGCTGGCGCATCTGCTGAAAAACCTGCATGCGATAGATGCGCAGTTGGCCAATATCGAGTCCGAGCAAACGCTGGCGAGCGGACAAGCGGAAGAGAACAGCCTGGCCGACGATCGCTTGACCGGTTGGAGCGACATCCGGCTGCGCATCAGCCGCCATTTAACGCCGCAGTCGGCCCTGTTCCGCCATGCGATCCGCATGTCGGCGGTGCTGTGCGTCGGTTACGCCTTTATCCAGTTCACCGGTATGCAGCACGGTTACTGGATCCTGCTGACCAGCCTGTTCGTCTGCCAACCGAACTACAACGCCACCCGCCGGCGCCTGGCACTGCGCATCATCGGCACTCTGGCAGGTATCCTGATCGGCCTGCCAATCCTCTATTTCGTGCCTTCCGTAGAAGGGCAACTGGTGTTGATCGTCATCACCGGCGTCCTGTTCTTCGCTTTCCGCACCGTGCAATATGCCCACGCGACGATGTTCATCACGCTGCTGGTGTTGCTGTGCTTCAACCTGTTGGGTGAAGGATTCGAAGTGGCCGCCCCGCGCGTTTACGATACCTTGCTGGGCTGCGCCATCGCCTGGGCGGCCGTCAGCTTCATCTGGCCAGACTGGAAGTTCCGCCAACTGCCGGCGGTGGTGGATAAAACGCTGAATGCCAACTGCCGCTATCTGGACGCCATTTTGGTGCAATATCATCAAGGTAAGGATAACGGCCTCGCTTACCGCATCGCACGACGAGATGCCCATAACAGCGATGCGGAACTGGCTTCGGTCATCTCCAACATGTCAGCCGATCCCAAGGCCGACAAAGCGCTGCAGGAAGCCGCCTTCCGCTTGCTCTGTCTGAACCACACGCTCCTGAGCTATATCTCCGCATTGGGGGCGCACCGCGAGCGGCTGAACACCCCGGCCACGCTCGATCTGCTCAATGACGCCGTGTGTTACGTGGACGGCGCCCTGCATCAGGAAGAACGGAACAGCCAGCGCATTGCGCAGGCGTTGGAACAGCTGGCGGAGCGCATCAGCAAAGCCGTTCCGGAACCTGAAAGCAAAGAACAATTGGTCTTGCAGCAGGTGGGATTGGTGCTCGAACTGCTGCCGGAGCTCACCGCGCTGCATGCCCAAATCAATAAGGCAGCCTAACTATTCAGGGCCCGTTCGATGGGCCCTGAATAACCGGCTCATGCCCATGGCGGCGCATCGCCATCGTATGATCGAACCAACGCACTAGCTCGCTGCGTAATTCGGCCGGCAACGCCGCCTGATGATAACCGGCTATCGCCCCGCCCAGCGACAGCAGCACTCGTAGCCCCAAATTAGTCTGCTGTTTCAATAAACGGAGATAGCTGCGTTTGGCGCCATGCAGCCGCAGGTCATAAGCGTTGCGAATGCCCGCTCGCCACAGCAGACGTTCCATATTGACGTCAATATTCGGCAATGCCTTCAGTCGGCCGTGATCGCCAGCCTTAAGCCGCTGCTCCCGGCGCGCCTCCCTGACAGCTTGCCAGGCCAGCCCCACCAGCTCGTTGCGTTCCCGCCACAGCGACTCGTCAACCCAGTAATAGCGCAAGGTAATGGGCACACCGCGTTTGGAATAGACCATATTGACCATTCCGCGGGCGCGAAAGGCGGGTTCCATGCTTGCCGTAGCCCGCAAATACAGCTCCCCCTCCGCTATCACCGCAAACATGACGCCCTCAGCCAGCAGACCGTAACCGCCGAACTGCGACCGAGTCGTGATGGCCCCCAATGCCGCAAAGCAATTTTTAGCCTGCGCGATTCTTCTCGTCGACATCCTTTTCATAGCGTTCCTCCTTTTTAGGTTCTGGCCTTTAGGTTCTGGCCGTATTATTTCTCTCATCAATGAAAAAAGTAACGTGAACAACTAATTAGAAAAATACGCACTATCCGTCCGCCTGCCAATCACAAAAATCGTCGGTACAAAAAATGATCGCAATTATGCGAGCCGCTACGAAAATTTGGGTTGATCTTATCCTAAATCAGGGATACTGTATAAACATACAGCAACACGACGGGCGGGAACTTTATGCGTACTCAATCACTCTACCAACCTCATTTCGGCCATGGCTCTTATACAACGCGCAATGTTGCGAAGAACACGGATGTCGGCAAAGAGAATGGCTTGATCAGTGAACTTGTTTACAACGAACGCCAGCCCGCAGTGGCTCAACTGCTGTTGCCCCTGCTGCAGCAACTGGGCAAGCAGTCTCGCTGGCTTCTGTGGCTCACGCCGCAGCAAAAATTAAGCAAACAATGGCTGCAGCAATCCGGCCTGCCGGTGGATAAAGTGGTGCAATTGAGCCAGATCAGCCCGGTGAATACGGTTGAGGCAATGGAAAAAGCGCTGCAAACGGGGAATTACAGCGTGGTTCTCGGCTGGTTGCCCGAGCTAACGGAGGAGGATCGTCTAAAATTAAGACGTGCGGCAGAATTGGGTAACGCATACGGGTTTATCATGCGTCCACAACGTGACATTAGCCCGACTCACGGACAGTGTTCTACCCTAAAAATTCACTCTTCTTTGTATCATTAAGTAAATTTAGGATTTTTCCCATCATTTTCGCACCCCGTAAAGGGAACCTTTGCGGAATAAGGCAAAAAGCTAGTCCAGCCGCGGTTTGGCAAGGGAAAACGCCCTGTTGATCGCCGTTTTTTTGAGCTGAGAATGTTAGCAAATATGTACGATTCTGCGTTTTTTTTTAGAGCCTTATCACATCACACTTGTAACTTTCGCGCCACGTTGTAGACTTTACATCGCCAAGGTTGCTCTATAACGTCAGAAAAACTGGCGAGTAACAAACGAGGGCTTAAACCTTGGCGAAGGAATTTAACCAAGGGCTTAAAACAGCTTTAAAGCTCATTGCCTATTTGGATGATAACGAGGCGCAAAATGAAAAAGACAGCTATCGCATTAGCAGTGGCACTGGCAGGTTTCGCTACCGTAGCGCAAGCCGCTCCAAAAGATAACACCTGGTACACCGGTGCTAAACTGGGCTGGTCCCAGTACCATGACGTTGGCTTCTACGGCAACGGTTACCAGAACGGTATCGGCAACGGCCCAACCCACAAAGATCAGCTGGGTGCAGGCGCGTTCCTGGGCTACCAGGCAAACCAATACCTGGGCTTCGAACTGGGCTATGACTGGCTTGGCCGTATGCCTTACAAAGGCAGCGTGAACAACGGTGCTTTCAAAGCACAGGGCGTTCAACTGGCCGCTAAACTGAGCTACCCAATTGCTGACGATCTGGACATCTACACTCGTCTGGGTGGTATGGTATGGCGCGCAGACTCCAAAGCTAACTACGGCAACGGCACTCGTCTGAGCGACCACGACACCGGCGTTTCTCCGCTGGCTGCTGTTGGTGTTGAATACGCACTGACCAAAAACTGGGCTACCCGCCTGGACTACCAGTTCGTAAGCAACATCGGCGATGCAGGTACCGTTGGCGCGCGTCCAGACAACACCATGCTGAGCCTGGGCGTTTCTTACCGCTTCGGTCAGGATGACGTAGTTGCTCCAGTTGCTCCAGCTCCAGCTCCGGCTCCAGTTGTTGAAACCAAGCGTTTCACTCTGAAGTCTGACGTGCTGTTCAACTTCAACAAGTCTACTCTGAAAGCAGAAGGCCAGCAGGCTCTGGATCAGCTGTACACCCAGCTGAGCTCCATGGATCCTAAAGACGGTTCCGTAGTGGTTCTGGGTTACACCGACGCCGTTGGTTCTGACCAGTACAACCAGAAACTGTCTGAAAAACGCGCACAGAGCGTTGTTGACTACCTGGTCTCCAAAGGCATCCCGTCAGACAAAATCTCTGCACGTGGTATGGGTGAAGCAGAGCCAGTTACTGGCAACACCTGTGGCTACAAATCTGGCCGCGCTACCAAAGCTCAGATCGCTTGCCTGGCACCAGATCGTCGCGTAGAGATCGAAGTTAAAGGTATCAAAGACGTTGTAACTCAGCCTCAAGGCTAAGTTTACTCGCCTAATAAAAAACCCCGCAATGCGGGGTTTTTTTCGTCCTGTTTTTGTCAGAGCATTCAAGGCCAGGCCCAACGAGGCACGCTGCCCCGTTTACTTAGGTTCTTTGCCGAGAATCGCCTTCAGGTCTTCTTTCAACGACGACATCTGATTCGCATACTTCTCTTTGCGCTCAGCATCTTCGATAAGCTGCACGACGGTTTCCGACAGCGTCACGCCGCGACGACGCGCCAGGGCAGCCAAGCGTTGCCAAACCAAAAACTCCAGATCGATAGATTTTTTACGCGTATGCTGGTGTTCTGCGTTAAAATGACGTTTGCGGCGGGCGCGGATCGTTTGTTTCATCCGGTTATCCAGATCCGGATTCATATGAGCGGCAATCCATGCAAGTACCTTTACCGGCTCATTTTCCAGCTTCAGCAGCTCGTTAACCGCTTCCTGAGCAGCGCTGTTTTCAATGTAGCGGGTAATGAGTTCCCCTTCCCGGTGCTTCTTCACCAGGTACTTCCATTTCCAACCGCTCTCCAGATTTTCCAGTTGCTGATATTTCATCTTGAGCTCTTCAGTGACCGCGTAACTTCAAATAAGCATAACAGCTTTACGCCGAATTTCCCCGGCAATTAAGCCGTCTTTTAGACTGTTTTTTGCACAGTCATCGCGCGATGTCAAACTCCCTGATGCCAACTGGCACTCCACATGTATCAAGCTGCCGTTATTCTTGTATAATCGCCCTTTCCCTTTTTAACGATTGCATCTAACACTTTGACCAATAACCGACTTGAATGGCAATCTTTATTGCCGGACGTAACGCCTTATCAGGCGATATTTGATACCGCCGCTCAGTTGGCACCCGTGCCCTTTTCCGCCATTCAGCCTCGGCTGGAAAATGCCCTGACGCTATTTTGTCACCCCCAATCGCCACCGCGATTCATGCTGTTGAAAGCGCAAGAAACGCGAGAATACCTGGAACTGATCGCTAACGCCGTCAAACCACTGCTGCCGCAAAACACGGCATGCCTCGGCAGCCACTATGTCATTCAGGATGGCAAGGTCAGCGTAGAGCCTGCCAGCCATGGCGATGAACCTTTCGCTGCCGGCGGTGCTTGCGTGTTCCAAGAGTGGATTGAACCGGAGCAGCTGTTTGGTTGCGTGCGGATCCACAATGGCGACATCACTCTGCAGCCCGGCCTGGTGCACCAGGCCAACGGCGGTATTCTGATCCTGTCAGCCCGGGCGCTGCTGGCCCAGCCGTTGCTATGGCTGCGGTTGAAGCAAATGATCGGCCAGCGTCAGTTCCATTGGGTTTCGCCTGACGAAACCCGCCCGCTGCCGGTCGCTATTCCGCCGATGCCGCTAGATCTGCGGCTGATTGTAGTCGGCGACCGCCACGGCCTGGCCGATTTCCACGATATCGAGCCAGAACTGAGTGAACAAGCGGTCTATGGCGAATATGAAGACGATCTGCAACTGACTGAAGTTGATGATATGGCGCAGTGGTGCGGCTACGTCAACGGTGTGATCGCCGAGCGGCAGTTACCGATGTTGGCGGCCGATGCCTGGCTGCCGCTGATCGTTCAGGCGGTGCGTTATAGTGGCGATCAGGGCATCCTGCCACTCTCACCGGTTTGGCTTGGGCAGCAGTTGTCCGAAGCTGCACTGTACGCCGAAGAAGACCGCATTACGGCCAAAGCGTTTGAAGCGGCATTGAATGCCCGCGAATGGCGTGAAAGCTATCTCGCCGAGCGTATGCAGGATGAGATCGAACTGGGTCAGATCCTGATCGAGACCGAGGGTGAAGTGGTTGGGCAAATCAACGGCCTGTCAGTCCTGGATTATCCCGGCCACCCACGCAGCTTCGGCGAACCGTCGCGCATCAGTTGCGTTGTGCATCTCGGCGACGGCGAATTTACCGACGTCGAACGCAAGGCCGAGCTGGGCGGCAACCTGCACGCTAAAGGTATGATGATCATGCAAGCGTTCGTGATCGCCGAACTGGACCTGGATCAGCAGCTGCCCTTCTCCGCCTCGATCGTCTTTGAACAATCTTACGGTGAAGTGGACGGCGACAGCGCCTCGCTGGCTGAACTGTGCGCCCTGATCAGCGCCCTGTCACAGCAGCCGATCACACAACAGATCGCCGTCACCGGCTCCGTTGACCAATTCGGCAACGTACAGCCGATAGGGGGCGTTAACGAAAAGGTCGAAGGTTTCTTCGAGGTTTGTTTACGCCGCGGCCTGACGGGCAAACAGGGCGTTATACTGCCCGTGACCAACGTGCGCCACCTGTGCCTGCGTCAGGATGTCGTTGACGCAGTGCGCGAGGGGCAATTCCACCTGTGGGCGGTAGAGAGCGCGGCGGAAGCCTTGCCTTTGCTCACCGGTTGCCTCTACTCTGACGAACAACAGCCGAATTTATTGGCGGCCATTCAGGAACGGATTGCGCAGGTGAGCCTGCAGGAACGCCGTCGTCCATGGCCGCTACGCTGGCTCAACTGGTTCAACCACGGCTGATCGGACTTGTTCAGCGTACACGTGTTAGCTAACCTGCGTCCTTCATTAAAATAAGGCTTACTGAGAACATGGTAGATAAACGCGATTCCTATACGAAAGAAGACCTCGAAGCATCCGGCCGCGGCGAGCTGTTCGGCGCCGGTGGCCCACCGTTGCCGGCGGGTAACATGTTGATGATGGACCGCGTGGTCAAAATGACTGAAGACGGCGGGACTCACAACAAAGGTTATGTGGAAGCGGAGCTGGATATTAATCCGGACCTATGGTTCTTCGGTTGCCACTTTATCGGCGATCCGGTCATGCCGGGCTGCCTGGGCCTGGATGCGATGTGGCAGCTGGTCGGTTTCTACCTCGGTTGGCTCGGTGGCGAAGGCAAAGGCCGCGCGCTGGGCGTCGGTGAAGTCAAGTTCACCGGCCAGGTGCTGCCGACCGCGAAAAAGGTAACCTATCGTATTAACTTCAAACGCGTCATCACCCGCAAGCTGATCATGGGCGTCGCCGATGGCGAAGTGCTGGTTGACGGTGAAGTGATCTATACCGCCACCGATCTGAAAGTGGGTCTGTTCAAAGATACCACCGCGTTCTAATCACGCTGACGAGAAGGCGGCTACCGCCTTCTCTCTAACGTTCTTCGCATGCCGTCATGTTCGACGTGATGGCATTTCTTTCTCTTATCCTTTCCCGGCCTTTCAAAGACTCCCGCCCCTCTTTTTAGCCGCCGTTAGCATCATCTTATTATTCAGTTCTCATCAAAGAGGATTAGGGCCGATAGCGAAGATGCACTGTTGGGCGATATGAAGACGCTGGGTGCTCCTTATTTCATCGCCCGACATCGAAATGTCTTCCCCCACCGCTCTCTGCCCTATGCTTACCCGAAGCGGCCAAAGCAACAGGCAGCCTGAAAGGCGGCCTCCCTCAATACCCGCATCAGTGCGATAGCGGTTTTTTTGCATCCGGTTATTCTCTTGCCCCTCAAGATCCTCTAACATGACTAGCATAGTAACTACAATTATTGTACTTAGTGAGAAAGGTATGCAAAAAACCCGCTTTAGCGACGCGCCTTGCCCCGTAGCGCGTGCATTGGATCGCGTGGGGGAATGGTGGAGCATCCTGATCCTTCGCGATGCTTTTCAGGGACTGTCCCGGTTCGACGAATTCCAACAAAGTCTGGGGATGTCACCCACGCTACTGGCGCGTCGCCTGAAGGATTTGGTGGCCCACGGCATTCTGCATAAGGAACGTTATCAAACGCGGCCGGCGCGCTATCACTACCTGCTTACTGAGCGCGGCAACGATTTTCTCCCGGTGTTGGCGGCGCTCTCACAATGGGGCAACAATCATCTGACCGACGGGGACGTCAGCGCCCTGTTGGTCGACGGACGCACCGATCGGCCGATCCAGGTCCAGTTGGTCAATGTCGATACCCAACAGCCGGTGCCGCCGCAGTTTGTCACATTGGCGCCAGGGCCTGCGGCAAATGACGGCATACGTCAACGCGCCGAATTGATGCGGCAGCGGCGCCTCGCCGATTTATCCGAACTTACCAAGGAGCAGTCATGAGCAATCGTCGTATCGTTATTACCGGCATGGGCGCCGTTTCACCGTTAGGGTGCGGCGTGGAGACTATCTGGCAACGTTTGTTAAAAGGAGAATCCGGCATTCGGGCTTTGCCTGACGAGATCGTCGCAGATTTGCCGGTCAAGGTCGGCGGCCAGGTACAGGAGCTGGCGCAAGATGCTGAAGCGGGATTCAACCCCGACGCTTCCGTCGCCCCCAAGGACCAAAAGAAAATGGATCGCTTTATCCTGTTTGCCATGGCAGCAGCGGATGAAGCCGTTCGTCAGGCCGGCTGGATAGCCGATACGGAGGAGAAACAAGAACGCACCGCCACCGTCATCGCTTCGGGCATCGGCGGCTTCCCAGCGATTGCCCAAGCGGTACGCACCACCGACAGCCGCGGTGCCAAACGCCTGTCGCCATTCACCATCCCCTCTTTCCTGGTCAATCTGGCGGCCGGCCATGTTTCCATCAAGCATTACTTCAAAGGCCCGATTGGCGCACCGGTCACCGCCTGCGCTGCCGGCGTGCAGGCCATTGGCGACGCGGTGCGTCTGATCCGCAATGATGAGGCCGATATCGCGCTGTGCGGCGGTACCGAAGCCGCGATAGATACCGTCAGCCTGGGCGGGTTCGCCGCCGCGCGCGCCATGTCCACCGCTCCGGCCGAATTGGCGCACCAGGCCTCTCGGCCCTTCGACAGCGCCCGGGACGGATTTGTCATGGGGGAAGGCGCCGGCATGCTGGTCATTGAAACGCTGGAACACGCGCTGGCGCGCGGCGCCACCCCGCTCGCGGAAATCGTCGGCTATGGCACCAGCGCCGACGCCTACCATATGACATCCGGCGCTGAAGACGGCAACGGCGCCTATCGGGCGATGAAAATCGCGTTGAAGCAGGCGAACGTCGTTCCCGAGGAGGTACAGCATTTAAATGCGCACGCGACGTCGACACCCGTAGGGGATTTGGGCGAAATCAACGCCATCAAACACCTGTTTGGCACGGCCGGGACTGTCGCCGTGACCTCAACAAAATCAGCGACGGGGCACCTGCTGGGCGCCGCCGGCGGGCTGGAAACCATCTTTACCGCCTTGGCTCTGCGCGATCAGATAGCCCCTGCCACGCTAAATCTGGATAACCCCGACCCGGCGGCGGCAGGTTTGCATCTGGTCGCGAAACAGGCGGAATCGATGAACATGACCTACGCCTTATCAAACGGCTTCGGCTTTGGCGGCGTGAATGCGAGTATTTTGTTGAAACGCTGGCGGGATGAATAAGCGCCTGAAACAAAAACCTCCGCCAGGGGGCGGAGGTTATTCCTTTTATTTGACAGGGAGCCGCTTAAGCGGTCACAGCCCTGTCTTCCATGGCTTCTCGCCAACCTCCCAGCCATTGAGACCGGGCGTCCACTGATGATTGGTAGGGACAATGTTCCCTGGAACGCCCTAAAATACCTGCCTGATACCCTCTCGAATGCGCCCTTTCCAGACGATCGCGTTTCTGTCTCTTCATGCCTCGTTTCCCTCATTTTGGTCTGGTGGAAAGAAAACAATGGCTGCTTTTTGCGCAGCCACGAGTAATCAATAGCGCTAAAAGAAGAGAAGATCAATGCGCAAAATTCACGCCAATGTCATATTTGTGAGCTACGCCCGAGGAAAATGCTAAGTGGCTGATCTGCAGGGGAAGGGGTTAACCAATTGAAATAAAATAGAAATCCCTGCCAGCGAGAAAAAACGACTTTTCACGCCGACAGGGATTAGACGATTTTAGACCAAATTATGACTAAATGCCGCCCATCTGTGCTGCGATAGCCTGGGCTTCCTGCTGCCACCCCTGCGCCAGAGTGCGCACCAGGGCATCATAGCCGTCTTCACCCTGTTTCAGCTCCAGGTTGAAAGGCCTTTTGATCAAACGCCCCTGGCGGTTCAGCACCCACTCGCCGCGAATGATCGCTTTCCCGTCAAAGCGGCCGTGGAAGCCGCTGATGGTCACGTTCAGCACATCCTGATCGCTGCTCATCGGCTGCGAAGAGACCACCCACCCCGGCAGCGCGCTGCTCAGGTTGGTGACCAGCGTTTGCTGCAGCTGCTGATCGAGCGGGCTGGCCCACAGGTTGTTCTGGGCTATCACATACTGCACGTCGTTGGTCTGATACACCACGCCGCTCTGCGCCAGATAATCCGCCACGCTCACGTGCTCCAGCCACAGCTGGCGCGTGGAGGCGGCGCTGCTGCCGGCCACGGCCGGCGCGCCCAGCGCCGGCAACTGATAGTAAGTCTTCTGAGGCGAACTGCTGCAGGCGCTGAGCAACAGCGCCAGGGCTACCGGGATCCATTTCATCATTTCGTGGCCTTCTTCGGCTGAGGGTCATTGCTGCCGGCGGCTTCAAACACCAGCGCGTTGCTCTTCTCATTCAGGGTGCGCAACACCGGTTGCAGCTCACGCAAGACCTGATCGAGGCGCTGCATGTCGCCCACCATCTTGTTGTAAGCCGGTGAACCAGGCTGGAACCCTTTCATGCTGCGGTTCAGCTCCAGCAGCGTTTTCTGCATGTCCTGCGGCAGCGCCTGCATCTCTTTGCTGGCGATGATGTCGTTCAACGACTTCATGGTCTGCTGCGTCGACTTCATGGTTTTCTGGCTTTCCGCCAGCGTCTTGGTCGCTTCGCTGATCATCGGATTGATCGGCATCGAATTAATCTTATCCAACGTCTGCATCAGTTTCTGCTGGATCTGCGCCAGACCGCCGCTGGTGGTCGGCATCAGCGGATAACCGAACAGCTCGCGCGGCCCTTTCCATGGTTTTTCCTGCGGATAGAAGTCGAGATCGATGTATAGCGAACCGGTCAGCAGGTTGGCGGACTTCATCGAGGCGCGCATGCCGCGGGATTCCGCATCTTTCAAGTGCCCTTCAATATCGAAGTTGCCGCCCAGCTGTTTCTGGAAGCGATCCGGCTCGATGCGGATCAGCACCGGAATGCGGTAGTCGTTATCCAGACGCTGCGCCATGCCGTCTTTATAGAACGGCACCTGCGCCACCGTCCCCAGACGGATGCCGCGGAACTCGACCGGCGCGCCCGGCTGCAGGCCGCGTACCGAGTCGGAGAAGAACAGCAGGTAGTCTTTATGCACGGTATACAGCGAATCCTGCGTGCTGCGCTGGTTGTCGAACAGCCGGTACTCCGCTTTCTCTTTCGCCTGTTCGCCGCGATCCCAGCCGTCCGGCACATCGAAGCTGACGCCGCCGCTGAACAGCGTGGTCAACGAGCCCATCTCCACCCGCATGCCCTGTGCCGACATGTCAAACGCCACGCCGCTGTCTTTCCAGAAGCGCACGTTGGTGGTGACCAACTGATCGTAAGGCGCAGTGATGAACAGCTGATAGCGCATGGCGCGCTCTTTAGGATCGAAGTAGCTGGTTTCCACCGACCCGACGCGATAGCCGCGGAACAGTACCGGATCGCCGGCGTTGAGCTGGCCTGACTTCTCGCTGTCCAGCACGATGCGCAACCCTTTGGCGTCCGGGGAAGCCAGCGGCGGCGCATCGAGCAGCTGATAGTTGTCTTTGCCGTCTTTGCCTTTGTTGCCCGGCTGCAGTTCGATATAGGCGCCGGAGAGCAGCGTGCCCAGCCCGGAGACGCCTTCACGGCCGATCTGCGGCTTCACCACCCAGAAGGCGGAATCCTGGCGCAGCAATTTCTCCATGCCGGAATTGAGACGCGCCTGCACCATCACCTTGCTCAGGTCATCGCTCAACGTGACGGTTTCCACCACGCCGACGTCAACGCTGCGGCTTTTGATTTTGGTTTTACCCGCTTCCAGCCCTTCCGCCGTCGTGGTCACCAGCGTCACCACCGGCCCCTGATGGCTGAAGTGGTAAAACAGGATCCAGGCGCCGATCAGCGCGGTCACGATGGGAATGATCCACACCGGCGACCAGCGTTTGATCTTCTCGACGTCCGCGACGCTATGATTATTTTCCGTCACCTTGCGGCTCCTTGTTTATTGTTTCACTTGCGCGATCCCAGGTCAGCCGGGGATCAAATGTCATGGCGGCGAACATGGTAAGGATCACCACCAGCGCGAACAGCACGGCGCCCGTCGCGGGATAAATGCTCATCAACTGCCCCATTCGCACCAACGCCGACAACACGGCGATCACAAACACGTCGATCATTGACCAACGACCAACGAATTCGACCACTTCATAAATCAGATGCATACGCTCGCTGTCGGCGCGCGGTTTCTTCCTGCCGTTCGCATCCCAGCACAGCCAACCGATCGCCAACATTTTCAGCGACGGCACCATGATACTGGCGATGAAAATCACCATCGCTACCGGATAAGAGCCGTCCCCCCACAGCAGGATCACCCCCGCCATGATGGTGGAATTCATCTTGTTACCCAGCGCCTCGGTCACCATGATGGGCATCAGGTTGGCCGGAATATACAGCATGACAGAGGTCACCAGCAGCGCCAGCGTCCACTGCAGGCTGTGGCGGCGACGCACGTAGCCCTTGGTGTGGCAGCGCGGGCAGCGCACCTGATCGGCCGGCAGGATCGCCGTGCAGCACGCGCAGGAGCGCACGCCCTGGCGCATGCCGGTGCGCCCCACCGTCAGCGGGCGATTAAGCCGCGGCGCCGGTTCGATATCCTGCCACAGCCAGCGCCGATCCACGCACTGGAAAGCGCGCACCTGCAGCAGACAGAACAGGCAGTAAGGCACGAAGCTGCTGCCGATGCCGATGTCGCCGTAGGCCATCAGCTTGACGAAGCTGACCAGCACCCCGGCGAGGAAAATTTCCACCATGCACCAGGTCTTGAACTGGAACAGCACCCGGGCCATCCACTCTTTGAGACCCAGCGGCAAGCGCACCCTGGCGCACAGCAGGATGATCGCCACCATGCAAAACGCCGGGATCAGCTGCACGAACACCATAAACAAGGTGGCCATGCTGGCGTAGTCTTCCGCCACCATGACTTCCGGGATTTGGATCAGCCGGATTTCGTTGCCGAGGCCGGCGACGCGCATGTTGATAAACGGGAAAATGTTGGCCAGCACCAGCATGAACAAGGCGCTGAGCGCGTAACCGATCGGCCGCTTGCGCGGCTCGTCCCAGCGGGCGCTGAGCGTGGTTTTGCAGCGCGGGCATACCGCTTTGCTGCCATAGGCCAGCGGCGGCAGCGCCACCAGCATGTCGCACTGCGGGCACAGCATCAGGTTATCCTGCTGCGCCGCCGAGGGTGCGGAATGATTATGCTGCTGATGATTGTTGTGGGAACACACCATATTCCTCCTAAATAACGTTGCTCACCGGCACGTCGATACCACCCGCAGCAGCGCGCGGGCGGTATCGCAACGGTCAGCCGTTTTTCATCGCTTCCAGCTCTTCCCAGCGGGCAAAGGCCTGCTCGAGCGCCTGCTCGGCGTTAGCCAACGCCGTCAGCACTTCTTGCGTTTCGCTGTGCGGCCGCGTGAAGAAGTCGGCGTCGCTCATCTGCGCCTGCAGCGCTTCGATTTCCGCTTCCAGCTGTTCGAGCCGCTGCGGCAACTGTTCCAGTTCGCGCAGCAGGTTGTAACTCAGCTTGACCGCCGCTTTCTTCGGCTGTTCGGCCTTTTTCTCCGCCGCCGGCTTGCTCGCGCTCGGTGCCGCCTGACGAATCGGTTTCGCTGTCGCGCGCTGGTGATGCGCATCGTAGTAACCGCCGACGAAGGCGTTGATCACGCCATTGCCTTCGAAGATCCAGCACTCGGTCACCGAGTTGTCGACGAACTGACGATCGTGGCTGACCAGCAACACGGTGCCCTGATAGCCGTCGATCAGCTCTTCCAGCAGCTCCAGCGTTTCGACGTCGAGATCGTTGGTTGGTTCATCGAGGATCAGCAGATTGCTCGGTTTCAGAAAAAGCTTAGCCAACAGCAAGCGGTTACGCTCACCGCCCGACAGCGCCTTCACCGGCGTCATCGCGCGTTTCGGGTGGAACAGGAAGTCCTGCAGGTAGCCCAGCACGTGGCGAGGACGGCCATTGACCATCACTTCCTGCTTGCCTTCCGCCAGGTTGTCCATCACCGTGCGCTCAGGATCGAGATCGGCGCGGTGCTGGTCGAAATAGGCCACTTCCAGCTTGGTGCCGCAGTGCACGCGGCCGCTGTCGGCTTTCAGCTGACCGAGCATCAGTTTCAGCAGCGTGGTTTTGCCGCAGCCGTTCGGCCCCACCAGCGCAATCTTGTCGCCACGCTGCACCTGGGCGGAGAAACCGCGTACCAGCACCTTTTCGCCAACCTGATAATTGACGTCTTCCAGCTCGAATACGATTTTGCCGGAGCGGGTCGCCTCTTCCACCTGCATCTTGGCGGTGCCCATCACTTCACGGCGCTCTGAACGCTCGACGCGCAGCGCCTTCAGCGCGCGCACGCGGCCCTCGTTGCGGGTGCGGCGCGCCTTGATGCCCTGACGGATCCAGACCTCTTCCTGCGCCAGCTTGCGGTCGAACTCGGCGTTTTGCAGCTCTTCCACCCGCAGCGCTTCTTCTTTGCTCTGCAGGTACAGATCGTAGTTGCCCGGCCAGGAAACCAGCTTGCCGCGATCCAGATCGACGATGCGCGTCGCCATGTTGCGGATAAACGAACGGTCGTGCGAGATGAAGACAATGCTGCCGTCGAACTCTTTCAGGAAACCTTCCAGCCAGTCGATGGTTTCGATATCCAGGTGGTTGGTCGGTTCGTCGAGCAACAACACGCGCGGCGAGCTCACCAGCGCGCGGCCCAGCGCCGCTTTGCGCAGCCAGCCGCCGGACAGCGAGGAAAGCTCTGCGTCGCCGTTCAGCCCCAGCTGCAGCAGCACTTCGCTGATGCGGCTGTCGAGCTGCCACAGCCCCTGGTGATCGAGGATCTCCATGATTTGCGCCATGCGCGCCAGGTTTTTCTCGCTCGGGTCGCTTTCCACCAGGTGGGAGATCGCGTGATACGCCTTCAGGTGTTCCGCCTGCTCCGCGACGCCTTCCGCCACGAAATCGAACACGCTGCCGCCGATATTGCGCGGCGGATCCTGTTGCAGACGCGCCACGATCAGATCCTGTTCGTAGATCACCCGGCCGTCGTCCAGCGGGATCTCTTTGCCGAGGATTTTCAGCAGCGTGGATTTGCCGGCGCCGTTGCGCCCGACCAGACACACGCGCTCGTTGTCTTCGATATGAATTTCGGTGTTGTCTAACAATGGCGCATCGCTGAAAGAGAGCCAGGCGCCGGACATGCTGATTAACGACATAGTAATTATTTTCCTTCGCCGGCGTGAGTCACCAGCCAGCAGTTGTGGATCTGACGGTTACGGGCAAAATCCTGCGACAGCGTCTTGGCGGTGATCTCTTTCGCCTCCAGGCCCAGCGCACTCAGCCCTGCCATATCCATTTGGAAACCGCGCTTGTTGTTCGAGAACATGATGGTCCCGTTGCGACGCAGCAACCGTTTCAAATCTTTCATCAGCGCCAGGTGATCGCGCTGCACGTCAAAGGTGTTCTCCATCCGCTTGGAGTTGGAGAACGTCGGTGGATCGATGAAGATCACGTCGAACTGTTCATTGGCATTGCTCAGCCACGACAGGCAGTCGGCCTGGATCAGCCGATGCTGGCGGCCGGTCAGGCCGTTGGCGCGCAGGTTCTTCTCCGCCCATTCCAGGTAGGTGCGCGACATGTCCACCGTGGTGGTGCTGCGCGCGCCGCCCAGCCCGGCATGCACGCTGGCGGTGCCGGTATAGGCGAACAGGTTGAGGAAGTCCTTGCCGCCGCTCATCTCGCCCAGCATACGGCGCGCAATGCGGTGATCGAGGAACAGGCCGGTATCGAGATAGTCGGTCAGGTTGACCCACAGCTTGGCGTTATACTCTTCCACCAGCAAGAACTCGCCCTTCTGCGCCAGTTTCTCGTACTGGTTTTTGCCCTTCTGCCGCTCGCGGGTTTTCAGGATCAGCTGATTCGACGGCAATTCCAGCACCGCCAGCGTCGCGTTGATCACATCGAACAGGCGCTGACGCGCCTTCTGCGCATCGACGGTTTTCGGCGGCGCATACTCCTGCACCACCACCTTGCTGCCGTAACGATCCACCGCGACGTTGTATTCTGGCAGATCGGCATCGTACAGGCGGTAGCATTCGATGCCTTGTTGCTTCGCCCACTTGTCGAGCTTCTTCAAATTCTTGCGCAGACGGTTGGCAAAATCTTCCGCCACCTGCACGCCGCCGGTAGCGTTGCCGGCCGGGCTTGCCGCCAGCTGATAGTTTTTCTGCACGCACTCCAGCGGGCCGTTCTTCGCCTTGAACTGGCGCTCGGCGCGCAGCTGCAGGCAGCTCAACAGCTCCGGCGAGGCGCTGAACAGCGAAAGCTGCCAACCGCCAAAGGCGCTTTTCATCACGCGGCCCAGCATGTTGTGCAGCGCGATCAGCGCCGGTTCGCTTTCCAGACGCTCGCCGTACGGCGGGTTGCTGATCACCGTGCCGTGCGGGCCTTCCGGCAGCGGGTTGGTCAAGCGCGCGACGTCGCCGACGTTGAAGGTGATCAGCTCGGCGACGCCGGCGCGGCGGGCGTTGCCGCGCGCCATCTCAATCACCCGACGATCGATATCGGAACCGAAGAAGCGAGAGGTAGTTTCCTGCAGGCCGCGACGCGCGCGCACCTGCGCTTCGGTGGTGACTTCACGCCACAGTTCGGCGTTGTGACCATTCCAGGCGCTGAAGCCCCAGTGTTGACGGTGCAGGCCCGGCGCGCGATCGGCGGCGATCATCGCCGCTTCGATCAACAGCGTGCCGGAGCCGCACATCGGATCGAGCATCGGCGTGCCCGGCTGCCAGCCGGAACGCAACACGATGGCGGCCGCCAGGTTTTCCTTCAACGGCGCCTGGCCGGTGAGATCGCGGTAGCCGCGCTGGTGCAGGCCTTCGCCGCTCAGATCGAGCGCCACGCTGGCCATATCGCGTTGCAGGAAGACGTTAACGCGAATGTCCGGCTGCTGTTTGGCAACCGTCGGGCGTTGGTCGAGCTTACGGGTGAAGCTGTCAACGATGGCGTCTTTCACCTTCAGCGCGCCATACTGGCTGTTGCGGATCTCTTCGTTCACGCCGCTGAAATGCACGGCGAAGGTTTTATCCACGCCAAAAATGCTCGGCCAGTCGATCGCCTGCACGCCGAGGTACAGATCCAGGTCGCTGTGCACGCGGAATTCGTTCAGCGGCAACAAAATGCGCGAAGCCAGGCGGCTCCACAGCAGGCTTTGGTACAGAAGACGATCGTCACCCTGAAAATGTACCCCGCCCTGCACCACTTTGCAGTCGTGAGCGCCAAGCGTTTCCAGCTCGCTTTTTAACAGTTCTTCCAATCCACGCGCCGTGCTGGCAAACAGAGAGTTCATATCGTACTTATCACCAAAAAGAAAATTGTTGCGCATTATAGCTAATCCGCACCGCTTGTCATAAAGTTGCTCCCTTCTATTTAATCATCGCACGGAGATAAGGGTGATCACGCTTTCCAGACTCTACGTCCATCCGGTTAAATCACTGCGCGGCTTGCAGCTTTCCTACGCCCAGGTCGGCAGCAGCGGTCTGGCCTTTGACCGCAACTTTATGATCACCGAACCGGACGGCACCTTTATTACCGCGCGCCAATATCCGCAGATGGTGTTGTTCACGCCGGCGCTGTTGCCGGACGGGCTGTTTCTGACCGCGCCGGACGGTGAAAGCGCCGCCATTCGCTTCAGCGACTTCGCGGCCACGCCGCAGCCGACCGAGGTGTGGGGCAACCATTTCACCGCGCTGATCGCGCCGGATGAGATCAACCGCTGGCTGAGCGGCTACTTCCAGCGCGACGTGCAGCTGCGCTGGCTGGGGCCGGAGCTGACCCGCCGGGTCAAGAAACACCCTGAAATCCCGCTGACGTTTGCCGACGGCTACCCTTATCTGCTGATTAACCAAGCCTCGTTCAACGACCTGCAGCAGCGTTGCCCCGGCAGCATCAAGCTGGAACAGTTCCGCCCCAATCTGGTGGTGAGCGGCGCTACCGCCTGGGCTGAAGACGGCTGGCAGGTGATCCGCGTCGGCGACGTGATGTTCGATCTGGTGAAACCCTGCAGCCGCTGCGTGCTCACCACCGTCAGCACCGAGCGTGGCCGCAAGCACCCGAGCGGCGAACCGCTCAGCACGCTGCAAAAATTCCGCTCCGCCGACAACGGCGACATCGATTTCGGCCAGAATATGATCGCGCGCAACAGCGGCGTCATTCGCGTGGGCGATACGGTGGAAGTCTTGTCAACCAAGCCGCCGCGCCCTTATGGCGCAGGTAAAGTGGTGGAGAGCGTGCAGGCGCCGCAGGACAGCGCGCACAGCGTCACGATCGAATATGAAGGAAAGGTATTTACCGGCAATAACCAGCAGATCCTGCTCGAACAACTGGAACAGCAAGGCATTCGCGTGCCTTACTCGTGCCGCGCCGGGATTTGCGGCAGCTGCCGCATTACGTTGCTGAGCGGTGAAGTCGCGCCCCTGAAGAAAAGCGCGCTGGGCGACAACGGCACCATCCTGTGCTGCAGCTGCATCCCGAAAACTGATTTAACGTTGGCGTAATCCGCCTTATACCGCCCTGTCGTAAGCCGGGGCGGCGCTTTCATCCTGCGCGCAAGGTTTCAGCCGATCGTGCATCACCTTGATGGCGTCGCCCAAGACCATGGTGCGGCCGGCGACCGTCAGCTGATTTTGCGCCAGCAGGCACAGGCTGGCGTTATCCCCGGCCTCCACCACCAGCAGGCGCGCTTCCGCGCCGCTTTCCATCACTTTCACCGCCGCCAGCTCGCCGTTTTTCGGCTGCAACGGGTAGTGCTGCTGCGAGAAATGCCAGCTCTTCGGCATCAGAGGTTTCAGGAAGCGGTAGGCGACCAGCGCATTCAACACCAGCTCGGCGCGCTGTTCATGGCTCAGCTTGACCTGCTTGCACTGTTCTTCATAGGTGAAATAAAGGGCGGCGTCATCCACGCAAAAAGCGCATTCATCGAAGGCGTCCGGCGTTAACATTTTGGCCGGGAAACGTGAACGAAAGATCATACCATTAGCTAAATCCAGCATTAGCCGATCGTGTTCGGCATCAAAATACCAACGCCAATTATCGTCAGGTTTTATCTTCATTTCGTATCCTTCTCGCTGCCCATGCCAACGCCGCACTCACCCTAAAAGGCGATTTTATCACCGATGAAATAGCTTAAACATCGGATAATTCCGCGAACGATATTTAAGCTAACGAACAAAATATAGACGAGCCGGGGACAGAAATAAACCCCCGGAATAAAATGAGAGGAAAAATATTAGATATGGGTAACGATATCTTTAATCAAACGCGGGCCGTGATAGATAAATCCGGAATAAATTTGCAGCAGGCTCGCGCCGGCCTCCATTTTTTCGCGCGCCGCCGTCAGCGAATCGATGCCGCCTACGCCGATAATCGGCAGACGCCCTTGCAGTTCGGTGGAGAGGCGACGGATCACTTCGGTACTGCGTGATTGCAACGGACGCCCACTTAACCCGCCCGCTTGTTCGCAGTAATTCAGCCCTTGGATCAATTTTCGATCCAACGTGGTATTGGTGGCGATCACGCCATCGATATTATGCCGCACCAGGCTATCGGCAATTTGGATCAATTCTTCCTCAGAAAGATCCGGCGCGATCTTTACCGCCACCGGCACATATTTGTGATGGCGCGCATGTAATTCCTGCTGCTTATTTTTAATCGCAGCCAAAAGATCGTCCAACGCTTCGCCATACTGTAAGGATCGTAACCCCGGCGTATTCGGTGAAGAGATGTTAATCGCGATATATCCGGCATACGGATAAACTTTATCCATGCAGATCAAATAATCGTCTTTGCCCTGCTCGACCGGCGTGTCTTTATTCTTGCCGATATTGATCCCAAGAATGCCGCCGAAATGGGATTTCTTAACGTTTTCAACCAGATTGTCCACGCCATGGTTATTGAACCCCATGCGGTTAATCAGGCCTTCCGCCTCAACCACGCGGAACAAGCGCGGCTTGTCGTTGCCCGGTTGCGGACGCGGCGTCACAGTGCCGACTTCCACATGGCCGAAGCCCATCGCGCCGAACGCATCGATGCATTCGCCGTTTTTATCCAGACCGGCGGCCAATCCCAGCGGGTTTTTAAACGACAGCCCCATGCAGCTGACCGGTTTGGTCGGCACGGACTGACGGACAAGAAACGCTAATGGGGTGCCGGTAATACGGCTGAGCTGACGAAAGGTCACTTCGTGCGCGCGCTCCGGATCGAGCTGGAACAACGCTTTCCTGATGAGGGGGTAGTACATGGACTCTCCTGATTTCCCGGTTGCAAACCGGGGGCGTATTATCCGGTATCCCCCGCCTAATTGGAATTGATTAAAAGGCAAAAAAAAGCCGTTTTTACGCAATCGTTTTCCCTCTTCATCGCCAAATCGGCGCCAATCCGCTTTTACGCATATCCAAATCAAAAAATGAGATTTAAAAAACGCGCCTGGTTGCTGGTAGGTTTAAAACACTTCCCATTAATTTTCTAATTAAACCTAACTTTTAGTTATAAGGAGTGGCAATGCGCGTTATATCACTGGCCGGTAGCCCACGCATCCCATCACGTTCCGCCGCGCTGCTCTCGCTGAGTCAGAACTGGCTGCGGCAACAAGGGGTGGAGGTGACGGCCTATACCCTGCACGACTTCGATGCCGAAGATCTGCTGTACGCCAACTTCAACAGTCCGGCGATCAAGGCGTTTGCCGACCAGCTGGCGCAGGCCGACGGCCTGCTGATTTCCACGCCGGTTTATAAAGCGTCGTTCTCCGGCGCGCTGAAAACCCTGCTGGACCTGCTGCCGGAACGCGCGCTGGACCATAAAGTGGTGCTGCCGCTGGCGACCGGCGGTTCTGTCGGTCACATGCTGGCGGTGGACTATGCGCTGAAACCGGTGCTGGCGGCGCTCAAAGCGCAAGAGGTACTGCACGGCGTGTTCGCCGACGACAGTCAGATCCAGCTGACCGGCGAAAGCGCCACGCTCACCGACGCCGTGGCCGCCCGGTTGGAAGAAGCGCTCGCCAGTTTCTATCTGGCGCTTGGGCGCCGCAAACCGCCCGCGCTGCGCGTCGCCTCGCCGCTGACGGCGCGTCAAACCGCCTGAAATGCCTGGAAAAGGAGAGCCTGAATGAAAGAACGCAACGCTTTGCGACGTTGGCTGAACGCAGCGGCCTTCACCGGCCTGCTGTCGCTGGTCTGGGCCAACGCCGCCGTCGCGCAGGATCCGGCGCAATTTCGCATCGGTTACCAGAAAGGCTCGGTGAGTCTGGTGCTGGCGAAAAGCCACCGGCTGCTGGAGGAGCGCTTCCCCGCCACCCGCATCAGCTGGATTGAATTTCCCGCCGGTCCGCAGATGCTGGAAGCCTTGAACGTCGGCAGCATCGATCTGGGCAGCACCGGTGATATTCCGCCGATCTTCGCGCAGGCCGCCGGGGCGGACCTGCTGTATGTCGGCGTTGAGCCTCCCAAACCGAAGGCGGAAGTGATCCTGGTGCCGGAAAACAGCCCGATCAAAACCGTCGCCGATCTGAAAGGCCATAAGGTCGCATTTCAGAAAGGATCCAGCTCACACAACCTGCTGCTGCGATCGCTGCAAAAGGCCGGCCTGAAATTTACGGATATCCAACCCGCCTACCTGACCCCCGCCGATGCGCGCGCCGCATTCCAGCAGGGCAACGTCGATGCCTGGGCTATCTGGG
Source organism: Serratia sp. SCBI (assembly GCF_000747565.1). Taxonomy (NCBI): domain Bacteria; kingdom Pseudomonadati; phylum Pseudomonadota; class Gammaproteobacteria; order Enterobacterales; family Yersiniaceae; genus Serratia; species Serratia sp. SCBI. Next base: position 1,815,022 of record NZ_CP003424.1, on the reverse strand, counting down.
ATCCTTATTATTCCGCCGCGCTGCTGCAGGGCGGCGTTCGGGTGCTCGGCGACGGCACCGATCTGAACCAGACCGGTTCCTTCTATCTGGCGGCGCGCCCTTATGTCGAAGCCAATGGCGCCTTTATCAGCCAGGTCCTGACGGTGCTGACCCAGGCCGATGCACTCACCCGCAGCGACCGGGCGCAAAGCGTGACCTTGCTGGCCAACGCCATGGGGCTGCCGGAACCGGTGATCGCCAGCTATCTGGATCACCGTCCCCCGACCGCCATCACACCGCTCGATGCGCATACGATCGCCGCGCAGCAGCAAACCGCCGACCTGTTTTACGCCAACCGGCTGGTGCCGGTGAAGGTCGACATCTCGCAACGCATCTGGCGCCCAAGCGCGCAATAAATACGGGAGAGCATTGACGATGAGCCTGAACGTTTTCTGGTTTTTACCCACCCACGGCGACGGCCACTATCTTGGCAGCGCACAGGGCGCTCGCAGCGTCGATCACGGTTACTTGCAACAAATCGCCCAAGCGGCGGACCGGCTGGGATTCGGCGGCGTGCTGATCCCCACCGGTCGCTCTTGCGAAGACTCCTGGCTGGTGGCCGCCTCGCTGATTCCGGTCACCCAGCGGCTGAAATTTTTTGGTCGCGCTGCGGCCGGGTATCATCTCCCCTACGCTGGCGGCGCGTCAGGCGGCGACGCTGGATCGCCTGTCCAACGGGCGCGCCCTGTTCAATCTGGTCACCGGCGGCGATCCGGAAGAGCTGGCGGCGGAGGGGTTGCATCTCAGTCATGAAGAGCGTTACGAGGCCTCGACCGAGTTCACTCATATCTGGCGCCGGGTGCTGGAAGGTGAAACCGTCGATTTCCACGGCAAGCATATTCAGGTGAAAGGCGCCAAACTGCTGTTCCCGCCGGTGCAGCAACCGCGCCCGCCGCTCTATTTCGGCGGATCCTCCGCCGCCGCGCAGGATCTGGCCGCCGAGCAGGTAGAAATGTACCTCACCTGGGGAGAGCCACCGGCACAGGTCAAAGAGAAGATCGAAGAGGTGCGCGCCAAAGCGGCGGCGAAGGGCCGGCAGGTACGCTTCGGCATCCGTCTGCACGTCATCGTGCGGGAAACCACCGAAGAAGCCTGGCGCGCCGCCGATCGGCTGATCGCTCACCTCGATGAGGAAACCATCGCCAACGCGCAGCAGGCCTTTGCCCGCTTCGACTCCGTCGGCCAACGGCGCATGGCGGCGCTGCACGGCGGCAAGAAGGATAATCTGGAGATCAGCCCGAACCTGTGGGCCGGCATCGGCCTGGTGCGCGGCGGCGCCGGCACCGCGCTGGTGGGCGATGGCCCGACGGTCGCGGCGCGCATGCAGGAATACGCCGATCTGGGCATCGACACCTTTATTCTCTCCGGCTATCCGCATCTGGAAGAGGCCTACCGCGTCGGCGAACTGCTGTTTCCGCACCTCGATCTGGCGCAGGAGGAAACACCCGCGCGCCTTCAACCGGTGCGCCCGCAGGGCGAAGTAGTGGCCAACATCTATGTTCCGCAAAAAGTGTCGCAGAGCTGAGGAGCGCCCCGATGGCAAAGAACGCGCAACGCATCCTGTACCGGCTGGCCCCTTGGGCGCTGCCGCTGGCGCTGGTGATCATCTGGCAAGTCGCCGTCGAAACCGGCTGGCTGTCCAACCGCATTTTGCCGGCGCCGAGTGCGGTGCTGGCCGCCTTCTGGCGCCTGAGCCAAAGCGGCGAACTGTGGCAGCACCTGAGCATCAGCAGCCAGCGTGCGTTGTTAGGCTTCGCCATCGGCGGCAGCATCGGACTGATTCTCGGCTTTATTACCGGGCTGTCGCGCTGGGGTGAACGCCTGTTGGACAGTTCGGTGCAAATGATCCGCAACGTGCCGCACCTGGCGCTAATCCCACTGGTGATCCTGTGGTTCGGCATCGATGAATCCGCCAAGATCTTTCTGGTGGCGCTCGGCACGTTGTTCCCGATTTATCTCAATACCTATCACGGCATCAAAAACATCGATCGCGGCCTGCTGGAGATGGCGCGCAGCTACGGTCTGAGCGGTTTTCGCCTGTTCACGCAGGTGGTGCTGCCGGGCGCGTTGCCGTCGATTATGGTCGGCGTGCGTTTCGCCCTCGGGTTCATGTGGTTGACGCTGATCGTCGCCGAAACCATCTCGGCCAACTCCGGCATCGGTTATCTGGCGATGAACGCGCGTGAATTTCTGCAAACCGACGTGGTGGTGGTGGCGATCGTGCTGTACGCCCTGCTCGGCAAGCTGGCAGACGTGGGTGCGCAACTGCTGGAACGCGTCTGGCTGCGCTGGCATCCGGCCTATCAACTGAAACAGGGAGAAGCGCTATGACCCTTCCCGCTCGCCTTGCGCAAGGCACGCCGGTGACGCTGGAGTCCATCGGCAAACGTTACGGCAACCGCACCGTGCTGGATAACATTCAGCTACGCATCTCTGCCGGGCAGTTCGTGGCGGTGGTCGGCCGCAGCGGCTGCGGCAAGAGCACCCTGCTGCGTCTGTTGGCCGGCCTGGAACAGGCCAGCAGCGGAGCGCTGCTCAGCGGCAATGCGCCGCTTGCCGCCGCCAAAGAGGATACCCGGCTGATGTTTCAGGATGCGCGCCTGTTGCCGTGGAAAACGGTGATCGACAACGTGGGTCTGGGGCTGCGCGGCCACTGGCGCGACGCGGCGCTGCAGGCGCTGGCCGCGGTCGGTTTGGCGGATCGCGCCCGCGACTGGCCGGCGGCGCTGTCCGGCGGACAAAAGCAGCGGGTCGCCCTGGCACGCGCGTTGATCCACCGCCCCCGCCTGCTGCTGCTGGACGAACCGCTCGGGGCGCTGGATGCCCTGACGCGCATCGAGATGCAAGGGCTGATAGAATCGCTGTGGCAACAGCACGGTTTTACCGTACTGCTGGTGACGCACGACGTCAGCGAAGCCATCGCGCTGGCGGATCGGGTGATCCTGATTGAAGAGGGCCACATCGGACTGGATCTGAGCATCGATCTGCCGCGGCCACGCCGTAAGGGTTCAGCCAGGCTGGCGGAACTGGAAGCTGAAGTGCTGGAGCGGGTGTTATCGCCGCCGGTCACCGCGGCCAGCCCACGCCAGGCGGCGAATTGAACGAAAAAAGGGACGGCGCAGGCCGTCCCTTTGGGTATTCACGGTGAGAAGATTAGGCGTCGAGCGCCTTGCTGATCTTCTCGTACAGATCGCCGGACAGGTCTTCCAACCCTTTCAGCTGTTCCAACGCTTTGCGCATCAGCGCCTGGCGACCGGCGTCGTAACGCTTCAGGCGAATCAGCGGTTCGATCAGGCGCGCGGCGATCTGCGGGTTGCGCTGGTTGAGATCGCTTAGGATCTCCACCAGGAATTGATAACCGCTGCCATCCGCCGCATGGAACGCCGCCGGGTTGCCGGAAGCGAAACCGCCGATCAGCGAGCGGGTGCGGTTCGGGTTGCTCAGGCTGAACGAGCGGTGTTGCAGCAGCGCACGCACCTTGCTCAACACATCCGCCGACGGGCTGCTCCCCTGCAGCACGAACCATTTGTCCATCACCAGGCCATCCTGATGCCAGCGCTCGTCGAACGCCGCCAACAGCGCATCGCGACACGGCAACTGGGCCGCGACCGCGGCGGACAGCGCCGCCAGCGAGTCGGTCATGTTATCCGCCTGGCGATACTGTTCGCTCACCAGTTGGTCCGCCAGCGCCGCATCTTCGCCGAACGCCAGATAACCCAGGCACACATTGCGCAAGGCGCGCTTGGCGATGTCGGCGTGCTCCACGCGGTAGCCGTCGGTCTTGTTGGCGTGATACACCGCCAGCCACTCATCGGCCAACTCCCGCGCCAGGCAGCGAACGATCGCTTCGTGCACCGCGGCGATCGCTTCCGGATCGATGGTGGCGAACAGTTCAGCGATTTCGTTCTCCGACGGCAGCGTCAGGATCTGCGCCGCCAGCGCCGGATCCAGCGTCTCGTTCAGCAACACCGCACGGAACGCGTCGGCCACGTGCAGCGGCAGCGACAACGGCTGCTTCTGCTGGTGCCGCGCCACGTTCAGTTTGATGTAGGTCGCAAGCAGGCTCTGCGCCGCATCCCAACGCGCAAACTCATTGCGCGCGTGCTGCATCAGGAAGGTCAGTTGCTGATCGCTGTACGGATAATCCAGTTTCACCGGCGCAGAGAATTCACGCAGCAGCGACGGCACCGGCTTGTGCGCCACGCCGTCGAACACGAAGGTCTGCTCCGCTTCGGTGACGTTCAGCACGTTGTTGACCGGCAGGCCGCCCTTCTGCAGCGCGATGACGTTGCCTTCGCTGTCGTACAGCTCGATATCCAGCGGAATATGCAGCGGCAACTTCTCAGGCTGATCGGCGGTCGGCGGGGTTTTCTGGCTGACATGCAGGCGATATTGCTGAGTTTCCGCATCGTACTCGTCGCGCACCGTCAACAGCGGCGTGCCGGACTGGCTATACCAACGGCGGAAGCGCGACAGATCCACGTTGGACGCGTCCTCCATCGCCTGCACGAAGTCATCGCAGGTGGCGGCGCTGCCGTCGTGGCGTTCGAAATAGAGCTGCATCCCTTTCTGGAAGTTCTCTTCCCCCAGCAGGGTGTGCATCATGCGGATCACTTCAGAACCTTTCTCATACACCGTCAGGGTGTAAAAGTTGTTCATCTCGATGACTTTATCCGGACGAATGGCATGCGCCATCGGGCTGGCGTCTTCGGCGAACTGCGCGCCGCGCATCACGCGCACGTTATCGATACGGTTGACCGAACGCGAGCCCAGATCGGAACTGAACTCTTGATCGCGGAACACCGTCAGCCCCTCTTTCAGGCTGAGCTGGAACCAGTCGCGGCAGGTGACGCGGTTGCCGGTCCAGTTGTGGAAGTATTCGTGACCAATCACCGCTTCGATGTTCAGGTAATCTTTGTCGGTGGCGGTTTCCGCCTTCGCCAACACGTATTTGGAGTTAAAGATATTTAACCCTTTGTTCTCCATCGCGCCCATATTGAAGAAATCGACCGCCACGATCATATAAATGTCGAGATCGTATTCCAGACCGAAGCGGGTCTCGTCCCACTTCATCGAGTTTTTCAACGAGGTCATCGCCCAGTCGGCGCGATCCAGGTTGCCGCGATCGACAAACAGCTCCAGCGCGACCTTACGGCCGGAACGGGTGGTGAAGCTGTCGCGCAGCACGTCGAAGTCCCCCGCCACCAATGCGAACAGGTAGCAAGGTTTCGGGAACGGATCCTGCCATTGCACCCAGTGGCGACCATCGGCCAATTCACCCTGGCCAATACGGTTGCCGTTCGACAGCAGGAACGGATAGCGCGCCTTGTCGGCCACGATGCGGGTGGTAAAGCGCGCCAGCACGTCCGGGCGATCCTGGTAATAGGTAATATGATGGAAGCCTTCGGCTTCGCATTGCGTGCACAGCGCATCGCCGGACAGATACAGCCCTTCCAGCGCGGTGTTTTTCGCCGGGTGAATATCGTTGACGATGGTCAGAGTGAATTGTGCCGGCAACGCTTCGACGATCAGCTGGTTATCCTGCTGACGATAGGCGCTCCACGGTTGACCGTCGACCTGAATGCTCACCAGCGTCAGATCCTCGCCATCCAGCACCAGCGGTGCGCCGACCGCGCCCTGACGTTTGATTTTACTGACGGCGGTCACGCGCGTGGTTTCCGCGTCCAGACTGAAGTCCAAATCGATGTCGGTCGTGGTGTAATCGGGCGCGCGATAATCGTGGCGATATTTTGCCTGTGGCTGTTGTGTCATAAAAACCCTTAAACGTCTCAGTGAGTTATAGGTGCCAGGCCGCTCTTCTCCTCCGCGCCGTCGCTGGGGATTTCCCCTGCGGCGCTCGGCGAACCTGATTGTGAATAAACTGTATCACAGCTGGCTGAAAAGCCCAGATCCGCCGGGCAAGCGCGATAAAGAAATCAGAGGCAAATCATAGTTCACCCACCAGATGGCAGCGCGGGTGACCAATGGCTAAATAAAAATCAGCATTTAATGCTAAAAAACCGCCTTCGCGGCGCTCCGGCATTGTTGAGGCGGCACAGGCGGCATGATGGTATAATTGCCGAATCAGGCTCAGGGATGACTCGCACTATGAAAATCAAATACGCTATCTATTTTTTCACCCTGTGCCTGATGACCTCCTTCTCGCTGTTCATCGTCGAGGAACTGCTCGAAGCCCATACCGAGTACCGCGATAACCAGCTCAACCTGTATAAGATCGATCGCGCCAAAGAAATCTCCGAGGCCTTTCAGGCTTCGCTGCAGGCTCACCGTCTCAAACGCTTGAGCCTGATCGATCCGCAAATCACTCGCGCGCAGTGTCTGGCCGCCGATCGGGTGGCGCGTGAGAAAATCGCCCGGATCCGCGAGCATCTGAATGACACGGTCGCCAGGGAGCTGGGTGTGCGGCAAAAAATCGCCGCGCTGTCGATGATCGGCCTGATGGAACAGTTGCTGGATAACGACAACCTGCAGCTTTCGCAGGTCAACAACGCCAACGCCAACCTGTTCAACATCAACAGCGCCTACTACATCTCGCAAACCAGCAAGAGCTATTACCGCTACACCTACGATACCCGAATGGTGGATACCGACTCCTTTATGTTTCTCGAGGCCATTCGCCTCAACAACCGGCTGAATATGTCACTGACGGAGTTAAGCGATCAGATTATCGACGTCAACGTCAGCCCGCTCGATCGCAAAGACGCCTATCTGAAGTCCATTCAGTTGACCGGCGTCCTGAACGCGCTGAGCACCCGGTTGATCTTCATGAAGCTCAACTACGACGACGTGCAAACCACCAGCATCGTCAATCAGTTGCTCACCCAGGTGTCTACCGAACGCCTCAAGCAGATTACCGATGGGCTATACACCGCCATCAATACCCAAAAGCCTTATCCCGCCGCGCTGATCTCACGCTATGTCGACGAGTTGAGCGGGCTTTCTCAGACGCTGTATCAACGCAGTTTCGAGCTGGAAACCGTCGCTTCGCGTCACAAGATTTATGACAGCCAGACCACCATTTACGGCATGATCGCGCTCGCCGGTCTGGGGGTGCTGCTGTTCATTTTGCCGGCGCTGGTGTTCTGCACCAACATCAACCGCTGGTTGACCAAAACCCACAACAATATCGTGCGGCTGTCGCGCGGCGAGATGAATATCGATCGCAATGACGCCTTCTACAGCCGGGAACTGATCGCCATCAGCGACGCCATTCAACAGCTCAGACAATATCAGTTGGACAAGGTCTCGCTGGAAAGCGAGAAACAGCTGCTGATTAAAGAGCTTGAGGCCTCTTCCTTCCTCGATCCGCTCACCAACATTTATAACCGCCGTAAATTCTTCCTCGAATGCCAGCTATTGGGCGACGGTAGCTACCCGCAGGCCTTTTGCCTGATCGATATCGACAACTTCAAACAGCTCAACGACAGCTACGGCCACGATGTCGGTGACCGGGCGCTGGTGGAATTCGGCCATCTGTTGCAACGCGCGTTTCGCGCCAGCGACATCTTCTGCCGCTACGGTGGTGAAGAGTTCGCGGTGCTGCTGGGCAACTGTTCGTTGGACAACGCGCGGGACATCATGGAGCAATTGCGCGCCCGCACCCATCGCCTGACGCTGAATCTGGCCGACGGGCGGCAAGTGCGTTTCACCACCAGCTGCGGCATTGCGCCGGTCAACGCGTTCACTGCGCTGCAGGCGGCGATCAAACAGGCGGACGAAGCGCTTTATTTTTGCAAAAAGAACGGCAAGGATCGGGTCAGCGTGCACACCCAGGCCGGGTTTATCTGATTTGTTGTTTAAAATAATTAACATTATAATTTTTATGACTAATTAGGCTAAGTCATTCACCTTACAGGCATATCTGGCTTTTTTCCCCCGCCGCCGTCGCCAGCCCGCCATAAAGGCACGTTTAATCCTCGACCCGCTTCGGTGATTTATGGTGTGATGCAGCTTCAATAACAGGATAATCCGGGTATACTCCACCCCCACTTTTATGATTATCCGGATTTGGACACGCGCCTGACGAGGATGCTGTAACGCGCTATGACTCAATACGCTTCCCCGATTTTGACATCACTGCTTGATACCGATGCTTACAAGCTTCATATGCAGCAAGCAGTGTTCCATCGCTATCCCGCGATCAGCGTGGCGGCGGAATTCCGCTGCCGCGGCGACGAACTGCTGGGCGAATATGCCGACGAGATCCGCGCGCAGGTCGCCCTGATGAGCCAGCTGACGCTGACCGACGCCGAATTCGCTTACCTTTCGGGCCTGCCCTTCTTCCGTCAAGATTACCTGAGCTGGCTGCGCACGTTCCGATACGATCCGCAGCAGGTGACCATCGACAACCGCGACGGCAAGCTGCAAATCCGCATCGCCGGGCCGTGGCGTGAAGTGATCATGTGGGAAGTGCCGCTGCTGGCGGTGATCAGCGAAGTGGTGCACCGCCGGCGTTCTCCGCTGGCGACGCCGGAACAGGCGGTAGCCCACCTGCAAACCAAGTTGGCGCAGTTCAAGACGCTGGCGGGCGATTTGGATCTTTCACGCTTCAAGCTGATGGACTTCGGCACCCGTCGCCGTTTCTCCCAGGGCGTACAACAGGCCATCGTCAGCACCTTGCAGGCCGAATTCCCGTACCTGTCGGGCACCAGCAATTACGATCTGGCGCATCAGCTCGGCCTGGCGCCGGTCGGCACGCAGGCGCATGAATGGTTCCAGGCGCATCAGCAGATAAGCCCGGTGCTGGCCAACAGCCAGCGCGCCGCATTGCAGGCCTGGCTGGATGAATACCCGGATCAGCTTGGCATCGCGCTCACCGACTGCATTACCATGGATGCTTTCCTGCGCGACTTCGGCCCGCAGTTCGCCGAGCGTTATCAGGGGCTGCGCCACGATTCGGGCGATCCCGTCGAGTGGGGTGAGAAAGCCATTGCCCACTATCAGAAACTGGGCATCGACCCGATGAGCAAAACGCTGGTGTTCTCGGACAACCTGGATCTGGAAAAAGCGCTGGCGCTCTATCGCCACTTCTATCAGCGCATCAATCTCAGCTTCGGTATCGGCACGCGCCTGACCTGTGATATTCCGGGCGTTAAACCGTTGAATATCGTGATCAAGCTGGTCGAATGCAAAGGCAAACCGGTGGCTAAGCTCTCCGACAGCCCCGGCAAGACCATCTGCCAGGACCAGGCATTCGTGCGGGCCTTGCGCAAGGCCTTCGATCTGCCGCTGGTGAAGAAAGCCAGTTGAACCTTCTCTATTATATAGAGAGAAAGAAAGCCGGCCCGATTTACGCGCCGGCTTTTTTGTTTTTATCCCGAACGCCCTCTTTTCAGTCAGCCGCGATAAATGTTGCGCCAATCCGATGATTTCTGCTTGTGCTCTGCACCGCGGCAAGTAACATAGCCATTACCCCCATATTCTTGGGTTGTAAGCTATTTCTAAACCAAATTATTAAAGAGAGAAATCTATGAGCGTAGTGCCTGTAGTCGACGTACTGCAAGGTCGTGCTGCGGTTGACAGTGAAGTCACCGTACGCGGCTGGGTACGTACCCGGAGAGATTCAAAAGCTGGTATCTCCTTCCTGGCCGTCTATGACGGTTCCTGCTTTGATCCGTTACAGGCCGTCGTTAATAATTCTCTGCCGAATTATCAGGATGAAGTGCTGCATCTGACCACCGGTTGTTCGGTTGAAGTCACCGGCAAAGTCGTCGCTTCACCGGGCGAAGGCCAGAGCTTCGAACTGCAGGCTACCGCGATCAACGTGGTCGGCTGGGTCGACGATCCGGACACTTACCCGATGGCGGCCAAGCGCCACAGCATCGAATACCTGCGCGAAGTGGCTCACCTGCGCCCGCGCACCAACCTGATCGGCGCCGTGGCGCGCGTACGTCATACCCTGGCGCAGGCGATCCACCGCTTCTTCCATGAAAATGGGTATTTCTGGGTCTCTACTCCGCTGATCACCGCCTCCGATACCGAAGGCGCCGGCGAGATGTTCCGCGTGTCCACGCTGGATCTGGAAAACCTGCCGCGCACCGACAAAGGCACCGTCGATTTCAGCGAAGACTTCTTCGGTAAGGAAGCCTTCCTCACCGTTTCCGGCCAGCTGAACGGCGAAACCTACGCTTGCGCGCTGTCGAAGGTTTACACCTTCGGCCCAACCTTCCGCGCCGAAAACTCCAACACTAGCCGCCACCTGGCGGAGTTCTGGATGATCGAACCGGAAGTGGCCTTCGCTACGCTGGACGACGTCGCCGGCCTGGCCGAAAGCATGCTGAAGTATGTGTTCCAGGCGGTGCTGGATGAACGTGCCGACGATCTGAAATTCTTCGCCGAGCGCGTGGATAAAGACGCTATCGCTCGTCTGGAGCGCTTCGTGTCTTCCGATTTCGCCCAGGTGGACTACACCGACGCCATTGAGATCCTGCTGGCTTCGGGCCAAACCTTCGAAAACCCGGTTTCCTGGGGCATCGATCTCTCTTCCGAGCATGAACGTTACCTGGCGGAGAAACACTTCCAGGCGCCGGTGGTGGTGAAAAACTACCCGAAAGACATCAAAGCGTTCTACATGCGCATGAACGAAGACGGCAAGACCGTCGCGGCCATGGACGTGCTGGCGCCGGGCATCGGCGAAATCATCGGCGGCTCGCAGCGTGAAGAACGCCTCGACGTGCTCGATCAGCGTCTGGAAGAGATGGGGCTGAATAAAGAAGACTACTGGTGGTATCGCGATCTGCGCCGGTACGGCACCGTGCCGCATTCCGGTTTCGGCCTGGGCTTTGAACGTTTAATCGCCTATGTCACCGGCGTGCAAAACGTGCGCGATGTGATTCCATTCCCGCGCACGCCGCGTAACGCAAGCTTCTAATTTATACGATCACACGTTTTTTAAACGATTTCGTTACAAAACAAAGGCCAGCATCGCTGGCCTTTCGCATTTTTTAATATTGACGCACGTCACAAAGTTCCCGAAAAATTACATTTGGTTACACATACTTTCCTTTTGCAACCTGATTGGGACATTGGTATCATTTTCGTCCTAGATTAACCCGCCTGTGAATGGAACACTGCGTTCAGACACAGGACGACACCAATCTATCAACAATAGTTCCCAAAGAATTATTGGCGGCAGTGGCAAAGGTGTCCGAATAACACCAATGAGGGTAATAATGATGAAGCGCAACATTCTTGCAGTGGTAATCCCGGCTCTGTTGGCTGCTGGTGCAGCAAACGCAGCTGAAATCTACAACAAAGACGGCAACAAGCTGGATCTGTACGGCAAAGTTGACGGTCTGCACTACTTCTCCAAAGACAAAGGTAATGACGGCGATCAGACCTATGTTCGTTTCGGCTTCAAAGGTGAAACCCAGATTACTGACCAACTGACCGGTTACGGCCAGTGGGAATACAACGTTCAGTCCAACCACGCCGAATCTCAGGGCACCGAAGGCACCAAAACCCGTCTGGGCTTCGCCGGTCTGAAATTCGCTGACTACGGCTCCTTCGACTACGGCCGTAACTACGGCGTACTGTACGACGTGGAAGGCTGGACCGATATGCTGCCAGAGTTCGGTGGCGATACTTACACCTACTCCGACAACTTCATGACCGGCCGTACCAACGGCGTTGCGACCTATCGTAACAACAACTTCTTCGGTCTGGTTGACGGTCTGAACTTCGCCGTTCAGTACCAGGGTAAAAACCAGAACGACAGCCGTGCTCTGAAAAAACAGAACGGCGACGGCTGGGGCCTCTCCTCTACTTATGACATCGGCGAAGGCGTAAGCTTCGGCGCTGCCTATGCGTCCTCCAACCGTACCGACGATCAGAAGCTTAACGCTACCGCTAAAGGCGACAAAGCTGACGCATGGACCGTGGGCGCGAAATACGACGCCAACAACGTCTACCTGGCGGCGATGTATGCAGAAACTCGCAACATGACCCCATACGGCGAGTCTGACTTGACTATCGCTAACAAAACTCAGAACTTCGAAGTGACCGCTCAGTACCAGTTCGACTTCGGTCTGCGCCCAGAAGTGTCTTACCTGCAGTCTAAAGGCAAGGATCTGGCTGGCCGCACCGCGAACGGCGCTCGCTTCAACGGCGGCGACGCTGACCTGGTTAAATATGTTTCTGTTGGTACCACTTACTACTTCAACAAAAACATGTCCACCTACGTTGATTACAAAATCAACCTGCTGGATGACAACGACTTCACCAAAGCTAACGGCATCGCAACTGACGATATCGTAGGCGTTGGTCTGGTATACCAGTTCTAAGTTGTCTCGCTTATCGGCGGTTCACCGTCGGCTAAGTTAAAAAAAACAGGGCTTCGGCCCTGTTTTTGTTTGTATCAGCCGGTAACTTTTTATCCTGCCGATTCCCCCTTCCCCATCATTTTTTCTGTCGAATCCTTCACGTTCATAAGATCGCGGTGTTTTTATCGCAAACGGTTGGCAAAGCCGATAACTGGCGCTACCCTGATGCTTCTGTCTGCTTAACTCCGAGATTTGGAAGCACCTGACATGTTTGAAAAAATCACCGCCGCACCCGCCGACCCGATCCTGGGCCTGACCGACATTTTCCGCGCCGACGCCCGCCCGAATAAAATCAATTTAGGCATTGGCGTTTATAAAGACGAAACCGGTAAAACTCCGGTGCTGACCAGCGTAAAGAAAGCTGAACAGTATCTGTTGGAAAATGAGACCACCAAAAACTATCTCGGCATTGAGGGCATCCCGGCGTTCGCCAGCTGCACGCAAGAACTGCTGTTCGGTAAAGAGAGCCCGATCGTCGCCGATCGCCGCGCGCGCACCGCACAGACGCCTGGCGGCACCGGCGGCCTGCGCGTGGCGGCAGACTTTATCGCCAACCAGACCAGCGCCAAACGCATCTGGATCAGCAACCCAAGCTGGCCGAACCACAAGAACGTCTTTAGCGCCGTGGGCCTGGAAGTGCTGGAATACGCCTACTATGACGCCGCCAACCACGCGTTGGATTTTGACGGCCTGCTGAACAGCCTGAAACAGGCGCAGGCCGGCGATGTCGTGCTGTTCCACGGCTGCTGCCATAACCCGACCGGTATCGATCCAACGCCGGAACAGTGGGCGCAGCTGGCTGAACTTTCCGTCGCCAACGGGTGGTTGCCGCTGTTCGACTTCGCTTATCAGGGCTTCGCCAACGGCCTGGAAGAAGATGCGCAGGGCCTGCGTATTTTCGCCGCCAAACATAAAGAACTGATCGTCGCCAGTTCCTATTCGAAAAACTTCGGTCTGTACAATGAGCGCGTCGGCGCTTGCACTATTGTAGCCGCCGATGCCGAAACCGCCGATCGCGCCTTCAGCCAGGTGAAAGCGGCCATTCGCGCCAACTACTCCAACCCGCCGTCACACGGCGCCGCCGTTGTCGCCACCATTCTGGGTAACGATGCGCTGCGCGCGATGTGGGAACAAGAGCTGACCGATATGCGCCAACGCATTCACCGCATGCGTCAGCTGTTTGTGAACACCCTGCAGGAGAAAGGCGCGCAGCAGGACTTCAGCTTCATCATCCAGCAGAACGGCATGTTCTCGTTCAGCGGCCTGACCAAAGAGCAGGTGCTGCGTCTGCGTGAAGAGTTTGGCGTTTACGCTGTGAACTCGGGCCGGGTGAACGTGGCGGGCATGACGCCGGACAATATGGCGCCGCTGTGTGAAGCCATCGTCGCCGTGCTCTAAGCGCGTCGGCGAAAGCCACCAGTTTGAAGGGGCGCACTATGCGCCCCTTAATTATTTCTGCCGGGAAATGATCGTTACCACACCGCTGGCTCTTCGCGCAGGAACGGGTTGGTCTGGCGCTCGTGACCGAAGGTCGACATTGGACCGTGGCCGGGAATAAAGCGCATGTCGTCGCCTAACGGCAACAGCTTGGTGCGAATAGAGGCGATCAGCGCCTGATGGTCACCGCGCGGGAAGTCGCTGCGCCCCACGCCGCCGTTAAACAGCACGTCACCCACCAGCGCCAAACGTGCCTGCTCATTGATAAAGACGATGTGGCCCGGTGTGTGCCCAGGACAATGCAACACCTTGAGCTTCATCTCGCCCACCTGCATCTCATCGCCTTCCGACAACCAACGGGTCGGGGTCAGCGGCGCACACTCTTCCAGCCCGAACATCCGGCTCTGCGCCGGCAAACCATCCAGCCAAAAAGCGTCCTCTTTATCCGGGCCGTAAATCGGCACCTGATAATGTTCCGCCAGCTCCGCCGCCGCGCCGACGTGATCCAAATGGCCGTGCGTCAGCAAAATCTGCGTGATTGTCACACCCTGCTTCGCCACTTCCGCTTTGATTTTTTCCGCTTCGCCGCCGGGATCGACCAACGCCGCCTGCTGCGTGTTTTCACACCAGATCAGGCTGCAATTCTGGCTAAAAGCGGTAACGGGAATAAGATGGTATTTCATAAGGCTCCAACGACAATAACGCCGCCTCCGCAAGGAGCGGCGTTATTCACTGAGGGCACCGCGATTACCAGCTCCGAACCGGGCCGGTATCGATGTGCACGAAGTTGCTACGTGGGTAATATCCTACACCACCAGCGCGCATTTTTAACGCCGCTTTACGGATATTACTCAATTGGATACCTTCAATATGGAAATCCATCGCCTGGCCCTTGGTATGGTAGCTGTGCTTGGCCACACCACGGCTGTGCGCGCGCAATTCGTTGTTGGTATCTACGGAACGGTAACCGGAGATCAGCTGCACCGGCTTGCTGGTACCCAGCAGCCCCTGCAGGCGATAGAGGTGATCAAACAAACTGGGATCGATCGATTTAACCTTGTTGGCGCGATAATCGCGGAACAGATGATTTAGCCGAACCAACTCTTCTTTATTGTAGCCTTTGCCGTCAAAGAACTCGGCTTTAATAGATTCACCGGTATTCAGGTTATTCAACACTAAAATACGCGGTCGAGCGGTGGAAAGACTGGCAAACGCCTGCCCTGGAAGCAGCGCTATGCCCATAGCTGCGCCGCCTAGCGCCAGCCATTTACGGCGATGATGATCAATTTTGTCCATGACTCTGTTAAACCCGGCAAGAATGTCAAAATAAATGCACAAAGCAGCGCACTGTCCGAACCATAACCGCCTGCGTATGCTGAGTCAACCCGCGATACGCCTAGGTTTACAGGCCCCCAGGTAAGAGGGCCTGCGGTATAGCCAAACATTCTGACCGTTATTTATTTATAATTACTGCATTTACTGCATTAATTTTTTGGCCTGAGCCATAATTTGTGCGCCCGATCTCACCGTATTATCATAATTGTAAATATCTGTACGGAATTGCGGTTGGCCGTCATCCGAAACCCAGGCGGTCAGATAATACAGTTTTACGGGAATACGCTGGCGAATATTCACATAAGTGGTATTCCCTTCTTTCAGCGTGGAGGAAACGCGGCTATTGTTCCAGCCGGCATCCTGCAGCAGCATATTCGCCAAATCGGAAGCCTTGTTCACCCGCACGCAGCCGGAGCTGAGCGCGCGAATGTCTTTCTGGAACAGGCTGTGGTTCGGGGTATCGTGCAGGTAGATCGCGTCCGAACTCGGCATATTGAACTTGAAACGCCCCAGCGAGTTAGTGGCGCCCGGCGCCTGGCGCACGCGATACGGGAAGTTGCGCGCAGAGACCATGCTCCAGTCGATCATCGCCGGGTTGATCACCTCCGCATCGTTGCTCCAACCCGACAGCACGGTATAGCCGTGTTTCTGGAAATAGTTACCGTCGCGCATCGCCTTCGGCACGATATCCTCACGCACCAGCGTAGTCGGTACGTTCCAAGGCGGGTTGACCACCACGTTGTTCAACGCGCTGCTCATCAGCGGTGTCTTGCGGCTCGGCCGCCCGACGATAACGCGGGAGGACAGCACTTCGTTGCCGTTCTGGTAGTAGGTCAGCGAGTAGTTGGGAATATTCACCATAATGCCGGTGCCGACATGCCCCGGTAAAATTCGCAGACGTTGGATATTCAACGCCAGCAGCGCGGCGCGGGTTTTCGGAGACACGTTGAGCCACTCGCGAGTGCGCACGCCGATCACGCCATCCGCCGTCAGCCCCTGCCATTTCTGGAAACGTTTGACGCCCTCCACCAGCTCGTTGGTATAGAGGTTGTCGCTCACCACGCTGCCGACCTGCGGCGGCGTCTGTTCAGCGGTCAACTCCGTCACCGGCGCCGCCGACGGACTGACCGTCACATGCCCCTTCTCTTCGTCTACAGTCAGCCCGCCGTCATCAGGCTCATTGCTCTTCGCCGAGACTACCGCCGGCTCCGGCTCGGCCTCCGGCGCCGAAGCGGCCAGCATGCCGGTGCGCGTCAGGATCTCACGCAGCGCAGGAATATCGTTGCTCATTTGTCCTGGGCGCAGGCTCGGGCCGCTGCCCACCTGCGGCCAGGGGCGGTTATCCGCCAGCATATCGCGCAGCGCCTGATGCATCTTGGCGTATTGCGGGTGCTGCGGCGCGAGCGAATTCACGTAGCTCAGCGTGCGCGCCTGACGCACCGCTAGCTGCCATTGGTTGATCACCGCAGTGGGCGGCAAGCCAAGCTTGTAGGGAATATTGCTGTACAGCCAACTGGTGCCGTTGGCGCCGATAGCGGACACGAACTGCAAATAGCCCAGCATCGCATCGGATAGCACCACATCGCGGCCTACGTCATTGAGCGCCGGATTGGTCAACATCTTCACCCATTGGGTGAACTGCGGCTGCACGCCGGACATCGCCAGCTCGGCCAGCTGCTGTTGAAACTGCTGAACGGCCTCGCGATCCTGCCACATCGGCTGCATATGATTCGCCGCATACAGCGGCGCCAGCGTGGAAAGGTAGTGCAGATCCATGCCGCGCGGCAACGCGGCCAGCAGTTCAGAACGGCTCTGCGCAACGGACATGCCTGCTGATGCCACCGGTAACGCCGTTACGGTGGCCAATGAGGAAAACGACGACACAAGACTACAGGCGATAGCGCCACTCAGCGCCAAACGTCGTAGAGAGTTTCCCTTTTTAAGCAACATCCCTTGCCCCCTGTATGCTCACAAAAAAACGTCAAAAAACTGCATATAGCTTCAGTATACAAACAGAAAGGCCGTTTCGCCCTGCGGACGTCGAATTACTGTTTATCTGATTAAACTAACCGCTTTTCAACGGATAAAAAAGCAGGACTATCATCCACGCGCACAAAAAAATAGCCACCCTGCGGCGGCTATTTTCAGATTTTTAGGGCGTTTTTCTGCGTTACGGCGTTTCGACCGGCGCAGTGCCCAGCGCCGGCGGCTCGCTGGCGAAACCGCGCAGCCCCACCACGTGCACATGCTCGTGGTTCTGGAACACCTTACGCACCAGTTTATAGGTGGTGCCCTTCTCAGGACTGATGTTTTCCGGCGCCGCGATAATCAGCTGCATCTCCAGACGGTCACACAACTCGAACAGCGTGGCGATCGATTTGGCATCCAGACGCGCCGCTTCATCGAGGAACAGCAAGCGACATGGCGAGATGTCTTTACCGCGCAGGCGGCGGGATTCTTCTTCCCAGCTCTGCACCACCATCACCAGAATTGACATCCCGGTACCGATGGCTTCACCGGTAGACAAGGCGCCGCTTTCCGCACGCAGCCAGCCGTCGGAGCCACGGTACACTTCCACTTCCATCTCCAGGTAGTTGCGGTAGTCCAGCAACTCCTCACCGATGGTCTGCGGCGTGCGCTGCCCCATATCGATCTGCGGATTCAGACGCTGATACAGCTTGGCCAACGCTTCGGAGAAGGTCAGGCGGTTGCTGTTGAACAGATCCTGATGCTGTTCCTGTTGCTCGGAGAGCACGTCCAGCAGGGTGGCGTGCGCTTCGCGCACGTTGACGTTCAGACGGACGCTCTTCACCTGGCCGAAAGCAACGGCCTGCAACCCCTGGTTCAGCATGCGAATGCGGTTCTGCTCGCGCTGAATGGTTTTGCGAATGATGTTGGCCACGCTTTTCGAACTGATCGCCAGCTTCTGCTCGCGCGCGGTCAGTTCTTCGGTCAGACGGCCCAGCTCAATCTCCATCTGCTCGATGGCCTCGACCGGATCATCGGTACGGATGATGTCCTGGCGGATACGTTCGCGCAGGTGTTGGTACACCGCGATATAGAACTGAATCTTACGCTCTGGCCGCTTCGGATCTTCCGACAGACGCAGCACGTCGCGCAGGTGTTCGTTGTCCGCCACCGCCAGACGCAGCGCGCCGAGCGCCTTATCCGACATCGAGCGCAGCTCGTCGCCATCCATATACGCCAGTTCGCGGCGATGCAGGCGGCGTTCCACGCCGTTGTCTTTCACCAGACGCATCACCGCGCACCAGCCCGCCTTGGCGGTCACCACCTGCTCGCGCAGCTGATGGTAGTCGCGTTCCAGCTTGCGCAGTTTCTTCTGCAGGCCATCCATTTCGGCTTCGCAGAAGGTCAGCTGTTTCTCCAACTGATTGCGGCGAGCGCGGTTGTTGCTCAGCGCCGCATGCAGCTCGTCGCGGCGCTGACGCGCGCGCGCTTCCGCGTTGGCGTCGGCCTGCACGCCGATATCCACCAGCTCCTGGCTCAGCTCTTTCAGCATGTCGCGCTTGGCGTCATACGAGCTTTTCAGCGAGGCCAGCACCTGGCTGTATTGGGTGAACTGGGTTTGATATTGACGCAGCTGCTCACGGGCGCGGGCGCGTTCGGCTTCCGCCTGTTCCAGACGCTGGCGCAGCTTGTCGTTGAGATCGTTGTTGGCATTCTGCATGCCGGCGGAGTCGGTATAGCTGAAGTGCGCGCGACGCTGCACCACCTCTGTCAACGCGAACGCCTGCTGTTTGGCCTGACGCTGCACGCTTTGCGCCTGCGCGTAGTCCTGCTGCAGCTGTTCATGCTGCTGCGGATCGCTCTGCAGCACCGACAGCAGCGGCTCCAGCTTGGTCAGCGACACCCCGTGCTGTTGAATGTGGCGCGCGGCGTCCTGCGCTTCTTCCAGCTCTTCACGGATCTCGTCGACGCGATCCTGCAGCGTTTCATCGTTCAGCAACGACACCAGCGGCATCAGGCGGTTGAGCGCGGAAATGCCCTCTTTGGCCTGATCGTACTGCTGGCGCTGCTGCTGATTCTGCGCTTCGTGATTGTTCAGCGCACGCTCGATCTCGCCGCGACGGGCGTTCAGATTGCGGATCTCCGCTTCCGGGTCAGCGTCGAACGCCACCGCCAGATGGGTGCCGATAAAACGGCTGAAGGCCTGATGCGAACGCTGGGTTTTCTGCACGTCGAACGACAGCGTGGCATAGCGCTCCGCCAGCGTTTCACGCTCGGCATGCAGCACTTCCAGACGGTTTTCGCGCGCCGCGCGGCCGAACAACGGCACTTCCGGGTAGCGGGAATAACGCCACTGGCGATCGGCGATCTTCACCACCACCGCTTTTTCCTGCTCTTCGACGGCGAATACGCTGTCATCGAACGACTGCGGATCCCCTTCGATCAGGTAAAGATCTTCCGGGCAATCTTCCAGCCCTTCCAGCATCTCGCGCACCAGCGACAGATCCGGCACCACGATGGCGTGGCGCGAAGGGCCGTACAGCGCCGAGAAGTAAGGCGCGTCGTCGATGGTGACGTCATCGTAAATTTCCGACAGCAACACGCCGCCGAAACGTTCGGCCAAGGTGACCAGGCGTTGATCTTCCGCGCCGCCCGGCTGGCTGAGACGTTCGATCTGCGCTTCCACTTCGCGCTTGCGGGCCGCCACCTCGTCGCGCTCGACGGTGGTTTCACGCTCGCGCTCCAGCAGCTGCTGCATGTATTCGGTCACCTGCTGGCTGTTTTCCAGCGGCTCTCCGCTCTGATCGCTGAGCTGGCTCAGGGCGTCCTGCGCCGCCAGCCAAACCGGCGCGCGCGCCGTCAGCTCACGGATGCGCTGCTGGATCTGCTCCAGCTCCTGGCGCATCTCCATGCGGCGTTCGCCGGCTTCGCTGACGTTCTGCGACAGCGCTTCCAGGCGCTCTTCCAGCTCCTGCTGCAGCATGTCGAGATCGTCCGGCTGGTACTCCTGACCATGGCGTTTGCAAAATTCTTGCAGCAGCCGCTCGGCGTCCTGCTGCGAGCGCAGGCGCTGTTCCAGTTCACTCAGGCGCAGTCGCAGCGGCTGAACGCGCTCGGCGAGGTGTTGCTGCGAAGGCCAGTCGCGCAGCAATTCGCGCGCACACTGCCAGGCTTCGCTGCGGCTGACCTGGCCGGCGATTTTACCCACCAGCTGATAGGCCAGCTCGAACTGGCCGTGCGCGGCGTCGGCCACGCTCAGCTTCTGCTCCAGCATCAGCAGCGCTTCGGTCGCCTCCTGCTCACGAGCCTGGAAGGTGTCCAGCCACTGTTCGGCGTTGTCGGCGGTCAGATCCGGCAGTTGGCACAGCGCGCGCGCGCGCTCCAATGCCTGCAGCGCCTGTTGGTACTGAATGGCGCGGGTCTGCTGCACGTCAAGCGCCTGCTGGTAGTCGGCCAGCTGGCTCTTCAGCTCGTCCACTTCCAGCTCGGCCGCTTCGGCGCGCGCTTCGTTCTCGGCCTGCTGCTCGCTCGCCTCGGCCACCACTTCGTTCTGCTCTTCCAGGCGGTAGGTCAGCTCTTCCAGATCGGCTTCATAGCGTTCGATCTTCTCCTGCTGACGCATCGCCGTCTGCACCAGGTTCAGGTGGTCGCTGGCGGCCTGGTAATCGGTTTCCAGATCGGATTCGGCGCCGCTCTGCTCGCTCAGCTCACGCGCCATTTCCACATGGCGATACTGTTCGGCGGCCAGCTGCTTGCGGCTGCCGAACAGATCGCTGCGCAGCGCCAGCGCGCCGTCCAGGTGGATGCGGCGTTCGTTGGCGTGGCGCATATAGTCCGCCGCCACATAGGAGGTGGCCTCGGAGATCAAATGCTTGAACAGGTCGCGATCCGACTGGGTAACGCGGATCGCTTCCAGCGTCATGCGGTTTTCGCGCAGCGCCGCTTCCATGTCCTGGAACGCCTTGCGCACGCCGCTGTTTTCCGGCAACAGGTAGTCGCGCAGCGAGCGGGTGATGGCGCTGGAGATGCCGCCGTACAGCGACGCTTCAATCAGACGATAGAATTTGCTGCGATCGGCGGACGAACGCAGGCGTTTCGGGATCACGCCCAGATCGAACATCAGCGAGTGGTAATCGGTGATCGAGTTGAACTGCTTGAACTGCACGCCTTCCATCTCTTCCACGCGCTCTTTCAACTCTTGCAGCGACAGCACGCGCGCTTGGCGCTCACCCACGGTCTGGGTCAGCAATTCAGTCGGCTGTACCGCGGTCGGCAGGCCCTGGATGGTGAAAGGTTTGATATCGACCTTGCGATCGCGTCCCGCCACCTGCTGCAGACGCACGCCAACCACCACGCGCTGGTGGCGCGAGTTGACGACGTCGAGGGTGGAGTAACATACGCCGGCGCGCAGCTTGCCGTGCAGGCCCTTGTCGCGCGAACCGCTGGTGGCACCCGCTTCGGTGGTGTTACGGAAGTGCAGCAGCGTCAGATCGGGGATCAGTGCGGTGACGAAGGCCGCCATGGTGGTGGATTTCCCCGCCCCGTTCCCGCCGGACAGCGTGGTCACCAGCTCATCGAGATCAAAGGTGCGGGCAAAGAAGCCGTTCCAGTTAACCAGCGTCAGCGAGCGAAATTTACCGCGTTCAATCATTCCTGTTCATCCTCTGCACCGTCAGGAGCGTTATCAACCTGCTGATCCTCAGCGTCATTCTCATCGTTAAGCGACAGGCTGGTTTCAACCGGCATCGCCTCGCCGTCGCGAATCATGCGCAGCTGCGCTTCACGCGGATCGTCGCCGCTGCGCACGTCGGCGCCGAAGCGGAACACCGCCTCGGTAATGCGGAACTTGCTGCTGTCATTGCCCATGAAATAGACCATGCCGAGGCGGCGCAGGCGGTTGAGCGAGGTGCGCACCTTCTCGTGCAGCTTCTGCCGATCGAGATCCGAACCGGTAGAGCGCTGGTTGACGAACTTGAGCAGCTTGTTCTCATCCGCCAGGCTCAGCAGTTCATCGTACAGCTCCTGATGGCTGAAAATGCCTTCGTGCGCCAGGCGCTCGGGGCTGAGATACAGGTAACACAAGATCTTGCCGACCATCATATCCAGCTCGGACAGCACCGACCGCGGGATCAGCGTGGTGGAGCGCGGGCGCAAATAGAAGAAACCTTCCGGCGCCCGAATCAGCTCGACGCTGTAACGGTTGTAAAACTCTTCCAGCTCATCCTGGAAATCCATTAAAAAGGCGTGGTTGTCCAGCTCATCGATACCGATGTGACGACCCGCGCGCAGTTGGCTGTCCAGCGCCGGGAACAGCGAGTTGGACAACGCTTTGGCCAGCTTGACTGGCATTACTTGTTCAATATTTGTCGATGACATGGGCCTGGACCTTGGCTCCGTAATCATTGATTGCCTGCCATTCCGCCGGCAACCCTGAGAAATCTGCTTCAGCCACACCGAGGCGCACTGCCTGGTCGACCACTAAACGTGCCACGTCGAAATGACGCGCACGCGGATATTGCGCCAGGTAATCGCGCATCACCGCTGCAAGGTTGAGCGGCATCTGCTGTTCCTGGTACACCTTCAACGCCTCTTCGATCATCGCCGCCAGCTGTTCGCGAATCTCGCTGAACTCTTCGAACTCCAGATCAGGCGGCAGTTCCCCGGTCACTTCCTCGCTGCGCAGCGCCAGTTCTTCGTCGCGCATGTCCAGCAGACGATCGGCATTGGCATGAGTCAGCGCCCACGGGTGGTCGAAATAGGTTTGCACCGACTGGCGCAGGCGTTGGGCGAACACGCGGTTTTTATCCATATCGATAGCGGTACGGATAAATTTGTGCACGTGACGATCGTAGCCGATCCACAGGTCGATCGCCTGCTGGCCCCAGCTGATGATGCGATCCAGCTTGCTCTGCAGATCGAACACCAGCTTGTCGACGAAGCCGAGCTCCACGTTGCCGAGGGTTGCGTCCTGGATGCGCAGCAGATTGGCCTGCAGCTTGTCGCCCGCCGCATCCAGCGTATCCTGCAGTTCGCGCAGGGTGCCTGAGGTTTCCGACAGCAGCATTTCGCAGCTGGAGATCGCCGCCCGCCAGTCTTTGCTCAGCAGCGCCGCGATGTCGTTTTTCACGCTCTGCTGCTGCTCGTCCATCACGCGTTGCGTCATGTCGATGCTGTCGAAGATTTCCGCCACCGAATATTTCAACGGCGCGAACACGTTGCGGTGCCAATGGAAATCGTCGCCCCCCTCGTCGGCGGCATCGGCGGCGCGCTTCAGTTCCTGCGCCACGATCGACAGCTGCATCGACAGACGCAGCGTGGAGAATTCGCGTTGGCGAATATAGTAATCGGTAATGCCGATACCCAGCGGCGTCAGGCGGTAAATCGCGTTACCGTCCGCCAGTTCGCTGGTAAAGCGGTTCAACAGGCGCTGGCGCACCATGTCGTTGATCGCATTGTTGGCGCGCATCGCCACCGTTTCATGCGTCTGTTCAAAACCCTTGCTGACATGGCGAAATGCATCAACCAGCTCACCTTCGCTCATCTCGCCGTCCAGCCGTTCGCCATTCAGGGTGGCGATAGCGAGCAGAAATGCGAGACGCTCCGTAGGGAGCGAAATAGAGAAATCATTTTTCCGTGCCCAGGCGACCAGTTCGGGTACTGTCTGGGAAAATTCACTCATAGTTCGTCCTTCAGGTTTGGTTTATGCGCCATGACGTGAATATAGCGCCCCAAACTCACGTACGGCTCCTGCCGGCAATAGTGCTGTTCAAGCGCCAGTAACTCTTCAAATTTTTGGGTTTGCAGCTGTCTGCTCTGCAGATAGTCGTGGAACACCCGCACGCCGGTTTTGCCGCTGATGCGCATGCCCAGCTGTTCCAGCCAGCCGTAGACCAATAGCGGATCGTGCGGGTATTGCGGCGACAGCGAACGCTTGCGGCGCCGTCTGACCTCGGGATCCACCAATTGGAAGTTACCCAACACCACGTTACGCATCAAGAGACCGTTGGCGTTGAAGAACATCAGCGACAGCGCGCCGCCCGGCGTCAGACAATCGCACAACGCCTGCAGCGCCGCCACGGGTTCAGCGATCCATTCAAGCACTGCATGAAACAATATCAGATCAACCGGCTGTTCCAAATGTTGAGCGATATCCTGCGCAGAACTTTGTACGAATTGCATGTTCTGGCTCACACCTTTCTGCTCCGCCAGCTGCGCGGCGCGCTGGATCATCTCACCAGAAAGATCGCACAACAACACCTGATGTCCTAATTCTGCCAGTTGGCAAGCCATATGGCCTTCACCGCCCCCGGCATCGAGGATGCGCAGCGGCCGCTGCGGCAACTGGGCCAGCAGCCCGGTCAGATCCTGCCAAACCACCGCCTGGCGGATTTTTCCTTTCGTGGTGCCGTAAATATTACGCGCAAATTTTTCAGCAATATCGTCAAAATTACGATCCTGCATGGACAACGGCTCCGCTGATCTCAGTCTTGTCGGCGGCAAAGCGCACGCCCATTCAAACCTGCTATTTTGGCACAGACTGGCTTAGAATGTATCTTCTTGCGGCCTGTTTATGCCTGGATGCCGTTTTTTCACTCAAAAGGATCTGATTTTCGATGCTGTTCAACCTGAAAAAGTTCTTTGGCGCTCTGCTGATGCCGCTGCCGCTGTTGATGCTGCTGATGGGGCTGGCGCTGCTGCTGCTGTGGTTCACCCGCTGGCAAAAAAGCGGTAAGACGATTTTCACGCTGAGCTGGCTGTTTTTACTGCTTTTCAGCCTGCAACCGGTGGCCGACCGCCTGCTGCGGCCGATCGAAGCCGAATACCAGACATATCGCGGCAACGATGCGGTCAGCTACATCGTGGTATTGGGCGGAGGCTATACCTACAATCCCGACTGGGCACCCAGCTCGAACCTGCTCGGCAACAGTTTGCCGCGAGTGACGGAGGGCGTGCGGCTGTATCTGGCACACCCTGGCGCCAGGATGGTGTTTACCGGCGCGCCCGGCGGGCGCATGCAGAGCAACGCCGCCACGGCAGCGCTGGTAGCGGAAAGCCTGGGCGTGCCGCGCAGCGACATGGTGATCCTGGGGGAACCGCGCGATACCGAGGAAGAAGCCGCTCAGGTAGCCAAGTTGGTCGGTGAACATCCCTTCCTTCTGGTGACTTCCGCCAACCATCTGCCGCGCGCCATGCGTTTCTTCGAGGCTAAGGGCCTGCACCCGATCCCGGCCCCGGCCAACCAATTGGCGATCGACTCGCCGCTGAATATCTGGGATCGCGCCACGCCGTCGTCCATGTTCCTCGGCCATACCGAGCGCGCCTGGTATGAAACGCTGGGCAGCCTGTGGCAGCGGCTGAAAGGCGCGGATAGCGCCGGCGCCGAGTAAGGCCCCGTTCAACCGGCCAGCCAGGGCAGCAGCTGTTGCGACGCATAGTCGAACGGCTGCCGCTCCAGCTTGCCGGTATGGATCAAACGCCCTATCGCTTCCCACACCACGTACAGCCAGCGCCGCGCCAGGAAAGCGTCGGCGACCGGCGCCCGCTGCAGATAGCTGAACAACAGTTGGCTGGGCATGCCCGCTTCGCAGAGGCGGAAAAGATCGTATTCGCGCGGCGCCCACAGCACCACACCGGGATTAAGCATCGCCAACAGCTGATCGCTTTTGGGATCTTTCAACATGCTGCGCAGCGACAGGTTACCGTGCACCAGGACACAGGGATCGTCGAAACCGACGAAGAAATGGGTCAGCGCTTCGCGCGTGCGGTACAGCAAACGCCGATCGGCCATGGTCAGCTGCGGGGTAGTGAGATTGACCACCGTCGCCCACAGCACTTCGACCCGCTGTTGATACCAGCAAAACCAGTCATTCTCCTGCGTACTGTCAACGGTGCCGACGCTGCCATGGCTGTCGATGCGGTGCCAGGCCAACATCCCGTCAACGATCTGCTCCATTAACATGTTCCAGCGATCCGGCGAACGCGTTGGCGCTTCGGCCGACACGCCGCGCAGACGCTCGATCAGCAGGATTTCCGTATACGGCGCCTGGTGGGTGCATACCACGCCGTACACCGTGGGCAGGCGGATATCCCCGTCGCGCGCCAGCATCGACAGCTTGTACGCCTCCTGCTGGGCGATGCCCTGGCAGATAAAACTTTTCGCCATCAGCGGGATGGCGTTGCCCTGGCGATCGTACAGTGAATACATGTGCGCATAAGGCTGTTCGCTCACCCGTTCCAGCCGGCTGACGGACTCACCCAGCACGATGCTCAGTTCGGCGCGTAACTGCTCCATAAGGCATTCACCTCAGGCTAATAAGGGGGTATGCGTAACATCATCGAACGGTGAGCGGAAAAATTCTTCAACGCAGATCAACAAAACGGGGATCAATAATGGGAGGTATTGCATCGTCGGCGCGTTGCGCGCCGCGCCGACGAAATCAGGCTCAGGGTTGAATGCTGTCGCGCACGCGCTGGAGATCTTCCGGCGTATCGACCCCCACGCTCGGGACCGCTTTCGCGACCGCCACGTGGATTTTTTCACCGTACCACAGCACGCGCAGCTGTTCCAACAGCTCGATCTGCTCCAACTGGCTCGGCGCCCAGCTGACGTAGCGGCGCACGAAACCGGCGCGGTACGCATAGATGCCGATGTGGCGCAGCAGGCTGTCGCCGATGCTCTCCTTTGACGCGGCGAAACGCTCGCGATCCCAGGGAATGGTGGCGCGCGAGAAGTAGAGCGCGTAGCCCTGCGCGTCCATCACGACCTTCACCGCATTGGGGTTGAATGCCTCTTCGGCGCTGTCGATCGGCACCGCCAACGTCGCCATGCCGGCCTGGCTGCCCGCCAGGTTTTCCGCCACCTGCCGCACGATAACGGGTGGGATCAGCGGCTCATCGCCCTGCACGTTAACGATGATCTGGTCGTCGGCAAAGCCGTAGTGCGCGATCACTTCCGCCAAACGCTCGGTGCCGGAATGGTGATCCGGGCTGGTCATGCACACTTCGCCGCCGGCGGCTTCTACCGCTTTGGCGACTTCAGGGTGATCGGTCGCCACGATGACGCGGCTGGCACCGGACTCTCGGGCGCGTTCCATCACGTGCACCACCATCGGCTTGCCGTGAATATCGGCCAGCGGTTTGCCCGGCAAACGGGTTGAGGCGTAGCGGGCGGGAATAATAGCGATAAAACTCATGCGTGCTTCTCGTCCAGCGACAGCGCACGCGCTTCATTTTCCAACAGCACCGGAATGCCGTCGCGCAGCGGGTAAGCCAACCCGTCCGCTTTGCACACCAGCTCCTGGTTTTCTTTATTGAAATAGAGTTTGCCGTTGCATACCGGGCAGGCAACGATTTCGAGTAAACGGTGGTCCATGCATCCTCCGCAAGGGGATAGGTCATCTGGGAAGGCTGTGAGGATAGCATAACGCCCGGCCTCAGGTTAATCATCGGCGGCGCCAAGCCGCCGATATTTCCTCATGGCGCCCGCGCAACGGCTTGAACTGCGGCGCCACACGGCGTAGAATTTTGTGATTAAAATCACAAAAAAGACCGTAATACGTGATCAAACGTCTGCATAAAATCATCGCTCTGTTCGCTAACTTCAGCCACTGAGCCCCCTTTGTAACGAGCGGCGCTTAACTTCGTTTTACCCCACCGACGGCGTCGCTCGTTATCCCACTTCCCAGCCGGCTCCCCATTCAGCGGCCAACGCCGCCGGAATGTCGCCCAGCGCAACGCGTTGCGCGCCGTGCCAATGAGCCGTGCGCGCGATGGCTTGCCGGATATCCTGCGTTCGCTGTTTGCCGAAGCGCACCTGCGGCTCCGCATGGAAACTGATGATCTCGAAGATGCCCTGGCGTCGGTGCGCCTTGGCATCAATCCGCCCCACCAGGTCGCCCCGATGCAGCACCGGCAACGTGAAGTAACCGTAGCGGCGTTTTTCTTTCGGCGTGTAACACTCCAGCCGATAGTCAAAGTTGAACAGCTCCAGCGCCCGACGACGATCCCACACCACCGGATCAAAAGGCGACAACAGGCTGGTGACCGTCGATTTGAGTTTGCCCTGCTCCGCCAGCGGCAGCAGTTCCGCCAGTGATTCATGCACATAAAACGTCCCTTCCAGCCCCTCGACCCGCACCGGCGTAATCTCGCCCTGCTCCTGCAGCGCTGCCAGCAAGGCTTTTGGCGCCACGCGCTTCAGCCGATAGTAGTCCGCCAACCACTCGGCGCGGAAAATGCCCAGATAGCGGCAGGTGCGGCACAGCATCTGCCGGCGCGCCTGCTCCACGGGCAGCGCATGCCGCGCATCGTCCCAGGCCGGCAGCAGCCTTTCGGTCAGATCGTAAACCCGGTGGAAATTGCGACGTTCGGCCACCATCAGCTTGCCGGCGGTAAACAGGATCTCCAGATGCCGTTTCTCTGGTTTCCAGTCCCACCACCCGCTGTTTCCCTTCTTCTCGGCGCTGAAATCCGCGGAGCGCACCGGCCCCTGTTGTTCGATGTGCCGCAGCAAGCTGTCCATCGCGGCCTGATGCTGCTGCACCCAGTCGGCGGAGTATTTCCAGCCCATATCATGCGGCGCCAGCATGCGGTGGCGCAGCAGACCAAAATCTTCGATCGGCAGGAAACAGGCTTCGTGCGCCCAATACTCGAACAGCTTGCGGCCGGCGAGCGCCTGCTCAAGCCACTCCGGCTGATAGGTTCCCAAACGGCTGAACAGCACCAGATACGGGCTGCGAGCAACGACGCTAATGGTATCGATTTGTAACAGCCCCATGCGCTGGATCGCACTCACGACGTCATCGGGCCGAGCCTGGTGTTTAAGCGGAGAAAGCAGCCCCTGGGCGGCAAGGTGCAGCGCGCGAGCGGCGGTAAGGGAAATGGTCGGGGTGGTCATCCTGATATCCGTGGCGAGTAGGCAATGGCCTGATAATAGTGGATATCGCGGGATTTATCTTCGCCAGTGCTTGCGGGTGGCGACACCGGCACTGGCGAGGAAGGAGGATGCGATCAGAACGCGATAACGTCTGCCGCGGACAGCCCATGCGAGCTGCGATAGATCGAGAACTCAACGTTCTGACCTTCGTTCAACGACTTATTTTTGGTGTTGGCGATAGCGTTGCGATTGACATAGATTTCGTCGCTGCCATCTACCGGTGAAATAAAACCATAGCCTTCGGCCTGATTAAACCATTTCACACGGCCCATTTTTAACACAGTATTTTTAAACATAACTTATATCCTTTTACTTGAGCATCCTTGACAACGTCATTTTTTATATTGTCTGGACGCTACCAGCCCATCCTAAAGTTTTTCGTAACAAACCTCTCGTGAGCAAAAAATTAAAAAACCCGCACTAAGGCGGGCTTGTTGAACTTAATATCTTCCGCATGACTCAGCGCTGAAGCGTCACCATGGTTGTATTAAGATCTCTTTATACGCGTTCCCTGTCTTCTTACAGAGCAACTACGTTGGCGGCAGCCGGCCCGCGCGGGCTGTCCTGGATGGTGTACTCGACGCGCTGGCCTTCAGCCAGGGTCTTGAAACCGTCGGTCATGATTGCGGAGAAGTGTACGAATACATCTTTGCCGCCATCGTGCTGCTCAATGAAACCAAAACCTTTGCTTTCGTTGAACCACTTAACTTGACCCGTCTTCTTAGACATTACTTTTACCTTTAAATATATTTACAAAATCTGCCATAAGAGGCAATTGCGGCCATTTCAGAAACATTACTTATGGGAGGTACTTAGAAGGTTCGTCTTTGAAGCGGAATCGGATGATAACGTTTTTGGAGGAACTGCTTAACTCTAAACTCGAACATAAATAGGTCTGGATCACAGGCCGACTTGCATTTACTCATAAAAATGGTGAATGCACAAGGGGTTTATTGCATTAAATTCATAAATACGCCGAATTTATTTTTATCCCCCTGAATATGCATGACTTAATTTAACGCTCGCCGCGGCCGATCCATCGCGTTCCTCTCCTCACCGGGGCATCGTTTGTCCGTCCGTGCGCTGCAAATGAGAGCTAACGCATAAAACTCTAATATGCTTGCCACGTCTATAACAAATCCCAAATCAGATGGCTAAACTTGAGGGGAAAACAAGGCAGACGGCTTTTTCGCCAGCACTTTTGCCGCTAAAAACACTATTTTTCAGATTATGCTGAATCAAGGAGCTATGCGCATGACCGCCCAGCAGTTCGTTTCACCTAATGAAATCCGCGCCAGATTCTCTCACGCGATGTCGGACATGTACCAAAAAGAGGTACCGCTGTACGGCGATCTGCTGGAACTGGTGGCGGAAACCAACCGACAGATTCTGCGCGAAGATGCCGCACTGGCTCATCAACTGCAAATCACCGGCGAGATCGAACGCCTTGCGATGGAGCGCCACGGTGCGATCCGGGTCGGCACGGCGGACGAACTGGCCACCCTGCGCCGTCTGTTCCGGGTGATGGGCATGGCGCCGGTCGGTTACTATGATCTGTCGGTGGCGGGCGTTCCCGTCCACTCGACCGCCTTTCGCGCCGTACACGAAGACGCTCTGCAAATCAGTCCGTTCCGCGTGTTTACCTCCCTGCTGCGCCTGGAGCTGATAGAAGATCCCGCGCTGCGTGAGCTGGCCGAGCGCTTGCTGGCGCGCCGCCGCATCTTTACCGATCGCGCGTTGGAACTGATCGCGCTGCAGGAAGCGCAAGGCGGGCTGAATGAAGTGCAGGCGCAAGAATTTGTCGAACAAGCGCTGGAAACCTTCCGCTGGCACAACCAGGCGACGGTCAGCGCCGAAGAATACCAGCAGTTGCACGATCAGCATCGCCTGATCGCCGACGTGGTGGCGTTTAAAGGGCCGCATATCAATCATCTGACACCGCGCACGCTGGATATCGATCGCGTTCAGCAGGCGATGCCCGCCCGCGGCATTACGCCCAAGGCGGTCATCGAGGGCCCGCCGCGTCGCCGTCGCGCGATCCTGCTGCGCCAGACCAGCTTCAAGGCGTTGGAAGAACGCGTCGATTTCGTCGAGCATGACGGCCGCGTCGTCGCCGGTCATCATACCGCGCGCTTTGGCGAGATCGAACAGCGCGGTGTGGCGCTGACGACTAAAGGAAGAGAACTCTACGACCGTCTGCTGAAGGCCACCAACGATGCGCTGCAGGCGCCGCCGAGCGAGAAAAATGCCGAACGCTATTATCAGCTGCTGGAAGAAAACTTCCGGGCGTTTCCGGATGATTACGCCACGCTGCGCGAGCAACAGCTGGCCTGGTTCCGCTATTTCCCGACCGAATGCGGCCTGGCGGCCAAAGAATCACTGGATAAGCACAGCACCCTAGAGCAACTGATCGAGAAAGAACACGTTCGCTTCCAGCCACTGGTATATGAAGATTTTCTGCCGGTCAGCGCGGCGGGGATTTTCCAATCGAATCTGGGGGACAGCCGCCATGCACAGTACAATGCGGCGTCAAGCCGGGCAGCGTTTGAACAAGCGTTGGGCAGTGAGGTGATCGACGAGCTGGCGCTGTATCAGCAAACCCAGCAGCGCTCGCTGGAAGCCTGCGCGCAAGCCTTGGGGCTTGTCACGCTGGCATCCTGAGATTACTTAGACAGCAGGGACTCGATATCCTGCAGCAGTTGCTCAGCCTGAGCGGACGGTAGCACCGCATCAACCGGTAGATACCACCAATTGGGCTGGGCAAAGGCGCGACACTTCACCGCGTCCTTCTCCGTCATCAACAGCGTTTGATCTGCATTAACCAACGCCGCCAGCTGCGCCTGCTGATATTCCTGATGATCGGCAAACGCCACTTCCTGCACGACTTCGACGTTCAACTTTTCCAACGTCGCGAAGAAACGCGGCGGATGGCCGATACCCGCCATCGCCACCACGCGCGGCAGCTCGGCCGCCGGGCGACGTTCACCGCTCAGCAGGTTCACCGCATCACGCGCCTGCAGACGCATGGCAATTTCCCCGGCCTGCGCCACGCCGCCATTGGCGACGCGCGCATCGACGCTGCCAAGTCGCGCAGCGCGCTCGCGCATCGGCCCGGCCGGCAACCACCAGCCGTTACCGAACCGACGCACACCGTCGATGACCACCAGCTCGAAGTCACGCTGTAAAGCGTAGTGCTGCAAGCCGTCGTCGGTGATGATCACATCCAGCGGCTGTTGTTGCAGCAGAGCCTGCACCGCCTCGGCGCGCTTGGGCGCGATCGCCACGGGCGCCCCGGTACGCTGATAAATCAGCACCGGCTCATCGCCCGCCTCGCGGGTCGACGTATTCTGACCCAGCACCAGAGGATAGACCGCCGACTTGCCGCCGTAGCCGCGCGACACCACCCCAACGCGGTAACCCCGTTGCTGCAGGTGCTCCACCAGCCAGATCACCATCGGCGTTTTGCCGTTGCCGCCGGCGGTGAGGTTACCCACCACCACGACCGGCACCGGCGAACGCCAACTTTTACGCAGGCCGCAGCGGTAACTGAGGCGGATCAGCCAACTGAACAGGCCATACAGCCACGAGAGCGGCAATAGCGCCAGATAAAGCAGCGAACCGCCGGACCAGATGCGCTCAATCATTATTGACCAAACTGCATGCGGTGCAGCTGCGCATAGGCGCCCTGCCGCTCAAGCAACTCGGCGTGCTCACCGCGTTCGACGATGCGGCCGTCTTCCACCACCAGGATCTCGTCCGCCTTTTCAATGGTCGACAGACGGTGCGCGATCACCAGTGAAGTTCGGTCTTTCTGCAGTTCGTCCAGCGCGGCCTGAATGGCCCGCTCGGACTCGGTATCCAGCGCAGAGGTCGCCTCATCCAGGATCAGGATCGGGCAGTCACGCAGCAGCGCGCGCGCGATGGCGATGCGCTGGCGTTGGCCGCCGGACAGCATGACGCCGTTTTCACCGATCACCGTATCCAGGCCGTTTTCCATCTTGTTGATGAAGTCCATCGCGTACGCCATTTCGGCCGCTTTTTCGATCTGCTCGCGGCTGTATTCGCTCTCACGCGCATAGGCGATATTGTTGGCGATGGTGTCGTTGAACAGGTGCACGTTTTGCGAAACCAGGGCCACCTGATTACGCAGTGAAGCCAGGGTGTATTCGCGCAGATCGTGGCCATCCATCAGAATTTCGCCTTCCTGGATATCATAGAAACGCGTCAACAGGTTGGCGATGGTCGATTTCCCCGAACCGGAACGGCCCACCAGCGCTACGGTCTTGCCTTCGGCGATGTTCAGGTTGATATCACGCAGCGCCGGCGTTTCCTTGGACGGGTAGTAGAAGGTGACATTGCGGAATTCGATATCGCCTTTCGCGCGCTTCACTTCGCGGGTGCCGGTATCTTTTTCCTGTTCCATATCCAAAATGGAGAACAGCGTCTGGCACGCCGCCATCCCGCGTTGGAACTGGGCATTGACGTTGGTCAGCGACTTCAGCGGACGCATCAGCGCAATCATCGACGAGAACACCACGGTAATGGTACCGGCGGTCAGGGTTTCCATCACGCTTGGGAAGCTGGCGGCAAACAGCACGAACGCCAGCGCCAGCGAAGCGATCAGCTGAATGATCGGATCGGAAATCGAAGACGCGGAAACCAGCTTCATGCCTTGCTGACGCATGCGGTTGCTGACCGAATTAAAGCGCTCGGTTTCCACCTGCTGGCCGCCGAAGATCAGCACTTCTTTATGGCCTTTCAGCATCTGTTCGGCGCTGGTTGTCACCTGCCCCATCGTGTTCTGCATGTTCTTACTGATGTTGCGGAAGCGCTTGGACACCAGGCGAATGGCAATGGAGACGATCGGCGCCAGCACGATCAGGATCACCGACAGCTGCCAGCTGTAATAGAACATCATGATGAACAGGCCAATGATCGAAGCCCCTTCGCGCACCACGGTCACCAGCGCGCTGGAAGAGGAGGAAGCCACCTGTTCGGAATCATAGGTAATGCGCGACAACAGGGTCCCGGTGGACTGTTGATCGAAGAAGGCCACCGGCATTCTCATCATGTGGCCAAACAGGCGGCGGCGCATCTGCATCACCACCATGCCGGAAACCCAGGAAATGCAGTAGCTTGAAACAAAGCTGGTTACGCCGCGCATCAACATCAGCGCGATG
Source organism: Serratia sp. SCBI (assembly GCF_000747565.1). Lineage (NCBI taxonomy): Bacteria > Pseudomonadati > Pseudomonadota > Gammaproteobacteria > Enterobacterales > Yersiniaceae > Serratia > Serratia sp. SCBI. The sequence continues at coordinate 1,780,787 of NZ_CP003424.1, read as the reverse complement.
ACGGCCAACGGCATCCACACCAGCACGCTGCTGTCGGTTTTTCCAAACCCATCGTCCAATAGCGGTTTAAGCAGAGACAGCATCAGCGTGTCCCCCGCTGCGTTCATAATCAACGCAATGGCGGCTACAATCAGCCCGGTCTTAAAAGGAGTGATCATCGGCCAGAGTCGACGGAATGTCTGCCAGGTCGAGAGATCTTTATCATTCATCATGCAAATACCAGCATCGGAAGAAATAGCGGCCTATTTTACTCATTATCACCCTCTACGCCAAACCGCTGATGGTACCAACGGGGCATTAATTGTTCGCGAAAGCCCTTAATTTGCCAATCGTTGTCGAAAAAAAGTACCGATAACTGGCCGGAGCGCGTCGTATCGCGCCATATAATGCCATTTGCCCGGTATCTGGCGACCACTTTACGCGCCGGCAAACGCCATTTGTTGTAACGAGATGCTGACGCCAATGCCGCCTGAGGATTGATCGCGCGCAGAAACGGCGGCGTGGAAGAGGTTTTGCTGCCATGATGCCCCACCTGCAACACCGTCGCCGCCAAGCGATCGCGCCGCAATCGGAGCAGCTGCGCCTCCGCCTTTTTTTCCGCGTCGCCGGTCAGCAGCAGGCTGTATTTCCCGTCGTCGATACGGATCACGCAAGAGTCGTCATTGCCCGGCTTTTTACGCGTTTTCGGCGGCCACAGCACTTCGAATTGCAACCCCTGCCAGCGCCAGCGCTCACCGGCGACGCAGGGCAAGTGCCCCTCCCCGCGCATCGGGCTGCGTATCGTAGCCCCTGGAAACGCCCGTCGCACCGTCGGCAGGCCACCGGTATGATCGAGATGATCATGGCTGATAATGATCTGTTCCAATTCAATCCCCCGCCAGTTCAACATTGGCAAAATATGCCGTTCGGCGGCGCTGCCGCCCGGCCAACGATCGCCGGTATCGTACAGTATTCCCTTGCCGTTTCGCTCAATGACCACCGCCAAGCCGTGCCCGACATCGAGCATATCGACTCGCCAGCGGTATCCCGGCTCTTTTTCCCGCCACAGCACACAGCATATCGCTATCGTCGCCAGCCCCGGTGCATAACGCCGCCACCAATGAAAGCGCCAACAGACGACGATGAGCCACCCCGCCGCGCTGGCCAGCAGCGAGGCAGCCCCCAGATCCACCCAACCGCGTTGCAGGTAATGCAGCGGCACAAACACCCAGTGCAGCGTTACGTCCGCCAGCCACCATAGCCCGTAGCTTAACGAGGGAAAGAAGCCAAATATCACCGCCAGCAAAATCAGCGGCACCGTCACCAATGAGACAATAGGTACCGCCCACAGATTGGCGGGTAGCGAGGTCAGCGTCAGGCCCAGAAACAGCGCGGCCTGCATCGGCACCAGCAGCAGCGTCATGCCGAGCTGAATATGCAGCCAGCGCACCGGCGCCCAATACCAGGCCGACCGGAATCGCTCACCGAGCGGCGCCCATTCAAACCAAAAAATCAGGCAACCTACCGCCAGCACCGATAGCCAGAAACTGTCTGACAATACCGCCAGCGGATCGCACAGCAAAATCAGCCCGATACACCATAGCCACACCTGCCAGGAAGAACAATGAACGCCGCGTAGGCGCAGCAACATCCACAATGTCATGGCCAACACGGTACGCACCGCCGGCGGCTGGGCGCCCACCAACCAGACATAGATCAGCGTCGCCAGCCAGCCCGCGACCAGAGGAAAACGATAGCCAATCAGATGGGAGGGCAGAAAAAACTGCAGCGCCCGCAGCGCAGCCCAGAACAAAATGGCGACCATCGCCACATGAAGCCCTGAAATGGCCATTAAATGCGCAATGCCGGTTTTCAGCATCAGCGTGCGTAAAGGCTGTTCCAGCGCGGTTCGCTCCCCAAATGCCAGCGCCAACAATACCGCCTTGTAACGCAGCTCACCGATGTTGGTTTCCGCATGGCTGATTATGCGCTGACGCAGGCTACAACCGCCATCCAGCAAACGGGCCTGCCTGACCAGGCCCGTCAACGGCTGGCGCTGTGCGATCGCCCAACGTTGGCTGTCGAAGCCCCCTTCATTGAGCTTGCCGTGCACCGGCCGCAAGCGCAGTTTCAATTGCCAACGCTGCCCGGCGCACAGCCGCTGCTGTTCCGGGGCCCATAGCGTGGTAAACATCAATGCAGGCGCCAGCCAATGGCCATCGATCCGCTCGATACGCATTAGCGTCTGCTTGCTGGCGGCCGGATTCAACGCGATGCTGCTTACCTGCACCACCGCCGTCACTTCCGGCCCGCGGCTCAAACGCTCCATTTGCCCGATCAGGCTTCCGGCGTTGAAAACCGCCCACGCGAACCCCAACCCCAGGTAGGCCAAATAACGGCAGACTGGCCTGCGCGTGCGCAGCAGTAAACAGACAACAAGCAAAAGCGGCCACAGCAGCCATTGCTCAGGCAACTGTGGTAAAACCAACAGCGGCAGGATGCCGCAGATAACGGCGAATATCGCCAGATCCAGCGAAATTTTGATCGCTTTTCTCCCATCGGCTCCGCCATGAGCAAAGACGCGTCACGGCAAGCAAGCAGGATCATTCAGGCGACATGTCGCCGCCAGCGGGCTTTAACGAAGATGCGCTGAACATGGCAGGATAAGAGAGATCTATGCAGGAGCCACATCGTCAATGCGGTGCAGTACGCAACTCGCGAGCGTATCGCGGAGAATTGCAGGCAAAAAAAACGGCGCCTACAGGCACCGTTTTATATTCTTTTCAAGCAACAACGCTATGAGCAGTCAGCGACTAGCCATAGATATTGGCGCGGTCACGCAACTCTTTGCCTGGTTTGAAGTGAGGAACGTACTTGCCGTCCAGCTCAACTTTGTCACCGGTTTTCGGGTTGCGACCTACACGCGGGGCACGGTAGTGAAGAGAAAAACTGCCGAATCCGCGGATCTCAATGCGTTCGCCCTCGGCCAGCGTAGCGGCCATGTGCTCAAGCATCTCTTTCACTGCATCCTCAACGGCCTTCGCCGGAATATGAGATTGCTGGCCAGCAAGTCTTTCAATAAGTTCAGACTTGGTCATAGTACCTCCAAGCTTTGCAGCTAAACTACCGTATCGGGGCGGTCAGAGACCGCCCCCCGTCATTACTCGCCTTTAGCCGCTTTGAAAGCTTCAGCCATTGCGTTAGAGAAGTTGCCTTCTTCCTGTTTGTTGTTAACAGTTGCGATGGCGTCTTTCTCGTCAGCTTCGTCCTTAGCACGTACGGACAGGCTTACAACGCGGTTCTTACGGTCAACGCCGGTGAATTTAGCTTCAACTTCGTCACCTACGTTCAGAACCAGAGTTGCATCTTCAATGCGGTCGCGAGAGGCTTCAGATGCACGCAGGTAACCTTCTACGCCGCCTGCCAATTCAACTGTAGCACCTTTGGCGTCAACTGCAGTGACTTTACCAGTAACAATAGCACCTTTCTTGTTCATAGACAGGTAGTTATTGAACGGGTCTTCAGCCAGTTGCTTCACGCCCAGGGAGATACGCTCGCGCTCTGCGTCAACTTGCAGAACAACCGCAGCGATTTCGTCGCCTTTCTTGTATTCACGTACTGCTTCTTCGCCTGCAACGTTCCAGGAGATGTCAGACAGGTGAACCAGGCCGTCGATGCCGCCGTCCAGGCCGATGAAGATACCGAAGTCAGTGATAGACTTGATTTTACCTTCAACGCGGTCGCCCTTGTTGTGGGTCTCTGCGAACTGCTGCCATGGGTTGGATTTGCACTGCTTCAGGCCCAGGGAGATACGACGACGTTCTTCATCGATGTCCAGAACCATCACTTCCACTACGTCGCCCACGTTAACAACTTTGGACGGATGGATGTTTTTGTTGGTCCAATCCATTTCAGAAACGTGTACCAGACCTTCAACGCCTTCTTCGATTTCTACGAAGCAGCCGTAATCAGTCAGGTTGGTTACACGGCCAGTCAGCTTGGTGCCTTCTGGGTAACGTTTCGCGATAGCAACCCATGGATCTTCGCCCAGCTGTTTCAGGCCCAGGGATACACGAGTACGCTCGCGGTCGAACTTCAGCACTTTAACAGTGATTTCATCGCCAACGTTGACGATTTCACTTGGATGCTTAACGCGTTTCCAAGCCATGTCAGTGATGTGCAGCAGGCCGTCTACGCCGCCCAGATCAACGAATGCACCGTAGTCAGTGAGGTTCTTAACGATACCTTTAACTTCCATGCCTTCCTGCAGGTTTTCCAGCAGTTGATCGCGCTCAGCGCTGTTCTCGGATTCGATAACCGCACGGCGAGAAACGACAACGTTGTTGCGCTTCTGATCCAGCTTGATGACTTTGAACTCAAGCTCTTTGCCTTCCAGGTGCAGAGTGTCACGTACCGGACGCACGTCAACCAGGGAACCTGGCAGGAACGCGCGGATGCCGTTCAGCTCGACGGTGAAGCCACCCTTCACTTTGCCGTTGATAACACCGGTTACAGTCTCAGCTTCTTCGTAGGCTTTTTCCAGCGTGATCCAAGCTTCGTGACGCTTAGCTTTCTCACGGGACAGCAGGGTTTCACCGAAGCCGTCTTCAACAGCATCCAGAGCAACGTCAACTTCGTCACCAACCTGGATTTCCAGCTCGCCCTGGGCGTTTTTGAATTGCTCAGCCGGGATGGCAGACTCAGATTTCAGACCGGCGTCAACCAGTACGATATCTTTGTCGATAGCAACAACGACGCCACGAACGATGGAACCCGGGCGGGTTTCGATTTCTTTTAAGGATTCTTCAAAGAGTTGAGCGAAAGATTCAGTCATGTTGTTAATCTTCAGGGTTCTTTAGTTTAACGTCCATTTAGCGTCCCGCCGAATGGGGTTGTTTCACATACCCCGCCATTGGCTCCATGCCGACAGGGTTTTAAGGTTACAGGGGTAAAATTTTACCCGATATATTGCGATACCGCTATGACAAAAAGCCAATAGCGCCGCCGCGCTTATTGCTGCGGCAACGCCAACACTTTCTGTGCATACGTCAACGCCTGCCGGATCACTTCTTCGATCGACATGCTGGTAGAATCCAGCACGAGGGCGTCAGAAGCGGGCACCAGAGGCGCGATAGGCCGATTACGGTCACGGTCGTCCCGTTCCTTTATCTCGGCTAAAAGACGTTCAAAGTTAACATTAAAGCCCTTTTCCTGCAACTGCAGCATGCGGCGGTGCGCGCGCTCCTCCGAGCTGGCGTCGAGGAAAATCTTGACCGGCGCGTCCGGGAACACCACCGTGCCCATGTCGCGGCCATCGGCAATCAGGCCGGGCGCCTCGCGAAACGCGCGCTGGCGGCGCAGCAGCGCCTCGCGCACGCGCGGAAACGCCGCCGCTTGCGACGCAGTGTTGCCGACGGTTTCGGTGCGGATCTCATTGCTGACGTCCTCACCTTCCAAAATCACTTGCAGCTTGCCGTCCTGGGCAACGAAGCGAACATCGAGATGTGCGGCCAGCGGAACCAGCGCTTCCTCAGAAGTGATATCCACCTGATGATGCAACGCCGCCAGCGCCAGCACGCGATAGATCGCGCCGGAATCCAGCAAACGCCAACCAAGGGACTCGGCCAACGCTTTACACAGCGTGCCTTTGCCTGCGCCACTTGGTCCATCAACGGTTATCACCGGGGCTGTAGCCGTCATTTCTCTCTCCTTCAGGTAGAAAACCTCACAGAGACACGGCGCGCTTCGACTCGAAGCCCGGGTGCTCTGTCACCTGCCCAATCAGGGGCAAATACGGTGGCGTATTATACGCTGCCCTACGGCGATCTGTTACCCTGGAACTGTCCGGTTGTTGAAAATAAGCGCACAACCGCGAAAAAGTATAGAAGAAACGCCGGTCGCCGGGGTTAAAAACGATAAAGGCCCGCAAAGGGGCCTTAAAAGAAATGATCTGACGGTTACGCCGGCTGGCTGATGCGCGCCAGCTGTTCGAAATAGTCCGGGAAGGTTTTCGCGGTGCATTTCGGATCGAGAATGGTGACCGGGGTATCCGACAGCGCCACCAGCGAGAAGCACATCGCCATGCGGTGATCGTTGTAGGTACCGATCTCGGCGAACTGCAGCTTGGCCGGCGGCACGACGTGAATGTAGTCTTCGCCCTCGTCAACTTCCGCCCCCACTTTACGCAGCTCGGTGGCCATCGCCGCCAGACGGTCAGTTTCCTTCACCCGCCAGTTGTAGATATTGCGGATGGTGGTCGGCCCCTCGGCGAACAGCGCCGCGGTGGCGATGGTCATCGCCGCATCCGGAATGTGGTTCATGTCCATATCTATGCCGCGCAGTTCACCGCGGCTGCACTCGATGAAATCGTCGCCCCAGGTGATGCGCGCCCCCATCTTCTCCAGCACATCGGCGAATTTGGTGTCGCCCTGCACGCTTTTGCGGCCGATGCCGGTCACGCGCACGGTGCCGCCTTTGATCGCCGCCGCCGCCAGGAAGTAGGACGCAGAAGAAGCGTCGCCTTCAACCAGATAGTCGCCCGGCGCGATATACGTCTGGTGCCCCTGAATATGGAACACCCGGTAATTGTCGTGGCTCACCGATACGCCGAAGGTGCGCATCAGGTGCAGCGTGATGTCGATGTACGGCTTGGAAACCAGCTCGCCTTTGATGTGGATTTGCGTATCCTGCGGCGCCAGCGGCGCAGTCATCAGCAAAGCGGTCAGGAACTGGCTGGAGACGCTGCCGTCAACGGTGACGTCGCCGCCCTGGAAGCCGCCGCGCAGGCGAATCGGCGGGTAATCGGTCTGCTCGAGATAATCAATCTGCGCCCCGCCCTGGCGCAACGCGTCCACCAGATGGCCGATCGGGCGCTCTTTCATGCGCGGTTCGCCGGTCAACACCACGTCGCCTTCGCCGAGGCACAGCGCCGCCGCCAATGGGCGCATCGCGGTGCCGGCGTTGCCGAGGAACAGTTCCAGCGGCTGGTCGGCCACCAGCGGCCCGGCCACGCCGGTCACTTCACACACGGTGCGGTCGGCGGAAAGCTGGTAGTTCACGCCCAACGCCTGCAGCGCATTCAGCATATGACGCACATCGTCGCTGTCCAGCAGGTTGGTCAGCCGGGTCGTTCCCTCCGCCAGCGCCGCCAGCAGCAGAGCACGGTTGGAAACGCTCTTGGAGCCGGGTAAGTTGACGGTGCCATTGACCAGGGCGACCGGTTGTAACGTCAGGGAATCCACCATGTGAACAAAACTCTCCAATTCTGATAAACGAAACGGCTCCGGAATAATGCCGGAGCCGCTTTAATGCAAAAGGACAACAGCCTGGTCAGCCCGCGCCCGGCGAGCTGACGGGATCAACCGTGACGACGTTCGAAATCGGTCATAAAGTCGGTCAGCGCCTGTACGCCGGCCAGCGGCATGGCATTGTAAATAGAAGCGCGCATGCCGCCAACTACGCGGTGACCTTTCAGCGCCTGCAGGCCGATGGCCTCGGCTTCGCTGAGGAACACCTTGTCCAGCGCCGCATCGGCCAGCTGGAACGGCACGTTCATCCACGAGCGGTTGGCGATGGCAACCTGGCTGCGGTAGAAGTCGGATTTATCGATGGTCGCGTACAGCAGCTCGGCCTTGGCCTGATTGCGTTTTTGCATCTCCACCAGGCCGCCCTGCTCTTTCAGCCATTTGAACACCAGCCCGGACAGGTACCAGGCGAAGGTTGGCGGGGTGTTGAACATCGAATCGTTCTCGGCCAACACGGTGTAATCGAGGATCGACGGCACTTCTTTACGCGCCTTGCCCAACAGATCGTCACGCACGATCACCAGCGTCAGACCGGCCGGGCCGATATTTTTCTGCGCGCCGGCGTAAATCACGCCGAAGCGGCTGACGTCGAGCGGGCGGGACAGGATGGTCGAGGAGTAATCGCCGATCACCACTTTGTCGCCGAAGTCCGGCGTTTCATCGATGGCTACGCCGTCGATGGTTTCATTTGGGCAATAATGCACGTAAGCCGCGTCGTTGCTCAGCTGCCACTCTTTCATCGGCTTGATGCCGCTCAGGCCGTCGATGCGGGTTTTCACGTCGATGACGTTCGGGGTGCAATACTTTTCCGCTTCCTTGATGGCGCTGTGCGCCCAATAGCCGCCGTCGATGTAGTCGGCGGTGGCCTTGTCGCCCAGCAGGTTCAGCGGCAGCGCGGCGAATTGCGCGCGGGCGCCGCCATGGCAAAACAGCACTTTATAGTTGGAGGGGACTTTCAGCAGATCGCGCAGATCCTGTTCCGCCTGCTCGGCAACGGCGATGAATTCTTTGCTGCGGTGACTGATCTCCATCACTGACGTTCCCAGGCCGTGCCAGTTGCACAGTTCCTGTTCCGCACGACGCAACACTTCCACCGGCAGCATCGCCGGGCCAGAGCTAAAATTATAAACCTGAGTCATTTCCCCTCACCACATTCACTGTTCGCCGCAGAAAAGCGACCTGTCGAAAAGATGCCCGAAGCTAACGCTCGCGTTAACCAACCCATCGGTTTTATCACTCACGCCCCATGGCTGCAACGCTTATTCGCCCGCCGGCGGCAAACAGGCGCGCCGGGTGATGACAGGCTCTGCGGCCGGCGCGTTTTTTTGGACGATAAAACCCTGCGACATGGGGAAATTCAGCGGGTTAACGCGGTGTTTTATGCTGTATTCAGCCGAGATGGCTGCGGGAGCCCGGACGGCCCCCGCAGGAGAGAAAACGATCAGTACTGATTGAACATTTGCTGGATCTGCTTCGCATCTTTCGTTTGCGTCAACGCCAGCTGCAGCAGAATGCGCGCCTTTTGCGGATTCAGCGTGCCGGCGGCCACGAAGCCGTATTTGGCGTCGTCCACTTCCGCATCCTCGGTGGTCGCGCCGGTCGGCACGCGCGAAGAACGCACCACCGCCACGCCGCTGTGCGCCGCCGTCGCCAGGGTGTCGAACACAGTTTTATACAGGTTGCCGTTGCCGACCCCGGCGCTGACGATGCCCTGATATCCTTCGGCGATCAGCGCCTTGGCCGGCGCATCGGAGGCGTTGGCGTAGTTGTAGACGATGCCGACCTTCGGCAGTTCGTTCAGCTTGCTGACGTCGAACGGCGTCTCCCGGGTATGCTTGCGCTGCGGCGAACGCTGGTAATCGATCTTGCCGTTGTGGATGTACCCCAGCGGGCCGAAGTTCGGCGACTGGAAGGTCTGCACGGCGGTGGTATTGGTCTTGGTGACGTCGCGCGCGTCCAGCACGGTGTCGTTCATCGCCACCAGCACCCCGCGGTTGGCCGATTGCGGATCCGCCGCCGTCACCACCGCGTTATACAGATTGAACGGGCCGTCGGCGCTCATCGCCGTCGCCGGCCGCATCGCCCCGACCAGCACTACCGGCTTGTCGCACTTCACCGTCAGATCGAGGAAATAGGCCGTCTCTTCCAGCGTATCGGTGCCGTGGGTGATGACGAAGCCGTCGGTTTTGCCGCAGTCGGCGTCAATTTTCTTCGCCAACGTCAGCCAGACCTGATCGTTCATGTCTTGCGAGCCGATGTTAACCACCTGCTCCCCCTGCACGTTGGCGATGTTCTTCAGCGCCGGCACCGCATCGACCAGCGCCTCGACGCCCAGTTTGCCCGCGGTATAGTTGGATTTCGTCGCCGAATCGCCGCCGCCGGCGATGGTGCCGCCGGTCGCCAGCAGGGTGATGCTGGGCAGCGCCAGCGCCGAGGCGCTGACGCCGGTCAACAAAAGGGTTAACACGCTGAGTTTCACTGATTTCATTAGATTTCTCCGTGACAGATAACTCGCTGAATTATGGCCTTTATCCTTAAAAAAACTGTGACTTTGCCGCCGCTTTAGGAATACGTGGAGCTCTAGCGTAAAACCCCGTATCATTGCGCGTTTTTAGTACGCGCAAAAAGTGAAGACAATGACGCAAACTTTTATCCCCGGTAAAGACGCCGCCCTGGAAGATTCCATCGCCCGTTTCCAGCAGAAACTGAGCGATCTCGGTTTCAACATCGAAGAAGCCTCCTGGCTGAACCCGGTGCCGCACGTATGGTCGGTGCACATTCGCGATCGCGATTGTCCGCTGTGCTTCACCAACGGCAAAGGCGCCAGCAAAAAAGCCGCGTTGGCCTCTGCGCTGGGTGAATATTTCGAGCGCCTGTCCACCAACTACTTCTTCGCCGATTTCTATCTGGGCAAGCAGATCGCCGAAGGCGACTTCGTGCACTACCCGAATGAGAAATGGTTCCCGATCCCGGCGGACGATGCGCTGCCGGCCGGCATCCTCGACGAGCGTCTGCACGCCTTCTACGATCCGCAACAAGAGCTGAGCGCCAGCGATCTTGTCGATCTGCAGTCCGGCAATGCCGATCGCGGCATCTGCGCGCTGCCGTTCACCCGTCAGTCCGATCAGCAAACGGTGTACATTCCGATGAACATCATCGGCAACCTGTATGTTTCCAACGGCATGTCCGCCGGCAACACCGCCAACGAAGCGCGCGTGCAGGGCCTGTCGGAAGTGTTCGAGCGCTATGTGAAAAACCGCATTATCGCCGAATCCATCAGCCTGCCGGCGATCCCGGACGAGGTGCTGAACCGCTACCCGGGCGTGGTGGAAGCCATCGCCAAGCTGGAAGAGGAAGGTTTCCCAATCCTCTCCTACGACGCCTCGCTGGGCGGCAACTACCCCGTGATCTGCGTGGTGCTGTTCAACCCGACCAACGGCACCTGCTTCGCCTCGTTCGGCGCGCACCCGGACTTCGGCGTGGCGCTGGAGCGCACGGTGACCGAACTGCTTCAGGGCCGCAGCCTGAAAGATCTCGACGTGTTCACCGCGCCGACCTTCGATGACGAAGAAGTGGCGGAACACACCAACCTGGAAACGCACTTCATCGACTCCAGCGGCCTGATCTCGTGGGATCTGTTCAAGCAGGACGCGGACTATCCGTTCGTTGACTGGAACTTCAGCGGCAGCACGCAGGAAGAGTTCGCCACCCTGATGAGCATCTTCGACAAAGAAGACGCGGAAGTGTACATCGCCGACTACGAACACCTGGGCGTCTACGCTTGCCGCATCATCGTGCCGGGCATGTCCGATATCTACCCGGCGGAAGACCTGCTGCTGGCCAACAACAGCATGGGCGCGCACCTGCGCGATACGCTGCTGGCGTTGCCGGGCAGCGAGTGGGAGCCGGAAGAATACCTGGCCCTGATCGAGCAATTGGACGACGAAGGGCTGGACGATTTCACCCGCGTACGCGAACTGCTGGGCATTGCCAGCGGCAAAGACAACGCCTGGTATACCCTGCGCGTGGGCGAGCTGAAGTCGATGCTGGCGCTGGCGGGCGGCGATCTGGATCAGGCGCTGATTTGGACCGAATGGACGCAGGACTTCAACGCCTCGGTGCTGAGCCCGGCGCGCAGCAACTACTACCGTTGCCTGCAAACGCTGTTGCTGCTGGCGCAGGAGCCTGAGCGCGAAGCGGCGCAATACTATACCGCGTTCGTGAAAATGTACGGCCAGGAAGCGGTGGACGCGGCCTCGGCCGCCATCAGCGGTGAAGAGCGCTTCAACGGGCTGTTCGCCGTGGATGCCGATCTGAAGGCGTTGCCGGCCCATCAGGCGCTGCTGGCGGCCTACGAGAAGCTGCAGGCGGCCAAGCGCCGTCACTGGGCCAAGGCCTAATCGCCATTGGGGGTACCGCCACTTTTTGGGTACCCTCCCCGGTCAAACGCCGCACTCCGCTGCGGCGTTTTCATTTTGCGGTTTATTTCAACGCATTCTGTTTTATTTTCCCGCAGGAAAATAGGCGGTTAAACGAGCATAAGAATAAATAAACCGGCGATTGTTGCCGGACGGTGAAATAATAATTAACCGATAATTAAACTTTCAGCGACGAACGGCGACAAAACGCCTAAAAATTTAACTTTGACACCCTCGGCACACCGGGTGGATTCAAAAAAAATTGCAAACATTAAAAAATTTGTTTTTTGTTTAAATTCAATTAATTAGACATAAAAACCACACTAAAAACATGCCATTTTGGCGCTCTACTTCCCCGCCTTATGATCCAAATCAAATTTTCCCCTATACTGCTTTGCTAGTATCTCATTGCGTTGTTTTAACCCTTAAGAGCGAGAGTTAGTTTGAAAACTGACAGCCCATTCGATCTGATTTTACCTGCGGCAACGGCGAAAATCGCTGAAGATGCCGGCGTGTATAAAGCCACCAAACATCCGCTGAAAACGTTTTATTTGGCGATCACCGCCGGTGTCTTCATTTCCATCGCCTTCGTTTTCTACATCACGGCGACCACCGGCACCGCCGGCGTGCCTTTCGGGCTGGCTAAACTGGTCGGCGGCATCTGTTTCTCTCTCGGGTTAATGCTGGTGGTGGTGTCGGGCGCCGACCTGTTCACCTCTACCGTGCTTATCGTCATCGCCAAGGCCAGCGGCCGCATCAGCTGGGGCCAACTGGGCGCCAACTGGCTGAACGTTTATCTCGGCAACCTGGTCGGCGCGCTGTTCTTCGTGGCGCTGATCTGGTTCTCCGGCGAGTATATGGTCGCCAACGGCCAGTGGGGCCTGAATGTTCTGCAAACCGCAGACCACAAGCTGCATCACACCTTTATCGAAGCCGTCTGCCTCGGCATTCTGGCTAACCTGATGGTCTGCCTGGCGGTCTGGATGAGCTACTCCGGCCGTACCCTGACCGACAAGATGCTCGCCATGGTGCTGCCGGTCGGTATGTTTGTCGCCAGCGGCTTCGAACACAGCATCGCCAACATGTTTATGATCCCTATGGGCATCGTGGTCAAACACTTCGCCACGCCGGAATTCTGGCAAGCCGTAGGGGCGGTACCTGAGCAATTCGCTCATCTGACAGTAAGCAACTTCATCATCGACAACCTGATTCCGGTCACCATTGGTAACATCATCGGCGGCGGTCTGCTGGTTGGGTTGACTTACTGGGTAATTTATCTGCGCGGGGGCCGCGAACAGCACTAAGCTGTGAGTTACCGCGCGCAGAGTTAGAAATCCACAATCAAAGGTAGGTGTACAATGACCGAACTTAACGAGAAATTAGCCAACGCTTGGGAAGGTTTCAGCAAGGGTGACTGGCAGAATGAAGTCAACGTTCGTGACTTCATCCAGAAAAACTACACGCCTTATGAAGGTGACGAATCCTTCCTGGCTGGCGCAACTCAAGCCACCACCACCTTGTGGGACAAGGTTATGGAAGGGATCAAACTGGAAAACCGCACTCATGCGCCGGTTGATTTCGACACCAACGTTGCTTCAACCATCGTTTCTCACGACGCGGGTTACATCGCCAAAGAGCTGGAAACCATCGTGGGTCTGCAGACCGACGCCCCTCTGAAACGCGCGCTGATCCCGTTCGGCGGCATCAAAATGGTCGAAGGTTCGTGCAAAGTATACGGCCGCGAACTGGATCCGCAGCTGAAAAAAGTGTTCACCGAATACCGTAAAACCCACAACCAGGGCGTATTCGACGTTTACACCAAAGACATCCTGAACTGCCGTAAATCCGGCGTGCTGACCGGTCTGCCAGACGCTTACGGCCGTGGCCGCATCATCGGCGACTACCGCCGCGTGGCGCTGTACGGCATCGACTTCCTGATGGCCGACAAGCTGAACCAGTTCAAATCGCTGCAGGAAAAACTGGAAAACGGCGAAGACCTGGAAATGACCATCCAGCTGCGCGAAGAGATCGCTGAACAGCATCGCGCTCTGGCTCAGATCAAAGAGATGGCCGCCAAATACGGTTACGACATCTCCGGCCCGGCCACCAGCGCCCAAGAAGCAGTGCAGTGGACCTACTTCGGCTACCTGGCCGCGGTGAAATCCCAGAACGGCGCCGCCATGTCCTTCGGCCGCGTGTCTACCTTCCTCGACGTGTTCATCGAACGCGACATCAAGGCGGGCAAACTGACCGAAGAGCAAGCGCAGGAACTGATCGACCACCTGGTGATGAAACTGCGTATGGTGCGCTTCCTGCGTACCCCTGAGTACGATGAACTGTTCTCCGGCGACCCAATCTGGGCGACTGAATCCCTGGCCGGTATGGGCGTCGACGGCCGTACCCTGGTCACCAAAAACAGCTTCCGCTTCCTGAACACCCTGTACACCATGGGGCCGTCTCCGGAGCCGAACATGACCATCCTGTGGTCTGAGAAGCTGCCGCTGAACTTCAAGAAATTCGCGGCAAAAGTGTCCATCGACACCTCTTCCGTACAGTACGAAAACGACGACCTAATGCGTCCTGACTTCAACAACGATGACTACGCCATCGCCTGTTGCGTCAGCCCGATGATCGTCGGTAAGCAAATGCAGTTCTTCGGCGCCCGCGCCAACCTGGCGAAAACCATGCTGTACGCCATCAACGGCGGCGTTGACGAGAAACTGAAAATGCAGGTCGGCCCGAAAGAAGCGCCGATGATGGACGAAGTGCTGGACTATGACAAAGTCATGGCCCGCATGGACCACTTTATGGATTGGCTGGCCAAGCAGTACGTGACCGCGCTGAACATCATTCACTACATGCACGACAAGTACAGCTATGAAGCTGCGCTGATGGCGCTGCATGACCGTGACGTTTATCGCACCATGGCTTGCGGCATCGCCGGTCTGTCCGTTGCGGCCGACTCCCTGTCCGCCATCAAGTACGCGAAAGTCACCACCATTCGCGACGAAGACGGCCTGGCTATCGACTTTAAAGTGGAAGGCGAGTATCCGCAGTTCGGTAACAACGACGCCCGCGTCGATGACATCGCCTGCGACCTGGTGGAACGTTTCATGAAGAAAATTCAGAAACTGCGCACCTACCGCAACGCGGTACCGACTCAGTCCGTACTGACCATCACCTCCAACGTGGTGTACGGTAAGAAAACCGGTAACACCCCGGATGGCCGCCGCGCAGGCGCACCGTTCGGCCCAGGTGCCAACCCGATGCACGGTCGCGATCAGAAAGGTGCAGTCGCCTCCCTGACCTCGGTAGCCAAACTGCCGTTTGCCTACGCGAAAGACGGGATCTCCTACACCTTCTCCATCGTGCCTAACGCGCTGGGTAAAGACGACGACGTGCGTAAAGCCAACCTGGCGGGCCTGATGGATGGTTACTTCCACCATGAAGCCTCCATCGAGGGCGGCCAGCATCTGAACGTCAACGTAATGAACCGCGAAATGCTGCTGGACGCGATGGAAAATCCTGAGAAATACCCTCAGCTGACCATCCGCGTCTCCGGTTACGCCGTGCGCTTCAACTCGCTGACCAAAGAGCAACAGCAGGACGTCATTACTCGTACCTTCACTCAAACGATGTAATAACGCCGACCGGGCGGGAAACCGCCCGGTGCCAACGTCGGGGCCGGTTCTGCCGGCCCTTTTCTCCCACCGCTCTCCCCTGACTCTGTGCGAGTCTGTTTTGCCGGATATCTATACTGAATGGATAGCCGGCAAAACAGTTATCCGGCAACTGACCGGCCGACAGGCATCATTACCCCCGGTGGCGGATCCCCCGCCGCTGCATCGCAGATACCTGGCCGGCGGCCACGCGCCTATTTTTAGACTGCGTTTGACAGTCCATATTGGAGAAAACCCCGCAATGTCAGTAACTGGTCGCATCCACTCCTTCGAATCCTGCGGCACCGTCGATGGGCCCGGGATCCGCTTTATCGTCTTCTTCCAGGGCTGCCTGATGCGCTGCCTCTATTGCCATAACCGTGACACCTGGGACACCCACGGCGGCAAAGAAGTGACCGTCGAAGAGCTGATGAAAGACGCGGTGGCCTACCGCCACTTCATGAACGCTTCCGGCGGCGGCGTGACCGCGTCCGGCGGCGAGGCGATCCTGCAGGCTGAATTCGTGCGCGACTGGTTCCGCGCCTGTCATGCCGAAGGCATCAACACCTGCCTGGACACCAATGGCTTCGTGCGCCGCTACGATCCGGTGATCGACGAATTGCTGGACACCACCGATCTGGTGATGCTGGATCTGAAACAGATGAACGACGAGATCCACCAGAATCTGGTCGGCGTCTCCAACCACCGCACGCTGGAATTCGCCCGCTATCTGGCGAAACGCAACCAGCGCACCTGGATCCGTTACGTGGTGGTGCCGGGTTGGTCAGACGACGATAAATCGGCGCACCTGCTGGGCGAGTTCACCAAGGACATGACCAACATCGAGAAAATCGAGCTGCTGCCTTACCACGAGCTGGGCAAGCACAAATGGATAGCGATGGGGGAAGAGTACAAACTGGACGGCGTGCATCCGCCGAAGGCCGAGACCATGGATCGCGTCAAAGGCATCCTGGAAAGCTACGGCCACAAAGTGATTTACTGACTGACGCAGCACCAAAGAAAAAACCGGCTCATGGCCGGTTTTTTTATGCTCAGGCGGCGGCGAACGGCGTGTGATGGCGATCCGGCTTCTGCTTTTTCAGCAGCATCAGCAGGTAAACCAGCGCCACGGCGGCGATCATCACGAACAGCACGCGGTCGGAATAGTTCTGCATCAGCAGCGCCGTCATCGATGGGCCCAGCAAGCTGCCGATGGTGTAACTCATCAGCAGCGCCTGGTTCATCGCCACCAGTTCGTGCGGCATTGCCTTCTCACAGGCCCAGGACATCGCCACCGGATACAGGGTAAAGCCGGCGCAGCCGAGGATGAACAGTGAAGGCGCCATGGCGTAGTTGCCGAGCATCGCCACGCTGGCGAGGATCACCACAAACACCTGAATGCGCAGCACCAGCAGGCGCCCGTAACGATCGGCCAGGCGCCCGACCGGCCATTGGCCGACGATGCCGGAGCTGACCAAGAGCGCCATCCAGTAGCCGACGTTAGCATCGCTCATGCCCTGATGAGAGAGATACAGCGGCATCAGGCCATACAGCGAACCGAGCACGATGCCGGAGATGATGCAGCCGTTGATGCCCAGGCGCGCGCTGCGGCGTCTCAACATTGTCCATACCGCCGCCTGCTGCGGCTCGTCTTCATGGCGGTTTACCCGCGCGAACAACATCGGCAGCATGGCGCTGATCACGATCGCGGTCACCCACGGCACCACGTGCAGCAATTCGGTCGAGGTCATGCTCAACAGTAACTGGCCGGTCACCGTACCGAGGTAATAGACAATCATATAGGCCGCCAGCAGCTGGCCACGGTTGCTCAAATTGCCGCTGCGCAAAAGCGCGCTCTCCACGATCACCCAGATCCAGGCACACCCGACGCCGGCGAAGAAGCGCCAGCCCAGCCAGCTCCAGAAATCGATCGACAGCACCATGCCGGCGGTCGCGGCGGCGAACAGCAAACAAGAGAGATGATAGCTGCGGGTGAAGCCAACGCGCTGGATCAGTTTGCCCGCTACCAACGTGCCCAACAGGTTGCCGCTGAAATAAGAGGAGCTGACCATACCCACTTGCCAGGTCGACAGCTGAGCATGGGTTAACCAAAGCGGCACTAACGTATTCAAAACGGCAATGGATACCGTGAGCAGCAAGAGGCCGCAGAGCAATAAGAGCACCGGGCGGGAGTAAGCGGACATAGTGAAATTGTGACCGAACGCGCAATGAGAGTGCGCGCATCATGCCACTGGCGATAAAAAAGTCAATCGCCTCTTATCATTCCAGCGCACGATTTGTTTCCGGCTAAGCGGCTGAAAAAGCGCTATGCTCAGCGCAGAGCGGATTTAACGACGGAGAAGCGAGATGAGTCAGGCAAATAATGCGGCGGTCGAGACCTTGCTGGCAGACATCGGCAGCACGCACGGCGAGCTGCTGGAGATCGTACAACAGGTGCGCCGGGTCGCTGCGGCGAGCGGCAGTGGCATCACCGAATCGGTCAAATACGGCGGCATCATGTTCTCGCATACTCAATTTTTCTGCGGCGTTTTCGCCTACCGCAGTCACGTCACGGTGGAATTCGGCCAAGGGCACCGACTGGAAGATCGCTATCAGCAACTTGAAGGCAACGGCCAATATCGGCGGCACATCAAGCTCCACTCGCCCGCCGAAGTGAAAAACAAGCACCTGGCGGACTACATTAAACAGGCTTACGCGCTGGCGACAGACTGAATTTCCGACATAAAAAAAGCGCCCGCAGGCGCTTTTTTCAAATGCTTTGCCGTTTAACCGATGTATTCCAGGCCGCCCATATAAGGACGCAGCACTTCAGGCACCTGAATGCGACCGTCGGCCTGCTGGTAGTTTTCCAGCACCGCCACCAGCGTACGGCCGACCGCCAGGCCGGAGCCGTTCAGCGTGTGGACCAGACGCGGCTTCTTGTCGGCCTTGCTGCGGCAGCGAGCCTGCATGCGGCGCGCCTGGAAGTCCCACATGTTGGAGCAGGACGAGATCTCGCGGTAGGTGTTCTGCGCCGGCAGCCACACTTCCAGATCGTAGGTCTTGCAGGCGCCGAAGCCCATGTCGCCGGTGCACAGCAGCACCTTGCGGTAAGGCAGGTTCAGCAGCTGCAGCACTTTCTCCGCATGGCCGGTCAGCTCTTCCAGGGCATCCATCGAATCTTCCGGACGGACTATCTGCACCATTTCGACCTTGTCGAACTGGTGCATACGGATCAAACCGCGGGTGTCACGGCCGTAAGAACCGGCTTCCGCACGGAAGCATGGCGTGTGCGCGGTCATCTTCAGCGGCAGAGTTTCCTCTTCCACGATCTCGTCGCGCACCAGGTTGGTCAGCGGCACTTCCGCCGTTGGGATCAGCGCGTAGTTGCTGCTGTCGGCTTCTTCTTCCAGCGGGCGGGTATGGAACAGGTCTTCGCCGAACTTCGGCAGTTGGCCGGTGCCGTACAGCGTGGCGTGGTTGACCAGGTAAGGCACGTAGGCCTCCAGGTAGCCGTGCTGTTCGGTGTGCAGATCCAGCATGAACTGGGACAGCGCGCGGTGCATGCGGGCGATTTGCCCTTTCATCACCACGAAGCGCGAACCGGTCAGCTTAACCGCGGCGGCAAAATCCAGCCCGCCGGCCATTTCGCCCAGATCGACATGATCGCGCACCGCGAAGTCGTATTGGCGCGGTTCACCCCAGCGGGTGACTTCCAGGTTTTCGCTGTCGTCTTTACCGTCCGGCACGGCGTCGTCCGGCAGGTTAGGCAGCGTCAGGGCATAATCGCGGATCTCGCTCTGCAGCGCATCCAGTTCCGCCTTGGCGGCATCCAGCTTGTCACCCAGCTCGTTCACTTCGCGACGCAGCGGCTCGATGTCTTCCCCACGCGCTTTGGCCGCGCCGATGGATTTCGATCGGGAGTTGCGTTCCGCTTGCAGCGTTTCAGTTTCTACCTGCAGAACTTTGCGGCGTTCTTCCTGCGAACGCAGCAGATCCAGATCGAGTTTAAAGCCTCGGCGAGCCAGTTTGACGGCGACTGCGTCTAGCTCATTACGCAGCAGATTGGGATCGAGCATGCTAATCCTGTGCTTGTTGTTATTGAAAGAAGTGTTGTTGTTCTATGCGGCTGATTTATAGCCGCATAAAAGAAGAGTGATACCCGCTAACCTTACCGCAACGGCCACGCTAGCGGTAGCGTTTTGTCGGGCTATTTTGATCCTGCTCAGCCAGCCATGCCAACTTTTCGCCGATTTTCCCTTCCAGCCCGCGCGAGGTCGGTTGATAGTAGCGCGTGTTGGCCATTTCGGGCGGGAAGTAGTTCTCGCCGGCGGCGTAGGCGTTGGGTTCGTCGTGAGCGTAACGGTATTCCGCCCCCAACCCCATTTCCTTCATCAGCTTGGTCGGCGCGTTGCGCAAATGCTCCGGCACGTCATAATCGGCCTGCTCTTTGGCGTCGCGCATGGCGGCCTTGAACGCGGTGTAAACCGCGTTGCTTTTCGGCGCGCAGGCCAGGTAAACAATCGCCTGCGCAATGGCGCGCTCGCCCTCCGCCGGCCCCACGCGGGTGAAACAATCCCAGGCGGCGATCGCCACCTGCATGCCGCGCGGATCGGCGTTGCCCACGTCTTCAGAGGCAATCGCCAACAGACGGCGCGCCACATAGAGCGGATCGCCGCCGGCGGTAATGATGCGCGCATACCAGTACAGCGCGGCGTCCGGCGCCGAACCACGCACCGATTTATGCAGCGCGGAAATCAGGTCGTAATAACGGTCGCCCTTGTTGTCGAAGCGCGCGCTGCGCTCGCCCGACACCTCCTTCAGCAGCTCCGGCGTCAGCACCCGCACGCCTTTGGCGTCGAGCTCCGCCATGTCCGCCATCATTTCCAGGCTGTTCAGCGCCCGGCGCGCATCGCCGCCCACCAGCTCCGACAGCAGGCGGCGCGTTTCCGCCGGCAGCTCGACGTTCTGGCCGCCAAAACCGCGCGCCTTGTCGTTCATCGCCTGATCCAGCACCTGGCCGATGTCTTCGGCGGTCAGCGCCTTCAACAAATAGACGCGGGCGCGCGACAGCAGCGCTGAGTTCAGTTCGAACGACGGGTTTTCGGTAGTGGCGCCGATAAAGGTGATGGTGCCGTCTTCAATGTGCGGCAGGAAGGCGTCCTGCTGACTTTTGTTGAAGCGGTGCACTTCATCGACGAACAGAATAGTGCGGCGGCCGGCGTCGCGGTTTTGCCGCGCCCGTTCGATCGCCTCGCGGATCTCCTTGATCCCGGAGGTCACGGCGGAGATCCGCTCGACGTCCGCCTGACCGTAACGGCCGATCAGCTCTGCCAGCGTCGTCTTTCCTGTGCCCGGCGGCCCCCATAAAATCATCGAGTGCAGCTGCCCGGCCTCGATGGCGCGCGGCAGCGGCTTGCCGGCGGCCAGCAGATGCTGCTGGCCGATATACTGCGCCAGCGTGGTCGGCCGCATACGCGCGGCCAACGGCTGGAACTCGTTCTGGGAAAAATCGAGCGACAGATTATTACTCACTTGCACCTCACTGGCGCTGGTCGTCCAGCGTCACCCCCTTCGGCGGGGTAAATTTGAATTTGGCCGGATCGGCGGTGACGTTCTGCTGGCTTTTCAGCGTATAAGCGCTGCGCTGGCCGTCCTGCTCCACCGCGGCGAAGCTGCGGATGGTGCCGCTGTTGGTCACGCTGATGGCGAACTGCTTCAGGTTGCCGCTGGCGGATTTCGGCGTCAGCTCGAAATCATCGCCCTTTTGCTTCACGTTGTACTGCTTCCAGTCGCTGGCATTGTTGCGGGTGATCAGCATAAACGGCGTATTGCCGGTGGCGTTCTTCAGCCAGGTCGCCGTCACCTGCTCAACGAACGGGTTATAGAACCACAGGGTTTGGCCATCGGAGACCAGCACGCTCTCATCGGGTGACGTCATGTGCCAGTTGAACAGGTTCGGCCGCTTCACCCACAGCTCGCCTTCACCCTGTTGCACCGCGGCGCCGTCGGCGCTGGTCACGGTTTGCGAGAAGCTGGCGTGGAAACTGTTCACCTTCGCCAGGCGACTTTGCAGATCCTGTGCGGCGTCGGCCAGCACGGAGGTAGAAGCGAATCCCGAAAGCAGACAGCAGGCAACTAACAGTTTTTTCATTATTCCAGATACCTTATGAAATGCGTTAACCGCAAGGCGGCGCCGTGCGGGTCAAATCAACCCTTTACCCCGTTACTTTACCCGAAGCCGGCGAACGGCCGGTAGGCCAATGTTCCGAGAAGAAACGGGTTTACGCTTCTTTGCACAAGGGCCGCTTAAGCGGCCCTTTCTTATTGAGTTGCAATGGCTAAACGACCATCAATCGTGCCGCGGCGGCGCCAGCACCTCGCGGTTGCCGTTGTGCCCCTGCTCGCTGACGATGCCCTGCGCTTCCATCTGTTCGATGATGCGCGCGGCGCGGTTATAGCCGATGCGGAACTGGCGCTGTACGCCGGAGATGGAGGCGCGGCGTTTATCCACCACGAAATCCACCGCCTGATCAAACAGCGGATCGAGCTCTTCGTCACCGTCCATACTGCCGCCGGCACCGCCCTCGCCGTCTTCACCGCCGCTGAGAATGCCCTCTTTATATTGGGGCCGCTCGCGCGCTTTCCAATCCTTGACCACCGCGTGCACTTCCTGATCGCGCACGAATGCGCCATGTACGCGCACCGGGATCGAGGAGTTCGGCGCCAGATAAAGCATATCACCCATGCCCAGCAAGGACTCGGCGCCCCCCTGATCGAGGATGGTGCGGGAGTCTATCTTGCTCGACACGGTAAAGGCGATACGCGTCGGGATGTTGGCCTTGATCAGGCCGGTGATCACATCCACCGACGGACGCTGGGTCGCCAGCACCAGGTGGATGCCCGCCGCACGCGCTTTTTGCGCCAGACGGGCGATCAGCTCTTCGACCTTCTTGCCGACCGTCATGATCAGGTCGGCGAATTCGTCGACCATCACCACGATGTACGGCTCTTTCTCCAGCACCGGCGGCGTGATGTCCATGCTGTCGGTCGGCTTCCAGAATGGATCCGGGATCGGACGCCCCATCGCTTCGGCCTGATCGACACGTTCGTTGTAGCCGGCCAGGTTACGCACGCCCAGAGCTGACATCAGCTTATAGCGGCGTTCCATTTCGCCCACGCACCAACGCAGCGCATTGGCGGCGTCTTTCATGTCGGTGACCACGTCGGTCAACAGGTGCGGAATGCCTTCATAAACCGACAGTTCCAGCATTTTCGGGTCAATCATGATAAAGCGCACTTCTTTCGGCGTGGCCTTATACAGGATGCTCAGGATCATGGCGTTGACCCCAACCGATTTACCGGAGCCGGTGGTACCGGCGACCAGCAAGTGCGGCATTTTGCCCAGATCGGCCACCACCGGCTCGCCGGAGATGTCTTTACCCAATACGATGGACAGCGGCGACGGGTTGTCGCGGAAGGCCGGGCAATCCAGCACCTCGCGCAGGTATACCGTTTGCCGCTTGGCGTTCGGCAGCTCCAGACCGACATAAGGCTTACCGGGGATCACTTCCACCACGCGCACCGCCGAAGTCGACAGCGAGCGCGCCAGATCGCGCGACAGGTTGGAAATGCGCGCCGCTTTAACGCCCGGCGCCAGATCCAGCTCGAAGCGGGTGATGACCGGCCCCGGCAGGATGTCCACCACGTCGGCTTTCACGCGATAATCGGCCAGGCTGGCCTCCACCAGGCGCGCTTTCTGTTCCAGCGCGAAGGAATCGACCGGCTCCACTTCTTTCGGCGCTTCGGTCAGCAGATCCAGCGTCGGCAGAGGCGTGGTCGGTTTCTGCAGCGGCTGATCGTTGCGCATCAGGAACGGGTGAATCAAGCTGTCCATCGCCGGATGCTGCTCAGCCTGAGGTTGCTGAGGCTGCTGCACCTGCGGCTGTTGCTGCGGCTGCTGATATTGCTGCTGCGGCTGTTGGTATTGTTGAGGCTGAGGGTGCGATTGCTGAGGTTGAGCAGCCGGCGCCGCAGGCTCAAACTGGCCGAACGGCACGTCGTCCTCTTGCTCGCTTTCCAGTTCAATGCGCTCTTCAAGCTGCGGCGACAGCGTGAACATCGGCTCGCTCGGGCCATCGTCCACCAGATCCGCCATCGGCGAGAAGCTGAAAGCATTGCGGGTATCGACCGGGCTGGCGGCCGGCGCCTGCGGAGCAGGCTCTTGCTGGCCATAACGCGCCTGCTGCTGCTCGGCGAATGCCTGACGCAGCGCAGCCTCTTGCCGCGCCGCTTCGTCGTCCTGCTGGTCTTCGCCGTAACGCTGGCTCTGTTGCTCGGCGAACGCTTTGCTCAGCTCAGCCTCCTGCTGAGCCTGTTCATCATCCTGCTCCGGCGCGTAGCTTTCGCCGTAGCGCTGGCTTTGCTGCTCGGCGAACGCCTGGCGCAGCGCGGCTTCTTGCAGCGCCTCTTCTTCCTGCGGGTTCGCCGCCGTCAGCTGTTGAGGCTCCGCCTCTGTCTGGCGCTGTTCCTGTTCGGCCGCACGCTGCGAAGGCAGCTTGATACCGTAGGAAGCCAGCTCGCGACGGGTCGGGATGCGCACCGGGTTCGGCCGCGGCAGCTCAGGACCGATGCCCTGCTTAACCTGCGGATTGCCGTCGCTGGTCGCCGTGAAGGCCGGCATAAAGGTCGCCGCCGCAACGCCCGCAGCAGCGGCTGCCGCCGTATCCGGCTGCGGTTTGGCGCCGGTGGCGCTGAAACTGCTCGAACTGCCGATGTCAACGCTGTCACGCTGTGCGGCGGTAAAATCAAAGGGAGAACGCGCCGGCGGCTGCGGCGCGGCCGGCTCTTGCCAGTTACCAAGGCGCGGCTCATCGTCATCCTGATAAGGATCGACAGGACGCGTCGCCTTAGGCGCAGGCGTTTCTTCCGGGATCTCGAAGGAATACAGCGGCGGCGTAGCGTCTTGCGCCGGCGCACTTACCGGGTGCTGATTGACCGAGGCCGGCGCGGCCGGCGCCACCGTTACCGACGGCGCCTGAGCGGCGATCGGCGCAGCGACGGGCTCGTGGATCTCTGCCTTCACCGCCGGTGCAGGCGAAGCCACCGGCGCGCTGGGTGCGGCTTCTGCTTCAAGCTCACCATCGTCGGCGCGCAGGCCGCTGAGCAACGGATCGGCGGCGTCTTCCGCCGCCGCTTTGGCGCTTTCGGTAACCGAAGGCGCGGAGAACAGCACGTCGTCATCTGCGGCCGCGGCTCCGGCGGCGGTCGCGGCAACCGCTGCGGCGGCACCCTTCCCTGCCTGCTCAGGCTCGTCGTCAACGTAACGCTCGTCATCCTCGAAATAGCGCTCTTCGCGACGTGAGCGATTGGTCATCACCGTCGCAACGCCCAACACCGCCCCGCCGATCTTCTCGGCGATCACCAGCCAGGACCAGCCGGTAAACAGCGTCAACCCCGCCGCCCATACGCACAGCAGCGCCAGCGTAGCGCCGATGCCGTTGAACCACGGCAACATGGCGTTGCTCAGCAGGCTGCCGATCACGCCGCCGGAGGCGAAGTAATAGAGATCGTCAACGTTCAGCGCCGCCAACCCACAGGAGGTGAGCACTAACGCCAGGGTGCCGATCAGGCGCAGGGAAAGCGCGAAATAGTCGATGTAGTCTCTGTTGCTGCGTTGGCGATAAGCCGCCCAGCACAGGACCAGCATGATCGGCGGTATCGCGTAGGCGAGCACCCCGAAGGTGAAGAACAGCGTATCGGCCAACCAGGCCCCGACACCGCCGCCCAGATTGTGAATCGGCTCATGCCACGCGGTCTGCGACCAGCTTGGGTCAGACGGGTTGAAACTGACCAACGCAGCCATGAGGTAAACGGCAAAAATCGCTACCACGATAAGCACAGCTTCCAGCAAACGCCGGCCACTGCTGAGTCTTTTCAGGGTAACTTCTTTATCTTCTGTATATTCCTGGCTCAAGAAAGGCTCTCCAGGTTCCTGTTAGCTGACATAGCAACAGCGCCGAGAAACTGCCCCGGCGCCGAAACTGTATGAATAAACAGGAGTGTAACCAATTTAATCAGGTTTTGCACCTGCACCTTACCGTGTTTTGATAACCAGACGGTTACTCTGTTTCACTTCTTCCATCACTACGTAGGTACGGGTGTCGTTAACCCCCGGCAAACGCAGCAAGGTTTCGCCCAGCAATTTGCGGTAAGCCGACATGTCCGGTACGCGGGTTTTCAACAGGTAGTCGAAATCGCCGGAAACCAGATGACACTCCTGAATCTCTTCAAGCTTCTGCACTGCCGAGTTGAATTGCTCAAACACATCCGGCGCGCCGCGGTTCAACGTGATCTCCACGAAAACCAGCAGGGACGCATCCAGATAATGCGGGTTCAGCAATGCGGTATAGCCATGAATGAAACCCTGGCGCTCGAGACGGCGCACGCGTTCCAAACATGGTGTCGGGGATAACCCCACGCGCTTCGAAAGCTCGACGTTCGAAATACGCCCATCCTTCTGCAGCTCATTCAGGATGTTGCGGTCGATACGGTCAAGATCTTTACCCGGGCGTTTCTTGTTGTCTGCCATTATTATTGTCTCTCTTATTTTCTTCCGTGCACTTGCCACACCCTAGCCAACGTCAATGTGTAAGGGTTCGTTCCAAGCGAAGACCCGATGCCTGTCATGTGCTTCTTCACTACCATCATTCCACGCCGCGCAGCCTGTCTGTCCAACTCCGCGCAGCGACGGCAACGATGTTTCGGTCGAGAAAAAATCAGCAAACGCTTGCGCGCCCTGCTCCGCACTCCCGCTGCGTATCGTCGCCTTGCGGCGCAAATACGTACGATTTGCTGGTGTTACGGGGATAATTTCTTCTTCCTATGATGTTTTCGCAAATGCGCAGCGGATTGTCAAAGTAAAAGAAGCAAAATCAGAACAACGTACCGTCATGAAAAGTCTGCATCCCATTTTTGATTATGAATCGCTGGCTGATAAACCCCGGTCGGGAGCGGCGGAAGCCGCAGAGTGCGCCGTTTTTGCACGGTTGGCGATTCGCTGGCCGAATGCGGCTTTGATAAGTTAAATTTCTGCGTTCGACGACCGATTTACCGACAACGGATGCATTAATAGGCGACAACTATCATACAAATCGTTAACAACGTCGCCCGGCGCTTTTTTTACTGCGCTATTTTCCCTACAATCGGCTTCATTGTCCGCCATTGTGGAATAAAGAGGTTATTCATGGGCACGGCTAAACATAGCAAATTACTGATTCTGGGTTCCGGCCCGGCCGGTTACACCGCCGCCGTCTACGCGGCGCGCGCCAACCTGAACCCGGTGCTGATCACCGGTCTGGAACAAGGCGGCCAGCTGACCACCACCACCGAAGTGGAAAACTGGCCCGGCGACGCCGAAGGCCTGACCGGCCCGGCGTTGATGGAGCGCATGCGCGAGCACGCGGAGAAGTTCCAGACTGAAATCGTCTTCGACCACATCAACAGCGTCGATCTGCAGCAGCGTCCGTTCCGCCTGTTCGGCGACAGCGGTGAATACAGCTGCGACGCGCTGATCATCGCGACCGGCGCCTCCGCCCGCTATCTTGGCCTGCCTTCCGAAGACGCGTTCAAGGGCAAAGGCGTTTCCGCCTGCGCAACCTGCGACGGTTTCTTCTACCGCAACCAGAAAGTCGCAGTGGTCGGCGGCGGCAATACTGCCGTTGAAGAAGCACTGTACCTGTCAAACATCGCCGCCGAGGTTCACCTGATCCACCGTCGCGACAGCTTCCGTTCGGAGAAAATCCTGATCGACCGGCTGATGGAAAAAGTGAAGAGCGGCAACATCGTGCTGCACACCGACCATACGCTGGACGAAGTGCTGGGCGATGAAATGGGCGTGACCGGCGTGCGTATCCGCAGCACCAAAGCGGAAAACGAAACCCGTGAGCTGGAACTGGCCGGCGTGTTCATCGCCATCGGCCACAGCCCGAACACCGGCATCTTCGGCGGTCAGCTGGAGCTGGAAAACGGCTACATCAAGGTGCAGTCCGGCATTCACGGCAATGCGACCCAAACCACTATCCCCGGCGTCTTCGCCGCGGGCGACGTGATGGATCACATCTACCGTCAGGCGATCACCTCCGCCGGCACCGGCTGCATGGCGGCGCTGGACGCAGAGCGTTATCTGGACGGCATCGCCGGCGCAGAAGTCTGCTAAGACGTTTTCATCATCGGCAAAAAGCGGCTCTCGAGCCGCTTTTTTTGTTTCTGGGCTCAGCAATCTCTCTCTCCCATCTGTTATAGCCATATTTGCCCGCTTTATTCTTTTCAGTCTGCCGGGTCACGAGGTAACATGAGGCCTCGCTTGTTTGTCGCCGATTGCGCCAAACACTATTATTTAACAGTACGTTAACCCAGCCCGTAACAAACGGGCGCCGGCGACGCAGACGCATATCTGATGAAAAAAACCAGACAGCAACAGTTAACCCGTTGGCTTAAAACCCAGAGTTCGTTAGCGCAGCGTTGGCTGCGCCTTTCCATGCTGTTGGGGTTGTTCAGCGGCCTGCTGA
Organism: Serratia sp. SCBI; assembly: GCF_000747565.1. NCBI lineage: Bacteria > Pseudomonadati > Pseudomonadota > Gammaproteobacteria > Enterobacterales > Yersiniaceae > Serratia > Serratia sp. SCBI. Next base: position 1,752,858 of record NZ_CP003424.1, on the reverse strand, counting down.
TCGTGGCGCAGGCGTGGCTGCTGGCCAGCCTGCTGCACGCCCTGATCATCGAACATACCCCGCGTGAGCAACTGATCCCTTCGTTTATCTGGCTGGCCATCGCGTTCGCGCTGCGGGCGCTGCTGAGCTGGCTGCGGGAACGGGTCGGTTTTCTGTGTGGGCAGGTGATCCGCCAGCGCATGCGCCGGCAGGTGCTGGATAAGCTGCAGCAGCTCGGGCCGGCCTGGATCCAGGGCAAACCGGCGGGCAGTTGGGCCAGCATCATCGTCGAACAGATCGAGGATATGCAGGACTATTACTCGCGCTATCTGCCGCAGATGTATCTGGCGGTGTTTATCCCGCTGCTGATCTTGATCGCCGTCTTCCCGATCAACTGGGCCGCCGGTTTGATTCTGTTGGCGACCGCGCCGCTGATCCCGCTGTTTATGGCGCTGGTGGGCATGGGGGCCGCCGACGCCAACCGCCGCAACTTTGTGGCGCTGGCGCGATTGAGCGGTAACTTCCTCGACCGCCTGCGCGGCCTGGACACCCTGCGGCTGTTCGACCGCGCGCAGGCCGAAACCGCGCAGATCGCCAAATCCTCCGAAGACTTCCGCAGCCGCACCATGGAAGTGCTGCGCATGGCCTTCCTCTCCTCCGGCGTGCTGGAGTTCTTCGCGTCGATCTCCATCGCCGTAGTGGCGGTGTATTTCGGCTTTTCTTACCTCGGCGAACTCAACTTCGGCAGCTATGGCCTCGGCGTAACGCTGTTTTCCGGTTTTCTGGTGCTGATTCTGGCGCCGGAGTTCTTCCAACCGCTGCGCGATCTCGGCACCTTCTATCATGCCAAGGCGCAGGCGGTCGGCGCGGCGGAAGCGCTGGAAACCTTCCTCAGCGCCGAAGGCGAGCAGATGGGCAACGGCACGCGGAAGTTGCCCGCCGATCAATCGCTGACGCTACAGGCGAACGAATTGGAAATTCTGTCGCCGAACGGCGTGTTGCTGGCCGGGCCGCTGAGTTTCACCCTGCAACCGCAGCAGCGCGTGGCGCTGGTCGGGCTGAGCGGCGCCGGCAAAAGTTCGCTGCTCAATCTGCTGCTCGGCTTCCTGCCCTACCGTGGATCGTTGACCGTCAACGGCATCGAACTGCGTGACCTGTCCGCAGAGAACTGGAGGCAGCAGCTGAGCTGGGTCGGGCAAAACCCGCACCTGCCGGCGCAAACCTTGCGCGCCAATATCCTGCTAGGCTGCCCGCAGGCCGATGAAACGCAGCTGCAGCAGGCGGTGGAACACGCCTACGTCAGCGAGCTGTTGCCGTATCTGCCGCAGGGGCTCGACACCGAAGTGGGCGATAACGCCGCCCGCCTGTCGGTCGGCCAGGCGCAGCGCGTGGCGGTCGCCCGGGCGCTGATCGGCCCGCGCCGCTTGCTGCTGCTCGATGAACCGGCCGCCAGCCTCGATGCCCATAGCGAACAACGGGTGATGCAGGCGTTGAATGCCGCTTCGCATCAACAAACCACCCTGCTGGTGACGCATCAGTTGGAAGATACCGAAGACTACGATCAGATTTGGGTGATGGATAACGGGCGTATCGTGCAGCAGGGCGATTACGCCACCCTCAGCGCCCAGCCGGGCCTGTTCGCCACTCTGATCGCCCACCGCCGCGGGGAGCTTTAATCATGCGCGTGTTGTTGCCGTTTTTGGCGTTGTATCGCCGCCATAGCCTGCTGATTAGCCTGGGCATCATTTTGGCGATCGTCACCCTGCTGGCCAGCATCGGCCTGCTGGCGCTCTCCGGCTGGTTCCTGGCCGCCTCTTCGCTGGCCGGATTGGCGGGCCTGCTAACCTTCAACTACATGCTGCCCGCCGCCGGCGTGCGCGGCGCGGCGATCTTCCGCACCGCCGGGCGCTACGCCGAGCGCGTGGTCAGCCACGACGCTACCTTCCGCGTGCTGTCGCACCTGCGGGTGTTCACCTTCAGCAAGATCCTGCCGCTGACGCCGGGCGGCATCGCCCGTTTCCGCCAGGCCGACCTGCTCAACCGCCTGGTGGCGGACGTGGACACGCTGGATCATCTTTATCTGCGGGTGATCTCGCCGCTGATCAGCGCGGCGGTGGTGATCCTGGTCGTCACTTACGGCCTGAGCTGGCTGGATCCTGCACTCGCCCTGACGCTGGGCGGCATTCTGCTGCTGCTGCTGCTACTGGTGCCGCCGGTGTTCTATCGCGCCGGCAAACCGATCGGCGGCCAACTCACCGCGCTGCGCGGCCAATACCGCACCGACCTGACCGCCTGGTTGCAGGGGCAGGCGGAACTGGTGGTGTTCGGCGCCGTCAACGACTTCCGCCAGACGCTGAACGCCACCGAACAGCGGTGGCAACGCCGCCAGTGGCAGCAGGCCTCGCTGAGCGGCAAGGCGCAGGCGCTGATGATCCTCGCCAGCGGGCTGACGGTGACGCTGCTGCTGTGGCTGACCGCCGCGGGCATCGGCGGCGATACCCAACCCGGCGCGCTGATCGCGCTGTTTGTCTTCGCCGCGCTGGCGTCGTTCGAAGCGCTGATGCCGGTGGCCGGCGCCTTCCAGCATCTCGGTCAGGTGATCGCCTCCGCCACGCGGGTCAAACAGATCATCGATCGCCAACCGGAAGTCACCTTCCCTGCCGCCGGCCCGGCCGCTGCCGATCGGGCGCAGCTCAGCCTGCAGCAGTTGAGTTTCACCTACCCCGATCAGCCGCAGCCGGTGCTGCGCGACGTTACGCTCGAGGTGGCGGCCGGCGAACACATCGCCTTGCTCGGCCGCACCGGCTGCGGCAAGTCCACCCTGCTGCAGCTGCTGACCCGCGCCTGGCGCACCGACGGCGGAAAAATTCTGCTCAACGGCGAACCGCTGGAGGATTATGATGAAACCACGCTGCGCCGAATGACCACGGTCGTCAGCCAGCGAGTGCATATCTTCAGCGATACGCTGCGGGAAAACCTGCGGCTGGCCGCACCGGATGCCGACGACGCTCGCCTGAGTGACGTACTGCAGCAGGTGGGGCTGGGCAAATTGCTGGACAGCGACGGCGGGCTGAACGCCTGGCTCGGCGAAGGCGGCCGGCAGCTGTCCGGCGGCGAACAGCGTCGGCTAGGCATCGCCCGCGCGCTGCTGCATCCGGCTCCGCTGCTGCTGCTTGACGAACCGACCGAAGGGCTGGACGCCGAGACCGAGCAGCAGATCCTGGCGCTGCTGCGCCGGCATTGTCAGGGCAAGACGCTGATCCTGGTGACGCACCGCCTGTACGGCCTGGAACATCTCGACCGCATTTGCGTAATGGATGACGGCCAAATTGTCGAACAGGGCGATCACGCCACCCTGATGCGCCAGCAGGGCCGCTATGCCCGCTTTCGCAACCGTATCAGCAACCTGGCGCCTTAATCGGCCCGTAGAGGACGCAGAGACCCTGTATGCGCATCGTTAAGCTCTCCCCGCAGTCGCTGGCGTTTCCCTCGCCTGAGGGCGCCCTGCGCGACCCCAACGGCCTACTGGCGATCGGCGGCGACCTCACGGCGCCGCGGCTGCTGGCGGCCTATGAGCGCGGCATCTTCCCCTGGTATTCGCCGGGAGAGGCCATCCTGTGGTGGTCGCCCGACCCGCGTGCGGTGCTGTTCCCGGCCGAGTTTCATCTTAACCGCAGCCTGAAACGCTTTCTGCGCCACGATCCGTTTCGCATCACGCTCAATCACGACTTCGCCGCGGTGATCGCCGCCTGCGCCCACCGGCCGGATGAAGGCACCTGGATCGGCCCGGAGGTGCAGCGCGCCTATCAGCATCTGCATCGCCTCGGCTACGCGCACTCGGTGGAGGTCTGGCAGGATGATCAACTGGTTGGCGGCATGTACGGCGTGGCGCAGGGCGCGTTGTTCTGCGGCGAATCAATGTTCAGCCGCGTCACCAACGCCTCAAAATGCGCATTGATGGCCTTTTGCCGCCATTTTGCCGCTTATGGCGGGGAATTGATTGACTGCCAGGTGCTGAACGCTCACACTGCCCGCCTTGGCGCGCGTGAAATTCCGCGCCGTCAATTCTTGCAGCAGCTCAGCACCCTTCAACGGCGGCCTTTGGCACCGGCGTGCTGGGAGCCGCAAGTCATATCCCCACAGCCGGTTGAACCGCCCTATCCAGTAAACTAATTGATGGAAACGGTGCAATGTTCACCGACACATCTTTACATAATGGGGGTTTTTCGGCATTATCTTGCCGGTTAAAAACTAAGGTAGTTAGACCTAGAGGATTCGATGGCCAAAGAAGACAATATTGAAATGCAGGGCACCGTTCTTGATACGCTGCCCAACACCATGTTCCGCGTTGAATTGGAAAACGGGCACGTGGTAACCGCACACATCTCCGGTAAAATGCGTAAAAACTATATCCGCATCCTGACGGGCGACAAAGTCACTGTAGAGCTGACCCCGTACGACCTGAGCAAAGGCCGCATTGTCTTCCGTAGCCGTTAATCGGCTCACCGCGCGCCACACGCTGGCGGCATCGAGGATGTAATCCCTCGGGAGCCCTTTCCGTTTACCCCCGCAGCGACGTTAAACAACGGGTTGCAGGTGCGCAGGTAAACTGAGAGGGCTCACTCGTTTCTGTTGTACGGTGAATCTCACCCATAAAAAAAGCGATGCCGAAGCATCGCTTTTTCTTTGCCTGCAGGCAGCCTTAGTGCACCGCGCCCTCGTCCGCCTTGCGCTTGGCGGCGCTGAGGAAGTGGTAAGTCAGCTGTTTCTTGTCCTTGTCCAGCTCGACCTTCACGGAACCGCCGTCCACCAGCGAACCGAACAGCAATTCGTTGGCCAACGGTTTCTTCAGGTTTTCCTGCATGACGCGCGCCATCGGACGAGCACCCATCGCACGGTCGTAGCCCTTCACCGACAGCCAGTCGCGCGCTTCGTCGCTCACTTCCAGCGAGACGCCCTTCGCATCCAGCTGCGCCTGCAGTTCGACGATAAACTTGTCGACCACCTGCTGGATCACCTCGGTAGACAGATGGTTGAACCAGATGATGTTGTCCAGACGGTTGCGGAATTCCGGCGTAAACACCTTCTTGATCTCTTCCATCGCGTCGGTGCTGTTGTCCTGCTGCACCAGGCCGATCGACTTGCGTTCGGTTTCCCGCACACCGGCGTTGGTGGTCATCACCAGGATCACATTGCGGAAGTCCGCCTTGCGGCCGTTGTTGTCGGTCAGCGTACCGTTGTCCATCACCTGCAGCAGCAGGTTGAACACGTCCGGGTGCGCCTTCTCGATCTCATCGAGCAGCACCACCGCATGCGGATGCTTGATCACCGCATCGGTCAGCAGCCCGCCCTGATCGTAACCAACGTAGCCCGGAGGCGCGCCGATCAGACGGCTGACGGTATGCCGCTCCATGTACTCGGACATGTCGAAACGCAGCAGCTCGATATCCATCGCCTTGGCCAGCTGTACGGTGACCTCGGTTTTCCCGACCCCGGTCGGCCCGGCGAACAGGAAGGAACCGACCGGCTTGCGCTCGTGGCCCAGACCGGCGCGGCTCATCTTGATCGCTTCCGTCAATGCTTCGATCGCCTGATCCTGGCCGAATACCAGCATCTTCAAGCGATCGCCCAGGTTTCTCAGCACGTCGCGATCGCTGGCCGACACGGTTTTCTCCGGGATGCGAGCGATACGCGCCACCACGGATTCGATATCGGCCACGTTGACGGTTTTCTTGCGCTTGCTGGCCGGCATCAACCGGCTGCGGGCGCCCGCCTCGTCGATCACGTCAATCGCCTTGTCCGGCAGATGGCGATCGTTGATGTATTTCACCGACAGCTCCACCGCGGCGCGGATCGCCTTGGCGGTATAACGCACGTCGTGGTGCGCTTCATACTTGGTCTTCAGGCCGTTGATGATCTGGACGGTCTCTTCCGCCGTCGGTTCGGTGATATCGATCTTCTGGAAACGGCGCGCCAGAGCGCGATCCTTTTCGAAGATGTTGCTGAACTCCTGGTAGGTGGTCGAGCCGATCACCCGGATCTTGCCGCTCGACAGCAGCGGTTTGATCAGGTTGGCGGCATCCACTTGCCCGCCGGAAGCCGCACCGGCGCCGATGATGGTGTGAATTTCATCGATGAACAGGATGCTGTTCTGATCCTGTTCCAGCTGCTTGAGCAGCGCCTTGAAGCGTTTCTCGAAGTCGCCGCGGTATTTGGTGCCGGCCAGCAGTGAACCGATATCCAGCGAATACAGCGTGCAGTCCGCCATCACTTCCGGCACGTCGCCCTGCACGATACGCCAGGCCAGGCCTTCGGCGATGGCAGTCTTGCCCACGCCGGATTCGCCGACCAGCAGCGGGTTGTTTTTACGACGACGGCACAGCACCTGAATCGCGCGCTCCAGCTCACGATCGCGGCCGATCAGCGGATCGATGCCGCCCACACGGGCCAACTGATTGAGGTTGGTGGTGAAGTTTTCCATACGGTCTTCCCCTCCGGACTGCTCTTCGTTCACCGGGTTTTCCGCATTCGGCGCTTGGCCCGGCTCGTCTTTACGCGTGCCATGTGAAATGAAGTTCACCACGTCGAGACGGCTGACGTCGTGCTTGCGCAGCAGATAGGCCGCCTGCGATTCCTGCTCGCTGAAAATAGCCACCAACACGTTGGCGCCGGACACTTCGCTGCGGCCGGAGGATTGCACATGGAAGACCGCGCGCTGCAGCACGCGCTGGAAGCTGAGCGTCGGCTGAGTGTCGCGCTCTTCTTCGCCGGCGGGCAGCGTCGGTGTGGTTTGTTCGATGAAGGCTTCCAGCTCCTGGCGCAACGCGGCCAGATCCACCGTACATGCCTCAAGCGCTTCTCGCGCGGCAGGGTTGCTCAGCAACGCCAGCAACAGGTGCTCCACGGTCATAAACTCGTGTCTGTGCTCACGCGCCCTGGCGAAAGCCATGTTGAGACTGAGTTCCAGTTCTTGATTGAGCATAAGCACCTCCCCAATAGATTGCCTTATTCAGGCTTTTTCCAGCGTACAAAGCAACGGATGCTCGTTCTCCCTTGCGTACCGGTTCACATGGACGACTTTGGTTTCCGCCACCTCGGCGGTAAAAACACCACAGATCGCCTTGCCTTGATAGTGGACCGTGAGCATCAGTTGCGTTGCGCGTTCAATATCATAAGAAAAGAACTTTTGCAGAACGTCAATCACAAATTCCATCGGTGTGTAATCGTCGTTGTTAAGTATAACTTTATACATAGACGGCGGTTTTACCGCATCGATTTGTTTTTCTTCGGCCAAGTGTTCAAAGTTTAGCCAATCGTTGTTATTGCCCATCGCTGCTCATCTTCTCTGCTCTGCCCTCTGATATGGGGACAGGTTTCGGTTATTCAAAGTGGGGATAGTTACTATTTTATCATCTTCGGCATCGTCCCGCCGCACTGTAACGTGCGCAAAAAAACGGGCCAATTGTGACTGAATCGTGGCAATAGCGTTACCTGCTTCAAACTTTGGTGAACTGCTCCCCGCCGACAAAAGCCGATCCCTTGACGCCCCGATCATTTGCTCTAGAGTGTAAATTCGTGGCTGGTGGTCTTTTAACCACCCCTTGTCCACCCTGCTACTCGCCCACGGCGAGTGCGAAATCAGTTATTCATCTCACTTAAAATAGCGTTGCGAGGGATGTAAAAGCATGGAGACGGGTACTGTTAAATGGTTTAACAACGCCAAAGGTTTTGGCTTCATCTGCCCAGCCGGCGGCGGCGAAGATATTTTCGCGCATTATTCCACAATCAAGATGGATGGTTACAGAACGTTGAAGGCGGGCCAGCAGGTCAGCTTTGACGTGCATCAAGGGCCCAAAGGCAACCATGCCAGTCTTATTGTGCCAGTGGAAAGCGAGGCGCTGTCCTAAACGCTTCCGGCAGCGTCGCGCTGCACTGACTCTGACTGCGATAAAAATGCCAGCCGCCGTGTGACTGGCATTTTTTATGCCTATGACTTACTCGCGCGCCAGCGCATCGATCGGATTCAGCCGCGCGGCATTGCGCGCCGGCAGATAGCCGAACACCACGCCGATGCCGGTGGAACAGAGGAACGCGCTCAGCAACGCCGCCGGCGGGAAACTGATCTGCCAACCCGGCAACACCAGCTGCACCGCCAAACCGATAGCGAACGACAACGTAATCCCCAGCGCGCCCCCCACCAGGCAAACCAAGACCGCCTCGATCAGGAACTGCTGCAACACATCGCCGGAACGCGCGCCCACCGCCATGCGGATGCCGATCTCACGCGTGCGCTCGGTCACCGACACCAGCATGATGTTCATCACGCCGATGCCGCCCACCACCAGCGAAATCACCGCCACCAGCGTCAGGAACAGCTGCAGCGTGCGAGTGGTTTTCTCCGCAGTTTGCACCAGGCTGTCCATGTTATAGGTGAAGAAATCCTTCTTGCCGTGGCGCAACGTCAGCAGACGCGACAGCTGTTGTTCCGCTTCCTTGCTGTCGTAGCCGTCGCGGATGCGCACGGTGATCGAATCGAAATAGCTGTTGCCCATCAGCCGGTTGGCCATGGTGCTGTACGGCACCCACACGTTCAGCGTCTTGCTGCTGCCGAACATCGACTGCTTCTCTTTAGCCACGCCGACCACCGTCGCCGGCATGTTGCCCACCAGGATCACCTCGCCTACCACGTTCTTTTGGTGCGGGAACAGCCGCCGTTGGGTATTGGCGTCGATCACCACCGTCTGCGCCTGTGACTGCACCTGCATCGGGTCGATGCCGACGCCCTGGGTAAAGCTCATGCCGTACACGCGGAAGAACTGCTCGCTGACGCCGTTGACGTTGGCCGCCGCGTCGACGTTGCCCAGCCGCAGCCGCATGCTGCTGCTGATGCTCGGCGACAGCGCGCTGATGTACGGCTGTTCGCGCAGCGCGTCGAGATCGCCGTATTTCAACGATTGCCGGTAGGTCGGATCGTCGTCGCCGAAGTCCTTGCCGGGGTAGATATCGACGGTGTTGGTACCGATCGATTTAATGTCCGCCAGCACCATCTGCTTGGCAGCGTCGCCGATCACCAGGATCGATACCACCGAGGCGATGCCGATAATGATGCCGAGCATGGTCAGCGCGGTGCGCATCTTGTTGGCCGCCATCGCGCGCCAGGCCATGACCAGCGCTTCGCGAAAGCGGCCGCCCATCTGCCGCCAGGAAGGCGCCGCGGCGGCCAGCGTCAGCGGCTTGGCCTGGGCATCCTCCGACGGCGCCGGACGGGAATCGGCGATGATTTCGCCGTCGCGGATCTCGATGATCCGTTCAGCCTGACGCGCCACCGCCGGATCGTGAGTCACCAGGATCACCGTGTGGCCCTGGGCGCACAACTGTTTGAGGATCGCCATCACCTCTTCGCCGGAATGGCTGTCGAGCGCGCCGGTCGGCTCATCCGCCAGGATCACCTGCCCGCCGTTCATCAGCGCGCGGGCGATACTGACGCGCTGCTGCTGGCCGCCGGAAAGCTGGCTCGGCCGATAGTTGACGCGCTCCCCCAGCCCCAGACGGCGCAACAGCGCCTCCGCCCGTTCGCGCCGCGCCGCTTTGCCCAGCCCGGCGTACACCGCCGGCACCTCGACGTTATGCGCCGCGCTCAGGTGCGGCAGCAGATGATAACGCTGAAAGATAAAGCCGAAATGCTCGCGCCGCAGCTGCGCCAGCGCATCGTCGCTCAGCGTCGCCACGTCCTGGCCGGCCACCCGATAGACGCCGGCGCTCGGCTTGTCCAGGCAGCCGAGAATGTTCATCAGCGTCGATTTGCCGGAGCCGGAAGCCCCCATGATCGCCACCATTTCACCGGCGTCGATGCTCAGACTGATCCCCTTCAGCACCTCCACCGTCTGCTCGCCGGAACGGTAGCTGCGGCGGATGCCGTTCAGTTGCAACAGCGCCGCCATCAGCCGGCCTCCACGCCGCCGCGGCTGACGATCACCTCATCGCCCGCCTCGAGCCCGCTGAGGATCTGCACATCGATATTGTTGCGCAGGCCGATGGCCACCTCACGCTTCTCTTCCTTGCCCTGTTTCAGCACCGAAACGTGGTAGCGATTGTCGGCGATCTGATCGCCCAGCGCCGCCAGCGGGATCACCAGCGCCTGCTGGACGCCGGCCAGTTGAATGTGCACCTGCGCCGTCATTTGCAAGCGCAGCAGCCTTTCCGGGTTGGGCACTTCGAAACGCGCGTAATAGAAGATGGCGTTGTTGACCTTTTCCGGCGTCGGCTGAATGTCTTTCAGCACGCCGTCGAAGCGCCGGGTCGGATCGCCCAGCACTGTGAACCAGGCCTTCTGACCCGGCTTGAGGTTAATGACGTCGGCCTCCGAGACCTGCGCCTTCACCAGCATGGTGCCGAGATCCGCCAGCGTCAGAATGTTCGGCGCCTGTTGCGCCGCGATCACCGTCTGGCCCTGCAGCGTGGTGATCTGCACCACGTCGCCATCCATCGGCGCTTCGATGCGGGTATAGGCCAGATTGATCTTGGCGGTATCCAGGCTGGCCTGGTTGCGGGCGATCTGCGCATTGATGGTGCCTACCTGCGCTTTCTTCACCGCCAGCTGCGTCGCCGCCTGATCCAGATCCTGACGCGATACCGCCTGCAGTTTGGCCAGCGCCTGGTTGCGCTGCAGCGTAACCGCCGCCAGCTGCTGTTCCGCCTGCGCCTGCAGCAGCTGCGCATGCAGCTCGCGCAGCGTCGCCTCGCCTTCACGGATGCTGTTCTGCGCCTGTTGCGGATCGATAACCCCCAGCAACTGACCTTTTTTCACCTTGTCGCCGATCTCGACATACAGCTTTTCCAACTGCCCGCTGACCTGCGCGCCGACGTCAACCTTGCGCACTGCGTCCAGCTGGCCGGTCGCCAACACGTTCTGCTGCAGATCGCGCTTGGTGACCTTTACCGTTTTGAAATCGGTCGGCGCCGGATGGCGGAAGTGCCAAACGGCCGCCGCGGCAATCGCCGCAATCACCGCCAGTGCGAGTATCCAGCGGCGTTTATGTCCTTTAAACCCTGTCAAAATTGACCTGCCTGTGCTTGTGAATATCAACCGCCCATTGCGGCGGCGGAGCTAAATTAGCACGCACCGTAGGGAATAACTAAACCTTAGCTCAACACAATGTGGAGACACGCTTGGTTACAGTTCGGCATTGAACTCCCGTTTAGTGAAGCCTTGATGAAATAGCGCCATTCAACACAGCCAAGGATTTCATCATGTCACAGCTCAGCTACCCACTCGCCTCCGCCCGGCCGCTTAACGGCTGGCAACTGATGACGGCGCTGATCAATGGCGAAAAGGCACCGAGCAACGCCTGGAAAAAAACCTCGTTTCGCCTGAAGTTTCTCGGCCGTTCGCTGCTCAACTGGCGCACCACCAGCGGCCTGCTCAGCACCCTGGCCAGCAATCCGCTGCTGGAGGAGATCCTGAGCGCGCAGCCGAACCTGCCGTGCAAACTGCATCGTCCCTACCTGGCGGCCAACATGAGCAAGATCGAATGCCTGTTCGCCCTGCGCGATCATTACGATCTCATCGTACAGCGCATGCCGCTGAAGATGCGCCTCGGCCACCTCGGCCCGCATGCCTTCGTGCTGGCCAGCGCGATGGGCAAGAACGAAGCGCCGATCACGCTGGAGCTGGCGGCGATCGACAAACTGAATAAGGAAGGGGAAGCCACGCTGCTGCTGCGCAACGCCAACGGCGTGATGCTGGCGGAGATCACCTTTGCGCTGATGCATTATCAGCAGCAGCCGACGTTGTTCATCGGCGGCCTGCAGGGCGCGAACCATGACGTGCCGCACGCCGAGATCCAGCACACCACCAAAGAGTGTCACGGCCTGTTCCCTAAACGGCTGGTGCTGGAAGGCATCTGCACGCTGGCGCGGCACCTCGGCATCCGCCAGATTGTGGCGGTCGGCAACGCCACCCATATCTATCAAAACTGGCGCTACCAGAGTAAGAAGAAGGACAAGCTGCACGCCGATTACGATCAGTTCTGGCTGTCGATGGGCGCCAAACCGCTCGACAGCGGCTATTTCCTGCTGCCCGAACGCATCGCCCGCAAGCCGATCGAAGAGATCGCCAGCAAGAAGCGCGCCGAGTATCGCCGCCGCTATCAGCTGCTGGACGAGCTGGAACAGGGATTGGCGGCGCACTTCTGCGCCCGATAACACCCGGCGGGCCGTCAGTCCGCCCGGCCGCGCGCCAGCCAGATCACCCGTGAGAACATTTTCTTCAGCAGCGGCGGCACCGAGTCCGTGCCCCATTCGCCGGCCTGCATCGCGACCTCGATCGCCAGATCCGGCTTCGAAGAGTGGTGGACCGCTTTCAGGATCACCTTGCGCACCGGCATCTGCGCATTGATCGGCACCGACGCCATTCGGTGATAGACCGGGGCGAACCCTTCGCGGAACATGAAGTGTTCCATGTCCGGCGCCGGCAGCGCGGTCAGCCGATCGCGTTCGTTGTCTTCATGATTGTCCAGCAGGCTGCGCACGGTGTTGGCGTACTTTTTGCCCGCCTCATCGCCGTCCACCAGCGCATGCCACTCGATGCCCATGCGGCGGGCAAAGCGCAGCAGCGGCTTCAGGCCGCACTGAGCGAATTCGATGACCCTTACCCCTTCCGCCTCGAAATGATAGCCGCACTGGCGCGCCAGTTCGTTCAGCAGCCACACTTCGGTTTCGCCCTCCACCAGCAGCCAGCAGCGGGCGAACAGCGACGACGGCCGGTTGAAACGGATGTGAAACGCGATGCGCCGCCCGTCTTCGGCGCTCAACCCGCGCGGCCCGAGACGATAGGTCGCGACGCGGCCCGACTCGCGCACCAGCCGGCACACGTGCTCCACCGGCACCAGCGACACCAATTCGCTGGAGTTGGTGGTGGTGATGCGCTGCAGCGGCAGCTGATTGAGCAGCCCCCAGGCCACCGACAGCATGATCGGATGCAGGCGAGTTTCCGGGTCTTCCACCAGCAGCAGCGGCCGGGCGTGCGGATCCAGCTTGACGTCGCCCTTGGCCTGCAGCAGGGTGGAAAACATGCCCAGCAGGATCAGACGCATGCTGCGGCTGTTCGGCTCGGCAACCATGCGGTTGATGCCGTCCAGCGCGCGCCAGGCGTCCTGCTCCGGTTCACCGCCGCGGCGGCGCGGCCGCGCCACCTGCGAGCTCTGCTCGGCAAAGTAGTGCTCGAGCAACTGCTGCATCGCCGCCAGCCCCTGACGCAGCTCGCCGTTGGTCAGCTTCTGCGGATTGCGCACCAGCTCGCGCGTCAGCTGATCCAGCTGCTGCGCCAACGCCTGCGTATCGGGTTTGCGTTCATCGCCGAGGCTGCTGGGGCGCAGGCGGCGAATAAAGCGCGCGTCGCGCAGGCGCAAAACCGGGTGGATGCGGATGATGGCGTGGGCCAGTTGTTCGATATGGTGCAGTTGAAAGGCGTTGCCGTCGGCGTCGAGAAAACCGCGCCAGGTGCACACCGTGCCGTCATCGGCCAGCTCGCCCTCGCAGCGGTAATGAATGCGGCTCAGGCCGTCTTCCCCCTTGACCCACAGCGGCGTCAGATGGCGGTAGCGCGGCAGGTGCGCGTGGCCGATGTCTTTCTCGCAGAAGGTGAATACCACCTGCAGGTGGCGCTCTTTGGCCGCCTCCTCACCGGGGGGAAAATGGAAGTCGTGCGCTTCAAATCGATACAGTTTCTGCTCCGGCGCCAGCAGCAGCGTCAGCGCATCCAGCAGGCTGGATTTACCCCAGGCGTTTTCGCCGAGCAACAGCGTGTTATCGTCCAGCATCAGGGACAGCCGATTAATACCGCGAAAACCTACAATTTCGATACGCTCCAAGAACATCCGCCGCCTCCCGTGCGCGCCGTCGCCTCTTCAATGAGGCGACTTTCACAGAGCATGGTCAAAAAACCCCTTGCAGGTCAAGCGGCCAGCGTCAAATCTGCCGCTTTACTCCGGCCGGGCTTTTGGTTAGCGTGTGCTCCTCGCCGCCGTTCGTCGCGCATCAAAACTCAAGGACACTCGTTGCACCATGTACTCAGGACTGTTGATTATTCTGTTACCGCTGATTGTCGGTTACCTCATTCCCTTACGCCATCGCCCGCTGCTGGTGCTGATCAACCGCCTGCTGAGCTGGATGGTGTATGTGATCCTGTTTTTCATGGGCATCAGCCTGGCGTTTATGGAGAATCTCAGCAGCAATCTGATGCTGATCTTCCAGTACAGCGCGGCGTTCTTCTTCTGCATTCTCTGCGCCAATCTGCTGTTGCTGGCGCTGCTGGAGCGGCGCATGCCGTGGCGCAGCAGCCATAAACAGGAAAAGCTGCCTTCGCGCGTGCATATGGCGCTGGAGTCGCTCAAGCTGTGCGGCGTGGTGCTCGGCGGCTTCCTGCTCGGCCTGACGCAGTGGCAATGGCTGCAGTTCGCCCATAAAGGCAGCGAATATGCGCTGATCTTCCTGCTGTTGCTGGTCGGCATTCAGCTGCGCAACAGCGGCATGACGCTGCGCCAGATCGTGCTCAACCGCCGCGGCACGCTGGTGGCGCTGGCGGTGGTCGTCGCGTCTCTGGCCGGCGGCGCGCTGGCGGCGCAGCTGCTGGGGCTGCCGGTCAAGGCCGGGCTGGCGATGGCCTCTGGCTTCGGCTGGTACTCGCTGTCCGGCATTCTGATCACCGACGCCTACGGCCCGGTGATGGGCAGCGCCGCGTTCTTCAACGATCTGGCGCGCGAGCTGGTGGCGATCATGCTGATCCCGACGCTGGTGCGCCGCAGCCGCTCCACCGCCCTCGGCCTGTGCGGCGCCACCTCGATGGACTTCACCCTGCCGGTGCTGCAGCGCAGCGGCGGACTGGACATGGTGCCGCCCGCCATCGTGCACGGCTTCCTGCTGAGCCTGCTGGCGCCGGTGCTGATCGCCCTGTTCTCCTGATCCTTTCCCCTTGGGGGCCACCCCGGCCCCCAAAGCGTAATCATTCCCATCCGCACGGCAAAATTGCGCTAAATCAAACTTGCCCGCAGTAGTCGCACAAAAGCCTTTTGCAACCCCGATCGCCGATCTATGCTTTTAAACAAGCATTATAAATGCAACTTTAAAAATAAAAGGAAGCGACTATGTTCTGTGTGCAATGTGAACAAACCATTCGAACCCCGGCAGGCAACGGCTGCGCGTATGCTCAGGGCATGTGCGGCAAAACGGCGGAAACCTCCGATCTGCAGGATCTGCTGGTGGCGGCGCTGCAGGGCCTCTCCGCCTGGGCGCTGCAGGCGCGTTCGCTGGGCATCGTCGACCACGAAATCGACAGCTTCGCCCCGCGCGCCTTCTTCTCCACCCTGACCAACGTCAACTTCGATTCCCAGCGCATCATCGGTTACGCGCGGGAAACCCTGCTGCTGCGCGACTCGCTGGCCGCCCGTTGCCGGCTGCTGGATGGCGGCGTGCGCGTCGATCACCCGATGGCGGCGCTGCAGCTGGCCGGCGACGCTATGCCTGCGCTGCTGCAGCAGGCGGCGCAGTTTGCCCTCGACAGCGACAAGGCCGAGGTCGGCGACGACGTACACGGTTTGCGCCTGCTGTGTCTGTATGGCCTGAAAGGTGCGGCGGCCTATATGGAACACGCGCACGTGCTCGGCCAGTTCGACGAGCAACTCTATGCCGACTACCACGCCTTTATGGCCTGGCTCGGCACCCGACCGCGCGACGTCGACACCCTGCTGAACAACGCCATGGGCATCGGCAAGATGAACTTCAACGTGATGGCGATCCTCGATCGCGGTGAAACCCAGGCCTACGGCGATCCGCAGCCCAGCGCAGTCAACGTGCGCCCGGTGGCCGGGAAAGCCATTCTGATTTCCGGCCACGATCTCAAAGATCTGCGCATGCTGCTCGAGCAAACCGAAGGGCAAAACGTCAACGTCTACACCCACGGTGAAATGCTGCCGGCGCACGGCTATCCGGAACTGAAAAAATTCAAACATCTGGTGGGCAACTACGGCAGCGGTTGGCAGAACCAGCAGACGGAATTCGCCAAATTCCCCGGCCCGATCGTGATGACCTCCAACTGCATCATCGATCCTAACGTCGGCAACTACGGCGATCGCATCTGGACCCGCAGTATCGTCGGCTGGCCGGGCGTCAACCATCTGGAAGGCGACGACTTCGGTGCCGTGATCCGCCAGGCTCAGGGCATGAACGGTTTCCCTTATACCGAGATCGAGCACCTGATCACCGTTGGCTTCGGCCGCCAGACGCTGCTGAACGCCGCCGACACGGTCATCGACCTGGTGTCGCAGAAAAAACTGCGCCACGTCTTCCTGGTGGGCGGCTGCGACGGCAGCCGCGACGAGCGCAGCTACTTCACCGACTTCGCCCGCAGCGTGCCGCAAGACTGCCTGATCATGACGCTGGCCTGCGGCAAGTACCGTTTCAACAAGCTGGATTTCGGCACGCTGGAAGGGTTGCCGCGCCTGCTGGACGTCGGCCAGTGCAACGACGCTTACTCCGCCATCATGCTGGCGGTCAAGCTGGCGGATACGCTCGGCTGCAGCGTCAACGAGCTGCCGCTCAGCCTGGTGCTGTCGTGGTTTGAACAGAAGGCGATCGTCATTCTGCTGACGCTGCTGTCGCTGGGGGTGAAAAACATCGTCACCGGCCCGACCGCGCCGGGCTTCCTGACCGACAACCTGATGACGATCCTCAACGAGAAATTCGGCCTGCGTCCGATCACCACCGTCGAGCAGGATATTGCAGCGCTGCTCGCCTGATGCCGTTACGTTATGGGGCCGCCTGCGCCGGCCCCTTTGTTTTTTGAGGTGCCCCGATGACTCAACCCACTCCGCTTTGCCCGAACCGCATGCAGGTGCATTCCATCCAGCGTGAAACCGCCGACGTCTGGACGCTGAACCTGATCTGCGACGTTTTCTACCCTTACCAGGCCGGCCAGTTCGCGCTGGTCAGCATTCGCAACAGCGAGGAGACGTTGCGCGCCTATACGCTCTCCTCCTCGCCCGGCCAGAGCCGCTTTCTCAGCATCAGCGTGCGCTGCCTGCCGGACGGCATCGGGTCGCGCTGGCTGACGCAAGAGGTCAAGCCCGGCAACACGCTGTGGCTGTCCGACGCGCAGGGCGAATTCAGCTGCGAGCGCCACCCGGCCGATCGTTATCTGATGCTGGCGGCCGGCTGCGGCGTGACGCCGATCGTCTCGATGTGCCGCTGGCTGACCGCCAACCGTCCGGCCTGCGATATCGCCGCGATCGTTAACGTACGCACCCCCGCCGGCACGATTTTCGCCGATCAATGGCGCGCGCTGTGCGCCGCCCATCCGCAGCTGCGCCTGACGCTGATGGCCGAGCAGGATCTGCAACCCGGCTACCTCAGCGGCCGCATCGATGAACAGACGCTGCGGCAGGCGGCGCCGGATATCGCCGAACGCACGGTAATGACCTGCGGCCCCGCGCCCTACATGGATCAGGTGGAGCAACTTTGTCGCCGGCTCGGCGTGCCGGCCGAGCGTTTCCATAAGGAGCAGTTCCACACGCCGACGGCACAGGCTGACGCCACCGAAGGGCTGACGCTGCGCGCCGCCCGCCCGCTGCGCGAATTCCGCGTGCCGGTCGGCAGCACCCTGCTGGCAGCGATGGAGGCCAATGCCCTGCCGGTCAACGCCGCCTGCCGCGCCGGAGTATGCGGTTCGTGCAAAACCCGCCTCCTCGAGGGCGACTACACCACCACCAGCACCATGACGTTGAGCGAGGAAGAGGTAGCGCAGGGCTACGTGCTGGCCTGCAGTTGCCAGCTGCAGGGCGACGTCACCCTGGCGTGATCCCTGGCCCCATCGCCGCGATGGGGCATTTATCGGCAAGTTCCCCGTGGCCAGCCCGGTTACACTTTTCCCCGTCCTACGCTCTTTACCCTTCCTGACCGCATCTCGTCCACAGCCGGTAAGCTATGCTTGCAGTTGTTCTGCTGCCACTCACCGGATCGAGTCCACATCGTTTTTCAAACCATGTTTGGGGGAACCATGAAGCAAACCGTAGCCACACTGATCGCCAAAACGCTGGATCAAGCCGGCGTAAAACGCATTTGGGGCGTGACCGGCGATTCGCTCAACGGCCTCAGCGACAGCCTGCACCGCATGGGCACCATCGAATGGCTGGGCACCCGCCATGAAGAGGTGGCCGCCTTCGCCGCCGGCGCCGAAGCCCAGCTCACCGGCCAGTTGGCGGTGTGCGCCGGTTCCTGCGGCCCCGGCAACCTGCATCTGATCAACGGCCTGTTCGACTGCCACCGCAACCATGTGCCGGTGCTGGCGATCGCCGCGCACATCCCTTCCAGCGAAATCGGCAGCGGCTACTTCCAGGAAACCCATCCGCAGGAGTTGTTCCGCGAATGCAGCCACTATTGCGAACTGGTCTCCAACCCGGAACAGCTGCCGCGCGTGCTGGAGATCGCCATGCGCAAGGCGATCCTCAATCGCGGCGTGTCGGTGGTCGTCTTGCCGGGCGACGTGGCGCTGCGCATGGCGCCGGAAGACGCGGCCGTGACCTGGCATACCCCGGCGCTGCCGCTGGTGCAGCCGCCGATGAGCGAGCTGAACAAGCTGGCGGAAACGCTGAACAAGGCGAAGAACATCACCCTGATGTGCGGCAGCGGCTGCGCCGGCGCGCACGATGAAGTGGTCAAGCTGGCCGAACTGCTGCAGGCGCCGGTGGTGCACGCGCTGCGCGGTAAAGAACATATCGAATGGGACAACCCGTACAGCGTCGGCATGACCGGGCTGATCGGTTTCTCCTCCGGTTATCACGCGATGATGAACGCCGACACGCTGGTGCTGCTCGGCACCCAGTTCCCCTATCGGGCGTTCTACCCCACCAACGCCAACATCATTCAGATCGACATCAACCCCGGCAGCATCGGCGCGCACTGCCCGGTCAATATGGCGCTGGTGGGCGATATCCACACCACCCTCACCGCCCTGCTGCCGCAGCTGGAGCCGAAGCGCGATCGGGCGTTCCTCGACAAGGCGCTGGAGCATTACCGCAACGCGCGCAAGGATCTCGACGGGCTGGCGACCGCCGGCGACGACCAACCGATCCACCCGCAGTATCTGGCGCAGCAGCTCAGCCACTATGCCAGCGACGACGCCATCTTCACCTGCGACGTCGGCACGCCAACGGTGTGGGCCGCCCGCTACGTGAAAATGAACGGCAAGCGCCGCCTGCTCGGTTCGTTCAACCACGGTTCGATGGCCAACGCCATGCCGCAGGCGATAGGCGCTCAGGCCACCGCGCCGGATAAACAGGTGATCGCCATGTGCGGCGACGGCGGCTTCACCATGCTGATGGGCGATTTCCTGTCGCTGGCGCAGCTCAAGCTGCCGGTGAAAATCGTGGTGTTCAACAACAGCGTGCTGGGATTTGTGGCGATGGAGATGAAGGCCGGCGGCTACCTGACCGACGGCACCGATCTGCATAATCCGGACTTCGCGGCGATCGCCAACGCCGCCGGCATCAAGGGCATCCGCGTGGAAAAAGCCTCCGATCTGGACGGCGCGCTGCAGGAGATGTTGGCGCACCCCGGCCCGGCGCTGCTGGATGTGGTCACCGCCAAGCAAGAGCTGGCGATGCCGCCGCAGATCAAGTTCGAACAGGCGAAAGGTTTCAGCCTGTACATGCTGCGCGCCATCATCAACGGCCGCGGCGACGAAGTGGTCGAGCTGGCGAAAACCAACTGGCTGCGTTAAGCAAGCTACCCGGTAAAATAAAGGGTATATGATGCCATGTACCCTTTTCCTCTCCCTTACATTCCAGGAACCCTATGCTTATCGATCTACGCAGCGACACCGTCACCCGCCCCAGCGCCGCCATGCGCCAGGCGATGGCTCAGGCAGAAGTCGGCGACGACGTCTACGGCGATGATCCGACGGTCAACGCGCTGGAGGCGGAAGCGGTGCGTCTGTCGGGCAAAGAAGCGGCGCTGTTTCTGCCCAGCGGCACCCAGGCCAACCTGGTGGCGCTGCTGAGCCACTGCCAGCGCGGCGATGAATATCTGGTCGGCCAGCAGGCGCACAACTACAAATACGAAGCCGGCGGCGCAGCGGTGCTGGGCAGCATTCAGCCGCAGCCGATCGAGGCCGACGCCGACGGCACGCTGCCGCTGGACAAGCTCGACGCCGCCATCAAACCCGACGATATCCACTTCGCCCGCACCCGGCTGCTGAGCCTGGAAAACACCATCAGCGGCCGAGTCCTGCCGCAGGCCTACCTGCAGCAGGCGTGGCAGTTTACCCGCGAGCGGCAGCTGGCGCTGCATATCGACGGCGCGCGCATCTTCAACGCCGCCGTGGCGCTGAACCTGCCGCTGAAAGAGATCGTGCAATACTGCGACACCTTCACCATTTGCCTGTCGAAAGGGTTGGGCGCGCCGGTCGGCTCGCTGCTGTGCGGCAGCGAGGCTTTCATCCAACGCGCGCTGCGCTGGCGCAAGATGACCGGCGGCGGGCTGCGTCAGGCCGGCATCCTGGCGGCGGCCGGTCTCTACGCGCTGGAGCATAACGTTGCACGGCTGCGCGAAGACCATGACAACGCGGTCTGGCTGGAGCAACAGCTGCGGCAGATCGGCGTAGAGATCGCCGCTCCCGGCGCGCAGACCAACGTGCTGTACCTGCGCCAACCGCCGGCGCTGGCGGCCAAACTCGGCCCGTGGATGCGCGAACGCGGCGTGCTGATCAGCAGCGGCCCGCTGACGCGCATTCTGACCCACCTCGACGTCAGCCGTCAGGATCTGCAGCGGGTGGTCGAACTGTGGCGGGAGTTTCTTCAGCAGCACGCCTGATCGCTCGGGGCGCAGACCGCGCCCCGCACTCAGAAGATCCAGCGGCCGTAAACCCAGTACCACAGCCCCAGCACCGCCGCCAGATTGAGCGCCACGCTGAGGATGAACCAGGTTTTAAACGGCTGCTTCTGGGTCTTGTGGCGAAACAGCTGCTGCGCCAGCAGCGCGCCCAACCAGCCGCCCAACGCGCCGAACAGCAACAGCGTCGTCTCCGGCACCCGTCGCCATCCCTTGCGCGCCGCCAGCTTATCGCCGCCGTAGATCAGAAACGTCAGCAGGTTGGCCGACAGCAGCCACATCCACACCGGATGCGGCGAGAACAGGCTGGCGATCAGCGCCAGGCCCAGCAGGGCGTAACAAATCACATTGAGTTTCATGGCATTCGGTTTTTCGTGCGATAAGGGGCGCGTAGTGTGAACTCGCGCCGCGGCGGATGCAACCGGCTTATACCCATACAAAATGTGCATTTAAACCCTGAATTTGGCATCCTGTCGTTCTGCCAATCCTCTACCGCACAAGGCGGCTCGATGACACCCCAACGCGTACTGGTTCTTGGAGCCAGCGGCTATATAGGCCAGAACCTGATCCCGCACCTGATCGAACAGGGGCACCAGATTACCGCCGCCGCGCGGCGCATCGAGTGGCTGCAGGAGCAGAACTGGCCGCAGGTCAACTGCCTGTATGTCGATCTGTACCGCCCGGACACCCTGAGCGCGGCGCTGTGGGAGATAGATACGCTTTACTATCTGGTGCACGCGATGGGCGACGGCGACGACTTTATCGAGAAGGAACGCCAGGCGGCGGAAAATCTGCGCGACGCGCTGCGCAATGCCGGCGTCAAGCAGGTGATCTTTCTCGGCGCGCTGCAGCCGAACGACGACAGTTCGCCGCACCTGGCGGCGCGCCGCCTGACCGGCGAGATCCTGCGCCAGAGCGGCGTGCCGGTGACCGAGCTGCGCGCCGGCATCATCGTCGGCCCCGGCTCGGCGGCGTTCGAAGTGATGCGCGACATGGTCTATAACCTGCCGGTGCTGACGCCGCCGCGCTGGGTGCGCTCGAAGTCCTCGCCGGTAGCGCTGGAGAACCTGCTGGTTTATCTGGCCGATCTGCTGGCGCACCCGGCGCAAGAACACCGCATCTTTGACGTCGCCGGGCCGGAATACCTCAGCTATCAGGATATGTTCAAACGCTTTATCGCCATCAGCGGCAAGCGGCGCTGGCTGATCCCGATCCCCTTACCAACGCGGCTGATTTCAGTGTGGTTCATCAGCCTTATCACCTCGGTGCCGACGCCGATCGCGCGCGCGCTGATCCAGGGCCTGAAGCACGATCTGCCCGCCGACGGCAAACCGTTGCAGGCCCTGATCCCGCAACGTCTGCACACCTTCGATCAGGCGGTCACCGCCACGCTGCAGCGCGAACTGGAGGTGGTCGATTCCGCCGACTGGGGCTACGATCCGGCGGCGCGGGCCCGCTGGCGCCCCGGCTACGGCTATTACCCGAAACAGGCGGGGTGTTCGCTCGACACCGCCGCCTCCAGCCAGGCGCTGTGGCAAACGGTGCAGCAGTTGGGGGGCGAGGAAGGCTATTTCTACGCCAATATCCTGTGGCGGATCCGCGCCCGCATGGACGACATGATCGGCAACGGCGTGGTCTATGGCCGCCCGGCGCGCGCGTCCCTGGCGCTGGGCGACGAGATCGACGGGTGGAAAGTCATCACGCTGAAGCCGCTGCGGCAGCTGGCGCTGCTGTTCGGCATGAAGGCGCCGGGGCTGGGGCGGCTGAGCTTCACCATTACCGATCGCGGCGATCGCCGCACGCTGGACGTGCGCGCCTGGTGGCATCCGGCCGGCTTCAGCGGGCTGCTGTATTGGTTCGCCATGATGCCCGCGCACCTGTTCATTTTTCGCGGCATGGCGAAGCGCATCGCGACGCTGGCCGAGAACCTGGACCGCCAACAGCGCTGAATGCCGTTCATTTGTCGATCAACCGCACAGTTTGCCGCTGTGCTTCGGGGCTTTCCGATTGCATAGCGCACGAAATCACGGAAGAATGGCATCTTATTTGCTGGGAGCGCCGCAAGCGCCCGCCGGTATTCCGATTTTGGGTGAGAATAGAGTCCGTTATGAAGGTATTGGTCACCGGTGCAACCAGTGGGTTAGGCCGTAACGCCGTTGAATATCTGCGCCGCCAGGGCATCAAAGTGCGCGCCACCGGTCGTAACCAGGCGATGGGCGGCCTGCTGGAAAAAATGGGCGCGGAGTTCATTCATGCCGATCTCACCAACCTGATCTCTTCGCAGGCCAAAGCGATGCTGGCGGACGTCGATGTGCTGTGGCACTGCTCCAGCTTTACCTCACCCTGGGGCACCGAAGAAGCCTTCGAACTGGCCAACGTCCGCGCCACCCGCCGCCTCGGCGAATGGGCGGCGGCCTATGGCGTGGCGCAGTTCATTCACATCTCTTCCCCGGCGATCTATTTCGACTACCACCATCACCGCAACGTAACCGAAGACTTTCGCCCGCAGCGTTACGCCAACGAGTTCGCGCGCAGCAAGGCCGCCGGCGAGCAGGTGATCCAGCAATTGGCGCTGTCCAATCCGCAGACCCATTTCACCATTTTGCGCCCGCAGGGCCTGTTCGGGCCGCACGACAAGGTGATGCTGCCGCGGTTGCTGCAGATGATCAAACGCTACGGCAACCTGCTGCTGCCGCGCGGCGGCGCGGCGATGGTGGACATGACCTATCTGGAGAATGCGGTGCACGCCATGTGGCTGGCGACGCTAAAAGAAGACACGCCGTCCGGCCGCGCCTACAACATCACCAACCAGCAGCCGCGCCCGCTTCGCACCGTGGTGCAGCAGCTGATCGACGATTTGGGCATGAAGTGCCGCATCCGCTCCGTCCCCTATCCGATGCTCGACATGATGGCGCGCGGCATGGAGCGCCTGGGCAGCAAAAGCGAAAAGGAGCCGGTGCTGACCCATTACGGCGTCGCCAAACTCAACTTCGATCTCACGCTCGATACCACCCGCGCGCAGCAAGAGCTGGGCTATCAGCCGATCGTCTCGCTGGAAGAAGGCATCGCGCGCACCGCCCGCTGGCTGAAAGATCACGGCAAACTGCACGGCCTGTAATCAACGCCACGCGCCGTACTTCAACAGCAGCGCATCGATAATCGCCTCACTCTCTGCATCCGGCTCGCCGCGAACATCGTCGGGCCGGAAATGCATCTGAAACGCCGCCAGCACGTTGCGCTGCTGCCGCGCATCCCACGACGGGTCGATCGCGTAACCGTAACGCGCCAGCTTTTCGAGCAGCGGCGCCATAGGTACCGGCGCATGGCGATCGCGCCCCGCCAGCAATCGCTGCACGTCTGCCTCGTCCGGCCAGGCGCCGATGCCGGCCTGCGCCAGTTGCCGCCAGGGGAACAGCGGGCCGGGATCCTGTTTGCGCTGCGGCGCGATGTCGCTGTGCCCCACCACGTCCTGCGGCTGAATGCCATAGCGTTGGATAATGTCGCGGCTCAGCGGAATCAACACGGCGATCTGTTCCGCCGTGTAGGGCTGCCAGTGGGTGAACAGCATGCTGCGGGTGAAACCCTTGTTGACGATTTCAATGCCGATCGAGGTGTCGTTGAGATTGCTGCGCCCGCGCCAGGTGCTGACGCCGGCATGCCAGGCGCGCATCGCCTCCGGCACCAACCGGTACACCGTCGGTTTGCCGTGTTCGCGCTGCGGATGCGCCGGCAACAGGTAGTGTGCGCTGACGTGTTCGTCGGTCAACGTTTTCAACGAGGAATGAAAGTCTTCCGCCGTATAGTGCATCACCAGAAACCGAATGCGCTGATCGGCGCCCTGCGCCTGATGCAAGGTTTCGAGCTGGTAAGCGCCACGATCGACGAGCGTGTCCTGCTGCGGATTTTGGCATCCCGCCAACAGCGCGGCGGCGATGATCCCTGGCCAAATTTTCACTTATCCTCCTGATTGTCGTCCGTGAAAGATGTAACGCGACGCGATTAACCTGTATCCAATCATCACGCTCATCGAGAAACAATGACAGATAGCGCCGATGTGCAAGCGAGTGTTTCTCCCGACTGGCGGCCTCTCCCGCCCATGATAGTCTCAAAGTATCATCTGCGCTGAAAGAGCGGAGTCGAACATGTTCACGCCACGCTATCTGTCCTGGTTGCTCTGTGCCGCCATGTTGCCGCTGAGCGGTTGCGATCAGCAAAAAGTCGCCGGTGCGATGGGCGGCAACGTTCCACCCCCGGCCGCTCCTGCCGCCAATGCAAGTACGCCGGCCTATACGCCGCTGAGCGCCGATCAACTGTACCAGTTGGTCAGTCCGGTGGCGCTGTTCCCCGACAAGCTGCTGGCGCAGGTGTTGGCCGGCGCGGGCTATCCTGACCAAATCAGCGCCGCGGATGCCTGGCTGGCGCAAAACCGCGGCTTGCAACCGGCGGCGCTCAGCTCAGCGGCCGACGCTCAGCCCTGGGATCCCAGCGTGCGCGGCCTGGTGCAATTCCCCGACGTGCTCGACCAAATGGCGAAAAACATCCCCTGGACCACCGCCCTGGGCAGCGCCTACCTGAACGATCCCACCGACGTGATGAACGCCATTCAGGTGATGCGTCAACGGGCGGCCAGCCAAGGCACGCTGAAAAATACTCCGCAGCAGCGCATCGTCGTGGCGCCGACGACGCGTTATGTCGAACAGCAGCCCTATCGCCAGCGCGTGGTGGCGGCGCCGGGCGAGACCATCGTTATCGAACCCAGCCAGCCGGATACGGTTTACGTCCCGCATTACGATCCCTGGCAAGCCTACGGCACGCCGGTCCCGGCCTATCCGAGCTATCAGTATCAGCCCTCGGGCTACAGCGGCGGCGACATGCTGGCGGCCGGCGTGATCAGCTTCGGCGTCGGCATCGCGGTGGCTACCTTGTTTAACCAGCACGACAGCGGCTGGCACAACTGGGATATGCGCTGGGACGATCGCCGCCAGCCGGTGGTCTACCGCAATGCGCCCTATGTCTCACACTCCACCACCGTGGTAAATCGCGTCACCAACATCAACCAATATAACAACGTCAACAATGTGAATCGCAGCAGCACCAGCACGGTGAACAACTACAATACGTCCCCGCCGCGCCGACGCCGCGCTTCAACGCATCGGCGCCGAACGCGGCGCCGCAACAGCCGCGCGTCGCGCCTGCAGCCCATGCGCCGATGACCATGCCGAACTTTGCGCATACCCAGCCGGTAGCGGCCGCGCCGCACGTGCAACAATCGGTCAACGCGTCCCATGTGCAGCAACCGATGAGCATGCCGACGTTCACGCATACCGCGCCTGCGGCGCCCCACGCGCAGCAGCCGATGGCCGTGCATTCAGCGCCGGTACAGACGCATCCGATGCCGGCCGTCGCGCCGGTGCATCAATCCGCCGTGCGGCCACCGGTTCAGGTCGCGCCGCACGTCGTTCAGCCGGCGGTACACGAACCGGCCGTAGCGCCGCACCCGGCGGTAGTGCGCCCGACGCCGATGCCGCAAGAACGCGTCATGCCGCATCCGGTCCCGGCGCCGCAGATCCGCCCGTCGTTCGTTCAGCCGATACAGCATCGCCAGGAGCCGGCGCCGGTAAAACCGCAGGAGCACCGCCCGATCGTCGAGCAGCACAAGGTGGGGTAAAGCAAGAGAACGCCGCCCCGGCGGAACGGCCAGGGCGCGAGAATGGCGTTAGCGGCTGACTTTCACCGCGGTGCCGCTGACGGTCACCATCAGCATGCTGCCGTCTTTACCAACAGTTTCATAATCGATATCAATGCCGACCACCGCGTTGGCGCCCAGCTCTTTCGCCTGATCTTCCAGCTCTTCGAACGCGATCAAGCGCGCCTTGCGCAGCTCTTTCTCATAAGCGCCCGAGCGGCCGCCGACGATATCGCGCACGCCGGCGAAGAAATCACGAAAAATGTTGGCGCCGAGGATCGCTTCGCCGGTCACAACGCCGCAGTATTCGGTGATGGTGAACCCTTCCAGGGTCGGGGTAGTTGAAAGCTGCATCAGAATTCCTTGTTTGATTAATTCAACGTATCTATGACCAGAAGATTGACATTATGTTCGCTTAATCAATGGCACGCAGTACGAATGCAAGGCTAAAAAACGCATTTATACTGTAAGCTATCGGTCTTCATGGTAGAGACTTTCACATAAGGTAATAAGATGAAAACAAAAACGATTGCGGCTGTTTTACCCTTAGCGCTGTTGCTGAGTGCCTGTACCACGGTGGAACCGGCATACAAGGATATCGGCACCCGCAGCGGCAGCTGTGTGGAAGGCGGCCCGGATACGGTCGCGCAAAAGTTCTATGACCTGCGCATCCAGCAAGGTTCCAGCCTGCCGGACAGCAACCGCCTGGCGCAGCTGCAGCCTTATCTGAGCAAAGTGCTGTATCAGGATCTGGTCAGCGCCGCTCAAAATCCGGGCAAGCATCAGATAACCGGCGATCTGTTCTCCGGCAACGCGCAAGGGCCAAGCAGCGCGTCCGTCGCCAGCGCCTCGACCATTCCCAACACCGATGCGAAGAACATCCCGCTGCGCGTTGACTTGAGCTACCAGAAAGACGCCAACAGTACCGTGAACTGGCAAGACGAAGTGCTGATGGTGCGCGAAGGCACCTGCTGGGTGGTTGATGATATTCGCTACCTGAATGTTCCAGCGCACGCCACCAACGGCAGCGTGCGTCAGGTGCTGGAAAACCGATAACCCGCACTCCCCGGCCGACGCGGGCCCGCCGCGTCGGTCGTTCCCGTCTCCCCTTGCGCCGCTCAGATTTCGTCCGATAGAAAAAATTTCGCTACCGATCTCACAGCCTGCGCCACAAATCCCCTCCCTCGGCCTGAGTCGCGGTATCTTGTGCTAATCTTTTACTGTCCCGCCGCACACTCATAAATTTTAACGCACAAAGATTGCATAAGTATTCTGTGGAAGTTAACATTTGCGGCATCAATGTCTATTCAATTCTGGCGCATGAGTATTCAACTTAACGGTATCAACTGCTATTACGGCGCTCACCAGGCGCTGTTTGACATCACGCTGGAATGTCCAGCCGGGGAAACCCTGGTGCTGCTTGGCCCAAGCGGCGCCGGGAAAAGTTCATTGCTGCGGGTGCTGAACCTGCTGGAAATGCCGCGTTCGGGTCAGCTAAAGATCGCCGGCAACCAATTCGATTTCAAGCAGGCGCCGGGCGAAAAAGCCATTCGCGAACTGCGGCAAAATGTCGGCATGGTCTTCCAGCAATACAACCTGTGGCCTCACCTCACCGTGGTCCAGAACCTGATCGAAGCGCCTTGCCGCGTGCTGGGTCTGACCAAGGCTCAGGCGATGGAGCGCGCCGACAAGCTGCTCAAGCGTCTGCGCCTGACCGACTTCGCCGATCGCTTTCCGCTGCACCTTTCCGGCGGCCAGCAGCAGCGCGTAGCGATCGCTCGCGCCCTGATGATGGAGCCGCAGGTGCTGCTGTTCGATGAACCGACCGCAGCGCTGGATCCGGAAATCACCGCCCAGATCGTCAGCATCATTCGCGAACTGGCCGGCACCGGCATCACTCAGGTGATCGTCACCCACGAAGTGGAAGTGGCACGCAAGACCGCCAGCCGCGTGGTGTACATGGAAAACGGCCATGTGGTGGAGCAAGGCGACAGCAGCCACTTCACGCAGCCGCGGACCACCGAGTTTGCCAACTACTTATCACACTAACAATTAACTTGCTGTAATTTGGGGAGTTTGCGATGAAAAAACTAAATAATCGCCGCCGTTCTGGCCGGCATCAGCGTTTCCGCCTCCGCAGCCGAAACCATCCGTTTCGCTACCGAAGCCTCCTATCCTCCATTTGAATTTATTGACGCCGGCAACAAAATTCAGGGTTTTGATGTCGATCTGGCCAACGCGCTGTGCAAAGAGATGCAGGCCGAGTGCACCTTCACCAATCAGGCGTTCGACAGCCTGATCCCAAGCCTGAAGTTCAAGCGTTTCGATGCGGTCATGGCCGGTATGGACATTACGCCGGAGCGTGAAAAGCAGGTGCTGTTCACCAAGCCGTACTACGATAACTCGGCGCTGTTCATCGCGCAGAAAGGCAAAATCGCCGACGTGGCGGCGCTGAAAGGCAAGAAAGTCGGCGTGCAAAACGGCACCACTCACCAAAAATACCTGACCGACAAGCACCCGGAAATCACCACCGTGCCTTACGACAGCTACCAAAACGCCATTTTGGATCTGAAGAACGGCCGCGTTGATGCGGTGTTCGGCGATACCGCGGTGGTCAACGAGTGGCTGAAGCAGAATGACGCGCTGGCGACAGTGGGCGCCAAAGTAACGGATAAAGACTACTTCGGCACCGGCCTCGGCATCGCGGTACGCCAGAAAAATACCGATCTGCAGGGCAAGTTCAACGCCGCTCTGGACAAGATCAAGCAGGATGGGACCTATGAAACCATCTACAAAAAATGGTTCCAGCAGTAATACGCCCCGATGAATGAATTACAACCTTTAGCAAGCGCCGCCGGCATGACCGTCGGCCTTGCCGTTTGCGCCCTGATCCTCGGGCTGATTCTGGCGATGCTGTTCGCCGTATGGGAATCGTCCCGCTGGAAAGCCGTCAGCTGGCTCGGCACCGCCTGGGTGACCGTGCTGCGCGGCCTGCCGGAAATCCTGGTGGTGCTGTTTATCTATTTCGGCTCGTCGCAGCTGCTGCTGATGCTCTCCGACGGCTTTACCCTTAACCTCGGTCTGTTCCAGTTGCCGATTCAGCTGGCGATCGACAATTTCGAAGTCAGCCCGTTCCTGTGCGGGGTGATCGCCCTGGCCTTGCTCTATTCCGCCTACGCCTCGCAGACGCTGCGCGGCGCGCTCAAAGCGGTACCGCAGGGGCAGTGGGAATCCGGCCAGGCGCTGGGTCTCGGCAAAGCGGCGATCTTCTTTCGCCTGATCATGCCGCAGATGTGGCGCCATGCCCTGCCCGGCCTCGGCAATCAGTGGCTGGTGCTGCTGAAAGACACCGCGCTGGTGTCGCTGATCAGCGTGAACGATCTGATGTTGCAAACCAAAAGCATCGCCACCCGCACCCAGGAACCCTTTACCTGGTACGTGATCGCGGCGGCCATCTATCTGCTGGTGACGCTGTTCAGCCAATACGTCATCAAGTGCATTGAGCTGCGCGCCACGCGGTTTGAACGGGGGCCGGTCTGATGATTGAATATTTACCGGAAATCCTTAAAGGGTTGCATACCAGCCTGACGCTAACCGTCGCCGCGTTGCTGGTGGCGCTGCTGCTGTCGCTGCTGCTGACGGTGATCCTGACGCTGAAAACGCCGGTTCTGACGCCGCTGGTCAAGGCCTATGTGACGCTGTTCACCGGCACGCCGCTGCTGGTGCAGATCTTCCTGATCTACTACGGCCCCGGTCAGTTTCCGGCGATCCGCGACTACCCGTGGCTGTGGAACCTGCTGTCGCAGCCCTGGCTGTGCGCGATGATTGCGCTGGCGCTGAACAGCGCGGCCTATACCACGCAGCTGTTCTACGGCGCGGTGCGCGCCATCCCCGCCGGACAATGGCAGTCGTGCGAAGCGCTGGGCATGTCGCGCCGGCAGACGCTGCGCATTCTGCTGCCGTTCGCCTTCAAGCGCGCGCTGTCATCTTACTCCAAC
Organism: Serratia sp. SCBI; assembly: GCF_000747565.1. Taxonomy (NCBI): domain Bacteria; kingdom Pseudomonadati; phylum Pseudomonadota; class Gammaproteobacteria; order Enterobacterales; family Yersiniaceae; genus Serratia; species Serratia sp. SCBI. The sequence continues at coordinate 1,722,315 of NZ_CP003424.1, read as the reverse complement.
GAAGTGGTACTGGTGTTCAAAAGCACGTCGCTGGCCTACACCATCACGCTGATGGAAGTGATGGGCTATAGCCAGCTGATGTACGGCCGCACCTACGACGTGATGGTGTTCGGCGCCGCAGGTCTGGTGTACCTGTGCGTCAACGGCCTGCTAACGCTGCTGATGCGGCTGGTGGAGCGCCGCGCGTTGGCGTTTGAGCGCCGCAACTGAAGCCATCCCCCTCTCCAGCCCCGCCATTGCGCGGGGCTTTTTTTATCCCCACTGCAATATTTAATCATTTATATTGCATTTTAATTCACTCAGTGGCAGGGTTATCAGCAGGTGTCCTCGCAAAAACCTCTGGCGATTACCAGTAAAAACAAACGATAGCGAAATAATCACTTTCAGGATCCAGACAGGAGCTCTACGCATGAAAAAACTGCTGCTTGCCGCGACGATGTTGGCCGGAATGACCTTTAACGCCACCGCGGCCGAGACTATCCGCTTCGCCGCCTCCGCCACCTATCCGCCGTTCGAATCGCTGGACGCCAACAACCAGATCGTCGGCTTCGATATCGACTTGGCCAACGCGTTGTGCAAACAGATGCAGGCGCAGTGCACTTTCACCAACCAGGCGTTCGACAGCCTGATCGCCGCGCTGAAATTCAAAAAATACGATGCGGTGATTTCCGGTATGGATATCACGCCGGAGCGCAGCAAACAGGTCGCCTTCACCCAACCTTACTATGCCAACTCGGCGATTGTGATCGCGCAAAAAGGCAAGTTCAGCTCGCTGGCGGATCTGAAAGGCAAAAAGCTCGGCATGGAAAACGGCACCACCCACCAGAAATACATGCAGGACAAGCACCCGGAGATTAACACCGTCTCTTACGACAGCTACCAGAACGCTATTCTGGAGCTGAAAAACGGCCGTATTGACGGCGTCTTCGGCGATACCGCCGTAGTGAACGAGTGGCTCAAAACCAACCCGCAGCTGGCGCCGGTCGGCGAACATATCACCGATGCGCAATACTTCGGCACCGGCCTCGGCATCGCGGTGCGCCCGGACAATCAGGCGCTGCTGGCCAAGCTGAACGCCGCGCTGGACGCCATCAAGGCCGACGGCACCTACAAGGCCATCAACGACAAATGGTTCCCGCAATAAGCAATAAGGCCCGGATAACCGGGCCTTATGTTTTATAAGCGCCGCACCAACAGCGTCAACACTTCGTAGTGCGCGGTATGCGGGAACATATCGAACAGCTGCACCCGTTCGATGCGGTATCCCGGCAACATCTCGATATCTTTCGCCATGCTCTCGGCGTTGCAGCTGGAATACAGAATGTAATCCGGCGCCATCCGGCTCAAATAATCGCACAGCGCCTGGCCGATGCCGCGCCGCGGCGGGTTGACCAACACCAGCTGCGGCACCTGCCCTTCGGCGGTGGCGAAGCGGGTGGAATCGAGCGCCTGAAAGTCGACCTGCAGCAACCCCAATCGCTGCGCCGACTGGCGCGCGCAGGCGATCGCTTCCGCGCTGATTTCGATGCCGGTCAGGCGAGTTTGCGGCTGCGCGCAGTGCAGACCGAAACCGCCGACGCCGCAAAACAGATCCCACATGCTGTCGATACCCAGCGCGCGCACCCAGTCGCGGGCGGTGGCATACAAATCGGCGGCCACCTGCGGGTTGGTTTGGAAGAAGCTTTGCGGGCGGATGAACAGCGGCACCTGATTGAACTGTTCCTCCAGCGCCTGCTGATCGGTCAGCGCGATCTCGCGCTCCCCTTCCATGATCGCCATATGCACCGGCTGAATATTGGCGGAGATCACCTTGAGCTGCGGCAGCTGTTGCTGCAGCCACGGCAGCGCGGCGCGCAGCTGCGCCAGCTTGGTTTCCGAGCGCAGCACGAAGCGCAGCATCACGCCGTCGTCGAGCGTGCTTTCGGTCAGCAGCAGGTATTTCAGCTCGCCGCGTTTGCGCGCCACGTTATACGGCGTCAGGCCGGCGCGGGCGATGAAGCTTTTCAGCACCGCAAACATCGGCGCAAAGCCGGCGGGATACAGCGGGCAGTCGCTCAGATCGACCGGCGTGCCGTCGCGGTGCAGCATGCCGAGCAGCGGGCGCTCCACGCTGCCGCTGACCACCATCTTGGCTTTATTGCGAAATGCGCTCAGCTCCCCCGCCGCCGGCTGCAGCCACTGCGCGACATCGCGCCCGGCCAGCAGCGATTGCAGGTGATGCTGTTTGTCGGCCAGCTGCTGCGGATAGGGCTTTTCCAACCACTGACAGGAACGGCAGGTGCCCGCCGTATACAAAGCGCAATGCATGAAGATACCGTGAAGTTCAGGATGACGAATTAAGGGCGCAGAGTTTACCACTCCGCGCGCCTAAAATCTCACTTGCGCGCGGTGAAGAAGCGGCGGCTGGCGGTGGGGACGAACAGCAACGCCAGGATCACCGCGTCGGGGATCTTTTGCAGGATCAGAACGTGCAGGATTTGGCCGCTGGTTTCCCCCTCCACGGTGAACACCTCGGGGAAGACGCTGCCGATGGTGGCCAGCAGCAGGTAAAGCACCACGATGCACTGACAGGCCACGTAGCCCCAGCGCCCCCAGTTGCGGCCGCGCATCACCGCAAAACCGCAGCTGATTTGCAGGCACAGCAGCATCAGCCCGGCCAGAAAGATAAAGGTGGAATCCCACGCCTGCGCGCTGGTGCTGACAAACTCCTTCGCGCCGTCGACGCCCAGCTCGCCCAGCAGCAGCACCACGCTGATACACTTGATCGCCACCATGGCGGTGCCCGCCACCATCACCGGCACCGGCGCATCCGAAGTCGATCTTATTCCCTGCCCGCTTTTCAGCATGTCTGACATATCCGTGTTCCGCTACGACGCGCCACTGCCCCTACGCCTTTCACATTGCCGCGTTGTTGGCGGCAGTGTGAAATTCATTGGAGCCATTCAAATGGCGCATGTAAAGTCAGGTAGTTAGTTGCAATACTTATTGATTGCAAAAATAGCAGGTTTGTTACGATTCAGCTACGGGCCGCCCGCTGCAATTCACGCGATCGTTGTTTTTCCGAGCGCGCCATAAACCACCAGGCGATCAGGCCGAGAATGCCCACCACCAGCAGGATCAGGCTGGCCAGCGCGTTAATTTCCGGATTCACCCCCATGCGCACGCTGGAGAACACCAGCATCGGCAACGTGGTGGCGCCCGGGCCGGAGACGAAACTGGCGATCACCAGATCGTCCAGCGACAGGGTAAACGCCAGCATCCAGCCGGAGATCAGCGCCGGCGCAATCATCGGCAAGGTGATGACGAAAAACACCTTCAGCGGCGGCGCCCCCAGGTCCATCGCCGCCTCTTCAATTGAGCGATCCACCTCGCGCAAGCGCGAACTGATCACCACCGCCACATAAGCGGTACAGAAGGTGACATGCGCCAGCCAAATGGTGAACATGCCGCGTTCCGACGGCCAACCGAAGGCGTGCCCCATCGCCACGAACAGCAGCAGCAACGACAGGCCGGTGATCACGTCCGGCATCACCAGCGGCGCGGTCAGCATAAACGCGAAGCCGGTCGAGCCGCGAAAACGGCCGAAACGCACCATCACCACCGCGGCGATGGCGCCCAGCACCACCGCGGCAGTGGCGGCGGCGGCGGCGATGGTCAGGCTGAGCCCCACCGCGCTAATCATCGCCGAATCGTGGAACAGTTCGCTATACCAGCGCGTGGACCAGCCGGCCCACACCGTCACCAGCTTGGAGCTGTTGAAGGAGTAAATCACCAGCATCAGCATCGGCGCATACAGGAAGGTAAAGCCGACAGTCAGGATGGCGATGCGCCACGGTGAACGCACTACCGGCAAGTTGTTCATGCCTGGCCTCCCATTTCCTTGTTCTGGTGCTTGTGGAACCACAATATTGGCACGATCAGCAACAGCAGCATGATGGTGGCGACCGCCGAGGCCACCGGCCAGTCGCGGTTATTGAAGAACTCCTGCCACAGCACGCGGCCGATCATGATGCTGTCCGGCCCGCCGAGCAGCTCCGGGATCACGAACTCCCCCACCGCCGGAATGAACACCAGCATCGAGCCGGCGATGATGCCGCCGCGCGTCAGCGGCACGATCACGCTGAAAAAGGTTTTCAGCGGCCGGGCGCCCAGATCCAGCGACGCCTCCACCAGCGAGTAATCCAGCCGGATCAGCGCCGTGTAGATCGGCAACACCATAAACGGCAGGTAGGAATAGACGATGCCGATATACACCGCCAGGTTGGTATGCAGGATCACCAGCGGCTGGTCGATCACCCCTAACCACATCAGAAAGTTGTTCAGCGTGCCGTTGTTTTTCAGAATGCCCATCCAGGCATAGACGCGGATCAGGAACGAGGTCCAGGAAGGCAGGATCACCAGCAACAGCAGGATGTTGCGGGTCGACGCCTTGCTGTGGGCCACCGCCCAGGCCAGCGGATAGCCGATGATCAGGCAACACAACGTCGAAACCGCCGCCACGCGCAGCGACTGCAGATAGGCGTCGATATACAGCGGATCGTCGGTCAGCTGCAGGTAGTTGGCGAAGTTGAGCGCGATGTTCAGTTTGCCGTCCACCCAGCTCATCAGCTCGGTGTAAGGCGGCACCGCCATCGCCAACTCCGCCAGGCTGATCTTGAACACGATCAGGAAAGGCAGCATAAACAGCAGCGTCAGCCATAAATACGGCAGCGCGATCACCAGCTTGCGGCCATGGGCCATCAGCAGGCGATGGAACAGCGCCCTGAGGGCGCCGGGCGCTTTGGCCGGCGGTTCCGGCGCGCGTTCAGAAAGCAGGGTCATACGGGTTACTCCTCACCGGATCCACTACACCGTCAACACGACGCAGCTGTCGGTTTCCCAACATAGACGCACTTCATCGCCCCAGGTGGGCATCCCCTTGCGGAAACGATGGCCGTTTTGCAGCTGGGCGCTGATGATCTGCCCGCTGTGCAGCTTCACGTGGTAGATGGACAGATCGCCCAGATAGGAAATGTGCGCCACTTCCCCCACCGCGAAGTTGCAGCCGTCTTCCGGCACTTGTTCGCACAGCAGGATCTTTTCCGGCCGCAGCGCGACCTGGATCGGCACGCCGTCCACCACCGAGGCGTCCGGATCCACTTTGATCGCATGGCGCAGCCCCGGGCTTTGCAGGATCAGCGCATCGTCGTGGCGCTCTTGCAGCACGCAGTCGAAGACGTTGACCGAACCGATAAATTCGGCGCTGAAGCGGCTGTTCGGATGCTCGTAGATCTCTTCCGGCTCGCCGATCTGCACGAACTTGCCGCGGTTCATGATGGCGATGCGCCCCGCCATGGTCATCGCTTCTTCCTGATCGTGCGTCACCATCACGCAGGTCACGCCGACGCGCTCGAGAATGTCGGTCACTTCCAGCTGCATGCGGTCGCGCAACTTCTTGTCCAGCGCGCCCATGGGCTCATCCAGCAGCAGCAGCTTCGGCCGCTTGGCCAGGCTGCGCGCCAGCGCCACCCGCTGCCGTTGGCCGCCGGAAAGCTGGTGCGGTTTGCGCTTGGCGTACTCCTGCATGTGCACCAGCGCCAGCATTTCGGCCACCCGCTCGGCGATCTCCGCCCGCGGCATTTTGTCCTGCTTAAGGCCAAACGCGATATTCTGCTCCACGGTCATGTGCGGGAACAGCGCGTACGACTGAAACATCATATTGATCGGCCGCTGGTACGGCGGCACATGCGACATATCCTGCCCGTCGAGCACGATCTGCCCTTCCGTCGGCTGTTCAAAACCGGCCAGCATGCGCAGCAAGGTGGACTTGCCGCAGCCGGACGGGCCAAGCAGCGCAAAGATCTCACCCTTATAGATGGTGAGGCTGACGTCTTCGACCGCATTCTGCCCGTCGAAGGTTTTGGTGAGGTTACGGATTTCCAGCAGAGGGGTGAAAACCTTCTGCGACTTGGCTTGAGGACGAGGAATAGCGTCGTTCAATCGGGGTGCTCTCCGGCGTAAAGCGGCACAAAACCACGGCGAGCGCCGTGGCCCAAAACGGCAATGCAGGCGGGGAACACCCGCCTGCCGGTTTACCGACGATGGGGGGCTCCCCCATCATCACTTCCCGCTTTTAACTTTAGTCCATGCGCGGGTAATGACACGGTCCAGCTTCGGCGACTGCACGTTGAGCGTGAACAGCTTGGCGCGCAAATCGGCCGGCGGATAGACGTTCGGGTTATCGCGCACTTCGGCGTTCACCAGCGGCGTGGAATCTTTCACCGCATTGGCGTAGTAAATGTGGTTACTGATGTCCGCCATCACGTCCGGCTTCAGCAGGAAGTTCAGGAACTGGTAGGCGGCGTCCTTGCTTTTGGCGTCCGCCGGCATGGCGAACATGTCAAAGTAGGTCAGCGCCCCCTCTTTCGGGATCGCATAGGCCACATTCACGCCGTTCTTCGCCTCTTTGGCGCGGTTGGCCGCCTGCATCACGTCGCCAGACCAACCGATCGCCACGCAGATGTCACCGTTCGCCAGATCGTTGATGTACTGAGAAGAGTGGAAATAGCGGATGTTCGGCCGCAGCTTCAGCAGCAGATCGTTGGCCGCGCCGGTGTAGTCCGCCGCGTTGGTGCTGTTGGGATCTTTGCCCAGATAATGCAGCACGGTGGCGTAGACCTCGCTCGGCGCATCGAGGAAGGAGACGCCGCAGCTCTTGAGCTTCTCCAGGTTTTCCGGCTTGAAGATCAGATCCCAGCTGTTGACCGGCGCGTCTTTGCCCAACGCCGCTTTCACCTTGTCGACGTTATAGCCGATGCCGGTGGTCACCATCATGTAAGGGATACCGTATTTGTTGTCTTTGTCGTTATGCGCCACCAGCTTCAGCATCTCGGGATCGAGATTTTTGTAGTTGGGGATCTTGCTCTTGTCGAGCGGCTCGAAAATGCCGGCCTGCGACTGACGCTCGAGGAAGTTGGATGAAGGGACCACCAAATCGTAACCGGTGCTGCCCGCCATCAGTTTGCCTTCCAACACTTCGTTGGAGTCAAAGACGTCGTACACCACTTTGATACCGGTTTCTTTCTGGAATTTGGCCAGGGTATCCGGCGCGATATAGTCGGACCAGTTATACACGTGCAGCGTTTTCTCTTCGGCTGACGCCGTGACGGACGCAGCCATCAACAGACCGGCAACCACACCCGATAACCACTTTTTACGTTGGGTGACCATCCGTAACTTCCTCCAAAACAGGGTAAATCATAGAATTGAACTTGTATCTGCAGCGATACAAAACCTTTCCTGATTGAGCGCAATCGTTGCAACCGCGAAATGAATGGCTATGCATATGATTGCATGCGCCTTTTTGCACTGCCCTGCTCGCGTGGTTACAAGGGAAATCGCAAGCCCTTTGCAGAATCAGCAGCATAGCCGCTGCCATCGCAACCCGCCAGCCCCCAGGGTAAAAAACGCCATTTATCGATTTTTTATGCAATTTTTCTCTATGTGATACGGCATTAACGGCGTAAAAGCCGAGAAAGATCGGGCGGCAGAGGCCAAAGTGCAGAATATTTAATTGCGGAGGGGAATCACGGCAGCATGCCGCCGGAGCGACGGCATGCTTAAGGTACAGCGAGGATCAGTGCAGCATCGGCTGACGCACGGCGCCAGCGGGGATCTCTTCTTCGTCCCCCATAAACAGCAGATCGTTCGCCCGCGCCTCGAGGATGACCATCGAGACCTGCTCTTCGCCCTGCTGCATGAAGTGGGTGAACTGCTCGTAGGTGATGCCGACCGCCACGCTCAGCGACTGGCAGACGATCAGCTTCGGCAGGTTGTCGTCCTGAATGTCGACAAAGGCCTTGATGGTCAGCGAGCTGGCGTTGATCTGGCTCAGATCCGCCACCAGCGGGATCAGCGCGGTCGGCTTCACCTCGGCCAGCGCGGAGAACAGAATGACGTTGTCCACCAGATCTATCTTGGCGTCGAACACGCCGTCGAAGTTCTGCATGTGCGGCAGGTGCAGCGCCTGGCAGGAATCGCACTCAAAGAAAGAAATGCCCGACTGATCCAGCCAGCGCCGCAACAGCGCCAAATCGGGGACAATGAGTGAATCCATAATAACCAGCCTCACAATATTCAAAACGCGAAAAGGCGCATAGCTTACGGAATATTCACCCGATACGCCACGATCAATGCGGCTTAATTCACTAATTAAGATATTGCTCGGCGGGAAAAGCGCAACGCGCGTACCGTCAGCCGCCCGATTTCAGGCGGAACCCCGGCCGGCCGCGCTGCTCGACGTATTCGATCATCATGCCGGCAATGTCCAGCCCGGTAGTGGTTTCCACCCCTTCCAGCCCCGGTGAGGCGTTGACCTCCATCACCAGCGGGCCGCGCTCGGCGCGCAGGATATCCACCCCGGCGACGTCCAGCCCCAGCGTGTTCGCCGCTTTGACCGCAATCGCCCGCTCCCTGGCGGTGATGGTCACTTTGCGGGCGCTGCCGCCACGGTGCAGGTTGGAACGAAACTCGCCGGGCTTCGCCTGCCGCTCGATGGCGGCCACCACCCGGCCGCCCACCACCAGGCAGCGCACGTCGCGGCCCTGCGCTTCGCGCACGTACTCCTGCACCAGAATATGGGCGTTCAGGCCGCGAAAGGCGTCGATCACGCTTTCCGCCGCCTGGCGAGTTTCCGCCAGCACCACCCCGATGCCCTGCGTGCCTTCCACCAGCTTGACCACCAGCGGCGCGCCGCCGACCAGTTCGATCAGATCGCCGGTATCGTCCGGTGAATGGGCGAAACCGGTGATCGGCAGATCGATACCCTGCCGGGCCAACAGTTGCAGCGAACGCAGCTTGTCGCGGGCGCGGGTAATGGCCACGGATTCGTTGAGCGGGTAGCTGCCAAGCAGCTCGAATTGGCGCAGCACCGCGGTGCCGTAAAAGGTGATGGCGGAACCGATGCGCGGGATCACCGCGTCATAACGCTCCAACTGACGGCCGCGATAGTGAATGGTCGGCGCCGCCGGGTTGATGTTCATATAACAGGAAAGCGGATCGATGATATCGATGCTGTGCCCGCGATCTTCCGCCGCTTCACGCAGCCGCTTGCACGAATAGAGCGATCCGTCGCGAGAAAGAATGGCAATTTTCACTCGTCACCCCAAAAAGGCCAACGCCTGCCCCGCAGGCGGGTTAGCGGCCGCGGCGCTCAGGCGCGCGGATCGCTGTCCTGATGATTTTTCGATACGTCCGTATCTTGCGGCTTGCGGCGATCGTTTTCCGGCGGCAGGCCGCCGCGCATCAGCGGCCCGAACCCCTGCACCACGCGCCATACCAGAAACGCCGCCGCCGGCACCATCAGCGCCACGCCGAGGAAAATCATGCCGACCGCCGCCTGCTGCGACGCCAGCCAGCCCGGCAGCTGCAGGTGCCCGTGAATGCTGAGGTAGGCCAATACCAGCATCACGATGCCCAGCCCTTCCAACACCAGCACTGGGCGCGGTAAGTCACCGAATGAACGCATATTTTTCTTCTCCAGAAGGTCTGCCCCCAGTGTAGTGAATTCCCGTCGACGACGACAGCCCCGGCAGACTAATTGGTTACATGAATCAGATTAACAGGTAATTCCTGCTTTTTTTTCACCGCCTCAACGGGCATAGTAGGCGCCATCTGACGCAGGTAATGACTTTTTCGGTGACGGGATGTCGTTGCGGTAGCGAACAATTTTTTGAAAATCCAATTAAGGAGCGTTGCATGTTTGCAGTAATCTTCGGGCGTCCTGGCTGTCCTTATTGTGTCCGCGCTAAAGAACTGGCGGAAAAACTGACTGAAGAACGCGACGATTTCAACTTCCGTTACGTTGACATCCACGCGGAAGGCATCACCAAGGCCGATCTGGAAAAAACCGTCGGTAAACCGGTTGAAACCGTTCCGCAGATCTTCCTGGACGAGAAGCACATCGGCGGTTGCACCGATTTCGAAGCTTACGCTAAAGAACACCTGAACCTGTTCCAGTAAGTTTTTGAACGACAAAAAAGGCGCTTAACGCGCCTTTTTTTATTGCCGCTGCCGCCGATGCAGCTGCTGGAGCGTGTGCAACAGACCGAGGGCGAACAGCATCAGCATCGCGCCGAACACGCACCAGAACACCGCGCTGGTGGCGTAAGCCAGCTCCTGCCAGAACGAATAGGACGGCGTCAGCCAGAAGTGACGGATCAGCAGGCAGAGCGGCAAGGCATAAAGCGCCCCCAGCAGCGGACACAGCAGCCGCTTGCGGCTCGACAGATAGCTGGCGATCGCGCCGGGGATCACAAACAGCAGCAGGCCGGTTTCCCCGTGGTGCTCATGATCCGTGCTGCCGAACAGGCCGGTTTGCTGGCCGAGAAACACCAGGTTGAACAACAGAAAACAGCTGAGAATGCCCAGCCAATATCGATAACTCGTCATGCGAATTCTCCCCCGCCCAATTACCGCATCAATAGAAATCAGCCCAGCCACCCGTGAGGTGACGCTGAACCGAATTTTTTCCTTGGCCAAAAGAGAGTTAAATGCGCACGGCGGCGCAGGAAATCAGCTTTCTGTGCTGGCTGTCATCGGTCATAGCGTCTAGAATGAACGCCGCCGAACGATGGTTCGCTTCGCTTTCTGCTGGTGGTGATTTATGACGTCGTTTTAAGGCTGAATTTATCTCTTATAGTTATCTATATCAAGCACTTACTGGTAAACAATAAGTTATCCTCCGTGAACATAAACGTCGCTAGTTTGTTAAACGGTAACTACATTCTGTTACTGTTCGTGGTACTCGCGCTGGGGCTGTGCCTCGGTAAACTCCGTCTGGGCTCCGTCCAACTCGGTAATTCCATTGGCGTTTTAGTGGTTTCCCTGTTGCTCGGCCAGCAACACTTCGCCATTAACACCGAGGCGCTGAATCTCGGCTTCATGCTGTTTATTTTCTGCGTCGGGGTGGAAGCCGGGCCTAACTTTTTCTCGATTTTCTTCCGCGACGGCAAAAATTACCTGATGCTGGCGCTGGTGATGGTCGGTTCGGCGATGGTGATCGCCATCGGTCTCGGCAAGCTGTTCCACTGGGACATCGGCCTGACCGCCGGCATGCTGGCCGGCTCGATGACCTCCACGCCGGTGCTGGTGGGGGCAGGCGATACGCTGCGCAACACCATCGTCAACGGCCCGGCGCTGCTGGCGGCGCAGGATCATCTGAGCCTCGGCTATGCCCTCACCTACCTGATCGGTCTGGTCAGCCTGATTTTTGGCGCTCGCTACCTGCCGAAGCTGCAGCACCAGGATCTGTCCACCTCCGCCCAGCAAATCGCCCGTGAACGCGGCCTGGACACCGACAGCCAGCGCAAGGTCTACCTGCCGGTGATCCGCGCCTACCGCGTCGGCCCCGAGCTGGTGGCCTGGGCCGACGGCAAGAACCTGCGCGAGCTGGGCATCTACCGCCAGACCGGCTGCTACATCGAACGCATCCGCCGCAACGGCATTCTGGCCAACCCGGACGGTGACGCGGTGCTGCAGGTGGGCGATGAGATTTCGCTGGTCGGCTACCCGGACGCCCACGCGCGGCTGGATCCGAGCTTCCGCAACGGTAAGGAAGTGTTCGATCGCGATCTGCTCGACATGCGCATCGTGACCGAAGAGATCGTGGTGAAGAACAGCAACGCGGTGAACAAACGCCTGAGCCAGCTGAAGCTGACCGACCACGGCTGCTTCCTCAACCGCGTGATCCGCAGCCAGATCGAAATGCCGATCGACGACAGCATCGTGCTCAACAAAGGCGACGTGCTGCAGGTGAGCGGCGACGCGCGCCGGGTGAAGAGCGTGGCGGAGAAAATTGGCTTTATCTCGATTCACAGCCAGGTGACCGATCTGCTGGCGTTCTGCGCCTTCTTCATCATCGGCCTTTTGATCGGCCAGATCACCATACAGTTCAGCAACTTCTCGTTCGGCATCGGCAACGCCGCCGGCCTGCTGATGTCCGGCATCATGCTCGGCTTCCTGCGCGCCAACCACCCGACCTTCGGCTACATTCCTCAGGGCGCGCTGAACATGGTGAAAGAGTTCGGCCTGATGGTGTTTATGGCGGGCGTAGGCCTGAGCGCCGGCGCCGGCATCGGCCACAGCCTGGGCGCGGTCGGCGGCCAGATGCTGATCGCCGGGCTGATCGTCAGCCTGGTGCCGGTGATTATCTGCTTCCTGTTCGGTGCCTACGTGCTGCGCATGAACCGCGCCCTGCTGTTCGGCGCGATTATGGGCGCCCGCACCTGCGCACCGGCGATGGAGATCATCAGCGATACCGCGCGCAGCAACATCCCGGCGCTGGGTTACGCCGGCACCTACGCCATCGCTAACGTGCTGTTAACGCTGGCGGGTTCACTCATCGTGGTGCTATGGCCGGGCATACTCGGCTGATCGATTAGCGGGAGAGATGGATCGGCGATAAAAATTATTTTGTATTTTTTTGTCGCCGGCCAGAACTTTCGTTGGGGGCCGCAGTCTGAATTAGTGCCACTGCTTTTCTTTGATGTCCCCATTTTGTGGAGCCCGATAATCCCGCCTTTTAGGTTCAAGATTATCGGGTTTTTTTGTTGCCTTGAAAAATATCCTTATAAAACAATGCTTCGAAAAACACATAATTACCCTGTGGCGACAAAGTGGCGACAGCCATTTTACGGACATAAAAAAACCTGCTTTCGCAGGCTTCTTGTTAAATCCAAAGTGTTCCCTGATTGCTTCGGGTTGGGTGTGGCGGAGCGATATCAACTTTGCCCGGTGATACGATCTGCCGCTGAATGGATTCCAACGTTACAAAAGTACAACTGCAATTTATGTTTTGGCATTGATGATAACGCTCTTTAGTGTTCTCACTAAGAGATCCGATGGTGCTGCCGAACGGCTCCCGCCTGATGTTCCTCGGCACCAACGTGCGCACCGCGCAGAGCTAAATCTGTATCTGGATGAGTATTTCTGGATACCGAAGTTTCACCGCCAGCGGGATGTCGCTGCACAAGCGATGGAGCACCACCTATTTTCCACACCGTCGAGTCTGGCACACTCCGCTTATCCGTTCTGGTCGGGGGAACTGTTCAACAAAGGGCGGCGCAGCAAAGCCGATCACGTTCAGCTCGACCTCAGCCACAGCCACCTGTCAAAAGGCGTGCTGTGCGATGATGGGCAATGGTGCCAGATTGTCACGGCTGAGGATGCGCTGACCGGCGGTTGTAACCTGTTCGACCTCGATCAGCTGTCGCTCGAATACAGCCCGGCTGAGTATCAGAACCTGCTGATGTGTGAATTTGTGGGCGATACCGCGTCGGTATTCACGTTCGCCGAGCTGCAAGGCTGCATGGTCGATACGCTGGAAGAATGGGAGGACTTCAACCCTTACGCCGTGCGGCCGTTCGGTTATCGCCCGGTGTGGATCGGCTACGACCCATCGGAAGCCAACGGCAGGGACAGCGCCGGGTGCGCGGTGATCGCGACGCCCATGGTGGCCGGGGGCAAGTTCCGCGTGCTCGAGCGCCACCAGTGGCAGGGCATGAACTTTGCCGATCAGGCCCAGAAGATTAAAGACCTTACCGAAAAATACTGCGTGGAGTACATCGGCATCGATGCGACCACCGTCGGCCAAGGTGTTTTCCAACTGGTGCGCGAGTTCTTCCCGGCCGCGCGGGAAATCAAATACACCCCGGAAATCAAAACCGCCATGGTGCTGAAGGCAAAAGACACCATCGGGAGCGGCTGTCTGGAATACGACACCAGCCACACCAACATCACCGCCGCCTTTATGGCGATCCGCAAAACCATGACCGCCAGCGGCGCGCGCTCCACCTACACCGCCAGCCGCAGCGAAGAAGCGAGCCACGCCGATGTTTCGTGGGCAATCATGCACGCCCTCTTAAACGAACCGCTGACCGCAGGCAGCGGCCACAGCAGCCCGAACATTTTGGAGTTTTACTGATGAGCAAGCGCAAAGGCCGCAAGGCATTTACCACCCCGGCGCCAGCCCCGGCAGCAGAGCAGAAGCAGGATTTTAAGGCGTTCACCTTTGGCAAGCCGTCCACTGTGCTGGATAAACGGGAAATTCTGGATTACACCGAGTGCACGACCAATGGCAAGTGGTACGAGCCGCCGATCAGCTTCGATGGGCTGGCACGCAGCGTGCGCGCCGCCGTGCATCACAGCTCGCCGATGTACGTTAAGCGCAACATTTTAGCGTCAACGTTTATCCCGCACCGGCTGTTAAGTCAGCAGGAGTTTAGCCGCTATGCGCTGGATTATCTGGTATTTGGTAACGCCTTTTAGAGGTCAGGAAAAATCGACTCGGTGAACCACTGCACCTGCAGTGTTCACCGGCAAAATACACCCGCCGGGGTGTTGAACCTGATACGTATTGGTTTGTGCATGACTGGAAAGAGCCACACCAATTTGCGCCGGGAAGCGTGTTTCAACTAATTGAACCGGACATTAATCAGGAACTTTATGGCCTGCCGGAATACCTTAGTGCGTTGAACTCTGCGTGGTTGAATGAAGCGGCAACACTATTTCGCCGTAAATACTATCAAAACGGCGCGCACGCCGGATACATACTGTATATGACCGATGCTGCGCAAAGTACCAGCGACGTCAACAGAATGCGCCAAGCGATGCGAGACACAAAGGGACTGGGGAACTTCCGGAATCTGTTTATGTACGCGCCGAACGGCAAGCCGGACGGCATAAAAATACTGCCTCTGAGTGAAGTCGCTACCAAAGATGATTTCTTCAATATTAAGAATGCAACGAGGGACGATCTGCTGAGTGCCCATCGGGTGCCACCTCAGATGATGGGGATTATTCCGAACAATACTGGCGGTTTTGGAGATGTTGAGAAGGCTAGTCAGGTGTTTGTGCGGAACGAATTGATACCACTACAAGAAAGAATGCAAGCAATAAATTCGCATTTCAATTGCAATGTGATTAATTTTAAAAAATATATACTATAAAATTATTTTAAAATTAAGGCTGCAATAATAGCAGCCTTACCAAATTATTTTGCGGTTGGTGTTATACCGCCTTTTTTCAACATCTTAGCTGCAACCCTGAATAAATCAGGGATATCAAAGCGGCCATCAGCTCTAATTTCAAACAAGCCAATCTTAGCCATTGAGTCGGCTAAGGCTGATAATTTCGCCTCACCCTTCAACTTCTTGTAGAGGGGATAAGGGTATGGTGGCAAGAAACCACCACTATCAGACTGAGAAGCATTCATAATAACTTCTATGGTATTACTATCTTCCCAACGGGAAAGTATATCCTCTTCCGTACATGGCACACGCAATCCGGCCAAAGGTGCCAAAGCCCTCTTAACCCATTGATATTCAACAACTAACTGTTCAACCCTTACTTTTGAAGCCTCACGTAAACCATGTCGAATGCCTTCCGCGGAGATCGCCCTATCTTGTAATAAGGAGCCAAACTTACCAGCTTCTGAAAATAGCTTCAAGAAGCTCCGAGGTGTAACATCCCCATTAGCGTCAGCCAAATGTTTATAAGGCCAATCATATGTTCCACCTTTTTTAAAGTTCTTCCCCATATAAGGGCCAGCAAGAGCAGTCATCATGTCTTTTTGAATTTTTTTATCACTAACAAGATTCCAATTTCTTCTTTGCTTATGGGGTAAAGGCTTAAATGGAGCCCCTATCGACTTTGCAACTTTAAGAAATTCATCTGCATTTTTAGACTGATCATAACCTAAGCGAGAAAACAAAAGCCCATAAAGCTCGATCTGTGTCCACTCTAGTTCAACTCGAGAACTTCTCAATTTTGGTATTTCTACAAACTTTAAAGAATCATCATTGAATTGCTCAGGACGTATAAATATTTTTGCACGAATACGCTTTCTGATTCGCAAGTCCCATACAACTTCAAACAAAGAATCCAGTAATAAATTTGAACGGCTCCAGTCTTTAGACAACTTATCCAAGGCATCAAATGTTATTAAAACTGTCTTTTCATCCTCTTCAAGTTTATCATCAAGATCAGAAAGATATAGATCTGCATCTTCAGGATCTGAGTATCTCTTTATATAGTCAGATAATTTTTCTTTAAATTTAACGCCCTTTTCTTCAGCAATCATCCGATCGATAGCCATTATTATGGACGCTTGCCAAAATTCGTAAGATTTTTTACTCTCCTGTCCCTCAGGCACTAACTCCTGCAGTATTCTTGTCGATAAAAAACCATTATAACCTTCCGCAACCAATAGCTTTTCAAGGCCTAAATTAGGATACGACTGAGCCGCAACATCTCGAGTATCCTTTTGCGCTAGTACACCAGCCCAAAAGCTCTTCCCTGTACCTCTAGCACCTACAACTATTGTCGTATAAGGATCTAAGGCATTAGCATGTTGCTGTGGCGCAAATATCTCATCTACTGTTGGTTTATACTCTCCACTAGCATCATGATCAGAAGGCAACGAAGCTAAGGCCTCTGATATTTTGGAGTAATTAATGGTATTCATATCTCCTCCCCCTCCAAAGACTCCTCTAGGATTGATCTCACCCTCTCCAAAAGAAGTTTAAATGTAACATCATAAAAATTACTTGTTAGTATATCCCTATTCGAAATAGGATCAAAATCACTGAACCTGCTATCATCTAAAATACTTATTATCGGATTAATAACATCAATCTCTTCGGTTATAAGCTCTACTGATTCAGTATCATCCCATTCTACTTCAAATGTGTCCTTAAGGGATGCCACATTAATATCAACATCAGCCTCTTTTTTTGAGAAATATGAAGCTATTTTAGCTTCCATTTTTTGGGCAAAAAGATCTCGTTTATCTTGTCCGTCAGAAGCTTTAGCCTGAACAAAATTAAATCTATTTAACCATGAGGGATCAATATTATTGAATATAGATAAATGTGAAAACAACAGATCATACCCAGCAAAAGTTTGAGGCTGATCCACACCGAAACAAAATATATTCGCCCCCAAGCCGACCATTGCAGACGCTGTCGTTTCATGCAAACCGGAACGAGCATCAATTAAAATAACATCATATCTAGTGGGATCAGAAAATTTATCTACCAAGATATCCATGTAATCAATGAAAGAGAAGTTATTACCAGCACAATCAGTTGTAGAAAGATAAGATCGAGCAATCTTCCCTAAGACATTTTCTGGATTATTGAATGAACTTTCACCAAGAGCAGGAATTACATCAACACGCCCCTTCCCCGATGAAATCCATGAAGAGCTGACCATATCAATATAACTAGAACCATTAACTTTACTGACATTTTTTTCAACAAAAAAGTCTAAAAGACCATATTTTGGCAAAGTTTTTTCAGTTAAAAGCATGTTGCCAAGCCCAGGAGCTTCTAAATCCATGTCTATTGCTAATACTCTTTTTCCTTCTTGGGCTAATGCACTAGCAACAACACACAAGGCTGTCGAACGACCCACCCCCCCCTTAATACTTGAAAAAACAATTCTCACTGGATTGTTAGTTTCTTGTTTTGTTTTTTTCAACCAATCAGAACCTATTATTCGCCTTTCAAATAAAAACACATTCCCGCTATAAAAACTAGAGGACAAGGTTATTTTAGAAGCAATACCAATATCTTTTAACGACTCATCAAAGAGCTCATCAGGAGTAGAGAAGACAAAATCATTATCATCGACATAATCACCCAAATGATCTTTAGCTTTAGTTGAAAGTCGCGTTCTATTTTCCTTGTCAATTTTATCATCTAAAACAATTACGGAGAGTCGACCTTCCGCATCGCGCAAAAAATAATTATTCTCGAGGGCTGCAACGCCCAGCTCCTCACTTACAAACTTTGCAAAAATAGGCAGCGAGTCATCAAAATATATTTTCTTATTCATTTTCTTACTTTTAACCCCGCAGCAGAAATTAATCTAACTGTATCTCTAATCCAAGAATCTAGAACGGCCGAGTTAACTGTACCATCAACATAGTATCTATAATTAACATCCCACCCAGCTAAAATTGGATTGGAAAGAAGCTTAAAGACAGACATATGTGCTCTAGAATTCAATCTTTTTTTTCGCAATATTAACAAAATCAGGAAAATGTCCTCGTGGTCTATCCATATCTGGAGAGATAGTGCTTATTTTATAT
This sequence comes from Serratia sp. SCBI, assembly GCF_000747565.1. NCBI lineage: Bacteria > Pseudomonadati > Pseudomonadota > Gammaproteobacteria > Enterobacterales > Yersiniaceae > Serratia > Serratia sp. SCBI. The sequence continues at coordinate 1,704,185 of NZ_CP003424.1, read as the reverse complement.
TTTAAAGCGCATTCTGCAGCAAATCCGACAAGGTGCCCTGCATTATCAATTGAGCCACTACTCTTTAACTTTTCGGCATCTATATAATGCCTAATTGCAGCGCTGGCATAGTCTTCCATTTACCTACCTCTCTACGGCTGAATTTCAAGATCCACTTTTAAGAGTGATCGTCAAAGATACATAGTAATCGAACAAAAACAATCGATCTACCCAGTTTGCGCGCAATGCTATCCCCGCCTCGCCTGCCCGCTTCATGTGTCGCTTTTGATGCAGTTGCATGATCCGGTGCGATCCGCACCAGCACTGGAGCCGCATGGAGAAAGACAACACCGGATCATCATGCGATTTCATGCACTCAGTGCATGCATAGGCCTATTAGCAGAGAAACAGGTATGTATTGTGCTGATAACGTCCCTCGTCAATCAGCCTGAACACGTGGCCGGACTGGTGCTTGATGTAGTAATTCGCCTCTTCAGGCGTTAGGTGTGTGCCGAGCCGGTTTGCGGCGTGAATGAAATCAACGGTTCTTATGCGGCGGCCCTTGCCGTTCTCGTTGAAGTTCAGCGCCTCCATAAACGCCCCGGCTAAGTTTAAATCTTGTCTCATACGTCACCTATGGATTAAGAGATCGCGGCAAGCTGCCTGATCACCTCTACTTTTTCGGGGGTAATGCTAGTTTTCATCTCCCCCGCCAGTTCTGAAATCCATATCAGTGCAATGTCTTTGTCTTTCGCTTGGCTCTCATAACAAACCCCCAGACGGGCGATAAGTTCAATTCTTTCTAAAACAACCAATTCATCCACTGCTTGCACCCTTTCCCTCCGATGCTTAATTACTGTATGCATATACAGAATATGCCTATCGGATTTATGTGCGCAAGACATTATTGGAAGCTAGTCCAATCGTTAACCGCTGGATAGTGCATTGAAATATCAACAAATTTGACTTTAGCGCCGCGCGCTAGCGCCTCGAGTTCCCATCGCGTCGGCTCGATGCCATGTAGTGCCAGCTCTGAGTAAATTCTGGTTACACGATCGTGCTCGTTGGTGGTCAATCTGGCCGAGGCAGCAGGCTCTATGCGCTTATGTGGGTCAATTCCTCTTTGCTGCCTGTTTATCTGCGGAGCATTTGCCCGTAAACGCGTCATAACAGACCGTGCAACGGTCATGTCATCCCAGTCATCTGGGTTTCCGGTGCACGTTCCATCACCGCCACAGCCTCTACAGGCTCCCCATCCTGCGTATTTTCGGCGCCACCGCTGCCGACCAACCCACAGTTATTGACAGGACTCCGAGGCGCGCCGGAGGCGCTTTTCAAAGTCAAAGGCTCAACGGCAACGGCTTTAGCGACGATGCGCCATTGCGTGGTGCGGGTTTAATAAACGCGATCGGCGCCGATATGCGGGGCAAAAATCCCCGCGATTTTCTGCACTTCTTCGTCATAGGCGTTGCGTTCGTCGGCAACCCGGCGAGCTACACGCACGGTCTGATCGTCGCGGGCAACGTTAGGGCCACCCTGCGCCAGAATATAAGCGGCAAAATCATCTGCATCAGCAGCAGCGCGCACCGCCTCAACGGTTTCGTCAAACTCATCGGCCAGACTGACAGAGCGGATCTTGCGGCACTCACGCCATGCGCCGCGCGACGGCAGGCCGATAAAGTGGAATTGAGGGATACGCCATGTTGACACCCACGCGGTGACGGCGGCGGCAGTATCAGTCAACAGCTCGCCGGTTTCATAATCGCGCTCGCCGTCCAGCGCGTAGCCGTCGATATTTTTTGCAATGTATTTGGCGATATAGCCCGCCGCGCCGCCTTTGTTCAGGTGCTTGCAGTCAAAACGATTTTTGGCGGCGTCGCCATCTTCAGCCGTGGCATAACGGCGCATGATGTCGATCACCTGCTGGCGCTGTTTTTTAGAGGTAAACAGCATCATATGCCAGTGCGGCGTCGCATCATGGTGCGGTTCGACAACGCGCACGCCGTAGGCCTGCAGGCCCGCATCTTTAAACGCCGTGCGGATCTTGCTAAACAGCTTCACAGGATAGCGCTGGCCGTCTTTTGGCGTGTAGGCTTCATCGTCCCGCTTGTGGTTAAAATGCACCTTTGGGCTGTTCTTGCCGACGGCGCGCGTCGGGTGATATTTGAATGGGGTGGTGAGGGTGATAAACATCCCTTTATCGCCACGGATAGCGGCGGCCTGCTCAAAATCGGCGATCATCGTCATTAGCGAGGAAATCGGTTTTTTTGTTGCCTGGAACAGACTCCGATGGCCGCCGTTACTTACCTCACCATCAGGCATAAAGCATCCTATCTCTGAGCGTCGCTTACGCCAGCATCCCTATCAATGTGCAGGTTTCAACATAGAAACGCTGCTTGTGGGTTCGCCACTGTTCAAAGAGATGGCGTCACAAACGGGACTTAACAACAGCACTCTCGTCGCCGTCGGCTGGGTGCTCTTTGGTGGCTCATTCCATCATCTTCCTGTATATCATAACGTCATGTTACTGCACTGGAAGAAGACCAGCATTGTCCCCCATGATAGTCGAGACTATCTAATTCACCTGTTTTATTTTTTCTTTAATTTTAATTAGTTTCTTTATATACGCATTGCTCTTATCCCCTTTAGCTATTTCCGCAGAAATCAGCGAGAGGAAGCTGTCATTAAAATCATCTTTGGCTAATGGATTAGCTCCATGAGCCAACAGAACCTCAATGTGTTCTGGGCAACTGTTATACAGGGCATTAATTAATGGCATTCGGTTCATAGCGCCTTTGATATCAACATCAACTTGGTATGCAATTAACATCTTTAATGTTTCTGTGTTCGCCGCATCAAAACTTTCAAATATAATGGGTTGATTATGAACCTTATCTCTGGCATTTGGAGAGAGCCCGCCCTCTAACATAGCTTGTATCCATACGCCTTTATTCGCCTTCATAACAAATTCAGCTGGGCTACTCCCTCCCTCAGCTCTTGGCTGCAATGGGTCTGCTCCCGCCTTGACCAAATCCGTAATGATCTTGAGCCGCTCTGGCGTGTTCTTGTCAAAGATAGCGTTATTGATCGCCCAGAATAGCAACGTCATCTCCGCCTTGCCCGGCCGATTTAACGTTTCTTTGCTTACCGTCGGTAACATCGCATTCAGCTTCCGTCTCTCGCCTTCGTAGATAGCTTTGGCGATAGCCAACTGCGTCCCTTCAAAATAATCTTGTGGCTGTAGATCCCTGCCTTGTTCGCATCCCTGCATCATGAGCATCGACAGCAACATGATAATGATAAGAGCGCTGTGCCTCATGCCATCTCCGTTTTTAACATAACCACGGCCCAACTTTGCTTTATTACCGTATCAGTATCCCTCTACACCCTTGGGATACTGAGAACGGCTTATTGACTGACAGGAGCAGGCGGCCATTTCCCACCACGCTTAATTAGCTCGTCTTTGATGCGCTCAAGAGACGCTTTCGCCTCGCTGCCATCCTGACTTCTATTAATCAGCCGTTGCAGTTGATTGCCCATCGTCCAACCTGAGTTGCCTCTTATATCGCTATTGGCGCCTTTTTCTAATAGAAAAATGACGTGGTCATAGGAGTGATAATCTAAAGCATCGATGAGCAGCGTATCACCCAGTGAATTTCTTATATTTATATCAGCGCCATAATCCAACATGACCTCTAATGTCTCTGTGTTTTTTGCAAAGATGCTATTGAATATAATGGGTTGATTATGAACCTTATCCTTAGCATTTGGAGAGAGTCCGCCCTCTAACATAGCCTGTATCCAGATGCCTTTATCCGCTTTCATAACAAATTCAGCGGGACTACCCGGCGTGTTAGGTTGAGGCTGTAAAGGGTCTGCTCCGGCTTTTACCAAGTCAGTGATAATTTTCAGCCTTTCAGGTGTGGTTTTGTCATAGATGGCATTGTTTATTGCCCAAAACAATAAGGTCATTTCTTCCTTAGCTGGACGATTTAAGATCTCTTTGTTTACTGATGACAATAAGTTATCCAACTGCGGCCTGTCACCATCATAAATGGCTTTGGCAATGTCCAATTGCTGACCGTCAAAATAATCCTGCGGTTGTAAATCCATACCTTGTTTGCACCCCTGAATGATGAGCATAGACACTAGCATCGTGATAATGAGTATGATTTTTTTCATATTCGTCCCTTGATTGTGGCAATGTCATCGTCTTTCTCATTTTCAATGCATTGTATCGCCTGGTCTATACCGTGCTTATCCAGCAGTGAACCTGTTCCACCGGGAAGCGTGTGCTTTACTCCCACGGCGTCAGGCGCCAACATGGACAACCGCTCTTTCGCCATCACCGCCGGGGGATAAAATTTAAGGTCTTTGGCATCTTCCCACAAATCAACCTCCTGCAGCTTGGTCAACAGCTCCCCTTTTACGCGATACGCCTGAATATTATCGGCGCTGCCTATTATAGAGCCACCGTATTTTTCGACGGTTCCCGCATTCAGGCCTGCTGCATTAAACGTCCAAGCCGGTTTGCCGCTGGCTATGGAGGTCGCAGAGGCCATACCGCCTCCTAATGAATGACCCGCAACGTCAATATTTGATACTTTCGAAATTTTATCGCCAATTATAACGGCTTGTTTATAGTATTCAGAATTAAACCCCAACCCCTAAGCGCCGTTATTTGACCAGTCACTCAGGTTTTTAATCCCTGACAAATCGCCGTTCAATAACGCTTTCTGGGCAGCCTTGCTTATTCCCTCCGGGAACTCGGGCGCAGGCGATCCGCGGAACACCACCGTCGGGTTCATCGCCTTGCCAAAGACACTCTCGTCTGGCTGATAAACTCGGGCTAAAAAATCAGGATTCATTGGTTTGTCATAAAGCATGTTACTGCTCAAACCTAGCCGACCCAGTGCCCCATCATTGTTACTGATATCCTTCCAGCCTTCAGGGATGTCTATCGTGTCCTTGAGCGGGTTAGTGGTCTTATAGACATTCTCAGCCAACTTCGCCTTTTCGACCGCGACGTTGTTCTCCGCCAGGCGCTGTGCCGCCATGCGCGCATCCGGGTAAATGCTGCGGTTGCCTCGCCCTATCAGGTACTGGCGTTCTTGCCAGCGTTCTGCCTTGGTCATTGGGCGGATGGCCTGCACCGTGGCGGCAACGGTTGCCACTGCGGTAGCAATGGCTTGTTGCAGAGGGGGATTCCGGGTCGTACTCTGCCTCGCCGGCAGCACCGTCGGTTTTGCCCGGTGGCCATAGCGGCTGACCATTTCTTCATAGCGGGCGATCACGCGCCCGGTAGGATAAAAGGCGGGAAGAGAGCTGCCTGGGTAGCGCTGTAATCGGCCTTCCGCGTCGACGTAAAAGGCATATTTCGTCGGCGTCCAGGTGCCGATTCCCTGATCAATCGCCAGCAAGCCGCCCCGGTTGATCTCATCGAGTACGCTGCGCTTCATAGCCACGTCCTCACGATAACCGGTGACGCCAATCCCGGATTGAGTATTGCGGGTAATCGGATACCGGCTGCTTATCGATATGCCGGCTGCGCCGCCGAACAAATAGTGCCGTTCCAGCTCATGCCGCGCTGCTGTCGGGTTAAGTATCCTGGAAAAGCTTTCCGGCGCCGTGTGTTCAGAGGAGAAATGAATCAGTTTCATACGGTGCCTGCCCACTCGCAGGGTTCCGTGGTCGGCACAGGCGCACCATCATCAAGCAACTCGCCAGGTGTGCGGCTGTTACAGGGCTCGTCGAGCGTTAGTGAACGATAACGCATTGGATATCCTTATCTTCTGTGTCATTCCATTAATAGGGCATGCGCAAAATTATCACACTTCAGTAAAGATTTCTTTGCTCTATTTCTATACGCGCGCATCCTCTCCCATCCATGCAGCTGCGTGCTTCCTGTGCATTTGTGAAGAGGTATTGGCTTGCGTATTTCGTTGCCATGTCGCGCCTAAAAGCCACGTCCGAAAGCAATCAGTCGAGTGTCAAAGATGCGGGAATGATAAGGAGACAGGAAGGAGAAAGGCTCCGCCAACCGGGAATGGCCAGCGGAGCGGCGTCAGGCGGCGGTTATTTCTGCTCAGCCTGGCTTACGGTGTCTTCGGCTTTCCAGATGCGGTATTTCACTTCCGCGTCTTTCGGCGCATACACCACGATCGGCAGGCGGCTGTTGTAGCGCTGCATCGCGGCGTCGCCCAGGTTAGCGGCGATGAATTTCTTGGTCTTGGTATTGTCCGGGCAGGCCATCATGGTCGAGGCCGGTTCAGACAGCTTCTCCAGCACCAGGTAGTCGTAACCCCAGCCGGACAGGGTTTTGGTCTCCAGCGTGCCGCCAATCATATGGCGGTTGCAGTCCACTTCCAGCGTCTTGCCGATCAGCAGTTCTACCTTGTAGTTCTCTTCGTGCTCTTGCTTCGGCAGGTAGATCACCTGGCGATTCATGCCCTTCTCGGCTTTCGGGTAAGGCGCGACTTTTTCCAGCGGCTGTTTGCTCATGTCTGCATCATCGCCAGAGGTCGCCGCCATAGCGCCAGCGGAAACGGCCATCAGCAGGCCGGAAAATACAACGGATGCCTTGTTCATGTTTTATCCCTACACTTTGTCAAATAATCCGACTATAAACTAATACACTACCGCCAAGCCCGCCACAGGTTTAATCTTCTTTACAATAGGTGATAAATAGTGACAATCGCCTGATATAAACCGTTAAGCGGAGCAATTAGCCAGCACACCCTCGGGTTAAGACGAGAAAAACAAGCGATTACCTTCGCACAAGCGGGTGTATCAGATAGGGTTTTCTTGCCGGCGGACTAAGGTTTTCTTAAGACAGAATTATTACAGTGACGTCATTCAATCCTGTCACCGAGCCTGCGCGTGAATCCAGAATCGTCATTAAATCAATCCTCAACGACACCGCAAATTAAGACAACCGCCCTTTACTCCCTGTCGACATCCTTTTACCGTTGGCAGGTTTTTGGCCTGCTGATCAGCGGTCTGGCGTTTCTGTGGCTCTCCCGCAACGAACAGCTGGATTGGGCGATCAGCAACTATTGGTACGATGCCGCCAGCGGGCATTTCCCGTGGCAAAACAATTATTGGCTGGATCTGATCAATCACCGCCTGTTGAAGCAGATAGTGATCGTAGGCGCGGTGCTGACGCTGTTTTGGGGCATCTATCGCCGCAGCGCGCGCCTGATCGTGACCATGCTGCTGATTGGCATCGGCCCGCTGGTGGTGGGCATTCTCAAAGCCACCAGCGCGCACTCCTGCCCGTGGGATCTGATTGAGTACGGCGGCAAAGCGATGTCCTTCCCGCTATTCGGCGCGGTACCGGCGCTGCCGGGCCCCGGCCGCTGTTTCCCCGGCGGGCACGCCTCGAGCGGTTTCACGGTGATGGCGTTGTTTTTCCTGTTTTATCCGCAGCGTCCGCGCCTCGCCTGGTGGTGTTGGTGCGGCGGCATCGCGCTAGGCATGGTGATGGGCTTTGGTCAGATCATGCGCGGCGCACATTTTCTTACCCATAACCTGTGGGCGGGTTGGTGGGTTTGGTTAAGCCAGTTGGCTATTTATTGGACGGTTAGCGGCTATTGGCGCCGCAAGACGAGGTAACGGTTATGGAACAGTTGAACCATTTTCTTTTCGCCTGGATCAATGCGACTCCGGCGTCTCCTGAATGGATGATCGATTTCGCCACCTTTTTGGCGCGCGATCTGATCATCATCGTGCCGCTGCTGATCGTCGGTCTTTGGCTGTGGGGGCCGCAAAGCCAGCTGGTTTCGCAACGCCAGGTGGTAGCGAAAACCACTATCGCGCTGCTGTTCGCCATGCTTGCCGCTTCCGCTATTGGCGCGCTGCTGCCGCATGAGCGCCCGTTCGTCGCCGGCGTCGGTTATACCTTCCTGCCACACGCGCCGGACAGCTCGTTCCCGAGCGATCACGGCACCGCCATCTTTACCTTCGCGCTGGCGTTCCTGTTCTGGCACCGCGTTTGGTCCGGCGTGCTGCTGATGATCGTCGCCGTCGGCATCGCCTGGTCACGCGTTTACCTCGGCGTGCACTGGCCGCTGGATATGGTCGGCGGTTTCCTGCTCGGCCTGGTGGGCTGCCTGTTCGCCCAACTGGTGTGGAATCTGTTCGGCGATGTCATCGCCGACAGGCTGTCGCGCCTGTATCGTTTCCTGTTCGCCTTCGCCATTCGCCGCGGTTGGGTGAAAGAGTAACCGCACAACATGACAGGGGCGTTACCGCCCCTGCTTATTTCACACCACGCCGGTGGTCACGCAGAACGCCCGCGTTTTTCCCGCTCCCAGCATCACTCCCTCACCCTCTGGCGCATTCGGGCGGCAGTTTGCCGGCTGGATAAAGGAAAGCAACTGCCGGTTGCCCTGAACGGCGATGCGCCGGAGACCATAGTTGAATTGCCCGGTGGCGAAACGCGTTACATAGCGCCGGCCTTGCGGCGCCAGCATAAAGAATTCGGCTCGGTCCACGTAGCGAGACAGATCATCGGAACACAGCAGTTCCTGCCCGAGCGCCTCCCCCAACAGCGCCGGCGTCGGCAAGTTTTGGCGGAATACCGCGTCGGGAATGCAATCGTAGTTGAGGCGGCACACATAGCGCAGCGGCTGCGGCCGATCGGCCAGATTGGTGACTTTCATCTCAATGGCGAACTGCGCGCTCTGCGCCGCCAAGCGCAGCGCCGGGCCGATGCGCCATCCCTCGCCCAACCGCTCGCCTTCGCCCTGCAACGTCAGCTCGTCGCCCGCCAGCTGCAGCCACACGCGTTGCATCTGGAGCGATGCGCCGTCGTGACTCGGCCAGGCGGGGCAGAACGCGGCGACATCATCGCGCTTTCTTCCGGCGCCCCGCCCGCTGCGGCGGCCCGATTTCAATGAGTAACCGTCAAATTCAGCATCCCAAATCGCCAGGCCCTGATACGGCAAGACCGTCAGTGCCCCGCGCCGATTCGCCAGCGTCAGCATTGGCCCGCGCTCTGCGCAGCGATGGGCGCTCACCGCGAAATCCGCATTGCGGAACAGCGCCTGCCGATGCGCCCCGAACGCGGCAGGAACCAGATCAATGTTGATTTTCATCGTTTTCCCTCGACATTTCGCCCGCGCAGGCCGCGAGCGGCCGCTGAAAATGTTATTTAAATAACAAATAAACCTCCCCTAAGTTATACATATAACAGTGAGATAACTATGATCTCGTCGACATTTTTCAAATCCCGCTAGGTTTACCCGCATTGCAATGTTATTATTTTCACATTCTCTATCAACGCTCTTTTCTCAACTTCATTAAGGAACCGCGATGACCTCCGAAAACATCGATTACGCCCGCTATGTCGACCACACCCTGCTGGCCATGGACGCCACCGAAATGCAGATCGCCAAACTGTGCGAAGAAGCCCAGCAGCACAACTTCTATGCGGTGTGCGTCAACTCCGGCTACGTGCCGTTGGCAGCCCAGCTGCTGCAGGAAAGCACCGTGAAAGTCTGCTCGGTGATCGGTTTCCCGCTGGGTGCCGGCCTGACCGTCGCCAAAGCCTTTGAAGCCAAAGCGGCGATCGCCGCCGGCGCGCAAGAGATCGATATGGTGATCAACGTCGGCTGGCTGAAAAGCGGCCTGCTGGACGAAGTGAAAGCCGACATCGCCGCCGTGCGCGAGGTTTGCGCGGCGATCCCGTTGAAGGTAATATTGGAAACCTGCCTGCTCAGCGATGCGCAGATCGTCCAGGTTTGTGAAATGTGTCGCGAACTCGATGTCGCCTTCGTTAAAACCTCCACCGGCTTCAGCACCGGCGGCGCTCGGGAAGAGCACGTCAAACTGATGCGCGAGACGGTGGGCAGCGAAATGGGCGTGAAAGCTTCCGGCGCCGTGCGCGATCGCGCCACCGCCGAGAAGATGATCAAAGCCGGCGCCACGCGTATCGGCACCAGCTCCGGCGTTGCCATCGTATCCGGCGCGCAGGCGGCGGCTGGCAGCTACTGATCGTCGGCGCGCCTTGACGGGCGCAGCCAATACACTCCGATGCGGGACAATACGGGCGGCCGATGCGGCCCGATATTGCCCCGCATCGTTGTGTTTAGCGCCGGAAACGGCGGCACGCTTTTTTACCTCTACTACCTGTGGGAAGACGGATCTATGGAAACGCGGCGCGAAGAACGTATCAACCGGTTAGTTCAGGCGTTAAAACGCGCTGACAAGATCCACCTGAAAGAAGCCGCCGCGCTGCTGGGGGTCTCGGAGATGACCATTCGCCGCGATCTGAGCGCCGAGCCGGCGGCGGTGGTGCTGCTCGGCGGCTATGTGGTGACCGATCCGCGCAGCAACGGCGTAACCAACTACTTCGTTTCCGATCAAAAAGCCAAACAGGTCACGGAGAAACGGCGCATCGGCCTGCTGGCGGCGCCGTTGATCAATGAAAACGACACGGTGTTTTTCGACTGCGGGACCACCACCCCGACGATCATCGACGCCATTGCCGACGAGCTGACCTTCACCGCCGTGTGCCATTCGCTGAACACCTTCCTGGCGCTGCAAGACAAACCGAATTGCAAGGTGATCCTGTGCGGCGGCGAGTTCAAACCGAACAACTACATCTTTTCCAGCGTCGGCGGCCGCAATGAGCTCGATCACATCTGCCCGAACATCGCCTTTATCTCCGCCGCCGGTCTCAGCCTGCGGCACGGCGCCACCTGCTTCAACTTCGACGAGCTGGAGATGAAGCATCGCGCGATGGCGATGGCGCAGCAAAAGATCCTGGTGGCGGATCACAGCAAGTTCGGCAAAATCAAGCCGGCCTGTATCGGCCCGCTGACGCAGTTCGATCGGGTGATCACCGATCGCCAGCCGGACGCCGACTTCATGGCGTTCTTCAACGATAACGCCATCGCTACCCGCTATTGATCCCCCTTCAGCGCCGTCGGAAACGACGGCGCGCCGCTGAAATCTCTCTTTTCCCACAGCCCGAGATGAACAAATAATGCGCAATCGATACGCATTTTTCGCTTATCCTCACGCAACATCAGGTTAATAAAATGCAACAGGTCACCCGAGTGATTATTTTCTCTCTGGTCAAACCCGCCTTCGGCTGGATGAATTAACGACTATTTATGGCTTTTATATGATAAATCGCGCCAAAGACCGGGATGTTTAAATAAACGGCCGGTTAGGCTATTGCAGCAAATCTCGCCAATACCTGTTAGCTATCTGTTATTTATATGATGAATGGTTACGCATTTTTATCCGCTAACCACGTAAGTAATTTCCCTTCGTTACTAGCGGTGTTTTTCAATTAAAATCCTTTAAAAACAAATCAATACTTCCCATTTAACTTAAAAATACAATGTGATCTAAGTCACTAAAACTGCTTAATCCGGGTTTTTAGCTAGATCCAAAACCACGCATAAAATATATTGCTCGGCTTGCTGCTGAGCACAGCGCTTTATCCGGCTAATTATTGTACAAGCCGCATAATCGCAGAAATTTTTATGAGAGCGTTCTCAGCACAAAATCTTACACAAATGTGCAACAAATGCGCGAAAAATCGATAAAAAAGCAGATAACTGCACATATTACGCATTTGAGAGCAGGATCACGGTTGTTTCTACTGTAAATCGTTATCTTGCCGCCAACAAAAATCGACAGGCAAAGACCTGTCGGCAGCGGTAACGACTTTTATCACCCCGTGGCGGTGAAAAGTCTTTGGTGAATTACCCGGCGCTGTGCCTGTGGTAATGAACACAATAAACAACCAGGGGGACGCCAAAACATCCCCGCAAGCAACACCTGATTCTTACCGCAAGCGTTGCCTGAATAGGACGTTTGACGGTTTAACCTTAAGTTTTGCCTTTTAATTTTAAATTCGTGTTCACTTCGGAGATATTTATGGACACTACACAGACCGGCACAATTGCCTCTGCGGCTTCGGGTTCCAGCACTACCTGGCGTAAAACGGATACCATGTGGATGTTGGGCCTGTACGGCACCGCCATCGGCGCAGGCGTCCTGTTCTTGCCAATCAACGCCGGCATCGGCGGTTTGATTCCTTTGATCATCATGGCCATCATCGCTTTCCCGATGACCTTCTTTGCCCACCGCGGCCTGTGCCGTTTCGTTCTGTCCGGTAAAAATCCCGGTGAAGACATCACCGCCGTGGTAGAAGAGCACTTCGGCATCACCGCCGGTAAACTGATTACTCTGCTGTACTTCTTCGCCATCTACCCGATTCTGTTGGTTTACAGCGTGGCGATCACCAACACCGTCGACAGCTTCATTACCCACCAGTTGGGCATGACGTCGCCGCCGCGCGCCATCCTGTCGCTGATCCTGATCGTCGGCCTGATGACCATCGTGCGCTTCGGTGAGCAGGCCATCGTGAAAACCATGAGCATCCTGGTCTTCCCGTTCGTGGCGGTGCTGATGCTGCTGGCGGTATACCTGATCCCTAACTGGACCGGCGCCATCTTCGAAAACGTGTCGCTGTCCGGCAGCGGTACCGGCATGGGTCACGGCCTGATCATGACCCTGTGGCTGGCAATCCCGGTGATGGTGTTCTCCTTCAACCACTCGCCGATCATCTCCGCCTTCGCCGTCGCCAAACGCGAAGAGTACGGCGCAGACGCCGAGAAGAAATGCTCCCGCATTCTGGCTTATGCACACATCATGATGGTGCTGACCGTGATGTTCTTCGTGTTCAGCTGCGTGCTGAGCCTGACGCCGGAAAACCTGGCGGAAGCCAAGGCGCAGAACATCTCGATTCTGTCTTACCTGGCCAACCACTTTAACAACCCGATGATCGAGTACATCGCGCCGGTTATCGCCTTCGTCGCCATCACCAAATCGTTCCTGGGCCACTACCTGGGCGCCCGTGAAGGCTTCAACGGCCTGGTCGCCAAGTCGATGAAGAGCCGCGGCAAAACCGTCAGCACCGCCAAGTTGAACCGCATGACCGCTATCTTCATGCTGGTGACCACCTGGATCGTCGCCACCCTGAACCCAAGCATCCTGGGCATGATCGAAACCCTGGGTGGCCCAATCATCGCCATGCTGCTGTTCCTGATGCCGATGTACGCCATCCGTAAAGTGCCTGCCATGCGCAAGTACAGCGGCCACATCAGCAACGTGTTCGTGGTTGTGATGGGTCTGATCGCCATCTCTGCCATCGTGTTCAGCCTGCTCGGCTAATCACGCCCGGCCGGCGCCGCTTGCGCGCCGGCCCTCCCGCACTCCCCCATTTCCCGTATTCACCGCCTGAAACCTGAAGAAGGAGGCGAGACCATGGTCAGCGTTTTCGATATTTTCAAAATCGGCATCGGCCCATCCAGCTCCCACACCGTTGGCCCGATGAAGGCCGGCAAACAGTTCGTCGACGAGCTGATCGCGCACCAGCAGTTGCAGGACACCACCCGCGTGGTGGTCGACGTCTACGGTTCGCTGTCATTGACCGGTAAAGGTCACCACACCGACATCGCCATCATCATGGGCCTGGCTGGCAACCTGCCGCACGATGTGGACATCGACAGCATTCCGGGCTTTATTCGCGACGTTGAGCAACGCGGCCGCCTGCCGCTGGCCAACGGCCACCACGAGGTGGATTTCCCGCTGCACGGCGGCATGAACTTCCACAGCGACAACCTGCCGCTGCATGAAAACGGCATGCGCATCCGCGCCTTCGCCGGTGAACGCCTGCTGCACAGCAAAACCTATTACTCGATCGGCGGCGGTTTTATCGTCGACGAAGAGCACTTCGGCCAGTCCGCCGAGGGCGCCACGCCGGTGCCCTATCCGTTCAAATCAGCGCACGATCTGCAGCAGCATTGCAAGGAGACCGGGCTGTCCTTGTCCGGCCTGGTGATGCAAAACGAGCTGGCGCTGCGCAGCAAGGCGGATATCGACGCGCATTTCGCCGATGTCTGGCAGGTGATGAGCGCCGGTATCGAGCACGGCATCAACACCGAAGGGCTGCTGCCCGGCCCGATGAAAGTGCCGCGCCGCGCCGCCGCGCTGCGCCGCATTCTGGTGACCGGAGACAAGAACAATATCGATCCAATGAACGTGGTCGATTGGATCAACATGTTCGCGTTGGCGGTCAACGAAGAGAACGCGGCCGGCGGCCGCGTGGTCACCGCGCCGACCAACGGCGCGTGTGGCATCATCCCTGCGGTGCTGGCCTACTACGACAAGTTCATCCGCCCGGTGAACGCCAACTCCTACACCCGCTATTTCCTGGCGTCCGGCGTGATTGGCGCGCTGTACAAGATGAACGCCTCGATCTCCGGCGCCGAAGTGGGTTGCCAGGGGGAAGTGGGCGTGGCCTGTTCAATGGCGGCGGCCGGGTTGACCGAGCTGCTCGGCGGCAGCCCGGCGCAGGTGTGCATCGCGGCGGAGATCGCCATGGAGCACCATTTGGGGCTGACCTGCGATCCGCTCGCCGGCCAGGTTCAGGTGCCGTGCATCGAACGCAACGCCATTTCCGCCGTTAAGGCGGTCAACGCCGCACGCATGGCGATGCGCCGGACCAGCGAACCGCGGGTTTGTCTGGATAAGGTGATCGAAACCATGTACGAGACCGGCAAAGACATGAACGCCAAATACCGCGAAACCTCACAGGGCGGGCTGGCGATCAAGGTCGTGGCCTGCAACTGATCGCCACGGCGAGGCACTTAAGGCGCCGGCCGGTGTGACTTGGCCGGCGCCGTTTCAATAGCGATCCTTTCCTGCCGCAACGCCGGGCTGAATGCCCGCGCGAAGCCCCACAGCCCCGGGACGAGCGCTGTGCCGCAGCCAGCCGTAAAGTTCGGCATTACGCCGGAATCCCATTTTGCGCATGACGCTCATCTTGTGATTGCTGACCGTCTTCACGCTAATATCCAGCATCCGGGCGATTTGCGTGACTCCCATCTCCCGCGTCATGCAGCGCATGATCTCTTGTTCGCGCAACGTCAAGCCCCGGTGTTGGCATGCGCAGTTCCTGCCACAGCTCAGTCGGCCCGGCCATTTGCTGCGCCGCTCCAGCTCGGCGCTCACCTGATACAGCGCCGAAACCAACGGCATATCGTGGTAGATGACGCCGGCCTCCAGCGAGCAGCGGTTACCGACGGTGCGTTTATGCCGTCCCTCCGGCGTTCGCAACGAGAAATACAGCGTTTTACGCCCCACGGGCTGCGCCTCAGAGAGGTGACAAAAACAGCTTTGCACGCCGGGAGGAAAATAGCAGAACACCAGATCGGCTTCATGAGCCTGCCGCGCATCCACTAACAGCGTGCGCTTGCCGTAAGTGCTGAAGTGCAGCGCCAGAGCCTCTTGCCAACCGGCGCTGAAGTATCGATTCTCATCAAATAGCGCGATTTTTATCATCGTGTTCATCCCTGCTCTCCCGCCGTGTCGGCTTCCCGTTTAACCGCCTGGACGCCCTTTGCCGGCGCCTGGCTGTTGTCGATGCGCAATTCATAAACCATGGTGGCGTTGGGCGGCACCTTCGGCGGGTAGCCGGTTTCACCGTAGGCCAGCGCCGGCGGCACGACCATCGTCAACGAGCCGTGGTTGTGCAGATGACTTATCGCCTCCCGGAACAGCGGCGGGTATTCGGACAGCGGTTGCGACAGCACCTTGCCGCTCAGATCCATATCCTGGATCACCGTGCCGTCGGTCAGCTTCTCTTTCACCACAACATCGACCACCGCCGTTTGCGCCAGCGCCCCCTCCCCGGCATAATCCACCCGATACCAGAAGCCCATCGCCGACTGCTTTACGCCCTTTTGTTGACTGAACTGCGTCAGGTAATCGTCATCGCGCCGCCGCTGCTGGTTAACGCGTTTCTCACGCGCGGCCACGGCGGCGGCATCCGCCTGCGCCGTCAACGTATTCAGTTCCTGCGGCGACAGTTGCAAACGTCCCGACACGCTGTCGATAACGCCCGCCAACAGGCTGTCGCGATCCACCGGCACGCCCCAGCTTTGACGCTCCGTCATCAACCCCTGAATATCCCGCCCCAGCGCACTGCCCGCCGCATAGGACAAACGCTTGCGTTCATCCTTCAACTGCTCCGGCGTCATCTCCCATTGCAGCCGCTTACGCAACGCCAGCAGGTCTTCGCGCGCCTGCTGAGTCGCCTTCTGCTCACCGGCCCGCTTCTGCTCGCTTTCTTCCAACGCGGCGCGCAGAGCGTGCAACGCCTCCTGGTGCTCGCGTTGGCGTTGTGCAAGCGTTTGTGCCGATGCCTGCGCGGCAGACTCAAGTTCGGTGACGCGCCGTTCGGCCTGCGCCGCCGTCGCTCTGCTTTTGGCGGTTTCCTGCGTCGCCTGACGCAACAGCGCCTCGGCGCGCTGCGCGTCGGGCGAACCACGCCAGGCGGCGCCCAGTCCGGCGATCCACTGTTGAAGCGTTGACGAGTCCGGCAACGCCGCGACGGGTGGCGCCGCTTTCTCCGCCCGCAGCGCGGCGAGCTCCTGGCGCAGCGCCGTCAGCGCCATTCGCTGGCGCGCCAGCTGTTGATCGCGCGCCAATAATTCCTGGCTCAGCGTAAACGTTTTGGCCGGTGAGGCGGATTGGCTGTTGTCCGACAGGCGCTTCGCCGGCTCACGCTTTTTTTTCCCTGACTCACGGTCGTCCGGCGCCGTTTTTTCGGTCGCCGGACCGATATTCTGCCGTTGATACTGCTCGGCAAACTGCAGCAGCGCCGGCACGCCGTCGTCCGCTTGCGCGACGCCGGTGAACAGCAAAGCGACACAGCCCAGCAGACGCAGCCTCATTTAACCTGCTCCCCGCGATCCGCCAGCCCTGTCAACACCGCCTGATTCACCCCGGCGCACAGATAGTTGACCTTGTAGCGATACAGCGCATCCACCGTCTCCTGCGTGTCACCGTTTACCCGGGCGCGCAGGTTGGCGTACTGGGAAGCGCCACTCATCAGGCTGTCGAACGCCTGTTTGTAGCGCTGATACTGTTTCTCGTTGATCGTGCGCAACGCGCCCAGTTGCTCCTGACACTGGCGCAGTTGCTCGGCCTCACGCTGCTTGCGCAACACCTCTTCTGACGGAGGTTGCGCAGCCTGATTTTGGGTGTTCACGGCAGGCTTGCCCGGCTTTTGGCTTTGGCAAGCGGCGGCGCTCAACGCCAACAGGCACAGCATCCCCATGCGCAGGGCGTGATTGACGTGCTTTCTCATCATTGCGTTTCTTGTCCTTGTAGGCGCTTATTCGTATTCCAACGTGAAGGTGGCCACCGCGCTGAAGGTGCCGCGGCCGATGGACTTCGTCTGGATGGCTTCCGGCTCTCCCTGCACATAGGCTTGCAGCGTGAGTGTGGTGTTGCCGGCGTTCAGACGGAATTTATCGCTGGCGCGATTGAGCGGCAGCGCCTTGCCGCTGCTGTCCTCCAGCCCGATGCCGATCCCCGACGCCAGGCTGCCGCCATCCAACGCCAACAGGCCGGGCAGTTTGGCGTTCTCAGTACCGGTAAACGTAATGGCCACCGTATTGCCCAGGCTGAGATCGCACTCGGTCAGGTGCAACGCGAAGGTTTGGCTGTGGGTGCGGGTGTTCAGGTACAGGTATTTGTCGACGATGGTGCCGAAATCCAGTTGGATGTCCTCATCCCCCGGTTGTATGACACACGGCTCGGCCACCAGCGTACCGTGAAAGCGCATGTTTTCCGCCGCAGCCGCCGGCTGCGCCATCATGCCGGCCAGCATCACCATGCCGGCTCCCAGCAGCGCGCTTCGGCGCCGGTTCGTCTCTGTCGCGCGCATGACGCCACTCCCTTTGGTTATGCTTGCGCCTGCCAGGCGCAAGCGGCGTATTAGTCGTAATAAAGACGGAAATCGATCGCCGCGCGGTAAGCGCCGGCGCTCAGCGTCGCCGGAGTGCGCACCGGCGTCACCGTATACGTCAGGGTGTTTTGTCCCGGCGTCAGCAATACCGGTTTGTTGCGCGCGCCGAGGCGGACCGGCAGACCGTGGGCATCCGCCAACTGCAACCCCAAACCGGTGACGCCGGCGACGCTGACCAGACCCGGCGCGTCGTCATCCGTCGGCGCGGAAAACGCGACGGACACCGCAGGCTGGCTGCCGCTCCAGGCCAGAACCCCGGTCCAGGCGTCGCGGTTGCTCGCCGGCGCCCGCAGGCAGTCTTTCAGCGTCAGCTCGAAGGCGACCGGCGTGCCGCGATCGCCCGGGCGCTGGAAGTGCGCCGTTCCCGTCTCGCCCAGCCATACCTCCTGGCGGGCGGTGGTCATTTCCAGGCTGCAGGCGCTTTCCGTTAACGCGCCGTAGACGTGGAGCGTGCCGTTCGCCCCCTCAACGTCCCAGTTATCCACCGCGCGGGCCGGTGGCATCAGCATCAGCATCGTGCCCGCCGTCAGCGGCACCATCAGCGCGGCCAACACCGTCAGGCCAATAGTGCGTCGCTGATGACGTTCATAGGCCTTTCCCAACAGCATGGGGTTCTTTCGTTGCATGATTCGTTCACTCCGCTGTGTTCATGACTTGGTCTTCCCTGCTTGCGCGCGGCGCGTCATTTGGCGACCGGCACGACCTGGCAGGCATTGCCGGCGCAGCGGAAGTTCAACTGCGGCCGACCACCGTAATCGTTGATGTACGCCAGCGACGGGCCGCTGCCGAGGCTCGCGGCTGAGACGTTCAGCGAGGCGCTGGCCTTCGGCGCCACCATCAACGGTTCAAAGCCGGCGGCCCCTTTCCCGCCCTTGCCGGCGCTCGCCTCAACGATCGTCACGTAATACGGGGTCGGATTGTTCACCACGTACTTGTCACCCTGCCGGGTCAGCGTCAGCTGCTCCTGCCACGGTGCGGCGTTCTTTTTCGGGGCGAGCGCCGCCGGGCGATAAAACATTTTGATGCGCGTCTGCAACGCTATCTGCAGCGTGTTCGGCTTATTGCTGCGCGGCGGGATCTCGCGCAGGTTGAAGTAATACAGCGTCTCTCTGTCCTGCGGCAGCTGACGCGCCGCCGGCAGCGACTGGATCTTCACCTGGCTCGGTTTGCCCGGCTCCACCCGCTGCACCGGCGGCAGCACGGTGAAAGGGCTTTGGATCTTGTTGCCGCGATCGTCTTCAATCCACCCCTGGGCCAGATAGGGCAATTGCTTATTCTGATTGCTGATGTTGAGGCTGACCGTTTTCTGGTCGCCGTCGAAAATCACGCGCGTGCGATCCAGCGCGATAGCCGCATGGGCGGGCAGGCCGATCGCGCCGATCGTCAACGCGGCGGCGAGCGAGCTCAAAAGGGAAACGGTCTTTCTGGTCATAGTCAGATTCATCATGTCTTCACGGTTCCAGTCAGCCGAAGGCGGGCGATTCCGCCCCGGCGGTTTAGCGGCGAAGCACGCTCCGCCGGGGGTATCAGTTGGCGTTCTCCGCCGGCTTGTTACCGGTGAGAGGACGGCAAGGCAGCAGCAACGTGTTCATCAGCATTTCGGCCGGCAACGGCGCCGGCAGCTGGATTTCACACTGCGCCGCACCGTTCCAGTGCACGCTCATGCGCTCGCCGGGGTTGAGGCCGGACAGGTAAACGCTGCCGCCGTCATTGATGATGCCGGTCTCCTGTTTGCGGGCATTCAGCACCGTGGCGCCAAACGGCGGCTCACTGCCGTCCGCCAGCTTGACGATCGCCATCGCCTTCTCGCCGGCAATCACCTCGAACTTGCGGTAGCCGATGGCGCCCTCGGTCAACGTGGCCTGCACCACGGAACGCGTCGCCTCGACGTTGTCGCCCAGGCTGTTGAGATCGATGCTGGCCTTGTTGCGGTAGTAGCTGTTCACATCCGCCACCACCGCCTTGCCGTAACGGTTGGTCAGCACCGTACTGCCGTAGCCACGCACCGGCACGCCGGCGACGCCTTCGGTATCGAGCAGCAAGCGCGTGCCGCCCGGCGTATTGACCCGATGCAGCACCGCCCCTTCCGCCGCCATCGTCAGGCCGCCCTGCGCGCCGATGCCGACGGCGCTGTAGCGACCGGCCTGGTAGCTGGCGTTGGCGTTGATCTGCGCCATATCGCCCTGATGGCTGTAATACCCGCTGGCGGTCGCCCCACTGCGCGCGGCGCCCGCGCTGATCTGATAGTTGTTGTGTTCATCGACCCGGTTGTAGTAACCGACCCGATGAGCGTTCTCTTCACGATCGAGCGTCATGTTGTAACTGAGCGTCCCGGCGCTGCCCCAGGGCAGCGACAGCGACAGGTACATCCCGTCGTCGTTGCGCTCGTTGTAACGGTTGCGATAGGCCGACAGCGATACGCTGACGTTCTTGAAATCGCCGATATCGAAGTAGCGCGATACCATCAGGTTGTAACGATCGTTCGGCGCCCGATCCCAATAGGTTTGGTGGCTGTAGTTGAGATAGGTGCTGAGCCCCAGATCGCGGAACTGTTTGTTGAAGGTGATGGTGTACATCTCCTTGCTCTTGCCGCTGCGTCCCCCTTCGTAACGCGCATCGAGGTAGTCCCCCATGCTCATGAAGTCCTCCTGGGAGAAGCGGTAACCGGCGAAGGTGACCTGGCTGTCGTATTCATCGAAGTTCTTCGAATAGCTCAACCGATACGAACCGCCGGTAAGCGTGCCCTCCTGCGGCAAACGCGCGCGCGACTGCGTGGCGTCGAACGACAGCGCCCCCAGCGCCATCAGATCGCGCCCGATCCCCAGCGACAGCGCGTTGTAATCGCCGCCGGCGATGCCACCGCCGTACAGCGACCAGCCGTTGCTGATGCCCCAGGAGAACTCGCCGGTGCCGAACATCGGCCCGCGCAGGTGATGCCCCCACTCCGACGGTTTGCCCGTCGCCAGCTTGTAACGCACCGTGCCCGGGCGCGTCAGGTAAGGAATGTTGGCGGTGTTCATCTTGAACTCCTGCACACTGCCGTCCTGCTCTTCGACGCGCACGTCCAGCTCGCCGGAAACGGCGTCGTTGATGTCCTGAATGCGGAACGGCCCCGCCGCCACTTGCGTTTCATACAGCACGCGCCCTTGCTGGCTGACCACCACCTTGGCGTTGGTTTTCGCCACGCCGGTCACTTCCGGCGCATAGCCGCGCAGGTTGGGCGGCAACATGCTGTCGTCGGATCGCAGACTGACGCCGGTAAAGCGCAGGCTGTCGAAAATGTCGGAGTTCAGGTAATCCTCCCCCATCGTCAGCCGCGAACGCAGCGCCGGGATCGCCCGATAGGCGTAATAGCGGCTCCAGTCGAACTGTTTGTCAGTCGGCTGAGAAGATCCGGTCTGGTGGTTGAGGTTGGCCTGCCAGTCGGCGCGCAGGCGCCAGGCGCCCAGGTTGGCGCCGCCGGTGCCGTTGCCGCTCAGGCTGTAGCTGCTGCCGCCTTTCTGGTGCTTTTGCGTTTGGGCGTTGACGTTATAGTCAAACAGCAGCCCGGGAATACCGTCATCCCAGCGCGAAGGCGGATCCCAGTTTTCCGAGCTGTACTCCAGATAGGCCTGTGGGATGTTGAGATACAGCGCGGAACTGGCGAGATCGCCGCGCGCTTCCATCCCCGCCAGACTGGAGGCGTCAAGGCAGCGGCCGCCGTGTGTCCAGTTCAGCGTGCTTAACAGCTTTTCTTTCAGCCCCAGTTGGTTGACCAATGCCGGTGAAAGACAGGCTTCGCTGCCTTTAGGATCGTTCTCAGGCGCCAAAAACGTCACCGGCTGTTCCGGCAGGTCGTTCTTATTGACGTGCACCACCATGGTATAAACGCCCGGCATGATGTAGCCGCTGCGCGTAAATTGGCTCAGATCGATATTTTTACGATCGTTGATGTCTAATACGTCAGTATTGAATTGAATAACGTCGGCGGCATAGACCAACGCGATCGGATTTCCCAGAGAAAGGGCAACACAAAGCCCCAAAGCTTGAAGACGAAATAACTTCCCTGCCGGTGAAAGCATAATAAAAGTCCTTTCAATAACGAATTAACCGTCAGTACGAGAAAAAATACAAAAATAAATCCAGCTTAAAACGCACTGTGGAAAAATACGCTCCCGCCTTCAACGGCTGATGATTCGGCATCAACGTCATGGAATAATTCAGCACTCTATTTCCCGGTATTATTCCTTCCATCGGTAAGGGTTTCCCTGGAATAACCGGCGTGCCGTTGCTGTCTTTTATCTTCAATGCGACGCCGCGCGCCTCGCCCTGTACGCCAAACAGAGCGCCTTCCGCATAACCATCAAACGTGACCTGAAAGAATTTCCAATCAGGTTTATTTTCCGGCCGTTCCAAAATGCAGTTGACCAATTCAATACTGAAAGGTTTGGTCATCCCCTGGCCGTCACGAATGATCTGCCCGAGAGGAAGAGTGTCCATATCGATCGTCTGATCGCGGCTGCCGGCGGCAATGGCGCAGGCGGTGTCGATAATGGCGCCGTGCATGCTGACCTTGCCCCACCCCTGCGCGGCGGAAGTTGCATAGCCGGGCGCAAACGCCAACGACGCCAAAAGAACGGCACCCGCTCGATTCCTTGGTAAAAACATCGCGACATTCCTTTGACAGGGAGATTCACCAGGCATGCGGCGAGCCCCATGCCTGGTTGATTAAGCCTTCGGACTCACTTACTGATAAGCCAGGGTGAAATCGGCTACGGCGGTGAAGTCGCCCGGAACGATGGCGGCGGAAGCGCCTTCGCCCTGCAGGTAGGCGGCGAAATGCAGGGTGTTGTTGCCGGTGTTCAGGGTCTGCGCGGTAGTCGCTTCACCCAATTTGATCGGCTGGCCGTTGTAAGAGATGGCTACGCCGGCGCCGCTGGCGGTGCCCGCGATGCCCAGCAGATCCTTATCGGTAGACGATGCTACGCCGCTGAAGGTGGTTTTAACGGTTTTCAGGGTGGTGATGTCGCACTGCTCCAGCTTGATTTCAAACGGACGCGGGTTGGATTTGCCGCCGTTTTTCAACGCCACGTTGGACACCTGGCCCAGATCTACGGTCTGATCGATCGACTCAGGCGCAATAGAGCATGGCGCATCAATAATAGAGCCCGTGAAAGTGACCTTACCGTGTCCCTGATCGGCTGCCTGTGCAAAAGAACTTGCGCCAAATGCAATCACTGCAGCCATCATGATTTTGTTAAGTTTCATAGAACCTATATTCCTTATAAGAAAAAATGCATATTCCAATCAAGAAAAAGAGCAACAGGAAACCTGCTCGCGCTTATATGTGCGCAGCCCTGATTCTTTAGCATCTTGCTAGTTGGTTAACTGCCAAAACCCAAAGGCACCGACAATAAAAAGTCGATAACGGTAAGTCTGCAGCGGCCCACCCATTAATGAATTCGTCCTATAAAAATAAACGAAACCACAACGAGCAGGGGCCAATACTTTCTAATCCGCCCTTCTTGTCCGGCGATGAATATTCTGGCAAATGCCTCTCAGCAAAAAAAGGCTTTTTTTGATCAAGGCGAACATTCGCAATTTATTTCCTAATTAAAGTTAATTTACTGTTATTTTTAGGCTCATAGATCGTAAAAAATACTTTTATAGAGCAATATCCTGTTTTTGCGAGATTCACAAGTAATCAGATCGCAAAGTGGCTCTTTGTGAATATAATAAACCAAAATTTTAGGTTTCTGCGTGACGCCACCCCTGCCTGAACATAGGTAAAAACGGGGCGGGCAACGCCTTTTTTTTCAATCCTGATAAATAGATAGGAATTTTCTTTGTTCGCGTTTTACCTCGTTGTTGGTAGACGGCGAATGTTTGTTTTTTCTTAGGAATACGGCAATCGGAATACAGAGGAAGTGCTATGGAAGCGTTATCTCCGAAACAAAAGGAAATACGGCAATTGCAGCACGATCTGCTGCAAACATTATTCGCGCAATCGCCCCGTCAATGTCCCGTCGCCGGGCCGCCGCCACAGCAGCAGTGGCTTTCGACACGGCAACTGGCCAATGCCGTCAACGTCGGTGTTTACCGAGCTCGACGGCTGTTATTGGATCTTGTCGCCCGACAAGAAGTGATTGTGACGGACGGCTCCATCAACAACTCGTTGAGGTGGTATCCCACCGCGTTGCTGGACGGTGGCGATAACAACGGCATACCCAACAAAGATGCATCTCACTCTCCTTTAACGGAATAAATATGGCCAGCCGGCCTGATTGGCAATATTTCATTGCGGAGTAACGCCGCACACCATTTATATATATCGGGATATTATCGTGAGAAAAACAGCCCTGCTATTTTTACGTTGCTGCCTGGCACTCTCTTTCTTCCTGCTGTTTGGCAACGCCAACGCATTTACTTGCCGCACGTCCGATGGCGGACTTATTCCCCCGGGGGGATCGGCCACGCCGGTTGACGTCCGGGTTCGCATCGGGCCGCAGCTTTCTTATGGCAAAAACGAAATCGTCAACGTCAGCCAGGTCACCTGTAAAAACGACGTCGCGAGCTGGTACGACTATCTCAAAACCGATAGCCCGGCGCTGTCGATGAACGGCGCGATTTTTGGCTCGATCGGCAGCGGCACGACCATCAACGGCAGCGACTATAACTCCCCGGTGCCTGCCGGCATCAGCGTACTCAGCCTCACCGGCTTGCAGACCCAGTCTGTCGCCATCCGGGTCTATATCGTGTTGAACCGTTTCCCAACGCCGGACATCAAGGTGAATAAGGGTGACGTCATCGGCCAAATCAACTTTATTCAGACCAACGATCAACCGGGCTGCCCACAGTGCGGCGTTTATCGCTGGCGCCTGATCGCCGACAACGACGCCTACTTCGTCACCACCAGTTGCACCATCAACAACGGCCAGCAAATTAATGTCGATTTTGGTCAGATCCGCCAGGACTTCCTGACCCAGAGCGCCAACGACGCCCAGATCAAACAGGACAAAGCGCTCAGCTACCAGTGCGACGATCAGAGTGCGACGCAGGATATTCTGATCCGGATGGTCAGCGACGCCAGCGGATTCTCCAGCGATTTTATCAAGACCACCAACCCCAACGTCGGCGTGGCCATGGTGTACAACGGCGCGGTGGTAAAGCCCAACAATGCCTTCAGAACGCGCATCGTCAACGGTCTGGGCAACGACACCGTCACCTTTGTGCCGGTGAAGAACAATGTCCCTTACACCAGCATCGCCACCGGTCCGCTGTCGGGCTCGGCCACGCTGATCTTCAGCGCACCTTGAGACGGGAGCCAGAATGAACATGACGATAAAAACGGGCTGCGCCCTGCTGTTGGCGCTGGAGTTGATTAGCTCGGCCGCTCAGGCCGCCGATCAGGGCACCAAAGTCAACATCACCGCCACCGTGGTGGCGCCTCCGCCTTGCGTGATCAACGACGGGCGCACCATCGATATCGACTTCGGCAAGGTCGGCATCAAACGCATCGACGGCAGCCGCTATATGCAACGCATCGATTACAGCATCAAATGCGAGTTTCTGGATAACAGCCGCCAGTTGAAAATGAAGATCATGGGCAGCGCGGCGGCCTTTGACAACAGCGTGTTGACCAGCAGCGTCACTGGATTGGGCATCAAGCTGTTGGCCAACGGTAAGGCCTTCGCCATCAATACGCCGCTGAACATCGACTACGCCAATCCGCCGACGCTTGATGCAGTGCCGGTGAAAAACAGCGCCGTCACCCTGGCGGAAGGCGACTTCTCCAGCGGAGCCACCATGCTGGTGGACTATTTTTAAAGCGCCGCTTCGGCCGGATACTGAAAATAAAAAAAAGCCGCAACGTCTCCGTTGCGGCTTGGTCGAGGATGGTGCGCCCGGGGCGCTCCTCACATCAGGCTATTCAGCCGAAGATCCCGCCGAACCACTGGCTCAGCTTCATCATCACCATATCCCAGATGCGGCTGAAGAAGTTGCCCTCTTTCACCTCTTGCATCACCACCAGCGGGTGCTGTTCGATGGTTTTGCCATCCAGCTGGAAATCGATGGTGCCGACCACCTGGTTTTTCGCCAGCGGCGCTTCCAGCGTCGGTTGGGTCAGCTTGTAGCTGGCCTTCAGGTTTTTCATCTGCCCTTTCGGAATGGTGACCGAGGCGTCTTTCGCCACGCCGAGCGGCACTTCGCTGACGTCGCCGAACCACACTTTCTGGGTGACGAATGGTTTATCGGCCTTGATCGGCGTCGCGGTTTCATAGAAGCGGAAGCCCCAGGTCAACAGCTTTTCGCTTTCGCTAAAGCGCACGCGATCGCTCGGCGCGCCCAGCACCACCGAGATCAGGCGCATCGGGCCGTCGGTGGCGGACGCCACCAGGTTGTGACCGGCGCCGCTGGTGTAGCCGGTCTTGATGCCGTCAACGTTCAGGTTGCTGCTCCACAGCAGACGGTTGCGGTTAATCTGGCGGATCTTATTGAAGGTGAACTCTTTCTCTTTATGCAGCGCGTATTCGTCCGGCACGTCGCGGATCAGCGCCTGACTCAACAGCGCCATGTCGCGCGCGGTGCTGTACTGCCCTTCCGCATCCAGGCCGTGCACCGTCAGGAAGTGGGTATTCTGCAGGCCCAGGGATTTGGCGTAGTTGTTCATCAGGCCGACGAACGAATCCTGGCTGCCCGCCACGTAGTCCGCCAGCGCGATGCTGGCGTCGTTGCCGGACTGGATCACGATGCCCTTATTCAGTTCCAGCACCGGCACCTGATCGCCCGGCTTGATGAACATCAGCGAAGAGCCGCGCAGCGCCGGGTTACCGGGCGCCCAGGCGTCTTTGCCGACGGTGACCATGTCTTCCGGCTTGATCTTGCCGGCCTTGATCGCCTGGCCGATCACGTAGCTGGACATGATCTTGGTCAGGCTGGCGGGATCGAGACGCGTATCGGCATTGCCTTCAGTCAGCACCTTGCCGCTGTTGTAATCCATCAGAATGAAGGCCTTGGCGTCTACCTGCGGCGGCGCCGGCGGCTCGGCCGCGTGTACGGCCGGGGCGGCCAGCAACAGGATGCCTACGCTGAAGGTCAGTTTTTTCAGGGAAGTGGATAAGTTTTTTTTCATCATGACGTCGCCAGAGTGTCCATTCAAAACCATTGAAATAGCGTTAACTTTCAAACATGTTCACGTTTTAAGCCAACCAGCGAGAGTGGCCCGGTGCGCGCGTGCCGGCCGCAACCCCCTGCGGCGCCCGTAGCGGGTAACACAACACACCGAAAATGCCCTTGCTGTGAGTTTATGTGATTTATCTTATTTTTGCAGGGTTTAGCGTGAATTTTCAGCATTTTTACATAACTGTACGCAGGCACGCACTTATCGTTCAAAAAAGCATCGAGACGCGCACATTCGCCCCCATCGACGGCTAAACGGCCAAGCATCTGCACCGCTAAACATCTGCGCTTCCATACGTCTAAAAAAGATTAATATATTCCATAATGGCATATAGAACCGTTATTTGTTCTTTTTAAAGCGCTTATCCTCAGCGCTATCATCCGCACAACGACTTTTATACCGAATAATCCTGGAGATGAGTCATGGCGATCCCCCATTCCGTCATCGAGATGATTGGCAATACCCCGATGTTGGAACTGACCCAGTTTGATACCGGCCCGTGCCGGCTGTTCGTCAAGCTGGAGAACCAAAACCCCGGCGGTTCGATCAAAGACCGCGTGGCGCTGTCGATGATCGAGCAGGCCGAGCGCGACGGCAAACTGCAGCCGGGCGGCACCATCATCGAAGCCACCGCCGGCAATACCGGCCTGGGGTTGGCGCTGGTGGCGGCGCTGAAAGGCTATAAGCTGCTGCTGGTGGTGCCGGACAAGATGAGCCGCGAAAAGATCTTCCACCTGCGCGCGTTGGGGGTAGAGGTGTTGCTGACCCGTTCGGACGTCGGCAAGGGGCACCCAGCTTATTATCAGGATTACGCTAAACGCCTGGCCGGGGAGATCCCCGGTGCCTTTTATATCGATCAGTTCAACAACCCGGCCAACCCGGCGGCCCATACCACCACCACCGCGCCCGAACTGTGGCGGCAGATGGATCATGACGTGGACGCCATCGTGGTCGGCGTCGGTTCCGGCGGCACGCTGGGCGGGTTGAGCCGCTATTTCGCCGAGGTTTCGCCGCAGACGGAATTCGTGCTGGCCGACCCTGCCGGCTCTATCCTGGCGGACTATCTCGACCACGGCCAAATCGGCGAAGCGGGCAGTTGGCTGGTGGAAGGCATCGGCGAAGACTTCGTCCCGCCGCTCAGCGACTTTGACCAGGTGCGCCACGCTTACCGCATCGGCGATGAAGAAGCCTTCACCACCGCGCGCGATCTGCTGCGCAAGGAAGGCGTGCTGGCGGGCTCCTCCACCGGCACCCTGCTGGCCGCCGCTCTGCGTTACTGCCGCGCGCAAACCGAACCCAAGCGGGTCGTGACCTTCGTTTGCGACAGCGGCAACAAATACCTGTCTAAAATGTATAACGACCACTGGATGCTGGAGCAGGGCCTGCTGAGCAAACCGCAGCACGGCGATCTGCGCGATCTGATCGCTTATCGCCACGACGAAGGCGCCGCCGTTTCCGCCGCGCCGGACGACACGCTGGCGATCGTGCACGCCCGCATGCGGCTGTACGACATCTCGCAGCTACCGGTGCTGGAAGGCGATCGGGTGGTCGGATTGATCGATGAGTGGGATCTGCTGAACGCCGTCCAGGCCGACGCCGCCCACTTCAGCCTGCCGGCCGGCAGCGCGATGACCAAGCAGGTCCAGACGCTGCAAAAGGAAGCCGGCTACGAGGAATTACAGGCCACCTTCAACCATGGCCACGTCGCGGTGGTGCTCGACGGCGAGCGCTTCCTCGGCCTGATTACCCGCACAGACGTGCTTAACGCCTGGCGCCAAAAATTACGTTAATAAGGATCCATTATGGCCAAGTTTGATACGTTGACCGTTCACGCCGGTTACACCCCGGACGCGACCGGCGCAGTGATGCCGGCGATTTACGCCACCTCCACCTACGCCCAACCGGCGCCGGGCGAACATACCGGCTACGAATACTCCCGCAGCGCCAACCCGACGCGCACCGCGCTGGAAAGCGCCATCGCCGAACTGGAAGGCGGCAGCCGCGGCTACGCCTTCGCCTCCGGTCTGGCGGCCTGCTCCACGGTGCTGGAGCTGCTCGATAAAGACAGCCACCTGATCGCGGTAGACGACCTGTACGGCGGCACCTATCGCCTGCTGGAAAAAGTGCGCAGCCGCACCGCCGGCCTGCGCGTGACTTACGTGTCGCCGGCGGATCTCGCCGGGCTGGAACAGGCGATCGAGCCGGATACCAAAATGATCTGGGTCGAAACGCCGACCAACCCGCTGCTCAAGCTGGCGGATCTGAGCGCCATCGCCGCGATCGCCAAAAAGCATCAGCTCATCAGCGTGGCGGACAACACCTTCGCCTCGCCGTATCTGCAACGTCCGCTGGATCTGGGCTTTGACGTGGTGGTGCACTCCGCCACCAAATACCTTAACGGCCACTCCGATGTGGTGGCGGGCGTCGCGGCGGTGGGGAATAACCCGGCGCTGGCGGAACAGCTCGGTTTCCTGCAAAACGCGGTCGGCGGCATTCTCGATCCGTTCAGCAGCTTCCTGACGCTGCGCGGCATTCGCACTCTGGCACTGCGCATGCAGCGCCACAGCGACAGCGCGCTGCGCATCGCCCAGTGGCTGGAGAGCCAGCCGCAGGTGGAAAACGTCTATTACCCCGGCCTGCCGAGCCATCCGCAGCATGAGCTGGCGGCACGCCAGATGACGCGCTTCGGCGGCATGATCTCGGTACGGCTGAAAGGCGACGACGCCTATGCGCGCCGGGTCATCCAGCGTTCGCGCCTGTTCACCCTGGCGGAAAGCCTGGGCGGCGTGGAAAGCCTGATCAGCCAGCCGTTCAGCATGACGCACGCCTCCATTCCGCTGGAACAGCGCCTGGAAACCGGCATCACGCCGCAGCTGGTGCGCCTGTCGGTAGGGATTGAGGATGTGGAAGATCTGATCGCCGATCTGCAGCAGGCGCTGGCGGAATAATCACCGCATCAGCGCACCATCAGCCCGGCCGACGCGCCGGGCTTTTTTACGCCCGGCGTTCAGACGCCGATGACGTCCTGATAAAAACGGTGCGCCACATCGGGGTGAGAGCGGATGCGCCCTTTCAGGTAATTGTCGCCCACGTCGCGAAACAGCGGGTTGAGCGGATCGCTGGCCGGGCCGCGCGCCTGCGCCGCCAGCTGCGGCGGCAGTTGATACAGCGGCACCACCGCGTCCAGCCGCGCGCCGAGGAAGAAAGCGATCGACAACCTGTCGCGCCCCGCCGGCGGCGTTTCCACCCGGTGCACCGTGGCGCGCAGGTAGCCGTTGGTCGCCAGCTCCAGCAGCTCGCCGATGTTCACCACGAAGGTGTCTTCACGCGGCTGCGCGTCTATCCATTGCCCTTCGCTCACCTCTACCTGCAGCCCTTTTTGCGCGTCCTGCAGCAAAAAGCTGAGAAACCCGGAGTCCTTGTGCGCGCCGACGCCCTGTGCGCTGCCGGTGGCGTCCCGCCCCGGATAGCGGATAAGTTTGATGTGCTCGTTGGGCTTCTCGCCGTACAAGCGATCGAACGCCTGCTCCGGCAGCGACAGCGCCAAAGCGAAAGCGCGCAGCAGCCGCAGCGACATGGCGGTCATGGCCTGTTGCCACTGCAGCAGCAGCGGTTTCAGCGTCGGCAGCGCCGCCGGCCACTGGTTTGGCCCCTGCAGGCGCGCCCAGCGCGGCGTGTCATCAGACAGCGTCAGCGCCGGGCGTTCAGCGCCGATATCGAACTGCTCGCGCCAGTCAGGCTGCCCGCGCGTGAGTTCCGCCGCCGCCCGGTTGTAACCGCGAAAGTGCGGCGAATGCACCATCTGCACCGCCAGCTTGTCGGCTTCCGGCAGGGCGAAGAATTGCCGCGCGGCGTGCTGCAGCCGCGCATTCAGCGCGCCGTCCACGCCGTGCCCACGCAGATAGAAAAAACCGACATCGCGGGCCGCCGCGCGCAGATCGTCGAGAAAGGCGCGCCGTTGGCGCGCATCACCGTCAAGCTGCGAAAGATCCAGCAGCGGCAGCGTCTTCTGCGTCGTCAGATGCGTCATCATGCGGTTCCTCTTCTTCCCCGATAACGATCGGGCTGCCATACAGGCGAATAATCAACATTGTCACTCCCCAGCGGGTAGCTGCATTTGCTTCATAGTTATCACCGCGCTCGCCGGAGCGGCCAATATTGTTGCGTTCTAAGTTATGCAAACGTTCAACAAACTGTCGCAAAACCGTCATCAATGTTTCTTATGCTCTGCGCAATTTCGCCGACGCCGCTGGCTGGCGACGTGCGCTATCCGCTATCCTGTAAACGACCTCATACCCTGCCTGCCGGAGAAATACTGATGGATTTAGCCTTATTCGACCTGGATGAAACCCTGATTGACGATGACAGCGCCAGCCTGTGGATCCGCTGGCTGGTCGGCCAGGGGTTCGCGCCGGCGGAGCTGGAACTGCAGGAGCAGCAGCTGATGCAGCTCTATTATCAGGGCAAGCTGTCGATGGAGGACTACATGCAGGCCACGCTGGCGCCGCTGGCCGGCCTGAGCGTGCAAACCGTGGCCGGCTGGGTGCAGCGTTACATCCGCCGCGACATCCTGCCGCGCGTCTATCCCGCCGCCCGCGAACGCCTGCAGTGGCACCGCGAACGCGGCGACTGCATCCTGGTGATCTCCGCCACCGGCGAGCATCTGGTGGCGCCGATCGCCGAACAGCTCGGCGCCGACGATGCGCTGGCGATCGGCGTGGAAATCAGCGATGGCCGCTTCACCGGCAACACCTACGGCACCATGACCTATCAACAGGGCAAGGTGATCCGCCTGCAGCACTGGCTGGCGCAGCACCCGCACCTGAAGTTCGAGCACAGCCACGGCTACAGCGACTCTCTCAATGACAAGGCGATGCTGCAATTCGTCGACAGCGCCACGGTGATCAACCCCGACAGCGAACTGAGCGCGCTGGCGGCGGAGCGCGGCTGGGAAGTGTGCCGCTGGGAACGCTGAGCGGCAGACAAAAAAGTGCCCTGCGGTGTGACAAAAAGCGCGTTGTGGCGTAGGTATAGAGGGTCCTTATTATCCGCTAACGGAGTTATCCCATGCTGACCATTTGGGGTCGTGAGAATTCGAACAACGTCAGGAAGGTGCTGTGGTGCGCCGCCGAATTGGGGCTCAACTACACCCACATCAACGCCGGCGGGGCGTTCGGCAAAGTCAACGAAGAGAGTTACCGCGCGTTGAACCCGAACGGCCTGGTGCCGCTGCTGCAGGACGATGACTTCGTGCTGTGGGAGTCCAACACCATCGTGCGCTACCTGGCGGCGAAATTCGGCGACGCGACGTTCTATCCGCAAGATCTGCAGGCGCGCGCCGCCGCCGAGAAATGGATGGACTGGACCACCTCGACGATTGTCCCGGCCTTCACCATCGTCTTTTGGGGCCTGATACGCACCGCGCCGGAGCTGCGCGACATGGCGAAAATCGAAACGGCGATCGCCACGCTGGAAAAACACTTCGACGTCATCGAACAGACGCTGGCGCACCAGCCTTACCTCTCCGGCGGCGCGTTCGGTTTCGGCGATATCCCGCTCGGCAGCTTCGCCTACGCCTGGTTCGAAATGCCGATCGCCCGCCGCCCGCGGCCGAACATGGAGCGCTGGTATCAGCAACTGCGCGCACGCCCGGCCTACCAGCGCGGCGTGATGAGCGCACTCACCTGACGCGTGCGGGGCGTTACGACGCCCCGACCTTCAGCAGCTTGCCGTCCCGTTCGTCCGTCAGCAGATACAGGTAGCCATCCGGCCCGCTGCGCACCTCGCGGATGCGTTCGCCGCGATCGCCCAGCAGCCGCTCTTCCGCCACCACCTTGTCCCCCTTCAGCGTCAGGCGAATCAGTGCCTTTTGCGCCAGCGCGCCGATGAACAGCGAGTGCCGCCAGGCGGGGAAGCGCTGCCCATCATAGAACGCCATGCCGCTGAGGCCGGGCGAAACCCGCCAATAGTGGAGCGGTTGTTCGGTGCCGGGCACCCGCTCCCCTTTCGCCTCGGGGATCGGCTGGCCGGAATAGTTGATGCCGTAGGTGGCCAGCGGCCAGCCGTAGTTTTTACCCGGCAGCGGGATGTTGAGCTCATCGCCGCCGCGTGGACCGTGCTCATGCTCCCAGATTGCGCCGCTCCACGGGTTCAACGCCAGCCCTTGCGGATTGCGGTGGCCGTAAGACCAAACCTCCGGGCGTTTACCTGCCTGGCCGACCCAGGGGTTGTCCGGCGGCACGGCGCCCTCGGCGGTCAGCCGCACCAGCTTGCCCTGCAATTTGTCGGTCTCTTGCGCCGTCGGCCGCTGATTGTTTTCGCCCAGCGTGATAAACAGGTAGCCTTGCCGATCAAACGCCAATTTGCCGCCGAAGTGATTGCCGACCGACAGCTTGGGCTGCTGACGGAAGATCACCTTAAAGTTTTCCAGCCGCGCGCCATCGTCGCTCAGGCGGCCATAGCCGACCGCCGTGCCGGCTTTGCCGCCCTCGCCCGGTTCGGCGAAGCTGAGATACACCCGGCGGCTGGCGGCGAAATCGGGCGCCGGCAGCACCTCCAGCAGGCCGCCCTGCCCTTCGGCGTAGACCTGCGGCACACCGGCGATCGGCGGCGACAGCCCTTTATCCTGCTGCCACAGCCGCAGCCGGCCGGGCCGTTCGGTGATAAGCAGGCCTTGTTCCGCCGGCAAGAAGGCCAGCGACC
Organism: Serratia sp. SCBI; assembly: GCF_000747565.1. Classification (NCBI taxonomy): domain Bacteria; kingdom Pseudomonadati; phylum Pseudomonadota; class Gammaproteobacteria; order Enterobacterales; family Yersiniaceae; genus Serratia; species Serratia sp. SCBI. Next base: position 1,670,505 of record NZ_CP003424.1, on the reverse strand, counting down.
AAGGGTGTTCCAGGCCGTCCTGCAATTGGCTGACCGTCGGCGCGGCGTGCGCCAGGCCGCTGCACAGCAGCAAACCGGCCAGCAGAGTCAATCGGGGCATGGCGTCCTCCTGAAGATGAAATGACCAGTTTAGTGTAGCCCACTCAGCGGCCGCGGTCGTTTGCATTACATTTCAACGGGTTGCCTTTTAGCCGCCATGTGCTTAAGTTAATCCATTACCCAGGAGGAAAAATGGACATTACCGTTACCGACGCGATCGACGAACAAACCCTCGATGCGATCAGGCAAGGCCTGCGCGCTTACAACCTGCCGCATATCGACGCCAGCCACCGCAAGCCGCTCAGCGTCTATGCGCGCGACGAAGCCGGCGCGGTGATCGGCGGCCTGACCGCCGAAACCTGGGGCAACTGGCTGAGCGTCGAGTGGCTATGGGTGGCGGATACCCAGCGCGGCAGCGGCCTCGGCGGCCGGCTGATGCGCGCCGCCGAGCATGAGGCGCAGGCGCGCGGCTGCCGCTACGCCCGCCTCGACACCTTCAGCTTCCAGGCGCGACCGTTCTACGAAAAGCTCGGCTATCAGCTGCAAATGACGCTGAAAGAGTATCCGGTAGAACATGAGTGTTATTTACTTACCAAAACGCTGACTGATTAATGGATGGACGGATGGACAGCAAAAGCATGGTGGTGAACTGTGTGGCGTACAAAGCCGGCCAACGGCTGGGCGAAGTGACCATCGACGATATCAGCGAGGTGGTCAAACAGCCCGACACCTTCATCTGGCTGGGATTAAGGCAGCCTGAGCCGGCGTTTATGCGCAAGGTGCAGGAGGAGTTCGGGCTGCACGATTTGGCGATCGAAGACGCGCTGTGCGCGCACCAGCGGCCGAAACTGGAGACCTACGGCGACTCGCTGTTCATCGTGGTGAAAACCGCGCAGTGGGGCGAGCACGACGAAATCGAATATGGCGAAACCCACTTCTTCGTCGGCAAAAACTTTCTGGTGACGGTGCGCCACGGCGCTTCGCCCAGTTACGCGCCGATCCGCGCCAAGGCGGAAGAGAACCACAAGCAGATGTGCCGCGGGCCGGGCTTCGCCCTCTATTCGGTGTTGGACTTCGTGGTGGATAACTACCGCAGCGTGGTGGCGCGCTTCGAGAGCACCATCGAGAACATTGAAGCCAACATGTTTCAGTCAGAGTTCGATCAGGCGGCGATCGAGAACGTCTATACCCTGCGCCGCCATCTGCTGGCGCTGCGCAACGCCGCGCTGCCGATGGATGAAATCTGCAACCAGCTGATCCGCCTGCACGAAGAGGTGATCCCGAAAGAGCTGCGCGCCTACGTGCGCGACGTGCAAGATCACGCCCATCAGGTGGTCAGCAATATCGACGACATGCGCGAAATGCTGACCAACGCCATGCACGTCAACCTGGCGCTGGTGACGGTCAAACAAAACGAAGTGGTGAAACGGCTGGCGGGTTGGGGGGCAATCTTGGCCATCCCGACGGTGGTCTTCAGCCTGTACGGGATGAACTTCGCCGACATGCCGGAACTGAAGTTCCCGTGGGCCTATCACGCCACGCTGGGAGTGACCGCCGTCGGCTGCATTTTCCTGTATCAGAAACTGAAGAAATCGGGCTGGCTGTAAGCGCCAGAACGGCGCTTTTCCCGCCGACGAAAACGATCGCGGGGCGGCTGGGATCACCGGCCGCCCCGCCGCTTCAATACAGCATCGGACGCCGATCGCGATGCACGTGATTGTGGCGGCCGATGTGCTTGTCATCGGCAGCGCCGATATCCATCGATGCCAGCACCATGCCTTCGCCTGTCAGGCTCTGCGTCAACGGATAGCCGTCGGCGTCGACGATCACCGAACCGCCGATCCACGCAACGCCGCGCTCCGTTTCGCAACGATCGCACACCGCGATGAACAGCCGATTGACGGCGGCGTTGGCCTGCGCCTTCACCATCTCCGCCGGCCGTTCGCCCTGCGGGCGCGGCGCCAGCGGCCAGTTGACCGGCGCGCACAGCAGCTGAGCACCGGCCAACGCAGGCAAGCGCACCCACTCCGGAAACTCGAGGTCGTAACAGATCATCACCGCCAACCGGCCAAAAACGCGTCTCGACGACCGGCGGCGGCCGATCGCCGGCGGTAAAGATCGAACTCTCTTCATGCCACAGGTGCGCTTTGCGATAAATCGCCCTCACCCCCTGCGCATCGATCAACGCCGCGCTGTTGGCCACCTCACCCTCGGGCAGGCGCTCGCAAAAACCGGCGACGATCGCCACATCCAGCTCACTCGCCAGGGCACACCACAGGCTGAGGCTAGGGCCGTCTTCGGCCTCGGCCAACGCCCGCGCCTCCGCCTTGTCGCGCAGCACATAGCCGCTGTTCACCAACTCCGGCAACACGATGACGTTGGCGCCACGCTGCGCTGCCCGGCGGATCGCCTGGGCGGACAGCGCCCGATTGTGCTCCGCTTCCCCTACCCGCAGCGCCAACTGGCAGCATGCGACGCTGATTTTTTCCTTCACTCCCGTTCTCCTTCCAATAATCCCTCGCAACGCAACGCCACCCGCCGTTCGGCTTCGAGATCGAGCTTTCGGCACATGACGACATAAACGCTCCCGGCCACCAGCAAGCCGATCAGAAAAGCGATATCCGCGCCGCCCAGTAAAACAGCAAAGGGGCCGGTGTAAAAGCCCAACGTCATGAACGGCACCATCGCCAGCAGGCCGATCGCGTAGGCCGTCAGACCGGAGCCGCCCCAACGGCCGTAGATCCCCGCCGGGTTGAAGATTTCACCTATCGCGTAATGCCCGCCGCGCACCACGTAAAAGTCCATCAGATTCACCGCCGTCCAGGGCACCAGGAAATACAGCATCAGCAGCACGAAGGTATTGAAGCTGGCGAGATAGCTCGCCGGGATAGCCAACGCCACCGCGAACACCGTCAGAGCGACGACGCCGATGCCGGCCATGCGTAATTTCAACGTTGGCGTCACTTTACGGAACGCGTCAATCGCGCTGAGGCTGGTCAGCATTGCGCCATAACAGTTGACCGCCATGATACCGACCAGCGAAGGCACAGCGATCAACACGGCCAGCGTGCCGAACCCCGGATAGATGCCATTCCCCACCGCCTGTACGCTGCCGATCGCATCGGGAGCCGGTAATGCTGAGGCCAGAAACGCGCCCAGCGACATCAGCCAAAGCGCCGATCCGGCCGCCCCCAGATAAGTCCAAAAGATCACGTTGGCCGACGGCGTTTCATGCGGCAAATAGCGCGAGTAGTCGGAGACATACACCGCGTAGCTGATCTGGTAGCCGGCGGCCGCCGACAGCTGAATCAAAAAAGCCGCCCACGAAAAATGCCCGGCGCCGACGACAGCGTCCATCCGCAGCGACAGCACGGCACCGACCGTCAGCACGCCGAACACCGCCATCATCACATAGGTCAGCCAGCGCTGCACCGCATGCAGCATATCGTGGCCGACGATCGCCAACAGCACGGCCACCGCGATCAGCAACGCATACCAGGGCGGACGGTGACCCGGCAATACCGTGTTGATCGCATCGGTCGCGAGAATAACGTTGAACACGTTGAAACCGATGTAAACAAACACCACGGCGGCAAAGGGAACGATGGCGCCACGCAGGCCGAATTGGGCCCGCGACTGGATCATCTGTGGCGGCCCCATGCGCGGCCCCTGATTGGCATGACACGCCATGAAGAACGTGCCGAACCCCACGCCGACGACAATGGCCAGCATCGAATAAAGCGCGCCCAACCCCAACGCCGGGCCGGTGAAACCGACCACCATCGTCGTCAAAACGAAATTACCGGTGAACCAAAACGGCGCCTGATGCCAAACCTTGCCATGCCGCTCGTGACGGGGCACATAGTCTATCGAGCGCACTTCAATTTTTGGGCGTGGCGCCACATTGCGATTGTTCATGTCCCACCTCGTCGTTTCAACGCTCGGTTTGGGTCTGCAGCTGCGGCGCCGGGCGGCTCAGCAGGCTGCCCAGCACGAAGGCGACGCCGCCGCCCAGCAGACCGCCGTAGATCGGGCTGTTGGCGTCGATGCCGTGCCAGATCATCAGCCCCACCACGCACAGGCTGCCGGTCAGCATGCTGGCGATGGCGCCGGCGCTGGTGGCGCGCGGCCAGAAGATAGCCCCCACCAACGGGATCAGCATGCCGCCCACCAACAGGTTGTAAGCCAGCGTTAGCGCCGCCAGCACGTCGCGCACCACAAACGCCAGCCCCAGCATGACCGCGCCCATGAAAAGCGTGGTGAAGCGCCCGGCGGCCAACCCGCCAGAAGGTTTGCGCCGGATGGCCGGCAGCACGTCCTCCAGCGCGATGGTCGAAGACGCCAACAGACAGGCGCTGGCGGTGGACATCAGCGCCGCCAGGGCCGCCGCGGCCACCAGCCCGCTGACGCCGACCGGCAACACCGCTTGCGCGATGGCGGCGAAGGCGCCGTCGGTATTACTGAGCGACGGCAGCACGATCTTGCCGGCCATGCCGATCAGCGCGCCGGTCACGCCGTACAGCACGCAATAGACGCCCGCCCCCAGCCCGGCGAAGCGCGCCACATTGGCGCTACGGGCGGTGAACACCCGCTGCCAGATGTCCTGACCGATCAAAATGCCGAAGAAGTAGATCAGGAAAAATACCAGAATAGTATCCAGCCCGATCGACGACAGCTGGTAGTAACCGGCGGGCAGCAGGCTGGTGAACGCCTCCCAGCCGCCGGCCTTGACGATACTCATCGGCATCAGCACCAGCATCATGCCGACGGTCATGATGATGAACTGAATGATGTCGGTCAGCGTCAGCGACCACATGCCCCCCAGCGTCGAATACAGCACCACCAGCCCGCCGCCGAGTAGGATAGACGCGCTGAACGACAGGCCGAACATCACCTGCATCACGCTGCCGATGGCGATGATCGAGGTCACCGCCACCATCAGGTCATACGCCAGCATGATCGCGCCGCTGGTGACCCGCGCCGCCGGGTGATACCGCCGCGACAGCACCTGGCTGACGGTATACAGCTTCAGTTTGAGCAGCGGTTTGGCCAGCACCAGACTCAGCACCACAATGCCCAGCCCGAGCGCGCCGCACAGCCAGACGCCGGAGATGCCGTAGGTGTAGCCGAGCTTGACGCTGCCGATGGTCGACGCGCCGCCGAGCACCACCGCCGACAGCGTGCCCAGATACAGCCCCGGCCCCAGGTTGCGCCCGGCCACCAGATACGCCTCTTTGGAGTTGGCGCGGCGAATGCCCATCCACCCCACCGCGCCTATCACCAAAAAGTAAATCACCACAACCAGCAGATCGAAATTCATGGGTACCTCCACTCCGTTGTTATTGTTATCAGGGGGCCCGACGCAACCGCTCCGCCGGCAGGGTCAGTACGCCGGCCTCAGCTGGCCGGCAGCACGCACAGCATTTCAAACAGCAGGTTGGCCGCCAGCAGCGCCGTATTGCCGGAGCGATCGTAAGGCGGCGACACCTCCACCACGTCGCCGCCAATCAGGTTCAGCCCACGGCAGCCGCGCACGATCTCCAGCCCTTGCCAAACCGACAGTCCGCCGACCTCCGGCGTGCCGGTGCCCGGCGCGAAGGCCGGATCCAGCCCGTCGATATCGAAACTGAGATAAACCAGCGCATCGCCCATCTGCTCGCGGATCTCCGCCATCAGCGGCGTCAGCGACCGATGCCAGCAGGCTTCGGCCGGCACCACGCGGAAGCCCTGGCGCCGTGACCAATCGAAGTCATCCGCCGCATAGCCGCTGCCGCGCAGACCAATCTGCACCACTTTTTCCGGCGCCAGCAGCCCCTCCTCAAACGCGCGGCGGAAGGTGGTGCCGTGCGCCAGCTGTTCGCCAAACATCTCCTCGTTGGTGTCGGAATGCGCATCGACGTGGATCAGCCCGACCGGGCCATGTCGGCGGGCGATGGCGCGCAGCACCGGCAGCGTCAGGGTGTGGTCGCCGCCGAGCGTCAACGGCGTGCAGCCGTGCGCCAGGATCTCGCGGTAAGCCGCCTCGATGCGCCGTACGCTGTCCGCCAGGCTGTAGGGGTTAATGGCGACGTCCCCCAGATCGGCCACCTGCAGCCGTTCGAATGGGGCGGAGCCGGTGCCCATGTTGTAGGGGCGGATCATCACCGACTCCTGGCGGATCTGGCGCGGGCCATAGCGGGTGCCGCTGCGATTGGAGGTGCCGATATCCAGAGGAATGCCGACAAAGGCGGCGTCCAGACCACGCGCCTGATCGGCGGCGGGCAGGCGCATCATGGTGGGGAGACCGGCAAAGCGCGGCATGTCGTTGCCGCTTTGGGGTTGGTTCAGCATGGCGTTTCCTTGTCTTGGGCTGCGATAAATTGAAACATTTAAGCAACATTCGCAGACTACCCCGTTGACCGCACCGGCTACCATTCCCGCTTTTGCATGTAAACATCGAAAAACACGATGTAACTAACCCATTGAAGCGTTGATTTTTATTTCAATCTCATGCCATAAGAAAGGCCATATCTTCAGCGCCGCGCCTATTTCTTCGATGTTAAAAATGGGTTAAGCGGCCGACGTTCTGCGGAGGGGGCGATGCTCACTAACCTAAGCGATATCGATCTGAAGCTGTTGCGGGTGTTCGTCGCGGTGGCGGAAGCCCAGGGCGTCAGCGCCGCACAGGAAACGCTGCTGATGAACCAATCCACCATCAGCACCCATCTGGCCTCGCTGGAAACGCGACTGGGTTTTCGCCTGTGCCAGCGCGGGCGCTCCGGCTTCCGGCTGACGCCAAAAGGGGAACGCATGCTGATCGCCTGCCGTTCCTTGTTCAACGCCGCCCGCGACTTCACCCGGGTCAGCCAGTCGCTGAACGGCCTGCTGACCGGCGATCTGCAAATCGGTCTGGTGGATAACCTGGTTTCACTGCCGGGCAACCCGTTCAGTCAGGCCATCAAGCACTTTCAGCGGCGCCGCCAGGACGTGCAATTGCAGTGCCGCATCTGTTCACCGAACGAGATTGAACAAGGGCTGCTGCACCGGCAGCTCGATCTGGGCATCGGCTACTTTGGCCAGCAGCTGGAGGCGTTGCGTTATCAACCGTGGCTGGAGGAGACGCAGGCGATCTATTGCAGTGAGGATCACCCGCTGTTCGCGGTGGAAGAACCCGAGCGCGAGCAGATTGAAAACGCGCGCTGGGTCAAGCGCGGCTACCTGCTGGCGCAGCAGCTGTGCCCGATAGCCCCGCCGCATCTGGCCGCGGTGGCCCACCACATGGAGAGCGTCGCCCATCTGGTGCTGAGCGGCACCTGTCTCGGTTATCTGCCCACCCACTATGCGGCGCGCTGGGTGGAGCAAGGGCTGCTGCGGCAGTTGGGCGGCACGGCGCTCTCTTACCGCGCCACGCTCAGCCTGGTCAGCCGCCCCGTCCAACCCGACGAGGCGTTGAACGCGCTGCTGGAGGATTTGGCGCGCGCCGGCGAAAAAAAGCCCCGCATGCGCGGGGCCTGACGGACGTTAACTGACCGGCATGCGCGCCGGATCGGGATACTGGTATTCAAAACCCAGCTCGTTGCAGATGCGGTTGCCGTCCACCAGCCGCTCATCCTGTTCCGCTTCGTCGGCAAACTGCGGCGGCTCCAGGTGCAGCTGCTCGGCCAGGGCCGGATAAAAATCGCGCTTGGCCGGATGACGCGGCGCGCACAGGTTGTACACGTGGCCGCCCTTCGGCAGCTTGAGCAGCAGTTGGATGGCGGCGATGACGTCGTCCTGGTGCACCAGATTCACCCCCTGCGACCCGCCCTTCACATCGAGCTTTCCCGCCAGGAAGCGGCCGGGGTGACGATCGGCGCCCACCAGCCCCGCCAGGCGCAGAATGTCCACCGAGGTATTCGGCAGCTCGTGCAGCCAGCGCTCCAGCTCGGCCAATACCCGGCCGGACGGCGAGACCGGCCGCAGCGGCGACTCTTCGCGCAGCGTGCCGGCGGTTTCGCCATACACCGAAGTGGAACTGGTGAAGATCACCCGCGGCACGCCGAAAGCCATTGCGCTGTCCACCAGCATGCGCACCGCATTGAAATAGTTCTCGCTGCCTTCGACGGTGCGGCGCGCGGGCAGCGTGACCACCAACGCATCCACGCGCAGCAGCGACGCCAGATCGTCCGGGTCGCAGATCAATTCCGGCGTCAGTTCCAACTGATAACATTCGATGCCGCTCATCCGCGCGGCCTCGACGCCGTCCGGCGTGGTTTTGCTGCCGACCACGTCGTACCCGCGGCCCATCAGCGACAACGCCAGCGGCATGCCCAACCAACCCAGACCAATAATGGCTACCTTTTTCATCCTCTTCCTCTCCTGAAGATCGCAGCGCCCTGCCCCTAAGGCTACGCCACTGCGCGCGGCGATACAATCTGACCGGCTTAAGGTTAGGTAAAGCCGCGTGTGGCTAATAACTCAACCTGTTTCAATAAATTAAATTTATGACGATAAAAAAGAGTTGCACGGCGGACAGCGGATAGTTTAGCTTAATTGCCATACGGTTTTTTACCGACTTTTGCTGAGAGAAAACACCATGACACGCGTTCAGTTCAACCACCATCATCTCCATCACCCTGACTAGTCTTTCAGGCGATGTGTGCTGGAAGACGGTTTGTTAATCTTCCAGTGGCGCGCAGAACGCAAGAGAGAGCCCTCGGAAGATTTCTTCCGAGGGTTTTTTTTTGGCTCCGGACAGACAGAAAGAATAGTTTTTACAATAAATTCATAAAATTACAGATTAAACAGAGGTTACCATGCTGGACAAGACACGTTTACGGATCGCAATGCAGAAGTCGGGCCGCCTGAGCGATGAATCCCAGGAATTGCTGGCGCGCTGCGGCATCAAGATTAACCTGCAGCAGCAGCGTCTGATCGCCTTCGCCGAAAACATGCCGATCGATATCCTGCGCGTGCGCGACGACGACATTCCGGGTCTGGTGATGGACGGCGTGGTCGATCTCGGCATCATCGGCGAGAACGTGCTGGAAGAAGAGCTGCTCAGCCGCCGCGCCCAGGGTGAAGACCCGCGCTACTTCACCCTGCGCCGCCTCGATTTCGGCGGCTGCCGCCTGTCGCTGGCCACCCCGCTCGACGCCGAATACGCCGGCCCGCAAAGCCTGCAGGACGCCCGCATCGCCACCTCTTACCCGCACCTGCTGAAGCAATATCTCGACAAACAGGGCGTGCGCTTCAAATCTTGCCTGCTGAACGGCTCGGTGGAAGTGGCGCCGCGCGCCGGCCTGGCCGACGCCATCTGCGATCTGGTCTCTACCGGCGCCACGCTGGAGGCCAACGGCCTGCGCGAAGTGGAGGTGATCTACCGCTCCAAAGCTTGCCTGATCCAGCGCGACGGCGAAATGCCTGAAGCCAAACAGCAGCTGATTGACCGCCTGATGACCCGCATTCAGGGCGTGATCCAGGCGCGCGAATCCAAATACATCATGCTGCACGCGCCGAGCGAGAAACTGGACGAGATCGTCGCGCTGCTGCCGGGCGCCGAACGCCCGACCATTCTGCCGCTGGCCGGCGCGCAGAACCGCGTGGCGATGCACATGGTCAGCAGCGAAACCCTGTTCTGGGAAACCATGGAAAAACTGAAAGCGCTCGGCGCCAGCTCGATTCTGGTGCTGCCGATTGAAAAGATGATGGAGTAACGCCATGTCGACCTTCAACACGCCGATCGATTGGGCGACGTGCAGCGCCGAACGCCAGGCCGAGCTGCTGATGCGTCCGGCGATCGCCGCTTCCGACAGCATCACCCGCACGGTGAACGAGATCCTCGACAACGTGAAGGCCAACGGCGATCGGGCGTTGCGCGACTACAGCGCCCGTTTCGACAAGGCGGAAGTCTCGACGCTGCGCGTCAGCGCCGAGCAGATCGCCGCCGCCGCCGCGCGGTTGGGCGACGACATCAAACAGGCGATGGCGGTGGCCGTCGCCAACGTGGAAACCTTCCACAACGCGCAGCGACTGCCGCCGGTGGACGTCGAAACGCAACCGGGCGTGCGCTGCCAGCAGGTGACCCGCCCAATCGACTCAGTGGGCCTGTATATTCCCGGCGGATCGGCGCCGCTGTTCTCCACCGTGCTGATGCTGGCGACGCCGGCGCGCATCGCCGGCTGCCGCCGGGTAGTGCTGTGCTCGCCGCCGCCGATCGCCGATGAGATCCTGTATGCGGCGCAGCTGTGCGGCGTGCAGGAAGTGTTTCAGGTCGGGGGCGCGCAGGCGATCGCCGCCCTGGCGTTCGGCACCGAAAGCGTGCCGCGCGTAGCGAAGATCTTCGGTCCGGGCAACGCCTTCGTGACCGAAGCCAAGCGGCAGGTCAGCCAGCGCCTTGACGGCGCGGCCATCGACATGCCGGCCGGTCCTTCGGAAGTGCTGGTGATCGCCGACGCCGGCGCCACCCCGGCATTTGTCGCTTCCGATCTGCTGTCGCAGGCCGAGCACGGCCCGGATTCGCAGGTGATCCTGCTGACGCCGGACGCGGCGATGGCGCAGGCGGTGGCCGACGCGGTGGAAAGCCAGCTGGCCGAGCTGCCGCGCGCCGACACCGCCCGCCAAGCGCTGGCGAGCAGCCGCCTGATCGTGGCACGCGATCTGCCGGAGTGCGTGGCCATCAGCAACCGTTACGGCCCGGAGCACCTGATCATTCAGACCCGCAATGCGCGCGATCTGGTGGACGGCATCACCAGCGCCGGTTCGGTGTTCCTCGGCGACTGGTCGCCGGAGTCCGCCGGCGATTACGCCTCCGGCACCAACCACGTGCTGCCGACCTACGGCTACACCGCCACCTGCTCAAGCCTTGGTCTGGCCGATTTCCAAAAACGCATGACGGTGCAAGAGCTGACGCCGCAGGGCTTCAGCAACCTGGCTGCCACCATCGAGACGCTGGCTGCCGCCGAGCAGCTGATCGCCCACAAGAACGCCGTGACCCTGCGCGTCGCCGCCCTGAAGGAGCAAGCATGAGCATCGAAAAACTGGCGCGCGCCAACGTTCGCGAGCTGACCCCTTATCAATCGGCGCGCCGCCTCGGCGGCAAGGGCGACGTATGGCTGAACGCCAACGAATACCCGATCGCCCCGGAATTCCAGCTGACGGCGCAAACCTTCAACCGCTATCCGGAGTGCCAGCCGGCGCAGGTGATCGAACGCTACGCCGCCTATGCCGGGGTCAAGAAAGAGCAGGTGCTGGTCAGCCGCGGCGCCGATGAAGGCATCGAGCTGCTGATCCGCGCCTTCTGCGAGCCGGGCAAAGACGCCATTCTGTTCTGCCCGCCGACCTACGGCATGTACGCCGTCAGCGCCGAAACCTTTGGCGTGGAGCGCCGCACCGTGGCCGCCAAAGAGGACTGGCAGTTGGATCTGCCAGCCATCGCGGACAGCCTGGACAACGTGAAACTGATCTACGTCTGCAGCCCGAACAACCCGACCGGTAACCTGATTGACCCGGACTCTCTGCGCAGCCTGCTGGAGATGGCCAAAGGCAAAGCGATCGTCGCGGTGGACGAAGCCTATATCGAGTTTTGCCCGCAGGCCTCGGTGGCCGGGTGGCTGAGCGACTATCCACACCTGGCTATTCTGCGCACGCTGTCGAAGGCCTTTGCGCTGGCCGGCCTGCGCTGCGGCTTTACGCTCGCCAACGAAGATCTGATCGCCCTGCTGCTGAAGGTGATCGCGCCTTACCCGCTCTCGACACCGGTGGCGGATATCGCCGCGCAGGCGCTGAGCGAAGAAGGCATCCGCACCATGCGCCAGCGCGTCACCGACATCGCCGCCACCCGCAGCTGGCTGCAGCAACAGCTGGAAAAATGCGCCTGCGTCGAGCAGGTTTTCGCCAGCGACAGCAATTACCTGCTGGCCCGCTTCACCGCCTCAAGTAATGTGTTTAAAAGCTTGTGGGATCAGGGCATTATCTTACGAGACCAAAACAAACAGCCCGGGTTGTCCGGCTGCCTGCGCATCACCATAGGCACCCGCGACGAATGTCAACGCGTGGTGGACGCCTTGTCCGCCCTGCCCGGCGCCAACCAGACTCGCCAGGAGCCAATGTGAGCCAAAAAATCCTCTTTATCGATCGTGACGGCACGCTGATCGCCGAGCCACCGGAAGATTTCCAGGTTGACCGCCTGGACAAGCTGGCGCTTGAGCCGGACGTGATCCCTTCCCTGCTGGCGCTGCAACAGGCGGGGTATCAGCTGGTGATGATCACCAATCAGGATGGGCTCGGCACCGCCAGTTTCCCGCAGGAAACCTTCGATCCGCCGCACAACCTGATGATGCAGATCCTTAGCTCGCAGGGCATTCAGTTCGCCGACGTGTTGATCTGCCCGCACCTGCCGGCGGACAACTGCGACTGCCGCAAGCCGAAGACCGCGCTGGTGAAGGGTTACCTCGAACCCGGCGTGCTCGATACCGCCCACAGCTACGTGATCGGCGATCGGCCGACCGACGTGCAGCTGGCGGAAAACATGGGCATTCAGGGGCTGCGCTACCAGCGCGGCGTGCTGGGCTGGAAAGAGATCGTGCGCCAGCTGACCCTGCGCGACCGTCATGCGCGGGTTAACCGCGTGACCAAAGAGACGCAGATCGATGTCAACGTCTGGCTGGATCGCGAAGGCGGCAGCAAAATCAAAACCGGCGTCGGCTTCTTCGACCACATGCTGGATCAGATCGCTACCCACGGCGGCTTCCGCATGGAGATCGATGTCAAAGGCGACCTGTATATCGACGATCACCACACCGTAGAGGACACCGGCCTGGCGCTGGGCGAAGCGTTGAACAAGGCGCTGGGCGACAAGCGCGGCATTGCCCGCTTCGGCTTCGTGCTGCCGATGGACGAGTGTCTGGCGCGCTGCGCGCTGGATATCTCCGGCCGCCCGCACCTGGAGTACAAGGCCGAGTTCAACTATCAGCGCGTCGGCGATCTCAGCACCGAAATGGTCGAGCACTTCTTCCGCTCGCTCTCCTACACCATGGGTTGCACGCTGCACCTGAAGACCAAAGGCAAAAACGACCACCACCGGGTCGAAAGCCTGTTCAAAGTGTTTGGCCGCACGCTGCGCCAGGCGATCCGCGTCGAGGGCAATACCCTGCCGAGCTCGAAAGGAGTGCTGTGATGAACGTGGTGATTTTGGATACCGGCTGCGCCAACCTGGCCTCCGTCACCTATGCGGTGCGGCGCCTGGGCTATCAGCCGGAAGTGAGCCGCGATCCGGAGATCGTGCTGCGCGCCGACAAGCTGTTCCTGCCGGGCGTCGGCACCGCGCAGGCGGCGATGGATCAGCTGCGCGAACGCGATCTGATCGAACTTATCAGGGCCTGCACTCAGCCGGTGCTGGGCATCTGCCTCGGTATGCAGCTGCTGGCGGCCAGCAGCGAAGAGAACGGCGGCATAACGACGCTCGGCCTCATCGATACGCCGGTAAAGCAGATGACCGACTTCGGCCTGCCGCTGCCGCACATGGGTTGGAACCAGGTATCCGCGCAGGCGGGCCACCATCTGTTCCGCGGCATCGATGACGGCGCCTACTTCTATTTCGTTCACAGCTATGCGATGCCGATATGCCCCAGCACCATCGCTCAGGCGAATTACGGCGAGCCCTTCACCGCCGCCGTGCAAAAAGACAACTTCTTCGGCGTACAGTTTCATCCAGAACGTTCTGGAGCGGCCGGAGCGCAACTGTTGAAAAACTTTCTGGAGATGTAGGCAGCATGATTATTCCGGCTTTGGATTTGATCGACGGCAACGTGGTGCGTTTGCATCAGGGCGATTACGGCCAACAGCGCGACTACGGCAACGATCCGCTGCTGCGCCTGCAGGACTATCAACAACAGGGCGCCCAGGTGCTGCACCTGGTCGATCTGACCGGCGCCAAAGATCCGGCCGCGCGCCAGATCCCGCTGCTGCGCAAGCTGTTGGCGGGGGTTAACGTGCCGGTGCAGGTCGGCGGCGGCATCCGCAACGAGCAAGACGTCAGCGCCCTGCTGGAGGCCGGCGCCACGCGCGTGGTGATCGGCTCCACCGCGGTGAAACAACCGCAGTTGGTGCAAAGCTGGTTCGAACGCTATGGCGCCGACGCGCTGGTACTGGCGTTGGATGTGCGCATCGACGCGCAGGGCGTGAAGCGCGTGGCCATCAGCGGCTGGCAGGAGGATTCCGACGCCACGCTTGAACAGGTGGTAGAGCAGTTCCTGCCCTACGGGCTGAAACACGTGCTGTGCACCGACATTTCGCGCGACGGCACGCTGGCCGGTTCCAACGTGGCGCTGTATCAGGCGATCAGCCGCCGTTATCCGCAGGTGGCCTTCCAGGCCTCAGGCGGCATCGGCAATCTGGACGACATCGCCCAGTTGCGCGGCAGCGGCGTTGCCGGCGTGATCGTCGGGCGCGCCCTGCTGGAAGGTAAATTTAGCGTTGAGGAGGCGATTGCATGCTGGCAAAACGGATAATCCCGTGTCTGGATGTTAAAGACGGGCAAGTGGTGAAAGGCGTGCAGTTCCGCAACCACGAAATCATCGGTGACATCGTGCCGCTGGCGCAGCGCTATGCGCAAGAAGGCGCGGACGAGCTGGTGTTTTACGATATCACCGCCTCGAGCGACGGCCGGGTGGTGGACAAAAGCTGGGTGTCGCGCGTGGCGGAGGTGATTGATATTCCGTTCTGCGTCGCCGGCGGCATTAAAAGCGCCGAGGACGCCAGCCAGATCCTGTCTTTCGGCGCCGACAAAATCTCCATCAACTCACCGGCGCTGGCCGATCCCGATCTGATTAGCCGCCTGGCGGATCGCTTTGGCGTGCAGTGCATCGTGGTGGGCATCGATACCTGGTTCGACAGTGAAACCGGCAAATACCACGTCAATCAATATACCGGCGACGAGAGCCGCACCCGCGTCACCCAGTGGGAAACCCTCGACTGGGTGCAGGAAGTGCAGCGCCGCGGCGCCGGTGAGATCGTGCTGAACATGATGAACCAGGACGGCGTGCGCAACGGTTACGATCTGCAGCAGCTGCGTCGGGTGCGCGAGGTCTGCAAAGTGCCGCTGATCGCCTCCGGCGGTGCGGGCACGATGGAGCACTTCCTGGAAGCGTTCCGCGATGCGGACGTCGACGGCGCGCTGGCGGCATCGGTGTTCCACAAACAAATCATCAATATCGGCGAACTGAAAAGGTTCCTGGTCGAACAAGGCGTGGAGATTCGCGTGTGCTGACAGAACAACAGAGAAACCAGCTGGACTGGGAGAAAACCGACGGCCTGATGCCGGCCATCGTGCAACACGCCGTTTCCGGCGAAGTGCTGATGCTGGGTTACATGACGCCGGAAGCGCTGGCGACCACCGAGCAGAGCGGCAATGTCACCTTCTTTTCGCGCACCAAGCAGCGCCTGTGGACCAAAGGCGAAAGTTCCGGCCACTTCCTCAAGGTGGTCAGCATCACGCCGGACTGCGATAACGACACGCTGCTGGTATTGGCCAACCCGATCGGCCCGACCTGCCACCTGGGCAACAGCAGCTGCTTCCACCCGGCCGCCAGCGACTGGACGTTCCTCTATCAGCTGGAACAGCTGTTGGCGGAGCGCAAGCATGCCAGCCCGGACAGCTCATACACCGCCAGCCTGTACGCCAGCGGCACCAAACGCATCGCGCAGAAGGTCGGGGAAGAAGGCGTGGAAACCGCGCTGGCCGCCACGGTCAACGATCGCGAAGAGTTGACCAACGAGGCCTCGGATCTGATCTATCACCTGCTGGTGCTGCTGCAGGACCAGGATTTGGATCTGAGCGCGGTGATCGGCCGGCTGCGCGAGCGGCATCAGAAAAAAGCGTGACATTAAATCACGCGCAATAAAAAAGCCGCCGGGCGTTAACCTCGGCGGCTTTTTATTTGTTCACAAGCATCGAAAACAGCAGCAGAAGAGAATCAAAGCCCAGCCCCCACTACGTGATTCTTAATTTTTTCCGTTTTTGCGCGAAGGCCGGAACAGGGCCATCAGCCGCCATGGCCAAGAATTTACTATCTCACGATTGCGCATTTCGCACTCTCTTAGTTGATGCGTAAGCGACTCTATCTCGCTTTCAGCGGCTCTCAATTGGTGGCCTTTCTCGAGAATCACCCCTTCATGGGCTCTGAGTCGAGCCTCCAGAGCACTCAGCTTAGCCTCCATAGCTTGCTGTTCAGCATGTAGCTTCTGTTCCGCTTCCTCTTTACGTTTGAACTCGGCGCAAACGTCTTGGTAAGAGGTAGACAACATCTGATAAGACGACTCGGCCTCACGATTGGCAGAAGAGAGATCATAATTAGCAGAAACCAACTCATCGTTTTCATTCTGCAAACGTCGGCTTAAATAAAAGAGGTACTCATCCGCTGACAAACGATAAAGACTGTCGAAAAAAACGTGTGTTCTTTCTTCGTAAAAATCCTCGAACTTAGCACCGAGCTTATTCAGATAACTTCTGACATCATCATATAATGTGAAATAAGCCTTACCGTACAAGGTATTTAAATGCCACTCGAGAAATGAAGCCGAATAGTTGATAAAATCGGTTTTTCGTCCATCATAGATCCCTCTCTCAATCATTAAGGATCTCAATGCTTCCAACGCATCAATTGCACAGTGGTAGGACTTTTCGCGGGTATTAGACAGAGATGTCTCTCTGGAAACCGTGTGATCAATTAATACATCATCAAGAATACATATTCTTTCAGATAACAAAACGAACGCACAAATAAAATAGAGATCGTTTGAGGTTCTTATTTGCTGAAATTGCAAATTTTCAGCTAATATCCTCTCACGCTTCAACATTTTGTCCCAAGGCCACCAAATAAAAGCGTTGAAAAAATCCCTCTCGATCTCAATGGAAGAGAACACGTTTTTTTGTGGCAGCAGATCTGTGCGTATCGACCAGGGAATCGACAGATGCTTATCCTGCTGAACGTTATAAAACTGGCTTCTATAAATGACAACATCGGCATCATGCGATTTCGCCATTGAATAGGCTTTTTCCATCAGGTTTTCATCAACGAAATCATCATCATCGAGGAAAACAACAAACTCACCTCGGGCATGGCTTAAACCAACATTGCGTGCAGCACCGGCCCCACCACCTTCAATGCCGGAAAGCAATATAACCCTGTCATCCTCGGCGGCAATACGCTCCAGGATCGCCTTGGTACCATCCGTAGAATTATCGTCAACGATAATAATCTCGAGTTCTTTCAGCGTTTGCTTTCTGACTTTATCAATGACATCAAAAATATAAATCTCGGCATTAAAAACTGGCATAACTACCGAAACATAGGGTATCGTTTTAACTTCAGACATTATTATTCCACCATGTTCATTGTAATAAAGCCAACTTTTAGAATGACATTGGCCCCCAGCGAAACCTCCCGCGCTTGATCCTATAATCATATAATCGAAGGAGATTAAATGAAAAAAGCCTTATGCTACCGCATAAGGCCTATTTCTGATTATTTAATCTCTTCAACCTGCTTTTTTATTTCCGCAATTCTCTGCTCTTGCAGAATAAACCCAGACTCGATCATTCTCTCTAACTCTGACAAACGCCAATGAATGGAGTCCAATCTTGCATTATTTTCAATCAACAAAGCCCGCGTACTCTTACGATGTAGTCCGCGTTCGATAAACTTGTGCTTGCCTATACGCACCAGCATATTCAGCAACCCACCAGGCCCCAGTTTATCGTAGTTGAAGCGTAATTTTTCAGCCTTCGTTTTCGCTACCCAACCATTCATGACTTTTGAGAAATCTGCACTGCTTTCTTTCATCAGTGCAATAACGAGACCAACCGTTTTTCTGTCATAGAAGCGCGTGGACAAGTAAGACTGGATCTCACCTTTCTGATAGCGTTTTACGTGCGGCAACAGTGTTTCGTAGAACTCTGTGGAAAACGTAGGCGTAAGAACCTGGCTTACCCAAGCAATATGGCCAACCAGCCAGTTGAGTGAATACTCGCGGTATTGCGCCAGCATTTTTGACTTTTCAAGATAGTCAAAAATAACCTGGTGCTGCAGGAAAACACCGAGTAACCGATCCCCGCCGGCCATCATCGTCTGGCCAGCACGGTTACGGCGGTGATAGCAGAGCACTTCATCGATAAAGCAGACTTTATCTGACGTTAACGTGACAAACCAATGGAACCCATTATCTTCGAAGAAGTATTTCCCAACAGGGAATTTCAGATTATTGTCGGTAATGAGCTTCCGCTTGTAAATTTTACGCCATGGCACAGGCAACAATTCGAGAACTTTCTTCTTGTTCTCAACGCTGCGAATATCCCAAACGGGTTTGTTCGCTAATGTTGCCCAGGCAGGTTCATACGGCGCATTCTCGATGCCGGTTTCTGTCTCAAACTCGAGGAAGTTACACATCGCGACATCGGCATTTTCAGCCACTGCAATGTTATAAAGCTTCTCGAACATTGTCGGATCGTAAAGATCGTCACCATCGGCAAAACCAATAAATTCGCCCGTAGCGGCTTCCATGCCAATATTAGCAACGGTAGCAACCCCACCAGGTGAGTTCTCTTTCATCAAAATAGGAATGATACGCTTATCTTTCTCGGCATAAGACTCGATAATTTTCGGCGTGCTATCTTTAGAACCATCATCCACTACAATGATTTCAATATCTTCTAGCGTTTGAGCTAGAACATTGTCCAAACATTCGCCAATGTATTTTTCGATGTTATAGGACGTGACAATGATAGATAATTTTGCAGTCATCTCAAAAAACCTTTTTATTAACTAAATACTCACACACTTTAGAATGAATATATTTATTTGTGTGGAAAACCTTTTGCAGATCACTGTAACTGCTCTGCAGGAAAACGTCTCTCACTTTGGAGACTAGTGCTGATTTGAAGTCAATAACTATATTTTCTTTTGCCCAATCAATCAGATTTACGCTAAACAAGAAGAAACTCGTTGTATAAACATCATAGCGCTTATCTGACTTAATATAGTCATATAACTCAGCAATAGCATCTACGCACTGCATACGTAACTGACTTTTATTATTAGTCACATTACTGCCTTCAGGACAAAGCATATAATTACATATTGCATCGTTCAGAATGGCAACTCTCTCTGCATTCATCAATATTTTCCAGTGCGGAAAAATATCTTCATGTAAACGTAAACTGCCAAACTTTATGTCATTATCCTTTAAAAACCGTGTTCTACAGATTTTATTCCAAGGATAGTTTGTTAGCGTCAGGAAATCAGGTAGCTTTTGCAGAGAAAGGATATCACCATATTTTACTCGCACTTCCTCAAACAACTTCTCATCGCCTTCCCACATGCCAATACTTTCTTTGGCTTTGCCATAAACGATATTGTACTGAGTTACGGCAACGTCCAGTTTTTCTTTTTTCAAGCTTGGCGATGGCATTATCGGCCACATTAGGCAGCATAAAGTCATCGCTGTCGAAGAAGATCGTATACTCACCGCTCGCTGACGCCAAGCCTACATCTCTGGCAACACCCGGCCCCTGATTTTTCTCTTGCCTAATGAGCTTGATATTTCCTCTCTGAGCAAGATAACCCTCGATCACCGAGATAGTATTATCAGTAGAGCAATCATCGACGAGGATGATTTCATGTGTACTCTTAATCGCACGTAAAATAGAATCCAGGGTTGCGACAATGGAATTCTGAGCATTGTATACCGGGATTATTATCGAAATCTTAACACTTTCGCTTGCTGCGGAAGTATTACTATTAACGTCGATCATAGCATCCTTATTCATTCATTGAATCCACTTAAAAATGTCAGCCATATATTTGATGGTTGCGAAAATCATGCTATTTTTTTAGCGAATACATTTGCCATTTTAATTGATGGCAAGTCAATATACTTTTCAAAATAGTAAGAAAGCAACAGGCACACTGATACGGTAACTAACAATAGCATTATGAACGTAGACATGTGTATGTCACCATAATAACTCTTCGCTATTGCAGCAATAATATTAAGTATACAGACATGTACGACATATAACGGGAAAGAGATACGTCCCAAAAACTGCGCCAGCTTGTTTTCGAGCAACTTTTCACTCAAACTACTGCCTAAAATCGACATAAAAATCAGCATACTTCCTGTCAACATAAGCATTTGATAAGTATCTCGATATGAGCCAACGGAAATGTATTCAATGTATTTATAGATGCCTCCATATAAATACACGCCATCCCGTTCATACGGCGAAGTTGCCAGCACAATGCCGATCAAAAACATAAGTGCACGCAGCACTCCATGGATTTTGAATTTATTGTCGATATATAAATCGTTTAAAATCATTCCAAAGACGAAGAGACAATAAAAGGAGCCCCATGCATAAAGGAAAGAGAAGACCAATGCATAAAATATTAGTCGCCTACGGTGCATACCGAAGAACGCAAGCAGACCAAAAACAATAAAAGATCCATAAAACTCGAAAGATATAGTCCACAGAGCATAATTATGCAAAGGCACATGTTGGAAAGGCGCGAAATACACCGCTTCAAGAATCGCTGGAATAAAACCGAGTTCAATCACATGGCCAGTTGTATACTTCAATATATAATATAGCAATGCACTCATCAGCGTAGAGGCTAAAATAGGAAGAACCAGCCTTGGGTATCTCTTTACAACGCCATTGAATATGGCACTACCCTCGTGGGTTTTATTGAACTTAATCGAAAGAACAAAACCGCTTAGAATGAAAAAAATGCAAACAGGTGCAATTCCACTGTAAACTATATTTAATGGTGTCCATGCAATTAACCGCCGCAGCATTCCTCCAATATCGCTAAACGATGTATATCTAATATCTGGTTTATAGATACTGACGCAGTGATCAATAATAACAATAAAAGCAGCATATACCCCGTAAACCTTCAAGATAGGTTATTTTTTCATAAAAACCTTAATATGAACCTTTCTCTCTATCTAATAGTGTCGTAAAGAGTCAGCATATATATGCTGTCTTGATAATTTCGCAATATTGAAGACAGAGGGAATGACGCCAAATGAAGTAGTAACAATTAATGCAGAAACGGCTAGTAGGAATAATTAATTAAAGCCAAGAAAACCACCATGCCAGTAGCATGGTGGTTTAAAATATTTAATGATTACAGTAAGTTAGTCTAACCATTCGGTGTGGAATACACCTTCTTTATCCGTACGCTTGTAAGTATGAGCGCCGAAGTAGTCGCGCTGCGCCTGGATCAGGTTAGCCGGCAGCACCGCTGAACGGTAGCTATCGTAGTAGGCGATCGCGGCGGAGAAGGTTGGCGTAGGGATACCGTTCTGCACGGCATAGGCCACAACATCACGCAGCGCCTGTTGGTACTCGTCGGCGATTTGCTTGAAGTATGGCGCCAACAGCAGGTTGGCGATATCGGCGTCCGCCGCGTAAGCGTCGGTGATCTTCTGCAGGAACTGGGCACGGATGATACAGCCGGCACGGAAGATCTTGGCGATTTCGCCGTAGTGCAGATCCCAGTTGTTTTCTTTGGACGCGGCTTTCAGCTGAGAGAAGCCCTGCGCGTAGGATACGATCTTGCCCAGATACAGCGCGCGACGCACTTTCTCGATGAATTCGGCTTTGTCGCCGGTGAACGGTGCCACTTTCGGCCCGGTCAGCACTTTAGACGCGGCAACGCGCTGATCTTTCAGCGAGGACAGGTAGCGTGCGAACACCGATTCGGTGATCAGCGACAGCGGTTCGCCCAGATCCAGCGAGCTCTGGCTGGTCCACTTGCCGGTGCCTTTGTTGGCGGCTTCGTCCAGGATCACATCGACCAGGTATTTACCCTCTTCGTCTTTCTTGGTGAAGATGTCTTTGGTGATGTCGATCAGGTAGCTGTTCAGCTCCCCCTTGTTCCACTCGGCGAAGGTTTCGGCCAGCTGCTCGTTGCTCAGGTTCAGCGCCTGCTTCAGCAGAGAATAGGCTTCGGCAATCAGCTGCATGTCGCCGTATTCGATGCCGTTGTGCACCATCTTCACATAATGGCCTGCACCGTCAGCGCCGATGTAAGTCACGCAAGGCTCGCCTTCCGCAACCGCAGCGATTTTCTCCAGGATCGGCGCCACCAGCTCGTAAGCTTCTTTCTGGCCGCCAGGCATGATGGAAGGCCCTTTCAGCGCCCCCTCTTCACCGCCGGAAACGCCGGTGCCGATGAAATTGAAGCCCTGATCGGACAGTTCGCGGTTACGACGGATGGTGTCCTGATAGTAGGTGTTGCCGCCATCGATCAGGATATCGCCCTTGTCCAGATGCGGAGTCAGCGAGGCAATGGTTTTATCCGTCGCTTCGCCCGCTTTCACCATCAGCAGGATGCGGCGCGGTTTTTCCAGCGATTCGACAAACTCTTCAACGGTGTAATACGGCGCCAGGTTTTTGCCCGGATTCTCAGCGATTACTTCGTCAGTCTTGTCGCCAGAACGGTTGAAAATGGAAACGGTGTAACCACGGCTCTCGATGTTCAGCGCGAGGTTGCGGCCCATTACCGCCATGCCGACAACGCCGATTTGTTGCTTGGACATTTAGGAACTCCTGTCTGAGGATGACCCTGCTGGCAACGTCGGCCAGCAGGTTTTGTGATGTGGCACACATGTTAACTCAGGATTGAGCCGGGTGGGTAGTGATTGGTGCGATAGGCTTTGCAACAGATTACGAACCATCAAAAATTACACAATCGCGACAATAACAGCCGTTTAGGTTACAGCCATGACTCTTGCTTACAAATTTGGATTTTCCACTGTCCTTTTACCGAAAAACCCAACGCTCACACGACGCTCAATAACTTCCGGCTGCGATCGCACGCTGATAGAGCTTTAACGTGTCATCAATAACCAATGATGAGGCGAATTTGCTCTCGATACGCTCACGGCTGCGCACACCCATCTCAACGCGCTTGCTTGGACTGGTAAGCAACTGCTCCAACTTCTCTGCCAGAACCTCGATATTGCGCATCTCCACCAGGCTGCCGGTGTACTCATCAATAATCAGACTTTGGCAACCACCCACGTCATAAGCGATGCAAGCACGCCCAACCGAAGACGCTTCCAGCAAAATACGCGGAATGCCTTCTGAATACGTAGAAGGTAGAGCGACAACGTTAGAGGCCTCAATCAGGCTGTAAACGTCGCTGCAACGACCCAACCAATTGATGAGCCCCTGCTGGTGCCATTCTTCTATTTGCGACAGCGGAATCGCATCCGGATCGTCAACAATGGAAATTCCCGCCACATTCAACACAAAATCCACGCCTTTCTGCGCCAAGCGCTTTTTCACCTCGACCAGATCGCCCAATCCTTTGCTCCAGAGCAATCGGCTGGCGAACAAGACGACCGGTTTTTCGCGGTTGATTTCTAGCGAGTAGTGATAAATATCGGGGTTAATGCCGGCACCATCGATAACAACCGTTTGGCTTTTTTTCGCTTCAGTCAGCGCAAGAAGTCGATCGCGGTCGTGTTCGTGCTCAAAGGCCAGCAAGCATTTTTTGTTCTTAAAGATATGATTGTACGAATGTAACGTCAGATAACGAATGACGTTCATTGACAATTTGTCTTCCATAAAGACACGCCCAAGCCCGACAAAGCCCAGAATAATCGGTTTGTTGTAAAAACGCGCAAAGAACCCCCCCATCAAACAAGGTTTGATAGTGATGCAATGCAGTACGTCTGGGTCAATTTTTTTGAGCAACGACCATACCTTGGCCAATGAACCAAAGAAGTTGAACGGGTTGATGGACAGCTCAGATACTGATGAATCGTGGCAGATAAAACCTTTATCTGCCAACTTTTGCTGAATGTCGTCTCCCACAAAGTGGCTAACAACGTGGATTTCATAGCCAGCAGCCTGAGCCGCCAGCGCTCTTTCAACCCAATGCAGTTCAAAGTACCAATCTGAGTTGATAAAATAACAAATCTTTTTCATTTAACTCTTACCGGCTAATGTTGTTTACCATTTTTACGTGATATACCGTCAACAATACCGCGCACTACGTATTTAATATATTCACCTTTTTTGCCTTGAGAGGTAAAAGAAAGTAAATATTTTGCAATACGTAACACGATAGCTCCGAGTGAGTAAGGTCTTTCATGTTTTTTGAAAAGCATCCTTGAGAGGAGCAGGTTTCTGACCAGATAGTAGACTTTCCAGGGCGGGTTTATCCCCCCCTGGCCAGCAGGCACATCGTGCAGAAATACCAACTCTGGTGAGTACCGGAACCGATACCCTTGTTGACTCAACCTGTAAGAGAAGTAAAGATCATCATAATAAATAAAAAGTTCTGGCCAAATGTACTCAATGTTAGCGGCTAAAACGTCTTTGCGTATTATTGCACCAACAAATGAGAAAGTCACGACATCCGCAGGCTTAAGCTCTGCGGGGATGTAACGTTCGGGTCTGGCAATATAACCCAACGTGTGTACCAACGACGTTGGCATCTTGCTGAAAGGGACGTTCATTTTGCATAACGTCCCTTGTCTATCCAGGACTCGGCAACAGTAGGCCTCATAGCCGAACCGTTGCGCCAATTCAGCGAAATGTGTCAACAATGTCCGATCGGGATAAGCGTCATCATCGAACATAAACACCCAGTCGGTGTCTATCTTACTCGCAATATATTCACTTCCGAGCCTGAACCCGCCTGCGCCGCCGTCGTTTTGCGCAGCGCGTATGGCGTGCAAACGGCTATCTTCGATACTGTGTAGCCACGACTGCGTTTCGTCGGTCGACGCGTTATCGACAATGACAATGTCATCAAACGGCAACGCAGAGGTTGCCGCCCAACATTGTTTCAATTTTTCCAGGCGATTGAATGTAACAATTAACGCCGAACATCTCATCTGATGCTGACCGTGAATACTGGCATAGCGTTTTCTTGCTCCAGACTGGCCAGATAGGTTTCAGCCGTTTTCAGTGCTTCGGCAATGGTCACGTCCATATCCAGGTAGCGATACGTACCCAGGCGGCCAATGAAGGTAATGTCATGTTCTTTTTCGGCCAAATCGACGTATTTTTCCAATAATGCCATTTCACCGACCTGACGAATCGGGTAATAAGGGATATCATTTTCTTCGCAAGCGCGGCTGTACTCTTTATAGCAAACCGACCCTTCGTGCTGTTCCCAAGGGGAGAAGTACTTATGCTCGGTGATGCGAGTATAAGGTACCGACTGTTCACAATAGTTCATCACCGCACAGCCTTGATAATCCCCTTCCACGGTAAATTTCTCAAAGTCCAGCGTACGGTAGCCGAGGCGCCCAAACTGGAAGTCATAGAACGCATCCAGCGGACCGCTGTAAAACACATGATCGTAGCCCTCACGATCCTGCATTTGGAACTGGGTATCCAACGTCACCGAGATATTCGGGTGATCCAGAATACCTTCCACCATTTTGGTATAACCGTCTTTCGGCATCCCCTGGAACTTATGATTGAAATAGTTATCATCATAATTAAAACGAATAGGCAGACGCTTCAGAATCGAAGCCGGCAACTGTGCCGGGGACATGCCCCATTGCTTGATGGTGTAACCTTTGAAAAAGGCTTCATACAGTTCTTTGCCGACAAAGCGCAGCGCCTGTTCTTCGAACGATTGCGGATCGGTGATACTGGAATCGCCTTTCTCGGCGATCAAGGCTTTCGCTTCCGTTGGTGAACAGGTTTTTTTGAAGAACTGGTTGATGGTGTGCAAATTGATCGGCAGCGAGAAAACCTGGCCGTTTACCGTCGCTTTTACGCGGTTAACATAAGGCATCATTGTGGCGTACTGATTCACAAAGTTCCAGACTTGCTCGTTGTCGGTATGGAAAATATGCGGACCATAGGTATGCACCATCACGTCCGTCTTTTCATCCCGAGCATCGTAGCAGTTGCCAGCGATATGAGTACGGCGATCGATAATATGAATTTGATGGCCTTGCTCAGCCAATTTTCTCCCGATCACCGCACCGGAAAAGCCTGCTCCAACGATTAAAATTTTCTTACTGTTCATCATCTTATGATCCGCGAATTAGCTGTCTAAATTTGTAGTAGTATTTGGTCATTGCATTACGCCGCGTTGTCCCTTTCGGCGCTACACGATTAAGAATAAACATTATGGAGCGTTTCAATATCGGTGCCCCACTCTTCTTACGTGCGGGTGACGAATCCTTCCTCTCGCCTTGCAAGCGGGCATAAAGCTCCGGAGCCCAGGGCGTATTCAGTATATTCTTGTGATAATTATCGAAGAAATCAACGTAACGCGTATTCCACGGTTTATTCTCACCAGCGAAGTGAATCATCTTCGGATTACGACGCGCCTCAAGGAAATGCATGTAGGTTGAAAATGGCAAATTGGGGAAAAATGTCTCTGTATTACCGTTACCATGATAGACATTCCATTCCAACGGCAAATAATGTACGCGGCCATGGAAAACTTTATTCATAATATCCTGATCGAGGAACCAGTATTGCTTACCCTGCATCGCCTCCATCAGGCTGGAAAAGGTATTCTCTTTATTCATCTGAACAATGTTAAATACCAATATTCCCGCTTGGAAATATTCATCTGGATTGATTAAACCCAATGAAGAAGAAAGGTACTCCTTCGCCGGCATCACTCCGTCACTGGATTGTGACATGGCGCCAAGCAAAACAAACCCTTCCATCACGATATCTTTTACCGCCGCAACCAAGTTATCGGCCAACGGGATATCGAGTAACTCTGCTAAATCATTCTCGACTACAGTATCCGAGTCAATAAAGATCACTTTTTCATACTCAGCAAACAGCCGAGGAATAAACAAACGCGCATAGGTTGCAGCACTGAAATGTGCACGCGTAAACGCATTCTTTATCTCTGAAAAAGCGTTAACATCAAAGAAGCGGAGATTGATATTGTCATGCTCAGCAAGCAGAGAGAAGAAACGTTGCTTATTCGCCTGAGACACTCCGTTCTCAAGCACCACCAAATCATAATTCAAAAGAGGATTAGCATGCTTAATGATAGAGTTGACTAATGCAGCCCCGCTAATCGCATAATTATCATCGAAGCAAATGACAACCGGTACATTATTATCAGAGAATGCAGGTTCCAGCGTCGCCGAGAAGGTTTCATTCTGAATAAAGGTTCTCTGCAGCTCTTTAATATTTAAGGTGCCAACTTCTCGCTTGTGACCAACATAAATGTTAAGTAACCGTTCTGCAATGTGGCCGACAACTCGCTTTTCCTGATCGCTGTAGTTTTTAAACCTCAGCCTCTCTTCCAACTTATCTAAAATAGAAAAGAGCCAGATTGAATAGTCCTCAAAGATGTCCTTTCTCATCACGAACATATTCGTATAATAACCATCTGAGGCTTGGTTAAATTTTTCTGCGGCAGTGATATATTCGGGATAAAGCTCTCCCAATACGGTCAATGCGGCATCATAGTCTTCGATATGCAAGTGGTTAGAGATTTTATAATGCTGATAATTATTTTTGCTACCTGCAGCACCAACATCCCATTTTTTAGGCAAAATAATGTCGACGCCTTCGAGACAAAGAGGAATCGTTTCATCATTCAAACCAAATTTATCTTGGTATTCTCGACTTACCTTCTCAGCACTCACCACGCCCCATCGGTCCTCCGGGGCCTGCTGATCGTTAGAGAAATTTAGATGACGCCGGTAGTGCATAAACCCAACATAGTCGGCTGGCTCTGCATTTTTCCATACCCAATAATGCGCAGTCAACTCACAATAGAATGGGTTTTTGAACGATATATTATCACCCGTATCATCACCAAGGCATCCAATCTCGGTAAGACTATTAGCCTTACCGACATGAATTGGTTGTATCCACTTTGAGTCGAGAAAAGCGCTAGGCTTGTGATGACACGTATATATTTTAATATTCTGCATTTGCACTACCTGGCAATCACGGTTATGAATTTCAACTCATTGCTTCTTTATATTGCGCTATAACAGTATGAGCCTCACCCATAACTTTCATCTTATGGTTTTCTATCCAGATGACTCTATCGCAAATTTTTTCGATATCACGAAGATTATGGCTAACAAAAAGAATTGTCACCCCTTTCTTCTTGAACTCATTAATAGTTTCGAGACATTTGCGTTGAAACGAGATGTCCCCGACTGCCAAAACCTCATCGATAATCAGAATATCTGGATCAACCTGCGTAATGACAGAGAAACCCAGCTTCGCCAACATACCGCTGGAGTAAACTCGGATGGGCTCGTCAATAAATTCACCCAGCTCGGAGAACTCGATGATTTTATCCAAACGCTGCTTCAACTCCTTACGACGAAGGCCTAACAGCGTCGCATTCAGTCGAATATTCTCACGGCCAGTCAGCTCGGGGTGAAACCCACCGCCTAACTCCAGCATCGAAGCCACACGGCCAACTACATGAACAGAACCGGATGACGGTTTCATCACACCGGCGACCAAACCAAGCGACGTACTCTTCCCCGCACCGTTTCGGCCAATAAGCGCAACCGATTCGCCTTTTTTAACCTGGAAACTGATATCTTCAATCGCCAGATAACTACGACCACTCAGTAAACTTAGTGCACGACGCGGGTTAAAAATCAGCTCTTTAATGCCAGATCCAATATGATGGTATAATGGATAGCGCTTAGTCACATTTTTAAATTCTATAGCTACGCTCATTATAATATCTCTGCAAATCTGTACTTCAACTTATTGAAAATGCTGACACCAATGATAATGAACAGCAACGCATATCCGTAAAGCATGCCTATCTGGTGATAATCAATTACGCCATTCATAAAAAGATCACGCCAGCTCAGTATCATGTTAGCCAGTGGATTAAAATCAATCAGGAAGCGATATTGTTCAGGAATCATATCACCGGAGTACAAAATCGGCGTGCAGTAGAACATCAGCATGATACCCAGCGTGATGAAACGTTCCAGATCGCGGAAGAAAAGGTTCAGCGTCGATAACATCATCGCGATCCCGAAGGTCATCATCATCTGCGCAATGCCGATAAGCGGAACCCCCCAAAGCCAATCAATTGATGGACGCATGTCATAGACATAGAGAAAGAAGATAATGACCGGAATCGTGCAGAGGAAATGCAGACACTCCATCAGGACATTACTAAAAGGAATGACCGAACGCGGAAATACGGTTTTTTTGATGATCTGTGCGTTTGCGATAAACGAATACAAGGAGTTAGTCGTTGAGCTGGCAAACCACTGCCAAGGGAACAGGCCTGTAATAATGAAAATGGTATAGTTTGGTATTTGAACCCGCATGACCAATTTAAAAATAAAATAATAGATCATAGCAAAGAGTAATGGATTAGCAATTGACCATAAATAGCCAAAGAAGCTGCTTTTATATCTTACTTTTAATTCTTTCTCTGTGATGACCGAAGCCAAATCCCAAAGATAACCTAAGCTATACTTCATATAAAAACTCGATTTAAGATTGAAATTCCCTGACAGATGAAACATGGCCGTACGTCTTCAGGTCCAGCGTAGCCAGATGGCATGACGGGTAGAATGCGTTGCTGAACTAATCGCAACCACGCTACCGCCCCTGGCATTGCGGCAACCAGAGCACACTTAAAACAACCTGTTGATTTTACTTCATAACCGGGAAAACTTCCTGCACCCAGTTCGCTACACAGCGCGATGAGCGCGTGTAACCTGCCCTCAAGCTACATCCAGCCAATTCATTTTACTTTAGGAATCGGCTGGATTCGTCAGGTATAGCAGACGCTTAAGCCTGCAACATCCCCTTTAACCACTCAGAAAATGCTTCACCCTGCGTCGGATGACGAAGACCATACTCAACAAAGGCCTTCATATAACCTAATTTATCACCGCAGTCATGCGAACGCCCAACCATGGCGAAAGCCTCAACCGGTTTTTGCTCCATCAGCATGGCGATAGCATCGGTAAGCTGGATCTCACCGCCAGCGCCATAAGGCGTTTTTTCCAGCAGCGGCCAGATATCAGCAGCCAAAACATAGCGGCCAACGACAGCCAAATTTGAAGGAGCCTCTTCCTGCGAGGGTTTTTCGACGATCGCATGCATCGGCACGCTTTGGCCTGGCGCCACGGCCACGCCGCGACAATCAACCACGCCGTATTTGGACACGTCTTTTTCTGGCACAGGTTCTACCATGATCTGGCTGCGACCGTGCGCTTCAAATTCAGCGATCATGCTGGCGAGGTTATCTTTCGTCAGATCAGAGGCGATGTCGTCCATCAGCACATCCGGCAGCAACACGGCAAACGGCGCATCACCGATCAGGGGTCTGGCACAGAGTACCGCATGGCCCAACCCTTTGGATTGCCCCTGCCGCACATGCATCAGGGTCACGCCTTTCGGACAGATAGACTGAACTTCTTCCAGCAGTTGGCGCTTAACGCGTGACTCCAGCATGCTTTCCAATTCAAACGAGGTGTCAAAATGGTTTTCAATAGCATTTTTTGACGAGTGCGTAACCAGAATAATCTCTTTAATACCGGCGGCGACGCATTCATTTACGATGTATTGGATAAGAGGTTTGTCGACAACCGGTAGCATTTCCTTAGGAATCGCCTTAGTGGCCGGTAACATGCGGGTACCAAGACCGGCAACGGGAATGACAGCTTTCAGCATATCTGTGGGGGCTCCCAACGACTTCAGTTTCATTAATGCAACATGTCAAAATTATCGCGATAACATTTCGACGTTATCGCCGTCCTCGGTTATGCAACCAAGAGACCTCTATTTTCTTCGGGCTGAATTATACACCCATGTGGGAAGTTAATACATTAACGCCACATAGACAAAACGTCATTTGTCTATGCAGTAACCGCCAGCCACCAAGAAAAATCCTAACACACTGAATAAAAATAAAAAATAAACCATTCATGCTTTCAAACTTGTCCTAAAAACCTCCTGACGCCAGGTGCCGTTTTTGCTACCGCAGGGTAAGAGTGGCCAAAAAAAGCAAAATTTAATAAGCACGCTAATAAAAACACTGGTTAATTGAGAATGATTATTAATTACAAGAAAAGTACTCCCCGGTATCTTCATGACCAACAACGAAAAAGCCCACATCGAGATGTGGGCTTTTTCGTTGCTTAACTTTATATCAGTTTTCTTACTTATACCCTTGCGGATTTTTCTTCTGCCAGTTCCAAGTGTCGCGCATCATGTCATCAATATTCCGACGTACTTTCCATCCTAGCTCTTGATATGCCAGATCCGCGTTCGCCCAGAAAGCAGGCAGATCGCCGTCGCGGCGAGGCAAGATTTGGTAAGGGATCGTTACGCCGGAAGCTTTTTCAAATGCCTGAACCATCGCCAACACCGAGTGCCCTACACCGGCCCCAAGGTTATAAGCCTTAAATCCGCTGATCTTCGCCAGATGATCCATCGCTTTGAGATGACCGTCGGCCAAGTCCATAACGTGAATATAGTCGCGCTCGCCCGTGCCGTCTTTTGTTGGATAGTCACCACCGAAAATACCCAACTTCTCCAGTTTGCCGATAGCCACTTGCGAAATATAAGGCAGCAGGTTATTGGGAATACCGTTAGGATCTTCGCCGATCAAACCCGATTCATGAGCGCCGACCGGGTTGAAGTAACGCAAGGCAATAATCGAAAACTGCGGTTCAGCCTTAGCGAAATCCTGCAGGATCTGCTCCACCATCAGCTTAGACGTGCCATAAGGGCTGGTCGTGCCGCCGATCGGTGTCGTTTCAACATAAGGCACCGGCGAATTGGCACCATAGACAGTGGCGGAGGAACTGAAGATGAAATCATGTACGCCGGCACGGCGCATAGCATCCAACAGTACCAGCGTGCCGGTGACGTTATTCTGATAATACTCAAGCGGTTTGCGCGTTGACTCTCCAACAGCCTTGAGGCCGGCGAAGTGGATCACGGCAGTGATATCATGCGCGCCGAAGATACGATGCAGGCATTCAGCATCCTGAACATCGCCTTGATAGAACACCGCGGCTTTCCCCGTCAGTTTCTCCACGCGCTGCAATGACTCCGCAGATGAGTTGGACAAATTATCCAGCACCACAACGTCCTCGCCACGCTCCAGAAGCGATAGCACGGTGTGCGATCCGATGTAACCAGCGCCACCGGTAACTAAAATTGCCATATCAACCCCTTACGCTTCGATAGCATCGAAGCATAGTTACTCGTTCTATAAGAAGACCGTTTGTTTCATGAGACGTTCACGCAAACCATCCATTGATGACAAAACGCATAATACAGCTCAATGGTTCACGCATGAAGAGAAAACGGTATGTGCGCCTCTTGAGCGATGAAGGGTTAACTGCAGCATCACCTTTTCCTGGGGGTGAACGTGGCATCGCGCTTGGGTGGCTTCTCGTTATCTTTCGGCAGAATTCGATACCCTCTCAGGAGCATGACCGCATTCCAAGCCCAAGCCCAAGCCCAAGCCCAAGCCCAAGCAGACATTCTTTATGAATCAAATAAAAAACAAGTAAACACAACCTGAGAAATACACGCATGAAATTGAAAAAGAGCAGCTTAACGCTGCTCTTTCAGAGTCATGCTTATAGTGGAATAACCTCTAGCGATTACGGGCAAAATACTGCGCGACGCGCAGCACATCCTTCTCGTCCAAGGTGCCGGAATCGCTCAACAAGGTAATCCAAGACTTGATATAGGTGTATTTGGCGGAGGCCAAGTCACGCTGGGCGCTGTAGAGCTGCTGTTCGGCGTTGAGCACATCGACGTTGACACGCTGCCCCGCCAACACGCTCTGCCGGGTCGCCGTCACCTGCGTAGTCGCCGACTTCACCGCCAATTCGTAGGCCGCCAGTTTGGCACGACTGCTGATGCACAGATTGAACTGCTTGCGCAGATCGTTCAGCGTCGTGCCGACTTGCGTGTCCATTTCGGCCATCGCCTGGCCGTAGCGCGCCGCGGCCTGCCGGGTGGATGCCGCCACGCCGCCGCCGGAGTAAATCGGCAGGCTCACCTGCACGCCGATGCTGTCGGTACGATATTTCTGGTTAACCGTGTTATCGCTGCTGGAGTCGTTTTCCGAATGCGAAGCGTAAAGTTGCACGTTCGGCATAAAGCCGGCGCGGTTTCTCTCCACTTCGTATTTCGCCGCATCGACGCCATGGCGCGAGGCGGCCAGCACTGGGTTGTTTTCCAGGGCGATCTTTTGCCACTCTTCAAACTTCGACGGGATCAGCGGCGCCACCTTGAATTGCCCTGGTCGTAAGCTCTGCAGCTCATCCAACTGATTCAACGGCACGCCGATGATCACCTCCAGCTCACGCTGCGCAGCGTCCAGCGCGTCGCGCGCTTCTATCACCTGCGCCTCTGCCAGGCTGTAGCGCGCCTGCGTTTCAGAGACGTCGGTCAGGGTCCCCTCACCCGCGCTCATCAGACGATCGTTCAACGCCAACTGTTCTTTATAGGCTGCTTTCTGCGCCTCGGCCAAGGCTATTTGATCTTTGGCATAGGCCACTTCGACATACGCGCTGATCACCCTCACCGCCAGATCGAGCAGTTTGCCGCGATAGCGCTCATCCGACATCATCGTCTGCGCCACGCCGCCTTTATAACGCGCATAGGCCTCATAATCGAACAGCGGCTGCGTCAGCGTCACCGAGCTGGAGTAGCTGCGGTACTGCTGGCGCCGCGTCGCTTCCGTAATGTTGCCAAAGAAGTCGCTTTGCGGATATTTCTGGGTTTGCCAGTTACGCGGCGAATTCTGGTAATTCAGCGATACCTTCGGCAGCAGCCCCGCCCTGCCGATGTTTTCGTTTTCATCCCCCGCTTCTTTCTCTTTTATAGCCGCCCGGAAGGTCGGGTCCTTTTCTAATGCCAGCGAATATGCGTCTAAAATCCCTATCGAATAAACCGGCGCAGACATCGCAAACAAAAGGGTGCCGATAACCAGACCGGCAGCCTGTCGTTTTGAATGAATCAAAATTATTCCTCGGTTAATGAAGTATGAGCGCGATCCAAAATAGGTTTAAACAGATAGCTCAGCAGCGAGCGCGACCCCGTTTTCACGAACACCTCCACCGGCATCCCCGGCTTGATGTCCTCGCCACTGAGCATTTTCATGCCCTCCGGCGAGACCGTGACCTGCATCTGGTAGTAGGGTTCGCCATTGGTTTTGTCGACCAGACGGTCGGCGGAAACCAACGTGACCGTTCCCGGAATTTTCGGGGTTTTGTTTTGGTTGAAGGCGGTAAACATCAGATCCACCGGCAACCCGTTGTACACCTTATCGATCAGGTCGACTTTGAGGCGAGAATCCACCACCAAAGTTGCCTGGCTGGGCACAACGTCCATCAGGTGGTCACCCGCTCCCACGACGCCCCCCTGAGTGAAGATATTCAATCCGACCACGGTGCCGTCCACCGGTGAGGTGATGGCGGTGTTGCCCAGATCGAAATCAGCCATTTGCAGCTTGTTGCGGAACTCGCTGGCGTCCATTTGGGTTTGCGCCAGCTGCGTTCTGACCTCGCGCTGATAATCAGCAAAGCGCTGATCGATGCGTTGCTGAGATTCCTGCAGTTGCTTTTGCAATTGGCCAATCCGCCCGACGGTTTCGTCGATACTGCTGTTCACCTCGGCGAACTGGCGTTGAATTTCCAGGTAGCGGTTGCGCGGCAGGTATCCGTCCGCGGCCAACTGCTTCATGCTGTTCATCTGTTCGCGCAAACTGGAAAGCTGGATCTGTTTATTGGCACGCGAATCCTGCAGGCCTTTCAACTGGAAGCGGATCCCGTCCATCGACTGCTTATAGCCGTCTATTTCACTTTGCAGCCCTTGGCGGCGGGAAGCGAACAGCTGCGTTTGCAGCGCAATAATCTCCGCGACGCGCGGCTGATCCTTGATCTTGGCGAAGATCGGGGAAAACGTGACATTGCCCAGCCCGTCCCGTTCAGCAAGCAGGCGCCCTTCGGTAGCCAAGGTGGTGTAGTACTGATCGCGCAGCGAATCGACCTGCGCTTGCGCCTGCACCTGGCTCAGTTGCACCAGCACCTCGCCGGCTTTCACCTTATCGCCGTCTTTCACCGCGATATTTTTGATGATGCCACTGGCCGGAGCCTGCACCGTTTTACGATTGCCGGAAACGGTTACCGAGCCCGGCGACGCCACCCCTTTATCCAGAGGCGCAAACGCCGCCCAGGCCAAGAAGCCGAACACGCCCACTCCCAGCGCCAACCACCCCAGGCGGGTATAACGACGCTCATCCAACGGGATCTGTTCTGAGTACGAGTCATGCGGCTCGCCAATATGCGTAGACATACCAACTCCTTTGACTGCCGGCGACGCAACGGCGCCGCCAGGCGAGTTCACGGCTTAATTAGTTTGAGTTTTAGGGATATCGCCTTCATCCGGCTCGGAGTTCACCGCACGCACTGCCTGCGGAGGCACCTGCGCTTTTTGCGCATTCGCCAGGGCCTGCAATACCTGCTGCGTTGGGCCAAATGCATTGACGTTCCCGTTAACCAGCAGCAACAGCTTGTTGGTCATCGCCAGCAGATTGGTACGGTGAGTAATCAGGATCACCGTTTTATTGCGCTGTTTAAGGAACGTAATGGCCTGGTTCAACGCCCGCTCACCGGCATCGTCCAGATTGGAGTTGGGTTCATCCAGCACGATAAGAGACGGATCGCCATACAGCGCACGCGCCAAACCGATACGCTGTTTCTGGCCGCCGGACAACCCGGCGCCACCGCTGCCGATCACCGAATCATAGCCATTGGGGAAGCGCAGAATCAGCTCATGCACGCCGGCCAACTTGGCGGCCTCAATCACTTTCTCTGAGTCCAGCTCGTTGAAGCGGGCGATGTTCTCCGCGATGCTGCCGGCGAACAGTTCAATATCCTGCGGCAGATAACCGATATAGGGCCCCAACTCGTCCTTGTTCCACTGGTAGATGTCGGCATTGTCCAGTCGCACGATGCCTTCACTGACCGGCCAGATGCCGACCAATAGACGCGCCAGCGTCGATTTGCCGGAGGCGCTTGGCCCAATAATCCCCAGCACATCTCCCGGCTGAACGGCGAAACTGACGTTATGCAATACCGCGCTCCCCTTCGAGCCCGGCGGCGTAGCGGTCACCCCTTCAACGGAAACCACCCCTTCCGGACGCGGCAGCGACATGCCGGTACCGCGAGGCGGATGCTGTTCCAGCAGGCGCACCAGACGCTGATAAGCCAGCTTGGCGGAGCTCCAGCTTTTCCATACGTTAATCACTTGCTCGATCGGCGCCAGCGTGCGCCCCATCAAGATGGAACCGGCGATCATCATGCCCGGCGTGATGTGCCCATCGATCGCCAGCCAGCCCCCCAGCCCCAAAACCAGCGACTGGAGCGACAAACGCACAAACTTGGTGATCGATGTCACCCGCGATGCCCGCTCGCTGGCGATACGCTGACTATTCAGGAAGCGCTGGTGTAAACCGAACCAGCGTCCCTTCAGGTTAGGCAGCATCCCCAGTGCTTCGATCACTTCGGCATTGCGCAAATTCGTGCTGGCCAGATTGCCTGACATGATTGAAAGCCGGCTGGCATCCGCCAGAGGCTTCTTCGACACCACTTCGTTGATCACCGCCAGGGCGATCAACAGCAAGGAGCCCACCAGGGCGAACAACCCCAACCAAGGGTTAAACAGGAAAATCACCAGCAGATAGATCGGGAACCAGGGCGCATCGAAGAAGGCAAACAGCGCACTACCGGTCAGGAATTGGCGCACGTTGGTCAGATCGCTCAGCATCTGGCCGGCATCGGACGAGCCGTTCTTTAAATTCGCCTCGTAAGCCGCCGTATAAATGCGCGTATTGAGGCGCATATCCAACTGGCTGCCGATGCGGATCACCACCATGCTGCGTACGTATTCCAGCAAGGACATCATGCCGAACATACCCAGCATGATCAGCGTCAGCATTAACAGCGTGATTTCATTGCGCGAAGGCAGCACCCGGTCGTAAACCTGGAGCATGTAAATGGAAGGAACCAGCATTAACAGGTTAATAAACGCAGTAAATATACCAACGGTCCAGAAGACTTTGCTGCGTGTACGTATAACATCCGCAATTTCGTTGCGCGGGATAAATTGATTCACGTTCTGCCCTTACATCATGTGCACTGTCAGTCCAATCCGCATTGACCCCCTACCTAAAGAAATTCCTAAAAAAAGAATTATCCCGAGAAGGCTCACCCCAAAGAAATGCCCGAGACTGCAGATACTTTTGTTAACTATAGGTAGAGAAAGTGAAAACCGGCAAGGTGGGTCATAAAAAAAAAGACCGGTCAACGCGCCTGACAAAAGCCCAACAAAACAATGCGATATGAGAAAATAAAAGCAGGGAGGGAAGATAACGAAATGGAATAACTTAGAGAGAATGACGCCGCTCACAAAATTAAACATGCGGGGGATTACGCCCCCGCATTATTTAACTCCAAATAGTTCCATATGGAATTATTTGTTATTGCAACTTTACCCTTAGGCGTAGTGCAGAGTATCCACCAATTGCTGGTGGTTCTGGCCAGTCAGGTAAATGACCGTATCGTTGGCATCCAGCGTGTGGTTATTGTTATTGTCAATAATCACATAGGAGTCAGCATTGTTACCTGTCCCGCTGAACACCACCGAGGCCACGCCCACCTTCGCCGTCAGCGAGTTAGGATTGCTCAGGCCCAGGATGCCACCCAACAGACCGACAACGCCGGTAGTTAGACCGCCAACCAGCGAACCTAACAGCGCATCCAACGTATCTGAAGCGCGAGTACCGTAATCCGCCACCGCGGTACCGGTGTTGGACAGGGTCAGGCCGGAAGCGGCATCGACGATCTTGTCTTTCGCGGTGCTGAAGTCGGTGATGGTGACCCCCGCCTGCGAGTTACTGGATTTCAGATCGTAAGTATTCGCTCCGTTACCGCCAGTCAGCGTGGTGTTACCCAGCACGTTGAAGCTGTCGGTCGTCGACGTCCCTTCCACCGTCAATTGGTAACCGTTCAGACCCAGCGTGTTCAGCAGCGGAGTCAGCAGCGCCGTGGTAGCCGCACTCAACGGCAAGGCTTTCAGCAGTTGCACGATAATACCGTCACCGGTACCCGCATGGCTTGAATCCAGGTTCAAACCACCGGTATTGGCAGAGGCATTGATGTCGCGCACGTTGCTGTAGCCCGCGCCCACGGTCAGGTTCAACGCATGGTCGCCGGTCACGTTGATATTCTGAACCTGCGCGTTGGTGCCTGCCAGAGACAGAATATTGCTGAACGCACCGGTCCCGCCGGAAGCCACGTTCACCGTCGTCAATGCCGTCCCCAACAGAACGCTGCTGCTGCTGTTCAGGCTGATGGCGCCAGCATTCACGTTGGCAGAGCTCACCGCATCAAAGTTGATGTTGAAGTGATCGGTGGCATTCTGCACGAAGGTGAAGTTCAGCGTACTGGCGGAGGTCGCGTCCCCTTTCACTTCCAGCTGCGCGGCGTTGCCGCCGGCGGCGTTGATGACGTTGACATTAGCCAGGCCGGAGATCACAAACCCTTGCGCACCCAGGTTGGTTGCCGCCGCGTTCTGGGTGACAGTGCCCCCCGTGGTGCCTTCCACCGTGGACGTGCCGTTGGTCAGGCCAAAGTCGAAGGTGTTGGTCGGTGTTGTGACGGTAGTGGTAGTCGGTGAACCAACCAGCGGTGTCGTAATCAGCGTACCGACAGACTTGCCGATATAACCGGTCAGATCAATCTGCTCGAAGTTCGAGAAGTTGTTGGCGTTGCTGGTTACGGTGCTGGTACGAACGCCCAAGGCGTTCTGGTTGGTCACCACGGTTTTGGTGATGAAGTTGGCGGAGATGGAGTCCGTCCCTGCGCCACCGTCAGCCTTGACGGTATTGGCGACGGTGTTCGCCGCGCCGGCAACGGCGTTACCCGCCCAGTGCAGGCTGTCGTTGCCGGCGCCGAGGTTAAACTGCGCGGTACCGGTCGCGAGATTTGCCGTCGAAGTAACGACCACATTGTCCGCACCTGAACCGGTGTTCAGAATGATATTGCCGTTGTTGACGGTGACAGCAACCCCAGAACTGGCGCCGTTGTCAGACAGGTTCACCGTTGCCGCGCTGGTGCCGTTGATGGTCAGGTTGGCCAAGTGATCGGCGAACTTCAGGTTGACCAGGCTGGCGGCGTTGGCGTTCAACACCACGTTGGTCAACACCGCGGTCTCCGCATTGCTCAACGCATGGCTGGCGCCGGTATTGACGGTGCCGGTTCCGTTGCCGCCCCCCGCCGTAACAGACAGGTTGGCACTAGTTTTATACAACAAGCTGGTGCCGATATCGAATTCGAAAGCATGCTGTTGGGTTACGGTTGCTGCATCCGTCGCGGTCGAAGAGCGCAGATCATTAATAATCGCTTGGGTAATGATCCCTTTGTCTGAGCCCAATGCGCTGTAAATAGCCAGTTGAGCCGTCGTGGCGGCAACGCCGTGCACCGCGGTGAAAACATGCTGGATAAAATCAGTGCCGGTTAACTGCCCGCCCTTACGTTGGAACTCGGAAGAACTAACCAGGTTACCGATCAATGAGTTATATGACATGCCGGCGGCTAACGCTTTGCTCCAGGTGTCTAAACCGGAAGCATCAACGCCGCGTTCCGGAACGCCCAGGTAGACAGCCGCGATTTGTTCCTGGAACGCCAATCCTGGGAGATGGCCTGGTTGGTACACGGTCGTAGCGCTATTGAAATGTTGCTGCGCCGTCAGATCGCCGGCCGCGACGGTGCCACGCAATCCCTGGATAATATCAACCACCAGATCGGCACGAGTCGCGCCCCCCTGCAGCAATGACAGGAAGCTGGCAGATTCGGCAGAGGATGGCGCACGCTCGTAACCAAATTGGAACAGACGAGCGATAAATGCGTCGTCACTCAGCGAAGTCAGGTAAGAACGCCCCGCAATGTTGGCGGCCGCAGCCTGAGTGATCGTCATCCCGGCATTGATTTTAGCGCCAAAATAGTTGACGGCATCGGCAGTCACGGTCGAACCGATA
This sequence comes from Serratia sp. SCBI, assembly GCF_000747565.1. Classification (NCBI taxonomy): domain Bacteria; kingdom Pseudomonadati; phylum Pseudomonadota; class Gammaproteobacteria; order Enterobacterales; family Yersiniaceae; genus Serratia; species Serratia sp. SCBI. The sequence continues at coordinate 1,630,420 of NZ_CP003424.1, read as the reverse complement.
ACATGCAAAATAGCTTGAATATCCGATGCACCTTGCCCTAAGGCAGCGGAGGCCGTCGAAGGATATAGCAACGTGTTAACCGTGTTTTGGAATGCGGTCTGTTGAGCCAATATCGTGGCGTCGCTACCGCTGTAGTTCAGCAACCCGCTGACGACATTGGAAACCGCCGAACTCAGGGTGTTGCCATTCAGGAAATCAGTCAGTTGTTGAGATGTGGCGGCAGAGCCGTACTCACGGGTATAGATAATCTGCAGAATTTCCGAGTCGGTTTTCCCAGAATAGAGCGCATTCCCGCCGGAAGAGCTGATGAAGAACTGTGCCAGTTGCGCTGCGGTTTGTGTGCCACCCTCGAGCTGCTGCCCATAGGTGTTGATCTCGGTCAGAGACGGAGTACGTCCCAAAACCGAATAGTAGATCGCCGCCGCCTGCTGCTGAGATGCTAGAGAAGCCATAAAAACTCCTAATCTAAGTGAGATAAGGTAAAAAGAACGTTCCACACAACTTTCGATGTTCAGCAACATAAGCTTAGCTGCTGAATTTAAAGAAGTTTGGTCTTGCCTGTAAACTCAACATCAAATTAATAGCAATAAAATCAATTCCAGCTAAATAACTCTCCTAAACGCGCCCATAGTTATTTACTGAGTAAAGTATCTGATGACCGGATCTGTCAAGGAACGCAATGAGATTATTGTTATGTCAATTAAAGGCAGCACATCTAACGGTAAGGCGATGGTTAATAAGATGATTTGTTTAAACTTCGAATAAAATGGCAATGATATTGCCATTTTCATATAAAGATCGCTTCAGTGGTGGCTCAAACCTAAGTTAGACAGAGAAAAACCATACTAAATAGAGAGGATTTTTTCAGACGTGCAATGCCGGTTAGTCGCCGCGGAGGGATGGGGATAGGGGCATAAGTGATATAAAGATAAAAACTATCTCATTGAAGAATAAAGATATTACATGAGCGTTGAAAAGTTGGAGCGCGGTGATGAAGGCGGGAAACAGGCATAAAAAAAGGCATCTTCATCGATGGTGATGAAGATGCCCATAGATAATACCTGTAGAAATGAATCAGGTAATTGCAGCAAACATGCTCAGAGAGGCATCGCTTTGACCAAGCTGGACTTAACTCTTCTGCCAAAGTGGATCGATGGCAACTCGATATATTTGTATACCAAAGATGAAACCGGCAAAGTTAAAGTCGCCCCGACGCTCCCCCAAAGATAGCGAGTGCCATTGTCGAGATTAGCTGTCAGATGTTCGAATACAATCAATAGGCTAGGATGAATCAGATAAATAGAGTAGCTAATAACACCCATGAGCACCATGAATTTGTTATGAATTTTGAGCCGCGTTGTCAACAGGATGAACAGCAGCATGCTGAAATAATACGTCAAAGTATATCTCATCGTATGCCCGGGCTCCGAACCATAGGAATAGAAACTGACTAGCGGAATGACACAAGCAAAAATCGCGATATAGTAAATCGCCTGTTTTTTAGCGAATAGATCGCCTTCCAACAAATATGAACGCCATAAACCGCCAAACATCATGAGTGACAATGCAAGCGGCAGAGCGACAGGAAACGCAGCATCCAGTTTATGCCTGGCAACTCCCATCGCCAGAGCAACACCTAACATGACAAGCGCAGAAATAAAATTGAATCTTACCTTGTTGAGTAACCCCAGAATGAAGGCAAATACACACATGATGTAAAAGACCAGTTCAATAAACAGCGTCCAATATACGCCGACAATATCTTTCACGTGCAAAGCCGTTTGAAACATGGTGATGTTGGCCAAAATTTGCCGCAAGGGGAACTGCTCACCAAAGCAATAAGAAACAACAAGATACAAAAACAACGAGAACCAATATCCAGGGTAAAGCCTGAAAAAGCGCGAGATGAAGAAGGCTTGAACACCGCCGTTTTCACGACGAAAACTAAAGGGAATGATAAACCCGCTGATAATAAAAAATAATACGACACCTATTTTACCGACATCAAAAACATGGGAAAAAATATACTTATCGTAACCGTAAATCGGCACCAGAAAATGGGCAATAACTACACTTATCGCCGCAATTCCTCGTATCGAGTCTACATAATCCAAACGAACAGGAGTTTTATTGTCAGCGGTGGTTTTCGCCTGTTTCTCTATTTGCATAGAAACCACCTGATGTTGAGAAAAATATTTATCAGTCATAATCCAGGAAAAATAAAAGCCCAAAATAGTAAAAAAAATATTAACGCGTCGGCGATGAGATAGGCTTATCGGATAACATCAACACAGGAGTATCTCCTTGCAACACAGTTTTCTGGCTGTTTAACTCAATCAACGGTTGGGCGGCAGACTCTTTCGTCTTCTGTACTGGCGCGCTGCTGATTAATGATCTCAAACCATTTGCCTGAGCTGAAGGTTGCGCCACTTGCGGTTTTTGCCAATAGAGCATCGCATACTGATTACCGCTGCCCTTCAACGCGATACTTATCACGCCGTCAGACGATGCTTTGTAGTCACTTACGGTGAAATCGCGCGCTACTTTGGCAATTTTTTCGTAAGCCAATGCGGCAGCTTTTGGTTGTTCCTGTCGATTTAGCAAGCCAAACCGATGTTCATTGATTGCCGGGTTGTCACCATCATCAATGAGATCATACCACCAAATACCTTTGATATACGGTCGAGATTTAGCCAACATCGTATACTTAACAACGTATTGCGCCGCAGCAGCATCACTTAACCCACCGGGCCCATTGTAAGTCGGCACCCCCATCTCTGTAATGTAAACAGGGACGCTTTTCTTGGCGAAGGCTTTCACCCTTTGCTCAAATTTATCGATAGCGTTGAGGTTATCCTCTGGCGTTCTTAACGCTAAGTCCGGCAAACGGTAGGAATAAGGATGCAACGAGATACCGTCAATATCATTAAGTATGCCTAGCTTCATCAATTGGTCGAACCAACTGAGCCCCGCCGGCCCCAGAGGATTAAGCGAACCGGCGAGAACGATGGCATCGGGGTCTGCGCGTTTTACGGCGGCGGATGTCTTCCTAACCAGCTCTGCAAACACTTCAGGCGGAGGAATGGCCGTTTTTTTACTCATACCGGTTCCCACCGTCCACTCATTCCAAACTTCGTAATATTTTACCTTTCCCTTAAAGCGCTTTGCGGTCCAGTATGCATAATTGGCAAATCCATCGATAGCCGCAGGCGTTGTGGGGTAGTCAGGTGCGTTATAGGCGGTATTCCCGTAGGCGAGAATGAGTAAAGAATTCAACCCATACTGAGAGAGACCGTGTTGATAAGCATCATCTTCCTTAGTCAACGGATCTGCGACGTTCATCGTACCAGGTGTTCGCTCTACCAATCCCCACAAATAGCCGGCTCGGAAAGAAGTAAAGCCATACTCCTTGATTAACGACAGATAGTTGTCTGTCGGTTTAGGGTAGTGACGTAAATGTACGTTCACACCCACCTCAAACGCATTCGCGTATCCGTATGAACCGAACAATAACGCGCCCGCAACCGCGCATGCTTTTACTATTTTCGCATAGCCATTTACGGGGCTACGTGTGGTACAAGGCTGGATTTTCAACGCGACCTCCTGCACGCCCCCAGGCAACCTGTTGAACAGGAAGCCCGATGAGGCAATTTACCATCAGAGTAATTAATAGGCTGTTTTACTGACGAACCCTTTAAATATCGTCAAGAAAACAATCTTTACATCCAACCAAACGCTCCAGTTCCGAATGTAGTCAAGGTCAAATTCAACACGCTTTTCCATTTTATCCAGCGTGTCGGTTTCACCCCGCCAGCCATTTATCTGGGCCCAACCTGTGATGCCAGGCTTCATTTTATGCCGCAGCATATAACCCTTGATCAACTTACGATACTGCTCATTATGCGCAACGGCGTGAGGGCGTGGCCCTACAATCGACATGTCGCCTTTCAGCACATTGATAAATTGTGGCAGCTCATCGAGTGAAGTACGGCGAAGAAATGCCCCCACCGGTGTCACCCGCGAATCGCCCTTTGTCGCCTGAACGACTTTATCGCCATTCTCCATTACCTTCATGGAGCGAAACTTCCACACTTCAATTGCCTTGCCATCCATGCCGTATCGGCGCTGTTTGAAAATCACCGGGCCGGGAGAAGTAAACTTCACTGCGGCTGAAATCAACACCAGTACCGGTGAAATAAAGAGCAGGATAAAAATGGAGAGAACAATATCTTCTACCCGCTTTATCACCTGGTTAATACCACTCATTGGTGTATCAAACAACGAGACAACGGATACGCCGTTAATTTCTTCCGATCGCGACTGCAACATATTAAAGGTGAATATGTCTGGAATCAGCATCACGGAACACGTGGTATCGGAAAGTTCAGTCACCGTATCCTTGATCAGCTTTTCTTGCTCCATAGGCATCGCGATATAAATCCGATCAATTCGACCACACTTAGCGTCCTCAATTAGTTGCGCTAAATCGCCACGGCGTTCGATCACACTGTCCAATGGCTCTGCACTGTCATCATAGATACCCAGTACCCGGAATCCCATCCAATGCGCATCACTCAACGTTTCCGCGAGCCGAATACCAACCGGCATCGATCCCATGATGGCGATATTACGGGTGTTAAATCCTAAATTCCGCATATATCCCAGCATCAAACGGATAGTGCTGCGTGTAATGACTAAACCGCAGCAAACAAATAAGTACCATTGAATATATACTATATATTCATTATTAAAATCATTGACAAATGCAACAGCACCCGAAGTCATCACCAAGCTTATCGTCCAGTTTTGGATAATAAGCCGAATCTCTAACCCTGCTCGCACACCGCGCCAGGAACGATAAAAATCCGTAATGCCGCCGATCATTTGAAATATCACAATCGACGTTAATACCATAACCCAGTGTTGTATGGCGAAGCGCGTTCCTGAAATCAGACAGGATAAGTAGAGCCCGCAAAAAACGATAAAAATATCGGAAAATCGTTGCAACATTGATGTCAGGGACGCATTGGTATGCAAACTCCCACGACGGAAACCATTCATAGATAACGGCCTATTCGCTAGCATAGTATAGATGCCTTTTGTTAGTTCTCTCTGGTACCTATATTCCTAAAGCCGGGGCAATACAGCCCCGAACTTCCAATATAGCGTAAGTGCAGAGTTTAACTGCGGAGCAAGGCAAGAATTTCCTCTGTTTTCTGCTGCATCAATGACGGATTCGCCCGCGACTCAACGTTTAAGCGAACCACCGGCTCCGTGTTCGAGCTCCGTAAGTTGAATCGCCAGTCAGAAAACTCCAAACTGATACCATCGGTGTGATCGAACAGCAGCGCATCAGACCGATAGCATTCCAGGACTTTATCAATCGATGCCTGAGGATCTTGCAGATGGCTGTTAATCTCCCCGGAAGCCGGGTAGGCAGCCATGCGATCGGCCACCAATTGTCCGAGGGACATATTCTTCAGACAAAGCAATTCGGCAACCAAGAGCCATGGGATCATGCCGCTATCGCAATAAGAAAACTCGCGGAAATAGTGGTGAGCACTCATCTCACCGCCATAGACAGCATCTTCCTTACGCATGCGTTCCTTGATAAAGGCATGGCCGGTTTTCGACATGACAGGCACGCCACCGCTGGCGTTGACCACATCAATCGTGTTCCAGCTTAAGCGCGGATCGTGAATGATTTTGGCACCGGTTTCTTTCTCCAGAAACGCCGCAGCCAGAAGGCCAACAATATAGTAACCTTCAATAAAGCCGCCCTTCTCGTCAAACAGGAAGCAACGATCGAAGTCGCCATCAAACGCAATGCCCATATCGGCACCATGCGCGCGAACCGCTTGCGCCGTATCTTCACGACACTCAGGCAACAGAGGATTAGGAATACCGTTAGGGAAATTACCATCCGGCTGATGGTGAACCTTGATAAATTCGACCGGAACTTGCAGTTGCTTGAAACGTGCTTCAATGGCATCGATCACATGCCCTGCTGCACCATTGCCGGAATTGACCACCAGTTTAAGCGGCTTCAGATTTTTGACATCGATATAGCCTAGCAGGTGCTCAATATAGGCATCCTCTACGGAAATCTTACGGTAGCTGCCACGCGCAGAGGGATCCACTTCGGCAAACGCGTTCCCTTCGGCCAATCGCTGAATATCGCGTAAGCCGGTATCACCGCTGATCGGTTTGGCCTGGCTTCTCACCAGCTTCATGCCATTGTAATCCATAGGATTGTGGCTGGCGGTCACTTCAATGCCACCATCAATACCCAAATGGAAAGTCGCGAAATAAATCTCCTCGGTACCGCTGAGCCCGATATCCAGTACGTCAACGCCGGCATCACGCAAACCTTCAGCCAGCGCCAGTTTCAGCTCTTCACTGGTCAAACGAACATCGCCACCAACCACAACTTCGCGTGGTTGCAAAAACTCACCGTAAGCCCGACCGATACGATAGGCAATATCCGTATTTAACTCCTCACCTAACCGGCCACGAATGTCGTATGCTTTGAAACAAGTTAAAGTTTGAGTCATCTAAAAATCCTTACCAAAAAATTTACGAAAACATGTCACGCTTAAGACACATCACCGTTATTTGTATTTTCCATTATCATCAATGCGAATAATATCGTCTTCACCCAAATAAGAGCCGGATTGAATTTCAATCAAATCCAATGCAATTTTTCCTGGGTTCTCTAATGAGTGTTCAGTACCTAATGGAATATAAATAGATTCGTTTTCAGTTACAAACTTCGTCTCACCGCCTTTTATAACTTTGGCGGTACCCGAAACGACCACCCAATGCTCTGAACGATGATGGTGCATCTGCAATGAGAGTTTCTCGCCAGGTTTAACCGTTATCTTACGTACCTGAAAACGCTCGCCTTGCGCAATGGCGTCATGCTTGCCCCATGGGCGGTAGACCTCACGATGCTGCTTGCATTCCGAACGCTGTCCACGTTTCAGATGATTGACGATCTCTTTAACATCTTGCACTTTATCTTTATTCGAGATCAACACAGCATCTTTGGTTTCAACGATAACCAAGTTATCTACACCTACCGTTGCGACCAATTTATGTTCGGCACGAATATAGTTATTTGAACAATCATGTTGCAACACATCACCAAAGGTGCTGTTGCCGTTTGCATCTTTCGCACTGATGTCCCAAAGCGCCGACCAGGAACCGACATCGCTCCACCCCGCATCCAACGGCACCACGATGGCATCCGCTGTCTGCTCCATCACCGCATAGTCTATGGACTCATCTGGGCAGACAATAAAGGCTTCGCGATCGACACGGACAAAATCCAGATCCGGCGCCGTATGCAGCAAGGCCTGACGACACGCAGCCAAAATATCCGGCCGAAATTTATTCAACTCCTCGAGATAACGGCTGGCTTTAAACAGGAACATCCCGCTGTTCCATAAGTATTCTCCGCTGGCAAGATACTCTTTAGCCGTCGACAGATTCGGTTTTTCAACAAAGCGAGACACCCGAGAGGCAAGCGCCCCATCAATACTTTCACCTTTATGGATATAACCATACCCTGTTTCCGGACCGGTCGGCACAATCCCGAAGGTCGCCAGCTTTCCTGCTTCAGCGTAAGGCACCGCTTGCAATACAGCCGTACGGAATGCTTCCTCATTCTGGATAACATGATCTGCTGCCAAAACCAGCAATAAAGGATCTTCGCCGCCAGCGGTCGCCTGCAACGCGGCCAGTGCAATGGCCGGTGCCGTATTGCGCCCAACCGGCTCCAAAATAATGTTGTGGGATAAACGAGTAATCTGTCGCAGCTGTTCTGCAACAATAAAACGGTGCTCTTCATTGCAGATCACCAGCGGGTTTGATATCTCCAACCCATCAAGTCTGTTGACCGTGGTTTGCAACATGGAAAATTCACTGCACAACGCTAAAAACTGTTTCGGAAATAATTCTCTTGAGAGAGGCCATAAACGGCTTCCGGTACCGCCAGCCATAATTACAGGATAAATATTACTCATAATAAATCTCACCGATCAGTATTTTATGGTTTTCGCGGTATTGAACTCATGCCATTTGGCATTAATGTATTCGGTCAGCTCACTGCGAAAACGTTCCGCAGAGAATTTGCAGGCTTGAGTACGACAGTCAACAGGGCTGATTTGGTCCTGTATTTTCTCAAATTGCTCTACGGCAGCGACCAACGAAGGGACCGTTTGTTCCGAGAAGAAAAGCCCGGTAGGATTGCTGACGCCAAACGGACGCACGGTTTCCAACGCGCCACCTTTACCGAAGGTGATAACGGGTGTTCCGCATGCCTGCGCCTCTACCGGCGTAATGCCGAAGTCTTCTTCAGCAGCGAAAACAAACGCTTTGGCTCTGGACATGTGATCCTGCAATACCTCATTGCTCTGGTATCCCAAGATCTCAACGTTTTTGCCCGCTTTGGCTTTGATCTTCGCCATCTCCGAGCCGTCGCCGATCACGATCAGCTTCTTGTCAGGCATCGCACTGAAAGCTTCAACGATCAAGTCCATACGCTTATAAGGGACCATTCGCGACGCCGTAAAATAGAAATCATCCTTGTTTTCATTAAGTAAGAATCGATCCACATCAACAGGTGGATAAATAACGTCGGCTTCACGGCCATACACTTTCTTAATACGACGCGCAATAAACTGTGAATTAGCGATAAAATGGTCAACGCCATTAGCGGTACGATAGTCCCACATGCGAATTTTGTGCAGCAACCATTTAGCCAACCGCCCTTTCATGCCCTTCATCAAGTTAGCTTCGCGCAGGTATTGATGCTGCAGATCCCAGGCATAACGGATGGGCGAATGCACATAGCTGATATGCAGCTGATCGGGTCCAGTCAGAACGCCTTTGGCCACAGCATGACTGCTGGATAGCACGACATCATGAGAGGAGACATCAAGCTGCTCAATAGCCAACGGCATCAGAGGCAAATACTTTTGATAGCTGGTCTTGGCTTTCGGTAGATTTTGTATGAATGTGGTTGTGGCATGCTTGTTGTGAATCTGTTGTCGAGCGGCATCCGACAAAAAATCGACCACGGAATAGAGAGTAGAATCGGGATATATGTCAATAAACTCTTTTATTACGCGCTCAGCTCCTGCGTAGGTCACCAACCAATCGGCTACGACCCCGACATTTAACGACTTCTGTTCAGACATACCTCTCCCCAACTCACCTTAAATTTGAAATCCCAATACAAGAATACTCTTCACTAATGATTCGGCTTTTCTGAATCGCTGAATGATATCTTCTCAACGTCTCTTCAGATATGCCAGGCATCCGTAATTTCATAATAACGTTCTACAATTACCGAATGCCTAATACCCTAGCGCTATCTCAACTGAGTGATAATATTTTCCAACTTCTTGGCCGATTCAAGCCAGGAATAATGACCGATGTTGTTGTACCCTTTCTCTTTGAGCTGTTCGCGCAACGATTCATCGTTGATAATTCTATTCAGTGCATCAACCATTTCCTGATGCTTATACGGGTTAAAATACAGGGCACTATCCGCCAATACTTCGGGTAAGGAGGCCTGGTTCGACGAAACGACGGGACATCCGCAAGCTTGGGCTTCCAATGGAGGAATACCAAAGCCTTCATAGAACGAAGGAAAAACAAACGCTAAAGCGCGTTGGTAAATCGCCACCAACTCTTCATCGGTGACTCGCCCTAAGAATTCAACATTCTTCATGGCGTTCTCATCATTGCCAGAGAAATCCATGCCTGAAAAATTCTTATTCTTTCCACCGATAATCTTAAGTTTAACATCCGTATTTTGACATGCGGCAGAAAAAGCGGCCAGTAAACCATGAAAGTTCTTATGATAGTTAGGCGAAGAAACCGCCAACAGAAAACGCTCATCAGTATTGCTGGCACTCTCGACACTTCTGCGAGAAAAAAGATCGGATACAGCATTGGCGATCACAAAGGTATTTTTCGGATTGTAACCATAAGCCGTCGTAATTTCTTTTTTAGAAAATTCACTAACGGTCAATAGTGCACGGCTGTTTTTTAGCATGATGGGAATCAGCAGGTTATACATCAACCGAAACTTTCTAGAATAGCTCTGCGGGAATTTCTTATAAGTCACGTCATGATGAGTCACGACCTTATTCTTATACCACAGCGGCGCAGTATTCCCTAAATTGATCAACAATGGATTGCCATTGGCTTTCAGATATTTTGGCAGGTCTCGTTGTTCCCATTGATGCCCGGTTCGATGTCCAACCACCTTTACATTGAGCGACTCAGCAGCCTTCGTATTCTTTATGTCACCAGGTGAAACAAAAACGATATCGTCGCGTAGTTCCCGTAGCGCCAGGCTAATCTGTTCGGCAAAGCGCTGCACCCCTGTTAACTCTTGTGTGAGAAATCGTGCATTAACAACAATCATATATACCTCTATGACGACGCCACTATACAATTCAAGCTTATCGTGTCTGCGCTTGGAGCCTTTGGGCATCAGCCATCTTAGAAAACTCATCTTGTCTAAATGACAAAAGCAAAGCAGAAATAATAATCGAGAAAACATACCCTGGATAATTAGTAATCGGGTTGTTATAAACTAAGTTGATAGATAGCGAAATCATCCAATACAGGAACACGCCCGTGTAGAACTGTCCATAACGGACTTTATTATACAGTTTCAGCAAAATAATTGACGCAGCAAGTAAGAAGATGAAAATTCCCACTCCGCCATAGTTGGAAAGCAAGAAAATATAGATACTGTCCAACGGCAGCGCAGCATCATCACCGACCGCGGCATTACCGTTAACGCCGTAACCTGCTCCGGTAAAAATTGAATAGGTGTCACTATTTCTCACTTCTTCAATCAGTAAGATCCTTTCCAGAATACTTTGCTCTGCATAATTATTATCGCTTGAATAGATAGATTTATAGATCCCCATGTCCGTCATGGTTGCGTAGAAGAATGATGACAATGCCACGCATACAAGCACCACACTGGCTAAACTGGCTTTCAACGATAGGAATCGACGAACAAACAGATAGCCAAAATAAATACCGGCCATAATTATAGCTGTTTTCGATGTGGAACAGACAATACCGGCCGAGACAATCAATATATATCTCAAGCGATTTTTCTTACTAACAAATGGACTTAATATGAGACCGAAGAATAAAAACTCAGATAGTGTAAAAGGACTACTAAAAAGACCTATCGCCCTAAAGAATCCGCTTGCGGTACGTAAAATCAGCCCATTATCTTTTCCCACTTGCGTAAATTGCAATCCAGGACTTACCCCGGTCAGCGCATAAAGCAAACCTGAAAACACGCTTTCCAGTATGGCGAAAATAGCATTGACAACGGTGACTATGACGTAAACTTTAATCAGCCTCATCAGCAATTTCATGCGATGTTCAGGCTCTAGACACACCAAGAGTGCGGCAACCAGCAACGACGAATAGGTAAACAATTCGAAGCGGAATTGCGTAACGACGTTACCAATTTTAAAATTGCTGTTAAGAATAGAAATAAGAACATATGACAGGGAAAGCATAACCATGCCAATAAACAGCAGTAGGTAGCTTCTAAAACCCGGGCCGGTTCTACTCTTATTGGCCGCCAGATAAAGCAGCAAAAACGCCGGTAATGCCAATGAATAGACATCTTTATAAAGCAGTATCAGGCGCGTCGTATTGTGAGCGACGATATTGATAACCCCACTGATTGAAATTACTACCAGATAGGTGATAACAAAATAGTCTGCGAATTTTTTCGATGAGAATCCCATATCAGCTCTTATAAACCTCTTGATAACCCGCAGCCAACCGCCCGGCGTCAAAGGGATTCACATCAACAAACTCGACGCGCTCATTTTTTAAGATTCGCAGTTTTTCCAACGTAAATTCACTTAGCTGATATACATTGGGGTAATGTTCAGCGATTTCAGCAACGCCACCGGCGAAAGAAGTGAAGACGTGCTTGCCGGCAGCAGCCGTTTCCGCTACTGCTCGGCCAAACGGTTCATTCCAGAGTGTAGGCAAATAAACCATATCAATCTGAGCCAGGAAGGATTCTACCGGCACAAACCCCAACAGATGGACGCCAGCCTCCTCCGCCCTGAGTTGCAAGGCGCGGCCTTCATCGGAGGAGGAAAAACGCCCGGCAGCGTAAAACTCCACCTCACCCGGTATCGTCATTTCCAACGCTTTGGCGCAGAACGCCTTGAACCCTTTATCTGCGGTCAAACGGCCAATAAAGCCAATCCGGATAACCGACGACGATTGGTCGGCAACATGACATTTTTTTATCGGATTGTAGATGTGGCTGTGTCGGGCATTAATGGCAAAGCCATTATCTTGATGCAATGCAGAGATGTATTTGCTGATGCCGACAAACCTATCGACATTCTGGCTTTTTCGCTTTTTCACCATAGATGTCAACTGGACCGCTGCAGAACCTACATCCATATTTTCCCCATGTTGAAACAGCGTACAGTTATGGTGAAAGAGATAATAATCACGAGCCGTATGGACGAGTTTTATATTCCTTTTTTTGACACAGTCCCAAATCGCAACAGAAAAGCCACTGATGTTATTGGTATGTACCACATCGGGATTAAAATCATCCAACTCTCTGGAGAAAGCCTTTCCCATCATTGGATTGAAATTGTCAACCAAATGCCAGACGACTTTTGACAACTTCCCTTTTTGCTCATTACTGAAAGGCCAGTACAGATTTTTCAGCGGTAAATAAACCACCTCAACGCCATTTATTTCCGTCTGCTTTCTGAACTTTTCATCGTGTAAACAAACTACGCGAACTCTATCGCCTTTTGAAACCAGCTCTTCCGCCAAAAGTTGCACAGACACTTCCGCGCCGCCAACCTTGAATGGTGCATATAATGTATTAACAATTAATATATTCATAATAGCCGGTTTTTATCAGGTATTTCGGCGCCGTAAGACTAGGCGCTTTAGATAAAGCGAGGTTATAAAGACACTTATAACCTCTTGAAGGGAGATTTGCTTTATTACGCGTCTTTACCGCCAGATTTGTATTCGTACTGGTAGTAACCGTAGTTGCCATAATAGCTGCTTGCGCGACGTTCAACGGCGTTCAGAATAATGCCTTTGATCTCGATACCGTTTTGATCGAATCTGCGCACGCTGATCTCGAGTTCTTTAACCGTGTTCATACCGAAGCGCGCGATCATCAGCGCCGTACCGACATGGTGGCCAATAATTGCCGCATCGGTGACAGCCAGGATAGGCGGAGTATCGATCAGAACCAGATCATAATGCTTGTCCGCCCATTCGACCAAATCGGCAAAACGGCTGTGCATCAGCAACTCAGAAGGATTCGGTGGAATCTGGCCGCGCGGAATGAAGTCCATACCGTTGATTTGCGTAGGACGAACCGCGCTGGCCGCATCGATTTTGCCTGACAAAATATCAGACAGACCATTTTGCCAATCGGCATCCAGCAATGTATGTGAATACCCTTTTCGCATGTCGGCGTCGATAACCAACACACGTTGCCCCGCCTGAGCGATAACCGCCGCCAGGTTGATACTGACAAACGTCTTACCGATGTTTGGACTGGCGCCGGAAATCATCAGCACATTATTCTTCGCTTCCATCATCGCAAAATGCAGGCTGGTGCGCAGACTGCGAACGGCTTCGATGGCAAGGTCAGCCGGGTTGCCGACGGCAAGCAACGAGTTGGCGCGCGTATTGGACTTGCGATGAGTGCGCAGCAACATTTCGCGGTCTTTTTTCTGCTGCCATTCAGACAATGGAATGCTGGCATAGACGTTGATACCGCGTTGCTCCAACTCGTCAGGACTCTCGATTCCGTGGTGCAGCATGGTTTTAAGCACCACGATGCCGATGGAGAACATCCCGCCCAACACCACACACAGCAGAACAATCAAGGTTTTACGTGGCTGAACCGGTTTTGGCTGAGTCACCGCCGGATCGACAATACGCACATTACCCACGGTACTGGCTTTGGTGATCCCAAGCTCTTGTTGCTTATTCAGCAGTTGCATGTAAATTTCTTTACCCGCATCAACATCTCGGGTTAGCCGCAAGATTTCCTGCTGCGTCTTAGGCATTACGCTAATACGTTTATTCAGCTTCGCGCGTTCCCCTTCCAGGGTCCCACGCTTCTCCATCAAAGCACGATATGCCGGGTGCTCTTTAGTGTACAGCTTCGATATCTCAGCTTCTTTGAAGGTCAACTCATTCAGTTGTGCCTCGACAGAAACCACGCTGTCCAGCATAGACTTGGCTTCAAGCGACAGATCGACGGAATCATTGTCTTGACGGAACTTATTCAGCTTATCTTCGGCGATGTCCAGAGAGGTTCTCACCTGCGGCAACTGCTCTTTCAGAAATTCGAGGCTCTTGGCCGCTTCTTCCGACTTACGCTCAACGTTCTGCAGCAAATAATTTTTCGAAATGCTGTCGAGCGTTTTACCCACCAGCTCAGGATCTTCCCCTTGCAGGGTCAACGCCAACACGCCGGTGTCCTTGGCTTTATCTTCAACCGTCAACGCCGCGAGCAACGCGTTAATAGCCATCAGATCGCTGCGCTTGGTCACTTTGAAGACCGTACCAGGCGCCGCGTCAATTTCGCTGACCAGCATGGTCACGCCTTTTTGATTGACCAGCTCACCCGTTTTGCCTTTGAGGAATTCATCACCATCAACGCTGAGAGCGAAACTGTTTTTATCAATCACTTCCAGCTCAAGGTCTTTCTCATTCCATGAATAAGGAATAGACAAACGCGACAAGGCTATCTTGCCAGGTTCGTTCCCCATCAAACGATTCCAACCCTGCCCAAAGATCGGGAAGTATTTTTGTTCAACGACCGTATTCAGGTTCAAATCTGCGACGGTTTTGCCAAGCACCATGCGGGATTTGATCAGCTCAATCTCCGCCGCAGAACCAGGCTGTGCCGTGGGCAACATTTCGGAAAGGTTGTTGAGGATCGAGTTACCCGAACTTTGTTCAACTTGAATCAATGCATCCGACTGGTATACAGGCGTTGCGAACAGAGAATAGACGATGCCGATCACAGCAAAGAATGTCGTAATCCCTATAATCAGCCACCGATGATCCAGCAGCGTTCCCAGCAACCGACCTAAATCAATCTCATCATTACTTGCGCCCGCAGCCGGACCCAGTTTGCTATTATCAATCATTGTCATCTCTGGTTAACGATTTAATGCTTTTGCCCATTTCTGCGCAGCTTCAGCCAGAAGGTTATATACAAACTCAAACGCTTCGTGACTCTTCTTATACGGATCAGGAACTTCAGCCTGCCCCATCCAGTGAGCGAACAGCATGGTTTTCCCCCTGACTTCGGGGGCTAAACGGCAAACGGCCTCAATGTGACTTTTTTCCATCACCAGTATCAGCGAATATTCACGACACATTTCCTTGGTCAACTGCTGTGCAACATGGTTATCCAAAGAAAGACCATGCTCTTCCGCCACCGCCACCGCAGCCTCATCCGCCGGCTTACCGACGAGTGCGCCGATACCGGCCGACGCGATTTTTTTTTGTGGCAGATGTTTTTTCAACAGCCGCTCCCCCGTCGGAGAACGGCAGATATTTCCAACACAGACAACCAAAACAGAATCAAACATAGCGTATCCTCTACGGCCAGTTACGAATACGCAGCGTACCTTCCGTCAGGTTGTTGAAGCCGTCGATGGTTGGCACCAACTGCGTGACCAGACGATTCCAACGAGCGACCGGCGCCGCAGTGACATAGACAATGTCATAAGGCTGAAGGTGGAATTCCGTCCCCATCACCATGGCTGTCGCATCCGACATATTCAACTGATAGATGTTTGCCAGTTTATTGCCCTGAGTGCCATGCAGAGGTCGAATAACGAAAATGCCTGTCGCGTCAGCACTCGATTGTACAAGCCCTTGACTGCTACCCAACGCCTCCGTCAACGTCATACCGCTGCGATCCATTTTGAGCGTGGATGGAGTTTTTACTTCCCCCATCACGAATACCTTGAGATCGTCATTACGAGGAATGTACAGAATGTCCCCGGGATAGAGCAGGCGGTTCTGGGTCAAATCCCCATTTTGCATCAGTTGCTGCAATGAAAGGCGCTGCTCTTTGCCGTTGTGAGTCAAAATGATATTGCGCCAATCGGCATCTTCCGTCAGCCCGCCGGCGGCGTTGATGGCATCCATCACCGTCAATGGCACGTTGGTGATCGGTTGTTGACCCGACTTGGCGACTTCCCCCGTCACATACGCTTTCTGTGAACGGAAAGCGGCGATATTGACGTCAACCTGTGGACTTTCAATGTATTGCGCCAGTCTCCTGGCGATTTGATCGCGGATCTCGGTGACCGTTTTACCTACCACGCTCACCTTACCGATATAAGGATAGAAAATAGTACCGTCGGCATGCACCCAGTTACCGGTGTCGCTGGCGCTGCGGTATTGGCCCGCAGGCGTAGTCAGTTCAGGATGGTCCCAAACCGTTACGTTAAGGACGTCACCCACACCAATCCGGTATTCATACGTGCGCAGCGATGCGTCCAATTGCGCATTCGACTGAGCAACCACCTTTGCGGGACGCATCGAATCCAGCAGCTTAGGCGTCATAGGGTAAATATTGACCAGCTTATCAATATCGAAGTCAGCATCTTCTTGTTTTACGACATCTTTTCCACTGGTCGATAAATGGGTTCCAGGAAACACCGTGCATCCACTGATTACGCTAATTGATATCAATAGCGATATCACTTTCAATTGTCGTTTTGCCATCAAATTATCATCACTTTCAAGTAAATGTATCTGCAAAGCTACAATGCTAGCCAACCGTGGCTGCCTCGCTGTAACCTTATCAAAATGCCTGACACTTGCTGCGCCGTCTCTCAATAAGCGCCCTGTTGCAATTTTCAATAACGTTTATCTGCCGTTGATAAGAGCAAAGCTATTATTGGCAAGATAAATAAGCTGAGAAGCCTCGCATTGGCGAAAATCGATACCGGGGCCGATTCGGGCTTTAATTTGTATTAATAACAGTATATTGCAGAGCAGCCTGGCAAGTTCGTGCAAAAAGTACTCGCCAAGGCAACTCAGCAACCCGCTATTGAATGTATACTAATATAAAAATTGAGACAGTGAAATTCCCCAAAATTCAACCACTCTCCTGATTTCCTTACAGTGATCGGGCCGATAGGGAACCATCCAGTCTAGTTCAAAACGCCAGCTGTTCAGCCCATTCCCGGAAAGCCTTGCCCTGAGTAGGATGACGCAAACCGTAGGTGACAAACGCCCGCAAGTACCCCAGTTTTTCACCACAGTTGAACGACTCCCCAACCAACTCTGTTGCCTCTACCGGTTTGTGTTTCAACAATTCGGCAATCGCATCGGTCAGTTGAATACGGCCCCAGGCCCCCGGTTTGGTCGTCTCCAGAAGAGGCCAAATATCCGCTGACAACACATAACGTCCCACCGCCGAATAGTTGGATTCCAACTTGGTTTCCGGCGCCGGTTTTTCGATAATCGACGTGATACGAGCGCTTTCGCCAGGAGCCAGGCTGCTGGCTTCACACTGCACCACAGAATAGTCATGCAGGACGTGTTCATCCGCCGTCTGAACCAACACCTGGCTCAGACCGGTTTGTTCAAAGCGCGCAATCATGTGTGACAGATTGTCTTTCTTCAAATCGGCTTTTGCGTCATCCAGCAAGATATCTGGCAACAGAACGACAAACGGCGAATCACCGACCAAAGGTTTGGCACAGAGCACCGCGTGGCCCAACCCCTTTGGCTGCCCCTGCCGGATATGCATCAGCGTGACGCCTTTTGGCGTTATCGACTGCACCTCATCCAACAGCTGCCGTTTCACACGAGCCTCCAGCATCGCCTCCAATTCGAATGAGGTATCAAAATGGTTTTCGATGGCGTTCTTAGAAGAATGCGTCACCAAGATGATCTCTTTGATCCCGGCAGCAACACATTCATTGACAATGTATTGAATCAGCGGTTTATCTACGATCGGCAACATTTCTTTCGGAATCGCCTTGGTCGCCGGAAGCATACGCATACCCAGCCCTGCCACAGGAATAACCGCTTTCAACTTCGTCATAGTAGCCCTCATTCAATCTGGTGATCGCTTTCAGCCGCAGTGGCGACAGCCTGTTACTTATTCAACGTCTGCTTCAACCAGCGGCTGAAGTTTTCGCCTTCGGAACCGTGACGCAATCCATACTGCACAAATGCCTTCATGTAGCCAAGCTTGTCACCACAATCATGGGATTTACCGCTCATGTGGAACGCTTCCACCGTTTGTTCATCCATCAACATCGCGATCGCATCGGTCAGTTGGATCTCATCGCCCGCGCCGGGTGGCGTCTTTTCAAGCAACGGCCAAATATCGGCGGCAAGCACATAACGGCCAACAACCGCCAGATTGGAAGGCGCATCCTCGCGAGCCGGCTTCTCTACCACGGCCGTCATCGGCGCGCTTTCACCCACAGCGATCGTCGCGCCGGCGCAGTCAACTACGCCATATTTGGACACATCCTGTTCCGGCACCGGTTCAACCATAATCTGGCTGAATCCCGTCTCGTCGAAACGCTGGAGCATTCTGGCCAGATTCTCTGTGCGCAGATCCGCGGTTGCATCATCCAGCAAAACATCCGGAAGCAGCACCACGAAAGGAGAATCGCCTATCATCGGCTTGGCGCACAATACGGCATGTCCCAGCCCTTTCGCCTGGCCCTGGCGCACTTGCATCACGGTCACATCCGGTGGACAAATGCTTTTTACTTCGGCCAACAACTGACGCTTCACGCGCGCTTCGAGCATCGCCTCAAGCTCAAAGGAGGTATCGAAATGGTTTTCAATCGCATTTTTTGATGAATGGGTAACCAAAACGATATCTTTGATGCCCGCCGCTACGCACTCACTGACGATGTACTGAATTAAGGGCTTATCGACCACCGGCAACATTTCTTTAGGGATGGCTTTGGTTGCCGGCAACATTCGGGTTCCCAAGCCCGCTACAGGGATCACTGCCTTGAGTCTTTTCTGCATTTTCATTCCAATTCATCGTGGCGCTGCATCCCCGCGGCAAGTAAAAAGGGAACATTCATCAAGCATGCTACCGCCCTTGGCTTGCAGCTACCAAAGTACTGTTATTGACGTTTTCACTCACGTCACCCCGTGAGCCAAATCACTTTTTGTAAAGCGGCATTTGCTCTTAATCTGGATTGCCGCACCGCTCACAAAAAAATAAAAAAACTGGAGCCTTTATAACCAAACAATGTTAGTTACTGACGTTTATATGGCTAGGATTCTTATACTAATGTCCAAGTGATACAAGCCTTAGATCCCCCCAGCCAGCCGTTTTCAGAATAAGACTACTCATGCCACATACCGTAACGAGTCCCTGACGTGGAGAGAGATTTTAATATTTTGATTTAAATAGATTTATAGAGACGTTCTTTTTATGAGCGAGGCGTATTCCGGCAAAAACAGCCTGATACCGCACGCCGCTTTCATGCCCAGCATCGGCGAACAATATTTGTTGCGCAAAGTCTTGCAACGCCCGTTTTTGTCGACATGTCCCGGATTAGAGTTGAATTTTGCCGCCTCAGCGCCCATCATTCCCGTGCGGCATAAGCCGTAGAACTTACAGGTGAAATTGGGCGTATGGAATGGATCGCTGATCCAACAATTTGGGCCGGCCTGGCCACATTGGTCGTGCTGGAAATCGTTCTGGGTATAGACAACCTTGTCTTCATCGCCATTCTGGCGGATAAACTACCAAAACAACAAAGAGATAAGGCTCGTGTCGTCGGTCTGTTGCTGGCGCTGGTGATGCGTCTGGCGTTGCTCGCCTCCATCTCGTGGCTGGCGACGCTGACCAAACCGATGTTCATCGTCGCAGAACACCCCTTCAGCGGCCGCGATCTGATCATGCTGGTCGGCGGCATATTCCTGCTGTTCAAAGCCACCATGGAGCTGAACGAGCGGCTGGAGGGCAAGGATGAAGAGCAGCATGGCACACGCAAAGGCGCGCGCTTCTGGCCGGTGGTGGCGCAGATCGTGGTGCTGGATGCCGTCTTCTCGCTCGACTCGGTGATCACCGCGGTCGGCATGGTCGACCACCTGGCGGTGATGATGATCGCGGTCTGTATCGCCATCGGCCTGATGCTGCTGGCCAGCAAACCACTGACGCGCTTCGTCAACGCTCACCCGACTATCGTCATTCTGTGCCTGAGCTTCCTGCTGATGATCGGTTTCAGCCTGGTGGCGGAGGGCTTCGGCTACCACATTCCGAAAGGCTATCTCTACGCGGCGATCGGCTTCTCGGTGATGATCGAAGCATTGAACCAACTGGCGCAATTCAACCGCCGTCGTTTCCTGTCGAAGGTGCGGCCGCTGCGCGAGCGTACCGCCGAGGCGGTGCTGCGCATGCTGAGCGGCAAACATGAAGAAGCCGAGGTCGACAGTCATTCCGCCAATCTGCTGGCCGACAGCGACAGCGAAAACGGCGAGATCTTCAATCAGCAAGAGCGGCGCATGATCGAACGCGTGCTGGGTATGGCGCAGCGCACGGTCAGCAGCATCATGACCTCACGTCACGACGTCGAATACCTTGAGCTGAACGATCCGCAGGAGAAGCTGACGCAATTGCTGGAGCGCAATCAACACACGCGCATCGTGGTGGTAGAAAGCAGCGCCAGCGATGAGCCGTTGGGCGTTATCCACACTATCGACGTCCTCAAACAGCAGCTGGCGCAGGCGCCGCTGGATCTGCGCGCGCTGATACGCCAACCGTTGATCTTCCCGGAACAGCTCACGCTGTTGAGCGCCCTTGAACAATTCCGCCAGGCACAGACGCACTTTGCCTTTGTGGTCGATGAGTTCGGTTCCGTCGAAGGCATCGTCACCCTGACGGACGTGATGGAAACCATCGCCGGCAACCTGCCGGAGGCCGGCGAAGAGGTGGATGCACGCCACGACATTCAGCAAAACGAGGACGGCAGTTGGACCGCCAACGGCTATATGCCGCTGGAAGATCTGGTGTTGTACCTGCCGATGCCGCTGGAAGAAAAGCGCGAATACCACACGCTGGCGGGGCTGCTGATGGAACACAGCCAGCGCGTGCCGCAAAAAGGCGAACAAATCACGATCGGTGACTACCTGTTCGAGCCGTTGGAGGTCAACAGCCACCGTATCCTGAAAGTGAAGATCACCCCGCCTCCCCCACCGGAGGACTACGAGGTTTAACATTGAGGCCGGGCATTGCCCGGCCTTGGTTTTACTGGGGAACCAGCAACTCCGTCGCCACGATCACCACCACCAGCCCGACAATCACCGGCACCGAAGTGCGCTTCACCACGTCGAACGGTGAGATTTTCGCCATGCCGGAGACCGCTACCACCACGCCGGAGACCGGCGACAGCGTGCGGCCGAGGTTAGACGCCTGCAGCATCGGGATCACCAGATAAGCCGGGTTGACGCCCATTTGCGCCGCCAGTTTCGGGATCAGTTCGACAAACGCATAGAACGGCGCATTGCCGGAGCCGGTGGTCATGGCCGCCAGCATGGTGATCACCACCAGCACCAACATCATGATCAAACCGCCGGTGCCGAACGACTGCGCCAGCCCGATCAACCCGCTGATAAAGCCGACGGTGCTCAACCCTTGCGCGAAGACCCCGGCGGCCACCAACAGCATGACCACGCTGGCGAATGCGTCCGCCATGCCGCGATAAGCCACTTCCAGGCCGCTGAATACCTGTTTCGCGCTGAAACTGCGCACGAACTCAATCAATGCCGCCAACAGTATGCACCCCACCAGCACGGTAATGATGTGCAGCTCCGGTCCCCATTTACCGTCGAAAATCAGCACGCCGAGGATCGGTGTAAACGGCAATATCGCGTAAAATCCCGGCGCATGGGTTTTGATTTCGCTGACGTCCATGATGTGATGCTGTTCATTGCTCTTTCTGTCGAGATAACGCTGCCAGAAAAAATGCGCCACAGCCATGCAGACAATGGCGGCAATCGAGATAGGCAGGGTGGTTTTGAACGCGAAGTCCACCAGCGGCATCTCCGCCGCTTTGGCCGCCAGCACCACGTCGCCGGACGTCGGCGCCAGAATAATCGCCGCCGGCGAAGCGCAAATGGCAGCCGCCGCGCCGCGGCTGATGCCCACGTTCACCATCAACGGGAACAGCGTCGCCATCAGCAGCACGCCGAGGCCAGTGGCGGAAGAGACCGCCAGCGACATCAGGCAAGCGACAAAATACGCCGCCACCATCAGCAGATAAGGCGAATTGATCATCTGCAGCGGACGCGAAGCCAGCTTCACGACCACGTCGTTGGCGCCGATATGCGTCATGTAGGCGGCAAAACCGCACAGCATCATGATCATCATGCCGAGATCGCCGCCGCGGCTCATCAGCAAAATCTTGACGTATTCGATCATGTCGGTCGCGCGCCAGCCGGTTGAGGCGGCGCCGGACGGCAACAGCGTTTTCCCCATCAAGGCGCTGATGCCGAGCAGCAGCAGCCCCCCCACCAATAAGACGCCGGTAGCGGAATATCCCTTGATAATGTAACGGCCCACGCCCGCCGCGACTGCGGCGCCAATAAGGAGCTCTATCATGTTTCCTCAACTCGTCATTTTTTCGCGCTCAAGCGCACAGTAATAGCAAAACTGGCCCCTACTCTGCACAAACTGAGCAGAGGTCTTCATGACATTCATCAAGGTAACGGAGAGAAATTATCGCGGGAACCTCGATATTGACGCGGGCCACACTGTGGCCCGCATCGGAGGGATTACAGCTTGTCGAGCAGCTTCTTCAGATCCTGACCTTCGCGCGAATCCTTGTTCTTTTCAGCCCATTTGTTCAGCGCATCTTTAGCCCGATCCTGCAGCGTTTTACGCAATACCTGATCGACCTGCAGTTGATAGTTGAGCTGTTGCCACGGCCCATAGACCCGCAGCGGGATCGGCGTTTTTTTGCAGTTGCTCGATCAGCTCGCCGCGCCCTTGCCATCCGCCGGTGACGCGCACGTTAAGCGCCATATCGCACTGTTTGCCCGGCATATCGATGCTGCCGGCGCCGGTCAGCGCCAGCAAAGGAGAATCCGCCGTCAGACCGCTGAGCTTGATCGTGCCCTGATTCAGACTGGCCTGCGCCGAGACGTTTTTGACCTCGGTATAACGCTGATAGCTGTCTTGCCCGCGCACGCTGTTATCGTTGCGCGCCACAGCCTGCTGGATCAGCTGCTGAATGTTCAGGCCATGCAGCTGCGCATCCTGCATCGCCAGCTGCGCCGTACCGCGCCAGCGGCGCTCAAATGACTGTGAAGAGAGGCGATCGCCGGTCAAATCCCCTTTCATGCTGAATTTGCCGGTCAACATCTGCGGCATGTCGAAGGCTTTGAGCACCGTGCCCAGTTCAACCTGGTTCAGCGCCGGCTGCACGCTGATCACCGGTTTATTGCCGCGCGCGTCCAGCGAGCCCGGCAAGGAGAAATCACCGCCGGCCAATTGTCCGGCGAGTTTATGCAGCGTCAGCAGTCCGCGTTGGTTGTCCGCCACGACGGCCAACTGAGAGACGTTCATACCGCGATAGGTCAACTGCGCGGCCTGCAGATTCAACTGCGCATTGAAATCGCGCAGCGCCTCTAAATTCTGCTGCCGATCGTCAACCTGGCTGGCGATCACCGGCGCGGAAGTCACGGCAGGTTGTTCGGCGGTATTGGTGCTGGATTGCCAGCCGGAGAGCGCATCGAGATCGAGGTTAGCCGAATTGAGGTTCACCACATAGCCGGGCACCGCCCCCAACGTGGCGCTGATATCGCCGGTCAATTGGCTGTTATTGGCGCTGACGCTCAGCTGGCTGACGGCAATCTGCGCCGGCGTCTGCTGATAGACCACCTGCGCATTGCCCTCTCCCTGAATACCGCCGTTCGGAATATCCGCACCCGCCAGTTGATAATTGAACTGGGTGACTTTGGCGCCAATCTGGCGAGGGAACTGCTGCAAGTCGACATCGGCCGCCATGCTGAAGGTCAGGTCGCGCTGATCGCGGTTGACCCGGCTGGAAAGTTCCAGCTGCGCCTGTCGCGTCTGCGTTTGTTGCAGGGTGAGATTGATATCCCGGACATTGATTTGCTCATTGTCGGCGCGCTGCCAAATCAGCAGACTGTCCACGACCCGCAGATTATCGATATCGAACTTCCAGGCCGCATCTGCCGCGTCTGTGCCAGTGCCGGCCGGCGCGATCGGGGCATCCATCTGCGAATGCTCTTCGCTATCGGGCGTGAGGCGAATGACGGCGTTTTTCAGCATCACCTGTTTCACAAACAGCTGATGCGACAGCAGAGGCAACAGTTTGACATCGAGGCGCATATTTTCCGCGCTCACTACCGGCGCTTTCGCGCCCGGCGCGGTCAGCGTCATGCGCCCGGCCAAAATGCTGAGCTGCGGCCAGATATGCCAGCGCAGGTCGCCTTCGAGCGTCAGCTGATAGCCGCTCTTCTGCTCGACCTTTTTGACCATGTAACCGCGAAAATCATTCGGATTGACCAGCAGTACCAGCGCGGACATCCCCGCCACCACGACCACCAGTAAAATCGCCAATGTCGTCAGTAATCTTCTCATGCCACCCTCTTGTCAGCGCCACACCGACGGTGCATCCCGCGCCGTTAGTCCTTGTCGATTCGACTGGCTACTGCGCCCTGCTGATCGCGATACTTCGCGTCCTGCCGGCTGTTGTATGGCCGGGCCGCCGGGCCGGACAACGGTTCAAAGCTCAAGGCCCCGATCAGCATGCCCGGCCGCAGCGCCAGCGGCAGCTTGCCGGAGTTGTAAAATTCCAGCACGATGCGTCCATGCCAGCCCGGATCGATACGGTGCGCAGTGACGTGCACCATCAACCCCAGGCGCGCCAGAGAAGAACGGCCGTCGAGCCAACCCACCAGATCGTCCGGCAGCGTCACGGATTCGAACGTCACCGCCAGGGCCAGCTCGCCGGGATGAAGGAAAAACGCCTCGCCTTCCGGCAGGACAATCTCGTCGCTCATCACGCGATCCAACGCGGCGCTGACTTCGTCTTTCGGCCCGCTGAGATCGATAAAAGGCGCGGTATGGCCGCTGAATACGCGGAACTGGTTGCCCAAACGGACATCTACTGTGGCCCCGTTGATGCGTTCGAGCGGCGGACGCGGGGAAATCACCAGTTTCTCGCTATCCAGCCAGGCTTCTATATCGCGGTCGCACAGTCTCATGTCTCTCTTCTCCATCAAAACGCGTAACTAAACAAAAATTGCCACACAACGGGCGAAAGGTCTACGCCGGGGTGCAAATAGTTGGCCACCGGCCGGAAATACACATTTCCGGCCATTAAGCGGCATTATTCAAAGAATTGGCTGATTTTGGCTTTCAGAATATCGATCGCGATGCGGTTTTTGCCACCGCGCGGGACAATGATATCGGCGTATTGTTTGGAAGGTTCGATAAACTGCAGGAACATCGGGCGCACGGTCTTCTGGTATTGCGCCATCACCGAATCCATCGAGCGGCCGCGCTCGTTGACATCGCGCTTCATGCGGCGCATCAGGCAGATATCCAGCGGCGTGTCGACGAAGATCGAGAAATTCATCTCCTGGCGCAAGCGGATATCCGTCAGCAGCAAGATCCCTTCCAGAATAATGACTTTTTTAGGTTTCAGGTGGACGGTTTCTTTCTTGCGCGTGTGCTCGGTGTAGCTGTACAGCGGCAGTTCGATCGCTTTGCCCGCCTTCAGCATCTGCAAATGCTGGAACAGCAGGTTGTGATCCATGGCGCTCGGGTGGTCATAGTTGGTTTTGACCCGTTCTTCCATGGTCAGGTGACTCTGGTCTTTATAGTAACTGTCTTCTGGAATAACGCCGATGTGCTCATCGCCGACCTGCTCGCGGAGTTCGCGGTACAACGTGCTGGCAATAAGGCTTTTTCCGGAGGCAGATGCGCCAGCTATACCAATAATGACGCACTGATGCGGATTGTCAGTCATAAAATTAAAGACCTGATTTCGTAATGTGAAGGGAGGGAACTAAAACGCGACAATTATAGGGAGTCGTCGGGGTTTGCGCCACTGTATATTGCGCGACGGCGGGCGAATTCAGGCTATCGCGCCCTACCGGCGATATGACATTTTAAGAATCTCACGGCTAGGGCAATGCCCCGCAACAGGTTACACTCCTGCGCTGACTTAGGGACCCCGTAGTCTTTCATCGGAGAATGATGTGCTGGATTGGTATTTTTTGACTTTTTTCGGCGACAGCATGCTGCTGCTGCCCTGCGCGCTGATTCTTTTTTTATTGCTGCTCGCATCGCCCGCCACCCGCGTTGCAGGCTGGCAATGGGCGCTGATTTTCGGTTTCACCGGCGGGCTGGTCTGCCTGTCCAAGTTGGCCTTTATGGGCTGGGGCATTGGTAGCGCAAGTTATGACTTCACCGGATTCAGCGGCCATTCGGCCCTCGCCGCGAGCATCTGGCCGCCGCTGCTTTGGGCTTTAACCGGTCGATTTTCCCATCCGGTGCGCAGCATCGCGTTGTTGACCGGGTGGATATTGCCTTTCACCATCGGCGTGTCGCGCCTGGAAATCCGCGTGCATTCGGTATCCGAGGTCATCAGCGGGCTGATTTTAGGCTACCTGGCCAGCGCACTGTTTTTATGGCTGCAGCGAGGGAAAGCGCGACCACAGCTGGCCTGGCCGCATTTGGCCATCGCGCTGGCCTTGCCGTTGGCGCTGATGGGGCAGCGGCAGCCGGCCCCCACTCAGGGATTGCTGGAACATATCGCCAAAACGCTGGCGCAGATCGAACGCCCTTATACCCGTGCCGACCTGCACAGGCCGACCCCTACCCCATAAAAAAACCCGGCGTTTAAGCCGGGTTCTTGCATTGCGAAAGGCTGATTACAGCGCGCGGAACGCAATCTCCGTCGGGATCGCCTCGCCCTGCCAATACATCTGCGCAGCCACACGGCCGGCCAATTGACGATACATGTCGGCGAATTCGCTGTCCGGGCGGCTGATCACCGTCGGCGTACCGCGATCCAGATCTTCACGCAGCGAGATATGCAGCGGCATCTGCCCCAGGAGACGGCTGTTATATTTCTGCACCAGCTTCTCGGCGCCGCCGGTACCGAAGATCGGCTCATGGTGGCCGCAGTTGCTGCAGATATGCACGCTCATGTTCTCGACAATGCCCAATACCGGCACATGCACTTTCTCGAACATTACGATGCCTTTGGCGGCATCCAGCAAGGCGATATCCTGCGGCGTGGTGACCACCAGCGCGCCGGTCACCGGAATGTTCTGCGACAGCGTCAGTTGGATGTCACCGGTGCCCGGCGGCATATCCAGCACCAGGTAATCCAGATCCGGCCACAGCGTATCCTGCAGCAGCTGCATCAACGCCTTGCTGGCCATCGGGCCGCGCCACACCATGGCGTTGTCGTCGGTCACCAGATAACCGATGGAGTTGGTCGCCAGCCCGTGCGCCATGATCGGCGCCATGTGCTGCCCGTCCGGCGAGGTCGGCCGCTCGTGTTCGGTGCCCAGCATGTTGGGGATCGACGGGCCGTAAATGTCGGCGTCCAGAATGCCGACCTTGGCCCCTTCGGCGGCCAGCGCCAGCGCCAGGTTGACGGCGGTGCTGGATTTCCCCACTCCGCCTTTGCCGGAGCTGACGGCGATGATGTTGCGCACGCCTTTGATCCCGGCCTGCGCGTTGGCGCGCTTCAGCGTCGTGATATCGTGTTTCAGCTTCCAATCGATGGCGCCGGCGCCGGTCACGCGCAGCAGTTCGGGGCCGACGCTCGCCTGCAGCGCTTCAAAACCGCTCTGCCAGGCAAAGGGCATCGTCAGTTCGATATGCAGTACATCGTCCAGCAACGCGCAGTGATGGATAGCCTTCAATGCGGTCAGGTTGTTTTTCAACGTCGGGTGTTCAAAGGCGGCCAGTACACCGGTCACCAGGGCGCGCAGAACTTCGGGGTTGGTCTGCTCAGGGGATTTTGCGTTCATCCCGGCTCCTTGATTTTGAATGGGTAGCTTCCGGCTAAGCATACCAGAACTGCGCGGCGGCTGGCGCGTATAACCTGTAAGAAACCGCCCTAGCAGCGAAGGGCGCGATCGGTTAACATCGAAGGCCCTTTTATTCATTACAGAAAGCAAGTTCTCACTATGGCTCAAGTCGCGAAAAAATTATTGGTGACGTGCGCGCTACCGTACGCAAATGGTTCCATCCATCTCGGCCACATGCTCGAGCACATCCAGGCGGATATCTGGGTGCGTTACCAACGAATGCGCGGCCACGAAGTGCATTTCATCTGCGCGGACGACGCGCACGGCACGCCGATCATGCTGAAAGCGCAGCAACTGGGCGTTAAACCGGAAGAAATGATCGCGGAGATGAGCCAGGAGCACCAACAGGATTTCGCCGGCTTTGGCATCAGCTATGACAACTATCATTCGACCCATAGCGATGAAAACCGTGAGCTGTCCACCCTGATTTACAGCCGCTTGAAAGAAAACGGGTTTATCAAGAACCGCACCATTTCTCAGCTGTACGATCCGGAGAAAGGCATGTTCCTGCCGGACCGTTTCGTGAAAGGCACCTGCCCGAAATGCAAATCGCCGGATCAGTACGGCGACAACTGCGAAGTGTGCGGCGCCACCTACAGCCCGACGGAACTGATCGATCCGAAGTCCGTGGTTTCCGGCGCGACGCCGGTGATGCGCGACTCCGAGCACTTCTTCTTCGACCTGCCGGCCTTCAGCGAAATGCTGCAGGCGTGGACGCGCTCCGGCGCGCTGCAGGAGCAGGTAGCGAACAAGATGCAGGAGTGGTTCGAATCCGGCCTGCAGCAGTGGGACATCTCCCGCGATGCGCCTTACTTCGGCTTCGAAATCCCGGATGCGCCGGGCAAATACTTCTACGTCTGGCTGGACGCGCCGATCGGCTACATGGGCTCCTTCAAGAACCTGTGCGACAAACGCGGCGATCTGGACTTCGACGAGTTCTGGCGCAAAGACTCCACCACCGAGCTGTACCACTTTATCGGCAAGGACATCGTCTACTTCCACAGCCTGTTCTGGCCGGCGATGCTGGAAGGCAGCCAGTTCCGCAAACCGAGCAACCTGTTCGTGCACGGTTACGTGACGGTGAACGGCGCCAAGATGTCCAAGTCGCGCGGCACCTTCATCAAGGCCGGCACCTACCTGCAGCACCTCGACGCCGATTGCCTGCGCTATTACTACGCCGCCAAGCTCTCTTCACGCATTGACGACATCGATCTCAATCTGGAAGACTTCGTGCAGCGCGTCAACGCCGACATCGTCAACAAGGTGGTGAACCTGGCTTCGCGCAACGCCGGCTTTATCAACAAGCGCTTCGGCGGCAAGCTGGCCGACACCCTGGCCGATCCGGCGCTGTACCAGACCTTCGTCGACGCGGCCCAGAGCATCGCCGAAGCCTACGCCGCCCGCGAGTTCAGCCGCGCCATCCGCGAAATCATGGCGCTGGCCGATCTGGCCAACCGTTATGTGGATGAGCAGGCGCCGTGGGTGGTGGCGAAGGAAGAAGGCCGCGACGCCGATCTGCAGGCCATCTGCTCGATGGGCATCAACCTGTTCCGCGTGCTGATGACTTACCTTAAGCCGGTGCTGCCTTCGCTGACCGAACGCGCCGAAGCGTTCCTCAACGCCGAGCTGAGCTGGGAGGCGATCCCGCAGCCGCTGCTGGGCCATCAGGTGAACGCGTTCAAAGCGCTGTTCAACCGCATCGATCTGGACAAGGTCAACGAGATGGTCAGCGCCTCGAAAGAAGACATGGCCGCCGCCAAGCCGGTGACTGGCCCGCTGGCTGACGATCCGATCCAGGAAACCATCACCTTCGACGATTTCGCCAAGGTTGACATGCGTATCGCCCTGATCAAGAGCGCCGACTTTGTCGAGGGCTCCGACAAGCTGCTGAAGCTGCAGCTGGATCTGGGCGGCGAATCGCGCCAAATCTTCTCCGGCATTCGCTCCGCTTACCCGGACCCGAAAGCGCTGGAAGGCCGTCTGACCATCATGGTCGCCAACCTGGCGCCGCGTAAAATGCGCTTCGGCGTGTCAGAAGGCATGGTGATGGCGGCGGGCCCAGGCGGGAAAGAGATCTTCCTGCTGAGCCCGGACAGCGGCGCGCAGCCTGGCATGCAGGTCAAGTAATCGCGCAAATGCGCGGCGTAGGGAGGGTCGAGCTTGCTCGGCCCTTTTTTATTGCCCCAACCCCCACGTTATAAGCATGAAGAAAAAGTCATAACCGCCCTGATTCCCCTGCCCGCCGCATCCGGCTATGATGCTCCGAAACCCAAAATAGACGTCCAGACAGAAAGACTGCTATAACAGACCTTCACCGGGATCGTTTCCCTGCTTTTTTGGAGCCTATAATAATGAAAAACCTCAAGACTTCGCTACTCGCCCTCAGTCTGTTGTCCGCCCTGCCGCTGCAGGCGGCGGAAAACGCCGCCGTACCCGCCGCCATCGCTCAGCATCAGGGGCCGGTGCGCATCGCGGTGATCCGCAACCTCGGATCCGACGACAACACCACGCAATTTTTGGCGGGCGCCATTCAGGAAGGGCGCAAGCTGGGCTTCAAGGTGGATACCTTCCTCAGCAACGGCGACGACGCGCGCTTCCAGGACTTCGTCAATCAGGCTATCAGCCAGAAATATGACGGCATCATTCTCTCGCAGGGGCGAGCCCCCTATTCCACTGACCTGGTCAAGCGCATCGCGGCGGCCGGCATCGCCGTCGCGGCTTTCGATACCGACGTCAGCGGCAGCGTTCCCGGCGTCACCGTCTCGCAGCAGGACGACGCTTCACTGGCCAATGCCTCCTTCGGCCAACTGGTGAAGGATTTCAACGGCCAGGCCAATATTGTCAAGCTGTGGGTGGCCGGCTTCCCGCCGATGGAGCGCCGTCAGGCCGCTTACCAGCAGTTGCTGAAACAGCATCCGGGCATTCATGAGCTGGAATCGATCGGCGCGGTCTCATCCGACGTGCAGGGCGATACCGCCAACAAGGTGGGCGCGGTGCTGGCGAAATACCCGAAAGGCAAGATCGACGCCATCTGGGGCACGTGGGACGCCTTTACCCAAGGGGCTTACAAGGCGCTGAAAGAGAACGGCCGCACCGAAATCAAGCTGTACAGCATCGATATCTCCAATCAGGATTTACAGCTGATGCGCGAGGCCGGCAGCCCGTGGCAGGTCAGCGTGGCGGTGGATCCGAAGCTGATCGGCGCGGTCAACCTGCGCCTGGTGGCCAACAAGATCGCCGGGGAAAGCACGCCGGACAACTATCAGTTCAAAGCGGCGGTCATTCCGCAGGCCCTGCTGCTGGCGCAACCGGGGCCGGTCAACGTCGCCGGCCTGGCGAAGATCATCCCCGGCTGGGGCAGCAGCAGCGATTTCGTTCAGCCGTGGTTCGCCACGCTGCAGGCCGAACACGGTAAATAATGCTGTTTTTCACGAGGCTGCCGACGCAGCCTCTGTTTTTCAGATAAATATCGGCAGCCCCCTTCCGTCCCCGCCAAAATGCGCTATGTTATCTGCATCGCCCAATAACTGTATGCATAAACAGGTTTCAAATGAAGGGATTCCCCTCGCTGATCAACGTACTGCTGGCCAGTTCGCTGGTGTTGACCATCGGCCGCGGCGTCACGCTGCCGTTCATCACCATCTACCTCACCGAGCACTTCCAGCTGTTGCCGAAAAGCGTGGGCGTGATCCTGGGCGTCAGCCTCACCCTCGGCATCATCGCCAGCCTGTACGGCGGCTATCTGGTGGACAAATTCAGCAAAAACCGCCTGATCCTGCTGTCGATTTTATTGTTCGCGCTGAGTTTCTTCGCCATTCCCTGGATCCCGCGTCCCGGCGGCGTGATCGTGGTGCTGGCGATCCTGCATACCTGTTATTCGGTGCTGAGCATCACCATTAAGGCCTGTTTCGCCGATTGGCTGCCGGTCGAGCAGCGCATCAAGGCTTTCTCAATCAACTACACGCTGGTCAACGTCGGCTGGGCGATCGGCTCTGCGCTCGGCGTTCTGGTGGCCGGGCTGAGTCCGCTGCTGCCGTTCTACCTGTCAGGCGGCCTGGCGCTGGCGACGGTGACGGCGCTGAGCCTGCGCTTGCGCGGTGGTGAACAGCGCCCGGCACCCAGCGCCGCCGCACCGGCCGCGCTGGCCAACTTCCGTCAAACGCTGGCCATCTTGCGAAGCGATCGACGGCTGATCTACTTCACCCTCGGCAGCACGCTGGGCGCGGTGGTGTTCGGTCAGTTCACGGGCTATCTGTCGCAGTACCTGATCACCGTCTCCAGCGCCGAGTTCGCCTACAAAATCATCGGGTTGGTGATGATCGTCAACGCCGGTATCGTCATCGCCCTGCAATACCTGCTCAGCCGCGGCATGCGCCAGGAGAATATGCTGCGCTGGCTGGCGCTGGGCACGCTGTTTTTCATCGTCGGGCTGCTCGGTTTTATGGTGGCCGGCCAGGCGGTCTGGCTATGGCTGGCGGCGATGGCGGTGTTTACCTTAGGCGAGATCATCGTTATCCCGGTGGAATACATGTTCATCGACTTTATCGCGCCGCCGCACCTGAAAGGCAGCTACTATGGCGTACAGAACCTCAGCGCATTGGGCGGCGCCATCAACCCGGTGCTGTGCGGGGTCATGCTCAGCTACGCCGCGCCGCCGCTGATGTTCGTGATGCTGATCGTCGCCGCGCTGCTCAGCCTGCTGTTTTTCTTCCTCGGCCATCGTTTGGCGGAACGTTCTGCGGCAACGGCCGAAGACGCGCGCTGACCCTGCCTGCAACTCTCAAAGCAGGATGTCAACCCGCCAATCGCGCATGGCAGGCATAGCGATAATTCATAGTGCGATCTGTGGCGTGGCTCACAGTTTAATTGTATGATGAATGCGTCAGTTAAACGGGAAAAGACAATGGCCAACGTGCTCACACTGTGCTGGAAATACCTCAGGGCCCTGCTCCTCATCTACCTGTGTCTGTTCGTCGGCAACGCAGTGGCGGCGCTGCTGCCTTTCGCCATTCCCGGCAGCATCATCGGCATGCTCCTGCTGTTCGCGCTGCTCTCCACCCAGATCCTGCCGGCCAAATGGGTTAAACCCGGCTGTCATTTGCTGATCCGCTACATGGTGCTGCTGTTCGTGCCGATCGGCGTCGGCGTGATGAAATATTACGACCAGATCGTCGCGCATCTGGGCCCGCTGGTCATTTCTTGCCTGATCAGCACGCTGATGGTGCTGGTGGTGGTCGGCTATACCTCACACTATTTTCACCGCGAGCGGCGCATTGCCGGCAAGCCCGACGACACGGAGGGCAACTCATGATCCATGAAATCTGGTGGTCGCTGCCGCTGACGCTGGCGGTCTATTTCGCCGCGCGCTGGCTGGCGCTCCGGTTGAACATGCCGCTGCTCAATCCGCTGCTGGTGTCCATGGCGGTGATCATCCCGCTGTTGCTGCTCAGCGGCATTTCCTATGAGCGCTACTTCCAGGGCAGCAGGATCCTCAACGATCTGCTGCAGCCGGCGGTCGTCGCGCTGGCCTTCCCGCTGTATGAGCAGTTGCACCAAATCCGCGCGCGCTGGAAGTCGATTATCACGGTGTGCTTCATCGGCAGCCTGACCGCCATGATCAGCGGCGGCGCCATCGCCCTGTGGTTGGGCGCCACGCCGGAAATCGCCGCCTCTATCTTGCCGAAATCGGTCACTACGCCGATCGCGATGGCCGTCGCGGATTCGCTCGGCGGCATTCCGGCGATCAGCGCGGTTTGCGTTATTTTCGTCGGCATCCTCGGCGCCGTGTTCGGCCACACGCTGTTCAACCTGTTGAAAATCACGGTCCCCTCGGCGCGTGGCCTGGCGATGGGCACGGCTTCCCACGCGCTGGGCACCGCGCGCTGCGCGGAGATGGACTATCAGGAGGGCGCCTTCGGCTCGCTGGCGCTGGTGATCTGCGGCATCATCACCTCGCTGCTGGCGCCGTTTGTGTTTCCGGTGCTGTTGCATCTGTTCGGTTGATCAGGATGAAACTTGCGATACATCTCGCATTTACGCCTTTTATTGCATTGATTTCATCATTTAAGAGATATTGATCACACTTTAATGTCTCTGGCCTGCCTAGAATGTGAGCCCGTTAACCTGTAGAGAGACCTTCCATGCATCCGCGTTTTCACACCGCTTTCAGCGCACTGCCCGCGACACTGCAATCCGCCCTGCAGCCCTATCTGGACGCGCCCGACTTTCCGGCGATGTTCACGGCCGAGCAAGCGGCGGCGATCCGCTCAGGTTGCGGGTTGGACGATGACGCGCTGGCATTCGCGCTGCTGCCGCTGGCGGCGGCCTGCTCGTTAACCCCGATATCGCATTTCCACGTCGGCGCCATCGCGCGCGGGCAAAGCGGCAATCTCTATTTCGGCGCCAATATGGAATTCAGCGGCGCGCCGCTGCAGCAATCCGTACATGCGGAACAAAGCGCAGTGACTCACGCCTGGCTGCGCGGCGAAAAAGCGCTGGCCTCGATCACCGTCAACTATACGCCGTGCGGCCACTGCCGCCAGTTTATGAATGAGCTGAACAGCGGCGGCGCGCTGCAAATCCGTTTGCCTGGCCGCGCACCGGCCACGCTGGCGGACTATCTGCCGGACGCCTTCGGCCCGAAAGATCTGGATGTCGCTTCACTGCTGATGGACGAGGTCAATCACGGGCATCAACTGCCGCTGAACGATGCGCTGACGCTAGCGGCGCTGGCGGCGGCCAACCGGAGCCACGCGCCGTACAGCAACGCCCACAGCGGCGTGGCGCTGGAAACGGCAGACGGCAGCCTCTACGCCGGCCGCTATGCGGAAAACGCCGCTTTTAACCCGAGTCTGCCGCCGCTGCAGGCCGCGCTGATCCTGCTGAACCTCTCCGGCGGCGACTGCCGGGCTATCCGTCGCGCCGTCCTGGCCGAACCGCAGGACGCGAGCATCAGCCAATGGGACGCCACCCGCGTCACCCTGGCGGCGCTGGGTTGCCAAAACGTCAGCCGCGCCGCCTTCTAAGCGCACGACGGCGGGGCCATCCGGTTCCGCCGTTAACAGCACCGCCCGCCAAATACAATGCCCCGACGCCGCCAGAGACACTTTCTTTAGTTAAAAAATCATTTGATTGTCGATAATTACGCCAACCTGGTTCATCATCGGGCAACAAATGCTGTACATCTTCTCTTTATCTTTTAGGATCGTCGGCAATACAGTTATCTGATACGTGAAGAGTAAAACTGATGGAACTAGAATACGAAAGCAAACGCCCGCTCTACATCCCTTACGCCGGCCCGATTCTGCTGGAATTTCCGCTGCTGAACAAAGGCAGCGCTTTCACCGAGGAAGAACGTAGCCACTTCAACCTGCACGGCCTGCTGCCGGAAGCGGTGGAGACCATCGAAGAACAGGTGGAACGCGCCTACCGTCAGTATCAGGATTTCAAGAACGATAACGATAAGCACATCTACCTGCGCAACATCCAGGACACCAACGAAACCCTGTTCTATCGCCTGCTGGACTCGCACCTGAGCGAGATGATGCCAATCATCTACACCCCGACCGTCGGCGAGGCCTGCGAGCACTTCTCCGATATCTACCGCCGCGCGCGCGGGCTGTTCATCTCCTACCCGAACCGCGATCGCATCGATGACATGCTGCAAAACGCCACCAAGCAGAACGTCAAGGTGATCGTGGTGACCGACGGCGAACGCATTCTCGGCCTGGGCGACCAGGGCATCGGCGGCATGGGTATCCCCATCGGCAAGCTGTCGCTGTATACCGCCTGCGGCGGCATCAGCCCGGCCTATACCCTGCCGGTAGTGTTGGACGTCGGCACCAACAACCCGCAGCGCCTCAACGATCCGCTGTACATGGGCTGGCGCCATCCGCGCATCTCCGGCGAGGAATACCACGCCTTCGTCGAAGAGTTTATTCAGGCGGTCAAACGCCGCTGGCCGAACGTGCTGCTGCAGTTCGAAGACTTCGCGCAGAACAACGCCACCCCGCTGCTGAACCGCTACCGCGACGAGATCTGCTGCTTTAACGACGACATCCAGGGCACCGCCGCGGTCACCCTCGGCAGCCTGATCGCCGCCAGCCGCGCCGCCGGCAGCCAGCTGCGCGATCAGACCGTCACCTTCCTCGGCGCCGGTTCCGCCGGCTGCGGCATCGCCGAGCAGATCATCGCGCAGATGAAGTCCGAAGGGTTGAGCGAAGACGAAGCGCGCGCCCGCGTATTCATGGTTGACCGTTTCGGCCTGCTGACCGACAAACTGCCGAACCTGCTCGACTTCCAGAGCAAGCTGGTGCAGAAGAGCGACAACCTGGCCGGTTGGGAAACCGCCAGCGACGCCATCTCGCTGCTGGACGTGGTGCGCAACGCCAAGCCGACCATTCTGATCGGCGTTTCCGGCCAGCCGGGGCTGTTTACCGAAGAGCTGATCCGCGAGATGCACAAGCACTGCGAACGCCCTATCGTGATGCCGCTGTCCAACCCAACCTCGCGCGTGGAAGCCCGTCCGGAAGACATCATCAACTGGACCGACGGCGCCGCCCTGGTCGCGACCGGCAGCCCGTTTGCGCCGGTAAGCTACAAAGAGCAGCTGTACCCGATTGCCCAGTGCAACAACTCCTACATCTTCCCGGGCATCGGTTTGGGCGTGCTGGCCTCCGGCGCCACCCGCGTCACCGACGCCATGCTGATGGCCGCCAGCCGCGCGCTGGCGGATTGTTCGCCGCTGGCGACCGACGGCCACGGCGCGCTGCTGCCGAATATCGACGATATTCAGGGCGTATCCAAGTGCATCGCCATGGAAGTGGGCAAAGCGGCGCAGCTGCAGGGTGTGGCGATCGTCACCTCCGAAGACGCACTGTCGAAAGCCATCGAGCACAACTTCTGGCGGCCGCAGTACCGCAGCTATAAGCGCACCTCGTTCTGATTGACGCGCTGAAATGACCCAGCCCGGTTCCGCCGGGCTTTTTTGTGCGGCAAAACCGCCGAAAAATGCGGCGACGCGCGTGCTTCAGGCGGTTCGCGTCTTGCGTCGGTCGGTCAGGTAAAGTAGCCTTGATCCATCTTTTTCAGCCCGGCGCGCGTAAGGCAACAACATGTGGAAACGCCTGATAATCAGCCTGTTCATCATCATTGCGGTGTTGATGGGCTCGGCTATTGCGCTCGATCGCTGGATCAGCTGGAAAACCGCGCCTTACGTCTACGACGAACTGCAGGAATTGCCACATCGCCAGGTCGGCGTAGTGCTCGGCACCGCCAAGTATTATCGCACCGGCGTGATCAACCAGTACTACCGTTACCGCATTCAGGGAGCGATCAACGCCTATAACAGCGGCAAGGTGAAATACCTGCTGCTGAGCGGCGACAATGCCCAGCAAAGCTATAACGAACCGATGACCATGCGCCGCGATCTGATCGCCGCCGGCGTGGCGCCGAGCGATATCGTGCTGGATTACGCCGGCTTCCGCACCCTGGATTCCATCGTGCGCACCCGCAAGGTGTTCGACACCAACGATTTCATCATCATCACCCAGCGCTTCCACTGCGAGCGCGCGCTGTTTATCGCCCTGCACATGGGCATTCAGGCACAGTGTTACGCGGTGCCGTCGCCAAAGGACATGATGACGGTGCGCGCCCGCGAGATCTTCGCCCGTCTGGGCGCGCTGACCGATCTGTACATCCTCAAGCGCGAGCCGCGCTTCCTCGGCCCGCTGATCCCGATCTCCGCCATGCACACCGTGCCGGAAGACGCCCAGGGTTATCCCGCCGTCTCGCCTGAACAGTTGGTGGAGCTGGAGCACAAGCTGAAAGAAGAGAAACAGAAAGCCAAACAGCCCTGACGCGGCAAACGCCCAAAAAAGCCGGAAGAATAGGCCTAATGCCGGTCACTTAAGCCTGACTGGTATTTTTTATCCAGTCTCTTTACGTGACGTGCAGGATGAATTGCCGTAAATCCCCCGAATTTCTCTGTTACTACAATGAACGGCAATTGGAGGGGCCGAAGGCGCGGCCCCTCCACCCGCGCCCTTGCTTAACACCGTCTGTCCGCTGTGCGGAAATTACTCGGCCCACTTTGTGTCTCGCCCCTTCGGTGCCGTTGCAAGCAGCGTTCAATTCTGCTCCCCGGCAGATTTGTCCTTGCCGTGTCTGCATTGTCGGGCGGGTCGGCTGCGACAAACGTCCCTGTTAGTCTCGCCTCAACCGGCCTTCCCTGGCCGGTTGCCCCTGACAACGCCGTCTTGCTCGGCAGCCGGTGATGCGCGCCTAAGGTCAACACCCGAGCTGGCAGCTACCGGGCAACCTGTCCCTTATGAGGTTATGACAGAGAAGCGTAATCGGAGATGAGCACGGTATTGGACGCCCTTGAAGACGCCGAACGCAGGCATAGTGCATTAGGAGAAACCGCCATGGACGGCGGTTTCAGGTGAGACAGGCAGGGACGCCTGTCGCAACCGGCCTCAATGCGCTATGGCGGAGAGAGGGCAGTTGGCAAAGCCAACCGTCTGATAGGGCAAAGGCGCGGGTTGCCAGGGGCCGCGCCTTCGGCCCCTGGCTCGGTCGAGGTGCTGGAGCCTCATGATGCACCTCTCATTTATCGACCGAAAACGACTCGAGTACTTCAAAAAAACGCTAACTGACCAGCATTAGGCAATAGGCCGGCCTTGTCGTCTCTGCTGCGGTAGATCTACTTCTTCTTGGCGTATTTCAACGAGTCCAGCGCCACGGCGAAGATGATGATGCTGCCCTTGATGATGTACTGCCAGTACGGGTTGATGCCGATATAGGTCAGGCCGTAGTTGATGACGGTAAAGATGATCACCCCGGTCACCACGCCCCACACCGTACCCACCCCGCCGGCAAACGAGACGCCCCCCACCACGCAGGCGGCGATGGCGTCCAGCTCATACATAAAGCCGAGGTTGTTGGTGGCGCTGCCGATGCGCCCCGCTTCCAGCAAGCCGCCGAAGGCATAGAACACGCCGGACAGCGCATAGATCATGATCAGGTTCAGCGGCACATTGACGCCGGACACTTTGGCCGCTTCCGGGTTGCCGCCGATGGCGAAGATGTTCTTGCCGAAGCGGGTCTTGGTCCACAAGATCCAGACGAAAATGATGGCAATCAGCGCATAGAAGGTGATGTACGACAGCTTGAAGTCGCCGAAGCGCAAGAAGCCTTGGGCAAAGGTGGAGAATTTCGGATCGAAGCCGGCGACCGGCGACGCGCCGACCGAATCGTAATACAGCGAGTTGATGCCGTAGACGATGATCATGGTGCCCAACGTGGTGATGAACGGCGTCACGTTGAGGTAGGCGATAATCAGGCCGTTAACCAGGCCGATCACCGCGCCGACCGCACACACCAGCAGGATAACCACGGGAATCGACCAGGTTTCCATGTGCGGGAACACTTTGTTGACGTTATCCATCGACTGCAGCAGCGTGGCCGCCACCACCGCCGCCAGCCCCACCTGCCGCCCGGCGGACAGGTCGGTGCCCTGGGTCACGATCAGCCCCGCCACGCCCAGCGCGATGATGATGCGCACCGAAGACTGCGTCAGGATATTGCTCAGGTTCATCAGGCTGAGGAAAGTGGGGTCCTGAATGATGATGATGGCCAACAGCACCAGCAACACCACGTAAATGCCGCCTTCCTTGAAATAGGTAAATAAGGTTTTTTTATTTAGCGCGTTCATAATTCGAATCCTTAAAGGTGCAGGGAGGCGAGACGTAAGATTTCATTTTGCGAGGTCTGTTTGGTGTTAACGATGCCCGCAACCTGACCATTGCTCATCACCAAAATACGGTCGGTGATCCCCAAAAGCTCCGGCATTTCGGACGAGACGATAATGATCCCCTTGCCCTTCTTCGCCAGCTCGGTCATCAGCTGATAGATCTCGAACTTGGCGCCCACGTCGATGCCGCGCGTCGGTTCATCCAGCATCAGGATCTCCGGCTGCGTCAGCAGCCAACGGCCGATGATCACCTTTTGCTGATTGCCGCCGGACAGCGAGCCGATATGGGTGTGATGCCCCGGCGTTTTCACCCGCATGGCGTCGATCACCCACTGGGTGTCACTCTTCATCCGCGCGTTGTCCAGCAGGCCGAGCTTGTTTTTATAATTGCGGATGTTGGAGATCAGCGAGTTGAAACCCACGTCGAGGTAGGCGTAAATCCCGGTGGATCGCCGCTCTTCGGTCACCAGCGCGAAACCGTGGTTAATCGCTTCGTTGGCGCTGTGGTTGTCGATCGCCTTGCCGTGCAGCTTGATAGTGCCCGCCACCTTCTCGCGAATGCCGAACAGCGTCTCGACGATGTCGGTGCGCTTGGCGCCCACCAGCCCGGCGATGCCGAGGATCTCGCCCTGGTGCAGATCGAAGGACACATCGCGGATCGAAGGCTGGCGCAGCGACGTCAGGTTCTTCACCTCGAGGATCACCTCACCCGGCGTGTTCTGCCTGTCGGGGAAACGCTGGCTCAGCGAGCGGCCGACCATCATGGCGATGATCTTGTCCATATCCAGCCCTTCCAGCGGCTGGGTGGCGATCCACTGGCCGTCGCGCAGCACCGTTATCTCGTCACACAGCTGGAAGATCTCTTCCATCTTGTGCGAGATATAGACGATGCCGCAGCC
The DNA here is from genome assembly GCF_000747565.1 of Serratia sp. SCBI. Taxonomy (NCBI): domain Bacteria; kingdom Pseudomonadati; phylum Pseudomonadota; class Gammaproteobacteria; order Enterobacterales; family Yersiniaceae; genus Serratia; species Serratia sp. SCBI. The sequence goes on along the minus strand of NZ_CP003424.1, from coordinate 1,589,608 downwards.
GCGCTCTTTCAGCTTGCGGATGATGGTGAACAGGTGATTGACCTCTTTCTCCGTCAACGAAGAGGTCGGTTCGTCCATGATGACGATCTTGGCGTCATAGGAAAACGCTTTGGCGATCTCGATCATCTGCATCTGCGACACCGACAGGTTGCCCACCTTTTCGCGCGGGTTGATGTCGATATCCAGCTCGTCGAAGATCGCCTGAGTGTCTTTGAACATCTTGTCCTGATCGACGAACAGGCCTTTGGTCGGGTAGCGTCCCAGCCACATGTTGTCCATCACGGTGCGCTGCAGCACCAGGTTCAGCTCCTGATGCACCATGGAAACGCCGTGCTCCAGCGCTTCCTTCGAGCTCTTGAAGTCGATTTCCCGGCCCTGAAATACAATGCTGCCGCTGTCTTTTTTTGTAAATGCCGAACAGGCATTTCAACAACGTCGATTTCCCCGCGCCGTTCTCCCCCATCAGGGCGTGAATGGAGTGCGGACGGACGCGTAAATTGACATTGTCCAAGGCTTTGACGCCGGGAAATGACTTACAAATATCCGTCATTTCCAGCAAAAATTCGCGTGAGCTATCGGCCATAAATACACCTGGCTTAACGATCTTGCAGTCGTAAACATCCCCGCCGGCGGTATCCCTGGTGTTGGCGCCGCAGGCGGGGTCTTAGCGGGATCTCAATTCTTATTTAATGAACTGAGACAGGTTGTCTTTATCTACGCCGACGTAAGGGATACGCACGACTTTATTTTCGATTTTATATTGGGTGCCTTCGGTGGCCGGTTTGCCCGCCGCCAGGTTTTTCGCCAGCTCGAAGGTGGCCTTCGCCTGATTGTCGGCGTCGTTCAGCACCGTGCCCGCCATCGCGCCGGATTTCACCAGCGCCAGCGCTTCAGGCAGCGCATCCACGCCGAACACCGGAATACTGGTCTTGTTGTGCGCTTTCAGCGCTTCCACCGCGCCCATCGCCATGGCGTCGTTGTTGGCGATCACCACTTCGATCTTGTTGGCGTTCGGGCCGGAGAGCCAGGCGTCCATCTTGTCTTTCGCCTGCGCGGTATCCCACATCGCGGTATCCAACTGCAGCTGTTGGGTCTTGATGCCTTTCTCGTTCAGCGTTTTCACCACGTAGGTGGTGCGCGCTTCGGCATCCGGGTGGCCCGGCTCGCCCTTCAGCAGCACGAATTGGATCTGGCCGTCTTTGTTCAGATCCCAGGCCGGATTGGCTTTCCAGTGTTTGGCGATCAGTTCGCCCTGGATCACGCCGGACTCTTTGGAATCGGTGCCGACGTAATACGCCTTGTCATAGCTGTCCAGCGCTTTGCGGGAAGGTTCTTTGTTGTAGAACACCACCGGGATATCGTTTGCGCGCGCCTTATCGATAACCACCGGCGCCGCGGCCGGGTCGACCAGGTTGATCGCCAGCGCTTTCACGCCCTTGGCCAGCAGCACGTCGATCTGATCGTTCTGTTTGGACTGGTCGTTCTGCGAGTCATTCATCAACAGGGTAACGTCCGGTGACGCCTTGGCGTCTTTCTCGATCGCTTTGCGCACCACCGACATGAAGTTGTCGTCGTATTTGTAAATCGTGACGCCAATACGGGTATCAGCATGGGCTGCGGCGCCAAACATCATGGCAGCGGCCATGGCGGCCAGGGTGAAAACCTTCTTATTCATTGTCAATCTCCGGTTCTGTGTAGGGTATTACTCGTCTTTGAGCCAATGGTCACCGGCAGTGCGCGCACCCCAGGCCAGGCGATTTCCACTCAACACCTGTCGTCCGTGGATCTTGTTATTTCCGAGAAATGCTGTGTCAGCGCGAGGTAAACGGTTACAGCGGCAAGGGCCTTTGCGCCTGAAAACGCCTAGAGCATAGACGGCGTGATGTTAATATTCTGTGAATTTTCTCACAGATTGAAAACGGTTACACAAGATTAAATCGTCAGAGAGTGACCGTCGCCTCACTTTGCCAGGGGGCGACAGAATGGCGCCGCACCAGCGTCGGCATGAACAGATGGCTCGCCTGCGGCTCCGCCAGGCCTGCTGCGCCCTGTAATGCCAGCTCGGTCGCCAACGTGGCCATCGAAACGATCGGGTAACGCACCGTGGTGAGTTTGGGGCTGGTGTAGCGCGCGATGGGAATGTCGTCGAAGCCGATCAGCGAGAAATGCTGCGGCACCGTGATACCGTTTTCTTTCAGCACCGCCATGGCGCCGGCGGCCATGGCGTCGTTGTAGGCAAACACCGCGCTCAGCTGTAAGTTGCGCCCCAGCAGCTCGACCATCGCCGCCTCGCCGCCCTGCAGATCCGGCGAACCGTACGCGCGCCAGCTGTCGGGCGTCGCCAGCCCGGCGGCGGCCATCGCCTGCGCATAGCCTTGCTGACGCAGCGGCCCGTCTTCGATCGGGTGATTGGAGCCCAGATAACCGATGCGCCGATGGCCCTGCGAGAGCAGAAGACGCATCGCCATGTCAGCGCCACTGACGTTGTCCAGCCCAACGCAGCGCGGCTCATAGCCGGGGATAATTCGATTGATCAGCACCATGCCCGGCACCTGCTCCAGAAAGCCGATCAGTTCGGCGTCGCTCAAGGCTTTGGCGTGAACAATCAGGGCGTTACAGCGCTGACGGATCAGCACTTCGATCGCATGGCGCTCTTTATCCGCCTGATGATAGCTGTTGCCGATCAGCAGATACTTGTGGTGTTTCTGCGCCACCGTGTCTACCGCTTTCACCAGCGCGCCGAAGAATGGATCGGACACGTCCATCACCACCACGCCCAGCGTATCGCTGCTTTGGGTCGCCAGCGCCTGTGCATTGGCGTTGGGGCGGTAGCCCAGTTCCGCCACCGCCTGCAGCACCTGTTCGCGCGTCTCTTTGCTGGTCAGCGCGCTGTGATTGAGCACGCGAGACACGGTCGCCACGGAGACGCCGGCGCGTTTCGCCACGTCGCGAATAGTGATCGGATGAACTGGAGGCATGCGGGATCCTGAAATCGGGGTAGTGGCCGGTGGCGCTATCCTACCCCGATTGACCCGCAGCTCTGCGTGAATTACGTCACAGGAAAGAAAACGTTTACATACATTTTTTTAACCTGCCGATGGGCGCTCACTTCAGCGCTTTGGATTCCGTTTCACCGGCGGCCATCTGCGTCAATTTGCGCCACAGCCATTCCATCGGCCCCTGTTCGAAGTAACGCAGCCACAGCGCGGAAAAGACCAGGTTGACCAACCAGACCAGAGGCACAAACGCCAACAGCTGAAGCCGGTCGAACTGCTCATAGAGGCCAAAGCGATAAAACAGCGTAGTGCAGATCAGCGTTTGCAGCAGGTAGTTGCTCAGCGCCATGCGCCCCACCTGGCTCAGCCAGTGGGCGATGCGCAGGCGCGACAGCGCGGGCCAGAAACCGTAACACAGCGCCAGATAGCCCAGCGCCTGCAGCGGCGCGCCCAGCTCGCGCGGCACCTGCAGCAGGAAACCGCTCCAGCGATAGTCCCAGTGCACCTGCCATTGCAGCGCCACCGCCGGCAGTTGGATCAGCACGGACAGCGGCAACAGCCACGCCGCCTGCCGCAGGTAATAGCCGGAGGAATAGCTGCCGCGCAGCCAGCCGCTGCGCATTAGCCCGGCGCCGAACAGCATCAGCCCCGCCAGCTCCCAACCATACTGCGCGCCGATGGCCAGCAGGCTGGACGAGAGCAGATCGGCGCGGCTGCGCCAGGCTTCGAAACCGCCCTGCAGCTTCCAGAACTTCTCGTACTGCAACTCCGCCACGCCCGGCTGCCAGAAGCTGCCCGGTTCACCGTGCGAGACAAAACCGAGCAGCAGCAGCACCGCCACGCCGATCAGGTAGAGCACCACGCCGGTTTTCAGCAGTTGGAATGTGTCTTTGGCTTCGCGGATCATGCGCCAGCACACCAGGCCGATCAGCCCGTAGGCCAGCAGAATGTCGCCGTCCCACAGGAAGATGGCGTGCGCGAGGCCGAACAGCACCAGCCACGACAGCCGCGCGCGGATCCAGCTTTTGCCGCGTCGCAGCAGCATTTGCAGCCCGGCGCCGAACAGCAGTGCGAACATCGCCAGGAACTTGGCCTGGGCGAAGAGATCCAGCAGCGCCCAGGTCCAGGCGTCGCGCGATGACGGCATCCCCAGATAGGCCGGATTGAGGTAGGCGGCCTTCGGCAAGCCGAAGGCGCTGATGTTCAGCAATAAGATGCCGAGGATGGCGATGCCGCGCACGCAGTCCAGCGTGGCGATGCGCGGCAGAGGATGACTGTTCATTTTTTATCGCTGTCTTCCGCTCATGAAAAAGGCGCCCGCAGGCGCCTGTTGTCGTTTTGCGAGTCGCCCCGCAACGCCATCACCCCTGGTGATGGCGCACCGCGCGCAGGAACTCCTGGCGGGTATTTTGGCTGGACTTGAACAGCCCCCCAACGAGGTGGTGGTGGTGGCGCTGGTCGCGTCGCGAATGCCGCGCGCTTTGACACAATAATGGACTGCATCGATCGATACCGCCACGTTATTGGTGCCGAGCAGGGTCTGCAGCGCAACCAGGATCTGCTGGGTCAGGCGCTCTTGCACCTGCGGACGCTGGGAGAAGAACTGCACAATGCGGTTGATCTTCGACAGACCGATCACCGAGTCTTTCGGGATATAGGCCACGGTGGCCTTGCCGTCGATGGTGACGAAGTGGTGTTCACAGGTGCTGGTCAGCGTGATATCGCGCACCGTCACCATCTCATCCACCTTCATTTTGTTCTCGATGACGGTGATTTTCGGGAAGTTGGCGTAGTCCAGACCGGAGAAGATCTCGTCGACATACATTTTGGCGATGCGATGCGGCGTTTCCGCCAGGCTGTCGTCAGACAGATCGAGATTCAGCAGCTGCATGATTTCGGTCATGTGCTCTTTGATGCGACGCTTGCGCGTTTCGCGATCCAGCACTTCCCCGCGCAGCGGTGTCTCCAGACCACGCTCTTCCAGTGCCGCATGCACCAGAGCGGCTTCTTTACTTAATGATGTCATGTATTTGTTCTCCTGCGGACGGAACCCGCCGGCGGCCTGATAGGGCGTGCGGCCGGCGAATTGCTTGCTCTCGTGACGGCAGAGTTTTCGTGGTGGATAACGTGAACCCGGTCAAGATTTTGCCCCCACTGTAGATGAGAGCGCGGCGATTATCCAGTGATAGTGCTTCATCCAGAGGTGAAATCTTCGCATTTAGCACAATCAGGCCGGCTGCGGGTCTCCACGCTTTTTGTATGGATTTTAATCACCGAGTCGCCGTTTTTTGCGCCAACCGCCGCGCCGGGGTATTCACCGCCAGCCCTCCGGCCACCAACAGCGCTATCACCGCCACATACAGCGCCGGTTCCAGCCGATGGGTCAAGCCGGTCGACAGCGCCGACAGCATCGGCCCAACCAGCTGGCCGATCGCATAACCGGTGGTCAGCAATCCGGCCATGTAACGCGCATGGCGCGGCGCCAGTTCACGGCCGTGCTGAAGGGCGAGCTGCACCACACAGAGGAAACCGCCGCCGGTCAGCAACGCCCCGAGCGCCAGGCCGGCCACGCCCGGCACCACTTCGGCGCTCAGTACGCCGAGCGCCTGTACCCACAGCGTGATCGCCAACCGGGTTTGGGTGGTCAGCCGATGGCGGGTCACAATGCCGATAACGATCCCCAGCACCGCCGCGCCGCCGAACACCGGCCAGACGAACTGCGCGAACAGGCTGTCGGGAAAACGCGCCGCCGCCATCTGCGACAAGAAGGTCGCCGGCAGGATATAGCCGAAGCCGGCCAGGCTGTAGCTCCACACCAGACGCTTGAGCGCCGGCGTCAGCAGCAGCGGCTCCGGGGCCACGTCCGGGCGATGCAGCTCGCCGCTGCGCGGCAGAAAGGCGCTAATCCCCCCGACCAGCACCAGCGCCAGCCCGCCATACACCAGCCAGGCCTGCGCCGCCGTCAGCCCCAGCGCGTTGATGCCCACCGCCAGCATGCCGCTGAGGAAGATGCCGGCGCCCGGCCCGGCGAACACCGCCGCGCTCAGCGCCGGCCGGCCGTAGTGCGCCAACCGCTCGTTGGTCCAGGCCGCCACCAGCACCATCGCCCAGCCGCTGGCCCAGCCGATGACGAAGCGCAGCGCGCCGTGGGTCCATTCATCCTGCGCCAACGCCGACAGCAGCGTCAGCGCCATCGCGCCCCATACGCCCAGCCACAGGCGCCGCTCGACGTGGCGCGTAGCGCGCATCGCGTCGTAGGCGCCGCACAGATAGCCCAAATAGTTGATCGCCGCCACCAGCCCAGCGCCGGTCAGGCTGAACTGGTGGTCAGCGATCATCAGTGGCACCTGAGGGGTGAAAGCGAAGCGGCCAATGCCCATCGCCACGATCAGCGCGGCAAACCCGCTCAAGGCAATACGTAAAGCCATACCGGTATCCAAAAGGTTAAAAGAAAGTTGCCAGTATCATGCCGCAGTATTAAACTCACAAAAACTGAATAATAGTCATCAAGTTCATCACGAAACGAGAACATTATGGATCTGACCCAGCTTCGCATGTTCTGCTGCGTAGCGGAAACCGGCTCGGTCGCCCGCGCCGCCGAGCAGCTGCACCGCGTGCCGTCGAATCTGACCACCCGGCTGCGCCAGCTCGAGCAGGAACTGGGCGCCGATCTGTTTATCCGCGAAAAACAGCGCCTGCGCCTGTCGCCGATGGGCCATAACTTTCTGTGCTACGCCAATCGCATCCTGGCGCTGAGCGACGAGGCGATGAGCATCACCCATGCCGGCGAACCGGCGGGCAACTTCGCTCTCGGCTCGATGGAGAGCACCGCCGCCACCCGCCTGCCCTCGCTGCTGGCGGCTTACCACCAGCGTTTCTCGCAGGTGTCTCTGTCGCTGACTACCGGCACCTCCGGCGAAATCGCCGATCGGGTGCGCGCCGGCACGCTGGCGGCAGCGCTGGTCGACGGCCCGGTGCCCTATGACGAGCTGAACGGCTGCATCGCCTATCCTGAACATATGGTGGTGATCTCCTGTCTCGATCACGCGCCGATCCACAGCGCCAAAGACGCCAACGGCGAAACGCTGTTCGCCTTTCGCGCCAGTTGTTCCTACCGCCTGCGGCTGGAGGCCTGGTTCAAGCGCGAAGGCGCGCGGCCGGGGCAGATCATGGAGATCCAGTCCTATCACGCCATGCTGGCCTGCGTCGCCAGCGGCGCCGGGCTGGCGATGATCCCGCATTCGGTGCTCAGCCTGCTGCCGGGCCATGAGCGGGTTCGGGTTCACCCCCTGCCGCCGGACGTGGCCGACACCGCCACCTGGCTGCTGTGGCGCCGCGACGCGTTCGGGCCGAACGTGCGCGCGCTGAAAGAATTGATTATTGAACAGACGGAAACCGCCTCTGTTGATGAAAGCACCCCCAACGATTTATCAGACGTTGTCGATATCGCCTGATTTAAAAAGAAAACCACTGAGGAGACTATGATGGAGATGATCAAAACCCGCGCCGCCGTTGCCTGGGGCCCGAACCAGCCGCTGAAGATCGAAGAAGTCGAGCTGATGCCACCGCAAAAAAGGCGAAGTGCTGGTGCGGATCGTCGCCACCGGCGTTTGTCACACCGACGCCTACACCTTGTCCGGCAAAGATCCGGAAGGCGTGTTCCCGGCGATCCTCGGCCACGAGGGCGGCGGTGTGGTGGAAGCGGTCGGTGAAGGCGTTACCAGCGTGGCGGTCGGCGATCACGTGATCCCGCTCTACACCCCGGAGTGCGGCGAGTGCAAATTCTGTAAATCCGGCAAGACCAACCTGTGCCAGGCGATCCGCGCCACTCAGGGCAAAGGCCTGATGCCGGACGGCACCACCCGCTTCTTCAAGGACGGCAAACCGATCTTCCACTACATGGGCACCTCCACCTTCTCCGAATACACCGTGGTGCCGGAGATTTCTCTGGCGAAAATCAACAAGGAAGCGCCGCTGGAAGAAGTATGCCTGCTGGGCTGTGGCGTCACCACCGGCATGGGCGCGGTGATGAACACCGCCAAAGTGCAGCCGGGCGACACCGTGGCGATCTTCGGCCTGGGCGGCATCGGCCTGTCGGCGATCATCGGTGCGCAGATGGCTGGCGCGGGCCGCATCATCGGCATCGACATCAACACCAGCAAGTTCGATCTGGCGCGCAAGCTGGGCGCTACCGATCTGATCAACCCGAAAGACTATGACAAACCGATTCAGGAGGTGATCGTCGAGCTGACCGACGGCGGCGTCGACTTCTCCTTCGAGTGCATCGGCAACGTCAACGTGATGCGTTCCGCGCTGGAATGCTGCCACAAGGGCTGGGGGGAATCGGTGATCATCGGCGTCGCGGGCGCCGGCGAAGAGATCTCGACCCGGCCGTTCCAGCTGGTCACCGGCCGCGTCTGGCGCGGCTCGGCATTCGGCGGCGTCAAGGGCCGTTCACAGCTGCCGGGCATCGTCGAGCGCTATCTGGACGGCGAATTCGCGCTGAACGACTTTATCACCCACACCATGGGGCTGGAGCAGATTAACGAAGCGTTCGATTTGATGCACGAAGGCAAATCGATCCGTTCCGTCATCCACTTCGACAAATAAGCCAGGAGGCAGAGATGACGTTGTCATTGGAACTTCTCGAAGAGCACCGCATGTTCGGCGGCTGGCAACAGCGTTATCGCCACGCGGCGCAGAGCCTGAATTGCAACATGACATTCAGCATCTACCTGCCGCCGCCGCGCGATGACAACCCGCCGCCGGTGCTGTACTGGCTGTCGGGGCTGACCTGCAACGACGAGAACTTCACGTTGAAAGCCGGCGCGCAGCGCATCGCCGCCGAGCTGGGCCTGGTGCTGGTGATGCCGGACACCAGCCCGCGTGGCGACGAGGTGCCGAACGACGAAGGCTACGACCTGGGCCAGGGCGCCGGGTTCTACCTGAACGCCACCCAGGCGCCGTGGGATCGTCACTTCCGCATGTACGACTACATCAGCGCCGAACTGCCGGCGCTGATAGAACAGCACTTCAGCGTCAGCGATCGTCAGTCGATCTTCGGCCACTCGATGGGCGGCCACGGCGCGCTGATGATGGCGTTTCGCAACCCGCAGCGCTTCCGCTCGGTATCAGCCTTCGCGCCGATCGTCAACCCGTGCCAGGTGCCGTGGGGCCGCAAGGCATTCACCGCCTATCTGGGCAGCGACGAGAGCCAGTGGCTGCAGTACGACAGCTGCCATCTGCTGGCCAGCGGCGCGGAGAAAATGCCGGTTCTTATCGACCAGGGCGACGACGACCAGTTCCTGGCCGATCAGCTGCAGCCGGCGCGGCTGGCCGAACTGGCGCGCCAGCGCGACTGGCCGCTGACGCTGCGCATTCAGCCGGGGTACGATCACAGCTACTTCACCATCGCCACCTTCGTGGAAGATCACCTGCGCTTCCACGCCGAGCACCTGTTCCGCTGATAAAAAAATCCGGGCGGTTTAACCGCCCGGATTTCTTCAAAAACCATCAATCAGAAAATCGATGGCGGCTTTAATTTGATTCCTGTGCTCATTGACATTACCAACGGCCTTCCCAATCTGCGAAATACGTACGGCAGCCATCTCATGCGTCATAACAAGAAACTTTTCGCCGTTGACCTCAATCTCCGGGCATAAACGTGCAGAAATTTTAACCCTGACGTTATCCAAAGCATAAAGAGGGATCATTAACCGGGTCGAGAGGACATCAATAAGATCGCTTTGAACGTCCAGTAAGTAGGGATAGGCTGATGCCGGATACGTATTGTCATATACGGTAAATTGCATATTTAAAATGTCCGATATTCATCAGACAACAAGCCATTTTCTTCAGTGATACGATTAAGTTCTTCTAACGCCGCGCGATTTTGCTCGCGCCACTGTTGAATCTCAATATCCCTGACGCGGACGCTCAATGCGTCCGTCAATACGGATGACACATTGACGCCCAGGGATTTTGCGCGCTGGAAAAGATCGCGATCGATGGTTACGTTGACTGTCTTTTTCGTCACATTGTTATTTGCCATATCCATTCCCCATCCCTGTAATATACACGGGTTAAATTTTCATCAATTATACTCGTAAAACAGGGGTATGCCAATTCAGCGATGCCCTCACCCCTTCAGTTTCGGATCGAGCGCGTCGCGCAATCCGTCGCCCAACAGGTTGAACGCCAGCACGGTGATGAATATCGCCAGGCTGGGGAAGATCGCCACGTGCGGCGCGATCACCATATCGGCGCGCGCTTCGTTGAGCATCGCCCCCCACTCCGGCGTCGGCGGCTGGGCGCCCAGCCCCAAAAACGACAGGCTGGCGGCGGTGATGATCGAGGTGCCGATGCGCAGGGTGAAATAGACCACGATCGAAGACAGGGTGCCCGGCAGGATGTGCCGCAGGATGATGGTCCAGTCCGAGGCGCCGATGCTGCGCGCCGACTCGATATAGGTCAGGTGCTTCAGCACCAGCGTATTGCCGCGCACCAGGCGGGCGAAGGCCGGAATGCTGAAGATCGCCACCGCGACGATCACGTTGGCCATGCCGCTGCCCATGATCGCCACCACGCCGATCGCCAGCAAAATGCCGGGAAACGCGAACAGCACGTCGCAGACGCGCATGGTGAGGCGATCCCACCAGCCTTCATAGTAACCGGCCAGCAGCCCCAGCAGGGTGCCGATCGCCCCACCCGCCAGCACCGAGAACACCCCGGCCGCCAGCGAAATGCGCGCGCCCATCAGGATGCGGCTGAAAATATCGCGCCCGAGGGAATCTACGCCCAGCCAGTGCACCAGCGAAGGCCCCTCATTCAGTCGGTCGTAATCGAAATAGTTTTCCGCATCGAACGGCGCCAGATAAGGCGCCAGCAGCGCCGCCGCAATCAGCAGCAGCACCAACAGGCCGGCGACCAGCGCCGCCCGCTGGCGGCGAAAACGCCGCCAAAATTCGCCCCACGGCGTGCGTACCGCGTTAGGGTCGATAAGCGGCATCGCCTTCAATGCGGCGCTGCGCCGCCAATGCTTAATCATGCCGCGTCCTCATTGGTAACGAATCGCCGGGTTGATCGCCGCGTACAGCATATCCACCAGCAGGTTGATCAGGATGAACTCCAGCGAGAACAGCAGCACCTCGGCCTGGATCACCGGGTAATCGCGCATTTCCACCGAGTCCACCAGCAAGCGCCCCAGCCCCGGCCAGTTGAACACCTTCTCCACCACGATCGAACCGCCGAGCAGGAAGCCGAACTGCAGCCCCATCATGGTCACCACCGGGATCATCGCGTTGCGCAGGCCGTGTTTCATCACCACCACGTTTTCCCGTACGCCCTTGGCGCGCGCGGTGCGCATGTAGTCCTCCTGCAACACCTCGACGAACGAAGCGCGGGTGAAACGCGCCATCACCGCCGCCACCGCCGCCCCCAGAGTGATCGAAGGCAGAATGTAGTGCCGCCAGCTGTCGGCGCCCACCGTCGGCAGCCACCCCAGCTCGACCGAGAACACCTGCATCAGCAGCATGCCGAGCGCAAAAGCCGGGAACGAGATCCCCGATACCGCCAGCGTCATGCCGAGGCGATCCGGCCAACGGTTACGCCACACCGCCGACAACACGCCGATCGCCAGACCGAACGCCACCGCCCACAGCATGCTGGCCACGGTCAGCCAGAAGGTCGGCATAAAGCGTGAGGCGATCTCTTCGCTCACCGGGCGCTTGGACACCATCGAGATGCCGAAGTCGCCCCGCAGCGCGTTGACGAAAAAGTGCGCGAACTGCTGCGGCAGCGGCTTATTCAGCCCCAAATCCTTGCGCACCAGCTGCACCACCGCCTCGTCGGCTTCCGGCCCCGCCGCCAGCCGCGCCGGATCGCCCGGCAGCAGGTGGACGAACAGGAACACCAGCACCGCCACGATCAGCAGCGTCGGGATCAGACCCAGCAGTCGTTTCAGAAAATAATTGAGCATCTCATTCCTTCCCCCGCCCGCCGCCGTCGGGCCGCAGGCGGGGATGGGCGCCTTATTTCAGATCGGCGTTATCAAAGTTGAACGAGGTATCCGGCATCACGTAGAAACCGCTCAGCTGTTTGCTGTTGGCCGACAACAGACGTTCGGTCGCCAGGAAGATCCAGGGTGCGTCGGCCCAGATGCGATCCTGCGCGTCCTGATACAATTTCTGCTTCTCGGCGCGATCGGTGGTCGCCAGCGCGTCGGTCAGATCCTTGTCCACCTGCGGGTTGCTGTAGAACGCGGTGTTGAACTGCTTCGGCGGCGCCGCCTGGGTGGAGAACAGCGGCGACAGCGCCCAGTCCGCTTCCCCGGTCGAGGCCGACCAGCCGGTGTAGAACAGCCGCACGCCGGTGTCTTTCACCCCGACGCTCTCCACCTGCGCCGCGCGCTGCCCGGCGTCCATCGCCGTCACCGTCACTTTCACCCCCACCTGCGCCAGCTGCTGCTGGGTGAACTGCAGCACTTTCTGCGCGGTGCTGTGGTTGTGGGACGACCACAGCGTGGTAGTAAAACCGTTCGGGTAACCGGCCTCTTTCAGCAGCTCACGCGCCTTGGCCGGATCGTACGGCCACGGCTTGTAGCGGGCGGCGAAGTCGATCGCCGGCGGCACCGGCCCTTCCGCCGGCACCGCATAACCAGCGAACGCCACCTTGATCAGCGCGTCCTTGTTAATCGCGTAGTTCAGCGCCTGGCGCACCTTCGGGTTGTCGAACGGCTTTTGAGTGACGTTCATGCTGATGTAACGCTGCAGGATCGACGGGGCAGCCACCACGTCCAGCTTGGCGTTGCCCTCCAGCACCTTGGCCTGCTCGTAAGGGATCGGGAAGGCGAAGGTCGCCTCGCCGGTCTGCAGCATCGCCGCGCGGGTGTTGTTATCCACCACCGGGCGCCAGGTGATGCTGTCGAGCTTCGGCAGCCCCGGCTGCCAGTAGCCGTCGAACTTCTTCACCTTGACGAAATCGGTCTGGTTCCAGGCCACGAACTGATACGGCCCGGTGCCGACCGGATGGAAACCGATCTCCTTGCCGTATTGCTTCAGCGCCGCCGGGGAGATGATCGCCGCCGCCGGGTGCGCCAGATTGTTGACGAACGCCGAGAACGGCGCCTTCAGCACGATCTTCACCGTATTGGCGTCCACCGCCTCGGTTTTGTCGATCATCTTGAACAGGTTATAGCGCTTGAGGTGGCTGTCCGGGTTGCTGGCGCGATCGAGGTTGATCTTCACCGCTTCGGCGTTGAACGCGGTGCCGTCGTGGAATTTGATGCCCTGACGCAGTTTGACGGTATAGGTCAAGCCGTCTTTGCTGACCTCATAGCTGTCCGCCAGCACGTTCACCAGCTTCATGTCCTTGTCGAAGCCGAACAGCCCCTGATAGAAAGACTTGGCCACCGCCTGCGACAGCGTGTCGTTGGCGTCGTAAGGATCGAGGGTGGTGAAGTTGGAAGCCACGGCGATCACCGCGTCCTTCGCCGCCCAGACCGGGCCGGTTCCCGCCGCCAGCAGTACGGCGGCCAACAGCGCATTGCGTTTGAATGTGTGCTTCATGTCGCTTGTCTCTCCTGAGGTCTTTAAAAAGCACCGGCGATCGGGTGGCGGGCGACAAAGTGCCCGGCGCCAACCTGCACCAGCGGTGCGGTAACGGGTTCATCGCCCAGCGCGCGCACCGGGCTCGGGATCTCATCGGCCGGCAGCGGCTGCCGTTTGTGGGCGTGAACGGGATCGGCCACCGGCACCGCCGCCATCAGCTTGCGGGTATAGGGGTGCTGCGGGTTGTCGAACACCGCCTGCCGCGGGCCGATCTCGACAATTTGCCCGAGGTACATCACCGCTACCCGGTGGCTGATGCGCTCCACCACCGCCATGTCGTGTGAAATAAACAGAAAAGCGATGCCGAACTCGCGCTGCAGATCGAGCAGCAGATTGACGATCTGCGCCTGAATCGACACGTCCAGCGCCGAGACCGCCTCGTCGGCGATCACCACTTTCGGATTCAGCGCCAACGCGCGCGCGATGCAGATGCGTTGGCGTTGACCACCGGAAAATTCGTGCGGATAGCGGCGCGCATGCTCCGGCTGCAGACCGACGCGTTCCAGCAGCCAGGCTACCCGCCGTTCCGCCTCACGGCCGCGCATCACGTTGTACACCAACAGCGGCTCCATGATGGAGAAACCGACCGTCAGGCGCGGATCGAGCGAGGCGTAAGGATCTTGAAAAATGAACTGAATATCGCGCCGCAGGTGCTGCAGCGCCGGCCCCTTCAACCGATCGATTCGCCGCCCGGCGAAGGTGATGGTGCCGCTCTGGCTGTCCACCAGCTTCAGCAAAGAACGCCCGGTGGTGGACTTGCCGCAGCCGGACTCGCCCACCAGCCCCAGCGTCTCGCCGGGGTAAAGATCGAAGCTGACGTTTTCCACCGCATGTACCCGGCGAGTGACCCGATTGAACAGCCCGCCGCGCAGATCAAAACGCGTGACCAGATGCTCCACCCGCAGGATCGGCGCAGCGTCTGGCGGCACGGTATCCTGCGGCGCGGCATCGCCCTCGCCATCCGGCAGCGGAAACTTCGCCGGCAGCGGCCGCTCGGCCATCGCCCCCAGCTTCGGCACCGCCGCCAGCAGCGCCCGGGTATAGGCCTGTTGCGGCGCGGCGAACAGCTCGCGCACCCGATTTTGTTCCACCTGCTCACCGCGGCGCATCACCAACACCCGATCGGCGATCTCCGCCACCACGCCCATGTCGTGAGTGATGAAGATCACCCCCATCTGCATCTCCTGTTGCAGCACGCGGATCAGCTGCAGGATCTGCGCCTGAATGGTGACGTCGAGGGCGGTGGTGGGCTCATCGGCAATCAACAGCGCCGGCTTGCAGGAGAGCGCCATGGCGATCATCACCCGCTGGCGCATGCCGCCGGAAAGCTGATGCGGGTAGCGCCCCAACACCTCTTTAGCCTCCGGAATGCGCACCAGATCGAGCATGCGCAGCGCCTCCTGGCGCGCGCTGCGGTGGTCCATGCCCTGATGCAAACGCAGCGATTCGGCGATCTGCTCGCCGACCGGAAATACCGGATTGAGCGAGGTCATCGGCTCCTGGAAGATCATCGCCATGTCGGCGCCGCGCACCGTACGCAGCGTGCGCTGCGAGGCGTGCGCCAGATCGAGCAACGCGCCGTCGCGCCGTCGCAGCGTCATGGCGCCGCCGACGATGCGCCCGCCGCCCTGCTCCACCAGCCGCATCAGCCCCAGCGAAGTGACCGATTTGCCGGAGCCGGACTCGCCGACGATCGCCAGCGTCTCGCCGCGATCGAGATCGAACGACAGGTTGCGCACCGCGTCTACGGCGCCGTCCGCTTGAGGAAAGCTGATGCACAGATCGCGCACCGTCAGCACCCGCTGCGGCGGCAATGACAGCCCGTCGCCGGCGGGCCGGAATGAAACGTCGGTCATACACCCTCCCGGTGAACGCTTAGCGATAAATCCCGACGGACGGCGCATCGCCGACATAGCCAAAACCGCGGTACATACCCTCGCTGTTGAACGGCAGCGCGATATTGCCGTGGCGATCGACGGCGATCATGCCGCCGCTGCCGCCCAGCGCCGGCAGCTTCTCCATCACCACCCGATCGCTGGCCTCTTGCAGGCTGAGCCCGCCGTATTCGATCAGGGCGGAGACGTCATAGGCCGCCACGCCGCGCATGAAGATTTCGCCGGTGCCGGTGCTGGAGACCGCCACGGTGGCATTGTTGGCATAGCAACCGGCGCCGATGATCGGCGTGTCGCCCACCCGCCCGGCCTGCTTGTTGGTCATGCCGCCGGTGGAAGTGGCGGCGGCGAGGTTGCCCAGCGCATCCAGCGCCACCGCGCCGACGGTGCCGAATTTGCGATCGGGATCGAGCGGCTCGCCGGCCTGCGCCGCGCCGTCGTGATCGAGCAATACCCGCCCCTGCTCCGCCTGGGCGCGGTGCAGCTGCTCAAAACGTTCCTGAGTAAAGAAGAAGTCGGGGGTGACCATTTCCAGTCCGTGGGCGGCGGCAAACTTCTCGGCGCCTTCGGCGGCAAACAGCACGTGTTCGCTGTTTTCCAGCACCGCGCGCGCCGCCAGCACCGGGTTGCGGACGCGGCTGACGCCGGCGACGGCGCCGGCATCACAGGTGCGGCCGTCCATCACGCAGGCATCCAGCTCGTGGGTGCCCTGATGGGTAAACACCGAGCCTTTGCCGGCGTTGAACAACGGGCACTCTTCGAGCAGCCGCACCGCTTCGGTCACCGCGTCCAGCGCGCTGCCACCCTGTGCCAATATCGCCTGACCGGCGGCCACGATCTCGGACAGCGCCTGAATATACTGCCGTTCCTTTTCCGCACTCAGCGCCGCCCGGGTAATTGCGCCCGCGCCGCCATGAATGGCAATCACTGGTTTGCTCATTTGCCTGACACCCTGTGTTAATCCCGCCGTTGCGCAGCGAATAAGCTGAACGCGGTATCATTATTATTCAGTCTTTTTCGACTCTATTTAGCCCGACTGTGGAAGTACAGCATAACGTCCACGCCCCACTTTTAGCGTAGTCCGCTTAGACCGTTTCGCACCTTGAAATAGCTTATTGGAATAAAAACAGCAGGTTATAAAAAGCAGCAAACCGCTGAGAGTGCGGCTGGGATTATTGGTAATTTCGCGAGAGGAAATAGCGGCATGGGGTCATGAAATAAACGTTCACGCTGAATAATCATTATTTCAACGCCCGGCCTGCCGTTTTTCCCGGCCGGGCGAAGATACTCCGCGATTAAAAACCGGAACCGGGTTGCTGTAAAAAGGCCTCTTCTTCCGGCGTGCTGATGCGCCCCAATATCGCATTGCGATGCGGGTACCGGCCGAAACGATCGATGATCGCCTTATGACGCAGTTCGAATTCCAGCTGATCGCCGTTATTGAGCTCGGTATACAACACCAGCGCCTGTTGGTGAATCAGCGGCGATTCCGAATGCATGAACGGCAGATAAAGGAAGCCGCGCTGCTCGCGGCTCAGCCGTTCGCACTCGCCGCTGCGGATCGCCTCCTGCGCCAGAATCAACGCCATGCCGTCGCAGGCGAACGACTGCGGCGTGCCGCGGAACAGGTTGCGGCTGAACTGATCGAGCACGAGCACCTCCGCCAACCGCCCTTCGATGGTGTCGCGCCAGTGCGCCAGCTCCCCCGCCGCCGCCGCCCGCCAGATTTCGCCGAAACGGCTGTGCAGCAGACGATCGAAATCATCGTCCTTTTTGAACCACATCACCGGTTCGATCTCGTCGAACCAGAACTCGATAACCTGTTTATGCATCATGATTCTCCTCTGTTTTACGCAGTTTATACCCGATCGCCCCAGCGCCGCAGTGCGAAAGATGGCGGGCATAACCCGTTCTCCCCCCGGCGTTCTCTGCCATAATACCCGCACTTTGTCGCTATCAATGCGCACCCTGATTACGGAGTTCCCCTTATGGATCATTGCCATACTTCCGATCTCATCTCCCTGGAGCAAGCGCTGGAAAAAATGCTCGGGCAGATCGCCCCGCTGCAACAGACCGAATCCGTCGCCCTGACCGCCGCCGCCGGCCGCATCACCGCCGCGCCGGTGGTCTCACCGCTCGACGTGCCGCCGTTCGCCAACTCGGCGATGGACGGCTATGCGGTGCGCCTCACCGATCTGGCGGCCAATGCGCCGTTGCCGGTCGCCGGGAAAGCCTTCGCCGGCGCGCCGTTCGACGGCCAATGGCCGGCCAACAGCTGCGTGCGCATCATGACCGGCGCGCCGATCCCGGCCGGGGCGGACGCCGTGGTCATGCAGGAACAGGCCGAAGTGAGCGACCAGGGCGTGCGTTTTACCGCGCCGGTAGAAGCCGGCCAGAATATCCGTTTGGCGGGTGAAGACATTCGCCAAGGCGCCAGCGTGTTGCCGGCCGGCGTGAAGCTGGGCGCCGCGCAGCTGCCGCTGCTGGCCTCGCTCGGGGTCGCCGAAGTGCAGGTGATGCGTAAGCTGAAGGTGGCGGTGTTCTCCACCGGCGACGAACTGCAGCCGGTCGGCCAGCCGCTGCAGGCGGGCCAGATCTATGATACCAACCGCTTCGCGGTGCGCCTGATGCTGGAGCAGCTGGGCTGCGACGTGCTCGATCTCGGCATTATCCGCGACGATCGCGATGCGCTGCGCGCCGCCTTCGAACAAGCGGACAGCCAGGCCGATGTGGTGATCAGCAGCGGCGGCGTCTCGGTCGGCGAAGCCGACTACACCAAACAGATGCTCGACGAGCTGGGCCAGGTCAGCTTCTGGAAGCTGGCGATCAAACCCGGCAAACCGTTCGCCTTCGGCAAACTGGGCCACGCCTGGTTCTGCGGCCTGCCGGGCAACCCGGTTTCCGCCGCCCTGACCTTCTACCAACTGGTGCAACCGCTGCTGGCGAAGCTGGCCGGCCACAGCGACTGGCGCCTGCCGCCGCGCCTGCGCGCGCGGGCGCTGACGCCGCTGAAGAAATCGCCGGGCCGCCTCGATTTTCAGCGCGGCGTGTTCAGCAGCAACGCCACGGGCGAACTGGAGGTGAGCACCACCGGCCACCAGGGCTCGCACGTCTTCAGCTCCTACAGCCAGGGCAACTGTTTCATCGTGCTGGAGCGCGAACGCGGTTCGGTGGCGGCGGGTGAAACGGTGGAGATCGAGCCGTTCAACGCCCTGCTGAGGAGCTGAACATGTTGCCGGAATTGACCGACGCCGAAGCGCTGCGCTACAACCGCCAGATCGTGCTGCGCGGCTTTGACTTCGACGGCCAGGAGAAGCTGAAGGCCGCCCGCGTGCTGATCGCCGGGCTGGGCGGGCTGGGCTGCGCCGCCGCGCCTTATCTGGCGGCGGCCGGCGTCGGCCATCTGGTGCTGGTGGATTTCGACACCGTCTCGCTCTCCAATCTGCAGCGCCAGATCCTGCACCGCGACGATCGCATAGGCCAGAGCAAAGTCGCCTCCGCCAGGCAGGAACTGAGCGCCATCAATCCGCATATCCGCATCGACGCCATCGACGGTCGTCTGGAAGACGATGCGGTTGCGGCAGAGATCGCCGCCTGCGATCTGGTGCTGGACTGCACCGATAATGTGGCGGCGCGCGACGCGCTGAACCGCCTGTGCCACGGGCAGCGCAAGCCGCTGGTTTCCGGCGCGGCGATCCGCATGGAGGGCCAGCTCAGCGTGTTCACCTATCAGCCGGGCGAGCCCTGCTACCGCTGCCTGAGCCGGCTGTTCGGCGACAGCGCCCTCACCTGCGTCGAAGCGGGCGTGATGGCGCCGCTGGTCGGCACTATCGGCACCCTGCAGGCGATGGAAGCCATCAAGCTGTTGGCCGAGTACGGTCAGCCGCTGCGCGGCAAGCTGTTGATGTTCGATGCGATGAGCATGCAGTTCCGCGAGATGAAACTGCCGAAGGATCCGCACTGCGAGGTGTGCGGCGGAGAATGACGGATAAAAAAAGGGCGGGGTAATTCCCGCCCTGATGCGTTGCCGCGAGGGTTATACGATGCCCTGGCTGCGCAGATAGTCTTCGTAGTTGCCG
Source organism: Serratia sp. SCBI (assembly GCF_000747565.1). Classification (NCBI taxonomy): domain Bacteria; kingdom Pseudomonadati; phylum Pseudomonadota; class Gammaproteobacteria; order Enterobacterales; family Yersiniaceae; genus Serratia; species Serratia sp. SCBI. The sequence continues at coordinate 1,570,034 of NZ_CP003424.1, read as the reverse complement.
GTAAAGTCGATCACCTTGTTCGGGGTGATTTCCAGAATACGCGTCGCCAGCGAGCTGACGAACTCACGGTCGTGGGAGACGAAGATCAGCGTGCCTTCGTACATCTCCAGCGCCATGTTCAGCGATTCAATGGATTCCATATCCAGGTGGTTGGTCGGTTCGTCCATCACCAGAATATTTGGGCGCTGCATCATCAGCTTGCCGAACAGCATGCGACCCTTCTCACCACCGGACAACACCTTCACTTTCTTCTTGATGTCGTCCTGGCTGAACAGCAGACGGCCCAGCACGCTGCGCACCGCCTGCTCGTCGTCTTTTTCCTGCTTCCACTGGCTCATCCAGTCGAACACGGTCAGGGTGTCGTCGAACTCGTATTCGTGATCCTGCGCGTAGTAACCGATACGGGCGTTTTCCGACCACTTGACGGTGCCGCTGTCCGGCTGCGCATCGCCCACCAGCGTTTTCAGCAGGGTGGTTTTACCGATGCCGTTGGCGCCCAGCACCGCGACCTTCTCGCCCACTTCCACCATCAGGTTCAGCTTGCTGAACAACGGGCCTTCATCGAAGCCCTTGGTGAGCGCTTCCACTTCCAGCGCATTACGGAACAGCTTCTTGTCCTGCTCGAAGCGGATGAACGGGTTCTGGCGGCTGGAGGCTTTCACCTCTTCCAGCTGGATCTTGTCGATCTGGCGAGCGCGCGAGGTGGCCTGCTTGGATTTGGAGGCGTTGGCGCTGAAGCGGCTGACGAACGATTGCAGCTCATTGATCTGCGCCTTCTTCTTGGCGTTGTCCGCCAGCAGACGCTCGCGCGCCTGGGTGGCGGCGGTCATGTATTCGTCGTAGTTGCCCGGGTAAACGCGCAGTTCGCCGTAGTCCAGATCCGCCATGTGGGTGCAGACCATGTTCAGGAAGTGACGGTCGTGCGAGATGATGATCATGGTGCTGTTGCGCTCGTTGAGCACGTTTTCCAGCCAGCGAATGGTGTCGATGTCCAGGTTGTTGGTCGGTTCGTCGAGCAGCAGGATTTCCGGATCGGAGAACAGCGCCTGCGCCAGCAACACGCGCAGCTTCCAGCCCGGCGCGATTTCGCTCATCGGGCCATAATGCTGCTCAACCGGAATACCCACGCCGAGCAACAGTTCGCCGGCGCGCGCTTCGGCGCTGTAGCCGTCCATTTCGCCGTAGGCCACTTCCAGATCGGCCACTTTATAGCCGTCTTCTTCGCTCATCTCCGCCAATGCGTAGATGCGGTCGCGCTCTTCCTTCACCGCCCACAGTTCGGTGTGGCCCATGATCACGGTATCCAGCACGCTGTACTGCTCAAAGGCGAACTGATCCTGACGCAGTTTACCCAGGCGCTCGTTCGGATCGAGGAACACGTTGCCGCCGCTCGGTGCCAGATCGCCGCCGAGGATTTTCATAAAGGTGGACTTGCCGCAGCCGTTGGCGCCGATCAGGCCGTAACGGTTGCCGCCGCCGAATTTGACAGAGATGTTTTCAAACAACGGCTTACTGCCGAACTGCATGGTGATGTTGTTAGTGCTTAACACAGCGCTCGCTCTTTATACATAGGGAATGTGATTTGGCGCGCATTATGCCACAACGGGGTGCAGAGATCGCGGGAAGTTTCGGTGACATTTTGAGCGGCGCCTGCGGCATCCGATCCTTTTCGCAGGCGGCATAGCTGAATTAACGCGGCGGGAACTTCGCGGCAATCATCGCAGCCGTCGGCTGCACGCCGCCCAGGCTCCATTGTTCGGGCGCATGTTCATCGATTCGGACCCAAACCGACTGCCTGAACGCCGGATCGCCTCGCCCTTCTATCTCCACCAACAGTTCGGTAATGCGGGACAGCAATTCGCTTTTTTGCCGTTCATCCAGCATGCCTTTCACCGTTTGCACATTAACAAATGGCATTATACTCTCCTTGAATATAGATAAGTCTAAAAACAAGACTTAGATTAGCGAAGGAAAATGCCCATGTCAAAATCTCCCGATCTCCCTACCGTTTCTCTTGCCCTGTGCGGGCTGGCGCAGGCCGCGGATCTGCTTGGCGATCGCTGGACGTTACTGATCCTGCGCGAGTCATTCTACGGCGTCCGCCGTTTTGAAGAGCTGCGCGAGAATATCGGCGCTTCACGCCAGGCGTTGAGCAACCGTCTGAATGCCATGGTAGAACAAGAACTGTTGGCCAAACGCGCTTACCGGGAGCCGGGCGAGCGCGAACGACATGAATATGTCTTGACGGACAAGGGGCGCAGCCTGGGGCCTATCCTGGTTGCGCTGATGGCATGGGGCCACCGGCATATTCTGCATGACAGCCCCCACGTTCAACTGGTGGATAAACGCAGCGGGCTGCCGGTGCAGCTGGCATTTATCGATGCGCAGGCGCACGTAGTGCCTGAAGACGCGCTGCAAATGTCGGCCGTTGAGCTCCCCCCGGCCTGACTTACCCATTCTGGTCTACGCTTGATACCAGACTGATTTAGGACAAGGATGCTGAACCATGCCACACCTCTATAACACCGCGCTGCTGATCGGCGCCGCGCTGAGCGCCATCGCCGCCCTGCTGCATATTTGGGTGATCGCCGCCGGGCCGCGCGGCTATCGGCTATGCGGCGCCGGCGATCGCTTCATTAAGGCGGCGGAAGCGGGTAAAAAGTTCCCGGCCGTCGTCACCGCCGGCATCGCGCTGGTGCTGTTTATTTGGGCGCTGTACGCGCTGTCCGGCGCGGGCCTGATCGCGCCGCTGCCGCTGCTGCGGCCCGCGCTGTTTATTATCACCTTTATCTACCTGCTGCGCGGTGTCGCCGGCCCTTTCGCCCTGCGCGATACCGGCCGCAGCCAACGCTTCATCGTCGTCAGCTCGCTGATTTGCCTCGGCTTCGGGCTGGTGCATCTGCTGGGGATGACGCAGCGCTGGAGTGCGTTGGCGTAACGCCCTGTTGCTGCAAGACGGCGATAAACGCCTGCGCGGCGGCGCTGCGGTAAGCGCCTTGGCGCTGCAGCAATACCGCCTGACGGGCCGGCATGGCGTTGGCCAGCGCCACCTTTTTCAACTGCCGGTTCTCGCGCGCAATCGCGGCCGGCAACAGCGTGGCGAGCTGCCCGCGCCGCACGATCTCGACGATGGCGCCCAGCGCATTGGCCTCTACCGCCACCTGCGGCCGAAACCCCAACTGCGTGCAGTAGCGATCGATAAACTGACGCGTGGCGAAGTCGCCGCTCAGCAAGGCCAGCGGCAGATGTCGCCACTCCGCCAGCGTCAGCGGCCGACGCCGCGCCGCCAGGGGATGATCGGCGCCGACCATCAGCTCCAGCGTCTCGCTGAACAACACCGAGGCTTCCACCTCCACCGACTGCGCCATCTCAAAGGCAATCCCCAGATCCAGCCGATCCTGCGCCAGCAGCGCCTCGATTCGTTCTTGCGCCATCTCCTCAATGCTCAGCGTAATCCCCGGGTAGCGGCGATAGAACGCATCGATCGTCGGCCCCACCAGATAGGCGGTGAACGTCGGGGTCATCGCCAGCCGCAAATGGCCGCGCGCCAGCGTCGCCACGTCATGGATCGCCCGCGCGCCGGCGTCCAGATCCTGCAGCGCCAGGCGAGCATAGCGCATCCAGGCCTCACCGGCGTCGGTCAGCTGCACCCTTCTGCCGCTGCGATCGAACAGCGGCGCTCCCAGCGCATCCTCCAACTGTTTGATCTGTTGGGAGAGCGTCGGTTGCGAGACGTGCAGCGCTTCGGCGGCGCGGGTGAAATTGCCCTGTTCGGCAACGGCCAGAAAATATCGGATATGTCGCAGCAGCATAGCGCCCCAGCTATTAGTAAAACCTATAGCCAGCATTATAAATGGGTCTTAGACCCTATAGCCAGAAGCGTTCATCATGCCGTCATCGCTTACCCCCCAGGGAGAAAGACAATGAAAGAGGTGATTGAAGGCTTCCTGAAGTTTCAGCGCGAAGCCTTTGTTGAACGCACGGCGCTGTTTCAGCGGCTGGCGACCCGCCAAAACCCGCGCACCCTGTTTATCTCGTGTTCCGACAGCCGCCTGGTGCCGGAGCTGGTCACCCAGCGCGAGCCGGGCGATCTGTTCGTTATCCGCAACGCCGGTAACATCGTGCCGTCTTTCGGCCCCGAACCCGGCGGGGTGACCGCCTCGGTCGAGTACGCCGTCGCTGTGCTGGGCGTGGAAGATATCGTGATCTGTGGCCATTCCGACTGCGGCGCGATGACCGCCATCGCCACCTGCCAGTGTCTGGATCACCTGCCGACGGTCGCCGGCTGGCTGCGTTACGCCGATTCCGCCAAGGCGGTCAATCAGGCTTATCCGCACGCCTCTGACGAAGCCCGGGTCGCGTCGATGGTGCGCGAGAACGTCATCGCCCAACTCAACAACATCAAAACGCACCCTTCCGTCGCGCTGGCACTGGATCAGGGCCGCCTGGCGCTGCACGGCTGGGTCTATGACATCGCCAGCGGCGCTATCGAGGCGCTGGACGGCGAAACCCGCCGCTTCGTACCACTCGCCACCCATCCCGAGGTGACCGCCACCCCGGCGATCGCCCGTTTTTAAGCCGACAATAAGGAGCTAACATGACACACTCTCTGCATAACGCCGCCCCGCGCGAAGCGCTCACCGACACCATCATGGCCGCCAAAATTCGCCATAACCTGACGTTCGAAGCGCTGGCCGAGGGCACCGGTCTCAGCCTGGCGTTCGTCACCGCCGCGCTGCTCGGGCAGCATGCGCTGCCGGAACCGGCGGCGCGCACGGTAGCGACCAAGCTGGGGCTGGACGAAGAGGCGGTGCTGCTGCTGCAAACCATCCCGCTGCGCGGCAGCATTCCCGGCGGCGTGCCGACCGATCCGACCATTTATCGCTTCTATGAAATGCTGCAGGTTTACGGTTCCACGCTGAAAGCGCTGGTGCACGAGCAGTTCGGCGACGGCATCATCAGCGCCATCAACTTCAAGCTGGATATCAAAAAGGTCGCCGATCCGGAAGGCGGCGAACGCGCGGTGATCACCCTGGACGGCAAATACCTGCCGACCAAGCCTTTCTAATTGGCCTTTCGCCGGCGGCCTGCGTCGCCGGCAAATTGACAGCCAACCGGCCATTGGCTACATTATCTGCGCTGAAACGCCACCCTGGCGTTTTTCACTGCCCGAGGCCTGTATGTTGGAGATTGTAACCACCCGATAGTCGCTTCCTTGCCGTATGGCGAGGGACTCTGACGTATCCGACGCGCGTTTGCGCGGGGATGCGCGTATCTGGGGTTATTACAGGATCTCCCAACATGAACATTTCCAAAGCGGAACAACGCGTGCTGCACGTGTTGGCCAAAGGCGGCTATATCGCCTTCACCCGCAACGACGCCGGTCGCGTCACCCACGTCGAATGCTACACCCGCGAAGGGCTCGGCCTGGCCGACTGCTCGCTGGCCGTCTTCACCAAGCTCAAAACCAAACGCCTGATCCTCTCTCGCCAGGGGCGCCCTTATCGCGTCACCTTCGCCGGGCTCAAGGCCGTGCGTGCGCAGCTGGATAACCGCTAATCATCGATACCGGCCGGGCAGGCAGCCCGGTCGGTTCAGCCTTATTTAATCAGGATACAACCATGGACATTACTTTACGCCACGAAACGCCGGCCGACGTCGGCGCCATCGCCACCCTGACCGCCGCCGCGTTCCTGCATGCCGAACACAGCAGCCACACCGAGCAGTTTATCGTTAATGCGCTGCGCGCGGCGGGAGCCCTCACCCTGTCGCTGCTCGCCGAGCAAAATGGCACACCGATCGGGCACGCGTCCGTCTCGCCGGTCGCACTCAGCAACGGCGCCGCCGGGTGGTACGGGCTGGCGCCGGTGTCGGTGCTGCCGGCCTGTCAGAGCCAGGGGATCGGCAGCCGGCTGATCCGCCAGTTGCTGGCCGAGCTGCAGGAACGCGGCGCCGCAGGCTGCGTGGTGCTGGGCGATCCGAACTATTACGGCCGCTTCGGCTTCCAGGCGCAGTGCGCGCTGACCCTGCCGGGCGTGCCGCAAGACTACTTCCGCGCCGTCGCCTTCCAGGGCGCGCTGCCGTGCGCGGAGGTCACCTTCCACAACGCGTTTAACGCCGAAGCCTAACCCTGTTGCCGGCGCCGTCATGGCGCCGGTTTTCAGTCCCGTTCGCCATAACGCAAGACGGTCATCCCTTCCTCTTCCGCCGGGGGAACAAAATACTGCGCCAGATGCTCAAACTCCGCCTCACTCAGTGTAAACGGGTGCTCGCCGCGCGCATTTCTCAGCGTTATCCGGTTCAGGCACTGCGCATGGCTGACGTCGAGAAAGTGCAGGCAGTGCACGACGCCGGCCTCCTCCGCCAAGGCTTTGGCCCAGCGCCGCCTGTCCGGCGTATTCATCGGGAAATCGAGCGCCACGGACCAACCGCCGCGCAGCAGCTGAACGAGGTGCCCGCCCAGCACTCGTCGCAGCCGGTCGGAACAGCGCGCGTAGTCTTGCAGACTGACCATCTCCTGTTCATACAGCGTCGCCAGCCACGCATCTTCGCTCAGCAACAGCGTTTGCGGCTGCTGGGCCAAACGCTGCGCCAACGTCGATTTGCCTGCGCCGGCCTTGCCGCACATCAGGTGTAAAACTGCAGGGTAGGTTTTCATGACGTTCTCCGGTCGTTGCCGGAAGGGGATAAAAAAACCCGCCTGCCGGCGGGTTTTTATTGGCGACACACGCGCTATCCCACCCTCTGGAGAAGGGTGATAATAATTTGCGCGAATGGGCGGTGGGATTTTTTCATAGCTAATGAATATGACAACCGTGCAGCGTTGTCAATTCGTCTCCGACGCAGGCTTGCTCTGTGCGTGATAACAACGGCTATCCTGTGGCGCCTGGTGGCGGCTCTCCAGCCCGTAGTCCCGCACCACTTCCGCCACCCGCAGCCGATACTGCGCCAACACCTCGCCACGGCCGCGCGCCTGCGCCGCCCGGTGCTGTTCGAGATTGCGCCACTGTTGCACCGCCGCTTCGTCGCGCCAAAAAGAGAGCGACAGCAGGCGCGCAGGATCGGCCAGGCTTTGAAAGCGCTCGATGGAAATGAATCCGTCGATCTGCGCCAGCAGCGGCTTCAGCTCCGCAGCCAGCCCCAGATAGGCATCGCGCTGCCCATCGGCGGCCTGCAGTTCAAAAATCACGGCGATCATTATCTTCTCCTCTCAACGGTAAAATTCCGATACGCGCGCAGGGTAAGAATGGCGCCACTGCACCGGTTTCAACGCCCGCTCATCAATATCCAGCGAATACGGCCGCACAGCAGCAAAGTGCGATGACCACAGGCTAGCAATGGACGCACAGCCATACTTCGCCTAACCTCGAAGTATGCATAACATCGAGATAGAAGATCGTTTAGCGGCGCTGAGCGCCGCCATCGCCGACCGCACCCGGGCGCGCATGCTGTGCCTGTTGATGGATGGGCGCGCCTACACCGCCACCGAGCTCAGCGCGGCGGTCGAGGTCGCCCCGTCCACCGCCAGCGCGCATCTGGCGAAACTGCTGGAACAGCAGTTGATTGCCTGCGTCAAACAGGGGCGCTATCGCTATTTCCGGCTGGCGGGGCAACCGGTGGCCGCAGCGCTGGAAGGCATGATGGCGCTGGCGGGCGTGCCGCGCCCGTCGGTGAAAAGCCGCACGCCCACCTCGCTGCAATATGCTCGCACCTGTTACGACCATATGGCGGGCGAGGTGGCGGTGAAGCTGCACGATCGGCTGCATGCGCTGAACTGGCTGACCGGCGAAGCAGACTACCGGTTAAGCGACGCCGGGCAGGCCGCGCTGGCGCGGCTGGGCGTCGATTGCTCCCCCGCTCCCACCCGCCGCCGCTTCGCCTGCGGCTGCCTGGACTGGAGCGAACGCCGCTCTCACCTCGGCGGCGCGCTGGGCGCCGCGCTGTTAGCCGCCTTTATCCAACGCGGCTGGATCCTTCGCCGGCTCGACAGCCGCGAGCTGCAGCTGACCCCTGCCGGTAAAAAAGCGCTGGCCGCACATTTTGACCTCACGGTGTAACCCGGCGACAGGGTAGTTTTACTGCAATACTCTAGGGGTACGCTTAAGCGACCCCGCCAACCCGAGGAGTTTCCATGCTCGATTCCACCCAATTCCCGATCGTCAAACGCTGGCCGGCTCAGCATCCGGAACGGCTGCAGCTCTACTCTCTGCCGACGCCGAACGGCGTCAAAGTCTCCATCATGCTGGAGGAGATCGGCCTGCCTTATGAAGCGCACCTGATCGACATCGGCAACAACGAAACCTGGACGCCGGAATTCCTGGCGCTGAACCCGAACGGCAAGATCCCGGCGATCATCGATCCCGACGGCCCCGGCGGCCGGCCGCTGCCGCTGTTCGAATCCGGCGCCATTCTGCTCTACCTGGCGGAAAAGAGCAGCCGTTTCCTGCCGCAGGACCCGGCGCAGCGTTACGAAACCATTCAATGGGTGTTCTTCCAGATGGCCGCCGTCGGCCCGATGTTCGGCCAGCTCGGTTTCTTCCATAAATTCGCCGGGCGCGAATATGAAGACAAGCGGCCGCTGGAGCGCTACAAAAACGAATCGAAACGCCTGCTCGGCGTGCTGGAAACACGCCTTGAAGGCCGCGACTGGATCATGGGCGCGGAGTACACCATCGCCGATATCTCGCTGCTGGGTTGGGTGCGCAACCTGATCGGCTTCTATGAGGCGCGCGAACTGGTGGAGTTCGACAGTTTCCCTCGCGTCGCGCAGTGGCTGGAGCGCGGTCTGGCGCGCCCGGCGGTGCAGCGTGGGCTCGCTATCCCGGCGCGAGCGGCCTGATCGTCAAACGGGATGGCCGCCGGGCCGTCCCGCCTTCCGCTGTCATAAAATTGTCATCCCTCTGCTCTACTCTCCTTTCGTAACAATTTGATGTTATTTACATTGTTGTATTACGACAAGGAGCTTACCCCATGCAACCTGCTGTATCCCTGATCGCCGGCGCCGTACTGTCCGCCCTGCTCTGTTCCTCCGCCATCGCGGCGGAAACCTCGGCCAATGCCGATGGCCTGACCGATCGCGCCGCGCGCGGCAACCTCGTCGAACCGGGCGGCGCCCGCCGTCTGGCCGGCGATCAGACCGCCGCGCTGAAGGCGTCGCTGTCGGACAAAACGGCGAAAAACGTGATCCTGCTGATCGGCGACGGCATGGGGGATTCCGAGATCACCGCCGCGCGCAACTACGCCGAAGGCGCAGGCGGTTACTTCAAGGGCATCGACGCCCTGCCGCTGACCGGACAATACACCCATTACTCGCTGGACAGGAAAACCCATAAGCCGGACTACGTGACCGACTCCGCCGCCTCCGCCACCGCCTGGGCCACCGGGGTGAAAACCTATAACGGCGCGCTCGGCGTGGACGTGAACGGCAAGGACCAACCGACGCTACTGGAGATCGCCAAGGCGGCCGGCAAGGCCACCGGCAACGTCTCCACCGCCGAGTTGCAAGACGCCACGCCGGCAGCGCTGGTCTCCCACGTCATCTCACGCAAGTGCTATGGCCCGGAGGAAACCAGCGAGAAATGCGCCGCTAACGCGCTGGAAAACGGCGGCCGCGGCTCCATCACCGAACAACTGCTGAAAACCCGCGCCGACGTCACGCTGGGCGGCGGCGCGAAATCGTTCAACCAGCTGGCAAAAAGCGGCGAATGGCAAGGAAAATCGCTGAAGGACCAGGCGGCGGCGCAGGGTTATCAGTGGGTGAGCAACGCCGACGAACTGCAGGCCGTTACCCTCGCCAACCAGCAAAAACCGCTGCTGGGGCTGTTCGCCGACGGCAATATGCCGGTGCGTTGGCTGGGGCCGAAAGCAAGCTACCATGGCAACCTCGACAAACCGGCAGTGACCTGCGAAAACAACCCGGCGCGCACCGCCGCCACGCCAACGCTGGCGGCGATGACCGAAAAAGCGATCGCGCTGCTGAAAGACAACCCGAACGGCTTCTTCCTGCAGGTCGAGGGCGCGTCGATCGATAAGCAGGATCACGCCGCCAACCCGTGCGGGCAGATTGGCGAAACCGTCGATCTGGACGAAGCGGTACAAAAAGCGCTGGCCTTCGCCCGCGCCGACGGCAACACGCTGGTGATCGTTACCGCCGACCACGCGCACGCCAGCCAGATCGTCTCCGCCGACGCCAAAGCGCCGGGCCTGACCCAAAAGCTGACCACCAAGGACGCCGCGCCGATGACCCTCAGCTACGGCAACTCGGAAGAGGAATCGCAGGGGCACACCGGCACCCAGCTGCGCGTCGCGGCCTACGGCCCGCACGCCGCCAACGTAGTGGGCCTGACCGATCAGACCGATCTGTTCTTCACCATGCGCGATGCGATGGGTATCAAGTAACCGCCCCCTGAACGATGGCCGCCCGCAACGGCGGCCATTTATTATTGGTTACCGCTAGGTATTTGCAATTTAACCGCAATTATTGTGTGATAACGAAATAACGTCTAATTACGCGACAATTAGCCCCTGAAAATAACGCGGTTATACGGCCTTTCTTCCCTCTCTGTTTATTCCTGCGACAGCAACCGGCCGTTTTTTGCTTATATTCTATTTTTTTTAGTTACAAAAGTAGTTTTTAACATTCTCGCAAACAATAATACCCCGCCAGTAACGTGAACCGATCAATTTGCATCCGGACGGCCTGCAATAGTTCACTTTTCGTTAAAAACCCTATTAACAAAAAGGCATTATTGCTGCCTATCGGCTTTCGCCGGGCGGTCGGCTTCATTATTTCCAGGGTAACTCCCGCTAAATTCTTTCACCTGCAATGAGTAGAATTTACACACAAGAGATTTAATTCAATGAGAAAATTACTCGTCCTGATTTTCAGTCTCAGCCTGTTTGGCGTTACGCAACAGGCGGCGGCTGAAGAGAAGAATAAAACCGTCGACGTGGTTCTGATCGGCGGCGGCATCATGAGCGCCACCTTGGGTACCTATCTGCATGAGCTGGAGCCGACCTGGACCATCGACATGTACGAGCGCATGAACGGCGTAGCGGAAGAGAGTTCCAACGGCTGGAACAACGCCGGTACCGGGCACTCCGCCTTCAGCGAAATGAACTACACGCCGGAAAAAGCCGATGGCACCATCGACATCAGCAAGGCGGTGAAGGTCAACGAGTCTTTCGAAATCTCTCGCCAGTTCTGGTCTTATCAGGTGAAAAACAATGTCCTGAAAGATCCGAAATCTTTCATTAACAGCGTGCCGCACATGAGCTTCGTGTGGGGCGACGACAACGTCAACTTCCTGCGTAAACGCTATGCGGCGCTGCAGCACAGCACCCTGTTCCGCGGCATGGAATACTCCGAAGATCCTGCGCAGATCAAGCAGTGGGCGCCACTGGTGATGAACGGCCGCGATCCGGCGCAGAAAATCGCCGCGACCCGCATGCCGCTGGGTACCGACGTCAACTTCGGCGTGATCACCCACCAGCTGGTTGATGCGCTGAGCGCCAGCGACAAGTTCAAGCTGAACCTGAGCCACGAAGTGCGCGACATCAAGCGCAACGCCGACCAGACCTGGAGCGTGACCGTTGCCGATCTGAACCGCGACGGCAAAGAAACCACCGTTAACGCCAGGTTCGTGTTCATCGGCGCAGGCGGCGCGTCCCTGACCCTGCTGCAGAAGTCCGGCATCCCAGAAGCCGACGGCTACGGCGGCTTCCCGGTCGGCGGCCAGTTCCTGGTCACCACCAACCCGGAGATCGCCAACCAGCACCTGGCCAAAGTGTATGGCCTGGCCAGCGTAGGTTCACCGCCGATGTCCGTGCCTCACCTGGATACCCGCATGCTGGACGGCAAGCGCGTGCTGCTGTTCGGGCCGTTCGCCACCTTCTCCAGCAAGTTCCTGAAGAACGGTTCGCTGTTCGATCTGATGCACTCGCTGAGCACCTCGAACCTGATGCCGATGACCCACGTCGGTCTGGATAACTTCGATCTGGTGAAATACCTGGTCGGCCAGCTGATGATGAACGACGACGACCGCTTCGCCGCGCTGAAAGAGTACTTCCCGGACGCCAAGCAGGCAGACTGGAAGCTGTGGACCGCAGGCCAACGCGTGCAGATCATCAAGAAAGACGCGGATAAAGGCGGCGTGCTGCAGTTCGGCACCGAAGTCGTCAGTTCTGAAGACGGCAGCATCGCCGCTCTGCTGGGCGCTTCGCCGGGCGCTTCTACCGCTGCGCCGATCATGCTGCATCTGATGGAAACCGTGTTCAAAGACAAAGTGGCGACGCCGGAATGGCAGAGCAAGCTGAAAGAGATCATCCCGTCTTACGGCCACAAGCTGAACGGCGATATCGAGATGACCAACAAGATCCGCGGTTACACCAGCAGCGTGTTGGGTCTGAACTACATTGAAGTGAAACCGGAAACTAACTGATTCCCCGTGGTTTTCTGCTGACAAGGCCGCTTTATGCGGCCTTTTTTCTATACCCCTGCCGCTCAAAGAGCATTTTTGGCCACCTATTTACCCCCGGTTTACCCTTGCGTAACGGCGTAGTCACGCCTATTATCAAAGTATATTCTTGGATAATTAAGCTAAGTCACTGTGACCTGAATGTCGTTTTTGCGGGAGAACTAAAACCATGGATCGCGTCAATATCATTCACGATTTACTAGACTGGATTGAAACTCATCTGGACCAACCGCTGCTGCTGGATAACGTCGCCGCCAAGTCAGGCTACTCCAAATGGCACCTGCAGCGCATGTTCCGCAGCACCACCGGCCACGCGCTCGGCAGCTATATCCGCGAGCGGCGCCTGTCGCAGGCGGCGCAGGCACTGCGCTCCACCCCACGACCGATCCTGGATATCGCCCTGCAATACCACTTCGATTCTCAGCCGTCGTTCTCGCGCGCCTTCAAGAAACAGTTCGGCAAGACCCCGGCGGTGTATCGCCGCACCACCCGCTGGGACGTCGCGGAGTGGCCGGCGCAGACGCAGACTGAGCAACACCGCGACGCCCCCGCCTTACCGCACTGGTTTGCTGGCAAACTGCCGGAAGGCGTATGCACCAGCTGGATGGGGCTGCGTTAATCCTCATGGTAAAGGCACAAAAAAGGGTTCAGTTCGCGAGAACTGAACCCTTTCTTTATTATTGACGAGACACCGAATTATTTGAAGGTGACGTCGACGTTGGCAGTGGCGTTGAACACCCCGGTCTTCGGCGTATTGGTCAACCACTTCAGGTTCGCGATAAAGGTCTCTTTCACTTCGTTCTGCTTATCCTGCAGCACACCGCCGAAATCCACGTTGGTTTGCAGTGGGATCGGTTTTTTACTGGTGTCGCGCTGCTGCGTCAGGAAGATCGCCACGCCCGGTTGGGTGGTTGGCAGGATCTGCGTATTATCATTCGGATCCGCGTTGGTACTGCTGAAACTGGCCTGCAGAGATTGACCGGCACATTCGCCGCCGCTCAAGGTAGCCTTGATATCGAACGGCACCTGCTTGGCGATGGTGCCGGTTTTGGCGCTGGAGCTGGTTAGCACGCCGAAATCGACGCTGGCGCCGTTGTTGGCCAATACGGTGATCTGCGGGTTGCACTGGATCACGCGGATCTTGTCCAGCCCCTTGATGTAGGCGTTAAAGTTACTGTCTTTGGTGGCGTTCAGCCCCAACTCACCATCGATCTGGAATAGCGAAGCACGCGCCAGCGGCGGGAAGTTACCCGCAGGCGGTTTTACCCCGGTGGCTTTGATATACACCGAATAGGTGGCAGTCACCGCCTGAGGATCGGCTTTTCTTCTGTTACTACCCGGTTTGGTACCCGGCCCCAAATCAGGGCCCGTCGGCCGGTTGGAACTTTGCTTCAGGTTGATCGCATCATAATCACGCCCGTTGATCGAAACCCCGATTTCCAACGACTTATCCAGGGCGCCAAAGGAGTTCTGCGGGTTCCAATAGATATAAGCGTTCTCACCGCGCGGGTAGTTATCGGTATCCCAACAGGTAAAGGTCGAGGTAAAGTTCTGCGAACGCCAAATCAGGTTGCCTTTGACGAAGTCGCTGGCGGCAAGCACGATCGGGCGGCCGACGTCAATATCCTGCGTCACGCTGCCGGTTGGTCTGCTACTGCCGGTCGAGTTGCCGAAGCGGCATTGCATCGCCGCCGCCTGTTGCGCCATCGCCAACCCCGCCAGCCCCACCACCGACAGAAGTGTATTACGTGCTAATTTGCTCAAGTTCATGGTGTACCTTACAGTTTTTGGCATTGCAGGGTCAGTTCCTGATATCCCATGGCCGCTTGTTTGTCGCCCACGTCCGCCGGAATCGGCAGCACGCATTGCTGATCGGCTTTCGGGCCCCATTTTATCGTCAGTTTCTCACCCGCTTTCACGCCGGAAACATAGGTTGCGCCTTCCAGGCCCACGGTGCCGCTGTTGCGGCCGGACTCGTTGAACACGCCGGCGCCGATGGCCGGATAACCGTTGTCACCCAGACGAGCGTGAATCAGCAGGCTGACGCCCTTGAAGGTATCGAAGCTCACCTTCACCACCGATTTCTCGGTCGGCACCACTTGCTTACTGGCCACCGGCACATCCAGCCCCGGGCCGAAATCTTCGGTGCGCAGCGCCACATAGTTGTAGCGGTACGGGTTGGCCGACGGCACCACCGCGTAACCGAAGCGGTCGATGGTCACGCCCGGCTGGTTTTCCAGACGCACGCCTTTGGCGTCTTTCGCCTCCACCAGCAAAATAGTGTTCTGCAACGGCTGAGTCAGGGTCGCGCCGCCGGAGTGCACCAGCAGACCACCGGAAAGGCCCAGCCCTTCCTGGCGGTATTTCGAACTGTAGGCATAGCTACCGTCGATGTTACCGATGCTGCTGCTGTAGCCCAGGTTCAGGTTGCTGCTCTGACCGGAGGACTGCGTATGCCCGGTGGAAACCGAGTAATTCATGCGACGGTCATCCAGCATGGTGCCGCTGATGCCGGTCGAGTAGCTGTCGCCGCTCTGTTTGCTGTGCGCCGCGCTGAAGTTGGCGGTGGTCGAGTTGTTGCTCTGGCCCCAATCCAACGGGATCGACATCGTGAAGTTCACGCTGCGATCGGAATAGCCGTACTGGCCGCGCGTATCCTGCAGATACACGCCGTAGGAAATACGTTTGAAGCCGTCGTTGTAACCCAGTTGAATCGTGCGATCGTTACCGGACACGCCCCAGTAGTTCTGGTGGCTGACGTTGGCGTACAGGCTCGCGCCCGCCCACAGCTGCTGGCTGAGCGACAGCTCGACGCGTTCGCGCTTGTTGCCGTAGCGCGCGGTGTATCGGGTGCGTTTCTGGTTGTTGCTCCAGGAAGGCTGGCCCGGCTGCAGATCATTCGGATCCCAGTAATCATTGGCATAAATGCCGTTGCGCCAGCTGTTGCGTTCCTGGACCGCATCGCTGAGATCATAGTAACCGGACGTCGCATAGCGATAGCCCGCCAACTGGAAGTTGGTGCCCATCTGGTTGAGCGACTTGGAGTACAGGAAACGGAAGCTCTGTCCCTGTTTGCGATCGCCGTTTGCCAGCTCGGTATCGGAGATCGAACCGTCTACGGAGATGGCGCCCCATGAGCCCAGACTCTTACCGATACCCACGGCAGCGGAACGGTAGTGCTCGGCGATGATGGCGCCACCGAACGGCGTCAGGCCATAGTTCATGCCATATGCCGCCGTGCCCTGAATCAGTTTCGGCTGATAGCCGCCGTTACCGTTGTGGTATTTACCGGCGGTCAGCTGGAAGTTCCAAATACCTTCGCGCAGCATGTTGGCCACGGAGGAGTAGGCGACGCTGAACGTTTTATGCGAACCGTCGGCCTCGTTCACGGTCACCTGCAGGTCACCGTTATTGGTATGCGGATAGACGTCGTGGATCTCGAACGGACCCGGCGCGACGTTGGTGCTATAGATGACGTAACCGTTCTGGCGGATCTCGACGCGGGCGTTGGTCGCCGCCACGCCGCGCACTACCGGCGCATAACCGCGCAGGCTGTCCGGCAGCATGTCGTCAACGCTAGAGAGTTGTACCCCGCGGAACTGGAAGCTGTTGAACACGCTGTTGTTGGTGCTCGCCTGCCCCATCACCAAACGGCTGCGCCATGGCACGATGTCGGTCTCGGCCCAGGAAGAGACGTTGGTCCAGTTGCTGCTGCTGCCACTCTGTTTGTCCCAGGTGGAGTTGTTGCGCAGGCGCCATCTGCCCAGGTTGAGGCCACTGTTCAACGCGAGGAACATGTACTCGCTGTCGTCGGCGTCATCTTTGCGATAGCTGTTCTTGTTGTAGTTGAAGTTATAGTTGGCGAACAGCGCGTTGATGCCTTCATCGTACATGCTTGGCGGGATCGCGCCAATGGCGCTCAGATCCATCATGGTCTGCGGTACGGAGATGTTGATCTGCTGCACCGCCGCGTCATAGCTGACGGTGGCGTCTTTAACCAACGCAGGCAGATCAACGCAGCTGCCGGCCTGCAGCGTTTCCGGCAGTTTGATGCCGTAGTTGCTCAGGTCTTCAACTTTCAGGCAAGGTTGAGACGCGGTCTGGCCTTTAACCTGACGAAAAGTAACATCTTTGTGATCGACCTGAGTCAGGTTGACGTAGATGTCGAATGGGTAAACGCCCGGTTGCAAAGCATCGCCCTGAGCGACCGCTTCCGCGTTACTCAGGTTTTCATCGCCGTGAATAAACGACATGTTAAACTCTGCCAGCGCCGTTTCACTCCATAACATCGGCGCGCTGGCGGCAATGATTGCAATACGGATCAGCTGCGTCAGCCGCGTCGTTCCGCCTGCTACTTTTCGTTGATTTGCCATTCCCTGTCTCTCTTATTGTACTGGAACGTCCTTGACTTCCGTTCTACCGCCAAAATCGTTGATATAACTGAAAGCAATCTTGTTGCCGACGCTGACGCCCGCCGGGATGTTGATCGATAAGCGATCTTTCGGGCTCACCATGTTGGCGTCCACATCCACGGTCTTGCCCGCGCTGTTTTTCAAATGCAGCGCCCCAAAGGTAATATGCAGCGGGCCATCGTTAATCACTTGCAGGCGTGAACCTTCACGCTGCCAACGCAAGTTTTGTACTTGCTCGTCCAGCGTCGTTTTCAACGCCACCGGCCGGTAAAAAAGTTTGATTCGGGTACGCACCGCAACCTGCAGCACGTTTTCTTGCTTCGGCGCCGGTGGAATTTCCTGCACGTTAATCCACAGCAGGGTTTCTTTATCCTGAGGTAAGCCATTGCCGGAATAGATAAAGCGCAAAACCGCGGTTTTGGCAGCGTCCAATTTCAGAATCGGTGGAACGACAACGACAGGCAGATTTTTCGGCACTTGGTTTCTATCGCCGGTGTCCAGCCAGGTCTGCACCATATAAGCTTCTGAAGCATCGTTATGAATGGGCAGAGAGGCGGATTTGTCATCGCCTTTATAGATCACGCGAGTGGCATCTACCTGGATACCGGCGTAGCTGTTAAAGGTGCCCAGCATCAGCAGAGCAGCAAAGAACTTTTTCATCGGTTTCCTCTATGGGCCATCCTTGGCCGTATGTGTCCTGAAAGACGATTATTTGTATTCGATAGTGAACGGGCTGGTGGCGTTAGCCAGACCTGCAGTTACGTTGCTATCGAATGAACGGTAACGAGCCTGCAGGTTGAAGGTCGCTTTACCGTCAGCAGCGATGGTGACTTTCGCTACGTCGTCGTTGATGTTGGAACCGTCGCCGATAGCGAATGGCTTGCCGTTGTTATCGGTGATTTCGATACCCACGCCGGTAGCTGCAGCGCCGGTGCCGCCAACGTTGCTTACGGACAGCAGGTCTGGGTTGCCGGCAACGGTGTTACCGTCGAAGCGCAGGCTATAATCGCCGGCATCACATTTTTCCAGAGAGATCTGGAAAGCTTTAGAAGCGGATTTAGAACCCACAGTTGGGAAAGCAGAAGTTGGGTAAGTACCCAGGTAAACTTCTTTATTTTGAGTATCGCTAGTTACCTGGCAGGTAGACTGTTTGATTTCACCGGTGAATTTAACAGTGCCGTTTGCTGCCATTGCGTTGGAAGCAGTTGCAGACAATACCAGGGCAGCCAAAGGCAATAATACTTTTTTCATTTCCAGCTCCATAGAACAATAAAATAATCGATTCAGTGGCGGGCTTATATATATATTGCCGCCACTGAGCATACACTCAGCGATAGCACTCCCTTGCTGAAAAGGAGCGTTGCCTCGATGAACTCATTGCCGGACGAAATATAGACTAAGCATATTCTTAATGTTAAATCGTTTAAAACATTCATAAGCCCCCTCTTGATAGGAATAAACTATCGGCGGATACCTATCGATCGATGTTGACGATTCATATGAATAGGAATAATCTGTGTTTGGGAAAGCTGCAGAGTTCAACATTTTGCGTTAAGGCCTGAAAATCAGAATATTATCCCGAATATTTACATTTAGTAACATATTGCGACGTTTGGACTTTGGCACGAATTCCGCGTTAAATGGTCTGTCGACACGTTTCGGCCATCCTGACGCTTTAAATAAGAAATTTACCAAAAAATACGGAGTAACTTTCTTTTTAATCATTTAAAATCAACAAGTTAAATATCAATCCAAGGATTGGGAAATGAGCGGTTCTTTCAGAGAGAAAAATAACGGCATTAATTATGTTTTCCAGCCAATGTTCGCGAAATCGGGACAATTGCTGGCCGTTGAATGCCTGTCTCGCTTTACGTTTAATAGCGAATATGCCCATTTTTCTCCTGAACAGTTCTTTCGCCATGCCGACAGCGCAACCCGGATTGAGATTTTGATGGATCAGATCAATCTGATCGATAAATACAAACACTGGTTTCATGAAAACCAAGTGATAGCCACTTTGAATGTTGACGATTATTCCCTGCAATCGCTGGCGAATACTCACTTTGCCGAAAGAATTAATGCCCTGCGCTGTATTCATTTTGAGATCAGCGAGAATTCAACCCGGCTGGTGAAAGATCGCGTGCACGGCGATCCGTCATTGAATAGTTATTCATTTTGGCTCGATGATTTTGGTTCTGGCTATGCGGGTTTTTCCGCGTTGTACAACAGCCAGTTCCGCTTCGTTAAGCTCGATCGTTTTCTGCTTTGGGACTTTATGAAAAAGTCCGGCGGCGAGGGCTTGATGCGCGCGTTACTGCGCTTCTTTTACCTTAATCATTACAAGGTAATTATCGAAGGAGTTGAAACTCCCGAACACAAGAAATGGCTGGATGAAATGCCATATTACGCACTGCAGGGAAAGCTGTGGAAGGAATCCAGCATCAAGGATTTGAACTCGCTTCTTACAGCTGAATACTTTTAACTCGGTATTGGTGTTTGCCCTATGTCTAAAAACAACGTTCTTGTGATTAGTGAGTGTAAGTACAGCTATGTTGGCCTGTCGGTGCTGCTGAAGAAACACTACGGCGCGTACGATATCCACCTGTTTTCCGATTTCATGCACGGCGGCGCCAAAGCGGAAAAGATCACCAAGCACGATATCGCGCTGATTTTCACCTCGCAAAACCTGGAGCAGAGCGTCAACGTGATCGAAAGCCTGGTGTCCCTGCACCAGCAGTACAACAGTAAAACGCGCCTGTTGGTGTTCTATGACGACGAGCGCGTGGTGAAACTGCTGTCGATCCTGGGGATTTCCGTCGAGTTGGTCTCCACCCGCATTCCGCTTTATTCGCTGCAGGAAAAAATCCAGCGGCTGCTGGAAAGCAAAGAGCCGGGCGGTATCCGGGTGCAGAAAACCCGCGAGCTCAGCCCGGCGGAAAGCGACGTGATCTTCAATCTGCTGCGCGGCGACAGCCTGCTGCATATCGCGGAAAAACGCGGCACGCACCCGAAAACCATCTTCTCGCAGAAATACAGCGCGATGAAAAAGCTGCGGCTGCGCAGCATGAGCACCATCTTCGTCGCCGGCAAATAACACGCCCTGGTTTGTTGCGCGGTACGCCGCGCGGCAACCCGCCCCCTCGCCGAGTTAAATTAATGTAACAACCGGCGACAAAGCAGCAACAGACACACAACATCCTCTCCTGTTGGCTACGATTTGCACACGGATTATCCGTGAGTCATGTCGTGTGGATTAAAAATAAACATCAGGAGATGTTATGAAGTCGTCCTTATTCAGCCGCTATACCTGCTTTGTGCTGAGCATCTTGCTCACCCTGGTTTTCTTGATCATGATGCACAACCATCCGTGGTTCTGGCTGCCGGCCCTGGCCTGCGGTTGCCTGATGGTGCTGGGTATCTACGATCTCACGCAGCAGCGCCACGCCATTTGCCGCAACTACCCGATCATCGGCCGCCTGCGCTTCTTCTTCGAGTTCATCCGCCCGGAACTGCGCCAGTATTTCCTCGAGCAGGATAATGAAGAGATCCCGTTCTCCCGCACCCAGCGCACGTTGGTGTATCGCCGGGCGAAAAACGAGATGGGCGACAAGCCGTTCGGCACCCTGCTGGACGTGTACCAAACCGGTTATGAATGCATCGGCCACTCGATGCGGCCGGTGGAAGCCGCCGATCCCACCAGTTTTCGCATCACCATCGGCGGCGCCGACTGCCGCCAGCCCTACTCCGCGTCAATCTTCAACATTTCGGCGATGAGCTTCGGCGCGCTCTCCGCCAACGCCATTCGCGCACTCAACCTCGGCGCGGCCAAAGGCAATTTCTACCACGACACAGGTGAGGGCAGCATCAGCCGCTATCACCGCGAAAACAACGGCGATCTGGTGTGGGAGCTGGGCAGCGGCTATTTCGGCTGCCGCACCGCCGACGGTCATTTCGATCCGCGCCGCTTTGCCGAACAGGCGCAAAGCCCGCAGGTGAAAATGATTGAAATCAAGCTCAGCCAGGGCGCCAAACCGGGCCACGGCGGCATTCTGCCGGCGAAAAAAGTGGATGCGGAAATCGCCGCCACCCGCGGTGTGCCGGAAGGCGTGGATTGCATCTCGCCGGCCTCGCACAGCGCCTTCACCACCCCGCTGGAAATGATGCAGTTCATCCAGCAGCTGCGCGAGCTGTCAGGCGGCAAACCGGTCGGTTTCAAGCTGTGCATCGGCCACCCGTGGGAGTTCGTCGCCATCGTCAAGGCGATGCTGCACACCCGCATTCTGCCGGACTTCATCGTGGTGGACGGCAAGGAAGGCGGCACCGGCGCCGCCCCGCTCGAACTCTCCAACTATATGGGCATGCCGCTGCGCGAAGGGCTGCTGTTCGTGCATAACACGCTGGTGGGCTGCGGCCTGCGCGACCAAATCAAGATTGGCGCCAGCGGCAAGATCATCAGCGCCTTTGACATCGCCAGCGTGCTGGTGCTCGGCGCCGACTGGGTGAATTCGGCGCGCGGCTTTATGTTCGCCGTCGGCTGCATCCAGTCGCAAAGCTGCCACACCAACCACTGCCCGACCGGCGTCGCGACGCAAGATCCGCTGCGTCAGAAGGCGTTGGTGGTGCCGAACAAGGCGGAACGCGTCTATCACTTCCATCAAAATACGGTGAAAGCGCTGGCGGACATGCTGGCGGCGGCCGGCGTCAGCCGCCCGGAGCAGTTGACCTCACACCATATGCTGCGCCGCATCACGCCGACCGAGATCAAGGTGTACGCCGATATCTATTACTACCTGGAGCCGGGCGCGCTGCTGCAGCCGGAGATCAAAAGCGAGTTCTACGCTCGCATGTGGCGCATGGCGACGCCCAACAGTTTCGATCAGGCAATCTCGCTGCCGGCGGCATGATGGGATAAGGAATAAAAAGAGAGTTGCCCCCTCGCCTTGGGGAAGAGCATATGGAGAGGGGTTGCTTGCTACGGCGGCCCTCCCCCTCAACGGCGAGAGGGCGTGTCGGTTACTGCTTGCGCACCGGCGCATCGCCGGCGACGTAGTAGTCGGCGGTGCTGCGCGGCAACGGCGCGCGCTGGCGAATGCGGTCGGCGATCTTTTCGGCGATCATGATGGTGGTGGCGTTCAGGTTGCCGGTAATGATCAGCGGCATAATCGACGCATCCACCACCCGCAATCCTTCCATGCCGTGCACCCGGCCCTGGCCGTCGACCACCGCCATCTCGTCTTCGCCCATCTTGCACGAGCAGGACGGGTGGAACGCGGTTTCGGCATGCTCACGCACGAAGGCATCCAACTGCTCATCGGTCTGCACGTCCGGCCCAGGGCTTATCTCGCGGCCACGATATTCGTCCAGGGCCGGCTGCGCCATGATCTCGCGCGTGATGCGAATAGCGTCGCGGAACTCCTGCCAATCCTGTTCGGTCGCCATGTAGTTGAACAGAATGCTCGGGTGCTGACGCGGATCTTTCGATTTCACCTGCACCCGGCCGCGGCTCGGCGAACGCATCGAGCCGACGTGCGCCTGGAAGCCGTGCTCTTTCACCGCGTTGCTGCCGTTGTAGTTAATCGCCACCGGCAGGAAGTGATACTGAATGTTCGGCCAGGCGAACTCTGCACGGCTGCGGATGAAGCCACCGGCCTCGAACTGGTTGCTGGCACCAACGCCGGTGCCGTTGAACAGCCATTCCGCGCCGATCTTCGGCTGGTTGAACCATTGCAGCGCCGGGTACAGCGATACCGGTTTCTTACAGGCGTATTGCAGGTACATCTCCAGGTGGTCCTGCAGGTTTTCCCCGACGCCCGGCAGATCGTGTACCACATTAATATCCAGACTTTTCAGCAGCGCCGCCGGGCCGACGCCCGAACGCTGCAGAATTTGCGGCGAGGCGATGGCGCCGGCGCACAGCAGCACTTCGCGGCGCGCTTTGGCATGGGTCAGTTGATTGCTGTCGCCCTGCAGATAGTTAACGCCCACTGCGCGCTTGCCGTCGAACACGATGTGGTCGGTCAGCGCATGGGTAACGATCTTCAGGTTCGGCCGTGAACGGGCCTGATCCAGATAACCGCGGGCGGTGCTGGCGCGGCGCCCTTTCGGCGTCACGGTGCGGTCCATCGGGCCGAACCCTTCCTGCTGATAGCCGTTCAGATCGTCGGTGCGCGGATAGCCCGCCTGCACGCCGGCTTCCACCATGGCGTGGAACAGTTCGTTGTTACCGGCCTTCGGCGTGGTGACGCTCACCGGGCCATCGCCGCCGTGGTAATCGTTCGGGCCGATATCGCGCGTTTCCGCCTTGCGGAAATACGGCAGGCAGTCCAGATAGGTCCAGTCTTCCAGACCCGGCGCCTTGGCCCAGTTGTCGAAGTCCATCGCGTTGCCGCGAATGTAACACATGCCGTTGATCAGGGATGAACCGCCCAGCCCTTTGCCGCGGCCGCATTCCATTCGGCGGTTGTTCATGTGCGGCTCAGGATCGGTTTCATACGCCCAGTTATAGCGGCGGCCCTGCAGCGGAAACGCCAGCGCGGCCGGCATCTGGGTACGGAAATCCATCCGGTAATCCGGGCCGCCGGCTTCCAGCAGCAGGACGCTGACGTCGGCGTCCTCGGTCAATCGGGTGGCTAACACGTTGCCGGCTGAACCGGCACCGATAATGATGTAGTCAAATTCCATTCATTATCTCCTTACTTTATAGAGGCCTGGTCAGGCAAAGACGCGAAGCGCGGCTCGGCAACAGGCTGTGTATTTGGGCGCTCTAGAGATTGTCGGCCGCAGCCAACGCGGCTGCGGCTCGAAAGACGACGGGAAGATCAGAATACCGAGGCGTATTCGCCCAGCTCGACCTGCACCGATTTGATCTGGGTGTAGTGTTCCAGCGTCGTCAGGCCGTTCTCGCGGCCGACGCCGGACTGCTTGTAGCCGCCGACCGGCATTTCCGCCGCCGACTCGCCCCAGGTGTTGATCCAGCAAATGCCGGCTTCCAACTGGTGGATCACGCGGTGCGCGCGGGCCAGATCGTGGGTCACCACACCCGCGGCCAGGCCGAAGGTGGTGTCGTTGGCGCGGCGCACCACTTCCTCTTCGCTCTGGTAGCTGAGGATGCTCATCACCGGCCCGAAGATCTCCTCGCGCACGATTTCCATATCGTCGCGGCAGTCGCTGAACACCGTCGGCGCCACATAAGCGCCCTTGCCGAATTCGCCGTGGGTGACGCGTTCGCCGCCGCACAGCAGGCGCGCGCCGCTGTTTTTGCCGCTCTCGATAAAGCGCAGCACCGATTCCATGTGCGCAAAGCTGACCAGCGGCCCGAAGTTGGTCTGCGGATCGGTCGGGTCACCGAGGCGAATGCACTTCACGCGCTCGAGGATTTTCGCCTCAAACTGCGCCTGCAGCGCCGCCGGCACGAAGACGCGGGTGCCGTTGGTGCACACCTGGCCGGAACTGTAGAAGTTGGCCATCATGGCGATATCGGCGGCGCGATCCAGATCGGCGTCGTCGAAGATAATCAGCGGCGATTTGCCGCCCAACTCCATGGTGACTTCCTTCAGCGTCGAACCCGACGCGTTGGCCATCACCTTCTTGCCGGTTTTCACCCCGCCGGTGAAAGAGACTTTGGCGATGCCCGGATGGTCGGTCAGGTACTGCCCCACTTCCGCCCCGCTGCCGGTCACCACGTTGAACACGCCGTCCGGCAGGCCGGCTTCGGTGTAGATTTCCGCCAGCTTCAACGCCGTCAATGACGTGACCTCACTCGGCTTGAAGATCATCGCGTTGCCCGCCGCCAGCGCCGGCGCGGACTTCCACAGCGCGATTTGAATCGGGTAGTTCCAGGCGCCGATGCCGGCCACCACGCCCAGCGGCTCGCGGCGGGTGTAGACGAACGAGGTATCGCGCAGCGGGATCTGCTCGCCTTCAATGGCCGGGATCAGGCCGGCGTAGTACTCCAGCACGTCAGCGCCGGTGACGATATCCACCGCGGTGGTTTCCGACATCGCTTTGCCGGTATCCAGCGTTTCCAGCGCCGCCAGTTCATCGTTGCGCTCGCGCAGAATATCCACCGCGCGACGCAGGATGCGCGAACGCGCCATCGCCGTCATCGCCGCCCACACCTTCTGCCCGCTGGCCGCGCTGGCCACCGCACGATCGACGTCTTCAGCGCCGGCGGACTGGACTTCAGCCAGAACTTCGCCGTTCGCCGGGTTAATGGCGTTGAAGGTTTTTCCAGCGGTGCTGTCTACATAGGCGCCATGAATATAGAGCTTCTGCAAGCCAAAACGGGACATAGGATCTCCTTGAGTTATCCTCCGGGCGGCGTTTGCCCCCGGAGTTGGAACGTGATGTATTCGGTCGTGAGCGCCAGCGCCTGCGCCTGATTGAACGCGGAGCCGCGCAGCGCGCTGCGCAGCCACAGCCCATCGATCAGCGCCGCCAGCCCCTTGGCCGCCAACCGCGCCTGCGGCTGCGGCATAACGCGGCGAAACTCGGCGCACAGGTTGGAATAGAGCCGACGGCCGTTCACCTGTTGCAAGCGGTTGAGCTGCGGCTGGTACAGACTGCTGGCCCAAAAGGCCAGCCAGGTCTTCATCGCCGCGCTGTTGATCTGGCTGTCGTCGAAGTTGCCGGCGACGATCGCCTGCAGCCGCGCCGCCGGGCTGTTGTCGGTCAGCGCCTGCAGCCGCAGCTTCACCGCCTCGCCCAGATGGCTGATCAGATAGCGCATCGTGGCTTCCAGCAGGCCGTTCTTATCCTTGAAATAATGGCTGATGATGCCGTTGGAAACGCCGGCCCGCCGCGCGATCTGCGCGATGGTGGCGTCATGCATTCCCACTTCGTTTACCGCGGCGAGCGTGGCATCAATCAACTGCTGCCTTCTGATTGGCTGCATTCCTACCTTTGGCATATTTCGACTCTCACAAAACCGACTTCGGCCTTATCTCAGCGGGCAAATTTCACTGCCGTTTCGCCCGTGATTCAGGTCATCATGAGGACTATTAAACTTTTTTTTGATTGAACGTTCAATAAAAATTGCATATATTTTATTGCCGCCTAGTTAAAAAAATGTATTTTCTGGTTGTGGAACTGGCTGATTTTTGTGAGGTAATTAACGAATCTGACCAAAATCAGTGGCTGTAAGCGGTTCCCGCCGCGAAGCGCTCCGGTGCTTCATAAGCAGGCGAAAGCGGCATCGTTCAGGCCATTCCCATGGGGATGGCCGCCGCCTTCATTCGCCCGTTTTCCGGATGCGCCAACGCGCCCCAGAATGCGGAGCGGCACGATTTTACTCAGTTCAGAGGATGACGATGACAACACGCGAAACCTCCTCCAAACCGCAGCAGGACCGCCTCAACCCTGTGGTTTTCTTCACCTCGGCGGGGCTGATCCTGGCCTTCTCGCTGATGACCATCTTTTTCACCGACTTCTCCGGGCAGTGGATCACCCGCACGCTGAATTGGGTGTCGACCACCTTCGGTTGGTACTACCTGCTGGCGGCGACGCTGTACATCGTGTTCGTGGTGTTTATCGCCGCCTCGCGCTTCGGTGCCATCAAGCTCGGGCCGGAACAGTCCAAACCGGAGTTCAGCCTGATGAGTTGGGCGGCGATGCTGTTCGCCGCCGGCATCGGCATCGATCTGATGTTCTTCTCGGTCGCCGAGCCGGTGACCCAGTACATGATGCCGCCGGAAGGCGACGCGCAAACGCTGGAGGCCGCCCGCCAGGCGATGGTCTGGACGCTGTTCCACTACGGCCTGACCGGCTGGTCGATGTATGCGCTGATGGGCATCGCCCTCGGCTACTTCAGCTATCGCTACAATCTGCCGCTGACCATTCGCTCGGCGCTGTACCCGATCTTCGGTAAACGCATCAACGGCCCGATCGGCCACAGCGTGGACATCGCCGCGGTGCTCGGCACCATCTTCGGCATCGCCACCACGCTGGGCATTGGCGTGGTGCAGCTCAACTACGGCCTCAAGGTGCTGTTCGAGATCCCGGAAAACCTGACGGTGCAGGGCTCGCTGATCCTGCTGTCGGTGATCATGGCCACCATCTCGGTCACCTCGGGAGTCAACAAGGGCATTCGCATCCTGTCCGAGCTGAACGTGCTGCTGGCACTGGGCCTGATCCTGTTCGTGCTGTTCTTCGGCGACACCGAGTTCCTGCTCAACGCGCTGGTGCTTAACGTCGGCGATTACGTCAACCGCTTTATGGGCATGACGCTCAACAGCTTCGCGTTCGATCGGCCGGTGGAGTGGATGAACAACTGGACGCTGTTCTTCTGGGCCTGGTGGGTGGCGTGGTCGCCGTTCGTCGGCCTGTTCCTGGCGCGCATCTCGCGCGGGCGCACCATTCGCCAGTTCGTGGTCGGCACGCTGATCATTCCGTTCGTGTTCACCCTGCTGTGGCTGTCTATCTTCGGCAACAGCGCGCTGTATCAGATCATTCACGGCAACGCGGAATTCGCGCAGGAAGTGATGCAGTTCCCGGAGCGCGGCTTCTACAGCCTGCTGGCGCAATACCCCGGCTTCACCTTCAGCGCCTCGGTGGCCACCATCACCGGCCTGCTGTTCTACGTCACCTCGGCGGACTCCGGCTCGCTGGTGCTGGGTAACTTCACCTCGCGCCTGGCCGACATCAATAATGATGCGCCGAACTGGCTGCGGATTTTCTGGTCGGTGGCCATCGGCCTGCTGACCATCGGCATGCTGATGACCGACGGCGTGCCGGCGCTGCAGAAAACCACGGTGATCATGGGCCTGCCGTTCAGCTTCGTGATCTTCTTCGTGATGGCCGGGCTGTACAAATCGCTGCGGGTGGAGGACTACCGCAAGGCCAGCGCGCTCAGCACCCTGGCGCCGGTGCCGGTCTCCAGCCACGACGTGCTCAACTGGAAACAGCGTCTGTCGCGGGTGATGAACTACCCGGGCACGCAGTACACGCAGAAAATGTTGGATAAGGTTTGCCGTCCGGCGATGCAGGACGTGGCGCGCGAGCTGGAGTTGCGCGGCGCGAAGGTGGAGTTCAGCGAAGTGCCGCCGACCGAAGACGAACGCCTGAACCACCTGGAGCTGCTGGTGCACCTGGGCGAGGAACAGAACTTTATCTATCAGATCTGGCCGATGCGCTACTCGGTGCCGGGCTTCACCTACCGCGCCCGCTCCGGCAAGTCGCACTACTACCGGCTGGAAACCTTCCTGATGGAAGGCACCCAGGGCAACGACCTGATGGACTACAGCAAGGAACAAGTGATTGGTGATATTCTCGACCAGTACGAGAAGCACCTGAACTTCCTGCACATTCATCGCGAAGCGCCGGGGGGCACCCTGACCTTCCCAGATATGTGACGGCCGAGAAATACCCAGAGGGCGTAGCCAGGCTACGCCCTTTTTTATGCCTGCTCGGCCGGCAAATCGGCCTTCAGCAGCACCAGGGAGCCGGCCAGCAACACCAGATCCTTGATTAAAAAAGCTGGTGGCGCCGGCCATGGCCGGAAAACCGTCGGCGGAGGGCTCCCAGGCGCCCGGCGTGGAAAAGATCAGCGTCAGCGTGGTCAGGTAGGTCACCGTCGATCCGATCGCCCCCAGCAAACCCAGACGCCGCGACCAGAACCCCGCCAGCAGCAGCAAACCGAAGCTCCATTCAGCGACGCCCAATGCATAACTGGCGCCGCGAATGCCGAACGCCTGATGCATCCAGCTCAGCAGCGGGCTGTTGCCGATCAGCGGCACCAGCCCCTGCGCCTCGTAATCAAACCATTTGGCGTAACCGAAGGCGGCGAAGATCACCACCAGCGCCGCGCGCATAAAAATAACGTCCCCGTTCGAGCGCCGAAAGCGCCGCAGCCATGTCGCCAACATCATCCTCTCTCCTTATGTTGCCCGCAGCCGCCGCGGTTTGCCGCTTGCGGCCGCGGGGTGAGGCGGCTTAGTGCCCCATCGCATCCTTTTTCATCTCGTCTTTCTTCATGCCGTCTTTGGCCATACCGTCTTTCGCCATGCCCTCCTTTTTCATGGCGTCTTTGCCCATTTTGTCTTTCTTCATGCAGTCCTTGCCCATGCACTCTTTCTTCATCCCATCTTTCGCCATGCCGTCGTGCGACATCTGGCTCATGCCGTCCTTTTTCATCGCGTCTTTACTCATGCCGTCCGCGGCGTTGGCGCCGGCCACGCCCAGCATCAGCGCGCTGCACATCATCATTGCGAATAACTTTTTCATGGTATTTCCTTCCGTCATGTCAAAGGCACCGGAGTGCCGGAGAATGGCCGGCGGCCGCCTCAGCTGCCGCCAAACCAGTTGTAACCCTGGTCTTCCCAGTAACCGCCCGGGAAGCGGTTGGTGACCTCGATCACCTGAATGTGCTTCGGATTCTTGTAGCCCAGCTTGGTCGGCATGCGCAGCTTCATCGGATAGCCGTACTTGCGCGGCAAGGTCTGGCCATCGTAGGTCAGCGCGATAATCGTCTGCGGATGCAGCGCGGTGGCCATGTCGATACTGGTGTAATAGTCGTCGGCGCATTTAAAGCTGACGTAGCGGGCGCTCAGATCCGCGCCGATTACCTTAAGAAAGTTGGCGAACGGCACGCCGCCCCACTTGCCGATGGCGCTCCAACCCTCGACGCAAATATGACGCGTCACCTGGCTAACCTGCGCCATCCGATGCAGCTGCGGCAGGCTCCAGGCGCGCTTGTCCTGCACCAACCCCGCCACTTCCAGCCGATAGTCGTCGCCGTTGATGTCGGGCGCGTCCTTCTCGGCGTAAAAGGCGTTGAACGGGAATGGCCGGGTGATCATCGACTCCGGGTAGACCGGCACCAGGCGATCGCCGTTGAACAGCCAGCCCTGCACCCGATCGTTGAGGCGCGAAATGCGGCTCAGCGCCTGCTCGACGTTGGCGTTGCCGCTGAGATCGCAGCCGGTAAGCATCGCGATACCGCCCAGCGTCAGGCCGTTGCGCAGAAAGCGGCGGCGGGACGACGCGGTCAACAAGCGCTGCGCTTCTTTGACGATCGCCTGCCCTTCAACGATCGTCATGATCTGTTTATCCTTTTTCATCGTGAACTCCTTAACGTCCGCGCAGCATGGCCAGCAGCGTGCGGGGCACCAGCGCCACCATCACCAAATGGATCGCAACGAAGGCCACCAGCGCCGACATGGCGAAAAAGTGGATATAGCGCGCCGCCTCATAGCCGCCGAGCAGCGTGCGCAGCAGCGGAAACTGCACCGATTTCCACAGCACCAGCCCGGACAGCGCGCTCAGCACGCCGAGGAGCATCACCGACAGATAGGCCACGCGCTGCACCATGTTGTAGTGGCGCAGGTCGGCGTGCTGCAGCCTGCCGCGCAGCGCCGCGCCGACATCGGCGAGAAACTGCTTCGGGCTGAGCGGCCAATATTTGCGTTTGAAGCGCCCGCTGGCGAGGTTCAGCAGCAGGTAACACAGCCCGTTGACGCCAAACAGCCACATGCCGGCGAAGTGCCACTGCAGCGCGCCGCCCAGCCAGCCGCCGAGCGTCAGCTCGTTGAAAAAGCTGAAATTGAACAGCGGCGAAGCGTTGTAGATGCGCCAACCGCTGGTCACCATGATCAGCATCGCCAGCGCATTCAGCCAATGCGTTAACCGCAGCCACAGCGGATGTACGGTCTGTCGTTGTTCCGGGGTGAGAGTGAGGCTCATAACGATTCCTGCCAGCTAACGATGCGATGAACCGAGTATTCCCCGGATTTGTTCCCCAAGACCTCACGCAAAGTTAAATAAAATGTGATAACTCCGCCGGTGGCGGTTGTGTAGACTTCAGAGAGAATCGGGCTAATCAGCGGTAATGAGAATGGACAAGCCAAAACGAATTTTGATCGTCGAGGACGACGGCGACATCGCCGAGCTGCTGCAGCTGCATCTGCGTGACGAGGGTTACGCCATCAGCCACGCCGCCGACGGCAATCAGGGCATGGCGATGCTGGAACAGGGCGGCTGGGACGCCTTGATCCTCGATCTGATGCTGCCGGGCGTGGACGGATTGGAGATTTGCCGCCGGGCGCGCACCATGACGCGCTACACGCCGATCATCATCACCAGCGCGCGCTCCAGCGAGGTGCACCGCGTGCTGGGGCTGGAGCTGGGCGCCGACGACTATCTGGCCAAACCCTTTTCCATGCTGGAGCTGGTGGCGCGGGTCAAGGCGCTGTTTCGCCGCCAGGAGGCGATGAGCCGCAACCTGCGCATGGACGCCGGCGCGCTCAGCTTCAACGATCTGACCATCGATCCCATCGCCCGCGAAGTGCGCCTGCACCAACAGCCGATCGAGCTGACGCCGCGCGAATTCGACC
This sequence comes from Serratia sp. SCBI, assembly GCF_000747565.1. Taxonomy (NCBI): domain Bacteria; kingdom Pseudomonadati; phylum Pseudomonadota; class Gammaproteobacteria; order Enterobacterales; family Yersiniaceae; genus Serratia; species Serratia sp. SCBI. Next base: position 1,538,819 of record NZ_CP003424.1, on the reverse strand, counting down.
TGCTGTACTTTTTCGCCCGCCACCCGGGCCAGGTGTTCTCGCGCCTCAGCCTGTTGAATCAGGTCTGGGGCTATCAGCACGAGGGGTATGAGCACACCGTCAACACCCATATCAACCGGCTGCGCATCAAGATCGAGCGCAACCCGGCGGAACCCGAGCGCATCCTCACGGTGTGGGGCATGGGCTATAAATTTGCGGCCGCGCCGCAAGAGTGAGCCATGAAAAACCTTACGTTAGCGCAACGCCTCACGATTATCTTCGCGCTGCTGATCGTCATCGGCTGCGCCTTTTCCGGCTGGATGCAAGTGCGCAGTAATACCCAGTACAGCCAGGCGGTGATCCAGCGCCTGTCCGGCAACCTGGCGCAGCATATCGCCGACAGCAATCCGCTGCTGGGGGTGAACGGGCCGGATCCGCAGGCGGTGCATACCCTGTTCGATCAGCTGATGGCGGTGAACCCCAGCGTTGAGGTTTATCTGCTCGACAACCAGGGCGCAATCATCGGCAACGCCGCGCCGGCCGGGCATCTGAAGCGGCAGCGGGTCGCGCTGGCGCCGCTGCAGGCGCTGCTCGATGGCGCGCAGATGCCGGTGTACGGCGACGATCCGCGCAGCGCGGACGGGCGCAAGGTGTTCAGCGTTGCGCCGCTGAAGGTCGACGGCCGGGTCGAGGGCTATCTGTATGTGGTTTTGCTCGGTGAAGAGTACACGGCGCTGGCCAGCAACGCCCAGTTCAACTCGGCGGCCAGGATGGCGCTGTGGACCTCCGGGGTGATGGTGCTGTTCAGCCTGCTGGCCGGCGGTTTCGCGTTCTACTGGGTCACTCGCCCCATCCGGCGCCTGACCCGTCAGGTCAATGCGCTGGACAGCGGCGGCATTGAGGCGGTGCAGGCCTACGCGGCGCTGCCGGCGGTGCCGGCCGGGCGCGACGAGGTGAGCCAGCTGCAACAGGCCTTCCACCGCATGGCGCAGCGCCTCGCCGAACAGTGGCAAACGCTGGCGCAGCAGGATCGGCTGCGGCGCGAATTCATCGCCAACGTCTCGCACGATCTGCGCACCCCGCTCACCTCGCTGCACGGCTATCTGGAAACGCTGTCGGTCAAGGCCGCCACCCTGAGCGACGCCGATCGGCGGCGCTATCTGGAGATCGCGCTGGCGCAGAGCCGCAAGGTGGGCAAGCTGGCGCAGGAGCTGTTCGAGCTGGCTCGATTAGAGTATGGCGTGGTGAAACCGCAGAAAGAGCCCTTCTCCCTCAGCGAACTGCTGCAGGACGTGTTCCAGAAGTTCGAGCTGGCGGCGGAGGCGCGCAACCAGCGGCTGCACGCCGACATCGCCCCCGGCGTGCCGCCGGTGTTCGCCGATCTCAGCATGATTGAGCGGGTGCTGACCAATCTGCTGGACAACGCCATTCGCCATACGCCGCCCGGCGGCGACATCGGCGTGCGGCTGTGGCGGCAGGAAGACCAGGTGATGGTGCAAGTCAGCGACAGCGGCCCCGGCATTCCGCAGACGCTGCGCGCCGATCTGTTCGTGCGGCCGTCTGTCCTGAGCGGCGCCCGACGCCCCGCCGGCGGGCTGGGGTTAATGATCGTGCGGCGCATTCTGCAGCTGCACGACAGCGACATTCAGCTGATCGAACAACCACAAAGCGGCGCCTGCTTCCGCTTTGCCATTCCGCCGCGTTAATCCGGCATATCGGTTATTGCGCTAGCGGGAACCGCAGGCTGAAAATGAGGCTGGCGACAGGCGCGCGCTCGATACATTCGGCGCGCACCTCACCGCCGTGCAGCGTCATGATGGCGCGCACGATGGACAGCCCGAGGCCGCTGGCGTGGCTGCCGGCGCTGCGCGCGGGATCGGCGCGGTAGAAACGATCGAACAGCTTTTCCAGATGCGCCGGCGCGATCGGCGGCCCCTGATTGATGACCTGCACCCACCAGGCATCGGCACGCCGTTCAGCCCGCAACACGATCAGGCTGTTTTCATCGGCATAGCGCACCGCGTTGGCCACCAGGTTGCTCAGCGCCCGCTGGAACAACATCGCGTCCGCCTTCAGCTCTCCTTCCCCTTCGCAGCTCAGCGCGATGCCGCGTTCTTCCGCCAGCCCTTCGAAATAATCCGCCACCCGCCGCAGCTCGGCCGCCACCTCCAGACGACTGTAGTTCAGCGCGGACTGCGCCTCACCGGCGCGCGCCAGAAACAGGATGTTTTCCACCATGCGCGAAATACGCTCCAGCTCGTCCATATTGTTCGACAATAGGGTTTCGTACTCCTCCACGCTGCGGGGTTGATACAGCGCCACCTGACACTGGCCCATCAACGCGCCCACCGGCGTGCGGATCTCATGGGCCAGATCGGCGGAAAACTGCGTCAGCCGCTGATAACCTTCATTCAACCGATCGAGCATCGCATTGAACGACCGAGTCAATTGCTGCAACTCCTTCGGCGCCCCCTGTTCGCTGAGGCGAGTGGACAATGTATTGGGCGCGATCTGCGACGCCTGCGCCGCCATGCGCCATAGCGGCTTCAATCCCCGGCGCATGACCCCATAGCCCAGCAGCGCAATCAGCAGGAAAGCCACAATGACCGCCGCGACAATGCGCCACAGGTAACGCGCCAGCATCTTCTGCTCGTTGACCATGACGTGCGCAACGGAGATCTGCAGCAAACTGCCGTCTTCCAGACGCACCATCGCCGATGCCGCGCGCAGCGGCACCCCCTGCGCCGTCTCCCCGCCGCGCACGGCGGCCAGCGTCTGCGCCTGTTCGGGCGGTGTCGGCGCGATCGGCGGCAGGGCCACCCTGGCCGGATTCACATTGATGAGCGGTTTTTGCCCCGGGATTTGGAAAATCAGCACGTCCTGTTCATTGCCCAGCATATTTTCGAACAGGCCGTTATTGGCGGTCAGGCGCGCCAAAGGAAAGCGCTGCCCCAGTAAATGGCGGAAATACTCTACGCGCCCGGTCACCTGCAGATCGCTGCGGAGCGTCATTTCCTGGCGCATCGCGCCGAACAGATACCAGCCCGCCCCGCTCACCACGCAGGCGGCCACCAGCGCGAACAGCATGGCGGTACGCAGCGTCAGCGACACCGGCCGACGTGAAGCGCGGGCGTTCACGAGCGCGGCTCGCAAACATAGCCGATGCCGCGCACGCTGTGGATCAGCTTGACGTCGAACGGCCGGTCGATTTTGGCGCGCAGGCGTTTGATGGCCACGTCAACCACATTGGTGTCGCTGTCGAAATTCATGTCCCACACCTGAGAGGCGATCTGCGTGCGCGACAGCACTTCGCCTTCGCGCCGCACCAGCAGATGCAGCAGCATGAATTCTTTATTGGTCAACGGGATCACCTGATCCTGGCGCACCGCCCGGCGGCGCAATACGTCCAACTGCAGATCGGCGATGGCGTAATGATCGGCTTCGCGCGCCGGCCCGCGGCGCAGCAAGGTGCGCAAACGCAGCACCAGCTCGGTAAAGGAAAACGGTTTGATAAGATAGTCGTCCGCGCCCAGCTCCAGACCGTGGATGCGATCCTGCACGCCATCGCGGGCGGTGAGAAACAGGATCGGCACGTCGCTTTTCTTGCGCAATACCTCGATGATCTGCCAGCCATCCAGCCCCGGCAGCATGACATCGAGCACGATCGCATCGTAGTCCTGCTCCAACGCGCGAAACAGCCCGTCGGTGCCGTTGCGCGCCAAATCGACGCCATAGCCCGCTTCCCCCAGCCCTTTCTTCAGGTAATCCCCTGTGCCGATATCGTCTTCAACTACCAGTATTCGCATGCTCGCCACCTCGTTAGGTCTGCAAAAATACTAGCAGCTTCGGCGGACAAACTTGATGACATTAATGTCATCAAACGGCCATGGCGCTGACCCAGTAGGTCAACCATGCTTAACCGGCAAACTCATTTCAGGAGAACGTTATGATTACCCGTCATCGTATAGCCGGTTTACTGTTGTCCACGTTACTGCTTTCCAGCGGATTGGCCGCCGCCGCCCAAACGCCGGGCAAGGTGATTGCGCCGCTGCGCGGCACCATCACGCAGGTTGCCGACGGCAATCTGCAGCTGACCGACCGCAAGGGCGAGACACTCAGCGTCAAGCTGAACGAGCAAACTAAAGTGCTCAGCGTTTCCAAAGCCACGCTGGACGATATCAAACCGGACAGCTTTATCGGCACCGCCGCCGTGCCACAGCCGGACGGCACGCTCAAGGCACTGGAAGTGCACGTGTTCGCCGCCAGCCTGCGCGGCACCGGCGAAGGACATTCGGCCTGGGAATCCGCCGACGGCAAAGTGGATACCATGACCAACGGCACCGTCGGCAAACTGGTGAAATCCAACGGCCGCACCCTGACCGTCACCTATGGCAACCAGCAGAAAACCGTCGTCGTGCCGGAAGACGTGCCGATCGTAACGCTGGATCCGGGCGATCTGAGCCTGCTGAAACCGGGCGTGCACATCGTGCTGTTCTCCGCCGCCGACGATAAGGGCCAGCGCGTCGCCACGCGTATTTCCGCCGGCAAAGACGGCACCGTGCCGCCGATGTAACCGGAGGAATGCCATGAAGACCAACGCGTCGCCGCCGGTGCATCGCTGGCCGGTTCGAATCACTCATTGGATCAACCTGTTCGCCATGGTGTGCATGTTCATGAGCGGTTGGGAAATCTACAACGCCTCGCCGCTGTTCGATTTCCGCTTTCCGCCGCAGATGACGCTCGGCGGTTGGCTGGGCGGCGCGATTGGTTGGCATTTGGCGGTGATGTGGCTATTGGCGCTTAACGCCGTCTGCTATCTGTTGTGGAGCCTGTTCAGCGGCCATTTTCGCCGCGATCTATTGCCGCTTCGCGCCGACGCGCTGCGGCAGGATATCTGGCTGGCGATGACGCTGCGCCTGCGCCACCGGCATGGCCGCTACAACGCCATTCAGAAACTGATGTACCTCGGCGTACTGGCGCTCGGCCTATTACTGGTGCTGTCCGGCCTGGCGATTTGGAAACCGGTTCAGCTGCAGGGATTGGTCGCGCTGTTTGGCGGCTTCGACTTCGCGCGCTACGTGCATTTCTTCGCCATGGCCGGCATCGGCCTGTTTGTGGCGATCCACGTCTTTATGGTGGTTGTCGTGCCCAAAACCCTGTGGGCGATGATAACGGGTGGCAAACATGAATGAGAAAAAACAGCGGGCAACCGCGCCGACGCTGGAACCGGATCAAAAAAAGCAGCTGGTCAATCTGCAACGCCGGTTGATGTTGCGCTCCGGGCTGACGCTGGGCGGCATCGCCATGCTGACCGGGTGTAATCTGCAAGACGGCGATCGGGTGGATAAAGTGCTGTGGGCCATGTCGCGCTGGAACGACCGGGTGCAGGCCTGGCTGTTCAGCGGCCAGCGGTTGGCGCAAACTTACCGGCCGGACCAGATCACCCACCCTTTCCCCTTTAACGCATTTTACCCGGAATACAACGTCCCCGAGATCGGTCTCGCCGGCTACCGGCTTGAGGTCGCGGGGAAAGTGGAGAAAAAAGCGCCCTGGACGCTGGAACAGCTGCAGCGGCTGCCGCAGCAAAGCCAGATCACGCGCCTGATCTGCATTGAGGGCTGGAGCGCCATTGGCCAATGGGGAGGCGTGCCGCTGCGCACCTTTCTGCAGCACGTCGGCGCGGATCTGAATGCCGGTTACGTCGGCTTCAAATGCGCCGATCGTTACTACGCCAGCCTCGACATGGCCACCGCGCTGCACCCGCAGACCATCCTGGCGCTGGATTTCGGCGGCAAGGCGTTGCCGGCGGACTACGGCTACCCGCTGCGGCTGCGCGTGCCGACCAAGCTGGGGTTCAAAAACGCCAAACATATCGCCGCGATCTTCGTCAGCGACGTCAATCCGGGCGGGTATTGGGAAGATCAGGGCTACAACTGGTTCAGCGGCATTTAGTTTTGCGCGGCGCTGCGCACAACCTTCATCGGCGGCTGGAGGATCGTCTCCGCCGCGGTTAATAATCTGTTCGTCACAAAGGGGATAACTATAGGAAAAATAATAGTAAAAAGGATTTTATCATGGAGATTGATGTGAGGGAGTCACACACTGGAATAGCAGACACATACAGATATCAGATTGCCGTCAGAAAAGGTGATGGTAAATCGGCCATCTATCATTTGGATTTCAAGAGAATTGGGCAAAACATGCACCATTGGTTTGCCCCAGTGTATGTGGACACTGCTCTCCTCAATAATGCTTTCTCTCTGGAGTTTTATGATGTTAAGGCGTTGAGCGACGTAAACAGGCATCGGCGCTCAGCTTTCGATACCTATACCGCAATGCATTATACCCTTCTCCAACGCGAACGCTTATTCGTTGTTGGCATCGGGGAAACTCTTCTCAAATTTGCCTATCAGTATCATGCCAGGATCATCTTAAGTGCACCGTTAAGGCCAGCATTAGCTAAAATTTATGATTTTTTGTTGAAAAAATACGCGCACAAAGGGCATTATTTATACAAAATAGAGTTTATAAAGGACGGCCTCTATGTCATCGAAATCCCACGTAGCCCCCATAGCATCCCATACTTGCCAACAGCACGTTAAGGAACAGCGCCTGAAAGAGATGCAAGCCTTCCACGAAGAGTGGTGGGAACAAAGGCGCCGCGAATGGCGTGAACGCGGCGGCGTTGAAGCCAGTGAACCGCCCGCACGTAGCATCGATACCGAACTTTCATCCTGATTCCGGTTCGTTCTTATTCTTCTTCTCCCGCCGTCAGCAATGCAATCCCCGCTTGCTCAATGGCCTCCCGCGCGGCGGCGGGCAACCCTTCGTCGGTAATGACGGCGTCAAAGGCAGCGATCGGCAGCGCCAGATAGGTGGCGACTTTGCCGTATTTGGACGTATCGCTGAGCAGAATGCGGCGGCGGCTGGCCTCGACGATGGCCTTCTTCACCATCACCTTATCTTCGTTCGGCGTCGACAGGCCGCGCATGCTCCACGAAGAGGCGGAGATGAACGCCAGATCGATAAACAGACCGCGCAGCGCCTGCGCCGCCGCCTCGCCGACGCAGGAACGGTTTTCCCGGCACACGGTGCCGCCGGTGTGGATGATTCGGCACTGGCTATGCTCTATCAGGAACCCGGCGATGACAAAGTCGTTGGTCACCACCGTCAAATCGTCACGTTCTCCGATCTGTTTCGCCAGCGCCAGCGTGGTGGTGCCGGCATCCAGATAGATACAGCCATTGGCGGGAATTTGCCGCGCCGCCAGCCGACCGATGGCGATTTTCTGCCGGCCGAACATCCCCTCTTTGGTCTGGTGAGAAGGTTCGCTCGCCACCCGTTCCGGCGCCTGCACGCCGCCCGAGACCGACTGCACCGCCCCCTGCTCTTCCAGCTTTTGCACGTCACGGCGGATCGTCATATGTGACACCCCCAGCCGTTCGGTCAGCTCGGCGATGCTGACGACGCCGCGTTCGGATACCAGCGCAAGAATTTGTTGATGGCGTTCTACAGGTATCACGGTTCCCTCTCGTTGCTGCGGTGATAATAATTGTGATTTTACGTCAATTTTCGTTCGCCGATAGCCCTAATTTCTCGCAGCGTGACGGCGAGCGCAGTTAGGCCAGCCAAAAATAAACTTATTTAAAAACATAATAGTAATGTTGCTTCAGGCCAGAAATCGCACGAAAAACCCGTTTCACGCATTGTTAATTATTGTGATAGCGATCGCGGATAATCAGCCGACAAGCGCTTACATTTAACACAACAAAACAAATTATCACTAAAATTAACAGGAGTGCAGTATGACACACCCAGGGAATTATGCCGTTTGCGTCATCGGGCTGGGGGCGATGGGCATGGGCGCCGCGCGTTCATGCCTCCGCGCCGGATTGACCACCTACGGCGCCGATCTCAATCCGCAGGCGCTGGCGGCGCTGCAACAGGCCGGCGCGAAACAAGCGTCTACCAGCGCCTGCGACTTCGCGGCCGAGCTGGACGCCGTGTTGCTGCTGGTGGTGAACGCCGCGCAGGTGAAGCAAATCCTGTTCGGCGAGCAAGGCCTGGCGCCGCAGCTCAAGCCGGGCACGGCGGTGATGGTGTCTTCGACCATTTCCGCCGATGACGCCAAACAGATCGAGCAACGGCTGCTGGACTACGGCCTGGCGATGCTGGACGCGCCGGTTTCCGGCGGGGCGGCCAAGGCGGAAGAAGGCCAGATGACGGTGATGGCCGCCGGCGCCGACGCCACCTTCGCGCGCCTGCAACCCGTGCTGGACGCCATCGCCGGCAAGGTTTACCGCATCGGCGAAACCATCGGCCTGGGCGCGACGGTAAAAATCATCCACCAGCTGTTGGCCGGCGTGCACATCGCCGCCGGAGCGGAAGCCATGGCGCTGGCCGCCCGCGCCAACATCCCGCTGGACGTCATGTATGACGTCGTCACCCACGCCGCCGGCAACTCCTGGATGTTCGAAAATCGCATGCGCCACGTGGTCGACGGCGACTATACGCCCAAATCGGCGGTGGATATCTTCGTCAAGGATCTGGGGCTGGTGGCGGATACCGCCAAGGCGCTGCATTTCCCGCTGCCGCTGGCCTCCACCGCCTTCACCATGTTTACCGCCGCCAGCAACGCCGGCTACGGTAAAGAAGATGACAGCGCGGTAATCAAAATCTTTGCCGGCATCGATCTGCCGCAGAAAAAGGAGACGCTCTGATGCAACTCGGCGTAATCGCGGATGATTTTACCGGCGCGACCGACATCGCCAGTTTTCTGGTGCAAAACGGCCTGCCTACGGTGCAGTTGAACGACGTGCCGCAGGACGAAACGCCGGTCGGCGCTCAGGCGGTCGTCATCAGCCTGAAATCGCGCTCCTGCCCGGCAGAGCAGGCGATCGAACAGGCATTGCAAGCGCTGGCCTGGCTGCAAAAACAGGGCTGCCGCCAGTTCTACTTCAAATACTGCTCCACCTTCGACAGCACCGCACAGGGCAATATCGGCCCGGTGACCGACGCCCTGCTCGCCGCGCTGGGGGAAAATTTCACGGTTGTTTCCCCGGCGCTGCCGGTAAACGGCCGCACGGTCTATCAGGGCTACCTGTTCGTCGGGGAACAGATGCTGTCTGAGTCCGGCATGCGTCATCACCCGGTCACGCCGATGACCGACAGCAACCTGCTTCGCCTGATGGAATCCCAGGCCGCCGGACGCTGTGGGCTGGTGACGGCGGCGGAAATGGATCGCGGCGCCGAGGCAGTCAGCGAGAAGCTGCAGCAACTGGCGCAGGAAGGCGTGCGCTACGCGGTGCTGGACACGCTCAACGAACGGCATCTGCTTACCCAGGGTGAAGCGTTGAAAACGATGAAGCTGGTGACCGGCGGTTCGGGCCTGGCGATCGGTTTGGCGCGGCAATGGGCGCAGAACGGCGATCGCGCGGCAGAAGCGGCCGGCGCGCCGCTGGGGGAAAAGGCGGCGGTACTGTCTGGCTCCTGCTCCGTCATGACTAACCGGCAGGTGGCGCACTATCGCGAACGCGCGGCGGCGCAGGCCATCGATATCGACCGTTGCTTCGATCCCCAGACGCGCGCCGCCTACGCCGTCGAGTTGGCGCACTGGGCGCAGCGCCATGCCGGAGAAGCGCTTGCCCCGCTGATCTACGCCACTGCATCGCCGGAGTCGCTGCAGCAAACGCAACAACGGCATGGCGCCGCCGCCAGCGAGGCGGTGGAAGCCTTGTTCGCCGAGCTGGTGGTGCAACTGCGCCAGTTGGGATTCAGCCGCTTTATCGTCGCCGGCGGCGAAACCTCCGGCGTGGTCACGCAGGCGCTGGGTATTCGCGGCTTCCATATCGGCCCCAGCATTTCCCCCGGCGTTCCCTGGGTGCGTGCCAGCGATCGAGCCATTTCCCTGGCGCTGAAATCGGGTAATTTTGGCGATGAAGCCTTCTTCGCGCGCGCGCAAACGGAGTTCCCGGTATGAGCATGACGATTGAACAGCAGGCGCGTGAAGAGATGGTGCGCCTGGGCGCCTCGTTTTTCCAACGCGGCTACGCCACCGGCTCCGCCGGCAACCTCTCGCTGTTGCTGCCGGACGGCGCGCTGCTGGCGACGCCGACCGGCTCCTGTCTCGGCGAGCTGCAGGCCGATCGCCTGTCTAAAGTGAGCCTGAACGGCGACTGGCTCTCCGGCGACAAACCGTCGAAAGAGATCAGCTTTCATCGGGCGCTCTATCTGAACAACCCCGAATGCAAAGCGGTCGTGCACTTGCATTGCACCTACCTCACGGCGCTCTCTTGCCTGCAGGGGCTGGACGCCGACAACGCCATCAAACCGTTCACCCCCTATGTGGTGATGCGCGTCGGCAAGGTGCCGGTGGTGCCTTACTACCGGCCCGGCGACGAAAGGCTGGCACAGGATCTGGCCCGCCTGGCGCCGACCCACCGCGCCTTTTTGCTGGCTAACCACGGGCCGGTGGTGACGGGTAAAGACCTGCGAGCGGCGGCGGACAATACCGAAGAGATGGAAGATGCGGCTCGGCTGATCTTCACCCTCGGCGATCGTCCGATCCGCTATTTGACCGCTGATGAAATTGCCGAATTACGGAGCTGAACCATGCCTAAATTTGCCGCCAATTTGTCGATGATGTTTACCGAGGTGCCGTTCCTCGATCGCTTTGCCGCCGCTGCCGCACAGGGCTTCAGCGCGGTGGAATTCCTGTTCCCTTACGAGCATCCCGCCGATCTGTTGGCCGAGAAACTGCGCGAACACGGCCTGCAACAGGTGCTGTTCAACACCGCGCCCGGCGATGCCGCCGCCGGCGAATGGGGGCTGGCGGCGCTGCCGGGCCGCGAACGGGATGCGCGCGCCGATATCGATCGCGCGCTGGCCTACGCCATCACCCTTTCCTGCCCCTGCGTGCACCTGATGGCCGGCGTGGTGCCCGCAGGCGCGGATCGACGGCGTTATCTCGACACCTTTATCGCCAATGCGCGTTATGCCGCCGACGCTTTTGCGCCGCATGGCGTCAAGGTGCTGATCGAGGCGCTCAGCCCGCCGGTCAAGCCCGACTACCTGTTCGCCAGTCAGCATCAGGCGGCGGAAGCGGTGGCGGCGATCGAAAGACCGAACGTGTTCATCCAGTTCGATTTTTTCCACGCGCAGTTGGTGGACGGCAATATCAGCGGGCTGCTGGAGACGCTGGCCGGGCGCTACGCGCATATCCAGATAGCCTCGGTGCCGGATCGCCATGAGCCGGACGAGGGCGAACTGAATTACCCGTGGCTGTTCGACAAGCTGGATGCGCTCGGCTATCAGGGCTGGATCGGTTGCGAATACCGCCCGCGCGGCGACACCGCCGCCGGGCTCGGCTGGCTGAAGCCTTACCGCTAAAGCCGCACGCCGACACCAGGAAATCGATTTTATAACAATGAAACGCACCCGTATCGCCACGCGGCGATCGCGGTGCCCAACGCTTACCCAACGAAAGGCTTTTTTCATGTCTACCTCTCTGCTGTTGCTGATTGCCGTACTCGGCGTGGTGCTGCTGTTATTGATGGTGATTAAGGCGAAGGTGCAACCCTTTGTCGCGCTGTTGGTGGTCAGTTTGCTGGTGGCGCTGGCCAGCGGCATTCCGACCGGCGAAGTGATGAAAGTGATGACCGCCGGAATGGGCGGCGTGCTCGGCTCGGTGACCATCATCATCGGTCTGGGGGCGATGCTCGGCCGCATGATCGAACAATCGGGCGGCGCCGAGTCGCTGGCGCAGCGTTTCAGCCAGGGTCTGGGGCCGAAACATACCGTCGCGGCACTGACCCTCGCCGCGTTTATTCTCGGCATTCCGGTGTTCTTCGACGTCGGCTTTATCATTCTGGCGCCGATTATCTATGGCTTCGCTAAGGTCGCCAAAGTGTCGCCGCTCAAGTTCGGCCTGCCGATGGCCGGCGTGATGTTGACGGTACACGTCGCGCTGCCGCCGCACCCCGGCCCGGTCGCCGCCGCCGGCTTGCTCAACGCCGACATCGGCTGGCTGACCATTATCGGCCTCGCGATCTGTATTCCGGTCGGCGTTATCGGCTATTTCGCCGCCAACTACCTCAACCGCAAAACCTATCCGTTATCGATAGAGGTTCTGGAACAGCTGCAGCTGGCGGCGCCGGAGCCGCGTCCGGAAGATCACGCGCCGCTCAGCGATCGCATCAACCCACCCGGCGCCGGCCTGGTGGCGGCGCTGATCGTCATCCCGATCGCCATCATCATGCTCGGCACCGTCTCCGCCACGCTGTTGCCGGCCGGCTCGGCGCTGCGCGATGCGCTGTCGCTGCTGGGCTCGCCGGCGGTGGCGCTGATGATAGCCCTGCTGTTGGCCTTCTACTTCCTGGCGCTGCGCCGCGGCTGGAGCCTGCAACACGCCAGCGACGTGATGGGGGCTGCGCTGCCAACCGCCGCAGTGGTGATCCTGGTAACCGGCGCGGGCGGCGTGTTCGGCAAGGTGCTGGTGGAATCCGGCGTCGGCAAGGCGCTGGCGGAAGTGCTGACGGCCATCGGCCTGCCGCTGGTGCCCGCCGCCTTTATCATTTCGCTGGCGCTGCGCGCCTCGCAGGGTTCCGCCACCGTGGCGATCCTGACCACCGGCGGTCTGTTGTCGGAAGCGGTCAGCGGCTTGAATCAACTGCAGCTGGTGCTGGTAACGCTGGCGACCTGTTTCGGCGGGCTCGGGCTTTCGCACGTCAACGACTCCGGTTTTTGGATCGTCACGCGCTATCTGGGGCTGTCGGTGGCCGATGGCCTGAAGACCTGGACGGTGTTGACCACCCTGCTCGGCCTGAGCGGCTTCCTGTTCACCTGGCTGTTGTGGCTGGCGGCGTGATTTCTCTGGCATACTGAACGCCGTTGTTTTTCATCGCCTTTCACCCTGTGCAGGAGCAGCAACATGACCGTAATCAACACCGCGCCAACGCTTATCACCGAACGCCTGCGGCTGGACGCGCACACGCTGGACGACTTCGACTCGCTGGCCGCGCTGTGGGCCGACCCGCTGGTGGTGCGCTATATCGGCGGCACCCCGCGCGACCGGGAAGACTCCTGGGGGCGCCTGATGCGCTACGTTGGCCACTGGGCGCTGTTGGGATACGGGTATTGGGCGGTGCGTGACAAGCAGAGCGGCGAGTACCTCGGCAGCATCGGCTTTTCCAACTTCCTGCGCGACATCACCCCGGCGCTCGATGCGCCGGAGATGGGCTGGACGCTGGTGAGTTCGGCGCACGGCAAAGGCTATGCCACCGAGGCGCTGCGGGCGGCGCTGGCCTGGGGGAAAACGCACCTGCCGGGGGAAAAAACCGTCTGCATCATCTCGCCTGAAAACCAGGCTTCGCTGGCGTTGGCGAAAAAGGTCGGCTTCAGCGAAAGCCACCGCAGCGAGTACCATCAAAACCCGATCGTGGTGATGCACTGCCCGCTTTGAATGCCTAAGCGCGTTGCACCGCCAACGCCGTCTGAATGAAGTTGTCCCGCAGCGCGTCGGTGCGCTGCGGATCCCAGGCGATACCGACCTGCCACTCCGTCTCCTCGCCGCTCAGCGGTAAAATGTCGATGCCGGCCGGCGCGATATGCGTGATGCTGTGCGGCAGCAGCGCGACGCCGACGCCGGCGGCGACCAACGCCAACAGCGTCTGGATGTCGCCGGCCTGCTGCACCACGTTCGGCGTCAACCGGTGAGCGGCGATAAACCGCAGCGACTGATCGCTCAGCCCGCGCCCGCGTTTAGGGGTCAATTGCAACAGCGGCAGCTGATTGAAACGTGCCATCAGATCGTCGGTGCGCAGCGCCAGCGCGCCCGGCGCAGCCAGCACCAACCTATCGCTCAGCAATGCCACACCGCACAGCGGCGTATTGACCGGCAAGCGCACGAACCCCGCCTGCAACTCTCCCTGCAGCAACAGCTGATACTGCCGCTCCGACGGCAGATCTTCGAGGCCAATCGCCACCTCGGGAAACCGTTGGCGAAAGGCGGCCACCAGCTGCGGAGCCAGATGAAAACTGGACAGGCCAAACCCCAGCGCCAGCCGCCCCGCTTCCCCAAGCGCCACCCGCCGCGCGCGCCGCTGAAACTGCTGATACTGCTCCACCAGCGCCTGCGCCTCCGGGTAAAGCCGCCGCCCGCCGGCAGTGAGCACCGCCCCTTGTCGGCCGCGCTCGAACAGCCGAACGTCAAGCTGGGCTTCCAGCGCCTGAATTTGCTTGCTCAGCGCCGGTTGGCTGATGCACAGCAGGCTCGCCGCCTGCCGATAGTTGCCCTGCTCCGCCAGCGCCACCAGGGCGCGCAGTTGTTTTATATCCATTCCATTAGGTTATCAAATAAGGAATTTAATTGATTATACAGTAATCAATTCGCCTGCTGTAATCAATGCAGACCCCAACCGGAGAGATCCCATGACCACCTCATTACGCGCCGCCACGGTGCAATTCCAGCATCATGCCAATGACAAGAATTACAACCTGTCGACCATGGAACGCTTTATCGCGGAAGCGGCCGAACAACAGATACAACTGTTGGCATTCCCGGAAATGTGCGTCACCGGCTATTGGCACGTGCGCCATCTGTCCGACGCCGAAGTGCGGGCGCTGGCGGAGCCGATCGTGAGCAGCCCTTCGCTGGCGCGCATTCGCCCGCTGGCTGAGCGTTACAACATGGCGATTGGCATCGGGCTGATCGAGCTGGGCGATGACGGCCGGTGTTACAACGCCTATGCCGTTTGTCTGCCGGACGGCGAACTGCATGTGCACCGCAAACTGCACGCCTTCGAGCACCCGGCTATCGCCAGCGGCGACCGCTATACGGTGTTCGATACCCCCTGGGGCGTACGCGTGGGCGTATTGATCTGCTGGGACAATAATCTGGTGGAGAATGTGCGCGCAACGGCGCTGCTGGGCGCGGAGGTGCTGATCGCCCCGCACCAGACCGGCGGCACCCATTCGCGCAGCCCGCACGGCATGAAGCCGATCCCGCAGGTGCTGTGGCAGCGGCGCGTGGAAGATCCGCAGGCGATAGAAGCCGCCTTTCGCGGCGAACACGGCCGCGGCTGGCTGATGCGCTGGCTGCCGTCGCGCGCTCACGACAACGGGCTGTTCTTGCTGTTCAGCAACGGCGTGGGCCGAGATGACGATGAAATACGCACCGGCAACGCGATGATCCTCGATCCTTACGGCCGGATCGTGGCGGAGACCTGGGCGGCGGAAGACCGGATGGTCAGCGCCGAGCTCGATCTGACGCTGATCCCGCTCAGCACCGGTCGCCGCTGGATCTACGGGCGGCGCCCCGAGCTGTACGGGTTGTTGACCGAGCCGCAAGGCTACGAGCGCGATGCCCGCAGCGCGCGCTTTTCGACGCAGCCGACGGGGCGCGGCGGTGAATGACAGATAAAAAAAATCCGCCCGGAGGCGGATTTTTTATGGGTGCGGCAAACAAGGCCGCAGGTTCATGCCCGCAGGCACGAACACACTTAGAAGCGGTAGCCTACGCCAACGTTCCAGGTGCCAACGTCAACGCTGCGAATGCGGTTCTGCTCGTAACCGACATCCAGGGCAACGTTCTCGATTGGGTTGAACTGCAGACCGGCGCCGTAGGTGAAGCCGTAGTCAGCGGTGTCGTGACGAGAAGTGCCGTTCTGAGCGTTGGTAGTGAATTTACCGTAACCCAGGCCAACCAGACCGTAGATGCTCGCCCAGTCATTGATGCGGTATGCTGGACCGGCAGAGATAGAGTTGTACTGAGCTTTGTTATAGAAACCGTCCTGAGAACCGTCCTTTTCCAGGTGGGTAAAGGAACCGATTACGCCCAGTGGGTTGTTGTCGAACTCGTAACGGTATTTCAGGTTGAAACCGTCGGCTTTGTTAGCAACGCCTTGGAAATCACCCTGCGCATAGCCAGCGGATACGGTGCTCTGACCAGCGAATGCGGTACCTGCGCTAACTGCTAATACGCAAGCTGCTACTGCGGAAAGACATGCAATTTTTTTCATAACCACCTCAAACGCGTTTTATTATTAAGTACATCCATTTGTTCATGCTTTGAAAATATAACAAAAAATTAGCGTGAAACTCTGCCTTGAAATGAGTGTCTAATGCTTTATATCGTGTAACAGAAGATTTCAAGAACAGTGTATCTTCTTCTTTTCGCTCTATTTTCGGCCGTATTCTACGACTTTCTGTGACAAAAATCACCTATTTAATATCCAGATAATTCTTAAGAAAAAGCGCATTTTTTGACCAAATCCGCCACATCTCATCCGAGGATCGGCGGATTTCACCGCGATGCGCGCTTTTCTCAGACAGATTTTCGCCATTTCATTTACACTGCTCGCATCCCCGTTTCGACCGTTTTCTCAAGGCTGAGGAACGGCGCATAAAAGGCCCGTTAAGGATGTCGTTATCTACTGCCGGCAGAGCGCCCTCCGCGCTGCTGCCCATTTGTCTGTTAATCATCGCCATGGTGTCGATCCAGAGCGGCGCTTCGTTGGCCAAAAGCCTGTTCCCGATCGTGGGCGCGGAAGGCATCACGACGCTGCGTCTTTTCATTGGCACCCTGATTCTGTTCATCATCTTCCGCCCGTGGCGCATGCGCATCGCCGCCGGCAGCCGCTTGCCGCTGTTGATTTACGGCCTGTCGCTCGGCGCGATGAACTACCTGTTCTACCTGTCGTTGCGCACCGTGCCGCTCGGCATCGCCGTGGCGCTGGAGTTTACCGGCCCGCTGGCGGTGGCCATGTTCTCGTCGCGGCGGCCGATTGACTTCCTTTGGGTGGCGTTGGCGATCGCCGGGCTGTGGTTCCTGCTGCCGCTTGGCCACGGCGTAGGCGGAATCGACCCGTTCGGTGCCGCCTGCGCGCTCGGCGCCGGCGCCTGCTGGGCGGTCTATATCATCTTCGGCCAGAAGGCCGGCGGCGATCACGGCCCCGGCACGGTGGCGCTCGGCTCGCTGATCGCCGCGTTGGTGTTCTGCCCGATCGGCGCCTGGCAAACCGGCAGCGTGCTGTTCAACGTTGAGATTCTGCCGATAGCGCTGGCGGTGGCGATCCTCTCCACCGCGCTGCCTTATTCGCTGGAGATCATCGCGCTGCCCAAAATTCCGGCGCGCACCTTCGGCACCTTGATGAGCCTGGAACCGGCGATGGCGGCGTTATCCGGCATGCTGTTCCTCGGCGAACACCTGAGCGGCGTGCAATGGCTGGCGCTGGCGGCGATCATCGCCGCCTCCATGGGCTCCGCCCTCACCATTCGCCCCAAACCTCGCCTCGAAAGCCTTTCCTGATGACCCGACTCGCCTGCAGACCGCAACGTCGGAATGCAGGCGGGTTAACTGTTTTCCTCGTGACAAGTCGGCATACTTCCCCTTAGCCTGTATCGCAGGCTCTTTGGACTTTCGCTCACATGGAGAATAACAGTGATTCACAACAGCCTGTTCAACCCACGCTTCGGCCGCGGACTCGCGCCGGCGCTGGTTTCAACCCTGACCGAATTGCGCCGATGCGACCTGCCAGAACTGGCGCTGGGGCATCACCCGATCGACGGCGACAACATCTTTATGGACGTGATGACGCTGACCACCGCGCCGGCGGCGGAAAAGCGCGCCGAAATGCATCAGGAATACATTGCGCTGCATCTGCTGATCAGCGGTGAAGAGCGCATCGAATACGGTCTGGCGGGCAACGGACATCGCGAACACCCCCACGCGGAAAATAGCGATCTGCTGCTGCTGGACATCAAACGCCACCCGCAAACGCTGCACATGACGCACGGCATGTTCGCCCTCTTTTTCCAGATGGAGCCGCACAAGACCGGCTGCGTGTGGCAGCGTCCACAGCAAATCAAGAAAGCGGTGGTGAGGATCCATCACCGTCTGCTGCTGTGAACCTGCGGCAGCGCCCGTAGAAAATCGGCGGCCTGGCGGGGAGAACGCAGGCGCACGAAACGGCGTCCGGCGTCGGGACGAGCCATCTCCGCCAGATATTTTCGCCGGTTCTTCGAGTAAGTGCGGATCGTCCAGAGCACGATCGACTCGCGGCTGAAGAAAGAACGGCGGAAGCTTTCCCGATTGCCGGTGCCCGGCCACAGCTCGCTTTTTGCCGGCCGCGCGTCGGCACGCGCGGCGCACGGCCTGCCACAGCGTGCGGCCGAAACCGTAGTCCAGCCACAGAATATAATCGACCTCGCGCCACTTGATCGGCTGCGTGCGGCTGTAATTGCCGTCCAGCACCCAGCCATCCCCCGCTTCGGCCAGCGTCTGTTCAAGCCGCGCCAGGAACGCGTCATCAGGCGTTCCCTGCCATTCGGGCCGCCAATACAGCCTGTCCATCTCGATATAGGGCACGCCAAGCCGTTCCGCCAGTTGACGCGCCAGGGTGCTTTTACCGCTGCCGCTGGTGCCGACGACGTTAATTTTCATTATTCGCCTATAAAGAGAGAGGATAATTGCCCTACTGTAGCGGCACCAATTACCGCTATCAATATGAATGGATGAGAAATTAACACCACGATAACAAAGCGGATATTTAGCCGAAGCCCGCAGGCGAAAAAATAAAATAACCAGGGGAAATTTTCACAGCCATAAACAATAAATCAGAGAATGATAAATAATTATATTTTTCATGGTGTTGTATTAAGTAAAAATTCAACCAGACCCATTATTCGTAGGCTAATCCTATTTGTGCAATAGCCATTTTCGTCCGGCAAAAATAAACAGCCCTGCTATAATTGATCCCGTAATGAAATAGGACAACGACTAATCAAGAGGATATCTGATATGAGTACCGCTAAACTGGTGAAAACGAAATCTTCTGATCTGCTGTATACCCGTAACGATCTGGACGAAAAAATCAAACTGGCCGCCATCAAGGCGCTGAACCATCAGGTCGTGCAATTCATCGATCTCTCGTTGATCACCAAACAGGCGCACTGGAACATGCGTGGCGCGAACTTTATCGCGGTTCATGAAATGCTGGACGGCTTCCGCACCGCCATCATCGAGCACCAGGACACCTTCGCCGAGCGCGTGGTGCAGCTGGGCGGCGTGGCGCTGGGCACCGTACAGGTGGTGAACGATCGCACGCCGCTGAAAAGCTATCCGACCAATATCCACAGCGTGCAAGAACACCTGAAAGCGCTGGCCGATCGCTACGGCGCGGTGGCGAATGACATCCGTAAGGCCATTACCGAAGTGGAAGACGAAGACACCGCCGACATGTTCACCGCCGCCTCGCGCGATCTGGACAAGTTCCTGTGGTTCATCGAATCCAACATCGAATAACGCCGCAGCGCGTTGCAGACCGCCCGTCGTGCCGGGCAGAACAGGCTGGGCTTCGCCCGGCCTGTTTTCTTTTGCGCGGCCGTTGAATTGTGCAAAAAACGGCCCATATTAAGCGGTAGGTTTCCCTTGTCAGGAGGTGATGATGGCCAGCGGCTGGGCGGCGGACGGCGCCGTACAAGATCAGATTGATTCGACCGTCGACGATGCGGTGCAGCGCGCGCGTGATGCGCTCGGGCATGGCGAGAGCGAACGCTATTGCCAGGAATGTGGAGAACCGATCCCCGAGGCGCGCCGCAAGGCGCTGAAGGGGGTGCGTTTTTGTGTCGCCTGCCAGGCCGAACAAGACAAAAAACACGCGGCCAGCAGCCTGTACAACCGGCGCGGCAGCAAAGACAGCCAGTTGCGCTAGCATTATCTGCTCCCCTTTTTCCCCTCTCGCAGTCACGCTTGCACCGTCAATGGATCATGAAAGTTAGAGTTAGTTATCAATATTGAAGCAAAAACGTTAAAGAACGGTTGTTTCACAGCCAAAATTTGGTTAATGATAGCCCCGTGCACCAAGATAATTCTTACGCACCATTTCGGTGCCTCATTGTGGTGCATAACCATAACTATTCGCCGTCACGGCACAACATCACGCAGTAACTCTTTGTTTTTATATTAGTTGAAAACATGGCACGATTTTTTCATGGCACCAACTGCAATATAAAAATGGGTAATCCGCAACCTGTACAGGAATTCCTCTCATGAAGTCGATTTTTAAAGTCTCCCTGGCCGCACTCTCCCTGGCCTTTGCCGTAAGTTCCCACGCAGCAGACAAACTGGTGGTCGCCACCGACACCGCTTTCGTTCCTTTTGAGTTCAAGCAAGGCGACAAATACGTCGGCTTCGACATCGACCTGTGGGCCGCCGTCGCCAAAGAGCTGAAGCTGGACTACACCCTGAAACCAATGGACTTCGGCGGCATCATTCCGGCGCTGCAGACCAAAAACGTCGATCTGGCGCTGGCCGGCATCACCATCACCGATGAGCGCAAGAAAGCCATCGACTTCTCGGACGGTTACTACAAAAGCGGCCTGCTGGTCATGGTCAATGCCGACAACAACAGCGTGAAAGGCATCGACGATCTGAATGGTAAAGTGGTGGCGGTGAAGAGCGGCACCGGCTCGGTGGATTACGCCAAGCAGCACATCAAAACCAAGGATCTGCGTCAGTTCCCGAACATTGACAACGCCTATATGGAACTGGGCACCAAGCGCGCCGACGCGGTGCTGCACGACACGCCAAACATCTTATACTTCATCAAGACGGCCGGCGCCGGCAAGTTCAAAACCGTCGGCGATTCGCTGGAAGCGCAGCAGTATGGCATCGCCTTCCCTAAAGGCAGCGATGCGCTGCGCGAGAAGGTGAACGGCGCGCTGAAAACCCTGCGCGAGAACGGCACCTATAACGAAATCTACAAGAAGTGGTTCGGCACCGAACCTAAGTAAGCGGTGAACTTGGCACGCTATTAACTTAAGCACAGGGGGTCGCTTAACCCCCTGCGCTTCGTTGTATCTGATACCCACGTTTGGGATCACCGGGAGAAATATCATGCAGTTCGACTGGAGCGCCATCTGGCCCGCCATTCCTATCTTGTTAGAGGGCGCCAAAATGACCCTGTGGATTTCGGTCCTCGGTCTGATTGGCGGCCTGATCATCGGCCTCGTCGCCGGCTTTGCCCGCACCTACGGCGGATGGATCGCCAACCACATCGCGTTGGTGTTTATCGAAGTGATCCGCGGCACGCCGATCGTGGTGCAGGTGATGTTCATCTACTTCGCCCTGCCGATGGCGTTCACCGATTTGCGCATCGATCCGTTCACCGCGGCGGTGGTGACCATCATGATCAACTCCGGCGCCTACATCGCGGAAATCACCCGCGGCGCGGTGCTGTCTATCCATAACGGTTTCCGCGAAGCCGGGCTGGCGCTCGGCCTGTCGCGCCGCGAAACCATCCGCTACGTCATTATGCCGCTGGCGCTGCGCCGCATGCTGCCGCCGCTGGGCAACCAGTGGATCATCAGCATCAAAGATACCTCGCTGTTCATCGTGATCGGCGTGGCGGAGCTGACCCGTCAGGGTCAGGAAATTATTGCCGGTAACTTCCGCGCGCTGGAAATCTGGAGCGCCGTGGCGGTTATCTACCTGATTATTACTCTGGTGCTGAGCTTCGTGCTGCGTCGTCTGGAAAGAAGGATGAAAATCCTGTGATTGAATTTAAAAACGTCTCCAAGCATTTTGGCCAAACCCAGGTGCTGCACAACATCGATTTGAAGATCGACAAAGGCGAAGTGGTGGTGATCATCGGGCCGTCCGGCTCCGGCAAATCCACCCTGCTGCGCTGCATCAACAAGCTGGAAGAGGTGACCAGCGGCGATCTGATCGTCGATGGCCTGAAAGCCAACGATCCGAAAGTAGACGATCGGTTGATCCGCCAGGAAGCCGGCATGGTATTCCAGCAGTTCTACCTGTTCCCGCACCTGACGGCGCTGGAAAACGTCGCCTTCGGCCCGATCCGCGTGCGCGGCGCGAAGAAGTCCGATGCGGAAAAGCTGGCGCGCGAGCTGCTGGCCAAGGTCGGTCTGGCGGAGCGCGCCCACCACTACCCGTCCGAACTGTCGGGCGGCCAGCAGCAGCGCGTGGCGATCGCGCGCGCGCTGGCGGTGAAGCCGAAAATGATGCTGTTCGACGAGCCGACCTCCGCGCTCGATCCGGAGCTGCGCCACGAAGTGCTTAAGGTGATGCAGGATCTGGCCGAGGAAGGCATGACGATGGTCATCGTCACCCACGAAGTCGGCTTTGCCGAAAAAGTAGCGTCGCGCCTGATCTTTATCGACAAGGGCCGGATTGCCGAAGACGGCAACCCGCACGATCTGATCAACCATCCGCCGAGCCCGCGTCTGCAGGAGTTTCTGCAGCACGTGTCCTGATCCTGACGGTTCCACGGCGGGCGTTCACACGCCCGCCGCTTTCATTCCGCACGCTCTCCCACGCCCCATCGCGCTTCCTTTCCTACTATATTGATTGTTTTTCATCGTATTGCTCTGACATCCGCCGATCACAGAACGCCAAAGAGAGGAACCATGCCGCCAAACGCAGACTCCCGACGAGGTTCTCATCTGCGAGAACACCTGCTTTTCCTGCTGCTGCTGTTGACCCTGAGCGTCTTCGCACCACCGGCGCTGGCGCAAAACGCGCCGCCTGCGCCCGCCGACAAGAGCGAGCAGCAGAAAGCCGCCTACGCCGCGCTGGCCGATCTGCTGCAAGACGACCAAGCGCGCGCGGAACTCATCGACCACCTGAAACAGACCGCCGGCGACGCTGCGGCCGCCGCGCCGGCAACGCCGGAAGAATCGACGCCCGCTACGCTGAGCGACAGCCTGAACTCGCTGGCGCAGGAAGGCATCGGCATCTTTAACCAGAAGCTCGGCGCGCTGCAAAAGCTGATCGATTCCGGCCCGAAGCGCGTTTTCAATCCCGCCGGCTTTTTCCGCGCGCTGGGCTACTTTCTGCTGACGGTGGCGGTCACCTTTGCGCTGTTCCACCTGATCCGCCGGCTGATCGCGCCGCTGTACAAGCGCATGGGCAGTTGGGGGCACAACGCCAGACTGCAGCGCGGCCCGTGGTATAAGCGCCCCGCCGCCATTCTCGGCGCTTTCGCCATCGATCTGCTGGTGCTGCTGCTGGCGCTGGCGGCAGGCAACCTGTTTGCCCGCCACGTCCACGCCGACAGCGCCACCATCCTGCGGCTGCAGACCCTGTTTCTCAGCGCCTTCGCGGTAATTGAATTTTTCAAGGCGGTGCTGCGGCTGATTTTCGCCCCCAGCTTCGACTATCTGCGCCCGTTCCCTTTCAGCGATCGGAGCGCGCGCTATTGGAACACCCGCCTCGCCTGGCTCAGCGGCCTGATCGGCTATGGCCTGATGGTGGTGGTGCCGGTGGTGGCGGTGCAGATCAGCTATTCGGCCGCCGCCGCCGTCAATCTGGTGGTGATGCTGGCGCTGACGCTGTACGCCATTTGGCTGATCCTGCACAACCGCAAACCGATACAGCAACAGATCAACCTGCTGGCCGAACGGTCGATGGCGTTTTTCAGCGTGATCCTGCGCGGGCTGGGGCATGTCTGGCACCTGCTGGCGATCGCCTATTTTCTGGTGCTGTTCGTGCTGTCCCAGTTCGACATCGGCAACAGCCTGCGCTTTATGATGAGCGCCACGGTAAAAAGCCTGCTGGTGGTCGGCGTCGGCGCCCTGCTGTCCGGCATGCTGACCCGCTGGATTTTCCGCCGCATTTCGCTGCCGACCGACGTCAATTTGCGCTATCCGATGCTTGAGCGGCGCATCAACTCTTACATCCCCAACGGGTTGAAGATACTGCGGGTGATGGTGGTGCTGGCAGTGACGCTGTTTCTGCTCGATGCCTGGCATCTGATCAACCTGTATCAATGGGCGGGCAGCGAAAATGGCCAGCGGACGCTCGGCGGGCTGGTGCATATTCTGCTGATCCTGTTGATCGCCGTGTTCAGCTGGACGCTGATGGCCAGCATCATCGAGCACCGCCTGGCGCTGGAGCTGAGCAACGGCGTGCGGCCGAGCGCGCGCGAACGCACGCTGCTGACGCTGTTTCGCAACGTGTTGGCTATCGTTATCAGCACCATCACCGTGATGATCGTGCTGTCGCAGGTCGGACTGAACATCGCGCCGCTGCTGGCGGGCGCCGGCGCGCTGGGGCTGGCCATCAGCTTCGGCGCCCAGACGCTGGTGAAAGACGTGATCACCGGCGTGTTCATCCAGTTTGAAAACGGCATGAACACCGGCGAATACGTGACCGTCAGCGGCATCACCGGCACCGTGGAGCGCATGACCATCCGCTCGATCGGCCTGCGCGACGACTACGGCGTCTATCACATCGTGCCGTACTCTTCGATCACCACGCTGGCCAACTATGCGCGTGAGTTTGGGGTATACCGCGCCAATTACACCGTCAGCCGCGACGAGGACATCGATCGGGTCAATGAGGTGCTGCATCAGGCCATCGAGGCGCTGAAGCAGGATGAACAGGTGAAGCATTTCCTGATTGGCGAGCCGGTCTTCAACGGCGTGGTGGCGCTGGGCGATCGCTCGTTCACCACCCGCGTGACGGTGCGCACGCAGGCGCTGAAACAGTGGGTGGTGCAATACGCCCTCGACCGGCTGGTGAAAATCCATTTCGATCGGGCCGGCATCGGCATGCCGCAGCAGGCGATGCAGATTTCCCGCGCGCCGCAGCCGCATGACGAGCAGGCGCCGCCCGCGGCGATCTGAGGTTAGCGCCCGCGCCCGCAGGGCTGAGCGGCCAGGAAGGCCGCCACGTCCTGCCGGTAGGCGTCGTATTGCACCGAGCGCGGGGCAAACAGGCCCACCACGTTGATCAGCCACGGATGGCGCGCGAACAGCGGCTTGACCATCACATGATCGGCCTCGTCGATGCGCGTCACCGTCAGCAGCGAGGCCGGGATCGTTTGCCGATACACGCGCTCGGTTTCGTCCGCGTCCACGTTGACGTCGCGCCCGCCCAGGATCAGGTGCACCGGCGTGGCGAAATGCCGCAATCCCGCCGTCGCGTCGCTGGCCATGTTGGCGCGAATAAAGCGCCAGCGGCCGGCGCTCAATGCAGCGGCGGCGCCAGACTCACGGCGGTACTGTTCGTAACCGTCCGGCTGTTCGAGCAGCGTTTGGATGTGGCGCCAGTGCGCCTCGCGCGCGGCGATCGACGCTTCATCGTCCCCTGCCGCCGCCATCGCCGCCCGGGTGTTGTAGCGCCCCTGCCGCAGCCAGTTGATCGCCGGCGCCACCGCCAGCGTAAACGCGATGTCGGGGCGCAAACGCGCCACCTCCGGCATCACCCACCCCGCCTGACTGGTGCCCCACAGCCCCACGCAGCGCGCATCGAAGCGCCCGTCCCGCCGGGCCCAGTCGATGATATCGGCGGTTTCCCGCGCGCGATCCGCCATGGTCTGATGCAGCCAGTTGCCGCCGGAGCCGCCCACGCCCGGCTTATCGAAGGATAAAACCGCATAGCCCTGCTGCGCCATCGTCTCCCAAATGCCGTAATAGCCTTCGTCGCGGCTGGCGTTGGCCGGCCCATCGCCGTGCACAAACACCACGACGCCGGGCTTGACTGGCGCATGCTCCGGCAGCACCAGCGTGCCGGTCAGCCGATTGCCGCCGGCGGTCACCACGACCGGTTCGGTGACAAAGCGAAAGTCGTTGACGTAAATCACCCAGCCGAGCACCGGCAGGAGCAGCGCCACGAGACACAGCCCTATTCTGCGCACGTCGCCTCCCCGCTGCGTTTCTCCATCAACACCCAATCGGCCTGGCCGAACAGCAAGCCCAGCGAGGCGTAATGTTCTTCGCGCCGCACCTGAAAACCGCAGCGCTGATACAGACGCTGCGCATCGACGTTGCGCCGGCTGACGTGCAGGCTCAGGCGCCGGCCTGCGCCTTGTTCGGCGGCGTAGTCGTTCATCCACTGCAGCAGTCGCCTGCCCACCCCTTTGCCGCGCTGACTCTCGGCCACCGCCAGGTAGGAAAGATACAGCTCATCGGCCGCCGGGGTGTGCTGCAACACCGCAATTTGCAGATACATACGCCAAACGTTTAGCCAGCCATAGCGGCGACACAGCCGCCAAATCGGCAAGGCGCGCGGACGTGGCCCAGCGCGGTTCTCGCCATCGATGGCATTCAGGGCAAAGACCGCCACCACCTGTTCATCCTGTTTCACCACGAAGCTGCGCTCCCGGCTGCCGCTTTGCTTCCAACTCCACAGCCGATAGAACAGACGCCACTGAAGGCGGGCGCTCAGACGGCGCGCGCGCTGGAATTTGTCGCAGAACGCGGCGTAGATCAACGCCGCCGTTTGCAGGCGGTCAGCGTCGCGATAAGGCTCAATGTGCAACATATCAACCTCGACTAGGGTTGGCGGTAGAGCAGTTGCTCCAACAGCCGCACCGGCGTGATCGCCTCCGGCGAAGGCGACGCGAAGATCGCCTGCCGCCAAGCCTGGCTTTCGATCACGTCCAGCACCAGCTGCGCGAGCGGCAAGGGCGCTATCGCCGGCGCGATCTCGCCTATTTGCTGAGCCTCGGCGATCGTCGTCGCCAGCGCCTCAATCAACTGCCGCTGGTTGGCGCTGAACGGCTCGGCCAATGCCGGGTTACGCGCCACTTCAGCCACAATCTCCGCCGACAGTTGCACATTGTCCGGTTCGGCGACAAAAGCGTGATAGGCGGTGAAAAAGGCCGACAGCGCCTCTTTCGGCCGCTTTTTCTCGGCCCGCAATGCGGCGGCGAACTCGGCGAATACGCCGTTTTCCAGCAGCGCGATCTCGCCGATCAGCGCCTCCTTGCCGGAAAAATGGTTATAGAGGTTGCCCACGCTAACGCCCGCCGCTTGGGCGATATCCCGCATGCTGGTCTGGTGAAATCCCTTATGGGTAAAGCTGTGCAGCGCAGCGTCGACAATCTTTTCTCGGTTTCCCATCGGCAGCTCCCGAAACGGTGAAGGGGCGCTGGGCGCCGTAAATTGACACAAATAAATGAACGAACGTTCATTCACATTTAAGGATAGCATAGGCCGGTAAAATTGAACCGCGGCTCAACGGCGCAGAGATCGGTGGGAAGAGACAAACGCCGCCCCGCTTTCAGGGGCGGCGCCCGGCAAACTCAGTGCAGCGCGTCGCCCTGCTTCACCGACGTAAACGCCTGCATCAGTTTCACGACGTCATGCATGCCGATGTTGACCTGGTTGATCACTTCTCCGGCGTCATGGGTCAATGCCACACCGCCGCCGGCCTGTTCCACGCAGGTCGCCATGCCGGCGATCGCCGCCGCCACGCCTTGCTGGATAGACTTGGTCATGCGTTCGATCTCGGTCGCCGCCTTGCGCGACTGTTCCGCCAGCGTGCGCACCTCGTTGGCCACCACCGCAAAACCGCGCCCGTGCTCACCGGCGTGGGCGGCTTCGATGGAGGCGTTAATCGCCAGCAGATTGGTTTGCGAGGCAATTTTACGAATGGCTTCGACGATGGTGCCGATCTGCTGAGAGCACTTGCCAAGCTCGGTGACCACGTCCGACGTTTCGCGCGCCGCCGCTTCGACCTGCTGCATGCCCTTCACCGCCTGCTGCACGATGACCGCGCCCTGCGCCGCCTGCCGGTCGGTATCGAGCGACAGATGATGCGCGTTGCGCACCATCTCTTCTTCATGCTGCTGCTGTTGCATCAGCCGGGTGATGTCCTGGGCGATCTTCACCACTTTCACCACCTGGCCGTCGTTGTCGAGGATCGGGTTATAGCTGGCCTCCAGCCAGACCCGTTCGCCGCGCCGGTTGACGCGCTCAAAACGCCCGGTGATGAACTCGCCGCGCGCCAGGCGCTGCCAATGCCGCCGATAGTCGTCGGAAGCGGCGAACGCCGGTGGGCACAGCACCGCATGCGACTGCCCGCACGCCTCATCCAGCCGATAGCCCATCAGCGCCAGCATATTGTCATTGGCGCTGACAATGTCGCCCTGCGGCGTGAAAGAAATCATCGCCATCGAGCGATTCAGCGCCGCCAGCAGGCTGCGGTGTTCCTGCGCCTGGGTCACTCGCTCGGTCACTTCGCTGGCGATCTTGACGATTTCCACCACCTTACCCTGTTTATTCAGCACCGGCGCATAGGTGCCCTGCAGCCACACCGCCTCGCCGTTTTTCGCGATGCGCTTTATCGTGTCCGTGATGGGTTGCCCTTTATTCAGCGTCTCCCAATGCTTGCGATATAACGGGCTGGCGACATAGTTGGGATCGCAGAAAATACGATGATGCCGGCCTATCACATCATCGCGTTGAAATCCGAGCGTGCTGAGAAAGAGATCGTTGGCGCGCAATACCGTGCCGTCAGGCGAGAATACAATCATGGGAACGGCGTGTTCTATCGCGCTCAGTTCGGCGCCTTTGTGGGTAGTTAACTGACTGAATCGTAACAGCATAGGGTGTAGTCCTTGTGGCAGATGATGGCGCTTTTCTTATTTTGTCTGGCCACATGCCGCGCCCACACGCAGACGTGCCATCGCGGAAGGAGCGGGCAGCGCCGATCCTTCTGGTTATTGCTCTTAACCGGATTAAATTTATTTATTCAGTAAAGTAATTATTCGAATTTAAATAAACCAACAACCTAAGATTTTTATTATGAATAACTGTATTGAGAATAACGTAAGTGATGAAAATTGAAAGGTAAAATGCGGATTTTTGTCGGCGCCGGCAGGATAACCGGCGCCGGGAAGATTAACGCCAGCGCTCGGCTGCCCAGGTGGCCTGTTGCTCGGCGTCATGGAAGGTCCAGGCGACGAAGCGGCTGATCTTCTGCCCTTGCGCCATCTCGATGGTGCGCACCTCGGCCGCCCCCGCCACTTTCAGCGCATGGTAGATGGCCGGCAACGTGGTGTTTTTCGAGATAAGCGAGGTGAACCACAGGCAGTTGTTGGCCTTGCTGACGCTCTCTTCCACCATCTTGCGCACAAAGGCTTCTTCGCCGCCTTCGCACCACAGCTCGTTGTTCTTGCCGCCGAAGTTTTGCACCGGCTTGTCGGCCACTTCCCCTTTGCCCAATTTATGCAGCTTGCGGCGGGTGCTGGCACGCGCTTCCTGCTCGGACGCGTGGAACGGCGGGTTGCACAGGGTGGCGTCGAATTTCTCGGCCGCGCCGATGATGCCGCTAAAAATCAGCTCAGGCTGTTTTTGCAACCGCAGACGCACGCTGTTGCGCAGCGTCGGGTTCATCTCGACGATCATTTTGGCGGCGTTCAGCGACACCGGATCGATTTCGGAGCCGGTGAAACGCCAGCCGTATTCGCGCAGGCCGACGATCGGGTAAATGCAATTGGCGCCGACGCCGACGTCGAGGATCGCCACGCCCTTGCCGCGCGGGATCTCGCCGCCGTTGCTGGTCGCCAGCAGATCCGCCAGGTGGTGCAGATAGTCGGCGCGGCCGGGGATCGGCGGGCACAGGTAATCAGCCGGAATATCCCAGTGTTCGATGCCGTAAAAGTGTTGCAGCAACGCACGGTTGAGCATTTTCACCGCCGCCGGATCGGCGAAATCCACCGAGACATCGCCCCAGGCGTTCGGTTTTACGAACGGCGCCAGCGCCGGGCAGCTGGCGATCAGCGCCGGGAAGTCGTAGCGCGAACGATGACGGTTGCGCGGATGCAGGCCGCTTTTCTGCTGCGGGAAGGTTTTCTTTTTTTCCACCGTGACGGGCTCTCTTGAAGGTATTTCCGGCGCGTAAGATAACACATCCGGCCCGGAATGGCGCAGCGGCGGGAAACCCGGCACAATGAAAGCTTCATCGATTGCCACAGGGGCCCCCATGAGCCGTGAATCTCGTTATTATTATGAACCCGCCGCCGGCCACGGCCTGCCGCACGATCCGCTGAACGCCATCGTCGGCCCGCGCCCCATCGGCTGGATCTCTTCCCGCAGCGCCGCCGGCTTGCGTAATCTGGCGCCCTACAGCTTTTTCAACTGCTTCAACTACCGCCCGCCAATCATCGGTTTCGCCAGCACCGGCTGGAAAGACAGCGTGGCGAATATCGTGGAAACCGGCGAGTTCGTCTGGAACCTGGCGACGCGACCGTTGGCGGAAGCGATGAACAACAGTTCCATCACCCTGCCGCGCGATGAGGACGAATTCGCCTTCGCCGGCGTCACGCCGCTGCCCGGGCGTCGGGTCAAAGCCGAGCGCGTGGCCGAAAGCCCGGTGAACTTCGAATGCCGCCTGACCCAATGCATTCAGTTGCAAACCGCCGCCGGGGAACAGGTGGAGACCTGGCTGGTGTTGGGCGAAGTGGTGGCGGTGCATCTCGATCCGGCGCTGCTGGATGAACACGGCGTTTACCAGACCGCCGCCGCCGAACCGATCCTGCGCGCCGGCGGCCCGAGCGCCTACTACGGCATTTCCGAGCAGCACCGTTTCGACCTGACGCGCCCGACGCGCTGATCGTCTCCCCCGTTTATGCAGAAGATGAACGGGGGAATTAATAATCAAAAAATCTGAATAAAACTATCAACACTCTCCGATTTCATCACGTCTTCTCCTGCGCAATAATCTTCCCATCGAAAGGCACTCCCTTTCTCCCTAATCCGCTTTGACAGGAATGACGAACATGAAAACCATCAAAACTTTTGCTGCTGCTATCGCTCTGGCTACCGTTTCTTTCACCACTTTCGCCGCTGAACACGTCAGCGCGCAGGATGCCGCCCAATTCGAAAAAGCCGGCGTGATCGTCGCCAGCGGCGCGACCGACCTGAGCAGCCTGAAATCCCAGTTGGCCGCCAAAGCCGATGCGGCGGGCGCCAAAGCTTTCACCATCACCTCCACCAGCGGCAATAACCTGATGCACGCCACCGCGGTTATCTACAAATAATCGCCGCCCCAGACGTCAAAAAGCCCGCCGGCTATCACCCCGGCGGGCTTTTTTTATGTTCGCGTACGTCAGCGCTGAATGGGTACGACAGCTATTTTCCTATCGTCAGCTTCGTCAGCCCCCACGCGTAAACGAGCCGGAAAATTCTGTCGCCAACAGGCAGAAACCCTGTATTCAATGGGGTTTGCGGGGGGTTTGCACACACATTTTTTACCTGCCCATAGCTGGACTAACGGGAGAGGATGATTATCATGTTACGCAGACTACAGATGCAGAGAGCGTTGTATGCAACATATCATTGAAGGTTTCCTCAGTTTCCAGAAAGAGATTTTCCCGCAGCGCAAGGAACTGTTCCGCAGCCTTGCCTCCAGCCAAAATCCCAAAGCGCTGTTTATCTCATGCTCTGACAGCCGTTTAGTGCCCGAGCTGGTCACACAGCAAGAACCTGGGCAGCTTTTCGTTATCCGTAACGCCGGCAACATCGTCCCTTCCTTCGGCCCGGAGCCGGGCGGCGTCTCTGCCACCATCGAGTATGCAGTGGTGGCGTTGGGGGTTACCGATATCGTGATTTGTGGCCACTCGAACTGCGGCGCCATGAAAGCGATAGCCTCCTGCCAGTGCCTCGATCCCATGCCTGCCGTGGCCCACTGGCTGCACTATGCCGATGCGGCAAAAGCGGTGGTCGAGAAGAAAACGTGGAATAGCGAAACAGACAAAGTTAACGCTATGGTCGAAGAGAACGTTATTGCTCAGCTAAATAATATTAAAACCCACCCTTCTGTGGCGGTGGGTCTGCGCAACAGCGGGCTGCGCCTGCACGGCTGGGTGTACGACATCGAAAGCGGCGAAATTCGCACGCTGGATAGAAACACCAAGAGCTTCGTGTCTTTGGCCGATAATCCCGACGTCTATTTCGAATAAAATAGCGTCCGGTTTAGCCATTAAATAAAATCCACGCCGCGGCGTGGATTTTATTATCCGCCTTAAGCCAAGCGCGCCTCTATCGCCGCAGCGAAGTCGCGGCACATCCGTTCGTCACCCTCAGCGTTGTCCGCCAATACCGTCTCGCCATCCACCACCCGGATGTGCGCCTGCAAATCGAAATCTGCCGGCGGCTGCGGGCGCTTGGCCGCGGCGGCCATCGTCTGCTGCGCCTCGTGCCACGCCTGCGCCACCGTCTGGTTGCAGGCCTGCGCCAGATAGTCCGGATTAAACCCTTCGCCGGTCAGGCTGCGCAGCGTGTCGTCATGGCTGACGCTGTTGCCCGGCAACCAGTAGTGTTGCGCCAGATCCGGGCCGATGGCCGGGTTGTCCGTCAGGTAACCGTCGCGTTGCAGGAAGAAGTGACGGGTTTGCTCCACCGCCATCATCGCCAGCAGATAGCCCTGATAGGAACAGGCGGACTCCAGCGACAGCAGGTGCGGGATCGCCAACGTCGGGCGCGGGCTGCCGCTGATGCCGAGGATCTTTTGCTCGACCTCGCGCGCCAGCGCGGTGATGGCTTCCGGCGTGCGCTGCTCGTCATCCCACTGATACAACGCCCACTCGAAGTACGGCACCAGCAGGATATGGCGTTCGTTGAACGCGCGCATCGGCTGGCGCGCCGCGATGCCGGCCTCAATCAGCGCATCGGGCACCGCTTCGCCGGCGGCGTTTTTCGCATAGCGCTTCAACCAGTCGGCATCGTCCAGCAGGCTGTCGCAGAACATCGACTGGGTTTCGGCATAGGCCATCGAGGTCGGCGGGAACTCCTGCGAGAAGCACGGCGCATTCTGGCGGATGTTGGCGAAGTGCGCCGCGTGGCCGCCCTCGTGGAACAGGGTGTTGAGCCCGTAAGCGCCGCTGCCCACCTGCCCCGGCTGCGCCAGGCTGGTGAAGTTGATGCGCGCCGGCACCCATTCCTCCTGGCGCACAAACGGCGGCACCGGGCCGTGCATGAAGCCGTTCTCAAACTTGCCTTTGCGCACCAGCAGATCGAGATTCATCTCGGCGCCGCCAAAACCGATGTGCAGGCGTTTGAAGCTGTCGACCCAGCGTTCCAGCGAACGAGAAAACGGGAAGTAAGGATCCAGTTGACGGGTAACGTCGCCGGCGCTGGCGAAGCGTACGTTCCACGGCTCCAGCGCCTGGTCGCCCTTGTCGGCCGCCAGCTGCCGCAGGCTACGCGCGTTGGCCTCGCGGGTTTCCCGCTCGAAGCGATCCAGAATGGCGAACAGCTGCTCAGGCGTCATGCGCTCGGTTTTGTTCACCTTGTAATCGAAGTAGTTGCGATAGCCCATCTGGCGCGCAAAGCGGTTGCGCAGGCCGATCAGCTCCGGCAGGCCGTTATGCAGCAGCCATTGCTCCAGATCGCGCAGCGCCTGCTGCGAGCTGCGGCGAGAGTCTTCGTTCGGGTTGGTCGCCTGGTTGGTCAACAGCTCGCCGAGCGAGGCCGCCACCCGCCGCCCGTCGGCGTTCAGATGCGTGACCTGATAGCCCTTGCGACGCGAGTAGAGATCGGACTCGGCGTGGATGATTTGATCCAACAGCGCCTGCGCCTGCGAGTCTTCAATGGCGTTGCAGTCGAAGAAACGCAGCCAACCCTGCAGGCCATGGATCAGCGCATCGCGCTGCGCCTCCTGCGGCAATGCTTCGAGCCCGGCAAGCAGACTGCGGATCTCGGCCAGCCGGCGCGGTTCGGCGACGAAGCGCTTATAGGCGCTTTCCGCGGCGGAAAAGCGCGCCGAGACGTCTTCATCGCCGGTGCCCATGTAGTTTTGCCAGAACAGCTCTTCTTTGGCGCGGTGAACGTCGAGGTAATCCTGGTTCAATTGATTGAAGTAATCGAGAGCCTGTTGCATAACCGTCCTTCTCAGCCGATGAGGAAATATCCCAGTATAGTCGCGCTTAGACCTGACGCAGGCGCTGCAGCCCCTGCTCCAGCGTCTCGCTCTCGCCGGCGGCCACCAGGCAACAGGCGACCTGCCGCTGGATGGCCTGCGGGATCGCCACCTCGCCAGCCAGACAGCGTTCAGTCCAGCGCGCGGTGGTTTCCGCGTCTTTCGCCGCCGGCAATGCCGGCGTTTCGTCCGGCAAGGTGCGCTCCAGCAGCACCTGCTGTTCGCCGCCAACGATGTGGTGAATCTGCGGACAGCGCAGCGGGTTGGCGTAGGCCTCGCCTTCCGTGCCGTGCATCAGCAACCCGCGGGCGCCAATCTGGCGGAAAAACGACGCCACCCGGCCAACATACTCCGGATGCGAGACGCTGGCGAGGCGCAACGCATCCTGTTCGCCAAACGGCGTCGCCAGCTTGGCCAGCGTATGGGCGCTGTTGCGCACCCCCATGCGCCAACGCAATCCGAGCTGCCGCGCCAACGGCGCCGACAGCGTGGAAACCGGCATGAATACCGCCTCGCCGTTATCGAGACGCCGCTGGGCATGAGCGGCCTGTTCCGACCACGGCAGCCCCAGAGCACGGAAAATCTCGGCGCTGGTCACGCGGGTGCTGTCGTCCAGGACGCCGTGCACCACCACCGGCAGGCCCACTCTCGCCAGTAGCAGCGCCAGCAGCGGCGTCAGGTTGGCCTGCTTGCGCGCGCCGTTGTAGCTCGGCAGCACTACCGGCAGCGGGCGCCCTTGCGGCGCCTGCAGCGACAATACCTGCTGCTGCATCGCCTGGTAGAACCCCAGCATCTCCTCTTCGGCTTCGCCCTTGATGCGCAGCGCGATCAGAATGCCGCCCAGCTCAAGTTCGGGGACCTCCCCGGCCAGCATCGCCTGATACAGTTGAAAAGCGGTCTGTTGATCCAGGTCGCGCGCATGATTTTTGCCGCGGCCTATTTCTTTGATAATTTTGGTGTAATCCATCCGAAGGTTCCCCTGGCTGCCCTTCAGTTAGCATACCCTATCCGCGCCGCCGCTCAACCTCCTGCGCCAGCCGCCGCTGCGCGTCATCGCCCTCGCGCAGCCCGGCGATGACCCCGCCGGCATCGTCGGCGCTGCGGTTTTGGCTCATCTTCCATTTGCCTTCGCGCCGGGTGACGGCGATCTCGATGCCGACGATACCTTTAAGCTGTGCGGCGATGTAGTTGGCCGGCGCATCATCGAGCCGCCAGGGTTCCGGGCGTCGCCCTTCCTGCTGCGCGGTAAGAGCGATCAGTTGGCGGCGCAGCCAGGCCGGATCGTCCGTCACCGTCGGCACGCCATACAGCTGCACCACGCTGTAATTCCAGGTCGGCACCACCTTGCCGGTCTGGCGTTTGCTCGGGTACCAGCCTGGCGACACATAACCTTCCAGGCCTTGAAAGATCACCAGGCACTCCGCGTCGTGCCGCAACCGCCGCCAGTGCTCGTTGGCGCGCGACAGGTGCGCCCGCAGCCGCAGCTGCCCCTGCTCGACATCAGCCACAAACGGCAGCGGGTCGGCCGTCAATCCGTGCTCGCCGTGGCTGACCAACAGCCCCAGCGGGTGGGCGCGGATCAACGCCAGTTGGGCATCCAGATCGTCTTCGCGAAATGCGGCGGGTTGAAACATCAGTGCGGCTCCTTATCGCTCTCTCATGATGACAACAGTAAAGCACCCGCCGGCGGCCTACTTAAGATCCGCTTTCTGGCTATTTCGAGTGATCCGGTTTAACAACAACAGGGCCACGCCCATCGCCAACAGATTAAATACCATGGCGCCGGCAAATGCCTGGGCATAGCGCTCCGCCGCGCCGCCGCTCGCCAACAGCGGCACAAAACCGACGCCGCTGACCACGATGCCCAACGCGCCTCCCACCTGCTGCACGGTGGCGACCAGACCCGCCGCCATCCCCGCCTGCCGCTCCTGCGCCAAACCCAGCACCAGATTCAGCAGCGGCGTCATGCTCAGCGCCTGACCGAACCCCAGCACCACCAACCCCGGCAGCAGCCGCAGCGGATGCGCCAGCGCCTCACCCCACAGCGCCTGCGCCATCAATAGCGCCAACCCGGCGGCGTAAATCGCCACGCCCACGCTCAGCACGCCGTTGCCCCACCGCTGCGCCAACCGGGGTGCCAGCATCGAGGCCACCATAAAGGCCGCGCTGGCCGGGGCGAACAGGCTGCCCGCCTGAAAAGGCGTCAGCCCTGCCCCCGCCTGCAGCAGCAGTGCGAAACACAAGAAAAACGAGGAGGCGGTGGCATAAATCGTCAGCACCACCGCCATGCCCGGCGCGAAGCCTGCCTGGCGGAACAGCGCCGGATCGAGCACCGCATCGTCACCGCGCTGCGCCAGACAGCGCTCCCAACACAGGAAGCCCCACAGCGTCAGCATCGCCAACGCCAACATCGGCGCTATCCACCACGGCCAGCCGCGCGCCGGCCCCTCCAGCAGCGGCAGCAGCAACAGCGACAGGCCGGTCGCCGCCAGCCACAGGCCAACGCCGTCCAGCCGCTGCGCCTGCGCCACCCGCGATTCGGGAATGCGCCGCACCGCCCACAGCGCCAGTGCGCCGATCGGCAAATTGATCAAAAAGATCATGCGCCAGCCGCTGCCGAACAGGTTGGCCTCGATGATAAATCCGCCGAGGATCTGGCCGAAGATCGCCGCCAATCCCAACGTCATGCCCAACCAGGCGAAGGCGCGTCGCCGCTGTTGCGGCGCGTACAGCACCCGCATCAAGGCGTAAATTTGCGGGAACAACAGCGCCGCCGTCGCCCCCTGCAGAATACGCGCGGCGATCAGCAGGATGAGCGATCCCGCCAGCCCGCACAGCAGGGAGCTCAACGTGAATCCCAGCATGCCGAGGCTGAACAAGCGCCGACGCCCGAAGCGATCGCCCAGGCGCCCACCGGCGATCAACAGCACCCCAAACGCCAGCTCGTAACCGGCGACGATCAAACCGACCCCGGCGAAATCGGCGGCGAACTGCCGCTGGATCACCGGCGCCGCCACATTGACCACGAACAGATCGAACACCGTGACGAAACCGCCCAACAGCAGCACCGGCAGGCCGGGCAGCCCTCGCCGCTCACCAGATAATGAATGTTCCATACCACCTCCAGAGATTATGATGGCCGCAGTATGGAACAAGGTTTAAACTGTTACTATATAGCCATTTATACTATTACTGACAGCAACAGGACGGCCGACATGCCCCCACGCACCCTCGAACGCACCCGCCACGAACTGGGGGATTTTCTGCGGCAAAAGCGAGAACAACTGTCGCCAGAGGCGGTCGGCTTGCCGAGCGGCAGCCGCCGCCGCACGCCGGGATTGCGGCGCGAGGAGGTGGCGGCGCTGGCCGGCGTCGGCCTCACCTGGTACACCTGGCTGGAGCAAGGCAGGGAAATCAATGCGTCGGTGACGTTTTTGGAAAATCTGGCGCGGGTGCTGCAGCTCGACGCCGCCGGCCGCTACCACCTGTTCTTATTGGCGCATCAACGCCCGCCGGTGCCGGTTGGGCATCAGTGGTGCCAGGTTTCGCCGTTGGTGCGGCGTCTGCTGGACGATTTGGCGCTGCGGCCGGCCTACGTCATGAACCTGAGTTGGGACATCATCGCCTGGAATCCGGCGGCGCAGCGGCTGTTCGCCATCGGCGAGCGCCCGGCGCAAGAGCGCAACATGTTGTGGATGCTGTTTGCCGATCCGCAGCTTAATGAGCGCCTGCTGGAGTGGCAGGCGCAGGCGCCGCAAATCCTGGCCAGCTTCCGTCGCGACTACGCCCGCGCGCCGGAGGATGAGGTGATGCGCCAACGGGTGCAGGCGCTGGAGCGGGTGTCGCCGCCGTTCCGCCGGCTCTGGCGGCAGCATGACATTCACGGACGCTGTCAGGGGCGGCGCAGCTTCGTCGTCCCGGAGATCGGCCCGGTCACCTTTGACCATGCCTCTTTCATCGTCGACGAAGAGAACCATCTGCGGCTGGTGATGTACAGCGCGCTGCCGGACGAACCGGCCAGCACGGCGTTTGAAGCGCTGCTGCGCGAGGATTAACGACGACTGTCGAAAATGAGTTTGCAGGCCAGCCCGGCGAACACGCCGCTCAGCAGGTAGTTCGGCCAGCGGGCGCTGAAACGGCGGCCGACGAAACGGCTTTTCATGCCGCTGACCGCCAGGATCACCCCGCCGTTAATCAGCAAGCCGACCAGATTCAGCACCGTCGCCAGCGCCAGCATCTGCACCACCACCGAGCCGGCGCGCGGATCGATAAACTGCGGGAACAGCGCCAACACGAACAGCGCCATCTTCGGGTTGAGGATGTTGGTCAGCAGCCCCTGTCGGAAAATGCGCGCCGTCGGCACCGCCTGCAACCCGGCGGAAGCCTGCAGACTGCTGCCGGATCGCAACGTTTTCCACGCCAGATAGAGCAGATAAGCTGCGCCCAACATTCTCACCGCGTCGTAAGCCAGCGGCACCGCGACGAACAGTTGCGACAGCCCCAGCGCCGCCGCCAGCGCGTGGCAGTAAGTGCCGAATTGAATGCCCGCCAGCGAAGCGAAACCGGCCCGCCGCCCCTGGCTGACGCTGCGCGAAGCGATCAGCAGCATATCCGGGCCGGGGGTCAGCGCCAGCGCCACGCAGGCACCGGAAAACAACAACAGCGTTGCAGCATCAATCATGAATCACCTGATAAGAAGACGGACGGGGATGGAGCGTCCATCATAGCGACGCCGACGTGGCTTGTCAGCGCCGCTCACCTCAGATCACCCACAAATCGAGATACTCGTTGACCGGCATCTGCGCCAGCCGCTGCCGGTCCAGCGACACCTCAAGAATGCGCTGCTGCTGCAGGGCCGGGAACTGGCGCGCCAGGTTGGTTTTAAACTTCTCGATCAGCAGCGGGATGCCCTCTTCGCGCCGCCGCGCATGGCCGATAGGATACTCCACCGCCACCTCATCCAGACGGCTGCCGTCGGCGAACTCCACCGTCAGCGCATTGGCGATCGAGCGTTTTTCCGGATCGTGATAATCGCGCGTGAAGGCGGGATCTTCATGGCAATGTATCTTGCTACGCAATGCGTCGATGCGCGGATCTTCGGCCACCCGATCCTCGTAATCCGCCGCCGTCAGCCGGCCGAACAGCAGCGGGATCGCCACCATATACTGAATGCAGTGATCGCGATCCGCCGGGTTATCCAGCGGCCCCTGCTTGTCGATAATGCGCAGGCAGGCCTCGTGGGTGCGGATGCTCACTGCGGCGATGTCGGCGGCGGTTTTGCCGGCGGCCTGCATCTGGCGGTGCAGCGTCATGGCCGCCTCCACGGCGGTCTGGGCATGGAACTCCGCCGGGAACGAAATTTTAAACAGCACGTTCTCCATCACATACGCGCCGTACGGCCGCTGGAAGCGGAAAGGTTTGCCGTCGAACGAGACGTCGTAGAATCCCCAGGTCGGCGCCGTGAGCGCCGAAGGATAGCCCATCTCACCGGTGGCGGCCATCAGCGCCAGCCGCACCGCGCGGGCGGTCGCATCCCCCGCCGCCCAGGATTTGCGGGTGCCGGCGTTCGGCGCGTGGCGGTAGGTGCGCAGCGACTGCCCGTCCACCCACGCCAGCGACACCGCGTTCAGGATCGCCTCGCGGCTCAGGCCGAGCAGCTGCGCCACCACCGCGGTGGACGCCACCTTCACCAGCAGCACGTGATCCAACCCCACCCGGTTGAAGGCGTTTTCCAGCGCCAGGCAGCCCTGGATCTCATGCGCCTTGATCATGGCGATCAGCACCTGCCGCATGGTCAGCGGCGCTTTGCCCGCCGCCACCGCCTGGCGAGAGAGCCAATCGGCCACCGCCAGGATCCCGCCCAAGTTGTCCGATGGGTGGCCCCACTCCGCCGCCAGCCAGGTGTCGTTAAAGTCGAGCCAGCGGATCATGGCGCCGATATTGAACGCCGCCTGCACCGGATCCAGCTGGAAACGGGTGCCGGGCACCCGGCTGCCGTTCAGCACCTCGGCGCCCGGCACCACCGGCCCCATCAGTTTCTTGCAGGCCGGGTAGCTCAGCGCCTCCAGCCCGCAGCCGAGGGTATCGAGCAGGCAATAATGGGCGGTGCGGTACGCCGCCGGGGTATCGACGGCCTCTTTCATCACATAATCGACGATATCGACCATTTCGCGATCGAACGGCGGACGGCGGGTATTGGCAGACTCAAGCATCATGATTCCCAAAGGCTCCACAGTGAAAACAACACGATAACGACCGGCGCTCAGCGCTGATCCAGCGGTACGAAGGCTCGCGCTTCCGGCCCGGTATAGTTGGCGGACGGGCGAATGATTTTGTTGTCCTGCCGTTGCTCGATGATGTGCGCCGACCAGCCGCTGACGCGCGCCATGACGAACAGCGGCGTGAACATTTCGGTGGGCACCCCCAGCTGGTGGTAAGACACCGCCGAGAACCAGTCGAGGTTGGGGAACATGTTTTTGGTGTCTCGCATCACGCTTTCCAGCCGGTCGGCGATGTCATACAGCTTCATCGCGCCCGCTTCCTGCGACAGGCGCAGCGCGATCTCTTTGATCACCTGATGGCGCGGATCGGAGACGGTATACACCGGGTGCCCGAAGCCGATCACCACCTCTTTGTTGTCGATGCGGCGGCGAATGTCGGCTTCCGCTTCGTCCAGCGTTTCATAGCGTTGCTGGATCTCCAGCGACACCTCGTTGGCGCCGCCGTGCTTCGGCCCGCGCAGCGCGCCAATGGCGCCGACGATCGCCGAATAGACATCGGATCCGGTGCCGGCGATCACCCGGCCGGCGAAGGTCGAGGCGTTGAACTCATGCTCGGCGTACAGGATCAATGACGCGTGCATCGCCTGCTCCCAGCTGGCGGAAGGCGCTGCGCCGTGCAGCAGGTGCAGGAAGTGGCCGCCGATGGAATCGTCGTCGGTCTCCGGCTGAATGCGCTCGCCGTTGTGGCTGTAGTGATACCAGTAGAGCAGCATCGATCCCAACGACGCCAGCAGCCGGTCGGCGATGTCGCGCGCGCCGGCCGCGCCGTGCTGCTCTTTTTCCGGCAGCGTGCAGCCGAGGGCCGAAACGCCGGTGCGCATCACGTCCATCGGGTGAGATGCCGCCGGCAGCGCCTCCAGCACCGTGCGCACGCTGGCGGGCAGGCCGCGCAGCGCTTTGAGCCGCTGCTTGTAGGCATGAAGTTCGTCTCGGTTGGGCAACTTGCCGTGGATCAGCAGATGGGCGACCTCTTCAAACTCGCAGTGGCGCGCGAGGTCGAGAATGTCGTAACCGCGGTAGTGCAGATCGTTGCCGCTGCGCCCTACGGAACACAGCGCGGTATTCCCGGCGGGCACGCCGGATAACGCCACGGATTTTTTCGGCTTAATGCCAGTCGGGCTTTGCGGGGGGATCGCTTGGCTCATACTGTCCTCATTTGGCTTCTGCGTGAATGGCGCTTATTCGTCGCGTTGGCGAGCGAACAGAGCGTCGAGTTTCTCTTCGAACAAATAGTAGTTGATGCTTTCATACAGCTCGTTGCGGGTCTGCATGGTGTCGATGACGTTTTTCTGCGTGCCCTCCTCGCGCAGGGCGCGGTACACCCGCTCCGCCGCCCGATTCATCGCTCGGAAGGCCGACAGCGGATACAGCGCCATATCCACCTGGGCGCTGCGCAGCTCCTCGGTAGTGAACAGCGGCGTCGCGCCGAATTCGGTGATGTTGGCGAGGATCGGCACCTGCGTCGCTTCGGCGAAGCGGCGGTACATGCCCAGCTCGGTAATCGCTTCCGGGAACAGCATGTCGGCCCCGGCCGCCACGTAAGCCTGAGCGCGCTCGATGGCCGCCTCCAGCCCCTCCACCGCCAGCGCATCGGTGCGCGCCATGATCACGAAGTCCGGATCGCTGCGCGCATCTACCGCCGCCTTGATGCGATCCACCATCTCTTCGGTGGAGACGATGGCCTTATTGGGCCGATGGCCGCAGCGCTTGGCGCCGACCTGATCTTCGATATGCAGCGCCGCCGCCCCGGCCTTGCTCACCGAGCGCACCGTGCGGGCGACGTTGAACGCCGATGCGCCGAAACCGCTGTCGACATCCACCAGCAGCGGCAGCGGGCAGACATCGGTGATGCGGCGAATATCGGTCAACACATCGTCCAGCGTCGAAATACCCAGGTCCGGCAGCCCCAGCGAACCGGCCGCCACGCCGCCGCCGGAAAGATAGATGGCCTGGAACCCCGCCCGCTGGGCCAACAGGGCATGGTTGGCGTTGATCGCGCCGGCGATTTGCAGGGGTTTTTCTTTACTCAGGGCCTGACGAAAGGCGAGCCCGGGTGAGCGCAGCGTCATGACGTTCTCTCCGATTAGCTAGATAGAACAGACAGAGCAAGAGGCGGGCCAGGTTGCACTTTGGCGAGGAAAAAATTAAAAGCGATAAAAATAAGTGAGTTATAAAATTCGCATCGCCATTGGGCAGACCAAGCGATAAAAAACGTTTCAGTTAACGTTTCAATCGCGGTTTCAATCGGCATATTTGAAACATGACTGAAACAAGGCTACACCTAATGCAGCCACTTTCATTCGGTAACCCACCATGAGCGATCACATCACGCCGTCCCGCACGCCGGACAAACCGGTGATCTGGACCGTCTCCATCACCCGCCTGTTCGATCTGTTCCGGGATATCAGTCTCGAGTTCGACCATCTGGCGACCATCACCCCGATCCGTCTCGGCTTCGAGGAGGCGGTGCAGCATATCCGCTCTCGCCTGGCTAGCGAGCCTTGCGACGCCATCATCGCCGCCGGCTCCAACGGCGCTTACCTGAAAAGCCGCCTGTCGGTGCCGGTCATTTTGGTCAAGCCCGGCGGCTTCGACCTGCTGCAGGCGCTGAGCCAGGCGCGCAG
The DNA here is from genome assembly GCF_000747565.1 of Serratia sp. SCBI. Classification (NCBI taxonomy): domain Bacteria; kingdom Pseudomonadati; phylum Pseudomonadota; class Gammaproteobacteria; order Enterobacterales; family Yersiniaceae; genus Serratia; species Serratia sp. SCBI. The sequence continues at coordinate 1,496,268 of NZ_CP003424.1, read as the reverse complement.
AACCGCCGATCGGATCGGTGTCATTACCTATAAAACGCCCCTGCCCGCGCTGATGGAGTTCCAGCAAACCTTCGATCTGCCGCTGGAGCAGCGCAGTTACGTCACCGAAGAGGACGCGCGCGGCCAGATCGCCGAGCTGAAAGCCGCCGGTATTCAGGCCGTGGTCGGCGCAGGCCTCATCAGCGATCTGGCGGAAGAAGCCGGGCTCACCGCCATTTTTCTCTATTCCGCCGCCACCCTGCGCGCCGCCTTCAGCGATGCGCTGGACGTAACGCGCCTGATGCTGGGCGGCGCCAAGCGCGGCGGCGATTACGCCGCACGCGATACCCTGCAGCCGCGCTATGGGCTGAGCGATTTACAGGGCGATTCCCCGCAGATGGAACAGACCCGGCGCACCATCATGCTGTACGCCCGCTCGCCGGCGGCGGTGTTGATCGAAGGCGAAACCGGCACTGGCAAAGAGCTGGCGGCGCAGGCGATCCACCGCGAATACTTTTCCCGGCGCGGCGCGCCGTCCAGGGGCGCGACGCCGCCGTTCGTCGCCATCAACTGCGGCGCCATCGCCGAATCGCTGCTGGAGGCGGAGCTGTTCGGCTATGAAGAAGGCGCCTTCACCGGTTCACGGCGCGGCGGCCGACGCGGGCTGCTGGAAACCGCCAACGGCGGCACCCTGTTTCTGGATGAGATCGGCGAAATGCCGCTGCACCTGCAAACCCGGCTGCTGCGGGCGCTGGAAGAAAAAACCATCACTCGGGTCGGCGGGCAACAGCCGGTAAAGGTCAACTTTCGCGTCATCAGCGCCACCCACACCCGCCTGGAGCAGGCGATTCAACAGGGCGATTTTCGCGCCGATCTGTTTTACCGCCTGAGCGCCCTGCGGCTGCAGCTGCCGCCACTGCGGGCGCGCGGCGACGATATCGCGATGCTGGCGGAACACTTTCTGAAACAGTCGCTGGCGGCGCTCGACGTGCCGCTGACGGAGCCGCTGCGCGCCGCCCTGGCCGGGTGTTACGCCGCGCTGGGTCATTACGCCTGGCCCGGCAACCTGCGCGAGCTGCGCAACATGATGGAGCGGGTGGCGCTGATGCTGAGCACCGGCGTCGCGCCGAGCGGCGAGACCCTGCAGTGGCTGCTGCCGGAGCTGGCGGTGGCGCCGCCGCCCGAGACGCCGGCGGCGCCCATCTCCGCCCACGAAGCCCTGGCGCGGTGCGGAGGCGACCACGCCGCCGCCGCCCGGTTGCTCGGGATCAGCCGCACCACTTTATGGCGCCGGCTGAAAAAACCGAACTGAGCATCAGCCGGCGCGCCGGCCGTCCGAGGCCGGCAGCAGTCGCGCTCGCCGATCGCCCAGCAGGTTCATACCCGCCGCCGCCAGCAGGATGATCGCCGTCCCCAGCAGTTGCCATGCCGACAGCCGGTGGCCAAACGCCAGGCGATCCACCAGCATGGCGGCGATCGGGTAGATGAACGACAGCGAGCCGATCAGGTGGGTCGGCAGCTTCTGCAACGCGCCGTACATCAGCACGTACATTAGGCCGGTATGCAACACGCCGAGCGTCGCCAGCATCCCCCACTGGCCAACGCTGGCCGACGCATGAAAATCCACCAGCGGCAGCAGCATCACCGCCCCTACCGTCACCTGAATCAGCGCAATAAGATGCGGCGGCGTGCCCTTCAGCCGCTTGGCCGCCAGCGCCATCAGGGCGTAGAAAAACGCCGCGCCGAGCGCCAGCGCGATGCCCGCCAGATAATGGCTCTGCTCCCCCGCCTGCCGCGGCTGCGCCAGCACCACCAGCATCATGCCGCCGAACGCCAAGCTCAGCCACAGCAGCTTGCGGGCGGTCAGCCGTTCCCCCAGAAACAGCGCCCCCAGCCCCACCAGCATAAACGGCTGGGTGTTGTACACCGCGGTGGCGATGGAAATAGAGGCATAGGAATAGGCGGCGAACAGCAGCAGCCAGTTGATCACCAGCGCGACGCCGCCGGCGATCGCCAGCAGCAGCGTGGCGCGCGTCAGCGCATCGCGGCGCAGCTGGCCCAGCGCGCCGCACACCGCCAGCAGCACCAGCGCCCCCACCGCGCAGCGCCAAAACACCACGTTGATAACCGGCTGGCCGGACATCAGCACAAACCAGCCGATGGAGCCGGAAATCAGCATCGCCGCCGCCATCTCCAGCGAGCCGCGTTTTATCTCTGCATTCATTCTGCGTTCCTCAAAGCTTGCCCAGAGACATAGCTTGCGGCTTCGCAGGGCGGCTTTCCATAGCATAAAAAAGGCAGATGTGCTTAACTGCCTTTTTCTCGCAGCTACAATCAAGGAAACACCTAACGGAGGCGTTATGGATGATATCGATCGCCAAATCCTGACCATTCTGGCGGAAGATGCGCGCGCATCGTTGAAGACGCTGAGCGCGCAGGTGGGCCTGTCGTCGCCGAGCACGTCGGAAAGATTGCGGCGGCTGGAGGAAAGCGGCGTGATCCAGGGCTATACCCTGAACGTCAATCTGCAGGCGGTGGGTTACGCCTTTCAGTCGCTGGTGCGCATCAAGCCGCTGCCGGGCATGCTGAAGAAGGTCGAACAGCTGATTCAGGCGATCCCGGAAGTGGTCGAATGCGATAAGGTGACCGGCGAAGACTGCTTTATCGTGCGGCTGGTGGCGCACTCGATGGAACAGCTCGACCACACCCTCGATCGGCTGGCCGAGCACGCGCAGAGCAACACCTCGATCGTGAAAACCACGCCGGTCAAGCGCCGCCTGCCGCCGCTGCTCTGATCAACGCCGCCGTTTGCGGGCGAACGGGTTGCCGCGCTTCTTCTCTTTTTTAGCCGCGTCGGCGGCGGATTTCAGCGCCGCCAGATGCGCCTTGTCGGCCTCCGGCACCGCGCGCTGCTCAATCGGGAACACCGGCAACGACGCCAACAGCCGCGAACCGTAGTTTTTGGTCAACAGCCGGCGATCGTAGATCACGATCTCGCCGTAACATTGGTTGCTGCGGATCAGGCGGCCGACCTGCTGGATCAGGTTGAACGAGGCGCTCGGCAGGCTCTGCACTTCGAACGGATAACGCTTCAGCGATTTCAGCCACTCGCCTTCGGTGATGATCACCGGGCTGTCGATCGGCGGGAACGCGATTTTGTGAATATGCACCTGGGTCAGCAGTTCGCCTTTCAGATCCAGCCCTTCGGCGAACGATTGCAGCCCCACCAGCACGCTGGCGACGCCCTTCTCCACCCGCTTGCGGTGCTCTTCCACCAGCCGGTAGCGCGGCTGGTCGCCCTGCACCAGCAGCATCAGCCGCAGATCGGTCACGTAGCTGAGGAAAGTCTGCATCGCCCGGTGGCTGCTGAACAGGATCAGCATGCCTTTGTGCTTGCCGCTCGCCTGCTCGGCGCGGAAAAACCGCGCCATTTCCTCAAGGTGCTCCGCCTCATTGGCGAGCGCCGGTTCGTAGCGCATCTGCGGAATGACAATCTTGCCCTGTTCGACGTGATTGAACGGCGATGAGAGCGTTTCGAAGCGATCGCCGGCCTTCTCGCTCAGCCCGCTCATCTCTTGCAAACGCGCGAAGCTGTTCAGTGAACGCAGCGTGGCCGAGGTGACCACCACGTGCGGCACCTTGCGCCACAGCAGCTTTTCCAGCTGATCGCTGACGCGAATGCCGACGCAGTGCAAATACAGATGGGTGACGTTATCGCGCAGTTCGCGCGTGACCCATTTGGAGATCGGCGCGTTGGACGACTTGTCGAGCGCCGCCAGCCGCCACAGCTTGCTCATCGCCTCCAGATAGCCCAGCGTGCGGCTCATCTGAATGATCGAGCGGTGCAGACGCATGATGTCGTGCTTGCCGGTCTGTTCGGTAAGATCGTTAAGCACGAACTCCGCCAGCCCGCGCAGCGCATCGGTCAGTTTGAACAGCCGCGCGCAGCTCTCCACCATCTCCGCGGGCAGCTCGCCCATTTCAAAACGGTGCTCGGCCACCACGCTGTCGCCGGGCAGATAGGCGCTGACCTGATGCTCGAAGATCTGCACCAGCTCGCGCAGCTCCTCGCAATGGTTTTTCAGCCGTTCGCTGTTGGCCAGCCCCGGCGGATTCTTCGGCCGGTACTGCGTCATGCACTGTTCGACCTGGCGCACGATCATGTCCAGCTGCAGGTTGGTCGACAGCGCGGTGATTTCCCCGTCGATCTCCAGCGCGTCGCGCGCCACCTCCGGCAAATGGTGGCCTTCGTCCAGCACCAGCAGCAGCTCTTTCGGGTTCGGCAGCACCGATTCCGTCTCCAGCGCCGCCATCACCAGCGCGTGGTTGGCCACCACCACGTCGGCGCTCTCGATCTCTTTGCGGGCGATATAGAACGGGCATTCGCGAATGTAGTGACAGTTGCGCCCCAGGCAGTTGGCCTTGTCGGTGCTCAGCTTGGCCCACAGCGGATCGTCGATGCTCTGCTGATAGTGATCGCGCAGCCCGTCCCACTCAAAGCGGGCCAGCGCCTTGGTCAGCTTCTGACACAGCGCCTGCTCTTCACCGCTGGACGGCGCCAGCTCGTCGTCGAGAAACAGCGTCAGATCGCCCTGTTGGCTAACGTCGGTGCTCATCGCCGCCAGATTGCGCGGGCAGACGTAACGCCCGCGGCCAAAGGCGCCGGTAAATTTCAGATCGGGAATAATCTTCTTCAGCAGCGGCAAATCCTTGCTGTAGATCTGATCCTGCAGCGCCACGTTGGCGGTGCTGACCACCAGCGGTTTGCTCTCCGCCCGCCCGACGGCGATGCCCGGTATCAGGTAAGACAGCGTTTTGCCGACGCCGGTCGGCGCCTCAATCGCCAGATGGCGCGGGTAGTCGCCGGCCAGCGTCTTCGCCACCTCGGCGATCATCTGACGCTGGGGCGCGCGGGAAATGAATTCCGGTATTTGCTGCTGCAGGGCTTTGTACCACTGGCCAATCTGATCTTTAACTGCGGAGGAGAGCGCCATTCAACTCTTATCTAAACGAAATGATGGCGCTATTGTCCCACAGACCGCCGGCGGCGTCAGCCCGAGTTACGCCTGCGGATCGATCATCGAGGCGCGACCGCCGCCGAACGACCACTCGTCCAACTGGGTGGTGGCGATCACCACCATCACATCCTCGGGGTTCAGCCGCAGGTTCTCCGCCAGCAGCGTCGCCAACCGCCGGTAAAAACGCCGCTTGGTGTCGCTGTCGCGCGGCCGCCCGGCGGTGATGTAAAACAGCACGAAATCCGCGCTGCGCGGCCCGCCGAGATAATCGCGATCGTAGATAAGCTCACCGGGGCGGTATTGATCGATCGCCTGAAATTTGTCCGCCGGCGGCACCTCGAAGGCCTCCACCAGCGCCTGATGCAGGCTGTCGGACAAGGTTTGCAGGTAGTCGGCGGATTTGCCCTGATGCAGGGCGATGCGGCTAAACGGCATGGGGCGCCTCCGGTTCCAGCTCGCGCAAGCGCGCCACGGCCGACGCCGCCGCGGGCCAGCCGGCGTAAAACGCCAGGTGGGTGATGAGCTCAGCCAGCTGCTGATGCGCCACGCCGTTGCGCTGCGCCAGCTGCAGATGAAACGGCAGTTGCTCCAGGCGGTTGAGCGCCACCAGCGCGGCGACGGTGATCAAGCTGCGCTCGCGCGGGCTCAGCTCTGGCCGCTGCCAGACATCGTCAAACAAGACGCTGTCGCTGAGCTGCGCCAGCTTGGGGGCGATATCGCCGAACGCCTGTTGTCCGGCCCGGGATTCTGATTGCATCACACTCTCCTGTCAGTTGCGGATAGCCTTACGCTACCCGCCGACGAGGCGAGTGAAAATCGGGATTTTCGGCAGTCTCGGTTCAGAAAAACGGGAGGGTTCCCCGCCGGCGGCGGGGAGATGTCACGATTCCAGCGGCGCAACGCCGTCGAAATGGGCGCTCAGCAGCGCATTCAGCTCCGGCCGCTGCTCCACCCGTTCGGCGATGGCGTAAAGCCGCGGGCAGTGTTGCCGGAACCACGCGCGCCCCGGCCGCCAGTTGCACATCACCGCCACGTACAGATCCAGCGCGCTGAAGCTCTTGCCGAGAAACCACGGTCCGGCGGCGCCGGCGGCGGCGTTCAACTGCCGCAATAAACGCTCGCGATAGCTCATCACTGCGTTTTTCAGCTGTTCCGCCCCTTCCGTTTTCGGCTGCCAGCGCTGCGGATGGTCGGCGTAGGTGAAAGTGGGATAAATCTCCGCGTTGATGAACAACAGCCAGCGCAAAAAGCGCGGCAACAGCGGCGAGCCGCCGGGCGGCGCCAATTCGGCGTGCGGCGCGCGATCGTGCAGCAGCAGGATAATCGCCGCGCTCTCCGTCATCACTTCGTCATCAGGCAGCACCAGAGTGGGGACCTGGCCGAGCGGGTTCAACGCCAACAGGCGATCCCGCTCCGGGCCCTCCTGGGTGTAATCCACTTCCTCGTAGCCCCAGGGGAACGCGGTCAGCACCAACGCGGCGGCCACGATGGTCGAGCCACACCCCTGCGTACCGAACAATGTATAAGTATCGTGCATGATTCCTCCGGAAACCGATCAGGCTATCGGTAACTGTAGACCAGCCGCAGACCGTCGGTTGCAGAAAAAATTCACCCTTTGCGCGACTTTTTTAATCGTTCGACATGAAAATGAATTTTTTGTCATAAATAGATCACATTACTACGGTAAAAATTCTCCGCCGCCAACAACCGGACGGCACAGTAAAGCAGCAATGCAACTGATGATAGCGTCTTTTAATCGAATAAAGCAGGGTAACCCATGAAACGTAATCTTCTGGCCGTTATTATTCCGGCACTTTTACTTGCGCAAGCGGCACAGGCAGCAGAAATCTACAATAAAGACGGCAACAAGCTCGATTTTTACGGTCGTGTGAAAGCCCTGCATTATTTCTCCGATGATGCCGGCAACGATGGCGATAAAACCTACGTCCGTATCGGCTTTAAAGGCGCGACTCAGATTAACGATATGCTGACCGGTTACGGCCAGTGGGAATATCAGATCGCCGCTAACCATTCTGAATCCGACGGCACCAAAGACACTAAAACGCGTCTGGGCTTCGCCGGTCTGAAATATAAAGACCTCGGTTCTTTCGACTACGGTCGCAACTACGGCATTATTTACGACGTCGGCGCCTGGACGGATATGCTGCCTGAATTCGGCGACGACGCATACGTCAAAACCGACAACTTCATGAACGGCCGCACCAACGGCGTCGCCACCTACCGCAATAACAACTTCTTCGGTCTGGTCGACGGCCTGAAATTCGCCGTCCAGTATCAGGGCAAGAACGAAAACGACGGCCGCTCCGCCAGCAAGGCGAACGGCGACGGCTGGGGCCTTTCCTCCAGCTATGAAATCATCGACGGCCTGAGCGTGGGCGCCGCCTATGCCTCTTCCAACCGCACCGCCAGTCAGAAAGCGGGCACCTTCGGTAAAGGCGACAAGGCCGATATCTGGGCCGCCGGTCTGAAGTATGACAATAACGATGTCTACCTGGCCGCGACCTACTCGGAAAGCCGCAACATCGCGCCAATTTCCGGTACCGCCACCATCAATAACCGCTCCACTTCCGTCAGCGGCTTCGCCAATAAAGCCGAAGGCCTGGAACTGGTTGCGCAATATCAATTCGACTTCGGTCTGCGTCCATCGCTGGGCTACGTTCAGCAGAAGGGTAAAGATATTGAAGGCATCGGCGATACCGACCTGGTGAAATATATCGACGTCGGCGCGTACTACTATTTCAACAAGAACATGTCGACCTATGTGGATTATAAAATCAACCAGCTCGACAGCAATAATAAGCTGGGTCTGAAAGACGACAACGTGATTGCCGTCGCCCTGACCTATCAGTTCTGATGTGATGAATGAATAACCACCACTGCAAACTTTAGCGTCACTTGATACCCAGAGTTTTATTTCGCCGGGCGGCTGCGTCCGGCTTTTTTGTTTTTTATTTTCCCCGCCGGCGAATGCCCCCGCTTGCCTTGCCAAACAAACGGGTCTACATGTATAGCTTTCCCCCGAGCGGAATCAGCCATGCATAACGACGGTCGGTTTAACTATCACAACGCCGTGCGCTACAGCAGCGACGAACTGGCGAACATCCTCAACCACTGTTTTGAAAACTACATCGTGCGTTTCGTCCTCGACGGGCCGACCTTCGCCGCCCGCTTCGGCGCCGAAGATCTCAGCCTGAACGACAGCCTGATCGTCACCCATCGCAATGAACCGGTGGCGGTGGCGCTGATCGCCCGCCGCGGCCGGCACAGCCGGATCGCGGCCTTTTCCGTACGCCCCGAGATGCGCGGGCAGGGGCTGGGTAAGGCGCTGATGCAGCGGGTAGTAGCGGATGCCCGTCAGCGCGGCGACCATCGGCTGTCGCTGGAAGTGATCGAAGGCAACGAAGCCGCGCTGGCGCTGTACCACCGCGCCGGGCTGCGCATCGTGCGCACCCTGACCGGCCATCAGGCGCCGGCGGCCGTGCCGCCAGGCAAGGCGGTGCTGCAGGCGGTCGATCCGCTGACCGTCAGCCATCGCCTGACGGCGGAAGGCGCCACCGACCTGCCCTGGCTGATCGCCCCCGAGTCGTTGTTCAAACTGCCGGGCAAACCGCGCGCTTATACCCTCGAACGCCAAGCCTACGCCGTGGTGATGCCCGGTACCGAGCACTGCTGGCTGCGCCTGATCTACGTTCCGCCGCAGCATCGCGGCCAGGGGCATGCCCGCGCCTTGCTGGCCGCTCTGCAAGCGCAGTTCGCCCCTTTGCCGCTGACCGCCAACGTTTTTGTGCCCGAGGTGGCCGCCCCCTTCTTTACGCATCTTGGCTGGCGGCAGGATCCCCTGCGTCAGTTCGAGATGGATATGCTGCTGGACAGTCCACAATAAAAAAGAGAGATAACAATGGCAGGAAAACAGGTACGCACACTCACCCTCGGCGCGGCGATGGGCGTCGCGCTGCTGGCCTTGACCGGTTGCGCACAGCCGCCGCACGCCGACGCGCAGGCCCAGCAGCGGTTGGCGGATCAATCGGTGCTGGCGGTCAACTGGTTCCAACAGTCCGGCGAATACCAGGCGCTGGCGCATCAGGCGTTCAACAGCGCGCAGCGCGCCTTCGATCAGGCCAGGGCCGCGCCAGGCCGTAAAAAGGCGGTGGTGGTCGATCTGGATGAAACCATGCTGGATAACAGCGCCTACTCCGGCTGGCAGGCGCAGCAGGGCCGACCGTACGACGGCGCGACTTGGGCCAAATGGACGCAGGCCGAACAGGCCGCCGCGGTGCCGGGCGCAGTGGCGTTCGCCCGCTATGTTAACGCCCATCAGGGGACCATGTTCTACGTGTCGAACCGTAAACAGAGCGACTACGCCGCCACGGTGGCCAACATGCAGAAGCTCGGTTTCACCGGCCTGTCGGCAAAAACCGTGCTGCTCAGCACCGACACCGCCAATAAACAGGCGCGCTTCGACGCCATCAAACAAGCCGGCTATGACATCGTGGTGTACGCGGGCGACAACCTGAACGACTTCGGCGCCGCGACTTACCACCAGGACAATGCGCAGCGCCGGGCGTTCGTCAGCAAGAACCAGGCCAAGTTCGGCACCGAATTCATCGTGCTGCCCAACCCGATGTACGGCGACTGGGAAAGCGGCCTGGCTCGCGACTACAACAAGCTGACGCCGCAGCAAAAGCTGCAGGTGCGCCAGCAGGCGATCAAAGCCTGGCGCGGGCGCTAACCCTCACAGCAGTTTGTACATATAGCAGGTGGCCTCCAACGCCCCGCCGTCGCTGGCGCGGGCGTATTGCGGGATGTCGCCCGCCGCCTCGAACCCCAATTGACGGTACAGCCCCTGCGCCGCGCTGCCGCTCAGGGTATCCAGCACCAACAGGCTGCGGCGATGACGCGCCGCCAGCGCCTGCACTTCCTGCATCAACAGCCGGGCGACGCCCTGCCGCCGCGCCTGCGGGTGCACCATCAGCTTGACCACTTCCGCCCGGTGACGGCCGTTGTCCGGCATCGCCAACAGCAGCTGCACGGTGCCGACCGGCCGGCCGTTCGCGAGCGCCACCAGCATCGCACGCTCTCCCCGCGCGATGGCCGGCAGCAACCCCTGCCAAAACGCCTGCGCCTGCGTCAGCGTAAAGGGCATGACAAAACCGATGCTGGCGCCGTGCGCCACGCTGGCGTGCAGCATTTCGGCCAATTCGGCAATGGCGCTTTGCGCCGCGCCGGCGTCCCACTGTTGCAATTCAATCATGGCTATGGCCTGCAAATAACGAGGGTGTAATGGGCCGGCTCATCGCCGGGGACATGGAAACGGGAGGCGCCGAACAGGCGGTAGCGCAGGCAGTCGCCGGATGATAACCGGAAAACGCGCCCTTCCAGCGTCAACTCCAGCTGCCCGGACAGCAGCCAGAGATGGTGCTCCAGCGCCGGAATCGACGGCAGGTCGTAATCGATCTGCGCGCCGGCATCGAGCCGGGCTTCGATAAATTCAGCCTTATACAACGCAGCGGGGGGAGAAACGGAGCGACGGTGAAAACCGCTGGCGCGATCCACCCACACCGGTTGCTGCTGCGGCCGCAACAGCTCCGGCGGCTCGTCTTCGATCTCGCTCAGCAGGCGCGACATGGTCAACCCATAGGCGGCGCACAGCCGGTTCAGCAACGACGCCGTCGGGCTGGTCTCAGCGCGCTCCACCCGCGAGAGCGTCGCCCGGCTGAGGCCGGTGCGCTGCGCCAGCTCCTCCAGCGACCACGCCCGTTGCTGGCGCAAATCCGCCAGCCGCTGCGCCAACCTCAGGTCGGCATTGTCCAGACCGTTATCCATCGTTCACACTCCGCCTTAAAATCCCATATAAGAGAAATAATCTCAAATTAGAGATATAGCAAGCGAATTTTAACAATGTCGCGCAGGAATAACGCCAGGATCACCGCAAACATCGCCGAATGAGGAGAAGCGTTCTAGCACTCGCGCGAGGACGGGTTGGGTACAAAATTGCCCGTCTCGGCGGCCGGCGGCGCGATCGCGGCGCAGCGCCAGGCGCTGAATACCGCCAGCAGCGGCGCCAGCGCGAACGCCAGGAACAGCCAACGCGCCGCCGATGCCGCGCCCGCCGCGCCGCCCGGATCGTTCAGCCCCGCCAGGTTGGCGATCATCCCCGCCAGCGCCGCGCCGAATGCGGTGGCGAACAGCTGCACCGTGGTGATCGAGGCGCCGGCGATGTCTTTGTCCGCTTCAGGCGCCACCTGCAAAATGCGCGTCAGCAGATGCGGCCAGCCGAAGCCGATGCCGAATCCCACCAGCGACAACGCGATGACGATCGGGGTCAGCGCCTGCCAGTGACCGCCGGAGGGCGTCGGCATCAGGATCGCCAGCGCCAGCAGGCCCACCAGCACGAACAGCGGCCCGCTGACGATCGCCCGGCGAATGCCCGCCCCGCGCCAGCCGGAGCTGAGGATTTCGGACAACGTCCAGCCGGCGGCCATGGTCGCGGCGATATAGCCGGAGATCAGCGGCGACTGGCCGTGCAGCAACTGCAGGAAATAGGGCACGAAGATTTCGCTGGTCATGCCGATTACCAGCAACGACACCGTAATATAGAGCGCCGCCAACGATGAGCCGCGCCGCAGCGCACCGTGCGGCAACAGGCGCGCGCGCGAGCGCGCCTCGCGCTTCATCAGCCAGGCCATCAGCGCCAGCGAAAGCGCGATGCCCGCCAGGTTGATCCAGACGCTGTGCGCCAGGCTGCCGGCGGACACCACCAGCACCGCCACGGTCAGCAACAGCAGCTGCGCGGTCGGCAGCGGCGCGGCCGCCTGCTGCGCCTGGCCCTTGGGCAGGATCAGGAAGGTAAACGCGGCGTACAGCGCCATGATCGGCAGCAGAATGCCGAAGGCCCAACGCCAGGCGTGCAACTCGGCGAAAATGCCGCCTACCGCCGGGCCGACCAGCGTGGCGATGCCCCACATCGCCGAGATAAGCGCCATGGCGCGCGGCCACAATCGCTGCTCGAACACCAGATTGATCATCGCGTAGGAGAGCGCAAAGATCAGCCCGCCGCCGAACCCCTGCACCGTGCGGCCAATCAGCATCACCGGCATGCTCGGCGCCAGCGCGCACAGCCCCGCTCCGACGATGAAAAACAGCGAAGCGACCAGATAGGCGTTGCGCGCGCCGTAGCCGCTGAGCAAGCGGGCCGACAGCGCGGAGCCGAGGATCGACGCCACCACGAACAGCGTGGTGTTCCAGGCATAGAGATCCAGACCGCCGATATCCTGCACCACCGAGGGCAGAATGGTGGTGGCGACCAGAATATTGATGGCATGCAGCGCCACGCCAAGCGAGAGCGCGATCGCACTGGCCGCATTTTTGCCGGAGAAAAGGTCGCTCCAGCGGCTATCGTCATGGGTTATCACGGTTGTTGTCCTGTTTTCAGAGGAATGGCATTGAGTTGGTCATGAGATTGCGTTAAATTTAACAAGAGTTATCTTGGAATAAGTTAGGGCGAGGCGGAGAAATATGTCAAGAATAAACTTGGAAAATGGCGGCAGCACCGCACAATCGGTCAGTGACCGCTTGCTGACGCTATTGAAGACCCGCGGCCCGCAGCAAGCCTCAGACGCAGGAAAAGTGCTCGGCACCACCGGTGAAGCGGCCCGCCAGCAGTTCGTCAAGCTGGCGAAAGAGGGGCTGGTCGAAGCGATCGCGGAAACGCGCGGCGTGGGCCGCCCGGTGCAGCTGTGGCATTTGACTGCCGCCGGTAACGCACGCTTTCCGGACACCCATGCGGATCTGACGGTGCAGCTGCTGCGCACCGTGCGCGACAAGCTGGGTGAACAGGCGATCGACCTGCTGATCGAGACCCGTGAGCAGGAAAACCGCATCAACTACAAGCAGGCGATGATCGGCGCCACCGATCTGCGCGAACGCGTGGCGCGTCTCACCGAGATCCGCTGCCGCGAAGGGTATATGGCCGAATGGCGTCAGGAGGAAGACGGCGCCTATCTGCTGGTGGAAAACCACTGCCCGATCTGCGCCGCCGCCACCGTCTGCCAGGGCTTCTGCCGCGCTGAGCTGAGCATCTTCACCGAAGTGCTGCAGGCGCAGGTGGAGCGCGCCGAACACATTCTGGCCGGCTCTCGCCGCTGCGCCTACCGGATTTCTCTCTTGTAACACCGGTTTTTGCCCGCGTTTTCAACCGGTACAGATTATTCTGCTTGTGCACCCCGCACCTTCCCTTCTAAGGTTGAATTATCGAATATTCAGGCAAACAACGGGCCCTGCGCCCGTTCTGACACCTCCGTCGGCGCGCTGCGCACGGCGGCAGAGTAACCCCACGGGAGTTGAACGATGAAGAAGCCGCATGCCGGATTCTGGCTGGCGACGCTGGGGCTGGGCGTCTGCTGGCTGCTGGCGCTGCTGACTCGCGATCGGCTCAACGGCATACTGCTGGCCGGTGCGGCGCTGGCGCTGATCTTTACCCCCGCCGCCCGCCGCAAGGGCGCCGCCCTGGCCGCCTTGGGCGGCATCGGCATGGATGGTCTGTGGAGCTACAGCGGCGTGCTGCATTACAGCGGGCAACACGGCCTGCCGCTCTGGACCATCGCGCTGTGGATCGGCTTCGGCTGCTGGTGGTATTGGCTGTTGGACGTGGTCAGAGCGGCGCCCTGGCCGCTGGCGGTATTGGGCGCCGCCCTCGGCCCCTTCGCCTACGCCGTGTCCTGGAAACTGGACGCCCTGCTGCCCGGCATGCCGCCGGAGTTCATGCTGCTGCTGCTGGCCATCGGCTGGTCGATTTATCTGCCGGCCGTCAGTTGGCTGCAGTGGAAACAGCAAGGCCATTGAACGGCTTTCGGCCGCCGGAAAAATAATGCCGCAGGCCATTGCTTATCGGTTGCCCGATCGGGTTTACTGAGCGTTCTAATAATAATCATTCCCGCAAAATACAATCCTATGCTTAGCCAACAAAGCCGTAGCGTCCTGCCGTTGATCGGGGCGTTGTTCACGTTATATATCGTTTGGGGTTCCACCTATTTCGTCATTCGTCTGGGCGTCGAACAGTGGCCGCCGCTGATGATGGCCGGGATTCGCTTTCTGCTAGCCGGCATCGTGCTGTTCAGTTTCCTGGCCTGGCGCGGCCACGCGCTGCCGACGCCGAAGCAGTGGCTGGCCGCCGGCGCCATCGGCATTCTGCTGCTGGCGGTGGGCAACGGCCTGGTGACGGTGGCGGAACACCAACACGTGCCGTCCGGCATCGCGGCGGTGATGGTGGCGACGGTGCCGCTGTTCACCCTCTGCTTCAGCCTGTTGTGGGGCATGCGCAACACCAAGCTGGAATGGGCCGGCATCGCGCTCGGATTGGTGGGCATCGTGCTGCTTAATACCGGCAACAACCTGGTGGGCAATCCGACCGGCGCGCTGCTGATTTTGCTGGCGTCGGCCAGTTGGGCCTTCGGATCGGTGTTGGGATCGCGCATCTCGCTGCCGGCCGGGCCGATGGCCGGCGCGGCGGAGATGCTGGTCGCCGGCGTGGTGTTATTGGCAGCCAGCCAGCTGAGCGGCGAGCGCCTCGTTCAGATACCGAGCACCGGCGGCTTTCTGGCGCTGGGCTATCTGATCGTCTTCGGTTCGATGCTGGCGATCAGCGCCTATATGTTCTTGTTGAAGAACGTGCGCCCGGCGGTCGCCACCAGCTATGCCTACGTCAACCCGGTAGTGGCGGTGCTGCTCGGCATCGGTTTTGCCGGTGAATCGCTGGCGCCGCGCGAGTGGCTGGCGCTGGTGATCATCGTGGCGGCGGTGGTGCTGGTGACGCTGGGAAAATACCTGTTCGCCCGCCCGGCCAACGTACAGGCCATCGACTGCGAACGGCGATGATCACAAAGGGCGGTCTGCGGGCCGCCGTTAAAAACGATTCTTGTTTCACCCGGCGAAGGGGCTATAATTCCCGCTGTTCCAAGCAACCTGCGAAATTATTCCTATGCTGAAAAAAGCGTTCGTCATCGTCATCGCCCTGTGCGCCTTCGGTTCTCTGGGCGGCGTATTCCTCGCCGGGCTGAACATCTACACCCGTTCCACCACCCCGCACGAAGAAAGCGCGCCTGCCGGGGATACCGCCGCCACGCCGGCGCAAACCGAAACCCTTCAGGCCAAGTGATCGTCCATCCAACGCTGGCAGCGCTGCTGTAAAAAGCGCTGCAGCTGCCTGACGCGTTCCGACACCTGCGAACGATGCGGGCAGACCAGATTGATCGGCACCGCGTCGCTGCGCCATTCCGGCAACAGTTGCACCAGCCGCCCGGCGTGAATGTCGGCCGCCACGTCGATCGCCGACTTGCGCACCACGCCGTGCCCCGCCAGCGCCCAGCGCCGCGCCACCTCGCCGTCATCGGTAAAATAGCTGCCGTTCAGCGGCACTTCGACCCCCTCCTCACCGCGCCACAGCCGCCATTCCACCTGCCGTTTGCCGCTGGGCTGATACACCAGAATGCTGTGCCGAACCAGATCGGCCGGCGTTTGCGGCGCGCCGTGACGCCGCAGGTAATCCGGGCTGGCGCAGATCAACCGCCGATGCTGCGGCAAGATCGGCAGCGCCACCAGCGAAGAGTCGGCCAGCGGCCCGAAGCGCAACGCCACATCCACCGGTTCGCGGAACAGGTCGGCCTGCCGATCGTTGATCAGAAGCTGCAGCTGAATATGCGGATGCTGCAGGCGGAACTCATCCAGCCAGCAGAGCAGCAAATTGCGGCCAAAATCCGACGGCGCGGAAATCTGCAGCACCCCGGACAGCCCCTGATGCTTCTCGCGGATCGCCTGCTCTCCTTCGGCTAACGCGCCCAGCGCCAGGCGCGCGCTGTCGAGATAGCGAGCCCCCTCCTCCGTTAACCTCAGGCTGCGGGTGGAGCGCACCAGCAGCCGCGCGCCCAACTGCTGCTCCAGCCTTTTCACCGCAATGCTGGCCGCCGCCGGCGTCATATCCAGCGCGCGCGCCGCGGCGGAAAAACTGCCGCCGTCCACCGTGCGGACAAACACCTCGAGATCGACAAATGAGGTCATGTATTTCCCTTCTTAGAGAGCCGGATTCACGGCGTATCGGATTGACGATAAAACGCCCAACAGTTATGATTAGATCATAATAAATGGAGCTTTGATCAATGGATGAACACAACGGATTGGATTACATCCTTAGCCTGCATGGCACGCGGGTCAATCGTGAGGATGGCTATTGGTGGAAAATCGAGGCTTGGACGGTGACCCAAACGGCCTTTATCCCTCACGGCATCCGTTACAATTTGACCTTGCATGATAACCACAATACCCGGGTTTTTGGCATAGACAACGCGCATGCCATTAAAACACCCCGCAAAGGTAAATTTTCGGGCCGCGTCGTTTACGATCACCAACATGACTCCCCGACGGACAAAGGCTCACCCTACGAGTTTCATTCCGCCTATCAGTTGGTGGAAGATTTTTTTACCCGGATAGACGAAGTCATACGCAAGAGAGAAAACCGAGGTTGATGATGAAAGCACTGATTGGCGTGATGCCTGAAGAACTGATTCGCAAGCGCACACTGGCGATCGCAAAAGGGGAATACCAGCCACAGGAACGTGAGCCCAAAGTGTGGTTTACGTCGATGATTGCGCTGGCCCAGGTGCTCAGCAACGAGAATATTGCCCTGCTGCGTCTGATCGACACTGCCCGCCCCGAAACCATCAGCCAGTTGGCCGAACTGTCGGGGCGCCAGGTCAGCAATCTGTCCACCACGCTGAAAACGCTGAGCGGGCACGGCCTGGTGGCACTGGAAAAACAGGGGCGTTCAGTGAAACCCCGAGCGCTGTTTACCGATTTCGAAATCATCGTGGATCAGAAGCTAAACGCCCGCTTTAGCGCCGCATGATCTTTAAAAAATATTAATAAGAGTTTGTCAGCAAGGCCGATTGTTAGGTGATTTTCAATCAGGAAAGATAGATCCCGTTGAAACTTACCTAAAAAGAGGCCTTAACATGACGATTCCTGACTCCCCCCTGAAACGACAAAAGCTGGTGATCCTGGGCGGCACCAGCGGCATTGGCGCCGCGGTGGCCTACGCAGCGGCGGCGCGCGGCGCTGAAGTGGTGCTGGCTTCGCGCCGCCTTCCCCACGCCGGGGAGAAAAACGACGCGCTGCATCTGATGCAGGCCGATCTGACCGATGAAGCGTCGCTGCATGCGCTGTTTGCCGCCGTCGGCGCTTTCGACCATCTGGTGATCACCGCCGGGCCGCTGGTGCAGGCGAAACCGCTGGCGGAGACTGCTTTTGAGCAGGCGCAGGCCGACTTCAACGTCAAATTCTGGGGCAGCTTGCGCGCGGTGCAGGCCGCGCTGCCGACGCTGGCGTCGCGGGGCTCCATCACCCTGACCTCCGGCCAGCTGTCGCGCAAATACCTCGGCGGTCAGTTGATCAAAACCGGCATCAACGCCGCGCTGGAAGCGGTCGGTAAACAGCTGGCGAAGGAACTGGCGCCGCGGCGGGTGAACGTGGTCAGCCCCGGCATCACCGCCACCGAAGCCTACGACGGCATGGGCGCCGCGCAGCGTCAGGCGCTGTTCGAGCGCGTGAGCGTCAGTCTGCCGGTCGGCCGGATCGGCCAGGCGGCCGACGTCGCAGCGGGTTACCTGCTGGCGATGGAGAACGGTTTCGTCACCGGCAGCGTGATCGATATCGACGGCGGCGGCCTGCTGTAACGGCGGCTAGAGCGCCGTTACGCCCTGTGCGGCTGCCTGCTGCTCCAGCACGGTGATAATCTGATAAGCCGAGCGCGGCACCAGGCTGAAATCGCCGATCAGCAGGCGGTCGCTGACCGCCTCATCCAGCATCGCTCGGGCGCCGGCGCGCAGGATGTCCACCTGTTCCGGCGGCGTGCCGGCTGCGGTGATCAGCGGCAAACCCGGCACCGCCGCCGTGCGGCCGATGATTTTCAGCCCCTCCAGCGCCTGCGGCTGCGCGCGGCGCAGCAGTTCCATGCTGATGGAGTCGATGGCGGCGATATCCGCCTGCCCGCTGCGGATCAGTTTCAGCGACTGATAATGCGCCCCGGAGGCGATAGCTGCACCGAAGAATTTCCCGTCCTGCGCCAGCGGCGCGATCAGCGCGCGTAAGCCGTTGTAGCCGGACTGGGAATCGGTGCTGTTATACGCCACCGTCCGGCCGCGAAAATCCGCCAGCCGTTCGCCGGAGTCGCCCGCGCGCACCACCAGCCAGCTGCGGTAATTAGGCCCGTCGCACCCTTCCACCCGATAATGATAGGTTCCGATCAGCTGCACCTGCGGCAGGCTGCTGACCAACGGATAACCACAGGTTTGGCTGAGCAAGAGATCCTCGCGCCGCCAATGCTGCGCCAAATCGTCCGGCCAGCTGAGCCGTTCCGGCGCCGCCGGCAGCCCCAGCCGCAGCAGCTTGCCGCGCAAGACCTGCCAGAAAGCGTCGGCCTGCTCCCGGCCAACGCCGTACATCGGTAGAGACACCTGCATCATTTCCCCCTTACCCCGCCGGAGTGGCCGCCAGCGTATGCTGACGCCAGGCGGTGAGATAACGCACCCAACGTTCGAACAGCATATCGGTGATAATAGCCAACAACGCCACAACCGCCGCGCCCTGGATCACATAGGCGGTGTTAAACCCGGTCAGGCCGATGATGATCGGCGAACCGAGCGTTTTGGTACCGACGGTGGAAGCGATGGCCGCCGTGCCGATGTTGATGATCACCGACGTGCGGATCCCGGCGACAATCACCGGCGCCGCCAGCGGCAGTTCAACCCGCCACAGTATTTGCCAGGCGCTCATCCCCACGCCGCGGGCGATCTCGCGCGTGGCGGGCGGCACCGATTCGATGCCCGCCAGCGTGCCCTGCAGGATCGGCAGCAAGCCGTACAGCACCAGCGCGATGATCGCCGGCTGCTCGCTGAAGCCCATCACCGGCACCGCCACCGCCAACACCGCCACCGGCGGGAAGGTCTGCCCCACCGCCACCACCGTTTCCAGCAGCGAACGAAACTCCCGGCCGCCGCGTCGGGTCACGGCGACGCCCGCCGCCACGCCGAGAGCCACCGCAATCAGGCTGGAGATCGCCACCAGCGACAGGTGCGCCCCCACCAGCGCGATAAAGCTGTCCTGCTGATAAATGGGCCGGTCCAGATCGGGGAACCAGGCGGCAAACAGACCGCGCAGATGATCCATGCCGAACACCAGCGCCAACAGCAGCGCCAGCGTCCAGGGCAGCGGATCGCGCAGTAGGCGCCAGAGACGCCCGCTCATGACAGCGCCTGCCCGGCGATCAGATCGTGGAAGTGCAGAACCCCCAACGCTTCGCCCCGTTCATCCACCACCGGCAGGCAGTCGCTGCCGCGCGCCACGAACACCGACAGCGCCTCGCGCAGGCTCATGGCGGCGGCGATCGGTTCGCCCCGAGCGACACCGGGCCGCACCCGCTCCGCCACCGTCCCCAGCGACAGCAGCTTGATGCCGCGATCGCTGCGCCCGAAGAAGTCACGCACGAAGTCGTTGGCCGGGGCGGTCAACAGCGTCAGCGGGGTGCCCTGTTGTACCACCCGCCCCTGATCGAGCAGCACCAGGCGATCCGCCAGGCTCAACGCCTCGTCGATGTCGTGCGTCACCAGCACAATGGTGCGGCCCGAGATCTGATGAATGCGGGCGATCTCCGCCTGCAGCGCCGCGCGGGTGACCGGATCCAACGCGCCGAACGGTTCGTCCATCAACAACACCTCGGGATCGGCGGCGAGCGCGCGTGCCACTCCGACCCGCTGCTGCTGCCCGCCGGAAAGCTGGTGCGGGTAGCGACGGCGAAACAGATCCGGTTCCAGGTGCAGCAGCTCCAGCAACTCGGTAACCCGATCGCGAATGCGCGCGCGCGGCCATTTCAGCAGCTGCGGCACGGTGGCGATGTTCTCCTCCACCGTCCAATGTGGAAACAGGCCGATCGATTGGATCGCATAGCCCATGCGCCGCCGCAGATCCTGCGGTTTAAACGACTGGATCTCTTCGCCGGCAAAGAGAATCTTGCCCCGATCATGTTCGATCAGGCGGTTGATCATTTTTAATGTCGTGGACTTGCCGGAACCCGAGGTGCCGATCAACACGGTGAATTCGCCCTCGGCGATGTGCAGCGTGAGATCGTCCACCGCCGGCTTGCCCTGAAAAATTTTGCTGACTTGCTCAAAGTGAATCATCGGCGCGATACGTCCAGGATTGAAACCCAAAATTTAAACAGCGAATCGACGATGACCGCCATCATGACCACCGGGATCACCCCCAGCAGAACCAGATCCAGCGCGCTGCTGAGCAGCCCCTGAAACACGATGGCGCCAAAGCCGCCGGCGCCGATCAGCGCCGCCACCACCGCCATGCCGACGGTTTGCACCGCCAGGATGCGCACGCCGGTCAGGAACAGCGGCAACGCCAACGGCAGTTGCACGCGCAGGAAGATCTGCCCGCGCGTCAGCCCCATGCCGGTGGCGGATTCAATCACCCCGGCCGGCACGCTCTGCAGCCCCGCCACCACGCTGCGCACCAGCGGCAACAGCGCGTACAGCACCAGCGCCACGATCGCCGGCGCCATGCCGATGCCGCTGACGCCGTGTTCCGCCAGCCAGGGCACCGCCGCCGCCAGCCCCGCCAGCGGCGCGATCAGCAGGCCGAACAGCGCGATGGAAGGCACGGTCTGGATAATGTTCAGCGCGGAGAAGATCGGCCTCTGCCAGCGCTCGGAGCGAAAACACAGCACCCCGAGCGGCACGCCGATCGCCAGCGCCGGCGCCATCGTCGCCAGCAGAATGGTCAGGTGCTGCAGCAGTGCGGCGTCAAACACCTCCTGCCGATTGTGGTACTCCTTCAGCAGCGACAGCTGATCGAGCTGATGGCCGAACAGCAGCAGCGCCGGCGGCACCAGCACCAGCGCGTTGCCGAGCATTCGCCGCAGGTGCGACGCGGTGAGGCGCGTCATGGCGTCGGCGGCGATCAGCAGGCTCAGCGCCATCGTCAGCCAGGCACCGCTGCCCCAAGAGGTGCGCGCCAGGCGCGATCCCTCCTGCGCCAGGCGTTCAGCGGCCTGTCCGCCGCTCCAAAAGACCAGCGTCAGCACCCCGCAGGCGGCCAGCGCCGTCAACAGCGCACGCCCCCGCGTCGGCGGCAACAGGCTGAGGATCGCCAACGCCGCCAGCGGCAACAGCAGCCACAGCGCCGGGCCGTGCAACAGGGAGAATAAGGACAGGCTTTTACCCGACAGCAGACGATTGGGGGCATAACTGAGGAACGGCAGGCCGAAGGCGGCCAGCAGCAACAGCACGAACAGCGTTAACAACACGCGATGTTTTACGGCAATAGTCAAAGAAACTCTCCGGCGCCATCGGTTTTCCCCCTCTCCCGTAGCAAGAGGGGGCACCTCGGCGTTATCCCTTAACAAATCCTTTCTCTTTCAGGTAAGCGGCCGCCACCTGTTTGGCGTCCTGGCCTTCCACGGCGATCTGCGCGTTGAGCTTTTGCAGCGTCGGCCCGTCCAGCGAGGCGAACACCGGCTTCAGCAGTTCAGGCAGATTGGCGTGCGCTTTCAGCGCCGCTTCGCGCACGATCGGCGCCGGCGCGTAGATGGGTTGTACGCCTTTCGGGTCCGCCAGCGTCTGCAACCCCAGCGCCGCCACCGGGCCATCGGTGCCGTAGGCCATCGCCGCGTTGACGCCGGAGGTCTGCTCCGCCGCCGCCTTGATGGTCACCGCCGTGTCGCCGCCGGCCAATGACAGCAGCTGATCCTGATTCAGCTTGAAACCGTAGGCGTTCTGGAACGCCGGCAGCGCATCCGGCCGCTCGATAAACTCCGCCGAGGCCGCCAGCTTGAACTTGCCCCCGCCGTTAATCCACTTGCCGAGATCCGCCAGCGTTTTGAGATGGTTGGCGTCCGCCACGTCCTGCCGAATGGCGATAGTCCAGGTATTGTTGGCTGGCGCCGCGTCCAACCAGACGATTTTGTTTTTGTCGTAGTCGAGCTGTTTCACCTTCTCGAAGCCAGCCTGGGCGTTCTTCCATGCCGGATCTTTCTCATCGGAGAAGAAAAACGCGCCGTTGCCGGTGTACTCCGGGTAAATGTCGATCTCGCCGGAGGTGATGGCGCCGCGCAGCACCTTGGTAGTGCCGAGCTGCAGTTTGTTGGTGGTTTTGATGCCGTTGGCTTCCAGCACCTGCACGATGATGTTGCCGAGCAGCGAACCTTCGGTATCGATCTTGGAGCCGACGCGTACCGAGTCGGCCGCCTGCGCCAGGCCGCCGGTGGCCAGCAGAACCAGCGCGACGGCAAAGGAACGTCCGCGTGATAAGGTGATTGCCATACTTTTCCTCTGGTTATATGTTTTCCGGCTCATGGGCCAGTTCGGTTGGAAAATCCTGAGAAACGCGCTTCCAGCGCGCAATAAAGTTTTTCTTCGGCCGGGCACCGCGTTCCTCCCGCCGTTCGCCGGCGCTCAGCGGATGCACGCCGACGTCGATCGGCGTCAGCGCGTAATCGCGCAGCCACTCGCCGTAGCCTTGCGCGACAAATCCCTGGCTGCGGCGCTGATACGCTTCGCGTTCCGCCAGATAGACTTCGCGCAAACCATACCAGGGCAGGCCGGGCAGATCGTGATGCACTAAATGGTAGTTCAGATTGAGAAACAACAGCCGCCACGGCCAGCCCGCCTCATTAATAATAGAACGTGCCTGCGGTGCGTCCACGGCGCGATGCTCAAAAAACGATCTTACCTTGGTCAGCGCCAGCGCCGGATAGCTGATGGCCAACAGGTAAAACGCCGTACCGATACCCTGCGCCTGCAGCCAGTGCAGCAGCGCCGCCAACAACGACAGATGCACCAGCCACATCGCCCATACGCGCCATGCGCCACCGGCAAGCGCCTTCACCGCCGCGGCCAGGGTCGCGGCGATATCCAGCGCCGGGCCGAGGAGCACCCGGCCGATCAGCGTATTGCGCACCGCGGCCAGCAGCGGCAACAGGCGGGGATAACGCCGCCACTGCGCGGCGCTGAAGTAGTAACTTTCGGGATCTTCGTGCGGATCGGTCAGGTGGTCGTTGCGATGGTGGCGCAGATGCGAATCGCGATACAGCCCATAGGGATACCACACCGCCAGCGGCAACAGGCCGAACAGCTGATTGACGCGCGGCCGGCGCGTCGGATGGCCGTGGATCAGCTCATGCTGCAGCGACATATACCCGGTGGTCAGCAGGATCAGCAGTGGCGTGCCAAGCCACGGGCCCAGCGCCTGCCAATAATGCGCCACGCCAAACCAGCCGCCGTACACCGCCGCCATGATCCCCCAGGTGGGCAGTTCCAGCCGCCAGTGCCAACGCTGATAAAGCCGCCGGATCCGGTCGCGTTGTTCGGGGTGCAAATAGTGGGCGTGGGACATGCTGCGGCTCGCGGTTGGGGATTTTCCCCCAGTATCCGTGAGCCGCAGTGACGTTCAAAATAACGAAAATGGCAAAGCTAAGTGAAAATTCAGCGGGTTGCGTACGCGTCAAAGCGAAAAACGGGCCGCGCAGGCGGTGATATCTGTCAGTTAAACCTGACTGGCATTTTTTATCCCATCTTTTGTGTGTTTTGTGTAGCCTGAATTGCCGTAAATGTTCCGCATTTCTCTGTTACTACAATGAACGGCAATTGGAGGGGCCGAAGGCGCGGCCCCTCCACCCGCGCCCTTGCTTAACACCGTCTGTCCGCTGTGCGGAAATTACTCGGCCCACCCTGGGCCTCGCCCCTTCGGGGCCGCTGCAAGCAGCGTTCAAATCTGCTCCCGGCAGATTTGTCCTCGCCGCGTCTGCATTGTCGGGCGGGTCGGCTGCGACAAACGTCCCTGTTAGTCTCGCCTCAACCGGCCTTCCCTGGCCGGTTGCCCCTGACAACGCCGTCTTGCTCGGCAGCCGGTGATGCGCGCCAAAGGTCAACACCCGAGCTGGCAGCTACCGGGCAACCTGTCCCTTATGAGGTTATGACAGAGAAGCGTAATCGGAGATGAGCACGGTATTGGACGCCCTTGAAGACGCCGAACGCAGGCATAGTGCATTAGGAGAAACCGCCATGGACGGCGGTTTCAGGTGAGACAGGCAGGGACGCCTGTCGCAACCGGCCTCAATGCGGTATGGCGGAGGGAGGACAAATCTGCCTGGAGCAGATTTGAACGCTGCTTGCAGCGGCCCCGAAGGGGCGAGGCCCAGGGATGGGCTGAGTAACGTTGGCAAAGCCAACCGTCTGATAGGGCAAAGGCGCGGGTTGCCAGGGGCCGCGCCTTTCGCCCTGGCTCGGTCGAGGTGCAGGAGCCTCATGATGCACCTCTCATTTATCGACCGAAAACGTCACGAGTACTTCAAAAAAACGCTAACTGACAAGCATTGACCGCGCAGGCGGCCCGTCGGTCACATCCCTTCAGGGAACGAAATCGAGCACCACGGCGTTGAACAACGCGTATTCAGTGGCGCTGGCCATCGGCGGAAACTGCGCGCGCTGCACCGCCGCGTTGGCCGCCGCGCACAGCGGCGCATCGCCTCTTACGATCTTGCTGCTCGCCAGTTTCCCGTCCGGCCGCAAACGGATGCTGATGGTGCAGCGTTGGCCGCGCGCGTGCTCCGGCAAACGCAGCTCGCGGCTCACCGCGTTATGCACCCGCACCGGATAGCTGAGCGGCGCCGCAACCGGCGCCTCGGCCTGCGGCGACGGCAAGGGGGTGCCGGCCTGACGCCCGGCGCCCGCGCCGCAGCCGCTCAACAGTAACAGCGCCAACAGGCTTAGTGTCTTTTTCATTCCCTATGTCCTTATTGGGGATTAATCTTTATCGAGCGCCCTTACTGCGCCGCTGGGTAAGCCTCACCGTCATCCGCGTAACGCTGCAGCCGCTCGCGCCACCACTTGGCCGCCAGGCCGCTGGCGCTTTCCCGCCAGCCGAAGTAGGCGATGTCGCTGCAACGTTCCGATTCGACGCGTTTCGCCACCAGTTCGCCGCTGTTCAGGTAAGGTTCCGCCAAGGCGCGCGGCAGATAGCCGCAGCCCAGCCCGGCCAACTGCGCCTGCAGCTTGGCGTCGAAGCCGAAGACCGTCAGCGTGTCTTGCTCTTCCAGCAGGTTCAGGCTCTGCGGCGCGTTGACGCGCGAGGTATCGCGCACCACCACCGCCCGGTGCTGACGGATCTCATCCTTCGGCAACGGTTCCGGCAGCGCGGCCAGCGGATGCTGCGGCGCGACGGCGAACACGTAATCCAGCTGCCCCAGGCGGCTGAACGCATAGCCCACCCGCGACGGCGGCTCGCAGATGGCGCCGATGATAATGTCGGCGCAGCCGTAAACCAGCGACTCCCAGGAGCCGGCCAGCACCTCGTGGCTGAAGCGCAGACGGGTATGGTGATGCTGCCGGTAGAACTCTTCTATCAGCGGCAACAGGCGGGCAAACGGGAAGGAGGCGTCGATCCCGAGCGTGATCTCGCTTTCCCAGCCGTTTTCGACATAGCGCGCCTGCTGTTCCAGATCCTGCGCCGCGCGCAGCAGCACCCGCCCTTTTTCCAGCATCAGCTTGCCGGTATCGGTGAACTTCGCCCGATGGCCGGAGCGATCGAGCAGGGTGATGTCGAGATCGTTCTCGAGCTTTTGCACCATATAACTCAGTGCCGAAGGGGTTTTAAACAGTGCGGCGGCCGCGGCGGCGAAAGATCCGTGCCGGTCCAGCGCATCCAAAATCAGCAGCGCTTCCAGGTTTAATCTCATGTTTTCTCCCGTGTATAAAAAAACTCAACAAGTCGGCAAAAATTCTGCGGTATCTTTGAAATCC
Organism: Serratia sp. SCBI; assembly: GCF_000747565.1. Classification (NCBI taxonomy): domain Bacteria; kingdom Pseudomonadati; phylum Pseudomonadota; class Gammaproteobacteria; order Enterobacterales; family Yersiniaceae; genus Serratia; species Serratia sp. SCBI. Next base: position 1,470,401 of record NZ_CP003424.1, on the reverse strand, counting down.
CCCTCTGCCTACCATGGGTTTTATCGGCGTTACACTCATCAGATGTTCAACCGAAATATCACTGGGAAGGTAAATTATGTCCAAGTTTCAACTGCTTGATAAAGACAACTCCGCACTGATTTTTTATCGATCATCAACCGCAAATGGCCTTCGGCGTGGCTAATATTGATCGTCAGCAACTGAAAAACAACGTTGTTGGTTTGGCGAAGGCAGGCAAGATTTTCAACGTTCCTACCCTTTTCACCTCGGTCGAAACCGAAAGCTTCAGCGGCTATATCTGGCCGGAGCTGCTGGCGGTACACCCTGAAATCACCCCGATTGAACGCACCTCGATGAACTCCTGGGAAGACGCGGCCTTCGTCAAAGCCGTGGAAGCCACCGGCCGCAAAAAGCTGGTGATCTCCGCGCTGTGGACCGAAGTGTGCCTGACCTTCCCGGCGCTGATGGCGCTGGAAGCCGGCTACGAAGTGTATGTGGTGACCGACACCTCCGGCGGCACCTCCGTCGATGCGCACGAGCGCTCGATCGATCGCATGGTGCAGGCCGGCGCCGTACCGGTGACCTGGCAGCAGGTGCTGCTGGAGTACCAACGCGACTGGGCGCGCAAAGACACCTACGACGCGGTGATGGCGCTGGTGCGCGAACACAGCGGCGCGTACGGCATGGGCGTCGACTACGCTTACACCATGGTGCACCACGCACCGGCCCGCACGGTGAAATAATTCCCCTGCCCCGGCCCCGCGCCGGGGTATTTTCAGGAGTCGGTTTTATGGCCCATCCGCAGCATGTCACGCTGGTGATCACCCACCGTTTGGCGCCGGGGAACGAGCAGGCCTATGAGGCCTGGCTGAACCGCATCATGCCGGACGCCGCGGGCTTCACCGGCCATCTGGGCGTCAACGTCATCCGCCCATCCGACAGCGAACAGGCCTATACGGTGCTGGTCCGCTTCGACAATGTCGATAATCTCTACCACTGGCTCAACTCGCCGCTGCGCAAGCAATACATCGAAGAAGTCACTCCGCTGTTGCTGGAGAATGACCATATCGAGATCCGCCCCGGCGCGGAGTTCTGGTTTACCCCGCCCAACCCCGGCGTGCGCCAACCGCCCCAGTGGAAGCAGTTCATCATCACCCTGCTGGTGATCTTCCCTTCCACCAATCTGGTGCCCTGGTTTTGGGGGCTGGCGCTGCCGCAGTTGAACGGCACGCTGCTCGGCCATTTTCTCAATGACGCCACCGTGGTCGCTCTGGTGGTGTACCTGTGGATGCCCATCGTGACTCGCGTTTTTCATCAATGGCTGATCCGCCGCTAGGCGGTTCGCCGGGAGAATGTTATGAACCACCACGCTTCATTGATCCTCACCAACGGCAAATTTCACACCGTTGACCGCCAAAACCTCACCGCGCAGGCGGTCGCCATTCGCGACGGCAAGTTTCTGGCGGTCGGCAGCGAAGCCGAAGTCATGCAACACGCCGGGCCGGAAACCCAGGTGATCGATCTGCACGGCCACACCGCCATTCCGGGCCTGAACGACTCGCACCTGCACCTGATCCGCGGCGGCCTGAACTACAACCTGGAGCTGCGCTGGGAAGGCGTGCCTTCGCTGGCCGACGCGCTGCGCATGTTGAAAGAGCAGGCGCTGCGCACGCCGAGCCCGCAATGGGTGCGGGTGGTCGGCGGCTGGACCGAGTTCCAGTTTGCCGAACGCCGCATGCCGACGCTGGACGAAATCAACCAGGCAGCGCCGGACACGCCGGTATTTATTCTGCATTTATACGATCGCGCGCTGCTCAACCGCGCGGCGCTGAAGGTAGTCGGCTACACCAAAGACACGCCGAACCCGCCGGGCGGCGAGATCCAGCGCGACGCCAACGGCAACCCGACCGGCATGCTGATCGCCAAACCCAACGCCATGATCCTGTACGCCACGCTGGCGAAAGGGCCGAAGCTGCCGCTGGAACAGCAGGTCAACTCCACCCGCCAGTTTATGCGTGAGCTGAACCGCCTCGGCCTCACCAGCGCCATCGACGCCGGCGGCGGTTTCCAGAACTACCCGGAGGATTATCAGGTGATCGCCGAGCTGCACGAGAAAAAGCAGCTGACCATCCGCATCGCCTATAACCTGTTCACCCAGCGGCCGAAGCAGGAACTGGAAGACTTCGAGCTGTGGACCGACATGCTCAAACCGGGCCAGGGCACCGACTTCTATCGCCACAACGGCGCCGGCGAGATGCTGGTGTTTTCCGCCGCCGACTTCGAAGACTTCCTGCAGCCGCGCCCGGATCTGCCGCCGGGCACCGAAGACGAGCTGGAGCGGGTGGTGCGCCATCTGGTCGAGCACCGCTGGCCGTTCCGCCTGCACGCCACCTATGACGAATCCATCAGCCGCATGCTGGACGTGTTCGAGAAGGTGAACCGCGATATTCCGTTCAACGGCCTGCACTGGCTGTTCGACCACGCCGAAACCATTACCGAACGCAATATTGAGCGCGTCAAGGCGCTGGGCGGCGGCATTGCGGTCCAGCACCGCATGGCGTTCCAGGGGGAATATTTCGCCGACCGCTACGGCATCGAAGCCACCAAACATACGCCGCCGGTAGCGAAAATGTTGGCGGCCGAGCTGCCGGTCGGGCTGGGCACCGACGCCACCCGCGTCGCCAGCTACAACCCGTGGACGGCGCTGTACTGGCTGGTCTCCGGCCGCACCGTCGGCGGCATGGCGATGTACGACGACAGCGCCCGGCTGGATCGCGAAACGGCGCTGATGCTGTGGACCCAGGGCAGCGCCTGGTTCTCCACCGAACAGGGCAAGAAAGGCCAGATCAAAGTCGGCCAACTGGCGGATTTGGCGGTGCTGTCGCAGGACTACTTCAGCGTGCCGGAAGAGCAGATCAAAGGCATCGAGTCGGTAATGACGGTGGTGGACGGCAAGGTGGTCTACGCCGCCGGCAGCTTCTCGCCGCTGGCGCCGCCGCCGCTGCCGGTGCTGCCGGAGTGGTCGCCGGTCACCCAGGTGCCGGGCCATTACCGCTCCGCGCCGCCGTCGGCGGCGGCCCGCGTCGGGGTAGTGAGCCAGGCGCACCAATGCTGCGGCCCGTGCGGCGTGCACGCGCACCAGCATGACATCGCGCGCCGCTCCAGCATCCCGGTGTCGGACGAGAATGCCTTCTGGGGCGCGTTCGGCTGTTCGTGTTTCTCGTTCTAAGTTATCAAGCCAATAACTTATTATAAAATTAATTTAATAAGCTATTAAGCTGGCAATGTAATAAATTAATGGCGCTGTCCGCGGAGAGCGCCATTTTCTTTTCAATCGCGGTTGATCTCCAGCCAGCGCCGCTGCTCGGCGGAGGCGGCTATCGCGTCCAGCACGCACGACACCTTCCAGCCCTCTTCAAAGTCCGGCCACATGCGATCGCCCGCGGCGATGCCGTTGACCAGATCGCGGATCTCCACCGTCTTCTGATCGTTAAAACCAATGCCGTGCCCGGCGCTGATGCAAAATGCCGCATAGTCCGGGTGCTTCGGCCCCACCAGCAACGTCTTGAACCCCTGCCGCTCCGCCGGTTCATCGTGCCGATACAGCTTCAGTTCGGCCATCCGTTCCTGGGTATAACTCAGCGTGCCTTTGGTGCCGGTAACCACATAGGTCAGCCCCATCTTGCGCCCGCAGGCGATGCGCGACGTTTCGATAGTGCCCATCGCCCCGCCGGCGAAACGCAGCAGCGCGCCGGCCTGATCTTCGTTTTCCACCGGATGCATACGCGACGGGTCTTGCGGATCCGGCCGCTGTTTGATCACGGTCTGCATATCGCCAGAGACCGCCACGATATCGCCCACCAGGTAGTGCGCCATATTGACGATGTGCGCCGCCAGATCCCCCAACGCGCCCAGCCCGGCGCTGGCGCGGCGGCAGTGCCAGTCGATCGGCGTGCGCGGGTCGGCCAAGTAATCCTCATTGTGGGTGCCGTAAAAATGCACCACCTCGCCGATTTCGCCGTTGGCGATGATCTCGCGCGCCAGCTGGCTGGTGGGGTTTTTCATGTAGTTGAAACCGACCAGCGTTTTCACCCCCTTGGCGCGGGCGGCCTGCACCATCTCCGCCGCGTCGGCGGCGTCCAGCGCCAGCGGTTTTTCCGAATACACGTGCTTGCCGTGGCGGATCGCCGCCAGCGCCATCTCTTTGTGCAAGAAGTTGGGGGCGCAGATGTCCACCACGTCGATCGCCGGATCGGCCACCAGCTGCCGCCAGTCGCCGGTCGAACGCGCAAAGCCGAACTCGGCCGCGCGCTGCGCCGCCAGCTCGGGCGTCACCTCCGCCAGCATCTCCAGCACCAGATCCCCTTTAAGGGGAAATACCGTGGGGGCCTGCGCATAAGCGATAGCGTGACAACGCCCGATATAGCCGGTGCCGATTAACCCAACGCGTACCTGTTTCATCATCCTCTCCCGTGACCGAAATCTTGCCTGAAACCCGGCGCCCTGAGTGAAACTCGCCAGCTGATAACGGTTTTATATGGAATACAAATTTCAATAACAAGCGCACGGAAAAAGAAAGTTCGGATTCGTGATGTCGTTCATGAAACGTTGACAGGATGATGCAAAAAGGAAAATCCGAACGCGGCGTTGCCGTATCCGGATAAGGTAAAATGAACCATTTATTTCATATTACGGTAAACCGTTGGCACCGTGCTGAACGTAGCCAGGGCGTTGCAGCAGGCGCTGCTGATAGGCCGCCAGCGCCGCATACTCCGGCCGCTCGAACGGCGTCATCAGCCAGCGATTGAGCGACAGCCCCAGCACCACGTCCGCCAGCGTGAAGGCGGCGCCGGCGGCGTAAGGGCCGTGCTGCGCCAAATGCGCATCCAGCAAGCCCATCAGCCGATTCCACTCGCGCTCGGCGGCGGCCAGGCTGGCGGCATCCTGGTAATCCGCATGCCCGCGCACGCGCGACATGAACACATAGCGCCAGGCGCCGTTCAGATCGGTGGCCTGCCAGTCCATCCACATCTCCACCGCCGCGCGCGCGCCGGGTTCCTGCGGCAGCAGATCGCGGCGCCCTTCCCGCCCCGCCAGATAGCGGCAAATGGTGTTCGACTCCCACAGCACCCGTGCGCCGTCGATCAGCACCGGCACCAGGCCGTTGGGATTGAGCGCCAAAAACTCGGGTTCCTGCGTGGAGCGAAAGCCGCTGCCCCAGTCTTCCCGTTCCAGCGTCAGCCCCAGCTCATGGCTGGTCCACAGCACTTTACGCACGTTGATCGATGAGGCTTTGCCCAATAATTTCAGCATCCGCTTTCCTTATTCTCTCCAGAACGGTTTATACCCTTCTCGCCAGGCATCCGCCCGCGTCAGGCCGATATCCGCCAGTTGCCTGTCGTTCAGCAGCAGTAACTCTCTGCGCGTTCTGCGACGCAACAAATACCAACGCCAGCGTGACCAGCCTCCCCGTCGCCACGTCGTCATGCCATCAAACAGAGCCATCTTATTATTCCCCCTGATGTTTTCGCCTTGTTGTGATGATGCGCGCCGGGCAAAAAACAATACAGATGCACGTTAGCGCTATTTTTTTCATACAGCTGCATACCAAAATGCGCTGAATGGTTTACTTTTGAGGCATCTGTACCGGTTTTTCGGTTACTTTTCCTGATGAGGGATATCTGTATGACACGCTACGCCACGCTGGCCGCCATTCTCAGCCAACGCATTCAGCAAGGGCTGTATCCGGTCGGCCACCGCTTGCCTTCGGTGCGCGCGCTGAGCCTGGAACACGGCGTCAGCATCAGCACGGTGCAACAAGCCTACCGCCTGCTGGAAGAACGGCGCCTGGTGGAAGCGCGACCGAAATCGGGCTACTTCGTGCATGCGCAGCGCACGCAGGCCGAGCTGCCCGCCATGACGGCGCCGACGCAGCGGCCGGTGGACATTTCGCAATGGGAGCAGGTGCTGGAACTGGTGCGCACCCGGCCGCGCGAGGGCCTGATCCAACTGGGGCGCGGCATGCCGGACATCGCCGAGCCGACGATGAAACCGCTGATCGTCGCCCTGCGCAACGCCGCCCGTCACGGCGACTTGCGCAGCCTGTATTACGACAGCATCCAGGGCGTGACCGCGCTGCGCGAACAGGTCGCTCGCCTGCTGCTGGATTCCGGCTGCCAAATCGGCGCCGATCAGTTGCTGATCACCACCGGCTGTCAGGAAGCGATCTCGGCCGGGCTGCGCGCCGTTTGCCAACCCGGCGACATCGTGGCGGTCGATTCCCCCTGCTTCCACGGCACCATGCAAACGCTGAAGGGATTGGGCATCAAAGCGCTGGAAATCCCCACCGATCCGCTGACCGGCGTGAGCCTGGCGGCGCTGGAGATGGCGCTGGAACAGTGGCCGGTCAAGGCCGTCCTGCTGACGCCCAACTGCAACAACCCGCTGGGCTACATCATGCCCGACGCCCATAAACAGCGGCTGCTGACGCTGGCGCAGCGCCACGACGCGGCGATCATCGAGGATGACGTTTACGGCGACATCGCCTATCACTACCCGCGGCCGCGCACCATCAAATCGTTCGACGAAGATGGCCGCGTGCTGCTGTGCAGCTCGTTTTCCAAAACGCTGGCGCCGGGGCTGCGCGTGGGCTGGATCGCGCCCGGCCGCTATCTGGAGCGGGTGCTGCACATGAAGTTCATCGGCTCCGGCGCCACCGCCACCCAGCCGCAGCTGGCGATCGCCGACTTCATCCGCGGCGGGCACTATCTGAAGCACCTGCGGCGCATGCGCGCCCGCTACCAGCAAAACCGCGACCGCATGACCGATCTGATCCTGAAATACTTCCCGGCCGGCACCCGCGTCAGCCGGCCGCGCGGCGGTTTTATGCTGTGGATCGAACTGGACGAGGCGTTCGACACCCTGCGGCTGAACCGCCATCTTGAACAGCAAGGCGTGCAAATCGCCGTCGGCAGCATTTTTTCCGCCGCCGGCAAGTACCGCAACTGTCTGCGCATCAACTATGCGCCGACGCTGACGACGGAGATCGAACAGGCGGTACAACGGGTCGGCGCCACCATCCAGGCGCTGATGCCAACCGACAGTTTGGCGCAATCGGATTAAATCTTGACGCGATCGGATTATCGGCGCACGGACAGGCTGTTTTAGAGTAATGCCTTCTCTTACCACTGGCAGGCAACAACCATGAGCAGCGATCAAATTCCGGTTTCCAACGCGTTGGCGGTGCGCCTCGCGGCGCAAGGCGTCGATCTCGAACGGGTCGGTCAGTTAGCCGGCTTGCCCGCCGGGCTGCTCAGCGAGCGGCGCGTAAAAGTGCGGTTGACCACCCACCAGTTCTTCGCCGTCTGGCGCGCCCTCGCCCAACTGAGCGACGATCCCGCCTTTGGTCTGCGGCTGGGCGGCGACGTCGCGCCGGAGCATTACGATATCGCGTCGGTCGCCGCACTGCACTCCGCCACGATGGGCGAGGCCCTGCGTAAAGTCGCGCGCTACAAACGGTTGGTGTGCCCGGAAGAACTGATGCTGGAGGAAGATGGCGACAGCGTTCGGCTGCATACGCGTTGGACGATGATTGAGGACCATACGCCGGAATTGCTGATAGACACCATGTTCGCCTCTATCACCACCCTGTGCCGCCGTGGCACCGGTTTACCGCTGCAGCCCAAGGCGCTTGAAGTGACCCGCCGTCGCGATCCCCACTCACCGCTGCTGCGCCACTTCGGCTGCCCGGTGCGATTCGACGCGCCGCTGGACGTGCTGGTATTTGACCGTGCGCTGATGCAGCAGCCTCTCATCACCCACGACCAGGACATGCTGGCGCTGCTGCTGCCGGAGCTGGAGGCCGAGTTGGCCGAAGCGCGCGCCGAGCAAGACTTGCCCACACAGGTGATGGCGATCCTCAGCCGCAGCATGCGCGGCCAGCGCCCCAGCGTCAACAGCGTGGCCGCTGAACTCTATCTCAGCCCGCGCACGCTGCAGCGCCGCTTGCAACGGCACGGCTACAGCTACCAGCAATTGTTGGACAAAACCCGCCACCGCACCGCCTGCCGGCTGTTGGCGGAGACCGATCTTGAGCCAGGGGAAATCGCCTTTGTGCTGGGATTCGAAGAGCTGAATTCGTTCAGCCGCGCCTTTATTCAGTGGGAAGCGCTGACGCCCAGCCGCTGGCGCATGCAGCGCACCGCCGGCCAGTGGGAGAACAGAGCATGAAAGTGATTATCTTCGGCGCCAGCGGCATGGTGGGCCAGGGCGCGCTGCGGGAATGCCTGCGCGATCCGCGGGTCAGCGAAGTACTCAGCATCGGCCGTCGCCCGGTGGCGCAAAGCCACGCCAAACTGCGCCAGCTTTCTGTGCCCGATTTGCATGATCTGTCGGCGCTGGAGCCGCAGCTCGCCGGCTATGACGCCTGTTTCTTCTGCCTGGGGATTTCGTCCGCCGGCCTGAGCGAAGCCGAGTATCGCGCGGTGACTTACGATCTGACGCTGGCCGCCGCCCGCCCGCTGGCGAGGCTGAATCCGACGATGGTCTTCCTCTACGTTTCCGGCGTCGGCACCGACAGCAGCGAACGCGGCCGCAGCATGTGGGCCAGGGTCAAGGGCGCCACCGAAAACGCGCTGCTGGCGCTGCCGTTCCACGCGGTGATGTTCCGCCCCGGCGCCATTGTGCCGCTGCACGGCATTCGCTCCAAAGTCCGCGCATACGATCTGATTTATCGGCTGTTCAAGCCGCTGTGGCTCGGCGCATTGCGACTGTTTCCCGCGCAGGTGAGCAGCACCGAACGAATCGGGCTGGCGATGCTGGCGGTGGCGCGCCGGGAAACGGCCTTGCGCATCCTGGAGCCGCCGCAGATCAATCAACTGGCGACGCGCTGAAATACCGTCATCAACCGCGCCGCCGCCAATACTCCGCCACCCGGCGGCGCAGATGCTCGATGCCCTGCGGATGCTCAATAAACTGCGCCACCGGCATCATCCGCCAGCGTTGGCCTTCGTCGCCGAAGCGAATGGCGGCGATCTGCGCCGGGGCGATCTCGCCGGCCATAAACCAGGTCGGCGGGGAGCCGGGCAAAATGCCGGCGTAGCGCCGGCGCCAGACAACCTGGTGTTCGGCGATCGTCACGCCGAACTCTTCCCGCGTTTCCCGCTGCACGCACTGCAGCGGCGTTTCGCCGTTTTCCCGCCCGCCGCCGGGCAGATCCCACTGACCGGGCCACGGAATGCCCGGCTTGTCGTCCCGTTGGTAAACCAGCAAGAGACCGTCGCACAGCAGCGCGATCTTGGCCCCGCCAAACGCCTCGTCCGTCATGATTTCTCCGCTCCCGGCCCCATCGCCTTTGACTGAACATCATACTTCATCCCCGCGCGGCCTGGTGTATAGTGAAAATCCGTTTTCACAACAGGCGAACAATGACGATGAACTCTCCGTTTCTGGTGACTCCCCAATGGCTTGCGCAACATATCAACGATGAAAATCTGGTGGTGATCGACGTTCGGATGTCGCCGGTCGGGCTGACGCCGAAAAAAGATATGCTTGCCGAGTTCGAACGCGGCCATATCCCCGGCGCGGTCTATTTTGATATCGACGACGTGGCGGACAAAAACACCGCGCTGCCGCACATGTTGCCGACGGCGGCGGAATTCGCCGCGGCGGCGGGCCAATTGGGCATCAGCGAGCGCGATACCCTGGTGATTTACGACGAGGGCAACCAGTTCTCCGCACCGCGCGGCTGGTGGACTTTCCGCAATTTCGGCGCCGAGCGCGTTTATGTGCTGGACGAAGGGCTGAACGGCTGGACCGCGCTGGGGCAAGCGTTGGAAACCGGCCCGGCGCAGCCTGCCCCGCAGACGTTCAACGCCCGGTTCAACGCCGACGCGGTGGTGGATATGCGGCAAGTGGAGCAAGCGTTAGGCACGCCGGTGCAAATTCTCGACGCGCGCGCCGCGCCGCGCTTTTATGCCGAAGCGCCAGAGCCGCGCCCCGGCCTGCACCGCGGCCATATTCCCGGCAGCATCAACATTCCGTACGGCGAGCTGCTGGAAAACGGCCGCTTCAAATCATTGGAGGCGCTGCGCCAAACCTTCAGCGACAAGGGGGTGGACATCAACGGCCCAATCATCACCAGCTGCGGCTCCGGCGTGACGGCGGCGGTGCTGGCGTTTGGCCTGCTGTCGCTCGGCGCGCCGCAGGTCAAGTTGTATGACGGCGCCTGGAGCGAATGGGGCCAGCTGAGCGGCAAGCAGCCTATCGCCCAAGATTAAGTTTCGATCCGCTCGACCACGATCTGCGCCAGCCGCTGCACGGCGGCCGAAGGCTGATCCTCGGCGCGGTGCAGCACCACGCCGAGTTGGCCGAGAGCGGGCAGCAGATCGGGGGCCAGCGGCGACAGGCCGGGCGGCAAGCCCGCCGCCGTGCGCACCGTAACGCCCAACCCGGCGCTCACCGCCGCCCACACGCCGTTCAGGCTGCGGCTGCTAAAGGCGATGCGCCAGGGTATGCCGGCGCGATCCAGAGCCTGCGTCGCCGCGCTGCGCATCAGACAGGGCGCGTCGAACATCACCAACGGCAGCGGCTCATCCCCTTCTCGCCAGGGCGCCAGCGCGAAGCCGGGCGACGCGATCCAGTGCAACTGCCGCTGCCCCAGCGCCTGATGAAACGGCGTGCTCAGACCGCCATCCCACGCCAGCGACAGATCCAGCTGGCCTTTCAGCACCCAGTCGATCAGCTCGGCATTACGCGCGATGCGCGCCTCGATCCTCACCTTTGGATTGGCGCGCGCGAAGCTGCCCAACACCTGCGGCAGAAACGTCTCGCCGAAATCCTCCTGCAACCCCAGCCGCACCGTGCCCTGCAGATCCAGCCCGCGCACCGCGGCGGCGGCTTCGTCATTAAGCTCCAGCAGGCGGCGCGCGTAGCCAAGCAGAGTTTCCCCCGTCTCGGTCATCACCATGCCGCGCCCGGCCTTGCGCAGGATCGGCGCGCCAACCTGCTGTTCCAGTTTTTTCAGGTGGGCGCTGACCGCCGACGTCGAGCGCCCCAGCCGTTCAGCCGCCTTGGCGAAGCTGCCCAGCTCGACGCCGGTGACGAAGCTGCGCAAATCCTCGAGATCGAACGTTATTCGCCCCATGCTGACCATCCTGATTTTCTGAACCATCAATCAAAATAATACCGATTTTACTGATAAAGATGGCGTGTCACGCGCTCCGGGTCAATGTCTTTCCGGAGAATCCTTATACTCGCGATGCAATACCGTTTTTACCCTGCCCGCCGGTTCCGCCCCTCTGTCCGCTCCCTTTGACCACACTGCGCTGCGGGTTGACAGCTCAATGTGATATTGATAATCATTATCAGTATTGCATATTCATTTGCGGCTCGCGGGATGCGGGCCGCTCTCCGGGGTCAACCGTCATGTCGTCATCACCAATCACACCTTACGCCACCACCTGCTGCATCGTGGGAGGCGGCCCCGCCGGGCTGATGCTCGGCTATCTGCTGGCGCGGGCGGGGATCGACGTGACGGTGCTGGAGAAGCACGCCGATTTCCTGCGCGATTTTCGCGGTGACACCATTCACCCGTCGACGCTGGAAGTCATGCATCAACTGGGCCTGCTCGACGAACTGCTGACGCTGCCGCATCAGCGCGCGGAATCTCTGCACGCCGAAGTCGCCGGACGCGACATCAAGCTGGCGGATTTCACCCGCCTGCCGACGCGCTGCAAATTTATCGCCTTTATGCCGCAGTGGGAGTTCCTCAACTTTTTGGCCCAGCAGGCCGCCGCCTTCCCCAACTTCAGGCTGCTGACCTCAACGCAGGTTCACCAGCTGCTGTACGACCGCGGCCAGGTGTGCGGTGTGCTGGCCGACACGCCAGAAGGCCCGATCCGCGTGCGCAGCCAGTTGGTGGTCGGCACCGACGGCCGCAACTCGGTGGTGCGCGAACAGGCGGCGCTCAGCAGCCGATCCTTCGGCGCGCCGCGCGACGTATTGTGGATGAAGCTCAGCAAGCAGCCGGGCGATCCGGCCTGGTCGATGGGCCACACCGGGCCGAAACAGAACTTCATCATGATCGATCGCGGCGACTACTGGCAATGCGGTTACTCGATCGACAAAGGCAGCTTCGATGCGATCCGCCACAGCGGGCTGGAGAAATTTTTACTGCACCTCGCCGAGGTGGCGCCGTTCCAGGACGATCGCCTGCAGGAGATCGTCGAGTGGGATCAGGTCAAACTGCTGAGCATTCGCATCGATCGTCTGGATCGCTGGGCCAAACCGGGGGTGCTGTGCATCGGCGACGCCGCGCACGCCATGTCGCCGATCGGCGGCGTGGGCGTCAACCTGGCGATTCAGGACGCGGTGGCCGCCGCCAACGCCCTGATCCCGCCGCTGCGCCAGCATCGGCTGCAGCTGAAGCATCTGCTGAGCGTGCAGCGCCGGCGCGAACTCCCCACTCGCGCCATCCAGTTTTTGCAGATCAAAATGAGCCAGCGCAAGCCGGGCGAACGCCGCGCGGCGGGCGGCTCGCGCTTGATCGCCCGCGTCGGCAACAGCCGCTGGCTGCCGCGCCTGTTCGGCCGCATCATCGGCCTGGGTTTTCGCCGTGAAACACCGCGGCATCTGTCCAACGAAACCTGCCCGCCGGAATAGCATTGGTGATTTTTTCATCGCGCCGTATAATGGTTAAATCGAACGATTTAATTAACTGGAGCGATTAAATGTACACACTCACCGCGAACGAGGCCAAAACCCAATTCGGCGATTTGCTGCTCAAGGCGCAGCGTGAACCGGTGCAAATCAATCGCAACGGCAAACCGGTCGCCGTCGTCATGTCTGTAGAAGATTACCAGGCACTGGAAGATCTCAAATTAAGCGCACTGCAGCAAAAAATCGCGCAGGCTACCGCCGAGGAAGACGCCGGTAAGGCGGTAGACGGCGATGCCTTCTTCAACCGTCTACTCACCGATGAAACAGACTGAGATGCCCGCGTTTCGCCTCACCCCGCAGGCCCAACAAGATCTGCTGGCTATTCGTCATTTCACCATCGAGCACTGGGGCCAAGCGCAATCTCGCCGCTATCTTGAGCAGTTGAGAGAGGTCATGCATCATTTGGCAGATATGCCGGAAGCGGTAAAGCTCACTTCCACGATCTGGGCGAAGAGATACGCAGTTTTCCTTACGCCAGCCATAGGATCTACTACCGCAACCGCCCTGCCGGCATCACCGTTCTCGCCATTCTGCATCAGGCGATGGTGCCTCACCGGCATCTGTAACAACGGCTGTAATTTTTCTTACTCAAAGGGGCACTGATGTTCACCGTCCGTCAGGCATTGCTGGAAGATTTAACGCAAGTGCGCGATATCGGCATCCGCACCTACCGCGCCCACTTCGGTGAGCTGTGGCGCTACCCGCACGAGCTGGAGGCCTTTCTGGCGGAGGATTTTTCCGTCTCTGCGCTGGAACGGACGCTGCGCGATCCCGACGTGTGCTGGCTGTTGGCCCATGAGGATGACGCCCTCGTCGGCTATGCGCGGGTGAACTTCGACAGCCTGCTGGCACCAACCGAGCACATCGGCGCAGAGCTGCAGAAAATCTATTTTCTGCCGGGCCATGCCGGCAACGGCTATGGCCAGCGCCTGTACGAACAGGTGCAGCAGCGGGCTATCGACCGTCGGCAAAAAACGCTGTGGCTGGAAGTGCTGCAACGCAACACCCGCGCCCAACGTTTTTATCAGCGTCAAGGATTGAGCATTTGTGGCGAGACCTGCTACACCAGCGCCCAGGGCTCGATAGGCATTTGGTATATGAGCAAGGCGCTGTAACCGCGCCCCACTCCGCCGTCGTTTAGCGCGGCTCCCGCTGCAGCATCAGGAACAGCAAGGCAAACGCATTGGGCGCCAGGTAGATCAGCGCCCCCAGCTGCACCGCCAGCGGATCCTTCTTGGCCTGCCAGGCCATAAACCAGTCGCCGGCGACCACCATAAAGCCGACGCCCCACACCGTTATCGCGCAAAGCGCCCCCAGCATCGCCCAGACTTTGCCCTTGGCGAAAGCGGCGTAAGGGCCTTTCAATCGCCCGATCATCAACGCCACGCCCGCCGTCGCGAATAGGCCGGCCAGCGTTTCCAGCGCGGTGATGACCGCCAACCCCAACATGCAGGCCCAGTCGGCGCTGATCGCGCGCCACATCAGCCCCGGCGTTTGATAAGTATCCTGCATGGCGAGCAGCGGCCCCACCGCATTGCGCGCGGTGCCGGCGAAATCCGCCGTATTGTTCAACAGGCTAAACAGCCCCCACAGGGCCGGAAACAGGGACAGGACGATGCAACCGAGGCGTGACACAGTGATTTCGTTCATGGTTATCCTTAATGAATAAACGGGTGGCTCCCATCCTCATGACGGGATCGCTATTGAGATCCTGATAGTTTGACGTGCACAATGTAAGAACTAATCTTACAATGACGCAGCATAGCCGAAAGTGAGGAGGAACAATGGGCAGAACACTAACGGTAGATCTGGGTGACGAACTGCGTAGCTTCGTCGAAGACCTGGTGGCCAGCGGCGATTACCGAACGCCCAGCGAAGTCATCCGCGAATCCGTGCGCACTTTGCGCGAACGTACCGCCGCCTCAAAACTGGAAGAGCTTAGGCGCTTGATCGCCGAAGGAGAGAACAGCGGCGAAGCCGTCGAATGGGATCGTGATGTGTTCATGGAAAGAATACGGAGCAAAGCAAAAGGATGCGCAGGAGAGTAACCGTTCGTCCAAAAGCGTTGGACGATATGGAAGAGATCTATTTTTACGGGTTGGCGCACTTTGGCTTGCAGGTGGCCGAAGATTATCTGCGCCGCCTGCATCAGGCTTTCGATAACCTTAGCCACCACCAACTCGGCAAAAACATCGATGCAATCGGCCCCGGCCTATGGGTATTGCCCGTCGCCAACCACCTGATTTATTTTCGACAGCACAGGCGGGAGGTGAATATCATCAGAGTGCTGCATCATTCCCGCGATCCGCTCAGCCAATCCTTTTTCAGCTGACCCAACGTTAAATCGCCACCAGCGCGCGGACATCGTCCTGTTCCATAGCGCTGCCTGCGCCGCGCTGCACGATGCTGCCGCGCGACATCACCAGATAGCTGTCCGCCAGGTCGGCGGCGAAGTCATAGAACTGCTCCACCAGCAGGATCGCCATATCGCCCCGCGACGCCAGCTGTTTGATCACCGCGCCGATCTCCTTGATCACCGAAGGCTGGATCCCTTCCGTCGGTTCGTCGAGGATCAACAGCTGCGGCCGGCAGGCCAGCGCCCGGCCGATCGCCAGCTGCTGTTGCTGCCCGCCGGAAAGATCGCCGCCGCGCCGATCCTTCATTTGCCGCAGCACCGGAAACAGTTCATAGATCGGATCCGGCACCGCGCGCGCGTCGGCGCCGGAAAAACGCGCCAGCCCCATCAGCAGATTTTCCTCCACCGTCAGGCGCGGAAAAATCTCCCGCCCCTGTGGCACATAGGCGATGCCCGCCTGCACCCGCTGATGCGGTTTTTTACCGGTGATGGTTTCGCCCCGCCAACGGACGCTGCCGCTGCGCGCCGGGATCAGCCCCATCAGGCATTTCAGCAGCGTGGTCTTGCCCACGCCATTGCGCCCCAGCAGGCAGGTCACCTCGCCGATGCGCGCCTCGAACGACAGGCCGCGCAGAATGTGGCTGCCGCCGTAATACTGATTCAATTCCTCTACCTGCAGCATGATTACGCCTCCTCAGCGCCCCAGATATACCTCAATCACCCGTTCATCGGCCTGCACCTGCGCCAGCGATCCTTCCGCCAGCACCTGTCCCTGATGCAGCACCGTCACGCGATCGGCAATGGTTTCCACAAACCCCATGTCGTGCTCCACCACCATCAGCGAATGCTTGCCCGCCAGCTCGCGGAACAGTTCGGCGGTGTAGTCGGTTTCAGCGTCGGTCATGCCGGCCGCCGGCTCGTCGAGCAGCAGCAGATGCGGTTCCTGCACCAGCAGCATGCCGATCTCGAGAAACTGTTTCTGCCCGTGGGACAACAGCCCGGCGGGCCGGTGGCGTTCATGCCCCAGCCGCAGAGTCTTCAGCATCTCGTCGATGCGGTCGCGCTGTTCGCTGCTCAGGCGGGCGCGCAGGCAGGCCCACACCGACTTGCGGGTTTTCTGCGCGATCTCCAGATTTTCGAACACCGTCAGCGCCTCGAACACCGTCGGTTTTTGAAACTTGCGGCCGATGCCCGCATGGGCGATCTGCATCGGCGCCAGCCGGGTCAGATCGACGGTCTGGTCGTAAAACACCCTGCCGCTGTCCGGCCGGGTTTTGCCGGTGATCACATCCATCAGCGTGGTCTTGCCGGCGCCGTTGGGGCCGATCACGCAGCGCAGTTCGCCGACGCCAATGCGCAGCGACAGATCGGTCAGCGCGCGAAAACCGTCGAAGCTGACGTTGACGTTGTCGAGCTGTAGCACCGGATCGGTTTGCTGCCGGTATTTGTCCGCCGGCAGCGGATGGGTAAACAGTTCGTCGGTCACTTGCATCGCCTTCATGAGGATTTCCTCCGACGCAGCAGGCCAATCACCCCTTTGGGCAGAAACAGCGTGACGACGATAAACATCAGGCCGAGGAAGAACTGCCAGTATTCGGGAATGGCCATGGTGAACCAGCTCTTGGCGCCGTTGACGATGCCGGCGCCGAGCAGCGGCCCCACCAGCGTGCCGCGCCCGCCGAGCGCCACCCAGATGGCGGCCTCGATCGAGTTGGTCGGCGACATTTCGCCGGGGTTGATGATGCCGACCTGCGGCACATAGAGCGCGCCGGCCAGCCCGCACAGCACCGCCGACAGCGTCCAGACGAACAGCTTGAAACCCTTCGGATCGTAGCCGCAGAAGGTCAGCCGGTTTTCCGCATCGCGCACCGCGGTCAGCACCCGGCCGAATTTGCTGCGCGCCAGCGCAAAGCCGATGGCCAGGCTGGCGGCCAGCAGCAGCACCGTCGCCAGGAACAGCGCCACCCGCGTGCCGGCGGCGGTGATGGGAAAGCCGAGCAGCGTGGTGAAACCGGTAAAGCCGTTATTGCCGCCGAAACCGGTCTCGTTGCGAAAGAACAGCAGCATGCCGGCATAGGTCAGCGCCTGGGTCATGATCGAGAAGTACACCCCTTTGATTTTCGAGCGAAAGGCGAAGTAGCCGAACAGGAAAGCCAACAGGCCCGGCACCAGCACGATCAGGCACAGCGCCCAGGCGAAATGCTGGGTGCCGCTCCAGAACCACGGCAGCTCGTTCCAGGAGAGGAACGCCATAAACGCCGGCAGCCCGTCACCCGCCGCCTGCCGCATCAGGTACATGCCCATGGCGTAGCCGCCGAGCGCGAAGAACAGCCCGTGGCCGAGCGACAGCAGCCCGGCATAGCCCCACACCAGATCGAGCGCCACCGCCACCACCGCGTAGCACAGGATCTTGCCCGCCAGCGTCAGGGTATAGGTGGACACCGCCAGCGGATGACCCGCCGGCAACAACGTCATGAACGGCATGACCAGCAGCGCCAGCAACGCCAGCCCGCCGATGCTCAACGCCAGCCGGGGCGCTTTCTGCACGCCGGTTACGGTCAATGGTTGGCTCATCAGTCAATCACCCTGCCCTTAAGGGCGAACAGCCCCTGCGGACGCTTTTGAATAAACAGAACGATCAGCACCAGGATCAGGATCTTGCCCAACACGGCGCCGATCTGCGGCTCGAGGATCTTGTTGACGATGCCGAGGCCGAAGGCCGCCGCCACCGTCCCCGCCAGCTGGCCGACGCCGCCGAGCACCACCACCAGGAACGAATCGATGATGTAACCTTGCCCCAGCTCCGGCCCGACGTTGCCCAACTGCGACAGCGCCACCCCGCCGAGCCCGGCGATGCCGGATCCCAACCCGAAGGCCAGCATGTCCACCCGCCCGGTGGGCACGCCGCAGCAGGCCGCCATCGCGCGGTTTTGCGTCACCGCGCGCACGTTCATGCCGAGCCGGGTTTTGTTCAGCAGCAGCCAGGTCAACGCCAGCACCAGCAGCACGAACGCGATCACCGCGATGCGGTTCCACGGCAACACCAGGTTCGGCAACAGCTGCACGCCGCCCGACAGCCACGCCGGGTTGGCGACCTCGACGTTCTGCGCGCCGAACAGCACCCGCACCAGTTGGATCAGCACCAGGCTGATGCCCCAGGTGGCCAGCAGGGTTTCCAGCGGCCGGCCGTACAGGTGGCGGATCACCGTGCGCTCAAGCGCCATGCCGATCCCGGCGGTGATGGCGAACGCCACCGGCAGCGCCGCCAGCGGGTAGAGCGCCAGCCACTGCGGCGCAAATTGCTGAAACAGCCCCTGCACCAGATAGGCGGAATAGGCGCCGAGCATCAGCATTTCACCGTGCGCCATATTGATGACGCCGAGCAGACCGTAGGTGATCGCCAGGCCGAGCGCCGCCAACAGCAGGATCGAACCGAGCGACAGGCCGCTGAACGCCTGGCCGAGCAGATCGCCGATCATCAGGCGGTGCTGCACGCGCTGCAAGCTGCGCTGCGCCTCGGCGCGCACCGCGGCGTCCGGCTCATTGGCCGCATCGGTCAAGGCTTGCAGCCGCGCGCGGGTTTCCGGCTCGCCCGATTCCCCCAGCAGCCGCACCGCATTGAAGCGCACCTGCGGGCTGGCGTCGGCCAATTGCAGGTTCGCCAGCGCAATGCTCAGCGCGTCGCGTACCTGCGGGTCTTTCTCCTGCGCCAGCCGCCGGGTCAACAGCGGCAACTGCTCGCCCTGCGCCTCGCGCTGCAGCGCGGTCGCCGCCTGCAGCCGCACCGCCGCGTCCGCGCTGACCAACCGCTGCGCCGACAACGCGTTGGCGATCAGAATGCGCAGCCGGTTGTTCAGCCACACCTTCTTCGGCTCGCCAACCGGGGCCGCCTCACCTTCAAGCGGCAGATAGCGGTCGCCCTGGCGGATAAAGGCGCGTTTCGCCCCGTCGATCGCCACGGTTTCCTGCTGCAGCCCCTGCAGCAACGGCAGGCGCGCGGCGTCCGGCTCGGCCGCCCACGCCTGCAGCAGTTTTAGCCTGCTGCGCGCGAGTGGCCGCCGCGAACTCATCGGCCGGCCCGGCCTGCGCCAGCAGGGGCCAGGCGCACAACAGCCACAGCCCGGCGCGCAGAGAGGATAAAAACGGAGATTGCATCAGCTGCCTCTTCTGTTGGGCCGGCGCGCGTCGAGCCGCGCCGGCGCTGAGTGACGTTACTTGCCGCCTTTCACCGGGTAATCCGGTTTTTTGTCGTTGCCGGCAATATACGGACTCCACGGCTGCGCGCGCACCGGCGCCTCGGTCTGCCACACCACGTTGAACTGGCCGTTGCCCTCGATCTCGCCGATCATCACCGGCTTGTGCAGGTGGTGATTGGTCTTGTCCATGGTCAGCGTGAAGCCCGACGGCGCGGCGAAGGTTTGCCCGGCCATCGCCGCGCGCACCTTATCGACGTCGGTGGTGCCGGCCTTTTCCACCGCCTGCGCCCACATATGGAGGCCGACGTAGGTGGCCTCCATCGGATCGTTGGTGACCGCAGTGGCGTAATTCGGCAGATTGTGCGCCTTGGCGTAGGCTTTCCACTGGCTGACAAACTGTTTGTTGGTCGGGTTATCCAGCGATTCGAAGTAGTTCCAGGCCGCCAGGTTGCCCACCAGCGGCTTGGTGTCGATGCCGCGCAGCTCTTCCTCGCCGACCGAGAAGGCGATCACCGGCACGTCGGTGGCCTTGACGCCCTGGTTGGCGAGTTCTTTGTAGAACGGCACGTTGGAATCGCCGTTGATGGTGGAGATCACCGCGGTGTTGCCGCCGGCGGCGAACTTCTTGATGTTGGCGACGATGGTCTGGTAATCGCTGTAGCCGAACGGCGTATAGACCTCTTCGATATCCTTGTCCTGCACGCCTTTGCTGTGCAGGAAGGCGCGCAGGATCTTGTTGGTGGTGCGCGGATAGACGTAATCGGTGCCCAACAGGAAGAAGCGCTTGGCGCCGCCGCCGTCCTCGCTCAGCAGGTATTCCACCGCCGGGATCGCCTGCTGGTTCGGCGCCGCACCGGTGTAGAACACGTTCGGTGACATCTCTTCGCCTTCGTATTGCACCGGATAGAACAGCAGGCCGTTCAGCTCCTCAAACACCGGCAGCACCGACTTGCGCGACACCGAAGTCCAGCAGCCAAACACCGCCGCCACCTTGTCCTGGCTCAGCAGCTGGCGCGCCTTTTCGGCGAACAGCGGCCAGTTGGAGGCCGGATCCACCACCACCGGCTCCAGCTTTTTGCCGAGCACCCCGCCTTTGGCGTTGATCTCGTCGATGGTCATCAGCGCCACATCCTTCAGCGGCGTCTCGGAAATCGCCATGGTGCCGGAGAGCGAACTCAGAATACCGACCTTGATGGTGTCGGCGGCCTGCGCGCTCCAGGCCAGGCCCAGGCCGACAGCGGCGGCGGACAGCGCAAAAGCTTTGATAAAACGACGACGTTGCATAGTTCAAACTCCTGATGTGTGTGAAATCAAAATCGTTACGCCGAGCGCGCAGGCTGCTGAGCCCGCGCCTGATGCAACATGTGCAGCGTTATTTTTCGCACTTCTGCCTTGCTGACGGCGATGTGCTCGCCGAGCAGCGTTTGCGCCTCCCCGCTTTGCCGCTGCAGGATCGCCTGCAAAATGGCGGCGTGCTCGCGGTAGGTGGCGTCCACCCGCGTCTGCTGGGTGAAATCCAGCCGGCGAATGATGCGGATCTTTTCGGTCAGCTCGCGGTGGATGCGCGCCATTTCGCCGTTGCCCGCCGCGGCCACCAACGCCTGATGAAACTGCTCATCGTGCTGCGACACCGCCTTGCCGTCCGCCAGGCGCGGCGCTTCGGTCCAAAAACGGCTCAGCGCCGCCAGCGCGTCCGGCGTTTCCCCGGCCGGGCGTTCGCACAGCCGTTTCACCGCCTCTTGCTCCAGCACGATGCGCAGGTCGTACAGCTCTTCGAAGTAGGCGAAATCGAACGGCCGCACCTGCCAACCGCTGCGAAACAACACCTCGACATAGCCTTCGCGCTCCAGCCGAAACAGCGCCTGACGCACCGGCGTGCGGCTGGCCGCCATGCGCTGCGCCACGTCGCTTTCGCTGAAGCGATCGCCCGGCAGCAGGCGAAACTCGAAGATGTCGGCCTTGAGCTGCAGATAAATGCGCTCCGCCAACCCTTCCGGGCGCGCCTTGTGCTCTCCGTTGGTGATTTGCATC
Organism: Serratia sp. SCBI; assembly: GCF_000747565.1. Classification (NCBI taxonomy): domain Bacteria; kingdom Pseudomonadati; phylum Pseudomonadota; class Gammaproteobacteria; order Enterobacterales; family Yersiniaceae; genus Serratia; species Serratia sp. SCBI. The sequence goes on along the minus strand of NZ_CP003424.1, from coordinate 1,449,122 downwards.
ATCGCTCCTCCGTTCAGACCGCCTTTTCCAGCCACAGCAGGGCGTCGCCCGGCCCGACCGGCCGCCCCTGCCGGCAGCTGATGCGTTTAACGATCCCGGCGCGCGGCGCGGTGACCGCCAGCTCCATTTTCATCGCCTCGACCACGATCAGCGGCTGCCCGGCCGCCACCGCCTGCCCCGGTTCCACCAGGATCTTCCACACGCTGCCGTTCAGATCGGCGCTGACCAAATCGCCGTCGATGGCGTCCTCTTCCTCCGGCGGCAACAGCTGCGCCTCGGCCTCGTCGTCATCGCTGCGCCAGCGCGCCACTTCGGCGCTGAACGCCTGCTGCTGGCGATGCTGGAAGTCGGCGATCGCCTCGGCGTTGTCGGCCAGGAAACGGGTGTAGGCGGCGAAGTCGAACTCGCTCTCTTCGATGCGCACCTGCATGCGCCCTTCACGGAACGCTTCGCGCTGCTCGTCCAGCTCTTGCTCGCTGACCGGGTAGAAGCGCACCTGATCGAAGAAGCGCAGCAGCCAGGGTTCACCGGCGGTGAACTGCGGGTTTTTGAGAAACTTGTTCCAGATCGGCAGCGTGCGCCCCACCAGCTGGTAACCGCCCGGCGAATCCATGCCGTAGATGCACATGTACATGCCGCCGATGCCGACCGTCCCTTCGGCGGTGTGGGTGCGCGCCGGGTTGTATTTGGAGCTCAGCAGGCGATGGCGCGGATCGAGCGGCACCGCGCAGGGCGCGCCGAGGTAGACGTCGCCCAGCCCGAGGATCAGGTAGCTGGCGTCGAACAGAATGTCGCGCACCTGCTCGCGTCGGCTCAGGCCATTGATGCGCTGAATGAAATCGACGTTGTTCGGCAGCCAGGGCGCCGAGGCGCGCACCGTCTGTTGATAGCGATCCACCGCCCCCAGCGTGGCCGAATCCTCAAACGCCATCGGCAGCCACACGGTGCGCGTCGGCACCTTCAGGCGGCTGACGTCCCCCAGCGCCCGTTCGCGCGCCAGCAGGCGCTGCAGCAGGTCGGCCTGGCTAATCTGCCGGCTGTCGTAACGGATCTGCAGCGAACGCACGCCCGGCGCCAGCTCCGCCACGCCCGGTATCGCCTCCTCACGCAGCGACTGCATCAGCAGATGAATGCGCAGCCGCAGCGCCAGATCGAGCACATTGTCGCCGTACTCCATCAAGATGTAGCCGTCCCCCGCCTGGCGATACGCCACCGCCGGGCGCCCTTCCGCCGCCGGCAGCGCCGCCAGCACCGCGGCGGAAACGGTCTCCGCCGGGGCCAGATCCGGCGGCGGCAGGGTGATGGCCTTCACCGCCGCCAGCGCTTCGATGCTGCCGAGCTGCGCCTGCTCCAGCGACTGCGCCTGCCGGAAGCCGATCGGATGGAAACGGATGCGGTCGCCCGGCTTCACCTGCCCCACTTTCCACAGTTCAGCCTTGGCGATGGTCACCGGGCAAACGAAGCCGCCGAGGCTGGGCCCGTCGCGGGTCAGAATCACCGGGAAGTCGCCGGTGAAGTTGATGGCGCCGATGGCGTACTCGCAGTCGTGCACGTTGGAAGGATGCAAACCGGCCTCGCCGCCGTCCTCCCGCGCCCACTCGGGCTTTGGCCCCGACAGGCGCACCCCGAGGCGGTTGGAGTTGTAATGCACCTGCCAGTCGGTGGCGAAAAAGGCCTCTATCGATTCAGCGGTGAAAAAGTCCGGCGCGCCGTGCGGCCCGTACAGCACACCGATGTGCCACTGGTCGCCGTAGTGCGGGATCAAGCTGTCGTCCATCGCCTGCGGCGCGGCGATCGGCGCCGGCGTAGTGCTGGCCGCCAGCGCCGGTTGGGCGATCGCCAACATGTCCGCCACGCGCAAGGTGCGCCCGGCGTGGCCGCCGAACTGGCCCAGCGCGAAGGTGGAGCGGCTGCCGAGATACACCGGCACGTCAAAGCCGTTGCGTACCGCCAGATAGGTGCGGCAGCCTTGCGTGGCGCGCCCCAGCGTCAATACCTGCCCGGCCCGCACCGCGATCGGCCGCCAGTAGGCGACCGCCTCGCCATCCAGATCGGCCGGGCAGCTCGCGCCCGTCAGCGCGATGGTGGCGTCGCAGTGAAAGCGCAGCGTCGGCCCCTGCAGGGTAAACTCCAACCCGGCGGCCGCCGGGTGGTTGCCGACGATGCGGTTGGCCAGCCGAAACGCGAAGTCGTCCATCGGGCCGGACGGCGGCACGCCGATGTCCCAATAGCCGAGGCGGCCGGGATAATCCTGCACGCTGCTGTAGGTGCCGGGTTGCAGCACTTCGAGGCAGTGCGGCTGGAAACGCACATCGTCCAGCAGGCGCGTCCAGACGTCGCCGCGCTGAAATTGCGGCGTGGCGATCACCTGCCGCAGATAGTCGAGGTTGGTGGCGATGCCGTGCAAACGGGTCGCCGCCAGCGCCACGCGCAATTTTTCCAGCGCCTGTGCCCGATCGGCGCCGTGCACGATCAGCTTGGCGATCATCGGGTCGTAAAACGCCGACACTTCGCTGCCGGTCGCCACCCAACCGTCGAGGCGCACGTCGTCAGGGAAATGCACCTCGGTCAGCACGCCGGGGCTGGGCTGGAAGTTTTTCAGCGGATCTTCGGCGTAGAGGCGCACCTCAATCGCCGCGCCCTGCGGCGCGCGTTGCAACGCCGCCCAATCCAGCGCGTCGCCCGCCGCCACCTGCAGCATGCATGCGATCAGATCCAGGCCGGTGACCATTTCGGTGACCGGGTGCTCGACCTGTAAGCGGGTGTTCACCTCCAGGAAATAAAACTCGTCGCGCGCGGCGTCATAGATAAACTCTACGGTGCCGGCGCTGCGGTAATTCACCGACTCGCCCAGCGCCACCGCCGCCCGGTGCAGCGCCTGGCGGGTCGCCGCCGGCAGATGCGGCGCCGGGGTTTCCTCCACCACCTTTTGGTTGCGCCGCTGCAGCGAACAGTCGCGCTCGCCGAGCGCCGCCACCCGCCCCTGGCCGTCGCCGAAAATCTGCACCTCGACGTGGCGCGCCCGATCGACGAAGCGTTCGATAAAGGCGCCGGCGTCGCGGAAGAACTGCTCTCCCAGCCGTTTGACGCTGTCGTACGCGTCGCGCAGCGCCGCCTCGTCGTCACAGCGCGTCAGGCCTATGCCGCCGCCGCCGGCGGTGCTTTTCAGCATCACCGGGTAGCCGATGCGCGCGGCGGCGGCGACCGCCTGCTCAACGCTCTCCAGCAAGCCGGTGCCCGGCGTCATCGGCACCCCGGCCAACGCCGCCAGCTCGCGCGCCCGGTGCTTGAGGCCGAACTCGCGCATCTGCGCCGCCGTCGGGCCGATAAAGGCGATGCCCGCCGCTTCGCAGGCGTCGGCAAACTCGGCGCTCTCGGACAAAAAGCCGTAGCCGGGGTAGATCGCCTGCGCGCCGGTGGCCGCTGCCGCCGCGAGGATCTTGTCGATGCGCAGGTAGCTGTCGGCGGCCTTGTCGCCGCCGAGCGCCACCGCCCTGTCGGCCTCGGCGACGTGCGGCGCATTGCGGTCGGCGTCGGAATAGACCGCCACGCTGGTTACGCCCAGGCGTTTCAGGGTGCGAATGGCGCGGCAGGCGATTTCGCCGCGGTTAGCGATCAGTACGGTAGTAAACATGTTCATGCCCCCTTAACGCTGGCGAAATAGTCGCGCCAGCCGCCAAACTCAGTGATATCCGTCGCGTCTTCCAGCGCCCAGGCTTCGCAGATAAACCCCTTCACCCGCCGGCCGTCCGCCAGCAGCAGCGTGCCGATACCCAATGGCGCCGGGATTTCCGCCACAAATTCGCCGAAACGGGCCAGCGGGATGTCCCACAGCTCAACGCGGATCGCCGCCCCCTGCGCCGCGCGCGCCAGCCCCGGCTTCGGCGGCTCGGTATCGGCCAGCGCATACAGGCGATAGCAGGGGGCGGTAGCGGTTTGCTCCACCTGCACCGCGTCGCGCTGTGTCAGCTGGACGTTGAGCGGCATGCCGCTAAGGTGAGCGCCCACTACCGCCAGACGCACGTGCCCTGTGGACGGCGCAGGCACAGGCTGCGGCGGCAATGCCCGGCCGATAGCGCCGAGCGGCAAGGCGCTTTGCCGTTGCCAGCGCAGGCCAAACGCCGCCAGCGCCCGGTCATGCCAGGCGGGCGCAATCAGGGTGATGCCCGCCGGCAGGCCGTCTTCGCGCAGCGGCCCCGGCAGCGCCAGCGCGCTCAGATCGGCCAGGTTGGTGAAATTGGTGTAAGTGCCGAATTGCGAATTGAACAGCACCGGCTCCTGCGCCATCTCCGTCAGGGTGCGGATAGTGGGCGCGGTCGGCACCACCAGCGCGTCGAACGGCGCCAGCCGCTGGGCGATTTGCCGCGCCAGCTCGGCGCGCAGGTATTCCGCCTTGTAGGCGTCGCAGGCGCTGTAGCCGAGGCCGTTGCCGACGATGCCGCGCACCACCGGATCGATAGCCTGCGGGCTCGCTTCCAGCACCTGCTCAATGGCCACCGTGCGCTCCGCCACCCAGGGGCCGTAATACAGCTGTTCCGCCAGAGTGCGAAACGGCGCGAAATCGAGGGGTTCCAGCGTGGCGCCGCCCGCCTGCAGCTGCGCCAGCGCTCGGTGAAACGCCCGCTCGGCCTGAACGTCGCCGAAAAACTCCAGCTGGGCGGGAACGGCGAAACGCGGCGCGGCGGGGATATCCGCCGGCGCGGTATGCGGATCGGGGCGGGAATACGGGTCTGCCGCGTCAAAGCCGCTCGCCAGTTCCGCCACCAGCGCGGCGTCGGCCACCGTCAGCGCGAAGACCGACACCGTATCGTTCAACCGGCAGGCCGGCACCACGCCGCGGTTGGACAACCGCCCCTTGGTCGGTTTCAGCCCGACGATGTTGTTGAACCCGGCGGGCACACGCCCCGAACCGGCGGTGTCGGTGCCGAGCGCGAACGGCACCAGGCCGCGCGCCACCACCGAGGCGGAGCCGGAGCTGGAACCGCCGCTGACGTAGCGGCTGTCGAAGCTGTTGACCACTGCGCCATACGGTGAGCGAGTGCCTACCAACCCGGTAGCGAACTGGTCGAGGTTGGTTTTACCAAGGGCGATCGCCCCGGCGGCGCGCAGGTGGGCGACCACGGTGGCGTCCGCCGCGGCCTGATAGGTGAACGCCGGGCAGGCGGCGCTGGTCGGCCAGCCGCCAACGTCGATATTGTCTTTGATGGCGAAGGGCACGCCGAACAGCGGCAGGCAGCTGAGATCGCCGGCGACCGCCTCGAGCCTCTGTGCCAGCTGCCGATACTGCTGCTCGCGCTGCGCCGGCGTAGCGAGATACAGCCAGGCGTTATCGTCTGGGTTCAGCCCGGCGACCAGCGTTTCGATCGTCGCACTGACGCAGGCAAGGCGCTCGCCCGCCGGGCGGGTTTGGTAATGGTGTTGCCATTCACTGAGGGTAAAACCGCACGCTACAACAGGTTCGCTCATCGACTGAATTCCATCTGGTACACAAGATGGGATTCAACAGAGCAACCGGCGTGCCAATTTTTAATCTCATGATTTCAATAAATTATAATTAAAACTTATGACGGCGGCGGCAAACGGGCTGCACCAGCGGCGCGCAGCGGGAGAACAAAAAAGAGTGCAATGGCGGGATGATGCAGAGGAAAAACCGGGGCGACGCACTCGCCGCCCCGCAGGCCGATGGGGATCAGTCGTTGATGCGTTTCAAACCGACCGGCGTAATGCAGTAGGTCTGTTGCTTGCCCTTCTCCGCCAGCCGCAAGTGCTGCATTTCGTTGACGATCGCCAGGCGGTTGTCCGGCTCTTCATGCCGCAGATGAATCACTTCACCGCCGTAACCCGACAGCGGCAACACCCAGGTTTTGGCCGGTTGATTCTGGCTGCCGATGACGTCGTAGCTGAGCAAGACGTTGCCGTCCGCATCCGTCACGCTGAGGAAGGCATAGCTGTCGGCAAAGTAGTGGTGAGCAATCCCCGCCGCCAGCGTGACGGTAACGGTTTTCTTCACCAGATCGATGGCGCCGGTCAGGAACTGGCGATCGCCAATCCCTTTGCACGCCACGGTAAACGCATTGCCGACGTTGGCGCCCGGCGGCGTATTGTCGGCCGGCAGGCAATCCCGATAGGTCGCCAACAGTGACTCGCGCTGCGGCTCGGCAAAGGCGCCGAACGCCAGATAAATATCGTCCTTGAACGACGACGATGGCGCATAGTAAGCCGGCAACAGGCGACGCAAACGCTGCGCCGCCTGTTCCAGGCGCGCCAGCAGCGCCTGCTCGGGATCGCCGGGCAACGCCGGGTTTTTCAGCCCGCTGGTTTCGATGCGCAGTACGTTGGTTTTGTTTTTGTTATCGATGACGTCGGCCGCCGCCGGATTCAAACGCACCCGGCTCGGCTCCACATGGTAAATCTCGATGTCATCGCCCTCGGCAAACGGCAGCTCGTCATGACTTAACGTAGCCTGAGTGCCCTGAATCTCCTTGCTGAAGCGCACCGCGCCCTGCCGATCGCGCAGCGTCACCCGGGCATAGGTTTCACCGGGGAAGTAGGCGTGCGGCGTGGTGCTGGTCACGTCAACCACCACCGCTCCTTTGGCGCGATCGACGACCACGGTGGCGAAGACCGCATCGCTCAGGCCCAACAGATTGATCTCCTGCGAAACGATCGGCGAAGCGGCTTTGCGCTCGAAGCGAAGCGTCACCGCGTTTTTCCCCTGCTTCACCGTCAGGTAACCCGCCGTCGGCCGATATTTACGATCTTTGCCGGTCGGCAACCGCAAGGTATACACGCCGATCGGCAGCGCAGTCAGCGCCAGGGTCGGCGTGTCGATACGGACTTTGTGGGCATAGCGCGCCCCTTCCATCAGGATCAGGTCTTCACCGTAGATCTGCGCAAAGTCATCGATATCCAGACTCAGGGTGACGTCGCCTTTCAGCCCGCTGGCCTTGAGCTGGCAGGAATCGACCAGCCGCAGCGAGGAATCCAGTTTCAGCTGCGCCTGCACCGCCGGCAGACTCTGCGCGTCCACCAGTTGATACAGCGGATACACCGCCTTGGCGTGGCTGAACGCGTTGCGATCGCGCTGCGCTTGGGTGATCACGCCGCCGGTCAGCTCGACGAAAGGCGTCACGTCGATCTGCTCACCGGCCGCGGCGAAGCTTGCCGACAGCAGGTCCAGCAAGGCATGTTCCGACGGCACGAAGCCCGGCGTATTGCAGCTTTGACGATATTGCTGATTAAAGTGCGTGAAGGCGTTCTTGCCTGCCTTGTCGACCATCAGCATCGCAAAGAACAGCTTGGAGCGCAGATCCCACTGGTTGAGCGGCATGCCCTGAGCGATCAAATCGATGATTTTCTTCTCGACGGCGGCCGCGTTGCCGTAGTTATACAGCCACCCCTCCTGGTATTTGCGTTCCCCCAGCATCACGTCCTGATAGCAAGCGGCATAAATATTGTTCCACATCTCACCGGTGGAGAAATATTTGTCGCCCATAAAGTGCCCCTGATAGCCGTGCGCGATCTCATGCAGGCTGCCCCAGTTGCTGTCTTTCGGCGTCAGCCAGAAGCTGCTGACCGAGTTGCTGGTTTCCGCCGTCCAGCGGCCGCCGTAATACGCGGCGCCGGCGCCGTGCTTATCGGCCTTCATAAAGTAGCGGTTGCGAATATTGCGATCGGATTCGTGTTCAGCCTCGAACGAGACACCGGTCAGCGCATTGTAGAAAGTGAAAATGCGATCGTAGTAGGCGATCAGCCCGTCGATGTTTTTCGCGTCGCCCAGCGACTTCAGCGTCGGTTTACTGATTTTCGGCACCAGCAACACTGCGTATTCCGCATCGACCAGGGCAAACTCGGCGTCCCGATCGTCCCAGCGGGCAAAGAATGCGGCTTCGTTTTCGCCACGGCGATAAACCGGCAGCGCTTTCGCCGTGTCCGGGTACTCGAACTCCAGCGCCGGCTCGCCCTGCCCATACGGCGTATCGATGAACGGCACCGAGACGGCATTGACCTGGGCCTCGACCCAGCTCGCGCCGACGCTGAATTCCGCTTCCGTTTTGCTGTCGTCATTCAGCAAGCGCAGCGTGAGCTTGCCGGTAAACGCCGCGTTGGTCTGACGCACTCGCAGCACCTGCCCGGCGGCGAGAATGACGCCCAGGTGCTGGCGATCGTGATCGATGCCTTTGCTCATGCCTGCCGCATCCAGCCAGACCGGCCGGGTCAACGTGTAAAGTGATTGGGTTTTCGTGATGGTTGGCATCCTGCTTTCCTCATGGTTTGGGTGATTGAATTGACCATGAAAAAGTAACCGGATGGGCGGCACGCCCTCCATCGATGGCGGGTGGCTGAGGGCCAGTACAACAAAGGTAGGAGGGAGGAGACAAAAAAAAAAGGCGCAACCTTGCGATTGCGCCTGATGTTCGGTGAACGCTGCGCGTTACTCGCCGCGAACGCGCTGCGCCAACCCTTTGAGGAAGTAGCGCAGCATCTGATCGCCGCACGGGCGGTAGTTCTTGGTGCCCTCTTTGCGGAACAGCGCGCTCAGCTCCGGCTTGGAGATGCGGAAGTCCACCGCGGTGAAAATCTGGTGCATGTCGGTGTCTTTCAGCTCGAACGCCACGCGCAGCTTTTTCAGCACCAGGTTATTGGTGATCGGCAGTTCAACCGCCGGCGCCGGGAACTTGTCGTCCTTGCCGCGCTTGAAGAACACCAGGCCGTTGAGGAAGTGCGCCATCACTTCGTCAGGGCACTTCTCGTAGCCCTGCTCGCCTTCTTTGATCACGTAAGCGTCCATCGCCGACACCGCCACCTCGAAATCGTCCAGTTTGATAATCTCGACCATTTTGGCGTTGTTAATGCTCAGCATATAGCGCACGCTGCGCAGCACGTCGTTGTTCATCATGGGATTGCATTGCCTTTACTTGTCTAACGGGGACGTGCGCACATTGCGAAACGAAATGACTGCCACACACCTTGAATGTGCGGCAGTATAGGGATCGGCAAGGGGTTTCTCAATCGATTTGGCTTTTTTGCTGATACAGCGGGATATCTTCGCCGATGATGTACTTGTTGCGCAGCATCGACGAGACCTTGTCCATGATCATCACTACCACCACCAGGATCAGGGTGATGAACATCACTACGTCCCAGTTCCACAGCCGCATATTCTCCGCATACACCAGGCCGATGCCGCCGGCGCCGACGAAGCCCAGCACCGCCGCAGAGCGGGTGTTGGATTCGATCTGGTACAGGCTGAGCGCCAGGAAAGTGGGGAACGACTGGGTGAAAATGCCGTAGCGGTGCTTCTGTAACCCGTTGGCGCCCACCGCCGTCAGGCCGCGGCTGGGGGACTTGTCCACCGCCTCATGGCCTTCGGCGTACAGTTTGCCCAGCAGCCCGACGTCCTGCATCACGATAGCCAGCACCCCGGCGAGCGGCCCCATGCCGACGGCGCGCACGAAGATCAGCCCCCAGATCGCCATGTCGATGCCGCGCAGCACGTCCAGCAAGCGGCGCACCAGCACCGAAATTGGCCGCAGCAGCGGCGTCGACATCACGTTGCGCGCGGCGAAGAACGACAGCGGCAGCGCGATCAGCGACGCGGTGATGGTGCCGGCGAACACGATGGCGATGGTGATGCCGATCTGCTGGAAGTAGTACATGAACGGCCAGTTGGCGAAGTCATGCCAGACGAACATGCGCAGGAAATAGCGCCCCAGCTGCTGGCAGCCGTTGATAAACTGCGGCCAGCTAATGCCGAAGACCAGGAAGAAGAACACGTAGTACAGCACGATCGCCAAGGCGATCAGGCCGACGGTGCGCAGGTAGCGCCCCTGCTGCGCGAAGATCGCCGGATGCTGCTGTTTCAACTGGCGAAGCGTTTCCGCCGATGCCGGAGTGCCCGCTGTCATTTTGCCCCCTCCACCACGCGCTTGCGCAGCTCGCCCGACACGTAGTCGAGCACGGAAACCACCACGATGATCAGCAGCAGCGTCATGCTGACCTGATCGTAACGGTCGAGTTTAATGTTGGTCATCAGCTCCTGGCCGATGCCGCCCGCCCCCACCAGCCCCAAAATGGTCGACTGGCGGAAGTTGATCTCCAGCCGCATGAAGCTGTAGGAGAGAAACACCGGCTTCACCTGCGGCCACAGGCCGAAGCGCATGCGCTGCAGCGGCGTGGCGCCGCAGGCCGCCAGCCCGCGCACCGGTTTGTTGGAGGCGGTTTCGATCGATTCGTAGAACAGCTTGGTCAGGCTGCCGATGGTGTGCAGCGCCAGCGCCAGGAAGCCGGGAATGGCGCCGATGCCGAACGCCATCACGAACATCACCGCCCACGCCAGCTCCGGCATGGTGCGCAAGAACGCCACCAGCGTGCGGATCGCGAGCCGCACCGAGGCCGGAGTATAGGTATTGCCGGCCGCCAGAAATGCCAGCACGGTCGCCACCAGCACCGAGAAAATGGTCGCCGCCAGCGCCAGCTGCAGGGTCTCCCAGATCAGCGGCAGCTGAATGTTCAGGCGATAGCCCCAGTAGGCCAGCGAGCCTTCGGTACGCCCATCGGCGAACAGCAGGTTCCAGTGCAGCGTCGGCACGGTTTCGGCCAGGTAGTCGAAGAAGTGCGGAATAGACACCCAGACGGTGTGCAGGTTGAACTCGGCGAGGTTGCCGGCGCCCAGGTACAGCACCACCAGCCCGAGCGACCACAGCAGCGCTTCGCGCTTTTGCTTGCTGCGGATCCGTTGGTAATAGTGTGCGAAATCGGTATTCAAAACAGGTCTTCCATCGTTATGGAACAAGGGGTTCAGCATGCTGAACCCCTTCATTCGGGCGGCCGAGGCAGCCGGGAATCAACGGTCGCCTTTGGTCAGCTCGCGCTTCATATCGATGATGGTCTGGTATTCCGCCAGGGTGGTTTCGCCGATGTGCTGTTTGCCGCCCATCGCTTTGATAAAGCACGCGTGATCGTCTTTATCCAGCTTCTTGATGGCGGTGACCACTTTGGCCTTGAAGTCGGCCGGCAGCGAGTTGCTCACCAGGATCGGGCCGTTCGGGATCAGCGGCGACTGCCAGATGATGCGGATCTGTTTCATCAGGTCCGGATGATCCATGCGGATCATGCGGGTGAACGCGCCGCTGGTGTAGCCGGTGTTGTAGTCGCCGATCATCGACGCCCAGGTCACCGCGCCTTCGAACTGGCCGTTCAGCACGCCGAGGATGTCCTGCTCGTGGCCGCCGGAGAAGGTGACGCTGGAGAAGGTGTTGTTGTATTTGTTGTCGACCGTGCCGCCGAACAGCTTTTTAAACGCCTGGTTCGGGATCAGGAAGCCGGAGGTGGAATCCGGATCGGCGAAGCCGATGGCCTTGCCCTTCAGGTCTTCCAGTTTCTGGTACGGGCTGCCGGCCTTCACCACCACCACCGAGTGGTAGCCCCGCGACTGGTCGACGTCGTCAACCGCGATGCCGACGATGTCCACCGCTTTCGGATCCTTGATGTAAACCGAAGCGAACGACGACGGCGACATGCTGAGCACCAGGTCAATCTTGCCGCCCAGCAGGCCCTGGATCACGCCGGAATAGTCGGATGAGTTGCGCAGCTTGGTATCGACGTTCAACTCTTTATCCAGGAACTGCTTCACGCACTGGTTATCGCCGATCTGCTGGGTGGCGTTCTGGCCGCCGAGAATGCCCAGGTTCAGCTCTTTCGGCGCATCCGCTGCGGCAGCATTAAATACCATCATCGCGCCGGCCATCAGGGTGGTCAGACTCAATACTTTTTTCATTAGGTGTGCCTTGTGTGTAAAGGGTAAAGGTCAAAAGTGCTTCAATGGATCTGATTGGCTTCCTCGCCATACAGCTGGTGCAGGATCCGTTCGTTCAGTTGCGAAGGATGCCCGTCAAACACGATCTTCCCGTGGGCGATGCCGATCACCCGCGAGCAATACTCTTTCACCAGTTCGACCGAGTGCAGGTTCACCATCACCGCGATGCCGTCTTCGCTGATTTTCTGCAGCGCGTCCATGATGCGGCGGGTGTTTTTCGGATCGAGCGACGCCACCGGCTCATCGGCCAGCAGGATTTGCGGGTTTTGCATCAGCGCGCGGCAGATGGCGACGCGCTGCATCTGGCCGCCGGAGAGGTGCTCGGCGCGCTGCAGCGCGTGCGGCAGCATGTTAAGCCACTGCAACAGCTCGATGGCGCGAGCGCGGTCGGCGTCATCGAACAGTTTGAAGAAGGATTTCAGGGTGGAGGTATGGCTCAGGCGCCCCAGCAGCACGTTGGTCATCACGTCCAGCCGCGGCACCAGGCAGAAATCCTGGAAGATCATGCCGCAGCGCGCGCGCCATTGGCGCATCTGGCGGCCGGCAAGCTGGGCGATATCCTGCGCCACACCATCGTCTTCGAAGTGCAGCATCTCGCCGCAGCTGGAAGGAATGGTACCATTGAGGGTATGCAGCAGCGTGGACTTGCCTGCGCCGGAGCGGCCGATCACCGCCACGAATTCGCCGGCGTGCAGATCGAAATTGATGTCATCCAGCACGCGCTGCTTCGCTTTGTAAGCTTTGCCGAGCCCCTTTACCGATAACACTTTGCGGGATGCGGCGGCGTGCTGCCCTGGAAAGTCGTGCTGCGCCAATTTTAACAGTGCCTGAGCCATATGATTTCTCTGGTTTCAGTGGCTAATCATTATGGGCACCTATTAACGGATAAGTTTATGACAGTGGGATGATGGTTTTATGGCCGGGGCGTGACGCGCGCCGCCCCGGCGTGCGCATCATTCCAGGCTAAAGAAGTCCAGCCCCAGCGCCGCCTTGACCTGTTGCAGCGTCTGCTGGCTGACCTGATGCGCGCGGCGGGTGCCGTGCTGCAGGATGCGCGTCAGCTCGCCTTTATCGGCGATGAATTCGGCGCGGCGGGTGCGGATCGGTTCGAGCAGGCTCTGCAGGCAATCCTCCAGCAGCCGTTTGATTTTCACGTCCCCCAACCCGCCGCGCCGGTAGTGCGCCTTCAGCTCCGCCACCAGCGCGGCGTCTTCGCAGAAGGCGTCCAGATAGGTGAACACCATGTTGCCCTCCACCCGGCCGGGATCGCTGACGTTGAGATGGCCGGGATCGGTGAACATGCTCATCACCGCCTTGTGCACCTCGTCGGCGCCGGCGCCAAGCGGGATGGCGTTGCCGCGCGATTTTGACATTTTGCCCTGCCCGTCCAGCCCCGGCAGACGCCCGACGTTGCTTAACAACGGCTGGCACTCCGTCAGCACCGGTTGGCCGACGATGTGGTTGAAGCGCCGCACGATCTCGTTGGTTTGCTCCAGCATCGGCAGCTGATCCTCGCCGACCGGCACGTGGGTGGCGCCGAAGGCGGTGATGTCCGCCGCCTGGCTGACCGGATAGATCAGAAAACCGGCCGGCAGGCTGCGGGCGAAATCCTTCTCGGCGATTTCGCTTTTCACCGTCGGGTTGCGTTCCAGCCGCGCCACGCTGACCAGGTTGAGGTAGTACATCGTCAGCTCGGCCAACGCCGGCAGCGCCGACTGCAGGCAAATGGTGGTCTTGTGCGGATCGATGCCGACCGCCAGATAGTCGGCCACCACGTTGAGCACGTTGGCGCTGATTTTTTGCGGGTTGTTGCCGTTGTCGGTCAGGCCCTGCAAATCCGCCACCATCACCGTTTGGTTATGCTGGTGCTGCAGTTCGACGCGCTGGCGCAGCGAGCCGACGAAGTGACCTAAATGCAGTGGGCCGGTGGCGCGATCGCCGGTAAGAATGGTGTAGCTCATGACAGTGCTCCTGAAGGTCTGTAGACCGCCGGATCAACGCCACAAAAGATAATGCCGCCAAACCGGCGGCATTAAAAAGAGATGTGAATACTCGTGCCGCCTCAGAAGAGGCGCCACCATGACTGATTGTGGGTGGAGTGCATAGATATATTCATGCCATCAAGGTATACCCGCAGCGGCAATGCGTCAATAGCCCGCCGCCGGCGCGTAAGACGGCGTTACACTCCGGCATTTGCGTTCCTGGCCCGGCGCGCTAGGGTAAAACCTTCAACCTGAAAAAGGAGCGCATGATGAAGATCGGATTTGCCGGACTGGGTGGGATGGGCAGCGCCATGGCGGCTAACCTGGTGAAGGCGGGATTTGCGTTGACGGTATGGAACCGTTCGCCGCAGGCGGCGCAGCCGCTGGTGAGCGCCGGCGCGCGGCAGGCCGAACGGCCGGAACAGTTGGCCGATGCCGACGTGCTGATCACCATGCTGGCCGACGATGCCGCGACGCAACAGGTGGTGGTAGACAGCGGATTGCTGCAGCGGATGAAACCGGGCGCGCTGCATATCAATATGGCGACTATCTCGGTCGAACTCGCCAAACGCCTGACGACGCTGCATGCGGAACACGGCATCGGTTATCTCGCCGCGCCGGTGCTGGGCCGGGTCGACGTGGCCGCCGCCGGCAAGCTGAATATTCTGGCGGCCGGCGATAGCGAGCGGCTGAAGCAAGCGCAGCCGCTGTTCGATGCCCTCGGCCAGAAAACCTGGCACTTCGGCGCCGATCCGGCGCAGGCCAACGTGGTCAAAATCGCCACCAACTTTACGCTGGCCAGCGCCATTGAAGCGATGGCGGAAGGCAGCGCGCTGGTGCGCAACTACGGCGTTTCCGGCGCCGACTACCTGCAGATGCTGAGCGGCACCGTCTTCGCCGCCCCGGCCTATCAGGGCTATGGCGCGCTGATCGCCGCCGAGAAGTATTCACCCGCCGGATTCCGCTTGGCGCTGGGGCTGAAGGACGTCGGGCTGGCGCTGGCCGCCGGCGCCGACAGCCATACGCCGATGCCGTTCGCCGGGGTGCTGAAAGACAATTTCCTCGACGCGATGGCGCAGGGGGATGCGGATCTGGACTGGGCGGCGCTGGCCAAGGTAGCGGCGCGACGAGCGGGCCTGAAATAACGAACGGGGGCGTTGGCCCCCGTTTTCCGTACTCAGAACACGATGTCCGCCGCGGGCACGGCGCGGATCGGCACGCCGAAGCTGTCGATATTCGACAGCGTCTCGTTATGGTGGGTGCGGATCAGCAAACCGTCGGCATAGGATTTGTCGTGGCAGGTATGCGCATCCGCCGCCAGCGTCACCGGATAGCCGTGCGCCGCCGCGCTGCGCACCGTGGTATCGATGCAAAACGGCGTGGAATAGCCGCAAACCACCAGCTGCGATACGCCGTTGGCGATCAGTAACGCGCCGAGCGAAGTGCGCAGGAACGAGTCCGGCGTGGTTTTATCCACCCGATGGTCGCCCGGCGCCACCTTCAGCGCCGCAAGCACTTGCCAGGCGGCGCTGCCGTGCGGCAGTTCGTCGTCCGGCGTATGGTGCTGAATCACGATCACCGGCACGCCCGCCCGGCGGGCGCGCTCGCTCAGTTGGTTGATGCGCGCAACGGTGCCCGCGGCATCCGCCGGCGGCGGCGTAAACAACCCTTCCTGCACATCGATAATCAACAGCGCGCTGGTCATGGCGGCTCCCGAAGAGAAGACGAGACAAGTCGCGTCAGCACACCGGCTGGCGCGGGCGGAAAATATGGTCGACGCCCTGCTCGCGCAACCTGTGCACCAGATCGTGCCCGCCGTTCGGCGTGGCGTGCGCCAGCTGCCGCTCGGCGGTAAACACCGGGCTGGCCCAAAACAGGTTCACCGGATCGCCGTACTGCTGCGGCAGAGTCAGGTGCGCACTATGCGGGTAGAAGGACGACGATAAAATATAGCCTTCGTAGCCCAACGGCGCCACGTCGGACTCCAGCGTATGACCTTCGCCGATCCAGGTCAGCCGCGCCCAAGGCGCGTGAGCGAAACCGGCCAGCGCGCTGGCCATCTGCACCGCGTTGTCTTCGGTCATGTATTGGCTGTCGATGGCGATCGCCATCTCCATGCGGCGATAGCGCGAAGCCTCATCGTTGAACAGGATCTCCACCCACGGCATCGGCCGAATGCTGACGCCCATGGTGAGGAAGTAATAGATGCCGTCGCGCTCGTGCTGAGTGATGGCCATCGGCGGCCACTTGCCTTGATCGATGGCGTAGTATTTTACCGAAGGGCCGAAATGCTGCTCATAGCGCGCCTGAAAATCGCGCTGCATCTTCGGCCACGGATTGCCCTCTTCACGCTGCCAGCTACGCCAAAACTGGCGGGTGCTTTCCGCCTGCGCATATTGCGTGTTGGTCGAGGCCGAACCGAGCGGATAGGCCAACGGGCTCTCCTTGATGCAGCTGGCCGAATAGCACACCGAATGGTCGATATACAGGCTCCAGCCGGGGATCACCGCCAGCAATTGGCCGTAATACCACAGGGCCGCGCCGTCGTCGCTTTCGCTCCACACCACCATCAGCCCTTCCGGGTTCAGCGGCGCTTCCCCTTCCAGGTTGCGGCAAAATTCCGCCGCCAGCATCGGCGGTTGCCCCTGCTCCAGCGCGGCGCGATCTTCCTGCAGCGGCGCGGCGGCCAGATTGCGCAGCCAGCAGGCGCGCACCTGATAGCGATCGCTGTAGGCTTCGGCGGGATAAATGTAAAAATAGGCTGCCCGGTGATCTTGCTGAACCACCGCGACCAGCGTCTGGTTCTCATTGCTGACTTCAGCAAGTACGTATGACTCGTTCATATCACCTCAATAGGGTCAGGGCGCGGCAGAATCGGCTGCGCGCAAAAAATGGAATGTGGCTTTGCCCTCAAGTGTAAAACGCATTACTGGCCGAATCACCCGTAAAAGTCTCAAAAACGGCCGTAAACGAAGATAAACAAAGGTTAATTATAGCGGCTGCGGCTCATGACGGCTGAGTGATGCGCCGCACCGCGCGCTGATAGGAACCGTTGCGCATCGACGCGCCCAGCACTTTGCCGAGGCCTGCAGCCCCCGTTCGCACCAACCGCCGCCGCAACGCGCCCGGATGAAAGCCGAACTGCCGCTGCGCCCAATCGGGCAACAGATCGATGCCCGCCTGCATCACCACCCCGCCGAGCGGGCGCGCCAACGCGCTCGGCGCCGGCGCCTTCAGCAGAATGCGCGCCACCTCTTGGGTGCGTTCGTCACAGACCAGCTGCGGCCGCATCGCCTGCAGATAGTCGTCTACCTCCGCGCAGGACTGAGGGATAGCGGTCGCCCCCAGCGCGGCGGCCACGCGCGCCGCTTCGCGATAGTATTGATCCTGCAAATCGCGGGAAAGATGCGGGTTGCGGTAGCGCAGGTGGCTGGCCAGAAAACGGCTGCTCTCCGCCACGTGCACCCAGGTCAGCAGCGCTGGATCGCTGGCGGCATAGGGCGTGCCGTCGCTGCCGACGCCGGTCACCCGCAGGTGGATGGCTTTGACTTTGGCGATCAGCCGCTCCGCCTCGGCGGTCGGGCCGAAGGTGGTGACCGACACGAACTGGCTGGTGCGGCGCAGGCGGCCAATCATATCGTCGCGGAAGTTGGAGTGATCCCATACGCCGGCCAGCGCCAACGGGTGCAGCATTTGCAACAGCAAGGCGCTGACGCCGCCGCACAGCATCGGGGTGAAATCGCGGTGTACCTGCCAGATGACCGACTGCGGGCCGAACAGCCCCGGATCGCCGGGCGGATTCTCAAAATCGACGCCGCCGAGTGCCAGCCCGGTCAGGCTGAGCACCTGTTTTTCTATCGCTGCGCGTACCGCTTCCATCCTGCCGCCCTCTTGCTCATTCAGCGGCCAGTGTATCACGCGGCGAGCGCCTCATTGCGCCCTGCGGCGGTTGAAAGCTTTAACTTACTGAATTACAGTTGTTATACCGCTTGCAACCAGGCGGGCCTATTCGATCCACTGCAGAGGCGCTTTGCAGGGCGTTAACCCACGTTAATTCGGCACTAACCCCACAAAACCTCTATCTAGTTTCTTTTCCTTCAACTTAGATAGCAGAGAGTTCGATGATTACCATCAGAGCACGCGCGGCGGAAGACAACGCGCAATTGGCAGATATCTGGCTGCGTTCGGTGCGCGCCACTCACCACTTTTTAACCGAAGACAACATCGCACAGCTGTTCCCGCTGGTGCTGAACGACTACCTGCCGGCGGTCAACGTTTGGGTGGCCGAAGAGCAGCCGGGGCATCCCTGCGGCTTTATTGGTCTGAACGGCAACAAGGTGGAGATGCTGTTTATCGATGCCGATCAGCGCGGCAAAGGCGTGGGCAAAGCGCTGCTGACCCACGCGGAAACGCTGCACGATGAGCTGCAGCTGGACGTGAACGAGCAAAACCCGCAGGCCAGCGGCTTCTACCGCCACTACGGTTTTGTCATCACCGGCCGCTCACCGCTCGACGGCCAGGGCAACCCGTTCCCGCTGCTGCACATGAAGCTGGAAAAACGCTAGTCCGCCCCCGCCGGCCGCCCTGCGGCCGGTTTTCTCCCCTTCTCTCGCCCGCTACCTAATATATCAAATCAGAATAAGTAATAGATTTTACATTCTTCCTGTCACTATCAACCCTCGGTAGGATTGCCCGGTATTCACCCGCAACAGAGGTTCCGTCCGTCACTTCCCGCCGGGTTGTGCCCCGCCGAAAAGCCGAACGATCCTTGTCCGGCGCGACGCGCCCCGGACGGAATGCTGTGATGTATCAATAAGGATCCGCTTCGCTATGATCGTTCTTTCGAACGTTTGCAAAACTTTTGACAGCGCACAGGGCCGCGTCGTGGCGGTTGACGACGTCAGCCTGGCGATAGAAGCCGGGCAAATTTACGGCATCATCGGCTACAGCGGCGCCGGCAAAAGCACGCTGATCCGCCTGCTCAACGGCCTGGAAAAGCCCACCAGCGGCCGCATTGACGTGGGCGGATTCGATATCGCCCGCGCCAAAGGCAGCCACCTGCGCCAGGCGCGGCTGAAAATCAGCATGGTGTTCCAACACTTCAACCTGCTGTGGTCGCGCACCGTCAGCCAAAACATCGCTTTTTCCATGCAGATAGCCGGCGTCCCCAAGGCGCAGATTGCCCCGCGCGTGGCGGAACTGATCGCGCTGGTTGGCCTGCAGGGGCGCGAAAACGCCTACCCGTCGCAGCTCAGCGGCGGCCAGAAACAGCGCGTCGGCATCGCCCGCGCGCTGGCCAATAACCCGAGCGTGCTGCTGTGCGACGAGGCCACCTCAGCGCTCGATCCGCAAACCACCGACGCCATTCTCGACCTGCTGCTGGCCATCAATCGCCAGCTGAAATTGACCATCGTGCTGATCACCCACGAAATGCACGTGGTGCGCAAAATCTGCCACCGCGTGGCGGTAATGGAAAACGGCCGCATCGTCGAAGAGGGGCCGGTGCTCGAGGTGTTCACCCGGCCACAGCAGCCGATCACCCGGCAGTTCGTCAAACAGGTGTCGCAGTATGCGGACACGGCTGAGAGCTTCAACCCGCAGCTCACCGCCCACCTGCCGGGGGCGATCTTCAAGCTGACCTTCGTCGGCGAACAAACTCATCAGGCAGTAATCGCCGAGGTGATTCGGCGCTACCCACTCACCGTCAACATTCTGCACGGCAAGATCAGCCACACCCTCAACGGTTCGTTCGGCGAACTGTACATCCACGCCGAAGGCAACGAACAACACGTCGCCGACATGCTCAGCCTGCTGAACGAAAGAGACATCGCCGTCGAGGTTATCCAACATGATTGAATCCCTGTTCCCCCACCTGCGTCTGGACCAACTGTGGGACGCCACCTGGGAAACGCTGTACATGACCGGCATCGCCGGTTTGGCCACGCTGGTGCTGGGCATCGTGCTCGGCGTGCTGCTGTTTTTAACCTCGAAGGGGCAGTTGCTGCAAAACCGCACGGTCTACACCCTGATCTCCGTGCTGGTCAACGTCTTCCGCTCCATTCCGTTCATCATTCTGATCGTGCTGCTGATCCCGTTCACCAAGTCGCTGATCGGCACCATTCTCGGTGCGGACGCCGCCCTGCCGGCGCTGATCGTCGGCGCCGCGCCGTTCTACGCCCGGCTGGTGGAGATCGCGCTGCGCGAGGTCGACAAAGGGGTAATCGAAGCGGCGCGCTCGATGGGCGCCAAAAACCGCACCCTGATTTTCCGCGTCTTGCTGCCGGAGAGCTCGCCGGCGCTGGTTTCCGGCATCACCGTCACCCTGATCGCGCTGGTGAGCTACACCGCGATGGCCGGGGTGATCGGCGCCGGCGGCCTGGGCAACCTGGCCTATCTGGAAGGCTTCCAACGCAACCACAGTGACGTGACGCTGGTGGCGACGCTGACGATCCTGCTGATCGTTTTCGTCATTCAGTTCATTGGCGACACCCTGACAAGAACGCTCGATAAACGTTAATTAACCAAGGAAAACGATGATGAAAAAGCACCTACTGATGTTGGCTTTCGCCTCTGTCGCCACCCTCGCCTCTTACGGCGCCGCCGCGGCAACCAAGCTGGTGGTTGGCGCCTCCAACGTGCCGCACGCCGAGATCCTCGAACAGGCCAAACCGATACTGGCGAAGGAAGGCATCGATCTGCAGATCAAGCGCTTCCAGGACTACATCCTGCCGAACACCGCGCTGGCCAGCCACGACATCGACGCCAACTACTTCCAGCACGTGCCTTACCTGAACTCGGTGCTGAAAGACCACGCCGACGACAAGAGCTACGACTTCGTCAGCGCCGGCGCGATCCATATTGAGCCTATCGGCATCTACTCGAAGAAGTACAAGAGCCTGAAAGATCTGCCGGAAAACGGCAAAATCATCATGCGCGACGCGGTGGCGGAAGAAGGCCGCATTCTGTCAATCTTTGAACGGGAAGGCGTGATCAAGCTGAAGCCAGGGGTGAGCAAAGTGGATGCACGCATCGCCGACGTGGTGGAAAACCCGAAACACCTGAAGTTCCAGGCTAACGTTGAAGGCGCGCTGCTGCCGCAGATGTACAACAACAACGAAGGTGACGCCGTGGTGATCAACGCCAACTACGCCATCGACGCCGGGCTGAATCCGACCAAGGATCCGATCGCGGTCGAAAGCGGCGAAAACAACCCGTACGCCAACATCATCACCGTGCACAAAGCCGACGTGAACAAGCCGGAGATCGTGGCGCTGGTGAAAGTGCTGCACTCCAAGCCGATTCAAGACTTTATCCGCGAGAAATACCAGGGCGCGGTGATCCCGGTCAATCAGTGACGCTGTATACGGCCCGGTAAAAACCGTAATGCTGGTCAGTTAGCGTTTTTATGCAGGCGTTCGTGAAATTTTCGGTCGATAAAAGTGAGATGCCCCATGTGGCTCCCACACCTCGACCGAGCCAGGGGCCGAAGGCGCGGCCCCTGGCAACCCGCGCCTTTGCCCTGTCAGACGGTTGGCTTTGCCAACTCCCCTCCCTCCGCCATAGCGCATTGAGGCCGGTTGCGACAGGCGTCCCTGCCTGTCTCACCTGAAACCGCCGTCCATGGCGGTTTCGCCTAATGCGCTACGTCTGCGTTCGGCGTCTTCAAGGGCGCCCAACACCGCGCTCATCTCCAACTTCTCTACCACAACCTCATAAGCAACAGATTTCCCGGTAGCTGCCAGCTCAGGTGTTGACCTTGGGCGCGCATCACCGGCTGCCGAGCAAGACGGCGTTGTCAGGGGCAACCGGCCAGGGAAGGCCGGTTGAGGCGAGACTAACAGGGACGTTTGTCGCAGCCGACCCGCCCGACAATGCAGGCGCGGCGAGGGTATCCGCATAGCGGACAGACGGTGTTAAGCAAAGGCGCGGGTGGAGGGGCCGCGCCATCGGCCCCTCCAATTGCCGTTCATGTTGGCCATAGAGAAATGCAGGACATTTACGGCAATTCCCCTGCACAGAACGCCCAGAAGCTGGATAAAAAAATGCCACTCAGGATTAACTGAGCGGCATTACGGTGAAAACCGGGCCTGTTTCTACACCTTATTGCCAATCTGGCTGAGACGCGGCCACACCAGCATCAGCGCCTCCAGCAACCGCAACAGATCGTCCCGGCTTGCCCCTTCTCGCGCCTGCACCGACATGCCTTCAATGGTGCAAATCACGTATTTCGCCAGCAGCGCGGTATCGGTTTTCGCCAGCAGCTCGCCCTGCTGCACCTTGCGATCGAAGCAGGCCTTCAGCGCCGCTTCCTGCGCATGATGCTTTTTGCGCAGCATCTGGGCGACGTCGTCGGAAGCGGACGACAGCGCAGCGGAGGCACACACCATAAAGCAGCCGGAGGGGGTATCGGGATCGGTGAAGACCTGAACCGAAGAACGCACGTAGGCCTCGACGATCTCGGCCACCGGCACATCCTGTTCCAACAGCTGGTTGGTGCAGGTGGTGTATTTTTGCAGATAGCGCTCCACCGCCGCGCGGAACATCCCTTCTTTGTTGCCGAACTCGGCATACAGCGTCGGCGCCTTGGCGCCGGTCACTTCCACCAGATCGGCCAGCGAGGTGGCTTCATACCCGTGCCGCCAGAACAGATCGAGTGCGCTTTCCAACGCCCGGTCGCGATCAAATTGTTTGGGTCTGCCACGGCTTTTCTTGCCGCAGACCGCTTCATTGATGCTCATCGTTCCTCTCCTATCCCGCTCCACAGCAGGCTTAGCACAAATAACTTAACGATCATTATAAAAAAATATTGCGCCCTCGTCGAGAACCGATTAGCATTTAGTTATCGATCGTTAATAAAAATTAGCGAACCGGATTAAAACCCTCTATTGACCGTTATCGAAAAGGAATTAACATCATGAAAAGCTTAAAACTAACCTTAGCCGCCCTCACTCTGGCCAGCGTTTCCTTCGGCAGCTTCGCCGCCGATTTGGTCACTAGCCAACCGGCCGACCAGCAAAAAGTGGGCGTCATCACCGTCAGCGGCGCGTCCGATTTGACCTCGCTGGAAAACAGCCTGGCCGCCAAAGCCGATCAGGCCGGCGCCAAATCCTTCCGCATCACCAGCGCCGGCGGCAACAACCAGCTGCATGGCACTGCAGAAATCTATCAATAACAAAGCATTAAGCCTGTGGACTGCATATCCTTATTGCTCACAACGCCAGGGCGTAAAAAAAATTAATTAACGAGCATTAAAAAAATACTTGCAATCCGTCAAACCGGCATCTAACATTAAATTATCGATCGTTAATTAATTTAACGACCTTACAAAACAAACATCGTAAAGAACACTGATAGGAAATAAGACCATGAAAAACCTGAAAATGACCATCGCAGCCATCGCACTGGCTTCCGCCTCCTTCGGCAGCTTCGCCGCCGAACTGGTTAACGCGCAACCCGCCGACCTGCAAAAAGCCGGCGTCGTTACCGTCAGCGGCGCGTCCGACCTGAGCAGCCTGGAAAACAAACTGGCGGCCAAAGCCGACGCGGCGGGCGCCAAATCCTTCCAGATCATCGCCACTACCGGTGACAACAAACTGCACGGCACCGCGATCATCTACAATTAATGGCCGGATCGGCAATCGTGCAAAAGGGCGGCTCAGGCCGCCTTTTGTTTGCTTTAACGCCAACGTTCTGTTGTAAGCTGTAGCGACCTCTTCCCGCTGAGCCGAGCAACGCCATGACTCCCCTGCTGTTTCACAAATATCACGGTCTGGGCAACGACTACCTGGTATGCCATCGTTCGGTCGCCGATCGCCTGAGCCTGGAACAAATCCGCCTGCTGTGCCACCCGCATTACGGCATCGG
This sequence comes from Serratia sp. SCBI, assembly GCF_000747565.1. NCBI lineage: Bacteria > Pseudomonadati > Pseudomonadota > Gammaproteobacteria > Enterobacterales > Yersiniaceae > Serratia > Serratia sp. SCBI. Next base: position 1,425,458 of record NZ_CP003424.1, on the reverse strand, counting down.
TTCCGACGGCCTGCTGATCGACAGCGGCGACGCCGTCAATCCCACCCTGCGCATCATCAACCCGGACGGCTCCGAAGCGGAGAAAAGCGGCAACGGCTTGCGTATCTACGCGCGGTATCTGTTCGACAGCAAGCGCGTGGCGCATCAGCCGTTTCTGGTGCACACCGCCGGCGGCGACGTGCGTTGCCAGGTGGCGGAAGACGCGCATCAGATAACCGTGGAGATGGGGCGCGCCAATTTCAGCCCGGCGGCGCTGCCGGCCTTGATCGATCTGCCGGAGGCGCTGAACTATCCGCTGCCCCTGAAGGAGGAGACGTTAAGCGTTTCGCTGGTGTCGATGGGCAACCCGCACTGCGTGGTGCCGGTGGAAAAACTGGATCTGGCGCAAGTGCATCGGCTCGGACCGCAGATTGAGCGCCATCCGCTGTTCCCGAAACGCACCAATGTACAACTGGTGGAAGTGGTCGATCGCCAGACGCTGCGCATCGGCATCTGGGAGCGCGGCGCCGGCTTTACCCTCGCCTCCGGCAGCAGCAGCTGCGCCGCCGCCAGCGTGATGCGCAAGTTGGGACGAGTCGGCGATCGGGTTAGTGTGCGGATGCCGGGCGGCGAACTGCAGATCGCCTTCAGCGGCGATTTTCAGGTCAGCATGCGCGGACCTGTGCATAAAATCGCCACCCTGACGCTGGACGAAGACTGCTTTGCCGGCGGCGCGGGGCTGTTTACGGGATCCACCCCAGCAGCCTGAACCACAGATAGTCCAACGGCACCAGCAGTGCGAAGCTGAGCGCGGCCAACAGCAGGCACAGCTTTAGCCCTTCGCGCGCCGGCACTTTGCCCATCCCCATCGCCACCACGATCGGCGAGGCCTGATACGGCAACAGCGGCGTGGCGTAACCGATCACCTGGGTCATCAGCACCGTCAGCAGCGGCAAGCCGCTGCCTGCGGACAACGCCTGCGCCAGCGGGGTAAACAGCGCCGGCACGCCGTTGGCGGTCACCACGAAATTCAACAGCGCGGTGACCCCCACCAGCGAACCGAATGCGGTAAACGGCTTGCCGTGCAGATCCGGCATCATCGCCAGCAGCGCGCCGCCCAACCGATCGCCGAGCCCCGAGTGGCTGACCAATGCAGTCAGCCCCAGGATCCCCGCCACGTAAATACAGGTGCGCACGTTGACCCCGGCGGCGAACTGCTCGCCGTTGAGAAAACCGACGCGCGGCAACAGGCAGAAGCAGGCCGCCGCCAACCCTATCCAGGCCGGGGCGATGCCGTGCCAGCTGTCGGTCATCCACAGCAGCACCGTAATGCCCAACAGCGCGATCAGCCGCCACTCGGCGGCACTGAGCGGCGTTTGTGCCGCCTCGGCCGCCACCGGCTGCGGCCGGGCACGGAACAGGCCACAGATGCACAGCGTCAGCAGCGCGCCTTTGGCCACCCCGAGCACCGGAGCGTGCAACAGCAGATAAGAGAGATATGCGAAATGGCTGCCGTAGGCGCTTTCCGCCGCGCCGCTCATCACCAGGTTAGGCACGTTGGCCGGCAGGATGCTGGCGGAAAGCTGGAAGGTGCCGAACCCCACCGCCAGCGCCAAACCGATGCGGCCGCGCGAGCCTTCCGCCAGGCCGGCGCGCTCGGCCAACGCCATGACGATCGGCATCAGCAGCGTAATGCGCCCCATATTGGAGGGCATGACAAACGCCAACGCGTAGCTTATCGCCACCACGCCGCCCACCAGGCGCGGCCAGGAACCGGCCAGATGCGGCAAGAGCCGGTTGGCCAGGCGATCCGCCAAGCCGGTGCTGCGGATGGCGGTGCCCAACACGAAACCGCTGAGCACCAGCCAGAATGCGGAAGACGCGAAACCGGAAAAGGTCACCGCGGCGGGTGCCAGCTGCAATACCATCACCGCCGCAAAGAACAGCAACGCGACCAAATACTCCGGCAAACGGGCGCTGGCCCATAGCGCGATGACCACCAGCGTGACCAGCGCAGACAGCGCCATGGGATCCCCAACATAATTCTTCTCCCTGATAAAACGTTGTGATTGTTATCAAACGGTTAACAGGGTGACACAAGGCGCGGGCGTTAACCTTGAAACCGCTCACATATCGTCGTTCTGCAGATTTTTCAGCATGCACACATTGCAGCCGTGGTGGCCGGTATTGCCGCGCCGTTCCGTCAGCAGCGTGAAACCCAGCGCGTAATATAACCCGATCGCCTCTTTCAACTGTTCGGTGGTTTCCAGGTAGCAGTAGCGGTACCCCGCCGCCCGCGCCGCCTTCAGCGCCTGCACCACCATATAGCGCGCCATGCCCAGCCCGCGCGCGCCGGGTTTGAAGAACAGTTTTTGCAGTTCGCAATAGCCGGGCTCTTCGCCGGCCAGCGGCGCCATGCCGACGCCCCCCACCACCAGCCCGTCCCGCTCCAGCACCCAGTAGCGGCCGCCGTTGTCATGATACAGGCCGGTCAGCCGATCGAGATCCGGATCGTGCAGGCTGACCCCTTCCATCTTGTCCATGCCGTACTCGCGAAACACCTCGCGAACGCGAAACACCTCGCGAACGATCGCCGCCATCGCCGCATCGTCGCGCTCGGCGATCGGCCGCACCCGCAGGTTGGCGTCGCGCTGTTTGCGCGCGCTGCGCAGCGCCGCAGTCATCTTTTTCATCGCCGCAGTGGTGCTCGCCAGCTCATCGTCGTCCAACTGCGCCAGCGCCGCCTGCATAAAGCCGTCGGCGTCGCTCTCGATGCCGGCCAGCGCCTTGCCGCCCTGTTTACTCAGCCGATGCAGGTTGTGCCGCCTGTCATCCGGATGATCTACCGTTTCTATCACGCCGGCGGCCACCAGGCTGCGCAGCGCCCGGCTGGCGCTGGCCTTGTCGATGCACAGCCGGGCCGCCAGCTCAGTGACGCCCAGCGGCTGCTCGCTGACTTCGATCATCAGATGGATCTGCAGCGGCGAAAAGCGCGAGCCGTTGCTCTGCTTGTTCAACATGCCGAATTCTCTGACCAAATTGCGCGCCAATGCTCTGAAATCCCTGATGTTCACAATTGATATCCCCAATTAGCTACCGATAAAAAATGAGATTTAGTTGATAGTGTTACCTAATTTCGAAAATAACGATAACGCATAAACAATTGCGAATGAATAACCAACAGGTCACCTGAATATGTCAAAATATTTCAGTTAAAAGAACTTAAACCCAATTAAATAATTATTTTTAAAATTAAAAACCAAATTAGCATTTAAAATTAAAATAAAAACCCAGAAAAAATGAACACAAAAACATCAAAAATTCATAAATAAAAAACAAAGAGAATATCTACATGAAAAATAAACAATAAAAATAAAAAAACGAAAACTTGATATAAACAACTTAACCGCTATCTCGTCAACGTCGGTTACATATTTACGCCTGCCTTCACGCGCCTGCCTGCGCCATTGTCCCTTTTGCCAAAAGTAGCCCATGCTTTAACTGCTCCTTTCCTTCTGGCTAACCGGGACGCTGGCTCATGACGAAAAAAACCACCCTGCTGCAATTCTTCCACTGGTACTACCCCGACGGCGGCAAACTGTGGCAGGAGGCCGCCGAACGCGCCCCGCACCTCGCCGAACTGGGCATTACCGATCTGTGGCTGCCGCCCGCCTACAAAGGCGCTTCCGGCGGCTACTCCGTCGGTTACGACACCTACGATCTGTTCGATCTGGGCGAGTTTGACCAGAAAGGCAGCGTGGCCACTAAATACGGCGACAAGGCGGCGCTCGAACACGCCGCCACTGCGCTGCGCGAACACGGCGTGGGGGTGCTCTACGACGTGGTGTTCAACCACAAGCTCGGCGCGGACGAGAAAGAACGGGTGCACGTGTTCAAGGTGGACGCCAACAACCGCAACGACATCGACGACCAGGGCTTCGACGCGCTGGCCTATACCCGCTTTACCTTCCCCGGCCGCCAGGGCGCGCATTCCGAGTTTATCTGGGATTACAAATGCTTCAGCGGCGTCGATTACGTTGAGCAGCCGGACGATAAAGGGGTGTTTAAAATCGCCAACGACTACGGCGACGACGGCTGGAACGATCAGGTCGACGACGAGAAAGGCAACTACGACTACCTGATGGGCGCCGACGTGGAGTTCCGCAATACCGCCGTGACGGAGGAGCTCAAATACTGGGCGCGCTGGCTGCTGGACACGCTGCCGTGCGACGGCTTTCGCCTCGACGCCGCCAAACACATTCCCGCCTGGTTCTTCAAAGAGTGGGCGGATCACGTGCGCGACAGCGCGCAGCGCGATCTGTTTATCGTCGCCGAATACTGGTCGCACGATCTCAGCGCGCTGCAACAATACATCGAGTTGGTGGACGGCAAAGTAATGCTGTTCGACGTGGCGCTGCACCTGAAGTTTCATCAGGCGTCAAAACAGGGCGACGGCTTCGACATGGCGCAGATCTTCACCGATACCCTGACCGCCGTCGATCCGGCCCACGCGGTGACGCTGGTCGCCAACCACGATACCCAGCCGCTGCAATCGCTGGAGGCGCCGGTGGAACCCTGGTTCAAACCGCTGGCCTACGCGCTGATCCTGCTGCGCGAACAGGGCGTGCCCTGCGTGTTTTACCCCGACCTTTATGGCGCCAGTTACCGCGATAAAGGGCGTGACGGCGGCGAGTACCAGATTGACATGCCGGCGATCCCAGAGCTGGAGAAGCTGATTGCCGCCCGCCAGCGCTTCGCCAACGGCCCGCAAACCGACTACTTCGACGACAGCCACTGCGTGGCCTTCAGCCGCGCCGGCACCGCCGACGCCCCCGGCTGCGTGGTGGTGTTGACCAACGGCGGCGAAAGCGGCAAGACGGTCGCGCTCGGCGCCGATCTGGCGCGCACCGCCTGGCGCGATTTCCTCGGTAACCGCCAGGAGGAAATCACCACCGACGACCAGGGCAGCGCCCATTTCCCGGTCAACGCCGGCAGCGTCAGCGTCTGGGTGCCGACAGGCAGCCTGTGAACGCCCGCCGCCGCGCAATGATGCCGCGGCGGCAAAACTAATGTTTGCCTTTCGGGTCTAACTTACGCTATCAACTGCGCAAGCCATTCACACCGGAGCCTAAATAGGGTACAAGGCTGCATGAAAATTCCAAAACGACTCCAGCCGCTGGTGGATGACGGGTTAATCGACGAAGTCATCCGCCGTTTGAAAAGCGGCAAAGAAGCCGACGTGTTTATCGTGCGCTGCGGCGATGAGATCCGCTGCGCCAAAGTGTACAAAGAAGCCGAGAAGCGCAACTTCAAGCAGGCCGTGCACTACCAGGAAGGGCGCAAGGTGCGCAACAGCCGCGACGCGCGCGCCATGAGCAAAGGCTCCAAATTCGGCCGTCAGCAACAGGAAGAAGCCTGGCAGAACACCGAAGTGGACGCGCTGTATCTGCTGGCCAGAGCCGGGGTGCGGGTGCCGCAGCCGGACATCTGCCTGGACGGCGTGCTGCTGATGGAGCTGATCACCGACGAGGAAGGCCTGGTGGCGCCGCGTCTGAGCGATGTCATCCTGACGCCGGAACAGGCGCGCGCCGATCATGCTCTGATGATGAACTACGCGGTGCGCATGCTGTGCGCCGGCTTGGTGCACGGCGATCTGTCGGAATTCAACGTGCTGATGGATAAAGACGGGCCGGTGATCATCGATCTGCCGCAGGTGGTGGACGCCGCCGCCAACAACCACGCCAAAAGCATGTTCGAGCGCGATATCGACAATCTGGCGGAATATTACGGCCAATTTGCGCCGGAGCTGCGCGACAGCCAATATGCCAAAGAGATCTGGGCGCTGTATCAGGAAGGCACGCTGACGCCGGACAGCGTCCTCAGCGGCCGATTCAGCGAAATTCAGAAGCGCGCCGACGTCGGCTCGGTGCTGGAAGAGATCCAGGCCGCCAGCGAGGAACATCAGCGCCGCCTCATGGCGCGCAACGCGGAAGAGTAACGCCCGCGCTACTCGACGCGAAACACGTCCGGCCGCTGCGGGGTCGCGGCTTCGTGATAGATATCCCCCAGATAGCCGGCGATCTCCTCTTCGCGCAGATCCGCCGGCAACACGATATCGTAGCTGGGGGCATATTTGCGCTCCGGCAGCGTCACGCGGAACAGCCGCCATTCGTCCCCGATACGCTTCACGCCTACCAGGCGGCCGAACACGTTAAAAATCATCATCCGCCATTCCCCTTTTCGTCGCTTTCAGGCTATAACACTGTGATGCCGCCGCAGTGAAAAGGAAAGCGCATGAGTGAAAAAACGCCCCAGTTCTGGCGCGACCCGCAGTTGCCTTTTGTCGAAGCGCGCGCCATCAATGATGGCCGCAAAGTGTGCTACAGCCTGCACAGCCACGAATTCTTTTCCATCGGCGCCATCACCGGCGGCGTCAGCACCTATGTCAACGGCGAGCGGCGCATGCAGGTCGGCGCCGGCGATGTGGTGATCATCAATCCGCAGCAGGCGCATGCCTGCAACCCGATCGCCGACCGCCGTTGGTCATACATCATGTTCTATCTCGATCTCGCCTGGCTCGGCGCGCTGCAGCAGGAAATGATGGGCGGCGACGGCGACCGCTTTGTCCCCTTCAGCCGGCCGCTCAGCCGCGATCCGGCGCTGTTCAACGGGCTGAACCAACTGTACGCGCTGCTGACGAACGCGCAGTGCGGCGCGCTGGAAAAACAGATCGCCCTGGTGGAGTATTTCAGCGCCCTGCAGCTCGCGCTGGGCAGCGGCCGCCAGCCGGAGACGCCTCCGCACCCCCGACTGGAAGCGGCGGCGGCGTTTATCGACGCGCACTGCACTCAGTCGCTGACGCTGGAAGACATTTGCCACGCCGCCGCGCTCTCGCCCTCCTACCTGATCCGCGCCTTCCGCCAGCGCTACGGCATGACGCCGCACGCCTATCTGGTCAATCGCCGCGTGCAGCACGGCCATCGGCTATTGAAAAGCGGCCTGCCGATCGCCGCGGCCGCCAGCGAAAGCGGCTTTGCCGATCAGGCGCACTTCCAGCGCACCTTCAAACAGCTGCTGGCCGCGACACCCGGCCAGTATCAAAAACCCTCCGCCAACAGATAGCAGGCGCTGGCCGCCAGCAACGCCGCCATCGCGCGATTGAAGCGTTGTACGTTGCGCGCCTGCCTGAGCAGGCCGCGCAACATCGCGCCAACGTAAGCCCAGCAGGCCACCGAAGCATAGCAAATCACGAAGTAGAGCCCGGCGAACTGCCACAGCAGCCGGATGTCACCGTCGCCGACAAACGCCCCGAGGCTGGCCACCGACGCCAGCCATGCCTTGGGGTTCAGCCATTGCATCAGCGCGCCGTACCAACAGGAAGGCGCCTGCGCCTCGCCGTTGCCCAGCCTGCCGTCGTCAAACGCCAGCCGGTAGGCCATAAACAGCAGGAAGGCCACGCCGGCCCATTGGATCAAGCGGGTCAACGCCGGCCACAGGATCAGCAGTTGGTGCATGCCCAAACCCAGCAGCACCAGCAACAGGGTAAACCCCAGCGTGGCGCCGAACACGTGACGCTGGGTCGCGCCAAAGCCGAACTGCGCCCCGGCGCTCAATGCGACGATGTTGACCGGGCCGGGCGTGATGGAGGCCGCCAGCGCAAATGCGGCCATGGAAAGGTAGATATTATTCATGAGGGCACCTGAGGAAAAATTCACAGACGCCAGAATGCCGGGCCGCGCCGACAACGTATTGAACAGAATTGCCCTGTTAGGTTTAGCGCACCGCGACGGCCCGCCGGCGCGGCAACCCGAAGGTATTGACCGCCATGCCGGCCAGCACCAGCAACGCGCCGCCGAACTGCGCCGGCGACAGCGCTTCGTCCAGCAGCAGCCAGGCGGCGAACAGCCCGACCAGCGGCACCAGCAGCGTCAGCGGCGCGACGCGCCAGGTTTCGTAGCGCCCCAGCAGGCTGCCCCATACCGAATAACCGAACAGCGTGGCGGCGAACGCCAGATAGGCAACCGCCAGCCAGGTGCCGACCTGCACATGGCTCAGGCTGGCCAACACCGCCTGCGGGCCGTCGAACAGCCAGCTGCAAATCAGGAACGGCAGTACCGGGATCGGCGCGCTCCACACCACCAGCGACAAAATGTTGCGCTGCGGGAAACCGGCCAGGATCTTCTTGTTGGTCAGGTTGCCCAGCGCCCAGGAGAACGCCGCCGCCAGGGTCAGCAGCAGGCCCGCCAGGGGGACCGCGCCGCTGCCCGGCTTATGCAGGCTGGCCTGCGCCAGCGCCAGCATGCCGCCGCTGGCGATGGCGATGCCGACGAAATGATTGACGCGCAGCTTTTCGCCCATCAGCACGACACCCAACAGCAGGGTGAAGAACACCTGCGCCTGCAACACCAGCGAGGCCAGCCCCGCCGGCATGCCCACCTTGATGGCGACAAACAGAAAGGCAAACTGCGCGAAACTCATGGTCATGCCGTAGAGCAACAGCCATTTCCACGGGATGGTCGGGCGCGGGATAAAGAAGATCGCCGGCAACGCCACCAGTAAAAAACGCATCCCGGCCAACAGGAACGGCGGCATCCCCTGCAGGCCGAACTTGATTACCACGAAATTCACGCCCCAGATCACCACCACCAACAGCGCCAACAACCGATCGCGCAATGTCATCCTCGCCCCGCTTATCCCATTGAAAATTCGCTTTGCCTTGCAGGTTACAACCAAACCGGGCGCATGGACACCGGCAAACGCCGGCGTTTATTCCGGCATCAGGCCAATGAAGGTGGTTTTCTTGCGCGGGCCGGTCATCAGCGCTTCCAGCTTCTCCACGCACTGCAGATAGTGTGGGGTCTGCTTGTGCGCCGCCACCGCCTGCTCGTCGCGATAGGCTTCGTAGATGTAAAACCGCGTCGGAATATGCTCATCCTGCAGCACGTCGAAACGCAGGTTGCCCGGCTCTTCGATCGCCCCCAGATGATTGGCGCGGAAAACGTCGATAAATTCGTCGATCTTGTCCTGTTTAACGTTGATCTCTACCAATGTGACGTGCATGACAGCTCCTTGTTTAAACGGCGCGCCGCAGCATGGCGCTTTCCAACCATAGGTTTATTCCCGTCGATTGCCCTGCCGCAACGGCAATTTTGCCGCCTGGCTCACAAATCGCACCGGCGATGCCCACCCCGCCCCCGGCGAGGGAAGACGGCGGCATCTATAGTTACTATTCCTCCCCCTGAGAGCATAGGCTATGGATAACTACTTGATGGCGCTGGACGCAGGAACAGGCAGCATTCGCGCGGTGATCTTCGATCTGGCGGGCAATCAGATCGCGCACGGCCAGGCCGAGTGGCAACACCTCGCGGTGCCGGGCGTACCCGGCTCGATGGAATTCGATCTCAACCGCAACTGGCAGTTGGCCTGCCAGTGCATCCGCCAGGCGTTGCAGCGCGCGGGGCTGAGCGCGCAGGCGATCCGTGCGGTAGCCTGCTGCTCGATGCGTGAAGGCATCGTTCTGTACGATCGCAACGGCGTGCCGATCTGGGCCTGCGCCAATGTCGATGCGCGCGCCAGCCATGAAGTCAGCGAACTGAAAGAGTTGCACAACCACGGCTTCGAACGTGAGGTCTACCAGTACTCCGGCCAGACGCTGGCGCTGAGCGCCATGCCGCGCCTGCTGTGGCTGGCGCACCACCGGCCGGACATCTATCGCCAGGCGGCGACGCTGACCATGATCAGCGACTGGCTGGCCTACATGCTGAGCGGCGAGCTGGCGGTCGATCCTTCCAACGCCGGCACTACCGGCATGCTGGATCTGACCAGCCGCGACTGGCGGCCGGCGCTGCTCGATATGGCCGGGCTGCGCGCCGATATTCTGTCGCCGGTGAAAGAGACCGGCGTCGTGCTGGGGCGCGTCACCGAGCAGGCGGCGCAGGAGAGCGGGCTGCTGCGCGGCACCCCGGTGGTGATGGGCGGCGGCGACGTGCAGCTCGGCAGCCTGGGCCTCGGCATCGTGCGCGCCGGGCAGACGGCGGTGCTCGGCGGCACCTTCTGGCAGCAAATCGTCAACCTGCCGGAACCGGCCATCGATCCGGAAATGAACATCCGCATTAACCCTCATGTCATTCCCGGCATGGCGCAGGCGGAATCCATCAGCTTCTTTACCGGCCTGACCATGCGCTGGTTCCGCGACGCTTTCTGCGCCGAAGAGAAACTGCTGGCGGAGCGACTGGGGATCGACGCTTACAGCCTGCTGGAAGAGATGGCGGCCAGGGTGCCGCCGGGCGCCTACGGCGTGATGCCGATCTTTTCCGACGCCATGCATTTCAAAACCTGGTATCACGCGGCGCCGTCGTTCATCAACATGTCTATCGATCCTGAACGCTGCAACAAACAGACGCTGTTCCGCGCGCTGGAGGAGAATGCCGCCATCGTCTCAGCCTGTAATCTGGAGCAGATCGCCGCCTTCTCCGGCGTGCAGGCCCGCTCGCTGGTGTTCGCCGGCGGCGGTGCGAAGGGCAAACTGTGGAGCCAGATCCTCAGCGACGTCACCGGCCTGACGGTGCGGGTGCCGGTGGTGAAAGAAGCCACCGCGCTGGGCTGCGCGATCGCCGCCGGGGTCGGCGCCGGGCTTTACGCGTCGCTGGCCGAAACCGGCGAGCAGCTGGTGCGCTGGGAGCGCGAGCATCAGCCGGATCTCACCAACCATGCGCGGTATCAGGAACAGAAAGAAAACTGGCGGCGAGTCTACGCCGATCAGCTGACGCTGGTGGATAGCGGCCTGACCACCTCATTGTGGAAAGCGCCGGGGCTCTAGCGCCGCGCGCGGCCCGGTCATAACCTTATACCGTTTTATTCCTTTCCCCTCGGCGCGGCGCAAGCCGCGTTTTAACTCGCTGCCGTCATTGTTCCCCCTCAGAAACAGTGTAACCACCGCAGATGGATTTATCTGCGCCTTCAGCCTGCCGTAGATTGTGACTTTGATCACGCCGCGCCCCGAGCGCGGCCTGCGCATTCACCTGAGAAGAGCGGCATTATGCTGAATAATAAAGATAACCCTGCATCATCCCCGTGGCCGGCGATCTTCTCGCTGACGGTCGCCTGTTTTGTCATGGTCACCACCGAGTTTTTGCCGATCGGCCTGCTGACCAACATCGCCCCTTCGCTCGGCGTCAGCACCGGCACCGCCGGGCTGATGGTGACCATGCCCGGCATCGTGGCGGCGGTGGCCGCGCCGGTATTGAGTCTGGCTTCCGGCCGGCTGGACAGACGCCTGCTGATGCTGGGGCTGTCGTTGCTGCTGATGGTGTCCAACCTGGTGGCGGCACTGGCCGTCAACTTCCCGATGATGCTGCTGGGCCGCGTGCTGCTGGGCATCTGCGTCGGCGGCTTCTGGTCATTCGCCGCCAACTACGGCCGCCATCTGGTGCCGGAAGCCAGCCAGGGCCGCGCCACTGCGCTGATCCTCAGCGGCATCTCGGTCGGCGCGGTATGCGGCGTGCCGGCCGGGGCCCTGATCGGCGATCTGTTCGGCTGGCGCGCCGCCTTCTTCGGCGGTGCGGCGCTGGCAGTCGGCGTACTATTGGCGCAGCTGCGTTTGCTCACGTCGGTACCGCCTTCCCGACCGGTCACGCCGCGCGATCTGGTGCTGCCGCTGCGCCTGCCGATGGCGCGCATCGGCCTGATCGCCATCGTGCTGTTGTTCATCGGCCACTTCGCCGCCTATACCTATCTGCGGCCCCTGCTGCAGCAGGTGTTCGTGCTCAGCCCATCGGCGATCTCGCTGCAGCTGTTGGCCTATGGCGCCATCGGTCTGCTGGGCACCTTTCTCGGCGAGCGTCTGGCGGAACACAGCCTGCGCGCCACCTTCATACTGATCGCCGCCATGCTGGCGGGCATTTTGATCGTTTCGCCGCTGCTCAGCGGCCTCGCCGGCGCCACGCTGATGGTGCTGGTATGGGGGCTGGCCTTTGGCGCCGTGCCGGTCTGCGCCACCAACTGGATGTTCGCCGCCGTGCCGCAGGCACCGGAAGCCGGTCAGGCGCTGTTGGTGTGCGTCATCCAGATCGCGCTGGCCTCCGGCGCACTGCTGGGCGGTGAAGTGGTGGACTGGCAGGGCGTCAGCAGCGCCATGCTGTTTGGCGGCGCGCTGATCCTCTCCGCCACGCTGGTATTCGGCCTCAGCTTGCGCTCCGGCGCGATTGGCGCTAAACAGTGTTAATCATTATCTATCTGCAGAAACATGCCCCGGCCACCGCCGGGGCATGGCGTTGAGAACCTATGGACCATCATTTGCTCGCTATCCGGGTATTTAACCGCGTCGTGGAAACCGGCGGCTTTACCCGCGCCGCCGATTCGCTGGGCATGCCGAAAGCGACGGTCACCAAGCTGATCCAAAATCTGGAGGATCACCTGCAGACCAAACTGTTCCAGCGCACCACCCGCAGCGTGTCGGTCACCCGCGAGGGCGAATGCTATTACCAGAATACGGTGAAATGGCTGGCGGATTTGGAGCAGATGGAGGGCTGTCTGACCGAGTCGCAGAATTCTCCGCAGGGCGTGCTGCGCATCGATACCGGCAGCGGCACCGCCCGCCAACTGCTGTTGCCGGCGCTGCCCGGCTTTTTGGAACGCTACCCGCAAATCCAGATCGATCTCAGCATCGGCGATCGCGTTATCGATTTGATCAGCGACAGCGCTGACTGCGTGATCCGCAGCGGTCCGTTGGCCGATTCCAGCCTGATCGCCCGGCGTCTGTTCGATCTGGACTGGGTCAGCTGCGCCACCCCGGCCTATCTGGCGCGCCACGGCACCCCGCGCCACCCGTGCGATCTGGAACAAGGTTTTCCGATGGTGCACTACCGCCATCCGGTCAACGACCGCATCCATCCGCAACGCTATGTCGAGCGCGGCAAAGAGATCGCCATCCAACAGCGCTACCCGGTCAGCATCAATGAAGGCAACGCGCTGCTGGCGGCGAGCCTGGCCGGCTTGGGCATCATCCAGATCTATCGGTTTATGGCGCAGCCGCACCTCGAGCGCGGCGAACTGGTCAGCCTGCTGCACGACTGGCAGCCGCCGCCGGAGCAGATGTACGTGGTCTACCCGTCCAATCGCCACCTCAGCGGCAAGCTGCGGGCGTTCATCGACTGGGCGGTGGAGACGTTTGACAGCGGCAAGATGAGCCGCACGTTGTAGCCGCACGCAGTGTGGTATTATTGGCCGCATATTGATTTCCGACGGACGACCACCATGGCCTATATCCCCAAAAACTATGCGAAGCTGGAAACCGGCTACCGCGAAAAAGCGCTGAAACTGTTCCCCTGGGTATGCGGGCGCTGCTCGCGCGAATTCGTTTATTCCAACCTGCGCGAGCTGACGGTGCACCACATCGATCACGATCACAGCAACAACCCGGAAGACGGCAGCAACTGGGAAATGTTGTGTCTGTATTGCCACGACCACGAACACTCGAAATACACCGAGGCCGATCAATACGGTTCGACGGTGGTGGCCGGTGAAGATGCGCAAAAAGATATCGGCGTCGCCACCCACAACCCGTTCGCCAACCTGAAGGCGATGATGAAGAAGTAACGCCATCGACAGCTTAATGAGCCACTAACTTATTAAGCTGTTAAATTAACAAAATGCTCTTCCGTTCCGCCACTTCCCAGAGAATTCCTACTTACCCATCCGGTCCATTCACCGCAAAATAAGCTGCGCAGTTAACAACATACTGGCTTGGCAAGCCGCCGCAGTTGGTGCATATTGTTCGCGAGTTGTTCTTGTTAACCTGTTTGATTATCAACCTAATAAGCACATTAACTTAATAAGTTACCCGCTTAATAACTTGAGAGATGGCAGCATGATTGTTCTGATTGGCTCGCAAAAAGGCGGCGTCGGCAAATCGACGAAAGCAGTGAATATCGCCGGGTATCTGATTCTTAAGCAAGGCAAGACGGCGATCATCGTCGATGCCGACGACCAGAAATCGATCATGACCTGGTACAACGACCGTCAGAACGTCGAGGGGCTGCCGCACATTCCGGTGGTGGCCGCGTCGGGTAAAATCAAGGAAACGCTGCTGGAGCTCGATCGCCATTACGACTACGTGATCGTCGATACCGCCGGCCGCGACAGCGCCGAACTGCGCTCCGGCCTGCTGGCCGCCGATCTGTTCCTATCGCCGCTGCGCCCTTCGCAGATGGATCTCGACACCATCGGCTATCTGTCGGAGATGTTCTCCACCGCGCAGGAATACAACGAGAAGGTCAAAGGCTACATCGTATTGAACATGTGCCCGACCAATATCTTCATTAATGAAGCCAACGAAGCGGCGCAGGTGCTGAGTGAATACCCGGAGTTCACCCTGGTGAGCAATCGCCTGTGCGACCGCAAGATTTACCGCGACGCCTGGGGTGAAGCCATCACCGTGCACGAGGCGAATAATGAAAAGGCGCAGACCGAAATTGAATGCCTGGTGAAAGAGGTGATCCTGTGAAGAAACGCACCCCCACCCACCGGATGTCGGAAGACGAATTCATCAACAGCGCCACCTCACACACACTGCCGGTCGCGGCGCCCGCGCCGGAAACCAAACCGGCCGGCCGCAAGCGCACTTATAAGGCGATCTCCGTCAGCCTGACGGACAACCACATTGAGGCTATCGATGAAGTGATCGTGCAGGCGGCGCGCAACGGCATCGTGCGTATCACCCGTTCCGACATCATCAAACTGGCGATCGACGGATTGGCGGAGAAAAGCGAAGCGCAACTGCTGGCGCTGCTGAAAAAACTCTGACCGCACGGCAGCCGCCGGCTGATCGAGCCGGCGGGCCGTTATCATCTAGAGTTCCCCGCGACCTCGCACCGGTAGTCCTGAATTTCACCGGCCGACCCCAGGTTGAGATCGGTCAACTTCAAACGGTTTGCCAACAGCAGCATCTCGCCCTGCGGGCTGACCGCCAGCGCCAGACCGTAATTGCCGATGCTGTCGCCCTGTTCGACCACGTAGTTTTGCAACAAGCGGAAAGGATCTTCCTGGGTTAAATCGGTGCCCGCCAATTTTCTGGCCAGATATTGATGGCCGACCAATTTCACCGCCAGCGGCCGCCACTGTTGATCTAATTGCTCAGCCTGTTCCCCCAGCGCGTTATAGACATCCTGGCGCAAGCAGGCAACGTGAATATGCAGCTGATTTTGAGAGCGGCCATATTTCGAATTGACCGCCAGAGAAACCCATGCGTCTTTTAACGGTTTACCCAGCTCGCTGGATATATGTTCGCGGTTATTCCAGGCCTGGGCGAAATAAGGCGGCGTTCGATCCGCTTGCAATATCGGGCTCTCGATGCCGCTGACCTTTTCGGTCGGCATCACCAGATCGTGGTAAGGGCCCTTGCTGTCCTTAAACAGCACATATCCCTCGGTTAAATCCACCTTTAAGCAGGGCGCAGGATCGTGGTTCTGCTGCTGATTGGGCACGCACTGTTGGCTGACTATCTGCCACAGCGCATTCGGATTGCCGCGCCCGAAGAACCACCACAGCACCGCCGCCAGCAGCAAAATGACAAGCAAAATAATTAATAGTCTGAAAAGTCTTTTCATCGCGACTCCCTGTTTATCTATTCCATACCGAAAGGAGCGCCAGCATAAACCAAGGCTCCGGCATCGACCAGAATATTATCCTTAATGTCACCTTTTATTGACGTCTTGTTAGCAATGGATAATTAAAAATAAGCCTCCACCTGAGTAATTTAAGGTAAATTAATACCGTGGGTTGAATATGAGTGTGATATAAGCAGCCGGGACTCTTTTTATATAAGGAACCGATAAGATGCCAACGATGGGCAAATCCCTGCATTATCTCGACGTAGGTTCAGGCTTTCCATTGCTGCTGGGCCACAGCTATCTGTTCGATCTGAATATGTGGGCGCCGCAGTTCGAAGCGCTGGCTAAACGCTACCGCCTGATCGTACCGGATCTCTGGGGCCACGGCGATTCACCGGCGCTGCCACCCGGGCGAAACAGCCTGTCGGATATCGCCGCCGATCATTTGGCGCTGATGGATCATTTGGATATTGAAGAGTTCGGCATCGTCGGCCTGTCCGTCGGCGGCATGTGGGGCGCCGAACTGGCGGCGCTGGCGCCGGAGCGGGTGAAAGTGCTGGCGCTGCTGGACAGCTACCTGGGCGACGAAACTCCAGAGGCGCGGCAGCGCTATATGGGCATGCTGGCCGCCGTGGAACAGGCCGGCGCCATCACGTCGCCGCTGCTGGAATATATCGCCGCGCAGTTCTATTCCGACGAAGTGCCCGCTGCGCTGTCGCAGCCGTTGCTGGCCCATCTGCAAAGCCTGCCCGCCGAGCGCCTGCGCGAAAGCATCGTGCCGCTGGGCCGGATGATCTTCGGCCGTCCCGACAAGCTGGCGCTGCTGGAACACATCACCGCCGCCAGCATCGTCATCACCGGCGCGCAGGATAAGCCGCGCCCGCCGGCGGAAGGCCAGCGCATGGCGGATCTTCTCGGCTGCCGACATGTGCTGATCCCCAACGCCGGGCATATCAGCAACAAGGAAAATCCGGCGGCGGTCAATGAAACGCTGCTGGCGTTTCTGGCCGAAAGCACCACGCCGCTGTTTTGGTAAGTCGCTCCGGGCCGCCAGGCCCGGACCTGCCATGCCATCGCTCAGACGACGTGGCTATCGCCATTTCCCTGACCGAATCCCCCCAGACGCAACCAGCGGTAAAGCTCCGCATCGCGCTGGAAATGCATCTTTCTCATCACCGCCCGTTTATGCGTGCTCACCGTCTTGATGCTGACCCGAAGCCGACGGGCAATGGCGGTCGGCGTCATTTCCCAACTCAGGTAACGCATCACTTGTTTTTCCTGCGGCGTCAATGGCAACGGCTGGCACCAGGCGCAACAAGAAAAACCGCAGGCGCCGCCGGTTCGGCCTTTTATCACCCGCGCTACCGTGTGCAACAGCTTTGCGACGCCTTCATTGCGGTACACCCTGCCCGCTTCCCTCAGGCACCCCGAAATGGCGCGAATGCGGGCTTCTCTGAGATCGTAAACGGCGAGATAAAGGGCGTGAGGAGCATGGGGAGGATGGCAAAAACGCGCCATGTCGCCTTTGGCGATCGCCTGGAACACAAGGTCGGCATTCATCGGCTCGCTGCAGCGCGCCTCGATGCCACGTTCACTAAAATAGTCGCTCAACGCCCGATACGCCCCGGCGACAAAAAAGCGGTCGATATCCAGGAAGGCGATATTGATGACCGTGTTCACGCCGTTTCCCTCCGCGCGAAAACAAACCGGCAAAACCGGCCGGCATTGAGCCTGCTGCGCCCATCCAACGTAACGAGCAGCAGCGTCAAAACCGCCCATTGGATGAGCGACAGCCCGAACGGGTAGGAAAACTGCGCGCACAGCAGCAAGGGAATGCCGCTCGCCGCCAACGCGGCCTCTTCCCCGGCGGCCGGGCTGTGCAAGCGGGCGGCGATGCGCTCCCGTCGCCATGTTTGGCGCACCAGCGCCGCCACGCCCGCCAGCAGGCACAGCATGCCCGCCAACGCAACGACGCCGCCTTCTATCCACCACAGCAGGAGCTCATTATAGGGTTGCCGCGCTGCGCCTGCCCGCGCCACCGCGGGCAGCGCATGGGCCTGTAAATGCTCAAAGCCATGCTCGAATCGGCCATAACCCCATCCCAACCAGGGCCGCTCTACCACCAGCGCCAGCGAATCAAGCAGCGTATCGCAGCACGGCGCGGCATTCGACAAACGAACGCCGGCGTTCAATTCATCCGCCAATATCGCCAGGCAGAATCCCAATGCCGTCATCAGCAGCGCGAGCACGCAATGCAGCGGGTATCTGCGCACAAACATCACGGTCAACAGCGCGGCACCCAATAACACGCTGAGACAAACGGTCTGCGATGCCCCCCAGCCCAGCGCGGCGGATAAACCGATCAAGAGCGGCAGCAAGAGTAAAATACGCCATCGCTCGTTATCTCGGCGCAACATGCGGAACCGAGGCAACACCGTCAGACCCCATCCCGCCAATAATCCGCTCGCCAATAAACTGCTCGCGGCATCCGGCCAACGCCCCCCGCTGCCGGCATAGCCCGCCGCCGCCTCGGCCGGGAAGGAAAAAAGCCAAATGCCTCCCACGGCAGCGGCTAATACCAGCGTATAGATAAACGCAATACGCACGTGCTGCATGACCCGATATTGCAATAGGATAAAGTAAATAATCCAACTGCCAAACAGGCAGGCCATTCGCCCGACGGTAAGCACGCCCCACTCGGCACGAGAATAAAAAAGGGGCAGCAGCAATATCACCGCGCCCAGCGCAAAGAAAAAACACGCGGGGGTCATCCCCCACGCTTTTCGCAAAAAAAGGAGCGCGCCGCCGACGCCCAATAAAGCAAACAGGACAATCCCAATCACAAGAGAATATGGAAACGTCAGCGAGAAATAGTTCATATCATAGTGATAAATATAGCCACCCAACAAAAGCAATACGCTGACATAGACCATCACCATGAACTTTAAACATGGAATAGACATAATAATTTCATCCCAAAATATCTATCTGAAAAACCATCAGAAAAGGCTTAGCCATTTTTCAATTGCAATAAAAGAAATGCCTGTCAGCAACACCAGCCCGGTAACTATCGCCATCACAATCCCGACAGATTGAATAGTTTCAAAAAGCTTTCGCCTGTAGCGTAAAAGCGTCCAGTTTCTTTTAAACATACCTTTTCCTCTTGGCCATTCAGGCTTCAAGCAAAGAAAGCCCGCAATTTAAACGTGGATTACCGGCAAAATCCTGTCGCATTCCCCAGCGAGTTCCATAGTATCGCCGCAGCCAAAATCAAGATATATGTATTAAATTTAACCATAAAAACAGTTTTTAATTCCTATAAATAATAAAAATAAGGAATTAAAAACCAAAACAAAGAAAACCTAATATTATAAAACTGGCGACACCCGTACGTTTGAACTTTCGCCAAAAATTTCACAACATGAAAAAATCGCCATCATCTTGACGGGTGAAAAATAATAGATGACTCTGTCCTCGCTAAATTTCGCCGTCGCTATAAGGGCAAGCAGCACATTATGGAATACGTCATTAATCAGATGATTATTTTCTCACCTGCCGAACGCGCATTGTTCATCATCAATGAACGGGAATCTTTTATGCCGTTATCTAACCCTGCCACCCGCTTGTTGTTAGAGTTGGTTACCCATCATAAAGAGATGCTCACCCGCAGGCATTTGATGCAGCGGGTCTGGGAAGATAATGGTTTTGTGGGTTCAAACAATAATCTGAATGGTTGCATCAGTGAGATAAGAAAAGCGCTTGAGTCGCTGGCGCTGGATCCGCAAATCATTATTACCATCCCCAAACTGGGGTTCATTCTTGAAGCGGAAATTACCTCATGCGAAAACATGCGCTCACCGGACAACCAAAAAGCGGTTATTCCCACCCTGTTGACCCGGGCCGGCGCACTGTTAAAACGGCGTGGGAATATCTGCCAGGCAAATAAAGCGCCCCTTGCCGCAGCATTGATGATGATTGCGTGCTTTAGCCTCGTCTGCGCTTTATTGTGGTTCAACCGGCCGGTTCACGCGTTCAAAAACGCCAGGGTCGATTTTTTTTATCGCCATGAGCAGTGCAACGTTTTTACGTTGGAAACCGCCGCGCTGAACGACCGGCGTGAAACGCAAGCGCAAGTTGCCGCTGCATTGAAAGCTGAAGCGACCGACTGCGGCACAACGCCCGCCGATCTGTTCTACACCAAAATCGCCAACCCCAATCTTCCTTTTCAGGTCACCTTCATCGCCATCTGCAATCTGGCGCAACCCGGTCAATATGGCCGGTGCCGCACGATCAAAAACACCGACGGTATGACGCCATGAACAAAAAAACACGCTTTATCGTCGGCTTGTTATTGCTGATGGCGCCCCTGGCAAGCCAGGTCGCCCAGCTGTCGCACCATCCTAAAACCTTACTGCGTTGCGAAGCGGAGATCACCGCGCGCAACCGCTATGGCCCAGCCATGGAGCCCGCTGCGGTTTTAAAAGCAAAGATGTATTTTTTCCTCTACCACAACGGCACTGGCTTTATCAGGCTCAATGGTTTTATCGAGCGGCAAGAAAAAACCTATGTGCTGAACCGCGAACTTCACTATGTGTATGACACCCCCGGCGATGAGGCGGCTGAAGAGGATGGCGGCGGCGATGGGTACACGCTGCGATTCGCCGCCGACCGTAAACATGCCGGAGATACGGTTCCCGCCCCCCTTTGGGCGACCTTTTTGCAGTCGGAAGATCCCCGAATCTCCTACCATGTCGCCGTCGAACACGTACTCGGCAATCTGTATGTGGTCAGTACGCTTCAAAGCCCGACCTTTGTCTGCCGGCGTTATTAGGCTATGCGTTGCGAGTGTTGCCTATCGGAAGAAAAGCCCGCAAGCGGCAGCCATTTCAGCGGTTAATTGAACGCGCCATGCGGCTGTAGGTGTGGCGCACGCCGCGAATCGCTACGCTGTAGGCGAAGATGTTTTCCGGCAGCGCCAGCCCCAAATAGCCGGTATCGCCGATATGGTGCAGATCCGCGCCGGCCATTTTGCTCATCAGCGCAATCTGCCGCACGGTCTGCACGTCGGCCCCCTCTTGCGAGGTGCCGATGGCCGTCATCGCCAGCGCCCCCTGGCGCTGGGCAAAGGCGATCAGCGCCGCCACTTTCTCCTGCGACATGCCGGGAATGGTGCCCGGCGCCGGCAACAGCACGATGTCCGCACCGTTCTCCACGAACAGCGCGATGTCCTGCTCGCCGATCAGTTGGCTGCCGCTTTCGCGCACAATGCCGGCGCCGTGCATTTTGCCGGTCACCAGCACCATCTCGTCGCCCACTTCATCGCGAATCGCTTTCAGCGCGGCGGCGATCGCCTGATTGCTGACGCCGTTGTTCGGGTTGCCGGTCAGCACCAGCATGCGCGCGCCGAGCTGATACAGCTTGCGCGCATTCTCGGCGGTGGCGGCGCGGCCCGCCGTCATCTGCCAAAAGTCGTTATGTTCGCTGGCGAAAGCCGGATCGACGGCCTCCAGGTTCACCCCGATCACCCGCCCGGTCAGGCGCTGCAGCGTGCGCAGCGCCTCCTGCGGCGGCACGTCGGCGGGCAGGCCCGCGATATGCGGACGATCGACGTCGAACAGGTTCAACAGCAGCAGGTCGGCGCCCTGGCTGGCCGCCAGTTCGGCGTTGGTGACGTTATTGAGCAGTGGCTGAGTGACCGCGATGGTTTCGCTGACCAAGATGCGCCCTTCGCTGGCGCGGATGGCGTAGAGCAGATCGGCTTTGCCGATATCGGCCAGATCGCTGGCGCTGCAGTCCAGATAGCGTTTCATGAGGCAAGCTCCGGTGACGTTAGCGGAAAGGGATGGATGCCCCCTCTCCCACCGCAGTGAAAGAGGGGGAAAAGGTTACTTCAGCGTAAAGCTTTGCGCCTGCACGTTGTCGGAATCCAGGCCGACGAACACGTTGAATTTGCCCGGCTCCGCCCCCCACTTCAGGCTGGCGTTGTAGAACTTCAGATCGTCTTCGCTAATCGGCAGCTCAACCTGCTGCGACTGACCGGCCTTCAGCGTCACTTTCTTGAAGTTGCGCAGCTCTTTCAGCGGCCGGCTGACCGACGCGGTGACGTCCTGCAGATACAGCTGCACCACCGTGGCGCCGTCGTACTTGCCGGTATTCTTCAGCGTGACGCTGGCGGTTAACTTGCCGTTGCGCGCCATCGTCGGGCTGGATAACTTCAGATCCGACAGGCTGAAGGTGGTGTAGCTCAAGCCGTAACCAAACGGATACAGCGGGCCGTTCGGCGAATCGAAGTAGCGCGAGGTGTACTTGCCCGGGTTCTCCTTGCCGAACGGCCGGCCGGTGTTCAGGTGGTTGTAGTACATCGGGATCTGGCCGACCGAGCGCGGGAAGGTCATCGGCAGCTTGCCCGACGGGTTGTAATCGCCGAACAGCACGTCCGCCACCGCGTTGCCGCCCTCGGTGCCGCTGTACCAGGTTTCCAGCATCGCGTCCGCCTGCTCGCTCTCCCAGCTCAATGCCAGCGGGCGGCCGTTCATCAGCACCAGCACCAGAGGCTTGCCGGTGGCTTTCAGCGCGGCGATCAGATCGCGTTGGCTCTGCGGGATCGTGATGTCGGCGCGGCTGGAGGCCTCGTGCGCCATGCCCTGCGATTCCCCCACCACCGCCACCACCACGTCGGCCTTGTTCGCCGCCTGCACCGCTTCGTCGATCATCTGCTGCGGCGAACGGGTATCGAACGCCACCGCCGGCTCATACTCGTTCAGATAGTCGATGATGCCTTTATCCTGCGTAACGTTGGCGCCCTTGGCGTACAGAATGCGCGCCTTGTCGCCCACCGCCCGCTCCAGCCCCTCGCGCAGGGTGACCGACTGCTTGACCACCCCGGCGGCTGACCAACTGCCCATCACGTCGCGCTGGCTGTCGGCCATCGGCCCGACCAGCGCGATGGTCGCCTGCTTGCTCAGCGGCAGCGTCTGCTTATCGTTCTTCAGCAGCACCATCGTCTTGCGCGCCACCACCCGCGCTTCGGCGCGGTGCAGACGGCTTTCGGCGTTGGTGTCCTGCGGATCGGAACCCGCCGGGCCCAGATGCACGTAAGGATTGGTGAACAGCCCCATGTCGTATTTGGTGTTCAGCACGTCGCGGCAGGCGCGGTCGATATCGCTTTCAGACACCAGTCCGTCCTTCACCAGACCCGGCAGGTATTTGTCGTAGAACTCGTCGCTCATGCTCATGTCGACGCCGGAGGTGATCGCCAGGCGCACCGCGTCGCGCGCGTCGGCGGCCACGCCGTGCTTAATCAGTTCCTTAATCGCGCCGTGGTCGCTGATGGTGATGCCTTTAAAGCCCCACTGCTCGCGCAGCAGATCTTTCAGCAGCCACGGGTTGGCGGTGGCCGGCACGCCGTTCACCGAGTTGAGCGACACCATCACTCCGCCGCTGCCGGCGTCCACCGCCGCTTTGTAAGGCGGCAGATAGTCCTGATGCATGCGCAGCGGGCTCATGTCGACGGTGTTGTAATCGCGGCCGCCTTCGACGGCGCCGTACAATGCAAAGTGCTTGACGCTGGCCATCACCGAACCGGGTTTGGCCGGATCGCCGTTCTGGAAACCGTCGACCATCACCTTGGCGATTTTCGAGACCAGCCAAGTGTCTTCGCCGAAGCCTTCGGAGACCCGGCCCCAGCGCGGATCGCGGGTGATATCGACCATCGGCGCGAAGGTCATGTTCAGGCCGTCGTCGCTGGCCTCTTGCGCCGCGACCCGGGCGCTGAGCGCGATGGCTTCCAGATCGAAGCTGGCCGCCAGCCCCAGGCTGATCGGAAACACGGTGCGCTGGCCGTGCACCACGTCATAGGCGAAGAACAACGGGATTTTCAGGCGGCTGAGCTGCATCGCCTGATCCTGCATCACCCGGATATCCGGCCGGGTGACGGTATTGAAGATGGCGCCGATCTGCCCTTTGCGGATCCCCTCGCGGATCGCTTCTTTCGGGTTATCCGGCCCGACGCTGATCAGCCGCAGCTGGCCAATCTTCTCTTCCAGCGTCATCTGCTTCATCAAATTGGACACGAAGGCGTCGCGCTGCTGGGCGTGAATGCCCTGCGTTATCGGCGTTTCCTGCGCAAAAACCGGGCTGAGGGCCAGACCGGACAACATACTCACCACACAAAGCCATTTCATCTTGTTTTATCTCAGGCGTGTTTCCGCCGCCAACGCCGCGGAGTTTAATCGGAGTGAAGAAACAGTTTGCCACACTCTGTTTCATCGCCAAGGAAATTCGCATCGCTAATGTTTACAAAGCATTACAGGTTATCGGCAGGTAATTCTGCAGCCGGGCGCGGCTGTCGGCGGCCTCCGCCGCCAGAAAATCGACCAGCGCGGTTAACGTCGGCGGCGCCACCGTGCGTTCAGGATAGACCAAATAATAGGCCGCGCCGCTGCTGACGCAGAGCGGGAACGGCGTTACGATGCGCTGCGCCTGAATATCCTCCTCCAGCAGGCACAGATCGCCGATGGCGATGCCGAATCCCTGCAGCGCGGCGCTCATCGCCAGATCGAGGGTATCGAAATGCTGGGCCTTGCCGGACGGCAACGCATCGGCGCCCGCCGCCTTCAGCCAGCGCAGCCAGTCGCGCCGATCGCGCGTCGGGTGCAGCAGGGTTTTGTCCGTCAAGTCCGTCAATCGGGCTGCCGGCGGCAGGAACGTCGGCGTGCAGACCGGCGTGAGGATTTCGTCGAACAGCAAGTGCGCGGTCAGCTTTTTACCCGGCGGCCGGCCGAATACCACCGCGGCGTCAAACTGCTCGGTACTGAAATCCAGGCCGTGCGACACCGAGGCGGTCAGCTCGATATGCATGTCCGGCCGTTCATTTTGCAGGCGAATGATGCGCGGCAGCACCCAGCGCATGGCGCAGGTCGGGCATTTGATGCGCAGCGCCCCCGGCGGAGCGGCGGCCCGCGTCAGGGCTTCATCCAACTGCCCCAGCGCCTGCTGTACCGGCGCCAGCAGCTGCGCGCCCTGCGGCGTCAGCGCCAAACCGCGCGCCTGACGGCTGAACAGCGGATAGCCCAGACGCTGTTCCAGCCCGAGAATTTGCCGGCTGACCGCCCCCTGCGTCAGGTGCAGCTGCCGGGCGGCATGGGTAAAGTTGAGGCGTTGCGCCACCACCACAAAGGTTTTCAATACGTCGAGCGACGGCAGGGATATCGGCATAGCGTGCCTCGATTAGGTATGATCGTAGTGCATGGCAAGTATGACAAACTTTCCCTTGTCCGCCTACGCCGCCTGATGCTTAATCGCTCAACACTTCCCTGTTTGCCTGGAGCCCATCATGCAGAGCGCCTGCTCATCCCGCTCGAAGCTGCCGGACGTCGGCACCACCATCTTCACCGTTATTGGCCAACTCAGCGCCGAACATCAGGCCCTCAACCTGTCGCAGGGCGCGCCCAACTTCGCCGGTGACCCGCAACTGATCGAGGCAACGGCGCAAGCCATGCGCGCAGGTCATAACCAATACGCGCCGATGAGCGGCGTGGCGGCGTTACGTGCTGCTCTGGCGGAAAAAGCTGAACGATTGTATGGCGCGCGCTATGACGCCGACGAAGAAATCACGGTGATCGCCAGCGCCAGCGAAGGGCTGTACTCGGCGATCAGCGCACTGGTGCATCCCGGCGACGAGGTGATCTATTTCGAACCGGCGTTCGACAGCTATGCGCCGATCGTGCGCCTGCAGGGCGCCACGCCGGTGGCGATCAAACTGTC
The DNA here is from genome assembly GCF_000747565.1 of Serratia sp. SCBI. Taxonomy (NCBI): domain Bacteria; kingdom Pseudomonadati; phylum Pseudomonadota; class Gammaproteobacteria; order Enterobacterales; family Yersiniaceae; genus Serratia; species Serratia sp. SCBI. Next base: position 1,400,106 of record NZ_CP003424.1, on the reverse strand, counting down.
GCTGCAGGACTTTCGCGTCGACTGGGATGAAGTGGCCGCCGCCATCAACGGCAAAACGCGCATGATCATCGTCAACACGCCGCACAACCCGACCGGCGCGGTGTTCGACGCGCAGGATATCGACCGCCTGACCGCCCTGACCCGCGACACCGACATCGTGATCCTGTCCGACGAGGTCTACGAGCATGTGGTGTTCGACGGCGATATTCACCACAGCATGGCGCGCTACCCGCAGTTGGCGGAACGCAGCGTGATCGTGTCGTCGTTCGGTAAAACCTACCACGTCACCGGCTGGCGCGTCGGTTACTGCCTGGCGCCGGCGGCGTTGATGGACGAGATCCGCAAGGTGCACCAGTTCATGGTGTTCTCCGCCGATACGCCAATGCAGCACGCCTTCGCCGCCGCGCTCGCCAACCCGCAGAGTTACCTGGGGCTGGCGGCGTTTTACCAACAAAAGCGCGATCTGCTGGCCAGCGCCCTGCAGGATTCGCGCTTTGAGCTGCTGCCCAGCCGCGGCAGCTTCTTCATGCTGGCCCGTTTTAGCGGCTTCAGTCACGAAAGCGACAATGATTTCGCCGTGCGCTTGATCCGCGAAGCGAAGGTGGCGACGATCCCGCTGTCGGCGTTCTACAGCGACGGCACCGATACCGGCCTTATTCGGCTGAGTTTTTCCAAAGATAACGAGACCCTGCTGGAAGGCGCGCGCCGCCTGAGCCAGGTGTAATTTTTTGTCCGACCATGGGAAAGGGGCACTGCCTATGAAAGCTTTGAAAACGCTGTTCGCCGCCGGATGCCTGCTGGCCGCCGGCTCTTCTCTGGCGGCGGAAAACAGCCTGCGCTTCGGTCTGGAAGCGCTGTATCCGCCGTTCGAATCCAAATCCGCCAGCGGCAAACTGGAAGGGTTCGACATTGAACTGGGCGACGCGGTGTGCGCCGCAGCGCAGTTGCAATGCAGCTGGGTGGAAACCTCGTTCGACAGCCTGATCCCGGCGCTGCAGGCGCGCAAGTTCGACGCCATCAACTCGGCGATGAACGTGACCGAACAGCGGCGCCAGGCGATCGCCTTTACCGACGCCATCTATCAGGTGCCGAACCGCCTGATCGCCAAGGCCGACAGCGGCCTGCTGCCGGACGCCAAAGCGCTGGCGGGCAAACACGTGGGCGTGCTGCAAGGCTCGATTCAGGAGATTTACGCCAAAACCCATTGGGCGCCGGCGGGCGTGGATGTGGTGTCTTACCAGGATCAGAATCAGGTGTATCTCGATCTGGCGGCCGGTCGGCTCGACGCCACGCTGGTGATGGCGCCCTCGGGGCAAAGCGGCTTCCTGTCACAGCCGGACGGCAAAGGCTTCGCCTTCGTCGGCGAGGCGGTGCGCGACGACAAGATCCTCGGTGAAGGCATCGCCTTCGGCCTGCGCAAAGGGGATGAGGCGCTGAAGAAGAAACTGGATGCCGCCATCGCCAAAGTGAAACAACAAGGCACGGTGACGGCGCTGTCGAAGAAGTATTTCGGCGATATCGACGTGACGGTGAAGTGATGGACGGGGGCGGCACCGCCGCCCCCTGCCGCGTTTAGCGATCGAACACCGAACTGTTCAGCGCGCGATCCTGCTGGTGGCGCTCCAGCGCCAATTCGATCAGGCGCGTGATCAGCGCCTGGTAGCTGACGCCGCTGGCGGCCCACAGCTTGGGATACATGCTGATGTTGGTGAAGCCCGGCAGCGTGTTAATCTCGTTGATCACCACCTGGTTATCCGGCGTCAGGAACACATCCACCCGCGCCAACCCGAAGCACTCCAGCGCGCGGAACGCCTTCAGCGCCACCTCACGGATGTGGTCGCTCACTTCCGGTGCGATCGCCGCCGGCACCACCACCTGAGCGCCCTGCTCATTGATGTATTTGGTGTCGTAGGAGTAGAAAGCGTCGCTCAGCACGATCTCGCCGCACACGCTGGCCTGCGGATCGTCGTTCCCCAGCACCGCGCACTCGATCTCGCGGCCGACGATCGCCGACTCCACCAGCACTTTGTGATCGAAGCTGAAGGCCAGTGCCACCGCCGCGTCAAACTCGGCGCGGTTCTCCACCTTGCTGACCCCGACCGACGAGCCCTGGTTGGCCGGCTTGACGAACAGCGGCAGGCCGAGGCGCTCGCTCAGTTGCTCAAACGTGAACCCGGCGCGGTTGGCGCGCGTCAGGGTGACGAACGGCGCCACCGCCAGCCCGGCGTCGCGCAGCAGGCGCTTGGTCACGTCTTTATCCATGCTGACCGCCGAGCCGAGCACGCCGGCGCCGACGAACGGCATATTGGCCATGCGCAGCAGCCCCTGCAGCGAGCCGTCTTCCCCCAGCGTGCCGTGCACGATCGGGAAGATGACGTCGAGCTGGCCCAGCGCGCCGGCGCTGCCCGCTTCGATCAGCTGCTGTTTTTCCTGGCCCGGGATCAGCGCCACGTTCTTGTTCGAGCGGTTCAGCGCGATCAGCGCCGGGTTCTCGGCGTTGAGCAGGTAATTGGAGGCGTCGTTGATGTGCCACTGCCCCTGTTTGTCGATCCCCAGCAGCGTGACGTCAAACTTCTCTTTGTCGATTGCATCCACAATGTTTTTGGCCGACTGCAGCGACACCTCATGCTCCGCCGATTTACCGCCAAAAATCACCCCAACACGTAGTTTAGTCACGCCTTAAATCCTTCTGAAAAATCATGGCAAAAAAGTCGTTCATCACAATAAACGCATTGCCTGGCGGCGGCAATCGTTGTTGCCAGAATCTTCTTACGCCACAGAATGCCACATCGCGACCATCCAAAACATATACACTTCGTATATCGTTCATTTATGGAGACGCCGATGGGCATCGTAAAAATTTCGGACGCGCTGCATGACGATCTGCGCCTCGCCAGCCTGACCATGACGCGTTCGATCAACGCGCAGGCCGAGTACTGGATCAAGATCGGCATGCTGGCGGAGTTCCATCCGGAACTGACCTACCCGCAACTGGTAAAAAAATGATGAAAGATAATGCGCTGACGCTGAAGGAGATTGTCGGGTGAAACAGATTGTGATTAAAACGCCGGAAGAGATTGCCAAAATGCGCCATTCCGGCGCTCTGCTGGCTAAAGTGTTTGCTATGCTCGATGAGGTCATCGTCGAAGGTATCTCCACCATGGAGATCAACGACCGCGCCGAGGCGTTTATCGTCGAAGAACTGAAGTCGCGCCCGGCCAGTAAGGGGCAGTATGATTTCCCCTATGTGCTCAACACCTCCGTAGACGACGTGGTATGCCACGGGGTGCCGTCGGCCAGCAAAATCCTGCGTTCCGGCATGATTGTCAACGTGGACATCACGCTGGAAAACGGCGGCTACATCGCCGACTCCAGCAAGATGTACTGCATCGGCCAGGTAACGCCGCTGGCCAAACGGCTGGTGAACAACGTCTATGAATCGATGTGGCAGGGCATTCGCGCGGTGAAACCGGGCGCCACCCTGGGCGATATCGGCCACGCCATCCAGTACCACGCCGAGCAGGCCGGCTACAGCATCGTGCGGGAGTATTGCGGCCACGGCATCGGCCGCGACATGCACGAAGAGCCGGCGGTGCTGCACTACGGCCAACCCGGCAGCGGCATGGCGCTGCAGGAAGGCATGGTGTTCACCATCGAGCCGATGATCAATCAGGGCGACCGCCGCATCAAGCAGAAGAAAGACGGCTGGACGGTGGTGACGCGCGACAAAAAACTGTCGGCGCAGTGGGAACATACCGTAGCGGTCACCGCCGACGGCGTGGAGATCCTGACGCTGCGCGACGAAGAGCGTCGTGCCGGCTACGCCGAACGCTACTAAATCCGCAGGCCATTAGCTTAACAAGCTGATGGCTTAATAAGTTATTTAATTGATAACCTCTTAGCTGACTGCGCGGCGCTCCGGCGCCGCGGTTAGAGCGACGGGGATGACAGGGAGACAGGCAGCATGCAGTCAGGCAATCAGGCGTTTCTCAACCAGCTTAAGGACATCGTCGGCGGCCCGCAGTTGTTGACCGGCGATCGCAACACCGAACGGTATCGCAAAGGGTTCCGCTCCGGCGAAGGCCAGGCGCTGGCGGTGGTGTTTCCCACTAGCCTGCTGCAGCTGTGGCGCATTCTGCAGGCCTGCGTGGCCGCCGATAAAATCGTCATCATGCAGGCCGCCAACACCGGCCTGACCGAGGGCTCAACCCCCAGCGGCAACGACTATGATCGCGATATCGTCATCGTCAGCACCCTGCGCCTCGACCATATTCAGGTGCTGGACAACGGCAAGCAGGTGGTCGGCTTCCCCGGCAGCACCCTGCACCACCTCGAGAAATTGCTCAAGCCCTACGGCCGTGAACCGCATTCGGTGATCGGCTCTTCCTGCATCGGCGCCTCTGTTATCGGCGGCGTGTGCAACAACTCCGGCGGCTCGCTGGTGAAACGCGGCCCGGCCTATACCGAAATGGCGCTGTACGCCCAGTTAGGGGAAGACGGCCAGCTGCGCCTGGTGAACCATCTGGGCATCCGGCTTGGCGACACGCCGGAAGAGATCCTCACCCGGCTGGAAAAAGGCGACTATCGCCCGAGCGACGTCGAATACGGCGAGCTGCGCGCCTCGGATAACGAGTACGCCAGCCGGGTGCGCGACGTCGACGCCGACACCCCTTCCCGCTTCAACGCCGACAAACGCCGCCTGTACGAAGCCTCCGGCTGCGCCGGCAAACTGGCGGTGTTCGCGGTGCGGCTCGACACCTTCGAGAAAGAGGGCAAAGAGCAGGTGTTCTATATCGGCACCAACGATACCGCGGTGCTGACCGAACTGCGCCGCCACATGCTGAGCAAATTCGAAAACCTGCCGGTGGCCGGTGAATACATGCACCGCGATATCTTCGACATCGCCGAGGTGTACGGCAAAGACACCTTCATGATGATCGACAAGCTCGGCACCGATCAGATGCCGCGCTTCTTCACCCTGAAAGGCCGCATGGACGCCAGCCTCAACAAGCTGCCGCTGCTGCCGCACAACCTGACCGATCGGCTGATGCAGGGCCTGAGCCATCTGGCGCCGAGCCACCTGCCGAAACGCATGAAGGAATACCGTGAACGTTTCGAACACCATCTGCTGCTGAAGATGGCCGGCCCCGGCGTGGAAGAGGCCCAGCGCTACCTGACCGACTATTTCGCCCAGGCCAAAGGCGCCTTCTTCGCCTGCACGCCTGACGAGGGCAAAAAGGCTTTCCTGCACCGCTTCGCCGCCGCCGGCGCCGCCGTGCGTTACCACGCGGTGCACGCCGACAAGGTGGAGGATATTCTGGCGCTGGACATCGCCCTGCGCCGCAACGACACCGACTGGTTCGAAACGCTGCCGCCGGAAATCGACAGTCAGTTGGTGCATAAGCTGTATTACGGCCACTTTATGTGCCACGTCTTCCACCAGGACTACGTGGTGAAAAAAGGCGTGGACAGCCATGCACTAAAAGAAAAGATGCTCGAGATCCTCAACCGGCGCGGCGCCGAGTACCCGGCGGAGCATAACGTCGGCCACCTGTACCACGCCAAACCGGATCTGCAAGCGTTCTACCGCACCGCCGATCCGACCAACAGCTTCAACCCCGGCATCGGCAAAACCAGCAAACGCAAAGGCTGGGCCGAAGCCCCCCGCTAAACGCCGCACGATCGGCCCGCCGCCCACCCGGCGCGGGCCTCACCGCCCCAGCCCGCCTCGTCGTGACCTTTTCGCTTATAAAGATGCATTTTTATTGCAACTTATAAAATTCCCGATTACCATTCATCGCAAATGAGAATTAATTACAAAGCTGTCGTGACGGATACATGACATCCGCCGTGGCATTCACCGCGAACTTAATGAGAAGGAACCTACCATGAGTCAGACCCTCGATTCCGCCCAGCTGTTGGCCGCGCTCGATAAAGTGATGGTGATCTCCACCACCGATCTGCAGGGCACCATCACCTACGTCAACGACCTGTTCTGCCAACTGACCGGCTTTTCCCGGGAAGAGCTGGTGGGCCAGCCCCACAGCATCGTGCGTCACCCCTCCGTGCCGAAAGCCGTTTACAAAGCAATGTGGGACACCATCAAGGCGGGCGGCATCTGGACCGGCATCATCCCGAACGTCGGCAAGGGCGGCGTGCTGTACGTGGTCGACACCACGGTGCAACCGCTGTATGACGCCCAAGGCAATATCGAGGCTTATATCAGCATCCGCCGCGTAATTAACGATCTGATGACCGACTTCGAATCGGTGGAATTCGCCAAAGAACAGTTCGACAACCACTACGACAAGTAACCGCTATGGCCGACATCATCGAACGCATCCTGATTGGTTACGGTTCGGAGTCGGGCAACGCCCGGGCGCTGGCAATGCGTCTGGGCGAGCAAAGCAGCCTGCAACCCTACCGCCCCGTCGTTAAAGAACTCAACGCCATCCAGCCCGCCGATGTGGGCGAACGCGACGCCCTGTTGATTGTCTCGAGCTCATTTGGCGACGGTGAACCGCCCGCCAACGCCGAACGTTTTCCCGACGCGCTGGCGCAATGGCCGGATCGCCACCGGTTGCGCTATGCCATCTTCGGTCTCGGCGACACCGCTTACCCGCATTTCTGCGGGTTTACCCAGGCGCTGGATGCGCGCCTGACGCAATACGGCGCCCGTGCCATCATCAATCGCGTTGACGCCGACGTTAACGTCGAACCGTTCTTCACCACCTGGCTAACGACGCTGGATAAGGTGCTGGCCGGCGATGCCCAGGCGGGCCGCGATTTGCATCTGCGCGTTACCGCCTACGGTGAAGACCATGCGTTCAACGCCGCCCTCCTCGAACGACGGCCGCTTAGCGCACGCACGCCGCAAGCCTGGCATTTGCGGCTGAATATCGCCGGCAGCGGCATCGTTTACCGGGCGGGGGATACCGTCTATCTGTTGCCGGAGAACGACGAAGGATTATTGATCCGGCTGGCAGAGTGGCTCGGCAGGCCGGAGGCCATCGACGCGCTGCGGCGCCGGGAGCTGCGCCAGATCAGCAAAACGACGCTGCGCGAACTGGCGCAGTTGGCCGACAGCGAAGAGCTCAAAAGCCTGCTCAAGATCCGTCAGCGCAAATCCCTGGAGAGTTATCTGTACGGCGCCGATCTGCTGGATGTGCTGCACGATTTTTGCCCGCCGCACGCGATCACGCTGGAGAACCTGTTGGCGCTGCTGCCCATTTGCCTGCCGCGCGCCTACTCCATCGCTTCGGCAACGCGGGAAGAGAGCCTCGATCTGTGCGTGCGCGACGTGCGTTATGAACGCGGCGGCCGCACGCGGCGCGGCACGGCGACCGGCTGGCTGCTCAAGCACCCCGGCCCTTTCCGCCTCTTCTGCCGCGCCAACCCCGGCTTTTACCTACCGCGCGACACCGCCTTGCCGGTGCTGCTTATCGGTACCGGTACCGGCATCGCACCGTTGATTGGCTTACTGCGCGAAATGGCCGCCCAGGGCGAACGGCGTGAAACCGTCCTGATCTTCGGTGAGAAAAGGCGCGATGAAGACTTCCTGTATGGCGAGGAGTTGGTCACGCTGAACGCGACGGGCGTACTCACACGGCTCATCACGGCATTCTCGCGCGACGCCGCCGACAAGTATTACGTGCAACACGCCATCGACGATCACGCCGATGCCGTCAGCGGCCTGCTGCAACGGGGCGCGCATGTCTACCTGTGCGGCAATCGCCAGTATCTGGAACATGCCGTGGCGACGGCGCTGGAGCAAGCCTGCGGGGCGGAAAACCTGTGGCAGACGCTGATTGAGCAGCAGCGCCTGCACCTGGAACTCTATTGAGACAGGGCGGCGTTCACCGCTCCGCGCGCAACAGCAAGGAGACGATGAACGCGCCCCCCAGCCCCGCCGTAATGATGCCGATGGGCAGCTCCTGATTGGGGATCAGGCTGCGGCTGAGCATGTCGCCGCCGGTCAGCAGCATCGCCCCCAGCAGGCCGCACATCGGCACGGACAAGCGGTGGCGCACACCTACCAGGCGCCGGGCCAGATAAGGCACCATCAGCCCGACAAAACCGATCACGCCCGTCAGCGAAACGAGAAACGCCGTAGACAATGCGCAGCACAGAAAGGTCTCGGTGCGCAGGCGCGCCACGTTGACTCCCATCGAATGGGCGGTTTGCTCACCCGCCAGCAGCGTGTCCAGCGCCCGCCAACGCAGCGCCGTAAACCCGGCCAGCAGCGCGAAACTTACCAGCGGAATGAACAGATTATCCCAACGCGCCAACCCCAAGCCGCCCAGCGACCAGAACAACACTGAACCGGCCGCCCGCTGATCGCCGGAAAAAACCAGATAGCTGGTAAGCGCGCTGAACAAAAATGAGACCGCCAGGCCGCAGACGATAAGCTGCTCGGCGCGCCTGACCCGGCTGACGCGAAACAGGATCATCACCGCCAACGCGGACAGAATGCCGCCGACGAAAGCGGACAGCGGCAACGTCAACGCCCCCAGCGCATCGCCGAAGCGCGTGATGACCAGCACCGCGCCGGCGGCGGCGCCGGAGGAGAGCCCAAACAAAAAAGGATCGGCCAGCTCATTGCGGGTGGTGGTCTGCAGCAGCGCGCCGGTCATCGCCAGCCCGGCGCCGGTCAACGCCGCCAACAAGGCCCGAGGCACGCGCAGTTGCACGACGATAGTGTCCAGCATGCCGGAAAGCGGCGCCGAACCTATCCCTAACGCCGCCAACGCCTGCCGCCATGACAGCGCGACGCTGCCCAATTGCAGGCTCCAGACCATTAATCCGCACAACGTCAACAGCGCCAGCGGCGCGAGCACCATAAACCGCCGTGTCAGCGAGTTCATTCAGCCTCCGGCGCGTACAGCGCCCGCGCCAGCTTTTCCACCGCACCGATATTGGCCGGCCCCGGCGTCAGCTCCGCATACTGCAGTTTCAGATAACGATGGTGCCGTACCGCAGGCGTCAACTTCATCAACGGATGAGACTCGAGGAAACGCCGCAGCGCCTCGGCGCCTGACCCGGTCTGGTAATCCAGCAGAATGATGAAGTCGGGTTCCGCCGCCGCCACCGCCTCCCAGGATGCCGTCGTCCAGCTCGCCGCCAAACCGTCCATCACGTTGCGGCCGCCCGCCGCTTCGACAATCGCCGTCGGCATGGCGTATTTACCGCTGGTAAAAGGCTTCTCTTCTCCCGAGTCATACACGAACACCTTGAGCGGCGCCTGACCCGCCGGTCTGGCGGGCAGCGCGGCTAACCGGCGGCGCCAGCCCTCAACCAGCGCGGCGGCCTCTCGCTGCTTGCCGAAAATCTTGCCGAGCTTCAGCTCATCGTCATACAGCAGGTTCATATCGGCCTTCTGCGGCCGGCCGCCGGCCTGTACGCAGCTCTCGCTCAGCACCAGCGTTTTGATGCCGAACGGCGCGAGCGTCTCCGGCGTGACGTCGCCGCCGATCTTCATGCCGTAATTCCAGCCGGCGAAGAAAAAGTCCGGCTGCGCCGCCAGCAACGTTTCCAGAGCGGGATACTTCGGCGCCAGTTCGGGAATGGCGCCCATCGCCGCCTTGAAATCAGGCGTCAATTTGTACCAGCCGGTGATGCCGGTCAGCCCGACGATCCGATCCTGCAGATGAAGCGCAAAGGCCATCTCGGCCATATTGATGTCGTTGATGACGGCGCGCTGCGGCGCCTGATTGAAGGTGATCGGCTTCCCGCAGCTTTCTACGGTGACGGGAAATTTTTCAGCCGCTGCCGCTCCGCCGGCCAACAGCAGGAGCAAGGGGAATACGCGTATGTTCATGTTTCTCTCTGGTTTATCAAGCGCAATGGGGAACTTCAAAAATACGCAGCGTTTTCCCGCTGACGGGATGCGCCACGCTGAAACTGTGCATGCCGAACACCGGCAGAATTACCGGGGTTTGCAACACCGCCGCGGGCGAGCCGCAGGCCACCTGGCGGCTTTCGTTGAGCACCAGGATCCGATCGGCGAACGCCTCCGCCACGGGCAGGTCATGCAGCACCGCAATCACGGCGATGGCTTTATGTTTTACTAACGACAGCAGCGCCGAACGCCCGGGGGGATCGAGGTGATTGGTCGGCTCATCCAACAACAACAGGTCGGGAGACTGCGCCAACGCCCGGGCCAACGCAGCGCGCTGACGCTGGCCGCCCGAGAGCCGCCCCAACGGGTGGTGCCTGAGCGGCGCCAGACCGGTTTCCCCGATGATCTCGTCAACGATGCGTTTTCCCGCCGCGGGCCGTTCGCCATGCGGCAAACGCCCTAACGCCACATAGTCCTCCAGCGACAGCCGCAAATCCGGCAGATCGTTTTGCGCCAGAAAGGCGATGCTTCTGGCGCGTTCCGCCGCCGACCACGCGGACAAAGCGCGCCCTCGCCAGTAAATCTCGCCGCTGTCCGGCCGCGTTTCGCCGATCAGCGTGCGCAACAGGCTGGATTTGCCGCTGCCGTTAGGGCCGATCACCGCCAGCTTCTCACCGGCGCGCAGCGTGAAATGGATGTTGTCGAGTATCGAGGCCCCGCCGTGGCCGGTCAGGCTAACCCCATCAACATGGAGGATGTCGTGAGCTGAATTCATCATGCATTAATTGTTATATTATAACATTTCAATATTTTTATCACGATTGCGCGCCCTCTGCAAAAACGAATCGTAAAGTCTCTCACTGCACGCATGACGGGAAATGGCGGCGGGGAGCCTACCCCCTTGCGCCTCGCGCTGGCGTTAAAACTGCGTTTTTGCAGCAACATAGCACACCTTTAATTTAATGATAATGATTTTCATTATCATTTATGCTTCTGTGATTTTCGGTTGCGCGCCCCGCTGAACTTGGCTATGTTTGAAGCGATTGGTTTCATTCACGGTTTTCAGGAACTCACATGACCTACCTGGCGCACAGCACAGACCCGACAAACGCGACCGTTCCGGCCGTCGTTTTGCTGTGTGCTTCCTCCGCTCCACCCGCCGTTTTCTCTGTCGTTTCCGCGGTTGCCGCTTACCCGCCACGCCTTGTGGTCGTGCGCTAAGCCACACCGACTTTTTACCTCCGGCTTATGTTGATTTGTTGCGTTCAGGCGTAGACCGCCGCGCGCGCCGGAGCCTGTAATTTTCACGACAGGTGAAATTGATATGCGATTACCTTCTCTCTGGGCCAATGCCGGCTCTCTGGGCCAATGCCGGCCTGGCTACGCTGTTCGTCCTGCTTTGGAGCAGCGGCGCGATCTTCTCCCGTTGGGGGTTGGAGCACGCCTCCGCCTTCGCTTTTCTGTTCTTCCGCTGCGCCATCGCGCTGGCGGTGCTGTTAGCCATCGGCCTGTGGCAGCGCCAGTGCCTGCCCGCCGCCGGCACCCGCCGGCGCGTCGCGTTGATCGGCGTGCTGATGATCGGCAGCTATCAGATCTGCTATCTGCTGGCCCTCGAACGGGGCATTACCCCCGGCGTGCTGGCCACGCTGCTTGGCGTACAGCCGATCCTGACCCAGTTCATTACCGAACGGCGCTGCGCCGGGCTGCGCGCGCTCGGGTTGGCGCTGGCGTTGGCGGGGCTGACGCTGGTGGTGTACCAAAGCCTGATGGTGGCCCATTTCTCGCTGAGCGGCATGCTGTTAGCCTTTATCGCCTTGTGCTGCATGACCGCCGGCACCCTGCTGCAAAAGGGCATGACGCAGCCGCCGCTGGCGGTGTTGCCGCTGCAGTATGCCGTCGGGCTGTTGATGTGTGCGTTGGCGCTGCCGTTTGAGCCGCTGCGGGTCGAATGGAAGCCTGAGTTCGTGCTGCCGCTGCTGTGGATGGCGGTGGTGATCTCGGTGCTGGCGACCTTCTTGCTGTATCGGCTGATCCAGCGCGGCAACCTGGTGCAGGTGACCAGCCTGTTCTACCTGATCCCGGCGGTCACCGCCCTGCTGGATTATCTGCTGCTCGGCCACGCGCTGGCCGCGCTGAGCCTGCTGGGCATGGCGGGCATCGTGCTCGGCGTGATGCTGGTTTTCCGCCGCGCATAGCCTAAAAACAAAAGCCCCCGCGCCGTTCCACCGGCGCGGGGGCGATAACAACAACCGTTAACTCAGAACAACCAGGAACCGTACCCCCACAGCAGCACCGTCACCCCAAGCAGCAGCTCGAGCAACAGAATGCCGATGGCGAAGGTCGAGCTGGAGAAGATGAACCCTTCCTTACTGTCGATATTCAGGAAGTGCGGGATCCCCAGATTCAGCAGATAGCCCGAATAGCACAGGCCGATAATGCCGACAAACAGACACAGCCAGACGACCGGATAAAGCGCCACTACCCCGCTGAGGAACATCGGGGTCGCCACGTAGCCGGCGAACACCATGCAGCGGTGCAGGCTTGGGCGCGATTCATAACGCCGCGCCATCCAGTGAATGACTTTCCCCATGGCCGCTACGCCTGCCAGCATCAGCAGGTAGAACGCCACGGCGGTATAAAACGCGGTAAACATGTCGAGCCTGATGGCATGTCCCTCGCCGGAGAGCCAGCCCAACTGGGTGGTGCCGATAAAGGCGCAGACCACCGGGATTGCTGCCAAGAGCAACACGTGATGGGTGTATAGGTGCGAGACGCTTTCATTCTCGCTTTTGATCTGTTCGAACTCGGCGCTGGGATGCGCCAGAAGTCCCCAAACATGACTGACCATGAGACACCTCCTATCTCGCCGTAGGCCGCGATCGGCGAACGAATTTCACACCTCTGACGGACAGCTACCCGTGCGAGGATTGCGGCCACGGGGCTCTCTCCCCTGTACTAATTATAGTCTTTTGGCGAAAAAACGTGCGGAAAGCGAAAGGCGCGACGCTTTGTCTTATACTCCCCCATTAAACCCAGGCTGTGAGGAAGGTTATGTCATCCGCTATCATCACCCGCCAGGCGGGGATCGTCGACGTCGACGCCGGGCGCAATGTCACCGTGGTAGAACCCTGCAATCTTTACGGCTGCCGGCTCGGCGACGATGTCTTCGTCGGCCCGTTCGTCGAGATCCAGCGCCACGTCAGCATCGGCGCGCGCAGTAAAATTCAGTCGCACAGCTTTATCTGCGAATACGTTACCCTAGGCGAAGCGTGCTTTGTCGGCCACGGCGTCACCTTCGCCAACGATCTGTTCAAAGACGGCGCGCCCAACGCCGATCCGGCCAGCTGGGGGCGCACCTGCATCGGCGATCGGGTGTCCATCGGTTCCGGCGCCACGATCCTGGCGGTGACGATCTGTAGCGACGCGGTGATCGGCGCCGGGGCGGTCGTGACCCGCGACATCACCCGCAAGGGGATCTACGCCGGCAACCCGGCGCGTCTGCTGCGGGAGCTGCCGTAATGAACCCGGCCATCCGCATCGCGGCCATTGAGACATTGCCCGACGATTATCTGGCCCGCGGCGATTTCAGCTTCACCATCGCCTGTTACGCCCTGCCGCAGTTCGACAGCCCGGTGGACAGCTGGCCAACCCGACCGGTGGCGCCGTTTCGCAAACGCTATCCCCTGGCGCCGTTCGCCAACGAAGACAGCGTGACCTTCCTGGCTTATCGCCAGAACGACGCCGTTGGCCACATCACGCTGAGCAAAAACTGGAACGGCTACACCCTGATCGACGAGATCGCCGTCAGCGCTGACGCGCGCCGCCAGGGCATCGCCGGGGCGCTGCTGGACTGCGCCAAACAGTGGGCGCGGCAGCAGGAAACCTCAGGTATGATGCTCGAAACGCAGAACAACAACCTGGCGGCCTGCCGCTGCTACCAGCACTATGGGTTTATCCTCGGCGGCATCGATCGCTTGCTGTACCGCGCCGAACCGGAGATCGCCGATCACGAAATCGCGCTGTTCTGGTATTTGCCGTTCAATAGCGAAATCGGTTACTGATTTATCGATTGCCATTGAGGTTATGTTTACTTTTTAACCCCTACCATCGGATGAGAACTGTTATCACTTACTCTGATAAACCAGCGACACCCATGGAGGGCCGTATGAACAAGAACAAGGCTGTTTTACTGATGTTAGCTATCGCCATGAGCGGATGCGCCGATCGCCCCACCGCCGTCACCCCGCAACGCCGCCGACCGACGCCGCCGTTTCGCCGCCGAACCTGCAACCGCAGATGGATGACAGCACCCGCAGCAAGCTGCGTGAGATCCTCGCGCTGCGCGCCGGTTGGCCCGCCGCGCAGCCGCATGGCCGCACCGTCGATTTGATTTCGCGCGAATTCCTCGGCACGCCCTATCTCGCCAACCGCCTGATCGGTTCGCAGAGCACGCCCGAGCAGTTGGTGATCGACTTCCGCGGGCTGGATTGCTTCACTTACATCGATTATGTCGAAGCGCTCAGCACCGCCCGCAGCGAAGCCGAGTTCGTTCAGCGCCTGGTGGACATCCGCTATGTCGACGGCAAAATCGCCTTCCCGCAGCGCAAACACTTCTTCACCGACTGGGCGCAGCGGCCGAAAAAAGTGGCCGAAGACATCACCGCCCAGCTCAGCCCGCACGCCGTCAGCCTGGTGAAAAACCTCAATCAGAAAGCCGACGGCGGCAGTTACCTGCCCGGCTTGCCCGTCGTGCAGCGCAGCGTGACCTACATTCCCAGCGACCGCGTCGACGACAAGGTGCTGGCCCAGCTGCGCACCGGCGACTACATCGGCATTTACACCAACCTCGCCGGGCTGGACGTGACCCATACCGGCATCTTCGTCATGACCGACAACGGCCCGGTGCTGCGCAACGCCTCATCGCGCAAGGCCAACATGCAGGTCGTCGATTCGCCCTTTATGGATTATGTGATGGCCACGCCGGGCATCGTGGTGCTGCGTTCGCTCAGCCGATAATCCCCCATCGCATAACGGCTATAAGCTATAGCCGTTTATGCTGAACGAGCGTTTGACTTCATCGGCGGTTCAGGCTTAGCTGTAAGAACAAAAACCAACTGATTTTATTGTTCTTTTCAGGGAGAGCTCGATGACCTTACGCTGGCGTATCACCCCTCTGGCGGCGGCCTTCGCCGCCGTCTTGGCGCTTCAGGGCTGCGATCAAAAAACCGACCAAAACCATATCAAAGTCGGCGTCATCAACGGCGCGGAACAGGACGTGGCGGAAGTCGCCAGGCAGGTGGCGAAAGAGAAATACGGGCTGGACGTCGAGCTGGTCGGTTTCAGCGGTTCGCTGCTGCCGAACGACGCCACCGACAAAGGCGAACTGGACGCCAATGTGTTCCAGCACCGCCCGTTCCTCGAACAGCAAAACAAAGATCACGGCTATAAACTGGTGGCGGTCGGCAATACCTTCGTCTTCCCGATGGCCGGCTACTCCAAAAAGATAAAATCGCTGAAAGAGTTGCCGGACGGGGCGGTGATCGCCATTCCGCTCGATCCGACCAACCTGGGACGCGCCCTGCTGCTGCTGGAAAAAACCGGGCTGATTAGCCTGAAGCCTGGCAAAGGGTTGCTGCCTACCGCGCTGGACATCAGCGCCAACCCGCATCATTACCAGATCATGGAGCTGGAAGGCGCGCAGTTGCCGCACGTGCTGGACGATCCGAAGGTCACCGTCGCCGTCATCAGCACCACCTACATCAACCAAACCGGCCTGTCGCCGACCAAAGACGGCATCTTCATCGAGGATAAAGACTCGCCGTACACCAACATCATCGTCACGCGCGAAGACAACAAGGACGCGCCGAACGTGCAGAACTTCATCAAAGCCTATGAATCGGATGAAGTGGCCAAAGCCGCCGAAAAAATCTTCAACGGCGGCGCGGTGAAAGGCTGGTAATGCCAGGCAAACCGCCTCCGGGGCTCTCCCCAAAGAGCCCCTTCCCGCTCATCATCGCCTTTTCTTATCTCACCATAAGAAAACCCGATTTATCCCGGCGGCGAGCAGCGCGCATAATGGCGTTTATCCGCTGATTTTCAAGGTAAACAGACACGTGACAACGCTCTCCGCCCCCGTACTCAGCCTTCTTGACGCCACACCGGACGATATGGCCGCCGTGCTGCGTATTTACACCCAGCACGTGCTGTACGGCGCGGCCTCATTTGAAGAGCAGCCGCCGACGCTGGCGGAAATGCAGTTGCGCCTGAGCAAGGTGCGGGAGGCCGGCCTGCCCTGGCTGGTGGCGAAAAGCGCAGGCGTCATTGTGGGTTACTGTTATGCCACGCCTTATCGCCCCCGGCCGGCTTACCGCTTTACCGTGGAAGACTCGGTGTACATCGCCGAAGGGCAACAGGGTAAAGGCATCGGCAGCGCGCTTCTGAGCGCCTTGATCTCCCGCTGCGAACAAGGCCCCTGGCGCCAGATGCTGGCGATCGTCGGCGATTCCGCCGCCAACCGCGGCTCATTGGCCTTGCATCAGTCACTCGGCTTCACCAGTGCAGGAACGTTAAAAAGCGGTGGGGTTCAAGCTGGGGGAATGGCGCGACACGCAGATTATGCAGCGCGCGCTGGGCGCGGGCGACAAGCGGCGCCCGTGAAGGCATGACGACGCACGATAGAGAGATAGCGTCTATAGTGAAGAATGATTTCATTAAGTTAGCGCCAATCGCGCCCCACCTTTAACCGGTAAGGAAGAAGCCAATGAAAATTATTCTGTGGATTGTCGCCATCATCTTCATCGTGGGTTTGTTGACGATTACCGGCGTTCTCAAACTGATCTTTTAATTCGTCTGATACGTCCCGCCCCTCCCGGGGCGAGACTTTTCATCAAGCCTTGAAACGCGCGCGCACGGCGCCCAGCGCCGACACCACCGCCAGCACGACACCGCCGGCCACCAGCCCGAACGCCACGTTCAACAGCGCCGGGATCACCCCCTGCAAAAGATGGCCAAACGTCGGCACCACAGTGGTGTACGAGGCCCAGTCTTCGAACAGATGATGCACCGGCGGCAAACCGTGGGTCAGAATACCGCCACCGACCATAAACATGGCGACAGTGCCGACGATCGACAGCGTTTTCATCAAATAAGGCGCGGCGCGCACGATGCCGCCGCCGAGGGAGCGCGCCACCGCGCTGCGTTTGCGGCTCAGATACAGCCCCAGATCGTCCAGGCGGACGATGCCGGCGACAATGCCGTACACACCGAGCGTCATCACGACGGCGATGCCGCACAAGACGATCACCTGCTGGCTGAAGGTGGCGCCAGCGACCGTGCCCAAGGTGATGGCGATAATCTCGGCGGACAGCACAAAATCGGTGCGTATCGCCCCCTTGACCTTGCGTTTTTCATAGGCCGCGGCGTCCTCATTGGCGCCGGGCCCGTCCGATGTCTCCTCCTGCGCCGCCTTGCCGGGGCTCAGGCTATGGAACACCTTTTCGAACCCTTCGTAACACAGGTAGGCGCCGCCCACCATCAGCAGCGGCGTAATCGCCCAGGGCGCGAAGGCGCTGATCAGCAGCGCCAACGGCACCAGGATCGCCTTGTTGATCAGTGAGCCTTTGGCGACGCTCCACACCACCGGCAGCTCGCGGTCGGCTTTAACGCCGGTGACCTGCTGCGCGTTGAGTGCCAGATCGTCCCCCAGCACCCCGGCGGTTTTTTTCGCCGCCATCTTGCTCATTAAAGAGACATCGTCCAGCAATGAGGCGATGTCGTCGATGAGAGTGAGTAAGCTACTTCCTGCCAAAATGATTCATCCTTTTACATTCACATTTATTATTTGTTTAGCATAGCGGTTAAGCGCCATGCAGGGATATAGGATGAGAGAGGAAAACGCCAGGCCAGCAATGGCCGCCCCGCGCCGACGTTAAGCCCCTCGCCCGCCGGCCCCTCATCGGATCCGGTAGCGGTCGCACGCGAGATATGTTGAAGGACAAGGCGATGGGCATCAAATATGCACGATAAATGCGTGCTGCCTTCAAGCAAACCAAAGGCGATTTGGGCGTTGCCATGCTGTTTGACGAAGCGCTGCATCGCTTGCGCATTGAACAACTCATCCTGCGCTGCCGCCAGCAGCAAGGTCGGTAATCGCAGCGCCGCCAGTTGCCTGGCCGGGGCGCGAGGCGTCAACGCGTTAGCCATATTGACGCTGTATTGGCAGACAAAATCGGGGGCGGCGGCCAGCACAGCCGGGGGAAAATTCAGGCTGACCGCCCGAACGTGCCCAAACCAGCGCCCGCCGCTGAGCGCATTGGCGACAAACGGCCATTGTCGCACCTGCGCAAAACGGGCCGTCCCCGCCAGATCGCGGGCCATCCCGGAAAATGGCCCCAGCTCGGGCGCCAGCATGATCAGGCTGTCCGCCTGCTGTTCGCCAGGGTAACGGGTCAGGTAGTTGAGCAACATGCCGGCGCCGCTCGAATGGCCCAGCAGGTGCCTGCGCGCCAACGGAAACCGGCGGCGCATTTCCGCCAGGATGACATCGACATCGCGCCAAATACGCTCAGGCCGCTCAACCGTCCCCCGCTCTCCCGTGGAATCGCCATGTCCGCGGATATCCACCAGGCACACCGCGAGCGTTGGCTCGGCGGCCAGCTGGCGCGCAAGAACGTCATACCCGGCGGCGCTGTTAACCCCGCCGCCGTGATAAACCACGATCGCGTCTTCACTCTCGGCAGCGTGCCGATACAGACGATAGCTCAACCCCTCGACGCAACCGGACGACATGTCCACATGCCCGCCCGGCCACTCGCCGTAAGACTTCGCTTGCTCAACATAGCGGTCAAAATCAATCAAAGCGCACCTTTCCATGATGTTGTCGGTATTTCCTACGGCAGAGAGCCCTGCCGCCATGCCGATAAGCATATGAAACAACAGTAGGCACTACCATCCCTTTTGCACGCCGCGCGCTGAGCTCAGGGCAGATCGCCCGCCGGCACATTGAGCTGCCAGGAAAGGCCGAAACGATCGTTGAGCCAACCGAAACGGGCGCTGAAGCCGTAGTCATCGAGCGGCATCAGCACCTTGCCGCCCTCCGCCAACCGGTGGAACGCCCGCTCCAACGCTTCTTCGTTAGGCAGGTTGATGAACAGCGACACCGCCGGGGTAAAGCTGAAGTCATGACTGATCGGGCTATCGGTAAACACCAGGTTCTGCCGATCAAAATCGATGGACGCATGCTTGATCAACCGCCGGCCGTCCGGCGTCGGATCGTAATGCTGCACCTGCATGAGCCGAAAACGCTCGAACACCTGGCTGTAGAGATCGATCGCCCGCTGCGCCTCTCCCTGGAACATGACAAAGGTCGAAACCTGACTCATAACATCCCCTCCGGCAAACGTTGTGGTATTAATGGAGGATAGCGGATTACCGTTGAAGCGGCGGAAAGGAGCAACCATGAGCATCATTCATCGCCTGGCGCAGCCGGACGATCTCAACGGCCTGTTAGCCTTGTATCGCGAGCTGCGCCCGCAGGACGCGCCGCTGCGCGCCGACGATGCGCGCCGTACCCTGCAACGCCTGTTGGACGATCCGGCGATCCGTCTGGTGGTGGCGGCGAAAGAAGATCACCCGATCGCCACCTGCATGCTGGCGCTGATCCCGGGGCTGGCGCATCAGGCACAACCGTTCGGCGTCATCGAACACGTGGTGACGGCGGAGCCCTACCGCGGCCACGGCGTGGCGCTCGCCATGATCGAATACGCGCTGCAGCTGGCCTGGCGCAAAGGCTGTTACAAGGTGATGCTGCTGTCGGGGCAGCAACGCACCGGCGCGCACCAGCTCTACCTGAAAGCGGGCTTCGACGGCGATCGCGAGCGGGGATTTGTCATCAGACGGCCCGAGGGCCGATAGCGGCCCGCCGCAAACGGGCGGACCGCCAGGAGGGTTATTCGCTGTCGTTCTTCGCCAGACGGGCGTCTTTTTGGCGGCGATAGTCACGCGCGGCGGCCGGGATCGGCGTCACCTTGCCGGTTTCAATCCAGCTGCGCAGCCGGTTGGCGTCGGCGAAGTGGGTGTATTTGCCGAAGGCGTCCAGCACCACCAGCGACACCGAGCGGTTGCCGATCACGGTGCGCATCGCCAGGCAGTGCCCCGCCTGGTTGGTGAAGCCGGTCTTGGTCAGCTGAATGTTCCATTTCGGGTTGTACACCAGGTGGTTGGTGTTGCGGAACGGCAGCGTGTAGTTGGGATCCTTGAAGCTGGCCATGCGTTCGGTGGTGGTGCTGAGCTGGCCGATCAACGGATATTGCTTGGTGGCGATCAGCAGTTTGGTCAAATCGCGCGCCGTCGACACGTTATGAATAGAGAGCCCGGTCGGTTCCACATAATGGGTATTGGTCATGCCGAGCGCCCTGGCCTTGGCGTTCATCGCTTTGATGAAGGCGCTGTAGCCCCCCGGATAGTGGTGCGCCAGGCTGGCGGCCGCGCGGTTTTCCGACGACATCAGCGCGAGCAGCAGCATATCCTTGCGGCTGATTTCGCTGTTCAGCCGCACCCGCGAATACACCCCTTTCATCTCCGGCGTCTGGTGGATGTCCACCGACAGCATCTCGTCGAGCGGCAGGTGCGCGTCCAGCGTGACCATAGCGGTCATCAGCTTGGTGATCGAGGCGATCGGCACCACCTCATCCGGGTTGCGCGCGTACATCACCTTATGGGTTTGCATATCGACGACCATCGCGCTGCCGGAGGCCAGCTCCGGCTGGGTGGCGTGCACGGCGGCGGCGTTGTCGCTGGCCAGCGCGCGTGGCGCAAAGCCTGCGCCCGCCTGCAAAGCGAGCAGAGTCAGAACCAAAACACGTATTTTCACAGGCATTACTCTGAAATGGGGGCTTGAATTCAGCGAATTATATGTGAGGGTTCAGCGCTTGGCACTGGGATTGTATGGCGGATTTGTGACAAATTCTGTCGGCCGAAAATCGGTACAGCCCGCGGGCGCTCTGGGATGAACGCCCGCGGGGAAAAAGTTACAGTGCCGGCTGCCACGCCGACTGCGGCAACAGGTACAGCCCCGGCGTTTGCCGCGCTCCCGCGCCGACGATATGGCCGATGCCGGCCGCCATCACCGCCAGCGTGACGTCGAAGGCGTTAAGGCTGTCGCCGTAGCCGGCGGTCAGGTTGAACATCGAGCCGTTGGCCAGCAAATAGACCGTCTTTTCATTCAGTTGGTAAGCATTCACATAAGGCATCGGCTCGTGGTGCGGCAGGCTCTTGAGGAAGCCGACATCGATCTCTTCGGCCACGTGGCCGACGTTGAGGATAAATACGCCGTCCTGCGCCTGTTGCAGATGCTGCACCGAGAGCACGTTTTTCGCGCCGGTCGCGGTGGCGATAACGTCCGCCTGCGCGACCGCGCTCGCCAGATCCACCACCTGCCAGCCGTCATAACGCGCCTGCAGCGCACGCGCCGGATCGATTTCCGCCACCATCACCTGGCCGCCGTAGGCTCTGGCCGCGGCCGCCGTGCCCTGCCCGACCAGGCCGTAACCGATCACCAGCACGCGCTTCTCGTGCAGCGTCAAATGGGTGGTCTGGAAGAAGGTATGCCAGGCGGTCAGCCCAACCATGTGCCGGTTATGCAACCCTTCTTTCACCGGCAGATCGTCCCAATTGAAGATCGGGTAGCGCGGCGCCACGCCGTTCAACCGGCTGATGCCTGAACCGGTGGCCTCCAGCCCGGCGACGATCTGCGGGCCGTTCGACGATTGGTGCAGACGGGTGGTCAGATCCGCTCCCATTTCGCACAGGTGAGTCGGCCGCCAGGCCAGCGCGCGATCGAAAGATTCCGACCACTCGCCGGCGCTCATGTCGCGCCAGGCGTAAGCCTGCGCGCCCCGCCGTTCCAGCCAGGCCACCACGTCGTTCTGTACCGTGGTGGGATTGCAGGTGGTCAGAAAGATCGCCGCGCCCTTGTCCAGCAGGCCGGCCACCAGCGGTGCCATTTTCAGATCCAGGTGCATATTGCACGCCAACCGCACCCCGTGCAGGTCCGGCAACGCCGCCACCGCCGCCCGGGTGCGCGGCATATGGCGCATCGCCCAGCTCAATTCGCTCTCAAAATCCTGATACATCCGTTGCTCCTCTGATGCGCCCCGCCGCCAGGCGTGGCAAAAAAGTTATCCCGCGCGGCCAAGCCGGCGGATCGCCTGCGGCGACAGGCCAAATACGCGGATAAACGCCCGCCTCATACGCTCCGGATCGCTGAACCCCACCGAGCGGGCGATCGCCTCCAGCGGTTCGGCGCTCTCTTCAATACGCCCTCTGGCCGCCTCTACCCGCAGCTGCTCGATCACCTTGGCCGGCGTCTGTCCGGTTTCGGCGCGGAACAGCCGGCCGAATTGCCGCTCGCTCAGGCAGGCGGCGTCGGCCAGATCCGCCACCGACAGCGGCAGATGCAAATGCTCGCGCGCGTACGACAGCGCGGTGCGCATGCGATCCGACGACGGATTCAGCGCCAGCAGCAGTGAGTACTGCGACTGCCCGCCGGGGCGGCGGTGATAGACCACCAGCTGCCGCGCCACGGCCGCCGCCAGGGTGGTGCCCAGATCGTCTTCGATCAGCGCCAACGCCAGATCGATGCCGGCGCTGATGCCGGCCGAGGTCCAGATATCCCCGTCGCGAATGAAGATGCGGTTGCTGTCGACGCGTATGCGCGGGTAGTTCTGCTGTAGCCGCGCCGCATGATACCAGTGAGTGGTGGCGCGCTTGCCGTCCAGCAGCCCGCAGGCCGCCAGAATAAACGCGCCGGTACATACGCTGGCGATGCGCCGCGCTCGTCGGCTTTGGTTGGCCAGGAACGCCGCCAGCGCCGGTGATTGCGCCGCCATCACGTTGCCGCTGCCGCCGGCCACCACCAACGTATCGAAACGCTCGTCGCCGCACGGCTGCGTGGCGATTTCCACGCCGGCCGAGCTGGCGACCATGCCGCCCTGCGGCGAGATCGCCACACAGCGATAGGCCGGCGGGTCGGTGAACTGGCTGACGTTATCGAACGCCGCCAGCGGCCCGGCAAAGTCCAGCAGGTTAAAACCGGGAAAAACCACAAAACCGATCGTTTTCATGATGGCGCTTTTTGAGGGTTATCTGTCATATCAGCCAAAAACAGGGCGGCTATTATGACCCAGGTCCAACGATAAAAATGAGGCGAATATCATGTCTGAATCACTCGTGATTGTATTTCCCATCTATCAAGGCGTCACCCAGCTCGACTTCACGGGCCCCTTGCAGTTCCTGCGCCGCATGCCGGGCGCGGAAATCATCGTCGCCTCGGTAGACGGCGCGGATGTCGAGTCGGAAGGCTTGCACTTCACCCAGCTGCGCCCGCTGCCGGAGATCGCGCGCTGCGACGTGCTGTGCGTACCGGGCGGCAGCGGCTGCACCCAGGCGCTGCAAGATGAGGCCTTCATGCAGCAGATCCGTCGGCTGGGCGCCGATGCCCGCTACCTGACCTCGGTGTGCACCGGTTCGCTGATCCTGGCCGCCGCCGGTCTGCTGCAAGGCAAACGCGCCGCCTGCCACTGGTCGATGCGCGACAGCCTGAAGCTGTTCGGCGCCGTGCCGAGCTCAGCGCGCGTGGAGCGCGACGGCAATGTGATCAGCGGCGGCGGCGTCACCGCCGGCATCGATTTCGCACTGGCGCTGATCGCCGAACTGCACGGCGAAGAGACCGCCCAAATGATCCAGCTCTATCTGGAATACGCCCCGGCGCCGCCGTTCGAGGGCGGCACGCCGGAATTGGCCCCGCCGCACATTTACGCCAGGGTACAGGCGCAGATGGCGGAGAGCCTGCAGCGGCGCAGAGCGTTGGTGGCCCAGATCGCCCAAGGTTAGCAATCGGGCGTATACTTGCCCTTATGCGTCAGCCACATAAGGAGTAAGGAATGACCGATTTAGCCCACTATATTACGGACTACGGTTACTGGGCGTTGTTTATCGGCTGCCTGGCGGAAGGGGAAACCATCACGCTGCTGGGCGGCATCGCCGCTCATGAAGGGCTGTTGCACTGGCCGTGGGTGATCGCAGTGGTGGCGCTGGGCGGCATGATGGGAGACCAGCTGCTGTACTTCGCCGGCCGCCGGGTTGAAGGCCGCGTCATCTCGCGGCTCAAGGGACAGGAAAAGCGCATCGCGCGCGCCAGAAGGCTGATCGCCCGCCACCCGATGCTGTTCGTTATCGGGGTGCGTTTCATGTACGGTTTCCGCATCATCGGCCCGGTGTTGATCGGCGCCAGCCGCCTGCCGCCGTCGCGCTTCGTGCCGCTGAACATCCTCGGCGCCATTTTATGGGCGACGATCTTCGTCATGCTCGGTTATTTTGGCGGCCAGGCGATCGAACGCTTCGTTACCGGCTTCGACAAAAAGCTCTCCAGCCTGCTGTTTGTCGCGCTGGCGATCGCCGCCATCCTGCTGGTGCGTTTCTGGTGGCGTAAACGCCACCCGGAGTAAGCAAACGCAGCGGGCGTCAGCTTTCCTGCGGCGCCTCGCGCATCAGCGCGACCAGTTCGCGCGCCGCTTTGTCCAACGGGCGATTCTTAAGCCAGATCAAATGCATCGGCAAGCGCAGCTCGTTCTTGGTGTTTTTGAATTTCAGCCGCACCAACCGCCCCTGCGCCAGCAGCGGCTCGGCCAACGACAGCGGAAAATTGCCCCACCCCAGGCCCGCTTCCACCATGTTCAGCGCCATCGGCAGGCTGTCGGTGCGCCAGTAAGCCTCCGCCACCTGGGGACGCAGATCGCCGATCGGCAGATCGCGGCTGGCCACCATGATCTGCCGCACGTTGACCAGATCCTCGAGAAACAGCTCGCCCGCCGCGCCGTCCAGCGCCGGGTGCTGCGGTGACAGCATCGCCACCAGTGACTCCGCGCCCACGAAGTGGAACTGTTCCGCGCTGTTGACGTTCAGCCCGCCGAACGCCAGACAAACGCCGATGCGCCCCTCGTGCAGCATGTGCAACACGTCGTCCTGCGGCGCGCTGAGCACTTCGATGTTCAGCAGCGGATAACGTTGCGACAGCGTTTTCACCGCCGCCAGCAGGCCGGCGCCGTTGATATCCGACGCCACGCCGATCGAAAGCCGGCTCTCCAGCCCCTGAGACAGTTCGATGGCGTGCACCTGCAGCTGCTTGAGCTGCCCGGCGATCAGGCGGGCGTGCGGCGCCAGGGCCAACGCCAGCGCGGTCGGCGTCGGTTCACGGTGAGAACGGTCGAACAAGGCGAAACCGAGCTCCGCCTCCATGTTGGCGATGGCCATGCTGACGGCGGAGGGCACGCGCCGCAGCGCGCGGGCGGCGGCGGAAAACGAGCCGCGATCGAGCACCGCCAAAAACAGTTCGATGTTGTCGCTGGAAAAATTCATTGTTCAACCTGTCAGATTAACTGACAGCTCCTGACTTTTTCTATCAATGTGATTGACGTTATCTTAGCCGCCGTCGCCACAGAGGCAACTAAAAACAGATCGGGAGAAAACGATGCAAGGCGTCAAACGCAAACTGGTGTATGTCACCGCTTATGAAATCATCGGCATGGCGATCTCGGCGCTGGGGCTGGCGCTGCTGTCGGGCCACGCGCCAAGCAGCACCGGGCCGCTGGCGGTGGTGATCACCACCATCGCAGTAAGCTGGAACTTTATTTACAACTATGTATTCGAGTGGTGGGAAAGCCGCCAGGTGTCGCGCGCCCGCACGCTCAAACGCCGCATTTTGCACGCCGTCGGCTTTCAGTTGACGCTGGTAGTGTATCTGATCCCGCTGATCGCCTGGTGGATGGGCATCACGCTGTGGCAGGCGCTGCTGCTGGATATGGCGTTGATCGTCATCATTCCTTGTTATACCTTCGTGTTCAATTGGGCATTCGACAAGCTGTTCGGCCTGCCCGCATCGGCCCTGCCGGCCGGCGAATCGGCCTAAGACTCGTTACGCGACCACCGACCCGCTGCTGATGCCATTTTCTGCGCGGGTCGCCATTTCCTTTCCCCTTATTTCTCACCGCGAAATATAAGAACAACACCCTGTAATTTGCACGGTAATTATTATTTTGTGATTTTAATCACTTTTTATTCCTCGATATTTCCGTCTTGATAAAACATCACATCTTTTTGAATAATATATCCTTTTATATTTGGATTAAAAAATAAACACACTTGTTCACGTTTTATGCGCAGTATTTTTTGCCACCATTACGGAGAAAAGGTAGCATGCTTCGCCGTTATTTTAATGATGGCTGTATACACAATAAACAGCGGAATGATGCCACGACCTCATTCTCATGACGATTGGTCATAGCAATCGTTTGCTCTCGGTAAGAGCAGGGTTAACATAGACAGGTAAACAGGACGGATAATGCACTCACAAAAACAGTCTGCGGATGAAAAACACGCCGCCAGAAGACGCTGGCTAGACTCTCATGAATCCGGTTATCACAAAAGCATGGGCAACCGGCAAATCCAAATGATCGCCATCGGCGGCTCCATCGGCACCGGCTTGTTCCTCGGTACCGGCGGCCGTCTCGAACTGGCCGGGCCGGCGCTGGCGCTGGTCTATCTGGTGTGCGGGATCTTCTCTTTCTTCATCCTGCGCGCGCTGGGCGAACTGGTGCTGCATCGCCCTTCCAGCGGCAGCTTCGTTTCTTACGCTCGCGAGTTCCTCGGTGAAAAAGCCTCTTACGTCGCCGGTTGGATGTATTTCCTCAACTGGGCGATGACCGGCAT
Organism: Serratia sp. SCBI; assembly: GCF_000747565.1. NCBI lineage: Bacteria > Pseudomonadati > Pseudomonadota > Gammaproteobacteria > Enterobacterales > Yersiniaceae > Serratia > Serratia sp. SCBI. The sequence goes on along the minus strand of NZ_CP003424.1, from coordinate 1,373,504 downwards.
CGTCGACATCACCGCCGTGGCGCTGTACATGCACTATTGGGGCACCTTCGCCGACGTGCCGCAGTGGCTGTTCGCCCTCGGCGCGCTCGGCATCGTTGCCACCATGAACATGATCGGCGTGAAGTGGTTCGCCGAGATGGAGTTCTGGTTCGCGCTGATCAAGGTCGCCGCCATCGCGCTGTTCCTGATTGTCGGCGTCGTCTTCCTCGGTACCGGCACGCCGGTGGCCGGCCACACCACCGGCATGCACCTGATCACCGAAAACGGCGGCATGTTCCCGCACGGCCTGCTGCCTGCGCTGGTGCTGGTGCAAGGGGTGATCTTCGCCTTCGCCGGCATCGAGCTTATCGGCACCGCCGCCGGCGAGTGTAAAGATCCGGCCAAAATGATGCCTAAAGCGATCAATAGCGTGATCTGGCGTATCGGTCTGTTCTACGTCGGCTCCGTGGTGCTGCTGGTGCTGCTGCTGCCGTGGAACGCCTATCAGGCCGGCCAAAGCCCGTTCGTCACCTTCTTCAGCAAGCTGGGCGTGCCTTACATCGGCACCATCATGAACATCGTGGTGTTGACCGCCGCGCTGTCCAGCCTCAACTCCGGCCTCTACTCCACCGGCCGCATCCTGCGTTCGCTGGCGATGGGCGGCTCCGCACCGAAGCTGATGGCCAAAATGAGCAGCCAGCAGGTGCCTTACGCCGGCATCCTGGTCACCTGCGGCATCTACGTGATCGGCGTAGTGCTCAACTACCTGGTGCCTTCACAGGTGTTCGAGATCGTGCTGAACATCGCCTCGCTGGGCATCATCGCCTCCTGGGCGTTTATCATCGTTTGCCAGATGCGCCTGCGCAAAGCCGTGCGCGAAGGCCGCGCTCAGCCGGTGTCGTTCAGAATGCCGGGTGCGCCGTTCACTTCGTGGCTGACGCTGGCGTTCCTGCTGATCGTGGTGGTAATGATGGCCTTCGACTACCCGAACGGCACCTGGACCATCGCCACCATTCCTGTGTTGGCGGTGCTGCTGACGCTGGGCTGGTTCGGCCTGCGCAAACGCGCGCAGGAAGTGAAGCTGGAACAGCAGGCTCACGAAGAGCAGAACCCGCACTGAATCGACAAACCGCCCTCCGGGGCGGTTTTTTTATCCGCTATAACCGCCCGTAGAACGTCATTCTGGCGCTTTCCGACAGCATCACGTCCGGCTGCGCATTGTAGGCCAGCACCACCAGCATGCGCGTGGTGTCGCCTTCGCTCGGCGTCACCCGGTGCATGGCGTTGCGCCCGCGAAACAGCACCAAATCCCCCTCCTCCATCGCCAGCTGTTTGACCGCCCGCTCGCCGTCCAGCACCTGCGTGACCCCGGCATAGTTCATCTCGCCGCGATCGGCGTCGCGCAGGTTCTCCACGTATTCGAAGCGCCCGCCCGCCTGCGGTTTCTGGATCAGGAGCGTGATGGCGAACGAGGAGTTGTCAAAATGCCAGCCCAGCTCCTGACCGGTGTGGGCATAATGCAGGTTGATCGACGACAGCCGATCGGCGTAGGGATAGAGCTGCGCCTCGTCCAGCACCGCACAGAGGAACGCGCGAAACGCCGGAGCGTCGTACAACGTGCGCAGCGGCGACTGCGGCGGAATATCTTCGTCGGTAATGCAGCCCTTGGACGACACCACCAGCCGGTTGCGCGCATGCTCGGCCGGCAGCGCGTCGTCCTGCGGCCGTAGATACACGTTGTGTTTGCTGGTGGCGTAAAACGCCGCATGGTGCTGTTCGGCGCCTTCCAGCCGCACCGTCGCCAGCGCGGCTTCGCGCAGAAATCCCGGCAGCACCAGCGCGCCGGCGCGCGCCAGCGTTTGCCGGCAGCGGACGCGGAACGCGGCGTCGTCGATGGGGTGGGCGGACAGATCGATAATATCGGCAAGTTGCGGCATGACGTTCCCCTCGTGTGCGAAAGCCGGATGCCTCCCACTGTAGCGAATGCCGCATTGCCGCCATAACAAAAATACGTTATGGATAAGCTAACGAATTCTTAGCGATAAGCCCTGCTCATGCACTCACCGTCCCGTGCGCGCTTGCCCAAGCTGAGCGCCATTCTGGCGTTCGAAACCGCCGCTCGCACCGGCAGCCTGGCCCGTGCGGCGGATGCGCTGGCGCTGACCGCCGCCGCCGTCAGCCAACAGATCCGCCAGCTCGAACAACATCTGGGCATCACGCTGTTCATTCGCGCTAAAAGCGGCGTCACGCTGACCGAACAGGGCGCGGACTACCTGGCCTACGTGCAGGAGGCGTTTGAAACGCTGCGCGTGGCGCAGCAACACGTCGAACGCCAGCGCGGCAAACAGGCGCTGACGGTGTTCGCCCTGCCGGCGCTGGCGTCTAAATGGCTGAATCCGGCGCTGGGCGACTGGCTGGCGCAGTGCCCCGACGGCGATCTGCGGCTGCACGCGACCCATGCGGCGGTCGATTTCGCCCATTCGGCGGCGGATTTCGCACTGTGCTTCGGCGATCAGGATTACCCGCTGCTGGAAAAGGTGCAGCTGTTTCAGGATCGGGTGCAGCCGGTATGCAGCCCGGCGCTGCGCGATCGCGGCGACTGGACGCAGCTGCCGCTGATCCACGTCGACTGGGGCAAGGAGAGCCAGTTTCTGCCGGGCTGGCACGAATGGTTCACCGCCGCCGATCGGTCGCCGCCGCCGCGCCGCGGGCTGACCTATAACCTGACCTCGCTGGCCATCGACGCCGCCGTGCAAGGACGCGGGGTGCTGCTCGGCCAGCGGCGGCTGATCGCCCGTGAACTGGCGGAAGGCCGGCTGGTCACCCTGGCCGAACCGGCGCTGCCGCTTAGCAAGCCCTACTACGTAGTTTACCCGATGCGCACGCTGGAAAAACCCGGCGCCGCGGCGTTTTTGGGCTGGCTGCGGGAGCTGGCCCAACGCTCGGCATAGCGTTCAGGTTTTGGCCATCAGCTCGCCCAGCAGCAGGTTCGTGGCGCGCGGTTGGTACACTTCATTGCCTGCACCGGGGGTGAGCGTCAGCTCGCCGATATAGAGCCTGTCTTGCGTCAGGTAGAAATCGACCCGGCAGTAGTCCAGATCGGCGGCAACGGCTTGGGCGACCTCAATCATCTCATCCCAAAAGTCAGGCTTCGCGTGCAACGTGTTGATCTGGGGAATATCTTTCTGGGTAAAAAAGCAGTGATGCGCATGGCGGTCCAAAAACTCCAGCGACGTCGGCTCCGGGCCGCCCCGCAGCAACTCCACGAACAGATAAGGCTGGCTGCCGTTAAAAACATGCACTTTATAGTCGATCAATTCACCGTCGCGTTCGATGTCCAACAGGTTTTCAACCACAATTTGCAGTGGGATCTTCGCATAGTGCTTCTCACGAAAGCGCTTCCAATACGTTATTTTTGACCATTTCTTGAGAGTGCTTGCAATCTCATCATAACTCACTCGCGCTTTATCTCTGACAATCTTAACTTGCTGCGAGGCATTATTTGTTTTGATAACAAAAGATTGAGGCAACGACAAATAGTCTTGCTCAGTGAAGTTCTCCGTTATCATGATGACCGGCGTTAGGTATTTTTCCGAAACGCGACTGGATATATAATCCCTCACCGCCACCTTGTCCGCCAACAGGCTGAACTCTTCGCGCGGGTAGCGCATTCTGTGGTAAATCCTTTCAGAAAAACTTTTAGGATTCAAAAAGTTGACAAAGCTTCCGTGAACAGAATAATGCGACAGCTGATAATAAATAAAGTCAGGCGAAACCTTATAGAGGTATTTTACGAATTTTCTCATTCCGTTGATTCATCCATTAATCCAACATAACAAAAGATTCAGCTAAAGTTTAAATGCAATTGACTTCAATTGTAAAATATAAAAAAAGCCTTGGTGATTATTAAAGGATAAAAACGGAATAATCCTATATCATAAGGTATTCAGGGAAGCGTCAGTGAAACTAAAGTTCATAGACTTCAGCATAATAAGAAACGCTTCCTGGATGATAGCGGAAAAGACGGTATCAATCCTCGGCGTTATATTCATCACCGCCTACATGGCCAAATATATTGGGCCGGAAAGCTTCGGAAAGATTACCTTTGCCACGGCGATTTTCGCCATTACCCAAACGTTGGCGCTGCTGGGGTCGGACACCATCCTCTTCAAACGCATTAGCCGTAATCCGCGCTCCGGCGCAGCGCTGATGTTCTCCACCAACCGGCTGAGGCAAGCCTGTTTCCTGGCCTTTTCTGCGATCATCTTGCTTTATACCGGGCTGCGGGAAGACTTCACGACCTTTTACTTTTGCGCCGCCACATTCCTGGCCTCGTTTTTTTCACTCAAAGACGTCTTCGCCATTTACCATGACGCCCGGCTGGAATCGCGTTTCAATACCCTGGCCAACGTGGCCGGCTTAGCCAGCGCATTGTTGGCTCGCTGGCTGATCGTGTTTTTTGATCTGCACCTGTACTTTCTGGCCATCCCTATCGTGATGGTGTACCTCATCCCCTATCTGATCCGTCATCACCTTTATCATCGCCGCCATCCGGGCTTTTCGGCCCCCGGCCGTATTCGGCGCAAATATGTGCGCTATCTGCTCGCCAGCGGCCTGCCGTTGGCGGTATCCAATGTTTCCATCGCCATCTATACCCGGCTGGCGCAGCTGTTTTTGATGTGGTTCGTTTCCGCCGCGGTGCTGGGCATTTACTCGGTCGCCATTACCCTGGCGACCGCCTGGATGTTCGTTACCGATGCCGTCATCACCTCGTTCTTCGCGAAAATATTCGCCTATCGGCGCGAAGACGCGATGCGCGCCGCGGCCAAACTGAATGGGTTGGTGCTGGCCATCGCCTTAGCCATCGTCGCCGGGATCGTTTGGCTGGGCAAACCGGTCATCGCACTGTTGTACGGCGAGCAATACCTGGAGGCCTATGCCGCCATGGGGGTGTTGGCCGTCGCCACCCTGCTCTCCGCCCTGGGGACCGTGGCCTATAAATACATCGTGCTGTTTTCCGGTTACGGCTTCCTTTCCCGCAAAATGTTGTTGGTGTTTATCATTAACATTCCCCTGTCATACGGCCTGATTCGGCAATACGGTATGATGGGCGCCGCTTACAGCACCTTGCTGACCGAACTGCTGTCATTGACCATACTCAACTATCTCTTTCAGCGGGGTGCCGTACTGAAAATGCATCTGCGCTCACTGAACCCGGCGCTTTACCTAAGACGCCCGTCGGGAAAGTAATCCGGCTGCCGAGGCGCAGCACGTAATGCGCTCACAAACGCCGCAAAGCCCGCTATTTTAAGCCTACTTTTTCTCATGCGAGACACCCTGTGGACACCCAACGCTACCTGCAGCATATCGGCTTTACCGGCGTCGCCCGCCCCGATCTCCCCACGTTGCAACAGCTGCACCATCGCCACATGCTGAGCGTACCGTTCGAGAACCTGAGCATTATTTATCATCAGGGTATTCAGCTGGCGCCCGAAGCGCTGTTCAGCAAAGTGGTCGAGCGTAACCGCGGCGGTTTCTGTTATGAGCTGAATACGCTGTTCGCCCTGCTGCTGCGGGAGATCGGTTTCAGGGTGAGCTTTATCTCCGGCGAGATCCGCGCGCGCGACGGCCATTTCGGCCCGCCCTACGACCATCTGGCGCTGCGGGTGGATCTGGCGGGCCAGGCCTGGCTGGTGGACGTCGGTTTCGGCGATTCCTTCCTGACGCCGCTCAAAATCGTCGTTGCCGAGCCGCAACCGCAGGCCAGCGGCACCTTCCACCTGGAGCGGGAAGGCGAATATTACCTGCTGGAACGCCGCAACGGCGACCAGCGCTCGCATGCCAAAACCCTGTATCGCTTTACCGTTCAGCCGCGCGAACCGCATGAATTCGATGAGATGTGCCACTTCCACAGCACCTCGCCGCAGTCGCACTTCACCCAGCGCCTGGTGTGTTCACGGCCGACCGAACTGGGCCGAGTGACCCTCAGCGACATGAAGCTGCTCGTGACCGAAGATCATCAACGCCACGAAACGACGCTGCATTCGGAAGAGGAACGGCGAGCCGCGCTGTGGCGGCATTTCGCCATCGATGTGGATCGTTGACGGCGCGGGCGGCGTCCTTTTATTACGATTCTGTTACATCGATTGCATAACCGCGCTTGGCTGATTGCCAGCATCGCGGCGGCAGGCATCATAGGATCATGATTCGGCAACAGAGTGCGAAAAATGATCCGTGTGATACTGGTCGATGACCATGTGGTGGTGCGCTCCGGGTTTGCGCAATTGCTCAGCCTCGAAGCAGACATCGACGTGGCGGGGCAATACAGCAGCGCGGCGGCGGCCTGGCCGGCGCTGCTGCGCGACGACGTCAGCGTCGCGGTGATGGACATCGCCATGCCGGATGAAAACGGCCTGAGCCTGTTGAAACGCCTGCGGGCGCAGAAGCCGCAGTTTCGCGCGATCATACTCAGCATTTATGACTCCCCCACCTTCGTGCAGAGCGCGCTGGATGCCGGCGCCAGCGGTTATCTGACCAAACGCTGCGGGCCGGAAGAGCTGGTGCAGGCGGTGCGCTCCGTCGATATGGGCGGCCATTACCTGTGCGCCGACGCGCTGCGGGCGCTGCGCGGCGGCGAGCAGCCGGCCACGGCGCTGGAAGTGCTGACCCCGCGCGAGCGCGAAATCTTCGAGCTGCTGGTCAAAGGCGACAGCGTAAAGGAGATCGCTTTCAAGCTCGATCTCAGCCATAAAACGGTACACGTACATCGCGCCAACGTCCTGGGCAAGCTGCAGTGCAACAGCACCATCGAGCTGGTGCATTTCGCCCTCGATCATCAGCTGCTGGCGGGGCATTGATGTCACTCCGTTCACGGCGCTGGGTTATCTCGCTGTTTATCCTGTTGGCCTGGGGCAGCGGCTGGCTGATGCTGTGGACGCTCGGTTTCTATCTGACCCACAACGGCAATCAGGCGGCGCTGTTTCTGCCCCACGGCGTCTATCTCGCGCTGCTGATCTTGCTGGGGCGGCGCTATTGGCCCGCCCTGATAGCGCCGCCGGCGCTGCTGCTGTTCTGGCTGCACGGCGAACGCCTGCTGAGCGGCTACGGCCTGCTGGCCGCCCCGTTCATCACCCTGATCCCGGCTCTTCTCGCGCAACGGGTCTGGCGCCGTTTTCCGCTCTACTGGCAACGGCTGACGCTGCTGCTGGCCGCAGTGACCGCCGCCTCGCTGCTCAATACCGCCCTGCTGTCACCTTTCGCGCAGAGCCCGGCGATGCTGCTCGGCCTGGCGTCGTTTACCGGCGGTGTTTTGTTGACCCCGTTCGTCTACCTGATCTTTGAATTTCTGCGCCAGCAGCACCGCTACCATCTGCTGGGGCTGGACACCGCCAACCCGCCGCTGCGCGCGTCCTTAATCATCTGGTGCAGCCTGTTTTTCGTTATCGGCATCGGTACGCAGATGGTGCTGTCGCCGGAAATCGAGCGCCTGCTGCTGATCGTGGTGTTTCTGCCGAACGTGGTGATGGCATGGAAGTTCGGTTGGCAGGGCGGCGTGCTGTCCGGCCTGCTCGGCAGCATGATGATCACCCTCGCACGGCAGGTCGGCGTGGGGTTCGGCAATCTGGTCGAGCTGGAAATCTTTCTGGCGACCCAGGCGCTGCTCGGCATCGGTCTGGGCATCGCCATCAGCCGTCAGCAGCACCTGGCGCAAAACCTGCACCACTATCGCCGACGCCTGGAAGAAGAGTTGGCGGCGCGGCGGGCATTAACCGAAAAACTGATCCACACCGAAGAAGACACGCGAAAGAACCTGGCGCGCGAGCTGCACGATGAAATCGGCCAGAACATCACCGCCATTCAAATTCAGTCGCAGCTGGTCAAGCGGGCGCGCGATCCGGCGCAAACCCAGGCCGCCGCGAACCAGATAGGCGATCTCGCCCGGCGCATTCATCACTCCACGCGCCAGCTGCTGCGCCAACTTCGCCCGCCCGCGCTGGACGAGCTGGCGTTCAAAGACGCGCTTCACCACCTGCTGAGCGAATTCGCCTTTAGCGAACGGGGCATCCGTTGCCGTTTCGACTACCGCCTGACCGACACGCCCGCCGGCGAGACGGTGCGCTTCACCCTCTACCGGCTGCTGCAAGAGCTGCTCAACAACGTGTGCAAACACGCCGAGGCCAGCGAAGTCGCCATCGTTTTGTATCAGCAAGGCGCCATGTTGCACCTCGAGGTACGGGACAACGGCGTCGGCATCCATGCGGGCAACGCGCCGGGCTTCGGCATTCAGGGAATGCGCGAACGGGTCAGCGCGCTCGGCGGCGAACTGACGCTGGAAACGCAGCGCGGCACCCGGGTAATTGTTAACCTGCCCACAAATTTGCAACAAACCGCCGACTAACTAGGAAAAAGTCTTAGCCACTCCGGACTTTATCTCATCCCCTTTCCTTTTCACCTTCTTATAGTCAGCACCAGGGAGGCGGCTATGCAAGCACGCTCAGCATCTGAAATCGATCATCGTTACCGCGCGCTGCGCCCGCGGCTGCTGCTGTACATGGTCATCGGGTACGCCGCCTTCTACCTGACGCGCAAAAGCGTGAATTACGTGCTGCCGGCGCTGCAAACGGATTTGGGGCTGGATAAAGGAGACATCGGCCTGCTCGGCTCGCTGTTTTATCTGAGCTACGGCCTGTCGAAATTCGCTGCCGGGTTGTGGCACGACGGCCATGGGCAGCGCGGGTTTATGGGGATCGGCCTGTTCGCCACCGGTTTGCTGAACGTGGCGTTCGCCTTCGGCGAATCGCTGACGCTGCTGCTGGCGGTCTGGGCGCTGAACGGCTTCTTTCAGGGCTGGGGCTGGCCGCCCTGCGCGCGGCTGCTGACCCACTGGTATTCGCGCAACGAGCGCGGCTTCTGGTGGGGCTGCTGGAATATGTCGATCAACCTCGGCGGCGCGATTGTGCCGCTGATCAGCGCCTTCGCCGCCCAGCGCTGGGGCTGGCAGGCGGCGATGTTGATCCCGGGGGCCGTCAGCATGGTGCTGGGCATCTGGCTCACGCGGCAGCTGACAGGCACGCCGCAGGAAGAAGGCCTGCCGTCGGTCGGCCAGTGGCGCCACGATCCGCTGGAGCTGCGCCAGGAACAGCAAAGCCCGCCGATGGGGCTGTGGCGAATGTTGCGCACCACGATGCTGAAGAACCCGATGATCTGGTTGCTCGGCGTCTCTTACGTGCTGGTCTACCTGATCCGCATTGCGTTGAACGACTGGGGCAACCTGTGGCTGACGGAAAGCCACGGCGTCAACCTGCTCAGCGCCAATGCGACGGTGATGCTGTTCGAGATAGGCGGCCTGCTCGGCGCGCTGTTCGCCGGCTGGGGCTCGGATGTGCTGTTCGGCGGGCAGCGCGCGCCGATGATTCTGCTGTTCACGCTCGGGCTGATGGTGTCCGTCGCCGCGCTGTGGCTGGCGCCGGTGCACCACTACGCGCTGCTGGCGGGCTGTTTCTTTACGGTGGGCTTTTTTGTCTTCGGCCCACAGATGCTGATTGGCCTCGCCGCCGTGGAATGCGGGCACAAAGGCGCCGCGGGCTCCATCACCGGCTTTCTCGGCCTGTTCGCCTATCTGGGGGCGGCGCTGGCGGGCTGGCCGCTGTCGCGGGTCATCGAAGGCTACGGCTGGTCAGGCATGTTCAGTTTGCTGTCGATCGCCGCCGTTCTTATGGGTTTATTGCTGATGCCGCTGCTGATGGCGAGCGTTACCACCTCTACCGAGAGAAGGATAAAACAATGAAAAAAACGTGGGTCACTACCCTGATAGCGTCCGGCATCGCGCTGGCGACCCTGAGCGGCGCCGCGCACGCCAAGGGCCGCCTGGTGGTCTACTGCAGCGCCACCAATGAAATGTGCGAAGCGGAAACCAAAGCCTTCGGCGAGAAATATGACGTGAAAACCGCGTTCATCCGCAACGGTTCCGGCAGCACGCTGGCAAAAGTGGACGCCGAGAAGAAGAACCCGCAGGCGGACGTCTGGTACGGCGGCACGCTCGATCCGCAATCCCAGGCCGGTGAAATGGGGCTGCTGCAGCCGTACAAATCGCCGAATCTCGACCAGGTCATGACGCAATTCCGCGATCCGGCCAAGCTGAAAGGCAACTACTCCTCGGCGGTCTACGTCGGCATTCTCGGCTTTGGCGTCAATACCCAGCGCCTGAAAGAGAAAAACCTGCCGGTGCCCAAGTGCTGGAAAGACCTGACCAAGCCGGAATACAAAGGCGAAATTCAAATCGCCGATCCGCAAAGCTCCGGCACCGCCTACACCGCGCTGGCGACCTTTGCCCAGCTGTGGGGAGACGATCAGGCGTTCGCTTACCTCAAACAGCTGAACGCCAACGTCTCGCAGTACACCAAGTCCGGCATTGCCCCGGCGCGCAACGCCGCCCGCGGCGAAACGGCGATCGGCATCGGTTTCCTGCATGATTACTCGCTCGAAAAGGAACAGGGCGCGCCGCTTGAGCTGATCTCGCCGTGTGAAGGCACCGGCTACGAAATCGGCGGCGTCAGCATCCTCAAAGGCGCACGCAACCTCGATAACGCCAAGCTGTTCGTGGACTGGGTGTTGTCGAAAGAGGCGCAGGAGCTGGCGTGGAAGCAAGGCAAGTCCTATCAGATCCTGACCAACACCACCGCCGATACCTCGCCGAACTCGCTGAAGCTCGACGACCTGAAGCTGATCAACTACGACATGGACAAGTACGGTTCGACCGAGGTCCGCAAGGCGCTGATCAATAAATGGGTCAGCGAAGTCAAGATGGGTAAATAAGCCCACATTCTGCGCCTGTTGCCGGGTAAGCCTCACGGCTTGCCCGGCCTGAACATCCGGGAAACTTATGTCACATACACATGCACTCCATCTCGTGAAAAAACGAGATGCGATATCCCTTTGGGTTTTGCTTGGCTGGCTGGCGTTCGCCCTGCTGCCGAGCTGGAGCCTGGATTACGGCCTGCTGGAGTCCACCGGCGAAGAGATCCTCGCGGCCTACGGCTGGTCACACCGCAATATCAGCTGGCTTTGGTGCCTGCTGCCGAGCCTGCTGCTGCTGCGCCCTTACGCTGCGGCGGGCCGTGAGCAGCGGCGCCGCCACGCGTTCGATGCCGGCTGGGCGCTGCTGTGCATGGCCTTTATCGTTGTCAGCGCCACGGTGGCGGGACGCGGTTTAGGCTACGCCACCCTGGTGCAGTTGACCGCGCTGGGCGCCATCATGACGCTGGCGCTGACCCGCCTCGACTGGCTGGGCGGCGACCGTTTCGTTATCGGCGCGCTGGTCACCATCGTGACGCTGATCGGCGTCTTCATCGTCTGGCCGAGCATCGCGATTTTCATTCCGATGTTCACCGACCAGACGGGCGCGTTCGCGCCGCTGGCCTTTATGAACGTGCTGTCGCAGGCGCATATCATTCAGGTGATCCTCAACTCCATCGCCCTGTCGATCGCGGTGGGCGCCGGCTGCACCTTTTTCGGCCTGGTGCTGGCGATTTACACTACCCGCATCGCCAGGCGCAGCGCCATTATCGGCCGCATCTTCTCCATCTTGCCCATCGTCACGCCGCCGTTCGTCGTCGGCCTGGGGGTCACGCTGATGATGGGGCGCTCCGGCTACGTCACCGAGTGGATGGTGGCCTGGTTCGGTTTGACCAACACCAACTGGCTGTACGGCTTTACCGGCATCTGGCTGGCGCAGGTGCTGGCGTTCACCCCGATGGCGTTCATGATCCTCGACGGCGCGATCAAGACCATTCATCCTTCGCTGGAAGAGGCCTCCTACACCCTGCGCGCCAGCCGCTGGCAAACCTTTAACGGCGTGTTCGTGCCGCTGCTGAAACCGGCGCTGGCCAACGCGTTTTTGATCGTGGTGGTGCAATCGCTGGCTGATTTCAGCAACCCGCTGGTGCTCGGCGGCAACTTCGACGTGCTGGCGACGCAAATCTATTTTTACATCACCGGTTCGCAGCTCGATTATCAGGCCGCCAGCACCCTCGGCGCCTTCCTGCTGCTGTTCTCACTGCTGGTGTTCTGCATTCAGTATATGTGGATCGGCAAACGTTCCTACGTCACCGTGTCCGGCAAATCATATCGCGGCGACGTGCAGCCGCTGCCGGTCACGCTGGTGTGGGGCGTGATCGCACTGCTGGCGGTGTGGGTAGCCTTTAACGCCCTGCTTTACGGCAGCATTTTCTACGGCAGCTTCACCGTCAACTGGGGAGTGGATTACACGCTGACGCTGGATAACTTCATCAAACTGTTCGGCCAGGGCATGAGCGACGGCGCGTGGCCTTCGCTGCTCGACACGCTGCTGTACGCCGGGATCGCCGCGCCGATCACCGCCGCGTTCGGCCTGCTGATCGCCTGGATCGTGGTGCGCCAGCAGTTCAAGGGCAAAAAGACCATCGAGTTCACCACTATGCTGTGCTTTGCGGTGCCGGGTACCGTGGCCGGCGTCTCTTACATTCTCGCCTTTAACGGCGCGCCGGTGTACCTCACCGGGACGGCCGCCATCGTGATTATTTCGATGGTGATGCGCAACGTGCCGGTGGGCATTCGCGCCGGGATCGCCGGGCTGGGCCAGATAGACAAATCGCTGGACGAAGCCTCGCTCAGCCTGCGCGCCGGCTCGCTGCGCACCATCACGCACATCCTGCTGCCGCTGCTGCGCCCGGCGATCCTGTCGGCGCTGATCTACAGCTTCGTGCGCGCCATCACCACCGTCAGCGCCATCGTCTTCCTGGTCACCCCCGATACCCGCGTGGCCACCGCCTACATCCTCAATCGCGTGGAAGACGGCGAATACGGCGTGGCGATCGCCTACGGTTCAATTCTGATCGTGGTGATGCTGGCGATTATTTTCCTCTTTGACTGGCTGATCGGCGAGGCACGCATCTCCCGTTCAAAAGCCAAAAACCAGGCGTAATGGAGCCCATGATGAGCCAGAAAAATTTCGTTGAACTGCGTAACGTCTCCAAACGGTTCGGCAGCAACACGGTAATCGATAACATCACGCTCACCATCCCACGGGGGCAAATGGTGACGCTGCTCGGCCCTTCCGGCTGCGGCAAGACCACCATTTTGCGCCTGGTCGCCGGGCTGGAAAAACCGAGCGACGGGCAGATATTCATTGATGGTGAAGACGTCACCCATCGTTCCATCCAGCAGCGTGACATCTGCATGGTATTCCAGTCTTATGCCCTGTTCCCGCACATGTCGCTGGGGGAGAACGTCGGCTATGGCCTGAAGATGCTCGGCATTCCGCGCGCCGAAGTGAAAGCGCGCGTGCAGGAAGCGCTGGCGATGGTGGACTTGGCGGGGTTCGACGATCGCTATGTCGATCAGATCTCCGGCGGCCAACAGCAGCGCGTGGCGCTGGCGCGCGCGCTGATCCTCAAGCCGAAAGTGCTGCTGTTCGACGAGCCGTTGAGCAACCTCGACGCCAACCTGCGCCGCAGCATGCGCGAAAAGATCCGCGAGCTGCAAAAGCAGTTTGATATCACGTCGCTGTACGTCACCCACGATCAGAGCGAGGCTTTTGCAGTCTCCGACACCGTACTGGTGATGAACAAGGGGCATATCATGCAGATGGGCTCACCGCAGGATCTCTATCGGCAGCCCGCCTCGCGCTTTATGGCGAGCTTTATGGGGGACGCCAACCTGTTCCCGGCCAGCTTCAGCGCCGATCATGTCGATATCAGCGGCTATCGCCTGCCGCGCCCGGCGCATTTTGCCGCCCAGGGCGCCGGCACGGTGGGCGTGCGGCCGGAAGCGATCACGCTGAGCGAGCATGGCGATGAAAGCCAGCGCTGCGAGATCCAGCATGTCGCCTACATGGGGCCGCAGTATGAGGTGACGGTGGCGTGGCACGGGCAACAGATTTTGCTGCAGGTTAACGCCACCCGCCTGCAACCGAACGTCGGCGAGCAGTATTATCTGGAAATTCACCCCTACGGCATGTTTATGCTGGCGGACGCGGCATAGTCGGCCTCACGCTTAAGGGGTAGAATAACGGCCATCCCGAACGGGATGGCCGAAAATAATCGCCAAAAACACCGTATTTATCTATTTTTACAATTCCACCCAAGTCCTTGTTCAGCCGAACAATAAATATAGCCACACCCACTCAAAAATAACCACCCAGACCACTCAGGGTGATATTTTTATTTAAATAGGGTAAGCTTTATCCCGCAGTCGAAATTATTTAACGGCCAACTCAAGGAGAAATTCATGAGCAACAATGCAAATGCACAGGCGCAGCTGGATAATTTACGCAATGTCGCTTCCCAGCTGAAGGAAATGCGCCACTACGCGCAGTCGAATATCGAGACGCTCTCCGCACACTGGCTGGCCTTCGATCAGGGGGAATGCAAAAATAAGGCATTCGCCGAAGCCATTAACGACCTATTGAATAAACAGGGCGCCTGTCTGGAAGGACTGGAAAAAACCATTCAGGATATCGAGATAGAATTAAACCGTCTTGATAAAGCCGCCTGATAATGCCGATTTAAATAAACCCGCCACGCGCGGGTTTATTTTCAGCTGCGGCAGATGACGCGCGCAATATCCCCGGACGTCGTCAGCGCGCGTATTTCGCTGAACAGTTCAGTTGCTTCATCATATTCTTTACGCAAATAACCCAGCCACTGTTTAATGCGCGCCACGTGATACAGGCCGGTGTCGCCCTGCTTTTCCAGATGGACGTATTTTTGCAGCAGCTCAACCACCTGCGGCCAGGGCATGCGCGGTTCGTTATATTTCACCACCCGGCTCAGGTTCGGCACGTTGAGCGCGCCGCGCCCCAGCATGATGGCGTCGCAGCCGGTCGTCTGCAGGCAATCCTGCGCGCTCTGGTAATCCCAGATCTCGCCGTTGGCGACAACCGGGATGCTCAGCCGCTGACGGATCTCGCCGATCGCCGCCCAGTTGATGCGATCCGCCTTATAGCCGTCCTCTTTGGTGCGGCCGTGCACCGTCAGTTCGCTGGCGCCCGCCTGCTGCACCGCATCGGCGATTTCAAAGCTGCGATTGGAAGAGTCCCAGCCCAAGCGCACCTTCACCGTGACCGGCAGATGGGCCGGCACCGCCGCGCGCATCGCTTTGGCGCCCTGGTAGATCAATTCCGGATCTTTGAGCAGCGTCGCCCCGCCGCCGCTGCCGTTCACCAGCTTGGACGGGCAGCCGCAGTTGAGATCGACGCCGTAAGAGCCCAATTCCACCGCGCGCGCGGCGTTCTCCGCCAGCCACTGCGGGTACTGCCCCAGCAGCTGTACCCGCACCAGCGTGCCCGACGGCGTGCGGCTGGCGTGACGCAGCTCCGGGCACAGCCGATAGAACGACTTGGCCGGCAGCAGTTGATCGACCACGCGCAAAAATTCGGTGATGCACAGATCGTAGTCGTTCACTTCGGTGAGTAATTCACGCACCAAAGAGTCGAGAACGCCCTCCATCGGAGCCAATAATACGCGCATGACCAATCCCAGCTAAAAAAAGACCCGCAATGATACGGGTGAATGCCCGCGTCAGACAAGCCTCTGCGGGCATTAAAAACGCCATCAGCTCAGCCGACGGATCGGTTGACCGGCGAGAAACGCCGCAATGTCCTCGACCGCCTCGGTGAAGTAGGCGCGGTAGTTATCGTCCGCCACGTAACCCACATGCGGCGTCGCCAGCACGTTGGGCAGTTGACGAAACACATCGTCGGCCGGCAGCGGCTCCGTCTCGAACACGTCCAGCCCGGCGCCGGCAATCTTCCGCTGTTGCAGCACGTCCACCAGCGCCGCCCGATCGACGATCCCCGCGCGCGAGGTGTTGATCAGGTAAGCGGTGGGTTTCATCGCCGTCAATTCGTCCCGCCCTACCAGCCCGCGGCTGCGATCGCTCAGCACCAGGTGAATGGAGACAAAATCGCTCTGCTCGAACAGCGCCCGTTTGGACGGCGCCAGCAGGGCGCCCTCCTGCGCTGCCCGTTCCGCCGTCAGGTTCTGGCTCCAGGCCAGCACCCGCATGCCGAACGCCTGTGCCACCTTGGCCATTTGGCCGCCGATCTTGCCCAGCCCCAGCAGCCCCAGCGTCTTCCCCTGCAGCGTGACGCCCAAGCCCAGCTGCCACGGGCCGTTGTTCCGCAGCCCGGCGCTTTCCGGCACGATATGCTTGGCCAGCCCGAGCAGCAGCGCCCAGGTCAACTCCATCGGCGCCGCCGACCCGCTGCGGGTGCCGCACACCACCACGCCGCGCTCGGCGGCGGCGGCCAAATCGATAGCGGCATTGCGCATGCCGGAGGTGATCAGCAGCTTCAGCTGCGGCAGCCTCGCCAGCAGCGAGGCGGTTATCGGCGTGCGCTCGCGCATGATGACCAGAATGTCGCATTCCTGCAGATGCACCGCCAGCTCCGCCTCATCGGTAAAGTGCGCGCTGATGGCGGACACCTCCACCCGATCGGCCAGCGCTGACCAATCCGCCATCTTGAGCGCCACCTGCTGGTAATCATCAAGAATTGCGCACTTCAATTTCATCTCCGTCTCCTGGAATGTAGGGATAGCCACCGTCCAGCCTAGTACGAAAATGTCGTTCCGCCAGGCAAAAAAAAAAGACCGCCCATACAGGCGGCTTGCTTTTGCGCAATCGGGCTTATTCGGCCGGTTTGCGGTTGCGCGGGCGACGCGAGGCCGGCGCGCCGGAACGGCGCTGGCCGTCACCCTGCGGGCGAGCGTTGCCGTTACCGTTGCCACGGTTTTCACGCTGGCCGCCGTTGGCGTTACCGCTGCGCTGACCGCCGCCGTTACCGGAACGCTGGCCACCGCCGTTGCCGCGCGGCGCGCCGCGTCCGCCACCCTGGCGGCCGTTGATGATCGGCTCGGCCTTGATGGTCGGATCCGGCTCGTAGCCCGGCAGAGCAATGCGCGGAATTTCACGCTTCAGCAGACGCTCGATGTCGCGCAGCAGCTTGTGTTCATCCACGCACACCAGCGAGATGGCTTCGCCGGTACGCTCCGCGCGGCCGGTGCGGCCGATGCGGTGCACGTAGTCTTCCGGCACGTTAGGCAGCTCGTAGTTCACCACGTGCGGCAACTGGTCGATATCCAGACCGCGCGCCGCAATGTCGGTCGCCACCAGCACGCGGATGCGGCCGTCTTTAAAATCGGCCAGCGCACGGGTACGGGCGCCCTGGCTCTTGTTGCCGTGGATCGCCGCGGCGGTGATGCCGTCTTTGTTCAGCTGTTCCGCCAGGTGGTTGGCGCCGTGCTTGGTGCGGGTAAAGACCAGCACCTGTTTCCAGTCGCCTTCGCCGATCATCTGCGACAGCAGTTCCCGCTTACGCTTCTTGTCGACGAAGTGCACGCTCTGCTCGATCTGCTCGGACGCGGTATTGCGGCGAGCCACTTCCACCGAGGCCGGGTTATGCAGCAGTTTGTTGGCCAGCGCCTTGATGTCGTCGGAGAAGGTTGCGGAGAACAGCAGGTTCTGGCGCTTGGCCGGCAGCTTGGCCAGCACGCGGCGGATGTCGTGGATAAAGCCCATGTCCAACATGCGGTCCGCTTCGTCCAGCACCAGAATTTCGATTTTGGACAGGTCAACCGCGTTCTGATGTTCCAGATCCAGCAGACGCCCCGGCGTCGCCACCAGGATATCGACGCCGCCGCGCAGCTTCATCATCTGCGGGTTGATGCTCACGCCGCCAAACACCACCAGCGAACGCAGGCGCAGGTGTTTGCTGTAGGCATCGACGTTTTCGCCGATCTGCGCCGCCAGCTCACGGGTTGGCGTCAGGATCAGCGCGCGCACCGGGCGACGGCCTTTGACCGGATGGTCATGCTTGCTCAGCAGCTGCAACAGCGGCAGGGTAAAACCGGCGGTTTTACCGGTGCCGGTCTGGGCGCTGGCCATCAGGTCACGACCTTCCAGCACGACAGGGATAGCCTGACGCTGAATTGGCGTCGGTTCGCGATAGCCCTGTTCTTCAACAGCGCGCACAATTTCAGCACTTAAGCCGAGGGTTTCAAATGACATAAAGAGAAAAACTCCAGATCCCCCCTAACCTAACAGTGTTCGGTGCAGTTTCCTGGGAGGATGATCAGACGGGGCATTAAGCATGACCACGAGGGATTGGCACAAACTGCAGTGCACCAGGCGGCGATTGTAACAGAAGTCGCGCAATAAAAAGCACTTTTACGTGCAGAGAGCACAATCTGCCGTAAATTCAGCATTATCTGAAGTCGGTCACATAACTCATTGTGGTTAGCGGTTGCGTTTTAAACAATCTGGCATAAAGTTAATCATATGATTGATTAACTTTGAGCGTGACCTATGCCAGCTTCCGTCCCTCATCAGGCCGCCGGCCGGGCGCGCGGCGAGCAAACGCGTCGGCAACTGCTCGCCGCGGCGACCGACCTGTTCGGTGAATACGGCCTGCAGGGCGCCACCACCCGCGATATCGCCCAGCGCGCCGGCCAGAATATCGCCGCCATCACCTACTACTTCAGCTCCAAAGAGGGGCTGTATCTGGCCGTGGCGCAGTCGCTCGCCGATTTCATCCAGCAGGCGTTCGCCCCGCTGGCCGAAGAGGTCGATCGCTTTGGGCAGCAGCCTGCCGCACAGCGATCGCCCGACGCGGCGCTGCGTTTGCTGCAGCGTGGCCTGCTGGCCTTCAGCGAGCTGATGACCCAGCCGCACACGCTGAATCTGAGCAAAATCATGTCGCGCGAACAGCTTGCCCCAACCGACGCCTACCCGCTGATCCACCGCCAGGTGATCGCGCCGATGCACGAACGGCTGTGCCGCCTGCTGTCGGCCGCCACCGGCATCGACGAACGCGCTGCCCGCCTCGTGTTGCATACCCATGCGCTGATCGGCGAGGTGCTGTCGTTCCGCGTAGCGCGGGAGACCATCCGCCGTCAGGCCGGCTGGCAAGAGATTGGTGAGGGCGAAGCGGCGCAAATCGCGGCGGTGCTGAGCGAGCATATCGAGATTTTAGTTATTGGGCTGCGCCAACGTCACGGCGCGTAAATTCAGGCAGGGAGTGTTATGAACAAAAAACGCAGTGCCTTGATCGTGTTGTTGATTCTGCTGATCGCGGCCGTCGCTTACGGGGTATGGCATTACCAACAGCAGCAGGAGCGGCCGCTGACGCTGTACGGCAACGTCGATATCCGCACGGTCAACCTCGGCTTTCGCGTCGACGGCCGCCTGGCGTCGCTGACGGTGGATGAAGGCGATACCGTTCAGCCGGGCCAGCTGCTCGGCAAACTGGACGATGCTCCCTACCGCAACGCGCTGCAACAGGCCGAAGCCAACGTCGGCAGCGCGCGCGCCAAACTGTCGCTGCTGCAGGCTGGCTATCGCAGCGAAGAGATAGCCCAGGTGCAGTCAGAAATGGCGCAGCGCCAGTCCGCTTTCGCCTACGCCGACAGTTTCCTGAAGCGCCAGCAAGGGCTGTGGGCGAAAAACGCCACCTCCGCCGACGCGCTGGAAGATGCGCGCACCGCCCGCAACCAGGCGCAGGCCAACCTGCAAGCGGCGAAAGACAAACTGTCGCAATACCGCAGCGGCAACCGCCCGCAAGAAATTGAACAGGCCAAGGCCGAGGTGGCGCAAAGCGAAGCGGCGTTGGCGCAGGCGCAATTGAACCTGCAAGACGCCACGCTGCTCTCCCCTTCCGCCGGCACGGTGCTGACCCGTGCGGTAGAGCCGGGCACCATGCTCGGCGCCGGCGGCACGGTGTTCACCCTGTCGTTGACCCGGCCGGTGTGGGTGCGCGCCTACGTCAACGAAACCAGCCTGAACCAGGCGGTGCCCGGCACCGAGCTGGAGATCTACACCGACGGCCGCCCCGGCAAGCCTTACCACGGCAAGATCGGTTTCGTCTCGCCGACCGCGGAATTCACGCCGAAAAGCGTTGAAACGCCGGATCTGCGCACCGATCTGGTGTATCGCCTGCGGGTGATCGTCACCGACGCCGACGATGCGCTGCGTCAGGGCATGCCGGTCACCCTGCGCTTCGCCAAACCCTGAGGCCGGCCATGGAACAGGCGCACACCATCGAGTTGGAAGGGCTGGAAAAGCGCTTCCCGTCGCTTGAGAAACCGGCGGTCGCCAGCCTGACCACCACCCTGCGCAGCGGCGCGGTCATCGGGCTGGTCGGCCCGGACGGCGCCGGCAAAACCACCCTGCTGCGCATGCTGGCCGGGCTGCTGAAGCCAAGCAGCGGCAAACTGCGGGTCGCCGGGCTGGATCCGATCGGCCAGGATCGCCAACTGCATGCGATCCTCGGCTACATGCCGCAGAAGTTCGGGCTGTATGAGGATCTGACGGTGATGGAGAACCTGACGCTGTACGCCGATCTGCGCGGCGTCACCGGCGATCTTCGCCGCCAGACCTTCGAACGGCTGCTGAAATTCACCGATCTGACCCGCTTCACCGGGCGTCTGGCGGGCAAGCTGTCCGGCGGCATGAAGCAAAAACTGGGACTGGCCTGCACGCTGGTGGGCGAACCCCAGGTGCTGCTGCTGGACGAACCGGGCGTCGGCGTCGATCCGATCTCGCGCCGCGAGCTGTGGCGCATGGTGCACGAGCTGGCCAATGACGGCATGTTGATCCTGTGGAGCACCTCTTATCTCGACGAGGCCGAGCAGTGTCGCGAAGTGCTGCTGCTCAACGAGGGCGAGCTGCTGTTCAGCGGCGCGCCGCAGGATCTGACCCAGCGCATGGCCGGACGCACGGTATTGATCGCCGCGCCGCCCGGCAGCCATCGATCGTTGCTGCAGCGGGCGATCTGCCTGCCGGCGGTCACCGACGGCGTGATCCAGGGCAAGTACCTGCGCCTGATCCTGAAAGAAGGCGAAGATCATCGGCAGCTGCTGCAGACGCTGGATCTGCCGGACGCCGAACTGGACGAAGCGGATCCGCGCTTCGAGGATGCGTTTATCGATCTGCTCGGCGGCGGCCCCAACCATCGCTCGGCGCTGGCGGAGATCATGCCGACCGTTGACGGAGAAAGCGGTGAAACGGTGATCGAAGCGGTGCAACTGACCAAGAAATTCGGCGATTTCGCCGCCACCGATCACGTCGATTTTCAGGTGCGGCGCGGCGAAATCTTCGGCCTGCTCGGCCCGAACGGCGCCGGCAAGTCCACCACCTTCAAAATGATGTGCGGCCTGCTGGTGCCGTCCGGCGGCAAGGCGCTGGTGCTGGGGATGGATCTGAAGACCAGTTCCGGCAAGGCGCGCCAACGCCTCGGCTACATGGCGCAAAAATTCTCGCTGTACGGCAACCTGACGGTGGCGCAGAACCTGAAGTTCTTCTCCGGGGTCTACGGCCTGAGCGGCAAGGCGCAGCGCGACAAAATCGACGAGATGTCCCGCGCCTTCAACTTCGCGCCGATCCTCGATCAGACGCCGGATGCCCTGCCGCTCGGCTTCAAGCAACGCCTGGCGCTGGCCTGCGCGCTGATGCACGAACCGGATATTCTGTTCCTCGACGAACCGACTTCCGGCGTCGATCCGCTGACGCGGCGCGAGTTCTGGCTGCACATCAACGGCATGGTCGACAAGGGCGTCACGGTGATGGTGACCACCCACTTTATGGACGAGGCGGAATACTGCGACCGCATCGGCCTGGTGTATCGCGGCAAGATCATCGCCGCCGGCACGCCGGACGATCTCAAACAACAGGTAGCGCGCGACGACAACCCCAACCCCTCGATGGAACAGGCGTTTATCGAACTGGTGCAGGGCTACGACGAGGAGGAACCACGGTGAGCGACAACCGAGCCCCAATCGACGACGGCGGCTTCTCCTGGCGCCGACTGCGCGCGCTGTGCCTGAAGGAGACGCGGCAAATACTGCGCGATCCCAGCAGCGGCCTGATCGCCTTCGTTATCCCGCTGATGCTGCTGTTTATCTTCGGCTACGGCATCAACCTGGACTCCAGCAAGCTGCATCTGGGCATTCTGATGGAGCAACAGAGCGAAGACGCGCGCGATCTGGCCCAGGCGTTCGCCGGTTCGCCCTATATCGAACCAACCATCAGCGACAACCGCCAGCAGTTGATCCAGCAGATGCAGGCCGGCACGATCCGCGGCCTGGTGGTGATCCCGGTGGATTTCGACCAGCGCATGGCGCGCCCGCACGACAGCGCCCCCATCCAGGTGATCACCGACGGCAGCGAGCCGAACACCGCCAACTTCGTGCAGGGCTATGCCCAGGGCGTATGGCAAGTTTGGCAGCAGCAGCGCGCCGCCGATCGGGGGAGCAACGACAAGCCGCTGATTGACGTGCAGATGCGCTACTGGTTCAATCCGGCGGCCATCAGCCGGCACTACATCATTCCCGGCGCCATCACCATCATCATGACGGTGATCGGCGCCATTCTCACCTCGCTGGTGATCGCCCGCGAATGGGAGCGCGGCACCATGGAAGCCCTGCTCTCCACCCAGGTGACGCGCAGCGAGCTGCTGCTCTCCAAGCTGATCCCGTATTACTTCCTCGGCATGATCGCCATGGCGCTGTGCATGGCGGTGGCGGTCTGGGTGCTCGGCGTGCCCTATCGCGGTTCGCTGCCGATCCTGCTGCTGATCAGCAGCCTGTTCCTCGCCAGCACCCTCGGCATGGGCCTGCTGATCTCCACCCTCACCCGCAACCAGTTCAACGCGGCGATGGTGGCGCTGAACGCCGCCTTCCTGCCGTCGATCATGCTGTCCGGCTTCATCTTCCAGATCGACAGCATGCCGGCCATCGTACGCGCGGTGACCTACATCATTCCCGCGCGTTACTTCGTCAGCACGCTGCAAACGCTGTTCCTGGCGGGCAACGTCGGCACCGTGCTGGCGATCAATCTGCTGTTCCTGATCGCTTCCGCCGTGGTGTTCATCGGCCTGACGGCCTGGAAAACCCAGCGCCGGCTGGATTGAGGAGAAAGAGTGATGTTTCACCGTCTGTTGACGCTCATCATCAAGGAAATGCAGGCGCTGCTGCGCGATCCGCAAACCCGCGCCATCCTGATCATGCCGGTGATCCTGCAGGTGCTGCTGTTCCCGTTCGCCGCGACGCTGGAAGTCACCAACGCCACCATCGCGGTCTACAGCGAGGACAGCGGCCAGGCCTCGGTGGAGCTGACCCAGCGCTTCGCCAAGGCCAAAGCCTTCTCCCATGTCCTGCTGCTGCGCAATCCGCAGGAGATAAAGACCACCATCGACAACCAGCGGGCGCTGCTGCTGATCCGCTTCCCGGCGCAGTTCTCGCGCGATATCGCCGCCGGCAATACCGCGCCGCTGCAGCTGCTGCTCGACGGGCGCAACTCCAACAGCGCGCAGATCGCCGCCAACTACGTGCAGCAGATCGTGCAGGAATATCAGAACGAGCTGCTCGGCAAGCGCGCGAAACCCAACAACAGCGAACTGGTGGTGCGCAACTGGTATAACCCGAATCTGGACTACAAATGGTTCGTGGTGCCGTCGCTGATCGCCATGATCACCACCATCGGCGTGCTGATCGTCACCTCGCTGTCGGTGGCGCGCGAACGTGAACAGGGCACGCTGGAACAGCTGCTGGTCTCGCCGCTCACCACCTGGCAGATCTTTATCGGCAAGGCGGTGCCGGCGCTGATCGTCGCCAGCTTCCAGGCCAGCATCGTGCTGTTGATCGGCATCTTCCTGTATCAGATCCCGTTCGCCGGATCGCTGCTGCTGTTCTACGCCACCATGTTGATCTACGGGCTGTCGCTGGTCGGTTTCGGCCTGCTGATCTCGTCGCTGTGCGCCACTCAGCAGCAGGCGTTTATCGGCGTGTTCGTGTTCATGATGCCGGCGATCCTGCTCTCGGGGTATGTCTCGCCGGTGGAGAATATGCCGGTGTGGCTGCAGGATCTGACCTGGGTGAACCCGATACGCCACTTCACCGACATCACCAAGCAGATCTACCTGAAGGACGCCAGCTTCAGCATTATCTGGCGCAGCCTGTGGCCGCTGCTGGTGATCACCGCCACCACCGGCAGCGCCGCCTACGCGCTGTTCCGCCGCAAGATCGCATAAAAAAAGCTCTGCATGTCACATGCAGAGCTTTTTGATCGCCAAATACCCTAAGGCATGAAAGACGACGGCTTTAGCGGCGGTTGCCGAAAATGCGCAGCAACATCAGGAACAGGTTGATGAAGTCGAGATACAGCGTCAGCGCGCCGACGATGGCGTACTTGCGGAAGCCGTCTTTATCATCGGCGTTCAGCTGCTCGCCCATCGCCTTGAGTTTCTGCGTGTCGTACGCGGTCAGGCCGACGAACACCACCACTCCGATGTAGGTAATCGCCCACATCAGCGCGGTGCTTTTCAGCCAGATGTTCACCAGCGAAGCCAGCACGATGCCGATCAGCGCCATGAACAACATGCTGCCAAAGCCGCTCAGATCGCGCTTGGTGGTGTAGCCGTACAGGCTCATCGCGCCGAACATGCCGGCGGTGACTACGAAAGTGCTGGCGATCGAGCTGTAGGTGTACGCGATGAAGATGCTCGACAGCGTCAGCCCGGTCAGCGCCGAGTACAGCATGAACAGCGAGGTGGCCACCGCGCCGCTCAGGCGGTTGACCATGCCGGAAATCACGAACACCAGCGCCAACTGGGCGATGATCAGACCGAAGAAGGTGATCTGGCTGGAGAAGATGAAGTTGAGGATCGCGGGCGTATTGGCCGCATACCAGGAAACGAACGCCGTCAGCAGCAGACCGCAGGTCATCCAGCCGTAAACCTGCGCCATGTAGGCCTGAATGCCGCTGTTGGCACGTTCGACGATTGAACCATTAGAGCGTGGATATCGGTCCATGACGGTTACCTTTTGCGTTGTAAACAAGATTCCGAAGCCCCGTAAACGGGGCTTCGCCTGCTATAAGCGTACCACAGAATAAGCCGCGCGAAAGCGGCAAAGGTCTTGATTTGTTTCCGCTGTTGAGGCGTTATTTAGCCGCGTCATGCCAGCGCTGCGCGGCCTGACGATCGCTGTCGCGAGCGTCCACCCAACGATCGCCCTTGCCGGTCACTTCGCGCTTCCAGAACGGTGCGCGGGTCTTCAGGTAGTCCATGATGAACTCGCTGGCGGCGAACGCCATGCCGCGGTGCGCGCCGGTCACGCCGACGAACACGATCTCGTCGCCGGGATACAGCGCGCCGACGCGGTGGATCACCGTCACGCGCTGCAGCGGCCAACGGCTGCGCGCCTCGGCCACGATCTCCGCCAGCGCCTTCTCGGTCATGCCGGGGTAGTGTTCCAGCGTCAGCGCGCTGACGTCGTCCCCTAGGTTATGGTTGCGCACCTTGCCGGTGAAGGTCACCACCGCGCCGTCGGCGTCGCACTGCGCCAGCCACTGATACTCGTCGCCGACGTTGAACGGCGCTTCGCCCACGCGAATGCGGGTGTTTTCCATGCTTACCCCCGGTAACCGGCGGGAAGAAGGCCACTTCATCGCCGGCGCGCAGCGGGTGATCCGCCGCCACCAGCGACTGATTGACCGCCGCCAGCAGTTTGCCGGACTCCAGCGCCAGCGCCCAGCGATCACCGCGCGCGCACAGCGCCTGACGCAGCGCCTCGACGGTCGGGTAATCCGCCGGCATCGACAGCGCGCCGGTGCCCACCAGTTCGCGCACCTGCGCGAAGAAAAGAATATCGATCATGCGTTCACCTTAAAATCGCCGGATTTGCCGCCGCTTTTCGCCAGCAGGCGCACCGGGCCGATCACCATGTCTTTCTGTACCGCTTTGCACATGTCATAGATGGTCAATGCCGCCACCGAGGCGGCGGTCAGCGCTTCCATCTCGACGCCGGTTTTGCCGGTCAGCCGGCAGCAGGTTTCAATGCGCACCCGGCTGTGCTCCGTTTGCGCCTCCAGCTGCACTTCGACCTTGCTCAACATCAGCGGGTGGCACAGCGGGATCAGTTCCCAAGTGCGTTTGGCCGCCTGAATGCCGGCGATGCGCGCCGTGGCGAACACGTCGCCCTTGTGATGGCTGCCGTCGACGATCATCGCCAGCGTGGCGGGCAGCATATCGACGAAGGCTTCGGCGCGCGCCTCGCGCACCGTTTCGGCCTTGGCGGAAACGTCGACCATATGGGCTTCGCCGGCGGCGTTAATGTGGGTTAGCTGTGTCATGACTCAGGGCTTCTTCAAATGGGGCTGGAAGTTGCACGGGCGATGGCGCGCGTCCAACTGCTCTTCGATAATCCGCTCCCAGGCGGTGCGGCAGGCGCGGGTGGAGCCCGGCATGGCGAAAATCACCGTGCGGTTGGCCAGGCCGGCCAGCGCGCGCGACTGGATCGTCGCGGTGCCGATCTCTTCGTACGACACCATGCGGAACAGTTCGCCGAACCCTTCCACCTCTCTGTCGAACAGCGGCAACAGCGCTTCCGGCGTGTTGTCTCGCGCGGTAAAACCGGTGCCGCCGGTGATCAGCACCGCCTGCACGTTGTCATCGGCGATCCACGCGGAAACCCGTGCGCGGATCTGGTAAATGTCATCTTTGACGATGGCGCGATCCACCACCTGATGGCCAGCTTCCTGCGCCGCTTCCTGCAGATATTGGCCGGAGGTGTCTTCCGCCGCGCCGCGGCTGTCGGACACGGTCAGGATGGCGATATGCGCCGGAATAAACTCGCTGCTCGCATGGCTCATGGTTCAATAAGCTCCTATTGGCTGTCAGCCGCCGATAAACGACAGGTTCTGGGTGATCCCACTGTTACCCTGATGCAGGAAATGGGTCTGCTTCTTGCTCAGCAGCCCGCTCTGAATGCGTGCCTTCAGCGCGTCGAGCTGGCCGTCGTCCGCCAGCAGATCGCGCAGGGGCACCCCCTGCTCGCCGAACAGGCACAGATGCAGATTGCCGATGGAAGAAACGCGCAGCCGGTTGCAGCTGGCGCAGAAGTCTTTTTCATACGGCATGATAAGACCCACCTCACCCTGGTAGTCCGGGTGGCTGAACACCTGCGCCGGGCCGTCGCTGCGGCCGCGCGCCTGGCGCTGCCAGCCCTGCTGCTCCAACTGCAGGCGAATCACTTCGCCGGAAACGTGGTGTTTGCGAAACAGTTCGCCGCCCTCGCCGGTTTCCATCAGTTCGATAAAGCGCAGCTGGATCGGCCGATCCTTGATCCAGGCGAGAAACGCGCCGAGTTGCTGGTGATTGACGTCGCGCATCAGCACGGCGTTGACCTTGACCTTGCTGAAACCGGCGCTGAAGGCGGCGTCGATGCCGTCTATCACCTGGCGGAACTTGTCCTGACCGGTAATGGCGTGAAACTGGCGGGGATCCAGACTGTCGATGCTGACGTTGATCGCCGTCAGACCGGCGTCACGCCAGGCGGCGACGTCGCGCGCCAGACGGTAGCCGTTGGTGGTGACCGCCAGCGTGCGAATGGCCGGATTTTCCCGCACGGCGGCGATGATCTCGGTAAAGTCGCGGCGCAGCGAAGGCTCGCCGCCGGTCAGGCGCACCTTTTCGGTGCCCAGTTCGGCGAACGCGCGGCTGACGCGGCGGATTTCATCCAGCGACAGGAAGCTTTTCGGGCTGCCGCTCGGCTTGTAGCCGTCGGGCAGACAGTAGGTGCAACGAAAGTTGCACACGTCGGTGATCGACAAGCGCAGGTAATAGAACTTGCGCTCATAAGCATCAATGAGTTGCGGTACCATAACACCTTTCCAAAGTCGGGAGATGCGAGCGTTTCCCCTCTGCACCCTGGTGGCTGACTTCGCCACGGCCCAGGCGCCATATCGTTCCGGATGAACAACGTAGGCGCAGGGGCTAGGAGTTTGATTTCTCTTCCCGCTACCTTGAGTAGCCGGAATGAAACCGTGGTTTTCAGCATAATTCTAGCGCTAATCGGCAACGATAGCCAACGCGTTAATTCGCTATATAACTGTCTATACAGCGTTTTTAGACGCCGCGTAATCGGGTAAACCATGATAAACATCGCTTACGAGGGCGAATTGACCAGAATCACGCAAATGGCACTCTTTATCCCCTAAATGATGGGCGTCGCCTCCCGACGGCAAGCGCGTTCACCCCAGAGGCAACGTCAAGGATAACGGGTATATCGCGTTTTTACGCCGGATCCGCTACCTTATGCGGGCAGTTCAGCCCCTTTGTAAGGAAATTTATGCGTAATCGTACCCTGGCCGATCTCGACCGCGTGGTGGCGTTGGGCGGCGGACACGGCCTGGGCCGTGTGATGTCGGCCCTGTCGTCCTTAGGCTCCCGCCTGACCGGCATCGTTACCACCACCGACAACGGCGGTTCCACCGGCCGCATCCGCCGTTCGGAAGGCGGTATAGCCTGGGGCGATACCCGCAACTGTCTCAACCAGCTGATCACCGAGCCGAGCGTCGCCTCGGCGATGTTCGAATACCGCTTCAGCGGCAACGGCGAACTGGCCGGCCATAACCTCGGCAACCTGATGTTGAAAGCGCTGGATCATCTGAGCGTGCGCCCGCTGGAAGCGATCAACCTGGTGCGCAGCCTGTTGAAGGTGGACGCGGCGTTGATCCCGATGTCGGAACAGCCGGTGGATTTGATGGCGCACGATCACGAAGGCAACCATGTTTACGGTGAAGTGAATGTTGACCAACTGACTCATATGCCGCAGGAGCTGATGCTGTCTCCCCCGGTCAACGCCACGCGCGAAGCGCTGGACGCCATCGCGCAGGCCGACGTGATCCTGATTGGGCCGGGCAGTTTTCTCACCAGCCTGATGCCGCTGCTGCTGCTCGACGATCTCACCCAGGCGCTGCGCCGCAGCAGCGCCAGCATGATCTATATCGGCAACCTCGGCCGCGAGCTGAGCGTGGCCGCCGCGGCGCTGTCGTTAAAGGATAAGCTGACGCTGATGGAAGAGAAGATCGGCCGCCGAATGATCGATGCGCTGATCGTCGGCCCGGCGGTGGACGCCAGTGAAGTGCAGGATCGGGTGGTGATTCAGCAACCGCTGGAAGCGAGCGACATCCCTTATCGCCACGATCGCCAGCTGCTGCGCCAGGCGCTGGATCAAGCGCTGGTGGAGCTGGCCGACCGCCGCTAACCGAATTTAACCGTCTCGCCCGCGCAGCCAGGGATTATCGCTGGCTGGGGCGGGATGGCTGACCATATCGATATACAGATCTTCCACCTCTTTACGCGCCCAGGGCGTGCGACGCAAAAATTTCAGACTGGACTTGATGCTCGGATCGCTGCGGAAGCAGTTGATGCGAATGCGCGCGCCCAGCTCGGACCAACCGTAGTGATCCACCAGTTTATTCAGCAGTTGCTCCAGCGTCACGCCGTGCAGCGGGTCTTTAGACTGGTGTTGGCTCATGTTCGGTACTCTTCGTGGTCAAATCGGGCCGCACACCATAACAGCTTTGACGCGGCCGACAAGGAATTTTGACGCCCACAGCGCGGGCGCCGTCCAACGGTCAGGAAATCGCGATGAACTGCTCGCGCAGCTGGTGGATCTCGTCGCGCAGCGCAGCCGCCTGCTCGAACTCCAGATTTTGCGCATGGGTATACATCTGCGCTTCCAGATCGCGGATTTTCTGATCCAGCGCTTTCGGCGTGAGGTTCTGCAGCTGAGCGCCGCTGTCCGCCGCCTTGCCCCTGCCTTTACCCTTGGCGCGGTTGACCGGCTGGCCAATCTGCAGAATGTCGCCGATCTTCTTGTTCAGCCCCTGCGGCACGATGCCGTTGGCTTCGTTGTAAGCCTGCTGCTTGGCGCGCCGCCGCTCGGTTTCACCGATCGCTTTGGCCATCGAATCGGTGATGCGATCGCCATACAGGATCGCCTTGCCGTTCAGGTTACGCGCCGCGCGGCCGATGGTCTGGATCAGCGAACGTTCGGAACGCAGGAAGCCTTCCTTGTCGGCGTCCAGAATCGCCACCAGCGACACCTCAGGCATGTCGAGCCCCTCACGCAGCAGGTTGATGCCCACCAGCACGTCAAACTCGCCCAGACGCAGGTCACGAATGATTTCGACGCGTTCCACGGTGTCGATATCCGAGTGCAGGTAGCGCACGCGCTCGCCATGCTCTTCCAGGTATTCGGTCAGGTCTTCCGCCATGCGTTTGGTCAGGGTGGTCACCAGCACGCGCTCGTTGATCGCCGCGCGTTTGCGGATCTCGGAGAGCAGATCGTCCACCTGAGTGGCGACCGGCCGCACTTCCACGATCGGATCCAGCAGCCCGGTCGGGCGCACCACCTGGTCGATCAGATCGCCGCCGGATTTCTCCAGCTCATATTTGCCCGGCGTGGCGGAGACATAGATGGTCTGCGGCGCCAGCGCCTCGAACTCCTCGAAGCGCAGCGGGCGGTTGTCCAGCGCCGACGGCAGGCGGAAACCGTACTCCACCAGCGTTTCCTTGCGCGCGCGGTCGCCCTTGAACATCGCGCCGATTTGCGGAATGGTGACGTGGGATTCGTCGACCACCAGCAGGCCGTCCGCCGGCAGGTAATCGAACAGCGTCGGCGGCGGCTCGCCCTCGGCGCGCCCGGAAAGGTAGCGCGAGTAGTTTTCGATGCCCGAGCAGTAACCCAGCTCGTTCATCATCTCCAGATCGAACTGGGTGCGCTGCGTCAGGCGCTGCTCTTCCAGCAGCTTGTTGTTGGCCAACAGCACCTTGCGGCGGTCCGCCAGATCGACCTTGATCTCTTCCATCGCCTGAATGATCCGCTCGCGCGGCGTCACGTAGTGCGACTTCGGGTAGATGGTAAAACGCGGCACCACCTGCTCAATCTGCCCGGTCAGCGGATCGAACAGCGACAGCCGCTCCACTTCGTCGTCGAACAGCTCGACGCGCAGCGCCAGCTCGTCCGATTCCGCCGGGAAGATGTCGATCACCTCACCGCGCACGCGGAAGGTGGCGCGCTGGAAAGCCTGATCGTTGCGGGAATACTGCAGCTCCGCCAGCCGGCGCAAAATGGAGCGCTGATCGATGATCATGCCCTTGGTCAGATGCAGCATCATCTTCAGGTAAAGATCCGGATCGCCCAGGCCGTAGATCGCCGACACCGACGCCACCACCACCACGTCGCGCCGCTCCAGCAGCGCCTTGGTGGCGGAAAGGCGCATCTGCTCGATGTGCTCATTCACCGAAGCGTCTTTTTCAATGAAGGTGTCGGAGCTGGGCACGTAGGCTTCCGGCTGGTAGTAGTCGTAGTAAGAGACGAAGTACTCCACCGCATTCTCCGGGAAAAACTCTTTCATCTCGCCGTACAGCTGCGCCGCCAACGTCTTGTTCGGCGCCAGCACCATGGTCGGCCGATTCAGATCGGCTATCACGTTGGCGATGGTGAACGTTTTGCCCGAGCCGGTTACCCCCAGCAGCGTCTGGTGCGCCAGGCCGTCTTCCAACCCCTCTTCCAGTTTGCGGATGGCTTCCGGCTGATCGCCGGCCGGTTTGAAATCAGAATGCAGTTTGAAAAGTTTACTCATTGCTCGGCTACCCTGTGGAGATGCGCGCGCTCAGGCGGCCAGCCGGCTCTGCGCCGGACGTGGCCCCTAATTATGGAAAGTGTCGGCGATTTGCGCCAGTGCCCATGATACTGGATATAAAACCAGCTTCAAGCGGATTCGTCGCTGCGCGCGGCAGCGCGGCAACGCCGTTGCACCGTGAGGTTACAGTGGGGTGACATTTTTATTGTCAATAACAGATTTATCCCCAGAACTTGCCGAAAATTAACTTATTGATAGCACCGCGGCGAAAAATCACACATAGAAACCCGATCAATGCCCTGGCGTCTTGATTTTAGTTAATTTATTGATAATTAATAGTTTTAATAAAAAGACGAGATTGCGGACAAAGCGAACAGAACCCGCGTCGGCTCTCGCTTTACAGCGTTTTTCTAAATCTAATGCACAAGGTTATCCACAGGAATAGTGGATAACTCTCACCGCCCCGCCCGTGGCGGGAGTTACAGAAAGAAAGCTTTTCGCCCTTTACACTCGCCAAAATGGCTTTTTTAGTTATTTTTTCATAAAAATATCGCTTTGTTTATGCCGATTAATACTAAAAATCCCCATTGCCAAAATCGCATTGCCCCCTTTCACGCCGATCGCGCTTGACGGCGGCGCAACGCCTTGCACCACGCCCACGCTGGAGAGCACCACAAGAGTGCAAAAAACGTCCGGGTTAACTTCCCGGCGTATTTTCAGGCCGCCGCGGCAGAGCGCGTCGGGCCTGACAGGCGGTTAACAAAGCGATAACACTCCCCCTTTTCGGCCAGTGGCAAAACTGGCCTGGGAGTTGCTTTATCTTCCCGCGTGCGAACGAGGCGCGACAGCATAATGCGCTGCCGAATGCGGCGTGCAACCGCCGCCTGGCTATGCCTCGTAAAAGCGCGAGAACGACACCAAGTCGTCATAAACGTCGTTTTTCACGACATATTGACTGTCTTTCCGTCCATCGCAGACATTGCTCAGGTGAATCGGAGGGACGGCATTTTGTTCCGGACATTGCCACACTCGGGAAATCAACCGCCAATGCGGCCTTTGCAGCACCCCACCAACGAGTGGAACGGGCGCCTATGTCTATGAGGAGAATGCCACATGCTGAGTCTGAGATCGGTCAATCAATTTTACGGGCAAAATCATACCCTGTGGGACATCAACCTGGAGCTGCCGCGCGGCCAGTGCACCGTGCTGCTCGGGCGCAACGGCGTGGGCAAGACCACGCTGGTCAACTGCATCATGGGGCATTTGCCGGTGGTGAGCGGCAGCATGACCTGGCAGCCGGCGGATCAGCCGCCGCAAAAACCTGCTGCTGCAACCGATGGAGCGCCGCGCCGCACTCGGCATCAGCCACGTCCCGCAAGGGCGGCAACTCTTCTCGCAGCTGAGCGTGGAAGAGAATCTGCAAGTGGCGCAGATGGCCGTGCGCGGCGCCCCTTACCGCATTCCGCCGCTGATCTACAGCCTGTTTCCCAATTTGCGACAGATGCGCACCCGCCGCGCCGGCGATCTGTGCGAAGGCGCTCAACGCCAGTTGGCGATTGGTCGTGCGCTGGCGCAGGAGCCGGCGCTGCTGATCCTCGACGAACCGACGACGGGCGTACCGCCCTCGATCGCCGCCGACATCGGCAACGTGATCCGTAGGCTCAACTATGAGTTGGGCATGACCATTTTGCTGGTAGAGCATCAGCTGCCGTTCGTGCGCCGGGTGGCGGATCGTTTTTGTCTGCTCGATAGCGGGCGCACCGTGGCGCACGGCGCGCTGGCGCAGCTGGATGAGGCGCTGATCGGCGCCGGGCTGGCGGGATCGGAAGGAGAATGAGGGAGAGAACCCCCTCATGGAAATTTATAGCAGACTGATATCCAGATACTGCCCCAGCGGCGCCCGTTCGGCCTGCGGCAGGTGCGGGATTTCGCCCAGCAGCGGCGCGGGCAGCATACGGCGCAGCGTAGCCAGGTATTCCTGATGCCGCCGCCCCGGCGGCACCACGTCGTTGGCGATCCAACCGGCCAGCGTCAGCCCGGCCTGTTGCACCGCCTGGGCCGTCAGCACCGCGTGGTTGATGCAGCCCAGCTTGATGCCCACCACCAGGATCACCGGCAGTTGCTCTTGCCGCACCCAGTCGGCGAAGGTGTACTCCGCCGACAACGGGGTAAACCACCCGCCGGCCCCCTCGACCAGCACCCAGTCGGCGCGCTGCTCCAGCCGGCGCAGGCCGTCGGACAGCCGCGCCACGTCGATCGGCCGGCCTTCATCGGCGCTGACGATATGCGGCGAGGTCGGCTCGGCAAATACGTAAGGGTTCACTTCGTCGTAATCCAGCGCCACACCGCTGTTGGCCTGCAGCGCCAGCGCGTCGCCGTTGCGCAGCCCCTCGGCGGTCATCTCGCTGCCGGAGGCCACCGGCTTATAGCCGGCGCTGCGGTAGCCCGCCCGGTTGGCGGCCTGCAGCAAGGCGCTGCTGGCGACGGTTTTCCCCACTTCGGTGTCGGTGCCGGTCACGAACCAATGTTTACTCACGATAAATCACTCCATAAGCCAGATGATAGCTGAGCGGGAACTGCCCCTGCCGGCACGGGTAAGCCGCCTGCAGCGCGGCGAGGCGGCCACGCGACATCAGGCCGCCCTCGCGCCCCTGATGCAAATGCGTCGCCCCGATGCCCTTGAGCGAACGCATCAGCGTCATCACGTCCGGGTAGTTCAGGATGCGCAACTCCGTCACCAGCTCGTGTCGATAGGCGGCGCAGGCGGTGCGGATCTGCGTCAACGGCAAAAAGGCGTTCACGTGACGTTCGCCGTCCACCTGTTGCCAGGCGTCCCCCAATTCCTGCAGCGAGCCCGCCGCCAGCGTGGAAAACAGGATCACGCCGCCGGGACGGGTCACACGATACAGCTCCGCCAGCGCGGCAGGCAGATCGCTGCACCACTGCACCACCAGGCTGCTGAAACAGATGTCCATCGCCGCATCGGGCAGCGGCACCTGTTCGATATCACCCAGCAGATAATGATGCGCCGCCTGCCGTTGGCGGGCGACGTCCAGCATGCCCGGCGCCAAATCGAGCGCGGTCACCCGTTTGCCGCACTCACGCCACATACGGCTGAAATAGCCGGTGCCGCAGCCGGCGTCCAGCAGCTGTTCGCCCGGGTGGGAACTCCCCATCCCCAGTAAGCGCTCGCCAACGTCACGCTGCAGCTCGGCGGCGGCATCGTAGCTGCCGGCCGCGCGGCTGAAGGCCGAGGCGACCGCCTGTTTGTTCACTGTGTCATTGGCTGACGTCATTCAGCACCTCCAGCAGGCGATCGATATCCTGCGGCTGATGCGCCGCCGTCAGGGTAATGCGCAGCCGCGCGCCGCCCGGGGGCACCGTCGGCGGACGGATGGCGCTCACCCACAGGCCGCACTCGCGCAGGCGGGTCGCCAGATCGAGCGCGCGCTGATTATCCCCCACCAGCAGCGGCTGGATGGCGGTGTCGGAATCCGTCAGGGTCAGCGCCAGCGGCGCCGCGCCCTGACGGAAACGCCGAATGTTGTCCTGCAGCCGGGCGCGCAGGTCATCGCCCTCTC
This sequence comes from Serratia sp. SCBI, assembly GCF_000747565.1. Lineage (NCBI taxonomy): Bacteria > Pseudomonadati > Pseudomonadota > Gammaproteobacteria > Enterobacterales > Yersiniaceae > Serratia > Serratia sp. SCBI. The sequence continues at coordinate 1,338,480 of NZ_CP003424.1, read as the reverse complement.
GAATGCAGACCAGCGCCGCCTGCAGCGCGCAGGCCTGCGCCGGCGGCATCGCGGTGCTGTAGATCAGATGGCGGGCGAACTGCAGCAGATACTCGGCGGTCGCCTCATCGCACAGCACCGCCGCGCCGCTGATGCCGAACGCCTTGCCGAAGGTCGCCACCAGCAGTTCAGGGCGCACACCCTGCTGCCAGCAACTGCCGCGGCCTTGCTCACCGCGCACGCCGATGCCGTGGGCGTCATCCACCATCAGCCAGGCGCCCGCCGCACGGGTTAAGCGATGCAGCTCCGCCAACGGCGCGCCGTCGCCATCCATGCTGAACACCCCTTCGGTGACCGCCAGCCGCTGCCCGTCGCAGGGTTTGGCCAGCAGATCCGCCAAGGCCTGCGGTTGATTGTGCTGGAACCGGCGCAGCTCGGCCGGCGACTGCGCCGCCGCCTCCAGCAGCGAGGCATGGCTGAGACGATCGGCCAAAATGCGATCGCCCTTTTGCATCAACGCCGCCAGCACCGCCTGGTTGGCGGCGTAGCCGGAGATGAACAGCAGCGCGCGCGGATAGCCGAGCCAAGCCGCCAGTTGCTCTTCCAGCGCCTGATGCGCTGCGCTAAAACCGGTCACGTGGCCCGAACCGCCGCTGCCGACGCCGTAACGCTGCGCGCCCTGCTGCCAGGCGGCGATCACCCGCGCATCCTGGCTCAAGCCCAGGTAGTCGTTGCCCGAGAAGTTCAGATAGAGACGATCGCCGAGCCGGATCTGGCGGCCGTTGCCGCCCTCGGTGGTCTGTCGCCGGCGGTAGGCGGCGTTCAGGCGCCGCTCAGCCAGCGCCTGCTCGATGCGTTGCTGCCAGCTCATCACGGCGCCGCGTTGTAAAACTCGGCGGTATCGGCGTTCAGCAGTTGCTTGGCCAGCACCTGCTGTTGCTGGTTGTCGCCGTGTTCGGTTGCGGTCTGCTGCGGGTTGAGCCCCAGCTTGCGGAACAGCTGCAGGTCTTTGTCTTCTTCCGGATTCGGCGTGGTCAGCAGCTTGCAACCGTAGAAGATCGAGTTGGCGCCGGCCATGAAGCACATCGCCTGCGTCTGTTCGTTCATCTGTTCGCGGCCTGCGGAGAGACGGACATAAGAAGATGGCATCATGATGCGCGCCACCGCGATGGTGCGGATGAAATCAAACGGATCGACGTCATCGTTATCCGCCAGCGGCGTGCCTTTCACCTTCACCAACATGTTGATCGGCACGCTCTCCGGTGGTTTTGGCAGGTTGGCCAGCTGCACCAGCAGCCCGGCGCGATCGCGCACCGTTTCACCCAGCCCGACGATGCCGCCGGAGCACACTTTGATGCCGGCGTCGCGCACCTTGTCGAGCGTATCCAGGCGCTCCTGGTAGCTGCGGGTGGTGATGATGTTGCCGTAGAACTCTGGCGAGGTGTCGAGGTTATGGTTGTAGTAATCCAGCCCGGCCTCCGCCAGCCGCTCGGCCTGGGTGCCATCCAATGTGCCCAGCGTCATGCAGGTTTCCATGCCCATCGCTTTCACGCCCTGCACCATTTGCTGCAGATAAGGCATATCGCGCTCGTGCGGGTTCTTCCACGCCGCGCCCATGCAAAAACGGGTCGAACCGTTCGCCTTGGCCTTGCGTGCCGATTCCAGCACCTGCTCGACCTGCATCAGCCGCTCCGACTCCAGGCCGGTCTTGTAGCGTGAGCTCTGCGGGCAGTATTTGCAGTCTTCCGGGCAAGCGCCGGTCTTGATCGACAGCAGCGTGCTGACCTGCACCTGACGCGGGTCGAAGTGCTGGCGGTGTACGGTTTGCGCTTCGAACAGCAGTTCCAGCAGCGGTTTATCAAACAGGGCCTGGGCTTGCCCTACTGTCCAGTGAATGCGGTCGGCCATCATGGCGTCTCCAAAACGAAAAAGTGTCGCCAGTTTAAATATTGTGGATATACTGTCAACCAATCTTAATCCAATTTGGTTTACAACAATGTCTGTCACCGCTTCCGACCTGGCGTTTGACCAACGCCATATCTGGCACCCCTACACCTCCATGAGCCGCCCGTTACCCTGTTACCCGATCGAATCGGCCAGCGGCGTCGAACTGCAGCTGGCGGACGGCCGGAGTCTGGTGGACGGCATGTCCTCCTGGTGGGCGGCGATCCACGGTTACAACCATCCGCGCCTGAATCAGGCCGCCAGCCAGCAGTTGGAGAAGATGTCGCACGTGATGTTCGGCGGCATTACCCATCCGGCCGCCATCTCGTTGTGCCGTCGGCTGGTGGAAATGACGCCGGAAGCACTGCAGTGCGTGTTCCTGGCGGACTCTGGTTCGGTGGCGGTAGAAGTGTCGCTGAAAATGGCGCTGCAGTACTGGCAGGCGCGCGGCGAGCGCCGGCAGCGCATCCTGACGCTGCGCCACGGCTATCACGGCGATACCTTCGGCGCGATGTCGGTCTGCGATCCGGACAACTCGATGCACAGCCTTTATCAGGGGTATCTGGCGCCACACCTGTTCGCCACCGCGCCGCAGTGCCGCTTCGACGAGGAATGGCGCGAAGAGGATATCGCGCCGTTCGCCGCGCTGCTGGAGCAGCACGCCGGTGAAGTGGCGGCGGTGATCCTGGAACCGGTGGTGCAAGGCGCCGGCGGCATGCGCATCTACCATCCGACCTACCTCAAGCGGGTGCGCGAGCTGTGCGATCGCCATCAGGTGCTGCTGATCGCCGACGAGATCGCCACCGGCTTCGGCCGCACCGGCAAGCTGTTCGCCTGCGAGCACGCGCAGGTGGTACCGGACATTCTCTGTCTGGGCAAGGCGCTGACCGGCGGCTATATGACCCTTTCTGCCACCTTGACTACCCGCCATGTGGCGGAGACCATCAGCAACGGCGCGGCCGGCTGCTTTATGCACGGGCCGACCTTTATGGGCAATCCGCTGGCCTGCGCGGTGGCGGACGCCAGTCTGGCGCTGCTGGCGGAAAATCGCTGGCAGGCGCAGGTGAGCGCCATCGAAACCCAGTTGAAGCGGGAACTGTTGCCGTTGGCGGCGCTGCCGAAGGTGGCCGACGTGCGGGTGCTGGGCGCGATTGGGGTGGTGGAGATGCGCGAACCGGTGGATGTCGCCGAGCTGCAGCGCGGGTTCGTCGAGCGCGGGGTATGGATCCGGCCGTTCGGCAAGCTGATTTACCTGATGCCGCCTTACATCATCGAAGCGGACCAGCTCAGCCGCCTGACCGCCGCCGTCGCCGCCGCCGCGCGTTAATGCCTTACCAATGCTGGTCCAGATAGCGGGCCAGCAATCCCAAACACAGCAGCCACAGTAAAATGATCATCGCCGCCGCCATGCGGCCGGTGGGATTATCGACGCGCTTTTGCGCCTTCTCGCGCAGCTCGGCCATCAGCGGTTTGGGGATCAGCCGCACCGCCAACATGATGCCCAACGGCACGATGATCACATCGTCCAGATAGCCCAGCACCGGAATAAAATCCGGGATCAGATCGATCGGCGAGATCGCATAACCGGCCACCAGCAGCGCGATCAGCTTGGCGTACCACGGGGTGCGCTTATCACGGGCGGCCAGCCACAGCGCGTAGATATCGCGCTTGATGCCTTTGGCCCAACGGCGCAGCCAGCCGAACCACGGCGTGCGTTTTTTCAGTGAAATCATGATTACTTCATATAAGAACGTAAAACGGTCATCAATTGCTCGATGTCCTGCTCGCGCTGCTGCGGCGTAGCGTCCGCGGCAGCCAGATGTTCGCGCACATGCCCTTCCAGCACCTGCGCCATCAGACCGTTGACCGCGCCGCGCACCGCCGCGATCTGCTGCAGAACAGCTGAACATTCGCCGCCGCTCTCCAGCGCGCGTTCCAGCGCTTCGGCCTGCCCTTTAATGCGGCGCACCCGCGCCAACAGCTTCTTTTGATCTCTGTGGGTATGGCTCATCATTTCCGCCTGATTGTTATTTACTATACTGGGGTATAGTATATTTCAGCACACTATCTTTTGCTGAGGAACTTCACCATGACGTCTTACGCGCCCGTTTTGCACCGCGAGCACAGCCACGTTTTTGACGATGGTAACCCATTGGCCGAAAGAAACACCAGATGGGCGGTGATACTCACCGCCAGTATGATGGCTATCGAGATCGCCGGCGGCTGGCTGTTTAACTCGATGGCATTGCTGGCCGACGGCTGGCACATGAGTTCGCACGCGCTGGCCCTGGGCCTGTCGGTGCTGGCTTACGGCGCCGCACGCCGGCTGGCCAAGGATCGCCGCTTTAGCCTCGGCACCTGGAAGATCGAAGTGCTGGCCGGTTACACCAGCGCGGTGTTGTTGGTGCTGTTGGCGGCGCTGATGCTGTTTCAGTCTGGGCAGCGGCTGCTGAATCCCAGCCCGATTCATTACAACGAAGCCATCGCCATCGGCGCGATCGGGCTGGCCGTCAACCTGCTCTGCGCCTGGCTGTTGCGCGGCGGCGGCCACCATCATCATCACGGGGATGACCACGACGACACTCATCATGACCTCAACCTGCGTTCCGCCTATGTTCACGTGCTCGCCGACGCCGCCACCTCGGTGCTGGCGCTCGTCGCGCTGTTCGGCGGCAAGCTTTGGGGCGCCGCCTGGCTCGATCCGCTGATGGGCATCGTCGGCGCGGTGATGGTGGCCGCCTGGGCCTATAGCCTGATGCGCGATAGCGGAAAGATTTTGCTGGATGCCGAAATGGACGCCCCGGTGGCGCAAGAGATCCGCCAGGCCCTGGCCGCTTCCGGCCACGCGCTCACGCTGACCGATTTGCATGTAGGCCGCATCGGCAAAGGAAAATATCATTGTGTCCTCGCCCTGAGCAGCGCCGATCGCGCCCTCACCGCCGATCGGGTGCGCCAACTGTTGGCCGCGCGTCCCGAACTGGTGCATGTCACCGTCGAGATCAACCGTCCGCCGCTGGCGCAAGGGGTTGTATTGTTCCACCGAAAAGATCTAGCTTAAGGGTCCGCGTTTATCGACAACTGGGAGTCATTATGGCTTTTCGTTTGTACAGCAACGATCTGCAGGACGGCGGCACAATGCCGCAGACTCAGGTCTTCAACGGCATGGGCTACCGCGGCGATAACCTGTCGCCGCACCTGGCCTGGGACGGCGTGCCCGCCGGCACCAAAAGCTTCGTCGTCACCCTGTACGATCCCGATGCCCCGACCGGCTCCGGCTGGTGGCACTGGGTGGTGGCCAATATTCCGGCCGACGTGCGCGAGCTGCCGCAGGGCGCAGGCTCCGGCAAAGCGCCGTTGCCGAGCGCCGCGCTGCAAACCCGTACCGACTTCGGCTCGGCCGGTTACGGCGGCGCCGCGCCGCCGAATGGCGAACGCCACCGCTATCAGTTCACCGTGCATGCGCTGGACGTGGAGAGCATTGAGGTGGATGAAGGCTCCAGCGGCGCGTTGGTGGGCTTTAACGTGCATTTCCACAGCCTCGGCAGCGCCACGCTGACGGTGATGTTCAACTGATTGATCTCCGCCCATAAAAAAGCGCGGCTCAACCGAACCGCGCTTTTCTGCTCTGCCCGCCGAATTACTTCGCCAGCACGCTTACCCACATCGGGCCTTTGCCCACCGGATAACGCGCCAACATAGTCAGCTGACCGCTGGCCTGATCAATTTCATGCACCGCGATGTGATCGGACTTCTGGCCGGACGAAATCACGAAGCGGCCGCTGTGATCGATATTGAAACCGCGCGGTTGCGCTTCGGTCGGATAATAGCCGACCACGCTCAACGTGCCGCCGTCTTCGGAGACGCTGAAGAGGGTCAGAATGCTGGCGGTGCGATCGCTGGTGTACAGGAAGCGGCCGTTCGGCGTGATATGAATGTCCGCCGCCCAGCGGGTGCCGTCGAAATCGTCCGGCATGATATCCAGCGTTTGCGTCACGGTGTATTTGCCGCCGTTTTCCGAAATGGCCAGCACGTCCACCGTGCCGTTCAGCTCGTTGACGCAATAAGCGAACTTGTCGTTGTGGTGGAACGCCATATGGCGCGGACCGGCGCCGGCGGCGATATCCACCGCGTCCTGCGCGTGCGGCGTCAGCTGGCCCGCCAGGCTCAGGTTGAATAGACGGATGCGGTCTTCTTTCAGACACGGCACCAGCACCAGCTGGTTGGTCGGATCGATGTTGGCGGAGTGCGGCGCGCTCAGGCCGTCGATCTGTTGGATCGGCGCCGTGACCACGCCGTCGTGGCCGATCGGGCTGATGCTGGCGCAGTTGCCGCTGTAGGAAGCGGAGAACAGGTAACGCCCCTGCAAATCGGTGGAGATATGGGTCGGGCTGCCCGGCAGCGGCGCCATACCGGCCTGCTGCAGCGTGCCGTCCGCCTCGATGCGGTAGCTGACGATGCCGAACGCCGGACGCACGCCGACGTACAGGTGAGTCTTGTCCGGATGAAGGGTCATCGGCTGCACCTGGCCCGGCACGTCAACGGTTTGCAGCAGCGTCAGCGCGCCGGCGTCGTCCAACTGCCAGACGTGGATCTGCTGGCTCTCCGGGCTGGCGACATAAACGATTTGCTTCATGTGTTCTCCTTGCAAAGGGTAAAAGAGGAACCGGTTTCAGGCCGTTCGATTGTCCCTAGCTTACCGCACATCCGTCGCATGGCAACCCTGCTTAGCACCGGAAGCTCACGCGGTTTTCTCCATTGGCTATCCGGTGTACCATCGGATTAATTTTATGGCTAACGATAACGAGAACCCTATGAGCTACCGCGTCATCGCCCTCGATCTTGACGGCACCCTGCTGGACAATCAAAAACGCATCTTACCGCAGTCGCTGGAAGCGCTGGCGCAGGCGCGCGCCGCCGGCGTCCAGGTGGTGGTGGTCACCGGCCGCCATCACGTCGCCATCCATCCGTTCTACCAGGCGCTGCAGATTGACACCCCGGCCATCTGTTGCAACGGCACTTACCTGTATGATTTTCAGCAGAAAAAGGTGCTGGCCGCCGATCCCTTGGCGAAGGAGCAGGCCAAACAGGTGCTGCGGATGCTCAAACAGACCGACATTCACGGGCTGATGTACGTTGACGACGCCATGCTGTATCAGGAACCGAGCGGCCACGTGACTCGCTCGCTGGCCTGGGCCGAAACCCTGCCTGCGGCGCAGCGCCCGACGCTGCTGCAGGTCGGCAGCCTGGCGCAGGCGGCCGACGACGCGCAGGCGATCTGGAAATTCGCCACCTCGCACGCCGATATTCCGGCGCTGCGCAAGTTTGCCGACACGGTGGAAAAAGAGCTGGGGTTGGCGTGCGAATGGTCCTGGCACGATCAGGTGGATATCGCCAAAGGCGGCAACAGCAAAGGCAAACGCCTGCGCCAATGGGTGGAGTCGCAGGGGCTGAGCATGGATCAGGTGGTGGCGTTCGGCGACAACTACAACGACATCAGCATGCTGGAAGCGGTCGGTTTGGGCGTGGCGATGGGCAACGCCGATGACGCGATCAAGGAACGCGCCGATCTGGTGATCGCCGATAACCTGCAGCCGGGCATCGCCGAGGTGATCCGCACCCGCGTGCTGTAGTCTTTTCGCCCTCCCGCCGGGAGGGCCCGCCTTAACGGCTCTCGCGGCTGATCGACACGCTTTTCACCTGCGCGTACAGCCACTGCCCGGGGCGGATCGCCAGTTCGTCTCGCGCCCAGGGCGTGATGCGCGCCCACAGCACGTGTTCCCCGACCGCCAGCTTCACCTCCACCTGCCCGTCCACGTCCAGACACTCGCTGACCTTGGCCGGCAAGACGTTGCGAATGCTGCTGTTGACCGGCGGCTGCAGCACCAGCGAGACGTCGGCGGCATTGATGCGAATGCGCAGCTGAGTGCCCAACTCGGCGTCGATGCCGCTGACCCACAGCCGCTGATCGCCGAGCGCCAGCGCGGTCATGGCATAACGTTGATGATGCTCAATCACGCTGACGCGCAGCACGCTGCTCTGATCTTCACGTTGCAGCCACGGCCGCAGCGCGCTGCTGGCCCAGACGGCTTCCAGCCCGCCGAACGCGCGCACCTCGCCGCGATCCAGCACCAACACCTGCTCGGCCAGGCGCAGGATCTCGTCCAGGCTGTGGCTGACATAGAGGATGGGGATGTTCACGTCCTGCGCCAACCGCTCCAGATACGGCAGCAGCTCGCGTTTGCGCGGCAGATCGAGCGAGGCCAGCGGTTCGTCCATCAGCAGCAGTTCCGGCGCCGTCAGCAGCGCGCGGCCGATCGCCACCCGCTGTTTTTCACCGCCGGAGAGCGTCAGGGGCAACCGATTAAGCAGCGGCCCGATGCCCAGCAGCTCGACGATGGTGTTGAACTGCGTACGCATGCCGGCCGCCATGCCGTACTGCAGGTTGCCGCGCACCCGATAGTGCGGGAACAGGCGCGCATCCTGAAACACATAGCCGATACGGCGCTTTTCCGGCGGCAGGCAGAGGCCCGCGGCGGTATCCACCAGCGTGCGACCATTAAGCGCGATGCGCCCCTGCTGCAGGCGGGTCAGGCCGCCGATGGCGTTGATCAATGAAGTTTTGCCTGCGCCGGACAGGCCGAAAATCGCGGTGATGCCCTGCGCCGGCAAATCGGCGCGGACGTTGAGATTGAGGTCGCCCAGCTGCTGCGAGAAATCCAGCTCCAGCATTTACACCCCCATCCGTTTGCGGCCCCAGCGGGCCAGCCATTCGGACACCATCAGCGAAGCCAGCGACAGCACGATGGCGATCACGCACAGACGCGCGGCGGCGGCCTCTGCCCCCGGCGTTTCAATCAGCGTATACATCGCCAGCGGAATGGTGCGGGTTTCCCCGGGAATGTTGGAGACGAAGGTGATGGTGGCGCCAAACTCCCCCAGCGAACGGGCGAAGGCCAGCACCACGCCGACAATGACGCCGGGCAGCGACAGCGGCAGCGTGATGGTGAAAAATACCCGCCACGGATTGGCGCCCAGCGTGCGCGCCGCCTGTTCCAGCCGGGTATCCACCGCCTCCAGCGCCAGCCGAATGGCGCGCACCATCAGCGGAAACGCCACCACCGCCGACGCCAGCGCGGCGCCGCGCCAACTAAAGCTGAAGCTGAAGCCGAACCAATCGTACAGCCGCTCGCCGATAACGCCGCGCCGCCCCATGGCGATCAGCAGCAAATAACCGACCACCACCGGCGGGAGCACCAGCGGCAGGTGTATGACGCCATCGAGCAGTGCCTTGCCGGGAAAACGGCAGCGCACCAGCACCCAGGCCATCAGAATGCCGAACGGCAGGCTGCAGACTACCGCCAAACCGGAGACTTTCAGGCTCAGCTCAACCGCCTGCCACTCGTACTCGCTCAGAATCATTTACGCGGGGTGAATCCATAATGTTCGAAAATAGCGGCCGCTTCCGGGCTCTTCAAATAGGTATAGAAAGCGCTGACCGTCGGATTTTGACGATCTTTCACAATCGCCATCGGATATTCAACCGGTTTGTGGCTGTCTTCCGGGAACACGCCCACCACTTTCACCTTGTCGCTGGCGACCGCGTCGGAACCGTAGACGATGCCGAGCGGCGCTTCACCGCGCTCCACCAACGCCATCGCGCTGCGTACATTGTTGGCGCGCGCCAGTTTAGGCTCCAGCGCGCGCCAGGCGCCCAGATGCTCCAGCGCCTCTTTGGCGTAGATGCCGGCCGGCACGTGATCCGGATCGCCCACCGCCAGGCGGCCGCCGTTCAGCAGTTTGGCCCAATCGGTCTGCTTGTCGATGGCGATCTTGTCTTGTTTATCGTTCTTGGCGGCGATCAGCACCAGTTCGTTGCCCAGCAGCGTATAGCGGGTGTCTTTCACCATCTGCTGCTTGTCGATGGCGTAATCCATCCACTGTTGATCGGCGGAGATAAACAGATCGGCCGGGGCGCCCTGCTCAATTTGGCGCGCCAGCGTCGAGGACGACGCGAAGGAGGAAACCACCTGCACGTCCTTGCCTTTTTGATACTGGGTGGCGATGTCCTGCAGCGCGTTGGTCAGCGACGCGGCGGCGAACACGGTGATCTTTTCCGCTGCCGAGGCCTGAGCCACCAGGCTTGATGCCAACACGATCCCGCCAACCCATTTGGTCCATTGCTGTTTCATTGTTTTTCTCCGCAAGTTAACGTGCATTATCACTCTTCGTTATATAAAAAATAATATAACGTTGCGCGAAAGCTTGTCATGCGGTTTATCGGCAAAGCGTGAGATAACTTGAGGAATGCCCGCCGGGCGATGCCGACGGGTATCGGGATGGGGAACGGTCAGTGCTGGGTGCGGTTTTCTTTCGAACGGCCCACTTTGGAGAAGACGTTGAACACTTCGCCAAAACCGTAGATCAAGCCGAGAATGAGCGCCATGACCACCGGCACCATCACCACGGCGAATAACAGACTTTTCAATAATTCCAACATGATAGCCTCGCTTAACTGCCCATTGAGCGGCAAATGCCTTTCACCGCATATCGGGTTATTCTAACCCAAAAAATCGCTAAAACCGGAGTTATTTTAGCCAGCGAGGCGAAATTGTGATCGGCCAAACGTGCCCTTTGGCGCTTTGCCGCCAAATCGGCGACAATACGATTTTTGCCGCCGACAGGATGCGCTATGCAGGCCGAAATTCTTCTGACTCTCAAACTCCAGCAAAAGCTGTTCGCCGATCCGCGCCGCATCGCGCTGCTGAAACAGGTGCAGCACACCGGCTCCATCAGCCAGGGCGCCAAACTGGCGGGCATCAGCTACAAAAGCGCCTGGGACGCCATCAATGAGATGAACCAACTGGCGGAACAAACGGTGGTGGAACGCGCCACCGGCGGCAAAGGCGGCGGGGGCGCGCATCTGACGCACTACGGCCAACGGCTGATCCAGCTGTACGATCTGCTGGGCCAGGTGCAGCAAAAAGCCTTCGACGTGCTGCAGCAGGACGATCTGCCGCTCGACAGCCTGCTGGCGGCCATCTCGCGCTTCTCGCTGCAAACCAGCGCACGCAATCAGTTTTTCGGCACCGTGATCGAACGCGACCACCAGCAGGTACAGCAGCATCTGGCGATCCTGCTGAACGACGGCAGCACTCGCCTGACGGCGGCCATTACCCAGCAAAGCGCCGATCGGCTGCAGCTGACGCCCGGCAAAGAGGTGCTGGCGCTGATCAAGGCGCCCTGGGTGCGTCTGAGCGTCGATGCGGCCGATAACGCCGACGCGGATAATGCGCTGGCGGGCGTGGTGGCCGGCATTCAGCCGGGCGCCGAACACAGCGAGGTGCTGGTGACGCTGGCGGGCGGCGAAACCCTGTGCGCCACCCTGACGACGGCGGAGCTGCAGCGCCTGCAGCTGAGCGTCGGCGACGCCGTACACGCCCTGTTCAACGCCGATCGGGTGATTGTCGCCACGTTGTGTTAAGCGCAACGTGATGTTGCGTTTTTGTTGATTGACATCACCCGGCAATGCGCCTATTTCTAAGGCAAATAATTGCAAAAAAAGGAACAGGTGATGTCGTCGTTGCACATTTCGCAAGGTTCATTCCGCTTGAGCGATACCCGCACCCTGACGCTGGAAGCGCTGGCGATCCAGGCCGGTGAAAGCTGGGCCTTCGTCGGCGCCAACGGCAGCGGCAAATCCGCCCTGGCGCGCGCGCTGGCCGACGAACTGGTTCTGCTGCGCGGCGAACGCCGCAACGACTTTCAGCATGCGGTGCGCATCTCCTTCGAACAGTTGCAAAAGATGGTCAGCGACGAGTGGCAACGCAACAATACCGATCTGCTCAGCGCGGACGAAGACGACACCGGCCGTACCGCGGCGGAGATCATTCAGGAAGAGGTGAAAGACGTCGCGCGCTGTGAGCGACTGGCCGCGCAATTCGGCATTACCGCCCTGCTGACGCGCCGCTTCAAATACCTGTCTACCGGCGAAACGCGTAAAACCCTGCTGTGCCGCGCGCTGATGCCACAACCCGACCTGCTGATCCTCGATGAACCTTTCGACGGGCTGGACGTGCACTCGCGCGCGCAGCTCGCCGCGCTGCTGAGCGAGCTTTCCGCCCAGGGACAGACCGTGGTGCTGGTGCTCAACCGTTTCGACGAAATACCGGATTTTGTCCGGCAGGTGGGCGTGCTGGCGGACTGCACCCTGACCAACCGCGGGCCGCGCAGCCAGGTGATGGCGGACGCGCTGGTGGCGCAGCTGGCGCACAGCGAAAATCTCAGCGGGCTGGCGCTGCCGGAAACGGAGGATCCGACGCAAAAAGAGGCCCTGCCGGCGGATCGTCCGCTGATCGTCCTGCGTGACGGCGTGGTCAGTTATAACGATCGGCCGATCCTCAATCATCTCGACTGGCAGGTGAACCCCGGTGAACACTGGCAGATCGTCGGCCCGAACGGCGCCGGCAAATCCACCCTGCTCAGTTTGATCACCGGCGATCACCCGCAGGGCTACAGCAACGATCTGACGCTGTTCGGCCGCCGCCGCGGCAGCGGGGAAACCATCTGGGAAATCAAACGCCATATCGGCTACGTCAGCAGCAGCCTGCATCTGGATTATCGCGTCAACACCAGCGTGCGCAACGTGGTGCTGTCGGGGTTCTTCGATTCGATCGGCATTTATCAGGCGGTCTCGGATCGCCAGCGGCAGCTGACCGAGCAATGGCTGGCGCTGCTCGGGCTCGACGGCGCACGCGGTGACGCCCCGTTCCACAGCCTTTCCTGGGGCCAACAGCGGTTGGCGCTGATCGCCCGCGCGCTGGTGAAGCACCCGGCGCTGCTGATCCTCGACGAGCCGCTGCAAGGGTTGGATCCGCTCAATCGCCAGCTGGTGCGCCGCTTCATCGACGTGCTGATCGGCCAGGGCGCCACGCAGCTGCTGTTCGTTTCGCACCATGCCGAAGATGCGCCGCAGTGCATCACCCACCGCCTCAGCTTCGTGCCCGACGGCGAGGGCGGCTACGGCTATCAACACCAGCGGCTGGAGGCGGCCTCCGTCTGAAACGCGGCGTAAACATATCCGGCAACACTTCACCGCAGCACATCACATTTGGCCTTTTATCATAGAAAGAAAGAAAGCCATTTTCTGGAGACGCCATGTCCGCTGCGTTGATTATCATCGACCTGATCGAGGATCTTATCGGGCCCAAAGGCCGCGCCAACCACTGCCGTGAACAGGTGGCGGCGACCCACCTGCTCGCCAACGTCAATGCCGCCGCGGCCTATGCGCGGGTGCGAAAAATCCCGGTAATTTGGGTGCGGGTGGGATTCGCCGACGATTATCATGACATCCCGCCTCACTCGCCGCTGTTCAACCATCTCAAGCAGATCGGCGCGCTGCGGCTAAATGGCCCGGGATGCCGCTGGGTGCCCGAACTGCACCGGGAAGAGACCGATCTGCAGTTTGAAAAAACGGCGGTTAGCGCCTTCTCCGGTAACAATTTGTTAGCCTGGCTGCGGCAACATCGGTGCCACCATTTGCTGCTGGCGGGCATCAGCACGCCGCTCGCCATCGAAAGCACCGCGCGTCAGGCGCACGACGCCGGCTTTCAGGTGACCGTATTGCACGATCTGTGCGCAGCCCCTACGCAGGAGATCCACCAGCAGAGTCTGGATACCCTGCAAAATCTGGCCGAAATCACCCGTTCGCAGGCCTGGATGAGAGGCTAACCCGCATCGCCGCCGGTTGTGTCGGCCGGCATAATGCACGAATGCATCACTGCCCCGACCTTTAGCGTCATTCTGGTGTGCTACTATCCGCTTTAGCGCTCAATTTCGCCATCATCGCACGCCGCAAAGGCGCTGAGCGCCGTGTACATATTTTAAAGGGACATATTATGTGGGGCGTACTGGCTGCTTCGTTATTTTTCTTGCCGTTTAACCGGCTGATAGCCTGGGTGATCCTGGCCGCCTCGGCGGGCATGGGGCTTTATCATGGGGTGCTGACGCCACTCAGCCTGGGTTGCCTGTTGGCCATCGTGGCGCTGGCGGGTCTACGTCATTATTTTCGCGCGCAGCGTAATCTGGCGATCGCGCTCGAAGGGTTGGTGATCGCCGGCTGCGTGGCGCTGTTCTTGCATCTGGTGCCGGGCATCCACAACCAGCTGATGATCGACGGCGAAAAAGCCGGCCCGCTCAGCGCGCCGTTCACCATGTATTACAACTTCGACAAGGCGATGGTGCCGTTCCTGCTGTTCGCCTGCTTACCCACATTGTTTTCCGCCGAACGCGGCGGCAACGGCGGCAAGGCGGGCTGGATTGCGCTGCTGCTGGCCGTGCCGGCGCTGTTGCTGCTGGCGGTAGCGCTGGGCGGCTTAAAAATCGAGCTGCATGCGCCCGCCTGGATCCTGCCCTTCGTCATGGCGAACCTGTTCTTCGTCTGCATGGCCGAAGAAGCGCTGTTTCGCGGCTACCTGCAGCAGCGCCTCAGCCAGTGGCTGGGGGCCTGGCCGGCGCTGATCGTCGCCTCCCTGGTGTTCGGCGCCGCGCATCTGGCGGGCGGTACGCTGATGGTGATCTTCGCGACCCTCGCCGGGGTGATCTACGGCCTGGCGTGGATGTGGAGCGGCCGTCTGTGGGTACCGATTCTGTTCCATTTCGGACTGAACCTGACCCATCTGCTGTTCTTCACCTACCCGCTGTATCAGCATCCCTAACGTCTGACGCCGGCAGAGAGCGCTTCTCTGCCGGTGGCTGGATGAAAACGCTATCACAAGCGCCTCACCGCCCCGCCATCAACCGCTTTGCATGCTGCTTTACGCCGCCTGTCCGGCGCTTTGCACCGAAGTGTAAACGATTCCATTTTTCGCGTTGGATCACCTTTTTATCGCTGTAGCCATGCTATCTTTTTGCGCATTGACCACTCCCTGTTCAGCAATGGGCGTATCAAGACGGTAATTGGAAGCGATTACACCCTCGTCGACGCCAAGAAAGGAACCGTATGACGGAATTTAACCCTATCGACCATCCGCACCGCCGCTTTAACCCGCTGAGCGGCCAGTGGGTGCTGGTCTCACCGCACCGCGCCAAGCGCCCCTGGCAGGGCCAACAGGAGAGCGTCCCCACGGCAACGCTGCCGACGCACGATCCCGACTGTTTCCTGTGCCCGGGCAATGCGCGCGTCACCGGCGATCGCAATCCGGAATATCGCGGCACCTATGTCTTTACCAACGATTTCGCCGCGCTGATGAGCGATACGCCGCCGGCGCCCGACAGCCACGATCCGCTGATGCGCAGCCAGAGCGCGCGCGGCGTCAGCCGGGTTATCTGTTTCTCTCCCGATCACAGCAAGACCCTGCCCGAACTGACGCTGCCGGCGCTGGAGCAGGTGGTCGCCGCCTGGCAGGCGCAAACCGAGGAGCTGGGCAAGCACTACCCCTGGGTGCAACTGTTCGAAAACAAAGGCGCGGCGATGGGCTGCTCCAACCCGCACCCGCACGGGCAGGTCTGGGCCAACAGTTTTCTGCCGAACGAGGCCGAACGCGAAGATCGCCTGCAACACGACTATTTCCGGGAACATGCCTCCCCGCTGCTGCTGGACTATGCGCAGCGCGAGCTGGCCGCAGGCGAACGCATCGTGGTGAACACCGAACACTGGCTGGCGGTGGTGCCCTACTGGGCCGCCTGGCCGTTTGAAACGCTGCTGCTGCCGAAAACGGCGGTGCAGCGCATCACCGATCTCAGCGCGGCGCAAAGCCGCGATCTGGCGCTGGCGCTGAAGAAGCTGACCAGCCGCTACGACAACCTGTTCCAGTGCTCGTTCCCCTATTCGATGGGATGGCACGGCGCGCCGTTCAACGGCGCCGACAACCGGCACTGGCAGCTGCACGCCCATTTCTATCCACCGCTGCTGCGTTCAGCCAGCGTGCGCAAATTTATGGTCGGTTACGAGATGCTGGCGGAAACCCAGCGTGACCTGACCGCCGAACAGGCCGCAGAGCGTCTGCGCGCCGTCAGCGATATTCATTACCGTGAAGCCGGAGCCCAAGCATGAGCCTGAAACCGCTTACCCATTCCCTGTTTACCGAACACTTCGGCTATGCGCCGGCGTTGACCATCCAGGCGCCGGGGCGGGTGAACCTGATCGGCGAGCATACCGATTACAATGACGGCTTCGTGCTGCCCTGCGCCATTGATTACCAAACCGTTATCGCCTGCGCCAAGCGCGACGACCGCCAGATCCGCGTGCTGGCCGCCGATTATCAGAATCAGCAGGATCAATTCTCGCTCGACGATCCGATCGTCAGCCATCCCGACCAGCGCTGGTCCGACTATGTCCGCGGCGTGGTGAAGCACCTTCAGCGCCGTAACGCCGATTTCGGCGGCGCGGATCTGGTGATCGCCGGCAATGTGCCGCAGGGCGCGGGGCTCAGCTCCTCCGCCGCGCTGGAAGTGGCGGTGGGCCAGGCGCTGCAGGCGCTCTATCAGCTGCCGCTGGACGGCGTGGCGCTGGCGCTGAACGGCCAGGAGGCGGAGAACCAATTCGTCGGTTGCAACTGCGGCATCATGGACCAGCTGATCTCCGCGCTCGGCCGGCGCGACAGCGCTCTGCTGATCGACTGCCGCTCGCTGGAGACCCGCGCGGTGCCGATGCCGGACAGCGTGGCGGTGGTGATCATCAACTCCAATGTGCAACGCGGGCTGGTGGACAGCGAATACAACACCCGCCGCAAACAGTGCGAAGAAGCGGCGCGTTTCTTCGGCGTCAAGGCGCTGCGCGACGTCAGCCCCGAACAGTTTGCAGCGCGTCAACATGAGTTGGATCCGTTGGTGGCCAAACGCGCGCGCCATGTCATCAGCGAGAATGCCCGCACGTTGGCGGCGGCCGATGCGCTGGCGGCCGGCGATCTGCAACGCATGGGCCGGCTGATGGCGGAGTCTCACGCCTCGATGCGTGACGACTTTGAAATCACCGTGCCGCCAATCGATCGGTTGGTCGAGATTGTCAAAGCGACCCTCGGCCCGCGCGGCGGCGTGCGCATGACCGGAGGCGGCTTTGGCGGCTGCATCGTCGCGCTGATGCCACAGGACCTCGTGGAAACGGTGCGCGCCGCCGTGGCGCACGAGTATCCGCTGCAAACCGGCGGATTGCGGGAAACGTTTTACGTCTGCCACGCTTCGCAGGGGGCCGGCACATGCTGACGGTGAGCACGGAAGCGGCGCCCGATGGGCAGCCTTACCAGCTGACGCGGCTGCAAAACGCCGGCGGCATGACCGTCACCCTGATGGACTGGGGCGCCACCTGGTTGTCCGCGGTATTACCGCTCACATCCGGCGAAAAACGCGAGCTGCTGCTCGGCTGCCGCAGCGCCGCGGACTATCAACGTCAGGGCGCCTATCTGGGCGCCACCGTTGGCCGTTACGCCAACCGCATCGCCAATGCCAGCCTGCCCATCGACGGTAAATCCCATGCGCTGCTCGCCAATCAGGGCGCGCACCAGTTGCACGGCGGCCCCGACGGTTTTCATGCCCGCCGCTGGCGCCGGGTACAGCAGGATGCGCACCAGGTCTGCTATGCGCTGCATTCAGCGGATGGCGATCAGGGCTTCCCCGGCAATCTCGACGTGCAGGTTTGCTACCGCCTGACCCCCGATAATCGTCTGGAAATCAGCTATCTGGCGCAGGCCGATCGCCCCTGCCCGGTCAACCTGACCAACCACGCCTATTTCAATCTGGACGGCCCCGGCACCGACGCCCGCGCCCAACGGCTGCAGCTGTTCGCCGATCGCTATCTGCCCGTCGACGCCGAGGGCATTCCCTGCGCCGAGCTGACGCCGGTGGACGGCAGCGGCATGGATTTTCGTCAACCGAAAACGCTGCTGCAGGATTTCCTGCGCGATCGCGACCAACAGCGGGTCAACGGCTACGATCACGCCTTTCTGTTGCACCGCATCTGCGGCGCGCTGGAAAGCCCGGCGGCCCATTTATGGTCCGCCGACGGCCAGGTGCAAATGAGCGTGTTCACCGACGCACCTGCGCTGCAACTCTACAGCGGCAATTTTCTGGCCGGCACGCCGGCGCGCGACGGCGGCAGCTATGCCAACCATGCCGGCGTGGCGCTGGAAAGCGAGTTTTTGCCGGACAGCCCGCACCATCCCGAGTGGCCGCAGCCGGATTGCTGGCTGCAGCCGGGGAGCCGCTACCGCAGCGCCACGCATTATCAGTTTTATCCTATCTAACCCGCCATGCCCCTCGCCGTGCGGCCGGGGGCGATTTGTTATAAATGCTTACCTTTTAGCCCTATCCCCCCGCCGGCGCCCACCTTCCCTTATTCCAAAGCGCGCACT
This sequence comes from Serratia sp. SCBI, assembly GCF_000747565.1. Taxonomy (NCBI): domain Bacteria; kingdom Pseudomonadati; phylum Pseudomonadota; class Gammaproteobacteria; order Enterobacterales; family Yersiniaceae; genus Serratia; species Serratia sp. SCBI. The sequence goes on along the minus strand of NZ_CP003424.1, from coordinate 1,320,214 downwards.
ACACTCAGGCTACCGTGATAAGCACAACGCCTTGTGCAACGTCACAATTTTCGGCCGATGGCGGCCAATCAATAGCTGAAGGAACACCTATGCGTCTGATTACTGCACTTCCATTGCTGGCGGGCTTAATGCTGAGCACCAATCTGATGGCGGCCGACGCGACGACGGCGACGAAAACGCCTTCGCCGGCGCAGGCGGCCCAACAGAAACGCATGACCGATTGCAACCAGCAGGCATCCACCAAGTCGCTGAAAGGCGCGGATCGCTCCACCTTTATGAGCACCTGTCTGAAATCCGAAGGCGCCGCTGCGACGGGCAAAACCCTGACGCCGCAGCAGCAGAAGATGAAAACCTGCAACGCCGACGCCAAGACCAAGGATCTGAAGGGCGACGCGCGTAAAACCTTCATGAGCAACTGCCTGAAAAAATCGGCCTGATTCTCCCTCTGCCACGGCGCGTCCGAAGCGATTCCGACGCGCCGTTTCTCCCCCTTCCGCCTCAGGCTGAACGATTCAGCTTTTTCCTTTCTCCAGCCCTTACTTTGCGGCAAGAAATTGGCTATGGTTAGACACTATCGATTGCCGAGCCCCGGCCCGCGGCAATATAATGATTTTCGTTATCATTGAAATGTCAGATTATTAAGGAGTTAAGCTATGGCTGTAACTAAGCTGGTTCTGGTGCGTCACGGCGAAAGCCAGTGGAACCAAGAAAACCGCTTCACCGGTTGGTATGATGTTGATCTGTCCGACAAGGGCCGCACCGAAGCGAAAGCAGCAGGCAAGCTGTTGAAAGAAGAAGGTTTCACTTTCGACTTCGCTTACACCTCCGTACTGAAGCGCGCGATCCACACCCTGTGGAACATCCTCGACGAGCTGGATCAGGCCTGGTTGCCAACCGAAAAATCCTGGAAGCTGAACGAACGCCACTACGGCGCGCTGCAGGGTCTGAACAAAGCGGAAACCGCTGAAAAATACGGCGACGAGCAGGTAAAACAATGGCGTCGCGGCTTCGCGGTGACCCCGCCGGAGCTGACCAAAGAAGACGAACGTTACCCTGGCCACGATCCGCGCTACGCTTCACTGAGCGAGCAAGAGCTGCCGCTGACCGAAAGCCTGGCGCTGACCATCGATCGCGTTATCCCTTACTGGGACGAAGAGATCCTGCCACGCATCAAGAGCGGCGAACGCGTGATCGTTGCGGCGCACGGCAACTCGCTGCGCGCGCTGGTGAAATACCTGGATAACCTGAGCGAAGACGAAATTCTCGAGCTGAACATCCCAACCGGCGTGCCGTTGGTGTATGAGTTCGACGAGAACTTCAAACCAACCAAACGTTACTACCTGGGTAACGCCGATGAGATCGCTGCAAAAGCGGCGGCCGTGGCGAACCAGGGTAAAGCGAAGTAATTTCGCCCGTTCACGAAAAAGCCCCCGGTTTTCACCGGGGGCTTTTTTATTTCTGCTGCACCATCGCCTCATTTACCGCATCCAGCCGTTCCTGCATCGCCGGATGAGTGCTGAGCCAGGCAGGCAGCGCCCAGTCATCGGTCTTTTCTCGTTCAGGCGCCTGTGCCAACGCGCGGTAGATCGCCGCCATTTCCGCCAGCGAACGCCCCTGGCGCTGCATTTCCGCTATCGCAAACGCATCCGCCTCACGCTCCATCCCGCGAGAAAACTGCATCTCATTTACGAAGGATGCGGACTGCAGCAACGTGTCGCCGATGCCGCTGACGTCACCCGTCATCCACATCAGCGTCAATGCCACCAGTGACGAGCGCACCAACATGCGCATCGGATGGCGATAAGCGTGATGCCCCATTTCGTGCAGCATCACCGCCGCCAAGCCATCGTCGTTTTTCGACAAGGTGACCAGGCTATCGCTGAGCACCAGCGTGCCGTCCGGCAACATAAAGGCGTTCGGCGCGCCGGGCGCCGCCATCAACTTCAGCGAGAGCGGCGTGCGCTCTTGGCGCATGTCGGCCGGCATCACCTGCCGGAACAGCTGCTGCAGCGCCCGTTGCCGCTCGGCCGGCAGTGCCGAGGGCGCGAAGCCGCTCTGCTCCAAGAACGTCTGCGTATGTTCGCCCAGCTTCTGTTCCACCGAGGTGGGGATGCGCATGGCGATCTCGCTGCTCGCCCACGGCAGCACCACGTAAACGTAAGCCACTACCGCCAGCAGCGTCATCAGCAGCGCCAGGGCGACGCCGCGTTTATGGCGTTCCAGGCGATGCACCCACCCCGGCGAACGGCGCTGATAGAACCAGCGGCGAAAGGCCGCGTCGTCGTCGGGCACAAAGCGCCCGCCCCCCTTGAAGGTGAGCGTCAGCGGAATATTGCCCAGCGCGGCAGAAACGGTGATGTCCGTCAGCGGGATGTAACGCTGTTCATCCTGCCGCTGCAGCGTCACGCCTTCGCCGCTTTCGTTCACCAGCAGACGAGCCGCCTCACGTGCGGCCCGCCCCGGCAACTGATAAGCGCCTTCAAGGATCATCGGCGCCTCAGAAGCTGCCGCCCAGATCCAGCGCCTGCACCGCTTCTTCGGCCACCGCGCTGTTGGCGGTTTCCTGATGCGCCGTAATTTCCAGCAGCGCCAGATCGCCTTCAACCGCCGTGCACGCCGCCAGATAACGGGCATGACGCACTTCCGCCACCGGCGCCGCCAAACCGAGCGAGAACAGGGTAATCAGGGTATTGGTGATCAACAATCCCATGTACGGCAGCGTTTTCATTGAGGAATGCAGCTTGATGTCGCCGTTCAGCCTTGCCTGGTTAAACAGGTAGTTGCGTTGGGCGACAACCTGGTAGCTGCTGGCCACCAGGGCACCGATCAGCAGCACCACCATCATCAGCAGAAGGCTGCTGATATTGTCCAGCACCAGCACATCGATGGCTTCGTTGGTCAACAGGCCCATCAACACCATCTGATAGAGGGTAAAGAAGAACGAACCGATGCACACCAGCGCGACCAACATGAACGGCAGGAATATGAGCAGGCCGATCAAGGCAAATTTGATAAAGGCCGATTTCTTCAGTTCGGCAATAAACGGCGTGTTCCCGAAAAACAGGTTATTAACGTACAAATCATGCTGCAGTGCGCTAATAATGCCGTTTACCGCCGCAAATGCCGGCACAGCCAAAATCAGCGTCAGCACCAGCATAAATGCGATGGCGTTGATGCTGCCAAGACCGCTGCCAATGCCGAGCAAGACGATCAGACCGACATACAGTCCGATAATCAGCAATAACGGGCAGAACAGCAAAGCCCAATAGGCGCGCCCGGTGCGGCAGACATAATTAAAGCGCACGCCGCGATAGCTCGACATAATCGCATTGTAGCGCCAGCTGCGGATAACAATCCACGGCAACAGGGCAAGCAATACCAGCAGCGCCAACAGCCCCAGCAATGGCGTCACCGCCAGCAGGAAATAAAATACGATGATGCCGCCGATCACCAACAGCCGTCCTTTCAGAATTTGCAGCGGCTGCGCATGATAATCGAAACGATCGCCGTCCAATTCCGTGTTGCCGTAAAAATAGCGACGACGACGCACCGTCGCCCAGGCGGAATAGATGCCCAGGGTCAGAGCGGTCAATAACGCGTTGACTAACCAAATAGCGAAGTACTCACCACCTTTCCCATGGAATTTAATCCGGTGCAGCCCCAGCGGCTGCGAGGTATTGTTTGTCATAATTCTTTCATCCTGAAAGGAATAAGGTCATACCACTCCCCACTTATTAGGCCTGCGGGGTTTATGGAATAAAAAAAGCGTCTTATATAAGCACAATGCCGAGAGCGGTGACAATTATTCTTTTATTAAATAGGAATAATGCGAATACGGCCGCCTAATGATTTAATAAGCCTATTGACTGTAGGCCTTAAATTGACAGGAGATATAAAATTTTAAGGTAAATAGAAAAAGGGCCCGCTGGCGAGCCCCTCTTTACGCGATTAACCGCGGCGCGCTTTCACCGCCGCCGCCAGATCGCGCAGCACGGTTTCGGTATCCTGCCAGCCGATGCAGCCGTCGGTGACACTCTTGCCGTAAACCAGCGGCTCGCCGCTTTCGAGGCTCTGGTTGCCTTCCACCAGGTGGCTTTCGATCATTACACCGATAATCGCTTTTTCACCGCCGCCAATTTGCCCGCAAACATCGGCGCTCACGTCCATCTGTTTTTTGAACTGTTTGCTGCTGTTGGCATGGCTGAAGTCGATCATCACCTGCGCCGGCAGCCCCGCTTTGCTCAGACCGGCTTTGACGTCCTTCACATGCGCCGCGCTGTAGTTCGGCTCTTTGCCGCCGCGCAGGATAATGTGGCAGTCACCGTTGCCGCTGGTGTTAACGATCGCCGAGTGGCCCCATTTGGTCACCGACAGGAAGCAGTGCGGCGCGCCGGCGGCGTTGATGGCGTCGATCGCCACCTTGATGGTGCCGTCGGTGCCGTTCTTGAAGCCGACCGGGCAAGAGAGACCAGAGGCCAGTTCACGGTGCACCTGCGATTCCGTGGTGCGCGCGCCGATGGCGCCCCAGCTCATCAGATCCGCCAGGTACTGCGGCGTGATCATGTCGAGGAATTCGCCGGCGGCCGGCAGCCCGCTGTCGTTGATCTCCACCAGCAGCTTGCGCGCCAGGCGCAGGCCGTCGTTGATGTTGAAGCTGTTGTCCATTTGCGGATCGTTGATCAGGCCTTTCCAGCCCACGGTGGTGCGCGGTTTTTCGAAGTACACGCGCATCACCACTTCCAGCTCGCCGCTCAGTTCTTCACGCAGCGCCAGCAGGCGCCCCGCGTACTCTTTGGCGGCTTGGGTATCATGGATGGAGCAAGGGCCAATTACCACCAGCAGGCGATCGTCGCTGCCGCGGAGGATATTGTGAATTGCGCTGCGGGCCTGGGACACCGTCTTTGCCGCGCGTTCAGTGGCCGGGAATTTCTCCAGCAAAGCCACCGGCGGCAGGAGTTCCTTAATATCATTAATGCGTAAATCGTCGTTTTGGTAATTCATAGCTTTTCCATTCGGTATCGTGGGGTATTTCGCAGTGCGTAACGGTGTAGATCCCAACAATCTAGCCTGTGAGAATGGCGCTGTAAATCACCTTTGCCCCCCGCCGCTGGAACCGCCAAATTAACAGCAGATTGTGCTGTTTCATCTGGCGAGCGCAGAGCCTCCTTTTTCGCTATGCTAGCGATCAGAATATAAAGTGACCCGAGTTGAACATGCCCTCTCTGCTATTAGTTGATGACCACCCGGTGGTTCATGTCGCACTGGAAGCGGCGCTAATGAAATCATCCCGCCCCTACCGCCTGCAGGCGGCGCAGGATGACGTACAGGCGCTGACCCTGCTGGCCGAGGCCGCTTTCGGCCTGGTGATCCTGGATATCGGCCTGCCGCAGGTCGACGGGCTGCAGCTGTTGAAAAAAATCCGCCGCCGCTATCCGCAACAAAAGATCCTGATCTACACCGCGCAGGAAGCCGATGTCTATGCGCGCATGGCGCATGCCGCCGGCGCCGACGGTTTCGTCAATAAAGGCAGCTCACTGGCGGAGTTGGTGCAGGCGATAGAGCAGGTGCTGGACGGTGAAATCAGCTTCCCCGCCGCCGCGCTGGCCGAAGAGGCGCCGACGGCGGACGGCGGGCTGCTCACCCCTAAGGAACTCGAGGTGCTGGGCTTGCTGAGCCAGGGGCTGTCCAACCTGCAGATCGCCGACCGGCTGCACATCAGCAACAAGACTGTCAGCACGCACAAAAAAAACATCCAGCGCAAAACCGGCGCCGGCAACCTGCTGGAGCTGGTGGCGGTGTTTAAAGAGCTGGCGCCATGATGCGCCGCGCCCTGCTGCTGCTGATCCTGTGGTGCGGCCTGGCGCAGGCGGCGGAGCCGGTGCGCTATCAGCTGGTCAGCAACCTCAATACCCCCGAGAATATGCTGATCGTCGGCGAGAAAAATCCCTGGCGCGATCGCACACTGCGCGTCGGCATCATCAGTGAGAACACCAGCCCGTACAACATCATCGTGGACGACGATCTGTATGGGCTGAACGCCGACTACCTCGGCTACATTCAGCAGGTGACCGGCATCCGCTTCGCCATTTACGGCTTCGCCGACCTGACCCAGCTGGAACAGGCGCTGCACGACGGCAAGGTCGATCTGCTGTACGGCATCCCGCAGAGCGAAGCGCTGCACGGGCTGGAGATCTCCCAGCCTTACTACATCAGCAACCTGCGCGTATTGCGCGATCGCAGCAACGATAGGCCGGTGATGCTCAATTCCGCCAACGCCCGCGTCGCGATCGGCGCGCTGACCGACATGCAGTCCGGCGGCGCCCTGCAGGCGGTGGCGTCGCAGATCCAGCGCTACGACAACAACCTGCAGGCGGTCTATTCGCTGCTCAACGGCAGCAGCGACTACTTTATCGCCGACGAGGCCAGCGCCAGCTTTATCATCGACCAGCTGCAGCTCGGCCAGCTCTATCAAATTGAAAGCAACGAGAACCTGGGCAACCTGTCCTTCGTGTTCGCCGCCGCCGATCCGCGCCTGATAGAAACACTGGACACCGCCATCGCCGACGCGCCGATGGAACTGATGAATGCCCTGCAGAGCCGCTGGAGCAAAAAGATCCCCAGCTACCTCGATACCGGCAATGCCGATCTGACGACGATGGAGAAGAATTGGGTGGCGAGCCACCGCGTGGTTTACTACGCCGCCATCGAGAACAACTTCCCGTTCGCCTACCGCGGTTCCGACGGCCAGCCGCGCGGCTACGCCATCGATATTCTCAACATCATCGCGCAAAACACCGGGCTGCGTTTCGCGCCGCTGTGGGCGCGCAACGCCGAGCAGGCCGATCAGCTGGTGCAATCCGGCCAGGCCAGCTTCCGCGCCGCCCTGCCGCTGGCGCGCGGCGTCAAGGCGCGCTATGGCGCCAGTATGCCGATCCACCGTTCGCTGTGGGGCGTTTACGTCGGCCAGTATGCCAACGGCGTCTCGACCTGGAGCGATCTGGCCGGCAAGCGCATCGGCGTGCTGCAGGGCGATTTGGCTCAGGGGCTGGTGCCGGAGCAGGAACAGACCGTCAGCTTCGCCGACAGCAAGTCGATGTACGACGCGCTGGCCAACGGCCAGTTGGATGCGCTGGTGGATAACGTCATTTCCGCCAACTTTTTGGCGCTGTCGCGCTATTCCGGCGCGATCAAACTGGCCTTCGCCGCCAACAACATCCCCTATCCGGTAGCCTTCGGCGTACGCCGCGATCAGCCGCTGCTGCTGGCGATCCTCGATAAGAACCTGATGCAGATCCCGGCGGATACCCTGCAATCGCTGCGCGATGAGTGGATCGTCGACCGCAGCAACCTTATCGACGCGGTGAACGACAACCGCATGCCGTCGCAGACCACTTGGCTGCTGGCGCTGTTGGCCGCCGCCACCGTGCTGCTGTTGGCGCTGACGCTGCGCCGTTTCATGCTGCAGCGCCGTGAAAAACGCGAACGCGAAGAGCTCGAGCAGGCGCGCCGCCGCGCCGAAGCGGAAAACCGCATGAAGAGCAAATTCCTCGCCACCGTCAGCCATGAACTGCGCACGCCGATGCACGCCATCCTTGGCCTGCTGGAACTGGAGCTCAAACGCCAACCGGCGCCGGAAGGCCTGCCGGTGATTTACAGTTCGGCCTCATCGCTGCTCAACCTGCTCAACGACCTGCAGGATCACGCCCGACTGGAAACCGGGGCGTTGACGTTGGCGCCAAAACCGGTGGCGCTGCGCCCCTGGGTCGCGCGTATTGACGCCCTTTACCGGCCGCTTATCGGCGAACGGCCGTTGACGTTGAAGGTGACAGCAGATCCGGCGCTGCCGGAGGCGGTGGTCATTGATGGTGAGCGTTTACTTCAGGTGGCTAACAACCTGATAAACAATGCGATAAAGTTCACGACGCGCGGAACCATTCAGGTCGAGGTCGGCTGGCGCGCGCAGGATGAACGACGGGGAGAGTTGCAGTTAACGGTGAACGACAGCGGCTGCGGCATCGCCGCCGATGAGGTAGGCAAGCTGTTTCAACCGTTTTACCGCGCGCGCGGCGCGCAACGCATCTCGGTGCAAGGTACCGGTTTGGGCCTGTCTATCTGCAAAGAAATCGTCGAACAGATGGGCGGCCGCATAGAGCTGCACTCGCAGCCGGGCGTCGGCACCCGCGTCGAGGTAGTGATACCGGTCGAGCTGAGCGGCGACGCGCCGGCTGGCGCTCAGGAGGAGCACACCTTCGCTCTGCCGTCTTCCGCCTTGCGTACCGCGCTGATCGACGATCATCCCACCAATTTGTTGCTGCTGGAACGCCAACTGCGCCACTTCGGGCAGCAACCCGCCCGCTTCGAACAAGGCTATGCGCTGCTGAAGGCCCAGCGCCGGCAGCCGTTTGACCTGCTGTTTATCGACTATAACATGCCGCGCCCGGACGGCCTGACGCTGGCCAGGCTGATCCGGCGCGACGAACAGCGGCTGCAGCGCCCACCTTGCCGCATCGTGCTCTGTTCGGCGGACGTGCAGGAGTTTACCCGCATCCCGCCGGGGCTGGTGGCGATCGATCACTTCCTGACCAAGCCGATTTCGCTGACGGCGATCGGCCAGGTATTGGCTCAGCAACCGCAGGCTCAGGAAGAAAAGTCAGTCCTTACTGACCTACGGCAAACGCTGGCCGACATGGCGGGCGGCGATCGCGCCATGCTGCAGCGGCTGGCGCAGACGCTCGGCGATACGCTGCGGCAAGACCGGCAGCGGCTCGCGGACGCCGTCGCCGCGAACGACTGGCCTCGCCTGGAGCAGGCGGCACACCGCATCAAGGGCAGCCTGCTGATGCTGCAGCTGCCGGAAGCCGCGCAGCTGTGCCAACAGCTGGTGGATACCGCACGTCGGGGCGAGCTTGCCGCCGCCGCTTATACTAAATTAAAGGCGTTAGTGGCGCAGATAGAACCGGAGCTGGACGCTCTGCTCGCCGCCGCCCCCTCTTTCGCTATGCATAAGGATGAATAATGTCGGACACTCCACACGTACACCTGCCGAAAGACAGTAATAGTAAACGCCTACTGACCGCTTTTTTAGTCACCGCCGTCTTTATGGTGGCCGAGGTGGTCGGCGGCCTGTTGTCCGGCTCGCTGGCGCTGTTGGCCGACGCCGGCCATATGTTGACCGACGCTGCCGCGCTGCTGGTGGCGCTGATGGCGGTGCACTTCTCCCAGCGCAAGCCCAACGCGCGCCACACCTTCGGCTACCTCCGCCTGACCACGCTGGCGGCCTTCCTCAACGCCGCGGCGCTGCTGGTGATCGTGGTATTCATCCTGTGGGAGGCGATACGGCGTTTCTTCGAACCGCAGCCGGTGATGGGTACCCCGATGCTGATCATCGCCATAGCGGGGCTGCTGGCGAACCTGTTCGCCTTCTGGCTGCTGCATCGCGGCAGCGAAGAGAAAAATATCAACGTGCGCGCCGCCGCGCTGCATGTGCTGGGCGACCTGCTCGGCTCGGTGGGCGCTATCGTCGCGGCCATCGTTATTCTCGCCACCGGCTGGACGCCGATTGACCCGATCCTGTCGGTACTGGTCTCCTGTCTGGTGCTGCGCAGCGCCTGGCGGCTGCTGAAGGAGAGCTTCCACGAGCTGCTGGAAGGCACGCCGCAGGAGGTCGATATCGCCAAGCTGCAAAAAGACCTGTGCCTGAACATCCCGGAAGTGCGCAATATCCACCACGTACACGTCTGGCAGATCGGCGAACAGAAGCTGATGACGCTGCATGCGCAGGTGATCCCGCCACATGACCACGATGGGCTGTTGCAACGCATCCAGGCTTATCTGTTGCAACACTACAAGATCGGCCACGTGACCATTCAGATGGAGTACCGGCACTGCGAGACGCCGGACTGCGGTATCAATCGGGCGCCGGAGCCGAGTGAACACTCACATGCCGAAGCGCATTCGCACCTGGGGCATCGCCACTAAGCCAAGAGGGCGCCATCACGGCGCCCTCTGCGTTGTTACGGAGCGGAAGATAACGGATTGGAATGGTTGCGCCCGGCGCTCTTGATCCACAGCCAGGAGCCGTTCAGCGCGATCAACGTCAGAATGACGTACTCCAGCGCCATCGCGTAAACGCCCTGGTAAGCGAAGATCGCCACGCTGATGACATCGATCACCACCCACAGCAGCCAGTTTTCCACGTACTTGCGCGTCATCAGGATCATCGCCACGATGGACAGCACCATCATCGCCGAATCCCAGAACGGGAAGGCGTCCGGCTGCAGCGTCGGCATCTGTACGTTCAGCCCCAGCCCTTGCATCACCGCCACCGCAATCTGCGTCAGCCAGGCGAACACGCGGTCGATGTTAAAGGTCATCAGGCCAATGCCGATGACGCACACCGCCGCCCAAGCCAGTGCTTTCGGCAGCGGCAGCCAGCGGATCTGCAGCTCAGCCTGATTATCCTGCGTCTGGCGGCTCCAGGCATACCAACCGTAAATATTGGCGCCGAAGAAAAACAGCTGCAGCAGCAGGCTGGCGTACAGCTGGATCTGGAAGAAAATCACCGCGAACAGCGTGACGTTGATCAGGCCGAACAGGTAGTTGACGATTTTTTCCTTGCTGGCGTACCAGATGCACAGCAATCCGAACAGCGTGCCGATGGCTTCGATCCACGACAGATCGTAACCGCCCGCGCCAAGCGGAATGTGCACCAGAATATTGCTGGTACTGAAGAAGCTCATGAGGTCATCCTTTTAAACGGTTAAGCGTTGCCTTTAACCTGCATCTTAAGCTGAGCGGCGAAATCCAGCATGCGGTTCAGCGGCACCAGCGCCTTTTCACGCAGCGCAGCGTCCACGTGGATCTCATGCTGTGCGCCCCCCTGCTCCAGACCTTCGGCAATCGCCTTCAGGCCATTCATCGCCATCCACGGGCAATGCGCGCAGCTGCGGCAGGTCGCGCCTTCTCCGGCGGTCGGCGCTTCGAACAGCTCCTTGTCCGGACAGGCCTGCTGCATCTTGTAAAAGATACCGCGATCGGTGGCAACGATCAGCTGTTGATGCGGCAATGTTTTCGCCGCCTGAATCAACTGGCTGGTAGACCCCACCGCATCCGCCAGCTCGACCACCGCCTGAGGCGATTCGGGATGCACCAGGATAGCCGCCTGCGGATAGAGCGCCTTCATGCGCCGCAGCGCCTGGGTCTTGAACTCGTCATGGACAATGCAGGCGCCTTGCCAGCACAGCACGTCGGCGCCGGTCTGCTTCTGCACGTAGCTGCCGAGATGGCGATCCGGCGCCCAGATAATTTTCTCGCCCAGGCTATCCAGATGCTCGATCAGTTCGACGGCGATGCTGGAGGTCACCACCCAGTCGGCGCGCGCTTTGACTGCCGCCGAGGTGTTCGCATAGACCACCACGGTGCGATCGGGATGGCTGTCGCAAAACGCATGGAACTCCTCTTCCGGGCAACCCAGGTCAAGCGAACATTCGGCAAACAGGGTCGGCATCAGCACCTGTTTTTCCGGGCTGAGGATCTTGGCGGTCTCCCCCATGAAGCGCACGCCGGCCACCAACAACGTGGAAGCCGGATGGGCGCTGCCGAAGCGCGCCATTTCCAGCGAATCCGCCACGCAGCCACCGGTTTCTTCCGCCAGCGCCTGGATTTCCGGATCGGTATAGTAGTGGGCGACCATCACCGCATTGCGCTGCTTGAGCAAGGTTTTGATCTTTTCGCGATAAAAGGCTTTTTCCGCTACGTCCAGCGGTACCGGTTTGGGCGGGAAAGGATACACCGCCGCGTTGACATCAAACATTTCACTCATCGCTGCAATCTCATGCTAGGCTGGGCGCCTGCCATTTGAATATCGCCTGCCGCAACGCCCTTCGTTTTATATACTAAACAAAATACCTAAAATTGCGCGAAAAGTCCGCTGATATTTTCAAATTTGCGCACTTAGTGTTTAATAGATTAAAAAACTGGAATGAGCCGCGCAGAACACAGCGGATAATGGCCTGGCGAAGACGCATAACGCCCAAGGAAGACCCGGATGCCGATTGGCGCAGAGTTGAAACGAGAAAGCAGGGATTCAGGTTGGGGTGCTGCAGAGGCGAAAAAAGCGCCAAAAGGCGCTTTTCTCTGAATGGGTGGGTCGTGCAGGATTGATTCGGCCTGTGGCCTCACCCTACGGGCAACGCTGCGCGTTGTCGTATCGCTGCGCGATGCTCGAACCTGAACGCAGGATCTCACCCGCACGACTCAGTGGGCTATGTCAGCAAGAAGATAAAGGCAGAGCCAGGTAGGCGCAGATGCGAAAAAAGCGCCAAAAGGCGCTTTTTTCTGAATTGGTGGGTCGTGCAGGATTCGAACCTGCGACCAATTGATTAAAAGTCAACTGCTCTACCAACTGAGCTAACGACCCAATTTCCCTGCCGCTTTAACATCTTGCAAGATGTCTTGGCAACGGCGGCATATATTACTAATTTATCTTGGCAGCGCAACCTAAATTTTTTACCGATGCGTTCAACTGCTTGTTCTTCACGCGAATGAGCCCAGAAATCGGTCAAATCGACTAACTTCTGGGCTCATTTTTCTAACCGTTAACCGCCTACGCGACTTTTCGCCTGCTTGGCCGCCGCACTGGTTGGGTATTGTTTAATCACCTGCTGGAACACGGCCTTGGCTTTATCAGCCTGCCCTTTTTCCTGCATGATGATACCCACCTTGTACATGGCGTCCGGCGCCTTCGGTGATTTAGCGTAATTCTTCACCACCACCGCAAAATAGTAGGCCGCATCGTCTTTTTTACCCTTGTTGTAGAACAACTGGCCCAGCCAATAGTTGGCATTGGGCTGGTAAGTAGACTTCGGGTACTGTTTTACGAAGGACTGAAAGGCGGAAATCGCCTGGTCATACTGTTTTTTTTCCAGCGCCAGAGAAACAGCGGCGTTGTAGTCGCTGTTCTCATCACCGCCGCTCGGCGTTGCAGAAGCGGCTGCAGGCGCGCTGCTGCCCGCATCGGAAGATGCGCCTGCGGCTGCCCCGCCGGCAGCGCCCGCTGCCGCAGAGGCGCTCTGAGCGCCGCCCTGGCTGAGGCTATCCATCTGTTGATAGATTTGCTTCTGGCGTTCAACGACCTGATTCAACTGATACTGGCTTTCCTGGATTTGCCCACGGAGAGAATCAATGTCGCGTTGATTGTCAGAGAGTTGTTGCTGGAGTTGGTTTAAAAGCTGGCCTTGAGCATTGCTGATGCGCTCAAGCGAGGTGACGCGGTCTTCGACCGAGCCGGAGCCGACATTACTGATTGGCGCTTGGGCAGTAGCGGCCCAAGGGGCCGCTACGCCAACCAGTAACGACAGACTCAACAGGTGACGTCTGAAGTTACTGTTCATGCGATTCTCTTAGTAAACCAGAACGGCACGACGGTTTTTAGCATAAGCCGCTTCGTCGTGGCCCAGTACTGCTGGTTTTTCTTTACCGTAAGAAACGATAGAGATCTGGTCAGCGGAAACGCCTTTACCCTGCAGGTACATTTTAACGGCGTTAGCACGACGCTCACCCAGAGCGATGTTGTATTCCGGCGTGCCGCGTTCGTCAGCGTGGCCTTCAACGGTCACTTTGTAAGACGGGTTGTTACGCAGGAATGCAGCGTGCGCGTCCAGCATCTGAGCGAATTCGGAGCTTACGTCATACTTGTCCAGGCCGAAGTAAACGATGTTGTTCTTCTGCAGTTCTTGCATCTGCAGACGAGCTTGTTCTTCGGAAGACAGGTTGCTGCTGCCGTTTTCCATACCAGTGCCGGCGCCAGCGCCCATACCAGATTGGTCGTTGTTCGCGCTTTTGTTAGAACTACAAGCTGCTACAGCCAGAACTGGCAGTGCCAGCAGAAGCCCTTTCAGCACTTTGTTCAGTTGCATTTCTTTGATCCTTTTATAGTTTGCCATACATATTTACACATGCATCACAGATACGGCGACCAGGCAGGGAATTTGACCTGTCCATCAGTTGCCGGAAGACGCGCTTTGAAACGCCCATCAGTTGACACCAACTGCAGCACGGAGCCCATACCTTGCGTGGAGCTATAGATCACCATGGTGCCGTTTGGCGCAATACTAGGCGTTTCATCCAGGAAGGTGCCGGTCAAAACCTGAACGGCGCCTGATCCAAGATCTTGTTTGGCGATGTGTTGTGCACCACTGTTGGTGCTGACCATCACCAGGAATTTACCATCGGAGCTGACTTCAGAATCCTGGTTCTGAGAGCCTTCCCACGTCAGACGCTGTGCGGCACCGCCGCTGGCGCTGATTTTATAAATCTGCGGACGCCCGCCCTGGTCGGAGGTAAATGCCAGAGACTGGCCATCCGGGAACCAGGTCGGTTCGGTGTTGTTGTTGCGGCCATCGGTCAGCTGCGTGATCTGGCCGGAGCCGAGGTTCATCACGTACAGGTTCAGGCTGCCGCTCTTGGACAGCGCGAAGGCCAGCTTGCTGCCGTCCGGCGAGAACGCCGGCGCACCGTTGTGGCGCGGGAACGAAGCGATCTGGCGGATGGCGCCGTTAGCCAGGGTTTGCACCACCAGCGCGGAACGGCCGCTCTCGAAGGTCACGTAAGCCAGTTTACTGCCGTCCGGCGACCAGGCCGGCGACATCAGCGGCTCAGGCGAACGGTGCACCGTGAACTGGTTGTAACCGTCGTAATCCGCTACGCGCAGCTCGTACGGGAATTTTCCGCCGTTGGTCTGCACCACGTAGGCGATACGGGTGCGGAACGCGCCCTTGATGCCGGTCAGCTTCTCGAACACTTCGTCGCTGGCGGTATGGGCAGAATAACGCAACCACTGTTTGGTCACTTTATACTGGTTCTGCGCCAATACGGTGCCCGGCGAACCCGAAGTATCCACCAACTGGTAGGAGATCAGGTAGCTGCCGTCGGCGCCTGGTTGAACCTGACCGACCACTACGGCGTCGATGCCCAATGCAGTCCAAGCCGCCGGCGTCACTTCAGACGCGGAGGTCGGTTGCTGCGGCATGCGCGCCACGTCGATCGGGTTGAATTTGCCGCTGTTGCGCAGATCCGCGCCGACAATCTTGCCGATATCTTCCGGCGGCGTGCCTGGGCCCGCCCATTTAAACGGCACCACGCCAATCGGACGAGCGGAGTCGACCCCTTGGGTGATTTCAATGCGAACTTCCGCGTGCAACACGGACGCCCACAGAATTAAAAAACCTAGCGCTACTCGAAATGCCTGCTTCATCTCATCTCCCTTATCCAGGCGGGATGCCTGCGATAAATTAGCAGAATTTTAACAAACCAACTCACGTAAAACTACATAATCCCTGTTGGTTACCTTAGTACATCCCTGTGATAACACTCACTCAATCAACCGTTATTGCGGCTTGAATTCAAGTATAGAATTCTTAAAGTGCTGATAAACGGCATCGCTCGGCGGCTTCGGTATATGCGCCAACTTGGCGGCAGACACCGCAGCTTGACACAGAGCAGGATCGCCCCCCGCTGCTTGTACGCTTATCAGCAGGCCGTCCGGCGCCAGCTTGATACGCAGGTCGCAGGTTTTGCCGGCGAACGAACTGGCGTCATAGAACTTGCTCTGAATCGCCCCTTGAATCTGCCCCATATAACCGCTGATATCCGCCCCGCTGGCGCCAGCCGTCTTGGCATTGCCCTGCCCGGCCGGTTTACCGTCGCCCTTCGATTTGGCACCGCCGCCTTTCGGCGCGTTCTTGCCATCCGCCAGGCCGCCAAACAGATCGCTAACCTCCTCCGATTGTTTCGCAGCCTCGGCGGCGGCCTTCTTCTTGGCGTCCGCAGCGGCTTTTTTGGCGGCAGCGGCTTTCTCGGCCGCCGCTTTCTTCTCTGCCTCGGCGGCAGCCTTCTTCTCGGCTTCCGCTGCGGCTTTTTTCTCGGCTTCAGCAGCCGCTTTCTTCTCCGCGGCCTCTGCGGCTTTTTGCTCTGCGGCAGCGGCCGCGGCTTTCTTCGCCTCTTCCGCCTGTTTCTTGGCGGCGGCGGCAGCGGCCGCTTCTTTCTTGGCTTCCGCTTCGGCTTTCTTCTGCGCGTCCGCCTGCGCCTTGGCGACCTTGTCCGCTTCGGCCTTCGCCTTGGCGGCAGCGGCTTCGGCGACCTTCTGTTGCTCTTTGGCCTTCGCAGCGGCGACTTCCGCCGCTTTTTGCTGCTCGGCGGCCTGCTTCTGCTGCTCCGCCGCCTTCTGCTGTTGCTCAGCCTGAGCCTTGGCGTTCTGCGCGGCTTTCTCCTGCGCCGCCAAACGCTCTTTCTCCAGCTCTTTCAGGCGCTGCTGTTGCTCCGCCTGCTTCTGCTGAAGCTCTTCGGCCTGTTGCTCCGCTTTTTTCTGGCGCTGCTTCTCGGCACGCTGCGCATCGTTGCTCTGCTGCTGCTGGCGGTTGTACTGCTCCACCACCGCGCCGGGATCGACCATCACCGCGCCCACCACGGTGCCATCACCGCCACCGCCGGCGCCCATGTCGACCTTTTCCTGCAGCGATCCCCAAATCAGCAGGGCAATCAATATGAAGTGCAGAACGACCGAAACAATAACGGCGCGGTTCAGCTTATCGTTTTGCTCAGTTGCCTTTACCAAAATAGATTCCCAAAAACTGGTGTTGCTTATACGGGGTTCCTGGGCCGCAGCGCAGGAACCGGGTTGCCGTTCGCCTTACGGTCAGATCGGCTGGGTCATCAGCCCCACGGAAGCCACGCCCGCCTGATGGAGAATATTCAATGCCTTGATAATCTCATCGTAAGGGACTTCCTTCGCACCGCCGATCAAAAAGACCGTTTTCGGGTTAGCCGCCAAACGCGACTTGGCTTCGGCCGCGACTTGTTCAGGCGGCAGCAGCTCCATACGGTTGTGATCCACCACCAGGGTGTATTGACCTACGCCGGAAACCTCGAGGATCACCGGCGGATTGTCATCGCTGGACACCGTTTTGGAATCGGTGGCGTCCGGCAGGTCAACCTCCACGCTCTGCGTGATGATTGGCGCAGTTGCCATAAAGATCAGCAGCAGCACCAGCAACACGTCGAGCAGCGGAACGATGTTAATTTCGGACTTCAGCTCGCGCCGACTACGTCCACGTACTCTCGCCATGCTACCTCCTACTTATTTGCTGTCGCTGGAGAAGGCCTGACGATGCAGAATAGCGGTGAACTCTTCCATAAAGTTGTCGTAATTCTGCTCAAGCTTGTTGACGCGCTGGTTGAGACGGTTATAGGCCATTACCGCCGGGATGGCGGCGAACAGACCGATCGCGGTGGCGATCAGCGCTTCGGCGATACCCGGCGCCACCATCTGCAGCGTGGCTTGCTTCACCGCGCCCAGCGCGATAAAGGCGTGCATGATCCCCCACACGGTGCCGAACAGGCCGATGTACGGACTGATCGAACCGACGGTGCCGAGGAACGGAATATGGGTTTCCAGCGTTTCCAGCTCGCGGTTCATCGAAATGCGCATCGCACGCGACGCCCCTTCGATCACCGACTCCGGCGCATGGTTGTTGGCGCGGTGCAGGCGGGCGAACTCTTTGAAGCCGGAATGGAAGATCTGCTCGGAACCGGTCAGGCTATCGCGACGCGCCTGACTTTCCTGGTACAGACGGGAAAGCTCGATACCGGACCAGAATTTGTCTTCAAAGGCTTCGGCGTCACGCGTCGCCGCATTGAGGATGCGGGTGCGCTGAATGATGATCGCCCAAGAGGCTACCGAGAAGCATATCAAAATCAACATGATAAGCTTAACCAGCAGGCTCGCCTTCAAGAATAAATCTAGGATGTTCATGTCAGTCACTGCTTAAACTCCGCGACAATAGACTTAGGAAGCGCTCTTGGCTTCATTTGGTGTGGATCAATACAGGCAATCAGGACATCTGCCTGGCTCAGTAGGGCCCCGTCAGAATTGACAATGCGTTGAGCAAACGTGAGAGAAGCCCCGCGCAGAGAGGTGATTTCACTCTGGACCTCCAGTTGCTCGTCGAGACGAGCCGGAGCCAGATAATCCACCGTCATGCGCCGGACGACAAAAGCGACTTGTTCACTGAGCAGCTGCTGTTGATGAAAGTTGTGCTGACGCAGCATCTCTGTGCGCGCTCTTTCAAAAAAGGCGACGTAGCGGGCGTGATAGACCACACCACTGGCATCGGTATCCTCGTAGTAAACGCGAACCGGCCATCGAAACAACGTATTACTCACTCTACTTCCCAGCAATGCAATTTAACGCTGCTACTATACGCAAGACAGATCGGGTTGGGAATGGGTTACAAGATGGGAATGAAAATAATTATGGGCCGTGAGGGCCCATAACGTGGGGACATCGGGGAGATTATAAAGAAACGTAAAGTAATCCTGCGCACAAGATCACAATTGCAGGAAGCGGCGCGAAAAAAGCGCGCCAGACGCTGCGCTGCGGGCGGAATCCGAAGCCGTGGATCACTCCGGCGCATACGGCCCAAATCAGCAACAGCCCTTCCCAAATCTCCAGCGAGCTGGTTTTGGCGGCGAAACGCGTCGGATCCCAGAACACGCACCCCGCCAAAATCAACGCCAGCACCAGGGAAAGGGCCCGAACCGGGCCCTTGTCGGTGACAGCGTACAGCTTGTCAATCACGGACGAGCTCATTACTTACCGTCTTGCTGAGCTTTGGTCGCTTCGCTCTGCTCAAGCGCCAGCGCCGTGATGATGCCGAAGGCGCAGGCAAGAAGCGTTCCGAGAATCCAGGCAAAATACCACATGGTTTAGCTCCTTATCCTTAGTACAGCGAATGCTTGTTGTTTTCGATGTAGTTCTTGTCGAGACGACCGAACATTTTGTAGTACGACCAACTGGTGTACGCCAAAACGATAGGCACGAAGATCGCCGCCACGACGGTCATCACTTTCAGCGTCAACAGGCTCGACGTCGCGTCCCACATGGTCAGGCTGACGTTAGGCACGGTGCTGGACGGCATCACGAACGGGAACATGGTGACCCCGGCGGTGAGGATGACGCAGGCGATGGTCAGCGACGAGGTGACGAACGCCAGCGCGCCTTTCTCCAGACGCGAGAACAGGATGGTGAACAACGGCAGCACTACGCCCAGTGCAGGCAAGGCCCACAGCAGCGGATACTTGTTGAAGTTGATCAGCCATGCGCCGGCCTGATGCGCCACTTCTTTACGCAGCGGGTTGGATTCCGCCATGGTGTCCAGCGCCGAAGTGATCACGTAGCCGTCGATGCCTTTAACCAGCCACACACCCGCCAGCAGGAAGCATACCGCCATGATCAGCGTCGCGATCTGCGCTGCGGCGCGTGACCGCAGGTGGATCTCGCCGGTGGTGCGCATCTGCAAGTAGGTCGCGCCCTGAGTGACCAGCATGGTCAGACTGACCACGCCCGCCAACAGACCGAACGGATTCAGCAGCTGGAAGAAGTTGCCGGTGTAGAACAGACGCAGGTACTCGTCCACATGGAACGGCACGCCCTGCAGCAGGTTGCCGAACGCCACGCCGAACACCAACGCAGGCACGAAGGAACCGATGAAGATGCCCCAGTCCCACATGTTGCGCCAGCGGCTGCTCTCCAGCTTGGAACGGTAGTCAAAACCGACCGGGCGGAAGAACAACGCCGCCAGCACCAGGATCATGGCGACGTAGAAGCCCGAGAAGGCCGCTGCGTAGACCATCGGCCAGGCGGCGAACAGCGCGCCGCCGGCGGTGATCAGCCACACCTGGTTACCGTCCCAGTGAGGGGCGATGGAGTTGATCATCACCCGGCGCTCGGTATCGGTTTTACCGATGATGCGCACCAGGATGCCGACGCCCATGTCGAAACCGTCGGTGACGGCGAAGCCGATCAGCAGTACGCCAACCAGCACCCACCAGATAAATCGCAGTACTTCATAGTCAAACATACGTGGACTCCTGTTTAGCGCGCTTCCTGCACGGCGGCAGTCGGTTGTTCAAAGTGGTAGCGGCCGGTTTTCAGGCTGCTTGGACCCAGACGCGCAAACTTGAACATCAGGTACATTTCAGCCACCAGGAACAGGGTGTACAAGCCGCAAATCAGCCCCATCGAGAACAGAATGTCGCCCGCGGTCAGCGAAGAGTTGGCGACTGCGGTCGGCAGCACCTCACCAATCGCCCACGGTTGACGGCCGTATTCCGCCACGAACCAGCCGGCTTCCACCGCGATCCACGGCAGCGGCAAGCCATACAGCGCCGCACGCAACAGCCATTTTTTCTGGCCGATGCGGCCGCGCACCACGCTCAGGAAGGACAGACCGATAATCAGCAGCATCAGCACGCCACAGGCCACCATGATGCGGAAGGCGAAGTACAGCGGCGCCACGCGTGGAATGGAGTCCTTGGTCGCCTGCTGGATCTGCGCTTCCGTCGCGTCGCTGACGTTCGGGGTATAACGCTTCAGCAGCATGCCGTAGCCCAGGTCTTGCTTGGTTTTGTTGAATTCCGCACGCACCGCAGGATCGGTATTGCCGCCGCGCAGCTCTTCCAGCAGCTGGTAGGCTTTCATGCCGTTGCGGATGCGCACTTCATGTTGCGCCAGCAGATCTTTCAGGCCGGTGACCTGAGTGTCGGTGGAACGCGTGGCGATCAGGCCAAGCGCATACGGGATCTGAATAGAGAAGGAGTTTTCCATCTTGTCCTGATCGGGGATGCCGAACAGGGTGAAGGACGCCGGCGCCGGCTGGGTATCCCACTCCGCTTCGATGGCGGCCAGTTTGGTTTTCTGTACGTCGCCCATTTCGTAACCGGATTCGTCACCCAGCACGATCACCGACAGCACCGCAGCCATGCCGAAGCTGGCGGCGATGGCGAAGGAGCGTTTGGCGAAAGCGATGTCGCGGCCCTTCAGCAGGTAGTAAGCGCTGATGCCCAGCACGAACATGGCGCCGGTGGTGTAGCCTGCAGCCACGGTGTGAACGAATTTCACCTGCGCAACCGGGTTAAGCACCAACTCGGAGAAGCTGACCATCTCCATGCGCATGGTTTCGAAGTTGAAATCCGACGCGATCGGGTTCTGCATCCAGCCGTTGGCGACCAGGATCCACAGCGCGGACAGGTTGGAGCCGAGGGCCACGAACCAGGTTACCGCCATGTGCTGCACCTTGCTCAGACGATCCCAGCCGAAGAAGAACAGGCCGACCAGCGTCGATTCAAGGAAGAACGCCATCAGACCTTCGATAGCCAGAGGGGCCCCGAAGATATCACCGACGTAATGAGAGAAATATGACCAGTTAGTCCCGAACTGGAACTCCATGGTCAAACCGGTGGCCACACCCAGAGCAAAGTTAATCGCAAATAACTTTCCCCAGAATTTGGTCATGTCTTTATAGATTTGTTTGCCAGACAGGACATATACCGTTTCCATAATTGCCAGCAAGAACGCCATACCGAGCGTTAATGGGACAAATAAGAAATGGTACATCGCCGTTAAAGCAAACTGTAAGCGCGACAGTTCGACAATATCAAACATCTTGACTCCTTGCTCCTCGCAGGAAGACTCCGACACGCGGTTATCGGCACGCTTCTTTCAAAGCCGCCAGTAACGCCCCGCAGTGAATGCCCTTAAACACAACAAATTTGATCCAGCTTCTCCGCTTTCAACCGCACACTCGGCCAATAGCCCGCACGGGCCGTCGACAAGCACGCCACTGAAAACCGACAACGGGTAACAAATGCAACAAGATCAACCATCCATAATCACAACATGGATGATACTCGCCCAATCCCACACAATAAATAGGTTTTTACGTGACGTGGGTTGGACTTTTGGTTACAGGTCAAATCTTAGCCGAAAGAGGTACTTCGGCCTAATTTGATCTGAGACAATTTAAGCCTATCCGCATATTATTTCCATATTCATCAGCACATTTCGCATAATTTTCTTAGGGTCATGTTGCGCAATGGTTTAATTGTTTTTTAATGATATTTTTGTGTTAAATAAATGTAATTCAAAAGAGCCGCCATTGTATTATTACGCACTTATTATGCGACATAATTAACCTTTTATTTCCAATAAGCCGTGACAGTGATAGCAGTCACAAAACAACAAATCTCTCTCCAATATTAGTCTATTTCTCGCAATGGGATCGTAAAGGTTGCGATTTTGTAGCAAAATGACCACTTATGTTAAAATTGCATTGAGTGACAATAACTTATGAAAAAAATCATCTTTGCCTCTGTCTTGGGACTCTCGGGAAACGCCATGGCCGCCGAAACGGTAAATATCACCCTGTTGGGCACCTCCGATCTGCACGGCACTTTCGTGCCCTGGGACTACGCCAGCGACACGGAAAACCTGGCGGGCAGCCTGAGCCAGATAGCCACCCAGGTCAAAAAGGTGCGCGCCGAACAGCCCAACCTGATTCTGGTGGACGCCGGCGACACCATCCAGGGCAACTTCGTCGAAACCTTCAAACAGGAGGCCGTCAGCCCGATGATGCTGGGCCTCAACGCGCTTGACTACGACGTTTGGGTGATGGGCAACCACGAATTTGACTTCGGTCTGCCGGCGCTGGCCACGCCGCTCAAACAGTTTAAAGGCGCGGCGCTGGCGGGCAACATCGTCTGGGACAGCGGCAAACCTTATCTGCCGGCCTATACCATCCTCGAACGCCAGGGCGTGAAGATCGGCATCATCGGCATGGACACGCCGATGACTGCGGAATTCGCCAAGGGCACCGATCGCATCAAAGGGCTGAACTTCACCGATCCGGTACAGGCGGTGAAACAGGTCATCAGGCAGATCGACGGCCAGGTCGACGCGATCGTGCTGGTCGCGCATATGGGCATCGACAACGAGAACCAGCGCCCCGGCACCGGCGTGGCGGACATCGCCAACGCCAACCCGGAGCTGGCGGCGATCGTCGCCGGCCACATGCATGTGAAAATCGACAAAGCGGTGGTGAACGGCGTCATCATCACGGAGCCGGATAAGTACGGTCGCGCGCTGTCACGCATTGACCTGCAATTTGAACGCCGCGACGGCAAATTCACGCTGATCGACAAAAACAGCTACACCTATTCCATCAAGGGGCTGGCGCCGGACAGCGCCATGCAGGCTCTCTACCAGCCGTATCATGACATTTTGCGCGCCAACGCCAACCGAGTCGTGGCGAAGCTGAGCGGCAGCGATCTGGTGCCTGCCGACGAGTTCCGCGGCATTCCTCAGGTACACGTTCAGGATACCGGCATCAGTGAGTTATTCCAGCAGGCCGCCCGTCACTATGCACCGCTGGCGCAGGTGATCGCCCTGCAGATCGACAACGATCGCGCCAAACTGGATGTCGGCGACATCAAGGCCAAGGATATCGCCTTTAACTACCAATACGCCGGCGGCGAGATCACCGTTTATCAGCTCAACGGCAAAGCGCTCAAACGCTACATGGAGTGGTCTGCCGATTATTTCAATCAGCTGCAGCCGGGCGACGTCACCTACAGCTTTAACCCGGCGCGGCGCTCGTCCAAATATTCCACCAACGATTTCTTCGACGGCGTCACTTACACCATCGATCTGCGTCAACCGGCCGGTTCACGCATCGTCAGTCTGCGCCTGGCAGACGGCACGCCGGTCACCGACGACATGCCAATCCGCCTGGGCATGAACAGTTACCGTATGGGCCACCTGACGCAGAAGGGCGGCGCGCTGGAGGGGCAATCCTTCCCGGTGCTGTTCGACAGCAAAGCGCAATACGGTGAAGAAGAAGGCACCATTCGCAACCTGACTCTGCGCTACCTGACGGAAGTGAAACACGGCCAGTATCAGAGCGTGCCGCCGCAGCGCTGGAAGCTGGCCGGCATGGCGGGATACGAACCGCAGCGGGCGATCGTCAAACGGCTGCTCAATGAAGGCGTTATCCAGGTGCCGACCACCGACGACGGGCGCTACACCAACGTCGCCTCGATCAACGTCAAAGACGCGCTGTTCAACAATGCCGACGATTACCGCACCGCCCTCACCTCGCTGGAGCAACAGCGGCAAACCGCCGCCGATCCGGTGCGGCAGCGCCGCCTGCAGGATCGGATCGCGCTGATCAAGGCGCTTAACGACTTCTGATCTTCACCCATAAAAAAGGCCACCCAATGGGTGGCCAAACATGTCGAGATAGTGTTATTTCGTACTCAATGCTTAGCGCTTCAGCACCGCTTTTACCGCGTCGCCGATGTCCGCCAGGCTGCGAACGGTTTTCACTCCCGCCGCTTCCAGCGCAGCAAACTTCTCGTCCGCCGTGCCCTTGCCGCCTGCGATGATGGCGCCCGCGTGGCCCATACGCTTGCCTTTCGGCGCAGTCACGCCGGCGATGTAACCCACGACCGGTTTGGTGACGTGTTCTTTGATGTAAGCTGCCGCTTCTTCTTCAGCGCTGCCGCCGATCTCACCGATCATCACGATCGCTTCGGTCTGCGGATCCTGCTGGAACATCTTCAGGATATCGATGAAGTTGGAGCCCGGGATCGGGTCGCCGCCGATGCCCACGCAGGTGGACTGGCCCAGACCGGCATCGGTGGTTTGTTTCACCGCTTCATAGGTCAGGGTACCGGAGCGTGAAACGATGCCCACTTTGCCCGGCAGGTGGATGTGGCCAGGCATGATGCCGATTTTGCACTCGCCCGGGGTGATTACGCCAGGGCAGTTCGGCCCGATCATGCGCACGCCGGCTTCGTCCAGTTTCACTTTCACGGTCAGCATGTCCAGGGTCGGGATGCCTTCGGTGATGGTGATGATCAGTTTGATGCCGGCATCGATCGCTTCCAGAATGGAGTCTTTGCAGAACGGCGCTGGAACGTAGATGACGGAGGCCGTCGCGCCGGTCGCTTCAACCGCTTCACGCACGGTGTTGAACACCGGCAGACCCAGGTGCTGAGTGCCGCCTTTGCCCGGGGTGACGCCGCCAACCATTTTGGTGCCGTAAGCGATAGCTTGTTCGGAGTGGAAAGTCCCCTGGCTACCGGTGAAGCCCTGGCAAATTACTTTGGTGTTTTTATCGATTAAGATGGACATTATTTACCCTCCACTGCTGCAACAACTTGCTGAGCCGCATCAGTCAGGCTGGTCGCAGCAATGATATTCAGGCCGCTGTCCGCCAGTTTCTTGGCGCCCAGTTCGGCATTGTTCCCTTCCAGGCGCACAACGACCGGGACGTTAACGCCCACTTCAGCCACTGCGCCGATGATGCCGTCGGCGATCAGATCGCAACGTACGATACCACCGAAGATGTTAACCAGAACCGCTTTCACCTTGTCGTCGGACAGGATGATTTTGAACGCTTCGGTCACGCGCTCTTTGGTCGCGCCGCCGCCAACGTCCAGGAAGTTGGCCGGTTCGCCGCCGTGCAGTTTAACGATGTCCATGGTGCCCATCGCCAGACCGGCGCCGTTCACCATGCAGCCGATGTTGCCGTCGAGGGCAACGTAGTTCAGCTCCCACTGAGCCGCACGGGATTCACGCTCGTCTTCCTGCGAAGGGTCACGCATTTCACGCAGTTCAGGCTGACGGAACAGGGCGTTGCCGTCGGCGCCCAGTTTGCCGTCCAGGCACACCAGATCGCCCTGCTTGGTGATCACCAGCGGGTTGATCTCAACCATCGCCAGGTCGCGCTCCAGGAACAGCGTCGCCAGACCCATGAAGATCTTGGCGAACTGGCTGACTTGCTTGCCGGTCAGGCCCAGTTTGAAGGCCAGCTCACGGCCCTGATAAGGCTGTGGACCCGCCAGCGGATCGATGGTCATTTTGTGGATCAGTTCCGGGGTTTCTTCCGCCACTTTCTCGATTTCCACGCCGCCTTCGGTAGACGCCATGAATACGATGCGACGGGTCGCGCGGTCTACAACGGCGCCCAGGTACAGCTCTTTATCGATGTCGGTCGCCGCTTCTACCAGGATCTGGTTAACCGGCTGGCCCAGCGCGTCAGTCTGGTAAGTCACCAGACGTTTGCCCAACCAGGCTTCCGCGAAGGCACGGATATCTTCTTTGCTGTTGACGACTTTAACGCCGCCCGCTTTACCGCGGCCGCCAGCATGAACCTGACATTTCACCACCCACGGGCCGGAGCCGATTTTGGATGCGGCTTCTTCTGCTTCACGCGGAGTGGTACAGGCGTAACCGGTTGGTGCCGGCATGCCATACCGAGCAAACAGCTGTTTTGCCTGATATTCGTGTAAATTCATGATGTTCTATCCATTCAGTTCTGAAGGTTTTTAGCCGGACCATTATTACGCGGTAAACCGCATGGTTTTCCGGCCACATAGCACAGAGTGCGGGCGCGGCATGCCGCGCCCGGCAAGGGTTACTAGACGTCCAGCAGCAGACGAGCCGGATCTTCCAGCATCTCTTTGACCGTCACCAGATAACCGACGGATTCTTTACCGTCGATCAGGCGGTGGTCATAAGACAGCGCCAGATACATCATCGGCTGGATCACCACCTGACCATTGACCGCCATTGGGCGATCTTTGATGGCGTGCATGCCCAGGATGGCGCTCTGCGGCGGGTTGATGATCGGGGTGGACATCAGGGAGCCGAATACGCCGCCGTTGGTAATGGTGAAGTTACCGCCGGTCAGCTCTTCCACGGTCAGTTTGCCGTCGCGGCCCTTAACGGCCAGCTCTTTGATTTTCTTCTCGATGTCAGCCATGCTCATGGCGTCCACATCGCGCAGTACCGGCGTCACCAGGCCGCGCGGAGTAGAAACCGCGATGCTGATGTCGAAGTAGTTGTGGTAAACCACGTCGGAACCGTCGATCGACGCGTTCACTTCCGGGAAACGCTTCAGCGCTTCAACCACCGCCTTGATGTAGAAGGACATGAAGCCCAGACGCACGCCGTGGCGTTTCTCGAAGGCTTCGCCGTACTGCTTGCGCAGATCCATGATCGGCTGCATGTTGATTTCGTTGAAGGTGGTCAACATCGCGGTGCTGTTTTTCGCTTCCAGCAGACGCTCGGCGACGCGTTTGCGCAGGCGGGTCATCGGCACGCGTTTTTCGCTGCGGCCGGCCAGAGCAGGCTGCGGCGCGGCTTCAGCGGCGGCTGGTTTGGCAGCGGCGCCGCCTTTGGCCAGGTGCGCTTCCACGTCTTCACGCGTAATGCGGCCACCCACGCCGGTGCCTTTGATGGCGCCGGCATCGAGATCGTGTTCAGCAATCAGGCGACGAATCGCCGGGCTGAGCGCGTCATTGCTTTCTTCTTCCAGGCTCGCGGTCGCGCGCTGTGCAGGCGTGGCTTCTTTCTCCTGGCTCTTCTCAGCGGTCGGCTTGCCGGAGCTGTCGCCCGGACGGATGCGGCCGAGCAGCTGGCGAGACAGTACGGTCGCGCCCTCTTCTTCCACGATAGCATCGAGAATACCCGCTTCACTGGCCGGCACTTCCAACACCACTTTGTCGGTTTCGATTTCAACCAGGACTTCGTCACGCTGAACGCTGTCGCCCGGTTTCTTGTGCCAGGTGGCTACGGTCGCATCGGCAACCGATTCAGGAAGGTCAGGAACCAGAATATCTACGCTACTCATTTAGCTTTCCCTTAAGTTTTTTATCATCTGCTTGCCGGCCCCTCGGCCGGCAAGCGAGCGAACATTAGTCAATATTCAGCGCATCATTCACCAGAGCCTGCTGCTGCTTCTGGTGTACGGACATATAACCCACCGCCGGAGAGGCGGAGGCCGGACGTCCTGCGTAACGTAAAGAAGCCCCGAACGGCACCACTTCACGGAAGTTGTGTTGGCTGCAGTACCAGGCGCCCTGGTTCAGCGGCTCTTCCTGACACCAGACGAAGTCATGCACGTGCGAGTATTGCTCCAGCACGGCCTGCACGGCCTGATGCGGGAACGGATACAGCTGCTCGATGCGCACGATGGCCACGTCTTTCTGCTCGTTCTTGCGACGCTGTTCCAGCAGGTCGTAGTAAACCTTACCGGAGCACAGCACGACGCGCTTGACCGCTTTCGGATCCAAATCGTCGATCTCGCCGATCGCCGGCAGGAAGGTGCCATTGGCCAGCTCGTCCAGCGAAGAGACCGCCAGCGGGTGACGCAGCAGCGACTTCGGCGACATCACCACCAGCGGACGACGCATACCGCGCAGCGCCTGACGACGCAGCATGTGGTAAACCTGCGCCGGCGTGGACGGGACGCACACCTGCATGTTCTGCTCAGCGCACAGCTGCAGATAACGTTCCAGACGCGCGGAGGAGTGCTCTGGGCCCTGGCCTTCATAGCCGTGCGGCAGCAGCATCACCAGGCCGCACATACGGCCCCATTTTTGCTCGCCGGAGCTGATGAACTGGTCGATAACAACCTGCGCGCCGTTGGCGAAGTCGCCGAACTGCGCTTCCCAGATGGTCAGCGTGCGCGGTTCCGCCGTGGCGTAGCCGTATTCGAACGCCAGCACCGCCTCTTCAGACAGCACGGAGTCCCAGACTTTGAATTCGCCCTGGCCGCTGTGGATATTCGCCAGCGGAACATAGACCGAACCGTTTTTCTGGTTGTGCACCACCGCGTGACGGTGGAAGAAGGTGCCGCGGCCGGCGTCTTCGCCGGAGATGCGGATTGGAATGCCTTCATCCGCCATGGTGGCGTAGGCCAGCGTTTCGGCGGCGCCCCAGTCGAACGGCTTGTTGCCCGCCGCCATCTCGGCGCGGTCAGCGTAGATTTTCGCCACGCGTGACTGCATTTCGATCGCTTCCGGCACGGTGCTGATGCGGCGGCCCAGTTCCTGCAGACGCTTCATCTCAACCTTGCTCGGGTACTCTTCGTCCCACTCGTGGTTCAGGTACGGCGACCAGGTGAAGGAGTGCAGATTCATCGGACGCCATTCTTCAACCACACAATCGCCGCGGTCGAGCGCATCACGATACAGGTTGACCATTTCCGTGGCATCTTCCAGGCTGGCCACTTTCTGTTCGGTCAGAATGTCAGCGTAGATTTTGCGCGGCGTAGGGTGTTTCTTGATCTTCTGATACATCACCGGCTGGGTGGCGCTCGGCTCATCGGCCTCGTTGTGCCCATGGCGACGGTAGCAGACCAGATCGATCATCACGTCACGCTTAAAGGTGTTACGGAAATCCAACGCCAGGCGAGTGACGAAGGCCACGGCTTCCGGATCGTCCGCGTTAACGTGGAAGATCGGCGCCTGAACCATTTTGGCGATGTCGGTGCAGTATTCGGTAGAGCGCGCATCCAGCGGGTTGGAGGTGGTGAAGCCAACCTGGTTGTTGATGACGATGCGCACGGTGCCGCCCACTTCGTAGCCGCGAGCCTGAGACATGTTCAGGGTTTCCTGAACCACGCCCTGGCCGGTAATGGCGGCGTCGCCGTGGATGGTAATCGGCAGCACCATGTTGCTGCGCGCTTCGTCCAGACGATCGCGACGGGCGCGAACCGACCCCATGACCACCGGGCTGACGATCTCCAGGTGCGACGGGTTGAACGCCAGCGCCAGGTGAACCATGCCGCCTTCGGTTTCCACGTCGGAGGAGAAGCCCTGGTGATATTTCACGTCACCGGTGCCGAGGTGTTCTTTATGCTTGCCGGCGAATTCGTCGAACAGGTCGGCCGGTTTTTTGCCCAGCACGTTGATCAGCACGTTCAGACGGCCGCGGTGGGCCATGCCCAACACCACTTCACGCGTGCCGTTCTTGCCGGCGTGGCGCACCATCTCTTTCAGCATCGGCACCAGCGCGTCGCCGCCTTCCAGCGAGAAGCGTTTGGCGCCCGGGAATTTGGCGCCCAGGTAGCGTTCCAGGCCTTCCGCAGCGGTCAGCTCGTTCAGGAAACGGCGTTTTTCGTCGGCGGTAAAGCTGGCGCGCCCCACCACCGACTCGATGCGCTGCTGGATCCAGCGTTTCTCTTCGGTGTTGGTGATGTGCATGTATTCAGCGCCGATCGAACCGCAGTAGGTCTGCTTCAGCGCGGCGTACAGATCGCCCAGCTTCATGGTTTCTTTGCCGATGGCGAAAGAGCCCACGTTGAAGGTTTCCTGGAAATCGGCTTCGGTCAGGTTGTGGTAAGCGGGCTCAAGGTCAGGAACTTGCTCACGCTGCCACAGGCCGAGCGGATCGAGGTTGGCATGCTGATGTCCGCGGAAGCGGAAGGCGTTGATCAGCTGCAGTACCTTGACCTGTTTGGCATCGGTTGCCGGATCGGTGATGGTGGTGTTGTAGCGCGCGGAGTCTTTCGCCAAGCGGCGGAAGTAGTCGCGCGTTTGAGAGTGGAGCTGATCGGGTTTGACACCCGCGGTTGGTAGCTGTTGAAAAATGGAACGCCAGCTATCTTCAACGGAACCCGGATCGGTTAAGAAATCTTCATAGAGCTGCTCTATGTAAGACTGGTTCGCGCCCGCCAGATAGGAGGAATCCAGCCAGGCCTTCATTGCGCCGTTCTGCATCATGATCCCTTAAGCTTTGAAGCTTTAGTTTTCGCCGTGGTTAACATAATTACCGTGATGAATACGGTTTGCCGTAAAACGGTTCACTCGACGTACTTGCGGCCATGACGGCCCGATACGTTCTGTTATGGACCTTGCGGTCCCTTACAAGGAACCTCTAAAAACCGGCGGAAGAACCAGGCTGCATAGCGCCGCAGCCGCGGGTCAGTTTTTAGAGGTTCCCTCCCCTATGGGATGTGCGCCGGAAAAGAGCCCGGCGCAGCATCTCATTCCGTTTATGCGCCGCGTTGCAGCAGCATGGACTTGATATGCCCGATCGCACGCGTCGGGTTCAAGCCTTTAGGACATACACTGACACAATTCATAATGCTATGGCAGCGGAAAACACTAAAAGCATCGTCCAGATCATCTAAACGTTCTTGCGTTTCCGTGTCACGGCTGTCGATCAGGAAGCGATACGCCGCCAACAGACCGGCAGGCCCGATGAACTTGTCCGGGTTCCACCAGAACGATGGGCACGAAGTCGAGCAGCAGGCGCACAGGATGCACTCGTACAGACCGTCCAGCTTGGCGCGCTGTTCCGGCGACTGCAGGTGCTCACGCGCCGGCGGATTCTTGCCGTCGTTCAGCAGGTATGGCTTGATCTTTTCATACTGGGTGTAGAACTGACCCATATCCACCACCAGATCGCGCACCACCGGCAGCCCCGGCAGCGGACGGATCACGATCTTGCCGTTGCCTTTGCGCAGCGACGAAACCGGGGTGATGCACGCCAGGCCGTTTTTACCGTTCATGTTCAGGCCGTCGGAACCGCACACGCCTTCGCGGCATGAGCGACGGAACGACAGGGTCGGATCTTTTTCTTTCAGTTGGATCAACGCATCCAGCAGCATCATGTCACGGCCTTCTTCCGCTTCCAGGGTGTAGTCCTGCATGTGCGGCGCGTCGTCGACATCCGGATTGTAGCGATAAATGGAAAATTCGAGTTTCATCTGTCGATCTCCGCAATTAGTAAGAACGCACTTTCGGCGGGAATGCCGGGCGCAGCTTCGGTTGCATGTTCACTTCACGACGCGTCATGCTTTCCGATTGCGGCAGATACAGCGAATGGCACAGCCAGTTGGCGTCATCGCGTTCCGGGTAGTCGAAGCGGCTGTGTGCGCCACGGCTCTCGGTACGGAAGTTGGCCGACACGGCGGTGGAATACGCGGTCTCCATCAGGTTATCCAACTCCAGGCACTCGATGCGCTGGGTGTTGAACTCGCTGGAGGTATCGTCCAGGCGTGCGTTCTTCAGACGTTCACGGATCACTTTCAGTTCTTCCAGGCCCTTGGCCATCGCATCGCCTTCGCGGAATACCGAGAAGTTGTGCTGCATGCAAGACTGCAGCGCTTTGCGAATCTCGACCGGGTCTTCGCCAGAACGGGTATTGTTCCAACGGTTCAGACGATCAAGCGAAGCTTCCACGTCGGAGTCGCTGGCGTCACGGCTCACGCCCTGCTCTTCCAACGATTCCTGCAGGTGCATGCCGGCGGAACGGCCGAACACCACCAGGTCCAGCAGCGAGTTGCCGCCCAGACGGTTGGCGCCGTGCACCGATACGCAGGCGATTTCGCCCACGGCGAACAGCCCCGGGATCACCACGTCTTCGCCTTTCTCGTTTACGGTCAGCGCCTGACCGGTCACCTTGGTCGGAATGCCGCCCATCATATAGTGACAGGTTGGGATAACCGGGATCGGCTCTTTCACCGGATCGACGTGCGCGAAGGTGCGGGACAGCTCCAGAATGCCCGGCAGACGGGATTCCAGCACCTCTTTGCCCAGGTGATCCAGCTTCAGCTTGGCGTGCGGGCCCCAAGGACCGTCGCAGCCGCGGCCTTCGCGGATTTCGATCATGATCGAACGGGCAACCACGTCGCGCCCCGCCAGATCTTTGGCGTTCGGCGCATAACGCTCCATGAAGCGCTCGCCGTGTTTGTTCAACAGGTAACCGCCTTCGCCGCGGCAGCCTTCGGTCACCAGCACGCCCGCGCCGGCGATGCCGGTCGGGTGGAACTGCCACATTTCCATGTCCTGCACCGGCACGCCGGCGCGCAGCGCCATGCCGACACCGTCGCCGGTGTTGATGTGGGCGTTGGTGGTGGACTGGTAAATACGGCCTGCGCCGCCGGTCGCCAGCACGGTGGCCTTGGCTTTGAAGTAAACCACTTCACCGGTTTCGATGCAGATAGCCGTGGTGCCGACCACCGCGCCGTCCTGGTTTTTCACCAGATCGAGCGCATACCACTCAGAGAAAATGGTGGTGTGGTTTTTCAGGTTCTGTTGGTACAGGGTGTGCAGCAGCGCGTGGCCGGTACGGTCGGCTGCGGCGGCGGTACGCGCCGCCTGCTCGCCGCCGAAGTTCAGCGACTGACCGCCGAACGGACGCTGATAGATGCGGCCGTCGTCCAGGCGAGAGAACGGCAGGCCCATGTGTTCCAGTTCCAGAATCGCTTCCGGGCCGGTTTTACACATATATTCGATGGCGTCCTGGTCACCGATATAGTCGGAACCTTTCACCGTGTCGTACATATGCCATTCCCAGTTGTCCTCGTGGCTGTTGCCGAGCGCGACGGTAATGCCGCCTTGGGCGGACACGGTATGGGAACGGGTCGGGAAAACTTTGGACAGCAGGGCACAGGTCGAGCCCGCTTGGGAAATTTGCAGCGCGGCACGCATGCCCGCACCGCCGGCGCCGATTACGACGGCATCAAACTCTCTGACTGGCAGTTTCATTTAAGCACCCCACACTACGATTGTTCCGTACAGTAAATAGACCAGCAACGCGACCACGACAGCCAACTGCAACACCAGGCGAACCGCCAGCGGCTTGACGTAGTCCGTCAGCACCTGCCACAGCCCGATCCAGGCGTGAACCAGAATCGACAGCAAGGTCAGCAGAGTGAACACTTTCGTAATGGAAGTGGCGAAGAAACCGCGCCAGATGTCATAAGTGAGTTCCGGAGCCGTGACGAAAAAGCCCAGGATATACAGGACGTACAGGGTGATGATGATTGCGGAAGCACGCAGCAGCAGCCAATCGTGCACGCCGTTGCGCCCTAATGCAGAAACGTTGTTTACCATACGAGGACTCCAGCCAGAACTGACAGCACGACGGTCAGACCGATCGCCACCTGGGCGGAACGGGTGCCGGCGGCCAAACTCTCTTCGATGTAGCCAAAATCCATTAACAAGTGACGGATGCCACCGCAAATGTGATAGGCCAGCGCCGTGAGGATGCCCCAGAATATGAATTTGACGATGAAGCTATTCATGATGGCGGCCGCCTGCAGGAACCCCTCTTGGGAAGAGAGTGACAGGCCCAGCAGCCAGAGGAGGATACCCACGGCAACGAAGGTAATTACGCCAGAGACTCGGTGTAAGATAGACGCTATCGCAGTTACGGGGAACCGGATCGTTTGCAGATCCAAGTTGACAGGTCGTTGTTTTTTCACGTATTTGCCCACACAGCTCTTATTATTTTCCTTCCTCCGGGCCTGGGCGGGGATCAGACAGCGTTAAGAGCCTAAAACCCTTACACGTCACGCGCTCAAACATCAACATCCTCTGTGCTCAAACGGCGCGCATTTATAACGCTGGGTGCTCCTACTTCAGGGTAATCCGGAGACCTGGCGGCAGTATAGGAGGATCACATTCTGATTACAATTCTCATACAACCGCTTTGATAACATTTCCCCCGAACAGTGATTCAGATCACGGATTTCACAATTAGTGCAAAATTAATTATCTGATTTGACAAGAGATCAACATTTCCATTACATATAGGGGCACAAACGGTCCTATGATGCGCTACGGGTCAGCAGATACACTTCCCCCGGGTTCGAGTTATGCAACAGTGTATTTGGCGAACCTATCCCAATAGCCGTTGTTTCCCGCTCGATTTTGCCGGCGTCAAAAAGCAAATAAAGCAAATAAAAACAGTTTATTGGGATAGGTTCACATCTCTTCGAACAGCTCATAGGTAAGATTAACAGACTATAACGAATTACTCTGAATCGTTAACAACTGGTCACCCGTCTCGTTCGCCTGGTCAGCACTCTGTACCCTACCCGCGCACAGTTGCGCAGTCGCTCACAGAGTTAGCGTCCGCACCATTTTTTGCGGGCAACCTGCAGAGATTTAAGGTATTTCAGTTGTTAGTGGTTTTTAAAATAAGGCGCTAAGGAGACAGTAAATGACTGATAAGAAAGCGACGCTAACCATTAACGACAGCGAAGCTCCGATCGAACTGGGCGTATTGACACCGACACTGGGCCCTGATGTCCTCGATGTCCGCGCTCTGGGTTCCAAAGGTTATTTCACATTTGATCCCGGCTTTACCTCCACCGCTTCTTGCGAATCCAAGATTACCTTCATCGACGGCGACAAAGGCGTGCTGCTGCACCGCGGCTTCCCTATCGAACAGCTGGCGAAAGAATCTTCCTACCTGGAAGTGTGCTACATCCTGCTGTACGGCGAGACCCCGACGCCGGAAGAGTTCGAGACCTTCAAAACGACCGTAACCCGTCACACCATGATCCACGACCAGATCACCCATCTGTTCCGTGGCTTCCGTCGCGACTCGCACCCGATGGCGGTGCTGTGCGGCGTGACCGGCGCGCTGGCGGCGTTCTACCACGATGCGCTGGACGTCAACAACGAGCGTCACCGTGAAATCACCGCGTTCCGTCTGCTGTCCAAAATGCCGACCGTGGCCGCGATGTGCTACAAATACTCCCTAGGCCAGCCGTTCGTTTATCCGCGCAACGATCTGTCCTATGCCGGCAACTTCCTGCACATGATGTTCGCCACCCCGTGCGAAGAGTACGTGGTGAACCCGGTATTGGAACGCGCCATGGATCGCATCCTGATCCTGCACGCCGACCATGAGCAGAACGCCTCTACCTCGACCGTGCGCACCGCCGGATCTTCCGGCGCCAACCCGTTCGCCTGCATCGCGGCCGGCATCGCCTCCCTGTGGGGGCCGGCGCACGGCGGCGCCAACGAAGCGGCGCTGAAAATGCTGGAAGAGATCAAGACCGTCGATCACATTCCGGAATTCATCAAGCGCGCCAAGGACAAGAACGACTCCTTCCGCCTGATGGGCTTCGGCCACCGCGTGTACAAGAACTACGATCCGCGCGCCACCGTGATGCGCGAGACCTGTCACGAAGTGCTGAAAGAGCTGAACAAGAAGGACGACAACCTGCTGCAGGTGGCGATGGAGCTAGAGCACATCGCGCTGAACGACCCGTACTTCATCGAGAAGAAACTGTACCCGAACGTCGACTTCTACTCCGGCATCATCCTGAAGGCGATGGGCATTCCTTCTTCCATGTTCACCGTGATCTTCGCCATCGCGCGCACCATCGGCTGGATCGCGCACTGGAACGAAATGCACGACGAAGGCATCAAAATTGCCCGTCCGCGTCAGCTGTACACCGGCTATGCCGAGCGTGATTTCAAATCCCAGCTGAAAACCAAGTAAGCCGCTTCACCGGCTGAAACCGCACAACGCCGCCCCTTCGGGCGGCGTTTTTTTTGCTTATTGCTGGCAGCCCGGGCACCAATAAAACGGCCGCGACGACAGGTCGGTGCGCACAATCATCGCGCCGCAGCGCTCACAGGGCTCGCCGCTGCGATGAAACACCTTGAAGCGAAACAGCGCGCCGTGATGGCGGTTCTCATCCGCCTGCCCGCGCGTCTGATAGGAAAGACGCGGCACCGCCAGCAGCGCCTCCGCCAGACGCCAAAGCGCTTCTGGCGCCAGATCCTGCGGTTTGTGCTGCGGCGCCAGTTCGGCCTGCCACAGAATTTCGGCGCGCAAATAATTGCCCAATCCGGCGAGAAACGCCTGGTCGAGCAGCATGCCGCCCAGCTGCCTGCGGCGAAAACGCGGCGTCAGCAAACGCTCCTGCACCTCATCCACCGTCAACGACATGTCCAGCACGTCGGGGCCAATGCGTTGCAGGAACGGGTGCTGTTCTATCTCCTCGCGCGGCCCGACGGTGATGTCGGAAGCGCTGTAGAGCAATATTGCGCTGCGAGCGGTTTCCAGCCGCACCCGCAGATCGCGCTTGGTCTCCGGCGTCTCTCCCGCCGCCGCCACTTTCCATACGCCGTACAGCTGGTTATGGCTGTACATCGTCAGCCCATTGGAAAAGTGGGTCAACAGCGCCTTGCCGCGCGGCTCGATGGCGACGATGCGCTCGCCGAGCAAACGCTGGCGGTAGTGCTTCAACTGGGGAAAAGCGAAATCGACGGCGGTCAGCGGCTGATCGATCACCGCCGCCGCCAGTTTGTCCGCCGCCCGGCGGATCTCCGGTCCTTCCGGCATAGACCACTCCTTGCGTAGACCCGGCGCAGCCCGATGCGCCGGGGATTCTCTTGATTAATGCGTCGCGCCGCCCACCACTTTCAGATCGTGTTCCACCTGCAAAGCGATGGAAACGGCCAGCTCCAATGCAAACAGCACCGTCGAAGCCGCCATGCTCGGCGCGCCGGGGTGCGCCGCCGCCTGCTCAGGCAGATACGGGATATGGATAAAACCGCCCTTCACCTCGCGCTGGCCGCTCAAACGGTGCAGCAGCCCATACATCACATGGTTGCACACGTAGGTGCCGGCAGTCTGCGAAACGGCGGCCGGAATGCCGGCCTCGCGCATCGAACTCACCATCGCTTTGATCGGCAAAGTGCTGAAATAGGCCGCCGGACCGCCGGCGACGATCGGCTCATCCACCGGCTGCTGCCCCTGATTGTCGGGAATACGCGCATCGTCGACGTTGATCGCCACCCGTTCAATCGTGATATCGGTGCGGCCGCCGGCCTGGCCGATAGCCAGCACCATCACCGGCTGCACCTCGTCGATCGCCGCATTGAGCGCCTCCAGCGCGGCGCCGAACACGCACGGCAACTGGCGCGCCACGATACGCGTGCCCACCAGTTCCATATCGTTGAGCTGCTTCACCACTTCCCAGGAGGGATTGAGGCGCTCGCCGCCAAACGGCTCGAAGCCGGTAATCAATACTTTTTGCATCCTTACTCCTACAGGAACATCAGGAAATACAGCAGGAACACGTTAACCAACAGCAGCAGCACGCCGGTCGGCACCTGCGCCTTGATCACCGCATTCTTGTCCGGCAACTCCAGCAGCGCCGCCGGCACAATGTTGAAGTTCGCCGCCATCGGCGTCATCAGGGTGCCGCAATAGCCGGAGAACATGCCGATCGCCGCCATCACCGCCGGGTTGCCGCCGTGCTGCAACACCAGGATCGGAATGCCGATGCCGGCGGTAACGATCGGGAAAGCGGCGAAGGCGTTGCCCATCACCATGGTCAGCACCGCCATACCGATAGCGTAGACCGCCACGGCGATAAAACGGTTATCGACCGCCAGATATTCCTGGGTCAAATGCGAGATCGCGGTGCCAACGCCGGCGACGGTAAACAGCAGCCCCAACGTGGCGAGGATCTGCGGCAGAATGAACGCCCAGCCGATCGAATCCAGCAGGCGCCGCGCTTCCTGTATCGGCTGGAGCGCCTTCTCATGGGTCATTTTCACCGCGATCGCCAACCCGATCAGGCAGCCGACGGTCATCGAGAACAGGGTGATCAGCGTCGCGTGGTTACCGCTGCCGAATACCGCGTTTTGCAACGCCGGCACGTTGTTGAACAGCAGCACGCCGACCACCGTCACCACCGGGATCGCCAGCGCGGGAATGAACAGCTTGTTGCCCAGGCGCTTGGCGCTCGCCTCGCGCTCCTGCGGCGTCCGCTGGTGATAGCTGCCGAGGCGCACGCCGCCAAAGCCGGCAATCAGGGCCATCACCACCACCACCGCGCCAACGATGATATGCAGCATGCGTTTTTCGTTGCTGCCCTCGCCCAGTACATCGCCCAACAGGCGATAAGTCCAGTCGCCGACCAGGAACACCAGGCCGTACAGCCCCCAAAACAGCCCGGTGGTGATGCGGCGCGGGTTGGCGCGATCGCGCAATGACATCACCGCCACAATCAGCAGCACCGCGCCGGCCAGCCAGTAAAGGTATTGTTGCTGGAAGTTCATCGCGCCTCCCCCTTCGCCTGCAGCGCCGCCTGATTCAGCTGCGCCAGCTCGGCGCTCAGCTGTTTATCCATCCGATACAGCCTGAACGCGTGGATCAGGAAAGCGAAAATGGCGGTCGGAATGCCCCACAGCGCGATATGCAGCGGCTCGGTCTGAATGCCACCGGACTCCAGCATAAAGTTATGCATGAAGATGATCGCACCGAAGGCCACGAAGATATCCTCGCCGAAGAACAGCCCGACGTTATCGGTAGCGGCCGACATGGCGCGCAGGCGGTGGCGGGTGCGCTCCGGCAGCTCGCCGTAGCGGTTTTCCGTCGCCCCTTCCGCCATCGGCGCCAGCAGCGGCCGCACCATCTGCGGATGCCCGCCCAGGCTGGTCAGCCCCATCGCCGCGGTGATCTCGCGCACGAACAGGTACACGATCAGCAAACGGCCGGCGGTGGCGCTTTTGATCTTGGCGATCCACGCCTGCGCCCGCTCTTTCAGCCCGTGACGTTCCAGCAGGCCGATCACCGCCAGCGGCAGCAGCAGGATCAGCGGCAGGTTTCGGGTATTGAGAAAGCCCTCGCCGAGCTTTTCCAGAATGACGTCCAGCGGCATCAGCGCCGCCAGACCGGTAATGATGCCGGCGGCGATCACCACCAGCACCGGATTGAAACGCAATACAAACCCGACCACGATCGCGGCGATGCCGATCAGTGGCCAGAGATTCACGGCCTGTTCCATAGTCTTCCCTCGATATTTTCTAATAATTTTTTTGTTTGTGATGTTGTGTCTTGCTTTACTGCTCTGCGCTGACGCGGATGCCCTGTTGAACAAAACAGTCCCGCAGCTTGCGCGCATACGCCAGCGCATGCTCGCCGTCCCCGTGCAGGCAGACGGTTTCCGCCTGTACGGCGGTCCAAACGCCATCGACGCTGCGCACCCGGTGATGGCGCACCATCTCCAGGGTTTGCGCCAGCGCCTGTTCGTCATCCTCGATCAATGCCCCCGGCAAACCGCGCGGCACCAGCGTGCCGTCGACCTGATAACCGCGATCGGCGAACACCTCCTGCCGGGTGGTCAGACCGAGCCGTTGTCCGGCGCGGATCAGCTCGCTGCCGGCCAGCCCCACCAGCCGCAGCGCCGGATCGACCGCCTGCACCGCCCGGGCGATGGCTTCCGCCAGCGCCGGCTCAACCGCCGCCTGGTTGTACAGCATGCCGTGCGGCTTAACGTGCACCATCACCCCGCCCTCGGCGCGGGCGATGGCCGCCAGCGCCCCGAGCTGATACACCACCTGCGCGTACACCGTTTCCGGCGGCAGCTGCATGCGAGTGCGGCCGAAATTCTCCCGATCGGGAAAACTCGGGTGGGCGCCGATCGCCACGCCGTACTGCAATGCCCAGCGCACCGACTGACGCATGGTCTGCGCATCGCCGGCGTGGAAGCCGCAGGCGATGTTGGCCGAGCTCACCAATTGCAACAGCGCCTGGTCGTTGGCGCAGCCTTCGCCGAGATCGGCGTTCAAATCAACGATCATGTAACCCCCAGGCAATCTGTCGAAGGAAAAGATCCTGCTCGGCCTTGGCGCGCTGCGCCTCGGCCAGTGAACAGAGAACGAAATGGATCGGTTCGCCGAGACGGATCTGCGCCAAATGGTAAAGATCGGCTTCGATCACGCAGGCGATACGCGGGTAACCACCGGTGGTTTGCGCATCGGCCATCAGCACGATCGGCTGGCCGTTGTGCGGCACCTGCACCACGCCGGGCATCAGGCCGTGCGACAGCATCTCTCTGTCGGTGGTGCGTGCCAGCGGCGTGCCGCCGTGCAGACGGTAGCCCATGCGGTTGCTCTGCGGGCTGAGCTGCCAGGCGGCGCGCCAAAACGTATCCTGCGCCTCTTCGCTGAATTCGGCGTACTCCGGCCCCGGCAACGCACGGATGCGGTTGGTGAACAACAACTGCTTTACGCCACAGCGGGTTTGCGGTTCAGCGGCGGATTTGCCCAGCGGCAACCGATCGCCGTCCTTCAGATTACGCCCCTCGCACCCGCCAAAAGCGGCTTTCATGTCGGTGCTGCGCGAGCCCAGCATTTCCGGCACGGCGATACCGCCGGCGATCGCGAGATAACTGCGCATACCGCGCTTCGGCGTGCCCAGCACCAGCCGCTGACCCTTTTTCACCGGGTAGCGCCAGCCGGTCCACAGCGGCTTACCGTCCAGCTGCGCGTCGCAGCCGGCGCCGGTCAGGGCGATCCAGCCGGGACGGGTAAACTCGGCGCTGAACTGGCCGAGCGTGATCTCTAGCCCGGCGGCCTCCGGCGCGTTGCCCACCAGCAGGTTGGCGATCTTCAGCGCCGGTTGATCCAACGCGCCGCCGGTACTGATGCCCAGACGGCGAAATCCTTCACGGCCCAAATCCTGCACCGTGGTATAGATGCCGGCGCGCAGAATAATCAGCATACGCCCTCCTTCTGCGGCACAAAGCGTACGCTATCGCCCGGGCGCAGCAGCGTCGGCGGCATTTCATGGGGATTGAACAACGCCAGCGGCGTGCGGCCGATCAGCTGCCAGCCGCCGGGCGTCGCCAGCGGATAGATGCCGGTCTGGTCGCCGCCGATACCGACGGAGCCGGCCGCCACCGCCAGACGCGGTTCGGCGCGACGCGGCGTGGCCAGTTTTTCCGGCATGCCGCCCAAATAGGAGAAGCCCGGCTGAAAGCCGAGAAAATAGACCACGTAAGCCGCCGCCGCGTGGCATTCCACCACCTGTCGCGGCGTCATGCCGGTATGGCGCGCCACCTCATCCAGATCGGGGCCCTGTTCCCCGCCATAGACAACCGGGATCTCCACCTGACGCGACTCCGGCGTCAGGCGCTCTTTGCTTTCCCACCCCTGCTGCAGTAACGCGAGCATCGCTTCGGCGTCGGCCTGCGGCGTATGCAACAGCAGCGTCAGGTTGTTCATTCCCGGCACCACTTCCCGCACGTCAGGATGATGATTCAGCTTTTCCGCCAGCGCCCAGATGCGCTGCTGGCTCGGCAACGTCACCGGCGGTGACAGTTCAAGCACTACCGCTCTTTCACCTAAAAGGTAATAACGCGCTTGTTGCACCCTTATTCTCCTTATTATTATCGCGCTGAAAAACACACCAGTTATGCGTGACGCAGCCCCGGCTGTCAATAGAACGCAACCATAAGGAAAATAAGGAAATAGCGCGGTAAAAGGATTCAGCCGGCGCGCAGGCCGGGCTGGATCCGACGCAGAAAAAAATCAGGCGGGATTCGGGATATCGATAAAGGTCACATCAAAACCGTGGTGCTGAGCCAGCCATTCCCCCAGCGCTTTCACGCCGCCGCGCTCGGTCGCGTGGTGGCCGGCAGCAAAGAAATGCACGCCCATTTCGCGCGCGCTGTGAATGGTCTGCTCAGACACTTCACCGCTGATGAAAGCATCGACGCCGAAGCGCGCCGCGCTGTCGATAAAGCCCTGGCCGCCACCGGTGCACCAGGCCACTCGGCGAATATGCTCAGGCGCGTTATCGCCGCAGTGCAGCACCGCGCGCCCCAGCCGGCTTTCGATGCGCTGTTGCAGCGCTTCGCCGGTCAGCGGCTGTTCGAATTCCCCGTGCGGCACCAGCGGCTCGACGTCGCCAATCACCCGAATGCCCAGCGCCTGCGCCAGCTGCGCGTTGTTGCCCAGCACCGGATGCGCGTCCAGCGGCAAGTGGTAGCCGTACAGATTGATGTCGTGGGTCAACAGCGTTTTCAGACGGTTGCGCTTCATGCCGCGCACCGCCGGCGCCTCGTTTTTCCAGAAATAGCCGTGATGCACGATGATCGCGTCGGCCTGATGCGCCACCGCGGCGTCCAACAGCGCCTGACAGGCGGTGACGCCGGTCACGATGCGCTGCACGTGCGGGCGCCCTTCCACCTGCAATCCATTGGGGGCATAGTCCTGAAACGCCGCGGCGTTCAGTTCCGTGTTGATCAGTTGTTCCAGATCGAGGTTACGCATTCTCTTCTCTCTTCATAGTCAAAATGTCTGCCGGTCGCCCTGCGCCATCAGGATGAATTTCACCCCCAGATCGTTGCCCTGCGCCAGCTGCTGCGCAATGGCGGCGCGCGCGTCTTCGCCCTGCTTCAGGCTCGGTTTGATGTGGCTGATCACCACCGGCAGACCGTTCAGCGAGCCTTCGCCGCCGCTGTACTGCGTCAGGTTCTTCAGCTCCTTCAGCAGCCAGGCCGGCGTCAGATGGCCGTATAGATGTTTGTCCTCCACCCCATTAGGGTAAGAGGTTTCGATAATCATGCCCTTGAGCTTTTTCTGCTCGACAAGCGGCCCCAGCACGCGCCACACGGCATCGAGATCGCGCGACTGCTCCACCTTGTCCGGCCCGGTATCGCCGAAGTAGGCGAAGAACTCGTTGCCGTTGGAAATCAGCAGCATTGACGACGGGTAGCGATCGTGGCTGAGCGGGTACATCACGCCGGTCAACCCGGTCAGGCCGAGGGTAAAGCGCTGCTGCGGCCGCACCGTTTGCAGCCGGTAGGTGCCCAGCCGCGAACCGTTGCCGGCGTCGGTAAAGTTCGGCCAGGCCTTCCAGTTGAAGTAATGGTTGCGCAGGGTCAGCACGGTGTCCGCCTGGGCGTAAACGGTTTTTTTATTATCTTCGGGCGAGCCGACGATCAGCCCCGCCACGTGGTCCAGATGGCCGTGGCTGATGAAATAGCCGCCGATCAACTGCCGGAACACATAGCCCTGCGGCGTGTAAGGCGCGGCCAGCTCGGGGGTCACCTGCGGGAAACTGCCCTTCTCCAGCCCTTTGGCGATGCCCGGCAGCAGC
Source organism: Serratia sp. SCBI (assembly GCF_000747565.1). Lineage (NCBI taxonomy): Bacteria > Pseudomonadati > Pseudomonadota > Gammaproteobacteria > Enterobacterales > Yersiniaceae > Serratia > Serratia sp. SCBI. The sequence goes on along the minus strand of NZ_CP003424.1, from coordinate 1,276,881 downwards.
GAGCCGGCGTCCAGCGCCACATACTGCGGCTGATTATCGCTGCGGATCAGATAAGAGGTCAGGTTGCCGTCGCTGACGCCGCCGTCGACGCCCAGCGCCACCACGTCAAAGCCGGCGATCGCCAGCGCGGAATAGCCGCTCAGGCACAGGGCCAGCACCTTTTTCATCATTACGTCGCTCCTTGCAGTTGCCTCAAGACTCTCCCCGCTTCGCCGCCTCGAACGCCGCCAACGTCTCCACGCGGGCTTGTTTGTGATCGACGATCGGCAGCGGGTAGTTCAGCGTACGGCGCTGCTTTTCCGCCCAGCGGTGGGGGTAATGGATGTCATTGTCGGGCACATCCGCCAGTTCCGGCAACCATTTACGGATGAAAGTGCCTTGTGGATCAAAACGTTCACCCTGGGTGGTCGGGTTAAAGATGCGGAAATACGGCGCGGCGTCGGTGCCGGTGGAGGCCGCCCACTGCCAGCCGCCGTTATTGGCCGCCAGATCCCCGTCCAGCAGTTGCGACATGAAATAGCGCTCCCCGGCGCGCCAGTCGATCAGCAGATCCTTCACCAGAAAACTGGCGCTGATCATGCGCAGCCGGTTGTGCATCCAGCCGGTAGCGTTCAGTTGGCGCATGGCGGCATCGACGATCGGATAGCCGGTTTCGCCCCGCTGCCAGGCCTGCTGCTTCGCCGCGTCAGCGCTCCAGCGCACCTTGTCCGTCCAGGCGATAAAGGGACGATGGCGGCACAGCTCGGGATAGGCCACCAGCAGGTGGCGATAGAACTCGCGCCAAATCAGCTCGTTCAGCCAGGCGAAAGCGCCGCTCTCGCGATCTTCCAGCAGCTGCGGGCATTCGGCGCGCAGGCGGTTAAAACACTGGCGCGGCGACAGCGCGCCGATCGCCAGATAGGGCGACAGGCTGCTGGTGCCGGCGATGGCGGGCAGATCGCGCTGCCGAAGGTAATCTTGCACCTGCTCACGACAAAAGGCGCGCAGCCGCTGCAGCGCGGCCTCCTCGCCGGCGGGATAGTCATCCCCGATGTCCGCCGCGGGATAATCGAACGCCACCGGCGCCTCAGGCGCAGGCAACGCGCCATCGGCACGGATCTTCGGCGCCGGCAGGCAGCTCACGTCGGACTCAGTAAGGCGCTGAATAAAGGCGTTGCGAAACGGCGTATAAACCTTGTACATCTCGCCGCCGCCGGTTAGCACGCTGCCCGGCGGCAACAGCAGGCTGTCATCAAAACCGTGGCACGTTACCCGTCCATTCAACTGCTGCTCCAGCCGCGCATCGCGTCGCCGTTCATTCAGTTCGTACTGGCGGTTGTAAAATAACGCGTCCACCTGCTCTCGCCGGCAATACTCCGCCAGCCAGTCGATCGACGCGGCAAAGTCCGTGCCGGCATGGCAATGCAGCGCAATGCCCTTTTGCGCCAGCGCCTGCTGTACCGCCCGCAGGCTGGCGTGGATCAGCGCCGCCTGCCGCGGCGCCATCTCATGCTGCCGCCACTGCTGCGGGGTGGCGATAAACACCGCCAGCACCCGGGCTTTGGGATCGCTGCAGGCAGCGTGCAGCGCTTTGTTGTCGGTGATACGCAAATCGTTACGCAACCAGACCAGATGCGTGGTCATAAAATTCCCTTGTCAATCAATGGCCGTAACGCAAACGCAGCGCCTCCGGATAAGGTTCGAAATAGCGTTGTTCCGCCAGATAACTGTCGGGATATTCCGCCATGTAATGCTTAAGCAAGGCGATCGGCGCCAGCAGCGGCTGCATGCCCTGCCGGTAGCGGTCGATCAGGTGCGCCAGCTCCTGGCGCTGCGCCGCGCTGAGCTGGCGGCGGAAGTAACCCTGCACGTGCATCAACACGTTGGTATGGTTGCGGCGCGTCGCCTTGTGCGCCAACAACGCCATCAGGCGGCTGCGGTACTCCACGGCGAAGTCTTCCAGCGAGTCCCAGCGATGAATGTCGGCGACGAAACGCCCCAGTTCGCGGTACGCCGGCTGCGAATGCGCCAGCAGCGACAGCTTGTAGCGGCTGTGAAACGCGATCAGCCCGCCGCGGGTCAGCCCCTGACGCCACAGCATGCTCAACTCATACAGCGCGTACACTCGCTCGATAAAGTTTTCCCGCAGCGCCGCATCCTGCAAACGCCCATCCTCTTCCACCGGCAGCCACGGCATCTGGCGCAGCAGCTCGGCGGTAAACAGCCCGACGCCGTTTTTACGCGAGTCCTTGCCGTTCTCGCTGTAGACCCGCACCCGCTCCAGGCCGCAGCTCGGCGACTTGGCGCAGACGATATAGCCGCACAGGTGCTGCAACGCGGCCACGCGCTGTGCGGAGAAACTGCGCATCTCCTCGGTCAGATCCACGCCGGCGTCGTTGCTGTAGCGCATCGCCGGCCACGGCTGCGCCTGTTTCACCAGGCGCAGCGCCGGGCGCGGCGTGGGCAGGCCGATCGCCATTTCCGGGCAAACGGGCTCAAAGCGCACATAGGGCGCCAACTGTTCCACCGCGAAGGCCAGCCGCTTGTGGCCACCGTCGAAACGCACCGCGTCGCCCAGTAAACAGGCGCTGATGCCGATAGGGATCTTGTCACTCATACCGTTCTCTCGTGGTGTTGGTCGATGGGGAAAGTGTAGAAGAATGGCTTGCCAAATACGACCTTGCGCTTGACGGCAGCGGGCTTGGGGCATAAAAAAACCCCCGCCGCAGGGCGAGGGTTGTTCGTGAGTCGGCAGTGACTCAGTAGAAGTCGCAGGACGCCAGTTCCGCCTGCTGCAGCCAGACCGGCTTATCGCTGGTTTTTGACCAGACGCGGTGCAGGTAGCTGTAAAAACGCCCGCGATCGCTGCGGAACAGCATCACCGGCAGGGCCAAAATGCCCGCGATCACCACTGCGCTGCGGCGCAGGAGAATCCGATGCAGTGAATAAGCGTGATAGGTCGTAGACATGCGAACCTCCTTAAAAACGCCTGCCGTTGATTTGTCAGGGAAAACGGCGTGGGCGTATCAAATGAACAATCGGTAATTTGGTAACTGGACAAAATTTTAGCGCACTTGATGAAAGTTTACTACTCATCCGACCACTAAATCGCACAAAAAATCGCTAATCACCGCGGCGATTCGTAATTTTGTTACAGCCAAGTTAATTTTTAACTTAACATTGGTTACGTTGTGGTTATTATCCGGTTCCTGCTGCCACGCCTCTGCCCTTGCTTATTCACTCATCAGGCGCAATCTCGCCGCCAACCTGCTGGTTGAAATGCTCAATTTTCGCTGAAATTTCAGCCATTTTTATACTTTTTTTACACCCGCCCGCGCGATTTTTTCATCTTCTTTCTACCCCGCTCCCTACACTGCCTCTATCAAAAACAACACCTCTGGAGGTGTCCCGTGAGTTTCAGCGTTATTGGTGGTGCGCTGTTGGTTCTGCTGCTGTTGGCCTATCTGGTCTACGCCCTGTTTAACGCGGAGGATTTCTGATGGCGGGTTCAGCCTTTTTACTGATCGCCAGTTTCCTGCTGGTGCTTCTGCTGCTGGCACGGCCGCTGGGCGGTTTTATGGCGCGCCTGATCGAAGGTGAGCCACTGCCTACGCTGCGCGCAGTGGAAGCCGGCGTCTGGCGCGCCTGCGGCATCCGCCCCACCGAGATGAATTGGTGGCAGTACGCGCTGGCGATCCTGGCGTTTAACCTGCTCGGCCTGGCGCTGCTGTTCGCCCTGCTGATGGCGCAGGGCTCGCTGCCGCTCAACCCACAAGGCTTCCCTGGCCTCTCCTGGGATCTGGCGCTCAACACCGCCGTCAGCTTCGTCACCAACACCAACTGGCAAGCCTACAGCGGTGAAAGCGCCCTCAGCTATTTCAGCCAGATGGCCGGGCTGGCGGTGCAGAACTTCGTTTCCGCCTCCACCGGCATCGCCGTGGCCTTTGCGCTGATCCGCGCCTTTACCCGCCGCGCCGGCAAGACCGTCGGCAACGCCTGGGCCGATCTGTTCCGCATCACGCTGTATGTGCTGCTGCCGATCGCGCTGCTGATCGCCCTGTTCTTCGTCAGCCAGGGCACGCTGCAAAACTTCCTGCCTTACCTGCACGTCACCACGCTCGAAGGCGCGCAGCAGACGCTGCCGATGGGGCCGGTCGCCTCGCAGGAAGCGATCAAGATGCTCGGCACCAACGGCGGGGGGTTCTTCGGGGCCAACTCGGCGCACCCGTTCGAAAACCCGACCGTGTTGACCAACTTCGTGCAGATGCTGGCCATCTTCCTGATCCCTTGCGCGCTGTGCTTCTCTTTCGGACAACTGGCCGGTGAAAACCGTCAGGGCCACGCGCTGATCTGGGCGATGGCGCTGATCTTCGTGGTGGCGGTGGTGGTGGTGATGTACGCCGAGCTGGCGGGCAACCCGCACCTGAGCGCGCTGGGCGCCGACAGCAACATCAATATGGAAGGCAAAGAGTCGCGCTTCGGCATTCTCGCCACCAGCCTGTTCTCGGTGGTGACCACCGCCGCGTCCTGCGGGGCGGTCAACGCCATGCACGACTCCTTCACCGCGCTGGGCGGCATGGTGCCGATGTGGCTGATGCAGATCGGTGAAGTGGTGTTCGGCGGCGTCGGCTCCGGCCTGTACGGCATGCTGCTGTTCGTGCTGCTGACGGTGTTTATCGCCGGTCTGATGATCGGCCGCACCCCGGAATATCTGGGCAAGAAGATCGACGTTTACGACATGAAGATGACCGCGCTGGCGATCCTGGTCACGCCGGCGCTGGTGTTGCTGGGCAGCGCGCTGGCTATCGGCACCGACGCGGGCCGCGCCGGCATCCTCAATCCGGGCGCCCACGGCTTCAGCGAAGTGCTGTATGCCCTGTCCTCCGCCGCCAACAACAACGGCAGCGCCTTCGCCGGCTTGAGCGTCAATACGCCGTTCTACAACCTGCTGCTGGCCTTCGCCATGTTCGTCGGCCGCTTCGGGGTGATCCTGCCGGTGCTGGCGATCGCCGGTTCGCTGAGCGCCAAGCCACGCCAGCCGGCGGGCAACGGCACCCTGCCGACCTATGGGCCGCTGTTTATCGGCCTGCTGATCGGCACCGTATTGCTGGTGGGCGCGCTGACCTTCGTACCTGCGCTGGCGCTGGGCCCGGTGGCCGAGCATTTGCAACTTTGGTTGGCAAACTAACCGACGTCACAGAGAGAGAATAAGAGATGACTCGCAAACAACGCGCGCTGTTTGAACCGGCCCTGGTGCGCACCGCGCTGATCGATGCGGTGAAAAAACTGGATCCTCGCGTTCAATGGCGCAACCCGGTGATGTTCGTGGTGTATATCGGCAGCATTCTGACCACCGCCATCTGGCTGGCGATCCTCGCCGGCCAAACCGACGGCGCCGCCGCCTTTACCGGCAGCGTCTCCCTGTGGTTGTGGTTCACCGTGCTGTTCGCCAACTTCGCCGAGGCGCTGGCCGAAGGGCGCAGCAAGGCCCAGGCGGAAAGCCTGAAAGGCACCAAGAAAACCAGCTGGGCGAAAAAACTGGCCGGCCCCCGCCGCGACGGCACCACGGAGAAAGTGGCCGCCGACAGCCTGCGCAAAGGCGATATCGTGCTGGTGGAAGCCGGCGACACCATTCCGTGCGACGGCGAAGTGCTGGAGGGCGGCGCCTCGGTGGATGAAAGCGCCATCACCGGGGAATCCGCCCCGGTGATCCGCGAATCCGGCGGGGACTTCTCCTCGGTCACCGGCGGCACCCGCGTGCTGTCCGACTGGCTGGTGGTGCAGTGCAGCGTCAACCCGGGGGAAACCTTCCTCGATCGCATGATCGCCATGGTGGAAGGCGCCAAACGCCGCAAAACGCCGAACGAAATCGCGCTGACCATCCTGCTGGTGGCGCTGACCATCGTGTTCGTGTTGGCCACCGCCACCCTGTTCCCGTTCTCGCAATACAGCGTCGAGGCGGCCGGCAGCGGCAGCGTGGTCACCATCACCGTACTGGTCGCGCTGCTGGTTTGCCTGATCCCCACCACCATCGGCGGTCTGCTGTCCGCCATCGGCGTGGCCGGGATGAGCCGCATGCTCGGCGCCAACGTGATCGCCACCAGCGGCCGCGCGGTGGAAGCCGCCGGCGACGTGGACGTGCTGCTGCTGGATAAAACCGGCACCATTACGCTGGGCAACCGTCAGGCTTCGGAGTTCCTGCCGGCGCCGGGCGTGAAAGAACAAGAGCTGGCGGACGCCGCGCAGCTGGCTTCGCTGGCGGACGAAACGCCGGAAGGCCGCAGCATCGTGGTGCTGGCCAAACAGCGCTTTAACCTGCGCGAGCGCGATCTGCAGGCGCTGAACGCCACCTTCGTGCCCTTCTCCGCCCAGACCCGCATGAGCGGCGTCAACGTGCAGGAGCGCATGATCCGCAAAGGCGCGGTGGACGCCATTCGCCGTCACGTCGAAACCAATCAGGGGCACTTCCCGCGGGCGGTGGACGATCTGGTGGAAAGCGTGGCGCGCACCGGCGGCACGCCGCTGGTGGTGGCGGAAGGCGCACGGGTGCTGGGCGTGGTGGCGTTGAAGGATATCGTCAAGGGCGGCATCAAAGAGCGCTTCAATGAGCTGCGCAAGATGGGCATCAAAACGGTGATGATCACCGGCGATAACCCGCTGACCGCGGCGGCGATCGCCGCCGAAGCCGGGGTGGACGACTTCCTGTCGGAAGCCACGCCGGAAGCCAAGCTGGCGCTGATCCGCCAATATCAGGCGGAAGGCCGTCTGGTGGCGATGACCGGCGACGGCACCAACGACGCCCCGGCGCTGGCGCAGGCCGATGTGGCGGTGGCGATGAACTCCGGCACCCAGGCCGCCAAAGAGGCGGGCAACATGGTCGATCTGGATTCCAACCCGACCAAGCTGATCGAAGTGGTACATATCGGCAAACAGATGCTGATGACGCGCGGTTCGCTGACCACCTTCAGCATCGCCAACGACGTGGCCAAGTACTTCGCCATCATTCCGGCGGCGTTCGCGGCCACCTATCCGCAGCTGAACGCGCTGAACGTGATGCACCTGCACTCCCCCGCCTCCGCCATCATGTCGGCGGTGATCTTCAACGCCCTGGTGATCGTGTTTCTGATCCCGCTGGCGCTGAAAGGGGTGAGCTACAAACCGATGAGTGCCGCGGCTCTGCTGCGCCGCAACCTGTGGCTGTACGGGGTCGGCGGCCTGCTGGTGCCGTTCGTCGGCATCAAACTGATCGACCTGCTCCTGGTCGCGCTGCACGTTGCCGGTTAACCATTGAGGGAAATGAACATGACGTATTTACGACCTGCCCTGGTGATGTTGATCCTGCTGACGCTGATCACCGGCATCGCCTATCCGCTGCTGACCACCGGGCTGGCGCAGCTGCTGTTTCCGGGCGCGGCCAACGGTTCGCTGCTGTACAAGGGCGACAAAGCGGTCGGCTCCGCGCTGATCGGCCAGAACTTCACGCGCGCCGACTATTTCTGGGGCCGCCCGTCGGCGACCGGCGATTCAGCCTATAATCCACTGGCCTCCGCCGGCAGCAACCTGGCGGCCACCAACCCGGCGCTGGATAAGGCTATCGCCGAACGCGCGGCGCAGCTGCGCCAGGCCAATCCGGCCATGAGCGGCCCGATCCCGGTGGATCTGCTGACCACCTCCGGCAGCGGGCTGGATCCGCAGATCTCGATCGCCGCGGCGCGGTATCAGCTGGCGCGGGTCGCGGCGGCGCGTCATCTGCCGCCGGAGCAGATCGCTAAACTGATCGAAGACAACACCGATCGGGCCACGCCCAACTTCATGGGCGAATCGGTGGTCAACGTGCTGAAGCTGAACCTGGCGCTGGATGCGTTGAAGTAACGCGCGGTATTCAGCATAGTGATAGGGTTCGGCGTGCCGAACCCCTTTTTGCTTGGTAACACAAGGAATTGTCATGGTCGAAGAAGAACAGCAGCGTCCCGATCCCGACAGCCTGCTGGCGCTGGCCAATGAAAAACCGCGCGGCCGGTTGAAGGTATTTTTCGGCGCCTGCGCCGGCGTGGGCAAAACCTACGCCATGCTGCAGGAGGCCCAGCGCTTGCGCGCTCAGGGGCTGGACGTGCTGGTCGGCGTGGTGGAAACCCACGGCCGCAGCGAGACCGCCGCCCTGCTCGACGGCCTGGCGCTGCTGCCGCAAAAGCGCATCCAGCATCGCGGCCGACTGGTGCATGAATTCGACCTCGACGCCGCGCTGGCGCGCCATCCGGCGCTGATCCTGATGGACGAACTGGCGCACAGCAACGCCCACGGTTCGCGCCACCCCAAACGCTGGCAGGATGTGGAAGAGCTGCTGGACGCCGGCATCGACGTGCTGACTACCGTCAACGTGCAACATTTGGAAAGTCTGAACGACGTGGTGGGCGGCGTGACCGGCGTGCGGGTGCGCGAAACGGTGCCCGACCACGTGTTTGACGAGGCCAGCGAAGTGGTGCTGGTCGATCTACCGCCGGACGATCTGCGCCGACGGCTGCATGAAGGCAAAGTGTATATTCCCGGCCAGGCCGAGCGCGCCATCGAGCATTTTTTCCGTAAAGGCAACCTGATCGCCCTGCGCGAGTTGGCGCTGCGACGCACCGCCGATCGGGTCGATGACCAGATGCGCGAGTTTCGCGACACCCAGGGGCGCGAGAAAGTGTGGCATACCCGCGACAGCATTCTGCTGTGCGTCGGCCACAACAGCGGTAACGAAAAGCTGGTGCGCATCGCCGCCCGGCTGGCGGCGCGGCTCGGCTGCCACTGGCATGCGGTCTACGTGGAAACCCCCAAGCTGCACCGGCTGCCGGAAAACCAACGCCGCGCCATTCTACGCGCGCTGCGGCTGGCGCAGGAGCTGGGCGCCGAAACCGCCACCCTGGCCGATCCGTCCGAAGAGCGCGCAGTGCTGCGCTACGCCCGCGAACATAACCTCGGCAAAATCATCATCGGCCGCCGCAGCGAGCAGCGCTGGAAGCTGCGCGGCAGTTTCGCCGATCGCCTCGGCCGGCTGGGCCCGGATCTCGATCTGGTGATCGTCGCGCTGGACAGCGACGCCGCGCAGCCGCCGCCGGGCAAGGAGCACGACGGCCGCAGCTTCAATGAGAAATGGCGCATGCAGCTGCGCGGCTGCGCCGTGGCGGTGGCGCTGTGCGCGCTGATCACCCTGCTCTCGCAGTGGCTGCTGCCGGGCTTCGATCAGGCCAACCTGGTGATGGTCTACCTGCTCGGCGTGGCGATCGTCGCGCTGTTCTTCGGCCGCTGGCCATCGGTGCTGGCGGCGGTGATCAACGTCGCCAGTTTCGATCTGTTCTTCGTTCAGCCCGAATGGTCGTTCGCCGTCAGCGATATGCAGTATCTGCTGACCTTCGGCGTGATGCTCGCCGTCGGCATCATCATCGGCAACCTGACCGCCGGGGTGCGTTATCAGGCCCGGGTGGCGCGCTATCGCGAGCAGCGGGCGCGCCATCTGTACGAAATGTCACGCGGGCTGAGCCGCGCGCTGACCGTGGCCGACATCGCCAACACCAGCCGTCATTTCCTCTCCAGCAGCTTCCAGGCGAAAACCGTGCTGCTGCTGCCACAGGAAGACGGCCGGCTGCAGCAAATGATCGGCGAGGAAGGCGGGCTGCTGTCGGTAGACGAAGCCATCGCGCGCTGGAGTTTCGATAAAGGCTTGCCGGCCGGCGCTGGCACCGACACCCTGCCCGGCGTGCCTTACCAGCTGCTGCCGCTCAATACCCCCAAACAGACCTTCGGCCTGTTGGCGATCGAGCCCAACAACCTGCGCCAGCTGATGGTGCCGGAACAACAGCGGCTGCTGCAAACCTTCGCAGTGCTGATCGCCAGCGCGCTGGAACGGCTGCACCTGGCGCGCAGCGCCGAAGAAGCCAAGCTGGACGCCGAACGCGAACAGCTGCGCAACTCGCTGCTGGCGGCGCTGTCGCACGATCTGCGCACCCCACTGACCGTGTTGTTCGGCCAGGCGGAAATTCTCACGCTGGACCTGGCGGCCGAAGGTTCCAATCACGCCACCCAGGCCAGCCAGATCCGCCAGCAGGTGCTGAGCACCACCCGTCTGGTGAACAACCTGCTGGATATGGCGCGCATCCAGTCCGGCGGTTTCAGCCTGCGTAAAGAGTGGCAGTCGCTGGAAGAGATCGTCGGCGCTTCGCTGCACATGCTGGAGCCGCTGCTCAGCCAGCATCCAATCGAGGTCGATCTGCCGCCGGAACAGATCCTGGTCAACTGCGACGGCAGCCTGCTGGAACGGGTGTTCACCAACCTGTTGGAAAACGCCAATAAATACGCCGGCGCCGAGGCCACCATCGGCATTCGCGCCCGCACGCTGCCCGAGTGGCTGGAAGTCGAGGTCTGGGATAACGGCCCCGGCATCCCCGCCGATCAGCTGCAGCTGATTTTCGACAAGTTTTCACGCGGCAATAAAGAGTCGGCGATCCCCGGCGTCGGCTTGGGGTTAGCGATTTGTCGTGCCATTATTGAAGTGCATGACGGCCGCATCTGGGCGGAAAACGGCGCCAACGGCGGCGCCAGCTTCCGCTTCGTGCTGCCGCTGGAAAAACCGCCCGAGATCGACGGCGACGCCTTCGATCTGTAATCAACGCAGGGGAAACGTGAGCATAACGCCAACCAACATTCTGATTGTTGAAGATGAAAAAGAGATCCGCCGCTTCGTGCGCACCGCGCTGGAGAGCGAAGGCCTGCGGGTGTTTGAAAGTGAAACGCTGCAGCGGGGGCTGATTGAGGCCGGCACGCGCAAACCGGATCTGATCATCCTGGATTTGGGGTTGCCGGATGGCGACGGGCTGAGCTACATCCGCGATCTGCGGCAGTGGAGCGCCATTCCGGTGATCGTGCTGTCGGCGCGCAACGCCGAAGAGGACAAGATCGCCGCGCTGGACGCCGGCGCCGACGACTACCTCAGCAAGCCGTTCGGCATCGGTGAACTGCTGGCGCGGGTGCGGGTCGCGCTGCGCCGCCACTCAGCTAACCAACAGGAAAGCCCGCTGGTGAGCTTTTCGGCGATTACCGTCGATCTGGTGAATCGCCGGGTGCTGCGCAACGACGAAGATCTGCATCTGACGCCGATCGAGTTTCGCCTGTTGGCGGAGCTGCTGGCCAACGCCGGCAAGGTGATCACCCAACGCCAGCTGTTGAGCCACGTCTGGGGGCCGAACTACGTGGAGCACAGCCACTATCTGCGCATCTACATGGGCCATTTGCGGCAGAAGCTCGAAGCCGATCCGGCCCGGCCCAAACACCTGCTGACCGAAACCGGCGTCGGCTATCGCTTCATGCCTTAACCCCGGAGGGCGCGGTTTGCCGCGCCTTTACGCCGCCGGGCCCTTCTTCAATCCGACCATAAATTCCTTAAACGCCTCGCGCAGCGGAGCGAACACCGGGTGTTTGCGGTTTTCGATCATCACTTCGGAGAACAGCTTCAACCCCACGGCGAAGGCCGCGCTCTGCTCGGGGCCGAAGTTCAGATCGTCACGCGCCCGAATGCGCTCGACGATCTCGAGAATATCGTCGTGGTTGCTCACTTCAAAACTCAGCGGCGCTTTCTCGACGGGATTGCCCTGGCGATCGCTCAGGGCTTCAACGGTAATGTTAAAACGGTGGCCGGGCATCAGTTCTTCTCCTGTTGCGAAGGTTGAATCTGCATTTCGCTTTCGATCGCCGCCACGGCGGTCAGCAACGCGGCGTTGATGCGCTCCACCTGCTGCGGCGTAAGATCGGCGCGCATCACGTTGCCGCGCAGCAGGCTGCGCAGACGGTTCATGGCGTCGTAGATGCCTTCCGCCAGGTTGCCGTGCCGATGACGCTCGCGGCCGGCGCCCGCCAGACGCGCCAGAATGACCTCAACCACCTGTTGATGCTTTTGCAGCTCGCCCTCGCCCGCCGCGGTGATGCGGTAGCTTTTGCGGCCGTTGCCGGTGGTGAGCGGTTCGAGGAAGTCCTGCTCTTCCAGCAGCGTCAGCGTGGGGTAAATCACCCCCGGGCTCGGCACGTACAGGCCGGATGACGCTTCCTCGATCGCCTTGATCAATTCGTACCCGTGGCTGGGCTTGCGCGCCACCAGCGCCAGCAGCACCAGGCGCAGATCGCCGTGTTCGAACAGACGATGACGCCCGCCCCGGCCGCCGCGCCCACCCCGGCCGTGCTCTTCGCCTTCGCCGCCGAAGTGATGGCGCCCGCCGCGATGACGACGACCCTCTTCGCATTCATGGTGATGATGATGATGCCGGTGTAAACCTAATCGATGAAACATAAGGTGAGACCTCGCTTTAGTTGGGAACATCAATACGAGGTTGTTTAGATATATCTAAACAGCATCGATAGCGCTAATCTAGATCGATATATCTAAATGCGCAAGCGCGTGCCGTGAAAAAGATATATCTAAATAGCGCCCATAAAAAAAGCGCTGTAAAAACAGCGCTTTTTATCAATCAAGAAAAGTGATTACTTGGCGGAAGCCAGCACTTCGCTGACGATCTCGACCGCTTCGTGCTCAATCTTCTCGCGGTGCTCCGCCCCGAGGAAGCTCTCGCAGTAGATCTTGTAAGCCTCTTCGGTGCCGGAAGGACGAGCCGCGAACCAACCGTTGTCGGTCATCACTTTCAGGCCGCCGATCGACGCGCCGTTGCCCGGCGCTGCGGTCAAACGTGCGGTGATCGGGTCCCCGCCCAGAGTACTGGCCTTGACCATCTCCGGCGACAGCTTGGACAACGCCGCTTTCTGTGCATGGGTTGCCGGCGCCTGGATGCGGTTGTAGCTTGGCGCGCCGAAGCGCTTGGCCAGATCGTCATAGTGATGCTGCGGGTTCTCACCGGTTACCGCGGTGATTTCAGCCGCCAGCAGGCACATGATGATGCCGTCTTTGTCGGTCGACCACGGCTGGCCGTTGAAGCGCAGGAACGAGGCCCCGGCGCTCTCTTCGCCGCCAAAGCCCAGGCTGCCGTCGAACAGACCGTCCACGAACCACTTGAAGCCGACCGGCACTTCCACCAGCTTGCGGCCCAGATCGGCCACCACGCGATCGATCATCGCGCTGGACACCAGCGTTTTACCTACCGCAACATCGGCGCCCCACTGCGGGCGATGCTGGAACAGGTAGTTGATGGCTACCGCCAGATAGTGGTTCGGGTTCATCAGCCCCTTCGGCGTGACGATGCCGTGGCGGTCGTAATCCGGATCGTTGGCGAACGCTAAATCGAATTTGTCGCGCAGCGCCAGCAGGCCGGCCATCGCCGACTCCGACGAGCAGTCCATGCGGATGATGCCGTCGTGATCCAGGTGCATAAAGCGGAACGTCTGATCGATGGAATCGTTCACCAGCGTCAGATCCAGCTTGTAGTGTTCCGCCACCCGTTGCCAATAGGCGATGCCGGAACCGCCGAGCGGATCCACGCCCAGCTTCAGGCCGGCGCGTTGGATGGCCGGCATGTCGACCACCTCCACCAGCCCTTCGACGTAAGGCTGTACCAGATCTTTGGCGTGCAGGTGGCCGCTGTTCCAGGCCTTGTCCAGCGACTGACGCTGCACGCCTTTCAACTGCTGCGCCAGCAGTTCGTTGGCGCGCTTTTCGATCACTGACGTCAGGTTGGTGTCAGCCGGGCCGCCGTTCGGCGGATTGTATTTGATGCCGCCGTCTTCCGGCGGGTTGTGGGACGGCGTAATGACGATGCCGTCGGCCTGGGCACCGCCGCGGCGGTTGTGGCACAAAATGGCGTGCGATACCGCCGGCGTTGGCGTGAAGCCGTTGTTTTCCTGCACGATCACATCGACGCCGTTGGCGGTCAGCACTTCCAGCACGGAAATAAAGGCCGGCTCGGACAGCGCATGGGTGTCTTTGCCCACGTAGCACGGGCCGGTGGTGCCCTGCTGATGACGAACTTCGGCGATCGCCTGAGCGATGGCGAGGATGTGCGCTTCGTTGAAGCTGTGGCGCTGCGCGCTGCCGCGGTGGCCGGAGGTGCCAAACTTCACCGCATGTGCGGCATTGCCGGCTTCCGGTTGCAGCACATAGTACTGCGACGTCAGCTGGGCTACGTTAATCAGATCGCTTTGACGGGCGGGCTGCCCGGCACGTGGATTATTCGCCATCGACATATCTCCCTCATCCCTGTCGGTGACCGGGCAAATACGTCGCGCACGGCCATCATGACGGGCTGTTCGCTAAATTAGACGGTACCGCAAACTTTCTCGATCAGTTCCGCCGGGAACTGCATCGCCTGCATGATGTGTTCGATCATGCTGCGTTTGCGGCCGGTATTGGTATTGGTGATCACCCAGTAAGGGGTGCCCGGCACATGCTTCGGCTTGGTATGCGTGCCGTTGGCCAGCAGAGTCTGCTGATCGCCGGCGAAATAGGTGCGGGTACGGCCGGTCAACGCCTCGGTGGCGGCGGCAAAACCGGCGGCATCGAGGGTGTACAGCGTGGACAGCACCAGCATGAAACGGTTGACCGCTTTGTTCTGCTCGGCGTATTCATCCGACAGTAGCAGTTCACGCACGGCGCGTACGCGATCGCGCGGGCGCTGAACCGGCGCCGCTTTTTCCGCTTCGACGGACGGCGACGCACTGGCGGCAGGCAACGCGCGCACCGGCTGACCGGCGGTGAATTTCAACATGCGGCGTAAAATATCGGACGCGCTTTCACCGATGTGTTGCGTGTGGCTGGCAATATAACGGTAAAGCTCTTCGTCGACTTCAATAGTTTTCATCTTTATCCAATACTGTTTTTTCTACTTAGAACCTGAAGCCAGATCCTGCATTCAAGCCATGGGATTATAAGGTTAAAAGCGCTGGGGCGAACACAACAATGTGCCTCCGGACGGCAAATGCAGACTAATACCTATAGCCGGCACTGCCAAGCCCGCGCCGCGAAAATTCCGCATGATTCATCGTGCGATTCAATCATGATACCCTAATCTGAATCTCTCTCAGTATGAACTTCGCCATGAAATTACATTATCAACTGCTGGCCGCCGAGTCAGACGCGCTGCCGGTGCTGCTGATCCACGGGCTGTTCGGCAATTTGGACAACCTGGGCGTGCTGGCGCGCGATCTGCATCAGCGTCACAGCGTAATTAAGGTCGATCTGCGCAACCACGGCCTCTCCCCGCGCGCCGACGATATGAACTACCCCGCGATGGCGCAGGATCTGCTGGAGCTGCTCGACGAACTGCGGCTTGAGAAAGCGATCGTCATCGGCCATTCGATGGGCGGCAAAGCGGCGATGGCGCTGACCGCCATCGCGCCCGAGCGCGTCGCCAAGCTGATCGTCATCGACGTCGCGCCGGTGAATTACCAGACCCGACGTCACGACGAGATTTTCGCCGCCCTGAAGGCCGTCAGCGCCGCCGGCATCACCCAGCGCCAGGCCGCCGCCCAGCTGATGCGCGACTACCTGCAGGAAGAAGGCGTGATCCAGTTCCTGCTGAAATCCTTCCATAACGGCGAATGGCGCTTCAACCTGCCGGTGCTGATTGAGCGCTATGATGACATCACCGGCTGGCAGGACGTGCCGGCCTGGCCGCACCCGACCCTGTTCATTCGCGGCGGCCTGTCGCCGTACGTGCAGGACAGCTACCGTGCGGACATCGCCCGCCAGTTCCCGCAGGCCCGCGCGCACGTCGTTGCCGGCACCGGCCATTGGGTGCACGCCGAAAAACCGGAGGCGGTGCTGCGCGCCATTCACCGTTTCCTCGACGAAGCCTGAAAAACACGCTCACCTGGCGAAAAAATGCGCTAAAGATAACGGCTTAGCGCGTTTAGCCCGCAGTTAGGCATTGTCGCCGCTCCATCTGCTGGGGTAATATGGCGCGCTATAATTTTGCCGCCGCGCCAGTGCGTTCGCGAACGCCGGGTCGGGGGTGAATTTGGGTTAGGGTTTATTGGCCCGAAGTGTGTTAACCGATGCCTCCGGAAGCGTGAGAGCGCTTTTTGATGCAAACTCCCTTGCAGTACCGCTACCTATGGCAAAAGAACAAACGGATCGCACGACGCTGGATCTGTTCGCAGATGAACGCCGTCCGGGGCGCCCGAAAACCAACCCGCTTTCCCGCGATGAACAGCTTAGAATCAATAAGCGCAATCAGTTACGGCGCGATAAAGTGCGTGGATTGCGGCGCGTAGAGCTGAAAATCAACGCGGATGCGGTGGACGCCCTGAACAAACTGGCGGAACAGCGCAACATCAGCCGCAGCGAACTCATCGAGCAGATGCTGTTGGCGCAACTGGCGGAAGAACAGCCGGAACATTGATCTCTTCGGCCGCACGCGCGGCGCGGCGTTAAGGACAACGCCGGATCGACACGCTTTTCTTCATCTCCGGCATCGCATAAATGCGATAAAACCCCGGCGCCACTTTCTGGCATGATACGCATTTACCGGTAAGAGACTGCGCCTGTCGGCGCCCGCCCCCCGCGGCGAACGGCTCTTGCCATGGCATCATTTTAATCGGCGTCAGCGGCGGCAGTGCTGGCATCGAGTAATGCAATTACTTGAATTTAAAGGTTATACGCGATATGGCTACTGTAGGCATTTTCTTTTGGCAGCGACACTGGCAATACCGAAAACATTGCCAAAATGATCCAGAAAATTCTCCAGAAACAGTTTGGCGACGACGTCTCTGAAGTGCATGACATCGCTAAAAGCAGCAAAGAAGACCTGGAAGGGTTCGATATCCTGCTGCTGGGCATCCCAACCTGGTACTACGGTGAGGCGCAGTGTGACTGGGACGATTTCTTCCCGACGCTGGAAGAAGTCGATTTCAACGGCAAACTGGTGGCGCTGTTCGGCTGCGGCGACCAGGAAGACTACGCGGAATATTTCTGTGACGCGATGGGCACCATCCGCGACATCATCGAACCGCGCGGCGCGGCCATCGTGGGCCACTGGCCGACCAAAGGCTACCACTTCGAAGCCTCCAAAGGCCTGGCGGACGACAACCACTTCATCGGTCTGGCGATCGACGAAGACCGTCAGCCGGAGCTGACCAACGAGCGTGTCGACGCCTGGGTCAAACAGATCGTCGAAGAGCTGAGCCTGGCCGATATCGTCGGCTAAACGCCGGGACTGGCGAAAGGTTGAACAAAGGCCCTGTAAAGTGCATAGTGTGCCGACAGGGCCGTCATCGGCAACAGGGATTGCTGCGATAGAAGCTACAGATTTGTAACTTCCCACCCCGTCACGGTAGACTGAGATATCGGTTTATCCCATCCATCAAGGCGTTGCATGCAAAACATGCAATAGTGCAATTATATCTTTGTTAACAACCGGCGGTTTCCATTTAGTACAACCGGTTCTATAATGAGACGCATTAACTCTTTGTGCCGACCGATGCCACAGGCGAGTACGCCTCAACTTGATTAGCATAGTAACAGGACTGAATTCGCATGACCGACAACAACATCGCATTGAAGAAGGCCGGCTTAAAAGTCACGCTTCCGCGACTCAAAATCCTGGAAGTACTGCAAAATCCGGAATGCCATCACGTCAGTGCGGAAGATTTGTACAAAAAACTGATTGATATGGGCGAAGAGATCGGGCTGGCGACGGTTTATCGCGTACTGAACCAGTTTGACGATGCGGGCATTGTGACACGTCACAATTTCGAAGGCGGCAAGTCCGTGTTCGAGCTGACCCAACAGCATCACCACGATCACCTGATTTGCCTGGATTGCGGCAAAGTGATCGAATTCAGCGACGAATCCATCGAAGTGCGCCAGCGTGACATCGCCAAGCAGCACGGCATCAAGCTCACCAACCACAGTCTGTACCTGTACGGCCACTGTGAAACCGGTGACTGTCGCGAAGACGAAACGCTGCACGACAAGAAATAAGCCCTGACCGGCTATGAAAAACCGCCTCACCTTGAGGCGGTTTTTTTTATGCCCGCCATGCAGCAGACAAAAAAATCCCCGGACCAGCCGGGGAAAATCATGTCATGAAATACCACAATTGCAGCGGCACTGCGACTCCACGTACTACTCTCACTACAACGTCCGCCCTGCGCCGACACGCGCGGGCGAACGCATTCCCCCTTCGTTATGATGCGGCCCGCCGCCAAAACTGCGGGCCGCACCGCCCTTCTTAGACCTTCTCGGCGCGGCTGTAGCGTTTGCCGTCCGGGCTGACCGAGCGCACCTGTACTTCGCCGGAAACCGCAGGTTTAGCCTTGGCATCATAGCGCTGCCACTGCTTACCGCCGTCGGTGGAGTACTCGATGCCCAACCCCGGCAGCGCGATATTCGCCTCCAGCTTGCCGCCCGCCACGCGAGCGCCCGGCACCGGCAGACGATAAGCCACGCCTCCTTTGTCCAGCTTGGCCAGTTCACGCTGGCCCAGAATATTGGCGAAGCGCAGCCAATCTTTCTCCAGCGTCTTGGTATCGACAAAGTGGGTTTCCCCGCCTTTGTATTCGCGGCCAGCGCGATAGTCCTGCTCCCAACCGGCGCGATGCCAGGCGCGCTCCGCCACCGACAGCGCGCGTGGGAAGATCATGTATTCCATCTGCGGGTCGGTGCGCTGGGTTTCGCTCCACAGCTGAGCGGAAAGTCCATATGCCCCCGGCCACGGCTTGTCACTCTTGGCGTTGAAGTGGTTGCCGTCTCGGTCAACCGAGGTTTCCGCGTTCTGCGGCATGTTGTCCGGCGCGAAGCTGAACACCTTGCGCTCGTCGCTGAAGCGGGTTCCCCAGTAGTAACCGCGCTCGTCCGGGTTCACCTCGTAAGGGAAGTCCATATAGACGTAGTCCGGGTTGGAGACCACCACTTCATACCCTTTATTGGCCCAGTCGTTGACGCTGTCGAAACCGCCCCAGTACAGGGTGTCCCAGAAGTTGACCCCCACGCGCGAAGTGGCGAACGCCTTCGAACTCTCGGCGTCTTTCAGGCCGTCTTGCCAGGCCTGCATTCTGTCGATGCCGTGCGCCTTCACCAGCTTGCTGACCTCTTGGCCGAAGTAGCTCGGCAGGTGCTCCATGTCGGCCACTTTGCCCTCTTTGATCATCACCTGGCACACCTGAGACTTGGCCCACGGCTTGTCTTCATTGCTCTGGTCAATGATGCCTTTACCCGGTTCCGGTTTCGCCTTGTCGGTGTAGCCGGCGCCCAGGCGGATGTTTTTCGCTTCGTCGCCGCCAAAGTGCCAGGTCTTAATCGGCTGGCCGGCTTCTTTATGCATCTGGGCAATCTCGCCAATCACCTTGTCGACAAAGCGCTGGGAGGAATCCAGGCACGGGTTCAGGTAACTCTGACGGTTAAAGAACTGCACGGAGGTGGTATTGGAGGTATCGGTCGGATCCACCAGACGGAATTCGTTGGCCTCCTGCTCTTTGCCGGCGGCATGCAGTTTCTTGTAGCGCGCTTCCATCGAGACCACCGCCGCGCGGGCGTGCGCCGGCATGTCGATCTCCGGGATCACCTCAATCTGGCGCGCCTGGGCGTATTTGATGATGTCGATGTAGTCCTGACGAGTGAAGAAACCGCCGTAGACATCCGGCCCCTGGCCGTACTGCGGCAGCAGGCAGGTGGTTTCGCTCAGATCGTGGCAGCGCTGGCCGCCGACTTCCGTCAACTCAGGCAAGCCGGGAATTTCGATACGCCAACCTTCGTCATCGCTCAGGTGGAAGTGGAATTTGTTGAGCTTGTAAGCCGCCATCTGATCCAGCAGGCGCAGCACCGCATCCTTCTTATGGAAGTTACGCGCCACGTCGAGGAAAATGCCGCGATACTGGAAGCGCGGCGCATCGCTGGCGTCGAGCGTGGCGATCTTGCCGCTGCCGTCGGTCGGCACTAACGACAGGATAGACTGCAACCCGTAGAACACCCCGGCCTGATCGAAGCCGATCACCCGCGCCTCTTTCTTGCCGATCTTCAGCTCATAAGCGCCCGGCACCGCCATCGCGCCTTTAAACTTGCCCGGCTGGATGTCGGTCTTGATCGGGTAACCGTTGGCCTGAACCGGCACGCCCAGCAGCGCGAAGCGCTGGTTGACGACATCCGCCGCCGGCTTGACCAACGCACTCAGATCCGGCGATACCCCTTTGCGCAGATCGGCGTCCTGCGCGTGCACTTTCACCTGCATCGGCGTCGGCACGATCTGGCCGCGCAGCGCGCCGGCGGGCAGCGTCTGCAGATCGGCGTTGCTGACAAAACGCGAAGCCGGCGTCATCAGAATATTTTTGTCGTCCTTGGTGCGCTTCCACTGATCGCCGGTAAACGGCGCCACAAACTGATCCAGATTTTCGGTGTCGGTATTCGCCAGCATTTTCGGCTTGGCGTCGCCGGACGTGGCATACCAGCGGGGCAGGAAGTCGTTTCTGAACAGCTGCCAGTATTCGGCGACCACCGGGATTTCCACCGCCTTACCGGCCGGGAAACCGCTGAATTTGGCGGTCGGCTCCAGCTTGTACAGATCGCCGGTGAGGTGAGCGATCTTGAACTGATCGTTGTCTACCCGCAGAGTCTGGCGCGGGCTGTGGAAATAAATGATCCAGTCTTTGCCGTCGATCGCCTGCCCGTCGTTGCTCAGGGTGAACAACACCCGGTTGCATGAGGCCCAGTCTGCGCCCAGCGCCGCGCAATCCACGCCGTTTTCCCCGGCGCGGTTATCCAGCATTTTCACGTTCAGCTTCAGTTGGCTCAGCTGATCCACCAGCTGTTGATCGGCCATGGCGCTCCCCATGCCGCCCAAGAATCCCATCGTTGCCGTCAAGGCGGCCAGTGCGCTCAGTTTGAATGCGTTCATCTTCTCGTCCTTCTTAATTATTGTTATCGCGAATTTCTTGCCACAGCTTGCCGCACTTGGCGTCGTAAGCCTGACCGTTACCGCTGTGAACCGCCATAATGCAGTTCTGATAATCCATCACCCGTACCGTTTCCTGCGCGGCGAACTGCTGGTGCTGTTTCTCTTGTTTCAGCACGTTCAGCACCGCCTTGCACGGCTGCAAACGCTCCGGCGAGCCTTCCGCGGTATTGATGCAGGCGCTGTAAGCCTGTTTCAACTTGGCGTCTTCCGGCGGCGCAGCGGGTTGCGCACAGGCGCTCAGGGCCGCAGCGGCCGCCAACATCAGCATGATTTTTTTCATCGTTGAATTCCCTTAACTGCCCCGGCGGCAAGGCCGGGGAACGCATCAGAAGATGGTGAATGGCGCGATGACCATGAACTTGACGTCTTTCTCGTCCTGGAAGATGTTGCCGTAACCGCCGCCCCAGCTCGGAATGTTGGTGTGGTTGTCATACTGGGTGTAATGCAGCTTGAGCAGCGTGCCCTTGGCTCGCCCTTCCTGGATGGTGTACATCGCGTCCAGACTCCAGGCGCTCTCTTTCAGGCGCTGGCTCTGATCGTAGATCGGGTTGGTGCTCGGCTTGGCGTCCCACGCGTAAACGTAAGAGCCGCCGACCGCCATGCCCGGCAGGTTCCAGTTGCTGAGGTCATACATCACGCCGGCATACACCGCTTTTTCGCCGTTGGCGTTAAAGTCGGAGCGGTTATCCCACCACACGTCCAGGCGACCGTTTGATGAGGCGTAGGTCGGGGTCATACGTTGCAGGAAGAAGCCCTGATTGCCTTCCGCCTTGACCATGGTGCCTTCCAGACGCCAGTTGAACTGGCCGGTGGTGTAACCGAAGGTCAACGCCTGCAGCCAGGCCAGGCCGTCATAAATGCTGTTCGGATCGTTCTTGTTGCTGATGCGGTCTTCCGCGCCATAGAACTGGTAACTGGTGGTCAGCGGGTTGCCCAGCAGATCGAATTTGTAAGACGCCTTGGTGAAGTACTGATTCACGTACCCCTGGGCCTGGCCGTAAGCGGCTTCCAGCACCAGATCGTTTTTGAAATCGTACTTGGCGCCCAGCGAGTGCAGGTAGGAGACACGGGTTTTCTTATCGTTCTGGCGGAAGTCGTCCATCTCGATATGCCACGGCGCTTTGTATTTGTCGGCCCACATGTAGGAGAAGCTCAACGCGCCGGCATCGCCGTAGTCGAACTTGGCGCCGGCTTCAGCCCCCTGATAAGTGCCCGGCATAAAGCTCCAGTGCGGCGCCAGCAGGGTTTGGCCGCTCGGCTGAATATAGCCGGCGCGCGCCCAGACCGGGCCGTATTTGAATTTGGCGGCGGCTTTGTACAGGCTGATACCGCCTTTATCACCGGAGTAGTCTTCGTCGTAGGTACGGTTCTTCGAGGAGAACGCAATTTCGTTCGGGTGACCGCTGGCGCTGGATTCAGCCAGTTCGATGGCGGTAAAGGCGCCGACGTCCAGACCGAACATGTCCCAGGCGTAGCCCGACGCGAAATCCAGGCTCAGGTTGGCGGTAGAGTGGGACAGGTTGGTGGTGTATTGATTGTAATCCTTGCTGTCCGGATTGAGATCTTTACGGTCACGCTCACGTTGCCAGTAATAAATGCCGCCGGTCAGCGTGGAATCCTCGATAAACCCTGCGGCTTTCGCCTCAGGCGCCATGGCAAACCCTGTTCCCAACAGCGCGCCCGCGACTGCGAGCGCCAGCGTTTTACGCTGAGCACCGTGCGTACCCATATTGAAATTCCTCTTTGACTTAACTTAAAAGTTGCAGCCGCCTGTGTTCACCACTGCCCTGCACGACTGCCAATAAAAAACCCGAACGGGTAAAAAATATTGCCGACGAGATGTTATTCCCACAGCACTAATTGCTACAGACAGACTATTTTTCGCGACGCGAATTATCAAATGAAAAATGCGGAAGATTTGTCAAAGTATGACAAGGAGCACATATCGGTGATAATTTGTTACGCTGGCATTCATGGAAGGTGTCGAATAAAAAATTCAATTAAATCAGAATAAATACGGATACCAGGTCAACCAGAGACGATTAATGGTTTCAGCCTGACTAAATCCGTCAGTCAGGAGATAAAATTTGAGAGCGCTCTCTAAATGAAATTAATTCGCATCACGAATATATAAGTAAAGATTAAGACTACTAAGCCCAATATAAGAAAACTTATTGATTAACGCACCGCAGTTAATTAAACGCAGCCCGGAAAAACGTGGCGGGAATAGATGATTTACTCAATAGCAGGCATAAAAAAGCGCGGCCTGAGCCGCGCTGATACATTAATTTTCGAGGCGATTAAGATTAGCCTTCGATTTTCGCCCAAGTGTCACGCAGACCGACGGTGCGGTTAAACACCAGGTGCTCAGCCGAAGAGTAATGGCTGTCGGCGCAGAAGTAGCCTTCACGCTCGAACTGATAGGCTTTCTCCGGCTGTGCGGCCGCCAGACTCGGCTCAACGAAACCGTGCTTGATCACCAGCGATTCCGGGTTAATGGTGGAGAGGAAGTCCTCC
Organism: Serratia sp. SCBI; assembly: GCF_000747565.1. Classification (NCBI taxonomy): domain Bacteria; kingdom Pseudomonadati; phylum Pseudomonadota; class Gammaproteobacteria; order Enterobacterales; family Yersiniaceae; genus Serratia; species Serratia sp. SCBI. The sequence goes on along the minus strand of NZ_CP003424.1, from coordinate 1,253,524 downwards.
GCCGCGCCCGGGTTAGGCACGCTGAACAGGCGATCGTACAGGCGAATTTCCGCCGGCAGCGCGTGCGCCGCAGACACCCAGTGGATCACGCCCTTCACCTTGCGGCCGTCGGCAGGATCTTTGCTCAGCGTTTCCGCATCGTAGCTGCAGAAGATGGTGGTGATCTCGCCGGCTTCATCTTTCTCGACGCGCTCGGCCTTGATCACGTACGCGTTGCGCAGACGCACTTCCTTACCCAACACCAGACGCTTGTACTGCTTGTTGGCTTCTTCGCGGAAGTCGGCGCGATCGATATAGATCTCACGGCTGAACGGCACATCGCGGTTGCCCATTTCCGGCTTGTTCGGGTGGTTAGGCATGCTGACCATTTCCACCGCATCGCCCATGTTCTCGATGACGATTTTCACCGGATCCAGCACCGCCATGGCGCGCGGCGCGTTCTCGTTCAGATCGTCGCGGATGCAGGATTCCAGCGCCACCATTTCGACGTTGTTGTCTTGCTTGGTTACGCCGATGCGCAGGCAGAACTCGCGGATCGAGGCGGCAGTATAACCGCGGCGGCGCAGACCGGAGACGGTCGGCATGCGCGGATCATCCCAACCTTCGACGATCTTCTCGGCCACCAGCTGGTGCAGCTTGCGCTTCGACATGATGGCGTATTCGAGGTTGAGACGCGAAAACTCGTACTGGCGCGGGTGGCAAGGAATGGTGATGTTATCCAGCACCCAATCATACAGACGGCGGTTATCCTGGAATTCCAGGGTGCACAGCGAATGGGTGATCCCTTCCAGCGCATCGGAAATGCAGTGGGTGAAATCGTACATCGGGTAGATGCACCATTTATTGCCGGTCTGGTGGTGTTCGGCGAACTTGATGCGGTACAGCACCGGATCGCGCATCACGATAAACGGCGAAGCCATATCGATCTTGGCGCGCAGGCAGGCGGCGCCTTCGGCGAATTCGCCATTGCGCATCTTCTCGAACAGCGCCAGGTTCTCTTCCACGCTGCGACCGCGGTACGGGCTGTCTTTGCCCGGCGCAGTCAGGGTGCCGCGGTATTCGCGGATCTGCTCCGGCGACAGTTCGTCGACGTAGGCCAGCCCTTTGCTGATAAGCTCCACCGCGTACTGGTGCAGCTGATCGAAATAGTCTGAGGAGTAACGAACGTTGCCGCTCCACTCAAAGCCCAGCCACTCCACGTCGTGCTTGATAGACTCGACGAACTCGATGTCTTCTTTCACCGGGTTGGTGTCGTCGAAACGCAGGTTGCACTGGCCCTGATAGTCCTTGGCGATGCCGAAGTTCAGGCAGATGGACTTGGCGTGGCCGATATGCAGATAGCCGTTAGGCTCCGGCGGGAAACGGGTATGTACTGACGTGTGTTTCCCCGACGCCAGATCTTCATCGACGATCTGACGGATAAAATTGGTTGGGCGGGCTTCAGCCTCACTCATTTCACTGTTCCTCAATGCAAAGCGCTACACATAACCGCCTATGATCCAACAAGCCACGTCTGGAAACAACCGTTTGTTTCATGAAAAATGCGGCGCGTTGCACCATCGGCGCGCAGCGCACCGCCGTGGGGCGAAACGGGATAAAAAAAGCGGGAAGAGATCGCTCTCTTCCCGCCAAGTCGGGGCAAACGCCGCCATGATGCGTGTTCGGCCCCAGGCACTACTCAGGTAAAAACAGCCTTATTTCTGGATCTCATACAGCTTGGTTTGACCGGCGACCACAGAGCCGCTGGCCAGCGCCGCCAGGCCGGCGTACTCGTCAGAGTTGCTGACCACCACCGGGCTTATCATCGAACGCGCATTGGCATTCAGGTAATCCAGATCCAGTTCCAGAATCGGTTGACCGGCTTTCACTTCCGCGCCCTCTTCCACCAGGCGTTTGAAGCCCTGGCCTTCCAGCGCGACGGTGTCGATCCCCATGTGCACCACGATCTCGGCGCCCTTGTCGGTTTCCAGGCAGAATGCGTGGTTGGTATTGAAGATTTTCACCACGGTGCCGTCAGCCGGCGCCACCACGATCTTGTCGGTCGGGCGAATCGCCAGGCCGTCGCCTACCGCCTTGCTGGCGAAAGCTTCGTCCGGCACCTGTTCGAGCGCCACCACTTCGCCAGTCACCGGCGCCACCAGCGTTTCAAACGCGGCTTTCGGCGCGTTCGGCACCGCCTGCGGTTTGGCTTCCGCGGCAGGCGCCGCCGCCGGGGCCGCCGCTGCCGCTACCGGGCCGGCTGCAATCACGTTGCGCATTGCGCTGGCGATAAGTTCGGCACGGGTGCCGACGATCACTTGCACGCTCTGCTTGTTCAGGCGGATAACGCCCGACGCGCCGAGGCGTTTCGCCAATGCGTCGTTCACCAGCGCGGAGTCTTTCACATTCAAACGCAGGCGGGTGATGCAGGCGTCGATGCCGGTCAGGTTGTCGGAACCGCCGATCGCGCCGACGTAACGACGAGCCAGGGTGGTAGTTTCGTTCTCGTCTTTACCGGCGTTGCTGTCGACGTTGACGTCGTAGCCGTCGGTTTCGTCACCGGCAACCGCCAGCTCGCGGCCCGGGGTCATCAGGTTGAATTTTTTGATGGTGAAGCGGAACACCACGTAGTAGATGACGAAGAACACCAGGCCTTGCGGGATCAGCATGTACCAGTGGGTCGCCAGCGGGTTGCGAGACGACAGCACCATATCCACCAGGCCGGCGCTGAAGCCGAAACCGGCGATCCAATGCATGCTGGCGGCGATGAACACCGAGATACCGGTCAGCACGGCGTGGATCACGTACAGCACCGGCGCCACGAACATGAAGGAGAATTCCAGCGGTTCGGTAATACCGGTAAAGAAGGCGGCGAAAGCGGCCGCCAGCATGATGCCCGCCACTTTGGCTTTGTTCTCAGGACGCGCGCAGTGGTAAATGGCCAGCGCCGCCCCCGGCAGACCGAACATCATGATCGGGAAGAAGCCCGCCTGATAACGGCCGGTGATGCCGACAACCGCTTTACCGGCTTCGATCGACTGCTGGCCGCCAAGGAAGTTAGGAATATCGTTGATGCCGGCCACGTCGAACCAGAACACCGAGTTCAGCGCGTGGTGCAGGCCGACCGGGATCAGCAGGCGGTTGAAGAAGGCGTAGATGCCCGCGCCGACCGAGCCCATTTTCTGAATGTGTTCACCGAAGTTCACCAGACCGTTGAAGATCACCGGCCAAATGTACATCAGGATGAAAGCCACCAGGATCATCAGGAAGGAAATGAGGATCGGCACCAAACGGCGGCCGCTGAAGAACGACAGCGCCTTGGGCAGCTCGACGCCGCTGAAGCGGTTGTACACTTCGGCGGAGATGATGCCCACCAGAATACCGACGAACTGGTTCTGGATCTTGCCGAACGCGGCGGGCACCTGATCGAGCGGGATCTTCTGAATCATCGACACGGCGGCCGGCGAACAGAGGGTGGTCAGCACCAGGAAGCCGACGAAGCCGGTCAACGCGGCGGCGCCGTCCTTGTCTTTGGACATGCCGTAGGCCACGCCGATAGCGAACAGCACCGACATGTTGTCGATGATAGCGGAGCCGGATTTAATGAAGAAAGCGGCGAGCGCGTTGTCGCCGCCCCAACCAACAGGGTCAATCCAGTACCCGACGCCCATCAAGATGGCGGCGGCGGGCAGCGTGGCGACCGGCACCATCAGCGCCCGTCCCACCTTTTGCAAATAACTAAGAATGTTCACCTTTTCCCCCTATGTTGTCCGCGGACGGACCCTATTAGTAGTTTATTTGAAGCTCTCACTACCTTTTTAGAAACAGCGCTTGGCACGTATCACTCATGCCGAGTGTAAAAAATTTATTTTGTATCGCAAATTAAAACCTCCCTTTTTGTGATAAATATCACCAAAAAGTAGTCTTTACCTCCCAGATTGCTGGCCATCACACAAAACTTATTTTATCATTCAAAAAATCAACCGGACGGACGATTCACGCGAGAATCATAAAGCTGGGTTACGCTTACGACTCCCGCAGGCCCGTACAGTATAGCTTTAGTTTACTTATCCCAAGAGGTGTTAGATGAGACTTATCCCACTGAAAGATACCGCACAAGTCGGCAAATGGGCCGCGCGTCATATCGTTCAACGCATCAACGCATTCAAGCCAACCGCAGAGCGCCCGTTTGTTCTCGGCCTGCCCACCGGCGGCACGCCGCTGGAAGCCTACAAACATCTGATTGCGATGCACAAAGCAGGTGAAGTAAGCTTTAAGCATGTTGTGACTTTCAACATGGACGAGTACGTTGGCCTGCCGCAGGAACACCCGGAAAGCTATCACACCTTCATGTACCGCAACTTCTTTGATCACGTTGATATCCCTCGCGAAAATATCAACCTGCTGAACGGCAACGCCGCGGATGTCGACGCCGAGTGCCGCCAGTACGAAGAGAAGATCAAGTCTTACGGCAAAATTAACCTGTTCATGGGCGGCGTGGGCATCGACGGCCATATCGCGTTCAACGAGCCGGCTTCGTCCCTGGCTTCGCGCACCCGCATCAAAACGCTGACCGAAGACACCCGCATCGCCAACTCGCGCTTCTTCGGCGGCGACGTCAGCTTGGTGCCGAAATATGCGCTGACCGTCGGCGTGGGCACGCTGCTGGACGCGGAAGAAGTAATGATCCTGGTCACCGGCCACGCCAAGGCGCAGGCGCTGGAAGCCGCAGTGGAAGGCAATATCAACCACATGTGGACCATCAGCTGTCTGCAGCTGCACGCCAAAGCGGTAGTGGTGTGCGACGAACCGGCCACCATGGAGCTGAAAGTCAAAACTGTCAAATATTTCCGCGAGTTAGAAGCGGAAAGCGTTAAAAGTCTTTAATCTTTGCAGGGGGCTACGATGTTCGCTTTAACCCACGGCCGAATCTATACCGGCCACGACGTACTTGATGACCATGCAGTCATTATCGCTGATGGGCTGATCGAGAAAGTCTGCCCGGCGGCTGAATTGCCCGCCGGCATCGAAACGCGCGACCTGGGTGGCGCCATCCTGGCCCCCGGGCTTATCGACGTGCAGCTGAACGGCTGCGGCGGCGTACAGTTCAACGATTCGCTGGAAGCGATCTCGGAAGAAACGCTGGAGATCATGCAGCGCGCCAACGAGAAATCCGGCTGCACCAGCTATCTGCCGACGCTGATCACCAGTAGCGACGAATTCATGAAGCACAGCGTCGACGTGATGCGCGCTTATCTGAAAAAGCACCAAAACCAGGCGTTGGGCCTGCACCTGGAAGGGCCATACCTCAGCCCGGTGAAAAAAGGCACCCACAATCCGGCGTTCATTCGCAAGCCGACCCAGGAAATGATCGATTACCTGTGCGCCAACGCCGACGTGATCACCAAGGTGACGCTGGCGCCGGAAATGGTTGAGCCGCACTTTATCAAGCAGCTGACCGAGGCCGGCATCGTGGTCTCCGCCGGCCACTCGAACGCCACCTACGATCAAGCTCGCACCGGTTTCGCCGCCGGCATCAGCTTCGCCACCCACCTGTACAACGCCATGCCTTATATCACCGGCCGCGAACCGGGGCTGATGGGGGCAATCTTCGATACGCCGGAGGTCTATACCGGCATCATCGCCGACGGCCATCACGTGGCCTGGGCGAGTATCCGTAACGCCAAACGCCTGAAAGGTGATAAATTGGTCTTGGTCACCGATGCCACCGCGCCGGCGGGTGCAGATATTGACCAATTTATTTTCGCCGGTAAAACAATATACTATCGGGATGGGCTGTGCGTGGATGAGAACGGCACCCTGAGCGGTTCCGCGCTGACCATGATCGAAGCGGTGCGAAACAGCGTCGAGCATATCGGCATCGCGCTGGACGAAGCGCTGCGCATGGCGACGCTGTATCCGGCGCGCGCCATCGGCGTCGATCACCGTCTGGGCACCCTCGAAGCCGGCAAGGTGGCTAACCTGACCGCCTTCACCCGTGATTTCAAGATCACCAAAACGCTCGTTAACGGTAACGAGGTTTAATTCAATGAACAGCGAGTAAAATTATTGATGAGCACTGGCGGACAAGCACAAATAGGGAACGTTGACTTAGTCAAACAACTTAACGGCGCGGCAGTTTACCGCCTGATCGACCAGCAGGGCCCGATCTCGCGCATTCAGATTGCCGAACTCAGCCAGCTCGCCCCCGCCAGCGTCACCAAAATTACTCGCCAGCTGCTGGAGCGCGGGCTGATCAAAGAAGTCGATCAGCAGGCCTCCACCGGCGGCCGCCGCGCGATCTCCATCGTGTCGGAAACCCGTCATTTCCATACCGTCGCGGTGCGTCTCGGCCGCCACGACGCCACCATAACCCTGTATGACATGAGCGGCAAGTCGCTCAGCGAAGAACACTATCCGCTGCCGGAACGCACTCAAGAAACGCTGGAGAATGCGCTGTTCGCCGCCATCGCCCAATTCATCGACGCTAACCAGCGTCGCCTGCGCGAGCTGATCGCCATCGCGGTGATCCTGCCCGGCCTGGTGGATCCGGCGCTGGGCGTGGTGCGCTACATGCCGCACATCAGCGTCAGCAATTGGGCGCTGGTGGACAACCTGCAGCAGCGCTTTAACGTCACCAGCTTCGTCGGCCACGACATCCGCAGCCTGGCGCTGGCGGAGCACTACTTCGGCGCCACCCGCGACTGCGAAGACTCGATTCTGGTGCGCCTGCACCGCGGCACCGGCGCCGGCATCATCGTCAACGGGCAGATTTTTCTCGGCAACAACGGCAACGTCGGCGAGATCGGCCATATCCAGATCGATCCGCTGGGTGAACGCTGCCACTGCGGCAACTTCGGCTGCCTGGAAACCGTGGCCGCCAACGCCGCGATCGAACAGCGCGTGCGCCAGCTGCTGAGCCAGGGCTATCCGAGCAAACTGACGCTGGAAGACTGCGGCATCAACGCCATCTGCAAGGCCGCCAACCGCGGCGATCTGCTGGCCAGCGAAGTGATCGAACACGTAGGCCGCTATCTGGGCAAAGCGGTGGCCATCGCCATCAACCTGTTCAATCCGCAGAAGGTGGTGATCGCCGGTGAGATCACCGAAGCGGACAAGGTGCTGCTGCCGGCGATCCAGAGCTGCATCAATACCCAGGTGCTGAAGGACTTCCGCAAAAATCTGCCGGTGGTGACCTCCGAACTCAATCATCGCTCGGCGATCGGCGCTTTCGCCCTGGCCAAACGCGCGATGCTCAACGGCGTGCTCTTGCAGCGATTGCTGGAAAGCTGATCCGCCGCTTCTGGCAGGCGTGTTATCGTCACCCTTCGCCTGCCGTAATCATGAGAAACAGCGACAAATGAAAATCAAAAACGTTATATGCGATATCGACGGCGTGCTGCTGCATGACAATACGCCGGTGCCCGGCGCCGACCTGTTCCTGGCGCGCATCCAGGAACAAGGCATGCCGCTGGTGGTGCTGACCAACTACCCGTCACAGACCGCGCAGGATCTGGCGAACCGCTTCGCCGCCGCCGGGCTGGAAGTGCCGGAGAGCGCGTTCTACACCTCGGCGATGGCCACCGCCGATTTCCTGCGCCGTCAGGAAGGCAAAAAAGCCTATGTGGTCGGCGAAGGCGCCCTGATCCATGAGCTGTACAAAGCCGGTTTCACCATCACCGACATCAACCCGGACTTCGTGATCGTCGGTGAAACCCGCTCTTACAACTGGGACATGATGCATAAAGCCGCCTACTTCGTGAGCAACGGCGCGCGCTTTATCGCCACCAACCCGGATAGTCACGGCCACGGCTTCTCGCCGGCCTGCGGCGCGCTGTGCGCCCCCATTGAGAAGATCACCGGCCGCAAGCCGTTTTACGTCGGCAAGCCCAGCCCGTGGATCATTCGCGCCGCACTGAACAAAATGCAGGCGCACTCGGAAGAGACGGTGATCGTCGGCGATAACCTGCGCACCGACATTCTGGCGGGCTTCCAGGCCGGCCTGGAAACCGTGCTGGTGCTGTCCGGCGTCTCCACGCTGAGCGACATCGAAACCATGCCGTTCCGCCCGAGCTACGTCTACCCTTCCGTCGCCGATATCACCATCTTCTGATGCGGCCATGGCGGCCGCCCGGCCGCCATTATTTCCTTCTCCCTCAGCGTCAGTTTGAATTTAATTCGTTCATGGCCGTAAAAGGTTTCAGCCTGCCTGCGTTAAAAATCCTCATTATAACGTTACGCCCCGCCAATAGCTGATATTGCCGGCGAGCGGAAAACCCTTACCCCTAATTAATGAGGCTACCATGAGCACAAATAACACGATTAATGCCGTCGCCGCCGATGACGCGGCCATTATGCCGTCTATCGCCAATAAAAAGATCCTGATGGGTTTCTGGCACAACTGGGCCGCCGGCGCCAGTGACGGCTATCAGCAGGGCCAGTTCACCAATATGAACCTGACCGACATTCCCGCCGAGTACAACGTGGTGGCCGTCGCCTTTATGAAAGGCCAGGGCATCCCGACCTTCAAGCCTTACAACCTGTCCGATGCCGAGTTCCGCCGCCAGGTGGGCGTGCTGAACAGCCAGGGCCGCGCGGTGCTGATCTCTCTCGGCGGCGCAGACGCGCATATCGAGCTGAAAACCGGCGACGAAGACAAGCTGAAAGACGAGATTATTCGCCTGGTGGAAGTCTATGGCTTCGACGGCCTGGATATCGATCTGGAACAGGCGGCGATCGGCGCCGCCAATAATAAAACCGTCTTGCCTACGGCGCTGAAAAAAGTAAAAGACCATTACGCCGCCCAGGGGAAAAACTTTATTATCAGCATGGCGCCGGAATTCCCATACTTACGTGAAAATGGCACCTACCTGGATTATATCAGCGCCCTCGAAGGCTATTACGACTTTATCGCGCCGCAATATTATAACCAGGGTGGCGATGGCCTTTGGGTTGAAGAAATTAAAACCTGGCTGACCCAAAACGACGATACCAAGAAGGAAGACTTCCTCTACTACCTGACGGAAAGCCTGGTTACCGGCACCCGCGGCTATGCGAAGATCCCGGCGGCGAAATTCGTCATCGGCCTGCCGAGCAACAACGATGCCGCCGCCACCGGCTACGTGGTCAACAAACAGGCGGTGTATAACGCTTTCTCGCGTCTCGACGCCAAAAACCTGTCGATCAAGGGCCTGATGACCTGGTCAATCAACTGGGATAACGGCAAGAGCAAAGCCGGCGTCGCCTACAATTGGGAGTTCAAAACCCGCTATGCGCCGCTGATTCAGGGCGGGGTCACCCCGCCGCCGGGAAAGCCTAATGCGCCGACGGCGCTGACGGTCGCCGAGCTTGGCGCCACCTCGCTGAAACTGAGCTGGGCCGCCGCCACCGGCGCCTCACCGATCGCCAGCTACACCGTCTACCGCAACGGCAACCCGATCGGCCAAACCGCCGGTCTGTCGCTGGCCGACAGCGGTCTGACGCCGGCAACCCAGTACAGCTACTTCGTTACCGCGACCGACACCCTGGGCAATACCTCCCTGCCGAGCAGCGCGCTGGCGGTCAAAACCGCCAATGACGGTACGCCGCCCGATCCGGGCGCGCCCGAGTGGCAGAACAACCACAGCTACAAAGCCGGCGACGTCGTGAGTTATAAAGGCAAGAAATACACCTGTATTCAGGCGCACACCTCCAATGCCGGCTGGACGCCGGATGCCGCGTTCACCCTCTGGCAGCTCATCGCCTAATCGCTAATCGATTGCCGGTCAAACTGGCCGGCAATCCCGCCATCACGCTAAAAATTGCATAATCGATAATTTTTCACGCCGATAACTGAAAATCCGTTAAAAACCTCAGCTACGAAAACAACTATTTCTCAGCGCATGGCTAAAACGCTTGCATCCTCTGCAGCTTTTGGCGCATTTTCATAACCACAGCGCAGCAAAATCGCGTTATCGCTGATAAATCGGCAATGCTGCCCATAACAGTAAAAACAACATCACAGTCATAAAAGCCCGTTAGGAGAGTTGTATGTGTTCTATTTTCGGTGTGCTCGATCTGAAGTCCGATCCCGTTGAACTGCGTAAGAAAGCGCTGGAGCTGTCACGTCTGATGCGCCACCGCGGCCCGGATTGGTCCGGCGTTTACGCCAGCGACAAAGCCATTCTGGCTCACGAACGCCTGTCGATCGTCGACGTCAACAACGGCGCTCAACCGCTGTACAACGCTGCGCACACCCACGTTCTGGCGGTCAACGGCGAAATTTACAACCACCAGGCGCTGCGCCAACAGCTGAGCGACCGCTATGCCTTCCAGACCGGCTCCGACTGTGAAGTGATCCTGGCGCTGTATCAGGAGAAAGGCCCGGAGTTCCTCGACGATCTGCAAGGCATGTTCGCCTTTGCCCTGTATGACACCGAAAAAGACGCCTACCTGATCGGCCGCGATCACCTGGGCATCATCCCGCTGTATATGGGCCATGACGAACACGGCAACCTGTACGTTGCCTCGGAAATGAAAGCGCTGGTGCCGGTGTGCCGCACCATCAAGGAATTCCCGGCCGGCAGCTACCTGTGGAGCCAGGACGGCCAGATCCGCGAATACTATCGCCGCGACTGGTTCGATTACGACAGCGTCAAGGACAACGTGACCGACGCCGCCGCCCTGCGCACCGCGCTGGAAGAGTCGGTGAAAAGCCACCTGATGTCCGACGTGCCTTACGGCGTGCTGCTCTCGGGCGGGCTGGATTCCTCGGTCATTTCGGCGATCACCAAGAAGTACGCCGCGCGCCGCGTGGAAGATCAGGAACGCAGCGAAGCCTGGTGGCCGCAGCTGCACTCCTTCGCCGTCGGGCTGGAAGGCTCGCCGGATCTGCGCGCCGCGCAGGAGGTGGCCAACCATCTGGGCACCGTGCACCATGAGATCCACTTCACCGTGCAGGAAGGGCTGGACGCCATCCGCGACGTGATTTACCACATCGAAACCTATGACGTCACCACCATCCGCGCATCGACGCCGATGTACCTGATGTCGCGCAAAATCAAGGCGATGGGCATCAAGATGGTGCTTTCCGGCGAAGGCGCGGACGAAGTGTTCGGCGGCTACCTGTACTTCCATAAGGCGCCGGACGCCCGCGAATTCCACGAAGAGACCGTACGCAAACTGCTGGCGCTGCACATGTTCGACTGCGCGCGCGCCAACAAGGCGATGTCCGCCTGGGGCGTCGAAGCCCGCGTGCCGTTCCTGGACAAAAAATTCCTCGACGTGGCAATGCGCATCAACCCGAAAGATAAAATGTGCGGCAACGGCAAAATGGAAAAACACATCGTTCGCGAATGTTTCGAGTCCTATTTGCCCGCCAGCGTGGCCTGGCGCCAGAAAGAGCAGTTCTCCGACGGCGTCGGCTACAGCTGGATCGACACGCTAAAAGAGGTGGCTGCGCAGCAAATTAGCGATCAACAGCTCGAAACCGCGCGTTTCCGCTTTCCGTACAACACGCCGACGTCGAAAGAAGGCTACCTGTACCGCGAAATCTTCGAGGAGCTGTTCCCGCTGCCGAGCGCCGCCGAATGCGTGCCGGGCGGCCCATCCGTCGCCTGCTCGTCCGCCAAGGCCATCGAGTGGGATGAATCGTTCAAGAAGATGGACGATCCTTCCGGCCGCGCCGTCGGCGTGCACCAGGCCGCCTATAAATAATCGCGCGGCATTTTCCCCCGGGCGGGCCTTTTGGCCCGCCTTTTTTGTTGCCTTTTCCGCCCGCCAACTGCCTGAATTGCCGATTTTATCGCCATAATGTTCACAACCCAGACAAACGGCGCTTCCGGGCGCTTTTTCGGGAAAAAACTTGTTGACGCAAATCGGTCATATACGCATAATGCGCCCCGCAACGCCGATGAAGGCAAAGCAAAAAAAGAGGGCTACGTAGCTCAGCTGGTTAGAGCACATCACTCATAATGATGGGGTCACAGGTTCGAATCCCGTCGTAGCCACCATCTCTTTTTTGTATTTGCGGGAGTGGCGAAATTGGTAGACGCACCAGATTTAGGTTCTGGCGCCGCAAGGTGTGCGAGTTCAAGTCTCGCCTCCCGCACCATTTCTCTTCATCGTCGGCGCAGTATGTTGATGGGGTATCGCCAAGCGGTAAGGCACCGGTTTTTGATACCGGCATTCCCTGGTTCGAATCCAGGTACCCCAGCCATATTCTTTCGGGAATGGGGTTTCAACATAAGATTTGTTTGCAGGTGGGGTATCGCCAAGCGGTAAGGCACCGGTTTTTGATACCGGCATTCCCTGGTTCGAATCCAGGTACCCCAGCCATAACAAACTGCTTGCAAATCAAAGAAGTAAAAAGTAACATCGGCTACGTAGCTCAGCTGGTTAGAGCACATCACTCATAATGATGGGGTCACAGGTTCAAATCCCGTCGTAGCCACCATAATTGGGGTGTCGCCAAGCGGTAAGGCTCTGGTTTCTGATACCAGCATACCCAGGTTCGAATCCTGGCACCCCAGCCATATTTAGAAAAGCCCGCTTCGGCGGGCTTTTTGCTGTCTGCCGTTCAGCCAACCTTAAATAGGCTCAGCCACCGCTGAGCCCTGTCGGTTACAATCCCAAGGCGTACTTCAACGCATGCTCTTTCAGCTTGCCCGCCCGCTGCGCGGCCATCAGCGCCAGATTGCGCGCCACGGTCAGCGGCGCCAGGTTATTGCTGAAGGCGGTATAGAACAGATCCATGCCGCTCTGCATCAACAGATTGTCGGTACGGCGGCGGCGTTGATAGCGCAGCAGCACCACCTCGCCGCTCCAGTCTTCTCCCTGCTCCCGCGCCTCGCTCAGCACGTTCAGCAAGGCATCCACATCGCGATACCCCAGATTGACGCCCTGCCCGGCCAGCGGGTTGATGGTATGCGCCGCATCGCCCAGCAGCGCCAGGCCCGGCAGCACGTAGCGCTGCGCATGACGGCGCGTCAACGGGAACGATCCGGCGGCGTGCACCTTGACCGGGCCCAGTCGCGCCGGAAAAGCGGCGGCGATCTCGCGCTCCAGCTGCGCCGGCGGCATCGCCTGCAGTTGGCGAATGCGCTGCGGGCTGTCATACCACACCAGCGACGCCCAGCTGTCGTACAGCGGCAGGAAAGCGCGCGGCCCTGACGGGAAGAAGCGCTGCCAGGTCACATCCTGCTGCGGCGCGCCGGTATCGACGGTGATCAACATGCACGCCTGACGATACTGCCAGCCGTTGGTGCCGATCGCCGCCAGCTTGCGCACCTGAGAGTTGGCGCCGTCGGCGCCGACAACCAGCCGCGCCTGCAGCGTTTCACCGCTGTCCAGCGTCAGTTGCCAGGCCTTGTCCGCCCGCTGCAGCGATTGCAGCCTGGCGGGGCACAGCAGCGTCAAATTGGCGCACTGTGCGAACTGCTGCCACAGCGCCAGCTGCAAAATGCGGTTTTCCACCATAAAGCCCAACTCCGGCAGCCCCAGCGATAGCGCATCGAACGCCACGCGCGACGACGCCCATTCCCAGGTCTCCAGCCGGCGATACGGCGCCGTGCGCATCGCCGTCACGGCGGGCCAGGCGCCGAGCTGTTTCAGCAGCCCCACCGAGGTGCAGCCGATAGCGGAAATGCGCAGGTCCGGCGGGCTTTGCGCCTCGAACGCCTGCGGCGCCTGATGTTCCAGCAACGCCACCGACCAGCCCGCCTGCGCCAGGCCCAGAGCCGCCGCCGCGCCGACCATGCCGCCGCCCACCACCACCGCGTCGTACCGATTTTGAGATGTCTTCATATTGGCTATGTTTTCTATGTGAATGCTCGCCATCCCACCCGACATGGCGTTTTGCGCAGTGTACCGGATTTTCGCTTCGGCTTCAGGTGGCATGCCATTTTCCCCCGCGCTGGTCACAACGGCGGCAAATGATTACAATACGCGCCCTGCATGTCGCGTAACGCAACTTTCGCTCCGCACTGAGTAATGGCAAGTCAATGACGAAAAAACTACATATCAAAACCTGGGGCTGCCAGATGAATGAGTACGATTCATCGAAAATGGCCGACCTGTTGAACAGCACGCACGGCTTCGAGTGGACCGACAACGCCGAGGAAGCGGACGTGCTATTGCTGAACACCTGCTCGATCCGTGAAAAAGCGCAGGAAAAAGTTTTCGCCATGCTGGGGCGCTGGCGCTTGCTGAAAGAGAAGAACCCGTCTGTCATCATCGGCGTCGGCGGTTGCGTGGCCTCGCAAGAAGGCGAACTGATCCGCAGCCGCGCGCCTTGCGTCGACGTGGTATTCGGCCCGCAGACCCTGCACCGCCTGCCGGAAATGATCAACCACGTTCAGGGCACCCGCAGCCCGGTGGTCGATATCAGTTTCCCGGAGATCGAAAAGTTCGACCGCCTGCCGGAGCCGCGCGCCGAAGGCCCGACCGCGTTCGTGTCGATCATGGAAGGCTGCAACAAATACTGCACTTTCTGCGTGGTGCCATACACCCGCGGCGAGGAAGTGAGCCGCCCGAGCGACGACGTGCTGTTCGAAATCGCCCAACTGGCGGCGCAGGGCGTGCGCGAAGTCAACCTGCTCGGCCAAAACGTCAACGCGTACCGCGGCGCCACGCATGACGGCGATATCTGCTCGTTCGCCGAACTGCTGCGCCTGGTGGCCGCCATCGACGGCATCGATCGCATTCGCTTCACCACCAGCCACCCTATCGAGTTCACCGACGACATCATCGCGGTGTACGAAGACACGCCGGAGCTGGTCAGCTTCCTGCACCTGCCGGTGCAGAGCGGTTCGGATCGCATCCTGACCATGATGAAACGCGCCCATACCGCGCTGGAGTATAAGGCGATTATCCGCAAGCTGCGCAAGGCGCGCCCGAACATCCAGCTCAGCTCCGACTTCATCGTCGGTTTCCCGGGCGAGAGCCAGGCCGACTTCGAACAGACCATGAACCTGATCGCCGACGTCAACTTCGACGTCAGCTTCAGCTTCATCTATTCGTCGCGCCCCGGTACGCCGGCGGCGGACATGGTTGACGACGTCAGCGAAGAAGAGAAAAAACAGCGGCTGTATATTCTGCAGGATCGCATCAACCAGCAGGCGCTGCAGTTCAGCCGCCGCATGCTCGGCACCGTCCAGCGCATTCTGGTGGAAGGCACCTCGCGCAGAAGCGTGATGGAGCTGGCCGGGCGCACGGAGTGCAACCGTGTGGTAAACTTCGAAGGCACGCCCGACATGATCGGCCAGTTTGTCGACGTGGAAATTACCGAGGTGCTGACCAACACCCTGCGTGGCGCAGTGGTGCGCACCGAACAGCAGATGGATCTGCGCGTACATGAATCCCCGCAGTCGGTGATCGCCCGTACCCGCAAAGAAAACGCGCTGGGCGTCGGCATTTACCAGCCCTGACGCCGCGGCGGCCCGCCTTATCGCCGCCCGTTCGCGCTACTCCTTACCGTTTCTCCGCCGGGCGTCCGCGCCCGGTGATGTTCTTTTTTTTATTTTTTATTGTTGAAGAGGCGACATAACATGCAACTCCCACACTGCCCGAAGTGCAACTCCGAATACACCTACCAGGACAATGCCCTGTTCATCTGCCCTGAGTGCGCCCACGAGTGGAGCGACAGCGCCCCGGCGGAAGATCAGGACGCGCTGATCGTCAAAGACGCCAACGGCAACCTGCTGGCGGACGGCGACGCGGTCACCGTGATCAAGGACCTGAAGGTTAAAGGCAGCTCCTCGATGCTGAAGATCGGCACCAAGGTGAAAAACATTCGTCTGGTGGAAGGCGATCACAACATCGACTGCAAAATCGACGGCTTCGGCCCGATGAAACTGAAATCCGAGTTCGTGAAAAAGAACTGATTCTCGGCGGCCTTGTCCTGTGATGACGCGGCGGGCTTTGCGCCCCGCCGCGTTTTTTCCTTATCTTCCCTTGAATTCCGCCGACGGCGCACAGATAGATCAGCGGTAAACTTGCGCCGTTGCGGCGCACCATGAATAATTCAAGAAAGAGAGTATTCAGGCTCGCCCTGAACGCGCGCGTCCCGGACGCGCTATGTGACATCAACCAGGCCCGATGTGACCTAGAGGAATAGTTTGAACGTCGCAACACAAGAAATTATGTTGGAGCCCGCAGACAACAAGCGTTTGCTCAGCCTGTGCGGCCCGTTTGATGACAACATCAAGCAACTCGAGCGCCGATTGGGCATCGAAATCAATCGTCGCGACAACCGCTTCAAGCTGGTCGGCAAAAACCTGTGCGTGGTCGCCGCCGCCGATATCCTGCGCCATCTGTACGTGGATACCGCGCCGATTCGCGGCGTGATCCCGGATATCGATCCGGAGCAAATCCATCTGGCGATCAAAGAGAGCCGGGTGCTGGAACAGGTGGCGGACAGCGTGCCGGATTACGGCAAGGCGGTCACCATCAAAACCAAGCGCGGCATGGTGAAACCGCGCACGCCTAACCAGGCGCAGTACATCGCCAACATTCTCGATCACGACATCACCTTCGGCATCGGCCCGGCCGGTACCGGCAAAACCTACCTGGCGGTCGCCGCCGCGGTGGATGCGCTGGAACGCCAGGAAATTCGCCGCATTCTGCTGACCCGTCCCGCGGTCGAAGCCGGCGAAAAGCTGGGCTTCCTGCCGGGCGATCTGAGCCAGAAGGTTGATCCTTATCTGCGCCCGCTGTACGACGCCCTGTTCGAAATGCTGGGCTTCGAGCGCGTGGAGAAGCTCATTGAGCGCAACGTGATCGAAGTCGCGCCGCTGGCCTATATGCGCGGCCGTACGCTGAACGATGCCTTTATCATTCTGGATGAGAGCCAGAACACCACCATCGAGCAGATGAAGATGTTCCTGACGCGCATCGGCTTCAACTCTAAGGCGGTCATCACCGGCGACGTCACCCAGATCGACCTGCCGCGCAACCAGAAATCCGGCCTGCGCCACGCGGTGGAAGTGCTGTCGGACGTGGAAGAACTGAGCTTCAACTTCTTCCACAGCGAAGACGTGGTGCGCCACCCGGTGGTGGCCCGCGTGGTCATCGCTTATGAGGCCTGGGAAGCGGCCGAACAGAAACGCAAAGACGCAATTGCCGAACAACGTAAGCGCGAGGCGCTCGCCGCCTCCGAGCAGGAGACACCATGAGTCAGGTGATTTTGGATCTGCAGATTGCCTGTGAAAGCAGCGACGGCCTGCCGGATGAAGCCACGTTCCAGCGCTGGCTGGAAGGCGTGCTGCCGCAATTTCAGGAAGAGGCCGAGGTCACCGTACGTCTGGTGGACGAAGCGGAAAGCCACGAGCTGAACCTGACCTATCGCGGCAAAGACAAGCCGACCAACGTGCTCTCTTTCCCGTTCGAGGCTCCGCCGGGCATCGAACTGCCGCTGCTCGGCGATCTGATCATCTGCCGCCAGGTGGTTGAACAGGAAGCGATTGAGCAAGGCAAGGCGCTGGAGGCCCACTGGGCGCATATGGTTGTCCACGGCAGCCTTCATCTGCTAGGGTATGACCACATCGAAGACGATGAAGCCGAAGAAATGGAGTCTTTGGAAACCGAAATCATGCACGGACTGGGCTATCCTGATCCGTACCTGGCGGAAAAAGACCCCGTCTGACGTCAGCCGTTTACCTTACAGCCCCTAACGGGGCTGTCGCTGACGCCCCTTAACTCTGACATGAGTGACAGTAACGAAAACGCCATGAGCGACGACCATTCACAAAGCAATGACAGCCCCAGTCCCAAGAAGGGGTTCTTTACTCTTATCCTTAACCAGCTGTTCCACGGCGAGCCCAAAAACCGTGGCGATCTGGTCGAGCTGATCCGTGATTCCGAACAAAACGACCTGATCGATCCCGATACCCGCGACATGCTGGAAGGCGTGATGGATATCGCCGAACAGCGCGTGCGCGACATCATGATCCCCCGCTCCCAGATGGTGACGCTCAAGCGCAACCAGACGCTGGAAGAGTGCCTGGACGTAATTATCGACTCCGCCCACTCGCGCTTCCCGGTGATCAGCGAAGACAAAGATCACATCGAAGGCATCCTGATGGCCAAGGATCTGCTGCCGTTCATGCGCGCAGACTCTGAGCCGTTCAGCATCGACAAAGTGCTGCGCACCGCGGTGGTGGTGCCGGAAAGCAAGCGCGTCGACCGGATGTTGAAAGAGTTCCGCTCCCAGCGCTACCACATGGCGATTGTCATTGACGAATTCGGCGGCGTGTCCGGCCTGGTCACCATCGAAGACATTCTGGAACTGATCGTCGGCGAGATCGAAGACGAATACGACGACGAAGACGATCTGGATATCCGCCAGCTCAGCCGCCACATGTACACCGTACGCGCGCTGGCGCCGATCGAAGACTTCAACGAAGCCTTCGGCACCCACTTCAGCGACGACGAGGTCGATACCATCGGCGGTCTGGTGATGCAGGCCTTCGGCCACCTGCCGGCGCGCGGGGAAACCATTGAAATCGAAGGTTACCTATTTAAAGTTGCCATGGCCGACAGTCGACGTATCATCCAGGTTCATGTAAAAATTCCGGACGATTCTCCACCACCGAAACTGGAAGATTAAATCCAACATGGCTAAAGCCTCATTACTTGAACGCCAGCGGGTTCGCGCCCTGCTGGCGCTGTTGTCAGGTGCCGGCGGGACGCTGGCGTTCTCGCCCTACGATTTCTGGCCCGCGGCCATCGTCTCCCTGTTCGGCCTGCTGGCCGTTACCCTCAATCGCACCACCAAACAGTCCGCCCTGCTCGGCTTTGTCTGGGGCTTCGGGTTGTTCGGCAGCGGGATCAACTGGGTGTATGTCAGCATCGCCGATTTCGGCGGCATGCCCTTCGCCGTCAACGTCTTCCTGGTGGCGCTGCTCGCCGCTTACCTGTCGCTGTATACCGGGCTGTTCGCCGGGCTGCTGACCCGCCTGTGGCCGGCGACCCGCTGGTGGCGGCTGGCCATCGCCGCGCCGGCGCTGTGGCAGGTCACGGAATTCCTGCGCGGCTGGGTGCTGACCGGCTTCCCATGGCTGCAGTTCGGCTATAGCCAGATCAACGGCCCGCTGAAAGGCATCGCGCCGCTGCTGGGCGTCGACGCCATCACCTTTGTGCTGATGGCCATCGCCGGCCTGCTGGTGTACGCCGTCAATCAGCGCCGCCTCTCGGCGGCGGTGATCGCCGCCGCGCTGCTGTTGTTGCCATGGCCGCTGCGCCAGCTGCAGTGGTTTACTCCGCAGACGGATAAAGCGGTGAATGTCGCCATGGTGCAAGGCAACATCGCTCAATCGATGAAATGGGATCCGAAAGCGCTGGTCAGCACGCTGCAAACCTATCTGGACGAAACCCGTCCCTACATGGGTAAGGCACCGATCGTTATCTGGCCGGAATCCGCCATCCCGGATTATGAAGCCAATCAGAACGGCTTCCTGACGATGATGGACGACCTGATGCGGGCGAAGAACAGCAGCCTCATCACCGGCATCGTCGACGTGCGCGCCACGCCGCAGGGCCAGCAAATCTACAACAGCGCCATCGTGCTCGGTGAACCGACGCCGTACAGGTACCCGGCCAACGATCGCTACAACAAGCACCACCTGGTGCCGTTCGGCGAGTTCGTACCGCTGGAGACGCTGCTGCGGCCGCTGGCGCCGTTCTTCGACCTGCCGATGTCCTCCTTCAGCCGCGGCGACTACGTACAACCGCAGCTCAGCGTACGCGGCTACAACCTGACGGCGGCCATTTGCTACGAAATCGTGTTGGGCCAGCAGGTGCGCGATAACTTCCGCCCGGACACCAACTTCCTGCTGACCATCTCCAACGACGCCTGGTTCGGCCACTCCATCGGCCCATGGCAGCACTTCCAGATGGCGCGCATGCGGGCGCTGGAACTGGGCCGGCCGCTGCTGCGCAGCACCAACAACGGCGTCACCGCCGCAGTGGACGCGAACGGCGACGTGATCGCCGAGATCCCGCAGTTCACTCGTCAGGTGCTTGAAGTGAAGGTCACACCGACCACCGGCGTCACGCCTTACGCGCGTTTCGGCGCCGCGCCGCTGTGGGTGATCACCCTGTTGCTGGGCGGTTGGGCGCTGATGTTGGGCCTGCGCCGCAAATAGTCCTGTTCGCCGGGGCGCGCCCGCCGCGCCCCGCGTTTCCGTAAACGTTCCCCCACCTCGGTCAGAAAACGTCGTTAAATCAACGCGGCTGGCACACTCCTTGCTTTATCTAAGGTGACATCGCACGTCGGTTAACTTTTGCTGACGTTTTGTCGCACCCGTGCACATTTTGGAGGCGCCGAACGCACCATGCAGGTGCATCGGGGTTTGGTTGCATTGATTTGGTGCGCGCGGCGTCTCAAAAAATGAAACATTTTAGTTTCAAGATATTCACAATCGGTTATTTTTTAACGGCTATCCGTTCTAAGACTATCTTTATAACCTGAGCAATAAATAGTCGATTTAAACCTGACGCTCTTTAGTCAGAGCCACCACAACAGCAAAGGAGTTGGACCATGCAAATGCGTAAATTGGCGTTATCGTTACTGCTGCTCGGTATGGCAGGTAGCGTAGCGCACGCGGAAGACCTGACCGGTACGCTGAAGAAAATCAAAGACAACGGCGTTATCGTTGTCGGCCACCGCGAATCGTCTGTGCCCTTTTCCTACTACGACAACCAGCAAAAAGTTGTGGGCTACTCTCAGGACTACTCCAACCAAATCGTTGAAGCCGTTAAGAAAAAGCTGAATGCACCGAATCTGCAGGTGAAAATGCTGCCGATTACCTCGCAGAACCGCATCCCGCTGCTGCAAAACGGCACCTATGACTTCGAATGCGGCTCTACCACCAATAACGTAGAGCGCCAGAAACAGGCCGCCTTCTCCGACACCATCTTTGTGGTCGGCACCCGCCTGCTGGTGAAGAAAGGCTCCGACATCAAAGACTTTAAAGACCTGGCCGGCAAACCGGTGGTGGTCACCTCCGGCACCACGTCCGAAGTGTTGCTGAACAAACTGAACGACAGCGACAAAATGAACATGCGCATCATCAGCGCCAAAGACCACGGCGACTCCTTCCGCACCCTGGAAAGCGGCCGCGCGGTGGCCTTCATGATGGATGACGCCCTGCTGGCGGGCGAGCGCGCCAAAGCCAAGAAGCCGGACCAATGGGAAATCATCGGCACGCCGCAGTCGAAAGAAGCCTACGGTTGCATGCTGCGTAAAGACGATCCTGAGTTCAAGAAACTGGTCGATGACACTATCGCCCAGGCGCAAACCTCCGGTGAAGCGGCCAAGTGGTTTGATAAATGGTTCAAGCAGCCTATCCCACCGAAAAACCTCAACATGAACTTCGAGCTGTCGGACGACATGAAGCAACTGTTCAAAGCGCCTAACGACAAAGCGTTGAACTAACTCAATAGAATAAAGCCGGGGTGGCCGCCAAGCCAAACCGGCCCAGTTGATGACTGGGACAGACAGGAATGAGGGGGCCGTTCCCCTCCCTCATTTTCCCCAAGGCGCGTCACCGATCTCCGCACACAACAAGCCAGCCCGACTGGCCGTGCGGCGATCGGCGCCTATCAAGTCATCACTTTTCGGCGCCCTGCGCCCGTTTATCGGAGTTTGTTATGTCAATAGATTGGAACTGGGGTATCTTCCTGCAGCAGGCCCCGTTTGGGAACACCACTTACCTCGGCTGGATCTGGTCCGGCTTTCAGGTCACGGTGGCCCTCTCCGTCTGTGCATGGATTATCGCTTTCTTCGTCGGTTCGCTGTTCGGTATCTTGCGTACCGTGCCCAACCGCTTTCTTTCCACTCTCGGCACCTGTTACGTCGAACTGTTCCGTAACGTGCCGCTGATCGTGCAATTCTTTACCTGGTATCTGGTGATCCCCGAGCTGCTGCCGGCCAATATCGGCACCTGGTTCAAGACCGAGCTGGATCCCAACGTGCAGTTCTTCGTCTCTTCCATGCTCTGTCTGGGGCTGTTTACCGCCGCCCGCGTTTGCGAGCAAGTGCGCGCCGCCATTCAATCCCTGCCGCGCGGCCAGAAAGCCGCCGGGTTGGCGATGGGCCTGACGCTGCCGCAAACCTACCGCTACGTGCTGTTGCCGAACGCCTACCGGGTTATCGTGCCGCCGATGACCTCGGAGATGCTCAACCTGGTCAAAAACTCCGCCATCGCCTCCACCATCGGCCTGGTGGACATGGCCGCACAGGCCGGCAAGCTGTTGGATTACTCCGCACACGCCTATGAATCCTTTACCGCCATTACGCTGGCTTATATCGGCATCAACGCCGTGATCATGCTGTTTATGCGTCTGGTCGAAAAGAAAGTGCAGTTGCCTGGCAACCTGGGGAGTAAATAATGTACGAATTTGACTGGGCGTCGATCGTCCCAAGCTTCCCTTATCTGCTGCAGGGCATGGCGATCACGCTGAAGATCACCGTGACCGCCATCGTGGTCGGCATTCTGTGGGGCACCGTGCTGGCGGTGATGCGTCTGTCGCCGTTCAAGCCCATCAGCTGGTTCGCCACCCTGTATGTCAACCTGTTCCGCTCGGTGCCGCTGGTGATGGTGCTGCTGTGGTTCTATCTGGTGGTTCCAAGCTTATTACAACAGGTTCTAGGCCTGTCGCCGAAAACCGATATTCGCCTGATCTCGGCTATGGTAGCCTTTTCCCTGTTTGAAGCGGCCTATTACTCGGAAATCATCCGCGCCGGTATCATCAGCATCTCGCGCGGCCAATCCTCCGCCGCGTTGGCGCTGGGCATGACGCATTGGCAATCCATGCGGCTGGTGATCCTGCCGCAGGCGTTCCGCGCCATGGTGCCACTGCTGCTGACCCAGGGCATCGTCCTGTTCCAGGATACCTCGCTGGTTTACGTACTGAGCCTGGCCGACTTCTTCCGCACCGCATCGACCATCGGCGAACGCGACGGCACCCAGGTTGAAATGATCCTGTTCGCCGGCTTTGTCTATTTTGTTATCAGCCTCGCCGCCTCGGCGCTGGTAAGCTATTTGAAGAAAAGGACTGTTTGATGATATCCCTGAAAAATGTTTCCAAGTGGTACGGTCACTTTCAAGTGTTGACCGATTGCACCACCGAAGTGAAAAAAGGCGAAGTGGTCGTCGTCTGCGGTCCTTCAGGCTCCGGCAAGTCCACCCTGATCAAAACCGTCAACGGCCTGGAGCCGATCCAGCAGGGAAGCATCCTGGTGAACGGCACGCCCGTCAACGACAAGAAAACCAACCTGGCGCAGCTACGCGCCAAGGTCGGCATGGTGTTCCAACACTTTGAACTGTTCCCGCACCTGTCCATTATCGACAACCTGACGCTGGCGCAGGTAAAAGTGCTCAAGCGCGACAAGACCGCCTCACGCGAGAAGGGCCTGAAGCTGCTGGAACGCGTCGGCCTGTCCGCCCATGCCAACAAGTTCCCCGGTCAGCTCTCCGGCGGTCAGCAACAGCGCGTCGCCATCGCCCGCGCGCTGTGCATGGATCCGATCGCCATGCTGTTCGATGAACCGACCTCGGCGCTCGATCCGGAAATGATCAACGAAGTGCTGGACGTGATGGTCGAGCTGGCGAACGAAGGCATGACCATGATGGTGGTGACCCACGAAATGGGCTTCGCCCGCAAGGTGGCGAACCGCGTGATCTTTATGGACGAAGGCAAAATCGTCGAAGACCGCAACAAAGACGATTTCTTCAACAACCCCGAGTCCGATCGCGCCAAGGACTTCCTCGCCAAGATCCTGCACTAAGTTCTCGCTATGCGCCCCGCCTGGGGCGCATCTTTTCTCCCGGCACGAAAAGCGCTTGTATCTCCTCGTTTTTGATCCGATGCTCGCCGGATAACAAACAGAGGAGAAAGAACATGCCCCGCCCTATTATCATCGATTGCGATCCCGGCCTCGACGACGCCATCGCGCTGGCTATGGCGCTGCGCTCGCCGGAGCTGGACGTCAAAGCCATCACCACCTCCGCCGGCAACCAGACGCCGGAGAAAACCCTGCATAACGCGCTGGGTCTGTTGACCCTGATGCAGCGCGAGGACATCCCTGTCGCCGCCGGCGCCGCTCGCCCGCTGATGCGCGAGCTGGTGATCGCCGACTATGTCCACGGCAAAACCGGCATGGGCAACACCCACCTGCCGACGCCGCCCCTCAAACCCGATCCCCGCGGCGCCGTCGAGCTGATCGCCGACCTGCTGCGCGCCAGCCCGCAGCCAATCACCCTCGTGGTGACCGGCCCGATGACCAACATCGCCCTGCTGTTGGCCCAGCACGCCGAGCTGAAAAGCCGTATCGAGCGCATCGTATTTATGGGCGGCGGCATGAATGCCGGCAATACCACGCCGGTGGCGGAATTCAATATCTTCGTCGATCCCGAAGCCGCCGAGATGGTGTTGAAATCCGGCGTGCCGCTGACCATGGCCGGGCTGAACGTCACCCATCAGGCGCTGGTGTTGCCGCAGGATATCGAGCGCATTCGCCAGATAGACAATCCGGTCGCGCAGGCGGTCGCGGAGATGCTCGATTTTTACCTGCCGCTCTACCTCAGCCATCCGCGCGGCCTGCCCGGGGCAGCGATGCACGATCCCTGCACCATCGCCTGGCTGCTGGCGCCGCAGCTGTTCACCGGCGTAGAACGCTGGGTCGGCGTGGAGACTAAAGGGGAATACACCGTCGGCATGACGGTGGTGGACTATTTCCAGCAAACCGGCAACGCGGCCAACGTGGAAGTGCTGACCGGCATCGATCGCGCAGGCTTTATCGATCTGCTGGCCGAGCGCGTCACGCGTTATTGATCCTCTCGGGGCGCGCTCGCGCCCTCATTCAACTTTTTTGATTTAACTCAGCGAATTTTTGCGCTATCACTGTTGATGGCTTGCCTCTACCATGCGTTTACACCGATTGACATCGTTACCGATTACACTTCGCCTGGAGATAAGCCAATGAGCCGCGTACTGGTCCTGAAATCAAGTATTCTGGGTGAATATTCCCAGTCTGGAAAATTAGTCGATTTTTTTGTTTGAACAATGGCGAGAAGCTCACCCGGAAGACACCTTCACCGTGCGCGACTTGGCTAACCCAACGCTGCCGGAGCTGGATGGCGAAGTGATGGCCGGCTTTACCGCCGGCGACAAGCCGTTGACGCCGCATCAGCAAAGCACCCTGGCGCTGTCCGATGAGCTGATTGCCGAGCTGAAGTCGCACGACACGCTGATCATCAGCGCCCCGATGTACAATTTCAACATCCCGACGCAGCTGAAGATCTACTTTGATCTGATCGCCCGCGCCGGTCAGACGTTCCGCTACACCTCCGCCGGCGCCGAAGGGCTGGTGACGGGCAAAAAAGCGATCGTCATCTCCAGCCGCGGCGGCATCCACGCCGACACGCCGACGGATCTGATCACCCCGTACGTGAAGCTGTTCCTGGGCTTTATCGGCATCACCGACGTTGAATTCGTGCTGGCGGAAGGCTTCGCCTACGGCCCGGAAGCGGCGGAGAAAGCCGCCCAGGACAGCCGCATCGCGGTCGCGCAGAAAATCCCGGCCAGCGCACCGGCGCCGGCAAACGTCGCCCAAGAAGCCGTCAGCGGCGGTTTCCTGAGCAACCTGCTGAAGAAACTGTTCCGTTAACGGTAAACGTCAGCGTTCCCCGCCGCGGCGGGGGACGTCATCAGGGTTCAAATGGCCGACGCTGGAACTGGTCGTGACCGCATTTCGGGCAGAGCGGCAGCACCTCCGGCGTGTAGAACGCCAGGTGGTAATGGCACTGCTCGCAGACCAGATTGCCCAGCCCCACCACTTCACCGCTGTGATACACGCCGTGGTGGCTGACATCCTTGAACACCTCGCGCCACTCCAACTGGGTTTTATCGGTGATATCCGCCAGTTCCTGCCACAGGCTCTCCTTAATCACCCGCATAAACACGCTGTCGGTAAACTCGTCCCGGCTTTCCTGATAGCTGCGGGCGAACTCTTCCAGATCGCGCCGCACCGCCTGCGTTACCTGCCGCACCTCGTCGCGCGTCAGATCTTCGGCCTCGTTCAACCGCCGCTCCGCGCTGGCCACCAGTTCGTCGATATCGCGTTCGCCGTTTTTCAGACGTTCGGTCAGCGATGCCACCAATTCGCGGTAATACTGAGCAACCTTGTTCATAGACTCTCCTCGATAAACGCTGCGCCGGACTTGGCCATGGGGATACCCTTAAGCTACTTGTTCTTATTTTAGCCGTAAATGACTGATGTCACTTGGCAAGACGCGGGATCCGCAGGTTGTGAGCCGCGTCATGGCGGCGTTTTTTTTAAATGCGCCGAGTCAGGCGCTTGGAGTTGTTGCCGGGAGGTCTTATCAGCTATGCTATGCGGATCTACGAATACTAAATGTTCATTGCGTTGCCTCTGACCGGGGCAACGGTTTACACCTACAGGACCACCGGCCGCCATGCAAGAGCAATACCGTCCAGAAGACATAGAATCGAACGTACAGCTTCACTGGCAAGAGAAGCAGACTTTCAAAGTTACCGAAGACGACAGCAAGGAAAAGTACTACTGCCTATCCATGCTGCCTTACCCGTCCGGCCGACTGCACATGGGCCACGTTCGTAACTACACTATCGGCGACGTGATCTCACGCTATCAGCGCATGCTGGGCAAAAACGTACTGCAGCCGATCGGCTGGGATGCGTTCGGCCTGCCGGCGGAAGGCGCGGCGGTGAAAAACAACACCGCGCCGGCCCCGTGGACCTACGACAACATCGAATACATGAAGAACCAGCTGAAACTGCTGGGCTTCGGCTACGACTGGGATCGCGAAATCGCCACCTGCCAGCCGGAATACTACCGCTGGGAACAGTGGTTCTTCACCAAGCTGTATGAAAAAGGCCTGGTCTACAAGAAGACCTCGGCGGTGAACTGGTGTCCGCACGATCTGACCGTGCTGGCCAACGAACAGGTTATCGACGGCTGCTGCTGGCGCTGCGACACCAAGGTCGAGCGTAAAGAGATCCCGCAGTGGTTCATCAAAATCACCGCCTACGCCGATCAGCTGCTGAACGATCTGGACACGCTGGAAAGCTGGCCGGAACAGGTGAAAACCATGCAGCGCAACTGGATTGGCCGCTCCGAAGGCGTGGAAATCACCTTCGACGTGGCTGGCAGCGAAGAGAAGCTGACGGTTTACACCACCCGTCCCGACACCTTCATGGGCGCCACCTACGTGGCGGTCGCCGCGGGCCACCCGCTGGCGCAACAGGGCGCGCACAACAACCCGGCGCTGACCGACTTCATCGACGAATGCCGCAACACCAAAGTGGCCGAAGCCGAAATGGCGACGATGGAGAAGAAAGGCATGCCGACCGGCCTGTTCGTTGTCCATCCGCTGAGCGGCGAGAAGCTGCCGGTGTGGGTCGCCAACTTCGTGCTGATGGAATACGGCACCGGCGCCGTGATGGCAGTACCGGCGCACGACCAGCGCGACTGGGAATTCGCCACCAAATATGATTTGCCGATCAAACCGGTGATCCTGAACCTCGACGGCAGCCAGCCTGACGTGAGCGCCGAAGCGATGACTGACAAAGGCGCGCTGTTCAACTCCGGCGAGTTTGACGGTCTGGACAACGAAGCGGGCTTCAACGCCATCGCCGACAAACTGGTCGCCAAAGGCGTCGGCCAGCGCAAGGTCAATTACCGTCTGCGCGACTGGGGCGTTTCACGTCAGCGTTACTGGGGCGCGCCAATCCCGATGGTGACCCTGGAAGACGGCACCGTGATGCCGACGCCGGAAGACCAACTGCCGGTGATCCTGCCGGAAGACGTGGTCATGGACGGCATCACCAGCCCGATCAAGGCCGACCCTGAGTGGGCGAAGACCACCGTCAACGGCCAGCCGGCGCTGCGCGAAACCGACACCTTCGACACCTTTATGGAGTCCTCCTGGTACTACGCGCGCTACACCTGCCCGCAGTATGACCAGGGCATGCTGGATCCGGCCGCCGCCAACTACTGGCTGCCGGTCGATCAATATATCGGCGGCATCGAGCACGCCATCATGCACCTGATGTACTTCCGCTTCTTCCACAAGCTGATGCGCGATGCGGGCCTGGTGGATTCCGATGAGCCGGCCAAGCGCCTGCTGTGTCAGGGCATGGTGCTGGCCGACGCCTTCTACTACACCGGCAACAGCGGCGAGCGCGTCTGGGTATCCCCGGTTGACGCCACCGTCGAGCGCGACGACAAAGGCCGCATCATCAAGGCCACCGATCCGCAAGGCCGTGAACTGGTCTATGCTGGCATGAGCAAAATGTCGAAGTCGAAGAACAACGGCATCGACCCGCAGGAGATGGTGGAAAAATACGGCGCGGACACCGTGCGTCTGTTCATGATGTTCGCTTCACCGGCAGAAATGACGCTGGAGTGGCAGGAATCCGGCGTGGAAGGGGCTAACCGCTTCCTGAAGCGCGTATGGAAACTGGCCTACGATCACGTGGAAAAAGGCGCGGTGCAGCCGCTGGACGTGGCGTCGCTGAACGAAGAGCAGAAAGCGCTGCGCCGCGATCTGCACAAAACCATCGCCAAAGTGACCGACGATATCGGCCGCCGCCAGACCTTCAACACCGCGATCGCCGCCGTGATGGAGCTGATGAACAAACTGGCCCGCGCGCCGCAGGAGAGCGAGCAGGATCGCGCGCTGCTGCAGGAAGCGCTGCTGGCCGTCGTTCGCATGCTGTATCCGTTCACCCCGCACGTGTGCTTCGCCCTGTGGCAGGCGCTGGGCGGCGAAGGCGACGTGGACACCGCGCCATGGCCGGTTGCCGACGAGCAGGCGATGGTCGAGGACTCCAAGCTGGTGGTGGTGCAGGTGAACGGCAAGGTTCGCGCTAAAATCACCGTATCTGCCGATGCGACCGAAGAGCAAGTGCGCGCGCGCGCTGCCGAAGAGCATCTGGTGGCTAAATATCTGGACGGCGTCACGATTCGCAAAGTGATCTACGTTCCGGGCAAACTGCTTAACCTGGTTGTGGGTTAACACAAGGAGGAGTTGTGCGACAACGTATTCTGACGCTGTTGCTGGGGTTGGCGGTGCTGGTCACCGCCGGCTGCGGTTTTCACCTGCGTGGCACCACGCAGGTGCCTAATGAAATGAAAACGCTGATCCTGGACAGTTCGGATCCTTATGGGCCATTGACGCGCGCGGTGCGTGAGCAACTGCGTTTGAACGCCGTGACCATCGTCAGCGATCCGAAGCGTAAAGACGTGCCTTCTCTGCGCATCGTCGGCGCGACGGAAAGCCAGGATACCGCCTCGATCTTCCAGGACGGTAAAACCGCCGAGTATCAGCTGGTGCTGACCGTGCAGGCCCAGGTGCTGATCCCGGGGCACGACCTGTATCCGCTGTCGGTGAAAGTGTTCCGTTCGTTCTTCGACAACCCGCTGACCGCGCTGGCCAAAGACTCCGAGCAGGAGATCATTCGCCAGGAAATGCGTGAGCAGGCGGCGCAACAGCTGGTGCGCAAACTGCTGACCGTGCACGCGGCGGAAGAAGAAAACCGGCAGAAAGCCGCTGCCGTCGGCGAACGAGCGGCAAGCCAAACCGCACAATGATCCGCATTTATCCGGAACAACTTGCCGCGCAGCTCCGAGAGGGGCTGCGCGCTTGTTATTTATTGAGCGGCAATGAACCGCTGCTGCTGCAGGAAAGCCAGGATCTGCTCCGGCAGGCCGCGCAACAGCAGCAGTTCAGCGAGCACTACAGCATTTCCCTCGACGCCCATACCGACTGGGACGCCATCTTCGGCATCTGCCAGGCGATGAGCCTGTTCGCCAGCCGCCAGACGCTGCTGCTGATTTTCCCGGAAAACGGCCCGACGGCGCCGATCGGCGAACAGCTGACCAAGCTCGCCACCCTGCTGCACGACGACATCCTGCTGATCCTGCGCGGCCCGCGCCTCACCAAAGCGCAGGAAAACAGCGCCTGGTTCAAGGCGCTCAGCCCGCACGGCGCCCTCGTCAGTTGCCAGACGCCGGAGCAGGCACAGCTGCCGCGCTGGGTCGCCGCGCGCGCCAAGGCGATGAAGCTGGAGTTGGACGACGCGGCCAATCAGCTGTTGTGCTACTGCTACGAAGGCAACCTGCTGGCGCTGTCGCAGGCGCTGGAGCGGCTGTCGCTGCTGCACCCGGACGGCAAGCTCACCCTGCCGCGCGTCGAGCAGGCGGTGAACGACGCCGCCCACTTCACGCCGTTCCACTGGCTGGACGCCTTGCTGGCCGGCAAGAGCAAGCGCGCCTGGCATATTTTACAGCAGCTGCAGCAAGAGGATGTCGAGCCGGTGATCCTGTTGCGCACCCTGCAGCGCGAACTGCTGCTGTTGCTGACGCTGCAGCGCCGCATGGCGTCCGCGCCGCTGCGCACGCTGTTCGATCAGCACAAGGTCTGGCAGAACCGCCGCCCGCTGGTCACTCAGGCGCTGCAACGCCTGTCCGGCGCCCAGCTGCAGCAAGCGGTACAGCTGCTGACGCAAATCGAGCTGACCCTCAAGCAGGACTATGGCCAGTCGGTCTGGCCGGAACTGGAAACCCTGTCGATGCTGCTGTGCGGCAAACCCCTGGCCACGAGTTTTACCGATGCCCACTAATCCGGAACACCCCACCGTATTGCACGCACTGTTTGGCGGCACCTTTGATCCGATCCACTACGGCCATCTGCGGCCGGTGGAGGCGCTGGCCGCCGAAGTGGGCCTGAATCGCGTCACGCTGCTGCCTAACCACGTGCCGCCGCACCGCCCGCAGCCCGAGGCCAACGCACAGCAGCGCTTGAAGATGGTCGAGCTGGCGATCGCCGGCAATCCGCTGTTCGCGGTCGACGATCGCGAACTGCATCGCACCACCCCCTCCTACACCATCGAGACGCTGGAAACGATTCGTAAAGAGCGTGGCGCCGCCCAGCCGCTGGCGTTTATTATTGGCCAGGACTCGCTGCTGACGCTGCATAAATGGCATCGCTGGCAGGCGCTGTTGGACGTCTGCCATCTGCTGGTGTTGGCGCGCCCGGGCTATAACGATCGCATGGACACGCCGGAACTGCAGCAGTGGCTGGAACGTCATCGCACCGCCGACCCGGCGCTGCTCAGCCGCCGCCCGCACGGCCATATCTATCTGGCCGATACGCCGGAGCTGGAAATTTCCGCCACCGAGATCCGCCAGCGCCGCCATCAGGGCCTCAACTGCGACGATCTGCTGCCGCGCCCGGTGCAGCGCTATATCGAGTTGCAGGGTTTATATCGCTAGCGAAAGGTGCGTGATATACTGCGCCGCTATTTTTCAGGTATCCGCTGAAAACCCCGGAAACCTTAGCTGGCCGGGCAGTCACCAGTTAGCTGGCTTTCAGCGGCAGCCTGCCGAAACCTTTATCCGGTTACGCCGCGGCGCGCGCATGTTGCCCGCCGCAGCCGACTGAACAGAACACACCCGAGGGGGAACCTTTGCAAGGTAAAGCGCTCCAAGATTTCGTCATCGATAAAATCGATGACCTCAAAGGCCAAGACATTGTCGCTCTGGACGTACAGGGCAAATCCAGTATCACCGATTGCATGATCATCTGCACCGGCACGTCGACTCGCCACGTGATGTCGATCGCCAGCCACGTGGTGCAGGAATCCCGCGCCGCGGGCATGGAACTGTTTGGCATGAAAGGCCAGGAAGCCTCCGACTGGATCGTGGTCGATCTGGGCGAAGTGATCGTGCACGTGATGCAGGAAGAAAGCCGTCGCCTGTACGAGCTGGAAAAACTCTGGAGCTAAGCGGTGAAACTGCAATTGGTGGCGGTCGGCACCAAAATGCCAGACTGGGTGCAAACCGGCTTTATGGATTACCTGCACCGCTTTCCCAAAGATATGCCGTTTGAGCTGACCGAGATCCCGGCCGGCAAACGCGGCAAAAACGCCGACATCAAACGCATTCTGGACAAGGAAGGCGAACAAATGCTGGCGGCGGTGGGCAAAGGCAACCGCATCGTTACGCTGGATATCCCAGGCACGCCGTGGGAAACGCCGCAGCTGGCGCAGCAGCTTGAGCGCTGGAAGCAGGATGGCCGCAACGTCAGCTTGCTGATCGGCGGCCCGGAAGGGCTGGCGCCCGCCTGCAAAGCCGCTGCCGAGCAGAGTTGGTCGCTTTCTCCGTTGACACTGCCGCATCCTTTGGTGCGCGTCCTGGTGGCCGAAAGCCTCTACCGCGCCTGGAGTATTACTACAAATCATCCTTACCACCGGGAATAGCCGGTGGTGACCGTGACAGAGTGAAATAAAGCAGCGGGATGAAAATAGAACGTAACCCTTTTCGCGACTATACGGCTGAATCCGCCCTGTTTGTACGCCGCGCCCTGGTGGCGTTCTTGGTCATCCTGGTGCTGTCCGGCATCCTGATCGCCAACCTGTATAATCTGCAAGTGGTCCGCGTCGAGGATTACCGCACCCGCTCTAACGAAAACCGCATCAAGCTGGTGCCCATCGCGCCCAGCCGCGGCATTATCTACGATCGCAACGGCACTCCGCTGGCGCTCAACCGCACCATTTATCAGCTGGAACTGATGCCGGAAAAGGTCGACGATCTCAAAGCCACGCTGCAGGCGCTGCGCCCGGTGGTCGACTTGACCGATGACGACATCACCAATTTCGAAAAAGAGCGCAAGCGCTCGCGCCGTTTCGTCTCCATTCCGGTGAAAACCGCGCTGACCGAGGTGCAAGTCGCCCGTTTTGCGGTCAATCAGTTCCGCTTCCCGGGTGTGGAAGTGAAAGGCTACCAGCGCCGCTACTACCCCTACGGCTCCGCCCTCACCCACGTCACCGGCTACGTGTCCAAGATCAACGATCGCGACGTCGAGCGGCTGGACAAAGACGGCAAACTGGCCAACTACGCCGCCACCCACGATATCGGCAAGCTGGGCATCGAACGCTATTACGAAGACACGCTGCACGGCAAAACCGGCTATGAAGAGGTCGAGGTCAACAACCGCGGCCGGGTGATCCGCCAATTGCACGAACAGCCGCCTTCCGCCGGTCAGGACGTCTACCTGACGCTCGATCTTAACCTGCAGCGCTATATCGAACAGCTGTTGGTCGGCAGCCGCGCCGCGGTGGTGGTGAGCGATCCGCGCACCGGCGCCATCCTGGCGATGGTCTCCAACCCGAGCTACGATCCGAACCTGTTCGTCGACGGCATTTCCAGCAAGGACTATCAGGGGTTGCTGAACGATCCGAATCGCCCGCTGATCAACCGCGCCACCCAGGGGGTCTACCCGCCCGCCTCGACGGTGAAGCCTTATATCGCGGTGTCGGCGCTGAGCGCCGGGGTGATCACCAAAAACACCGTGGTGTTCGATCCCGGCTGGTGGCAATTGCCCGGCTCGGAAAAACGCTTTCGCGACTGGAAGAAATGGGGCCACGGCCGCCTGAACGTCACCAAGGCGCTGGAAGAGTCCGCAGATACCTATTTCTACCAGGTCGCTTATGACATGGGGATCGATCGGCTGTCGACCTGGCTGACCAAATTCGGTTACGGCCAGTACACCGGCATCGATCTGTCCGAAGAGCGCTCCGGCCTGATGCCGACGCGCGAATGGAAGCAGAAACGCTATAAAAAACCGTGGTATCAGGGCGACACCATTCCGGTAGGCATCGGCCAGGGTTACTGGACCGCGACGCCGATCCAGATGGCCAAGGCGCTGAACACCCTGATCAACGACGGCACCGTCAAAACGCCGCACCTGCTGCAGAGCACCCGCATCAACGGCGCGCTGGTGCCGTTCAAACAGGAAGAAAACACGCAGATCGGCGATATTCACTCCGGCTTCTGGGAAATTGCCAAAGACGGCATGTACGGTGTGGCCAACCGTCCGAACGGGACGGCGCGCAAATACTTTGCGGACGCACCTTATAAAGCCGCGGCGAAATCGGGTACCGCACAGGTATTCGGCTATGAAACCTACAACGCCCACAAACTGGCGGAGCACCTGCGCGATCACAAACTGATGACCGCCTTCGCACCGTTCAACAACCCGACGGTGTCGGTCGCCATCATTCTGGAAAACGGCGGCTCCGGTCCGGCGGTGGGGACCATCACCCGCCAGATCCTCGACCACATTCTGCTGGGCGACAACAATACGCAATTGCCAAGCGAGGCCCCGCTGCCGCCTGGCGTAGAAGGTGACTAAGGTAGAACATGACTGAAAGCCAACAAAAAGGCTCGATCTGGACCAAAATCCACATCGACCCGACGTTCCTGCTGCTGATCCTGGCCCTGTTGGTCTACAGCGCCTTCGTGATGTGGAGCGCCAGCGGCCAGGATATCGGCATGATGGAGCGCAAGATCGGGCAGATCGTCATGGGGCTGATCGTGATGGCCGTCATGGCGCAGATCCCGCCGCGCGTGTACGAAAGCTGGGCGCCCTATCTGTATATCTTCTGCGTGATTTTACTGATCCTGGTGGACGCCTTCGGCCAGATCAGTAAAGGCGCACAGCGCTGGTTGGATCTCGGCGTAGTGCGCTTCCAGCCGTCGGAAATCGCCAAGATCGCCGTGCCGCTGATGGTGGCGCGCTTTATGAACCGCGACGTCTGCCCGCCTTCGCTGAAAAACACCGCCATCGCGCTGGTGCTGATCTTCCTGCCGACGCTGCTGGTGGCCGCGCAGCCGGATCTGGGCACCTCTATCCTGATCGCCGCTTCCGGCCTGTTCGTACTGTTCCTGTCCGGCATGAGCTGGAAGCTGATCGCCGTCGCCGCCGTCGCGCTGGCGGCCTTCATCCCGGTGCTGTGGTTCTTCCTGATGCACGGCTATCAGCGCGACCGCGTCATGATGCTGCTCGATCCGGAGAGCGACCCGCTCGGCGCCGGTTATCACATCATTCAATCCAAGATCGCCATCGGCTCCGGCGGCCTGTCCGGCAAGGGCTGGCTGCACGGCACCCAGTCACAGCTGGAGTTTCTGCCGGAGCGCCATACCGACTTTATCTTCGCCGTCCTGGCCGAAGAGCTGGGGCTGATCGGGGTACTGGTGCTGCTGGCGCTTTACCTGCTGGTGATCATCCGCGGGCTGATGATCGCCGCCAAGGCGCAAACCACCTTTGGCCGCGTCATGGTCGGCGGCTTGATGCTGATTTTGTTCGTTTATGTCTTTGTTAACATCGGTATGGTCAGTGGCATTTTGCCGGTAGTTGGCGTACCTTTGCCTCTGGTCAGTTACGGGGGTTCGGCGCTGATAGTGTTGATGGCCGGTTTCGGCATCATCATGTCGATCCACACGCATCGGAAAATGCTGTCTAAAAGTTTATAAGAGGTGAGTAATGCGTAAGGAATGGCTTTGGATCGGCGTCGCGGCGGTGTTGCTCTCCGCCTGTACCGCCCCGACCACGGAACAGCAAGCCCCTCCGCAGCCGTACAACGGCCCGGTGGTGGAAATCGGCGGCGTCGAGCCTCAATATGAACCCTATAACCCTAATAACATGCAGGATTATAAGGTTAATGGCGATACTTACCGCATCGTAAAAGATCCGCAGAACTTCTCGCAGACCGGCCTGGCGGCCTGGTATGGCGAAGAAGCCAACGGCAACACCACGGCGCTGGGCGAGCAGTTTGACCCCAACGGCCTGACGGCGGCGCATCCGACCCTGCCAATCCCAAGCTATGTGCGCGTCACTAACCTGGCCAACGGCCGTCAGCTGGTGGTGCGCGTCAACGATCGCGGGCCATACACCAAGGGCCGCATCATCGATCTGTCGAAAGCCGCCGCCGACCGCCTCAACCTGTCCAACAACACCAAGGTCAAGGTAGATTTCATCAACGTGGCGCCGGACGGCACGCTGAGCGGCCCCGGCACCATCGGCACCATCGTGGCGAAACAGAGCTACGCCCTGCCGGCGCGCCCGGATCTCGGCTCCAGCGGCATGGGCACCCCTATTCAACAGGAGGCGCCGATCGCCAGCGGCGCGGCGGTGCGCCCGATCGATAACAGCACCCTGCGCACCGACGACAACAGCGCCCCTGCAGCCGGCGGCAATGCCGCCAACGGCCGCAGCGGTTTCCTCGGCGCGCCGAGCGCGGTGCCGGCCGGGGTGCTGGAAGGTTCCGAACCTGAAGTCGGCGCGGCGGCTGTCGGCACGGCTGCTGCCGCCTCTTCCGGCGGCTACGTGGTGCAGGTCGGCGCGCTGAGCAGCGCCGAACGCGCCCAGAGCTGGCAACAGAGCCTGAGCCAACAGTTTGGCGTGCCGGGCAAAGTGGCGGCCAACGGCAACGTTTACCGCGTCCAGCTTGGCCCGTTCAGCAGCCGTCAACAGGCGGCCCAGCTGCAGCAACGCCTGGCGAGCGAAGCGCAACAACAGTCTTTCGTTACTGCTGCACCCTGAGCGTTAAGCCCGGCGGGCATTCACGGCCGATAAGCGGTTATTTAGCTGAAACATTTTCTTGCAGCTAAAAGGGCACTAACCGCAATTAGTCAGATGAATGGGTAATGCCTGCCGGGATCGCATCTGCTATAGTGTGGCTCGTTTTTTAACTTTACTTTCACGGATGTTGTAGTCCCGATCATGAAACAAGTAACTTCTTTTCGCTTAATCAAAAGCATCGCCCTCGGCACCGTTATC
Organism: Serratia sp. SCBI; assembly: GCF_000747565.1. NCBI lineage: Bacteria > Pseudomonadati > Pseudomonadota > Gammaproteobacteria > Enterobacterales > Yersiniaceae > Serratia > Serratia sp. SCBI. Next base: position 1,216,901 of record NZ_CP003424.1, on the reverse strand, counting down.
GCAATGAGCGCAGCCTCCGTTGCGCACGCCGATGACGTTAACATCAAAACCATGATCCCAGGTGTCCCGCAGATCGATGCGGAAGCGTACATCCTGATTGATTACAACTCCGGCAAGGTGCTGGCCGAGATGAACGCCGATGCGCGTCGCGATCCGGCCAGCCTGACCAAAATGATGACCAGCTACGTCATCGGCCAGGCGCTGAAAGCGGGCAAAATCGGCCAGGACGATCTGGTGACCGTCGGCCAGGACGCCTGGGCGACCGGCAACCCGGTGTTCAAAGGCTCCTCGCTGATGTTCCTGAAGCCGGGCGATCGCGTGCCGGTCTCCAAACTGACCCGCGGCATCAACCTGCAGTCCGGTAACGACGCCTGCGTGGCAATGGCCGACTACGTCGCCGGCAGCCAGGACGCGTTCGTCAACCTGATGAACACCTACGTCAGCAAGCTGGGCCTGCAGAATACCCACTTCCAGACGGTGCACGGCCTGGATGCGCAGGGCCAATACAGCTCGGCGCGCGACATGGCGCTGATCGGCCAGGCGCTGATCCGCGACGTGCCGGAAGAATACGCGATCTACAAAGAAAAAGAGTTCACCTTCAACAATATCCGCCAGATGAACCGCAACGGTCTGCTGTGGGATAACAGCCTGAACGTCGACGGCATCAAAACCGGCCATACCGACGCGGCGGGCTACAACCTGGTGGCTTCGGCGACCGAAGGCCAAATGCGCCTGATCTCCGCCGTGATGGGCGGCCGCACCTACAAAGGCCGTGAAGCCGAAAGCAAGAAACTGCTGACCTGGGGCTTCCGCTTCTTCGAAACCGTGGCGCCGCTGAAAGTCGGTAAAGAGTTCGCCTCCGAGCCGGTCTGGTTCGGCGATGCCGACCGCGTTGAGCTGGGCGTGGACAAAGACGTCTACCTGACCATTCCGCGCGGCCGCATGAAAGATCTGAAGGCCAGCTACGTGCTGAACACGCCGGAAATTCACGCGCCGCTGGCGAAAAACCAGGTGGTGGGCAGCATCAACTTCCAGCTGGACGGCAAAACCATCGACCAGCGTCCGCTGGTGGTCATGAACGAAGTGAAAGAAGGCGGCTTCTTCAGCCGCATCGTGGACTACATCAAACTGATGTTCCACCACTGGTTCGGTTAACGGTTGAAACGGGCGAAATCGTCCCCATATAGTGAATAACACTAACTCCCGCCCCGGCGGGAGTTATACTTTATAGATTAGCTAGCACTCTGGAGCGCACGCACATGCAAAAAACTAAACTGAACGAACTGCTCGAATTCCCTTGCTCGTTTACCTACAAGGTAATGGGCCTGGCGCAGCCTGAGCTGGTTGACCAGGTGGTTGAAGTGGTGCAGCGCCATGCGCCGGGCGATTACAACCCGCAGGTCAAGCCAAGCAGCAAAGGCAACTACCACTCCGTCTCCATCACCATCAATGCCACTCACATCGAGCAGGTCGAAACCCTTTACGAAGAGTTGGGCAACATTGAAATTGTTCGCATGGTGCTGTAATTCCAGCATAAACCCCTGCTTATCAACCCGGGATGGCGCAGCGTCTTCCCGGGTTGCGCATTTTTGGTCAGCGAAAGGCTGGTCGCAGGCCGGAGCGCCCGGTATAATGGCTTTACCACTTCTGTAACCTGACGATGACTCTTTTGCAACCAGACAAGATCATTTTGCGTCAGCTGGGGTTGCAGCCCTACGCGCCTGTATCCCAAGCCATGCATAACTTCACCGACAGTCGTACCGAGACCACGCCGGACGAGCTGTGGCTGGTGCAGCATCACCCGGTGTTCACCCAGGGTCAGGCCGGCAAAGCCGAACACGTGCTGATGCCCGGCGACATCCCGGTTGTCCAGAGCGATCGCGGCGGCCAGGTGACCTACCACGGGCCGGGTCAGCAGGTGATGTACGTGATGGTCGATCTGAAACGCAACAAGGTCGGCGTACGTCAATTGGTCACGGCGATAGAAGATACGGTTATCAACACCCTCGCCCACTTCCGCCTCACATCGCGCGCCCGTCCGGATGCGCCCGGCGTGTACGTGGGGGAGCAGAAAATCTGTTCGTTGGGTTTGCGGATCCGCAAAGGCAGCTCATTCCACGGCCTGGCCCTGAATGTGGCGATGGATCTCAGCCCCTTCCAACGCATCAACCCTTGCGGTTACGCCGGTATGCAGATGACGCAGGTCAGCGCGCTGGCGCCCGGCGTTGGCATTGAAGACATACACCCAATCCTGGTACAGGAATTTGTTCATTTACTCGGCTACCAGACGGTCGAGCTTCGTAACTGGAACCTGCACGATTATGAGTAAACCAATTCAGATGGAACGCGGCGTCAAATACCGCGATGCTGACAAAATGGCGCTGATCCCGGTCAAAACGGTGGTCACCGAACGGCAGGAGCTGTTGCGTAAACCCGAGTGGATGAAGATCAAACTGCCTGCCGACTCAACGCGCATTCAGGGCATCAAAGCCGCGATGCGCAAGAACGGCCTGCACTCCGTCTGTGAGGAAGCCTCGTGCCCTAACCTGTCCGAGTGTTTCAACCACGGTACCGCCACCTTTATGATCCTCGGCGCCATCTGCACCCGCCGCTGCCCGTTCTGCGACGTGGCCCACGGCCGCCCGATCGCGCCGGACGCCAACGAGCCGGAAAAGCTGGCGCAAACCATCGCCGACATGGCGCTGCGTTACGTGGTGATCACCTCGGTTGACCGTGACGATCTGCGCGACGGCGGCGCTCAGCACTTTGCCGACTGCATCTCCGCCATCCGCGCCAAAAGCCCGAACATCAAAATTGAAACGCTGGTGCCGGACTTCCGCGGCCGTATGGACCGCGCGCTGGAGATCCTCACCGCCACGCCGCCGGACGTATTCAACCACAACCTGGAAAACGTGCCGCGCGTCTACCGCCAGGTGCGTCCGGGCGCCAACTACGAATGGTCGCTGAAGCTGCTGGAGCGCTTTAAAGAAGCGCACCCGGATATCCCGACCAAATCCGGCCTGATGGTCGGCCTGGGCGAAACCAACGCGGAAATCATTGAAGTGATGCGCGATCTGCGTCGCCACGGCGTGACCATGCTGACGCTGGGTCAGTACCTGCAGCCGAGCCGTCACCACCTGCCGGTGCAGCGCTACGTCAGCCCTGCCGAGTTTGACGAGATGAAAGAAGAAGCGATGGCGATGGGCTTCACCCACGCCGCCTGCGGCCCGTTCGTGCGTTCGTCTTACCACGCCGATCTGCAGGCCAAAGGGATGGAAGTGAAATAACGCGTAATAGTTTGTTACGCTATAGACGGCGGAAACGCCAAAAAACGGATGTCCGCAAGGCATCCGTTTTTTATTGCGCGCAGTCAGACGGGGTTAAACGTCTTTCTTTTCGACGCTCTGCTGAGCGGACTGGCTTTCGGCGGCGTTGTTGCCGGCGGCCGGCGGCGTGCTGTCATCGCCCACGGCTTTTTTAAAGCCTTTCAGCGCCGCGCCAAGATCGGCGCCGAGCGTACGCAGTTTGCTGGTGCCGAACAGTAAAATCACCAACACCGCAATCACCAGAAGTTTGGTAATGCTGATACCTTCCATACTCACCTTCTTATCATAGAGCGCTGCGTGAACAGCGAGAAAAACTGACCTTGCCTGCGAATATTTAGCGACTTTCCTTCGGCTCGCACAACCGCAACATGTAACAGAGTGAGATCGGTCGCAGTAATGCCACAGGGCCTCTGGACGTGAATCCCAGACTATTCTTAGTTTATCACCCGCATGATACGCTGCCATGATACTCATCAGGGAGATGCCGGATGTATATTGCCCCACCCATTTTCGATGCCCGAAAATCCGGCCTCAGCTTCGCCAAACGCACCTACCTGCCCCGCGCCGTCGGTCTGGGGCTCGGCTTTATCTGCGTCTGCGCCGCGCTCTATCCCCTGGCTCCGCCCGCGGCGATCTGGCTATTGCTGGCCTTTCACGGCTTTCTCTGGCCGCATCTCGCGTACCGCCTGGCCTGCCGCGCCCAAGATCCGTTCAAAGCCGAAATTCGCAACCTGCTGATCGACTCCGCTTTCGGCGGCTTCTGGGCGGCGATGATGGCGTTCAACGCGCTGCCCGCCATCGTCATCCTGTCGATGATGAGCATGAATAACATCGCTTCAGCCGGCAAAACGCTGTTTGTAAAAGGATTGGCCATGCAACTGGCCACGGCGGCATTCACCGCCGCGCTGCTCGGCTTCCCGTTTCACCCCTACAGCACGCCGTTGCAGGTCTATCTGTGCCTGCCGATGATCTACCTTTACCCGACGCTGCTCGGGCTGGTGACTTACCGCACCGCCAAGCGGCTGGCGGAAAAGAAACAGGAGCTGCAGCGCATCAGCACCCGCGATGGGCTGACCGGCTTATACAACCGTCGCCACTGGGAGCATCTGCTGCATCGCCAGTTCGACAGCTGCCGTCGCTACCAGGATAACGCCACGCTGATCCTGATGGATATCGACCGCTTCAAAACCATCAACGACACCTTCGGCCATGCTTTGGGGGATGAGGCCCTGGCGGCGCTGGCGGAAGAGCTGCTGATCGGCTTGCGTAACGTGGATATCGTCGGGCGCTACGGCGGCGACGAGTTTGGCGCGGTGCTGCCGAACACCAACGCCGAGCAGGCGGAAATCGTCCTGCGACGCATCCAGCAGCGGCTGGACGCGGTCAGCTTCAAGGAGGCGCCGCAACTGCGGCTGCAGATCAGCGCCGGCATCGCCAACTACCACCCCGCGTTGGGCGGCTATCTGGACTGGCTGAAAGCGGCCGACAGCGCGCTCTATCGGGCGAAGCAAAACGGCCGCAACCGGCTGGAAACGGCAGTGCCGCCAGGGGAGTAACTTACTGACTTAATAACTTGGCAAAATACTTCGGCGCTTCAACAAAGCCTTCACGCAGGTAAAACGCATGGGCCCGCTCGCGGCGACTGTGGCAATGAACCTCCAACCGATCGCAGCCGCGACGGTGCGCCAGCGCCTCTCCCTCCGCCAACAACCGCCGCCCACGCCCGCGCCGCGCGCCCGATCGTCGACGCAAAAATAGCTGATGCGGCCAATGTCGCCGGCCAACGCCAGCTGCGGCAGGAAATGCAGCGACAACACGCCCAGCACTTGCGCCCCGTCCGCCGCCACCAGCAGCGCCTCGTCCGGGTGCGCCAACAGTTGCTGCATGCGCTGCGTCAGAAACGCCTCGGTGCCGGGATAGCCCAACGCCGCCATCAATTCGGCGATAGCGTGCCGGTCGCCCAGACGCGCCGCTCTGATTTCCATCGGTTTTACCTCGCAGGGGGTCGATACTACAAAATAGACGGCGTTAGGTGTAACATCCATCGGGTACGGTGAAAAAGGCCGTGCGGCACGCTGGAGATGACATTCCTCCCTAACCGCCTTCACAGGCTGATGATGTCTACGTAACCTCTCGGAGAGAGGCGCGTAGCGTTACGCCTGTCCCTTTCCGAGCCCGTGAATTTCTCTGTTTGAAAGGGAGTTGCCCCATGTTGAGTTCTTTACTGGCCGTCTTTATCGGCGGCGGCGTCGGCAGCGTTTTGCGCTGGGCGGTAAGCATGAAAATGAATCCGCTGAACGCCCACATTCCGCTAGGGACGCTGATGGTCAATCTGATCGGCGGTTTTATCATCGGTCTGGCGATGGCGATCTTCACCCGCATGACACACCTGGATCCCACCTGGAAACTGCTGATCACCACCGGCTTCTGCGGCGGCCTGACCACCTTCTCCACCTTTTCGCTGGAGGTGGTGTATCTGATGCAGGACGGCCGCTTCGGCTGGGCATTGGCCAACATGCTGCTTAACCTGGCCGGCTCGCTGGCGATGACGCTGCTGGCCTTCATGCTGGTGATGTGGGTCAACGGGCGCTAAGCCCTTAATGTTTCCTTAATCTTGCATGCGCATAATCTCATCCAGAACTCCTGACTGGATGAGAAATCGCTATGTTTAGCCTGCCGAAAACCACCGCCGAAGCGATCGCCGTTGCGCTGTGCGTGCTGATCGTCGCCGCCTTTATCAACGCCTACCTGTTCGCCTAAACACCTTTTCCCCGCAACGCGCGTTCATCTTGCGTCCTCCCCATCCGTTACACTACAATTGAGAATGAACGTTCACACCCAAAATTGTGAACCCGGCTCACGCGCAGCAAAGGATCGGGCAGATGCTCTCCCCCAACGACAGTAAACAGGCCAAAGTGCAGGCGCGCCGCGATCAGATCGTCGAAGCGGCGAAAACCAGCTTCCGCCGCCACGGCTTCCATGCCGCCAGCATGGCGGAGATTGCCCAGGGCTCGCAGCTCAGCGTCGGGCAAATCTATCGCTATTTCGCCAATAAAGACGCGATTATCGAAGAGATCGTCAATCGCATCATCACCAGCAAGATGCAGCGCCTGGAAAACCTTGGCGATCACATCAACCTGATCGCCGGCACGCTGGCGGCGCGCACGCTGTTTCAGCAACCGGGCGAGAGCGAAACCGATCACATGCTGATGCTGGAAGTGACCGCCGAGGCCACGCGCAACCCGGTGGTGGCCAAACTGCTCAGCGATGCGGAGGCGCGGCTGTTTCGCCACGTGTGCCACAACCTGCAGCGGCTGTATCCCGATTTCAGCGCGGAAGAGATCGCCGCGCGGGTGGAGTTTATCGCCGTCATGAGCGAAGGCACCGGTTACCGTATCCTTACCACGCAAAAAGCCGATGCGTCCCTGCTGCGCGATCTGTATCAGCAGGCCATTTCTCACCTGTTCAGGAAATCTTAATCTCCCATGACCAAACACTTAGCCAGACAACGTCTGGTGTACGCCGTCGTGCTTGGCCTGTTGGCCGCGCTGGGGCCGCTGTGCACCGATCTCTATCTGCCCGCCCTGCCGGAAATGGCGGGCGAGCTGAATACCTCCACCGCCGCCGCGCAGCTCAGCCTGACCGCCGGGCTGCTCGGCCTGGGCGTCGGCCAGCTGATTTTTGGCCCTTACAGCGACAAACTGGGCCGTATGCGCCCGCTGCTGCTGTCGCTGATCCTGCTGCTGGGCGCTTCGCTGTGGTGCGCGCTGGCGCCCACCATCGACCAATTGCTGATCGCCCGCCTGCTCCAGGGCATCGCCGGCGCCGGCGGCGCGGTGATTTCCCGCGCCATTGCCCGCGATCTGTACGCCGGCCACGAGCTGACCCGCTTCTTCGCCCTGCTGATGCTGGTTAACGGCCTGGCGCCGATCGTCGCGCCGGTGCTGGGCGGCGTCATGCTGCAGGTGATGAACTGGCGCGGCATCTTCGGCGTGCTGGCGGCCATCGCCGTGCTGCTGTTCAGCCTATCGGCGCTGAAGCTGCGCGAATCCCTGCCGGTCGAGCGCCGCAGCCAGGGCGGCATTCTGGCGATGCTGATGTCGCTCGGCGGGTTGCTGACCCAGCGCTATTTCATGGGCCTGTGCCTGACGCAGGGCTTCGTCATGGCCGGCATGTTCGCCTATATCGGCGCTTCGCCTTTCGTCTTGCAGCAGATCTACGGCCTCAGTCCGCAGATGTTCAGCCTGTGCTTCGCCATTAACGGCGTCGGGCTGATCATTGCGGCGCAGCTGGCCAGCCGTCTCAGTTCACGTTGGGGGGAACGCCGGGTGTTGAGGGGCGGGTTAACGCTGGCGGCCGTCGCATCGCTGTTGCTGTTGTTGGCCGCCGCGCTGCATGCGCCGTTGGTCGTGTTGCTGGTGCCGCTGTTCTTCTCGGTGGCGGTGATCGGCATCGTCGGCCCGACCGCCTCGTCGCTGGCGATGCAAAGCCAGGGGGACAAAGCCGGCAGCGCGTCGGCCTTGATCGGCGTGTGCATGTTCGCGCTCGGCGCCTGCGCCGTGCCGCTCACCGGGCTGGGCGGCACCTCGAGCCTGTCGATGGCGCTGACCATCGTCGGCTGTTACGCCATCGCCATCCTGCTGTTCAGCCTGTTGGCCCGCCGCAGCGACGCATAACGCGCCCAATAAAAAACCCGCTCAATGAGCGGGTTTTAAGAAATTCAGCTACGCAGCTTAGATAGCAGTAACGTTAGCGGCAGATGGGCCTTTGGCACCGTTCGTGATTTCAAATTCTACACGCTGGCCTTCAGCAAGCGTTTTGAAACCGTTGCTAACGATGGCAGAGAAGTGAACGAAAACGTCCTTGCTACCATCTTCCGGAGTAATGAAACCGAAGCCCTTGGATTCATTAAACCACTTAACGCTACCTTTAATCTTAGACATCAAACTTACCTTTAACGTGAATGAAAGACACAAAACCTGTGTCGATTACAGTACAGCAAGCAGGCAGGATTTTGTCCACCACCGCGATCACAGAAATCCGATAAAGAGTGAAAAAATCCGTGTTGTCCGGTGTAAATGAATGACACCGGTTGCAGTAAGTTACCGTTCCAGGTCAATCCTCTCCCTGCGCCGGCGAACAACGCGCGAACGCCTAAACCTGCCCCTTCCCCCCATCGTTGACGCACCGTGCAGACACAATCGCTATGAAATATAACCAGATGGTCTTTTTGCTTCGGCGGCCCCTGCACTAGGGTTAGGGTTTATTTCCCACTGTGAGCCAAGCCTATGACCAGCCAGTTGGCAGACAAGATCATCGCCTATCGGCGTGAACTGCACCAAAACCCGGAGCTTTCCAATCACGAATTCGCCACCACCGCCCGCCTGACCCGCTGGCTGCAAGAGGCGGGCATTCGCCTTCTGCCGTTGGCGCTGAAAACCGGCGTCGTGGCGGAGATCGGCAGCGGCCAGGGGCCGATCATCGCGCTGCGCGGCGACATCGACGCCCTGCCGATCGACGAAATCGCCGACGTGCCCTTCAGTTCGCAAAACAGCGGCGTGATGCACGCCTGCGGGCACGACTTTCACACCTCGGTGATGCTCGGCGCCGCACACCTGCTCAAAGCGCGTGAAGCCGAACTGGCGGGTACGGTGCGCATCTTCTTCCAGCCGGCGGAAGAGACCTTCAACGGCGCCCGGCACCTGATCGACGCCGGCGCGCTGGATAACGTCGCGGCGATATTTGGCCTGCACAATGCGCCGGAGCTGCCCACCGGCACCTTCGCCACCCGCGCCGGGCCGTTCTACGCCAACGTCGATCGCTTCCAGATCCGCATCACCGGCAAAGGCGCCCACGCCGCCAAACCGGAACAGGGTGTCGATACCATCGTCACCGCCAGCCAGATCGTCGGCGCGCTGCAAACGCTGCCCAGCCGCAGCTTCAGCTCGCTGGAATCGCTGGTGGTGAGCGTGACGCGCATCGAAGGCGGCAATACCTGGAACGTGCTGCCGCAAACTGTCGAGCTGGAAGGCACGGTGCGCACCCACAGCGATTCGGTGCGCCGCCAGGTGCCGGATAAAATTCGCCAGGTGATCGACGGCGTTGCCGCCGCGCTCGGCGCGCAGGCCGAACTCCACTGGCAGCCGGGGCCGCCGGCGGTGATCAACGACGCCCATTGGGCGGCGTTCAGCAAAACCGTCGCCGCCGAGGCCGGCTACCGGGTCGAAGAGGCGGAGCTGCAGATGGGCGGCGAGGATTTCGCGCTGTATCTGCATCACGTGCCGGGCGCGTTCGTCAGCATCGGCTCCGCCAGCGAATTCGGCCTGCACCATCCGCGTTTCAATCCCGATGAGCGCGCCCTCTTTCCTGCCGCCCACTATTTTTCGCTGCTGGCGGAGCGTACGCTGCAGCAATTAACCCCCGCAGCGAAAAAAGCCCTCAGCAACGCCTGAATAACGTGAAATAGTATTTCCCCGACGCCGCTGATGCCGCGCCGGGGATTATTATTTTCGCTCGCCGTGATATTTGCAGTTTTCAACATTTGAATATGCTGTTTTGTTGTTTTACATCCCGACAGCGCTCATCAATAGTGGACGCATCAGACACCGCGCGCCTTTCGGCGCATGACAGGATAATCACGATGAGCGACAACGCGAATAATCAACGGCAATTACGGCTGGGCGCCATTCTGCACGGCGCCTCGGGAAATATGTCCGCCTGGCGCCACCCGGACGCCACCGCCGACGCCAGCATCAACCTCGAATTTAATATCGCCTCGGCGAAAAAAGCCGAACAAGGGAAATTCGATTTCGTCTTCGTCGCCGATGGCTTATATATCAACGAAAAGTCCATTCCGCATTTTCTTAACCGTTTCGAGCCGTTGACCTTATTGGCCGCGCTGTCCGCCGCCACCGACAAAATTGGCCTGGTGGGCACGCTCTCCACGTCCTACAGCGATCCGTTCACCGTCGCCCGCCAGTTCGCCAGCCTCGATCACCTGAGCAACGGCCGCGCGGGCTGGAACGTGGTGACGTCGCCGCTGGAAGGTTCGGCCAAAAACTTCTCGCGCGCCGAACACCCGGAGCACAGCCTGCGTTACCGCATCGCCGGCGAGTTTCTCGACGTCGCCAAAGGACTGTGGGACTCCTGGGAAGACGATGCCTTCGTGCGCAATAAGGCCAGCGGCGAATTTTTCCGCGCCGGGAAACTGCACACCCTCAATCATCAGGGGGAGTTCTTCTCGGTGCAGGGGCCGTTGAACATCGGCCGCACGCCGCAGGGCCGCCCGATCCTGTTCCAGGCCGGCGCCTCCGAAGACGGCAAACGGCTGGCGGCCAAGCACGCCGATGCGATCTTCACCCATCACGACACGCTGGAGCAGGCGCAGGATTTCTACCAGGACGTGAAGCGGCAGCTGGTGGAACAGGGGCGCGAACCGGACGACCTGCGCATCTTCCAGGGCGTCAGCGTGATCGTCGGCGACGACGATGCGGACGTCGAGCGCCAGTACCAAGAGACGGCCCGTCTGGTCAGCATCGAGAACGCCCTCAACTACCTTGGCCGCTACTTCGAACATTACGACTTTTCCCGCCATCCGTTGGACGCGCCCTTCCCGGACATCGGCGATCTGGGGCAAAACAGCTTCCGCAGCACCACCGACGCCATCAAGCGCAACGCCCGCGAGCGTAACCTCACGCTGCGCCAGGTGGCGCTGGAGGCCGCCTCGCCGCGCCCGGTGTTCAGCGGCACGCCGGAAGCGGTGGCGGACGGCCTGCAACGCTGGTTCGACGGCGAAGCCGCCGACGGCTTCATCATCAGCGGCGGTACGCCCAACGCCTTCGGGCACTTCGTCGATCGGGTGGTGCCCGTCCTGCAACGGCGCGGCCTGTTCCGCCAGGCGTACCACGGCGATACGCTGCGCGAGCACCTGGGCCTGAAGCGTCCGTTGAACAGATTCACCCAATAATAAGATCGTTTTCAGGGATACCCGCTATGCAGAAAACCGTTACCGCCGCTCTCATGGCGGCCTTGCTGAGCCTGACCGGCGCCGCGCAGGCGGGCACCGGCATCGATTTGCAGGCCAATGAAACCCCTATCCATGCGCCGAAAAACCCGCAGGCGATCGCCAAGCTGCCGGCCGATTTCCGCTTCGTGAAGCCGGGCCGGTTCACCGTCGCGATCGCCGCGCTCAACACGCCGCCGCTGGCGCTGTTCGCCGCCGACAACCGGCGGCTTATCGGCAGCGAAGTGGATATCGCGCAGTTGGTGGCCGACAGCCTGGGCCTGGAACTGAACGTGGTGCAAACCTCGTGGGAAGACTGGCCGCTGGGGGTGGTTTCCGGCAAGTATGACGCGGCCATCACCAACGTCACCGTCACCAAAGAGCGCAAAACCCGCTTCGACTTCGCCACCTATCGCATCGACTCGCTCGGCTTTTATGTCAAAACCGGCGGCAAGATAGCGACGATCAAACAGCCTGCCGATATCGCCGGATTAAAGATCATCGTCGGCTCTGGCACCAACCAGGAAGCCATCTTGCTGGCATGGGACAAGCAGAATCGGCAGCAGGGACTCAAACCCTTCCAGCCGATCTACGTGACCGACGATGCGGCCGCCACGCTGGCGATCCAATCCGGCCGGGCCGACGCCTATTTCGGGCCCAACGTGCTGGGCGCCTATAAAGCGGCGCTGAATGGCCGTACCCGGCTGGCGGGCACGGTGGAAGGCGGTTGGCCCAAGGCGGCGCACATCGCCGTCACCACCCGTAAAGGCAACGGGCTGGTGCAGGCGGTGAATGAAGCGCTGAACGGCGCGATCCGCGGCGGACAGTACGATCAGGTGCTCAACCGCTGGGGCGAGAGCGTCGAACGCCTTGCGCAGTCGGAAATCAACCCGCCCGGTCTGGGCGATTAGGAGCGTGCGATGACGCAAGACACTTTCATTCAGACGCTGCCGACCGACCCGCTGATCGCCCCGGTGATCGAGGGGCTGTTCGGCGAATATCGTCAGCGCTACGGCGACTATTTTGGTGACCAGGAACCGGAACCGCTGGACCTGTACGCGCCGCCGCAGGGCGCCTTCATCGTGCTGCTGCGCGCCGGTGCGCCGATCGCCATGGGTGCCTTCAAGCGCTATGACGGGCAAACCGCCGAGCTGAAGCGTATCTGGACGCGGGGCGATCTGCGCCGCCAGGGCCTGGCGCAACGGGTGTTGCAGCAGTTGGAAACGCTGGCGCTGGCGCAGGGTTATCGCCGGCTCTATCTGACCACCGGCTTTCGCCAGCCCGAAGCGGTGGGCCTGTACCTGAGCAACGGTTATCAGCCGCAGTTCGATCCCACCGTCGACAGCGAGGTTTACAGCCGCCCGCCCTACGATGGCCGCCTGCCGTTCCGCAAAAGCCTGATTGCAGAGGACGCCTGTTGTTGCGCGTCGGAAAGGAAAATCGCCTAAGGCCCCTTTATCTGTATCAGGAGACATGACATGTCCAAACAAGAAGTCTTGAAAGTAGTGCCCGCCCGCTATCCGCTGCGGCTGATCGGTGCGCTGTTTTCGCTGTTTATTCTGGCCGCCATCGTGCAATCGGTGGCGGGCAACGCGCGCTGGGAATGGGGCGTGTTCGCCGAGTGGTTCTTCGCCCCGGCGGTGCTGGCAGGGCTGGGACAGACCCTGCTGCTGACGCTGCTCGGTACGCTGTTCAGCATCCTGTTCGGCACCCTGCTGGCGCTGGCGCGGCTGTCGCGCTCTTACCTGCTGGCGTCGCTGGCCTGGGGGTATATCTGGCTGTTTCGCTCGCTGCCGCTGATCCTGGTGCTGATCATCCTGTATAACTTTTCCTATCTGTACGACGCCATCTCGCTGGGCATTCCCTTTACCTCGGTGGTGTTTGCCAGCTACCCGACCATCGATATCCTCGGCCAGTTCGCCGTGGCGGTGCTGGGCCTGACGCTGGTGCAGTCCGCCTATACCGCCGAGATCATCCGCGGCGGCATCCTGGGCGTGGATTACGGCCAGCACGAAGCGGCGGCGGCGCTGGGCCTGCCGGGCTATCGCCGCACCTTCCGCATCATTCTGCCGCAGGCGCTGCGATCCATTATTCCGACCGGATTCAACGAGATCATCAGTCTGGCGAAAGGCACCTCAATCGTTTATGTGCTGGCGCTGCCGGAGCTGTTTTACACCATCCAGGTGATCTATAACCGCACCCAGCAGGTGATACCGCTGCTGATGGTGGCCACCGTCTGGTATCTGTTCATCACCACCGCCCTGTCGGTGATCCAATACTACATCGAACGCTATTTCGCCCGGGGCGCGGTGCGCGAACTGCCGCCGACGCCCTGGCAGAAACTGGCCGGCTGGCTAAAACGTTAGGAGACCCGCATGTCTGAAGCCATTGATTATTACGCCTTGCCCGAACAGCCGGCACGCAACCTCACCCCGGTGCCGGCGCGCGGCCTGATCGAAATCAGCAACGTCAGCAAGTTCTTCGGCAAACACAAGGCGTTGGACGACGTCAGCCTGACGCTGCAGCCGGGCACCGTGACCGTGATCCTCGGGCCTTCCGGCTCCGGAAAATCGACGCTGCTGCGGGCGATCAACCATCTGGAGCGCGTCGACGAGGGCTTTATCCGCATCGACGGCGACTACGTCGGCTACCGCCGCAAGGGTAACCGGCTGTACGAGCTGAAGGAAAAGGCCATTCTCCGGCAGCGCATCAACGTCGGCTACGTGTTCCAAAACTTCAACCTGTTCCCGCATCTGACGGTGCTGGAAAACATCATCGAAGCGCCGGTGGTGCACAAGATCCACTCCCGCGAACGGGCGAAAGCGGTGGCCTATGAGCTGCTGGATACGGTCGGGCTGCGCCACAAGGCGGACGCCTACCCGCGCCACCTCTCCGGCGGTCAACAGCAGCGCATCGCCATCGCGCGCGCGCTGGCGCTGAACCCGAAGGTGATCCTGTTCGATGAGCCGACCTCCGCGCTCGATCCCGAGCTGGTCGGCGAAGTGCTGGACGTGATTAAAGGGTTGGCGGATCTGGGCGTCACGCTGGTGGTGGTGACGCATGAAATCGGCTTTGCGCGCGAAGCGGCGGATCGGGTGGTGTTTATGGTCGACGGGCAGATCGTCGAGCAGGGCGATGCCAGACAGGTGCTGGCTCAGCCGCAGCACCCGCGCACCGTCAACTTCCTCAACAAAGTACTGTGAGCGTCGGGGCGCCGATGCGCCCCGCGCAGGAGCAGGTTAGAGGCCGGCGAAACGCCGCTTCTCGGCGGCGAAATCCAACGGGCGGATCCCCTGCTGGTTTTTGTCCTCTTCGGTCAGCAACGCCGGGGGAATAAACCAGGTCACCTCAAACAGCAGCCCGTCCGGGTCGTGACCATAAATGCTTTTGTGCACGCCGTGATCCTCTTCCAACCCGAGAATGCCGCGTTCGGCCAGCTGATGGCGAATGCGCTCCAGCTCTTCCAGGCTGTCCACTTCCCAGGCCAGATGGTACAGCCCGGCCGGCGGCTCATGCTCCGCCGGCGGCTCGCCGTTGGCGCGAAACACCCCGGCGCGCTGCTGGCCCAGGTTCTTGCTGAACAACGCCAAATCGTGATCGTTGTCCGAGTCGGCGGCCTGGGTAAATACCGCCCGATCGGGGCTGTCGGACGGCTTCAGCTTGAAGCCCAATACCTGATGATAAAAGTCGGCGCTCTGCCGCACGTCGCTGACGTACAGCACGGCGTGATTGAGACGTTTGATGCCCATCGCTATTCCTTTTTGCGCATTGAATAAAGTCAGCATGAACATAGCATGTCGCCGGGAAGCCGCTAAATGCCGTTATCGCATGACTAAATGCCGCCCGCGCAATCTGTCGCTGCAAGGCATTCCGCGCTATCATAAGCGCTGTATTGAACCTTTTTGTGAGAATAGCGATGAACGGCAAGATAACGACTTTTTTTGAAGACAAAGGCTTCGGCTTTATTACCGACGAGAACGGAGAAAATCGTTATTTTCACGTGATTAAAGTGCAAAACCCGGAGCTGATTAAGAAAAACGCGGCGGTGACCTTCGAACCGACCAACAACACCAAAGGCCCGTCGGCTTATGCGGTCAAAGTGTTGGCGCCCAGCAAATACATCATTATCGCCAATGAAAGAATCAAGATCACCAGCATCAAGTCTTTCAATACCTTCACCAAGGAAGTGCCGGTCAAAGCCGACGTGGATAAAGAGAACACCGTGCTGTCAGTCGGCCTGCTGATGAACCGCATTCGCCCGCAGTCCGAAGACCAGGCGCAGGCCATGCAAACGCTGCGCATGCTGACCATCACCACCTTCCAGAACACCACCCATACCTTCTCCGAGCACGAGATCGACATGGATGAGACCATCAAGGCGCTGAAAAGCCTGTAGGCCTCTGCGTACAGAAAATAACCAACGAAATGTGTCGTCGCCTGTGTTAGCGTGAGTTTTCACCTGACACAGGCTATTGATATGTCCGATTCCAGCAGCGTCAAAGGTTTTATCAACCGCTCCACCCAAATCGTCTGCCCTAAATGCGGCTATGTTACCCGGCAAAAATGCGCGGCAATGCTGCAAGACGTGATATTGATTTGCCCTAATTGCGAAACCCGCTTCGAGCCCAGGCAAGGCTGAAAACGGTTAGCGGAACAGGATATGCTCGACGCTGTTGCCGTTCACCACGTTGAACGACTCCACCCGATTACGCCCCTGCGATTTGGCACGATACAGCGCGATATCCGCCATGTTCATCAACTGCTCCAGCGATTTCACCTCGTTCATCGCCAAACTGGCGACGCCGACGCTGATGGTGATTTTCAACGTCTGCTTGCCTTCCGCCTGCAGCTCCGTCTGCTCCACCAACCGGCGCAGATGCTCCCCCAGCGCCACGCCCTGCGCCGCCAACGCGCGCGGCAGCATGATGGCGAACTCTTCCCCGCCCAAGCGGCCGAACAGCTGATCGTGCCGCAGCTCGCGCCGCACGATGTGCGCGAACGACGCCAGCACCTGATCGCCGGCGCTGTGGCCGTGCGTATCGTTGATCTGCTTGAAATGATCGATATCGATCAGCAGTAACGACACCGCTTCTTTGGAACGGTGCTTGTGCTCCAACAGCTCGCCCGCTTTGCGCGTCATCGCGCTGCGCGCCAGCACGCCGGTCAGGAAATCGTGGTTGGCGCTGTGCTCCAGACGCCGCATAAGCTTACGGTTGGCCGCGATGGAACTGGCGAGGATCAGCGGTCCCATCACCAGCATGGCGATACCCAATCGGGCGGACATCAGCGTGTCGAGGAAGGCATTATGGTTGTTCGGCGTTTCATACAGCACCAGGTTGGCGGAGATGCTGCTGATCTCAGACATACCGGTCAACAGCGTCAGCAACGTCACGGGGAACAGCTGGTAGCGCACCGCGCACCACAGCAGCGCCGGGATCGGGAAGGCGATCGCGCCCGGCCCGCCGATATAGACGCTGAACGCCAGCGACAGCAGCAGCGCCAGCAGCGGCAGGCAGCCTTTCAAGCGCCAACGCACCTGCATGCGCAACAGCTGTTTCAACCGCGGCGCCGCCATCAGCACCGGCAACAGCAGCAGGGTCGTCGAAAACTGTTCGCTGAACCAGGCCAGCCAGGCGACCACCACCGTGTTGTTGTACAGGCTATCGTTGCGCAGCACGGACAGCGTCGACGCCACCGCCGCACCGGCCAGGCTGGCGCTGAACATATAGAGTATCGCCTGGGGTTTACCCATGCGCCGTTGAGATTGCGGCAGCATCAGCATGATGCCGTAACCGACGACGATCAGCGACATGTTGCAGGCGTTCAGCCACAGCGCCAAAGACCAGCCCTCGCCGGTGCTGAGATCGGCGGCAACCATGCCCAGATAGGTCGTGAGCCAGCCGAGTGGCGTGGCGTAAGCGGGTTTGCGCAGCAGCAGGCCGAGCAGAATCGCATTCACCGGCCAAAATAAAGAAAGCGAGCCAATCGGCCGGCTAAGAATGCCCACCAGGGAAAGTAAAAAGGCCAGCATGAAAAGATTGATGAGCTGAACCGTAAGCGGCAGGCCATGCCTGGCGTTTATTCTGGCGTTCATCGCCTCGCCCATATTTTGCTAATAACCAGAATAATAATGTGCATACTCTCTCGCCCGGCCAGTGAGGGATAATCAACCCGGATTTCAACCAAAAAAGCCAGACAAATCAACAATAAAAAACATTAACAATTAATTAACAGACTTTTCTTAACCTAATGTGGCGGCGGCGGACTCCCCCGCATACCGTCGGAAAATAATGCTCAGCTCTGCTGACAGCATAGCGCAAAGCGTAATAGGCCGCCGACGACGTTAATTACATCAATAAGATTGTGGTTATTACTCGTTGAATGATATTTGAATAACTACGTGATTATTTTCCTGCAACTGGGCCGCCCGTGCAATAACAACCCAAAAAAAGCCCGCCTAAAGCGGGCTTGCTTGAACAACAGCAAATCGACAGTTACGACACAGCCATTCATTGCATGCCTGTGCTGCCATGCAGTGTAGCGGCGAAAGCTTAAGCAGACCTTAGCAACAAAAAACCCGGCCTAGGAACCGGGAATATTTGTACGAAATGCAGCGTTAGCCCAAGCAGGCTAATAACATTTCGCAGCTTACACGCCAAATGTGCAGAGAAAATGAACGCTGCACGCGGCAAGGCCTTACGCCAGTTTGGCGGCAAAGCCCGCCACGCGCTGGCCATAGAGCTTGGCGGTTGCCAGATCGCCCGACAGCATCTCGTCCACGCCGGCATCCGACGGCGTTTGCACCAACAGCCCCACCGAACCGCCCAGATTGTTGACATCGGTACGCTGCGCCGATTTGGTGTTGGCCGGCAGCAGCCCCAGACTGACCCACAGGCCGCCATGTTGAGAAGCCAGCGTTTGCAGCGCAATCAGCGTAACCTGCTTGTCGCCGTTCAGGCTGGCGCTGTTGGTAAAGCCGCCGAACACTTTGTCCTGCCACTTGCGGCCGAACCAGGCTTTGGAGCTGGCGTCGGCGAATTTCTTGAACTGCCAGGACGGGCCGCCCATATAGGTCGGTGAACCAAAGATGATGGCGTCCGCCTCATCCAGCTTCTGCCACGCTTCATCGCTGATATCGCCTTCCTGATCGATAGCGATCAGTTCGGCCCCAGCGCCTTCCGCCACCACTTTCGCCAAACGCTCGGTATGGCCGTAGCCGGAATGAAATACCACTACTGTCTTCGCCATAGAAATTCTCCACTCATTGCACAGAGGCGCCGACGACGCCCATCTCGCGTTCAATCTAATCAAGCGCGCAACGGCTGAATACTGAATAAAACTGACGGTGTCATTCAAAAAAATCGCGCTACGCGCCGCCGGGTATGCGCAGATAAAAAAAATCCCGCACAAGGCGGGATAAACTTAACAGGGATGGGGTAATACACTACAGGGAATGGATAACACACAACATCATCGGGTAGAGCTACAGTACCAATCCCAATGTATAGAACTGTCATCCCCGCGTAAGTTTGCTCGGCCAGATGTAACGCCGAATGGGGAGATGAAACAACCGATAAACTCATCCACGGCCATATAGCCGAGAGCGACGTCCCCCCATAAACCCGTTTGAATATGAAGATGTCACTACGCCCTCGTCATCCCATGCAAACATTTACTGAATTCGTTGTTCAATCATTCATCCTTGCACAAAAAACAGCATTAAACATCAGCGCAAATAATTAACAAATGCAATAATCACATTAAGTGTTAATCACCCCATTCGCGATCCAGATTCCGTCCTATCAGAGCGTCATTTTTCTTTCGTACTCTGAAACATGGACGACAGGAAGGCCTAGGGAGAGAAACCCCATTATCTTTGTCGATTAAAATCGCCAAATAGCAACAACAAGGCAGTTTTTAAAACCAAAATCCTGTGAAATTAACAATACAAAAAACCAAAATATCAATTTTTTCTATTTTCATAAGCTATAAAAATAGTTCTGTTTTTTATCATTTTTATTCTGTGACCTCCCACTCATTATTAAAAAATCAAGGAATACTCAACGACTGCCTGATTGCAGCCTTATCAAGGCCTGCAGCGACACTCGGCTTACAGGAGCAGGAAAATCATTAAAATAAATTAACCTTACTGATTGACTTGGATATAGCTTATAGATAAATAATATTTGCGTATGTTTACCTTTGATCAACAAAAAAGGACTTAACTTTACATAACATCACAATCCCTACCAGCAGCATCGTGATGATAAAAGTCTTTTAAAAACAAACAAAAAAACCAATCACCTTGCCAACCACAGGCACAAATGGTTAGCAAGATAATTAAATGGATGCGAATAATTTGTTTTTTTTGTCGGTGAATGCCCATTGCGGTATGTCGAGGGTATTTAGCTGTCTCTTACACTCAATACAGGAAGAAGCAATGAACGGAAGACAAATGTCCTCTGATAACGCCAGCGAGCAAACGCACGTCAATCACGCCCTATTGCAATTCATTCTCATTCTATTGTCAGGTTTGGGACCAACCTCATTCCAAATTTTCCTGCCTTCAGTGCCTAGCCTGGTTAAATACTTTGAAACAACACCTGCGACCGCCAACCTGACAGTCTCTCTATCGATGATCAGTTTTGCCCTTGCTTGTCTGGTATATGGAAGATTGGCTGATCGACTGGGACGCAGAACCATATTACTGTTAGGCATGGCGATCCTGATTATTGGTAGTTTCATTTGTTTATCGGCGCAGTCCATTGAAGCCGTAATTTTGGGCCGTATTATTCAACCGGCGGGCGGGGCGGCCGGCGTTATTGCGGCGCGAATTATCGTCATGGATATCTATCACAGCGAAAAGGCGGCAAATGTCATGTCGAAACTGGTCGCTTCTATGATGATATCGCCGCTACTGGGCGTGCCATTGGGTGGTTTATTAACGGATAACTTTGGTTGGCGTTCAAATTTCATTCTGATCGGCGCTATTGCAGCCATCGTGTTTGTTATCATCTTGTTCAGTCTCCCCGAAACCCGCAAAGCGCAAACTGGCGTAGAAGCAGGCAAAAGCAATCTGTTCCATGACTATGGGCAGTTGGCGAAAAACGCCACCTTTCTCGGCAACGCCTTTCAATTTGGTTTCGCTCAGTCGGCCTTTATGGCCTTTATGGCCGCCGCCCCCATCGTGCTGACGCAGACCTTCCAACTTTCCGCCTCTGGCGCCAGTTTGTTGCTATTGATGGTGTCTGGCAGCGCCATTATCGGTAACTTGTCGGCCAGCCGTTTACCGCAAAGTCTGTCGCTACGGCGCCGTTTGCTGTTGGGCAGCATCATCGGCTTTATTTTCAGCTTGCTCGCTCTGACGCTAAGCCTGATAAACATCTGGTCGATTCCCGCACTGGTCATCCCAACGATGGTATTCAGTATTTTCTACGGTATCACCAGCCCGGCAGCGCAGGCCGGCGCCATTGGTGCGATCAAGCCTCTGGCGGGCACCGCGGCAGGATTGAGCATGTTCATCAGCATGCTTCTCGCGAGCGTTGCCACGCAGTTTATTGCCGAGTTCAATAGCGGAACCCCCTGGTTATTACTTTTAGCCTGGCCTTATTGGCGTTGCTCTCGTTAATTTCCGCAATTGTCACGCTAAAAAAATCTGAATAAAAATCGGAAAATAGCATCACGGCGGGAATAAAGCCCGCCAGCTACATACCCTTTTTACATAAAATAATTAAGGACCTAGCATGGGTAATCATTTTATCCGTGAGCTGTCTGCATCACGCCCGTCGGCCATAAATTTAATTTGCTTTGCTCATGCCGGTGGTGGCACCAGCCGATATCGTACCTGGCATGCCGAATTACAGGAATATGCCAATATTCTTATTCCTGTTATTCCCGGCAGAGAAGAACGTTTTATTGAACCTGCCTTTTCCACGCTGGAACAAGTGGCCGATGACGTATTCGCTCGTATAAAACCCTATCTTGATACGCCGCTGGTGTTGGCAGGCATCAGCTACGGCGGCCTGCTGGCCTATGAGATGGCAACGCGGCTGGAACAGCATGGTGCCTGCGTTCACGCGCTATTGATCGCCAGCCAGAGGTCTCCCCACTATCACAAAACACGACAAAACTGGCATCAGATGTCGGCGGAAAAGCTGATCGATTGCCTGGTCAAACTAGGTGGCATCAACGCACAGGATGCCGCGACACCGGAATTCTATGAGCTTTTTCTGTCAACCATCCGCGCAGATTTGGAGGCGAGTGACGGCTATGCACCAACAGGTAAAGCCCCGTTGACATGCCCAATACACGTTTGCCACGGCTTGCACGACCAGGTGATCGATCGCCAGGCGACTCGCGGCTGGATAGACGTTACCGCCAATACCGTCGAATGGCGCGAATTTAATGCAGGCCATTTCTTATTTGACGAACAAAAAGATATTTGGCTGCAAGACGTGAAAAAAGTGCTCGCCACATTATCGCTGCACATGCCGCCGACATCCCTGGGGAATCATACTCATGTCTGAATTAGAAAAAACTCTCGATAATGAATTTACCGGCATCGAACTGGCCGTCATAGGAATGGCCGGGCGTTTTCCCGGAGCAGGAGACATTGACGCTTACTGGAATAATCTCTGTCAGGAGATCGATTCCGTTACCTGGCATGCTGATTTTGCGCCGCAAGCCTCCACGGACGGTTCCTGGCACGTCCCTGCAGGCTACCTGCTAACCGATGTCGATCAATTCGATGCAAAATTTTTCGCTATGTCGCCAAAAGAAGCGGCGATCACCGACCCGCAGCAACGCCTGCTACTTGAGTGCGCGTGGGAAGCGTTGGAAAACGCCGGCTATGCCGCCACATGCCACCAACAAAACGTCGGCGTCTATGTCAGCAGCGGTCCCAGCGGGTATTGGTTGCATAATCTCGCGAACAATAGGCAGCTTTGCGCCACCACCAGCAAAATGCAATTGCTGATTGGCAATGACAAGGATTACGCAGCCAACCGCATCTCCTACAAACTGGATTTGAAAGGCCCAAGCATCGTCGTTCAATCGGCCTGTTCCAGTTCGTTGTTGGCCGTACACACTGCAAGCCAGTCCCTGCTGGCAGGAGAGTGTGATATCGCCCTGGCCGGTGGTATCTCGCTGGAATACCCGGCTGAAGAAGGCTATCGGTATGAACCGGGCAGCATTCTTTCACAGGACGGGCATTGCAAACCGTTCAGCGAACATGCCAGCGGCACAGTGCGCGGGAATGGCGGCGGGATCGTGGTGTTAAAACGTCTGGATGATGCGATCAACGATCGGGATCATATTTATGCCATCGTCCGCGGCTCTGCGACCAACAATGACGGCGCACAAAAAGTGGGATATGCCGCACCCAGCGTCGAAGGCCAAACCCGCGTTATCCAAATGGCGCACGCCGTTGCCAACGTGACGCCCGACACTATCGGATACGTTGAAACTCATGGCACGGCCACCAGCTTGGGCGATCCGATAGAAATCGCCGCGCTGGCGGCCGCTTTTGGCGACGATTGTCCAGCCGCAAGCTGTAAGATAGGTTCGGTCAAATCCAACATAGGCCATCTTGACGCCGGTGCCGGTATTGCCGGATTTATCAAGACCGCGCTAAGCCTTTATCACGGTTATATTCCCGCTACGCTGCATTACCGGACGCCAAACCCCGCCATCCATTTCGCCGGTACCCCGTTTACCGTGACGAGTAAAGGAACGCCCTGGGAAGAAGGCTCGCCACGCAGGGCGGGAGTCAGCGCCTTCGGCATCGGCGGCTCTAATGTCCATGTCGTCATGGAGCAACCCCCGGTTTCCACCGTCTCCCCTGCCGCAGAACCCGCCACCTGCGCATTACGCTTCTCGGCCAAAAGCCAGGTCGCCTTGCGCGCGACAATGCAGCAACTAGCCCATTATTTGCGCAACCATACCGAGGTATCTCTCGCCGATGTCGCCCATTCGTTGGCGACAGGTCGGAAAGCGTTTCCCGTGCGCGCCGCCATAACGGCCGACAGTGTGGAAGAGGCCATCGCGCAGCTGGAAACCGAGCGAGCTAAAACCACGTGCTTCGGAGAAGCCTGCGACGCGCCGATGAAAACAGCGTTTATGTTTCCTGGCCAGGGAACACAATATCAGGGTATGGGAGCCAACCTGTATCACACCGGCGGCATCTTCACCCAAGAGTTCGATCGGCTGGCGCAGCTGTTCCAACCGTTTATCGACCACGACTTACGCTCGCTGTTGTTCAACAAGGAGCAGGACACTGGCGAATTGCTGGCGCAAACCTGGCTTTCGCAACCGGCGATTTTCGCCGTCGAATATGCGCTGGCGAAACATTGGCTGGCTTCCGGCCTGACCCCCGAAGGCATGATAGGACACAGCATCGGCGAATATGTCGCAGCCTGCCTCGCCGGCGTTTTTACGCTTGAAGATGCCGTCAAGGTCGTTTCGGCACGCGGTCGCTTGATGCAAAGCATGGATCACGGCGAGATGTTGGCCGTCATGTCTGATGAGGCAAGCCTGCACTCTCGGCTACCCTCCGCCCTCTCCATCGCGGCCGTCAATCGGCCGGCATTGACCGTCATCTCTGGCCCCGCCCATGATATGGACGCGTTTCGCCGGTCATTGGAGCGCGATGGCATCAGCTGCCGAGCCCTTGAAACCTCCCATGCTTTCCATTCGGCCATGATGGAACCTTGCTTACAGGCTTTTGGTGAGGTGCTGGCTCAGGTCACCCTGACACCGCCGCGTCAGCGCTTTATCTCCAATCTCAGCGGAACATGGATCACTGATGAAGAGGCGACGACCCCTGATTATTGGGTGCGTCATCTACGTGGTACCGTGCGTTTTGCCGATGGGTTGGCAACGCTTATCGATCAACACGCCTTCCTGTTGTTCGAGTGCGGGCCAGGCACCTCATTGAGCCAGGCTGCACGCGCTATTGGCGCCGGCCGCAAAGATGTCAACGCCATCCCGTTGCTCTCGCCCGAGCACACGGGATTGAGTGGCCCGGCGTCACTTCTGCGCATCCAGGAGCAGCGCTGGTGTTACGGCCAGGCGATACCCCACTCACCGCAGGGCAACAAAATTCCGCTGCCGACTTACCGCTTTGATCGCGCCCGTCACTGGGTCGATCCTGAACCGCAAACCGCTGACGTGGTGCCGGCCATCAGCGCCGTCGACAACAAAAATGCGCCTGAACAGGCGAAGCCGGCGAACACGCTGGCGGAAAAACTGACGTTGCTGTGGAGCGAAGCGCTGGGAGTCGAGCAAATTGAGCCGAAAGAAAATTTCTTCGATCTCGGTGGCGACTCCATTCTCAGCATCCAGATTGCTAACCGCGCGCGTACGCTGGGGTTGCATTTTGGCCCTGGTGACATCCTCGAGTTTCCGACGGTGGAAAGCTTGCTCGCCGCTTTGGAGAACCGTGCAGGGCAACGCGACGCAGCGGCACAACCCGAAGAAGATCTGGCCAGCATTTATGCAAGCGCCTTGGAAATCCGTCCGGACGAGGCATTCTTGCCGTTCCCGCTTACCGATATTCAGCACGCATATTGGGTTGGACGTAACGCGGGCAATAACTCGGGCAATGTTGCAGCGCATGCCTATGAAGAGTTTGAATGCGCCGATCTGGATCTTGCGCGTCTAGAACAGGCACTCAATGCCTTGATCGCTCAACACGATATGCTGAGAGCCGTCATGACGCACGACGGCATGCAGCGCGTTCTCCCCCACGTCCCCCGATATATCATTGACACTAACGATTTTAGTCAGTTGAAACCTAAGGACGCCGTGGCGCAGTTAACGGCGCTCAGGGAGCGGAAATCTCATCAGCTGATGCCCTGTGATCAATGGCCGCTGTTTGATATTTCCGCCTCGCGATTGCCCGATGGCACCGTACGGCTGCACGTCAGCTTCGATCTGCTGATTATGGACGCCTGGAGCATTACGTTATTCTGGCGCGAGCTGGAGGAACGTTATTACCACGCCGATTACCAGCCTGAACCGGTGGCCATCACGTTCAGAGATTACGTGCTGGCCGAACAGCGCCTGGAACACAGCGCCGCCTATCAGCGCGCTCGCGACTATTGGCTTAAACGCGCCGACGCCTTCCCTTCTGCCCCGTCCCTGCCGCAGCGAATCGCTCCGCAAAGCCTGGAGCATCGCCGCTTCCTTCGCCGGGAAACGACGATACCCCACGCCGTCTGGCGCAAGCTGAAAGACGCCGCCGCACACCAGGGCCTCACGCCGTCCACCGTCTTGCTCACCGCCTATACGGAGATATTGGCGAACTGGAGCGAAACACCCCATTTTTGCCTGAACCTGCCGGCTTTCAATCGTCTGGAGGTGCATCCACAAATCGATCAGGTGATGGGGGATTTCACCTCGGTTCTGCTGTTCGAAGCCGACCTGCGGCAGGAGGAGACCTTTACTCAACGCGCTAAAAAAACGCAAAAACGCCTTTGGGACGATCTTTCTGCCTTGCAGTACAGCGGCGTAAAAATGCTGCGAGACATTGCGGAAAAAAGCGCCGAACGGCCAACCATGCCCTATGTCTTTACCAGCCTGATCTTCCCGTCCGCCGATGATAAACCGATTGTGAGCCGGCTCGGTAAATTGGTGGAAGGGATATCGCAAACGCCACACGTATGGCTCGACTGCCAGGTTTACGAAGAAAAAGGCAATCTCCTCATCAACTGGGATGCGGTCGACGGCCTTTTCGATCCTGACATGCTTGACGCGATGTTTATGGACTATCGCGCATTGCTTATGCGTTTGCCCAAAGAAGAAGCCATCTGGCATGAAAATCATTGGCGCGACGCTCTGGCTCAACGCGTCAACAGCGGCGCCATCGCCGAAGCCAATCGTACGGCCGTCGCCTTTGAAGAAAGTTGCTTGCATCAGGGGTTCTTGGCGTATGCAAACAAGAAGCCGTCAGCTCCCGCTATCCTGGGGGAAACCGTCCTCACCTATTCGGATTTGGCGAATATCTCCGCCAATGTGGCGCTGTCGCTGACCAAGCAGGCGCTCCAGCCCGGTGCACGCGTAGCCGTAGTCGCAGAAAAAGGCTGGCAGCAAGTCGCCGCTGTGTTGGGTATTTTGCGCGCCGGTTGCGTCTATGTTCCACTCGACCCGACGCTACCGAAGGGGCGCATGCAGGCACTTTTGAGCGAGGCCGAAATTCGAGTCGCACTGACGACGCCCGCCAGCGACGGGCGCGTTGAGTGGCCGGCAACCATCGCGCATCTGCCCATCACTGAAGCGATGAACGCATTCACGGACGAATGGCGCGATGCCGAGATCGACGCGGCGTCGCCGGCTTACATTATCTTTACTTCAGGCACGACCGGTAAGCCCAAAGGGGTCATTGTCACCCATGCCGCCGCCGCTAACACCGTTACCGATATCAATTCGCGTTTCGCTATCGGCGAGAACGACCGCGTGTTGGCGCTTTCCTCACTCTCTTTCGATCTGTCGGTTTACGACATTTTCGGGCCACTGGCGCGCGGCGCGGCCATCGTGATGCCGAAAGATGAGCTTGCCAAAGATCCTGCGCACTGGGAAACCTGCGTGCAGAAATACCGGGTCACCGTCTGGAACTCGGTGCCGGCCTTGGTTGAACTCTTGGTCAATCATCTGTCCGCTAATCAAAACGCAACGCTGACGAGCATCAGGCTGGTCATGATGAGCGGCGATTGGATCAACGTTGCTTTACCGGAGAAAATCCACCGCGCAATGCCAAACGCCCTGAGCGTCAGTCTTGGCGGCGCCACCGAAGCCGCCATTTGGTCCATTTTCCACCTCATCCAGGATATCGATCCGACGATGACCAGCATTCCTTATGGCAAGGCTTTGGCAAACCAACGCTTCTATGTTTTGGACACCCATCTTCGCCACCGGCCCGAAGGCGTTGCGGGCGAACTTTATATCGCCGGCAAAGGGCTGGCCGCCGGCTACCTGAACAATCCCGCAGAAACCGCAGCACGCTTTATCACCCACCCGCAAAGCGGCGAGCGATTATACAAAACCGGCGATCTGGGACGCTGGTTGCCTGACGGCACCATCGAGTTTTTGGGGCGCAGAGACAATCAACTGAAGATCAATGGATTCCGTATTGAAACCGGTGAAATAGAGCGCGCCGCCGGTAAACACCCGGGAGTCGATCGCTGTGTGGTTCGCCTTCACCGCCAGGACGGCTCAGCACTGCTGCTCGCCTATCTTTGCCCGAGGCAAGACGCCACGCTCGATGAAATGCAGCTCCATCGCCATTTTGCCGAACAGCTGCCGGACTACATGGTGCCAAGCGTCATTATGATCCTACCGACGTTGCCGCTGTCAGCCAATGGCAAAGTCGATATTTCACAGCTGCCGACGCCGCAACTGTCACGCCATAGCGGTGAATTTATCGCTCCGGCGGACGATATCGAGCATCGTCTCTGCCGGCTTGGCCAGAAGATTTTGGGTGGCGAGGCGCTGAGCGTTACCCAGGATCTGTTTAAATCCGGGATTGACTCACGCCGTCTCACCGATTTGGTGACCCAAATTCGTCGAGAATTTACCCCGGCATTCCCGCTTCGCGCCGCCTTTGAAACGCCCAACATACGGGGTATTGCTGAGGCGGTCAGGAATGCGCTGGATGCTGAGCGCACCGAGGACGAACTGCCGCCTATCGTCAAGGTACCGGCCATGTCCCGCTGGCCGCTTTCTTCCGCCCAACAGCGGCTGTGGTTCCATGATCAGCTTCATCCGGGAAACTGCACCTACAACCTGGTGGAACCTTTCGAACTGAACGGCTTGCTCAATGTGGATGCCTTGTCCCAGGCTCTGCGGATCTTTGTCGCCAGACATTCGGTGCTGACATGCCGCATTCTCGACGATCGGGCTGACGCTTATATGTCCCCGTCGCTGGAGACCTCATTTCAGCTGCAGTTGGAAGAGGCGTTCGACATCCCCTCTCACGAGAGAGAGGGCTACATGCAGCGCGCACTTGCTGCCGCGGCGACGCGCCCGTTCGATACCCGTTGCGGCGATATGTTCAGAGCCAGCCTCATCGCATTCTCCGCGCAGTGTCACCTCCTGATCATCGCCGTGCATCACATCGTATGGGATGGCTGGTCCACTGCCATTATGGCGGGTGAGATCAGCGAGATATATAACGCTCTCGTCGCAGGGAGGACGCCAGCCGAATCGTCAGACAGGCTTAATTTCCTTGACGTCGCGCAATGGGAGCAAACGCAACGCGCATCCCGGACCTTTAACACTCAATTGGATTACTGGGTCAATCAGCTCGGCGATAACCTGCCGGTGCTGGCTTTGCCGACGACGCCTGTCGATACCGACCGTCTGACCGCTACCGGCGCGCGTCATCCTTTCCATTTAAGCGCGCCGCTCACTGCACGCTTCGATGCACTCTGCGCCAAACTGGGTATCACGCCTTTCATGGGGTATATGACCGCCTGGCAGTTGCTGCTGCATTGGTGGTGTCAACAAGACGACATCGTCGTGGGAACGGCGGCAGGCCATCGTTCTCGTCCCGAACTCGCCGGCGTCATCGGATTTATGGTGAACAGCCTCGCCATCCGCACTCGCTTCCAACGCCATGACGCCTTTGCAGATCTGTGCCTGCGCGTCAAACAAACCTGTCTGGATGCCTACCGGCATCAGGATCTGCCGTTCGATCAAATCGTCAACGCGCTGCGACCGAAGCGAAAAATGTCGCAGTCGGCGCCGATTTACCGCTCGTGGTTCGTCTTGCATGACGTAGCGACCCCGCCATGGACGTTATCAGGCATTAAGGCCACCTTGCTCGATGCGGAATTTCTGCTGGACGTGCACGACATAAAACTGTCGCTGGTTACCAGACAGGGCGCAATGGAAGGCGGGCTGGATTACCGCACCGCCTTGTTTACACCCGACGTAATCGCAAATGTTGCCGTCGCCTTTACGCAGTTAATCGAGAAGGTTTCTGAGGACATGACGCTCACCTTGCCGGAAATAAAAGGCTATCTCGATGCACAACACCCCAAAGTCGATGAAACATCAGCCTGTTCAGACGAATTGCCCTCTTGGGACTTTTCGGTTAATCGCCGCAAATAAATAAGGGTTAACAATGCAAAGCATGAAAGGTATTGGACCGGAAAACCAGACGCAATCCCATACGCTGCACGCAACCGTCTTTAATCAGGCGATGGCAACGCCACTACGCCCGGCCGTGATCGACGAAAGCGGCATCATGGACTATCAATGCTTACGGCATGCCGCGTTGAGCATCGCACAGCAATTGTCCGCGCTTAATCTGGCGAAAGAGACGGCCGTCGGCGTCTATCTTCCGCGCGATCGCCATATCCCCGCCAGCTTGTTGGGCATCATGGCGGCGGATTGCGCTTATCTGCCGCTCGACCCCAAGCATCCCCAGGCGCGCACCGAACTGTTGCTGGAGATCGCCCAGGCCAAATACGTCATTACAACAACGGCGCTAGCGAGCAGGCTGCCCGACACCATTACGCCCGTTTTCATCGACGAAAACGGGCGCCCCAACGAAGCGATACTGCAGCGCAACACCTGTGCCACTCAACTGGCTTACTTTATCTTTACTTCCGGTTCCACCGGCGTTCCCAAAGGGGTGATGATCGAACACGGCAACGCCCTGTCGCTTATCGATTGGGCCCACCAAACCTATACTGACGAACAGCTGTCGCAGGTCGCTTGTGGCACGTCGATCACCTTCGATCTCTCCGTCTTTGAAATCTTTGCTCCGCTTACTCAGGGCGGATGCGTGCATATGCTGGCAGATCCCCTGGCGTTATTACAGTGGCACAAGCGTGACGATATTACGCTGTTCAATACCGTACCTTCGGTCATCAACGAGATGGTTAAAATCGGCGAGTTGCCATCCCATTTGCCGATTATCAACTTAGCCGGGGAACCGCTGCCGATGCACCTGGTGCATACGCTCAGGCGACAATGCCCGACGGCAAAAATCTTTAATCTCTATGGTCCCTCGGAAGATACGACCTACTCCACCGGCGGTGAAGTCTTGGCCTCAGACCCGCATCCCACCATCGGCACACCACTGACGGGCCGACGCTGTTATCTGCTTGACGCAGAAGGCAACGCCGTAGCGCCGGGAGAAACGGGGGAAATCTACGTGGCTGGCCCGGGCGTCGCTCGCGGTTACTACCATCGTCCAGAACTCAACGACGCCTTCCTGCCCGACCCCGCCGGCCCCAAAGGGGCGCGCATGTACCGCACCGGCGATTATGGCAAGCAGCTTGAAGATGGACGCCTGCTCTACCTCGGGCGTCGCGACGACCAGGTCAAGATCCGCGGCCATCGTATCGAAATCGGTGAGATTGACGCCGTGCTCCGTCGGCATCCCGGTGTGCGAGAAGTGGCGGTGGTGGTGGTCGAATCAGCGAACAAGGGCAAATCTTTACGCTGCGCGCTGGAGCTGCACTCTCCGGCGGATCGTCATGCCATTATCGCCTGGGCGGCAACCCAACTGCCGGTCTACATGCTGCCGGCGGAGTGGATGGCCTTCGATGAACTTCCCCGTTTGCCTAACGGAAAAATTGACAGAGGTGCCTTAAGACACTGCCGAACGCAACATGAAAATCGTGCGGGCCAAGCGCCTGAAGGCGCCACAGAGCTATCGTTGGCTGGACTTTGGCGCCAGTTGCTGGACTGTGCTGACGTCTATCGCACCGATACGTTCTTCGGTCTCGGCGGGCATTCTTTACTGCTCGCCCGACTGGCTCATGAGATCAAAAAGCAGTTTTCTGCTGACCTTGCGATAGAACGGCTCCTGGCTGCCGATACGCTCTCGCGTCAGGCACGACTTATTGAACAATGGACGAAAAACGCCGATGCGCCGCCGTGCGTCAGCCATACGCGACAAACCACTCTCGAAGCACCCTGTTCGCCCTCGCAATCGAGAATGTGGATGCTGGAAAAACTGTTGCCCGGCTCGCCTCGTTACAACATTCCCGCCGCTTTTCAAATCGTGGGGCCACTGGATCTAAGCCGTCTTTCCAACGCAGCGGAACAAGTCGTGATGCAACATACCATCTTGCGTACGCGCTATGCCGAAGGCGCGCAGGGTCTGCAGCAATGCGTCGCCCAAACCTACCCGCCGGTGGTTCATCATGAAAACCTGTGTGAATGGGATGAAAAAGCAGCCTGGGAACAGGCCTGGAACCGCGCGAACGCCTTCGCTCGCACGGCGTTCGATCTGACCGAAGAAATCCCGTTCAAGGTGCTGGCCCTCAAGATCAAGCAAGACCTGCATCTGGTGGTGCTGCTGACGCACCACATCGCCGTTGACGGCTCCATGGACATCTTGCTGGCCGAACTCTCCGCGGCCTATGAGAATACGGCTTCGGATGCCTCTCCTGCCCCCTCAGTTACCAGGACTATTGCCACTGGCTGACGCAGTGTGAAAGCCGGCAAACCGAGGCTCTGGCTTATTGGCAACGACAGCTGGCCGAGCCACCGGCCGCCCCGCAACTTCCCTGCGATCGGCCGCTGCCGCGCCAGGAGCGGGGGCAAGGTCGCCAGTTAAGCGTCCCCATTCCAGAAGATAAATTCATCGCGCTTTCTCAGCTTTGCCGCCGACACGAAGTCTCTGTGTTCCACGGGTTGCTGGCGCTGATCTGGGCTTATTTGGGACGCCTGGCGGATACCGACGATGTCCTGTTGACCGCACCGCTGCAAACGCGAAACAACCACGATTTTGCCGCAACCATCGGTAATTTCGTCAATACGGTTATTTTGCGCGGCGATATGCGGCACCAGCCGCGCGTCGGTGAATTATTGCGTCAGGCCAGGCAACGTACCCAGGAAGCCATGCAGTTCGGCCAGGTTCCTTATGAAACGGTGCTCGATAACGTCAAAGGGCTACGCACCGCCAATGGCACGCCGGCGCTCAACGTCATGCTATCGCTGCAGCAAGAACAGCCGCTGTGGACGATGAGGGATACCGGCTCCAGCCACCTGCCCATCGACTTGTTGACCAGCCGTTTCAGCCTGGGCTTCTTTTTCCGTCTCAGCAACGGCGGCCTTGAGCTGAATCTCGAATACGACACGGAACGCTTTACCGATGCTGCGGTTCAGCGCCTGATCGGCCATTGGTTCACACTGATGAGTGCAGCGCTCGCAAACGATGAAACCGTCGTCAATGCCCTGCCTTTGCTCTCTGACGATGAGCGCCACAACATGCTCGACGGCTGGAACGCCACGCAATGCGATTATGCCGGCGATCGGCTGGTGCATCAGCTGTTCGAAGCACAAGCCAGTCAGGCACCTCACCACATCGCGCTATGCAATGCGCAGAACGCGATGAGTTACGCTGAATTGGATACGCGTGCCAATCGTTTGGCCCATTATTTGCTGGCCCAGGGATTCGACGCCGGCGCACGCATCGCTATCCTGTGCGATCGCAGCCCGGCGATGGTCATCGCCATGTTGGCTATTCTGAAAGCGGGCTGTGTTTATGTGCCCTTCGATCCCGCCAGCCCTCCAGCTCGTTTTCAAGCGATGATCCGTATCGCCGGCATCACCGGTATCGCAACTGACGCGCTGTTTGCCGATACCGCCGCCGCCTTGATCGCACAAGCGCCCACCTCGTTGGCGCACGTGCACGTCGCGATAAGCGAGGACCTCTCCTGGCCTTCGACTCCCGTGGAGAGCCGCATCACATCGGACGCACTGGCTTACATCATCTTTACATCAGGAACGACCGGCGATCCCAAGGCGGTCGCCGTCAGGCATAAACCGGTAATCAATCTGATCGAGTGGGTAAACAAGACCTTCACCGTGAACGCCAGCGACAAGTCGCTGTTCGTCACGTCACTGGCCTTCGACCTGTCCGTCTACGATCTGCTGGGAATGCTTGCGGCAGGCGGAACGATTCGCCTCGCCGGCCGAGACGAAACCAAGGATCCGAGTACACTGGCCAACATCGTCTGTGCAGAGGGCATCACCTTCTGGAACTCAGCGCCCATCGCGCTCGATCAATGCGAACCCTATTTCCCGCCGTACCCGATTCCATCATTACGCCTGGCCTTCTTGTCCGGCGACTGGATCCCCGTATCGCTGCCGGACAAGCTGCGTAAGACGTTCCCCAACCTGCAGCTGGTTGGCTTGGGCGGCGCCACTGAAGCCGTCATTTGGTCCAACTTCTTTATCATCGAGCGGGTAGCGCCGGAGCAAAGCAGCATCCCTTACGGCAAACCGATTCAAAATGCTCGCTACTACATACTGGATAAGCAACTGCAGCCCGTTCCCATCGCGGTCGAGGGCGATCTGTTTATCGGCGGCGAGGTATTGGCCGAAGGTTACTTCGGCGATCAAGAGAAAACGGCGCGCAGTTATCTGCCCGATCCATATGGCCTGACGCCAACCGCCAGAATGTATCGAACCGGCGATAGAGCCCGATTCTTTCCGGATGGCACCATCGAATTCCTGGGACGGCAAGATACGCAGATAAAAATCAATGGATACCGCATTGAAACGGGCGAAATCGAAGCTGCGCTACTCACGCAACCCGGAATAAACGGCGCTTGTGTCGTGGTTAAAGGTGAACGTCATCGCCTCTGGCTGTGCGCCTATATCGTCAGCGAGGAACACAATCAGGAGGCGATTGCACGGCTGCGCGCCAATCTGCGCACCAAATTACCCGAATACATGATCCCCGCCGTATTCACCTGTCTGTCAGCATTTCCTTTAACCGCCAACGGCAAACTGGATAAGCAGCGGCTTCCGGAGCCAATAACGATGAACGGCGGCGGCGATCGGCACGCCCCCCCGACAGGGCACTATGAGACGACGATCGCCGATATCTGGAAGCACGAACTTAACTGCGAGGCCCTGAACGCTACGGATAACTTTTTTGATCTCGGCGGCAACTCCGCCAGCTTGATAAGGACACACAGAACGCTGGAGAACGCGTTGAACCGCACGATCCCCATCGTCACGCTCTTTCAGTACACCACTTTGCGCAGCCTCGCCGAATGGCTGGCCGGCAACATAGAGAACGATGCAGCGGGCGCATCTCAGGCAACCGAACAGCGGCTCTCTGGCCGACAACGCCTAATGCAACAAAGAAAACAACGAATCACCGCCAACGACTGATCTTATTGACAGGAAAAAATGATGGATGCAGATGCCAAGCTTATCGCGCAATACCAGCCGCAGCTGGTGAAGTTGGGCGCACATAAAGTGGCTCATTTAGATGAGCCACTAATGAATCATTTAATACGAACACACCATCTTCTCAGGGAAATGGAATGTGACGAGACGATATGCTTATCCGGATTATTTCACGGCGCATATGGCACACAGGGATTACATACCGATGAGATTGGTGACATTCCGTCATCTCAAAGGGAAATTGTCAGAGCCAGTATCGGTGAAAACGCCGAGCAGCTGGTTTATCACTTCTCCGTCATGAGTTACGAATCATTGAGTAAAAGTTTCCGTAATATCCTCAAACCGGAAGGGCAACCTTGTTTGAAGGATCGCAGGAACGGCCAAACGCTCAACGTTTCAGTAAGTCATTTCCAAGCATTGTTAGCTTTAAAGCTGGCGGACGTATTGGCGCACACCCCTACGCAGAAATATCACACCTGTCTAAATCTGCCGGCGGAATACGGCATGTTTTGGGAGTTAGTCGCGGAATATCTGGGTGAAAAACACTTGTCCATTTGGAACAAAACCATTAACGGGTAATAAAAAACATGAAAACTGCAGAAAACATGGCATTACCAGAGAATAACTGGGAAGGGTTTCCCCTGTCTTTTCAGCAGCAACAGCTGATTAAGCAAACTACCCGAAATAGCCCGCAATATTTCAGCGCAACGTATTCTCTGTCAGGATCTTTGGACCCCAACCGTTTAATCGCGGCCTTGTCCACACTGATTAATGAACATGAGATTTTGCGAACGTCGTTCAGAAACGTATTGGGAGAAAACAGCGATGTGCTGATGGTCATCAATGATCCCTATCAGCCCGAACTGATTATGGCTGACGGTGAGCCTTCGGACGTTAACCCGTTCAACGAGGAAGAAGCGGCATCGGCATGCGCAAGTCCCACAGCCAGAGAACGGCCTCTCAAAGCCGCGCTTTACCGCATAACAGCCGACCGGCATACGCTGGTGATTTCACTGCCCACCGCCAGCCTGGACTATGCCTCCGCCGACGCGATGATGGTGGCGTTGAGTCGCCTCTATACCGGTGAGGCTG
Organism: Serratia sp. SCBI; assembly: GCF_000747565.1. Lineage (NCBI taxonomy): Bacteria > Pseudomonadati > Pseudomonadota > Gammaproteobacteria > Enterobacterales > Yersiniaceae > Serratia > Serratia sp. SCBI. Next base: position 1,181,321 of record NZ_CP003424.1, on the reverse strand, counting down.
GTACGTCGTCCCCCATTGTACAATACGTCGACTTTGCCCAATGGCAGCGCGAGGATTTCCCCCCGCAAACTACCGTTACTCATGTCGAGCCCATCCCTTCTTTGCGTCTGCCTCTCGAATTCAAGTCCGACAGCCAGGATTGGCAATGCCGCCCCATAACGCTGACGATGGAAACACAATCTCAGCTACAAGCGCTGGCAACAGAAAACGCCTTGTCTCTGCGCGCTCTGCTTTACGCTTGTTGGAGTGCTGCGTTATGGCGCATAGCGGAATATCCCGACCGCTTTGTGCTCAGCACGAACCTGGCCGGCCGCCCTTTTGCGGAACTTCAACAGGCTCTGGGTCGGTTCGAATATGCAGTGCATACGATCGCGCAGCCCAACGCTGACATGACGTTGCTGCAGTTCGCTGAACATTGTCAGCAAGCACTGCGACTGAGCGAGCAGCAAGACGGCCGCCAGCCGGGTGATGTTCATTCAGCCAGCGAGATCGGCTATCAATTCTTCAATGCGGCGTCGGCAATCGAAACACCCCTGCTACATTGGGAAAACCGTACCGCCATCCCTGTACCGGAACACTGCAGATTATCTCTGCAGGTGAATGCCGGTGAACGCCTCCACCTTGTGTTGCAGATACAGCAAGGCGTCTTCGATACGGCAGGGATCGCAACGATTGAGCAGGCGTTCCGCGCCACGCTGCAGGCGCTGCTCAAGACACCACAGGCCATGCTCGATCGCTTTCCGCTTATGACTGACGATGAAACACGCATTCTGATTGAAAACACCCATAACGCGTTGTCGTCATCGCCGGCCCTCGGTTGTTGGTACCATACTTTCAGCCGCCAGGCGTCGCAGACTCCCGATGCGCCGGCGTTAAAGTACAACTCGCGAATTTGGCGCTATGCCGAGCTGGATGCCTTCACCAATCAGTTGGCTCGCCATTTGCTGAACAATGGGGTGGAACAGGGCGCAGCGGTCGGCCTGATGCTTGAGCGCAGCGATCTGGCGCTGGCGGCTATCATCGCCATCCACAAAGCCGGAGCCTGTTATGTCCCTCTCGACCCTCAACTGCCCCAGCAGCGGGTGGAGATCATCCTGAAGCAAACCAGGCCGGCACTGATGCTTGTCGCTCAAGCGCAACACCGCCAGGCGCAGCTCACCCTCCCCGTGATGGCGCTGGATGAGCAGTGGAATGACATTAGCGTGCTGGATGACTCCGCGCTGCCATTCACCGCGTCTGCCGACAACCTCGCTTATGTGCTCTACACCTCCGGCTCTACCGGAGAGCCGAAAGGCGTCAAGATCGCTCATCATCAATTGCAGAACTATGTGTCCGGCATTATTGAGCGTGCGGAACTGGGCGCAGCGCTCACCTATCTCTCCATTGGCCCCATCACCACCGACTTGGGTAATACCACCCTGTTCCCCGCACTGGTCACCGGTGGCTGCATCGACATCTCACCTTTCACGCACGCCGAGGATATTCAGGAGCAAATTCGCTATATGGAGCAAAGCGAGTATGACGTCCTCAAATTGACCCCTTCTCATATGGCATCTTTATTCGCGCTGGCGGACACGCCGGCGCGCCTGATGCCTGGCAAGGCCTTATTGCTGGGGGGTGAGGTGTTAAGTTGGGGGATGTGGCGCCTGTTCAACGATTTTGCGAACGGTTGTCGCATCTACAATCATTATGGGCCAACCGAAACCTGCGTGGGCGCCATTGCGCAGCAGGTAGCGTCGGATAAATACGCCAGGCTGGCTTCCACCGTTCCCCTCGGTACCCCCTTGCCGCATGCCCGCTGCTATGTCGTCGACCCGCATGGTGCATTGCTTCCCGTGGGCGTCGCGGGTGAGTTATATATTGGCGGCGAGACGGTCGCTTGCGGCTATGTGCAAAGCGCTGAAGATCAGCGTCCCCGCTTTATCGCCGATCCCTGGAGCCCGCGATCCAATGCCCGGCTTTACCGTTCAGGGGATAAAGTTCGCAGGCTTCCCGATGGCAGCCTGGAGTTTCTTGGCCGTATCGACCGTCAGTTGAAAATCCGCGGATTCCGGGTAGAACCGGCCGAAATAGAAAGCACGCTGCGCAAACATGCGGAGGTTTTGGACAGCTGCGTCGTTGAACAAGGCGAATCCGGCAGTGCACATCTGTTGGCTTACGTGGTTCTGCAAAGCGGCGACAACGGCAATGCCGATTGGCTGCGTGAGCATCTCGCCGCTTACCTGCCGGATTTCATGATCCCCTCTCAAATCGTGTCGCTCTCCCGCTTCCCGTTAAACCACAACGGCAAAGTCGATCACCGCATGCTACCGGCGCCGGATACGCTTATCGCCGCCAACGCCGATGACTATGTCGCGCCGCAAAGCGAAACGGAAAAAAGTGTCGCGGCCATTTTCCAGGAGTTGCTGCTGGCCAACCGTGTAGGCATACACGACGACTTCTTTGATATCGGTGGGCATTCGCTAATCGCCACAAAGTTGGTCGCTCAAATCCGTTCCACCTTCGATATTCCGTTCAATCTGCGCAGCGTTTTTATGGATGCGACCGTAGCCGGCCTCAGCCGCAACATTGATGAACAACGACACTCTCAGGAACTGGCAAAATGAACGAAACAGCAAGCGGTTTATTCGCCCGACGGCGCCAGAGCCAAGGCGTATCCGTCACCAGTCTGGTCACCGCGTCACCACTGACCCATGCCGGCGCTAAAGGTGTCATGCTGCGCCCGGCGCTAGCCAACCTATCCGCCCCTGAGTGGGGGCAAAACAGCTGGGATTATATCGCCAGTCTGTTAGCCGAATCTGGCGCCGTTTTGCTGCGTGGCTTCAAGGTCGCGGATGTCGCGGCTTTTCGCGCCTTTGTGCAAACGTCGGCAGGCGCATTGTTGGGATACACCCACCGCTCTACGCCGCGCAGCAATATCAGCGAAGGGATATACACCTCGACCGAGTATCCGGCCGACCAGCATATTCCCCAACACAATGAGATGTCCTACACCCGCAGTTGGCCCAAGCGGCTGTTCTTCCACTGCGCCGTCAAACCAGGCGATCAAGGGCAGACTCCGCTTGCCGACAGTCAGGGGGTCTATGAACGCCTGCCGGAAGACCTGCGCGCGCGTTTTGAAGCCCATGGCGTGATGTACGTGCGCAATTTTGGACAAGGTTTGGATCTCAGCTGGCAGCAGGTATTCCAAACGGAAAATCAGGCGGAGGTTGAGGCGTATTGCCAAGCGAACGACATCCAATGCCAATGGTTGGGGGAAGGACGCCTGCGCACACGCCAAATTTGTCAGGCGACCCTTGCCCACCCGCGAACGGGGGCGGGGATCTGGTTTAATCAGGCGCATCTGTTCCATATCAGCAATCTGCCGGTGGAGGCGGAACGTGAGTTAAGACGCGAATTCGCCGAGCATGAGCTGCCGCGCAATGCCCTGTTTGGCGACGGCAGTCCTATCCCGTCAACCGACCTGACGCTGATTCGACAAGCCTATCAACAAGAAGAAATCCTGTTCGACTGGGAACAGGGCGACATTCTGATTTTGGATAACGAAACCATTTCCCACGGCCGGCGACCATTTACGCCGCCGCGCAACATCATGGTGGCAATGACATGAGCGAATCAGGTTCATTTAAAGATGTACGTCGTGAAGTGGCGTACGCTTATGAAAATGTGAAATTTTTTAAAGCTCACATGGCAGCGTCGGGCCTACGGCCCGACGACATTAAAACCCTGGCGGACTTTAAACGCATCCCCGTCACACGCAAAATGCACTATCGACGCAACTATCCGTCAGGGGTGCTAGCTGCCGGATTTACACTGACCGGGCCGCATGTGATGCGCTTTCAAAGTTCTGGGACCTCAGGAGAGCGTTTGAACAGCGCGATCCTTTCCTATGACCTGGCGCGACGACAGGCCACCAGTATGGGCGTCAATGCAAACTTCAACGCACTGTGGCGCCCTGGTGCCCGGCCGCGCATTTGCCGCTATGCCCCACCTAACTGCTCTGACGTAGAGTGCGGCATCGGCCTGACAACCATGGCGGAACGCACGCTGGCCGACGGCACGCTGGTCTTGCCTGTCGCTCACGACTTATTGGCGACCCCCGCCAGGATGATCAAGCAGGCGCTGGACGAAATCGCCGCCTACGATCCGGAAATTTTGGTGGTGGACCCGACGCATTTAGCTTTTTTAACTCGAGAGGCCGACAAGTTGGGACGCACTATCGTCACCACCAACAAGCTGCATATCGTTTGTGGCTATACCCATTTGACGCAGGTTGCACGACGTCAAATTCGGCGCTTCTTCGGTGACGAAACGCCAATCGGCAACATGCTGGGCATGTCGGAACTGGGTTACCTCGGTTTCGAATGCCACCACGGTTGTTTGCACATCAACAACCAAGATTTTTTCCTGGAGTTTTTAAGCGGGGAGCAGGAATCGGCCTTGGATGAAGTCGGCGAGTTGGTCATTTCCACCATTGATGACAGCTTGCTACCGCGCATTCGTTACGCCACCGGCGACCTGTACCGTCTATCGTCGGAACCCTGCACCTGTGGCGCCACTTTGCCGGTGGTCAACATCGAAGGGCGCGCCACCCACAACGTCATCGGTAAAAACGGGGCGATAGTGACGCCTGCCGAGGTCGATCTGGCGGTGGCCGATTGCCCAGCGATCGATTTATATAAGTTGGAACAAGACGAGCTCGGGAATCTTCGTTTTCGCTATATCCTCAATCAAGCATCATCGTCTGAGCTACTCGCATTGCAACAGCGCATCAGCGCACTTTGCCAAACCCGCGACATCATTTTCGAAGCCGTGGATTACATCGCTTGCGAACGCAGCGGAAAATTCCAATCCTGCATTTCAAGATATAACGGGGCATCTCATCCATGACGAATCATTTTATTGACCGCAGTCAGTTCCCTGCGCTGATGCAGGAAATAGACGGACGGCCTCTCAACTATCTCGACAGCGCCGCGACTACCCTAAAGCCGCGCGTCATGATTGACGCCGTAACGGAGTATTACAGCCAGAACGGCGCCAATATCCATCGCGGCAAACACCGTCTCTCCGATGAAGCCTCCAATGCCTATGAAGCCGCGCGCCTCGCAGTAGCGGACTACGTCAGCGCACAGGCTAACGAAGTCGTGTTTACCCACAATACGACCCATGCGCTGAACATCGTGGCGCAAGGATTGGCGCTGAGAAAATCGGATCTGGTTATCGCTGGTGTCGATTCACATCATTCCCAACTATTGCCTTGGCGACAAGTAGCCACCCTGAGGTTCATCCAAACCGATGATCAGGGCAGGATCGATTTGGATCATTTCCAGACGCTGCTCGCGCAACGGCCGAAAGTGGTCGCCCTGACGCACTGCTCCAATGTCACCGGCGTTGTGCATCCCATTGAGCAGATGATCGCGATGATCCGCACACAAAGCGATGCCGTTATTGTGCTGGACGCCGCACAGTCTCTCCCGCACGGCCGTCTCAACCTCCACACGCTGGGCGCCGACTTTGTCGCCTTCTCCGCACACAAAATGCTGGGCCCAACCGGGTTGGGCTTTTTGTACGCGAACCAACATCGCCTCGATGCACTTAAACCGCTGCAATTCGGTGGCGGTACGGTTGACTGGGTGGATGCCGATGGCCAGGTCAATCGTCGGGCGCCCTATCATCTCGAGGCCGGCACGCCGGCGATTGCTTCCGTCATCGGCGCCGGCGCGACTTTTCGTCTGTTAGCCGGCTTCGATGAGACGGCGCGGCGTGAACACGACAAAGGTTTGGTCAACGCGCTGCTTTCCGGGGCGGCCTCTCGCCCTTACCTCAAACTTATCGGCCCCGCCGACGGTGAAAACCGCCATGCCATAGGCGCCTTCAAGTTCTCGGACTGCGTTTCGGTCGGAGAAATCGCCCGCTTGCTCAGCGACGCCTACGGCATCATGTGCCGCAGCGGTTATCTGTGCGCGCAACCTTTCGTTAGCACCCTGGCCGGTGGAGAGATCCTGCGAGCATCCGCCTATCTATACAACACGACGGCTGATATCGATGCCCTGTATCAGGCCCTTGATGACCTGGCGGAGTGCATGGGGCTGCCCACGGTAAACTGATGAAAAACGCCCGGCGTTTGCCGGGCGTTTTATCGCTATAACGCGACGAGGAAAAAAGATGCGATTGATGAACTATGCCATTTTCCCGAACCTGACGGTCTCCGACCCCTTTTGGGTACAGCTCCGGCAAGAGGCAAAAGCCTTGGCCGAAAGAGAAGGGGCGATGAGCAAACTCCTGCAGCAAGGAGTATTGCAGCATGCCACCTTCAACGAGGCGCTCGCAAACCGCCTGGCCTTGAAACTGGCCAATGACGATATCGATGCGACGAGCCTGAGAAACGTTGTTGAACAAACGCTGCAACGTGCGCCCGACATTGTCGACGCCGCGCTGGCGGACATGCGCGCGGTTTACGAACGCGATCCCGCCTGCCACAGTACGGTACAGATATTTTTTTTCTTCAAGGGGTTTATCGCATTGCAAGCCTATCGCATCTCACATGCGCTGTATCGGCATCAGCAACGTGAAATGGCCTATCACATCCAAAGTCGGGTATCAGAACTCTTCTGTATCGATATCCATCCGGCCGCCAAGCTGGGCAAAGGCATCATGCTCGACCATGCTCACGCGATTGTCATCGGTGAAACGGCAACGGTGGGCGACAACGTCTCCCTGCTGCATTCGGTGACGCTGGGAGGAACAGGAAAAGCCGGCGGCGATCGCCATCCCAAGGTGGGTAATAGCGTCGTTATCGGCGCCGGAGCCAAAATATTGGGTAATGTGCGAATCGGCGACAGTTGCTGTGTTGCCGCCGGCGCCGTTGTGCTCAAGGACATTCCGCCATCGGCCACGGCAGTGGGCGTTCCCGCCCGGATTGTCGGCCTCTAAGCGCCTCCCACACACCGGTAGCGGTGAAAAAGTTTCGGTGTGTGGGGGCTTCCGAGATTTGGGGCATTTATCCGGCTATCTGGCGTCGCGCACCACGAATAGCCTCGACTCGAAACCGCCGCTTTTGAAGGTGCCGGTATTGACCCACCCCGGCGGCGAACGGCCAAAGTCCTGATTGAAATCCCCGCCGCTGACCAGCCAGACCCGGCGATGGCCTTTCGCTAACGCGCTGAGGTTATCGACGTAGGTCTGCGCCGCCCGATCGTGGAAAAAAGTGCCGAAACCATAGGCATTGGGCTTGCCCGAAATGCCGTTGGGCCTGGCGGGGGTATACAGCAAGGCGCGATAGCCCTTCTTGTTGTAATACACATAGCTCAGGTAGTTGAACATGTTGCTGACCACCACCGCATCGTTGGGCTGATAGTTACTGTTGATGTAGTGCACCATCACCTTGAATTCATCTTTCTCGACCGGATAGTCGTTGCGCACGCCGCAGCCGAACAGCAGGCTGAAGAACAGCAGCAAAGAGATCCCGCGCACCCGGCTTTTCGTACCGGCGATCAGCACGCCCAATACCAGCGGAATGCCGAGCGCGGCGGAATAAAGGTAGCGATCGACAAACAGCGGCGAACGCCAGGAAATGGCGAATACCAACGTCACCGGGATCAGCATGCCGCCGAGCAGCAGCAACGCATATTTTCTCGGCATCTGGCGCCGCCACAGCAGCAGTGAACATAAGGCGACAAACATCGCCGGCAGCAGCCAGAGAATGATCGTGGGATAGTTGCTGCCATCATGCCCGGTGAGAAAACGCCAATACATCGCCGGCAGATCGCTCCAGGCAACCTGAGGGATCCAACCGACGTCGCCGCCGACCCGCAGTTCGGCAATATGCGCCAGCAGATTGAGCAGCACCAGCAGCCAGGGAATATAGGCCACTCCAATCGCCGCATTGGCCACCCACCACGCCGGCTGCCTAATGTAATACTCGCCTTCGCGGCGGCACGACAGCGCCAACACCACCAGCCAGTGCGCGATCAGCGTGAAAATCGTGAAGTAGTGAGTATAAAAGCTCAGCGTCATCAACAGCGCATACAGCGCCAGATAGCGGCGGCTATCCGGCGTTTTCAGCCACTTCGCCAGCGCCATGGCGGCGGCGATCGCCAACAGCCCCATCAGCGCATACATGCGCGCCTCCTGGCTGTAACGCACCGCCATCGGCATGATCGCCATCAGCCATCCCGCGGTCAGCGCCGCCCGCTCGTTGGCCAACCAACGGGTAAAACGCATCGCCAGCGCCACCGTCATCACGCCGAACACCAGGCTCAGCGCGCGGGCCGCCATAATGCCGTCGCCAAACAGCACCATCCAGCCATGCAGCAGCAGGTAATAAAGCGGCGGGTGAACATCGAAGGAAGCATGGTACAGCAAAGCGCCCACATCATAGCGGCTGGTCAGCACGCTGGAGGCCTCGTCGCACCAAAAATACCGATCCGTTAAGGAAATAAACCGCACGATCGCCGAAAACGCCACGATCGCCAACGCGTAATGTTTGTAACCGATGCCTTTTAAGCCGTTATTGCTCAAAGAAACATTCGATACCTGTTGCAGTGACATAACCGCATTCCGCCCAAGAGAATCACACAGTGTGGAGACGCAGCGTCATCATTGCCGACGGCGGGTAAATGGCGGGTAAATCAGTGCGAAAAAATCGGCGCAATCACCGCGGCGGCGCACGGCCCTCAGCGGATTTCAACGGTGATGTCCGGGTAGGCCTTCTCCCCGTCGCTGAGGTAATGCCCCAATGCCCGGTAAGCCATGACGTACAGCACGGCGGCGCCGCACAGGCACAGCAAGGTCACGAGAAAGAATCTGGATTTGCGCACGATAGGCTCCATGGGGAAATTTTCACCTATTGTAACGCGGCAAAATAAACGAAGGTTCAATTGGCGGCGGGTCGTTTGCCCTACGGCCGCTCTGTCGATCCATCAAAGCACTGGAGCGAGCTGAGCGGCAGCGTTATTGGCCATATGAAAACACGCTGCGCAGTGGAACCGACACAGCGCCGCCAGGCATGCGTCATGTTCCCGGGTACGGATGGGTCTCGCGCCAGTGGTCCGCTATCTGCTGCCGCGTACAGACCCACACCCGTTCGTGTTGCTGGATATAATCGAGAAAACGCTGCAGCGCGCGAAAACGCCCCGGCCTGCCCAGCAGACGACAGTGCATCCCCACCGACATCATCTTCGGCGCCTCCTCGCCCTCAGCGTACAGCACGTCGAAGCTGTCTTTCAGATAGGTGTAAAATTGCTCGGCGGTATTAAACCCCTGAGCGGTGGCGAAACGCATGTCGTTGGCGTCCAGCGTGTAAGGAACGATCAGGTGCGGCCGACGGCTGCCGTCGCCGCACGCCACTTCGCTCCAGAACGGCAAATCATCGCCGTAATAATCGCTGTCATAATCAAAACCGCCCTGCTCCACGACCAGTTGCCGAGTGTTGGGGCTGTCGCGCCCGGTATACCAGCCGGTAGGCGCTTTGCCGAACAGGTCGGCCAGCACTTGCACCGCTTTTTGCATATGCTCACGCTCCTCAGCGATATCCATATGTTGATAATGGATCCAGCGCCAACCATGGCTGACCACATCGTATTTCGCCGCTTTGATCGCCGCGACAATCTCCGGCTGGCGCGCCAGCGCCATCGCCACGCCGAAGACCGTCAACGGCAGGCCACGCCGGCTGAACTCGCGGTGGATCCGCCAAAAGCCCGCCCGGCTGCCGTATTCGTACAGCGAATCCATCGACATATGGCGCGCCGGATAGCTGGCGGCGCCGATAATATCGGAGAGAAACTGTTCCGATCCCGCATCGCCATGCAGCACATGATTCTCCGCACCCTCCTCGTAATTGAGCACAAACTGCACGGCAATCCGCGCGTTGCCCGGCCAGCGCGCGTGCGGCGGATCTCCGGCGTAGCCTCGCAGGTCACGGGGGTAATTCTCATCGACAATGACCATTCTTCATCCCTTTAAAATAGATTTAACGACTGAAATTGACCGCTTAACGCTTTGGTTTCGGGATAGGCCAAGTCCCCTTGTTTGCTGGTCGATAACCCCAACGCCACCAGCGACTCCACCATTTTTACCGCCGCGCTGACGCCATCAATCACCGGCGCCCGCAGCTCGCGGGTCAGTTCCTGCGCCAGCGTCGCCATTCCGCCGCAGCCGAGCACAATCGCCCCGCAGCCATCCTCTTTCAGAGCGCGGATGCAGCGCTCGCGCACTTTCTCCTGCGCCAGCCCGCTGCCGTCCTCCAGCGCCAGCACCGGCAAGTCAATGGCATGCAGCGCCGCGCAATGCTGATGAAAACCGTACTGATGCAGCAGGTGGCGGGCGATAATCAGCGTGCGCGGTAACGTGGTGACGATAGAGAAACGGGTCGCCACCATCGACGCCATATGCATCGCCGCTTCCGCAATGCCGATCACCGGCCCCTGCGCCAGCTCGCGCGCGGCCAGCAATCCCGGATCGCCGAAACAGGCGATCACATGACCGTCAACGCCCTGCCGTCGCCCCGCCCTCACCTGTTCCAGCACGCCGATCGCCGCGATGGCTTCGTCAAAGTGCCCTTCAATGGACGGCACCCCGTCGCGCGGGCACACCGCCAGGATCTCGGTGCCCGGCGCGGCAGCGGTGCGCGCGGCGGCGGCGATGGTGTCGGTCATCGCCTGACTGGTATTGGGGTTGATAACCTGTATGCAAATAGAAGACATCACGGCTCCTTGTAACCGGCGAACAGCCGGGAAAAATCGGGCAGGCTGACGCCATCGCGCTCAAAGCGCAGGCTGGCGACAATATGATCAAAATGGCGCATCAGGGCGTCGCTCAGAGGCTGCAGCGCTTTATCCCGCAACAAACCGACCAACTGCTGATGATCGTCGCAACGGCACCCCTGCCGCCACGGCGCGCCCCAGGTGGCGATGACCAGGGAAGAACGCTGGCAAAGACGCGTCACCATGTCGGTGATAACCGAATTGCCCGAGATCGCCTGCAGCTGAATATGAAAATCGGCGGAATAGCGAATCGCCGCCGGGCCGTCGTAAGCCTCATGCACCTGCTGTTCCAGCTGAATAATGCGCTCCAGTGCCGCCAGATGGGGCGCTCGACAGCGGGCGATAATATCGGGAAGGTTGGCGACCTCCAGCAGCGCGCGCGTGCGGAAGATAGCCTGCGCCTCTTCCACCGTCGTGCTGGCGACATATGCACCACGTTTGGGCTTCAGGCTAACCATTTGCACAGCGGCGAGTCGTTGCAGCACCTTACGGATGCCGGTGCGGCTCACGGCAAACACGTCGGACAACGCCTCCTCCGGCAATTTGCTGCCCGGCGGCAGCTGATGCTCGACAATCGCCGTCATCAACGCCTGATAAATGGTTTCATCTTTGTCCTGCAGCGCTGGCGCGGCCTGGAGACAATGTTCAGTATTCATTCACCCACTCCGGTTTCACCTATCGATAGCAAAATCGTATACATAACGCTCGGTTTCTGTATGCAAAATCAGCCATTGTGGCCTGGATCCTGCAATAGCCTCAGCAATCCACATAACAAGAGGAGCAGGTTTCATGCCACATTCAACACACATGCATCAGGTTTCGGCCAAAGACGCGACCGCCGGCTACAGCCCGCGACTATGTAATGAAGATCTCGCGCCGACGCGCGACCAAAACTGGAGCTGGTACAACATTTTTTCATTCTGGATGTCGGACGTGCACAGCATGGGGGGCTATGTGGTCGCGGCGAGCTTTTTCACGCTCGGGTTGGCCAGTTGGCAGGTGCTGCTCTGCCTGCTGATCGGCATTTGCATCGTACAGCTGTGCGCCAACCTGGTGGCGAAGCCAAGCCAAATGGCCGGCGTGCCCTATGCGGTCATCTGCCGCCAGGCATTTGGCGTCTTTGGCGCCAATATCCCGGCGGTGATCCGCGGGCTTATCGCTTTCGCCTGGTATGGGATCCAGACCTACCTTGCGGCCAACGCCCTGATGCTGGTGCTGCTCAAGTTCTGGCCGTCGCTGTCCACGCTCACCGGAACCGGCTTCCTCGGCCTGTCGCTCCTGGGCTGGCTATGCTTCGCCACCATGTGGCTGCTGCAGGCGATGGTCTTTTGGCACGGCATGAACGCCATTAAGCGCTTCATCGATATCGCCGGGCCGGCAGTCTACGTGGTGATGCTGGCGCTGGCGGGCTGGATTGTATACAAAACCGGTTTTGACGGGATTTCCTTTACCCTAGCCAGCAAATCGCTGACCGCCGGGGAGCAGACCTGGCAAATGATCACCGCCACCGCGCTGGTGGTCTCCTACTTTTCCGGGCCGCTGCTCAACTTCGGCGATTTCTCCCGCTACGGCAAAAACATGGGCGAGATCCGCCGCGGCAACCGCTGGGGCCTGCCGTTCAACTTCCTGCTGTTCTCCATCGTCACCGTAGTGATTGTTTCCGGCACACAATCGCTGTTTGGCCACATGATCACCGACCCGATTGAAACCGTCAGCCGCATTGGAAACGATCTGGCGGTCGCCATTGGCCTGCTGACGATGATCACCGCCACCATTGGCATCAATATCGTGGCCAACTTCGTCTCGCCAGCCTTTGACTTTTCGAACTGTTCGCCGCAGAAAATCAGCTTCCGCACCGGCGGGATGATTGCCGCCGTTGGGTCGATTCTGCTGACGCCGTGGAATTTGTTTAATTCGCCGGAGCTTATCCACTACACCCTCGACGTGCTGGGCGCCTTTATTGGCCCGTTGTTCGGCATCCTGATCGCCGATTTTTATCTGATCAAACGCGGCCAGGTATCCGTGGACGATCTGTTTGATGACACCCCGAAAGGCAAATACTGGTACCGCAACGGTTTTAACCCGAAAGCCATTGCCGCGCTGCTGCCGTCGGTGGCCATTGGCCTGATCATCAGCTTTATTCCGGCTCTGCACCAAGTGGCCAACTTCAGCTGGTTTATCGGCGTCTTCCTCGGCGCGACCGCCTACCGCTGGCTGGCCCGCGATGAGCGCGCCGCCGTGGCCGGTCCGGCGTTCCGGGCGAAGGTGATGGCGCAAAAAGAGTAATTCCGCCCACAGCAAACTGCGTCGGAAGGGAAAAAAGCCATCCGCAACCGTGCCGCCCCGGCGTTAACGCCGGGGCGGCCGTTGTGAGCGAACCAGGCGGCCGCTGGCTTTTCACCGATGCGCGGAGGAGCGCTGAGCGCCGCGATCAAGCGCGTATTTTCGAAGCACTTCAACCCCCTATCGCATCTGGGGTTGAGGCAAGTCTGCATGAAGAGACGGCGGAGTGTTGAGGGAAAGCCCGGCCAGCAAGGCGGCGATAATGACAAACAGGTGCCCTTCGGACGAGTCCAGCAGGAATGAATTGAACAGATGGCAGGCCATGTAGCTGCTGAGCACCGCAACGAACAGATTTCGGCGCGCCGGTGGCAAGCGCCAGGCTGCACGGTAGCAACTCCACATCCAGGTGAGGAATACCATCAATCCCAGCAAACCGCTCTGCACCGTTTCCAACAGGTATTCATTGTGCGGATTATGCACGCCATAGCCGGTGGATGGATTGCCGTACCAAAAGCTGCCGGCACCGTTGCCCAGCAGCGGGGATTGCTTTATCAGTCGCAGGGCTTCGCGGGCGAAGGCGGTGCGTTGCCCCATGGAGTTGTCGCAGGCCGCATAAGCCGTTTGGGCCGGGGCGAAAACGCACCCCTGAATTTGCTGGACGCCCAGCGTCAGGCGCTCCATGGCGCGATTGGGGGTCATGACCAGCATCACGACAGCCAGTATGCCGCAGGCGAGCACGGCCACTTGCTGCTTGCGCCGGAGGGTAAGCAATAACCAGATACCCATGCCAACGGCCAATGCCACATACCCGGTACGCCCCTGCACCATCAGCAGAACATTAACCGTCGCCAACAACACCAGTCCCGCATACCCCCAGCGCCGTTTTCCGCTACAGGCAAAAGCACGCGACAACCAGACCAGCGCCGCCAGCGCCATAAACACGTTTTGGGTGATTTGCAGCTTAAACACCGTAGGGTTGTCGGGGTTCAGCCCGCCCAATGTGACATGGCCAAGCCCGCTCATGAAGCTGATGGCCAATATCGCGGCATTGGCCCACAAAAAGCCGCGGACAAATTGCGTCATCAGCCGCGAGTCGGCCAGAAAGAACAGCGCCAGCGGCAGGACATACAGCAATTTTTGGTATTTGCCGACCATTTTGGGGCCGTAGGCGTGAGCATGCGTCAGCAATGACAACGCCAGCAGCGCAAACATCAGCGCTGGCAACCAGACCAGGGGATGACAAGCCAGTGCAGCCCACTGCCGGATATCGCGCAGCCAGAGCAGACAGACGACAACCAGCCCCAGTGAGATATTCATCAGGGGATTGGAGGTCGGGAGGGAGGCTCCCAGCAAAAAGGCGGTAAACGCAAACAACCGTTGCTGAAGGGGCGTCTGTATCGACGAGGAAACTGCTGAGTTGAATAGCATCGTGGCGTACTCATTGATAAGAGAAAAAACACGGTGGAAGGCCGCGCAGGGTTAACGCTGCGCAGACCCGACGAGGGATGCCAGTTGCCTGTTAACCGCCTGTATCACATCGCCGGCCGGGATGGCCGCGAGGTAACGCTCGCGGGTATTGGTGTCAACGGCGTCCGGGGCGGGCAGCGGACGATAGTCTCCGGCCCACAGCAACGTGTGGGGCGCCTGCCACGGGGACCATCGCGCGAGGTCGCTGGGCCCGAACAGCACCACCGAGGGCGTATTCAGCGCAGCGGCCATGTGCATCGGCACCGAATCGACCCCGATAAACAGCCGCGCCCGGTCAATCAACACCGCGAGCTCCGGCAGCTCCAGACGCCCGGCCAGATTAATCACCCGCCGCGGTAACAGGCAGCGGGCCATAATGGCGCTTATCATGGCGGCTTCATCTTGCGTGCGTCCGCCGGTGAGCACCACCGTTCTGCCCTGGGCGGTCAGGTGGTTAATCACGGCGCTGAATCCGTCCACCGTCCAGGTCTTGAAAGCCCAGCGTGCGGTCGGCTGTATCAGCACAAAATCGGTCAGGTGATGGCGTCGACTGAGCCGGTCAACGTCATCCACATCAGATTGCCGCCAGGCTTGCGTCACCTGCGTGATTGTCGTGGGCAAGGCCAGTGGCGCCAGAATGCTGAGATTATTCAGCACGGTGTGCTGCGCCGGGCCGGCAACGTCGACCAGTAGCGAATGGCAGGCCCGCCAGAGTCGATTGTCGCGTTTGGGGTAGCGAAACCCCAGACTGAAGGTCGGTTTGAGAAAACGGCAATACAACGCCGCCCGCCACTGATCGGAGAGGTTGATCACCAGATCGTAATGGCCGGTCCGCAGGCTGTTCCATAACGCATATTCGCCGCGGTATTGCGCTTTCAGCCCTTGGCGCTTGAGCTCTCGATCCACGGTAAAGGCCAGATAAACATCCTGATTGCCGGCCAGCATCGCCTCGGTGCCGTCATAGACCAGCACATCGATCAGCGCATTGGGGTAGTTGACGCGCAATGTGCTGAGCACCGGCGTCATCAGCAGGACGTCGCCAAAGTGGCGCAGCTTGATGACGAGAATGCGTTGCACGCTATCCCGGTGCAAAAGCGCATTGGGCACCCGGCGATCGGGAAGTGTGGCCAGCGGGGATACGGGGCGTTTGCCGGTGGTGCGATGGGCATTCATGGTTCGTCGCCTCAGAAAAATACAAAAGGCCGCTGCAGGGCCGAAAGAGTCCGTGAGGATAAAAATAGCGCTGCGCCACGGTTCGATAACCCGAGAAGGCTGCAGGGAGAAAACGCCGTTCTCTCTGCCGTGCTCCCTGAACCGTCAATCTCGTTATCGCGGGAAAGCGGGCGATTAGCAGACGTTCTCGTCATGGCTGAGTACGGGGGTTTTATCCTGATAAATTGTCGAGCGCTACGTGGTATTCACCGGATGAATAAAGAGTTACCGCCGAATAATATCCTGCCCGATCTTAACGGCGACCGTGCAGCAAAGATAATTGGTTATGCAGATCAATAAGATCCTACCGATCGTTGAAAACGATCAATCCTTTACAAATTGCAGGGTTACCGAGAAAATTCCTAACCTATTGAGGTTATTAATGTCTTTTATTGCTGCACCGTGCGGCGCGTGCTGAACTCACTCCCCGACCGGAGAGCCCGGTGCGGGAAGTGAACCATCGTTAGCGAATAAACGTGGGAGGGAGAAATAGGAGTTTTCACCGGTGGAACAGCGGCGCCGCGACCGGATACCTAATCACTCGCCAAGCGCAGAAATTGCACGACCGTCGAAAAGCTGAGCTTTGGAGAATAGACCGGCTGGGTGAGCATAGAAATGGTACAGCGATACGCTCACCTTACACCGAACCATCTCACTGAGCATGCGAGGCAAATTGATGCGATTTTCGGAGGTTTAGCCCCAAATCTGTCCCATGATGAAATTGGAAAGACGGGATGAAAGGCGTAACTCATTGATACTTAATGGCACGCCCTATAGGATTCGAACCTATGACCTACGGCTTAGAAGGCCGTTGCTCTATCCAACTGAGCTAAGGGCGCATTGAGATGCGGCAACCTGTGGTTGCGGGTTGCGATTATACGGTCAGAGGTTAGCGAGTCAATGCCTTTTCATGACGTTACGGCGGCGACGGTGCTTTATGGCGTTTTTTCCGCCAGCACCCGTGCGGCGGCCCGCGCTATGCTGCGTTGCGCCAGGCCGACAGCGGTATCGCCTGGCGTGCGTTCGGCCCCTTGCCGCCCATCACCCCGCCGCAGGCAAAGGCGCACGGACTGAACGACCGCCGTAATGTCGCCCCAATCGGCATGCTCAACCACCTGCATGTTGCAGGTCGCCTCCCCTCTTTTCCCCAGAGCGGAGTCAGGGCGTGCGCTGTTTAAAGAAGCCTGGCTCCACGGCGCCCAAGCCAGCAATAGCGCGCACCCTACCCATGCGCTGCCGTTCATGCGCACAGCTTCCGCCACAGGGCGCTCAGGCGCGCCCGCCACGACGGCGTCGCCTGGTGCTGACAAAGCTGATGCAGCGCGGTGAGTTGCTCACTGTCCGCCGGATGCAGCGAAGAATCGAACACCGTCTCGCCAACGTGCTTAGGCTGCGCCGGTTGCTGATCAGGCTGATGATGCAACGGATAAAGCCGGGTTATCGCTCTCATGATCCTGCCCTCTTTCGCCCTGTGTATGGCCCCAGCGTATGCAAATGCCGGTAAAAATGGCGTAGAGGTTCCTGAAGCCGGCATAAAAAAAAGCGTAAATCGGCCTCGCCAACGGCGGCGAGGGTGATTCTGCGCCTGACAGCGCGCTCAGCTTCTGACAGAATAGCGGCATCCCCGCTTTTCTTAATTGATGGATTTCCACACTGATGTCAGCAAAGATTATTGATGGTAAAACGATTGCGCAGCAGGTTAGAAACGAAGTGGCTGAGCAAGTGAAACAACGTCTGGCGGCCGGCAAGCGCGCGCCAGGGCTGGCGGTTGTGCTGGTCGGCGAGAATCCGGCTTCGCAAATTTACGTCGCCAGCAAGCGCCGCGCCTGCGATGAAGTCGGCTTCCTCTCCCGCTCCTACGACCTGCCCGCTGCCACCAGTGAAGCCGAGCTGCTGGCGTTGATCGACCAACTGAACGCCGATGAGGAAATCGACGGCATTCTGGTGCAGCTGCCGTTGCCGGCCGGCATCGATAACGTCAAAGTGCTGGAACGCATCCATCCGGACAAAGACGTCGACGGCTTCCATCCGTACAACGTCGGCCGCCTGTGCCAGCGCGCGCCCAAGCTGCGCCCATGCACGCCGCGCGGCATCGTCACCCTGCTGGAGCGTTATAACATCGATACCTACGGCCTGAACGCCGTGGTGGTCGGCGCGTCCAACATCGTCGGCCGCCCGATGAGCATGGAGCTGCTGCTGGCCGGCTGCACCACCACCGTCACCCACCGCTTCACCAAGAATCTGCGCCACCACGTCGAGAACGCCGATCTGCTGGTGGTGGCGGTCGG
The DNA here is from genome assembly GCF_000747565.1 of Serratia sp. SCBI. NCBI lineage: Bacteria > Pseudomonadati > Pseudomonadota > Gammaproteobacteria > Enterobacterales > Yersiniaceae > Serratia > Serratia sp. SCBI. Next base: position 1,163,308 of record NZ_CP003424.1, on the reverse strand, counting down.
CAAACCGGGCTTCATCCCGGGCGACTGGATCAAACCGGGCGCCATCGTGGTTGACGTCGGCATCAACCGCCTGGAAAGCGGTAAAGTGGTGGGCGATGTCGATTTCGACGCCGCCAGCGAGCGCGCCGCTTACATCACCCCGGTGCCGGGTGGCGTTGGCCCGATGACCGTGGCTACACTGATCCAAAATACCTTGCAGGCCTGCGAGGAATATCACGACGTTCAACCTAAATAAGTAAGGCAGTATGGAAATTTTCAATCTGGACAATCATCCCCATGTCGAACTGTGCGATCTGCTGAAGTTCCAGGGCTGGTGTGAAAGCGGCGGCGCCGCCAAAGAAGTCATCGCCGAAGGGCAGGTGAAAGTCGACGGTAAGGTCGAAACCCGCAAGCGCTGCAAGATCGTCGCCGATCAGGTGGTGGAGTTCGGCGGCGGCAAGGTCATGGTTAAACCCTAACCCGCAGCCATAGAAAAAGGCGCTGAATTCAGCGCCTTTTTTTGTTTCCTTCTGCCGGATTACTTACGGCGCCAGGTGGTGCCCTGCGGGCCGTCTTCCAGCACGATGTTCATCTCGTTCAAGCGATCACGCGCGGCATCCGCCAGCGCCCAGTCCTTGGCGGCGCGCGCTTCGTTACGCTGTTTGATCAGCGCTTCGATCTCCGCCACTTCGCCGTCGTCAACCTGTGCGCCCCCTTGCAGGAACTGCTCCGGCTCCTGCTGCAGCAGGCCAAGCACTTTCGCCAGCTTGCGCAGTTCCGCCGCCATGCCGTTGGCCGCCGCCATGTCTTCCCCCTTCAGGCGGTTAACCTCGCGCGCCAGATCGAACAGCGCCGAGTAGGCTTCCGGGGTATTGAAGTCGTCGTCCATCGCTTCGCGGAAGCGGGCTTCGAACGCTTCGCCGCCGGCCGGTGCGGCGTCGGCATCGGTGCCGCGCAGCGCGGTATAGAGGCGCTCCAGCGCGGTGCGCGCCTGCTTGAGGTTCTCTTCGCTGTAGTTCAGCTGGCTGCGATAGTGGCCGGACATCAGGAAGTAACGCACCGTTTCCGCATCGTAATGGCCGAGCACGTCGCGAATGGTAAAGAAGTTATCCAGCGATTTGGACATCTTCTCTTTGTCGATCATCACCATGCCGGAGTGCATCCAGTAATTGACGTACGGGCCGTCGTGGGCGCAGCTCGACTGCGCGATCTCGTTCTCGTGGTGCGGGAACATCAGATCGGAACCACCGCCGTGGATGTCGAAGTGGGTGCCCAGCTGTTTGCAGTTCATGGCGGAGCATTCGATATGCCAGCCCGGACGGCCCGGCCCCCACGGCGACTGCCAGCTCGGCTCGCCCGGCTTGGACATTTTCCACAGCACGAAGTCCATCGGATTGCGCTTAACGTCGTCGATCTCCACGCGCGCGCCGGCCTGCAGCTGCTCCAGATCCTGGCGCGACAGCAGCCCGTACTGCGGATCGCTGTCGATGGAGAACATCACGTCGCCGTTGCTGGCCACATAGGCGTGATCGCGATCGATCAGGCGCTGGGTGATCTCGATGATCTCGGCGATGTGTTGGGTCGCGCGCGGTTCGCTGTCCGGGCGATCGATCAGCAACGCGTCGAAGTCGGCATGCATTTCCGCCAGCATGCGTTCGGTCAGCTGGTCGCAGGTCTCATGATTTTCCGCCGCGCGGCGGATGATTTTGTCGTCCACGTCGGTGACGTTGCGCACGTAGTTCAGCGAATAGCCGAGATAGCGCAGGTAACGCGCCACCACGTCGAAAGCGACAAAGGTACGACCGTGGCCGATGTGACACAGGTCATAGATGGTTACCCCGCACACGTACATGCCCACTTTCCCGGCATGAATGGGTTTGAATTCCTCTTTTTGACGACTCAGGGTATTAAAAATCTTTAGCATCGGGAGATTCCGTGGTGTGCGTGATAACAAAAAAGATAACCGGGCTTCAGGTTTAACGCCCGGTAGCGTATTGAAACCTGAAGCCTGATCTATTGCAAGGTTAAGGCCATGCTTTGCTGACTTCACGCGAAGAAAAAGCGCAAAATTCGCCGGTCGGCGCAATTGTTATAATATAACATAAATACAATTACCACAGACAGTCCGCGGTTGACCCGCTGCTGACTCGCTGGGGCGGATATGTTATAAGGGCGGTCTGAATGTTCACTCGCTTTACGTGACGTCTCACTTCACCTTGTTAGGATTAAAACTATGGTTACTTTCCACACCAATCACGGCGATATCGTTATTAAGACCTTTGCTGACAAAGCGCCGGTTACCGTTGAAAACTTCCTGAACTACTGCCGCGCCGGTTTCTACGACAACACCATCTTCCACCGTGTGATCAACGGCTTCATGATCCAGGGCGGCGGTTTCGAGCCGGGCATGAACCAGAAAGCGACCAACGCGGCCATCAAGAACGAAGCCAACAACGGTTTGAAAAACACCATCGGCACCCTGGCAATGGCGCGCACCAACGATCCGCACTCCGCCACCGCACAGTTCTTCATCAACGTGGCTGACAACGACTTCCTGAACTTCCGCGGCGAAAACGTGCAGGGCTGGGGCTACTGCGTGTTTGCTGAAGTGGTTGAAGGCATGGACGTGGTCAACAAGATCAAAGGCGTGAAAACCGGCCGCAGCGGCATGCACCAGGACGTACCGGTAGAAGACGTGGTGATCAACAGCGTGACCGTCAGCGAGTAATCGCGGCTGCATGAGTACGCTGTTCATCGCAGATCTGCACTTGTGCGCACAGGAACCGGCAATCACTGCCGGTTTTCTGCGTTTTTTACGGCGCGAAGCGGTGCACGCCGACGCGCTGTACATCCTCGGCGACCTGTTTGAAGCCTGGATCGGCGACGACGATCCCGAGCCGCTGCACGCGGAGATCGCCGCGGCGCTGAAAGCGCTGCAACAGGCCGGCGTGCCCTGCTATTTCATCCACGGCAACCGCGATTTTCTGCTCGGCAAGCGCTTCGCCCGCGCCAGCGGCATGCAGCTGCTGCCGGAAGAAAAAGTGCTGGAGCTGTACGGCCGCAGGATCCTGATCCTGCACGGCGACACCCTGTGCACCGACGATCAAGCCTATCAGCAATTCCGCCGTAAAGTGCACAACCCGCTGATTCAAAAACTGTTCCTCGCGCTGCCGCTGCGCTGGCGACTGAAGATCGCCGCCAAGATGCGCGCCCGCAGCCAGCAATCCAACCAGTACAAGTCGGACGCCATCATGGACGTCAATCCGCAGGCGGTCGAGCAAACGATGCTGCGCCACGATGTGCACTGGATGATCCACGGCCATACCCATCGCCCGGCGGTGCATCGGCTGGCGTTGAGCAACGGCGAAGCCCATCGCGCGGTGCTGGGCGCCTGGCACGTCGAAGGATCGATGATCAAAGTCAGCGCCGACGCCGTCGAGCTGATCCAATTCCCGTTCTGAGTTCCGCACTGGCGCGCGGGTGAAAATTCGCGCTTTCGCCGGTGAAAACCGGCGACGCAACCGTTTTCCTCGCCGTGCGCTCATGGTATGCTCTACGCCCTCATTCGGCCCTCAGCCGACGCCAGACAAATCACAGGAGCCTTACACCCATGGGAGCCAACGCCGCTTCAGCCGCCAATGCCGGGGCTAAAATCGCAATTGTAATGGGATCGAAAAGTGACTGGGCCACCATGCAGTTCGCCGCCGAAGTCCTGACCCAGCTCGATGTCCCCTTCCATGTCGAAGTCGTTTCCGCTCACCGCACGCCGGACAAGCTGTTCAGCTTCGCCGAGCAGGCTGCCGCCAACGGCTTTGACGTGATCATCGCCGGCGCCGGCGGTGCCGCGCATCTGCCGGGCATGCTGGCGGCGAAAACGCTGGTGCCGGTGCTGGGTGTGCCGGTGCAAAGCGCCGCGCTGAGCGGCGTGGACAGCCTCTACTCCATCGTGCAGATGCCGCGCGGCATTCCGGTGGGGACGCTGGCGATCGGCAAAGCCGGCGCCGCCAACGCCGGGCTGCTGGCGATGCAGATCCTGGCGCTGCACGACGCCGCGCTCGCGCAGCGTTTGGCGGACTGGCGTCAGGCGCAGACTGAAGACGTTTTGAACCACCCCGATCCGCGGGAGGACGCATGAAGCCGGTTTGCGTATTGGGCAACGGTCAGCTGGGGCGCATGCTGCGCCAGGCCGGCGAACCGCTGGGCATCGCCGTCTACCCTGTCGGCATCGATGCCGAACCCGAGGCGGTGCCGTATCAGAACAGCGTCATTACCGCCGAGATTGAACGCTGGCCGGAAACCGCGCTGACGCGCGAACTGGCGACTCACAGCGCCTTCGTCAACCGCGACATCTTCCCGCGTTTGGCGGATCGCCTGACGCAAAAGCAGCTGCTCGATCAACTCGGCCTGGCGACCGCGCCGTGGCAGCTGCTGGCGAGCGCCGCCGAATGGCCGCAGGTGTTCGCTGCGCTGGGCGAGCTGGCGATCGTCAAACGCCGGGTCGGCGGCTATGACGGCCGCGGCCAGTGGCGCCTGCGTCCGGGGCAGGAAGCCGAACTGCCGGCCGATGCCTATGGCGAGTGCATCGTCGAGCAAGGCATCAATTTCTCCGGCGAAGTGTCGCTGGTGGGCGCGCGCGGCCACGACGGCCGTTCGGTCTTCTACCCGCTGACCCACAACCTGCATGAAGACGGCATCCTGCGCGCCAGCGTGGCGCTGCCGCAGCCCAATCCGGCGCTGCAGCAACAGGCCGAGCAGATGCTGGCGGCGATCCTGAACGAGCTGAACTACGTCGGCGTGATGGCGATGGAGTGCTTTATCGTCGGCGATCGGCTGTTGATCAACGAACTGGCGCCGCGCGTGCACAACAGCGGCCACTGGACGCAAAACGGTGCATCCATCAGCCAGTTCGAGCTGCACCTGCGCGCCATCCTCGGCCTGCCGCTGCCGCAGCCGGTGGTGAGCACACCGTCGGTGATGGTCAACCTGATCGGCACCGCCGTCAACGAACAGTGGCTGTCGCTGCCGCTGGTGCATCTGCACTGGTATGAGAAAGAGGTGCGCCCGGGCCGCAAGGTCGGCCACCTCAATCTGAACGACCCGAGCGCCGCCGATCTGCGTCAGGCGCTGCAGGCGCTGGCGCCGCTGCTGCCGGGCGAATACCAAAGCGGGCTGGCCTGGGCACAGCAGAAGCTGGCTTAACGGTTTACACCGCCGAAAAGAAGAAGGTTCAGCCCAGGCTGAACCTTTTTTATTGCCGCAAAGATCAACGCGAGCCGATATTACGCAACGGTTTGCCGGCCATCAGATTGCGCTCAATGTGTTCCAGTGAAATATTTTTGGTTTCCGGGATCAGCGCCAGCGTGATGAAAACAAACAGCACGTTAAGCCCCGCGTAGACCCAAAAGGTGTGAGCGCTGCCCAACGAATTCAGCATGGTCAGGAACGTCGCTCCCACGATCATATTGGCTATCCAGTTAGTGGCGGTGGAACAGGTGATGCCGAAATCGCGGCCTTTCAATGGCTGGATCTCTGAGCACAGCACCCAAATCAGCGGGCCGGCGCTCATGGCAAAACCGACGATAAACATCAGCAGCATGACGATGGCGAAATATTGTTCCGCCGCCGAGTTCATGCCGATATTCATCATGGTGCCCAGCGCCCCCATGCCGACGGCCATCACGATAAACCCAAGGATCAAAGTGGGCTTGCGGCCCCAGCGGTCAACCAGCCCAATAGCGATAAAGGTGGCCAGCACGTTGACCAGACCGACGATCACCGTGCCCCACATCTGCTGTTCCGTACTGGCGAAGCCCGCCAGACCGAAAATCTTCGGCGCGTAATACATGGTGACGTTCATCCCGGTGAACTGCTGCATCACCTGGAGAAGAATGCCAAGGAAAACCGCGCGGCGGAAATTTTTATTGCCTTTGAACAGCGCCCAACCGCTTTGCTTCAGTTTGAGGCTTTCACGAATTTCATTCAGCTCATACTGCGCCTGGGCACTGCTGTCGCGCAGCTTCTCCAACACCTGACGCGCTTGCTCATGGCGATTACGCGAGGCCAACCACCGCGGGCTGTCAGGCAAAAAGAACACGCCGACCAACAACAGCCCGGCCGGGATGGTGATGACACCCAACATCCAGCGCCAGGCGCCGGTATAGCTGAATGCCGTATCAGACAGGTAAGCGGCCAGAATGCCGATGGTGATCATCAATTGATACATCGAGATCATGCTGCCGCGGATTTTCTCCGGCGCGATTTCAGAAAGATAAATCGGCGCGGTATAAGAAGCGATCCCCACCGCCAATCCCAGCAGAATACGTGAAACGATCAACACCTCCACGTTGGGAGCGAACGCAGAACACAGCGATCCCGCCACGAAGAGGATTGCGCCGATCATCAAACTGTATTTGCGCCCCAGCCGGAAGTTCATCCAGCCGCTGCCGATGGCGCCGACGGCGGCGCCAAACATCATTGAGCTGACCACCCACTCCTGCTGAGAGCTGGTGATCTGAAAAGTGTCGGTAATAAACGGCAGGGCGCCGGCGATCACGCCGATATCAAGACCGAACAGCAGGCCGGCCAAGGCGGCTAAAAAACAGACGAAAAAAGTCATGCCGACATGAGTCGGGCTTTTCTCCGCCGGTGTCACTTTGACGGTATCGCTCATACAGCCTCCAGGAGAAAACGGTCATCAGTGTGCGACATGATAGGAGGCAATGCGTCGGAGATAAGTGAGTGCGATCACATTAGTGAAAACGGTTACATTCCATTAAATCTTTTTAGGCCGTTTTTTATGGCGGATGAATTCACTTAACACATGCATAACCCTCTAAATTAATGCGTAAAACAGGCAAAGCTGGCCCGCTATCCGCTACACCGATGACCAATGGCAAACGTATCGATATGACATAAATGTAATCGATTTCACAATGAATGGGCATGAAGAGGAATTGCGCCAGTGACGCGCGAAAGAAAATCGGCAGGCCCGGCCACGCTTGGCGGCAACGGGCCTGCGATCGCCAGATCAGCCATCATAACTGCGGAACAGCGCCCGGCCGCGCAACAAGCGCACGCCCAGCCAGCCGCCGCACAGCGACAGCAGCAGCGCGCTGGCCAGCGGCAGCGCCCACCACAGCACCGGCGTCGGCGTCCACGGGAAGTCGAACACCCGGCTTTGCAGCAGCCACAGCGCCGCCTCGGCCCCCACCGCCGCCGCGATGCCCGCCACCAGCCCCAGCAGGGCAAACTCGCACCACAGCGTGCGACGCAGCAGCCGTTTACCGGCGCCCAGCGTGCGATAGACCACCAGCTCCTGCCGCCGCTGACGCATGCCGACCTGCACCTGCGCCAGCAGCAGCAGGCCGCCGCACAGCACCACCAGCACCACCATCACCTCCAGCGCGCGGCTGACCTGTTGCAGCACGCCGCCGACCTGTTTCAGGATCGCGCCGATGTCCAGCAGGCTGAGCGTTGGGAACTGGCGGTTGAGCTGGGTCAACATCCGGCCCTCGCCGTCGTAGCGGAAGCTGGTGAGCCAGGTCTGCGGCTGGCCGTCCAGCGCGCCCGGCGGGAAGATAAAGTAAAAGTTCGGCTTCAGGCTTTCCCAATCCACCTGGCGCAGGCTGGTGACTTTGGCGCTGAACGCCTGGGTATCGCCGCTGAAGGTCAGCGTGTCGCCCAGCTTGATCTTCAGCCGCCCGGCGATGCCTTCATCCATCGAGACTTCGCCGCTTTTCGGCGGCCAATTGCCCGCCACCAACGGATTGTGATCCGGCAGTTCGGCCAGCCAGGTCAGGTTCAGCTCACGGTTCACCGCCTCGCCGCCCGGATCGTCCTCATGCACCCGTTCGGTCGCCACCTGCTGGTTTATCTCGGTCAGGCGCACCCGGACGATCGGGTAATAGGTTTCCGGTTTGATCTGGTGCTGCTGCAGGAAGGTTTTCACCTGCGGCACCTGCGCCTCGGTCATGTTGAGCAGGAAATAGTTCGGGCTGTCCGGCGGCAGCTGTTGCTGCCAGCGTTCGAGCAGATCGCCGCGCAGCACCAACAGCAGCGCCAACAGCATGAACGACAGCGAGAACGCCGCCAACTGGCTGATGGTCACCCACGGCTGATGCAGCAGGCGGTTGACCGCCAGCCGCAGCGCCAGACTCTTGAGCGTGATGCGGCGCAACAGCAGCAGGCTGCCCCACCCTATACCGCCCAGCAGCAGCGCCAGCACCGCCATGCCCGCCAGGATCGCCCACAGCAACGTGCTGGCTCCCATCAGCAACACCAACAACGCGACCACGATCGCCGCCGTCACCGGCAGGAAGTAGCGCAGCGGCCAGACGTTGGCCGCCACATCGCGACGCAGCACCCGCAGCGGCTGGGTGGCCAGCAACTGGCGATACGGCCGCAACCCGACCAGCAGCGAAATCAGCACCAGCGCACCGAGCGCCCACAGCCACGGCCAGACGCCGGCGGCGGGCAACGCGGCCGGCAACACCGGCTTCAGCAGGCGAATCAACAGCGCCTCGAACGCCAGCCCGATCGCCCCGCCGCACACCGCCGCCAGCGCCATCACCGCCAGCCACTGGCCGACGATCAATTTGCGCAGCGCGCCGCGCCCGGCGCCAAGGGTTTTCAACACCGCGATCAGATCGTAGCGGCTGCGGCAATAGTGGCTCATCGCCACCGCCACGGCGGCGATCGACAACAGCAGCGTCAGCAGGGCCGACAACAGCAGGAACTGTTGGGAGCGCTGCAGCGACTTGCCCAGCGCGCTGCCGGATTCCTGCAGCCCGAACCAGCGCTGATCCGGCGTCAACTGCGGCGTCAGCCGTTCTTCGTAACGCTGAATATCCGGCTCGGCGCCGGCGAACATGTAACGATAGGTCAGGCGGCTGCCCGGCTGCACTGCGCCGGTCTTATCGACGTCCGCCAGGTTGATCATGATGCGCGGCGCGGTCTGGAATGGATTGAAACCGGCGTCCGGCTCCTGAATGATTTCACCGGCGATGCGCAGCGTGGTGTCGCCCACCTCCAGCGAATCCCCCACTTTCACGTTCAGCAGCGCCAGCAAACGCGGCGCCACCAGCACGCTGCCCGGTTCGGGCTGGATGTTGGCCGGGCGCGTTTCCAGCTTGCCGTACAGCGGATAGGCCAAATCGGTGGCTTTCACGTCCGCCAGCTGCGGCCGATCGCCGGCATAGGTCATGGTGGTGAACGACAGCTGACGGCTCACCTTCAGCCCTTGTTGCTGCGCGTCCAGCAGCCAGCCTTCCGGCACCGGATGCGCGCTGCGCAGCACCCGATCGCCGGCGATAAAATCGCGGCTCTGCTGGCTGAGCCCTTTGTCCATGCGATCGCTGATGCTGCCCAGCGCCAGCACGCAGGCGACGGAGAGCGTCAGTGCCAGCCACACGATCAGCAGCGACGGCGAGCGCCATTCGCGCCAGAACCAGCGCCAGATCATTCTTCCTCCCACAGCTTGCCTTCGCGCAGCCGCAGCCGCCGCTGGCAGCGCGCCGCCAGGGTTTCGTCATGGGTCACCAGGATCAGGGTGGTGTCAAAATCGCGGTTGAGGGAAAACAGCAGGTCGGCGATGCGATCGCCGGTCTGACGATCGAGGTTGCCGGTCGGTTCATCAGCGAACAGCACCCGCGGTCGGCCGCTGAAGGCGCGCGCCAGCGCCACGCGCTGCTGCTCGCCGCCGGACAGCTGCGCCGGCAGGTGATCGAGCCGTTTCCCCAGCCCCAACTGCTCGAGCAGCTGCACCGCCTGCTCGCGGCTCTGTCTGTCGCTCTCGCCGCGCAACAGCGCCGGCAGTTGCACGTTCTCCAGCGCGTTCAGCGTCGGCACCAGCATGAACGACTGAAACACGAAACCGACATTCCTGGCGCGCAGCGCGGCGCGCCCCTCTTCGTCCAGCGCGGTCAGCGACTCGCCGAGCAAGCGTACCTCGCCTTCGCTGCCGTCATCCAGCCCGGCCAAAATGCCCAGCAAGGTCGATTTCCCCGATCCGGATTCGCCGATCAGGGCGATCGTCTGCGCGGGTTTGACAAGCAGCTCGACTCCGGTAAGGATGGTGAGCTGATGCTCACCCTGACCAACGTGTTTACTAAGATGATGAACTTCAAGAACGTTTTCCGCTGGCATCTTCCCTTCCTTTTGCTGTTGGGATTATTCAGTTTACGCGCTGCCGCCGCCGATACCTTGTTGATTTTAGGCGACAGTTTAAGCGCCGGTTACCGCCTGCCGATCGAGCGGGCGTGGCCGACGCTGTTGGCCGAACAGTGGCAGAAAAAACCGGGTGCGCCGCAGCTGGTCAACGCCAGCATCAGCGGCGACACCGCCGCGCAGGGGCTGGCGCGTCTGCCCGCGCTGCTGAAACAGCATCAGCCGCGCTGGGTGCTGATCGAGCTGGGCGCCAACGACGGCCTGCGCGGCTTCCCGGCGCAGGACGTACAGCGCGATCTCGGCCAAATCATCACGTTAGTGCAGCAGGCCGGCGCGCAGCCGCTGCTGATGCAGATCCGCATCCCGCCGAACTACGGCCGCCGCTATACTGAAGCGTTCGGCGCCGTCTACCCGGCGCTGGCCAAGCAGTTCAACATTCCGCTGCTGCCGTTCTATATGGAACAGGTGGTGGTGAAGCCGGAATGGATGCAGGATGACGGATTGCACCCCAATGGGGACGCCCAGCCGTTTATCGCCACCTGGATGGCGGAGCGCCTGGAGCCTCTAGTAAAGCATGAGTCTCACTAAATTAGGGTCGTACACTAGGTAAAGTTATGCAAAAAGCGGTATTGATAACCGGCTGTTCCAGCGGGATTGGCTTGATTGCGGCGCAGGATCTGCGCAACCGCGGCTACCGGGTGCTGGCCGCCTGCCGCAAACCGCAGGACGTGGAAAACATGCGCCAGCTCGGGCTGGAAGGCATCGAGCTGGATCTGGACGACAGCGCCAGCGTCGAGCGCGCCGCCGCCGAGGTGATCGCGCTGACCGACGGCCGACTGTACGGTCTGTTCAATAACGGCGGTTTCGGCGTTTACGGCCCGCTCAGCCGCATTTCGCGCAGCCAGCTGGAACGGCAGTTCGCCACCAACCTGTTCGGCACCCACCAACTGACCCAGCTGCTGTTGCCGGCGATGTTGCCGCACGGCGAAGGGCGGATCATTCAGACCAGTTCGGTGATGGGCCTGGTCTCCAGCGCCGGGCGCGGCGCCTACGCCGCCAGCAAGTTCGCGCTGGAAGCCTGGTCGGACGCGCTGCGCATGGAGCTGCACGGCAGCGGCATTCAGGTCAGCCTGATCGAACCGGGGCCGATCTCCACCCACTTTAGCCAGAACGTCAATCAGGCGCAGAGCGACAAACCGGTGCACAATCCCGGCATCGCCAAGCGCCTGACGCTGCCGCCGGAGGCCATTCTGCCCAAACTGCGCCACGCGCTGGAAAGCCCGCGCGCCAAACTGCGCTATCCGGTCACCCTGCTGGCGCACGCGATGAGCGTGCTGCGCCGCATTTTGCCGGGCCGCTGTCTGGATTGGCTGCTGCGCAGCAACGCTTAATTCGCCCGACGGGGTTGAAGAATGGCGGCGCGCCCCCATCTACACCCCATGGCTCCGCACGATCAGAGAGAAAAAAGATGCTAGCTCAAGCTGTTGTTGATATTAACGAAACTAACCTGCACCAGACGCTGGAACAATCGATGTCCACACCGGTGCTGTTCTACTTCTGGTCCGAGCGCAGCCAACACTGCCTGCAGCTCACGCCGGTGCTGGACAAGCTGGCGGTGGAATACGCCGGTCAGTTCATTCTGGCCAAGGTAGACTGCGACGCCGAACAGATGATCGCCTCGCAATTCGGGCTGCGTTCCATTCCGACGGTCTACCTGTTCAAAGACGGTCAGCCGGTCGACGGCTTCCAGGGCCCGCAGCCGGAAGAAGCGATCCGCGATTTGCTGCAGCGTTTCCTGCCGAAGGAAGAAGATCTGAAACTGGCACAGGCGCAGGAGCTGCTGGCCGCCGGCAACGCCGCCGAAGCGCTGCCGCTGCTGAAAGACGCCTGGCAGAGCAGCCAACAGCGCAGCGACATCGGCCTGACGCTGGCCGAAACTCAGATTGCGCTCAGCCGCAGCGAAGATGCTGAAGCGGTGCTGGCGACCATCCCGCTGCAGGATCGCGATACCCGCTATCAAGGTCTGGTGGCGCAGATTGAATTGTTGAAGCAGGCGGCGGACACGCCGGAAATCCAACAGCTGCAACAGCAGGTGCAGCAGCAGCCGGACAACGTCGAACTGGCGGTGCAGCTGGCGCTGCAACTGCATCAGGTCGGGCGTAACGAAGAAGCGCTGGAACTGCTGATGGGGCATCTGAAGAAAGATCTGGCCGCCGCCAACGGCAGCGCGCGCAAAACCCTGATGGACATTCTGGCCGCGCTCGGCACCGGCGACGCGCTGGCCGCTAAATATCGCCGCCAGCTGTACTCCCTGCTGTACTGATATCCGTCATACTTGAAGCTGCATCCAGGCGGCAAATGTGAGAAGCCCTGGGCGCTTAGATAACTAAGTGACCAGGGCTCGAACGTGCAGCCAGCTTGAAATATGACGGGGATTAGCGATAGACCCGCACCCCGCCCTCCACGCCCGCCGGGCTGAACAACACCTGCCACAGCTGAATGTTGCGCGAACGGAACGCGCCGGCGCAGGCGTTCAGGTAATAGGTGAACATGCGTTCGAAGCGCTCGGAATAACCGCCCATCAGATCCGGCCACACCCGTTTGAAATTCTCCAGCCAAGCCATCAGCGTGCGATCGTAATCGGCGCCAAAGTTGTGCCAATCCTCCATCACGAAACGCCCTTCGCTGGCCTCGGCGATATGCCGCACCGAAGGCAGGCAGCCGTTGGGGAAGATGTATTTGTCTATCCAGGCGTCGACGTTGAGATCGGTCTGATTGGAACCGATAGTGTGCAGAAGGAACAGACCGTCGGGCTTCAGGTTGCGCGCCGCGACGCTGAAGTAGGTCTCATAGTTTTTCGGCCCGACGTGCTCAAACATGCCGACCGACACGATGCGATCAAACTGCCGATCCAGATCGCGGTAATCCTGCAGCAAGATCTCGACGTCCAGCCCGGCGCAGCGTTCCTGCGCCAGCTTCTGCTGCTCGGCCGAAATGGTCACGCCGTGCACCGAGACGCCGTAGTTTTGCGCCGCAAACTGCGCCAATCCGCCCCAGCCGCAGCCGATATCCAGCAGCGTCATGCCCGGTTTCAACTGCAGTTTTTCGCAGATCATCCTGAGCTTGGCCTGCTGCGCCTGCTCCAGCGTCTGCGCCTCTTTCCAGTAGCCGCAGGAGTATTGCATATAAGGATCGAGCATCGCCCGGAACAGGTCGTTGCCGATGTCGTAGTGCTCTTTGCCCACCTGCCAGGCGCGCTTGCGCGATTGGCGATTGAACAGCCGGGCATAGGCGATGCGCGCGATGTCGCTCAGGCTTTTCGGCAGCCGTTCATCGACGCCGGCCTGCAGAATGCGGGTGAACAGCATGTCCAGCCGTTCGCACTCCCACCAGCCGTCCATATAGCTTTCGCCGAAGCCGAGCGAGCCTTCCTGCAAAATGCGTTTGAACAGCGCCGGGTTATGCACCCGGATATCCCAGGCGCGCGGGCCGTTGATGGCGACGCCGGCTTCCGCCAACATCTCCTCCACTATGCGATACCAGCGATCGTTCTTCTGGGCGAGTTCATCAACACTGAGCGAATCCATAACAATCCTTGGCCGAAATGTCATTTCAAAAAGCATAGTCGCAAATGAAAATGACAAATTTTTGACGGTAAACACGGGGGTGTTTTTACTCTAGCCAAGGCGAGCAACATCATGAAATGAATAAAAATTATTGAAATCATGCCATTTAGGCATACTTATTTTTCAGCTGTGCCACACTTGTCGTGACAACACTCTGTTCCAGACGCGGGATCCACCGCTCGCGGGTTGCGTCAGCGCCCTGGATTAAGTCGCGGTATCAGTAGGCATTTTTCCGGCGCTGTCGTAATATCTGTTTACATATGTCTGACAGGAGGTTTGCATGCTTACTTTTATTCCCATCGTGATCGTCGTCGCGCTGATTGTGGTGTTCGCCGGCGTCAAAATTGTGCCGCAGGGGTTCCAATGGACGGTAGAACGCTTCGGTCGCTATACCAAGACGCTGATGCCGGGCCTGAACCTGGTGGTGCCGTTCATGGACCGCATCGGTCGCAAAATCAACATGATGGAGCAGGTGCTGGACATCCCTTCCCAAGAGGTGATTTCCCGCGATAACGCCAACGTCGCCATCGACGCGGTGTGCTTTATCCAGGTGGTCGATCCGGCGCGCGCCGCCTACGAGGTCAGCAACCTCGAACAGGCGATTGTCAACCTGACCATGACCAACTTCCGCACCGTGCTCGGCTCGATGGAGCTGGACGAAATGCTGTCGCAGCGCGACAGCATCAACAGCCGCCTGTTGCACATCGTCGATGAAGCGACCAATCCTTGGGGGGTGAAAATCACCCGTATCGAGATCCGCGACGTGCGGCCGCCGGCGGAACTGATCGCCTCGATGAACGCCCAGATGAAGGCCGAGCGCACCAAGCGCGCCGACATCCTGGAGGCGGAGGGGGTGCGTCAGGCGGCCATTCTGCGCGCCGAAGGGGAGAAGCAATCGCAGATCCTGAAGGCCGAGGGCGAACGTCAGTCGGCGTTCCTGCAGGCGGAAGCGCGTGAACGCGCCGCCGAGGCCGAGGCGCGCGCCACCCAGTTGGTGTCCGACGCCATCGCCAGCGGCAACATTCAGGCGGTGAACTACTTCGTGGCGCAGAAATACACCGATGCGCTGCAGAAGATCGGTTCCTCCAACAACAGCAAAGTGGTGATGATGCCGCTGGACGCCAGCAGCCTGCTCGGCTCGATCGGCGGCATTACCGAACTGCTGAAAGAAAGCAAAGGCAAATAATCATGCTCGAACTGATCGCGGCGAATCCGCTGTGGTTCTGGCTCTCCCTCGGGGGCGTGCTGCTGGCGGCGGAAATGCTCGGCGCCGGCGGCTACCTGCTGTGGAGCGGCGTGGCGGCGCTGTTGGTCGGCGCCTTGATCTGGCTGCTGCCACCACTTTCCTGGGAATGGCAAGGCGTGATCTTCGCCGTCCTGACCGTCGTCGTCGCCTATCTGTGGTGGTACTGGCTGCGTCGCCGCCCGGCGGCCGCATCCGGCGGTTCGCCGGTGCTCAACCAGCGCAACCGTCAGCTGATCGGCACCCGCGCCACGCTGACGGAGCCGATGCACAACGGCATGGGGCGCATCAATATCGGCGACAGCAGCTGGCGCGCGCAGGCGGCGGAAGATCTGCCCGCCGGCACCGAAGTGGAAGTGGTGGCGGTGGAAGGGGTCACGCTGGTGATCCGTGCCATCAGCCGTTAATTAGAACGACAACACCCCGCCAGGTTATTGATGATGGGGCACTCCGCCCCTCGTCGCCCGGGCATTGTTCCGCCAGCGTCAACAGGCGCTGGCGCATGTTCCCCAGCTCGCTGATGTGCTTTTCGATCTCCGCCACCTTCTGCAGCGTGCGCGCCTTCACGTCGGCGCTGTGGCGGGCCGGATCGTTGAACAACGCTACCAGCTCGCGGCACTCGTCCAGGTTGAAGCCCACCTGCCGCGCCTGACGCAGCAACGTCAGCTCTTCGACATGCTTGGCGGAATAGTGGCGGTAACCGTTGTCGCTGCGAATCGGGGCGGTAATCAACGCTTTCTCTTCGTAAAAACGAATCGTCTTGCTGGTTAACCCGGTTTTTTTCGCGACGTCGCTAATATTCATTTTCCCTCCTTGACCTTACCCTTGCTGGAAGGTTTAAGCTCCATTCTTAGTGAAAACAGGTCAGGCGGTCAACCTTTAAACACCGCCTCTACGCAAGGAGTTCAATCATGTCACACACCACTATGCTGGCATTGCAGGGGTTGTCCTGCATGAACTGCGCGCAGCGGGTGAAAAAAGCCCTGGAAAGCCGCAGCGATGTCGAACAGGCGGAGGTTAACGTCCATTACGCCAAAGTGACCGGCGAAGCGCCGGACAGCGCATTGATCGACAGCGTGATCGCCGCCGGCTATCAGGCAGAAGTCGCGCCGCGCGCCGACACCGAATTACAGCTGAGCGGCCTAAGCTGCATGCACTGCGTCGGCAGCACCCGCAAGGCGCTGGAAGCGGTGCCGGGCGTGTTCGCCGCCGACGTCGAGATCGACAACGCGAAAGTGTACGGCGATGCCGATCCGCAGGCGCTGATCGCCGCGGTGGAACATGCCGGTTATCACGCCAGCGTGGCGGGCGCCGTCGTCCCAAAAACTGAGCCGTTGACTGACGCAACACCTTCGTTGCCGGACGTTCAGCCAGCGGCGCAGCCTTCTCTTCCGGCAACCGACAGCGCGGACGACAGCGTACAGCTGCTGCTCAGCGGCATGACCTGCGCCAGCTGCGTCAATAAGGTGCAGCAGGCGCTGCAAAGCGTTCCGGGCGTGGAGCATGCGCGCGTCAACCTGGCGGAGCGCAGCGCGCTGGTGACCGGTGCCGCCGATGCGCAGGCGCTGGTGGCGGCGGTGGAAAAAGCCGGCTACGGCGCCGAGATGATTCAGGACGAAACCGAACGCCGCGAACGTCAGCAACAGACCGCACGCGCCAACATGAAGCGCTTTAGCTGGCAGGCGGCGCTGGGGCTGGCGTTGGGTATCCCACTGATGGCCTGGGGGCTGTTCGGCGGCAGCATGACGCTGACGCCGGAAACCCAGCGCCCCTGGCTGCTGGTCGGCGTCATTACCCTGGCGGTGATGGTGTTCGCCGGCGGGCACTTCTACCGCAACGCCTGGCGCGCATTGATGAACGGCAGCGCCACCATGGATACCCTGGTGGCGCTCGGCACCGGCGCCGCCTGGCTCTATTCGATCGCCGTCAACATTTGGCCCGATTTCTTCCCGATGGAGGCGCGTCACCTCTATTACGAGGCCAGCGCGATGATCATCGGTTTGATCAACCTCGGCCATGCGCTGGAACAGCGCGCCCGCCAGCGTTCTTCGCAGGCGCTGGAGCGGCTGCTCGATCTGACGCCGCCCACCGCGCGGCTGGTGACTGACGACGGCGAGCGCGATATTCCGCTGGCGGAGGTGCAGCTCGGCATGACGCTGCGGCTGACCACCGGCGATCGCGTGCCGGTCGACGGTGAAATCGTGCAGGGCGAAGTCTGGCTCGATGAAGCGATGCTGACCGGCGAAGCGGTGCCGCAGCAAAAAGGCCCCGGCGACACGGTGCATGCCGGGACGGTAGTCGACGACGGCAGCGTGCTGTTCCGCGCCGCCGCCATCGGCAGCCAAACCACGCTGGCGCGCATCATCAAACTGGTGCGTCAGGCGCAGAGCAGTAAACCGGCGATTGGCCAACTGGCCGACCGCGTCTCGGCGGTGTTCGTGCCGGCGGTGGTGGCGATCGCCCTGTTCAGCGCGGCGGTGTGGTACTTCTTTGGTCCGCAGCCGCAGCTGGTCTATACGCTGGTGATCGCCACCACGGTGCTGATCATCGCCTGCCCATGTGCGTTAGGATTGGCGACGCCGATGTCGATCATCTCCGGCGTGGGCCGCGCGGCGGAATTCGGCGTGCTGGTGCGCGACGCCGACGCCCTGCAGCAGGCCAGCCAGTTGGATACCATGGTGTTCGATAAAACCGGCACCCTGACCGAAGGGAAACCGCAGGTGGTGGAGATCCTGACCTTCAATCAGGTCAGCGAACAGCAGGCGCTCGGCTGGGCCGCCGCGCTGGAACAAGGCTCCAATCACCCGCTGGCGCGCGCCATCATGGAACGCGCCGCCGGGCAAACGCTGCCGCAGGTGGCGCAGTTCCGCACCCTGCGCGGCGCCGGCGTCAGCGGGGAGATCGACGGCGTGCAGGTGCTGCTGGGCAACGCCGCGCTGCTGAAACAACATCAGGTCGCGGCCGACGAACTGGAGGCGCCGATGCGCGCCCAGGCCGAACGCGGCGTGACGCCGGTGCTGCTGGCCGTTGACGGTAAACCGGCCGCGCTGTTCGCCATTCGCGATCCGCTGCGCGAGGACAGCGTAGCGGCGCTGCAGCGCCTGCACCAGCAGGGATATCAGTTGGTGATGCTGACCGGCGACAACCCGGTGACCGCCAACGCCATCGCCAAAGAGGCCGGTATCGATCGGGTGATTGCCGGCGTGCTGCCGGACGGCAAAGCGGCGGCGATCAAACAGCTGCAGGCACAGGGCCAACGCGTGGCGATGGTCGGCGACGGCATCAACGACGCCCCGGCGCTGGCGCAGGCCGACGTGGGCATCGCGATGGGCGGCGGCAGCGACATCGCCATCGAGACCGCCGCCATCACCCTGATGCGTCACAGCCTGCACGGCGTGGCGGATGCGGTGGAACTGTCGAAGGCCACGCTGCGCAACATGAAGCAGAACCTGTTCGGCGCCTTTATCTACAATACGCTGGGCATTCCGATCGCCGCCGGCGTGCTCTACCCGCTGACCGGCACGCTGCTCAGCCCGGTGGTGGCGGGCGCGGCGATGGCGCTGTCATCGATTACCGTAGTCAGCAACGCCAACCGGCTGCTGCGTTTTAAACCCAGGAAGTAAGCTCCGGGGCGCCGTCAAGGCGCCCCGCTGTTTTCCGGGCTTCCCTGCGCGGCGGATAGCGTTTAGCATGAATGACGATTTTCCCTCGCCTTGCACGCGAAAACGCGCACCCGTTATTCAGGAGCCACGCCGTATGGGTCAACTGTTACGCCGCCTCGCCGCCTTTCTCGGCCTGATCTCGCCCAAAAGTTACGCTTATCCGGCGCTGGACATCACTCTGCCGGGCGAGCGTCGGCTCCATCTGGTGGGCAGCATCCATATGGGCACCGTCGATATGTCGCCGCTGCCGCCCCGGCTGGCCGCCCGGCTGCAACAGGCCGACGCGCTGATCGTCGAAGCCGATATCACCGGCGCCGCCTCCCCTTTCGACCACGCAGAGCAACAGCCGGAGCTGGAACAGCGCCTGTCCGCCGAAGAATATCAACAGCTGCTGGCGCTGTGCCACGAACTGGGCGCCGATCCGCACGCCTTCGCCACCCTGCCCGGCTGGCAGGTGGCGCTGATGATGCAGGCGCGGCAGGCTCAGCGTCTGGGGCTGCGCGCAGAGTACGGCGTAGATTATCAGCTGCTGCAGGCCGCCAGAGCGCAGGACAAACCGGTGATCGAACTCGAGGGGGCGCAGCAGCAGTTGGCGCTGCTGGAACAGCTGCCGGAAGGCGGCATCGCGCTGCTGCGCGATACGCTGGAGCATTGGCATACCAACGCGCGGCTGCTGCAAACCATGGTGAGCTGGTGGCTGGACGCCAAACCGCGCGGTACGCTGGACACGCTGCCGGCCACCTTCAGCGCCGGGCTTTACGACGTGCTGATGCATCAGCGCAATCGCGACTGGCGGCGTCAGCTGGAGGCGCTGCCGGCCGGAGACTATGTGGTGGCGGTTGGCGCATTGCACCTGTATGGCGAGGATAACCTGCCGGCGATGCTGCAGCCGCAGGGGTAAAAAAGTGGCCAATATCGCTATTGGCCAGTCAAAGAGGAATTTCTTGTATTCTAGTTATACGCATAGCAACCGTGTTAACGGTTACAGTAAACAGGGTAGCAACCCGGTGAATATCTTGGCAACCCGCTTTATGTAACAGCCGCTCAGGTTGCCGGGCTGGTTGGATTTTTGTATTTTTAAGGCTGGTTATCACCCTTTCCCCGCCGGGGACATTTTGGACAACACATCATGACGCCCGCAGTCGTTCTGCTTGAGAAACAAAAGATCGCCTTCACCCTCCATCCTTATCACCACGACAGCGACGAAACCAACTTCGGCGATGAGGCGGTGAGAAAGCTGGGGCTGGATGCCGATCGGGTTTACAAAACCTTGCTGGTGGCGCTGAACGGCGACGCCAAACACCTGGCAGTGGCGGTCACGCCGGTCGCAACCCAGTTGGATCTGAAAAAGGTTGCCCGCGCCCTCAGCGCCAAAAAGGCCGAGATGGCCGATCCGCAGCTGGCGCAGCGCGTCACCGGCTATCTGGTGGGCGGCATCAGCCCGCTGGGGCAGAAAAAACGGCTGCCGACGGTGATCGACAGCCCGGCGCAAGCGTTCGCCACCATTTACGTTTCCGGCGGCAAACGCGGGCTGGATATTGAGCTGGCCGCCGCCGATCTGTGCCGCCTGCTGGCCGGCAGCTTCGCCGACATCGCCAAACGTGACTGACGCCGCGTACTCAGCGGCACACCACCGTGGCGTCACAGGCCGCCAGCGTTTCCACCAGGCGGTCCTCCAACGCCTTCACCTGCGCGCCGGGCACCAGATAGTTATTGCTGATGATGGCGAACGCCAGCGGCCGCCCGGTCGCCGAATCAACATAGCCGCTGAGCGACGATACGCCGGTCATGGAACCGCTCTTGGCGTGAGCGCGCCCCGCCGCCGCGCTTTTCACCATGCGGTTACGCAGCGTGCCGCCCACCAGCAACCCCGGCTCGCCCGCGACGGGCAAGGCGCGATACCAGTCGGCGAACCACGGCTGTTTTCTGGCCGCCAGCAGCAGCGTCGTCAGCTGTTGCGGCGTGATCTGGTTCATGCGCGACAGCCCTGAACCGTCCACCTGGCGATACGCGTCGGCCGCGATGCCCTGGCTTTGCACAAATCCGTTTATCGCCTGAAGGCCGGCGGCCCAATCCCCTTTGCCCTGCGTCTTGCGGCCCATCGCCTTGGTCAATATCTCGCCGTAGCCGTTATTGGACACTTTCAGGAAGGTGACGACCAGGCGGGAGAGCGGCGGCGAGGTTTTTTGCGCCAGCAGCTGTGCACCGGCCGGCGTCACGCCCTCTTCAGCGTTGCCGCGCAGGGTGATGCCGTGCGCGCGCAGAGCATGTTGCAATAAAGCGCCGACGACGAGGGCCGGTTGATCGACGGTAATCAATCGCGTGCTGGCCTCCGCCTGTGCGGCGATGGTGCCGCTGACCACGATCCGGTTGCTGCCCGGCCGGCGCTCGTACGTCAGCGCGGTGTCACTGCCGGTGGTGGTGCGATTGACCAGCGTCACCGCGTCATTGGCGGGATAGAAGCTCGCCCGTCCCGGCGCGCCGGCGCGAGCGCCCGGCCGCACATCCACCTGCACCACGTTGATATCGCCGCCGGGGGTAAAGGCGTAGTTCAGCGCCGAGATCGGCGCAGCGAAGGCGAAGGGTTCATCGTCCCAGCTCCAGCCGGTGCCGAATGGAGTTTGATCGAAGGCGCCGGCGTCCAGCAACAACCGCCCCTGTATATGACGGATGCCGCGCTGCGCCAGCGCCGCGGCGAAGGTGTCGAGATCGTCCGGATGCAGCGTCGGATCGCCGCTGCCCTGCAGATAGAGATCCCCCCGCAACGTGTCGCCGCGCTGCTCGCCGGCGGTCAGCAGCCGGGTTTCAAACCGGTAATCCGCCCCCAGCACGCCGAACGCCGCCAAAGAAGTGAAGATCTTCATATTGGAAGCCGGCGCCAAACGCTGCTCCGCGTGCGCCTGATACAGCACCTTGCCGCTGTCGGCATCGCGCACCATCACGCCGTTCGACGCCCCGGCCAACGCCTTGTCCTGGCCGAGGGCCGCCAGCGCCTGGCTGAGGGTTTGTCCATGACGTTCGCCGGATGACGAACACCCCGCCAGCGCCACGATGGCGGGCAGCAGCCAGCCTGCGGTTTTCAACATGTCATCTTCCTGTTTGCGTTATCAAAACCAAATTGTCGCTCAGGCTATCATTGGAAGGCGGCGACGTCCTGTTTTCCATTCACTGAACAACGATTTTTGCCTATTGATATTATAAAACAAGCAATAATAAGAATTGCTAAACAATCCAGGCAATAAAGTTTGAATATGAACTATATTATGTGAAACAACCTTTAATATAATGTTAATGTTTTTAATGTGTCGTGTTGACAATAAACAAAGCCAAAGCTATCGTTACTCCCCATTAAAACTCACAACCTATTATTAATAACAATTTACTTATATGAATTTTAAAATGTGATCTCACTCACTGACTTCCATAGGGAATAACACGCCATGTCTGCAAATACAGGGCCCGATGGTCATCAAGTTATTTTTGATGGCGCGGGCATCGGTGACTTTTGTCCTGAAACGTCGCTGCTTGAAAACTTTGAAAGATTAAATATCGACATTCCCAACCTATGCCGAAAGGGGAGGTGCGGCTGTTGCAAATTACTTCTAATCAGCGGAAATATACGCCATGAAAAACAGAGTGCCTTATGCGAAGAGGAGTTAGAAGAGAATATTATTCTGGCCTGCTGCGCCTATTCACAATCGGATATTGAAATAGAACTCTATTAATAAGGATTAACCGATGAGCCTCATTGAAACCACGTTGAAAAAATGGGATCGCGCCGCGATTGTCCGCTCCCGCCCGCGTCGCCTTCTCAACGAACAGGACAGCCAATCAACCCTTTTCTTCCCCCTCGAACGTCTGCCGCTGTGCCTCCATCCGCGCGTTGCCGCGCTCGGTGAACAAGCCTTGCGCTATATTCAGGTACAAACCCTCTACCATTACCTGAATGGCATCGCCAACATCGAGTTGGATATCATCAATGATTCCAGTTACAAGCTCTACAAAAACGCGGTCGGCGTAGACTTTCCGCTTGAAATGCGCTTAGACGCGCTGACCGTGGTCGTGGATGAGTCCTATCACGCCCTGGTGGCGCTGGATCTGATCAATCAGGTAGAGCAGATGACGTCCATTGCGCCGCTGCCGATGCCAAAAGATACCGAGGCCTCCTATGCCCTGGCGCAATCGTTGGCAATGGGCGACGAACGGCTGCGCGAGCTGCTGCGACTGGTTTGCGTGTCCCTGTCGGAACAGGCGCTGACGACCGATCTGATCGATGTGATCAACAACGAAGATATCTTCCCGACCTTCTATCTGGTGATGAAAGATCACGTTGCGGATGAAGGCCGCCATGCCCGCTTCTCACAGCAGGTGCTGAGCCATATCTGGCGCCACAGCGACGCGGCCACCAAGCAAGCGTTGCAACAACCGATTTTGGCTTTCCTGGAAGGCTACGCAACCGACGCTATCGCCAAAGATTTCAGCGCCTGCATGTTGCGCCAACTCGGACTGACAGAAGCGGAAATTATCGACATCATCGCAGACACTTATCCAGCAACGCATGTTAAACCGTGGGAAACCAATAATATCGTCACGGAGCAAATGTTGGTGGCGCTGAATAAATCGGGCATTCTGGCTGATTTGCCTATCGCCGATGCGCTGCATGCAAAAATCTAATTAACCGGTATAAAAATCCAGCACCTTTGATATTCCGCAAGGGAAACCATTATTCTCAGGAAGCAAAAATGGAATTACTTCATATTGGCTATTTCGGCGACAGCGCCTGCGGTAAATTATTAACCGACGAAATCCAGGAATACGGCCATCAGGTTAGCTTTATCAGTCTCGAACACCGCCCAACCGAAAAGCTCGACCTTATTATCACCACTGAAAATAACGCTGAAACAATACGACGACTGCAACAGCAGGGAAAAAATCTGCTGACGCTCGCAACCAATAAAAAAAATATTAACGACATTGACACCCTGCAAAACCAAGAACACTTCTCTCTGTACTTTAGCTCCGCCGGCCAGGCCGCTTATCTGTGCGATGCGCTGTCGGATATGGCCGCTGACGCCCAACTTCCCCTGCTGCAGGAAAGGCTTGTCGACATTGTGGTCGAGCTGTCGCGTGGCGGTATACCGCCGGTACAAGAACTTCCCTACCGCTTGGCGCGTAAATACTATGCCGAATCACCGACGCGCATGCGCGAATTGACCGCATTGCTGATGGAACGTCTTGGCGATCAGATGCAGGGACGTTGCGGCAGCGATCTCTGCCATCTCACCTGGCAACCCGGCGCCGACTTCCATACGGTGCCGGTAGCGGACATCACGTCCCCCGCACAGCTGCAACATTTCTTCTTTAATGAAACCGGCGCGCTCAAACAGGGACGCTATGCCCAGCCACGAGTGATGGTCGACGTAGCGGCTTGCGGTGACGGCACTCAGCTTACCCTGTATGGCGACGACATGCGTTTCAACTCGTTCACCGACTATCTTGACGCGCTATTGGCAGATCCGGCCGATCCCATCGCCGCGCCCATTGTTACTCAACCTCACACGTTACATCGCCTGAGCCAATTCAACGCAACCGACGATGCCGAGCTCCTGGCGCACGACGTCATCGCTTTGTTCCGCCACGCCGCCGCCGCTCATCCGCAACAGGCCGCGCTGCATGCCGATGGCCAGACATACAGCTATGGCGAAATCGATCGCGCCTCGGATCAGTTTGCCTGTTGGCTGCTTGAACACAGCGGCGCCGCCAGTTCGGTCGTCGCCGTCTCGATGGACAAGTCAGCGACGCTGCTGATCGTGCTGTTGGGGATACTGAAAAGCAATAAAACCTATGTGCTGCTCGACCCGCAGGCGCCAGCGGCGCGCAATCAAAGCATTCTTGACGACGTACAGCCCGCGCTGATTTTGGCCGACTCGCCGTTGCACTCCGGCGACGCGCCATGCATTGCGCCATCAAGCATTGATTACCGTTCGCTGAACATCCATGCGGAGCAACTCCCTCAATCGCGAGACGCTCTGGCCTACGTCTGCTATACCTCCGGAACGACAGGCAAGCCCAAAGGCGTCATGATCGGGCGGGAAGGCCTGAGCAACGTGGCGCAAAACCACCGCGATTTCATTGGACTGGCGCAAGGCAGCCGCGTGCTGGCCATCGCCTCGCTGGGTTTCGACGCCTTCGGCTGGGACGTCTATGGCGCGTTAGTCAGCGGCGCGACGCTTTATCTTGCGCCCTCGGAGCTGCATACCGATGTCGGCGCGCTGCACGACTATCTGACTCAACACGATATCGGCCATATCACTATTACGCCGGCAATTCTGGAATTGTTGCCCCGCGAAATGTGGCCGGGACTGCGGACGATGATCGTCATGGGAGATGCCCCGCCTGCAGACGTCGTCGCCTGGTGGGCCGAGCGCACCCGATTGTGCAACGGTTACGGGCCGACCGAGGCTTCCATTGCCACTTCGCTGTGCGAGTATCGTCCCGGCGTTCCCTGGAACTGCATTGGCAAACCGCTGAAAAACTACCGTTGCCACATCCTTGATCTCCACCATAATCCACTGCCGGTCGGTTTCGAGGGCGAACTGTGCATCGCCGGCAGCGGCCTGGCGCACGGTTACCTGCATCAAGAGGCGCTGAGCGCAGAGAAGTTCATTATCTGTCGGCTGCCGTATATGGCGGCCGAAGAGCGTCTTTATCGAACCGGCGACATCGCCAAATGGGACGAACAGGGCAACATTATTTTCGTCGGCCGCCGTGATCACCAGGTGAAGATACGCGGAGTGCGCATCGAGATGGGAGAAGTGGAAAGTGCCGTCCGCAGTCATCCACTGGTTGAAAGCGCCTGCGTGGTCGCTCGCAGCCAGCCCTCGGGCAAAATTCTCGCCGCCTTCGTGCAACCCGCTTCGCCTGAGCTGACGATCGACGCGCTGCGCCACGCGTTGGTCACACTGCTCCACCCCGCCGCGATCCCCAGCGTCTTTATTTTCTTGCCGGCGCTGCCGCTGACCATCAATGGCAAGATCGCCCGCCAACAGTTGGAAAACTGGCCACTGGATGAGCGGAATGAGCGCCTGACGCCGCCGGAAACCGAAACGGAGGCCATTCTCGAGCGCATCGTGGCCAACGCGATCGGTTGTCCGCAAGCCGACGTCACCCAGGAGTTCATCAACCTGGGCGCGCACTCGCTGACCATGAGCAAAATCGTGGCGCTCGTCGCACGCGATCTTTGCTGCCATCTGAGCATCGCCGATCTGTTCCGCCACAATACGGTGCGCAAACTGGCCGAATATATCGAGAATAAGGCCGTTGCCGCGGAGCGCGCCATCGCGATCTGCGACGAACGCCGCGCGCCGCTCAGCCCACAGCAGAACCTGCTTTGGTACCTGAGCGCATTGAATCCTGACGACTGCAGTTACAACCTGCCGCTGGCGATAGACATCCAGGGCCCGCTTGATCTGGGCCGCTTTGAGCAGGCGATCAATTTTATTTATGAAAAACATGAAAGCCTGCGCACTCGTTTCACCGAAACCGACGGTGTCGCCTATCAGTTGGCAGAACCACATACCCCGATTCGCCTTGCCGATCACTGGGTGGACGGCCAAACGCTGTCGGCAGAAAAGTGGGTGCGCCAACTGTGTGCCACGCCTTTCGACATCACCGCTCGCCCGCCGCTGGTGCTTCGGCTGGTCCAGTATCATCAGCAGCACCATGTTTTGATTTGGGTAAAACACAACATTATTACCGATGCCTGGAGCGAACAACTGATCCTTAACGATCTGTGGCAGCGCTATAACGAGCTCGACGATCACCACGGCTTAGACGCACCGCAACCGCAGATTCAAACTATCGACATCGTCAATAGCGGCATCGCGTCACCCGCGCCGGCGGATGTTGCTTATTGGCAACAGCAACTGCAAGACTGCCGCGAACTGGACTTCCCGCTGGATAAACCGCGCCCGCTAATGCCGACGCACGCCGGAGAGCGCATCCATTATCAGCTGCAGCCTGACGTGGCCGGTCTGCTGGCGTCACGGGGCAAAGCGCTGGGCGCCACGCCTTTCGCCTTGCTCTGCGCGGCATTAAGTTTGCTGCTCAGCCGTTATACCCAGCAGCAGGATATCGTCATCGGCACCGCCATCGCAGCGCGGGACAACCTGGATCAGGCGCAGGTCAGCGGCTTCCACGTCAATACCGTACCGCTGCGTATCCAACTGAGCGAACAGGACACCCTGGCCGGACTGATCGGTAACATGATGGAAACCTGCATCGGCGCCTACCAGCATCAGCAGCTCTCCTTCGACCGGATCTTGCACCAGATCGAATACGAACGGATGTCGAATAAAAATCCGTTATTCCAGATCATGGCTATCCTGCAGAACGCCGGTGACGTATGCCAACAAAACCTGCGCGATTGCACGCTGCATCGCTTGCCGCTTTCGTCCGGCTTCTCGATGTTCGATATGACCTGGAACTTCAGTGTGGAACAGGACGCCGTCACCATCGAGCTCGATTACGCCAGCGAACTGTTTTATCCCGCCAGCATGCAAATGCTGTTGGACAACTATCAGCAAACGCTGCGGCAACTGCTCACCCTGCCGGCCAATACGGCGCAGCTTGCCCTCAACCCGCTATGCGAACGGGAACAACAGTGGCTGCAACAGTTGGCCGTCAACGCCGACGCAGGTTCACGTGACTCGCTGCTGATGCACATTGGCCGGTTGGCACATACTCAGCCTGACAGCCTCGCCGTCAGCTGCGAACGGCAACAGTACAGCTACCGTCAGCTGTGGGCGCAGTCTGAGCGCGTCGCGCATGCATTGCTGCGCATCGACAGCCGGCCTTTCTCGGTCGGCGTCATGATGGAGAAAAGTTGCCACGTCGCCGTGCTCCTGCTCGGCGTGCTGAGAGCCGGCAAACACTACGTGCCGATTGACGTACACTACCCGGCCGACCGCGTGAGCTACATGATCGAGAACGCGCAAGCCCGGTTGCTGGTGACCGATGGTGAGCCAGAGCAAGGTTGGGCCAGTCCCGCCGTCGGTTTCGACTCGCTGGTTTCTCATCCTGCAGCGGCCGACGCGTTGCCGATCCCAGCCGACGATACGCTGGCCTACATCATGTACACCTCAGGCTCAACCGGTAACCCCAAAGGGGTGATGATCACGCATGGCAACCTGAACAATTTCACCAACGACTTCGTCGGGCGGCTGGCGCTGAGCGCGCGCGATAAGGTGCTCAGCCTGACCAGCATCAGTTTCGATATTTTTGGGTTGGAACTGTTCTGCTCGCTGGCCGGCGGCGCGCACGTCACGCTGTGTCCACGAGAAACCGCCATGGATCCGGTCAAGCTGTATCACTTTATCGAGCGACAGCAGCCCAGCGTGATTCAAGCAACACCTACCGTCTGGAGTACCATCGTCCACCACCTGCCGGCGGCGAGCCAACGCCCCCTGACCGTGCTATGCGGCGGCGAGAAAATGCCGGCGGCCCTGTTGACGCAATTGCGACGCATCGCGACACGGGTGCTGCAGGTGTATGGCCCGACGGAAACCACCATCTGGTCGACCTGCGCCGATCTGACTCACGAAGGCGCAAGCGACTGTATCGGCACGCCGATCCAGGCGACTGAGGTTCTGGTCATGGATCAGGCCGGCAACCCGCTGCCAAGCGGCGCATTTGGTGAGCTGTGGCTGGGCGGCGCAGGGGTATCGCCGGGGTATTGGCGCAATCCGACGCTGAGCGATAAGGTCTTTCTACGGCGTCAGGCGTTCGGCGCCGAGCGCTATATGTACCGCACCGGCGACATTGTGCGTTTTAATCGACAGGGGCAGCTGGAGTATCTCGGCCGGAACGATCACCAGGTCAAAATTCGCGGCCACCGTATTGAGTTGAGCGAAATCGATCTCAGTCTATCGTCCCTCGACAATATCGAGCGGTCACTCAGTTTAATTGTCGGTGAAGGCCAGCAGGCCCGCATCGTCAGCTACCTGCAGTTAACGTCGGGCGAAGAGCTGAATGAAAAAGCGGTACGCACGGCGCTGAAAGCCCGTTTGCCGAATATCATGATCCCGTCCGGTTTTGTGGTGCTGTCGGCCTTCCCGCTCACCAACAACAACAAAATCGACATCCGTCGGCTACCGGCGCCGGAAACCCGCTACTCGGCTTCCGAAGCGGACTACACGCCCGCGGCCAACGAGGCGGAAAGCGCCATGCAGCATATCTGGCAACAAGTATTGTCACAGACGCAGATCAGCGTCTGCGACAGCTTCTTCAGCCTGGGTGGAAATTCACTGCAGATCCCGCAGCTGCTGCACGCCATTCGTCAACAGATGGGCGTCTCGCTGACTATCCGCGAATTCATCATGCACAGCCAGATCCGCGAACTTACCGCGCTGGCCTTGAGCAAAACTGCCGAGGTCGCCGATGAAACGCATTGAGGTGTACCACCAAGGGCGTTGTCATCACCTTGACCACCGAGAGCCGCTGCGGCTCTCGGCCAGGCTGGACTTCGCCGATAACCCAACCAACCTTTATGGTGTGGCCCCCGCCGACTCGGCGCCGCTGAGTTACGGCGATACCGTCGCCAGCGTGCGTCATGGCGGGGTCTGCAACGCCGAGCGCATCAGCCTGGTGCCGCACTGCCATGGTACGCACACCGAATGCATCGGCCATATTCTTCCTGAAACGCGCAACGTGGCTGACTTGCCGCTTGAACCGTTCATCGCCGCCACCCTGATTCGCATCAGGCCGCAGCGAGCGGACGCGACCGCGGAGAGCTATAACGCCAGCGCTGCCTGTGAAGATTGGCTGATTACCCGGGCGGCGCTCGATGACGCGTTGGCGCCGTTGTCGGGCGACTACCTGCAGGCTTTGGTGATTGCGGTCGAGGCACCGAGCGAATTCCGCGCCGCGTCCTGCGCGCCCTACTTCAGCCATCAAGCCTTGGCGCGCATCGTCGAACTCGGCGTCCAGCATCTGTTGGTGGACATTCCGTCGATCGACCGTCTCTACGACGGCGGACGCATGGACAACCATCGACGTTTTTGGGGGCTTGAGGCCCCCGACAGGCCGCAAGAAGGGCGCAAATACGCCTCCGTGACCGAGCTGATTCAGGTTCCCGCGCAGGCCACGGCGGGACACTATTTTCTGACCATTCAACTGCCGGATCTGAGCGGGGATGCCCTTCCCAGCCGGCCCATCTTATTTTCGTTTTCTACAGGGAAAGTGACATCATGAATTACGCCAGCTATCTGCAGCTAAACCAGCTGCTGTCGCTGCAACAGCCAGCCTCGCCGTCTGCGGAACACCGCAATGAAAACTTGTTTATCATCACTCATCAAACCTACGAGCTCTGGTTCAAGCAGTTGATCGATGAGCTTCATCTGGCGATCGCGCAGATCGAAGAAGGAGATATACCGGCGGCGATCGAAACGATGACGCGCGTCAATGCCATTACCCAAACCGTGGTGAATCAGATCGCCGTGATTTGCACGCTGAAGTTTCACGAATTCCAGCGTTTTCGCAGCTATCTCGGCACCGCCAGCGGTTTTCAATCCTACCAGTTCGCCGGCATAGAAGCGCTGCTCGGCAAGGAAAATCCGAAAAAACTACAGCAGTATCAGGGTGATGAAGAGGCACAGCGCCGATTGGCGGCTATCATCCAACCGGTTTCACTATGGCAGGCAATACGCGGCCATCTGATGCGTCTCAATGATCAGCCCAATCAGGCGGCGCAAGGCTTCGACGACATCATCAGGCAATCGCTGACGCGTTCGAGCTGCGAGTCGCTGCTGCTCAATCAACTGCTGGATTTGGATTCACTGCTGCAGGAGTGGCGTTACCGCCATGTGAAACTGGTGGAACGTACTATCGGGCAGCGGAAAGGTACCGGCGGTTCATCGGGTTCAGACTATCTGAAATCTACGCTGTTCACGCCGATCTTCGATGAATTGTGGAACGCCATCAACTGAATACGTTCCTTAACGCCAAGGAAGCTAAGGCTTCCTTGGCCCCCTGAAAATACGGATTTCGCCATGCATTGCACCCACTTCCCCAACGCCCCACGCAGCTTGAAACCGCTGACGCCAGGGCGCCAGGGCAGCCTGCGGCTGATCGCTTTTCCTCATGCCGGCGCCGGCGCCACAGCCTTTCAGGGGTGGAGCCCCTCGTTGCATCAGGACATCGAACTCTATGCCGTGCAATACCCCGGTCGAGAGGAGCGGGCAAACGAAGCGCCGCTCTGTCACCCCCAATCACTCATCAATCAACTGATGCCGGCACTGCAACCACTGCAGGACAAACCGCTGATCTTTTTCGGCCACAGTCTTGGCGGACGGGTTGCGCTGGCGTTAGCGACGGCGCTGCCTCAGCCGCCGCTGCAGTTGATCATTTCCGCCAGTTCATCGCCCTTCCTGGCGCGCCACAGTTCGTTGCTGAGAATGCCGCGTGCCGCTTTGTTGAACGCGCTATGTGCCGGCGAGGGTCTGGATGCGTCGCTCATCGGCGACAGCGCGCTGCTCGATTACTATCTGCCGCTGATCCGTGCCGATCTGATGCTGTCCAGCCAATTGCTTTTCCCTGAGCAACCGGGTTACCCCGCCCCGCTGGCGATGTTTTATGGTGAAAACGACGAGCTGATCGATCGGCAGGATTTGCTCGACTGGCGCCGGATCGCGCAAGGCGATTTTCAGCAGCGCACTTTTGCCGGCGGGCATATGTATATCACCACGCAGCGCGACGCCGTGATAGCCGGCATTCACCAGTTGCTGGCAGGCCACCTGAGTGAACCGGCCAGCATATAGCCGTCAGGCGTTTTCACTCTCAGGCATCGCCAAACGACGCTCGTTGTGCACCACCCGCCACGCCAACAGCAGCACGCAGAGGCTGCAGAGCGACAGCACGGCGCCCAGGTGCTGCGACAGCCCCGCCAACACCAAGCCACCGCCGAGCATCAGGTAATACATCAGGCCAAGGATGGCGCCGGCGGTGCCCATGCAGTCTTTATAATGGCGCAGCGCGCGCGCCAGAATATTGGGAATGGCGATGCCGTACGCCATCACCACCAGCATCATCGGCAGAACGAACCACAAGGTCCCTTCCAGCAGCAGTACCAGCAGGCCGCCGGTCAGCGATAATCCGCAGGCCAGCATCAACAGCGCGGGGAAAAGCCAGTGCTTGCCGATCAAAAACTTGTTGATCGCCGCGCCGATACCCACCCCGGCCGCCAACACCAAACCGGTATAACCGAACCACTGTGCCGGCAGCGCCAACGCCGAGAAGTGGAATGGCGCCAGCTGGTAATAGCTGAACATGCAAATATTGAACAACGCCACCAACAGCGCGCTGAGCCAAATATCCCCGTCCTTGACCATCCGTCCCAGCGTGCCGAAAAATGAATTCTTCACCACCTGCTGCGGACGCGTCTCCGGCAGTTGCCAACCGGCATAGCCCAGCAACAGCGCCGCCAACAGCGCCAAACCGCCGAACACCCCCTGATAGCCCCAATAGTGAGTCAGCACTGCGCCGCTCAACACGCCAACCGCCGGGCTGATCGCCATGGCGATCCCCATCACCGAGAACACCCGCGCCAATTCATAACCGTCGAAGCGATCGCGAATCGCCGTTTGCGTCCCGACCGAACCGACCGCCGCGCCAAAGGCGGCCAGCACCCGCGCGGCCAGCAGTACGCTGAAGCTGCCGCTGAACAGCGCAACGAGAGAAGCCAGCAGATAGAGCGTCAGCCCGGCCAAAATGGTGGGGCGGCGTCCGATGACGTCGCACATCCGTCCCCATACCACCACGCCCAGCGCAAAGGCGAAAAAGTAACAAGAGAGCGTTTGCGCCGCCATTTCCGCACTGACCCGGAAACCGTGCGCAATATGCGTCAATGCAGGGCTGTAGATGGTCTCCACCACCTGGGGAAACATCATCATCGACGTCGCCAACGTCAGCGTCAGTTTACGTTGCATAACAGATCCTGTAGCCAAGAATAGGCTGCACAAGGTAGCATCTGGTCCCAGCGCCGATTACAATATAAAAGACAATAAATTTACAAAATCGGACAGACTATGGCGTGGCTTCAGGCGCAGGACAGTTTTAATCCGGATACGCTCGACAACGGGGTGCTCGGGATCGCCGCCGAACTGGCGCAGCACGACTCGGGCACGCATTGGCATGACAGGGGGCAGTTGCTGTTCTGTCAGCAAGGCAGCATGCGCATCACGCTCAACCAAAGCATCTGCATGCTGCCGCCGGGCAGAGTCGCCTGGATCCCGCCGCAGGTGGCTCACCGCGTTCAGGTCAACGGCGTCGTCGGTTACCGTTCGCTTTATCTCGACGCCGATCGCTATGCCTGTCTGCCTGCGCAGCTTGCCGTACTGACAGCCTCGCCGCTGCTGCGCGAGGTGTTGGAACGCATCGCGTTCGCCGCCTTCGACACCGACTGGCGGCATGGGCCTTACGCCAATATTCTGGCGGTCTGCCTGGACGAGATCGCCGCCGCGCCGCGCGAACTGACGCTGCTGCCGCTGCCCAGCGACCGCCGCCTGCGCCATCTGGCCAATCTGGACATGCTTCCGCCGCTGCACGAGTTATCGCGCTATAGCGGCGCTTCCGAGAAAACCATCAGCCGGATTTTCCGCCGTGAAACCGGGCTCGGTTATCAACAATGGCGTCAGCAATGGCGCCTGATCAAAGCGATAGAGATGCTGGCCGCAGGGCTGAGCCAATCCGACGTCGCCGGTCGGCTGGCGTTTTCCAGCGACAGCGCCTTCGCCACTTTTTTCAAGAATATGGCGGGCTGCCCGCCGAGGGCGTATATGGAGAGAAGAAAGTAAGACGCCGTTTAAAACGGCAACGCTGACAAAAGGCGTTGATGCAGTGGAGAAAAGCGAGGGGGGAACGGCGCCCCCGCGACAAGCGAGAGCGCCGTTCCGCGACGCCCCTAGCGATAGACGATTTCGCCCTTCGGCTCGTAGGCCGCCGCATCCAGCGGCGAGTGTTTCTCGATGTACTGCTTCAGCACTTCGGCATCGATAAAGCCGGTGTTGACGTAGCTCGGCAGCCCGTCCAGCTTCGGATAGCCGTCGCCGCCCAGCGCGTTGAAGTTCAGCGTCGCCATGCGGTAAGTTTTATCCGCCTGCAGCGGCTGGCCGTTGATCTTCACCTCGCTGACGCCCTTGCCGTCCGCCACCAGGCTGACGTTGGCGAACTGGGCATAGGCGCCGGAATCCGGCTTCATGTTGGCCACCACCGCCAGATACTGTTCAACCTCGCGGCCTTTCATATCGACATGCACCAGCGTGTTGCCGAACGGCTGCACCTTGAGCACGTTCTTGTAGGTGATATCGCCGCTTTCAATCGAATCGCGCACCCCGCCGCCGCTCATCACGGCGAAGTCGGCGTCGGCGCGCTCCCTCTGCGCCGCCAGCATCACCCGCGCCAGGTTGGTCTGCACGAAGCGCACCTTGCTGCGATCGCCTTCAAGCTTGCCGTTGACGCTGCCGATCTTCACGCCCAGCTGCGCCTTGCCCTTATCCTGGAACGGCGTCAGCAGCTTCATCATGGTCGGATCTTCCGCAATCTGCTGGGTGTAGTACACGCGCTCGCTGGTGCCGTCGGCTTTCTCCACCTTCTTCTTCAGGTTCACCGGGATCAGCTGATAATGCACCAGCTTCAGCTCGCCGTTGCGGAATTCGAAATCGGCGCGCCCGACGTATTTGCCCCACTCGTGCGCCTGCACGATCCAGGTGCCGTTCTGACGATCCGGCGAGCATGGCGTGCCCGGCACATAATCCGCCTGTTTGCGGTTGTCGCCGGCCATGCACACCGGATCCTGCGAGTGGCCGCCGACGATCATGTCGAGATATCCCGCCGGCAGGCTGCGCGCCATCTCCACGTCGCCCGGCGCGTTAGAGCCATGCTCGCCGTTGTCGTAGTGCCCCATATGGGTGGCGGCGATGATCACGTCCGGCTTCTCGTCCTTGCGCAGTTGCTCCACCACCTGCTTCGCTTCCTGCGCCGGCACGCGGAACTCCATGTCGGTGAAGTACTCCGGATTGCCTATCTTGGCGGTGTCGTCGGTCGTCAGGCCGATCACGGCAATCTTGATGCCCTGTTTGTCGAACAAGGCGTAAGGCTTGAACAGGCGCTGGCCTGTGCTTTTCTGGTAGATGTTGGCGGACAAGAGCGGGAAGGTCGCCCACTTCTCCTGCTGGCGCAGCACGCTCAGCGGGTTGTCGAATTCGTGGTTGCCGATCGCCATCGCGTCGTAACCCACCAGGTTCATGCCGCGGAAGTCCGGCTCGGCGTCCTGCAGATCCGATTCCGGCACGCCGGTGTTGATATCGCCGCCGGACAGCAACAGCACGCTGCCGCCCTGCGCCGCCACTTCGCGGCGAATGCCGTCCACCAGGGTTTTCTGCGCGCCCAGACCGTATTCACCGTGATCGTTCTGCCAGAAGTGACCGTGATGATCGTTGGTATGCAGAATGGTGATGGCGTAGGTCTTATCCTTTTCCCAGGCACTGGCGGCCCCCGACAGCAGCGTCAGGGATACGGCCAACGCGCATGCGGTGGTTTTCAGCGAAAAACGCATGGCGGATCTCCGTGTATTAAATGGCTTTTATGATGAGGGCGAAATTGTAGCGCGAATTAATGACAGCTGATTTCAATTTTTTGCGATGTGAGTCTGATTATTTCAGATATGGTAAAAATTGAACGCCCTGCCTAAGATGTCATCTCTGTGCTCAACAACTTATCAGGCTAATAATAATATGACCGACAGTAGCCAAAGCGCGATGCCGCCCGCCAAGGGCAGTACGGTAAAGAGGACCGCTTTCTCCATCCTTGGCGCCATCAGCGTGTCTCACCTGCTCAACGATATGATCCAGTCGCTGATCCTGGCGATTTATCCGATCCTGCAAGCCGATTTCCACCTCAGCTTCGTGCAGATCGGTATGATCACCCTGACCTATCAGCTAACGGCTTCCCTGCTGCAACCGCTGATCGGCTATTACACCGATAAACACCCGCAGCCTTACTCACTGCCTATCGGCATGGGCTTTACCCTGTCCGGCCTGCTGCTGCTGTCGGTGGCGAACACCTTCCCGCTGGTGCTGCTGGCGGCGGCGCTGGTGGGCACCGGCTCATCGGTATTCCACCCGGAATCCTCGCGCGTGGCGCGCATGGCCTCCGGCGGACGACACGGCCTGGCGCAGTCGCTGTTCCAGGTCGGCGGCAACTTCGGCAGCTCGCTCGGCCCGCTGCTGGCCGCGCTGATCATCGCGCCTTACGGCAAAGGCAACGTCGCCTGGTTCACGCTGGCGGCGCTGCTGGCGATCGTGGTATTGCTGCAGGTCAGCAAGTGGTACCAACATCAGCATCGGGCGGCGAAAGGGCAGCCGAAAAGCCCCGCAATGCTGAAACCGTTGCCAAAACGTACCGTCGCCTACTCGCTGGGCATTCTGCTGGTGCTGATTTTCTCTAAATACTTCTATCTGGCCAGTATCAGCAGCTATTACACCTTTTATCTGATACATAAGTTCGGCGTTTCGGTGCAGAATGCGCAAATTCACCTGTTCGCCTTCCTGTTTGCGGTGGCCGCTGGAACCATCATCGGCGGGCCCCTTGGCGACAAGATAGGGAGAAAATACGTTATTTGGGGCTCAATCCTTGGTGCAGCGCCATTTACGCTTATTTTACCCCATGCATCCCTGTACTGGACCGGCATTTTGACGGTGATCATCGGGGTTATTCTCGCCTCCGCTTTCTCCGCCATCCTGGTCTACGCACAGGAGCTGATCCCCGGTAAAGTCGGCATGGTTTCCGGTTTATTCTTCGGTTTTGCTTTCGGTATGGGCGGGTTAGGCGCGGCAGTTCTTGGTTATGTCGCGGATTTGACCAGTATCGAGCTGGTCTACCAAATCTGTGCTTTCCTGCCGCTGATCGGCATTATTACCGCGCTACTGCCCAATATGGAGCATAAACCGCAATAACCCCGCGAACTGCCCGGATGAAAGTATTTATTCATCCGGGTTATCCTACGGATAAATCAATGTTATTTGGTTTATCTGGCACAAAACTCCCTCATTGCCGCGCCTTAAGCGAAATCCTCTGCTTTTTTACAAAAAAGGCCAAATTAGCCAAGCAAGCCGCGAACAAATGCAATAAACTAAATGTATCTTTTCGTAACTTTGTTGCGTTTCTCCCGTGCCGCGATGCATAGCCAGAAGGAGTATGGATGCATAATTCAACACCGCTCATCACCACCATCGTCGGAGGGTTAGTACTCGCCTTCCTCCTCGGTATGCTGGCGAACCGCCTGCGCATCTCACCCCTGGTGGGGTATCTGGCCGCAGGGGTGCTCGCCGGCCCGTTCACCCCCGGTTTCGTCGCCGATACCTCACTGGCGCCGGAACTGGCGGAAATCGGCGTTATCCTGTTGATGTTCGGTGTTGGCCTGCACTTCTCTTTGAAAGACCTCCTCGCAGTAAAATCTATCGCCATACCCGGCGCCGTGGCGCAGATAGCCGTCGCTACCCTGCTCGGCATGGGGCTGTCCAAGCTGCTCGGCTGGGATCTGATCTCCGGCCTGGTGTTCGGCCTCTGTCTCTCCACCGCCAGCACCGTGGTGCTGTTGCGCGCGCTGGAGGAGAGGCAATTGATCGACAGCCAGCGCGGGCAAATCGCCATCGGCTGGCTGATCGTCGAAGATTTGGCGATGGTGCTGACGCTGGTATTACTGCCCGCCTTCGGCAACATGCTGGGCAACGACAACGCCAGCAGCAGCCAACTGCTGATGGAACTGGCGCTGACCATCGGTAAGGTCATCGCCTTCATCGCGTTGATGATCGTGGTCGGCCGCCGCCTGGTGCCGTGGATCCTGTCGAAAACCGCCAGCACCGGCTCGCGCGAGCTGTTCACCCTGGCGGTATTGGCGCTGGCGCTTGGCATCGCCTACGGCGCGGTGAAGCTGTTCGACGTCTCCTTCGCGCTGGGCGCCTTCTTCGCCGGCATGGTGCTGAACGAGTCCGAGCTGAGCCACCGCGCGGCGCACGACACCCTGCCGCTGCGCGACGCGTTCGCGGTGCTGTTCTTCGTCTCGGTTGGCATGCTGTTCGATCCGATGATTGTGATTAACGAACCGCTGGCGGTGCTGGCGACGCTGGCGATCATCGTGTTCGGCAAATCCGCCGCCGCGTTCCTGTTGGTGAAAATGTTCGGTCACTCCAAGCGCACCGCGCTGACCATCTCCGCCAGCCTGGCGCAGATCGGCGAGTTCGCCTTTATTCTGGCAGGCCTCGGCATCGCGCTGGGCATGATGTCGGAACACGGGCGCAATCTGGTGCTGGCCGGCGCCATTTTGTCGATCATGCTCAACCCGCTGCTGTTCACCCTGCTGGAGCGCTATCTGGCCAAAACCGAAACCATCGAAGAGCAAATTCTCGAAGAGGCGGTGGAAGAAGAGAAGCAGATCCCGGTGGACATGTGCAACCATGCGCTGGTGGTCGGCTACGGCCGCGTCGGCAGCCTGCTGGGCGGCAAACTGGCCGAGGCGGGCATTCCGTTGGTGGTGATCGAGAACTCCCGCCCGCGGGTGGAAGCGCTGCGCGAGCAGGGTATCAAGACGGTGCTGGGCAACGCCGCCAATCCGGAAGTGATGGATCTGGCGCGGCTCGACTGCGCACGCTGGCTGCTGCTGACCATCCCGAACGGCTATGAGGCCGGCGAGATCGTCGCCTCGGCGCGCGCCAAGCGGCCGAACATCGAGATCATCGCCCGCGCCCACTACGACGACGAGGTGGCCTACATCACCGATCGCGGCGCCAATCAGGTGGTGATGGGCGAACGGGAGATCGCTAACAGCATGCTGAACATCCTGCAGCTGGATACCCTGAGCGAAGAAGAAAAAATGGGGGGCTGCCCGATCTGAGGCACCGCGCACAAAAAAAGGTCCGGCATGCCGGACCTTTTCTTTTTCAGCGGGTTAACGCTCCCAATAGGACTCTTCCAGGCTGTCTTCGCGCTCCGGCAGGCCACGAGTGAGACGCGGCGAATGCTGGTTCAACACCTGGTAGCTGACGCGGTTGGCGTATTTGCACACCTGCGCCAACGAAGAGTATGTCAGGTAACTGCGCACGTGCTTGCTCGAGTTTGGCACGTTGTGGCGGTGATAACCGTTGGCGGCGATATCGTGCAGCAACGCCGACAGCGCGCCGTCGCCAGCGCCGTTGGTGTTCATGATCTTCTCCGGCCCGCCCATATACGGCGCGATGTGCGAGTAAACGCGCAGCGGATGCTCACAGTGTTCGCGGCGCATGGCGCGGCTGAACTCGTAGCGGTTGAACTCGGCGATATGCCCCGGCAACAGCGGGTGCTGGGTCTGACGCTTGTTGGCCTCTTCGGTGTAGCCCGCCATATACAGGCCGTTCGGCCCGGCGGTGCACAGCACCAGATCCACCCACTCCAGCGCCATGTCCGAGGCGGTCAGCGGATCGCTCAGCCCGGTCAGCTCCAGCGCTTCGTCTTCGTTCATCGCCAGAATGGTCACATTTTCCTTCAGGAAGTCGCGCCACCACTGCGGGTTGTCGGCGATCACGTACTTGGTGCCCAGGGTCAGCACCACCGGCACATCGTGCTTTTTGGCGTATTCGATCGCCTGCAGGGTAGCCTCCTTTATCGGCTCCCCTTCCTTGCAGCGCACCAGATAAGAGCTCAGCACCAGCGCCGACGCGCCGGCGATCACCTCTTCAGGGATGCTTTCCGGGCGCAGCTGGTTCATCTGGCCGGGGTTGATGGCGAAGGTGCGCTCGCCGCTTTCGCCGATCAGCGTGAAACAGCGGCCGATGGCGCCGTCAACGCCCTGCAGATAGTTAAGATCGGTGCGGCTGGAGGTATTGCACAGATAACGGTAGGCGTAGCTGCCGATTTTCACGTTGCTGCACATCACGCCGAGCAGCACCGAGCGGTCGTCCGCCAGCACCGAATAGTTGTGCATGGTGTTGCCAATGGTGCCGCCGGCGAACTGATGGGTGACCAGGTTGTTTTCATTCAATTCCTGATACAGCGCCTCGGCGACGTCATCTTCGATCACCAGAGAGTGGCCCAGGCTCAGGCCGTAGCGCTGGACAAAAGCGTCGTCCACTTTCGCCTCGATATCCACCAGCGTCTGGTCGATGCCGACGATATACGAGGTGCTGATTTCACTTTCGGGCTGGGCCTGCTGCAGAAGCGGATCGCGGGCGCTCACCGGGAAATAGTGTTTGGACTTGCGTTTACCAGGAAATTTCATGTGATTGGTGGTGGTGGCGGTTTAACAAGCGGAGAATGTTAACACATCCCCGCCCGATCACGATGCATCTAATAGACAGATTATGGATGATTACAGACGCTGCGCCACCAGTTGTTGCATCATGTCAATATGCGCCGGCTCGTCGTTCAACGCAGAGATGTATTCAAATTTCTCGCCGCCGGCCTTAAGGAAGATCTCGCGGTTCTGCTCTTTAATCTCTTCCAGCGTTTCCAGGCAGTCCGCTGAGAAACCGGGGCAGATCAGCTGAATGTGCTTCACGCCCTGCGCCGGCAGCCCTTTTAGGGTCTCATCGGTATACGGCGTCAGCCAAGGCTCGCGGCCGAAGCGCGATTGGTACGTCATCATCACCCGCTCCGGCGCCAGCGGCAGCGTCGCGCTCAGCGCTCGCAGCGTATCCTCGCAGCGCTGCGGGTAGTCGTCGCCCAGCCGCGCATAACGTTTGGGGATGCCGTGGAAAGACAGCACCAGCCGGTCCGGCTGGCCGTGCTCGGCGAACGAGCGCTCCACGCTTTGTTGCAGCGCGGCGATATAGGCCGGGTGTTCGGCGTAATCGCGAATGAAGGCCACAGAAGGCAAGCGGCGATAGCCTTTCAGCACCCGCGCCACGCCATCCCATACCGCCGCGCTGGTGGAACAGGAATATTGCGGATAGAGCGGCAGCACCACCAGGTTGGTCACGCCCTGCGCCAGCAGCTTGTCGATGGCTTCCGCCAGGCTCGGCGAGCCGTAGCTCATGCCCAACTCCACCGGCGTATTCGGCATGCGCGCCGCCAGCGCCCGCTGTTGGCGGCGGCTGTACACCAGCAGCGGCGAACCCTCTTCCATCCACACCGACTGATAGAGTTTCGCCACGCGCGGCGAGCGGATCGGCAGGATCGCGCCGTTGAGGATCGGCCACCAGATCAGCGGCGCCGTATCGACCACGCGATCGTCACTGAGGAATTCCTTCAGATAGCGTTTGACCGCCGACGAGGTCGGCGCATCTGGCGTGCCCAGGTTCACCAGCAATACGCCGTGTTTCTCTTGCTTCATCTCAGTTCCCCTCATTTCCTTTCCGGCCGGCATTCCGTTCTGGGTCGGGATGTCAGCAGCCATTAATGCCGGCTATTGTAACGGAAAAGTCCTGCGTCGAAACCGATAACAGCAACAGGCTATGCCTGTGGGCATCTTCCTTGCGCCAGCTGCCATACCGCCGCCACATTGCGCGCCGTCACCTGCAGATTGCGATCGGCGTCCGCCAGCGCGTCTTCCAGCGTCACGATGCGATCGAGCACCGAAAACGCCGCATCGATGCCGTGCTGATGCACCACCGGATAATCCGGCGCCAGGCTGCCGGCAATGGCGATCACCGGCACGCCGTGACGCTTGGCTACCCGCGCCACGCCGATCGGCGTTTTACCGTGGACAGACTGGCTGTCCAGCCGCCCTTCGCCGGTGATCACCAAATCGGCATCGCGCACCGCTTCATCCAGGCGCAGGGTTTCAGTGACAATCTCGATGCCCGGCCGCAAACGCGCGTTGAGCATGCCGAGCAGCGCCGCCCCCATGCCGCCCGCCGCGCCCGACCCTGGCTGGGCCAGCACGGCGCGGCCGGTTTCCCGTTCCAGCAGTTCGCCGTAGTGATGCAGCGCCGCATCGAGCTGCGCCACCATCTCCGGCGTCGCCCCTTTCTGCGGCCCAAATACCGCCGACGCGCCCTTTGCACCGCACAGCGGGTTATCCACGTCGCAGGCGGCGGTTACGCTCACCCGCTGCCAACGCGCGTCCAGTCCGGCGAGATCGAGGTGCGCCAGCTGCGCCAGCGCCGCGCCGCCCATTGGCAGCGGGTGACGAGCCTTATCCAGCAATTTAACGCCCAGCGCCTGCATCATTCCGGCGCCGCCGTCGTTGGTGGCGCTGCCGCCGATGCCGAGAACGATCGCCTTCACGCCGCGATCCAACGCCGCCAGCATCAATTCGCCGGTGCCGTAACTGGTGGTAATGCGCGGATCGCGCCGGTTGGGCGGCGCCAGATGCAGCCCGGAGGCGGCGGCCATTTCAATCACCGCGGTTTCGCCGTCGCCCAACAAGCCATAGAACCCCTGCACCGGATCCCCCAGCGGGCCGGTGACCGTCACCTGAACGATTTCACCGCCGGTGGCCGCCACCATCGACTCCACCGTCCCTTCACCGCCGTCCGCCATCGGCAGCTTCACGTAGTGCGCCTGCGGGTAAATCTGACGGAATCCCCGCTCGATGGCGTCGGCGACGCCGAGCGCGCTCAGGCTCTCTTTGAAAGAATCCGGGGCAATAACCACTTTTTTCAGCGTTTTCATCACTGTTCCTTATCCCGCCAGGTTAAATACGCCAAACATCAGCGCCGAGATTGCCGCGATGGTGAACCCCACCAGCGTTTCATACGGCAACAGTTTGAGCCGCTCGTGCACCGCCATATTGACGCTGCCGCCGGTGGCGTGGAAGAAGCTGCCGTGCGGCAGGTGATCCAGCACCGTGGCGCCCGCATGGATCATCGCCGCGCCGGCCAATCCGCTCACCCCCAGCTCAAGCAGCGTGGAGCTGAACACCCCGGAGGCGACGGCGGTGCCGGCGGTGGTCGAGGCGGTCGCCATCGACATCAGCGCGCCGGACAGCGGCGCCAGCAGCCAGGCCGGCAGCCCGGTGTGCGTCAAACCGGTAATCAAGACATCCTTCAGCGCCGAGTTGGCGATAATGCCCGCCAGCGTGCCGGTGCCGAGCAGCATGATCGCCACCGGCGCCATGCGCGACAGGCCGGAGACCATAAACTGATTGCACTGACGAATGCGCCCCATCAGCAGCGCACCCGCCAAACCGCCGGCCGGCAGCGCGATCAGCGGATCAACGGCGATACCGGCGATCGGCCGCAGCGACAGCAGCAGGATCGCCACCAGCGGCGCGCTGATCGCCGCAGCGAAGCCCGGCCGCGCCCCTTCGGCATGCTGAGTCAGCTCTTCAGCCATCACCCTGCTACCTTTATCGCTCAGGCGACGCGCCAGCAGATAGGCCACCACCAGGCCGCACAGCCCCGGCACGATGCCGGCCATCATCACCGAGGTGAGCGGCACGTGGAAGTTGTCCGCCGCCGCGATGGTGTTCGGGTTGGGCGACATCACGTTGCCGGCCTTGCCGCCGCCGATCATCGCCAGCAGGATCGCCGCACGAGAAATGCCGGCCTTTTGGGCGATCGACAGCGCGATCGGCGCGACGGTGATCACCGCCACGTCGATAAACACCCCCACCGCCGTCAGGATCAGTGTAGCCACCGCCAGCGCCAGCAGCGCGCGGGTTTCGCCCACCTTGCGTACGATAGTTTCGGCGATGGTGTGCGCCGCGCCGGATTCGATCAGCACCCCGGCCAATACCCCCGCCGCCAGAATGCGCATCACGGCGTTGGTGATGCCCTGCGCCCCGCCGATCATCAGCGTCACGGTCTGCACCAGATCGGCGCCGCCGCACAGCCCGCCCGCCAGCGCGCCGGCAATCATGCCGTAAGCCGGTGGAACCTTGCGTAGAATCAGGACGATGGCGACGGCTAACGCCACCAGCGCCCCCAGAGTGGATACGGTTGTCATTGTTGTTTTCTCCGTGGTTGATGTGCAGGCCAACATATCCCGCGCGCCCGGCGTTGGCCTGAGGGGAAACAACAAAAAATCGCCGAAGGAACGGCGCGGAATTTGTGGGTTGGCACAACTCAGTCGTGCATCAGCATGCCGATATACAACCGCAGAGAGTCAGTTAATTGATTGATTTTCATGCCGGTTATGGCTTCGATGCGCTGCAGGCGATAGCGCAGGGTATTGACGTGAATATGCAGCTGCGCGGCGGCCTGCGTCTGATCACAATTCTGCGAAAAATAGTGGCGCAGCGTGGCGCGCAGCACGCCTTTTTCATCCTGTTCCTCCAGCGTCCGCCAGGGGCGCCCCAGCTCTTGCGCTCGCCAGTCCTCCCCGAGATCGCACAGCAGCGACGGCAGCGGATAGTCGTGGTAGAACAGCGTGGCGTGGCGCAATTTCAGGCGCTGCGCCATCGCCTGGGTGGCGCGCGCGGTCAGGCTGGAGCGGTAGGCGCTTTGCGGATCGTCGTAGAAACCGCCGACGATCAGCCGCACCCGAAAGCGATGCTTTAGCTGGTTTTGCAAACGCTGCGCCTGTTGGCGCTCCAGCTTCAGGCTCCACTCGCCTTGCGCCATGCTGGCCGGGCGCAGCAGGGTCATTTCATTGAAGCCGGTAATGGCGATCAACGCATCGCGCTGGGTGGCCTCCAGCTCAGCCAGCAGTTCGCGCAGCAGGTGCGGCTGCGCCTCTTGCAGCTCGACGATCCAGACGATGCGCGCCTGGCGCAGATCCAATCCCAGATACGCCGCCATCGCTTCCAGCGACGCCGTGTTCGGCTGCGGCTGCAACAGCTGGTTCGCCAGCTCTTCCCGGTAGCGTTTTTCCCACTGGTGCTGATCCAGCAGCGCCGCCTGCTCCACCATCATCTCCGCCGCCATTTTGACCAACTCGGCGTAGGCGCGCACCTCGGCCGGCTCGCCGGAAATGCCGATCACTCCCACCCGCTGATTGCGAAAGCTGAACGGCAGGTTGATGCCGGGCCGCACGCCCTTCAGGTGTTCGGCGGTGGCGCGATCGATTTCCACCACCCGATTCTCCGCCAGCGCCAGCACCGCGCCTTCATGACGCTGGAACAGACGCTGCGGGTTGCCGGAGGCGATGATCACGCCGTTGCTGTCCATCACGTTGACGGAATGGCTGAT
This sequence comes from Serratia sp. SCBI, assembly GCF_000747565.1. Classification (NCBI taxonomy): domain Bacteria; kingdom Pseudomonadati; phylum Pseudomonadota; class Gammaproteobacteria; order Enterobacterales; family Yersiniaceae; genus Serratia; species Serratia sp. SCBI. The sequence goes on along the minus strand of NZ_CP003424.1, from coordinate 1,118,535 downwards.
GATGCCCATCGCCCGCTGGACGATCTGGCGCGCGGTGGCTTCCGCCAGAAGTTTGGTCTGTCTGAGCATGCCGGCTCCCTGCTGAGGATGAAAACGCAGGCTTGTTATACGCCATTTGGCGCGGGCGATTAACGGGCACGGCCGCAACAAGCCGCCGCGATCACAATTTGGCGGGAAAACGGCAAAAAAAAACGACCGGGCCACAGGCCCGGCGTCATGCACAGCCAGCTTGCTATCAACCGAGGATAGTCGCCAGCTCTGCGCTCACTTCGGCCACCTTGCGGGTGCCGTCGATTTTGCGGTATTGGGTGTTGCCCGCTGCCGCTTCTTTGCTGTAGTAAGAGATCAGCGGCGCGGTCATCTGATGGTATTCCACCAGGCGCTTGCGCACGGTCTCTTCCTGATCGTCCTTGCGCGTGGTCAGCTCTTCGCCGGTCACGTCGTCTTTGCCTTCCACCTGCGGCGGATTGAACTTCACGTGGTATACGCGGCCGGACGGCGCGTGCACGCGGCGGCCAACGATGCGGTCAACGATCAGCTCGTCCGGCACGTCGAACTCCAGCACGAAGTCCACGTTGATGCCGGCTTCTTTCATCGCGTCAGCCTGCGGAATGGTGCGCGGGAAGCCGTCCAACAGGAAGCCCTTGCGGCAATCTTCCTGAGCGATGCGCTCTTTGACCAGCGCGATCACCAGCTCATCGGTCACCAGCTTGCCGGCGTCCATGATCTCTTTCGCCTGCTTGCCCAGTTCACTGCCGGCCTTCACGGCTGCGCGCAACATATCACCGGTGGAGATTTGCGGAATGCCGTATTTCTCCATGATGAATTGAGCCTGAGTACCTTTACCAGCGCCCGGAGCGCCCAGCAGAATGATACGCATTGCGTAAATCCCCTTGCTATGTAGTTTTTATAAAATTGCGAAAACGCTCAACGATACCATTTCAGGGGGGGCAGGCTCAAGGCGCGCGAAGGAAATCGATTGCGGAACATGCAAAAATTCAAGCGAACAAAAGAGGGGAAAATGCAGGGAAAAACAGGAAATGCGCCCCTAACGGTGCCGTTAAGGGCGCATATAATCAACTTCAGGCGGACAGCAACTTGTTCATGCGGCGGATGAACAGGTTCGGATCCTCCAGCGTGCCGCGTTCAGCCAACAGCGCCTGATCCAAAAGCAGGTCGATCCACTCGGCGAAATGTTCGTTATCGCCCACGTCGGATGCGCGTTTGACCAACGCATGCTCAGGATTAAGCTCGAAAATGTACTTCACTTCCGGCGCCTGCTGGCCCGCAGCGGCGAACAGCTTGGCCATCTGGGTGCTCATCTCGTCGGCGTCGGTCACCACGATCGCCGGCGTATCGGTCAGGCGGTGCGTCAGACGCACATCCTTCACGCGGTCGCCCAGCAGGGTTTTCACGCGTTCGATGAACGGTTCCAACTGCTTCTCGGCCGCCTTCTGCTCTTCGGTTTCATCCGCCAGTTTATCCAGCGTTTCATCCGCCTTGCTGACCGACTGGAACGGCTTGCCGTCGAACTCGGTCAAGTAGCTCATCATCCACTCGTCGATGCGATCGGACAACAGCAGCACTTCGATACCTTTCTTGCGGAACAGCTCCAGATGCGGGCTGCTCTTGGCGGCGGCGTAGCTGTCGGCGGTGATGTAGTAAATCTTTTCCTGCCCTTCCGCCATGCGGCCGACGTACTCTTCCAGCGACACGGTCTGCGCCGAGCTGTCGCCGTGGGTGGTGGCGAAGCGCAGCAGTTTGGCGATCGCTTCCTGGTTGCCGTTGTCTTCCGCCGGGCCTTCTTTCAGCACCAGACCGAACTGCTGCCAGAATTTCTGGTAGCCTTCGGCGTCGTCTTTGGCCAGCTTATCCAACATCTGCAGCACGCGCTTGGTCAGCGCGCCGCGCAGGTTCTGCGTCACGCGGCTGTCTTGCAGGATCTCGCGCGATACGTTCAGCGGCAGATCGTTGGAATCGATCAGGCCGCGCACGAAGCGCAGATAGTTCGGCATGAACTGCTCGGCGTCGTCCATGATGAACACGCGCTGCACGTACAGCTTCAGGCCGTGCTTGTGATCGCGGTTCCACATGTCCCACGGCGCCTGCGCCGGGATATACAGCAGGCTGGTATATTCCTGCTTGCCTTCCACCCGATTGTGGCTCCAGCTCAGCGGATCGGTGAAATCGTGGGCGATGTGCTTGTAAAACTCTTTGTACTCTTCGTCGGTCACGTCAGCCTTGCTGCGGGTCCACAGGGCCTGCGCCTTGTTGATCTTCTCCCAGGTGACGGTGCCGTCTTCTTCATTCTTGCTTTCGATCTCCACCGGCAAGGCGATGTGATCGGAATATTTGCCGATCACCGAGCGCAGGCGCCAGGCGTCGAGGTACTCATCTTCGCCTTCGCGCAGATGCAGGGTGATTTCGGTGCCGCGGGTTTCTTTGGTGATGTCGGCGATGGTGTAGTCGCCTTCACCGGCGGACTCCCAGAACACGCCCTCGTCATCGGCGGCGCCGGCCGCGCGGGTGCGCACGGTCACTTTGTCCGCCACGATGAACGCCGAGTAGAAACCGACGCCGAATTGGCCGATCAGTTGGCTGTCTTTCGCCTGGTCGGAACCGATGGATTCCAGAAACGCTTTGGTGCCCGATTTGGCGATGGTGCCGAGGTTTTCGATCACTTCTTCGCGGCGCATACCGATGCCGTTGTCGGCAATGGTCAGGGTGCGCTGCTCTTTATCGAAGGACAAACGCACGCGCAGCTCGCCGTCGCCGGCATACAGCTCCGGCGCGGACAGAGCGCGGAAGCGCAGCTTGTCGGCGGCGTCAGAGGCGTTGGAGATCAGCTCGCGCAGAAAAATTTCTTTGTTGGAGTACAGCGAATGGATCATCAAATGAAGCAGCTGTTTTACTTCAGACTGGAACCCGCGGGTTTCTTGACCTTTCATACTCATTGATTACCTCAAAGACAATGGCTACCAAAATCGAACAATGAGGATCAGATGAGGGTCAGGGTCTTGTTTTTCAAGCGGACGGCGGGAAATTTTTGGCAAAAAACAATGGGGCCGGGCGGCCCCATCCGGGAAAACATCAGAACTTGATGGCGTGGCGTCCCGCCAGCGAATGCGACAGCGTGGTGCCGTCGACCATCTCCAGCTCGCCGCCCACCGGCACGCCGTGGGCGATGCGGCTGGCGAGCACGCCATACTGGCCACACATCTCGGCGATATAGTTGGCGGTCGCCTCCCCTTCCACCGTCGGGTTGGTGGCGAGGATCACTTCGGTGATGCTTTCCTTTTCCAGCCGTTGCTCCAGGCGATCCAGACCGATATCGCCCGGCCCGATGCCGTCCAGCGGCGACAGATGCCCCATCAGCACAAAGTAGCGCCCGGCGAACTGGCCGGTCTGCTCGATGGCGTGGATATCCGCCGGGCTTTCCACCACGCAAATCTGGCCGTTTTGCTGGCGGCGCGGATTGGCGCAAATGGTGCAGACGTCCTGCTCGGTGAAGGTGCGGCAGTCGGCGCAGTGGCCGATCTCCGACATCGCGCGCGTCAACGCCTGCGCCAGGCGCATGCCGCCGCTGCGATCGCGCTGCAGCAGCTGAAACGCCATGCGCTGAGCCGATTTCGGGCCGACGCCCGGCAGGCAGCGCAGCGCCTCCATCAGGGATTCAAGGAGCGGGCTGGTTTGCATCAGAACGGCATCTTGAAGCCAGGCGGCAACTGCATGCCGCTGGAGACGGAGGCCATTTTCTCTTTCTGGGTCTCTTCGATGCGGCGCGCGGCGTCGTTAAACGCAGCGGCGATCAGATCTTCCAGCATCTCTTTGTCGTCTTCCATCAGGCTTGGATCGATTTCCACGCGGCGGCAGTTGTGCGCGCCATTGATGGTGACTTTCACCAGGCCGGCGCCAGATTCGCCGGTCACTTCCAATTTGGCGACTTCTTCCTGCATCTGCTGCATTTTTTCTTGCATTTGCTGGGCTTGCTTCATCAGGTTGCCCAGACCGCCTTTACCAAACATAGTCGTCTCTCGTCGCTAGGGCCGCGCACATCGCGCAGCGTTTAAAGGGGGCGAATACTCTCTTCATCCAGATCCGCGTCGAAGAATCGGCGCAGCGTCTGAATGTTGGTATCCGCTTCGATGGACTGGCGCGCCTGCGCCAGCTTTTCCTCATAGATGGCTTGTCGCCATTCCAGCGGGGTGCGCTCCGCCGGATTATCGTCCTCCACCACGGTCAGCTCGATCGGGCTGCCGTACAGCTCACCGAGCGCGTCGGCCAGCGTCTTCTGCGCCGAAGGCGAATTCAGATGGCGCTGCGAAGACCGCAGATGGAGGCTAATCTTGCCCGGCTCCGGCTGCTGCTTGAAGGCGTTCAACGCCAGCTGCTGCACCAGTTTCGGGATCTTCAGCTTATCGATTTCCGCCGCCCAGGCGTCGCGCTCCAGCGACTCCACCACCAGCTTGGCGGCCAGCTCCGGCGTTTTCTCGTGCTCCAACGCCGTGCGCAGCGCTTTCGGCGTCGCCAGCGGTTCCGGCGCCGCCTCGGGCTCAGTCTGCGCGCGCCAACGATAGGCTTCCGGTTTCGCCGGTTTTTCCGGCACCTTCTTCTCCGCCAGGCGCTGCTGGCTGCGCTCGGTCACGGAAGCCAAACGCCCCAGCGCCGAGTTTGCCGGCCGCGCTATTCCTGGCGCCGCCGGCTCATTCTTTTTTGGTGTGGATGCTCCCTGCTGCCGTTGCAGCTGGGACCGCGCTTTCAACAGCTGGGCGGTGGCATCCGGTAAAGGAGTCGATGATTGTCGCTGCGGCGCGGCCGGCTGCCCTAGCGGCGGCGGCGCGTCCTGAAACTGCGGCGGCTGTGGCGATGCGGCCTGCTGCGGCTGCGCCATCGGCGCCGGCGCGGTCTGCACCAACGCCACCGGCTCCGGGATCACCGCTTTCGGGTGAAACGCCAGCGCGCGCAGCAGGGTCATCTCAACCCCCATGCGGCGATCCGGCGCATAGGCCAGCTCTTTGCGGCCCACCAACAGCGTCTGGTAATAGAGTTGCACATCGGCCGGCGGCAGGGTGCGCGCCAGCTCACGCAGCCGTTGTTCCACGGCGGCGTAGTGGTTGTCGAGCATCGAAGGCAGCAGTTGCACCATCGCAATGCGGTGCAGCAACGCCAGCGTCTCCACCAGCAGGTTTTCCCAATCCACGCCGCGCGAAGCGGCCTGCGCGACCTGCGCCATCACCTTTTCACCGTCGGCGCTGACCAGCGCTTCGAGGATCGCCAGCGGCTGCTCGTCATCGAGCGTGCCGAGCATCTGGCTGACGGTTGCGGCCGTCACCTGCCCCTGCCCCATGGCGATCGCCTGATCGGTCAGGCTCAGCGCATCGCGCATGCTGCCGTCGGCGGCGCGCGCCAGCAGCTGCAGCGCGCGGGCGTCGCTGGTGATCTGCTCCGCCGTCAGCACAGTTTCCAGCTGCTGGCGGATCTGATCGACGTCCAGCGCTTTGAGGTGAAACTGCAGGCAGCGGGAAAGAATGGTCACCGGCAATTTTTGCGGATCGGTGGTGGCCAACAGGAATTTGACGTGCGGCGGCGGCTCTTCCAGCGTCTTCAGCAACGCGTTGAAGCTGTGGCGCGAGAGCATGTGCACTTCATCGATCAGGTAGACCTTGAAGCGGCCGCGCGCCGGCGCGTACTGGACGTTGTCCAGCAGATCGCGGGTATCTTCCACCTTGGTTCGGGAAGCGGCGTCGATCTCGATCAGATCGACGAAGCGCCCCTGCTCGATCTCGCGGCAGTTGTCGCATTGGCCGCACGGCGTGGCGGTGATGCCGGTTTCACAGTTCAGGCCTTTGGCCAGCAAGCGGGCGATGGTGGTTTTCCCCACGCCGCGCGTGCCCGAGAACAGATAGGCGTGATGGATCCGCCCCAGCGAGAGGCCGTTGGCCAGCGCGGTCAGGACATGTTCCTGGCCGACCACGTCTGCGAACGTTTGAGGGCGCCACTTACGGGCGAGAACCTGATAGCTCATTAATACCGGAGAAGTCGAGTAATCTGGAGGGTCATGCTAACACAGCCCCGCGGCAATCCGCGAGGCCGTTGTGCCCAAGGGGCGATGCCGCATCAATGACCGGCGAAGTCCACCAGGCAGTAGCAGTCGATGCCCAGCTTGTTCAGTCGCGCTTCTCCGCCCAGATCCGGCAGGTTGATGATGAACGCGGCGTCTTTCACTTCACCGCCCAGACGGCGGATCAGTTTGGTGGTCGCTTCAATGGTGCCGCCGGTCGCCAGCAGATCGTCCACCACCAGCACTTTGTCGCCCGCGGTGATGGCGTCGGTGTGGATCTCCAGCTTGTCGGTGCCGTACTCCAGCTCATAGCTTTCGCTGAGCGTGGCGCGCGGCAGTTTGCCCGGTTTGCGCACCGGCACGAAACCGACGCCCAACGCCAGCGCGACGGGCGCGCCGAACAGGAAACCACGCGCTTCGGTACCCACCACCTTGGTCACGCCCGCTTCGCGATAGCGCTCAACCAGCAGCTCGATGCTGGCGGCGTAGGCCAACGGGTTTTCCAGCAGGCTGGTCACGTCGCGGAACAGGATGCCCGGCTTCGGATAATCCGGGATGGTTTTGATACTGTCTTTAATAAACTGAAGCTGCTGCGCAGTAGCGGTCATAATTGTTGCCTGATAAAACTGCTTGAAAACCGGCGCGCCGCTCACCCGCCGCCCCCGGGTGAAACACACCGGAGAAAAAATGGCAGGCGATCCGCGCACGAAAACGCCCAAATCTATGCAAACTGGCGGACAAATGCAACTCTCCCCTGCATCTTTCACCCCACAGCGTTGTTGACCGCACGCATTACTTACCTAAGTAAGCTCCCGGGGATGCCTGCGTTTGTCGCCTGGCTGCGGCTTGAAAGCTATTGAGGAGTTTAAGGTACAATCAGCGCTGTTTTTGTTGCGGCAGATCAATAACCGGCAGGCGCAGCATAAAGGTCAGCAAAATGGCCAACATCAGCAGCAACAGCCCGCGCACCCACCAGATTTTCACCAGCCACAGCGAACAGGCGAAGGTCAGCACGATCACCAGCACCGCTTTCCACTTCGCCCCCGGAGGCAGCGCGCGATGCTGCTGCCAATGGCGCAGATAAGGGCCAAACCAGGAACGGTGCAGCAGCCAGTGATGAAAGCGCGGCGAAGAGCGGGCGAAGCACCAGGCGGCCAACAGCAGGAACGGCGTGGTCGGCAACAGCGGCAACACCACGCCCAACGTCGCCAGCACCACCGCCAACCAGCCCAAAATGATCAATAACCCACGCGTCATGCGGTTCTTCGCTCCTCAATCGGTTGCGGCTTACTGTAGCATCGGCGCCGCGCCGGCGGAATATGCATGCGGCGCTTGTTTCAGGACGGCTTCGCGGGCAAGCTTACGCCTGTTGAAATCAAGAGGGAGCTTATGTGAGCACTCAGCGTCTATTACAGGTGTTGGCACAGCAGATTGCGGCGCTGGCGGCCGAAGTCAGCCCGCGCGGCGACGCCCCGATCCCGCAGGCGCGGTTCGACGCCGCCCTGTTCGCCAACCGCGGCACGCGGCTGCGCGACTACCTGGCCGAAGTGGAGAAAAACTTCGCCCAGCTGCAAAACGCCGCTAACGACAGCCGCGCCAGCCAGGTGGCCTTTCTGGCCGAAAAACTGGTGGCTCAGATCGCCGCCCTGCAGCGCGAGCTGGCGACCCAGGCGCTGCGGCGCAAGAATCAGCCGAAGGAAGCCCCCGAGGTCGATCTCTACCACAAGCTGGCCGAGCATCAGGATTACGAACGCCGGCTGATCGCCATGATTCAGGATCGGGAAAGCCTGCTGGGGCGCCAGACCACGCTGGCGGCGCAGCAAAAGCTGCAGCACGAGCTGGCGGCGCTGGAGGGGCGGCTGATGCGCTGTCGTCAGGCGTTGGCGCGCATCGAGCGCAATATCGAGCGCAAAGAAAACGGTTTTTGAAGATTTATCACAATATTTTAATGATTATTCCCCGGTTGCGCGCCGGGTTCACTATACTCTGCCGATACCCGAGTTATTCATCCCATTAATTAAATAAGCGCAGGTGCTATGTCTCTGGAAAACGCCTCACCCGAACTGCAGCTGGCGGTAGACTTGATTTACCTGCTGGAATGCAACGAGATCGATCCGGCCACCGCGCTGGCGGCGCTGGATATCGTCAAACGGGATTATCAGGAAAAGCTGCAGCGCGCCGGCGTCACCTCTCCCTATCTGCCTGCCGGACAGTAACCGGGGACAGCGCCGCTGTCCCTTTCGCCTCTCATTGCTTATCCGCCGCCGTCTGGCCGCCGTCGTCCGGCGATAGCGTTCTTTTCACTTCCTGCACTTCATTGCCCTGCTGGTTATGCAGATACACCTCCAGCTGATTGAAGGCGATGTCGATGCCGTTTTCCCGGCACAAGCGGTCGATTGAGCGATTCAGTTCGTCCACCGTGTAGCTGCGATCGCGCAGTTCCCGCACATAGAGCCGCAGTTCGTGATCCAGCGTGCTGGCGCCGAAGTTGAGGAAGAACACCTGCGGTTCGGGATCGGTCATCACCCGCGGATTGTCGTGCGCCGCCTGCAGCAGCACCTTTTTCACCTTGTCGAGATCGGAGCCGTAGGCCACGCCGACCTTGATCAGCACGCGGGTGATGGTATCGGACAGCGACCAGTTGATCAGACGCTCGGTGACGAACGCCTTGTTCGGAATGATCACCTCTTTGCGATCGAAGTCGGTAATGGTGGTGGCGCGAATGCGGATCTTGCTGACCGAACCGGAGAAGGTGCCGATGGTGATGGTATCGCCGATGCGGATCGGGCGTTCGAACAGAATGATCAGGCCGGAGACGAAGTTGGCGAAGATCTCTTGCAGGCCGAAGCCCAGCCCGACCGTCAGACCGGCGGCCAGCCATTGCAGTTTGTCCCAGGATACGCCGAGCGATCCCAGCGCAACCACGGCGCCCACGGCGGTAATCAGGTAAGTGAGCACGGTGGTGATGGCGTAAGACGCCCCCTGCCGCAGTTGCAACCGCGACAGCACCACCACCTCCAGCAAACCGGGCAAGTTGCGGGTGAGCACGTAGGCGACAATCACTGCGGCGATCGCCACCATCATGTTGCCCAGCGTCACCGCCTGCGACACGCTGCTGCCCGCCACGGTGCTGGTGTAATGCCACAGCGTGATGCTGTCCAGATAAGCGATGACCGTCACCAGATCCGACCAAATGGCGTAGAAGGCGCTGGCGAAGATGGCGAACAGCACCAGGGTGGTCAGGCGCAGCGACTGCTGGTTGATCTGATCGAGCGCCAGCGGCGGCTCTTCCACCACCGGTTCGCCGCCTTCGGCTCCTTCTTTCGCCACGTTTTGCCGCCGCGCCAACGCGCGCCGGTAAGCCAGACGCCGCGCCGCCACGCTCAGGCCGCGCAGCGCGGTCAGGTATACGATATTCCACAGGAAAAACAGATACAGGCTGTCTATCCAGCGGCTGGCCAGCCGCAGCGTGGTATAGAAGTAGCCGGCGAACATCAGCCCCAGCAGGATCAGCGGCGTGGCGGCCAGCGCGGTGACCACCACCAGCCGCACGGCATGCGAGCCTTTTTCACGCCAGCTGTCGCGGCACAGCGGGAACACCAGCACCGTGAGCAGCGCCAGCGTCAACATCACCACGATCTGGCCGATCACGTCTTCCACCAGACGCAGCGGCGCTTTCTCGCCCAATACCGACCAGAAGATCAACGGCTGCAGCGCCAACCCCAGCCGCAGCGTCTGACGGCGGTAATGCGCGCACAGGTTGGCGCCGAAGTTGAAATGCCGCTCGGCGATGCCGTCCGGTTTCAGCATGCGATAGCTGAAGCCGAACACCAGCCACGACAGCGCCAGCTGCTGCGACAATGCCCATATAAAGTCGCTGATGCCGAAATCCGCGCGATACATCCAGAAACCGACGCCGAGGAGTAACGCGGCGCCGGGCAACACTTTCAGCAAGGTCAGCGCGATGGCCTTCGGCGTGTGCAGTTGGCCGTCGCGCTTAAGTTGCCCCACGTCGTTGGCCAGCTTTTGCAAATGGCCGTCGATCAGCCGGTAGCGCCAGCGCAATACCCCGATCGCCAACAGCATAGGGATCAGGAACACCAGCGCATTCAGCCCGCCCTGCACCAGCTTGCCGCCGTCGAATTTGAGATCGAGACCGGCAATCTGATCGCGCACCGCCTCCGGCATCGCCTTCAGCCACGCCAGATCGACCGGCTTGTTGCTGTTAACCCAGAAAATCTGCTGGGTCAGCGTATCTTGCAGCGAACCGTAAACGCTGGTCAGCTGCTGCTGATTGATCTGCAGGTTGATCGACAGCGACAGCTGGTTGCTGAGCTGCTTGTTCAGCTGATCCAGCAGTTCGCGGCGCATATCGACGATCTCGTTTAACGCGTCGATCACCTCCGGGCCGGCCTTTTCCTTGCTTTCGGCCACCAGCTGGTTGATGTAATCCTCTCCCTTGAACAGATCGTCGCGTTGCTGATTGATATCGAACTGCTCCAGCCGCAAATCGGCGATGCGCGTGTCCATATCCGCCAACAGCGTGCCCTGCGGCAGGCTCTGCTGCTGCTGATACAGGATGCGCGACAGCACCAGGCTGCCCTTCAGCACCTGGATCTGTTCTTTAAGGTTACGCTCCGCCTGCAGCCCGCGGTCGAGCCAGTTTTTGACCCGAATGTTCTGCTGGAACAGGGTGTTGCTCTCTTCGGTGGCGGCGATCAGCCGCTGGCTCAGTTGGCGGTTGACGTCCAGCTGTTTGCTGACCAACAGATCGCGCTGGATATCGGTGGCGTCTTCCGGGTTTTGCGCCTCTTTAGCGGTCTTTTCAGACAGCGTCAAACGTTTGCTGTTGACGATCTCCTGCAGCAACTGCACCGAGCGATCCAGCGCGTCGATATGCGCCGTGGTGTAATCACGCTGTTTTTGCAGCAGATCCTGCAGCGTGGTATTGGCTTCCAGACTTTTGCGCTGCAGCTCAAGCTGTGCGTTGAGCAACGCCTGCTCGGTGGTCAGCATCACCTGCTGGCTGTTGCGCAGCGAATCTTGCCCCGGCGTCTGGCCGCTGAGCTGGCTGCGGATCTCCTGCAGGCGCTGCGAAGCGGCGTACATGGTGCTTTGTACTCGTTCAGGCTGGGTTTGCAGCGACACCAGTTGGCTGTTGTAAGTAGAGAGGCTCTCCTGCGCGCTTTGCAGCTCGTCGAGCGTTTGATACAGCCGGCTTTCCAATTGGCGCAGCGACAGCGGCAACAGCGCGGCGCGCGCCGCCGCGCTGTCCGTCGGCCGCTTCAGCGCATCCAGCTCGGCGGTCACCTGATTGAGCTTCGCCGGCGCCTGCTGCACCTGCTGTTTAAGCTGCGCCGCATCCTGCCGATTGCGCTCGATGGCGTCCAGCAGCTCCAGCGTGCGGGTTAAATCCTGTTGGGACAGCTTTTCGACCGGCGTCAGGGCTTTTTGCTTGTTCAGCGCTTCCAGCTGGCTTTGCACTTCGCTGCGCTGCGGCAAATCGCCGTTCAGCGCCGCCTGCACCGGCAAGCTCAGCGTGCAAATCAGGAAAAGGAGTGTCGCGGCGGCGATGCGCCGCCGGCATGCGCCGACAAACGAGCGCGGCGTCAGAGAGGGCAGAGTCAACCAGCGATGCATGATTTAGCTTCGGATCGGTTAAGAAGCCTGAAGATTATCACGATCGCCGGCGGGCAACGAACAACAAAAACGTTGCCGGTGATGTCCCGTTGTCGCGAAATCAGAAAGTGAGCACTTTCTCCGCCGCCAGCGTCCACTGCGCCAGTTCGACCAGCGTGCCGATCTCCACGCCGTCCGCCAGCGGCAAGCGGCTGACGCCGCGCGCGTCGGCGCAGGTCTTGCACAGCTTGACCGGCACCTGCTGCGCGGTGAGGATCTCCAGCATCTGCTGCAGATGGTATCCTTCGTGCGGCTGCTGTCCTGCCAGCCCGGCCACCACCGCGTCGGACATCAGAAACAGCCGCAGGTCGAGACTGCTTTGCTGCTCTTTCAGCGCGATGGCCAACCGCAGCGCATTGAACAAGGATTCATGGCCATAGGCGGCGCCGTTGGCGATGAGAACAACTGATGACATGAAATCTCTCCTTATAAAGGAAGGCGGTCGACGTCGGGGTTGAGGCGCAAGGTGGGGCAAAACTGCAGCATCTCCAAAAACGCATCGACCAGCGCTTCGGCTTCGGCCCGCAGATCGAAACTTTCCGGCATAAACAGCCAGTTTTCCATCAGGCCGGTGATATAACCGCGCAGGATGATCGCCGCACGGCGGGTATGCAAATCGGCGGGCAATTGCTCGTGGTGAATGCAGTTATACAGCACCGCTTCGATGCGTTCGTAGCCGGCGAGGTACAACACCTTGCGCGAATCCAGCAGCGGCATCATTTCACCGACAAACTCGCATTTGTGGAATATAATCTCCATCAACGCCCGCCTGCGGCCGTCTTCAACCGTAGACGTCAGAATGTAAATCAGAATTTCCCGGATAACCCGCAGTGGATTATCGGGAAACTTTGCCTGATACTCTGTTTCGAGCTGGTCAATTTTCGGCTCGGTAGATTCCCAAACTTCATTAAACAGGTCTACCTTATTTTTGAAGTGCCAGTAAATGGCTCCACGCGTAACCCCGGCAGCGGTGGCAATATCTGTCAGTGACGTTGCAGCAACGCCACGTTCAGAGAACTCTCTCACCGCAGCATCGAGGATTTGCTGTCGGGTTTCTTGCGCCTGCTGTTTGGTTTTTCGTGCCATGGCATTGTTATTTAGGGGGAGTGTGATTTACATACATTCGCGAATGTATGTACCATAGCACGCACATATAATTAACGCAGCAATGGGTTTTAAAGCTTGTGATCCATTGATCATTTTGAAATCGGACACTTGAGGTTTTTCTATGAACAAAAACAGAGGGTTAACGCCTCTGGCGGCCGTTCTGATGCTTTCAGGCAGCTTAGTGCTAACAGGATGTAACGATAAAGAAACCCAACAGCAAGGCGCCCAACAGCAGGCTCCTGAAGTGGGCGTAGTCACTTTGAAGGCCGAGCCTCTCAATATCACTACCGATCTTCCTGGCCGCACCGCTGCGTATCGCATCGCCGAAGTTCGCCCTCAGGTCAGCGGCATCATCCTGAAGCGTAACTTCGTTGAAGGCAGCGATATCAAGGCCGGGACGTCTCTGTACCAAATCGATCCCGCGACCTATCAGGCCAGCTACGACAGCGCGAAAGGCGATTTGGCCAAAGCGCAGGCCAGCGCTTCCATCGCGCGCGTGACGGTAAACCGCTACAAGCCATTGCTGGGCACCAGCTACATCAGCAAGCAGGACTATGACAACGCCGTGTCCACGCTGCAGCAAGCGGATGCCGCCGTGGTGGCCGCTAAGGCCGCCGTGGAAACCGCGCGCATCAACCTGGCGTACACCAAGGTGACCTCTCCGATCTCCGGCCGCATCGGCAAATCCGCCGTGACCGAAGGCGCGCTGGTCAGCAACGGCCAGGCAACCGCCCTGTCCACCGTGCAGCAGTTGGATCCGATGTATGTCGACGTCACCCAGTCGAGCACCGACTTCCTGCGCCTGAAGCAAGAACTGGCCAGCGGCGCGCTGAAGCAGGAAAACGGCAAGGCCAAAGTGAAACTGATGCTGGAAAACGGCACCGAATACGCGCAGGAAGGCACGCTGGAGTTCTCCGACGTCACCGTCGATGAGACCACCGGCTCCATCACCATTCGCGCCCTGTTCCCTAACCCGAACGATACGCTGTTGCCTGGCATGTTCGTGCGCGCCCGTCTGGACGAAGGCGTACGCAGCGATGCGTTGCTGGTGCCTCAACAGGGCGTCACCCGCAACCCGCGCGGCGACGCGACGGCGTTGGTGGTAGGGGCAGACAACAAAGTTGAGCTGCGCACGCTGAAGGCGGACCAGGCGATTGGCGACAAATGGCTGGTTACCGATGGCCTGAAAGCCGGCGATCGCGTCATCGTCACCGGCCTGATGAAAGTGCATCCGGGCGCGCAGGTAAAAGTGCAGGAAGTTGACACTCAGGCGCAAAAACAGCCGCAGTCTGAAGCGCAGAAGTCATAAAAAGGAGCCTGTAATACATGGCTAAGTTCTTTATAGACCGCCCAATTTTCGCCTGGGTAATCGCCATCATCGTCATGTTGGCGGGGGTGCTTGCAATAATGAAACTGCCAATCGCGCAGTATCCCACTATTGCACCGCCGGCGGTGAGTATTTCCGCCAACTACCCGGGCGCAGATGCCAAAACGGTGCAGGATACCGTCACACAGATTATCGAACAGAACATGAACGGTATCGATAACCTGATGTACATGTCCTCCACCAGTGATTCCTCTGGTAGCGTCACCATTACCCTGACGTTTGAGTCCGGCACCGATCCTGACATCGCACAGGTTCAGGTCCAGAACAAACTGTCGTTGGCCACCCCGCTGCTGCCGCAAGAAGTTCAGCAGCAGGGCCTGAAAGTAGAAAAATCCAGCAGCAGCTTCCTGATGGTGGCCGGCTTCGTTTCCGACGATCCGAACATGACTCAGGACGATATTGCGGACTACGTGGCGTCCAACATCAAGGACCCGATCAGCCGTTCGTCCGGCGTGGGTGAAGTGCAGCTGTTCGGTGCCCAGTACGCGATGCGCATTTGGCTGGATCCGAACAAGCTGAACAACTACCAGCTGACGACCACGGATGTGACCTCCGCCATCACCGAGCAGAACAACCAGATCGCCGCAGGCCAGCTGGGCGGCCTGCCGCCGGTGCCGGGGCAGCAGTTGAACGCCTCGATCATCGCGCAGACCCGTCTGACTTCGCCGGAAGAGTTCGGCAAGATCCTGCTGAAGGTCAATACCGACGGTTCCCAGGTGCGCCTGCGCGACGTCGCTCACATTGAGCGCGGCGCGGAAAGCTATGCCGTTACCGCGCGTTATAACGGCAAGCCTGCCGCCGGCCTGGGTATCAAACTGGCGACCGGCGCCAACGCCTTGAACACCGCCAAAGGTGTGAAAGACGAGCTGGCCAAGATGGCGCCCTTCTTCCCGCAAGGGATGAAAGTGGTTTATCCGTACGACACCACCCCATTCGTTAAGATCTCCATCAACGAAGTGGTGAAAACGCTGATCGAAGCCATCATCCTGGTATTCCTGGTGATGTATCTGTTCCTGCAGAACTTCCGCGCGACGCTGATCCCAACCATC
Source organism: Serratia sp. SCBI (assembly GCF_000747565.1). Lineage (NCBI taxonomy): Bacteria > Pseudomonadati > Pseudomonadota > Gammaproteobacteria > Enterobacterales > Yersiniaceae > Serratia > Serratia sp. SCBI. The sequence goes on along the minus strand of NZ_CP003424.1, from coordinate 1,103,252 downwards.
GCGGTGCCGGTGGTGTTGCTGGGGACCTTTGCGATACTCGCGGCGTTCGGCTTCTCGATAAACACCCTGACGATGTTCGGCATGGTGTTGGCGATCGGCCTGCTGGTGGATGATGCCATCGTGGTGGTGGAAAACGTCGAGCGCGTCATGTCCGAAGAGGGGCTGCCGCCGAAAGAAGCTACCCGTAAATCGATGGGCCAGATCCAGGGCGCGCTGGTGGGTATCGCCATGGTGCTGTCGGCGGTATTCGTGCCGATGGCGTTCTTCGGCGGTTCAACCGGCGCCATCTATCGTCAGTTCTCGATCACCATCGTGTCCGCGATGGCGCTGTCGGTGCTGGTGGCCTTGATCCTGACGCCGGCGCTGTGCGCCACCCTGCTCAAACCGATCCCGAAAGGCGATCACGGGGTTAAAACGGGCTTCTTCGGCTGGTTTAACCGCATGTTCGAGAAGAGCACGCATCACTATACCGACAGCGTGGGCAACATCCTGCGCAGCACCGGCCGCTACCTGATCATCTACCTGCTGATCGTGGTTGGCATGGGCCTGCTGTTCCTGCGCCTGCCCTCTTCGTTCCTGCCGGACGAAGATCAGGGCATCCTGTTGACCATGGTGCAGTTGCCTGCCGGCGCCACCGAATCCCGCACCAACAAGGTGTTGGAAGAAGTCTCCGACTACTTCCTGAACAAGGAAAAGGACAACGTGGTTTCGGTGTTTACCGTCGCGGGCTTCGGCTTCAACGGTAACGGCCAGAACAACGGCCTGGCATTCGTCAGCCTGAAAGACTGGGGTGAGCGTCCAGGGGCCGGGAACAAGGTAGAAGCGATCGCGGGTCGCGCCATGGGCGCCTTCTCGCAGATTAAAGAAGGCCTGGTGTTCCCGTTCAACCTGCCGGCGATCATCGAACTCGGTACCGCAACCGGCTTCGACTTCGAGCTGATTGACCAGGGCGGCCTGGGGCACGAAAAACTGACCGAAGCGCGTAACCAGCTGTTGGGCATGGTTGCTCAGCATCCGGACGTGCTGGTGGGCGTGCGCCCGAACGGCCTGGAAGATACGCCGCAGTTCAAACTGATCGTCGATCAGGAGAAAGCCAAGGCGCTGGGCGTGAGCATCACCACCATCAACAGCACGCTGAGCACCGCACTGGGCGGTTCGTACGTCAACGACTTCATCGACCGCGGTCGTGTGAAGAAGGTGTACGTACAGGCCGAAGCGCCATTCCGCATGCTGCCGGAAGACATCAACAAGTGGTACGTGCGCGGTACCAGCGGCCAGATGGTGCCATTCTCCGCCTTCTCTTCGGCGAAATGGGAATACGGCTCACCGCGTCTGGAACGCTATAACGGCTTGCCGTCGATGGAAATTCTGGGCCAGGCTGCACCGGGCAAGAGTACCGGTGAAGCGATGAACCTGATGGAACAGCTGGCGTCCAAACTGCCAAGCGGCATCGGTTACGACTGGACCGGCATGTCCTATCAGGAACGTCTGTCGGGCAACCAGGCGCCGGCGCTGTACGCCATCTCGATTCTGGTGGTGTTCCTGTGTCTGGCGGCGCTGTATGAAAGCTGGTCCGTGCCGTTCTCGGTCATGCTGGTATTGCCGCTGGGGGTTATCGGTGCGTTGTTGGCCGCGACGATGCGCGGCATGAATAACGACGTGTACTTCCAGGTGGGGCTGTTGACCACCATCGGTCTATCGGCGAAGAACGCCATCCTGATCGTGGAATTCGCCAAGGATCTGATGGAGAAAGAAGGCAAAGGTCTGATCGAAGCGACGTTGGAAGCGGTGCGTATGCGTCTGCGTCCAATTCTGATGACGTCCCTGGCCTTCATCCTCGGGGTTCTGCCGCTGGTTATCAGCAGCGGCGCAGGCTCCGGCGCACAGAACGCGGTAGGTACCGGCGTAATGGGCGGGATGATCACCGCGACCGTATTGGCGATCTTCTTCGTACCGGTGTTCTTCGTGGTGGTTCGCCGCCGCTTCAGCAAGAAGAACGAAGACCTGGAACACAGCCACCCGGTAGAACATCACTGATCGTTCAGTGAAGAAATTTCTACCCGATAATCGAAAAGGCCGCGCATGCGGCCTTTTTCTTTTGCTTCAGTTGCTTAATGCAAACCGTTCTCATTAATTCACTCGTGTGTGCAATTTACGCTTGATCGTGATGCCCGGTCGGCGCATAATTGTTGTTATAGTATAACATTACATGAGAGAGCCATTATGAAACCCGGCATCCATCCCGATTATCGCACCGTGGTGTTCCACGACGTCAGCGCCAACGCCTACTTCAAAGTGGGATCGACCATCAAAACCGATCGCACCATCGAGCTGGACGGCGAAAGCTGGCCGTATGTCACCCTCGACGTCTCTTCCGCTTCGCATCCGTATTACACCGGCAAGCAGAAAGACTATTCCAAAGAAGGCAGCACGGCGCGCTTCCAGCAGCGCTTTGGCCGCTTTATCGGCAATAAGTAACAAGGAACCCCCATGCAGGTATTGAGTTCATTGCGTTCGGCGAAAAATCGCCACCCGGATTGCAAAGTCGTGCGTCGTCGTGGCCGCATCTATGTGATCTGTAAAAGCAATCCGCGATTCAAAGCGGTACAGGGACGTAAGAAAAAGCGTTAACTCCAAAGTGTCATCTGTCGCAAAGCCCCGTTGCTGCTCAACGGGGTCTTTTTTTTATGGCGAGAAAGTGCCTGCAAGCTGCCCCCGCCGGCAAGCGGGGGCGGAGATTACTTCATGCTGCTCAGCAGCGCGTCGACATTGTGCTTGAACGCCTGCTCATAGGTGGCCGCCGGGCCGCCCACGCGCGAGAGCGCTTCAGGGTACAGCTCGCCGCCCGCCTTGGCGCCGGTGGCGGCGGCAATCTGTTTCACCAGCCGCGGATCGGTCTGGTTTTCGATAAAGTAAGCGTTAACTTTTTCCTGTTTGATTTGCTTGATCAGGCCGGCCACATCGCTGGCGCTGGCTTCGGCCTCGGTGGAAAATCCGACCGGCGCAAGGAAGGTGACGCCATACTCTTGCCCAAAGTAACCAAAGGCATCATGGCTGGTGAGCACCTTACGTTTCTGCGGCGGCACAGCGGCGAACTGGGTTTTGGCCCACAGATCCAGCTTTTGCAACTGCTGAATGTATTCGGCACCGCGCTGGCGAAAATAGTTGGCATCCTCGGGATCGGCGGCGATCAGGGCGTTCATCACGTTGGTGGCGTACTGCACGCCGTTTTTCATGCTGTTCCAGGCGTGGGGATCGGTAATCGGTTTGCCGTCCTCCTCCATTTGGCGGGTGTTGATGCCCTGTGACGCGGTAATCACCTGTCCTTTATAACCCGAAGCGCTGACCAGGCGATCGATCCACCCTTCCAGCCCCAGGCCGCTAACGAACACCACGTCGGCCTGCGCCAACGTCTTGCCATCCTGCGGTGAAGGCTCGAAGCTGTGCGGATCGCCATCTGGCCCCACCAGTGTGCTGACCTTGACGTGATCGCCCCCTACCTGTTTAACGATATCTCCCAGAATGGAAAAGCTGGCGACGGCGTCGACGGTCTTCGCCATCGCCAATGGGCTGGCCAGCAGAGCAGCGACCGCCAGCGATATAGGTAAACGTTTCATATTTTCTCCTTGCAAATGGCACTTCTCAACGGCGCGCAAAGGCGTAAATGCCTCCACGCGTTCCAAACAGGATCGAGACAAAGAAGATGACGCTGGCGCTGAGCACGATCGCCGGACCGGCAGGCAGCGAAGCGTAGTAGGACCACACCAGCCCAATCAGGCTGGACAGCGCGCCGATGCCCATCGCCACCGCCAGCGTCTGCGGCAGATTGCGCACCCAGAAGCGTGCGCTGGCGGCGGGCAGCATCATCAGCCCCACCGACATCAGGGTGCCGAGGACCTGGAACCCCGCCACCAGATTGACCACCACCAGCGCCAAAAACAGGCCGTGGATCAGCGCCAACCGGCGCGGCGCGTTAACGCGCAGGAAAGTGACGTCGAAGGACTCGATCACCAACGCGCGGTACAGCGCCGCCAGCGCCAGCAGCGACACCGTGGCGATCGCACCGACCATCAGCATCGCCTGCGCATCCACCGCCAGAATCGAACCGAACAGCACGTGCAGCAGATCCACGCTGGAACCGCGCAGCGAGACCAACGTGACCCCGAGCGCCAGCGACCCCAGATAGAATCCGGCGAAGCTGGCGTCCTCTTTCAGCGGCGTGCGGCGGCTCACCAGGCCGGACAACATCGCCACCGCCAGCCCGGCGATAAAGCCGCCCACGCCCATGGCCACCAGCGACATGCCGGAAATCAGATAACCGATTGCCGCGCCGGGCAACACCGCGTGGGACAACGCATCCCCCACCAGGCTCATGCGGCGCAGCAACAGAAACACCCCCAGCGGGGCGGCGCTGAGCGACAGCGCCAGACACGCCATCAATGCGCGTCGCATAAAACCGAAAGAGAGAAAAGGGTCGATAAGCCCATGCAACAGCATCATGGCGCCACCACCCGTAGGCCCGGCTGCCGTTCGGCGGCGAGATACCGCGGCACCTGTTCCAGCACGCGCTCGGCCGCGCCCCAATGACACGCCTGCGGGGTCAGCAACAGCACCTGCGGAAAATGCTCGGCGACCATCGACATGTCATGCAGGACGGCGATCACCGTTCTCCCCTGCTGGTGCAGCTGCGCGATCACCTGCAGCAGGATCTGCGTAGTGGCGCTGTCGATGCCGGTGAAGGGTTCATCCAGCAGGATCAACGGCGCCTGTTGGACCAACAGGCGCGCAAACAGCACCCGCTGCAGCTGGCCGCCGGAGAGCTCGCCCACCGGACTGTGCGCCAGCGCGCTCATGCCGACGCTCGCCAGCGCCTCATTAACCTGGCTCGCCGCACGCTGGTTCATACCGCCGAACATGCCGCTTTGCGGCCAACATCCCATCGCCACCAGATCGCTCACCGCGATCGGGAATTGCCGATCCAGATCCGCCTGCTGTGGTAAATAAGCCTTGCGCGGCGGCTTTTCACCGCTAAAGTCCAGGCGACCCGCCAAGGGCGGCAACAAACCGGCGAACGTTTTCAGCAACGTCGATTTCCCTGCCCCGTTGACGCCCACCACCGCGGTTAACGAACCGGCGCTAAACTGCCCGCTCAGCGGCGGGAAAAGCGGCGTGGCGCCATAGCCTATCGCCAGCTGACGTAATGAAATCATGGCAGCGACACCGCCCAAAAAATGCCGAGCCACAGCAGAGTCAACAAAACGATAGCGCCCGCACAGCGCACGGCCGCGGAGGTGGTGAACAACGAATTCAGTGACGACGCGGCGTCATTTTGCGAAGTGGGAATCAAGGGAATAACCAAAGCAGCAGATTTATGGTTATAATATAACATCACAATTAATGGTATGTCTCAAGCGTTGCCGGACTCATTAATGCAACGGAACGTAACAGCTCGTCGCGCAGCAGGTCCCCCCCTCGCCCCCTTATCAAACTCAGGGATATTCCCGTTCGGCAAAAATGTTGGCGGAAGGTAAAAAAAACAGCGGTAAATCGAAAAATTTACCGGCGCGAGTGGAAAAGGAGTAAGATGAGCAGATAACATTGTTGTTGGCCGAGATTAATGCTTGTTACCCTTGCCTGTAACCTGGACGTCAACGCACTTTCTGTTAAAAAATTAAAAGAAAGTGATTAATGACAATATTGCGGAGTTAGTGCCGGCGCTGACCAGCGGACTCAGTTTTTATTCTGAAAGCGCACGCTATGCCGAAGATTCATTAGAAATACTTGATATAGTGCAACAAGGTGACAGCGATTATTCAATGAGTTATCGCTATAAGTGGGGCATTTTTAATGCTTGCCTGGATATCAACAGCGAAGACACGATCAGCGATAGCGTCCGGTTCCGTGTGGCGCAACGGGGTTTAATCTTCGACATCATTGATAACTCACGCCCATCAACCGCGGATGAATTGTAAGTTTACGTAATAACTGCAGGCCAAACGCGAAAAAATGATTTATATTCATTTTACGGGAAGTTTATTTAACCACCGTTAAGCTGCCTCCGTTCATGATGTAAATCAGCTTACTCACATAGTGTTATCAACACCGCCATTAAGACTTACGGAGGGGATGATATGGATGAGTATTCGCCTAAGCGACACGACATTGCTCAACTCAAATTCTTGTGCGAAAATTTGTATGATGAAGGTATCGCCACCCTGGGAGACAGCCACCACGGGTGGGTCAACGATCCGACATCCTCCGTCAACCTTCAGCTTAATGAGTTGATCGAACATATCGCTTCGTTTGTGATGAGTTATAAAATTAAATACATGGACGAATCCGATTTGTCGGAGTTAGTCGAGGAATATCTCGACGATACCTATACGCTGTTCAGCAGCTACGGTATCAATGATTCCGACCTGCGCCGCTGGCAAAAAACCAAGGCGAGATTATTCAGAATGTTCTCAGGAGAGGACATCTGTACGACAATGAAAACTTAGGGGATAATTATTCCCGAGCTATTTTACGGTTATTAAACTAAAAGGCCACCATGACTAAAACCGACTATCTGATGCGTTTACGTAAATGCACCACGATTGATACTCTCGAACGTGTTATTGAAAAAAATAAGTACGAGCTTTCCGATGATGAACTAGAGCTGTTTTACTCAGCCGCCGATCATCGTTTGGCGGAGCTGACCATGAACAAGCTGTATGACAAAATCCCCACCTCCGTTTGGAAATATGTCAGATAATCAGCCCCCAACGCGTTGAGCCGATGCTTTTATCGGCTTCAATGTTCAAGTTGAATAGGTCATTTTCCTATTGACAACGGAATGTTAATTACACTCATCTTTGCCGTTAATAATAAATAGCAACAATTCTCGGTTAATGCCCGGGGTATTACGCCTTAACGCTATTCACGCGTGAAGACACTCGCCTCACATTGCCTGTGTGGTGCAAATCGCGGCGAATATCCCTGAGGCCATCGCTGCCACGCCGCCGCGCCGGGCGGCGTGATCCATCACCGCCAGGCTCAGAGCATGCGGCGCAAAATCGCCCGCCGGGCGAAACAGTGATGCTTAATCACCGCCGCGATGTGCAGCACAATCATGGCCGACAGCGCGATGCATGAATAACGGTGCACGGCGAAAAAGAAACGATTAACCTCAAGATTCGCAATCGGACGGGGGAAATCGATCGCGCCGAAAACCGCAAAGCCGTGCTCCAGCATGAGAAATCCGCTCAGCAACACCACGAAAATCAGCAGGTAGAATATTTCGTGCAGCAAATGCACCAACCCCTTCTCGTGCCCTTGCAGCATATCGCCATAAGGCACTTTAGGCCGGAAAAACGCCAGATAAAGCGCGCCGCCATCAGCGGTGTCAGCACCAAGGCCAACGACATATTGGTCACGGAGAAAAAGGCGAAGATGCGCGCATCCGTCATAAAATGCAGTGAATAACCCACGATCATGACGTAGATCATCACGGCGGCAATGCCCCAATGCAGTAACCGACTGAAAAGATCGTAACGGGCAGGTTCGTGTGACATAAAGCTCCTTTAAAAGCGGCCATCATTGGCCGCTTGACTATCCGATTCGCACTTATTTTTTCACGACCCAGGCGTCCTGCCAGTTGGATCCCACGCCCGGCTCAAACTGAGTCGCGCCGCTGTTCCACTGCATGCAGTAACCGCTGTAAGGGAAAGGTTTGCACTGATAAACCTTGCCGTCTTTCGGTTGCAGCACCGTGGTGCCGGCGGTGTATTTACTCAGCGCGTTCGGGAAGACGAAGTTGTAGTCGCCATTGCCGCCACCGCCGGTGGATTCAGCTTCCAGATTGAAGTTTTCGATATCCGGCTGAATGCTCTGCCCATTGTCGTTGCTGGCGATCACTTTCAGCATGTGGTGGCCCTCGCTGACGTTGTTCAGCGCGATGGTCAGCGGCTGGCTGGCGTCTTCCAGCGTCTCTTTCACGTAGCCTTTTTCCGTCTGGCCGTGATCGTAAACGCGCGCCTCAACGGTCAATTTGCCTTTAACCTCGGCATTGAAGGTCAGCTGAGCTTTACCGTCCTTGATCTTGGTGCTGGACAGGTTGCCGATGCGGATCTCTTCGGTGATAGCCGGCGTTTCTTCCTCATAGGAGATCACCACGCTCTTCATCGTGCTGCCTTGTTTGGCAAAGACCGCATTATTGCCAAACACCGGATTGACGTTGCCTTTACCGTCTTTCACCCCGGCACGCACCGCTTTCTGTTCGGCGTTGATCTTGCTGGCCAACGCGTGGCTCCAGCGGTTTTTGTCGGTCAGCGCCTCACTGTCGATCGCCAGCTCGGTTTTCATCGTCAGCACTTCACCGTCCGCATCGAAGAAGCGGGCGATCACCTTGTCGCCAACCTGCAGGTTTTTGCCGGTGAGAGAGCCTTGCAGCTGCTTGCGCCATTCGGACACGACGCCGTCGTCCTCGAAGTTGACGTCAACCACCTGATAGAAGCTGTTCACCGTGTCATTGATTTCCCACACGCCATAAATCACCTGATAGCCGGTTCTCTCCGGCACCACGCACTGGTGCACTTCGCGATCTTTTGGCGCCTGAGCATGGCCATCGACTTCACAGAACGGCTCTTTTTCGAAAGCCTCGCGCGACAGCGGCTTATTCACGTCCCAGTCTTGTTTGGTGATGTAATAACGCCAGTTATTGGTTTTGTGCTTGGCGGTGTGGTACCAGGTGAACGTCTGCGGTCCCGGCTTCATGGTGTTCAACGCCCAGACGTTGACGCCCTGACGATCCAGCGGCTCGAAACCGCCCACCCCGCCGCTGGCCAGCTGGCCGTCGCGCGGCGTCGCGCCGCCAGGGAAGCCGGAAACCTGCTCGACGCTCTGCGGTTCCCACTGCGCTCGGCCGCAGTCGGTGTTGCTGCCCAGCTTGCACTTGTAAGCGCGGCTCTCGGGCACTTCGATATAACCGTGCGACCAGGCGGCCGAGGAGGCAGTGAGCGCTGCCATCATCAGGGCGATTTTGGATAATTTCATTACGACTCCAGTTAAATTTATTGGATTCCAACTGAGTGAGAAGAAACTCAAAGAGATGCGGCGATACCGCGAGAGGAATAATAAGTAGAAGCCCTGAACGCCCGGCACTTAGAATGCATTAAAATAATAAAACCTAATGCCGTCAGAATATTAAACCGCATGATAAAGGGTTAAAATATTCCTGACCTCGTAAAGCGCCGCCATGCGGCGCAAGAAAATACCGACACCGCGCCAATTAATTCCACAGGGAAAATAACGTGACATTGAAAAACATCGCCACGGCGTTCATGGCATGCCTGCTGTTATCCGGCTGTCAGCACGCCGCCAAATCGGCCCCTGACGCCGCCATCCAGCGCGACCAGCTGTCATCGCTGGTCGGTGCCGGCCAGTTTCTGAGAGAACGCTGCAACCGCGCCGATATCCCGGCCAACGACCCACTCGCGGCGGCGGCGTTGCAGGCGGCGGAGAGAAAAGGCTGGGCGCCGGCGCTTAATCGCACCCAGTTGCTTGATGCAGGCAAAAACGTCGCCGCGCAGCTGGAGGCCGACGCCACGCCGTTGCAAGAGAAGTGCAGCGGACTCAACCGAACGCTGGCGCCGTTTTTAGCCCAGCTCCGTTAACCCGCCAGCGGTAGCGCAAGCCACTGGCAGGCTACCGCGCCGGCGCCCGCCGCCGCCAACCCCGGGCCGAAAGGCAGGGGCTGCGCCCCATCGCCGCCGCGCCACACCCGCAGCAGCAGCCACAGCAGGCTGCCGGTGGCGGCAAACAGCAGAATCGACGGCAAAACGGCATAGCCGCCCCAGGCGCCGAGCGCCGCCAGCAGTTTAAAATCGCCGTATCCCAGCCCCTCGCGTCCGGTCGCGAGACGAAATCCCCAATACAGCAGCCACAGCGTCAAATACCCCGCCAGCGCGCCGATGACCGCCGTCGGCAAAAATGCCGGGTGCGCCAGGCAATGCCACAACAGCCCGGCCCACAGCAGCGACAGCGTCAGGCAATCCGGCAACAGCTGACGCTCGCTGTCGATCGCCGCCAAGGCCAGCAGCAATGCAGCAAACGCCAACATGAAAAACCAATCCACACCGATGCCGACGCGCCAGGCCAGCGTTATTCCCATTAGCATCAGCAATAACTCCACCAGTGGATAACGGATGGAAATAGGCGTGCGACAATAACGACAGCGACCGCGCAACAGCAGCCAACTTAATAAAGGAATATTATCGAGCGCCGATATTTTCATTGTGCAACACGGGCAGAATGAACGCGGCAAAAAGAGATTAAATCGTTCGGCCTGCGCCATTTCCATTTCGCGCTCAAGCATGACAGGCAGCCGATAAACGACCACATTGATAAAACTGCCGATGCACAGGCTCAACACAGCGCTAAATAGCAGCCAGTGTTCATCGGCCACTGCGTTTATTGCGGATAGCATGGTTCTCTGGATCCTCTATTGTCGTCGCGTGGGTGACATCGCCGGTTGCGCCGTTACCCGCAGTTGGCTTATTTGCACCACACCCGGCGCCTGCCCCGCACGTTCTGCGGCGAGTGAGAGCACGCGGATCCCGTGCTCGCGTTGCAGGGCGGCCAGCCACGGCAACAGGCGTTCAAACGGCACGGGCGGCAGCGTGACCCGCACATCCCCTTCACTTTCCGTCAGTTCGGCGATGGCGATGCGATATGCCAGCGCACTCTGTCGCAGTCGCTCCGGCAGTTGCTCGCGCGCGGCGGCGCTCTGCGGCAAACGCGCCTGCAATTGTTGGATGACGCGCGCCTGCTCCCGCAGCGCCGCCAGCCGTTGTGCGTTTTTTTGCGCCTGTGAAAATTGATACAGGCAGTAGCCGCAGGCCATCAGCATCAACAGGCTTAACAGCACTGCCCGCCGCAGCGCCTTATCGCGCCAACCGATGTTCATCGCTCACCTCTCACCGTCAGGATCGCCTGGTTAGGCGCGCTTCCCTCGCTGAACGTCATGCTGACGCCACCGTCGTTGACCGGCGCCGGCAGCGGCGCGTCGTTTCTGTTTACCGTCACCACCAAACGATCGTCGGCAGCGTCGAAAGCCAGCGCCTGCAACTGCGGAGGTTCCCAGACAGCAAGCGCCTCGGCCGCGTAGGGCAACAGCCTGAACAGCTGCGGCGCATTCAGGGTGTCTTGCATACGCCGTGCCCACGCTTGCGCCGCCCGTTCGGCGAACGCCGGCGCGGTCTCGCCACTCGGCAGCAGGCGCTGAGTCAGCGCCGTTATCTGGCTTTCGCTCTGTCTGGCCTTCAATTGGTGATGCAAGCCCCCCACCAGCAGCGAACCGCTGAGCAGCAGCATCGCGCAGGCGGTCTTATCGGGCAGACGGCGCGGCCAGCGCACGCCCGGTTTGAAACGCCCCTGCAACAGCGTGGATGTGCTGTTCCAGGCCTCTTCCGCCAATCGCCACAGCGGATCCTCATCGATACGCGCCGTTTCCCAGCCCGCCGGCACCTCTCCGCCACTGTGCAGACACCAATCCGGCGTCGGCCACGGGACACTGTCCCCCCAGGCATCGGGCAACTGCATGCCCTGCATGCCCCCCGTTCGGAGCAGCCAGTGTCCGCGCCAGCGCAGTGCGCTGCATTGGTTCGGCAACGGCAACGCCAGCACGTCGGGCAGCAGGGCATCGACGCGAATGCCGCAGGCGTTGAGGCTATCAACCCACCCTTGCATCTGCGCCAGCGCAACGCCGGCGATAGTGAAATCGCGCTGCACCTTGCCCAGCACCGCCCAATGCATCTGCTCGACATCGGTTAACAATCCGGTCTCATGGGAGTACGCCAGCGCCAGCGGCGTCGCCTGCCGGGCCTTGCCCTGGAATGTCGTTTGTCTCAGCACCACATGACGGGCAGGCACCAGCACCACGACCCGGCTGCCCTGCGCCATAGCCGCCAACTCACTACCGCCTTCGGCCAGATCGAGGCGGGCGGCAAAGCGGCAGCGCGTCTCGCCGACGCGGCCCCAGCGCACATCGGCCATCGCATCATCGTCCAGCGCGATAAGCAGGATGGTGTTCGCCATCGTTTACCCTTCCCCTCTGTCGAACCGACGTCCGCTGACCGTGACGCCTGACGGGCCCGGCTGCAACGCGCTGACCAGCCGATAGCGCCCGTCGTTCAGCCTAAGCTGCAGCTGCGCAATCCAGCGGTTATCGTCGAAAATAAGTCGCTCGCCAAGGCCATCCTCGCCCAGCGCCTGCAGCGCTTTTTCCTGCGACAAAAACGCCAGCGTCTGCCAGCCATGCGGCGGACGGGCCGCCAGCAGCGCCCGCAGCCGCTCATCGCTCAGCGCGTTCATCAACATCGCCCGCAGCAGCGGCAGCTGAGCGTCGTTCACGGCGTCCGGATTGAGGCGCAGCTCGGCATCCGGCGCCGCACAAAGCAGCGGCGCAAGACGCAGATAAAGCTCGCGGTCGATGCCGGCCAGCTCCCGCAGCTCGCTGACATCCCCCATCAGATATCCTTCGCCATAGGCTCTGGCGACGATCGCATCGGCAATCGCGCCCGCCTGGGCAGCGGCGATCCCCTGATTGTTCAATAGCAGCATGAATATTCGCCTCTCCTTATTGGGGTTCCCCCTCGCTATCGCCGACATCCGCCGGGCCGGCGGCGCGGATCAGGGCGTTGAGGTTGAAACAGGCGTCAACGCGGCGCAGACGTATCGCCACTTCCCCTCTTCGGTGCGCATGCTGAAGGTCACCCCTGATGCCCCCCACGCCTTCCGCTGCTCTCCCGCCTGCTGCAGCCGCTGCCGGGCGTAGCTCTCGCCGCCCAGCAGCAACCATTTCGCCCGCAACCGATCCTGCTGAGACTGGGTGCGCGCCAGCGAACGCTGCCAGTTATCGTTGATATTGACCGCCACGATCGCCATCAGCGACATCATCAGCAACACCATCAACAGCGCCATACCGCGTTGTTTATTCATAATGGCCTCGCGGCGGGCAACGTGACGATGCGCCGAACTTCCCCCAGCGCGGGGGTGTCGATGGCGATCTCCACCGCCTGCGGCAGCAGCCCGCCGGCGCGCCAGGCCGTCAACCATTCGCCCTGCCGGTAAAAACGCAGTTGGAACCGCGTCACCTCAGACAGCAGCAGCACGCTGCGCGCCGCCGCCTGCGGGCTGCTCAAATTCGGGTAACTGAGGCGTTCGAGCCGCCCCTGCCGGTAGCGATACGCCACCCGCTCCTGCGTGGCGCGCGGCAATCGAGCCTGGGGGTTCGGCCAGCCGTTTCGGATCAGCAGCAGCTGAAAATCGCCGCCTTCCTCTCCCGCCGTCTGCAGCACCGCAAACTCCGGCGCCGCCGGCCAGCGTTTATCGCCGGTCGGCGCGCGCGCCTGCGCCTGCGTCAAATCGCGCTCGACGATCGCCAGCGCCCGTTGCAGCTGGGTCAACTGCGTCGATTTGCGCTGGGTGATTTCGTCGTTTTTCAGCACGCCTCTGAAGACCGTCAATGCGGTGAGCGACAGCATGGCGAACAGGGCGATGGCCAACAGCATTTCCACCAGCGTAAAACCCCGTTGCAAAGCGCGCTTCACGGCAACGCCCTGTAGGCGAGCATTTCCACCAGCGCATTGCGATCCTGCGGGGCGCGCCTGACTTCAATCGCGATCGCCCGCATCCCGGCGTCGCTGGTCTCCCGCCCGCGATAGCGCCAGTGCCAGGTTTCACCGGCCATCACCGTGGTGCCCGAATGCCAGGCGAGCGTCGGTGGGCGGGGATCGAGCTGCAGCAGCGTCAGCTGGTTGTCCGCCACCCACAGCGCCACGGTCTTGGCTTCGATCGCGCTCAGGCTACGCACCTGGCCGCCGGTGCTGTTGATCAGCGCCAGACAGCCGATGGCGAAGATCATCAGGGCCACCATCACTTCCAGCAGCGTCATGCCCTGCTGGCGTCTCATTTTCCGCGTCATTGCAACGAATGTCCGTCGTTTCAAATACAAAGTAACCGGGCGCCTGCAATCGCCACAGGCACTTGCCCTGCGATAGCTCCACGCTAAACGCCGTGGTTTCGCCCCCCGGATACAGCCACACCTGCGGCAGCGCCGCCTCTGCGGCGAGCGCGACGGTTTGCCCTTCAACGCTCAGCCGCAGCGCGACGCCGTCCGGCAGAGCGTACTGCTCCCGGCTCTCCCGCCCCGCTTCGGCGACGCTGCGCCAACCGCCGTCATCGAACGCCACGCCATACCTCACCCCTTCGCGCTCGGCCCGCTCGGCGAGAGCATTCAGCCAATGGCTCAATCGCTCCCCCTGCTGCGCCAACGGCTTCTCATCCGCTGGAAAACTCAGCATCACCAGGCCGCTGGTCACCCCCAGCAGCAGCAATACCAACATGGTCTCCAGCAGCGTAAAACCGCGTATGCGCCTCATGGCGCGTCGGCCACCCAGTTACCGATGTCATCATCGGTATCAGCGACACCGTCCGGCCCCAGCGTGAACACATCCAGCTTGCCATGGCGCCCCGGGTTGCGCAGACGATACGCTTGCCCCCAGGGGTCTTGCGGCAAGCGGCGGATATAACCGTCTTCGGGATAATTCCTTGGGATCGGCGCCAGCGTCGGCCGGGTCACCAGCGCCGCCAGCCCCTGCTCCGCGCTGGGATAACGGCCGTTATCCAGCTTGTACATATCCAGCGCGTTCTCCAGCGCGACGATATCGCTGGCGGCCTTTTGCCGATCGGCCTTCTCCTTGTTACCCATCAGGCTTGGGATGGTCAGGCTGGCCAACAGCCCCAGAATGACGATCACCACCATGATTTCCAGCAGCGTGAACCCACGCTGCCGGGACCTGCGCATATTGCTGATATGAATCACTTTACTCTCCATTAATGGCATGATTAGCCGACCATATTATTGAGCTGCAATATCGGCTGCAGGATGGCCAGAATGATAAACAGCACCGAACCGGCCATCGCGATCACCAATAAAGGCTCAAACAGCCCCAGCGCCAGCGTGATTTGCCGGCTGAAGGCCTCCTGCTGCATCGCCGCCGCCCGTTCGAGCATCATGTCCAGTTCGCCGCTGCGCTCGCCGGACATGATCATGTGTCGCATCATCGGCGAGAACAGCGCGGTGCCTTCAAGCGACGGCGACAATCCTTCCCCCTCTCGCACCCGCTCCATTGCCGCCAGCAGGCGCTCACGGGCAGCCTCGTTGCCCAACACGCCGGCGCTGATGCGCATCGCCTCCAGCAACGGCACGGCGCTGGCGTTCAAAATGCTCAGCGTTTTGGCGTAGCGCGCGGTATTCACCGCCAGCGACAGCTTGCCGACCACCGGCAGCCGCAGGATGAACGCATGCCAGCGTGCGCGCCGCGCCGGATCCCGCAGGCGATAACGGAAAGCGCCAAGGCCCGCCAGCGCCGCCATCAACACCGCCGCCCCCCATTGGCGCAATCCGTCGCTGGCGCCAAGCAGCATCCGGGTCGACAGCGGCAAGGTCTGCTTCATATGCACAAACTGTTCGATCACCTTCGGCACCACTGCCGTCAGCAAGATAGCCACCACGCCAATCGCCACCGCCGTCAGCACCATCGGGTACACCAACGCCTGCACGATCTTGTTCTTCATGTGCTGGCGCTGTTCGACATAGTCAGCCAGCCGTTCCAGCACCGGCCCCAGATGGCCGGCAATCTCACCGGCCGCCACCATGGCGCAATAGAGACGGTCAAAAATCTGCGGATACTGCCCCAGCGCCTGCGCCAGCGGGAAACCCTCCAGAATGCGCTGCCTCACCTGAGTCAACGCCGCCTGCAGGCCTTTTTTCTCCGTTTGCCGCGCCACCGCCATCAGCGCCTCTTCCAGCGGCAGCGCGGCAGACAGCAGCGTCGCCAGTTGCCGGGTGAGCAGCGCCAGATCGCCGCTGCTCACGCCGCTCATCCAACGGCCGGCGAGCAGGCCGGCAAGAGCGGATCGCCTGCGCGCCTGCACCGCCAGCACCAGCCACCCCTTCTCACGCAGCCGATCGCGAGCCTGGCGCAGAGAATCCGCCTCCAACACGCCACGCCGGGCGCGCCCCTCACGATCGCAGGCGCGATAATCAAACTTCATCGCTATCCCCTTCGCGCGTCACCCGCAACACTTCTTCCAGGCTGGTCTCTCCGGCGCACATTTTGGCGATCCCATCCTGGCGCAGCGGCTGATAGCGCTCCCCGGCCAGCCTGGCGATGTCCAGCTCACCGTCGCTACGGTGGATTGCCCTGCGCATCGGTTCATCCAGCACCAACAGTTCATGCAAACCGATTCGGCCGCGATAGCCCTGCCCGCCGCAGGCCTCGCATCCTATCGGGCGCCAGCAGGTCAGCGCCTGCGTCGACGCCAGCCCCAGTTGGCGCCGCTGCGCGTCAGGCAGCGCATAAGGCTCGCGACAGTGCGGGCAAAGCCGGCGCACCAGGCGCTGCGCCAACACGCCGCTCAGCGAGCTGGAAAGCAAAAACGGTTCAACGCCCATGTCCCGCAGCCGGGTCACGGCGCCGATCGCCGTGTTGGTATGCAGGGTCGACAGCACCAGATGCCCGGTCAATGAGGCCTGCACCGCGATCTGCGCCGTTTCACCGTCGCGGATCTCGCCGATCAACACCACATCGGGATCCTGACGCAGCAGCGCGCGCAGCCCGCGCGCGAAGGTCATGTCCACCTTGGGGTTCACCTGCGTCTGCGCGATGCCGGCCAGTTCATACTCGACGGGATCTTCGATCGTCATGATGTTGCGCTGTTCGTCATTGATCTGGTTCAGCAAGGTATAGAGCGTGGTGCTCTTGCCCGAACCGGTCGGGCCGGTGATCAGAATAATGCCGTGCGGCTGGCGGATCAGGCGCAGCAACGCCTGTTGATGCGCCGCCGCCATGCCCAGGCTGGGCAGTTCGAGCCGCACGCCCTGTTTATCCAACAGGCGCATGACCACGCGCTCGCCGTGGCTGGCCGGCATCACCGACACCCGCACGTCGATCGCCCGCCCGCCAACCTTCAGCGCCATGCGCCCATCCTGCGGCACGCGCTTCTCGGCGATATCCAGCTTCGACATGACCTTGATGCGCGACACCAGCAGCGCCGCCAGCTTGCGCTGCGGCGCCAGAATGCGGCGCAGCGCGCCGTCGATGCGAAAACGGATCACCAGCTCACTCTCGTAGGTTTCGATGTGAATATCGGAGGCGCGCTCTTTGATCGCCTCACTCAGCAAGGCGTTAATCAGGCGGATAATCGGCGCATCGTCCTGTTCGTCCAACAGGTCTTGCTGCTGCGGCAGCTCTTCCGCCAACGCATAGAAATCCAGTTCGCCGCCCAGATCGTCGATCATTTTCTGCGCCTGGCCGCTTTCCCGCTGATAGTGCGCCACCAACCGTTGTTCAAAGGCCTCCGTGTCCAGCCGGGCCAGCGTCGGCTCACCGGGCAGGCAGCGGTACGCCTCCATCAACGCGGCCTGGCTGGTCTCGGGGTGACAATACAGTTGGATGCCGCTCTGCCCGTCGACGGCCAGCACGCCATGCTGCCGCGCCCAGCCAAAAGGCAGCCGCGCCCCCACAGAACGGGGCTTCACGGGCGCGCTCCGCGCGAATAAAACGCCTCGATACGCGCGACGGTGGCGAGGAACGCCCGATTGTCGATCGCCTTCTTATCGCCGGCGATCTCGCTGCGCAGTGCGTTATTCAGCTCACGATCGTCCTGCTGCTCGGCGTCGAACTTGCCTAACTTGCGCTGGCTCTGCCGGGCATACCCCTCGGTGCTGCGAATGATGGTCGGGCGGATAAACAGCATCAAATTACGCTTGCTCGCTTTGGTGGCGTTCGAGCGAAACAGCGCCCCCACCAGCGGGATCTTGCCCAGGATCGGCACGCTGCTCTCCAGCTCCGAGTTGGACTTGTCCAGCAGTCCGCCCACCACCACGGTCTCACCGCTGTCCACCAGTACCGTGTTGTTGACCGTGCGGATATTGAAGGTCGCCCCCAGCGAATCCGGCGTGGCGCCGGCGCTGTCGGCAACGCTGGAGACCTCCTGCTCGATCTGCATCAGCACGGACTGGCCCTGATTGATCTGCGGTTTGACCTTGAGCTTGATGCCCACCGTTTTGCGCGACACGGTATTGAAAACGTTATCGCTATTAGTGGTTTGCGAACCGGTGAGGATCGGCACATCCTGCCCGACGCTGAACTCCGCCTCGGCGTTATCGAGCGTAACGATGCTCGGCGTAGCCAGGATATTGTTTTGGTTGTTGCTGGCGATGGCGGACAGCAATACGCCCCAGTTGCCGCTGTAGAAACCGGTCATCAGGCCGTTGGCCTTGCCGAACACATCGCTCATGCCGTTTTCGAACCCCGCCGAGATGCCGGGCGCCTGGCCGGCGAATTGCGTGCCGCCGCCGTATTTGTTGGCCCACTGCACGCCGATGTTCAGCCCCTGCCCATCCTGCACTTCGACGATCACCGCTTCGACCAGCACCTGCGCGCGCCGTACATCCAGCTTGGCGACCACCGCCTCCAGATCGCGCATCACGTCCGGCGCGGCGGTGATGATCAGCGCATTGGTCTGCTCATCGGCCTTGATCACCACATTTTTCAACAGCGCCACGTTGGCGGCGGCGCTCTCTTTCTCGTTTTGCAGGCCCGCGCTCACGCCGGTCAGCACCTCGACCAGGCTCTGCGCCTTGGCGTATTTGAGCGGAATGACCTGGGTATTGCCTTGGGTGACACTCTTGTTATCCAACTGCTCAATCAGTTCTTTGGCGTGTTCGCGGGCCCGATCGTCCCCGGCGATCATCACGCTGTTGGTGCGCTCATCCGCCACCAGCCGCAGCGAGCCTGCCCCGGCCATACGCCGTTTGCCCTCTTCGCGAAACAGTTCGTTCACCATCCGCGCGATCTCCGGCGCCGCCGCATGCTTCAGCGCGAAGGTCTCCACCTGATTGCCGTCGTCCTGATCCATCTCCCTCACAAGGTCGAGCAGGCCGTTGACCACCCCGGCTCGGCCGGTGATCAACAGCGCATTGCCCTGCTCGTAATGCGCCACGCTGCCCACGCCGATGCTGTCGTTAAGCTGGCGCAAGATCGGAGAAACGTCTTTGGCCGCGATATTGCGCAGCGGCACCACGCGCATCACCACTTCATCCCCTTCGGCGATCGCCTCGCCGCCGCTTTGCGACAGCGCGGCTCTTTTTCCCTCTTTGGCGGCGATCACCTTCAGGACATTGTTGGGCATGCCGATGACCGTATAGCCGTAGACGTCCAGCACATTGAGAAAGAACTGGTAATATTGCTTCTCGTCGAGCTGTTCGTAGCTGCGCACCGTAACCTTACCTTTCACCGCCGGATCGATAATGATGGTCTTGCTCAGGTTTTTACTGACCGTATTGATAAATTCCTGAATGTCCGTGCCTTTGAAATTGGCGGAGAATTGCTCCGCACGCGCCAGGCCTCCCAGGGCAATCATGACGGCCACCGCCGCTAACGCGCGCCATAAACCGGCGCTCCAGCCTGCGCGGGAACGAAAAATAAAATGCGTCATCACAGTGTTGCCTTATGCTGTAAAACACCCCACGCCGAAGCGGCGCGCCGGCTACTCTTTAAACGTCAGCGCGGCGTAATAACCGTTTTCATCGAGCAGTATTTTGTTTTTTAATATCCGCACGATAACGGCATTGCTGCCGACCAGCCGGTCGCCAACGCCATACCCGGTTTGCTTACCGCCATGTTCCACTATAACCAGGCTTTTTTCGGCGTTATCACTGAACAGCAGACCGGTTATCTTGCCGAGCGCCGCGGCCTCCGGCGCGTTAGCCAGCAGCTCGGCGCCGATCGCCCACTCGCCGACCTTATACCCGCGCGCCTTTTCGCCGCTTTTCGCCGCCTGATAGCGGCCAAACCAGTGTGCGTCGTTAATTTTCTCGATGTCATCTTCCTGGGGAAAGACGCCATGGCGCACTTGCTCACGCCCACTTTCAAGGTGCGGCTCAACGGGTTCGTTATTCACGGTTATCATTCGCCACACCTGAGAAAGCATGAACGTCAAATTAGCCAGGAAGAAAAGTAGAATAAAAAAGTCTATTAACCGCTTGCTCACTGGCCCCCCGGTTATTCAACGGCGCCAACGCTAAGCGGAAATGCCCAACACCATCGCCACGGAAAACAGCAGCGTGATGGCCAGCGCCACTTTATAATTCACGGCATCCAGCCACGTTCGCCGCTGTTTATTAGCCGCCGGTGCCAAGCATTGCACCCGCGTATTCGCGCGTTCGCAGGCCTGGAAACTCAGCATCACGCCAAATCGGGGAATGGTTTTGATCACCTCGCCCGGAATACCGTGGCGGGAGAGCAAAGCGCGGCATTGGAATATCATTTGATAATAGTTATTGTCGCTGATGGTCTCATGGTTGCAGAACCAGACTGCGCGAATAATGTCATTTTTCTTATAGATGCCACTCAACAGGCACAGCATGAAACGCCGCTGCAATTCGGTCATTTCGATGAGCACATTCTCTTTTTTAAATAACAGCGTCTTTTCATTGTTGTTTAAGATCACTAACTCATTTTCCAACAGAGTCTCGTTCAGGGCAATGCTATGTATGTCCATCTCTCGCCTATCAGTTTAATGAAGTCCAAAGGCTCCCTGTGCCATTACCTTTGCACGCATGCGGCAGATGCATTTTCAACGCAAATAAGTGATTCGCCGTGTTAAGAGCCGGCTCAATTAATCATGTTAAAAATATTCATGCAACTTATTTATTTAAAATAAACAATATAAAATTAATCTAACAAAACAACACAAGCCTAAAGCCATTAAGTCATTTAAAAACATAGTGATAGAAGAATTTATAAAATAAGTGAACCGCCATTAAATTCGATTAGTGATGCGAAAAATAGACAATGACCGATAATAACTCATGTTATTAGTTGTGCGCTAAAAAGACGGCGGAACGCTATAAACGGCAAATAAAATACATCTTTATCGGAGGGGCAATAAAGTAAACGTCAGGATTCAATATTGCATAAGAACATCGGCGAATAGGCATTGCTAAACATCAACGTGTTTTTATCAATGCTGCGAATATGATAAAACGTCGACTCATTGCTGAAAAAGTAGGTATAAATCTCTTCCGGCAAGGTATCACGCGGCGAATAGTTGACCTCGCCGTACTGAAATCGATAAAAACTCCCCTGCGAAACATAGCTGAAGTTAACCCGCCGATTGACGAAGTATTTCTTTTCACCGTCGTTGGCTAACCCCGACAGGACCATCACGCCCTTATCGCCGGACAAAAAGATATAGTTTATTTTCAGCGACAGCTGAATGTCGTTATGGGCCGCCTGCGCGTCCAGTGAATTGAAATAATTGAACGTGGCGTTCGCTTCACAGGAAAAATCACTGAAGTCATGATGGCTGCGTATCAGGGAATACATCACGCTGCCGGTCAACACGCACAGGCCGACCAGCGTGGCTGACAGAATATTTAACTTTTTTTCCATGCCCGAATGTACTCGCTCTCACAGTTATGCAAAACAGCCGCACTGTCCTTCGTGCATTTGGCGATAAACTGGCGTCCGCTGTCTTCATTGGCATTTTGAGAACGGTTAACCTTGGTAATGACGACCTCGCCGGATCGGCAATGCCGGCCATACAAATCTTTCCTGACCAGAAACTGCAAGTAGCCGTCCTGGTGATTCGCCAAAAAATGGCCGGCATAGTAGATCGGGCAACCGTTCACCGTGCCGACGTAGGACAATACCTGCTTCTTTTCACTGTCGCGATGGTGCTTGTAATAGATGAAGCACAGCGCCAGAAAAGATAAGGGTACGACGATCGATAAACTGCGCAGCAGAATAAAAAAATAGTGATGGGTGTTTTTTGTCGTTGCGGCAGGTGACGCCAACGTCACCGCGGCATCGGCAAGCTGAGGGGGCTCGGGTAAATCAATCCGCAGTCGGTCGACAGGTATTATTCGATTAAGTCTATACCCCTTTTTGGATAGGGTAACGATGAGACGCTCGTTGAAACCGACAGATGTCAATGCGCGTCGGGTCAGGCTGATATATTGATTTAACGTCGCGGAAGAGGCGCTCAAGCCGTGATCGGTCCAAACCTGCTGCAACAGCGTCTCGCGGCTCACCGTCTCATGGCCGTGTTCAAGCAAGCATTTGAATACTCTGGCATTGACGCTGGATAAGAAAACTTCCCGCCCCTTCTTTAAACTTTTCAATGAACCGTTTTCAGTATTAAATGTAATATCTTTATCAATGATATAAATCATGTTTAGCCTGACAGCGCACACGGGTTATTATTTAAACTTATTGAGCCAGTTCGACGACCGCCGCTAAGCGCGGATAGTTTTTTCGCACAGAGAAAAACAATACTAACGTCATCCCAACAGGTGCGCAACTTTAAGAATTTTCCCCATCTCTCCATCCTTATTTGTCCCACAAATGGCGGTATACGCGTTATTTTTTCGCCGTCATCGGATCTGTTGGCAACAATACATTTCTATCAGGGGGATAAAGGCTAAAACGGTGCAGAGGGCACGCTTCGCGATCGCGAGGTGAAAGTAACGCCTGTTCAGCGTATCGACTTGATGAATAACGGGGAAGAGCGTTTTGCGGGACGCAAATGGGTGGGGACCCTGCCAGCTACATCCCGGCACACACGTCACCTGCTGCGGCTGCTTCCTTCCGGACCTGACCGAGTTCACAAGTTAGTGTTGCGGGAGAACCAACAGGGCCCCCATTGACGGCTTCTGTACTCCGAAGCGGTGGGCATTATCGGCGATGCCCCATCAAATAGCAAGCCAACCCGGGCCAACCGCTGTTTTCTTGCCCACCTGCATTGTGGCACACTCTCCGCCTGGGTTTTGACTCGCGCAGGAACTGCAACATGCAACCAGAAGACGCCTCTTTCAGCCAGCGGGTATTCCATATCGTGGCCGCTATTCCGTACGGCAAAGTCACCACCTACGGTGAAGTCGCCCGTCTGGCCGGTTCGCCGCGCGCCGCGCGTCAGGTCGGCGGCGTGCTGCGGCGTTTGCCGGAAGGCAGCACGCTGCCGTGGCACCGCGTAATCAACCGGCACGGGCAAATCTCGCAACAGGGGGAGGATTTTCAACGGCAACGGCAGGCATTGCTGGCGGAGGGGATTATTTTCGGCCCGCACAGCACGGTCGATTTCGATCGCTACGGCTGGCGCTGGTAAAACAAAACAGCCTTTGGCCGAAGCGCAAAGGCTGTTGATTGGGTCTTGCCGTACCGCAGCAGAATTACTGCATCGCGCTTGGCGCAGCCTGCATCGGCACGCCCTGCACCGGAACCAGCAGCAGATCGGCGCGGGTGCCGTTGCGGTTAACCACTTCCTGGATCGTGTCGGTAATGAACATCAGTCGCCCGTTGACCGTCACCGCCGCGCTCAGAATGATGCGCGCATTCGGTTGGATATCAGACGGGTTGTACGGCAGCGTAAAGTTGAACGGCGCTTGTTGCCCTTCGGTACGTATCGCGCGCTGTGCAATCACTTTGGACGGCGCATCCGCCAGCGAGGCATCAGAGAGGGTGACAGTCAGTACGGCGTCCGGCGGCAGCGCAATGCGCTGACGTATATTAACCGAACCTGTCACCGCCGGCCCCTGAATCTGCGTTTGCGCAGCCGCCGGGTTGCCGGCCGCCGGTGTAGGCACATCAGCACTCTTTTGCGCGCATCCTGCCAGCGTGATCGTCAGTGCTGCGGCACCGCCTACGATTTGCCAGAGTTTCATGGATCGGTCTCCTTTTTTATTATCAACACGTTGGTGGCTTTCACCACCTCACTCATTAAACTTAGCACAAAACACTGATAAATCCACTTTGCCCCGCCTATTAATCACTTAGCCAGCCCAACGCGCTCACTATTAAGAGCATTCTCATCGGCCCTTTAACGCAAGATATTGACGCCGCGCCGTGATATTCCGCACACTGCGCAAAATGATTATTAGAAAGGTAACAATTTTATGAGCCAGGCATTGCAAAACCTCCTCGATCTGCTGGATCTGGAGAAAATCGAAGAAGGGCTGTTCCGCGGCCAAAGCGAAGATCTGGGGCTGCGTCAGGTGTTCGGCGGGCAAGTGGTCGGCCAGGCGCTGTACGCCGCCAAACAGACGGTGCCGGACGAGCGCAGCGTGCACTCGTTCCACAGCTACTTCCTGCGCCCGGGCGACAGCAGCAAGCCGATCGTCTACGACGTAGAAATCCTGCGCGACGGCAACAGCTTCAGCGCCCGTCGCGTCAGCGCCATCCAGCACGGCAAACCTATCTTCTATATGACCGCCTCCTTCCAGAGCCCGGAAGAAGGTTTCGAGCACCAGAACCAGATGCCGGACGTCCCGCCGCCGGAAGGGCTGCTGTCCGAATCAGAGATTGCTCAGAAGCTGGCGCCGATGTTGCCGACCAAAGTACGCGAAAAATTTATCGGTCAGAAGCCGATCGAAATGCGCCCGGTGAAATTCCACAACCCGTTGAAGGGCAGCGTGGAAGAACCGCATCGCTACGTGTGGTTCCGCGCCAACGGCAGCATGCCGGACGATGCGCGCATCCACCAATATCTGCTGGGCTACGCATCGGACTTTAACTTCCTGCCGACGGCGCTGCAGCCGCACGGCGTCGGCTTCCTCGAGCCGGGCATGCAGGTGGCCACCATTGACCATTCGATGTGGTTCCACCGCCCGTTCCGCATGGATGATTGGCTGCTGTACGCGGTGGAAAGCTCCTCCGCCTCCGGCGCACGCGGCTTTGTGCGCGGCCAGATCTACACCCGCGACGGCGTGCTGGTCGCCACCACCGTACAGGAAGGGGTGATTCGCCAACGCGACGCCTGATTTGCGGCATAAAGAAAGGGGCGATGTTTCCATCGCCCCTTTTTGCTTCATCATTATTTTCGTATTTAGCGCACTGCCCTGCTTCGAGTCTTACTGGTTGTAGGCGCTCTCGCCGTGGCTGTTGACGTCCAACCCTTCGCGCTCCTGCTCTTCCGGCACTCTCAGCCCCACCATCGCGCCCGCGATCTTGAAGGCGATAAAGGCGGCGACGCTTGACCACACCAGCGTAATCACGACGCTCAGCAGCTGGATCCACACCTGATGCCCCATCGTCACCCCTTCGGCATAGCCGGTGCCGCCGAGGGAAGAAGCGGTGAACACGCCGGTCAGCAGACAGCCGACGATGCCGCACACGCCGTGCACGCCGAACACGTCGCAGGTGTCGTCCACTTTCAGCCATTTCTTCAACGTCACTACGCCCCACAGGCCTGCGACGCCCCCCACCAGGCCGATGATCAACGCGCCGCCCACGCCCACGGTGCCCGCCGCCGGCGTAACGGCAACCAGCCCGGCGATCATGCCGGAGCAGGCGCCCAGCAACGAAGGCTTGCCGCGCAGCACCCACTCGGCGAAGGTCCAGGACAGAATGGCGCCCGCAGTAGCCACCACAGTGTTCAGGAATGCCAAGGCCGCGATGCCGTTAGCCGCGCTGGCGGAACCGGCGTTAAAGCCGAACCAGCCGATATACAAGATGGACGCGCCGGTAAACACCATCGGCAGGTTATGCGGTTTGAACGCCTCTTTACCGAAGCCGGCGCGTTTGCCGAGCAGATAGGCGCCGATCAGCCCGGCGCTGGCGGCGTTGATGTGCACCACGGTGCCGCCGGCGAAGTCCAGCGCGCCGTCGGTGGCCAGATAGCCACCGCCCCACACCATGTGCGCGATCGGCAGGTAAGACAGGGTGAACCACACGATCGCGAAGATCAGCACCGCCGAGAAGCGAATGCGTTCGGCGAAGCCCCCCACCACCAGCGCCACGGTAATGCAGGCGAAGGAGGCCTGGAAAGCGACATGGATCATCTGGCTGATGCTGCCGGTGACGCTGTCGATGCCGATGCCTTTCAGCATCGCCGTCTGGAATCCGCCGAACACCGCATTGCCTTCGCTGAACGCCAGGCTGTAGCCATACAGCACCCACAGCACGCAGACCAGCGCGAAGGTGACGGTAACCTGCGTCAGCATCGACAGCACGTTTTTGCCGCGCAGCAGGCCGCCGTAAAACAGCGCGATGCCGGGCAGCGTCATGAACAGCACCAACGCGGTGCAGATCATCATAAAGGCGTTGTCGGCCTTATCGGCGACCGCCGGGGCGGCCAGGGCCAAAGAAGGAACCAGGGTTACCGAACTCAGGCCCAACATGGATAACAGTCTTTTCATTATCAATCATCCCCATCACTTAACTGAGTTCGCGGTTACAGTGCCGATTCGTCGGTTTCGCCGGTGCGAATACGGATCACGCGTTGCAATTCGGCAACGAAAATTTTGCCGTCGCCGATTTTGCCGGTGTAGGCGGCTTTGCTAATGACATCAACCACTTCATCCAACTGATCGTCGGCGATGGCGATATCGATTTTGACCTTGGGCAGGAAATTGACGTTATATTCGGCGCCGCGATACAGCTCGGCGTGCCCTTTCTGGCGGCCAAAGCCCTTCACTTCGGTTACGGTCAACCCCTGAATGCCCACGGAGGACAAGGCCTCGCGCACGTCCTCCAGCTTGAACGGTTTGATTACCACGGTCACCAGCTTCATATTGCCTCTCCACGAATTAAGCCCAAACTCACCCCGGTACGCCTCATATGTAGCAAGGGCTGTGCCAAATTTTATTTTGCATGGCGATTCAGCGGATTAGCGGGCACGCGGGCGCCGCCGCGGCGCGGTGCAGTACCGATACCTTGAATGGGTTAAATAATGCGCACTGATTTGGTGCGCGTCGCGTCGAAAAAGTGCAGAAAGGGGGCGTAGCCTGGCGGAGTTGCCTGCTTGTGGTGCGTTGGGGAAAAATAAGGGCCGCGATCGCGGCCCGTGGGATCAGGCGGGTTGGCTCTCGTCGCGCACCGCTTCCGCCAACTGCTCGCCCGCCAGCTGCAGCTGATACATCTGGTAGTAGCGCCCCTGCTGCGCCAGCAGCTGTTGATGGTTGCCCTGCTCCACCGCCTGGCCGCGATGCAGCACCAGAATGGAATCGGCATCGACGATCGTCGAGAGGCGGTGAGCGATCACCACCAGCGTGGTGTGCTCGCGGATCACGCGCAGCGCCCGCTGGATAGCCTGCTCGGTGCCCGAGTCGATGTTGGCGGTCGCCTCGTCGAGGATCAGGATCTGCGGCGCCTGCACCAATACCCGCGCCATCGCCAGCAGCTGTTTCTGCCCGACCGACAGGTTATTGCCCTGCTCCCCCAGCCGGGTATGGATACCCTGTGGGAAGCCGCGCACCAGACTCGCCAGCTGCACCGTTTCCAGCGCCCGCCAGACGGCTTCTTCATCGATGTTGCGCCCCAGCGTCACGTTGGCCAGCACCGAATCGGCGATCACCACCGGATCCTGTTGCACCATCGCCACGCCCTGGCGCAGCGTGCGGTGCGACAGGCTGGAGAGCGGACGGCCGTCGAGACGCACTTCCCCTTCGCTGACCGGGTAATAGCCCATCAGCAGGTTAGCCAGCGTGCTCTTGCCGCTGCCGGTGTGGCCGACCAGCGCCACGAAGCCGCGTGAGGGCACCGCCAGCGAAATATGCTGCAGCACCTTTTTATCCGCACGGTAGGCGAAGCTCAGATCGGTGATGTCGATGCTGCCGCTGGCCAACGGACGATCGTCTGCGCCGTAGCTTTGCTGGCTGCGATCCATCAGTTCGAAAATACGTTCGCCGGCCACCACCGCCTGCTGCAGGATCGACTGTTGTGACGTCAACTCGATCAGCGGTTCGTTCAAACGCCCCAGGTAGTTGATGAAGGCATAGAGCACGCCGACGCCAATCACGCCTTCGCCGCTGAAGCCGAACAACATCAGCAAACCGCACAGCACCAGCGCCGAAAACAGACTGAGCAGCGGCCGCAGCAGAAACCCGTCGAGCCGCAGCGTCTGCATGCGCGCGAGATAGTGCGACTGGCTGGCGGCGCTCATGCGCTCGCCGAACCGCACCTGCTGGCGGAATTGCTGGATCACGCCCATGCCGTTGATCACTTCGTTGAAACCGTCGTTGATGTCCGCCAGATAACTGCGCACCCGGCGCACAATCGGCGTGCTGTAATATTGATAGATGCCCATCACCACGAACACCGCCGGGAAGATGCAGATAGCCACTAACGCCATGCGCCAGTCGAGGCTGAACATCGCCACCAGCATGGCGCCGATCAGCGCGGCGCTTTTCAGCACCGTGGAGACCACCATCACGTACAGGTCCTTGATCACTTCGGTGTCGTTGGTGACGCGCGAGATCAATTGCCCGACCGGTTGCGTGTCGAAGGCGCTGAGCGGCTGGCGCAGCGCGGCGTCCATCACGTCGGTACGCAGCCGCTGCACCACGCCTACCGCCGCCTGGTTGAACAGCAGCGCCTGGAAGTAGTGCAGCGCCGCCGCCAGCAGCTCCAGCAGAATGTAGGCCGCCGCCAGCCCGCCGACAATCATCAGCGGCAGTTGCCCTTTGGCGACGTAATTATCGATAAAATAGCTGACCAGGATCGGCCCGGCGACTTCCGCCGCCGCCGCCACCCACAGCATCAGCACCGCCACCCCCAGCGGTTTGCGGTACGGCGAGCCGTAGGCCAGTAGCCGCTTCAGCGTCGGCCACAGCTTTTGCACTTTATTCATCGGCCAACGCCTCCTCACCGTTTTCCGGCGCTTCGTCCAGCGCCGCTTCCAGCTGCTGATAACGGTACATATCGCGATACCAGCCCGGCTGCGCCGCCAGCGCCGCCGGATCGCCGCGCTGCGCCACGCCGCCGTGCTGCATCACCAGGATTTCGCTGGCTTCGGTCAATGCCGACAGCCGGTGCGCGCTGATGATCACCGTGCGATCTTGCCCCCAGCTGCGCAGGTTGTGCAGGATCTGGTGCTCGGTACGGCCGTCCACCGCCGACAACGCATCGTCGAGGATCAGGATCTCCGCATCCAGCAGCAACGCGCGCGCGATGGAGATGCGCTGTTTCTGGCCGCCCGACAGCATCACGCCGCGTTCGCCCACTTCGGTGTCATAGCCCTGCGGCAGCCGCAGAATGTCCTCATGGACGCTGGCCAGCCGCGCCGCCTGTTCAATCTGCGCCTGCGTCGCCCCCGGCTGGCCCAGCGCGATGTTGTTCGCCACGGTATCGGAGAACAGGAACGGCGTCTGGCTCACTACCGACAGCCGCGAACGCCAGTCGTCGAGCCTGACCTGCGGAAGCGGCAGGCCGTGATAGCGGATCTGCCCTTGGTCGACGTCGAACTGACGCTGGATCAGCGACAGTAATGTCGACTTACCGGCCCCGGTCGGCCCGCACAGCCCCAGCATCTGCCCCGGCTTCAACGTCAGCGCCACGTCATGCAGCGCCGGGTGCGGGTTTTCCGGGTAGTGGAACGCGCGGATATCCACCTCCAGCACGCCGCGCCCGGCCGGCAACGCCTGCGGGCCGTCCTGCACCGCCGGCGCCTCGTCGAGCAGGCTGCGGATACGGCTGTAGGCCGCGCTGCCGCGCTCGACGATGTTGAACATCCAGGCCAGCGCCAGCATCGGCCAGATCATCAGGCCGAGGTACATCACAAAGCTGGTCAGTTGCCCGAGCGTCAGCGAACCGTTCACCACCATCCAGCTGCCGCCGCCGATGGCCAGCAGGTTAGAGGCGCCGATGGCGATATAAATGGTCGGATCGAAGCGCGCATCCACCCGCGCCACGTGCATGTTCTTGGCGCCGGTCTGCGCCGCGACGTCGGCGAAGCGGTTGGATTGGTGATCTTCCAGCCCGAAGGCCTTGATCATGCGGATGCTGGTCATGCTTTCCTGCGCCTGATCGTTGAGGCTGGAAAACGCCGCCTGCGCCGATTTAAAGCGCTGGTGCAGCTGATCGCCGTAATATTTGATGGCGATCGCCATCAGCGGCATCGGGATTAACGCCAACACCGTCAGCTGCCAGCTGATTTGGGTGCTCATCACCACCAGCACCACCAACCCCATCACCAGCGAATCCACCAGCGTCAGCACGCCTTCACCGGCGGCGAACACCACGCGATCCACGTCGTTGGTGGCGCGCGCCATCAGATCGCCGGTGCGGTGGCGCAGGTAGAACGCCGGGTTCTGCCGACTGAGCTGACGGTAAAAGTTTTCGCGCAGCTCGACCGCCAGCTGGTAGGAAGCGCCGAACAGCAGCACCCGCCACACATAGCGCAGCAGGTAAACGACGATCGCAGTGCCGATCATCAGCCCAAGCCAGGCCAACAGCACGCCGGTAGACATCTGTTTTTCGGTGACGCCGTCCACGATGATGCCGACCAGTTTAGGCGGCAGCAGTTGCAGGATGGCGATGACGATCAGCAATACCACCGCGCCCAGGTAGCGGCGCCACTCCCGGCGGAAGTACCAGCCGATTTGTGCAAATAATCTCACGCAGTTTGATTCCAGGGTTTTATGAGGTTTGTCTCTTTTTCCGCTTCAACGGAGCAGGATACCACCGTTGAGCCGCCCGTCCGGTGAACTTTTCACTCCGGCACCGGCAGCGCGGTGGTGTACTTGATTTTTTCCATGGCAAAGCTCGAGGTGACGTCGATAAGGCCCGGCACGCCGTTCACCAGGCGCTTGTAAAAACCGTCGTAGCTTTTCATGTCCGCCACTTCGACCTGCATCAGGTAGTCGTACTCTCCCGCCATACGGTAGAACGCCAGCACCTCGGGCATCTGGCTGGTCAGCTGCACAAACGCCTGATACCACTCGCTGCTGTGCTGCTGGGTCTTGATCAGCACGAACGCCGTCAGCCCCAGGCCAAGCTTTTCGTTATCCAACAAGGCCACCCGGCCGCGGATATATCCTTCGTCTTCCAGACGTTTCAGGCGCTTCCAGCACGGCGTAGAGGTCAAATTAACCGCATCGGCCAGCGCCTGCAGCGACTGGGTGCAATCTTGCTGCAGCATGCACAGCAGCTTACGGTCTGTTTTATCTAACATAGCGGCCACCTGGAGAAAAATTTTCTCCCATTAGGCGATTAAACAGGGAAAATGGCAATCCTTTTTTCCTGCCGACAGGCTATGCTACGCCATAAATCAGCCCCCTATTCTGAGGCCAAATCATGACAAACTCTTGGGTAAAATATGCTATCGGTGAAATAGAAGCGGATTTTCAACGCTCCGCCGATACGCACCTGATTCGCCTGAACCTGCCGGCGTTTCCCGGCATCTGCCTGTACCTGAAAGATGAGAGCACCCACCCGACCGGCAGCCTGAAACACCGTCTGGCGCGCTCGCTGTTCCTTTACGGCCTGTGCAACGGCTGGATCACCGAGAACACCACCATCATCGAGGCCTCGTCCGGCAGCACGGCGGTGTCCGAAGCCTACTTCGCGCGGCTGATCGGTCTGCCGTTCATCGCGGTGATGCCGTCCTGCACCGCACGCCGTAAGGTAGAGCAGATCGCCTTTTACGGTGGCCGCTGTCACTTCGTCGATCACGCCGCCCAGATCTACGCCGCTTCCGAACAGCTGGCGAAAGAGCTGAACGGCCACTATATGGATCAGTTCACCTATGCCGAGCGCGCCACTGACTGGCGCGGCAACAACAATATCGCCGACAGCATCTTCCGCCAGATGGCGCGCGAACCCTTCCCGGTGCCGAAACACATCGTGATGAGCGCCGGCACCGGCGGCACCTCCGCCACGCTGGGGCGCTATATCCGTTATCAGGGGCACGATACCCGGTTGACGGTGGTCGATCCGGAAAACTCGGTGTTCTATGACTGCTTCCACCACGGCGATCGCACCCTGATCGGCAGCTGCGGCAGCCGTATCGAAGGCATCGGCCGCCCACGCGCCGAGCCGTCGTTCATCCCTTCGGTGGTCGATAACATGTTGCGGGTGCCGGACGCCGCCAGCGTCGCCACCATTCACTGGCTGGAGGCCGTGCTCGGCCGCAAGGTCGGCGCCTCCACCGGCACCAACGTCTGGGGCGCGCTGCAATTGGCGAAGCAGATGCGGGAAAACGGCGAGCAAGGGGCGATCGTCACCCTGCTGTGCGACAGCGGCGAGCGCTACCTCGATACCTATTACAACCCGGAGTGGGTCAGCAACAACATTGGCGATCTGCAACCGTATCTGGCGCAGCTGGCGGATTTGTAACGCCGGGCGCAACGTAAAAAAAAGCCGGGTAGTCATACCCGGCCGGCTGTAAGGAGAACCTCATTATTCGGGGGAATAGGTGAGGCAAGGTGAACGCAGCCAATGTTGTAAATAATGAGCCACCGCCTGTTGTTGGCAGTGGCCGATAACCGGCAGCTGCGGCAGCAGGGATTTCAGCTGCGGCAGGGCGTTCCCCATCACCACGCCGTGTCCCACCGCGCCCAGCATCTCTTTGTCGTTCATCGCATCGCCGAACGCCATGCAGTCGGCCATCGTCAATCCCAGGTGACGGCTCAGCCGGTCCAGCGCCGCGCCCTTGTTGCAACCGAGCGGCAGCACCTCCAGGCAATCGTAAGCGGAGAAACACAGATCGGCCTCGCCGCCCAGCTGCGCCCGTAGCTGCACCTGCAATTCCAGCAACTCCTCATGCGGTGCAACAAAGCACACCTTGCTGTTGCCGAACGCCGGTAAGCGGCGCACGTCAGCCAGTTGGAAACGAAAGCCGCTCAGGTGGTGCGCCTGCAGCATCTCTTCCGGCGCGGGGAACTCGGTCAGCCAACCTTCGTCGCGGAACACGTGCATGCTGGCGCGGGTGCGCCAATGATGATGCAGCACCTCTTCGGCGATCTCCGCCGGCAGATCGGCGGCGTGCAGCTGTTGGCCACGGTAGTCATACACCCGCGTGCCGTTGCCGGTGATCAGATAGCCCTGCAGCCCCAGCTGCGCCATGATCGGTTGCGCATCAAGGTAGTGCCGCCCGGTGGCGAACGTCACCACCATCTCCCGCTCCACCAGCTGGTTCAGCACCGCCAGCGTTTCCGGGCCAACCCGGTGATCCGGCATCAACAGCGTGCCGTCCATATCGAAAGCCGCCAGGCGATACATAAAGACCTCATGAATGTGAACGCGATTACAATCAGTGCAGTATGGGATGGTATTTGCGGAAGTAATAGTGAACAATTTGGGAAAACTGTTCCGGATTTCTGCTCATGCGCCTGGTTCACCGTCTCAGCCAATATCAACGCCTGTATCAACAGCTCGGCAACGCGCCGGTCGCCGTGACCATCGGCGAGCTGGCGGCAATGTTCTACTGCAGCGAACGCCATGCCCGCACGCTGGTGCAGCAGCTGCAGGATCAGGGCTGGCTGAGCTGGCATTCGCAGCCCGGCCGCGGCAAACGCGCCAGCCTGCACTGCCTGAAAACACCGGATGAGCTGCGCGCGCAGCTGTTGCAGCAGCTGTTGCAACAGGGCAATCATCAGGGGGCGCTGGAGATGGCGCAGCTCGATCCGCAACACCTGCAGGATCTGCTCAGCCCGCACCTCGGCGGGCAATGGCAAGCCGGCAGCCCGACGCTGCGCATTCCCTATTACCGTACGCTGGAGGCGCTCGATCCGCTCACGCTGACCGGCCGCGCCGAGCAACATCTGGTGTCGACCCTGCACGCCGGGCTGACGCGCCTGATGACCGGTAACCCGGAACCGCAGCCCGATCTGGCGCACCACTGGCAGATAAGCGATGGCGGCCTGCGCTGGCGATTCTTTTTGCGTAGCCAGCTGCGCTGGCACAACGGCGAACCGTTGACCGGCCAGCAACTGCTGCATACGCTGGAAAAACTGCTGGGCCATCCGCGCAGCCAACCCAGCCTGAGCAGCGTCGCGAACGTCAGCCTGCCGCATCCGCTGTGCATTCAGTTCGACCTGCACCTGCCGGACTATTGGCTGGCACACCGGCTGGCGGAGCTGCCTTGTCTGATGACGCACCCCGAACTGCCGGCCATCGGCGCCGGCCCATTTAAACTGGCGTTGAATGAACCGCAGTTGGTGAGGCTGGAACAGCATGCCGGTTACCATCTGCAGCATCCGTATCTGGACACCATCGAATACTGGATCACGCCCGATCTGCCCACCGCCGGCGCCGATGCCAGCTGCCGGCATCCGGTGCGCATCACCATCGGTCAGCAAGACGATTTGGCGCAGGCCCGGCCGGTGCAGCGCAGCATGAGCCTGGGCTGGTGTTATCTGGCGCTGAACCTGCGCCACGGCGTGCTGAGCGAAGCCCAGGGGCAAAAGCTGCTGATGCTGATCCAGCAGTCCGGCCTGCTCAGCCATCTGCCGATCCCCAACAGCGTGATCACCCCCAGCCATGAAATGCTGCCCGGCTGGCGCATCCCCAGCCAACGGATTGAAGAAGATGTCCCGCTGCCCGCTCGGCTAACATTGCTGTATCGGCCGCCGGTCGAACTGGAAACGGTGACGGTCGCGCTACAGCGGCTGCTCGCGCAGCACGGCTGCGAGCTGGAAGTGCGTTACTACGCCGGCAAGCGCTGGCAAAGCGAGGCGCAAATCGCCCAGGCCGACCTGCTGCTGGCGGACAACCTGATCGGCGAGGCGCCGGAGGCGACGCTGGAGAGCTGGCTGCGGCAGGATTCGCTGTGGCGCGGCATCCTGACGGCAAGCCGCTGGCAGCAGCAGCAGGAGACGCTGCGGGAGATCCAGCAGCTGCAGGCGCAGCCACTGCGCTTCGAACGGCTGCAGGCCTATTATCAACAGCTGATGGCCGCCGCCATCATCACGCCGCTGTTCCACTACCAGTATCAGATCAGCGCGCCGCCGCGCATGCATGGCGTGACGCTGACCGCCCATGGCTGGTTCGATTTTTTGCCAGGCGTGGCTGCCGCCGCCGGTGGATGACGCACCGACCGGAGCCGAACCGCCCTGCGCCTGACGGCCCTTTCTGCTACTATTGTCGCCGCAACGCAATTTTTATCCTGCCGCCCGAATGTGTATCGGGAATGGCCAAAGCCCAAAAAGGTGATTTTATGAAGCGCGCGGTTGTCGTTTTCAGCGGTGGACAAGACTCCACGACCTGCTTGATCCAGGCATTGCAACAGTATGACGAAGTTCACTGCGTCACGTTCGATTACGGCCAGCGCCATCGCGCCGAAATTGAAGTGGCTCAGGAGCTGTCGGAGGCCCTCGGCGCCAAGGCGCACAAGGTGCTGGACGTGACGTTGCTCAATGAGCTGGCCATCAGCAGCCTGACTCGCGACAATATTCCGGTTCCCGCCTACGATCCCAACCAGAAAAACGCGCTGCCGAGCACCTTCGTGCCGGGCCGCAACATCCTGTTCCTGACGCTGGCGGCGATCTACGCCTACCAGGTGGAAGCGGAGGCGGTGATCACCGGCGTGTGTGAAACCGACTTCTCCGGCTACCCGGATTGCCGCGACGAGTTCGTCAAAGCGCTGAACCAGGCGGTGGTGTTGGGCATCGCCCGCGATATCCGCTTCGAAACGCCGTTGATGTGGCTGAACAAGGCCGAAACCTGGGCGCTGGCGGACTATTACCAGCAGCTGGATCGGGTGCGTCAGGATACGCTGACCTGCTACAACGGCATCAAGGGTGACGGCTGCGGCGAATGCGCCGCCTGCAACCTGCGCGCCAATGGCCTGACGCAATATCGCGCCAACCAGGCGGAAGTGATGGCGGCGTTGAAACAGAAGGCCGGTCTGGCCTGAGGCAGCGACGGCGGCAGCCTCCGCCGCCGGTGAGCTGACTGCGAATGTTATTTGGGCGTGAGCGCTTCCAGGTGCTCGCGCAATTCCCCTTCAATCGGCAGCGCCCGCTGCGTTTTCAGATCGACGCACACGAAAGTCAGCAGCGCGTCGGCCACCGGCGTCCCCGCCGGATCCTGCGTCACCTTCTGGCTCAGCACCCCGCTTTTTGCCGTTGAGCTGCACCATCTGGCTGTCGATGCGCAGTTTATCCCCCAATACCGCCGGGCTGCGGTAATTGATGTTGATGTTCACCACGATGAAAGCGATGTTGTTTTCCGTCATCCAGCGGAACCCGGCTTCGTTCTCCAACCACTCCCAACGCGCCTCTTCCAGAAACTCCAGATAGCGGGCGTTGTTAACGTGCTGGTAAACATCAAGGTGATAACCGCGAACTTTGATAAAGGTTTGCATAGGGAACGATCGCTCCTGCCTGGTGATTACAGAAAGAGGGAGCCGCGTGGGCTCCCTCGCCCGTTTGGTCAACGCGCCAAACTGGTAAGACCTGTAAAATGTAGCAGAGTCGCCATTGCCTCAGCGGCATTTTGCCGCGCAGCCGCGACCGGGATCACATTTTCAGCCGAGTGCGGTTCTTCTCGAACAGCGCCGGCCCGATGCCCGGCACCTCCTGCAGTTGCTCAACCTGGGTGAATGGCCCGTTCTGTTCGCGATAGCGCACAATGCCTTCCGCCTTCTTCAGACCGACACCGCTCAAAGCCGCTGCGAGCTGTTCGGCGGTGGCCTGATTGATGCTGACCGCCGTCTCTTCGGCCGCCTTGGTCATCGCCTGTTGCCCGCCATTGCTCGTCGGGGTTGAGAGCATCGGCGCCGGCGCATCGGCTTTATCCGCCGCGGCGGCCGGCACCGCCAGGCATAACAACAGCGCGGCCAGCGCGGCTTTAACGTGATGACGGTAACCTGATAACGTTTTTTTCTCTGTATGTTGCATGCTGTATCCTCCTTGTGTGTGACAGCACGGCTACCTTGCCGCGGCGGCAGATATTCAGCAATCGGCGGATATCAGATGTGGAAAAGGCCGCGAAAGCGGCCTTTGTTTGTTGCACTGCGTTGCAGAAAAATGCGGCGATTACTGCGGCTGTTGCTCAGCGGCGCCCATTTTAATTTTGGCTTCTTTACGCAGGCTCGCCAGCAGCGAATCGAAGGAAACGCCGGTCGCGCCCTCTTCCATCTTGCCGACGAAGGTTTTCATTTCGTCTTCCGGCAGCGTGCCTGGCTTCACCGCATCGAGTGCGATCAGCACCACGTTGTCCTGGCGATCCTGCGACATGCCGTACACCGGTTTGCCGTCCTGCGGGTGCGGCAACGCGAACACGCTCTCCACCAGCTGGCTGTCTTCCGGCGCGCGCGCCATCTTCTGCACGGCGCCAAAGCTCAGGCCGGCGGCTTTCATCGCCTCGTCGCCCTTGCCCTGCTTCAGCTCAACCAGCAGCTTCTCGCCCTGTAGTTTCGCTTCCTGCACCGCCTTGTTGCGCTTCACCAGATCCGCCACGCGGTCTTTTACCTGGTCGAACGGCTCGATGCCTTCCGGCTTGTGACCGCTCACGCGCACCACGAAGGCGCGGTCGCCGTCTACGGTGATCACGTCGGAGTTACTGCCCGGCGCGCCGTTCTCGCCGATCAGCGAACCGTCGAAGATCGCCTGCACCACCGGCTTGAAGTTCAGCGCCGCAGGGATGTTGTCACGGGTGAACCAGTCGGTTTGCGCCGCTTTCACGCCCGCCGCTTCTTCAGCCGAGGCCAGGGATTCGTTGTCGCTGGTCGCCGCTTCGCTCACCTTCTGCTGCAGCGCGTAATACGCATCTACCGCTTTCTCCTGCTTCACCTGCTTGGCGATAGCGTCATGCACTTCGCTCAGCGGCTTCAGTTTCTCTGGTTCGATGTCGTTCAAACGCACGATCAGGTAGCCGACGGAAGATTTCACCACGCCGGACAGCTGCCCTTTTTCAGTCAGGTTAGCCTGCTTCAGCTCGTCGGCGGTGGTTTCCGGCTCCAGCCAACCCAGTTCACCGCCGGTACGGCGTGAGATGATGTCGGTGGATTTTTCTTTCGCCAGTGTGGCGAAATCGGCGCCCTTCTTCAGCTCATCCAGCGCCGCATTGGCTTCCGCCTCGGTTTTCAGCTGGATCACGCTGTAGTTTTTACGCTCCGGCTGGCCGTAGCTGCTCTTGTGCTGGTCGTAGTAAGCGCTGATGTCCTCTTCGCTCACTTTCACCTTATCCTGCATGGACGCGGCGTCCAGCGGGATATAGCTCACCTTCACCTGCTCCGGGGCGATGAAGCTGTTCTTGTTCTGATCGTAATACGCCTTCAGTTCGTCGTCGCCGGCGCTCTGTTTCGCCTGCAGCGCCTTCAGATCGATAGTCGCCAGACGCACGTCGCGCTCCTGCAGCACCAACGCCGCCATGGCTTGCGATTCGGACGGCAGCACGAAGCCGGATTCGCCGAAGGCCTGGATCAGCTGCTGATTGACCAGCTGCTGACGCATCGACTGCGCGAAGTTGTCGGCGGTGTAGCCCATACGGCCGATCAGGTCGAGGTACTTGGCGTTATCGAACTGGCCGTTGGTTTGGAAATAAGGCGCCTTGCGGATGGCGTCCTTGATCTGATCGTCGCTGACCGCCAGGCCCAGCTTCTTGGCGTATTGGTCGAGCAGCATGTTGTCGATCAACTGGGACAACACCTGACGGCGCATCTGCTGCATGTAGCCTTCGTTGCCGGCCAGCGCAGAGAACTGGTCACCCAGCTGCTGCTGCATGCGGCTACGCTCGCTTTGGAAAGCCTGTTCCAGCTGAGCGCGTTCGATCGTCTGACCATTTACTTTCGCAGCATAATCGCCGGAGCCGCCGATCAGGTAGTTACCCACCCCGGTCAGGACGAATGACAGGATGATCAGGGCCAGGATGATTTTGAGCACGACGTGATTGGCAGCCGCGCGTAAATTGTCCATCATAGTGTGACAACACTCCGCTGTGATGTGGATTAACAACCCTTGTGCAGGCGCGTTCCCTGCGACAAAAATAAAAAAAAGCGCATCAGTCCGATGCGCCTTGTATCTTACCTTACCAGCACCGCTGCGTCAGGTGATTGTTTATTACAAAACCCTGTTACGCTAAACGGTTAGACGCCAAATCAGTTTACAGCGTCTTTCAGCGCTTTCCCTGCACGGAAGGCCGGCACTTTGGCTGCCGCGATCTTGATTTCTTTACCGGTTTGCGGGTTACGGCCGGTACGAGCCGAACGTTCACGCACGGTGAAGGAACCGAAACCAACCAGAGCCACGTCATCCCCAGCTTTCAGAGAGTCGGTAACGGAAGCGATTACTGCGTCTAAAGCACGTCCAGCTGCCGCTTTGGAAATATCAGCACCTGCGGCAATCTTGTCGATCAGTTGTGACTTATTCACTCTATCATCCCCTCTAGAATTCTATCGTCGCACCGAAAAATCCCTACGGTTGCGACAGCGCAGCTGTTATATCAATCCCATCGAACCTTGGCAAGCCACCGACTGCGTGGCAAAACGTGGGCCGACAGAGATCTAACTTAGCGGTACAAAAAAATACTGGCAAGTCCGAAATGGCTTGCCAGTATAAGTTTTATCAATGGTTTTTGCGATTCGTCACTATTTTGCCGCTACCGGCAGTGCGCCGAAGGCCGGGTTTTGCAACGCAATGTTCAAAACTTCATCGATTCGCTGCACCGGATGAATCTCCAGATCGGCGATTACATTGTCCGGGATCTCTTCAAGATCGCGCTTGTTCTCGTAAGGGATCAGCACGGTTTTGATGCCGCCGCGATGCGCCGCCAGCAGCTTCTCTTTCAGGCCACCGATCGGCAATACCTGGCCGCGCAGCGTGATCTCGCCGGTCATCGCCACATCGGCGCGTACCGGGTTGCCGGTCAGGCAGGAGACCAGCGCGGTGCACATCGCGATACCGGCGCTTGGGCCGTCTTTCGGCGTCGCCCCTTCCGGCACGTGCACGTGGATGTCGCGCTTCTCGTAGAAATCGGCGTTGATGCCCAATTTCTCCGCGCGCGCGCGCACCACGGTCAGCGCCGCCTGAATCGATTCCTGCATCACTTCACCCAGAGAGCCGGTGTAAGTCAGCTTGCCTTTGCCCGGCACGCAGGCGGTTTCGATGGTCAGCAGATCGCCGCCCACTTCCGTCCACGCCAGCCCGGTGACTTCGCCCACGCGGTTTTCGGTATCCGCACGGCCGTAATCGACGCGCTGCACGCCCAGGTAGTCCTTCAGGTTGTCGCCGTTGATCTCGATGTGCTTGCGCTTCTTGTCCATCAGCAGCGTTTTCACCGCTTTACGGCACAGTTTGGAGA
Source organism: Serratia sp. SCBI (assembly GCF_000747565.1). NCBI lineage: Bacteria > Pseudomonadati > Pseudomonadota > Gammaproteobacteria > Enterobacterales > Yersiniaceae > Serratia > Serratia sp. SCBI. Next base: position 1,063,182 of record NZ_CP003424.1, on the reverse strand, counting down.
TTTCACGCTCCAGGCTGCGCACCCCGGCTTCGCGGGTGTAGAAGCGAATGATGCCGATGATGGCGCTGTCGTCGACCGTCAGCTCGCCTTTTTTCAGCGCGTTGCGCTCAAGCTGCTTCGGCAGCAGGTGCTGTTTGGCGATGTTGAGCTTTTCGTCCTCGGTATAACCCGACAGACGGATCACTTCCATACGGTCCAGCAGCGGCGCAGGGATGTTCATCGAGTTGGAAGTGGCGACGAACATCACGTCGGACAGATCGTAATCCACTTCCAGGTAGTGGTCGTTGAACGCCACGTTCTGTTCCGGATCCAGCACCTCCAGCAGAGCGGAAGCCGGATCGCCGCGCATGTCGGAAGACATCTTGTCGATCTCATCCAGCAGGAACAGCGGGTTCTTCACCCCAACCTTGGCCATTTTCTGGATCAGTTTGCCCGGCATCGATCCGATGTAGGTACGGCGGTGACCGCGGATTTCCGCTTCGTCACGCACGCCGCCCAACGCCATGCGCACGTACTGGCGCCCGGTCGCTTTGGCGATCGACTGCCCCAGCGAGGTTTTACCCACGCCCGGCGGCCCAACCAGACACAGGATAGGCCCTTTGATTTTGCTGACGCGGCTCTGCACCGCGAGGTACTCGAGGATGCGATCCTTGACGCGCTCCAGGCCGTAGTGATCGGTATCGAGCACTTCCTGCGCCTTGACCAGGTCTTTTTTCACCTTGCTGCGCGCGTTCCACGGCACCTGCAGCATCCAGTCGATGTAGCCGCGCACCACGGTCGCTTCCGCCGACATCGGCGACATCATCTTCAGCTTTTGCAGTTCCGCTTCGGTTTTCTCGCGCGCCTCTTTCGGCATTTTCGCCGCATCGATCTTGCGCTTCAGCGCTTCGTGCTCGTCCGGCGCGTCGTCCATCTCACCCAGTTCTTTCTGAATCGCCTTCATCTGCTCATTCAGATAGTACTCGCGCTGGCTCTTCTCCATCTGCTTCTTGACGCGGTTGCGGATGCGTTTCTCAACCTGCAGCAGGTCGATCTCCGACTCCATCATCGCCATCAGGTATTCCAGACGCTCGGTGATGTCGGACATCTCGAGCACCGACTGTTTGTCGCTGAGTTTCAGCGGCATGTGGGCGGCGATGGTGTCCGCCAGGCGCGCGGCGTCGTCGATGCTGTTCAGTGACGTCAGCACCTCCGGCGGGATTTTTTTGTTCAGTTTGATATAGCCTTCAAACTGATTGATCGCGGTGCGCACCAGCACTTCTTGCTCGCGCTCGTCGATAGCCGGCGATTCAAGGTATTCCGCCTGCGCGGCAAAATGCTCACCGCTGTCGGACAGCGTAGTGATGCGTGCGCGCTGCAGCCCCTCGACCAGCACTTTTACCGTGCCGTCCGGCAGCTTCAGCATCTGCAGGATCGACGCTACGGTGCCAACCGAGAACAAGTCGTTAATGCCAGGTTCATCCGTTGAGGCCTCTTTCTGTGCCACCAGCATGATCTTCTTATCGTGATCCATTGCGGCTTCGAGGCACCGAATCGATTTTTCCCGGCCAACAAATAACGGGATCACCATGTGCGGATAAACCACCACGTCGCGCAATGGCAAAACGGGGATTTCAATGCGTTCGGAACGCTCAGGGTTCATAGAGCTCTCTCTTAGTTTAATTTCCGCCAGGTTGAGGGGGAATCTCATGAGACGCAAGCATCTAACGTTTCATAAAATCTGGTTAATGAGTATATGGGGATGAATCTCTTACATTCAACGGCAAGAATGCAGGAAAAAGAAATGGGGGATGAAATCCCCCATTTTGCTGATAACGCGCTGGTTTAACTGGCTAATTATTCGCCAGACGCCTGGGCTTCCGGCTTGCCGTAAATCAGCAGCGGTTTGGATTGACCGGCGATCACCGACTCGTCGATCACCACTTTGTCCACGCTGTCCATCGACGGCAGATCGTACATGGTATCGAGCAGCGCGCCTTCCACGATGGAACGCAGGCCGCGGGCGCCGGTTTTGCGCGCCATGGCTTTCTTGGCGATGGCGTTCAGCGCTTCGTCACGGAACTCCAGCTCCACACCTTCCAGGTTGAACAGCGCCTGATACTGCTTGGTCAGAGCGTTCTTCGGCTCTTTCAGGATCTGAATCAGCGCGTCTTCGCTCAGCTCGCTCAGGGTCGCCACCACCGGCAGACGGCCGATGAACTCAGGGATCAGACCGAACTTGATCAGGTCTTCCGGTTCGGCCTGCAGCAACAGTTCGCCTTCGGTGGCCTTCTCGGACTCGCCCTTGACGGTCGCGCCGAAGCCGATGCCGGAGCCGGTGTTGACGCGCTGACCGATCACCTTATCCAGGCCGGCAAATGCGCCGCCGCAGATAAACAGGATCTTGGAGGTATCGACCTGCAGGAACTCCTGCTGCGGATGCTTGCGCCCGCCCTGCGGCGGAACCGCGGCGATGGTGCCTTCAATCAGCTTCAGCAGCGCCTGCTGCACGCCTTCACCCGAAACGTCACGCGTGATAGACGGGTTGTCGGACTTGCGGGAAATCTTATCGATTTCATCGATATAAACGATGCCGCGCTGCGCTTTCTGCACGTCATAGTCACATTTTTGCAACAGCTTCTGGATAATATTTTCCACGTCCTCGCCCACGTAACCGGCTTCGGTCAGCGTGGTGGCGTCGGCCATGGTGAACGGCACGTCCAGGAAGCGCGCCAGCGTTTCCGCCAGCAGAGTCTTGCCGCTGCCGGTCGGGCCAATCAGCAAGATGTTGCTCTTGCCCAACTCGATACCGTTGCTGGTATCGCCGTTGCGCAGGCGTTTGTAGTGGTTGTACACCGCAACCGCCAGCACTTTCTTCGCCTGCTCCTGACCGATGACATAGTCATCCAGGTGGTGGCGGATTTCGTGCGGCGTCGGCAGCGCACTGCGCTCACGATGCGGGGCAACTTCTTTAATCTCTTCGCGAATAATGTCGTTACACAGATCGACACATTCATCGCAGATATACACTGACGGCCCGGCAATCAGCTTACGCACTTCATGCTGGCTTTTGCCGCAAAAAGAGCAGTACAGCAGCTTTCCTGAACCGTCTTTGCGCTTATCTGTCATCAGTCAAACCTCTTCTTTAGTCTTGTCCCGCAGGAAAATCACGGCGGCAGTGCGCCCAAACTCATATCGGGAACGCCGGGGGGCTACAACAGAGCGAGCCCCTGCCCACTCTGATTACTATAGTCCATCGGCGCCGCGTGGTTCTAGCTGCGGTGTGTCAGAATGCCGTCAACCAGGCCGTATTCCACGGCTTCTTCCGCGGTCATAAAGCGATCGCGCTCGGTATCGCGCTCGATCTGCTCCAGCGGCTGGCCGGTATGCTCGGCCATCAGTTCATTCATGCGCGCTTTCACCTTGAGGATTTCACGCGCGTGGATTTCGATGTCCGTCGCCTGGCCCTGGTAGCCGCCCAGCGGCTGGTGAATCATCACGCGCGAGTTCGGCAGGCAGAAACGTTTGCCTTTGGCGCCCGCGGTCAGCAGGAAGGAGCCCATCGAGCACGCCTGCCCCATACAGATGGTGCTGACGTCCGGCTTGATGAACTTCATGGTGTCGTAAATCGACATGCCCGCGGTGATCACCCCGCCCGGCGAGTTGATGTAGAGGAAAATGTCTTTTTCCGGGCTTTCCGCTTCGAGGAACAGCATTTGCGCCACGATCAGGTTGGCCATGTGATCTTCCACCTGGCCGGTCAGGAAAATGATGCGCTCTTTCAGCAGGCGGGAATAGATATCGTAAGAACGCTCCCCGCGTGAAGTCTGCTCTACCACCATCGGCACCAGCGCCATGTTCGGTGCAAATTGATCTCGTTCGCCACTGTATGACATTACCGTCTCCTAATAGAAATTGCCTTGGCGGCCAGGGTGTCACCCTAATACGCCGATTCTACTTGAGAACGGCCATGATGACTATGCTCAAGCATTCGACCCGCGCCACACGTACCCGACGGTTATTTCATCCCGCGCACTTTGGCAAACAGCCCCAGAATTATTCTTTACAGATTGGGGGAGCCCGGCGCGATTTCAAGCCCAGAGGCCGATTTTCTCCGCGCGCCGGAAACGATGCCGTTATTCTGACCGTTATCATGCCAGCCAGTTCCCCAGGCAACAGGGTAAATATAGTGCATATTGCCCCGCTTAACCTGAGATTAATCAGCAACGTGGCAAAAAGAAAAGCCCGCAACCTGAGGTTGCGGGCTTTTTCATCGTGCGCCGGTTCGCCAGGCGAAACCGGGGCGCCGTTCATCGCGCCCGGCACGCAGGCATTACGCCTGTTGAGTTTGGTTCATCAGCTCGCTGAAGGTAGTGGCTTTTTCAGTCACTTTCGCTTTTGCCAGCAGGGCTTCAACCGCTTGCTCTTCCAGAGCCACGTTGCGCATGTTGTTCATCAGCTCTTTGTTTTTGCTGTAGAACTCAATGACTTCGCTCGGATCTTCGTAGGCGGAGGCCATTTCTTCGATCAGCGTCTTCACGCGGTCTTCGTCAGCTTTCAGGTCGTTGGTGCTGATCACTTCGCCCAGCAGCAGGCCAACCACTACGCGGCGTTTGGCTTGCTCTTCGAACAGCTCGCGTGGCAGTTCCAGCGCTTGCTTCTCGTTGCCGCCGAAACGCTGTGCAGCCTGACGACGCAGCACGTCGATTTCACCGTCGATCAGCGCAGCAGGCACGTCGATTTCGTTCGCGCTCACCAGGCCTTCGATCGCCTGAGACTTGATGCGGTTACGCACGGCGCCTTTCAGCTCGCGCTCCATGTTCTTGCGAACTTCGGTGCGCAGACCGGCAACGGAACCGTCCGCCACGCCGAAACGCTTGATGAACTCTTCGGTCAGTTCCGGCAGCTCGCGCTCTTCAACTTTCTTCAGCACGATAGCGAATTTGGCCGCTTTGCCCTTCAGGTTTTCCGCGTGGTAGTCTTCCGGGAAGTTCACGTCGATGGAGAACTCTTCGCCCGCTTTGTGACCGACCAGACCTTCTTCGAAGCCTGGGATCATGCGGCCCTGGCCCATTGCCAGCACGAAGTCGGACGCTTTGCCGCCTTCGAACTCTTCACCGTCGATAGAACCGGTGAAGTCAACGGTCACGCGATCTTCAGCTTCCGCCGCGCGATCGGTTTCTTTCCAGGTCGCCTGCTGCTTGCGCAGAGTGTCCAGCATCGCGTCGACGTCTTCGTCGTTCACTTCCACTACTGGTTTTTCAACTTCGATGTTTTCCAGGCCTTTCAGCTCAACTTCTGGATACACTTCGAATTCAACGGCGAAAGTGAAGTCTTCACCTTCTTTGTACTCGCCCGGCACGTAGTTTGGTGCGCCGGCCGGATTAATCTTTTCTTTGATGATCGCGTCAACGAAGCTGCGCTGCATCGCTTCGCCCAGCACGTCCTGACGAACAGAGGCGCCGTAACGCTGTTCCACGATGTTCATCGGCACTTTGCCTTTGCGGAAGCCGTCGATACGCACGCTTTTCGCTGCGTTGATCAGCTCTTTCTTCACCGCCTGCTTGATAGTATCAGCCGGTACAGTAATAGAGAGACGGCGCCCAAGGCCTTGAGTGGTTTCTACTGAAACTTGCATCTTGTTACCTCAAAAAAATCACAGTGCTCGGTCAACTCCGTTCCAAGAACCAGGACGGCTACAAATAAGAACCGAGTTCCCTGATGACAGAAGCGTCCCGAAACCATTCCGGAAAAATAAGACGCGACATTATAGCGGCGCATGCATGGCGAGTCGAGGAAAGCTAGGCGGCGCAGGCGCGCTAAAAATCACACTTTTGTCGATTCGATCGCCAAAAGGCCGCCAAAACAGACCGAACGTTGGCCATATTGCGCATCGGCCGTGTCGTCGTCAAAAACAGAAACGGCCCGCAGGCCGTTTCAAAATTCGTCAGTAGTAATACCCTAATTCGAGGGCAAAGTTCCACTGATACCTGAAAATTTCCCCCTCAGGCCAGCGTCCCGGCGCCGCGGCACGGCGGCGAGGCCGGCACGGTATCCTGCAACCCTTCCCACTCTTTGAGCGTATAGGTGTGCAGCGCCAGCGCGTGTACGCCATCGGCCAACTCTTCCGACAATACCCCGTAGATGGAGCGGTGACGCGTCAAAAACCGTTCGCCGACGAAGCGATCGCTGACCAATACCACTTTGAAATGACTTTCTGAACCCGCCGGAACGTTATGACGATAGCTTTCATCAACGACTTCCAGATACGCGGGCTCAAACGCCGCCCTTAACTTTGCTTCTATTTGCTCGCGAATCATAGGATCTCCTTACAACACCGGCAGAGGACCGTGCCCATCTAGTTCAATATTAGCCGGTTTTCCCCCGTTTAGACCATCGCCTGGACAAATTTCTCTTTTCTGCGGTCAGAGGATGAGCGTCATCCCCGCCGCTTGGGGGATTATCCGATTGAGCGGGCCAAAAAAGCGTGTTTTTATCAACGGCAGGTAAAAATTTGTCACTCAGGCGCCTTCCGCGCTTCCACCGCACGGCGGCGATGCTATGATGTCGGCAATTCGTTGTCGGCTATCCCGCTCTGATTATTGCTAAATCCATCGAGAATGAGACAGAAAACATGTTAAAGAAACTTTGTCTTCCTTTGCTGGCCGCCCTGCTGCTGGCCGGCTGCGCGACCAGCAGCAACACCCTGAACGTCACGCCGAAAATCGTTCTGCCGCAGCAGGATCCGACCCTGCAGGGCATCACCATCAGCATCAACGGCGCGGATCAGCGCACCGATCAGGCGCTGGCCAAGGTAAACCGCGACGGCCAACTGGTCACGCTGACGCCGTCGCGCGATCTGCGTTTCCTGCTGCAGGAAGTGCTGGAGAAACAAATGGGCGCCCGCGGTTACATGATTGGCGCCGACGGCCCGGTCGCGCTGCAGGTGGTCGTCAATAATCTGTACGCGGACGTATCCGAAGGCAACCTGCGCTACAACATCACCACCAAAGCCGACATCTCGATCATCGCCCAGGCGAAGAACGGCAACAAGCAGGTGAAAAACTACCGCTCGACCTATAACGTGCAGGGCGCCTTCACGGCGACCAACGACAAGATCACCGACGCCGTCAACTCCGTGCTGGGCGACGTGATCGCCGACATGGCGCAGGACACCAGCGTCAACGACTTTATCAAGCAAAACGCGCGCTAATCGGCGCGCCTGGCACCGCCCGGCGGATCGGGCGGCGCAGACAGGGAACTCATGTCGAAACACTATCTGAACATCTTCACCCAGCGTAACTCCGCCATTCTGCTGCTGCTGGGCTTCGCGTCGGGTCTGCCGCTGGCACTGACCTCCGGCACGCTGCAAGCCTGGATGACCGTCGAAAACATCGATCTGAAAACCATCGGCATCTTCTCGCTGGTGGGCCAGGCCTACGTCTTCAAATTCCTCTGGTCGCCCTTCATGGATCGCTATACCCCGCCGTTCCTCGGGCGGCGGCGCGGTTGGCTGCTGATCAGCCAGCTGCTGCTGGTGGCGGCGATCGTGGCGATGGGCTTTATGCAACCCGCGCAGCACCTGTGGTGGCTGGCGGCGTTGGCGGTGCTGGTGGCGTTCTGCTCCGCCTCGCAAGATATCGTGTTCGACGCCTATAAAACCGACCTGCTGAAAGCCGAAGAACGCGGCGCGGGCGCGGCGATATCGGTGCTGGGTTATCGGCTGGCGATGCTGGTTTCCGGCGGCCTGGCGCTGTGGCTGGCGGATCGCTATTTCGGCTGGCAAGCCACCTACTGGCTGATGGCCGGATTGATGCTGATCGGCGTGACTGCCACGCTGATGGCGCCGGAACCGGATGAAAGCATCCCGGCGCCGCGCACCATGGAACAGGCGGTCGTCGCGCCGCTGCGCGATTTCTTCGGCCGCAACAACGCCTGGCTGATCCTGCTGCTGATCGTGATGTACAAAATGGGCGACGCCTTCGCCGGCAGCCTGAGCACCACCTTCCTGATCCGCGGCGTGGGATTCGACGCCGGCGAAGTGGGGCTGGTGAACAAAACCCTCGGGCTGTTCGCCACCATCGTCGGCGCTCTGTTCGGCGGCGTGCTGATGCAGCGTCTCACCCTGTTCCGCGCCCTGATGCTGTTCGGCGTCCTGCAGGCGGTCTCCAATCTCGGCTATTGGATCCTGGCGGTGACCGACAAGAACCTGCTCACCATGGGCAGCGCCATCTTCCTTGAAAACCTGTGCGGCGGCATGGGCACCGCGGCCTTCGTCGCGCTGCTGATGACGCTATGCAACCGTTCGTTCTCCGCCACCCAGTTCGCGCTGCTGTCGGCGCTGTCCGCCGTGGGCCGCGTTTATGTCGGGCCGATCGCCGGCTGGTTCGTCGAAGCCCATGGCTGGCCGCTGTTCTATCTGTTTTCGATCGCCGCCGCGCTGCCGGGCTTGCTGTTGCTCGGCGTCTGCCGCCAGACGCTGGAACACACCCAGCAGCATGGCGACTTTATGCCGCGCACCGCGTTTACCCAGGCTTACCGCTGGGCGCTGCGCCTGCTGACGCTGGGCTGCTCGCTGCTGGGGCTGTGGTTGCTGCTGCTGATCGCCAATGCGCTCGACTGGACGCAGGCGCCGCTGTTGGCCGACCGGCTGCTGCAGATCGGCGCCGCATTGAGCCTGCTCGGCGTCGCGATGGGCAGCATGCTGGATTATCTGGCGCTGCACCGCGCTCGTTTGGCGTAACCCGACCGGCCGGCGATTTTGCCGGCCGAAAAAAAGCGATCCGGGGGTGTATTTATTTCGTTAAAAAAAGATAATCAGCGAGAAAATTATTTTTTATCCGACTGCGGCGCTCGGAAATAAAATTAAATTCACCTTTAAGACACAATTATTTTACATTAAATAAACCTTTTCTGCGTATTTCCCCGCCGCGCATTTCTTCGCCAGATTCATCATACCTTTAGTTTTCCTTAACATACGGACTGCTCGTCACGATTCAGCGTGCCAACGCGTTGTTGTCATTGGTAAATTGTCACGCAGGGTTACATCTGTGACCCCCTTAACAGAAAGTGTCAACAAGCCGCTGACACTCCCTTAAGCATGTTTACAGTACTGCAACCTTCCCGTAAAATGCCCGCACACATGAAACGACAATTGAGCCTTTGTTATTGAGGTCGTTAGATGAGACTTAAGAAATACAATAAAAGTATTGGGATGCTGTCATTAATTGCAGGCACTGTATTGCTCAGTGGCTGCGATATGGTTTTGATGAATCCCAAAGGAGCAATTGGTGTTGAGCAACGGACACTGATTATCACTGCAATCGCGTTGATGTTGATCGTGGTGGTGCCAGTTATCTTCATGGCGTTCGCCTTTGCCTGGAAGTATCGCGCTTCCAACAAAGACGCCAAGTACAGTCCGAATTGGGCCCACTCCAACAAGATCGAAGCGGTCGTCTGGACCATTCCTATCATTATCATCGCCATCCTTGGCACCATTACCTGGAAGACTACCCACGAACTCGACCCGTTCAAGCCGATTGTCACCGACAAGAAGCCGATGACGATCGAAGTGGTGTCGCTCGACTGGAAATGGCTGTTCATCTATCCGGAACAAGGCATTGCGACCGTTAATGAGCTGGCTTTCCCGAAAGATGTTCCAGTCGAATTCAAGATCACCTCTAACTCGGTAATGAACTCGTTCTTTATCCCGCAGTTGGGTGGACAGATTTATGCGATGGCCGGCATGCAGACCAAACTGCACCTGATCGGCAACGAAGCCGGTGCCTACAAGGGCATCTCCAGCAGCTACAGCGGCGCAGGCTTCTCCGGTATGAAATTCACCGCGATCGTTACCCCGACCGAAGGCGACTTCGATCAGTGGGTGGCCAAGGTGAAGGCATCGCCTAAAAACCTGAACACCACCGACGACTTTAACAAACTGGCAGAGCCGAGTGAAAACAACCCGGTCGAGTACTTTGCCGCTGTCAAACCGAATTTGTTCAAAGAAACAATTGCCAAATTCATGGGCGACATGGATATGCACAAGGGCGCTGGCGCGCACGAAGGCATGGACATGAGCCAAGGTATGGACATGGGTGAACATGCTGCTCACGCCGGAGCCGAGGAATAACTGATGTTGGGAAAATTAACACTTGATGCGGTTCCGTACCACGAACCGATCATCATGGTCACCGTAGCCGCAATTATCGTCGGGGGCCTGGCAGTGCTGGCGCTGCTGACCTATTTCGGCAAATGGAAGTGGCTGTGGAGCGAATGGCTGACTTCGGTCGACCATAAAAAAATTGGTATCATGTATATCGTCGTGGCGATGGTCATGCTGCTGCGCGGCTTCGCCGACGCCATCATGATGCGTAGCCAGCAGGCGTTGGCGTCCGCCGGCGAAGCCGGATTCCTGCCGCCGCACCACTACGACCAGATCTTCACCGCGCACGGCGTCATCATGATCTTCTTCATGGCGATGCCTTTCGTGGTCGGCCTGATGAACGTCGTGGTGCCGCTGCAAATCGGCGCGCGCGACGTCGCCTTCCCGTTCCTGAACTCCCTGAGCTTCTGGTTCTTCGTGGTGGGCGTTGTGCTGATCAACATCTCCCTGGGGGTCGGTGAATTCGCTCAGACCGGTTGGCTGGCGTATCCGCCGCTGTCGGGTAAAGAGTACAGTCCTGGCGTCGGGGTCGATTACTGGATCTGGAGTCTGCAGATTTCCGGTCTGGGTACCCTGCTGACCGGCGTGAACTTCTTCGCCACCATTCTGAAGATGCGTGCCCCTGGCATGCCTATGATGAAGATGCCGGTGTTCACCTGGGCGGCGCTGTGTACCAACGTCCTGATCATCGTTTCTTTCCCAATTCTGACCGTCACCATCGCGCTGCTGACCCTGGATCGCTATCTGGGCACCCATTTCTTCACCAATGATATGGGCGGCAACATGATGATGTACATCAACCTGATTTGGGCCTGGGGTCACCCAGAGGTGTACATTCTGGTTCTGCCGGTGTTCGGCGTGTTCTCCGAAGTCACCGCGACCTTCTCCAGAAAACGCCTGTTCGGCTATACCTCACTGGTATGGGCAACCATCGCGATCACCGTTCTGTCGTTCATCGTATGGCTGCACCACTTCTTCACCATGGGGTCCGGCGCGAACGTTAACGCCTTCTTCGGTATCGCCACCATGATCATTTCCATCCCGACCGGGGTGAAAATCTTCAACTGGCTGTTCACCATGTATCAGGGCCGCATCAAGCTCAACTCCGCAATGCTGTGGACCGTTGGCTTCATCATCACCTTCTCCGTGGGTGGTATGACCGGCGTTCTGCTGGCTGTGCCGGGCGCGAACTTCGTGCTGCACAACAGCCTGTTCCTGATCGCGCACTTCCACAACGTCATCATCGGCGGCGTGGTGTTCGGTTGCTTCGCGGGCCTGACCTACTGGTTCCCGAAATCCTTCGGCTTCACGCTGAACGAAAAATGGGGCATCCGCGCGTTCTGGTTCTGGATCATCGGCTTCTTCACCGCCTTCATGCCGCTGTACGCATTGGGCTTTATGGGCATGACCCGTCGTATCAGCCAGAACATCAACCCTGAGTTCCACCCTCTGCTGCTGGTTGCAGCCGGCGGTGCGGCGCTGATCGCCTGCGGCATCCTGTGCCAGCTGACCCAGATCTTCGTCAGTATCCGTGACCGCGAACAGAACCGCGATCTGACCGGTGACCCATGGGGCGCTCGTACTCTGGAGTGGTCAACGTCTTCTCCACCGCCGTTCTATAACTTTGCCGTAGTGCCGCAGATTCATGACCGTGATGAGTTCTGGGACATGAAAGAAAAAGGCGAAGCCTATAAGAAACCGGCTAAGTACGAACCGATTCATATGCCTAAGAACACCGGCGCCGGCGTTATCATCGCCTTCTTCAGCCTGGTATTCGGTTTCGCAATGATTTGGGAAATCTGGTGGATGGCTCTGGCCGGTTTCATCGGTATGATCGTCGTCTGGATCGGCAAGAGCTTCGATCACGATGTTGACTACTATGTGCAGGTTGATGAAATCGAGCGCATTGAGAACCAACACTACGAACAAATCCGTAAAGCAGGCGTGAACCATGTCAACTGAAACTCTGACCAATCATAACGCAGCCCATGCAGAGCATGGGCACCACGATGCGGGTGAGACCAAGGTCTTCGGATTCTGGATCTACCTGATGAGCGACTGTATTTTGTTTGCGAGCTTGTTCGCGACTTATGCAGTCCTGGTGAACGGGACCGCCGGCGGTCCCTCTGGCAAAGACATCTTCGACCTGAAGTTTGTCTTGGTCGAAACTTTCCTGCTGTTATTCAGCTCCATCACCTACGGCATGGCGATGATCGCCATGAACAAGGGTAAAGTTGGCGGTGTAAACACCTGGCTGTTCCTGACCTTCCTGTTCGGTCTGGGCTTCGTGGCGATGGAAATCTATGAATTCCATCACCTGATCGCCGAAGGCTTCGGTCCGGATCGCAGCGCGTTCCTGTCCAGCTTCTTCGCGCTGGTCGGCACCCACGGTCTGCACGTGACTTCCGGCCTGATTTGGATCATCGTGCTGATGATTCAGGTGAGCAAGTTCGGCCTGACCGCGACCAACAAAACCCGCCTGATGTGCCTGAGCCTGTTCTGGCACTTCCTGGACGTGGTCTGGATCTGCGTATTTACCGTTGTCTACCTGCTGGGGGTTATGTAATGAGCCATTCATCCCATGAAACCTCTCACGGCGGCGCAAGCCACGGCAGCGTGAAGTCATACCTGATCGGCTTTATCCTGTCGATCATCCTGACGGTAATTCCATTTGCGATGGTAATGAACGGCACTGCCTCTCATTCCACCATCCTGGCGGTTGTTGTCGGTATGGCGGTTATCCAGGTGATTGTTCACCTGGTTTACTTCCTGCACATGAACACCTCATCGGAAGAGCGCTGGAACCTGGTGGCATTGCTGTTCACCGCTATGATCATCGGTATCGTTGTTGTAGGTTCACTCTGGATTATGTACAACCTCAACATCAATATGATGGTCGATTAAGAGCTGAGCTGCACGTGATGATTAAGCAATACCTGCAAGTCACTAAACCAGGAATTATTTTCGGCAATTTAATTTCTGTCGTTGGGGGATTCCTGCTCGCTTCCAAAGGGAGCATCGACTATCCCCTGTTTCTCGCCACCCTGGTGGGTGTCTCGTTGGTGGTCGCGTCGGGCTGTGTGTTTAACAACTACATCGACCGCGACATCGACAAGAAGATGGAGAGAACGAAGAATCGGGTGCTGGTAAAAGGCCTGATCGCGCCGAGTGTCACCCTGGTTTATGCGACCGCGTTGGGTATTGTGGGCTTCGCGTTGCTGTATATCGCGGCCAACCCGCTGGCCATGTGGCTGGCGGTGATGGGCTTCGTGGTTTATGTCGGCGTTTACAGCCTGTACATGAAGCGCCACTCGGTCTACGGCACGCTGATCGGCAGCTTGTCGGGTGCCGCGCCGCCGGTTATCGGTTACTGCGCGGTCACCAACGAGTTCGACGCCGGCGCGTTGATCCTGCTGGCTATCTTTAGCCTGTGGCAGATGCCGCATTCTTATGCGATCGCTATCTTCCGCTTTAAAGATTACCAGGCGGCCAACATTCCGGTGCTGCCGGTGGTGAAAGGCATTTCCGTCGCCAAGAACCACATCACGGTCTACATCCTGGCGTTTATGATCGCCACGCTGATGCTGACCCTGGTGGGCTACGCCGGCTACAAATACCTGATCGTCGCTGCGGCGGTGAGCGTATGGTGGCTGGGCATGGCGCTGCGCGGTTACAAAACCGAAAACGACAGCGTCTGGGCGCGTAAACTGTTCGTATTCTCCATCGTCGCCATCACCTCGCTGAGCGTGATGATGTCGATCGACTTCAGCGCCACGGCGGCGCCTGAAGCGCTGGTGACCTACGTTTGGTAAGCCAAATCATCTGTCAATGGGCCGCGTATGCGGCCCATTTTATTTGTCACGCCGAAAAGCGGCCAAACTGTAATATCTGTTAAACAACATTCGATTTACCCCCCCTGCCCCGCACACTAAAATGACGCAGCTTTACAGAAATCATGCCATCAGGCGCTGTCTCAACGTCTGATGGCATGGTTTTTACCGAGGTTTGATGTGAACGATAATTCAATGACCCCGCAGGAGCGCCGCGCCACCTGGGGATTGGGCACCGTATTTTCCCTGCGCATGCTCGGCATGTTTATGGTCTTGCCGGTGTTGACCACCTACGGCATGGCGCTCAACGGCGCCAGCGAAGCGCTGATCGGCATCGCCATCGGCATTTACGGCCTGGCGCAGGCGGTGTTTCAGATCCCGTTCGGCCTGGTGTCCGATCGCATCGGCCGCAAGCCGCTGATCGTCGGCGGCCTGCTGATCTTTGCCCTCGGCAGCGTGATCGCCGCCGTCACTGACTCTATCTGGGGCGTGATCCTCGGCCGCGCGTTGCAAGGCTCCGGCGCCATCGCCGCCGCGGTAATGGCGCTGCTCTCCGATCTGACCCGCGAGCAGAACCGCACCAAAGCGATGGCGTTTATCGGCGTCAGCTTCGGCATCACCTTCGCCATCGCCATGGTTCTGGGCCCTATCATCACTCACGCCTTGGGCTTGCACGCGCTGTTCTGGATGATCGCCGTGCTGGCGCTGGCCGGCATCGTCATCACCCTGGCGGTGGTGCCTTCCGCCGACACCCATCTGCTGAACCGCGAGTCCAGCATCGTGCGCGGCAGCTTCCGCAAAGTGCTGAACAACTCGCGCCTGTTGAAACTCAACTTCGGCATCATGTGTCTGCACATTCTGCTGATGTCGAGCTTCGTGGCGCTGCCGCTGGCGATGGAAAAAGCCGGGCTGGCGGCCAGCGAACACTGGATCGTCTACCTGGTGACCATGCTGGTGTCGTTCGCCGCCGTGGTGCCGTTCATTATCTATGCCGAGAAATATCGCCGCATGAAGCAGGTGTTTATGGGCTGCGTGGCGGTGCTGTTCTGCGCCGAAGTGCTGCTGTGGCTCTCCGGCGCTCATCTATGGGGCATCATCGCCGGCGTGCAGCTGTTCTTTATGGCCTTCAACGTGATGGAAGCCATCCTGCCTTCGCTGATCAGCAAAGAATCGCCGGCCGGCTATAAGGGCACCGCGATGGGGGTGTACTCCACCAGCCAGTTTATCGGCGTGGCGATCGGCGGCAGCCTCGGCGGCTGGCTGTACGGTTTGCAGGGGGCAGGCTTGGTGTTTATCGCCGGCGCAGTATTGGCCGCCGTCTGGTTCCTGGTCAGCAGCACCATGAAAGAACCGCCGTATGTCAGCAGCCTGCGCATTACGCTGTCGGAACTGGCGGTGAAGGATTCAGCGCTGGAAAGCCGCCTGAAGGCGCAGCCCGGCGTGGCCGAGGCGATCGTCGTGCCGGAAGAGCGCAGCGCCTACGTCAAGGTGGATACCAAGCAGACCAATCGCGGTCAGTTGGAAGCGCTGGTCAATTCGCTGTAAAAAATCAGGGCCGGCAATGCCGGCCCCGTCGAGATTAATCGCGGAAGTTCTTGAACTGGAACGGCTGGCCCAGATCGCCGCCGCGCACCAGCGCCATCACGCTCTGCAAGTCGTCGCGTGACTTGCCGGTCACCCGCACTTCTTCGCCCTGGATCTGCGCCTGCACCTTCAGCTTGCTGTCTTTGATCAGCTTGACGATTTTCTTCGCCACGCTGGTTTCAATCCCCTGCTTCAGCTTGGCTTCCACGCTGTAGGTTTTACCGCTGTGGGTAAACTCTTCCGGGATCTCCAGCGCGGCGCCGTCGATGCTGCGCTTGCTCAGCTTTTCGCGCAGAATGTCGAGCAGCTGCTGCACCTGAAAATCAGACTCGGTGGCAACCTTGATGCTTTGATTCTTCTCGTTTAGCTCAAAGCTGGCCGGCACGTTGCGAAAATCCCAGCGGGTGCCGAGATCGCGGGTGGCGTTCTCAACGGCGTTACGCACTTCCTGCATATCAATTTCGGAAACGATGTCGAAAGATGGCATACTTCTTCCTCCTGAATGAGTGCCTAATAGCTTAGGCGATTTTGATGCCGAGCATGATAACCGCTTTGCCGCCTCAGACAAAATCTGCTGAACGCACGCAGGGATAGCGCTTCAGGCTGCCATAAAGCCTATAGTTAGATCACGGTAATTGAGCGGTATTCCCGTGTTTCCAAGGAGACTGAATGAAAATAACCATTCTTGGTTGCGGCGCGCTCGGACAACTGTGGCTCTCCCGGCTGTATCAGCAGGGCCACGATGTACAGGGATGGCTAAGAGTGCCGCAGCCTTTTTGCGCCGTGAACGTGATAGAGCCGGAAGGCGTCTCGTTTAATCGCAATTTGCCCACCAACGATCCGGAGCACCTCGCGCAAAGCGAGCTGCTGCTGGTGACGCTGAAAGCCTGGCAGGTATCCAGCGCGGTCAGCGCGCTGTTGCCGAAGCTGAGCCCCCGCTGCGCCATCTTGCTGCTGCACAACGGCATGGGCACTCAGGAGGAGCTGCCGCCGAATGGCCAGCCCATCTTGCAGGGCACCACCACCCACGCCGCGCGCCACGAAGGCAGCACCATTATCCACGTCGCCACCGGCATCACCCACATCGGCCCCACCTCACCGGCCGCCCAGCACCTCAGCCACCTGGCGGAAGTGCTGCATCAGGCGCTGCCCGACGTCGCCTGGCACAACAACATCGCCTCGGCCAACTGGCGCAAGCTGGCGGTCAACTGCGTGATCAACCCGCTGACGGCGCTGTACGGCTGCCGCAACGGCGATCTGCAGCGCTACCCGGAGCAGATCGAAGCGCTGTGTCGTGAAGTCGCCAGCGTGATGGCCATGGAGGGTTACCACACCTCCTGCGAAGGCCTGATGCAATACGTGATGGACGTGATCCACAGCACCGCCGACAACGTTTCGTCGATGCTGCAGGATATCCGCAGCCAGCGGCATACCGAGATCGACTACATCACCGGCTACCTGCTGCGCCGCGCGCGCAGCCACGGCCTCACGCTGCCGGAGAATGCGCGGCTGTTTGAATTGATTAAACGAAAGGAAAATGAATATGAGCGTATCGGCGCTGGTCTGCCTGGCACCTGGTAGCGAAGAAACCGAAGCCGTCACCACCATCGATCTGCTGGTGCGGGCGGGCGTTAAAGTCACTACCGCCAGCGTCGCCGGCGACGGCGAGCTGACTATCGTTTGTTCACGCGGCGTCAAGCTGCTGGCCGACGCGCCGCTGGTGGCGATCGTCGATGAGCCTTTCGACGCCATCGTGCTGCCCGGCGGCCTGCAGGGGGCGGAATGCTTCCGCGACAGTCCGCTGCTGGTGGAAAAAGTGCGGCAGATGCATCTGCAGGGCCACATCGTTGCCGCCATCTGCGCGGCCCCGGCGCTGGTGTTGCAGCACCACGATCTGTTCCCGATCGGCAACATGACCGGTTTCCCGGGTTTGAAAGATCGGATACCGGCGGATAAATGGATGGAGCGCCGCGTGGTGTACGACGCGCGCGTCAACCTGCTCACCAGCCAGGGGCCGGGCACCGCGATGGAGTTTGCACTGAAGCTGATAGACCTGCTGCTCGGCAAGGCCAAAGCGGCGGAGATCGCCGCGCAGCTGGTGCTGATCCCTGGGATGTACGATTTCCGCGACTGAGCGGCTTGCCGATAAAAAAAGGGCTGAACACCGGTTCAGCCCCTCTCATTTACGCCGCTGCCCGCGTTACGGGCGATAAACCTTCACGTTGCTGAAGCCCTGCTCCAGCAGGTACAGCGCCTGCAGGCGGCTCATTACGCCGCGCTCGCAGTACAGCAGATAGGTTTTGCTCTGATCCAGATCGCCGAACTGGGTGCTCAGCTTATAGAACGGCAGCGCTTTCACTTCAACCTGTTCCAGCTGCAACGGCTTCTCTTCCTGCTCGTCGTTGGAACGGATATCCAGGATCACCTCGTCGGCGCCGAAGGCCGCGACGGTTTCCACTTCGGTCACCTGCTCCTGCGCCTGCTCGGCGATGGAGCGAATATCGACGTTCTTCGCCTCGCTCACCACCCGATCGAGAATGCTGAAATCGAAGTGGCTTTCTTCCTCTTCAATCTTGGCCTTGACGGCTTTTACCGTCGGGCTCTTCGAAATCACGCCGCAGTATTCCGGCATGGTTTTGGCGAAGTCCTCGGTGCCGATTTCACGCGCCAGTTTGATGATGTGCTCTTTATCGTGCGAGATCAGCGGACGCAGGATCAGCGTATCGGACGCATTGTCGATCAAGCGCAGGTTGGTCAGCGTCTGGCTGGACACCTGCCCCAGCGCCTCACCGGTTACCAGCGCCTGCACGCCGTAGCGTTCGGCCACTTGCGAAGCGGCGCGCACCATCATGCGCTTGAGCACCACGCCCATCTGGCCGTCGTCGACTTTCTCCAGGATCTCGCCCACCACCGGTTCGAAGTCGATGGCGACGAAGCGCACCTTGTGCGAACTGGCGAAACGGTTCCACAGATAGTGCGCCACCTGCTTCACGCCAATCTCATGCGCGGCGCCGCCCAGGTTAAAGAAGCAGAAATGCACGCGGCAGCCGCGACGCATCAGCATATAGCTGGACACGCCCGAGTCGAAACCGCCGGAAATCAGCGACATCACATCTTCCTGAGTGCCGACCGGGTAACCGCCGATGCCTTCGAGGCGGCGTTTAACCAGCATCAGCTTGTCGTCTTCGATCTCAAGGTTTACCGTGACCTGCGGGCGGGTCAGGTTAACGCGCGCGCTGTCGATATGCTGGTTCAGACCGCCGCCGACGTAGCGCTCCACGTCCTGCGAGTTGAACGCCTGCTTGCCGCGGCGCTTGACGCGCACGCAGAAGGTTTTGCCTTCCAGCTGGGCGCGGTAGGCTTCCAGCGTCTGCTCGAAGATGTGGTGGATATCGGTATAAGCGCGATCCTCCACTTCCAGAATATGGTGGATGCCGGGGATCCGCGTCAGCGCGTCGGCGATGACCGGCCGCTGGTTTTCATCTTTGGCGCGAACTTCGATATGATCCCAGTGACGGACGACCGCCAGCGTTTCATCATACTGCTTCAGGACGTTGCGAATATTGGTCGAGAGAATCTTGATAAAGCGCAAGCGCACAGATTGGCTCTTGATGGTGATTTCCGGGAACAATTTAATGATAAACTTCATGGCGGTCTTTGTTGTCAGATAAGAATTACGGCGCGGAGTATATCACCATATCGCCGTGCTCTGCGCACAAAACCACACATGAGCGCCATGATTTGCTAATCAAGATCCGCTAGGATAGGCTCTGGCGCCACGGTTCACATGATGACGTAAAAAGAAAATTATGCCGAAAAAACCAGCACAATCAGCCAGTACAGAGCAAACAGCCAGCTTTGAAAGCGCCCTCGGCGAGTTGGAAAGCATCGTGACGCGTCTGGAGTCGGGCGAACTGCCGCTGGAAGACGCGCTGAACGAATTCGAACGCGGCGTGCAGCTGGCGCGTCAAGGCCAGCAGAAACTGCAACAGGCGGAACAGCGTGTGCAGATCCTCCTTAACGACAGCGCCGACGACGCGGCGTTGGCGCCTTTCACACCGGATACCGAGTAACCGACATGTCTGAGATCGTCCCATCGGCCGCTTTTGCCGATCAACTGCAGATTTTCCGCCGGCGCGCCGATCGCGCGCTGCTGGATTTCATCGCCCCGCTGCCGTTCAACGACGGCAACATGGTGGCGGCGATGCGTCATGGCGCCTTACTGGGCGGCAAGCGCCTGCGCCCGTTCCTGGTGTACACCACCGGCCAGATGTTCGGCGTATCGCTGACCAACCTGGACGCGCCGGCGGCGGCGGTGGAATGCATTCACGCCTACTCGCTGATCCACGACGATCTGCCGGCGATGGACGACGACGATCTGCGCCGCGGCCAGCCGACCTGCCACATTAAATTCGGCGAAGCCAACGCGATCCTGGCCGGCGATGCGCTGCAAACGCTGGCGTTTTCGATCCTGGCCGATGCCGAAATGCCCGACGTGGCGCTGCGCGATCGGCTGGCAATGGTCTCCGAACTGGCGGCAGCCAGCGGCGTCGCCGGCATGTGCGGCGGCCAATCGCTGGATCTGGAAGCCGAAGGCAAGCGTGTCGATCTGCAGGCGCTGGAGCAGATCCACCGCCACAAAACCGGTGCGTTGATCCGTGCCGCGGTGCGTCTGGGCGCGCTGAGCGCCGGCGAAGCAGGACGAGCGGCGCTGCCGCAGTTGGATCGTTACGCCGCTGCGGTCGGCCTGGCGTTCCAGGTGCAGGATGACATTTTGGACGTTGTCGGCGAGACTGAAAAGATCGGCAAGCGCCAGGGAGCGGACCAACAACACGGAAAGAGTACCTACCCGGCGTTACTCGGGCTTGACAGCGCGAAAGCAAAAGCGTGGGATCTCTATCAGGAAGCATTAGCTGCATTAGACACTTTGGCAGCGCAATCTTATAACACAGCGCCATTGCGAGCGTTAGCCAGCTTCATTATTGAACGCGACAATTAACGTGTGACGTTAACTCCTCTGATATGAGTATCGAATGAGTCTTGATATAGCCAAATACCCAACCCTGGCGCTAGCGGAAAACCCCGAGGAACTCCGCTCACTGCCCAAAGAGAGCTTGCCGAAGCTGTGCGATGAGCTGCGGCAATATCTGCTGAACAGCGTCAGTCGCTCCAGCGGCCACTTTGCCTCCGGGCTGGGTACCGTCGAACTGACGGTGGCGTTGCATTTCGTCTACAACACGCCGTTCGATCATCTGGTGTGGGACGTCGGCCACCAGGCCTACCCGCACAAAATCCTGACCGGCCGCCGCGACCGGATCGCCACTATCCGGCAAAAGAACGGGTTGCACCCCTTCCCGTGGCGCGCCGAAAGCGAATACGACGTGCTGTCGGTCGGCCATTCGTCAACCTCGATCAGCGCCGGCCTCGGCATGGCGGTGGCGGCAGAGCGTGAAGGCAAAGGCCGCCGCACGGTGTGCGTGATCGGCGATGGCGCCATCACCGCCGGCATGGCGTTCGAAGCGATGAACCACGCCGGCGACATCAATCCGGACATGCTGGTGGTGCTGAACGACAACGAGATGTCGATCTCGGAAAACGTCGGCGCGCTGAACAACCATCTGGCACAGCTGCTGTCCGGCAAGCTTTACTCCACCCTGCGCGAAGGCGGCAAGAAAGTGCTGGCCGGCGTGCCGCCGATCAAGGAGCTGGTGAAACGCACCGAAGAGCACCTGAAAGGCATGGTGGTGCCGGGTACGCTGTTCGAAGAGCTGGGCTTCAACTACATCGGCCCGGTAGACGGGCACGACGTACAGGGCCTGGTCGCCACGTTGAAAAACATGCGCGATCTGAAAGGCCCGCAGCTGTTGCACATCATGACCAAGAAAGGCCGCGGTTACGCGCCGGCGGAGAAGGATCCGATCAGCTTCCACGCGGTGCCGAAGTTCGATCCCGCCAGCGGCACGCTGCCGAAAAGCGCCGGCGGTCTGCCGACCTATTCGAAAATCTTCGGCGACTGGCTGTGTGAAACCGCCGCCAAAGACAGCTCACTGATGGCGATCACGCCGGCGATGCGCGAAGGTTCCGGCATGGTGCAGTTCTCGCGCGACTATCCGCAGCAATATTTCGATGTGGCGATCGCCGAGCAACACGCGGTCACCTTCGCCGCCGGGCTGGCGATCGGCGGCTACAAGCCGGTGGTGGCGATCTATTCCACCTTCCTGCAACGCGCCTACGATCAGCTGATCCATGACGTGGCGATCCAAAACCTGCCGGTGATGTTCGCCATCGATCGCGGCGGCATCGTCGGCGCCGACGGCCAGACCCACCAGGGGGCGTTCGATCTGTCGTTCATGCGCTGCATCCCGACCATGGTGATCATGACGCCAAGCGACGAAAACGAATGCCGCCAGATGCTGTATACCGGCTATCACTACAACGACGGCCCGAGCGCCGTGCGCTATCCGCGCGGCACCGGCACCGGCGCTGCGCTGGAGCCGCTCAGCCTGCTGCCGATCGGCAAAGGCGTGGTGCGCCGCCAGGGGGAAAAGATCGCCATTCTCAACTTCGGCACCCTGCTGCCGGAGGCCGCTGCGGCGGCGGAAGCGCTCAACGCCACGCTGGTCGACATGCGCTTCGTCAAACCGCTGGACGAGCAGCTGGTGCTCGAACTGGCCGCCAGCCATGAAACGCTGGTCACGCTGGAAGAGAACGCCATCATGGGCGGCGCCGGCAGCGGCGTCAACGAACTGCTGATGGCCAAACGCCGTCCGGTGCCGGTGCTGAACCTCGGCCTGCCGGACAGCTTCGTCTCACAGGGCACCCAGGAAGAACTGCGCGCCGATCTGGGACTGGACGCCGCCGGCATTCAGCGTCAAATCGAAACCTGGCTGGCGCAGTAATTCGCCACTCGCGCCTGATAAAACGCCTCCGCCTTCGGGGGCGTTTTCATTTCCGCCCTCCGGGATCCGCGCTACAGTTACTGTCTGAGCTGTGAATGGGAGGCAAGCATGAAATATCTCAAACTGGGCAACACCGATCTGAACGTCTCGCGCATCTGCCTGGGTTGCATGACCTACGGCGAACCGAGCCGCGGCAATCACGCCTGGACGCTGCCGGAAGAAAGCAGCCGCCCACTGTTGAAACAGGCGCTGGAAGCCGGCATCAACTTTTTCGACACCGCCAACAGCTATTCCGACGGCAGCAGCGAGGAGATCCTCGGCCGGGCGCTGCGCGACTATGCACGCCGCGAGGAGGTGGTGATCGCCACCAAGGTCTATTTCCCGCTGAGCAACCTGGAGCGCGGTTTGTCGCGCGCCAAGATCATGCAGTCCATCGACGACAGCCTGCGCCGTCTCGGCACCGACTATGTCGATTTGCTGCAAATCCATCGCTGGGATTACGAAACGCCGCTGGAAGAGACGCTGGAAGCGCTACACGACGTGGTGAAAGCCGGTAAGGCGCGTTATATCGGCGCCTCTTCCATGTACGCCTGGCAGTTCGCCAAGGCGCTGTATACCGCCGATCTGCACGGCTGGACGCGCTTCGTCAGCATGCAGGATCAATACAACCTGATCCAGCGCGAAGAAGAGCGCGAGATGCACCCGCTGTGCGCCGCCGAAGGCATCGCCGTACTGCCGTGGAGCCCGCTGGCGCGCGGCCGCCTGACCCGCCCCTGGGGCGAAACCACCGCCCGCCTGGTCTCGGACCAGTTCGGCAAGAGCCTGTACGATGAAACCGAAGGCATCGACGCCATTATCGCCGAGCGCGTCGCCAGCCTGGCGGAGGAACGCGGCGTGCCACGCGCGCAGATCGCGCTGGCTTGGCTGCTGAACAAGCCGGCGGTCAGCGCGCCGATCGTTGGCGCATCACGCAGCGAGCAGTTGGACGACGCCATTGCCGCGGTCGACTTGAGTTTGTCGCCGCAAGAGGTGGCGGAGTTGGAAACGGCTTACGTGCCGCATCGGGTGACGGGGTTTGAATAAGAGAAGCGGGCGCGAAGAACCGCGCCCGGCTGTCAGAACAGCCCGATCGGCCAGTGGTGCCCAATCAGGTAGATGACGCCCGCAGACAGCACGCCGGCGATGATATCGTCGACCATGATGCCCATGCCGCCATGCACATTGCGGTCGAACCAGCGGATCGGCCACGGCTTCCACATATCCAGAATGCGGAAGATGACGAAACCGGCGGCGACCCAGCGCCAATCGTTGACCGGCAGCGCCATCAGCGTGATCCACATGCCGACGAACTCATCCCAGACGATGCTGCCGTGATCGTGCACCTTCATGTCTTTTGCCGTGCGGTGGCAAATATAGACGCCGATGCAAATGCTGAACATCACCGTCAGCGAGTAGAGCTGCCACGGCAGTTGGATCAGCAGCAGCCAGAACGGGATCGCCGCCAGCGATCCCATGGTGCCCGGCATCACCGGCGACAAACCGCTGCCAAAACCGGTGGCCAGCAGGTGCCACGGATTGCTCATCCGCAGCCGACGCTTGGCTTCATCCATGGGTGCCCGGCTCCGCGTTGAAATGATCGAACCCGGCCCAGTCCAGCACCACCGCCTCGTCGTTGCGGTAATAGCGAATGCCTTCAGACAGCGGGCCAATCTGGCCGATACAGGTGTAATCGGCCCCGAGGTGGCTCAGCGCCACGTCCAGCGCGCCGCGGTTGATCTCCGGCACGGTGAAGCACAGCTCGTAGTCTTCGCCGCCCGCCAGCGTCCAACGCAGCGCCTGTTCGGCATCGGCATGGCTGCTCAGCGCCTGCGACATCGGCAGCTCGTCCAGCACGATGCGCGCGCCGCAGTCGCTGGCCTTCAGGATGTGCTTCAGATCGGAAATCAGGCCGTCGGAAAGATCGATTGCCGAGCTGGCCAGATCGCGCAGCGCCTGCCCCTGCAGCACCCGCGGCTGCGGACGCAGATGGCGAGCGACCAGATAATCGCGCGCCGCGCTATCCGTCACCGCCAGGCGATCCTGCAGGATCGCCAAACCGGCGGCGCTGTCGCCCAGCGTGCCGGTCACATAGATCCAGTCGCCGATGCGCGCGCCGCTGCGGCTCAACGCCCGGCCGGCCGGGATCAGCCCCTGAATGGTCAAGGTCATGCTCAGCGGGCCGCGCGTGGTATCGCCGCCGATCAGCTGCATGCCGTAATAATTGAGTTGATCGAACAGGCTGTCGCTGAACGCCTTCAGCCAGGGTTCGTTCACCTCCGGCAGCGTCAGGGCCAGCGAGAGCCACGCCGGATCGGCGCCCATCGCCGCCAGATCGCTCAGATTGACCGCCAGCGCTTTATACCCGAGATCGGCCGGATCGATGTCCGGCAGGAAGTGAATGCCCGCGACCAACGTATCGGTACTGACGGCCACCAGCTGTTTTTCCGGCACTGCCAGCAGTGCGCAGTCATCTCCAATGCCCAACTGTACATCCCGGCGCACGCGCTTAAACCGGTCAAAATAGCGGGCAATGAGGTCAAATTCGCCGCATGCCATATCGATATTCCACTAGAAGAAATTAAGGCCGGGAATGCCGGCCTTAATGTTTTTTACTTTTTCTTGCGAAGGGTTGGCGCCACTTTATCCAGCACCCCGTTCACAAACTTGTGGCTGTCTTCCGCGCCGAAGGTTTTCGCCAGCTCGATCGCTTCGTTGATCGCCACCTTGTAAGGGACATCCTCGCGCATTTTCAGTTCAAACAGCGCGACGCGCAGCACCGCGCGTTCCACCTGGCCCAGCTCTTCGAGCTGACGCGACAGGTAAGGCGCCATCAGTTCGTCCAGCATACCTGCATTCACTGCCGCGCCGGACAGCAACTCGCGAAAATAGGCGACGTCAACATCTTTGACATCCTGCTCCGTCAGGAACTGGTGTTCAACATCGGCAAGGTCGTTTTTAGACAACTGCCAAGAGTAAAGCGCTTGAACAGCGCACTCACGAGCGCGGCGACGAGCAGCAGGTTTCACGGAATTCCCCTTAACTAAATTCAGGCTTTAATAGCTTTGATAACATTAATCATTTCAAGTGCGGTCAACGCGGCTTCAGCGCCCTTGTTGCCCGCTTTGGTGCCGGCGCGTTCGATCGCTTGTTCGATGCTTTCGGTGGTCAGCACGCCAAAGGCAACCGGGATTTCGGCATTCATCGCAACGTTGCCGATGCCGGAGCTGGCTTCGCCCGCCACATATTCGAAGTGCGCGGTGCCCCCACGGATAACGGTGCCCAGCGCAATAACCGCGTCGTATTTGCCGGTTTTGGCCAATACGCTCGCCGTCAGCGGCAGCTCGTAAGCGCCCGGGACCCAGACAACGGTGATGTTGTCGTCAGCAACCTGACCAATGCGTTTCAGCGCGTCGATGGCGCCTTCCAGCAGGCTGTCGTTGATGAAATTGTTAAAACGTGCAATTGCGATCGCCACACGGGCATTTGGAGTAGCAACAACACCTTCGATAACTTTCATGGGCTTTCCTTAAAAATGGGTTCAATACCCCGCAGGGGGGCGGATTCTATCATATTCTTTCATCGCCTGCGCGGCGCTTTTGTAAAACCGGCGCGCGGGCGCGAGATTCAGTGTTTCGCCCGCAGGCGCAAACGCAGATCGGGGCCAACCTGGCGCACGTCGCTAAAGACGAATTCCGGTGCGTCGGCCAGACGCTCAAGGCCCGGCAAATGACACAGGCCGCGGCCATTATCGCCCAACAGTTTTGGCGCGATGTACAAAATGAGCTCATCCACCAGGCCGGCCTGCAGCAGCGCGCCGGCCAGCGTCGCCCCCGCCTCCACCCAGATTGAATTCACCTGGCGCTTGGCCAACAGCATCATCATCACCACCAGATCGACGCCGCCGCCGTGCGCCGGGCAGATAAACTGCTCAACGTCTTGCGGCCAGGCCTGTTCATCCGCCTGCAGCCGCGCCAGCCAGGTGGCGCCCGGCTGCTGCACCACGCGGTGCTGTGGGGTAATGCGATTTTGGCTGTCGAGCAGGATGCGCAGCGGCTGACGCAGATTTTCGCGCGGATAGAGGCGCTGGGTCTCGGCATCCAGCTCATCCCAACGCACCGTCAGCGACGGATCGTCCGCCAGCACGGTGGCGCTGGTGCTGAGAATGGCGGCGCTCTGCGCACGCAGTCGCTGCACGTCCTGACGCGCTTCGGGTGAGGTGATCCACTGGCTTTCGCCGGAGGCCATCGCCGTGCGGCCGTCCAGCGACGCGCCCAGCTTCAGTTGCACATAGGGAAAACCGGTGCGCATGCGTTTGAGGAAGCCCAGGTTGACCGCTTCGGCCTCGGCCAGCATCAGGCCATGACGTACTTCGACGCCGGCTTGCTGCAGCTTGTACAAGCCGCGCCCCGCCACCTGAGGATTGGGATCTTGCATCGCCGCGACCACCCGCGTCACGCCGGCGGCCACCAGCGCATCGGCGCAGGGCGGCGTGCGGCCGTGATGGCTGCACGGCTCGAGCGTCACATAGGCGGTGGCGCCGCGCGCCTTGTCGCCCGCCATGCGCAGCGCGTGCACTTCCGCGTGCGGCTCGCCAGCGCGCAGATGATAGCCTTCACCGACAATTTCGCCGTCGCGCACGATAACGCAGCCGACGTTCGGATTGGGCGCGGTGGTGAAACGCCCCAGCCGCGCCAGCTCGAAGGCGCGCGCCATGTAAAATTCGTCGTGATGCATGAAAGATCCTTTAGTCTTGCAGGCGGGCAATCTCTTCGCCGAACTCGCGCACGTCTTCGAAGCTGCGGTACACCGACGCGAAGCGAATGTAGGCGACCTTATCCAGCTTTTTCAGCGCGTCCATCACCAGATTGCCGACTAACTTGGTCGGCACTTCGCGTTCGCCGGTGGCGCGCAGTTGGGATTTGATATGGTTAAGGGCGTTTTCCACGTCGTCCGAGCTGACCGGGCGCTTCTCCAGCGCTTTCAGCATGCCGCGACGCAGTTTGTCTTCGTTGAACGGCTCGCGCACCTCATCGCTTTTAATCACTCGCGGCATCACCAGCTCGGCCACCTCGAAGGTGGTGAAGCGTTCATTGCATACCAGACACTGGCGACGACGGCGTACTTGCGAACCGTCCCCCACCAGGCGGGAATCAATGACTTTGGTATCAACGGCGGCGCAGAAAGGGCAATGCATAACACGTCCTGATAAACGTTTTTTATAGATAAATGCAGTTTAACCCGAAGTGAAGCCACAACAAAGGGCGTCAGCCATTTGTTGCGATAAGCGGCGGGCAGGCGGCGCCGATATGACTTTCACCGCCATGCGGGCTAAGCTTGATAGCAGGAGATTCAGCATAGGAAATCGCCGTCATGACAACCCGTTACCCCAAAATCACCCTGCTCGCCGCCGCCGTGTTGCTCACTGGCTGCGCGCACAACGCCGCCGTGCCTCAGCTGCGCCATCAGGTCGCCGCACTGAACCAAAAAGTGAGCGTATTGACCGATCAGGCCACCGCGCTGGAGCGGCAAAACCAGCTCAATCAGCACTCCGACAACGGCGTCTACCTGCTGCCGGCGGCGCGGAGCGCCGCCCGTTTGCAAAGCGGCATCGGCGAACTGAGCGTTTCGCTGAGCCACATCAAGAGCGAAGCCAACGGTGCCCAGGCGCAGCTGCATGTGCGCATCCTCTCACAGGCCACGCTGCCGCCGTTTAAAGCGGTGGTGGAATGGGGCCAACTGGACGCGGCCACCGGCCGGCCGCTGACCGCCGAGGCGCTGTCGCAACCGATCGCCAGCGCCGACTCGCTGCTGCCGAAACCCGGGCAGGACTTCGAGCTGCGCTTCAGCGGCCTGACGCCGGAACAGCTGGGCTATATCCGTCTGCACAGCCTGGTAGCCACCGCCCAGCCGGCGGTGGTGCAGCAACACTGAAATCCGAGGCAAAAAAAAGGAGCGCCGATAGGCGCTCCTTCTCATTTCGCTGAATACTGCGGCGGTTAAGGCAGAATCGAAGGCTGATCCGCGCCCTCTTTTTCCACTTTTTGCTGCAGCATGTGTTCGCGTTTCATCCCCAGCTTCAACGCCAGCGCGGACGCGACGTAGATAGAGGAAACGGTACCGATCGACACGCCGATCAGCATCGCCAGCGAGAAGCCTTGCAGCATCGCGCCACCGAAGATGTACAGCATCAGCACCACCATCAGGGTGGTCCCGGAAGTCATCAGCGTACGGCTCAGCGTCTGGGTCAACGACACGTTCATGATCTCGTAAGGCGTGCCGCGGCGGATCTTGCGGAAGTTCTCACGAATACGGTCGGAGACCACGATGCTGTCGTTCAGCGAGTAACCGATAACCGACATCAGGGACGCGACGATGGTCAAGTCAATCTCGATGTGGAACAGCGACAGCACGCCCAGCGTGATGATCACGTCGTGCGCCAGCGCGATAACCGCCCCCAGCGCCAGGCGCCATTCGAAGCGGAAGCCGACGTAGATCAGGATACAGATCAACGCCACCAGCAGCGCCATGCCGCCGGTTTGCGCCAGCTCGCTGCCCACGCTCGGGCCGACGAACTCAATGCGCTTCACGGTGGCGTTTTTATCCACCGAGTCGTTGATCACGCCGATCACCTTATTGCCCAGTTCCTGGCCTGCGGTGCCGGTCGCCGGTGGCATGCGCACCATCACGTCGCGGCTGCTGCCGAAGTTCTGGATAATCGGATCCTGGAACCCGGCCTTCTCCAGCGTGTCGCGCATCAGGTCGAGGTTAGCCGGCTTCTCCAGGTTGATTTCAATCACCGTACCGCCGGTGAAATCCAGACCCCAGTTAAAGCCGCGCACCGACATGGTGGCGATCGACGCGACCAACAGCACCAACGAGATGCCGAAAGCCACGTAGTCCCAGCGCATAAAGTCGTAGACTTTACGGCCGTAGTTGAGTTGCTCAACAGTATAATCCTGTGCCACAACGCACTCCTCAGATAGACAGCTTGTTAATGCGTTTGCCGCCGTAAAGCAGGTTGACGATGGCACGGGTACCGACAATCGCGGTGAACATGGACGTCGCCACACCGATAGCGGTGGTGATCGCAAAGCCCTTGATCGAACCGGTGCCGACTGCGTACAGGATGACCGCGGTGATCAGGGTGGTGATGTTGGCGTCGACGATACTGGAGAACGCGCCTTTATAGCCCTCATGGATCGCCTGCTGAACGGATCGGCCGTTCTTCAGCTCTTCCTTGATACGTTCGTTAATCAGTACGTTGGCGTCGACCGCCACCGCCAGCGTCAACACGATCCCGGCAATGCCCGGCATGGTCAGCGTCGCCCCCGGCAACAGGGACATCACGCCGACGATCAACACCAGGTTAGCGACCAGCGCCGTGGTGGCGATCACGCCGAACTTACGGTACCAGACCACCATGAAGACGATGGACGCCACCAGGCCCCACAGACAGGCTTCCAGACCTTGGGTGATGTTCTGCTGACCCAGGGTTGGACCGATGGTGCGCTCTTCAACGATCTGAATCGGCGCAATCAGCGCACCCGCACGCAGCAGCAGCGAAAGCTGACGCGCTTCGTTCGGGTTGCCGATGCCGGTGATGCGGAAGCTGTTACCCAGACGCGACTGAATGTTCGCCACGTTGATCACTTCTTCCTGTTTCACCAGCACCGCACGGCCGTTGGCGTCTTTCTTGCCGCTGTCCTTGTACTCCACGAACAGGGTCGCCATCGGTTTGCCGATGTTGTCCTTGGTGAAGTTGGACATCGACGTGCCGCCGGCGCTGTCCAGCGAGATGTTAACCTGCGGCTGGTTGTATTCGTCGGTGCTCGAGGTGGAGTCGGTGATGTGGTCACCGGTCAGGATCACGCGCTTGTACAGCACGATCGGCTGGCCGTCGCGGGTGTATTTCACCTCGGAATCGCCCGGCACGCGGCCGTTGGCCGCCGCGGTGGCGTCCGCATTGGTGTTCACCAGACGGAATTCCAGCGTCGCGGTGGCGCCCAGAATTTCTTTGGCGCGCGCGGTGTCCTGAATGCCCGGCAACTCAACCACGATGCGATCGGATCCCTGGCGCTGCACCAGCGGTTCGGCGACGCCGAGCTGGTTGACGCGGTTACGCAGGATAGTGATGTTCTGCTGTACGGCGTATTCGCGCGCTTCGCTCAGACGAGCGTCCGTCAGGCTGGCTTTCATGGTGTTGGCGCCATTGGCGGACAGCACCAGATCGCGCTGACGCGGGCCGATGTAGCTGATGGCCTGGTCACGGGCCGCATCGTCGCGGAAGCGAACTTCCACGCCGTTGTTGTCCAGCTTGCGGATAGACGCGTAAGGAATGCCCTTCTCGCGCAGCTCGCTGCGCAGGGTATCCATGGTTTGTTCCTGCAGCTTGCTCAACGCGGTGTCCATGTCCACTTCCATCAGGAAGTGCACGCCGCCGCGCAGGTCCAGGCCGAGTTTCATCGGCTCTGCGCCCAGCATGGCCAGCCAGGTCGGCGTGGCCGGCGCCAGGTTCAGCGCCACGACGAATTTGTCACCCAGCTCGGTCACCAGCGCTTCGCGGGCGCGCAGCTGAACGTCAGGATCTTTAAAGCGAGCCAGGATGGCGCCATTTTCCAGCGCAATCGACTTGCTCGCGATGTTGTCTTTTTCTAATACGGTACGGACCTGGTCCAGCGTAGTTTCACTGGCGGCGACGCCGCGCGCGCCAGTGATTTGTACGGCCGGATCCTCACCGTAGATGTTGGGAAGCGCATAAAGCAGACCGACGAGGATCACGACGATCAACATCAGATACTTCCACAAAGGATAACGGTTTAGCACGGCAATTCCCTTCGGGAAAAAAGATTACAGGGCCTTCATGGTACCTTTCGGCAGAACGGCCGCCACGAAGTCACGCTTGATCATCACTTCCGTGGTGTCGTTCAGCGCGATGGCGATGATGCCGGTGTCGGCCACTTTGGTCACGCGACCGATCAGGCCGCCGGTGGTCAGCACTTCGTCGCCCTTACCGATGGAGTCCATCAGCTTCTTGTGATCTTTCGCGCGCTTCTGCTGTGGGCGCAGGATCATGAAGTAGAAGATCAGGCCGAACACCACCAGCATAATGATCAGAGAGTACGGGCTTCCCTGAGCCGGAGCCCCTGCGGATGCGACGGCGTCAGAAATGAAAAAGCTCATTGAAATTCCCTCATTAAGTTATCAATTATTAGATCAAGCGTTTAAAGGCGGAATCGGCTTGCCGATCCGACCATAGAAATCCGCAACAAACTGCTCTAATTTACCCTCTTCGATAGCCTGGCGTAAACCCGCCATCAGGCGCTGGTAGTGACGCAGGTTATGAATTGTGTTCAGTCGAGCACCCAATATTTCGTTGCAACGGTCGAGATGGTGCAAGTAGGCGCGGCTGTAATGGCGACACGTGTAGCAATCACAGTCTTTATCCAGCGGAGAAGTATCATCCTTGTGCTTGGCATTACGGATTTTTACCACACCGTCAGTCACGAACAAATGGCCGTTGCGGGCGTTGCGGGTCGGCATGACGCAGTCGAACATGTCGATGCCGCGGCGCACGCCTTCCACCAAATCTTCCGGCTTGCCGACGCCCATCAAATAGCGTGGCTTATCTTCCGGAATTTGCGGGCAAACGTGTTCAAGAATGCGATGCATATCCTCTTTCGGCTCGCCTACAGCCAAGCCGCCCACAGCGTACCCATCAAAGCCGATATCCACCAGCCCTTTTACTGAAACATCACGTAAATCTTCGTAAACGCCGCCCTGAATGATGCCGAACAGCGCATTTTTATTTTCCAGCTCGTCGAAACGCTGGCGGCTGCGCTGCGCCCAACGCAGCGACATTTCCATCGAACGCTTGGCGTAGTCCCAGTCGGCCGGGTACGGCGTACATTCATCGAAGATCATCACGATGTCGGAACCCAGGTCATACTGGATTTCCATCGATTTTTCCGGGCTCAGGAACACCTTGTCGCCGTTGATCGGGTTGCGGAAGTACACGCCTTCCTCTTTGATCTTGCGCATCGCCCCCAGGCTGAACACCTGGAAACCGCCGGAGTCGGTGAGGATCGGGCCCGGCCACTGCATGAAATCGTGCAGATCGCCGTGCAGCTTCATGATCTCCTGGCCAGGGCGCAGCCACAGGTGGAAGGTGTTGCCCAGCAGGATCTGCGCGCCGGTCTCTTTCACTTCTTCCGGCGTCATGCCCTTGACCGTGCCGTAGGTACCGACCGGCATAAAGGCCGGGGTTTCCACTACGCCGCGGTCAAAAATCAGGCGGCCGCGGCGTGCGCGGCCATCGGTAGTTTGTAGTTCGTACTTCACAAAGCCTCCAGCATCAGAGAAACAGTCTGATGTCGTTGAAACGGGGCCGCGCCGTGGGCGCAGCCCGGGAAATTAACCGCCGACGGACTCGTTTTCCGCCTGCGGATTACGGCTGATGAACATCGCATCGCCGTAGCTGAAAAAGCGATACTGCTCGGCCACCGCCTGCTGATAGGCGTTCATGGTATTTTTGTAGCCGGCGAAAGCCGACACCAGCATGATCAGGGTGGACTCCGGCAGGTGGAAGTTGGTCACCAGCGCGTCGATCACCTGATAGTGGTAACCCGGATAGATAAAGATGCTGGTGTCGCCGAAGAACGGCGCAATCAGCGCCTCTTTGCTGGCCGCCGCGGCGCTTTCCAGCGAACGCACCGAGGTGGTGCCCACCGCCACCACGCGCTTGCCGCGCGCTTTACAGGCCAGCACCGCATCCACGACCTCCTGCGGCACTTCGGCGTATTCGGCGTGCATCACGTGATCTTCGATGGTTTCCACGCGCACCGGCTGGAAGGTGCCGGCGCCGACGTGCAGCGTTACGAACGCCATTTCAACGCCCTTGGCGCGCAGCGCCGCCAGCAGCGGTTCGTCGAAGTGCAGACCGGCGGTCGGCGCGGCGACCGCGCCCGGCTTCTCGCTGTAGACCGTCTGATACAGTTCGCGGTCGGCGTCCTCATCCGGGCGAGCGATATAAGGCGGCAGCGGCATATGGCCGGCCGCGTTGAGAAGGGTGAAGACATCGCGTTCGTCGTTGAAGCGCAGCTCGAACAGCGTCTCGTGGCGCGCCACCATGGTGGCGGCGATGCTCTCGTCATCCCCCAGCAGCAGCTCGGCGCCCGGCTTGGGCGCTTTCGACGCGCGCACGTGCGCCAGCACGCGATGGTCGTCCAGCACGCGCTCCACCAGCACTTCAATCTTGCCGCCGCTGACCTTGCGGCCGAACATGCGCGCCGGGATCACGCGGGTATTGTTGAACACCAGCAGGTCGCCGGCTTCCAGCTTGTCCAGCAGATCGGTGAATACGCCGTGCGTCAGCGCCCCGCTCGGCCCGTCCAGCTGCAGCAGGCGGCATGCGCTGCGCTCGGCCTGGGGATAGTGGGCAATCAGGGATTCGGGAAGTTCAAACGAAAAATCAGCGACGCGCATGGGTATTCACTTCTTCAATTTAAGGCTGGTTGGTAAAAAACAGGCGGCCTAGTCTAAAGCCGGGGGCGGTCAGCGGCAAGAAATAAGGAGGATTTGCCTGACTTCGGGTATAGTTGAGGGATGAATTTTCTCGCTCATCTTCACCTGGCCATGCTGGCGGACAGCTCGCTGCTGGGCAACCTGCTGGCCGATTTCGTGCGCGGCAACCCCGCCGCCGACTATCAGCCCGAGGTCGTAGCCGGCATCATGATGCACCGCCGCGTCGACGTGCTGACCGACAGCCTGCCGCAGGTGAAAGCCTGCCGCGACTATTTCAGCGCCCCCTACCGCCGCGTGGCGCCAATTACCCTCGACGTGGTGTGGGACCATTTTCTGGCGCGCCACTGGCAGCAGTTGGAGCCTTCACGCGACCTGCACCAGTTTACCCAGGAAGCCCGCAGCCAGATCGAACCTTACCTGCCGCTCACGCCGCCGCGTTTTCAGAACCTGAACGGCTATCTGTGGCCGGAACGCTGGCTGGAACGCTACGCCGAATTGCCGTTCATCGCCCGGGTATTGCAGGGCATGGCCAGCCGCCGTCCGCGCCTCGATGCCCTGGCCGGCTCATTCGCCGACGTCGAGCGGCATTATCATCAGCTTGAAACACAATTCTGGCAGTTTTATCCGCAAATGATGCAGCAGGCGAAGGAAAAAACGCTGTGAGGTCAAGCCCAAGCGTTTGAAATTGCAGCGCCTTGCAAGAATTTACGTTTTGCCGCTTGCCCTTTTGTGGGAAAAGGTTATTTTTAAAGCTCGCTAAATTATATCAACGACTTTGATAGGTGAAAGCTATCTCATCGATTGGTCTTTTACCCTTTATTCACCACGTCGCGGCCCCTATACTGGCCCTTGTTTTTACATCCACCCTTTAACACCTATTACAGGAGTAATTATGGTCCTGGTAACTCGTCAAGCCCCTGACTTCACTGCAGCTGCCGTACTGGGTAGCGGCGAAATCGTTGAAAACTTCAACCTGAAGAAGCACCTGAACGGCAAACCGGCCGTGCTGTTCTTCTGGCCAATGGACTTCACCTTCGTATGCCCTTCCGAGCTGATCGCTTTCGATCACCGCTATGAAGAGTTCCAGAAGCGTGGCGTTGAAGTGGTTGGCGTTTCCTTCGACTCAGAGTTCGTCCACAACGCATGGCGTAAAACCCCTGTCGACAAAGGCGGCATCGGTGAAGTGAAATACGCAATGGTTGCTGACGTTAAGCGTGAAATCCAGAAAGCTTACGGCATCGAACACCCGGAAGCCGGCGTTGCGCTGCGCGGCTCCTTCCTGATCGACAAAGACGGCATCGTGCGTGCTCAGGTTGTTAACGACCTGCCAATCGGCCGTAACATCGACGAAATGATCCGTACCGTTGACGCGCTGCAATTCCACGAAGAGCACGGTGAAGTGTGCCCGGCTCAGTGGGAAAAAGGCAAAGCAGGTATGGGCGCCTCCCCAGACGGCGTGGCAAAATACCTGTCTGAAAACGCTGCCAAGCTGTAATTTCAGCCTGATAGTGAATCAACCGGCCTCCTCGGCCGGTTTTTTTATGCCCCTTTTTGGGGCAACACGCCCGCCTTCAGTGCTTTATTTCCCTGTTTCCGCTCACATTTCCCACCCTGCTCGCCGCGCGTGCGCCCATCTGCGGCTACTATCAATAACGCTGGCTCGCGCTTTGCAAGTGAACAACAGCCAAGCAAACACAACACAATAAAAAACTGACAGGGTAGGAATAACTATGTTTTTACAGAAATGGAGCAAACCCCTGACCATGGCGGCGCTGCTGGTCAGCGGCAGCCTGTATGCGGCATCCAACCCGGCGGTGGAAGCCAAAAACGGCATGGTGGTCACCTCGCAACACCTGGCCTCACAGGTCGGCGTGGATATCCTGAAGATGGGCGGCAACGCCATCGACGCCGCCGTGGCGGTCGGCTACGCGCAGGCGGTGGTTAACCCTTGCTGCGGCAACATCGGCGGCGGCGGCTTTATGACCGTCCACCTGGCGGATGGCACCGACACCTTCATCAACTTCCGCGAAACCGCGCCGGCGGCGGCCAGCGCCAACATGTATCTGGGTGCCGACGGCAAAGTGAAGAAAGACGCCAGCCTGTACGGCTATCTGGCGGCGGGCGTGCCGGGCACCGTGCTGGGGATGGAAACCGCGCGTGAGAAGTACGGCAAGCTGAGCCGCGAACAGGTGCTGGCGCCGGCGATCAGGCTGGCGCGCGAAGGCTTTGTGCTGACCCGCGCCGACACCGATATTCTCGACACCACCATCGCGCGCTTCAAACAGGATCCCGAGTCGGCCAAAATCTTCCTGCGCCCGGACGGCAGCCCGCTGCAGCCGGGGGACAAACTGGTGCAAACCGATCTGGCCAATACGCTGGAAGCCATCGCCAAAGGGGGGACCGACGCCTTCTACAAAGGCAAGATCCCGCAGGCGGTAGAGGCGGCGGCCAAACAGGGCGGCGGCATTTTGACGGCGGCCGACTTCGCCAACTATAAAGTCACCGAAACCCCACCGATCACCTGCAGCTATCGCGGCTACAAGTTCGTGTCGGCGCCGCCTCCCAGCTCCGGCGGCGTGACGCTGTGCGAAATCCTCAACGTGGTGGAAGGCTATGACCTGAAAAGCATGGGCTTCAACTCGGCGGCGGCCATTCATACCATGACCGAGGCGATGCGCCATGCCTACATGGACCGCAACACCTACCTCGGCGACCCGGAATTCATCAAGAACCCGATCGACCGGCTGGTGAGCAAGAGCTACGCCGAGCAGATCCGCAAGAAAATCGTCGCGGACAAGGCCACGCCGTCGGAAAACGTGCAGCCCGGCATGGAACCGCATGAGAAGCCGGAAACCACCCACTATTCGATCGTCGACCATGACGGCAACGCGGTCTCCACCACCTATACCGTCAACGGCCGCTTCGGCGCCGTGGTGATCGCACCGGGCACCGGCTTCTTCCTCAACGATGAGATGGACGATTTTACGGTCAAAGTGGGCGAGAAAAACCTGTACGGGCTGGTGCAAGGCACCGCCAACAGTATTGCCCCCGGTAAGCGCCCACTATCGTCAATGAGCCCGACGCTGGTGACCAAGGACAACAAGATCTTTATGGTGCTGGGCTCGCCTGGCGGTTCGCGCATCATCACCATCACCCTGCAGACTGCGTTGAACGTGATCGACCACGGCATGGCGCCGCAGGAAGCGGTAGACGCGCCGCGCATCCATCACCAATGGCTGCCGGATGAGGTGTACTACGAACAGCGCGGCGTTTCCGCCGATACGCTGAAACTGCTGAGCGGCATGGGCTATAAGATGGTCGAACAAACACCGTGGGGCGCCGCCGAACTGATTCTGGTCGGTTTGCCGGGCGCGGCGGGCGTCAGCCCGGCCAACTCCGGCAACGATTCGGCGGTTTCCGGCAAAGTGCGCGAAGGTTACCTGTACGGCGCCAACGACGTGCGTCGCCCGGCAGGCTCCGCGGTCGGTTACTGATGTAAACGCCCACTCACCTTAATCGCGGGGCCCTTCGGCCCCGCAGTTCCCTTAGCCTTCACAGCGCCACACGGTGGCCGATTCTTCCGCCAGCTGCAGGCGCAGCCCGCCGACCGTTTCGCTCAACTCTCCCCGCCCTTCCACACGCCGCCACGGGCCGCGGGCCAACAGCGGGTTGTGCGGCAGCTGCGCCTGGCCGCTGCCGTCGCGCTGCAGCGCCACCAGCACCTGCTCCTGCTGATACAGGCGCACGAACACCAGCGTTTCTCCGCTGGCGTACAGCACCTGACAGCCGCCGCGACGCAGCGCCAGGCTCTGTTTACGCAGCACCGCCATGCGCTGGAACAGCGCCAGCAGCGGCCGATCCCAGTCGCCGACGTCCCACGGGAACGGCTTGCGGCAGAACGGATCGTTGCCGCCGTCCAGGCCAATCTCATCGCCGTAATAGAGGCAAGGCACGCCGATCCAGCTCAGCAACCACACCGCCGCCATCTGCATGCGCGCCGCGTTCCCCTGCAACAGCGTGAGGAAACGCGCGGTATCGTGGCTGTCCAGCTGGTTGAACTGGATCAGCTGGCGGCCGTGCGGCAACCCGGCGCGGTAGCCGTCCATCCACTGCGCGCATCCGGCGGCGTCCAGCCGCACCGGGTGATAAGCCACGTCCAGCCCCGCCAAAAACGCCCGCACCGGCAGCGCGAACCCCATGTAGTTCATCGCCGCATCCTCCACGCCGGCGTGCAGCCAGCGACGCGCGTCGCCAAAGTGCTCGCCCACTACGTAGGCCTGAGGATTCTCCTGCTTCACCGCCTGATAGATGCCCGCCAGGTGACGCAGGTTGCCGGCAGCGCCGCCGTTCTCCCCCAGCATATGCACCACGTCCAGCCGCCAACCGTCGATGCTGTACGGCGGACGCAGCCAGTGGCGCACCACGCTGCCTTCCCCGCGATAGATCGCTTCCGCCACCTGCGGCTCGGCGAAGTTGAGCTTCGGCAGGCTGGCGTTACCCTTCCAGTCGAGCGCGCGGCCGTCCGGGTAGAAGTTGAACCAGCCGCGATACGGCGAATCGGGATGGTGGCAGGCGCCGTTTTGCCCTTGGCGATGGCGGTCGAACCACGGATGCGAGTCGCCGGTGTGGTTGAACACCCCGTCCAGCACCAGTTTCATGCCTACCTTGTGAGTGCTCACTCGCAAACGCGCCAGCGCCGCGTTGCCGCCGAAGTGCGGATCGACCTGGTAATAATCCTCGGTATCGTACTTATGCACGCTCGGCGCGGTAAAAATCGGGTTCAGGTACAGCGCCGTCACGCCCAGCTGCTGCAAATACGGCAGTTTGGCGCAAATGCCGTCCAGATCGCCGCCGTAAAAGGTCGAAGCGGCGTGGCTATCCTCCAGCGGATGCTGCCAGTCGCGCCGGATCACCTCGGCGCCGGCCGCGTGATGGCGGTAGCTGCCGCTCTGGATGCCGTGCTCACCGCCGCTGCTGGCGAAGCGATCGGGGAAAATCTGGTAGAACAGCTGATCCGCCACCCACTCGGGGCCATGGTCGGGCTCGTCGACGGCGAATTGCGCCAGCTGGCCCGGCGGCGTTGGCGACCAGCCCTGCGGCCCGAACCACTGCTGGCGATCGGCCCACAGCAGCTTGAAGCAGTATCGCCGCGTCGGCTCGCCCTCATTCAGCGTCAGGCTGGCCTGGTAGCGGCGTATCCCCTCGTGACGCTGCGCTTTCATCACCAGCAGCCACTCTTCGTTGTCCGGTTCGGCGCGCAAAAACACCCGTTCCGGCAGTTCATCCCCTTGTAACCACAGCGTGATATCCAAACGTTGCCCTTGCTTCACCACAAAAGGCGGAACCGGTTGATGCCAGGCGTTAAGCATACTGTTCTCCTGCTGTACCAAACGAAATCGACGGCATTCTTCAAGAAGCGAACAATGCCACGTTAAGTGCAACTCCCCCTCCTCTCTGACCGCAAAACCCAGGGATGAGCCGGGGGGCGGAGACCGAAAAATAACGCTAACTCGATGTAAAAAAAGGTAAACAGGCACAAATCCTGCACGTTACCCCTTAGGCTAACGCGTTTTGAGCATACAGGATATTTTTTGCGCATTTTTTAAGGAGCGGTAATGCAACAACAGATAACGCGCTGGCTGGAACAATTTGGGTTGGAATTCGGCGGAGTGATGTCGCTGTTGATGGTCTTGGGGTTGATCGTCCTGATCTCGGTGGTGATCCACCTGGTGCTGCACCGGGTGGTGTTGGCCGCCCTTCAGCGCCGCGGCCAGCAGTCGCAACGCGTCTGGCAACAGGCCATCACCCAATACAAACTGTTCCAGCGCGTGGCGCTGCTGCTGCAAGGGGTGATCATCAGCATCCAGGCGACGCTGTGGCTGCAGAGCGGCAGCCAGACTCAGGCGGTGATCGTTACCGCCGCACAGGTGTGGATACTCGCCTTCACCCTGCTGTCGCTGTTCTCGCTGCTGGATACGCTGCTGGCGCTGCTGCGCCAAAGCCCGATTTCCAATCAGCTGCCGCTGCGCGGCATTTTCCAGGGCCTGAAACTGGTGGCGGCGATCCTGATCGGCATCATGATCGTCTCGCTGCTGATGGGCAAATCGCCGCTGTTGCTGCTCAGCGGCCTGGGCGCCATGACGGCGGTCCTGATGTTGGTGTTCAAGGATCCGATCCTCGGGCTGGTGGCCGGCATTCAGCTCTCCGCCAACGACATGCTGAAGATCGGCGACTGGCTGGAAATGCCGAAATACGGCGCCGACGGCGCGGTCACTGACATCGGCCTGACCACGGTCAAAGTGCGTAACTGGGACAACACCGTCACCACCATACCGACCTACGCGCTGATCTCCGACTCGTTCAAAAACTGGCGTTCGATGTCGGAATCCGGCGGGCGCCGCATCAAGCGCAGTTTGAATATCGACACCGGCAGCGTGCACTTCCTGTCGGAAGAGGAACAGCGCCGCCTGCAGCGCAACCCGCTGCTGCACAGCTACCTGAACGTTAAGACCCAGGAGCTGAGCCAGCACAACCAGGAGATCGCCGTCGATCTGGCCTCGCCGCTCAACGGCCGCCGCCTGACCAACCTCGGCACGCTGCGCGCCTATCTGGAAGCCTACCTGCGCGCTCACCCGCGCATTCACCAGAACATGACCCTGATGGTGCGCCAGCTGGCACCGACGCCGGAAGGCCTGCCGCTGGAAATCTACGCCTTCACCAACACCACGGTCTGGGCGGAGTACGAAAGCATTCAGGCGGATATTTTCGACCATATCCTGGCGGTGATCGACGAGTTCGGTCTGCGCGTGCATCAGACGCCGACCGGCAACGACATGCGCGGCATGCTGCGACAAAGCGCGAACGCTTCCTGACGTCGGCTGACGTAACTGTGTCTGCTGGTAATTATTCGCTTTCAATTGCCAGCAGATATCTCCATCCCCTTCTTTTCCCCGGCGAAAACGGCGTTAATGCGCCCTCACCTTCACCACCGAGAGGGAAAGCCCTTGCTGAAACGGATACGTCATCGGCTGTTTACCCTGATGGCCACCCTGCTGTTTATCGGCTGCCTGCACAACGCTTTGCTGGATGAAAGCCGCATGCCCCGCAATCTGCAACCTTCGCTGAGCGCCCTCAGCAGCAACCTGCAGGACATTCGCGAAGTGCTGGCGCGCTGCGCCGGCGAGGAAGAGGAGGAACGCCTGAACGACGGCGGCATACGCATCGAAGCCCGCGCCGCCGGGGATGATGAAGCGGAAGACAAACGCCAGACATAGTGGATTAAAAAACGCCCCAATTTGTTGCGTGATACGCAACGCCCTACTATGATGCGTATAGCGCA
This sequence comes from Serratia sp. SCBI, assembly GCF_000747565.1. Classification (NCBI taxonomy): domain Bacteria; kingdom Pseudomonadati; phylum Pseudomonadota; class Gammaproteobacteria; order Enterobacterales; family Yersiniaceae; genus Serratia; species Serratia sp. SCBI. Next base: position 1,021,827 of record NZ_CP003424.1, on the reverse strand, counting down.
ACACTCATGGAGCCATCAGGATGATAAGAAGCTTCAAGCATAAGGGACTCAAAAAGTTTTTCGAAACCGGTTCAACAGCAGGTATCGACGCCAAACAGGCGAAAAAAATCGCGCTGCGGCTGAGCGTGCTGGATTTAGCGAAAGTGATTGATGACGTGGATTTACCCGGCTTCTTCTTGCATCCGCTAACGGGCGCTCGCAATGGGCAATGGTCCGTCACCGTGACCGGTAACTGGCGCATCACGTTTGAACTGGTCGAGGGTGATGTTTATATCGTGAATTATGAGGACTATCACTAATGAACCGCATGCATAATCCTCCTCATCCTGGCGAGTTGATCAAAGAAACCATGGAAACGCTGAATCTCAGCGCGCGCGCGCTGGCCAAAGCATTGGACGTCGCGCCGTCTACGGTTCAACGCCTGATCAGCGGTAAATCCGATATCTCGCCGGAAATGGCCATCCGCCTGTCCATCGTAATAGGCAGTTCCGAACAGGTCTGGATGGGAATGCAAGATGCTTACGATCTGTGGCAGGCCAGGCAGTCCATCGACGTTTCCAAACTGCGCAAGCTGGACTTTGCTTGACGCCTGCCCCTAAAAAAAACACCGGCCTCAGCCGGTGTTTTTCCATTTAGTCTTGCTGCGTCGCCAGCAGCGCGCGTTTTTTCTGGCGGTTGACCTTGAACCAGTACCCCGCCAGCAGCAACACCACCCAGACCAGGCCGGCGTACAGCGAGACGCGCGTGGTCGGGAAGTAGCCGATAAGACCGATGATGAACACCAGGAACACGATCGCCACCACCGAGGTGAACACCCCGCCGCGCAGCGGGAACGCCAGCTGCTTCACCTGCTCTTTGCTCAGGCTGCGGCGGAAGGCGATTTGCGAGAACAGGATCATGATCCACACCCACACGGTGGCGAAAGTCGCCAGGGAGGCGATCACCAGGAACACGCTCTCCGGCATGATGTAGTTGAGGTATACCGCCAGCAGCAGCGCCAGCATCATCACCACCACCGTCACCCAGGGAATGCCGCGTTTCGACACCTTGCTGAACATCTTCGGCGCATGGCCCTGCTCGGCCATGCCGTGCAGCATGCGGCCGACGCCGAACACGTCGCTGTTGATCGCCGACAGCGAAGCGGTAATCACCACGAAGTTGAGGATGCCCGCCGCCACGGTGATGCCCATATGCTGGAAAGTCAGCACGAACGGGCTGCCGTTGGTGCCCACCTGGTTCCACGGGTAGATAGACATGATGACGAACAGCGTGCCGACGTAGAACACCAGAATGCGCCACGGTACCGAGTTGATGGCTTTCGGAATCGATTTTTTCGGATCCTTGGCTTCGCCGGCGGTGATGCCGATGATTTCAATGCCGCCGTAAGCGAACATCACCAGCTGCAGCGACAGGATCATGCCGATAAAGCCGTTGCTGAAGAAGCCGCCGTTCGACCACAGGTTATGAATGCCGGTCGGTTGCCCGCCGTTGCCGATGCCCCAGATGATGATGCCGATGCCGGCCGCGATCATGATGATGATGGTGGCGACCTTGAAGAACGAGAACCAGAACTCGAGCTCGCCGAACACCTTGACGCTCATCAGGTTGATGGCGCCGATGATCAGCACCACGCTCAGCACCCAGATCCAATGCGGCACTTCCGGGAACCAGACCCCCATATAAATGCCGAAGGCGGTCACGTCGGCGATGGCGACGATCAGGATCTCAAAGCAGTAGGTCCAGCCGGTGATGTAACCCGCCATCGGGCCGAGGTAGTCCTGCGCGTAGCGGGAAAACGAGCTGGCCTGCGGGTTGTTGACCGACATCTCCCCCAGTGCGCGCATGATGATGAAGGCCACGATGCCGCCGATCAGGTAAGCCAGCAGCACGCTCGGGCCGGCCATTTTGATGGCGTCCGCCGAGCCGTAGAACAAGCCGGTGCCGATGGCAGACCCCAACGCCATAAAGCGGATATGACGCGTGCTGAGGCCGCGTTTCAGCTTATTGTCGGGGACAGTGGTGGGTGACTGTTGTTGCATGAAAATGACCCATAGTTTTAAACGTAAAAAAGCCACGGACATGTCCGTGGCCCTAGATTAAGCCGGGGGATTATCAGTGCGCGGTCACTTGGGAACGCGTGCACACCCGATCATAAATCGCGACCAGCGCCAGCATCAGCAGCGAAGGCGGCAACCATGCCAACCCCTGCTCCGCCAGCGGCAGGTGAGTGGTCCAGGCCGGCAGCAGCTGCTGGAAGCTGGACGCTTTCACCGCGTCAAGGATACCAAACAACAGGCTGACAAGCATCACCGGCGCGATGATGCGCGGCGCGCTGTGCCACCAACGCAGGGTGAAGCTCAGCACCACCAGCACAATGCACGGCGGGTAAATCGCGGTCAGCACCGGAATGGAGATCTGGATCAGGTGGCTCAGGCCGAGGTTGGACACCACCATCGAGAACAGGCCCAGAATAAACACCAGCGTCTTGTAAGAGAACGGCAGGTATTGCGCGAAGAACTCGGCGCAGGCACAGGTCAGGCCCACCGCGGTCACCATGCAGGCGATGAAGATCAGCGCCGCCAGGAAGAAGCTGCCGAGGCCGCCAAAGGTGTTCTGAACGTAAGCGTGCAGGATCACCGCGCCGTTGGTGGCGTCCGGCACCAGCGCGCCGCTGCCGGAACCCAGTTTGAACAGGCTCAGGTACACCAGCGTCAGGCCCACGCCGGCGATCAAACCGGCCAGAATGGTGTAGCGGGTCAACAAACCGGCGTCTTTCACGCCGCGCGAACGCGCCGCGTTGACGATAACGATGCCGAACACCAGCGCGCCCAGCGTATCCATGGTCAGATAGCCGTTAACGAAGCCGGAGGAGAAAGGCACGCTCTGATAAGCCGTCGTCGCCGGAATCGGCGCACCGGCAGGCCACAGCAGCGCGGCGATGCCCAGTACGGCCAGCGCGACGATCTTCAGCGGCGCCAGCACATGGCCGACGGTATCGAGCAGGCGGCCCGGATACAGAGAGATGCCGATCACCAGCGCGAAGTACACCAGGCTGTAGATGAACAGCGGCATGGCGCCGTCGCCGGTCAGCGGGGCGATGCCCACTTCGAAGGACACGGTGGCGGTACGCGGCGTCGCGAACAACGGGCCGACGGCCAGGTAGCAGACGGTCGCCAGCAGCAAGCCGGCGCCGCGGCCGATTGGCGAACTGAGGGCGTCGATGCCGCCGCCGACGCGCGCCAGCGCGATAACGGTGATGACCGGCAGGCCCACGGCGGTGATCAGGAAGCCCAGCGCCGCAGTCCAGACGTGTTCACCGGACTGCAAACCGACCATCGGCGGGAAGATGATGTTCCCGGCCCCGACGAATAAGGCAAAGGTCATAAAGCCCAGTGCCAGGATATCTTTTGACGTTAAACGATGACTCATACGATGTCGTGTTGCCTGTTCAAATAAAAAAAGGGTCCGATAGCGTGGTGGCGTGACGCCCCACCCGGTTGCCGGCATGCCCGATCGTCGCCGCGCCAAATAAGCACCCTAAACGCAGTCGATCCGGCGTTTATGTCCCTATTCGAAAGTGGCCGCTCATAAAGATGGGCAAAATTTTAGGAGTTATAAAAATGGAGGTTTAATCCGACAACGAAGGCTAAGGTAAACGTTTATAGCGCTTCAAGGCAAGACGCACGGCGAAAAGCAGAGCTATCGACCATATAAACTTTAGCCACCAGTCGATCATATTGGTTATCAATAAATATACACTACATGATTTGTATCATTTTTGAACAATGAATTCACAAAACGTGAAGCATATATCGCTTTACCGCTCGAAATCGCCAATAAAAAGCCGATTTTCGCGTGGTATGAGCTTCGTTTCGCCATAAAAAAAGGTGAAAATTACGCCGTTTTTTGTCGCTTATTGCGCCATGGCCGGCGCGAGCGGTGGCAGCCCCAGCGCCTGACGGGTCTTCTGCAGGGTGGCCGGCGGCAGCGGCAGATAGCCGTCGTGGTTGACCAGGCTTTGGCCTGGTGTCGACAGCACGCGATCGAGGAACGCGGCGGTCAGCGGCTCCAGCGGTTGATGGGGGGCTTTGTTGATGTAGATATACAGATAGCGCGACAGCGGGTAGCGATCGTTGCGCACGTTGGCGGCGGTAGGCGCGACATAGTCCTCTCCCGACTCCGCCAATGGCAGCAGCCGCACGCCGCTGGCGCGAAAGCCAATGCTGGCGTAGCCGATGCCGTTGAGCGAACCGGCCACCGCCTGCACCACCGAGGCCGAGCCGGGCAGCTCATTGACGCGCGGCATAAAATCGCCGCCGCACAGCGCGCGCAGTTTGAAGTAGCCATAGGTGCCGGACGCCGAGTTGCGGCCAAAGCGCTGCAGCGAACGCGACGCCCAGTCGCCGCGCAGACCCAGCTCGCCCCAACGCGTCAGCGGCTGGCTTTCGCCGCAGCGCCGGGTGGCGGAGAAAATGCGATCGAGCTGCTGCAGGTTGAGGCCGCGCAGCGGATTATCCTGATGCACCAATACCACCAGCGCATCTACCGCTACCGGCACCGCCAGCGGCGCATAGCCGTAACGGTGTTCGAATGCCGAGATCTCGGCCGCCTTCATCGGCCGGCTCATCGGGCCGAGCTGCGCGGCGCCCGCGGCCAACGCGGTCGGCGCGGTCGAGGAGCCGGCGGCCTGGATCTGCAGGTTGACGTTGGGATAATGCTGGCTGAAATCCTGCGCCCACAGCGCCATCAGATTCGCCAGCGTGTCGGAACCGACGCTGGACAGGTTGCCCGCCAACATGCCGTCAGGCTGCGCCAGCGCGCCGCGTCCGGCCAGCAGCGCCAGGCAAAGCAACAGCCCTCGGGTTATTCGGGTCATACCGGTGTCTCGCGTTAATTTTTCACCGCATTCTCTGATAAAGCGGCGGGAACAATCAACCGATTGGGCAAGGTAAAGATAAAGCGGGTGCCGATCCCCGGTTCGCTGAGGATCTCCAGCCGCGCGTCGTGATGGCTGAGCGCGTGCTTGACGATCGCCAGCCCCAGCCCGCTGCCGCCGGTCTGGCGCGAGCGGGCCTTGTCGACGCGGTAAAAACGCTCGGTCAGGCGCGGAAGGTGTTCGGCGGCGATGCCCGGCCCGTTGTCGCTGACCTGGAACTGCGCGCCATGCGCCGTCTGTTGCCAGCTCACTTCGATATGGGTGCCCTTCGGCGTGTGGTTGACCGCGTTGTACACCAGGTTAGACACCGCGCTGCGCAACTGGTCTTCATTGCCGAACACGTTGAGCTGTTCGTTCACCCGGAAGGTGATCTCATGATTGCCGCCGCTCAGCGATTGCGCCTCGCGCTGCAACACCCGCAGCATCAGCGGGATATCCACCCGCTCGTTCATGTCGACATTGGGCGCCGCCTCGATGCGCGACAGCGTCAGCAGTTGCTTGACCAGCCCGTCCATCCGGCGGGTCTGCTCTTGCATGGTGCTGAGCGCCTTGCTGCGCAGCGAACCGCCCTGCTCTTCGTCGCCCATCATCTCCAGGTAGCCCTGCAGCACCGTCAGCGGCGTGCGCAGCTCATGGCTGACGTTGGCGAAGAAGTTGCGCCGCGCGCCCTCCAGCTGGCGCATCTGGGTGACGTCGCGCGCCACCATCAGCAACTGCCCTTCGGAATACGGCATCACGCGGAATTCGACGTAGTGTTCGTTGTTCAACTGCAGCGTCAGCGGACGCGAAAACTCCTGCTGTTGCAGATAGTGGCTGAATTCCGGATAACGCAGCAGGTTAAGGATGTGCTGGCCGTTGTCTTCCGGCCAGCGGAAGCCGAGCAGATGCTGCGCCAGCCCGTTGCACCAGAAGATGTTGCCCTCGACGGTGGTCATCACCACCGCGTCAGGCAGCGATTCGGCTCCGCTGCGAAAACGCTTGATAAGCAGCGCCAGCTCGCGCCGGCGGCGGCGGTTGCGCTGCTGCATCTGATACAGGCCATAAAACAGCGGCTCCCAGCTCCAGCGGCCGGGCGGCGGCGTCATGCTGCGGTCGATCCACAGCCAATGGGAGAGTTTGAGCTGGTTGTAGAAATTCCACACCAGCGCAGCCAGCGCGGAGGCCAGCAGGAACCAGGGCAGATAACCGAAAATCAGCCCCAGCAGTAAGGCGGGCAAACAAAAAAGAGCCAGCTCCAGAGCCAGCCTCTTCCACGACAGACGTTCTAACACGGCATATTCTCCAGCGCGGCGCGATCAGTAGCGCGTTGAGAACCGGTAGCCGGTGCCCCGAACGGTTTGAACCATTTTATCATGCCCACTGGTTTCTAACGCCTTGCGGAGCCGACGGATATGCACGTCAACGGTACGGTCTTCCACATAAACGTTAGTGCCCCAGACGTGATTAAGCAACTGCTCACGGCTATAAACCCGCTCCGGGTGGGTCATAAAGAAGTGCAGCAGCTTGAACTCGGTCGGCCCCATGTCCAGCGCCTGATCGTTCGCCATCACGCGGTGGGAGGACGGGTCCAGGCTCAGCCCTTGCATTTCAATCACCTCTTCCACCGCCATCGGCGAAATGCGGCGCATGACCGCCTTGATGCGCGCCACCAGCTCCTTGGGCGAGAACGGCTTGGTGATGTAATCATCCGCCCCCACTTCCAGGCCGCGTACCCGGTCTTCTTCTTCGCCGCGCGCGGTCAACATCATCACCGGGATATCGCGGGTCAGCGCTTCGCGCTTCATATGTTTGATAAACTGAATGCCGGAACCCCCGGGCAACATCCAGTCAAGCAACACCAAATCAGGGAACGGCTCAGACAGACGCGTCACGGCGCTGTCATAATCCTCGGCTTCCAACGGTTGGTAACCATTTTGTTCCAACACAAAGCACACCATCTCACGGATCGGCGCTTCGTCTTCCACCACCAGTATGCGTCTTGCCATCGTCAATCCTGCCAATGTGTTAGCGACTTTTCGGGCGCCATTATGCGTCAGTTTTGTGACACTTTTATGAAAAAAACCGGCTGTTATAGGCTGTAAGCATAGCGATTATTTCCTGCAGTAAAGAAAAATCATCCGCTTGTCATCATCATTGCGCCGGGACAGCCGCCGTCGCGGCCTTTATAATCATCGCCATTATCTTTGCATCCGGGAGTGTCATGCGCCTGATCCACACCTCTGACTGGCACCTTGGCCAGTACTTTTTCACCAAAAGCCGCGCCGCCGAGCACCAGGCTTTTCTGAACTGGCTGATCGAACAGATCGAACAGCAACAGGTGGATGCGCTGATCGTCGCCGGGGATCTGTTCGATACCGGCTCACCGCCCAGCTATGCCCGCGAGCTGTACAACCGCTTCGTGGTGGAACTGCAGCGCACCGGCTGCCAGTTGGTGGTGCTGGGCGGCAACCACGACTCGGTGGCGACGCTGAACGAATCGCGGGAGCTGCTCTCCTGCCTGAACACCACAGTGATCGCCAGCGCGCAGGGCGCCCCGGAACAGCAAATCGTGGTGCTGAACCGGCGCGACGGCCAGCCGGGCGCGGTGCTGTGCGCCATTCCGTTCCTGCGGCCGCGCGATCTGCTCACCAGCCGCGCCGGCGAATCCGGCGCGCAGAAACAGCAGGCGCTGCAGGAAGCCATCGCCGAACATTATCAGACGCTGTATCAGGCGGCCTGCGAGCGCCGCGACCAGCTGGGCTTGCCGCTGCCGATCGTCGCCACCGGCCACCTGACCACCGTCGGCGTCACCACCTCCGACTCGGTGCGCGACATCTATATCGGCACCCTCGACGCCTTCCCGGCGCAGGCCTTCCCGCCCGCCGACTATATCGCGCTGGGCCACATTCACCGCGCGCAGAACGTCGCCAAATCGGAGCATATTCGCTATAGCGGCTCGCCGATCCCGCTCAGCTTCGATGAGCTGGGCAAAGCCAAAAGCGTCTTCCTGGTGGATTTCGCCGACGGCGCCCTGCAGCGGGTTGACGCATTAACGATCCCGCAGTTCCAGCCCATGCAGCTGATCAAAGGCGATCTGGCCGAGATCGAACGGCAGCTGCGGCAATTTGCCGACTATGCCGGCGAGCGGCCGGTGTGGCTGGATATCGAAGTGGCGACGCAGGACTACCTCAGCGACATCCAGCGCCGCATCCAGCTGCTGGCGGATGAGCTGCCAGTGGAAGTGGTGCTGCTGCGGCGCAGCAAAGAGCAGCGCCGCCAGGCGATTGCGCAGCAGGATAAGGAAACGCTGAACGAGCTGAGCGTCAACGAGGTGTTCGAACGCAGGCTGGCGCAGGAGGCTGAGATGCCCGAAACGCGCCAACAGCGGATGCGCCAGATGTTCCGCCAGGTGGTCGAGGCGGTGCAGCACAACGCCGAGGAGACAAATTCATGAAGATCCTCAGCCTGCGGTTAAAAAACCTCAACTCGCTGCAGGGCGAATGGAAAATTGACTTCACCGCCGAGCCTTTCGCCAGCAACGGCCTGTTCGCCATTACCGGCCCGACCGGCGCGGGCAAAACCACCCTGCTGGACGCCATTTGTCTGGCGCTGTATCACCAAACGCCGCGCCTCAACGTCACGCCGAGCCAGAATGAGCTGATGACCCGCCACACCGCCGAGTCGCTGGCGGAGGTCGAGTTTGAGGTCAAGGGCGTCGGCTATCGCGCCTTCTGGAGCCAGCGCCGCGCCAAAAATGCGCCGGACGGCAACCTGCAGGCGCCGAAGGTCGAACTGGCGCGCCGCGAGGACGGCAAGATCCTGGCGGACAAAGTGCGCGACAAGCTGGAACTTACCGCCGCCATCACCGGGCTGGACTTCGGCCGCTTCACCAAATCGATGATGCTGTCTCAGGGGCAGTTCGCCGCCTTCCTCAACGCCGACGCCAACGATCGCGCCGAGCTGTTGGAAGAGCTGACCGGCACCGAAATCTATGGGCGGCTGTCCGAGCAGGTGTTCGAGTCGCACAAGCAAGCCAAAACTGACCTGGATGCGTTGCACCAACGCGCCAGCGGCATCGAACTGCTGAACGACGAGCAGCGCCAGTCTCTGACCGAACAGCTGGCGGCGCTGAGCACGCAGGAAAGCGCCCTCGGCGAGCAAACCCAGCGGCAGCAACAGGCGCTGAGCTGGCTGCAACAATGGCAACGCCTCCGGCAACAGCAAAACGAGGGGCAATTGCGGCTGGACACCGCCCAGCGCGAGCAGACAGAGGCCGCCCCACAGCTGCAGCGGCTGGCGCTCAGCGAGCCGGCCGAGAAATTGCGGCCGCTGCGCGGTGAACGCGATCGCTGCCGCGCCGAGCTGCAGACGATACAGCAGCAAGCGGCTCTGTTGGCGCAACAGCAGGAACAGCAGTCAGCGCAGTTGACCCCGCTGCAGCAGGCGGTGGAGAAAACCCGCCAGGCGCAGCAAACCCATGCCGAGCATATGCGGCAACAGCAACAGCTGATTGACGAACAGGTCGCCCCGCTCGATCACCAGATAGCCCAACTGCTATCGACCCAGGCCGAGCGGCGACAGGCCGGCGATGCCGCAGCGCAGCAGTGCGCCCAGCAGCAAACTACGCTGGAGCAGCTCACCGCTCAGCGCAGCCAGCTGACGACGCAGGCCGCACAGTTTCAGCAGCAGTTGAATGCGCTGAGTGAAGCGCTGGCCGCTCAACAGCAACAGCAGCAGGCGCTGGAGGCAAAAACGCCGCTGGCCCCGCTGCGCCAGCGCCTGAGCGCCCTGGCGGATCTGCGCCCAACGCGTCAGCAGCTATTTACTCTATCCTCTTTGTCGCAGCAAATCGTTAAACGGCTGGAACAGCAGCGGCAAGAGCTAAACATCGGTCAACATGAACTGACCCAGTTGGAGCCACAGCTAGAACTCATCCGTCAGCAATTTAAGCAGCAGAAAGCACACCAGGCCGATGTTGAAAAAACCTATGCGCTGGAACAACGGATCGTGGGTCTGGAGGCCGAGCGCGCCCGTTTGCAACCCGGCGCCCCCTGCCCGCTGTGCGGCTCATGCGAGCACCCGGCGGTAGAGCAATACCAAGAGGTAAAACTGTCAGAAACTGCGCAACGTCTGGAGCAAATGAAAGTCCAGACCGAAGCATTGCAAAAACAAGGCGTCGAGCTGCGAGCCCGTTACGACAACCTGCAACAGCAGTTGCAGCGCCAACAGCAAACCATCGCGCAGGATGAACAGCAGCTGGCTGCCCAACAGCAGCAGTGGCGGCAGCTCAGCGCACCGCTGGCGTTCGACTTTACGCTGGCGGATGGCGAGCAACTCAGCGCCTGGCTGAACGGCTGCGACGACGAAGAACGGCGCGGGCAACAAGCGCTGCAGCAGCATGAACAGGCGGCGCAGGCGGTACAGCAGGCGAAAGACGCGCTCATCGCTCTGCAAACGCAGCAGCAGCAGACGCAGCAACAACTGGCGTTGCTCGAAGAACGCTTTACGCTGCTGCAGAAAGCCCACGCCGACAGCCTGCAACAGCAGCAAGAGCTGCAACAACGCTGGCAAGAAGGCGAGAAAACCCTCGCTGAACGACGTGCGCAGCGGCTGGCGCTGTTCGGCGAACAGCAGGTGGCTCAGGTGCGCGAACAGCTGCGCGCCAAACAAATCGCCTGCGAACAGGCCAGCGTTCAGGCCGCCGAGCAGTGGCAAAAGGCGCAGGAACTGCGCGAACGCCTGGCCGGCCAGCAGGCCGGGCTGCAACAACAGCTCACCCAGATGCAGGAGCGGCTGCAGCAGGCGCAGCAGCAGTGGCAGCAGGCGCTGGCCGACAGCGAGTTCGCCGATGAAACTGCCTTCGCCGCCGCGCTGCTGGACGACACCCTGCGTCGCGAATTGCAGCAGCGCAAAGAGCGGCTGCAACAGCGACAGGTGGAGGCCGCCGCCCTGCTGACACAGGCGACGCAAACGCTGGAGCAGCATCGGCAGCACCGTCCTGAAGGGCTGGATGAGGCCAATGCGGATATCGATGCGCTCACCCAATCGCTGGCCGAGCTGGCACAGCAGTTGAAAACGTTGCAGCTGCGTCAGGGCGAACTGCGCAATCAGCTGGAAAGCGATGCCGCTCGTCGCCTCAATCAGCAGGCGCTGTTCGAGCAAATCGCCCGCAGCCAGCAAGACTACGACGACTGGAGCTACCTCAACCAGCTGATCGGCTCGAAAGAAGGCGACAAGTTCCGCCGCTTCGCTCAGGGGTTGACGCTCGATCATCTGGTCTATCTGGCCAACCGGCAGCTCGGCCGGCTGCACGGGCGCTACCTGCTGCAGCGCAAGACCAGCGATGCGCTGGAGCTGCAGGTGGTGGACACCTGGCAGGCGGACGCGCTGCGCGATACCCGCACCCTGTCCGGCGGCGAGAGCTTCCTGGTCAGCCTGGCGTTGGCGCTGGCGTTGTCCGATCTGGTCAGCCATAAAACCAGCATCGACTCGCTGTTCCTCGACGAAGGCTTCGGCACGCTGGACGCCGAAACCCTCGACACCGCGCTGGATGCGCTGGACAGCCTGAACGCCTCCGGCAAAACCATCGGCGTGATCAGCCACGTCGAGGCGATGAAAGAACGCATTCCGGTGCAGATCAAGGTGAAAAAGGTCAACGGGCTTGGCGTCAGCCGGCTGGAAGCGCACTTCAGGCTGGAATGATCCTGCGGCTCGCGGCGCAGAAGTGTGACCGCGGCGGCACTCCGCGGTGAAAAGCGTTGAGCCGCGGCGGGCACGGGTTATTATGCCAGCATAACAGGATTGTTACTGTATCCCCTCCGCCGCTCAGGCCGCAGGGCAGAAAGAAAAAATACAGGCAAAACCTGACGCCCGGGATCGCTTCCGGGCGTCAGGTTTTTTCGTTTTCAGGATGCTGAAACACCGGGAAAAACCATGAAAATCGCTAAAATACTCAATAATAACGTGGTGATTACGCTGGACGACCGTCAGGCAGAGACGGTGGTGATGGGAAAAGGAATCGGCTTTAAAAAGAAGCCCGGCGATACGCTGGACGAAAGCCTGATCGAAAAGGTCTTCACCCATAACGGCGGAGAAATCGCCGAGCGCTATAAAGAGCTGCTCGCCGAGATCCCATTGGCCTGCGTCACCACCGCCGACAGAATCATCACCCTCGCCCGCGAACGCCTGCCGGGCAAGCTGCATAACATCGTCTACATCACGCTGACCGATCACATCCACTTCGCCCTGCAGCGCCATGCGCAAGGGCTGGATATCAAAAATGCGCTGCTGTGGGAGATTAAAAAACTCTATCCGGCCGAATTCGCCGTCGGGCTGGAGGCGCTGGCCCTGATCGCACAGCGGCTGGATACCGCGTTGCCGGAGGACGAAGCCGGATTTATCGCCCTACACCTGGTCAACGCCCAGCTTAACGACGAGATGCACAACACGCTGCACATTACCCGCGTGATGCAAGAGATCCTCAACCTGGTCAAGTACCATTTCCGCTTTGATTACAACGAGGAATCCCTGAGCTACCACCGGTTCGTGACCCACTTGAAATTTTTCGCCCAACGGCTGCTGGGGAAAAACTACGTCGACAGCGACGATGATTCGCTGTATCAGGTGGTGAAAGAGAAGTACCGCGAGTCATTCGCCTGCGCCGGTAAGATCAACCGCCACATCGAAAAACACTATCAGCATCAGCTCACCACGGAAGAGATGATGTTTCTGACCATTCATATCGAACGGGTGCGCAGCGAAAGCGAGGAAAAGCCGGCTTAACGGCGGGCGTCCGCCACCCGCACGCCGTACTGCGGAAACACCGCGTCGGCGGAGATCAGCGTCAGCCCCTCGGCCTGCGCCTGGGCGATCAGCATGCGATCAAAAGGATCTTGATGATGGGGCGGCAGCTGCCCGGCCTGTTGGCAGTGAAAGGCGTCCATCGGCAACGACAGAAAATCCTCGGCCTCGATGATCGCAAAGATGTCTTCCGGCAGCGCCAGTTTGCCCAGCGCCTGCTTGATCGAGATCTCCCAAATGCTGGCCGCGCTGACGTACACCGCATTGCCCGGATCGGCGATCTGCCTTTTGGCGTTCACGCCCAGGCAGGCGTCGTCGATCAGCCACCACAGCAGCGCGTGGGTATCCAGCAACAGGCGCTTCATTCATCGCCCTCAAACAACGCCGCAATGGCCGCATCCCCGGCGTTGAAATCCGCCGGCACGGTGAACCTGCCCTTGGCGGCGCCAGGGCGGCGCGCTTCCCCCTTGATGGCGACCAGCTGTACGTACGGCTTCCCTGCTTTTGCAATAATCACGGTTTCTCCCTCCGCGGCTCTGTCCGCCAACTGGCTCAGATTGGATTTGGCTTCGTGCATATTGGCCTGAATCGGCATACGCGTCCTCCTTAGCTAAGTTAGCTAAAGCATAAAGCGCCGTCCAGTTTTTGTACAGTGAAGGGTTTAAAGCGCGAGCAGCCTCGCGCTTTATTGCAACGCTTAGCGCTGCTGTTGCGGCCACAGCCAGGCCGCACCGCGCACGCCGCTGGAGTCGCCGTGAACGGCCTTGCGGATCGGCGTTTCACACTCGCCGCCGAACACCCAGCCTTTCACCAGTTGCGGCACCGTGCGATACAGACGATCCACGTTGCTCATGCCGCCGCCGAGCACCACCACATCCGGATCCAGCATGTTGATCACGTGCGCCAGCGATTTCGCCAGCCGCATTTCGTAGCGGCCAATCGCCTGCTCCGCCAACGCATCGCCCCGCTCGCTCAGCGCCATGATCTCATGCCCTTGCAGCGCATTGCCGCTCAGGCGCACATAGTCGGTGGCGAAACCGGTGCCGGAAACAAAGGTTTCGATGCAACCCGGCTTGCCGCAGTAACACGGCACTTCGCGGGCGTAGCGCAGCTCATCGTCATCCTGCCACGGCAGCGGATTGTGCCCCCATTCACCGGCGATGCCGTTGCCGCCGGCATGCGCCTGGCCGTTCAGCGCCACGCCGGCGCCGCAGCCGGTGCCGATGATGACCGCAAACACGGTTTTCGCGCCGGCGCCGGCGCCGTCGGTGGCTTCCGACACCGCCAGACAGTTGGCATCGTTGGCGATGCGCACCTCTCGCGTCAGCAGCGCAGACAGATCCTCGTCCAGCGGTTGGCCGTTGAGCCACACCGAGTTGGCGTTTTTCACCCGCCCGGTAAACGGCGACAGCGTGCCGGGAATGCCGATCCCGACCGATCCCCGTTCGCCGGTATGATCCTCGGCCAGTTTCACCAGCCCGGCGATCGCCGCCAGAGTTTGCCGGTAGTCATGGCGCGGCGTGGCGATACGATGGCGAAACAGCTCCCGCCCGTCGTCCGCCAACGCAATCACTTCAATTTTCGTTCCACCCAAATCGATGCCAATGCGCACGTATTTTTCTCCTCGATGCCGCGCAGCGTTGCCACAGCCTAATGTAAGCGCGCAAATGAATCACCTGTTTCCCACCCTCCGTCGCGTCCTTTCTCGCTGCGTAAAGCGACGCAATTCAGAGAGAATGGGGCGATTTTTCAGCGTCAATTCGTTATCATGCCGCCCTGCTTTTGACGAATCAGCGTGCCGAACGCACGCCCAGCCTGGGATAACATTATGCTGTGGTTTAAGAATTTGATGGTTTACCGTTTGAGCCGCGAAGTGGCGCTAAACGCGGATGAAATGGAAAAACAACTCAGCGCGTTCGCCTTCACGCCGTGCGGCAGCCAGGACATGGCGAAGACCGGCTGGGTCTCCCCGATGGGTTCGCACAGCGATGCATTGACGCACGCGGTCAACGGCCAAATCGTCATCTGCGCGCGCAAGGAAGAGAAAATCCTGCCGTCGCCGGTCATCAAGCAAGAGCTGCAGGCCAAGATTGAGCGCCTGGAGGCGGAACAACACCGCAAACTGAAGAAAACCGAGAAGGACGCGTTGAAGGATGAAGTGCTGCACAGCCTGCTGCCGCGCGCATTCAGCCGCTTCAACCAGACTTTCATGTGGATCGACACCGTCAACGATCTGATCATGGTCGATGCCGCCAGCGCCAAACGCGCCGAAGATACGCTGGCGCTGCTGCGCAAAAGCCTCGGTTCGCTGCCGGTGGTGCCGCTGACGATGGAAAGCCCGATCGAACTGACGCTGACCGAATGGGTGCGTTCCGGCGAGATGCCGGCCGGCTTCGCCATTCAGGATGAAGCGGAATTGAAAGCGATTCTGGAAGAAGGCGGCGTGATCCGCTGCAAAAAACAGAATCTGATCAGCGACGAAATCGCGGTGCACATCGAAGCCGGCAAACTGGTGACCAAGCTGGCGGTGGATTGGCAGGAGCGCATTCAGCTGATGCTGTCGGACGACGGTTCATTAAAACGTCTGAAGTTTGCCGACACGCTGCGCGAGCAGAACGACGACATCGATCGCGACGACTTCGCCCAGCGCTTTGACGCCGACTTTATCCTGATGACCAGCGAGCTGGCGGCGTTGATCAAAAACACCATCGAAGCGCTCGGCGGCGAAGCCCAGCGTTAATCCCGCTCAGAAACGACCAGGGCCCAGCGTTCGCTGAGCCCTGCATTCCCCTAACGAGCAACCTTATTTGCTCAGGTAGCGGCACAGATAGGCGGTTGCGTCGGCCACCTGCAGGTTGAACTCGCTGTGCCCCGGCACGAAGAATTTCTCGCCCGGCGTAAACACCTGCCAGTCCGGCGCGCCCGGCAGCAGCACTTTCAGCGCCCCGGTGATCACCGTCATTTCTTCCGGCTGCGCGGTGGAGAAGGTGTATTCGCCCTCTTCCATCACACCCACGCTGGTAAGACCGATGCTGCTACTGTCAAAACCGATAGACTTCACTTTTCCGGCAAAATACTCATTCACTTTCAGCATAGACTGGCACCCGCGTCATCATCTTGTATGGAAAATCCATATTGGGGGATTGCGGTTGATCTGTCACTGGTTTTTCACGCGAAATGCGATCGCGGCGCAGAGCAAACTGCTGCCGGGACGCTTACCGGCAAATGGGCGGACAGCATAATAGAGTCGGTGCGCAGCGTCTGGCGGGACAAGCGGTGCGATCCGCGCGGGAAAGAGAGCAAGGGCGTCGATTTCCAAACCATAAACAGGAAACCGGCCTGACGCCGGTTTCCGCTGGGCTGCAGGTCAATGCTCTAACGCCTCGTCCTCATAGCGGTGCTTGGCGTCGAGCGCTTCCTGCTCGGTTTCATGTTCACTGAGCAACGTATTCGGCTCAATGTCGTCGGTGCGCACCTCAAAACGGCGCAGATGCAGGTTCGGGTCGCCTCGAAACACCTCTACGACGCGGGCGCTCCGTGGATAAGCAGGTTGATCATTTTCGCGCATGCCGTTCTCCCGTGTGTTTCACACAGTAGCAAGTATAGCAGCCGCCCTCATTCCGGCACGCGCGAGCCGAGATCGCGATCGCCGGGGGCGCCCGTCAACAGCTCGGTCAGTTCATCGCAGGCGCAAATGCGGCCTTCACGCACGGTGAAGTGCGCCAGCACCCGCACGCGGCTGCAGGTGCCGTCACGCTTTTCCACCTCGACCAGATGGTGGGTCAGCACCGACTCATCCTGCGCCGCCGCCGCGAGCACCTTCAGCGTCATGCGGCGGGTTTGCCGTTTCAGCAGCGCCATATGTTGCTCAAACTGCTCGAAGTTCAGCACCTTGCCATCCACCTGCTGGCGGTAGCCTGCGCTGAAACGGGCGGCGAGCTGCGTCGGCCGATGCTCCGGGCTGGCGACCACCTGCTGCAGCGTATCGAGCACCAGGTTCAGCGGGGTAAGTTGAGTCATCACGTTTCTCCGAAATGGGGGGAATGGCGATCCTATCCCGGCCGGGCGATGGCATAATAACCGCATCAAGACTTTCAATAACGTTAAACGGCCAATATGACGCAGATCCGCAGCCAACGCCTTCAGCATGAAAGAAAGCACCTGACGCCCTGGCACCGGCACGACGGCGCCCAGATCTATCTTTTGACGCGCGGCATGCTGGCGCTGGAACTGCCTGGCCGGCAATGGGCGATCACCGGCGGTGCGCTGGGCTGGCTGCCGCCGGGGTGCCCCCATCAGGCGCTGGCCTGTGGCGATGTGGCGGGCTGGAGTCTGTATCTGCCGGTGGAAAGCGCGCCGGAGATGCCGCCGCAGCCGCAGCTGTTCACCGCCTCCGCGCTGTTGCAGGCCCTGGTGGAACGCATCGCGCAGCTCCCCGCCGGCCCGATGAGCGCGCCGC
Source organism: Serratia sp. SCBI (assembly GCF_000747565.1). Classification (NCBI taxonomy): domain Bacteria; kingdom Pseudomonadati; phylum Pseudomonadota; class Gammaproteobacteria; order Enterobacterales; family Yersiniaceae; genus Serratia; species Serratia sp. SCBI. The sequence continues at coordinate 1,004,653 of NZ_CP003424.1, read as the reverse complement.
AACGGCGGCTGCTGCAGGTGCTGCTGGATGAAATGCACACGGCAAGCCGCGCGCCGTTGCAATTGCCGCTGCCGCAGGACGCCCGGTTGCTGAACATCGCCCGGGCGCTGCTGAACGATCCCGCCAGCCAGCACAGCCAGCGCGACTGGGCCGCCTGGGCCGGGCTCAGCCCGCGCACCCTGAGCCGCCGCTTTCTGCAGGAAACCGGCATCAGCTTCGCGCTGTGGCGCCAACAGGCGCGGGTATTGCGTTCACTGGAGGGATTATCACGCGGCGAAGCGGTCAGCGAGGTGGCCGACGCCTACGGCTATGACAACGTCAGCGCCTACATCGCCGCCTTTCGCCGCCGCTTCGGCGTCACGCCCGGCGCGTACTTTGCAGCCGCTCGGCAAAGGGAATAAGAAAACGGGCGCCCAGCGCCCGAAGAGAAGAAAAGGTTATTTCACCGTCTCGCGCGGCAGCACCGCGAGGATTTGTTCCACCACCCGCTGAGGATCGGCGGCGCCGTCCATCACGTAATGCGCGGCATCCTGATACAACGCTTCACGCGCGGCCAGCACCTCGAACATCTCTTCGGCGATCGGCCTGCCGGTGAGCGTCGGGCGCTGCGCATCTTCCGGGTACTCTTCCAACCGCTGCGCCAACACGCTGGCCGGCGCGCGCAGGTAGATAACGGTGCCATGCTGGCGCATAAACTGACGGTTTTCCTCCGCCAGGATCGCTCCGCCGCCGGTGGCAACTATAGTTGACGGCTTGGTCACGGTTTGCAACGCGATGGTCTCGCGGCGACGAAACCCCAGCCAGCCCTCGCGCTCGACCATTTCCGCCACGCTCATCTGCGCCGCCTGCTGCATAAACAGATCGGTATCGACGAACTGATAGCCCAACGCCAGCGCCAATGCGCTGCCTACCGTGGTCTTGCCGGCTCCGCGAGCGCCTATCATGAACAGGGTTTGTGTCATTACGGGTTGTCCCTTATGCGGTGACTTGAGTGCATTGCATACCAAAATACCGAGCGGGTGCGATGGCGTGGTGGCAGCATCATACCCCGCCCGCTCTGTATTTCAATATTTACGATAGTGTAAATTCCATGGCACAGCGACTGCCAGCGGCAAAGCCGTGCGCCAGATCCTCATCCAGATGCCGCCGCAAGGCGGCCGTGAGCCGCGCGTCGTCGAGCGGCCGGAACCCCAGCCGCCGGTAATAAGGCGCATTCCACGGCACCTCAATGAAGGTGGTGAGCGTCAGGCGAGCGGCGCCCTGGCGTTTGGCTTCTTCCGCCACCGCCCCGATCAGGTGGCGGCCGACGCCCTGCCGTTGCCAGGCACCGGCGACCGACAATTCGGCGATATGCCAGTCTTTCCCCTGAGCCTGCACGGCGATAAAACCGGCGCACTCGCCGTTGTCGCTTTCGGCCAGCCATTCACGGCGTTCGACGATAAACGCGGCGTGCTGTTGCGGGCTCATCACCTCGCCTTCGGCGATAAAGCGCCACGCCGGCTGCTGGCGAAACAGCTGCGCCGCCGAGCGTTCAACCGCCATCAGATGCGCGATATCCCGCTGCTGCGCCAAACGAATTTGCAGGCTCATGGGTTCTCCTTAACGTTGGGGCGGTTATTTAAGCAAATTTCACCGCCCGCGGCTCAGAAATCGATACTGCCGCGCAGCACTACCTCACGCGGTTCCCCCACCGCCACGCGCAAATTGCCGCCGCTGGACGGGTAATAGGTTTTATCGAACAGGTTCTTCACGTTCAGCTGCCATTTCACCCGATAGCCGTTGATCGGCATAGTGTAAGCGGCGAACGCATCGGCAACGGTGTAATTATCCATATTGAAGCTGTTGGCGGCATCGCCCGGGCGGCGGCCCACGTAGCGCGCGCCGGCGCCGATACGCACCTCATCGCCGCTGTACAGGCCCAGGCTGCCCAGGTTCTGGGTCAGGAACAGCGAGGCGGTATGGCGCGCCACGTTGGTCATCTCTTTGCCCTTGTTGTCCGGATCGTCCACCACGCGCGCGTCGGTATACGCATAGGAACCGATCAGGCTCAGCGAGTCGGTGAGATTACCGGCCACGTCCAGCTCCACGCCCTGCGAACGCACGCGCCCGGCGGTGCGCGTCACGGTTTCGCCCTCCACCAGCTCACTGACCATCACGTTGCGCTTGGTGATGTCGAACAGCGCCAACGTGCCGGTAACACCGTTCGGCAGCGCCAGCTTGCCGCCGACTTCCCACGACTTGCCCTGCTCCGGCGGCAGCGAATCAATCTGGGTGGCGATGGAAGAGTTCGGCTTGAACGACTCGGTATAGCTGCTGTACAGCGACACGTAAGGCGTCAGCTTGTACACCACCCCGGCGCGCGGCACCAGCTTGCCGTCCGAGCTGTCGGTGTTGGTCTGGAACGGCCGCCCCTTGCCGGCATAGACGTCGAAAGCGTCGTAGCGCAGCCCGCCCATCACCAGCCATTTATCGGTCAGTTGGATGGAATCCTGCATAAACCAGCCGTAGCTGGTGAGATTTTCCCGCTGATCGCTGTCTTTGGCGCTGACCGCGGTCGAGGGCGGCATCAGGCCATATACCGGATGATAGATATTGAAATCGCTGTTCTTTTTGCCGCGGATCATGTCGCCGCGGTAGGTGCGGTTATCTTCAAAATCGAAGCCGAACAGCATCTGGTGGTTGATGCGCCCCCAGTCCACGTCGCCATTGAGCGTCAACTGTACCGCGCTGGCGTGGCTGACAGCATGGGCGGTCGAGTCGGCCTGGCGGCTCAACACGCCGGTCACCGGGTTCAGCGCCGTGGCGCGCGCCTGGTTGTCACTGTAGCTGTTGCGGCTGTAGGCGTAGGTCAGCGAGCTTTTCCAGCGCTCGTTGAGCGTTTGATCGATCTGCAGAGTGACGCTGTCCTGATCGCCGCGGGTGGCGTTATAGGCTTCGTCGAAACGGCGATCGCGCGGCGTATTCACCGGTTTGCCGGTGCGCGAATCGATAATGGTGCCGCGATCGAACGGCACCCGATATTCCATATGTTCATAGGCCAGCCGCACGGTGGTGTTCTCGCCATACCACATCAACGAGGGCGCGATCACCGTCTGGCGGTTGCGGCCGAAGTTGCGCCAGTAGTCGGTTTCATCGTGATCGACGATCATGCGATAGGCGAAGCCCGACGTGCCGAGCGGCCCGGTAACGTCGAGCTGACCGCCGCCGCCGTTGAAGCTGCTGCCCCAGCCTTCCACGTGGGTATGTTGCTGCAGCTGGGGTTTTTTGGTGATCATGTTGATCATGCCGCCCGGTTCCCCCATGCCGTACAGCATCGAAGCCGGCCCCTTGAGCACCTCTACCCGCTCGGTGGTCGGCGTGAAGTTGCGCGCCTGCACCGAGCGCACGCCGTCGCGCAGAATGGAGCCGTCGCGGTTGTCGCCGAAACCGCGTTTCATGACCGCGTCCTGGGTGCCGCCCAGCGTGTTGGCCTGGGTAATGCCGCTGACGTTGTACAGCGCTTCATCCAGGCTGCTGACCGCCTGATCGGCAATCACCTGCTGCGGCACCACGTCGATCGCCTGCGGCACGTTCAGCAGATTGGTTTCGCTGCGGGTGCCGGTGACGCTGGTCAACGGCTGATAGCTCTGCACGCCGTCGACGTCTTTGCGGCCGATCACCACCAGGCTTTCTTCCTGCGACGCGGTTTTTTCCGCCGCCCACGTCGGCGATGTCGCGCAGGCCGCCAACGGCAATGCGCACCACCAACCGCGTTTGTTGTTATTCATTATCTAACTGACTCCAATAGGTCCCTGAAAAAGGTAACGGCAAAAACTGCTGATAAAGCTGTTGGAAGGTCTGCTGCGGGTTGATGTCGGCGAACAGATCCGGGTAAAACGCTTTGGCGAACACCTCGACCAGCACCACGTGGTACGGGCTGAGGTAAAAGTTGTGCCAGACGCTCCAGGCGCGGTGGTTTTTCACCGCCTGCAGGTTGGTCAGCATCGGCTGTTTGGCGATCAGCCGGCGGAAGCTGTCAGTGGCCTCTTGGCGGCTGACCTGTGGCCCGAGGCGCAGATCGGACAGCCGTTTGCCCTGCGGCCCGGCCATGCCGGTGGCGAGGTACACGTCGGGATTGGCGCTCAGAATGGTTTCCGGGTTCAGCTCGCCATACACCCCTTTGACGCTGGCGTTGGCGATGTTGTCGCCGCCGGCGAAGGTCAGCAGATCGCCGAGGTTGCCGTGCGCGGCGGTGGTGCAACAGGTGTCGCGCCGCCCCAGATGCAGGTGCAGCATCACTTTGGGCTTCGGCCCCTGATAGCCCGCCAGGCGTTGCTGAATCACCGCCATGTGCTGCTGATAAAACTGGATGAACTGCTCGGCGCGCTGCCGGCGATTGAGCACGTCGCCCAGCAGCCGCACGCTCGGCACGGTGTTGTTCAGCAGATCGATGCGCAGATCGACGTAGATCACCGCCACGCCGGCCTTGTTCAACGCAGAAACCAACCGATCGTTGTCGCCATCTTCACGCGCATAGCGCGCCAGGATCACCAGATCCGGCTTCAGCTGCAGCAGGCTTTCGACATTGACCTGGCGAAAGTTATTGCCGCTGATGACGGGGATCTGGGCTATCTGCGGAAACTGCTGCGTATAAAGCTGCCAGCTTTGCGCATCGAAACGCGCCAGATCCGCCGGCCAGCCGACGATGCGCTGCGCCGGGTTGCCCGGCTCCAGCAGCGCCAGCGTATACAACATGCGGCTCTCCCCCACCACGATGCGCTGCGGATTGTCCGGCACCACAACCTGACGGCCGGTGATATCGGTCACCGTCTTCGCCTGGGCGGAGAACACGCCGAACCACAGAGAAAGCAGCAGTAAAATGAGGAAATTGCGCATGATTGAGCCGAAAGGGGGAAATAGTGTGCGCATGATAATCACTCTCATTAGCACTTGCAATCCCGCGCCGCCATTGCCAAAAGAAATCCGGGAAACGGCGCCGGGCGCGCGGCAAACACGGCGAAACCGCTAAAATAACGGCTTTAAAAAGTTAAAAAAATGGCGGGGAAATCGGTTAAATAGAACGAGGAAACAGCTAAAAACCGGGAGACCTCCATGACTCAACGCATCATTCCGCTGTCGGATTGCCCGCAGTTTGCCGATGTGTGCGCCGCCTGGGCATTCGGCCAGTGGGGTTCACAGCGCGGCGGCTCGCTGGAGCGCACCCAGCTGCGTTTCGCCCAATGCAGCCGACCGGGCGACGACCACCTGACGCTGATGATGATCGACGGCGATCGTCCGGTGGGCATGGCCAGCCTGTGGCCCAGCGACGACCATCAGCGCCAGGATCTCACCCCGTGGCTGGCCGGCGTCTTCGTGCATCCCGATCACCGCCGCAAGGGCATCGCCCACCGTCTTGAAATGGCCATCGTCGAGGCGGCACGGCAGCGCCATCACTCGGTTCTGCATCTCATTACCGACAAATCGGAAGCGCTGTACGCCGGCTGGGGTTGGCAACCTCTGGAGCGCCGGCGGCAGCATGACGAAGAGGTGGTGGTGATGGAGAAAAAACTGTAGCTAACGCGGCGTACAGACATACACCAGCGCCGGCGGGAAGTTGCGCACTACCCGCAGGCGCTTCCAGTGAAAATAGCGCGACAGCAATTTTTCCGACAGGTGGCTGTATTGGAACAGCACCAGCGTGCCGTTGCGCGCCAGCAGCCGCTGCCGGGCCTGCTGAAGAATGCGCACGCTGATCCTGACCGGGATCGACAGCAGCGGCAGGCAGGAAAACACCACGTCGTAATCCGTGGCCATCCGGGTCGCCGAATGGCCCATCACCTGCAGCCGCCGATCGTCAATCCCGCGCAGCCGATGCACGAAATGGGGTTGGATCTCGAAGGCCTCCAGCGCCGCATCGGCGCGCATCCGCCCCAGAATGCGTTTGGTCAGCACGCCGTCCGCCGCGCCCAGTTCCGCGATCGACAGCGCCCGGGTCCATTCAACCTGATTCAGCATCGCCTGACACAGCCACGGGGAAGAAGGCGCCAGCGTACCGACGGTGCGCGGTGAAGCCATAAATTGCTGCAGGTAAGCGAAGTGATTCATCAGTTGCAGTCGGGTCGCATTTAACATTGAGGCCTCCTTGGGTTAAGCCCTCAATGTGAGCCGAATTTCTTAAGTAATCATTAACATGATTCCGAAAGCGGCGGACACAGTTGTAATAAAATGCAACCTTATCAGCGGCGCGCAAAGAAAAACGGTCGCAATAATGATCTGAGAATAAGCGGTTTATGCGCCGACCGTTCAGATAATTATTGCGACCGTTTATTTTTTTGGCCGCGTTGCCGCGGCCAGAGGGTAAAAAGCTAACGCTTAGCGATAAATTTCCGCATTGCCGCGCCAGTTGCTGGAGTCCCCGGGGGTGTCCAGACCGATAATGCGATAATGACTGGCGCCGTCCGCCGCGGCTTTTTCTTTCAGGGCGGTGATGGCGTCATGCGGTGAGCCGCTAACGCCGGAAACCGACACGACGCCGAGGCTTTGCAGATTGGCAGCCTGCTCGCTGTTGACCTGTTTTACCGACGACAGCGGCGCGGCGAAAGTGGAAAATGAAGCGGCGGCGATCAATACGGCTGCGATGCTTGGGATAAGTTTCATGATTGACTCCAGGTGTTCTTGTTTATTAGCTCGTTGTCAGTGATGTTAATTATCCGCTAGCCAATGAAAACGGACGTCATGCAACGTAAAGAACATCAATCATTGTGAGGAGAATAAGGAGGAAGTGAGAGCGGGTGTGTATTTTCAGGCGAGAATAACTTTATAGGCTTCACCTTACCCCTATTTGATGAACAATTAAAGACGGCGCGTGATAAAGAATGCGCGCCGCGTCTATTTAAGATTTTTTACCCGCCGGAGCGCGCTGAGCTACGCTGAATTTTGTGGCTTACCCTTTTAAGGAAGAACGCTTATGTCGCAAAACCTGCTGCGCGTGCGTGACGGTCAGGGCGCGTCGGTCTCATTTTCCGAGCTGCTGTTCGATCTGATCTACGTTTTCGCCGTGACCCAACTTTCCCACTATCTGTTGCATCACCTGACGCTGACCGGCGCGCTGGAAACCCTGCTGCTGTGGTTCGCCGTCTGGCTGGCCTGGCAATACACCGCCTGGGTCACCAACTGGTTCAATCCGGATACCCGCCAGATCCGCCTGTTGCTGTTCGCGATCATGCTGCTGGAGCTGTTCGCCGCCGCCGCGTTGCCGCAGGCGTTTGGCGAACGCGGTCTGATCTTCGCCCTGTTCTACGTCGCCATTCAGGTCGGGCGCTCCGCCACGGTATTGCGCCTGCTGGCGCCCGATCATCCGTTAAAACAAAACTTTCGCCGCATTCTCGGCTGGCTGTGCATCTCCGCCGTCTTCTGGATCGCCGGCGGGCTGGCGGAAGGCCATGTTCGCCTGGCGCTGTGGGCGATCGCCGTCTTGTGCGAGTACGTCTCGCCGATGTTCGGTTTTCACCTGCCGGTGCTGGGGCGCTCGGACAGCAGCAGCGAATGGACCATCGAAGGCCACCATCTGGCGGAGCGCTGCCAGCTGTTCGTGATCGTGGCGCTGGGGGAAACCATTCTGATCACCGGCGCCACCCTGAGCGAAATGGAAAGCTGGAGCCTGCCGGTGCTCATCGCTTCGCTGGTGGCCTTTCTCGGCAGCCTGGCGATGTGGTGGGTTTACTTCGACACCAGCAGCAAAGCCGGCAGCCACGCCATCACCCAGGCGGAAAATCCCGGCCAGCTGGGCGCTTATTTCCATTATGTGCACGTCGCGCTGGTGGGGGCGATCATCGTCTGCGCCGTGGCCAACGAGCTGGTGATCGCCCATCCCGACGGCCGCATCCAACACGCCACGGCGGCGGTGCTGCTGCTCGGCCCGGCGATTTACCTGTTCGCCAACGCGCTGTACAAACGGCTGGTGTATCGCCGCTTCCCGCTGTCGCATCTGGTCGGGCTGCTGGCGCTGGCGGCATTGGCCCCGATCGCCTATTTAACCGACCTGCTGATGGTCAATGGCCTGACGACGCTGATCATGGTGGTGGTGGCGGCGTGGGAGAGCATCTCGCGCGGCAAAGCGCCGCAGCGGCACGCGCAAGCCTGAAGCAAACGGGGGCGTCACCGCCCCCGCTGTGAGATTGATGACAAACCTCATGCCATTACCGGGTTTGCAGAGAGCAGCGGATAAAAAAACAAGGAAAATCAATTTATTGATTTTCGGCTGATGGCCACAAAGGAGGAAAAACCACGTTTTTTCCTCCTTTGTCAACGGTCTGACGGGGGCGCATCGCCCCCGATGTCGGTCACTTCAAGGATTGCGGCAAGGTGAGCACCCAGAGCTCACTCAGCGATTCCGGCTGCTCCAGAGGGCGCAATTCGATGCGGGCGTCGGTTTTGTCACCGTCGAGGCTCAACCGCCCTCCTTTCTCCAACTGATAGTCGCCGATTTTCTTGCTCTTTGGTGACGCATCCACCAGCGTGGCCTGCAAGCCGAAATCGTTGTCATTGATCACCGCCAGCGTGCGATCGTCGATCAGCGCCAACCCTTCCGCTTTCTCCTGGCGCCAGCCCAACTGACGCAGATCCGCCACTTCCCGTTTCTGCGCCAGCTTCACGCCGCGTTTAGCCAGATCTTTCGCATCGTCGAACTCCAGCGCTTTACCCTGGCCGTCAAACGCGCTCAGATCGCTGGCCTGCGCGAGATCCACCAGATAGATCTTGTTGATCATTGACTTATCTTTACCGGTTCCCTGTTCAATCAACAGGATGCGCTGGTTGTCCAACGCCACGACATCGCCAATTTTGGCGTCTTTGGCTTTTTTATAGCTGTCGATATCGATGGGATAGCCGTACATGGCGGTTTTGCCACTGCGCGGATCGAAGCTCACCAACCGGGTAAACTGCGCCTTGTTTTTGCTTTTGCCATCGACATCCAGCGTGCTCTGCACCGCCGCCAGAATTCGCCCGTCCGGCATCCGGGTCAATCCTTCAAAACCGCGGTTGGGCTGACGCCATTTCAGGATGTTCGGCAAACCGCCCGCCACCGCCTGTTCGCCGGCCTGCGGCGTTGGGCCATATTTGGCGAGGATTTTACCTTTGCCGTCGATATGGATCAGAAACGGGCCGTACTCATCACACAGCCAATAGCCGCCGTTGCCGTCACCGGTCACCCCTTCGGTATCCAACCCGCGGCGATCGCCGGACAGCGGCTGCAACGCGTCGTTCAACGCCACTTCGTTTGTAGAACCAATCAGCTCGCCCGGCAACGGCAGCCCGCCGATCGGCCCTTTTTCGTCGTACAAGGGCCGCGCATTCTCGGCTACGGCCTTGCCGCCGCCGATACGAATGTCCATCAACAGAGGCGTGAATTGCGGATTGGCGAAAATCTTGGCCTCTTGCTTGCCTACCGCCGGGGCATCGGCATTAGGACCGCGATCGGTCAGCGTCGTCAGCACCAAATCGTCGCCCTGCTTCTTGTTGAACATCAACCCGGAGCCGATCCCTACCGGCAATCCCTGCGGGAAATGCTTGGCGGACGCCCCCTGATAGGCGACGCGTTCCCCGCCGGGGAAGCCGACCACATAACGCGCCACCTCAATGTCGGCAGCGTGAGCCAATACCGGAAACAGTGAAGCCAACAGCAGGGAGAGCGATTTTATTTTCATATTTTTACCCGAGGTTAAATGGAGCGTTGTCAGGCAGAAGACGATATTAATTTAGCATGACACTTAGATGACAATAGGCAATTCGTCAAATGCACATCAGGCAATAAGGTTGGCTGGCAAATAGAAATGAGCAATTAACCTGAGCGTATTGAATGGAGAAAACCGCTGGAAAAAACCGCCCGGAAATAGCCCGTCGTTTTGCTTAGGGTAAATTCTTATAACAAAGATAAAAAAATCGGCAAACGCGCGTCAACACGGCGAAAAACGGTGTTTTTCTCATAGACAAAATAAAATGTCAGGGATTTAATACCGCCGTTATTCAAGGTTCATTAAGAAAATTCTATAGAATATCTGCATGAACTTAAAAAAGCTGTTCTATAGTTTTTAGTGCTAACGCCCGTTAGTCTATTCCGCAGGATGGAATCTATGTCAAAGCGACTTTTTGCTGAATTTTTTGGCACATTTTGGTTGGTGTTTGGTGGTTGTGGTAGCGCAGTATTGGCAGCGGCATTCCCACAGCTGGGTATTGGTTTCCTCGGCGTCGCGCTCGCTTTCGGTCTGACCGTAGTGACGATGGCCTATGCCGTCGGCCATATTTCCGGCGGGCATTTTAACCCGGCGGTCACCGTCGGCTTATTCGCCGGCGGCCGTTTCGCGGCGAAAGACGTGATCCCTTACGTTATCGCACAGGTGATCGGCGGTATCGCCGCAGCGTCGGTGCTGTATTTGATCGCCAGCGGCAAAGCCGGTTTCGACGCCACGGCAGGCGGTTTCGCCTCCAACGGTTACGGCGAACACTCACCGGGCGGTTACTCTCTGCAAGCCGCAATCGTGATTGAGCTGGTGCTGACCGCCTTCTTCCTGATCGTTATTCATGGCGTGACCGACAAGCGCGCGCCGGCAGGCTTTGCCCCGCTGGCTATCGGCCTGACGCTGACGCTGATCCACCTGATCAGCATCCCGGTGACCAACACCTCCGTCAACCCGGCGCGCAGCACCGGCGTAGCGATCTTCCAGGGCACCTGGGCGCTGCAGCAGCTGTGGGTGTTCTGGCTGGTGCCGCTGGTCGGCGGCATTATCGGCGGCCTGATCTACCGCTGCCTGCTGGAAGACAAAAAATAAGCGTATCGCAGTCGATCGCGTTTCACGGGGCAGCCTTCATCGGCTGCCCCGTTGCTTTCAGCCCTTCGTCACTTCAAACATCATGATATCACTGGTGAAGGAGCCGTCCGGCTGGATGGCGAAATGCTCCACCACCTCCTGCGACACGCTTTGCTGCAGCGCGCGGATCGCGGTGACGAAATGCGCCGGCGTGCGCATACGCGCCACCCAACTGCCGAACTCCAGCGTCAATCGATCCGCCGTCACCTCGCGTACCACCAGCCCGGCCTCGGTCAGCAACGTCAGCCACTCGCCCGGCGCATAGTTGCGCACGTGCGAGGTGTCGCGCAGCACTTCCACGGTTTGCAGGTAGATATCCAGCAGCGGGTGCCCCGGCGAGACCACGTCCATAAAGATCGCGCTGCCGCCCGGTTTGAGTACCCGCCTGACCTCGCGCAGCGCCTGGCCGACATCGCGCCAGTGGTGCGCCGAATAGCGGCTGATGACCAGATCGAAGCTGGCGTCCTCAAACGGCAAAGACTCCGCCACGCCCTGCTGCTGCTGAATATTGTTCAGGCCTTTTTCCGCCGCCGCCTGCCTCACCACCGCCAACATTTGCGCCGACAGATCGTAGGCCACCACCTGCGCTACGCTGGCCGCCGCGGTGAAGCTGGCATGCCCCGCGCCGCAGCCCAGATCGAGCAGGCGCGCTTCGGCGTGCGGCGCCAGTAACCGCGCCAGACGTTGCAAATCCTTGCCCTGCGCATGCACCGCGCTGGTTAAATAGGCATTGGCCTGCTCGCCGAACTGCCGGTCTACCGCATTGTTATGGCTGTTGCTGTTGCTCATGTTTGCTCCTGTTATTATCCGGCTTGCGCCTGTGCCTGAAGGCTTTCGGCTACTATAATCAGGCTACTATACGGGTACAATATGAGCAGTTATCCTGGTATAAATAGGTACCATGCTATGTCATCAGAAGCCTTATCCGGGCCAAAAGCCCTCGGCGCGTTTCTGCGCGCGCACCGCGAACGCATCACGCCGGAAATGATCGGCCTGCCCAGCTCTTCGCGCCGCCGCACCAGCGGCCTGCGCCGCGAAGAGTTGGCGCAAATCAGCGGCATCAGCGCCACCTGGTATACCTGGATCGAACAGGGCCGCGAGGTGTCCATTTCCCCTTTCACACTGGCGCGCATCGCCAAAGCGCTGCGGCTCGGCCCGGCCGAACGCCACTACCTGTTTACCCTGGCGCGTATCGCCGACCCCGAGCAGGAAGCGCACCGAGAAACCGCCAATGACACGGTGCTGCAAAGCGTGCATCAGATGACGGTGCCCTGCTATCTGCTGGACGTGAGATGGAACGTCGTCGCCTGGAATCCGCAGGCGGCGGAGCTGTTCAGCGGCTGGCTGGATGTGGCCAACAGCCCCAACCTGCTGCACTTCATGTTCTTCCACCCGTTGGCGAAAACGCTGGTCAGCGATTGGGAAGAGCGCGCGCGCCGCGTGGTGGCCGAGTTTCGCGCCGAGACCAGCCATCATCAAAATACCGAAGAGATGCGCGCCTTCGTGCGCAACATGACGCACAACAGCGCGGACTTTAATCACTGGTGGAAGCAACATGACGTCATGGCGCGCGAAGGCGGCGAAAGAGCGTTCGAGCATCCTCAGCGAGGCGCGCTGCGCTATCGCCAACTCACCTTCCATCCGGCGGAGCACGCCGGTCTGAAGCTGGTGATGCTGATCCCGCTGCCGCAATTGGTAACAAATTCATAGGCAGGTTTACCCGCCATTTATTTATTGGTTCATGTAAACGCGCTAGGGTAATTGATACCGATGATAGTGATCATCCAGCACCGTTATTTATCTCCTGAGGTACTCCTATGCAATCCGAAGAACAACGCCTTATCGATGGTCTGTTTGGCCGCCTGAAAGAAGCCGAGACCAAGACGGGCCCACGGGATCTCCAGGCAGAGCAGCAAATCAACCAGCATATTCGCGAGCAGCCTTCCGCCCCTTATTACATGGCGCAGGCGATGATTATTCAGGAAGCGGCGCTCAAGCAGATGGATCAGCGGGTCAAAGAGCTGGAGGCCCAGGTGGCGCAGCTGCAGCAAACCGCCAACGGCCAGCAGAGCAGCGGCGGCTTCCTGGCCGGCCTGTTCGGCGGCGGCAGCCGCAGTACGCCAAGCCCGCGCGAACAGTATCAGGCGCAGCAGCAAAATACGGCGGCCTGGAACAACGCGCAGCAGCCGCAGCAACCGGCCTATGCCCCACCGCAGCAGGCGGCGCCTTCACGCGCCGGCGGCTTCCTGGGAGGCGCCTTGCAAACGGCGGCGGGCGTCGCCGGCGGCGTGGTATTGGCCGACATGCTGACCGGTATGTTCCGACATTCACAACCACAGGAAATCGTAAATATTATCGAGGAAACCCCGGCGCCGCTGGACGACAGCGCAATGCGCAATTTCGACGCCTCCAACAACCTGGATACCTTCAACAACGGCGATGGCGGTAGCTTCCTCAACCAGGACAACGGCTTCCAGAACGCCAACTATCAGGACGACACGGACTACGCCGACGACGATTACAGCGACGACGACGACTCCTTCCTGTAATTCCCTTCGCCCCCTCTCACCCGCAGAGGGGGATTTCCCGTTTCGCCATTCTGGTCTACAGTGAACACTGTTCATTTATCCAGCAGAGAGAAACGATGACAAGCTTTAATCCTTCCACTCCTTTCTTCAGCGAACGCCTGCAGATGCGCCCACCGGTGATGGCGGATCTCGCGCGTTTCTACGCCATCTTCGGCGATCCGCAAACGCAGCGTTTCAATCCCGCCGGCCCACTCACCAGCGAAGCGCAGGCCGCATCGGCGCTGCAAGAGAGGATTTCCGGGTGGCAACAACACGGTTACGGTTCCTGGGCGATCGCTCTGCGCGAACGGCCGGATTGGATTATCGGCTTTGGCGGATTGTCCCGGAAACCGCTCGGGGCGCAGCGCACCGTGAACCTCGGCTATCGCTTCGATACTCGCGTCTGGGGCATGGGATTGGCCACCGAGATGGCGCGGGCGTCGCTGCAATACGGTTTTGTCGGATTGGCGCTGGGGGAGATTTCCGCCATTGTGCGTGCGGAGAATCAGGCGTCGTGGCGAGTGCTGGAAAAGATCGGCATGCAGCGGGTGGATACGCTGGATGACGTGCCCGGCGCGGCGCCGAGCCTGGTGTATACGCTAAAGCGCTGCGACTATCAGGGCTGATCGTCGCTGATTTTGGCCAACGCCATGCGGTAAGATTTGACCTTCTGGCGCTTTTTCAACCAGGTGGCGGTAGAGACAATGAATACCGCGCCCGACATCGCCAATACGCCGGTTGGATGGCCATAAAACACCATCAAGGCAAAGTAGACGGCGGAAACGATCGCCACCCATTTCGCCGTATTGCCCATGTCGTTTTTCTCTTGGGTCAAACGGCGGATGTGCTCTTCTTCACTGATTCCCATACGCGCTCCTTGTTGGCTGAATGACCCATTATATGGAGCTGGAGTGCTGATATTTCAAGCGGTTGGATGGTAAAGAAGCGTAAAGCTCAGGCCGGCGGCTCCCGCCGCCGAGGCAGATAGCGCCCGGGCTGGTCGGCACCCGGCAGGCCGCTGCCGTCGTTGCGGCCAAACAGCCGGTAGCGATTGCCGGCGACCGCATCGTAGATCTTGTCCGCCAGTCGCGGCGGCAGGAAACGCGCCAGCGCCAGCGCGCGGTACGGCCATCCCACTTGGCGCAGCGCCCGAAACAACGCCGCCGAACGCAGCCAACAGCGCCCCTGTTCCACATAGACCACGGAATCGAAACGGTCGGTCGGCAATCCCAGCGCCTGCAGGATTGCCTGCCCTTCGACGGATTGCACCGTCGCCAACAGAATGCGCCGCTGCCGATCGGCGCGAACAAGGTATCTCACCAGCCCATGACACAGGTTGCATTCGCCGTCGAACAACAACGCGCGATCGCCGGGCTGCAGATAAGGCAACTGTGATAAAGGGGTCATCCCGCCTCCCGAAAAATGCTCGCCTTAGCCTAACGCGCCTGGTGCGCCCAGGCCAGAGCGGGATGACGGGGCGTGTTAAGGCCCGGGCGGTGCGTCAGGCACCGCCACCACCGCGACGCGCACTTCGTAATGTTTGGCGCTGCCCGCCGGGATCACCGCCGTCAGTTTGTTGATGGTTTCCACCGGATTGTCGCTGGCCGAGGTGGCGCAGAACAGCTCACCGCCGCGGCAGAACCCCGGCTTGGGCGGGTGCCCGCCCGGGAAAGGCGGCATGCGCATCGGTTCATCCGCCACAGGCGGCAACGCTTTGGCCGCAGGCGCCTCGGGGGCAGACATCGCGCTCGCGCTGAACAACAGCGCCATGCCCATGCAGGGCAGCGCCAGGATCTTGATTGCTTGTTTCATTGAATTAGCCTCATTTGCCGGGTTCGGGATTACGCTACCCCGCCCCCGGCCCATGAGAAAGCCGCTTTTCGCTACCTTTTCGCCCCGCTGCGCTTTGCTTACATCCCGCGTCTAACGTGATGAAAACAGAAGATTTGGTAAGCATTCCGATCTTTCCCACTTTCCGCACGGCACATGCCACCCTGCGTGGAAAGCCCTTCATGTTCTTTTGCCAATCAAAGGCTTAAAGTGAGTATGGACTAACTTTCCTGCTTATCTTTTCTCTTCTGCCTAAAGTTTTCGTCATTAATACAATATTGGTAAGAATCAACGATCAAACCCGTTAGCCGCAAAATATTTTCCGGGCGGTCGATAATGATATGCCCCCCTGCAGCCAACTCCAGGCCGGCGCGAGTTATCTCAGCCTGTCTGGCCTCGTCTATCTCAAGCGGAAGCAAAATGGTTGGACGTTGCTTATTGTCGAAATAACGCAGAACCCATCGCGTCGTCTTCCCCTGAAAGAGGATGCTGTAATAGCTTTCCGTGTCTTTTGCAATCAGCTCTGCCTCAGTGCCCAAGATCATCGCCACATTGTCAAACAAGCACCTTTCTGCAAAGGTCGTCACTATTTTACTATTATCGGGATCAACGATCGGGGCGAGCGGATCCGGTCTGTTTTGCGCTTCACCTTCATCAGGTGACTCAGACGCTACAACATTTTCCGACGTCACTGACAGACCAGAAACGACCATCGCACTCACCGCTTTTTCAACAGCCAAACGAACCAATGGCGTTATTGTGTCCAAAAATCGTTGGTTTAGCTGACGCTGAACGTTAGAGCGACTTGCTACATAGCGAACAAAATCAGAATCAACATCTCGAAGACTGGCGCTGATAGTTTTTGTAAATGAAGTCAGATAGATGCTTTCTTCAGCTAATGTCCGCAGCGCTTCCGGCTGAAATTGGTCGTGCCTAAATCGATAGAGCTGATCAATATCAGAATCGTTTAGATTATTAAAATCTATCTTCAAGAATGGTGTGTCATCCATGATGTTTTTATCTTTCAGATCGGTGAAAAATCGCCATTCTTTCCCATTGGTTATTGCAGAAACCGTAACCTCCGGTGTCGCATTAAAATAGCGAGATAGCTGGGGGCTATGATTTGACAAATTTTGATTGAAGGACTTCGCCTCGATGAACATGACGGGAACCGCATGGCAAAAAAGGGCGTAATCAACGCGCTCACCCACCTTAACACCTGGAAAATCAGCACCATACTCTGCCTTCACCTTAGTAGGATCATATGGATGAAAGCCTAGGGTTTCTAATAACGGCAAAATTAATGCCTGCTTAGTCGTTTCCTCAGTATTGCAATGCTGACCTACCGAGGCCACATGAAGAACATGGGCCTTAAGCTTATCTCTGAATGCATTCATCAACCATCCCTCTGCTGTGTTAAATCGCTGTAGTCTTAAATTACACGTTCAAAAGCGCTTTTCTTGCAACAAAGCGGGGCTCTTAAATAGAACTCCGTCAATATTTAATAGAATTAGCATTAATTATTAGTTATATAGCAGAACAAATAGCCTTAATCAAAATGGGAACAAAAAGACCTAAAGTCGATCACAATAAAAAAAGAGAGAAGTATTAACAGATGGGAATTTATAGCGAGTGAACCATTGCTGGTACTGGTATTTATACAGAATCCAAATACAAATGATGGGCAGCAAATACTGCCCATCTATCGCGTTACTTGCCGTTCGTCAGCGTGTTGTAGCTGGTCATCAGATTGCGGTAGTCCGGGATATGGTTGGAGAACAGCGTGCCCAGGCCTTCGATGTCGTTGCGCCAGTCGCGGTGCAGCTCGCAGGCGACGCCGAACCAGGTCATCAGCTGCGCGCCGGCGGCCTCCATGCGGCTCCAGGCCGACTGACGCGTCAGCTCATTGAAGGTGCCGGAGGCGTCGGTCACCACAAAGACCTCGAAACCTTCATTGAGCGCCGACAGCGCCGGGAATGCCACGCACACTTCGGTCACTACGCCGGCGATGATCAGCTGCTTGCGGCCGGTGGCTTTCACCGCCTTGACGAAGTCGTCGTTGTCCCAGGCGTTGATCTGGCCAGGGCGAGGAATGAAGGGAGCATCGGGGAATTGGGCTTTCAGTTCCGGCACCAGCGGGCCATTGGGGCCGTTTTCGAAACTGGTGGTGAGAATGGTCGGCAGGTTGAAGTACTTCGCTAAATCACCCAGCGCCAGCACGTTGTTTTTAAACCGATCGGGATCGATATCACGCACCAGCGAAAGCAGCCCTGCCTGATGATCCACCAGCAATACGGCGGCCTGGTCTTTGTCGAGGCGCTTGTAATTTGCAGTCATGGTTTTACTCCTGTGGGGTTGATGTTGCGGATGAAACGCCCCGCCGCAGGGCGGGGCGTTGAGGTTTAAGTGTAGCGCCTGAGCCGGGGAACACTGTCCGCCCCAGGCGCCAAGGTTCAACCGGCGCTCGCTTCGGCGTTCATGCTGCCGAACTTGCCGCTGTTGAAATCGCGGAACGCCTGCTGGATTTCCGCGTCGCTGTTCATGACGAACGGGCCGTAGCCGACGATAGGCTCATCGATCGGTTCGCCGCTCAGCACCAACAACGCGACGTCGTTGTTGGCTTCGATGGTGATCGAATCCCCCGCCCGGTCGAAACGCACCATTTGGGTTTCGCGCACCACGTCTTCACCGTTAACCAGGATCGCGCCGTGCAGCATCACCAGCGCCAGCGTATGGCCTTCTTTCACCGTCAGCGTGGTGGTATGGCCGGCATTCAGCTTCATGTCCCACACGTTAAGCGGGCTGAAGGTGCGCGCCGGGCCGGCGTGGCCGCCAAAGTCACCGGCGATCACCCGCACCTGCCCTGCGCCGTCCGCCAGAGGAACCACCGGAATATCGGCGTTCAGCAGCGTCTGATAGCCCGGCTCGGCCATTTTGTCCTTGGCCGGCAGGTTGACCCACAGCTGTACCATTTCCATGGTGCCGCCCTTGCGCGAGAAGTCCCGCGAATGGAACTCTTCGTGCAGAATGCCGGAGGCGGCGGTCATCCACTGGACGTCGCCGGGGCCAATCACCCCGCCGCTGCCGGTCGAGTCGCGGTGTTCCACTTCGCCCTGATAGACGATGGTCACCGTTTCAAACCCGCGATGCGGGTGCTGACCCACGCCACGGGTGCCGGAGGCGGAGCGGAATTTGGTTGGCGCTGCGTGATCCAGCAGCAGGAACGGGCTCATTTCCGCTCCCAAATCGTTATAAGAGAACAGCGAATTCACCAGGAAACCGTTACCGACCCAATGTGCTTCCGGGCTGTTGTGAATACCGAGGATTTTTTTCATCTTGAACTCCCGTTTCAGACCTCACGGCCTTAAGTTGATGTCAGAAGTTTAATCCGCCGGGGTTTGCTGCAGTAGTAGGCAAGATGTACACTCAGCGTTCTACTGGTAGAACGATAAGGGATGCGATGCTGACCGATCTGAACGACCTGTTTTTCTTCGCCAGCGTGGTCGATCACCAGGGATTCGCCCCCGCCGGCCGGGCGCTGGGCATTCCCAAATCCAAACTCAGCCGCCGCGTGGCGCTGCTGGAAGAGCGGCTGGGCGTGCGCCTGATCCAACGCTCGACGCGGCGCTTCTCGGTGACCGAGGTCGGCCAAACCTATTACGCGCACTGCAAGGCGATGCTGGTGGAAGCGGAAGCCGCGCAGCAGGCGATCGAGCAGACGCGCGCCGAGCCCTGCGGCACGGTGCGCATGTCCTGCCCGGTGGCGATCCTGCACACTCGCGTCGGCAGCATGGTGGCGGCCTTTATGGCCGATTATCCCAAGGTGACGGTGCATCTGGAGGCCACCAACCGCCGGGTGGACGTGGTGGGGGAAGGGTTGGATCTGGCGATCCGCGTGCGGCCGCCGCCGCTGGAGGACAGCGATCTGGTGCTGAAGATCCTGGCGCAGCGCACCTGGTGCGTCGCCGCCAGCCCGGCGCTGGTGCGCACCCTCGGGCCGGCGCAAACGCCGGAAGACCTGCGTAAATACCCGACGCTCGATCTCGGCCCGGCGCGCGCTCAGCACCAATGGCGGCTGACCGGCCCGCAGGGTGAACGGGTGGAGTGGGAACACACGCCGCGGCTGGTCACCGACGACATGCTGATGCTGCGCACCGCCGCCATCGCCGGCGCCGGCATCGTACAACTGCCGGCGATGATGATGCGCGACGACATGCTGCGCGGCGAGCTGGTGCAACTGTTGCCTGGCTGGCAGCCGCAGGGCGGCGTGGTGCACGCGGTCTACCCGTCGCGCCGCGGCCTGCTGCCGGCGGTGCGGCTGCTGCTCGACTATCTGGGTGAGCAGTTCGCCAGCATTGAAGAAGAGTAATCAGGCGGTGATTTCGATCGCGTTGCCGTCCGGATCGCGAATGACCGCCTCGTAGAAGCCGTCGCCGGTCCAGCGTGGCGCGGACAGCAAGATGCCCTCCTGCCGTGCGCGCTGCGCCAACCGATCGACCTGCCGCTCATCCCCCAGCGACAGCGCGATGTGCGCCCAGCCCACCCGCTCCTCCTGCGCCTGCGCCGGCAGCAACGTCGGCACGCGCATGATCTCCAGCGTCGGCCCGGCCGCCAGGCTGACGAAGCGGGAAACGAACCCCGGCCGATTGCGGCTGACGTACTCCTCTCCCGCTTCACCGTTGAAATAGCGCTGCCAGAACGCCAGCTGCGCGTCGATGTCACGGGTCCACAGGGCAACATGGGCTATTTTCATCATCATTCTCCGGTCGATAAATCGCTGTGCCAGATCTGGCCGCCGCCCTGCGCCACCTGCTGCTCAAGCTGCGGGTGCGCGCCGCGCGCCGTCACCAGATGATCCACCCGCCCGGCGGGCAGGAAGGGGTAAGGGGCGTAGGTATTGAGTTTGTCGCGGGTGCACAGCACCGCCACGCTGCCGGCGCGCGTCAGCAACCGCTTTTTGAACGTGGCGTCCTGGTAACTCAACGCGGAGAAGCCGCCGGCCGGGTCGTAGGCGCAAATGCCGGTGAACACCAGATCGAAATGAAATCCGTCGATCTCTTCCGCCGCCTTGGCGTCCACGCAGCCGCCGACCTGCGCATCCAGTTCGCCGCCGATCAGGATGGTGCGGATCCCCGGCCGTTCCAGCATTTTGCCGGCGATGCTCAACGCATTGGTTACCACCGTCAAACGCCGATCGCGCGGCAACAGATCCGCCAGATACAGGTGGGTGCTGCCGGCATCGAGGAAGATCAGCTGTTCTTCGCCGATCACCCCCAGCGCGGTCTGCGCCAGCGCCAGCTTCTCATCACCGCTGAGGGCAATGCGCGCCGCAACGGGGCCTTCGGCCGGCGTCGGCGCCAGCGCACCGCCATAGATGCGTTTGCACAGATTCTGTGCCGCCAGCTGACGCAGGTCGCGGCGGATGGTCGCTTCGGTGGTATTCAGCCGCTGCGCCATCTCCAGAGCCAGCACTCGCCCCTGTTGGCGGAGCGTGTCGAGAATGGCCTGATGGCGCTCATTCGGTAACAGTTTGGACATCATGTCAATCCGGTGATGCTAAAGTAATCATAAATGTACACAAACGTACAAAATCGGACAAACACTTTTTTGGCAACACTCAAGCGGCGGCGCTCGTCTAGACTGAAAGTGACATCACAGATAAGGGATTATGACGCGATGACCTCCGCCGTGCTTTATACGCTGTTTCCCGCCGCAGCCACCGTCGTCGGCGCAGCGGTGGCGCTCTATCGCCGCCCCGGCGACGCCGCGATGCGCGTCATCCATCACTTTACCGCCGGCATCGTGTTCGCCGCCGCCGCCACCGAAATCTTGCCCGATCTCAAACAGCAGTCGCCTTTGGCGGTGTTGCTGGGCGGCGCTGTGGGGGTGCTGTTAATGTTGCTGGTTCGGCGTCTGGGCGAAAAAGCGCAGGGGCCGGTCGGTTTTATCGCCGCGGTCGGCGTCGATATCTTTATCGATGGGCTGGTGCTGGGCATTGCCTTCGCGGCCGGCGCCAAAGCCGGCCTGCTGTTGACGCTGGCGTTAACGCTGGAAGTGCTGTTCCTGGGATTGTCGATCGTCGGCGATTTGCAAGACTTTCTCGGCAGGCGGCTGCGCGTCATGGCGGCGATAGTCGGCCTGGCGCTGCTGTTGCCCATCGGCGGCCTGCTGGGGGCGCCGGTGGCCATGCTGGGCGCATTTTGGCTGACCGCCTTTCTGGCCTTTGGCCTGATCGCCCTGCTCTACCTGGTGACCGAAGAGCTGCTGGTCGAAGCGCATGAAGGCGGAAAGGAAACCCCGTTCGCCGCCGCGATGTTCTTTGCCGGCTTCCTGCTGCTGTTGCTGTTGGAAGAAGGTTTAGGATAAAAAAACAGGAATTTCATGGCGCATGCCGCCCGGTGGCGACGCTTTGGCTATACTGAGGCAAGCGAAGTTACCGCAGACGTAACGGCTTGGGCGTAAAGGGAAAACGATGTTATTGACGATCGCAAGGTGGCTGTTTCAATTACCCGGGAAGCTGTTTGGGCTGATTTTTAAAAATCGCCTGAGGGTATTTCTGTTCTTCATGCTGGTCGCCCTCGGGGTGCTCGGCGTCAAGCGCTATCTGCTCACCCACCAGTATGACGACGAATTCAGCCTCGCCGCTCCCACCGATCACAACCGCGCCATCAAGCGCGAAATGCCGCAGCGCGAAGCGCGTGAACAGTGCGGCGGGCCGCTGCACGATAATGCCGGGCAACCCTGGCCCGCGTCAGCCGGCTATCTGCATCAGCCGACCGGCCTGCCCGCAACCGGCCTGCATCGGCTGACGCTGGACAATCAAGGCAACGATTTCGCGGTGTTGGTCAAAATGGAAACGCCCGCCGCGCCGCAGCAGCTGGCGGAAGTCTTTATTCCGGCCGCCGGCAGCTTCGAGGTTAAAATGAATGCGGATGCGGAACACGTGATGAAAATCAAGAACATCAAGACCGGCTGCATGTTCCGCTCCAGGCCGTTCAACCTGGATAAACGGAGCGATTGGCGCATACCGTTATCGCTGCAAAAGGACGGCAGCCTGCAGCTGCAGTCGATAGGCGATCGGCAATTCTGATCGGGCGCCGGGCAGAGTCGCCGGCGCCGCAGAGGTTACTTTTTCACCGGATGATCGCGGCGGAACAGCTCCCAACTTTCAATTTCCTGCCCATTCGGCAGCGTACAGGTCGAATACTGGCCCGCCGCGTTTTCTTTGGCGTTCAGCTTGCCGCCGATTTTGGTGCAATACACGTCGGCCGGATTCGCCATGCCGATCGGTTTCACCTGCGGCGGTGGCGGCGCATCGTTGGATTTCACGGAACACCCCTGCAACATCGTCATCCCTGCCAACAGGGAAAGCATCAACGTTTTTTTCATTTTTCCAGCTTATGCAAAATACCCACGGCGGAACGCTCCGCCGTGGGTTGATCATGAAATAAAGGATTTGCCCTGTTTCAGCACCAGATCGCAGGCTTTTTGTTTCACCTTCTCGGTGATCTGCGAGGTGCCCAGGCTGTTGAGATCCAGGCTCTTGCCTTCACCGGTCTGCAGCAAGCCACCCAGGCCCTGCTGATAATCCTGGCTCTTGGCGTTTTCAGTGCTGGTGATGCCCAGTTTGCTGAGCAACTGATCTTTCACCCCTTCGGCGCCGTTAGCCGACAGCACGTTGTTCTTCACACAGTACTGCAGGATGCCGGCGGCGTTGGTCATGCTGCTGGAGCTTAACGCCTTGTCGCCGCCGTTCAGCAGGCCGGTCAACGAGGAGAGCGACATGCCGCCGCCGCTTTCGCCGCCAGACTTGCTCAGTTCGCCCGCCGCGCTGTTGAGAGAATCCATCAGACCGGCGGCCTGGGTGGCGCCACTGGCCAGGGTCGCGGACAGCGCCAAAGCCAGCAGTAAACGATGTTTGGTGATCATAGTGATAAAACTCCTGTAAGAACGGCATGCAATCGGCGCAGCGCGCCGGGATACCTCTCCGACGCCGCCTGCGGCGACAAGTTCCTTTTATCTCGCCGCCGCGCCGTTTTTCGGAATTCAGGAAGTTTAGAACTGCCAGCGCAGCCAGGCGAAGAACACGTTGCCGTTGTTATAGGTGCCGGGAATGTAGGTCGCCTGGAACGTCAGCCGCTGATAGCCGATAGAAGCCAGCGGCAGCGGCGCCGGGATAGGGATATATTTCCAGTTATCGCGCGCGGTGACGCTGGCGGTGAAACCCAGCCCCAGGCGGAAATCCTTGTCATCCAACGGACGCCAGATCTTCTCGTAGGCGTAGCCGCCGATCGGCTCCCACTTGTTGAAGGAGTCCTTGAACGCCATGATGTAGATGCCGTGCCAGTCACCGTCGCTGTCGTAGCGGGAGATGCCGTAACCGGCGCCCCACGGGCGCTCGTTGTACTTATCGATATGTTCGTCATCGTAAGTCCAACGGTTATGCCAGGTGATGGCCGGAATATAGAGATCGTGGTTCGGCGAATTGTTCCAGGTCTCCGACACGTTATGGGTAAAGCGCTGCCATAGACCCGGTTTTTCGGCCTGCGCGGTATTGCCACTTTCTGTACTAACCTCAGCGTAAGAAGGCAGTGCAGGAAATATCAACGCCAGAGAACATGCCAACAGAGTCCGTTTGAGAAACATGGTAAAGCTCCTGTAAAAATACGGCCGAAGATTTTTACCGATAGCCCAGGCAAGATCAAGCTGTATCCAATTTATCCAACGCCCGTTTCGCCTTGGTTAAGCTTAGCATCGGAAAATTCGCATTGGTTTATAACGGGTTGCACCGACATCTGCATGTTAGCGCCTTTCGGACGGCAAAACCGTGGGAAAAGTCCGCTTTGTCGTTCGCTACTCGCGGGCCAGGTGCTTGACCAACACATCGACATCGAGGCGGTTCACGAACGCCAGAGAATAAGGCCGAACAGTCGATTTTAAAACGCCGAAGGGTGACGCGCGGCAACGGCAACCCATCACGCTCCTCATGAATCAGTACCAGCGCCTGTCGATAGCTTTTCATGGCTATTTCCCCCTCAGACGAGCCCAGCTGGGACGCAGGCCCTTTGGTAGGTATACGCCATCCAGGCACACGTAAAGAAAAGTTTACGTATCGGCCCCAAGGAATGTGATGGTCGCCACGTTATATTAGCGCCCGTAACGACGCTTTTTTACGCCGGCCCGAGGCGGCGCGCATTGCAGCCCCGTAAAGTAAAACTGACAACACGACGCGAATAAAAAAGCGACATTGTTAATTTTTTGTTTTTTGATTGGTTGCGCGATGGTTTCATGAAATAAGCGTGCGGCGGATCACCAAAATGCCCCTTTGCGCCGGCTTCTGCCTTTATTTACCAGCAAAAGAGCGTTACGCCACCCGATGGGATTTAACGCGGCGTCAAAAGTACCGGATGATTCGCCCTGCATCATGATAAATGCCAATACGCCGCCATTTTTCTGTCGATATACCGCCAGGGAAAAATACCGCACCGTCCTCCTGCATAATAACCACACTATTTATACATTATTCAATCGCGTAAAGCGCCGAATACAAACCGCCGATTCATCAGCTGCCACGCCTGTCTTGAACAAGCCGACACTTTAAATAACTGTTAATGCTAACGACACAACATCGCCAGCAATTTATTTTTGCTGATTTTCGCCTGACAAAATAAAGATAAATAATTCGGAGCAATCAATGAAAATAACTATCGGGTCATTCATTCTGCAACAGCTTCACGCCCTGAACGTCGATCGTATTTACGGCGTGCCCGGCGACTATAATCTCAGCCTGCTGGAGCTGCTGGAAAACGACGAGCGGCTGGCGTTTGTCGGCAACTGCAATGAATTGAACGCCTCCTACGCCGCCGACGGTTACGCCCGCATGAAAGGCGCCGGCGCGCTGATCGTCACCTACGGCGTCGGCGATCTGGCCGCGCTGTCCGGCATCGCCGGGGCCTATGCCGAATCTTCGCCGGTTATCTGCATCGCCGGCACGCCGCCGCTGCATGCAATGAAAAATCACCAGCTCTTGCACCATACCCTGGGCGATGGCAATTTCGACAACGTCATGAACTGCTTTAAACAATTCACCGTTGCGCAAGCCTTGATTACGCCGGAAAATGCCGCACAAGAAATCCCACGCGTTATTTCCCGCGCCTGGATAGAGAAGAAACCGGTGTATTTACAGCTGCCGTCGGATATTTGCGATGTGGAAATTGAAATCGCCGCGGCGGCGACGGCACCGCAATTACCGGCCAGCGATAAATACAATGTGCAATTAGCGGCGATGGCGCTGTTAACCAAAATCAAACGCGCACAGCGCCCAATCATGTTGGTCGATCAAATGGTGGATCGCTACCAGTTGCAGCAGTTGGTCATCGCGGTCGCTCACCGCTTCGCCATTCCGCTGACCAATATGCCCACCGCCAAATGCATTATCCCGGAAAACACCGCCGGTTGGATGGGCGGCTACAGCGGCAATCTGTCGCGCCCCGAACTGTATGAACACATGGCCCACTCGGACTGCGTGCTGAGCTTCGGCGTGCGTTTGGTGGATTCCACCACCGGCTATTTCTCCCAGCACATTCCCGCCGCCGCTCAGGTGGACATCCAACCGTTCTCAATGAAGCTGGACAACACCTCCTACCCGGCGGTGTCGACGGCGGATCTGCTGCAGGCGCTGTTGGATCTGAGCGAAGACGCGTCGGCGCAGCCCCTGACTCCGTTGGCCAGCCCGCATGAGAAGCTGGCGACGCCGAGCGACGCGCCTATAGACCAGGCCTATCTGTGGCGGCGCATCCAGCGCTTCATCCGGGCGGATGACGTGGTGGTGGTGGAAAACGGCACCTCCGGCGCGGCCATCGGCGGCATGCGCATGCCGGACGGCGTCAAGGTGGTCAACCAACCGATTTGGGGCTCGATCGGCTATACCCTGCCGGCGCTGCTCGGCACCCTGATGGCGGCCCCTGAACGCCGCCACCTGCTGTTCATCGGCGACGGCTCTTTCCAGTTGACCGCGCAGGAAGTGTCCACCCTGCTGCGCTGCGAGCAAAAGCCGATCATCTTCCTGATCAATAACGACGGCTACACCATCGAACGCTATATCCTCGGCGAAAGCTCGTCCTACAACGACATCAGCCCGTGGGACTACGCCAAACTGCCGGCGGTGCTGAATACTCGATCGCAGCCGTTCAGCGTGGCGGTGGAAACCACGCAACAGCTGGAAATGGCCCTGGAACACGCCTCGCGGCAGGATAGGCTGGCGTTTATCGAGGTGAAAGTGCCGATGATGGACACGCCGCCGGTGATGAAAGAGTTCTGCAACCGTTGCAACAGCTTTAACTTCGGCCTGACCAACCCGCGCCGCAGCGCCTGATGCGCGATCGCGCCGCCGGTGACTCAGGCCACCGGCGGCGTTTTTCATGCCGTTACCCGCCGGCGCGCGCCATGCAGCGCTGGCGGCGTTCATCCACCCGCTTGGCGAACCAGGCGGTAGTCAACTTACGGGTGATTTTCGGGCTTTCCAGTTGGATGCCCGGCAGCATCTCGCGCGGCAGCTTGCCGCCCGCCAGCGCATAGACCTTCTTATACAGGTCGGTATCGGCAAAGCCGGCCGTGTCGCCTTTCTCCAGCGCCCGGCGAATGGCGCTGTCGCTCATGTTCAGGCGCTTGCCGAGCGTGCGCACCGCCAGCTCGGTGGAGCCGGGCTTGTCGCTGCCAAAGTCGATCAGATCGCCGTCCAGCGCCAGCGGAATGGCGCTCGCCCGGCTGACCGCGTTTTGGAACGCCGCGTTGCGGCTGGCGTACCAGCCGGCGTTGAAGTCGGCAAAACGGTAAATTGGCCGGCTATAGTCGGCCGGGTACCCCAGCAAATGCATAATGCCGAAGTACATGCCGCCGCGTCGGCTGAAGACTTCGCGCCGAATCGAACCGTCAACCGGATAAGGATACCCTTTGGCATGCGCCTCGGCGAAGGCGACGCTCACCTGCATCGGGCCGCCGGTATGAACCGGGTTCAAATGACCGAACAGCTTCTGCCCCATCGGCACGCGGTCGATCATGTCATCGAAGATATCGCTCAGATCCTTTTCGGTGCGCACCTTATCCAGGCGCTCGCTGTAGCTCTGGCCGTTCGACGACGAGATCTTCAACGCGGTATGCACCAAAAAGTTCGGGATGTGCATCTGATCGGCGCGGCGGTCGATCTCTTTCCAGGCGATCTTCGGCAGCCCCGGCACCTGCGGGTTAGCCTGGAACGTCGACTCCTGTTCGGTGACCGCCAGCACCGAGCACAGGTTCTCATCGCTCGGCTCGATGCCCTGCGCGGCGAACGCGGCGGTGATATCGGTGGCCCAACCCTGACGATCGCCGGCATTGGCCGGGATCAGCGTCATCAGTCGCGCTTTGACATCGGCGGGGCGCGCCGCCGGCGAGGTGGTGGTGGTTTTGCTGGTACAACCCGCCAGCGCCAGCAGCGCGGCCAGGCTCAGCAAACGGAGAGGCTTCGGGTGGCATAAACGGCGTATCGGCATCTTTTCCCTGAACGTGATGACATGAACAGCACTGAAATTAGCCCAGCCGCCGCGCACAATCCAGTATAAAGATCTCGCCGCGCCTTTCCTTCAGGCTGCTATGTTCAAACGATCGATAAAGATGTATTTTATATACATCATATAAATCACTTTGCTTGCCCAGCCAGAGGAGTCCCCTATGGAGCAGCAGTTGCTTTGCTATAAAACCCTGCCGGAATGGAACAGCGAAACGCTGCCGGAAGCCTTTCGTCAGCGCCACAACACCCAGAGCGGCACCTGGGCGAAGCTCACCGTGCTGAGCGGCAGCCTGACGTTCGCCATGATGACCGAAGACGGCGCCACCACCGAGACCTGGCAGTTTAGCCCTGAAAGCCAGCCGCCGTTTATCGCGCCGCAGCAGTGGCACCGCATCGTTTCCTTCTCGGCCGACATGACCTGCCGGCTGGCGTTTTACTGCACGCCGGAAGATTACTACCACAAGAAATACGAACTGACGCGCACTCACTCCGAAGTGGTTGAGGCGGCGGCGCGCATCGCGCCGGGCAAAGCGCTGGATCTGGGCTGCGGCGGCGGGCGCAATTCGCTCTACCTCAATCTGAAAGGTTTCGATGTCACCGCCTGGGACAAGCATGCGCCGTCGATAGCCCGCCTCAACCAGATCATCGACGCCGAGCAATTAACCCGCCTGAGCGCCGGGGTGCAGGATCTCAACACCCACCGCTTCAGCGGCGAATACGACTTTATCCTGTCCACCGTGGTCTTGATGTTCCTCGAGCGGCAACAGATCCCGCATATCGTGCAAGACATGCAGGACAGCACCGTGCGCGGCGGCCATAACCTGATCGTGGCGGCGATGGATACCGAGGATTATCCCTGCCCGCTGCCGTTCCCGTTTACCTTCCGGCCGGGTGAGCTGAAGCATTATTATCGCGGCTGGGAGATCCTCAAATACAACGAAGACGTCGGCCAACTGCACAAGACCGACGCCGCCGGCAACCGCATCTCGCTGCGCTTCGCCACCCTGCTGGCGCGCAAGCTATAGCGCGTCGTGAAAGATCACCCCCAGCGTATGGCGTTGGCCGGCGCGTATTCGGCTGACGCCGTGGCGCAGATTGACCCGATAGTAGCCTTTCACTCCCTCCACCGGCCGGTGATGCACGGCGAACACCACTGCGTCGCCCTGCTGCAGCGGCACCACCTCCGCCCGACTCTGCATCCGCGGCCGCTGTTCGGTCAGCACGAACTCGCCGCCGGTGAAGTCCTGCTCGGGGGCGGAGAGCAGAAACGCCACCTGCAGCGGAAACACTCGCTCGCCGTACAGGTCCTGATGCAGACAGTTGTAATCCCCCGCTTCGTAGCGCAACAGCAGCGGCGTCGGCCGCCGCTGGCCGGCCCGGTGGCATTCCGCCAGGTAGGTTTCATGTGCGGCGGGATAGCACGCCGCCAGCCCCAACAAGGCGTTCCAACGGTTGGCCACCGGCGCCAGCCGCGCATACATCAGGCTGCGCGCTTCGGCCACCGGCGGCGGCAGCGGATAGGCGAAATAGCGGTACTCGCCGCGGCCAAAACCGTGCTTCGCCATCACGATGCGGCTGCGAAAATGCGCATCCTGCGGGTAAAGCGCCGAAAGCTCGCGGCACAGGTCTTGGCTGAGCACGCCCGGCAGACGCGCGCAGCCCTGCGCATCGAGTTCACGTTCAATTGCTGCCCAGTCCAATTCGGCCAGCCGGGTCGCCAGCGCGCCGCTCATCGCTGCGCCTCTTTTTCCAGCAACGCTTTCTTGCGATCGACGCCC
Organism: Serratia sp. SCBI; assembly: GCF_000747565.1. Classification (NCBI taxonomy): domain Bacteria; kingdom Pseudomonadati; phylum Pseudomonadota; class Gammaproteobacteria; order Enterobacterales; family Yersiniaceae; genus Serratia; species Serratia sp. SCBI. The sequence goes on along the minus strand of NZ_CP003424.1, from coordinate 975,087 downwards.
CAGCGGTAGCCGGACAACGTGCCGTCGTTGCGCACCACCCGGTGGCAGGGGATCGCCACCGCCAGCATGTTGGCGGCGCAGGCGCCGGCTACCGCGCGCACCGCTTTGGGCGCCCCAATGCGCCGAGCGATATCGGCATAGCTGACGGTTTCGCCGACCGGTATCGCCTGCAGCGCCCGCCAGACCCGCTGTTGAAACGCGGTGCCGCGAATATCCAGCGGCAGCGCCAACCCGTTCTCCGGCGCTTCAATCAGGCCCACCACCTGCGCCATCAGCGCTTCATACTGCGCGTCGCCGCCGATCAGCTCGGCGTTGGGGAATTTGTCCTGCAGATCCTGCACCAGCTGCTGCGCATCGTCCCCCAGCAGAATGGCGCAGATGCCCACCTCGCTCTGGGCCGCCAGGATCTCGCCCAGCGAACAGCGCCCGACGGCGAAATGGATGCGCATGCCTTTGCCGCCCGCCCGATAGGCCTTCGGCGTCATGCCCAACGCGGCGTTGGCCTGCTGGTAGAAGCGGCCGTTGGCGCCATAACCGGCGTCGAAGATCGCGTCGGTCACCGTTTCCCGCTGCGTAAGACCGGCGCGTAAGCGTTGGCTGCGCTGCGCGTCGGCGTAGCCTTTCGGCGTCAGGCCGGTGATCGCTTTGAACAACCGGTGGAAATGGTATTGGCTCAACCCGACATGGCGCGCCAGCGTCTGCAGCGACGGCGCTTTTTCCGCCTGCTCGATATAGCGGCAGGCCTCCGCTATCTGCCGCGCATGCTGTTCCGTCAGCGGCGTCAGCCCCTGCCGGCAGCGTTTACAGGGCCGATAGCCGGCCGCCTCCGCCTGCTCCGCGTCGTCAAACAGCTCCACGTTTTGCCGATTCGGTTGGCGTGACGGGCAGGAAGGCGAGCAATACACGCCGGTGGTTTTCACCGCGTAGATAAAGCGGCCGTCGGCGTGCTTGTCGCGGCTGACAATCGCCAGCCAGCGCGGATCGGCGCTGTCGATTACGTTTTTCATCATCCGTTCCTCACTGCGGTTTCGATGTTAACCAGCATAGTGACGGGCCGTTGGCGAAACACGCCGACTCTTGCTTTTTAATTCGTCGCCGACGTTTTCAACAATCTTTCGACAATTTTTAACCAACAACATGAAGTTTATTACGTTGCCAACCCGGTTGCACGGCGTTAGGATCGCGGCCGGCCACGGGCCGTGGCCAGTGTTTCTGCCTGTTAGTTGCGCGCATGGAGAGGTTATTGTGTTAGAGAGTTTTGGCGTCCTGAATTTATGGACCTATTTGGCCGGGGTGGTCTTCATCATCATTCTGCCGGGGCCGAATACGCTGTACGTGCTGAAAACCGGCATATCGCGCGGCGTGCGCGCCGGCTATACCGCGGCGCTGGGCGTGTTTATCGGCGATGCGATCCTGATCTTTTGCGCCTATATCGGCGTGGCTTCGCTGATCCGCACCACGCCGTTCCTGTTTACCCTGGTGCGTTTTCTCGGCGCGATTTACCTGCTGTTCCTTGGCGCAAAAATCCTCTACGCCACCTTCGTGCAGAAGGCGCAGGCGCAACAGCAACAGATTGAGGGCGGCAACAGCATTCTGCGCAAATCGCTGACGCTGAGCCTGACCAACCCGAAAGCTATTCTGTTTTACGTGTCGTTCTTCGTGCAGTTCATCGATTTCAACTACGCGCACACCGGGCTGTCGTTCACCATTCTGGCGCTGATCCTTGAAGCCGTCAGCTTTATCTACATGAGCACGCTGATCTTCTCCGGCGCGATGCTGGCGCATTTCTTCAACCACAAGAAAGGCCTGGCGAAGCTCGGCAATGGCCTGATCGGCCTGCTGTTCCTCGGTTTCGCCACCCGTCTGGCAACCCTGAGTTCGTAATCCTTCCCGGCCGGCGCCCGCCGGCCGCGGTTTACTGTTCCGTCACGGCAAAATGACACGCAGGACAAATCGAATGTCAGGCAGAGCAAAGCCGCCGCTTTACCGCTGATCTAGACTCTCAGGGTTAACGATAACCTGATGAATCTGATCGGAGGATGTATGTCTGACAATACCGTAGCCGTGCTGGATAGCGTGTCGCGTTTTCTCGATCGTCAGCATGGGCTGTATATCGACGGCCAGTGGCGCGCGTCCGCCGCGGAAGGCCGCCTGGCGGTGTATAACCCCGCCAATGGGCAGCAAATCGCCACCACCGCCGACGCCAACGAACACGACGTGGCGCAGGCGGTGGAGTCCGCCCACAAAGCCTTCAGCGAAGGCGTCTGGGCGCAGCGTCTGCCGGTAGAGCGCGAACGCATCCTGCTGCGCTTCGCCGATCTGGTGGAGCAGCACGCCGAAGAGCTGGCGCAGCTCGAAACCCTGGAGCAGGGCAAATCCATCAACATCGCCCGCGCTTTCGAAGTCGGCAGCACCCTGAACTGGATGCGTTACACCGCCGGGCTGGCGACCAAAATCACCGGTCAGACGCTGGACGTGTCCATTCCGATGCCGCCGGGCGCCAAATATCAGGTTTACACCCGCAAAGAGCCGATCGGCGTCGTCGCCGGCATCGTGCCCTGGAACTTCCCGCTGATGATCGGCATGTGGAAAGTCATGCCGGCGCTGGCGGCGGGCTGCTCCATCGTCATCAAGCCGTCGGAAACCACCCCGCTCACCCTGCTGCGCATCGCCGAACTGGCGAGCGAAGCCGGCGTACCGCCGGGCGTGTTCAACGTGGTCACCGGCCGCGGCACCGTGTGCGGCAAGGCACTGACCGAACATCCGCTGATCGCCAAAGTCAGCTTTACCGGCTCCACGCCGGTGGGCAAAAGCATCGCGCGCGCGGCGGCGGATCGCCTGACCCGCGTGACGCTCGAGCTGGGCGGTAAAAACCCGGCCATCGTGCTGCAAGATGCCGATCCGCAGCAGGTGATCGAAGGCCTGATGCTCGGCAGCTTCCTCAACCAGGGGCAGGTGTGTGCCGCCAGCTCGCGAATTTATATCGAAGCGCCGATTTACGATCGGTTGGTGGCCGGATTCGAACAGGCGGTGAAATCGCTGTCAGTCGGGCCGGGGATGGATACCGGGGCACAAATCAACCCGCTGGTGTCGCTCGCGCACCGCAACAAGGTGGCGGCCTACCTGGACGACGCCCGGGCGAAAAACGCTGAGCTTATCGGCGGCGCGGCCGGCCCGGACGCCAACGGCTTCTACATTCCGCCGACGCTGGTGATCAACCCGGATGACCGGCTGAACCTGACGCGCGAGGAAGTGTTCGGCCCGGTGGTCAACCTGATCCGGGTGGCGAGCGCCGAAGAGGCGCTGAGCAAAGCCAACGACACCGACTTCGGGTTGACCGCCAGCCTGTGGACCACCAGCTTGCAAAAGGCGATGGCGTTTACGCCGCGCATTCAGGCCGGCACCGTGTGGGTCAACACCCATACGTTGATCGACCCGAACATGCCGTTCGGCGGGTTCAAACAGTCGGGCAGCGGCCGTGATTTCGGCCCGGATTGGCTGGATGCCTACACCGAGTCGAAATCGGTCTGCATCCGCTATTGAGTGCAGCGGCGCGGGCCTGGCCCGCGCCCTGACTTATTGATACTGTCGACGGTACTCGCTCGGCGACATGCCGAAACGCTGCTTGAAAGCGGTCGAGAAATGGCTGTGATCGGCGAAGCCCCAGTCAAGGCCAATGCCGGCCAGCTTTTCCTGCCCGGCGGCGCTGCGCAGCGCCTGCGCGCACAGATCCAACCTGCGGTTCCTGATGTACTGCGCCACCACCAGCCCCTGACGGGCGAACAGCCGATACAGGCTGCGTAACGATACCCCCAGCTCGGCCGCTACCCACTCAGGACGCAACTGCGCCGACTGAATATGCCTGTCGATGAGCGCCAGCGCCTTGTCAAAGACCGGGTGTTGCCCCTCCGGCCGCGCCTGTTCGAGCGCCAGAGCCGGGCGCAGCAGCGCCGCCAGCGCATTCAGCACCGCCTCGCTTTCCGCCGCGGCGAGCTGAGGATCCTGCATGCTGCTCAGCACCAGCTGGCGGCTGAGGCGCACCGCGCTCAGCTCCGCCCCCAGACGCTGCGCGCAAGGCGGCAGCAGCGGCAGGCAGCCGCGCGGCAGTAGCAAAGAGATTTGGCGCGAATCGCGCTGGAAGGTGAAGCTGCTGGGCTGTGAGGCGTCGATCAGCGTCATGTCGCCGGGAGAGAGCATCGTTTGGCGATCTCCCTGCTCCATCAACGCACTGCCGCGCAGCTGGAAGACGGTAAAAAAGTGTGCGCCGTCGCTGCGGGCTATGTCACGCGGCGTGCGATACAGCCGGGCCTGGGCCACGTCGACCACGCTCAGACGCAGCGCATGGGCGCGGAACTCCTGCATCGCCCCGCTGAAACCCGGCCCCAGCGTTTTCGCGCAGAACCTGCCGCAGGCGGTGTTGATTTTGCCCAGCCACTCTTCGAAGCCGGCGTCGCGGAGCGTTGCCAATGCCGTCATGATCTCTCCCTTCAAACGCCGGCGTCGCTGCGCCGTTGAACAGAAAATCACCATAACAATCCGTTAACACACAATCAATGGCGAGCGGGGGATTTGGCACCGCGATCACAGATCATCGGGTGCCGAAGGGAGAACCACCTTAAGGCTGTTTGTCCAACAGGTAACGCACCACCGCCGCGTACTCTTTGGCGTAGCCTTCAACACTGGTGGCGGCCATGCCGGCATTGTCTATCTTGTATTGGCCAGCCACGTAGAACGACGGGGTGCCGCGCACGTCAAACGCTTTCACCGCTTCATTCTGCTTGGCGATCAACCCTTTGACCAGCAGGCTGTGGCGCGCGTTTTCATAGGTGGCGGCATCGATGCCGGCCGCCGTGAACACCCGCTGTATATCGTCGGCGCTGTTGACGGCGCGCTGTTTTTGCACCGCGTCGAACATCGCCCCTTCAATCTTGTCTTCCACGCCCAGCACCGTCGCCACCGCCCAGGCTTCGGTCAGCGCATTGCCCAGTTTGCCCATCAGGCTGACGTGATATTTGGTGACTTTCTCGCCCGCGGGCAGCGCCTGCGCCACGGTACTGCCCACACGGTAAGTTTCGGCGAACTGATAACAAGGGCCGCAGTAGAAGGAGAAGAACTCCACCACCGCCGGCGCGGCGGCCACCGGCTTATCCAGCCGGGTGTATTGCTCGCCCGCGCGGTAATCCGCGGCCTGAACCGCGGGCAGCGCCAACATCAATACGACGGCGGCGGCGAACGAACGCTTAACTTTTGCCAACATAAACACTCCTGGTTTCATCTATGAACATCGTCCTTAGCGGCGGTTTTTATAATCAAATAACCGCCAGAAGACCAGTTTTTATTACCTTCTATTTGTGAGGGATTATGTTCAGCGCCCTTCGTAACCGTCCCAGTACGCGCCCACCGCTTCCTGCGAGAACACCTGGCGGCGTTTAGGGTTGTCGGAGCCGCTGTAAGTGCGGTTGATGAAAATGGTTTTGTGTTCCATGTTCTGCTGGAATTCCGGGCTGGCCAGATAGTCAGCCTTTTTCTGCGCCTCGCTGCGCGCCACGCCTGCCGCGCGATCCTTTTTCCCCAGCTGGTAGAACTGTTCGAACATCGGCACGGCGTTCTTAATACTGCCGTTCACATCGGTGCGGAATTGCGGATCGAAATCGTCGCGGGTTTGATAAATGTAGTGCTTGGCGTGCCGCTCGGCGCTGCTGAGGTGATGGGTGCAGGCGCTGAGCGCCAACAGCGGCAACAACAGCGCCGCGCTTTTCAGTCTTTTCATGTCGTCTGTCCCTGTCAGTGAGGAAGGTTCCTTTAGCGCCAAGAGCATAGCGCCGGCCCCCGGCGAACGTCAAACGACAAAACGCGCATCACATTGTTTTATATTAATATTATATACATTGATTGGTATTCATTGCCTGAAACACTATGCTTTAACAGACAGGATAAACACTCACCGACAGCGAGGCGGCCAATGAAACCGATCGACAAAAGCGTGGGAGAGTACGACCTCACGGCGGAAAAAAAAGCGGGCATGATCACCGGCACCATCCGCGGCGAACTGCCGGACAGCGACGCGAACCTGCCGCTGCTGCCCTTCTCCGGCACCTTCGCCGGCCCGAGCGTGGCCGAAGCCATCGCCGATATTCAGCAGCAGTTCCCCGACATCGAACCGGCGATTATCGACGATTTGCGCGAGGAACTGCTGAAGGCCGGATTCTAATCCGGATCGCAATGCCGCACGAACGGGCTGTACACCGGCGCGCCGGGCTTCAGCGCCAGATCGGCGTCAAAATCTTCATTGCGGTTGAACGGCACCGCCGGCCAGGCGGAAAACGCGTTCAAACCGTCCCGGTACGCCTGCGTCACCTGCGCCAAAGCGGCGTTTTGCGCCTGCAGAGCCTCGCCCGCCAACCCGCCGCACACGCCATAGACCAGGAACGGCTCCAGCACGCTAAAACCGATATAGTGCAACGCATGCATGATGGGCCACAGCATCAGCCGCATATCGCCGTCGCGCCCGTTCGGCGCGCAGGCCTGTGCGGAAGCGCCGGCGGTGACGGTCAGCAGCGCCCGTTTGCCGCGCATTACGCCGTTCTCATGGCGGTGGCGGCTGTCGTAGATCCCGCCGTAAACGAACACCCGATCCATCCAGCCCTTGATGATAGCCGGCGCGCCGAACCACCAGAAAGGAAACTGCAGCACCAGCGTATCCGCCCAGTGCAGCAGCTCGATATGCCGCCGGATCTCCGCCGGCAGCGCCTGAGTCGTCCAGTGATGGCGCTGCTCCTGCATCGCATCAAATCTGTCCGCCTGCTTTCTGCTGGGGTAATGGCCGGCGCCCTCGCGCGGATCAAATCCCTCCTGATACAGATCGACCGTCTTCACCTGATGCCCTGCGCCAGGCAGGCCTGCCGCGCCTGTTCGGCCAAATGGGCATTGAAGGAATGCGGCTCGGGGTGAGCCAGCACAATCAGCACGTTCATCCTGTTTCTCCCGTTGTAAGGTGGTGCTGCTATGCTGTGGCTTTATCGCACCCTTGGCAATTACGCACCTGAAGGTAACCCCCAATGGCTTATCCCGGCGACGTCTATTCGAGCAAGTGCTCCGCGCGCGATGCGCTGGCGCTGATCTCCGGCAAGTGGGTGATGCTGATCCTGCCTGCGCTGGCGCAGCGGCCAATGCGCAACGGCGAACTGCTGCGCCGCATCGACGGCATTTCGCAGAAGGTGCTGACGCAAACGCTGCGCCAGCTGGAACGCAACGGGCTGCTCGAACGGCTGGATTTCAGTGAAAAAAATCAGGCACATGTGGAATATCGGCTCAGCGCCGTCGCCTGCTCGCTGGTCGAGACGCTGACGGCGCTGGACCGCTGGGCGGAATACCATTTCCCCGAGCTGGACGCCGCTCGCGAGCGCTATGATGCCGACCACAAGCGCGAGAGCGAGTAAAGCGGTTTGGCAAGCAACGCGCGGCGCACAGAATGCGCAGGTGAGACGCTTGTTCCCGGTCTCGCCATCCGTTATCTATAGTTAATTCAATTCGCCGGTAACGGCCCACTCCACCTGAGGATCTTGCCTTGACGTTTTTAAAACACCCAATCGCCGCGCTGGTGCTGGCTGGCTGCGGCCTGCTGTCGGCGGGCGGCGCGCTGGCCGCTTCCGATGCGCTGGTGTACTGCACCGTTGCCTCGCCGGAATCGTTCAACCCGCAGCTCTCCAGCTCCGGGCCGACCTTTATCGCCACCTCGCAGGTGCTGTACAACCGCTTGGTGACGCTGCGCGAAAGCGATAAAACGCCCGCCCCGTCGCTGGCCACCGAGTGGAGCGTCAGCCCGGACGGCAAGACCTACACCTTTACCCTGCGCCAGGGGGTAAAATTCAACAGCAACAAATACTTCACCCCAACGCGCGACTTCAACGCCGAAGACGTGGTGTTCACCGTGATGCGGCAGAAGGATCCGGCCAACCCGTATCACAAGGTCTCCGGCGGCAACTATGAATACTTCACCGACATGGGTCTGGATAAGCTGATCACCAAGGTGGAAGCGGTGGACGAACACCACGTGCGCTTCACGCTGAGCCAGCCCAACGCCGCGTTCGTCGCCGACTGGGCGATGGATTTCGCCTCGATCCTGTCCGCCGAGTACGCCGACGCGATGCTGAAAAAGGGCACGCCGGAATACGTCGACAACTGGCCGATCGGCACCGGGCCGTTTGCGCTGCAGCAGTACAAGCAGGATTCGCTGATCCGCTACATCGCCAACCCGCACTACTGGCAGGGCGAAGTGGCCAGCAAGCACCTCATCTTCTCCATCACGCCGGATCCGCAGACCCGGCTGGCCAAGCTGAAAACCAACGAATGCCAGATCATCCCCGCGCCGCTGCCGGAACAGTTCGCCGCCATCAAGGCCGACGGCAACCTGCAGTTGCACGACATTACCGGGCTGAACGTCGGCTATCTGGCGTTCAACACCCAGAAAAAACCATTCGACAACCTGCTGGTGCGCCAGGCGTTGAGCTATGCGGTGGACAAGAAAGCGATCGTCGCCGCGGTGTTCAAAGACAGCGGCACGCCGGCCAATTCGCTGCTGCCGCCGGGCATGCTGGGCTACAACGATAAACTGCCGGAGTACGCCTACGATCCGCAGAAGGCGCGCGAGCTGCTGAAGCAAGCCGGGCTGGAGCAGGGCTTTGAGACCGACATCTGGTCGATGCCGGTACAGCGCCCTTACAACCCGAACTCGAAGCGCATCGCCGAGATGATCCAAAGCGACTGGGCGAAGGTGGGCGTGAAGGCCAAGATTGTCACCTGGGAGTGGGGCCAGTATCTGGCCGGGCTGCGCAAAGGCGAGCAGCAGAGCGCACTGTACGGCTGGGTCTCGGACAACGGCGATCCGGACAACTTCGCCACCCTGCTCGGCTGCGCCGGCGTGCAGAGCGGCGCCAACGTGGCGCGCTGGTGCGATAAGGATTATGACAGCCTGATCCAGCAGGCGATCCAGGAGAACCAGCCGCAGGCGCGCGCCAAGCTGTACCAACAGGCGCAGGTGATCTTCGCCAAACAGGCGCCGTGGCTGCCGCTGGCCACCGGCAAAGTATTCTACGCCACCCGCAGCAACCTGAGCGGCTACGTGGTGGACGTGAACGGCAGCGATTTCGCCAAGGCCAAATTGAACTGATCCCAGGCGCCGCAGCGAGGGCTGCGGCGTAATCCGCTTCATCGCTTAATAAGCTGCCAGCCTCGGAAACTGTCGTCCATTAGCTTCTCAACTTACGATGCCCCTCTACCGCCTGGCGCATACCCCACTAAACCAATCGCTTAATAAGTGAGTTGAGCCTGGCGTTTTGCCTAAATTGCGCGCACGCGCTTTCCTCCGATGTAACATTTCGTTACCATCGGCGCATAGACCCTTTAACATCAAAAGGTAACCCGGTGCAGAACACCTATATGCCGTGGCAAATTCGCCTGCACTGGCTGGTGGCGATCCTGCTGGTCATCACCTGCGTCACCATCGAGCTGCGGGGCTTTGCCGAACCGGGCAGCGCACCGTGGTACGCGCTGGTTATCACCCACTTCAGCAGCGGCGTGACGGTGTTTGCGCTGATGCTGGCCCGCCTGCTCCTGCGCTGGCGCCGCCCCTCGCCCGCCATCGCGCCCAAACCGCCGAAGTGGCAAACCGGCCTGGCGCACCTGACGCATACCCTGATTTATCTGCTGCTGCTGACGCTGCCGGTGCTGGGGGTGTATTCGCGCTATCTGGGCGGCAAGGAGTGGTATCTGTTCGGCCTGTCGATGCCGTTCACCGACGTGGCCGATCGGCCGCAGGCGCGGATGATTATCGGCTGGCATAAAACGCTGGCCTCATTCGGCTACTGGCTGATCGGCCTGCATGCCGCCGCCGCGCTGTTCCATCACTACATCGTCAAGGACAATGCGCTGGTGCGCATGCTGCCATTGATGAAAAAACGCTGAATACCCGGCGCCAGGGATGACTTTTCGGGCCACGCCCGCTGACAGGGAATGACATGCAAACCCAATTTTTTAATGTGACCGTCGAACAATGCGCCTGCCAGCAGACGGCGCCCGACAACCTGGTGAGGATCATCGCCTCCGGCCAGACGTTCTTTTTTTACCGTGACGACTTCAGCGACAGCGAAAATCTGCTGGCCACGCTCGCCACCGGCGATCGGGTGAAGATTGGCGCTCACCGCCTGCGTGACGGCAGCTACTGGCTGCACTGGCTGCTGCACGGCACGAAAGGCCGGCTGGAACCCGACAGAACGCTTAAATACAAGCTGAAATATTTCGCCCTGCTGGTGCTGGGCGCGGCGCTGGCCGGTGGCTTCCCGGCCGCCTTTTTCATCATGGACCGGGAAGACTCCTGGCTGACCATCGTCCTGTTCTTTATCGCCATCATCGCCGGCCTCATCGGCATCGGCATGGTGCTGTTCGTCGGTTCAGAGCTCTTGCTGATCGGGCATCGCGGCCGCAGGCGCCTGCTCAGGGCGCTGGATCGCGTGCTGCTGGGGCAAGACGTCACGCCGCCCGATTCGCTCAGCCTGAAAATCCCCGGCATCAGATACCGGGCCGTCCGCAAAGACGCCGTGCCGACGACCGCACCGCTGCAGACCGCACTTCCCCTTCCTGACGGCGTCGAGGCCTCCGGCATCGAGACGGTCAACGCCCTGAGCTACGAACTTCGCCACTATGAGATCCCGCGGCAGGTGCAGTATTTGGACACTTACGCGTGGCGTCAGAACGAGACGCACTTCGCGGTGACGACCCGCGCGCTCAACGTCCCCACGACCAAACTGCATCCGGTATTTCGTCGGCAGCATCCGCTTTTCATCGCTAAGGGCGATCCGCTGCAGGTGTTGTACTGCGAGAACGACACCGTCCCCGAGTTGCCTACGGTGCGTGGGATCATCAATCATCGCGACCGCCAGACCTATCTCATCGGCGGCAATCGCTACTTCACCGAAGCCGGCCTTAACCTGAGCGCGCGTGTCGTTTTCATCCTGGGCGCGATCATGATGTGTTTGATGCTCGGTCTGATCGTGTGGGATAACGCCGATACCCCAGCGGGCTTTTACCTGGATGCCTGGACCCTGAAGCGCCTCGGCAGTGAGTTGCCGCCGATTCTGCTGCTGATGATGCTGATGGTCAGCGGCCTGGCGCTGCTGATCGAGGGCTTCGCCCAGATCTGCCGCCTCTACGCTTTTGAGCAGCACCGCACGTTTAAGACGTTCAAATACCTGCGCAATCTGCGCCGCAGGCTATGGCGGCAGGAACAGGTGACGGAGCTGAAATGATGACGCTAGCGCTTTATAAAAGACCCCTTATTATCCTGACGCTGTTTTTGGCCAGCGCGCTGGGCGTCTATTTCCTCGCCCCTGAACAACGCTATGCACAGTGGCAATGGACCCAGAGCGACGAGGCGTTGCCGACAATAGCCCGTTACGATCTCATCCACAGCTACCCGGCGCAGAACGGCGCTCTGCTGCTCATCAGCAAAAGAAGTGAGACCAGCGCCTACAACAGCTTCTACGGCTGGGCGGCCAACTACCTCAGCCAGGTGTTATTCACCGGCCCGAAGGGGTTGCAGATGCTGGGGCAACTCGACGAATCAATCTACGATGCGGTTTGCGTCGAGCAGGAGTGCGTGCTTTTTCTGTCCAAAGGGCGCCGGCTGGTCGATGTGCAACGGGGCACCATCGGGGCGCTGATCCCCTGGCCGGAGGGCGACGACAATCTGCCTTCCTTTATCGGCGGCAAACTGGTGGCGCTGTCGGGAAAGCGCGCGCTGTATTTCATCAGCACCGAAGGCGTATTCTACAGCCCGGACTTTGGCGCCCATTGGCGGCAGACGCTGGATCTGCCGGCGCTGTTGGATGAGCGACAGCTGCTGGGCTTTGAGCGCGGCGAGGAGGAGTCACCGACGGCTTACGCCTCCGGTAAGCGCAAATCCATGCCCGAGATCTTTACCGCCGTTGATGGCGATCGCGTGCTGTTTTGGATGAACCCGGTGCTCGGTTCCGGCGCCTTGCACATTGCCGTTAACGGCAAAACCGGCGAGGTGGCCGAACTGCATTGGCTAACGGTGCGCGTCAAGGAAAGCGCGCAGGCGCCGGATGGCGGCATCTACCTGATCGCCCAAACGCTGGACAGAGGGCTGTATCAGCTTCTGCGGTATCAATCCGACGGGCAGTTGGCGGTGCTGTTGGAAAACGGCGATAAATCGCTGTATCAGCTGTGGGCGGGCAACGACAAGCTGGTCGCCCAAACGGATAACGGCGATGCGCGTCTTTCGCTGATTTTCGATCTGCGCTCATCCGAAGTGCGCTACCGACAGCCGTTGGAGTACCGCTACAACGGGCGCGACGACACGCGCCAAACCGTGATCGAACCGGAAAGCCACTATGGCGATGACGGGGAGACCCCGGCGCTGCCCTACTTCGTTCGCTATCACTCCACCACGCCGTGAACATAAGGAACTTGCCATGCTGTTAGGCTATGGCGCCGGCGCCGCCGGCCTGCTGGCGCTGTTATTGGCCCTGCTGCTCGCCGGCATCCTGCTCGCCTGGTGGGGCTGGCGATACGCCGCCGCCCGCTGCGGCCGCCCGCGCCCGCCGCTTTCCTGGGGCGGCTATCTGTTGGCCTCGGCGCTGGCGATCTACCCGGTGGCGTTCGCGCTGATGCTGATCGACATTGCCCTTCAGGATCTCAAGAGCCAGCGGGCGGAAGAACGCTGGAATCGGCGCAGTTACCTGACGCTCGAGGCGGCAAAACCGTTCGGTGAAATCACCCTGCCGAAAGGCAGCTGGGTAAACCGGCAGGAGCCGCGCCAGCCCGGCACCGAAGACAGCCCCATCACGATGAACGGCGTGACCGCCGTGCGCTTTCCTCAGCCGCAGAGCGTGGCCGGCGTGCCGATCATCGCCTTCGAGGTTTTACCGCCGGTGATGGAGCTGGCAGGTGCGCATACCTTCACCCGTCCAACCGGCCAAACGGTGCACTGCGAAGCCGGTTGGCTGGTCTCTTTCTCTTTACCGCCGGATAAGCCGACCCCGCAGTGGGAGGAGTGGCAGGCCGGGCTGCCTGCGGCGGCGTTTCGGCCCAGCGACTGGATCTTTAGGGAGTGCTTCTCCGGCAGCCCGATCGCGGTGCTGACATTGCACAACGGCGAAGTCAGGGTGCTGCCTTAAGCCTTACGCCGTGGCGTTGGGCAAGCGCACGGTCACGCGGTTGTTGGCCGTTGGCAACTGCAGCGGCGTTTCCTGCCAACTTACCGCGATAACCAATACCGGCGGGGCCGGCACGCGCGGCTCACGCCCGCCTGGCCCCACGCTGTAGGCATCCCATTCAATCACAAACACCCCGCCGTCTTGCGGCTCGACCCGCTCGACGAAAAAGGTGGTGTCCGAACCGCGCCCGCCCGCCGGTTTATGCGCATACGAGAGCAGGCTGAACCACTCGCCGGCGAAGTAGAGATGGTATAGGCCATCGACGATATGCTCGCCGCGGAACTGGCAGCCGCCGACGCTCAAACCGTCACCCGACGGGGATCCCGCCACGCGTTCGAGATCGCGCACGAAGCGATCGGTCGGCCTGTTATCCAGCAACAGTTCATAAGGCGGCGTGTGCAGCAGCGCGGCAGGATCGTCCGCCTGGCGCAGATCCGCCGGCAACATCGCGCGCGCCGCCAGCACGCGGCCGCTGGGCAACGTGATCTCCAGCCGATCCGCCGGATCCGCTACCCACTGCGGCACCCACAGACCGCGCACAAGGTGCAACGGCGTGGCCTCCACCTGCCGACACGTCGCCCGCAGCCGCGCCAGCGCCTCAGCGGAACCGGCGGCCAAGGCTCCCAGCTCGCGATCGGTCAACGCAGGCAGCGCATACATCGCCCGGGCGGCGGGCTCGTATACCGTCAGCTCCTCTCCCTCGCGGCTGCGGGTCGGTATCAGGCGCAGCTTGCCATCGTCCACGTCCTGCGGCGCGGCGCAGGCGCCATGCACAATCGCCCCGTCGCGCAGCAGCAGCGTCCAAAAGCTGGGGCCGCCCATGCCCAGTTCCCCCACGCCGCCAATCTGCCGGTCGCTGTCGCCGGCGTGCGCCATCTCAATCGGCTGCGAAAGCCAGTCGGTCTTGCGCCACTCTGCCGCTTCTTCGGGTTCTTGCCCGCTTTTAGCGGCGTACTTCGCCCATTGCAGCGCGGCAAACAGCGCGATGCACAGCACACCCCAAACCGGGTGATCCTGCCAAATCAATAACCAACCGACGATCAAAAGCGCCCAGGCGGCCATGGCGATATCCTTTTCGAAGAGAAAACCGCCTGATTCTAGCTCAGGCGGTTAGTGGGGTTGAAGCCTATGCCATGAATAATTAGCCGTTAAATAGAAAGGTAATAATTTCAGCGTTATTTCTGTGACTATGAAGATCACATAAATAACGCTTCACCGAGTGGTCCCAGCGTAAAAACATAACTCTCTGTATCTCAATAAATATTTATTGTTCGATTAAAAAAACAGAAAGCGTAAAGAGAAAAAATCGCAATAATTTGTACATATTCTAAACATTGACTATGTTTAGACATACTATTTATATGCAGGAAAAAATACCGAATAAAAAATCAGAAAGGCGCTTAAAAAATTAACACAACCTTGCTTACCGCGAGGAAGAAAAACTCTTTTCCAGCAATATTCCGAGGATATTTTATCTCCACGGAACGGGTCACTTTGCGTTTTATCAGGCCAATAGGCTACACACCGCAATTAATATCATTATTAGCATTCCGGAGACCGACAATGAAAATCGTTACGGGCATTATCCTTACCTCTGTAGCCGCCTTCAGCGGCGCGGCTTACGCGGCCGATGCACAACCTACCAACGGCAACGCGGAAGTGATGCTGGAACACGTGCACGCCGTGATGGAAAACGGCAGCCCGGCGCCGCAGCACGACGCCGCCTGCCAAAAAGAACTTTCCATGCCGGAATCGAAATATATCGGCATGAAGGTCAAAACCGATTACACCATCAACAGCAGCACCATGATGATGTCGGCCAAGTCGATGTTCCCATCGCCGGATTCCATGAAACCCATAGAGCTGACGGTCGATCTCTCCGCGCTGGGCCTAGCGGATGTGTATGCCTTCGGCGCCTTTAAACCGGCCGCATTGCCGCAGGCCTATATTTATTTCACCATCGACAAGGATTTTAAAAATCCGGTCAGCACCTTTATGATCATTAACCAAGGCAAGCAATATAACTGCGTGATCTCCAGCTCGAATAAAATGATGAGCAAAGAGATGCGCGGCAAGATGATGATGAAGAAACAGTAACGGAATGAAAAACGGCGCTTCCCGCAACAGGAAGCGCCGTCAGAAAAGCCTTAAATCAGACCAGGATTGTATTTCTGGTTGAACTTCTCTTCCGATTGGAACAGATAAATAATGCCTTCGATAAAGCCGACAATCGATGGGATCCCCGTCCAGCAGAACAGCAGGTAGAACAGCCCCCACCACTTCATCCCCAGGTAAAACTTGTGAATGCCCAGTCCGCCCAAGAAGATGGCCAACAGGGCCGCCGCGAGCTTGTCTTTTCTGCTCATAGTTCACTTCTCCTAACTTCTCACCGAACCACCGGCATGTCCAAAAACGGATGCCGCTCCACAGAGCGCCGCATCGCAATGCTTGAGGAGGAAAACATTCATCCATCAAGGCTCAACAGGGGTAATTATAACAGTGATTAATTAAACGGTTGTTTAACCGGCGAAAGGATAAGCTGCGGGAAGCAGGGGAAGCGAGGCTACAAATACTCGGTTTCGGCTCAAAAAAACACGCACGCAGCCGGGATCTCGTCGGCATAGCGGTCATTGTAAGAGATAAGGTTAAAACAGATTTTCATTGCCTGATATTGGCATACCGTTCTAATTTTTAGTTTCCCTGGTGAATGCCTGCAGACGGCTAAAAGCAGCTCACTTGCAGGTGTTCGAAAAATGATTATATCACGACGCTAAAGCCCATCACGTTGAATATTATGCGCCGCGATCGCGTTCGCCATCAGTGCATAATCCTTGATGACACCCGGGTGACGACGCCCTGAGCAGAAAATAAAATCACAGCGTTGCTCATCTTCGATCAGTTTTTTTGCCAGATGCCTGACTCGCAATTTGGGTGTTGCATTAATTCTGGTCACCCGCCCTCTTTCAGTTTCATTACTTTGCGGATGAACCTTTTCTTCATACTCGCCAATCATCAGGGTTATTTTATTAACGCTTTCAGCGATTGTTAACTTACCATCAGGAAGCAACGCCCCATTCCCCCACCAGATCGATGGACTGGCCGCCAGATAATTTTGAAACGCGTCAGGATGGTTCAACAGCGTATAAAGTACAAAATGCCCGCCATGTGAATGACCTGCCAGCGTTTGTTTGTCTGTATTGATTGGGTAGCGTGACTCAATCCAGGGCTTAACGCATGTGGTGATAAACTGATAAAACGCCGGCGCTCCGCCACCGTCAATAAACTCTTTATCATCAGAGGGAACCGTATAGTCGCGGGTTCTTGCTTTTAGTATATCCACCCCATCCTGATAGCCGATGCCCACATAAAGAATATTGTCGTTGTTTCTACTCTGATGGCGTTCGGTCAGCTTGGTGAATTGAGTATTGGCATCGAGAAAGTAAAGCGCGTTTAAATCGCCATGCGCTTGCTTGTCATGAGCAATAAAAACCCTATAACGTTGACCATTAAAGTTAAAGTCCTTCGTTCTTGAAATCAAACATCCACACATAACAACCTCACTTTATAAATAAGCCAGTGATTTAACATTGGCGATAATGTCTTTTCCCAGATAAAAAAGACGGTGAGGTTCAACCGTAGCAACGTATTATTCTGCTTACGACGCTTGCTGGTTGTGTGAATGATTAAACAAACACGTTTGTATTATACCTTGCAGCGCATTGCCACGTCGCGATAAGCAGAAATATCAACCGCAAGCGTTGCAGACGCCAGTGCTGCGTATTTTTACAAGGAAGGCAGTGAAACTTGAAATGGTGCCGATAATAGGAGTCGAACCTACGACCTTCGCATTACGAATGCGCTGCTCTACCAACTGAGCTATATCGGCATCGAGCCGGGCCTGCGGGGCAAGCCGGAAGTGCGTTGAACAAGGTAGACCTGCGCGCGAAATGAGTCAATAGCCCGCCGGGGCGTTTGGTTGTTTTGCAAGCAACCAGACTGTCGTGCAGTCCCCCTTTTCCAAAAACAATCAGGGCGCAGCATGGTGCGCCCTGACCTCTTTATGACCGCAATCCGGCCTTAGCTGCGCACCAGATCGTCGCCGTAGCCAATCCACTTGTAGGTGGTCAGCGCATCCAGGCCCATCGGGCCGCGGGCGTGCAGTTTCTGGGTGCTCACCGCCACTTCCGCGCCCAGGCCGAACTGGCCGCCGTCGGTGAAGCGGGTGCTGGCGTTGACGTACACCGCCGAGGAGTCCACCGCGCGCACGAAGTGCTCGGCGCTGCTCAGCGAACGGGTGAGGATCGCGTCGGAATGGTTAGTGCCGTGGGTGCGGATGTGGTCGATGGCCTGATCGATATCGTCCACCAGCAGCACGTTCAGATCCAGCGACAGCCATTCGTCGTCGTAATCCTCCGCGTTCACCGGCACCACCGTCGCCGGGCCGCCCTGCAGCAGCGGCAGTGCGTTTTCCGCCGCGTGCAGCGTCACGCCCGCCGCCGCCATTTTGGCGCTCAGCGCCGGCAGGAACTCGGCGGCGATGCTGCGGTTCACCAGCAGCGTCTCCAGCGAGTTACAGGCGCTCGGGCGCTGGATCTTGGCGTTTTCAATCACCGTCATCGCCTTGTCGAAATCAACGTCGGCATCCACGTAGGTGTGGCACACGCCGATGCCGCCGGTGATCACCGGGATGGTCGATTGCTCGCGGCACAGCTTGTGCAGGCCGGCGCCGCCGCGCGGGATCAGCATGTCGACATAGCGATCCAGGCGCAGCAGTTCGTTCACCAGCGCACGATCCGGGCTGTCGATCGCCTGCACCGCCGCCGCCGGCAGGCCGCACTGTTCCAGCGCCTGCTGGATCACTTTCACCGTCGCCTGGTTGGTGTTGTGCGTCTCTTTACCGCCGCGCAGGATCACCGCGTTGCCGGTTTTCAGGCACAGGCTGGCGACGTCGATGGTGACGTTCGGCCGCGCCTCGTAAATCACGCCGATCACGCCGAGCGGCACCCGGCGGCGCTCCAGCTTCAGCCCGCTGTCCAGCAGGTTGCCGTCCAGCACGTGGCCGACCGGATCGTTCAGGCGGCATACCTGGCGCACGTCGTTGGCGATCGCCGCCAGCCGCGCCGGGGTCAGCAACAGGCGATCGAGCAGCGCTTCGCTCATGCCGGTGGCGCGCGCCTGCGCCATGTCTTGTTCGTTCGCCAGCAGGATCGCTTCACTGTTGGCTTCCAACCTGTCGGCCATCACCGACAGCACCTGATTCTTCTTCGCCGTGCTCAGCACCGCCAGCTGCCAGGAGGCCTGCTTGGCGGCCTTCCCCATCTGCTCCAGCATGCTCACTCCTTAACTGACAATCATATCGTCGCGGTGCACTGCTACCGGACCGTATTCATAACCGAGGATTTCGCTGATTTCCTGCGAGTGGTGCCCGGCGATCATGCGCATCGCGTCGCTGTTGTAGCGGCTGACGCCGTGCGCCAGATCGCGCCCCGCCTGGTTGCGGATGCGGATCACTTCGCCGCGCGAGAAGTCGCCCTTCACTTCGCGGATGCCTTTCGGCAGCAGCGAGCTGCCGCGCGCCATCATCGCTTCCACCGCACCGTCGTCGACGGTGATCTCACCGGCCGGCGGCGCGCCGAAGATCCAGCGCTTGCGGTTTTCCAGCGGGGTTTCCAGCGCGTGGAAACGAGTGCCCACCGGTTTGCCTTCAATCACGTCCGCCACCACGCCCGGCTTGCTGCCCGCGGCGATCACCACGTCGATGCCGGCGCGGCAGGCCACGTCGGCCGCCTGCAGCTTGGTGCCCATGCCGCCGGTGCCCAGACCGGAGACGCTGTCGCCGGCGATGGCGCGCAGCGCGTCGTCGATGCCGTGCACTTCACGGATCAGTTCGGCCTGCGGGTTGTTGCGCGGATCGGCGGTGTAGAGGCCCTGCTGATCGGTCAGCAGCAGCAGTTTGTCGGCCCCGGCCAGAATGGCCGCCAGCGCCGACAGGTTATCGTTGTCGCCCACCTTGATTTCGGCAGTGGCGACGGCGTCGTTCTCATTGATTACCGGCACGATACGGTTGTCCAGCAGCGCCGTCATGGTGTCGCGCGCGTTGAGGAAGCGCTCGCGGTCTTCCAGATCGGCGCGCGTCAGCAGCATCTGCCCGACGTGGATCCCGTAAATGGAGAACAGCTGTTCCCACAGCTGGATCAGCCGGCTCTGCCCCACCGCCGCCAGCAGCTGCTTGGAGGCGATGGTGGCGGGCAGCTCGGGATAGCCCAGGTGCTCGCGCCCGGCGGCGATGGCGCCGGAGGTGACGATGACGATGCGGTGACCCGCGGCGTGTTGCTGCGCGCACTGGCGCACCAATTCGACGATGTGGGCGCGGTTCAGACGCAGCGATCCGCCGGTCAACACGCTGGTGCCCAATTTCACAACCAATGTCTGGCTGCCGTTCATAGTATTTCTGCCGTGTGTAATGATGAGAAGAAGAGTGCAAAGGTCTTTGTAACAGGAGAGACGCGTTATGCCAACAGGCACAACGCGAAATCAGCACAATACGTGGTCAAACGGGGTCAGGCGGAGAGTTTGATCAGTTTTTCTTTGAAATCATCGGCGGGTTCCAGCCCCAGTTCCATGGTCGCCAGCAGTTCGCCCAGGCGGCGATGGAAGTCGCGCAGGGTGTCTTCCAGTTTGGCGTTCACTTCATCATCCTTAATGTTTTGCGTCGTCCAGTTGCCTTCCTTGTCGAACAGGCCGAATTGGTACGAATAGGTGAAGCGCGCCTCTTCCGCCTGCAGCTCCATCCACCAGCCCCAGAACTCACGCTTCTCCGGAGCGGGCTTTACATTGACGCAGACGGCCAAACAATCAAAGAAAAACCGGTCGTTCTCACATTGCCCTTCACGCAGGTACGGCCCCAAGCTGGCAAAACGTTTCATTAGTCGGCTTTTAGGGTGACCACTCGGTAACGTCATTCTCTAACCTCCTCAATGTAGACCACTCTTTTTAACAAATTGTTAAAATTTAGCAACTAATTAACGCATTTTATCCTTCAGCCAACCGGACATCTGCAGCAACGCCCGGTGGAAGCTATCGTAAACCGGGGTGCGCGGGATGGCGATCAGCTTGCCGCTCACCGAAGAGGTGACGATCAGCTGCGACTCTTCTTTCGGGCTGAGCGTATCGCGCTCCCAGTAGCCGGAGATCATCGGCGTCGGGCAACGGCGCCCCAGCAACCCCTGCATTTTCAGCGAGTAGCTGTTCAGCTCCACTTTCAGCACGTTGTCTGAAGCATTGGCCATGCCCATGCGGCTGGCCAGCACGTCCATATACATGTCCGGCACGTTCAACTGGGTGCTGCTGTCGCACAGCAGGCGATGCACCACCGGCCCCAGGCAGGCCACGCCGCGCAGCCGCTGCGGCTCCAGATAGGCCAATCGCACCGCCACGTTGGCGCCGAAACGGAAGCCGAAAGCGCTCACCCGCTGATGATCCACCCACGGCACCGAGGCCAGCTGGATCAGCACCTGCTGGTGCAGGTAGCTGGAGTCCTGCGTCAGCTTCCACTTGCAGGAGGAGCCGATCGACGGCATGTCGAGCGTCAGCATGGCGATGCCGTGCGGCGCCAGGTAGTCGCGGAACAGACGGTGATAATCGGTCTGCAGCGTATCGAGGCTGCCGCACATCAGCACCGTCGGGAACGGCGCTTCGCCCTTCTCGGGCATGTGCAGGAAACCGGTGACGCAGCCGCCGCCTTCGATGCGGAACTCCAGCTCTTTCAGCTGATACGGCAACAGCAGCGCCGCCTCTTCGTAAGCGCGGTTGGCGAGCATCTCCGCCTGTTCAGCCAGCTCGTCGCCCTTCAGGTGCGGGTAACCGGCGATGCTGTACAGGCTCGCGGCCTTCAGCCAGTACTCGCCGCCGACCAGCGGATCCTGCTGCTCCGTCGCCCGCTGCTGCCACTGCATGCCCTGATGGATCCACTCGTAGATCCAGTTGCCATTGCGGTAGCCCACCACGGTATCCAGCCGCTGCGGATTGCTGCGCTCGGCGTCCGAGGCGGCGATACGCGCCAGCACTTCGTGGATTTCGATCGGGCTGACGCCGCGCCAGGCCCACAGCAGCGGGTTCAGCATGCGATACCAGCTGCCGGTAGTGTCGCCTTCCAATGCGGAATGCATGGCGGCGCTCACTTTGTTGCGCGCGCGCAGCACCAGCGTCGAGGTTTCAGGGTGTTTGAATTTGGGCTTGAAAAGAATTTCAGAAAGGTTGGCCTGTGCCATGGTAACAACAGCCTCCGTAAATCTGGCGATAGGCCGCAAAAGGCCTACTTAACTGGAGGTAGTGTACCTAACTCTGGCGGGATAAACCAAGATAACGCAAACGCCCGGCATAACCGGGCGTCAGGCGGCTGACAAAGGAGGAAAAAGCGTGGTTTTTCCTCCTTTGTGGTCAACGGCCGAAAATCAATAAATTGATTTTCCTTATTTTTTATATCTTGCCTTCGGTAAGCCTGACAACGCCATCACGTTTATCATTAAACAAACGCCCGGCATAACCGGGCGTTGGGCTGGAACTGGCTGGACTTAGCGACCGCCGATAGGGGGAACGAAGCTGACGCCCATGTCCCACGGCTGTTCGATCCAGGTATCCTGCGGGATGTCGACTTCGTAGTCGTCCACCAGCGGACGGCCCGCCGGCTTGGCGAAGATGGTGACGAAATGCGCTTTCGGATACATGTCGCGGATCGCTTTCGCGGTGCCGCCGGTATCCACCAGATCGTCCACCACGATGAAGCCTTCACCGTCGCCTTCGGCGCGCTTGAGCACTTTCATTTCGCGCTGGTTGTCATGGTCATAGCTGGAAATGCAGACGGTATCCACATAGCGGATGCCCAGCTCGCGCGCCAGCAGGCCCGCCGGCACCAGGCCGCCGCGGCTGACGGCAATGATGCCCGTCCATTTGTCGGCAGGCAGCAGGCGGTGCGCCAGCTTGCGTGCGTGTATTTGCAGCATATCCCAGGTAACAACGTATTTTTCGCTCATAGAATCGTGTCCCAGCCGGCTGGTGAAGCGGCTTACTTTATAGTTCAGGGGAAAAAAGGTTGCGCGAGATTATAGAGACTGGCCGCGTTGAATTCCAGCTGTACCGAGGAAATCCTCGCGATTTCCGCCGGGCGGCTTTTCGGTGATTGATGCTGAAAAAACGAGCGTTCCCGCAGCGAAGCCGTGTGATCAAGCGCTTAAACCACACAATACGGGGCGCGCACCGCCGGAAATAAAGTGATATTCTCTGACGATCGTGCCACGACGCACAGATACCCGCTCACCTTAACCGCGCGGCACGCCCGTCCTGTCGGAGCTTGCCGTCACAGGAGACTTATAGTGTCTGAATTGTCTCAGCTTTCGCCACAGCCGCTGTGGGATATTTTCGCCAAGATCTGTTCTATCCCGCACCCTTCTTATCATGAAGAAGCGCTGGCGCAGCACATCCTCACCTGGGCCAAAGAAAAGAACCTGCACGCCGAGCGCGATCAGGTCGGCAATATCCTGCTGCGCAAACCGGCCACCAAAGGCATGGAAAATCGCAAGCCGGTGGCGCTGCAAGCGCACCTGGACATGGTGCCGCAAAAGAATAACGACACCGTGCACGACTTCGCCAAGGATCCGATCCAGCCTTATATCGCCGGCGAGTGGGTGAAAGCGCGCGGCACCACGCTGGGCGCCGATAACGGCATCGGCATGGCCTCCGCCCTGGCGGTGCTGGCCGACGACAGCGTTGAGCACGGCCCGCTGGAAGTCCTGCTGACCATGACCGAAGAAGCGGGGATGGACGGCGCCTTCGGGCTGCAGCCGAACTGGCTGCAGGCGGACATCCTGATCAATACCGATTCCGAAGAAGAAGGCGAAATCTACATGGGTTGCGCCGGCGGTATCGACTTCATCACTACCCTGCCGCTGCAGCGCGAAGCGGTGCCGGCCGGTTACCAAACCCTGAAGCTGACCCTCAAGGGCCTGAAAGGCGGCCATTCCGGCGCCGAGATCCACGTCGGGCTGGGCAACGCCAACAAACTGCTGGCGCGCTTCCTGTTCGCCCATGCGGAGGCGCTGAACCTGCGCGTGCTGGACCTGAACGGCGGCACCCTGCGCAACGCCATCCCGCGTGAAGCCTCCGCGGTGGTAGCGGTGCCGGCAGAAAAAGCCGACGCGCTGAAAGCGCTGAGCCAAGAGTTCCTGGCCGTGCTGCAGAACGAACTCTCCGCCAAAGAGAAGAACATCACCGTGCTGCTGGAGCCGACCACCAGCGCTTCGCAGGCGCTGAGCGCCGACAGCCAGCAACGCTTCCTGGCGCTACTGAACGGCACACCGAACGGCGTGATCCGCATGAGCGACGCGGTGAAAGGCGTGGTGGAAACCTCGCTGAACGTCGGCGTAGTCACCACAAGCGAAAACGAAGCGGAAATCATCTGCCTGATCCGCTCCCTGATCGACAGCGGCAAAGATTACGTTGTCGAGATGCTGACCGCGCTGGGCCAGCTGGCCGGCGCCAAGGTAGCGCCGAAGGGGGGCTACCCGGGCTGGCAGCCGGACGCCGACTCGCCGGTGATGCACTTGGTGCGCGAGCTGTATCAGGAGCTGTTCAACAAGACGCCGAACATCATGGTGATCCACGCCGGTCTGGAATGCGGTCTGTTCAAAAAGCCGTATCCAAACATGGATATGGTATCGATCGGGCCAACCATCACCGGCCCGCACTCGCCGGATGAGCAAGTGCATATCGAAAGCGTCGGTCTGTACTGGAAGCTGCTGACCTCGCTGCTGAAAGCGATCCCTGAGCGCGCGTAATCTGCGCGCTTAACGCAAAAAGCCGGCGACTCGCCGGCTTTTTTATTCCCAAGGCAGCGCCAGCTGCCGCTCCAGCTGCGGATCGAGCAGCGTCACATGCAACCCCACCAGCCGCACGCCGCGCCCTTCACGCCGCTCGCGCCACGCCTGCCGCGCCACCTCCAGCAAATCCTGCCGGTTCAACACCGGGAAGACGTGCTCCTGGGTGGTTTGCTGAAAATCCTGAAACTTCAGCTTCACGCCCTGCCGGGCGATGTGCAGATCCGGCTTTACCTTGCGCAGCCGCATCTCCAGCTCGGGATAGAGTTTGTCGATAATCAGCGTTTCGCAGTCTTCCCAGTCGTGAATGTCTTCCGCCAGCGTGCGCTCCACCCCCACCGATTTGCGCAGCCGCTCCGCTAAGATTTCGCGCCGATCGATGCCCTGACACCGCTCCCACAACACCCGGCCAAACTTGCCGAACCGCTTGAGCAACTGCGCCAAATCGTATTGCTGCACGTCGGCGCAGGTGATGAGCCCCACTTCCTCCAGCCGTTTGGCGGTCACCTTGCCGACGCCGGGGATCTTGCTGAGCGGCAGCTGCTGCAAAAACGCCGGCACCTGCGCCGGCGTGATCACGTATTGCCCGTTCGGCTTATTCATCTCGGAGGCGATTTTGGCGAGAAACTTGATCGGCGCGACGCCGGCCGACGCGGTGAGGTTCAGTTCGTCGGCGATCGCCTGACGGATTTCCTGGGCGATCAGCGTCGCCGAGCCGTTGCATTGCGGGCTGTCGGTCACGTCGAGATAGGCTTCATCGAGCGACAGCGGCTCGATCAGCGGGGTATAGCGAGCGAAGATTTCGCGGATGTGCAGCGAAGCCTCTTTATAGGCCGCCATGCGCCCCGGCAGCAGGGTGAGATGCGGACACAGCTTGAGCGCCATCGCCGTGGACATGGCGCTGTGTACGCCATAGCGCCGCGCCGGGTAGTTGGCGGTGCTGATCACCCCGCGCCGATCGGCGCTGCCGCCAATCGCCAGCGGAATATCGCGCAGGCTGGGATCGTCGCGCATTTCCACCGCCGCGAAGAAGCAGTCCATATCGACATGAATGATTTTACGCATCGCACCCTCCAGTAACACTGTATAAGTATACAGTCAGATACCGAAAGCTCAAGGCCGCGGAGCTCGAGGAAAGCGGCGTTTCCGCCAGATATTTCCGCGTTGTTAAAAAAGCTTAATTTTTCAATAGTATGATTTCCGCCATCCCGTTCGGCTCTCCACAACGATAACGACAAGGTATCCTACATGATCAGATTTTCTCATTTGCTGCTGGCTTCCGCGCTGTCGCTGAGCGCGCTGGCGGCCAGCGCCGCCGCCGGTCATGCGCCGGCGATCGTCGCCCACCGCGGCGGCACCGCCGATGCGCCGGAAAACACCCGCATCGCTATCGAAACGGCATTGAAAAACGGCGCCGACGCCATTTGGATCACCCTGCAAGAATCCAAAGACGGCGTCATCGTGCTGTACCGCCCCTCGGATCTGAAAGCGTTGACCAACCGGCAGGGCCCGGTCTCTGCCTATACCGCCGCGCAGCTGGCCGAGACCGATGCCGGCTGGGCCTTCGCCAAGGGTGACGCCCACCCGTTCCGCGGCCAGGGCATCGGCATTCCGCGCCTCGACGACGTGCTGAAGGCGTTTCCGCACGTCACCTTTTATCTGGACATCAAATCCCCGGACGCCGATCCGGCGCAGTTTGGCCAGGCGCTGCTGGCGACGTTGCAAAGCACCGACAGCCTGAACCGCACCCGCGTCTACTCTACCGACGCCAAATACCTGCAGGCGCTGCCGCCGGCCATTCCGCGCTTTGAAAGCCGCGACGAGACCCGCACGCTGCTGGCCAACGTCACCATGGCGCACCAGTGCGACGCCAAACCGGACAACCAGCAGCCGCGCTGGTACGGGCTGGAGCTGAAACGCGAGGTGGAAGTGGTAGAGAAATATACCCTCGGCGAAGGGCGTTCGAAGGCGTTTCTGACCTGGGATAAAGAGTCGATGGACTGTTTCCGCTCGCAGGGCCCGGCGCACATCATCCTGTTCGGGGTCAACTCGCCGCAGGAATATCAGCAGGCGCTGGCGCTGGGCGCTGACGGCGTGATGGTTAACTCCCCGGCCGAGGCGAAAAGCTTCCGCAAGGCGAAATAAAAAACCCGGTCAAGGCCGGGTTTTCGCTACAGCTACAGAATGCGGTGCTTTTCCAACTGCTCGCGCCGCTGCGCCGCTTTGGCTTCGCGCTTTTTGCGCGCATCGCACGGCTCCGGGCAGTCGCAGACTTTCTCCATGCCCAGCGCGGTGATGCCGCCGCAGCTGCCCTGCAGGCTTTTGCGTTTGAACACATAGCCCAGCGACATGCCGCCGACGATCAGCAGAAACAACACGAAGGTAGCGGCGAATACCGTCAACATAGCAACCTCACGAACGCTTTTTCAGATAGGGCTTGAACGCGTCTGAATAACGCTCCTCAAAGCCGTCGGCGGTTTTCACGATCATGAACACCGGGATGCCGAGCAGGTTGGCCAGCGCCATGCCGCGCTCCGGCCCCATCACGTTCAGGCCGGTGGACAGGCCGTCGGCGGTCATGCAGGTCGGGCTCAGCACGGTGATCGACACCAACCGATGATGGATTGGGCGCCCGGTGATCGGATCGATGGTGTGCGAATAGCGCACCCCGTCTTGCTCGAAGTAGTTGCGATAGTCACCCGAGGTGGCGATCGACATCTCCCCGGGTTGGATCACCAGCTGCGCCTGCTGCTGCGTACCGGCGGTCGGGCGCTCGATGGCGATGCGCCACGGCTTTTGTTCGCCGTTATGCCCGCGCGTGCGCACCTCGCCGCCGATATCCACCATGTAGTTCTTCACATGCCGGGACTGCAGATATTCCGCCACCACGTCCACGCCATACCCTTTGGCGATCGACGACAGATCGACGTACAGCTCAGGGATGCTTTTCACCAGCGCGCTGCCCTGCACCGACAGTTTGTCGGCGCCGGTCCAGGCGCGGCGATGCTCCAGCTCCGCCTCGCTCGGCACTTTGTCCGGCCGCCCTTCCGGGCCGAAGCCCCACAGGTTGACCAGCGGCCCGACGGTCACGTCCAGCGCGCCATCGGTGACGCGGTTGATGCGCAGCGCTTCGCGCACCACTTCGGCGGTGGCCGGCGAAACCGGGAACGGCCGGTCAATGTCGCGGCTGGCGTTGAAGCGGCTCAGCTCGGAATCCGGCCGGTAGGTGGACATCTGATCGTTCACCTGCTCCAGCCGTTTGTCGATCTCCGCCTGCATCTCGCGCGCCGACGGCGTATCTTCGCCGGTCACGTAACGGATCGAATACGAGGTGCCCATGGTTTTACCCGTCAGGTCCACCTGTTCCGGCCCGCAGCCGGTCAGCAGCAGGGTGGCGCTCAGCGCCACGCCCGTCAGCCAGTTCTTCATCGCCAATGCGCGCATTTAGCCACCAAAGTCATCCAGCATGATGTTTTCGTCTTCGACGCCCAGATCTTTGAGCATCTTGATCACCGCGGCGTTCATCATCGGCGGCCCGCACATGTAAAACTCGCAGTCCTCCGGCGCCGGGTGGTTCTTCAGGTAGTTCTCCAGCAGAACATTATGGATAAAGCCGGTGTAGCCGGTCCAGTTATCTTCCGGCTGCGGATCCGACAGCGCCACGTGCCAGGTGAAGTTTTCGTTCTCCGCCTGCAGCTGGTTGAAGTCGTCTTCATAGAACATCTCGCGCAGCGAACGCGCGCCGTACCAGAAGGTGATCTTGCGTTTCGAGTTCAAACGCTTGAGCTGATCGAAGATGTGCGAACGCATCGGCGCCATGCCCGCGCCGCCGCCGATAAAGATCATTTCGGCGTCGGTGTCCTTGGCGAAGAACTCGCCGAACGGCCCGGAGATGGTCACCTTGTCGCCCGGCTTCAGCGACCAGATATAGGAAGACATGATGCCCGGCGGCACGTCCGGATTGTTCGGCGGCGGCGTGGCGATACGCACGTTGAGCATGATGATGCCCTTCTCTTCCGGGTAGTTGGCCATCGAGTAGGCGCGCACCGTGGTGTCGTTCACCGTCGAACGGTAGCGGAACAGGTTGAACTTGTCCCAGTCGCCGCGATACTCCTGCGGCACGTCGAAGTCGGCGTAACTGATGTCGTGCGCCGGCGCTTCGATCTGGATGAAACCGCCCGCGCGGAACGGCACGTCTTCGCCATCGGGGATCTTCAGCTTCAGCTCTTTGATAAAGGTGGCTTTGTTATCGTTGGAGATAACCTCGCACTCCCATTTCTTCACGCCGAAGATCTCTTCCGGCAGCTCGATCTTCAGGTTCTGCTTCACGTTCACCTGGCACGCCAGGCGGCACCCTTCTTTCGCTTCGCGCTTGTTGATGTGCGAGAGCTCGGTCGGCAGGATATCGCCGCCGCCCTCTTTGATCACCACCCGGCACTGGCCGCAGGAGCCGCCGCCGCCGCAGGCCGAGGAGACGAAGATCCCCTGGCTGGAGAGCACGTTGAGCAGCTTGTCGCCCGCCGGCGCATGGAAGCTTTTATCCAGATCGCCATTGATTTCCACCGCGATGTCGCCGGTGTTCACCAGCTTCGATTTGGCGAACAGGATCAGCAACACCAGCACCATCACGATGGCGGTGAACATCGCTACGCCTAAAATAATTTCCATAAATTCTTCCCGCCTTTACAACTGAACACCGGAGAAGGACATGAAGCCCAGCGCCATCAGTCCGGTGGTGATAAAGGTAATGCCCAGACCGCGCAGCCCTGCCGGCACGTTGGCATACTTGAGTTTTTCGCGGATCCCCGCCATGGCGACGATCGCCAGCATCCAGCCGGTGCCGGAACCAAAGCCGTACACCACCGATTCGGCGAAGTTGTAGTCGCGCTGCACCATGAAGGACACGCCGCCGAAGATGGCGCAGTTCACGGTAATGAGCGGCAGGAAGATGCCGAGCGCGTTATACAGCGATGGGAAGAAGCGATCGAGGATCATCTCCAAAATCTGCACCAGCGCCGCAATCACGCCGATGAAGGTGATGAAGTTGAGGAAGCTCAGATCGACGCCCTCCACCAGCGCGCCGTCGCGCAGGATCAGGTTGTAGACCAGGTTATTCACCGGCACCGAAATGCCGAGCACGATGGTCACCGCGATGCCCAGGCCAAAGGCGGTCGACACCTTCTTCGACACCGCCAGGAAAGTACACATCCCGAGGAAGAACGCCAGCGCCATGTTCTCGACGAACACCGCGCGCACAAACAGGCTGATATAGTGTTCCATCGGCCTTTACTCCTTTTCGATCTGCGCCGGCTTCAGGGTGCGCAGCACCCAGATCAGCAGGCCGATGATGAAGAACGCGCTCGGCGCCAGCAGGAACAGGCCGTTCGGCTGATACCAGCCGCCGTTCTGCACCGTTTCCAGCACCGGAACGCCGAACAGCTTGCCGGAGCCAATCAGCTCGCGCAGGAAACCGACCAGCACCAGGATCGCCCCGTAACCCAGCCCGTTGCCGATGCCGTCCATAAAGCTCTCGATCGGCGGCGACTTCATGGCGTAGGCCTCGGCGCGCCCCATCACGATGCAGTTGGTGATGATAAGGCCGACGAACACCGACAGCTGCTTGGAGATCTCGAACGCATAGGCGCGCAACAGCTGATCGACCACGATCACCAGCGAGGCGATGATCGCCATCTGCACGATGATGCGCACGCTGTTGGGAATATGATGACGGATCAGCGAGATGAAGAAGCTGGAGAACGCGGTCACCAGCGTCACCGCAATGGTCATCACCACCGCCGTTTCCAGCTTGGTGGTCACCGCCAGCGCCGAACAGACGCCCAGAACCTGCAGGGCGATCGGGTTATTGTCGAACAGCGGCCCCAGCAGGACCCGCTTTATCTCTTTGGAATCAGCCATTTTTCAACGCTCCTTCACGAACTTTTTTCAGGAACGGGCCGAAGCCGTGCTCGCCCAACCAGAAATCAAACGTATGCTGCACGCCGTTGGAGGTCAGCGTGGCGCCGGACAGGCCATCCACCCCGTGTACGTCCCCCTGACGCGCGCCGCCTTTCACCACGCGGATCGCCGGCTGGCCATTGTCATCGAACAGCTGCTTGCCGACCCACTGCTGGCGCCAGGACGGGTTCTCGACCTCACCGCCCAGCCCCGGCGTTTCCCCCTGGTCGTAGTAGGTGATGCCCTTGACCGTGTTGCCGTCGTTATCCAATGCCACGAAGGCGTACATCATCGACCACAGACCGGTGCCGTATACCGGCAACACAATCTTGTTCACCTGGCCGCTTTCATCGCGCACCAGGTAGATTTCCGCCTGGTTGCTGCGGCGCTTGATGCCGGCCGGATCGTCGCCCGCGGGCAACGCCACGCTTTTGGCGTCGTCGCGCAGCGCGGCGCCCAGATCGAACGCCGCCGCCTTGCCGGCGACAAATTCGCCGCTGTTCAGATCCACCAGGCGCGGTTCGATGCGCTCGCTATACAGGCGCTTGACCTGCTCGCTCTCCATTTTCGGCTGCAACAGGCCGGCTACGTCGAGAATATTGCGCTGCTTGTCGAGCAGCTTTTGCTCCTGCTGTTTGGACTTCAGGCCGACGGCGGAGCCCGCCACCACCACTGAACACACCAGACACAGCAGCAGCACTACCAGCAGCGTTTTACCGATGCCGTCGTTTTTCGCTTCATTCGCCACGGGCTTTTCTCCGCTTGATGTTGGCCTGCACCACCAGATAATCGAACAGCGGCGCGAACAGGTTGGCGAACAGGATCGCCAGCATCATGCCTTCCGGATAGGCGGGGTTGACCACCCGGATCAGCACGCACATCACGCCGATCAGAATGCCGTACCACCATTTCCCCTTATTGGTGAAGGAGGCGGAAACCGGGTCGGTCGCCATAAAGATCATGCCGAAGGCGAAGCCGCCCAGCACCAGATGCCAGTACCACGGCATGGCAAACATCGGGTTGGTGTCCGAACCGATGGCGTTGAACAACAGGGCGGAAGCCACCATGCCGAGCATCACGCCGGCGACGATGCGCCAGGAGGCCACGCGGCCGAACAGGATAATCGCCCCGCCTATCAGGATCATCAGCGTGGAGACTTCACCGATGGAGCCGGGAATGTTGCCGAGGAAGGCGTCCAGCCAACTGATGGACTGGCCGGTGGCCACGTTGCTCAGGCTGTGCGCCCCGCCCGCGCTCCACTGCGCCAGCGGCGTCGCGCCGGAGAAACCGTCCGCGGAGGTCCACACCAAGTCACCGGAGATCTGCGCCGGATAGGCGAAGAACAGGAAGGCGCGGCCGGCCAGCGCCGGGTTGAGGAAGTTGCGCCCGGTGCCGCCGAAGATCTCTTTGGCCACCACCACGCCGAAGGTGATGCCCAGCGCGGCCTGCCACAGCGGCAGGGTCGGCGGCACGATCAGCGCGAACAGGATAGAAGTGACGAAGAAGCCTTCGTTGACCTCATGTTTGCGGATAATGGCGAACAGCACTTCCCAGAAGCCGCCGACGACGAACACCACGGCGTAGATCGGCAGGAAGTAACAGGCGCCCAGCACCATCTTGCTGACCCAGCCGGCGTCGGCCGCCAGCGAGGCGCCGAGCCACTGCGCCAGGCGATAATGCCAGTCGCCCGCCAGCACCTGTTGCAGCGCGTCGCCGCTGTACAGATGGTGCAGCGCCGGGATCGCCTGCTGGCCGACGTTGTACATGCCCCAGAACATCGCCGGGAACACCGCCAGCCACACCAGGATCATCATGCGTTTCAAATCGATGGCGTCGCGCACGTGCGAAGCGCCGCGCGTCACCGTGCCGGGGTATAAAACACCGTGGTGGTCGCTTCATACAGCGGGTACCACTTTTCCAGTTTGCCGCCCGGCGTGAAGTGATGCTCTATCTTCTCAAAATAATTCTTCAGGCCCATCGGTTATCCTTCCTGCTCAATCTTGGTCAGCACCTCGCGCAGCACCGGCGCGTACTCATACTTGCCGGGGCAAACGAAGGTGCACAACGCCAGATCTTCCTCGTCCAGCTCCAGGCAGCCCAGCGCCTGCGCACTGTCGCTGTCGCCCGCCAGCAAATCGCGCAGCAGCAGCGTCGGCAAAATATCCAGCGGCATCACCCGCTCATAGTTGCCGATCGGCACCATGGCGCGTTCGCCGCCGTTAGTGGTGGTCGAGAAGGCGAACAGTTTGTTTTTCAGAAAGTGGCCCAGCGTGGTGCGGGTAATGGAGAACTTGTTCGGCGACGGCACGATCCAGCCGAACAGCTCTTTGTCGCGCCCTTCTTCCAGCACCGACACCTGCGAGTGGAAACGGCCCAGCCAGGCGTTCGGCCCGGCGGCCTGCATACCGTTCAGCACCGAACCGGAGATCACCCGGTTCTCGCCCTCTTTCAGGCGGCCGGCGGTCAGTTCATCGAGGCTGGCTCCCAGGCGGGTGCGCAGCAGCGTCGGCTGCGCCACCTGCGGCCCGGCCAGCGCCACGACCCGGCGGGTATCGAGCTTACCGGTGGTGAACAGGGTGCCGATGGCGATCGCGTCCTGGTAACCGATGTGCCAAACGGTTTTCTTCAGGCTGACCGGTTCAAGGAAGTGAATGTGGGTGCCCACCAGCCCGGCGGGATGCGGGCCGGCAAATTCGCTGTAGGCGATCTGCGGGCCGCTCTGCTGGCCAACCGAGGCGCCGGCGGCGTGGCATACGTGTACCTTACCCGCCGTCAGACGCGCCAAGACCACCAGCCCGGCGTTGAACGCCGCCTGCTGTTCGGCGATGATCACCTGCGGATCGGCGGCCAACGGTTGGGTATCCATCGCGGTGACGAAAATGGCGCGCGGTTCGCTGCCGGGGCTTGGCGTTTTGCTGAACGGGCGGGTGCGCAGCGCGGTCCACAGGCCGCTGGCGATCAGTTCGCTTTCGACCTGTTCGCGCGGCAGTTGGCTGAGTTCACCCAACGGATAATGCGCAAACTCGAGCTGATCGTCGCCGCCGTTTTCCAGCGCAATCACCACCGATTGCAAGACGCGCCGCTCGCCGCGGTTAATCGCGACGATGCGGCCGCTGGCGGGAGCCGTGAAGAAAACCCCGGGGTTTTTCTTATCTTCGAACAACGCCTGGCCTTTCTTAACGGTATCGCCTTCCTGCACCAGCATGGAGGGACGCATTCCGACATACTCTTCCCCAAGCAGGGCGACATGCTGAATGTTCGGGCCATCTTGGATCGCCTGAACCGGGGCTCCGGCTATCGGCAGATCTAACCCTTTTCTGATCTTAATCATAGGATTTATACGATGTAGTTTGGTTTACACGTCTGACCGGCCCCAGAGGCGGGTGCTGACGATGCCAGGATTGCCGGGCAGTGCGCACAACGGCACGCCCAACATGAACTTTCTCGCAGTGAAAAACTGGGGTAACGCGCATTCCCTTGAATCCCCCTTCCGTTGTTTGCGCGACAGTCGATGTGTTAACGGCATGTAGCCAAATAACCATCAAAACGGCCGGGTTATATGCAATAACTCTTGCCGCTTCAATCGCCACAGCGCGTTAAATTGAAGAGAGAATATTAACATTGTTCGCAACATTGTTCTGCGTTCCGTCGTGACTTGTGTCAAGCAAACGCAATTAAATTTCGCCTGTTTTTCACTACTTATCGTTAAAATCTGCCGGTCATTTCACTTTTATCGAGCTTTGTCGTTTTTTTATACATATCACGTATTGCTAAAAATAAACGCGCTGGTAATCTGACGGTGTTTTGCAGCAGTAAAAACAATAATCAGTGGCACGCTGGCCAATCTCATTGCGCCGGCAGATAAATATAAGCAGGAATAATAATGAGCAAAATCGCGCTGTTGTTTGCGATGCTTGTTTCTATGCCGATGATCACGGCCTGCAGCGCCAGCGAGCAGGTACCCGAAGCGCCGGTAGTTAAACAGCAATTATTGGGGTCGCCGGTCTATATTCAGATCTTCAAAGAGGAACGTAAGCTGGAATTGTATGCCAAAATGGGCAATGAATTCCGCTTGGTCAATACGTTCCCGATCTGTAATTTCTCCGGCGGGCTGGGTCCTAAACGTCGTGAAGGCGACTTTAAAAGTCCGGAAGGCTTTTATAGCGTTGACGCGCGCCATCTGAAACCCGACAGCAAGTATTATCGGGCGATCAATATCGGTTTCCCTAATGATTACGATAAGTCGCAGGGCTATTCCGGCGCTTATCTGATGATCCACGGCGAATGTAAATCGATCGGCTGTTACGCGATGACCAACACCTATATGGATGAGATCTATCGCTACGTCGAAGCCGCCTTCGCCTATGGCCAAAGCCGCGTAGACATCAGCATCTACCCGTTCCGCATGACCGAACAGAACCTGAAGCGCCATGCGTCATCCAGCTATATCGCCTTCTGGCGCCAGCTGAAGCCGGGCTATGATTACTTCGCGAAGAACCACCAGCCGCCGATGATGACCGTGGACAACGGCCAGTATGTGCTGGGTCAACCGTTGATGAGCAGCGGCCAGATGACGCAGTACGCGTCAACCAGCCCGACGCCCAACACCAATCCCTTCGCTCAGAACAAGCCGCTCACCGAAGTGAAATAACGCGAACTCGCCTGGCTCAATCTTGTGCCAGGTTTCGTTGGCGGTCAGCGGTTGGGTGGCGATCACCGTGACCACATCGTTCGGTGTGGTCTGCTGCTGAAAATCGATCTCTACGTCCTGATCCAGTAGCGTCGCCTTGCCGAACGGCGCGCGGCGCGTGATCCAATACAGGTTGGTGGAGCAATAGGCCATCACGAAGCGCCCGTCCGACAACAGCATGTTGAACACCCCTTTCTTGCGCAGCTGGCTCGCCAACAGGCCGATATAGCGGAACACCGCCGGCCACTGGCTCGGGGTGCGCGGGTATTTCAACGCCAGCTGATGCAGCAGCCAGCAAAACGCGTATTCGCTGTCGGTCTGGCCGACCGGGCGAAACGTGCCGGTATCCAGCTGGCGATAGCCTTTCAATTGGCCGTTGTGCGCGTAGGTCCAGTTGCGGCCCCACAGTTCGCGGGTGAACGGATGGGTGTTTTCCAGCGCCACTTCGCCGCGGTTGGCCTGGCGAATATGGGACACCACCGCGCAAGACTTGATCGGATAGTCCTGCACCAGGCGGGCGATCGGCGAGTTGAAGCTCGGCTGCGGATCCTTGAATGTGCGGCAGCCGTTCCCTTCATAGAAGGTAATGCCCCAGCCATCCTTATGCGGCCCGGTGCGGCCGCCGCGCTGTACCAGGCCGGTAAAGCTGAAGCAGATATCGGTCGGTACGTTTGCGCTCATCCCGAGCAGTTCACACATCGCCAGCACTCCTTAACCACACTGACATACGCTGTGCGGGCGCGGCATGCATGCGGCGCCCGCTGTCTTATTCCTGGGGGAGCCGGAGCCCCCCGAAGGCTATCAAGCCTTAACCATCTCTTTTTCGATCAGCTGAATCAAGATGTGAATCGCTTTGATGTGGATTTCCTGAATGCGATCGGCGTAGCCGAAGTGCGGCACACGGATTTCCACATCGGCGGAACCCGCCATTTTGCCGCCGTCCTTGCCGGTCAGGGTGATCACTTTCATCCCCTTGGCGCGCGCCGCGTCGATGGCCTTGATGATGTTGCCGGAGTTGCCGGAGGTGGAAATGCCCAGCAGCACGTCGCCTTCGCGGCCCACCGCTTCCACATAGCGGGAGAACACATACTCATAGCCGAAGTCGTTGCTGACGCAGGACAGATGGCTCACGTCCGAGATGGCAATCGCCGGGTAGCCCGGGCGGTTTTCACGGTAGCGGCCGGTCAGCTCTTCGGCGAAGTGCATCGCGTCGCAATGGGAACCGCCGTTGCCGCAGGAGATCACTTTACCGCCGGCTTTGAAGGAGTCCGCCAGCAGCACCGCCGCGCGTTGGATGGCGTCGATGTTGGCGTCGTCATTGATAAATTTCGCCAGGGTATCAGCCGCTTCGTTCAGTTCACTGCGAATAAGGTCGTGGTACATGAGGAACCTCTTGTTATCGTCAAATCTTCCGCTCCGCAGTGTACCGGATCGCGGAAACAGCGAGAAGCATTCTCAGCCAAACAGCGCGCCGGTTAAGGAAGCGGAGAGGTTTTTGATGATTGGTGCTGTCAGTTTGTGACCTGAGTTGTAATTAAACTGTAAACGCATTGATAAAAATTCTGCCTTGTACTAAAACCTATTACATACACACAACAGGTCAGACCTCTTACTACTTCGGAGCTTCTTATGATGGTTCTTAGTATTGTCGTTTTACTGGCTCTCCTCGGCGTGGTGTTCTACCACCGAGTGAACCTTACCCTCAGCAGCCTGATCCTGGTAGCGTACACCGCCGCCATGGGCGCGATCGGCCTGTGGAGCTTCTGGCTGTTGCTGC
Source organism: Serratia sp. SCBI (assembly GCF_000747565.1). Classification (NCBI taxonomy): domain Bacteria; kingdom Pseudomonadati; phylum Pseudomonadota; class Gammaproteobacteria; order Enterobacterales; family Yersiniaceae; genus Serratia; species Serratia sp. SCBI. Next base: position 938,559 of record NZ_CP003424.1, on the reverse strand, counting down.
CGCTGGCGATCGTGCTGCTGCCGCTGAACCTTTCCTCTGTGCGTCGCTCTCTGCTCTCCGCGCCGGCGCTGCGCGCCTTCCGCAAGGTGATGCCGCCGATGTCCACCACCGAGAAGGAAGCGATCGACGCGGGCACCACCTGGTGGGAAGGCGATCTGTTCCGCGGCGCGCCGGACTGGAACAAGCTGCACAGCTACCCGAAACCGCGCCTGACGGAAGAAGAGCAGGCGTTTATCGACGGCCCGGTGGAAGAAGCCTGCCGCATGGCCAACGACTTCCAGATCACTCACGAACTGGCCGATCTGCCGCCTGAACTCTGGGCGTACCTGAAAGAACACCGTTTCTTCGCGATGATCATCAAGAAAGAGTACGGCGGTCTGGAATTCTCCCCATACGCTCAGGCGATGGTGCTGCAAAAACTGGCCGGCGTTTCCGGCATCCTGGCGATCACCGTCGGCGTGCCGAACTCCCTCGGCCCAGGCGAACTGCTGCAGCATTACGGTACCGAAGAACAGAAAAACCACTATCTGCCGGGCCTGGCGCGCGGCGACGAGATCCCTTGCTTCGCGCTGACCAGCCCGGAAGCGGGCTCCGATGCCGGTGCCATTCCAGACGTCGGCACCGTGTGCATGGGTGAATGGCAAGGCAAGCAGGTGCTGGGCATGCGCCTGACCTGGAACAAGCGCTACATCACGCTGGCGCCGGTCGCCACCGTACTGGGTTTGGCATTCAAACTGCATGACCCGAACCGCCTGCTGAGCGACAACGAATCCCCGGGCATCACCTGTGCGCTGATCCCGACCAGCACGCCGGGCGTGGAAATCGGCAACCGCCACTTCCCGCTGAACGTGCCGTTCCAGAACGGCCCTACCCGCGGCACCGACGTGTTCGTGCCGATCGATTACATCATCGGCGGCCCGAAAATGGCCGGCCAGGGCTGGCGCATGCTGGTTGAATGCCTGTCGGTCGGTCGCGGCATCACCCTGCCGTCCAACTCCACCGGCAGCCTGAAATCCATCGCCCTGGCGACCGGCGCCTACGCGCACATTCGCCGTCAGTTCAAGATCTCCATCGGCAAGATGGAAGGGATCGAAGAGCCGTTGGCGCGCATCGCCGGCAACACCTATGTGATGGACGCCGCCGCTTCGCTGATCACCTACGCGCTGGTGCAGGGCGAGAAACCGGCCGTGCTGTCGGCCATCGTCAAATACCACTGTACGCACCGCGGCCAGCAGTCGATCGTTGACGCCATGGACATCGCCGGCGGTAAAGGCATTATGCTGGGCGAATCCAACTTCCTGGCTCGCGCTTATCAGGGCGCACCGATCGCCATCACGGTGGAAGGCGCGAACATCCTGACCCGCACCATGATGATCTTCGGTCAGGGCGCGATCCGCTGCCATCCTTATGTGCTGGATGAAATGGCGGCGGCGCAGAACAACGATCTGAACGCCTTCGATAAATCGCTGTTCGGCCACCTGGGCCACGTCGGCAGCAACAAGGTACGCAGCTTCTGGCTGGGCCTGACCAATGGCCGCACCAGCGCCACGCCGACCAAGGACGCGACCCGTCGTTACTATCAGCAGTTGAACCGCCTGAGCGCCAACCTGGCGTTGCTGTCGGACGTTTCCATGGGCGTGCTGGGCGGCAGCCTGAAGCGCCGCGAGCGCATCTCCGCTCGCCTGGGGGATATCCTCAGCCAGATGTACCTGGCTTCCGCCGTGCTGAAACGCTTTGACGACGAAGGCCGTCAGAAAGAAGATCTGCCGCTGGTGCATTGGGGCGTGCAAGACAGCCTGCATAAAGCCGAACAGGCGCTGGATGATCTGCTGCGCAACTTCCCGAACCGCTTTATCGCCGGCGCGCTGCGCTTCGTGGTCTTCCCGTTCGGCCGCGTGCATACCGCACCGTCCGATCGCCTGGATCATCAGCTGGCCAAGATCCTGCAGGTGCCTTCCGCCACCCGCAGCCGTCTGGGGCGCGGCCAGTACCTGACGCCGAGCGAGCATAACCCAATCGGCCTGCTGGAAGCGGCGCTGGCCGACGTGATGGCCGCCGAGCCGATTCACGAACGTCTGTGCAAGGCCGCCGGCAAAAACCTGCCGTTCACCCGTCTGGATCGTTTGGCGGAACGCGCTCTGGAAGAAGGCAAGATCAGCGCCGACGAAGCGAAGATCCTGGTGAAAGCCGAAGAGAGCCGTCTGCGCTCCATAAACGTGGACGACTTTGCGCCGGATGCGCTGGCGGCCGCCAAGCCGGAAAAGCCGGCGGCGCAGTCTAAACGCCAACAGCAGACCGAAGCGGCTTAACGCCAATTCCTACTCCACGCATCCAAGGGGCGATCATCATCGCCCCTTTTTCTTTTCTTGCATCACGAACTGCGCACCGCGCCGCAGGTTGGCGCAACGGCGGATTTCACGGGAAGGAAGTTCAGGTAGACTGCGCAGCGGGTGCTCTGGATCTTTCTGTCCGGAGCCTTGGCAAAGGAGAGAAAGAGAAAGGCCCCGAGTCGATATTATCAACCCGAGGCCACTCTGATGCCAAGCAACATCAGGTTAGCCTCTTACCCGCCGCAAGGCAAGGATAGGGAGGTCAAAAATGCAGCAAAAACGGGTCGTGCTTAAGCTGGTGATCGTCTGTATGACGCTGATCGCGTTCATCTGGCTAACCCGCGGTTCGCTGTGCGAACTGCGCATCAGGTTGGGAGACTCGGAGGTTGCGGCCACTTTGGCTTACGAATCCGAACGGTAAGGCAACCCAACGGCGGGGTTCGCCCCGCCCGTTGGCGGATGGTGTCAGGCAGGATCCACGAGCACCCGCCTTTTCAGCCGCTGACCGTCAGCTTGTCATAGCCACGCAGGTGGTAATTCACCACCGACACCAGCCAGCAGAAAATGAACACGGCGATCACCCAATAACCCATCTCCCCCAGATGATCGTTGAGCCGCGCCACGGCGTCCCACAGCGGGCCGGACAGCGCCAGCTTGTCGGCGATAAGTCCGAGCGCTTCGATACCGCCGATAAACACCGCGATGATCACCGACGCCGCCGTGATGGTCATGTTGTAGTACAGTTTGCGGATCGGTTTGGAGAACGCCCAGCCGTAAGCGCCTATCATCACGAAGTTGTCGATGGAGTCGATCAGCGCCATGCCGGCGGCGAACAGCGCCGGGAACAGCATGATGCTCCACAGGTTCATGCCGTGGCCGGCGCCGGCAGCCGAAATCCCCAGCAACCCGACCTCGGTGGCGGTGTCGAAGCCCAGGCCAAACAAGAAGCCTACCAGGTACATGTGCCAGCTCTGATTCACCAGCCTGAACAGCGGGCGGAAGCAGCGCGCCAGCGCACCGCCGCCGCTCATCAACAGATCCAGCGATTGATGCGCAGGCAGCTCGCCCGCCTTCACCTGCCGGAAAGCGCGCCACACGGAGATCAGCACCAGCAGGTTGATAAAGGCCACCGTCAGCAGAAACAGCGCGGACACCAGCGTGCCGATCAAACCGCCGGTTTCGTGAAACCAGCCCATCTGTCGGCTGAACATCATCGCCGTGGCGGCAATGGCGGCCGAGGCCAGCACCACGATGGTCGAGTGGCCGAGCGAGAAGAAGGTGCCGACCGCCACCGGCGTTTTGCCCTGTTGCATCAGCTTGCGGGTCACGTTGTCGATCGCGGCGATGTGATCGGCATCCACCGCATGGCGCAGACCAAAACTGTAGGCCAGCAAGGCGGTGCCCATCAGCGCCGCATTGTCTTTGAACACCGCCAGCGCCAGCAGCCAGACAACGACGTTGACCGCCACCAGCCCCAGCAGCAGGGATACCGCCCGCCGCCGGGCTGCGCCATGCAATCCTTCGGAAATTACCGCCATACCCACACTCCCGTTTTCTCGTTATGTTGAAATCAATGGATTAGCGCCGCGCCGCGATCACCGCCGGATTGGCGCTCAAAAACAGCCAGGACGCGATCACGAACGGCATGGTCAGCGACGGCATCCCCAGCGGAGCCAGCAAGGTATTGAAAGCCCCCTGCACCAGCACCGTGAAAATCACGCCGAGCAGCGTATAGATAAGCACCCGCCGGCCGGGCGGGTTGAAGACGGAACCCAGCGCCACCGCCGTCAGCACCGCGCTGAAAGCATACAGCCCGGCGAAGACCGCCTGCGGATCGGCGCCGATCGCCAGCGCGGTGATCACCGCCAGCAAGGCGCCGAAAAAACCCAGCGCCATCGCGCGCGGCGACGAAACCGCCAGCCCGAGCAACAGCAGCACACCGCCGCTCACGCTGCTGCACAAAAAGACCTGGGAGACGCCGTGCAACGCACCGCTCAACACCTCCGCCAGGTCGGGGTGCGGGTTGAACACCGCGCCGTCGGCCGGGATGGCCGCCGGCGGCAACCGCACATGCCGCAGATGGCTGAACGGGTAGCTGGCCAGCAGCACCGTCCAGGTGGTCAGCACGAAAGGCGCGGTCAGCGCCGCGATCTTCCAGGTACGCAGCAGCCGATTGAGGCCGACGGTGACGATCACCGAGATCGCGCTGCTGAAGATCACGCCGATCCACAGCCAGACAGAGGGCAGCAAAAAGGTCGGCAGCGCGGCGCCGACCAGGCAGCCGTTGTAGCCATAGAGACCGGTGCGCAACGCTGCGCGATCGTCCACCAACCACGCCGCGCTGAGCGTCGCCGCCGCCGTACCCAGCAGGCAGCCGAAGGCCACCTGCGGCAGCCCCTCTTCCCAGGCGCCCACGAAAATGGCGATGAAAAACAATAATCCGGTCAAAGGGTTATTTTGAAACATCACCTGCGAACAGCCGCGCAGCACCGCATCCGTCACCGCCGCTATTCGGCTGCGGGCGCACAACGCCGCCCAATTCCACTTTGTCGTCATGACCGCTTCCCGCTGCAGACTAGCGCCAGATAAAAGGCTCGGGCAGCGTCACGCCCAGGATTTCCTCCCGGGCGACGCGCCAGAAAGCGCGAATCGCCGCCTTCACCTGGCGCGCCTCTTTGCCCAAAGCCTTAAAGATCAGCCCGCACTCATTGGGCAACCGGCTGACGCCGCTGGCGATCCCCTCAGCCTCGTCATAGCGGGGCGCGATGCGATCGAGGATCCGCTGATGATGCTCGGGCGGCGTCAGCAGGATCACATTGCCGAACACATCGAACGGCCCCATCACGCCGACCCCGTTCAGCGGGTGTTTATGCGGTTCCAGCACATAGCGCTCGACAAACAGCATGTTGCCCTCGGGGCGACAGGCGCTGATGCGCGAAGAGTAAACGTCGAATCTGAAACCGCGATCCGCCTGATGGTGCTTGCGCCCCGACATCAGGATCTCGCCATAGAGCAGCGTCGCCGTGGGGTGCAGCGTAATGCGGGTATCGGTAATGAAGCGCGAGCCGCAGTGAGGGATCACCGGATCGGGCATCATCTCCAGATAGCTGCCCTCTTCGAGCGTCAGCGTCTGCATCTGCGCCGCGTAGTTATTTTCCATGGCGTGGATCTTGGTCGCCGATTGAGTGGTGACATGCCCGCAGGCCCGGGGGGCGACCTGCACCTCGAGCGTCAGGCGATCGCCCTGCAAGATGCAGCCCGAGGTGGAGATGACGAATACGCACGGCATCTGCGGCAGCGCCTCGTCCCAATACAGCGCCCGCTGCACCAGAAATGGCACGCGCCGCTCCATTTGCCGCAGCACGCTGCGATGCCCGTTCAGCGCGAACCCCAGCCGCAGATAGCCGGTTTTGCCCACGCCGCCGCTGGCCATCTGCGGCGGTTCGTCCTGGTAGGCGGCCAACTCCGGCGCGTCGGCGCCGAGTTGCGCCACGCGCCTCGCCGCTTCGCTGACGGCCGTCATAACGCCGCCGACGGCGCGTGGGTGAACAGGAAATCACGCATGATCATGTCCACCAGTTCGTCGATGCCTTCGCCGGTTTTGCAGTTGGTGAGGATATAAGGCCGCTCGCCGCGCACCACGCGCGTATCGTGTTCCATCACCGCCAGGCTGGCGCCGACGTACGGCGCCAAATCGATTTTGTTGATCACCAGGATGTCGGCCTGAACCAGGCCCGGGCCGTTTTTGCGCGGGATCTTTTCCCCTTCGGCGACGTCGATAACGTAGATGTAAAAGTCCGCCAGCGCCGGGCTGAAGGTCAACGTCAGGTTATCGCCGCCGCTCTCGATCATCACCACGTCGCTGTCCGGGAAACGGGCCTCCATCTCCTCCACCGCGGCGATATTCATGCTCGGATCCTCGCGCACCGCGGTATGCGGGCAGGCGCCGGTTTCCACGCCCAGAATTTTCTCCTCGTCGAGGATCCCCTTGAGCGTGCGCTTGACCTGTTTGGCGTCTTCGGTAGTGACGATGTCGTTGGTGATGATTAACGGGCTGATGCCCCGTTCGATCAGACGCGGCGTAATGACTTCGATAATCGCGGTCTTGCCCGAGCCTACCGGGCCGCCGATGCCAATGCGGGTAATTTTCTTCACTCTGCTCGTTCCTTTATCATTAGTTGCTGAACAGTCGGGTAAATGCGCCGACGTGCAGCGCGGCCAGGACGTCGGTCACCGGCGCGTAAGAGGCCATTTGTTCAACGCCGCCGCGTTCGGCTTCGTCACAAAAAACGTCGATGTCCCGGTTGAGTTGAAACAGGATGCGTTGGGTGTCGATATGGGTGACGCGCATCAGGCGCATGGCGGCGCTGAGAATGGTCATCGCCACGCCGTACTGATGCATCACCGCCACCTCGCGCGGCCCCGCGCCCAGCGCCGTCATCACTACCGCCTGCGTCACCGGATAGGTGCCGGCGGCGCGGCCGGTTTTGATCTGCTCAAGCCACCAGACCACCTGGGGCTCATCACAGATGGCCGCCGTCATTTCCGCCAGCTTCTTTCCCATCCTCACCACCATGCTGCGGCCTTCTTCATTCAGCTTGCGGTTGAACAGCGCCCAGTCGTGCCCGATAACCGCCTCGCGATCGCCCCCCTGCAGCGCCCGGCAGGCCGCCGCGACCGCCCGGCCGTCGCCGCCCGCCGCCTGTTGCAAAGCGGTGCGGGTGAACGATTTCAGCGTGTCGACATCGCGCACGATGCCGGCCTGGATCGCCGACTCGACGCCATTGGAAAAGGCAAACGCCCCCACCGGCAGCACCGAGTCGGCAAACTGCAGGATACGAATCAGCTGAACAGCGTTCATTTCAATTTGATCACATGCTGACCGAGGAATGGGCTGTCAACATGCACATGGGTCGCGGAATCCTCCGCGCCGCCGAACAGCAGGCGCGCTTCGGGCTGGGTCAGATGCGGCAAAATGCTTTCGCCCTTCACGAACGAATAAGGCAGCGCATGAAAGCCGTGGGTTTTCATCACCGAATCCATCACCTTGGTCGCCACCGTCAGCGGAATAAAGATGCGATTCCCTTTGATGACCGATTTCCAGTGCTGATTGCCCAGCGCATGCCCCAGTTCGAACGCGGTCTTCAGCACCGTCGCTATATCGGTCGCCAGCAGCGACTCAAGATGGATTACCATCACATCGCGCAGGTTCATCTGCACCAGCACCGCGCTACGGTTCGCTTCGTCCCAGAGCAGCACATCGCCGTCGGCCAGCACCTGGTGACGATCGAGGGAAATACCGAGGTCCTGGCCGTCGCGGGTGGTTTTGCGGCAGCGGCTTTTCTGCGCCTCCCACTGCGAGAGCGCCAGCACGTCCAGCGAGGCGTGTTGCAAGCGCTCACGCCAGTCGGCATCCCGTTTGATATTGCCGAGTATCTTTTCAATCACGATCATGAGCGGCGGTTCCTAGCTGAAAAAGTAGCGTTGATTAAGCACGGCGGTGGCGATCGGTTTCACCGTGGCGTGTTCGCCGTTGACCTTGACGGCGAAGGTTTCGGGGTCCACCTCGATATGCGGCGTTTCCGCGTTGCGCACCATGTCCTGCTTGGAGATCGCGCGGCAGTTATGCACTGCCATCACCTGCCGCTCCAGCCCCAGTTTCTCTTTGATGCCGTCATGCAACGCCGCGCCGGAGACGAAGGTGACGCAGGTTTCCTGCAGCGATTTGCCCATGGCGCCGAACATCGGTCGGTAGAACGTGGGCTGCGGCGTCGGCAACGACGCGTTGGGATCGCCCATCACCGCCCAGTTAATCATCCCGCCCTTGATCACCAGCTTCGGCTTGGCGCCGAAGAAGCGCGGCTCCCACAGCACCAGATCGGCCATCTTGCCGACCTCGACCGAACCCAGCACGTGGCTGATGCCCTGCGCGATCGCCGGGTTGATGGTGATCTTCGCCACGTAGCGCAGCACGCGGAAGTTATCGTGTTCCGCCGCATCTTCCGGCAGCTTGCCGCGCGCGGCTTTCATCGCGTGCGCCGTCTGCATCACCCGCAGCCAGTTTTCGCCAACCCGCCCCATCGCCTGGGAGTCGCTGGAAAACATCGACAGCACGCCCATGTCGTGCAGCACGTTTTCCGCGGCGATGGTTTCCGGCCGCACCCGGCTTTCGGAAAACGCCACGTCGGCCGGCACATTGGGGTTGAGGTTGTGGCACACCATGATCATGTCGAACAGTTCGGCCTGACTGTTGATGCCGAACGGCAGCGTGGGGTTGGTGGAGCTCGGCAAGACGTTCATCTGCGCGGCAACCTTGATGATATCCGGCGAGTGCCCGCCGCCGGCGCCTTCGGTGTGGAAGGTGTGGATAGTGCGCCCTTCGAAGGCGTCGATGGTGTCCTCGACGTAGCCGCCCTCGTTCAGGCTGTCGGTATGCACCGCCACCTGAATATCCATGTCGTCGGCCACCCTCAGCGCGTGGCGCAGCGCGGAGTTGGTGGCGCCCCAGTCCTCATGCACCTTCAGCCCGGCCACGCCGGCGGCGATTTGTTCGACCAGCGGCGCAGCGTGCGAAGCGTGCCCCTTGCCGAGCATTCCCACGTTGACCGGCATGTTCTCGAAGGCGCGCAGCATGCGGTGGATATGCCAGGGCCCGGCGGTCACCGTGGTGCCGTTGGAACCGTCGGTCGGCCCGACGCCGCCGCCGAAGAAGGTCGTCACGCCGTTGGAGAGCGCATGTGCGGCCTGCTGCGGCGAAATGAAATGAATGTGCGTATCGATGCCGGCGGCGGTCAGGATCAGGTGTTCGCCCGAGATGGCGTCGGTGCTGACGCCCACCACCATGCCGGGCGTGACGCCGTTCATCATCGCCGGGTTGCCGCTTTTGCCAATGCCGGCGATCAGGCCGTTTTTAATGCCGACGTCCGCCTTGATCACCCCTTGCCGGGCGTCCAGAATGGTCACATTGGTAATGACCAGATCCAACACATTGTCGCTGGTTAATCGGTTATCGGCGCCCATGCCGTCGCGCAGCGACTTACCGCCGCCGTAGACCGATTCCTCACCGTAACCGCGCAGATCTTTTTCTATTTCAATAAACAGTTGCGTATCGCCCAAGCGAATTTTATCGCCGGTGGTCGGGCCGAACAGCCCGGCATATTCCTGCCTGGAGATCGTTGGCATGCTTTATTCCTCGTCCGTCTTGATGGGCGCCTGATCGCGGTTTTTATAACCCAGCTCAATAGCTCGCTTTACATCTATAGTTTTCTTTACTCTTTCACCGGCGGCTACCGGGCTGTCGCCCGCCCAACCGTCCACCAGATTATTAAAACCATAAACCGTTTGCTTGCCGCCGATGGCAATAAGCGCCACCTCGATTTCATCGCCGGGTTCAAAACGGATCGCCGTCGTGGCGGTGATATTTAACCGTTTGCCAAAGGCGGCGGCGCGATCGAACTGCAGCGCTTTGTTGGCTTCGAAGAAATGAAAGTGTGAGCCGACCTGAATAGGCCTGTCGCCGGTGTTGCGCACCGTTAAAATAACCGTCTCGCGATCTTCATTGAAGGTGATGGGACTTTCGGACAGGATATAGCCGCCTGGCGGCACGTGCTTTTCTTTGTCATGCTTTTTCATCGGAATACCTGTGCTGATAAGATTCGTCCATGGGATTCAGGAAGGCCATCGGCGTTTATTGAATAGGATCGTGCACCGTCACCAGGCGGCTGCCGTCGCTGAATATCGCCTCGACCTGCACATGCGGGATCAAGTCCGCCACGCCGTCCATGACGTCATCGCGGCTCAAAACCTGCCGCGTGTCGTTCATGACTTCTTCCAGCGTTTTTCCCTCGCGGGCGCCCTCCAGCGCCGCGGTGGTAATAATGGCCACCGCCTCGGGATAATTAAGCTTTATCCCTCTGGATTTTCGTTTTAATGCGACGTCAGCCAGGGTATAGACCATCAGTTTTTCGATTTCTCTTGGCGTTAATTGCATGGAGCACTCCGATCTCGATAGAAATAATCAGACAAAGTGAGGCCAAAGGTTACTTATAGTTAATAACCTTGCGTTATTTATTTACGATTGCCCGACACTCGAATAATCTAGGGGGTAATATTGAGATAATCAACCCGCTGCTTTATTCAAACCCAAGCATGAGCTATCCCATTTCCTAAAAAAGTAACGGCGACGTGATAGTTTTTATCGATAAAAAGTCTTTTTTCATCTTCCCACTCCCACAATAAAACGATCAAAAAAAGAACGGATGGCGTTTTTTTATTTTAATTACCGTCATGAAATCCAGATAAATAAGCACTGTCCTTATGGATGGCGTTAATATTAAAGACATGTAACCAACGGTCATAAAATATAATTAAATTTACAAATAAGAAGCGAGTGAAAATACCTTTTTAGTTAAAAAAAATTTAATCTATTCTGTTACTGATGCCAATAAGTTATTAAAAAAAAACCCGGACCGCAGCCGGGTTTGCCTCATTACTGTCGGGCTCTTCAGCCTTGCTGACGAATGCGCGCCAACAGCGCGTCGATATGCTCGATCTGCGGCGCATTGACGATCAGCGTGCGCCCCAAACCCAGCGCATGACGCTGACAGTCGAGGCGCATGTCGGCGTCGGCGATGCTGTCCAGATCGGCGACGTGCGCCAGGCCGATAGTGCGCCGAATCAGCTCTGTGCCGCAGTACCCTACCGCATCAGTCCAGACCTGCTGCAGGAACTGCTCGGCGTAACCCGGCGTCGCCAGCGCCGCATCACGGCTTTGCTGATGGCACAGCGCCAGGAAACGATCGGCAAAGATCAGCCACAGCTCGCGCACATCCTGCAGACGCTGCTCGCGCCCGGCGGCGGCGTCGCGCGGCCCGAACAGCCCAGGCTGGCCGCAATAGTTGAGCAGCAGATTGCCTAACGCAGTGCCGACATCGAAACCGATCGGGCCGTAGAAACCGAATTCAGCGTCGATCGCTTTCAATCGCCCTTCCGCCACGAAAATTGAACCGCTGTGGATATCCCCGTGCAACAACGCCTCCGCCTTGCTGAGAAAGCGGTGTTTCAGGCCGGCGACCGCCAGCTTCAGCGGCGCATCCTCACGCAGCGCCTGCACCTGCGGCAACAGCGCCGCCTCGAACTGATTGCGCTCATGGTCGATATAGGGATCGGTAAAGAACAGATCTTCGGTGATCTGGCACAGCTCGGGGTTGGTGAAGCGGCTGACTTCCGCTTTTTTCTGCTGCGCCGACTGATAAAAATCGGAGGTGTGGAACAGCGTCTGCGCCAGGTATTCCGCCAGCTGACCGGCCGCCAGCGGATGATAGTTCCCCTGCACCAGTTCGCTGCGCCAGATGCGATGATCGGAGAGATCTTCTTGCACCATCACCGCCAACTCGGGATCGTGGTGCAGGATTTTTACCGTATGTCGCGGGCAGAAACCGCCGTGGATCAACAGCGTTTCCGCTTCGATGCGCGCCCGATCCAGCGTCAGCGGCCAGGATTCGCCCACGCAGCGCACGTACGGCAACGCCTGTTTGACGATCACCCGGCTCACGCCTTCGCGATCGCGGATCTTGAACACCAGGTTCAGGTTGCCGTCGCCGATCTCGTCGGCGCTCACCAGCGCTTGCGGATCGGCCACCTGCCCGTATTGGCGGGCGTATTCAACGGCATCGGCAGCCGTAAACGTACGATAAAGCGACATTCCCCAACCCCTCTGTTCTCTCTCGCTGCCCCCAGCGATTCTGTTTATTTAGACGTAAAAGCATTTGGACGTCTATACATCTGGAAGTCATGTTGGCAGAATAGCGTTTCAGATGCAATAACCTCGCAACAAGGAATTAACCGCCGATGCAAGCGCTTAACACCACCAGTTTGACCCTGCGGGACAACCGCCTTTGGATCCTCGATCAGCAAGCCCTGCCGCAGGAAAAGCGGTGGCGCGCCTGCGACAGCGTGGAGGAGTTGGTCGGGCACATTCACAGCCTGCGGGTGCGCGGCGCGCCGCTGATCGGGCTGTCCGCCAGCCTGCTGTTGGCGCTGCTGGCGGAACGCGGTGTGCCGCGCGCCGAGCTGGAACAGGCGCTGCACACGCTACGCGCCGCCCGCCCGACGGCGGTTAACCTGATGAACAATCTGGATCGCATGAAGCTGGCGCTGGCGGAGCCGGACTGGGCGCCGGCGATGGTGAACGAAGCGCTGCGGCTGGTGGAGGAAGATCGCCGGCTGTGCGATCGCATCGCCGATCACGGCGCTGGTCTGATCAAGCCCGGCAGCCGCCTGCTGACCCACTGCAATACCGGCGGGTTGGCCACCGCCGGCGTCGGCACCGCCATCGGCGTGCTGCTGCGCGCCCACCAGCAGGGCAAAGTGCAACAGGTATGGGTTGATGAAACCCGGCCGCTGCTGCAGGGCGGCCGTCTGACCGCCTGGGAACTGGGCGAGCTGGGCATTCCCTATCGTCTGATCTGCGATTCGATGGCCGCCAGCCTGATGGCGCAGGGCCAGGTCGATGCGGTGTGGGTCGGCGCGGATCGCATCGCCGCCAACGGCGACGTCGCCAACAAGATTGGCACCTACAGCCTGGCGGTGCTGGCGCACTACCATGGCATTCCATTCTATGTGGCTGCCCCGCATACCACCCACGATCCGCACTGTCCGGACGGCGCCGCCATCCCGATCGAGCAACGCGCGGCGGCCGAAGTCACCGGCGTTTCAGGCAGCTTCGGCGCCTGCCAGTGGGCGCCGGCCGATGCGCCGGTCTGCAATCCGGCGTTCGACGTCACGCCGGCCAAGCTTATCAGCGGGTGGGTGTTCGACAGCGGCGTGATCACGCCGCAGCAGGTTGAAGCGGGGATTTTCCAGCGGGCGCTGGGTTAACGCCCGCCGGTTGACGATCAGTCCAGACGCGGATAGGCATCGGCGATCGTGTCGCCGGTGAAATGCGCCACCCAGCCTTCCGGGTTGTCAAATACCCGGATCGCGGTAAAGTGCGGCGCCGAGCCCATATCGAACCAGTGACGGGTGTTAGCCGGCACCGAGATCAGATCGTTCTTTTCGCACAGGATCTGGAAGATCTTGCCGTCCAGATGCAGGCAAAACAGCCCCGCCCCTTCAACGAAAAAGCGCACTTCATCCTCGCCGTGCGTATGTTCGGACAGGAATTTTTCGCGCAGCGCCTGACGCTGCTCGTGGTCCGGCCGCATGCTGATCACGTCCCAACTCTGGTAGCCCTTTTCCGCCACCAGCCGGTCGATCTCATGCTGGTAGGCGGCGATCACCGCCTCCGGCTGCGGGTTGTCGCCCAACTCGCGATCCGCCTGCCAACGCTCAAAGCGCACGCCGATCTGCGCCAGCTGGCGCTGGATTTCCTGCGCGTCGCGGCTCTGCCACAGCGGCTGCTGCGGTGCTGTATCACTGAAAATGGTCAATCCACTCATGAGACAAACTCCCCTAAATCGATGTGATCAAAACGGCTGACCTGCGGATGCCGGCTCTGTGCGTCCGCCTCATCGCGGATCAGCTGGCAGGTATGCCAGCCGGCGGCCTGCGCGGCGTCCAGCTCCTGGTGAATATCGGACAGGAACAGCAGTTCGTCGGGCGCGATGCCGATAGCCTGCGCGATGTTGCGGTACGACGCGGTTTCACGCTTGGCGCCGACGCGGGTGTCGAAATAGCCGCTGAACAGCGGCTGCAGATCGCCGGCGTCGCTGTGGCCGAACAGCAGCTTTTGCGCCTCCACCGAACCGGAAGAATAAACGTAAAGCTTCAGCCCCTGGCGCTGCCAGGCAGCCAACTGCCCGGCGACCTCCGGATAAAGATGTCCGCGGAAGTCGCCCTCGCGATAGCCGCTGCGCCAGATGATGCCCTGCAGCGCCTTGAGCGCGGTGGATTTGCGATCTTCATCCATAAAGCGATACAGCGCGGCGATCAGCGCATCGAGATCCGCCTGCGGCTGGTCTATTTCAGCGCGCAGCGCCGCCAACGGCGCGGCGACTTCGCTCTCCGTGGCGTGACGGCGTACAAATTCCGCCAGCCGCTCGCGGGCATAGGGAAACAGCACCTGATGCACGAAGCGAATATCGCTGGTGGTGCCTTCAATATCGGTTACGATAGCGCGGATCATTTCGCCTCCAGCAAGCGACGTTGCAGTTCACACTGGAACAGGAATTCCAGCCCTTCGAGATGGCGGCGGGCTTCCGCCACCTGGCTTCCCCAGCAATAGAGACCGTGGCCGCGCACCAGAAAACCGTACTGCAGCGGCGTGACCTCGGCATAGGCCGCGACGCGCGACGCCAGCCGGGGAATGTCCTGATCGTTATCGAAAATAGGGATCGCCACGCTGTCCAGGTGGCTGCGCTGACCGGCGAGCGACTTTTGCATTTCGTACCCCTGCAGCACCAACGCATCGCCGCGTTCCACCCGCGACAACACGGTGGCGTTGACGGAATGGGTATGCAACACCGCGCCAAGGTGCGGGTACAAGCGATAGAGCAGCGTATGCAGCCCGGTTTCCGCCGATGGCGTACGGCCGCTCGGCACGTGATTGTCAGCGATATCCACCCGCAGAAAATCGGCGGCGCTCAGACTCCCTTTGTCTTTGCCGGACTCGGTGACCAGGCACTGGCGTTCGTCGAGGCGCAGCGACATGTTGCCGCCGGTCGCCGGACACCAGCCTTTGTCGCCAATCCAGTGGCAGGCCGCCAGTAATGCGGTAAGTTGCGGATTCTCCGTCATTGTTATCGTTTCCCGTTCGGTATAGCGGTCAGCAGGTGAGGCTTAGCCGGCTGCGCGACAGGCTAAGCACTTTTTCGCATTTAGCCATCTAAGCGTCTTGATTGCCAAATACTAGCATCGTGTTATATTGACGGCAATATAAGCGCCTGGAGTATTCACCTGCTATGAGCACTTCCGCATTGATTCCCGACAGTAAACTGCCTGCCCTGGGCACCACCATCTTCACCCAGATGAGCGCGCTGGCGCAGCAGCATCAGGCGATCAACCTGTCGCAGGGCTTCCCTGATTTTGACGGGCCGGACTACCTGAAAGCACGCCTGGCCTGGCACGTCGCCCAGGGCGCCAACCAATATGCGCCAATGACCGGCGTGGCGGCGCTGCGCGAAGCCATCGCCGACAAAACCGCCGAGCTGTATGGCTGGCAGCCGGATGCCGGCAGCGAAGTGACCGTCACCGCCGGTGCCACCGAAGCGCTGTTCGCCGCCATCACCGCGCTGGTGCGCCCCGGCGATGAGGTGGTCTGTTTCGATCCGAGCTACGACAGCTACGCGCCGGCGGTGACGCTGGCCGGCGGCGTACTCAAACGCCTCGCCCTGCAGCCGCCCGCATTTGCCGTGGATTGGCAACGGTTCGCCGCCGCGCTGTCGCCGCGCACCCGTCTGGTGATCGTCAATACGCCGCACAACCCGTCCGCCACCGCCTGGCAGGCGGAAGACATGCAGCAGCTGTGGCACGCCATCGCCGAGCGCGAGATCTACGTGCTCAGCGACGAAGTCTACGAACACATCTGCTTCGCCAAAGGCGGGCACGCCAGCGTGTTGGCCCACCCACAATTGCGCCAACGGGCGATCGCAGTGTCCTCCTTCGGTAAAACCTTCCACATGACCGGCTGGAAAGTGGGTTACTGCGTGGCGCCCGCCGCGCTGAGCGCCGAGGTGCGCAAGGTGCATCAATACCTGACCTTCTCGGTCAACACCCCGGCGCAGCTGGCGCTGGCGGATAGCCTGCGCGCCGAGCCGGAGCACTGGCGACAGTTGCCGGCATTCTACCGCGCCAAGCGCGACCGCTTCGTGCAAGCGCTGGCGAGCAGCCGACTGGAAATTTTACCCTGCGCCGGTACATACTTCTTGCTGGCGGACTACAGCGCCATCTCCGATCTGGACGATGTGGCGTTCTGCCATTGGTTAACCGAGCACGTGGGCGTGGCGGCCATTCCGCTGTCGGTCTTCTGTACCGATCCTTTCCCCCATAAATTGATCCGGCTGTGCTTCGCTAAACAGGACGCCACGCTGGATGCAGCTGCGGAGCGGTTATGTCGACTTTAAAAATTACCCTGTTGCAGCAACCGCTGGTCTGGCGCGACGGCCTCGCTAACCTGGCCGCCTTCGACGCGTTGCTGGCGCCGATCGTCGGGCGCGATCTCATCGTCTTGCCGGAAATGTTCACCACCGGTTTTGCCATGGATGCCGGCGAGAGCGCCCTGCCCGAACAGCAGGTGATCGACTGGCTGCACGGCTGGGCGGTGAAAAGCCACGCGTTGATCGGCGGCAGCGTGGCGCTGAAAACCGCCGAAGGCGCGGTCAATCGCTTCCTGCTGGTGGAGCCGGGCGGCCAGGTGCATGCCTATGATAAACGCCATCTGTTCCGCATGGCCGGCGAACACCTGCACTATCAGGCCGGCAACCGGCGCGAAATCGTCGAGTGGCGCGGCTGGCGCATTCTGCCGCAGATCTGCTACGACCTGCGTTTCCCGGTCTGGGCGCGCTATCAGCAGGATTACGATCTGGCGCTGTACGTCGCCAACTGGCCGGCGCCGCGCAGCCGCCATTGGCAAACGCTGCTGGCGGCGCGGGCGATTGAAAATCAGGTGTATGTGGCGGGCTGCAACCGGGTGGGCGATGATCCGAACGGCCTGAACTACAGCGGAGACAGCCTGATCATCAGCCCGCAGGGCGAGATCCTGGCGGATGCCGAGCCCGGCGCAGCCGCGCGGCTGGACGCCGAGCTGTCGCTGGAAACCCTGCAGAGTTACCGCAGCGCCTTCCCGGCCTGGCGCGATGCCGACAGCTTTCTGCGTCTTGACTGAATTCCCGGCACCTTAGCCGATAACGCAAGGAGAAGTGATATGGATATGACGACACTCTTGCTCTATATCGTGGCCGTCGCGGCGGTCACCATTACGCCGGGCCCAACCATGCTGTTGGCGCTCAATAACGGCGCAACCAAAGGCAAACGCGTCGCCGCCTGCGGCATTGCCGGTGCGGCGCTGTCCGACCTGCTGTTGATCGGTGCCGTCGGCTGCGGCTTAGGGGCAATACTGCAAGCTTCCGAACTGCTTTTCACGCTGGTCAAATGGGCCGGCGCCGCTTATTTGTTCTATCTAGCCTGCCAACTGTGGCGCGCGCCGCTTGGCACCCCGCAGGCAGCACAGAACGCGATGCCCGGCGCCCGCAACGGCCGCGCCGCGTTTATGCGCTCGCTGCTGGTCGCACTCTCCAATCCCAAAGGACTGCTGTTCTTTTCCGCCTTTCTGCCGCAGTTCATCCAGCCAGCGGGCGACGTAGCGCTGCAATACGTGATTCTCGCTTTGGTGACCGCCCTGATCGATATCGCTCTGATGAGTCTCTACGCGCTTGGCGGCCACCATGCTATGCGTATATTTTCCGGCCGCACTCTGCGCTGGCTAAACCGCACCTGCGCCGGACTGCTGGCCGGATTGGCCATCGCCCTGAGCTTCTATCGTCGTAACGCGTCATCTTAGGAAGTCTCATACCCTCATCTTAGCTCCCAGCCGGCGATCGTCAGGCAATAGGCCTGGATCGCCAGCGCTACGTCAGCCTGCCGCACCGCTTCAGCCGGATGATGGCTGACGCCGCCGGCGCAACGCACGAACAGCATGCCGACCGGCCATTGCGCCGCCACGGCGATGGCGTCATGACCGGCGCCGCTCGGCAGCGCCAGACTCTGCCCCTGTACCTGCTCGACGGCTGCCTGCCAGCGGCGCTGCAGATCGCTATCGCAGGCGGTGGCGTCAATGCGGTAAAACTCCTCGCTGGCGAAGCGCGCTCCACGGCGTGCGCAGATCGTCTGCGCCTGCGCCAGCAACGTCGCCAACAGCGCCGCCAGTGGCGCATCCTGCGGGCCGCGCACGTCGAGCGTCAATCGCACTTCGCCCGGGATCACGTTGGCCGCGCCCGGCAGGCTCTCGATGCAGCCGACGGTGGCCACCAGATGCGGATCGGCGGCGCGGGTCAACGTTTCAACCGCCGTTATCCATTCCGCCGCGGCCGCCAGCGCGTCTTTGCGCTGCCCCATCGGCACCGTACCAGCATGGCCCGCTTCTCCGCTAAAGACGCAGTTAAGCCGACGCGCGCCGTTGATCGCCGTCACCACCCCCAGCGCCAGGTCGGCCGCCTCCAGACATGGGCCCTGTTCGATATGCAATTCCAGATAAGCGCGGATTTCCTGCGGCGCGCGGCGCGCCTGCGCGATCGCCGTCGGCTCCAGTCCGAAGTCGCGCATGGCCTGCGCGATGCTCACCCCGTCCGCGTCAGTCTGCGCCAGCCATTCCTGCGGCCATTGGCCGGTCAAGCCGCGGCTGCCCAGCAACGTCACGCCAAAGCGAGCGCCCTCTTCGTCGGCAAAGCCGATCACCTCCAGCGCCAGCGGCAAACGGCGCCCCTGGCGATGGTATTGCGCCACCGTTTCCAGCGCCGTGAGCACGCCGAGCATGCCGTCATAGCGCCCGGCGTTGCGCACCGTGTCCAGATGCGAACCGAGCAGCAGCGCGGGGGCGCCGGGCGTTAGCCCTTCATAACGGCCACAGATATTGCCGACGCTGTCTTGCCACACCCGCATGCCGCTCTCGCGCATCCATTCGCCCACCAGAACGTTGGCGCGCCGATGTTCCGCAGACAGATAAAGACGCGTCAGTTTACCGGGCTCCGCGCTGATCGCCGCCAGCTCGTCACAGCGCGCCATCACCCGCGCGGCGGCCTGCTGCGCCTCCTGCGGCGTCATTCTGGCCGTCCTGCATCGTACAGGTTCCAGGCCGCCTGGAGGGCCTCCCCCTGTTGCGTGGCGAAGCCCAACCGGTTCAACACCGCCTCCAGCGCCGCCAGCGTTTGCAGCACGCAATCTTTGCGCGCGTTGTAGCCCATGGTGCCGATGCGCCAGATCTTGCCCTGCAGCGGGCCGAACGAGGTGCCGATTTCGATAGCGAAATCGTTCAGCATCATCTGCCGCACCTGCTCGCCGTGCACCTGCGGCGGGATCATCACGCCGAGCACGTTATTCATGCGGTGCTCGAGATCGCCGAACACCGCCAGCCCCATGCCTTGGATGCCCGCCAGCATCGCCGCGCCGTGCAGCCGGTGGCGGGCAATGGCCTGATCCAGCCCTTCCTCGAGGATCACCCGCGCGCATTCTCGCGCCGCGAACAACATGCTGGTGGCTTCGGTATGGTGATTCAGGCGTTCCGGCCCCCAATAATCCATGATCATGCCGAGGTCGAAATAGTTGGAGTAGATCATCTCGTCGTCGCCGTCGGCATGTTCGGCGGTGCGGATCCCCTCCTCCACGCATTTGCGACGGCGCACGATCTCTTCAAACTGCGGGCTGAGGGTGACCGGCGAACTGCCGGAAGGGCCGCCCAGGCACTTCTGCAGCCCGGCGGAGACCGCATCCAGCCCCCAGGCGTCGGTCTCCAGCGGGTTGCCGCCAAAGGACGCCGTCGCATCGGTATAGAACAGCACGCCGTGGCGGCGGCAGATATCGCCCAGCTCATGCAGCGGCTGCAGCATGGTGGTGGACGTGTCGCCCTGCACCGTCAGCAGCAGGCGCGGGCGCACCCGCTTAATCGCGTCTTCGATGCGATCGGCGCTGAACACCTCGCCCCACGGCGCGTCGATCGTGTGTACCTCGGCGCGACAACGGCGGGCAATTTCGCACAGCAGATGTCCGAAGCGGCCGAATACCGGCACCAGCACCTTATCGCCCGGACGAATGGCGGAAACCAGCAGCGCCTCGATGCCGGCGCGCGAGGTGCCGTCCACCAGCATCGTCCAGCGGTTTTCGGTGCGGAACAGCGCGCGATACAGCGCCATGACCTGATTCATGTAACCGGTCATTGCCGGATCGTACTGGCCGATCAGTTGGCTCGACATGGCGCGCAGCACGCGCGGATCGGCGTTGATCGGCCCCGGCCCCATCAGCAGGCGCGCCGGCGGGTTAATCTGTTCGAACTGCGGAGTAGTTAGCATGTTATTTCCTTACCAGCTTAATAACTTGTCATTTTATTTGCCGAAATCAGGCTTCTGACAACCCGCGCACAGAAGCGATAAACTGTTTCAATTCCTGGGTTTGCGGATTGGCGAACAGCGTGCGGCTATTTCCCTGCTCCCACACCTTGCCCTGGTGCATAAATACCACCCGGTCGCCCACCTCGCGGGCGAAGCTCATTTCATGAGTGACCAGAATCAGCGTCATGCCCTCTCGCGCCAACTGTTCCAGCACCTTCAGGACTTCACCCACCAGCTCGGGATCCAGCGCCGAGGTGATCTCATCGCACAGCAACACCTTCGGTTTCATCGCCAGCGCCCGGGCGATCGCCACCCGCTGCTGTTGCCCGCCGGAAAGGTTGGCCGGCGCGTAATGCATGCGCTCACCCAACCCCACCTTGTTCAGCATCTGTTCGGCCAACTCGCGGCACTCGGCAGCGCTTTTTTTCAGCACCCGGCGCGGCGCCAGCATCACGTTTTCCAGCGCCGTCATATGCGGGAACAGGTTGAAGTTCTGAAACACCATGCCAATCGAGCGGCTGATTTCACGCGCCTGCGAATCGCGATCGGTGATGGTCATGCCGCCCAGTTTGATGCTCCCTTCCTGATACCCTTCCAGCCCGTTGATGCAGCGCAATAGCGTGCTTTTACCAGACCCGCTGCGGCCGATGATCGAGACCACCTGCCCCATGTCGATATCCAGATCCACGCCCTTCAACACATGATTCTGACCGTAATATTTTTGAACCTGATTAATGGTGATGATCGGCATGGCATTTCTTCTCCAGATAATGGCTGTAACGCGACAAGGGATAGCACATCAGGAAATAGCCCAACGCGACCAGACCAAACACTTTGAAGGGCTGATAAGTCACATTGTTCAGCATGGTGCCGGCCTTGGTCAGCTCGACGAAGCCAATGATCGACGCCAAGGCGGTGCCCTTGATCACCTGAACCGAGAAACCAACGGTCGGCGCAATGGCGATACGCACCGCCTGCGGCGTGATGACGCGCATCAGCGTCTGCGTGAAACTCAGCCCGAGACAACGGGCTGCCT
The DNA here is from genome assembly GCF_000747565.1 of Serratia sp. SCBI. Lineage (NCBI taxonomy): Bacteria > Pseudomonadati > Pseudomonadota > Gammaproteobacteria > Enterobacterales > Yersiniaceae > Serratia > Serratia sp. SCBI. The sequence continues at coordinate 917,158 of NZ_CP003424.1, read as the reverse complement.
CCCACTGACCTTTCGGCAAGGCGGCGATGCTGCCGGACCAGATATCCACCAGAAAAGCGCTGGTGAATAGCGTCAGCGCCAGTGCGGCCGCGGTCCATGGGCTGACGTCGACGCCGAACAGCGCCAGACCGAAAAACGCCAAAAACAGCTGCATCAGCAGCGGCGTGCCCTGAAACAGTTCAGCGTAAACGCGGACAAAACGCATTGCCCAGCGGCGCTTGCTCAGGCGCATCAACACCAGCGGCAGCGCCACCAGCGTGCCGCCGAAAAATGCCGTCAACGACAGCAGCAGCGTCCAGCGAGCCGCCAACAGCAGATTGCGCACGATGTCCCAATCGGTAAACGTCAGCATCAGTTCCTGCTCCCTAAAAAACGCCGCCCGGCGGCCAGCAACAGTTGACGAATCAACAACGACAACAACAGATAAAGCAGCGCCGTCACCAGATAGACTTCAAAGCTGAGGAAGGTGCGCGACTGGATCAGGTTGGCGGCGAAGGTCAGCTCTTCGAACGAGATCTGCGACACCACCGAGGAACCCAGCATCACGATGATGCACTGGCTCACCAACGCCGGATAAATACGCTGCAGCGACGGCGGCAGTACGATGCGTAAAAAGGTCTGGCTGCGGCTGAGCCCCAACACGCGCCCCGCTTCCCACTGCCCCTTCGGCGTGACCTGAATGCCGGCGCGAATAATTTCGGTGCTGTAGGCGCCAAGGTTGATCACCATCGCCAGAAGCGCCGCCTGCCCGGCCGTCAGTTTCCAGCCCAGGCTCGGCAGGCCGAACACGATGAAGAACAACTGCACGACGAACGGCGTGTTGCGCACCACTTCGACGTAAATGCCCCAAAGGCGGCTCAGCGCGCCGGCCCGGCCGCTGCGGATCGCCGCGCCGCAAATGCCCAGCGCAACCCCCATCAACGTCGCCAGCGCCGTCAGCGCCATCGTCGTCAGTAACCCCGCCAACAGCTCAGGCATGTAGGGCCAGAGCGCGGAGAAATTCAGCTGATAGGTCATCCGCCGCTCCCGTTATGCGCCAAAACCATCGGGCAGCGGTGCTTTCAACCATTTCTCCGACAGGCCATTCAGCGTCTTGTCCGCCAGCGCCTGTCCAATCAGCGCATCCACCGCCGCTTTCAGGGCCGGTTCTCCCTGGCGCAACCCCACGAAGCACGGCGAATCTTTCAACATAAACTTGGCGGCCGGCGCCTTGTCCGGATTCTGGCGCGCCAGGGCGCTCACCACCATGTTACCGGTGGCGATGTACTGCACCTGCCCGGAGAGATAGGCCGACAGCGTCGTGTTGTTATCCTCATAACGCTTGATCTGCGCCCCTTTAGGCGCGCCGTCGCTCAGCACCATATCCTCCACCGCACCGCGCGTGACGCCGACGGTCTTGCCATCGAGCTGCGCCATGTCCGCCAACGCGCCGTCTTTAGGACCAAAGACCCCCAGGAAGAAAGGCGCATAGGCGCGGCTGAAGGCGATGGTCTTTTCACGCTCCGGATTTTTGCCCAGGCTGGAGATCACCAGATCCACTTTATTGGTCTGCAGATAAGGCACCCGGTTGGCGCTGGTGACCGGCACCAACTGCAACTTAAGTTTCATCTTATCGGCCAGATAACGCGCCATATCGATGTCATAACCCTGAGGCTGCAGATCGGTGCCCACCGAGCCGAATGGCGGGAAATCCTGCGGCACCGCCACGCGCAGGACGCCGCGCTGCCGGATCTCTTGCAATTGATCCGCCATGGTCGGCGCGGCCTGCGCCAGCAAGGCGATCCCAGTGAAAACCGTCCACAGCGTTTTTTTGATGTTCATAGCGTATCCCCGATGGTGAAAAGATGAAACAAAAGATTCTTACACCACAGACTCTGCAACTAATGTGCCAATCGAAAATACGTCGAACCCATGCCTTAACTGGCGCTGATTAACGAGAAAAAACCTACCGGCCTCAGCGGGCCGGCGACGGAGAAAGGGAAAGCAGGCAGGCCAAATACGCACCAAAAATGTGCATCAGCACCAAAAAAGCGCCGGTTAGCGCGGTTCCAGTTCGTCCAAATCCTGATACAGACCGGCAATGTGATGAATACGCGATCGCCCCTGCTCCAACATCTCATGCAGCAGGGCGTTACTGAGCAGGTTACATAAGCTCATGGCGGCTGAATAGCTGTCGAAGGCGGAGACGCTGTCCAGCGAAGCGGCCAAATGCCAGTCCGCCAGCGGGATCAGCGACTGCGCCTGCGGTTCGCAGATCAACAGCGTCGGCACCCGGCGAGTTTGCAGCTGCGTCAGTATCGCCTTGAGCTGACGCGGCCGGCGCCGAAACGCCACCACCACCGCCATATCCTGCGGCGCGAGATCGACCAGCTCCTCCGCCAGCGTCTGGCCGGGCTGCGGCATCAGCATCACCCGCTCCCGCACCTGCATCAGCTGCTGACGCAGATGCATGGCTATCGGATAGCTGTTGCGAAATCCCAGCAGCGCGACCCGCCGCGCCCGCGCCAGTGCGGCGATCACCGCGCCGAATTGCTCCACATCGAGATGGCTCACCCAGTGCGAGAGGTTAGCCATTTCCTGCTTGTAATGCCGCGCCAGCAGCGTATTGCCCTGCACCGCATGCCTCTCGTCGGTCACCGGCATGCCGCTCTGGCGCAGGGTGCGCAGCTCAGCGCGCATGTCCTTGTAGCTGCGATACCCCAACCGCTTGAACAGCCTGCTGACCGTGGCTTTAGAAACCCCGCTCAAGCGCGCCAGCTCGGCGCTGTTGTAACTGATCAGGTCATCGAAATGATCGAGGATAAAGTCGGCGACGCGCTGTTCCTGCGGCGCCAATTGCGGATATTCGTTGCGCAGGCGTTCATCGAAGGGCTGCATCATCACTCTCGCTGTAACTTTTGTTTCACCGGAACATAGCACGCCCCGTCCCCTCTCTGACAAGCAATTAATCGTCCTGATTAAAAGTGGAACGCCTCTTGCTTCTGTTACCCAAACGCTCACCTCAGACAAGGGCAGAAATATGATTAACAGCAATACCGCGCCACAGGGCATGGCGGTCACGCCACACCATCTCGCCAGCGAAAGCGCGCTGGCGGTGCTGCGCGAAGGCGGCAACGCCATTGAGGCGATGGTGGCCGCCGCCGCGACCATCGCCGTGGTCTATCCGCACATGAACGGCATCGGCGGTGACGGTTTCTGGCTGATCGTGCCGCCGCAGGGCGAGCCGCTGACCATCGACGCCAGCGGCGCCGCCGGCTCGCTGGCGACGCCGGCGCTGTACGCCGGAGAAAGCCGCATCCCGCAGCGCGGCCCAAAAGCAGCGTTGACCGTGGCCGGCACCGTCGGCGGTTGGCAGGAGGCGTTGGCCTATTCGGCCGAACTGGGCGAAACGCCGCTGCCGCTGTCGCGGTTGCTCGCCGACGCCATACGCTACGCCGCCGACGGCATTCCGGTCACCGCCTCCCAAGAGGCGGCGACGCGCAGCAAACGCCACGAGCTGGAGGAGTTCGCCCCCTTCGCCCGCATTTACCTGCCGCAGGGAAAGATCCCACTTGCCGGCCAACGATTCTGCCAACCGCAGCTGGCCGATACGCTGATCGCACTGAGTGAGGACGGGCTCGACAGTTTTTATCGCGGCCCGCTGGCTGAAAGCATGGCGGCGGACATGGCGATGTTGGGCATGCCGCTTACCGCTCAGGATCTGGCGAGTTATCGGCCATGCCGCCGTCCTCCGCTGCGCCTGGAACACCAAAAAGGTGAAATATTCAATCTGGCTCCCCCGACCCAAGGGCTGGTGTCGCTTGCCATCCTCGGGCTGACCGACCGTCTGCCGCTGGTCGGACAGAGCGAAGGCGCCGTGGTGCACGCCGTGGTCGAGGCCACCAAGCTGGCGTTCGATCTGCGCGACCGTTTCATCACCGATCCGCGCCACATGACGCAGGATCCGCAGGCGCTGCTGGCGGCCGACCATTTGGATAGGCTGGCCGGGCGCATCGACGGCCAAAAAGCGGCCGACTGGGGCCAGGGCAAAGGACCCGGCGATACGGTCTGGATGGGGGTGATGGACAGCAGCGGGCTGGCGGTCTCCTTCATTCAGAGCATCTACCACGAATTCGGCAGCGGCGTGGTTCTGCCGAACAGCGGCGTCCTGTGGCAAAACCGCGGCGCCTCTTTCAGCCTGGACGCCGATCATCTGCTGGCGCTGGCGCCGGGCAAGCAGCCGTTCCATACGCTGAACCCGGCCGCCGCCCGGCTGTATGACGGACGCACGCTGATCTACGGCTCGATGGGCGGTGACGGCCAGCCGCAGACTCAAGCGGCGTTATTCGTGCGGCATGTGGTGCAAGGGTTGCCGCTGCAGCAGGCGATCAGCGCGCCGCGCTGGCTGCTGGGGCGAACCTGGGGCGAAAGTTCGGACTCGTTGAAGCTTGAGGGGCGCTTTAACGCGGGGACCCTCGACTATCTGCGACAGCGCGGCCACGCCGTTGAACTGCTGCCGGCGTTCAGCGAAACGGTCGGCCATGCCGGCGCCGTCGTACGCCACACCAACGGCATGTTCGAAGGCGCTTTCGATCCGCGAAGCAACGGCAGCGCCGCCGGCTTCTGACTCTCTTATTTATCGGGATCGTTTATGAACAATCAACACGCCGCCGATTGGGCGGCCTATATCCACCAGATGGAAACCGTGCTGGCCGTGGAACTGGACGATGTCCGCCGCCGGGAACTGTTGAAACAGATCGAACGCATCGCCGCGCTGGCCGAACCGCTGATGGCCTTCCCGCTGGATCCGCGCCAGGAAATCGCGGGGGTATATCGCCCATGAATCCCTTAAGCGCCCTGTCGCTCGCCGAGATCCGTACGGCCCTTGAACGCGGCGCGCTCTCGGCGCGCGAGATCGTCCGGCATACGCTCGATCACATCGACCGTCAGAATCCCGCGCTGAACGCCTTTACGCACATCACCCGGGAACGCATGCAAAAAGAAGCCGATCGCCTTGACCGTTCGCGCGCGCTTGGGCAAACGCTGCCCGCTTTGGCCGGCATTCCCTATGCGGTAAAAAATCTGTTCGACGTCGCCGGTGAAACCACGCTGGCCGGCGCCCGCCTGTTCAGCGATCGGCCACCGGCCGGCCGCGACGCCTGGGGCGTCTCCCGGCTGGCGGATCAAGGCGCGTTGCTTTGCGGCATGTTGAACATGGACGCCTACGCCTACGGTTTCACCACCGAGAACAGCCATTACGGCGCCACCCGAAACCCGCATGACCTCGGGCGCATCGCCGGCGGCTCTTCGGGCGGCTCGGCCGCAGCGGTGGCGGCCGGCCTGGTGACCTTTTCGCTCGGCAGCGACACCAATGGCTCAATACGCGTGCCCGCCTCGCTGTGCGGCATTTATGGTCTGAAACCGACCTTCGGCCGTCTTTCGCGCAGCGGCAGCCAGCCGTTTGTCGACAGCCTGGATCACATCGGCCCGTTCGCCCGCCGGGTGCACGATCTCGCGACGGTGTATGATGCGATGCAGGGCATCGACGCCGAGGATCCGTTCCAGAGCGATCGGCCGATTTCCCGCACCGAAGCGTTGCTGGCGCAGGGCAGCCAGAACCTGCGCTGCGCCGTGTTAGGCGGCTATTTCCTGCAATGGTGCAATGATGACGCCAAAGCCGCAGTCAACCAGGTGGCGCAAGCGCTGGCAGCCAGCGCCGAAGTCGAGCTGCCGCAGGCCGAGCTGGCCCGATCGGCGGCCTTTATCCTCAGCGCCTCAGAGGGCGGCCATCGCTATCTGCCGCAGTTGCGCAGCCAACCCGAACGCTTCGAGCCACTGTCGCGAGAACGACTGCTGGCCGGCGCCATGCTCCCCGCCACCTGGTATTTGCAGGCACAGCGCTTTCGTCACGCGTTTCGCCGGCAAGCCGCGCCGCTGTTCAAGCACTGGGACATTTTGATCGCCCCGGCGACGCCATGCAGCGCCACGCCGATCGGCCAGGAAACGATGCGCATCAACGGCGTCGATCTGCCGATCCGCGCCAGTATGGGCATGCTGACGCAGCCGATTTCCTTCCTTGGCCTGCCGGTCGTGACGGTTCCTTTGAAAAGCGCATCCGGTCTGCCGATCGGCCTGCAACTGATCGCCCCGCCGTGGCGCGAAGATTTGGCGCTGCGCGCCGCCTATGCGCTGGAATGCGCCGGCATCGCCACTTGCGTCTGCAAACAGGAGTAATCAATGAACAGTGAACATATCGCTCGGCCGGCGGTGCTGGCGGAGGTCAACGCCGCCTTTTACCGCTATGAGCAGGCGTTAATCAGCAATGACATCGATGTGCTGGACGAGTTGTTCTGGCACGACGCGCGCACGGTGCGCTATGGCGCCACCGAAAGCCTCTACGGTATCGACGAGATCCGCGATTTTCGTCAACGGCGCCCGGCCAACGGACTGGAGCGGCTGTTGGAAAACACCCAAATCACGACTTTTGGTGAAGATATGGCGGTAGCCAGCACGGAATTTCATCGGCCGGGCAGCAATCGCAGGGGGCGGCAAATGCAAACCTGGGTCAAGCTGCCCTGTGGCTGGCGCATCGTAGCGGCGCACGTCAGCCTGCTCGACGCGCCTTAGGCCTCCAGGCGGTAGAGCCCATGATGAAGGCGCACGGCGGCGGCCGACTCAGCACCAATAGGCCATGAAGTTGACGGTGGAGCGATCCAGATCGCGTTCGCCAATCAGGTAACGCCGCAGCGTTTTCACCGCGGAAGACTCGGCCGCCACCCAGGCATAGAAAGCGTTGCTGCCGGCCGCCCGCTCCCACAACACCTCATCGCTCAGGCTGCTTTCCGCCAGGGACTGCGCTTGCGCACAGGCCGATGCGGGGATATCCACCCGCTGGCGCACCGCTTCCACCAGCAGCGTGCCGTGCGCCAGCTGGCGGCCGACGTCGCGCGGCAGCCAATAAACGTCGGCGAACGGGAAATGCGCCAAATCCAGGCAATCCGCCGCCACCGGCACCTCGAAAAACGCCTGCACCCGCGGCGGATTGGCCTGCTGCGCCAGCTGTTCCAGAATCGCCATCGCCGCCGGCACCGCCGTCTCATCGGCGATCAGCAACGCCTGTTGCAACTGCGCCGGCGGCGCCCATTCGTAACCGCCGCTGTCGCCGTCGAAGTCACCGTTGGGGGCGACCGTTTGAATCGTGTCTCCGGGTTCGGCATGGGTCGCCCAGGCTGAAGCCGGGCCGTTCACGCCATGCAGCACGAACTCGACGTCCATCTGATTCTGCTCGCGGCGCAGCGCACGCAGCGTATAGGTGCGCATTACCGGACGCTGTTCTTTGGGGAGCGCCATGTAATCGCCGTACCAGTCCGGGCCGTTGGCCAACGGCGTGATCTTGCCGTCCGCCGCCGGGAACAGCAGTTTGATGCGCTGGTCAGGCGCTTCCAGCTTCATGCGATGAACATCCGCACCTTCAAACACGCAGCGCAGCAAAGAGGGCGAAATCAGCGTTTTGCTTTTCAGGGTGATATCAAAAATTCTGTAGCTGGCGGACATGTTCTCGACTCTCCGGCAACGGCTGTCGCCTTTACGTATGACCGATCGGCTGCCGTGTTGGCGGCGTGGCCGCGCGATCGCGCAGCGGATAAATGTTAATAAAACTAATTAATTACGTTAATGCATCGCAAAAAATCATATCATGATTTTATTGATAACAAGAAACGTTATTGATAAAAGAAGCATTCTCAAAAAAACGTAACGACAATATCACCTGGGAAATAACGATGAAACGCAAACCTCTTTGGGTATTAAACCCATGTCTGCTGGCGTTGCTTGCGCCGGCGGCCTGGGCAGAAGATCAGAAAAACGGCAGCGAAGAGCAGGTGGTGGTCTCCGCCAGCCGTTCGCACCGCAGCGCGGCGGAAATGGCGCAGACGACATGGGTGATCGAAAGTCAGGAGATCGAACAGCAGGTCCAGGGCGGCAAAGAGATCAAGGACATGTTGGCGCAGCTGATCCCCGGCATGGACGTCAGCGGCCAGGGCCGCACCAACTACGGCATGAATATGCGCGGTCGTTCGATGATGGTGATGATCGACGGCGTACGCCTGAACTCGTCGCGCAGCGACAGCCGCCAGTTGGATTCGATCGACCCGTTCAATATCGACCATATTGAGGTGATTTCCGGCGCGACCGCACTGTACGGCGGCGGCAGCACCGGCGGCCTGATCAATATCGTGACCAAGAAAGGACAGAAAGAGCAGCAGGTCGAATTGCAGGTCGGCGGCAAAACCGGTTTCGGCGGCCATAACGATCACGACGAGAACGTGGCGGCGGCGGTCAGCGGCGGCAACGACAACGCCTCGGGGCGGCTGTCCGTTTCTTACCAGCGTTACGGCGGCTGGTACGACGGCAAAGGCAACGAGGTGCTGATCGACAATACTCAAACCGGCCTGCAGTATTCCAATCGCCTCGATGTGATGGGTACCGGCACCCTCAACATCGACGATCATCAACAGCTGCAGCTGACCACCCAATACTACAAAAGCCAGTCCGACGGCGATCACGGCCTGTTTCTGGGGGAAAACTTCGCGGCGGTGACCGGCAACGCCAAGGCGTACAACAGCGGTAACTTAAACTCCGATCGCATCCCCGGCACCGAGCGCCACCTGATCAACCTGCAATATTCCAACACCGATTTCCTCGGCCAGGATCTGGTGGCGCAGGTCTACTACCGCGACGAAACGTTGACCTTCTACCCCTTCCCAACGCTGGCGGGCAAAGCGCCGAACTATTACGTCAGCAGCATTGGCGCTTCGCAGCAAAAAACCGATTTTTACGGCGGCAAACTGACGTTAAACAGCAAACCTGTCGACGCGCTGACGCTGACTTACGGCATCGACGCCGAGCATGAAAGCTTCAACGCCAACCAGCAGTTCTTCAACCTGGCGAAGGCCCAACAGTCCGGCGGCATGACGCTGGAGAACGCTTACGGCACCGGCCGCTACCCGAGCTATACCACCAGCAACCTGGCGTCGTTCCTGCAGGCCAGTTACGACATCAATCCCATCTTCACCTTGAGCGGCGGCGTGCGTTACCAGTACACCGAAAACAAGATCGACGACTTCGTCGGCTATAACCAGCAGCAGGCGATCGCCACCGGCGCCGCCGCCTCCGCCGACGCCATCCCGGGAGGGAAAACCGACTACAACAATGCGCTGTTCAACGCCGGTCTGTTGGCGCACTTGACCGAGCGTCAGCAAACCTGGTTCAACTTCTCTCAGGGCTTCGAGATCCCGGATCCGGGCAAGTATTACGGCAACGGCACCTACGCGTTGAACGGCGGCCATTACCAGTTGCTGAAGAGCGTCAACGTCGGCGATTCCAAGCTGGAAGGCATCAAGGTCAACGCCTACGAGCTGGGCTGGCGCTATACCGGCGATAACCTGCGCACGCAAATCGCCGCCTACTACTCGTTGTCCGACAAGAGCATAGCCATCAACAAAACCGACATGACCATTAACGTCAATGCGGACAAGCGGCGCATCTATGGGCTGGAAGGTGCGGTGGACTACTTCTTCGAAGACAGCGACTGGAGCGCCGGCACCAACTTCAACTTCATTCGTTCTGAAACCAAGGTCAACGGCGAATGGAAGAAGCTGGTGGTCGATACCGCCAGCCCATCGAAAGTCACCGCTTACGTCGGCTGGGCGCCGGGCGACTGGAATCTGCGCTTGCAGTCGCAGCAAACCTTCGACGTGTCGGACGACGGCGATTACACCAAGGCCAACTCCACCCAAGGCCGCAAAATAGATGGCTACAACACCCTCGATTTCCTCGGCAGCTATGCCCTGCCGGTGGGGAAAGTCAGCTTCAGCGTGGAAAACCTGTTGGACAAGGAGTACACCACCGTTTGGGGCCAACGCGCGCCGATCCTGTACAGCCCGACCTACGGCTCGCCTGAGCTGTACAGCTATAAAGGCCGCGGACGCACCTTCGGTTTGAATTACTCGGTGTTGTTCTGAGGATAAGGGGCCGGTCTGCCGGCCCCGTTCCCTAGGCCGCACCGTTTTGCCGAGAGCGGAAACGACGAAGCCCTGAGTTATCGCTAACTCAGGGCTTCTGAATAGTGGCGGAACGGACGGGGCTCGAACCCGCGACCCCCTGCGTGACAGGCAGGTATTCTAACCAACTGAACTACCGCTCCGCGCCATTCCCTCTTGCGGGGGAACGAGGCGCATATTACGGACGCCTCTCGGTTCCGTCAACGCCTTTTTCTCCGCAAATGAACCGTTTGCACAGTTTTTCAACGAAGGGTCGCCCGGTGCGTTTTTTTCGTGCAAAAACGCCGTTATTCCGCCGGCGCCCCGCGCCACAGGCAGCTGCCGCCCTTCTTCGCCACTAGATCCAGACGCGCCTCGTGCGCCTTTATTTCTTCGTCGCTGGCGTAGACCACTTTCATCGCCGTAGCCGGGCGGACGATACGCTGTATTTCTTGCGCGGCATCGTTTTGCTGGGTGTCGCCTTCCATTTGGAACGCTATCGACGTCTGACCGCCGGTCATCGCCAGATAGACTTCCGCCAGGATCTCGGCATCGAGCAATGCGCCGTGCAGCGTACGCTTGCTGTTGTCAATCTCATAGCGGCTGCACAAGGCATCGAGGTTGTTGCGCTTGCCCGGGAACAGGCGGCGCGCCATCATCAGGCTGTCGGTGATGGTGCAGAAGGTCTCGGTCTTCGGGATCCCCTGCTGCAGCATGCGGAATTCGTGATCCATAAAGCCGATATCGAACGCCGCGTTATGGATCACCAGCTCGCCGCCGCGGATAAAGTCGAGGAATTCGTCGGCAACCTGATCGAAGGTCGGTTTGTCGGCCAGGAAGTCGTCGCTGATGCCGTGTACGCCGTACGCTTCCGGATCCACCAGCCGATCCGGCTTGATGTATACGTGGAAGTTGCGCCCGGTCAGGCGGCGGTTAATCACTTCCACCGCACCGATTTCGATGATGCGGTGCCCTTCGTAGTGCACCCCAAGCTTGTTCATACCGGTGGTTTCGGTATCGAGGACAATCTGTCTGGTGGTTGTAGAGATCATATTGCAGTGCTCACAGCGCTCGTTTATGTCAGACTTGGCTTTTATAAAACTGATAGGAAGAGTCTACCAGAGATGCTCAAACAGGTAGAAATTTTCACCGACGGCTCCTGCCTTGGCAACCCTGGCCCCGGTGGCTACGGCGCGATACTGCGCTATAAGCAGACGGAAAAAACCTTCAGCGAAGGATTTCGTCTGACCACCAATAACCGCATGGAAATGATGGCGGCGATCGTGGCGCTGGAAGCGCTGACGGTGCCTTGCGCCGTGACGCTCAGCACCGACAGCCAGTACGTGCGCCAGGGCATTACCAGCTGGATCCATAACTGGAAGAAACGCGGTTGGAAAACCGCCGACAAAAAACCGGTCAAGAATGTCGATCTGTGGCAGCGGCTGGATCAGGCCATTCAGCGCCACACCGTTAAATGGGAGTGGGTCAAGGGCCACGCCGGCCACCCGGAGAACGAACGCTGCGACGAGCTGGCGCGCGAGGCGGCGGGTAAACCGACGCAAGATGACGTCGGCTACCAACCGGAAGCCTAAGGCAGCTTGCGATAACTCTTGGTCGCGCCCACCGCGCGGCTGAGAGACGGCTTTCTCGCCCCCAGTTTCATCGGCGTGGGCGTCAGCGGCAAAGTGCGCTTGCGCGCCACAATCACGCTCATGCAGCCCAGCGCCGGCAAATGGGTGCATAAAAACTTGCCGCCCTTGCGGTGCCACGGCAGCACGTGAAAACGCGCCTGGTGCAACACCTCGTAATTCAGCAGGCTGAGCCAATCCAACAACCGCATCTGGGTAAACATGCGGCTGACATAGGGCTGACGATGACGCAATCCGGGCACCAGCTTGCCCAATCCCAGCAGGCTGAACGGATTGAAGCTGCTGATAACCAGCCAGCCGTCGTCGATCAACACCCTATCCACCTCACGCAGCATGCGATGCGGATCGTCCGCGTAGGACAGCGTATGCGCCAACAGGCAGGCATCCACCGACTTGGCGGCGAACGGCAGTTGATAGGCGTCGGCGATCACCTGCAGCCCTTCCCCCTCCAGCCCTACGTTGACCTGGTGGGAGATTGCGCATTTATCCGTGGCCAGCTCGGCGCTGAGCATACCCATCTTCAGCAGATGGAAACCGAACAGCTTGGGCCACCAGGGTTGCAACTGCCGCTCGAGCGCTTCACGATAGTACTCCCCCCACGGCAGCTCAGCCCAGGACTGCGGGCCGGTGAGCTTTTGTAGAGTATGGGCTGGTTTCATGATTTATTATCTTCTTTCAAGCCGTTGCCAACGAGAGGTACACCATGAATCTTATCAGCATTCCCGCCTTCCAGGACAATTACATTTGGTTATTGGATGACCGGCAGGGGCGCTGCATTATCGTCGACCCGGGTGAAGCGCGGCCGGTGCTCGAGGCGCTGCAGCGCCTGCAGCTGGCGCCGTCGGCGATCCTGCTGACCCACCACCACCACGATCACGTCGGTGGCGTGGCGCAGATTGTCTCACAATACCCGGGCCTGGCGGTCTACGGGCCGCAGGAAACCGCTGGCAAAGGCGCCAACCACATCGTCCACGACGGCGACACCTTTGATATCGATGGCCGCCAGTACAGGACTATCGCCGTTCCCGGCCATACGCTGGGCCATGTGGCATTCTATAGTGCCCCTTATCTGTTCTGCGGCGACACCATTTTCTCCGCCGGCTGCGGCAGGCTGTTTGAAGGCACCGCAAAACAAATGTACGACTCATTTCAACAACTCGCGCAACTTCCCGATAACACCTTAATTTGCTGCGCGCATGAATATACTCTTTCAAATCTTAAGTTTGCGCGGGCTATTTTGCCGGAAGATCGAGAGATTGAAACATATCAACAACATGTTGAAGCGTTAAGGGCAAAAGGCCAAGCTAGCGTGCCGACCACGTTGCAATTAGAGCGCAAAATTAACCTGTTTTTACGTTGCCATGACGCTGATTTACAAAAGAAATTAGGCTTTAATTCACCACCGGAAAGCCTTCATTCAGTTTTTTCCGAATTACGCCTGCGGAAAGATAACTTCTAAGCTTTTAGTTGTGTTATTTGGCGAAGCAAAGTATTATTGCTCGTCTTTTAAGCAACTACATTGACACACACATGAAGGCTAAAGCGATATTTCTCGCCTCGGTCTTGCTAGTGGGTTGCCAGTCGTCCAGGCAGGACGCACCGGCGCCAGAACAGCATGCACAGAGTTTGTCTTCGGCTGGTCAAGATGGTGAAGCAGGAGAGTACACAGGAAATGGCCGAGCGAGCTCGGCGCGGTGGTTGGATAACAACAGTCCCGCCGCGCAACAGGACCTGTGGAACTTCATTAGCGACGAGCTGAAGATGGAGGTTCCGGAAAATTCCCGGATCCGTGATCAGAAAAGAAAGTACTTAAAAAGTAAGAGCTATCTCCACGATGTAACATTACGGGCAGAGCCGTACATGTACTGGATAGTCGGGCAGATTAAGAAACGTAATATGCCGATGGAACTGGTACTGCTACCCATAGTGGAGAGCGCTTTTGACCCACACGCCACGTCAAGTGCCAACGCCGCAGGGCTATGGCAAATCGTGCCGCAAACGGGTCGCAATTATGGTTTGAAAAACAATCAGTGGTATGACGGTCGACGCGATGTCGTCGCCTCGACAACCGCTGCGCTTAACATGATGCAGCGCTTGAACCGCATGTTTAACGGCGACTGGTTACTGACCGTAGCTGCCTATAACAGTGGTGAAGGCCGCGTGATGCAAGCGGTGAAGGCAAACAAACGCCAGGGTAAGCCAACCAATTTCTGGGCATTGTCGCTTCCGCGTGAAACGTCAATCTATGTCCCGAAAATGCTGGCGCTGAGCGACATCATCAAGAACAGCAAGAAGTACGGCGTGAAACTCCCGAAAACGGATGAAACCCGTGCGCTGGCTCGTATCGATGTCGGGCAGCAGATCCAGCTGACTCAGGCGGCTGAGATGGCTGGGCTTTCAGTCACCAAGATGAAAGCGTATAACCCAGGCTACAAAAAAGGCGTTACGGCACCCAACGGGCCCCATTACATCATGGTTCCCAAAGGGCATGCCGATCAGCTGAAAGACTCGCTGGCCGATGGCCAGATCGCCGTGACTCAGCCAACGACGCAGTTGGCGAAGAACAGCGGTTTGTCCGGTGGCAGTTCGTATAAAGTTCGCTCCGGCGACACCTTATCGGCCATAGCCAAGCGGCTGAACGTTAAGACCAGCGATTTGCAGAGTTGGAACAACTTACGCGCCAAGAGCGCCTTAAAAGTTGGGCAAACCCTGCAAGTGGCCAGCAATACTGGCAGTAACAGCAGTATCACCTACCAGGTTCGTAAAGGTGATTCGCTCGCCAGTATCGCACGTCGTCACGGCGTCGATATTAACGACGTGATGCGTTGGAATTCAACGCTCGCCAAAGGCAACCTGCAGCCAGGTCTGAAGCTGACCCTGTTTGTCGGCAACAAGATGACGCCGGATACTTAAATGTTCGGCACAAAAAAAGCACCCTTCGGGGTGCTTTTTTATTAGCTGCGATTCACCATACCGGCGAGTCTTTCTCCGGATGAAACTCCACCAACAGCGGGTTGTGATCCGACGCGCTGGTCACCAGCACCGACGCCTCCACCACTCCCAGATTGCGGTAAAATACGAAATCCAGTGGACGACCGAAGGCCTTGCGGCGATGGTCGTCGGTGAAACTCACCTCGCGCAGCGCCATCTCTCCGGCAAAGTCATACAGCGCATTGATGCGCTTGCGGCTCCAGGCGTTGAAATCCCCTGCCATAATCACCGGCCCCCGGTGACTGGCGATCTGTTCGCCTATCGGCCCCAACTGCTTGCTGTAGACGTCGACACCCAGGCTAAAGTTCACCGCATGGATGTTCACCACCATCAACAGTTCGCCGTTGTACAGCGGATAAACGGTGATCAAGGCCGACTTGGAAAGCCGCAGCAGCGGCTCTCGCTCGCGCAGCGGGCAACAGTAAACAGGATGAGCGGCAGCCAGCGTCATCACGCCGGAAGGGTGCTGCGGCAGCACAAAGGCCGGCACCTGATCGGCCGCCAGATAGTTGGCGGTAGCGTAGCTCACCAACTCTGGCGTGGTTTGCGCCTCTTGCAATAATACCAGCTGCGCGTCTTTACCATGGTTTTTCAGCACCGAAAGCCAGTCGGCTCGCTGCTGTTTGAAAATATTCCATACCATGACGCGCAGGGCGCCGGTCGTCGGCAGCGCCGCCCCTGGCGGCAACGGCTGGTTAACGGCACCAGGAAAGATTCGCTCAACTGGCTGACCTGCAACATACCTCATTGCATAAGTTCGTTTCGGCACGCGATTCGCCTATTACCCATTAACATGAAAACTGGCGATGAACACTCGCCAACGATGAATTGATTATACGCCTACCCTGCATAGAGGGCATGGCTTTTGCGGGCATCACCTTTTCAGTTATAGGGGCCGCCTGCAGCGATTTCAATCTTCTGACGGTATAGCTGTGTAAAGGTGAGGGGTAATAGGTGAAAAATGCGAAAAGGCCCGCAAAATGCGGGCCAGGCAGCAAGGGTTTTACGTATTAAGCCGTTTGCAGCTGAGACTTTTTATCCAGGCGACCGCTGAAGCTAACCAGCAACAATGCAACCACCACGATCAACGCGCCAATCCAGGGGGTCTGCGCCAGCCCCAGTGAGGCAACGGTCTGGCCGCCAATCACCGAGCCGAGCGCAATGCCGATGTTGAACGCCGCGATGTTGAGACCGGACGCCACATCCACCGCATTTGGTGTGTATTGCGCGGCTTTCTGCACCACATACACCTGCAGCCCCGGCACGTTGCCGAAAGCGAACACGCCCATCACAATCACCGTCAGCAAAGCGGCAATACTGTGGCTGGCGGTAAACTGGAACACCAGCAACAAAACGGCCAGCGCGGCAAAGATAAAGCTCAGCGCACGCACGGCCCCATGACGATCGGCCAGCTTGCCTCCCCAGATGTTACCCACCGCCACCGCGACGCCATAAGCCAACAGTATCCAGCTCACGGTCGGAGCAGAGAAGCCGGCCAGTTCCTGCATCATCGGCGCAAGGAAGGTAAAGGTCGTGAAGACCCCGCCGTACCCCAATGCGGTAATCGCGTAAATCAGCAGCAGACGAGGATGAGTCAGCACTTTCAGCTGTTCACGCACGCCGGCGCTGCCCTGGTTCTTGATATTGCTCGGTACCAGAATAACGCTGGCCAGCGTGGCGACAGCGCCAATCAGAGAAACGGCCAGGAAGGTCTCACGCCAGCCAAACTGCTGGCCGATGAACGTCCCCAGCGGTACGCCGGTCACCAACGCCACCGTCAGGCCACCAAACATGATGGCGATGGCGGAGGCCGCCTTCTCTTTCGCCACCAGGCTAGTGGCGATAGTGGAGCCGATAGAGAAGAACACGCCGTGCGCCAGACCGGTCAACAACCGAGCCACTACCAGCGATTCATAGCTGGGTGACTGCCAGGCCAGCAGGTTGCCGAGAGTGAACAGCACCATCAGGCCAACCAGCAGCAGTTTGCGCGGTATGCGGCTGGTCAGGGCCGTCAGCACCGGCGCGCCAATGGCCACGCCGAGGGCATAGATAGTCACCAGCAATCCAGCGGACGGTACGGTCACCCCAAGCTGCTCCGCGATAGTCGGGATCAACCCGACAATCACGAACTCGGTCGTGCCGATAGCAAAAGCGCTGATGGTTAAGGCAAGTAATGCGAGTGGCATTTTTTACTCCGAAATAGCATTCAAGTTGATGACGGCTATTATCGGCCTATGCTTAAATGATAAAAATGCTCAAAATTTCAAATTAACTTTGCTATAGGAGCAAAAATGAAAGCAAACTCTGACGAGTTGATCACCTTTGTCACCGTCGTAGAAAGCGGCAGCTTCAGCCGGGCGGCCGAACGCCTGGAACAAGCGAACTCCGTAGTCAGCCGAACGGTGAAAAAACTGGAAAGCAAACTGGGCGTAACGTTGCTCAACCGCACCACGCGCCAAATCAGCCTGACTCAGGAAGGAGAGAATTACTTTCGCCAGGTGCAGAAGGTACTGAACGACATGGCCGCGGCGGAAAATGCGCTGATGGAAAGCCGCCAGCGCCCGCAAGGCCTGCTGCGCGTCGATGCGGCAACGCCGGTGGTGCTGCATATGCTGACGCCTTTAGTGGCCGAGTTCCGCGAACGTTATCCAGAAATGTCGTTATCGCTGGTGTCTTCGGAAAACTTTATCAATCTGATCGAGCGAAAAGTGGATATCGCGATCCGCGTAGGCGAGCTGACCGATTCTACGCTGAAAGCACGCAAACTGATGACCAGCTACCGACATGTGCTCGCCTCCCCCGCTTATCTGGCTCAGCACGGCACGCCACTAACGGTAGAAGATCTTGCACATCACTGCTGTATCGGTTTTAACGACCTGCCCAGCTTGAACCGCTGGCCACTGGCTTGCTCAGATGGCAGCCAGTTGGAAATCACCCCCGGTTTGACCACCAATAGTGGAGAAACCCAGCGCCATCTCTGTCTGCATGGCAACGGTATTGCCTGCCTGTCGGACTTTATGAGCGACGAAGATATCAAACGTGGAGATTTGGTCCCGATTCTGGTGGAAGCGACACTGCCGGTCGCCATGCCGATCAACGCGGTTTACTACAGCGACAGCGCCGTCAGCAACCGTCTGCGCAGCTTTATTGATTTTGTGAGTGAATACCTGAAACGATAAAAAAGGCGCCCCGATGGACGCCTTATGCTGACTACGGCGAGGAATGATTAATCCCAGTTTGGCGCCAGGCCTTCCGGACTAACCAGACGGCCGTTGCACTCCAGTGCGGCGATCTGCGCCATATCTTCGTCGGTCAGCGTCAGTTGCTGCGCCAATAGGTTGCTCGCCAGGTTTTCACGCTTGGTCGAGGAAGGGATCACCGCATAACCCAGCTTCAATGCCCAAGCCAGGACCACCTGTGCTGGGGTCGCATTGTGACGAGCAGCGATGCTTTTGATCGTTTCATCCTGCAGCGCTTTGCCGTAGGCCAACGTCATGTAAGAGGTGATGGCGATGCCGTGCTGCTGTGCAAATTCGACCACCTTGCGGTTCTGCAAGAACGGTGACAGCTCGATTTGGTTGGTGGCGATTTCATCGGCGCCAATCGCGTCAATCGCTTGCTGCATCAAATCGATAGTGAAGTTAGATACGCCAATTTGACGGGTCAGTCCCAGCTTTTTCGCTTCCAGCAGCTCAGCCATAAATTCGGCAACCGGCACTTCGTCGTGGGGTGACGGCCAGTGGATCAACGTCAGATCAACGTAGGACGTTTGCAGTTTTTTCAGGCTTTCTTGCAGGCTTGGGATCAGTGCGCCTTTCGCCAGGTTCGCGATCCAAATCTTGGTGGTGATGAACAGATCTTCACGTTTCACGCCGCTGGCAGCGATAGCCTGGCCAACAGCCGCTTCGTTTTCATAGATCTGTGCGGTATCGATAGTACGGTAGCCCAGCTCAAGTGCGGTGCTGACAGAATCGATAACAACCTGATCCTGAAGGCGGAAAGTACCTAAACCAAATGCAGGGATGCTCATAATGTTTTCTCTCATTAACGGGTAAATGTGGTATGAGGAAGATTATGGCAACTTTTTTATTGATCAAAAACGCCTGGTTCGGCATAAGACTTTTGATCTAAAGGCAACAATATCGGGAGATAAGGCTGTAAAGAAGGACAATTCCGGCCTTGAAAGCGCAAAATAAAATATAGATATGAAAAAGCCCTGAGTCAGAGACTCAGGGCTTATCAATTAAGTGGCGGAACGGACGGGGCTCGAACCCGCGACCCCCTGCGTGACAGGCAGGTATTCTAACCAACTGAACTACCGCTCCACCGATTCTTTTACGTTGTATCTTTCGATACCGGCAATATCGCGCTTTGCGACTTGCGCATTACCAGTCGTCACACTGATAACGTTTATTTGATGCCTGGCAGTGTCCTACTCTCGCATGGGGAGACCCCACACTACCATCGGCGCTACGGCGTTTCACTTCTGAGTTCGGCATGGGGTCAGGTGGGACCACCGCGCTATTGCCGCCAGGGCAAATTCTGTTTCATTCCAACCGCCTCACTTCCATGAAGCCATCAGAACCAATCTTGGAACGTCGCTGAAAATCTCTCTAAAAACACCTTCGGTGTTGTAAGGTTAAGCCTCACGGATCATTAGTACTGGTTAGCTCAATGCATCGCTGCACTTACACACCCAGCCTATCAACGTCTTAGTCTTAAACGTTCCTTCAGGGGCCTTAAAGGCCCAGGGAAGACTCATCTTGAGGCAAGTTTCGCGCTTAGATGCTTTCAGCGCTTATCTTTTCCGCACTTAGCTACCGGGCAATGCCATTGGCATGACAACCCGAACACCAGTGGTGCGTTCACTCCGGTCCTCTCGTACTAGGAGCAACCCCTCTCAATCTTCCAACGCCCACGGCAGATAGGGACCGAACTGTCTCACGACGTTCTAAACCCAGCTCGCGTACCACTTTAAATGGCGAACAGCCATACCCTTGGGACCTACTTCAGCCCCAGGATGTGATGAGCCGACATCGAGGTGCCAAACACCGCCGTCGATATGAACTCTTGGGCGGTATCAGCCTGTTATCCCCGGAGTACCTTTTATCCGTTGAGCGATGGCCCTTCCATTCAGAACCACCGGATCACTAAGACCTACTTTCGTACCTGCTCGAGCCGTCACTCTCGCAGTCAAGCTAGCTTATGCCTTTGCACTAACCTCACGATGTCCGACCGTGATTAGCTAACCTTCGTGCTCCTCCGTTACTCTTTGGGAGGAGACCGCCCCAGTCAAACTACCCACCAGACACTGTCCTCACCCCGGATTACGGGGCCGAGTTAGAACATCAAACATTAAAGGGTGGTATTTCAAGGATGGCTCCACGCAGACTGGCGTCCACGCTTCAAAGCCTCCCACCTATCCTACACATCAAGGCTCAATGTTCAGTGTCAAGCTATAGTAAAGGTTCACGGGGTCTTTCCGTCTTGCCGCGGGTACACTGCATCTTCACAGCGAGTTCAATTTCACTGAGTCTCGGGTGGAGACAGCCTGGCCATCATTACGCCATTCGTGCAGGTCGGAACTTACCCGACAAGGAATTTCGCTACCTTAGGACCGTTATAGTTACGGCCGCCGTTTACTGGGGCTTCGATCAAGAGCTTCGCCTTGCGGCTGACCCCATCAATTAACCTTCCAGCACCGGGCAGGCGTCACACCGTATACGTCCACTTTCGTGTTTGCACAGTGCTGTGTTTTTATTAAACAGTTGCAGCCAGCTGGTATCTTCGACTGGCTTCAGCTCCATCCGCAAGGGACTTCACCTACATGCCAGCGTGCCTTCTCCCGAAGTTACGGCACCATTTTGCCTAGTTCCTTCACCCGAGTTCTCTCAAGCGCCTTGGTATTCTCTACCTGACCACCTGTGTCGGTTTGGGGTACGATTTAATGTTACCTGGAGCTTAGAGGATTTTCCTGGAAGCAGGGCATCAACTACTTCTGCACCGTAGTGCATCGTCATCACGCCTCAGGGTTGATATGCAACCGGATTTACCAGGTCACACCCCCTACACGCTTAAACCGGGACAACCGTCGCCCGGCCAGCCTAGCCTTCTCCGTCCCCCCTTCGCAGTAACACCAAGTACAGGAATATTAACCTGTTTCCCATCGACTACGCTTTTCAGCCTCGCCTTAGGGGTCGACTCACCCTGCCCCGATTAACGTTGGACAGGAACCCTTGGTCTTCCGGCGAGCGGGCTTTTCACCCGCTTTATCGTTACTTATGTCAGCATTCGCACTTCTGATACCTCCAGCAACCCTCACAGGCCACCTTCAACGGCTTACAGAACGCTCCCCTACCCAACAACGCTAAGCGTCGCTGCCGCAGCTTCGGTGCATGGTTTAGCCCCGTTACATCTTCCGCGCAGGCCGACTCGACCAGTGAGCTATTACGCTTTCTTTAAATGATGGCTGCTTCTAAGCCAACATCCTGGCTGTCTATGCCTTCCCACATCGTTTCCCACTTAACCATGACTTTGGGACCTTAGCTGGCGGTCTGGGTTGTTTCCCTCTTCACGACGGACGTTAGCACCCGCCGTGTGTCTCCCGTGATAACATTCTTCGGTATTCGGAGTTTGCATCGGTTTGGTAAGCCGGGATGGCCCCCTAGCCGAAACAGTGCTCTACCCCCGAAGATGAGTTCACGAGGCGCTACCTAAATAGCTTTCGGGGAGAACCAGCTATCTCCCGGTTTGATTGGCCTTTCACCCCCAGCCACAAGTCATCCGCTAATTTTTCAACATTAGTCGGTTCGGTCCTCCAGTTAGTGTTACCCAACCTTCAACCTGCCCATGGCTAGATCACCGGGTTTCGGGTCTATACCTTGCAACTAATCGCCCAGTTAAGACTCGGTTTCCCTACGGCTCCCCTATACGGTTAACCTTGCTACAAAATATAAGTCGCTGACCCATTATACAAAAGGTACGCAGTCACACCACGAAGGTGCTCCCACTGCTTGTACGTACACGGTTTCAGGTTCTATTTCACTCCCCTCGCCGGGGTTCTTTTCGCCTTTCCCTCACGGTACTGGTTCACTATCGGTCAGTCAGGAGTATTTAGCCTTGGAGGATGGTCCCCCCATATTCAGACAGGATGTCACGTGTCCCGCCCTACTCATCGAACTCACGACCTGTGCATTTTAGTGTACGGGGCTATCACCCTTTGCTGCGCGACTTTCCAGACGCTTCCACTAACACACAAGCCGATTCAGGTTCTGGGCTCCTCCCCGTTCGCTCGCCGCTACTGGGGGAATCTCGGTTGATTTCTTTTCCTCGGGGTACTTAGATGTTTCAGTTCCCCCGGTTCGCCTCATGCCACTATGTATTCATGACATGATAGTGTGTCGAAACACACTGGGTTTCCCCATTCGGGTATCGCCGGTTATAACGGTTCATATCACCTTACCGACGCTTTTCGCAGATTAGCACGCCCTTCATCGCCTCTGACTGCCTAGGCATCCACCGTGTACGCTTAGTCACTTAACCTCACAACCCGAAGATGTTTCCATCGTTCGCGCTGCAAACATTTGAGAGACTCTATGACAGGTTACTCTTCATCCCAGTACATCTACGGAGGGATAAATTTCAGCCGTCATGTTTCAATTTTCAGCTTGTTCCAGATTGTTAAAGAGCAATATCTTAAACATGACTCGGAAGTCATCTTTAAGATATGGTGTATCGTCAGATACTTGAGACCGCCGCTTTCACCGGGTGGGTCGGAAGCTTGGCGTCCCCTAGGGGATTCGAACCCCTGTTACCGCCGTGAAAGGGCGGTGTCCTAGGCCTCTAGACGAAGGGGACACGACACCGTACTTTTATGACGCTTTTGCTCGTTACTTTTTCATCAGACAATCTGTGTGAGCACGCCACTCGAACTAATATCTTTAGGTAAGGAGGTGATCCAACCGCAGGTTCCCCTACGGTTACCTTGTTACGACTTCACCCCAGTCATGAATCACAAAGTGGTAAGCGCCCTCCCGAAGGTTAAGCTACCTACTTCTTTTGCAACCCACTCCCATGGTGTGACGGGCGGTGTGTACAAGGCCCGGGAACGTATTCACCGTAGCATTCTGATCTACGATTACTAGCGATTCCGACTTCATGGAGTCGAGTTGCAGACTCCAATCCGGACTACGACGTACTTTATGAGGTCCGCTTGCTCTCGCGAGGTCGCTTCTCTTTGTATACGCCATTGTAGCACGTGTGTAGCCCTACTCGTAAGGGCCATGATGACTTGACGTCATCCCCACCTTCCTCCAGTTTATCACTGGCAGTCTCCTTTGAGTTCCCGGCCGAACCGCTGGCAACAAAGGATAAGGGTTGCGCTCGTTGCGGGACTTAACCCAACATTTCACAACACGAGCTGACGACAGCCATGCAGCACCTGTCTCAGAGTTCCCGAAGGCACCAAAGCATCTCTGCTAAGTTCTCTGGATGTCAAGAGTAGGTAAGGTTCTTCGCGTTGCATCGAATTAAACCACATGCTCCACCGCTTGTGCGGGCCCCCGTCAATTCATTTGAGTTTTAACCTTGCGGCCGTACTCCCCAGGCGGTCGATTTAACGCGTTAGCTCCGGAAGCCACGCCTCAAGGGCACAACCTCCAAATCGACATCGTTTACAGCGTGGACTACCAGGGTATCTAATCCTGTTTGCTCCCCACGCTTTCGCACCTGAGCGTCAGTCTTCGTCCAGGGGGCCGCCTTCGCCACCGGTATTCCTCCAGATCTCTACGCATTTCACCGCTACACCTGGAATTCTACCCCCTCTACGAGACTCTAGCTTGCCAGTTTCAAATGCAGTTCCCAGGTTGAGCCCGGGGATTTCACATCTGACTTAACAAACCGCCTGCGTGCGCTTTACGCCCAGTAATTCCGATTAACGCTTGCACCCTCCGTATTACCGCGGCTGCTGGCACGGAGTTAGCCGGTGCTTCTTCTGCGAGTAACGTCAATTGATGAACGTATTAAGTTCACCACCTTCCTCCTCGCTGAAAGTGCTTTACAACCCGAAGGCCTTCTTCACACACGCGGCATGGCTGCATCAGGCTTGCGCCCATTGTGCAATATTCCCCACTGCTGCCTCCCGTAGGAGTCTGGACCGTGTCTCAGTTCCAGTGTGGCTGGTCATCCTCTCAGACCAGCTAGGGATCGTCGCCTAGGTGAGCCATTACCCCACCTACTAGCTAATCCCATCTGGGCACATCTGATGGCAAGAGGCCCGAAGGTCCCCCTCTTTGGTCTTGCGACGTTATGCGGTATTAGCTACCGTTTCCAGTAGTTATCCCCCTCCATCAGGCAGTTTCCCAGACATTACTCACCCGTCCGCCGCTCGTCACCCGGGGAGCAAGCTCCCCTGTGCTACCGCTCGACTTGCATGTGTTAAGCCTGCCGCCAGCGTTCAATCTGAGCCATGATCAAACTCTTCAATTAAAAGCTTGATGTGCTTCCACTCGAGAAGCGATGCTCAAAGATTTACTGCATGAATTTTACTTCAGTTAGTCACTCTTCAAGACTTGATATTTTTTGCATCCGAAGATGCTGGATATCGTCTTGTGGAGTGCCCACACAGATTGTCTGATAAATTGTTAAAGAGCAGTGCCGAGAAACTCATCGGCGCGGGCTGCGTATATTACGCTTTTCACCCGGAGAGTCAAGCGTTTATTTCGCTTTCTTCTCGCTGACCCGGCGGCTTGTCAGTCGTTGTTCCCGGTCAGTGGAGGCGCATTATAGGGAGTTCTCGGCAGGCCGCAACCCCTAAATGCAAAAAACTTTTCAAGCGTTCCCCTAATCACCAAAAACGACTTTTTAGGATATTTATTAGTCAAAAAATACCAGTTTTAGGGCAGTAATAGCGGCAACCCCTGTAAATAGGGACAAACGAAGATAAAGAAAAGGGAGCGGTCCCCCGCTCCCTTTCATCTTTATTATCCTTAATCGCCGTTATTGGCGGGCAACGATATGGTCGTTTTCCACATCCAACGTCACCAGCTTGCCAGGTAACAGCTTGCCGGACAGGATTTGTTGTGCCAGCGGGTTCTCGATTTCCTGCTGAATAGCGCGTTTCAACGGGCGCGCGCCATATACAGGGTCGTAGCCGGTTTTGCTTAACAGCGCCAGGGCCGGTTCGGTCATGGTCACTTCGTAACCGCGCTCTTCCAAACGCTTGTACAGACGCGACAACTGAATCTTGGCAATCGCGGCGATGTGTTTCTCGCCCAGCGGGTGGAACACCACCACTTCGTCGATACGGTTGATGAACTCCGGACGGAAGTGGTGACTCACCATCTCCATCACCGACTCTTTCATCTGCGCGTAGTTCATCTGACCGAAATGTTCCTGGATCAGATCGGAACCCAGGTTGGACGTCATGATCACCACGGTATTGCGAAAATCGACGGTGCGGCCTTGACCATCGGTCAGGCGGCCGTCATCCAACACCTGCAACAGAATATTGAACACGTCCGGGTGCGCTTTCTCGACTTCATCCAGCAGAATCACCGAATAAGGCCGGCGACGTACGGCTTCCGTCAGGTAGCCGCCCTCTTCATAACCGACATAGCCCGGAGGCGCGCCGACCAGACGCGAAACGGAGTGTTTCTCCATAAACTCGGACATATCGATACGCACCATGGCGTCGTCGCTGTCGAACAGGAACGAAGCCAGCGCCTTGCAAAGCTCGGTTTTCCCTACCCCGGTCGGACCGAGGAACAGGAACGAACCGATCGGTCGGTTAGGATCGGACAGCCCCGCACGGCTGCGGCGGATCGCATTGGAGACTGCGCTGACCGCTTCGTCCTGGCCAATCACTCGCGAATGCAGTTCTTGTTCCAGGCGCAGCAGCTTGTCGCGCTCGCCTTCCAGCATTCTTGCGACCGGGATCCCGGTCGCACGCGCCAGCACTTCGGCAATCTCCGCATCGGTCACCCGGTTGCGCAGCAGCTTCATGCTCTTGCCTTCGGCCTGCGTGGCGGCGGCGAGCTGTTTTTCCAGCTCAGGGATTTTGCCGTACTGCAGTTCCGACATCCGCCCCAGATCGCCGACGCGACGCGCCTGCTCCAGGGTGATTTTGGCCTGCTCGAGTTCTGCCTTGATGTTCTGGGTGCCGGAGAGCGACGCTTTTTCCGCTTTCCACTCTTCTTCCAGCTCCGAGTATTCGCGCTCTTTCTGCCCCAGCTCATCGCTCAGCATGTCCAGGCGTTTCTTGCTGGCGTCATCAGACTCTTTATTCAGCGCCTGCTGTTCCAGTTTCAATTGGATGATGCGGCGCTCAAGCCTGTCGAGCGACTCCGGCTTGGAGTCCATCTGCATGCGAATGCTGGACGCCGCTTCGTCGATAAGGTCAATAGCCTTGTCCGGCAATTGACGATCGGCGATATAGCGGTGCGAAAGCGTTGCCGCCGCCACAATGGCCGGGTCGGTTATCTGCACGTGGTGGTGCAGTTCGTAACGCTCTTTCAGGCCGCGCAGAATAGCAATGGTGTCTTCCACGCTCGGCTCAGCCACATACACTTTCTGGAAACGACGTTCAAGCGCCGCATCCTTCTCTATATATTGACGGTATTCATCCAGCGTAGTGGCACCGACGCAGTGCAGCTCGCCGCGCGCCAGCGCCGGCTTCAGCATGTTGCCTGCGTCCATCGCGCCATCCGCCTTACCGGCGCCGACCATGGTGTGCAGTTCGTCGATAAACAGGATAACGCTGCCTTCCTGCTTGGCCAGATCGTTGAGCACGCCTTTCAGACGCTCTTCAAACTCGCCGCGATATTTGGCGCCGGCGATCAAGGCGCCCATATCGAGGGACAATACGCGCTTGTGCTTCAGTCCTTCCGGCACTTCGCCGTTAATGATGCGCTGCGCCAGACCTTCGACGATGGCGGTTTTACCCACGCCAGGCTCGCCGATCAACACCGGGTTGTTTTTGGTACGGCGTTGCAGCACCTGAATGGTGCGACGGATCTCTTCGTCACGGCCGATCACCGGGTCAAGCTTGCCCTGCTCAGCACGTTCGGTCAGATCGATAGTGTATTT
The DNA here is from genome assembly GCF_000747565.1 of Serratia sp. SCBI. Taxonomy (NCBI): domain Bacteria; kingdom Pseudomonadati; phylum Pseudomonadota; class Gammaproteobacteria; order Enterobacterales; family Yersiniaceae; genus Serratia; species Serratia sp. SCBI. Next base: position 890,415 of record NZ_CP003424.1, on the reverse strand, counting down.
CTTCAATGCCTGCCGTTGGTCTTCGGCGCCTTGGTCTTCCACGCTGTCACCGCCTCTCATTTGTTCAATGGCTTTGCTGATTTTATCGGCCGTCGCGCCGGCCGCTTTCAACAAGTCGGTCAACGAGCCGCGGTCTTCCAGCACCGCAAGCACAAACAGCTCGGAAGAAATGAATTTGTCCGCACGCTTTTGCGCCAGCTTGTCGCACAGGTTCAAAACGCGCACCAACTCGTGGGACGGTTGAACGTCGCCACCGGTGCCTTCTACCTGCGGTAAACGGGACAGCGCCTGTTCGATCTCGGTGCGCACACGCCCGGCATCGATACCTGCGGAAGTTAATAGTGGACGAACCGTGCCCCCTTCCTGATTGAGCAGGGCGCTCATCAGATGTAGCGGTTCAATAAACTGGTTGTCGTGCCCAAGGGCTAGTGACTGGGCATCGGCGAGGGCAAGCTGGAATTTGTTGGTAAGACGATCCAGACGCATAACACCTCCAAGATGGGTCGAAATTGCTACTGGAGATTAAATGAGGTCATCCCTCAAATTTTCAAGGTTATCTCGACGCTAAATTTTCGGTACAACGCCATGCGTCGTTGGATCGTCCTAATTCAATAGGTTATATCAGCCAGATTAAACTTGCCAGACGTCCGGTTATTCCATCGCGTCGATAGGAGAAAAAATGGCTCATTTCGTTAACCGTACAGCGGTCGCCGCCATAAATGGCCTGAACGCCCGCACGCAACAAGCGTTGGCGAGCCAGCAAGTAGATATTAGCCAAAAATTTATCGCCGTGCGGGGTAAATGCCGCTGCGGCCTCAGCGTCTTCCGCCATGAAAGCGGCGCGCACCTCCGGCCCGACCTCGAACTGCTGCGGGCCGATCGCCGGCCCCAGCCAGGCGCTGATTTGGCCCGGTGCGGCGCTGAACGCCGCCACGGTTTGCTCCAGCACGCCGTGGCATAGCCCACGCCAACCGGCGTGAGCGGCGGCCACTTCGTCGCCTTGCTGCGAGCAGAACAGCACCGGCAGACAATCCGCCGTCATCACTGCGCACACCTGACCCGGCACGTTACTGTACACCGCATCCGCCCGCAGATCGGCGGGCGCTTGTCCCGTCAACGTCACCACGCGGGTGCCGTGCACCTGCTCGAGCCATACCGGCATCTGCGGCAAGCCGGCGGCGGTAACCAACCGTTCCCGATTGCGCTTCACCGCTTGCGCCTCGTCACCCACGTGAGCGCCGAGGTTCAGCGAGTCATAAGGTGGCAGGCTGACGCCACCATCGCGCGTGGTGCTGCAAGCTTTAACGCCGGGAGGCAACGGCCAGTCGGGCAGAATGAGCGAGCGCATTACCAGTCCATCTGATCTTTGAATTCTTCGGTGTCCGCCTTCAGCGCGTTGATCAGATCAACCATGTCCTGCGGCAGCGGCGCATGCCACTCCATCTGGATGCCGCTGATCGGGTGATACAAACGCAGCATGGTAGCGTGCAGCGCCTGGCGGTCAAAGCCGCGCAGCGTGTTGATGAAGGCCTCCGAAGCGCCTTTCGGCGGACGCGGACGGCCGCCGTACAGCGGATCGCCCACCAGCGGATGGCTAATGTAAGCCATGTGCACGCGGATCTGGTGAGTACGGCCGGTTTCCAGGCGCAGGCGCAGACGAGTGTGCGTGCGGAAGTGCTCCATAATGCGATAGTGCGTCACCGCCGGCTTACCCATCGGGTGCACCGCCATGTGGGTACGCTTGGTGGAATGGCGCGCGATAGGCTCTTCTACCGTACCGCCGGCGGTCATGGTACCGATCGCCACCGCTTCGTATTCACGGGTGATTTCACGCGCCTGCAGCGCTTCCACCAGCCGGGTTTGCGCCGGCACGGTTTTCGCCACCACCATCAGGCCGGTGGTGTCTTTATCCAGACGGTGCACGATGCCGGCACGCGGCACGTCGGCGATTTCCGGGTAGTGATGCAGCAGCGCATTGAGCACCGTGCCGTCCGGGTTACCGGCGCCAGGGTGCACCACCAAATCGCGTGGCTTGTTGATCACCAGGATGTCGCTGTCTTCATAGACGATATCCAGCGCGATATCCTGTGGCTCCCAACGCGCCTCTTCTTCAATCTGTGCATCGATGGCGACTGTCTCTCCGCCCAGCACCTTCTCTTTCGGTTTATTTGACGTTTTGCCATTGACCTTCACCCGATCGCCCAGGATCCACTCTTTTTATGCGAGATCGTGAATAATCAGGGAACAATTCGGCCAAAGCCTGATCTAAACGTTGTCCGAGTTGAGATTCGGCCACCGTTGCGGTGAGTTGTACTTGTTGTGCCATATGCAGCTTCTTCGTTAACGTTGGGTTTTCACGGCGATGCCGTTTAATATAATGTGCTATTGTACCTGGTCTTTGTCGGGAGCTTAACGGACAGTCTCCCGGAATAACACCCTGAGGATAATCAAAACGTCATGACGCGTATGAAATATCTGGTGGCGGCAGCCACGTTGAGCCTGGCGCTGGCAGGTTGCTCCACATCCAAGGATGCGGTTCCCGACAACCCACCTTCGGAAATCTATGCTACCGCGCAGCAAAAACTGCAGGACGGTAACTTCAAGGGCGCGATTACGCAACTCGAAGCGTTAGATAACCGCTATCCTTTCGGGCCGTATTCCCAGCAGGTCCAGCTGGATTTGATTTACGCCTACTATAAGGCCGCCGACTTGCCGATGGCTCAGGCATCCATCGATCGCTTCATGCGTCTGAACCCGACGCACCCGAACATCGATTACGTGATGTACATGCGCGGCCTGACCGACATGGCGCTTGATGACAGCGCGCTGCAGGGCTTCTTCGGGGTTGACCGTTCGGACCGCGATCCTCAGCACGCTCGCGCTGCGTTCCGCGACTTCAGCCAGTTGATTCAGCAATACCCGAACAGCCAATACGCGACCGACGCCAACAAGCGTTTGGTGTATCTGAAAGATCGTTTGGCCAAGTATGAGCTTTCGGTGGCGGAATACTACACTAAACGTGGTGCTTACGTCGCGGTCGTTAATCGCGCCGAGCAGATGTTGCGTGAATTCCCGGATACCAAAGCGACGCATGACGTGTTGCCGCTGATGGAAAATGCCTACAAGCAGCTGCAGCTGAACGGCCAGGCTGACAAAGTGGCCAAAGTGATCGCCGCCAACCCGCAATAAGCGCGCGTCGGCACCGGCAGAAAAACCAAACGGCAGCCAAGGCTGCCGTTTTCATTGGCGTCGACCTGGTTTTTACTGGAAAAATACACAAGTAAAAACACGGTGTTAGCTAGCGCTCCTCACCGGTCAACTCATCAATAATGCGCCATCCGGCGGCAACTCTCAAGCATTAGATAGCCAATTCAGATGCTGAATCACAGATTGAACTAACTTTGCAAAAAGTGACAAAAAATCGTGATTTACATCACGCATTTAAACAAAAAGCGGGGTATGCTGGATTCACCAAGACGGAAAGACAGAGAGGTAAGTTATATGACATTGAACATTACCAGCAAACAAATGGATATCACTCCCGCAATCCGCAATCACGTCGAAGACCGTCTCACCAAACTGGAAAAATGGCAGACCCAGCTGATTAACCCGCATATCGTCTTATCCAAAGAGCCGCAAGGGTTTGTCGCCGACGCTACCATTACTACGCCTAACGGCCCGCTGGTCGCCAGCGCCAAACATGATGACATGTATACCGCCGTTAATGAGCTGATCGCCAAACTGGAGCGCCAGTTGAACAAAGTGCAGCACAAAGGCGAAGCGCGCCGCTGCAATGCCAGCGTGAAAGACATTGTGCCGGAAGTCACGCAAGAGCAGGAATAACCGTCCGACAGCGATTGCCGCATCAAACGCGCCCAGGGGCGCGTTTTTTGTCGGGTATTTTTGTTGACGAGGTAAAAGCCAGCGGTTACTTTAAAACCTGTTCGCATTAACCTTAGGTAGACCATGCCACGCACACCGTTTTTCTTCGCATTCTTTTTTACCTTCCCCTGACTGGGAGGCGTTTCGTCGTGTGAGAAAGAATGCGAAGACGAACAACAAGGCCTCCTGGAAACAGGGGGCTTTTTTTATGGCTGTTTTACAACGAATAAGAACTGAAGGCGGAAGCTGATTATGACTGACAACCCGTTATTGGTGCTGCGCGAGCGCATCAGCGCACTGGACTTGAAACTGTTGGCCTTGCTGGCGGAACGCCGTGAGCTGGCGATCGAAGTCGGCAAGACCAAGCTGCACTCTCACCGCCCGATCCGTGACAAAGAGCGCGAACGCGATCTGCTGGATGCGCTGATCGCCGCCGCCAAGCCTTACGACCTGGACGGTTTCTACGTCACCCGCCTGTTCCAACTGATCATTGAAGACTCCGTTCTGACCCAGCAGGCGCTGTTGCAGCACCAGCTCAACCCCGTCAGCCAGCATTCCGCCCGCATCGCTTTCCTCGGCCCGAAAGGCTCTTATTCACATCTGGCGGCGCGCCAATACGCTGCCCGCCACTTCGATCGGCTGATCGAATGCGGCTGCCAGAAGTTTCAAGATATTTTCGCCCAGGTGGAAACCGGCCAGGCGGACTACGCGATTTTGCCGATCGAGAACACCAGCTCCGGTTCGATAAACGAGGTCTACGATCTGCTGCAACACACCAGCCTGTCGATCGTCGGCGAACTGACTAACCCTATCAACCACTGCGTTCTGATCGCCGGCGACAGCGATCTGAGCCAGATAGAAACCGTCTACAGCCATCCGCAGCCGTTCCAACAGTGCAGCCAGTTCCTTAACCGCTTCCCGCACTGGAAAATCGAATACACCGAAAGCACGGCGGCCGCGATGGAGAAAGTCGCCAAGCTGAATTCACCGAAGGTGGCTGCACTGGGCAGCGAGGCCGGCGGCGCGCTGTACGGGCTGCAGGTGCTGGAACACAATCTCGCCAACCAGCAGCAAAACATCACCCGCTTTATCGTCCTGGCGCGCAAAGCGATCGATGTCTCCGAACAGGTGCCGGCAAAAACCACGCTGATCATGGCAACCGGCCAGCAATCCGGCGCGTTGGTCGAAGCGCTGCTGGTTCTGCGCGACAACGGCATCATCATGACCAAACTGGAATCACGCCCGATCAACGGCAATCCGTGGGAAGAGATGTTTTATATCGATGTGCAAGCCAATCTGCGTGCCGACGCGATGCAAAAAGCGCTGCGCGATCTGGCGCCAATCACCCGCTCGCTGAAGGTACTGGGCTGTTACCCAAGCGACACCGTGGTGCCGGTCAACCCATCCTGAAACCATAAAAAAAGGTTCGGCCAAGCCGAACCCTTTACGTTTACCGCCCGCGTTTTACTGTCGGCTGTCGTTAGCCTGCCGCAACAGCGTGCGGCTCTCCACCAGGAAGCGTTGGGCGTAATCGCCGAACCAGTGCTCCACCTTGCGGAAACTGTCGATAAACGCCTGTTTGTCGCCATGCTCCAACAACTTTATCGCCTCGCCGAAGCGCTGGTAGTAACGCTTAATCAGCGCCACGTTTTCTTCCGACGACATGATGATATCGGCGTAAAGTTGCGGATCCTGCGCAAACAGGCGGCCAACCATCGCCAGCTCCAACCGGTAGATCGGCGAGGAGAGCGCCAGCAACTGCTCCAGTTGCACGTTCTCTTCCGCCAGATGCAACCCGTAGGCGAAGGTGGCGAAGTGCCGCAGCGCCTGAATAAACGCCATGTTCTGATCGTGTTCGACCGCGCTGATGCGATGCAGCCGCGCGCCCCACACCTGCAGCTGCTCAAGCAACCATTGGTAAGCCTCCGGCTGGCGGCCGTCGCAGTAAACCACTACCTGCTTCGCCACGCTGCCCACGTCCGGGCCGAACATCGGGTGCAATCCCACCACAGGGCCGCTGTGCGCCGCCAACATCGCATGCAGCGGACGGTTCTTCACCGACGCCAAATCCACCAGAATACAGTCGGCAGGCAGCGTCGGCAGGCGGCTTATCACCTGCTCGGTCACATGGATCGGCACGCTGACGATCACCATGCCGGCGTCTGCCAGCAGCTGTTCCGCCTGCGGCCAATCTTCCTGATCCAATACCCTGACCTGATAACCCGACAGCGTCAGCAAGCGGTTGAACAGCCGGCCCATCTGGCCGTTGCCGCCGATGATGACGATCGGCCGCAGCTGCGGACACAGAGTTTTAAAGCCTTTATCATTCTCGCTGACGTACGATTCGCGCATCACGCGGCGCAAGACGTCCTCGATCAGATCCGGCGGCACCCCGAGGTTTTCCGCCTCCTGGCGACGCGAGGCCAGCATCGCGGCTTCGCGCTCCGGTACGTAAACCGGCAGGCCATGACGGCTTTTGACTTCGCCCACTTCCGCTACCAGATGCAGGCGTTTCGCCAGCAGATCCAGCAGCGCTTTATCCACCTCATCGATTTGATCGCGCAGCGCGGTCAGTTCTGCCACCATAACTTACTTTTCTCCCGTGCGGGCCGTCAGCGCAGCGCCGAGTTCCTGATGCATATGGCGCAACAGGGTTTCCGTACTCTCCCAGTTGATGCAGGCGTCGGTGACGGACACACCGTAACGCATGTCTGCACGCGGCTGTTCGGAAGACTGATTGCCCTCATGCAGATGGCTCTCCAGCATAATGCCGGTGATTGAGCGGTTACCCGCCTTGATCTGCTCCACCACGGACTCGGCAACCGCCGGCTGACGGCGATAGTCTTTATTCGAGTTGCCATGGCTGCAATCTATCATCAAGGACGGGTGGAGTCCCGCCTCAAGCATCTGTTTTTCACAGGCCGCAACGTGCTCAGCGCTGTAGTTCGGCGTTTTGCCGCCGCGCAGGATCACGTGCCCATCCGGGTTGCCCTGAGTCTGCAGCAGGCAAACCTGGCCTGCCTGGTTAATGCCGACGAAGCGATGCGGCATGGCAGCGGCGCGCATGGCGTTGATGGCGGTACCCAGGCTGCCGTCGGTGCCGTTTTTGAACCCGACCGGCATCGACAGGCCGGATGCCATTTCTCGGTGGGTCTGAGATTCGGTGGTACGCGCGCCGATCGCCGACCAGCTGAACAAATCGCCCAGGTACTGCGGGCTGTTCGGATCCAACGCTTCGGTAGCCAACGGCAAGCCCATGCCCACCAGATCCAGCAACAGGCGACGCGCGATATGCAAGCCTGCTTCAACATCAAACGAACCGTCCATGTACGGATCGTTGATCAAACCTTTCCAGCCGACAGTGGTTCTGGGTTTTTCAAAGTAGACGCGCATAACGATATACAGCTGATCGCTCAAGTCAGCCGCCAGGGTTTTCAAACGACGGGCGTAGTCCAGCGCCGCATCCGGATCGTGGATCGAACAAGGCCCACACACCACCAACAGGCGATGATCGCGCCCCTGCAAAATGTTGGCGATGGTGTTACGCGCAGTGGCGATTTCATTTTCGTCGTCGGCGCTGAGCGGGAACTGGTTCTTCAGCTCCTCCGGCGTGATGAGAACCTGTTCTGCACTGATGTGTACGTTATTGAGCGCGTCTTTTTGCATGATGCTATTCCTGTCGTTTGGCGTTATGCGTTGAAATGGAACATTGAGCGTTTCAGGGGTCTACCCTATCATGATATGTAAAGTTTTCAATCCATTTTCCGTAAATAAAAGATTACCGTCATTATCTTGCTTAAACCACCTTTGAGTCAGGGTTGCGAAAGTAGATTTAAACTCAACAAATACAATATATTAAACAATTAAACAGCCCATCATCACGCTGTAACCCCTCCTGCCTAACAAAGCCATTTATCGTAAACATATTTGTACATTATATTTTACAGCGAGGATGCACGCCCCATCTCGGCACCGGCGGCCGGGCGAAGCAGGATCAGCACGGAATGCCGTCGAAAGCGATGAATTTAAGTAGAAGAAAAGCGAATAAATGAGGGATAAAAATTAAAAACTTAAGCTAATGGCGGCTATTTTTGTCGCCGAAATGAACCGATATAATGTGACCGTCATCAACAATAATCACCCTTAACAACTGGATCCAAGATGCTCTCTTCCCGCGCTCGTCGCGCTTTTCCGCTGTATATTTGCTGCTTAACGACTTTCACCAGTGTTTCAGCCCTTGCCGACAATACGCTTTTCACCGCGATGGACGATCCGGCCACCGCCAAGAAACCGTTCGAAGGCAACGTGCAGGCGGGCTACAACGCCCAGTCCGGCAACTCGCAGAGTTCCACTCTGTTGGCCAATACCAACATGACCTGGTTCAACACCGACGCGGCGTACAGCCTGTGGGGGCGGCCAACAACACCACCTCTTCCAACGTGCGCTCGTCCGAAAAGTATCAGGCCGGCGGCCGTACGCGCTATAACCTGACCGATCGCAACTACCTGTTCGGCCAGGCCAGCTGGCTGAGCGACCGTTTCAACGGTTACGACTCACGCTCCACGCTGACCAGCGGCTATGGCCGTCAAATCCTCAACGGGCCGCTCAGCGACCTGCGGGTGGAATTCGGTCCCGGCGTGCGCCATGACGAATACCATGGCGGCGGCCGCTCGACCAAAGGGCTGGCCTATGGCGCGGCCAACTATTCCTATCAGCTCACCGACAACACCAAGTTCATTCAGGGCGTCTCCGCACTGGCGAACGAAGAAACCACGCTGAACTCGGAAAGCGCGTTGAACGTGGCGATCAACGATCGCTTTTCACTGCGCGTAGCTTACACCGTGACCTACAACAGCAAGCCACCGGCCTCCGCGCCGAAGAACACCGACACGACAACCTCGGTCACGCTGGTCTACGGCCTGTAACCTGCCCGCCCATGATTTCTCGAAGCCCATCATCGATGGGCTTTTTTTATGCGCGCAGTCACCTTTTGCACAATCTGCTAAAAATATTCACCCCACCCATTGACGACTTTAGCAAATAGCTTAATACTGTATGCATATACAGTAATTATTATACAGGTCAGGAGCATGACGGATATCGATAGCGAGCTGCCAAGCATCGATGCCTTCGGATCCCGAGGTTCTGTAAACGAAGCGAGCATAAGCTATGGAGAAAATCACCTCATTCATCACCTATGCCATGGCGCTGTTCCTCGCCTGGCTGGGCAAACTGTCTCCGCAGGACATTGCCTTTTTAGTCGGCGCCGCAGTAGGCATCGGCACTTTCCTGGTGAACTGGTATTACCGACGTAAAAGCCTGCAGATCTTGAAGGCTATTGAGCGCAATGCGGCATCACGGAGGAAAATTTTCGATGAGTGCAATCGTTAAACGCTGCAGCGTCGCCGCCGTTTTAGCCATCGCCGTGTTGTTGCCGTCGTTCGGCGAGCTGCAAACCTCAGAAACCGGCCTCAGGCTGATCGCCGATCTCGAAGGTTGCCGACTGTCTCCTTACCAGTGCAACGCCGGGGTATGGACACAGGGCATTGGGCACACCGCCGGCGTCATCCCTGGCAAGGCGATAGATGAACGGAAAGCCGCTGCGGATTTGGTAGACGATGTTCGCCGCACCGAGCGCGGCATGGCCGCCTGTCTACCGCAAACGCTCTCGCAAGAAACCTATGATGCGGTGATCGCCTTCGCCTTCAACGTGGGTATCAGCGCCGCCTGCCATTCCACGCTGGTCGCGCTGCTGCAGCAGGGTCAGTGGCAGCAGGCCTGCGATCAGTTGCCACGCTGGGTTTATGTAAATGGAAAGAAAAACAAGGGGCTGGAACAGCGACGCGCCATGGAACGCGCACTGTGCTTGCAAGGTATTGCCTCATCATGACGGGCTCGCTCGCCTAAGTAGTGATGCCACAACAATTTCACTTAATTTGTTCAAGGGGGTTCTTATGATGCACTGTCCATTATGCGGTCACGTGGCCCACACTCGCTCCAGCCGCTATCTGAGCGAGTCGACCAAAGAGCGTTACCATCAATGCCGCAACATCAATTGCAGCTGCACGTTCGCCACGCACGAATCCGTCGCGAGGGTGATCGTCAAACCTGGCGATGACATTATCCCGGCGCAGCCTCACCCGCCGGAGAGTCAGCAGAAACAAAGCGCCGCGGCGCTGTAATGCAAAAAGCCTGCTTATGCAGGCTTTATTAAGTTGGCGATGCGCAGATGAAATCTCGCAAATGCAACCTGTCGAGGTTTTAAGATAAAAAAAGGGGTTGGCATAGGCCAACCCCTGATAACTATTAACTTTTGGATGCAGCGTTAGTTAACGCGGTTCAGACGCTCTTTGATACGAGCAGCCTTACCAGTACGTTCACGCAGGTAGTACAGTTTAGCTTTACGAACGGCACCACGACGTTTAACAGTAATGCTGTCGATTACTGGGGAGTGAGTCTGGAATACGCGCTCAACACCTTCGCCGTTGGAAATCTTACGAACAGTGAATGCAGAGTGCAGACCGCGGTTACGGATAGCGATAACCACGCCCTCGAATGCCTGCAGACGTTTTTTGCTACCTTCAACGACCCATACCTTCACTTCCACGGAATCACCCGGACGGAATGCAGGTACGTCTTGTTTCATCTGCTCTTGTTCAAGTTGCTTAATAATGTTGCTCATAATATGTCTCTTACCCTAGGTAAACTGATATATCGGTCCCGTCTGATGTCAGACGTTTCCTTCATAGTCCTGTTGCCTGGTCTGATGTTCCCGTTGGAACTCAGCCAGCAACACCGCTTGCTCGTCAGTCAGAGCTAGGCTTTCTAGAAGTTCAGGTCTTCTAAGCCAGGTTCGGCCCAGCGACTGCTTTAAGCGCCAGCGACGTATCTCGGCATGGTTGCCCGACAGCAGAACCGGCGGTACTTCCATTCCTTCCAACACCTCGGGGCGGGTATAGTGCGGGCAGTCCAGCAATCCATCGGCGAAAGAGTCTTCCTCCGCTGAGGCCTGATGGCCCAGCACACCCGGTATGAAACGGGCGACTGAATCAATCAGGGTCATCGCCGGCAGTTCCCCGCCGCTGAGAACGTAATCGCCGATTGACCATTCTTCGTCAATTTCGGTTTGGATTACGCGCTCGTCTATCCCTTCGTAACGGCCGCACACCAGAATCATCTTCTGATTGGCCGCCAGTTCGCACACGCCGGTTTGATCCAGCTTGCGCCCCTGAGGTGACAGATAAATCACCTTTGCTCCCTCGCCTGCCGCTGCTTTCGCCGCATGAATGGCTTCCCGTAAAGGTTGCACCATCATCAGCATTCCCGGGCCGCCGCCGTAAGGGCGATCGTCCACGGTACGATGCCGGTCGTAGGTGAAGTCGCGAGGACTCCAACACTGCACGCTCAGCAGGCCATTTTTTACTGCCCGGCCAGTCACCCCGTAATCGGTGATAGCGCGGAACATCTCAGGAAACAGGCTTACAATACCGATGAACACAAGCCAATCCCCTTACCGTTATTCCACTTGCTTCGACCGTTTGATCCGGGGGTCAAAAACCAGGATCCCAATCTGCCTCAATCACGCGGGCAGTGAGATCGACTTTCTTGATAACCTGCCCATGAAGAAACGGAATCAACCGCTCCTTCATGCCGAACGCATCTTTCAGGTTCGCTTTCACAACCATCACATCGTTCGAGCCGGTTTCCATCATATCGATGACTTTACCCAGCTCGTAGCCGGCGGTGGTGACTACCTGGCAGCCCATCAGGTCTTTCCAGTAGTAATCGTCACCCTCCAGCGGAGGAAGTTGCTCAGAATCCACCATAATCTCGCGATTGGTCAGCAGATTCGCCGCGTCCCGATCGTCAATGCCTTTGACTTTGATGATCAGATCCTGACTGTGGCGCTTCCAGTCTTCCAACTCGATATGCTGCCACTGACCCGCCTGCTGGATAAACCACGGCTGATAGTCAAAAATGCTTTCGGCGTTCTCGGTGGATGAAAACACTCTGAGCCAACCACGAATGCCGTAAGCGGACCCCATTTTACCGAGTACAATCGGCTGCTTAGGCGCTACCGGTTTGAGTTGCTTGCTCATTGCCACCACCGCGACAGATTAAGCTGCTTTCTTAGCGTCTTTGATCAGCGCGTGAACGCGATCAGAAACGGTTGCACCCAGACCAACCCAGTGCTCGATGCGGTCCAGGTCCAGACGCAGTGCTTCAGCCTGACCGGAAGCGATCGGGTTGAAGAAGCCTACGCGCTCGATGAAACGACCATCACGAGCGTTGCGGCTGTCGGTCACTACTACTTGATAGAACGGACGCTTTTTAGCGCCGCCACGTGCCAAACGAATTGTTACCATAACATCCTCTTTAGTTAATAAAACAGCCGGGCCCCATTGAGGGACGGGGCCCGGTTGCAATATAAAAAGCCCGAAAATTTTACTCATTTTGGCGCAAAAAGCAATCTAAAGCGTCGATCGCAGGGGACAACTTTTGCAGCCTGTCAAATTTCGGGCGGTTTTCACCGCGAACGGCGAATGCTGAAAGCGCCCGCACTCGGCGTGCGGAGGCCCGTCAGCGGCCTGGGAAGCCCGGCGGCATCATACCTTTCATGCCACGCATCATCTTCGCCATACCGCCTTTCTTCATCTTCTTCATCATACGCTGCATTTCGTCGAACTGCTTCAGCAAGCGGTTGACATCCTGCACCTGCATGCCGGCCCCCATCGCGATGCGGCGCTTGCGCGAGCCCTTGATGATTTCCGGTTTGGCGCGCTCTTTCAGCGTCATCGAGTTGATGATCGCCTCCATGCGCACCAACACTTTGTCGTCCATCTGCGACTTGACGTTATCCGGCAGCTGGCCCGCGCCCGGCAGCTTGCTCAGCATATTGGCCATGCCGCCCATGTTGCGCATCTGCTTGAGCTGCTCCAGGAAGTCGGTCAGATCGAAACCGTCGCCCTTCTTCAGCTTGTTGGCCAGTTTCTCCGCCTGCTCGCGGTCGACCTTGCTTTCGATATCTTCGATCAGCGACAGCACGTCGCCCATGCCCAGGATGCGTGACGCCACGCGATCCGGATAGAACGGCTCCAGCGCTTCGGTCTTCTCGCCGACGCCGAGGAACTTGATCGGCTTGCCGGTGATGTGGCGGATGGACAACGCCGCACCGCCGCGCGCATCGCCGTCGACCTTGGTCAGCACCACGCCGGTCAGCGGCAGCGCTTCGTTAAACGCCTTGGCGGTATTGGCGGCGTCCTGGCCGGTCATGGCGTCGACCACGAACAGGGTTTCCACCGGCTTGATGGCCGCGTGCACCTGTTTGATCTCGTCCATCATCGCTTCGTCAACGTGCAGACGGCCGGCGGTATCGACGATCAGTACGTCATAGAACTTCAGCTTGGCCTGCTGCAACGCGCGGTTGACGATGTCGATCGGTTTTTCTTTGACGTCGGACGGGAAGAAATCGATGCCGACACCTTCCGCCAGCGTTTCCAGCTGTTTGATCGCCGCCGGGCGATAAACGTCCGCGGAAACCACCAACACTTTCTTCTTCTGTTTTTCTTTCAGGAACTTGCCGAGCTTACCGACGCTGGTGGTTTTACCGGCGCCCTGCAGGCCCGCCATCAGCACCACGGCCGGCGGCTGAGCCGCCAGATTCAGCTCGGTGTTGACTTCGCCCATCGCGGCGATCAGCTCGCCCTTGACGATCTTGACGAACTCCTGCCCCGGCGTCAGGCTCTTGTTGACTTCATGGCCAACCGCGCTCTCTTTTACGCGGTTGATGAAGTCGCGCACCACCGGCAGCGCAACGTCCGCTTCCAGCAATGCCATACGCACTTCACGCAGGGTTTCCTTGATATTTTCTTCGGTCAGCCGCCCGCGGCCGCTGATATTGCGCAACGTGCGCGACAATCGATCGGTTAAATTTTCAAACATCGTCTCATGCTCAACGTGTAATGACAGGCCGCTCCGGCGACACAATTGCGCCGATGATAACACGAAGCGAGCAGGATCTCTGCCTCAGCGTTGGAGATAGGTTGGAGTGAAACGCGCGCAACGTTATACTGACACTCCAATTAACCACGCCGAAGCAAAATTAAACGCTATGCCAGTTTTCTCCATTGTGGCTTTGATGGCCTACCTGCTCAGCCTTGGACTGATCATTCCCAGTTTGTTGCGGAAGAACAGCGCATACCGTCGGCTTGCCCTCGTCTCGGCGGTGGTGGCGCTGATTTGCCACGCCATCGCGCTGCAGCAGCGCATCTTTGACGTCAGCGCCGGGCAGAATCTCAGCCTGCTGAACATTGGTTCCATCGTCAGCCTGATCATCTGCTCGGTGATGACCTTCGTCGCTTCGCGCGATCGCGGCTGGTTCCTGCTGCCAATCGTCTACAGCTTCGCGATGATCAACCTGGCCTTCGCCAGCTTTATGCCCGGCGAGTTCATCACTCACCTGGAGGCCAGCCCGGAACTGATGGTGCATATCGGCCTGGCGCTGTTCTCTTACGCCACCCTGATCATCGCCGCGCTCTATGCCTTGCAGCTCGCCTGGCTCGACTACCTGTTGAAAAACAAGAAGCTGACCTTCAGCGCCGACATGCCGCCGCTGATGAGCATTGAACGCAAGATGTTCCATATCACCCAGATCGGCGTGGTGCTGCTGACGCTCACCCTGTGCACCGGCCTGCTGTACATGGATAATCTGTTCAGCAAAGAGAACGTGCATAAAGCCGTGCTGTCGATCATGGCCTGGTTCGTGTATATCGTGCTGTTGTGGGGCCACTACCATGAGGGCTGGCGCGGCCGCCGCGTCGTCTGGTTCAGCTTCGCCGGCGCCTTCCTGCTGACGCTCGCCTACTTCGGCAGCCGTCTGATTCAGCAGGTGATGGTGCGCTAGGCCAGCCTGGCTCAATTCTCCCTCTCTATAAGGAATACTGCATTGGAGCATGTGTCGACGGGGACCCTCATCATTATCCTGGTGATCATGATCGTGGTCTCCGCTTACTTCTCCGCCTCCGAAACCGGCATGATGACGCTCAACCGTTATCGCCTGCGTCACCTGTCCAAACAGGGCAACCGCTCGGCGCGTCGGGTCGAGAAGCTGCTGCAAAAACCGGATCGGCTGATCGGCCTGGTGCTGATCGGCAACAACCTGGTCAACATCCTCGCTTCGGCGCTGGCGACCATCGTCGGCATGCGGCTGTATGGCGATCTCGGCGTGGCGATTGCGACCGGCATACTGACTTTCGCCGTGCTGCTGTTCGCCGAAGTGCTGCCGAAGACCTTCGCCGCACTCTATCCGGAACGTATCGCCTTCCCCAGCAGCGTCCTGCTGGCCCCGTTGCAAAAGGTGATGTTCCCGCTGGTCTGGCTGCTCAACGGCATCACCAGCCTGACCTTACGCCTGTTCGGCATTCGCACCAACGTGCGCATCAGCGACGCCGTCAGCAAGGACGAGCTGCGCACCATCGTGCGCGAATCCCAGTCGCAGATCTCCCGCCGCAATCAGGACATGCTGATCTCGGTGCTGGATCTGGAAAAGGTGACGGTCAACGACATCATGGTGCCGCGCACCGAGATCGTCGGCATCGACGTCAACGACGACTGGAAGTCGATCATGCGCCAGCTGACCCACTCGCCGCACGGCCGCATCGTGTTGTATCGCAGCTCGCTGGACGATGCGATCGGCATGCTGCGCGTGCGCGAAGCCTACCGCCTGATGACCGAGAAAAAAGAGTTCAACAAAGAGAACCTGCTGCGCGCCGCCGATGAGATCTATTTCGTTCCGGAAGGCACGCCGCTCAACGTGCAGCTGGTGAAATTCCAGCGCAACAAAGAGAAGGTCGGCATCGTGGTCGACGAGTACGGCGACATTCAGGGACTGGTCACGGTGGAAGACATCCTCGAGGAGATCGTGGGCGATTTCACCACCTCGATGTCACCCACGCTGGCGGAAGAAGTCACGCCGCAGAGCGACGGTTCGGTCTTGATCGACGGCACCGCCAACGTGCGCGAGCTGAACAAGGCCTTCAACTGGACCTTGCCGGCCAATGAAGCCCGTACCGTCAACGGCATGCTGCTGGAAGAGCTGGAAGAGATCCCCGAAATCGGCACCCGGGTGCGCATCGGTCATTACGATATCGACATCCTCGACGTGCAGGGCAACATGATTAAACAGGTGCGGGTCACGCCGATCACCTCGCTGCAGTCCAGCGTCGGCCATCATTAGCCCTCGGCCAGAACGTAAAAAAGACGCGAAATCGCGTCTTTTTTTATTTTGCGGGCCACGCACGACTAGATATGCAGTTCCTGCAGCTTCTCTTTCGGCAGCGCCAGCTCGTCGTTGTGGTTCACCACCACGCCGTGATCCAGAATGTGCTTGGCGATTTCCTGCGCTTCTTCCAGCGAGTGCATATGGTAGGTGCCGCACTGGTACTCGTTAAGCTCAGGGATCTTGCGCTGATCGGTCACTTTCAGCACGTCGGCCATCGCCGCTTTCCAGGCATCGGCAACGCGCTGCTCTTCCGGCACGCCGATCAGGCTCATGTAGAAACCGGTGCGACAGCCCATCGGGGAGATGTCGATAATTTCCACGCCCTGGCCGTTCAGGTGGTCACGCATAAAGCCGGCGAACAAGTGCTCCAGCGTGTGAATGCCGCGCTCGGGCATCACTTCCAGGTTCGGGCGGCAAAAACGCAGATCAAACACCGTGATGGTATCGCCATGAGGCGTTTTCATGGTTTTTGCAACGCGGACAGCCGGAGCTGCCATACGGGTATGATCGACGGTAAAGCTATCCAGCAATGGCATTTCGCTACCTCCTCGTAAAAGAGCATTTATTTCGAAACTTTTTTTCCTAACCGGGAAACCTTTTCCAACCCTGCGAGTCTGAGTATGTGAAAGACGCGCATTTGTTATCATCATCCCTGTCATCAGAGATGCATATTTGGCCACATTGATGTGGCCTTTTTCTTTTTCAGCTTCCGCCGTTTTGCTTCAGGAACGCTTCAAAGCTTAGCGTATCATTGGCTTCTATGTCGCGTTGGCGCTGCCACGAGGCTTCCCGCTCTTTATCCAGCTCGGCTTCGTTCAGGATTTCCAACGGTTCTTCCAGCAATGTCTGGCGATACTGCTCCGCCAGCTGCAAACCGACGCGCCCGGTGCCTTCCGCCTTCATTGCCTTGAGAATGCGCGCGGAGAAGGTCAGTTCAGGATCGTCAAACGCGGCGACCAGCTCATCGCACACCTGCTGGTATTGACGATCGCCGGCTTCGCCGTCCAGCACTTCCGCCACCCGGCGCAGATCGGCGAACAGCGCCTTGCCGACTTTCTCCAGCGGCTCATGGCTGGCGCCACAGCCGATGCCGATGGTCTGGCCCGGCTTGCGCCCTTCGAGGATCACCCGGTTCCAGTTCTTGCGCGTGCACAGCAGCTCATCGCTGCTCATCTCCGGTGCATCCGCCAGCGCGCACCACACCAGGAACAGATCAAGGAAACGCGCCTGCACCGCATCCACGCCGATCGGCGAGAATGGATTGATGTCCAGCGAACGCACTTCAATGTATTCGATACCGCCGCGCAGCAGCGCGTCCGACGGCGTCTCGCCGCTTTGGGTCACGCGCTTTGGCCGGATCGGCGCATACAGCTCATTCTCGATTTGCAGAACGTTGCTGTTCAGCTGCAGGTAGCGATCGCCCTCTTTCACGCCCAGCTTGGCGAACTCTTCGGAAGGCGTGGCGATCGCCCGCTTCAAACCGGCCACATAGCTGTGCAGATCGTTGAAGGTGATGCCCAGATTACTCTGCGATTTATTGGTATAACCCAAGTCGCTCAGGCGCAGCGAAGTGGCGTACGGCAGGTAGCACATACCCTGCTCGGTGCGCTCGAACGGCAGATTGGTCTCGCGCCCTTTGAGGAACGAAGAACAAATGGCCGGCGATGCGCCGAACAGATACGGGATCACCCAGCCGAAACGGTAATAGTTGCGGATCAGGCGGAAATAACCGGCCGAGATCTGCTCTTTACCGCTTTCTGCGTCCTGCACGCCGGCCCAGGCCTGCCAAAATTCCAGCGGCAGCGAGAAGTTGTAGTGCACGCCGGAAATGGTCTGCATCAGCGCGCCATAGCGATTCTTCAGCCCTTCACGGTACAGCGTCTTCATGCGGCCGATGTTCGACGAACCGAACTGCGCCAGCTCGATGTCCTGCTCGGCTTCGATAAAGCACGGCATGCTGAGCGGCCACATGCGCTCATCGCCAATGTTGCGCGCCACGTAGCGATGAATATCGCGCAGGAACGTCAGCAAGTGATCGATATTGTCATCAACCGGCGTAATGAACTCTAACAGCGCCTCGGCGAAATCCGTGGTGATCCAGTGGTGCGTCAATGCCGCCCCCAGCTTTTCCGGATGCCCGGTGGTCGCCAAGGTGCCGTTCGGCGTGACTCGCAGCGTTTCACGCTCGATGCCGCGACGAATGCCTTTTAATGCCTGGGGATGGGCTTCCAACCAAGAAAGCGCCTGTGATACGTCCGGGATCAAATTGACCTCCCGCTTCTAAAAACAATAACTCGTAAGCATACTGAATCCGCACCCGAGAGAATATTGAGTTATATTCACTTGGTTACTGCCACCAGGCGATGCCCTGTACCGTTATCATAGCCAAAACGATGTAACGCAGCGCCTTTCCGATACACAGAAACAGCGCGACAGAGCCCCAGGGCATGCGCAGCCAACCTGCCAACACGCACAACAAATCGCCCACTACCGGCACCCAGCTGAGCAACAGCGCAGCCGGGCCAAAGCGCTGCAGCCACCCGAGCGCCGTTGCCAACCCTCGCTGTGGTTTCAACGCCGGTAACAGGCGCCCGATAATGACATTGGTCAACCCGCCAAGAGTGTTGCCCAGGGTCGCGGCCAGCACCAGCAACTCCGGCGAGACGCGACTCTGGGTCAGCAAGGCGACCAGAACGATTTCTGAATTTCCCGGCAGCAGCGTCGCACTGAGGAAGCTGCTGCCAAATAACGATATTACGGCTAGCGTACTACTCACAGCGTACGAACGTCTACCACAGCCATGCCGGCATTTTTCGCCGCCTGAATGCCAAACTCGGCGTCTTCAAACACCACGCATTTTTCCGGCGGCACGCCGATCAGTTCGGCACAGCGCAGGAAGGTATCCGGCTCCGGTTTATGGCGCTGCACGTCGTCCGCACCGACGATCGCGTCGAAGCAGTTGAACAGGCCGAGATGACGCAGCAGCATTTCCGCCATGCGGTGCTCGCTGCCGGTGCCGACCGCCATCGGACGGCGGCCGTGATAGGACTTCACCACCTCGATCAATGGCAATGGACGCACGCTATCCAGCAGCATCGCTTCCACCGCGCGCGTTTTCTCCGCCGCCAGGTGATGGGGATCGAGATCGGCCTGATGGCTGGCGATAATCGCCTGAGCGATGCGCCAGGTCGGTGAACCGCTCAGCGCCACCATGGCCGCTTCATCAAACGTCATGCCATAACGGGACAGCACTTCGCGCCACGCTTTACGGTGCGTTGACTCAGTGTCCAGAATCGTGCCGTCCATGTCGAAAATAAGACCCTGATAGCGGTCGTACATCGTTACTCCATGATCGTTGAGGAAAGAAAACTACTTTAGCGTAAAGCCGTTGGGTTGTCGCTGACTGCGTCATAGCGGAATGTGCTGTGATCGACCGGATGCAAAGAAGGAAAGGGGTGAAGAGAGAATGGCTAAATGCTGAAAAGCGAAAAACCCGCCAAAGCGGGTTTCTCTTAGATGGTGCATCCGGGAGGATGATTCGGCGCCAACGCCTCACCCTGCGGGCCGTTGCTTAAGCAACGTTATCCTCCCTGGTAACACTTTCTTTTTACCACCCGCATGACGATTTCTCTTCACGATACGGGAGGTTAAACATGGTGCATCCGGGAGGATTCGAACCTCCGACCGCTCGGTTCGTAGCCGAGTACTCTATCCAGCTGAGCTACGGATGCATGACTGTTTTTGCCGCTTGCCTGTTTCACGAATAACAGAAAAGCAAAAACCCGCTAAGGCGGGCTTCTCTTAGATGGTGCATCCGGGAGGATTCGAACCTCCGACCGCTCGGTTCGTAGCCGAGTACTCTATCCAGCTGAGCTACGGATGCATTACTATTTTTACCGCGTGCCGGCTTTGCTAATAAAGCCAGACTTGAATAATGGTGCATCCGGGAGGATTCGAACCTCCGACCGCTCGGTTCGTAGCCGAGTACTCTATCCAGCTGAGCTACGGATGCACAGGAATTCTTTTTTGATACCGTATGGTACGTTGTTACTACCCCACCATACTGCAAAATATGGTGCATCCGGGAGGATTCGAACCTCCGACCGCTCGGTTCGTAGCCGAGTACTCTATCCAGCTGAGCTACGGATGCAAATGGCGGTGAGGCGGGGATTCGAACCCCGGATGCAGCTTTTGACCGCATACTCCCTTAGCAGGGGAGCGCCTTCAGCCTCTCGGCCACCTCACCATACGCTTCTTTCGAATTGTGCCTAACTTGCTTTGGAGAAGCTCATCGGCACTGCGTGGCGCACATATTACTTTCTCCGACTTTTAAGTCAAACAATTTTTCCCAACTCATGCGCGTTTGCACAATTCACACCCAACATGGGCGATTTCACGGCAAAAAGGGCGTTTTATCAACAGGCAACCGCAACGTCTGCAGCAATAAAGCAGGAAACTAACCGGGAAAATAATCACGAAAAAGAGAGGGGAGAACGAAAGAAGTGGGTAAAACGATGCAGTAGCGTCTCGTCTGGCAACGAGACGCTGCTTCGGAATCAGTAAGTCGTCTGCTGAGACTTCTCTGCCTGAATGCGCTGATAGATTTCTTCACGGTGAACTGAAACCTCTTTGGGGGCGTTCACACCAATACGCACCTGGTTGCCTTTTACCCCTAGCACAGTGACCGTAACCTCATCGCCAATCATGAGGGTTTCACCAACTCGACGAGTCAGAATTAACATTCTTTGCTCCTTGAAAGATTAAAAGAGTCGGGTCTCTCAGTTTCCCCGTCATTATCCATCATATGTGGTGAAAACGTAAGCCGCGCAATCCACAATAAGTGTAAGCAGACTTGGTCCCACCTCAGATAATGGTAAGTTTAGCCGACCAGAAAAACTTTGTTCCCGCAATTGTAACTAAATTGTGTTAGCACAGTATGAAAACGCCATAATCAACAAAGTATTATGGCGTTTGTCCGTGCTATTTATTTATGTTCACAGCTTTGAGGCCACCCAGGCTTCTACGCTGTTTAACGCCGCTGGCAGGGCGTTGATATCCGTCCCCCCCGCCATCGCCATATCAGGGCGACCACCGCCCTTGCCGCCGACCTGCTGCGCCACGTTGCCGATCAACTCGCCGGCTTTCACGCGGTCAGTCAGATCCTTGGTCACGCCTGCGACCAGGCTGACTTTGTCATCAGCCGTCGTCGCCAACACGATAATGGCCGAACCCAATTGATTTTTCAGGTCATCCACCATGGTGCGCAGCATTTTGGCTTCGACATTGTCCAACTGGCTGACCAACAGCTTCACGCCGTTAACCACTTTCGCCTGGCTGGACAGCGACGCGCTTTCCTGCGCCGCCTGCTGATCTTTCAGTTGCTGCAGTTCTTTTTCCAGCACGCGCGTGCGATCGAGCACCGAGCGCACTTTATCGGTCAGGTTGTTGCTGTCGCCCTTCACCAATTGAGCAACGTCTTGCAACAAATCGCTTTGCTGATGCAGCGTAGCGATAGCGCCAGCGCCGGTCACCGCTTCAATACGGCGGATACCCGCCGCGGTGCCCGATTCGCTCAGAATGCGGAACAGGCCGATATCACCGGTGCGGCTGGCGTGGGTGCCGCCGCACAGCTCGGTGGAGAAGTCGCCCATGGTCAGCACGCGCACGTTGTCGTCGTACTTCTCGCCGAACAGCGCCATCGCCCCCTTCTCTTTGGCATCTTCCAACGCCATCAGCTCGGTCTGCACCGGCAGGTTACGACGCACCTGCTGGTTAACCAGATCTTCCACCGCGCGAATTTGTTCCGGCTTCATCGCTTCAAAATGCGAGAAGTCGAAGCGCAGGTATTTGTCGTTAACCAGAGAGCCTTTCTGCGCAACGTGCTCGCCCAACGTTTGGCGCAGCGCGGCGTGCAGCAGGTGGGTCGCGGAGTGGTTCAGACGGATGCTGTTGCGGCGCTCGGCGTCGATCTGCGCATCCACGCGATCGTTCAGCTTCAGCGAACCTTGCGCCAGCTTGCCTTGATGGCCGATAGCCTGACCGTATTTCTGGGTGTCGTTGACCACAAACTCGGCGCCGGCGGCTTTCAGCACGCCTTTATCGCCGACCTGGCCGCCGGATTCACCGTAGAACGGCGTCTCGTCCAGCACCACCACCGCCTCTTCGCCGGCGTTGATCTGCTCGACCGGCTGGCCGTCACGGAACAGCGCGATGACCGTCGCCTGCTGCTCGTCGTGATCGTAGCCGCTGAACTGGCTGCTGCCGTCCACGCGGATCAGGCTGTTGTAGTCGGCGCCGAAGCCGCTGGATTCGCGCGCGCGGCGACGCTGTGCTTCCATCGCTTCTTCAAAGCCCGCTTCGTCGACTTTCAGACCGCGTTCGCGGCAGACGTCAGCGGTCAGATCCACCGGGAAACCGTAGGTATCGTACAGACGGAAAGCGGTTTCGCCGTCCAGGGTATCGCCCTGCAGCTTGGCCAGCTCTTCGTCCAACAGCGCCAGGCCACGCTCCAGCGTGCGGGCAAACTGCTCCTCTTCGGTTTTCAGCACCTGTTCCACCAGCGATTGCTGGCGTTTCAGCTCGTCGGCCGCCGGACCCATCACTTCGATCAGCGGCGCCACCAGCTTGTAGAAGAAGGTGTCTTTCGCGCCCAGCATGTTGCCATGGCGGATCGCGCGACGAATGATGCGGCGCAGCACGTAGCCGCGGTTTTCGTTAGACGGGATCACGCCGTCCGACACAAGGAAGGCGCAGGAACGAATGTGGTCGGCGATAACGCGCAGGGATTTGTTATCCAGATCGGTCGCGCCGGTCACTTTCGCCACGGCGGCGATCAGGGTGCGGAACAGGTCGATCTCATAGTTGGAGTTCACATGCTGCAACACCGCCGCGATACGCTCCAGACCCATACCGGTATCCACCGAAGGTTTCGGCAGCGGCAGCATGGTGCCGTCGGACTGGCGGTTGAACTGCATGAAAACGATGTTCCAGATCTCGATGTAGCGGTCGCCGTCTTCTTCCGGGCTGCCCGGAGGGCCGCCCCAGATGTGATCGCCGTGATCGTAGAAAATCTCGGTGCACGGGCCGCATGGGCCGGTATCACCCATCTGCCAGAAGTTATCTGAAGCGAAAGGCGCGCCCTTGTTATCGCCGATGCGGATAATGCGCTCGGCCGGTACGCCGATTTGCTTCTGCCAGATGTCGAATGCTTCGTCATCGGTTTCATACACGGTGACCCACAGTCTCTCTTTCGGCAGGTTGAACCAGTTTTCACCGGTCAGCAGTTCCCACGCGTAGCTGATAGCATCGTGCTTGAAGTAATCGCCGAAGCTGAAGTTGCCCAGCATTTCAAAGAAGGTGTGGTGACGAGCGGTATAACCGACGTTTTCCAGGTCGTTATGCTTGCCGCCTGCGCGCACGCAGCGCTGCGAGGTGGTGGCGCGGGAATAGGCGCGTTTGTCGAGCCCCAGGAAAACATCCTTAAATTGGTTCATGCCGGCATTGGTAAACAGCAATGTCGGATCATTGTTAGGCACCAGGGAGCTGCTTGCTACAACCTGATGACCCTTACTATGAAAGAAATCGAGAAACGCTTGACGGATCTCAGCGGTGCTCTTGCTCATAATTTTCCTGGAAAGGCTAGAATAACGACACGTGAGCCGGTGGCGCGTCATCCCGACGATGACAACCAGCTCACGAACAAAAAGTGGGGATAAGATAAATTTTCTTCAGAGGGAAGTAAAACCCCGTGTGCGCTCATTGCGCAAAATCACGGTAAATTGACTGAATTTCTTCTTGGAAGAAGCCGCGATAGAGCAGATAACGCTGCACTTTGGCTTTCTCTTTCCAGTCGGTTGGCAACGCATCGCCAAATTTTCGCTGCGCCACCTGTTTCGCCTGTTCGCACCAGTCGATATCGCATTCCGCCAACGCGTCCTGCACCAGCGCTTTATCCACGCCCTTTTGCATCAGTTCGCTGCGGATGCGCTGCGCGCCATAACCTTTGCGGCTGCGGCTGCCGATGTAGCTGTGGGCGAAACGCTTATCGTCCAGCCAGTTGTGCTGGTAACAGTAGACGATAACCTGCTCGATCAGCGCGGGATCTACCGGCTCTTCGGCTACCGGCGGCGGCGATGTCGGCGCATGCGGCCCCTTGCCGCCAAACCGGGCTTTCGCCACAAACGGCTGCGCCGCAAGTTTGCGGCGCAGTTCAGCTTCACTATGATCGCGTTGCGACAGCAGGCGCATGGCGCGGCTTAGCAAGTCATTCATCATTCAAGCCTGAATTCAGGGGATGTGCGCCACATAAACGGCGGCGCACATCTTCAGCGATTAAAACTGCTCGCTGGTTTCCGCTTCGTCATCTTCGAAGTCGTCACCGGAGGCAGCCACCAGCTCACCGCCGCTGTGCAGCAGCAGGTCGCGCAGTTTCTTATCCAGCTCGGCGGCGATAGCCGGGTTTTCTTTCAGGAAGTTACAGGCGTTCGCCTTGCCCTGACCGATCTTCTCGCCGTTATAGCTGTACCAGGCGCCGGCTTTTTCGATCATCTTGTGCTTCACGCCCAGATCGACCAGCTCGCCACGGCTGTTGATGCCTTCGCCGTACATGATTTGGAACTCAGCCTGTTTGAACGGCGCAGCGATTTTGTTCTTCACCACTTTCACGCGGGTTTCGCTGCCCACCACTTCGTCGCCCTCTTTGATGGCACCGATACGACGGATATCCAGACGCACCGAAGCATAGAACTTCAGAGCGTTACCACCGGTAGTGGTTTCCGGGTTGCCGAACATCACACCAATTTTCATACGGATCTGGTTGATGAAGATCAGCAGGGTATTGGCATTTTTCAGGTTGCCGGCCAGCTTACGCATCGCCTGGCTCATCATGCGCGCCGCCAACCCCATGTGCGAATCGCCGATTTCACCTTCGATTTCCGCCTTCGGCGTCAACGCCGCCACGGAATCGACGATGATGACGTCAACCGCGCCGGAGCGGGTCAGCGCATCACAGATTTCCAGAGCCTGCTCGCCGGTGTCCGGCTGGGAGCACAGCAGGTTGTCGATATCGACGCCCAGCTTCTTCGCATAGATAGGATCCAGCGCGTGCTCGGCATCGATGAACGCACAGGTTTTGCCTTCGCGCTGCGCGGCGGCGATCACCTGCAGCGTCAGGGTGGTTTTACCGGACGATTCCGGACCGTAGATTTCGACGATGCGGCCCATCGGCAGGCCGCCGGCGCCCAGAGCGATATCGAGTGACAGTGAGCCGGTGGAGATGGTTTCCACGTCCATGGAGCGGTCTTCACCCAGGCGCATGATGGAGCCTTTGCCGAACTGTTTCTCAATCTGGCCCAGTGCCGCAGCTAACGCCTTTTGCTTGTTCTCATCAATAGCCATTTTTGCTCCTTCGTTTCGCAATGCCGGTGTTACCCCACACTGCCACTGAATGTATGTTGTGCAGGAAATGTCACTAATTATACTGTATGGTCATACAGTATCAAGCCTAATTTACAAAAATTCGTCGATGGCGGTTTGCAGCGCGAAAATCGTCGCCTGCAGCCGCACCGCATCGCGGTCGCCCTCGAATTGCATCTTGCGCGACAGCCCCCGGCCATCGCTGCCGGCGAAGCCGAACCACACGGTGCCGACCGGCTTTTCCGCGCTGCCGCCGTCCGGGCCGGCGATGCCGCTCACCGACAGCGCCAGATCGGCCTGCGCCGCCCGCAGCGCCCCTATGGCCATCTCGCGCACCACCTCTTCGCTGACCGCGCCATGCGCCGCCAACGTCGCTTCGCTCACCCCCAGCAGGTCATGCTTCGCCGCATTGCTGTAGGTCACGAATCCGCGATCAAAATAGGCGGAGCTGCCCGCGACATCGGTAATGGCCTTGGCGATGCCGCCGCCGGTGCAGGATTCCGCGCAGGTGATCCAGCGGCCCTGCGCCTTCAGTTTTTCCCCTGCCAGCACGCTGAGCCGGCGCAGTTGGTTTTGACTCATAACCCCTCCCTCGCGAATTCAGGTATATGCGCCCGATAGTAACATTTATCAAGGCGGCGCGGCGGCTGGCGCGCAGAAATGCGCAGCGCCTCGCAGGAGGTGCGGTTTTAAGCGCCCGGCCAAGCTGCTAGTATCAAAAGAAGCGCCCCATCGAGCGGCGGCGCACCAGCACAAGGAACATCACGGAGGCGGCACGCTGCGGCGGCGGCCTCAGGGCGCACCAGAAGAGATTAGGATGATAGAGTGAAAAAAACGTTGGGCGTATTTTTGCCGTTGTACACCACCACCCTGCTGCTGCTGTTGGGCTCAGGCCTGCTCACTACCTACGTCTCGCTGCGGCTGACCTCCATTCACGTCAGCAGCGCGCTGATCGGCGCCATCATCGCCGCCAACTACATCGGGCTGGTGATCGGCGGCAAGGTCGGCCACTTTCTCATCGCCCGCGTCGGGCATATCCGCGCCTACGTGGCCTGCGCCGGCATCATCACCGCCGCGGTGCTGGGCCACGGCCTGACGGAGTTCATTCCCGCCTGGGTCGCGCTGCGCCTGGTGATCGGCCTATGCATGATGTGTCAGTACATGGTGCTGGAGAGCTGGTTGAACGACCAGGCGGAATCCAACCAGCGCGGCATGGTGTTCGGCTTCTATATGGCGGCGACCTATCTCGGCATGTCGCTGGGCCAGATCGTGCTGATGCTGCAAAGCAATCTGGGCATCGCCACGCTGCTGGTGATCGCGCTGTGCTTCGCGCTCTGTCTGGTGCCGATCGCTCTGACTACCCGCACCAATGCGCGCCACATGTCGCCGGCGCCGATGGAACTGCGTTATTTTGTCGGCGCCATTCCCAAGGTACTGGCCACCACGCTGGTGATCGGCATGGTCGTGGGCTCGTTTTACGGGCTGGCGCCGGTCTACGCCAGCCTGCAGTCCTTAACCACTCAGCAAACCGGCCTGTTCATGGCGCTCTCCATCTTCGCCGGGCTGGTGGCGCAATTCCCGCTCAGTTGGCTGTCGGATCGCTATAACCGCCCCTTGCTGATGCGCCTCAACGCCATTCTGCTGATCGTGGCGGCGCTGCCGCTGGCGCTGCTGCCGCACATCGATTTTCCGCTGCTGCTGGCGGTAGGATTCGTCGTCAGCATGCTGCAGTTTACGCTCTACCCGCTCGCGGTGGCGCTGGCCAACGATCTGATCGAGCCGGAGCGCCGCGTCTCGCTGGCCGCCTGTCTGCTGATGGCGTTCGGCGTCGGCGCCAGCATCGGGCCGTTGGCGGTCGGCGCGCTGATCGAGCCGCTTGGCGGCAATATTCTGTACGCCTTCTTCGCCCTGTGCGGCGTGCTGCTGGCGGCCCTGAGCCGGACGGCCAAAGCAGAGGAACCGCAGCTGGCGCAGGACGCGCCGGTGCCGCATATTGCGCTGCCGGACAGTCTCGCCAGCTCGCCGCTGTCACCGGCGCTCAATCCAACCTTCGATGAGCAGATCATTCACGACACCATGCCGCCGCCGGAAGCGGCGCCCGATGTCGAGGAGCCGCAGCCCGAAGAACAGGAAGCGGAACCCTCAGCTCAGGGGGCGGATCCGGAAGAAGACACCGGTCTGAAAAAGGCGCACGCCATGCTGTAAATGGCTGCGTTACAGATCCCGGAAAGAGCCCAGCAGAAAACCGCGTTCGGCGATCGCCGCTTTCAGCGTCGGCGCGGTCAACACATCCAGCTCGGCGAGGCGCGGATGGCAATATTGGCTCTGCAGGATCGTCGCGTCGAGAAAGGCCGGGTGGCACATCATTTCCAGTGACTCGGCGCCCTGCTCGTCGGCGCGCACCAACCTTTGCAGGAACAACGTTTCGGAAATCGTCTCACCGTAGAATCCCGCGTCGAAAGCGTCCGTGCTGTAGGGGGCATGCAGCGTGATGCCACGCCGTTTCGCCTCTTCGCGATCGATGCGCAGCGGCAGACCCTGCGCTTGCGCGAACGCCTCCACCAGCGGATAAATTTGCGGCTGCATATGCACATGGTGATGGCTGTCAATGTGCGTTGGCGGCCTGCCGAACAGCGTCACAAACCGCGCGAACTGGCGCTGCAGCTCCTCGTGAATTTCGTCCAGCGACAGCTCGCCGGCCTCGGCGCGGCGCCACAGCCATTTGCCCAGTTCGCCATGTTCGTTGACCAACGAAGGCATGGCGCCCAGCGGCTTGCCATGGGTCAAAACGAAATGCAGCCCGATCGGCAATCCGGGATATTGCCGGCTGAGCGCTGCAGCATGCTCCGCGCCGCCGCCGTTCACCATCGCCGTGGTGGAGGAAACGACGCCATGCTGATACGCCTCGATAACGCCATAGTTCTGCCCTTTGCTCAGACCGAAATCGTCGGCATTCACGATCAGTAGTTTTTCCATTGTGGCTCCCGCGGGATGAATTTTTGGCAAGGGAGGGCCGACCGACCGGCGCGGCATTCCCCTTCGCTAAGATATAAATCAAATGATTAACCGACCGGCGCCCTGAAGCTCATCGGCATATCGGCGTTGATACTGATCGGGAGCGGCCCTAAAGAGGGCCGTAACACTTTTTTCGGTAGTTGCCTGGGGTCACGTCGGTGAGCCGCTTGAAGTTTTTAATGAACAGACTGACGTCGCCATAGCCGGAATCAAAGGCGATATCGGAAACCGAATAGTTGGTGACCTCCAGCTGCGTCTTGGCGAAGTTGATGCGGATCTCATTGATCACCTGCATCGGCGTTTTATGGTAGTAACGCCGCATCGCCCGGGTCAGGTACTCCTGGGTTTTCCCCGACAGCGCCACCATGTTCGCCAACGCCTTTTCGCCGAACATCGCCTTGTCATGCATGCCGGCCAGAGTGTTCTTCAGCCACTGCGGGATATCATCGCCGCCGTCGTTTTCTTCTTTATAATGTCGGATGCGGCTGATCACGTAGAAGGTCAATGTTTCGAGGAATTCGGCGAAGTCGTCCTCACGAAACTGCGGGGAACTCACCACCGATTCGATATAGGCCAAAAACTCGCTTCTCAGGCTGTAGGCCTGCGAGGCGACAAAACAACGCGGCAGCTGTTGCAAGTAATGCTCTTCAAAGAACGCTTTGCTGACCGCCACGTTGAAGATTTTCGTCGCGCCGAACTCGTAAAAGCTCTGGTGGTAAGAGCCGATGGGGATAAAGACGAAATCCCCGCGTTCCAGCAGCACCCGCTTGCCGTTGATCTCCTGATAGCATTTGCCGCTCAGCACGATGGTGAATTCGTAATAGTCGTGCTGATGCAGCCCGGTGGCGCTTTCCACCTTGTTATAGATAAACAGGTGAAAGTCTTTGCAGTTAAAGAAATCCTGCTCGCGAATCAGCTTCACGTCGTTCGCACTCAGCGAAATTGGGTTATCGGACACGGCGCCGGCCTCCCGTTAGTCAAATCCGTTGCGTCTGGCCGCCTCGGCAAACCAGTAACCGCTTTTTTTAATGGTGCGCCGCTGATCCGCCCGATCCAGCCGCACCAGCCCATAACGATTCTTGTAGGCGTTCAGCCAGGACCAGCAGTCGATAAAGGTCCACAGATGATAGCCTTTGCACTGCGAGCCTTCCGCCAGCGCGCGGTGCAGCCACTTCAGGTGCTCGCGAATAAAGTCGATGCGGTAATCGTCCTCCACCCGTCCATCGGCGCCGATAAACGCCTCTTCGCCCTCGACGCCCATGCCATTTTCCGAAATATAACAGGGCAGATTGCCGTAGTTCTCTTTCAGATCCATCAGGATGTCGTACAGCCCCTTCTCGTAGATCTCCCAGCCGCGGTGCGGATTGATTTTGCGGCCCGGCATTGCATAGTAACTGAACAAGTCCTCCGGCAGCGCGATCGGCTCCCCGGCGCGGCGCCCCGCTTTCGCCTGTACCCTGCGCGGCTGGTAGTAGTTGACGCCGAGGATATCCACCACGCCGCCTTCGATCAGCTGCGCGTCCTGCGGTTCGCAGTAGGGCATCAGCCCATGTCGCTCCAACAGGTGCAGCAATGCGGCCGGGTAACGCCCTTTGGCGACCGGATCGAGGAAACTGCGGTTGAGCAGCAGATCGGCGTCGTGTGCGGCCTGCCGATCCTCCGGCGCGTCGGAGCGCGGATAGGTCGGGCTCAGATTCAGAATGATGCCGATGCTCCCCGGCAGCCTCCGCGCTCTGAAACGCTGCACCGCCATGGCGTGCGCCAGTACGCTGTGATACGCCACGGTGACCGCCCGTTTGAAGTCCACCACGCAAGGGTAGTGCAGGTCATTCAGGTAACCGGCTTCCACCGGCACGATCGGCTCGTTGAAGGTGAACCAGTGGGTGACCCGATCGCCAAACAGGCCGAAACAGGTATCGGCGTAACGCGCATAGGCTTCGACCACCGCCCGGCTTTCCCAGCCGCCGCGCTGTTGCATGCACAGCGGCATATCGAAGTGATAGAGATTGATAAACGGGGTGATGCCCTGCGCCAGCAGCTCGTCGATCATCGCGTTATAGAACGCCACCGCCTGCGGGTTCACTTCACCGTCGCCGTCCGGGATCAGCCGCGACCACGAGATCGAGGTTCTGAAAGTATTATGGCCCAGCGTTTTGAGCAGCCCGATATCGGTGCGGAAATGGTCATAAAAGGTCGAGGCCTCGGCCGGCCCCACCCGATCGTGAAAGCGCTCGGGCGCGATCTCGTACCAATAGTCGAAGATGTTGCGGCTCTTGCCATCGCGCGCGGCCGCCCCTTCAGACTGCGGCGCGGAGGTGGCGCTGCCCCACCAAAACCCGTCGGCAAATTGATATTCCATATTCGCGTCCCTCGCGGGGCGAGCGCGCCGCCCCGTCCCACAGTTAGAATTTCAGCGCCTTGGCGATGTCTTCTTCGCTTTCCGTCGCCGCGTCGATCTGGCTTTGCGCCTTGTTGGAAATCGCCACGAACGGCAGATAAATCACGGTGGCGACCGCCAGGTTGAACAAGCTCAGCAACAGGGCCATGATGCTGCCGTTGGTGTTGAAGAACGCTCCCAGGCCGACCGGCATGGTCCAGGGGGCGATGTTGGTGATCGGCGGGATCAGCCCGGAGTAGTAAGCCAGCGAGGTGATGAGGGTCAGCACCGGCTGCACCAGGATGAACGGAATGAACATCACCGGGTTCATGATCACCGGCAAACCGAACAGGATCGGTTCGTTGATCTGGAAAATGCCGGATGGCGTCGCCAGTTTGGCGACCTGGCGGTAATCTTCGCGGCGCGAGGCGATGAAGATGGCGATGATCAGGCCCAGCGTCGAACCGGTGCCGCCGAGGTAAATATAAGAGTCGACGAACGGTTTCGCCCACATGTGGAACTCTTTGCCGGCGGCCACCGCCGCCTCGACTGAACCGTATTTGTTGTACAGCTCCACGTTTTCCAGCGCGAACGGCGTCATGATGCCGCTGTCCAGCGCCGCCAGCGCCATGGAACCGTGTACCCCAAAGAACCACAGCAGCGAAGAGAAAAGCACGTATACCCAGCCCACCACGCTGCCCATCTTGGCCAGCGGTGCCGAAATGCCGTCCATGATGATCTGGTGGAAGTTAGTGCCCCAGTGCGCCAGCGCGAACGCCACCAGCCCCATGATGGAGAGGATGATGAAGCCGGGGATCAGCGCCGAAAAGGAGCGCGACACCGAAGCCGGCACGCTGTCCGGCAGGCTGATCACCCAGTTGCGCCGCACGATGAAGGCAAACATCTCAGCCACCGCCAGCCCGATCACCATACCGGAAATGATGTTGGCGCCGCCCAGCCAATTGGCGCCCACCGCATAGGCCTCGCCGACGTTGAACGGCGTGACGGTCATGAAGGCCGCCACCGCCAGCAGCGCTGAAGCGAGCGGATCGACCTTGCGCTCTTCGGCCAGCGCCATGCTGATAAAGAACGGCGTCATCAGGGACATGATCCCCAACGTACCGTTGTAAACGCTGCCGCCAATACTCTTCAGGCTATTGAGCGTCTCGATGGTGGAGGCGTCCAATCGCACGCCCAGCGAATAGAAGAACGATCCCTCGCCAAAGCTCAGGAACACGTTGTTGATCAACACGAACATCGCCCCGGTCAAGGTCAGCGGCATCAGGCGGATAAAGCCGTTTTTGATGGCGTTGACGTGGGGCTGCTTACCGATTTTTACGGCGAAAGGCAGGATAACCTTCTCGAGCGAGGCAATGAGGGTATTCACGGCGGCCTCCTGTTATTGGTTGGCTTTCTTGATGGCGGCCACCGCGGCCTTCAGCACGCCCAGCCCATCGACCTTGCCGTACAGCAGCGGATCGATGACTTCAACAGGTTTATTGGGCAACTGTTTCTGCACTTCCGGCAGGGTGTAGGCGATCTGCGGCCCCAGCAGGATCAGATCCGCTTCAACCCCTTCTCCGCGGCCAGCGCTTCCGGATAGGCGGCGATGATCACCGGCACTTCATATTTTTCGGCCTGCGCCTTCATTTTTGATACCAACAGGGAAGTGGACATACCGGCAGAACAAAACAGATAGATTTTTTTCTTTTCCATACCAAGCACCTCAGATAATCAAAAAACCCGGTGTTATTTGTATGCCAGATGCAATCACGATTGCTTCACGCACATTCCTTATGAAAATTTCCGTCACGTTGCCCTGGTTACAGACAGTATACGGAGCATGAAAAAAGGATCGGTAAGCCAGAAGGAGACAGAACCGTCTCTCATTGACCTGATGGATTGACCCTCTTCACATTTCGCACAAAAAAATAGTGTGACCGGGCTCTCAAACAACCGATAAAAACTCAGAATATTCGTAATAAATAATCAAATAGCAATTATAAACAGCAAGTTATAAACTCGCTGGGAATTTAAGGGTTTATTTGCGTCTGAACAAACGGCGAGGGAATAAAAATAGTTCAAGCTTGATTCGCCTGCTGCCATCCGAACGCGATGGCAGGTGAAGAGGATTACGTGGGCAGACGCAGCAACTCAATCACCGTGGCTAGCGCCACGGAATGGTTTCTGCGGTTGGGGTAATAGAGGTAAAAACCGGGAAACGGCGCGCACCAATCGGCCAGCACCCGCCGCAGCCGTCCGCTCGCCAGATATTCTTCCACCTCCTGCTCGATGGCAAAAGCGATGCCGACGTTCGCCAGCGCCGCCTGCACCATCATCCTGCCGTCATCGAGTATCAATGGGCTGTTAACCGCCACGGAAAATCGCTGCTCCCCCTGCTGAAAAGCCCATTTGTAGCGCTCGCCTGAAGAAGCTTTGCGCCAACCGATGCAGCGATGCTGCAGTAAATCCTGCGGGTGCGTCGGTTCACCGTGCCGTTGAAAGTAATCCGGCGTGGCGACGATGGCAAAACGCAGATCCGGCGTCAGGCGCACCGCGCGCATATCGTTGTGCAGATCCTCGCCGAGCCGGATGCCGGCGTCAAAGCCCTGCTCGACGATGTTGGCGAACCCCTCGTCCGCCACCACTTCCAGCGTAATGCCGGGGTATTCGCTGGCCAGCCGTCCCAGATGCGGCACGATGGCGAGATCGATCGCCGAACGCGGCGCGTTGATGCGCACCAGGCCGCGTGGCCCTTCGCGAAACGCATTCAGGCTCTCCAGCGCGGCGTCGATGTCGGTAAAAGCCGGCACCAGCTGCGCCAGCAGATGCTCTCCGGCCTCCGTCGGCGAGACGTTGCGGGTGGTGCGGTTCAGCAGGCGAATGCCCACCTGCGCTTCAAGTTCGCGCAGGGTGTGGGTCAGCGTCGGCGGCGTCACGCCCAATCGGGCGGCGGCGCGGCGGAAGCTGCGTTCACTGGCGATAGCCACGAAGGCCGCCAGGCCGGACAGTTCGGGTTTCTTCATGCTATTGATATAAATTATCTAATAGTGAGATGAATTTTTAGCGGATAGTTATCCACCATCTAACAACATAGCATTGCGATCGAACCCATTACCAGGTATCGATGCGATGATTAATGCTACAGCTCCAACCCATGAAACGCCGCGCCGTCTGGCGGGCAAAGTCGTACTGGTGAGCGGCGGCGGCACCGGCATCGGCCGCGCCGCCGCGCTGGCCTATGCCCGCGAAGGCGCCAACGTGGCGCTGGCCGGCCGGCGCGCGGCGGAGATCGAAGCCACGGCGCGCGATATCGCGCTGGCTGGCGGCGATGCCCTGCCCATCGTGACCGACGTCTCCCAAGAAGACGATATCCGCCGGCTGCTCGCCGCGGTGACCGCCCACTACGGCCGGCTCGACGTCGCTTTCAACAACGCCGGCATCATCGGCAACTTCGCCCCCATCACCGAACAGAGCAGCGAGGATTTTGACCGGGTGATTGCCATTAACCTCAGAGGCGTCTGGCTGGCGATGAAATACGAGATTGAAACCTTCCTGGCTCAGCGGTCGGGCGGCGTGATCATCAACACCTCCTCCTGGCTGACCCACGGCGCGCTGGCCGGCTCATCCAGCTACTCCGCCAGCAAAGGGGCGCTCGATGCGATGATCCGCGCGGTGGCGCTCGAATACAGCGGCCAGGGCATCCGCGTCAACAACATCAACCCCGGCATCATCGACACGCCGATGGCACGCGGCAGCGTGGCCGACAGCGCGGCGTTCGCGCCCTTTATCGCCCATACGCCCGCCGGCCGCCTGGGCGAATCGGAAGACATCGGCGATGTGGCGCTGTGGTTGGCGACGGACGAGGCCCGCTTCATCACCGGCCAAAGCCTGCTGGTGGACGGCGGTTACACCATCGCCGGCATGCGCTGAGGAGACGATGCCATGAACTACGTTCGGCTTGGCGACAGCGGCCTGAAAGTGTCTCGTCTCTGCCTGGGCTGCATGACCTATGGCGATCCGGCCTGGCGCCCCTGGGTGCTGAAGGAAGATGAAGCGCGCCCCTTTATCCGCGAAGCGCTGGAAGCGGGCATCAATTTTTTCGATACCGCCAACATTTACTCCGGCGGAGAAAGCGAGCGCATTCTCGGCCGCGCCCTGAAGGCGTTCGCCCGCCGCGAAGACGTGGTGATCGCCACCAAGGCCTACTTTCCGATGGACGCGCAGCCGAACAGCCGAGGGCTGTCGCGCAAGCACCTGCTGCACAGCGTCGACGCCTCTTTGCAGCGGTTGGGGACGGATTACCTCGATCTGTTTGTGCTGCACCGCTTCGACACCGAAACGCCGATCGAAGAAACCGCCGACACCCTCGACGGCCTGGTACGGGCGGGCAAGATCCGCTATCTAGGCGCCTCCTCGCTGCACGCCTGGCGCCTGATGAAAATGCTGGCCTTTCAGCGTCAGCACCGCCTGGCGCCGTTTATTTCGCTGCAAAGCCAATACAACCTGGTGACGCGTGAAGATGAAGAGGAGCTGATCCCGCTGTGCCTGGAGGAGGGGCTCAGCCTGACGCCCTGGTCGCCGCTGGCTCGCGGCGTGCTGGCCGGTTCCGGCAACGCCGGCACGCTGCGCGCCGCCACCGACGAACAGGCGCCCCGTTGGTACGGCGGCAGAAACGAAGTGGAACGCACCGTCGCAGCGGTAGCGGAGGTGGCGGCCGCGCGCGGCGTTCCATCGGCGCAGATCGCGCTGGCCTGGCTGCTGGCCAAACCCGGCGTGGCGTCACCGCTGGTGGGCATGTCCAAGCCGCACCATCTGCAGGATGCGCTGGCGGCGCTCAATCTCAGCTTATCGCCGCAAGACGTGGCCGCGCTGGAGGCGCCGATGGCGCACGCTGCCCGCCCCGATCGCTGGTAGCCCCTTTTCCGTCCTTCCAGGAGAGAAGACATGTCATATGCGCTTACCGCGCGAGCAGCGTTGTTCACCCTCGCCGCCGCGCTCCCCCTGACCACTCCGGCGCAGGCCGCCGCCAATACCCACTGCGCCGAAAGCAGCATGACGCTGCCGCCCGGCGCGCTTTATCCCAACGGCATCGCCCGCGCGGCGGACGGCACGCTGTATGTCGGCCTGATCACCAGCGGCAACGTGCTGCGCAAGCGGCCGGGTAAAGCGTGGGAAACCTTTTTCCCTGGCGCTGACACGGTGTTCGCCTCAAACGCGCTGCGGCTGGACGAACGGCGCGGGTTGCTATGGGGCAATTCGCCGGACTTCCTTTCCGGCGGCAAATCGCGCGCCAACCGCATCTATGCGCTGAACGTCGCCGATGGCACGCTCAACCGCAGCCTGGCGCTGCCGACGGGGGAAATGGGCAACGATATCGTGCTCGGCGCAGACGGCACGGTGTACGTGACAGAAACCCGAGGCGGCGGCATCCTGCGCTTGCGGCCGGGCGAAGCGGCATTCAGTACGCTGTTTCAGGATGCGCGGTTGGCGGCTCCGAGCGGGCTGGGCGCGGCCGGGATCGTGCTGCTCGACGATCGGCTGATGGCTGTCGCCAATTTCGGCACCGGTAAGCTTTACACTCTCAGCTATCACGATCCAAAGCCGCAGCTGACGGAAATGCAGCTGCCGCGCCTGATTGAAAACCCGGACGGAATGGGATTGGCGCCGGACGGCGCATTGATCGTGCTGGAGAACGGGATCCAGAGCGGCCAAGGGCGGATCCTGCGGATCGCGTTGCCAAAAGCGACCGGCATGCATCGGATTGAGGTCTTGCGCGAAGGCATGGAGTCGCCGGTCAACCTGACTATCACCCCACAAGGCTGCGCCTTCGTCAGCGAGTCGCGCATCCGCCACCGCCTGCTGCCCGGCCATGAAACCGAAGTGCCCGACAGCTTCCGCATCTATCAACTGCCCTTGCCTCTCACCGCCGCGCAATAACCTCTACGCCGCCTCAGCGGGCGGCCACTTGCGTTGTTGCCCGCAGGCGAACAACAATCTCGCCGCGTTACAAACCCGCCTTGCGCAGCGCTTCCCATTTTTACCTGTGACAGCCGATTGCCCGCTGGGCTAGTATAAGCGTCTGTGCAAACCTCAGGTTTGAGTGCGCCGTTTGGCGTTTTGATGATTTGATTTGCGCCGCCCGCCAAGCGCTGAGTGGGGCGACGCCTGCTGAAACAATGTGATAGCGAATGACGACAATGAAAATCACAGTTCCCTTTACATTCAATGGATTGGAAAAATAATCGCATGAATAGCACCGATAAACTCGATTCGCACACGCCGATGATGCAGCAGTACCTGCGCCTCAAGGCCCAGCATCCTGAAATCCTGCTGTTCTACCGCATGGGCGACTTCTACGAGCTGTTTTACGACGACGCCAAGCGCGCTTCCCAACTGCTGGATATCTCGCTGACCAAACGCGGCGCCTCGGCGGGCGAGCCGATCCCGATGGCCGGCGTGCCGCACCACGCGGTGGAGAACTACCTGGCCAAGCTGGTTCAACTCGGCGAATCCGTCGCCATCTGTGAACAGATCGGCGATCCGGCCACCAGTAAAGGGCCGGTCGAGCGCAAAGTGGTACGCATCGTCACCCCCGGCACCATCACCGACGAAGCGCTGCTGCAAGAGCGCCAGGACAACCTGCTGGCGGCGATCTGGCAGGATGCGCGCGGCTTCGGTTACGCCACGCTGGACGTGAGCTCCGGCCGCTTCCGCGTCGCCGAGCCGCAGGATCTAGAGACCATGGCCGCCGAGCTGCAGCGCACCAATCCGGCCGAGCTGCTCTACCCGGAAACCTTCGAACAAATGGCGCTGATCGAGCAGCGCCACGGCCTGCGCCGCCGTCCGCTGTGGGAATTCGAACTGGAGACCGCACGCCAACAACTCAACCTGCAGTTCGGCACCCGCGATTTGACCGGCTTCGGCGTCGAGCAGGCGCATCAGGCGCTGCGCGCCGCCGGCTGTCTGTTGCAGTACGTGAAAGATACCCAGCGCACTTCGCTGCCGCACATTCGCGGCATCACCATGGAGCGTCAGCAGGACGGCATCATCATGGACGCCGCCACCCGCCGCAACCTGGAGCTGACGCAGAGCCTGTCCGGCGGCAGCGACAACACGCTGGCGGCGATCCTCGATCGCACAGTCACGCCGATGGGCAGCCGCATGCTGAAACGCTGGCTGCACATGCCGACCCGAGACATCAAGGTGCTGACCGCCCGCCAGCAGGCGATCGGCGCATTGCAGGAACGGTTCGCCGATCTGCAGCCTTCGCTGCGCCAGGTGGGCGATCAGGAGCGAATTTTGGCGCGCCTGGCGCTGCGCACCGCGCGGCCACGCGATCTGGCCCGCATGCGTCATGCTTTCCAGCAACTGCCGGACATCCGCGCGGTGCTGCAAGATGTGGATACGCCGCATGTGCAGCAACTGCTATCTCAGGTAGGCCAGTTCGACGAGCTGCGCGAACTGCTGGAACGCGCGATCGTTGAATCGCCGCCGGTGCTGGTGCGCGACGGCGGCGTGATCGCCCCCGGTTACAACAGCGAGCTGGACGAGTGGCGCGCGCTGGCCGACGGCGCCAGCGACTACCTCGATCGGCTGGAGATCCGCGAGCGTGAAAAGCTGGGGCTGGATACGCTCAAAGTCGGCTTCAACGGCGTACACGGCTACTACATTCAGGTGAGCCGCGGCCAGAGCCACCTGGTGCCGATCCACTATGTACGTCGCCAGACGCTGAAAAACGCCGAGCGCTACATCATCCCGGAATTGAAAGAGTACGAAGACAAGGTACTCACCTCCAAGGGCAAAGCGCTGGCGATAGAGAAAAGCCTGTACGACGAGCTGTTCGATCTGCTGCTGCCACACCTAGCGGAACTGCAGCAAAGCGCCGCCGCGCTGGCCGAGCTGGACGTGCTGGCCAACCTGGCCGAGCGCGCCGACACCCTGAACTACGCCTGCCCGGTCATGAGCGACCAGCCGGGGATCCGCATTACCGAAGGCCGCCACCCGGTGGTGGAGCAGGTGCTGAGCGAACCGTTTATCTCCAACCCGCTCTCCCTGTCGCCACAGCGCCGCATGCTGATCATCACCGGCCCTAACATGGGCGGTAAAAGCACCTATATGCGGCAAACGGCGCTGATTGTGCTGATGGCGCACATCGGCAGCTACGTTCCGGCGGCCAAAGCCACCATCGGCCCGGTGGATCGCATCTTCACCCGCGTCGGCGCGGCGGACGATCTGGCTTCCGGCCGTTCCACCTTCATGGTGGAGATGACCGAAACCGCCAATATTCTTCACAACGCCACCGAGCACAGCCTGGTGTTGATGGATGAAATCGGCCGTGGCACCTCCACCTACGACGGCCTGT
Source organism: Serratia sp. SCBI (assembly GCF_000747565.1). Classification (NCBI taxonomy): domain Bacteria; kingdom Pseudomonadati; phylum Pseudomonadota; class Gammaproteobacteria; order Enterobacterales; family Yersiniaceae; genus Serratia; species Serratia sp. SCBI. The sequence continues at coordinate 851,082 of NZ_CP003424.1, read as the reverse complement.
CGCTGGCCTGGGCCTGCGCCGAGAACCTGGCCAACCGCATCAAAGCGATGACGCTGTTCGCCACCCACTACTTCGAGCTGACGACGCTGCCGGAAAAAATGGAAGGCGTGGTCAACGTGCATCTGGACGCGCTTGAGCACGGCGACACCATCGCTTTTATGCACAGCGTGCAGGACGGTGCCGCCAGCAAAAGCTATGGCCTGGCGGTCGCCGCGCTAGCCGGCGTGCCGCGCGACGTCATCAAGCGCGCCCGCCAAAAGCTGCGCGAGCTGGAATCCATCTCCAGCCACACCGCGTCGGGCAGCGTCGATGCCACCCAGATGACGCTGTTGCAGGAAGATACTTCGCCGGCAGTAGAAGCCCTGGAGGCGCTGGATCCGGATTCCCTGTCGCCGCGCCAGGCGCTGGAATGGATCTACCGGCTGAAAAATATGGTGTAGTCAGACGTCAAACGCGGGCATAAAAAAACGGTAGAGCATCATGCTCACCGTTTTTATTTGATGCGGTTCAACAACCGGCGTTATTCGCGGAACAGCGCCTCAATGCTCAGGCCCTGCATCTGCAGAATCTCACGCAGGCGACGCAGACCTTCAACCTGAATCTGACGGACGCGTTCACGCGTCAGGCCAATCTCCCGGCCCACGTCTTCCAGCGTCGCCGCTTCATAGCCCAGCAGGCCGAAACGACGCGCCAACACTTCACGCTGTTTGGCGTTCAGTTCGAACAGCCATTTGACGATGCTTTGCTTCATATCGTCGTCTTGCGTGGTGTCTTCAGGCCCGTTGTCCTTCTCGTCGGCCAGAATGTCCAGCAGCGCTTTCTCCGAATCCCCGCCCAGCGGCGTATCCACCGAGGTGATGCGCTCATTCAGGCGCAGCATGCGGCTGACGTCATCCACCGGCTTGTCGAGTTGCTCGGCAATCTCTTCAGCGCTCGGTTCATGATCCAGTTTATGGGAAAGCTCGCGCGCGGTGCGCAGATAAACATTCAGTTCTTTGACGATATGGATAGGCAAACGAATGGTGCGGGTTTGGTTCATGATCGCCCGTTCAATCGTCTGACGGATCCACCAGGTTGCGTAAGTGGAGAAACGGAAACCGCGTTCCGGGTCGAATTTTTCCACCGCGCGGATCAGACCGAGGTTACCCTCTTCGATCAGATCCAGCAGCGCCAGACCGCGGTTGCTGTAGCGGCGGGCGATTTTCACCACCAGCCGCAGGTTGCTTTCAATCATGCGACGGCGGGACGGCACGTCACCGCGCAGAGCACGCCGCGCAAAATAGACCTCTTCCTCTGCGGTCAACAGAGGTGAATAACCGATCTCACCCAGATAGAGCTGCGTCGCATCCAATACGCGTTGCGTAACGCCTTGAGACAACAGCTCTTCTTCCGCTAAATCGTTCTCGCTGGCCTCTTCTTCTACCAGCGCTTTTTCATCAAACGACTCAGCCTCAGCTCCATTCTCGTCGAAATCCGCATCATCATGTAACTCGTTAACTTTCAGCGTATTTTGGCTCATATGCTGCTCCTACCCGTGATACCGCGAGCAGAATCTCAGCGTATTCTGCCCAATCTATCGCTGCGGAAGATAACGCAGCGGGTTTACGGATTTCCCCTTGTAACGAATTTCAAAATGCAAACGTACTGAACTGGTACCGGAGCTACCCATGGTGGCTATTTTTTGACCCGCCTTCACTTCTTGTTGTTCCCGGACCAGCATTGTGTCGTTATGAGCGTAGGCGCTCAGGTAATCATCATTATGTTTGATGATGATTAGATTACCGTAACCCCGTAAAGCGTTGCCTGCATACACTACGCGACCATCGGCGGTAGCGAAGATAGGCTGCCCACGGGAACCGGCGATATCGACGCCCTTATTCCCACCTTCTGATGAGGAAAAGTTATCAATAATCTTGCCATCAGTCGGCCATCTCCAGGTACTGACCGGAGCGCTGTTGCTGACGGTGCTGCTCACTGGTGGAGCGGCTTCCGGTGCGGTAACAGGCGCAGTCGCGGTCCCAACCGCTGCGGCGCCCGCTGCAGGTAACATCTTACCTACATTCTGTTTACCCGAGTTTTCAGAATACGCGTTAGTTGATTGAGAATCAACCGTTGCCGTCTGGATCTGGGTGCTGGAAGGTGGCTTCGGAACACCGCCTTTGGTCGCGTCAGTCGTCGCCAGCATACCGCCGCCGCCATTGGCAGAACCATTACCAAGTTGAATGGTTTGGCCAACATTCAGGCTGTAAGGCTCGGGAATATTGTTGCGCTGCGCCAGGTCGCGGAAATCGTTGCCGGTGATCCAGGCGATGTAAAACAGCGTATCACCGCGCTTGACCGTATAGGTGTCGCCGCCGCTGTAGCTCCCTTTAGGGATAGCGTTATAACTGCGGTTATAGACAATGCGGCCCTCTGGGCTGGCCTGCTGCGCTCCGCCATTATTATTGCCGGATGGAACGGCGCCGCCGCCGCCCACGCTGCTGATAGGGGCTGACGTCGAGGCCGTGTTTGTACAACCCGCCAACCACAAACTTACCATCGTACACACCGCAACCCGGCGTAACGTAATCATTGGGCTTCCCGTGCTCATGCTTCCCCCATGACAGCAATATCAGTGATATATCCAAAATACCCTTTACATCGTAGCCGAGCTTTTGCCACTTCCCAGTTTCTGCGATGTAAAGGCGCCGCCGGCCGATCCCTGAACGCCAGGTCATCTCCCGCCGGAGCATCAAAACGCGCGCCAATGCTAACCACATTGGCGTCACCGCACCATAAGACAACTACGTAGAAAGGCCAATTCTAGTGAAAATTAGCCTGATTGGAACGAGAAAACCTTATCCGCACGTGATGAAAGTGCAACAGATTTTTCAGACGGTCGAAAAATCAGACAATCGCTAGGCCAATTCGCCTTTCACCAGCGGCACAAAGCGCACCGCCTCTACCGCGTCGACCACGAAATCGTTGCCATGGCGCTGAATGCGTTTGAGGGTTTGGGCCTGCTCGCCCACCGGCAACACCAAAATGCCGCCGTCGTCCAACTGCTCAACCAGCGCCTGCGGGATCTCCGGCGGCGCGGCAGTGACGATGATCGCATCGAACGGGCCGCGCGACGCCCAGCCCTGCCAGCCGTCGCCGTGGCGAGTGGAAACATTATGAAGGTCGAGCTGCTTCAGGCGGCGCTTGGCCTGCCACTGCAGCCCCTTGATGCGCTCGACGGAACAAACGTGTTGCACCAGATGCGCCAGGATGGCGGTTTGATAACCGGAACCGGTGCCGATCTCAAGCACCCGTGAAGTAGGCTTCAGATTCAGCAGCTCGGTCATCCGCGCCACCATATAAGGCTGAGAAATAGTCTGGCCGGAACCGATCGGTAATGCAGTGTTTTCGTAGGCTTTATGATCCAGCGCTTCGTCGACAAAACGCTCGCGCGGCACCGCTTCGATCGCTCGCAGCAGCTTTTCGTCCCGGATCCCTTGCTGACGCAGCTGCGTCAGCAATGTTTGCATACGCTTGTTCACCATTCCCCGCTAACCTCTGCCTTGGTTAACCATGTTTTCACGACTTCCTGCGCCGCGTAGGCGGTCAGATCCACCTGTAGCGGCGTGATCGCCACATAGCCTTGTTCCACCGCCGCAAAGTCGGTATCCGGCCCGACATCAAATTTATCACCAGGCGGCCCGATCCAGTAGAGATTTTGTCCACGCGGATCCTGCTGACAGAAGACCTTATCGGCGGGATGGCGGCTGCCACAGCGAGTGACGCGCAGGCCTTTGATCTCCGCCAGCGGCAAATCCGGCACGTTGATATTCAGGATTTTTCCGGTGCGTAACGGTTCACGCTGCAGCGCACGCAAGATGCGGCAGGTAATGGCTGCTGCGGTCGCGTAGTGTTGGTGACCGTTCAGCGACACCGCCAGCGCGGGCAGCCCCAGGTGCCGGCCCTCCATCGCCGCCGCGACGGTGCCGGAATAGATGACGTCATCGCCTAAATTCGGTCCGGCGTTAATGCCGGAGACCACGATATCCGGCGCAGGGCGCATCAATGCGTTGACGCCAAGATAAACGCAGTCGGTCGGCGTCCCCTGCAGCACCGCGATATCGCCGTTGACCAGCGTCTGCGTGCGCAGCGGCGACTCCAGCGTCAGGGCATTGGAAGAACCGCTGCGGTTACGATCCGGCGCCACGACCTGCACCTCGGCAAACTCCCGCAGCGCCGCCGCCAGCACCTGAATGCCTGGGGCGCTGACGCCGTCATCGTTACTCAGCAATATCCGCATCACTGTTATCCTGCTGCATGATTTCGCGAACCACGCTGGTAGCAAAGCTGCCTGCCGGCAACCAGAAGCGCAGTTCCACGGTAACGTCATCCCACCAGTTCCACTGCAAATTTTGCGGCTGCAACAGCAGGGCCCGGCGAGCGGGTTCGACACGCTCGCGCTTTAAAAGCGTAAGCAATTCCGGTTGTTCCGCCAAGCATTGTTGTTCAAAAGCCAAGGCTTGGCCGGCGGTGCCTGGCTCTCCGTCGCCCGGCAAGGAAGCCGTGATCGCCAGCTCGCCGGCATCCAGCCGCTGTTGCAACGTCTCCAGCTCATCGGCTTTGGCGACGAACCAGCTACCGCGGCCGCTCAACTGCAGGGCATCCCCCTCCAGCACGGTGCGCTGCAGGCCGTCGGCCAGGCGCCGGCCGGCTATCAGATTGAACAGCGCACTGCGGCTGGCGGAAAGGTAGAAGCTGCGCTTGCTGCGCTCTTTAACGCGGATTTCGTCGTTCGCCCAGCGGCGCGCCATCACCAGATTGTTGCCACCGCGGCCGAAGCGTTGGCTGCCGAAATAGTTTGGCACGCCCTGCGCGGCGATAGCCTGCAGGCGGCGCTCAACGTCCTGACGATCGGAAATCTGGCGCAGCACCAGCGTAAAGTGGTTGCCCTTCAGATTGCCGATGCGCATTTTGCGCAGGTGGCGGGCGAACGAGAGCACCTCGCAGCCTTCCAGCGCAAACTGTGAGAAATCCGGCGTGTCTTTGCCCGGCATATGCAGGCAGAACCACTGTTCGGTCACCGCGTGGCGATCCTTCAAGCCCGCATAGCTGACGGAACGGGCGTGAATACCGGCAAAGCGCGCCAGATAGTCGGCCACGAACTGGGTATTGCAGCCGTTTTTACGGATGTTCACCAGCACATGCTCGCCTTCGCCGTCCGGCGCAAAGCCCAGGTCTTCCACCACCACGAAGTCTTCCGGATTGGCTTTCAACACCCCGGTGCTCTGCGGCCGGCCATGCAGCCAGGTCAGATTCGCCATATCCATGCGGTTATTCCTTGATCAGCAAGGCGACCGCTTCGCAGGCGATGCCCTCGCCGCGCCCGGTGAAGCCGAGCTGCTCGGTGGTCGTGGCCTTCACGTTGACGTCATCCATATGACACTGCAGATCTTCCGCCAGGAAGACGCGCATCTGCGGGATGTGCGGCGCCATTTTCGGCGCCTGGGCAATAATCGTGATGTCGAGGTTGCCGAGGCGGTACCCTTTGGCGCGGATGCGCTTCCAGGCTTCGCGCAGCAGCTCGCGGCTGTCCGCGCCCTTAAAGGCCGGATCGGTATCGGGGAACAGCTTGCCGATATCGCCCAGCGCCGCCGCGCCCAGCAAGGCGTCGGTCGCGGCATGCAGCGCAACGTCGCCGTCGGAGTGGGCCAACAAGCCTTTGTCGTAAGGGATGCGAACACCGCCGATCACCAACGGGCCTTCGCCGCCGAATTTATGTACGTCAAAACCGTGACCGATACGCATGGTGCGCTCCTTAATTGTCCAACTGAGTCAAATAGAACGCCGCCAGCGCCAAATCCTCCGGCCGCGTTACTTTAATGTTATCCGCCCGGCCGGCGATCAGCAGCGGATGATAACCGCAATGCTCCAGCGCCGAGGCTTCGTCGGTGACGTTTGCGCCTTCATCCAGCGCGCGCTGCAGGCACTCCTTGAGCAGCGGCAGCGGAAACAGCTGCGGCGTCAGCGCATGCCACAGATCCTGCCGTTCAACGGTGTGGGCGATGGTGTCGCGGCCGGGTTCGGCGCGCTTCATGGTGTCGCGCACCGGCGCGGCGAGAATGCCGCCCACCTTGCTGTGTGCGGTGATCGCCAACAGGCGCTCGAGATCGTCGGCGTGCAGACAGGGGCGCGCAGCGTCGTGCACCAGCACCCAGTCCGCATCACCCGCGAGCTTCAGCCCGGCCATCACCGAATCGGCGCGCTGTTTGCCGCCCTCAGTGACGGTCACCCGCGGATCCTGAGCGATGGGCAGCCGTTCGAACTGACGATCTTCCGGGCCGATAGCCACGATCACCCGTTCAATGCGCGGGTGACGCAACAGGGCATGGATAGCGTGTTCGACGATGCTGTGCCGGCCGATGGTTAAATATTGCTTCGGGCATTCCGCCTGCATGCGGCTGCCGATACCGGCAGCGGGCAGGACGGCAATCACCGAGGGAAAGGTGCCTGCGGAGTGATTCATGCGTTATTTTTGTGCGTTATTTTGCGAGGAAGACGCCGCGTTGCGTCTGGATTGGTCAGGAACCAGACGATAGAAAGTCTCACCGGGCTTGATCATGCCCAGCTCATTACGCGCTCGCTCTTCGATCGCTTCCTGACCGCCGTTCAAATCATCGATTTCGGCAAACAGCTGATCGTTACGCGCTTTCAACTTCGCGTTGTTGCCCTGTTGGACCGCAACGTCTTCATTGACCCGCACGTAATCGTGAATACCATTTTTGCCCAGCCACAGTGAATACTGTAACCAACCGAGCAATGCCAGCAATAGCAGCGTAAGTTTTCCCATCTCCGCCCCCTGAAAAACCGACCAATCATCCCACAACTTCTCGTTGGACTCCACACTGAGAGCGGCATTTCAACGCCAAATTCAGAATACGGATGAAGGATTCCCATGTTCAGCGCCTAATTCCGCTGCGAAAGCGGCAAAAAAAGCCGCTTTAGTCCGGCGCGCGCGCCGCGTTTTCCGCTGATACACACACTGCCCTTCCCCCATTATGCAGCAAGAATCACTGCACCATCGCATCCTGACCCGTCGCTTACGCCAAGGCAAAGCAAAGCAAAGCAAAGCAAGAAGTGAATATTTAACACCATAGAAAGAATAATCCTCATGCAGTGGTTGCACTTTCATTCATTGAAGCTTATTTTTATGCACTCATAGTGCATAAATAATTCCAATATATAACCATTCATTATCGGGGATCGCGATGTTAAAACGTTTAGTTCTGATCGGCGCCTGCCTGGCCGCCACCTTCTCCACCGCCGCGCTGGCGGCTGAACCTACCTACGTCGTCGGCTCCGGCGGCACCTATCGGCCGTTCGAGTTTGAAAACAGCCAAAAGCAGCTGGAAGGTTTCGACATCGACATTATCAAAGCCGTAGCCAAGGCCGAAGGTTTCCAGATAAAACTGATCAATACGCCGTGGGAAGGGATCTTCGCCACGCTGAATTCCGGCGATCGCGATATCATCATCTCCGGCATCACCATCACCGATAAACGCAAACAAATGGTTGATTTTTCTGCGCCTTACTTCCCGGCAGAGCAGGCCATCGTGGTGCCGCAAGACTCGAAGGTAGACTCCATTGCCGCGTTGAAAGCGCTGAAGGTCGGCGTGGTGAACTCCAGCACCGGCGACATCGTGGTGTCCGACGCGCTGGGCAAAAACAGCACCGCCATCAAACGCTTCGACAATACCCCGCTGATGCTGCAAGAGCTGTATGAAGACGGCATCGGCGCGGCGGTCGGCGACGTCGGCGTGGCCAAGTTCTACATCAAAACCCACCCTGAGAAAGCTTTCAAGCTGGTGCCCGACGCCAAGTTCGAACGTCAGTATTTCGGCATCGCCGTCGCCAAAGGCAACGATGAGCTGCGCAACAAAATCAACGCCGGCCTGAAGAAAATCATCGCCGACGGCACCTACGCCAAGATCTACCAAGCCTGGTTCGACAGCAACGTACCGACGCTGCCGGCGGAATAATGCCCTGCCGCCGGCGCCCGCAAGGCCGTCGGCGCGCCACCGTTTCAGCATACCAAGAAGGAATACCCTTTGAACTTCCGCTGGGAGATCATCCAGGAATACGCGCCGCTGTTTATGGAAGGCGCCTGGATGACCATCAAATGCACCATTATCTGCGTGCTGCTGGGCACCACCTGGGGATTGATCCTCGGTCTGGGGCGCTTGGCGCAGGCGCCGCACGGCATCTGGAAACCCATCCTGCATTACGGCGTTCAGTGGCCGGTGCGTATCTACATCAGCGCCTTTCGCGGCACCCCGCTGTTCGTGCAGATCATGGTGGTCCACTTTGCGCTGGTGCCGCTATTCATCAACCCGCGCGACGGCCTGCTGGTCACCAGCGGCCTGATGAGCGTCGACTTCGCCCGCGCGCTGCGCGCCGATTACGGCGCCTTTCTCTCCTGCGTGGTGGCGATCACGCTCAACGCCGGCGCCTATGTGTCGGAGATCTTCCGCGCCGGGATCCAATCGATCGACCGCGGCCAGATGGAAGCATCGCGCTCGTTGGGCATGAGCTACGGCAAGACCATGCGACAGGTTATCTTGCCGCAAGCCTTCCGGCGCATGCTGCCGCCGCTGGGCAACAACGCCATCGCCATCGTCAAGGATTCGTCGCTGGCCTCCGCCATCGGCCTGGCGGATCTGGCCTATGCCGCCCGCACCGTCTCCGGCGCCTACGCCACCTATTGGGAGCCCTACCTGACCATTTCGCTGGTCTATTGGGTCATCACCTTCCTGCTCTCGCTGCTGGTGCAACACATGGAAAAGAGGTTCGGTAAAAGTGATTCGCGTACATAACCTGCAAAAACAGTTCGGTGAAAGCCACGTGCTGCGCGGCATTTCCTGCCGGATCGCCGCCAACGAAGTGGTGTGCGTCATCGGCCCCTCCGGCTCCGGTAAAAGCACCTTCCTGCGCTGCATCAACGCGCTGGAAACGCTCTCCGGCGGCGAGATAGAGGTGAATGGCTTCGCCGTCCACGATCAGAAAACCGACCTGAATAAGATGCGAGAAAGCGTGGGCATGGTGTTCCAGCGCTTTAACCTGTTCCCGCACATGACGGTGTTGGAAAACATCATCATGGCGCCGGTAAGCGTGAAAAAACTGCCGCGCGCCGAAGCCATCGCGCAAGCGGAACAGCTGCTGCGCAAGGTCGGCCTGCTCGACAAAATCGACGCCTATCCCAACAGCCTGTCCGGCGGCCAGCAGCAGCGGGTAGCGATCGCCCGCGCGCTGGCGATGGAGCCGAAAATCATGCTGTTCGACGAACCGACCTCCGCGCTCGATCCGGAGCTGGTGGGCGAAGTGTTGGCGGTGATGAAATCGCTGGCCCATGAGGGCATGACCATGGTGGTCGTCACGCATGAGATGGGCTTTGCCCGCGAGGTGGCCGACCGGGTACTGTTTATCGATCAGGGGATCATTCAGGAAGAGGGGCAGCCGCAGCAGATCTTCAGTCACCCGTCCAATCCGCGCACTCAGGCATTTTTGAGCAAAGTTTTGTAACCTTCGGCACGGCTTTGCAATCCTGCGGGCGCCGGCCTCGGCGCCCACTCTCTCACCACCCGGTCAGGAAGCTGAACACCAGCCAGAACAGGCACAGCACAACGGCGCCGGTCAGCAACAGCGTCAAGATCAGACGGCCGCGCAGCAGCATGCTGAGGGTGATGCCGATCAGCACCGACAGCGGCATTAGCGCCAGGAAGAATGGCCAGGTATAAAGCAGGAAAAACAGCGTGTTGGAACCGTAAACCAAAAACGGCAACGCGAACGCCAGCCAGTAGAAAACAAAGCCGCTGACGCCGCCCAGGAAAGAATAAGAAGGCTCCTCTTTCTCCTGTTTTGACTGCTTGGAGTCGATCAAGATAGGCGTGACATTTTGCATAGTGATCCCTGGTTATTCGGCTCGCTCTGCGGCGGCTTAGAGTAAAAAGCGCATGGCGAAAAACGCCACACGCTTTTTTTGAATTCAGGGTTTGATAATAGCCTGACCACGCAACACGTCTAACAATTGCGCAATCAAATTTGTTACCAATTGTTGGCCATCAAGGTGGATTTCCGGCTGCTGCGGCGCCTCGTAAACCGCGTCGATACCGGTGAAATTGCGCAGCTCGCCGGCGCGCGCTTTCTTATACAATCCCTTCGGATCGCGCGCCTCGCAGATCGCCAACGGCGTATCGACAAACACCTCGATAAAGCGATCGTCGCCGAGCATCTCACGTACCATCTGCCGTTCGGCGCGGTGCGGCGAAATGAACGCGGTCAGCACCACCAGCCCGGCGTCCACCATCAGCTTGGCCACTTCCCCCACTCGGCGAATGTTCTCGCGCCGATCCTCGTCGGAGAAGCCGAGATCGCGACACAGGCCGTGGCGCACGTTATCGCCGTCCAGCAGATAGGTGCTGACGCCGAGCCCATGCAGCGCCTGCTCCAGCGCGCCGGCGACGGTGGATTTGCCCGAGCCGGACAGCCCGGTAAACCACAGCACCGCGCCGCGATGGCCGTTGCGCGCTTCGCGATCCGCGCGCGTCACCGCGTGCGGATGCCAAACCACATTTTCGTCGTCCGGCCCGGTCGCCCTCAGTTCAACGGCCACCTTATCGGCCACCGAGCAGATCGCGCGCGCCCCAGTGCGGGAAGTGCTTGCGTACCAGCGCATTCAGCTCCAGCTCGAAGGCGCTGAATTCGCCGCGCGCCGCCGATGCGGCCTGCAGCGTTTCACGTACCAGACCGGCGCCAACCGTCACGTTGCTCATGCGATCGATAAAGATCAGCCCGCCGGTGTCGTGATTGCTCTGGTAGCTGTCCAGCACCAGCGGTTCGTCGAAGGTCAGCTCCACCAATCCGATGCCGTTGAGCGGCAACGTGTCGGCCGGATGCTGCGCCAGCGTATTGATCTCCACCTGATGGCGGATGCTCTCCACGCGCGCGCGGGTCTTTTTACCGGCGATCTTGATGTCGTAGCTCTGGCCCGGCACCAGCGGCTGCTCGGCCATCCATACCACGTCTACCAGCGCGCTCTGCGCCGCCTGCAGACTTTCGCCGGCGTCGACCAGCAGATCCCCCCGGCTGATGTCCACTTCATCCTTCAGCACCAGCGTAATCGCTTCGCCCGGCACCGCCTCTGGCAGATCGCCGTCGAAGGTCACGATGCGCGCCACGCTGGACTCCACGCCGGAAGGCAGCACTTTGATGCGTTGCCCCACCCGCACCACGCCGGCGGACAGCGTGCCGGCATAGCCGCGAAAATCGAGGTTCGGGCGGTTGACGTACTGCACCGGGAAGCGCAGCGGCTGGTTTTCTCGCTCGCTGACCACGTCAACGCTCTCCAGCACTTCCAGCAGGGTCGGGCCGCTGTACCACGGCATATGGGCGCTTTCGCTCGCCACGTTGTCGCCGTCCAACGCCGACAGCGGCACAAACTTGATGTCCAGATCGCCTGGCAGCTGCTGGGCGAAGGTCAGGTAATCCTGTTTGAACTGCTCGAACACCGCTTCCTGATAGTCCACCAGATCCATTTTGTTTACCGCGACCACCAGATGGCGAATGCCCAGCAGGGTCGCGATAAAGCTGTGGCGGCGAGTCTGATCCAGCACCCCTTTACGCGCGTCGATCAACAGGATCGCCAGATCGCAGGTAGAGGCACCGGTGGCCATGTTGCGGGTGTACTGCTCATGCCCCGGGGTATCGGCGATGATAAACTTGCGTTTTTCGGTCGAGAAGTAGCGATAGGCCACATCGATGGTGATGCCCTGCTCGCGCTCGGCCTGCAGACCGTCCACCAGCAGCGCCAGATCGAGCTTCTCGCCCTGGGTGCCGATGCGTTTGCTGTCGCTGTGCAGCGTCGATAGCTGATCCTCGTAGATCTGGCGGGTATCGTGCAGCAGGCGGCCGATCAGGGTGCTTTTGCCGTCGTCGACGCTGCCGCAGGTCAGAAAACGCAGCAGGCTCTTGTGCTGCTGCGCGTGCAGATAGGACTCGACGCCGCCCTGGTCAGCGATTTGTTGTGCAATTGCGTTGTTCATCCGGCGGCTCCTTAGAAATACCCTTGACGCTTTTTCAGCTCCATCGAGCCGGACTGATCGCGATCGATCATCCGCCCCTGGCGTTCACTGGTGGTGGAGACCAGCATTTCTTCGATGATCTCCGGCAGGGTTTGCGCCTGCGAGTCCACCGCGCCGGTCAGCGGCCAGCACCCCAGGGTGCGGAAACGCACCATGCGCTGGCTGATCACTTCACCCGGCTGCAGATCGATGCGATCGTCGTCCACCATCATCAGCATGCCGTCGCGCTCCACCACCGGGCGCGGTTTCGCCAGGTACAGCGGCACGATGTCGATGTTTTCCAGGAAGATGTACTGCCAGATATCCAGCTCGGTCCAGTTCGACAGCGGGAAGACGCGGATGCTCTCCCCTTTGTTGATCTGGCCGTTGTAGTTGTGCCACAGCTCCGGCCGCTGGTTTTTCGGATCCCAGCGATGGAAGCGATCGCGGAACGAATAGATGCGCTCTTTGGCGCGCGATTTCTCCTCGTCGCGCCGCGCACCGCCGAAGGCGGCGTCGAAACCGTACTTGTTCAATGCCTGCTTCAGGCCCTCGGTTTTCATGATGTCGGTATGCTTGGCGCTGCCGTGCACGAACGGGTTGATGCCCATCGCCACCCCTTCCGGGTTTTTATGCACCAGCAGCTCGAAGCCGTACTCCTTCGCGGTGCGATCGCGGAATTCGTACATTTCGCGGAACTTCCAGCCGGTATCGACGTGCAGCAGCGGGAACGGCAGCGTGCCGGGGAAGAACGCCTTACGCGCCAAGTGCAGCATCACGGAAGAGTCTTTGCCGATGGAATACAGCATCACCGGGTTGGCGAATTCAGCGGCGACTTCACGGATGATATGGATACTCTCCGCCTCCAATTGCCGCAAATGAGTGAGTCGTTTTTCGTCCATAACAGGTCCTTAAAAGCCTTGCCTATGCCAAATTCACGACGGCCGGGCGCGCGGCCCCTTCCGTCTGCGATTGATGCCCGAACCAGGCGATTTGGTGATGCAGTTCCACCACTTCGCCGATCACCAGCAGCGCCGGCAACGGCGCCCGTTGGGCCAGATATTCCAGTTGTTCCAGCGTGCCGATCTGCACCTGCTGATCGGCGCGCGTGCCGCGGCTGATCACCGCCACCGGCGTCGCGGCGTCGCGACCGTGGGCGATCAGGCGCTGGCTGATGTCCGCCGCCTTCATGGTGCCCATGTAGATAGCCAGCGTCTGCCGCGCCCGGGCCAGATCGGCCCAGTCCAGGCCATCGCCGTCGGGGCGGCAGTGGCCGGTGATAAAGGTCACGCTCTGCGCGTGGTCGCGGTGCGTCAGCGGAATGCCTGCGTAGGCGGTCGCCCCCGCGGCGGCCGTGACGCCCGGCACCACCTGGAACGGAATGCCGGCGGCGGCGGCCACCTGCAGCTCTTCGCCGCCGCGGCCGAAGATGAACGGATCGCCCCCCTTGAGGCGCACCACGCGCTTGCCCTGCTGCGCCAGTTCCACCAGCAGCCTATTGGTCTCTTCCTGGATCACCGAGTGCGCGCCGGCGCGCTTGCCCACGCAGATGCGCTCGGCGTCGCGGCGCACCAGATCGAGGATTTCGCCGCTGACCAGATGGTCATACAGCACCACGTCCGCTTGCTGCATCACCTGCAGCCCGCGCAGGGTCAACAGCCCCACGTCGCCCGGCCCGGCGCCCACCAGCGCTATCTCGCCCTGGGTGCCCTCATCGCCTGCGGCGAAGCGGTGTAAATCCTGCTCCAGCTGGCGTTCCGCCTGCGCCGTCTGGCCGTTGGCCACCAGCGTGGCGAAACGGCCGCCGAAGGTGTTTTCCCAGAAACGGCGACGTTCGCCGATCGAAGCCAACCGCTGTTTGACCTGGCCACGCCAGCGGCCCGCCACCTGCGCCATCAGCCCCAAACTGGCGGGCAGCAACGCCTCCAGCTTTTCGCGCAGCAACCGCGCCAGCACCGGGGCCTGGCCGCTGGACGATACGGCCACCACCAGCGGCGAGCGATCGATGATCGACGGGAAGATGAACGAACAGCGCGGCTGATCGTCCACCACGTTGGCCAGCACCCGGCGTTTATCCGCCTCGGCGAACACCGCGGCGTTCAGCGCATTGTCGTCCGTGGCGGCGATCGCCAGAAACACGTCGTCCAGTTGCTGCGGATCAAAGGTTTTCCCCAGCCAGAGCACCCGCCCTTGCTGACGTTGTTGTTCCAGTTCCGGTGAGAGCGACTGCGCAACTATCCGTATTTCAGCCCCGGCGCGCTGAAGCAGGGAGACTTTGCGCGCCGCCACGTCACCACCGCCAACGACCAGCACCGGACGTTGTTTCAGGTCGGCGAATATTGGTAGATAGTCCACAACAGCCTTTTCATATAACAGAAAGATAGTGTGACTATACGGGCTGAGATTTAGCCTCTGAAATGACGAAAAGGAATGATTAGTTCCTTTATGGAATATAGGCCGCAGCGCAGGAGGCAAACCATGCTCATCGCGACGGCGATTTGCGCGTTCGCGCGAAAATTAAGAGACAGGGAAATTGTGTAATGCCGCCCGTCGTCTCATACTGGACGCCGAAGAAAAATGATCGGCAGCGCCGATAGCAAAGAAGGATTTTTCGGTATGTTTTCCCGTTTTTACCTGAAGACCAGCCTGCTGGCCCTCGCACTCGGCGGCGTCTTCAGCGTGTGTGCCGCACAGCCCGTAAAAGACGCGCCAATGGGCCGTTTCGCCGCCGAACAGACCCGCCACATCGCCACTTACTTCCCCGGCCGCATGGCGGGCAGCCCGGCAGAATTGCTCACCGCCGACTATCTCAAGCAGCAGTTCGGCAAGATGGGTTACCAAAGCGACATTCGCAGCGTCAATACGCGCTATCTCTACACCAGCAAAGACGGCAAGAAGAACTGGAATAACGTCACCGCCAGCTCGGTGATCGCCGCACGAAACGGCGACAGCCCGAAACAGGTCGTGATCGTCGCCCACTTCGACACCTATACGCCGCAGAGCGACGAGGATCTGGATAACAATCTTGGCGGCCTGACGCTGCAGGGCGTCGACGACAACGCCTCCGGCATCGGCGTGATGCTGGAGCTGGCGGAACGCCTGAAGGATATCCCCACCGCCTACGGCCTGCGCTTCGTCGCCACCAGCGCTGAAGAGATCGGTTCGCTGGGCGCGCAGAACTACCTGCAGCGCATGAGCGCGGAAGAGAAAAGCAACACCGTGCTGGTGATCAACCTCGACAGCCTGATCACCGGCGATCGTCTGTACTTCAACGCCGGGCGCAACACGCCGCCGCAGATGGCGAAGCGCTCCCGCGATCGCGCGCTGGATATCGCCCACCGCTACGGCATCGCCGCCGCCACCAACCCAGGCAACGCGCAGCATCCGCAAGGCACCGGCTGCTGTTCCGATCAAGAGGTGTTCGACGCCGCAGGCATCCCGGTCTTGTCAGTGGAGGCCACCAACTGGTCGCTGGGCGACAAGGACGGTTACCAGCAGCGCGCCGTCAGCCCGCACTTCCCGCAGGGCATCACCTGGCACCGCCCGCAGTACGACAACCTGCAGTATCTGGATCGCTACCTGCCGGGGCGGATCGACAAACGCAGCCGCGACAGCGTGCAGATCCTGCTGCCCTTGATCAAAGAGCTGGCGCAGGCGCACCCGCCGAAAGCGCAAAAGAAAAAGTAGCCCGCAAAAAACAGGGCCCAGCATTGCTGAGCCCTGTGATGTCATTCGCGTCGTTTAGCCTTCGTGCAGGCCGCACTCGCGCTTCAGGCCGAAGAAACGCGTCTCTTCCTCGCTCATGCCCGGCTCCCACTTCTGGGTGGTGTGGGTATCGCCGACCGACAGGTAACCCTGCTCCCACAACGGGTGGTAGCTCAGCCCGTGTTCGGTCAAATACTGGTAAATCTTGCGGTTGTCCCAGTCGATGATCGGCAGGATCTTGAACACCCCACGCTGCACCGCCAGCACCGGCAGATTGGCGCGGCTGCCGGACTGTTCGCGCCGCAGGCCGGCGAACCAGCTCTGCGCGCCCAGCGTCTCCAGCGCGCGGTTCATCGGCTCGACCTTGTTGATCTGGTTGTATTTTTCAATCTCTTCCACGCCCAGCTCCCACAGCTTGCCATAGCGCGCCTCTTGCCAGGCGGGAGACTGTTCGGCGCGGAACACCTGCAGATTCAGCTTCAGCTGGTCGGTCAGTTGATCGATAAAGCGATAGGTTTCCGGGAACAGATAACCGGTGTCGGTCAGGATCACCGGGATATCCGGCCGGATACGCGTCACCAGGTGCAGACATACCGCCGCCTGAATGCCGAAACTGGACGAGAGTACAAACTCGCCGGGCAGATGCTCCAGCGCCCATTCGACGCGCTGTTCGGCGCTGAGGCTCTCCAGCTGGCCGTTGACCACCGCCAATGCCAGCGCCTGCCCGGATTTGGGCAACGCGTTTAGCGCCGCCAGATCGAATTCAGCCATGTTGTCTCTCCTGATACTTGAAATTACCTGTGCGGCCCCTCTGCCCAGGGGCCGCCCGGCCTCACTCCCAGAAATCTCGCGCCGGATCCAGCACCGGTTTGACGATGCCCGCGCGAACGGTGAAGTCGCCGAAGCCTTCGCCGGCGTTGCGCTCCTTCGACCAGCGCCCCACCAACAGGTCGATCTCGCTCAGGATCTCGTCTTCGTTGATGTTTTCGCGGTACATGCGCGGAATGCGCGTGCCTTCGCGGTTGCCGCCCAAATGCAGGTTATAGCGGCCGACCGCCTTGCCCACCAGCCCCAGCTCCGCCAGCAGCGCGCGGCCGCAGCCGTTCGGGCAGCCGGTGATGCGCAGCACGATATGCTCGTCGCCCATCCCGTGCCGATGCATGATCTCCTCAACCTTCGTGACGAACTGCGGCAGGAAGCGCTCGGCCTCCGCCATCGCCAGCGGGCAGGTCGGGAACGACACACAGGCCATCGAGTTCTTGCGTTGCTCGCTGATCTGGTCGTCGATCAGGCCATGATCGCGCGCCAAGGCGTCGATCTTGGCCTTCTCGCTTTCCGGCACGCCGGCGATGATCACGTTTTGGTTCGCCGTCAGACGGAAGTCGCCTTTATGGATCTTGGCGATCTCCGCCATGCCGGTCTTCAGCGGGCGCCCCGGATAGTCCAGCAGGCGGCCGTTCTCGATAAACAGCGTCAGATGCCACTGATCGTCGATGCCCTTCACCCAACCGATGCGATCGCCACGGCCGGTGAATTCATACGGACGGATCGGCGCGAAGGTGATGCCGGCGCGCTTTTCCACTTCGGCGCGGAAAACGTCCACGCCGACGCGCTCCAGCGTGTATTTGGTCTTGGCGTTCTTGCGGTCGGTGCGGTTGCCCCAGTCGCGCTGCGTGGTGACCACCGCTTCCGCCACCGCCAACGTATGCTCGAGCGGAATGTAGCCGAACTCGCTGGCCTGCCGCGCGTAGGTTTTCTTGTTGCCGTGCTCAATGGACAGCCCGCCGCCCACCAGCAGGTTGAAGCCCACCAGCTTGCCGTTTTCGGCGATCGCCACGAAGTTCATGTCGTTGGCGTGCAGATCGACGTCGTTCTGCGGCGGGATCACCACCGTGGTTTTGAATTTGCGCGGCAGGTAGGTCGGCCCCAGAATCGGCTCTTCGTCGGTGGTGGCCACCTTTTCCTGATCCAGCCACACCTCTGCATAGGCGCGGGTGCGCGGCAGCAGGTGTTCAGAGATCTTCTTCGCCCACTCGTAGGCTTCCTGATGCAGCTCGGACTCCACCGGGTTGGAGGTGCACAGCACGTTGCGGTTCACGTCGTTGGCGGTCGCCAGCGCGTCCAGCCCCAGGCGATTCAGCAACTGGTGCACCGGTTTGACGTTGCCTTTCAGGATGCCGTGAAACTGGAACGTTTGGCGGTTGGTGATGCGAATGCTGCCGTACAGCGTGCTCTCCTGCGCGAACTTGTCGATGCCCAGCCACTGCTGCGGGCTGATGACGCCGCCCGGCAGGCGGCAACGCAGCATCATGGCGTGGCGCGGCTCCAGCTTCTGCTCGGCGCGTTCGGCGCGAATGTCGCGGTCATCCTGCTGGTACATGCCGTGAAAACGGATCAGCAGGAAGTTGTCGCCGTTGAAGCCGCCGGTCAGGCCGTCGTTCAAATCTTCGGCGATGGTGCCACGCAGGAAGTTGCTCTCCTTCTTCATGCGCTCCGCATCGGCCAGTTTGCCTTCGACCACCAAAGGCCCGGGGTGTTTATCACTCATCAGTAAACATCTCGCTGATAACGGCGCTCAAGGCGCAGCTCACTTAAAAATTCATCCGCCTGCTCGGTATCCATGCCACCGTGCTCGGCCACCAGTTCCAGTAATGTGTGTTCCACGTCTTTCGCCATGCGATTGGCATCGCCGCAGACGTAAATGTGCGCGCCTTCCTGAATCCAGCGCCACACTTCCGCGCCCTGTTCGCGCAGTTTGTCTTGTACGTATATTTTATGTTGCTGGTCGCGGGACCAGGCCAGATCGATGCGGGTCAGCAGGCCGTCTTTCACGTAGCGCTGCCATTCAACCTGGTACAGGAAATCTTCGGTAAAGTGCGGGTTGCCGAAGAACAGCCAGTTTTTGCCGCCGGCGCCGTCGGCGTCGCGCTGCTGCATAAAGGCGCGGAACGGCGCGATGCCGGTGCCCGGGCCGATCATGATCACCGGCGTTTCCGGGTTGGCCGGCAGACGGAAGTTGTCGTTGTGCTCGATAAACACCCGCACGTCGCCGTCCTCCTCCAGGCGATCCGCCAGGAAACCGGAGGCGCCGCCGCTGCGAGCGCGCCCGTCGATGTCGTAACGCACGACGCCCACGGTGATGTGCACTTCGTTCTCATTTTCCGCCTGTGAAGAGGCGATGGAGTACAGGCGCGGCGTCAGCGGACGCAGCAGCCCGACCAGCTGTTCGGCGCTCAGATCCGCCGGCGCCTGGCGCACCATGTCGACGATCGGCGTGTTGTGCGCATACTGCTGCAGCGCGGCTTTATCCGCCAACAGACCGATCAGCTTTTCGTCGCGCGACAGCGCGGCGTATTTATCGACGATCGGCGTGGTATTCTGCGTCAGTTCGAAATGGCTGCGCAGCGCCTGCGCCAGCGGCAGGGTTTGCCCTTCCACCTCCACCGGTTCGTCGCCTTTCAGCCACAATAGCTGCACCAATTCGTCCACCAGCGCCGGATCGTTGTCGAACCATACGCCGAGCGCATCGCCAGGCTGGTAGCGCAGGCCCGAATCGCCCAAATCGATCTCAATATGGCGCACGTCTTTATCGGACGCGCGGCCGGTAATTTTCTGCTTGACCGCCAGTTGGGCGGTGAGCGGTTGTTCCTTGCTGTACGGGCTGCTGTCGATCAGGTCGACCGCGCCGCTGGCCAACGCGCCCGGCGCGGCGCTTTCCGCCGGCGCGCGCGCCTTCAGCACCGACACCACCTGTTTGCGCCAGGCGGCGGCCAGTTCCTGATACTCCACGTCGGCATCCACGCGCTCAACCAGGCGCTCGGCGCCCAGTTCGGCCAACTTGGCGTCGAAATCTTTACCGGACTGACAGAAATTCTCATAAGAGGTGTCGCCCAGCCCGAACACCGCAAACGCGGTGTCACTCAGCTTGGGCGCCTTTTTCGAGAACAGGTATTTATGCAGCGCCACCGCTTCTTCCGCCGGCTCGCCTTCCCCTTGCGTGGAGGCGACGATCACCAGCAGGCGCTCTTGCGCTATCTGTTTGAATTTGTAGTCGCCGGCGCTGATCAGCGTGGCGTTCAGATTGGCGGCCAGCAAATCGTCGCGCAGCTGCTCCGCCAGGCGGCGCGCATTGCCGGTCTGCGAAGCGGAAATGATGGTGATGCCGGCGGCGGCAGGGGCGGCGGGCGCAATGGCCACGGCTCCTGGCTGTTGATTGACCATGCCCCAAAAATAACCGGACAGCCACGCCAGCTGCGTCGGCGAATAGTCGCCGATCGTCGCCTGCAGGCGTGCCAGCTGTTCGGGCGTCAGCGGGAGCAAAGATGTTGGAGGAGCCTGAGTCGTCATTGCTGTACTTATTTCCTATACTTAGCGCCTTTCCTGCCAGGCGCGCGCCAGTGTCAGTCGCTGTCTCTTCGCTGCGTCGGGTGTGCGGAAAAGATCAGGAGAGTTTGTAAGGTTACCGAGCAGAATAGCAACGATTAAATAAGGGATAGCAATAAATCATAACCAAAATGACTAAGCTGTTTTTCTGGTAAGGGATAACGCTTAAACCGTTAAACAAAGTTTTTTATCCAGATGAAAATAAAGCACTTTTTTTCATCATCTTTTCACCGTTCAACATTTCGGCTCATAACCCCAGCCGATAGGTGCCGCAGACACCAAACAAAAAAAGTGTTAACCGGATGCGTTTGCCGTGGCGGTAGACCATAACGGTATAAATGGCAAGCAGACGCGCTTTCCGGTACTATGCGGCGGTTTTTGAGTCAATGAGGCCGTAATAATGGCAACCACGCTGTTTAAAGATTTTCAGTTTGAAGCCGCACACCGTTTGCCACATGTGCCGGAGGGCCACAAATGCGGCCGTCTGCATGGGCATTCGTTTATGGTGCGTCTGGAAGTGACCGGTGAAGTGGATCCCCACACCGGTTGGGTGATGGATTTCGCCGAGCTCAAGGCTGTGTTTTCCCCGATCTGGGAGCGGCTGGATCACCATTATCTGAACGATATTCCAGGATTGGAAAATCCCACCAGCGAAGTGCTCGCCGCCTGGATTTGGCAGCAGCTCAAGCCCCAGTTACCGGAACTGACTGCGGTGATGGTGAAAGAGACCTGTACGGCGGGATGCGTATATAAAGGTTGATGCCGTGAGGGTATGTGCAGATACCCTCACACTACCTCGCCTTGCAGATCCAGACGCCGCGCCGTCCAGGGCCTTTCCGACAGGCTCAACGCCATTCCCCCTCGATAGACAAACGTTTTGCTCTCGCCATCCTCAATGAACGCCGTCTCGTTTTCCATCGCCCGATAGCCGGCGCCGGTATAGTACTTTTCGCTTACCGCAAACAGTATGGAATACGCGATCCCTTTACTGCGCAAATAGTCATGCGCCTTCACCAGCATGTTTGCGGCCACGCCGCGGCGCCGATGCGTGTGTGCCACGGCCACCAGCCCGATGATGCCGATCACCTCGGCCTCACCGTCAATCAACACCGGCCGCTCATGCACCGCCAGTTGGCCGACGATCGCCTCGCCTTCCGTGGCGGTCACCAGGCAAGCCGGCACCTGCCGCCGATAAAATCCGTCGGTTATCTCGGGGAAAGCGTCGGACAACAGCGAGCGAATCGACCGCAATTCCGCTTCCGTCACCGCCTCGAATGCACGCGATACAATTTTCACCGTAACTCCCGTCCCGTTCGAAGGCCTGCGGCCAATAAAAAACTCAGGCGATATTCAGATATTTGTGGGTCTGCATCGACAGCCGCCAATTGCGCGCAATGCAGGTTTCGATGCACAGGCGGGTCGCCTCTTCTTTCTGGCTGATCGGCTGCAGCGCGATAATGCGCGCCTTATCGTCCTGCAGCGTCGCCAGCAGCGCATCCAGCGCCTCGATATCGCGCTCGCGCGCCACCGGATGCTTCACCTCGTCGGCGCGCCGCAGCGCCTGATCCAGCACCTTCATGCCGCCGCGCATATTCACCTTGGGCGAAACCGTCACCCAGGTGTTGGCGGAGCAGCGAATTTCGTGGGTGCCGCTGGTTTCAATCTGGCAACGGTAGCCGTGCTGCTCGAACAGCTCGGTCAACGGCGCCAGATCGTAGATGCAAGGTTCCCCGCCGGTGATCACCACATGGCGCGCGGTGTAACCTTGTTGGCGCATCACCGCCAACAGCTGCTCGGCGCCGGCATTGCCCCAGGCGTCGCTCTCTTCTGTTTTGACCAGGATCCGTTGCAGGTCGACTTCCCGATGGGCTTCCTTTTCCCAGGTATGTTTGGTGTCGCACCAGCTGCACCCTACCGGGCAGCCCTGCAGGCGGATGAAAATGGCCGGAACGCCGGTGAAAAAGCCTTCGCCCTGCAAGGTTTGGAACATCTCGTTGATCGGGTACTGCATCGGTTTCTCAATCTGGAAAAGTAAAAAGCGATTATCGCAGATTCCGGCCCGGCGACCAAACGGCCAAAATTGTATTAAATTTTATCCTCCGCGCCGCCGTCAGCATATCTCACCGCCAAGGGCGTTCATTTAATTTGTGAACCGGTCTTTGGCCTTTCATCGGCGGTGCAACCTGCTCCACAGAAAACAACACGCAGTTAACAAATAAGATAATTATATTTGACATAAAGCGCCGACGCGCAGATGTATATACAAGCAAACACAAGCCGAGCGCCAGTTTCGGCCACGTTCCATCCATCACGACTACATCTGCGTTTAGAGGGTGCCATGACTCATTCCACCAGCGAGTTAAACATTCAACAGGCCATCGACGACAGCAAGTTTTCGCTGTTTCACTGGACACTGATCATTCTCGGATTTCTGATCCTCGCCATCGACGGTTTCGATACCGCCGCCATGGGCTATATCGCCCCCTCGGTCGCCAAAGACTGGGGCATCGTGAAGCAGGATCTGGGGCCGGTGCTGAGCGCTGCGCTGCTGGGGCTGTCGCTCGGCGCGCTGATCGCCGGGCCGATCTCCGATCGCATCGGCCGCAAGCGCGTACTGGTGTTTTCCTGCCTGTTCTTCGGCCTGTCGAGCCTGGCCACCGCCTACGCCGGTTCGCTCAACAGCCTGACGCTGTGGCGCTTCCTCACCGGTCTCGGGCTGGGGGCGGCGATGCCCAACGCCATTACCTTGATCTCCGAATACGCGCCGCAGCGCTGCCGTTCGCTGGCGATCAACACCATGTACTGCGGTTTTCCGCTGGGCGCGGCCGGCGGCGGCGCCATTTCATCGTGGCTGATCCCGAACTACGGCTGGCACAGCGTGCTGCTGCTCGGTGCCATCGCGCCGCTGGTCTTGACTGTCCTGCTGATCCTGCTGCTGCCGGAGTCGGTTAAATATATGGTTAACCGCGGCCAGGATGCGGCGAAGATCAAGCGTATCGCGCAGCGCTTCGTCAGCCGGAGCCTCGACGGCGTGACGCGTTTTTACCTGTACGAAGAGAAGCTGGCGCAGACCAAGACCAGCGTCGGCCTGCTGTTCAGCCGCCCTTACCTGCTCGGCACGCTGATGCTGTGGCTGACCTACTTTATGGGGCTGGTGATCTACTACGTGTTGCTGAGCTGGATGCCAATCCTGATGCAGGGATTGGGCTATCAGTTGGAGCAATCGGCGATGCTCACCTCGCTGTTCACCTTCGGCGGCACGCTGGGCATCTTGGTGGCCGGCTGGTTGATGGACCGCTGGAATGCGCACAAAGTAGTCTCGAGCGGCTTTGTCGTCACCGCCTTGCTGATCGTGGCGATGGCCACCGAGGATAAACAGATAGTACTGCTGGGCGCCTTCATCTTCCTGATGGGCGTCACCATGAACGGCGCGCAGTCCGGGCTGCAAACGCTGGCGGCGACCTTCTACCCGACCCACAGCCGCGCCACCGGCATCGCCTGGATGCAGGGCATCGGCCGCTTCGGCGGCGTCGCCGGCACCATGATGGGCGCCCAACTGCTGGCCATGCAGTGGGAAGTGCAGAGCATCCTGATGTTCCTGTGCGTGCCGGCGCTGATCGCCGCCATCGCCACGGTGTGCAAGATGAGCCGCAAACCGACGCTGCAGCCGGCCGCCTGACCCTTGCAAGCCCGCCCACGGCGGGCTTTCTTCCTGCGGTGATAGGGCTTTTTTATCCTCCGCCGTCAACTGTAATCAGACTGTAAAAATATTGTGACTAGCCGCCCAAAAATGAGTCAATTTTTAATTCATTTTTGCCGAACAGCTCACTTTTCTCCGGCTTTCCGTACCTGAGACCGGCGATAAAAAAATCGCATATCAACCTGATATAAAAAAGAAAATAACTTTTTCTTATGCCACTTTTCAGCGGCAACTGGTCAGTGTTGCATATGCTTGTACATACAAGTATATGTTAATAAGCCCTACGCATTGTTATGCCGTGGTACTCATCCCCACCGCGGCATGGAATCTGCACCGATACTGTTTGAGGAAACTGCTGTGACTACAAATAACAAAGTTCGCAATGTCGATGTACGCGCGCCACGCGGCACACAATTAAACGCAAAAAGCTGGCTGACCGAAGCGCCGTTACGCATGCTGATGAACAACCTCGATCCTGAAGTTGCGGAGAACCCACACGAGCTGGTGGTGTACGGCGGCATCGGCCGCGCCGCGCGCGACTGGGATTGCTACGACAAGATCGTCGAAACCCTGAAAACGCTGGAAGAAGACGAAACCCTGCTGGTGCAGTCCGGCAAACCGGTCGGCGTCTTCAAAACCCACAGCAACGCGCCGCGCGTGCTGATCGCCAACTCCAACCTGGTGCCGCACTGGGCAACCTGGGAACACTTCAACGAGCTGGACGCCAAAGGCCTGGCGATGTACGGCCAGATGACCGCCGGCAGCTGGATCTACATCGGCAGCCAGGGCATCGTTCAGGGCACCTATGAAACCTTCGTCGAAGCGGGCCGCCAGCACTACGACGGCAGCCTGCAGGGGCGCTGGGTGCTGACCGCCGGTCTGGGCGGCATGGGCGGCGCGCAGCCGCTGGCCGCGACGCTGGCGGGCGCCTGCTCGCTGAACATCGAATGTCAGCAGAGCCGCATCGATTTCCGTCTGAAAACCCGCTACGTCGATGAGCAGGCCAAAGATCTGGACGACGCGCTGGCCCGCATCAAGAAATACACCTCAGAAGGCAAAGCCATCTCCATCGCTCTGTGCGGCAACGCGGCGGAAATCCTGCCTGAGCTGGTGCGCCGCGGCGTGCGCCCGGACATGGTCACCGACCAGACCAGCGCCCACGATCCGCTGAACGGCTACCTGCCGAAGGGCTGGAGCTGGGAAGAGTATCGCCAGCGCGCGCAAACCGAGCCGGCCAAAGTGGTCGCCGCCGCCAAGCAATCGATGGCCGATCACGTCAAAGCCATGCTGGCGTTCCAGCAGATGGGCGTGCCGACCTTCGACTACGGCAACAACATTCGCCAGATGGCGAAAGAAACCGGCGTCGACAACGCCTTCGACTTCCCGGGCTTCGTGCCGGCCTACATCCGTCCGCTGTTCTGCCGCGGCATCGGGCCGTTCCGCTGGGCGGCGCTGTCCGGCGATCCGCAGGACATCTACAAAACCGACGCAATGGTGAAAGAGCTGATCCCGGATGACGAGCACCTGCACCGCTGGCTGGACATGGCGCGCGAGCGCATCAGCTTCCAGGGCCTGCCGGCGCGCATCTGCTGGGTTGGCCTCGGCCAGCGCGCCAAGCTGGGCCTGGCGTTCAACGAGATGGTGCGCCGCGGCGAACTGTCCGCCCCGATCGTCATCGGCCGCGACCATCTGGATTCCGGCTCCGTTTCCAGCCCGAACCGTGAAACCGAAGCGATGAAAGACGGCTCAGATGCCGTTTCCGACTGGCCGCTGCTGAACGCGCTGCTGAATACCGCCAGCGGCGCCACCTGGGTTTCCCTGCACCACGGCGGCGGCGTCGGCATGGGCTTCTCCCAACACTCCGGCATGGTGATCGTCTGCGACGGCACCGACGAAGCCGCCGAGCGCATCGCCCGCGTCCTGCACAATGACCCGGCTACCGGGGTCATGCGTCACGCCGACGCCGGTTACGATATCGCTATCGACTGCGCCCGTGAGCAAGGCCTGAACCTGCCGATGGTTGCCGCGACCCAAGGAGAAAAAGCATGAAAGCGCTGACTATTCGCCCAGGCAAACTGACGCTGGCCCAGCTACGCGACGTGTATCAACACCCGGTGACGCTGACGCTGGACGACAACGCCTACGGCCCTATCCAGCAGAGCGTGGCCTGCGTGGAACGCATCGTTGAAGAAAACCGCACCACTTACGGCATCAACACCGGGTTTGGCCTGCTGGCTTCGACCCGCATCGCCCGCGACGATTTGGAAAACCTGCAGCGTTCGATCGTGCTGTCACACGCCGCCGGCGTGGGCGAACCCACCGACGACAATCTGGTGCGCCTGATCATGGTGCTGAAAATCAACAGCCTGTCTCGCGGCTTCTCCGGCATTCGTCTGGAAGTCATCCAGGCGCTGATCGCGCTGGTCAACGCCGAAGTTTATCCGCATATCCCGCTGAAGGGCTCGGTCGGCGCCTCCGGCGACCTGGCGCCGCTGGCGCACATGAGCCTGGTGCTGCTGGGCGAAGGCCAGGCGCGTCATCAGGGCCAATGGCTGCCGGCGACCGAAGCGCTGGCCAAGGCCGGTCTGAAACCGCTGACGCTGGCGGCGAAAGAGGGCCTGGCGCTGCTGAACGGCACCCAGGTCTCCGCCGCCTTCGCGCTGCGCGGCCTGTTCGACGCGGAAGACCTGTTCGCCGCCGCGACCGTGGCGGGCAGCCTGACGGTGGAAGCGGCGCTGGGCTCCCGCAGCCCGTTCGATGCGCGTATCCATGAGGTGCGCGGCCAGCGCGGCCAGATCGACGCCGCCCTCGCCTACCGCCACCTGCTCGGTGCGCGCAGCGAAGTCTCCGACTCGCACCGCAACTGCGAAAAAGTGCAGGATCCTTACTCCCTGCGCTGTCAGCCGCAGGTGATGGGCGCCTGCCTGACGCAGATCCGCCAGGCCGCCGAGGTGCTGGAGATAGAAGCCAACGCCGTCTCCGATAACCCGCTGGTGTTCGCCGAGCAGGGTGACGTGCTGTCCGGCGGCAACTTCCATGCTGAACCGGTGGCGATGGCCGCCGATAACCTGGCGCTGGCGTTCGCCGAAATCGGTTCACTGTCCGAGCGCCGCATCTCGCTGATGATGGACAAACACATGTCGCAACTGCCGCCGTTCCTGGTGGAAAACGGCGGCGTGAACTCCGGCTTCATGATCGCTCAGGTCACCGCCGCGGCGCTGGCCAGCGAAAACAAAGCGCTGGCGCATCCGTCAAGCGTCGACAGCATCCCGACCTCCGCCAACCAGGAAGACCACGTCTCCATGGCGCCGGCCGCCGGTCGCCGTCTGTGGAGCATGGCGGACAACGTGCGCGGCATTCTGGCGGTCGAATGGCTGGCCGCCTGCCAGGGCCTGGATTTCCGCAACGGCCTGAAGACCTCGGAAGGTCTGGAGCAGGCGCGCCGTCTGCTGCGCGAGCATGTCAGTTTCTACGACAAGGATCGTTTCTTCGCCCCCGACATTGAAGCCGCCAGCCAACTCTTGGCGGCCGGTCACCTGACATCGCTGCTGCCTGCGGCGCTGCTGCCTAGCCAGGCATAATCATCACACACTGAATCACGCAGTTTGTTCTGCCACGCCGGGTGCGTTCCACCCGGTGCGGGCAGCGCGTGCCTGTTCGGCAAACACTTAACGGGAAACAACATGCGTAACGAAACGACACAACTCAGACGCGGACTAAACGCGCGGCATATCCGTTTCATGGCTCTCGGCTCGGCGATCGGCACCGGCCTGTTCTACGGCTCCGCCGGCGCCATCCAACTGGCCGGCCCGGCGGTGCTGCTGGCCTATCTGGTGGGCGGCGCGGCGGTATTCATGGTGATGCGCGCGCTGGGTGAAATGGCGGTGCATCAGCCGGTTTCCGGCTCGTTCGGCCACTACGCCAGCCACTATCTCGGCCCGCTGGCCGGGTTCCTCACCGGCTGGACCTACACCTTCGAAATGGTGATCGTCGCCCTGGCGGACGTCACCGCCTTCGGCATCTATATGGGGCTGTGGTTCCCGGACGTCGCTCAGTGGGTTTGGGTGCTCAGCATCATCCTGTTTATCGGCGCGCTCAACCTGTGCAGCGTCAAGGTCTTCGGCGAGCTGGAGTTCTGGCTGTCGCTGGTCAAGGTCGCCGCCATCGTGGCGATGATCGTCGGCGGTGCAGCGGTGATGCTGTTCGGTTTCGGGCAAACCCAGCACGCCACCGGCATCAGCAACCTGTGGCAACACGGCGGCTTTATGCCTAACGGCATCGGCGGCGTGGTCGCGTCATTGGCAGTGGTGATGTTCGCCTTCGGCGGCATCGAGATCATCGGCATTACCGCCAGCGAGGCGAAAGACCCCGCCAAAGTGCTGCCGAAGGCGATCAACGCCGTGCCGGTGCGCATCCTGCTGTTTTACGTGCTGACGCTGACGGTGCTGATGGCTATCTATCCGTGGAACAGCATCGGCCAGAACGGCAGCCCGTTCGTTGATATCTTCAGCAACCTCGGCATCAGCTCCGCCGCCAACGTGCTGAACGTGGTAGTGATCACCGCCGCCATTTCGGCCATCAACAGCGATATCTTCGGCGCCGGCCGCATGATGTACGGCATGGCGCAGGACGGCCAGGCGCCGCGCAGCTTCACCAAACTGACCGCCAGCGGCGTGCCGTGGATGACGGTGCTGGTGATGTCGGTCGCCCTGCTGTTGGCGGTGGTGCTCAACTACCTGATCCCGGAGAAGGTCTTCATGATCATCGCTTCGATCGCCACCTTCGCCACCGTCTGGGTGTGGCTGATGATCCTGCTGTCGCAGATCGTCATGCGCCGCACGCTGTCGCCGGAAGAAACGCGCCAGTTGAGCTTCCCGGTGCCGTGGTGGCCGGTGGCGCCGGCATTGGCGACCGCCTTTATGGCGTTCGTCATCGGCCTGCTCGGCTATTTCGAAGAGAGCCGCATCGCGCTGTACGTCGGGTTGGTGTGGATCGCTTTACTCACCGTGGCTTACTGGCTGTGGGTGCGCAAGAAAGGCGGCGGTTCGCCGGTGACCGCGGCGACGCAACAGATGTAACGCTCGCTTCTGCTAAAACCCGCTGCGGCGGGTTTTTTATTGCGCCTGCGCCAACGCCTGCAGGATATCCGCCTGCAGATCGTCAAACGCCTCCAGCCCGGCGGACAACCGCACCAGCCCCTCGCTGATGTGATGCCGTTTCCGCTCTTCCGGCGTGTAGGCCGAGTGCGTCATGCTGGCCGGGTGCTGCGCCAGGCTTTCGCAATCGCCCAGGCTGACCGCGCGCAAGATGAGCTGCAGCGCGTTGAGGAAACGAATGCCCGCACGCAGGCCGCCCCGCAGCTCAAACGCCAGCATGCCGCCGGGGCGCGCCATTTGCCGCTGCGCCAACGCATGCTGCGGGAAGTTCGCCAGGCCGGGGTAATATACCCGCTCGACCGCCGGATGCTCCGCCAACATCTCCGCCAGGCGCTGCGCGTTATCGCAATGACGATCCATGCGCAGCGGCAGGGTTTTCATCCCGCGCAGCACCAGCGCAGCATCCTGTGCCGACAGTACCGCCCCGGTCATGTCCTTTAGCCCCTCCAGACGGATCGCTTCGGCCAACGCCTGACGCGTCACCGCTATTCCGGCCAGGAGATCGCCGTGTCCGCCGAGGTACTTGGTCGCCGAGTGCACCACGATATCGGCGCCTAGCGCCAAAGGCCGCTGCAGATAGGGCGTGCAATAGGTGTTGTCCACCAGCAACAGCGCCTGATGCCGATGGGCAATCTCCGCCACGGCGGCGATATCGATCAAACGCATATTGGGATTGGCCGGCGTTTCGCAATACACCAGGCGGGTACGCGGTCCAATGGCCGCCGCCAGCCGCTCCGGCCGGGTCAGATCAACGTGGGTTATCTTGACGCCAAAGCGCGCCAGGCCATGATGAAAGTAGCTGAAGGTGCAACCATACACGGTTTCGTCGACAATCAGCTCATCGCCCGGTCTGAGCAGCGTCCAGCAACAGGCGGTGATCGCCCCCATGCCGGAAGCGAACGCCACCGCCGCCTCCCCCTCCTCCAGGTTGGCGACGCGTTGCTCGAGCAGGTTTAACGTCGGATTGGCGATGCGCGAGTAAAAGTACCCCGGCTCGGTGCCGGCAAAGCAGGCGCCGCCGTATTCCGCAGTGGGGAAAGCAAACGTAGAGCTCATAAACACCGGCGGAGACAGTGCCCCCTGATACCGCTGCGGATCGTAGCCGTAATGAATAGCCCGGGTGGCAAAGTCGTGGCCAACTGCTGTAGCGGACATAACACAACTCCTTACCTGAGTGGGTGAAGCTTAATTTTTTGATTCATCCGAAAGGGCCGGCGGCAATGCGCTGTCTCGCGTGCGCTGGCCGATGATTTGTAAAGTACGCAGCAGCAGCGTCAACCCCAGCAGGGTATCCGGCTGCTTCAGCAAGGCGTACAGCGCGCGAAAACTGGCCGGCGGAGGATTCAATTGCAGCTCGCTGTGCGCCATCTGCAGCGCCGTTCCGCCTTCCCAACCGATGGTCACCAAACCTTCAAAGACGCCGGCCAGTTTCTCCACCAGCGCGTTGTCGGCGATGTCCACCACGTCCGACAGCAGCGACAACAGATCGATCACGTTATCCAAACGGCCGCCCGCCAGCAGCGGCTGCAGTTTCTCGAGCAACGCCGCCAATGATTGCAGGTCCGCCGCGTGCACCGTGCTTTCCGTCATATCAGCCCCCTTACCGTGGCCCAGTAAAGGCCGCGGTTGAACCCGTTGCGCAGCATGCCGCCCGCCTTGGTGGCGGGCGTCGGCAGCACGTCGTGACGGTAGTCGTACACCAGCGGCATGCCGGCATTCAGCCCCATTTGCGCGACCGCCTGCACCTTGCCGTCATAATGGCTCACGGTTTGGCCCAGCCGCATTTCCGCCACGATGTTGTCGGCAATGACCGGCGCCTGATTATGGCAAGAGCCACCTGCCTTGCTGACCGGCAAATCCACGGTATCGCCTATGACATACACCCCCTGCTGGCCGTAGACCTGCAGCGTTTGATGATCGGTCGGCAGCCAGCCTTCGCCGTTTTGGCTCTCGCTCAACCCGGTATTGCGCACCGCCTCCACTGCACGGATGGGCGGCGTCGCCATCAGAATGTCGAACGGCTGTTCTTCCCCTTCGGCGGAATAGGCGATGTTGCGCTGAGCGTCCACCCGGCTGAGGGTAAAACCACGCTGGTGGCGAATGTCGCGCGCGGCAAAAATGGCGGGTAGCGCTTCACCGGTCGGGCGCTGTAAAAACAGACAGTTGCGCAGCAGTTGAGAAATGGTTGGGTAGGTATAAACGATCTCCACCGCCTTGCGCACGCCGCGCCGCCGCAGGTAGTCGTCCAGCATCAGGGTGGTTTCAATCGGCGCGATGCCGCACTGATGGGGCACATTAGGCGTTTCAGGGAAGGACACGGTGATGAAAATGCGGCCTTTCTCGATCGTCGCCAGCTTATGCGCCAACCGTCGCGCGGCCTGATACTGGTAGAAATGATCGCCCGCCTGCGCCAACCCTTCGATGCGCTCCGGCCAGGGCACGCAGCCGGTGGCGAAAACCAGGAAGTCATACGGATAATGCTTGCCGCTTTGCGTAATGATATACCGCTGTTTTAAATCAAAAGATTCCGCTTTATCGACGACAAACTGTATTTCCGGCCGCAATAAACTCCGCTGTGAACGCGTGAGCTCCTGCTTGAAAAAATTATTGAATGCAACATACATAAACGCCGGCTTGTAATAATGCAGCGGCGAATCCGAAATCATTAATAACTCAACTTTATTATTGAGAATTTCCCAGTGCAATTTCACGGCCAGCAGATTGGCTAGCATGGTGCCGCCGGTTCCACCGCCGACAATGACGACTCGCTGTCGCATCTGGCCCTCCCCCAGCCGAAACCCGGCAGTATGAAAGAACGCATTACGATGATGGCGATATTTAACGGCAAGAAAAAAATAACGCCGCCTTATTGGCAGTCTAGTAACGAATAATTATAAAGCAAATAAAAACGGAATATAAAAACCGGCAAGAAAACTGCACAATAAATTTATTAGGGTAAACGCAGCGATTATTAATAAATAAAACAGGGTTAACATCGGGACGTCAGCCATAAAAAAACCCGCCGCGGCGGGTTTTTATTTAGCAACCGAATCGGTCGAACTTACTGGCCTTTAACTTCTTTCAGGCCGTTGAACGGCGCACGGTCACCCAGCGCTTCTTCGATGCGGATCAGTTGGTTGTACTTGGCAACGCGGTCAGAACGGCTCATGGAACCGGTTTTGATCTGGCCAGCTGCAGTACCTACCGCCAGGTCGGCGATGGTTGCGTCTTCGGTTTCACCGGAACGGTGAGAGATCACCGCGGTGTAGCCGGCGTCTTTCGCCATCTTGATAGCCGCCAGCGTTTCGGTCAGAGAACCGATCTGGTTGAATTTGATCAGGATGGAGTTAGCGATGCCTTTCTCGATGCCTTCTTTCAGGATCTTGGTGTTGGTCACGAACAGGTCGTCGCCCACCAGCTGAATTTTGTCGCCCAGCACTTTGGTCTGGTAAGCGAAGCCCGCCCAGTCAGATTCATCCAGGCCGTCTTCGATAGACACGATTGGGTACTGTTTGGTCAGCTCTTCCAGGAAGTGAGTGAACTCTTCGGAAGTGAAGGCTTTGTTGCCTTCGCCGGCCAGCACGTATTTACCGTCTTTGTAGAATTCGGAAGCCGCGCAGTCCATCGCCAGAGTGACGTCTTTGCCCAGCTCGTAGCCCGCCGCTTTTACCGCTTCAGCGATAACCGCCAGCGCTTCGGCGTTGGAGCCCAGGTTTGGCGCATAGCCGCCTTCGTCGCCCACGGCGGTGTTCATGCCTTTGGCTTTCAGAACTTTCGCCAGGTGGTGGAACACTTCGGAACCGATGCGCACCGCTTCTTTCAGGGTCTTCGCGCCAACCGGCTGAATCATGAATTCCTGAATGTCGACGTTGTTGTCAGCGTGCTCGCCGCCGTTGATGATGTTCATCATCGGCAGTGGCATGGAGAATTTGCCTGGGGTGCCGTTCAGTTCAGCGATGTGCTCGTACAGCGGCATGCCTTTAGAGGCTGCGGCCGCTTTCGCTGCTGCCAGGGAAACCGCCAGAATGGCGTTGGCGCCGAAGTTGGATTTGTTTTCGGTGCCGTCCAGCTCGATCATGATCTTGTCGATGTTCGCCTGGTCTTTGGCATCTTTACCCAGTACTGCCTGAGCAATCGGACCGTTTACTGCAGCAACGGCTTTCAGTACGCCTTTACCCAGGAAACGAGACTTGTCACCGTCACGCAGTTCCAGCGCTTCGCGGGAACCGGTAGAAGCACCTGACGGCGCAGCAGCCAGGCCGACGAAACCGCCTTCCAGATGAACTTCGGCTTCAACAGTCGGGTTACCGCGGGAGTCGATGATTTCACGACCGATGACTTTAACGATTTTGGACATTAGGTTTTCCTCAGTACAAGTTAAACTAAAACTCCAGACAAACAGCGCGCGGTTTTCACCGCGCGCCGCCTACCAAATATTTTATTTCACCTGGCGCTTCTGATGCTCGCCTGCGGCTTTCACGAAGCCGGCGAACAGCGGATGCCCATCACGCGGCGTCGATGTAAATTCCGGGTGGAATTGACAGGCCACAAACCACGGGTGATTCGGCAGTTCAATGATCTCGACCAGCTTGTTGTCGGCGGAACGACCGGCGACACGCAGCCCTGCGGCTTCGATCTGCTTCAACAGCATGTTGTTAACTTCGTAACGGTGACGATGACGCTCGACAATGGTCGGTTCGCCATACAGCTGACGCACCAGGCTGTTGTCGCTCAGGTTGCACTGTTGGCCACCTACGCGCATCGTGCCGCCCAAATCGCTTTCTTCGCTGCGCACTTCGACGTTGCCGTCTTCATCGCGCCATTCGGTGATCAACGCCACCACCGGGTACTTACAGTCTGGCATAAACTCGGTGGAGTTGGCGTTCTCCATCCCCGCCACGTTGCGAGCGAACTCCATCAACGCCACCTGCATGCCCAGGCAAATGCCCAGGTAAGGAATGTTGTTCTCGCGCGCATAGCGTGCGGTCATCACTTTGCCTTCCACGCCGCGGTAGCCGAAGCCGCCCGGGATTAGGATCGCGTCCAGCCCTTTCAGCACTTCCACGCCGCGGGTTTCCACGTCCTGCGAGTCGATCAGCTTGATGTTCACGGTCAGACGGTTTTTCAGCCCGCCGTGCTTCAGCGCTTCGATCACCGACTTGTAGGCGTCCGGCAACTCAACGTATTTGCCGACCATACCGATGGTCACTTCGCCGCCCGGATTGGCTTCTTCGTAGATCACCTGTTCCCATTCGGCCAGGTTGGCTTCCGGCGCGTTCAGGCTGAATCGTTTACAAATATAATCGTCCAGCCCCTGAGATTTCAATAGGCCTGGGATTTTATAAATAGAATCAACGTCTTTCAGAGAGATAACCGCTTTTTCCGGCACGTTGCAGAAAAGCGCGATTTTCGCGCGTTCGTTAGCAGGAACCGCGCGGTCGGAACGGCAAATCAGCACATCAGGCTGAATACCGATGGAAAGCAGCTCTTTTACGGAATGCTGGGTCGGCTTGGTTTTCACTTCGCCCGCCGCCGCCATGTACGGCACCAGCGTCAGGTGCATGTACAGGGTGTGCTCGCGGCCCACTTCCACCGCCATCTGACGGATGGCTTCGAGGAACGGCAGCGATTCGATATCGCCGACGGTGCCGCCGATTTCCACCAACACCACATCGTGGCCTTCGCCGCCTTCGATGATGCGTTCTTTGATCGCGTTGGTGATGTGCGGAATGACCTGCACGGTCGCGCCCAGATAGTCGCCGCGGCGTTCTTTACGCAGCACGTCGGAGTAGATGCGGCCGGTGGTGAAGTTGTTGCGACGCGACATTTTGGTGCGGATGAAGCGCTCGTAGTGACCCAAATCCAGATCGGTTTCTGCGCCGTCTTCGGTGACGAAAACTTCCCCATGCTGAATCGGGCTCATGGTGCCCGGATCCACGTTGATGTACGGGTCCAGTTTCATGATGGTAACGTTGAGGCCACGGGCTTCAAGAATAGCCGCCAGAGAGGCTGCGGCAATGCCTTTACCCAGAGAGGATACGACCCCGCCGGTCACAAAAATATAATTAGTTGTCATGCTGAACCTGAGAGTTTAGGTTTAAAGACGATGGAAGAACCAGGACGGGAAAGTAGTATACCCGAACCTCTCCTGACCTACAAACGATCGTTTTGCTGTCCATCATCTCGGCCGCCCTCCCGTGTTCATCAGGGTTTACTCCGCCGGCGCGCCCAAAACCCTCCAGGAAATACAAAGAGTTAGCGGAGAAAATTTCTTTTTACCGCCCCTCTCGAGCGATAAAACACCTTAGATTTCAGTTTGTTGGCCTTTTGCTGCCGACGGCAGCCCTGCGCCTGTGACCTGACCGTAAGCTTAACCGTTTCAGCCTGAGTGAACCTTGTTTGTGATCAACATTCAACATTGTCGTTGCAGCGATTCAACTTTCCTGGCGTTTCACCTGCTGCCAGGCGTCTTCCATCTGCTCCAGCGTGGCGTCTTCCAAGCGTAGCCCGCGTTGCTTGACGATCGCCTCCACCTCGCGGAAGCGGCGTTCGAACTTGCGGTTGGCCGCCTGCAATGCGTTCTCGGCCTTGTGGCCCAAATGGCGCGAGAGGTTCACCGTGGCGAACAGCAGATCGCCGATCTCCTCTTCCAGCTTGCTCTCATCGACCACCGCCTGGCGGGCTTCGTGCATCACTTCGTCGATCTCTTCATACACTTTGTCCAGCACCGGGCCCAGCGTGTTCCAGTCGAAGCCGACCGAGGCGCACCGTTTTTGGATCTTGTGCGCCTTCATCAACGCCGGCAACGCCTGCGGAATGTCGTCCAGCACCGAGTGCAGCGCTTTTTCGGCGCGCTCGCCGGCCTTGAGCTGCTCCCAGCGCGCCGCCACGGCTTCGCTGTCTCCGCCTTCGGCGTCGCCGAAGATGTGCGGATGACGGCGCTCCAGCTTGTCGCTGATGGCGGTGCACACCTCATCAAAATCGAACAGCCCCTGTTCCTGCCCCATCTGAGCGTAGAACACTACCTGAAACAGCAAGTCGCCCAGTTCGTCGCGCAGATCGGCGTAGTCCTGCCGTTCGATGGCGTCCAGCACTTCGTAAGTCTCTTCCAGCGTGTAGGGCGCGATGGTGGCGAAGGTTTGCTTACGGTCCCATGAGCAACCGTTCTGCGGGTCGCGCAGCGTTTTCATGATGTTCAGCAGGCGCTGCAACGAAGTGGATTGGGTCATAAAAAATCTCTGAGAAAATGGGGGCGCACGGACATGTCCGCCGGAACTGATGGAGTTCGGGCCGCATCGACCTCGGATGCGGCCCGAAAGGCGCAGGAGTTAGTTGCCGTGCAGACGCTTGGCGTCTATCACGTCCGGCAGCTGGTTCAGCTTCGCCAGCACCCGGCCCAGCACCTGCTGGTTATAAATTTCGATGTCCATATCGATGGTGGCCAACTGCTTCTTGGTATCGCTGCGGCTGGCGACGCCCAGCACGTTGACCTTTTCGTTGGCCAGAATGGTGGTGATATCGCGCAGCAGCCCGCTGCGATCGTTGGCCATCACGCGCACCACCAGCGAATAACCGCTGGAGTAGCTTTCGCCCCACACCGCATCGACGATGCGCTCCGGCGCATGCGATTGCAAATCGGCCAGCTGATCGCAGTCCGCACGGTGGATCGAGATGCCGCGCCCCTGGGTGATAAAGCCGACGATGTCGTCGCCCGGGATCGGTTGGCAGCAGCGGGCGATGTGGTGCATCAGGTTGCCCACGCCCTCCACCACCACGCGGCCGTTATCCTTGTTGCGGGCCGGCGGCGGCGCTTTCTGCTGCACCAGCTGGCGCAGCGCCTCGCGATCCTGCTCTTCGGCGCTCGGCTTGTTGAACTTGCCCTGCAGGTAATTCACCATCTGGTTCAGGCGAATGTCCCCGCCGCCGATCGCCGCCAGCACCTCGTCCAGCGAGTTCATGTTGTAGCGCGGGATCAGCAGCTTCTCGGCCTCTTTCAGGCTGATGCCGAGGTGTTCCAGTTCGTTGTCCAGCATCTGGCGGCCGGCAAGAATGTTCTTGTCGCGATCCTGCTTGCGGAACCAGTTGTGGATCTTCGAGCGCCCGCGGCTGGTGGTCACGTAGCCCAGGTTCGGGTTCAGCCAGTCGCGGCTTGGGTTCGGCTGTTTCTGGGTGATGATCTCAATCTGATCGCCCATCTTCAGCTGATAGGTAAACGGCACGATGCGGCCGCCGATCTTGGCGCCGATGCAGCGGTGACCAACGTCGCTGTGAATGTGGTAGGCGAAATCGAGCGGCGTGGAGCCGGCCGGCAGATCGACCACGTCGCCTTTCGGGGTAAAGACATAGACCCGATCGTCGAACACCTGGCTGCGCACTTCGTCGAGCATCTCGCCGGAGTCCGCCATCTCTTCCTGCCAGGCGATCAGCTTACGCAGCCAGGCGATGCGCTCTTCATAGCCGGAGCGCACGGTAACCCCCGCGCCCTCTTTGTACTTCCAGTGCGCGGCCACCCCCAGTTCGGCGTCTTCGTGCATTTGCCGGGTGCGGATCTGAATCTCGACGGTTTTGCCGCGCGGCCCCAGCACCACGGTGTGGATCGACTGGTAGCCGTTGGGTTTGGGGTTGGCGACGTAGTCGTCGAACTCATCCGGCAGATGGCGGAAGTGGGTATGCACGATGCCCAATGCCGCATAGCAATCCTGCAGACGCTCCGCCACGATGCGCACCGCGCGCACGTCGAACAGTTCGTCGAACGCCAGGTGCTTTTTCTGCATCTTGCGCCAGATGCTGTAGATGTGTTTCGGCCGGCCGTAGATCTCCACCCGAATGCCTTCTTTGGCCATCTCGTCGCGCAGCCCGGCGACGAAATCGTCGATGAACTGTTCGCGATCGATGCGGCGCTCATGCAGCAGCTTGGCGATGCGCTTGTATTCTTCCGGGTGCAGGTAGCGGAAGCAGAAATCCTCCAGCTCCCACTTCAGCTGGCCGATGCCGAGCCGGTTAGCCAACGGCGCATAGATGTTGGAACACTCTTTCGCCGCCAGCACGCGTTCGTCTTCCGGCGCGTCTTTCACCTCGCGCAGGTGAGCGATGCGCTCCGCCAGCTTGATGACGACGCAGCGGAAATCCTCCACCATCGCCAGCAGCATGCGGCGCACGTTATCGACCTGTTCGGAGGCCATCGAATCGTTTTGGGTGGCTTTCAGTTGGCGAATGGCGTCCATGTCCCGCACGCCATGCACCAGGGCGACGATGCCCTTGCCGAACGTTTCCGTCAGGACCTCTTCCTGCACGATGCCGGCATCCACCAGCGGGAACAGCAGCGCGGCGCGCATGCTGTCGTTGTCCATGCTCAGCGTCGAGAGGATTTCCACCATCTCCAGGCCGCGCCACAACAGCAGCGAGGCGTCGGGATGGTTTTGGGTCTGCTGCTCACAATAACGCCAGGTTGCGGCCAATCGCTCACATGACTGCGGGTTGGGTAGCCC
Source organism: Serratia sp. SCBI (assembly GCF_000747565.1). Taxonomy (NCBI): domain Bacteria; kingdom Pseudomonadati; phylum Pseudomonadota; class Gammaproteobacteria; order Enterobacterales; family Yersiniaceae; genus Serratia; species Serratia sp. SCBI. Next base: position 812,558 of record NZ_CP003424.1, on the reverse strand, counting down.
CAAGCCGGCGATCCACTCATCGAGAGCGAACTCACCCGCCGTATTCAGATGTGCACTTCTTACCGCAACCATAACTTCTCCCTACTTTGCAGCGACCTCTGGCGCGCGCTCGTTGATAAACAGCGCCATTGATTCAAGATGCCCCGTGTGCGGAAACATATCCAACATCCGCACGCGCGCAAGACGATAACCGGCGTTCAACAGCACTTTGCTGTCGCGAGCCAGCGTGGTGGGGTTACAGGAAACATACACCACCCGCGCCGGCGCCAGTTTTACAATGTGTGACATCACCCCGGCCGCACCGGCGCGGGCGGGATCCAGCATCACCTTATCAAACCCTTGTGCTGCCCAAGGTTGCCGCTCAACGTCGTCCTCCAGATTCTCATGGAAGAACGACGCATTATTCAGCTTATTCTTATGTGCATTATATTGCCCATTCGCTATCAGCGTGGCAACACCTTCGATGCCCACCACCGCAGCGGCGCGGCGCGCCAGCGGCAGGGTGAAATTCCCCATGCCGCAGAACAGGTCCAGCACCCGATCATTGGGTTGAATGTCGAGCCATTCAAGGGCCTGCGCCACCATTTGTTGGTTTACGGCGTCATTGACCTGAATAAAGTCGCGCGGACTGAAGTCTAAGCGTAGCCCGTCAACCTGATAATACGGCGTTTCACCGCACAGTTTTTCCACCCGATCGCTGTCAGGCGCCAGATAAACGGCGACCTTTTCCCGCTCGCCAAACGCCAACAGCGCCTGGCGATCCGCCTCTTTCAGGGCATCGAGATGGCGCAGCACCAGCAGCGGACCGTTATCCGCCAGCACCAGCTCCACATGCCCCAGCCGCCGCACCGCCTGCAGCCCGCTCAGGCAGGCGCGCACCGGCGCCAGCAGCTGTTCCAGCTCCGGGCGCAGCACCGGGCAGTGCTCCACCGCCACCAGCTCGCTGGAGGCCGCCTGTCGAAACCCCATCATCAGGCGCTGCAGCTTCGGCTGCCACGCCAGGCTCAGACGGGCGCGGCGGCGATAGCCGTATTCCGGGCCGGCGATCACCGGTTCCTGTTGCGGGGTTACTCCGGTTTCGCGGGCGATCATGCGCACCAGCGCCGCCGCCTTGCTCTGCTGTTGCAGCGCCTCATCCGCATGTTGCTGCTGGCAGCCGCCGCACACGCCGAAATGCGGGCAGCGCGGCTCCACCCGCTGCGGGCTGCGGCTCAGCAGGCGCTTGAGCTTGCCTTTGGCGAACTGGCGCTTGTCTTCGGTCAGCTGGATTTCCGCCTGCTCGCCCGGCAATACGCCCGGCACGAACACCGCTTTGCCGTCGTGGCGCGCCACGCCCTGGCCGAAAGGATCGAGATCGCTCACCGTCACGGTGAAGATTTGTGAGCTCTGCCGGGTCGTCACGCGGCGTTTGGGAGAGTAGAATTGCGCCATATTTGTCGATTGTGTGCTGGTTCATTAAGCTAGTGTCAGCTGTCAATTCTCCCACATTGGAATCCCATGACCAAATACAGCCTGCGTGCGCGCATGATGATCCTGATTCTGGCCCCGACCTTGCTGATTGGTTTGCTGCTCAGCACCTTCTTCGTGGTGCACCGCTATAACGAGCTGCAGGAGCAATTGGTCGACGCCGGCGCCAGCATCATCGAGCCGCTGGCGGTAGCCAGCGAGTACGGCATGACGTTCCGCAGCCGCGAATCGGTCAGGCAACTGGTCAGCCTGCTGCACCGCCGCCATTCGGACATCGTGCGTTCGATCACCGTGTTCGATGCGCAGAACAACCTGTTCGTCACCTCCAATTATCACCACAACTTCGCCCAGCTGCAGTTGCCGAAAGGCGTGCCGTTGCCCACCGAACTGATGCTCACCCGGCGCGGCGATTCGCTGATCCTGCGCACGCCGATCCTGTCGGAAAATCAGTATCCGGATGAAACCGCCGACGGCGGCAGCCACCCCGACAACAACCTGGGCTATGTGGCGATCGAGCTGGATCTGCAGTCGGTGCGGCTGCAGCAGTATAAAGAGGTGTTCGTCTCCACCCTGCTGCTGCTGCTGTGCATGTGCATCGCCATCCTGTTCGCTTACCGCCTGATGCGCGACGTGACCGGCCCGATCCGCAACATGGTGAACACCGTCGATCGCATCCGCCGCGGCCAGCTCGACAGCCGCGTGGAAGGCTACATGCTCGGCGAGCTGCACATGCTGAAGAACGGCATCAACTCGATGGCGATGTCGCTCACCGCCTATCACGAAGAGATGCAGCAGAACATCGATCAAGCCACGTCTGACCTGCGTGAAACGCTGGAGCAGATGGAGATCCAGAACGTCGAACTGGATCTGGCGAAAAAACGCGCGCAGGAGGCGGCGCGCATCAAGTCCGAATTCCTGGCCAACATGTCACACGAGCTGCGTACCCCGCTCAACGGCGTGATCGGTTTTACCCGCCAGATGCTGAAAACCGATCTGAGCGCGACCCAAACCGACTATTTGCAGACCATCGAGCGCTCGGCCAACAACCTGCTGACCATCATCAATGACGTGCTGGACTTCTCCAAGCTGGAGGCCGGCAAACTGGTGCTGGAGCATATTCCGTTCGCCCTGCGCGAAACGCTGGACGAAGTGGTGGTGCTGCTGGCCCCCAGCGCCCACGACAAAGGGTTGGAGCTGACGCTGGATGTGCACAACGATGTGCCGGAGCAGGTGATCGGCGACTCGCTGCGCCTGCAGCAAATCATCACCAACCTGCTGGGCAACGCCATCAAGTTCACCGAAACCGGCAATATCGATATTCGCGTCGAGCTGCGCAAACAGCTGGAGCGCCGGGTGGAAGTGGAAGTGCAAATCCACGACACCGGCATCGGCATCTCCGAACGCCAGCAGTCGCAGCTGTTCCAGGCGTTCCGCCAGGCGGACGCCAGCATCTCCCGCCGCCACGGCGGCACCGGGCTGGGGTTGGTGATCACGCAAAAGCTGGTGAAGGAAATGGGCGGCGACATCTGCTTCCACAGCCAGCTGAATCGCGGCTCGACCTTCTGGTTCCACATCACGCTGGATCTGAACGAGGGCATGCTGTCGCTGGCGCCGAACCTGCCGGATCTGAACGGCAAAACGCTCGCCTATATCGAGTCCAACCCGACGGCGGCACAGGCGACGCTCAACATGCTCAGCGTCACGCAGCTGGTGATCACCCACTCGCCGACGCTGGGCCAACTGCCGTCAGGCCATTACGATTTCCTGCTGGCCGGCGTGCCGATCCCGTTCCGCGACAACATGGCGCAGCATCAGGACAAATTGTTGGCCTCGCTGAAGCTGGCCGATCGGGTCATTCTGGCGCTGCCGTGCCAGGCGCAGATCGACGCCGAGCTGCTTAAGCAACAAGGCGCGCTCGGCTGCCTGATCAAGCCTATCACCAGCACGCGTCTGTTCCCGCTGCTGAGAATGGAAACGCCCGATCGGCTCGCCGCCCCGCCTGAGCGTAAACGTCTGCCGCTGACGGTGATGGCGGTCGACGACAACCCGGCCAACCTGAAGCTGATCGGCACGCTGCTGGGCGAACAGGTGGAAAAAACGCTGCTGTGCGAGAGCGGTGAGGAAGCGCTGGCGCTGGCGCGCAACAACGTGCTGGATCTGATCCTGATGGATATTCAAATGCCGAAGATGGACGGCATTCACGCCAGCGAACTGATCCGCCAACTGCCGCACCACAACTCCACGCCGATCGTCGCCGTCACTGCCCATGCCGCCAGCGGCGAACGCGAGCATCTGCTGCAGGCGGGGATGGACGACTACCTGGCCAAGCCGATCGACGAGAAAATGCTGACCCGCGTGCTGTCGCGTTACCACAGCGGCGACGTGGAAAGCGCCGTCGCCGACGATGCCCCGCTGTCGCTCGACTGGCCGCTGGCGCTGCGCCAGGCGGCCAATAAGCCGGATCTGGCGCGCGATCTGCTGCAAATGCTGCTCGATTTCCTGCCGCAGGTGCGCGAACGGGTGCAGGCGCTGCTCGAGGGGCAACACGACGACGAGATCCTCGACCTGGTCCATAAGCTACACGGCAGCTGCAGCTACAGCGGCGTGCCGCGCCTCAAGCAGCTGTGTTTCTACCTCGAGCGGCAGCTGCGCCAGGGCATCACCAACGACGAGCTGGAGCCGGAGTGGCTGGAGCTGTTGGATGAGATTGAACTGGTGATCCACGCGGCGCGCGCGCATCTGGCGCAACCGGCCTGAATCCTCAGGCCATAATGCAAAAAGGCACGCCGTAGCGTGCCTTTGTTGCTTTTAGCGCCTGACGTTTATCACTGCGCCAGCAGGTACAGCTGGCTATCGCCGCGCTGAATATTCAACGCCAGCACCGACGGTTTGCTGTCGAGGATTTTACGCAGCTCGCCCAGGTTCTGGATCGGTTGTTGGTTCACGCCCAGGATCACGTCGCCCTTTTTCAGGCCGATGCGTGCGGCGGCGCTGCCGGCTTTCACGCTGTCGACCTTAACGCCTTTCACGTTGCCGACCTGGGTATTGCTCAGCTCGGCACCTTCAATGCCGGTGTAGATATTGCCCGAGGCCACCTGGGTCTGCGCGCTTTGCTCCAGCGTGACGTCAATCGTTACCGGCTTGCCGTCGCGAATAATGCCCAGCGACATCTTGCTGCCGACCGGCAACGTGCCGATCTCTGCCCGGAACGAGGCGAAGCTGGAGATGGCCTTGCCGTTCATGGTGACGATCACGTCACCGGCCTTGATGCCCGCCTTCGCGGCGGAAGATTTCGGCATTACCTGGCTGACGAAGGCGCCGCGCTGCGCGTCGACCTTCATCGCCTTGGCCAGCTCCGAGTTCAGCTCGGTGCCCATGATGCCCAGCTCGCCGCGTTTCACCTGGCCATACTCGACCATTTGCGCCGTCAGGTTTTTCACCATATTGCTCGGAATGGCGAAGCCGATGCCGATGTTGCCGCCGTCCGGCGCCAGGATCGCGGTGTTGATGCCGATCAGCTCGCCGTTCAGGTTAACCAGCGCGCCGCCGGAGTTGCCGCGGTTGATTGCCGCATCGGTCTGGATAAAGTTTTCGTAGTTTTCGATGTTCAGGCCGCTGCGCCCCAGGGCGGACACGATGCCCGAGGTGGCGGTTTCACCCAGCCCGTACGGGTTGCCGATCGCCACGGTGTAATCGCCGACGCGCAGCTGATCGGAGTCCGCCATCTTGATCGCCGTCAGGTTCTTGAAGTCTTTCAGCTGGATCAGGGCGATGTCGGAACGCGGATCCTTGCCGATCACTTTGGCGTCGAAACGACGACCGTCGCTCAGCTGCACCTGGATCTTGTTGGCGTTGTCCACCACGTGATTGTTGGTCACCACATAGCCCTTGGCGGCATCGATAACCACCCCGGCGCCCAGCGCCTGGAATTTCTGCTGCGTGCCCTGCGGCTGCTGGCCATCCGGTCCGGGCTGTTCAGCGCCCTGACACATCGGCGAGCCCTGGAACGGTGAACCGTCCTGGCAGAACGGCGAATCTTCACCGAAGAACTGTTGGAACTGTTGCGGCATGCGCGGCGTATTGACCGTGGTGCTGCCCTCAACGTTAATGCTCACGACGGAAGGCATCACCTTCTCCAGCATCGGCGCCAGGCTCGGCAACTGCTGGGTGCTGGAAGACGCGGTTTCAGCGGCGCTGGCCGTAACCGGTCCCATCGCCATACCGATGCTGAATGCCAGTGCGCTCAGAACTAATGTCGGTTTTTTTCATCTGTGTGTCTCTTATAAAGTCGTTCAAAAAAGAATGGCTGTCTTGCGTGCTTATTCAGAGTTAATTAATAGCCCGAAGTTCCGGCACAGATGATTGGCAATAGTAAACAAATATTGTTCGTCTTTACAAAACTCGAGACAGCCAACCGGTTGGAATTGCTGATAATTATTCCTCCGCTTAATTATTCCGCCGCCATTAATCGACGATATTCATCATAGGCATAAAGGTCGGTCATTCCGCTGATATAGTCCTGCAATAAACGCGCGCGGAAATAATATTCCCGAATGGTTTGCTGCTCCGGCGATAAATGCTGCAGCCCTTCTACCGCTTCCACATAAGCCAGCCGATGCTTGGTGGACAGCTTGTGGAACAGGCGCGTTTCGATCGGGTAAGCGCGATGGCTGTCCTCGCGCACCAACCGGCTGAAGTCCGCCAGCGACATCGCCAGCAGCGGGCTGTAAATGTCCAGCAGACCGCTGATCACCCGGTAGCCTTGCAGCTCGAGCTGCTCGACCTCCGGGTGGTTGAACACGTGCTTGAACGCCACATTTTTAAATATTTTCAGCAGCTGATAGGCCGGGCTGGAATCTTCCAGCAGAGCCTGATTGAAACTGCCCTGATAAACCGCGTCAAGATTGTCGATAAAGCGCTGCGCCGCGTGCGGCACCAGCCGCGCCACGGTAAACACCCGCAGATACATGAAGAACTGATCTTCCGCGCTGCGCCGCGCGCCGCCGCGGTCGATCTTGCGAAACGCGCTGGCGACGGTCTTGTCGAACAGATCGCCCGGCGCCACCTCGCCCCACTCCTGAATCAGGTGCTGATACAGCTGCTCGACGGTGAAAATGCTCTTCTCCACCGCGTCTTCCAGATCGGCCACGCAGTACGAGATATCGTCGGCGGCCTCCATGATGTAGGTCAGCGGAAAACGATCGAACTCGCCCATGTGCAGCTCGCGCCGCAGCCTATCGACAAAGGCTTCTTCCGCCAGATAATAGCCGGGCTTTTTCATCAAATAGCTGTGGCTGGCGGGGATGTCGCCCGCCCAATAAGCCGGGCGGGTGTATTTCAAAATGCAGCCGACCTGCGCGTAGGTCAGATTGAGTTTCAGCAGGCTGTACACCATGCGGATCGCCTGGGCGTTGCCCTCGAAATGGCTGAGATCCTGACGGATCCGGCTGCGCAGCCGGTTCAGATCGCTCTCCCCTTCATGCAGCCGCAGCGACGCGACCTGGCAGCGATCGTGACTGCCCGGCTCGCTGCCGCAGCTGGCAGGATCGAGCCGCTGGGCGAACCAGTCGTTGATCGCCGACTCGCCGAAGTGACCGAACGGCGGATTGCCGATATCGTGCATCAGACAGGCCATTTCCACGATGCTTTCAAACGGATCGAGCAGCCGGGTCAGGCCGAATTCATCGATCTTACCCGCCTGTTTGAAGCGGTTGAGGATCTCTTTGGCGATATGGCGCCCGACCTGCTGCACCTCCATCGAGTGCGTCAGGCGGCTGCGCACCGCCGCGTTGCGCTCCAGCGGAAACACCTGGGTTTTTTGCTGCAAACGGCGAATGGCGGCCGAGTTGACGATGCGCCCGCGATCGCTCTCGAACTGCCGCACGATGTCGTACTCTTCCTCGGCCTCGATCGGTTTGCTGAAAGGCCGTTGGAAGCTGATTTTTTGCTTGAAGTCGATCCCGGACATCTGTTTCTCCGCCGTTGCGCCCTGCCCCCGTGATAACAATTCCCGGCGGCGGATGCAACGCATTATCTCTGATACACAGCCATGATAGACTATGCCGCAATTCTCACGGCCAATCAGCGAGTGTTATTTATGAAAGTAGGCATCATCGGCGCAATGGAGCAGGAAGTCACCCTGCTGCGCGATCAAATCGAAAACCGTCAAACCATCCAGCGCGCGGGCTGCGAAATCTACACCGGCCAGATCGGCGGCGTTGAAGTGGCCCTGCTGAAATCCGGCATCGGCAAAGTCTCCGCAGCCATGGGCACCACCCTGCTGCTGGAGCACTGCAGCCCGGACGTGGTGATCAATACCGGCTCCGCCGGCGGCCTGGCCAGCACGCTGCGCGTGGGCGACATCGTGGTGTCCGAAGAAGTGCGCTACCACGACGCCGACGTCACCGCCTTCGGCTACGAGCCGGGCCAGATGGCCGGCTGCCCGGCGGCGTTCGTCGCCGACGACGCACTGATCGCGCTGGCGGAAAGCTGCATCAAACAGCTGGATCTGCACGCGGTGCGCGGCCTGATCTGCAGCGGTGACGCCTTCATCAACGGCGCCGAGCCGCTGGCGCGCATCCGCGCCACCTTCCCGCGCGTCGCCGCCGTGGAAATGGAAGCCGCGGCGATCGCCCACGTCTGCCATCTGTTCGGCACGCCGTTCGTGGTGGTGCGCGCCATTTCCGACGTCGCCGACAGCGAGTCGCACATGAGCTTTGACGAGTTCCTGGTGGTAGCGGCCAAGCAGTCTACGCTGATGGTCAACGCCATGCTGCAAACCCTGGCCAAGCGCGGTTGATGTGAGGCTGCGCTTCACCTCGGCGCTCTGGCTGCTGGCGTTCTGGCTGGCCCTGCCGGCCGGGGCCGCCCAGCGAGTGATCAGCCTGGCGCCCAACGCCACCGAACTCGCCTATGCCGCCGGCATGGGCGAGGTGCTGGTGGCGGCGAGCGCCTATTCCGATTATCCGCCGCAGGCCGCCAGGCTGGAGCAGGTGGCCTCCTGGCAGGGCATCAACCTGGAGCGGGTGCTGGCGCTCAAGCCGGACCTGATCCTCGCCTGGCGCGGCGGCAATCCGCAGCGCGTGCTGGATCAGCTCGCCGCATTCGGCATCCCGATCTTCTATGCGGACGCCGATAATCTCGAAGGGATCGCCGGCTTGCTGGATAAGCTGGCGCAATACAGCCCGCACCCGGACCAGGCGCATCAGGCCGCCGCCGGCCTTCGCCGCCAGTTCGCCGATCTCAGGCAACAGTACGCCGATAACCCTCCGCGACGCGTGTTGCTGCAGTTCGGCACCCAGCCGCTGTTCACCAGCTCCGGCGCCACGCTGCAGAGCCAGGTGTTGGCGCTGTGCGGCGCGCAGAACGTCTTCGCCGACAGCCGCACGCCTTGGCCGCAGATCAGCCGCGAGCAGGTGCTGGCGCGCCAACCCCAGGCCATCGTCATCACCGGCGGCGCGAAAGAGGCCGCCAATGTGAAAGCCTTCTGGGCGCCGCAGCTGCAGGTGCCGGTGATCGCGCTGAATGAAGACTGGTTCAATCGCGGCGGGCCACGGCTGCTGTTGGCGGCGCAGCAACTGTGCCGCCAGCTGGCGGAGATCCGCTGATGCTGGTGTTCTGGTTGGATATTCTCGGTACGGCGGTGTTCGCCGTCTCCGGCGTGCTGTTAGCCGGCAAACTGCGCATGGATCCGTTCGGCGTGTTGGTGTTGGGCGTGGTTACCGCGGTCGGCGGCGGCACCATCCGCGATATGGCGCTTGCCAACGGCCCGGTGTTCTGGGTCAAGGATCCCACCGATCTGGTGGTGGCGATGATCACCTGCGTATTGACGCTGCTGCTGGTGCGCCAGCCGCGCCGCCTGCCGAAATGGGTGCTGCCGGTGCTCGATGCCGTCGGGCTGGCGGTGTTCGTCGGCATCGGCGTCAACAAGGCTTTCGCGGCCGGTACCGGCCCGCTGGTGGCGATCTGCATGGGGGTGATCACCGGCGTCGGCGGCGGCATTATCCGCGACGTGCTGGCGCGCGAGATCCCGATGATCCTGCGCACCGAAATTTACGCCACTGCCTGCATCATCGGTGGCATCGCGCACGCCACGGCGTTTTACACCTTCAACATGCCGCTGCAACAAGCCATGATGCTGGGCATGGTCATCACGCTGGCCATTCGGCTGGCGGCCATCCGCTGGCACCTCAAGCTGCCCGCCTTTATTCTCGAACGCTGAGCCGCCGCCCTGCGGGGCGAATGCAGCCACGCGACGGCACAGCCGAATATCATCCACAACCCACCGGCCCAGGAGAACGGCGTGGCAGTGATCCTCGTGGAGTGGTAGGCATAAAAAAACCCGCCGGCCGGAAAGCGAGCGGGTTGATATTCTGACAGGCAAACTCAGATGCTGAACGACGAACCGCAACCGCAGGTGGTTTTGGCATTCGGGTTGGTCACCACGAAGCGCGATCCTTCCAGCCCTTCGGTGTAGTCCACCGAACCGCCAACCAGATACTGCAGGCTCATCGGATCGACCACCAGCGCCACGCCCTGCTTCTCGATGGTCATGTCGCCATCGTTGACCTTGTCGTCAAAAGTGAAACCGTACTGGAATCCGCTGCAGCCGCCGCCGGTAATGTAAACCCGCAACTTCAGGTTCGGATTTTCTTCGTCAGCAATCAGGTACTTGACCTTGTTTGCTGCTGCCTCGGTAAATTGCAGGGGCAGTGCCGTTTCATCACTCATACTCTTTACTCCCAACATTGTTCAGCATCAGATCGCGACCAGGGCTGCCTGATTAATATTAACGATTATCCGATACCTGAGTGTTGCGTTCAAGTATTCACCGCATTTGTTGTATTTTCTTTACTTGTTTTCTCCGCCGCTTCCCGCGCCAACTGCGCCTCCTGCCGTTGCAGGGTGCGCGCCAGGATCGACGAATACAGCGGCTTGCCGCCGAGCAGCTGCGCCACCACCGTAGCGCCGAGGCAGGTGATGATCATCGGTAAAATCAGCTGGTAGTTGTCGGTCATTTCCAGCACCAACACGATACCGGTCAGCGGGGCGCGCACCGTGGCGGCGAACAACGCCCCCATGCCGGCGATGGCGAAAGTGCCCGCCTCGATGCCGTACTGCGGGAACAAATGCGCCCCCGCCAGCCCGAAGGCGGTGCCGAACAGCGTGCCCAGCGCCAGCATCGGCGCAAAGATGCCGCCCGGCGCGCCGGAACCGAAGCACAGCAGCGTGGTGAAGATGCGGGTAATGAAAATGAACATCAACATGCCGACGCTGTAATTGCCCGCCGCGGCGATCGGGATCAGCCCAAAGCCGCCGCCCGCCGCCTCCGGCTGGATCAGCCCCAGAATGCCGCACACGCCGCCGAGCAGCCCGCCCATCAGCAGCACATTGCGCATTCTGCCGCCGTGCAGGCGCGCGAACATGTCCTGAGTGCGAAAGATCAGCGCGTTGAATCCCACGCCCACCGCGCCGAATATCGCGCCCAGCACCAGATAGAGCCACAAGGTGTTGATGGGCGCCGAGGCGAGTTTGCCGACCGCGATCACCGAGCCTTGGCCGTTGAACAGCTGGAACACCACGCTCGACATGATAACGCCGATAAACACCGCTTTAATCGAGATCAGGTTGTAGCGAAACTGCGGCCGCATCTCTTCGATGATAAACAGAATGCCGGCCAGCGGCGCGTTGAACGCGGCGGACAGCCCGGCGGCGGCCCCGGTCGCCAGCAGCGAATGGCGCGCCTCGGCGCCGCGAATGCGCAGCACGTCCAAGACCATGCGCCCGACGTTGCCGCCCATCTGTACCGTAGGCCCTTCGCGCCCCAGCACCATGCCCGCCCCCAGCGTTCCCATGCCGCCGATGAATTTCACCGGTATCACACGCCACCAGCGCACCGGCCGCAGCTCCTCCAGCGCGCCTTCGATCTCCGGAATGCCCGAACCGCCCGCCTCAGGCGCAAAGCGCCGCACCAGGTAATAACCCAGCGCCGCCAGCGCCGCGGACAAGATAAACGCCAGCGGCCACACCAGGATCCAGAAGTCGGCGACCTGCGCCAGCGAAGCCAGCCGCTGCTGCTGCACCCACTCCACCGCTTTATCGAAGGCCACGCCGAGCAAACCGGCCAGCGTCCCCACCAGCGCGGCCATCAACAGGATCGCCACCGGCGTTTTGTCGCGGCGGATAAACTGGCGCACCGCATCGCTGCGGCTAAGACGCGGGCTCAACGTCCCGACTGGCTGTGATTGTGATTCTGTCATCGCGAGTGATTCGTCAGGTAATTTGTAATACAAATAGGCAGGGCGATAATTCTACCCCAACCCGGCGGCGGGCGCTGCCGTTAATGGTATCTGACTGTGATCGTTTCATAACGCGGCGCTCTCCTCTAGAATAGCGCGGTCAAATCATTCAAAAGAGAATCCAGGAGCCGATTTATGAGCCTACACAGCAAGTCCGAAAGTCTGTACGCCCAGGCGCAACAGTTGATCCCCGGCGGGGTAAACTCTCCGGTGCGTGCATTCACCGGCGTGGGCGGTGTGCCGCTGTTTATCGAGCGCGCAGACGGGGCTTACCTGTTCGATGCCGACGGCAAGGCCTATATCGACTATGTCGGTTCCTGGGGGCCGATGGTGCTGGGGCATAACCACCCGGCGATCCGCGACGCGGTGATCGAAGCGGCGCAGCGCGGCCTGAGCTTCGGCGCGCCGACCGAGATGGAAGTCAAAATGGCGCAGCTGGTCACCGAGCTGGTGCCGACGATGGATATGGTGCGCATGGTGAATTCGGGCACCGAAGCCACCATGAGCGCCATCCGCCTGGCGCGCGGCTACACCAACCGCGATAAAATCATCAAGTTCGAAGGCTGCTACCACGGCCACGCCGACTGCCTGCTGGTGAAAGCCGGCTCCGGCGCGCTGACCCTCGGCCAGCCGAACTCACCGGGCGTGCCGGCCGACTTCGCCAAACACACCCTGACCTGCACCTATAACGATCTGGATTCGGTGCGCGCCGCCTTCGAACAGTACCCGTCCGAGATCGCCTGTATCATCGTCGAGCCGGTCGCCGGCAACATGAACTGCGTGCCGCCGCTGCCGGAATTCCTGCCGGGCCTGCGCGCCCTGTGCGACAAGTACGGCGCGCTCTTGATCATCGACGAAGTGATGACCGGCTTCCGCGTCGCGCTGGCCGGCGCACAATCCTATTACGGCGTCGAGCCGGATCTGACCTGCCTTGGCAAAATCATCGGCGGCGGCATGCCGGTGGGCGCCTTCGGCGGCCGTCGCGAGGTGATGGACGCGCTGGCGCCGACCGGCCCGGTCTACCAGGCGGGCACCCTGTCCGGCAACCCGATCGCCATGGCGGCGGGCTACGCTTGCCTGACCGAAGTGTCGCAGGTCGGCGTGCATCAGACGCTGACCGAACTGACCGAGATGCTGGCCGCTGGCCTGCTGCACGCGGCGCAGGAAGAGAATATTCCGTTGGTGGTCAACAACGTCGGCGGCATGTTCGGCCTGTTCTTCACCGACGCGCCGGCGGTCACCTGCTACCAGGACGTGATGCAGTGCGACGTGGAACGCTTCAAGCGCTTCTTCCACCTGATGCTGGAAGAGGGGTGTATCTCGCGCCGTCCGCCTTCGAAGCGGGTTTCATGTCCGTGGCGCACAGCAAGGAAGACATCCAGCGCACCATCGACGCCGCGCGTCGCTGCTTCGCCAAGCTGTAATCCCGGCCGGATGGCCAAAAAGAAACGGGCGCCGAGGCGCCCGTTTTGTTTTTCACGGCGGTTTACAGCAGCGTGCCGTAAATGGTCAACAGCGCCACCACCACCACGATGATCATCGTCACCTTGCGCGCCAGCGTCACCGCCGCCCGCGGCGTTTGCACCGGATCCATATGCGGATCGCGCGCCAGCGAGAACTGCGCCAGCCGCGTCAACACCTGATACGACGACGAATGCCGATCGCCGAGCGAGGCGAACCAGGCCGGCAACGCGCGCTCGCCGTGGCCGAACAACGCATAGGCCACCCCGGCCAAACGCACCGGGATCCAGTCCAGCCAGTTCAGCAGATGATCGATGCCCGACTGCGAACGCTCCAGCGGCGTATTGTGGCGCGCCAGCCAGGTTTGATAGGCGCGCAGGAAGGCATATCCCGCCAGCGCGATCGGCCCGTACGGCCCAAAGACCACGAACCAGAACAGCGGCGCCAGGTAATAACGGAAGTTGATCCACAGCAGCGCGTTTTGCAGCTCGCGCAGGCGCAGCTCCTCACTGCAGTCCACCGGCAAACCGTGGATCAACGCCAGCTCTTCCGCCATCTGATCGCTGGCATGGGTATCCCCCTGCCGCGCCGCTTTCAGGTAGGCGCGATAGTGTTTGCGCTTGATGCCGGCGCCGACGCACAGCAGATCGATGACGATCCACAGCAGCAGCGTCACCACGCCGAAGAATAACCCGTGCGACAACCACAGAACGCCCCAGACGATCACCATCCAGGCGGCGGTCATCGCCAGCGTCTGCGCCAGCGAAACCCGATGCAGCCGCTGAAATACCACTTCGAGGCGATGATCCAGCTGCCAGTGTTCCCCCAGCTTGAACAGGCGCTCCCAGGCCAAAACCAGCAACAGCGTAAACAGCGTCATTAGCGATTCCTCTCCCTTTTTCTTGTCTCAAGCATAGCGTCGGCGGGCGCGCCGCGTTGTTCCAGAGATGCCAGATAGCGATCCCAATCGAACGCCGGCCCGGGATCGGTTTTGCGGCCGGGGGCAATATCGCAATGCCCGGCGATATGCGCCGCCAACGGCGGATAATGTTCGGCCAGCAGCGCGGTGACCGCCTGCAGCGTGCGATATTGCGCCTCGGTGTAGGCTAACTGGTCGGTGCCTTCCAGCTCGATGCCGATGGAGAAATCGTTGCACCGTTCGCGCCCCTGATACAGCGAAACGCCCGCGTGCCACGCGCGCTGGTCGAAGGGCACATACTGCACGATCTCCCCATCGCGGCGGATCAGGCAGTGCGCAGACACTCGCAGCTGATGGATCTCGGCGAAATAAGGGTGCTGCGCGGGATCGAGCGTGCCGGTGAACAGCTGGTCGATATAGGGGCCACCGAATTCGCCGGGCGGCAGGCTGATGTTATGGATGACCAGCAGCGAGGGCGGCTCGTCATCCGGGCGCCGATCGCAGTGCGGCGAAACCACTCGCGTCACCCCGACAATCCAGCCATTTTCCAACTGCATCAGACACCTCTCTGCGGTGGTACTTATTCCTGCAACAGAGTAGCATGTTCCCCTACGAACTAACCGTCCATTTCGGAGTTTTCCATGCCGACACGCCGCTACAGTGCCGACCGTCGCCGCACCGAGCTTCTTGAACGTATTGAAAGTGATATTCCCTATTCCGTCGCCCAGGCGCTGCGCGAAGACCTGGGAGGTGAAGTTGACGCCGGGCGCGATATTACCGCGCAATTGTTACCGGCGGACAAGCAGGCCGAAGCCACCGTCATTACCCGCGAAGCCGGCGTGTTCTGCGGCCGCCGCTGGCTGAACGAAGTCTTTATTCAGTTGGGCAACCAGGTGCAGGTGGAGTGGCTGGTGGCAGACGGCGACCGTCTGATACCGAACCAACCGCTTTGCCGGCTGCGCGGCCCTGCGCGGGTGCTGTTGACCGGCGAGCGCACCGCGCTGAACTTTGTGCAGATGCTCTCCGGCGTGGCGACCGAGGTCAGCCGCTACGTGGCTCTGCTGGAAGGCACCCAGACTCGCCTGCTCGATACCCGCAAGACCTTGCCCGGCCTGCGCACCGCGCTGAAATACGCCGTGCTGTGCGGGGGCGGCAGCAACCACCGGCTGGGGCTGTCCGATGCCTTCCTGATCAAGGAAAACCACATCATCGCCTCCGGCTCGATCAAAAACGCGGTGGAAAAAGCCTTCTGGCTGCACGCCGACGTGCCGGTGGAAGTGGAAGTCGAGTCGCTCGATGAGCTGCAGCAGGCGCTGGACGCCGGCGCCGACATCATCATGCTGGACAACTTCAGCGTCGAGATGATGCGTCAGGCGGTCGCCCAAACCCAGGGCCGCGCCCAGCTGGAGGTGTCCGGCAACGTCACCAGCGAGACGCTGCGCACCTTCGCCGAGACCGGCGTGGATTACATTTCGGTCGGCGCGCTGACCAAACATGTGACCGCGCTCGATCTGTCGATGCGCTTCAAATGATCCCCTCGCCCCCGGCCGCCGCCGGGGGCGTTAACGCAGATTTGCGAAGCCCCTCGCACCGTTTTTCCCTCCGCTGCAAACGACATCAATACTGATGGAAGCACGCCGAGAAACGCGTAAAACCCGCTCGCCGTTCCCCCGCGCAAACCGCTACCGTTGTTTTCCACACCCTTATGGAGGAAACAACGCATGGAAACGCAACGCGGCTTTAGCCTGATCGAACTGATGGTGGTGATCGCCATCATCGCCATCCTCAGCGCCATCGGCATTCCCGCCTACCAGCGCTACATCCAGAAAGCGGCGATGACCGACATGCTGCAAACCATGGCGCCGTATAAGCTGGCGGTCGAGCTGTGCGTACTGGATGAAGGCGCGCCCGCCGGCTGTGAAGCCGGCAGCAAAGGCATTCCCAGCGGCGGCGCGTCGCGTTACGTCAGCGGGGTGAAAGTCGTTAAAGGCGTAATCACGCTGACCGGCACCCAAACGCTGCAGGGGCTGGCGGT
Source organism: Serratia sp. SCBI (assembly GCF_000747565.1). Classification (NCBI taxonomy): domain Bacteria; kingdom Pseudomonadati; phylum Pseudomonadota; class Gammaproteobacteria; order Enterobacterales; family Yersiniaceae; genus Serratia; species Serratia sp. SCBI. The sequence continues at coordinate 796,378 of NZ_CP003424.1, read as the reverse complement.
GGCGTTAACCCCCAAGTCGAACGCCGATGGGCTGACCCGCTGGACCCGGCTGTGCAGCAGCGAAAACGCGACGCTGGTTGAGGTGTGCCGGGAAGTCTTCCGCTTCGACGACGCGGCGGAGTAACGGCGATGAACGCGCAAATCAGCGAAGAGGTTCACACCCTGTGTCGGCGCTATCAGGCGCTGGCGTTGAGCGAAGACCCGACCACCCTGACGGTCGCGCTCAGCGAAGAAGCGCCGCAGGGGCTGCTGGCGGCGCTGCGTTTCGCCACCGGCAAACGCATCCATCTGGAACAATGGCCGGCGGCCAGGTTGGAGCTGGCGCTTAACCAGCGCCACGAACCGCTCTCGGCGCCGCTGGCGGCCGAAGAGGACACAACCGACATCGCCTACCCCGACGACGGCGATGCGCCGGTGGTGCAATTCATCAACCAGACGCTGCGCCTGGCCATCCAGCGCCGCGCCTCGGACATCCACTTCGAGCCTTTTCGGCAGCATTTTCGCATTCGTCTGCGCATCGACGGCGTGCTGCAAACCCTCGCCTCACCGCCGCCGCAGCTGACCGCGCGCCTCATCGCCCGGCTGAAGATCCTCGGCCAACTGGATATCGCCGAGCGCCGTCAACCTCAGGACGGGCAGCTCAGCCTGACGCTGGACAGCGCGCGCTATGCCATGCGTATCGCCACTCTGCCGACGCTGCACGGCGAAAAGGTGGTGCTGCGCGTTCAGCAGGGCGAGCAACAAGAACTGCCGCTGGATCAGTTAGGCATGAGCCGGGCGGATCTGGCGCGCTACGCGACGGCGCTGGCCTGCCCGCAAGGGTTGATCCTGGTGACCGGCCCGACCGGCAGCGGCAAAACGGTGACGCTGTACAGCGGTCTGCGCCAGTTGAACGATGCGCAGAGCAACCTGTGCAGCGTCGAGGATCCGGTCGAGATCCCGTTGTTCGGCGTTAATCAGACCCAGATCAACGCCAAAACCGAGCTGAGCTTCGCCCGGGTGTTGCGCGCCCTGCTGCGCCAGGATCCAGACGTCATCATGATCGGCGAGATCCGCGATGCGGAAACCGCCGAGATCGCGGTCAAGGCCGCGCAAACCGGCCACCTGGTGCTGTCGACGCTGCATACCAACTCCACCGGCGAAACCCTGACGCGGCTGATGCACATGGGGATCCCCGGCTACCTGCTCGCCGGCTGTCTGAAGCTGATCGTCGCGCAGCGGTTGGTGCGCAGACTGTGCCGCCACTGCCGCTATCCGCACAGCCAGCCGACGCATTTTCCCAGCGCGATCTGGCCGGAACCGCTCACTGTCTGGCGCGCCGATGGCTGCGAGCATTGCTTCGGCGGTTACTATGGGCGCATCGGCGTGTATGAACTGTTGGCCATTACGCCGGAAATACAGGCGGCATTGCTGGCGAACGCCGCTCCCAGTCTGCTAGCGGATATCGCCCGCGAACAGGGGCAGCTTTCGCTGCTGCAAGCGGGCCTGGCGCTGGCCGCCGAAGGCACGACCTCGCTGGAAGAACTGTACCGCGTGATCGACGTCGTCCAGCCTGGCATAGCCGCGCCATGAAAGCGCGCCGGCTGTTTCTTTGGCAGGCTTTCGACGCACAGGGCGCCTTACGCCGCGGCGAACTGATGAGCGAGGAAAAATGGCAGGTGAGCCGGTTGCTGATCGAACAAGGCCTGCAACCGTGCCGAATCGGGCACGGCAAACGCGTTACGCCCGGCCAATGGCGTGGAGAACCGTTAATCCACTTCACCCGCCAGCTCGCCACTCTGCTGCAGGCGGGGTTGCCGCTGGTCAATGCGCTGCAGTTGCTGGCAGCAGAGCATCCTTCGGCAGCCTGGCGCTGCCTGTTGCGCCAGCTGGCCGACCAGGTGCGCGAAGGGCAACCGCTTTCCGAAACCCTCGCCGAACAACCGGGGATTTTTCCCCTGATCTATCGCCAGCTGATCGCCATCGGTGAACTGACCGGCAACCTCGATCGCTGCTGCCTGCAGCTGGCGCAACAACAGGAAGCCCAGTTGCTGCTGCGCCGCAAGGTGACCAAAGCGCTGCGTTATCCCCTCTTCATCTGCGCGGTGGCGCTGATGGTCAGCGTGTTGATGCTGGTGATGGTGCTGCCGGAATTCGCCAAGGTTTATCAATCGTTCGATGCGCCGCTGCCCTGGTTTACCCAAGGGTTGCTGGCGTTGTCTGCGCAGTTGATCGCCACCGGCCCCTATCTGGCGCTGCTGCTGGGCGCGTCGCTGTTCGGTTATGGCCGCTGGCTGCACCCGCGCCCGCCGTGGCGCAGACGTGAACAGGCTCTCTTGCTGCGCCTGCCGCTGATCGCCCGGCTGGTGAGCGGCGGCGCGCTGAGCCAAACATTTCGCATCCTGACCATGACCCAACGCGCCGGGCTGACGCTGGTGGAAGGGTTGAACGCGGCGGCGTTGGCGGCTGACCATCTGCTGTACAAACAGGCGCTGGAGCAGGTGCAACGGCAGATCGCCGAAGGCGAAGCCTTTCATCATGCCCTGGGCCTGCAACCGCTGTTTCCGCCGCTGTGCCGGCAGCTGGTGCGAGTGGGCGAAGAGTCCGGTTCACTGGACGCCTTGCTGGATAAATTGGCGCAGTGGTATGAACGGCAAACGCACGAGCTGGCCGATACGCTGGCGCAAACGCTGGAGCCGCTGCTGATGCTAGTGGTAGGTGGGATTGTCGGCGCTTTGGTGATCGCCATGTATCTGCCTATCTTTCAACTGGGCAGCGTGTTGGGATAAGGGTAAAAGGATAGCGGGCGCCGCGGTGCGCTGCGCCCGAATGCAAGGTGCGGCTTATTTGCTGCCGAAGACGCGGTTTTCCTGCTCCGCCACGCGGATAAAGGTGGTGCGCTTGGTCAGCTCTTTCAAACGCTCGGCGCCGACGTAGGTGCAGGCGGAACGCAGGCCGCCGAGGATATCACGCACGGTGAACTCCACCTCGCCTCGCAGCGGCAGCTTGACGGTTTTGCCTTCGGCCGCGCGATACTCCGCCACGCCGCCGACGTGGCGCTTCATCGCTGACTCGGAGCTCATGCCGTAGAACAGCATGAATTTCTCGCCGTTCTCTTCCACCACGGTGCCTTCGCACTCGTCGTGGCCGGCCAGCATACCGCCCAGCATCACGAAGTCCGCGCCGCCGCCGAAGGCTTTGGCGACATCGCCCGGCACCGAGCAGCCGCCGTCGCTGACGATTTGGCCGCCCAGCCCGTGGGCCGCATCGGCGCATTCGATCACCGCCGACAGCTGCGGATAGCCCACGCCGGTCTTCACACGGGTGGTGCATACCGATCCCGGCCCGATGCCGACTTTAACGATGTCGGCGCCGGAGAGGATCAACTCTTCCACCATCTCGCCGGTCACTACGTTGCCGGCGCAGATGACGTGATTCGGGCAGGCTTCGCGCGCTTTCTGCAGGAAGGCGACGAAGTGTTCAGAGTAGCCGTTGGCCACGTCGATACAGATGAATTTCAGCGCCGGAGACAGGGCCAGGATCTGCTGCATTTTGGCGAAGTCGGCTTCTGAGGTGCCGGTGGACACCATCACGTGGCGCAGCACCGATTCCGGCATGCGCTGCACGAAGTCAGCCCATTGCTCGACGCTGTAATGTTTGTGTACGGCGGTGAGAACGTCGAAAGAAGCCAGGGCCTCAGCCATGCGGAAGGTGCCCACCGTGTCCATGTTGGCGGCGATAATCGGCACGCCGGACCAGCTGCAACCTGAATGCTTGAAGGTAAACTGACGTTCCAGTTCAACCTCGGAACGGCTTTTCAACGTGGAACGCTTAGGGCGGATCAACACGTCTTTAAAGCCTAACTTCAAATCTTCTTCAATACGCATGACTTATGATTTCCTGGTTAATGGCGACGGATCGCAAGGAGGATATTCGAACCTCTGCCCGACGGCTTTCCCGTGACGCGGAAAGATGACGGCGAGATTAATGCCAGTTCCAGTGACGTTATAATACGCGCTAATAATCGCCGAACAAGACTGCGAATTCGCCTTTATTTACGCTACAATCCGACAAATTTACCTGCATAATCGCAGTGTGATTGCCCGCTCATTTCTGCCGTGCCGCTGCGCTTTTTCTCGCCGTCCAAACGGGGCCGAGGCGCAAGCGCCGCCTGCCGACTTGCACTTCTGCGCGATCGCTTTATGATTCGTCTATTATTTTTTTATGAACATCGGATGCACCTAACACCATGGCCTACATTGTTGCGTTGACCGGGGGCATAGGCAGCGGCAAAACGACCGTTGCGAACGCCTTTGCGCGCCACGGCGCAGCCATTGTCGATGCCGACGTGATCGCCCGTCAGGTCGTTGAGCCAGGCACCCCTGCTCTGGCCGCGATCGCCGAGCGATTTGGTAATGAAATGTTGCTGCCGGACGGCGCGCTCAACCGCGCTGCTCTGCGTCAGCGCATCTTCAGCCACCCCGATGATAAAACCTGGCTGAACCAACTGCTGCATCCGCTGATACACCGCGAGACCCAACGCCAACTGGCGCAGGCGGCCAGCCCGTACGCGCTGTGGGTCGTGCCGCTGCTGGTGGAAAACGGCCTGCAGGATCGCGCCGATCGGGTGCTGGTGATCGACGTCGACACCGAAACCCAGTTGGCTCGCACCATCGCGCGCGACGGCATCAGCCGCGAGCAAGCGCAGAGCATTCTCGCCGCCCAGGCCACGCGCCAGCAGCGCCTCGCCGTGGCGGATGACATTATTGACAACAGCGGCGCCGCTCAGGGGATAGAGCCACGGGTCGCCGCACTGCATCGTCGCTACCTTGAACTGGCGGCAACAGCGCCCCAACAGGATTAAACTGCATGAGTGATGTTTCCCCAACCGTTCTCTTTGAACACCCGCTGAACGAAAAAATGCGTACCTGGCTGCGCATCGAGTTTTTACTGCAACAGCTGCACGGCCAGCGCGCCCTGAGCGAAACCGCCATCGCCCTTACCTTTTTCCGCACCGTCTCCGATTTGCTTGACGTACTGGAGCGCGGCGAGGTACGCACCGAACTGCTCAAAGAGCTGGAGCGTCAGCAGCAAAAACTGTTGGCCTGGGCCGATGTGCCGGGCGTGGATATGGCGCTGATCGAGCAGTTGCGCGGCCAGTTGAAGTCGCGTTCATCGGCGCTGATGGCGGCACCGCGCCTCGGTCAGGCACTGCGTGAAGACCGGCTGATCGGTCTGGTGCGCCAGCGTCTGAACATTCCCGGCGGCTGCTGCAGCTTCGATTTGCCGACCCTGCACATGTGGATGCACGCGCCGCAGCAGGATCGCGATGCCGACGTCGCCGCCTGGCTGCAGTCGCTGGATCCGCTGAACCAGGCGCTGATCATGGTGCTGGATCTGATCCGTCAGTCGGGGCCGTTCCGCAATCAAATCAGTCTGAACGGCTTTTTCCAGGACAACGCCGAAGGGGCGGATCTACTGCGCCTGCGCCTCCATCTGGCGCCGCAGCTTTATCCGCAAATTTCCGGCCACAAGACGCGTTATGCCATTCGTTTCCTGCCGTTGGACAGCGAACATGGCATGGTGCCTGAACGCCTGACGTTCGAACTGGCCTGTTGTTGAACTCATGAAAGCAAGCCTTCTCAGCACCGCCAGAAGGCGTAAGGAACCGTTATGACGACCGTAGTGAAATGCCCAACCTGTGGCACCGGCGTGGTTTGGGGCGAAGTCAGCCCGTTCCGGCCGTTTTGCAGCAAGCGCTGCCAACTGATCGATCTTGGCGAGTGGGCCGATGAAGAGAAGCGCATTCCGAGCAACAGCGATCTGTCGGAAAGTGAGGACTGGAGCGAACTCGACGACCGCTAATCGCCGATTGAAGGCCTGGCGCACGCCAGGCCGATAGTGTTATTGCGCGGCGCCAGCCTGCGCCACCAGCAGTTGGATAATGCCGGCGTTGGCTTCCGGGAACTCGTCTTCACGCAGCTCCGCCTGTTTTACCCAGCGCATCGGCTGCCCCTCACGGCCAAACGGCTCGCCCGCCCAATGCTCCACCAGATAAAAATTCAGCGTCACGATGCGATCGCTGAAGCGATGTTCCACCACCTCCAGCAGTTCGGCCCGCTCGGCTTCGATACCGGTCTCTTCACGCAGCTCGCGGCTCAGCGCCTGTTCCGGCGTCTCACCCGGTTCGATCTTGCCGCCGGGAAACTCCCAAAATCCGGCCATGTGCGCGTCAGCGGCGCGGCGGGTAATAAAGATTTCCCGTTGAGCATTGCGGATGATGCCCACGGCGATATTCAGATGTTTCATCTCACCCTCCTGATGGGTGCCAAAAAACAGGGGCTCAGCAAGCTGAACCCCCGGGTATTATCGGTCAACCGCGGCCGGCATTACTGCAGGCGGCCGTGGCACTGCTTGTATTTCTTGCCGGAACCGCATGGGCAAGGATCGTTGCGGCCCACTTTGCGCTCGGCGGTCGCCGGCGCGTTCGGATCTTCGGTCACCAGCGCGTTCTCGTCGTGGTGGCTCAGCTGTTGCTGCTGCGCCAGACGCTCGGCCTCTTCACGGCGCTGCTGTTCCAGCGCTTCCACTTCTTCCGGCATCCGCACCTGTACCTTGCTCAGCACGCTGATCACTTCATATTTCAGCGATTCCAGCATGGTGGCGAACATGTTGAAGGATTCGCGCTTGTACTCCTGCTTCGGATCCTTCTGCGCATAGCCGCGCAGGTGGATGCCCTGACGCAGGTAGTCCATCGCCGCCAGGTGCTCTTTCCACAGGGAATCCAGCGTCTGCAGCATCACGCCCTTCTCGAAGTTGCGCATCATTTCGCTGCCGACCACTTCTTCCTTACGCAGGTACTGCTCTTTGGCGTTCTCCAGAATACGTTCGCGCAGCGTCTCTTCGTGCAGCTCCGGCTCTTTGTCCAGCCACTGGGCGATCGGCATCTCCAGATCGAAGTCGTTCTTCAGACGCTCTTCCAGCCCCTGAATGTCCCACTCTTCTTCCAGCGACTGCGGCGTGATGTAGTTGTCGATGGTGCTCTTGAACACGTCCTCGCGGATGCTGGCGATGGTTTCGCTCACGTCGGACACGTCCAGCAATTCGTTACGCTGGCTGTAGATGGCGCGGCGCTGATCGTTGGCGACGTCGTCGTATTCCAGCAGTTGCTTACGGATATCGAAGTTGCGGCTTTCCACTTTGCGCTGCGCGTTGGCGATCGCCTTGGTCACCCACGGGTGCTCAATGGCTTCGCCTTCTTTCATGCCCAGTTTACGCATCATGCCGGACACGCGATCCGAGGCGAAGATACGCATCAGGGCATCTTCCATCGACAGGTAGAAGCGGGATGAACCGGCGTCGCCCTGACGGCCGGAACGGCCGCGCAGCTGGTTATCGATACGACGCGATTCATGGCGCTCGGTGCCGATGATATGCAGGCCGCCCGCCGCCAGCACCGCGTCGTGGCGCTCTTTCCAGGCGGCTTTGATGGCTTCGATCTGCTCTTCGGTCGGTTCTTCCAGCAGCGCCACTTCGGCCTGCCAGCTGCCGCCCAGCACGATATCGGTACCACGGCCCGCCATGTTGGTGGCGATGGTTACCGCACCGCTCTGGCCGGCCTGGGCGACGATGTCCGCTTCCATGGCGTGGAATTTGGCGTTCAACACCTTGTGGTCGATGCCCGCTTTGGTCAGCTCTCGGGACACCACTTCGGATTTCTCGATCGAGATGGTCCCCACCAGCACCGGCTGGCCTTTGGCGGTACGCTCTCGGATGTCTTCAATGATGGCGCCGATCTTCTCTTTCTCGGTCATGTACACCAGATCCGGCATATCCTTACGGATCATCGGACGGTTGGTTGGCACCACGATCGTGTCCAGCTTGTAGATCGAGCTGAATTCGAAGGCTTCGGTATCGGCGGTACCGGTCATCCCGGCCAGCTTCTCGTACAGACGGAAGTAGTTCTGGAAGGTGATCGAAGCCAGCGTCTGGTTTTCGTTCTGGATCTCCACGCCTTCTTTGGCTTCCACCGCCTGGTGCAGACCGTCGGACCAGCGGCGGCCCTGCATGGTACGGCCGGTGTGCTCATCGACGATGATCACTTCGCCGTCTTTCACGATGTAGTCCACGTCGCGGGTGAACAGCACGTGGGCGCGCAGCGCGGCGGTAACGTGGTGCATCAGCATGATATTGGTCGGCGAGTACAGCGATTCGCCTTCATCCATGATGCCGGCTTCCACCAGCATCTCTTCGATCAGGATCAGACCGCGTTCGGTCAGGTGTACCTGACGCGCCTTCTCATCCACCGAGAAGTGCCCTTCACCTTTGAAGGTGTCGGAGTCTTCTTTTTCCTGGCGGATCAGTTTAGGGATCAGCTTGTTGACCTTGATGTACATCTCGGAGCTGTCTTCTGCCGGGCCGGAGATGATCAGCGGCGTACGCGCTTCATCGATCAGGATGGAGTCCACCTCATCCACCAGCGCATAGTGAAGTTTGCGCTGCACGCGCTCTTCCGGGCTGAACGCCATGTTGTCGCGCAGGTAGTCGAAGCCGTACTCGTTGTTGGTGCCGTAGGTGATGTCGGCAGCGTAAGCTTCGCGCTTGGCCGGCGCCGGCATGCCCGGCAGGTTGATGCCGATGCTCAGGCCGAGGAACTCGAAGAGCGGACGGTTGTTTTCGGCGTCGCGCTGCGCCAGATAGTCGTTGACGGTCACGACGTGCACGCCGCGGCCGCTCAGGGCGTTCAGATAAGCCGGCAGCGTCGCGGTCAGGGTTTTACCTTCACCGGTGCGCATCTCGGCGATGCAGCGGTCGTTCAGTACCATGCCACCCAGCAGCTGCACGTCGAAGTGACGCATGCCGAACACGCGCTTGCTCGCCTCACGCACCACGGCGAAGGCTTCCGGGATCAGGCTTTCCAGCGATTCGCCCTTCTCCAGGCGCGCGCGGAATTCGTTGGTTTTCGCTTTCAACTCGTCATCGGACAGCTTTTCCATGTCCGGTTCCATGCGGTTGATCTGCTCAACCACTTTGCGCATGCGGCGCAGGGTACGATCGTTACGGCTGCCAAAAACTTTGGTTAATAATTTCACTAACATGATGTTTGATATCTCTGTCATGACCGCCGAGCGCGGCAGTCAACTTGCTATTATTTATGGTTTTTGTGCCCAAAGGGCGAGATCAGACGAGGGCGACGGGCCCGGCGCGAATGCCCTGCACCTGCGCCACCCACAGGCCGGTCTGGTGCCGCGCCAGCGTTGGCAGCACCTCAAGGTGGGTGTGGCGAATGATGGTCGGCGGCTTCGGCTCATGCGTCAGCAGCGCGTTGAGAGTAGAAAGCAGCGCCAGTTGCGCTACCTGCAAAGGGGGTTCCGCTTCGGCTTCGCTCTCCTGCACCCGCGCATAAACCGCCTGCGGCGCCAGCGCGAAAGAGAGGTGACGAATAACGGTGCGCAGCGCATGTTGCTGCCAATAATCTACGCTGAAGGTAGGACGGCGATGCGCGTCCTGCAGCAGGGCCAGGCTGTTGAAGGTGCCGTTGGCCGAATTTTGCCGGTTAAGGCTGGACGATGTGCTCGGCAATGCGGCCTGATCGGGTGCGCCGGACAAATTGGAAGGCGCGCCAAGCGTGGCCGCAACCATCCCTAACAGGAGATGGGGCCAGAAATAACGTCTGCCAAATTGTCGCCAACGATTTAGAATACCGATCACGAGTTTATAATCCGCCGGAGCCCATTATGCGCGATAGCCGTCCACAATTATTAGATGTCCTGTTCGACGACGCGTCTGCCGGCAGCAAAGGGCCGCTGCATAACGTCCAGCAACGCGCGGTGGCGCTGCTCAAGCTTAACCGTGCAGTGAAGGGCCTGTTGCCCGCTCCCCTGCATCCCTGGTGCCGCGTCGCGAATTTCCGACAGGGTATTTTAGTGCTCGAAACGGCAAATGCCAGTTGGATGATGCGCTTGCGCTACGAACAACCCGCTTTGCTGTCTGCACTACGAGCGCAAATTCTACCATCATTGTCGTCGATCGACATCAGGATTAATCCGGCCTTGATGGCGAAAGGCAGCAACCAGGTGCAAAACGCCGAAAAAGCGCCGGAAAAACCCGTGCCGATGCGGCATTTGAGTCTGGAGAGTGCGGAAGAGCTGAGGGGATTAGCGAGCCGTAGCCCAGAGAAACTGCGCAAAATATTGGAACGGCTGGCTGCATTGGCCGGAGAGGTTACCAACACAACCAGTCGTGATAAGTAATCAGCGACACGGACTGCAAAATACCGGACAGCCGGCACCACACCATCGTGAGCCTGAATTCTCAGGCTCTGAGGGGATGCGCCTGCCGTTATTCGCAGGCGAGAAATGCAGACCTTACGCCAATACGGTAGACGGTGCCTTGAATGCCAATGGCATTTCGGCTTCGTCCTGGAAGGTCACGTATTCCCACGCTTCCTGCTTGGCCAGCACGGCCTGCAGCAGTTTGTTGTTCAGCGCGTGGCCAGACTTGAACGCGGTGAACGCGCCAATGATGTTGTGGCCGCACATGAACAGGTCGCCGATGGCGTCCAGCATTTTGTGACGTACGAATTCGTCTTCGAAACGCAGACCGTCTTCGTTCAGCACGCGGTAGTCGTCTACCACGATGGCGCAGTCGAAGCTGCCGCCCAGGGCCAGGCCGCGGGACTGCAGGTATTCGATATCACGCATGAACCCGAAGGTGCGCGCGCGGCTGATTTGACGCACGAACGACTCAGCCGAGAAATCAAGACGATAGCGCTGAGAGCTGGCGTCGATGGCCGGGTGGTTGAAGTCGATGGTGAAGTCCAGGCGGAACCCGTTATGCGGGGACAGCTCGGCCCACTTGTCGCCATCTTCAACGCGTACGGTCTCTTTCAGACGCAGGAATTTCTTCGCCGAGTTCAGTTCTTCGATGCCGGCATCCAGCAGCAAGAACACGAACGGACTGGCGCTGCCGTCCATGATTGGGATTTCAGCGGCGTCGACTTCGATGACGATGTTGTCGATGCCCAGCCCAGCCAGCGCGGCGTTAAGATGCTCAACGGTCGAAATACGCACGTCATGCTCATTCACCAGGCAAGTACAGAGCATGGTATCACGCACGGATTTTGCATCAGCCGGAAAATCAACCGGTGGATTCAAGTCAGTGCGACGATAGATGACCCCGGTATTAGCCGGCGCTGGGCGCATTGTCAGCGTGACTTTCTTGCCGGTATGCAAACCGACGCCAGTCGCCTGAACAATACGTTTTAATGTCCTTTGTTTGATCATCGTTTTATCTCGCAATGTTATCCATCCTACCAGCCAAGCATACAGCATGGCTGGCGGGACAGTTTAGCACAAAGAGCGGAGATTCCAAATTCTCAGGATATTCTTAGTCTGCCTGTTTACGCAGGAAGGCTGGAATATCAAGATAGTCGGGCTCTTTATTCGGCTGCGCAGCTTGGTCGTTGACCACCTTCGCGGCAGGTTTCACTTCCTGCGGCAGAGGCGACATGCCGTGCTGCTGATAACGGTGATCCATCACCGGCTGGCTGGCCTGCTTATTGGTCACCAGGGTGATTTCAGGACGCTTGTCCATACCGATACCGGTTGCAACCACGGTTACGCGCAGTTCGTCGTTCATTTCCGGATCCAGCGAGGTACCGATAACCACGGTGGCGTTGTCGGAAGCGAACGCACGGATGGTGTTACCCACGGTTTCGAACTCATCCAGACGCAGGTCGAAGCCGGCAGTGATGTTGACCAGTACGCCGCGCGCGCCGGACAGGTCGATGTCTTCCAGCAGTGGGCTGGAGATCGCCATTTCGGCCGCTTCTTCGGCGCGGTCTTCACCGCAAGCCACGCCAGAACCCATCATCGCGTAGCCCATTTCGGACATCACGGTGCGCACGTCGGCGAAGTCGACGTTCATCAGGCCCGGACGGGTGATCAGCTCGGCGATACCCTGCACCGCGCCTTTCAGCACGTCGTTGGCCGCGCCGAACGCGTCCAGCAGGGAGATGCCGCGACCCAGAACTTTCAACAGCTTGTCGTTCGGGATGGTGATCAGTGAGTCCACGTGTTTGGACAGTTCAGCGATACCCTGCTCCGCGAATGCCATGCGCTTTTTGCCTTCGAAGTTGAAAGGCTTGGTCACCACGGCCACGGTCAGAATACCCAAATCTTTAGCCACTTCAGCCACCACTGGCGCCGCACCGGTACCGGTGCCGCCGCCCATGCCGGCTGCGATGAAGACCATGTCTGCGCCGTCCAGCGCTGCGCGCAGGGCTTCGCGGTCTTCTTCCGCTGAATTGCGACCCACTTCCGGGTTCGCGCCCGCACCCAGACCTTTGGTAATACCGCTACCAATCTGGATGGTTTGGCCAACCGCCGTTTTGCGGAGCGCCTGGGCGTCCGTGTTCACAGCGAAGAATTCAACACCTTCGATGCGCTCGCGCACCATGTGTTCAACGGCGTTGCCACCGCCGCCGCCGACGCCGATGACTTTAATCACCGCGTCATTGGTTAGTTCCATTGGTTCAAACATAGTTTCTCTCCGTTTTGTGCCTGTCGCTGCGAGATCATAAAAAGATTACTCAGCATGATCTCTTTGTTGAAACATTAAAACTCTTTTCTCAGCCAGCTATTGATGCGTTTAAACCAATTGCCCACCGAGGCGCGTTTTTCTACTTCTGTCTCACCGCTCAGGTGAGACTCTTTTCCATAGTGCAGCAGACCTACCGCCGTCGAGTAGTAAGGCTCCTGCGCATAATCCGTCAGACCCGTGATGTTCAAGGGTTGGCCGATGCGTACCTGGGTGTGGAACACCCGTTGCGCACAGGCTGCCAGGCCATCAATCTGGGCGGCGCCACCGGTCAGCACGATACCTGCCGCCAGATGATGCTTAACCCCTTGCTGACGCAGTTGCTCCTGCAATTGCAAAATTTCATCGTTAACCAGATTCAACAGTTCGGTGTAGCGTGGCTCAATGACTTCAGCCAGCGTCTGTCTTTGCAGACTGCGCGGAGGACGTCCCCCGACGCTAGGCACCTCTACATTCTCATCCTTGCTAACAATCGACCCAAGCGCACAACCGTGTCGAACTTTAATCGCTTCCGCGTCGGTCGGCGGCGTGCCGAAGGCGTAAGCGATATCGCTGGTGACCACGTTCCCGGCGTAAGGGATCACTTTGGTGTGGCGCAGCGCACCGCCGGTGTACACCGCCATATCCATGGTGCCGCCGCCGATATCCACCACGCAAACGCCGAGTTCGCGTTCATCTTCGGTCAGCACCGCGTAGCTCGCGGCCAGACCGGCGAAAATAAGTTGGTCAACTTTCAGGCCGCAACGTTCCACGGCCTTGACGATGTTCTTCGCCATATCGTTATGGCAGGTAATCAGATGCACCTTGGCCTGCATGCGCACGCCGGACAGCCCAACCGGGTTTTTGATGCCTTCCTGATAATCGATGGCGTATTCCTGAGGAATCACGTGCAGGATGCGGTGTTCGTCACGCACGCGCACCGATTTGGCGGTGTGCACCACGTTCTCCACGTCGTCCTGCGTCACTTCCTCTTCCGAGATAGGCACCATGCCGATTTCGTTCTGGCAGCTGATGTGTTTGCCCGACAGCGCCAGGTACACCGACGAGATCTGGCAGTCCGCCATCAGCTCGGCCTGATCGATGGCGCGCTGTACGCACTTCACCACCGACTCCAGGTCGTTTACGCCGCCCTTATCCATGCCGCGAGACGGGCAGCTGCCCACCCCGATAATGTTGACCATGCCATCGGGCAGAACTTCCCCTACCAACGCGGAGACTTTTGCAGTACCGATCTCCAGTCCAACTACCAGTTTTCTGTCCGTCGACTTGATCATTGTTGTTTTGCCTGTGCCTGATTCTGTTGCTGATTACTGTTTTGCTGACCGCCAAGCGCCTGCGGATCGACCAACACCGGAGCCCACCCTACCGAAGCGCCGGACTCGTAGCGCAGATCGACATAGCTGACACGCTTGCTCTCCGCCTGGCCCTGCTGCTGCAATACCGGGTAAAGCTCGATAAACCGCTGCAAACGCCCGTTGCGGTCATCGCGCCCCAGCTCAAGCCGGACATCGTTGTCCAGCGCCAGCTGCCAGGAATGGCGCGCGGTCATCGCCGCCATTTTCAGCGTATATTTGCTGGCCGCCAACGTGGCGCTCATCGCCCGATAGCCTTCCAGCACATCCTGCTCGCTCCCTTCCGGCCCGTAGAGCAGCGGCAACTTCTGCTTGCCCGCCCGCTCCGCCGGCACGCTGAACGCTTTGCCCTCGGCGTCCACCATGTGCAAATCGTTCCAGCGCGCCACCGGGACATACTCCACCAGATGGATCTTCAGCTCATCCGGCCATTGTTTGCGCACGCTGGCCTGCTTGATCCACGGCAGACGTTCGATCTGCTGCTGGATAACGTCCACATCCTGCGTCATAAAGGTGCCGGGCGCGCCCAGCGCCAGGATCGCCTGACGAATATCATCGTTGGTGGTGTAATGGCGTTCGCCGGTCACCACCAGCCTTGAGAGCGGCAGGCGACTGGCGTCTTTCATCCAGCCAAGCACCGCCCAACCGCTCCACACGACCGTTCCCAACACCATCAGCAGGAAAATCATTCCCGCCAACTGGGTTCCATTGCTGCGGCGCGGGCCGTTATCCACCTCGCGATCGCGCGCATTCAGGGCAGCTTGCGACATATCAGTCGGCCAACTCCAAAATTCTCGCCACTAGCTGCGAGAAGCTTAATCCAAACTGGCGCGCCGCCATCGGCACCAGGCTATGACTGGTCATGCCCGGAGAGGTGTTCACCTCAAGCAGATAGAAGCTGCCATCGCTGTCTTGCATTACGTCGACGCGGCCCCAGCCGCTGCAGTCCAGACCGCGGTAGGCGCGCAGCGCCAACGCCGCCATCTCGGCTTCCTGCTCGGCGCTCAAACCGCTCGGGCAGAAGTACTGCGTATCGTCCGAAATGTACTTGGCCTGGTAGTCGTAAAACACGCCGGCCGGCTGGATGCGGATCGACGGCAACACCTGGTCGCCCAGCATCGCCACGGTGTATTCCGGGCCGCTCAACCACTTCTCCACCAGCACATCGTCGTCATGGCGGAAGGCTTCTTCCAACGCCGCTGCCAACGCCGCGCTTTCGGTGACCTTGCTCATGCCGACGCTGGAGCCTTCACGGCTCGGCTTGACGATCACCGGCAGGCCGAGATCCGCCACGCGCGCCAGCAGCGCCGCTTTTTCGGCGCCGAGATACAGCTGGCGATTCAGCGCCACGTAAGGCGCCACCGGCAAGCCCATCGATTGCCACACCATCTTGGTGCGCCATTTGTCCATGGTCAGCGCCGAGGCCATCACGCCGCTGCCGGTATAAGGCAACTCGAGAAACTCCAGCAGCCCCTGCAGGGTGCCGTCCTCGCCGCCGCGGCCGTGCAGCGCGATAAACACTTTGGTGAACCCCTGCTCTTTCAACTGGGTCACCGGGAAATCGCGGGTGTCGACGCCGTGCGCATCGATACCGGCTTCGCGCAACCCGGCCAGCACCGCGGCGCCGGACTGCAGAGAAACGTCACGTTCAGCGGAGGTGCCACCCAGCAGAACTGCAACTTTATCAGCCATGGTGCTCCTCCTCTTTCTTCGGCGGCTGCAGCTTCAGCTCGGCCAGTTTACGGGCGATTTTGCCTACGTTGCCGGCGCCTTGCACCAGCACCAAGTCTTCATCCTGCAGCAGCTGCGCCAGCGTTTCCGGCACGGTATCGGCATCGGAAACCAGGATCGGATCCAGCTTGCCGCGGCTGCGGATGGTGCGGCACAGCGAGCGGCTGTCCGCGCCCGGGATCGGCGCTTCGCCGGCGGCGTACACGTCGAGCATCAGCAGCACATCCACCTGCGACAGCACGTTGGCGAAATCGTCGTACAGATCGCGGGTGCGCGTGTAGCGGTGCGGCTGGAAGATCATCACCAGACGCTTGTCCGGCCAACCGGCGCGCGCCGCTTTCAACGTGGCGTCCACTTCGGTCGGATGGTGGCCGTAATCGTCCACCAGCATCGCGCTGCCCGCTTTGCCGTTGACCGGCTCCAGCGGAAACTCGCCGAGGAAATCGAAGCGGCGCCCGGTGCCCTGGAAGCCCGCCAGCGCGCGCAGGATATCTTCGTCGTCGATGCCTTCTTCAGTCGCTACCGCCACCGCCGCCGCTGCGTTCAACGCATTGTGGCGGCCCGGCGCGTTCAGCGTCACCGTCAGCAACGGTTTGTCCTGACGGCTCAGGGTAAAGTGCCCCTGCGGCCCAATCTGCCGGTAGTCTTCGATGCGCACGTCGGCATCTTCACTGAAGCCGTAGGTGGTGATATGGCGACCCACGCGCGGCAGCAGCTCACGCACCACCGGATCGTCGATGCACATCACCGCGCGACCGTAGAACGGCAGGTTGTGCAAGAAATTGATAAACGTCTGCTTCAGGTTCTCGAAGTCGCCCTGGTAGGTGTCCATATGGTCGGCTTCGATGTTGGTGACCACGGCCACCATCGGCTGCAGATGCAGGAACGACGCATCGCTCTCATCCGCTTCCGCGATCAGATAACGGCTGGACCCCAGTCGTGCGTGGGTGCCCGCCGCCTTCACCAGCCCGCCGTTAACGAAGGTCGGGTCCAGGCGGGCTTCGGCGTAAATGCTCGAGACCATCGCCGTGGTGGTGGTTTTGCCGTGCGTGCCGGCGATAGCGATGCCGTGGCGAAAACGCATCAACTCCGCCAGCATTTCAGCGCGGCGGATCACCGGGATGCGCGCTTCACGAGCGGCGACGATCTCCGGGTTGTCGGCGGAGATGGCGGTAGACACCACCACTACGCTCGCATCCAGCACGTTTTCCGGACGGTGATTGAAATAAATCGTCGCCCCGAGCGCGCTCAACTGTTGGGTGACCGGATTCGGCGCCAGGTCGGAGCCGCTGATCTGATACCCTTCGTTTGCCAACACTTCGGCGATACCACCCATGCCGGCGCCACCGATGCCGACAAAGTGAATGTGCCGGACGCGACGCATCTCGGGCACGATAGTACGTAGTTTCGCCAGTTGTTGTGTATTCATCACTCTCTCTAATCCGGATCCGGTACCCCGGCCCTACATCACATTGCTTTTATTCAGGTTCGGCGCACCGAACCCCTGCACTCGTTACTTGGCGAGCCGCACCAGCTCCGCCGCCACGCGCTCGGTGGCGTCCGGAATGGCGACCGCGCGCGCTTTCTCGGCCATGGCCAGCAGCGTCTTGCGATCCCAGCTCGCCAGCAGTTCAGCCACCACATCGGCGTTGAACTGCGGCTGTTCGATAATCTTCGCCGCGCCGGCTTCTTCCAGCGGACGCGCGTTCCAGTACTGCTGACGGTCCTTGTGCATGAACGGCACGAAGATCGCCGGCAGCCCCGCCGCCGCGATTTCGCTGACGGTCAACGCGCCGGAGCGGCAGACCACTACGTCGGCCCAGGCATAGGCGGCGGCCATGTCGTCGATGAACTCGGTCACCTTGTGCTGTGTCTGCCCTACCCTCTCGTAGTCGCGCAGCACCGTTTCCAGCGCGCCCTTGCCAACCTGATGCCAGAGCGTAATTCTATCGCCCAAACGCGCCGCGACTTCAGGAACTGTCTGATTCAGCACGCGGGCGCCCTGACTTCCGCCAATCACCAGCACGCGGATCGGGCCTTCGCGCCCTTGCAACCGCTCCGCCGGCAACGGCAGCGCCAACACGTCGGTGCGCACCGGGTTGCCCACCACCTCGGCGTTTGGGAACGCGCCGGGGAAGGCCTGCATCACTTTGGCGGCGATGCGCGCCAGCCAGCGGTTGGTCAAGCCGGCGATGCCGTTCTGCTCGTGCAGCACCACCGGGATGCCGCACTGCCAGGCCGCCAGGCCGCCGGGGCCGGAAACGTAACCGCCCATCCCCAGCACCACATCCGGCTGATAACTGCGCATGATGGCTTTCGCCTGCCGTACCGCCTGCCAGATCCGCAGCGGCGCCGTCAACTGGGCCTTCAGGCCCTTGCCGCGCAGGCCAGAGATGCGGATAAAATCAATCTCGATCCCGTGCTTCGGCACCAGATCGGCTTCCATTCGGTCTGCGGTTCCGAGCCAGCGCACCTGCCAGCCCTGCGCCATCAGATGATGCGCGACCGCCAGCCCCGGGAACACGTGCCCGCCGGTACCGCCTGCCATCACCATTAAACGCTTAGGTTTCCCGCTCATCCCTTACCTCTTCACAAACGCCTGAGCCTTGGTCAGGCGCGTTTCATAATCAATTCGCAGCAACAGCACGATCGCCGTCGACATAATCAGCAAGCTCGAGCCGCCGTAACTGATCAGCGGCAGCGTCAGACCTTTGGTCGGCAGCATGCCCGCGGCAGCGCCGACGTTAACCAGCGCCTGGAAGCTGAACCACACGCCGATCGCGCAGGCCAGGAAGCCGGAGAAGCGTTGGTCGATCTCCAGCGCGCGGCGCCCGATGGACATCGCGCGAAAAGCGACGAAGAATACCATTAACAGGGCTAAAACCACACCGATATAGCCCAGTTCTTCACCCAAAATGGAGAAGATGAAGTCGGTGTGCGCTTCCGGCAAATACTCCAGTTTCTGCACCGAGTTGCCGAGCCCCTGCCCCCAGAACTCGCCGCGGCCGAATGCCATCAGCGACTGGGTCAACTGGTAGCCGCTGCCGAACGGGTCGGCCCACGGGTTCCAGAACGAGGTCACGCGGCGCATACGGTACGGTTCCGCGATAATCAGCAGCACCACGGCGAACACGCCGGAGCCGATGATCGCCAAGAACTGCCACATTTTCGCGCCGGCCAGGAACAGCATCGCCAGCGTGGTGATGAACAGCACCACCACGGTGCCGAGATCCGGCTGCGCCAGCAGCAGCACCGCCAGCACCACCATGACGCCCATCGGCTTACAGAAGCCCCAGAAGTTGCTGCGCACCTCTTCCACCTTGCGCACCAGATAGCTCGCCAGGTAGCAGAACAGCGACAGCTTGGACAGCTCCGCCGGCTGAATACGCAGCGGGCCGAGCGCGATCCAGCGCGAGGCCCCGTTCACCGAGCTCCCCACCACCAGGACGATCAGCAGCATCACGATCGACATCAGCAGCATCACGTTGCTGTAGCGCTGCCAAACTTCCATCGGGATGCGCAGCGTCACCAACGACAGGCCGAACGCCAGGCCGAGGTACAGCGCATCGCGTTTGGCGAACAGGAACGGATCGTCCGCCAGGCGTTGGCCGATCGGCATCGACGCCGAGGTCACCATCACGAAGCCGATGATCGCCAACCCGAAGGTCAGCCACAGCAGGGTGCGATCGTACAGCACCATGTTGACCGCGTCGTTGTCGCGCGCGCCGGTCACCCAGTCTTTCAGCCGTTCTGTCAGCCCGAAGTTCGGCAAGCGTAGTTTCATCCGCCAAGCTCCTGCGCCAGGCGGGCGAACTCATCGCCGCGCACTTCAAAATTACGGAACTGATCGAGACTGGCGCAGGCCGGCGACAACAGCACCATATCGCCGGGCTGTACGCGGCCGGCGATGGTGCGCATCGCCTGCTCCATGGTCTCGGTCAGCGTCGCCACTTCCGGCCGCAGCTGCGCCAGCTGGGCGCCGTCGCGGCCAAAGCAATACAGCCGCACGTTGTCGCCCTGCAGATAGCGCGCCAGCGGCGAGAAATCGGCGGACTTGCCGTCGCCGCCCAGCAGCAGATGCAGCGTGCCGTCCACCTGCAGGCCGTTCAGTGCCGCTTCGGTGCTGCCGACGTTGGTGGCTTTGGAATCGTTGATCCAACGCACGCCGTTGTGCTCCCAGGCCAGCTGGAAGCGGTGCGCCAGGCCGGTGAAGGTGGTCAACGCCTTCAGGCTGGAGGCACGCGGGATATTGACCGCATCCGCCAACGCCAGCGCCGCCAGGGCGTTGGTGTAGTTGTGGCGGCCGGTCAGCTTCATCTCGCGCGTGTTCAGCACCTTCTCACCGCGCACCCGCAGCCAGGTTTCGCCCTGCTGACGGTTCAGGTGATAGTCGCCCACGTCCGCCCCGAAGCTAACGCAGCGTTCGTCGGCGCCGCGCACCGGCATGGTCAGCGCATCGTCCGCGTTCACCACGCACACCGCGGCGTTTTCATACACGCGCAGCTTGGCGCCGCGATACTGCTGCAGGCCGAACGGATAGCGATCCATATGATCTTCGGTCACGTTCAGGATGGTCGCCGCCGCCGCCCGCAGGCTATGCGTCGTTTCCAGCTGGAAGCTGGACAGCTCCAGCACATAAAGCTGACATTCCTGGCGCAACAGGCTCAGCGCCGGCAGGCCGATATTGCCGCCCACGCCCACCGCCCAACCGGCGGCTTTCGCCATCTCGCCCACCAGGGTGGTGACGGTGCTCTTGCCGTTGGAGCCGGTAATCGCCACGATCGGCGCCTGCGCCTCGCGGCAGAACAGTTCGACGTCGCCGACGATTTCCACGCCGGCGTCAGCCGCGGCGCTCAATGCCGGGGTCGCCAGCGCGACGCCCGGGCTGGCGACGATCAGATCCGCCGCCAGCAGCCAGTCCTGGTTCAGATCGCCCAGATGGCGCTCCACGCTTTCAGGCAGTTTGTCCAACCCTGGCGGCGCGATACGGGTATCCATCACGCGCGGCGTCACGCCGCGCGCCATGAAGAAATCGACACAGGACAGGCCGGTGAGGCCCAACCCGATGATGACGACTTTTCTACCCTGATAGTCTGCCATGATTAACGCACCTTCAGCGTTGCCAGGCCAATCAGCACCAGCATCAGCGAAATGATCCAGAAGCGCACGATCACGCGCGGCTCCGGCCAGCCTTTCAATTCATAGTGATGGTGAATCGGCGCCATGCGGAAAATGCGTTGTCCGCGCAGCTTGAACGATCCCACCTGCAGGATCACCGACAGCGTCTCTACCACGAACACGCCGCCCATGATCACCAACAAAAACTCCTGGCGCAGCAGCACCGCGATGGTGCCCAGCGCGCCGCCCAGCGCCAGCGAACCGACGTCGCCCATAAACACCTGCGCCGGGTAGGTGTTGAACCACAGGAAGCCGAGGCCGGCGCCGACGATGGCGGTGCAGACGATCACCAACTCACCGGCATGACGCAGATACGGAATATGCAGGTAGTTGGCGAAGTTCATGTTACCGGTCGCCCAGGCTACCAGCGCGAAACCGGCCGCCACGAATACCGTCGGCATAATCGCCAGGCCGTCCAGACCGTCGGTCAGGTTGACCGCGTTGCTGGTGCCGACGATGACGAAATAGGCCAGCAGGATGTACAGCAGGCCCAGCTGCGGCATCACGTCCTTAAAGAACGGCACAACCAGCTCGGTGGCTGGCGTGTCTTTTCCTACGGCGTACATGGCGAATGCGACAATCAGCGCAATCACCGACTGCCAGAAATACTTCCAGCGGGCGATCAGTCCTTTGGTGTCCTTACGCACCACCTTGCGGTAGTCATCGACGAAACCGACGATGCCGTAACCCACCAGCACAAACAGCACGCACCAGACATACGGGTTGGACGGGTAGGCCCACATCAGCACCGAAATGGTGATGGAGGTCAGGATCATGATGCCGCCCATGGTCGGCGTGCCGCGCTTGCTGAAGTGCGACTCGGGGCCGTCGTTACGCACCACCTGGCCGAAGGACATTTCTTGCAGACGCTTGATCACCCGCGGGCCCATCCACAGCGACAGGAACAGCGCGGTCAGCAGGCTGACAATGGCTCGGAACGTCAGATAAGAAAAGACGTTGAAGCCTGAGTAATACTTGACCAAATGCTCGGCCAGCCAAACTAACATGGTGCTTTCTCCTGTAACGCGCGTACTACCTGCTCCATTGCGGCACTACGTGAACCTTTGATTAACACGGTGATGACCGCATGTTCCGACAGTAATTCCGCCACGCGCGCGATCACTGCTGTCTTGTCCTGATAATGTTCGCCGTTGCCGGAAGACTCGCTCAGCACGCGGCTCAACGCGCCGACGCTGATCACTTTATCGACCCCGGCCTGGCGGGCGGCTTCACCCACCTGACGGTGGCACTCTTCCGCTTCTGCGCCCAGCTCGGCCATATCGCCGACCACCATCACGCGGTAGCCCGGCATCTCCGCCAGCACCTGCGCCGCCGCGGTCATCGACCCGACGTTGGCGTTGTAGCTGTCGTCCAGCAGCAGCTTGCCTTCGGCCAGCGCCACCGGGAACAAACGCCCCGGCACCGCCTGCAATTGTTTTAACCCCTGACGCACCGCTTCCAGGGTAGCGCCCACCGACATCGCCAGCGCCGTGGCCGCCAACGCGTTAGCCACGTTGTGGCGCCCCGGCAGCGGCAGCGCGATCTCGGCGGTGCCGAACGGGCTGTGCAGCGTGAACTGCGTGCCTGCGCCGTTCACCCGCACGTCGTCCGCGAAGAAGTCCACGCCTTCGGCGGCCTGCGGCGAGAAGCGCCAGACGGTTTTGCCGCCCAGCATGCTCTGCCAGTGCGGCCAGTCGTTGTTATCGGCGTTGATGATCGCCACGCCGTCGGCCGGCAGGCCGGTAAAGATTTCACCTTTCGCCTGGGCGACGCCGGCCAGCGAGCCGAAGCCTTCCAGGTGCGCGGCCGCCAGGTTGTTCACCAAAGCGGTCTGCGGACGCGTCAATGCGGTGGTGTAAGCAATTTCGCCAATGTGGTTAGCGCCCAGCTCTATCACGGCAAAATCATGCTGCGGCTCCAGACGCAACAGCGTCAACGGCACGCCGATGTCGTTATTGAAGTTGCCGGCGGTATACAGCACTTCGCCGCATTCACGCAGAATGGCGGCGGTCATTTCTTTCACCGATGTCTTGCCCGAGGAGCCGGTCAGCGCCACCACGCGCGCCGGCACCTGCTGACGCACCCAGGCGCCAAGCTGCCCCAGCGCCAGACGGGTGTCTTTCACCACCAGCTGCGGCACGTCCACCAATAAGCGCTTACTGACCAGCAACGCCCCGGCGCCTGCGGCTACGGCATCCGCCGCAAAGTCGTGAGCGTCGAAACGCTCGCCTTTCAGCGCCACAAACAGGCAACCGGCGGTCACCTTGCGGGTGTCTGTCGTCACCTCGACAATTTGGCAATCGGCGCCGATCGATTCAGCGCTCAATACCTCAGCCAGTGTCTGAAGAGAGACAGGGATCATGCCAGCACCCCCAGCAGTCGGGCGACCGTCGTGCGGTCGGAGTAATCCAGGCGGCGGTTGCCCACCAGCTGATAATCTTCGTGGCCTTTGCCCGCCACCAACACCACATCCTGCTCCTGCGCCTGCATGATGGCGCTGGTCACCGCTTCGGCGCGGCCGTGGATCACCAGCGCTTGCCCGGCATCCAGCAATCCGGTCAGGATATCGTTGATAATCGCGCGCGGCTCTTCGGTACGCGGGTTGTCATCGGTGATCACCACGCGATCGGCGAACTGCTCGGCGATGCCGCCCATCAGCGGACGCTTGCCCTTGTCGCGATCGCCGCCGCAGCCGAAGACGCACCACAGCTGCCCCTGGCAGTGCAGGCGCGCCGCTTCCAGCGCTTTCTCCAGCGCATCCGGCGTGTGGGCGTAATCCACCACGACCGTCGGTTTGCCCGGCGCGTTAAACACTTCCATGCGGCCGCAGACCGGCTGCAGACGGTTGCCGGTTTCCACCAGCGCCTCCAGCGGGTAGCCCAGCGACAGCAGCGTCGCCAATGCCAACAGCAGGTTGCTGACGTTGAAAGCGCCCATCAGGCGGCTTTCGATCTCGCCGTCGCCCCAGCTGGAGCTGAACCGAACCGTGGCGCCGTTGTCGTGATAATCGACCGCCGTGGTTTTCAGCCAGCGGCCGTGGCAGCCCGGCTGCAGGTTGCCCTGCATCGTCACCGCCACCGCATCCGGCAGCTTGCTCAGCCAGCGCTGGCCGACTTCATCGTCGGCGTTGATGATCGCCTGCCCCACATTGTGGGCGGCGAACAGCGACCATTTGGCCGCCTCGTAATTGGCCATGTCACCGTGGTAATCCAGGTGATCGCGGCTCAGGTTGGTGAAGACCGCGGCAGCGAACGGCAGCGCCGCCACCCGGTGTTGCACCAAACCGTGGGATGAGACTTCCATCGCGGCGAAGGTCGCGCCCTGTTCCGCCAAGTCGTTTAATACGTGTTGAACATCCACCGCAGAACCGGTGGTATTCTCGGTCGGGCAGACCTGGCCCAGCAGACCGTTGCCGACGGTGCCCATCACCGCGCTGGTTTCGCCCAGCAGTTGGCTCCACTGCGCCAACAACTGTGTGGTGGTGGTTTTGCCGTTGGTGCCGGTCACGCCGACCAGCCGCAGACGCTCGCC
Organism: Serratia sp. SCBI; assembly: GCF_000747565.1. Classification (NCBI taxonomy): domain Bacteria; kingdom Pseudomonadati; phylum Pseudomonadota; class Gammaproteobacteria; order Enterobacterales; family Yersiniaceae; genus Serratia; species Serratia sp. SCBI. The sequence continues at coordinate 772,007 of NZ_CP003424.1, read as the reverse complement.
CGGCTGATGGTAAAAACGCCCGGCCAGCGCGGAAAGGCGCTGGTTCAGTTGGCTCAGATAGATCACCGGCACGCCGTGCATCTCAACGATAGCGCCGTCTTCGGCCTGACCGTCAGCTTCGGCGATCACGGCGGCGACGCCCTGCGCAATGGCCTGCGGAATATAGCGGCGTCCATCCGTTTGATGGCCGACCACGGCGACAAACAGATCCCCGGCAGCCGCCACACGGCTGTCTAATGTCATTTCCCGCAGCGCGCGCCCGGGCGCCGTCGGCACCCACGGGGCGAGTAAGTCGCGCAAATTACGATCTGCCACCTGAACCCTCTTTCTTGTTAATCACTAATTCGCTTTTGTCACCGGTGGGCAACGCGTCAGGCTCGACGTTCATGGTGCGCAATACGCCGCCCATGATGGCGCCGAACACCGGCGCGGAGATTGCGCCACCATAGTATTTCCCACCCTGCGGGTCGTTGATGACGACCACCAGGGCAAAACGGGGGTTACTTGCCGGCGCGACGCCGGCGGTATAAGCGATGTATCGGTTGACGTATTTGCCGTCCGGGCCCACTTTTTTCGCGGTACCGGTTTTGATGGCGATACGGTATCCCTTGATGGCGGCTTTCACGCCGCCGCCGCCCGGCAAGGCCACGCTTTCCATCATGTGCACCACGGTGCGCACCAGAGGTTCAGGGAAAACGCGTTCGCCGGCGACCGGAGGGTCAACCTTGGTGATCGACAATGGGCGATACACGCCCAGACTGCCGATCGTTGCATAGACTCGCGCCAACTGTAACGGAGTTACCATCAGCCCGTAGCCGAAAGAGAAGGTGGCCCTCTCTATGTCAGACCACCGTTGTTTTTTTGGGTATATGCCACTGCTTTCTCCGACCAGCCCCAAATTGGTCGCTTTTCCCAGCCCAAAACGAGAGTAAGTATCTACTAACGCTGAGGACGGCATCGCTAACGCCAGCTTTGAAACACCGACGTTACTCGACTTCTGCAAGATCCCGGTCAATGACAGCTCCGAGTACCGCGCCACGTCTTTGATCTCGTGGCCCTGAATGCGATACGGGATGGTGTTCAGCACGCTGTTTTCTCTCACCACGCCGTTTTGCAGCGCGGTCATCACCACCATTGGCTTCACGGTTGAACCGGGTTCAAAAATATCGGTGATAGCGCGGTTACGCATGGTTTCTTTCGGCGTACCGGCCATGTTGTTCGGGTTGTAAGACGGGCTGTTGGCCATCGCCAGCACTTCGCCAGTGTTCACGTCGATCAGCACCGCAGTGCCCGATTCGGCCTTGTTGAACGCCACGGCGTTGTTCAGCTCGCGATACACCAGCGCCTGCAGGCGCTCATCGACGCTCAGCACCAGGTTATGCGCCGCCTGGCTATCGACGGAGGAGATATCTTCAATCACTCGGCCGAAGCGATCCTTGCGCACCGTTCTCTCGCCCGGTTGCCCGGTCAGCCAGCGATCGAAGCTCTTCTCGACGCCTTCGATGCCTTGCCCGTCGATGTTGGTCACGCCGATGATGTGCGACGTCACCTGCCCCGCCGGGTAGTAACGGCGCGACTCCTGCCGCAGGTAGATCCCCGGCAGCTTGAGTTTGTGGATGTAGTCGCCGATCGCCGGGTTAACCTGGCGCGCCAGATAAACGAAGCGCCCTTTCGGGTTGGCGTTGATGCGGTTGGAAAGCTGGTCCAGCGGGATGTTGAGCGCATCGGAAAGCGCTTTCCAACGGCTGTCCAGCGTGATGCCGCCGCGTTCGTTCAGCTCTTTCGGATCGGCCCACACCGCATTCACCGGCACGCTGACCGCCAACGGGCGGCCGGCGCGATCGCTGATCATGCCGCGCGCGGTCGGCACTTCCTGCACGCGCAGCGAACGCATGTCGCCTTCTTTCACCAGACGATCGGGGTTGATGACCTGCAGGTACGCGACGCGCAGCATCAGGCCAACCATCGCCAGCAAAATGCAGCCGCACAGCAACGCAAAACGCCAGCTGACAAAGCTGGCCTGATCTTCCTGGCGTCTCAACTTACCGGGGCGCGCTGCTTTCATGCGTTTCCTTTCTACTCCGTGTCATTATTCCGGTTAAACCATTCATTGTTTAACGATGATATTTTCCTGCGATGGATCAACGTGTTGCATCTGCAGTTTTTCTGTCGCGATACGTTCAACCCGGCTGTGATCGCCGAGGGCGTTCTCTTCTAAAATCAGGTTGCGCCACTCGATATCCAGCGCATCGCGCTCCAGAACCAGCTGCTCGCGTTCGGCGGTCAGCAGGCGGGTGCGGTGCGCGGTGGTCACCACGAAAATCGCGGAGACCAGTGACGCAATCAGTAAAATCATGGGGATCTTGGCGTTGCGCAGCAGATCGCCGCCAATCACCCCGACCAGGCCGTGACGTTCGTTGCCAATCACGCGGGCATCCTCTCAGCAATGCGCAGCACCGAGCTGCGCGCACGCGGGTTGTCCGCCACTTCCGCTTCCGACGGCATCATTTTGCCCAGCGCTTTCAGCGTTCGCCCGCCCATGCCGCGCAGTTGCTCCTCGGTCAACGGAATGCCCGCCGGCACCTGGGCGCCGCGGCTGTGGTGTCGCATAAAGCGTTTGACGATGCTGTCTTCCAGCGAATGGAAGCTGATGATCGACAAACGGCCCTGCGGGGCCAGCACTTCCAGCGCGCCGTCGAGCGCACGCTCGATCTCTTCCAGCTCGCTGTTGATATAAATGCGGATCGCCTGGAAGCTGCGCGTCGCCGGATGCTTGTGCTTTTCACGGAACGGGCTGGCATCGGCGATCAGATCCGCCAGCTCTTTGGTGCGCGTCATCGGCTCCACGCGGTTTCTTTCGACGATGGCGCGCGCGATGCGCTTGGCGAAACGCTCTTCGCCGAAGGTTTTCAGCACCCAGGCGATGTCGTCCGCTTCGGCCTTCATCAGCCACTCTGCGGCAGACAGGCCGGTGGACGGATCCATGCGCATGTCCAGCGGACCGTCGCGCATAAAGGAGAACCCGCGCTCCGCGTCGTCAAGCTGCGGCGAGGAAACGCCCAGATCGAGCAGAACGCCGTCGATCTTGCCCATCAGCTCGCGCTCCCGCACATAGTGCGACAACTCGGAAAATGGGCCGTGTACGATGGTAAAACGAGGATCTTCAATAGATTTGGCGGCTGCAATCGCCTGAGGGTCACGGTCAATTGCCAGCAACCGCCCTTCCGGCCCCAGTTGGGACAGAATCAGACGAGAATGGCCACCGCGACCAAAAGTACCGTCGATATATATGCCGTTGCTGCGGATATTGAGGCCGTTGACGGCTTCGTCCAGCAGGACGGTGGTGTGTTTATAGTTTTCCAACATGCTTATAGCGACAAGTCCTGTAGCCGCTCAGACAACGGTTCCTGAGTCGACTGTTCAGCGTCAATATCATCCTTGACTTGTTGATACCAGGTCTGTTCATCCCACAGTTCAAACTTGTTGAACTGACCGACCAGCATCACTTCTTTCGTGAGCCCGGCGTGTTGCCGCAGCGTACTGGCTAACAGCAAACGACCGGCACTATCCATCTGACACTCACTGGCATGTCCCAACAGCAGGCGCTGAACGCGGCGCTCGGCGGGATTCATGCTCGACAGACGTGATAATTTTTGTTCAATAATTTCCCATTCGGGCAAAGGATAAAGCAGCAGGCAGGGCTGATGGAGGTCAATGGTACAGACCATTTGGCCTTGCGATTCCTCGTTGAGCAATTCCCGATATCGGGTAGGTACGGCGAGCCGCCCTTTGCTGTCGAGGTTGACCATCGTCGCTCCACGGAACATTCCTGAGCTACCCCTTAGTGACCGTTTTCACCACTTTACCCCACAAATTCCCACACAATGGAGTTTACGGAGGGTATGAAAACCTTGTCAAGCCAGAGCGCCAGCGCTTTGGCAATATTTCTCTGGTCATTTTGGGAGCTGACTCGCGAAAGAAACTCTGATTATTCGACGATTAAAAATTAACACCATGATAAACGGAGAGAATTTTCTAGGCGGAAAGAATCTGATTAAAAACCTGACGAACTGGCGATTAATTAACTCATTACTTCCTTCTGCAAGCCATGTCTCATTTTTCAGCTCGGCAATCTCAGGGCTGTAACCGCTGCCGCCCCGCGCGCGCCAAGGCTCGGCGCCTGACGAGTCGACCGCAGAATAAGGCCATAACTCCTTGAGTTAATAACGCTCAATCGTTATTCACCGTGAAACTGTGCGCTATTTTACTTCAATTTGCTCCGCCGTGATGAGAGCACGGCGAAAATAAATGGCTCGGATATTACGAGCAGAAGTAATTTCGATTTAAATCAATTTGGTAAGATTATTCCCAAAACACCTGTTTACAATTATGGTTTCATTTTCTTACACCTTTATTTCCACAATTTTTGCCGGAAAAATCCCCCCGCGGACACAAAAAATCGCAACAGCATGTTTTTAATAGGTTTATTTAAAAACACCGATTTTAATCTCTCTATCCCTTCCTGCGCCCCGGCCCTGCGGGACAAAAACCGAACAAATGTTAAAAATAAAATATAAACCTAGTTAAAAACACAAACCAGATCAGTAAACTATATAAAAAGCAAAAAACCAGAATTAACAACCACAAATTATAAAATTAACAGCACATTAACACAAAAGGAGAGATGCATGCTTTCGCCCGCCGCACACTGGCGCAGCGCCGCTGCCGATACGTTTGCACTGGTGGTGTACTGCTTTATCGCCGGTATGGCGATTGAAGTGTTAATCTCCGGTATGAGCTTCCAGCAATCCCTCTCTTCACGCCTGTTGTCGATCCCGGTCAACATTCTGATCGCCTGGCCTTATGGCCGCTATCGCGATCTGTTTATCCGCACGGCGCGCCGTTGCCCGCACGGCCAGTTCCTACTGCGCAATCTCGCCGATCTGCTGGCCTATGTCAGCTTCCAGTCGCCGGTTTATGCTGCAATTTTATGGAGCGTGGGCGCCGACGGCCAACAAATGCTGGCGGCGGTAACCAGCAATGCGCTGGTCTCCATGGCGATGGGCGTGGTGTATGGTTACTTCCTGGAATACTGCCGGCGGCTGTTTCGGGTGGCAGGTTACGTCTAAAGGGGCCCGCCAACGCGGGCCCCTGTCAGGCAAACTACTTGCGGCTCAGACTGCCGCGGCGGAACAGATTGCGGCGAATGCGCGTCAGCCCCGGCTTGGGTTTACGCGGTTCGTCCAGGCTGGCCAGCACCAGTTCCAGCACGCGCTCGGCCACGTCGCGATGGCGCTGCGCTACCGCCAATACCGGGCACTCAAGGAAATCCAACAGTTCATGATCGCCGAAGGTGGCGATCGCCAGATCGGTCGGCAAGCGGCCGCGTTGCTTCAGCGTCACGTCCATCACGCCCTGCAATAAAGAGAACGACGTGGTAAACAGCGCCTGCGGCATCGGGTGCGTTTTCAACCATTCGGCAAACAGCGCGCCGGCGGCTTCGCGTTCGTAGCTGTTGGCGTACAGGTAATCGACGTGGCGGGGATCCTCTTGCCAGGCCTGGCGGAAGCCCTGCTCACGCAGGAAGCTGACCGAAAGCTCCGGCAAGGCGCCCAGGTACAGCACCGACTCCGCCGGGAAGGTGCGCAGCTCCTGCGCCAACGCAAAAGCGTCTTCCTGATCGGCGCCCACAACGCTGATGAAATGCTCGCGATCCAGCGCGCGGTCCAGCGCGATGATCGGCAGCGGATCGTTGGCCCAGCGTTGATAGAAAGGATGCTCCGGCGGCAAGGCGGTGGAGACGATGATGGCGTCCACCTGACGCTGCAGCAGGTGCTCAATGCAGCGCATTTCGTTGTCCGGCTGATCTTCGGAACAGGCGATCAGCAATTGGTAACCCCGCTGGCGCGCCTGGCGCTCCAGGTAGTTGGCGATGCGGGTATAGCTGGTATTTTCCAGATCCGGGATCACCAGGCCGATAGAACGGGTGCGCCCGGCGCGCAGCCCCGCCGCGACGGCATTCGGGTGATAGTTATGCTCCCTGACCACGGCCATCACTTTCTCGACGGTTTTATCGCTGACACGATACTGCTTCGCCTTGCCGTTGATGACATAACTGGCCGTCGTGCGCGAAACGCCTGCGAGACGCGCGATTTCATCCAGTTTCACATTAACCCCTTAATGACGCTGAAAATAGAAGTGAAGGCTGTGCTCGGATTAACCATGGCATCCCGTGCGGTTATTCAATCCAGCCTCTGCGATCTAACAGCAGAAAACACTACCTAGCAACCGCTTTTGCCGAAAGGTGCCGGCAATCGGGCAAAAAATGCCGAAAAACAAAGGGCGCAGCCACGCCGCGCCCCCGATTATTCGCCGCCAGACCGCGCTCAGCGCATGATTTTGTCGCCGCGCGACACGCCGACCACGCCGGAACGCGCCACTTCCACAATCTCCGCCACTTCACGCACCGCGCTCAGGAAAGCGTCCAACTTGTCGCTAGTGCCGGCCAGCTGCACCGTATACAGCGTCGCCGTCACATCGACGATCTGGCCGCGGAAAATATCGGCGCAGCGTTTCACCTCTTCACGGCCGTAGCCGCTGGCCTGCAGCTTCACCAGCATGATCTCGCGTTCAACGTGAGCGCCCTGCACCAGCTCGCTGACGCGCAACACGTCCACCAGCTTGTGCAACTGCTTCTCAATCTGCTCCAGCACTTTCTCGTCGCCGACGGTCTGGATAGTCATGCGCGACAACGTCGGATCGTCGGTCGGCGCCACCGTCAGGCTCTCGATGTTGTAACCGCGCTGGGAGAACAACCCCACCACGCGCGACAGGGCGCCGGATTCGTTTTCCAGCAAGACAGATAAAATACGGCGCATGATCAGGTCCTCTCCGTTTTGCTAAGCCACATTTCGTCCATGCTTCCGCCGCGGATCTGCATCGGGTAGACATGTTCGGTTTCATCGACGGTCACGTCGACGAACACCAGCCGCTCTTTTTCCGCCAGCGCCTGCGCCAGCTTGCTTTCCAGCTCATCCGGCGTGCGGATGGCGATGCCGACATGGCCGTAAGCCTCGGCCAGCTTGACGAAGTCCGGCAGTGAATCCATGTAAGACTGCGAATGACGGCCGGAATAAATCATGTCCTGCCACTGCTTGACCATGCCCAGATAGCGGTTGTTGAGGTTCACCACCACCACCGGCAGGTTATATTGCAGCGCGGTGGACAGCTCCTGAATATTCATCTGAATACTGCCGTCGCCGGTCACGCACACCACGGTTTCCTCCGGCAGCGCCAGTTTGACGCCCAATGCCGCCGGCAGGCCGAAGCCCATGGTGCCGAGGCCGCCGGAGTTGATCCAACGGCGCGGTTTGTCGAACGGATAATAGAGTGCGGCGAACATCTGATGTTGGCCGACGTCCGAGGTGACATAGGCGTCGCCCTTGGTCAGGCGATGCAGGGTTTCAATCACCGCCTGCGGCTTGATGGTGCCGCTGTTTTTGTCGTAGCCCAGGCAGTCGCGGGCGCGCCACTGCTCGATAGACTGCCACCAATCGCGCAGCGCATCGTGATCCTGCGCTTTCTCGTCCTGCGCCAGCAGCTCCAGCATCTGCACCAGCACCTGCTTGGCATCGCCGACGATCGGGATATCGGCGTCCACCGTTTTGGAGATCGAGGTCGGATCGATATCGATGTGCAGCACGGTGGCATCCGGACAGTATTTGGCCAGATTGTTGGTCGTACGATCGTCGAAACGCACGCCGACGGCGAAGATCACGTCGGCATGGTGCATGGTTTTATTGGCTTCATAGGTGCCGTGCATGCCGAGCATGCCAACGCTCTGGCGGTGGGTACCGGGGAAGGCCCCCAACCCCATCAGGCTGCTGGTCACCGGCAGGTTCAACTGCTCCGCCAACGCCAACAGTTCGGCTTCGCAGCCGGCGTTGATCGCGCCGCCGCCGACGTACATCACCGGCTTTTTGGCCGCCAGAATGGTTTGCAGCGCGCGTTTGATTTGCCCGCGGTGGCCCTGCACCGTCGGGTTGTAAGAACGCATGCTCACGTCCTGCGGATAGGCATAAGGCATCCGCACCGCCGGGCCGACGATGTCTTTCGGCAGATCGATCACCACCGGGCCGGGGCGGCCGCTGGAGGCCAGGTAAAAGGCCTTCTTCAACACCGCCGGGATGTCTTCGGTGCGTTTTACCAGGAAGCTGTGTTTCACCACCGGCCGAGAAATCCCCACCATATCGCACTCCTGAAAGGCGTCGTAGCCGATCAGCGAGCTGGGCACCTGCCCCGACAGGACGACCATCGGGATCGAGTCCATATAAGCGGTAGCGATACCGGTAATAGCGTTGGTGGCGCCGGGGCCGGAGGTCACCAGCACCACGCCCACTTCGCCGGTGGCGCGCGCGTAACCGTCGGCCATGTGCACCGCACCTTGCTCGTGGCGCACCAGAATATGATCGATCCCTCCGACCGTATGCAGGGCGTCGTAGATATCGAGCACCGCCCCGCCGGGGTAGCCGAATACATGTTTAACGCCCTGATCGATCAACGATCGGACGACCATCTCGGCTCCTGACAACATCTCCATGGGTTTGCCTCCAGGCTTGCTTATTCTTCTCTGGCGCCGGAACGTAGCGCCTGCTGCGGGGCAATGCCCCTAAATTTTTATGGGTTGTCGCTATCGAATTAACATAACGTCAGAATATGGGGCAGGCAAACGGCAAAATGGCTTAACGGCGGCGGGGTTATTGCCAAGCGGCTGGAGATCGCGATTTTATAAAAACAATGCGCTAGCCCCAGGGGCGTCAGGCTAGGCATTGTTTCGAACAGAGGGAAAATTACAGAACTAAATCAGGCGAAGAATATGCCGTTTTTTCGCCGAACGCGCGGCCCGGCGGCGGCCTCAGCCCTGTTCCTGGTACATGGAGTCGATTTCACGCTGATAGCGCTGCAGGATCACTTTGCGGCGCAGCTTCAGCGTTGGCGTCAGCTCCCCCAGCTCCATGGAAAAGGCCGCCGGCAGCAGCGTGAACTTCTTCACCTGCTCGAAGCGCGCCAGCTCCTTTTGCATCTCGCGCAGACGCTTTTCGAACATCTCGAGGATTTCACCGTTGCGCAGCAGCTCCAGGCGATCCTGATACTTCAGGTTGACTGACTTCGCGTACTCTTCCAGCGACTCAAAGCACGGCACGATCAGCGCGGAAACGAACTTGCGCGCATCGGCGATGATCGCCACCTGCTCGATAAAGCGGTCCTGCGCCAGCGTGCCTTCCAGCATCTGCGGCGCGATGTATTTGCCGCCGGAGGTTTTCATCAAATCCTTAAGGCGCTCGGTGATGAACAGATTGCCCTCTTCATCGATCGCCCCGGCGTCGCCGGTTTTCAACCAGCCGTCTGCGGTAAAGGTCGCGGCGGTTTCCAACGGTTTGTTGAAATAGCCGCGCATCACGATCGGCCCGCGCACCTGGATTTCATTTTCTTCACCGATGCGCACCTCGACCTCCGGCAGCGGTTTGCCGATAGAGCCGAAGCGGAAATGCCCTTCTTCCCAGCAGGACACGGTCGCACAGGTTTCGGTCATGCCATAGCCGTACTTGATGTTGACGCCCATCGCCTGGAAAAACAGGATCACATTGTCATCCAGCTTGGCGCCCGCCGCCGGCAGGAAGCGCACCCGGCCGCCGAGGATGCCGCGCAGCTTGCTCAATACCAGCTTGTCGGCCCAGCGATGAGAGAGTTCGAACAGTTTACCCAACGGTTTGCCGGCCCGCTCCTGAAGGAACTTGCGCTCCCCGCAGACGATCGCCCAGTGGAACAGCGCGCGGCGCAGCCAAGGCGCGCGCGCCACTTTTTCATGCACCGCGCTGAAAATCTTCTCGTAGAAACGCGGTACCGCGCACATCAGCGTCGGGCGGACCTGCCCCATCGCTTCCCGTACCCAGTCAGTGTTCGGCAGGAAGACGTTCTGCGCGCCGGAATGCATGACAAAGAAGCTCCAGGCACGCTCGAACACATGCGACAGCGGCAGGAAACTGAGCGACACATCTTCTTCGCCAACCGTCAGTCTCTCATCATGCAGGTAGAGCTGCGCCGCCAGGTTGCGGTAATCCAGCATCACCCCTTTCGGCTCGCCGGTGGTGCCCGAGGTATAGATCAGGGTGAAGAGGTCCTGCAGGTCGCACTCTTCAATGCGCTGCCGACGTTGAGCGATAAAAGCCGCCGGATCGGCGGCATGCTCGAAGGCGCTCAGGTGTCGCGCTATCTCGCAGCCGCGCAGATCGGCATCTTGGTCAAACACGATAATATGGCGCAGCTGTGGGCAAACGCCGCGCAGCGCGATGGCCGCGTCCAACTGTGCCTGTTCGCCGACGAACAGTATGCGAATGTCGGCGTCGTTGATGACGAAGGCCGCCTGCGCCGGCGTATTGGTGGAATAGAGCGGCACGCTGACGCCGCGCAGGTGGAGAATCGCGAGATCGGCCAGCGACCAGGCCATGCCGTTATTGGCGAAAATGCCGATGCGCTCTTGCACTTCGGCCCCCAGGGCCAACAGCCCGGCGGCAATGCGATCGATGCGAACGGCGGCCTCTTCCCAGGTCAGTTGAAACTCGCCGTTGGGCGACCATTGGCGAAAAGCTGTGCGATCGGCTCGGTGGGTGATTTGATGCTGTATACGATGGATCAAATGGTATTGCAGCAGATTAGTGATCATAGTGCTCTAAGCCTGAAATGAATCATACAGTTAAGCCTGAACGACGCCTTACGGCCCTCATCTCAGCTTACACGTGTTTACTTTTTTCCGCGCAGTCTACCTACTCTCAGGCAGGGGGAAAAGCGATTTCAGCGTAGAAGTGTGAGCCAAAACTCAGGCCGGCTTTCGCGCTTTCATGGGTTGGACAGAACGGGAAGGAAAAGGTTTGTTGGCGACAATAAAACGCGGCCCATCCGGGCCGCCGCATCGAGTTAGTTTAAAATACCAGTCGTAAAGTAAAAATCAGAATATTAATTTATATTAATTATTTTTGGTAAACGAACCAACTCACCCTGAAAATAAGTTATTTAATCGCCGCAAAACCAAGAAACATCTTAATAAAAACCCAGATAGTTCTTAGTTTTTATCATGAGAAAAAAACGCTCAGTTGAATATTATCTTTATATATCCCCATTTTTTATCGCTTTACTTTGGGTTACCCGCCTCAATCAGGACGGACTTCATCCACTGGTGCCCTTTATCCCGTTCGGAGGATTCATGCCAGGAAAGATAGCAGGTCGCTTTATTGTGATTGGCGCACAAAGGAACCGCCTTTATTTTCAACGCCTCCGTCTGTTGCCGCACCAACCAGGCGGGCGCAATCGCCACCATTTCCGTTTGCGACACCATATTCAACACGCTGTAGAGATCCGTGCACTGTTGTGTCACGGCACGCAGCATCGGCTCCTCTAAATAGAAAGGTTTACTGAACGATCCAAAACTTTCCAGGGAAACCGCCGCATGCTGTTCGGCCAACATGTGTTCCGGCGTCACCTCCTCCCCTATTCGCGGGTGCGCCTGCGCAACCGCCAGCACTAATTCGTCGTCAAACATCGCCAGGCTGCGAAACTCCGCCGACTCGAAACGGCTGTAGCCGATGACAAATTCGACGTCCTGATAACGTAATTGATGTTCAATATTATTGTTAATGTATGACTTTATTTGCAGGTTAAGCTGCGGCGCTATCTGTTTGACGTGATTGATTATCCCGGCGCCCAGACGCAAATCGAGCGGGCTGCACAGCGACAGGGAGAACGCTCGCGTGCTGGTCAGCGGCTCAAACTCAGATCCCGGCAACTCATTTTGCACCAGCTGCAGCGCTTGCCGCACCGGCCCGAACAGCTGTCTGGCCCGCATGGTGGGCTGGATCCCGCGCCCGCAGCGCACGAACAGCTCGTCGTTGAACATCACCTTCAGACGCGCTACCGCGTTGCTCACCGCCGGCTGCGACATCCCTAACGAATTAGCGGCTCGCGTAATATTTTGCATTTGCATCACGGCGTCAAACACCGTCAGCAAATTAAGATCGACGCTGCGCAAATGGATGTCCGCCGGCTCTTTGACCATGGCGATTTCTGAATCATATTCAGCCATATTTCACTCCACTAAATCCTGTGTAGATAATCTAATCCTTATGCTCGACAAACAATGAAACGCCGCATTGTCTTATCTTTGCACGACAAATCCTGCCATTACCGTCATCAGCCGATAAAAAACCTCGTGTTATCGACACGATTTAAGTCGTATATGGAATGCATATCAGTCACTTCTACCGTCAGCAGGAAGAATGCCACCTGGGTGGTACTAATAATTAGGTATTAACAATGATTAATACAATTAAACAACGTAACCCCACTGTATGAGACAAACTATAAAAACACATCATAAGCAATCAAACCATCTAAAAACATCAATCGCTTTGTGTAAAATCGCATTATTTTGTTATATTATGACTAAAACAATCAATTAATCATATGAATTCAATTTAAATCATTCGCATTAAAAATGTTATTTTGTTTCCTCCCGTGATTAATCCTCCTTATTTTTTCATCACAAATCTTAACCCAACAAAATCCAGAAGCAATTAGCGCAGTATATATTCGATTCGTTTATGCTAAGCAGCGCGCAAACTGCTCCCATTTTTTCTCTATGGCGCCGCATTTTTACCGAATGATCCTCTGTTTGGACGCATAGCCGGTGCATTGTCCCCGCATTCAATCAGGTGTTGACATCGCCAGGCCAATCACGTATCAAATTAGGCAGACACCCAATTTAAGAGAAGCTGAACCATTATGATCCGTACTCACCGTCTACTAGGCCTACTACTCAACGCATCTTGTTTGCGCGGTATGCCTGTGGACGAAGTTCGGAGCTGACTCAGCCGATCACCCATAAGAAACCCGCGCTACTGCGCGGGTTTTTTTTTGCCCGCTTAGCGTGAAATCAACACGATAAGGAATGCACCGATGAGCCAACAAGTCATTATTTTCGATACCACGCTGCGTGATGGCGAACAGGCATTGCAGGCCAGCCTGAGCGTAAAAGAGAAGATTCAGATTGCGCTGGCGCTGGAAAGAATGGGCGTTGACGTGATGGAAGTCGGCTTCCCGGTCTCTTCGCCAGGCGATTTCGAATCGGTGCAAACCATCGCTCGCCAGATCAAGAACAGTCGCGTCTGCGGCCTGGCCCGCTGCGTGGACAAAGACATCGACGTGGCCGCCGAAGCGTTGCGCGTCGCTGAAGCGTTCCGTATCCACGTGTTCCTGGCCACCTCCACCCTGCACATCGAATCGAAGCTGAAGCGCTCGTTCGACGAAGTGTTGGAGATGGCAGTACGCTCGGTCAAACGCGCCCGCAACTATACCGACGACGTGGAATTCTCCTGCGAAGACGCCGGCCGCACGCCGATCGACAACCTGTGCCGCGTGGTCGAAGCCGCCATCAACGCCGGCGCCACCACCATCAATATTCCGGACACCGTCGGCTACACCACGCCGAACCAGTTCGGCGGCATCATCACCACCTTGTATGACCGCGTGCCGAACATCGACAAAGCCATCATCTCCGTACACTGCCACGACGATTTGGGCATGGCGGTCGGCAACTCCATTGCCGCGGTCCAGGCCGGCGCCCGTCAGGTGGAAGGCACCCTGAACGGCATCGGTGAGCGCGCCGGCAACTGTTCGCTGGAAGAAGTGATCATGGCGATTAAGGTGCGCCAGGACATCATGAACGCGCACACCAACATCAATCATCAGGAAATCTTCCGCACCAGCCAGATCGTCAGCCAGCTGTGCAACATGCCGATCCCGGCCAACAAGGCGATCGTCGGCGCCAACGCCTTCGCCCACTCCTCCGGCATTCACCAGGACGGCGTGCTGAAGAACCGCGAAAACTACGAAATCATGACCCCGCAGTCGATCGGCCTGAAAGACGTGCAGTTGAACCTGACTTCCCGCTCCGGCCGCGCGGCGGTGAAACACCGCATGGAAGAGATGGGCTACCAGGAGCAGGACTACAACCTGGATACCCTGTACGCCGCCTTCCTGAAGCTGGCCGACAAAAAAGGCCAGGTGTTCGACTATGACCTGGAGGCGCTGGCCTTCATCAACAAACAACAGGAAGAACCGGAACACTTCAGCCTGGGTTACTTCAGCGTGCAGTCCGGCAGCAGCATCATGGCCACCGCCTCGGTGAAACTGATCTGCGGCGGCGAAGAGAAAGCCGAAGCCGCCACCGGCAACGGCCCGGTCGATGCGGTCTATCAGGCGATCAATCGCATCACCGATTACCCGATCGAACTGGTGAAGTACCAGTTGACCGCCAAAGGCCATGGGCGCGATGCGCTGGGCCAGGTGGATATCGTCGTCTCTTATAACGGCCGTCGTTTCCATGGCGTGGGTCTGGCGACCGACATCGTCGAATCCTCCGCCAAGGCGATGGTGCACGTGTTGAACAATATTTGGCGCTCACAGCAGGTAGAAAAAGAAAAACAGCGTCTGCAGCAAAACAAACATCAAAATAATCAGGAAACGGTGTGAACATGACGAAGACTTATCACATTGCCGTCTTGCCCGGAGACGGTATCGGCCCGGAAGTAATGACTCAGGCGCGCAAAGTGTTGGACGCGGTGCGTCAACGCTTTGACATTCGCATCACCACCGCCGAGTACGACGTCGGCGGCATCGCCATCGATCGCCACGGCAGTCCGTTGCCGGCGGCGACCGTCGCCGGCTGCGAGCAGGCCGACGCCATTCTGTTCGGCTCGGTGGGCGGCCCGAAATGGGAACACCTGCCGCCGGCCGAGCAGCCGGAACGCGGCGCGCTGTTGCCGCTGCGCAAGCACTTCAAACTGTTCAGCAACCTGCGCCCGGCCCGCCTGTATCAAGGGTTGGAGGCGTTCTGCCCGCTGCGCGCCGATATCGCCGCCCGCGGCTTCGACATTCTGTGCGTGCGCGAACTGACCGGCGGCATCTATTTCGGCCAGCCGAAAGGCCGCGAAGGCCAGGGCATGCAGGAGCGCGCCTTCGACACCGAGGTGTATCACCGCTTCGAGATTGAACGCATCGCGCGCATCGCCTTCGAATCCGCCCGCAAGCGCCGCCACAAGGTGACGTCGATCGACAAGGCCAACGTGCTGCAAAGCTCCATCTTGTGGCGTGAAGTGGTCAATCAGGTCGCCACGGATTACCCGGACGTGTCGCTGTCGCACATGTATATCGACAACGCCACCATGCAGCTGATCAAGGATCCGTCCCAGTTCGACGTGCTGCTGTGTTCCAACCTGTTCGGCGACATCCTGTCCGACGAGTGCGCGATGATCACCGGCTCGATGGGCATGCTGCCGTCCGCCAGCCTGAACGAGCAAGGCTTCGGCCTGTACGAACCGGCGGGCGGTTCCGCGCCGGATATCGCCGGCAAAGGCATCGCCAACCCGATTGCGCAGATCCTGTCCGCCACCCTGCTGCTGCGTTACAGCCTGGGCGCCGATGAAGCGGCCGACGCCGTGGAGCGCGCCATCAACCAGGCGTTGGAACAGGGCTACCGCACCGCCGATCTGGCCGGTGACGGCAAAGCCGTCAGCACCGATGAAATGGGCGACATCATCGCTCGCTTTGTAGCTCAGGGGGCATAACATGGCCAAGACCTTATACCAGAAATTGTACGACGCCCACGTGGTGCACGAAGCGCCGAACGAGACGCCGTTGCTGTATATCGACCGTCACCTGGTGCACGAAGTCACGTCGCCGCAGGCGTTCGACGGCCTGCGCGCCATGGGCCGGAAGGTGCGCCAGCCCGGCAAAACCTTCGCCACCATGGATCACAACGTGTCGACCCAGACCAAAGACATCAACGCCAGCGGCGAGATGGCGCGCATCCAGATGCAGGAGCTGATCAAGAACTGCGCGGAATTCGGCGTTTCGCTGTATGACCTGAACCACCCGTTCCAGGGCATCGTGCACGTGATCGGGCCGGAGCAAGGCATGACGCTGCCGGGCATGACCATCGTCTGCGGCGATTCACACACCGCGACCCACGGCGCCTTCGGCTCGCTGGCGTTCGGCATCGGCACCTCCGAAGTGGAGCACGTGCTGGCAACCCAGACCCTGAAGCAGGGCCGGGCCAAAACCATGAAGATTGAGGTCACCGGCGACGCCGCCGAGGGCATTACCGCCAAAGACATCGTGCTGGCGGTGATCGGCAAAACCGGCAGCGCCGGCGGCACCGGCCACGTGGTGGAGTTCTGCGGCAAGGCGATCGAGGCATTGAGCATGGAAGGCCGCATGACCCTGTGCAACATGGCGATCGAAATGGGCGCCAAAGCCGGGTTGGTCGCGCCGGACGACACTACCTTCGCCTACCTGAAGGGGCGTCAGTTCGCACCGACCGGTGAAAACTGGGAGCAGGCGGTCGCTTACTGGCGCACGCTGAAGTCCGACGCCGACGCCCAGTTCGATACCGTGGTGACGCTGCGCGCCGAAGAGATCGCGCCGCAGGTCACCTGGGGCACCAACCCTGGCCAGGTGATCGCCGTCAATCAGGCGATCCCGGCGCCGGAATCGTTTAACGATCCGGTTGAGCGCGCCTCCGCCGAGAAAGCGCTGGCCTACATGGATTTGAAGCCGGGCATCAAATTGACCGAAGTGCCGATCGACAAAGTGTTCATCGGTTCCTGCACCAACTCGCGCATCGAAGATCTGCGCGCGGCGGCGGCGATCGCCAAGGGGCGCAAGGTCGCCAACGGCGTGCAGGCCATCGTGGTGCCGGGCTCCGGCCCGGTGAAGGCCCAGGCGGAAGCCGAAGGGTTGGACAAAATCTTTATTGAAGCCGGTTTCGAATGGCGCTTGCCGGGTTGCTCGATGTGCCTGGCGATGAACAACGACCGTCTGAATCCGGGCGAGCGCTGCGCGTCCACCAGCAACCGTAACTTCGAAGGGCGCCAGGGCCGCGGTGGGCGCACCCACCTGGTCAGCCCGGCAATGGCCGCCGCGGCCGCCGTCGCCGGTCACTTCGCTGACATCCGTGATATTCACTAAGGGGCTAACGTGGCTAAATTTACTCAACATACCGGCTTAGTGGTGCCTTTGGATGCGGCCAACGTCGACACCGACGCCATTATTCCCAAGCAGTTTTTACAGAAGGTGACCCGGACCGGTTTCGGCCAGCACCTGTTCAACGACTGGCGCTTCCTCGACGATGCCGGCCAGCAACCCAACCCGGAGTTCGTGCTGAACAAACCGCGCTATAAAGGCGCCAGCATCCTGTTGGCGCGGGAGAACTTCGGCTGCGGCTCCTCGCGCGAACACGCCCCTTGGGCGCTGACCGACTACGGTTTCAAAGTGGTGATCGCGCCGAGCTTCGCCGATATCTTCTACGGCAACTCGTTTAACAACCAGCTGTTGCCGGTCACGCTGAGCGAGCAGCAGGTGGATGAGCTGTTCAAACTGGTTGACGCCAACGAGGGTACGGAGTTCGTGGTGGATCTGGAGAACCAGACGGTCAACGCCGGTGGCAAAAGCTATCCGTTCGAAATAGACAGCTTCCGCCGCCACTGCATGATCAACGGGCTGGACAGCATCGGCCTGACGCTGCAGCATGAAGCGGACATCTCCCGCTACGAAGCGCAGCAACCGGCGTTTCTGAATTAATCCCCTTCACCCGCCGCCCGGCGGGTGAATTTTTTCCTCACCAGTAGCCCAGCAGCTTCCACCATGCGCCGCCGATCACTATCCAGATCAGTAGGTTAACCACGCTCATCACCCATCCCGCTTTCCACCACTCCCCCAACGTCACATAGCCGGAGCCAAAGATGATCGGCGCGGTGCCGGTCCCGTAATGCGTCAGCGACATCATCAGCGAAGAAGAGAACGCCAGGATCAGGCCCAGCAGCGCCGGTGGCGCGCCGAGCGCGATGCCGGCAGCGAAGAAGGCGGCGAACATCGCCGTTACATGCGCGGTGGTGCTGGCGAAGAAATAGTGAGAATACAGATAAATGATGGTCAGCAAGATCGTGCCGCCCACCCAGCTCATGCCCATATGGTCGATGCCGTTGCCGACGGTCTGCGACAGCCAGCCGATCAGCCCCAGCTTGCCGAGGAAACTGGCCATCATCACCAGCGCCGAGAACCACACGACGGTATCCCAGGCCCCTTTATGCTTCAGCACATCCTCCCAGCTCAACACCCCGGTAGCCAGCAGCACCGCCAGGCCGATCAGCGCCGCGGTGGTAGGATTGACCGCCAGCGCCGGGCCGAAAATCATCGCCGGAATGCCGGCCCACAGCACCAACAGCAGCGCGAACACCGCGAGAGTAATTTTCTCCGGCAGCGTCACCGGCCCCAGCGCCTGCAGCTTTTCGCAGGCGAAACGCGGCGCGTCCGGGGTGCTTTTCACCTCCGGCGGGTACAGCAGATAAATGACCAGCGGCATCACGATCAGCGAACACAGCCCCGGCACCAGGGCGGCGATCGCCCACATCGACCAGGACAGTTCGAAGCTGCCGTGGGTGCCTTTGGCGATCAGGCTGACAATCAGCGGGTTAGGCGCCGTGGCGGTGATAAACATCGCCGAGGTGACCGGGTTAATGTTGTAGTTCACCAGCGACAGATAGCGGCCGATCTTGCCGGAGGTATTGAGCTCGGGTTTGGAACCAAAGCTGTCGGCGATCGATTTCATGATCGGGTGAATGATGCCGCCGCCGCGCGCGGTGTTGCTCGGCGTCACCGGCGCCAGGGTGGTTTCCGCCAACGTCAATGCGTAGGCGATGCCGAGCGTTTTTTTACCGAACAGCGAGATAAAGTAGTAGCCGATGCGCGCGCCCAGCCCGGTTTTGTTCAGGCTGAGGGAGATCATGATAGAAAAGCCGATCAGCCAGATCAGCTGGTTGGAAAAACCGCTGAGCGCGTCGTCCAGCGCGGCGCCCGGCTTGCCGGGGTTGGTGACGCCGGTCACCGCCACCAGGGCGATGGCGATCACCGAGACCGCGCCGATCGGCATCGCCTTGCCGATGATGGCGATGATGGTGCCGATAAACAGCGCCAGCAGCTGCCAGGCGTTGGGCGCAACGCCCTCCGGCACGGGAATGAGGAACCAGATGATCAGCGTGGCGGCAAAGGCGCACAGGGAAGGAAGCGGTTTGAGCGGTGTGAGTTTATCCATAACGTTCCCACTGTTCTAAACAACAAGGCGGCATCTCAATAGCGAGACGGGCGTGGACGCAACGATCGCGCTCCATATGCCTTCAGCTTGGGCGTCCGCTTCAGCCTTCTCAATGACTTGCATCAAGAATGCCGTCGTTTGACCTCACACTTCACGCACTTTGGCGCTCATCCAGAGCGCCGCCAGCGCCAGCAGCGCCGCCATCCAATACACCGAGCCATGACCGAGGTTCTCCACCAGCGCGCCCTGCAGCACCCCGGCCAGGATCACCCCGGTCGAGATGCTGTTGGTGAACAGCGTGGTGGCGGCGCCCGGTCGGCCCGGCATCAAATCTTGAAAATAGAGCATGCCGATACCGGCGACGATGCCGATAAACACCGCGTTGAGCAGCTGCAATGCGATCAGGGTCGGCTTGGTCGCCAGCACCGTCAGCCCGAGGTAAAACAGCACGCCCGCCGCCACCGCCAGCAGCATCATGTTGCGCTTGCCGAAACGTTTGACGTAGTAACCGGCCAGCAGCATCGCCGGGATCTCCAGCCCGGCAGCGGTGCCCATCAGCACCCCGGCCAGCCCCTCAGGCAGGCCGAGATCGGCGGTAATATACAGCGGCATGTCGATGATATACATGGTGTTGCAGGTCCACATCAGCATCGAGGCGATAAACAGCAGACGCACGTCGCGATTGCGCCAGGCGCTGGCGGGCGCAATCGGCGCGGAAGCGCCGTCCCGCAGCCCGTCGCCGTCCGCCGCGCGCGGCACCGAAGGCAGCATGAACCCGACCAGCAGCACGCAGATAGCGAAGGTGGCGGCGGCGATCAGGAACATCACGGTAAAGCCGTAATTCAGCGCCAGCGCAAACGACAGCGGCGGGCCGATCACCCACGCCAGCGAAAGCTGGGCGCGCATCACCGAACTGAACATCACCACTTCACGCGCCTCGCTGTCGGCGTATTCCCGCGCCAGCGCGAAGATCTGCGGCATGGCGGTGTTGGCAACGGCGGACATCAACACCCCGGCGGTGATCAGCGTCATGTAGTCGCGGTTGAAAGCGAACAGCAGGCAGTTGCCGACCGCCATCAGGCAGCACAGCAGGATCAGCCTGCGCCGATCGCCGCGGGTGTCGGAACGTTTGGCCAGCAGGAAGCTGACGACGATGCCGGCCACCGCGTTGGCGGTGTAAAACAACCCGACCCACAGCGGCCGCACCTTAACTTCGGTGGTCAGAAACAGGCTGAGCGTCGGCGTCAGCAACGCGCCGGCGATGCCGGAGAGAAAAGCGATCAGCAGGAAGGCGGCAAAGATGGGGTTGATGCGCAGTGATAACCGTCTCAGGCGTTCCATATCCTCTTCCCTGATCCCAAAGCAGAAGCAAAAACCTTAGGCCACGGCGAGGAAAATGCAAGTCCATCGCCCTAACCGCAAATAAAAAAACCAGTGGGGCGACCCACTGGCTGGTGAAACAGCACCATTACTCAGAAACTTTTATGCCGCAGCGCCTTACAGGTGCTCGCGATACTGCTTGTCGCTCATCTCTTTGATATCCCATTGCGTCAGGTGCGCCAATATTGCCAGCCGCGCCTGCTCGGGCACCACGCTCAGCCAGTCGGCGTGCTGCCGACGCACAGCGCTGAAATAGCGCTGATAGAACGATTTGGATAAGAAAGCTTTCATGATTACGCCCTCCCCTTTCATTGATGAAAATTATCGGCGTAATATAGGGAAAGAAAAATTGACGAGTTGAGACAGGAGTGTTCCTCTTTTATGTCCACGTCCAGATTGCAGCAGCAGTTCATCCGTCTGTGGCAGCGCTGCCACGGTGAAACCACCGACACCACGCTGCAGGCGCTGGCGGAGGCGCTGAGCTGCTCGCGGCGCCACGTGCGCTCCCTGTTGAGCGCCATGCAGCGGGAGGGCTGGCTCACCTGGCAGGCGGAGTCGGGACGCGGCAAGCGTTCGCGGCTAACCTTTCATTACACCGGCCTGGCGCTGCAGCAACAGCGGGCCGAGGAGCTGCTGGAGCAGGATCGCATCGATCAGTTGGTGCAGCTGGTGGGCGACAAAAAACGTGGTGCGCCAAATGCTGCTGTCGCAGCTGGGGCGCAGCTTCCGTCAGGGGAAACATATCCTGCGGGTGCTCTACTATCGGCAGTTGTACAACCTGCTGCCCGGCTCGGCGCTGCGGCGTTCCGAGACCCATTTGGCGCGTCAGATCTTCAACGGCCTGACGCGCATAAATGAGGAAAACGGGGAACTCGAATCCGATCTGTCCCACCATTGGCAGGCGCTGACGCCGCTGCACTGGCGGTTTTACCTGCGCCCGGCGATCCATTTTCATCATGGCCGCGAGCTGGAGATGGCGGACGTCATCAGCTCGCTTTCGCGTCTGACCTCACAACCGCTGTTCTCGCATATCGAAAGTGTCACCTCGCCGACGCCGTTCGTTGTCGACGTGCATCTGCGCAGCCCCGACCACTGGCTGCCCTGGCTGCTGGGCAGCGTGCACGCCATGATCCTGCCGCGCGAATGGCGCGATCTGCCGGACTTCACCCGCCATCCGATCGGCACCGGCCCCTACCGCGTGGTGCGCAACCTTCCCAGCCAGATGAAGATCCACGCCTTCGACGACTATTTCGGCTACCGGGCGCTGATCGATGAGGTCAACATCTGGGTGCTGCCGGAGTTCTCCGAAGAACTGGTGCACTCCGGCGTACAGCTGCAGGGCGATGAAACCGGCAACAGCGAGCTGGAAAGCCGGCTGGAAGAAGGCTGCTACTTCCTGCTGTTCGATCAGCGCTCTCCCTTGGCGGCCGATCCCGCCATGCGCAGCTGGCTGTGCGAATTGATCAACCCCATTTCGCTGCTGAGCCACGCCGGGCCGCTCTACCAGCGCTATTGGTCGCCGGCGTACGGCCTGCTGCCGCGCTGGCACCACAACCGCGCGCTGGCGATGCAGCCCAAACCGGCGGGGCTGACCGAACTGACGCTGACTCACTTCAATGAGCATTCGGAGTTCCACGCCATCCGCCAGGCGATCGAGCCGCTGCTGGCGCAGCACGGCATCCGCCTGATCGTGCAAAGCGTGGATTACGCGACCTGGCACCAGGGCGACGCGCGCAGCGATCTGTGGCTCGGCAGCGCCAACTTCTATCTGCCGCTGGAGTTTTCGCTGTTCGCCACGCTGTACGAGCTGCCGCTGATGCAGCATTGCATGAGCGAGGACCTGGCGCAGGATGCGGCGCTGTGGCGCGCCAACCGTCTGCCGCTGGCGGAGTTCTGCCAGCGCCTGGTCAGCAATCACCAACTGCATCCGCTGTTCCACCACTGGCTGCAGCTGCACGGCCAGCGCAGTATGCGCGGCGTGCGAATGAACACCCTCGGCTGGTTCGACTTCAAGTCAGCCTGGTTTGCCCCGCCGGAGGCATAAGCGCCTTTCGCCCGGGTCGGTTAATCTTTACAATAGCGCCGTCTCAACGGGGTGCGGAGAGTCGGGCCGCGTGATAAGCCCGATTTTCCGCTGAGAGCACACCCGTCGAACCTGATCCGGTCAATACCGGCGGAGGGATTTGAGCCCAGCGAACCGGCGACGCCGCCTCGCCCCCTCAGATGCCCTTGCCCCCTTATTTTTCAGGAGTGCAACGTGGTCAAAAAATATCTGCCCTGCTTATTGCTGCTGTGCGCCGCGCCGGTGTTCGCCAAGCCGACGCTGACGGTTTACACCTACGATTCCTTCGCCGCCGACTGGGGCCCAGGCCCGGCGGTGAAAAAAGCCTTCGAAGCCGAGTGCGACTGTGAGCTGAAGTTCGTGGCGCTGGAAGACGGCGTCTCACTGCTGAACCGCCTGCGCATGGAAGGCAAGAACAGCGCCGCCGACGTGGTGCTGGGGCTGGACAACAACCTGCTGCAGGCGGCGCAGCAAACCGGCCTGTTCGCGCCGAGCGGCGTGGACACCGCCAAACTGACGGTGCCGGGCGGCTGGCAGGACGCGACCTTCGTGCCTTACGACTACGGGTATTTCGCCTTCGTCTACGACAAGGAAAAACTGAAGAACCCGCCGAAAAGCCTGCAGGAGCTGGTCAGCAGCGATCGTGACTGGAAGGTGATCTACGAAGATCCGCGCACCAGCACGCCGGGCCTCGGCCTGCTGCTGTGGATGCAAAAAGTGTATGGCGACAAGGCGCCGGCCGCCTGGCAGCAGTTGGCGAAAAAGACCGTGACCGTCACCAAAGGCTGGAGCGAAGCCTACGGCCTGTTCCTGAAAGGCGAAGGCGATCTGGTGCTCAGCTACACCACTTCCCCCGCCTATCATCTGATCGCCGAGAAAAAAGACCGCTACGCCGCCGCCACGTTCAGCGAAGGCCACTACCTGCAGGTGGAAGTGGCCGGCAAACTGAAGGCCGCCAAACAGCCTGAGCTGGCGGAGCGTTTCATGCAGTTCATGGTGACGCCGGCATTCCAGAACACCATCCCGACCGGCAACTGGATGTACCCGGTGATCAACACCCCGCTGCCCGTCGGCTTTGAACAGATGAACGTGCCGCATACCGCGCTGCAATACAGCGCCGAAGAGGTGGCCACACAACGCGGCGGCTGGATCCGGGCATGGCAAACCGCCGTCAGCCGCTGATCCCCCGCTGGCTCTGGCCGGGGCTGCTGGCCGCCGGCATGATCCTGCTGGTCGCCGCGCTGGCGATGAGCTCGCTGTGGCGTCACGCGCCGGACAGCGACTGGCGCGGCCTGTGGCAGGACAGCTACCTGTGGCACGTGGTGCGCTTCACTTTTCTGCAGGCGCTGCTGTCGGCGCTGATTTCGGTGCTGCCCGCCATTCTGCTGGCGCGCGCGCTCTATCGCCGCCGTTTCCCCGGCCGGCAGCTGCTGCTGCGGCTGTGCGCCATGACGCTGGTGCTGCCGGTGCTGGTGGCGGTGTTCGGCCTGCTCAGCGTCTATGGGCGCCAGGGCTGGCTGGCGACGCTGTGCGGCTGGCTGGGCGTCGAGTATGATTTCTCGCCCTACGGGCTGCAGGGCATTCTGCTGGCGCACCTGTTCTTTAACCTGCCGCTGGCTACCCGCCTGTTGTTGCAAGCGCTGGAGAATATTCCGGTGGAACAGCGCCAGCTGGCCGCCCAGCTGGGCATGAACGGCTGGCAGCAGTTCCGCTTCGTCGAATGGCCGGCGCTGCGCCGCCAAATCCTGCCGAGCGGCGCGCTGATCTTCATGCTGTGCTTCGCCAGCTTCGCCACCGTGCTGTCACTGGGCGGCGGGCCGCAGGCCACCACCATCGAGCTGGCGATCTACCAGGCGCTGAGTTACGACTACGATCTGGGCCGCGCCGCCCTGCTGGCTCTGATCCAACTGGGCTGTTGTCTGGGGCTGGTGCTGATCAGCCAACGCCTGAGCCAGGCATTGCCGGTAGGACATACCCACGCCCAGCGCTGGCGCAACCCGGAAGACAGCCTGTGGCGGCGCATCAGCGATTTTCTGCTGATCGCCGCCGCGCTGTTGCTGCTGCTGCCGCCTCTGCTGGCGGTGATCGCCGACGGCGCCAATCAGGCTATCATCAGCGTGCTGCGCCAGCCGGTGCTGTGGCAGGCGCTGTTCACGTCGCTGCGCATCGCCCTTGGCGCCGGGGCGCTGTGCGTGGCGCTCACGATGATGCTGCTGTGGAGCAGCCGCGAGCTGAAACTGCGGCAGCAGCTGCGCGGCGGCCAAGCGCTGGAGCTGAGCGGCATGGTGATCCTGGCGATGCCGGGCATCGTGCTGGCCACCGGCTTCTTCCTGCTGCTGAACGATACGATCGGGTTGCCGCAGTCGCCCTATGCGCTGGTGATCCTCACCAATGCGCTGATGGCGGTGCCCTATGCGCTGAAGGTATTGGAGAACCCGATGCGCGACCTCGCCGAACGTTACAACCCGCTGTGCCTGTCGCTGGATATCCGCGGCTGGCGACGGCTGCGGCTGATTGAACTGCGCGCCCTGCGCCGCCCGCTGGCGCAGGCGCTGGCCTTCGCCTGCGTGCTGTCGATCGGCGATTTCGGCGTGGTCGCCTTGTTTGGCAACGAGCATTTCCGTACCCTGCCTTTTTACCTGTATCAGCAGATTGGCGCCTACCGCAGCCAGGACGGGGCGGTGACCGCGCTGCTGTTGCTGCTGCTGTGCTTCCTGCTGTTTACCCTGATTGAACGCTTACCGGGCCGCCATGCTGACGCTTGAAAAACTGACCTATCTGTATGAACACCTGCCGATGCGCTTTGATCTGCGCATCCAGCCGGGCGAGCGCGTCGCGGTGCTCGGCCCCAGCGGCGCCGGTAAAAGCACCCTGTTGAGCCTGATCGCCGGTTTTCTGCCGGCGGCCAGCGGCCGGCTGCTGCTGAACGGCGAAGATCACACCGCCACGCCGCCGGCCAAACGGCCGGTGTCGATGCTGTTTCAGGAAAACAACCTGTTCGCTCACCTGACGGTGGCGCAGAACATCGGGTTGGGGTTGGATCCCGGTCTGCGCTTGACTGCGCAGCAGCGCCAACAGCGAGAACACATCGCCCGCCAGGTCGGCCTGGAAGAACACCAGGATCGCCTACCGTCGCAGCTTTCCGGCGGTCAGCGTCAGCGCGCCGCGCTGGCGCGCTGTTTGATTCGCCGGCGGCCGATCCTGTTGCTCGACGAACCCTTCTCGGCGCTCGATCCGGCGCTGCGCAACGAGATGCTGCAGCTGCTGCAGACGGTGTGCGAACAGCGCGACCTGACGCTGCTGATGGTGTCGCACAACCTCGACGACGCCGCGCGCATCGCGCCGCGCACGCTGCTGGTGGTCGACGGCCGCATCTACTACGACGGCCCGACGCAGGCCCTGCTGGACGGCAGCGCACCGGAAGCACGCGTGCTGGGCATTTCGGGTAAAGCGTGATCTGACGCGCGTTTTTTATGCTGCGCCAATAAACCTGTTGTGCGAATTTTGCGCCTGTGTTTTTATAAAAACCTGACTTTTTTTACTGATGATAAGGTTCCCTGTGATCGCATCCTCGCTGACTTCGACCCTACTAGTTACCGCGCTACCAGCCGCGGTGGTCGTCGTGCGTGTGGTGGTGGTCGTCGGCAATGCGCCGTAGGGTCCGAATCAACGCATCGATTCCCAAACCCCGCCGGCGCAAACCGGGCGGGGTTTCTTGTTTTAGCACCCTGCCCAGAAAAGCTCACCGGCCTTGAGAAAGGACAGGAACATGGCAACTTCGGGCACGCCTCAACCGAGTACCCGCTTCACCGGCGCACAATTGATCGTTCATCTGCTGGAGCGTCAGGGCATCACCACCGTCGCCGGCATTCCCGGCGGCGCCGCGCTGCCGCTGTATGACGCGCTGAGCCAAAGCACCCGCATTCACCACGTGCTGGCGCGCCACGAACAGGGCGCGGGCTTTATGGCGCAAGGCATGGCGCGCGCCAACGGCAAAGCGGCGGTGTGCATCGCCTCCAGCGGGCCGGGCGCCACCAACCTGGTCACCGCCATCGCCGATGCCAAGCTCGACTCCATTCCGCTGGTGTGCATCACCGGGCAGGTGCCTTCCTCGATGATCGGCACCGACGCCTTCCAGGAAGTGGACACCTACGGCATTTCTATCCCGATCACCAAGCACAACCATCTGGTGCGCGATATCCGCGAGCTGCCGCAGGTGATTGGCGACGCGTTCCGCATCGCCGAGTCCGGCCGCCCCGGCCCGGTCTGGATCGATGTGCCGAAAGACGTGCAGACCGCCACCATCACCCTGGAAGAGTTGCCGCCGATCGCCGTGCCGGACGCCGCCCCGAGCTTCGATCCGGCGCTGGTTTCGCAGGCCGCCGCGATGATCAATCAGGCGAAACGCCCGATCCTCTACCTGGGCGGCGGCATCATCTGCGCCGACGCTCACCGGCAGGCGCTGGAGCTGGCCGAGCGCGCCGGTCTGCCCACCACCATGACGCTGATGGCGCTGGGCGCGATGCCGGTGGAACACCCGCTGTCGCTGGGCATGCTGGGCATGCACGCCGCGCGCAGCACCAACTTCATTCTGCAGGAGGCCGATCTGCTGATCGTGCTGGGCGCGCGCTTCGACGATCGGGCAATCGGTAAAACCGAGCAGTTCTGCCCTAACGCCGCCATCATTCACGTGGATATCGACCGCGCCGAGCTGGGCAAGGTCAAACAGGCCAACGTGGCGATCCATGCCGACGTCGGCCAGGTGCTGCAACAGCTGCTGCCGCAGATCGACACGCAGCCGCGCAGCGCGTGGCTGAACACCGTCAACGATCTGAAGCGCGAATTCCCGTTCAACATGCCGAACGCCGACGATCCGCTGAGCCATTACGGCCTGGTGCTGGCCGCCGCGCGCTGCGTGGACGACAGCGCCATCATCACCACCGACGTGGGTCAGCATCAGATGTGGGTAGCGCAGGCCTATCCGCTGAGCCGGCCGCGCCAGTGGCTGACGTCGGGCGGCCTGGGCACCATGGGCTTCGGTCTGCCGGCGGCGATCGGCGCGGCGTTGGCGGAGCCCGAACGTAAAGTGCTGTGCTTCTCCGGCGACGGCAGCCTGATGATGAACATTCAGGAAATGGCCACCGCGGTCGAGCACGATCTGGACGTGAAAATCATTTTGATGAACAACCAGGCGCTGGGGCTGGTGCACCAGCAGCAAACCCTGTTCTACCAACAGCGCATCTTCGCCGCCGCCTATCCGAAGCGTACCGACTTCCTGAAAATCGCTGCCGGATTCGGGCTGGATACCTGCGATCTGAACGCCGCGGAAGATCCTCAGGCGGCACTGGCTGAGGCGATCCAGCGCCCGGGTCCCTGCCTGATCCACGCGCTGATCGATATCAACGAAAAAGTGTTCCCGATGGTGCCGCCGGGCGCCGCCAACATCGACATGATTGGAGAATAAGCCATGCTGCAACCACAAGATAAACCACAGGTGATCCTGGAGCTGGCGGTGCGCAACCATCCCGGCGTGATGTCGCACGTTTGCGGGCTGTTCGCCCGCCGCGCGTTCAACGTCGAAGGCATTCTGTGCCTGCCGTTGAAAGACGGCCAACAGAGCCGCATTTGGCTATTGGTCGCCGACGATCAGCGGCTGGAACAAATGATAAGCCAGGTGGAAAAGCTGGAAGACGTGCTGCGGGTGAAGCGCCACAGCGAAGACGTGCGGGTATTTGAACAGCTGGAAGCGTTCTTCCAGTAAGGCGAACGGGGGCTAATGCCCCCGCAATCATTGCCCCGACAGCACCTGCCACAACAGATGCCGGTACACCGGCATCAGCGGCTGTTGGCTCAGCAAATAGCCGACCGCCAACGTCGCCAGCCAACTCAATCCGCACACCACGCGCAGCCGCAGCGGCGTCAGCCAACGGCTCAGCCGATCGGCGCTGCGCTTGCCCTCGCGCCACCAGCGCCAGCTCAGCCACACCGCCAGCCAGACCAGCAGCGCCGCCGCGAGCAACAGCCACTTGAACGTCGCGCTGTTGGCGTCGGCGGGGATATCGATCGCCACCCCCGCCAGAATGCCGGGGAAGAAATAGACCGGCGGCCAGGTCAGGCAACCGATGATGTTCGGCAACGCAAACTTGTACGGCGGCAAATCGAGCATGCCGGCCACCATCGGCACCAGCGGGCGCGTCGGGCCAACGAAGCGACCGATCAAAATGGTCGCCATGCTGTGCTGGTGCAAGGCATGTTCGGTTTTGTCGAGCAGCGCTTTGTTCTTCTTCAGAAACGACCAGCGATGCAAAGGCCCCTTAAAGGCGCGGCCGACGAAATAGGAGATCCAATCGCCGAGCAGGCAGCCGACGATGCCCGCCGCCCAGGCGTAGTAAAAATCCACCTTGCCGCTGCCGATCAGCGCGCCGATGCTGGCCATCATCACCGTGCCGGGCAACAGCAGCCCCACCAGCGCCAACGACTCCAGAAAAGCGACCAGCAGAACGACCATCAGAGTGAAAGCCAGTGACTGGGTGATCAAATCTTGTAAATAGGCTTCCATTACACCTCTGTGGATTATTCGGGCCAAACGGGGCCGAGGATTTTCCAGCGCCGCCGCTGGCGAGTCAATCGATGAATTGTATGCGTATTTGGCAACGCCGCGCGGCAATGGACAATGACTGTATAAAAACCCATACTGTAATTTATCTATATTAGCGCCAAAACCGACATCACGCTGAACGTCGCACACGCCGCCCGGCGGAAAACGAAGGGGTTATGACAGCACTGCAACAGGGGTTCCTGCTCACTCGCCACTGGCGCGACACGCCCGCCGGCACCGAGGTCGAATTTTGGCTGGCGACCGACGCGGGCCCGCGCCAGCTGCGTCTGCCGCCGCAAACCTCGGTGGCGTTTATCCCCGCCGAACAAAGGCAGCGCGCGGAACTGCTGCTGCGCGAAGAGCGGCAAGTCGAACTGAAACCGCTGGCGCTGACGGATTTTCATCACCGCCCGATGCTGGGGCTGTACTGCCGCCAGCACCGTCAGCTCATCAAGCTGGAAAAACTGCTGCGGGAAGGCGGCGTTGCGGTCTACGAGGCCGACATTCGCCCGCCCGAGCGCTACCTGATGGAACGCTTCATTACCGCGCCGGTATGGTTCAACGGCCTGGGCGACGGCAATGGGCCGTTGCTCAGCGGCCAAATGAAGCCGGCGCCGGAGTACCGCCCAACGCTAAAACTGGTGTCGCTGGATATCGAAACCACCGCCCACGGCGAGCTTTACTCCATCGCGCTGGAAGGATGCGGCCAGCGGCAGGTCTACATGCTGGGGCCGGCCAACGGCGGCGATGAGCCGCTGGATTTCGATCTGGAATACTGCGCCAGCCGCCCCCAACTGCTGGAACGGCTGAACGCGTGGCTGGAGCGTCACGATCCCGACGCCATCATCGGCTGGAACCTGGTGCAGTTCGATCTGCGGGTGCTGCAAAAGCACGCCGAGCGCTACCAAATCCCGCTGCGGCTGGGGCGCGGCGGCAATCTACTAGAATGGCGCGAGCATGGTTTCAAGCAGAATCACTTTTTCGCCGCCGCCGCCGGCCGCCTGATCATCGACGGCATCGAGGCGCTGAAATCCGCCACCTGGAATTTTCCCTCCTTCAGCCTGGAATACGTTTCGCAGGAACTGCTGGGCGAAGGCAAGGCGATCGACAACCCTTATCAGCGCATGGCGGAGATCGACCGGCGCTTCGCCGAAGACAAGCCGGCGCTGGCCCGCTACAACCTGAAAGACTGCGAGCTGGTGACGCGGATTTTCGCCAAGGCCGACCTGCTCAACTTCCTGCTGGAGCGCGCCACCGTCACCGGGCTGGCGGCCGATCGCAGCGGCGGATCGGTGGCGGCCTTCAGCCACCTCTATATGCCGCGCATGCATCGCCTGGGCTTTGTCGCCCCCAACCTCGGCGAACAGCCGGAGGAACACAGCCCCGGCGGCTTTGTGATGGATTCCCGGCCCGGCCTGTACGACTCGGTGCTGGTGCTGGACTATAAAAGTCTGTACCCGTCGATCATCCGCACCTTCTTGATCGATCCGGTCGGGTTGGTGGAAGGCATGCGCCACCCAAACGACGCCGACTCGGTTCCCGGCTTTCGCAACGCCCGCTTCTCGCGCAGCAAACACTGCCTGCCGGCGATCGTCGAGCAGATCTGGCAAGGGCGCGAGGCCGCCAAACGCCAGCACAACAAGCCCCTGTCGCAGGCGCTGAAGATCATCATGAACGCGCTTTACGGCGTGCTGGGATCGAGCGGCTGCCGCTTCTTCGATCCGCGGCTGGCGTCGTCGATCACCCTGCGCGGCCACGAGATCATGCGCCAAACCCGCGAGCTGATCGAAGCCGAAGGCTATCAGGTGATTTACGGCGACACCGACTCCACCTTCGTCTGGCTGAAACAGCCGCATGACGAGCAACAGGCGGCGCAGATCGGCCGGGCGCTGGTGCAACGGGTCAACGCCTGGTGGCAGCAGCATCTGCAGCAGCAGTTCGGGCTGGAGAACGCGCTGGAGCTGGAGTTCGAAACCCACTATTCCCGCTTCCTGATGCCGACCATTCGCGGCGCCGAGCAGGGCAGCAAGAAACGCTACGCCGGCCTGATCGCGCGCGCCGACGGCCAGGAAGAGATGGTGTACAAAGGCCTGGAAACGGTGCGCACCGACTGGACGCCGCTGGCGCAGCGGTTCCAGCAGCAGCTCTATCAGCGCATCTTCAAACAACAGCCCTACCAGGACTATGTGCGCGACTACGTCGGCAAAACCCTGAACGGCGACTTCGACGATCAATTGGTGTACCGCAAACGGCTGCGCAGAAAGCTCGACGACTATCAGCGCAACGTGCCGCCGCACGCCCGCGCCGCGCGCATCGCCGACGACTACAACCGCAGTCAGGGGCGGCCGCTGCAGTATCAGAACGGCGGCTGGATCAGCTACGTGATGACCGTCGCCGGGCCGGAACCGCTGGAAACCCGCCATTCGCCCATCGATTATCAGCACTACCTCGAACGTCAGCTGCAACCGGTGGCAGACGCTATACTCCCTTTCTTGCACGACGACTTCACCACGCTGGTCACCGGGCAGATGGGGCTGTTTTGAGATTGCGCCAGGTTAAGAAAAATCATCCGGTTTTGCAGGTGACGAACGCGCCGCCTTCCATTACCATAGCGCCCTTCCCAAAACTGAACCACGCTTAGCCCTGCCGTCTCGCGACGTCTGCATGGCGTGAACGGCTATTGCCCGTCAAATTTAAAACAAACCGGGATTAACCGATGTTCAGTACAGGTGCCGCGGCCCTTCCCGCCCGGTAACAAGACTTACTTACAAAGAATCGAGCCGACAATATATGCCTTTTACTCTTGGTCAACGCTGGATCAGCGACACGGAAAGCGAATTAGGACTGGGCACCGTCGTGGCGCTGGATGCGCGCATGATTACCCTGCTTTTCCCCGCCACCGGTGAAAACCGCCTCTATGCCAGAAACGATTCGCCGATCACCCGCGTGATGTTCAACCCGGGCGATACCGTCAGCAGCCACGAGGGATGGCAGCTGCAGGTGGAAGAGGTGAAAGAGGAAAACGGTCTGTTGACCTATATCGGCACCCGCCTGGACACCCAGGAAAGCGGCGTGGCGATGCGCGAAGTGCTGCTGGACAGCAAACTGACCTTCAGCAAGCCGCAGGATCGCCTGTTCGCCGGCCAAATCGACCGCATGGATCGTTTCGCGCTGCGTTTTCGCGCCCGCAAATACCAGAGCGAGCAGTATCGCCTGCCGTTCGCCGGCCTGCGCGGCATGCGCGCCAGCCTGATCCCGCACCAGCTGCACATCGCTCATGAAGTCGGCCAGCGCCATGCGCCGCGCGTTCTGTTGGCGGACGAAGTCGGCCTCGGCAAAACCATCGAAGCCGGCATGATCATCCACCAGCAACTGCTGGCGGGCCGCGCCGAGCGCGTGCTGATCGTGGTGCCGGAAACGCTGCAGCACCAGTGGCTGGTGGAGATGATGCGCCGCTTCAACCTCTACTTCTCGCTGTTCGACGACAGCCGCTACGCCGAAGCCAAGCTCGACAGCAGCAACCCGTTCGAAACCGAACAGCTGGTGATCTGCTCGCTGGACTTCGTGCGCCGCAACAAGCAGCGCCTGGAAGAGCTGGCGGACGCCCAGTGGGATCTGCTGGTGGTCGACGAAGCGCACCACCTGGCCTGGAGCGAAGAAGCGCCGAGCCGCGAATATCAGGTGATCGAACAGCTGGCCGAGCATATCCCCGGCGTGCTGCTGCTGACCGCCACCCCGGAACAGCTGGGCCAACAGAGCCACTTTGCGCGCCTGCGCCTGCTCGATCCAAATCGTTTCCATGACTACGGCGAGTTCGTTGCCGAGCAGCAAAAATATCGCCCGGTGGCCGACGCCGTCACCCTGCTGCTGAGCGGTGAGCGCCTGACCGACGACAAATTGAACCTGCTGGGCGAGCTGATCGACGAGCAGGACATCGAACCGCTGCTCAAAGCCGCCAACAGCGAAGGTGACAACGCCGAGCAGGCGCGTCAGGAGCTGGTTTCCATGCTGATGGATCGCCACGGCACCAGCCGCGTGCTGTTCCGCAATACCCGTAACGGCGTGAAGGGCTTCCCGCACCGCAACCTGCACCAGATCAAGCTGCCGCTGCCGACCCAGTATCAGACCGCGATCAAAGTCTCCGGCATCATGGGCGCCAAGAAGTCCGTCGAAGCACGCGCGCGCGACATGCTGTACCCGGAGCAGATTTATCAGGAGTTCGAGGGCGAAAACGCCACCTGGTGGAACTTCGACCCGCGCGTCGAGTGGCTGCTGGACTACCTGCTGGCCAACCGTAACGAAAAAGTGCTGGTGATCTGCGCCAAGGCCGACACCGCGCTGCAGCTGGAGCAGGTACTGCGCGAGCGTGAAGCGATCCGCGCCGCCGTGTTCCACGAAGGGCTGTCGATCATCGAGCGCGACCGCGCCGCCGCCTACTTCGCCTCCGAAGAAGAAGGCGCACAGGTGCTGCTGTGTTCCGAGATCGGTTCCGAAGGCCGCAACTTCCAGTTCGCCAGCCAACTGGTGATGTTCGATCTGCCGTTCAATCCGGATCTGCTGGAACAGCGCATCGGCCGTCTGGACCGTATCGGCCAGATGCACGATATCCAAATCATGGTGCCTTACCTGGAGCACACCGCACAGGCGGTGCTGGGCCGCTGGTTCCACGAAGGGCTCGACGCCTTCGAACACACCTGCCCGACCGGCCGCACCATCTACGACAGCTGCTACGAGCAGTTGATCGGCTATCTGGCCGCGCCGACCGAGCAGGAAGGCCTGGACGAATTCATCCACGCCTGCCGCCAGCAGCATGACCAGTTGAAAGCGCAGCTGGAACAAGGCCGCGACCGTCTGCTGGAGATGCACTCCAACGGCGGCGACAAAGCCCAGGCGCTGGCCGCCGCCATCGCCGAGCAAGATAACGACATCAACCTGGTGGGCTTCGCGCTCAACCTGTTCGACATCGTCGGCATCAATCAGGAAGATCGCAGCGACAACCTGATCGTGCTCACGCCGTCCGACCATATGCTGGTGCCGGACTTCCCGGGCCTGCCGCAGGACGGCTGCACCGTCACCTTCGATCGCGATCAGGCGCTGTCGCGCGAAGACGCGCAGTTCGTCAGCTGGGAACACCCGATCATCCGCAACGGTCTGGATCTTATCCTGTCCGGCGATACCGGCAGCTGTGCGGTGTCCCTGTTGAAAAACAAAGCGTTGCCGGTCGGCACCTTGTTGGTTGAGCTGGTGTACGTGGTGGAAGCCCAGGCGCCGAAGCACCTGCAGCTGACCCGCTTCCTGCCGCCGACGCCGATCCGCATGCTGATGGACCGCAAGGGCACCAACCTGGCGGCGCAGGTCGAGTTCGAAAGCTTCAACCGCCAGTTGAACGCGGTCAACCGCCACACCTCCAGCAAGCTGGTCAACGCCGTGCAGCAAGACGTGCACGCCATGCTGCAGCAGGCGGAAAGCCTGGTGGAAGCGCAGGCACGCACGCTTATAGAACAGGCGAAGCAAGAGGCGGACGACAAGCTGAGCGCCGAGCTGGCGCGTCTGGAAGCGCTGAAGGCGGTCAACCCGAACATCCGCGACGACGAAGTCGAGACGCTGGAGTTCAACCGCCGTCAGGTGCTGGCCAACCTCAATGAAGCCGGCTGGCGTCTCGACGCCATTCGTCTGGTGGTGGTCACCCACCAGTAACCGGCGCGACGCGGGGAGGTGGTTGCCTCCCCGTTCGGCCCTTTTCGCGGAGCCAAGATGGAACCCTACAATCCCCCGCAGGACCCGCTGCACATCCTGTATCAGGATGAACACATCATGGTGGTCAACAAGCCCAGCGGCTTGCTGTCGGTGCCCGGCCGCGCGCCGGAAAACAAAGACAGCCTGATGACCCGCATTCAGGCCGATCATCCGGCCGCCGAATCGGTGCACCGGCTGGATATGGCCACCAGCGGGGTGATCGTGGTGGCGCTCAACAAGGCCGCCGAGCGTGAGCTGAAGCGTCAGTTCCGCGAACGCGAACCGAAGAAATCTTATATCGCCCGCGTTTGGGGGCATATGGCGCATGACGAAGGGTTGGTGGATTTGCCGCTGATCTGCGACTGGCCGAACCGGCCGCTGCAAAAGGTGTGTTTTGACACCGGCAAAGCGGCGCAGACGGAATATCTGGTGCTGTCGCGCGACGCCGACGGCAGCACCCGCGTGAAGCTGACGCCGATCACCGGCCGCTCGCATCAGCTGCGGGTGCACATGCTGGCGCTGGGACACCCGATCCTCGGCGACGGTTTCTACGCCCCGCCGGAAGCCAAAGCGATGGCGCCGCGGCTGCAGCTGCATGCGCAAGAGCTGCGCATCACCCACCCCGCCTTCCAGACGCCGATGCACTTTCGCGCCGAGCCGGATTTCTGAGCTCATCACCCTGAGATACCCTAAATAATTCGAGTTGCAGGAAGGCGGCAACTAAGCGCAGCCCCGGGAGCGTACAAAAAGTACGTGACCGGGGTAAGCGCGGGCAGCCAACACACCTGCAGCTCGAAGTATGACGGGTATCGTTATTTAAAACCTTTCTCGCGTTTGATCAGGTCGTACGCCGCCTGGATCTCCTGCGCTTTCTGCTTGGCCATTTCCATCATCTCCGGCGGCAAGCCTTTCGCCACCAGCTTATCCGGATGGTGTTCGCTCATCAGCTTGCGGTAGGCGCGTTTGATGGTGGCGGCATCGTCGCTGCTGCGCACGCCGAGCACCTTGCACGCATCGTCGAGCGTCGGGCCGCGCTGAGCCTGCTGATAACCGCCTTGCGAATACCCGCCCTGCTGACCGCCGCCGAACTGACGCCCGCCCTCCATCATGCTGAGGAACTGATCGAACTGCGCGCGCGAAATGCCCAGCTCTTCGGCGATGACATACAGCACCTGACGTTCGTTCGGGTGCAGCGAGCCGTCGGCGAACGCCGCCTGAATCTGAATTTCCAGAAACATCCGAATCAGATCGAAGCGGCCGAAACAGATGCTGCGGAACTGCTGCAGCGTCTCACGCAGCGGGAACTGGCTCTGTTTGCCCTCGCGGAACGCCTGCTGTGCCGCAGTGCGGGCTTCGCCGTGCAGCTGCAGGCGATCCATGAACAGGCTGGCGATCTGGATATCCGCCTCGGTGACGCGTCCTTTGGATTTGGTCAGGTGGCCCATAACCTGAAAAGTGGTGCGGAAAAACAGCGTTTGCCGCGTTTGCTGGTCGGTGAAAAACCCCCGGCTGCGCTTGTTGCTGCGCGCCGTATCGATCATATGACCGATAATCAGCCCCAGAACTACACCCCAGAATCCCGCGCCAGACCAGATGGCGACGATGACGCCGAGCAGTTTTCCCCAATACTGCATATACTCCTCAATTATCATGCCGAAAGCCGCCCGCTCTCCTCCGTTTCAGGAAAGGGCGCAGGCGATTTTTCCTAGAATTTGGATTATCATACCTGTCATTTATCTTTGCGCCTAACGACGACGCAAGTAAACGGCTGGATTTAGCACTAGCGCAACGCAGATGAGTAATATAGTCTCTGACCGTTTGCCGGACACGACGCCTCTGATGACGGAACACCAAAACCGCGTATGAAAAAAAGTTTCCCAACACTGCTGGCCACGATGATTTGGACGGCACTCTACAGTCAGCATGCGCTGGCTGATCTGGCCGAGCAATGCATGCTTGGCGTTCCTGTTTACGACAAGCCTTTGGTCAGCGGCGATCCGAACAGCCAGCCGGTGACCATCAATGCCGATGACTCGCGCGCCGACTACCCGAAAAGCGCCCTGTTCAGCGGCAACGTGCATATCGAGCAGGGCAACAGCACCCTGACCGCCAAAGAAGTTGAGCTGAATCAGACGCAAAACCCCGGCCAGACGGAACCGGTGCGTACCGTCACCGCCACCGGCGACGTGCACTACAGCGACAATCAGATCAAACTGAAAGGCCCGAAGGCCTGGTCTAACCTGAATACCAAAGATACCGACGTCTATGAAGGCGACTACCAGATGGTAGGCCGTCAGGGGCGTGGCGACGCCGACAAGATGAAAATGCGCGGCGCCAACCGTTACACCATCCTGGAAAACGGCACCTTTACCTCCTGTCTGCCGGGCGACGACAGCTGGAGCGTGGTCGGTTCCGAAGTGATCCACGATCGCGAAGAGCAGGTGGCGGAAATATGGAACGCCCGCTTCCGCATCGGTGGCGTGCCGGTGTTCTACAGCCCGTACCTGCAGCTGCCGGTCGGCGACAAGCGCCGTTCCGGCTTCCTGATCCCGAACGCCAAGTACGGCAGCAACAACGGCTTCGAGTTCATGTTGCCGTATTACTGGAACATCGCGCCGAACTACGACGCCACCATTACCCCGCACTATATGTCCAAGCGCGGCCTGCAGTGGCAGACCGAGTTCCGTTATCTGGTGCAGCCGGGCCTCGGCCTGATGGAGTTCGACTGGTTGCCGGACGATAAGGAATACGGCAAAGATCATGACGACAACAAACGCTGGCTGTTCTACTGGAACCACAACGGCGTTATGGATCAGGTGTGGCGCTTCAACGTCGATTACACCAAGGTCAGCGATTCCAAGTACTTCACCGATCTGGACTCCAAATACGGCTCCACCACCGACGGCTACGCCACGCAGAAATTTAGCCTCGGCTACGCCAACGAAAACTGGAACGCCACGCTGAGCTCCAAGCAGTTCCAGATTTACGACGATACCGATCGCTCACAGTCGGACTCGTATAAAGTCCAGCCGCAGCTGGATCTGAACTACTACAAGAACGACCTCGGTCCGTTCGACTTCCATATTTACGGCCAGGCGGCCAAGTTCACCAGCGTCAACCCATACAGCCCGGACGCCACCCGTCTGCATATGGAACCGACGCTGAGTCTGCCGCTCACCAACGGCTGGGCCAGCCTGAACACCGAAGCCAAGGTGATGGCGACCCATTACCAGCAGGATATTCCTGACGGTTTCGCCGCCAACTACCAGAGCCGCAAAAACGCTGCCGCGCCGGAGCTCGATGATTCGGTCAACCGCGTACTGCCGCAGTTCAAAGTCGACGGCAAGCTGGTGTTCGAGCGGCCGATGATCTGGGCCGAAGGCGCCACCCAGACGCTGGAGCCGCGCGTGCAGTACCTGTACGTGCCGTACCGCGACCAGAGCAACATCTACACCTACGACACCACGCTGCTGCAGACCGACTACTCCGGCCTGTTCCGCGATCGCACCTACAGCGGCCTGGATCGCATCGCTTCGCAGAACCGCGTGTCTACCGGTTTGACCACCCGCATTTATGATGACGCGCTGGTTGAACGTTTTAACGCTTCCGTGGGTCAAATCTACTACTTCAGCCGTTCGCGCACCGGCGATCGGGTAACCGGGTACGACAACAACGACGATACCGGCAGCGTGGCCTGGGCCGGCGATACCTATTGGAAAATCGACGATCGTTGGGGCCTGCGCGGCGGCCTGCAGTACGACACCCGCCTGAACAGCGTCTCGCTGGGCAACGGCGTGGTGGAATACCGCCAGGATGCCGAGCGCGTAGTGCAGCTGAACTACCGTTACGCCACGCCGGAATATATCCAGACGGCGTTGAACACCAAAACGGTTCCGGCCTTCCAGGACGGCATCTCGCAGGTGGGCATCACCGGCAGCTGGCCGATCGCCGATCGTTGGGCGGTGGTCGGGGCGTACTACTACGACACCCGCGCCAAACAATCCGCCGATCAGCTGGTGGGGCTGAAGTACAACACCTGCTGCTGGGCGGTGACGCTGGGCTATGAGCGCAAGATCACCGACTGGAACAACAGCAACAATACCAGCGTTTACGACAACAGAGTTTCGTTCAACGTCGAACTGCGCGGCCTGAGCAGCGATCATAGTCTCGGCTCCGCAGAAATGCTGCGCTCCGGCATTCTGCCGTATCAGCGCGCATTCTGACGCTTTGCAACACTTTGAAAACGAGAACTTTCACCCGCATTTGCGGATTACATAATGGGAAATGTATGAAGAACTGGAGAACGCTTATTCTCGGATTGGTGGTTTGCGCCAATGCCGCGTTCGCAGCACCCCAAGAAGTGGATAAAGTCGCCGCCGTCGTGGATAACGGCGTGGTACTCGAAAGCGACGTCAACGGACTGTTGCAGTCGGTGAAGCTCAACGCCCAGCAGGCCGGTCAGCAACTGCCGGACGACAAGACGCTGCGCCATCAGATCATCGAACGCCTGATCATGGATAACATCCAGCTGCAGATGGCCAAGAAAATGGGCATCACCGTCTCCGACGCCGATCTGGACAAAGCGATCGCCAACATCGCCGCGCAGAACCGCATGAGCGTAGATCAGCTGCGCAGCCGCCTGTCGTACGAAGGGCTGAACTACAACACCTACCGCGCGCAGATCCGCAAAGAGATGCTGATCTCCGAAGTGCGCAACAACGAAGTGCGCCGCCGCGTCACCATCCTGCCGCAGGAAGTGGACGCGCTGGCCAAACAGGTGGGCGCGCAGAACGGCAGCGACACCGAAATGAACATCAGCCACATCCTGATCCCGCTGCCGGAGAACCCGTCGCAGCAGCAGGTCGACAAAGCCGAAGAGCTGGCCAAACGCCTGGTGGGCGAGATCAACAGCGGCGCCGACTTCGGCAAGCTGGCGATCACTTACTCCGCCGACTCTCAGGCGCTGAAAGGCGGCAACATGGGCTGGGGCAAGCTGCAAGAGATCCCGACCCTGTTCGCTGAACGCCTGGTCAGCGCCAAGAAAGGTGACGTCGTCGGCCCAATCCGTTCCGGCGTCGGCTTCCACATCCTGAAAGTCAACGACATCCGCGGCGCCAGCCAGTCGGTGTCGGTCACCGAAGTGCACGCCCGTCACATCCTGCTGAAACCTTCGGTGGTGCTGACCGACGACCAGGCGCGCGCCAAACTGCAATCCGTGGCGGAAGCGATCAAGAGCGGCCGCGCCAAGTTTGCCGACGAAGCCAAACAGCTGTCGCAGGATCCGGGTTCCGCCATGCAGGGCGGCGATCTGGGCTGGGCTTCCCCGGACATCTACGATCCCGCCTTCCGCGATGCGTTGCTCAAGCTGAGCAAAGGTGAGATCAGCGCGCCGGTGCACTCTTCCTTCGGTTGGCACCTGATTCAGCTGCTGGATACCCGTCAGGTGGATAAGACCGACGCCGCGCAGAAAGATCGCGCTTACCGCATGCTGTTCAACCGTAAGTTCGCCGAAGAGGCGCAGACCTGGATGCAGGAACAGCGCGCCCAGGCTTACGTGAAGATCCTCGATGGCAGCGATGCACAGCAATAAACGCGTCGTCATTACCCCCGGCGAACCCGCCGGGGTGGGGCCGGATTTGGTAGCCGCCCTGGCGCAACAGGATTGGCCTGTTGAGCTGGTGGTGTGCGCCGATCCGGCCCTGTTGCTTGAACGCGCCAAGCGTTTGGACCTGCCGCTGACGCTGCGCGACTACCAGCCGCAGCAGCCGGCCGAGGCGCAACGCGCCGGCACGCTGACCGTGCTGCCGGTGCCGCTCGCTCAGCCGGTTACCGCCGGTGAACTGAACGTCGGCAACAGCGCCTACGTGGTGGAAACCCTGGCACGCGCCTGCGACGGTTGCCTGAACGGCGAATTCGCTGCGCTGATCACCGGCCCGGTGAACAAGGGCGTGATCAACGACGCCGGCGTGCCGTTTATCGGCCATACCGAATTCTTTGCCGATCGCAGCCGCTGCGATCGCGTGGTGATGATGCTCGCGACCGAAGAGCTGCGCGTGGCGCTGGCGACCACCCACCTGCCGCTGCTGGCGGTACCGGGCGCCATCACGCAGCAGAGCCTGTTCGAAGTCATTCGCATCCTCGACCACGATCTGAAAACCAAATTTGGCATCGCCCAGCCGCACATTTACGTCTGCGGTCTGAATCCCCACGCCGGGGAAGGCGGCCATATGGGGCGCGAAGAGATAGACACCATCATCCCGGCGCTCGACGCGCTGCGCGCTGACGGTATCCATCTTGTCGGCCCGCTGCCGGCGGACACCCTGTTCCAGCCCAAATATCTGCAAGATGCCGATGCGGTGCTGGCGATGTATCACGATCAGGGGCTGCCGGTGCTAAAATACCAAGGGTTCGGCCGCGCGGTGAATATCACCCTCGGTTTGCCTTTCATACGCACCTCGGTCGACCACGGTACCGCTCTGGAACTGGCCGGCACCGGCACCGCCGATGTCGGCAGTTTCCAAACGGCCCTGAATCTCGCCATTAAAATGATAATTAATTGTAATGAATAACAGAGTCCACCAAGGGCACTTTGCCCGCAAACGCTTTGGACAAAACTTTTTAACCGATCAGTTTGTCATCGATAGCATTGTCTCCGCCATTCACCCGCAGCCGGGCGAAGCGGTGGTCGAGATCGGCCCCGGCCTCGGCGCCTTGACCGAACCGGTCGGCGCACGCATGGACCGCATGACGGTGATCGAACTGGACCGCGATCTGGCCACTCGGCTGGAGAATCACCCGCAGCTGAAAGACAAGCTGACCATCCGCCAGCAGGACGCCATGACGGTGAATTTCGCCGAACTGGCCGAGGAGGCTGGCCAACCGCTGCGCGTATTTGGTAACCTGCCGTACAATATTTCGACGCCGCTGATGTTCCACCTTTTCAGCTATACTCAGGCAATCCGCGACATGCACTTTATGTTGCAGAAAGAGGTGGTCAACCGTCTGGTGGCCGGCCCTAACAGCAAGGCCTACGGGCGTTTAACCGTGATGGCGCAGTACTACTGCAACGTCATCCCGGTGCTGGAAGTGCCGCCGACCGCGTTCGCGCCGCCGCCGAAGGTCGATTCCGCCGTGGTGCGCCTGGTCCCGCACACCGAGCTGCCGAACCCGGTGGGCGACGTGCGCATGCTGAGCCGCATCACCACGCAGGCGTTCAACCAGCGGCGGAAAACCATCCGCAATAGCCTGGGCGATCTGTTCACGCCGGAGCAGCTGACGGAGCTGGGCGTCGATCCTTCGCTCAGAGCAGAGAATATTTCTGTGGCGCAGTACTGCAAGCTGGCGAACTGGCTGTCAGCCAATCCGGCGCCGCAGCAATAAGGAGTTGTTGTCATGATTGATTCGCCCCGCGTGTGTATTCAGGTTCAGAGCATCTATGTGGAATCACAGTCGATCCCTGAAGAAGAGCGTTACGTCTTCGCCTATACCATTACCATCCGCAATCTGGGGCGGACCAACGTGCAACTGCTGGGCCGTTACTGGCTGATCACCAACAGCAACGGCCGCCAAACCGAAGTCCAGGGCGAAGGCGTGATCGGCGAACAGCCCGTCATTCCGCCCGGTGGAGAGTTTCAGTACACCAGCGGCGCCATTCTGGAAACACCGCTGGGCACCATGGAAGGCCATTACGAAATGGTTGACCATCAGGGTCAGCCGTTCCGCACCGCTATTCCCGTGTTCCGCTTAGCCATTCCAACGCTGATCCATTAATTATGTCGACATACCTTATCGGCGACGTTCACGGCTGTTTCGATGAACTGAAGTCGCTGCTGGCTCAGGTTGCGTTCGATCCCGAGCGCGATCAACTGTGGCTGACCGGCGATCTGGTGGCGCGCGGCCCCGCCTCGCTGGACGTGCTGCGCTATGTGCGCTCGCTCGGCCCGGCGGTGCGCATGGTGCTGGGCAACCACGATCTGCACCTGCTGGCGGTTTACGCCGGCATCAGCCGCAACAAACCCAAAGATCGCATCACGCCGCTGCTGGAAGCGCCGGACGCCGACGAGCTGATCAACTGGCTGCGCCGCCAACCGGTGCTGCAGGTGGATGATGAGCAAAAACTGGTGATGGCCCACGCCGGCATCACCCCGCAGTGGGACATCGACACCGCGAAAATGTGCGCTCGCGAAGTGGAGGCGGTATTGAGCAGCGACAGCTATCCGCTGTTCCTCGACGCCATGTACGGCGACATGCCGAACAACTGGGCGCCGGAGCTGAGCGGCCTGGCGCGCCTGCGTTTCAGCACCAATGCGCTGACGCGCATGCGCTACTGCTTCCCCAACGGCCAGCTTGACATGATCTGCAAAGATGCGCCGGGCAGCGCGCCGGCGCCGCTGAAACCGTGGTTCGAGCTGCCGCGCCTGGTGGACCCGGAATACACCATCATCTTCGGCCACTGGGCCTCGCTGGAAGGCAAGGGCACGCCGGAGGGCGTGATCGGGCTGGATACCGGCTGCTGCTGGGGCGGCGATCTGACGATGCTGCGCTGGGAAGACCGCCGTTACTTCACGCAGCCCGCCAATCGCGGCGAAGCGCCTGACCACGCCGGCAGATTAGCCGCATCCTGAAACGATAAAGGCGGCCCGGTGGCCGCCTTTGTTCTGTATTGCCACCTTACGCCCCAATCACTCCGCCATCTTCACGCG
Organism: Serratia sp. SCBI; assembly: GCF_000747565.1. Classification (NCBI taxonomy): domain Bacteria; kingdom Pseudomonadati; phylum Pseudomonadota; class Gammaproteobacteria; order Enterobacterales; family Yersiniaceae; genus Serratia; species Serratia sp. SCBI. The sequence goes on along the minus strand of NZ_CP003424.1, from coordinate 728,328 downwards.
TGATCATCAACACCGATGAACGCGGGCGCGGGCTGTTGTTCGGGAAGTGCGAATCGCCTTCTTCTCCGGGATGCTGTACGTTGACGAACATCGTCTTGTAGTCCGGGGTGAAGGTGATGCCGGTCAGTTCGCAGGACTTCGGCCCCACCATGAAACGGCGGATCTCGCCGCTGACCGGATCGCCCACCAGCATCTGGTTGTTGCCCTGCCCGACGTAATCGCCCTTGTTGCTGTACTTGCCGTCGGTGAGGATCCACAGACGGCCGGCGCGATCGAAACCCAGCCCGTCCGGGCTGTTGAAGGTATTTTCCGCCGTGATGTTCGGCGTGCCGCGGTTGACGCCTTCGGGGTGGGCAATCGGGTTGCCGCACAGCGCATAGATGTCCCAGGCGAAGACGTCGGCGGTGGCGTCGCCGCCCTCGTCCCAGCGAATGATTTGGCCGTAGATATTGTTCGGTCGCGGGTTGGCGGCGTTCAACGGCATCCCTTCCTCGCCGCGCTTGCTGTTGTTGGTCAGCGTGCAGTACGCGCGCCCGTCATGCGGGTTCACCGCGATCCACTCCGGGCGATCCATTTTGGTGGCGCCGACCTGCTGCGCCGCCTTGCGGGCGAAGATCAGCACTTCGGCCTCATCGCGGAAACCGTTCTCCGGCGTCAGGCCGTTCTTGCCGAACTCAAGCGCAATCCAGCGCCCTTTGCCCTTCAGCGGCGTGCCGGCTTCATCGCCGTCGAACTGCGCCACGTACAGCGTCCCCTCATCCAGCAGCGTACGATTGTTGGCCGGATTGGCGGCGTCGACCACGCCTTTGGAGACGTACTTATAGATATGTTCGCCGCGCTCGTCGTCGCCCATATACACCACCAGACGGCCGTCTTTGGCCACGGTCACCGCCGCGTTTTCATGTTTGAAACGGCCGAGCGCGGTGTGCTTGATGGGCGTCGAGGTCGGATTCAACGGATCGATCTCGACAATCCAGCCGTGACGGTTGAATTCGTTGGGATTCTTCGCCACATCAAAACGCTCGTCATAGTCCGGCCAGTTGCGTTCCGGTTCGCTGGCCTTCAGCGTGTAGCGCTTCTGTTCCGGCGTGGTGCGATAATCGGCCTGACGGGTGCCGAAATAGGTGTCGAAGTTTTCCTCGCAGGTCAGGTAGGTACCCCACGGCGTCTTGCCGTTGGCGCAGTTGCCGAAGGTGCCCAGCACCTTGCGGCCGCTCGGATCGGCGGCGGTCTGCAACAGCGGATGTCCGGCGGCCGGGCCGCTGAATTGCATCTCGCTGTTGGCGGTGATGCGGCGGTTATAGCGCGACGGGCGTTCCACCTCCCAGCGCTGGCCGTCGCCGACCCGCTTGACCGCGACAATGGAGACGCCGTGCGCCGCCTGCGATTTGCGCACCTCTTCCAGGCTGGTGGCCTTGGCGCCGCCGTGGGCGAACAGGTACTGCTCGTTAACGTATTCGTTATTGATGGCCATCACGCCGTGATTGTCATCGATAGGGAAGAAGCTCATGCCATCGTTGTTGTCGCCAAACTGTTTTTCCTGATCGGCGGCGCTGTTGTTGCCCTGCGGATCGAAGGCCGGCGCGCCGTCCACCAGCGGCTCGCCCCAGGAGATCAGTACCTCGGCGCGGTAGCCTGGCGCTATCGTCACTTCATCGGCGGTAGACGCGGCGATGCCCCGGAAGCCCAGCAGCGTGTTCGGCGGCAGATCCTCGGCTAACGCCTCGGCGGAGACCGACCAGATGCCGCCGCCGAGAAAACCGGCCAGGCCGACGGCGCCGGCGCTGCCGAGCAGCAGCTTGCGGCGAGTGGGATCGATCAGGCGGTCGGCGTCTAATTGCTCAATTTGCTTGGTCATAACGTGGTTACCTTTTTAGTTATGGCGCCGCGGTCAAGATTCACCAGAGTTGCCGTGGCGCTCGGAGTTGGGCTTCATACTAATCAGGTAATGTGACGGAAAGGTTACGAATGACCGGCGCAAAAAGACCGGGGGCGCAATTGCTTGCGCCCCCGGGGATGACTGGCTAACGCGCTGAGATCAGCGGCGCTGCAGGATTTCGAAGCAGTAGCTATGCGAGTTCAGATCGTCGGCGTCGTGGAATTCGCTGAACGTGGTTTCCCACTCGTCCGGCTCGTAATCCGGGAAGTGAGTATCGCCGCCGACTTCGGCGTCGATGTGTGTCAGGTACAGGCGATCGGCGCGCGGCAGCAACTGGGTATAAATGCGCCCACCGCCGATCACCATCACTTCTTCCACCTCACCCGCGGCGGCCAGCGCCTCATCCAGCGAGGTCACCCAGGTCACCCCGGCGGCATTGCCCGGGCGGCTGCTCAAAACGATATTGTGACGGCCCGGCAGCGGGCGGCCGATGGACTCGAAGGTCTTGCGGCCCATAATAACCGGCTTATTCAACGTGTTGCGTTTAAACCACGCAAGGTCCGCCGGCAGGTGCCACGGCATGGCGTTTTCCATGCCAATAACGCGATCCGCCGCCAAGGCAGCGATCAGGCTGATAATCATTGTTTAACCCTGTGTAGGCAGCAAAATTGGTGACACTATACGTAAAGGCCTGAGTGCCGTCGATAGGCTAATCAAGCAAGATGAATATATAAGATAGCTCTTATCAGCATATCTAATAACCAACGTTCTTTTGCCGGGGAATTTCACACGCCGGGGCGTTTGCGGTACAACCACAGGCCCGGTAACGACAGGCCGATCGACAACGCGCCGACGATGAAACTGGCCTTGAGGAAGTTGGTGATCATGGTCTCCATCAAAGCCTCGCTGTAGCCCAGATGCGAGATCTCCACCACAGTTATCATCGCGGTATAGGCGGAAATGCCGGGGAACATCGGGATCACCGCCGCCACGGTGAACACCTTCGGATGCGCCAACAGCCAGCGCGACCAATAGATACCGATGATGCCGATCAGGATCGCCGCCAGCAGCGACGCCCACTCGATGTTCATGCCCACGTGCATCATCAGCATGCGCGAGCCGCGCCCGATTGCCCCAAGCAACGCGCAATAGCGCAGCGCGCGCAGCGGCACGTTGAACACCATGGCGAAGCCCAGCGCCGGCACCGCCGCCAACAGCATCTCCTGCAACAATGCCCACAGCAGACTCATGACCACCCCCGCAGATCCCACAGCGACATCGCCATCACCACGCCGATACAGGTCGCCAACGTCAACAGGCTGGCCATCGCCCAGCGCGCCAACCCGGTGTTGACGTGCCCCTTGAACATGTCGGCCACCGCGTTGATCAGCGGGAAGCCCGGCACCAGCAGCAGCACGCTGGCGGCCATCGCCACGCTCGAGGTCTCTTTAAACACCGGCAGGCGCAGCAGCAGCCCGGATATCGACGTAGCGACAAACGCCGTCAGGCAAAAATTGATCAGCGGATTCATATGGCGGGCGGTGAGGATCTGGCGCACCAGCATCGCCGCGCCGCTGGCGATAAAGGTCACCAGGAAGGCGTCGCCGCCGCCGCCGTTGAGCATGCTGAAACACCCGCAGGACAACCCCACCATCAGCACCACCAGCCAGCGCGGATAGCGCAGCGGCCGGATCTTTTCGAAGCGCCGCGCCACGTCGTGCGTATCCGCCAGGTGATGCTCGGCGAGGATCACGATATGCTGCACTTCCGTCACCACCTGCATATTGATGCCGCGATCGACATTCTTGCGGGTCGTAGTCAGGCAGGCGCCGTGGCTGAGGGTGGTCAACACCACCGCATTGGCGGAGATTGAACTTTCCACGCTGTCCATCCCCAGCGCCAACCCCAGGCGGGTGGACAACTGCTCCACCACCGTGCTCTCGGCGCCGTGCTGCAACAGCAGCAGCGCGCATTGAATGCACAAGCGGGTGATTTCACGCTGTTGCCGGTGCGGATCCGGCCTGTCTGTGGCGGTAGTCTGCTGCATGGTGCTCCGTCGCTGGCGATAGATGAATTATTATCATAGAGCCTAACAATACCTCATTGGGTTGATGCGCATCAGAGGAAGCGGCGTTATTATCGCCAACATGCTGCCTTTTGCGCGAGACGCCTCCCATGCTTGAAACGTCACTGTTTGTCGCCGGCATTGCCGCCCTCGGCATGCTTTCCCCCGGCCCGGATTTTTTCCTGGTGATCAAAAACGCCGCCCGCTACCCGCGTCTGGCCGCCATGATGACCGCCTTCGGCGTGATCTGCGGCGTCGCCACCCACATGTCCTACTGCGTCGCCGGGCTGGCGGTGGTGATCACCACCACGCCGTGGCTGTTCAACCTGCTGAAATACGCCGGGGCGGTCTATCTGGTGTGGATCGGCATCCAGGCGCTGCTGTCGCGCGGCGGCGGCAAAATGAACGTCAGCAATCTGCCGCAGCAACAGGTCAGCCTGAAGAGCGCCTTTGCGCAAGGCTACCTGTGCAACCTGCTGAACCCGAAAGCCACCCTGTTCTTCCTGGCGGTCTTCACCCAGGTGTTGCAGATCGATTCCGGTCTGGGTGACAAGCTGTGGTACGCGGGGATTATTCTCGGCCTGTCGGTCATCTGGTGGCCGCTGCTGGTGTTTTTGATCCAGAGCGGGCCGGTGCGCCGCGGGCTGGAAAAGACGCAGAAGATCGTCGACAAATTGCTGGGCGGCATGTTAATCGCCTTAGGCATCAAGGTCGCGCTGAGCTAAGCAAAAAAGGGGCGCCATCACGGCGCCCCTCCCCTTATCCTTTGGCTTCCACCACTTCGTCTTCCGGCGCCTTGCCGTCGATACTGCCGCGCCAGCCGGTCTGCTGCACCCGCGCCAGCCGATTCTGATCCTGCTCGATGGCCGCGCTGAGCATCTCCTTGGCCCGCTGCAGGCTGGCGATACGGAATTCAGTATCCTGGTAATTATCCAGCGTATCTTCCAGCATCTTCAGGTTATAGCGGCGGAAAGTGTCCGCTTTCTCGCGCGCCTCATAGGCGTCCAGCCCCAGCAGCTCCAGCGTTTCACGGCCGACGCGCAGCGAGCTTTCGAAGGTTTCGCGCTCCGGTTTTTCCACCCCCAGCTGCCGCAACTGATACCAATGATCGACGTCGCGCGCCCGTGCCACCACTTTCAGATGCGGGAAGTGCTGCCTGGCCAGCTCGGTTAATGCCAGGCTGTCCTCCACATCGTCGATGGCGTTGATCAGCACCTTGGCGTGAGCGGCGCCGGCCGCCTCCAGCAGATCGGCGCGCGTGGCGTCGCCGTAGAACACCTTGGTGTCAAATTTACGCAGCGTTTCGATATGGTCCGGATCGTGATCCAATACCACGGTGTGCACGCCGTTGGCCAACAGTAAACGACCGGCGATCTGGCCGAAACGGCCGAAGCCGGCGATGATCACGCTGGCGTTCTCGTCATCAATGACATCAGCCGGGCGATCCTCTTTCGGCACATTTTTCTCCAGCTGCGCGGCGATCACCAACAGCAGCGGGGTGGCCGCCATCGACAGCGCCACCGCCAGCGTCAGCGACTTGGCCCATTCAACCGGCAAGACGCCGGCCAGCTGCGCGGCGCTGAAGATCACGAAGGCGAACTCACTGCCCTGCCCCAGCAGAATGGCGAACAGGCCGCGCTGGCGCTTCGGCACCCCGAGCAGCGGGCCGATCAGCCACAGCAACGCCGCCTTGATCAGCATAAAGCCCAGCAGCAACGAGGCGATCAGCAACGGATGATGGAACAGCGTGCCGAAGTCGATCGACATGCCGACGCCGATGAAAAACAGCCCCAGCAGCAACCCTTTGAACGGCTGAATATCGCTCTCCAGCGCGTGGCGGTATTCCGAGCTCGCCAACAGCACCCCGGCGAGGAACGCCCCCATCGCCATCGACAACCCGGCCATCTCCAGCAGGATGCCAAAGCCGAACACCAGGAACAGCGCCACGGCGCTGAACACCTCGCGCATGCCCGAACGGGCGACGAAGTGCAGCAGCGGGCGGGTGACGTAGCGGCCAAGCAGCACCACCATCGTCAACGCGCCCACCACTTTGGCCGCCGACAGTACGAAAGCGCCCAGCGTCGTGGTGGCGCCGCTGCTGGCCAGCAGCGGGATCATCGCCACCAGCGGGATCGCCGCGATATCCTGGAACAGCAGCACCGCAAACGCGCTGCGGCCGATCGGCGACGGCGTCAAATTGCGTTCGCTCATCGCCTGCATGGCGATGGCGGTGGATGAGAGCGCCAGCGTCAAACCGATCAGCAGCGCCACCTTCCAGTTGAGGCCGAGGAAGTAGCAGAAGGCGCTCAGCGCCAGGCCGCAGCCCACCATCTGAATGCTGCCGCCGCCGAACACCGAGGCGCGCAGCGTCCACAGCCGCTTGGGATCCAGCTCCAGGCCGATGATAAACAGCATCAGTACCACGCCGATCTCGGCGAAGGTCAGGATAGACTCGGCATCCGACACCAGCTTCAGCCCCCAGGGACCGATAATGCAGCCGGCGATCAGGTAACCGAGCACCGAACCCAGCCCCAGGCGCACCGCAATCGGCACGAACAGCGCGGCGGAACCGAGATAGATCAGCCCCTCGATCATCATGTGGTGGTTATCCATGGCTGGCCTCCCGGGTTTCCGCTTCGGCATGTTCCATCAGATAGTCGACCAACCGCTGCCGGTAGGCTTCGCCGGCGGCGATCAGCGCCGGTTCGTTGCAGGTAAAGGTGTTGTGCAGGGCGAAGTACGGCTGCCAGTTCATGCCGCAATAAATCGCCGTGGCCTGCAGCGGCTGCGCCAGCGCGGCGAAGTTGGGAAAATCGCCCAGTTCGAAATGGTGCTCGTCACCACCGCTGGTCACCGCCCACAGGCAGTCTTTGCCCACCAGCGCGTTGCCGTCGTGGCCATAGGCCCAGCCGTGCTCCAGCACTTTGTCGATCCACAGCTTCAACAGCGGTGGGAAGCTGTACCACTGCATCGGATGCTGCAGCACCACCATGTCGGCGCGCTCCAGCGCCTGTTGCTCGGCGTTGATATCGATATTGAAATCGGGGTACAGCTCATACAGCGAGCGCACCTCCACCTCGGGAAGATCCCTCACCGCCTGCAGCAGGCGGTGATTGGCATGCGAATGCCGGGGATACGGGTGAGCATAAATTATCAGAATCATTGTTATCGTCGTTCCTTCGTTCCTTGCCAATACACCAAGCATATACCAATCACACAGAGTGACAGTTTGCCCACTGATTGATAGCGGAAATTTTTAACGCCAGCCTACAAATTCACTGAATAAAAAAGGGCGCTGCATCTGCAGCGCCCTGGCGTAGCGTTCGCGCGCGGTTACTTACCAATACGCGCGTGCATTTCCTGCACCGATGTCACCTGCTCGGTCGGATCCGCTTTCAGCGCCATCGCGGTGGCGAAGCCGCCGTTCAGCGTAGTGTCGTAGTGCACCTTGTACTGCAGGGCGCTGCGGCGAATCAGCTTGGAGTCCTCAATCGCCTGACGGCCTGCCGTGGTGTTGACGATGTAGGTGTACTCGCCGTTCTTGATACGGTCCTGAATGTGCGGACGCCCTTCGTGCACCTTGTTGACCAGGCGCGGGTTGATGCCCGCTTCGCCCAGCACCACCGCGGTGCCGTGGGTCGCGTCCAGCTCGAAGCCCTGCTTCAGCAGGCTGGCGGCCAAATCGACCACGCGAGCCTTGTCGCCTTCGCGCACCGACAGCAGCGCGCGGCCCTGTTTCTTCATGCCCGAGTTGCTGCCCAGCATCGCTTTGGAGAAAGCTTCCGCGAAGGTGCGGCCCACGCCCATCACTTCCCCGGTAGAGCGCATTTCCGGCCCCAAAATCGGGTCGACGCCCGGGAATTTGTTGAACGGCAGCACCACTTCTTTCACCGAGTAGTACGGCGGGATGATCTCTTCGGTCACGCCCTGTTCAACCAGCGTTTTGCCCGCCATCACGCGCGCGGCCACTTTGGCCAGCGGCACGCCGGTCGCTTTGGACACGAACGGCACGGTACGCGCGGCGCGCGGGTTGACTTCAATCAGATAAACTTCGTTGTCCTTCACCGCGAACTGCACGTTCATCAGGCCGCGCACCTGCAGCTCGAACGCCAGTTTCTCCACCTGGCGACGCATCACGTCCTGAATTTCCTGGCTCAGGGTGTACGCCGGCAGCGAACACGCGGAGTCGCCGGAGTGCACGCCCGCCTGCTCGATGTGCTCCATGATGCCGCCAATCAGCACGCGCTCGCCGTCGCAGATAGCATCGACGTCCACTTCCACCGCATCGTCCAGGAAGCGATCCAGCAACACCGGCGCATCGTTGGACACGCTGACCGCGGTCTGGAAGTAGCGGCGCAGGTCGGTTTCGTCATAGACGATTTCCATCGCCCGGCCGCCCAGCACGTAGGAAGGACGCACCACCAGCGGATAACCGATGCCCGCCGCCTTCTCGACCGCCTGCTCGATGGCAGTGACGGTGGCGTTGGCCGGCTGCTTCAGGCCCAAGCGGTTGACCGCCTGCTGGAAGCGTTCGCGGTCTTCGGCACGGTCGATGGCGTCCGGGCTGGTGCCGATGATCGGCACGCCTGCGGCTTCCAACTCGCGCGCCAGCTTCAGCGGGGTCTGGCCGCCGTACTGCACGATAACGCCTTTCGGTTTCTCGATGCGCACGATTTCCAGCACGTCTTCCAGGGTCACCGGCTCAAAGTACAGGCGGTCCGAGGTGTCGTAGTCGGTGGAGACGGTTTCCGGGTTGCAGTTGACCATGATGGTCTCGTAGCCATCTTCACGCAGCGCCAGCGAAGCGTGCACGCAGCAGTAGTCGAACTCGATGCCCTGGCCGATACGGTTCGGCCCGCCGCCCAGCACCATCACTTTCGGCCGGTCGTTGGTCGGGTTGGACTCGCACTCTTCTTCATAGGTGGAGTACATGTAGGCGGTGTCGGTAGCGAATTCCGCCGCGCAGGTATCCACGCGCTTGTACACCGGGTGCAGGCCGTGGCTGTGGCGCAGCTTGCGAATTTCGCTCTCGGCGACGCCGGCCAGCTTGGCCAGACGCGCATCGGCGAAGCCCTTGCGCTTCAACGTGCGCAGGAAGTCTTTGTCCAGGCCGTTGATGCCCGCTTCTGCCACCTGCTCTTCCAGGCGCACCAGCTCTTCAATCTGCACCAGGAACCAGCGATCGACGTTGGTCAGGTTGAAGACGCCGTCGACCGACAGACCGGCGCGGAAGGCGTCGGCGATGTACCAGATGCGGTCGGAACCGGCGTCTTTCAGCTCGCGGCGGATTTTGGTCAGCGCTTCCGGATCGTCCAGGCTCACTTTCGGATCGAAGCCGGTGGCGCCCACTTCCAGACCGCGCAGCGCTTTCTGCAGCGACTCCTGCTGAGTGCGGCCGATGGCCATCACTTCGCCGACCGACTTCATCTGGGTAGTCAGGCGATCGTTGGCGCCGGCGAACTTCTCGAAGTTGAAGCGCGGGATCTTGGTCACGACGTAGTCGATGGACGGCTCGAACGACGCCGGGGTGCGGCCGCCGGTGATGTCGTTCATCAGCTCATCGAGGGTATAGCCCACCGCCAGTTTGGCGGCGATCTTGGCGATCGGGAAGCCGGTGGCTTTCGACGCCAGCGCCGAAGAGCGCGACACGCGCGGGTTCATCTCGATGACGATCAGGCGGCCGGTTTTCGGGTTAACCGAGAACTGCACGTTGGAGCCGCCGGTTTCAACGCCGATCTCACGCAGCACCGCCATCGAGGCGTTGCGCATGATTTGGTATTCCTTGTCGGTCAGGGTCTGGGCCGGCGCAACGGTGATCGAGTCGCCGGTGTGGATGCCCATGGCGTCGAAGTTTTCGATGGAGCAAACGATGATGCAGTTGTCGTTCTTATCACGCACCACTTCCATCTCGTACTCTTTCCAACCGATCAGCGATTCGTCGATCAGCAGCTCGTTGGTCGGCGACAGGTCCAGACCGCGTTCGCAGATCTCTTCGAACTCTTCGCGGTTGTAGGCGATGCCGCCGCCGGTGCCGCCCATGGTAAAGGAAGGACGGATGATGCACGGGAAGCCGACGTCAGCGGCTACCGCCAGCGCTTCTTCCATGGTGTGCGCGATGCCGGAACGCGCGGTATCCAAACCGATTTTCTTCATCGCCACGTCGAAACGGCGGCGGTCTTCGGCCTTGTCGATGGCATCGGCGGTCGCGCCGATCATGGTGACGCCGAACTCGGCCAGCACGCCCTGACGCTCCAGCTCCAGCGCGCAGTTCAGCGCCGTCTGGCCGCCCATGGTCGGCAGAACCGCATCCGGACGCTCTTTTTCGATGATCTTGCGCACCACTTCCCAGTGGATCGGCTCAATGTAGGTCGCATCGGCCATTTCCGGGTCGGTCATGATGGTCGCCGGGTTGGAGTTGACCAGAATGACGCGGTAGCCCTCTTCGCGCAGCGCTTTACACGCCTGGGCGCCCGAGTAGTCGAACTCACACGCCTGGCCGATAACAATCGGGCCAGCGCCGAGGATCAGGATGCTTTTTATGTCTGTACGTTTTGGCATTTTTTACTGCTCCTGATTATTTGGCGTTAGAACGGTAAGTCTCAATCAGTTCGATAAAGTGATCGAACAGCGGCGCGGCGTCGTGCGGGCCTGGGCTGGCTTCCGGGTGCCCCTGGAAGCTGAACGCCGCCTTGTCGGTGCGGTGAATGCCCTGCACCGTGTGGTCGAACAGCGATTTGTGCGTCACGCGCAGATTCGCCGGCAGGTCGTTTTCATCGACGGCGAAGCCGTGGTTCTGCGCGGTGATCATCACCGTGTTGTTGTCCAGATCCTTCACCGGGTGGTTGCCGCCGTGGTGGCCTAGCTTCATCTTCATGGTTTTCGCCCCGCTGGCCAGCGCCAGCAGCTGGTGACCCAGACAGATGCCGAACACCGGAATGTCGGTTTCCAGGAACTGCTTGATGGCGGCGATGGCGTAGTCGCACGGCTCCGGATCGCCCGGGCCGTTGGACAGGAAGATACCGTCCGGATTCATTTTCAGCACCTCGTCGGCCGGGGTCTGCGCCGGCACCACGGTCAGGCGGCAGCCGCGATCCACCAGCATGCGCAGGATGTTGCGCTTGGCACCGTAGTCGTAAGCCACCACGTGGAACGGCAGTTCCGCGGCGGTTTTGGCTTCCGGCAGGTCGCCTTCAAGCGTCCAGCTGCCTTGCTGCCAGCTGTAGGCCTCTTGAGTGGTGACCTCTTTCGCCAAATCCATGCCCTTCAACCCCGGGAAGCCTTGCGCCTTGGCCAGAGCCAGCGCGGCATCCGGCGAATCGGCGGCGACGATGCAGCCGTTCTGGGCGCCTTTTTCGCGCAGCAGGCGAGTCAACTTACGGGTATCGATATCGGCGATCGCCACGATGTTGTGACGCTTGAGGTAGTCGGACAGGCTTTCTTCACTGCGGTAGTTGCTGGCGATCAGCGGGAGGTCACGAATGACGAGGCCTTGGGCGTGTACTGCGGAGGATTCTTCGTCGGAAGCATTGGTGCCGACATTGCCGATATGAGGATAAGTAAGAGTAACGATCTGGCGGGAATAGGAAGGATCAGTGAGGATTTCTTGATAACCGGTCATCGACGTATTGAAGACCACTTCCCCCACTGCCGTTCCCTCTGCCCCGATGGCCCGACCGTGGAATTGGGTTCCGTCTTCCAGAACCAATAGCGCTGACTTTATCAAAACATCCTCCGAGGAATAATCAATCACAATATTTGCATATTAATTCAGATATCGCGATCTAAATCAATGCAAAAACCGTCCGCGAGGCCAATTTTTGGCAAATTGGGCGCATTTTAATGATGAGTGTTCCGCTTGTCTACCCAAACCGCCATTTTTTGTTTTTATTTTTTGCAGTTCTCGATGCCCAAGCGGCTTGAGCTGCCATAAAAACACAGAAAACCGGGGCTGGAAAACGGTTGCGGGGAGGAATGACGGAAAACGGCGTCGGAATGGACCAAAAAAGACGCTAAAAAAGCCGACGGTGGAAAAAAAGCAGATAATTAGCAAGGTAAACATAAACAAATACCAGCCTTGACAATGAAACAACATCAAAACGATATTTATCATGTTAAAAAAAGGACAATAAAATTATTGCCCTATTATCATAGCATTATGATCAACACAACCACATCACGATGGTATTCAGTTTAGTTATATCCGGTCCAAACTCAGCACGTCACGCATATCAAATAGACCTTTATCCCGACTCCGCAGCCAGGAAGCCGCGCGCACCGCGCCGCTGGCGAAAGTCATGCGGCTGGAGGCCTTGTGGGTGATTTCCACCCGCTCGCCGATGTCGGCGAACATCGCGGTGTGCTCGCCGACGATGTCGCCGGCGCGAATGGTGGCGAAGCCGATGCTCTTCGGATCGCGCTCGCCGGTATGGCCTTCGCGCGCATAGACCGCGCAGCTTTTCAGATCGCGCCCCAGCGCGCCGGCGATCGCTTCGCCCATGGCCAACGCCGTGCCCGACGGCGCATCCACTTTGTGCCGGTGGTGCGCCTCAACGATTTCGATATCGGTATAGTCGCCCATGACCTGCGCGGCCTTCTCCAGCAGTTTCAGCACCAGATTGACGCCGACGCTGAAGTTGGCGGCAAACACGATGCCGATATGCTGCGCCGCATCGCGGATCGCCTGTTTGCCGGCGTCATCGAAGCCGGTGGTGCCGATCACCATCGCCTTATGGTGCGCCACGCAAAATTCCAGGTAGCCCAGGGTGCTTTCAGGACGGGTGAAGTCGATCAAAATATCGAACTCGCTCGCCACTTTATCCAGACTGTCACTCACCTTGACGCCCAGCGCGCCGATGCCCGCCAGCTCGCCGGCATCAACGCCGACCAGGCTCGAGCCCGGGCGCGACAGCGCCGCCCCCAACACCACGCCTTCCGCCTGCTGCACCGCCTGGATCAATTGACGGCCCATCCGGCCGCCGGCGCCCGCAATCGCAATGCGGATTTGTGAATCTTTCATGCTTGCTCTCTTCTTGATGTAACGCGTATCCCATTAACCTATCGATTCAGGGTAACTGCCCCGCTGCGGCGCCGCCAGAGGATTCATTTCATAATTAGAAAATTATGATATTGCGCTTCTTTCATCAGCGGCGCTGTCGTGAGATTAACATTCAACCGATTTGGCGGCCTGCGACGATTGTACATAATCATGCAGTTTTCATTGCAAAAAAATGCAGAAAAAAGGCGCCGAAAACGGCGCCTGAGGAACGGAGTGCGGCGGGGTCAAGCGGTAATGGCGGCCACTTCGTTGGCTATCGCCGTCAGCGCATCGTGGCGAGCATAGTCCTCCTGCACCAGCGCCGCGCGCCGGCGATAGATCGGCTGTTGCAGAATGCGCGTCGCTGCCGCCAGTATTTGTTCCGCGCTTGGCGTGCTGGTATGCAGACTGATGCCGCAACCGGCGGCCACCACGCGCGCGGCCGCCTCCAGCTTGTCCTCACCGGTGCCGGCGACAATCAGCGGCACGCCGCTGTCCAGCGCATAGTTGATCGAGCCGTAACCGCCGTTGGTGATCAAGAGCGCCGCCTGCGGCAACCAGTGTTCGAAGGAGATAAACGCCCGCACTCGGGCGTTGTCCGGCAATGCGTCCATCAGCCCTTCGGTCGCCCGCCCGCCGGTGGTGGCCAACACCCGCACCGGCAGATGCGCCAGCGCCTGCAGCGTCGGCACGATCAGCTGATGCAGATCGACATTGGCCAGCGTGCCCTGAGACACGATCACCAGCGGCCGACGATCGTCCTCCTCCCACAGCGCCTCTTCCGCGGCCGGTTGACCACCGCTGCGCAGCGGCCCGACGAAGCGCACGCCGCTCGGCAGGTCCTCGCGCTCATATTCCAGCGCCGTGGTGGCCAACTGCAGGAAACGCTCGCAGCCGCCGATCAGCGCATCGGTAAACGGGCGATTCAGCGGCCGCCCGCCCGCTTGCACCAGCGCGGCATCAAAGCTTTGCTGCACCTCATCAAGCAACACCCGCGTCGCTTCATCCACCAATTGCTCGCGGGTCAGCGCCCGCGGCAGCAGCGCCGGCGGGATACGCGGGCCATAGAAAATGGCGTCGCGCGAAGAATACGACAGCGGCGTGACGCCGATCCCGAAGACCGGCGGCCGTTCGGCGGACTGCAGCAGCGGCAGCACGCCGTAGAAGCAGTTCTCCACCATCAGCAGATCGGTCTTTTCGGCGGCGATGGCCGCACGCAGCTGACGATCCAACAGTGGGATCGGCGCGGCGAAGAAATCTTTCAGCGCCAGCGCCATCTGCGCATTGCCCGGCGGCAGCGCGGCGCGCTCGGGGAAATGCGCCTCCAGGTGGCGATAGTCGAAGTCCACCTGCGCGTCGAACGGCACGAAGCTCGCCCCAGCCGCTTCGGCGCGTTCGCGGAACAGCGCGCCGGTCATCACCCGCACCTGATGCCCTTGGGCGATCAGGTGGCGAGCGATGGCTAACATCGGGTAGACGTGCCCCGGAGTGGCGACCGCCGCCATCAGTATCCTTGCCATAATGCTCCTTTTAAGCTTCTGCGTTGGCCGGCTTCAGCGCCAGATTGGCGCACACCGGATTGCTTTGAATATGCACGCGCTGCAAATGACGCGCGGAACGGGCGGTAAAGCCCTCGCGGCCGTGCAGCAGCGAGAAGTTGTCCGCGACCACCACGTCACCCTGTTGCCACTGGTGGGCATAATAGTGACGCGGATCGTACAGGTGCTGCTGCAGAGTACGGTGGAACTGTTCCTGCTGCTGCGCCGGCACGCCGTGATATTCCAGCGCATGCTGGTTGAGGAATTTTTTCCCTCCGTCGGCGGTTCATTGTAGCGCATGATCAATCCTCTGCCGTTCGGGTGCTGCACCACCAGCGGCGAACAGACTTCGCCGCCGTAATGCACCACCTGCTTGATGCGGTAGGTGATAGACACCGACAGCCACTGCTCCAGCAACGCTTCGTCCGCATTGGCCAGCAAGCGCGTGGTGTCGACGAAGGTGGTACATCCGCCTTCGTCCGGCGACGGCGCCGCCACGCAGTGGAATAACTGGAACTCGGGGATGGTCGGCTTATACATGCCATCCCAATGCAGCGGGACGTAGCTGCTGTCGAAGATATGATCCTTGGCGTCCGGATGTTCCTTCACGTCCAGCACCGCACCGAACGGCCACATCATGATCTCGCCCCACTGTTCGGCATAGCGAGTCAGGACTTCCGGCTCGCTGAAACCGGAGTCGAATCCGCGCAGCACCAGCAAGTGGTGCTCCTGCGCCAGCGCTCGCAGCGCCGCCACCGGCAGCTCGCTGACCTTTTGCCCCGGATGCTGCGGCGTCAGGATCGCGCCGAACGGGGTGTTCGGTTGAATGTGGCAATTAAGCGGTTGGTTGTTCATGGTGATTCTCCTTGCATCGAATGTGCTGCTCACACGGCCACGTGCCGTCAAAAAGGCGCCCGTCAGGATTTCGGGCGCAAAAGCATGCAGCGGCCTCAGGCCATCTGCGGTTGTTCGATCAGGTAATGGCTCGGCGTGCCGCGGATCTCAACCAACTCGCCGTCCAGGCTCTGCGCGTCTTTACGCTTCATCAGCACGAACTGGCCGTTCACGTTGGCCGCCACGCCATGCCATGGCGTCAGCCAGTCGTCTTTGGTCGGCATCATGTGGATGCCTATCTTCAGGCTGTCGGCCGGCTGCGGGTGAATCGACAGGCGGATCGCCGCCGGGAAATGCTGGGCCAGCAGGTTGCCCCAGGCCCAGCTGCGCTGGATAACGCCGCAGGCGCGCCGTTTGGCGTCTTTTTGCAGCGCGGCGTTGGAACCGCTGTAGCCCGGCAGGAGGCTGTCTTCATACAAGAAGCGCGTGATGGCGCGATACAGCATTAATCCCTGCTCGTCCTGCATCAGCTGGCGCTTGATCGCCTCTTCCGATTCGGCATAACCGTCCACCAACAGCCGACGCAGCAGATCGTAGTCATCGGTATGCTCCGCCAGGCCTTTGACATCGCCAAGGTTGAACACGCTCAGGTGGGTTGCGCCCACTTCATGCAGCAGGCTTTCAATCTCACGTTGATAATGGTTGATCGCTTCGTCGCTGACGCGGATCAGATCGCCGAACACGTGGCCGTCGGAACAGATAACGATATGCGCGCCCGGCGGGTAATAGAGTTGAATGCGCTGGCACAGCGAGTTGAGGAAGATCAGCGACAGCCGCTCCGCCATGTCCGGCACCGCGCCTATCACTTTATTGGCGTTGGGTGACTTGGTCGGAAAAGCCGGCAGCACGAATTCGATGCGCTGGTCGTTTTCAATGAATGCCCGAATGCGCGGCAATTGCACCTGAGTGACCTGCCACTCCTCTTCAGCCAGAGAAGCATCGTCGGCGATGAGGCGACGTCGATATTGCAATAATTCACGTAGGATTTTTAATGCTATCTCTTCTTTTTTCTGTGCGCTATCCACAATGAGCTCCTGTTGCGATGTGGCGCGGGTGTATTATTGGCAAGCGCAATAAGATTTATCAAAAAGAGATAAAGCGCATGCAAAATAATAATCAGCCCGGCGTTTATATGCTTCAGGCAATATAGGAAAGATGGTGCTATATTATTAGCCCGTATAACTCACAATCTAGGTTAAGTTGTGCTTAACAAACTATGAGCAATATTTTAAAACGCATGGCCATTTTCTCAAAAGTGGTCGATTGTGGCGCATTCAGCATGGCGGCAAAAGAATTGGGCATGACGACATCGGCCGTCAGCCAGCATATTCGCCAGCTGGAGGAACATCTGGGTATTCAATTACTGTTGCGATCGACGCGCTCATTGAGCCTGACCGAAGCCGGATTGTGCTTTTATGAAGATTGTCTGCTGATGATCCACGCCGCCGAGCGCGGGCAACAGCGGATCGCCGCGCTGCGCGGCGAGCTGGTCGGTGAACTGCGCGTCGCCACCTCGACCGAATTCGCCACCCATTATCTGGTGCCGGCGCTGCAGAGCTTCCTCGACGAACACCCGCGCATCACGCTGCGGTTGGAAATCCACGATGAGAGAATAGACCTCATCGCGCAACGCATCGATCTGGCGATACGCGGCGGCGCGCTGGCTGACTCCAGCTACGTCTCCACGCGGCTGGCGCGCTGCCGCGAAGTGCTGTGCGCCTCCCCGGCCTACCTGGCGAACTACGGGGTGCCGGATTCGCCGCAGGCGCTGACGCAACATCACTGGGTCACCTTTACGCCGCTCGGCAATCCGCAGTTTGTTCGCCTGATCCATCGCGACGGCGGCGAGCACCGCATGCGCATGACCGGGCGACTGTTCACCAACAGCGGCATGGCGATGAAGGAGCTGGCGCTGACCGGCAAAGGCATCATTCGCAATTTCTTCGCCAACGTCGAGCGAGAGTTGCGCAGCGGCGAGCTGATTGAAATATTGCCCGACTGGCGATTACCGGAAATTAATTGCTATGCCATTATGCCGCGACGGGAGATCCAGCCATTAAAAGTCCGGCGATTGCTGGAGCATATGAAGCTCTATTTAAAGGAGAAAGGATTAAACGACCTAGAACAGATTCGACAAGAATAAAATAAGAAACATCTGCAAGACCACTATTGTAATTATTGTAATCACGTTGACGACACCAGGCCCTATTTAGATTGCAGCCTAATGATATTCTATTTAATGACTTCATTCAGCCTATATAATTAATAGCGCCACCGCTATTTCAAATACTCAGAATAAATTTGGCTTTAGTTAGCAGAAAATTTGAATATGCTCAGCATTTTATTTTTAATGCCGTTGGCATTCCCAAAAAAAACGGGAAGCCTAAGCTCCCCGTTGTCATTCGCTCACGCACCTCAGTCAATCTGACGGACGTCCACGCGCAGCTCTTTCGGCACTTCGAACACGATGTTCTCTTCACGCCCGCTGATTTCATGCACGTCGACGCCGCCCAGCGCTTTCAGGCGAGAGATCACCTCCTGCACCAGCACGTCCGGCGCCGAAGCGCCGGCGGTGACGCCGATGTTGCGCGCTTCGCTCAGCCAACTTTCCTGAATATCCGCCGCCGAATCGATCAAATAAGCCGGTTTGCCCACGCGCTGCGCCAGTTCGGCCAGACGGTTAGAGTTGGAAGAGTTCTTCGACCCCACCACCAGCACCACGTCCGCATCGCCGGCCAGGTTACGCACCGCTTCCTGACGGTTGGTGGTGGCGTAGCAAATGTCATCCTTGCGCGGACCGATAATGCTCGGGAAGCGCTGACGCAGCGCATCGATCACGTCCGAGGTATCATCAACCGACAGCGTGGTCTGCGTCATGAAGCACAGGTTGTTTTCGTCTTTCACCTGCAGCTTCCACACGTCTTCCGGCGATTCGACCAGGTACATGCCGCCCTGCGGGTTGCTGTACTGGCCCATGGTGCCTTCCACCTCCGGGTGCCCGGCATGGCCGATCAGAATCGCTTCGGTGCCGCGGCGGCTGGCGCGCGCCACTTCCATATGCACCTTGGTCACCAGCGGACAGGTGGCGTCGAACAGCATGGTCAGATCGCGCGCCTTGGCTTCGGCGCGCACGGCTTGAGACACGCCGTGCGCCGAGAAGATCAGGATAGAGCCGTCCGGCACTTCGGCGATCTCTTCGATAAACACGGCGCCACGCTCACGCAGGCTGTCGACCACGTAGCGGTTGTGCACCACTTCATGCCGTACGTAGATCGGCGCGCCATACAGCTCCAGCGCGCGTTCCACGATGCTGATCGCACGATCAACCCCGGCGCAGAAGCCGCGCGGGTTAGCCAGCAATATTTGCATGCGTCTCCTCCTGCTGCGGATCGATCTCCAGCACTTCGATGTCGAAGGTCACCGGATGGCCCGCCAGCGGATGGTTGAAATCGACGGTGATCGAATCTTCCGCCACCGCGCGCACCACGCCCGGCATTTCGCTGCCGTCAATCGCGGTAAACAGCATGATGGTGCCCACGTCCGGCACGCCGGTTTCCGCGAAGTCGCGGCGCGAGAAGAACTGGACCAGATCCGGGTTCTCCGCGCCGAACGCCGCTTCCGGCTGCAGGGTAAAGGCGCGCTTGTCGCCCGCGCGCAGGCCGAGCAGCTGCTCTTCCAGCGGCGCCGACAGGCTGCCGTCACCCAGGCGGAACAGCGCCGGTTTGCCGCTGCTGCGGGTGGATTCGGCGGTCGAACCGTCTTCCAGTTTCAGCGTAAAGTGAACCAGCACCGCGCTGTCACTGATAACCTGAGCCGTCATATTACTCACCTTTGCTCTTTGCGCCTTTGTTCGCCGGCGACAGGAAACCTTCCAGCACGATCATCGCCGCGCCCACGCAGATAAAGCTGTCCGCCAGATTGAAGGTCGGGTAGTGCCAGTCACCGACGTAAAAGTCGATGAAATCGACCACGAAACCGTGCCACAGGCGATCGAACAGGTTGCCCAACGCCCCGCCGATGATAAAGGCGTAGGCGATGTTGTTCAGCTTCTGCTGCGCCGCGCTGCGGTACATCATCACCAGCAGCACCGCGACGATGGCGATGGCGATGCCGGCGAAGAACCAGCGTTGCCAACCGCCATGATCGGCCAGGAAGCTGAACGCGGCGCCGTAGTTGCGCGCGTAAAACAGGTTGAACGACGGGATCAACGGCTGGGACTGGCCCAGCGTAAAGTTAGCGAGGATCCACTGTTTGCTGCCGAAATCCAGCGCCAGCACCGCCACTACAACCCACAGCCAACGCAGGCCGGTCGAACAAATTGGTTTACTCATCAGGCGCAAGTTCTCAGGCAAAGTTACGCTTCTCGCCGTCACCGGCGACGTTGCTCACACAGCGGCCGCAGATGTCTGCATGCTCCGCCACCAGGCCGATATCGGTGGTGTAATGCCAGCAGCGCGGGCACTTCTCACCTGGCGCCGTGCTGAAGGCGATCTTCAGCCCTTTCAGCAACTCGGAGGCCTGCGCGTCGGCCGGCGCCTCCGCCAATGGCGCAACGCTTGCCGCAGAGGTCAGCAGCACAAAGCGCAGCTCATCCTGCAGGCTGTTCAGACGCGCCGCCAACTCGCTGTCGGCATACAGCGTCACCGCCGCTTCCAGCGAACCGCCGAGGCGTTTGTCCGCACGCGCCTGCTCCAGCACCTTGTTCACTTCGCCGCGCACTTTCAGCAGCTCAGCCCAGAAAGCGTCGTTCATCGGCTCGCCTTCCGCCAGCCCGAACAGGCCGTCGTACCACTCTTCGGTGAACACGTACTGCGCGCGTTTGCCCGGCATGAAGCCCCAGATCTCGTCTGCGGTGAACGACATGATCGGCGCCATCCAGCGCACCAGCGCTTCGACGATGTGATACAGCGCGGTCTGGCAGCTGCGGCGGGCGACGCTGTCGCTCTTGGCGGTATACTGACGATCCTTGATGATATCCAGGTAGAAGGAGCCCATCTCGACCGAACAGAACTGCATCAGGCGCTGCACCACTTCGTGGAAATCGTAGTTGGCGTAAGCCTGCTCGATATCCTGCTGCGCCGCCAGCGCGCGGCCGACCGCCCAGCGATCCAGCACCACCATGTCTTCCGGCGCCACGCAATCGGTGCTTGGCTCAAACCCATTCAGGTTGGCCAGCAGGAAGCGCGCGGTGTTGCGGATGCGGCGGTAAGAGTCGGCGGAACGCTTGAGGATCTCGTCGGACACCGCGATCTCGCCGGTGTAATCGGTCGACGCCACCCACAGACGCAGAATGTCGCCGCCCAGCTTGTTCATCACGTCCTGCGGGCTGACGGTGTTGCCGATCGACTTGGACATCTTGCGGCCCTGGCCGTCGACGGTGAAGCCGTGGGTCAGCACTTCCTTGTACGGCGCCTTGCCCTTCATCGCGGTGGAAATCATCAGCGATGACATGAACCAGCCGCGGTGTTGGTCGGAGCCTTCCAGATACATGTCGGCGCCGTGGCCGTTGAATTCAGGACGCACATCGACAACGGAGGCGTGGGTAGAACCGGAATCGAACCACACGTCCAGCGTATCCGGCACTTTCACGTAGTCGGCGGCTTCCGCGCCGAGGATGTCGGCCGCGTCCAGATCCCACCAGGCCTGAATGCCGTCTTGCTCGACGCGCTTGGCCACTTCTTCCATCAGCTCAACGGTGCGCGGGTGCAGCTGCTCGGTCTCTTTGTGCACGAACAGCGACATCGGCACGCCCCAGGTGCGCTGACGCGAGATGCACCAGTCCGGGCGGTTGGCCACCATCATTTCGATGCGCGCCTGACCCCAATCCGGGATCCACTGCACACCCTTGATCTCTTCCAGCGACTGCTGACGCAGGCCTTTCTGATCCATGCTGATGAACCATTGCGGCGTGGCGCGGAAGATGATTGGCGTCTTGTGGCGCCAGCAGCACGGATAGCTGTGCAGGAACTTCTCGACGTGCAGCAGCGCGCCTTTCTCGCGCAGCAGATCGACGATCAGATCGTTGGCCTTGAAGACGAACTTGCCGTCCAGCAGCGGGTAGGTGCCGGTCAGGTAGCAGCCGTTCGGCCCTACCGGGTTGGCCACTTCCAGGCCGTATTTCTGGCCGATCACGAAGTCGTCCGGGCCGTGACCCGGCGCTGTGTGCACCGCACCGGTACCGGCGTCCAAGGTCACATGCTCGCCGAGGATTGCCGGCACGTCGAAGTCCATGAACGGGTGTTTGAAGCGCAGCAGCTCCAGATCGGCGCCTTTGCAGCTGCCCAGCACCGTCCACTCGGTGATGCCGGCGCGTTTCATCACGCTTTCCACCAGTTCGGCCGCCAGGATCAGGCACTGGCCGTCAACCTGCACCAGTTGATAGGTGAAGTCCGGGTGCAGCGAGATCGCGCGGTTGGCCGGCAAGGTCCACGGCGTGGTGGTCCAGATAACCAGCGAGATGGCGCCGTTGAAGTGGCTCACGCCGAACTTGGCCGCCACGGCAGCCGCGTCGGCCGCATGGAAGGACACGTCGATCGACGGCGAAGTCTTGTCGTAATACTCCACTTCCGCTTCCGCCAGCGACGAGCCGCAGTCGGTGCACCAGTGAACCGGCTTGGCGCCTTTCAGCAGGTGGCCGTTGCTGATGATCTTGCCCAGCGCGCGGATGATGTTGGCTTCGGTTTTGAAGTCCATGGTCAGGTATGGACGATCCCAGTCGCCCAGCACACCCAGGCGGATGAAGTCCTTCTTCTGGCCTTCAACCTGCTCGGCCGCGTATTCGCGGCACTTCTGGCGGAACTCGGCCGCCGTCAGCTTCTCGCCCGGTTTGCCGTACAGCTGCTCAACCTTCAGTTCGATAGGCAGGCCGTGGCAATCCCAACCCGGCACATAAGGCGAGTCGAAGCCGGCCATCCCTTTCGACTTGATGATAATGTCTTTGAGAATCTTGTTAACCGAGTGACCAATGTGAATGCTGCCGTTCGCATACGGAGGGCCGTCATGCAAAATGAAGGTTTTTTTGCCCTTTTTGGCAGTACGAATAATCCCGTACAGATCCTGTTCATACCAACGTTGCAGCATGCCAGGCTCGCGCTTGGCGAGATCGCCGCGCATCGGGAACCCTGTTTCCGGCAAGTTCAGGGTATTCTTGTAGTCACTCATGAGATTCTCGTTTCCGTTTTCGGCTATTTACCCGTCACACTTCAAGCTGCATCTTTGTCGGCCGCCCTTTCTCACCCGAATCACTTGCCTGTGCAAGCTCATCGGGGTTCGCGCGGTTGCCGCCGCGATGCAACTCGAATTGTTTAGGGTAAACGATTAAACCAGTGTTTTTAACCCGAAGAACTTCCGGGCCGTCACCACATCATTGGCGATTTGCTGCTTCAGGGCATCGAGCGAAGCAAACCGTTGTTCGTTGCGCAATTTTGCGCGGAGCACCACCTCAATATGGCGCCCGTAAAGATCCATTGTGACATCCAGCAGATGCACTTCCAGCTGCTGACGCACGCCGGCGACGGTCGGGCGCGTGCCGATGTTGGCCACGCCCGGCAGCGGCTGCGGCCCCAGGCCGTACACCTCCACCGCATACACCCCTTTCACCGGCGCCACAAGGCGCTTGAGCGGCAGGTTGGCGGTCGGGAAGCCGATGGTGCGGCCCAGCTCATCGCCGTGCACCACGCGCCCGGAGATGCTGTACGGGTGGCCCAACAGGGTCTCCGCCAGCGGCAGATCGTCCTCGCTCAGCGCAGTGCGGATCGCCGTGCTGCTGATGCGCCGGTCGCCTTCGCGGAAGGTCGGGGTGCTGACCACGTCGAAGCCGTACTCTTTTCCGGCCTGCTGCAATAGCGGAAAATCGCCCTGACGCCCGGCGCCAAAGCGAAAATCATCCCCCACCATCAGGAATTTGACGCCGAGCTTCTCCACCAGCAGCTCGGCGACGAACGCCTGCGCGGTGTTGGCGGCAAAACGCGGATCGAACTTGACGCACAGCAGGTAATCAACGCCCGCCTGCGCCAGATAGTTGGCCTTATCGCGCAGGCGCGTCAAACGGGGCGGCGCCTTGTCTGCGGCGAACATCTCCAGCGGCTGCGGCTCAAAGATCATGACCATCACCGGCAGCCCGAGGCGTTGCCCTTGTTGCTTCAACTGCTCCAGCAGCGCCTGATGACCGCGGTGTACGCCGTCAAAGTTGCCGATGGTGAGCACGCAACCATGGTGGCGCGCCCGGATATTGTGAATGCCGCGAATTAGCTCCATAGCTGGCTCAAAACAGTGGAAATCGGCGGATTATACCTTGTACAGCCGGTAAGGTTAACCCGCGATTGGTGCCTTTATGTAATAGACATACCATACCGGAGATAATCTGCGCGTGAAACGGCTTCACCGCAGTTTATCCCGCGCCGCCGGGCCGATTCTCGACCGCAGCCAACGGCTTGCGCCCGCCGCGGCAAATCATTGGCGAATTTTCTCGCGAAACACTGTATTCCCAAGAGCGAAGCTGGTAAAATCCTGCGCCATCACAACGTAGCGAGTGCCGCCTGTACAAACGGCGCTTATTTGCACAAATCCATTGACAAACGAAGGCTAAAAGGGCATATTCCTCGGCCTTTGAATTGTCCTCAATAGAATATATTTGGGAGTTGGACCTTGGCTAATATCAAATCAGCTAAGAAACGCGCCGTACAGTCTGAGAAACGCCGCAAGCATAACGCAAGCCGTCGCTCAATGGTGCGTACCTTCATCAAGAAGGTAGACGCAGCTATCGCAGCTGGCGACAAAGAAGCAGCACAAAATGCATTCCTGGTAATGCAGCCACTGGTGGACCGTCAGGCAGCTAAAGGCCTGATCCACAAAAACAAAGCAGCGCGTCATAAGTCAAACCTGACTGCACGCATCAACGCAATGCAATAAGCATTTCGTTATCTGCTTGATAAAAAAACCGGCTCAGGCCGGTTTTTTTACGCCCTGCGTTCAGTGAACCGCTAGCAGGAAAACAGCGCCGAGAAGTCTTTGTTGCACACCCGCTGCACCGCCGGATGCTGGATCATGCGCTCGGCAAAGATGATGTAATACTCCTCCTGCACGCTGTCGATGCGCCCAATCTCCACCACGTTGTCATCGTTGTAGGTATCCTGCGCATACAGCGTCGGCGCCACGAAAATCGCGTTGTGGTACATGCCGAAGGCCTTCATCAGCGCCGCATCGTCGAACTCGCCCAGAATCTCCACCTGAATGCCCTGCGTATTGAACCAGTTAAGCAGCTTGCGCCCCAGCATCGAGCGGCGGCCGGGGATCAGCAACTTGCGCTGCTCCAGGCAGGCCGGGAACGGCAACTCCGGCGCCGGCTGGCGGCAGAAGAAGCTGATGCCGCACTCGCCCAGCTTCAGCGAGAACAGCCCTTCTTGCTGGCTGGAGTCCACCGGGCAATCCGACAGGATCATATCCAGCTTGTGCTGGCTGAGCTGCTCCAGCAGCATCTCGTGCGTCGATTCAAAACAACGCAGGTGGATCTGCTCGTTGTCCACCACCACCGCCGTTTCCAATACCTGGCTGACCAGCCGCTTCGACAGCGCATCCGCCACGCCGACGTCGAACAGCAGGTTGGACTCTTTGCGGTAGTTGACGATATCCAGCATTTCCTGGCTGAGCATAAACATCTTGTCGGCATAGCGGAACACCAGCTGCCCCAGCTCCGAAGGCACCAACCCGCGCCCCTGGCGTTTGAACAGCTTGCCGTCCAACCGCTCTTCCAGCGCCTTGATCTGGCCGGTGATGGTCTGCGGCGTCAGAAACAACGCTTCAGCGGCGCCGACCACGGAACCGGCCTTGCAGACCTGCCAGAAATAGTAAAGGTGATTAAAGTTGATATGCGACATCCTCACGAGCGGCTCTCCTTAACAACGTTTCGCAGCGGCAAACGGTGTGCCGTGACGAGCGACAAACTTCCTTTCCCTGCTTCAGACAACGTATAGCCCCATTAGTCCCAACGAAGAACGGCCGAAGCTGCACATATTTTATACCGCACAGCTCCGACCAGCCATTTTATTGTGCGCCCCTGCCGGGCACTGACAGGATTAACGCACGCGCGGCAACGCCAGACGCAGTAATCCGTACCCCGCCACCGCCGCGGCGGTGGAGCCCAACAGGATCCCCAGACGGGAATAGGTGCTGAGCGCCGCATCGGCCTCGCCGAACGCCAGCGAGGCGATGAAAATCGACATGGTGAAACCAATACCACAGAGCACCGAAACGGCAAACACCTGTTTGAAGCCGATCCCCTCAGGCAAGCGGGCGATGCTCATTTTCACCGCCAGCAGGCTGAAGAGGAAAATCCCCAGCGGCTTGCCGATAAACAGACCGGCCGCAATCCCAACCGGCAGCAGCGAGGTCATTCCCTCCAGCGATACGCCCTGCAGAGAGACCCCGGCGTTGGCGAAAGCGAACAGCGGCAGGATCATAAACGCCACCCACGGGTGCAGCTCATGCTCCAGCGTTTCCGACGGCGATGGCCCCTTCTTCACGTTCAGCGGGATCATAAAGCCGACGATCACCCCGGCCAGCGTCGCGTGCACCCCGGACTTGAGGATCGCCACCCACAACACCAGGCCGACCATCATGTACAACGAGGTTTTGCCCACGCCGCGCCAGTTCATCACCGCCAGCAGCACCGTCGCCGCGGCCGCCACCCCCAGCGCGATCATCGACACTTCGTGGGTGTAAAACAGCGCGATGATGATGATCACGCCCAGGTCGTCGATGATCGCCAGCGCCAACAGGAACACTTTCAGGCTGGTCGGCACGCGATTGCCCAGCAACGCCATCACGCCCAGCGCGAAGGCGATATCGGTCGCGGCCGGGATCGCCCAACCCTGGCGAGTGACTTCATCTGCGCCGTTGAACAACAGGTAAATCAGCGCCGGCGCCAGCATGCCGCCCAGTGCGGCGATCGCCGGAAACACCGCCTTGTCACGCCCGGACAGTGAGCCTTGCATCAGCTCGCGCTTGACCTCGAGCCCCACCACCAGGAAGAAGATGGCCATCAGCCCGTCGTTAATCCACAGCAGCAGCGGCTTGGCGATCTCCAGCGAAGCTACCTTCACCATCACCGGCAGGTTAAGGAATGCCTGGTAGATCCCCTGCGCCGGGCTGTTGGCCATGATCAGGGCGACGATCGCCGCCGCGATCAGGATGATGCCGCCCGCGGCTTCCTGACGTAAAAATTGACGAATGATGTTGGTCACAATACGTCTCTCCAAATCTGAGCAAGGCGTAGCGCCCTGCGAAGCACAGTCATGAAGTGAGTATAGAGGGCGTTTTAGTTCGAAAAAATAAGTTTATAAATGCTAAACAGATCGAAAAAACCGATAAAAAGCACGGATAAGTCACATTTATATAGGGGATTAGCGGTTTGGCGCGCAAATAAAAACCCCGGGACAGAAGCCCGGGGTTCGCGCATAAGCTAACAGAAACAGAAGGTTAGCGAGTCAGATCGTCAAAGAACTTTTTCACCCCGTCGAAGAAGCTCTTCGAACGCGGGCTGTTCTTGTCGCCGGACGGGCCGCCCAGGCTCTCTTCCAGCTCACGCAACAGCTGCTTCTGCTTGTCGTTCAGATTGACCGGGGTTTCCACCACCACGCGGCACAGCAGGTCGCCCTGGCTGCCGCCGCGCACCGATTTCACGCCCTTGCCGCGCATGCGGAACAGCTTGCCGGTTTGGGTCTCCGAAGGCACCTTCAGTTTCACCCGGCCATCCAGCGTCGGCACTTCAATCTCGCCGCCCAGCGCCGCCATGGCAAAGTTGATCGGCACTTCGCAGTACAGGTTGTTGCCTTCACGCTCGAAGATCGGGTGCGCCTTCACCTGCACCTGAACGTACAGATCGCCCGCCGGTGCGCCGTGCTCGCCGGCTTCGCCTTCACCCGCCAGGCGGATGCGATCGCCGGTATCCACGCCGGCCGGAATTTTCACCGACAGCGTTTTGGATTTTTCTAC
Source organism: Serratia sp. SCBI (assembly GCF_000747565.1). Taxonomy (NCBI): domain Bacteria; kingdom Pseudomonadati; phylum Pseudomonadota; class Gammaproteobacteria; order Enterobacterales; family Yersiniaceae; genus Serratia; species Serratia sp. SCBI. The sequence goes on along the minus strand of NZ_CP003424.1, from coordinate 700,927 downwards.
CCGGCCGTGGCCATGGCATTTGTTGCACGGATCTTTGATGATCTGACCGCGGCCATGGCAGTGCGGACACGCCTGCTGCACGGTGAAGAAGCCCTGACGCATCTGCACCTGGCCCTGACCATGACAGGTTGGGCAGGTGACCGGCGAACTGCCCGGCTTGGCGCCGCTGCCGTGGCAGACGTCGCACTCTTCCAGCGTCGGGATGCGGATCTCTTTGGTGACGCCACGTACCGCTTCCTCGAGGGTCAGCTCCATGTTATAGCGCAGATCGGAACCGCGGCTGGCGCGCTGACGGCGGCCTCCACCGAAGATGTCGCCAAACACGTCGCCAAAGATATCGCTGAAGTCGGCGCCGCCGCCAAAGCCGCCACCGCCCATGCCGCCCTGTTCAAAGGCCGCGTGCCCGTACTGATCGTAAGCCGCGCGTTTCTGGTCGTCGGTCAGAACTTCGTAAGCTTCTTTAACTTCTTTAAACTTGGTTTCGGCGTCTTGCTCCTGGTTGCGATCAGGATGGTATTTCATCGCCAGGCGTTTGTACGCCTTTTTGATCTCACGTTCATCCGCCGTCTTGCTGACGCCGAGAATCTCGTAATAGTCTTTCTTCGCCATTCTTTCGCTTACCCTTAACATGCGTGCACGGGCGCAGAGTTGCCTCGACGCCCGTGCTGGTTTCCGGGAGCGGCATCTCGGCCGCCCCGTGCCCGCTTAAGGGCGATTATTTTTTGTCTTTAACTTCTTCGAACTCGGCATCAACCACGTCGTCTTCTTTCTGCGCCGCGTTGTCCGCGCCGGCGTCAGCACCCTGCTGAGCCTGCTGCGCCTGAGCCATTTCCAGCAGCTTGCCGGAAACCTGCACCAACGCCTGGGTCTTCGCTTCGATCTCGGCTTTATCTTCGCCTTTCACCGCCGCTTCCAGATCTTTCAGCGCCGCTTCGATCGCCGTTTTGTCTTCCGCCGGCAGTTTGTCGCCCGCTTCTTCCAGCTGTTTGCGCGTGCCGTGGATCAGGTGATCCGCCTGGTTGCGAGTCTGTACCAGCTCTTCGAACTTGCGGTCAGCTTCAGCGTTCAGCTCGGCGTCGCGCACCATTTTCTGGATTTCGTCCTCGTTCAGGCCAGAAGACGCCTTGATGGTGATCTTCTGCTCACGACCGGTGTTCTTGTCTTTGGCAGACACGTGCAGGATGCCGTCGGCATCGATGTCAAAGGTGACTTCGATCTGCGCCATGCCGCGCGGTGCCGCCTGGATGCCGTCCAGGTTGAACTGGCCCAGAGATTTGTTATCGCTGGCGCGCTTACGCTCACCCTGCAGCACGTGGATGGTGACCGCAGACTGGTTGTCTTCCGCAGTAGAGAACACCTGGCTGTGCTTGGTCGGGATCGTGGTGTTTTTGGTGATCAGCGGCGTCATCACGCTGCCCATGGTTTCGATACCCAGCGACAGCGGGGTAACGTCCAGCAGCAGAACGTCTTTCACATCACCGGCCAACACGCCGCCCTGTACCGCAGCGCCCACGGCAACCGCTTCGTCCGGGTTCACGTCTTTACGCGGCTCTTTGCCGAAGAAGTCTGCGACTTTCTTCTGCACCATTGGCATACGGGTCTGGCCACCCACCAGGATCACGTCCTGGATGTCGGAAACCGACAGGCCTGCGTCTTTCAGCGCCACTTTCAGCGGCTCGATGGAGCGCGCCACCAGATCTTCAACCAGCGACTCGAGTTTGGCGCGAGTCACTTTGATGTTCATGTGTTTTGGACCGGTCGCGTCTGCCGTGATGTACGGCAGGTTAACGTCGGTCTGCTGAGCGGAAGACAGTTCAATCTTCGCTTTCTCGGCGGCTTCTTTCAGACGCTGCATCGCCAGCGGATCGTTGCGCAGATCGATGCTCTGATCTTTCTTGAACTCTTCCACCAGGTAGTTGATCAGACGGCTGTCGAAGTCTTCGCCGCCCAGGTGGGTGTCACCGTTGGTCGCCAGCACTTCGAAGGTTTTTTCGCCGTCAACGTCGTCGATTTCGATGATGGAGATATCGAAAGTACCGCCGCCCAGGTCATAAACCGCGATGGTGCGGTTGCCGACTTCTTTGTCCAGGCCGTAGGCCAGAGCCGCCGCAGTCGGTTCGTTGATGATGCGCTTGACTTCCAGACCCGCGATGCGGCCGGCGTCTTTAGTCGCCTGACGCTGGGCGTCGTTGAAGTAAGCCGGTACGGTGATAACCGCTTCAGTTACCGGTTCGCCCAGGTAATCTTCCGCCGTTTTCTTCATTTTCTTCAGCACTTCCGCAGAGATCTGCGGCGGAGCCATTTTCTGGCCTTTCACTTCCAGCCAGGCGTCGCCGTTGTCGGCTTCGATGATTTTGTAAGGCATGATCGCTTTGTCGCGCTGCGCTTCTTCATCCTGGAAGCGGCGGCCGATCAGGCGCTTGATGGCGAACAGGGTGTTTTCAGGGTTGGTCACTGCCTGACGCTTAGCCGGCTGGCCAACCAGAGTTTCACCGTCCTGGGTATATGCGATAATAGAAGGAGTGGTGCGGTCGCCCTCGGCGTTTTCCAGCACGCGTGCCTTGGCACCATCCATAATTGCTACGCAAGAGTTGGTAGTACCCAGGTCGATACCAATAATTTTGCCCATCTAAACGTCTCCACTAAAAAATTCATAAGTCAGTCAGGTTGCTAACCTATATGCGGGCGATTTTTTGCTTTTCAACTGCCCGATATCTCAGTGCGACCCGCGGTTAGCAGCTGCGGTTGCAAATAAGATGGGGCCATCCAGCTCGGCATCAAGGGGCAAGGACAAAAAAAATTTCTTTTTTTTATCGTCATTCAGATCATTGTTTCCGGCTGCGGGGATCATTATGATGCGCGCGCTCTGATGGAAAACTTCGATTTTTTGGCCATTCAGACCATTTATCATTTTACTTCGCTGTTTCCGTTAATTTTCTGTTATCGCAGAGGACTTATGCACACCAACAAGTTGGCGAATCCCGGCCCTCTCGGCCTGATGGGCTTCGGGATGACCACCGTCTTGCTGAACCTGCACAACGCGGGCTTTTTCCCACTGAACTCCGCCATCATCAGCATGGGGATTTTCTTCGGTGGCCTGGCCCAGATCCTGGCCGGTCTGCTGGAGTACAAGAAGGGCAACACCTTCGGCATGACCGCATTCACCGCCTACGGCAGCTTCTGGCTGAGCCTGGTCGGCCTGCTGCTGCTGCCGCGTTTGGGCCTGGCGGAAGCCACCGAGGCGCACGTGTTGGGCATCTACCTGGCGCTGTGGGGCGTCTTCACCCTGTTCATGTTCTTCGGCACCCTGGGCGCCAACCGCGTGCTGCAGTTCGTGTTCGCCAGCCTGACGCTGCTGTTCGCCCTGCTGGCCGTCGGCAACATCACCGGCAACCACGCGCTGCTGACCTTCGCCGGTTATGAGGGCATCATCTGCGGCGCCAGCGCCATCTACCTGGCGATGGCCGAAGTGCTCAACGAGCAATACGGCCGCACCGTGCTGCCGATTGGCGAACCGGCCTCGGCCCGCGTCGCGGCATCGCCGGTCACGGCGTAATCGCCCGCCCCTGACGAAAAAGCCCTGCAATGCAGGGCTTTTTTTTTAGCTGTAGGAACCGGCTCGCCGCTCGCCGGCTTCGCTGTTCAGGTCGCGATGCAGGTAGACACCGAGCAGCAGCCCGATAAGCGACAGCGACAGCACATAGTAAGCGGGCGCTAACGGGGTTAATTTCATGATCAGCGTCACAAAAATAGGGTTAAACCGCCAAAAATAGCGTACGAGACGTTATATGAGAACGAGATGCCGGTAAACCGCACTTCCGCCGGGAAAGCCCGCACCATCACGTACGGCACGGCCCCCACCACGCCTACGCTGAAACCCACCAGCGCATAGCAGGCGAACAGCATTTCCGGGCGCACGCCCACCGTCTGATAGAACAGCCAGCTGCAGCCGGCCAGCAGCAAACTGCCGACCACCAGCGTTTTGCTGGCGCCGAAGCGATCGGCCGACAAACCGGCGACGATGCAGCCGGCGATCAGCATGATGGTGGCGATGCTGTTGGCCTGCAGCGTCAGGGCCGGCGCAATGCCGAACTGTTTTTGCAGATAGGTCGGGGTCATCAGGATCACCACCACGATACCGGCGGAGAGCAGCCAGGTCAGCAGCATCGACACCGCCACTTCCCGTTTGTGGTTGAGCACCACCGATTTCAGCGGCAGCTCCTCGGCCAGCGCTTTGCGCGCCTGCATCTCGATGAAGATCGGCGTTTCCTGCAGCCAGCGGCGCAGGTACATCGCCACCAGGCCGAACATGCCGCCCAGCAGGAATGGAATGCGCCAGCCGCCGCCGGCAATGCTCTGCGTGCTAAGCGTGGTGTTGATCACCGTCGCCACCACCGATCCCAGCAGGATGCCCACCGTCAGCCCGGCGGTCAGCGTGCCGCAGGCGAAACCGATGCGCCGGCGCGGCACGTGTTCGGCGACGAAGACCCAGGCGCCCGGCACCTCACCGCCGATCGCCGCCCCCTGCAGCACGCGCATCAGCAGCAACAACAGCGGCGCGGCGATGCCGATGCTGGCGTAGGTCGGCAGCAGGCCCATCGCCAGCGTCGGCAACGCCATCAGCAGAATGCTCAGGGTAAACATCTTTTTGCGGCCGACCAGATCGCCGAAGTGCGCCATCACGATGCCGCCCAGTGGGCGGGCCAGATAGCCGGCGGCGAAAATGCCGAAGGTTTGCACCAGCCGCAGCCATTCCGGCATGTCCGCCGGGAAGAACAGATCGCCGACCACGGCGGCGAAGAATACGAAGATGATGAAGTCGTAAAACTCCAACGCGCCGCCCAACGCGGCCAACGTCAGCGTTTTGTAGTCTTGCCGGTTCAGCCGGCGATTAGTGTCGTGAGGCATAGGGCACCGTCGGTAAAGGCTGTAAAAATAAAAGCCGCAGGCTTTCTGTAAAAGAATCCTTACTATAGCGGCAAATTATTTTCACACCAAACGGGCTGAAGCCGATCTCGCAGATTACTGAAATTTAGAGGTTTATCTCGCGACGCGCGCTCTTTGGCCGAAATGCTGCTACCACTGCGGCATGCGTTTCGACATAAGGCCCGTCGAGCAACTGAATGCAATAAGGCACGCTGGCGAAGATGCCGTGCACCACCGCATTGCCCTGCTCGTCCTTCACCCCTTCCAGCGTTTCCTTGATCGACTTTGGCTGGCCGGGCAGATTGATGATCAGCGCCTGCTTGCGGATCGCCCCCACCTGGCGAGAAAGAATTGCCGTTGGCACATAGTGTAGGCTGATCTGACGCATTTGCTCGCCGAAACCGGGCATCACGCGATCGGCGATCGCCAGCGTGGCGTCGGGGGTGACGTCGCGACGCGCCGGCCCGGTGCCGCCGGTGGTCAGCACCAGATGGCAGCCCATTTCGTCCACCAGCTCACACAGCGTTTGTTCAATTTGCGTCTGCTCATCGGGGATCAGCCGGGTTTCCAGCTTGAACGGCGTCGCCAGCGCGCCGGCCAGCCACTCCTCCAGCGCCGGAATGCCTTTATCCTGGTAAACGCCGCCGGAAGCGCGGTCAGAAACGGAAACCAAACCAATACGTAAAATATCCATGCGTAACCTCTACAGCCTGATGGGGTCCGAACGGGTTCGTCTCCCGTTCTGTTGTCATTGCCGAGAGTATAAGGGCTTCCCCCGCCGGCGGGAGCGTCGGGCATAAAAAAAGGTGGCCTGAGCCACCTTTTTACTGCGCGATCTGCGGGAATTACAGCAGGTCGGCGATCATTTTTTCCAGTTTGCCCTGGTCTACGGCGAACTTGCGGATGCCGTCGGTCAGTTTCTCGACCGCCATCGGATCCTGGTTGTGCTGCCAGTAGAACTCAGGTTCGGTCAGTGCGGCAGGACGCGCCTTCACTTCACCGGTGTAAGACAGTTTGCGCTCCAGCGCGCCTTCGCTCTCCGCCAGCTCTTTCAGCAGCGCAGGGGCGATGGTCAGGCGGTCGCAGCCGGCCAGCTCGATGATTTCGCCGACGTTGCGGAAGCTGGCGCCCATCACCACGGTGTTGTAACCGTGTTGTTTGTAGTACTGGTAAATCTCGGTCACGGAGATCACGCCCGGATCTTCGTGCGGCGCGAACTCTTTCTTGTCGCCGTTGGCTTTGTACCAATCGAGGATACGGCCGACGAACGGCGAAATCAGGTAAACGCCGGCTTCGGCGCAGGCGCGAGCCTGAGCGAAGGAGAACAGCAGCGTCAGGTTACAGTTGATGCCTTCTTTCTCCAACTGCTCCGCCGCGCGGATGCCCTGCCAGGTCGAGGCCAGTTTGATCAGAATGCGATCGTTGCTGATGCCGGCTTCGTTGTACAGCTTGATCAGGCGCTTGGCCTTGGCCACGCTGGCGACGGTGTCGTAAGACAGACGCGCGTCAACCTCGGTGGAGATGCGGCCCGGAACCAGTTTGAGGATCTCCAGACCGATGTTGACCGCCAGCTTGTCGGCGGCGTCGGCGATCTGCTGCTCGCGATCGCTGCTCTGGCCGCGCGCCCAGGCGATGGCTTCGTCAATCAGTTTGCGGTATTCAGGAATTTGGGCTGCATTGAGGATCAGCGAAGGGTTGGTTGTGGCGTCCTGCGGTTGATACAGCTTCATTGCCGCGATATCACCCGTATCTGCAACCACTGTAGTCAGCTGGCGCAGGGAAGTTAATTTGTCGGTCATGTTGGCATTATCTCATCGTTTGTGCATGAACTTTTGGCATTGTTCAACCATGCCCTGCCCTGATAATAACATGCGCCAAGCCCGGTGCAAGGCTGGAAAACCGCGGCGCGCAAGCATCTGTTTTATCCTTGGGCGAGCAACCGTTTACGCCGATATCTTTCGCCATTACCGAGCGGATGGAAAGGCAATAACGTGCTATCGCCCGAATAAATTATGTTAAATTCGAAAAAATTGATGCAATTCGTCCGCCAATCTGCGAAAAATCTCAATCGCCTGACGCCGGACCGATTCCAGCTAAGCTCTTGTAAAAAATAGGCCAATATTTATCACCTGCGGTGGATGCTGCCAGGTGCGCATGACATTACGATAAGGAGGAGGGATCCCTTGACGGACCTGATGAATTTTATAAACAACATTTTGTGGGGGTCGGTGCTGATTTATCTGCTGCTCGGCACCGGCATTTACTTCACGCTGCGCACCCGTTTTATCCAGCTCCGCCACTTCAGCCACATGTTCTCGGTGTTGAAAAACAGTAATAAAAGCGACAGCGCCGGCATCTCCTCTTTCCAGGCGCTGTGCACCACGCTGGCGGCGCGCGTCGGCACCGGCAACCTGACCGGCGTCGCCATCGCCCTGACCGCCGGCGGCCCCGGCGCCATCTTCTGGATGTGGGTGGTGGCGTTTATCGGCATGGCCACGTCATTTGTGGAAAGCTCGCTGGCTCAGCTCTACAAAACCAAAGACGACAACGGCAACTACCGCGGCGGCCCGGCCTATTACATGGAAAAGGGACTCGGCATGCGCTGGATGGGCGTGCTGTTCTCCATTTTCCTGATCATCGCTTTCGGCCTGGTGTTCAACGCCGTACAGGCCAACTCCATCGCGCAGGCCTCCGCCGTCGCCTTCCATTTACAGCCGCTGCACGTCGGTATTGGCCTGGTGCTGCTGAGCGGCGTGGTGATCTTCGGCGGCATCCGCTCCATCGCCAAAGTGGCCGAGCTGGTGGTGCCGCTGATGGCCGGCGCCTACCTGCTGCTGGCTCTCTGGGTGATTGGCCATAACATCGAGCACATGCCGGCGATCCTGACGCTGATCTTCAAAAGCGCCTTCGGCCTGCAGGAAGCCGCGGCCGGCGCCGTCGGTTACGGTATCTCCCAGGCGATGACCCAGGGCGTGCAGCGCGGCCTGTTCTCCAATGAAGCCGGCATGGGATCGGCGCCCAACGCGGCGGCGTCCGCCTCGCCTTATCCGCCGCATCCCGCTTCACAGGGCTACGTGCAGATGCTCGGGGTATTTATCGACACCATCGTCATCTGCAGCGCCACCGCGGCGATCATCCTCTCTTCCGGCATTCTCGATCAGCCGACCGACAGCATCAGCGGCATCGATCTGACCCAGCGCGCGCTGTCGACCGCCGTCGGCAGTTGGGGGACTCCGTTCGTCGCCATCGCCATCTTCTTCTTCGCCTTTACGTCGATCATCGCCAACTACGCCTATGCCGAGAGCAATCTGGTGTTCCTCGAGCACAACCACCCAGGCGGCCTGTTGATTTTCCGCTGCGTGGCGCTGGGCATGGTGATGTTCGGCGCGCTGGCGGAGCTGCCGCTGGTGTGGAAAATGGCGGATACCTCCATGGCGCTGATGGCGATCACCAACCTGACGGCTATCTTGCTGCTGTCCCGGGTCGCGCTGAAGCTGGCTGACGACTACCATCGCCAGCGCCGCCTGGGCAAGCTGCCGACCTTCGACGCCAACCGTTATCCGGAGCTGAAATCGCAGCTGGAGCCGGGCGTGTGGGACGACAAGCAGCCGCCGCGCTGAGTATTCCGGGGCGCGTGCGATGCGCGCCCCGCCTATTGGACCGATAGCCCCTTTTTCCCGCGCTTTTTGCTACAGTATGCGCACTTGGATAAACAGGATCTGGCCATGCTCGTTATTATTTCACCTGCAAAAACGCTCGATTACGACAGCCCGCTGGCGACAAAACGCTTCACGCAGCCCGAACTGCTGAGCAAGTCTAAGCAGCTTATCAACATTTGCCGCGAGCTGACGCCGGCGCAAATCGCCAGCCTGATGAGCATCAGCGACAAGCTGGCCGGGCTGAACGCCGCGCGCTTTAGCGAATGGCAACCGACATTTACCCCGGACAACGCCCGTCAGGCGCTGCTGGCGTTCAAGGGCGACGTATATACCGGCCTGCAGGCGCAGGACTTCAACGAAGACGATTTCGACTTCGCCCAGCAGCATCTGCGCATGCTGTCCGGCCTGTATGGCGTACTGCGCCCGCTCGATCTGATGATGCCGTACCGGCTGGAGATGGGCATCAAGCTGGAAAACCCGAAGGGCAAAGATCTGTACAGCTTCTGGGGCGATCAGATCACCAAAAAGCTCAACGAAGCGCTGGAGCAACAGGGCGACGACGTGGTGGTCAACCTGGCGTCAGACGAGTATTTCAAAGCGGTGAAGCCGGCCAAGCTGCACGGCTCGCTGATCAAACCGGTGTTCCTCGACGAGAAGAACGGCAAGTTCAAGGTCATCAGCTTCTACGCCAAGAAAGCGCGCGGGTTGATGAGCCGCTTTATCATCAAAAACCGCCTGACGCGCAGCGAGCAGCTGGCGGACTTCAACCTGGAAGGCTACGCCTTCGACGAAGCCGCCTCGCAAGGCAATGAACTGGTGTTCAAACGCCCGGAGCAGGCATAAAAAAAAGCCGTCGCAAGACGGCTTTTCGCATTTTACCCTGCCGAACTTCAGGCCGGCAGCCCCATCAGGAACTTGCGCAGTTCGCCGAAGTTGGCCGGCAGCGTGTGCGACAGCAGCGGCAGCTCAGCCCGCAGCGCCAGCGCTTTCGGCAACGGCAGTTCCTGGCCGAGTATCGCTTCCACACTCTCTTTAAACTTGGCCGGATGCGCGGTGCCGAGGAACAGGCCGAACTCCCCTTCCTGCAATTGGTCACGCAGCGCACGGTAGGCGATGGCCGCGTGCGGTTCGGAGATATAGCCCAGCTCGGCCAGCTCACGCATCGTGTCTTTGGTGGTCTCGTCGCTGACCGCCGCGTGACCCAGCTCCTTCAACTGCCAGACCTTGCGACGGAACAGCTCTTCCACGCGCGGCCAGTTGTTCGGCTGGCTGACGTCCATGGCGTTGGACAGCGTCGCGACCGTAGCGTGCGGCTGCCACTGGCCGCTGGTCAGGAAGCGCGGCACGGTGTCGTTGGCGTTGGTGGCGGCGATGAAGCGCTTCACCGGCAGGCCCAGCGATTTGGCCAGCAGCCCGGCGGTCAGATCGCCGAAGTTGCCGCTCGGCACCGAAATCACCAGCTGATTGCGCGCTTCCTGCGGCAGCTGCGCCACCGCTTCGAAGTAGTAGCAAATCTGCGCCAGCAAACGGCTGATGTTAATCGAGTTGGCCGAGTTCAGGTGCAGCGCGTCTTTCAATTCCTGATCGTCGAACGCCTGCTTCACCAGCGCCTGACAAGCATCGAAGTCGCCGTCGATCGCCACGGTGTGAATGTTGCCGCCCAGGGTGCAGAACAGCTTTTCCTGCAGCGGGCTGATTTTGCCCTGCGGATACAGGATCACCACCCGCACGTTTTTCAGGCCGTAGAAGGCGTGCGCCACGGCGGCGCCGGTGTCGCCGGAGGTGGCGGTCAGAATGGTCACCGGCTGCTCGCCGGCCACTTCCGCCAGCATCTGCGCCATAAAGCGGCCGCCGAAGTCTTTGAACGCCAGCGTCGGGCCGTGGAACAGCTCCAGGCAGGAGACGTCATCGGTCACTTTCGCCACCGGCGCCGGGAACTCAAAGGCGGCCTGCACGCGTTTCTTCAGCGCCGCTTCCGGCACCTCTTCGCCGATAAAGGCCGACAGAATGCGGCTGCTGCGGGTGACAAAATCCTGCTCCAGCAGGTGGTCGATTTCGGTCAGTTCGAACTCCGGCAGCTCCAGCGGGAAGAACAGCCCCTGTTGCTTGCCCAGGCCTTGTTTGATCGCCTGCGCGAAGCTGACTTGCTCGTTGTGATCCTTAAGGTTGTACAGTTTCATGCGTTATCCCAGTAGTCGAGCGCCTGCGGTATCCAGACGGCAAATATGAACAAAACCTTCGTCGTTTTGCAGATAGTGTTGTTGCAGCCAGGCGGCCATGCGTTGCGCGGTGGCGCCGTCGTTGCAGACGGCGAACAGCGTCGGGCCAGAGCCGGAGATGCCGCAGGCCAACGCGCCGATCTCCTGCGCCGCCTTGCGCGCTTCGGCGAAGCCCGGCAGCAGCCGGGTGCGGTACGGTTCGGCGATCACGTCCTGCATCAATTTGGCGGCCAGCTGCGGCTGCCGGGTATGGCAGGCGTGAATAAAGCCGGCCAGATAGCGGCCATGGCTGATGCAATCCTGACGACGGTATTGCGCGGGTAAAATGGCGCGCGCTTCGGCGGTGGACACTTTGATGCCCGGATAGGCCATAACCCACAGCCAATCGTCAAAGCACGGCACCTCCTGGCTGATAATGCCTTCTTCTTCCAGCATCAGCTGCAGGCCGCCCAGATAGCAAGGCGCCACGTTGTCGTAATGCACGCTGCCGGAAATGCGCCCTTCCAGCTCGCCCATCAGGCTGAGCAGCGTCGTCTTATCCAACGGACGATCGCAGAATTCGTTCATCGCCATCAGCCCGGCGACCACCGAACAGGCGCTGGAACCCAGCCCCGATCCGATCGGCATGTTCTTTTCCAAACGCATCGCCACCGGCACTTCGCGGCCGATCTCCTGGCAGAAGCGCTCCCAGCATTGATAAACGATGTTCTCTTTCGGCTCGGCCGGCAGCTTACTGACGAAGCGCCCGGCATTCTGCAAACTGAACGTCTCGGCGGCTTCGACGCTGACGCAGTCGCCCAGCAGCGTGCCGTCGATCGGCGAAACCGCCGCGCCCAGCACGTCGAAACCGACGCTGACGTTGCCGATCGAGGCCGGTGCATACACCTTAACCATATTAAACTCCCAACTTCCATGACAGTGTGCGCAGCAGATCGGCGAATACGCCCGCTGCAGTCACATCGTTACCGGCGCCGTAGCCGCGCAGCACCAGCGGCAACGGCTGATAGTAGCGGCTGTAGAAGGCCAGCGCGTTCTCGCCGTTCTTCACTTTATACAACGGATCGTTGCCATCCACCGCCTCAATGCGCACCTTGCAGCGCCCTTCGTCGATCAGGCCGACATAGCGCAGCACCTTGCCTTGCTCGGCAGCGTTGGCCACGTTGCGCGCGAACTCTTTATCCAGCTCCGGCAACCGCGCCAGGAAGGTGTCCACGTCGCCCGACGCGTCGAAGGACGGCGGCAGCACCGGCTCGACCTCGATATTGCTCAGTTCCAGTTTATAACCGGCTTCGCGCGCCAGGATCAGCAGCTTGCGCGCCACGTCCATCCCGGACAGATCGTCGCGCGGATCCGGCTCGGTGTAGCCGTTGGCCCGGGCCTGCAGGGTCGCCGCCGACAGCGACAGCCCTTCGTCCAGCTTGCCGAAGATAAAGGACAGCGAGCCGGACAGGATGCCGGAGAAACGCACCAGTTCATCACCGGCGTTCAGCAGATTTTGCAGGTTCTCAATCACCGGCAGACCGGCGCCGACGTTGGTGTCGTACAGGAACTTGCGATGCGAACCGGCGGCGGCCGCGCGCAGCTGCTGATAATAGTTCATCGACGAGGTGTTGGCCTTTTTGTTCGGCGTCACCACATGGAAGCCGTCCGCCAGGAAGTCCACGTACTGATCGGCCACCGCCTGACTGGAGGTACAGTCGACGATCACCGGGTTCAGCAGGTGATATTCCTTCACCAGCCGGATCAGACGACCGAGATTGAACGGCTCCTGCGCGCCGGCCAGCGCGTCGCGCCAGCTGTCCAGCGGGATGCCGTGCACATTGGTCAGCATCACGCGCGAGTTGGCGATGCCGCACACCCGCAGATCGATATGTTTTTGCTTCAGCCACGGCTGCTGGCGATAGATCTGCTCGATCAGCGCCCCGCCGACGCCGCCGACGCCGATGACGAACACTTCGATCACCTGATCGGTGTTGAACAGCATCTGGTGGCTGACGCGCACGCCGGTGGTGGCGGAATCATTGCTGACCACCACCGAAATGGAACGTTCGGAAGACCCTTGGGCGATGGCGACGATATTGATGTTGGCGCGCGCCAGCGCGGAGAAGAAGCGTGCGGAAATGCCGCGCAGGGTGCGCATGCCGTCGCCGACCACCGAGATGATCGCCAGGCGTTCCATCACGTCCAGCGGATCCAGCACGCCGTCTTTCAGCTCCAGATAGAACTCCTCTTCCAGCGCGCGACGAGCACGCTGCAGTTCACCCTGCGGCACACAGAAGCTGATGCTGTATTCGGAAGAGGATTGGGTGATCAGCACCACCGAAATGCCGGCGCGCGACATCACGGCGAACACCCGTGCGGCCATGCCGACCATGCCTTTCATGCCCGGGCCGGAGACGTTGATCATCGCCATGTTGTTCAGGTTGGTGATGCCCTTCACCGGCATATCGGCATCGGTGCTGTCTTTGCCGATCAGCGTGCCGGGGGCCTGCGGGTTGGAGGTGTTTTTAATCAGGCAAGGGATTTGGAACTGGGCAATCGGAGTGATGGTGCGGGGGTGTAATACTTTGGCGCCGAAATAGGAAAGCTCCATCGCTTCCTGGTACGACATCGATTTCAGTAACCTGGCGTCCGGCACGGTGCGCGGATCGCAGGTATAAACGCCGTCGACGTCGGTCCAGATCTCGCAACAGTCGGCGCGCAGGCAGGCGGCCAGCACCGCGGCGGAATAGTCGGAGCCGTTGCGGCCCAGCACCACCAGCTCGCCCTTGTCATTACCGGCGGTGAAACCGGCCATCAGCACGATGTGATCGGCCGGGATCGCCGCGGCGGCGATGCGCAGCGTAGACTCGGCGATGTCCACGGTGGACTCCAGGTAGTGGCCCTGCGCCAGCAGTTTCTCCACCGGGTTAATCACCGTGACCGGATAACCCTTGGCGCGGAACACCCCTTCCATGATGGCGATGGAGAGCTTTTCGCCACGGCAGATGATCGCCGCGTTCACGCTGTCCGGGCACTGCCCCAGCAGCGAGACGCCATGCAGCACCTGTTTGAGCTGCGCGAATTCCTGATCGACCACGCCTTTCAAACGATCGTATTCAAAGCCCGGCAGCGCCTGCGCCAGCCCGCTCAGCAGGTCGGCAAAGATCCGCTCGGCGTCGCTCATATTCGGCAGAATGTCCTGGCCCGCCACCGTTTTGTCGATCATCGCCACCAGATGGTTGGTGATCTTTGCGGGGGCGGACAAGACCGTGGCTACCTGTCCCTGACGCGCGTTACTCTCCATGATGTCGGCGACGCGCAGAAAACGTTCCGCATTCGCTACCGAGGTTCCGCCAAATTTCAGCACTCGCATTTGTGATCTCTCCGAATTTAAGACCGAAAAAAAAGCCCGCACTGATTAGGTGCGGGCTTTTTTCTGTGTTTCCTGTGCGCGTCAGCCCGCCCCGTTACCTGTGGTATCGGTGGTGGTAATAATTGTGGTAGTCAGGCTGATATTGCGCATGTTGTCTGTCTGTCTCATGAAATACTCTGTCCCCTCTATTGGTTAAAGCAATCGCTATCCCAAGTCAAACGATTTCTTTTTTTTGCTTATTTTCCGTTCAGCGACGGTAATGCGCGATGCAACAGGTGAAAAGCAAAATGACAGAACAAAAAAACAACCTAAAGCCGGTTTAATAGTGGATCACACTGAGTAACCGCCTGCTAGAACCGCTATCACTTGGCGAGTTTTTTTTCGATGTCGTGCAGCAGCGTATGCAGCATCGCCGTATCTCGCTGCGGCAACGCACCGAGGCGCTGGTGCAGCCAGTCGCGCAATTTTTGGTCATCGCCGACCTCCAGGGCATCCAACAAAGCATCGGCGCGGCGGCGCAACGCCCTGAGTTGCCCTTCAGGCGCCGCAGCCTCCTGCGGCGCGGCGTTGACGCCCATCAGGCTCGCCAACTGGTAGCAGTACACCATCACCGCCTGGCCCAGATTGAGCGACGGATAATCCGCCTGCATCGGCACGCCGGTCAGCAAATCCGCCAGCGCCAGCTCTTCGTTGGTCAGGCCGGAATCCTCGCGGCCGAATACCAGCGCGGCCTGGCCGACCCACTGCTTACGCTCACTCAGCTGTTCCAGCAGCTCAGGCGGCGTGCAGTAGTAGTGAAAACGCGCGCGACTGCGGGCGGTGGTGGCGACGGTAAAATCCACATCCGCCAGCGCCTGTTCCAGCGTGGCGAACGTTTGCACGCCGTCGAGGATCTCGCCGGCCCCATGTGCCACCCAGCGCGCCACCGGCTGCAGATGCGCCTCGCTGTCGACAATGCGCAACGAAGCGAAACCCATGGTTTTCATCGCGCGCGCCGCCGCGCCGACGTTTTCCGGCCGCGCCGGAGCCACTAGAACAATATGAAGCTGCATCACTCTTCCACCGAAGGCGAGCCTGCATTTTTGACGATAGCGCAGCGCCCGCATGTATTTACAATTGCGTAACAATAAACGCGTTAATAGCAACAAACAAGATTAAACGGCTCGTTGAGCTAATAAACCTGTCGTAATAGTCATTATTCATGCTTATGTTTTACTGCATTTATTTATCAATGAGTTAAAACAACGCGATGAACAATAAGCGAATAATTGTATCCTATCGGGCCGGATAATGCTGAATCGTTCACAGAATTTGAGGTTCTGTGACTTAAACTGGCATTTCTGTAAGTGTTTTTCACAAATCTGTTAACGTGCTACAATTGAATTTGATATATGTCAACAAAGCGTAGTTTTGTTGGGTGATGAATTCGGCACGCGCTGTTATATTGCTGTTAATGGGGTTAGGATATGCGCCGTTTTGGCACCCAAGGGGTTGTAGGGAACGGCATCCCCACCAGGCTAGCGATCTTGTTGACATGAGATGGAAAGTGCATCAAGAACGAGTTTACGTACTTTAGTCATTTGCTGAGAGGGAACGTGGCGCTATCTCTGCCCTCCTCTAAGAAAACAGAGACTTCTGTACTTCCTATTTTCTATTTTGTTGGCAATTTTAGGTAGCAAATATGCAGACCCCGCACATTCTGATTGTCGAAGACGAGTTAGTCACTCGTAACACCCTGAAGAGCATTTTCGAGGCGGAAGGCTACATTGTTCATGAAGCCAATGATGGTGCAGAGATGCACAATATCCTGTCTGAAAATGATATCAATCTGGTCATCATGGACATCAATCTGCCAGGCAAAAACGGCCTGCTGTTGGCGCGCGAACTGCGTGAACAGGCCAGTGTCGCCTTGATGTTCCTGACCGGCCGCGATAACGAGGTGGATAAAATCCTCGGCCTGGAAATCGGCGCCGACGATTACATCACCAAACCGTTCAACCCGCGTGAGCTGACCATCCGCGCGCGCAACCTGCTGTCGCGCACCATGAATCTGGGCAGCCTCGGCGAAGAGCGCCGCCTGGTCGAGAGCTACAAGTTCAACGGGTGGGAGCTGGACATCAACAGCCGCTCTTTGATCAGCCCGGCCGGCGAACAGTACAAGCTGCCGCGCAGCGAATTCCGCGCCATGCTGCACTTCTGCGAAAACCCGGGCAAGATCCAGTCCCGCGGCGAACTGCTGAAGAAGATGACCGGCCGCGAGCTGAAGCCGCATGACCGCACCGTGGACGTCACCATCCGTCGCATTCGCAAGCACTTCGAATCGACGCCGGACACGCCGGAAATCATCGCCACCATCCACGGCGAAGGCTACCGCTTCTGCGGCGATCTGGAAGAGTAACTCCAGCCTGCCGTCATGAAAACGGGGTTCAGCATGCTGAACCCCGTTTTTTTATTTTGCCTCAGCCCACGGCATGATCGGCACCGCGCTCAGCGCATTCTTCGGCGAGCCGTCGATCACCTTGTCGGAGTAGCTCAGGTAGATCAGCGAATTGCGTTTGGCGTCGTAGAAGCGCACCACCTGCAGCTTCTTGAACACCAGCGACGTGCGTTTCTGGAACACCACATCGCCTTCCGCCTTGCCGTTTTTGATCTTGTCGCTCAGCTCGATAGGCCCGACCTGCTGGCAGGAAATGGCCGCGTCGGCGGTATCTTCCGCCAGCCCCAGCCCGCCTTTGATGCCGCCGGTTTTGGCGCGGCTGATATAACAAGTTACATTTTTAACATCCGGATCGTCGAACGCTTCGACCACGATTTTGTGGTCCGGCCCCAACAATTTAAACACCGTATCAACGGAACCCACTTGCTCCGCCTGTGCGCTTCCCACGGTTGCGCAAACCAAACCGAATAAAAATATCCAGCTTTTTTTCATTTACTTAACTCCGATATAACCTTGCCGCGAAAATGGGCTCGGCGATCACCATTATTTATGTCTAAGCTCACGGAATCGGGTTTTTACGGGTCCGCACCGTCCGTTTTAGCACAGAGCGTGACAAAAATCTTTGAGAGTCGCGGAGGAAAAAAATTGCTATGATGCGGCGTCGTTATTTCTTTGCGCCCACTACGGTGTACCCCAATCCAACTCTGGCGCGGCATGCGCAGCAGAGGCAAAGAGTGCAACGCATAATGGCTCATGGATCGGTCTGATAGCGCAGCACCAGCGTGACGAATCAACAGTTCGGGTTCCTACCCCCAAGCTTTACGAGGAAGATCTATGGATCAAGCCGGTATCATTCGTGATCTGCTTAGCTGGCTGGAAAGCCATTTGGACCAACCCTTGTCGCTGGATAACGTGGCGGCCAAGGCCGGCTACTCCAAATGGCACCTGCAACGGATGTTCAAAGATATTACCGGTAATGCCATCGGTGCTTACATCCGGGCAAGAAGGCTGTCCAAGGCCGCCGTCGCGCTGCGCCTGACCAGCCGGCCGATTTTGGATATCGCTCTGCAATATCGCTTCGACTCGCAGCAGACCTTCACGCGCGCCTTCAAGAAACAGTTTGCGCAAACGCCGGCGCTGTACCGCCGCGCCGAAGACTGGAACGCGTTCGGCATCTGTCCGCCGATCCGTCTGGGGGCCTTCACTCTGCCGCAGCCCGAGTTCCTCTCGTTGCCGGATAAGCATCTGGTCGGCCTGACCCAAAGCTACTCCTGCACGCTGGAACAGATCACCACCGTGCGCACCGAGCTGCGCTCGCAGTTCTGGCGCCAGTTCCTCGGCGAAGTCGAAACCTTGCCGCCGGTGCTGTACGGGTTGCACCACTCGCGTCCGAGCCAGGAGAAGGACGACGAACAGGAAGTGCTGTACACCACGGCGCTGGAGCCGGATCAGGTGCCTGATAAAGTGCAGGAAGTTCAACCGCTGGTGCTGCCGGGCGGCGAATTTGCAATGTTCAGCTATGAAGGGCCCATCGGAGGCCTGCAGGACTTTATCCTGACGGTCTACGGCACTTGCCTGCCGGAGCTCAAACTGACGCGCCGCAAAGGGCACGACATCGAGCGCTTCTACCCGAAAGGCGAGCGCCGTCCGCATCAGGCGCCTACCGAGATCAAGTGCGATTACCTGATCCCGATTCGACGTTAACGCTGCAGTTCGTCCAACGCGGGCATGTCCAGATGCGTGACATCGCCCGCCGTTTCGACGATCCAGCCGGAAGCCAGCCACGGGCTCTGCTGGTGATCGACGCGCGACAGTGAGCAGTTGCGCAAGCGCAGGCGGCGTTCCGCATAGGCCGGCAGCCCGAGCACCGTACTGATCAAACACCCCAACGCGATGCCATGGCTGACGAGCAGCGGCTTGCTGCCCTCCGGCAGCATCAGGCAGCTCTCCAGCGCGGCGCGCATGCGCTCGCCCAGCTCCTCCATGGATTCGCCTTGAGGGATACGGCCGTCAGGAGTACCATCGACCATCTGTTTGCGCCACTGTTCTTCCTGCGGCGTCAAACTGTCGATCAGGCGTTCTTCCAGAACCCCCATGTGCAGCTCACGCAAACGCGGATCGCCAATCACTTCGCAGCCACAGGCTTCGGCGATGATCTGCGCGGTGCGGCGCGTGCGCCCCAGGTCGCTGGTAATGATATGCGTAATGCCTTCTTTGCTGACGCGCCTGGCGACCAGACGGGCCTGGTGTTCCCCCATGGCGGTTAACGGGCTGTCGGACTGACCCTGGATGCGGCGAGCCGCGTTCCATTCCGTTTCGCCGTGGCGAACGAGGTATACCTGTAACATTTTTGTTTTCCGTTATACTGCGTGAAATTTGCGTTTATCCCCGGCCCGGCGGCGCTTTTGCCGCTGCCCGGCGTATCGGCCAGAAGGATATCAAACCCGTTATGTACCATGTTGTCGCTGCAACTACCAACCCGGCAAAGATCAAGGCTATTCAATTGGCCTTCGATGACGTCTTCGGCGCAGGCCAATACCGCATTGAACCCGTCGACGTCGCCAGCGGCGTTTCGCTGCAGCCGATAGGCAATCACGAAACGCGCACCGGTGCGCGTCAACGCGTGATGGAAGCGCGCCAGGTCAGGCCCGAGGCCGATTTTTGGGTCGGCGTGGAAGCCGGGATTGAAGAGAATATGACCTTCGCCTGGATGACCATCGAGAACCCGTCCATCCGCGGCGAATCCCGCTCGGCGAGCCTGATGCTGCCGGAAGTCATCTTACAAGGTATTCGCGAAGGCCGCGAATTGGGCAGCGAAATGGCGACGATCACCGGCAACGCCGAGGTGAAGCGCCAGGGCGGCGCCATCGGCGTCTTCACCGACGGCCGGCTGAGCCGCACCAGCGTTTATCATCAGGCGCTGCTGCTGGCGCTGGTGCCGTTCCACAACGCCATCTATCAGCAATAACGCAGAGTCTGCTAGGGCGCGTCGTGCAGCAACTGCTGCTCAAGCCACTGTTTCAGCGCGGGTGAAGCCGCTTTCAGGCTGTTAGAACCGCGGGTGATGGTGGCGATCCCCGCGCCCAGTTCATTTTTCAGCTCGCGCTGGCTCATCTCGCCGCGCATCAGTTCCTGAATGATCCGCACCCGGGTGCCCAGCGCGGTGCGCTCGTCCGGCGTCAGCATCAATTGCAACAGCGGTTGATGCAGTTCTTGCGCAAACGAATTCTGCAGCAGCGCGACGAAGCGCAGCCAATCCTCATTGCCTTGTTCTGAAAGAGCGGGGTCGTTTAACGATAATTGCGTCATGGCAGCCACCATACTATTTAACTAGTACAGCAGCATACCATACGGCCGTCAAAATCAATAACGTCTCTGCCACTCGGCGTCGGTCAGCACCTTGGCCGGCCGGTGCGTCAGATAGCGGTAAAACGCATCGTAAGCCAGCACGTTCTTGACGTAGCCGCGGGTTTCCGAGAACGGAATGCTTTCGATGAACGCTACCGGATCGATCCGCCCCGCGCTGTTGCCCAGCCAGGTGTTCACTCGCGACGGGCCGGCGTTATAAGCGGCGCTCGACAGAATGCGGTTGCGGCCGAACTGCTGATAGACCGACTCCAGATAGCTGGTGCCGATGGTGATGTTGGTCTGCGGATCGAACAATTGGCTCGGCCCGACATAGCCGGGAATATTGTACATCTGCACCGTATGCTGCGCGGTGCGCGGCATGACCTGCATCAGGCCGGAGGCGCCGACCGGCGACTGCGCCTTCGGATTCCAGGCGCTCTCCTGACGCGCGATCGCCATCGCATAGCTGCTGGTGATCCCCTTGTCATCGGTGGCGCGGCGGAACTCCTGCGGCCAGGCGACCGGGAAACGCTCTTCCAGATGATCCCACAGCTTGCCGACGATGGTCGCCTGCACGCTCAGATCGGCCCATTTTTGCTCAAAGGCGTAACGCGCCAGCGCCTCTTGTTCAGGCCGGCTGCGGCTGGCGACATAGGAACCCCACTCGCTGCGGGCCAGGTTGTCCATATTCCAGTACATCAGCTCGCGCACTCGGGCCACTTCCGGCCCGTCGGTCAGCGACGCGCGCGGCTTGGCCGCCACCGCCACCATCACCGGATAGGTTGCGTTCAGCTTCTGCGCCGCCACCATCGGATAGAAGCCGCGTTCGGTCATCAGGTTGCGCAACATCTCTTCGCCTTCGGCGCGTTTGCCTTCGTCCATCAGCTGACTGGCGCGCCAGTAGCGCCACTCATCCTTGTTGCGCGATTCTTCCGGCAAGCGAGCCAGCCAGGTCGCGACGCCCTGCCGATCGCCGTTGCCCAGCGCCATACGCACCCGGCGCTCCAGCAGCGAAGGCGAACGGCTGCGCAGAATCACCTGATCGCGCCACTGCGCCTGTTCATAGGTAGCGTCGCTGCCCATCAGGCGCCAGGCCACCGCCTCTTCCAGCCCCAGCCGCTCGTCGTCGCTCATTTTCTGCAGCCGTGCGAGCGTCGGGATCATCGCCCGCGCGTTTTCCACATCCTGCCGCGCCAGGCGTTCAAAAGCGATGCCGGTGGCGGCACGGGTAAAGTCGGTCGGCCCTACGCTGCGGGCGAAGGCTTCCACGGTGGTCGGATCGTTTTGCAAGCGCACCAGAGCGTTGCCCATGGTTTGGTAATCGGCCGGCAGTTGGCTGTAGAGGTTGCTGACCAGCGAGCTGTTGCCCTCTTTCAGCGCCAGCTTCATGCGCGCCAGAATATCGAGCGGCGTTTGCTTGCCTGCGCCGCGCCAGACGCTGAACAACCGATCGCAGGCGCCCGGCAGCGTTTTGCCATTCAGCCACAGCTCGTCGGCGCCGCTCCAGGCCGCCTGCTGGTCGCCGGTAGCCCATTTGGCGTAGTAATAGTTGCAGCGCGCCGCCACCGGTTTGGGCGGCTGCGGGCTGAAGGCCAGCAGGGTGCGCCAATCTTCGCGCCGCGCCAGTTCATTGACGAAGCGCGGCGCCAGCGATTTCGCCGGCGGCAGCGTCGGGTTGCGTTTGATAAAGTCGTTCACTTCGGAGAACCCCGCCTGACTCAGATCCTGAGTCAGCTCGCGGTATTCCAGATAAGGATAAAGCGGGTAATCGCGCAGCGTCGGCATCAGCTGCGCCACCACGTCCATCTGATTGCCGTCCCACGCCTGCTTGATCTGCTGGTAGCGCTGACGTTGCGCATCCAGAGAATCCGCCAGCGCCGCGCCCGAAAACGCCGTCAGGCACAGCCCCATCGCCAACAGCCGTCGCTTGTCCACCTTGACCATCCTCGCTCTTTCCTCACTGATTGTGCCGCGGGAGCCGCCCAGCTCCCCGGTAACCGCCGCGCCACGGCGCCGCAGAACAAAATAAAACCGGGCGCACGGCCCGGACGCAGATATCTACCATAGACAGCGCAATCGCTCATCCATTCAATACTGTAGAAGAAGAAGTGTATCGCCATGATCGGAGCCAGGTAAAAAACGTTTACTTTGGCTGACAAATCAGGGCGGCGGGATATTATCGCCGGCCGGATTTTTATTAGCCGCAACGGCGTTTATTGGAAAAGTAAAATACTTTCTAATTATTAGTTATCACATTATTGCATTTAAGAGATAGCGCCGACGTTGCGCAAATCGCCTGACAGCTGGCCAAACGCGCCAACTTTGCAGAAAAGCGGTGGCAAACCCGAGAGGGCATTTTTATACTATCAAAAATAAGTAGGATAATTCCGAGAAAACAGCACATAAAGCGCCCAACGAAGACATCTTATAATACAATCCGCGCCAATTATGGGTAGATAGTGTTCATTAGGCAGTGCGACTGACAGCTTTCAGCAAAACGATTGTCCCTTCAAGCGGGCCGGATTTTTACTTGTCGGGCCACGGCCTGCGGGCGGTGGATCAGGCCGGAATGGCGGGTGAAGATGGCGAGTAATACCGCGATAACGATGCGTTGCGCAAAAAGCCCGGTGCCGGGCTTCCTTGCCGCACGCCTGAATATCGGCCGCCTGTTGCTGATCGTTTTGTTGGCGCTGCTGACGTTGCCCGGGCCTGCGCGCGCCGCCGATGATCCCTATCAACAGCGCACGCACGCCGTGACGACCGTGGTGGTAGGCATCATCAGCTACGCCCGCTGGTCACGTGAACCCAATCCGATCCGGTTGTGCGTGACCGCACCCACCCAGTATGCCGAGGGGCTGTTCGATCCGATCCTGCTCAGCGCGCCGCGTCCGATTAAAACCGAACGCGTGCCGTTCGACAGCCCGACGCTGAGTACCGGCTGCGATGTCATCTATTTAGGGAACATCAACGCCGCGCAGAGACAAAATTTCATGCAGCGCATTTCCGGCAACTCCATTCTCAGCATCAGCGAGAACGATAGCGAATGCTCCGCCGGCAGCGCATTTTGCCTGCAGATCAACGGCGACCAGGCCGGCTTCAAGGTCAACCTGGACGCCCTGGCGCGCAGCGGCGTGCGCGTTCACCCCAACGTGCTGCAGCTGGCGCGCAAACAGGCGCCGCCGCTATGAGGCTGTTGCGTAGAAACCGTTCCGGCAATGCGCGCCCGACGTTGGGCCGGGTGCTGCAGCGGGTGCATCTTGGGCTGGCGTTGATCGCCGTCGGCACCGCCGGCATCTTTCTGACGCTGGTGGCGCTGTTCGCGCTGCGCGCCTATGCCAACCACAACCTGCACCTGATCGCGCGCTCCATCAGCTATACGGTTGAAGCGGCAGTGGTGTTTGGCGATCGCCCCTACATTCGCGAGGCGATGGTGCTGATCGCCGCCAAAGAAGAGGTGTCGGAGGCCAAAATTCTGAACAACGCCGGTGACGTGCTGGTCAGTTGGCATCGGCCCAAAGATGGCCCGCTGCACGGCATGGAGCAGGTTATCGCCCACTGGGCGCTGCCCGAGCCGGTCATCCTGCCTATCTCCCACGAGGGCAAACAGGTCGGCCAGGTCTGGCTGAGCGGCAACGGCGGCAGCCTGTTGCGTTTCCTGTTGCGCGGGCTGGTCGGCATGATCGCCTGCATGGTGCTCAGTACCCTGTGCGCCCTGGTGTTGTCGCGCCGCATGCTGGTCGGCATCGTCAGTTCGTTGGACGACATCGCCAACGTGGCGCATGCGGTGCGGCGAGATCGCACCTTCGGCCTGCGGGTGCCCTCGGCGCCGATCGCCGAGCTGCATGAGCTCAGCAATGATTTCAATGGCTTGCTCGATGAACTGGAGGCCTGGCAGGCCCATCTGAAGCAGGAAAACGACTCGCTGGCCCACCGGGCGACGCACGACAGCCTGACCGGCTTGCCGAACCGCGCCTTCTTCGAAGGCCGGCTGAGCCGCGCCCTGGGCGATATCGCGCCGCCGGCGAAATTGGCGGTGCTGTTTATCGACGGCGATCGCTTCAAGGAAGTGAACGACAGTTACGGTCACGCCGCGGGCGATGCGGTGCTGACCACCATTGCCGGACGCATTCGCGCGCAGCTGCGCGAAACCGATCTGGTCGCACGCCTGGGAGGAGATGAATTCGCCGTGCTGCTGGCGCCGGTGCACAGCACGGAAGATGTCTTGCAGATCGCCGACAACATCATCGATTGCATGACGCAACCGGTTATTTTACCGAACGACGAGACGATCATTACCTCTCTGAGTATCGGCATTGCGCTGTACCCTGATCACGCGTCGACGCCTCAGGGTCTTTTGCACGAAGCTGACGATGCGATGTATCAGGCAAAGCATCGTTATAACGGAGGCTGGCGGCTGGCTATACATAAATAAGAGCCCCGGCTATAACACTTGAACTAGGGATTTTGACTATGATACAGCAACTGTTTAAAGGTCGTTTTTCACTGCTGACGATGGCGTTCGTCGCCCTGCTGGCGCTCGCCGGTTGCCAGAGCAAGCCGCAAGGCCTGACGCCCGAGCAGGTTGCGCTGCTGCAATCGCAGGGCTTCAAACTGACCGACAACGGTTGGGAATTCGGCCTGTCGGATAAAGTGCTGTTCGGCAACAACATCGGCAAGCTGAACCCGGAAAGCACCGAGACGGTGCAGAAGATGGGCCGCGCGCTGCTGAGCGTCGGCATCACCAAGTTCCGTCTGGACGGCCATACCGACAACTACGGCGAAGACAGCTATAACGATCAGCTCTCCCTGCGCCGCGCCGATGCGGTCGCCGATCTGCTGGCCAGCGTCGGTATTCCGCGCGCCAACATCGAAACCCGCGGCATGGGCAAGCGCGATCCCGTCGCCGACAACCGCACCTCCAGCGGCCGCGCGGAAAACCGCCGCGTCGCGATCGTCGTCACGCCATAAGCCACCAATATGCGCCTTTATCGGCGCATAAACGGTTATACTTAGCGATCGCTGAGCGATGTCTGGGATCCAAGATCGAAACGGGCTACACTCATGCCGCCAGACATCCTATAAATACTGATATAGAGAGGCTTAGAGCAACGTGGCTCAATACGTCTATACCATGCACCGCGTCGGCAAAGTGGTACCGCCGAAGCGTCATATTTTGAAAAACATCTCCCTGAGCTTCTTCCCTGGGGCAAAAATCGGCGTACTGGGCCTGAACGGCGCCGGTAAGTCCACCCTGCTGCGCATCATGGCCGGCATCGATACCGATATCGAAGGGGAAGCGCGCCCGCAGCCGGGCATCAAGATCGGTTATCTGCCGCAGGAGCCGCAGCTTAACCTCGAACACACCGTGCGTGAGTCGGTGGAAGAAGCGCTGGCGGAAGTGGTCGGCGCGCTGAAACGCCTGGACGAAGTGTACGCGCTGTACGCGGAAGAAGGCGCAGACTTCGACAAGCTGGCCGCCGAACAGGGCCGCCTGGAAGAGATCATTCAGGCGCACGACGGTCACAACCTCAACGCGCAGCTGGAACGCGCCGCCGATGCGCTGCGCCTGCCGGACTGGGACGCCAAAATCGCCCATCTGTCCGGGGGTGAACGCCGCCGCGTCGCGCTGTGCCGCCTGCTGCTCGAAAAGCCGGACATGCTGCTGCTGGACGAACCGACCAACCACCTGGACGCCGAGTCCGTGGCCTGGCTGGAACGCTTCCTGCACGACTTCGAAGGCACCGTCGTGGCGATCACCCACGACCGATACTTCCTGGATAACGTGGCCGGCTGGATCCTCGAACTGGACCGCGGCGAAGGCATTCCGTGGGAAGGCAACTACTCGTCCTGGCTGGAGCAGAAAGACGCGCGTCTGGCGCAGGAAGCGTCCGCCGAAGCCGCTCGTCGCAAGTCGATCGAGAAAGAGCTGGAGTGGGTGCGCCAGGGCGCCAAAGGCCGCCAGTCCAAAGGCAAGGCCCGTCTGGCCCGCTTTGAAGAGCTGAACAACACCGAATACCAAAAACGTAACGAAACCAACGAACTGTTCATTCCACCTGGCGCGCGCCTGGGCGATAAAGTGGTCGAAGTCAGCAACCTGCGCAAGTCTTACGGCGACCGCCTGCTGATCGACGACCTGTCGTTCTCGGTGCCGAAAGGGGCGATCGTCGGCATCATCGGCCCGAACGGCGCGGGTAAATCCACGCTGTTCCGCATGATGTCCGGTCAGGAGCAACCTGATTCCGGCAGCATCGTGCTGGGCGATACCGTCAAGCTGGCGTCCGTCGATCAGTTCCGCGACAGCATGGACGGTTCGAAAACCGTGTGGGAAGAAGTCTCCGGCGGGCAGGACATCATGCGCATCGGCAACACCGAGATGCCGAGCCGCGCCTATGTCGGCCGCTTCAACTTCAAGGGCGTCGATCAGGGTAAACGCGTGGGCGAGCTGTCCGGCGGTGAGCGTGGCCGTCTGCACCTGGCCAAGCTGCTGCAGGTTGGCGGCAACGTGCTGCTGCTCGATGAACCGACCAACGACCTGGATATCGAAACCCTGCGCGCGCTGGAAAACGCCCTGCTGGAATTCCCTGGCTGCGCCATGGTGATCTCGCACGACCGTTGGTTCCTCGACCGTATCGCCACCCATATCCTGGACTACCAGGACGAGGGCAAGGTGGAATTCTTCGAAGGCAACTTCACCGAGTACGAAGAGTACAAGAAGCGTACGCTGGGCGCCGATGCGCTCGAGCCGCACCGCATCAAGTACAAAAAGATCGCCAAGTAATCCCCAAGGCGCCGCATGCGGCGCCTTTTTTTATGCCCGCGCCCGGCGATAATCGCGCGGTGAGCACGCCATCACGCGCTTGAAAGCATGGCTGAACGCGCTGTCGGAATCGTACCCCAAACGTTGCGCGATGATGGATACCGGTTCAACACCGGTACGCAGCGCCCGCGCAGCCAGCAACATGCGCCAACGCGACACATACTCAAGCGGCGCCATTCCCGCCTTCTGCTTGAAGCGCAGCGCCAACGTCGAACGGGAAACGCTCGCCGCATCGGCCAATGACGCCACCGTCCAGCGACGGGCTGGATCGGCGTGTACTGCCTGCATCGCGGCGCCGATGCGCGGATCGAACAAGGCGGGCAGCCAGCCGGAGGCCGCACCCTCCTCCCCCGTCAGGTAAATCCGCAGCGCCTGGGTCAACATGATTTGCCCCAGGTGATGCGTCATCAGCGCGCTACCCGGCGAAGGCTTTAACAGCTCGTCCGCCAGCCGCTGCAACGCCCATTGCAACACGGCGGCCTCTTCGGTGCCGCCTCGGATCACCATCAACACCGGTAAACTCCCCAACAACCGCTCCACTTCCTCACCGAAGGTAAAACTCCCGCCGATAAACAGGCAATCCTCCGCCTCGCCGCAGCTCGCCACACCATTTTTCGCCTGCAGATAAAGTACGTCAGCATCGAGCGCCGGCAGCGACAGATCGCTGCCGACAGTGACCGGCAGGCTGCGGGTCAGCAGCAAGCAGTCGCCGGCCGCCAGCCGCAGCGGTTCGGCCAACCCTTCCGCCGCCAGCCAACAGCCGCCGCGCACCACCGCGTTGAATTTCCCGCTCTGCGGCGCAGGAAAATGAACGGCCCAGTCGCCGCCGGCCTTCAGGCCGCCTAAAAACGCATTCTGGCTGTTCAATGGCGCAAGCACTTCCGATAACGGATCCATACCCTCTCCCCCTAAGCCCCTTTCATGAGCATAGCCCGCGCCATGCTCCAGCAAAAGGTTTAGGACGATGGCGACAGAAATTAGGCGTCGGCGTCATCTGCCAGGCCTACTCCCGCGTCAGCTCGCGCGCGTAGTCGTCAAACGCCGGGTGCTGCAATACCACATCGATGAAACAGGCCAGCGCCGGGGAATTCAGCTTGCGGCTCGGGTAGACCAGATACAGTTCATTCCCTTCTGCGCGCCAGGCCGGCAACACCTCCACCAACAGCTTCTGCGCCACCACCTCGCGGCTGAGAAACGCCGGCAGCAGCGTGATCCCCGCGCCGGCGATAGCGCATTCGCGCGCATACAGCAGATTGTCGGTGGTGTGCGCCAGCGGCAGCTGCCAGCGGTAATAATCGTCGCCGCAGCGCAGGTTCCAGGCCGTCCAGGCGCGGTGGGCAATGCAGCGATGCTGCTGCAGCTGCTGCGGGTGCTCGATCGGCGAGTGCTGCGCCAGATAGGACGGCGCAGCCAGCAGATAGCGCGGCGCATACCCGAGGCGGCGGCCGATCAGCGAAGAATCCTGCGGCTTGCCGGTGCGCAGCGCGGCGTCGAAGCCTTCCTGCACCAGATCCACCATGGCGTCGGATACCGACACCTCCAGCGATACGTCCGGGTACTGGCGCTGAAAATCCGCCGCCAGCCGCGCCACCAGGGTTGCCCCCAACCCGGCCGGCGTCGAGATGCGCAGGCGGCCGCTCGGGTTGTCGCGCAGCCGCTGCAGCGCCAGATCGGCCCGCTCGGCGGCGGACATCATCGCCTGGCAATGTTCCAGATAGCGCTCGCCGGCGAAGGTCAGGTTCAGCTGGCGCGTGGTGCGGTTGAGCAAACGCAGCCCCAGCGTCTGTTCGAGCTGGCTAATGCGCTGACTGACGCTGGACTTCGGCAACCCGACACGCTGCGCGGCGGCGGTGAAACTGCCGCACTCCGCCACCAGCGCGAACAGCGCCATGTCCTGCAGCTGTTTGAACTCCATTGTTCACCTCTGACGAACACTCAGTTAGATATTGTCCATCTTATCACCCCACTGCTGCGGGTCTACACTGGGGACATCATTTGAAAGGAGCACAATCATGTCGATAAAAGCCATTGCCGTAGACCCGCAGAACCCCGCCGGTTTCATCGAAATCTCACCGGAGATGCCGGTGCCCGGCCAGTACGATCTGCTGGTGGAAGTGAAAGCGGCCTCGGTCAACCCGGTGGATACCAAAGTACATGCCGGTCTGCAGAAAAGCGGCCTGCAGCAGCCGCGCGTCCTCGGCTGGGACGCCAGCGGCGTCGTGCTGGACGTGGGCAGCGGCGTCAGCGGCTTCAAGCCCGGCGATGAAGTGTGGTACGCCGGCGACATCACCCGGCCCGGCAGCAACAGCAGCCACCAACTGATCGACTCGCGCATCGCCGCGCACAAACCGCGCAGCCTGAACTGGGCGGAGTCCGCCGCCATGCCGCTCACCGCCCTCACCGCCTGGGAGGCGCTGTTCGAGCACCTGAACATTCAGGATGCGCCCGAGCACAAGACGCTGCTGATCATCGGCGGCGCCGGCGGGGTCGGCTCGCTGGCCATTCCGCTGGCCGCGCTGCGCAGCAAGGTGAAAGTGATCGCCACAGCGTCCAGGCCGGAATCCGCCGCCTGGTGCCGCGAGCGGGGCGCCG
Source organism: Serratia sp. SCBI (assembly GCF_000747565.1). Taxonomy (NCBI): domain Bacteria; kingdom Pseudomonadati; phylum Pseudomonadota; class Gammaproteobacteria; order Enterobacterales; family Yersiniaceae; genus Serratia; species Serratia sp. SCBI. The sequence continues at coordinate 671,574 of NZ_CP003424.1, read as the reverse complement.
ACCTGGTGGTGGACTACCGCGATTTGAAGGGCAACCTGGCACAACACGGCATCGAGCAGGTGGATTACATCCTCTGTCTGAACGATACCGACGGCCACTGGCCGGCGATGGCCGAACTGATCGCGCCGCTCGGCCATATCTGCACCATCGTCGAGAACGCGCAGCCGTTGGATCAAAACGCGCTGAAGCTGAAAAGCGCCGCGCTGCACTGGGAATTCATGTTCACCCGCAGCATGTTCACCACCCCGGACATCGCGCAGCAAGGCCGGATCCTGCAGCAGGTGGCGCAACTGCTGGACGACGGCAAGCTGAGCACCACGCTGAGCGAAACCCTGCACGGGCTGTCGGTAGACACGCTGACCGCCGCGCACCAACAGCTGCTCGGCGGCCATATGCAAGGCAAGCTGGTTATCGCTTACTGAGTTCGCATCGCGGCGGCGTTCTGCGCCGCCGTTACTGCGGGCGAACGAAGCCGACGCACAGCACCTGCTCGTCGCTCTGCGGATCGGCGCGGAAGGTCAGCGTCTGCAGCCAGTCGAGGCGCATCTTCGGCCAGTGGGCCAGTTCGCCGCCGAAGTCGCTGTGCGCGCAGTCTTCACCCAACCGACCGAACAAGGCGACGCCATGCTGCGCAATCTGCGGATAGCTGATGTTGACGTTGTAGATGTTCGGCCGCGTATGATTGGACCAGCGCGTAATGATCTGCGGCCGGGAACCGGCATACACCGTCATCCACTGCGACAGGTATTCGCCGCCGACATAACGCAGACTGACGCCATACCGCTCCTGCCACAGCTGTTCCACCCCGGCGCTGAACGCCTTGATGCCCACCATCTTCTGACCGGCATTGCGCACGTTGCCCAGCATCACCGCGGCATACCCCAGATAGACCGCCAGCGCCGCGCACATCAGCCCAATAGTCGCCGCCCGCAGTGAACGCACCGGCGGCTGACGCACGCAGCCGACCAGCAGCGCGGGTGCCAGCATGAAGAACGGCTGCAGCCACTCGGTCAAGCGGCCGCCGACGTTGAAGGAGAACCAGAAGGTGATGATGCCGAGCGGCAGCAGGTAGATCCACAGCAGCACCCGCATCGGCAAGGCTTTCGGCCAGGCCAGCACCGCCCCGCTGCGGCGCAGGATCCACCACAGCACCAGCGACGGATAGAACACCAGTAGCAGCGACTGCAGCATGTCGAGATTGAGCTGCATCTTGATCTGCGAATCCACCCACTTAAAGGCGGCGAAGTCGTGGTTCCATAGCCAGAATACGTTCGGCAACACCAGCGCCAGCCAGATCGCCACCGCCAGATAGAACTGCGGTTGGCGATAGCAGCGACGGATCTGCGGCACGAACAGCGTCGACAGCGCCGCGAAATAGACGAAGGCGAAGGTCGAATACTTCGCCATCATCGCCAGACCGGCGGCCAACGCGAAGGCCGGCCACCAGTTGGCCGAACGGGAAATCGCCATGTGGAAGAACAGCGCCATCCACGGCCACAGCATCACCAACAGGTAGTTGTCGTTGTAGGGAATGATGTCGAAATTGATGATGCCGGACAGGTTGAGCGTCAGCAGCGCCATCCAGGCCAGCGAAGTGCTGCCGCTCAGACGTCGCGCCAACAGCCAGACGCCCAACATGCCGATGGCGATGGCGATGAAGTGCCCGCCGTACCAGTAAACGTTCAGCGGCAGCCACGACAGCCAGATCGCCGGCTGCATCGCCGCACCGACCAACCAAGGATTTTTCGGTGAGCCCCACTCGCCGTTGAGGCCCCAATTGAGCGCCTCGACGGCGTCGTAAGGCAGGGTAGGATCGAGATGAACGGTCAGCAGCGTCCAGGCTGCGGCATAGCAGATCAACCAGAGAGCGAGTAAGCGATAAGACATGTCTTCTTCTGAGCGTTATTGTAAAGAAAACCTTAACGTAGTCGCTACCGAATGAACCATGTTTAAACAGGCCTTTAAATGTGCGTCCGTGCGGCCGTTTCTGCCGCGCGATCGCACATTACGCTAATTTTTCTCAGCCTGCGGCGTGGCGCTGGGCGGGCGCATTCGCCAGCCGACCGGCGTCCGCCGCCAGCAGCTGTTGCACCAGCTCGACACAGCGCAGGAAGCGCTCTTCGTAATCGCTGGACTCAACGTGCACGTACTCGATGTTGTTGGCGCGCAGCATCTCCTCCAGCAGGCGCTGGAACGCCAGGCGATCGGCGGTGCTGCCGAGACTGCGCAGGCCGTCCGCCACCCACGGCGTGTTGTTTTCCAGCAGGATCACCAGATCGAAGCGGTATTCGTCGATCAGCGCCTGCACGAAGGGATGCTCACGCCCTTCGTACTTTTTGCAAAACGCCTGGGTGGTGACGAAATCGGTATCGATAAACGCCACCTTGTTGGCGTACTTGACCGCGAAATCCACGTATTGCGCCTGCCCGAGGGCAATTTTGTCGTAGTCGGAGTACTGCAGCGCCATCTCGTCGCCGCCCAGGTGCGAGAACACGTAATCGCGGCCATATTCCCAGGCGCTGGTGGTGTTGAAGATGTTGGCCAGCTTGTTGACCAGCGTCGATTTGCCGCTCGACTCGCCGCCGAGGATCGCCACGGTGCGCACGAAGAACGGTTTCACCTCGGTCGGGATGTAATCCCAATAACGGAACGGATCCTGACGGATCTGATTGCCGCTGATGTTCATGAACGACCGTTCGGGATCGACCAAAATGGTTTCGATGCCCAGATGCTCGCGGTAGCGCGGCGCATCCTGCGCTTCGCTGGAATAGATGAAGCTCGGCACGATGCCTTTCTGTTCCATAAAGGCCTTCATGCCGTCGCTCCACACGTTCCAGCCGTGCGGGTACGGTTCGATGCCCTGCTCGTCGAACGAGTGGATATGGATGTTTTTCTGGTACTTGAAGGTCTGCAGCAGCCAGCGCAGGCGATCGCTGACCGTCGGCTGTTGCGACATCGAACTGTTCTCGAACAGCTCACGGTCGCGCGGCTCGTCGTGGCACAAGATAACGTGCAGCTCATCCACCTGGCTGCAGGCGCGCTGGATCAGATAGATGTGGCCGGTGTGCAGCGGGTAAAATTTACCAAACACCACGCCGACTTTGACCTCTTTGCGCGGGAACTCCAGCCCGAGAAAACGGTGCAGCGCCTCGAGCTTTTGCGCGCTCGGGCTTTTGATCTTGTCGTTCAACAGCTGGCTCAGATAGCCCTTGGTCATGCCGCTGGCATCCGCCACCTGCTGCAACGTGCAGCCTTTTTTGCTTGATGGACGTCTTCAGGTAATCAAATTGCGGCATGGCCACCTCCGTTTAGTATGCTAAACAAAATAGCATATCTTGCTCGCCGTCGGCGACATTAATAAAACTCTTCCAGCACGTCCAGCGCGTCCGCCAGCTTCTTGACCCCGAACACCTGCATGTTGGCCGGCGGCTTCTTCGGCATATTGCCGTGCGGCACGATGGCGCGCTTGAAGCCGTGCTTGGCCGCTTCGGCGATCCGCTCCTGGCCGCTCGGCACCGGGCGAATTTCCCCCGCCAGCCCCACTTCGCCGAACACCACCAAATCGTTCGGCAGCGGCCGATCGCGCAGGCTTGAGACCAGCGACATCAGCAGCGCCAGATCGGCGCTGGTCTCGCTGACCTTCACCCCGCCGACCACGTTGACGAACACGTCCTGATCCGACATCTGCAGCCCGCCGTGCCGGTGCAGCACCGCCAGCAGGATCGCCAACCGGTTCTGCTCCAGCCCCACCGCCACGCGGCGCGGGTTGGACATCATCGAATGATCCACCAGCGCCTGGATCTCCACCAACAGCGGCCGGGTGCCTTCCCACACCACCATCACCGAACTGCCGGAGGTAACTTCGTCGCCGCGGCTGAGGAAGATAGCCGAAGGGTTGCTCACTTCGCGCAGCCCCTGTTCGGTCATGGCGAACACCCCCAGCTCGTTGACCGCGCCGAAGCGGTTCTTGTGGCTGCGCAGGGTGCGAAAGCGGGAATCGGCGTCGCCGTCCAGCAGCACCGAACAGTCGATACAGTGTTCCAGCACTTTCGGCCCGGCCAGCGAGCCGTCTTTGGTGACGTGGCCGACCATCACGATCGCCACGCCGCGCGTCTTGGCGAAGCGCGTCAGATAGGCGGCGGTTTCCCGCACCTGCGCCACGCTGCCCGGGGAAGACTGAATGTCCGCCATGTGCATCACCTGAATCGAGTCGATCACCATCAGCTTCGGCTGTTCCTGCTCAGCTATCAGGCAGATCTGCTCGATGCTGGTTTCCGACAGCATGTTCAGGCCGCCGGTCGGCAGTCCCAGACGGTGGGCGCGCATCGCTACCTGCTGCAGCGATTCCTCGCCGGTGACGTACAGGGTTTTCATCTGTTCGGACAGTTTGCACAGCACCTGCAGCAACAGGGTGCTCTTGCCGGCGCCGGGGTTGCCGCCGATCAGAATCGCGCTGCCGGGCACCACACCGCCGCCCAGCACGCGATCGAACTCGAGAAAGCCGGTGGTGAAGCGCGGCAGCGCCTCAAGGCTGATTTCCGACAGCTTCTGCACTTTGCTGACGCCGGCGTCGCCGGCATAGCCGCTGAGGCGATCGTTGCGCGCCGCAGCGGGCGACGCGGCCAAACGCACTTCCGTGATGGTGTTCCAGGCATGGCAGGCGCTGCACTGCCCCTGCCAACGCGGATAGTCCGCCCCGCACTCATTGCACACAAATGCCCGTTTTGCCGCTTTTGCCACGTCTTACCTCAATCTCTCGTTATCGCACTTCGTGTTTCAGGCTGCCGGTGAGAATACACAGCACGCCCATCAAATCCGCATGCCGGATCGCCACCTGCGCTTTTTCATACACTTTCGGTTTGGCGTGGTAGGCGATGCCCAGCCCCGCCGCCTGCATCATTTTCAAGTCGTTGGCGCCGTCGCCGATGGCCACGGTTTGCGCCAACGGGATCTCCAGCTTCTCCGCCAGCCGCAGCAGCGTATCGGCTTTGAACTGCGCGTCCACCACCGGCCCCAGCACTTCGCCGGTCAGTTTGCCGTCGCGGATCTCCAGCTCGTTGGCCGCCGCCGCCACCAGCCGCAGCCGGTTGCGCAGGTATTCGGCGTAGTAGGTGAAACCGCCGGAGGCGATCGCCACATGCCAGCCCATCGCCTGCAGCTTGCCCACCAGGCTGGTCAGCCCCGGCATCAGCGGCAGCTCGTCGCGCACCTGCTTAAGGATGTTGGCGTCGGCCCCTTTCAGCGTACCGACGCGCTGGCGCAGGCTGGCGGTAAAGTCCAGCTCGCCGCGCATCGCGCGTTCGGTCACTTCCGCCACCTGCTCGCCGACGCCCGCCAGCTTGGCGATCTCATCGATGCACTCGATCTCGATCGCCGTTGAATCCATGTCCATCACCAGCAGCCCCGGCGTGCGCAGGTGCGGGATTTTGCCGAGCGGCGCCACATCCAGCCCGCTCTCCGCCGCCAGCAGCTTGGCGCGCGGCGTCAAGGTGCCCGCCAGCCGCACCACCTGATAGTCGTCCACGCCCCAGGCGGTGACGATCACCATCGCCGCGCCCAGCTTGCGTTGGAATTGGGTAATGCGCGCCTTGTCCAGCGCCCTGCCATATAACAGCCACCCGGTATTGCCCGCCCGGTAGTCCAGCGGCATCACTTCGTCGCCGCTGAGCGAAAGGGGAAGACCCGGCCATTGAGAGATCTCCGCCGGAAGATCGCAATAGGTCAGACTGTTTGACATCATTGACTCCTGAATGGACAAAAACGCTGCATGATAAAACGACGCATCAAGCTATCCTATCGCCAGCGGTTCTGGCAACATAAAGTGTCCCCGATGCCCAAGGAACCTGCATGGCTCGCGCTAAACTGAAATTTCGCCTGCACCGCACCGCTATTATCCTGATTTGCCTGGCTTTGCTGGTGCTGCTGATGCAGGGCGCCTCTTATTTTAGCCTGAGTCACCAAATGGCGCGATCCGAGCAGGTGGAAGAGCTGGCGCAAACGCTGACCAAACAGGTCGCCTACAGCCTGGCGCCGCTGCTGGACGACGACGGCAACAATCCGCGCATCGACGCCATCCTCAAGCAGCTCACCGATCACAGCCGCATTCTCGACGTCAGCGTGTATCAATTGGACGGCACGCTGGTCTCCCACGCCGGGGAACAGATAAGTATACGCGATCGCCTGTCGCTCGACGGCAAACGCGCCGGCAGCTACTTCAACCACCAGTTGGTCGAATCCATTCAGGGCAAAGACGGCCCGATCGGCTTTATCCGCATCACCCTCGACACCCACGTGCTGGCGACCGAATCCAAACAGGTGGACAACACCACCAACCTGCTGCGCCTGATGATCCTGCTGGCGCTGGCGATCGGCATCATTCTGGCGCGTACCCTGCTGCAACACCGCCGCAGCCGCTGGCAGCAGTCGCCCTACCTGTTGACCGCCAACACACCACTGGAAGAAGGCAATACGGTGGAAGACGATGAAGACGATGCGCCGGAGAAAAAACAGGAAGCGCCTAAGCAGGGGTAATTCAGGCCAGGCGTTGAATGCGTTCGTGCCGTTTTCTTGTCCTTTCGCTGAATAGATTGTCCGTAACAACGGGATCCACATCCAATTGAAAGGTAAAGCGTTAGCCAAAAACGGCCATGCGGAGTGAATAGATTGACGGGCGGGCGCCATGACGACGCCCGCCGCGGTATTACGCTTTGTCGCCCAGCAGCACGGATTCCAGCGCGATAACGATCATTTCGTTAAAGGTGGTCTGGCGTTCCGCCGCCGTGGTCGCTTCGTGACGCAGGATGTGGTCGGACACGGTGCAGATGGTCAGCGCCTTACAGCCGAACTCTTCGTACAGCTCCGCCGCCACGCCGTAGATGCCGGCCGCTTCCATTTCCACGCCCAGGATGCCGTACTTCTTCATCACCTGGAACATATCCGGATCCGGGGTGTAGAACAGATCGGCGGAGAAGATATTGCCCACGCGCGCCGGGATGCCCTGCGCCGCCGCCGCGTCGACCGCGTTGCGCACCATGTCGAAGTCGGCGATCGCCGCGTAGTCGTTGTCCTTGAAGCGCAGACGGTTCACCTTGGAGTCGGTGCACGCGCCCATGCCGATCACCACGTCGCGCAGTTTGATATCGTCACGCACCGCGCCGCAGGACCCCACGCGAATGATCTTCTTCACGCCGAATTCGGCGATCAGCTCGCGCGCGTAGATGGAGCAGGACGGAATGCCCATGCCGTGGCCCATTACGGAGATGCGGCGGCCTTTGTAGGTGCCGGTGAAGCCCAACATGCCGCGCACGTTGTTCACTTCCACCGCGCCTTCCAGGAAGGTTTCGGCGATGTATTTTGCGCGCAGCGGGTCGCCCGGCATCAGTACTACGTCAGCGAAATCACCCATCTCAGCATTAATGTGCGGCGTAGCCATAATTTTCTTCCTTTAGAAATCTTATTTAATAAAAACGTCAAACATCCAAGCCTTGAATTTCGAGTTGCAGCCAGGCAGCTGGCGGGTGAATCCCCAGGAGCTTACTTGAGTAAGCGACTGGGGTTCACGCGTGAAGCTAACAACGCTGCGGCTTGAAAGACAGGGCTTAGAACAGGGTCTTACCGTAATCCATCGGCGACAGGCCAAAGTAACTGGCGACGGTCTGGCCGATGTCGGCGAAGGTCTCGCGGTGGCCCAGTGAACCCGGTTTCACTTTCGGGCCGTAAACCAGCACCGGAATGTGCTCGCGGGTGTGGTCGGTGCCGCTCCAGGTCGGATCGCAGCCGTGGTCGGCGGTGAAGATGATGATGTCTTCGTCTTTCACCAGCTTCAGCAGTTCCGGCAGGCGGCGGTCGAACAGCTCCAGCGCGGCGGCGTAGCCCGCCACGTCGCGACGGTGACCGTAGGAGGAGTCGAAGTCCACGAAGTTGGTGAACACGATGGTGTTGTCGCCGGCCTTTTCCATTTCGATCAGGGTCGCGTCGAACAGCGCGTCGATGCCGGTCGCCTTCACCTTCTTGGTGATGCCGACGTTGGCATAGATGTCGGCGATTTTACCGATCGACACCACTTCGCCGCCCTTCTCGTCCACCAGCTTTTTCAGCACGGTCGGCGCCGGCGGCTCTACCGCCAGATCGTGGCGATTGCCGGTGCGCTGGAAGTGGCCCGGCTTGTCGCCGACGAACGGACGCGCGATCACGCGGCCGATGTTGTAACCGCCTTCGGTCAGCTCTTCACGCGCGATTTCGCACAGCTCATACAGGCGCTCCAGGCCGAAGGTCTCTTCGTGACAGGCGATCTGGAATACCGAGTCGGCGGAGGTGTAGAAAATCGGCTTGCCGGTTTTCATGTGCTCTTCACCCAGCTGATCGAGGATCACGGTGCCGGATGAGTGGCAGTTGCCCAGGTAGCCCGGCAGATTGGCGCGCTCCACCAGCTTATCCAGCAGCGCCTGCGGGAAGCTGTTGTGCTCGTCCTTGAAGTAGCCCCAGTCGAACAGCACCGGCACGCCGGCGATTTCCCAGTGGCCAGACGGCGTGTCTTTACCGGAAGATAGCTCGCTGGCGTAGCCGTAGGCGCCGATGATGTCGGCGTTGCGATCCAGCCCCTGCGGGAAGTTGCCGGTCGACTCTTCCGCCGCTTTGCCGAGGCCCAGACGGCTCAGGTTAGGCAGCGTCAGCGGGCCCTGACGGCCCACGTTGGCCTCACCGCGCGCGCAAACCTCGGCGATGTGGCCCAGGGTGTCGGAACCCTGATCGCCAAAACGTTCGGCGTCTTCGCTGGCGCCGATGCCGAAGGAGTCCAATACCATAATAAATGTGCGTTTCATCTGTGCTCTCCTGCGTGTTCTCACGCTATTGCGACCGCAAAACTGCAATCGCCCTTATTCTCTAAATTTATACCCAATGGATTTCAAGTTGTAGCTAGGCGGCTAGCGCGTGTATCCCAGGAGCTTACTCAAGTAAGTGACTGGGGTGCACGCGTGCAGCCAACAACGCTACGGCTTGAAAGACGAGGGTCATCACGCTTGAGTGATGCGCTTATACACCACCGGCGTCGCTTCCGGCGCCTTATCGCTCAGCGTCATTGCGCTGCGCACCGCATCGGCCGCCTGCTGCCAGCTCTCTTCATCGTTGGCGTGGATCATCGCCAGCGGCTGCTGGGAATCCGCCGTATCGCCCAGGCGCGCCATCTCGGTCAGGCCGACGCTGTAATCGATGGCGTCGCTCGCCCGACGGCGGCCGCCGCCCAACGACACCACCGCCATGCCCAGCGCACGGGTATCCATGGCGCTGATGATGCCCGGCTTTTCAGCATACACCGGCTTGCTCAGCGTTGCCGCCGGCAGATAGCTATCGTAGCGTTCGACGAAGTCTATCGGACCCTGCTGCGCCGCCACCATGCGGCCAAACACCTCCGCCGCCTTGCCGTTATCCAGCACCGCCTGCAGCTTGGCGCGCGCGTCGGCCTCATCTTGCGCCAGGCCGCCGGACAACAGCATCTCTACGCTCAGCGCCAGCGTCACTTCCAGCAGGCGCGGGTTGCGGTATTCGCCGGTCAGGAAGCGCACCGCTTCGCGCACTTCCACCGCGTTGCCGGCGCTGGAAGCCAGCACCTGATTCATGTCGGTCAGCAGCGCGGTGGTCTTGCAGCCCGCGCCGTTGGCCACGCCGACGATCGCCTGCGCCAAATCTTGCGACAGGGCATAGGTCGGCATAAAGGCGCCGGAGCCGACCTTCACGTCCATCACCAGCGCATCCAACCCTTCCGCCAGCTTCTTGGCCAGAATGGAGGCGGTGATCAGCGGGATAGAATCCACGGTGGCGGTGATATCGCGGGTGGCGTAAAAACGCTTGTCCGCCGGCGCCAGCGAGCTGGTCTGGCCGATGATCGCCACGCCGACGTCCTGAATGATTTTGCGGAAGGCGTTATCGTCCGGGAAAATATTGAAGCCCGGAATGGCTTCCAGTTTGTCCAACGTGCCGCCGGTATGCCCCAGGCCGCGGCCGGAGATCATCGGCACATAGCCGCCGCAGGCCGCCACCATCGGGCCGAGCATCAGCGAAGTCACGTCGCCCACGCCGCCGGTCGAGTGCTTGTCGACGATCGGGCCGTTCAGCGCCAAACTCTTCCAGTCCAGCACGGTGCCGGAATCGCGCATCGCCATGGTGAGCGCCACGCGCTCCGGCATGCTCATGTCATGGAAATAAATGGTCATCGCCAGCGCGGCGATCTGCCCTTCCGACACCACATTGTCGCGAATGCCGTTGATGAAAAAGCGGATTTCCGCTTCGCTTAACGGCTGGCCGTCGCGTTTTTTACGAATAATTTCTTGAGCCAGGAACAAGGCATCCCCCTGTGTCGCCGAGAGTCGGTGCAGACGGGCGCGCCTGGCGCCCGCCAACGATATCGATCAGTAGCCGCCGCCGGCGGTCTGGGTTTGGTGGCCCAGCGCGGCCAGCAAGCTGGCCAGCAGGCTGGAAGCGCCAAAGCGGAAATGCCGCGCGTCGGCCCACCCTTCGCCCAGAATACGATCGGCAAGTTGCAGATAATGCAGCGCGTCTTCCGCGGTGCGCACGCCGCCGGCCGGTTTGAAGCCCACCGTCTTCGCCACGCCCATATCGCGGATCACTGACATCATCAGCTCGGCGCTCTCCAGGGTGGCGTTGACCGGCACCTTGCCGGTGGAGGTCTTGATAAAGTCGGCGCCGGCCTTGATGGCGATCTCGGACGCCTTGCGGATCAGATCGGCCTGCTTCAGCTCACCGGTTTCGATGATCACTTTCAGCAGCACGTTGGCCGCCTGGCAAGCCTGTTTGCACTGTTTCACCAGCTCGAAACCGACCTGTTCGTTGCCGGCGATCAGCGCGCGGTATGGGAACACGACGTCCACTTCATCCGCCCCATAGGCGATGGCCGCGCGGGTTTCCGCCAGCGCGATGTCGATATCGTCGTTGCCATGCGGGAAGTTGGTCACGGTGGCGATACGGATGTCCGGCGTGCCTTGCTCGCGCAGCGCCTTACGCGCCACCGGGATAAAACGCGGGTAGATGCAGATGGCCGCCGTGTGGCCGGCCGGGCTGTTGGCCTGATGACAGAGGGCGATCACTTTCTCGTCGGTGTCATCATCGTTCAGCGTGGTTAAATCCATCAAGTTCAGCGCACGTTGCGCTGCTGCGGTTAATTCGGTCATAAAACTCTCCAACTGAGTACCTGGGTGTTGGCGAGCGGACTTGGTTCCATGAAGATAGCGCAGGGGAACGGCGTTCCCGCGGCGGCAACTGAGATCCTTCTCACCGCACATGGCCACCCGCCTTGCGGCCGGCCAGTAATAGCTATTTGAACACGAATGCCGGGGGCGATTCGCGTTCATCGTCACACTATATGAAATAGCACTGTAACAGACCGGAATTATATGTGAAGAACATCACAAAATAACGCGATATCGTTCACAAATTCGCTAAAGAAGCGGCTGAAGATCGCGGGTGCGGCGAACACCCGCGTTGCTTAGAGTATAGGCGGAGTCCCGCGATCGGTCGCGCCGACGCGGGCTCAGCGAGGGCTTACAGCGCCAGGAAGAAACCGGCGATGGTGGCACTCATCAGGTTGGACAGCGTGCCCGCCGCCACGGCCTTCAGACCGAAACGCGCGATGTCATGGCGACGGTTGGGTGCCATGCTGCCCAAACCGCCCAGCAGGATCGCCACCGAGGAGAGGTTGGCAAAACCGCACAGCGCAAAGGAGATGATCGCCTTGGTGTGCGTTGACAGCACCTGCAGGCCTTCCGCCGCCACCACATCGTCCGGACGCAGATAGGCGCCGAAGTTCATATAGGCGACAAACTCATTGACGATGATCTTCTGGCCGATAAACGAACCGGCGGTCATCGCTTCACTCCACGGCACGCCAATCAGGAAGGCGATCGGCGAGAACACCCAGCCGAGGATCAGCTCGAGCGACAGCTGCGGGTAATCGAACCAGCCGCCGATGCCGCCGAGAATGCCGTTGAGCAAGGCGATCAGCGCGATAAACGCCAGCAGCATCGCGCCGACGTTCAGCGCCAGCTGCATGCCGGAAGCCGCGCCGGAAGCCGCCGCATCGATCACGTTGGCAGGACGATCCTCTTCGGCGATCAGTTTCATCGCATCGTCTTTATCGTGGGTCTGCTCGGTTTCAGGCACCATCAGCTTGGCGAACAGCAGCCCGCCCGGCGCGGCCATGAAGGACGCGGCGATCAGGTATTCCAGCGGCACGCCCATCTGCGCGTATCCCGCCAGCACCGAACCGGCCACCGAAGCCAGGCCGCCGCACATCACGGCGAACAGTTCTGACTGGCTCATGGTGGCGATATACGGACGCACCACCAGCGGCGCTTCGGTCTGGCCGACGAAAATGTTGGCGGTCGCCGACAGCGATTCGGTGCGCGAGGTGCCCAGCAGCTTGTGCAGGCCGCCGCCCAGCACGCGGATCACCAACTGCATGATGCCGAGGTAGTACAGCACCGCAATCAGCGAGGAGAAGAACACGATCACCGGCAGGACGCGCAGCGCGAACACGAAGCCGCCGCCGCCGAACACCTCGAACATCTTGTCGGACACCAGCCCGCCGAAGATGAACGAAATGCCCTGATTGCCGTAAGCGATAACGTTTGCCACGCCGTTAGACATACTGCCGAGGATGCTGCGGCCCAGCGGCACGTACAGCACCAGCGCGCCGATACCGACCTGAATGATGAACGCCCACACCACGGTGCGCAGTTTGATGGCCCGACGGTTGCTGGAGAGCAGCACCGCAATGGCGATCAGCACCGCCATCCCGACCAGACTCATGATGAGTTGCATGCAAAGTTTCCCTGTTGCAAAAAATAAAATACATCCCTGCTCATGAAGAGAGGTCTGCTATTGGAGAGTTTCGGGGGGATTATACTGAGCGAGGTCACCCTCGCACCGATTTATGTCACAAATGTATACAACGAGACGCAAATGAAAATCTTATAACATGACACAAGTCACGTTATGCAGACCTCAATTCGGCATGGCGAACAGCGCTTGGGTATTGCGTTGCAGGTGGGCGGCTATCACGTCGGACGGTTCCGGCCGCAGTTCGCACAGCGCGTGAAACACCTCGGCGGCGCGCTCGGGGCGGTTCGGCTGCCCCTGATAGCCGGCCAGCGGCATGTCCGGCGCATCGGTCTCCAGCAGCAGCGCCTCAAGCGGCAGTTGCGCCATCACGGCGCGCGTTTTCTGCGCCCGCTCATAGGTGATGGTGCCGCCCACGCCGATGTAATAGCCGAGGCGGATAAACGCCTGCGCCTGCGACAAGCTGCCGGCAAAGCCGTGCACCACGCCGCGGCGCGGCAGCTGCATGCGCCGCAGCGCGGCGGCCAGCTGGTCGTGGGTGCGGCGCGAATGCAGGATCACCGGCAGGTCATGCTGTTTCGCCAGCTTCAGTTGGGCCAGCAGCACGCTTTGCTGCCGCTCGAACTGTGGGTTATCCATATACAGATCGAGCCCGATCTCCCCCACCGCCACCAGCTTGTGCGGCCGTTCGGCCAGCAGCGCCGCCAACTGTTCCAACTGCGGCTCATGATGCTGCGCGATATACAGCGGGTGCAGCCCCAGTGCGGCGAACAACGGCGCATGCTCCTGCGCCAGCCGCAACACCCGCGCGAAGCGATCGGCGGTGACCGTCGGGACGATGATGCGCTTTACGCCGGCGCTTGCCGCCCGCGCCAGGCTCTCGGCCTCATGCCCGGTAAAGGGCGGGAAATCGAAATGGCAGTGGGTGTCGGTAAAGGCGTAACTCACAGCGCGCCCCCTTCACCCGGCGGCAGATCGCCCGGCAGGATGATTTTCGGCGCCGCCACCGCGGCCTCCGGCTGCGCCGCCCGCTCGGTGGGCATGGCGATGTCGGTCACGATCGGCGAAGGCATTCTGACGTTCTCCGGCTGGATCAGGCGGCGCGACAACGCTTTTCGCACCTTCATGCCGTCGGGCTCCTGCTGCGCCATCCACTGGCCGACGGTGGCCAGGAAGTAGCGGCCGCAGCGGCGCCCCAGGTGATAATCCTGATTGAGCGCCCCCAATCGGCTGCCCAGCGCATTGCTGGCCAGCGGCTTCGGCGGGAAGATCTCGAAGATGCGCAGCTTGCCCGGCGGCTTTTCGATAAAGCGCTGGATGCGGTGATAGCTTTGCTCGTGATGCTGCAGGATGCGCACCATCTGCTGCAGGCTGCTGTCGCTCAGCCAATGCTCCATGCGCTTCATCCACTGTGGGGTGTAGTACATTTGCGAAGGCACGGTGCGGATCACCACGATGGTGTCGGCGCCGCGGCGATAGGCCTCTTCCACCGGGATCGCATCGCTGATGCCGCCGTCCTGATAGCTGACGCCGTCCAACTCCACGCCCTGACGGTAGAAGCCGGGAATGGCGCTGGACGCCTTGATGGCCGGCAGCCAGCGTTCGCGCTGCGCCGGCAGATAGGTCGGCTCGAAATCGTCGCTGCGGCAGGCGCACAGCAGGAATTCGCGCCCGTCGGTAAAATGCTGTTCCGCCACGTCCATCGCCAGCGGCATCTGCGCCGCCGCCGTATCAACCAGCCAATCGAGATCGATCAGATGCCCGCCGCGCACGAAGCGCAGCGGATTGAAGAACTGTGCCGAAGTGGTGTAACGGGTGATCACCCGGCGCGCGTAGCCCATCTGCCCGCAGATATAGGCAGACAGATTCTGAGCGCCGGCCGATGTGCCGATCAGCAGATCGAAAGGGTTAAAGCCCGCGCGCTGAAACTCGTCCAGCACGCCGGCGGTGAAAATGCCGCGCTGGCCGCCGCCTTCGCAGACCAACGCCATTTTTCCTGGTCGAAAAGGTTTAGACGCCAGCGGTTCTATATTGCCGAGCGTGATGGGTATTCTGTATCCCAACTTGGCATCCTCAGTGAGACGTTTTCTCCGAGGATACCGCGTCTCGCTCTCTTCCGTAATCCTCTTGCAGCACGCCGACGAGGAAATCATTGCTGCCAGCCAACCAGGCACCATCGCTGCCGGACCATTCGGCCCAAGCCTGCCATACCTGACCTTTCAGCTGTTTCCAGCGCCCGACGATGATGTCGCTGTTCATGGCCGGCCCTCCCCGACGTGAGAAAAGGAATTAAGCTTTGTTACAGTTTGCAGGAAAATGCCGGCCGGCTAAGGGCGCCGACGGCCGGTGAACAGACTGACCAGGAACAGGATGATGCCGACAACGAACACGACTTTGGCGGCCCAGGCGGCGGTGCCCGCCAGCGAACCGAACCCCAGTGCCGCAGCGATAAGCGCGATGACTAAAAAGATAATGCCCCAACGAAACATAAGCTTCTCCTTACCATTGTGAAAAAATTCGCTGCCGTCTACCGCCCCGACAACGGGACATCGACGGCAAATCAGTTTCTTTTTTTGGTGGTACACGTCGGGCCGCCTTGACGGCCCGACAGATGCGGCTTGTTGTTACTTGTTACGGGCGCCTGGCGGGATTACTGCTTGACCACCAGGTCGTTTTTCACGCTTTTCACGCCGTCGATAGCCTTGGCGATGCTTTCGGCACGCTCAGACTGCGCCTGCGTTTTCACTTCACCGGAAAGCTGCACCACGCCATCGGTGGTTTCCACTTTCACGTTGCGCGACGGCACGATGTCATCGGCCAGCAGCTTGGCTTTCAGCTCGCTGGTGGTGGCGGTGTCGCCGGCATACGATTTGATCGACTGGTTGGCTTCATCTTTCACGTGCAGCTTGTCGCTGACGGTTTTGACGCCTTCCACCTTGCCTGCAACCGCAACCGCATGCTCTGCCTGCGCCTGGCTGCCGACAAACCCGCTCAGGATCACGGTGCCTTTTTCGGTTTTCACCGAAATGTCAGTGCTTTTGATGCTCTTATCGTCCACCAATGCACTTTTAACTTTAGCCGTTATCGCGCTGTCATCCATGTAACCGTCAACTTTTTTCATGGAGCTATCGATTTTGGCACCGGCACTGTCCGCGGCGTTAGACGCCTTGTTGAGCAGACTGTCTTCGGCCAGCGCAGTGCCGCTCACCAAAGCAGAACCCAAAACAACAGCCATCAGCGAGTGTGCAAATTTGGTCTTTTTCATCGATCTCTTCCTTTTGTTGGGGGCCCCAGCGCCAGAGCGCCGGAACCCTTCAGCCGCCTTCACGCGGACTCTCGGTAAATACTTCATCATCGCTATACGATTAAGCGTTCACGACAGGAATATTGCAACCGCCGTGCCAACTCCATAAACTCCTTAAAAATCAAACAAAAAAAGCGTTGAGTCGGATTTTTAATCAAAAAACTGTCACCTATTGACGACAGACTAAGTGTCACGAAACGGTAAAACAGTCATCTCATTGATATTTAAGGAAACAGACTGTCTCCTATCGGCAACACATCAGAATAACTCACCAAACAATCAGCGTATTACAGTGATTTACTCTCAAGCAATGTGCGGACATCTCGTTAAAGATAGACCATGCGGCGGAAAACGCAGGCCAATCGCATCTCGCCTGGGCGACATCGATTCGCAGGATAAAATATGAGGAAGATTTATTAATTAGCGGAGTGAGAATACGGGGAATTGGCAGGGCGCACCGGGCGCCCTGCCGATGTATCAGTGTTCGCGGGTCTTGCGGAAGGTCACGTCAGGATAGCGTTCCTGCGTCAGGTTGAGGTTCACCATGGTCGGCGCGATGTAGGACAGGTTGTCCCCACCGTCCAACGCCAGGTTGATCTCGTTCTTGCGCTTGAACTCTTCGAACTTCTTCACGTCGTCGCACTCGACCCAGCGCGCCGTCGACACGTTGACCGACTCATACAGCGCTTCCACGTTGTACTCGCTCTTCAAACGCGCCACGACCACGTCGAACTGCAGCACGCCGACCGCGCCGACGATCAAATCGTTGTTGGCGATCGGGCGGAACACCTGCACCGCGCCCTCTTCCGACAGCTGCACCAGCCCCTTCAGCAGCTGTTTCTGCTTCAGCGGATCGCGCAGGCGAATGCGGCGGAACAGTTCAGGCGCGAAGTTCGGGATGCCGGTGAACTTCATGTCTTCACCCTGAGTGAAGGTATCGCCGATCTGGATGGTGCCATGGTTGTGCAGACCGATGATGTCGCCCGGATAGGCTTCTTCCACGTGCGAACGGTCGCCGGCCATAAAGGTCAGCGCGTCGGAGATCACCACGTCTTTGCCGGTGCGCACCTGACGCAGCTTCATGCCCTTCTCGTAACGGCCGGACACCACGCGCATAAAGGCCACGCGGTCGCGGTGCTTCGGATCCATGTTGGCCTGGATCTTGAACACAAAGCCGGTGAATTTCTCTTCCGCCGCCGTCACTTCACGGGTGTCGGTTTTGCGCGGCATCGGCGCCGGCGCCCAGGCCACCAGGCCGTCCAGCATATGATCCACGCCGAAGTTGCCGAGTGCGGTACCGAAGAACACCGGGGTCAGCTCGCCGCTCAGGAACGCCGCCTGATCGAACTCGTGGGAAGCGCCCTGCACCAGCTCCAGCTCATCGCGCAGCTGCGCCGCCAGATCTTCGCCTACGGCGACATCCAGCTCCGGGTTGTTCAGGCCTTTGACGATGCGCACTTCCTGAATGGTGTGGCCTTTACCGGTCTGGTACAGGTAGGTTTCATCCTTGTACAGGTGGTAAACGCCTTTAAACAGCTTGCCGCAGCCGATCGGCCAGGTGATAGGCGAACAGGCGATTTTCAGTTCGCGCTCGACTTCGTCCATCACTTCCATCGGATCGCGGATGTCGCGGTCCAGCTTGTTCATGAAGGTCAGGATCGGCGTGTCGCGCAGACGGGTGACTTCCATCAGCTTGCGGGTGCGATCCTCAACGCCCTTGGCGGCGTCGATCACCATCAGACAGCAGTCCACGGCGGTCAGGGTGCGATACGTATCTTCGGAGAAGTCCTCGTGCCCCGGGGTATCCAGCAGGTTGACCAGGCTGTCGCGATACGGGAACTGCATCACCGAGGTGGTGATCGAGATCCCACGCTGCTTTTCCATTTCCATCCAGTCGGATTTGGCGTGCTGGCTGGAGCCGCGGCCTTTTACCGTACCGGCGGTCTGGATCGCCTGTCCGAACAGCAGCACTTTTTCGGTAATGGTGGTTTTACCGGCATCGGGGTGCGAGATGATGGCGAAAGTTCTTCTTTTGGAGACTTCGCGGGCAAATTCACTAGGAGACATGGTTTTCAGGTTCTACGGTTAGTCCGCCCTGCGACATCATCAGAACGCGCCGATCGCGGCGCCGGGCAAAGCGGTGAATAAAAGATAACAGCCGGGCATTTTCGCCGATTTGCCAACCGGTGACAATCAATGCTTTTTCCGGCCGGGCTGATTACCCCAGCGGCAACGCCATCACGATCGCGTCTTCGCGGCCGTGGGCGCTCGGGTAATAATTGCGGCGCACGGTGACTTCGTTGAAACCAAGATCTTCATACAGCGCGATCGCCGCCTGGTTGGAGGCACGGACTTCCAGCCACAGCGTAACCACGCCGCGGCTCTCCAGCTGTTCGATCAACGCGTTGAGCAACAGGCGGCCAAAGCCCCGGCGCTGGTGCTGCGGATGAATGGCGATGTTGAACAGCGTGGCTTCGTCCAGCACGATCTGCGTGATGGCGAACCCCGCCATCTCCCCATCGGCGCTCAGCTTCAGGTTAAGGTAGCGATCGCCCTGATTGCTGGCAAAGGTGGTTTCCGTCCAGGGGAAAGCGTGGCTGGCTTGCTCAATGTTGAAGGCCGTGGCCAGGTCGGCCGCCGTCAGGGTAGAAATCGTGTTCATGATGACAAATCTGCTGCCAGAGGGCGCGTTTGGCCCCCGCGTCTTGGGAAAGCTCGGCCAACGCCGGGCTGTGTAGCTGCGCGCCGGCGACCGCGAGCGGTTCCGTCACGCCCAGCCGCCAACTGTTGCATGCGGTCTCTTCAGGCAGCATCGCCACCTGTTCCGGCGTCAGGCTGTAGGTTTGCGCCGGCGTCAGCCCCAGGCTGCGCAGCACGTCGCAAAACAGCGGATCGTCGGGCGCCGGCTGCGTCTGCGCCACCACCAGCAGGCGCGTCTCGGGCGGCAGACTGACCGCCACTTCGCCCTGCAACACGCCCGGGCGGCGCAATGTCCACTGCGTAATACCCAGTTGTTGTAACAGCCAGTCGCGTTTTGATGCCATGCCGATTCCTACCCGTTGTGGTGCGCCATGCCTGCCATGCGCCGCGCTATGCTAACAAACCCGCGCAGCCCGCGCCAACAAACCCGTCGAACATATCGCCACAAAGCTCTATAATCCCCGGTCTCATTTCCAGGAGCCAATATCTGATGTCTGCATTAACCCCCGCCAGTGAAGTCATGCTGCGCCACAGTGATGAATTTATCGAACGCCGCGTGCTGTTTGCCGGCGACCTGCAGGACAGCCTGCCGGCCCAATTCGAGGCCGCGGACGTGCGCGTCCACACTCAGCAATACCATCACTGGCAGTTACTGAACCGGACGATGGGCGATAACGTGCAGTTCGGTTTGACCGTCGATCCCGCTTTCGTCGCCGACTGCGACACGCTGGTTTACTACTGGCCGAAGAGCAAGCAGGAAGCGCAATTCCAGCTGTGCAACATCCTGGCGCTGCTGCCGGTGGGCGCGGACGTGTTCGTGGTCGGTGAAAACCGCAGCGGCGTGCGCAGCGCCGAGCCAACGCTGGAAGGCCACGTCACGCTGGTGAAAATCGACAGCGCGCGCCGCTGCGGCCTGTATCACGGCCGCCTGGACGCGCAGACCGAGTTCGACCTGAACGACTGGTGGGGCAGCTATCAGCTGCACGATCTGGAAGTGAAAACGCTGCCGGGCGTGTTCAGCCGCGACGGTCTGGACGTCGGCAGCTCGCTGCTGCTGTCGACGCTGGAAAAACACATGAAAGGCAAGGTGCTGGACATCGGCTGCGGCGCCGGCGTCATGGCCTCGGTAATGTCCAAGCTGTCGCCGAAAGTCAAATTGACCCTCAGCGACGTCAACGCCGCCGCGGTGGAATCCAGCCGCGCGACGCTGGCCGCCAACGGCATCGAAGGGGAAGTGATCGTCAGCAACGTTTACTCCGACATCACCGGCCGTTTCGACATGATCATCTCCAACCCGCCGTTCCACGACGGGCTGCAGACCAGCCTGACCGCCGCCGAAACCCTGATCCGCGGCGCGGTGAAGCACCTGCCGATCGGTGGCCAACTGCGCATTGTCGCCAACGCCTTCCTGCCATACCCGGACATTCTGGACGCCACCTTCGGCAGCCACGAAGTGCTGGCGCAGAACGGCCGCTTCAAGGTGTACCAGGCGACCGTCGGCCGTCCGCCGCGCGCGCCGAAGAAGAAATAATTCGCCGTTGGCGGAAAACGACAGAGCGCGGCCTGCAGGCCGCGCTTTTTTTTAACCGTTGATGTAGGTCATCGACTCCGCGCCGTAGCGTTCGCCGGCCGCCGCGCTCAGCGGGAACACCGCTTCAATCGCCGCCAGCTCAGCCGCGCTCAGCGTTATCTCCGCCGCCGCGACGTTCTCTTCCAGGTAACGACGGCGTTTGGTGCCGGGGATCGGCACGATGTGTTCCCCCTGCGCCAACACCCAGGCCAGCGCCAGCTGCGAAGGTTTAACGCCCTTCTGCGCCGCCAACTCGCTCACCTTCTCCACCAGCGCCAGATTGCGGCTGAAGTTTTCCCCCTGGAAGCGCGGGTTGCTGCGGCGGAAGTCGTCCTCGGCCAGATCCTCCGGCCGCTGGATAGCGCCGGTGAGGAAACCGCGCCCTAACGGGCTGTAGGGCACAAAGCCGATGCCCAGGCGCTCGCAGGCCGCCAGCACGCCCTGCTCGGCGTCGCGCGTCCACAGCGAATATTCGGTCTGCAGCGCGGTGATCGGATGCACCTTGTGCGCCCGCTCCAGCGTGGCGACCGACGCCTCGCTCAGGCCGATGTGGCGGATCTTGCCTTCCCGGATCAGATCCGCCATCGTGCCCACGACGTCCTCGATCGGCACCTGCGGATCGACCCGGTGCTGATAATAAAGATCGATCTCCTCCACGCCCAAGCGCCGCAGGCTGCCCTCGACGGAGCGCCGGATATACTCGGGCCGGCTGCTGACGCCGCGTGCCGAAGGATCCGCCGGATCGCGCAGGATGCCGAACTTGGTGGCCAGGAACACCTGTTGCCGCTTGCCTTTGATCGCTTCCCCCACCAGCTCTTCGTTGGTGTGCGGGCCATACATGTCGGCGGTGTCGAGCAGCGTAACGCCCAGCTCCAGCGCCCGGTGCAGCGTGGCGATGGCTTCCTGCCGATCGGCGCCGGTGGAGTAGAAGTCGCTCATGCCCATGCATCCCAACCCCAGGGCGGAGACGACGGGACCGTGGGAACCGAGTTTACGTTGTTGCATTGTGCTGCCCTCATGCGGTGAATGGATAACGCAGCAAAGTCTGGTTGTTTACGCGAAAAAGATAAATAATGCAGATTGCACATCACTGTTCAAAAATCACCAACAATACGGAGTGGTAATGGATCAGGTTCAAGCCATGCGCATTTTTACCCGCATCGTCGAACTGGGCAGCTTCAGCCGGGCGGCCGAACGCCTGCAGCTGCCGCGCGCCACGGTCAGCAACGCGCTGAAACGGCTGGAACAGCGGCTGGGCGTGCGCCTGCTGATCCGCACCACCCGCCAGGTGCAGGTGACCAGCGAAGGCAGTCTCTACTATCAACGCTGCGTGCAGTTGCTGGGCGCGCTGGAGGAGGCGGACACGCTGTTCAGCCACCATAAGCTGCAGCCGTCCGGCAAAGTGCGCATCGATATGCCCCATTCGCTGGCGCGCGAGGTCGTCATTCCGGCGCTGGACGACTTCTACCGGCGCTATCCCGACATCACGCTGGCGCTGGGCGCCAACGACACCCACGTCGATCTGCTGCGCGAAGGCGTGGACTGCGTGCTGCGCGCCTGGGAAACCGAAGACGACAGCCTGGTGGCGCGGCGCATCGCCCAGCTGCCGCAGGTCACCTGCGCTTCCCCCGCTTACCTGCAGGCCCACGGCACGCCGCTCGACATCGATAGCCTGGCGCCGCACCGCGCGGTGGGGTATTTTTCGCTGGCCAACAACCGCGATTACCCACTGGAGTTTTGCCGCGGCGGCAAGCTGGAACTGCGCGAACTGCCCGCCCGGCTGAGCGTCAGCGGCGCCGACGCCTATATCGCCGGCGCGCGCGCCGGCATGGGATTGATACAGGCGGCGCGCTATTCGCTTGCCCCTTGGCTGGAACAGGGCGAACTGGTGGAAGTGCTGGCGGAAACGCCGCCTCCGCCGATGCCGATTTACATCATGTATCCGCCCGGCCGTTTCCTGGCGCCGCGGGTCAGAGTGTTGATTGATTGGCTGATTTGGCTGTTTGACCAGCAGAAAAGCGGCGATATGGCTGTTTTTCCAGCAAACGCCCGCAAAGCGGGGAAATAACTGTTGACGTGTCCGCCAAAATCTCTAGAATTCGCCTCCGTGGTAACGTTACTCCGGTAATGTTTCTGGTACGCGAAGGTGGCGGAATTGGTAGACGCGCTAGCTTCAGGTGTTAGTGTCCTTACGGACGTGAGGGTTCAAGTCCCTCTCTTCGCACCAAATAACCACATGATTTATATTGCACTCAGCATCGATGCGAAGGTGGCGGAATTGGTAGACGCGCTAGCTTCAGGTGTTAGTGTTCTTACGGACGTGAGGGTTCAAGTCCCTCTCTTCGCACCACGCTGGCGACGTAATATAAATCAAAGCAACAACATCGACTGTGCGAAGGTGGCGGAATTGGTAGACGCGCTAGCTTCAGGTGTTAGTGTCCTTACGGACGTGAGGGTTCAAGTCCCTCTCTTCGCACCAATTGATGATCTCTCCGGCAGTATCCTCGAAAAAATCCCAACGCACTGATGAATCACACGCTTAAGCGTGGTTTTGCCGTTTCCGGCGTTTCACCCGAAGCTGAAGTTCAGGCTGACAGCCGCCAGGCCGCCCGCCAGCGCCATACAGGAAGGCAGCAGCAGATAGTGGCGCAGCCGGCTGTTGAACAACATGACCAGCGTGGCCAACATCGCTATCACGATCAGGGTGCGCAACTGCACCATATCCAGGTCGATCAAGGCCAGCAGCGGCATCAGCGCACAAGGCAGCAAAACGCCCCAGGCGCTGGCCAGGCGATCCCCGAGGCACCAACTGACGCCCCACAGTCCGCACGCGGCAATCATGGCGGTGAGCATGACAACCCCCCTTCAAGTGATAATGATAACCAATATCATATAACACTTTTTTGGCCGCCGCATCATTTTCACTGCGCAGACCAAACCCAGATGACACCAGCATGAAAAAATGATAATTTGACATAAGAAAATTCCTAGTCCTGTTTGCATGATAATAATCACAATCCTCAACCATGCAATTCAAGTGGATATTCGCGCCAAAGGAATGCTTCTCAACCTTAATTATTCGACAGAACGACTTTGCAAAGAGTGACCTCCGTATGAACGCCCGTTCTTATCAGGAATTACTGAACAGCAAGCAGCGCCTGGCATTATTTCTTTTTCTGATAATGAATGCCGCCTCTTCCGTATTTACATTATTGTTCCCTTTTAGGGATACACCCGCATTTACCCTACCTTTATTATGTATACCGCTATTTTGTCTGGTAGCGGCGCTATTTTCCCTGCAAACGCCACGCAAATACTTGTGCAAACTCAACCTGTTCGCCGGCGTGCTCGGCCTGCTCTGGGCCGCACATATTTACGTTAAAAGTCAATATTGCCTACCGAATAACCAAGATTTTTTATTAATTAGTTTGTTTAGCATCTTTTTTATCAGCGCTATTTCCCTGACGGACAACTTTACCGCCTTTTGTTTACACGCCGTGCCTTCCGCAATGGTGATCCTGGCTTTAGACGGCATGCATAATACCCTGCGGATATTATTCACCACGCTATTACCTATTATCGCTTTCTCCATCCACCACCTGATGTTGAAACGCAGTGAAATCTTTACTCACGCGCTGGTGGCCAACCTGTATAACGAGCGCGATAAATTCAATAATTTGAGCATGATCGATCCTCTGACCGGCCTTTATAACCGGCGTGGGCTGGAGAATAAGATCACGATGCTGCTGGAACCGCAAACCGGCCATCATTACGTGCTGTTGCTGGATATCGACCACTTCAAGGTCTATAACGACAGCTACGGCCACGCCATGGGCGATCGGGCGTTGGTGCAGGTGGCGGTCGCCATCCGCGATGCGGTGCGTTCGCGCGACATCGTGGTGCGTTACGGCGGGGAAGAATTTTTGGTGTTGCTGACCAACGTGCACGAAGGCTACGCTGCGCAACTGGCCGAACGGGTGCGCCAGCGGGTGGCGGAGCTGAACATCCCGCACGGCGCCAGTCCGCAGCACAGCGGCACGCTGACGCTCAGCGCCGGCATCTCCGCGCTGGAAAAACTGGACATCGAATCGGCGATAGGCGCAGCCGACGCCGCGCTCTATCTGGCGAAGCACAGCGGACGCAACAATATTCAGCTGGCGCAAAACGTCGAGCCCGCTGCCGTTCACTCTTAAGCCGCCGTGGTAACGGCGCGGCGGCTGACATCAACACTTATACGGCTATACGGCGGTGGAACGCAGCCCGTTCAGCAACAGGTTCAAACTGGCCAAGGCTTGTTCCAGCCCCACGTCTTTTTCCGGATGATGGGCGACCCACAGCGCGGCATCCATCAGGCCGCCGTTGATTAAATGCGCCAGCGCTTCCGGCTCGGCGATAGCGATACGCCGCTGCGCCATCAATACCTCCAATGCGCCCGTCATCCAGCTGATGCACGCCAGCTTGCTGGCCCGCAGATATTCAGCTCCCAGCACCGAAGGTGAATCACGCAACAGAATGCGTTGCGCTTGCGGCTCCGTCATCATGATCAGATAACTGCGGCAACGCGCCGCAAAAGCCTCCCAGTCATCCGCAGTACTCGCGGTTATCTCAGCCAGATGCGCATCCATCTCCGCGTCTATCGCCTGCACCACCGCCAGGAACAGCCCCTTTTTATCGCCAAAATGGTGATAGAGCGCGCCGCGCGTCAGGCCGGCCTGGGCGGTGAGATCATCCATCACCGTTTCGGCATACCCCACGTTGCCGAATTGCAGACGGGCCGCCGCCACCAGCTTTTGTCGGGTTTCTTCAATCATTTCGGTACGCGCTTTACGTGCCATGGGTTCACTCCCGCCTCGTTATTGATGACGTTATAATTGACATACGCCATGTATGTCAATTAACGTAACATACGTGGCGTATGTCAATGATGGACATTGAGCGAATACCGAGCCGCAACATTCCGGAGCCCATTTTATGGCAAATCCTTATTTCAAACTGTTCACCGCCCCGGGCAGCAAGGCGTTTTCCTCTGCCGGGCTAATCGCGCGCCTGCCGGTCTCGATGACCGGCATCGGCATCATTACCATGCTCTCGCAGGTACGCGGCTCCTATTGGTTAGCGGGCGCGGTGGCGGCGACGTTCGCCTTTTCCATGGCGCTGCTCGCGCCGCAGATCGCGCGCGCAGCGGATCGCTTCGGCCAACGCCGAGTGCTGCCGTATGCCACCGGGACCAGCGCGATCGCCCTCTTGCTGCTGCTGATTTGCACTCGCTACCAGGCACCGAATTGGGCGCTGTTCGTCTTCGCCGCGCTCGCGGGCGGCATGCCCAGCATCTCCGCGATGGTCAGAGCTCGCTGGAGCGAAATTTATCGCGGCACGCCGCAGCTGCACACGGCATTTTCATTCGAGTCGGTGTTGGACGAAGTCGCCTTTATCATCGGCCCGCCGATCGCCGTGGGGCTCAGCGTTTCACTTTTCCCAGAAGCCGGCCCTCTGGTGGCCGCGCTGCTTCTGGTGGCGGGCGTCACGGCATTCGCCTTGCAAAAAAGCACACAGCCCCCGGTTTACACCCACAACAGCGAGCGGCAGCGCGCCATCCTGGCTATGCCGTCAATGCAAATTCTGGTGCTGGCGCTGATCGCCCTGGGCACCATTGTCGGCACCGTGGACGTCATCAGCGTGGCCTTCGCCGAGCAGCAAGGCCAGCCGGCCGCCGCCAGCATCGTGCTGTCGGTTTACGCGTTTGGCTCCTGCCTCGCCGGGCTGATTTTCGGCGCAATGAAGATCCCCGTCCCCTTGCCCCGCCTGTTCTTATACGCGGCGTTCGCCACCGCATTCACTACCCTGCCGCTGCTGTGGGTGCACAATGTCTTGACGCTGGCGGCGGCGATGTTTGTCGCCGGACTGTTTTTCGCGCCGACCATGATCATTGCCATGGGGCTGGTTGAAAACATCGTGCCCCCCGCCAGGCTGACGGAGGGATTGACCTGGATGGTCACCGGTCTGGGGATAGGCGTGGCGTTCGGCGCAGCCCTGGCGGGCCTGGCGATCGACGCTGCGGGGATAACGGCCGGCTTTGGCGTCACGCTCACGGCCGGCCTGGTCGTACTGCTGGTGGCGGCCGGCGGCTATCGCCTAATGCGGCGAACGCTGGCCTTGAAAGCGGCGTGAACCGCCTGCGCTAAACGGTTTCCCAAATCGCCTTGCCCTGCCAGCGCCGTTCGATCGCCGCCAGAAACAGTTTCACTTTGGGGGAGAGATGGCGTCGGCTGGGATAGACGGCGCAGATCGGCGGCCCCGGGCGACAATAGCGTTCCAGCACCGGCACCAGCGTGCCGGCCGCCATCTGTTCACCGACCAGAAACGCCCCTACCTGACACAGACCGGCCCCGGCGACGGCTGCATCCCGCAATGCCTCGACGTTGTTGAAACGCATCCGGCCGCGCACCGGCTGTTCGTGCAGTTGGCCGTTAACCCGATAGCGCCAGGGCGCCGGCAATCCCTGGTGGCTGAAGACCAGCGTCTCGTGATCGCCCAGCGCCTCCGGTGTCGCAGGCGTGCCGTAGCGCGCCAGATAGTCCGGCGCCGCGCAGGTGATCAGGCGGTGCGGCGCGAGCACCCGCCGCACCAGCCGACTGTCGTCGCTGCCGCCGACGCGGATCGCCACATCGATACCGTCGCGCACCAAATCGCTGTAATCGTCGGAGAAGCTGACGTCGGCGTCCACCTCCGGCCACTGCGCCAAAAATTCCCGCAGAATCGGCAAAATATGCAACCGCCCCAACGAGACCGGCACATCCAGCCGCAGCCGCCCGCGCGGGGTTTGCCGCCGCGTATTGAGCGCCGTTTCCGCCTCTTCGGCCTGCGACAGGATGCGCTGCGCATATTCGTAAAACACCGCGCCGTCTTCGGTCAGGCTGACGCTGCGCGTGGTGCGTTGCAGCAGCCGGGTCGCCAATCGCGCCTCCAATCGGTTCACGCATTTGCCCGCCGCCGATCGGGAGATGCCCAGTCTCTCGGCCGCCAGCGTGAAGCTGCAGGCGTCGGCGACGCGAATGAATACCAGCAGGTCGGTCAGGTTATCCAACGGCATAGACGGTAAATTAGCCACGCTTTGTCCCCAATGTTGCGCATTCAGGCCAGTTTATCAGCCATTTTGGCGCGGATACACTGAGGTTCGTCATCTGTTGGGAGAGTCATTATGAGTGCCTTACACGCCGACGGCGGCGCAAAAGCGTGGCTGGCGACCTTCGCGGTCGGCCTGTCCACCTTTACCGTCGTCACCGCAGAAATGCTGCCCGTCGGGCTGCTGACCCCGATCGTCAACACCCTGAACGCATCGATCGGCCGCGCCGGGCTGCTGATTTCCCTGCCGGCCCTGTTCGCCGCGCTGTTCGCCCCGCTGGTGGTGCTGGGCGCCCGGCGCACGGACCGCCGCAACCTGCTGGCGGGCTTTCTGCTGCTGCTGACAGCCGCTAACCTGCTGGCCGCCGCCGCCACCTCCCTGGCGCTGCTGTTCGCTGCGCGCATCCTGCTGGGCTTTTGCATCGGCGGTATCTGGGCCATCGCCGGCGGGCTGGCGGAACGCCTGGTGCCGCCGGCCTCCGTCGGATTGGCGCTGTCCATCATCTTCGGCGGCGTAGCGGCGGCCTCGGTATTCGGCGTGCCGCTCGGGGTATTCCTCGGCGAAGCGCTGGGCTGGCGCATGGCGTTTCTGGCGGTCGCCGTTCTGGCGGCGCTGACCCTGCTCCTGCTGGTGTGCGTGCTGCCGCCGCTGCCGGTCACGCAGGCGATCGGCTGGCGGTCGTTCACCGCGCAACGCGCGAATCGCCGGCTGCTGACCGGGCTGCTGCTGACGTTTCTGCTGGTCGCCGGCCACTTTATGGCTTACACCTTTGTCCGTCCGCTGCTGCAGACGGTCTCCGGCATCGAGAGCCGCTGGGTGGGGCCGCTGCTGTTCGCCTACGGCATCGCCGGCCTCGTCGGGAATTTTATCGCCGGCCAGGCCGCCGCCAAACGACTGCGCCGCACCCTGGCGCTGATCGCCCTCGGGCTGGCGCTCGCCGTCCTGCTGCTGCCGCTGCTGGGCCACACGCCGCTGAGCGGCGGCGCCTTCCTGCTGCTGTGGGGCATCGCCTACGGCGGCGTTTCCGTTGCGCTGATGGCGTGGATGCTCAAGGCGGCGCCCGATGCGGCCGAGGTCGCCTCTTCACTGTATATCGCGCTGTTTAACCTGGCGATTTCCTGCGGTTCGCTGGTGGGCGGGCTGGTGGTGGATGCCGGCGGCCTGACGATAAACGGCGCGCTGTCCAGCCTGGTGCTGCTGCTGGCGTTGGCCATCCTGATGGGGACCCGGCGGCAGAGGCCGAAAACGGCGGCGAAAGCCGATTCGCCGCCGGGGTGAGTCAGGCGCGGCGCTGCCGCAGGCCGTAAACCAACACCACCGCGAAACACAGCAGCGGCAGCAGATAAGAGAGCGCGGTGCTGTAACGGTCGGCCAGCGCCCCCATAAAGTAAGGCATGATGGCGCCGCCGACGATCGCCATGATCATGAACGAGCTGGCGCGCTTGGTGTGCTTGCCCAGATTTTTCACCCCCAGGGCGAAAATGGTCGGGAACATGATCGACATAAAGAAGAACACCGCGATCAGCGCCACCACCGAGACGCCGTCGACGCTCAGCATTACCACACCGCACAGCGCAATGTTGATCAGCGCATAGACCGCCAGCAGCGTCGCCGGTTTGACCCGTCCCATCAGCCAGGTGCTGAAGAAACGTCCGACCATAAAGCAGATCATGGCGATCGACAGCAGGTAAGAGGCGCTCTGGTTAGACACCTCGCGCCAGTGCTCGGTGGCGTAGTTG
Source organism: Serratia sp. SCBI (assembly GCF_000747565.1). NCBI lineage: Bacteria > Pseudomonadati > Pseudomonadota > Gammaproteobacteria > Enterobacterales > Yersiniaceae > Serratia > Serratia sp. SCBI. The sequence goes on along the minus strand of NZ_CP003424.1, from coordinate 642,286 downwards.
ATGAAGAACGCCCCCACGCCCACCTGCGCCGCCACGTAGAAAAACTGCGTGATGACCCCGCCGACGAAATGCGGATGCTGCCACAACCCCTGCGCTATCACGCCGTGCACCGGTTTTTCCTCTTCGCGGATCGCCGGCAGCCGGGTGCGGCTGAACAACAGCGCGATCAGCAGCACCAGCGCGGCGATCGCCACATAGGTCATCTTCACCGCGCTCTGATCGCCGCCGCCGACGGACTGGCCGGCGGAGAAGAACAGCGTGCCGCCGATCAGCGGGCCGATAAACTGCCCGAGGCCGTTGAACGACTGGGCCAGGTTGAGCCGCCGTTCGGCGCCCTGCGCGTCGCCCAACACCGTGGCGTACGGGTTGGCCGCCGTTTCCAGGCAGCCCAGGCCGCTGGCGATAACGAACAGCGCGAACAGGAATACGGCGAAGCTGTTGGCCGACGCCGCCGGCACGAACAGCAGCGCGCCCAGTGCGTACAGGCACAGCCCGACCAGAATGCCCGCCTTATAGCCCTTGCGATCCATGAAATAACCGGCGGGCAGCGCCACCAGGAAATAGGCGCCGAAGTACGCCGCCTGCAGCAGCCCCGACTGCGCCTTGGTGACGTGCAGCGTCTCCTGAAAATGTTTGTTTAATACGTCCAGCAGGCCATAGGACAGCCCCCACATGAAGAACAGGCTGGTGACCAGGATAAAGGCCCAGCGCAGATTGGCGGTCACGGGGACGCCCGGCTGCGCGGAGGCCGCACTTTTTTCAGCAAGCATGGTGATACCCTCGTATCGTCTGGCGATGATGATGTTGGCGTTATTGCTGTTGCAGAGAGAAAATCCGCGCCATTTCTACCCATTTTTCGCCCTGCGGCGTCCAGGGGGTGGCGGCCTGGTAGTGCCACATCAGCGCTTCCCATCGCTGCACTTCGGGGTTGTTCAGGCTGGCGGCGTCAAAACGCGCGGCGTCGAAATCGGCGCTGACCTCCACGATCATGAACAGCCGGGTGCCTAACCGGTAAATCTCCATGTCCAGAATGCCGTGCTCGCGCAAATGCGCGGCGATGCCCGGCCAAATGCGCTGATGATGCTGCTGGTACTCCGCAATCAGCGCCGGTGAGTCAATCAGATCGAGCGCCTGGCAGAAACGGCGCCGCCCTGCCGCCGCGCCGCTCACGTCAGCGCCCGATCGAGATGCAGGTAGCCGCCGTCCACCGACAGCCACTGTCCAGTGGTGTGTGATGACCGCGACGACAGCAGAAACGCCACGGTATCGGCGATCTCCTGCGGCGTGGTCATGCGCTGCCCGAGCGGAATGCGCGCGGTGATCTTCTCCATCTGCCGCTGCGGCTCGGCGAAGGTGTTGAGCCAGCGCTGGTACTGCGGGGTGATCACCTCCGCCGGCACCACCGCGTTCACCCGCACCCCATCATGGCGCAGCGACACCGCCCATTCGCGCGTCAGCGCCAGCACCGCGCCCTTGGCGGCGGTGTAGCCGCTGGTGCCCCCCTGCCCGCTGAGTGCGGTCTTGGAGGCGATGTTGACGATGGCGCCCCGGCTCTCCCGCAGCGCCGCCTGGCACAGGTGCGCCATCAGGTAGTAATGCACCAGATTCTTTTCCAGCGAGCCGACGAACGCTTCGCGCCCCGCCTCCAACCCGACGCCGTCGTTGACCCCGGCGTTGTTCACCAGCCCGTCAATGCGGCCGAAGGTCGCCAGCGTCTGGCTGACCGCCCGGCGGCAGGCCGCCTCGTCGCACAATTCGGTGAGGATCACTCCGGTGCGCGGCTGCAACCGCTGTAAATCGGCCAGCAGCGCCGTCTCCGGCGCGGCGTTGGTGACCAGCACCGGGATCGCCCCCTCTTCGGCCAGCACATGAGCAATCGCCGCGCCGATGCCGGCACCGCCGCCGGTGACCAGCACCACCTTATCTTGCAGATACAGATCCATAACCAGACTCCGTTAACCCGTAAATTCGCCGTGCGGTGTCGCCCCAAATCGCCGCCTGCTCGGCGGCCCCCAGCGTCGACAGCGCCCGTTCGCACAGTTGCACCACCTGGCGGTAGTCGCCGGCCAGCAGGCACACCGGCCAGTCGGAGCCGAACATCAGCCGCTGCGGGCCGAACGCCTCCAGCGCGGCATCGAAGAACGGCAGCAGTTCTTCCGCGCGCCACCGGCCACCCGGCGCCTCTGTGATCAGCCCCGAGAGCTTGCAGGCCACGTGCGGCAGCGCCGCCAACGGCCGGATTTGCTGCGCCCAGTGCCGCGCGCCGCGCGCGATGTCCGGCTTGCCGAGGTGATCCAGCACCAGCCAGTGTTGGTCGTGGCGGCCGGCAAACGCCGCCGCGGCCGCCAGATCCCGGTGCGTCACCAGGATCTCATACACATACCCGGCGCGCTGCAGCGTTTGCATGCCGCGATCCACCTCCGGCCGCGCCAGCCAGGCCGCTGGATCCGCTTCGTCCTGCACCTGATGGCGCACCCCGCGCAGCGCGCTGTAAGGCCGCCAGGCCTCCAGACGCTGCGCCAGCTGCGGCGCGGTGATATCCAACCAGCCCACCACGCCGCATACGCCCTCGCTCTGCTCAGCCAGCGCCAGCAGGGCCAGCGTCTCGTCCTCGCTGGGGCGCGCCTGCACCGCCAGCGCGCCGTCGAAGCCGTGTTCCTGCAACAGCGGCCGCAGCCGGGGCGGATCGAAATCCTGTCGCAGCACGCGCATCCGCTCGTCGATCCACGGGTAGTGCTGCGGGTGGTAGCGCCAGTAGTGCTGGTGAGCGTCGATGCGCGGCATGCGATCCTCCCGCCTCACCCGCGGAACCGATACTGCTCGATCGACGACGGATGCATCTCGATCGAGTAACCGGGACGGCTCGGCGGCATGTAGGCCGCGCCCTTGATCACACAGGGATCGACAAAGTGTTCATGCAAATGATCGACGTACTCGATCACCCGGCCTTCGTGGGTGCCGGCGATGCACAGGTAGTCGATCATCGACAGGTGCTGCACGTATTCGCACAGCCCGACGCCGCCGGCATGTGGGCAGACCGGCAGCTGGTATTTGGCCGCCATCAGCATCACCGCCAGCACTTCGTTGACGCCGCCGAGACGGCAGGCGTCGATCTGCACCACGTCCACCGCGCCGCGCATGATGAACTGCTTGAACATGATGCGGTTCTGGCACATCTCACCGGTGGCCACCTTGACCGGCGCCACCCCTTCGCGGATGCGGCGATGCCCTTCCACGTCGTCCGGGCTGGTCGGCTCTTCGATAAACCAGGGGTTGGCGAACGCCAGATGTTTCACCCACGGAATGGCTTCGCCCACCTCCCACACCTGGTTGGCGTCGATCATCAGCCGGCGATCCGGGCCGATCACCTCACGGGCGATGCGCACCCGGCGAATGTCGTCTTCCAGATCGCGCCCGACCTTCAGCTTCAGGTAGGAGAAACCGGCGTCGACCGCTTCCTGGCACAGGCGGCGCAGCTTGTCATCCGGGTAACCCAGCCAGCCGGCGGAGGTGGTGTAACAGGGGTACCCTTGCTGCAGCAGTCGCTCCAGGCGCCGTTCTTTGCCCTCGGCCCGCTGTTTCAGCAGCGCCAGCGCTTCCTGCGGCGTGATGCAGTCGGTGATGTAACGGAAGTCGATGCAGCGCACCAGTTCCTCCGGCGTCATCTCCGCCACCAGCCGCCATACCGGCTTGCCGACCGATTTGGCCCACAGATCCCACACCGCATTGACCACCGCGCCGGTCGCCAGGTGAATGGCGCCTTTGTCCGGCCCGATCCAGCGCAGCTGGCTGTCGCTGGTGAAGCGCCGCCAGAAGGCGCCCATGTCGGCGGCGATCGTCTCCAGCCGCTCACCGACGATCTGATGCTCCAGCGCGCGGATCGCCGCGCAGCAGATCTCGTTGCCGCGGCCGATGGTGAACGTCAGTCCGTGGCCGCTGAGATCCGCGCGATCGGTCTCCAGGATCACGTAGGCGGCGGAATAGTCGGGATCCGGATTCATGGCGTCGGATCCGTCCAGCCCCAACGAGGTGGGGAAACGAATGTCTTCAACCCGCAGTGCGGTAATGGTGGTCATGGCGGCGCTCCCGGTTAAGCCTGTACGGTTTGCTGGCGCTGTTCGCCCAGCCCTTCGATGCCCAGACGCATCGTCTGGCCCGCCCGCAGATAGACGGGCTGCGGTTTCTGCCCCATGCCGACGCCCGGCGGCGTACCGGTGGAGATCACGTCGCCCGGCTGCAGGCTCATAAAGCGGCTGAGGTAGCTGACGATTTGCGGAATGCGGAAGATCATGGTGCTGGTGTTGCCGTCCTGATAGCGCTTGCCGTCCACCTCCAGCCACAGGTTCAGGCTGTGCGGATCGGCGATTTCGTCGGCGGTCACCAGCCAGGGGCCGATCGGCCCGAAGGTGTCGCAGCCTTTGCCCTTGTCCCAGGTGCCGCCGCGCTCAATTTGATATTCGCGTTCTGAGACGTCGTTGATCACGCAATAACCGGCGACGTGGCGCATCGCGTCCGCTTCGCTGATGTAGCGCCCGCCCAGGCCGATCACCACGCCCAACTCCACTTCCCAATCGGTTTTCTGCGAGCCGCGCGGGATCTCCACCCGGTCGTAGGGGCCGACCACCGCGCTGGTCCATTTGTTGAACACCACCGGTTCTTCAGGAATGGCCGCGCCGGTTTCCGCCGCGTGATCGGCGTAGTTCAGGCCGATGCAGATGAACTTGCCGATGCCGCCGACGCAGGCGCCGAGGCGCGGCTGCCCCTCGACCAGCGGCAACGCGGCGCTGTCCAGCGCACGCAGTTTGGCGAGCGACGCCGGCGATAACGCGGCGCCGCCCACGTCGGCGATATGCTGCGACAGATCGCGCAGGCGGCCCTGCGCATCCAACATGCCGGGGCGCTCTTGCCCGGGTTCCCCATAACGTAAAAGTTTCATGTGTTCCTCTCTCAAAAATGGCGGCTCAGTTGCTCCAGCCGCCGTCGATGATCTGCACCGTGCCGGTGGTGTACGAACTGGCGTCGGAGGCCAGATACAGCGCCAACTGGGCAATTTCCTCGGTGGTGCCGATGCGCCCGATCGGCTGGCGGGCGACGAACGCCTGATACACCTCTTGCTCGCTACGCTCCTGCTCGCGCGCCTGCTCAGCGATGCGCTGACGCAGCGACGGCGATTCCACCGTGCCGGGGCAGATGGCGTTGCAGCGGATGCCCTGGGTGACGTAATCCGCCGCCACCGAGCGCGTCAGGCCAATCACCGCCGCCTTGCTGGCACCGTAGGCGAAGCGGTTCGGCACCCCTTTCACGCTCGAGGCCACCGAGGACATGTTGATGATCGAGCCTTTGCCGCGCGCCAACATGCCCGGCAGGAAGGCGCGGATCATGCGGAACATTGCGGTCACGTTGAGATCGAGCGCGAACGCCCACTGATCCTCGCTGCAATCGAGGATCGATCCGCTGTGCACCACGCCGGCGCAGTTGAACAACACGTCGATCGGGCCGATCGCTTCCGCCGCCGCCGCGATGGCGGCCGGATCGGTGACGTTCAGCGCCAGCGCGCGGATCCCGGCGCAACCCTGCAGGCGCTCGAGGTTGATGTCGCTGGCGATCACGTCGGCACCGGCGGCGGCGAACAGCCTGGCGGTGGTGAATCCGATCCCTTGCCCGGCGGCGGTGATCAGTACGCGTTTCCCGGTTAAATCCATCTTGACTCCTCGGCCTAAAGATCTAATGGTCAGGCCACTAAAGGCGGTTAAAGGTCAGGCCTCTAACATGACAAAAGACGCTTTACGCGTTATCGTTGGGGGAAGAAGTTAATAAAAACAGCCTTGAAACCGCATTTCAATTAACCATTTTTTTACACTTGAATAACGATTACTCAAGCGCCTTGTCGCATAATTGTGCGCCAAATCACTGAACGCCGAATCGTCAAAGGTCAAAAATGCCGATTACCCGACTGGAAAACCCAAGGATTTACAGACAGATAGCTGACCAGCTCAAACGTCTTATCGAGAACAACGAATTTCCGCCGGGCAGCCGCCTGCCCTCGGAGCGCGATCTTGCCCAGCAGTTGCAGGTCAGCCGCGCGTCGGTGCGCGAGGCGCTGATCGCGTTGGAAGTGATTGGCCTGGTGGACGTCAAGGTGGGCAACGGGGTGATCGTGCGTTCGCAAACGCCGCCGCCGGCGTCGCAAGAACCGGTCATGGCCCAGGCCGGCCGCAACCAGTGGGCGGAAATCGACGACGAACTGAATATCGAGCTGGATTTCAACGCCGAGCTGCCGCCGTTTTCACTGCTGCAAACCCGCCTGTTGATCGAACCGGAGACCGCCGCACTGGCCGCGCGCCACGCCACCGACGAAGAGCTGGCGGGCATCCGCGCCGCCTATGAGCAGAACTGCCGCGATAACCGGGCCGGCTCCGCCACCCACCCCGGCGATCGGCTGTTCCACATCCGCATCGCCCAGGCCAGCGGCAACCCGGCCTATGCGTTCATCATCGGGCACCTGCTCGGCCACCGTTACGGCAGCATGTTCCGCGTGCTGCAGCGCCACTATACGCCGGACGACATGCCGCACCGTTCCGAGCTGGAACACCGGGCGATCCTGGCGGCAATTGAAGCGCGCGACGTGCGCGGCGCCCGCAAGGCGATGAAGGCGCACCTGGACGAAGTGATCGCCATTTTCGCCCGCGCGCAATAGGCCGCGGCGGTTAAAAATTTTTATCGCCACCGCTCTTTTTTCTACATGCAGCAGGGGCCTGGGGGCATTACACTGGGCGACGAATAACGCCCTTTCCCGCTGCATTGTTAAATGGATAACGACCGTTGAAGAACTCTGTCTCCGCTTTATTGCTGGCGCTGGGCCTGTGCGCCGCGCCGCTGGCCGTGCAGGCCGCGCCCCCGCAGCTGGCTTCGCAAATCGTCAACCAGTATGCCGAACATATTTTCTACAACAGCGGCGCCACCGGCATGGCGCTGGTGGTGATCGACGGCAATCAGGTGGTTAACCGCAGCTTCGGCGACACCAAGCCCGGCAACAACCTGCGCCCGCGCCCGGATTCGCTGATTCGCATCGCCTCGATCACCAAGCTGATGACCAGCGAAGTGATGGTGAAGATGGCGGCGGAAGGCCAGGTCAAGCTGACCGACCCGCTGCGCAAATACGCCCCCAAGGGCGCCTATGTGCCGGCTTACAACGCCGGCCAGCCGATCACCTTATTGAACCTGGCGACCCACACCAGCGCGCTGCCGCGCGAGCAGCCGGGCAAGAAGCCGCCGAAAACGCCGGTGTTCACCTGGCCGACCAAGGCCCAGCGCTGGCAGTGGCTGGCGCATGCCAACATCACGACGCCGCCGGGCGTGCACGCCGCCTACTCCAACCTGGCGTATGATCTGCTGGCCGACGCGCTGTCGCGCGCCGCGGGCAAACCTTACAACGCGCTGCTGAAAGAGAAAATCACCGCACCGCTCGGCATGGTCGACACCACGCTGACGCCGAGCCCTGAACAATGCTCGCGCCTGATGGTGGCGGCGGCCGGCCCAAGCGCCTGTCGCGACACCACCGCCGCGGCCGGCAGCGGCGGCGTCTACTCCACCCCGCGCGACATGCAGCGCTGGATGCAGCAGTTCCTCTCCTCCAGCGCCAGCGGCCCGCGCAAAGCCACCGCCGCCAGCGAGCAAACCATGTACTTCCAGCGCCACGATCTGGTGTCGCTGAAGGGCATGGACGTGCCGGGGCAAGCGGATGCATTGGGATTGGGCTGGGTGTATATGGCGCCGAAGGACGGGCTGCCGGGCATCATTCAGAAGACCGGCGGCGGCGGCGGATTCATCACCTATATGGCGATGATCCCGGCGAAAAACGTCGGGGTGTTCGTGGTGGTGACCCGTTCGGAGCTGAGCAAGTTCACCAACATGAGCGATCCGGTCAACCGCCTGGTGAGCGATCTGGCGGCCAACAAGAGTTGAGATGGGGGGCGCAGCTGGCTGCGCCCCCAGGCGTCGTCAGGCCGGCACCGCCATCTGATGAATCACAGGATGGAAGTTGCGCTTGAAGTAGATCAGGCCGTTGCCCGCTTCGCTCAGCGCGATCTGCTTGATCTGCACCAGGTACATCTGGTGGGTGCCGATGCTCTGGATCTGCTCGATCTCCCCTTCCAGGCTGGCCAGGGTATTGCGCAGCACCGGCTGCCCCAGCGCGCCGAGCTGCCACTCTTCCAGCCGGAAACGATCTTCCATGCTGACGCCGGTCATGCCGGCGAAGTGGCGCGCCATCAGCTCCTGCTCGTGGTTAAGCACGTTGACGCACAGCCTGCGGTTTTCCTGAAACACCGGGTTCATCGCGCTGTTGCGGTTGATGCACACCAGCAGCGTCGGCGGCGTATCGGTCACCGAACACACCGCCGTGGCGGTGATGCCGCAGCGCCCCGCCGGGCCGTCGGTGGTGACAATATTCACCGCCGCCGACAAGCTGGCCATGGCGTCGCGAAAGCGCAGCCGCTGTTCATTTTCCTGAGACATACAACCTCCTCCTGAATTACTTCAGCAGATTATCCAACTGATTAATATCGTCATTGTTCCGCAGGTGCGGCACCTTCCAGCCGTGCTGATCGTAATCGGCCAGGCACTTGTCGACCATCTGCATCATGCGATCCATGTTGCCAGATCCCTGCGCATGGCGCAGGCACTGCAGGCGGATCTCATCCTGGCTGCCGGCGTAGTTGATCTCATACAGCTCGTGGCGCCCGCCGAACTCGCTGCCGATCGCATCCCACATCAGTTTGAGGATCTTGATGCGCTCGACGTGATCCATGCCGTCCGATCCGCGCACGTAGCGCGCCAGGTACTTGTCGATCTCCGGGTTGTTCATGTCGCGCACGCTGGACGGCAGATAGATCAGGCCGCTGGTGACGTTCTTCTCGATGATGTGTTTCACCTTGGTGTAGGCCATCGGCGCCATCACGCGGTAGGTTTGCAGCGCGGCGGAATCCGGCAGGTAAGCGCCGTTTTCCCATTGCGTGGCTTCGGCGCACATCGCGTCGCTCAGCGACCAGAACAGGTTGCGCCAGGCCACCACTTCACCCAGATCGGCCTGCACGCCGCGGAACTCCAGCACGCCGGTGCACGAGAGGCTCTTTTGCAGCAGCGCGGTGATGAAATCCATCTTCACCGCCAGACGCACGCAGGCCTGCAGCGGGAACAGCCGGGCGAAACCGCCCTGGGTGCTCCAGCGGCGACAGCGGTCGAAATCGCGGTAGATCAGCACGTTTTCCCACGGGATCAGCACATGATCCATGATCAGGATCGCGTCGTTCTCGTCGAAGCGGCTGGTCAGCGGGTAGTCGAACGGCGAACCGGTGGCGCCGGCCACCAGCTCGTAGGAGGCGCGCGAAATCAGCTTCACCCCTTCGGCATCCATCGGCGCCACGAACATCAGCGCAAAGTCAGGATTATCGCCCATCACCTGCGCCGAACCGAAACCGATGAAGTTGTAGTGGGTCAACGCCGAGTTGGTAGCCACCACTTTGGCGCCGCTGACGATGATGCCAGCGTCGGTTTCTTTCTCCACCTGAATGTAGACGTCCTTCACCTCGTTGACCGGCTTATGACGATCGATCGGCGGGTTGACGATAGCGTGGTTGAAATAGAGCCCGGTTTCCTGAATGCGTTTGTACCAGTGGCGCGCGTTGTCGGCGAACTGGCCGTAGAACTCCGGATAAGCGCCCAGCGCGCAGCCGAAGGCCGCCTTATAATCCGGCGTGCGCCCCATCCAACCGTAGCTTTGGCGCGACCAGTCGGCGATGGCGTCACGCTGCTGGCGCATCTCTTCCGGGCTGCGGGCATAGCGGAAGAACTTGTGGGTGTAACCGCCGTTGCCGGTGTCGGTATTCCAGCACAGGCGATCCTGGCTGGCCGGATCGTGCAGCGCGTCGTACAGCTGGCCGACCGAGGCCGCCGCATTGCGGAACGCCGGGTGGGTGGTGACGTCTTTTACGCGTTCGCCGTAAATGTAGATTTCGCGGCTGTCCTGCAAACTTTTCAGGTACTCGGCGCCGGTGAACGGACGCTTGCTGTCGGCACGAAAGTCTTCTGGTTTCATCGGGTCTTCCTCGTAATCGGCATTTTTCAGGCCGTGGAGTCGGCCATTTGTTAAAATAATGTTTTCTTTTGGTTGCTTAATTGAAGCTGCCAAAGCCGGTTTCGAGAAGAGACTTTTGCGGCAATCGCCGGTACTTTTCAGGTCAGTTTGCCGCTTTCGCGGCAAACTGTGATCGCGGTTACGAAAGGGCGTGTTGCGCCGCGCGGTAGGTTGAAGGGGAACAGCCTTCCAGCCGATTGAAAAAACGGGCGAAATAGGCCGGATCCTTGAAGCCGAGGCTGTAGGCGGTTTCATGCACCGTGCAGGCGCTGAACAGCAGCATGCGCTTAGCCTCGCGCAGCAATCGATCGAAGATCAGCCGCTTGGGCGGCCGGTTGGCGAAGCGCCGACACAGGTCGTTGAGCCGCGATTCGGTCACGCCCAACGCCTGCGCATACTCCGGCACCGGCAGATGCTCGCGGAAACGCTCGTCCACCATCTTGTTGAAGCGTTGAAACAGCTGCAGTTCGCCGCGCACGCCGCTGTTGGCGCTGTCTTCCAGCGCGGTGTTGCGCAGCAGCAGCGTGAACACCGCCTGCGCCAACAGCGCCAGCGTCTGTTCGCGCCCGGCCAGGTTCTGCGCGAACTCGCGGCGGATCAGCGCCCAATAGTGGCTGAGCGCCGTCAGCTCCTGCGGCGCATCGGCCAGCGACAGGCAGATGCCCGGCATGTCCAGCGCCAGATTGCTGCCGGGATACAGGCGCTCCAGCAGCGGCCAAATCAGCTCCTGACGCACCGTCAGCACGTGGCCGTCGCTGTCCGGTTCGGTGAAGAACGCATGCGGCACCGACGGCGGCGTGAGGATGAACAGCGGCGCCTGCACCGAATAGTGCTGATCGTCGAGCTGCAGCTCTATCTTGCCGGTCTCCAGAAAATGCACCTGGAAGAAGCAGTCGTGCCAGTGCACCTGCATGTCGCGGCCGAAGAACGCCGCCAGCCCGGCGAAGGTTTCGTAGTGCACCTCGTCGGCGGCGTAGCGCGCGTCATACTCTTTGCAAATATCGATGTTGGCGATAAAACCGGTACTTTTCCGCACCTCATTACCTCCTGCAATCCTGCCTATCTGCGTATCAAGGCGTCGCTCTCGGGCGCGAATCCTTCATCGGGATGCGCCACACCAGCACGGCGCCGACGATCAACAGCGCCGAGACGAAATACAGCCCGGAGTTGAAGCTGCCGGTCATGTCCTTGAACCAGCCGATCAACAGCGGGCTGAGCGCCGATCCGATATTGCCGGTGGCGTTGATCACCGCGATCCCCACCGCCCGCGCTTCCAGGCTGATCGACTGATCCGGCGTGGTCCAGAAGATCGCCATGGCGGTAAAGGAACCGACCGACGCCATCACGATCCCCAGCAGTTGGATCAGGCTGTGATCGGTGGCGGAAGCCAATAGCCAGCCGGCGGCGGCGAACAGATACGGCAGCGCGGTGTGATGCTTACGCTCCTGCAGCCTGTCGGATCGTTTGCTCCACCACACCATGCCGGCGATGGTGCAGATCTGCGGGATCGCCGCCAGAATGCCGATCGTCACGTTGCTGCTGCCCTGGTTGAAGCTCTGCAGGATCTGCGGCGTCCAGATATTGATCGCGCTCAGGGTGTTGGTCAGGCAGAAATAGGCCAGCGTGTACATCAGCACGATCGGCGTGAAGATCTCGCGCCACAGGCTGCGCTGCTGCAGCGCGCGGTGGCTGCTCGGCCCGTTGGGTTGCACCAGCTGCAGCTTGTCGGCCTCCATCATCGCTTTCAGGCTGGCTTTTTCCTCGTCGGTCAGCCACTTGGCCTTGGCCGGGGTGTCGTCGAGGTAGAACCACACCACCACGCCCAACAGCACCGACGGGATCCCTTCCAGCAGGAACAGCCACTGCCAGCCCTTCAGGTTCATCACCCCGTCCAGCGCCAGAATATAGCCGGAGACCAGCGAACCGATCGCCATGGTCACCGGCATGGCGATCATGAACAAGGCGTTAGCCCGGGCGCGGTAAAACGCCGGGAACCAGTAGGTGAGGTACACCAGAATGCCCGGCAGGAAGCCGGCCTCGGTGATGCCGACGATCATGCGCAGCACATACAGGCTGGTCGGCCCGGTGGCGAACATCGTGCAGGTGGAAGCGATGCCCCACAGCACCATGATGGTGGCGATCCAGCGCCGCGCGCCGACCCGGCTCAGCATCATGTTGCTCGGAATGCCGAAGATCACGTAGGTGGCATAGAACAGCGTCGCCGCCAGCCCGAACATGGTCGAGCTGAGGCCGAGATCCTTGCCCATCGTCAGCCCGGCGAAGCCGATGTTGATGCGGTCGAGGAAAGAGAAAACAAACAACACGAACAGGAAAATAATCAGGCGCCGAAACAACTTTTTAATCACCGATTGCTCGGCGGCGGTTAACGCTTTATGTTGCTGCGCCGGGTTGGCCGGCGGCAGCGAATCGACGTGGTTCATGGTTCAGTAGACTCCCGATGAAGGCGCTTGCGCCCCGCCCTGTTTGAACTCGTTCGCCAGGGCTTCCGCCGCCCGCGCCAGCAGGGTGGTATCCACTCCTACCGCGACGAACAGCGCGCCGGCTTCCAGATAGCGCTGCGCCAGCGCCTTGTTGGCCATCAAAATGCCCGGCGCCTTGCCGGCAGCGCGGATGCGCGCAATGGCGTCATCGATGGTGCGCTGCACCTCCGGATGCTGCGGATTACCGGCGAAGCCCATGTCGGCGCTGAGATCCGCCGGGCCGATAAACACGCCGTCCACCCCTTCCACCTGCAGGATCGCCTCCAGGTTTTTCACCGCCTCGCGGGTTTCAATCTGCACCAGCACGCACATCTGCTCGTCGGCCTGCTGCAGGTAATCGGGCACTCGGTTCCAGCGCGAGGCGCGCGCCAGGGCGCTGCCGACGCCGCGCACGCCATGCGGCGGATAGCGCGTGGCGCGCACCGCGTCGCGCGCCTGTTCGGCGTTCTGAATCATCGGGATCAATAAGGTTTGCGCGCCGACGTCCAGCAACTGCTTGATGATCACCGCATCGTTCCACGGCGGCCGCACCACCGGCTGACTCGGGTAAGGGGCGACCGCCTGCAGCTGCCCCAGCACCGTCTGCACGTTGTTGGGCGCATGTTCGCCGTCGATCAGCAGCCAGTCGAAACCGGCGCCGGCCAACAGTTCGGCGCTGTAGCTGCTGCACAGCCCGAGCCACAGCCCGATCTGCGGGCGTTTTTCCTGCAGCGCTCGCTTGAAGTGGTTGGTTAACATCGCATTCTCCCTGACAAGCGGGCGCGGCGCGTGGCCCCCGCCCGGTTATTGCGGCTCGGTTCGCCGAGCCTGCTTATTAGACGAAGCGGCAGCTGATGCAGCCCATCGGGCCGTAATCGACGTGGAAAGTATCGCCGCGCCGCGCCGGCACCGGCCGGGTGAAAGAACCGCCGAGGATCACCTGCCCCGCTTCCAGCTCCACCTCATACGGCGCCAGCTTGTTGGCCAGCCAGGCCACGCCGTTAGCCGGATGATTGAGCACCGCCGCCGCCACGCCGGACTCTTCAATCACGCCGTTGCGGTACAGCAGCGCAGAGATCCAACGCAGATCCAGCGCATCCGGCTTGATCGGCCGCCCACCCATCACCACCCCGGCGTTGGCGGCGTTGTCGGAGATGGTGTCGAACACCTTGCGCGGCCGCTGCGTCTCGGGATCGACGTTGTGGCTGCGCGCGTCGATGATCTCCAGCGCCGGAATGACGTAGTCGGTGGCGTTGTAGACGTCGAACAGCGTGCAGTTCGGCCCGCGCAGCGGCTTGGCCAGCACGAACGCCAGCTCCACCTCCACCCGCGGCACGATGAAGCGATCGATCGGAATGTCGCTGCCGTCGTTGAAGAACATGTCGTCCAGCAGCGCGCCGTAGTCCGGCTCGGTGATCTGCGAGCTGACCTGCATGGCGCGCGAGGTCAGGCCGATCTTGTGGCCTTTGAGCGCGCGCCCCTCGGCGATCTTCAGCTCCACCCACTGCCGCTGAATGGCATAGGCGTCTTCAATGGTGATCTCGGGATGATCGAGCGACAGCGCGCGGATCTGCTCACGACTCTTTTCCGCCTGATGCAGGCGCTGCACGGCGCGGTTAACCTGCTCTTTATCCAGCATTTACGACCCCTTATTCACGCTTTATTGAACAGCGCGTGGACATTGTTCTGTTTGTAATTCAGCACCGGATCCAGCTCTTCCATGGTGAAAGAGAGCGCCAGGTAACGCTGCGCCATCAGCGCGGCGAAGTGTTCCTTGATCAGCGCAAACAGCATCTCGCCCACCTGCTGACGGCTTTCCAGACTGCGGCCGTGGCCGATTTTCAACGTCATGTGCACGAAGGCGTAATCCTGCTTGCCGTCGGCCATCTGCCAGGTATCGAGCCAGATGGCCCGGCTGCGCACGCCGGCCAGCGGGAAGATGCCGGTCGCCGCCAGCGCCTCGTTAACCTTGGCGAACAGGGTAGGCAAATCCGCCTCGCGGCGGATGTTGTCGGTACATTCAGCGTAAAAATGGGGCATTCACACACCTCAGGCTTCAGCGGGCAAAGGGAACACGGCGTTGACCTGCCCGGTGCCGGAACTGGCGAACAGCGGGGTGATGAACTCCACCTTGCCGTCGTATTTGTCCCAGCCGAGCAGGCCCAGCAGCATCACGGTGTCGTGCATGTTGCCTTCGCCGTAGCAATAATCGGCATACTCCGGCAGCATTTCGCAGAACTCGCGAAAGCGCCCCTCTTCCCAGAGCTTGACCACCCGTTCGTCCATTTGCTGGTCGAACTGACGGGTGTAGCTGTTCATGCCCTCTTCGGCGCGCTGATCGTCGATAAAGCGGTGCGACAGCGAGCCGCTGGCCAGCACCGCCACGGTGCCGTCGTATTTCTCGATGGCGCTTTTGAGCGCCTCGCCCAGCCGGCGGCTGTCGGCGAAGTCATGCACGGTGCAAAACGCCGAGATCGACACCACCTTGAAATGCTTGTCGGCGTTCATGTAACGCATCGGCACCAGCGTGCCGTATTCCAGCTTCAGGCTCGGGATGTCGTGCGCCTTGGCGCGTACGCCCCGCTTGCAGGCCTCATCGGCGATCAGTTGGCCCAGCTCCGGGTTGCCGTCGTAGTCGTAAGTCATGTCGCGGATGAAATGCGGCAGCTCGTTGCTGGTGTACACGCCGGAGAAATGCGCGCTGCAGTTGATGTGATAGGCGCTGTTCACCAGCCAGTGGGTGTCGAACACCACGATGGTGTCGACGCCCATCTCGCGGCAACGCGCGCCGATCTCTTTATGGCCGTCGATGGCCGCCTGCCGGCAGCCAAAGTTTTTCCCAGGGATTTCCGACAGATACATCGATGGCACATGTGTAATCTTGGCGGCTAACGCTAACTTACCCATAAGTCCTCACATGAAACAAAAATGATTCCGTGAACGATGCCGGGGCCTGATTAAACGCCCCAGCGTGGGATCGGGTGATCACCCATGGAAATGCACACGTTCTTCATCTCGGCGAACACTTCGAAGCTGTATTCCCCGCCTTCGCGGCCGGTGCCGGAGGCTTTCACGCCGCCGAACGGTTGGCGCAGATCGCGTACGTTTTGGGTGTTGACGAAAACCATGCCCGCTTCGATGCCGCGGGCCAGGCGCAGAACCTTGCTCACATCCTGCGTCCAGATGTACGACGCCAGGCCGTACTCCACGTCGTTGGCCATGCGCAGGCCGTCTTCTTCTGATTTGAACGGCAGCAGGCAGGCCACCGGCCCGAAGATCTCCTCCTGCGCCACGCGCATCCGGTTGTCGACATCCGCCAACACCGTCGGGCGCAGGAAGTTGCCGTGGCTCAAGCCGGCCGGTTTATCCGGGCCGCCGGCCAACAGGGTCGCCCCTTCCTCCACCCCGAGGCGGATATAGCCGGAGACTTTTTCCCAGTGCTGCGGGCTGATCAACGCGCCCACCTGGGTGTTGGGATCTTGCGGATCGCCGACGCGCAGACGGTTGGCGCGCTCGGCGAAACGTTTGACGAATTCCGGGTAGATACTCTCCTGAATGAAGATGCGCGAACCGGCGGTGCAGCGTTCGCCGTTGATCGAGAAGATGGTGAACAGCGCGGCGTCGAGCGCCCGCTCAATGTCGGCGTCTTCAAAGATCAGCACCGGCGACTTGCCGCCGAGCTCCATGGAGAATTTCTTCAGCCCGGCGCTTTCGATGATGCGCCGGCCGGTGGCGGTGCCGCCGGTGAAGGAGACCGCGCGCACGTCTTTATGGCGCACCAATGCGTCGCCGGCGGTGGCGCCGTAGCCCTGCACCACGTTCAGCACCCCGGCCGGAATGCCGGCTTCCAGCGCCAGCTCGCCCAGGCGATCGGCGGTCAGCGGCGACAGTTCGGACATCTTCAGCACCGCCGTGTTGCCCAGCGCCAGGCAAGGCGCGGTTTTCCAGGTGGCGGTCATGAACGGCACGTTCCACGGCGATACCAGCGCGCATACCCCCACCGGCTGCACCAGCGTGTAGTTGAGCATCTTGTCGTCCACCGGGTAGGTCTTGCCGTTCATCTGCTGGCACACCTCGGCGAAGAATTCGAAGTTGTGCGAGGCGCGCGGGATCAGCACGTTTTTGGTCTGATGGATCGGCAGACCGGTATCGGCGGTTTCCATTTCGGCGATCTGCGGCACGTTCTGGTCGATCAGTTCACCCAAACGGCGCATCAGGCGCGCGCGCTCTTTCATCGGCGTATTCGCCCACTTGGGGAACGCCTCTTTCGCCGCGGCCACCGCCTGGTCTATCTCCAGCTGGCCGCCGGAGGCCACTTCCGCCAGCACCTCGCCGTTCGCCGGGTTGGTGGTGGTGAAATACTCTTTGCTGGCGACGTTCTTACCGTTGATCCAGTGGTTGATGGTTTTCATCGCAGGCTCTCCTCGTAATCTTTTTCACTGATAATGTGGTTAACCAAACGGCCGATGCCTTCGATCTCCACCACCACTTCGTCGCCCGGCTGCACGTCGGCCAGCCCTTTCGGCGTGCCGGTGGCGATCATGTCGCCCGGCTGCAGCGTCATGAATTCGCTCAGGTAGGCGATCAGGAACGGAATGTCGAAAATCATGTCGGCGGTGCTGCCGCGCTGGCGCAGCTCACCGTTGACGTAGGTGCTGAGCGCCAGCCGATGCGGATCGGCGACGTCGTCGCGATCGACGATATACGGCCCGATCGGCGTCAGGGTGTCGCGGCTCTTCACCCGCAGATTCGGCCGGTAGTAGTTCTCCAGGTAGTCGCGGATGGCGTAGTCGTTGCACAGGGTGTAACCCGCCACATACTCCATGGCGCGCTCGCGACTGACGTTGCGCGCGGTCTTGCCGATCACCGCCACCAGCTCGGCTTCGTAATGCATGTACTCCACGCCGGCCGGACGCACCGACACCTGACGGTGGCCGGTCAGGGTGTTCGGCGCCTTGAGGAACACCAGCGGCTCTTCCGGCGCTTTAAATTCCAGCTCGCTGGCGTGGTCGGCATAGTTCAGTCCCAGGGCGAACACCGTGCCCTGCGCCGGCGGCAGCCATTCCAC
This sequence comes from Serratia sp. SCBI, assembly GCF_000747565.1. Classification (NCBI taxonomy): domain Bacteria; kingdom Pseudomonadati; phylum Pseudomonadota; class Gammaproteobacteria; order Enterobacterales; family Yersiniaceae; genus Serratia; species Serratia sp. SCBI. The sequence continues at coordinate 624,603 of NZ_CP003424.1, read as the reverse complement.
TTCACGCTCCTGCAGCACCTCGCCGTTCGGCAGCGTGACGCGCAGCTGGTCATCTACCTGAACGTTGACGATCTGGCCATGATGGCGAATACGGGCATGTTTCATGATGCGGCTCCTGCCTGGGTGACGCGGTTGGTCAACGTGGGCAGGCCGGCGGCGCGCACCGTCACCTCATCCCCCGGTTTGATCGCCACCCGCTGGTGCGGGGTGCCTATCAGCACCGCATCGCCCGGCTGCAGGGTGATGAAATCGCTGATGGCGGCGATCAGCTCCGGTACCGCGCGCACCAGATCGGCGGTGGACCAGCGATCCTGCTCCACGCCGTTGATCTCGGTGACGATCTCCAGCCGATCGGCGTTCTCCAACTGCCCCATCTCCCCCAGCGGGCAGAAGCCGTCGCGGCATTTGGCCTTGATCGCCGGGCGATAGAAGCTGCTCTCCGGCAGGCTGACGTCGTTGGCCAGCGCGTAACCGGCCAGATAACGGCTCACCTGCGCCGCCGGCACCTTGCGCGCGGTGTCGCCGATGATCACCGCCAGCGTGCCGCCGCTCTGCACGGTTTCACCGGCCGGAAACGGGATCGCCCCGCCGTTGGCGAGGTGGGTATTGCGCGGTTTGATAAACCACACCGGGGTTTTGGGCGGGGTTTGATACGGCTGCTGGTGACACGCCTGATCCCAGGCGTCCAGTTGGCTGCGGTGGTTCAGCGCAACGGAAAATACGGTGCCTTTCATGCGAACTCCTCCAATGGCAAAAAACATGACAACCGGCATTCATTAATATATTAATGATTACTTTTATACGCTGTGCAGCTTTTACGCAACGCGCTTGGAGTGATTTGTGATCGTGATAACAAAATATTCACAAATTACGAACATTAGCGTGATTATTCAATGCATTAACCATTTTTCACGCCATTTTTAGCTGCGCCTCGCATTTTTGCTTTATCCCTACGGGTAACTTTGGCTACTATTAAGTTATTAACAAAATCGGGCTTTGCGGGGCAGGCGCCCCCATAACGAGCGCCGTAACAACGAACACCTTGATAGCTAAGGCCAAACTTATGCATGAATCGTTAACCATCGCCCTGCTGCAGGCGCGTGAAACCGCCATGGGGTTCTTCCGCCCGATCCTGAAAAGCCACAATCTCACCGAGCAGCAGTGGCGCATCATCCGCGTGCTGGCCAACAGCCGTTCGATCGAATTCCACGAACTGGCGGCGGAAACCTGCATCCTGCGTCCCAGCCTGACCGGCATTCTGTCGCGCATGGAGCGCGATAAGCTGATCTTCCGCCTTAAACCGGTCAACGATCAGCGCAAGCTGTACGTGTCTCTGACCCAGCAGGGTCAGGAGCTGTATGAAGTAGCGCGCCATCAGGTGGAACAAGGCTACGCCGAGATTGAAGCCGCTTTCTCGCGGCAAAAAATGGACCAGCTGATGACGTTGCTGGACGAGCTGATCACCCTGGGCGACAGCCTGCCAGCCAACGTCACCGCGCATCCCGCCAAGAAGTGATTTAACCAACCGGAATTCTCACATTAATTGGCGTTGCAGCCAGGCGGCCAAGGCGTAAATCCCCAGTCGCTTACTCAAGTAAGCGACTGGGGTACGTGGCTGCGTCAAGTAAGCAGAGTATTCGTTTCCGGCAACAGCGCGCCGCCGTCCACCACCAGCGTCTGGCCGGTGATGTAGGCCGCCGCCGGCGAGGCGAGAAACACCATCGCCGCGGCGATGTCTTCCGGTTCCCCCAGCCGCCCGAGCGGCACCGCGGCGGCGATCGCCTGATTCACCTGCGCGTCGCCCAGGTTGGCCATCGCCGGCGTGCGGATCATCCCCGGCTCCACGCCGTTGACGCGAATGTTCTCCGCCGCCAACTCCAGCGCCGCCGCGCGAATAAAGCCGTTTACCCCGGCCTTGGAGGCGGCGTAATGCGCCAGCCCCGGATACGCCACCCGCGGGCCGGTCACCGACGAGGTCACCAGCAGGCTGCCGCCGCCGGCGCGGCGCATCCACGGCAGCGCCGCCTGCGCCAGAAAGAACGGCGCCATCAGATTGACGCTCAGCGTGCGTTGCAACAGGGCCGCGTCGATGGCGGTAAACGGCGTCAGCGGAAAATAGGCGGCGTTGTGGATCACCACGTCCAGCCGTTGGTGCCGCTCGCCCACCGCCGCCACCAACTCGGCAATCTGCCCCGGCTCGGCCAGATCGCAGGCCAGCGCCTGCACTTTCACCCCTTCGCCCCGCAGCGTTTGCGCCGCCGCCTGCGCCTGCGGCAGCTGCACGTCCGCGATCGTCACCTCGGCGCCAAGCCGGGCAAAGGCGCTGACGATCGCCAGCCCAATGCCCTGCGCGCCGCCGGTCACCAGCACCGCCTGCCCGGCGAAGGCCTCGGCCGCATAGGTTGCGCTCATCGCCCTATCCTCGCGGGTGGCGCGTGGTGTTGAGCACCTGCGCGTGGGCACCGACCGCAAAGTTGCTCAGCGCGCTGAAATCGCTGCCCTGATAACCGAGGATCTTGCCGTCGGTGCGCATGCCCTGCAGATCGATCATCACCACGCCCAGCGTCGGAATGATCTTCTCGCGCCAGACGAACAGATAAAGCTGCTCCGCCACCTTCACGTAGTGGCAGCGATCGACGTCCGCCAGCCCCTTCTCCACCCCGTCCAGACACTGCCAGGCGTAGAAGTTGTCGTTCAGGTAGATGTGCTCGTACCGTTCGGTCGGGCTGTAGGTGTACATGTTGCGCATGCCGATCAGCTCATCGGTAAAGCCCGGCGGCGCCACGTCGGCGTCATCCAGCGTGCCGAAGCGGAATTCGGCCTCGACCGCGGTCAGCGGCAGCCCCTGCTCCACCCGGCTAAAGGCGTCGAGCCGCGCCTGCGCTTCGTCCGGCAGCTGGCCGTATACCGCAGTGAAGTTGCCCTGATTGCGGTCGCATACCAGCGTAATGCTGGCGTTGGCGCGGGCGGGATCGAGAAAATCGATGAACAGCACGCCGGGGTGAATGCTGGTGGCGCGATAGGCGATACCGCGCCGCTCCCCCCACTCCAGCGTCTGCGCATCGGTAAACCGACAGCGCTGCGTCGCGCCGTCGCTGAAACGCAGCGTCAGCGTGGTGCCCGCCAGGCCGTGCTGGCGTTCCAGCGTATTGCTGTGCGGCGCAAAGCCTTCCGCCAGCGCGCCAACCTGAATGAATACCGCTTCTGAACTCATGGAATGCTCCTTACAGGGAAGTGAAAGCCAGGGTCGGCACATCGACAATGGTGGAGCCGCCGTCGGCCACCAGCGCCGCGCCGGTAATGATTGAAGCTTCGCTGGAGCAGAGGAAACGGCAGACGCGGGCGATCTCCTCGGCGCTGGCCGGCCGGCGCAGCGGCACGTCGCGGCAGACCATCTGGTAAGCCTGTTCCAGCGAAATCTGATGGGCGTCCATCAACAGCTGCATCTCTTCGTCCGCCATCGGCGTGGTCACCCAGCCCGGGCACACCGCGTTGGCGCGCACGCCCAGCGGGCCATAGTCGCGGGCGATGGAGCGCATCAGGCCGATCAGCGCGTGCTTGGCGGTGACGTAGCCGCAGACCTCCGGCCCGGCGGCCAGCGAAGCGATAGAGGCCACGAACAGCAGGTTGCCGCCGCTTTTAATCAGCTCCGGCAGGCAGGCGCGCGCGCTGGCGAAAGCGCTGTTGAGGTTGCTGTCCATCGCCCCTTGCCACTGCGCGTCGCTCATCTCGGTAATGCGCTTGAAGCCCATGCCGCCGGCGCTGCCGATCAGGCAGTCGATGCGCCCGGCGTCGCGCAGAATCGCCGGCAGCAGCGTGTGGGCCCAGCTCTCGCCGCTGGCGGCGTCGCCCACCAGCGCCTGCGCGCCGATCTCTTGCGCCAGCGCCGCCAACGGTTCCGGGCGGCGGCCGATGATGAACACCCGATCGCCCTGCGCCGCCAGCAAACGGGCGCAGGCGGCGCCAACGCCGGTGCCGCCGCCGGTAATCACAACCACTCTATTCATGATTCAGCTTCTCCATCAGTTGGCCGATCATCAGCAGGCTGCTCAACAGCAACCGCCGCTGTTCGGCATCCAGCCGCAGATAGCGGCGGCCGGCCGGCACGCGGCTGACCACCTCCGAGGCGGCGAAATGCTCGATATCCGCCTGCCAGCGCCCGTCGTTCACCGTCAGCCGCACGCGGCGAAAATCCAGCTGCGCCAGCGTCTCGCCGATCTGCGGGTAGCGCAGCAGGCCGTCCAACAGCCGCTGCGCGGCCGCATGGCGCTGGCGCAGCAGATAGCGCACTCCGCGCCGCCGCAGCCAGCCGCCGGTCACCACGTCCAGCGTCAGCGGAGGCTGCGCTGTGCACGTGCCCTGCAACCGAAAGCGGTGGCTGACGATATGCGCCATAAACAGCCCCTGCACCTGTTCGCTGACCTCGATCTGCGGCCCCTGCGGCAGCGTCAGCCGCAGCAGGCTCGGCGCCAGGCGTTCGCACGCGTAGGGTTCCAGGTTGCGCGCCAGACGGTCCAGCGCGGCGCCCGGCCGATAGCCCGACGGCGCTCGCCGCCAGGCGCGATTAAGTGAGGGAAGTAAGCCGATCAAACTGCGCCTCCTCGTTTTCGCCCTTGGCGAACGCGTTCTCCAGCACCCGCTCGACCGGCACCGGCTTGAACGGATTCACTTTCTGCACGCACAGCGTCCAGAACAGCGCATAGGCGGCGGTCAGGCCGATCATCCAGCCGAAGGGAATGTAGACGTCGCGCGGATTCATCCCCGGCGGCGTGATGTAAACGATGGCCAGCACGATGCCGACGCTGGAGACGATCTGCGGCAGCGGGAACCACGGCGATTTATAGGCGCGCGGCAGATCGGGGCGGCGCAGGCGCAGCAGCACCACCGAGCAGGTCACCAGCAGGTAGGCCACGCCCCAGGCGCACACCGCCGCCAGCACCAGCGGAATGATCTTGTCGAGGTTGCCCTGAATGGCGAAGGCATGTACGCAGGGGATCAGGACCGCCACCAGAATGCCGACCACCGGCGTCTTAAAGCGCGGGTGCAGATAAGCGAACATGCGCGGCAGCGCGCCGTCCAGCGCCATGCCGTACAGAATGCGCGGCACCGCCGCCATCAGCGTGTTGATGGTTGCCGCGCCCGCCAGCAGCAGGCCGACGCCCAGCCAGTATTTGCCGAACTGGCCCATCACCTGGCCGGCGAACGCCGGGATGGCCATCGGCGTTTCCAGCAGACGCGTGCCGCTGGCGGCGTCGATCACCACGTTTTCCACCTGGTGGCTGAGCGCCGCGCCGTACAGCGCCATGCATACCGCCACGCCGCACAGCCCGAGCGCCATCGCGCGCGGGATCACCCGATCGCAGCGTTTGATCTCCGGCGCCATCGGCGTCACCAGCTCGCAGCCGACGAACATGAACATCGCCATGCCGATCAGGCTGAACACCGCGAAGGGATCGTTCAGGTTCAACGTGCTGCCGAACCAGCCTTCGAGCGGCACCGCATGCGGCGACAGCAGCCCGACGATGCCAAAAATCACCAGCGTGCTCCACATGGCGAAGGTCAGCACGATCTCCGCCTTGCCGAAGGCCTCGATGCCGAACGCGTTGAGCATGCCGAACACGACAACCAGCCCGACGCCGACCATCCAGGAGGCGTTGTGGCTTTCCATCAGGGTGTTGAGGTGTTCGAAGTTCACCAGCGCCATAATGCCGGAGAGAATGGTCTCGGCGGTGCCGGCGAAGATATGCACGATCAGGTAGGCCGACAGCGCGCCGGTGATGGCGAAAAAGCGCCCCATGCCGCAGGAAATATAGTCGTAAACGGAACCGGAGGTCGGCAGCAGCGCCGCCGCTTCGGAGAAGGTGGTGAGCTGCGCCTGCATCATGACGAAAGCGATCAGCATCGCCAGCGCGAAGGTGTCGCCGCCGATGCCAAAGCCGCTGGTGACGGTCAGGATCACCGGGCTGGCCATGATCACCCCGACCGAACTGGCCAGGGTGGTGGGAAAGCCGACCTTGCCTCGAGCCAGGTGGGCGTGCAACCGCGACGACAGGTTCATGGTTATTTCCTCTTATAGTTTTGGCCTGATGCATGCAGGTGCTTGCAGGTTTTTCACCGCCAGCGGCGGTCATCTCACTATAGAGAGGAAAGGAAAATGCTGACTATCGTCCTTAAGGACGAGACGGTTTCAACCTGCGGCCGCGCTCACGGCGGCGCGCTCACTCAGCATGAAGCGGATCGGCTCAGCCCAAGCAAGGTCATCATTTTTTCGTCTTATACGTTTGGCGCCGCCTGGCGCTATCTTCAATTCGCAGTGTAGGAAGCGGTGGAAAAGCCTGGCTATCGTTCTTAAGAACGAGGGGCGGCGACGGTCGCGCCGGTTGTAGCACGCGCAGGGCGGCGAGGGCTTCGCCCAGGCAAGCAGTGAAAAGCGCTGTAAATTCAGCGGGAAAAGCGGCGAATTATTTCATTAACCTATTAATGAAAATCGCGATAAATCCGAACTGAAAAGCCCTGATTAACGCAGTGTCATCTTGTTATTTATGTGTTTTATTGCAATCGGCCTCACGTTGTTAATATGTTTTTATTGTGTTGCCAAATTGCTACAACTATGCTTGTATCGTTCATATATTGACCGCCAACATTCTCCAGATTGAACGATAAAGGGAGGAACACGAATCATGCACAGCACAGCATCCGATGCCTTTATCAACAGTTGTTTGGCGACTATTACGCACCTGATCCCGGTGTCTGCCGGGGTGTTTTATCTGGTCGATCGCGACCTGCGGCCAGATCACTACATCCTGCACGGCATGCCCGATAAAACGCATCAGCAGTACCTGAACCACTTCCAACAGATAGACCCGCTGCAGCCGGCCAATTTCCATCGCCAGGACATCACCATGGTCGGCATGAGCCCGGCGGCGATCGCCGACAACCGCCGCTATTACCACGACTTTATGCTGCCGAACGACATGCGCGACATGACGGAAATTTTCATTCGCCAACGCAAACGCATCGTCGCCGGGGTGTCGCTGATCCGCGATACGCCGTTTACCGAAGTGGAGCGCGGCCGCCTGCGCGCGGTGCTGCCGCTGATCGAGCTGGCGACGCGCGATCTGCTGCCCGACAGCGAGGCGCAGCTGTTGACCGCCAAAGAGCAAGAGATCGTCAACCTGGTGCGCGAAGGCGCCAGCAATAAGCGCATCGCCCTGAAGCTGGGCATTTCGCTGTCTACGGTGAAAACCCATATGCGCAATATTTTCGCCAAAACCGACGTGGTGAACCGCACCGAGCTGGTCGCCGGCGGCTTTCTCGCCCACGGTTAACGCCCGATAACGGCCGCCGCTGCCGACGGCCGGAAAATAACGCCAAAACATATTCGCCATTTATGGCGCGGCCTCCCCCTGCCCGCAATCGGGCCGGGCGGGATATTTCATCGTCACTCAACGCTCGGGGAAAAGGTTTATGTCCAGTGATTCGGTTTCCGCGCCCGCCGTCGGCACGGCGCTCCCCTGCCCGCCGCGGCTGTTGACCGCCATTATCGTCTTCGCCGCCATCGCGCCGGGCATTCTGATGACCGCCCCCGCCGTGGCCGCCCAGCTCGCGACTCAGTGGCAGCTCGGCCCGGCGCAGATCGGCCACCTGTTCTCCACCGAACTCGGCGCCATGAGCCTGGCCACGCTGCCGGCGTGGTGGTGGATCGGGCGCATCAACTGGCGGCGGGTCGCTACGCTGTCGGCGCTGGTGTTTATCGCCGGCAACCTGGCTTCGGCGCTGGTGCAAGATTTTACCTTGCTGCTGCCGCTGCGCTTCATCGCCTCGCTGGCGGGCGGCACCCTGATGATCCTGTGCATCACCTGCGCTGCCGGCACCGCCAATCCCAGCCGCGTCTATGCCTTCTGGGTGCTCGGCCAGCTGGTGCTGGGTGCGGTCGGGCTGCTGGTGCTGCCACCGCTGTTTGCGCACTTCGGCCTGATGGCGGTCTACCTGATTTTGGCCGCCATCATGCTGTGCTGCCTGCCGCTCATCCCGGCGTTCCCCAACGGTTTCACCGCCGCCCGCACCGCCCGCAGCGGCCCCGCCGCCTCGCTGGCGCGCAAGCTGTGCGCCGTGCTGGCGGTGCTGACCTTTTACATCAGCCTGAGCGCGGTCTGGACCTTTATCGGCGGCATCGCCGCCGGCGCCGGGCTGTCGCCGGCCCACAGCGGCCAGGTGCTGGCCGTCGCCACCTTGCTCGGCATCGTCGGCGCGGGGGCCGCGGCGCTGATCGGCGCGCGCTTCGGCGGCGGGCACCCGATCGCGCTGGGATACGCCCTGCTGCTGGCCAGCGTGGCGCTGCTGGTGGGTCAACCCCTGCTACTGCGCTTCGCCCTGGCGGCCCTGCTGTTCAAATTCACCTGGACCTTCGTGCTGCCGTTCATTCTGGCGCGGGTCGCCGGGTTGGATAACGACGGCAAGCTGATGAACGGCATCAACCTGGTGATCGGCGGCGGCATGGCCATCGGTCCGACGCTGGCCGGCTCTCTGATCGAATCTTCCGGCGGTTTCAACGCCTTGCTGTTTGGCGCGCTGGGCTGCGCGCTGCTGTCGCTGCTGTTGATTTCGCTGGCTTCACCGCGCGCACCGCGCCGTATAACAGGAGGAGAAAGGTGAAAAGAACAACCGGTTTCTTGTTTGATGAACGCTGTTTCTGGCACAGCACCGGCCTGCACGCCACCACCCTGCCGGTCGGCGGCTGGGTGCAACCGCCCTCGGGCGCCGGCCATGCCGAATCGCCGGAAACCAAACGGCGCATGAAGAACCTGATGGACGTGTCCGGCCTGTCGCGCCGGCTCACCCTGCTGAGCGCCGAACCAGCGACGGAAGAAGACCTGCTGCGCATCCACCCCGCCCACTATCTGCAGCGCTTCAAACAGGTGAGCGACAGCGGCGGCGGCCTGCTGGGGGAAGAGGCGCCGCTGGGGCCGGGCAGCTATGAAATCGCCAAACTCTCCGCCGGGTTGGCCTGCGCGGCGGTGGAGGCGGTGTTGCAAGGCGAGCTGGATAATGCCTATGCGCTGTCGCGCCCGCCGGGCCACCACTGCCTGCCGGATCAATCGATGGGCTTCTGCTTCCTGGCCAATATCCCGATCGCCATCGAGCGCGCCAAGGCCCGTTACGGCCTCGGAAAAGTGGCGGTGCTCGACTGGGACGTGCACCACGGCAACGGCACCCAGCACATCTATTGGCGGCGCGGCGACGTGCTGACGCTGTCGCTGCATCAGGACGGCTGCTTCCCGGCGGGCTATTCCGGCGAACGGGACCGCGGCGAAGGCGCCGGGGCGGGCTGCAACGTTAACGTGCCGATGCTGGCCGGCGCCGGCGATGACGGCTACCTGCACGCCATGCGGCGCATCATCATCCCGGCGCTGGAAAAATTCGAGCCGGAGATGATCATCGTCGCCTGCGGTTACGACGCCAACGCGCTCGATCCGCTGGCGCGCATGCAGTTGCACAGCGACAGCTTCCGCGCCATGACCGCGCTGGTGCAGGAGGCCGCCGACCGGCTGTGCGGCGGCAAACTGGTGATGGTGCATGAAGGCGGCTACGCCGAATCCTACGTGCCGTTCTGCGGGCTGGCGGTGATGGAACAGCTGAGCGGCGTGCGCACGGAAGTGCAGGATCCGCTGCTGGCGTTCATCCAGCAACAGCAGCCGCGCGACGCGTTCAACCGCTTCCAGCGTGAAGCGCTCGACGCGTTGGCACGCCAGTTCGGCCTGTAACCCCCCTCTCTGCGGGCGCCGCACCCGGCGCCCCTGACAACCTCGCCGCCAGCCGCTACGCTGAAGGGCAACCCTACCACCATGAGAACAATAACATGTCCGAACAAACCGTCAGCTTTATCAAAGGCCGTCACGGCGACATCGCCGTGCACGACTGGGGAAACGACAAGCCGCGCTATCTGGCGTTGCTGGTGCACGGCTACGGCGAGCACCTCGGCCGCTATCAATACGTGGCGCGCACGCTGCAGGCGCAGGGCGCGCGGGTGTTCGGCCCCGACCATCTCGGCCACGGCCTGTCGCAGGGCGAACGCGTGCTGATCGAAGATTATGACGCCGTGGTCGACGACGTGCAGCGCGTGGTCAACCATTTCCGGCAGCAATATCCCACCTTGCCGCTGGTGGTGATCGGCCACTCGATGGGCGGCATGATTGCCACCCGCTACGTGCAGCGCCATGGCGAGGAAGTGCGCGCGCTGGTGCTGTCCGGCCCGCTGCTCGGCGACAGAACGGCGATTTCCGATCTGGCCGAACTGCCGACGATCCCCGACTCGCCGCTGGATACCGCCACCCTGGCGCGCGATCCGGCGGTCGGCGCGGCCTATCAGGAGGATCCGCTGGTGTGGCACGGGCCGTTCAAGCGCCCCACCCTGCGCGCCATGCAGCGGATGCTCGCCGCCATCAACGCCGGGCCGGGCTTCGGCGCGCTGCCCACGCTGTGGATCCACGGCGACGACGATCGGCTGGTGCTGATGAGTGAAACGCAAACCGCGCTCGACCGTCTGCGGGGCGACGACTTCGAACAGCTGATCAATGCAGGTGGGCGGCACGAGAGCTTTAACGAAACCAATAAGGATCAGATCCTCAAGCGGGTGACCGATTTTATTGCGCGGGCGCTGGGCTAAGGCGTTCCCCCTCAGCATGCTGAGGGGGCATAAAAGCGTCAGCCCTCGACGATGGCGAGGTAGTGTTTGACGAAGCGATCCGAGGTGATGTCCCAGCGCACCGGGGTGCCCTTCTCGACGAACCAGGAGTCGCCGGCCTGATACTGCACCGACTCGCCGGTGCGTTCGTTGGTCAGGGTGGCGCTGCCTTCCCACACCGTGGCGTGCTCGGCGAACGGATACTCCATCACGAAGCTGCCGCGGGTGCAGCTGAACACGCCGCAGTTCAGGTTGTCGGTCGGCTCGCCGAAGATGCTGGCCACGCCGACGTTTGGCGTGCCGGCGATCACCGTGGCGCCCAGGTTGCTGACGCTGCCGATCTCCAGCAGTTCAGGCAGCGATTGTTTAAGCAGTAACGGTTTCATGTGATTCTCCTCTGAGGGTTAACGGCGGCCTTTCCAGTAGCCGGATGTCTGGTGCCAAACCTTACCGGCGGTGGTCATCACCCGCCGCAGCTTGTCCTTGCCGAAGATGTTGACGTGCGGGATCGAGCTCATCAGATCGTACCGATCGGACCCTTCGCTCATGCCCTCCGCCAGCACCTTGCACACGATGTGGCTCGGCGTCACGCCGAAGCCGGAGTAGCCCTGCACGTAAAATACGTTGTCGCGATCCGGCAGCGTGCCGATCTGCGGGAACAGGTTGGCGCTGCAGCACAGCGGGCCGCCCCAGGCCAGATCGATCTTCACGTCTTTCAGGTACGGGAACACCTTCAGCATCAGGTTGCGGTTCCAGGCCTTGAGATCCGACGGGAAATATTCGATCAGGCGGGTGGCGCTGCCGAACAGCAGCCGGTTTTCGTTGGTCACCCGGTAATAGTCGATCACCGGGCGAATGTCGCTATAGGCGCCGCGGATCGGGCTGATCTGGCGGATCAGATCGTCAGACAGCGGCTCGGTGGCCAGCTGGAAGGCGTAGGTATTGATGGTCTTGCGGTAGATCTGCGGCTCCATGCCGTTGAGGAAGCCGTTGCAGGCCCACAGCATCTTGTTGGCACGCACCGAGCCCATGGCGGTACGCACCGTGATGCGCGGGCCATACTCCACGTTGAGCACGCTGCTGTTCTCAAAGATTTTCACCCCGTAGCCGCTCAGCGCCTTGGCCTCGCCCAGCAACAGGTTAAGCGAATGCACGTGGCCGCCGCCCATGTGTTTCAGCGCGCAGGTGTAGGCGTCGGAGCCCACCACCTGCTTCACCTCCGCCCCGGTGTAGAGCTCAATCTCCTCCTGCGGCGCTACCGCCTTGAACTCCTTCAGCCAGCCGCGCAGGGTCTTCTCCTGGCGTGCGTTGCTGCCGAGATAGCCGTAGCCGAAGCAGAAGTCGGCGTCGATGTCATATTTCTTGATGCGCTCGCGGATAATGCCGGCGCCGAGGTTGCTGATTTTGAAGATGGTTTCCAGCCCGGCCGGGCCAACGTGGCGCTTGATCTTCTCCAGATCGTGGCCGATACCGGCCATCACCTGGCCGCCGTTGCGCCCGGTGCCGCCGTAACCCAGATAGCGGCCTTCGAGAATGGCAATGTTGGTGATGCCCTTCTCCGCCAGCTCCAGCGCGGTGTTGATGCCGGAGAAGCCGCCGCCGATGATCACCACGTCAACGTCCAGATCCTCTTCCAGCGTCGGGAAGCGCAGATCGTATTTTTTGGTCGCCGCGTAGTAGGTTAAGGACTCGATTTCGTTGTTCACTGCCGCACTCCCGATTGCCTATGCCATGACATCGGATTATCGGGAGCCGTGGAATCGTTCGCTATGTCCCCTTAGGGACATTTGCTACAAAAAATTAACATTCACGCGCTGCGCCGCTGCGGGGCGGCCAGCAGCAGGCTGAAAAGTTCGGCCTGCGAGCCGATGTTCAGCTTGCCGTAAATGTTCTTGCGGTGATTTTTTACCGTGCCGAGGCTGATGAACAGCCGGTCGGCAATCTGCTGCGAACCGCAGCCGGCGAGGATCAAATCGACGATCTCCCGCTCGCGCGGCGTCAGCAGATAACGCGCCTGCCCACCGTCGTCGTTCATCGTGTCGGCCTCGGCCGGTGCCGCCACCACTTCGCCGTGCAGCCGCGCCACGCTTTTCACCAGCGTCAGCGCGCTGCGCAGATCCGCCCGCTGCGGGTAGCGCACCGCCACCGTGCGGCGCGCCGAGCCGAAGAATACCCCCAGCCCGCGCTCCGGCGTCAGCTGCAGCAGCACGCCGGCCTCGTCATGCCAGCCGGTCTTGCGATAAAAATTGCGGTAATAGTCGCTGTGATAAAACCCGCAGGGCGCCAGCTGGCGCAGCGTGAGCACCTCACCTTCGCCGCCGTCGTTCAGCGCACGGTAAAACGGATCCTGCAGGTAGGCACCCTGTTGGTAGATCTGGTTGACCGCATCGCTGTTTTCCCGCTCGGTTTTGATCAGGCAGCGCGGCGGCCGGCCGCGTTCGAAGGCATAGACGATGGCGTTGTCGAAGGCGAAAAACCCCTCCAGCCAATTCAACAGGCTGGGATAAAAGCGCGGGCTGGCCACCGCATCGATCACCGCAGACAAGCGTTCAACCTGAATTTCCATACCCGCCTCGCCATTATTAATACATTAACAATCTACCGATTTCGGATGGGGTTAGCCGCATGGCGGCCAGTACTGTTAAAAAAAGCATCCGGCGCGCCGAAATGCAAGAACGCGATCGTTTACATGTTAAACAACTCACAAGTTGCCGCAGCGGGGAAAGCGGTGGCCGCTCCGCGCCCGCTGGCTTATGCTGTGGCATCGCGCTCTGCAACGTCGTCAAGGAGACCTCATGTCCGTCAGCCACATCATCGCCAACCGCCAGACCTGGTTCGGCCACGGCAGCATCCAGCAACTGCCGCCGCTGCTGCTTGCCGATCCGCAGCCGACGCTGCTGTTCAGCTGCCGATCTGTTCTCAAGGGCCCGGTGTACGCCGGCCTGCGCGAATCGCTGACGCCGCTGCTTATCGGCACTGAGATCGTCAGCCACGAGGCGTCGCCGCAGGAAATAGACGCCTGGGTGGCGCGCTGGCGCGGCCAGGCGCGGCGCGTGGTGGCCATCGGCGGCGGCAGCGTCCTGGACGCCGCCAAGGCGTTCTCCGCGCTGGTTGAGCACCCGCTGCCAACGCTGCGCTATATGGAAAAGGTGGGCGACAGCAAAATCAGCGGCGCCACCCTGCCGCTGATCGCCATTCCCACCACCGCCGGCACCGGCAGCGAGGTGACGCAGAACGCGGTGATCACCGATACCCAGGTCAGCAAGGTGAAAGCCTCGCTGCGTCATAACAACTTCGTGCCGCACACCGCCATTCTCGATCCGCAGCTGCTGGCGGGCGCCCCGGAAAAGGTGCTGGCCTACTGCGCCATCGACGCCTTCACCCACCTGTTCGAGGCCTATCTGTCGAAAACCGCCGGCGCCATGACGCGCGATATGTCGCTGAGCGGCATCCGCCACTTCCTCGCCGCCTGGCCGGCGCTTAACCGCAGCGACGCGGCGCGCGAGGCGATCATGCAGGCTTCCTACCTCGGCGGACTGACGCTGAGCGCCGCCGGGCTGGGAGTCATTCACGGCATCGCCGGCGAGATCGGCGCGCTGCGCGACTACCACCACGGGCAGGTCTGCGGTCGCCTGCTGCTGCCGTTCCTCGCCCTGTTGGAAACCAGCGAACAGCCGCAGCAGCGCGCGCTGATGGCCGAGCTGGCCGCCAGACTGTACCCGCACTGGCAGGGCAGCCCGGAGAGCTACCTGAGCGATTTCATCACCCGCCACGCCATCGCGCCGTTCTGGCAGGACGATTTGCCGATTTCCGGCCAGGAGCTGGCGGTGGCGCTCGAGAAATCCAACAGCAAGAATTCCTGGATCGACTATGCGCCGGCGCAGCGGCAACGGATGATCGAAGAGGCGTTTCGCGTCGAATGATTATATAATCAGATCAACGCACTAGCAGGAGTTAAGGAAATGGGCATCATCGGCTGGATCTTCGCCGGCATCGCGGTCGGCATCCTGGTCGGCGCGCTGATCAGAATCTTCGGCAAGAAGAAAGAGCAGTAAGCGTCACGCTGTTCCGTGGGCCGCCAGCAGGCACTCATGGAACAGCTTCACCACCCGTTGCGGCACCGGCGAGCGGCGCAGCACGCTGGAGTACTCGCAGTGATAGCGGAACAGCGCCGGTTTAATCGCCCGCATCAGGTTCTGCGCCACAAAAAACGCCGCGTAGTGATCCGGCAAAAAGCCGACGTATTTGCCGGACAGGATCAGCGTGGCGATCGACTCTTGCGCGAACCCCGTCGCCTTGCGATGCAAATGCTGCTGCAGGCTCAGTTCCATATTCGGCGAATGGTAGCCCAATCCGGCGAAAGCATAATTGTGCAGCAGATCCCAATTTAATGTTTCATGGCGGGCGGAAAATAATTCATGCTGCGCGCCGCAATATAAGAACATCCTCTCACTGAATAACGAATGATAAGATAAACTTTCCGCGCTGCGGTGCATGGGAATAACGCCAACCTGAAATTGCCCGTCAATAACGCCACGTTCAATGGTATTAATCGGCTCCACGTACATTTGCAAAGAAACTTCCGGCGCGCGCTCGCTGAATAACGCGATCGCCCGGCCGATCTGCGCCTGCGGATTGCTGACCGTATGGTCGAATATCGCCACGTGCAGCTGCCCGCCCATGCGCTGGTGCACCTCGTCCACCCCGCGCCGGAACGCCTCGGTGGCCGCCAGCAGGTTGACGGTTTCCTGGTAGATAATCAGCCCCTCGTCGGTGACCGCAAAGCCCTCGCGCCCGCGCTGGCACAGCGTCAGGCCCAGCCGCTGCTCCAGATCCTTGATGTGCTTGCTGATGGTCGACAGGCTGATATTCAGCTCCAGTTCGGCGGCGCTCATGCCGCCGCAGTCGACCACGGCCTTGAATACCCGCAGCAAACGCAGATCCATATCCGACAATTGTCCCAGCAACGCGCGCTTTTTTTACTTGCATAAAACCTTAAGTAAGTTTCGACATATGATTATTCACAGTAGAGAACAAGCGGTACATAGTCAATTTCGCACAACAATTCGTTAACAACTCATTTTATTTAATTAATCGCACTTATTTTCCTGCCCGGAGGAAAACATGGCCGCTGAAAATTATTCGCTTAATCGTCTCGATGCCGAAGGGTTAGAAGCCCATTGGATGCCTTTTACCGGCAACCGCAATTTTAAAGCGCAGCCGCGCATCATTACTCAGGCCGCAGGGGCGTATTACACCAGCCACGACGGCAGAAAGATTTTCGACGGCCTGTCCGGATTGTGGTGCTGCGGATTGGGGCACGGCCGGCAGGAAATCACCGACGCCGCCCAGCGCCAGTTGGCGACGCTGGATTACTCGCCGGCGTTTCAGTTCGGCCACCCGCTGTCGTTCGAGCTGGCCAACAAAATCAAGGCGCTGACGCCGGCGGGGCTGGATTACGTGTTCTTCACCGGCTCCGGCTCGGAAGCGGCGGACACCTCGCTGAAAATGGCGCGCGCTTACTGGCGCGCCAAAGGCCAGGCGGGCAAAACCTGCTTTATCGGCCGGGAAAAGGGCTATCACGGCGTTAACTTCGGCGGCATCTCGGTCGGCGGCATCGCCGGCAACCGCAAGACGTTCGGCGCCGGCGCCGAGGCGGACCATCTGCCGCACACCCTGCTGGCCGGCAACGCCTTTTCGCGCGGCATGCCGCAACAGGGGGCGGAGCTGGCGGAAGAGCTCAACCGCATCATCGCGCTGCGCGACGCCTCGACGATCGCCGCGGTGATCGTCGAACCGTTCTCCGGCTCCGCCGGGGTGATCGTGCCGCCGGTCGGCTATCTGCAGCGCCTGCGCGAGATCTGTACCCAGCATGACATTCTGCTGATCTTCGACGAAGTGATCACCGCCTTCGGCCGCTGCGGCGCGATGACCGGCGCCGAGGCGTTCGGCGTCACGCCGGACATCATGAACATCGCCAAACAGGTGACCAACGGCGCGCAGCCGATGGGCGCCGTGGTGGTGCGGCCGGAGATCTACCAAACCTTCATGAACGGCGGCGAGCCGGACTACCAGCTCGAATTCCCGCACGGTTACACCTACTCCGCCCATCCGGTCAGCTGCGCGGTGGCGCTGGCGACGCTGGACATCCTGCAGCGCGAACAAATGGTGGAGCGCGTACAGGCGCTGGCGCCCTACTTCGAGCGCGCGGTGCACAGCCTGCAGGGGGCCAAACACGTCGCCGACATTCGCAATATCGGCCTGGCGGCCGGCATCACGCTGGCGGCGCGGCCCGGCGAACCGGCGCGGCGGCCCTTCGAAGCGGCGATGCGCTGCTGGGAAAGCGGGTTTTACGTGCGCTACGGCGGCGACACCCTGCAACTGGCGCCGCCGTTCATCAGCAGCGAAGCGCAGATCGATGCGCTGATCAACGCCGTCGGCGATGCCCTCAACGCCACCGAATAAGGAGCGAACCATGACCATTACCCATTGGATCAACGGCGAACCCGCCGCCGGCGGCGAACGCAGCCAGCCGGTTTACGACCCGGCCACCGGCCAATCGGCGCAGGAGGTGCTGCTGGCCGATCGCGCCACGGTGGAGCGCGCCATCGCCGCCGCCGAGCAGGCTTATCCCGCCTGGCGCGACACGCCGCCGCTGAAGCGCGCGCGCATCATGATGAAGCTCAAGGATCTGCTGGAGCAGCACGCCGATGCCATCTGCCAACTGATCACCGCCGAGCACGGCAAAGTGCTCAGCGACGCCCTGGGCGAACTGCAGCGCGGCATCGAGAATATCGAATACGCCGGCTATGTGCCGGAACTGCTGAAAGGCGAACACAGCAAAGAGGCAGGCCCGGGCATCGACAGCTGGAGCGAGTTTCAACCGCTCGGGGTGGTGGCGGGCATCACCCCGTTCAACTTCCCGGCGATGGTGCCGCTGTGGATGTGGCCGATGGCGGTCGCCTGCGGCAATACTTTCGTGCTGAAACCTTCCGAGCGCGTCCCTTCAGCCGCGCTGTATATCGCGCGGCTGGCGGCGGAGGCCGGGCTGCCGCCGGGGGTGCTCAACGTGGTCAACGGCGATCGCGAAGCGGTAGAGACGCTGCTGCATGACGGACGCGTGAAGGCGATAAGCTTCGTCGGTTCGACGCCGGTCGCGGAACACATCTATCACACCGGCTGCGGCCAAAACAAACGGGTGCAGGCGCTGGGCGGCGCCAAAAACCACGCGGTGGTGCTGCCGGACGCCGATATCCCCGGCGCGGTCGGCGCGCTGATGGGCGCGGCGTTCGGCTCCTGCGGCCAGCGCTGCATGGCCATCCCGCTGGTGGTGGCGGTGGGCGACGGCACCGCCGACGCGCTGATCGCCGGGCTGCGGCAACAGATGGCCGCCATGCGCGTCGGCCCCGGCAGCGACAACCGCAACGACATGGGGCCGCTGGTGACTCAACAGCATTATCAGAAGGTGAAAGGCTACATCGATCAGGGCGTGGCCGAAGGCGCCGAGCTGCTGGTGGACGGCCGCGAACTGCGCGTGACGGACGCCGACGGCCGCCCCAGCCAGGGGTATTTCCTCGGCCCGACGCTGTTCGACCGCGTGACGCCCGGCATGCGCATCTATCAGGAGGAGATCTTCGGCCCGGTGCTCGGCGTGGTGCGCGCGGCGTCGCTGCAGGAGGCGATGGCCTTGATCGACGCCCATGAATACGGCAACGGCACCTGTCTGTTTACCCGTGACGGCGAAGCGGCGCGCCACTTCTCCAGCCGCATTCAGGTCGGCATGGTGGGGATCAACGTGGCGCTGCCGGTGCCGGTGGCCTACCACTCGTTCGGCGGCTGGAAGCGCTCGCTGTTCGGCGATCTGCACGCCTACGGCCCGGACGCGGTCAGGTTCTACACCAAACGCAAGACCATTACCCAGCGCTGGCCGGCCTCCGGTGATGCCCGCCGCGCCAGCTTCAGCTTCCCGTCGGGGCAGGGGTAACACATAAGAACAATAAACTTCCGGGGAGCAACGCTCCCCGGCATTTAGCGCGCTCCATTTGATTTCTGCGTACAGCCTGTGCAGCAAAACAATTACTCACTCACACGTTAATGGAGTCGTTAACCATGAAAGAGTCCGCCCCTGAACACACTTTCAAAGGCAATCTCAGCGTCCTCGACGTGGTGATGATTACCGCTTCCGGCGTGACGCCGGCCAGCTCGATCTTCGTCATCGCGCCGCTGGCGATCGCCAGCGCCGGCAGCGGCGCCTTTCTGTCGTTTCTGATCGCCGCCTGCGTCGCCGCCACCATCGCGCTGTGCTATGCCGAGCTCGGCGCCGCGCACCCCAGCGCCGGCGGCGAATACAGCATCATCAAACGCCTGTTCGGCACCCTGTGCGGGTTGCAGACCTATCTGTTTATTCTCAGCGCCGCGCTGTTCGTGCCGGCGGTGCTGGCCACCGGCGCCGTGCCCTATCTGAATACCGCGTTGGGCACCTCATTCGACGCCTCCACCGCCGGCATGATCACCGTGCTGATCGGCGGCGCCTGCGCCATTTTCAACATCAAGGCCAACGCCCTGCTGACCGGCGCCTTTCTGGTGGTGGAAGTGGCGGTGCTGGCGCTGATCGCCTGGCTCGGTTTCAGCCATCCGCATCAAAGCGCGGAGATCCTCACCGCGCCGGTGATGCTGGACGCGCAGGGCAGCCTGGCGCCGGTTTCGCTGCCGCTGATCGTCGCCATGGTCGGGGTCGCGCTGTTCTCCTACAACGGCTACGGCGCGGCGGTGTACATGGCGGAAGATATGCGCGAGCAGGGCAAACCGATGGCGGTCGCGATCATGCTGACGCTGGTCATCGTGGTGCTGGTGGAACTGGTGCCGTTCACCGCCCTGCTGATCGGCTCGCCGTCGCTGGCGGAGATGGCCAAACAGGCCGATCCGGTCGGGTATGTGGTCACCCAGCTCGGCGGCCCGACGCTGGCGCGGGTGGTGAGCGGCGCGATCTATCTGTCGGTATTCAACGCCATCATCGCCATCGTGGCGCAGTTCAGCCGCATGATGTTCGCCAGCGGGCGCGACGGCTTCTGGCTGCCGACGTTCAACCGCGCGCTGAAAATCATCCACCCGCGCTTCGGCACCCCCTGGATCGCCACCCTGCTGTTCGGCGTCCCCTCGGCGCTGCTGGCGTTTTGCTCCGACCTCGAATCGCTGACCTCATTCACCGTGATCCTGCTGCTGCTGGTGTACATCATCATGGCGGTGGCGGCGCTGATCAGCCGCCGTCGCCGCCACTTCCATCACCCGTACCTGATGCCGCTGTGGCCGCTGCCGGTGGCGGCGGCGCTGCTGTGCTGCCTGTACGTGCTGTGGACGATTTTGATCGCCAGCAGCCTGAAAGACTTTATTATCATTGCCGGCATCATCGGCTTCGGGCTGGCGCTGAACCACTTGCGCGGCCGCCAGACGGCGCCCCTCGCCACCCCCTCAATAGAAGGAGAATAACCATGACGCAGCGCGCTCAGGATCTGGGCATCACCATCGGTCAGGGCACGCCCGGCCCGCTGAACGCCATCACCGACGTGCCCGGCGTGCGCGTCGGCCATGCCAGCCTTCATGCCGATTTGGCGGACGGGCGCAGCGTGCGCACCGGCGTGACGGTAATCGAACCGCGCCCCGGCTCCGCTCGCCACGCGCCCTGCTTCGCCGGCGTGCACGTGCTGAACGGCAACGGCGACGCCACCGGCCTGGAATGGGTGCGAGAAGCGGGCCTGTTGACCAGCCCGATCGCCTTCACCAACACCCACAGCGTGGGGGTAGTGCGCGATGCGCTGATCGCGCTGGAGCGTGAAACGCTGCCCGCGAGCGACAACGCGGTGTACTGGAATATGCCGGTGGTGATGGAAACCTTCGATGGCCTGCTCAACGACATCAACGGCTTTCACGTCAAGGCCGAGCACGTGCGCCAGGCGCAGCAGGCGGCCAGAGGCGGCTTGCCGCAGGAAGGCGTGGTCGGCGGCGGCAGCGGCATGATCTGTCATGAATTCAAGGGCGGCAGCGGCACCGCATCGCGCCGCTTGCCCGCCGATCAAGGCGGCTGGACGGTGGGCGCCATCGTGCAGGCCAACCACGGCAAGCGCGAGTCGCTGCTGGTCGGCGGTTACCCGGTGGGCCGCCACCTGGGGCATATCCCCTCGCCGTTCACGCCTCAGTTGCCGCATCCCGGCATGGGCTCCATTGTGGTGGCGCTGGCGACCGACGCGCCGCTGCTGCCGCACCAGTGCGCGCGGCTGGCGCAGCGCGCCAGCATCGGCATCGCCCGCACCGGCGGCGGCACCGAGGATTCGAGCGGCGATATCTTTATCGCCTTCGCCACCGGCAACGACGGCCTGCCGCCCGCCGACTACGCCAATAAAGGCGATTTCACCACACCGCTGCGCATGGTGAACAACGACTACATTTCGGCGCTGTTCGCCGCGGCGGCGGAAGCGGTGGAAGAGGCGATCGTCAATGCGTTGCTGGCGGCCAATACCGTCAGCGGCAACGGCCATCGGGCGGAAGGGTTGAGCGCCGAACAGCTGGTGACGGCGCTGGAGAAGGCCGGATGGCGGCGGTAAACAACGCGGAGCGTGGGTTAACGCGTCCTGACCGTCAGGATTCGCCGCCCGGTTTGGGCGTCGGGTAATCGTAATCCAGCTTCAACGGCTCGGCGTAGACGCTGTCCCACAGCTGTTGGTACAGCCTGTCCAACCGCCCGCTCATCGCCGTGCTGTGCAGCACCAGCTCCAGATTGCGCGAGTTGTCCAGATAGCCGCCGGTCCAGTTGCTGGTGCCCACCCAGGCAATCTCATCGTCGATGGTCATCAGCTTGCTGTGGATCACCCGGGCAAACGGGATGAAGCCGCTGCTGGCCGGCGGAATGGTCACCACCTTGATCTGCACGTTCGGCACCAGCGCCAGGCTCTTCAGCCAGGCGATATCCGGCTTTTTGGTGTTCCAGTTGGCTACCATCAACTCGATCTGCACGCCGCGCGCCGCCGCGCCGCGCAGCGCGTTGTCGATGACCGCATAGAAGGGGCGACTGCGCTCCGGGCCGAACGACAGCGGCGCGTAATCCATTACCTGCACCCGCACCCGCCGTTTGGCGTCAGCCAGCAGACGCGGCAGCTCGGCCTGCGAATCGAGCACGCCCGCCGGGTTGTAGGCGCGCGGGCTGGCCACCAGATAGTTGCCCTGCGGCTGCGCCGTCGGCGGCGAATCGGGCAGCGTCGGCACCGGCTTATCCTGCGCCAGCAGCGCCTGCGCCCGCCAGTCCTGTTCGAAGATCGCCTGGATCTGCCCTACCACCCTGGCGTCGCTGATGCGCAGCCCGGTTTCGTGAATGTGTTCCAGCGCGCGCCAGTCGAAGTTCTGGCTGCCGACGAACGCCTGCTCGCCGTCCACCAGCAGATACTTGGCATGCAGAATGCCGCCGCTCAGCTTCTGGTATGGGATGATGCGCAGCTCCAGATTGGGGATCGCCTTCAGCCGTTCCAGCGTCTCGGCGGTGGAGAGGCGAATGCCCTTCTCTTCCAGCAAAAAAGCGGATTTTCACCCCGCGTTCGCCGGCCGACTTCAGGTGCTGCAGCACGCCGTCCAGCAGCGAACCGTCCTGATTCGCCACGTAGAACTGCCCCAGATCGATGCGGGTTTTCGCCGCGTCGAACATCTCGCGCCATACCTCGGCGGTGTTGCGCAGGTCGTCGGCCTGCAGCGCGGTTTCCACCGGCGCGGTGTACACCAGCTCGTAACCGGGAATAGCAAAACGCGCCGCAGCGCTCTGGCTCAACATCAACAAACAACCGCTCCACAATGCCGTATAAAGGCGGCCTCTCGGCCGCCGTACTGGATGGCCATTAGGCATAGCGCGGCGCTCCGCTGTCAACCCATTGTTCGCCGCTGCCGCTCTCCGGACGGCTGGCCGGTTGACCGGCGCGGATCAGCAGCACCTTCAGCAGTTCGTTGATGCGCTCCATGCGGCTCTGCAGGAAATTGTTGGCCACCAGGCACAGCAGCGCGATGGCGATGCCCAGCCCGGTGGCGTACAGCGCGGTGCCCATGCCGGCCGACACCAGACTCGGCTCGGACACCCCCGAGGCGGCCAGCGCCTTGAAGGTTTCGATGATCCCCATCACCGTGCCCAGTAGCCCCAGCAACGGCGCGGCGGTGACCACGGTTTCCAGCAGCCACAGGCCGCGCGCCATCGGCGGCTTGCTCAGCAGGTACTGGGCGTCGATCAGATCGCCGATCGCCTCACGGTCGCCGGCGCGGTGTTTCTGCGCCAGCACCGGCGCGATCACCGCCATCGGCAGGCTGTTGCGCTGCGTCAGCGCGTCGGGCAGATCGGCCGCTCGGCGTACCTCCGGCGTCAGCGCCTGCTCCAGCCGGCGCGCCTGACGCTGGGTGTAGGCGAAGTACAGCGTGCGTTCGATGATGATCACCAGCGCGATCGCCAGCGCGGCGTACATCACGTAAAAAATAATGTCGTGCAACAGATTGGCGTCCATACAGGGTTCCTCTTCCCCGCCGCCGGGCAGACGGCGGGGCATTCAGTTAAAAGGTGGCTTCCAGCGAGACGCTGAAGGTGCGTTCTTCGCCGACGTTGTAATACGGGGTGCTGGCCTTCACGCCGCCGTAGGGCGCCGCGTTGAAGGTGGTGGTGCGCACCGAGGTCAGGTATTCCTTGTCAAACAGGTTGCTGATGCCAAAACGCAGCGCGGCGCTTTTGACGATTTTCTTGTCCACCGGCAGATGCACCCCCGCCGCCAGATCGAACACCGTGCGCCCGCCGATCTTCTCGTCGTTGGTCAGATCGCCATAGAACGCGCTGACGTACTTGCCGCTGACGCTGCCGTAGTACAGGCCGTCGTCATAACCCAGCGTCATGTTCAGCAGGTTTTTCGGCACGTTCGGCACCTCTTTGCCGGAGGTCGGCAGCGGCAACCCGCCGTTGCTGACGATGTCGCTCTTCTGCTTCGATTGGGTATAGGTATAGGAGGTGTAGTAGTTGAAGTTATGCGGCAGTTGGCCGCTCCACTCCAGCTCCAGCCCTTTGTTCTCCACGTTGCCGATGTTCATCATCTCGTAGTCGCCGGCCGCGTTGGTGGTGGAGATCTGGCGATCGCTGTAGCGCATGTAGAACAGCGTGGCGCTCAGCAGCATGTCTTCCTGTTGGAAGCGCCAGCCCAGCTCGTGGTTCCAGCTCAGCTCCGGCTTGGTGCTGAGCGAGTCGCCGACGTTGTACAGCACGTAGTTCGGCGGCGTGCGCATGTTGCGCGTCAGGTTGTAGAACACCTGGTTTTCCTGGTTCACCTTATAGCTGGCGCTGAAGTTCGGCAGGAATTCATGATAGGTGGCTTTGCGTTTCTCCGGCGCGTTGTACAGGCTGCCGCGATTGTCCCCTTTACGTTCCACGTACTGATAGGCCAGGCCGCCGACGAAGGTCCAGTCCGGCGTGGCGAACCAGGTATCCTGCAGCCACACCTTCTGCGCCGGGGTGATAGTGTACTGGTTGCGCCCCTGAACGGTGTTGCCGTTGGCGTCCTTCACCTGATCGGAACCGCCCGGCGGCCCCCAAATCTGCGACGGGTTGCCGTCGCCCTTGATGCTGATGAACGGCTGGGTCTGCAGCTGGCGCGCGCGCTCATACCAGTAACCGATATCCAGACTGTGCTGATCGTTGATGTCCCACTTCAGCTTGGTGGTGATGCCCGGCCGCCAGGTCTGCGTCCACGACGGGCGGTAGTAGGTGTTGGATTTCAGGTTGCTGAGATCGTACTGCCCTGCCCTGTCCGACGTGCTGGACAATACCGACGCGGTTTGACCGTTGAAGCTGCCGCCGTTGCCCCAGTAGTAATACGGTTGCAGGGTCAGCGACAGGTTGTCGCGCAGCTGCAGCTTCTGGGTGAACGACAGCGTGAAGTTCTCGAACGGGTTGCGCTCGAGCTTGTAATACTTGTTCAACTGTCCGCGGCTGTTGTACTCCGGCGTGGTGGCATAGTCGGTGTCGCGGCCGTCGTTTTGGAACTGCGCCTTGCTCAGGGTGTTGTAGTTGGTGTTGTTCTGGCGGTTGTACTTCATCACCAGATTGCTGCTGTTGCCGTTGCCGTCTTCGTACAGCGAGTTCATCTCGAACTTGTCGGAGTACAGCCGCCCCTCGCCGCGCCACTTCTTCGCCTCGGTGTGCGAATAGGAGAGCCAGTTGCTGAAGCCGTTGTACTCGCCGGTGTCCAGGCGGGCGAAGGTTTTGCTCAGGCTGTTGCTGCCCAGCGTTTGCTTGACGAAACCGCCGAAGTCTTTCGCCGGGCGGCGCGTTACCAGGCCGATGTTGCCGCCGCTGGAGCCGATATGCGGGCCGTCCGCTTCGGAAGAGCCCTGGGTGACAAACACCTCTTCCAGGTTCTCCGCATCGCCCAGCAGGTTCGGGTATACCGCGTAGTTGCCGGAGTCGTTGATCGGGATGCCGTCCATCGACAGGCCGATCTGATCCGAGTTCATGCCGCGCATGGTGTAGTCTACGCCGCTCAGGCCGCTGGCGTCATTGCTGTTGACGTTGAGGCCCGGCGTGAACTTCAGCTTGTCGATGGCGTTGGCCGCCGACGGCATTTTATCCATCGCCTCTTTGGTGACGGTGGAGCGCGCCTTGGCGCTGTCGTCCTGCACCATCATGCCGCCGCCGAGCGACTGCCCCTTGACGCTGATGGTGCCGACGTCGGTGCCGTCGGCCGCCAGCGCGGCGCCCGGCAGCATCGCCGACATCACCGCCAGATAGATCCCAGAACGATTGAACGATTTCATGGTGTGCATCCCTTAAAAATCAAACGATTAACCCTTGCGCTAAGGCGCCTGATAATTGAACGTCGCGGTAAATCTTTTGGTTGTTTGCCCGGCGAACGCGTCGCTCGGGAATGGCTTCACTGAACTGATGCTTTGCAGGCTGCTCATCGCCGCGCGATTCAGCAGCATGCTGGCGGCTTTGTTGGCGATGCCGGAAGAGACCACCCGCCCGCTGCGATCGACCTCCAGCCACACCTCGACGTTGCCCTGCGGGCGCTCGAGGGAGGCCTGACGGCCGGTCGGGTAGCGCTTGCGCTGTTCCAGTTCGCGGCGCAAGGCCAGCAGATAGCCGTTTTCAATCGCCTGCGCATTCACCTTCGGCGCCGCCGGGGCGGCCGGTGCGGGTTGCGCCGCCGGTTTACTGACCAGCGCGCGCGGCGCGGCGGGCGCCGGCGTCGGTTTAGGCTTTTCCACCGGTTTGGCTTTCTCTTTCACCGGCTTGGGTTTGGGCTTCGGTTTCGGCACCGGCTTGGCTTCCACGATCGGTTCCGGCGCCGGCACCACCGGTTCGGGGATCGGCTCCGGCTCGGGCGGCGGCGGTTCGGGCTGGGGGTCCGGCGGCGTTTGCGGTTGAGGTTCAGGTGCCGGTTCAGGCTCCACCAGCGCCAGTTCGATGGCGGTTTCGTCGTAGCGCGGCTGGATCTTCAGCGCCGCCTGCTGGCTGGCGAACAGCAGGCAGCCGGCGACAATCAGCGCCGGCAACCAGCTGAAAAGATGACGTGAGCGATAGAGCAGATACATGTCACAGCTTCCGTGTCGCGATGGAGACGGAGAAGAAACCGCCCTGGCGCAGGTTATCCATGACCGCCACCAGCCGCTCGACCGCCACGCCTTTGTCGCTGTTGACGATGATGGTGGTGGTCTGGTTGGCCTGCTGCTGTTGCTTGAGCGTCGTGACCAACGCGTCGAGCGCGATCGGCTGGCCATCCAGCTGCAGCTGTTCGTCGGCCCCCAGCGTGATAATCGCTTTCTTCTGCGGTTTCAGCTGTTGCGCGCTGCCGGCGGACGGCAGCTGCGTTTTCAACCCGAGCGCCGGAATGACGTTCAGGCTGATCAAGACGAAAAACACCAATAAAAACATCATCACGTCGATCATCGGGATCAGTTCGATGTGCGCTTTGTTCTTTTTCGGTTCGTTCCAGTTACGCATGACACTCCCTCACAAAAGCGAAGCAGCCAATATAGGAGGGGTTTGTTTACCTTTTGTTACGCTTGTGTGATCTTATTTTCACAGTGCGAATTTTTTGCGAGAATTTTTTCAATGACTGACGACGGCAAGGGCTATATAACCCATTAATTAGCGATAGTTTTTATCGGAATAATTGCAATGTGGACCTAACGCCGCGCGGATGACGAGACAATAAATGTGAAAATAGTGACAAGCTGCGCCAAGCGGCAGCGGTTTTGCCTCTCACCTTCCAGCGATATCTGCTATTTTTCCCAAGAACATTCCCAATCCCCCTCTTTAAAACACTCGCCAAAAATGAATGCGCCTATATTTAACCAAATAATACCCTTCATTGAATAGAATATTGCCAATCAAATATCAGCTGTTATATTTTTAAAGTGAAATAGCGCTACGGCGTTATTTTAGAATTTAATTAAACCCACTAAGTCACCCTTTTATTTATAAGGATTGTATATGAAAGTACTTAGTCAATATGAAGAACAGTACGTTAGCGGTGGCGATCTGAACGCGGCCTGGGATGGGCTGTTGGACGGCGCCATGACCGGCGCGCTGATTGCAGGCAAATCCGCAGGCGCAGGCGGCTTTATTGCCGGTGCGGTCGGCCAATTGGTCGGCACCCTCATCGGCGGCGTTGCAGGCGGTGTGGGGCTGGGTCTTTATGGCCTGACGCATACGCAGCAGGAAGTGGCCGACTACGCGAAACATTTCCGCGAGACGATCGGCTCCACCTCGACCTCGGTCGGCGGCAGCCTGTAATAGAAATAAAATGGCCGCCGGCGCGGCGGCTATTTTATTTTTGACGCGCGGGGAATAAAAAAACCGTTAATCCCGGAGACGCGCCGGCGCAAATATCCTGACAGCACTTCGGTTCATAAAAAAAGACGCCCACAGGCGTCTTCTTGGTATTGTCACTGAAGCCCGAGGCGATCAGTTCACTTTCACCGGCATACCGGAACGGGCCTTGATCGCCGCGTCCACTTCGCTCTGGTTGACGCCGGCGTCCATCAGCACTTTGCCGACCGGCGCGGAAATGGTCAGCGGCACCGGATCCTTGGATTGCAGCTGCTCTTCGTTGGCCGACAGCGGGTTGTGCACTTCCACGTAGCGCGAGCCGTCCGGTTCGACGGTGGCCTTCATCGGTTCGTTGATGAACTGCACGCGGGTGCCGACCGGCACGTTCTGGAACAGGTACTTGATGTCGTCGGCGCGCAGACGCACGCAGCCGTGGCTCACGCGCAGGCCGATGCCGAAGTTGGCGTTGGTGCCGTGAATGGCATACAGGCGGCCAACATACAGCGCATACAGCCCCATCGGGTTATCCGGGCCGGCCGGGAACACCGCAGGCAGGATCTCGCCGTCAGCCGCGTATTCGGCGCGCATTTTGGCGGTCGGCGTCCAGGTTGGGCCGTCTTTCTTGCGCTGCACGGTGGTGGTCCAGTTCAGCGGGGTGTCTTTACCCAGCTGGCCGATGCCGATCGGCAACACCACGACGGTGTTGGAACCTTTCGGGTAGTAGTACAGACGCATTTCGGCGCTGTTGATGATGATGCCTTCACGCGGCGCGTCCGGCAGGATCAGCTGTTGCGGGATGGTCAGGGTGCTGCCGGCCTTCGGCAGGAACGGATCCACGCCCGGGTTGGCCTCCAGCATGTTGCTCAGCCCCATCTGATACTGGGCGGCGAAGCTCTCCAGCGGCAGTTTGCTGTCTTCCGGTACGGTGATTTGGATATTTTCGCCCACCAAACGGCTGTCTTTTGGCGGCAGCGGGTAGACGACGGCGAAGGCAGCCTGGCTGAATGCAACCAGTGCCGTAAACAGGGTTAATAACGCGCGAATGCTCATTTTCATCTTCGTGTTGGTCAAGGCCACTGGCGATTATGGGTATTGGTTTCTACGGCCACTTTGCCCCGTTGAATTTCAGCCGGCAGCCAACGGCGCTGCGGCCTGAAAAACCAGGGGGATTTGACCGGATGCGCATTATATGTGCACATCAATCAAAGTGTGAACCATTACCGATGTAATATCGCAATTTTTTGTAACCTGACGCGCCACGAAGGCGATTTTCTGCGAGAACCGCCGCCTAACTGGCGGCGGCCAGCGCCTCCGCCCGCCGAATGGGGATCAGATATTCACAACGGATCGCCGCGCCGCCAAGCGGGCAACTGCCCTCCTGCGCCGGGTAGAACCGCTCAATATCCTGCCCTGGCCGGCGGATGGCGTTCATCTGCGGCATGGCGGTGTCATACAGCCGGACAATAAAGTTTTGTAACCCTTCCGCCTGCCCCTGATAGGTGAAACGGGCGTATTCCCCCTGTTCGATGGTCACCCGTTCCCCCACCGCCCCTTCGTCCGGCAAAGCGGCGGTATACGCCATGCGCGGGCAGCCCCGACGCTGCCGGTCGATCTCCAGGCTGGTAAGGCCATACATCACCTCAGGCAGCGTCTGCGGCCGCAGCAGTTGCCGCCAGGCATGGCGACGCAGCTCGCATTTGGAAGCCGCCAACTGCCCCAGCGTAAAGCTGCGGCGTTGCGTGTTGCCCACCAGCTGCATGGCGGGCAGCGTCACGATATCGGCCTGCGGCAGCGGCGCTTCGGTCAGCCGCAGCGGCGGCTGCAGACCGTAGCTCGACCAATCCTGGCTGCGACGATAGCTGGCCGGCGGCAGACCAAACTGCTTGCGGAAGCAGCGGGTGAAGGTCTGCTGCGAATCGAACTGGTACGTATCGGCGATACAGGCCACGCTGGTGCCGGTCAGGCGCAGTTCGCGCGCGGCGGCGGTCAACCTTCTGCGGCGGGCGTAAGTGCCGAGGATATGGCCGGTGTGCTGCTTGAACATCCGCTGCAAATGCCACTTGGAATAGCCGGACCTGGCGGCGATGTCGTCCAGCGTCAGCGGCTGATCCAGGCTCTGCTCGATCCAGGCCAGCAGCTGCTCAATCACCTGTTGCTGGTGCATGGTGTTCCCCTTATTTGCTCAGTAATGTCAGCGCCAACATCCGGCCTGCGGCTTCATCGGCGGCCACCAGTACCGGATAGCCCCAGAATTTGGCGCCGTATTCGGCGAATGCTTCCGCCGCCGCGCGTTTGGCGTCGTCCGGTTCCAGCATGATCATGCCTTTCGCCCACCGCTTCAGCGCCGCGCGGTTATCGCGCTTCCACAGCGCTACCTGAGTGCGGGCGTCGCGATCGTGCTCTTCACCTTCATCGCCGACTCTGCGATCGGTCATCAGGACGAAAGGCTCGGCGCGCGCCAGCAGCGCGCTGAATTCGGCCAGTTCGGCCTGGGTATCGCGCCCGTTTTGGCGCATCCATACCAGCGGAAAATCGGCGGTATCCAATGACATAATCAGTTTCCTCAGGAAATGGTTTAGGACTGGCGCTTACTTTATCGGCACCGGCGCTAGACCACATTGCGCAATCAGGACATAATACTTTTCAATTCCGCCAAATTGAGAATTGTTCTCATGAAAGTACAGATCCCCCGCCACTGTCTGGATATCGATCAGGTGCCGCGCCCGCTGTTTGCCCTGCAAGGTTCGACCCTTGAGCAGGACTGGGAAGTCGAGCCGCACCGCCATCAGAAGGCGCAGCTGATCTACACGGTACGCGGCATGATCCGCTGCGAAGTGGAAAACGGGCTGTGGCTGGTGCCGCCGCAGTGCGCGCTGTGGATGCCGGGCAACGTGTTGCACAACGCTCAGGGCGCCGGCTCCACCGAGGCCTACTGCCTGTTCGTCGATCAACATGCCGCCGCCGGTCTGCCGCAGAACTGCTGCACGCTGTCGGTCTCGCCGCTGCTGCGCGAGCTGCTGCTGCAGGCCAGCACCTTCGAGCCGCTCTACGACGAACAGGGCGCCGAGGGGCGCCTGACGGCGGTATTGCTGGACCAGCTGGCGGCCGCGCCGATCGAGAACCTGCATCTGCCGGTGTCCGACGACGCACGCATTCGGCAGTTGACCGAAGGCATGCTGAGCAGCCCGGCGGACAAATCCACCCTCGGGCAGTGGGCGCAGCGCATCGGCATGAGCGAGCGCTCCCTCAGCCGCACCTTGCAACAGCAGATGGGCATGAGTTTCGGCCACTGGCGGCGCCAGCTGCACGTGATGCTGGCGCTGCAGCGCCTGACGCAGGGCGAGAGCGTACAGACGGTGGCGCTGGATCTGGGCTACGAGAGCGCCAGCGGCTTCGTCACCATGTTCAGAAAGGCGGTAGGCAAACCGCCGGCGCGCTACCTGGCGGAGCGAAACGCCTCTGGAGAGACCCTGGGCGGCGCAATTACCATGTGAAAAAGCCGGCGCAGGCGCCGGCTTGAAGCAGATGAGAATCAGAAATCGTAGAACACCGTAATCCAGGTGGAGTCCGGCTCGTTGTCGCTGCTGTTGGCCAGCGTGCGCTCCACATACACCGACAGTCCGTAACCGATGGTGGTGCCCGCGCCGAGGTAAACGTGGTTGGCGTGATACGCCTCGTCACCTTTCAGCCGCAGCGAGTCCGCCGCCACGTAAGGCTGGATCGATTTGAGGAATGGCTTGTCGATATTGAAGGTGTAACCGACGAAGCCTTCCAGCCCGTAGCCGTCACCGGCGAAGAAGTGCGACAGCGTGCGCTGGCGGGTGCTTGGCACATAGTCTTTGTAGTAGCTGGCGGTGCCGACGATGTACCAGTTGTTTGGCTGCCAGGTCAACGCGGTGCCGGACAGCTGCTGGTGATAATCCTTTTCGTTGTACAGATTATCTTTGATCTTCGCGTCGGTATAACTGTAGGCGGCGCTGAAGGTGAAATCCTTCGTCACCTTATAATCGAAGCCCAGCCCGCCACCGCCCTTGCGGCGGTAAATCAGGTTATCCGCGGTGTGCAGATCGTCTTCCGGCAATAAATAGTTGGCGTACAGCGTTACCGGCCCGAAATCATTGGTGTATTTGATGCTGTTTTTCGGTTTATTGCCGCCGTCATAATCGCCGGAAATACCGATGCCGGTGCCGCCCGCGTGGCCGTCGTTATCCCAGACGTCGCTTTTGATGCCGACCACGGAATAATAGATGCCGTACTGGTGGCCATAGGTCAGGGTGCCGTAACGATCGTCCTTGAAACCGGCGTACAGCTGGCGCTGATAGTCGCGTTTGCCGTCCTCATTGTAGTGCCCGTCCCAGCTGAGCGCGTGCGCCAGATCGACGCCCCATTCGTAATAGCCGATGATCGAGGTGTCCTGCGTCAGCGCATAGTCGCCGCTGAAGCGAAAACGCGTGCCGCCGTCGTGACCGTTTTTGTCATAGCCCGGTTCCGGGCCGTTATTGAAGATCCACTCGGGGCGAATGCTGCCGCCCACCTTTAAACTGAGCGGCGCCAGCAACACATTGCTCTGCGGGTTTTTATCCAGAATGGTGATCTCGGCCTGTGCGCCGGCGGATAACGCCGACAGCAAGACGCCGCCAATGAATATTGGCGTTGTATTCTTTCTCATTATTACCCCTGCCCGAAAAAATTATTGTTATAAACACGGTGGTCTTAAGCCACGCGGAAATAATTACCCGATGTCAACAGCGCACGCAAGATATAAAAATTCACGTCATAATCTGCCATTATTTCAGGTTGGGCTTATTTTCAGCAGAAACGTGTTCACCTGTAACACGGAGAAAAATAATGTAATAACCGCAGCACGAAATAAACCAATCCGCATCTTTTACCCAAAATAACCCGGCGTGATTATCTGGGAATAAAAATAGCAAATAACAAATAAATATTATTGCCGCAGGTAAACCGTCACGCGAGGGAATTAATTAATGGCGGGAAATAACGACGGAGCGCATTGCGCGCTCCGGGAAAATGCCCTCACTACTGCGCCAGCCAGCCGCCGTCCATGTTCCAGGCGGCGCCGCGCACCTGCGCCGCCGCATCGCTGCACAGGAACAGCGCCAGCTCGCCGAGTTGCTCCGGCGTGACGAACGCTTGCGACGGCTGCTTCTCCGCCAGCAGCTCATCGCGCGCCCGCTGCGGATCGATGCCGGCGGCAATGCGCTTGTCGATCTGCTGTTGCACCAGCGGCGTCAGCACCCAGCCGGGGCAGATGGCGTTGCAGGTCACGGGCGTGCGGGCGGTTTCCAGCGCCAGCGTCTTGGTCAGCCCCACCACGCCGTGCTTGGCCGCCACATAAGCCGATTTGTCTTTCGACGCCACCAGCCCGTGCACCGACGCCACGTTGATGATGCGCCCCCAGTTGCGCTCGCGCATACCCGGCAGCGCCAATCGGCAGGTGTGGAACACCGCCGACAGGTTGATGGCGAGAATGGCGTTCCATTTCTCCACCGGGAACTGATCCAGCGGCGCCACGTGCTGAATGCCGGCGTTGTTCACCAGAATGTCCACGCCGCCGAACTCACGCTCGGCATAGTGCATCATGTCCGCTATCTGGGCCGCATCGCCGAGATCGGCGCCGTGATACCCCGGCGCGGTGCCCAGCCGGGCAACCTGCGCCTTCGCCGCTTCCACATCGCCAAAGCCGTTGAGGATCACACGCACGCCGGCGGCGGCCAGCACGGACGCTATCCCGAGGCCGATGCCGCTGGTCGAGCCGGTCACCAGCGCGGTCTTGCCTTGTACACTCATGGTATCGCTCCTTTAAACAATGCCGGTCAGGTAGAACACGCCGATCACGAACAGCACCGCGGCGCTCTTGATCAGGGTGATGGCGAAGATGCCGCCATAGGCCTGCCGGTGGCTAAGGCCGGTGATCGCCAGCAGGGTGATCACCGCGCCGTTGTGCGGCAAGGTGTCCATGCCGCCGCTGGCCATCGAGGCCACCCGGTGCAGCACCTCCAACGGAATGTGCGCCGCATGGGCGGCGGCCACGAAGTTATCGGCCATCGCCGCCAGCGCGATGCTCATGCCGCCGGAGGCCGAGCCGGTGATGCCGGCCAGCAGGGTGACGCTGATCGCTTCGTTCAGCAGCGGATTGGGGATCGCCGACAGCGCCTGCGACAGCACCAAAAAGCCCGGCAGCGCGGCGATCACCGCGCCGAAGCCGTATTCGGAGGCGGTGTTCATCGCCGCCAGAATTGCGCCGCCGACCGCCGTCTTGCTGCCTTCCGCCAGCCGCCCGCGAATATTGCCAAAGCCGAACGCCACCACCAGCAGAATCCCCGACACCAGCGCCGCTTCCACCGCCCAGATGGCGGTGATCTTCGCCACATCGGTGGTGATCGGCTTGGCCAGCCCCGGCAGCGTCAGCTCGTGGCTGGCGCCGTACCACTGCGGGATCCAATGGGTGAAGCCAAGGTTGAATACCCCGACCAAAATCAGCGGCAGGATGGCGATCAGCGGGTTCGGCAGGTTGATGTCGTCCGGGGTTTCCGGCTCGTTCAGCAGATCGGTGCCGTAACCCTCCCCCTTCAGCTGCGCCTTGCGCCGCTGGCGTTCAAGATACAGCAAACCGACCGCGATGATGAACAGCGAGCCGATCAGCCCCAGCCAAGGCGCGGCCCAGGCGTTGGTGCCGAAGAAGCTGGTCGGGATGATGTTTTGGATCTGCGGCGTGCCGGGCAAGGCGTCCATGGTGAAGGAAAAGGCGCCGAGCGCCACGGTGGCCGGGATCAGCCGCTTGGGGATGCCGCTCTGGCGGAACAGCTCGGCGGCGAACGGATAAACCGCGAACGCCACCACGAACAGCGACACCCCGCCGTAGGTCAACAGCGCGCACACCAGCACGATCACCGGAATGGCGTGGCGTCGGCCGAGAATGCGGATCGCCGCCGCGACGATCGAACGGGAGAAGCCGGACAGCTCGATCAGCTTGCCGAACACCGCCCCCAGCAGGAACACCGGGAAGTAGAGCTTCACGAAGCCAACCATCTTCTCCATAAACAGCCCGGTGAAGGTCGGCGCCACCGCGCCGGGGTCGGTCAACAGCACCGCACCCAGCGCGGCGATCGGGGCGAACAAAATCACGCTGTAGCCGCGGTAGGCGGCCAGCATCAGTAATCCCAGTGCTGCCAGGGCAATCAAAACGCTCATCAGGCACCTCGCTATCGTTGTTATTGTCAGGTACGGCGTGCGAAATTACGGTTTCAGCGCAAAGCGCAGCTGATGCACCCGTCGCCGTTGAATGCGTTCCCTGCGCGCTTCATCCCAAAGATAAAATCCCTGGCCGCTGCGCTGGCCGATATCGCCGCGCTGCAGCCGCTGTTCCACCAGCGCCATCATCTCGTCGCCGGTCGCCAGTTCCGGGAACAGGTGGCGGGCGATGTCCGCCACCGTCCCCAGCCCGGTCATGTCGGCGGCCTCCAGCGGGCCGACCATGGCGTAGCGCCGCCCCAGCGAGGCGCGCATCACCTGATCCACCACCTCGGCGCTGGCGATGCCGCTGTGGACGATGTGCAGCGCCTCACGCAGCACCGCAAACTGCAGCCGGTTGCCGACAAACCCCGGCGCGGCGCGTTCCAGCAGCACCGCCTCCAGCGCCATCTCGCCGAGCAGCGCCTGCACCGCCGCCAGATGGCGCGGCTCGGTGGCGCTGCCGGGCACGATCTCCACCAGCGGGATCAGGTGCGGCGGGTGCCAAAAGTGGGCGATCAGCAGCCGCTGCGGATGGGTCATGCGCGCCGCCAGCTCGTCCGGCGGCAAGCCGCTGGTGTTGCTGGCAATCACCGCGTCGTCAGCGATCAGCCCTTCCAACTGCTCATACAGCGCGTGCTTCAGCTCGAGCCGTTCCGGGATCGCCTCGATAAGCAGCCGGGCGTGCGCTACCGCGTTCAGATCGCCGGTCACGCGCAGCCGCGCCAGCGCCGCTTCGCGTTCGTCGCGATCAAACTGCCCGACGTCGCTCAGCTCAGCCAGAATGCCGCTCGCTACCGCCGGCGCTTCCACCCGGCGCTGCGGATCCGGTTCATACAGCAGCACCTCATGGCCGTGGCGAATAAAGTGGGTGGCGATGCCCACCCCCATCAGCCCGGCGCCCAGTACCGCATAGTCAGATGACTGCATCGTGCCTTCCTCGGTTGTTTACGGGCGCTCTACCGCCAGCGCCACGCCCTGCCCGCCGCCGATGCACAGCATCGCCAGCCCCTTGTTCACCTCGCGGCGCTGCATTTCGTACAGCAGCGACACCAAAATGCGGCAGCCGGACGCGCCGATCGGATGCCCCAACGCGATCGCTCCGCCGTTGACGTTCACCCGCTCCGCCTCCCAGCCCAGTTCTTTGCCCACCGCCAGCGCCTGCGCGGCGAAGGCTTCGTTGGCTTCGATCAGATCGACCTCCTCCAGCCGCCAACCGGCTTTTTCCAGGCAGCGGCGCGCGGCCGGCGCCGGGCCGATGCCCATGATCGCCGGATCGACGCCCAACGAGGCGTAACCGGCGATGCGCGCCAGCACCGGCAAACGCAGCGCGGCGGCTTTTTCCGCGCTCATCAGCAGCACCACGGCGGCGCCGTCGTTGAGCGACGAGGCGTTGCCGGCGGTCACCGTGCCCTCTTTGCGAAACGCCGGGCGCAGCCGCGCCAGCGCCTCCAGGCTGGTGTCGCGCGGCTGTTCGTCGCGCTCTACCCGCAGCGCTTCGCCCTTCGGCTGCGGCACCGTCACCGGCGTGATCTCCTGCGCGAAACGCCCGGCCTGCTGCGCCGCCAGCGCCTTCTGCTGCGAACGCAGCGCGAACCTGTCTTGTTCTTCTCTGCTGATGGCGTATTTCTCCGCCAGGTTTTCGGCGGTGATGCCCATGTGATAGTCGTTGAACGCGTCCCACAGGCCATCGTGGATCACGCTGTCCACCATCTGCGCGTGACCGAGGCGCAGACCGGCGCGCGCGCCGGCCATCAGGTAAGGCGACCGGCTCATGCTCTCCTGGCCGCCGGCGATCACCGCGTCGGCGTCACCGCTGCGGATCGCCTGCACCGCCAGATGCACCGCCTTCAACCCGGAGCCGCACACTTTGTTGATGGTCAGCGCCGGCGTCGTAAACGGCAGCCCGGCGTTCAGCGCGGTCTGGCGCGCCGGATTCTGCCCGCAGCCGGCGGTCAGCACCTGGCCGAGGATCACTTCATCGATCTGCTGCGGCGCCACGCCGCTTTGCGCCAGCAGCCCCTGCACCGCCGCCGTGCCCAGTTCCACCGCCGTCAGCGGCGCCAGCGCGCCGTGAAAACTGCCGACCCGCGTGCGCGTCGCCGCCACGATCACCACTTCACGTTGTTGCACATTCACCTCCCGTTTCAGAAACGCATTTCCGGCACTTGCTCCGGCACGATCAGCCGGCCGGCGGTTTTGGCGACAATCTCCGCCACGCTGACGCCCGGCGCGCGTTCGCGCAGCACGAAAGCGCCGTCTTCAATTTCCAGGTAGGCCAGATCGGTCAATACCTTGCGGATGCAATTGGCGCCGGTCAGGGGCAGCGTGCAGCGCGGCAGCAGTTTGGACTCGCCGCCCTTCGCAGCGTGGGTCATCACCACGATGATGTTCTCCGCCCCCGCCACCAGATCCATCGCGCCGCCCATGCCCTTGACCATCTTGCCGGGGATCATCCACGAGGCGATGTTGCCCTCGACGTCCACTTCAAACGCCCCCAGCACGGTCAGATCGACATGGCCGCCGCGGATCATGGCGAACGACTGCGCCGAATCGAAGATCGACGCGCCGAGGCGCGCGGTGACCGTCTGCTTGCCGGCGTTGATCATGTCGGCGTCCAGCTGCTGCTCGGTCGGGAACTCGCCCATCCCCAGCAGGCCGTTTTCCGACTGCAGCATCACGTCCATGCCCGCCGGCACGTAGTTGGCCACCAGCGTCGGGATGCCGATGCCCAGGTTGACGTAATAACCGTCCCTCAGCTCTTGCGCCACGCGCTGCGCCATTTGTTCACGGGTAAGCATGCGAATTCTCCTTATGCCCGCAGGGTGCGTTGTTCGATACGCTTTTCGAAGGTGCCCTGGATCAGCCGATCGACATAGATGCCGGGGTGTGGATCGCCGCCGGATCCAGCTCGCCCGGCGCGACGATCTCTTCCACTTCCACCACCGTGATGCGCCCGGCGGTCGCCATCAGCGGATTGAAGTTCTGCGCGGTGTGGCGGTAGATGACGTTGCCGAAGTGATCGGCCTTCCAGCCTTTCACGATGGCGAAATCGCCGGTGATGGCGGTTTCCATGATGTAGGGGCGGCTGTTGAACTCGCGCACCTCTTTGCCTTCGGCGATCGGCGTGCCGTAACCGGTGGCAGTGAAGAATGCCGGGATGCCGGCGCCGCCGGCGCGGATCTTCTCCGCCAGCGTGCCCTGCGGCGTGAGATCCACCTCCAGCTCGCCGCTGAGCGCCTGCTGTTCGAACAGCGCGTTTTCGCCGACGTAAGATCCCACCACCTTGCGGATCTGATGGGTTTCCAGCAGCCGCCCGAGGCCGAACCCGTCGATGCCGCAGTTGTTGGAAACCACCGTCAACCCGCGCACGCCGCGCCGGCGGATCTCTTCGATCAGATTCTCCGGGATGCCGCACAGGCCAAAGCCGCCCGCCAGCACCGTCATGTTGTCCGTCAGGCCTGCCAGCGCTTCCTGGTAGCTGCCGACGCGTTTGTCGAGCCCTGCCATATCGTTGCCCCTGCATGTTGCGGCGCAGGGCGAAATGCCCTGGCTTACGTGAGGGCATCTTCAGGTCACAAAAATGATTTGTTAATTTTGTTTTTTATGCCGCATTCATTTAGAATTTTTATTAATCACCCGTTAACCGAAAATTAACAAAGAGTTAACGCCAACCAAAATGAAAATGAGCATCAAACAGTTACGCGCGTTTTTAGCGGTAGCTCACACTCTGAATTTCGCCCAGGCCAGCGAGCGGCTGAATATTTCTCAGCCGGCGCTCAGCCTGGCGATCCGTGGGCTGGAAGACGCGCTGGGCGGGCCGCTGCTGCTGCGCACCACCCGCCGGGTGACGCTGACGCCGGAAGGAGAAACCTTCTTCCCGATGGCGCGCCAGCTGCTGGCGGATTGGGACAACGCGGAAGAGGCGATGCGTCAGCGCTTCACCCTGCAGATGGGCAAGGTGGCGATCGCCGCCATGCCGTCGTTCGCCGGCAACCCGCTGCCGCCGATCCTTAAGGCGTTTCGCGATCGTTATGCCGGCATCAACGTGGCGGTGCACGACGTCATCAACGAACAGGTGTTTGAAATGATCCGCGAAGGCCGGGTGGAGATGGGCATCGCCTTCGAGCCGGAGCCGAGCGACACCCTGCACTTCACCCCGCTGTGCCGCGATCGCTTTCTGGCGGTGGTGCCGAAGGATTCGGCGCTGGCGCGCAAGGCTCAGGTGAGCTGGAAGGAGCTGCTGACGCTGGATTTCATCACCCTGCAGCGGCCATCGGCGGTGCGGCTGCTGCTGGAGCAGGAACTGGCCCGCAGCGGGCGAACGCTGGAGGTGGCGTTTGAGAGTCACCAGTTGGTGACGGTCGGGCGCATGGTGGCCAACGGCCTCGGCGCCAGCGCGGTGCCGGCGCTGTGCGAGCAACAGATGGATGAGCTGGGGGCGGTCTGCGTGCCGCTGATCGGCCCGATCATCGAACGGCGCGTGGGCCTGATCCGCCTGGCGCAGCACCAACTCTCTTCCGCCGCGCAGGCGCTGGCGACGGTAATCGAACGGGAGATGGCGGGGAGTGGCGGGCAGCCTGTGCTTAAACCGTAAACCCGACGTGCTTGCCGCCCGGCAGTTCAATGTCCAGGCGCAGCGTGCCGCCCATCGCTTCCACGTAGCCACCAACTACAGCGGCATTATTGGGCCAGACATCAAAAAACGTTATGAATGGGTATTGCGAGCTTTCCTGAACAATCCAAAGAACCGGAACACCTTGCTATGACAAAACTTTATCTCTCTTTACTGTGCGCACTGCTACTGAACGGCTGCCAATCCACTCAGCCCTGGTACCATCCGTTGGATGTCTCGCTCAAAGACAACCAACCTTGCTTTGCCGTGCCTATCAACAGCGTTCGCAGCGGTGACAGCCTGCAAAACCGGGGGGTGATCGTCTCACGACAGGAACAACAGCAATGGCATATCGTCTGGGCCTCACCAGAAGTCACTCCGTTGCCCGACCTGAAACCGGGACAATGCGCCACTTATCCGCAGGTAAACTGGGCTGCGGGAGAATACTCGGTCTTGCTCGGCGTCTCGATGAATAACGACACGGAAAGGCGTAAATACATGAAAGAATTCAACTTAATAATTAATCCCAAGGGAGAAATACAGCTACAGTAAGGAGACTGGGATTATTTATTCCCCTCCACCGCCTGCACCGCCGCCTTCTGCGTGGCGCGCTGATATAAGCACAGCTCCCTGCCCGGCTGGTTTTTCATAAACGGCTGCGGGTAGCGCCCACCGATAAACAGCGCCGAATAGCCGACGTCATCACCGTAGTGAATAATCTCCCCTTCCACCCTGGCGTTTTTTAGCCCGCTGGCTTTCAGGCAGGCGGCGCGCATCGCCCGTTCGCTCTCGGCCCACGCCTGTGGGGAAGACGCGGTGGCGTGGAACGCGGCCAGCGCGGCGATAAGCAACCCTATTCTCTTCATCGTTATCTCTCCTTCTACGGCCCGTCTCGCCAGTATAGACCGTGCCGCCCCGGCCAACCCGCCGCGCTCTTTACGGCATTTTTATTCCGCGCCCCGTTAACGTTACGGCGTTTTTACAGACAGTTTTTGCCGCCGCAGATACCCTTTCCACATCGCCGCTATGGCCTCACAAGAGAGTTGTCTCATGCGTTTATCCCTGCCTCTGGCCGTGACCGGTCTTCGTTCTGGAGCGCGCCATGCATTCTAATATTATCGGGTTCAATCCTCTGCTGGCAGAGCTGCCCGCATCGCCGACGCGCACCTTCCGCAAAGAGCTGGAACACTACCTGCAGCGCTATCCGGATACCGAACAGCTGGATATTTATCTGCACGATCTGAACGGCCAGCTGCGCGGCAAGCGCCTGCCGATCGCCGAAGCCTTTGGCCTGGAAAAAGGCTGCTACTTCCCGCTGTCGATCTACGCCCTGGATCTGCACGGCCGGGTGATTGAAGAAAGCGGGCTGGGGCAACGGGCGGGCGAGCCGGATCGGCTGTGCCTGCCGGTGCCCGGCACGCTGCGCCCCTGCGCGCGCGATCCCGAACGCCACGCCCAGCTGCTGCTGACGATGCAAAACGCCGACGGCGACGCCTGCGAGCTGGAGCCGCGTGTGGTGCTGCAACGGGTGCTGAAGCGCCTGCACGAGCGCAACTGCTTCCCGGTGGTGGCGGCCGAACTGGAGTTCTACCTGCAGGATCCGCAGCGCCCCGCCGAGGCGGAAGCCTGCCCGACGCAGAGCTTCGCGGTGGATGCGCCCGAGCGCCACCATGCGCTGCTGAGCGACATCGAACGGCACGCGCGGCTGCAAAGCCTGCCGCTGACCGGCGTGGTGGCCGAAGCCGCTTCCGGCCAGTACGAGCTGAACCTGCATCACAGCCGGCGCGTGCTGGAAGCCTGCGACCAGATCATGGCGCTGAAGCGCCTGACGCGGCAGATTGCCGAGCAACATCACCAGCACGCCTGCTTTATGGCCAAGCCCTGCGCCCATGCCGCCGGCAGCGGGCTGCATTTTCACATCAGCCTGCAGAACGAGCACGGCGAGAACCTGCTGACCGGCGCGCCGGGCGAACTGAGCGACAACATGCAGCAGGCGATGGCGGGCATGCTGGCGCTGATG
The DNA here is from genome assembly GCF_000747565.1 of Serratia sp. SCBI. Taxonomy (NCBI): domain Bacteria; kingdom Pseudomonadati; phylum Pseudomonadota; class Gammaproteobacteria; order Enterobacterales; family Yersiniaceae; genus Serratia; species Serratia sp. SCBI. Next base: position 583,193 of record NZ_CP003424.1, on the reverse strand, counting down.
CCGGCGTCGATGGCGATCCTGGCGCCCAACATCAACGCCTTTCGCCGCTTCCGCCCCGGCATGCACGTGCCGCTGCGCGCCTCCTGGGGCCACAACAATCGCACGGTGGCGCTGCGCCTGCCCTGCGCCGACAGCGCCAACCAGCGCATCGAATACCGCCTGGCCGGCGCCGACGCCAACCCCTATCTGGCGCTGGCGGTGATGCTCGGCGGCCTGCTGCATGGGCTGGAACACCCGCTGCCGCTGCCGCCCGCCGCCAACGGCTGCGAGAGCGACAACGCCGCGCCCTTGCCGCTCGGCCAGCAGGAGGCGCTGGCGCTGTTCCGCCACAGCGATCCGCTGCGCGAACTGCTCGGCCCGGCGTTCTGCACCCTGTGGCACACCTGCAAAAGCGCCGAACTGCGCCGCTTCGAGGAACAGGTCACCGCTGCCGAACTCGGCTGGATGCTGTAACCGCCCACTGATTCGTTAACTTAAGGATAATCATGAATATGCAACCGCAACGGGCGCCCGCACAGCCGCTGCTCTGCTGGCGCAAAGGCGTTTTTCATATCAGCACCGACCGGCAGTTGTTGGATATCGACGCGATCCAGCGTTTTCTCAGCCTGCCGGATCGGGCGGCGGCAGAGCGCCTGGCGCGCCACGGCCTGTGCTTCGGCCTGTATCGCAAACGCCACCAGCTCGGCTTCGCCCGCATGGTGACCGATTACGCCACCTTCGCCTCGGTGAGCGAACTGTTCGTCAGCGCCGAATACCGCGGCGTCGGGCTGGGAAGCTGGCTGACGCGCTGCTGCCTGGCGCATCCGGCGTTGCGCGGCCTGCGCGTCACGCTGCCCGCGCTGCAAGCGCCCTGGCGCGCCGACTGCGCGGCGCACGCCCCGCGCGCCCTTCACTGATAAGGAGACCCCATGTCTCGTTTGGTGCTGATTTCCAACAAGCAGTGCGACGGCAAGGATCTGGCCTGCGCCGGCCGGACGCTGGCGGCCGACGCCGAACCGGGGCTGTGGCTCGGCTGGAACGGCGACGTGCAGAATTTCGCGCAGCGCCCGATCCACTGCCGTCAAGACGCCGGTTACGATCAGGTGACCTTCCCGCTGTCGATCGAAGAGTTCCGCCGCCACTATCAGGGCTACTACCACGACGGCCTGTGGCCGGTGTTCCACAACCAGCCGGAGAAGGCGCACTTCACGCCGGAAAACTACCGCGCCTACCGGCAGCTGAATCGCCGTTTCGCCGATATCGCCTGCGAACACCTGTGCCCGGGCGACATCGTCTGCATCGACGATTACCAACTGCTGCCCTGCGCCCAGGCGCTGAAGGAACAGGGGCTGCTGAACGACTGCGCGTTCTTTTTCCATCTGCCGTTCCCGTCGGCGGCGCTGCTGCGGCGCATCCCGGAACATCGCCAGCTGATCGCTTCGCTGCTGTTCTACGATCTGATCGGCTTTACCACCACCGACGATCGCAACGCCTTTCTCAACTGCCTGGCGGCCGAGTTTCCGCTGGAGATGCTGCCCGACGACCAGATCCAGGCCAACGGGCATATTTTCGCCACCGGCATTTTCCCCGCCGGCATCAACGGCAGGCAGGTTTATTAATGTTACGGCGCGCGGTATTCAGGCGCGCCGTTTTATTTCGCCGCGATTTATTTTCACCGCATTTACCGCCATCAAAATAGGTTATTTTATTTTCTGAATATAGCGATTAAAAAATGAATATTCATCCTGTTACATATCAACCGTAAAAACCGCGCGCCGCCAATTGCTTTTTATTAGCAAAACACATTACCCTCTCCGTGCCATATTTAAACCGAGGAGGGCCCTATGGGCGATGAAAGTTTTAGTTTTACGCTAATGCTATTGGGCACCTTTCAGTAATGCCATCCACGTTGCATTCTGAAAGATACGGAATGCGGCAACCGCTCCCCTTCTGACGGCCTTTCCCGCTCTGCCTGCCCGCCCATCGCCTCGCTGCGAAAATAACGTTTGTCTCAACCGCTGTGGCGGTATTTATCTGATGTCGCCGGGCCTATTACCCGAGCGCCGACGGATTTCTTATGGGAAAAATAAGGTATTGCGTTATGCAAAATAACCGGGGTACATCTGTTTTCAGAAAGTCTTATTTAAATGACTTTATCGTTATCGCCATCGGCGTTTTCTTCATTGCCTTTTTTATTCGCGCGTGGGGCGACATGCACGGCGACTTCAATGAACAAAACGTCTCTGCCATTAGTCTCGATGCCTGGAACCTGCTTTATTATTCGCTCAGAACCAGCATGCGTTTTCTCCTCGGCATGGCCTGGTCGCTGCTGTTTTCTGTGGTGTTCGCCGTGCTGGCCGCGCGCTATGCGCCGCTGCGCCGGGTGATCCTGCCCTTCGTCAACTTTATGGAGTCGGTGCCGCTGGTGGGGTTCCTGACCTTCACGACCGTGTACTTTCTCAACCTCTACCCACACAGCGTGATGGGGCTGGAGTGCACCGCCATCTTCGCGGTGTTTACCGGCCAGGCCTGGAACATGATGCTGACGCTGTATCAGACGCTGCGCATCGTGCCCAAGGAGCTGGACGAAGCCGCCCGCAGCTTCAATTACAACCCGTGGCAACGTTTCTGGCGGCTGGAATTCATCTATTCGGTGCCGGGCCTGCTGTGGAACGCCATGGTGTCGCAATCCGCCGCCTGGTTCGCCCTGGTGGCCTCCGAAGCCATTCCGGTCGGCGATCGCTCGGTCGAACTGCCCGGCGTCGGCTCCTATATCGCCGAAGCGCTGGCGCAGCAGAACGTGCCGGCGATCCTGTATGCGATCGTCGCGCTGGCCGCCAACATCGTGCTGCTCGATCAGCTGGTTTTCCGCCCGCTGGTGCGTTACACCGCCCGCTTCAAATACGAAGACGTTACCGCCAATCGGGCGCTCGGCAATCCGTGGTTCTACAACAGTCTGGCCTTTTCGCACGTCGGCGCGGCGCTCGGCCGCACGCTGCGCGCGCTGGCTGATCTGTGGCTGTTCAAGCTGCCGCGGCTGTGGTACGCCCTCGGCCTGCACCGCCTGTTTCGCCTCGCCGCCAAAGGCAATTGGCTGTGGCGCAGCCTGTGGTATCTCGGCGTGGTGCTGGCCTGCGTCTGGTTCGGTTACCGGCTGTGGGAATACTTCCCCAAACAGTACTTCGCCATGCTGCCGGAGTGGATGCTGCTCACCACCGCGCGCGTGGCCGCGGCCATGCTGCTCAGCGTGGCGATCTTCACGCCGCTGGGGGTGTGGATCGGCCTGAATCCGCGCCTGGTGAAGATCTTCCAGCCGATCATCCAGATCCTGGCGGCCATTCCGCCCAACATTTTCTACCCGCTGATCGCCGCCTTCATCGCCATTTATCATCAGGATCTCGGTTGGTGGGCCATTCCGATGATCATGCTGGGCACCCAGTGGTACGTGTTGTTCAACGTGATCGCCGGCGTTTCCGCCATTCCGACGCAGATCACCGAGGTCAGCGAAACCTTCGGGCTGCGCCGTTTCCGCTGGTGGCGCTACTACATGCTGCCGGCGATCTTCCCCTACATCGTGACCGGCATCATCTCCGCCGCCGGCGGCGCCTGGAACAGCGCCATCGCCGCCGAAGTGATCCAATGGGGCAGCACCACCCTCAGCGCCACCGGGCTGGGCGCGTTCATTTCCGTCGTCACCGACGCCGGCAAGAACCCGGAGTCCGCACTGGGCTGCGCCGCGATGTGCGCGCTGGTGGCGCTGTGCATCATCTTCGTCTGGCAACCGCTGTATCGCATTGCGGAAACCAAATTCAAATATGACTGATCAAGGGGGAACAACATGCTGACTCAAGACGTGATTATCAGCGCCCGTCGATTGAACAAGACGTTTATCGGCGAAAACAAGCGCCCCACCCCCGTGCTGCGCGACGTGTCGCTGACCGTGCACGCCGGCGAGTTCGTCACCATTCTGGGGCAATCCGGTTCGGGTAAGTCCACGCTGCTGCGCATGCTGGCCGGGCTGATCCCGCCGGACAGCGGCACGCTCACCCTGGCGGGCAAACCGGTCTGCGGCCCGAGCGCCAACGCCGGCATGGTGTTTCAATCCTACGCGCTCTACCCCTGGCTGACGGTGTACGACAACATCGCCTTCGGCCTGCTGGCGCAAAAGCTGCCGCCGCAGACGATCGCCGAGCGGCTGGAGGCGCTGCTGCGCCTGGTGGGGCTGAGCGGCTATGAGCACGCCTGGCCGCGCGAGCTGTCGGGCGGCATGCGCCAACGGGTGGGCTTCGCCCGGGCGTTGGCGGTAGAGCCCGATGTCTTGCTGCTGGACGAGCCCTTCTCCGCCCTCGATATCTTTACCGCGCAAAAACTGCGCAGCGATCTGCTGGCGCTGTGGGGAGACAACCGGCTGCACACGCGCGCCATGGTGATGGTGACGCACGACGTCGAAGAGGCGGTGCTGATGTCCGATCGGGTGCTGATCCTGGACGCGACCAGCAAACGGATCGATGACGAATTCAGCATCAATATTCCCCGCGCGGCGCGCAACCGGGACAGCCTGCGGCACCTCACCGATCGGATCCGCAGCTGCCTGTACAAAAAAAACGCGCGGGCGCAACCGGCCGGATAAGGCCGCATTTTCGTTAACTCAGGGTAGTGAAATGAAACATAAAAGCTTACTGATGGCGCTGGTCATCCTGATGCCGGCGGCCGCCGCCGGGGCAGAAATCGTCAATAAAGACGGCAATAAACTGGATCTGTACGGTCAACTGAACGGGGTGCATTACTTCAGCAGCGATGCCGACAATAACGGCGATCGCTCCTACACCCGTTTCGGTTTCAAAGGCGAGACGCAGATCGCCGACGGGCTGACAGGGTATGGCCAATGGGAATATCAGGCGGGGCTCGATCAGCCGGAAAGCGCCGGGCCGGGCAATAGCTATACCCGGCTGGGCTTCGCCGGGCTGGCGTTCGGCCGCTGGGGCAGCCTGGACTACGGCCGCAACTACGGCCTGCTGTATGACGTGGCCGGCTGGACGGACGTGCTGCCCGAATTCGGCAACGACAGCTACGAAGCGGCCGACAACTTTATGACCGGCCGCGCCAACGGCCTGCTGACCTACCACAACCGCAGCCTGGGCGGGCTGTTGGACGGTCTGGATCTCGGCCTGCAATATCAGGGGAAGAATCGGGGGACGACGCTCTGCGGGCGAAGGATATTCAGACGCAAAACGGCGATGGCTACGCCTTTTCCGCCACCTACGACACCGGCGCGGGGCTAAACTTTGGCGCCGCCTACGCCAACTCTGCGCGCACCCTGGCGCAGCAGCGCTTCGGCCTGGCTGACGGCGATCGCGCCCGGGCCTGGACGCTGGGGCTGAAATACGATCTGGACAACCTCTACCTGGCGGCCAGCTATGCGCGCACCGAAAACATGACCTATGTCGACGGCGATCGCTACGCCGGCTTCGCCCCCGCGCGGACGCCGTCGAGGCGGTCGCGCAGTATCACTTCGATTCCGGCGTCACGCCCTCGGTGGCCTACCTGCAAACGCGCGGCCGTAACCTGCCCGGCATTGGCGACGCCGATCTGGTCAAATACCTGGATCTGGCGCTGAACTACAGCTTCAACGCCAATATGTCGACCTACGTGGAGTACAAGCTCAACCTGCTGCAACGGCAGAACGCCGTCGGCGCCGGCGCCGACGACATTGTCGAAACCGGCATCATGTATCAGTTCTGACCCGATACCGGCCGCAGCGCGCGCTGCGGCCGGTTCATTATTTGTCTCGCGCCCGCCCTGTTATTCTCTCGTTTAATTCAGGTTTATATTTCCATAAAATAGCGCCTATATTCACTCTCATGATTTTCGTTGACGCTCCGTTTAATAAATAAAGAAAAACTTTCCCGTATTCATATTAAATTACATTTTGCCGCGATAATTCCGCCTAACCACATTGAATCACAGGCAATATCACGCGTATTATGGCCACACGAAAAATAACGGGGAAATGATATGGACGGCGACAGTTGGTTGTTTATTTTATTGTTGGAATCGCTGAGGTCACAGGAGCAATAGTCATCCCATTGCATCCTGAAAGTGTCAGGATATGCGTCAGTTACCACATCCCTTCGCTTTACCCCTTCAGCGCATGGCCTCCGCGCACGCCGCTCCGGCGCGCCTGACAGGCTAATCCTTCCAGCATACGCTTATTAACAGTCCGATAACGCTCAGGCTTATTTGCGCTCGCATTTATTTTACCCCTGCGCGGCGATAACTATCGGCCATTTTTCCATGCTCATATTTTTAATTGAGTGGAGAAACATCATGATGGTAAAAAAAACCACGCTGCTGACGGTTAATAACGTCAGCAAAAGCGTTCAGCCTACCGGTAAAGAAAAACGCCTGGTGCTGAATGAAATCAACCTGCGCCTCTACGATAACGAGGTCGTCAGCATTTTGGGGCAGTCCGGCTCGGGCAAATCCACCCTGCTGCGCATACTTTCCGGCCTGATCGCGCCGGATCTGGGCACCGTGATGCTGGGGGATAAAAAAGTCTCGGGGCCGAATCCGCAGATCAACATGGTGTTCCAGACCTTCGCCATTTTCCCGTGGCTGAACGTCTACCAAAATATCGCCTTCGGGCTGCAGGCGCAGGATCTGCCGCCGCAGGTGGTCGAAACCCAGACGCTGAAAATGCTCAATCTGGTCGGGCTCGCGCCCTACCGCGACGCCTACCCGCGCGAGCTTTCCGGCGGCATGCGCCAGCGGGTCGGCTTTGCGCGCGCGCTGGCGGTAGAACCGATGCTGCTGTTGCTGGACGAACCGTTTTCCGCGCTGGACGTCTATACCGGCGAACACCTGCGCAGCGATCTGCTGCGCATCTGGAGCACGCACCAGATCAAAACCCGCTCCATCGTGCTGGTGACCCACAGCGTAGAGGAAGCGGTGATGATGTCTGATCGCATCCTCCTGCTGGGCGCCGGCACCCTCGACGGCTGCTATCACATCGCGCAGCGCCGCGAGACGCGCACCCGCGAGGGGATGCAGCCGCTGACGGACAAAATCAGCGAGACGCTCAGCCGGCAGATCGCCGCCGCGCACTGAGCGCCGCCCTGGCCTGGCGGGACGGATCCCGCCAACTTAACTACCTGTTTATCAAGAGTCACCCCGCCACGGGTGGCTCATGATAAGCGGATAATACATCGAGTTATTATCATGCATTTCATTCATACACTGCTGACGCTGCTGACCGCGTCCGTCCTGGGCGCCGCCATCGGCTACGAAAGACAATTCCGCCAGCGCACCGCCGGGCTGCGCACCAATACGCTGGTGGCCACCAGCGCGGCGATCTTCGTCCACCTGGCCATGACCATCGACGGCAGCGGCGGCGCGGTGCGCGTCATCTCCTACGTGGTCTCCGGCGTCGGCTTTCTCGGCGCCGGGGCCATCATGAAAGAAGGGATGAACATCCGCGGCCTGAACACCGCCGCCACGCTCTGGGGCTCCGCGGCGGTCGGCGCCTGCGCCGGCTGCGGCCTGTACGGCGATGCGCTGGCCGCCACGCTGTTCGTGCTCGCCGCCAACACCCTGCTGCGCCCGCTGGTCAATATGGTCAACAAACAGCCCTTCAATGACGTTAACGGCGAATCCACCTACCAGATTTGCGTCATTGCCTTCGAGCATGAACAGCGTGAAGCGCTGGCCAAATTCAAACAGGTGCTGCAAGGAGAAAACTGCTTTATCTCGCATCTGGATATCGAACCCTTTGGCGACGACGACGTGGAGATCACCGCCACGCTGATGCCGGCCTCCGTCACCACGCCGGTGCTCGACCAGACCATCAATAAACTGCTGAACGACAGCATGATGAAACAGGCCTATTACAGCCGCATCGCCGGCTCCGGCTAATGCCGTTCACTTCCAGGGAGATCCACCATGAAAACCATGCCAAAACTGGCTCATCTGACGATGTTCAAAGACATCGTTCACTGCGGAAGTTTGCACGATGCCGCGAAAAAACTGGCCGTCTCGCAACCGACGCTAAGCCGGGTGCTCAAAGAGCTGGAAATGTCCATCGGCGCGCGGTTGCTGGAGCGCAGCAACCGCGGCGTGCGCCTGACGGCGGTCGGCGAGCTGTTTTACCGGCGGATAGACGCCGCCACCAATCAGTTGCTCAGCGCGTTTGACGAGCTGCGCGGCATGAGCACCGGCGGCGAGAAGCGCCTGCGGGTGGGGATGAGCGTCGATCCGCTGCTGTGCTACCTGCCCCAGGTGCTCGAAGGCTTCAACCGCCGCTACCCGCATACCCGGGTGACGGTGGTGGAAGACGGCCCGGAAGGCCTGCTCGCCCGGCTGAGAAACTGCGAGCTGGATTTGGCGGTCAGCAGCCTGAACGGCGCGGCGGGCGGCGCCGATCTGGCCATGCAGGCGCTGAAGAGCGAGCGCTTCTCGCTCTATCAAGGGGGGACCTGACCGCCGCCGGGCAGCCGCCGGCCGAAGCCAAATGGGTGGTACCGCGCTCCTGCTCGGTGGGGCACGCCGCCATCCGCGAGATCGCCGAGCGTTACACGCCGCACGGCCAGATCGTCGAGACCGACTCCTTTCTGGCGACCTGGTGCCTGGTCAGGCAGCAGGGCTATATCGCGCTGCTGAGCGATCGGGTCGTCGCGCACTACGCCCCGCAGCTGCACCTGCAGAAAATCCCGACACAGGGGATCGACATCAGCGCGCGCTTTTATGTCTTTACCCGCCATGAGCCGGCCACGCCGCCGCTCAGCGCCGCCTTTATCCACCTGCTGCAAACCCTGCAAACGGGTTGAACGCTCAGGCCGCCGCCCGCTGGCGCTCCAGTTCGCGCACCAGCGGGATCACTTCACGGCCGAAGTACTCCACCTCTTCCTGGAAGTGCAGAAACGCCAGCAACAGCAGATCCACCCCGGCGTCTTTCAACGCGATGATGCGCTCGGCGATCTGCTGCGGCGTGCCGATCAGGTTGGTTTTAAAGCCGTCGTTATACTGCACCAAGTCTTCGAAGGTGGACTTGGCCCAGTTGCCCTCGCCCTCGGGCGAGGCCGCCCCGGCGTTCTTCACCTCGTGCCCGAAGCCCTGCACCGCCTCCGGGTTGGCGTGATCGATGATCTCCTGCAGCACCGCCTGCGCCGCCTGTTCGCTCTCGCGGGCGATGACAAAACCGTTCACCCCCACCTTCACCCGATGGTGATTGGCCTGCGCCTTGCTCTGGATGTCCTCCACCTGCCGGCGAATGCCCTCCACGCTGTTGCCGTTGGTGAAATACCAGTCCGAGACCCGCGCCGCCATGTCGCGCGCCGCGCGTGAGCTGCCGCCCTGGAAAATTTCCGGCAACGGCGCCAGCGGCTTCGGCTTCAGCGAGTAGTCGCGGAAACGGTAGAAATCGCCGGCGAAGGTGAAACTGGGCTCAGTCCAGATGCCGCGCAGGCAGCGGATAAACTCTTCCGAGCGCAGGTAGCGCTCCTCATGATCCAGCCACGGCTCGCCGATGGCCTTGAACTCGCCGCGGAACCAGCCGCTGACAATGTTCACCGCGATGCGCGCGTTGGAAAGATGGCTGATGGTGGCGATCTGTTTGGCCGCCAGCGTGGGGTTCCACGGCCCCGGCAGCAGTGCGGCGATCACTTTCAGCTTTTCGGTGGCGTCCAGCAGGGCCTGTGAGAACGACACCGACTCGTGCTGGTTCTCCGCGCCGTAACCGGCGGTGAAGCGGATCTGGGTAAGCGCGTAGTCGAAACCGGCGCGCTCGGCGATCTGCGCCAGCTTGCGGTTATAACCGATGTCCCAACCGGTGCGCTGCGGGATATTGCTGATCACCAGGCCGCCGGAAACGTTCGGCACCCAGTAGGCGAACTGAATCGGCTGCTGCGAGTGGTTTGCTGCTGACATGCTTCTCTCCCTCTGACCGTCGGCGCCGTTATGCGGCGCGCATATAACCATTATTGATTTCCAAATATTGAAAACCTTGTTTTGGTTATAAAACCGATAGCAGGATGCGTGCCAACCGCCACGTTAAGGCATCTGGCTGAAAAACCGGGCGTTTAAAGCCGACGGGTGCGGGCGGGTGCTGCATTGGCAACAGCGGCTGACGGGCGGCTGTTGGTTATGCAACAAACCGCTCACCCCGCCAATCCAACCGTTCACCCGGCGGATCTGACCGCTGACCGAAATACGCCTGTCTTCCCCCTAACCCCCGGCGATGATGAGCTGTTCCTAAACCCGCCTTACCTCGGGAAAGACGCTACGGCTCACCGCGCCACTCTGACATCTCTTACAAGCGGATGAGTTCATTCATATTTTGCAGACTGGAATTAAGGATACCTCATGAAACGAGAGGGGATTTTAAAGCACATTCCGTGGATGCTGCTGGGGATACTCGGCGCAGCCTGCCTCGGCGTGGTGGCGCTGCGCCGCGGCGAACACATCAGCGCGCTGTGGATCGTCGTCGCTTCGGTGGCGGTGTATCTGGTGGCCTACCGCTACTACAGCCTGTACATCGCCACCAGGGTGATGAAGCTGGACGCCAGCCGTGCCACCCCGGCGGTGGTCAACAACGACGGCCTCAACTACGTGCCGACCAACAAGAACGTGCTGTTCGGCCACCACTTCGCCGCCATCGCCGGCGCCGGGCCGCTGGTGGGGCCGGTGCTGGCCGCGCAGGTCGGCTACCTGCCCGGCACGCTGTGGCTGCTGGGCGGCGTAGTGCTGGCGGGGGCGGTGCAGGACTTTATGGTGCTGTTCATCTCCTCGCGCCGCAACGGCGCCTCGCTCGGTGAGATCATCAAAAAAGAGATGGGGCCGATACCGGGCACCATCGCGCTGTTCGGCTGCTTCCTGATCATGATCATCATCCTGGCGGTGCTGGCGCTGATCGTGGTGAAAGCGCTGGCGGAAAGCCCGTGGGGCGTGTTCACCGTCTGCTCCACCGTGCCGATCGCGCTGTTTATGGGCATCTACATGCGCTACCTGCGCCCCGGCCGCGTGGGTGAAGTGTCAATCATCGGCATCGTGCTGCTGGTGGCCGCCATCTGGTTCGGCGGCGTGGTGGCGCACGACCCGTACTGGGGCCCGGCGCTGACCTTTAAAGACACCACCATCACCTTCACGCTGATCGGCTACGCGTTCGTCTCCGCTCTGCTGCCGGTGTGGCTGATCCTGGCGCCGCGCGACTACCTGGCCACCTTCCTGAAAATCGGCGTGATCGTCGGGCTGGCGATCGGCATCGTGATCCTCAACCCCGAGCTGAAAATGCCGGCGGTGACCCAGTTCGTCGACGGCACCGGCCCGGTGTGGAAAGGCACCTTGTTCCCGTTCCTGTTCATCACCATCGCCTGCGGCGCGGTCTCCGGCTTCCACGCGCTGATCGCTTCCGGCACCACGCCGAAGCTGCTGGCCAATGAGACCGACGCGCGCTTTATCGGCTACGGCGCGATGCTGATGGAGTCCTTCGTCGCCATCATGGCGCTGGTGGCGGCTTCCATCATCGAGCCGGGCCTGTACTTCGCCATGAACACCCCGCCGGCGGCGCTGGGCATCACCATGCCGGATCTGCACCGCCTGGGCACCGAAGACGCGCCGATGATCATGGCTTCGCTGAAGGACGTGACCGTGCACGCGGCGGCGGCGGTCAGCTCCTGGGGCTTCGTCATCAGCCCGGAACAGATCCTGCAGACCGCCACCGACATCGGCGAACCTTCGGTGCTGAACCGCGCCGGCGGCGCGCCAACGCTGGCGGTGGGCATCGCCCACGTGTTCCACCAGATCATTCCGGGCGCCAACATGGGCTTCTGGTATCACTTCGGCATTCTGTTCGAGGCGCTGTTCATCCTGACCGCACTGGACGCCGGCACCCGCTCCGGCCGCTTTATGCTGCAGGATCTGCTCGGCAACTTCGTGCCGTTCCTGAAGAAAACCGACTCGCTGGTGGCCGGCATCATCGGCACCGCCGGCTGCGTCGGGCTGTGGGGCTACCTGCTGTATCAGGGCGTGGTGGATCCGCTCGGCGGCGTGAAGAGCCTGTGGCCGCTGTTTGGCATCTCCAACCAGATGCTGGCCGCCGTGGCGCTGGTGCTGGGCACCGTGGTGCTGATTAAGATGAAGCGCGCGCAATACATCTGGGTGACCGTGCTGCCGGCGGTGTGGCTGCTGATCTGCACCACCTATGCGCTGGGCCTGAAGCTGTTCAGCGATAACCCGCAGCTGGAAGGCTTCTTCTTCCTGGCCGGCGAATACAAACGCAAGATCGCCGAGGGCGGCGCCGAGCTGAGCGCCCAGCAGATCGCCAACATGAACCACATCGTGGTGAACAACTACACCAACGCCGGGCTGAGCATTCTGTTCCTGCTGGTGGTGTACAGCATCATCTTCTACGGGGTGAAAACCGCGATGGCGGCGCACAAGAACCCGAAACGCACCGACCAGGAAACGCCTTACGTGCCGGAGCCGCAGGCCGCGCCCGCCGACGGCGTAACTGAGGGGGAGGTCAAAGTTTCGACCCAGCATTGATGTGATTTAACGGATACCCTGCATAATAAACGTTAAGTAGTACCCAAAGCCGCACGGCCTGCGTATCGCAAGGTGCCAGCCGTGCGGCGCGATGCAATCGAGATACCCGGGGCGACCCGGAGGTGGGGCATCCCTGCGGGAACCCCATCCCCCGGCTTCCCCTAATATCAGGCTAAAGCAAGCGCTGTAGTGATGCAGGGTAAAGTTGGAGAAGGCTTATGTTCGGAAATCTCGGCCAGGCGGGGAAGTACCTCGGGCAGGCGGCGCGCATGTTGGTGGGCGTGCCTGACTACGATACCTACGTCCAGCACATGAAAGACAACCACCCGGACAAGCCGGTGATGACCTATAAAGAATTTTTCCGCGAGCGCCAGCAAGCGCGCTACGGCGGCGACGGCAAAGGCGGCATGCGCTGCTGTTAACCCGCAGTCACAAGGACCCGTATGAAACCCATCGCAGTCACCATCCTGACCGGCTTTTTGGGCGCCGGCAAAACCACCCTGCTGCGCCACATCCTGAACGCCGAACACGGCTATAAAATCGCGGTCATCGAGAATGAGTTCGGCGAAGTGCCGATCGACGACGCGCTGATCGGCGATCGCGCCAGCCGCATCACCACTCTGAGCAACGGCTGCATCTGCTGCAGCAAGTCCAACGAACTGGCGGACGCGCTGCTGGATCTGCTGGACGGCGTCGACAGCGGCCAGCTGGCGTTCGATCGGCTGATCATCGAATGCACCGGCATGGCCGATCCCGGCCCGATTACCCAGACCTTTTTCTCGCACGAAATCCTGTGCGAGCGCTTCCTGCTGGACGGCATCATCACCCTGGTGGACGCGGCGCATGCCGAGCAGCAGCTGAGCCAGTTCAGCATCGCCCAGGCGCAGGTGGGCTACGCCGACCGCATCCTGTTGACCAAAACCGACGTGGCGCCGGACTGGGAGGCGCTGATCCAGCGGCTGCAGCGGATGAACGCCCGCGCGCCGGTCTACAAGGTCACGCACGGCGATATCGATCTGAGCGTGCTGTTCGACATCGAAGGCTTCACGCTGAACGACAAGCTGAACCTGACGCCAGCCACCCCGCTGTTCCGCCGTATCCCGCAGCCACAGAGCGACATCCGCTCAATTGTCGTGACGCTGGAGCGCCCGCTGCCGCTGATGCAAATCTCCGACGTGATGGAAGGCCTGCTGCTGGAATACGCCGACAACCTGCTGCGCTACAAAGGCATTCTGTCTATAGAAGACGAACCGCGCCGCCTGCTGTTCCAGGGCGTGCAGCGGCTGTATAACGCCGACTGGGATCGGGAATGGCTGCCTGAGGAAGAGCGCAAGAGCACGCTGGTGTTTATCGGGGTGGATCTGCCGGAGGAGGAGATTCGGGAGCGGCTGCGTTGAGCCAGGAGAAGTGAACGCCATCGGATAGCGCTGGATGGGGGAAGTCAAAACGGCGGCAACCCGCAACGGGTTGCCTGACCGAAAACGTTATCTTTTGGCGAACGATTTAAGGAACCGCAGGTTCCTCACCAGCACAACGGCCAGCATGACGCCCCAATAGACAAACAGCTCGTATTTCATTTTCTCGCCCGCCAGCGCGGAAGCCGACGCCCCCGCCAGACACAGGAAAGTGAAGAAATACATTTCAAAACGCGGCATGGTCTTCCAACTGATAATCGAGAACTCCGTTCTCAGGATCAGGAATGCCCAGAAGGCCAGGCAGGTGCTGACCGCCGCGCCACCGGCGCCGAAACGAGGCACCAGCAGTGCGTTGGCCGCCACGTTGATAATCAACGCGATCAAGGAAGCCAGCATGGTGTAACCGGTCTTTCTGCTCAGGCCGATGCCGACCGCCGTCGTTTCCGACAGCGTGAATAGCAAAGGGAAACCCAGGCTCGCAACCAGAATGTATTTCACATTCAAGTAGTTAGCGGGCAAGACAAAGTCAACCAGCCAGGAAAATAGCCCCCCAGACTGAACAGGCAAACCACGGCAATCAGCATGCACTGCGTGACCTTGTTGATCATCTGCTGCTCGCCGCCCTCGTTGGATTCCGCCAGCTTGTAGACCATCGGCGCCCAAACGGTAGAAAATACGCTTTGCAGAATGCTCGCCACGCCGGCGAAGCTGACCGCCACCGAGAAGATAGCCAACTGTTCAAAGCCGGAATAGGCTCGCACGAACATCCGATCGATGGTGGTTAGCCCCCAAAACGCCAGCCCGCCCAAAATCAGCGGATAGCCGAACTTGAGCATCGCTTTCAGTTTGCCGGCGTCCAGCGAACTGCGCAGCGCGGCGATCCAATCCGCCCGGGAAGACCACATCAGCATCAGCGACACCGCGATAAAACCGACGGCGTTCGCCACCACCAGCTGCATCAGCGTATGCTGGGTGAACAGGACATAGCACAGGCCGATAACGATCAGCGTCATCAGCTTGGGCATCAGTTGGCTGAGCGAAAACGCCATCCCCTTCTCCTGCATCCTGAGTATCAGGGACAGGAAACGGTTGATGAACGAAGCCAACAGAATCAGCATGACAAGCCAGCTTATCGCCGGGTCTTTCTGTTCGAACAGCAACGCGGACAAACTGCCGGGGAACAGCAGGAACACGGCGCTGATGATGACGATCATCAGCAAGCCGGGGAAAGCAACGTTCTTCAACAGCTGCCCGCGATCGGATTCGCCGTGGTATTCCCGAACGTAAGCCTGATCGAGTCCCAAACTGAAAAACAGCACGCAGAAAGACACGGCCACGTTCAGCATGCTGATTCGGCCTACGTCGTCCGCCGAAAACAGCCAGGTGATCACCGGCAGGGTCAACAATCCCAGCGCGGCATTACCGATCGGCCCGATAGCGAACGCCAGGATCTTGCGGGCGTTCACTCAAAGAACCTCACTACGCTTTCAATGACTTTATTCAGATCGGCATCGCTCATTTTGTAGTACAGCGGCAAGCGAACCAGTCTCTCGCTTTCGCGGGTGGTGTAGTTGTCTTCGCCGATGAAGGTGCCGAAGACCTTGCCCGCCGGCGCCGAGTGCAGCGGAATATAATGGAACACCGCCATGACGCCACAGGCCTTCAGGTGAGCGATGAACTGCGTTCTTTGCTCGATATCCTTCAGCTTCACATAGAACATATGCGCATTATGCTCGCAGTCCGCCGGGATGGTCGGCAACGTCAGCAGCCCTTTCTCCGCCAGCGGCGCAAAGCTCGCATAGTACTTGTGCCAGGTCGCCAGGCGGTTATCGTTGATCTCATCGGCCAGTTCCAACTGCCCCCACAGGCAAGCCGACTGCAGTTCGCCCGGCAGGAAGCTGCTGCCGAAATCGACCCAGGTATACTTGTCTACCTGGCCGCGCAGGAACTGGCTGCGATCGGTGCCCTTCTCACGCAGAATTTCGGCGCGTTTGATAAAGCGTTCGTCATTGATCACCAACGCGCCGCCTTCACCGCCGCTGGTGTAGTTTTTGGTTTCATGGAAGCTGAAAGCCGCCAGATGGCCTTTAACGCCGACGAAATCGCCTTTGTATTTGCTCATGACGCCCTGCGCGGCGTCTTCAACCACCAGCAGGTTATGTTGGTCGGCCAGGCGCATGATCGCATCCATATCGCAGGAGACGCCGGCATAATGCACGGGCACGATGGCTTTGGTTTTATCGGTGATCGCCGCAGCCACCAGCGCTGCATCCATATTCATGGTTTCAGGATGGATATCGACGAATTTGATTTTTGCGCCGCGCAACACGAAGGCATTGGCGGTGCTGACGAAGGTGTAGCTTGGCATGATAACTTCGTCGCCCGGCTGGATATCGACCAGCAGCGCGGCGATCTCCAGCGCGGCGGTGCAAGACGGGGTCAACAGCGCGTGTTTGCACCCCAGCTTGTTTTCAAACCATTGCTGGCACTGTTTGCCGAACGGGCCATCGCCCGACAGTTTCCCATTCTCCAACGCCGCATTGATATATTGAATTTCGTTGCCGGTTACCGGTGGTTTGTTGAACGGTATCATGTTATCCCTTGTTGTCGATTCTGAATGCATGCCGAGGCGGTGAGCCGTGCGGCATCAGGAAGTAAAGACGGCCTTTAACTGCGCGGTCAGGTTCTCAGCGGAGAAATAGGCTTCGATTTTTTGCTCGTTGTCATCCTTTTCCGCCGCGCTCAAGCTGCGTAGCGAAAACGTTTGAAGATCCAATACCTGGATACCCTTTTCCTGAAAGAAATCCCACTGCGTGGTGCCCGGATTCAAGAACACCGTTTTTTTCAGCCCCAGCAGGGAAATGGTGTTGCCCATCGCCTGCTGGCGATGGTGATTGAACACCGCGATATCCACTTTCCCCAGCAGCGCCAGGTAGTGCTGGAAAGGCATAAAGTCGGTCAAGGGGACAAACTTCTCGCCAAAGCGCCGCGTGCCTTCGGCCACCACTTCTGCCGCATAGCGTTTATTGCCGTAGGAGAGCGGCACGACCAGTTCGATATTCTCGTTTTTGTAGGTTTCCAAAACGTCGAACGCGGCAAAATGATTATTGGTCGGATCGGCGGAATTACCCAGCAAAATGGTGGTTTTATCGTCCGCGTCCGCCGCACGTTCGCCGATGACGTTTTTCTTGTATACGTTACTGGTATACAGCAGGCACTCATGCCACCGGCCGGCGCAGCCGTACCACTTTTTAGCCAGCTCGTAATCGCCCTTGATGTAAGTGACAAAGTTGCCCATACGCTTGATGGCCGGGCGGCGGAGCAGCTCCGTCAGGCGCCATTTGAAGTTGCGCTTGCCAATTTGGTATTGGTAGAGATCGCCGCCCCACATGAACCAATAGCATTTCTTTAATACCCAGGGGGTCAACAGCAGCAGCAGCGCCATCTTGATGCCGTGGAAGCTGTGCAGAATCACCCGGTCGTGGCGTTGAATGGCCTTCATCAACTTCAGGGTCGGCTTGACGTTGCCGAACAGATCTGCCCCGAGATAATGAACGTTATCCGCCTGCGGCAAAGCGAAACGCGCCTTATCGCCGTAAACCCAAAAGGTGTGCTCATCGGGATCGAATTTCTCATTCACAAATTCAATGAATGAAGGGATGAATTTATCCAGAGGACAAATATGTACAGTGCTCATATCCGCTCTATATGCAGGTTCGTCCAGCGCCCCGCCGCGCGCCGGATGTTCGGAGCACGACGGGCCGGGCCGGGGTTATTTTTCCGCGATCAGCTGCGACAGATACTGGCCATACAGCGTTTTGCCGAGCAGCTTGGCTTCGGCGGCCAGCTGCTCGCGCGTCAACCAGCCTTTTCGGTAGGCGATCTCTTCCAGACAAGCGACCTTGAAGCCCTGACGCTTCTCAATGGTATGTATAAACTGAGAGGCTTCGATCAGACTGTCGTGCGTGCCGGTATCCAGCCAGGCGAAACCGCGCCCCAGCAGCTCGACGTTCAGCGTGCCGCGCTCCAGATACATCTGGTTGAGAGTGGTGATTTCCAGCTCGCCGCGCGCCGACGGCTTCACCTGCTTGGCCATCTCGACCACGTGATGGTCATAGAAATAAAGCCCGGTGACCGCCCAGTTGGATTTCGGCACGGCCGGTTTTTCTTCCAGCGACAACGCGCGGAAGTTATCGTCGAACTCCACCACGCCGAAACGTTCAGGATCCATCACCTGATAGCCGAAGACGGTCGCCCCTTCGCTGCGCTTCACCACCGACTCCAGCTTGTTGCCGAAGCCCTGGCCGAAGTGAATGTTGTCGCCGAGCACCAGCGCGCAGCTGTCGCCGCCGATGAACGCTTCGCCAATGAGGAAGGCCTGCGCCAGGCCGTCCGGGCTCGGCTGGATTTCATAACTCAGATTGATGCCGAAACGGCTGCCGTCGCCCAGCAAGCGCTTGAAGGAGGGCATATCTTCCGGGGTGGAGATGATCAGGATATCCCGGATCCCCGCCAGCATCAGCACGGAGATCGGATAATAGACCATCGGCTTATCGTAAATCGGCAACAGCTG
Source organism: Serratia sp. SCBI (assembly GCF_000747565.1). Classification (NCBI taxonomy): domain Bacteria; kingdom Pseudomonadati; phylum Pseudomonadota; class Gammaproteobacteria; order Enterobacterales; family Yersiniaceae; genus Serratia; species Serratia sp. SCBI. Next base: position 564,689 of record NZ_CP003424.1, on the reverse strand, counting down.
CTTGGAAACGCCGCGCGTGATGGGGTAGAGACGCGTGCCGGAACCGCCCGCTAAAACAATGCCTTTCATACTTCTTCCTTAAAAATCGATTAACGGGTCAAACCCAGACGCTCGCCAGCATAGGAGCCGTCTTTCACCCGGCGCCACCAGGTCTCATTCGCCAGATACCATTCCACGGTTTTGCGAATGCCGCTTTCAAAGGTCTCCTGCGGCTTCCACCCCAACTCCGCATCGATTTTGGCGGCGTCGATCGCATAGCGCATATCGTGCCCAGGGCGGTCGGTGACAAAGGTGATGAGATCCGCATAATGCGCGATGTCGCCCGGTTTGTTCGGCACCAGCTCATCCAACAGCGCGCAAATGGTTTGCACCACTTCGATATTTTTGCGCTCGTTATGGCCGCCGATGTTATAGGTTTCGCCCACCGCGCCTTCAGTGACCACCTTATACAGCGCCCGCGCGTGGTCCTCGACGTACAGCCAGTCGCGCACCTGGGCGCCGTTGCCGTATACCGGCAGCGGCTTGCCTTCCAACGCGTTCAGGATCGTCAACGGGATCAGCTTTTCCGGGAAATGGTAAGGACCGTAGTTGTTCGAACAGTTGGTGACGACGGTCGGTAAACCGTAGGTGCGCAACCAGGCGCGCACCAGGTGATCGCTGGCGGCTTTGGAGGCGGAATACGGGCTGCTTGGCGCATACGGCGTGGTTTCGGTAAACAGATCGTCGGTGCCGTGCAGATCGCCATACACCTCGTCGGTGGAGATGTGATGGAAGCGGAACGCCTGCTTGCGCTCGGCGTCCAGGGCGTGCCAATACTGGCGAGCCGCCTCCAGTAAGGTGTAGGTGCCGACGATGTTGGTTTCGATAAAGGCGGCCGGGCCGTCAATAGAACGATCGACGTGGCTTTCGGCGGCCAGGTGCATCACCGCATCGGGTTGGAAGGCGGCGAACACGCGATCCAACGCCTGACGGTCGCAGATATCGACCTGCTCGAAGGTGTAACGATCGCTATCGGCGATCGGCGCCAGGGATTCGAGGTTGCCGGCATAGGTCAGGCTATCCAGCACCAAAATGTGATCAGCGGTATCATTGATAATATGGCGGGCAACGGCCGAGCCAATAAACCCGGCGCCGCCGGTAACGATAATTTTCATAGAATCCTCTAAAATACGCCGTGGTCATTTCATCGCCACATTGTTTTACATGCGCATAAAACGGCTAAAGGCCTTGTCGTGGGTAAACACCCTGCCGACCATCGAATCACAGCATTCCCCCAATCCCGCCGCGAGCAAGCCCCTAAAACCAACAGAGCTGCATCGCAGCTCTGTTGGTTTTAGGTCGGCACGCAACCGTCGTGTTCGGGTATCGCCGCCGGAAACGCCGGACGGCTACGCTACCGCCCTTGGCTCACAGACGCCAATCTCTGGTGGTCGCTCGGGTATTGCCGCCGGACGGCGACACGCTCAGGCCGTTCATCCGCAGGGCCGCAAGGTTTGCCACTGAAACCGTTCACCGACGCAACGCAGGAAGCCATGCCGTCGCAGAAGACAGCGTGATGCTTTCAATCGCTAAAAGCGGGTGGGAACGGCCAAACTTTCGGGGATAACATAACGTATAGCGGCCCGAAAGAGCAGCCTTGGGGCGCTCTTTCAGATTATTACTCAGGGTGGTAAGGGGAGCGACTGACGCGCCGTCGCGAAAAGTCATGGCTATGGGGTGACGGCGCTGCGCCGGGTGATAACGGCTTGTACGGCCAACCTACGCCTTCACAAACCACATGGACGCATTGCCGAGTTCAACTTCGCTCGTACGGCCCCGCCGCCACCGACTCGCGCTCGATCAGGCTGGCCGGGAAGCTGGGGCGCTTGCTCAGCTCGCCGCCGTCCAGCATCGACAACAGGCGGTTGATAGTCTCCTGGATCATCTCGGTGACCGGCATCTTCATGCTCGACAGCGACGGTACGGTATAGGGCGCCAGCGGGATGTCGTCGAAGCCGATGACCGATACCGCCTCCGGCACCGCCACGCCGCGCTCCGCCAGCCGCTTCATCGCGCCGATGGCCATTTCGTCGTTGCCGGCGACGATGGCGCTGAACGGTTGCCCGCCGGCCAGCAGCGCATCGACCGCCGCCACGCCGCTTTGCGCGTGCCATTTTCCTTCGACGATCAACGCCTCGTTAACCGCAATGCCCTGCTGCGCCAGCGCGGATTTGTAGCCGGAAAGCCGCTCCAGCCCGGTGGGGGAATCGAGCGAGCCGGTGATAAAGGCGATGTCGCGATGGCCGCGCGCGATCAGGTGCGCCACCGCCGCCGCGCCGGCGGCGTGCTGATCGCTGAAGATGCAGTAGCTGTCGTTCAGCCGCAGCCGCCGGTTGATCACCAGAATCGGCTGGCGGTGTTGGGAGACGATCTCGTCCATTTCCGCGATCGACAGAAAACGCGGATAGATGATCACCCCGTCGCAGCGCAGATCCAGCAAAAACTGAATGGCGGCCCGCTCCTCTTCGGCGGTGTGCTTGCCGTCCGCCAGGATCAGTTGACGGCCATTCGCCTCCATGATGCGCGCCGACTGCGCCATCAGTTCGCTGAAATAATTGCCGCTGTAGAGGGTGTTGGTGACCACCAGGCCGAGGGTTTGGGTGGTGTTGGTCGCCAGGCTGCGCGCCAGCAGGTTGGGCCGATAGCCGGTTTCCGCGATGGCTTTATCCACCAACGCGCGTTTCTCCTCGCTGACATAGCCGCTGCCGGACAAAACGCGCGACACCGTCGCCTTTGAAACGCCGGCCTTTTTCGCCACCTCGAGTATCGTTGCCATCTGTGCGCCGCCAAAATCCATGGGTTCAGCGCAGTCTACCCAAGACGCCCGGCGTTTGGAACGCTTTCGCGCCCCTGCGCGTCGGTGCGCACTTATCCCTGACGATCCAGATCACGAAAACGAAACGCCAAAAATCATAGTTCTTGCCAACTACAAAACACCAATACATGATTTTGTGAAACCGGTTTCTTATGGGCGTTTCATACGGATGGAACGACGGATCGCCCAGGCAGTAAATATTCGCCTTTGGGCTATCCGAATTGCTATCTGAGAGACGACACGCCATGTCGAAGAACTACGCAGAGATCTCGCACGCCATCGTGGCCGCCCTGGGCGGCACGGGCAATATCGAGGCCGTAACCCACTGCATGACCCGCCTGAGATTCGTGGTGAAAGACAAAGCGCGGATCGACACGCCGGCGCTGAAGGCCATCGACGGCGTGCTGGGTGTGGTGCACAGCGGCGAGCAGTGCCAGGTGATCATCGGCAACGAGGTGGCCAAAGCCTATCAGGCGGTGCTGGCGCTCGGCATGCCGGGCGCAGCATCCCCCGCCGCCCCGGTGAAGCGCAAGCTCACCCTGAAGGGCATCGGCGCCGACATTCTCGACGCGCTGGTGGGCACCATGTCGCCCCTGATCCCCGCCATCATCGGCGGCTCGATGGTGAAGCTGCTGGCGATGATCCTGGATATGGCCGGGGTATTCGAGAAAGGCTCCTCGACCCTCGTCATCCTCAACGTGATCGGCGACGGCGCGTTCTTCTTCCTGCCGGTGATGGTCGCCGCCTCGGCGGCGCTGAAGTTCAAAACCAACATGTCATTGGCGATCGCCATCGCCGGGGTGCTGGTGCATCCCAACTTTATCGATCTGATGGCTAAGGCGGCGCAGGGCCAGGCGGTGGAATTCGCCTTCATCCCGGTGACGGCGGTGAAATACACCTACACGGTGATCCCGGCGCTGGTGATGACCTGGATCCTGTCGCACATCGAACGCGGGGTGGATCGCATCACCCCGGCGGTGACCAAGAACTTCCTCAAGCCGATGCTGATCGTGCTGATCGCCGCGCCGATCGCCATTCTGCTTATCGGCCCGCTCGGCATCTGGATCGGCAGCGGCATTTCGGCGCTGGTCTACACCGTGCACGGCTACCTGGGCTGGCTTTCCGTGGCCATCATGGGAGCGATTTGGCCGCTGCTGGTGATCACCGGCATGCACCGGGTGTTCACCCCGACCATCATCCAGACCATCGCCGAGACCGGCAAAGAGGGCATGGTGATGCCTTCGGAGATCGGCGCCAACCTGTCGCTGGGCGGCGCTTCGCTGGCGGTGGCGCTGAAAACCAAGAACCGCGAGCTGCGCCAGACCGCGCTGGCCGCCGCCGCCTCCGCCATCGTGGCAGGGATTTCCGAACCGGCGCTGTACGGCGTGGCGGTGCGCCTGAAACGGCCGCTGATCGCCAGCCTGATCAGCGGCTTCGTCTGCGGCGCGGTCGCCGGCATCGGCGGGTTGGCTAGCCATTCGATGGCCTCGCCCGGGCTGTTCACCAGCGTGCAGTTCTTCGATCCGGCCAACCCGATGAGCATCGTGTGGGTGGTAGCGGTGATGGCGCTCTCGGTGGTGCTGTCGTTCGCGCTCACGCTAATACTGGGCTTCGAGGATCTGCCGGAAAACGCCGCCGCGCCCGGCCAAACCGCACCGGCGGCGAACGCCGCCAGCGCAACGCATTGAGACACCAGAGGATTGCATGTCTGACTCAACATTCCCTAAAGGATTTTTATGGGGCGGCGCTTTGGCCGCCAACCAGGCGGAAGGCGGCTATCGCGAGGGCGGCAAAGGGCTGACCACCGTCGATATGATCCCGCACGGCGCCAACCGCATGGCGGTCAAACTCGGGCTGGAGAAGCGCTTTAGCCTGCGCGACGACGAGTTTTACCCCAGCCACGACGCCATCGATTTCTACCACCGCTACCGCGACGACATCGCGCTGATGGCGGAGATGGGCTTTACCGTGTTCCGCACCTCCATCGCCTGGAGCCGGATTTACCCCAACGGCGACGAGCTGACGCCCAACCCCGAAGGCATCGCCTTCTACCGCAGCCTGTTCGAAGAGTGCCGCCAATACGGCATCGAGCCGCTGGTGACCCTGTGCCATTTCGACGTGCCGATGCACCTGGTGACCGAATACGGCTCCTGGCGCAGCCGCAGGATGGTGGAGTTCTTCACCCGCTACGCCCGCACCTGCTTCGAAGCCTTCGACGGGCTGGTGAAATACTGGCTGACCTTCAACGAGATCAACATCCTGCTGCACAGCCCGTTCTCCGGCGCCGGGCTGGTGTTTGAAGCGGACGAAAACCCCGAACAGGTGAAATACCAGGCCGCGCACCACGAACTGGTGGCCAGCGCGCTGGCGACACGCATCGCCCACGAAGTGAACCCCGCCAACCAGGTGGGCTGCATGCTGGCCGGCGGCAACTTCTACCCATGGTCCAGCAAGCCGGAAGACGTGTGGGCCGCGCTGGAGAAAGACCGCGAGAACCTGTTCTTTATCGACGTGCAGGCGCGCGGCGCTTACCCCTCCTACGCCGCCCGCGTCTTCCGCGAGAAAGGCGTCAGCATCGTCATGGAACCGGAAGACGCCGACATCCTGAAGCACACCGTCGACTTCGTCTCCTTCAGCTACTACGCCTCGCGCTGCGCCTCCGCCGACATGAACGACAACAACAGCAGCGCCGCCAACGTGGTGAAATCGCTGGCGAACCCGCACCTGCCGCGCAGCGACTGGGGCTGGGGCATCGATCCGCTGGGGCTGCGCATCACCATGAACATGATGTACGACCGCTACCAAAAGCCGCTGTTCCTGGTGGAAAACGGCCTGGGCGCACACGACGAGTTCAATGCAGCAGGCGAGATTGAGGACGACTACCGCATCAGCTACCTGCGCGAACACATCCGCGCCATGGCCGACGCCATCGCCGACGGCGTGCCGGTGCTGGGTTACACCACCTGGGGCTGCATCGACCTGGTGGCCGCCTCGACCGGCGAAATGAGCAAGCGCTACGGCTTTGTCTACGTCGACCGCGACGACCAGGGCAACGGCACCCTCGCCCGCACCCGCAAGAAATCGTTCTGGTGGTATAAGAAAGTGATCGCCAGCAATGGGGGGGATTTGGGGTAGGTTTGGCGGTGGGGTTAGCGTGGGGTACGGAGGGCTTCCAACCTAAGTTGATTGCCTTCCTGCTGCACAACGAATTCGGAGACGAACTCACGCGCAGAGGGGAACTCACCTGCCTGCTGTTTATTGAGGGAGACCAGCTTCGCGGAGAAATGGTATTGCTGCCCCGGCGTAAATACGTAGCCCTCTTCAGGGACGCACTGATTGGGGGCGATATCCCGCAGCGGCTCGAAGAATTTGAACGTGCGACTCTGCGCCTCATCCAATCGGTAGATCGAGATGCCCGCAAGCTTTTCGTCTCCCTGCGGCTGAACGGTGATGCATACTTTGCCCTCACGCAAGCCGGCGGTAGCGGGATAGTCTACGGGGATACGATCGCCTATCGACGGGCAACCGGCGAGCAGGAAGGGGAATGCGAGGGGGAAGATCCGTTTCATGACTACCTCAAATGCTGGGACCTCATTTGGTATGCGTCAATGACTTCGCGAGGGCACTACGCACCTGCTGCAAAAACGCGGGAACCGTGGTTCCCCATAGCTCCGGGCTGAAGGTAAAGCCGAAGCGTTGGTTGAATAAGGACTCCACATTATCCTGCGCCAGTAGCTCATCTATCTCATTGAGCAAAGCCTCGCGCTGCTGATGAGTCGCCAGACGAATGTACTCTGCGATCAGCGCAGTAATATCGCCCTCTGCATTTATCAGGTCATAATCTTGACCAAAATAAACGACGATCAGGTTATCAAGTTCGCTGGTTTTCATCGGCTTATCTCGCAGGGAAAGCGCTAAGGATAAAGTCGGGTTTGACACTACTGCATATGAGCTCAATTACAACGCCAGGCCGAGATCCAAGCTCGAATAACTCGGCATCCTCTACGTTAATTAAAGCTGCCCAGCTTTTGTTCCGTTTTTCGTTGCAACATGGCAAAGAACACCACCGCGGTAGTGCCCCAGCTCTCTGGCACAAACTCATCTGAAAAATGCTCCGCCATGCCTTCGTCTAAACGCCCTGCATAAGTAGCCTGAAACTCTTTAGTCTCCTCGAGGATATCGCGGATGACTTGAGTGCCGTTTTGCTCCAGAAAGCCGTCAATCACACCCTCGGCCGTTTCGGCATCAGTAAACAGATCATAATCCTGACCGAAGTAAATACTGAATAAGTTACTGAGTTCGCTGAAGTCTCCGTGCAATCTCATCATTACCTCAAAAGTCGGGAAACGCTGTCAGTATGAAGTAGGGTTTACCTTGAAACTGCTGATAGTGCAACACGACCTTTAATCGAGATGTTCTCACTAATTGCGTTGAATTTTTACTCAGGCCATAACCAATATCGCTGGACATAATATGGGTCAATTCCAGATTTGGTCTTCCCACAGGATTCGTTGCCCACATTTTTACCCACTCTTTATTTGCTTTTAACGCCGAGCTGACGGCGACCTCCGCGGCCCCTAATGATTTAAACGAAGAGGCTTTGTTCACTCGTGGATTTTTTAAACGCTCTAACAGTTGCTCTTTCGTCACCCCAACATGACGTTTAATGGTATGCCCACCCGGTTTCATCCCCGTAGGGGACTCATGTTCAACCAGCTTAACCCGCCCCATACGCACGGATGCGACTCTGACAGCGCCAACCGCTCCGGCAAAGACAAAAGGCACGGCAATATCGACCGTTAAACCGACGTTATAGGCGGTTTCCCGATCGGCACCCAATGCTTGCGCCAACACAACGGCAGACTGATAAGTATCAGTCGTCGTTGGCTGCCCGGTAATCATCTGATTGGAAGCGGCTTTGATGCTGTCCAGGCTATGCGTTCCCACCACCACACACCCGACCTTGGTGATAAACGTCGGATCCGGCGCATAGCACAACACCCCCGCCCCCATCAGCTCAACGACACCACCGGCAAGCCCCAAACCGCCAAGCAGACGGTTACTGAGCGTTTCACCTTCAGTGACGCTTTCATCAGACAGCACCGCCGCAAGCTGCACCGGCGACAGGGCAATACGCAACTCATCTTCATTCGCCATGTTCGTTCATCCGTGAATGAGCAAAGCCGTATGATTAACATAAGCTCTAGAAAGGATAAATACTGGAACGGTTAACGCCGAATTAACCGGCACCTTATCTGCAAGGCTTGGACAATGCTGAAGCACTGTTATTTCAATATAGCGCCTCGTTATTGGATGTTTTCGATAGCAAAGTGATTATTGAATCTTTTCACTTTGAAGTGAGCAGTAAATGCCCTGCCAGAAACATCCTGCAGATTTCTGCGCTTATCAATCGGCACAAAATTTAACCTCATGCTGTAGATATTATTTTCCTGAAACGGGTAATCGTTCTGCGTAACACAAATACCCTTTTTAAGATCCCGATTCCCCACCTCAATCAATTTCTCATCCGTATCACCACTGAGATAGAGCGTATCTGGCCTTTCATTTTCCTTTGGTAACGGATAGATGCAGATGTCGCCATTCGCTTTAGTATGGGCGGTGATAGGGATGTCCGGCGCATAGCGCTGATCGAGACGATCGCCGGTGCAGGCGCTTAACAATATCGATCCTGCAATGACCAGTACGCAATTAGCTTTCATCATATTCCATTATTTATAAACCTTAATGAAGAAATATTATCCATGAATGGATGACTGATAGTTCGACGCAAAGATGACATGCCGAATTGCGAGGTACATTCCAATCCTAAAAGTAAATAAACTGTAATTCCATACAGGTTATTTTTTCCTTTTACTGATAACGCTATAGTTTTTTCGCTACGGCAAGATCCGTAGCCGGAGTTAGCGTTCCGAATCTGACATACTACCGCTGTATTATGTAATAATGCAGCAGCTTTAGTTCACTCCAAATAATGGTGGCTCAGGCGGGGGCTTCGCAAGAAGCGCCGGTTCGTATGTCCCGGTGACGCTAACCCCGTCTGGGCTACCACCCGAGTTTAGCGTCTCTGGTGATAGTCATTAACTAATGACATACGGAGATGCACCCATGATAAAGGTTCCCACTACAGAATCCGCTGCAAGCACCCTTACCCTCTATCGCCAACTGTTTAACCACCTCGATCTCAGCGCTTTCAATCCCTCAGAGCTCTTAGACCTCGCCGCACTCTCTGCCGAGCAAGCGGAAGGTCTGTGCCACGGCCTGATGCTATTCGGCCATTTACTGCAAAAGCACCCACAGCTGGATACCGAAGGCTGGGAACAGCTGAATCGCTATCTCAATGCTACGGCCCATCTGGTTCCTGCGCTGTGTAATCTTTACGGGCGGGCGTTGCGGGAGATGGAAGCCTGCGGCTAACGTAAATGGCAATCAGGGCGATACTCATCGCCCTTCCCACCCACGATTTCCAATAGATCTGACTGACATATCACAACAAAAGCATTCATCAAGGTAGGCATTTCCTCCCCTACCTGGCATAGTTAACGCATTCGGTAAATCGATGAGTTAACTGCTGGGTATTGATGTATGGCTGCTGCAAAACTTTGGACTAGAGAAGAATTACTGATCGCTTTCACTCTGTACAGCCAAATACCGTTTGGCAAACTTCATTCGAGAAATCCCGATATAATCCACTATGCAAAATTGATTGGACGCACGCCATCAGCACTAGCCATGAAGCTGGTTAACCTCGCTAGTTTGGATCCATATATTATCGAATCTGGTCGAAGCGGTTTGAAAGGCGCTTCCAATGCCGATCGAGAGCTGTGGAAAGAAATGAGCCAAGATATGGATCTGTTCAATCAGCAATGCCAAACGGCAATGGAACACTTGGAGAAACCAGCCGTACCTGAGTTTGATGAAGAGCCAAAAGATTTCAGTGGCAGAGATAAGCTCTCTACAGTCAAAACACGTGTAGACCAAAACCTGTTCCGCAAGAATGTATTGGAAGCGTACGAATATCGCTGCTGTATCACCGGATTAGAAGAACCGGAATTGCTCGTAGCTAGTCATATACTACCTTGGAGCCACTCGATCGAACAACGCCTTAACCCTAGTAACGGATTGTGTCTGTCCAGCCTGCATGACAAGGCTTTTGACCGTGGGCTAATCACTTTCGATGAAGATTTGAAACTGGTTCTGTCAAATAAAATCAAGCAGTTGAAAAGTAGTATCTATGTGGAAAATTTTGAAAAATATGAAGGTAAAATAATTAGCACGCCTATAAATAATTCCCCAGATAAAGCTCATCTTGCTTTTCATAGAGAGAATATCTTCATTGGAAATTAGGCTTACATATCATTACTACAGATCCAATGTTGCTAAATGAGCATTGTCAGAAGGGAAAGACCGAGTTGGGGCACAAGAAACATTTTTCGGCCGCCATTATGAATGGCCGGACTCGCACATAACATTCAACCTCATGATTTAAAATAGTTAATAAAAAACACTTTCATTTTATACCAACACAGATACCAACACGAAAATTCATTGTTCTTAGGCATCGAACCCGAGCAAACATGCTGAGTTGTATTAGCTCAGATTTGACCTGACACGGCTATGGTACAGATCTAAACCTACTCTGACAGGCAGCTCTGTGCCAGGAACGGACATTCCGGATACAGCTGGCGTCCTTGTAATTATTGGTGAAAGTGGTTGAATTTGTTTAATATTTTTATTTTTTTTGCACGAAGATGAAGGCTCAGACAGGGTGGCGATGATGTTGATATGGAAGGTTTTTTGTAAACACATGATTTTTAATGTTATTGTTGGGGTGGGATTTTGCGTGTTGGTTGAGGCTATGGTGGACGCTATATAGGCTTGTCGTGGGTTTCCGGAAGTGAGCGTTCTGTCGAATAATTCACTCTCTTGAATTTTCTGGCCTGTAGACCATGCTCATCATCTTAACTGACTTCTACAGGAGCTTGTTACCTGAATAGGTGGTGGCAACCCTACGTTTCTTAATCTCTTAAATACTTAACGTTATTATAGGAACCCCATGAAATCAGAGCCGCTTACCGTCAATCAACTCTTCCAGAATCGTCGGCAGTATTGTGTTCCATTTTATCAACGAGCCTATGTATGGACACTAAGAGACCAATGGTCAGCTTTATTAGAAGATATTATCGATAAAGCTGAGAGCAGACTTTCTAAAACAAAACCAACGCCTCACTTCCTTGGGGCCATCGTGCTTGAACCACAATCCAAAGACAGCCTATTGGGGGTGGATACGTCACACATCATTGATGGCCAACAGCGGCTCACTACACTTCAGTATGTTCTTGCTTCCATCCGTCTTGCTCTTCGTGCAACAGGACTTTCCGGTCTGGAGAAGATCGTATTGCCTTGTTTGCGCAACATAAACGAAGAGACTATGCGTAATGTAGACGTTGAACGTTTCAAACTTTGGCCGACATTCCGTGATCAAAAAGACTTTATTAAAAGTCTCAACGTTGACTCTGTCGAAGCTCTTCGCGAGGTCTATCCGGAAAACTTCACACAACACGGGACCCTGCGTAAGTATTTCAGCCACCCACCCTCACTGGAAGCATTATGGTTCTTTAGTGACGCTTTTATTCAGTTCATAAACGCGGAAGGGCACCCTGTAGCCTCAAATGCGGAGGCTTTGATTAATGCAGTCCTGACTGACCTCAAAATGATCAACATCACCCTAGAGGAAGGGGATGATGCTCAAATCATTTTCGAAACGTTAAATGGCCGTGGGGCAGAACTTCATGCAACTGATCTCATTCGCAATTACATCTTTATGCGCGCTGTAAGTGACGATATTGATGCTGCGATGTTGTATGAGAATGACTGGAAGCCTTTTGAAGATCCCTACTGGACTGAAAATCAACGCCGTGGTCGTATTTATAAACCCCGACTGGAATGGTTAATTCACGCCACGCTACAGGCTGAAAAACGCAGTGAGGTGGATTTATCACGCCTTTACAATGAATTCCGGGACTTTGTGACTAAGGATATGCCTGCGCGCCGCGCCGATCAGCAGGTCGCGCTTCTCACTCGCTATGCTAATCAATATAAAGAACTAATCGGAGATAGTGGTACGACTCCTGTCGCGCGCTTTGGCCGTCGTATTGCAGCCTATGACGTGACGACTATTCATCCTCTTGCGCTCCTGATTTCAGTCACTGACATCTCTGATACTGAAAAGACAATCATGTTTAATGATCTAGTCTCATATGTGGTGCGAAGAGCCGTGTGTGGGCTGACACCTAAGAACTACAATAACGTTTTCATGGCTGTCTTACGGCACCTGGCTAAAACTGCCGTTTCCAGTGTTGAGCTACGCTACAGCCTTAAGAATCTGAATGGCGAGGCTTCTCGCTGGCCGACTGACTCAGAATTCCTTAATGCCTGTATCACCGCACAGCTTTATCCTGGCAGGCTTGATACGCCGAAGATGCGTATGATGCTGACAGAGCTTGAAGGGGAACTGCGCCGTCAGGTTAAAACAGAGGAACCGGATGCTCCTAAACTTTCCAGCCTCGATATCGATCACCTCATGCCTCAACAGTGGTTCTCTCACTGGCCTCTTGAAAATGGGCAATCTGTTACGGATACAGAAGCATCAGCTGTTGCTCAGATAGTTCTTGCAGGTGCGGAGCTGACGCCTGATCAGGAACTGGTGAGGAAACGGCAGCAAGTAATAGCAACTTTAGGAAATCTTACGTTACTTAACCTCAGCGTGAATCGTTCCCTCCAACACTCAGATTTTCTAAAAAAACGCGATGCTTTTCTTGCCCATACCAGCCTGCGTTTGAACGTGCCTCTGACCGCTAAAGACAGATGGGATGAGGAACAAATTCTCGCCCGTGGTGCGTTGCTAGGGAATGCCGCACTTAAAATGTGGCCGCAAGCTGATTAACGTCTTGCGTGAGATTACTTCAAAGCCTGCCGTTTCAACAGTCTAGTTAGGTTTCATCGGACTAAAAAAGGCCGCTTTCGCGGCCCTTTTGTTATAAGACTTACCCTTCTCATTCAGGCCATTCCATTTCTGGTCCGAACACCGAGAGTGCTCATGTCCCGTCAGCATTGTGCCAGAAGGAGGTGTAAGTGTAAGCACATCCGTTTTAGTTCCATGCACTTTTTGAGATTTCCGGTTTTTCGGCCATCAGCCGGTACTCCTCCGGTGTCAGGTTATTCAGGGATTCATGAGGTCGCTCGCTGTTGTATTCCATCAGCCAGTGCTCTGTGATCTCCCGCGCTTCATTCAGGGTTCTGAACAGATAAAAATCCAGGATTTCTGTCCGGTACGTCCGGTTAAACCGTTCGATAAAGGCATTCTGCGTTGGTTTTCCCGGTTTGATAAATTCCAGCATCACTCCATGCTCTTCAGCCCACTGTGCCAGCGTCAGTGAGACCAGTTCTGGTCCGTTATCCATCCGCAATTTCAGTGGATAACCCCGGTTTGCCACTATTCTGTCCAGCACCCTGACCACCCGCTGTGCCGGGATATTCAGATCGATTTCTATTGCGAGGGCCTCGCGGTTAAAGTCATCAACCACATTGAAGGTCCGGAAGCGTCTGCCGCAGACCAGCGCATCATGCATAAAATCGATGGACCAGCTCTGGTTAAGCGCTTCCGCGTTGCCAGTGGCGTCGGGTTACGCGCAGGTAAACGCTGTTTTCCCTTGCGACGAAAATTAAGTTTCAGCAGGCAGTAAATCCGGTGAACGCGTTTATGGTTCCAGTTGTTACCTTGCCTGCGCAGCAGCTGGAATAGCTTCTTAAAACCGTATCGCGGGTAGCGCTCTGCCAGCTCAGTCAGCACCTGATCACCGGTTCATCGCGCCGGGTATCGGGCTGGTAAAAATAGACCGTCCTGCTCAGCGATAACGTCCTGCAGGCCTGGCGAATGCTCATGGTAAATTGCGCAGTCAGGTAACCGACGAGCTCACGCTTTATCGCTGGTTTTAAAGCTTTTTTTCGATAACGTCTTTCAGTGCCCGGCATTCAAGGCTGAGATCAGCAAACATCTGTTTGAGGCGACGGTTTTCATCCTCTAGGTCTTTCATCTTTTTGATATCAGAGGCCTCCATACCGCCAAACTTCGCTTTCCAGTTGTAATAGCTGGCTTCAGAGATACCAGCTTCACGGCAGACATCCTTAACGGTACGTCCGGCTTCGACAGACTTCAGAACGGCAATGATCTGGTGTTCGGTGAATCGGGCTTTACGCATGGTGATCTCCTCACAGGACATAATCAGTATGTAGGAAGATCTCTAAAAGTGAATGGTTCGGTTTACCGGGATACTTACACTGGCAGTTTGTTCATTTTTGTTCATTTTGTTCATAATAGTCTGAGCAGGCATCGGGAGCTCGCCAGGAGAACCATCAGCATTCCGCCAGCCTGTGCGTACATCACTTAGCCAAGAATCAAAACGATCGCGGTGGTTTTTTAGACTGTTATAAAATTCAACTCTCGTCTTACCTGCACCAAATGTTGAATAAAATAGTGATATTGCTGCTTTCCATGTGTCAACACCCAGAGATTCAGGAGGTCTTTTTTTTTCCATACTTAGCCAGATACCAAGCTACTTCTAATAATCCACTTTCATATGTATTCATTTTTTATCCTTAGCACGAAGATTCATTTTTATATCAAGCCGAACAAATTAAATCAGACTAATGATATTTGTGTTTATAAGAGAGTACAGATGATCACTAAGTGCTTCTGGAATCCCTCCGCCTGTAATAAATACTCCTGCTTCAATGTTTCTCTCCATGGCATATCCAGTTAGATTTGCGCTTGTAATAAAACAAGTGTGACCATCGGCAACAATTGCTTTCGCATGCACTCGACCTTCTGAAAATTCATTGCTTTTATTATTCCAGGCGTAAATATGTGCGCCAGGTATAAGCGTCTGCATCTTACCGATTATATCAATATTGATACTACCACCATGCTCTTGTGAAGATTCCAGCAACATTGTAATGGTAACGCCACGCTTTATAGCCATATTCAATTCATTCACAATACTCGACACATCATAGGCAACAAAGCTGGTAATAAATAACGACTGTTTTGCCGCATTGATTATTTGTAGCAACACTTGCTCTGTACGGCGAACAGATACAAAAGGTGTTGTTGGACCAGTCCATACAAGTTCAGTACTTTGCTCAGAGCTAACTTTAAAGTAAACATGGCTTGCAGCAAGAAGCATAGATGCTAGTTCATCTGAACTGACCATGGTGTTTTGCCATGCAATTGCTAGTCTCTCAATAGCGTTACTTGCCTTGGGAGTTCCTACTGCACCTGGCAGTACCAGCAGAGCCTTGCAGGCTTCAGTCCGTCGAATTCGGCCAGCGATCGCTTGTATCTTTTCAGGAGAAACCAGACAAACTAGCTCGGCAACAGCATCTAAGAGTTCATCCATGTTAAAAACCCTTAAAAAATGCAGCGTGAATACGCTCAAGTGTTGGTATTAATAGCGATCGATCCAAATAGCGATTGCCTTGCTCACAGGAGGTTTCTGCTACCAGAGTACATGCATGGCAGGCTGCGGCATGTAATGATCGATCTTTCTCCGGGTTATGTTCAGAACATAGTGGGTCAGAAGAACAGATCTTAGAACGATTTAATGCTTGTACCAGCAAGCGACCAAGATTCTCTGGTTTACCAAGATCTACAAGACCACCCAGTGTGCCATCAGAATCAGCTGCTGCTGTGTAGATCAAGATACCAGCTTGTGGACTGCCGTTTGATGTATCAGCATAGATACGTTCGCGAATACTTGCTGCGTTGTATCCACATTCCAAGGCTAGTTCACGGATCAACAAATGAGATAGGGTATGCAGCATGGCATATCGGATACCAGGGTAATCTTCATTCGGATCGAGATTACGAGAGTTACGCCAACCGGTATGACCACCACGAAGCATCTCGTCTACTTGCTTGACGGCATCCAGTGATTCCCAAGCTACAAGAGTCTTTTCATTGAATTGGATGAAGATACCTTCCCCATGCACCTGGTTCGCTGGCACCCATTCAGGTTTATTGCGTGCCAAGCTAGCCATCTGAGGACGTTCATTTATCTCTCCGGATCCTTCTGGTGCCTCTACTCGAGTAAAACCAAGCAGAGCATTGACCTCTCGTAGTCGCTCAAGTAGTAATACACGGCTGATGTACGGTATGAATTGTGCTGGTGTTCCGATCTTCTTACTCATGAAGTGTGGATAATCCGTGGGAGGATTGGCCTCCGTCAGCACTTCCCATTCAGGACCTTTGATATCGGCTTCACCGACAAATTCGCTATCGCCACCAGAACGATGCATTTCGATAGCTGACCAGATGTCTGACACGCTATATTTGTCGATTCCAGGGAGACCACCAGTTAGCTTGAGTGTTTGCACAACGATGGGAACCATGACTTCAGCTGTAATTGCTTCAAATAACGGCCATCCGTCTTGAATCAACTGACTGAGAGGATTCTTTGATTGGGGTATGGCCAATGCAGAAAGTGTGATCGGAAACCAGCTGTTTGTGGCTCCTAACAGTACTGCCCGTGGTTCTTCACCGCAGTCAATATCGAATTGATCCAAATGTGGGTGTCGACCTCGGCAAGCTGGGAGATTTTCTTTACCTGCTTTGCCGAAGGCATGGGCCATGCTTCGTGACGCCTCACAGCTATCACACCGTACCCACAGGTTTTCGGTTTGTAAGGATGCACCACTCTCAAAGAAGCGCAGTGTCCCTTTGCATGTACTATTGCCACCATGGACAAAGTAGTGCCATGGAAAATCATCTAGGTGACCGTCACGACAGGCTAGCAGAAAACGTGCAGGAACGGCATCAGCATCCTTAGCTGGTAGATTCCCTTTAGAACCTGTACAACCTTTGTGAACAAAGCGAGTTCGTTCGGCTCTGAATCGATCCTCTTTGATCTCAAGCAGACCATCATCAAAGGGCGATAGCAAGCCACACTTTACACAGCGCATCCAGCGGGGAAATGGTCGAACAGGTACACCTATGTTGGCCTCGGCTGACCAAGGGTCAACGAGCTCGCTTTTCTGAAAGGGTGGCATTCGCAAATTTTCGACTTGTGGGCCTAATACCTTTCGCACAGCAGCAAGAAGCCGGGCCTCTTGAATTGGCTGGCAGCGCTCTCGCTCCCACCGGTCAATACCTAGTGTCACTACAGATAGGCTTGGTAGATCGATTAGCGCGCCAGGTCCATAAGTCCATAGCAACTGGCTAGGGCGTACTTCGCCGACTGGAGTTTTGTTATTGATGATCATATTCAATCCTCGTCTTTCGTTGCAGGACGAGGTTTCCAATCGTGATCGTCCTTGATAAATTTGGTGTCCATAATCAGACGTACACCAGACTCAACTTCTCGCATTGACATAGGTACAGTCCAGTTGTCCCAAGCTTGAAGCCCTGGTGATTTGATCAACGCCACAGTCTTGTCTTTATCGGGACCTCTCTTTTCATATCCCAGAATTCGGCCGCCTTTACTGGCTTCTTTGGCCCATTCGTCTGCACGCTCTTTCAGTTCATTTTCAGCTAACAGCTTACGTGCATTGTCTTCCGCGACATTGCCTGCACGAGTCGCTAAAACTTCAATTGCATGAGCGAGTTCACTCTGGTTTGACATATCCAATTTACCCGCACCTTCATTTGGGCTGAACTCGTTATTCTTCAGACGCATAAGACTTAGCAACGACCCTGTCAAACCACGATCCATTGCACGTGGAGAGAATGGCGTTACCGATTGTGCCTCAACATGCTTGTAGAAGGTGGCGTGGTAATGTTCGAATGTTTCGTAATGAGAGAGGTCACGCGGTCGGGCCCACGTAAGTACGGTGCAAACTAGGCCGGGGAATGAACGTCCAACACGACTGGTAGCCTGAATATACTCGGCCGTTCCCTTAGGTTGTCCATTCACTGCCATCAGGCCGAGTCTATTCACATCGACTCCCACTGACAGCATATTGGTCGCCAGCACTACATCAATAGCGCGAGTATCACCCTCCTGCCATTTCGTTACGTATTTACCTGCAGAGCTATCAAACTCGGCCTTAAACTTGACCTCAAGATTGTCGAGGTACTTTGGGATATCCTGGCTGGATACACGAGAAGTCAATTCGCGGATGTTGTTGACACTACGTTGTGCCAATGCAGGCCGTTCCACCATGCTCATTTGCACGCGATAGGAACGTGTCTGCACATCATCTTCTGCCAATCGCTTCATTCCACCTAGTTCACGCAGAGAGTTGAAGTAGCCGACCATAGTCATATAAGGATCAGCAGGTTCACCGAAGTGATCAAATAGTTCCTGTGCCGCAGTTAAGAAAGCGGTATAGACACGAATAAGCATTGCTGGGCGCGAGCTACCGGGTGAGCAGACTCCAAGATAACGTCGCCCAAATTTATCCTTAATGTGGCGTTGAACTGAGAAGAAGTTGTCTTCCACATCTAGTCCATGTGGTGGGAATACCGAAACTTGGCGCATAAATACATTATTTACTTGCTCTTTGGCTTTGCGCACCGTCGCCGTTGAGGCGATGATTTTCGGTTTGACCGTTTTTCCGTTGAGCGTCCAGCTACACAGCTCGTCGACTGCAGTTTCATACAAACCTACCATGGTACCCAGTGGCCCACTTATCAGGTGGAACTCATCCTGGATAATTAAATCAGGCGGTCGGATAGGGGGGATGGCTTTCACTTTAGCGGAAGGTTGTCCTTTGAAAGCTTGGTGGTTTCCGGTGCAATTGGCCCCAGGCCAGAGTAAACCGTGCCGCTCACATTCTTTTTCAACTCGGCCAAAAAGAGTCCGCACTTGGCCACGCCATGCCATCATGGCGAACTTATCCACTGTGGCAATCATCATTGTCGGAGGACGATGGTAGATTTCTTCATCTACTACCAGTACTGGTATTCCTGGGTGTGGTTGCGTGCTGGATTTTCCCTTGGAAAATTCGCAGCGTCCTTTTTTGTCACCACAATAGACAAACGTTCGGCCGCCAGCTTTATCCTTTTTAACTTCGACATCTTGCCCAGGAACGATTTCGGTACCACACCATGGACAGCTGGTTAGTTGGACGGGGGAGGCTGTTCCTGCATTATAACTACCCGGATTACGTGTTTTTTCGATAGCATTATGGCTATCTTCAGTCGTTCCCGGAGTCACTTTATTGCCGACCCATAGGCCAATAGTGAATGGCTCCGTTCCGAGGGATTTATCACCCTTATTTAGTGCTTCGCGTCGCAGCACTTCCATTGCACAAATAAGTGCTGTAGCACGCTGGAACTGTTGCAATGTCAGTAAACGAAGGGTGTAGCGCATGATTACAGTCAAACCACGCGAGCTATCGTACCCGCCTAGATTGCCCTGCATACGTCGAATGGCCATGGTGAAGGCGGCTACACCCAGATAGGCTTCAGTCTTACCACCCCCGGTAGGAAACCACAGCAGGTCCGCATAAGCCTCAATAGGTTTGACTCGGTCTGGGTGACACGGATCCGCAAGGGATGGAATCGACAGCAACAGAAAAGCTAACTGGAATGGACGCCAGCTGCGGTTCTTAAGAACATCGAACTTATCTAGGGTAACGTCCTCGCCTCGGCGCATGGCAAGTGCATACAAGCTGCGTATGCGTTGCGTGGCCATCGCTTGATTGGCAAAACGGAAGGCCGCCAGAGCATTCTCATTAGACTTAAGTGTATTGATACCTTCTTGCAGGCGGGTATGGATCTCCTGACAACGATTTATGGCCGTTTGTGCTTGGGTATCGAAGCCCTTGGCCTTGCTGCTCACATTCAAGTTCTGTTCATCAATCCAGGTAGCGTAGTCATTAGTTAGCACACTCAAGGCATCAACTAATGGATCAATGTCCAAAGTGGCTAGTCGTTGCATATCAAGCAGACCACTACTTACCATTTCTCGCATAGCAGGACGATCGGATAGCTCAAGCCCAGGAGTCTCAGTTGCCTGAACCTCGTACTGTGGCATCACTGTAGTACGCACTTCTGTGGCTAGTGTGACGTCATCCGCTATTTCTGCATGAACTGCAACTCCATGACCCACGGCGAACTCAACACGATCTCGGTAGATCATCTCAAGTGCTTCGCGCTCTGGGTCCATACCATCTGCATCTAGTACCGGTCTGCGCCTAAAAATGGCAGGCTTGGCAGCATCTTTCGCTGCTCGAACGATCAGCTCTGGTTGAAACACCCATGCTGTATCACGGTTTGTATCCGGTTCTTCCTGCGCATTAACGAGGAAGAGTGTAATCAGTCGATCACCATTGTCATTTTTGGCTCTAATAGAACCCTGCACTCTAACTTCTGGGGAAGTACTATCCGGAGCATTGTGTGAAATCGAGCCTTCGATCAGGGGGAGTACGATCTTGCCGCCACAAGGAATGCGTTTCCACACCTTAGCTTTTTGCCCATTGGACTTAAAGAATTGATGTTCATCATTTGGCACACGCTCATACCGTCCCCAACGCGCTTCGATCTCGACCCGATCGACGTCGCCATCCACGCAGAAAGTCATGCCGAGGCTACTGGGCACCAATGACTGATTGCTGGCGGCATCAATCTCTTCTGCCGTGTCGGTTTCGCCGCTACCAAGGACTGAGGGAGAGTTCACCTTTGCAGTCTTCGCTTTGACGATCAGGTCTGGCTCTTCATCTTCAATATCTTCAGCATCAATAGGAAACTCTTGTCCTCTTTCGGCTGCTTCACGTGGGGCGAGTTTGCCAACTAGGTAGCGGTCGCGTACACCCATATCGACGATGAGCTCATTAGGGCCGCCAGCAGGGCCAAGCAAGTCGTCCATCACAGCCAGTTGCAGCAGTTCGCGAATGTAAGTTTGATCCTCGATCTTTGGTATGTCTGCAATGGTTATGTGGAGCTCTTTAGGCAAGGTCTCAATGAAGTCAGTCCATTGGATACGACCCGCTCTGTCGTTGGGAGGAAATTTGAATGGGGTTATGCCGATCGAAACCACCGACTTAACCTGCAACATTCGATCGAAAAAGATAGTTGTGGTTTCAAGATCAGAACGTATCCGCAGGATTCGTCCAACTCGCGTGATATTACCTGTAGTATCTAGGACTAAGATCCAATCATTGTCAGAGATGGCTTGGTGCAGTGAATGTTCACCTTTTAACTGTAGCGTGTAGTATGTTAATACTTGAGCTCTTGAAAAGTTATGGTCAATGGCGATCCAAGCGTTCGGTGTTTTACTAGATTTGTTGTTATCAGTCATATGTGCTTCCCATCAATCATCAAATGCACCAACGCCATCTGGATTCTTACCTGCCTTGAGCATTTCAAACTCTTTTAGGAACTGTTCTAGCGATTCTCGTGCAGAGTCTGGAACGAGGCCTTTTTGTCGCAGGCCTATCAGGCGCTCATAGCAAGCTTGAGTGTCAATATATTGTTCTAACCAGGTTGGATTCAAACGAGGTTGAAGATGTACAGCCCAATCACCCATGGTCTGTGAACGTGTATGTGTATAAAACTTGGATAAGAAATTCAGAAACCACCATGGATTAAAGGTTACTATAGTGGGCTGTTCTTCTTTTGTGCGTTGTTCTAGGAAGTGACGCACATAGCTCAGTACGGTAGATTTCCCTGAACCCCATGGCCCATAAAGGGCCAGTACTAAACCATCATTACCCGAATAGCGACAAATGCTGTTGGTGAGGCTTTCTGCGAAAGGGGCGTGCCCGAACAGGTCTTCTATCGGGTCTGAGCTTGGACGATCAGTAGAGAGATTAGTCATTAGTTCGCACCATCAGACAAATCAAGTAAGTTTACCGTAGCGTCTGCTTTTGAGCGGCGCCCGCGTTTAACTGGATTAGCAGCATTTTTCTGAGTCAACGAAAACTCCTCAAAACGTTGCCGGTTTAGCTCAGTAAGTCGTCGCATCAACTCTGTTGTTAGGTCTTCTGAAAGTGCCCAGCGCCACGGGTCTCTTACTGAGCCACTATTGAACTCCTGAAAATCGTATGAAATATCAAGATCATTCCATCCATAAGCCTGTGCAACTTCAGCGTCTATTCCAACCATTATTTGGCGTAGTTCGTTTATGACGGGATCATTGTAGCTTGGCGTGTTTACGGCATTCATTGCGCTGGTTAAACCACAGTTATTTTGCTCGCTCCATGCGACGAGAACGTTTTGAAAACGTTGTGCATAGTTACAACCGACATTCGAAACTCTCGTTATTGGTAACGTGAAAGTTGATACAGCTTCTCGAATGGAAAGCGTGAGTGTATTAGTGTCTGCCCCCAAACTACGGACAGAGAATGCATAGAGCCAGCTTCGGAAAAATGAGCTTAAACAAATGGCATAAAGATCATCTCTATCTGCACCAATAAGCAGGATTTTATTTGTATAGATCCATTCAGTGGGAGTCATTAAGCAAAACGGATACTTGGTCACTTTTGCGAAGGCAATGAAATATTCTTGTTTGCGCAACTTGCGCATGAGCTCGGCTCGATGGTTCCAGAATTGCCACCAACGGTCATAGAGTCCTTTGTAGCTTTTCAAGGCTTGAGGAGTTCGGGTTGGTTGAACTTCTTGAATTAAAAATTGGAATGCAATGGGCCAGTTTTTCTCAATGTCTTCCAGATTTCTGTCTGCGATATCCAGAGCCCAACGGTCGGTTCTACGAAGTGCATAACTTGTTATATCGTCTCCGGTGATGTATGGGCGCAGAAGGCTATTCGATTCGTTTTTGAGTTGATAGAACCAAGGATTTTCTTCGGTTAATACAAATGCCATCCCCTTGCTATTATTTACGCCCTCAAAACTTATGATAGAATCAGGTTGCTCTTTGGGTATCCAAGTATCCGTAGCTTCAGGTTCTAAACGTGCACCGATACGATTACAAGAATTCCCCTCAGAATCACATTTTCCTGCCCATCGTCCTTTGAAAAAACCAATAACAGCAACAACTACAGAAGCTGTACCAGGCCATGGCATACCTTTTCTGGAGAAATATATGTGACCGTTTTTAACGATCATACCCAGACCAATAGCAACCGCGCTTCCTTCGGCGATGTTGCTTGCGGCCAGCAAACCATAACATCCATCTGCTCGAAGCAAATCGACAACACGCCGATGGAAGACAACACTTAAGTCGATTTTACCGGGCGGTGTTCCTAGAATCATCTGACATTGCCATTGCAACTTATCACCCATTGAACTTTTCCATAGGCGATTACCGAGAAATGGTGGGTTTCCTACGAATGCATCAAATCCGGATCGTTCTCTTAAAAAAACTTCGGGAAATTCTAAAGGCCAATGGAATGGCCGCCGTGCATGTCCAAGTGTCAGATCACTGGTAAAGGAGTTGGAAATACGGTTTGCAATAGATTGAGTAGCCTCAATGCTTCCACCTACTGCCTGGTCTGCCAAAATGGAGAGTGAGGAAAGCGCATTCTCTAGTGTGGGCGAATTGCCCCCGGAGACCAATACCTCGGTAATAAACGCATCGGCAATTAGTTTATGCACTTCAAGATGGCCACGAGACCTAGCATCTAAACTAGCCATGATCTCTACGTCGTGAATGTCACGTATTGGCATAGCGCGCAAACGTTGGCGAAGTTCGATTGCTTGTCGTACTGATCTCTCTATGTCTTTGCCAAACAGACGGTCACTTCGTTTTCCCTTTTGTTCTGGTGTCATGCATAATTTGGTGAGCTGGTCCAACCGATGAATACCAAGCAGACTGTCTCCACAACGCAGACTGTGATCAAGAAAGCCGAAGGGCAGCCCTTTCGCCAGTGTTACCAGCCAGATGGAAAGCTTGGCAAGCTCGACTGCCAGCGGGTTCAAATCTACACCATATAAGCATTGCTCGGCGATGAGGCGTCGGGCTATTACGATACGTGCATCAGTATCTCGTGGTAGCCGCTCCTTAGTATCCAGATCCTCCAGTACGTCTCCGTCCACACTTATCATTTTTCCTGTTGCTTCAGCCTGCGACCAGGCTTCGACGAGGCGATCGGCCAGCCAGCGACAAGCTTGTACCAGAAAAGCACCCGAACCCATCGCAGGGTCACAGATTTTAAGGTCGAGTAGTTCAGTGGGGGATTTGAGTTGCCACGCTTTACGCGGTGTGCCTTCAGCCGGGCCGATGTAGGCTATCGGTGTTAGCGTTTCAGTAACGATGTTTTCAGTAAGCGATTTTGGTGTGTAGTGGGTGCCAGTCTCGCGTCGGTTGGAACCGCTTGTGACGATGAAGGCACCAGCGGGGTAGACTAGCGGATAACCCCAAGGGTCAGTGCGCAGCAGATGGGCGTAAGGTTTGATACGGTCACGTAACTGGATGTCACCTTGGCAGGTAGTGAGTAGGCGATCAGCCAAGGTATCATCAACGTCCCTGGCCAGATCTTTGCGCACCCGGCTGACAGAACTACCGGAGCGCTCTTGCAGCAACTCAACTAGCTTCTCAGGACTGTTCATGCTTGCTGAATCTAGCTCGGCTAGTTTGACCCATGGATACTGTGATTTCTTGGTGGCATCCAGTTCCAGTGTGACTTCATCGGTGCGCCTTACGGTGCGTTCCAGCAGACCTTCATACACGTAACCGATTTGTTCGACGTCCAGTGCGCGATATGAGAGTGTTCGGCCCTGGAATTGCTGGATAGCCTCTAGCAACAACAGAACTGTGCGGTTATCAATCGGCAGTGGCTTGGCTGTATCTGTCCGCCAACTGGAACCTTTAGCCCGTCCTTCCAGAAAAGGAAAATGATCAGGATCGAATAGTGAACTACCCAGTGCAGGCAGACGAAGATTTTCATGTTCCACCCCGCAGAAAACAGCACGGAAGACTGCCAGTAGGCGCGACCAGGCATCCCAGCGTCGTTCTAGGATTTCTTCGGGTACCTTGCGTAACTGCATACGTAAGGTGGAAAGTGCATAGTTGGCTTCGTATCGTTCATCGCCCAAAAGAAGCAGGCCGCGCTCCTCTGCCGAGAGCAGAAACACTAAGCGCATCATCACTGTCAGAGCCGCTTCATAGAGTTCGGATTCTTTTACGTTGTAAAGTAGTTCACGGTTGCGATCCTGATCAGCTTTATCAAGGGACTGGATTAATACTTCTACAGCGCGACGTACTTGTTCACCCAGTGCATCGGTTACTTCATCCTGATATTTCAGAGAACTGTCGAACAATGCGGGTAGTTGTTCGGATTCATCGACGAAGAAACGGCGGATACCGAGCAGGTGCACGAAGGCCTGCAGTGTTATGGGCTCCTGGTTCCAGATTCGAGCATACCAGCTGGCGAAGCTGGTGACAGCGCCTACAGGGGCATCCACCAGCATCCAGCGTTCGCCATTGGTCACCAAACCAAGGCGACACTCCCTAGAGCGGCACAGCTGAACCATACGTTCCGTGGGTGTAGTGGCCCATCCGTCTATTTTCAACGTTGCGTCAAGATCGATATCTTGCGCATAGGTATGAATGAGCATCAAAGGCTTGTTCGCACATTGCTCGTCGACAATTGCTAGAGTTGGTGACAGAGCTATGCCATGATCAGGGAGAAAAGTGTTCAAGTTGGCGGCGCACCAATCTGTGCCCTTCAGTACATCACCTTTCCCGTCCTCATCAAACTCAAGGCCACGTGAAAGAACTTCTTCAATCCACGCGAAATGCAATTTGTTGAACTGAGGATCTTCTTGTTCCAGTGCTTCTCGCCACTCATCGTAAGCTTGGCGCAGTCGTTTGCGCTTAGCAGCGTCTAGCTCTTCCAGCCCTTGCGGGAATGCATCTTTTAGTACTGGTACAGCAAGGAAGGGGCCTGAAATGTCGATTAGCGAGAGCCAATCATCGTGTATGCTGGCCATACTCATGCTTCCCCCCTCTGAACAGTAGATTCAGGTACTAGGAAGGTAACAGCAACGGGAAAAGTACGATCGTCGAGTTTAGCGTAGCGAGTTTCGATGGCTTGGATCTCCTGTTCACGCTCTTCAGGAATACGTAAAAGGCGAGCTTTCAGAGCTGCGGTGTCACGTTTGAGCTGGGTTCGTTCATCCTCTGAGAACAGTGAAAATTGCTCAGGTTGTTGATCTTTTTTTAATTCGATACAGATGGTTTTTTCAAGTTCATCAAGCACTGTGCTAATGTCCGTCAATTCTCGATTCTTACTGAGCTGAAGAGTATTACTCAAATCTTTGAGCCGGTCTTTTGACCTAGCGTTCACTGACTGTAAAAGAGCGTGTTGTGCACGCTCAAAACGAATACGGATATCATCAAATAGTGAGTCAGAAGCTGTCATTGGCTTACTATTATCTAGCCATAGCTGAACTTTACTGACCCCTTCTTCACGGCGGAAGGATTTATCCCCAAGATAACCTCCAGCTGTTGTCAACTCTTCGTGGAGGCGATGGTAATTGCCTCCGGTGATAACCAGCCTTGAACTAACTACTACGGCAAGGCCATCAATTAGTGTATCGGGCACCGAACGTACAGTAACACGATGCAACTTCTTCACGTCATCGCGAGCCCATACTTCTGCTCGTAACAGACGTAGGCACATCTGTACCAGTCGATGATTCAAATGAACGAGTACGACATCGTCACGTCCTCTCGCCACGGTATGGTCAAAGGTGATAGGGCGAGTTTGTAGAGTATAGGGATGGCGTAGCCCCTCCAGGCAACGAGCCCAGGATCCTGACAATGCTGGCATTTTGAATGTTGAACCAGCTGGAGCATCCGGAAGAGCAAACGGCTCCAAATGTGGTCGGCCTGCCAAAGAAAGTCCCGTATTTACAGCCATGAGGATATGTTCTGGCGTTAGATGGAAATCGTTTTGAGTGGATAGTAGCCGGTCATGTAACCGGGCTATCCGCTCTTTCAGTTCACGATCGGCGCTTACGAATCGTTTAGTTTTGGCAATCCGAGCTTCTGCAATACGAGTATCAAAATCCCTGATAGATCCTTCAATCAGCTTCGACATCTGTGGCGCGATAACCGGATTGACACTACCCATGTCTGATCGCATAGATTCGAGCTTACGTAGAGCTCGGATGATGTCCCCACTATGGCCTCCAATGCTAGCTTGGCTATTTTCATCGCCATCGACAGGATGCCAGATCAACACCTCTTTCTGGCGTTGACCATGACGGTCAATACGACCATTGCGCTGTTCCATGACATTGGGATTGTAGGGGATCTCAAGATGGATTAAGCAGTTACAGTGGTTCTGCAGATCGATACCTTCAGATGCTGCATCGGTAGCAAGAAGAATACGAACGGCAGAGTCTTTGGGAGCGGTCTGGAAGGCTGCTTTTACTTTCTCACGTTCGTCCTGCGCTATACCACCATGTAGGATCGCAAGGCGCTCCCCACCAAATCCATGGCTGGCTAGGACCTCATGTATCCACTGGAGGGTAGTGCGATATTCAGTGAACAGAATTACCCGATGTTCGTTCCAATGACCGTTTGTTTTCAGATTGGTATCAAGCCAGCTGAGCACGGCTTTAGCTTTGGAATCGACTTGGTTTCTGGCTATCTGTGCCCATTTACGTAGTTCACTCAGCATTTGTTTCTGGTCGGTCGTGAGCGGCTGAGCTCGACATGAAGCTTCTTCAACAGCCTCAGATTGCGCGTTCTCTACCTCTTGGTCGTTAGCGTAATCTTCATCAACACGAAGAATAGCTTTGCGCAAGATGCGATCGTCCATCGGACTATTATCACTACGCAGGTTTCCATAAGTCAGACTAGCGATGTGTTTTTCGAGTGTTGATGCGAAGGCCGCAGGGGAGGAAAAGAGCCGTTTTTTTTAGTAGCTGATTCACGAAAGCAGTCCCGAATGTGCTACCGGTTTTCTCTGCACCTAGTTCTCGGCTCTTGCAGTAGTCATTAAGTTTTGAGTGAATTTCGCGTTCTTTGGCAGTGTATAAGATCGGTAAGGCTTCAAGCTTACGTTGGGCGTAAAGTAGATTGCCGTCAGCATCGACGAGATCGCTCTTGAGGCGACGAATCATTACTTGATTGAGCTGCTTATCGTCCGGGAGTATATTTCTGGCGAAACGTTGGTCATCCAGAAGTTCGAGCAGTGAGGTGAAGGATTCGGTATAGCCATTATGTGGCGTAGCGGTCAGAAATAACCTGTGCTGGAAGTGAGGACTGATTGAACGTATGAAGCGCGTTCTCTGACTCTCTAATGCGTAGTTTGCCCCAGCAGCCGGTGCGATATTATGTGCTTCGTCAATGACCAATAGATCGAACTTGCGTGGGTAGCTGCTATACAAGGGCAACACATCGCGCATAGCTCTCAAGCCTTCGCCACTTTTGGCCCAATCCATGGATGTGATCAGTCGAGAATGTGATGTCCACGGGTTGGCATGGATCCCGCGTTCTCGGCGTAATTGCTTGATGTAGCGAGTGTCGACGATTTGAAATTCCAGTCCAAACTTTTCCTGCATCTCCATCCGCCACTTTTCCTGTAGCGACGCAGGGCAGATAATCAGGACTGTACGGGCTCGATGTCGAAGCAGCATTTCCTGAATGATTAATCCAGCCTCAATAGTCTTACCTAAACCGACATCATCGGCTATGAGGAGATTGACACGGGCCATATCAATTGCACGCACCAACGGATCGAGTTGGAAGTCTTCTATACTAACGCCACTGCGAAATGGGGCCTGCAGGAAGCCTCGGTTAGCATTAGTGGCAGCTCCCCAGCGCACTGCGTCAAGGAAAGCATTAAGAGTGCTGGAGTCGTCTTGGCCACTGATTGTGGGCAGCCCAGCTCGCTCAATAATCTGGGCACCTACCTCAATTTCCCAAATAACCTCAAGTTCTTCCCCCAAACCATCTTCATCAATAGATGACAAAGTTACTGCGTGCTGTTGAGCTGAGGCAGATAACAATTGAGATGAAGTAACTTCCACAACAATCCATTGACGCCGACGGACCTCAACCAACTGACCGGGTTCTGGAATAGTTCGCTGTACTCGGATATCAGGTGTATTAGAAATTTCCATATTGTTTCCAGACTCTAATTCAGATAACCAAATGATTAGTAAATATTTTTCATTCCACAGTGACCATATTCACATTTGCAAGATGTGAATTAATACTGCGTGCAATTGCTCGGCCAAGTTCAACTGGGACTGCATTCCCGATTAAGCGCCCTAGAATCCTTAAACTTACTGGCCCATCATGGGGAATAAATGCATAGTTACGAGGAAAACTCTGAAGAATTGCCGCTTCTCTCAGGGAGATTGCGCGGTTCTGTTCAGGATGCCCAAATCGACCATTTCCGAAACCATAGCACTGCGTTGTCATGGTTGGTGCTGGTTTGTCCCATTCCATACGGCCATAAACACTAGCGTAAGTTCTGCCACTTTCTGTTCGATGACAATCGGCAACAAGATGTTCTGGCCAGTCACGCCAGGTTCCTCCTGGTTTTGAGGCCTTAATACGTTCCAGATTCTTATCTGACAATGTGGAGGTAACATGCAGCTTATCTCCTGGAGCGGCTTCGCCAGCATTTAATGCGCGCAAATGGCCTATAGCTTCTCTTACTGTTTTGGGTTTTGTACTCGTTGGAGAAGACATTTTTATCTCGCCATGGAGTGATGCCAATAAAACCATTCTCTTACGTGTTTGTGGAACACCGAAATGAGTGCAATCAACAATGCTAAACCATACGCTGTAGCCAATACACTTCAATGCCTCGACGAAGTCGTGGAACACTTGGTGTTTAGCCACAGTAGGAACATTTTCCATCGTGATCACATCTGGGCGAGTACCTTCTGCTAGGCGTGCAAACTCATACAGGAGCCCCCATTTACCATCCTTACCATCCGATTCATAACGTTGTGTATAGGTAGAAAATGGTTGGCAAGGCGCGCAGCCTGCGAGAATCTTGATGTCAGCACCGCCAAACAATGCATCTAATTCGGTTGTTGTTACTTTGCTTATATCTCGTTCTATAAATTTGGCATTGTTGTTTGATTCGTAAGGGAATTTGCAGGCCGGATCCATGTCAATTCCTGCAACTACAGGTAAGCCTTCAAGTACAAGGCCATGCGTTAATCCACCTGCACCACAAAACAAATCGACACAAGATACTTTCTTCATTTAACTCTTCTCATCTTTTCAAAGACTTAGAGATACCCATAAATTAATTACTACAAGAGTATCAAGATCTTATTTCCACTTCATTAGTATTTGTACAACATCCAAGATGCAACCATTTGCGAGCGCCTTTAGCTTACAACTTCCATGATGAAGTATTTTATGTATAAAAATACAGCATCTTGGGGCTGCACATAAAGGTGATTTTGCTGTTACCAGAGTCTTCTAAGATTCATTCAACCGATGACCAGCGATCTAGACTGAAAAGCCCCATACCAGAAGTTGTTTGCTTGTATGATCTCATGAACAGCTTGTGGGGTAAACGAATACTGGATGGACTGACCCACTCCTGTAGACGCTCCTGCCCTATTGGACTGACCCCACCCCGGTAGACGATCCTGCCCTATAGTTGGACTGACCCCACCCCGGTAAACCGAACCATTCACTTTTAGAGATCTTCCTACATACTGATTATGTCCTGTGAGGAGATCACCATGCGTAAAGCCCGATTCACCGAACACCAGATCATTGCCGTTCTGAAATCTGTCGAAGCCGGACGTACCGTTAAGGATGTCTGCCGTGAAGCTGGTATCTCTGAAGCCAGCTATTACAACTGGAAAGCGAAGTTTGGCGGTATGGAGGCCTCTGATATCAAAAAGATGAAAGACCTAGAGGATGAAAACCGTCGCCTCAAACAGATGTTTGCTGATCTCAGCCTTGAATGCCGGGCACTGAAAGACGTTATCGAAAAAAAGCTTTAAAACCAGCGATAAAGCGTGAGCTCGTCGGTTACCTGACTGCGCAATTTACCATAAGCATTCGCCAGGCCTGCAGGACGTTATCGCTGAGCAGGACGGTCTATTTTTACCAGCCCGATACCCGGCGCGATGAACCGGTGATCAGGTGCTGACTGAGCTGGCAGAGCGCTACCCGCGATACGGTTTTAAGAAGCTATTCCAGCTGCTGCGCAGGCAAGGTAACAACTGGAACCATAAACGCGTTCACCGGATTTACTGCCTGCTGAAACTTAATTTTCGTCGCAAGGGAAAACAGCGTTTACCTGCGCGTAACCCGACGCCACTGGCAACGCGGAAGCGCTTAACCAGAGCTGGTCCATCGATTTTATGCATGATGCGCTGGTCTGCGGCAGACGCTTCCGGACCTTCAATGTGGTTGATGACTTTAACCGCGAGGCCCTCGCAATAGAAATCGATCTGAATATCCCGGCACAGCGGGTGGTCAGGGTGCTGGACAGAATAGTGGCAAACCGGGGTTATCCACTGAAATTGCGGATGGATAACGGACCAGAACTGGTCTCACTGACGATGGCACAGTGGGCTGAAGAGCATGGAGTGATGCTGGAATTTATCAAACCGGGAAAACCAACGCAGAATGCCTTTATCGAACGGTTTAACCGGACGTACCGGACAGAAATCCTGGATTTTTATCTGTTCAGAACCCTGAATGAAGCGCGGGAGATCACAGAGCACTGGCTGATGGAATACAACAGCGAGCGACCTCATGAATCCCTGAATAACCTGACACCGGAGGAGTACCGGCTGATGGCCGAAAAACCGGAAATCTCAAAAAGTGCATGGAACTAAAACGGGTGTGCTTACACCATCATCTGTACCAACATTTGTTGGTAGATGTACGTTGAAGTCGGTTGACCTTGAGAGAGTTGCTATAGCGGGAAAGATAGGTAAATACTGGATTTCAGGCACAAAAAAGACGTCCGTTGACGTCTATTGATGTTCCGATGGTGCCGAAGGCCGGACTCGAACCGGCACGTATCTCTACGGTTGATTTTGAATCAACTGCGTCTACCGATTTCGCCACTTCGGCACTGAAGTAGTATGCGGAAAACGGGTGAATTATACCTTCCCGCGACCAGCACGCAACACTTATCCGTTGTTCAATGAGTTAAGTGTCGAAAAAACCGCCGCAACGCGCGTTTGCCCGCCCTATCTTCTCGCTGTGCGCCCTTCCCAACCTCGTTGATGAGCATAACTGCATTGCAACGAGCATCCTGGCTCAGTCACCACGCTCACGCAATGCCGTCCGATCCCAGGTTCCAACGTCGTTGCACAGAGCAATGGTGGCTCCTGTGCCGCACGTCATTCACTCCCACGAGCCAGAGCCGCTCGCCCAACTAGCGAAACAGGTTCAGGAGCCCGCCACGCGGAAGGTAGCACCTGCCCCCATTGCCACTGTCTCACCCTGTGCCTGGCAAAAACAAAATAATCCCCAGCCGTAATGGCAATGCTGCAAATAATTGCATAACAATGTGTCAGCGAATAAAGAATGAGGTTGCGCAACATTCCGAGAACACTATTTTTTCATTAATGAATGACAGATGGGGAAATAAAGAAGCGGAATGCTGCTTTCAGGGGAGAGACGCTATTTCGTTTAGATAGGGGGTTATCTAAAATCACCAGAAAATAGCGTACATACGTAACAAAATAGCAACTCAAGGCGTAAAAACCAGCAGAGAACACTTGCCTCTGCAGAGTTAATAGCTTTAAGATGATGTAAGAAAATTTTCCCTGGTGTTGGCCAATATTGGCAGCCTGACCTACGCGGTCAGGTTTTTTTTTATTATTTTTTATCAAAACATTACCGGGAAAGTGTATCGCCTTAAGGGGTGAGAAACTAGTTAGACTAAAGTACAGTCCCTTACTAGACCTTTATCAGTTCATGCAGGTTATTATTTTACATCGTAGAAATCGGGGCCGGTGCTGTATTGCTTCCCTCTCGTGAGCCGCCACACAGCCCACTCAATACCGATTAACGCCCGTCATTTCCCGGTTCGAAAGCTGCCGTGAGCGAGCAGCCTATCCATCCACCGGCTTAATCAGCCGCAGCTCCATCCCCAGGCGCACGGCATGTCGGGCATTCGTGACCCCCAATTTTTTGACGACGTTGGACATATGGTACTTGATGGTGCCGGTCTTTATGCCCAGGATCATCGCCGTTTCCTGGTAGGTTTTACCCACGCTGGCCCAATAGAGGATTTCGTTTTCCCTGTCGGTAAAGCGGGCGTTGCCCTCCAGCGCTGCGGCGTTTTTATCTGACGGCGGGGCCAGCGCCAGATACGACTCATGGATTGAGGCCAGCAATACCGAGATTTCACCTTTACGTTCGATGAGCGCCGGGATGATTTCCGCTTTCTGTTCTGCGCTGAAGGCAAAGGAAAGCGTGACGAGATTGTTGTTGTAATCGTGCAATACGAAGGTATAGCCGTGCGTCACGCCAAACTCGCGGGCCTGCTCGAACAGTTCGGGAAAATGCAGCCCTGAGTCGGCCATGATTTGCTCGTCCCAGGCGAAGGGGGTCAGGCGGTTGCGGGCGGTAATCACCACCGGATCAATGTACTGCAACCCCTGCTCTTGATACTTGTTAACCCATTCAGTCGGGTAGTTGGTGACGCCAAAAATACAGGAAATGTCTTTTTTGGATAACACCACATACGCCCACAGGAGCTCGCCCAACTCCCCAACGCCGCTTCCAGGCGCTTGCCGATGATATTGCTGAGATTGTATTCGTCTTCCATTGACTGCCCGCTCCCTCTATCCGCATGCCGCAGGGTTGACTATAGCACGACGAAAAGCGACAGGTCGGGGGAGTGGTTCACCGGGGGCATACAGCACCCACAAAAAAGGCGCGGCCCTGCGGCCACGCCTTTTCCCATACCGCTCGCTCCGCTACTTGCGTTTGAGCAGCATATACACGCTGATCAGCAGGAACAGCATGCTCGGCAGCAGTGCCCCCAGCACCGGCGGCATGCTGTAAACCATGCTCAGCGGGCCGAAGATCTGATCCAGTACATAGAACAGGAAGCCGAAGCTGATGCCGGTCACCACGCGGATGCCCATCGGCACGCTGCGCAGCGGGCCGAAGATGAACGACAGCGCCATCAGCATCATCACCGCCACCGACAGCGGCGAGAAGATTTTTCGCCACATGTTGAGCTGGTATTTGTTGGATTCCTGGCCGCTCTGCTTCAGGTACTTCACGTAGTTGTGCAGCCCGCTGATGGAGAGCGAATCCGAATCCAGCGCCACCACGCCCAGCTTGTCCGGGGTCAGATTGGTTTTCCATTCGCCGGTCAGCGTCTGGGTGCCGGTCACCTGTTTCGGGTTGGTCAGATCCGAGGTGTCCACCTGCGAAAGCTGCCACAGGCCGTTCTCGAAGCTGGCGGTGGCGGCATAGCGCACCGTCTCCAGGCGACGCTGATCGTTGAAGTGGTAGATGTTGACGCCGGAGAGTTCTTTATCGCCGGAGACGCGCTCGATGTAGATGAAATCGTTGCCGTCCTTCGCCCACAGCCCGCTCTTGGTCGAAAGCAGCGAGCCGCCGTACATCTGCTGGGCGCGGTAGTTGCGCGCCATCTGCTCGCCCTGCGGCGCCACCCACTCACCGATCGCCATGGTCAGCAGCACCAGCGGAATGGCGGTTTTCATCACCGAGCCGGCGATCTGCAGGCGGGTGAAGCCGGAAGCCTGCATCACCACCAGTTCGCTGCGCGTCGCGAGCTGGCCCAGGCCGAGCAGCGCGCCGAGCAGCGCCGCCATCGGGAAGAAGATCTCGATGTCTTTCGGCACGCTCAGCAGGGTGTACATGCCGGCGCTCAACGCGGTGTATTCGCCCTGGCCGACCTTGCGCAGCTGATCGACGAACTTGATGATGCCGGACAGCGACACCAGCATGAACAGCGTCATGATGATGGTGTTGAAAATCGTTTTACCGATATAACGGTCTAATACGCCAAACATCAGGCCGCTCCTCTCAGGCGTGCGCGCAGCTTGCGCATCGGCACGGTATCCCACAGGTTCAGCGCCAGCGCCAGCGCGAAGTAAACGCCGTTAACCAGCCACAGCCACAGCATCGGATCCAGCTTGCCCTTGCCGGCGTTGGAGCGCAGCGAGGTCTGCAGCAGGAAGAAGATCAGGTACAGCAGGATGGCCGGCAGCATGCTCAGCACGCGGCCCTGGCGCGGGTTCACCACGCTGAGCGGCACCACCAGCAGCGCCATCAGCGCCACCGACACCACCAGCGTCAGGCGCCAGTGGAATTCGGCGCGCGCGTCCGGATCGTCGGATTCCCACAGCGTCTGCATCGACATCTGTTCGGATTCGGTGTTGTCCGCCGCCACGGTGCGGTGGCCAATCACCGCCTTGTAGTCGGTGAAGTCGGTAATGCGGAAGTCGCGCAGCAGCGCGGTGCCTTCAAAGCGGGTGCCCTTGTCGAGCGTCACCACCTGCGAGCCGTCTTTCTGCTGCACGATGTTGCCGTGCTCGGCCACCACCACCGACGGACGTTGGTTGCCGTTCGGTCGCAGCTGCGCCAGGAACACGTCGTTGAAGGTGCTGCCCTTCACGTTGCCGATAAACAGCACCGCGTTGCCGTCCTGCGAGGGTTTGAACTGCCCTTCCGCCAGCCCGGCGATGCTCGGGTTGGCCTTGGCTTCGTTCACCACCACGTCCTGATAGCGCGAGGCCCAGGGGCCGGCCCAAAATACGTTCACCGCCGCGATCGCAGAGGTGAGCAGCGCCAGGATCATGGCGGCGATAATCAGGGTGCGTTTGCCCAGCCCGCAGGCGTGCATGACGGTGATTTCGCTCTCGGTATACAACCGCCCAAGCGTCATCAGCAAGCCGAGAAACAGGCTCAAGGGCAGGATGAGCTGCGCCATTTTCGGCACGCCCAACGCGAGCAGAGAGAGTACTAAGTTTGTCGGGATATTGCCGTCCACCGCGTCGCCCAACACCCTGACCAAATTCTGACAAAAGAAGATCAGAAGCAGGATGAACAGGATGGCGATTTGGCTCTTGAGCGTTTCCCGTACCAGATATCTTATGATGATCACGCTTATTACGCCTGTGAAAACTTGTCTTTTTGCAGGAAAATCGATAATTTCATCGCTAATCCGCCATTTATTCTCATCATATGGCAACCTTCACAGCTAAAATAGTATTACAACATCAAGCCGTTTGGGTGTCCTATAGGAACTTGCTTATAGTCGCCAAAACAGAGCAATTTACGCCGTTCAGGTTAACATAATCCGTTAACTCAAATAGCGGGAGATCGTTACGGAGTCGATTATTCTAGCCGTAGCGTCCGCCTTTGTCTTTAAGATTCAGGAGAGTGCATGGAGTTCAGTGTAAAAAGCGGTAGCCCGGAAAAACAGCGCAGTGCCTGTATTGTAGTCGGCGTTTTCGAACCGCGCCGCCTGTCCCCTATCGCAGAACAACTCGACAAAATCAGTGATGGTTATATCAGCGCATTGCTGCGCCGTGGCGAATTGGAAGGCAAGGTCGGGCAGACGCTGCTACTGCACCATGTGCCCAACATTCTCTCCGAGCGCATCCTGCTGATCGGCTGCGGCAAAGAGCGCGAGCTCGATGAGCGCCAATACAAGCAGGTGATCCAGAAAACCATCAATACCCTCAACGACACCGGCTCGATGGAAGCGGTCTGCTTCCTGACCGAACTGCACGTGAAAGGCCGCAACACCTACTGGAAAGTGCGTCAGGCGGTGGAAACCGCCAAAGAGACGCTCTACACCTTCGATCAGCTGAAAAGCAACAAGGTGGAGCCGCGTCGTCCGCTGCGCAAAATGGTGTTCAACGTGCCGACCCGCCGTGAGCTCACCAGCGGCGAGCGCGCCATCCAGCATGGCCTGGCGGTGGCTTCCGGCATCAAGGCGGCCAAAGATCTCGGCAACATGCCGCCGAACATCTGTAACGCCGGCTACCTGGCCTCACAGGCCCGCCAACTGGCGGACGCCTTCAGCACTAACATCACCACTCGCGTCATCGGCGAACAGCAGATGAAAGAGCTGGGCATGAACGCCTATCTGGCGGTCGGCGCCGGTTCGCAGAACGAATCATTGATGTCGGTGATGGAATATAAGGGCAACCCAAATCCGGACGCTAAGCCGATCGTGCTGGTAGGCAAAGGGCTGACCTTCGACTCCGGCGGCATCTCGATCAAACCGGCCGACGGCATGGACGAGATGAAATACGACATGTGCGGCGCGGCGACCGTGTACGGCGTGATGCGCGTGGTGGCGGAACTGAACCTGCCGCTGAACGTGATCGGCGTGCTGGCCGGCTGTGAAAACATGCCGGGCGGCCGGGCGTATCGTCCGGGCGACGTGCTGACCACCATGTCCGGCCAGACCGTCGAGGTGCTCAACACCGACGCCGAAGGCCGTCTGGTGCTGTGCGACACCCTGACCTACGTCGAGCGCTTCGAGCCGGAGCTGGTGATCGACATCGCCACCCTGACCGGCGCCTGCGTGATCGCCCTGGGCCACCACATCACCGGCCTGATGTCGAACCACAACCCGCTGGCGCACGAGCTGCTGGGCGCTTCCGAGCAGGCCGGCGATCGCGCCTGGCGTCTGCCGATGGCCGACGAGTACTACGAGCAGTTGGACTCCAACTTCGCCGACATGGCGAACATCGGTGGCCGCCCTGGCGGCGCCATCACCGCCGCCTGCTTCCTGTCGCGCTTCACCCGCAAGTACACCTGGGCGCACCTGGACATCGCCGGCACCGCCTGGCGCTCCGGTAAAGCCAAGGGCGCGACCGGCCGCCCGGTCGCGCTGCTGTCGCAGTTCCTATTGAACCGCGCAGGCCTGAACGGCGACGATTAAATCTGAGCGGTAATTCAGGTATAATCCCAAGGGGCACAGCATGCTGTGCCCCTACATTTTTTTATCGGCAGCGGTGGATCCTTAATGAAACAGGCGACGTTTTATTTGCTCGACAACGCGGAACCGTCAGGCGCGCTCAGCGCCCATGAGGCCGTGGCCTGCGCCGTTGCCGCCAGCGGCTTCCGCGCCGGCAAGCGGGTGCTGATCGCCTGCGAGAGCCAGGAGCAGGCCCAGCGGCTGGACGAAGCGCTGTGGCAGCGCGAGCCGCATGAATTCGTGCCGCACAACCTGGCCGGCGAAGGGCCGCACTACGGCGCGCCGGTGGAACTGTGCTGGCCCGGCAAGCGCGGCAATGCCCCGCGCGATCTGCTGATCGCCCTGCTGCCGCAGTTTGCCGATTTTGCTACCGCTTTCCATGAAGTGGTAGACTTCGTTCCTTACGAAGACACTCTGAAACAGTTGGCGCGCGACCGTTACAAGGCCTATCGCAGCGTCGGCTTCCATTTGACCACGGCTACGCCGCCAACTCACTGAATACGATAAAGAATGGAAAAGACAAACAGTCAGCTCGACACCGCATACGACCCAAAACAGATCGAACAGAAGCTGTACGATCACTGGGAGAGTCAGGGTTACTTCAAGCCGAACGGCGACACCAGCCAGGAAAGCTTCTGCATCATGATCCCGCCGCCGAACGTCACCGGCAGCCTGCACATGGGCCACGCGTTCCAGCAGACCATCATGGACACCATGATTCGCTATCAGCGCATGCAGGGTAAAAACACCCTGTGGCAGGCGGGCACCGACCACGCCGGCATCGCCACCCAGATGGTGGTGGAGCGCAAGATCGCTGCGGAAGAAGGCAAAACCCGCCACGACTACGGCCGTGACGCGTTCATCGACAAAATCTGGCAGTGGAAGGCGGAGTCCGGCGGCACCATCACCCGCCAGATGCGCCGTCTGGGCAACTCCGTGGACTGGGAGCGCGAACGCTTCACCATGGACGAAGGCCTGTCGAACGCGGTGCGCGAAGTGTTTGTCCGTCTGCACAAAGAAGACCTGATCTACCGCGGCAAGCGCCTGGTGAACTGGGATCCGAAGCTGCGCACCGCCATCTCCGATCTGGAAGTGGAAAACCGCGAATCCAAAGGTTCCATGTGGCACCTGCGTTACCCGCTGGCCGACGGCGCGAAAACCGCCGAGGGCAAAGACTACCTGGTGGTCGCCACCACCCGTCCGGAAACCGTGCTGGGCGATACCGGCGTGGCGGTCAACCCGGAAGATCCGCGCTATAAAGACCTGATCGGCAAAGAGATCATTCTGCCGCTGGTCGGCCGCCGCATCCGCATCGTCGGCGACGAACACGCCGATATGGAAAAAGGCACCGGCTGCGTGAAGATCACCCCGGCGCACGATTTCAACGACTACGAAGTCGGCAAACGCCACGGCCTGCCGATGATCAACATTCTGACCTTCGACGGCGACATCCGTCAGGAAGCGGAAGTGTTCAACACCCTGGGCGAAGTCTGCACCGATTACTGCAACGAGATCCCGGCCGAGTTCCGCGGCCTGGAGCGCTTCGCGGCGCGTAAAGCGGTGGTCGCCGCCTTCGATCAGTTGGGCCTGCTGGACGAGATCAAACCGCACGACCTGACGGTGCCTTACGGCGACCGCGGCGGCGTGGTGATCGAGCCGATGCTGACCGACCAATGGTACGTGCGCACCGCGCCGCTGGCCAAAGTGGCGGTGGAAGCGGTCGAACAGGGCGATATCCAGTTCGTGCCGAAGCAGTATGAAAACATGTACTTCAGCTGGATGCGCGACATCCAGGACTGGTGCATCTCGCGTCAGCTGTGGTGGGGCCACCGCATCCCGGCCTGGTACGACGTGAACGGCAAAGTCTACGTGGGCCGCAGCGAAGAAGAAGTGCGCAGCGAGAACAACCTGGGCGCCGACGTGGTGCTGACCCAGGACGAAGACGTACTGGACACCTGGTTCTCGTCCGGCCTGTGGACCTTCTCTACCCTGGGCTGGCCGGAGCAGACCGAGGCGCTGAAAACCTTCCACCCGACCAGCGTGATGGTCAGCGGCTTCGACATCATCTTCTTCTGGATCGCGCGCATGATCATGCTGACCATGCACTTCATCAAGGATGAAAACGGCAAGCCGCAGGTGCCGTTCAAGACCGTCTACATGACTGGCCTTATCCGCGACGACGAAGGCCAGAAGATGTCCAAGTCGAAAGGCAACGTGATCGATCCGCTGGACATGGTCGACGGCATCTCGCTGGAAGATCTGCTGGAAAAACGCACCGGCAACATGATGCAGCCGCAGCTGGCGGAGAAAATCCGCAAGCGCACCGAGAAACAGTTCCCGAACGGCATCGAGCCGCACGGCACCGACGCCCTGCGCTTCACCCTGGCGGCGCTGGCTTCGACCGGCCGCGACATCAACTGGGACATGAAGCGCCTGGAAGGCTACCGCAACTTCTGTAACAAGCTGTGGAACGCCAGCCGCTTCGTGCTGATGAACACCGAAGCGCACGACTGCGGCTTCAACGGCGGCGAGAAAGTGCTGTCGCTGGCGGATCGCTGGATCCTGGCCGAATTCAACCGCACGGTGAAAGCCTACCGCGAAGCGCTGGATACCTACCGCTTCGATCTGGCGGCCAACATCCTGTACGAATTCACCTGGAACCAGTTCTGCGACTGGTATCTGGAGCTGACCAAGCCGGTGGTGAGCAACGGCAGCGAAGCGGAACAGCGCGGCACCCGCCACACGCTGATCACCGTGCTGGAAGCGCTGCTGCGCCTGGCGCACCCGATCATTCCGTTCATCACCGAAACCATCTGGCAGCGCGTGAAGCCGCTGACCGGCACGACCGCAGACACCATCATGCTGCAGCCGTTCCCGGCCTACGACGCCGCGCTGGAAGACGAGCAGGCGCTGAACGATCTGGAGTGGATCAAGCAAACCATCATCGCCGTGCGCAACATCCGCGCCGAGATGAACATCGCGCCTAGCAAAACGCTCGACGTGCTGCTGCGCAACTGCAGCGCCGACGCCCAGCGCCGCGTGCAGGAGAACCAAAGCTTTATCGCCCGTCTGGCGCGCCTGGAATCCATCGCGCTGCTGCCGGCCGGAGAGAAAGGCCCGGTCTCCGTCACCAAGCTGGTGGACGGCGCCGAGCTGCTGATCCCGATGGCCGGTTTCATCGACAAGGACGCCGAGATCGCGCGTCTGGCCAAAGAGATGGGCAAACTGGATGCGGAAATCGCTTCGATCGAAGGCAAGCTGGCGAACGAAGGCTTCGTGGCGCGCGCGCCGGAAGCGGTGGTCGCCAAAGAGCGCGATCGCCTGGCGGCCTGCAAAGAAGGCAAAGTGAAGCTGCAGGAACAGCAGGCGACCATCGCCGCGCTGTAATCCACCGGCTCACGCCAACGCCTGAAAACAGCGGGGTCTTCCCCGCTGTTTTTTTATCGCCGTTGCATCCGGGTCGGGTTAGATGTTATTACAAGATATTACTGCTGCAGGGACGCCGCCGGGAAATAATCCCCGGCGCGTTTCGTGCTGCGATAAAAACGAAAAACGAACGTGGTCTCTTTCAATGGCGAGTGTAAACATGACAACAGCAACCCCGGCGCGCCTGCTGGTGCGCCCCATCACGGCGGAAGACAATCCCGCCATTGCTCACGTCATTCGCGAAGTCTCCGCCGAGCACGGCCTGACGGCGGATAAAGGCTATACCGTCTCCGATCCCAATCTGGACGCCCTGTATCAGCTCTACAGCCTGCCGCGCAGCGCTTACTGGGTGATCGAGGTGGACGGCCAGGTCGCCGGCGGCGGCGGCATCGCGCCGCTGCAGGGCGGCGCAGACGATATTTGCGAATTGCAGAAGATGTATTTCCTGCCGGTATTGCGCGGCAAGGGATTGG
This sequence comes from Serratia sp. SCBI, assembly GCF_000747565.1. Taxonomy (NCBI): domain Bacteria; kingdom Pseudomonadati; phylum Pseudomonadota; class Gammaproteobacteria; order Enterobacterales; family Yersiniaceae; genus Serratia; species Serratia sp. SCBI. The sequence continues at coordinate 523,085 of NZ_CP003424.1, read as the reverse complement.
CGAAACGCCTGGCGCTGCAGGCGCTGGATTTCGCCCGCCGGCACGGCTTCCGCTGTTGTTACCTCGAGACCACCGCCAGCCTGACGCAGGCCGTCGCGCTGTACGAACACCTGGGCTTTGAACACATCGACCACGCGATGGGCGCCACCGGCCACGTCGATTGCGAAGTCACCATGCTGAAAACGCTGTAATCGCCCCCGCCTCTTCATCAGGGCGCAGCTTGCTGTGCCTTTTTTATTAATATCGCAATCAATCAGTAAAACTCGCTATAACGCCGTTTTTCAAGCAGATAAACTGACGTTAAAAACCGCGATGTAAATTTAATGTGAAGTTCGTTAATAAATTAACGATCGTAAATTGACCGCTTGCTCCCCCGCGCTACTCTGCCAGTATCCCAATCGCGCACGGAGAGCTGTCATGTCGGAAAACACCTTTGATTACATTATCGTCGGCGCCGGTTCCGCCGGCTGCGTGCTGGCGGCGCAGCTGATCCGCCGCACCCAGGCGCGGGTGCTGCTGCTGGAAGCCGGCGGCGACGACAATAACCTGTTTATCAAGATGCCGGCCGGCGTGGCCAAGATCATCGCCAAAAAGAGCTGGCCCTACGAAACGGAACCGGAACCGCACGCCAACAACCGCCGCATGCAGATCGCGCAGGGCAAAGTGCTGGGCGGCAGCAGTTCGGTCAACGGCATGATCTACCTGCGCGGCCAGCCGCAAGATTACGACGACTGGGCCGAGCGCTATGGCTGCGCCGGCTGGAGCTACCGGGAGGTGCTGCCCTACTTCAAACGCGCCGAGGCCAACGAAAGCCTGTCCGACGACTACCACGGCGCCGACGGGCTGCTGCCGGTCAGCGAAAACCGCTATCGCCACCCGCTGAGCATGGCGTTTATCCGCGCCGGCCAGGAGTTGAACCTGCCCTATCGCAACGACTTCAACGGCGACAGCCAGCACGGCGTCGGTTTCTACCAAACCACCACCCGCAACGGCGAGCGCGCCAGCACCGCCCGCACCTACCTGAAGGCGGTGCGCGACGAACGGCGGCTGGTGGTGAAACTGAACGCCCTGGCGCACCGGCTGACCTTCGAGGGCAACGTCGCCACCGGCGTGGTCTACAGCCAGAACGGCGGCGCGGAAGTGACCGCGCGCGCCACCAAAGAAGTGATCGTCAGCGCCGGCGCGGTCGGTTCGCCGAAGCTGCTGATGCTGTCCGGCATCGGCCCGCGCGACCACCTGCAGCAGCTGGGCATCGAGGTGCGGGCGGATCTGCCGGTGGGCAAAAACTTCCACGACCATCTGCACATGTCGATCAACGTCAGCACCCGCGAGCCGATCAGCCTGTTCGGCGCCGATCGCGGCCTGCAGGCGCTGAGCCACGGCGCGCAGTGGCTGGCGTTTCGCAGCGGGGTGCTTTCGTCCAACGTGCTGGAAGGCGCCGCCTTCACCGACAGCCGGGGCGATGGCCGCACGGACGTGCAGATCCACTTCCTGCCGATGCTCGACAGCTGGGACGACGTGCCCGGCGAGCCGCTGCCGAACATTCACGGCTTCACGCTCAAGGTCGGCTACCTGCAACCGAAGGCGCGCGGCGAAGTGCTGCTGCGCAGCAGCAACCCGCGCGATCCGGTCAAGCTGCACGCCAACTACCTCGGCCACCCGGACGATCTGGCCGGCAGCGTGCGCGCGGTGAAGTTCGGCCTGGGCTTCCTGCAAACCGCGGCGCTGAAGCCGCTGATCAAGGATCTGCTGATGCCGCAGCCGGAGTGGACGCGCGACGACTCACAGCTGGAAGCCTTCGTGCGCAACTTCTGCAAGACGGTGTATCACCCGGTGGGCAGCTGCCGCATGGGGCCGTCGCCGCAGGACGCGGTGACCGATCCGCAGCTGCGGGTGCACGGTTTTGAACGGCTGCGGGTGATCGACGGCTCAGTGATGCCGCAGCTCACCAGCGGCAATACCAATGCGCCGACCATTATGCTGGCGGAAAAGGCGGTGGATTTATTGCTGGGCGCGCCGCAGTAAGGACGCGCCTCAACGTCAGGCGGCGACGGGCACGCCGCTGTGAAAACGCAGCTCGCTGTCCGGCGACAGGATCAATTCAGCCTCGAGGCGGCCGAAATGCGCCACCCGTTCGCTGATGTCGCCGCCGGCGATCTGTTCCGCCAGTGTCAGGTAGTCCTGATAGTGACGCGCTTCGGATCGCAGCAGCGAGACGTAAAAGCGGTTCAGCTCATCGTCCAGGTGCGGCGCCAGTTTGGCGAAGCGCTCGCAGGATCGCGCTTCGATGTAGGCGCCGCAGATCAGTTTGTCGATCAGCGTCGCCGGATCGTGGGTGCGGATCTCGCGGATCATCCCCTTGGCATAGCGGCTGGCGGTGATCTTGCGATACGGGATCCCGCGTGCCTGCATGATCTCCAGCACCTGCGAGAAATGATGCAGTTCTTCCTTGATCAGCAGCACCATGCGATCCGCCAGATCCTGGCCGTAGGCCGAGCCGTTTTTCGGCAGGATCTTGCGGGTGAACTGGCCCTGGCGGAACAATGTGTCGGGCGCGCCCTGCGCTTCGTGCAGAAACGCCTCGTAGGGCCGCAGCAGCGCCAACAGCGCGTCGCCGCTCTCTTTGTCCGCCACGTAGCGGCGGATCAGCCACATGCCGGTCTGCGCGGCTTTCAGCTCGCACACCAGGTGATCGGTCAGCAACAGCTGCAGGTTTTCCGGACGGCGCGCGGCGTCGATCCAGGCGTCGGGAGTTTCACAGTGCAGGAAGCTTAAAATCGGGGCTAGCAGGGATTGGTATGTCATGGCGTCATTGCCCTATGTATTTCAAGTTGCAGCTAGGCGGCCAGCTCACTCATCCCCAGGAGCTTACTCAGGTAAGTGACTGGGGTGAGAGAGTGCAGCCAACAACGCTGCAGCTTGAAAGACGACGGGGATATCAGGGGCCGGCGAGAACCGGCCCATGTGAATAAGCGGGGTTAATCAGTGGCGTTTGCCGTCGTCGTCTTCGTCGATATAGTCGCCGTCTTCGTCATCCTCACCGTCTTCACCGTTCGGATCTTCGAAGTAGGTGCCCCAGCCGTCGTAGTTGACGCCGCAGCGCTCCGCCAGCGCCACCAGCTGCTCGACCTGAGCGTCGATCAGCTCGGCGTTCAGGCCGACTTCGCTGATCACGTCGCAGCACATCACCATCGAACCGTCTTCCACTTCCAGCTCTTCGGCGTCGGTCACTTCGTAGCCCAGCTTGAAGGCTTCAACGGCGGCCTGCTCCAGAACCTCAAATTTCTCGGCGGACAGATGGTGCTCGATGGTGTAGAGCGCGTCCGGATCGCTGCCGTCTTCCAGCAGCTCTTCGATGATCAGGCGGGTCTCTTCACGTTGTTCTTCCAGCAATTCGCGGTTTGCCATGCCTATATCCTCAAGTCAAATGGCCTTCATTCCTTCTATTTTCACACACCGCCGACATTGCTTCCACGATAAACGTGAAAGATTTCCTCACCGGGGTTGAAATTGAATATTCATACATATAAAGTGAATTTTAATTCAATTAAGCAATCAGGGAATCGGACTATGAGCACCGGCAATGCGTTCTACCAACGTCACTTTCTGAGGTTAATGGATTTCACCCCCGCCGAGCTGCAGGCGCTGCTGCAGCTTTCGGCCGATCTGAAGCAGGCCAAGAAGCAGGGGCAGGAACAGCGCCGGCTGCAAGGCAAAAACATTGCGCTCATCTTCGAAAAAGACTCAACCCGCACGCGATGCTCTTTCGAAGTTGCCGCATTCGATCAGGGCGCGCAGGTCACGTACCTCGGCCCGAGCGGCAGCCAGATCGGCCATAAAGAGTCGATGAAAGACACCGCCCGGGTGCTGGGCCGCCTGTACGACGGTATTCAGTACCGCGGCTACGGCCAGGCGCTGGTGGAAACCCTGGCGCAGCACGCCGGCGTGCCGGTGTGGAACGGCCTGACCGACGAGTTCCACCCTACCCAATTGCTGGCGGATCTGCTCACCGTGCAGGAACACCTGCCGGGCAAGGCGCTGAACGAAGTGAAGCTGGCGTACGTCGGCGACGCGCGCAACAACATGGGCAACACGCTGCTGGAAGCCGCCGCGCTGGCGGGCATGGATCTGCGGCTGGTGGCGCCGAAGGCCTGTTGGCCGCAGCCGGAACTGGTGGCCGAATGCCAGGCGCTGGCGCAGCAAACCGGCGCGAAACTCACCCTGACCGAAGACATCGCCGAAGGGGTACAAGACGCCGATTTCCTCTACACCGACGTGTGGGTGTCGATGGGCGAACCGAAAGAGACCTGGCAGGAGCGTATCGCGCTGCTGCGGCCGTATCAGGTCAACATGGCGATGCTGAAACTGACCGGCAACCCGAACGTGAAGTTCCTGCACTGCCTGCCGGCGTTCCACGACGATCAAACCACGCTCGGCAAGCAGATGGCGCAGCAGTACGATCTGCACGGCGGCATGGAAGTGACCGACGAGGTGTTCGAGTCGGCGCACAGCGTGGTGTTCGATCAGGCGGAAAACCGGCTGCATACCATCAAGGCGGTGCTGGTCGCCACGCTGAGCGCAACGCTCTGACACGCCTCCCCCTCCGCCCTGGCGCCCCCGACCAGGGCGGCTAATATATTCCTGGAATATCAAATAGCGCATTGGCCTTTGCCCGCCGCGGACAAAGGTTCTACCGTGACAGGCCGACGGCGCCCGCGCCGTAAAAACCAACGATAACAAACCGTTCTCAGCGCCGCCCTGCGGCGCCTTCAGGGGATACACATCGATGAAAACCAAACTCTTGCCGCTGTTCCTGCTCGCCGCCCTGCCCGCCGCCGCGTTGGCCGCCACGCCGCCGAATACGCTGGTGGTGGTGCAATCGCTGGATGACATCGTCAGCCTCGATCCGGCGGAAGCCAACGAACTCTCCAGCATCCAGACGGTGCCCAGCCTGTACCAGCGCTTGGTGCAGGCGGATCGCGACGATCCGGCCAAGGTGGCGCCGGTGCTGGCGGAAAGCTGGCAGAGCGATGCGGCGGCCAAAACGCTGACGGTAAAACTGCGGCCGCAGGCGGCGTTCGCCTCCGGCAACCCGCTGACCGCCGACGACGTGATCTTCTCCTACAGCCGCGCGGTGAAAATGAACAAGTCGCCGGCGTTCATCCTCAACGTGCTCGGCTGGCAGCCGGACAACATCGACGCGCAGCTGAAGAAGATCGACGACCATACCGTGCAGCTGCGCTGGACGGCGGACGTCAGCCCGGCGGTGGCGCTGAATATCCTCTCGACGCCGATCGCCTCGATCGTCGACAGCAAAGCGGCGCTGGCCAACGTCAAAGACGGCGACTTCGGCAACGCCTGGCTGAAAATGCACTCCGCCGGCAGCGGCCCGTTCAAGATGCGCGTCTATCAGCCGCATCAGGCGATCGTGCTGGACGCCAACCCCACGACGCCGGGCGACAAGCCGCAGCTGAAAAACATCATCATCAAGAACGTGCCGGATCCGGCCACCCGCCGCCTGCTGGTCCAGCAGGGCGACGCCGATATCGCCCGCGAACTGGGCGCCGACCAGACCGACACGCTGAAGAACCAGCCGGGGGTTAAGGTGTTGGAGATCCCGTCCGCCGAGCAAAACTACCTGGTATTCAACACCGGCAACGGCGCCAATCCGCTGCTGAACAACCCGGCCTTCTGGGAGGCGGCGCGCTATCTGGTGGATTATCAGGGCATCACCCAGGATCTGCTGAAGGGCCAATACTTCGTGCATCAGAGCTTCCTGCCGGTCGGGCTGCCGGGCGCGCTGGAGACCAACCCGTTCCGCTACGATCCGGCCAAGGCGAAAGCCATCCTGGCCAAAGCGGGCATCACCCACGCCGCCTTTACGCTGGACGTAGAGAACAAGCCGCCTTTCATCACCATCGCGCAGGCGCTGCAGGGCAGCTTCGCCGCCGCCGGCGTGAAGGTCGAGCTGCTGCCGGCCGCGGGCAGCCAGGTTTACTCCCGCGTGCGCGCCAGGCAGCATCAGGCGGCAATCCGCCTGTGGATCCCGGATTATTTCGACGCCCACTCCAACGCCAGCGCCTTTGCCTACAACGACGGCAAGAGCAGCACGGTGGCCGGGCTGAACGGCTGGCAGATCCCGCAGTTGAATAAGCAGACGCTGGCGGCACTGGCCGAAGCCGATCCGGCCAAGCGCCGCGCGCTGTACACCGCCATGCAACAGGAGCTGCAGCGCAGTTCGCCGTACGTGTTTATCGATCAGGCCAAAACCGAAGTGGTGCTGCGCGACAACATCAAAGGCTACCAGCAGGGGCTGAACGCCGACATGGTCTACTACGATCGCGTCAGCAAATAGCCCGCAGGCGGCCATCGCCGGCCAATCGATTGCGGGGCGGCAAAAAACGGCGTTTTAACGCTTGCAGTGGCGAAAAGCGCGAGTATAATGCGCCACAATTTGCCAGGAGAAAGCATGAAAAACGACGTTTGTTTTGTTAGCCGCAATCGACAAAACCGACTGCCTATCGGCGGCCAGCTGCCGTTGTTTCTCCTGTTGCTAAACCGATCGTTTCAAGCCCCTCATTGAGGGGCTTTTTTTTGTCCTTAAAAAGTCCCGCGCCACGGGCACGCGTCGAGGAGGAGTGAAAAATGGCCAACCCGCTGTATCACAAACACATCATCTCTATTAACGATCTCAGCCGCGAGGATCTGGAGCTGGTGCTGCGCACCGCCGCCGGTCTGAAAGCCAACCCGCAGCCGGAACTGTTGAAACACAAGGTGATCGCCAGCTGCTTCTTCGAAGCCTCGACCCGTACCCGCCTGTCGTTCGAAACCTCGATGCACCGCCTCGGCGCCTCGGTGGTCGGTTTCGCCGACGGCAGCAACACCTCGCTCGGCAAAAAAGGCGAAACCCTGGCCGACACCATCTCGGTGATCAGCACCTATGTGGACGCCATCGTGATGCGCCATCCGCAGGAAGGCGCGGCGCGCATGGCCTCGGAGTTCTCCGGCAACGTGCCGGTGCTCAACGCCGGCGACGGCGCCAACCAGCACCCGACCCAGACCCTGCTGGATCTGTTCACCATCCAGGAAACCCAGGGGCGCCTGAGCAACCTCAGCATTGCTATGGTCGGCGATCTGAAGTACGGCCGCACCGTGCACTCGCTCACCCAGGCGCTGGCCAAATTCGAAGGCAACCGTTTCTACTTCATCGCCCCGGACGCGCTGGCGATGCCGGCCTACATCCTGAAAATGCTGGAAGAGAAAGGCATCGAGTACAGCCTGCACGGCAGCATTGAAGAAGTGGTGCCGGAGCTGGATATTCTCTACATGACCCGGGTGCAGAAAGAGCGCCTCGATCCGTCCGAGTACGCCAACGTGAAGGCGCAGTTCGTGCTGCGTGCCGCAGATCTGGCCGGCGCGCGCGCCAACCTCAAGGTGCTGCACCCGCTGCCGCGCATCGACGAGATCGCCACCGACGTGGATAAAACGCCGCACGCTTACTACTTCCAGCAGGCGGGCAACGGCATCTTCGCCCGTCAGGCGCTGCTGGCGCTGGTGCTCAACGCAGATTTGGCTCTTTAAGGGGGAACCGCCATGACTCACGACAACAAACTGCAGGTCGAAGCGATCAAATGCGGCACGGTGATCGACCACATTCCGGCGCAGATCGGTTTCAAGCTGCTGACGCTGTTCAAGCTGACCGCCACCGACCAGCGCATAACCATCGGCCTGAACCTGCCCTCCAACGAGCTGGGCCGCAAGGATCTGATCAAGATCGAGAACACCTTCCTGACCGAGCAGCAGGCCAACCAGTTGGCGATGTACGCGCCGAAGGCCACGGTGAATCGCATCGACAACTATGAAGTGGTGCGCAAGCTGACCCTCAGCCTGCCGGACCACATCGACGGCGTGCTGACCTGCCCGAACGGCAACTGCATCAGCCGCAGCGAGCCGGTGGCGTCGAGCTTCAGCGTCAAATCGCGCGACGGTGAAGTACACCTGAAGTGCCGCTACTGCGAAAAAGAGTTCGAGCATCAGGTGGTGCTGCAGGCGGACTAATCCCGGCATGGGCGCCGGGAGATGGCGCTGTTATTCTCCCGGTGACGCCCTATAATGGGTCCTCTGAAAATCACTCTACCCACGTTGCTACCCACCGAATTTTACGCTGCGGCCGACCGCGCGGCGGCGTGAAAGACAACGGGTTTATCAGGAGAAAACATGTCACGTAACATCAGCACTGAACTCGCCCCGGCAGCCATTGGTCCTTACGTGCAGGGCGTTGATCTGGGCAGCATGATCATCACTTCCGGCCAGATCCCGGTCGATCCGAAAACCGGCGCCGTCGCCGACGACGTTGCCGCTCAAGCGCGCCAGTCACTGGAAAACGTCAAAGCGATCGTCGAAGCCGCCGGCCTGATCGTTGCCGACATCGTGAAAACCACCGTGTTCGTGAAAGACCTGAACGACTTCGCCACCGTCAACGCCGCGTACGAAGCCTTCTTCACCGAGCACAGCGCGCCGTTCCCGGCCCGTTCCTGCGTGGAAGTGGCGCGTCTGCCGAAAGACGTGAAGATCGAAATCGAAGCCATCGCCGTGCGTCGTTAATCGACGCGCACGCGAATGACGGTCAGCTTCGGCTGGCCGTTTTTATTTCTGCTCTGCCCCGACAGCCTGCCGTCCCTGCGCCTTTAGCGCTCACCGCCGCCGCCTTTTCGCCCTATATTAAGGCGTCGTCACGCCAGACCTGCACCGCGAACGGGCGTTTTTCGCCGCGGTAGCCTCGCTCTGCGCCATTTTCGCCCGTTATCGCCTTGGCACGTTTTATGCTCGATTGATTGACAGCCTGCAATGTCGACGAGGTGACGATGCTGAATATCAATCTTTCCGCTTCACCGTTTTTTGATGAGATGCTTCTGGCTGAGGGAAAACACCGTGGCCACTACGACGCCTACTGGCAATGGCTGCAGCAGGCCGATCACCAGGCCGTGCAACGCAAGCGGGAAGAGGCTGCGCTGCTGTTTCACCGGGTGGGCATCACCTTCAACGTCTACGGCGACGATGACGGCGCCGAGCGGTTGATCCCGTTCGACAGCGTGCCGCGCATTATTCCGGCCGCCGAATGGGCGATGCTCGATCGCGGCATTCGCCAGCGCGTACAGGCGCTCAATGCCTTCCTGCATGACATTTACCACCAGCAGCATATTCTGAAGGCCGGCCTCATTCCGGCGGAGCAGGTGCTGGCCAACGATCAGTATCAACCCTGTATGCAAGGCGTTGATCTGCATCGCGATATCTATGCGCATATCGTCGGCGTGGACATGGTCCGCAACAGCGACGGCCAATACTACGTGCTGGAAGATAACTTGCGCACCCCGTCCGGCGTCTCTTACATGCTGGAAAATCGCAAAATGATGATGCGTCTCTATCCGGAACTGTTCGCCCGGCAACGCATCGCGCCGGTGGAGCGCTACCCGTCGCACCTGCTGCAAACGCTGCGCGAAAGCTCGCCCATCAACGATCCCACCGTGGTGGTGCTGACGCCGGGCCGCTTCAACAGCGCCTATTTTGAGCACAGTTTCCTGGCGCAGCAGATGGGGGTGGAGCTGGTCGAAAGCGCCGATCTGTTCGTCAAGGACGGCGCGGTCTTCATGCGCACCACCGCCGGGCCGTGCAAAGTGGACGTGATCTATCGTCGGGTGGACGACGCCTTCCTCGATCCGCTGGCGTTTCGGCCGGACTCGCTGCTCGGCGTACCGGGGCTGCTGTCGGTGTATCGCGCCGGCAATGTGGTGCTGGCCAACGCCATCGGCACCGGCGTGGCCGACGACAAATCGATCTACCCCTACGTGCCGGATATGGTGCGCTTCTACCTGCAAGAGGAACCGATCCTCAACAACGTGCCGACCTGGCAGTGCCGACATAAAAACGAACTGTCGTATGTGCTGGCCAACCTCGAACAGATGGTCGTGAAAGAGGTGCACGGCGCCGGCGGCTACGGCATGTTGATCGGCCCCACGGCGAGCAAGGACGAGCTCGCCCGCTTCCGCGCTCTGCTGCTGTCTCGCCCGCAGAATTACATTGCGCAAAACACGCTGGCGCTGTCCACCTGCCCGACCTTCGTCAACGATGGTCTGGCGCCGCGGCATATCGATCTGCGGCCGTTCGCCCTCAGCGGCGCGGAGATCCGCCTGGTGCCCGGCGGCCTGACCCGGGTGGCGTTGGCGGAAGGTTCGCTGGTGGTGAACTCGTCGCAGGGCGGCGGCACCAAGGACACCTGGGTATTGGAGGACGACCTATGCTGAGCCGCACCGCCAGTGAACTCTATTGGATGGCCCGCTATCTGGAGCGGGCGGAAAGCATCGCCCGGGTGCTGGACGTCACCAACAAGCTGTCGATGATGCCGATCCGCGACGGCGGCGATCAGGATCTGCAGGTGCCGCTCAACCTGACCGGCACCGGCCAGCTGTATGCCGCCGCCTACCCGGAATTGACGATGCCCAATCTGGTCAGTTTCTTCGCGCTCGACAACCGTAACCACAGCAGCATCTTCAGCTGCCTGCAAATGGGCTGGAACAACGCCCATGCGGTGCGCGGCAGCCTGTCATCCGAAGTCTGGGAGTGCATCAACGCCACCTGGATAGAGATGAAACTGATCAGCCGCCAGGGCATCGGCTCGGTGGGCGCCGATGCCTTCTTCGACTGGGTGAAGGAGCGCGCCCATCTGTTTCGCGGCGCCATGTTCGGCACGCTGCTGCGCAGCGACGCCATGCGCTTTATCCGTCTCGGCACCCTGCTGGAGCGGGCCGACGGCACCGCCCGTCTGCTGGAGGTGAAGAACACGCTGATGGACATCGACGGCGACCCGGTGCGCGAATATTACCGCATGGACACGCTGCTGCGGGCGGTGAGCGCGCGCGAAGCCTACCACAGCATCTACAAGCAGCCGTTGAGCCGCGAGACCATCGCCGAACTGATGATTCTGCGCAATGAAATCCCGCGTTCACTGCTGGCCTGCGTCGGCGACATGGTGCAGCAATTGGAACTGATCGGCGGCGGCGCCAACCAACCGCGACGTCTGGCGCACACCCTGCATGCCGAGCTGCGCTTCAGCAGCATGAAGGACCTGAACAAGATAGGCCTGGGCGAGTGGTTGAGCGCCTTTCTCGGCCAGGTGAACGGCATCGCCGAAAGCATCCATCACACTTATCTGGAGGCGCAATGAAACTGAATATTGAGCACAACACCCATTATCGCTACGCCCAGCCGGTGCAGCGCAGCACCCAATATCTGCGGCTGACGCCGCAGGATTCGCCGCATCAGCGCATCCTCTCCTGGCAACTGTCGTTGCCGGATGACGCGGTGCGCACCACCGACGCCTTCGGCAACGTACTACACGTGCTGACGCTCGATGAACCGCATCAGGCCATCACCATTCGGGTGCTCGGGGAAGTGGAGATTGAAGACGGCGTCGAAGATCGGGCGCTCGGGCACCTGTCGCCGCTGGTATTTCTACGCCATAGCCCGCTGACCCAGCCCGATGACGCCATTCAGGCCTTCGCCCTGCGTTATCATCAACCGCAGGCGGTGCTGAGCGGCCTGGAACATCTGATGGGCGAACTGCTGCTGAAAATGCCTTACAGCCCTGGCTCCACGCGCGTGACCGACAGCGCCGCCGAGGCTTTCGCCGCCGGCAGCGGCGTGTGTCAGGATCATACGCATGTCTTCCTGAGCTGCTGCCGCAGCCTGAACATCCCGGCGCGCTACGTCAGCGGCTACCTGTACAGCGAAGACTCGACCCATGTCGCCACCCATGCCTGGGCGGAAGTGTGGGTGGAGGAGCGCTGGCACAGCTTCGACGTGACCAACAATACGCGCATGCCGAATCAGCACCTTAAGCTGGCGGTCGGCATCGATTATCTGGACGCCTGCCCGGTGCGCGGCATGCGATTGGGCGGCGGCTGCGAAGACATGAGCGCCATCGCCGCCGTACAAATGATGCCAACCGGCCAGTAGCCGCTTGCCGATGGAAAATGTTTCGGGCACGCTGCGCGTTGGCGGCGTGCCGGTCTTGTTTTGAGGGATTGTAGTATGACCTACTGTGTGGCCATGCGTTTGTCGTCCGGGCTGGTCTTTGCGTCCGATTCGCGCACCAACGCCGGGGTGGACCATATTTCCACCTTCCGCAAACTGCACGTGTTCCAACAGGACGGCGATCGCACGCTGGTGCTGCAAAGCGCCGGCAACCTGGCGACCACCCAGAGCATCATCAGTTTGCTGTTGCACCGCAGCAAGGACGCCGAACGCCCCAACCTGCTCAACGCTCCCAGCCTCTACGACGCCGCCACGCTGGTGGGGGAAACGGTGCGCGAGGTGATCCAGCGCGACAGCGAGGCGCAGCAAAGCGGCAGCACCACCGATTTCAGCTGCAACCTGCTGCTCGGCGGCCAAATTAGCGGGGAAGAGATGCGGCTGTTCCATATCTACCCGCAAGGCAACTTTATCGAAGCCACCCGCGACACGCCCTATTTTCAGATAGGCGAAAGCAAATACGGCAAACCGATCATCGACCGGGTGCTGCACTACGACACGCCGCTGGAACAAGCGATGCAATGCGCGCTGATTTCACTGGATTCGACCCTGCGCAGCAACCTGTCCGTCGGGCTGCCGCTCGACGTGATGATCTACCCGCGCGACAGCTTCAGCCATGCCCGGCAATACCGCATTACCGAAGACCATCCGTACTTCAGCGCCATCCGCAAGGGCTGGGGCGAAGGGCTGGTCAGCATTTTCACCCAGTTGCCGCCGCTGCAGCTGTAGGGATCCGGGCTCACACGAGCCCGTCCGCCTCATTGCGGCTGAAGCCCCCGCAGCAACGCCTCCAGCGGGTACACCGCCGCAATCACCACTTCGTCGCGCGTCTGCGCCGCCGCATCCAGCCGGCGCTGCGCTTGTTCTGCCTCTGCTCGGCTCAGCGGTTTGTCCTGCTGATACCGCTCCAGCAGCGTTAACCCCAATGCGGCCAGGGCATCGACGTCCTGCGCCACCGGCGCCAGCTCCCGCAGCGTGCGGTTGCCCGCGATCGCCGTCTGCAACGCCGCGCCGTTCGCCTGCCAGCGCTGCAGCCGTTCGCGCAGCGCCTGCGCCGTCGCCTTATCGCGCTTATCCTTCAGCAGAGCCGCGACCTGCGCATGCATGGCGCGCACCGCCTCGCTCTCCGGCGGCAGCGCATCGGCAAAGCGGTTCAGCGGTTCGAACTGATGATAGTTGCCGGCCTGGAACTTCAGGTGCTGGCGGGTGTAATACTGCGCCGGCTCCACCGCCTCGGCCAGGATCTGCAGCGGCACGATCTGCACGCTGTTGCTCAGCCGGGTGAATTCGCGCGCCGTTTCCGCGTGCTGCTGCAGGCCGACCGACACCACCGACCAGGCGTCGATCGCCGCCAGCCGCCGGTACATGTTGTTCTCATCGGTGACGTCCTGCGCCGACCACAGCCGCTCCGCTACCGCAAAGGCGCGCGGCCACAGCTTGAGATCGATCAGCGGCGCACGCACGTTTTCCGCCCACAGCGCCGCTTCCCCGCCGAGGATCTTGGCCTGCCCCTTCTCATCCGGCACCACCGGCATCTTGCCCGCCGGCGCCGCCGCCAGTTTCTCGCCCTGGGTGGGGTAACGCACGTTGCCGACCAACGTATAGCCGCTGAGCTTGTCCTGTTGCAGCGTAAACACCGGCCGCGTGTCGCCCATCCAGGTATCGACGCGGAACGTCACCTGCTGCGGCGTGCGCCAGACGATATCGTGCACCGCGCGGCGCGATTTGCCGTTGAAATCGATAAAGCCGCGCCAGCCCTGCTTGCCCTCGATTAACGTGAAACTGCCCTCCACCGCGCTGCCCTTCAGGCGCGGCATGCTGAAACGCCAGCTTTGCGCCTGCTCGCCGGGTTGCACCGCCGTTTCGACCCCCAGCGGCTGCGGCAGAATTTCATTGCGGTAGTGATAGGCGGTGCTTTGCGGCTGATCGAGATAGAAACCGGTGGAGAGAATGCCCTGATAGCCGTCCTGCGCGCTGGCGCCCAGCGAGTCTTGCCCCTGCCAGGACTGAATGACGATCGAACGCGGCAGCGACGGATGATAGATCTCGTCCCAGCCGACCATCTGCCGCTGGTGCTTCTCGAGGACTTTTTCCAGCTTCTGGTTGAAGTAGGCCTGCAGCGCATGGGTATCCGCCAGCCCGTTCTGCTGCATAAACGCCTGAATCGACGGCGACGCCCGCCACTGGCTGGCGTCCACTTCGTCGCCGCCGATGTGCAGATAAGGATCGGGGAAGATTGCCGCCAGCTCGCCGACGATCGTATCGACAAACTGATACACCTCGTCGCGGGTCGGATCGAGCGTCGGCTTATGCACGCCCCACTCGCGCTCCATGCTATACGGCCCCGGCGCGCTCATCAGGTCGGGATAGGCCACCGCGATGCTGGAGGCGTGCCCCGGCATGTCGATCTCCGGCACCACGCGAATGCCGCGCGCCGTGGCGTAAGCCACCACCTGCCGCATTTGCTCACGGGTGTAGAACTGGCCGTCGCTGGCCTGCTGCTGCAATTTGGGGTAATGCTCGGAGGCAAAGCGCCAGCCCTGATCGTCAGTCAGGTGCCAGTGGAATACGTTGAGCTTGGCCGCCGCCATGCCGTCGAGCTGGCGCAGAATGTCCGGCAGCGGCAGGAAATGGCGCGCCGAATCCAGCAGCACGCCGCGCCACGGAAAACGCGGCACGTCGCGAATATCCACCAATGGCAGGAAAGTGTTTTGCCCATCGGTCTGCAGCAGCTGCAGCAGGGTCTCCATGCCGCGCAGCGCGCCGAAGCGGGTGTTGGCGGTCAGCGTGGCGCCCTGCGGCGTGACCGCCAGCCGGTAACTCTCATCGCTGCCCGGCAGCGGCTGCGCCGCCACCCGATCCTTGATCACCACCTTGATCGCCGCGCCGTTTGCTTCTTCCCTCGGCGCCAGCGTCCAGCCGGTCTGCAACTCGATGCGCTGGCGCCAGCGCGGCAGCGCGTCGCCCAAATCATCGCCCTGGAGGCTTAACGACAGCCGGTGATCCAAAATCAGTTTGCCCGCAGGTTGCGTCACGTCAACCTGCTGCGGCCAGGGCATCAGCGGCAGATCGCCAGCCGGCTGCGCCAGCGCGCCGCAAGAAAACCATAACGATGAAGCCAGTAGCGTATAACGGAAAGGTCTGTGCATCGGAAATTCCTCAGAGGAAAAAAACAAAATATCCCCAATGAATTTCAAACCACCGCTAGGCGGCAAGCGCCCGCATCCCCAGGCGCTTAGGTCTGCTAAGTAACTGGGGGGCGGGCGTACAGCCAACAACGCGGTGGCTTGAAAGGCGCAGGGGAAAACAGCCAACGCTGTAGATAAAGACTCAGCACAGAACAGATGTCCAACCGTTGCGGTGAAAAAGCGGACGGGATCACAGTTGCCCCCTCCCGGCCGGAGGGGGAGAACGGGTTATTGCCAGCCGTAGCGGCGCACGAACCAGCCTTTCACGCACTGGGTCAGCACCATGTAACCGGCGAGGATCAGCACCAGCCACGGGAAGTAACCGAGTGGCAGCGCCTGCAGCTGCAGGAAGCCGGCCAGCGGCGAGAACACCAGGCCGATGCCGGTGGCGATCACCGCCAGCGTCATGATGCACAGCGGCCAGGACGGGCGGCTCTGGATAAACGGAATTTTGCGCGTGCGGATCATGTGCACGATCAGCGTCTGAGACAGCAGCCCTTCCACGAACCAGCCGGACTGGAACAGCGTTTGCATTTCCGGCGTGTTGGCCTTGAATACCCACCACATCAGGCTGAAGGTCAGCACGTCGAAGATCGAACTGATCGGCCCAAAGAACACCATAAACCGCCCCAGATCGGCGGAGTTCCAGCGCTGCGGCTGGGTGATCTGATCGTCGTCGACGTTATCGAACGGGATGGCGATCTGCGAGATGTCGTACATCAGGTTCTGAATCAACAGGTGCAGCGGCAACATCGGCAGAAACGGCAGGAAGGCGCTGGCGATAAGCACGCTGAACACGTTGCCGAAGTTGGAGCTGGCGGTCATCTTGATGTATTTCAGCATGTTGGCGAAGGTGCGGCGCCCTTCGATCACCCCCTGCTCCAGCACCATCAGGCTTTTTTCCAGCAGGATAATGTCCGCCGCTTCCTTGGCGATGTCCACCGCCGAATCGACGGAGATGCCGATATCGGCCGCGCGCAGCGCCGGCGCGTCATTGATGCCGTCGCCCATAAAGCCCACCACGTGCCCCTGGCGGCGCAGCAGTTTGACGATGCGCTCCTTGTGCAGCGGCGTCAGCTTGGCGAACACCGTGGTGCGCGCCGCCGCCTGCGCCAGCTGCTCGTCGTCCATCTGCTCGATCTCGCTGCCGCGCAGCAGGTGCTCGGCCTCGAGCCCGACGTCACGGCACACTTTGGCGGCCACCAGCTCGTTGTCGCCGGTGAGGATCTTCACCGTGACGCCGTTCTGTTTCAGCGCCGCCAGCGCCGGTGCGGTGCTTTCCTTCGGCGGATCGAGGAAGGCGACGTAGCCTTCGAGGATCAGATCAGACTCGTCCGCCACGCCGTATTCATGGGTTTGCGCCGGCAGGATCTTGTTGGCCACCGCCACCACCCGCAGCCCCTGCTGGTTGAGATCGTCGGTGATGCGACGGATCCTCGCCAGCAGCGCCTCGCTCAGCGGGATCACCTCGTCTTCGTGGCGCACGTGGCTGCAAATCGCCAGCATCTCTTCCAGCGCGCCCTTGCATACCAGCTCGTGATACTCGTTGTCTTTGGCCACCACCACCGACATGCGGCGGCGCACGAAGTCGAACGGGATCTCATCCACCTTGCGGTAGTTTTGCAGCGCCTGCGGCTGCTGATTTTGCTCCGCGCAGCTCAGCACCGCCACGTCGAGCAGGTTTTTCAGCCCGGTCTGGTAGAAGCTGTTCAGCCAGGCGTAGCGCAGCACCCGCTCGCTGCTGGCGCCGAACACGTCGGTATGGCGCTCCAGCACGATCTTGTCCTGGGTCAGGGTACCGGTCTTGTCGGTGCACAGAATGTCCATCGCGCCGAAGTTCTGGATGGCGTCCAGCCGTTTGACGATCACCTTCTGGCGCGACAGCTTCACCGCCCCTTTGGCCAGCGTCGAGGTGACGATCATCGGCAGCATCTCCGGCGTCAGCCCGACCGCCACCGAAAGCGCGAACAGCGCCGCCTCCCACCAGTCGCCCTTGGTGTAGCCGTTGATCAGCAGCACGATCGGCGTCATCACCAGCATAAAACGGATCAGCAGCCAGCTGACCTTGCTGATGCCGCTCTGGAAGGCGTTCGGCTGCTCATCCTGGCTGGTGACGCGCTGCGCCAGCTGGCCGAAATAGGTGCCGCCGCCGGTGCCGATCACCATCGCCAGCGCGGTACCGCTGACCACGTTGGTGCCCATGAAGCACAGGTTTTGGCAGTCGAGCGGATCGGCAGCCAACGCCTGCGGCGCCGCGGATTTTTCCACCGGCAGCGATTCGCCGGTCAGCGCCGCCTGGCTGATGAACAGATCCTTAGCCGACAGCACGCGCAGATCCGCCGGGATCATGTCGCCGGCCGCCAGCTTGATGATGTCGCCCGGCACCAGCTGCGCGATCGGCAGCTCCACGTGCTCGCTCTTGCCGGTGAGCGCATCGCTGCGGATCACCGTGGCGGTGTTGCTCACCATGGCCTTCAGCGCGTCGGCCGCCCGGTTGGATCGCGCCTCCTGGATGAAATTCAGCAGCGTGGAGATCAGCACCATCAGCGCGATCACCAAGGCGCCGGTGAGATCCTCGGTGGCGTAAGAGATCATGCCGAGCGCGGTCAGCAGCAGGTTGAACGGGTTGCGGTAGCAGTGCCAGAGGTGTTGCCACCAGGCCTCTTTCTGCTGATCGTCGATGACGTTCTCGCCGCAGCGCTGGCGCACCTGTTCCGCCTCATGGGCGGTGATGCCTTCCGGATGGCTGTGAAAACGCTCAAAGAGTTGCATCGTTTCTGCGGCGGCGCATTCCAGCCGCTGCTGCGCCAGGCCGGCCGGCATGTCGCGCGCAGCGCCGCCGACGCTGTCCAGCAGGCTGTCGCGGCGCACCAAACGGCGCGGGAGGCTGCGGGCGAACAGGCCCAGCAGCTGACGGGGGGTTTTTTCAGTTTCATGGGTCGCACCTCGTCGCCCGGTGCCTCACGGCAGCGGGTAAACGGGGATCGTCATCGGCCGGGCGGATGGCGGGTGCGCCAAAAAGCCTCTGCCAACGCAGATCCTTATTCTTTTTTTCAGCAGCAGGAGCGAACGACGAAGCGCGCGCTACCGGTTACCGTGATGTACTTCACCGGTAAAACAGCAGCGCCAGGCGGAGAGGTTTTACCGGAGAACCGAGTGAGTGTCTAAAGCAGTCGGGTCGGGGTCCATATGGGGAATAACCTCCGGTAAAGGGAAAAACAGAGCGGCAGGAGCGGCCGTTCATCGCAATGTCACAATCCCGTTTTGCATCAAGATCCGCGTCGGAAAATGAGCTATGCTGACGGGCATTGTTTTACAGGCCTTTATGTTACGCCTGTCCACCTCAACGAAAAGTAAACCATGCAAAACCGGCTGACCATCAAGGACATCGCGCGCCTGAGCGGCGTAGGCAAATCCACCGTCTCACGCGTGCTGAACAATGAAGGCAGCGTGAGCCCGCAAACCCGTGAACGGGTGGAAGCGGTGATCCGTCAGCAAGGGTTTACCCCCTCCAAGTCGGCGCGCGCCATGCGCGGCCAAAGCGACAAAGTGGTGGGCATCATCGTTTCCCGTCTCGACTCGCCGTCGGAAAACCAGGCGGTGCGCACCATGCTGCCGCTGCTGTATCAGCAAGGCTTCGATCCGATCGTGATGGAGAGCCAGTTCGAAACCCGCCTGGTGCAGGAGCATCTGCACGTACTGCATCAGCGCAACGTCGACGGCGTGATCCTGTTCGGCTTCACCGGCCTGACCGCGGCGATGCTCAAGCCGTGGCAGGAAAAAATGGTGGTGATGGTGCGCGAATACGACGGCTTCTCGTCCGTCTGCTACGACGACGCCGGCGCGGTGAACCTGTTGATGGATCGCCTGTATCAGCAAGGGCATCGGCATATCGGCTATCTGGGGGTGCAGCTCAGCGACGCCACCACCGGCCAGCGCCGCTATCAGGCCTATCTCGACGCCTGTGAACGCCTCACGCTCACGCCGCGCGCCACGCTGGGCGAACTGAGCTACCAGAGCGGTTTCCAGCACGCCGCCGAAGTGATTGACGCGCACACCAGCGCGCTGATTTGCGCCTCCGACAGCATCGCCTTGGGGGCGATCAAATACCTGCAACAACAGCCGACGCGCGCCATCCAGGTATGCGCCATCGGCAACACCCCGCTGCTCAGCTTCCTGTTCCCCGACACCCTGTCGGTGGAGTTCGGCTACGGCAGCGCCGGCCTGCTGGCCGCGCAGCAGTTGCTGGCGCAGCTCAGCGGCGAGCAGGGGATCCGCCGCCTGGTGGTGCCCAGCAAACTTTCCTGATCGGAAGTTGACCATTTTTCGTCATTTTGTGATCCTCGCCCCAAACCGGGAACGTTCCCATTTCATTCAAAAAGCCGAGTGGCTAAGCTTTGATCATTACTCAGTCAACACCTCTGCAGGTATCCCATAATGAGCAAAGTAAAACAGCAGGATATTGATCGCCTGATTGTTTTGGTCGGCGGCCGCGAGAACATCGCCACCGTCAGCCATTGCATTACCCGGCTGCGTTTCGTCCTCAATGACCCCAGCAAGGCCAGCCCCAAAGAAATCGAAGAGCTGCCGATGGTCAAAGGCTGCTTCACCAACGCCGGGCAGTTCCAGGTGGTGATCGGCACCGACGTCGGCGACTACTATCAGGCGCTGATCGCCAGCACCGGCGTCAACGAGGCCGACAAGGAACAGGCCAAGGTGGCCGCGCGCCAGAACATGACCTGGACCGAGCGCACCATCTCCCACTTCGCCGAGATCTTCTTCCCGCTGCTGCCGGCGCTGATCAGCGGCGGTCTGATCCTCGGCTTCCGCAACGTGATCGGCGACATCCCGATGTCCGGCGGCCAAACGCTGGCGCAGATGCACCCGGCGTGGAAAACCGTTTACGACTTCCTGTGGCTGCTCGGTGAAGCGATCTTCATGTTCCTGCCGGTGGCCATCTGTTGGTCGACGGTGAAAAAGATGGGTGGCACCCCGGTGCTCGGCATCGTACTGGGCGTCACCCTGGTGTCGCCGCAGCTGATGAACTCCTACCTGCTCGGCCAGCAAACACCGGAAGTGTGGAACTTCGGCTGGTTCGTGATCCAGAAAGTGGGCTATCAGGCGCAGGTGATCCCGTCGATCCTGGCGGGCATGGCGCTGGGCTGGATCGAAACCCGGCTGAAAAAGATCGTTCCCGACTATCTCTATCTGGTGGTGGTGCCGGTGGTTTCGCTGCTGCTGGCGGTGTTCCTGGCGCACGCGCTGATCGGGCCGTTCGGCCGCATGATCGGCGACGGCGTTGCCTGGGCGGTGAAATCGGTGATGACCGGCAGCTTCGCGCCGGTGGGCGCCGCGCTGTTCGGCTTCCTGTATGCGCCGCTGGTGATCACCGGCGTGCACCAGACCACGCTGGCTATCGACATGCAGATGATCCAGAGCATGGGCGGCACCCCGGTGTGGCCGCTGATTGCGCTGTCCAACATCGCGCAGGCCTCGGCGGTGCTCGGCATCATCATCATCAGCCGCAAGGCCAACGAGCGTGAAATCTCGGTGCCGGCGGCGATCTCCGCCTACCTCGGCGTGACCGAACCGGCGATGTACGGCATCAACCTCAAATACCGCTTCCCAATGCTGTGCGCGATGATCGGCTCCGCGATCGCAGGCCTTATCTGCGGGTTGGACGGCGTGATGGCCAACGGCATCGGCGTCGGCGGCCTGCCGGGCATTCTGTCTATCAAGCCGCAGTTCTGGCTGATTTATTCGCTGGCGATTCTGGTGGCGATCGTCATCCCGCTGGTGCTGACCATCATGGTCTACAAACGCAAGGCCGCCCGCGGCGAGCTGCCGGTTTGATTGACGCAAAATACGCAACATGAATGTAGGGGCCGGAAATACCCTATAGCTTTCGAGCTGTAGCTAGGCGGCAAGGGTGCAAATCCCCAGGAGCTTACTCAAGTAAGTGACTGGGGTGCAGCGCCAGCAGCCAACAACGCTGCAGTTTGAAAGATGAAGGGTACGGGCCTGTTGTCACGATTCAAAGGTATCCAGTTATGAGCAACCCAACCCCCTGGTGGCAGAACGGCGTCATCTACCAAATTTATCCGAAGAGTTTTCAGGACAGCACCGGCAACGGCTACGGCGATTTGGCCGGGGTGACCCGGCGGCTGGACTATCTGCAGGAACTGGGCGTGGATGCGATCTGGCTGACGCCGGTCTACGTATCGCCGCAGGTGGACAACGGCTATGACGTGGCGGACTACTGCGCCATCGATCCGGCTTACGGCACGATGGCAGACTTCGAGCAGTTGGTCGCCGCCGCCCACCAGCGCGGCATCCGCATCGTGATGGACATGGTGTTCAACCACACCTCGACCGAGCACCCGTGGTTCAAGGCCGCGCAGGATCGCCACAGCCCGTATCGTCAGTTCTACGTCTGGCGCGACGGCGAGGGTGAAACGCCGCCGAACAACTGGCGCTCCAAGTTCGGCGGCAACGCCTGGCAGTGGCACGCCGACAGCGGCCAGTACTACCTGCACCTGTTCGCCGCCGAGCAGGCGGATCTCAACTGGGAACACCCGCCGGTGCGCGAAAAGCTGAAGAAAGTGTGTCAGTTCTGGGCGGACAAAGGCGTCGACGGGCTGCGCCTCGACGTGATCAACCTGGTGTCCAAACAGCAGGACTTCCCGTCCGACAGCCAGGGCGACGGCCGCCGCTTCTACACCGACGGCCCGCGCATCCACGAGTTCCTGCAGGAGATGAGCCGCGACGTGTTTCAGCCGCGCGGCCTGATGACGGTGGGCGAGATGTCCTCCACCACGCTTGAGCATTGCCAGCGCTACGCGGCGCAGAGCGGCGAAGAGCTGTCGATGACCTTCAACTTCCACCACCTGAAGGTGGACTACGCCGGCGGTGAAAAATGGACGCGGGCGGCGCCGGATTACGTGGAACTGAAGCAGATCTTCCGCCACTGGCAGCAAGGGATGCATAACCGCGCCTGGAACGCGCTGTTCTGGTGCAATCACGATCAGCCGCGCATCGTGTCGCGCTTCGGCGATGAAGGCGCACTGCGGGTGCCGGCCGCCAAAATGCTGGCGATGGTGCTGCACGGCATGCAGGGCACGCCTTATATCTATCAGGGCGAAGAACTCGGCATGACCAACCCCGGCTTCCGCGCCATCGAGCAGTATCGCGACGTGGAAAGCCTGAACATGTACGCCGAACTGCGCGCCCAGGGCCGCAGCGACGCCGAGCTGCTGGCGATCCTGGCCGACAAATCGCGCGACAACGGCCGCACGCCGATGCAGTGGAGCGCCGCACCGCACGCCGGTTTCACCACCGGCACGCCGTGGATCGGCTGCGCCGAGAACTACCCGCAGATCAACGCCGACGCGGCGCTGGCCGATCTCGACTCGGTGTTTTACGCCTATCGCCAGCTCATCACCCTGCGCAAGCAGTATCCGCTGCTGACCCACGGCGACTATCAGGATCTCGCGCCGGAACACCCGGCGCTGTGGTGCTATCAGCGCAGCTGGAACGGCCAGCGCCTGCTGGTGGCGGCCAACCTGAGCCGCGAACCGCTGGCCTGGGCGGCGGAAGGCGTGGAAGCCTCCGCGCAATGGCGCCCGCTGATGAGCAACTACACCGATTCGGCGGACCAGCCGCAGGCGCTGACGCTGCGGCCGTTCGAAGCGGTGTGGTGGCTGCTCGAAGACTGACCCCGCAGGGCGCGGCGAACGCTGCGCCCTACCATTTCCCCAGCAGCGCCGCCACGCCGGCGGCCTCTTGCGCCAACTGCTCATCGCTCATGTCGCTCACGCCCTGCACCAGATGCGGCGGCAGATAATCCATGCCGGTCAGGTTGGCCATGGCGTGGAACGGCAGCAGCAGATCCTGCACCGGGTAACGGTTGTATCCTTGCGCTGTATAAGCCTGTGCGTCGCCGCCGGTGCTCACCACCAGCTGCAGCGGCTTGCCGTGCAGTTGGGTGCCTTCGCTGCCGTAGGCAAAACCGTAGGTTAATACCGCATCCTGCCATTCGCTGAGGATCGCCGGTGAGCTGTACCAGTAAAACGGGAACAGCATCACTACCGCATCATGGCTCTGCAGCAGCGCCTGTTCGCGCGCCACGTCGATGCGGTAATCCGGATACGCGCGGATCAGTTCGTGAACGGTCACGTTGGGCAGCGGGCGTACGGCCTCGATCAGCGCCTTATTAATGCGCGACTCGTCGGGGGTGCGGTGGGCGGTTAACACTAAAATGCGCGACATACATGATTCCTCGAACGTAAAGAAGATGAGGCATTTTTCCATTTCCGCCGCGGCGGGTGTAGGCTGTCAGAGGTCACTTCAATTTCAACTGAAAGTATCAACCACTATGTCGCTGCCCTTTGACGTACACCGCCTGTTGCCGGCCTTCCTCGCCGCCGCGCAGGCGCAAAATTTCTCCGCCGCCGCTCGCCAGTTAGGCGTGACGCCGGCGGCGGTCAGCAAAAAACATCCGCGCGCTGGAAGAGAAGCTGGCGCTGCGGCTGTTTCAGCGCAACACCCACAACGTGCTGCTGACCGACGAGGGCAAAGCGCTGCTGGCGCAGGTAGCGCCGCTGTGGCAGGCATTGGCGACGACGCTGGAAAGCGCCGGCGGCGAACGGCAGGCGCCGGCCGGCGTGGTGCGCGTCACGATGATCCCCGGCTTCGGCCGCCGGATGCTGATGCCGTTGATCCCGCAATTTCTGGCGCGCTACCCGCAGATCGATCTCGATCTGTCGCTGGACGCCCGGGTGGTGAATCTGGTGGGCGAAGGTTTCGACGTCGGCATTGGCAGCCGGGTCGATCCCGACAGCCGGCTGGTGGCCCGCCCGCTCTACCCGATGCACATGGTGCTGGCGGCGTCGCCCGACTATCTGGCACGGCGCGGTGAACCGCAAACGCCGCACGATCTGCTGCAGCACGACTGCCTGCTGCACCGCAACCCGGCCAACGGCCGCCACGTCAAATGGCAGCTGCGCCATCAGGGCGAAACGCTGGCGCTGGATCTGAACGGCCGGCTGGTGGCCAGCCGCCCGGAGATGTTGCTGGATGCGGCGCTGGCCGGGCTGGGCATCGTCAACCTGGCGCGCTGGTACGTCGAGAAGCACTTCGAGCAGGGCACGCTGCGGCCGGTGCTGGCGGAATGCTGGCCGCGCCCGGTGCAGCTGTGGCTCTATTACGCTTCGGCGGATCTGCCGCCGCGGGTGCGCGTCTGGGTCGATTTTCTGCTGGAACATTTTCGCGATCGGCCGGCGGGCGATTGACGACTGTTCAGCTTGCGCACGCTCTTCCGTTTTCCTTGTTCTACATCAAAAGAATCGCGCCGATATCTATATATAGTGCATTAAGAATTGCGAACACCTATATATAGTAGTTATCCACAAAATCATCCACACGCCGCCACAGCCCTTGCGCGCTGCGGCTTTGCCCTGTGGATAAGCGAAATTTGACGGTTACTCGCCACGCCAGGCGGGTATGAACGCTCCCTCGGGGAACAAGGAGTACAACGTGAAACCAGTAGTGATTAAGCGGGACGGTTGCCAGGTACCTTTTGACGAAGCGCGCATTGCGCAGGCCATCGAGCGCGCCGCGCTGGCGGTGGGCGTGGTCGATGCCGACTACTGCGCCACCGTCGCCCGCGTGGTCGCTCAGCGCATGGAGCAGCAGCCGCGCGTCGATATCCACGAGATCCAGCAGGCGGTGGAAAACCAGCTGATGGCCGGCGAATACAAACAGCTGGCGCGCGCCTATATCGAATACCGCCACGATCGCGACGTGGCGCGCGAGCTGCGCGGCCGCCTGAATCAGGAAATTCGCGGCCTGGTCGAGCAAAGCAACCGCGCGCTGCTGAACGAAAACGCCAACAAGGACAGCAAAGTGATCCCCACCCAGCGCGACCTGCTGGCGGGCATCGTCGCCAAACACTACGCCAAGCAGCACATCCTGCCGCGCGACGTGGTGCTGGCCCATGAACGCGGCGAAATTCACTACCACGATCTCGACTACTCGCCGTTCTTCCCGATGTTCAACTGCATGCTGATCGATCTGAAAGGCATGCTGACCAACGGTTTCAAGATGGGCAACGCCGAGATTGAGCCGCCGAAGTCGATCTCCACCGCCACCGCCGTGACCGCGCAGATCATCGCCCAGGTCGCCAGCCATATCTATGGCGGCACCACCATCAACCGCATCGATGAAATCCTGGCGCCGTTCGTCGACGAGAGCTTCCGCAAACACCTGCAGGTGGCGGAAGAATGGCAGATCCCGGACGCCAAAGGCTATGCCATGGCGCGCACCGAGAAAGAGTGTTACGACGCCTTCCAGTCGCTGGAGTACGAGGTCAACACCCTGCACACCGCCAACGGCCAGACGCCGTTCGTCACCTTCGGCTTCGGCCTCGGCACCAGTTGGGAATCGCGCCTGATCCAGCGCTCGATCCTGAAAAACCGCATCGCCGGGCTGGGCAAAAACCGCAAGACCGCCGTGTTCCCCAAACTGGTGTTCGCCATCCGCGATGGCCTCAACCACCAGTACGGCGACCCGAACTACGACATCAAGCAGCTGGCGCTGGAGTGCGCCAGCAAGCGCATGTACCCGGACATCCTCAACTACGATCAGGTGGTGAAAGTCACCGGCTCGTTCAAAACGCCGATGGGCTGCCGCAGCTTCCTCGGCACCTACGAGCAGGACGGCGAGCTGGTGCACGACGGCCGCAACAACATCGGCGTCATCAGCCTCAACCTGCCGCGCATCGCGCTGGAGGCGATGGGCGATGAGTCGCGCTTCTGGGCGCTGCTGGATCAGCGCCTGCAGCTGACGAAAAAGGCCCTGATGACGCGCATCGCCCGGCTGGAAGGCATCAAGGCGCGGGTGGCGCCAATCTTGTACATGGAAGGCGCCTGCGGCGTGCGGCTCAAGGCCGACGACAACATCGCGGATATCTTCAAGAATGGCCGCGCCTCGATTTCGCTGGGCTATATCGGCCTGCACGAGACCATCAACGCGCTGTTCGGCGGCAAAAACCACGTGTATGACGACGAGGCGCTGCGCGCCAAAGCGGTGGCGATCGTCGCGCGGCTGCGCGCCGCCGTCGACGCCTGGAAGGACGAAACCGGCTACGGCTTCAGCCTCTACAGCACGCCGAGCGAGAACCTGTGCGATCGCTTCTGCCGGCTGGACACCGCCGATTTCGGCGTGGTGCCGGGCGTCACCGACAAGGGCTATTACACCAACAGCTTCCACCTCGACGTGGAGAAGAAGGTCAATCCGTACGACAAGCTGGACTTCGAAGCGCCCTACCCGCCGTTGGCCAGCGGCGGCTTCATCTGCTACGGCGAGTACCCGAACCTGCAGCACAACCTGAAGGCGCTGGAAGACGTGTGGGACTACAGCTACACCCGGGTGCCTTACTACGGCACCAACACGCCGATCGACGAGTGCTACGCATGCGGCTTCACCGGTGAATTCTCCTGCACCAGCAAAGGCTTCACCTGCCCGAAATGCGGCAACCACGACTCGGCCAAGGTCTCGGTCACCCGCCGGGTGTGCGGCTATCTCGGCAGCCCCGATGCCCGGCCGTTCAACGCCGGCAAGCAGGAAGAGGTGAAACGCCGGGTGAAACACCTCGGCAACGGGCAGCTCGGCTGAAAAGCGCCGTGCAGCCTAGGCAGAAGCCTGTTCATCAGGCGTGATTGTCGCCGCCAGTTTGCCTTCGGCCAGCGCGCACCAACCGGAGCGTACACGCAGTACGTAAGGATTGGGAGCACTGCCCGGAGGCAAAATGGCCAGTAAAATAGCCTGATGGGCAGGCCTCACATGAATTATCACCAGTATTACCCGATCGACGTCGTCAACGGCCCCGGCACCCGCTGCACGCTGTTTGTCGCCGGCTGCGTGCACCAGTGCCCCGGCTGCTACAACAAAAGCACCTGGCGGCTCAACTCCGGCCAGCCGTTTACCCCGGAGTTGGAAGACCGCATCATCACCGATCTGAACGATACGCGCGTGCCGCGCCAGGGGTTGTCGCTCTCCGGTGGCGATCCGCTGCACCCGGCCAACGTGCCGAGCATCTTGCAGTTGGTGAAACGGGTGCGCTCCGAGTGCCCCGGCAAGGATATCTGGCTGTGGACCGGCTACCGGCTGGCGGAGCTGGACGCACAGCAAATGCAGGTGGTGGACAGGATCAACGTACTGATCGATGGCAAGTTCGTGCAGGATTTGAAAGACCCGGCGCTGATCTGGCGCGGCAGCAGCAACCAGGTGGTGCATAGGTTGCGATGAGTTGATAGTGCTCATCGCAAGATGTGTTGGCCCAAGTTCGACCTGATACAGCAATGGCACAGAGTCAATCTGACGGGCTGCTTTGTGCCAAAAGCGGACATTGTTAACTTCGTTGATATAATAAGCACCAGTAACAAATCACTGGCTTGACTATATGCCCGTATACTGAGAATTTATTCAATAAAACGCCTATGGGATAGATGCCAATGACACGAAAAGACCTCGAAGCCAAGAAAAGACATCATTATGTATGGGCGAACTACCTCACCCGCTGGGGCAACGGTACAAAAAATGTTTCCTATACAACTAAGACGGGAAAGATTGCCAATGACAGCGTACGAGCAATAGTTGCGGACGACTATTTCTACAAAACTACGACACTTACTAGTCGGCATGTTGAAATAATTAAATCCCTCTCCAGAAACAGCCCCGCTCATCTACATGAACAACACATGGCGTACCTCAAAGACATTCTCAAGATGCAAAGCCTAGAAAAGTTATATAATATCTCCGGCGCTCAAGATAAGGAGGCCGAAGCATTTATACACGCCTCGAAGTGCAACCTGATGGAGAATCTCCATTCTTCTCACGAATATAAGGCACTACCAATATTAGACGCACTCGCTGATGGGCAGCTCGATATACTGCAGAATAAACAGCGCATGATAGAATTCATGATGTTCTTTGGTCATCAAATCACTCGTACGAAGCCTTTCAGGGATTGTGTACTTCGAGTCCAACCTCGCCGCAATACTCTTGAAATTGAGGTGGCCGACGCGATGGAGCATGCATGGTGGTTTATAAGCTATATGTTTGGGATGAGTATAGGATGGAGCTTATATTCAAGCCGCCACGATAACGGGCATTCTTTATTGTTAAACGATACGGGGCAACCTTTCATCACATCCGATCATCCTATCGTCAACGTGCACTCATGCGTTTCAGAGACGGATCTCATCGCGCCTGAGTACGCTGATCTTTACTATCCAATTTCACCAAATATAGCCTATATTATTTGTGACTCTAAACGGTTCGCTACTGGAAAAACTCATGTTGATGAAGTTACCGTTAATGAACTCAATACTAAAATGGCAACCCAAGCTATGGTGCACATTATAGGAAATACTGAGAGTATCATTCTGTCTCTTAAAAAACACATAGGGCGGCGTTATAACAAAAAGAACTCTTTTTTATGAACACATGATTGAGTTCAAGGTAAATCGCTGCATTTTTACTTTATGTTTATCACCTATGCCACATGACACAGAGCCTAATAATGCTAGGTCCGCCCTTCACCCAAGGTCGCCCACCAGCTAATATTCTGTTCTATCCCTAGAAACTACCTGTTCGACTCAGAGCTAATCCCCCTCAACACCCTCGCCGATAACGCCCCCATATTTTCGCTTTAAATATAGCCATTCGTTTTTCTGCCCCCGAATGGCTTAGATAAACCGCGGTGCCGTTTTTTAAGCGTTCAAGGGCGGCATCCACCCTTTCACGCAATGCGTGCTCCAGCAACATCGCCTCTACGTCCATTTCAGGTTTATTCCGCTGTTCCATTTCCATCTCCTCCTTGAGACAGCATCGGGCCACTCATCAGCAACGGTAAGTTACACCAGCCCCATCCCCACCACGCCGGTCAGTACGCCGCACAGCGCCACCAGCGCGGCCGTCAGGCACAGCGCGCGGGCGGAGAAGGCCTTGTTGAGCATCAGCAATGAAGGCAGGCTGACCGCCGGCAGGGTCATCAGCAGCGCCAGCGCCGGGCCGGCCCCCATGCCCGCCAGCATCATGGTCTGCACGATCGGGATTTCCGCCGCGGTGGGGATAACAAACAGGCAGCCGACGATCGCCAGGCCGATGATCCACAGCAGGCTATTGTCGACGGCGCCGTCGGCGTGCGGGAACAGCCAGACCCGCGCCGCCCCCAGCGCCAGCACCGCCAGCACGTAGATCGGGATGGTCGACCAAAACAGCGCCCACAGCGCTTTGCCCCAGCGGGCGAGGAACGGCTGCTCATCGCTCTGCGCCGTCAGCACCAAAGGCTGCGGCGCGGCGGGCTGCGGATCGTTGGCGGTCACGCGCTGCACCAGCCAGGCGATGCCCAGCACCATCACCACACCTGCCACCAGGCGGATGGCGGCGAACGGCCAGCCGAGCACAAACCCCATGAACACCAGCGTCGCCGGGTTCAATACCGGGTTGGCGAGCCAAAAGGCCAGCGCGGCGCCGCTGGATACCGACTGGCGGCGCATGCCGGCGGCAACCGGTGCGGCGCAGCAGGTGCACATCATGCCCGGCAGCGCGATCAGCGCCCCCAGCACGGTGCCGGAAAAACGCCGGTGGCCAAGCGTGCGCGCCAGCCAGTCGCGCGGGATCAGCACCTGCACCAGCGAACCTAACAGCACCCCGAGCAGCGCCGCCTTCCACACCGCGGTGAAGTAGACCAGCGCGTACTGCCAGGCCGCCAGCCAGGGGCTCGCGGCGCCGTCGGCCAGGATCGATTTGCCGATCGAGTGGCTGTCCGCCGCCACGAAGGCCTTGCCGTAGTAAGGCTGCCATTTGACGTAGTAGAGGCCGACGGCCACCACCAGCAGAAACAGGATCGGTTTCCACAGCGGCCAAGCGCGTGGAGCGTGTTCAGGGGCATTTAGAGATTGCGGCATGGTAGCGGCCAGAGTCAGTCAACAAAGGCGCCAGCATAGCGCGCCGCCGCCGCCCGTGCACGCCTGGGCTGTCCTAAATAGTTCATCTGTTCGCCACCGACGCGTAACGCGATTGTCATCTGCGCCCGGCACCATGATGCCGACGTGAAGACCACAGGGTAGACGCCCGATGAAACGCACCGCTTCCACCTTCATCGCACCGCCATCGGCATGACGAGGTTTTTATTATGATGGAGTTATCTAGACATCCGACCACTTACCCCACCCGCTATCAGCAGATCGCCGCACAGCTGGAACAGGAGCTGCGCACGCAATACCGCTGCGGCGACTACCTGCCTTCGGAACAGCAGCTGGCCGAGCGTTATCAGGTCAATCGCCACACCCTGCGCCGCGCGGTGGATCAGCTGGTGGAACGCGGCTGGCTGCAGCGCCGCCACGGCGTCGGCATTCTGGTGCTGATGCGGCCTTACGACTACCCGCTGCACGCCAATACCCGCTTCAGCCAGAACCTGTTCGAGCAGGGCAGCCATCCCACCAGTGAGCGCTTACTCGCTGTCTTGCGCCCGTGCAATGGGCATGTCGCCAGCGCGCTTTCGCGTGAAGAAGGCGAAATGGTGATCCACCTGCGCACCCTGCGCCGGGTCAACGGCGTGCCGATGAGCGTGATCGACCACTATCTGCCCGATCTGGACTGGTGGCCGGCGCTGCAGCAGTTCCACAGCGGTTCGCTGCACCAGTTTATCGAACAGCACCTGCAGCAGCCGCTGACCCGCCGCCAGACGCGCATCAGCGCGCGCCGCGCGCAGGCCAAAGAGAGCCGGCTGCTGGAGATCGCCACCCACGCGCCGCTGCTGTGCGTGCGCACCCTTAACGTCCGCAGCGGCGGCGAAGACGTGGCGGAATACTCCGTCAGCCTGGCTCGCGCCGACATGATTGAACTGACGATGGAGCACTGAATGCAAGCCTTAGAGTCGAGACAACGCTGGATGTCGGTGCTGGCGCACAGCCGGCCCGAGCAGCTGCGCAGCCACTGGCAGGCGCTGAACCTCAGCCCGGGTTACCGCAGCATCCGCGCGCCGGAGATCGGCCTGGCCCAGCTGCAGGGGCGCATGGGCGCCACCGGCCGCCGTTTCGTGCTGGGGGACATGACGGTCACCCGCGCGGTGGTGCAGCTGGACAACGGCGGCTACGGCTACAGCTATATCGCCGGGCGCGACAAGGCGCACGCCGAGCTGTGCGCGCTGGCCGATGCGCTGCTGCAACAGCCGGAACACGGCGAACGCCTGCAACAACAGCTGATCGCGCCGTTGGCCGCGCTGCAGCACGAACAGCGCCAGCTGCGCGCCCGGGCGATCGCCGCCAGCCGGGTGGACTTCTTTACGCTGGTGCGAGGGGATTAAGCCATGAGTTTATTGACCGGTTTTGAACAACCGATAGACCAATCGCAGCACGCTTTCCGTTTGATTCTTAAAGCCTTGAGCGAACCGGGCCACCGGGTGACGCTGCCGAACGGCCCAGCCTGGGCGCCGCTGAACGCCGCCAGCACCGCCGCGCTGCTGACGCTGGCCGATCAGGAAACGCCGCTGCTGCTGTGCGCTGCGCTCAAAAGTGAGCAAGTGCTAACAAACATTCGTTTTCACAGCGGCGCGCCGCTGGCCGCCACGGCGAAGGAGGTCTGTTTTGCCCTATTCGATGAGCAGCTGCAGGCCGCCGATCTGCAGGCGTTGCCGCACGGCACGGAAATCTCGCCGGAATGCGGCGCCACGGTGGTGGTGCAGCTTGCTGAGCTGGAGAACGGCGCCGCGCTGCGCCTGACCGGCCCCGGCATCGAGAGCCAACGCCTGATTGCGCCGCGCCTGCCGCCGGCGCTGCTGGATTATCTGGTCAACCGCCCGCAGCGCTTCCCGCTGGGGCTGGATATCTTGCTGACCTGCGGCGATCGCCTGCTGGCGATCCCGCGGACCACCCGCGTGGAGGTGTGCTGATGTACGTAGCGGTAAAAGGGGGCGAAAAAGCCATTGAGGCCGCCCATCAGCTGCAGGAACGGCTGCGGCGCGGCGACGAGGCGCTGCCGGCGATCGGCGCGGAACAAATCGAACAGCAGCTGGGGCTGGCGGTGGATCGGGTGATGACCGAAGGCGGCATCTACGATCGCGAGCTGGCGGCGCTGGCCATCAAACAGGCCAGCGGCGATCTGGTGGAGGCGATCTTCCTGCTGCGCGCCTATCGCACCACCCTGCCGCGCCTTGCGGTCAGCGAGCCGCTGACCAGCGAAAACATGCGGCTGGAGCGGCGCATCTCGGCGGTTTACAAGGACTTGCCCGGCGGGCAGGTGCTGGGGCCGACCTATGACTACACCCACCGGCTGCTGGATTTCGCGCTGCTGGCGGAAGGCGAGGCGCCGCGTGCGCCGCAGGCCGACGAACCGCTGCCGGACAACTGCGGCCACGTGTTCGATCTATTGTGTCGCCAGCAGCTGGCGCGGGAGGAACAGGACGACGGCAGCGCGCCGGACGACATCACCCGCAACCCGCCGGTCTACCCCTGCTCGCGCTCGGCGCGCCTGCAGCAGCTGGTGCGCGGCGACGAAGGTTTTCTGCTGGCGCTCGGCTACGCCACCCAGCGCGGCTACGGCCGCAACCACCCGTTCGCCGGCGAGATCCGCACCGGCCACGTTTCGGTGGAGATCGTGCCTGAAGAGCTCGGTTTCGCCATCGATATCGGCGAAATCCTGCTGACCGAGTGCGAAATGGTCAACGGCTTCGTCGATCCCAAGGACCACCCGCCGCACTTCACCCGCGGTTACGGGCTGGTGTTCGGCCGCGCCGAACGCAAGGCGATGGCGATGGCGTTGGTGGATCGCGCATTGCAAAGCCCCGACTACGGCGAAGGCGTCGCCGGCCCGGCGCAGGACGAAGAGTTCGTGCTGGCCCACGCCGACAACGTCGAGGCCGCCGGCTTCGTCTCCCATCTCAAGCTGCCGCACTACGTCGACTTCCAGGCCGAACTGGAGCTGCTCAAGCGGCTGCGGCAGGAATACAGCGAGCGTCAGGAGGCCCGCGATGAGTGAAGTATTGACCGGCTATAACCTCGGTTATCTGGACGAACAGACCAAGCGCATGATCCGCCGCGCCATCCTGAAGGCGGTGGCGATCCCCGGCTACCAGGTGCCGTTCGGCGGCCGCGAGATGCCGATGCCCTACGGCTGGGGCACCGGCGGCATTCAGCTCACCGCCAGCGTCATCGGCCGCGCCGACGTGCTGAAGGTGATCGACCAGGGCGCCGACGACACCACCAACGCGGTGTCGATCCGCCGCTTCTTCCAGCGCGTCGCCGGGGTGGCCACCACCGAGCGCACGCCGGAGGCCACGCTGATCCAAACCCGTCACCGCATTCCGGAAACCGCGCTACGCGAAGACCAGATCCTGATCTATCAGGTGCCGATCCCGGAGCCGCTGCGCTTTATCGAACCGCGCGAAACCGAGACCCGCAAGATGCACGCGCTGGAGGAGTACGGCGTGATGCAGGTGAAGCTGTATGAAGACATCGCGCGCTACGGCCATATCGCCACCACCTACGCCTACCCGGTAAAGGTCAACGATCGCTACGTGATGGATCCGTCGCCGATCCCGAAATTCGACAACCCGAAAATGCACATGATGCCGGCGCTGCAGCTGTTCGGCGCCGGGCGCGAGAAACGCATCTACGCCCTGCCGCCGTTCACCAAAGTGGAGAGCCTGGACTTCGAAGACCATCCGTTCAGCGTGCAGCAGTGGGACGAACCCTGCGCGCTGTGCGGCTCGCGCCACAGCTATCTCGACGAGGTGGTGCTCGACGATCAGGGCAACCGCATGTTCGTCTGTTCGGACACCGACTACTGCCGGCAGCAGCTGGCGCAATCTTCGCAAGAGGCGCAGCACTGATGACTTCCACCCCTTTGAGCACCACCCCGCTGCTGTCGGTGAACCGGCTCACCCACCTGTACGCCCCCGGCAAGGGCTTCAGCGACGTGTCGTTCGATATCTACCCCGGTGAAGTGCTGGGTATCGTCGGCGAATCCGGCTCCGGCAAAACCACGCTGCTGAAGTCGATCTCGGCGCGGCTGGCGCCGCAGCGCGGGCAGATCCTTTACCGCCCGCAGGCGGACCAGGAACACGACCTGTACGCCATGGCGGAGAGCGATCGCCGCCGCCTGCTGCGCACCGACTGGGGCGTGGTGCACCAGCACCCGCTCGACGGGCTGCGGCCGCAGGTCTCCGCCGGCGGCAACATCGGCGAGCGGCTGATGGCCATCGGCCAGCGCCACTATGGCGACATTCGCCGCCAGGCCGGCCAGTGGCTGGAAGACGTCGAAATCCCGCTGTCGCGCCTCGACGATCTGCCGACCACCTTCTCCGGTGGCATGCAGCAGCGGCTGCAGATCGCCCGCAATCTGGTCACCCACCCCAAGCTGGTGTTTATGGACGAGCCAACCGGCGGGCTGGACGTGTCGGTGCAGGCGCGCCTGCTCGATCTGCTGCGCAACCTGGTGGTGGAGATGCAGCTGGCGGCGGTGATCGTCACTCACGATCTCGGCGTGGCGCGGCTGCTGGCCCACCGCCTGCTGGTGATGAAACAGGGCGAAGTGGTGGAGAGCGGCCTGACCGATCGGGTGC
This sequence comes from Serratia sp. SCBI, assembly GCF_000747565.1. Taxonomy (NCBI): domain Bacteria; kingdom Pseudomonadati; phylum Pseudomonadota; class Gammaproteobacteria; order Enterobacterales; family Yersiniaceae; genus Serratia; species Serratia sp. SCBI. The sequence continues at coordinate 488,183 of NZ_CP003424.1, read as the reverse complement.
TCGACGATCCGCACCATCCCTACACCCAACTGCTGGTTTCTTCGGTGCTGTCGTAACCCAAGGCGATAACAGATGACTATGCAAATCCGAGTTGAACATCTCAGTAAAACCTTTGTGCTGCACCAGCAGTACGGCACCCGCCTGCCGGTGCTGCACGACGCCAACCTGACGGTCCATGGCGGCGAATGCGTGGTGCTGCACGGCCACTCCGGCAGCGGCAAATCCACCCTGCTGCGCTCGCTGTACGCCAACTACCTGCCGGACAGCGGCCATATCTGGATCAACCACCAGGGCGACTGGCTGGACATGGTCAGCGCCGACGCGCGCCAGATTCTGGCGGTGCGCCGCCATACGCTGGGTTGGGTCAGCCAGTTCCTGCGGGTGATCCCGCGCATCAGCGCACTGGAGGTGGTGATGCAGCCGCTGCTGGAACAGGGCATCGAGCGCGCCGAGTGCCGCGACCGCGCCGAAGCGCTGCTCGCCGCGCTCAACGTGCCGCAGCGTCTGTGGCCGCTGGCGCCGTCCACCTTCTCCGGCGGCGAGCAGCAGCGGGTAAACATCGCGCGCGGCTTTATCGTCGATTACCCCATTCTGTTGCTGGACGAACCGACCGCCTCGCTCGACAGCCGCAACAGCGCGGCGGTGGTGCAGCTTATCGAACGCGCCAAGGCGCGCGGCGCGGCGATCGTCGGCATTTTCCATGATGAAGGCGTCCGCCAACAGGTCGCCGACCGGCTTTATGACATGCAGGCGCCACAGGCGCTGGAGGCCCTCTGATGATCGTCAATAACGTTAAGCTGGTGCTGGATGACCAGGTGGTGCAAGGCTCGCTGGAGATGCAGGACGGCGTGATCCGCAGCTTCGCCGACGGCCCGAGCCGGCTGCCGCAGGCGCTGGACGGCGACGGCGGCTGGCTGCTGCCGGGGCTGATCGAGCTGCATACCGACAATCTGGATAAGTTCTTTACCCCGCGCCCGAACGTCGACTGGCCGGCCCATTCGGCGATGAGCAGCCACGATGCGCTGATGGTGGCCAACGGCATCACCACGGTGCTGGACGCGGTGGCGATCGGCGACGTGCGCGACGGCGGCCACCGGCTGGAAAACCTGCAGAAGATGATCGACGCGGTGATCCACAGCCAGCGCGCCGGGGTGAACCGCGCCGAGCACCGGCTGCACCTGCGCTGCGAGCTGCCGCACGAGAGCACGCTGCCGCTGTTCGAACAGCTGATGGACAAGCCGGGCGTGTCGCTGGTGTCGCTGATGGACCACTCGCCGGGCCAGCGCCAGTTCGCCTCGCGCGAAAAGTACCGCGAATATTATCAGGGCAAATACCACCTCAACGATCAGCAGATGAGCGAGTACGAGGCGCAGCAGGTCGCCCTGTCCGCCCGCTGGGCCGCGCCGAACCGCGAGGCGATCGCCGCCCACTGCCGCGCACGCCGCATCTCGCTGGCCAGCCATGACGATGCCACCGCCGCGCACGTGGCCGAATCCTGCGCGCTCGGCAGCGCCATCGCCGAGTTCCCCACCACCGAGGCGGCCGCCCGCGCTTCGCACCAGCAGGGCCTGCAGGTGCTGATGGGCGCGCCGAACATCGTGCGCGGCGGCTCCCACTCCGGCAACGTGGCGGCGCACCACCTGGCGGCGCTGGGCGTGCTGGATATCCTCTCTTCCGATTATTACCCGGCCAGCCTGCTGGACGCGGCGTTTCGCCTCGCGGCGGACGAGCGCAACGCCTACGATCTGCCCCAGGCGGTGCGCATGATCACCCGCAACCCGGCACGGGCGCTGGATCTGCAGGATCGCGGCGCCATCGCCGAAGGATTGCGGGCGGATCTGGTGCTGGCACGGCCGCACGGCGAGCACGTTTACGTGCAGAACGTGTGGCGCCAGGGCAGGCAGGTGTTCTGATGGCGCGGCTCATCTATCTGATGGGGCCTTCCGGCGCAGGCAAGGACAGCCTGCTGGCCGCGCTGCGGGCCGACGCCGACCGCGCGCCGCTGGTGGCGCACCGTTACATCACCCGGCCGGCAGACGCCGGCTGCGAGAATCACATCGCGCTGAGCGAACCCGAATTTCTGCGCCGCCGCGCCAAGGGGCTGTTCGCGCTCGACTGGCAGGCCCATCAGCAGCGCTACGCGTTCGGGATCGAAGTGGATCTTTGGCTGCTGCAGGGGATCGACGTGGCGGTCAACGGTTCACGCGCCCACCTGCCGCAGGCGCAGCAGCGCTACGGTGCGCAGCTGCTGCCGGTATGCCTGCAGGTCAACGCCGCGATCCTGCGCCGGCGCCTGCAGGATCGCGGACGGGAAAGCGCTGAACAGATCGAGCAGCGGCTGGCGCGGGCGGCGGAATATCAGCAGAGTCTGCCCGCCGGCTGCCGGGTGCTGCACAACGACGGCCCACTCGACGATACCCTGGCGGCGCTGTTGGCGCTGCTGCCTACCGCCACCCGACAAGCTCAGGATGCGACGCCATGAACGACTTTGCCCAGCCGAAAATCGGCGACAACGTGACCCTTAACCGCACCCGGCTCGGCCAGTATGTGCATCTGGCCGACGATGCGATCCTGGAAGAGGTGGAGATGGGGGACTACTCCTACACCGCCGAGCACAACCAGATCTTTTACGCCACTATCGGCAAGTTCGTTTCCATCGCCTCCTATGCGCGCATCAATCCCGGCAACCACCCGACCTACCAGCGCATCGCGCAGCATCACTTCACCTATCGCGCTTCCGAATACGGGCTGGGGGAAGACGACGCGGCGTTCTTCGACTGGCGGCGCGAGCACCACGTCACCGTCGGCCACGACGTGTGGATCGGCCATAACGCCATCCTGATGCCGGGCGTCAGCGTCGGTAACGGCGCGGTGATCGGCAGCGCGGCGGTGGTCACCAAGGACGTGGAGCCTTACAGCATCGTCGCCGGCGTGGCGGCCAAAAAGATCGGCATGCGCTTTGACGACGCGCTGATAGAGCGTATCGAACGCAGCCAGTGGTGGCACTGGGATCACGCCACGCTGCAGGCGCGGCTGGCGGATTTTCGCGACATCAACCGCTTTGCGCAGAAGTACCTTTAACGGAGGGGGAGCGATGCAACTGACCTTTCTCGGCACCGGCGGCGCGCAGCAGGTGCCGGTGTTCGGCTGCGATTGCCTGAGCTGCCAACGGGCGCGGCGCGAGCCGGCATTTCGGCGGCGAGCGTGCAGCGCCATGCTCAACTATCAGGGGGAAACGACCTTATTGGATGCGGGATTGCCGGCTTTGGAGCGGCGATTTTCGGCGGGGCAAATTCAACGTTTTTTACTGACACATTACCACATGGATCACGTTCAGGGGTTATTTCCTTTGCGTTGGGGGTGCGGAAATTCCATTCCGGTGTATGGCCCGCCGGATGAACAGGGCTGCGACGACCTGTTCAAACACCCCGGCATTCTGGCGTTTCAGCCGCCGCTGGCCCCCTTCGCCACCGTCGAGCTGGGCGGCATGCGCATCACCCCGCTGCCGCTGCAACACTCCAAACTGACCCACGGCTACCTGATCCAGGCGGCGGGCGCTTCACTGGCCTACCTGACCGACACCGTCGGCCTGCCGCCAGCCACCACCGACTATTTGCAGAACGTGCCGCTGGATCTGCTGGTACTCGACTGCAGCCTGCCGCCTCAGCCGCAGGCGCCGCGCAACCACAACGACCTGACCCGCGCGCAGGAGACGCAGCGGTTGCTGCAGCCCAAACGCACGCTGCTGACGCATATCAGCCATCATCTCGATCGATGGCTGCTGGACAACGAGCTGCCCGCCGGGCTGGAGCTGGCGTTCGACCACCTCAGCGTCAGTCTCGGTAGCAGTGCAGCCGATCCGACTCCAGCACCCTGACCCCTTCGCCCGGCGTGAACGCCTGCTGCAGCAGCGTCTGCGCCACGTCTTTGGCGGCGACGGCGCGCCATTTGCCGGGCAGCAGCCTGAACAGCGGCAGCGTGAGGCGCTCCATCAGGCGCGGCGCAGGGCGATCCCCCACCAGCATGGAAGGCCGCACCAGCGTCAGGCGCGGCCAGCGCTGTTCGCGCAGCGCCTGCTCCATCTCGCCTTTGGTGCGGTTATACAGGAAGGTGGAATCCGCGTTGGCACCCAACGCGCTCACCACCAGACAGTGCTGTGCCCCCAACCGGCGGCCAGTCAGCGCGCTCTCCACCACCAGTTGGTAATCGACGTAGCGGAAGGCATCGGCGCTGCCCGCCGCCTGGCGGGTGGTGCCCAGGCAGCAGAACACCAGATCGACCGGCTGCTGCAGGCCGCTCAGCAGTTCGAACAGCGCATCACCGACCGGGTTGGTCAGCTTGCCGTGCGGCGGCAGCGGCGTGCGCGTCGGCGCCACAATGGCCGTTATCTGCGGATCGCTTTGCAACAGCTGCAACAATTCGCGCCCCACCAGCCCGGTTGCGCCGACTAACAATGCTCGCGCCATGCGATCTCCCGTTGTAATCAATACGTCGATTTAAAGTATAGACCGCGCCCAATGCAGCTTCTTGCCGAAACCAAGGGTGTTGTCGGTCATCTTCACCTCGTGCAGATCCAACCGCCATACCGAGGCCTTCATCGCCCTGGCGATCGGGAAGCGCTTGCAGTAACGCGCGCGCGCCGCCTCGGCCTCTTCGCCGCTCAGCAGCACCGCCTCGGCGCGGTATTGCACGCCGCGGATCAGCGCGATGCTTTTCGGTTTCGGCGCGATGGTGCCAACCACCCGGCCGTTGTTCAGCATCAGCCCGCCGTGGCGGGTGTGCGGTTCGGTCATCAGCCACAGCGCCATCGTCGCGGCGTCGAACACGTAAAAACAGTTGGCGCACCACATGTCGAGACCGTCGCCGGCGCACAGCGTCAAGACGTGTTGCTTGCCGATGAAATCCGCAATCTGCTGCCGTTGTTCTGGGGTATTCAAGGTTACTCGCCTCCCTGTTCACTCACTTCATCTTACCCTGCGTTGTTGAAGCGAGTCACAAATAACGATAATCATCAAAAAACAAAATTGAATATAAAACACAATAAATGCATTTTTATTAACTTAAGCCCAAAGCGGATTTATAACATAAAAAATACAAGACGGATTTATTTGATCGTTATGCAACCGGTTAATCGAGCGATTTTATTGTTCTCATCCTGACGATACGCAAATTTAGCGCACACGTCCGGCACCGATTAGCAATTTATTTACATACCCAGTTGACTCCCTGAACACGATTTATGCAATTCACTGCATAACTTATGAATAGTTATTTATCAAAACCGGCATTTATGTGACTTTAATCACGATTTTTAGCCCGCCTTGCGTTAAAATAGCGCCATCTTTTCACTCAGCAAGGTGGATTAGAAAATGGAAAACAATAACCGAAAAATGGCGCACATCAGGCGCACAACCCATATTATGATGATGGCTCATCGCAGCTGCTTTAGTTTCGCATTCTTCAACTACAGATAACCCTCACCCCTCGCTCTTACGCCGTTATTAAGAGTGTCTTTGCGTTTCACTTTATTCTCCGCACTCCGGTGATAATGTCTTTCCCCCGCAAACCGGGAAGGGCGCGCAATACATTTTTAATACCGTAAAAGAGCCTCCAAGAAAAATAAAACAAAGAACACAGTTAATGTCTTAGGGCATCGCTGGGCTCTCGTACACCTTTATTTTCGTGAAGGCGTTAGCGGCAAATGGAATTATTTGCCGGCGTAATGCCTTTGCCTGAAGAATGAGAAAAATGAAAAAATTAAAAATTGCCGCCAACACCCACACCCTCGGCTGCTTTGAAACTGAACGCGACATCGTCGATGTGCACCACAGCGATTTCAATGACGTCGCCGCCATCGTGCTGTCGGTAGAAGACGTCGCGCAAGGCATGGTGGCGCGCATCGAAGAGCACGGCCTGAACATTCCGCTGTTCGTCGCCGTCTGCTGCGAAGAAGAGCTGGATAACGCCGTATTGCCGGCGCTGCATGGCGTGTTTGAGCTGTGCGGCAAGAATACCCAGTTCTACGGCAAACAGCTGGAGGCCGCCGCCGCAAAATATGAGAGCGAGCTGCTGCCGCCGTTCTTCAACACGCTGACGCAATACGTAGAAATGGGCAACGCCACCTTCGCCTGCCCCGGCCACCAGGGCGGCGAGTTCTTCCGCAAACATCCGGCGGGCCGCCAGTTCTTCGACTTCTACGGCGAAACGCTTTTCCGTTCGGACATGTGTAACGCCGACGTCAAACTGGGCGATCTGTTGATCCACGAAGGCGCGCCTTGCGCGGCGCAGCAGCACGCCGCCAAGGTGTTCAACGCCGACAAGACCTACTTCGTGCTCAACGGCACCTCGGCCTCGAACAAGGTGGCGACCAACGCCCTGCTGACGCGCGGCGATCTGGTGCTGTTTGACCGCAACAACCATAAATCCAACCACCACGGCGCATTGATCCAGGCCGGCGCCACGCCGGTTTATCTGGAAACCGCGCGCAACCCGTTCGGCTTTATCGGCGGCATCGACGCGCACTGCTTCGACGAGCGCTACCTGCGCCAGCAGATCCGCGAAGTGGCGCCGGAACGCGCCAACGAAGCCCGCCCGTTCCGCCTCGCGATCATCCAGCTCGGCACCTACGACGGCACTATCTACAACGCCCGTCAGGTGGTCGACAAGATTGGCCACCTGTGCGATTACATCCTGTTCGACTCCGCCTGGGTGGGCTATGAGCAGTTCATTCCGATGATGAAAGACTGCTCACCGCTGCTGCTGGAGCTGAACGAGAACGATCCCGGCATCATCGTCACCCAGTCGGTGCACAAGCAGCAGGCCGGCTTCTCGCAAACCTCGCAGATCCACAAAAAAGACAAGCATATCAAGGGGCAGAGCCGGTACTGCAACCACAAGCGCTTCAACAACGCCTTTATGCTGCACGCCTCCACCAGCCCGTTCTATCCGCTGTTCGCCGCGCTGGACGTCAACGCCAAGATGCACGAGGGCAAGAGCGGCCAGCGCCTGTGGCAAGAATGTGTGCGCGTGGGCATCGAAGCGCGCAAAATGCTGCTGGATACCTGCACGATGATCAAACCGTTCGTGCCGGATCAGATCGACGGCAAGCCGTGGCAAGCCTATGACACCGCGGCGATGGCCAACGATCTGCGCTTCTTCAACTTCGTGCCCGGCGAAAAATGGCACGCTTTTGAGGGCTATGCCGAATCGCAGTACTTCGTCGATCCGTGCAAACTGCTGCTCACCACGCCGGGCATCGATACCGCGACCGGTAGCTACAGCGAGTTCGGCATCCCGGCGACCATTCTGGCCAACTACCTGCGCGAAAACGGCATCGTACCGGAAAAATGCGATCTCAACTCGATCCTGTTCCTGCTGACGCCGGCGGAAGACATCGCCAAGATGCAACACCTGGTGGCCCTGATCGCCCGCTTCGAGAAGCACATCGAGCAAAACTCCCTGCTCAGCGAGGTGCTGCCTGCGGTCTATAAAAACCACCAGCAGCGCTACAAAAACTACACCATCCGCCAGCTGTGCCAGGAAATGCACGACCTTTACGTCAGCTACGACGTTAAAGAACTGCAAAAAGAGATGTTCCGCAAAAGTTATTTCCCGCGCGTGGTGATGAATCCGCAGGACGCCAATACCGAGTTTGTACGCGGCAACGTGGAATTGGTCTCGCTGGCCAAGGCCGAGGGGCGCATCGCCGCCGAAGGCGCCCTGCCTTACCCTCCTGGCGTGCTGTGCGTCGTGCCCGGTGAAATTTGGGGCGGCGCCGCGCAGCGTTATTTCCTGGCATTGGAAGAAGGCATCAACTTATTGCCGGGATTCGCGCCGGAATTGCAGGGCGTTTATATCCAACAGGATGAGGACGGCTGGAACCGCGCTTACGGCTACGTCATGAAAAATTAATCACCTTACGGGGCGGCGATTATTCTCGCCGCCCGGATCGCATCCTAAAAGAGAAAATGATCATGAGTAAGTCCAACAATAAAATGGGGGTCGTGCAATTAACGATCCTGACCGCCGTGAATATGATGGGTTCCGGCATAATTATGCTGCCGACCAAGCTGGCCGAAGTGGGCACGATTTCGATCGTTTCCTGGCTGGTGACCGCCGTCGGCTCGATGGCGCTGGCCTACGCGTTCGCCAAATGCGGCATGTTCAGCCGTAAATCCGGCGGCATGGGCGGCTACGCCGAATACGCCTTCGGTAAGTCGGGCAACTTCATGGCGAACTACACCTACGGCGTTTCGCTGCTGATCGCCAATATCGCCATCGCCATTTCCGCCGTCGGCTACGGCACCGAGCTGTTCGACACCACGCTCAGCCCGCTCGGTATCTGTATCGCCACCATCGGCGTGCTGTGGCTGGCGACCGTCGCCAACTTCGGCGGCGCGCGCATCACCGGCAAAATCAGCGGCATCACCGTCTGGGGCGTGATCATTCCGGTGGTGGGCATCTCGGTCATCGGCTGGTACTGGTTCAGCGGCAGCGCCTACGTCGCCGCCTGGAACCCGCATCAGGTGCCGACCTTCGAAGCCATTGGCGCCTCCATCTCAATGACCCTATGGGCGTTCCTGGGGCTGGAATCCGCTTGCGCCAACACCGACGTGGTGGAAAATCCGGAGCGCAACGTGCCGATCGCCGTACTGGGCGGCACACTCAGCGCGGCGGTGATCTATATCGTTTCGACCAACGTGATCGCCGGCATCGTGCCGAACATGGATCTGGCCAACTCCACCGCCCCGTTCGGGCTGGCGTTCTCCCACATGTTCAATCCGACGGTCGGCAAGATCATCATGGCGTTGATGGTGATGTCCTGCGTCGGCTCGCTGCTCGGTTGGCAGTTCACCATCGCCCAGGTGTTCAAATCCTCCGCCGACAGCGGCTTCTTCCCGAAAATCTTCTCCAAGCTGAGCAAGGCCGACGCGCCGGTCAAAGGCATGCTGACCATCGTCGTCATCCAGAGTGGTTTGTCTCTGATGACCATCAGCCCGTCGCTGAACAAGCAGTTCAACGTGCTGGTGAACCTGGCGGTGGTGACCAACATCATCCCTTACATCCTGTCGATGGCGGCGCTGGTCATTATTCAGAAAGTGGCGAAGGTGCCGGACAACAAGGCGCGCATCGCCAATATCATCGCCGGCATCGGCGCGCTGTACAGCTTCTATGCGCTTTACAGCTCCGGTGAGGAAGCGATGATGTGGGGCGCCATCGCCACCTTCCTCGGCTGGACGCTGTACGGCATCGTCTCGCCGCGCTTCGAGCTGGCGGGAAAAAAGGGGTAAAGCGGTAAGGCTCCGGCGGCCGGGGATGGGATTGTGACGGCGAACATGCCATCATACGCCGACCCTGGCCACCGAAACGGCGTACGATGACCGACACTACCCCACTCCCTGGCACCTCTATATGCTGCGTTTACCGAGCGGCATGCTGTATACCGGCATCACCACCGACGTGGCGCGCCGCCTGGCGCAACATCAAGCCGGCAAAGGCGCCAAGGCGCTGCGCGGTAAAGGGGAGCTGACGCTGGCGTTTCACTGCCAGGTGGGGGATCGCTCAACGGCGCTGAAGCTGGAATACCGCGTCAAACAGCTGAGCAAAATACAAAAAGAGCGGCTGGTGAATCACCCGCCGCTGTCGTTGGCGTATCTATTGCCGGTCGTTAAAAGCGATTAAACGGCGCCGAAAAAACCACTTCGCCGCTGACGCCATTCAGGGCGTCTTGCGCCAGCGAATACACCTGAAACGCGCTTTCCGTGTCCGGCCAGCGACAATTCAGGCCATAGGCGGCGGCCGGTTTGAAACCGAAGCGGCCGTAATAGGCCGGATCGCCCAGCACCACCACCGCGGCGTAGCTGAATTCGTTCAGCGAATCCAACCCCTCGTACACCAGCTTTTCAGCCAGCCCCTGACGGCGCAGGCTTTCATCTACCGCCAGCGGCGCCAGCGCCACCCATTGGCGATCTTCGCCGGCCACATCCACCGGGCTGAACGCGGCATAACCCACTACGCCGCCTTCGTCGTCAGTGGCGACCACGCCCAGCGTCAGCAGGCCGTCTTCGCGCAGCTGCTGCACCAGGTCGGCTTCATCGTCGCGGCCAAAGGCGCGGCGCAGCAAGGCATCGATACCCGCCGCGTCTACCGGTATCTCTACGCGGATCAGCATGATGCCGCCACACGGGAAGCCGACGCCGTGCCCTCCTGCAGCCCTGCTTCGACAAAATCAGCCAACTGCAACAGCCCCATACGCAGCGGCGCAGGCATGCTTTCCAGCTCAATGGCGTCCATCAAATTTTTCACATACAGGCCCAATTCGGTATCCCCTTCAATCTGCAGCCGACGCTGAAAGAACAGCGTATCCGGATCTTGCTTACGCGCCGCGATCAGGATCAGATCGTTGGCGTCGCCGCTGAAGCTGACGTCCGCTTCGGCGTGCTGGCTGACCACCAGTTTGTCGTTTTCTACCGTCATAAACCATTGTAGCGCCAGATCGCGAACTTCGATCTTTAACCAGCGCGATTCGAGAAATTCCAGATCGCCATCCGCCAACGCCTGGCGGAACTGCCAGCTCAGCACCTGTTGCAGCAGTTGGCGCTGCAGAGCGAACGGCGTGAATTTCAGCGGGATGCGCAGCAGCGACGGCCCCTGGCGCACAAGACGTGCTCGTAGTTGTTCCAACACGGTCATCCACTCCTTTCAATACGGACTACCGCTATTTTGCCACACTGACGCGCGGCTTCAGCGGTCTATATCAACAAATAGTGCATTTCACCGCCATGTTTATCAATACGCCATAAGCTGCCTCAAATCAAAACCCGTGCGCGCCCCTTTGCCTAAAATGGCCTCCCCGATTCGTGTTTGCCGGCGGAACACCGTCGTCGGCAACCTTTAAAGACAGCGTGCGCCCGGCCGGGCGTACGGCTAAGCCAGGATAAATCTATGGAGCTGCTTTGTCCCGCCGGCAACCTGCCGGCCCTGAAGGCCGCGGTGGATAACGGCGCCGATGCCGTTTACATCGGGCTGAAAGACGATACCAACGCGCGCCACTTCGCCGGCCTCAACTTCACCGAGAAAAAGCTGCAGGAAGCGGTCGATTACGTGCATCGCCACGGCCGCAAACTGCATATCGCCATCAACACCTTCGCCCATCCCGACGGCTACGCCCGCTGGCAGCGTGCGGTGGATATGGCCGCCCAACTGGGCGCCGACGCGTTGATTCTGGCGGATCTGGCGATGCTGGAATACGCCGCCCAGCGCTACCCGCAGCTGGAGCGCCACGTTTCGGTGCAGGCTTCCGCCACCAATGAGGAGGCGATCCGTTTCTACCAACGCAACTTCGAGGTCGGCCGGGTGGTGCTGCCGCGGGTGCTGTCGATGCACCAGGTGAAACAGCTGGCGCGTACCAGCCCGGTGCCGCTGGAAGTGTTCGCTTTCGGCAGCCTATGCATCATGGCCGAGGGGCGCTGCTACCTCTCCTCCTACCTGACCGGCGAGTCGCCGAACACCGTCGGCGCCTGTTCGCCGGCGCGATTCGTGCGCTGGCAGCAAACCGCACAGGGCATGGAGTCGCGCCTGAACGACGTGCTGATCGACCGCTATCAGGACCACGAAAACGCCGGTTACCCGACGCTGTGCAAGGGCCGCTATCTGGTGGACGACGTGCGCTACCACGCGCTGGAAGAGCCCACCAGCCTCAATACCCTGGAGCTGCTGCCGGAGCTGCTGGCCGCCAACATCGCTTCGGTGAAGATCGAAGGCCGCCAGCGCAGCCCGGCTTACGTCAGCCAGGTGGCGCGCGTCTGGCGCCAGGCGATCGACCGTTGCCAGGCCGATCCGGCCGCCTACCGCGCCGACGCCGCCTGGATGGAGACGCTGGGCGCGATGTCCGAAGGCACCCAAACCACGCTGGGCGCCTATCACCGCAAATGGCAGTAGCCGGAGGAAACATGAAATACGCACTCGGGCCGGTACTCTACTACTGGCCGAAAAACGACATCGCAACGTTCTATCAACTGGCGGCGGACAGCAGCGCCGACATCATTTATCTCGGCGAGAGCGTCTGCGCCAAGCGCCGCGAGATGAAGGTCGGCGACTGGCTGGCGCTGGCGCGCGAAATCGCCCGCAGCGGTAAACAGGTGGTGATCTCCACGCTGGCGCTGCTGCAGGCGCCGTCCGAACTGAATGAGCTGAAACGCTATGTGGAAAACGGCGAGTTCCTGTTTGAAGCTAACGATCTGGGCGCGGTGAACATGGCGGCGGAGCGCGGCTTGCCGTTCGTCGCCGGCCATGCGCTGAACTGTTACAACGCCTATACCCTGCGCCTGCTGCGCCGTCAGGGCATGATCCGCTGGTGCATGCCGGTCGAGCTGTCGCGCGACTGGCTGGCCAATCTGCTGACGCAGTGCGACGAGCTGGGCTTCCGCCACGACTTCGAGGTGGAGGTGCTGAGCTACGGCCATCTGCCGCTGGCCTATTCCGCGCGCTGCTTCACCGCCCGCTCGGAGAACCGCGGCAAGGACGAGTGCGAAACCTGCTGCATCAAGTATCCGCAGGGCCGCATGATGCGTTCGCAGGAACAACAACAGGTGTTCGTACTCAACGGCATCCAGACGATGAGCGGTTACTGCTATAACCTCGGTAACGAGCTGCCGAACATGCAGGAGCTGGTGGACATCGTGCGGCTGTCGCCGCAGGGCGCCAAGACGCTGGCGCAGATCGATGCCTTCCGCGCCAACGAGCGCGGCGAGCAGCCGCTGGCCTTGACCGACCACGCCGACTGCAACGGCTACTGGCGCCGCGTGGCCGGGTTGGCGTTGGTGGAGTGATGGAGGCCGGCGCCGGGCTTTCCCTCGCCAGAGAGGCCTTTCAACGCCATTATTCAGCTGGCCGCCCGCGAGGAGAATGCGCCCGAAACCACACATCGGGCGCATTCAGCCAGAACAACGGCAGGCGATTACCCTTTCAACGCAATTCGCTTTAATGACTGCCACAGGCGTTCTTTATCGCCAACTTTCAGGTGGGTTTGTTCCAGGGATTTCATAAAAACAAACCTGTCATTAAAGCGCTCGCCTTTCTTCAATTTATTGCTGACGCTGGTCAAAATCTGGGTATTCAGCCGGCTGATTTTCGCTCTCACACTGTCCAGCGATTCAGGCTGCCAGCCGTTTTCCGGCGCCGACAGCCAGTCTGCCCGGTAGCGATACTGAATCGCTTTGGCCGCATCCATTTGCGCCTGTATAAAAGGAGCCACCGACTTGCCATCCAATCCCAATGCTTCCGCCTCGCGGACTGAGTTGGCCAATACGTTGGCCTCCTGAGGCAAATCCTCAATGGCCAGATGGTTGTTTGCCTTATACCCGGCAACGTCTTTCATGTAAGACAATCGCTGGTTAATCAATGAGGCGGTCTCGTCGGTTTGAACAGGCTTTGCCACCGCCGTGATAGAGAAAAATAATCCAGCCAAAAGCAGCAACCCTCTCGTCACTTTAAAATCCATTTAACCTCTCCTGTCACAGCCCTGTTGGCAGTGGTTTTTGGCTCGCAACGAAATTCGCTATGCGTGCATAATCTTTTGCCACCGCCGGATGTTTGCGCCCGGGAAGAAACTCGAAGCTGCAGCGCTCGCCGTCTTTCACTAACTGCGACGCCAGATTCCTGACCTTCAACCTTGGGTTATCCCCTATGCGCTGGAAGATCTCTTTCTCAAGATCGGTACTGTCCGGCTCCGCCCGCTCCTCGCGGCTGCCTAAGAGCAGCGATAACCAATCAATGCTTGCGGCAAGCTTAACATCGCCTTCGGGCAGCACTGCGCCATTCGCCCACCAGAGCGCGGGACTGGCGGCAACATAGCGCTGAAAAGCCGTTTGATGATGAAACGCCACGTATAAGGTGAAATGCCCGCCAAACGAATGCCCCGCCAGCGTTTGCATTTGCTTATTGACCTTAAAACGACATTCGACCCATGGTTTGACGACATCCTGAATAAATCGATAAAATTGCTCCGCTACGCCCCCGTCTTTAAAGCGCTCGCTGCCATCGCTCACCGTATAGTCAAATGTGCGAGCCGCCTTAATATCGACCCCCTCCTGATAACCGATCCCAATATAAAGCACAGGGGATACATCATCACCGTGATAACCCGCCTTAATTAGGGTCTCAAAGTGTCTGTTGGCATCTAAAAAATACAACGGATTTAATTCGTTGCACCCAACATGCCGTTTATCGCATGCCAGGAAGACCTTATATTTTTGTCCATGATATTCAAACAGAACCGTTTGAACGCTTAATTTACCCGTCATACATCATGCTCCTTCATATTTGTTACATAACGGCACCTATCTGAAACATCCCGTTTACAGACCAATCTCATGACTATGAGCGAGCAATCCATTTAATTATCCTACAATTAATGATTTCCGCACGCTAAGATCGTAAATCCCGAGGAGTTCATCACACACATAAACAATTAAGAAAACTTAATCATTTTAGGCGAAATAGAAATATAACAATTAAAATTGGATAAGCAATGTTCTATCCCGGCAAATATCACTTTTGGCTAAATAGTCGAATGGTTATTTTTTAGGGATGATAAATTTGAAAGAATTAGGAATAGCCTTATCAAAAAGAGAACATAACACTGCAACACAAACAGGCGTGATTGAAGGTGTGCGTGATTGTCGGCGGGCCAGACCGAATTTCAAGAAGGGGTTGCTGCGTGCCGCTAGCGAGTAAAGCTTATGCGCGGCCGAAACCCGATTGCCGGGTTGTGGTCGCTTTGCGTTATCCCCGCCGGCCGCGGGGATAACGCAATACCCCATTGGATTAATTATCTTTTAACGTCACCGGGAAAGGCATCAATGCCTCCCCCTTACGCCCGCCGCTTCCTGAACATCCCGCGCAGCGCCACGCTGTTGCGCAAGAAGGCCACGCCGAAGCCCAGCAGGGTGTAGACCACGCCGAGTATCAGCATCATCACCACGTCGCCCCATACTTCATTCAACGACAGCCCCATCTGGTTGACGCCGGCGATCGCCTTGGTGCCCCAGGTGGAGGGAATGCTGTACGAGATGGCGCGCACCCAGGCCGGCATCGACTGCAGCGGCCAGATGGTGCCGGACAGGTAGAAGACCGGCGTAGTGATGAACGCCAGCGTCAGGTAGATCATCTCGACGCTGCGCAGGCACTCGGTCACCAGCTTGCCCAGCCCCAATACCGCCAGCAGGAACGGGAAGGTCAGCAGCAGCAGTTCGGCGATGTTCGCCGTCTGCCTATAGCCCAATACCCACGGCCACAGCACGAACAGCACGATCGACAGGAACAGCCAGATCGGCAGAAGCGCCGTCAGCCCGCCGAGGTGCGCCGCCAGCGGCGCTTTGCCACCGGGCATGCTCTTCATGGCGATATTGACGCGGATACAGGCGATCAGCAACGAGTGCTGCAACAGCATCACCAACAGACCGGGGAAGATGATCGCCGCAAAGCTGATGCCGGGGTTGAACACGTCCAGCGTTTGTCCCAGTATCGGCGTCAGCAGTATCTGCGCCTGCCGTTCGCTGAAGCCGCTGCGCAGCAGCAGCCCGTTGTTGTACTCCGTCAGCAGCTGCTGATAGGCCGCCACCACGTCTTGTTGGATCTGGCCGTTGGCCAGGCGGTTGGTGGCGTCGCCGTAGACCGGCACCACGATGTTCTGCCCGCTGAGGATCTTCTTCTCCAGATCCACCGGCATGATGATCACCGCAAACAGCTTGCGCCAGCTGAGATCGCGCTGCGCCTGTTCCAGGCTGTCGTAGGTTTCAATCGCTATCTTGGAGGTGGCGTCCAGCTGGCGGATCAGCTGCCGGCTGGCGGTGCTGTGATCCTGATCGACCACCCCCACCGGCAGATCCCAGACCGTGCGGTTGGCGTACACCAGGCTCATGATGCACAGCGACAGGATCAGCATCAGCCACACCGGCCGCTCCAGCATGCCGAGCAGCACCTTAACGAAGGTTTGCCAATAGAGCTTCATCCGGCGTCCCCCTCTTTTGCCAGCCGCGCCGGCAGGCGATTGCGCACCAGTAGCGCGGCCACCAGCGGATAGACCGCCAGCAGCGCGCACACGCTGAAGATGGCGCTGGCGTGCACCTGCCGCAGGAACACGTCAAACATCGCGTACAGCGCGTGGGTCAGCGGTTCGATGTTGGAAATGATGCGCGCCGGCAGCGGCATCGACAGCTCAGGCACCGCCATGCCGGAGAAGGTCATCGCGATACTGACCAAAATACCGATCAGGCTGTACGCGGTGATGGTACTGCCGGTAAAGGTGTACAGCAGCAGGCCGATGCTCTGCGCCGCCATCACGTAGAACAGGCCGATCATCAGCATAAACAGAGGATTGCCGCTGACGCGGGCGTCAAAGATGCCCACCAGCGCCGCGATCTCGACCATCAGCAGGGTGGTGAAACACAGCGTGTACGGCGCCAGCTTGCCGAGTAGCGCCAGGCTGAACGGCTTGGCCTGCAGCAGCGACTTGCTGCGCGCCAGCACGTAGATCATGCAGGTCACCGCGAACAGCTGCAGCAGATGGATCGTGGCGGCGAACTGCTGGTAATAGATATAGCTGCCGCTGGCGTTGAACAGGCTGCCGTAGGAGAGCGTCACGTCCGCCAACGGCGGCAGCGTCTTGCCCATCTCGGTGGCGATGATGCTGCGGGTGCTGGCGTTGATTTCGTTCATCAGGCCGCCAAAGTCCTGGGTGGAGTACAGCCCGGCGCCGTAGAACAACGCATTGTAGTACATCACCACGCTCGGCTGTTTGCCCGACAGCGCGTTGGCCTCAAGATCCGGCGGGATATACAGCAACGCGTAATCCTGCGCGCTGCGCAGGCGGCTCAGCGACTCCGGCAACCCGCCGCCGTAAGCCTCGACGTGGGCATGCGAACCGGCGTCCAGCCGCCGCGTCAGCGATTTGGACAGCGGGCTGTGATCGCTGTCCACCACCGAGACCGGCAGATCGAGCAGCGTGCCTTCGGAGAAGTTGCTGCTGATCAGCGCAAACAGGATCAGCGGAAAGATCCAGCTCAGCCAGTGCACCACCGGGCTGCGAAAGGCGACGCGACACTCTTTGTCGAACGCGTGACTGAAGCAGCGCCAGCCGGCCCTTACTCTTTCCATTGCCATAAGGTGCTCATCCCCGGACGCAGGCCGTCCACCGGCTGTGACGGATACAGGCGCACTTCGAAGGTTTTCAGGTCGAAGTCGCCGGTGGCGCGGGTGGCGCGTTTGGTGGCGTAATCCCCCAGCGGCGCGATGTAGCGCACCTCGGTGTCGATCATTTTGTCCTTCAGCGCCGGCACCCGCAGCTTGACCTTGTCGCCTTTGCGCACGTGGGCCAGGATGTCTTCACGCAGGTTAAACACGAAGTAGGCGTCCGGCACCCGGATCAACGTCACCAGCGGGCTGCCGGCGTTCAGCAATTCGCCCACTTCGGCCGGGATAGGCCCCACTTCGCCGTCTACCGGCGCTTTCACCTGCAGATCGTCGCTCTGCGCCTGGATCTGCAGCAGGTTCTCTTCCGCCGCCCGCAGCGCCGCCGCATATTGCTGCCGCTGCTCGACGCGGTCGCCGTTGATGCCTTCATCCAGATTGGCCTTGGCGGCCTGCACCTGTTGGAAGGCGGTGTCGCGCGACCGGCGCGAAGCGTCCAGCTCGGACTTCGAGATATAACCCTTGCCGGCCACGCTCAGGTTCCGGTTGTAGTCGTTTTGCGCATTGCGGTACTGCGCCTCGGCCTGCGCCAGGTTGGCGCGCAGGTTGCGGATGCTCTCTTCACGGGTGCCGTGCAGCGACAGCTCGAGCTGCGCCTTGGCCTCGTCGCGCGTCGCCTGTGCGGAACGCAGTTGCGCCATCAGTTCGGGGCTATCGAGTTGAATGATCAGCTGGCCGCTTTTCACGTCGTCGCCGCGTTCGATCAGGCGTTCAACGACCCGGCCTTTCGCCTTGGATGCGACGATCACTTCGGGGGCATCCACTTCACCCTGCAGCAACAGATCCTGATTGTGCGCGCGGAACAGGATCGCCAATGCGATCGCCGCCAACATCAGCAACAGGGTAAACAGCGTCTTTTTTTTCATTATGTCAGCTCCCGGAACGGTAAGCGGCGGGCGGGGATAATCATTTCCATGTCTCAAATTGCTCCAAAAAACACCATTGCACTCATGAGGATATCACAAGCACATATCTCCTCTTTTATAACTATAAATTGGATTATGCTTTTAACACTAAAAAGCATCTTTTTTTCGGCCTTTTAGTATGCAGACTCCTGCAATCGCCCTTTAAGCGATCCACTCTCTGATGGACGATGTCATGATTGAACACACTGCCGTACCGCTTTCGGTACTGGATTTATCGCCAATCCCGCAAGGGGCCAAGGCGCGCGACGCTTTCCACTGTTCGCTGGATTTGGCGCAGCACGCCGAACGCTGGGGCTACCAGCGCTACTGGCTGGCCGAGCACCACAACATGACCGGCATCGGCAGCGCCGCCACCTCGGTGCTGCTGGGCTATCTGGCCGCCGGCACCCAGAGCATTCGCCTCGGCTCCGGCGGCGTGATGCTGCCGAACCATGCGCCGCTGGTGATCGCCGAACAATTCGGCACGCTGGAGTCGCTCTACCCGGGGCGCATCGATTTGGGGTTGGGCCGCGCGCCCGGCACCGATCAGCGCACCATGATGGCGCTGCGCCGCCACCTGTCCGGCGACGTGGATACCTTCCCGCGCGACGTGCAGGAACTGCAAAACTACTTCTGCGATGCGCAGCCTGGGCAACCGGTGCAGGCGGTGCCGGGCCAGGGGCTGCATGTGCCGCTCTGGCTGCTCGGTTCCAGCCTCTACAGCGCGCAGCTGGCGGCGCAGCTCGGCCTGCCGTTCGCCTTCGCTTCGCACTTCGCCCCGGATATGCTGTTCCAGGCGCTGCAGCTGTACCGCGAGAACTTCAAACCGTCCAAACAGCTGGCGCAGCCGCACGCCATGGTCTGCGTCAACGTGATCGCCGCCAACAGCGACCGCGATGCGCGCTTCCTGTTCAGCTCGATGCAGCAGCAGTTCATCAATCTGCGTCGCGGTTCGCCCGGCCCGCTGCCGCCGCCGGTGGATAACATTCACGCGTTGTGGACCGCCGGCGAGCAATACGGCGTCGAGCAGGCGCTGCGGATGTCGATCGTCGGCGATGAAAAAACGGTGCGCCACGGGCTGCAAACGCTGCTGCGTGAAACCGATGCCGACGAGATCATGGTCAACGGCCAGATTTTCGATCATCAGGCGCGGCTGCGTTCGTTCGAGATCGTCGCCGGCGTGAAGGGCGACATCGTGAAGGGCTAAAAAGCGAAGAGGCGGTGGGATCCCCACCGCCTTGGCGTTAACGCTGGATCAGGTAGCGAATGGTCGGCCCGTCCTGCTGGATATCCAGCACCTTGTAGCCGTGGTTGCGCGCATCGAGCGGGATGTTGTTGATCGACTGCGGGCAATCGCTGATCACCTCCAGGATCTCCCCCGGTTTCAGCTGCGGCATCGCCTCCAGCGTCGCCACCGCCGGGTATGGGCAAGGCTCGCCCAGCATGTCCAGCCGGTAGTCCGGCACTATCGTTGTCGCTTTCATGGCATGCTCCTCAAATTCACCACCTGCGCCTCAGGCCGGGCGCGGAAAAAGCGTTTCTCCCACCACAGCATGGCGGCGAAGGCCAGCGCCAGCAGCAGGTAAGTCACCAGCAGGCCGCCGATCGGGCCGAAGGTATCGAGCAGGTTGATCTTGTCGTAGTCGGTCGCCAGCGCCGGCGCCAGGTCGTCCCAGTAATAGGCCAGCAGCGTAGCGCCGATGATGTTGCCCAGCCCCACCCACCAGTAGTGCACCTGCCCTTCCACGGCGCGGTACATCCAACCGGTCTCGCAGCCGCCGGCCAGCACGATGCCGAAGCCGAACAGCAAACCGCCCAGCACCGCATTCGGGCCGGCCCACATGATCTTCGGCGCCACGCCGAGCTGCACATAGCTGAAGATGCCGATGGCGCTCACCGCCATGCCGATGATGATGGCTTTCGCCATGTGGGTGCGGCCGGTGATCCACAGATCGCGGAACGCCGAAGTGAAGCAGATCTGCGCGCGCTCGATCAGCAAGCCAAAGCCGATGCCGAACAGCATGGCGATGCCGAGCTTCGGCGCATCGAACAGTGTCCACAGCGACCAGGCCACCGCCAGGCCGAAGACGGCCATGCCCAGCCGGAAGCGGCGGCGCGCCTGCTCAGGCTTCTGCGTCAGCGGCGCGGCGGCCTTCACCTTTTGCAATTTGACCGGGATGCGGAACATCGGCAGCAGCGTGAATTTGGCGCCGAAGTAAGAACCGGCGGCGGTCGCCAGCGCGAAAAACCAGGCGTGCAACGAGAACTGAGGAATGCCGGTGAAGAATGCCGCCAGGTTACAACCCATCGCCAGGCGCGCGCCGAAACCGGCGATGATGCCGCCCAGCAGCGCCTGCACGATGCGAATGCGATGCTGCGGTTGACGCAGCTTGATGTTGTTGGCCCACAGCGCGGCGGCGATACAGCCGGCGAACATGCCGATGATCATGCGCCCGTCGATGCGCTCCAGCGGCGTGCCCTGCAAACCGATCACCTTGAAATAGCCCCACTGCTCAGGGTGCAGACCGAACCACTGCAGCACATGGCCACCCCAGCGCGTGAATTCGCCGGTCACCGCCCAGAAGGTGCCGGTCATGCCGAAGTAGTAGGTAGAGAGGATCCCGGCGGCGATCACCGCCGGCAGCGGCGCCCAAAAGCGCACCAGGTATTGAGATTTGAACTGCTGCCAACTCATGGCATCTCCCGTGCATATCATCCGTAAGAAAAAACCTTATGAATGATACGCCATTCAGGGGCGTTTGACGGCAATTTTCAGGCATAAAAAAACCAGCCCGCAGGCTGGTTTTTCAGAGCGCTCACCGCGAACGGTGAATCGGCGATTACGCGTCGCCGAAACGACGACGTGGTGCCGCCGGTGCGCCGTCATCACGGCGTGGCGCCGGCTTGCCGTCACGGTTGTAGTTACCGCCACGACGCTCACCGCCGTTACCGCCTTCACGACGTTCGCCGAAGGAACGACGTGGGCCGCCTTCGCGACGTTCGCCGTTGAACGGACGACCGTTGCCGCGACGCTCGCCGCCGTCACGACGCTCGCGACGTTCGAACGGCTGTGCATCGCCCAGCAGCTGCATGTTCATCGGCTTGTTCAGGATGCGAGTGCGAGTGAAGTGATTCAGGATCTCGCCCGGCATGCCTTTTGGCAGCTCGATGGTGGAGTGGGAAGCGAACAGCTTGATGTTG
Organism: Serratia sp. SCBI; assembly: GCF_000747565.1. Classification (NCBI taxonomy): domain Bacteria; kingdom Pseudomonadati; phylum Pseudomonadota; class Gammaproteobacteria; order Enterobacterales; family Yersiniaceae; genus Serratia; species Serratia sp. SCBI. The sequence goes on along the minus strand of NZ_CP003424.1, from coordinate 466,827 downwards.
CCGATGTAACGGCTGCTGATGTCGCCTTCGTTAGCGATAGCGCCAACGATATGACGGACTTCTACGCCATCGTCACGGCCCACTTCGATGCGGTACAGCTGCATTTCGCCAACGTCACGACGTTCGCGACGCGGACGATCGCCGTCACGGCTGTCGCGGCTGTCACGACGGTCGCCGCGGCGATCGTCACGGTCGTTGAACTCACGACGCTGACGCGGCTTGAAGACCGGATCCGGTGGCAGGATCAGCGGACGTTCGCCCTGAGCCATTTTCAGCAGCGCTGCGGCCAGGGTTTCCATATCCAGCTCTTCTTCCGGCTGCAGTTTGGTCAGCAGCGCGCGGTACAGATCCAGATCGCTGCTTTCCAGCTGCTGCTGAACTTTCGCGGCGAACTTGGCCAGACGACGCTCGCCCAGCAGTTCTGCGTTCGGCAGCTCCACTTCCGGGATGGTCAGCTTCATGGTGCGTTCGATGTTGCGCAGCAGGCGGCGTTCGCGGTTTTCCACGAACAGCAGCGCGCGGCCGGCGCGGCCCGCACGACCGGTACGGCCGATACGGTGAACGTAAGACTCGGAGTCCATCGGGATGTCATAGTTGACAACCAGGCTGATGCGCTCAACGTCCAGGCCACGGGCCGCAACGTCGGTGGCGATCAGGATATCCAGACGACCGTCTTTCAGGCGCTCCAGGGTCTGCTCACGCAGCGCCTGGTTCATGTCGCCGTTCAGCGCGGCGCTGCTGTAACCGCTGCGCTCCAGCGCTTCGGCCACTTCCAGGGTCGCGTTCTTGGTACGAACGAAGATGATCGCCGCGTCAAAGTCTTCGGCTTCCAGGAAACGCACCAGCGCTTCGTTTTTACGCATGCCGTAGACCGACCAGTAGCTCTGGCTGATGTCCGGACGGGTGGTGACGCTGGACTGGATGCGCACTTCCTGCGGCTCTTTCATGAAGCGGCGGGTGATGCGACGGATCGCTTCCGGCATGGTAGCGGAGAACAGCGCGGTCTGATGTTCAGCCGGGATCTCAGCCATGATGGTTTCTACGTCTTCGATAAAGCCCATGCGCAGCATTTCGTCGGCTTCATCCAGCACCAGACCGCTCAGGTTGGAGAGGTTCAGGGTGCCGCGCTTCAGGTGGTCCAGCAGGCGGCCTGGGGTACCCACAACGATTTGCGGGCCCTGGCGCAGAGCGCGCAGCTGCACGTCGTAACGCTGGCCGCCGTACAGGGCTACCACGTTGACGCCGTTCATGTGTTTGGAGAAATCGGTCATCGCTTCAGCAACCTGAACCGCCAGTTCGCGGGTCGGTGCCAGCACCAGGATCTGAGGTGCTTTCAGGTCTGCCTGCAGGTTGTGCAGCAGCGGCAGCGAGAACGCTGCAGTTTTACCACTACCGGTCTGTGCCATGCCCAGCACGTCGCGGCCGTTCAACAGGTGAGGAATACACTCAGCCTGGATCGGAGATGGTTTTTCATAGCCCAGATCGTTCAGGGCGGAAATGATTGGAGCAGACAGCCCCAGATCGGCAAAAGAGGTTTCAAACTCAGTCGTCATGTACACGTGCCTCATTAATAATGGCAGCCAGTCTACATAACTCGTCGAGAAAATTTTCAGTCATTTTCATTGAAAAGTGTGAACCGGCTCAAATTAGATTATAAAACGAACAAAAAAGCCCTCGCCCGTTAAGGCGATAACTTTGGTTAAAAACCAATGTTCATCAGGCTGATAGGTGTTCGTCAGCTATTGCTGGTCCGATTCCGATAGGTCGTCTTGCTCTTGGCCCAAAAGCGCCAATTCCAACAATGCATAGCGGTGCTCAACGAAGTTGTGAACGTTGTTAGACACCGTCAGTTTGAACAGCGCCGAAGCGGTGTCCTTGTCCCCCAGACTCAGGTAGTGTTTACCCAAATAGAAGTCAGTTTCACTGAGATGCTCAGCGAGCGAAGTGTTATCCGTTGCATCTGCCTTGAGGCGTTCCATCAGCGTTTTTTCGCTGATCTTGCCCAGGTAGAATTCGACAATATTCCATCCCCATTGCCCTCTGTCCGCTTTGTCATAGCGCTGCTGAAGCGCTACCTCGGCCTTCTTGGGATCGATTTCTCGCTCCACCAGATACAGCCATAACGAACGGAAGGGATCGTTTGGGTCGTCTTGATAAAACGCCTGCAGATCATCCTGCGCCAACGGGAAGCGGCCGCCATAGTACAGTGCGATGCCCCGGTTTAAACGCGCGTAATTGTAAGTTGGATCAAGCTCTAGTACAGAATCAAACGCTTCATAGGCAGCATCAAAATTGCCTGCCTGCGTTAAGTAAATGCCCAGGTAGTTGAAAACTTCCGGCATGTCGGGACGTATCGCCAGCGCCTGCGAGAAATCATTGCGCGCTAATGCACGTAACCCGAGGCTATCATACAGCACACCGCGCTCATATAAAAGCTGTGCGCGTTCGTCATCCGTCAGTGCCCGGCTGGCAAGAATTTGTTCCATGCGCGCCAGGATCACTTCCTGCTGCAACGTAGGCTGCAACGGGATTGCCAAAACTTCGTCTTTACGCCAATCATGGTTGCTGCATCCTGCCAGCATGAGTGCTGTCGCAACGTAACACCAGCGCAAGAAAGGCTTCATTTCCCACTCCCGAAGACAAACATTGGATGAACGTCCTGTCCTCCGTTTGCTAAAACGCGGGCATCCTACCCGCGCGATACGAACAGCTCCCAACCCCGTGGCGGGGAGCTGTAAAACTATCTATACAGTTATTCTGCTTCAGGCGCAGGTGAACCTGCTTCCGGCGCCATCGCTTCTTTGATGCTCAGACGCACGCGGCCCTGACGGTCAACTTCCAGTACCTTAACCGGCACTTCCTGACCCATCTGCAGATAGTCGGTCACTTTCTCAACGCGCTTGTCGGCGATCTGAGAAATGTGCACCAGGCCTTCTTTACCACCGCCGATAGCGACGAATGCGCCGAAATCAACGATACGGGTCACTTTACCCTGGTAGATACGGCCCACTTCGATCTCTGCCGTGATCTCTTCGATGCGACGGATAGCGAATTTCGCTTTCTCACCGTCGGTCGCAGCGATTTTAACTGTACCATCATCTTCAATTTCGATGGTAGTGCCAGTCTCTTCGGTCAGCGCGCGGATAACGGAACCGCCCTTACCGATCACGTCTTTGATTTTATCCGGGTTGATGCGGATAGTATGAATACGCGGTGCGAATTCGGAGATATCGCCGCGCGGGGTGCTGATAGCCTGTTCCATTACGCCCAGGATGTGCAGACGCGCGCCCTTGGCCTGGTTCAGAGCCACCTGCATGATTTCGCGGGTGATGCCTTCGATTTTGATGTCCATCTGCAGCGCGGTGATACCGTCGCGGCTACCGGCCACTTTGAAGTCCATGTCGCCCAGGTGATCTTCGTCACCCAGAATGTCGGACAGAACCACATAGTTGTCGGCTTCTTTCACCAGGCCCATCGCGATACCCGCAACGGCAGCCTTGATTGGCACGCCGGCGTCCATCAGCGCCAGAGACGCGCCGCACACGGAAGCCATGGAAGAAGAACCGTTGGATTCGGTGATTTCAGACACCACGCGAACCGTGTACGGGAAATCTTCCGGTTTAGGCATCATAGCCAATACGCCGCGTTTCGCCAGGCGACCGTGACCGATTTCACGACGCTTAGGAGAACCGACCATGCCGGTTTCGCCTACGGAGTACGGAGGGAAGTTGTAGTGGAACAGGAAGCTGTCGGTCTTCTCGCCCATCAGCTCGTCCAGGTTCTGTGCGTCGCGCGCGGTGCCCAGGGTCGCGGTAACCAGCGCCTGAGTTTCGCCACGGGTGAACAGCGCGGAACCGTGGGTGCGCGGCAGTACGCCGGTGCGCACGTCCAGGCCACGGATCATGTCTTTTTCACGGCCGTCGATACGCGGCTCGCCACGCAGTACGCGGCTGCGCACCACGTTCTTCTCGACGGTGCCCAGGATGTCCTGGATTTCGCCGGCGTCCAGCGTTTCGTCCTGCGCCAGCAGGGTTTCAACCACGCTGTCTTTGATCGCGTCAACCTGAGCGTAACGCTCTTGTTTTTCGGTGATGTGGTAAGCGTCGCCCAGGCGAGCTTCGGCCAGTTCAGCCACGCGCGCGTGCAGCGCTTCGTTGACCGCAGGCGCCTGCCAATCCCACTTCGGCTTGCCGGCTTCGGCAACCAGCGCGTTGATGTTTTCGATAACAACTTGCTGCTGGTCGTGGCCGAACACCACGGCGCCCAGCATCTGATCTTCGCTCAGCACGTCCGCTTCGGATTCCACCATCAGCACCGCGCCGGCGGTACCGGCAACCACCAGATCCAGACGGCTTTCTTTCAGTTCGTCAGTCGTTGGGTTCAGTACGTACTGATCGTTGATGTAACCTACGCGCGCTGCGCCGATTGGGCCGTTGAACGGAATACCGGACAGGCTCAGGGCGGCAGAGGCACCGATCATCGCAACGATGTCCGGGTTCACCTGCGGGTTAACGGAAACCACGGTCGCGATCACCTGAACTTCGTTCAGGAAGCTGTCCGGGAACAGTGGACGGATCGGGCGGTCGATCAGACGGGAAGTCAGGGTCTCGCCTTCGCTCGGACGGCCTTCGCGACGGAAGAAGCTGCCCGGGATACGGCCGGCGGCGTAGGTACGCTCTTGGTAGTTAACGGTCAGCGGGAAGAAGCTCTGGCCCGGCTTGGCTTTTTTCTGGCCAACGACGGTAACGAATACGGCGGTGTCATCCATGCTCACCATAACGGCGGCGGTGGCCTGACGCGCCATCATACCGGTTTCGATGGTGACGGTATGCTGGCCATACTGGAATTTGCGAATGATCGGTGTCAGCAAAATTATATCCTTGATTAACGGCGCGCAATCGCATTGACGACTCGACACGCCTGTGACTCGATTTGCCTTCTCACTACATCCTCGCGACTAATGACAATCCTTATCTCAGGCGGGAGATAAAGCCTCTCATTAGCCGCGCGAACCTCTGTAACGGAAGAACCTGTTTGGAAACATCAGTAATACATTAACCTGATTTGCTTATGCTTCCTAGAAGAAAGGGGCCAAAATAGGCCCCTTTCCACTGAAACTTGCTAGATTAGCGACGCAGACCCAGACGCTCGATCAGGCTGGTGTAACGTGCTACATCTTTACGCTTCAGGTAGTCCAGCAGCTTACGACGCTGAGAAACCATACGCAGCAGACCACGACGGCTGTGGTGATCTTTTTTGTGCTCGGAGAAGTGGCCTTGCAGATGGTTGATCTGCGCAGTCAGCAGGGCAACCTGAACTTCGGTAGAACCGCTGTCGTTAGTACCACGACCGAAATCAGCTACGATTTGAGCTTTAGCTTCAACACTTAGAGACATTGTAATACTCCAGATTATAGATAATAAAAACAGGCGCCGATCTCTAATTCAGCAACCCAATGCATAAGCTGCGCCATTCTACTCTTAGCGCAGTGCGATCGCAAGGCGACGCAGTGCCCCGCCGTCAGTCGAAATGCTCAACCACCAGGCGGCGCGGCGCCACGCGACCATCCTCGGCGATGTCGCCAACGCCGATGAATTTCCGCTCTTCACCCTCGGTGATGCGCACCAGGCCGGATGCCGGCGCGCCGGCCACTTGCACCGGTTGCCCCTGCTTGACGTAACCCGCCACCACCGGCAGCAAATTCACTTCCGGATAGTTCTCAACCGGGCTGTCCATCGGCATCAGCAGCGGATCGAGCAGCTCGCCGGGCGCGATCGCTTGTTCCTGCGCCTGCGCCACCAAGGCGTTCAGCTGTTCCAGCGTCACCATGCGCGCGATGGGATAAGTCGCCACCTGCAGGCGGCGCAGATAGATCACGTGCGCGCCGCAACCCAGCAGCTCGCCGAGATCGTCAGTGATGGTGCGGATGTAGGTGCCTTTCGAGCAGTGAATCTCCAGCTCGAGTTCATCCCCTTCCCAGCGGATAAACTGCAGCTCGTACACCGTAATGCTGCGCGCTTCGCGCGGCACTTCGATGCCCTGGCGCGCATACTCGTAGAGTTTCTTGCCCTGGTATTTCAACGCCGAATACATCGACGGCACCTGCTGGATGTCGCCGCGGAAGGTGTCCAGCGCCGCGTCGAGCTGCGCCTGGGTGAAGTTCACCGGGCGTTCCTGCACGATCTGCCCGTCGGCGTCGGAGGTATCGGTACGCTGCCCCAGCTTGGCGATCACCCGATAGCGCTTGTCGGAATCGAGCAGGTATTGCGAAAACTTGGTCGCTTCGCCCAGGCAGATAGGCAGCATGCCGGTCGCCAACGGATCGAGCGCGCCGGTATGGCCCGCTCGGTTGGCGTTGTACAGACGTTTTACTTTTTGCAGCGCATCGTTGGACGACAATCCCTGCGGCTTGTCCAGCAACAGAACGCCGTGGATGTCACGGCCGCGGCGACGAGGGCGACTCATTAATCCTCCTTGTCATCGCCTGAGGCGGAACGGCGCTCTGCGTCGTTCTTCACCACGTTGGTCACCAGGTTGGACATGCGCATGCCTTCCACCAGGGAGTTGTCGTAAGCGAAGGTCAGCTCCGGCACCACGCGCAGGCGCATCGCTTTGCCCAGCAGGGTGCGGATATAGCCGGAAGCGTCCTGCAACGCTTTGATGCCGTTGGTGACCAGATCCGGATCGTGGTTCTCGGTCAGCACGTTCAGGAAGGTGACGTAAACCTTGGCATACGCCAGGTCGCGGGACACTTCCACGCCGGAAACGGTCGCCATGCCGACGCGCGGATCTTTCACTTCACGCTGCAGAATGATCGCAATCTCTTTCTGCATCTCTTGCGCCACGCGTTGACCGCGGCTGAATTCTTTTGCCATTTTGGATTCTCCAGACAAATCGGGGGGCACAAAGGCCCCCCGTAAACAGATATAAGCAGATGTGCAATCGTTAAGCGATGGTGCGTTGGATCTCAATGATTTCGAACACTTCGATCATGTCGCCGACGCGCACGTCGTTATAGTTCTTAACGCCGATACCACATTCCATGCCGTTACGGACTTCGTTAACGTCATCTTTGAAGCGGCGCAGGGATTCCAGCTCGCCTTCATAGATAACCACGTTGTCGCGCAGTACGCGGATTGGGTTGTGACGCTTGATGGTCCCTTCGGTAACCATACAGCCGGCGATAGCGCCGAACTTAGGCGATTTGAACACGTCGCGCACTTCGGCCAGGCCGATGATCTGCTGCTTGTATTCCGGCGCCAGCATACCGCTCATCGCCTGCTTCACTTCGTCGATCAGGTTATAGATCACGGAGTAGTAACGCAGATCCAGGCTTTCCGCTTCGATTACGCGGCGCGCAGAAGCGTCGGCACGCACGTTGAAGCCCAGGATGATGGCGTTGGAAGCCGCAGCCAGCGTCGCGTCGGTTTCGGTGATCCCACCTACGCCGGAGCCGACAATCTTCACCTTCACTTCGTCGGTGGAGAGTTTCAGCAGCGAATCGCTGATCGCTTCGCAAGAACCCTGTACGTCGGATTTCAGCACGATGTTCAGCTCGGACACTTCGCCGTCGGTCATGTTGGCGAACATGTTTTCCAGCTTGGACTTCTGCTGACGCGCCAGTTTGACTTCGCGGAACTTGCCCTGACGGTACAGCGCCACTTCACGCGCTTTCTTCTCGTCACGCACCACGGTCGCTTCGTCACCCGCTGCAGGCACGCTGGACAGACCCAGGATTTCCACAGGGATAGACGGACCGGCGGAGGTCACTTCACGACCCAGCTCGTCGCGCATCGCACGCACACGGCCGTATTCGAAGCCGCACAGGACGATGTCGCCCTTGTTCAGCGTACCTTCCTGAACCAGCACGGTAGCAACCGGGCCACGGCCTTTATCCAGGAAGGACTCGATCACTACGCCGCTCGCCATGCCGCTGCGGACCGCTTTCAGCTCCAGAACTTCGGCCTGCAGCAGGATGGCCTGCAGCAGCTCGTCAATACCGGTACCGGCTTTCGCGGACACGTGAACGAACTGCGCTTCGCCGCCCCACTCTTCCGGCATAACGCCGTACTGAGACAGTTCCTGCTTAACGCGGTCCGGATCGGCTTCCGGTTTGTCGATTTTGTTCACCGCAACCACCAATGGCACCTGCGCCGCTTTCGCGTGCTGGATAGCTTCGATGGTTTGTGGCATCACGCCGTCGTCGGCCGCCACCACCAGAACCACGATGTCAGTCGCCTGAGCACCGCGAGCACGCATCGAGGTAAACGCGGCGTGGCCCGGGGTGTCCAGGAAGGTGATCATGCCGTTCTCGGTTTCTACGTGGTAGGCACCGATGTGCTGGGTAATGCCGCCGGCTTCGCCCGCCGCCACTTTGGTGGAGCGGATGTAGTCCAGCAGAGAGGTTTTACCGTGGTCAACGTGGCCCATGATGGTCACGACCGGCGCGCGCGGCTCGGCCGCAGCGCCCGTATCACGGTCGCTCATCAGCGCTTCTTCCAGCTCGTTTTCACGACGCAGGATAACTTTGTGGCCCATCTCTTCGGCAACCAGCTGTGCGGTTTCCTGGTCGATAACCTGGTTGATGGTGGCCATGGCGCCCAGTTTCATCATCACTTTGATGACCTGAGAACCTTTGACCGCCATCTTGTTGGCCAGCTCGGCCACGGTGATGGTTTCACCGATCACCACGTCACGGTTAACCACCTGCGCCGGCTTGTTGAAGCCCTGCTGCAGAGCGCTAGGCTTGCGTTTGCCGCCTTTGCCGCCACGGGTAACGGCACGCGCTTCTTCACGATCCGCTTTGGATTCGGACAGCTTGTTGCCTTTCTTCTGCTTGGTGGCTTTGCCGCCGCGGGTGCGGCTGCGACGATCGCCTTCAACTTTGGCGTCGTTTTCGTCTTCAGCGGCACGGGCGTGCTGAGAGGTGGTCACGTGATAGTCGGCGCTTTCAACCGCAGCACTAGCCGCGTCGGCCTGGGCCCACTTCTCGCCGTTCTCTTCGGCCATGCGACGGGCTTCTTCCGCCACGCGCTTGGCTTCCTCTTCAACCTTGCGGCGCACTTCCTCTTCCGCTTTACGTTTCAGTTCAGCGGCTTCGGCTTCACGGCGTGCTTTTTCCGCCTGAGCTGGCTTGGTCATTTCGTCGGTATGTTGATTGGTCACTTTTTCTTTTTCCGCTGAATTACGCTTAGCAATCTCCGCGGCCTCACGTTTGGCTTGCTCTTCGGCTGCGCGCTTCGCTTCCGCTTCGCGTTTTGCGAGCTCTTCCGCTTCGCGCCGTGCCTGCTCTTCCGCTTCACGCTGTGCCTGCTCTGCCGCTTCAGCCAACTGGGCTTCCTGCGTATCGCGATTTACATAAGTGCGTTTCTTGCGGACCTCAATTTGCACCGATTTACTTTTACCGCCGGTGCTCGGGATATTCAAGGTGCTGCGCGTTTTGCGCTGCAAAGTGAGTTTACCCGGCGCGCTGCCGTGTTCACGGTTCAGGTGCGCCAGTAATGTTTCTTTTTCTTGCTGGGTAACAGAGTCCGACTCGGACTTGTTGATCCCTGCATCAGCAAACTGCTGTACCAGGCGATCAACCGGAGTCTGAATCTCTGCTGCCAGCGATTTTACGGTTACATCTGTCGTCATGCTGTTCCTTCCTGCTACAGTTATTACGCGTTGTCGCCAAACCAACAGATATTGCGTGCAGCCATGATCAGCTCGCCGGCTTGCTCATCGCTAAGCCCTTCAATATCAGCCAGATCGTCAACACCCTGCTCGGCAAGATCTTCCAGCGTACAAACCCCACGCGCGGCCAGTTTAAAGGCCATGCTGCGCTCAAGACCCGGCAGGTTGAGCAAATCGTCGGCCGGTTTGTTGTCGCCCAGGCTTTCTTCTTGTGCCAGGGCCAGCGTGGTCAATGCAGCTTTGGCGCGTTCGCGCAATGCTTCAACCGTATCTTCATCCAGACCGTCGATTTCCAACAGCTCTTTGATCGGCACGTAGGCCAGCTCTTCCAGCGTGGAGAAGCCTTCTTCAACCAGTACGGTGGCGAAATCTTCGTCGATATCAAGATACTTGGTGAAGGTATCAATAGCGGCATGAGCCTCGGCCTGGTGCTTGGCCTGCAGGTCGTCCGCCGTCATCACGTTCAGTTCCCAACGATCGTCGCCGCGGTGTTGTTTCAGCAGCTGGGAAGCCAAACGCACGTTTTGGCCGTTACGGCCGATCGCCTGCGCCAGGTTGCTGGCTTCAACGGCGATATCCATGGTGCAGTTATCTTCGTCTACCACGATCGACGCGACGTCGGCCGGCGCCATGGCGTTGATGACGAATTGCGCTGGGTTATCATCCCACAGGATGATATCGATGCGTTCGCCGCCGAGCTCGCTCGACACGGCCTGAACGCGCGCACCGCGCATACCTACGCAGGCGCCGACCGGATCGATGCGCTTGTCGTTGGTTTTCACTGCAATTTTCGCACGGGAGCCTGGATCGCGGGCTGCCGCTTTAATCTCGATCACTTCTTCGCCGATTTCCGGCACTTCGATGCGGAACAGCTCTTTCAGCATTTCCGGGCTGGAACGGCTGACGAACAGCTGCGCGCCGCGAGCTTCGGGACGTACGGCATACAATACGCCGCGAATGCGGTCGCCCGGACGGAAGTTTTCGCGCGGCAGCATGTCTTCACGGCCAATGACCGCTTCGGCGTTGTTGCCCAGATCCAGCGCGATGCTGTCACGGTTCACTTTCTTCACCACGCCGGTGACGATCTCACCTTCGTGTTCACGGAAAGCGTCGACCACCATCGCGCGCTCGGCCTCGCGCACTTTCTGCACGATAACCTGCTTGGCGGTTTGGGTGGTGATGCGGTCGAAGGTCACGGATTCGATCTGATCTTCGACGTATCCGCCGAGCTCGATGCTCGGATCTTCAAACTGAGCGGCTTCCAGCGTGATTTCACGCGTCGGCTGAGTCACTTCGTCTACGGCGACCCAACGGCGGAAGGTATCGAAATCGCCGGTTCTGCGGTCAATGCTGACGCGCACGTCGATTTCCTGCTCGTATTTTTTCTTGGTTGCGGTGGCTAATGCAGTTTCCAGCGCTTCGAAAATCTTCTCGCGCGGAAGGGATTTTTCATTGGAAACTGCTTCAACAACAGCCAGAATCTCTTTGTTCATCCTAGTTGCCTCTTCCAAACTTTAAAAGTGGGGTACCAGGTTCGCTTTCTGGATGTTGCTCAGCGCGAACACTTCATCTTTCCCTTCCACAGTAACCGTGATCATCTCGCCTTCGACAGACTTGATAATACCCTGCCACTTGCGACGGTTCTGTACCGCCATGCGCAGAACCAGGCTGACTTCTTCACCGAGGTAACGCGTATAGTGTTCTGCGGTGAACATCGGGCGATCAAGGCCAGGAGAGGAGACTTCCAAGTTGTAAGCGACCGTGATTGGATCTTCGACGTCCAATACAGCGCTGACCTGGTGGCTGACATCAGCGCAATCATCAACATTGATGCCGTTATCACTATCAATATAGATGCGGAGCGTCGATTGGCGCGCACGAATGAATTCGATGCCTACAAGCTCAAAGCCCAACGCTTCTACCGGTGCCGAAAGCATCTCTGTTAACTTTTGCTCTAATGTGGACAAGCCCACCCCCAAGACATAAAAAAAGGGCTAAATAGCCCAGTGATTCTGTTGCCAAATAACAAAAAAACCCCGAAAAATCGGGGCTTTATGCAACTGGACCCTGTTTGCCGCTAGGCGGCCTCGGTACAACTTTCGAGCAAGTGTCATTTTCAAATGTTGATCGAGAAAAGCGGGTTTCAATCGAAAAGTGTATTTGAAAATAAAACACTTAAAGGAAAGTGGTTGCGGGGGCCGGATTTGAACCGACGACCTTCGGGTTATGAGCCCGACGAGCTACCAGGCTGCTCCACCCCGCGTCCGAAAACGTGGCAAATACTACGCCGATAATCGCAAAATTGCAAGTTATCTCTGGGATTTGGTACCGAGGATGGGACTCGAACCCACAAGCCCGTTAGGGCACTACCACCTCAAGGTAGCGTGTCTACCAATTCCACCACCTCGGTACTGATTCTTACTGCTAACGGCCGTTGTTCTTTCGAGTTCACAACCACCGTTTTCAAACTTTGTTGCGGCTTACTGCGGGATATCGCTGCTCGGCTTGGCTGGTGCCGCCGGCGCGGTCGTCTGCTCAGTTTTCACTGGCTGACCCAGGTTTTCCCACTCGCTGCCTTTCTTACTCTGGTTGCTGCTGAGGTTGCCCAGAATCAGACTGATGACGAAGAACAACGTCGCCAGCACAGCAGTCATGCGGGTCATAAAGTTACCGGAACCACTCGAACCGAACAATGTGCCTGATGCACCTGCTCCGAAAGAGGCTCCCATATCAGCGCCTTTACCTTGCTGCAACATAATCAGAGCAACCAGCCCGATTGAGATCAGCAGGAAAATTACCAGAAGAGCTTCGTACATAGTAGTACCCGTATCCTTGCGGCCTTACCGCATGCCAAATGCTTCACACTCATCAAGCAGGCGTTTTTATAAACTGCCTACTGAAGCGGGTGTGAATACTAACCAAAGCCGCCAACCCGCGCAAGGGCAATTTGCAGCCGCCGGCGCGTTTGCGGAAAAAAACGCCAACAATCGCCTGTTCAGGCTCAGCGATGCCAAGCCCGGCGGCTAACTGTCTGTTTTAACCTGCGGATTTCACCGCGTCGGCGATGCGATGCGCCAGCGCGGTCACCTGCTGCTCGTCTTCGCCTTCCACCATCACGCGGATCAGCGGCTCGGTGCCCGATTTGCGCAGCAGCACCCGGCCGCGGCCAGCCAGCTCGGCCTCCACCTGCTCGGTGACTTTGCGCACCGCGTCGGACTCCAGCGGGTTGTGCTCGCCGGCGAAGCGCACGTTGACCAGGATCTGCGGCAGCAGCTTCATGCCGCTGCACAGGTCATGCAGGCTCATGTGATTGCGCACCATGGCGGTCAGCACCTGCAGCCCGGCCACGATGCCGTCGCCGGTGGTGGTTTTGTCCAGCAGGATCACATGGCCGGAGTTTTCCGCGCCGATGCGCCAGCCCAACTCCTGCAGCTTCTCCAGCACGTAGCGGTCGCCCACTTTGGCGCGAGCGAACGGAATGCCCAGCTGTTTCAGCGCCAGCTCCAACCCCATATTGCTCATCAGGGTGCCGACCGCGCCGCCGCGCAGCTGGCCCTGACGCAGGCCTTCACGGGCGATGATGTACAGGATCTGGTCGCCGTCCACCTTGTTGCCCAGGTGATCCACCATCATCACGCGGTCGCCGTCGCCGTCGAACGCCAGGCCGACGTGCGCTTTTTCCTTCAGTACGCGCTCCTGCAACTGACGCACATCGGTAGCGCCGCATTTTTCGTTGATGTTCATCCCGTCCGGCTCAACGCCGATGGCGATCACCGTGGCGCCCAGCTCGCGCAGCACGCTCGGCGCGATGTGGTAAGTCGCGCCGTTGGCGCAGTCAACCACGATTTTCAGCCCCTTCAGGCTCAGCTCGCTCGGGAAAGTGCCTTTGCAGAATTCGATATAGCGGCCGGCGGCGTCGATGATACGGCTGGCTTTACCCAGCTCGGCGGACTCCACGCAGGTCAGCGGTTTTTCCATCTCGGCTTCGATCGCCTCTTCGACGTTGTCCGGCAATTTGGCACCGTCGATCGAGAAGAACTTGATGCCGTTGTCATAGAACGGGTTGTGCGAAGCGGAGATGACAATGCCCGCTTCCGCGCGGAAGGTGCGCGTCAGGTAGGCCACCGCCGGCGTGGGCATCGGCCCGGTGAAGGAGGCGGACAATCCGGCGGCCGCCAGGCCGGCTTCCAGAGCGGACTCCAGCATATATCCGGAGATGCGCGTATCCTTACCGATGATGATCTTGCGGGAACCGTGACGCGCCAGCACTTTACCGGCCGCCCAGCCCAGCTTCAGCACGAAGTCAGGCGTGATGGGGCTGTCCCCGACCTTGCCACGGATGCCGTCGGTGCCAAAATATTTGCGCTCGCTCATGTCTCTACTGTCCTTTAGCTGAAAGTGTTGCCTCGACGACACGCATCGCCTCGACGGTTTCTTTAACGTCATGCACTCTGACAATCTGCGCCCCCTGCATCGCCGCGATCACCGCGCAGGCCACGCTGCCGATAACCCGTTGATCCGGCGGCACGTTCAGCAGTTGTCCAATCATCGATTTGCGCGACATGCCGACCAACAGCGGCAAACCGAAACGATGAAATTCCGACAACCGGGCCAGAAGCTGATAGTTGTGCGCCAAATTTTTACCGAAACCGAAGCCTGGGTCGAGCAGCAATTTCTGATTTGTTATCCCCGCCTCGTTACAGCGCCGGATATGGTGCTCGAAAAACGTCTGAACGTCGGCGATCAGATCGTCGTAGTGGGGCGCCTGCTGCATGGTGCGCGGCTGCCCCTGCATGTGCATCAGGCAGACCGGCAAACCGCTTTCCGCCGCCGCCGCCAGGGCGCCCGGCTCCTGCAGCGAACGGATGTCGTTGATCAAATGTGCGCCGGCGTGCGCCGATTCGCGGATCACACCCGCTTTCGAGGTATCGACCGAGATAAAGACTTCAAAACGCTGCGCCAGCGCTTCCACCACCGGCACGACCCGCTCAAGCTCCTCCTCTTCGCTCACTTCCGCCGCCCCCGGTCTTGTCGATTCGCCGCCGATATCAATCATCGTGGCGCCGGCCGAAATCAGCGCGTGCGCATGCACCAGCGCCTGGTTCAGGGTGTTGTGGCGGCCGCCGTCGGAAAACGAATCCGGCGTCACGTTGAGGATGCCCATCACCTGAGGATGGGAGAGATTGAGCGTCATGTCGCGCACGGTTAACTGCATGGTTGGTCCACCTTACTGTTGCCTGGTTCACTGCCCGCCGGGCAAAAAAAACCCCGGCATGCCGGGGTTTGATGTTATTACACAGCCGCTGTTACTTGTCGAGCTGTTCGGACATGGTGTTGCCCGGCGTTGGGGTGCGCGGCTCATCTACCGGCGTCGGGGCTTTTGGCGTGCCGCCGTTGTCGGAGCTGTTGCCTTTGTTCGCATCGTCCCAGCCCGCCGGCGGACGCACGTCTTTGCGGTTCATCAGATCGTCGATCTGCGGCGCATCGATGGTTTCATACTTCATCAACGCATCCTTCATCGAGTGCAGGATGTCCATGTTTTCCATCAGCAGCGAGCGAGCACGCGTGTAGTTGCGTTCGATCAGCGACTTCACTTCCTGGTCGATGATACGCGCGGTTTCATCCGACATGTGCTTCGCCTTGGCCACGGAACGGCCCAGGAACACTTCGCCCTCTTCTTCCGCATACAGCAGCGGCCCCAGCTTCTCGGAGAAGCCCCATTGGGTCACCATGTTGCGGGCGATGGAGGTCGCCACTTTGATATCGTTCGACGCACCGGTAGAGACTTTTTCCGGCCCGTAGATGATCTCTTCCGCCAGACGACCGCCATACAGGGTGGAGATTTGGCTCTCCAGCTTCTGACGGCTGGCGCTGATCGCATCCCCTTCCGGCAGGAAGAAGGTCACGCCGAGCGCCCGACCACGAGGAATGATGGTGACCTTGTGCACCGGATCGTGTTCAGGAACCAGGCGACCAATGATGGCGTGGCCCGCTTCGTGATACGCGGTCGACTCTTTCTGCGCTTCAGTCATCACCATGGAGCGGCGTTCCGCACCCATCATGATCTTGTCTTTGGCTTTCTCGAACTCCACCATCGACACCACGCGCTTGTTGCCGCGGGCGGCGAACAGCGCCGCTTCGTTGACCAGGTTGGCCAGGTCGGCACCGGAGAAGCCCGGCGTGCCGCGCGCAATGACGGAGGCGTCGATGTCGGCCGCCAACGGCACGCGGCGCATGTGCACCTTCAGGATCTGCTCACGGCCACGCACGTCCGGCAGCCCGACCACGACCTGACGGTCGAAACGGCCCGGGCGCAGCAGCGCGGGGTCAAGCACGTCCGGACGGTTGGTCGCCGCGATGACGATGATGCCCTCGTTGCCTTCGAAACCGTCCATCTCAACCAGCATCTGGTTCAGGGTCTGCTCACGCTCATCGTGACCGCCACCCAGGCCTGCGCCACGCTGGCGACCGACGGCGTCGATTTCATCGATGAAGATGATGCACGGCGCGGCTTTCTTCGCTTGTTCGAACATGTCGCGCACGCGGGATGCACCCACGCCGACGAACATTTCGACGAAGTCGGAACCGGAAATGGTGAAGAACGGTACCTTCGCTTCGCCGGCGATCGCTTTCGCCAACAGCGTTTTACCGGTCCCCGGCGGGCCAACCATCAGCACGCCTTTCGGGATCTTGCCGCCCAGCTTCTGGAAACGGCTCGGTTCGCGCAGGTATTCCACCAGTTCGCTCACCTCTTCTTTCGCTTCGTCACACCCGGCGACATCGGCGAAAGTGGTCTTGATCTGGTCTTCCGTCAGCATGCGGGCCTTGCTCTTGCCGAAGGACATCGCGCCCTTGCCGCCGCCGCCCTGCATTTGCCGCATAAAGAAGATCCAGACCCCGATCAGCAACAGCATCGGGAACCAAGAGATAAAGATAGAAGCCAGCAGGCTCGGCTCTTCAGGCGGCTCGCCGACAACTTTCACATTCTTCGTTAACAACGTATCCAGCAACTTAGGATCGTTGACAGGGATGTAGGTCGTGTATTTGTTACTGTCTTTCTTGGTAACGTTAATTTCACGTCCGTTGATTCGCGCTTCGCGAACCTGGTCCTGGGTCAGTTCGGACATGAAGGTAGAGTAATCCACCCTACGGCCATTCGACTCGCTGGGCCCAAAGCTCTGGAATACAGACATCAACACTACCGCGATGACTAACCAGAGAATTAGGTTTTTCGCCATGTCACTCAAGGGATTAACCTCATCTTACAACTGTGTTAACAAACAGCGTTAGGGTACTACAGTTTGCGCCCTGTCGCTACAATGTACACTTCGCGCGAACGGGCGCGGGAAGCGTCTGGCTTACGAATCTTAACCTTCGTAAACAGGGAGCGAATTTCCCGTAGGTACTCGTCAAAGCCATCTCCCTGGAACACCTTCACCAGGAAACTTCCGCCTGGTGCGAGGACATCACGACACATATCCAGCGCCAACTCCACCAGATACATCGACCTTGGAATATCGACCGCCGGGGTGCCACTCATATTCGGGGCCATATCGGACATGACCACCTGAACCTTACTCTCGCCTACTCGTTCCAACAGTGCCTTCAGCACCAGTTCATCACGAAAATCGCCCTGAAGGAAATCGACGCCAACGATAGGATCCATTGGCAAAATATCACAGGCGATGATGCGCCCGGTACCGCCGATTTGGGTGACCACATACTGCGACCAGCCGCCCGGTGCGGCGCCCAGATCAACCACGGTCATGCCCGGTTTGAACAGTTTGTCGCTCTGCTGTATTTCATCAAGTTTAAACCAGGCACGGGAACGCAGTCCCTTTTTCTGCGCCTGCTGTACATATTTATCGCTAAAGTGTTCTTGTAACCAGCGACTGGAGCTAGCCGAACGCTTTTTATTAGCCATCTCGTTTTCCAACTATCATAAAAAGAGTCTTATGTCAGGGTCGCTGCTCACGTAGACTCACACCGGTGAAGACCGATTTGGTGATATACATGAGATGGCGGTAGAATGTACCGTTTTCAATCCCAACTTAAGCAAAAAAAGACAATGAATCTGAATAATAAACAAAAACAGCACCTGAAAGGCCTGGCGCATCCGTTAAAACCGGTGGTGATGCTGGGCAATAACGGTCTTACCGAAGGGGTGCTGGCTGAAATTGAACAGGCTCTGGAGCATCATGAGCTGATCAAGGTAAAAATCGCCGCTGAAGATCGCGAAACCAAGACCCTGATCGCCGACGCTATCGTGCGTGAAACGGGCGCCTGCAATGTGCAAGTTATCGGCAGTACGCTTATTCTTTACCGCCCGTCGAAAGAGCGCAAGATCAGTCTACCGCGTTAATAACCATCAGGTTAACGAAAAGGTGCCATGCGCCTGACCAAGATAAAAGGCCGCTTGCGGCCTTTTTCCTATCTTTACAAAACGTTGGCGCATTAATGACCAACGGTCCCGATCAGAGATACTCGACCTTCAGGATCTCGTATTCCACGTCGCCGCCTGGGGTTTTGATCACCACCACATCGTCTTGCTCTTTGCCGATCAGGCCGCGCGCCATCGGCGAGTTTACCGAAATCAGATTTTTCTTGAAATCGGCCTCATCGTCGCCAACGATGCGGTAAGTCACTTCTTCTTCGCTGTCCAGATTCATCACCGATACGGTGGCGCCGAAGATCACCCGACCGGTGTTCGGCATCTTGGTGATGTCGATCACCTGAGCATTGGACAGCTTGGCTTCGATTTCCTGAATGCGGCCTTCACAGAAACCCTGCTGTTCGCGGGCGGCATGGTACTCGGCATTTTCTTTCAAGTCGCCGTGTTCACGCGCTTCAGCGATATCCGCAATGATTTTCGGGCGGCGCACGCTTTTCAGATATTCGAGCTCTTCGCGCAGTTTTTCAGCGCCAAACAAGGTCATCGGAATTTGGTTCATCGTATAAATACCTCTAAATCTTTCCTGTTCAAATAACCGTCATCCTGACGTATTCGTATGAAAACACGGTTGGCATACCGCCCCCCGCCTCCAGGCGACAAACAAAAGAAACCTGACTCGGAACGGAGCCCAAGCCAAGATCGGTTTTGCATTTTGATACGCATTTTAGCCTAGAGTTCCTTGAGGGTCATCGTTTACTTTTTCCCTGATTGCACCGTAGTATGACGGCACGTTATCCAGCTGTTATCCCGAGATTATGCGTTTTTCACGAATTGTCAGTGCATTGGCTTGCGCATTTGTTCTGAATGCGAATGCGGCCCCGGTTGAAGAGTACACACAATATCTGCCTGATGGGGCCAACCTTGCCCTGGTCGTTCAGAAGATCGGCGCCAGCTCGCCGACGATCGATTACCACTCTCAGCAAATGGCGCTGCCGGCCAGTACCCAAAAAGTGCTGACGGCGCTGGCGGCATTGCTGCAACTCGGGCCCGATTACCGTTTCACTACCACGCTGGAGAGCCAGGGCGATATCCGCGACGGCGTGCTGCGCGGCAACCTGATCGCTCGCTTCAGCGGCGATCCGACCTTCAAACGCCAGAGCCTGCGCAATATGGTGGCCGTCCTGAAAAAGCAAGGCGTGCGCCAAATCAGCGGCGACGTGCTGGTCGATACCTCTGTCTTCGCCAGCCATGACAAAGCGCCCGGTTGGCCGTGGAACGATCTGACGCAGTGCTTCAGCGCGCCGCCGGCCGCCGCCATCGTCGATCGCAACTGTTTCTCGGTCTCGCTGTACAGCGCGCCGAATCCGGGCGACATGGCGTTTATCCGCGTCGCCTCCTATTATCCGGTTAATATGTTTAGCCAGGTGCGCACCCTGGCGCGCGGCTCGGCAGACGCGCAGTACTGCGAGCTGGACGTGGTGCCGGGCGAGCTGAACCGCTTTACCCTGACCGGCTGCCTGACGCAGCGCAGCGAGCCGTTGCCGCTGGCCTTCGCCATCCAGGACGGCGCCAGCTATGCGGGCGCCATCTTGAAAGACGAGCTGACGCAGGCCGGCATCCAGATCGACGGGCATTTGAAACGCCAGACGCGTCCCGGCATTACCGGCACAGTGATCGCGCAAACCCAGTCGGCACCGCTGCACGATCTGTTGAAGATCATGCTGAAGAAGTCGGACAACATGATTGCCGATACCGTCTTCCGCACCATCGGCCATGAGCGCTTCGGCGTGCCGGGCACCTGGCGAGCGGGCTCCGATGCGGTGCGCCAGGTACTGCGCCAAAAGGCCGGCATCGATCTGGGCAATACCATCATCGCCGACGGTTCCGGCCTGTCGCGCCACAACCTGCTCGCCCCGGCGACCATGATGCAGGCGCTGCAGTACATCGCGCAGCACGACAACGAGCTGAACTTTATCTCGATGCTGCCGCTGTCCGGCTATGACGGCACCCTGCGCTACCGCGGCGGCCTGCATGAAGCCGGCGTCGACGGCAAGGTGTCGGCCAAGACCGGCGCGCTGCAGGGCGTCTACAACCTGGCGGGCTTCATCACGACCGCCAGCGGCCAGCGCATGGCCTTCGTGCAGTATCTCTCCGGCTACGCCGTGCCGCCGGAAGATCAGAAACAGCGCCGCGCGCCGCTGGTGCGCTTCGAAAGCCGCCTGTATCGGGATATTTACCAAAACAACTGAGGGTCGTCATGAAGCTGCTGGTCGTTGAAGATGATGAACTGCTGCAACAGGGGCTGGCGTTGGCGCTGACCGGCGAGGGTTACGTCTGCGACTGCGCCGCCACGGCGGCGGAGGCCAACAGCCTGCTCATCACCAGCCAATACAGCATGGTGATCCTGGATCTCGGCCTGCCGGATATGGACGGCGCGGCGCTGCTGCGGCAGTGGCGCCGCCAGCAGATCGATCTGCCGGTGCTGATCCTGACCGCCCGCGACGCCCTGGAAGATCGCGTCGACGGGCTGGACGCCGGCGCCGACGACTACCTGGTCAAACCCTTCGCGCTGGTTGAGCTGCAGGCGCGCGTGCGCGCCCTCCTGCGGCGCTACCAGGGCCACAGCGACAATCTGATGCAGGTGGATGACCTGCAGTTGAACCTCTCCAGCCAGCAGGTCTACCTGCAGCAACAGCCGGTGGAAGTCACGCCAAAAGAGTTCGCCATTCTGTCGCGCCTGATCATGCGGGCCGGGCAGACGGTCAACCGTGAACTCCTGCAACAAGATCTCTACACCTGGCAAGACGATCTGGGCTCCAACACGCTGGAAGTGCACATCCACAACCTGCGTCGCAAACTGGGCAAGGATCGCATCCGCACCGTGCGCGGCATCGGCTACCGCCTGGAACCTTCCTCATGATCAGCATGCGCCGCCGCCTGCTGCTGATGTTGGCGCTGATCCTGTTGGTCACGCAGCTCATCAGCGCCTTCTGGCTGTGGCACGAAAGCCAGGAACAGATCAGCTTCCTGGTGGACGAAACCCTGTCCGCCAAAGTGCGCAGCGAGCGCGTCGATACCGAGATCGCCGAGGCCATCGCCTCGCTGTTGGCGCCTTCGCTGATCATGATGATCGTGACCCTGCTGGCGTCTTTCTGGGCCATCAGCTGGATCACCCGCCCGCTCAACCAATTGCAGCAGCGGCTGGAAAAGCGCTCTGCCGATAACCTGACGCCGCTGCCGATCACCAGCGACAGCCAGGAAATGGTGGCGGTCACCAATGCGCTCAATCAGCTGTTCTCACGGCTGGACAACACCATTCAGCAAGAACGCCTGTTCACCGCCGACGCCGCCCACGAGCTGCGCACGCCGCTGGCCGGCCTCCGCCTGCATCTGGAACTGATGGAAAAACAGGGCGTCAAGGGCAGCCAGGCGCTGATCGCCCGCATCGATCAACTGATGCACACCGTCGAGCAGTTGCTGATGCTGTCGCGCGCCGGGCAAGACTTTGCCAGCGGCCATTACCAGCATTTCGATTGGGTAGCCGATGTGATCCAGCCGCTGCGTGAAGAGCTCGACGAAATGACCGCCCAACGCGGGCAAACGCTGGCCTGGCAATTGCCGGCCGCCGCCGCGGTGAACGGCGATCCGGTGCTGCTGCGGCTACTGCTGCGTAACCTGGTCGAAAACGCCCACCGATACGGCCCGGAAGGCGGCGCGATACAGGTGCGGTTAACGCCGCAGGACCGCGGTTATCTGCTGCAGGTCATCGACGATGGCCCGGGGATCAAGGAAGAGATGGTCGGGGAGCTGACGCAGGCGTTTCGCCGCATGGATCAACGCTACGGCGGCAGCGGACTGGGCTTGAATATCGTGATCCGCATCGTGCAGCTGCACCAGGGGCGCTTGACGCTGGAAAACCGCCGCGATGCGCGCGGCCTGAATGCCCAGTGTTGGCTGCCGGAAAAGGCGCTCAAATAACAAGGGCCCAGCGTTGCTGAGCCCTTTATCATCGAATTACTTCTGGTAAATGATTTCGACGCCTTCGTCGTCGTCTTCGTCCCAGTCGTCATCCCAGTCGTCATCCGCTTCCGATTCCATCTCCGCCAGCTGTTCGCGGTGATAGTCGTCCCACATGAATTCGACTTTTTCCGGCGCGCTTTCTTCGATCGCCATCGCTTTCGGCTGGGTGTTGATGAAGTTCATCACGTCCCAGCACAGCGCGTTGACGCCTTCGCGGTTGGCGGCGGAGATCATGTAGTACTTTCCTTCCCAGCCCATGCCTTCCACAATCGCCTTGGCGCGTTCGGCAGCTTCTTCCTCACCAATCACATCAATTTTGTTGAACACCAGCCAGCGTGGCTTCTGCGCCAGATTTTCGCTGTATTGGTTCAACTCGTTGATGATGACTTTGGCGTTTTCCACCGGATCGGATTCGTCGATCGGCGCAATGTCCACCAGGTGCAACAGCACGCGGCAACGCTCCAGGTGTTTCAGGAAGCGAATGCCCAGGCCCGCGCCTTCGGAGGCGCCCTCGATCAGCCCCGGAATGTCGGCGACCACAAAGCTCTGCTCGTGGTCCATGCGCACCACGCCCAGGCTTGGCACCAGCGTGGTAAACGGATAATCGGCCACCTTCGGTTTGGCGGCGGACACCGCGCGGATGAAGGTCGACTTGCCGGCGTTCGGCAGCCCCAGCATGCCCACATCGGCCAGCAGCAACAGCTCCAGCAACAGATCGCGCGCTTCGCCGGCGGTGCCCAGCGTCTTCTGACGCGGCGCACGGTTGACCGACGATTTGAAACGGGTGTTACCCAGACCGTGCCAGCCGCCTTTGGCGACCATCAGTTTCTGCTCGTGACGGGTCATGTCGCCGAGGATCTCGCCGGTGCCCTGATCCTTCACGCGCGTGCCGACCGGCACCTTGATGATGACGTCTTTACCGCGTTTACCGGTACAGTCGCGGCTCTGGCCATTCTGACCGCGCTCGGCGCGGAAAGACTTCTCAAAGCGGTAGTCGATCAGGGTATTGAGGTTCTCGTCCGCCAGCAGGTAGACGTCACCGCCGTCGCCGCCGTCGCCGCCGTCAGGCCCGCCGTTAGGGATATATTTTTCGCGGCGGAAGCTGACGCATCCGTTGCCGCCATCGCCTGCAACGACCAGAATCGCTGCTTCATCTACAAACTTCATTTACCGTCTCCGTAAATCATTCACCGGGCTGCTTCAAAGGAGCAACCTGGGGGGGTTCTGCCCGTCGCGGCCACCACCGGTGACCAATTGCGGAAAACATAGCGCCCGCCACGACCACAAACGCGCCAACATAGCCGACGAGATTTAACGTCGGCGCGGCGAACGCCTGGGGCCAGGCCAGCGCCAATAGATCAGAAAACAGCAGGGTAAACAGCGGGGTCAGCGTCACCAACGCACTCACCTGCGCCGCCTGCCAGCGCGCCATCGCTTCCGCCAGCGCGCCATAGCCGATCAACGTGTTGGCGCCGCAAAACAGCAGGCACGCCAATTGCCAGCCGCTAAGCTGGAAAATCACCTCGGGTTTGGCCAGAGGGAACAACGCTATCGCACATAAAGTGTACAACATAACCAGGATCTGCGGCGAAGCCAGCCGTCGCAGCAATACCTTCTGCGCCACGCCGTAGCTCACCCAGACCATCGCCGCACACACGCCCAGCATGACGCCCAGCGTGTAGTCCGTCAGCCGGGTAAAGATCTCTATCAGACTGACGTTGAAAAACAACATCAGTCCACAAATCAGCATCAAGGCGCCAATGACCTGGGTGATGCGCATGCGCTCTTTTAAAATCAGCACGCTGGCGAACATCATGCCCACCGGCGACAGCTGGCCAATCACCTGCGACGCCGTCGGGCTCAGGTATTGCAGCGAGGAACTGAAGAACACAAAGTTGCCCAACAGCCCCGCCGTGGCGATCGCCAACAGCAGCAGCCAACGCGGTTGACGGAACATCTTCAGCGGCGGCAGCTTGCCGCGCACCGCGAGGATCACGCCCAAACCGATGGCGGCCATGGTAAAGCGATACCAAACGACGGTAAACGGCTCCATCACCGCCAACACTTCTTTCATCGCGATCGGCAACGCGCCCCAGCAAACCGCCGTGGTTAACGCCAGGGAAATACCCACGCCGACCTGCTGCTTCGTATCCATATTACCTTCGCCAACGCTGACGGGGCTGCCCGCAGGCAACCCATAAATGTAAAAAGCCCCGCAACGAATTGCGGGGCTTACATCTATTTCGTAAGGCTCGAAAAATTATTCAGCTTCGATGCTGATGAATTTACGATTGCTCGGGCCTTTAACTTCGAATTTGACTTTACCGTCTTTCAAAGCAAACAGAGTGTGGTCTTTGCCGCAACCCACGTTGGTACCAGCGTGGAATTTGGTGCCGCGCTGACGAACGATGATGCTGCCTGCCAGTACTGCTTCGCCGCCAAAGCGTTTTACGCCCAGACGTTTAGCTTCTGAATCGCGACCGTTACGAGTCGAGCCGCCAGCCTTTTTGTGTGCCATTAATCCGCTCTCCTAACTTAAGCGCTGATGCCGGTGATTTTAACGTCAGTGAACCACTGACGGTGGCCCTGCTGCTTACGGTGGTGTTTACGACGACGAAACTTAACAATTTTAATTTTCTCGCCACGACCGTGAGCAACGACTTCAGCTTTGATCTTGCCGCCATCGACGAAAGGAACGCCGATTTTGATATCTTCGCCATTAGCGATCATCAGAATCTGGTCAAACTCAACCGCTTCACCAGTTGCGATGTCCAGCTTTTCCAAGCGAACGGTCTGACCTTCGCTTACTCGGTGTTGTTTACCACCACTTTGGAAAACCGCGTACATATAAAACTCCGCTTTCCGCGTGCCCGACTGTGTTAGTTCAGAGCGCGCTATAAATATTCACAATAGGGCGCGAATTCTACGCAAAAAAGCGGCGCATGACAAGAGCAGAATAAGACCAGATGTACAAAAAAGAAGAAAAAAAACAACAGTTTCTTTCGTGGCGTTTATCTGAACCGTTTTTCAAGTACAATCATAGGGACAGTTACCGCCATGTACCGATGTGAGCAGCGATCTCAACGCGGTGAAGAGAAACACAGCTGAAAAAAACACAATGAACCTAGAGCAAATTACCGAGTTAACCGCGCAAGATATGGCGGCCGTGAACGCAACAATTCTCGAACAGCTGAATTCCGATGTCACGCTCATCAATCAGCTTGGCTATTACATTATCAGCGGTGGCGGTAAACGCATCCGGCCGATGATCGCCGTCCTGGCGGCGCGAGCGTTGGGCTATGAAGGCAACAAGCACGTCACCGTCGCCGCCCTGATCGAATTCATCCATACCGCCACGCTGCTGCATGACGACGTCGTCGACGAATCGGACATGCGCCGCGGCAAAGCCACCGCCAACGCCGCGTTCGGCAACGCCGCCAGCGTGCTGGTCGGCGACTTTATCTATACCCGCGCCTTCCAGATGATGACCAGCCTGGAATCGCTGCGCGTGCTGGCGCTGATGTCGGAGGCGGTCAACGTCATCGCCGAAGGCGAAGTGCTGCAGTTGATGAACGTGCACGATCCTGACATCAGCGAAGAAAGCTATATGCGGGTGATCTACAGCAAAACCGCCCGTCTGTTTGAGGCGGCGGCGCAATCGTCGGCGATCCTGTCCGGCGCCAACGCCGAGCAAGAGAAGGCGCTGCAAGATTATGGCCGCTACCTCGGCACCGCTTTCCAGCTGATCGACGATCTGCTCGACTACAGCGCCGACGGCAGCACCCTGGGCAAAAACACCGGTGACGATCTGAATGAAGGGAAACCGACCCTGCCGCTGCTGCACGCGATGCACAACGGCGACGACGCACAGCGTGAGATGATCCGCGGCGCGATTGAGCAAGGCAACGGTCGTCATCTGCTGGAGCCGGTATTGCAGGCGATGCAACAATGCGGTTCGCTGGAATACACTCGCCAACGCGCCGAGGAAGAAGCCGACAAGGCGATCGCCGCGCTGCAGGTCTTGCCGGCCTCGGAGCACCGCACGGCGCTGGAAGGCCTGGCGCATCTGGCAGTGCAACGCGATTTTTAAGAAACAAAAGTTTCTTAACGTTCTTATCAGGCCCGCTGATGCGGGCCTGTCTAGGTATTATTCTCTTCGTCAATGCGCGCCAGCAGGCCGCCTATCCCTTCCCGCATCAGGAAAGCCACCATTTTCTCGCGCTCGCTCTCCGTCAAATGGTAGTAATACTCGATCCATACCGCTAACGGATCCTGGCGTTCTACGTCATACGCCGCCCCATCTTCTTTCAGCATCAGCAGGTTGCGCGCGCCAGGCGGCAGGCTGTCGATATGATACTCCAACGCTTTTCCCTGCACGCCTTTACGCCTGCGGCTTATCCAGCCTTCGCGCCGGGCCATCAGATTGATTCCCTGTGGTGAGGAAGGTAATCCTGCGATGCCTGTCAGTTCCTTGGCGGCAAACCACTCGTTTTTCATAGCCATCATCTCTGGGCAATAGTGGGCAAAGTCATTTTTGGAAATTACTTGGGTATTTTTTAGGAAATTTAATGGTATTCTTGTTTCCGAATAAGCGTTTCACGTTGTTCAAACGCCTAACCCTGATCCGTTAGTTATACCACTAACGCAACTTTGGCTAATCAGAAAAGGAATGTAAACATGAATTCAAGGAACCCAGATTGGCATCCGGCAGATATCATCGCGGCGTTACGCAAACAGGGCACCACGCTGGCGGCGGTGTCGCGCAAGGCCGGATTAAGCTCATCAACGCTGGCCAACGCGCTGTCGCGTCCCTGGCCGAAGGGGGAATGGCTGATCGCCGAAGCAATCGGCATCCACCCATCGGAGATCTGGCCAAGCCGCTATTATGATCCGCACAGCGATTGCCTGCTGGATCGAAAAGCCCGCATCAAATCGTGAACGCGGGGCAAAAAAAACCGCCGGAACAGCGTCCGGCGGCGTTTATCGGCTGACTATCGGCGACGATCAGTTATTGATGAACTTCTCGCCCAGTTCGATATCTTTGTGCAGCACGTCCAGCATCTCATTCAGCGCTTTCTGTTCGAAGGCGCTCAGCGTGCCGATATCCTTGCGTTCTTCAACGCCGTTTTTACCCAGTACCAGCGGCTGTGCGAAGAAGCGAGCGTATTTGCCGTCGCCTTCAACGTAAGCGCATTCCACAACGCCTTTCTCGCCCTGCAGTGCGCGCACCAGAGACAGACCGAAACGCGCGGCCGCCTGGCCCATGGACAACGTAGCAGACCCGCCACCGGCTTTGGCTTCCACCACTTCGGTGCCGGCGTTCTGAATGCGTTTGGTCAGATCCGCCACTTCCTGATCGGTGAAGCTCACGCCAGGGATCTGCGACAGCAGAGGCAGGATAGTCACGCCAGAGTGGCCGCCGATGACCGGCACGTTCAGCTCTTCCGGCTGCTTGCCTTTCAGCTCGGCCACGAAGGTGTTGGAACGGATGATATCCAGCGAAGTCACGCCGAACAGTTTGTTCTTGTCGTAAACGCCGGCTTTTTTCAACACTTCCGCCGCGATGGCGACCGTGGTGTTAACCGGGTTGGTGATGATGCCGATGCAGGCTTTCGGGCAGGTTTTCGCCACTTGCTCAATCAGGTTACGCACGATGCCGGCGTTAACGTTGAACAGGTCAGAGCGATCCATGCCTGGCTTACGGGCCACGCCGGCGGAAATCAGCACCACGTCCGCACCCTGCAGAGCCGGGGTCGCGTCTTCGCCGCTGAAGCCTTTGATTTTAACTGCGGTTGGGATGTGGCTTAAGTCGACGGCAACGCCTGGGGTAACGGGGGCAATATCGTAGAGAGAGAGTTCAGAACCTGAAGGAAGCTGGGTTTTGAGTAGAAGGGCGAGGGCCTGGCCGATACCGCCAGCAGCACCGAGAACTGCAACTTTCATCCTATACTCCTTTATTGTCTTAAATATATAAAGCGCCGTGAATGTGTTGGTGACGGACCTTAAATTATTACACCTTTAAAAACAATAAATTAGCTAATTGTTGCCTGCAGGTGCAATAAAATGACCGCTGTCGCGCCCATTTTAGATTAAATCGCTTACGCATGAAGGGCATAGCGCACACTAATCAAAAATAGTGCGAGGTTATTCACGAGCAAGTTAACCGGCCGTTACATTACACCCTTACGCAACATCAGAACAACATCATTTTAATAACATTTTATTTACCAGCGCAGGCCGATTTTCCGACGTCAAAAGGGCATATTCATCACGGCCGGATTTTGTTAAAATGCCGCCCTTTCCTCGCCGCCCGGTCATGTTTATTTTCTTTGGGTCGGCCTTTGTTGCATAAAAATTCATCTATATGCATAATCATGACTTCCATTATCAACATTCCACGGTGCAAAATGCGTAATCCCGCAAAACAGGAAGATCTGATCAAGACGTTCAAAGCGTTATTGAAAGAAGAAAAATTCAGTTCTCAAGGCGAGATCGTTTTGGCGCTGCAAGAAGAAGGCTTCGAAAACATTAACCAATCCAAAGTATCGCGCATGCTGACCAAGTTCGGTGCGGTACGTACGCGCAATGCCAAAATGGAAATGGTGTATTGCCTTCCTGCCGAACTCGGCGTGCCGACCACCACCAGCCCGCTGAAGAACCTGGTGCTGGACGTCGACCATAACGACGCCGTCGTGGTGATCCACACCAGTCCGGGCGCCGCACAGCTGATCGCCCGCCTGCTTGACTCCTTGGGCAAATCCCAGGGCATCCTCGGCACTATCGCCGGCGACGACACGATTTTCGTCACGCCGTCCAGCGGCTTTACCGCTCAGAAGCTGCATGAAGCGATCCTGGGCGTGTTCGAGCAAGAGCTGTGAAACCTGGCGCTAACAAAGTGCGGCTACCGCCCGCATTTTGTTAGCGCTTCTTTAACCCTCGCGTTACCTTTCCGGCCTTCAACCGCGTTTAACACTGCTTTTTTATCCCGCAACAACACATTTCCATGACATATCCATGTAACCAGCAGTACCCACTGTGATCTTCCGCACTTTTGGTCAAAAGCACTTACCTTATTGAAATTACATAAATTTAACATCGAAAGATCGTTTTATGAGCGTTTTTTATTCCTTGTAGTTATAAAAAATAAGAATCATAAGGTTAAAGTTTCACTAGCAACTGTTAGCGAACTATTAATTTTTCGCGTTACTAGCTGTATACTCATTTTCGTGAACTGAATCACAGTTCGTTGGAACTGATAAAAGAATACGATGAGGTGAGATGATGAAAATTAAAGCTACCGTTGCAACCCTGAGCGTTCTGTCCATGCTTTCCTTTGGTGCATTCGCAGCACAATCTGTTGACGCAACCCAGGCCGCAAAACTGCAGCCCGCCGGTGTGATCACCGTGAGCGGCGTCGCCGCTGCGCCTTCCGACATTCGTCAGGCGCTGTCCGATAAAGCCGACGCCAAAGGGGCGACCGCTTACCGCGTGATCGAAGCGCGCAACGACGGCAACTTCCACGCGACCGCTCAAATCTACAAATAAGTACCGGCATTACCCGGCAACGGGCAATACATCTCTGGAATCAAACGCTGTCATAACGGCCTTCAAGAATAAAAATCGCTGCCAAGCCCTTCCAGGCTGTTATGACCAAGGATCGCTATCATGAACATGAAAACTACTCTCGCTGCACTCGGTTTGCTGTCTGTCATCTCCTTTGGCGCGTCTGCCTCCCAGTTGGTGACTAACGATCAGACCGCCAATCTGCAATCTATCGGCACCATTACCGTCAGCGGTATCGACGGCGCACCGACCGACATTCGCCAGGCGCTGTCGGAGAAAGCCGATGCTAAAGGCGCGACCGCCTACCGCGTGATCGAAGCGCGTAACGAAGGCAACTACCACGCCACCGCCGAGATTTACAAATAACAACTCTGGGAACGGTTTTGCAGAGCTGATTACCCTCGTCACTGCCACTGCCGAGTTCTGACGCAAACGCCGATTTCCCAGAGACCCTCTCGTCGTCCTATCCGACGAACCCCGTTGCCCTCGCTCGCGAGGGCTTTTTTATGGGCGTAAAAAAGGCCGCGAATGCGGCCCTTAAGTTGGCTTATGCGGCTGAACAATCAGTAGGTCACCTTCGGCTCCTGCTTTTTCGCCAACGCGTCCAACAGGCGATCGTGAATGCCGCCGAAACCGCCGTTGCTCATCACCAGAATGTGGTCGCCCGGCTGTGCGGTTTTCACCACCATCTCCACCAGCGTGTCGAGATCCGCGCTCCAGTGCGCCGGCTGCACGCAGGCATCCGCCACTTCCGCAACCTGCCACGGAATGTGATGCGGCTGGAACAGGAACACTTCATCGGCACGGCCGAGCGAAGGCGCCAGATCGTTTTTGCTGATGCCCATTTTCATGGTGTTGGATCGCGGCTCCAGCACCGCCAGAATGCGCGCCGTGCCGCCTACCTTGCCGCGCAGCGCGGCCAGAGTGGCCAGGATCGCCGTCGGGTGGTGCGCGAAATCGTCGTAGACCGTGACGCCGTTGGCTTCGCCACGCAGCTCCAGGCGGCGACGGGCGTTGATGAAGTCGCCCAAGGCGCGGCAGGCGTCCGCCGGCTGCACGCCAACGTGACGGGTCGCCGCGATGGCCATCAGGCCGTTATGCATGTTGTGCTCGCCCACCAGCGCCCAGTTCACTTCGCCAACCTGCTCGCCGTCGAGGAACACCGCGTAATGACTGGCGTCCGGCGTCAGCTTCTGCGCGCGCCAGGTGCCCTCTTCGCCCACCAGCTCCTGTTCGCTCCAGCAGCCCATCGCCATCACCTGCTTCAGGTGGCTGTCGTTGTCCGGCAGGATGATCTTGCCTTTTCCCGGCACCAGGCGCACCAGGTGGTGGAATTGTTTCTGAATGGCTTTCAGATCGTCGAAGATATCGGCGTGGTCGAACTCCAGGTTGTTCATGATCAGCGTGCGCGGGCTGTAGTGCACGAACTTGGAGCGCTTGTCGAAGAACGCGCAGTCATACTCGTCGGCCTCGATCACGAAGAACGGGCTGCCGCCGAGGCGAGCCGAGACGTCGAAGTTGCCCGGCACGCCGCCGATGACGAAGCCCGGCTGGTAGCCGCAGGCTTCGAGGATCCAGGTCGCCATGCCGGCGGTGGTGGTTTTGCCGTGGGTGCCGGCGACCGCCAGTACCCAGCGATCGCGCAACACGGCGTCGTGCAGCCACTGCGGGCCGGAAACGTAAGGGATACCACGCTCCAGCACCGCCTCCACGCACGGGTTGCCGCGCGTCATGGCGTTGCCGATGATCACCAGATCCGGCGCCGGATCCAGCTGGGCCGGATCATAACCCTGAATAAGATCGATCCCCTGGTTCTCCAGCAGCGTGCTCATCGGCGGATAGACGTTGGCGTCCGAACCGGTGACGTCATGCCCCAGTGAGCGCGCCAGCATCGCCAGCCCGCCCATAAAGGTGCCACAGATCCCAAGAATGTGAATGCGCATAGGTTTCTCATGTGAGTGCATCGAATGTCGGCATATTCTAACGCTCAGAATCGTCCAGAAGAAATGGATTTGCCTATGAATGGCGCGCATCTTTGGGCTACACTGCTCGCGAAAACGTTGGCGGTTTGTTAACAGGCCGCTATCCATCCGTAGATTCAGGGATTGTGTCATGAAAACGTTAGGCGAATTTATCGTCGAGAAACAGCACGACTTCTCGCACGCCACCGGCGAGCTGACCGCGTTACTTTCTGCCATTAAACTGGGCGCCAAAATCATTCACCGCGACATCAACAAGGCCGGCCTGGTTGATATTCTGGGGACCAGCGGGGTGTCCAACGTACAGGGTGAAGTTCAGATGAAACTGGACCTGTACGCGAACGAAAAACTGAAAGCGGCGTTGAAAGCGCGTGGTGAAGTTGCGGGTATCGCTTCCGAAGAAGAAGATGAAATCGTGATATTCGACGGCGAGCGAGCTGAAAATGCCAAGTATGTCGTATTGATGGATCCGTTGGACGGTTCGTCCAACATCGATGTCAACGTCTCGGTCGGTACGATTTTCTCTATCTATCGTCGCATCACGCCGGTCGGCACGCCGGTGACCGAAGAAGACTTCCTGCAGCCGGGCAGCGCCCAGGTCGCAGCGGGTTACGTGGTTTACGGCTCGTCCACCATGCTGGTGTACACCACCGGTTACGGCGTCCACGCCTTCACGTACGATCCGTCTCTGGGCGTGTTCTGTCTCTCTCACGAGAAAGTGCGTTTCCCGGCGAGCGGCAACATGTATTCCATCAACGAAGGCAACTACATCAAGTTCCCTCTCGGCGTGAAGAAATACATCAAGTACTGCCAGGAGCAGGATGAAGCGACGCAGCGCCCTTACACCTCGCGCTACATCGGTTCTCTGGTGGCGGACTTCCACCGCAACCTGCTGAAAGGCGGCATCTACATCTACCCAAGCACCGCCAGCCACCCGCAAGGCAAACTGCGCCTGCTGTACGAATGCAACCCGATGGCGTTCCTGGCCGAACAGGCCGGCGGCAAGGCCAGCGACGGCAAAAACCGCATTCTGGACATCACGCCGGTGAAACTGCACCAGCGCGCGCCATTCTTCGTCGGCACCAAGTCGATGGTGGAAGACGCAGAACGCTTCATCGCCGAAAACCCGGACGAGTAACGCGTTCTTTGCCAGGGTTCGGCGCCTTGCCGAACCCTTATTGCCTTACAGCTTGAACGCCGCCATGCTCTGCGCCAGCAGCTGAGCCTGATCTTCCAGCGAGCGCGTCGCCGCCGCAGACTCCTCCACCAGCGCCGCATTCTGTTGCGCCACCTGATCCATCTGCGCCACCGCCAGATTCACCTGTTCGATACCGCTGCTTTGTTC
Organism: Serratia sp. SCBI; assembly: GCF_000747565.1. Taxonomy (NCBI): domain Bacteria; kingdom Pseudomonadati; phylum Pseudomonadota; class Gammaproteobacteria; order Enterobacterales; family Yersiniaceae; genus Serratia; species Serratia sp. SCBI. Next base: position 433,853 of record NZ_CP003424.1, on the reverse strand, counting down.
GCGCGTCGCCGCCGAGATCTCACGCATCAACGCCGTCACCCGGCCCACTTCACCGGTGATGCCGCTCATGGTCTGCGCCGCCGACTCCACCATCTGTTCGCCTTCCTGCACCCGGTTTTGCGACGCTTCGATCAGCCCTTTGATCTCTTTCGCCGACTGGGCGCTGCGTTGCGCCAGGTTGCGCACTTCACCGGCCACCACCGCGAAACCGCGGCCCTGTTCGCCGGCGCGCGCGGCTTCCACCGCCGCGTTCAGCGCCAGGATGTTGGTCTGGAAGGCGATGCCGTCCATCACGCTGATGATATCGGCGATGCGGCGCGAACTGTCGGTGATCGCCTGCATCTTGCTCATCACCTGGCTGACCACCTCACTGCCCTGGTTGGCGATATCGGACACGCTCAGCGCCAGCTGGTTGGCCTGTTCACAGTTCTCGGCGTTCATTTTTACCGTCGAGGTCAGCTGTTCCATGCTGGCGGCGGTCTCTTCCAGCGACGCGGCCGATTCTTCGGTGCGCTGCGCCAAATGCAGGTTGCCGGCCGCCAGTTCGCGCGAACCGGTGTCGATCTGGCTGCTGGCGTCGCGCACTTTGCTGACCGAACTGGCCAGCGCCTGCTGCATGCGCTGCATCGCCCGCACCAGGCGCCCCATCTCGGTATCGCCCTCGCCGCGGATCTCGTGGGTCAGATCGCCGCCGGCGATGTGTTCCAGCTGCGCGATGGACTCATCCAGCGGACGCAAAATGATCACGCGCAGCGCGAACCAGGCCAGCAACGCCAACAGCACGCTGAGCAGGCCCGCCACCACGATCAGCGAGATCTTGGTGCTGGCGTTGCTTTCCGCCTCATACACCTGCTTCTCGCCGAGCTTCATGGCGAAGCTGCGGAAATCGGTGAGATCCTTTTCAAACGCGATGCTCAAGGCGGAAATGCGCGTCTCCTGGATATGGTAATACTCATCGATCTTGCCGGCCTTGATGGCGGCGGCCATCGGCTTCACGCCCTGCTCCAGATAGGCGCGATAGCTGTTTTGCAGGCGGCTGGAGAGTTCGCGGCCGCGCTCGGTCACGGTGCCGACGCCGACAAAGCGCGCCATTTCCTTGTTCGACTGCTCGAGGTAGCCGTAGATGCGGCCCACGGTGGCGTCGGAGACATCAGTCTGGCCGATCTCCCGTTGGCGCACCGCCAGCGAGGCGGCGGTTCGGGCGCGCAGCGTCAGGTTGGAGCTGTTGGCCAGCGAGCCCAGCTCTTCGCCGAGGATCTGGTTTAAGGTATGGATCGAGCGCGATCCTTCGTTAATCGCGTTGACGCCAATAACGCTGACCATGATCAACAGCATGGTCATCAGGCTCAGCAGGGCGATCAGCCCAGCCTTCACCGTAATCTTTTTTAGCATGAGTTCTTCCCGGCTTCAGAATAGTGAGATCAGACGTAGTAGGGGTGGCAAAACGCGGAGCCAGCTTTGCTGGCTCATTATTGTTTGTTGAAGTTATCGGCAGGCGGAGGCAAAACTTCATGCCGCGGCGGGATTAATCTGGAAATTATCCCTGCGTCGGCGCGCGGGGTTTTCGACGATGAAAAGGGCAGGAAATCGCAAAAGAGTCCGCTATAATAGCCGCCACTCCATTTCTGGTTTGATGATTAAAGGAAACCGACATGAGCTTGAATCTGGTCCCTGCTGGCAAAGACCTGCCGGAAGACATCTACGTAGTAATCGAAATCCCGGCCAACGCCGATCCAATCAAATACGAAATCGACAAAGAAACCGGCGCGCTGTTCGTTGACCGTTTCATGTCCACCGCGATGTTCTACCCGTGCAACTACGGCTACATCAACCACACCCTGTCTCTGGACGGTGACCCGGTTGACGTGCTGGTTCCAACCCCATACCCGCTGCAGCCGGGCTCCGTGATCCGCTGCCGTCCGGTTGGCGTGCTGAAAATGACCGACGAAGCCGGTGAAGACGCCAAGCTGGTTGCGGTGCCGCACAGCAAGCTGACCAAAGAGTACGATCACGTGAAAGACGTGAACGACCTGCCGGAACTGCTGAAAGCCCAGATCGCTCACTTCTTTGAGCACTACAAAGATCTGGAAAAAGGCAAATGGGTGAAAGTGGAAGGCTGGGCAGACGCTGCCGCGGCTAAAGCGGAAATCATCGCCTCCTTCGAACGCGCTGCCAAGAAGTAATTCCAGCCGCCGTCCGATGAAAAAACACCGCTCATTGAGCGGTGTTTTTTTTCTTACTGTTCTTCGAGACGCTTCAGCCAGTCACCGCTGGTAATTCGCGGGTAACCGTCCACGCTGTGTTTGTACAGGTAGATCCACGCACTCCCATAAGGCGTCTGAATCAGCTCGCGCTTATAGTCCTTGGTGTTGCTTTTCAGTTCGTCCAGCTCTGCCAGAATCGATGAGTTAATACGATACACCTCGCAATGTATCGTGCCCTCTCCAGGGATCGCCGCCGGGTAATGGCCCAGATTGTAAATCTGATAGCCTTCGAGCTCGTGCTCGCCGAGCCATTGGGCGTTGGTCATCCAATGGCTGTTTCCCTGTTTGCGTCGTAAACTGCCGTAGACAATTATTCGCATCGCTAAAACTCAAACTGATAGAGCAAATCTAATGCCTGGTCGAGACCAGACACCGCTTCAAGATACAACTTAGGCATCAGGCGATAACGCAACGTCAGCGTGGCCAGCGAGTCGAAAATGCCCACCCCATATTTTACTTGTAAGCCTGGGAGGACATAGCCGCTCACGACAACCTGGGAATTGTCGCCAACCCCTTGAGTGTCCAGAGCCAAATTACTCACGCCGAATGCCTCGCCGATTTTACCCACAAGTTGACCACTTTGTGCAACCCCCATGCCGATTAACATCGACGTCATGGCGTTGCCGTCGGCGCCTGAGCTGTTCAAGCCCTGGCCGCGCAGCAGATAAGACAGGGCTTCCTGTTGCGATTTGGCCGGATCGGAGAACACTTCCAGCTTCGGCGCATCCGCCAGGCCGGTCACGCGCACGCCGGCGGTCACGTCGTCCTCGGTGGATTCCGGGTTGCGGATCGCTTCGATATTGAGCAGCGGCTGATCCGGCGGGCCGGAGAACATCAGCTGCCCTTTACGCACGATCAAATCCTGACCATAAGCATGGAAGCGACCGGAAGGGATGTCAATCTGGCCATTGAGGCCCAGCCCTTTCTTGTCCTGCACCACTTTCAAATCACCCTTCAAGCGGGCTTTGAGGCCGAAGGCGTCAAGCCGCACGTCATTGCCGACGTGGATCATCAGGTTGCTGTTGATCGGAATCGAGGCGGTCTTCGGTTGAATCGGCTTCAGCTGGTCGTCCAGCATCACTTCGTCGGAAGAGACGCCCACCGCGCTTTCCGGCAGCTCCTGCACCGTGATGCGCGCCCAAGGGATGTCGACCTTGCCGTTGAGCGAGAACAGCTGCGGCGTGGCTTCGAACACCAGATCCGGCGACACGTCGATGCGGATCATCGGCGGCACCGTCACCCGCAGCTTGTCGCCCTTGGCGGCAATGCGCGCACGCCAGGCGTTGATGTCACGCCAGTCGGCATCGCCCGCCAGATTCAGCTGGCCGCGCGTGGTGCTGAGCAGCCCTTCCAGCGTCGATGTCATGCCATTGAAATTCACCGCCAGCCGCGCGTCGGTCATATCGAACGGCATCCAGTGGCCCTGCACCTTCGCCCGATCCAACGCCAGACGCCCGAACACCAGCGGCTTCTGCGCGCTGCCGCCCAGACGCAGGTTGGCGTTCAGCATGCCTGCAGCGCTTTCGCCCTTCATCAGCGCCGGGTTAATCAGCGCCAACGAAATGTTGGTGATATTGACGTTGCCGCTGATGGTGCGCCGCACCTGCGGATCCGCCACCTGAATATTGCCGTCGAACTGGCCGTTGTTGGTCAGTTTGATCCGCCAGTCGGCCTGCGCGCGGCCGTTGTTCAGACCGGCGTTGAGGGTCAGCGTATCGAAGGCGATCGGCAGCGCGTTGCCCTGCACCTGCTGCACCACCTTGACGCCGTTGCCGGCCAACGTGACCTTCGCCTCCGGCAGCGCGCCGCCCGGTTTCCAACTGACGTCGGCCCGGCCGGTGAACACGCCGCTCAGGGCGGTCTCCGGGCCGAGGAACGGCTTGATCATCGCCAGATCGAACCGGTTGAGCACCACGCTGGCCTGGCCGCTCTGGCCGGCTTCGATGGTCTTCGGCACGCACAGCTCGGCGTTCGGGTTCTGCCAACAGTGCGGCCCGATGCTGATTTTCTGCGCGGTGTTCAGGTAGTCCAGCGCGATGGCGCGCGTCAGGCGCCACTCCCCCACCGGCGTATCGAAGCGGGTATTGTTCAGATTGCCGCGCCAGCGCTGCTGCTGACGATCGAAGCTGCCCTGCAGCGCCAGCTGGCCGGAGACCGGCTTACCGTCGATCTTCAACTGCAGCTGATGCTGCTTCTCGCTGCCTTTGGCGTCGAGGGTCAGCAGGCTGACTTCCAGCGCGTCCTGCTTCAGTTGCTCGACGCGTACCACCAGCTGCCCCTGGATCTGATCCGTGGAGCGCACGTCACCGTCGATCTTCACCCGGTTGATGCGCAGCGCCTGCCACTGCAAGCCGGAGGCGGTCAAATCCGCCAGCAGCTGAGGCGCCTGCAGATTGCCGCGCAGCTTCAGCAGCCCTTTGGCGGTGCCGCCCAGGCCCGGCAGCGCGCCGTCCAGACGCGGCGCGTCGATGTTGGCGTCCAGGTTCCAGCTCTTCTCGTCCAGCTGTCCTTTGACGTTCAGCTGGTTGCGCCCCAACGTCAGATCGATGCCGGGGATTTTCCACTGCCCGGCGGCGTTGCCGCTCAGCGTGCCGCGCGCCGTGACCTTGTTCTGCTTCACGTTGCCGTCCAGCTGCAGCACCGGCACCTGCAGCTGCCAGCTGCCGCCGTGCAGGCTGCCGCGCGTGGTGATCTTGCCGTCGAGTTTCGCCGGCCATTCCGGCCACTGCTTGGCGGTATTGATGCCGCTCAGCGTCAATTGCGAGTTCCAGCTGATGGCCTTGCTCCAGTCCACCAGCGCGGTGAGATCGGTATTGCCCTGCAGCGCCGCCAGCCGCAGGCGCTCCAGCTTGAACTGCTCGACGTTGCCTTTGCCGTCCAGCGTCAGCACCGCCGGCGGCAGATCCTGACCTTTCAGATTGGCGCGCGTCGACAACGCATAGTCGGTCGCCTTGCCGTTAAAGCGCAGGCGGAAATCGTTAACCTGGTACTGCGCCTCGCCGCTCAGCGGCCATTTCAGCTGTTTGCTCTGCAGCGTCAGCGCCAGCGGCAGGCCGGCTTCGGCCAGCCGGGTTTGCACATCGAGCTGGGCGCCGACCGGGCCGGACAGGTTCAGCGCGACTTTCAACTCATCACGCAACCCGCCGCCGATGTTCAGCTTCACCTTCTCGCCCTTCAACGGGTCGATGTTCAATGCGCTGTTGGCGGTCAGGGCCACCGGCCAATCGCCGGTCAGGGTCGCCTGCCCCTGCACCGACAACGTGCCCTGCGGCGACTTCACGTCGAAGTTGTCCAGTTGGATATGCTGATCCTGCGTGCTGGCCTGCAGCAACAGACTCGTGATCAGCACGTCGGTATCGCCGGTCAAGCGCAGCTGTTCGCCGCTGATCTCTTTCACGGTGATATCCAGCGGCAGGCGGATGTCCGGCAGATCCGGCAACAGCGGTTTGGCGAACAGTTCTTTCAGCGTTTCGCCAAGCGGCTTCTCTTCCGGCTGCGGCGCCGGTTTCGCCGCGTCGGTAACCTGCTCACCGACCTTTTTCGCCACCTCGACCGCGGGTTGCACCGCTTCCGGCAACGGATTTTGCGGCGTTTTCGGCAAGGCGATCAGCAACGAGCCGATCTTGGTCGGCATCAGCGTCAGCGCGCGCTCTTGCCACTGCGCGCCGGTGCGGAACTCGGCCAGAGAAATGGCGGTGTCGTCGACGGTGACCTTAACGTTGTTCAGCGCCAGCAGGCGCAGGGTGATCGGATAAGGCGTACTGAGATTGGTGGTCGGCTCACTGCTCTCCTCTACCGGCGCGGAGGGCGCCATCTCTTTGGTGTTCACCGCCACGTCCACGTCCTGAGCGGTCAAGGCGTTGACGCACAGCGAGCTGCGTTTAAAGCAGGAGAGATCGAGGGACAAATGGAATTGCCCGGCGTTGACCGTCACGCCCGGCATCTGATACTTCACGCCCTTCAGCGTCAGATCGCGCCAGCCGCCGCTGACGCCGGCGATCTCCAGCCCCGGCACCCAGCGCGCCGCGCCGTTGATGACCATATGCAAACCGGTGGTGGTCCCCACCAGAAAGGCCAGCCCGCCGATCAGCAGCAGCAGAACGACCAGAAATCCGAGACAAATCTTTTTAACCAGGCTCATAGTTCAGGCCCCAAACCGATGTAGAACTGCATCCCGTGAGTGTCCTTGTCTCCCACGGGCGCGGCGATATCCAGCTTCACCGGCCCCACCGGCGACTGCCAGCGCACGCCTACGCCGGCGCCGGTCTTGAAGTTGCTCTGCTTGATATCGTTCACCGCTTCACCGGAATCGACGAACATCGCCCCCCACCATTTGCCGGTCACGTTGTATTGATACTCCAGCGAGCCGGTCAGCATCTTGGAGGCGCCGGTCAGCTTGCCGTCGTCGCCGCGCGGAGAAATGTCTTTGTACTTGTAGCCGCGAATGCTGCGGTCACCGCCGGCGAAGAAGCGCAAATCCGGCGGCACCTTGTCGAAGTCGTTGGTTTCTATCCATCCCACCTGCCCGCGCGCCACGAAACGATGCTTGTCGGCAAGCGTGCGGATCCAGACGTTCTGCGCCTGCATCAGCGCGAAGTCCACGCCCGAGCCCCAGGTGGTGTCGGATACGTCGATGGAGTAGCGCTGGCTGTCGCCCCAGGTCGGCATCAGGCCGCCGCGCGAGCGGGTGCGGTTGAAGCTGACGCCGGGGTACAGCAGCATGGTGGTGTTGCTGACGTTGCCCTGGGTAAAGTTATCCCAGCGCCAGGTCAGGTTGATCGCCCGCTGCCAACCGCTGGAGAGATCCCAGTTGCGCGAGGCCACCACTTTGGAGGTCACGGATTTGGTGTCGTTAAGGTCGACGTTCTTGAGCCCGCCCTGCAGCAGGTAATACTGCTCCAGCGGATTCTTCAGCAGCGGGATCTTATAGGTCAGATCCAGCTGCTGCTCCGGCGCCGACACGCTGGCGCTGGTTTCCAGGCTGTGGCCGCGATCGTTGAGCCAGGGCTTTTTCCAGGTGCCTTTCACCCGCGGGCCGACGTCGGTGGAGTAACCGATACCGGTTTCGATGGTATTGCGCGTACGCGGCGTTACCAGCGCGTCCAACGGCAAAATCTTGTTCTCTTTGGCATCGTTGAAATCAGGGGACACCACCACCGAGTTGAACCAGTTGGTGGCGGACAAACGGCGGTTCAGCTCGGCCAAATCCTCCGAACTGTAGTAATCCCCCTGATGAAAGGGCACCAGATTTTGCAGATAGTCTTCGCGGATTTGCGAACCGGTGAATTTCACCTTGCCGAAGCGGTAACGTTCGCCGCTGTTGAAATCGATATCCCAAAACGCCTTGTGCAGATCTTCTGCCACGCCGAGCTGGCTTTTGGTCATGTCGGCGTCGAAGTAGCCTTTGCGCAGCGCCAGGCCGGTCAGCGAGCCTTTGAAACTGTCATACTTGCCGTGGTTGAGGATCTCGCCGATGGTCGGCCGATCCTTCTTTACCAGCGCCAGGTAGTCCTCATCGGTCTTCGCGCCACCTTCCAGCACGATGTTGGCGCCGGCGATGCGCACCGGTTCGCCCGGATTGACCTTGGCATGCAGCACCGGACGCGACATCCCCGGCCGATCGTCCAGCGTAAACTCGATGGTCGGCTGGTAATAACCGAGCGCGCGCAGCCCCTGGCGCACCGCCTCATCCACCCGTGCGCGGAAGCGACCGTCGGTGCCGACCTCTTCAGGCGTGATCGACGACAGCCGCACCCGGACGTTTTTTTCCAACTCTCCGCTTAACCCCTCCACCTGCAGCCGCACGTTGGCCGCATAGGCTGCAGGTGCCGCAAGCAACACAGATATCAAGCACATGACCGGGTACTTTGGCACGTGTTCTCCTTATTGATTTTACTTTCCTGTTATGGTGTTCGCTCCGGGGCCAGGGCAGACTCCGCGCTATCATGACGGCAGCCCTCTTCAACCTTCTTCCGGACGCCGCCCGCCGCGCTTTGCCGCCGCGCAACAGGCGAATTCTTCACTTTTGGCGCTCAAAATACTGCGTTAAGCTTATACAAAATCCCACTTGCCGCTTATTGTGGGCAAAGACGCGGTGAGATACAACCGAACCGCCGCCATGTAGGGTCAATTCTTACTGTGACAACAGGAGTCAACCGTGGTGCCATTTTTTGATAAATCACAAACCGTCGATAAGGCAAGCGCGCTGCCTGGCCGCACCACGCCAATGCCTGTCGCAACGCTCAACGTCGTCACCGAACACTCGATGACTCAGGTGCCGGCCGGCATGGAAGTGGCGATCTTCGCCATGGGCTGTTTCTGGGGCGTTGAGCGTCTGTTCTGGCAACAGCCGGGCGTCTACAGCACCGCCGCCGGCTACAGCGGCGGCTACACGCCGAACCCGACCTACCGCGAAGTGTGCAGCGGCCAGACCGGCCACGCCGAAGTGGTGCGCGTGGTGTTCGATCCGCAGGTCGTCAGCTACAAGCAGCTGCTGCAGGTGTTCTGGGAAAATCACGATCCGGCGCAGGGCATGCGCCAGGGCGGCGACGTCGGCACGCAGTACCGCTCGGCGATTTACACGCTGAGCCCAGAGCAGCAGGCCGAGGCGGAAAGCAGCCTGCAACGCTTCCAGCAGGCGATGGCGGCGGCGGGCGACAAGCGCGTCATCACCACCGAGATCGCGCCGGCGCTGCCGTTCTATTATGCGGAAGACGATCACCAGCAGTACCTGTTCAAAAACCCGGAAGGTTACTGCGGGCTGGGCGGCATCGGCGTTTGCCTGCCGCCGCAGGGCTGATCCGATGCCGGCCGGCGGCACTTTTTTAACCGCTGGCGGCCCCTGTGGGGCAACTGCTATACTGTACGGGCCGCTTCTGCGGCCCGATAGCTTCTCTTCTGGTTGTTATCGCTGCTTTTTTTACTATGTACTACCCTTCCTCAAGAGCGCCGGCATCCCGTCGGCACGTATGGATAGATTATGTTAAACAGTATTTTACTGATTCTTTTTCTGATCGCGGTGAGTGCGTTTTTCTCACTGTCGGAAATCTCTCTGGCCGCCTCGCGCAAGATCAAACTGAAGCTGATGGCGGATGAAGGCAACATCAACGCCGCCAGAGTGCTTAAACTGCAAGAAACCCCAGGCATCTTCTTCACCGTGGTGCAGATCGGCCTGAACGCCGTGGCCATCCTCGGCGGTATCGTCGGCGACGCGGCTTTTTCCCCCACGTTCAAGGTGGTGTTTGATCGCTTCCTGTCGCCCGAACTGGCGGAACAGGTCAGTTTCATCTGCTCCTTCGTGCTGGTGACCAGCCTGTTTATCCTGTTCGCCGATTTGACCCCGAAGCGCATCGGTATGATTGCACCAGAGACGGTCGCCGTCCGGATCATCAACCCGATGCGTTTCTCCATCATGATCTTCCGCCCGCTGGTGTGGTTCTTCAACGGCATGGCCAACCTGATCTTCCGCATGTTCAAGCTGCCGATGGTGCGTAAAGACGACATCACCTCCGATGACATCTACGCGGTGGTGGAAGCCGGCGCCCTGGCGGGCGTGCTGCGCAAGCAGGAGCACGAGCTGATTGAAAACGTGTTCGAACTGGAATCGCGCACCGTGCCGTCTTCGATGACCTCGCGCGAAAGCGTGGTGTACTTCGATCTGCGCGAAAGCGAAGAGAGCATCAAGGAGAAGGTCTCGACCCATCCGCACTCCAAGTTCCTGGTGTGCGACGGCCATATCGATCAGGTGGTGGGTTATGTCGATTCCAAAGACCTGCTGAACCGCGTGCTGGGCAACCAGAGCCTGGTGCTGAGCAGCGGCGTGCAGATCCGCTCGGCGCTGATTGTGCCGGACACGTTGACGCTGTCCGAAGCGCTGGAAAGCTTCAAAACCGCCGGCGAAGACTTCGCGGTGATCCTCAATGAATATGCGTTGGTGGTGGGCATCATCACCCTTAACGACGTGATGACCACGCTGATGGGCGATCTGGTCGGCCAGGGCCAGGAAGAGCAGATCGTGGCGCGCGACGAAAGCTCATGGCTGATTGAAGGCGGCACGCCGATCGACGACGTGATGCGCGTGCTGGATATCGACGAGTTCCCGCAGGCGGGCAACTACGAAACCATTGGCGGCTTTATGATGTACATGCTGCGCAAGATCCCGAAACGCACCGACTTCGTCAAATACGCCGGCTACAAGTTCGAAGTGGTGGATATCGACAGCTACAAGATAGATCAGCTGCTGGTCACCCGGCTGAGCGACAAACCGGCGGCGGTGCTGCCGAAAGCGCCGGACGACACGCCTGCGGCCTGACGGCGCGAAGGACAAAAACATCAGCGGCCCCATCGGGGCCGCATTTTTTTACCGCTGTCAGCGCCGTGTTCAGCTGACCTCGGCCTGCAGCAGCAGCACCTGGCGGTTCACTTCGGACATCACGCTGAAATGGCGCTTGTCGCGAATCTTCGGCGGCAGGATTTTCCCCTCGTCGAATTCAAATGCGCCCACGTCCTTGATATACAGCCTTCCGCGAAACAGGGTCTTAACGTACTTCGCCACTTTCAAAGGGTTATAACGCTGGAAGATTCTCATTCTTTTACGCTCCTCCCGTTGATCCATGCGCTCAGCGAGCCGCCAAAGGTGGCAGCCTCGAAATTCAGAACGCAACTTGATTGCATGTAGTAGACCCAGTAAAGACCAGATCGTTCACTTCCGCCCGGTGATCTGCACTGGATTTACACTTTTTGACAGAATTGTATATGATGATTTATAACGTTTTCAGGATATCCCTTCAAAATCTGATGATTAGCGAACCAAGGGAAAAACTGCGATCCGGTTAACAGGACAGACCTCTTATCACATCCTATGCTTTAGGCTGTCGAAGTGCTGTCGCACAAATTCCCCCATTTACAAGGAGAAAGCATGAAAACAAGTCGCATGCTGATGGTATCCCTGCTGCTCGCCCCGCTTTTCGCTTCCGCGCACAACTTCCAGCTCCAGCAGCGCGTGGCGCCGGTTGGCGTCAGCGATAAAGGAGAGCTCAATTACGCTGACGGTAATTTTAGCTACCAGAATTGGAACAGCGCGCAGCTCAGTGGAAAAGTGCGGGTGATACAGCACATTGCCGGTCGCAGCTCCGCCAAAGACATGAACGACCCACTGATTGAAGCGATTAAGAAGGCGAAACTACCACACGATCGTTACCAAACGACGACAATCGTCAACACCGACGATGCCCTGATGGGCACCGCCATGTTCGTGCGCAGCAGCATCGAAGACAGCAAGAAAGAGTTCCCGTGGTCGCAGTTTATCGTCGACAGCGACGGCAACGTGCGCAAAGCCTGGGATCTGCAGCCGAAAGGTTCCGCCATCGTGGTGCTGGATAAGCAAGGGCGCATTCAGTTCGCCAAAGACGGCGCGCTGACGCCGGAAGAGGTGCAGCAGGTGATGTCCAAGCTGCACCAGCTGTTGGCGAACTGATTCAGAACAGCGACACCCGGAAGCCGGGGTTGAGGAAAGATTCACGCGGGGTATAGAGCAACGGCTTGCCCTGCCAATCGTGAATTTGCGCCCCGGCGGCCACCGCCACCGCGTGTCCTGCAGCGGTATCCCAAATGTTGGTCGGCCCGAAGCGCGGATAAAGCTGCGCCTTACCTTCCGCCACCAGGCAGAACTTCAGTGAGGAACCGACGGACACGGTCTGGTGCTCGCCCAGCTGCTGCAGATAGTCTTTCAATTCGTCGTCGATATGCGAGCGGCTCACCACCACCAGCGGCGGATGCGCGTTGCTGACGCCGATCGCCTGCCGCACGCCCTTCTCTTCTTTCCAGGCCTTGCCGCGCTCCGCCAGGTACAACACGTCGATCGCCGGGGCGTACACCACGCCCATCACCGCCTGCCCGTCTTCAATCAAGGCGATATTGACCGTGAACTCGCCATTGCGATGCAAGAACTCTTTGGTGCCGTCCAGCGGATCGACCAGCCAGTAGCGCGTCCAGTTGCGGCGCTCTTCCCACGCCGGCGGATCCTCTTCCGACAGCAGCGGCACCTCCGGCGTCAGGGCCGCCAGGCCGCGCTTGATGATGTGATGCGCCGCCAGATCGGCCGCCGTCACCGGTGAGTCATCTTTTTTCTGTGCGACATCAAGCGGTTGTTCACCGTCGTACACCGCCATGATCGCCGCCCCCGCCTCGCGGGACAGTTGGCAAATTCGCTCTAACATCATGCACCTCAACTCTGCATCTCCGTGGGAAATTTCCCTCTGTCTCTGCTAGCAGACTAGTTTTTTTTACGCCGAATATCCATCTCAACCGGCTAAGCCGCGGGAATTCCTCAGATCTTGTTGGGCACAACTGTGAACTTCCCCGCGTTACCCGCCGCCGTTTTCTGCCACACTTCACAGTTTACTGTGGCAAGCAGTGTTAATTACATTTCCCTCTGCGATAACACTCGAATAATGGAATGGAGAGAACCCCAAATGATGAAGCATCCACTGACGCTGTCCGCGCTTGCGCTGCTGGTGTGCGCCTCGGCGCAGGCGGCCACCGTCGATCTGCGCGTGCTGGAAACCACCGATCTGCACAGCAACATGATGGACTTCGATTACTACAAGGACACGCCGACCGACAAGTTCGGCCTGGTGCGCACCGCCAGCCTGATCCAACAGGCGCGCCAGCAGGCCGCCAACGCGGTGTTGGTGGATAACGGCGACATCATTCAGGGCAGCCCGCTCGGCGATTACATGGCGGCCAAGGGGCTGAAACCGGGCGACGTGCACCCGGTCTATAAGGCGATGAACACGCTGGACTATGTGGTCGGCAACATCGGCAACCATGAGTTCAACTACGGGCTGGACTACCTGAAGAACGCCATCGCCGGCGCCAAATTCCCGTACATCAACGCCAACGTCATCGACGCCAAAACGCAAAAACCGCTGTTCACGCCATACATCATCGTCGATACCCCGGTGAAGGATCGCGATGGCAAGGCGCATACGCTGCGCATCGGCTACATCGGCTTCGTGCCGCCGCAGATCCTGGTGTGGGACAAAGCCAACCTGCAGGGCAAAGTGACGGTGGACGACATCACCGCCACCGCCAAGCGCTACGTGCCGCAGATGCGTAAACAGGGCGCCGATCTGGTGGTGGCGATCCCGCATTCCGGGTTGTCCAGCGAGCCTTACAAGGCGATGGCGGAAAACTCGGTCTATTACCTCAGCCAGGTGCCCGGCATCGACGCCATCATGTTCGGCCACGCCCACGCGGTGTTCCCGAGCAAGGACTTCGCCAACATCAAAGGCGCGGATATCGACAAAGGCCTGCTGAATGGCATACCGGCGGTGATGCCGGGTCAATGGGGCGACCATCTCGGCGTGGTCGATCTGCAGCTCAACAACGATGGCGGTAGCTGGAAAGTGACCGCCGCCAAAGCGGAAGCGCGGCCGATCTACGACAAAGAGAACAAGAAATCGCTGGCGGCGGAAGATGCCGCGCTGGTGAAGGTGTTGGCGGACGATCACAAAGGCACGCGCGAGTTCGTCAGCCAGCCGATCGGTAAATCCGACGGCAACATGTACAGCTACCTGGCGCTGGTGCAGGACGATCCGACGGTGCAGATCGTCAACAATGCGCAGAAGGCCTACGTCGAACATTACATCCAGGGCGACCCGGACCTGGCCGATCTGCCGGTGCTGTCCGCGGCGGCCCCGTTCAAGGTCGGCGGCCGCAAGAACGACCCCGCCAGCTTCGTCGAAGTGGAAAAAGGCCAGCTCACCTTCCGCAACGCCGCCGATCTCTATCTCTATCCCAATACGCTGGTGGTGGTGAAGGCCAGCGGCAAAGAGGTGAAAGAGTGGCTGGAGTGCTCCGCCGGCCAGTTCAACCAGATCGACGTCAACAGCGCCAAGCCGCAAGGCTTGATCAACTGGGACGGCTTCCGCACCTATAACTTCGACGTGATCGACGGCGTCAACTACCAGATCGACGTCAGCCAACCGGCGCGCTACGACGGCGAATGCCAGCTGATCAACGCTAAGGCGGAGCGCATCAAGCAGCTGACCTTCAACGGCAAGCCGATCGATCCGAACGCCACCTTCCTGGTTGCCACCAACAACTACCGCGCCTACGGCGGCAAGTTTGCCGGCACCGGCGACAAACATATCGCCTTCGCTTCGCCGGATGAAAACCGCTCGGTGCTGGCGGCCTACATCACCGCCGAAACCCAGCGGCATGGCGCGGTGCGCCCGCAGGCGGACAACAATTGGCGTTTGGCTAACTTCAGCAGCAAGCAGCCGCTGGATATCCGCTTCGAGACCTCGCCTTCGGACAAAGCGACGAAGTTTATCAAAGAGCACGCCCAATACCCGATGAGCGCCGCAGGCAGCGACAGCATCGGCTTCGCGGTTTATCGCATCGATTTAAGCGGTAAGTAACTCACTGTCACTGGCCGGCTCGCCCGGCCATTCATCGCCCGTTTGCGCGGCGCATAAAATAAGGGCGCCACGAAGGCGCCCAGAGTAATCCTCGGTGGGATTACAGGATTTCCAGCAGCTCGACGTCGAACACCAGCGCGCTGAACGGCGGGATGGACGCGCCTGCGCCACGCTCGCCGTAGGCCAGGTTGTGCGGGATATACAGCTGCCATTTGGAACCGACCGGCATCAGGGTCAGCGCTTCGATCCAGCCTGGGATCACGCCGCTGACCGGGAATTCTGCCGGCTGGCCGCGTTCAACCGAGCTGTCGAACACGTCGCCGTTGATAAGACGGCCGGTGTAGTGCACACGCACGCGATCCTGACGGGACGGGATTGGGCCGTTGCCCTGCTCCAGTACGGAGAACTGCAGGCCAGACTCGGTCAGCGTCACGTCGTCGCGCTTGGCGTTGTCGTCCAGGAATTTCTGGCCTTCAACGGCCATCGCCTGCTGGCGCTCGCGGCGCACCGCATCCGCACGCTCGTGGATTTCACGCAGCGCACGGTGCACCACGTCTACCGGAACCGCCGGGGCATTCCCTTCCAGCGCGTCGCGCAGACCCGCCAGCAAAGCTTCCGGTTGCAAACCTTCCAGCCCGGACTCTTGCAGCTGCTGGCCGACCTGTAAACCAATCCCGTAACTTGCTTGCGCTTCAACGCTGTCAAAAGAAGGGGTTGTCATGGGGTTTTCCTTAAGTCTGTAAAAAGTCGAAAGCGCAGCATAACAGCGCGTCAATGCCGGGTAAAATCTTGTGTGGAGAATGATGACTTTTGTCGTAGAAAAAGAAACAATAACCTTCTGTTAACGCCCGCAGCCGCAAACCCCGGCCCTGCCGCTCAGCCGCCTTTCACTTCAATCAGTTAGCGGACTATACTGAAAGCAGGATATCGGGCAGGCGACGCGCTTGCCGCGCCGCGCTTATTATTACGCCGTCGAAGAGAGGTCACCATGGGCAGAATCGCGCCCAGGAGAAGGAAAACCACCCGCATCTACCAGCCGCTGCTGCGCACCTGGCTGAACATCAGCCAGCGCCTGAAACCCGGCGCCGCACCCACGCAGGAAGACGCGGAGTCGCCATCGGAACCGCCGTCGGCCAACGACAAGATGCAGCGGGTCAAAGCGCTGCTGGCCAAAGTCTGGCATCTGCCGGACGGTTTCCATTGGATGGAACCACTGCCCTACTTTCACCGCCGCTGGGTGCTGATCTTCGGCATCATTCTGCTGCTGGCGTTGCTGTGGCCCTACTCGCCCGAAAGACAGCCGTTCCCGGTCTCTCAGCAGGAAACCAGCGTGCCGCTGCAGGCTGAGCTGCAAAACGGCGGTGGCGCCGCCACGCCGACCAACGAACCGACGCCGGCGGGCAACTGGCAGCGTTATCAGATCCAGCCCGGCCAGACGCTGGCCCAGCTGTTTCGCGACAACAATCTGCCGGTGAATGAGGTGTTCGCCATGGCGCAGGTGGAAGGCGGCGACAAACCGCTGAGCAACATGAAAGCCGGTCAGGAAGTGCGCATCGAACGCGACGCCAACGGCGTGATTAACGCGCTGTCGGTCACCACCGTGGACAACAGCCAGGCGCTGTTCCGCCGCCAGGCCGACGGCAGCTACCGCCGGGAACGCTAATCGCTAAAGCTGCGCCAGCAAAAACTCGCGCAGCACCACGCCCTGGTTGTGCTCGGTATCTTTGCTGCCATACAGCAGCGTCAGCGCCTCCCCCTGCCGCAACAGCGCCACCAGCGGCTGCCAGGCGTCGTTGGCCGCCAGCTGTTGGCGGTAACGCGCCTCGAAGGCTTCCCACTGGTCGGTATGCTGATGGAACCACTTGCGCAGCTCGTCATCCGGCGCCACCTGTTTCAACCACTGCACGCCCGCCAGCCTCTCCTTGCTGATGCCGCGCGGCCATAGCCTGTCTATCAGATAGCAATGCGCCGGCGCCGGCGCGCTGAAGTCGTAAACCCGCTGTAGCGTAATCGTTGCCATCACACGCTCTCCCTTTTCATCCCGTCTTCTAGCGTAGCGCGTTTTGCCGGGCGCAGAAAAGCAAAACGCCAGCGCGAGGCTGGCGTTTTAACCGGGTTAACAGCAGCGTAAATTACGCTTCTGCAACCACAACTACATTCAGCTGTGCGAACACGTCGCTGTGTACCTGGAAGTGCACTTCGTGCTCACCAGTGGTACGCAGAACGCCGTTCGGCAGACGAACTTCGCTCTTGGCAACTTCAACGCCTGCCGCAGTCACTGCGTCAGCGATGTCGCGGGTGCCGATAGAGCCGAACAGTTTACCTTCGTCGCCAGATTTGGAAGCGATGGTCACTGAACCCAGTTCGTTGATCTTGGTTGCGCGAGCTTCAGCAGCAGCCAGAACGTCAGCCAGTTTGGCTTCCAGTTCAGCACGGCGTGCTTCGAAGAACTCAACGTTTTTCTTGGTAGCAGGAACAGCTTTGCCCTGTGGTACCAGGAAGTTACGAGCGTAGCCCGCTTTAACGTTAACTTGATCACCCAGGCTGCCCAGGTTTGCTACTTTATCAAGCAGAATAACTTGCATTACCTTATCCTCTCAAAGTCGTTAATGGACAGTGGCCGATTACTGATGACGATCAGTGTACGGCAACAAAGACAGGTAGCGCGCGCGCTTGATAGCACGGGCCAGCTGGCGCTGATATTTTGCACGAGTACCGGTGATACGGCTCGGTACAATTTTACCACTTTCGGTGATGTAGTTTTTCAGCGTAGCGATGTCTTTATAGTCAATCTCTTGAACGCCTTCCGCGGTGAAACGGCAGAACTTGCGACGACGGAAATAACGTGCCATTTGGCTAGTCTCCAGAATCTATCAATTCAATCTGCTCGGCATGCAGAACCAATTTGCTCAGCCCGTTGCGCCCTTGATGGCAGCTTACAAAGCCTTGCACGGTAATCTGACTGCCGACCGTTAATCTTTGAGTTAGTGCTTGTGACTGTTGTCCGCTGACAACCACGGGCATTCGGCACCATGCTTGTCTGCTGAATCCGGCTTCCATCTGCTGCGAACGGTGCTCTAGCACAAATTGGCAGTGCGGTATCCCGGAAGGACTCACTTTTCGAACCGGCGCCTTGCACACAGTGCCCGACAAAACCAGACGATTAGCCGTCACGGCGGCAATTACTCTTCAGAATCCCCAGCATCTGCATCATCTGCGGTTTCGTTAGCGAAGTCTTCGCGGCGATCGCCACGACGTTCGTCTTTCGCTTTAACCATCGGAGATGCTTCAGTTACCGCGTGCTTAACGCGCATAACCATGCTGCGGATAACGGCGTCGTTGAAGCGGAAGTTAGTTTCCAGCTCATCGATCGCTTCCTGCGGCGCTTCAACGTTCAGCAGAACGTAGTGAGCTTTGTGCAGTTTGTTGATCGGATAAGCCAGCTGACGGCGGCCCCAGTCTTCCAGACGGTGAATCTGACCTTGCGCGTTAGTGATGGTAGCACTGTAACGCTCGATCATGCCCGGAACCTGTTCGCTTTGGTCAGGATGGACCATAAAAACGATTTCGTAATGACGCATCGAATTGCTCCTTACGGATTATTCAGCCTCCTGTCAGGGTCAACCGCGGCCCATGGAAGCAAGGAACGTGTTTAGTGTGCGGCTGAAAAATGACGCGTAATCATACTGACGCAGGGCGGGAAACTCAAGGACTGCGTGGGTTTTATTCGCGTTATTGAGAGGGGGTATGGGAAATAGCACGATTTGCTGGCGGGGAAACCTATGTACGCCAATCCATCAGTTTCAAAAATCTTTCAATGAAATCAGCGCTGAATCACAAATCTATTTCATTTTTTTTGAAAGAGGCCATCAAAACGCCCCGCTTTTTAATCCGCCGCAACCGACTAAAATTAACCTTATCCGCCGCAGACAGCGCGACGAAAAAGATTCCAGGTTATTCAATGCAGATAAATGACTTTTTGCCGCAGCGACACTCGCTGTCAGGCCGTAACGGCAAAAAGTAAGAGAGGCACTATGAAACGCATCATTCTCGCGACGGCGCTTGCCGCCCTGTTCTCCGCCAACGTGATGGCCGCGACGGAGATCTCCTCGCACCAGGCCGATCAACGCCAGAGCGTTGGCTTCGTCACCCTGAACCAGAACGTGGTCTCGCCGGATGACGCCAGCAGCCAGGTCAGTAAAATCGCCGATCAACGCGGTGCAAGCTCTTATCGCATCATCGCCCTGCACGAACCGGGCGACAACAGCACGATGCACGTCAGCGCCGAGCTGTACCGTTAAAAAGACGCGCCACGCCAGGGAAATCCCCAGGGCTTCATCAGAAAGCCCGTTCAGTCCGCATCGGAGCGCCGCCTGTCGGGCGCTCCACTTCCTCACCCATCACAGTTTGAGCAACGTCGGCGCGCTGAACGCTTTGCCCTGATTGTGCAATTGCAGCGCCATCCGCAGATAGTTTGTCCGTACCTGCAGCAGTTCGGCGCTTTCCTCCAGCGTCGCCCGCTGCTCGAAGGAGAGCGAGCCGGCCTTCGCGGTTTGCGCGGCCGCCGCTTTCGGCGCGGAGGCGAACAGCGCCGTCATGTTTTGCACCGTATGCGCGGTGATGCGCGACAGCGGATTTGCCTTGTTTTGCCGCGCCTTGCCGTCGGCTGCCCCCAGCATCTCACTGAAGGCCATTGAGTTAAGATCGGCGCGCGCTTTCATCGTTCCCGCCAGCCCGCGCGCTGTCTCGGCCGTATTGCTGATACCCTTTATCATGCTCTCCGCTCCTTGCCGCCCCTGAAAGAATTCACGCTGACATTCTCCTCCGCCATGCGTCAAACAATGACCGAAACAGCCTGCAGAGAGCACCGCAATTCCACGCATCGCGCCCGGAGGCACATTACAATTCGCGGCGAAAGAAATCGGTGGTGGCGGACAGCGCCAGCGGCGTGATGCGATGCTTCACGCCCGGCTCGACGAGCGATGTCAAACGGCCGTCCGCACCTTGCTGCCGCAGTTCAGCCGCCAAACGCAGGCTGTCCGCCGCCGGCACCACGTCGTCCGTCTCGCCGTGCCACAGCAGCAGCGGCCGCCCTGCAATCTGCGCCAAACGTCCTTCCAGCTCATACTCCGCCAGCACGGCGGTGCGCGCCGCAAACGCCGTCGGCGAGAGCGCCTCGCCCGTCTCGCCCAACGGCGGATACAGCGTTTGCGCCAGCGCACGGTAATAGCCGGAACCCATCAGGCTGGCGGCCGCACGGATCCACGGAAAGCGCGCGAAGGCGCCAAGCGCGGTCATGCCGCCCATTGAGGCGCCGGCGACGCCGATGCGGCCGTCGGCGATCAGGCCAAGCCGCTCAAAATGCGCGTTGATCTGCGGCAGTTCGTCGATATTGCTGCGCAGGATCTCCCAGAATGACGCCAGGCGCCGCGCCTCATCGCCGTCGAATCGCTCGCCGTGCCGATCGGCATCCGGCAACACCGCCCGAAAACCGGCGCGCGCCAGCGCATAGGCAAAATAAGCGTATACCTCTTTCGACGAGGTATAGCCATGGCAGAAGAACACCGTCGGCAGCGGCCGATGATACTGCCCCGCCGGCACCGCATGGATCACCGCGATATCGCCAGCCTGCTCGTCATGAATTTCGATCATCCGTTCATCCTCAACTCACCTGTTGGCATTCATCATGACAAACTTGCGCGAAGCAGCGTTAGCTCAATCTGTTACAGCTTATATTGCGTTACACTGAAGCCATCGCACCGGCGCTTACGAGGTCACCATGACGATTGCCCGCACACTCATTACCCTGACGCTGGCCGCACAGCTTTCCGCCTGCGGCATCATGACCACCACGCCGAAACCGCCGCCGCCCCCCACCGCTCAGGCGCAGGAGATCGTTCGCGCGCAGACCGCCGAGCTGGTGAAAATGGGCACCGTCACCGCCGTGGTGCGCGGCAGCCCGATGGACGTGGAAGCGGAGATCCAACGCAAGGCCACCGCCGCCGGTGCCCGTTATTACGTGATCATCATGAACAGCGAAACCGTCGTGCCGGGCCAATGGTATTCCCAGGCGATCCTGTATCGCTAAGGCGGGGATTTTTTAAGCAGCTTTACACTGGCTTTGCACTGGCTGAAGAAGGGTGTTGCACACTGAGGGACAGCATGCCGCATGTTGCGGGTGTCGATTCAGGATCTGACGAAGGGGAACGCCATGAAACGCTCCACCGCACTCACCTCCCTCTTGCTTTCCATGGGATTGCTCAGCACCGGCGCACAGTCCGCCGAGCTGGCGCCCGCCGATCGCGTGACGCCGCTCAGTGAAATCGCCGAGATCACCTTCAACGATTTGCCCGGCTCACCGCAGGAGGCGGAACTGGCCATCGCCCGCACCGCCGACCAACACGGCGCCAGCTATTACCGCATCCTGCGGATGGAAGAGCAGGCGCACCCGCTTGGCTGGCGCGCCTCGGCCATCTTATACCTTTAGTAGCTCATGCAAGCCGCATTCAACACCCCGCCGCTGACGGAGACGCCCCCAGGAAAATCCCGGCGGCCAGGTGATTCGCTTCTATCTTGTCGCTGATGCGCGGCATGTAGATCTTCACGGCGGCGAACAGCAGCAGTTGCACCACCAGCGCCACCACGCCCCACAGCAGGTAATCCAGCAGGCTGATCGAGTTGATCGCCGCGCTGGCCAGCGGGATCACATATCCCAGGCAAGCGCCGATAAAAGCAAAGGCGGCGGATTGATTATCGGACTTGATCAGCGCCCATTCGTCGTGCGGGGTGATGCGGGTATAGACGAACAGAAACACCAAAATCATGGCGAAGCCGCTGAAGAAGTAAGAGGCGAACGCCGCCAACGCGCTGAGAATATCCATGTGCATTTTCCTGTCAGAGTGAGGCTGAATTAAAAAGGTTTTCGCCGCCGGGCGCCACCCTTTTCCCTAACCGCCGATGGCGCGGTTCAGCAGCAGTTCGCACGCCTCGGCCGACAGCAGGCTCTCGCCGCGGTGATCCAGCGTCAGATGACACCAGGCGTCGGCGATCAGCGGGCTGGCGTGCTGCAGCAGCTGCGCGGCGCAGCACAGGTCGAACAGCTGTTGAGTCAGCAGCCGCCCCATCTCCTCGCTCGGTTGCCGGGCACGCTGCTGCCACTGCCGCCAGGCGTGATCGAACAACCGATTCTGGCCGCGCACCGGCTGCAGCTCGAACTGTAACATCTCGAGCGCGCCCGGCAGTTTATGCAGACTGCGCAACACGTCCAGACACATGATGTTGCCGGAGCCCTCCCAGATGCTGTTCACCGGCATTTCACGGTACAGGCGCGGCAGCTCGCTCTCCTCGCAGTAACCGATGCCGCCCAGCACCTCCATCGCCTCGGCGATGAACGGCATGCCCTGACGGCAGATGCTGTATTTGGCCGCCGGGGTCAGCAGGCGGCTGTAGATCAGCTCGCCTTCATTGCTGCGGCTCTCCCAGGCGCGGGCCAGCCGGAACAGCAACGCGGTATGCCCTTCCAGCCGCAGCGCCATGCGCGCCAAGACCTGGCGCATCAGCGGTTGTTCTATCAACAATTTGCCGAACGCCTGCCGCTGCAGCGCATGATACAGCGCCACCGACAGCCCGCGGCGCATCAGGCCGTGGCTGCCCAGCGAACAGTCGAAACGAGTCAGGCCGCCCATCTTCAGGATATGCCGCACCCCGTCGCCCTCATCGCCCAGCAGCCAGGCCGTGGCGTCCTGAAACTCCACCTCGCTGCTGGCGTTGGAGCGGTTGCCCAGCTTGTCTTTCAACCGCTCAAGGCGAATGGCGTTGCGGCTGCCGTCCGGCAAAATGCGCGGCAGGAAGAAACAGGACAGCCCGCCTTCGGCCTGCGCCAGCACCAGGTGCGCATCGCTTTGCGGCACCGAGAAGAACCACTTGTGCCCCACCAGCCGGTAGGCTTCGCCCGGCCCGCGCGCGCCGAGCGGCGTGGCGGTGGTGGTATTGCTCAAGACATCGGAGCCGCCCTGCTTCTCTGTCATGCCCATGCCGATCAGCAGGCCGCGCTTTTGCCCGCCCGGCAGCAGATGAGCGTCATAACGATCCGACAGCAGCGGCGTCAGCCAGGCGCGAAACTCGGCCGGTAACGCCTGCAGCAGCAGCGGCGTGGCGCCGAAGGTCATGGTCACCGGGCAGAGCGTGCCGGCCTCGACCTGCGCATGCAGCATAAAGCGCGCGGCGCGCGCCACGAAGGAACCGATGCGCGCATCCTCCTGCCAGGGCAGGTTGTGCACCCGGTTGGCGATCAGCCCCTGCATCAGGATATGCCAGGCCGGGTGAAAGCGAACGTCGTCCAGCCGCTGGCCGGTGGCGTCGTAGCGCAGCAGCTCCGGCGGGTTGGCGTTGGCCAGCCGCCCCAGCTCCAGCGACTCCTGCGTGCCGAGCTGCTGGCCCAGCGAAGCCAATATCTCTGCGTCCCAACCGCCTTGCTCGCGCTGCAACGCTTCGCGCAGCGGCGTATCGGAGAGAAACAGGTTGCTGTTGCCCAGCGGCTTGGGTTGGTTAAAAACGGTGTGCGTAGTCCAGACCATGAGAGTGCTCCCTGAAAAAAGCGTCAGGGGTAAGTATGGTCGGCGCAGAGATTTCTGCCGCAGGCGGGATCACAAGAGGGGGAATTAACGGGAGCACGGCGCCCCCGTCAGAAGAATCAGCCGCGCTGGCGCACCGCTTCGAACAGGCAGATGCCGGTGGCGACCGACACGTTCAGTGAAGAGACGGTACCGGCCATCGGGATGCTGATCAGCTCATCGCAGTGTTCGCGGGTCAGGCGGCGCATGCCTTCGCCTTCCGCGCCCATCACCAGCGCCATCGGGCCGGTCATTTTGCTCTGATACAGGGTATGGTCGGCTTCGCCGGCGGTGCCGACGACCCAGACATTCATCTCTTGCAGCAGACGCAGCGTGCGCGCCAGATTGGTCACGCGGATCAACGGCACGTTTTCGGCGGCGCCGCAGGCCACTTTCTTGGCGGTGGCGTTCAACTGGGCGGAACGATCGCGGGGCACGATCACCGCGTGCACGCCGGCCGCATCGGCGCTGCGCAGGCAGGCGCCGAGGTTATGCGGGTCGGTCACGCCGTCCAGCACCAGCAGGAATGGCGTTTCCACGCTCTCCAACAGGCCCGGCAGATCGTTCTCCTGATACTGACGCCCTTCGCGCACCCGGGCGATGATCCCTTGGTGCACCGCGCCTTCAACCTTGTCATCCAGCCATTGGCGATTCGCCACCTGGATCACGATGCCGGTCGCTTCCAGCTCGGCGATCAGCGGCTGCAGGCGGCGATCTTCGCGGCCTTTCAGGATAAACACTTCCAGGAAGCGTTGCGGATCGCGCTCTAACAGGGCTTTGACGGCGTGGATGCCGTAAATAATTTCGCTCATGATGCTCTTTTAAAGTCGTGCGGCCGGCGATAACCGGCCGATGGTAACGATGTGCGGCAGGTTAAGCCTGCTCGGCACCTTTCTTCTTGGCTGCGCGTTTGGCTTTGGTCGCCGCCGCGATTTTCCGCGTTTTGTCGGACGCTTTCTTGGCTTTCTTTTTCGCCTTCTTCACGTTGTCCGCGGGCTTGGCGTCATCCTGCTTACGGAAGGCGCTGTCCGGCTCGAAGTTGGCCGGCGGTTTGCCGCCGCGGCGCTTGCCGCGCCCCGCATTGCCGCTGTCGCGCAGCGTGCGTTGGCCGCCCTTCTTGGCGCGATCGCGCTCGGTTTTGCCTTCACCGCGCGCTTTGCGGGTGCTGGACACCAGCGCGAAGTCGATCTTGCGCTCGTCCATATGCACCGCATCCACGCGGATCTCCACCGTATCCCCCAGGCGATAGACCGTGCCGGAAGACTCGCCGATCAGGCGCTGGCCGATATTATCGTAGCGATAGTAATCATTATCCAGCGTTGATACGTGCACCAGCCCGTCGATGAACAGATCGTTCAGGCGCACGAAGAAGCCGAAGCCGGTCACGCTGGAGATTATGCCGCTGAACACTTCACCGACGTGATCCTGCATGAAGTCGCACTTCAGCCAGTCGGCGACGTTGCGCGTCGCTTCGTCCGCGCGGCGCTCGGTCATCGAACAGTGTTCGCCCAGCTGCAGCATCTCTTCGAATTCGCTGTGCCAGCCGCCGGTCGGCGTCCAGCGCTCTTTCGGCTCGCCATGCTCTTTGGCCAGCTGGTATTTGATCGCGCGGTGCAACGCCAGATCCGGATAACGGCGGATCGGCGAGGTGAAGTGGCCGTAAGAGGCCAGCGCCAGGCCGAAGTGGCCGCGGTTTTCCGGATCGTAAATCGCCTGCTTCATCGAGCGCAGCAACATGGTTTGCAGCATTTCGTGGTCAGGGCGCTCGGACACTTCATCCATCAGCACCGCATAGTCCTTCGGCTGCGGCTTGTTGCCGCCGCCCAGCGTCAGCCCCAGCTCGCTCAGCACGCTGCGCAGCGCGGAGATGTGGTCATCGCTCGGACGATCGTGCACGCGGTACAGCGCCGGCTCGTTACGTTTCTCGACGAAGCGCGCGGCCGCCACGTTGGCCATGATCATGCACTCTTCGATCAGCTTGTGGGCGTCGTTGCGCACCGTCGGCTCCACGCGCTCGATGCGGCGTTCGGCGTTGAAGATGAATTTGGCTTCTTCGGTTTCAAACGCGATGCCGCCGCGCTCGGCGCGCGCCTTATCCAGCACCTTGTACATGGCGTGCAGCTCTTCCAGGTGCTTGACCAGCGGGTGGTAATGCTCGCGCAGCTCCTGATCGCCCTGCAGAATGTGCCACACCTTGTTGTAGGTCAGGCGGGCGTGGGAGCTCATCACCGCCTCGTAGAACTTGGCCGTGGACAGGCGCCCTTGGGCGGAGATGGTCATCTCGCACACCATGCACAGGCGATCGACCTGCGGGTTCAGGGAGCACAGCCCGTTGGACAGCACTTCCGGCAGCATCGGGATCACCTGCGACGGGAAATACACCGAGTTGCCGCGGCTGCGCGCTTCGTCGTCCAGCGCGGTGCGTGGACGCACATAGTAGCTGACGTCGGCGATCGCTACCCACAGGCGCCAGCCGCCGCCGCGTTTTTTCTCGCAGTACACGGCATCATCGAAGTCGCGCGCGTCTTCACCGTCGATGGTGACCAACGGCAGCTTGCGCAGATCGACGCGGCCCTTCTTGGCCGCTTCCGGCACCTGTTCGCTGAGATCGGCCACCTGCTTTTCCACCTGCGGCGGCCAGGTATGCGGGATCTCATGGGTGCGCAGCGCGATATCCACCGCCATGCTGGTGCCCATTTTGTCGCCGAGGATCTCGACGATCTTGCCGACCGCTTTGGTGCGGCGGGTCGGGCGCTGAGTCAGCTCCACCACCACCATGTAGCCCATGCGCGCGCCGCTGACGCTGTCCGCCGGGATCAGAATATCGAAGCTCAGACGGCTGTCGTCCGGCACCACGAAGCCGGTACCGGCATCCATGAAGAAGCGGCCGACGATCTGGCTGGTTTTCGGCACCAGCACGCGCACGATGCGCGCTTCGCGACGCCCTTTGCGATCCGCGCCCAGCGCCTGCGCCAGCACCACGTCACCGTGGATCGCCATTTTCATCTGTTCGGCGGACAGGTACAGATCGTCTTTGCTGCCTTCAACGCGCAGGAAGCCGTAGCCGTCGCGGTGGCCAATCACCGTGCCGCGCAGCAGGTCCAAACGTTCCGGCAGCGCGTAGCACTGGCGGCGGGTAAACACTAACTGGCCATCGCGCTCCATGGCGCGCAGGCGGCGGCGCAGCGCTTCCAGCTGTTCTTCGCCGCTGAGGCCCAATTCGTTGCCCAGTTCTTCGCGGCTGGCCGGCGTTTCTCGTTTCGCCAAATGGGCCAGGATATATTCACGGCTGGGAATGGGAGATTCGTATTTTTCTGCTTCTCGTTCCAGGAATGGATCTTGTGACATTGCGGTTCCTCCGTTGTCATCAGCAGGATGACGTTGAGCCTTGTCTTCTCAACGTCGTTTTATTCGACAAGCAATAGCTTGTAGAGCGGCGGATTGTCTTCGACCATGTCGGCCAACGTATGCTTATCCAGCTCTTCAAGGAAATTCTGTACGCCCTGTTGGAGCACCTGCTTCAATCGGCAGGCAGGGGTGATGTGGCAAAACTCGCTGCTGCAGTTAACCAGCGCAAGCGGCTCCAGCGCCCGCACGACATCGCCGAGGCGAATGCTCTCGGCCGGTTTGCCCAAACGGATGCCGCCATGCTTGCCGCGCACCGCCGTGACAAAACCGACCCGGCTCAACTGATTGATGATCTTCACCATATGGTTGCGAGACACGCCATACACCTCGGTCACTTCCGAGATACTGGTCATCTTGTCCTGCGGCAACGAGGCCATGTAGATCAACGCCCGCAGACCATAATCAGTAAAACTTGTTAACTGCACATCTTACCTCTGGGTATGACTTTACCCGTCTGATACGCCGCTTTTCGGCGCTATTCAAAAGATTACTCATTGGATAATAAACCAGCCGGAGAGTTCGTCGCTAATTATTTAGCGAATCCCGCGCCCTAAGGCGGGTTTATGAAAGGATTTTTTGACGTGAAACCGCAATCGGAGGGAGTCAGGATAAAAACAAACCGGGACGCGCCCGGTTTGTTTAATGCCGCAAAGCCTGATTATGCGTCGAACGGGTCGCGCAGGATCATGGTTTCGCTGCGATCCGGGCCGGTAGAGATGATGTCTACCGGTACGCCGGTCACTTCTTCGATGCGCTTGATGTAGTTCAGCGCAGCCTGAGGCAGCTTGCTGTGCTCTTTCACGCCAAAGGTGGTTTCGCTCCAGCCCGGCATGGTTTCGTAGATAGGCTCAATGCCTTCCCAGCCTTCAGCCGCCAGCGGAGTGGTGTCCACTTCACGGCCGTCCGGCATGCGGTAACCCACGCAGATCTTCACTTCTTTCAGGCCGTCCAGGACGTCCAGTTTGGTCAGGCAGAAGCCAGACAGGGAGTTGATCTGCACCGCGCGACGCACCGCTACCGCGTCCAGCCAGCCGGTACGACGACGACGGCCGGTGGTGGCGCCGAACTCGTTACCCTGCTTGCACAGGTACTCGCCGGTTTCATCGAACAGCTCGGTTGGGAACGGGCCTGCACCCACGCGAGTGGAGTAGGCTTTCACGATGCCCAGCACGTAGTCCACATAACGCGGGCCGATACCGGAACCGGTAGCCACGCCGCCGGCGGTGGTGTTGGAAGAGGTCACATACGGGTAAGTACCGTGGTCGATATCCAGCAGGGTGCCCTGAGCGCCTTCGAACATGATCAGATCGCCACGCTTGCGCGCGCCGTCCAGCAGTTCGGAAACGTCAACCACCATCGCGGTCAGGATATCGGCGATAGACAGCACGTAGTCCAGCGTCGCCTGATAATCGACGGCTTCAACTTTGTAGTAGTTGACCAGTTGGAAGTTGTGGTAATCGACGATCTCTTTCAGCTTAACGGCGAAGGTTTCTTTGTTGAACAGATCGCCGACGCGCAGACCGCGACGAGCCACTTTATCTTCGTAAGCCGGGCCGATGCCGCGACCGGTGGTGCCGATCGCTTTCGCGCCGCGCGCTTTCTCACGCGCGTTATCCAACGCAACGTGGTAAGGCAGGATCAACGGGCAAGCTTCAGAGAGTAACAAACGTTCGCGTACCGGGATGCCACGCGCTTCGAGTTCACCCATTTCTTTCATCAACGCGTCCGGCGCCAGAACAACACCGTTGCCGATGATGCTGGTGACGTTTTCACGCAGAATGCCTGAAGGAATTAAATGAAGAACGGTTTTTTCACCGTTGATTACCAGAGTGTGGCCAGCGTTATGGCCACCTTGGTAGCGCACAACATATTGAGCCCGTTCAGTCAGCAGGTCTACAACCTTGCCTTTACCTTCGTCACCCCATTGGGTGCCCAGTACGACGACGTTCTTACCCATTTTTCAAAATCACCGATTGCTTAAAAATGGATTCTACCACCGTAATTTTCGATTTTCAGCACTTTTAGCATACGATTGCATAAATTTTGGGCTAGACTTTAAAGACCCGTGCGGCCGCTCAACATGTAGTAGATCACGCAGCCCGCAACCACTATTCCACCGCCAAATCGCCGCAGCGTCGCGTCCGGCAACTGCGACATCGCCACAATCATTTTGCGCCAGGCCTGCGGAAACAGCATCGGCCCCAATCCTTCCAGCACCAGAACCAGCCCGAGCGCCAGCCAAATCGTTGAGTTCATGCATCCCCCAAAAACGAGAAAGGGCCCGCGAAAACGGGCCCTCGATCAGATTGCCTGCCGCGCTTATTTGCGCAGGGTATCAGGCGACTTCATGTAGCGGAAGAAATCGCTGTCCGGGCTCAGTACCAGCACGTCCTGGTTGTCCTTGAAGCTGGCTTCATAGGCACGCAGGCTGCGGATAAAGGCATAGAAGTCCGGATCCTGGCTGAACGCGTTGGCGAACAGCTTGGCTGCTTCAGCATCGCCTTCACCACGGGTGATACGCGCCTGACGCTCGGCTTCCGCCAGGGTACGGGTCACTTCGTAGTCCGCGCTGGCGCGCAGTTTCTCGGCTTCTTCCTGGCCCTGCGAGCGCAGGCGACGGGCTACCGCTTCACGCTCGGCGCGCATACGCTGGTAGATGGCGTCGGAGACTTCGGCCGGCAGGTTGATCTGCTTGATACGCACGTCGATCACTTCGATGCCCAACGCCGCCATGCTGTTCGGGTTCACCTGCGGCTGTTTGCCGGTGGTTTCCCGCTCAACGCGCGCCGCCGCAGAGGCGATAGCGTCATCGGCTTCGGTGGTCGCCACTTCTTCGCCGTCACCCACGGTGCCGGTGTTCAGCGCGTCACGCACGTCAGACATCAGCTTGCCGCGCGAGTCGGTCACGATGTCTTTCACGTCCAGGCGGCCGATTTCGGAACGCAGACGGTCGCTGAACTTGCGTTTCAGCAGCACTTCGGCCTGGGAGACGTCGCCGCCGCCGGTCGCCAGATAGTAGCGGCTGAAGTCGCTGATGCGCCACTTCAGATAGGAGTCAACGATCAGGTCTTTCTTCTCGCTGGTCACGAAGCGATCGGCCTGGTTGTCCATGGTCTGGATACGCGCATCCAGGTTCTTCACGGTCTCAATGAACGGGATCTTGAGGTGCAGACCCGGCGCATACACCAGCGGCTTGTTTTCGCCGTCGCGCAGCACCTTGCCGAAGCGCAGCACGATGCCACGCTGGCCTTCCTGCACCACGAACAGCGAAGCGTACAGCACCACCAGCACCGCGAGGACAATAACTACAAAAGACTTACGCATTGATTACTCTCTCCCTACGCGAGTGGTGTCGTCACGCTGCGCATTCGCCCGGCGCTGATCCATAACCGATCCGCTGCTGGTGCGCGGAGTGCTGCTGTTGGCAGCCGGCGCTGGATTCGGATTGAGGCGAATCAGGCTGGTATCCTTGTTGCCGCTCTCCGTCGCCGCGCCTTGGCCGCGCAGCATCTGATCCAGCGGCAGCACCATCAGGTTGTTGCCTTTGTCGCTCACCAACACCTTACGGGTATGGCCCAGCACTTTTTCCATGGTTTCGATATACAGACGCTCGCGGGTGATCTGCGGTGCGGACTTGTATTCCGGCAACAGCTTGGCAAAGCGCGCCACCTCACCCTGAGCTTCCAGGACGGTGCGGTCTTTATAAGCCTTGGAGTCTTCCAGCAGACGCTGCGCCTGGCCGTTCGCACGCGGCTGAACTTCGTTGGCGTAAGCTTCCGCTTCACGGATGTATTGCTGCTCGTTCTCACGCGCGGCGATCGCATCGTCGAACGACGCCTTCACCTCTTCCGGCGGACGCGCCGCCTGGAAGTTGACGTCCAGCAGCGTGATGCCCATGTTGTAAGGACGAATGGTCTCTTCCAGCATGCGCTGCGTATCGTTACGCACCACGGTACGGCCTTCGGTCAGGATGCGATCCATCGAGTATTTGCCGATCACGCCGCGCAGGGCGCTGTCGGTCGCCTGGCTCAGGCTGTCGTCGGCATTGACGACGCTGAACAGGTACGCTTCCGGGTTGGTCACGCGGTACTGCACGTTCATTTCCACGCGCACCACGTTTTCATCGGAGGTCAGCATCACGCCGGACGCCGCCAGCTCACGCACGGATTCCACGTTCACCGGACGCACGTCGTCGATGAAGGTCGGCTTCCAGTTCAGGCCCGGCTGCACCAGGTGGCTGAACTTACCGAAACGCGTCACAACGCCGCGCTCGGCTTCCTTGATGGTGTAGAAGCCGCTGGCGGCCCAGATCACCACCACGGCAACCGCCGCGATACCGATAATGCGGCCGCTGAAGCCCGGGCCGGAGGCCCCGGTGCCGCCGCTATTGCTGTTGGAGCCTTTGCCCCCGCCAAAACCGCTCAATTTCTTGCTCAGTTTGCGGAAGATATCATCCAAATCAGGTGGCCCTTGATCACGACCGCCTTTGTTGTTACCGCCAGAGTTGCCGCCATTGTTATTGCTGCTCCCCCACGGGTCGCGGTCCTGTCCGTTATTACCGGGCTGATTCCACGCCATGTTTTAGCTCCATATTCTGTGATTGGGTACTTCAGGCTTTCGCGAAGCATAAATGTAACAGGATATGATCATACGATAAAGTCAATCAGGTCCTGTTCTTGCTTGCAGAGACGACGCCATTCGACGATCGGCATTCGCACCACCACGCCAATGCTGCCGTCCTCTTCGTTCCACTCTTTTTCAATCGCCTGAAGCTGGTAAAAACGGCTGCGAAGACGGCCTGCCCGTGGCGGTAAGCGCAATTCGTAATGCGCGATCTCCCCCGATAAGCGCTCCGTCAACGCCTGATACAGCAACGGAATACCCTCTCCGCTGGCGGCGGACAGCCACACCCGGATCGGCAGGTTTTCATCGTTGCGGTCGATACGCGGCACAAAATCGTCCAGCATATCTATTTTGTTCATCACTAACAGTGTAGGGATTTCATCCGAGTCTATCTCCGCCAGCACGGTGTTCACCGCGTCGATGTTCTCGTCGACGCGCGGATCCGCCGCGTCGATGACGTGCAGCAGCAAAGAGGCCTGGCGCGTCTCCTGCAGCGTCGCCTTGAAGGCGGCCACCAGATCGTGCGGCAGGTGTCGGATAAAGCCTACGGTATCCGCCAACACGGTATCCCCCACGTCCGGCACGTCAATGCGCCGCAACGTAGGATCCAGGGTGGCAAATAGCTGGTCCGCCGCATACACCTCGGCAGACGTTATTCGGTTAAACAGGGTGGATTTGCCGGCGTTGGTGTAGCCCACCAGCGATACGGTCGGCACATCGGCGCGGGTCCGCGCGCGTCGGCCTTGTTCACGCTGCTTTTCTACCCGCTCCAGGCGGCGCAGAATCAAGCTGATGCGATCGCGCAACAGGCGACGGTCGGTCTCAAGCTGGGTTTCCCCCGGCCCGCGCAGGCCAATCCCCCCTTTTTGCCGCTCCAGGTGCGTCCAGCCGCGTACCAGACGCGTGGCAATGTGACGCAACTGCGCCAGCTCCACCTGCAGCTTACCTTCATGGGTGCGGGCACGCTGGGCAAAGATGTCTAAAATCAGCCCGGTGCGATCGATCACCCGGCATTCGCACAGGCGCTCGAGGTTTCTTTCCTGCGCCGGGGAAAGGGAATGATCAAACAGGACAACAGACGCGCCGCTGGCTTTCACCGCATCTGCAATTTCTTCGGCCTTTCCTTCGCCGACAAAGTACTTCGGATGCGGGGCTTTGCGGCTACCAGTCACCACTTGCAAAGCTTCGACACCGGCTGAGGAGACCAGCGATTCGAACTCGTTGAGGTCTTCCGTATCTTTGTCTTGCGAGAAATAGATATGAACCAGTACGGCCTGCTCACCGGCTTCATAACGGTCAAACAAGCGTGCAACCTCTCAAACGGACACTCACCGTGAGTTTGGGGGACATAAACAGCACGCGGCTGCTTATGCTCCCCGTCATGGTTGACTTGCAACGCGCTTTATTCAGCGTCATCGCTTTCCTGCTGCGGCTGTTGCTGCGCAGACGGATTGTTACCATGGTGATAGTTGCTTGAACCGCCGCTCGGATTGTTGCTGTGATGCGAGACCGGGCGTGACGGGACAACGGTAGAGATAGCGTGCTTGTACACCATCTGGCTAACCGTGTTCTTCAACAGGATGACAAACTGGTCAAAAGACTCAATCTGGCCTTGCAGCTTAATACCATTCACCAAATAAATAGAAACCGGAACACGTTCACGACGCAATGCGTTCAGGAACGGATCTTGCAAAGATTGCCCCTTAGCCATTCTATCTTTTCCTTATTTGCTTGTTGTTTGTAACTAAGAACCTGTCGGCTCTAAAATAAACGACGTAAAAAATTTGCGCGCTGAATACTCAGCAATTGTACACAATCACCCAACCTATGCACTAACAACCTGTGTCACCGAGTCCAAAGCCTCTCCCGGCTTTTCACTGTCCAACCAATGGACCGACTCCCAACCCCGTAACCAGGTCATCTGGCGTTTAGCCAACTGACGTGTTGCGCAAATACCACGATAAACCATCTCATCGTAACTAATTTCACCAGACAAGTATGACCACATCTGGCGGTAACCGACACAGCGAATGGAGGGCAAGTCCGTATGCAAATCACCCCGTGCGAAAAGTGCACGCGCTTCCGTCTCAAAACCCGCCGCCAACATTTGATGGTACCGCAGCTCGATGCGTTGATGGATCAACTCACGGCTGGTCGGCGCTATCGCAAATTGGTGAACTTGATACGGTAACGATTCACCCGAAATTTTAGTCAGTTCCGTTAAAGTTTTACCCGAAATAAAAAAAACTTACCAGTGCTCTGGACAGTCTCTGCGGATCATTCGGATGAATTCTCACTGCCGCGACCGGATCGATCGCCTGTAACTGACGGTGCAGCGCCTCCCAGCCCTGCTCCGCCGCTTGCCGTTCGATGCGCTCGCGCACCGCGGGATCGGCGGACGGCAACGGCGACAATCCTTCCAGCAACGCCTTGAAATACAACATGGTGCCGCCCACCAGCAGCGGAATGCGGCCGGCGGCGGTGATGTCGGCCATCTCTTTCAGCGCATCGGCGCGGAACTCCGCAGCCGAGTAAGCTTCGGCGGGATCGCGAATATCGATCAGCCGATGCGGCGCCTGCGCCAATTCTTCGGCGCTCGGCTTGGCGGTGCCGATATCCATGCCGCGATAAATCAGCGCGGAATCGACGCTGATCAGTTCCACCGGCAGGCGCTCGCGCAGCGCGATCGCCAGCGCGGTCTTGCCCGAGGCGGTCGGCCCCATGATGAAAATAGCCGGGGGACGTGATGTCATTTCAGTTTCAGTCATGCTTGAGGGCCGCCAGTGCGGCCTGTAAATCAACGGGTTGTAAAAGTCCGCTCGGTGGCGATTTGACCAGCTGCGGGCAAAGTCGTTCAACGTCGGTCAGCAATTGTATCGCTTGCGAGGTGTTCCACTGTTCATGTTCGCTGCCGAGACGGCGAGCGAGCCAGGTGGCCAACACCGCGGGCGACATCTCCTGATGCTCGGCCAGATAGCCTAACAGTTCGGGTATCAGTTTTTGTAAATTTTGTTGGCGTAATGGTAAAGGCACTGCGCGCAGCGTCACACGGCCGTGATCCGTCTGCAAATCCAGCCCCATCATCGTCAGCAGCGCCTGATGCCGTGCGATGGCCGCCGCTTCGTTCTTGTCCAACGTCAGCTTGACTGGGATCAGCAGCGGCTGCGGCCGCAGCCCTTCCGTCGGCGGATTGAGTTGCGCCTGGCGCAGCCAGCGCTCGGCCACCGTCAGGTTGAGCAACGCCGGCTGCTGGCGCTGTTCAATCAGCGCGTAGCACGGCGGATAGATCATCAGCACCCGGCCAAAGCTGTGTTGCCCGCTCGCCAACGGCGTTTCCACGGCGGCTTTCACCGGTGGGAACAGCGGCGGCCGACTCGGGGCTTCCGGCGCGGCCTCAGCCTGCGGCTCGGCGGCAGGCCGCATCAGTTTGCCGTACAGCTCGCCTTCGCGTTTCTGGTAACCGCCCGCCGTTTGCCAACCGGGTTGTGGCGCGCGCTCGCGGGCGGCGCCGGCCGATGACGGCGTCTCGCGACGCGGCGCCGGCTGTGAAAAATGGTTGCCGCCGGCGGCGACGCGGTTTTCCTGCTGCCAGACCGGCGCAGGCGTCTCGTCAGGCGTTTCCGCCAGCGGCAGCGACGGCGTCTGCCCGGCCTGTTGCAGCACCGTGGTCACCGCCTGGTAGATAAAATCGTGCACCAGCCGCGCCTGATGGAAACGCACCTCGTGTTTGGCGGGATGAACGTTGACGTCCACCTGGTGCGGATCCACCTCCAGATACAACACGTAAGCGGGCTGCTGATCGTCTTTCAGCTGATCCTGATAGGCCTGACGAATGGCGTGGTTGATCAAGCGATCGCGCATCATGCGGCTGTTGACGTAGCAATACTGCATTTCACCCAGTTGGCGCGCCCCGTCCGGATCCGCCACCCAACCGCGGATGCTCAGATCGCCATGCTGCCAGTCGATGTTCAGCGCATGCTGCAAAAACGCCGGGCCGCAGATGCTGCCCAAACGGCGCTCGTGCTGACTTTCTTCCTTCGCCGCCCGATATTGGCGGATCAGTTTGCCGTTGTGGCTGAGGTTGATCGCCACATCGAAGCGCGCCAGCGCGATGCGCCGCACCACTTCATCGATATGGCCGAATTCGGTTTTCTCGGTGCGCATGAACTTGCGGCGCGCCGGGGTGTTGTAAAACAGATCCAGCACTTCCAGCGTGCTGCCGACCGGGTGCGCGGCGGGTTTGACCGTCACCGCCTGCTCGCGCCCTTCGGCATAGGCTTGCCACGCTTCGCTCTGGTCTGCTGTGCGCGACGTCAGGGTCAAACGGGAAACCGAGCTGATGCTGGCCAGCGCTTCGCCGCGAAAACCGAGGCTGACGATCGCCTCCAGGTCGTCGAGCGTGCTGATTTTACTGGTGGCGTGCCGCGCCAGCGCCAGCGCCAGATCGTCCTTGCCGATGCCGCAGCCGTTGTCGCGAATGCGGATCAACTTGGTGCCGCCGCGTTCGATATCGATATCGATGCGCGTCGCACCGGCGTCCAGGCTGTTTTCCACCAGCTCTTTGACGACCGACGCGGGGCGTTCGACCACCTCTCCGGCGGCGATCTGGTTGGCGAGCTGTGGCGGTAACACCTGGATAGGCATGCTGACTCCTGTAGCGGTGGCGCTAGGCCTGCGGAATGGTCAGCGTCCGATCCAGCGGCGCGACGTCCGACTTCAGATTATTGACCCGTTTCAAATCGCCGACGCTGACCCCGTAGCGAGAAGCGATGGAGGACAGCGTGTCCCCGCGGGCCACTTTATGTTTAGACGGCTTCTTCGCCGGCGTTTTCGCTTTGGCGACGGCGGTGACGGCGGCGGTTTTCCCCGCCGGCACCTTCAGGCGTTGCCCGACCCACACGCCGTCTTTCTTCAGTTTGTTCAGATCCCGCAGCGCCGCCATGGTCGTGCCGTAGCTGTCGGCGATGCCGGACAGCGTCTCCGCCCGTTTCACCACGTGGATCTGGGTCTTGCCGCTTACGCTGCGGCTCTCGCCGGCCGAGCTGACGATAGGCTCAGGCTGGCGCACGTCTGGTGTTGAGGTGTTAACCGCCGCTGCGACGTCCAGCGGTCGGTTTTCCACCTTTGGGTCGGCTTGCAGCGGATGCGCCAGGAAGTAGCTGCGCAGGCCGTTATGAATGGCCTTGGCAATCTTCTCCTGATACGCGCTACTGCCCAGCAGCCGCTCCTCCGTGCTATTACTGATAAATCCTGTTTCCACCAGCAGCGATGGAATATCCGGCGAACGCAGCACGCCCAGGCTGGCGTGTTCCGGCCGGCGTTTATGCAACGATCCGACGCTCTGCAGCTGCTGCAGCACCTTCACCGCCACATCGTAGCCAACGCGCTGCGAGTGGCCGAACTGCAGATCCAGCACCGCCTGGCTCAGATAAGGGTCGGCCTGGCTGTTGGCCAGCAAGTCGCCGGCGCCGCCGAGCAGCTCGGACTGCTTCTCATGCTGTTCGAGCCAACCGGCCATTTCGCTGTTGGCGCGGCGATTGGACAGCACCCAGACGGAAGCCCCGCTGGCGCTGCGGTTTGGCGCGGCGTCGGCGTGGATGGAGACCAGTACGTTGGCGCCCTGTTTACGCGCAACGTCGGAACGCCCCATCACCGAAATAAAATAGTCGCCGTTACGCGTCAGCACCGGCTTGAACTGCGGGTCGGCGTCCAGCATCGCCTGCAGGCGACGCGCGATGGCGATAGTGACATTCTTCTCCTTCAACCCGCTCGGGCCGATGGCGCCCGGATCCTGGCCGCCGTGGCCGGCGTCGATCGCCACCACCACCCGATCGCCGGAACCGGCGGAAACGCGGCTGCTGCGCGGCGTCACCTCAGTGGCGGTGCCCGCGACCACGCTCTGTTTATTGGTAAAGGGATTCGATCCCGTCGGCGCTTTGCGCAGCGGCGGCTCCGGCGCTTCACGCACCGCGACCGGCGCCTGACGCGGCGGTTGGCTGACGGCGACCGGCGCAGGCGTTTGGACCGGCGCTTTACGCGCCACGGTATTGACGCCGCCTTCGGCCGTAAGGGTGAATACCACGGTGTGCACGCCGCCGTTCTGGCGGGTGGAGACGCGGGTTTTAGCGCGCTGAGTCAGATCAAACACCAGGCGCACGCTCTGAGCGTCTTTCGGCGCGCTGGAGCGAATGCTTTTCACCAGGTTTTGGCCGCTGAAATTGAGCGGCAGCCCGCCGACCTTGCCTTTCTGGTTGACGTCCAGCACCAAGCGCTCCGGGCCGTGCAGCGGGAAAAACGCGTAGTCCGGCGGGCCATTGAAGCTCACCGACACCGTCGCTTCGCGCTGGGCGTTGGACACTTTGATATCGGACAGCGAGGACGCCGCCAGCGCGTTCAACGCGCCGAGCGGCCCCAGCACGGCGATCAGCATGATGACCGCAAATTTTTTCAACGCATGCGTCATTGCAGCATCATCCCTGTGATCCATGAATACGGTCTAACAGCTGGCTGCCGTAAGCAGAAATCGCCTCGATCTTCGCCTCTCGCCCCTCGCCCTGATAGCTGAGGTGCAGCGCCAGATCCGGCTCCGGCAGCACGCCGGTGCCCTGCTGCGGCCATTCGACCAGGCAGATGGCGTCTTGCGCGAAGTAATCGCGAATGCCCATAAATTCAAGCTCTTCCGGATCGGCCAGGCGATACAGATCGAAGTGATATACCGCCAAGGGCTGCAAGGCATAGGGCTCCACCAGCGTGTAGGTCGGGCTTTTGACATTGCCCTGATGCCCCAACGCCTGCAGGAAGCCACGGCTGAAGGTGGTTTTACCGGCGCCCAGGTCGCCGTAGAGATAGATGACGCTGGCGCGATCGCAGGCCTTGGCCAAAGTGGTGCCCAAAGCGACAGTCGCTGCCTCGTCCGGCAGAGGTAAAACGAGTTCTTTCATTCGATAAAGTCTATTTTGCCCACTCAGGGTTAACGAAATGAAGGATGTCCGGCAGTAAATCGGTCGCCAACATGCCTCTTGTTCCTTGTCTTTCCGCTACGCGATCGCCGGCCGCGCCGTGTACGACGCAGCCCGCACAGGCGGCATCATACAGCGAGAGCTTTTGCGCCAGCAAACCGCCGATGATGCCCGACAGCACATCGCCCATGCCGCCGGAGGCCATGCCGGCATTGCCGACGTCGGCGAGCGCCATCTGGCCCTGCTCATCGGCGATCAGCGTGCCGGCGCCTTTCAGCACCGCCACGCCGCCATAGCGCGCCGTCAGGTTACGCACGGCAAGTAAGCGATCACTCTCGATGTCGGCAGTGCTGCAGCTCAACAGCCGCGCCGCCTCTCCGGGATGCGGAGTCATCACGCGATTCTGCCGTTTCTCGGGATTTAATGCCAGCAAGTTCAGCGCATCGGCGTCCCACAAGGCCGGTTTATCGCTGGTTTGCAGCACGTTCAAGGCGTTTTTGCCCCACTCAGCCTGGCCCAGCCCCGGGCCAATCACCAGCACGTCCGCCCATTGCATCGCCTGCCGCAAGGTCGTCTCGTCCAGCGCCTGCGCCATCAACTCCGGCCTGGCCGCCAGCAGCGGCGCGACGTGCTCAATGTGAGTAAGCACTCGCACCAATCCAGCCCCGCTGCGCAGCGCCGCTTCCGCCGCCATGCGAATGGCGCCGCCGAATCCGCGGTCGCCGCCCACCAGCAGCAGACGGCCATGCTCGCCCTTATGAGCGCAGGGGCGCCGCGGATGCAGCCAGCGCGGCAACGCCTCGGCGGTAAGCCGCTGAATCTGTTCCGGTTGCTTCGCCAACCAATCCGATAAGCCTAGCGTATTCTGATGAAGTTGCCCGACCCAGTCGCGCGCCTGCCCGGTCAGCAAGCCCGGCTTGAGGCCAATGAACGTGACGGTATGCGCGGCACGCACGACCGCGCCCGGCGCCGCGCCGCTTTCCGCCAGCAGCCCGGACGGAATATCGAGCGCCACCACCGGCGCCGAATGGCGGTTGGCGGCCTCGATCAGCGCATCGTAAGGCGCGCGCGGCGCGCTGCCCAGGCCGGTGCCTAACAGACCGTCGATAATAAGAGAGACGGACGCCGGCCAGCGGCTGTTCGCCGGCAGAATATCGCCGCCAGCGGCCAGCCAAGCCTCGCGGGCCGCTGCGGCCTCCGGCGGCAAAGGGCGTGCGCCTTCGCAGGCGATCACCGTCACCTGCACGCCCGCCGCCTTCGCCAAACGCGCCACCACATAGCCGTCGCCGCCGTTGTTGCCGTGGCCACAGAGCACCAGCCAGTGGTTGCAGGAGGGATAAGTGTCGCGCGCCAGTACGTAGGCCGCCTGACCGGCGCGCAGCATTAAATCGTAAAGAGAAAGACCGAGCGAGGCCGCCGCCGCAGGTTCCGAACGACGGATCCAATCCGCAGGCCAGACAGAGTGTGGTAAACTGTCAGCGTATGCTTTTTCACTGTGGCCCGTCATGACGCACCCCCTCGATCTCCATCAACTCGCCCAACATATCAAGCAATGGGGGCAATCGCTAGGATTCCAGCAGGTTGGCATCTGCGATACCGATCTCAGCCTGGAAGAGCCGAAGCTGCAGGCCTGGCTCGACAAACAGTACCACGGCGAGATGGAGTGGATGGCGCGCCACGGCATGCTGCGCGCACGCCCTCACGAGCTGTTGCCGGGCACGCTGCGGGTGATCAGCGTACGCATGAACTACCTGCCGGCCAAGGCGGCGTTCGCCAGCACCCTGCAGAACCCGCAATTGGGCTACGTCAGCCGCTATGCGCTGGGGCGCGATTATCACAAGCTGTTGCGTCAGCGCCTGAAAAAGTTGGGCGATCAGATCCAGGCCTACTGCGGCGAACTGAATTTCCGCCCCTTTGTCGACTCGGCGCCGGTCATGGAGCGCGCGCTTGCCGCCAAGGCGGGCATTGGCTGGGTTGGTAAACACTCACTAATTCTTAACCGCGAAGCCGGATCCTGGTTTTTCCTCGGCGAACTGCTGATCGACCTGCCGCTGCCGGTGGATAAGCCGCAGGAAGAGCAGTGCGGCCGCTGCGTCGCCTGCATCACCACTTGCCCGACCGGGGCCATCGTCGCGCCCTACACCGTCGATGCCCGGCGCTGCATTTCCTATCTGACCATCGAACTGGAAGGCGCGATCCCGGAGGAATTCCGGCCGCTGCTCGGCAACCGTATCTACGGCTGCGACGACTGCCAGCTGATCTGCCCGTGGAACCGATTTTCGCAACTCACCGACGAAGACGATTTCAGCCCGCGCGCCGCGCTGCATGCGCCGCAGCTGATCGATCTGTTCAGTTGGACGGAAGAAAAATTCCTGCGCATCACCGAAGGCTCGGCGATACGCCGCATCGGTCACCTGCGCTGGCTGCGCAATATCGCCGTGGCGCTGGGCAATGCGCCTTATGAGGACAGCATCGTGCTCGCGCTGCGCACGCGTTTGGACCAGGACGCCATGCTGGACGAACATATCCACTGGGCGCTGGCGCAACAGCTCGCTCGCCGTGAAGCGCAGGGCATCGAGGTGCAAACGGCGCAGAAAAAACGGTTGATACGGGCTGTGGAAAAAGGTTTGCCAAGGGATGCCTGACGGGGTGCGCCGCACGGGCGTATCGCCCGAAATCTCACTCTGTGGATTTGTGCATAAAAATAAAAACACGTTGTCTTTCAACTGCAACAAAAAGAGCAAGTGATCGGCATAACGTTTTGGGATAAATAAATAAGCTTATAAATCAAATATGTAAATATTTAATTTGTATGACGTTGATTTTTCAGGCTGGCGGGTTTATGTACAGAGACTGTGGATAACTCTGTTCACAACGTTTTTAGCAGGTGTGTAAAACGGGACAAAAACCCGCGCCGGAGAAGGCGTTGGATTTGAGTTTGAAACGAAGAGAAAATTGGAGCGGGAAACGAGACTCGAACTCGCGACCCCGACCTTGGCAAGGTCGTGCTCTACCAACTGAGCTATTCCCGCATTGAGATGCTTTTGGCATCCGGTCACCAAACACTGGCGTGACCTTTGAATTTTTGGAGCGGGAAACGAGGCTCGAACTCGCGACCTCAACCTTGGCAAGGTTGCGCTCTACCAACTGAGCTATTCCCGCGTCGCATAGGTACTGCTTGATACTGCTTTATTTATTCATCATGCCGCATCGCGACATTGTTGAATTTGGAGCGGGAAACGAGACTCGAACTCGCGACCCCGACCTTGGCAAGGTCGTGCTCTACCAACTGAGCTATTCCCGCCCGGCGTATCGATGGTGGAACGTTACGAAATTCTTCATCGGTACGGGGTGCGCATTATACGAGAAATCCTTTTTGTCGCAAGCCCCTGAAAGCAAAAAAACGCGATTTTTGTTTGATTGCCGATTAAAGCGCCAGATTGGCGAATTAAGCGGCTAAAAACGGCATTTTTTCCCCGCAGAGGCCGCCATCGCCTTAAAGCTGAATGAAATGCTCGCGGTAATAAGCCAGTTCGGCCACCGATTCGCGGATGTCATCCAGCGCCTGATGGGTGCCCTGCTTCTTAAAGCCGCCGAGAATTTCCGGCTTCCAACGGCGCGCCAGTTCTTTCAGCGTGCTGACGTCCAGGTAGCGGTAATGGAAGTAGGCCTCCAGCTCCGGCATGTAGCGGAACAGGAAACGGCGATCCTGGCCCACGCTGTTGCCGCAGATCGGCGATTTACCGGCCGGCACCCATTGCTGCAGGAAGGCGATGGTTTCCAGCTCGGCGGCGCGATCGTCCTGCCGGCTGGCTTTCACCCGCTCCACCAGCCCGCTGCCGGTATGGGTGCGCACGTTCCACTCGTCCATCAAGGCCAGCTGCTCGTCGGATTGGTGCACGGCGATCACCGGCCCTTCCGCCAGGATGTTCAGATTGGCGTCGGTGACCAGCGTGGCGATCTCGATAATGCGGTCACGCTCGGGATCCAGCCCGGTCATCTCCAAATCGATCCAAATCAGGTTATTTTCGTTTGCTGTCATGATGTTTCCTGCCTAAAAGCCGAGAGAAAAACGCTGTGCGGACGAGACGACGGCCGCCGCCGATGGCGACACGCCGCAGCCGGCGGCTAACAACGGTTATTTAATATAAAATAGCGTGTATCATAGTCTTTTTGGTCGCCATGGGCGACATATACCCTGACGGGTTCAAGGCTGCGCCCGGGGCAAGTCCCCCGCCGCGGCTGTGCGTATACGTAAAGGTATAAAACCGATTCAAGTGAGGCGCAGTGAGTAAGAACAAACTGTCCAAAGGTCAGCAACGCCGCGTGCAGGCGAACCATCAGCGCCGTCTGAAGCGCGCCGATAACAAACCGGAACCGGATGATTCCCAGCTGGGCGAGCCGCAGGAAGGCGTCGTCATCAGTCGTTTCGGCATGCACGCCGACGTTGAGGCGCCGGATGGCACTCAGCACCGCTGCAACATCCGCCGCACATTGCGTTCGCTGGTGACCGGCGATCGCGTGGTGTGGCGCCCCGGCCTGGGCGCCCATGAAGGGGTAAAAGGCATTGTGGAAGCGGTGCACGAACGCACCTCGGTGCTGACGCGCCCGGACTTCTATGACGGCGTGAAACCGATCGCCGCCAATATCAATCAGATCGTCATCGTGTCGGCGATCCTGCCCGAGCTGTCACTGAACATCATCGACCGTTATCTGGTGGCCTGCGAAACGCTCGAAGTCGAGCCGCTGATCGTGCTCAACAAAATTGACCTGCTGGACGCCGAAGCGCGCAAGCTGGTCGACGGCATGATGGATATCTATCGCAAGATTGGCTACCGGGTGCTGGAAGTCTCCAGCCAAACGCGGGAAGGCATGGCGGAGTTCGAACAGGCGCTGGC
This sequence comes from Serratia sp. SCBI, assembly GCF_000747565.1. Taxonomy (NCBI): domain Bacteria; kingdom Pseudomonadati; phylum Pseudomonadota; class Gammaproteobacteria; order Enterobacterales; family Yersiniaceae; genus Serratia; species Serratia sp. SCBI. Next base: position 390,664 of record NZ_CP003424.1, on the reverse strand, counting down.
CGGGCGCATCAGCATCTTCGCCGGTCAGTCCGGGGTCGGCAAGTCCAGCTTGCTGAACGCGCTGCTGCCGCCGTCTGAAGAGCAAATTCTGGTAAATCAGGTTTCCGACGTCTCGGGCCTCGGGCAACATACCACCACCGCCGCGCGGCTGTACCATTTCCAGCACGGCGGCGACGTGATCGACTCCCCGGGGGTGCGCGAGTTTGGCCTGTGGCACCTGGAGCCGGAACAAATCACCCGCGGTTTTGTCGAATTCCGTGATTATTTAGGCGGTTGCAAATTCCGCGACTGCCGCCACGATACCGATCCCGGCTGCGCCATTCGCGCGGCGATGGAGAAAGGCGATATCGCGCAAGAGCGGTTCGACAACTATCACCGTATTCTGGAAAGCATGGCGCAGGTGAAGGTTCGCAAGAACTTCACGGACGCCGCAGACTGACACTGACGAGCGAGCATTGACGACGGCGGAGCCCTCGTTACAATGCGCGCCCTTTACCCTGATTCACGAGGTTAACGTGCTGGATAGCATCAAGATTAAACTGCAATATTGGCTGCCGAAGCTGGCGCTGACCCGCCTGGCGGGCTGGGGCGCCGACAAACGGGCCGGCTGGCTGACCCAACTGGTGGTCAAAACCTTCGCCCGCTTCTACCGCGTGGACATGCAGGAAGCGCAAAATCCGGATCTGGCGTCTTACGCCACCTTCAACGACTTCTTCGTGCGCCCGCTGCGCGATGGCGCGCGCCCCATCATCGCCGACGCCAACTGGCTGGCGCTGCCCGCCGATGGCGCCATCAGCCAGCTCGGCCCGATCCGCGAGGATCATATCTTCCAGGCCAAAGGCCACCACTACAGCCTCGAAGCGCTGCTGGCCGGCAACTATCTGTTGGCCGAGCCGTTCCGCAACGGCCTGTTCGCCACCACCTATCTGGCGCCGCGCGACTATCACCGCGTACACATGCCGTGCGCCGGCGTGCTGCGCGAAATGATCTATGTGCCGGGCGATTTGTTCTCGGTCAACCCGCTCACCGCCGCCAACGTGCCTAATCTGTTCGCGCGCAACGAGCGCGTGATCTGCGTATTCGACACCGACATTGGGCCGATGGTGCAAATCCTGGTCGGCGCCACCATCGTCGGCAGCATCGAAACCGTCTGGGCCGGCACCGTCACGCCGCCGCGTGAAGGCATCATCAAGCGCTGGACCTACCCGGCCGTCGGCGAAGAAGGCGCCATCGCGCTGGAAAAAGGCGCCGAGATGGGCCGTTTCAAACTCGGCTCCACGGTGATCAACCTGTTTACAGCAGGCAGCGTGCAGTTTGCGCCGCAGCTGCATAACGGCACCGTCACCCGCATGGGTGAAGCCTTCGCCGAAATCCCGGCCGCCGCTGAAACGCCACAGACCCCGCTCTAAAGGAATCGACGCCGTGCGCCTTTTCATCACGCTTTTGCTCGGTTGCCTGCTGTGGCAACCGGCGCTGGCCGCCCCCGTGCCGACCGAGACCCAGCTCAAACAGGAGCTGAAGCAGGCGGAAAGCAGCAAAAACGCGCCGAATCAGGCGGAAACCACTGAGGCGCTGCAAAGCGCCCTCAACTGGCTGACGGAGCGCAAAGAGTCGCAGACTCGCTCCGAGCAGTATCAGAGGGTGATCGACGATTTTCCGAAGATGACGCAGGAGCTGCGCCGTCAGCTGGTGCTGGAAAGCAACAAGATCTTGCCTAACGGCGACGATCTGCCGGCCGCCGAGCTGGAACAGCAGATCCTGCAAACCAGCAGCCTGCTGCTGGAACAGGCGCGCCTGCTGCAGCAAGAACAGGATCGCACGCGGGAGATCAGCGATTCGCTCGGCCAGCTGCCGCAGCAGCAGACCGACGCCCGCCGTGCGCTGACGGAAGTGCAGCGCCGCCTGCAGGCGCAGCCCGCCAACCCGACCACGCCGTATGCGCAGGCCGCACTGGCCCTGCTGCAGGCCGAAGCCGCGGCGCGCAAAGCCAAAGTGGACGAGCTGGAGCTGGCGCAGCTGTCGGCCAACAACCGTCAGGAGCTGGCGCGCATGCGCGCCGAGGTCTATAAAAAGCGCCACGAGAAAATAGACGTTCAGCTGCAGGCGCTGCGCAATAACCTCAACGCCCAACGCCAACGCGAAGCAGAGCTGGCGCTGGAAAAAACCGAGCAGTTGGCCGAGCAGAACGGCGATTTGCCAAAAAGCATCAGCCAGCAGTTGCAGATCAACCGCGAACTGTCCGCCGCGCTGAACAGCCAGGCGCAGCGCATGGATCTGATTTCATCGCAGCAGCGGCAGGCGGCGGCGCAGACGCTGCAGGTGCGCCAGGCGCTGAGCACCATCATCGAGCAGGCCCAATGGCTCGGTTCGTCGTCGGCGCTGGGGGAAACCCTGCGCGCCCAGGTGGCGACACTGCCGGAAATGCCCAAGCCGCAACAGCTGGACGGCGACATGGCCCAGCTGCGCGTGCAGCGCCTGCAGTTTGAAAACCAGCTGGAAAAACTGTCGCAGCGCGAATTCAAACGCGACGACGGCAGCGCGCTGACCAATCAGGAGCAACGCATCGTCGATGCCCAGCTGCGCACCCAGCGCGAGCTGCTCAACTCGTTGTTGTCCGGGTGCGACACCCAAATCCTTGAGCTGACCAAGCTGAAGGTGGCCAACACCCAGCTGATCGAAGCGTTGAACGAAATTCGCGACGCCACCCACCGCTATTTGTTCTGGGTGCCGGACGTCAATCCGATCAACTTCTCCTACCCGCTCAACGTGGCACACGATCTGACGCGCGTCCTGTCGCTGGACACGCTGTCTCAACTCGGCGGCGCCTTCATGATGATGGTGACCAGCCGCGAAACGCTGATCCCGATCTTCGGCGCCCTGCTGCTGGTGATTTTCAGCATCAGCTCGCGCAAGCACTACCACGCCTTCCTCGAGCGCGCGAGCAGCCGCGTCGGCAAGGTGACGCAGGACGAATTCTTCCTGACGGTGCGCACCGTGTTCTGGTCGATTCTGGTGGCGATGCCGCTGCCGGTGCTGTGGGCCGCGCTCGGTTACGGCCTGCAAAGCGCCTGGAACTACCCGGTGGCGGAAGCGATCGGCAAAGGGGTAACCGCCACGCTGCCGATCCTGTGGATCTGCATGATCTGCGCCGCCTTCGCCCACCCGCAGGGGCTGTTCATCGTGCACTTCCGCTGGCCGGCGAAGCAGGTTTCGCGCGCCATGCGCTACTACAAGATGTCGATCTGGCTGATCGTGCCGCTGATCATGGCGCTGATCACCTTCGATAGCCTGAAAGAACGCGAATTCGCCAACACCCTGGGGCGGCTGTGCTTCATCCTGCTGTGTCTGGCGCTGGCGCTGGTCACCCACAGCCTGAAACGCGCCGGCATTCCGCTGTATCTGGATAAAAACGGCTCCGGCGACAACATGCTCAACAGCGCCTTCTGGGGGCTGTTGCTGTCGGCGCCGCTGCTGGCGGCGCTGGCCTCGACCGTCGGTTACCTCACCACCGCGCAGGCGCTGTTGGCGCGTCTGGAAACTTCGGTGGCGATCTGGTTCCTGCTGCTGGTCGTCTACCACATCATCCGCCGTTGGATGTTGATCCAGCGGCGGCGCATCGCCTTCGATCGCGCCAAGCAGCGCCGCGCCGACATTCTGGCCCAGCGCGCCCGCGGCGAAGACGAAACTTCACATACCCCGAACAGCACCGAAGGCGCCATCGATCCGGACGATTCGGACTTCGATCTGGACACCATCAGCGCCCAGTCGCTACGGCTGGTGCGTTCGATCCTAACGCTGATCGCGCTGGTGTCGGTGATCGTACTGTGGTCGGAGATCCACTCCGCGTTCGCCTTCCTGGAAAACATCTCGCTGTGGGACGTAACCTCGACGGTGAACGGCGTGGAAACCGCCCATCCGATCACCCTCGGCGCGGTTCTGATCGCCATTCTGGTGTTGATCATCACCATGCAGCTGGTGCGCAACCTGCCGGCGCTGCTGGAGCTGGCGGTGCTGCAGCACCTGGATCTGTCCCCGGGCACCGGCTACGCCATCACCACCATCACCAAGTACCTGCTGCTGCTGTTCGGCGCGGTGCTCAGCTTCGCCTGGATCGGCATCGAATGGTCGAAACTGCAGTGGGTGGTTACCGCGCTCAGTCTGGGGTTGGGCTTCGGCATGCAGGAGATCTTCTCCAACTTCATCTCCGGCTTGATCATCCTGTTCGAGAAACCGATCCGCATCGGCGACACCGTGACGATCCGCAATCTGACCGGCACCGTCACCAAGATCAATACCCGCGCCACCACCATCTCGGACTGGGACCGCAAAGAGATCATCGTGCCGAACAAAGCGTTTATCACCGAGCAGTTCGTCAACTGGTCGCTGTCGGATACCCTGACCCGTGTGGTGCTGACCGTACCGGCGCCGGGCGAGGCCAACAGCGAAGAAGTGACCAAGATCCTGATGAACGCCGCCGAGCGCTGCGCGCTGGTGCTGGATAACCCGGCGCCGGAGGTCTATCTGGTCGATCTGCAACAAGGCATTCAGATCTTCGAGATGCGTATTTACGCCGCCGAGATGGGCCACCGTATGCCGCTGCGCCATGAGATCCACCAGCTGATCCTGGCGGGCTACCGCGAGCACGGCATCACGCTGCCGTACCCGCCGTTCCAGGTGCGTACCGAGACGCTGTCGCGGCTGACCAACAACGGCCGCACGCCGCCGTCCACGCCGGCGCCGAACACCAAGCGCGACGCCGGGGGGCTGTAAGCGCTTCTCGCGATAAAAAAGGGGGTCGGCAAATGCCGACCCCCTTTTTGCTTTTTCGCCGCCTGAAACGTCAGGCGATCCCGACCGGGAAGGCTAATACGTCGCTCAGGCTCTCGGCGCCCAGCGCCAGCATCACCAGACGATCCACGCCCAGCGCCACGCCGGAACATTCCGGCATGCCGTGCTGCAACGCCGCCAACAGGTTGTAGTCGATCGGTTGCTGCGGCAGGCCGCGCTCCGCGCGTTTGCGGTTGTCCTGCTCGAAGCGCTGCTGTTGTTCACGGCCGTCGGTCAGCTCACGGAAACCGTTCGCCAGCTCGATACCCTTGAAGTACACCTCGAAACGCTCCGCCACGCGGTGGTCTTCGGTGCTAATCTCCGCCAACGCCGCCTGGCTGGCCGGGAAGTGGTACACGAACGCCGGTTTTTCACGGCCGATATGCGGTTCCACGCCCACGGTGAACAGCAGCTGCAGCAGCGTATCGCGATCTTCTTCGGTATCGGCGATGTTGCTCAGATCGAGTTTGGCCGCTGCTTCGCGCAGCTGCGCCTTCTCCGCCGACAGCGGATCGATGTCCAGATGACGCAGGAACGCCTGCTGATAGGACAGGGTCTCCGCGCTCTCGCAGTCCAGCACCTGCTGCAGCAGATCGTCCACTTCATTCATCAGGCGGTACATGTCGTAGTGCGGACGGTACCACTCCAGCATGGTGAATTCCGGGTTGTGATGCCGCCCGGCTTCTTCATTGCGGAAGCTGCGCCCCATTTGGTAGATCGGGCCGCTGCCCGCCGCCAACAGGCGCTTCATGTGATATTCCGGGCTGGTCATCATGTATAGCGTCAGGCCCTCTGCCGCCCCCGGCCCGACGAAACGCGTCTCGAACGGGAACAGGTGAACGTCGGTGACCGTCGCCTGGCTCATGGTGGGCGTCTCAACTTCCAGCACGCCACGATCGGCGAAGAAACGCCGGATCTCAGCCAGAATCGCTGCGCGTTTCAACAAATTGGCGATGGGTGCACTAGGCTGCCAGCTTGCCGTTTCGCTCATGGTAATTAACTCCGAAATCAAACAGGGGATGCAGTCTACTCGCATCCTTGCAGCCAAACAAATTCTTCACGATGCGCAACCGGCGATAACGCCAATTTCCGATAAAAGGGCGGCAAAAGCGCGTTAAAAAGGGTAAAGCCGGCCGAACGCGCAAAAAAACAGACAAGCCTGCCGGGCAAGCGTTAATCGACAAAACAATCGATCACATCAAATTTCGACTACTTAACTTTAGGTATAGTTAATTCCCCATTATTGGTGGGAGATATCTATCCTTAACCTTTAAGCAACATTAATCGGTTCAATTAGTTAGCACCCGAAGAGTTCGCTAAATTTTAAGCATAGATATTTAACTTGCCGTTCTTAACAAGAACATTGGAGGAATGCAGTGCAAACCTTTAACGCCGATCTTGCCATTATTGGGGCCGGGGGCGCTGGTTTACGTGCAGCAATAGCCGCAGCGGAAGCCAATCCCCAACTGAAAATCGCGCTGATCTCTAAGGTCTACCCGATGCGCAGCCACACGGTCGCCGCCGAGGGGGGCTCCGCCGCCGTCACCCAGGATCACGATACCTTCGACTATCACTTCCACGACACCGTCGCCGGCGGCGACTGGCTGTGCGAGCAGGACGTGGTCGATCACTTCGTGCATCAGTGCCCGCGCGAGATGACCCAGCTTGAGCAGTGGGGCTGCCCATGGAGCCGCAAACCGGACGGTTCGGTCAACGTGCGGCGCTTCGGCGGCATGAAGATCGAACGCACCTGGTTCGCCGCCGACAAGACCGGCTTCCACATGCTGCACACCCTGTTCCAGACCTCGCTGAAATACCCGCAAATCCAACGCTTCGACGAGCACTTCGTGCTGGATATCCTGGTGGATGACGGCCAGGCGCGCGGCCTGGTGGCGCTCAACATGATGGAAGGCACCCGCGTGCAGATCCGCGCCAACGCGGTGGTGATGGCCACCGGCGGCGCCGGGCGCGTTTATCGCTACAACACCAACGGCGGCATCGTTACCGGCGACGGCATGGGCATGGCGTTCCACCACGGCGTACCGCTGCGCGACATGGAGTTCGTGCAATATCACCCGACCGGCCTGCCCGGTTCCGGCATCCTGATGACCGAGGGCTGCCGCGGCGAAGGCGGCATTCTGGTGAACAAAGACGGCTACCGTTACCTGCAAGACTACGGCATGGGCCCGGAAACCCCGCTGGGCGAGCCGAAGAACAAATACATGGAGCTGGGCCCGCGCGATAAAGTGTCCCAGGCCTTCTGGCACGAATGGCGCGCCGGCCGCACCATCGCCACCCCGCGCGGCGACGTGGTCTACCTCGATCTGCGCCACCTGGGCGAGAAAAAGCTGCTGGAGCGGCTGCCGTTCATCTGTGAACTGGCCAAGGCCTACGTCGGCGTCGATCCGGTGAAAGATCCGATCCCGGTGCGCCCTACCGCGCACTACACCATGGGCGGCATTGAAACCGACCAGAACTGCGAAACCCGCATCAAGGGGCTGTTTGCGGTCGGCGAATGTTCCTCCGTCGGCCTGCACGGCGCCAACCGTCTCGGCTCCAACTCGCTGGCGGAACTGGTGGTGTTCGGCCGCGTCGCCGGTGAACACGCCGCGCGCCGCGCGCTGGAAACCGCGCCGGCCAACGGCAGCGCGCTGGATGCGCAAACCCGCGACGTCGAAACCCGCCTGAGCAACCTGATGAAGCAGGAAGGCAACGAAAACTGGGCGAAGATCCGCGACGAAATGGGGCTGTCGATGGAAGAAGGCTGCGGCATCTACCGCACGCCGGAGCTGATGCAAAAAACCATCGATAAGCTGGCCGAGCTGAAAGAACGTTTCAAGCGCGTCAAAATCACCGACAACACCAGCGTGTTCAATACCGATCTGCTGTACACCATCGAGCTGGGCTATGGCCTGGACGTCGCTGAATGCATGGCGCACTCCGCATTTAACCGCAAAGAGTCGCGCGGCGCCCACCAGCGCCTGGACGAAGGCTGCACCGAGCGTGACGACGTCAACTTCCTCAAGCATACGCTGGCGTTCCACAATCCGCAGGGCGCGCCGCGTCTCGAATACAGCGACGTGAAAATCACCAAGCTGCCGCCGGCCAAACGCGTCTACGGCGCAGAAGCCGAAGCGCAGGAGAAAAAGAATAAGGAGCAGGCAAATGGCTGAGATGCAAACCCTGAAGATCGAAGTCATGCGCTATAACCCGGAAAGCGACGCCGAGCCGCATTTCGTCACTTACGCCGTGCCTTACGACGAACAGACCTCGTTGCTCGATGCGCTGGGCTACATCAAGGATAACCTGGCGCCGGACCTCTCCTACCGCTGGTCTTGCCGCATGGCGATCTGCGGCTCCTGCGGCATGATGGTCAACCGCGTGCCGAAGCTGGCGTGCAAAACCTTCCTGCGCGACTACGTCGGCGGCATGAAGGTCGAAGCGCTGGGCAACTTCCCGATCGAGCGCGATCTGGTGGTCGACATGACCCACTTCATCGAAAGCCTGGAGGCGATCAAACCGTACATCATCGGCAACGATCGCAAACCGGAGGATGGCCCGAACGTGCAGACTCCGGCGCAGATGGCCAAATACCACCAGTTCTCCGGCTGCATCAACTGCGGCCTGTGCTACGCGGCGTGCCCGCAGTTCGGCCTCAACCCCGAGTTTATCGGCCCGGCGGCGATCACGCTGGCGCACCGCTATAACCTGGACAACCGCGACCACGGCAAGAAACAGCGCATGCCGCAGCTCAACGGCCAAAACGGCGTCTGGAGCTGCACCTTCGTCGGCTATTGCTCCGAAGTCTGTCCGAAACACGTCGATCCCGCCGCCGCTATCCAGCAAGGCAAGGTGGAGAGCGCCAAAGACTTCATGATCGCCATGTTGAAGCCGCAATAAGGGAGAAAATTGCCATGACAACTCAACGTAAGCCCTATGTGCGCACCATGACGCCCACCTGGTGGCAAAAGCTCGGCTTCTACCGTTTCTACATGCTGCGCGAAGGCACCTCGGTGCTGGCAGTCTGGTTCAGCATCGTGCTGCTCTACGGCGTGTTCGCGCTGAAGGGCGGCGCCGAGAGCTGGGCCGGCTTCGTCGGTTTCTTGCAGAATCCGCTGGTGCTGTTAATCAACGTCATCGCATTGCTGGCGGCGGCGCTGCACACCAAAACCTGGTTCGATCTGGCGCCGAAGGCCGCCAATATCGTGGTCAACAGCGAGAAAATGGGACCGGGCCCCATCGTGAAAGGGCTGTGGGCCGTCACGATCGTCGTCAGCGTGGTCATCCTGGCCGTGGCCCTGTTCTAATCCGGAGGAAACATGATAAATCAAGCACCTAAACGCTCCGACGAGCCGGTTTTCTGGGGATTGTTCGGCGCCGGCGGCATGTGGGGCGCGATCGTCGCGCCGGCTATCGTGCTGCTGATCGGCATTTTGCTGCCGCTGGGGCTGTTCCCCGGTGAAGCGCTGGGTTACGAGCGCGTGCTGGCGTTCTGCCAGAGCCTGATCGGCCGCCTGTTCCTGCTGCTGATGATCATTCTGCCGCTGTGGTGCGGCCTGCATCGCATCCACCATGCGATGCACGATCTGAAGATCCACGTGCCGGCCGGCAAGTGGGTGTTCTACGGTCTGGCGGCAATCCTCAGCGTCGTCACCGTCATCGGCGTCGTCACGCTGTAAACCGCTCGGGTGGCCAACGCCCGTTGGCCGCCCTTTTCTCATCGGCTACACTGTCTACTCGCCCCCGGTAAACAGGAGTCACCGATGCGTTTATGGTCAAAGCTTTGCGTCATGCTTTCCGCCCTGCTCTCCGTCGCCTGCAGCGTCTCCCCGCCTAAAGACATCAAGGTCGTGAACAATTTCGACAGCCAGCGCTATCTCGGCACCTGGTATGAGATCGCACGTCTGGATCATCGTTTTGAACGCGGTTTGCAGCAGGTGACCGCCCATTACAGCCCGCGCGCCGACGGCGGACTGAACGTCATCAATCGCGGCTTCAATCCGCAAAAACAGCAATGGCAAGAAAGCGAAGGCAAAGCCTACTTTATCGGTTCACCGCAGATCGCGGCGCTGAAAGTGTCGTTCTTCGGCCCTTTCTATGGCGGCTACAACGTGATTGCCCTGGATCCGGCGTATGGCTACGCGCTGGTTTGCGGCCCGAACCGCGACTATCTGTGGATCCTGTCGCGCACGCCGACGCTTGACGCCGCCGTGCGCGACCGTTTATTGCAGACAGCCAAAGGCTACGGTTTCGCCACCGACAAGCTGATCTGGGTGCAGCAGTCCGCCGATCACTGACTGCTGAACTTCAGCCCGAGTATGCCGACCACGATCAGGCACAGGCTGATGATGCGCGCGATATTGGTCGATTCGCCCAACAGCACCATGCCCATGATGGCCGCGCCCACCGCGCCGATGCCGGTCCACACCGCGTAGGCGGTGCCGGCGGGCAGCGTTTTCATGGCGTTGGCCAACAGCAACATGCTGACCACCATCGCGGCGATGGTGATGATGCTCGGCGTCAGCCGGGTAAAACCGTGGGTGTATTTCAGACCGATAGCCCAAACCACTTCGAGCAAACCGGCGATAAGCAGAATAATCCAGGCCATGAGACGGCCTCCCTACCACTGGGGTCGTCCCCGATAAAATGACGCGTAAACGGGTCGTCCCGTTTAGCGAGGTGATGCATGACGGGTAACCTCACCCGCACTGCGGCAGGATAGCAGCAGCGTTAACGCTCAGGCAAGGGATAGAAATGTGGCGGCTCTCCGCAGCCGGAACGCCGCCGGGTGGAATGCGGATTATTCCGCGCTGCGCTGAATAGCCTTGCCGCCGGCCTGAATGTCTTCACCCACACCGCGGGTGGTATTGCAGGCGGTCAGCGAGCTCAAAATCATCAAAGAGAAGATCGCGATAATACTTTTCTTCAGCATAAGAAAGTCCTTATTTGTCGTTGATGAAAAAGTACGGCTTTCTAAGCGTAGTCAAAATTGACGGAGGGTGTGGGATCGTGACCGGCTTTGTGGCGCAAATACATCGGGTTAAAGGCAGGATCAGCTGGCCGTGCGGGAGATGGCGCCGCCGAGATGCTGAACGTCTTCGCCGAAACCGCGAAACGTATTGCAACTGCTGAGGGAGAAAAGGAACAACAGGGAGAGCACGGCCAACAGCGTTTTCTTGAACATGCGGATTTTCTGCCAACGAACGGGGATGGGATAAAACAGAGGAACCGCGGGGGTTCCTCTGTTTTGAAACTTACTTAACGCGAGAGACGTATTCGCCAGAGCGAGTGTCAACCTTGATCACTTCGCCGATCTGGACGAACAACGGCACTTTTACCACGGCGCCGGTGCTCAGGGTAGCCGGCTTGCCGCCAGTCCCTGCGGTATCGCCTTTCAGGCCAGGATCGGTATCGGTGATTTCCGCTTCGATGAAGTTCGGCGGCTGAACGGCGATTGGACGGCCATCCCACAGGGTGATGATGCACTCTGCGTTATCCTGCAGCCATTTGGCCGCGTCGCCGACGGTTTTGCCGTCAACCTGATGCTGTTCGAAAGACTCAGGGTGCATGAAGTGGTAGAACTCACCGTCGCTGTAGAGGTAGTTCATGTTGGTGTCCATCACGTCTGCGCCTTCGCAAGAATCGGTAGACTTGAAGGTTTTTTCCACGCGGGTGCCGGTCAGCAGACGGCGCATTTTCACGCGCGCGAACGCCTGGCCTTTGCCCGGCTTAACGAACTCACTGGCTTCGACGGCGTAAGGTTCGCCCTCGAACATGATTTTAAGACCCGGACGGAAATCGTTGCTAGAATAAGTCGCCATGATGGCCCTCTGAATATTTGAACTGGTAGCTTAGCCAAAAAAATGGCACACATTATAACCCAAAGTACGGCACATAGAGAAGATTGGTTGCATCAACTCGCCGATGTTATTACCGATCCCGATGAATTACTGCAGCTTTTGTCACTGAATACGCACCCGGAACTGCCGCAGGGGCGCGATGCCCGTCGGCTGTTTGCCCTGCGCGTGCCGCGCGCCTTCGCTGCGCGCATGCGCCCCGGCGATGCCAACGACCCGCTGCTGCGCCAGGTGCTGACCGCCAGAGAGGAGTTCATCAACGCCCCAGGGTTCACCACCGATCCGCTGGATGAACAGCGCAGCGTGGTGCCGGGTCTGCTGCACAAATACCGCAATCGCGCGCTGCTGCTGGTCAAAGGCGGCTGTGCGGTCAACTGCCGTTACTGTTTCCGCCGTCACTTCCCCTATCAGGATAATCAGGGCAACAAGAACAACTGGCGGCAGGCGCTGGATTATATCCGCCAACACCCGGAACTGGACGAGATCATTTTTTCCGGCGGCGATCCGCTGATGGCCAAAGACAGCGAGCTGGAGTGGCTGGTCGGCGAGCTGGAGGCCATCCCGCATCTGAAACGCCTGCGCATTCACACCCGTCTGCCGGTGGTGATCCCGGCGCGCATTACGCCGGCGCTGTGCCGCCTGCTGTCGGCCTCGCGCCTGCAGGTGCTGATGGTCACCCACATCAACCACGCCAACGAAATCGACCGCGAGCTACAGAGCGCCATGGCCCAGCTGCGCCTCGCCGGCGTCACGCTGCTCAACCAAAGCGTGCTGCTGCGCGACGTCAACGACGATGCCGATACACTGGCGGCGCTCAGCAACGCGCTGTTCGACGCCGGCATCCTGCCCTATTACATCCATGTGCTGGACAAGGTGCAGGGCGCGGCGCATTTCATGGTCAGCGACGATGAAGCGCGCGTCATCATGCAGGCGCTGCTGAGCAAGGTGTCCGGTTATCTGGTGCCGCGCCTGACGCGTGAAGTGGGCGGCGAACCGAGCAAAACGCCGATCGACCTGCGCCTGATGCAGGAGTGACGCGCGCCACAGGGCTCGACGAAACGAAAAGAGGAATGCCGTGGCATTCCTCTTTTTTATCTCTTCGCGGCGTTAGGCCTCAGCGCCTTACGGGCACTTGTAAACCTGGCCGACCATTTTGCTGTCCAGCGGCGCGAAGCTGGAGAGCAGGTTCTGGCTTGGGCTGTTGGCGCCGTAAATGACGTTGCCGCCCATCGCCGCTGCCTTGTTGCGCAGATCGTTGGCCGCACCGCGCATGGAGCTGCCTTCACCGCCGTTGCCGGACAGCCAGTTGCTCTGGGTGCCGGTCACTTCCCCCAGCAGCTGGCATTCCGCCGCCGGCTTGCTGTCGGTGAACTTGATCTGCTGACCCGCAGCGGTCAGTTCATGAGTGGTGCTGCAACCCGCCAGCAGCATCGCTGCCGAAAGACCCAGTAAGGCTTTAATCCGCATCTTGTTCCCCATTCGATGTTGAGAATTACGCAAAATCTTCTACCCGTCGCCTTTCAAGCTGTAGCGTTGTTGACTGCACTCGCTCACCCCAGTTACTTACTCAAGTAAGCGCCTGGGGACTCACGAGCTGGCCGCCTAGCTACAACTTGAAATTCATAGGGTATATCAGAAAGCGATGCCATCTCTTAAGCATCCGTTGCCACGCGAGCGGGCCAACGTCTTGAGCGACAGCTGATGACTTACCAGTTTACCAGCTAAATCGCCCCGGGCGGCAAAAATATCATCAAATACAGTGCGGCGGCGCTCAGGCATAAAAAACCCCGGTCATTTGACCGGGGCTTTCAGCACACAAGCGTGTGGGGGATGATTACATCATGCCGCCCATACCGCCCATGCCACCCATGCCGCCTGCTGCGCCCAGATCTGGTGCGTCAGCCTTCGGCAGGTCGGTGACCATGCATTCGGTGGTGATCATCAGGCCAGCCACGGAAGCCGCGTACTGCAGAGCAGAACGGGTCACTTTGGTTGGATCCAGGATACCCATCGCGATCATGTCGCCGTATTCTTCAGAGTAAGCATTGTAGCCGTAGCTGCCTTCGCCCGCTTTCACCTGGTTGGCGATAACGGAAGCTTCTTCACCGGCGTTGACCACGATCTGACGCAGAGGGGCTTCCATTGCGCGCAGCGCAACTTTGATACCCACGTTCTGGTCTTCGTTGTCACCTTTCAGCGCGGCGATTTTGCCTGCAACGCGGATCAGCGCTACGCCGCCGCCGGCAACCACGCCTTCTTCCACTGCGGCGCGGGTCGCGTGCAGGGCGTCTTCAACGCGGGCTTTCTTCTCTTTCATTTCAACTTCAGTGGCTGCGCCAACCTTGATAACGGCAACGCCGCCGGCCAGTTTCGCTACGCGCTCCTGCAGTTTTTCACGATCGTAGTCAGAGGTCGCTTCTTCGATCTGCTGACGAATTTGAGCAACGCGGCCCTGGATGGTCGCTTCGTCGCCCACGCCATCGATGATGATGGTGGTGTCTTTGTTGATGACAACGCGTTTCGCCTGACCCAGGTCTTCCAGGGTGGCTTTTTCCAGCTCCAGACCGATCTCTTCAGAGATAACGGTACCGGCAGTCAGGGTAGCGATGTCCTGCAGCATGGCTTTACGACGGTCGCCGAAGCCAGGCGCCTTAACGGCAGCCACTTTCACGATGCCGCGCATGGTGTTGACCACCAGGGTCGCCAGCGCTTCACCTTCAACGTCTTCAGCGATGATCAGCAGCGGTTTGCCTGCTTTGGCAACGGCTTCCAGCACCGGCAGCATTTCGCGGATGTTGGAGATCTTTTTGTCAGCCAGCAGGATGAACGGGCTTTCCAGCTCAACAGAACCGGTTTCCGGCTTGTTGATGAAGTATGGGGACAGGTAACCGCGGTCGAACTGCATACCTTCAACCACGTCCAGCTCGTCTTGCAGGCCGGTGCCTTCTTCAACGGTGATGACGCCTTCTTTGCCCACTTTCTCCATCGCTTCCGCGATCAGTTTACCCACGGTTTCGTCGGAGTTGGCGGAGATGGTGCCGACCTGAGCGATAGCTTTGGAATCGGAGCAAGGTACGGACAGTTTTTTCAGTTCTTCAACCGCAGCGACAACCGCTTTGTCGATGCCGCGCTTCAGATCCATCGGGTTCATGCCTGCAGCAACCGCTTTCAGGCCTTCGGTGATGATGGATTGAGCCAGTACGGTTGCAGTGGTGGTGCCGTCGCCCGCCGCGTCGTTCGCTTTGGAGGCCACTTCTTTCACCATCTGTGCGCCCATGTTCTCGAACTTGTCTTCCAGTTCGATTTCACGCGCAACGGAAACGCCATCTTTGGTGATGGTCGGTGCGCCGAAAGATTTATCCAGCACTACGTTGCGGCCTTTCGGGCCCAGGGTCACTTTTACTGCATCAGCGAGAACATTCACGCCGCGGAGCATTTTCACGCGAGCGTCATTGCCGAATTTTACGTCTTTAGCTGCCATTGGTATTTCCCTTCAACTCGTTCAGTTCAGAAGATAAAGCGCAATTACGCTTCAACAATTGCCAGAATGTCGCTTTCGGACATGATCAACACTTCTTCATTGTCGATCTTCTCTGCTTTCACGCCGTAGCCGTCGTTGAAAATCACGATATCGCCAACTTTCACATCCAGCGGTTGGATGTTGCCGTTTTCCAGCACACGCCCTTTACCCACTGCAACCACTTCACCGCGAGTGGATTTACCCGCAGCAGAGCCAGTCAGGACGATGCCGCCAGCAGATTTTGATTCAACTTCTTTGCGCTTGACGATAACGCGGTCATGCAATGGACGAATACTCATTGAACGCTCTCCTGTAAGAAGGTCTCTATCAGATTTAGGGTTGTACACCGGATGGTTGTTATTACCGGCCTCGTGGCATTTGAGATGGGGGCGTTCCAGCCCCCTTCAAGGGGGCGAACAAAAAAAATTTCGCATTTTTGGTCCGACGAGTGCCGCAGAGATGAAAAACGCGGCCAGAGCCGCGTTTGCTTAACGATCGTGAGGTTTGCGATCCTCGTCCGGGCGGTGTTCCAGCACCGGGCGTTCGTCGTCCTTGCGCTGGAATTCGCCGTCGAAGGTATTGCCGTTGGCGGCGTCACCGCCCGTCCAACCGCCGGGGCGATACACCGACAGGTGCGGCATCAGTTTCAGCGTCAGCGATTTTTGCACCGGCGGCAGCAGCAGCAACAGGCCGAGGAAATCGGTGAAGAAGCCCGGTATCAGCAGCAGGAAGCCCGCCAGCACCAGCGAAACGCTTTTCACCATTTCCGCCGCCGGGCTTTCGCCGGCCGCCAGTTTTTGCTGCATCTGCACGAAGGTTTTCATGCCCTGATTGCGCACCAGCGAAATGCCGACGCAGGAGCTGAACACCACCAGCAGCAGGGTGACAGCCACGCCGAGCACGGCGGCGACTTTGATAAAGATGGATATTTCTATGTAAGCCAGCAGAAATATCAGCAGTAGCGGTAACCAGCGCACCTGGTTCTCCTATCGGTAGGTAAGGCACGGCCGCCACGGGGCGACGGCGCGAAAAAAGAGGCCGTAAACGGCCGACACTATTACAATGAGGGCATCCCCCCACCATTTCAACCGAGAGCCGGTTTTTATTGCTAAAGTTCACAAACGTGAAAGAAGTCACAGAACCGAAAAAGGGCATATCCCTAAACACCATAAGGTGATCTGGATTCAGTCATTTCTTACCAACCAGCATATGATCTGGGCAGCTACGGGCGATTTGGTTAATCGTTTCACGCCCCAAGCCTTCGGCAATATTAATTTAGGCTGTGCCCTTACTAGCCTTGACCTGACAAATTATTAATTCGGCAGCAACACATAGAGAAGGTTCTCATGTCAAACAACATTCGTATCGAAGAAGACCTGTTAGGAACACGTGAAGTCCCCGCAGACGCTTACTACGGAGTTCACACTCTGCGTGCGATTGAAAACTTCTACATCAGCAACAGCAAAATCAGCGATGTCCCCGAGTTCGTTCGCGGCATGGTGATGGTGAAAAAGGCCGCGGCGATGGCCAACAAAGAACTCAAAACCATCCCGCGCAAAATCGCCGACGTGATCATCCAGGCCTGCGACGAGGTGCTGGATAAAGGCAAGTGCATGGATCAGTTCCCGGTGGACGTATTCCAGGGCGGCGCGGGCACCTCGCTGAACATGAACACCAACGAAGTGCTGGCGAACATCGGCCTGGAGCTGATGGGCCATCAAAAAGGCGAATACCAGTACCTGAACCCGAACGATCACCTCAATAAGTGTCAGTCCACCAACGACGCCTACCCGACCGGGTTCCGCATCGCGGTGTACGCCTCCAACCAGAAACTGATCGACGCCATCAACCAGCTGCGCGAAGGCTTCGATCGCAAGGCGAAAGAGTTCGAAACCATCCTGAAAATGGGCCGCACCCAGCTGCAGGACGCGGTGCCGATGACCCTCGGCCAGGAATTCCACGCCTTCAGCGTGCTGCTGAACGAAGAGACCCGCAACCTGCACCGCACCGCGGAGCTGCTGCTGGAAGTGAACCTCGGCGCCACCGCCATCGGCACCGCGCTCAACACCCCGGAAGGCTACCAGCCGCTGGCGGTGCAAAAACTGGCGGAAGTCAGCGGCCTGCCGGTGGTGCCGGCGGAAGACCTGATCGAAGCCACCTCCGACTGCGGCGCCTACGTGATGGTGCACAGCGCGCTCAAACGCCTGGCGGTAAAACTGTCCAAAATCTGTAACGACCTGCGCCTGCTCTCCTCCGGCCCGCGCGCCGGCCTGAACGAAATCAACCTGCCGGAGCTGCAGGCGGGATCGTCCATCATGCCGGCCAAAGTGAATCCGGTGGTGCCGGAAGTGGTCAATCAGGTGTGTTTCAAGGTGATTGGCAACGACACTTGCGTTACCATGGCGGCCGAAGCGGGCCAGCTGCAGCTGAACGTGATGGAGCCGGTGATCGGCCAGGCGATGTTCGAGTCGATCCACATCCTGACCAACGCCTGCTACAACCTGCTGGAAAAATGCATTAACGGCATCACCGCGAATAAAGAAGTCTGCGAACACTACGTCTTCAACTCGATCGGTATCGTCACCTATCTGAACCCGTTCATCGGCCACCATAACGGTGACATCGTCGGGAAGATCTGCGCCGAAACCGGCAAGAGCGTGCGCGAAGTGGTGCTGGAACGCGGCCTGCTGACCGAAGCCGAGCTGGATGACATCTTCTCCGTGGAGAACCTGATGCACCCGGCCTATAAAGCCAAACGCTATACGGATGAAAATGAACAATAACAGACCTACCCGGTAGCCCTGAAAGGCACGCTAAATCCTCTGGATAGCGTGCCTTTTTACTTTTAGGCGCCCACAAAATTTTAACGTTTTATTTTCAATTTACACCCTAAATCATTGGGACTGCATCAAGGCGGCAAGAGCGCAAGTCCCCAGGAGCTTACTCAAGTAAGTGACTGGGGTGAGCGCTCGCAGCCAACACCGATGCAGTTTCAAGGATGACGGGAAATCTCATTTTAAGGAGTAAACATTATGCTAGCCGTAGAATTGGTTATCGTTCTGCTGGCCATCTTTTTAGGGGCCAGATTGGGCGGTATCGGTATCGGGTTCGCGGGGGGACTGGGCGTATTGGCGCTGGCGCTGATCGGCGTCAAACCGGGCAACATTCCCTTCGACGTGATTTCCATCATCATGGCGGTGATTGCGGCGATCTCCGCCATGCAGGTCGCCGGGGGGATGGACTACCTGGTGCAGCAGACCGAAAAACTGCTGCGCAAGAACCCCAAGCACATCACCATTCTCGCCCCTATCGTCACCTACTTCCTGACCATCTTCGCCGGCACCGGCAATATCTCACTCTCGGCGCTGCCGGTGATCGCCGAGGTGGCGAAAGAACAGGGCATCAAGCCTTGCCGCCCGCTGTCGACCGCCGTGGTCTCCGCCCAGATCGCCATCACCGCCTCGCCGATCTCCGCCGCGGTGGTGTACATGTCTTCGGTGATGGAGGGCCACGGCGTCAGCTACCTGCACCTGCTGATGGTGGTGATCCCGTCCACCTTCTGCGCGGTGCTGTTGATGTCGCTGCTGGTGACCTGGCTGTTCGATTCCAAGCTGTCTAACGATCCGGTGTACCTGAAACGCCTGGAAGAAGGCCTGATCACCCTGCGCGGCAACAACGCGCTGGCGATCAAACCACGCGCCAAAACCTCGGTGCTGCTGTTCCTGCTCGGCGTGCTGTGCGTGGTCGCCTACGCCATCATCAACAGCCCGGGCCTGGGTCTGGTGGCCAAGCCGCTGATGAACACCACCAACGCCATTCTGATCATCATGCTGAGCGTCGCCACGCTGACCACCCTGCTGTGCCGCGTCGACACCGACATGGTGCTGAACTCCAGCACCTTCAAGGCCGGCATGAGCGCCTGTATCTGTATCCTCGGCGTCGCCTGGCTGGGCGATACTTTCGTCCAGGCCAACATCGATTGGATCAAAGAGACGGCCGGCAGCGTCATTCAGGCGCACCCGTGGCTGCTGGCGGTGATCTTCTTCTTCTGCTCGGCGCTGCTATACTCGCAGGCCGCCACCGCCAAGGCGCTGATGCCGATGGCGCTGGCGCTGAACGTGTCGCCGCTGACCGCCGTCGCCTCCTTCGCCGCCGTTTCCGGCCTGTTCATCCTGCCGACCTACCCGACGTTGGTCGCCGCGGTGCAGATGGACGATACCGGCACCACGCGCATCGGCCGCTTCGTGTTCAACCACCCGTTCTTCATTCCCGGCACCATGGGCGTGATTTTCGCGGTGGTATTCGGCTTCCTGCTCGGCAGCGTCATGCTGTAAGACGTCGACCGGGGCTGCGGCCCCGGTTTTCTTTCTGGCGATAAACTCGCCTTCTAGCCAATCCGCCTTCAGGGTATAGTGCCCATTCGAACCGATGAGAGGGCTGAAGATGTCTGATTGCGAAGCTGTCGTCATACTCTGTACCGCACCCGATGAAGCCAGCGCCCAGGAACTGGCGGCGCGGGTCCTGGGCGATAAGCTGGCGGCCTGCGCCACGCTGCTGCCCGGCGCCACCTCGCTGTATTACTGGGAAGGGAAACTGGAACAGGAATACGAAGTGCAGATGCTGTTCAAAAGCGATCGCCGCCGTCAGCAGGCCCTGCTCGACACCCTGAAACAACATCACCCTTACCAGACGCCCGAGCTGCTGGTCTTGCCGGTGATGGCCGGAGATAAAGACTACCTGTTATGGATCAACGCTTCATTAGACTGATTTTGCTGCTGTGCAGCCTGTGCTTCCTGCCGCAGGCGGCGCAGGCTTCGCTGTTCGCGCCGAAGGGCGGCAGCCAGTTCGTGCCCGTCGATCAGGCCTTCGCCTTCGATTTCAAACAGCAAGGCGGCCAGGTGATGCTGAACTGGCAGATCCGCCCCGGCTATTACCTGTATCGTCAGCAGATCAAACTGGTGCCGCAGCAGGCGACGCTCGGCGCCTTTATCCTGCCGGAAGGGCTGAGCCACAAGGACGAGTTCTTCGGCGAAGTGGCAATTTTCAAACAGCAGCTGAATCTGCAGGTGCCGCTGCAACAGGCGGCGGCCAACGCCAGCCTCAGCGTCACCTATCAGGGCTGCGCCGAGGCCGGCTTCTGCTACCCGCCGGAAACCCGAACCATCCCGCTGGACGCGGTCAGCGCCACCGCAGCCGCGCCGCTCTCGGCGGCTGCCTCTGAGCCAGCCGAACAATCCGCAACACCGGCCAGCCTGCCGTTCTCGCCGCTGTGGGCATTGCTGATCGGCATCGGCATCGCCTTCACCCCCTGCGTACTGCCGATGTACCCGCTGATCTCCGGCATCATCCTCGGCCGCGACCGGCCGCAAAGCAGCGGCCGCATTCTGGCGCTGGCGCTGGTTTACGTGCAGGGCATGGCGCTCACCTACACCCTGCTGGGCTTGGTGGTGGCCGCCGCCGGATTGCAGTTCCAGGCGGCGCTGCAGCATCCTTACGTGCTGATTGGCCTGTCGGCGCTGTTCATCGCGCTGGCGCTGTCGATGTTCGGCCTCTATTCCCTGCAGCTGCCCTCGGCGCTGCAAACCCGGCTGGCAAACTGGAGCAACACCCAGCGCGGCGGCTCACTGACCGGCGTATTCCTGATGGGCGCGCTGGCTGGGCTGATCTGTTCCCCCTGCACCACCGCGCCGCTCAGCGCCATCCTGCTGTATATCGCCCAGAGCGGCAATCTGTGGGCCGGCGGCGGCACGCTGTACCTGTACGCGCTGGGGATGGGCATTCCGCTGGTGATCGTCACCCTGTTCGGCAACCGCCTGCTACCGCGCAGCGGCCCGTGGATGCAGTACGTGAAAGAGGCCTTCGGCTTCGTCATTCTGGCGCTGCCGGTGTTCCTGCTGGAGCGGGTGATCGGCGATCTGTGGGGCATGCGCCTGTGGAGCCTGCTCGGCCTGGCGTTCTTCGGCTGGGCCTTCGCCCTGAGCCTGAGAAGCGCACGCGGCTGGGCGCGCGCCCTGCAACTGCTGTTGCTGGCGGCGGC
Organism: Serratia sp. SCBI; assembly: GCF_000747565.1. Lineage (NCBI taxonomy): Bacteria > Pseudomonadati > Pseudomonadota > Gammaproteobacteria > Enterobacterales > Yersiniaceae > Serratia > Serratia sp. SCBI. The sequence continues at coordinate 369,423 of NZ_CP003424.1, read as the reverse complement.
GGTGATCGCCGCACGGCCGCTGCAGGACTGGGCTTTCGGTGCGGACCAGGCGCAGCAGGCGGCTCAGCCGCACCTGGCCTTTACCCGCATCAACAACGTCGAACAGCTCGATCTCGCGCTGCAACAGGCGCGGGGCAAACCGGTGATGCTGGACCTGTACGCCGACTGGTGCGTAGCCTGCAAAGAGTTCGAGAAATACACCTTCAGCGATGCGGCAGTGCAGGCAAGCCTGGCCAACGCGGTGCTGCTGCAGGCGGATGTGACCGCCAACGGTGCGGAACAGGCGGCGCTGCTGAAGCACCTGCAGGTGCTGGGGCTGCCGACGATCCTGTTCTTCGATCCGGCGGGCCGCGAGCTGACGGCCGAGCGGGTCACCGGTTTTATGAAGGCGGAAGCCTTCAACGCGCATTTGCAGAAAGTGATGTGATAAATAACACTGAGGTTCTGAACTGAAGAGGAGGAAGCACAAGTGCAACGTGAACACGTCCTTGATACCGCGCTGGGCCTGTTGGAACAACAGGGCCTGGCGACCGCCACATTAGAGATGCTGGCGGAAAAACTCGACGTTCAGCCCGGCGATCTCAAACGGTTCTGGCCGGATCGCGAAGCGCTGCTGTACGACTGCCTGCGCTACCACGGCCAGCAGATCGACACCTGGCGCCGCCAGCTGCTGCTGGACGAAAATCTGAGCCCGCAGCAAAAGCTGCTGGCGCGCTATGACGTGCTGGCGGAATACGTGCAGCAAGACCGCTATCCCGGCTGCCTGTTTATCGCCGCCTGCAGCTTCTTCCCGGAAACGGACCACCCGATCCACCAGCTGGCGGAGCAGCAAAAGCTGACCTCGCTGGAGCTGACCCGCGAATTGCTGCGTGAAATGGACGCCGATGACGCCGACATGGTGGCGCAGCAAATGGAGCTGATTCAGGAAGGCTGCCTGAGCAAACTGCTGGTAAAACGCCAGCTCCAGGACGTATCGGTCGCCAAACGGCTGGCGGAAGACATCTTGCAGGTGGCGCAGTGCCGTCGCAACGGGGCGTTGAGCTGAATCGACAGGGTTGACGGCATAGACAACCCAAGGTGCTCCCCCCGGCAGGCGCATTTTTTGCGCCCTTTGCCTGAAAAGCCAGCAACCGGAGGCATTTTCGCGTATTTCACGCATAAAGCCGTTGACGGCTTTATGCCAATACGGTTTAATGCTGCCCGTTGCCCGGATAGCTCAGTCGGTAGAGCAGGGGATTGAAAATCCCCGTGTCCTTGGTTCGATTCCGAGTCCGGGCACCATATTTAGAGAACCCAGCCTATGGCTGGGTTTTTGCTTTTCAGGGACTGGACTCTCCATCGAACTGCGTTCGATTATTCGGCCAAGGGCCTCACCCTGCGGGCCAGCGCTAAAGCGCTGTTCAACGCGGCGCCAGCGCCGGTTGTCCGAGTCCGGGCACCATATTTAGAAGAACCCGCCTATGGCGGGTTTTTCGCTTTCTGGGGTACGGACTCTCCATCGAACTGCGTTCGATTATTCGGCCAAGGGCCTCACCCTGCGGGCCAGCGCTGAAGCGCTGTTCAACGCGGCGCCAGCGCCGGTTGTCCGAGTCCGGTCGCCCTATTTAGAAGAACCCGCCTATGGCGGGTTTTTCGCTTTCTGGGGTACGGACTCTCCATCGAACTGCGTTCGATTATTCGGCCAAAGGCCTCACCCTGCAGGCCAGCGACACAGGACGAATGCTCCCTTCTCTGCTTGCATCCCCCCAAAAACGTTGGCTCCAAGGGTAAGCGAATTGCCGCATTCTCGGCATTAGGCGTGAAAGTGGCCTCGCCAGGCGAGTAATGCCCAATTTCGTTGAGGCGGATACTCACTCTCTGGTAAAAAACGCTACCTCATACAATGTGCAGCAGCGTCAATGATGACGTAGTAATGCCAACCACCAGGAAGAATGGCCGTAGTCTTGGATAGACAACTGCCTTTTCTTCATCCGCTGCGCATGTTTGTAGAATGAATAGATGCTTAAACAGAACAAGAATATCGCAAAATAAAACAAATCCACTTCACCTTTCCCTTGGTGTAGATAATACCCAACGTAAATTACGCACAGCTACCATCACTGCCAACGATAATAATTCACCGAACTGATGCTTTGAGTCGGAACAACAGGCTATTTAATCAATAGTCACAAAAAAAGCAGGGAGGATAACCCTGCTTGTCATTTTAAAATCAATATTACTGACATAGCGGCAAGTACTTCTTCATAAACGGTGATTCACAGATCGCATTCATGACTTCGCCTTTATCTTTCTCTTTAGGCTTGGCGTCTGTATTGGTGTTGCCTGCACATTGCCCGCCATTTTTCCCCTGGCCATTGATGCATTGGCCAAAATCGCTATTGCCGGCGCCGCTGGCGTTGCCATGATTCCCCTGCACATTCTGATTGCCGTTAAAACCGGCGTGCGCATAAGACATCATCATGATGCCAGCGCCAATAAGTAAAGCCGCTGTCGTTTTCATAACTGTCCCTTTGTGTTATTTAGAAAATGAATAAAAAAATACTTAACATTCCCTTGGGGAATGTTAATCACAACTCATGATTTTTTAGCGTTATGAAGATATCAGATGAGAATAATTTAAATTATCCCCCATCACGGTTAGGAATACTCTGCCTCTGGTGATAACAACCAATAAATAAAATCATGGCTGCGGTTTAGCATCAGCTTGCCCATCACCGAACGTTTATGGCTGTGCACCGTTTTAACGCTCACCCCCATCACTCTGGCGGTTTGCGATTGATCCAACCCGCGCCGTAAATAGCCGATAACCTGCCGCTCACGGGGAGTCAACAGCTTAGCGGGAAATCGACATACCGGCTTCGGATTAGCCAACGTATCAGACAGCAGCGTAAACAGGCACTGCTGATCGTCGGTGCGGTACAGCACCCGGCTCGCGCGCCCGGAGGCAACGGTCTGCTTTTCCTTAATGGTGACGACATGCGCCCCGGAATAGGCGGCCCAACGCCGGGTGCGCCGGGCCGGGGAAGCCAGCACGATGTCAGGCCGTTCATCGCTGCCCGGCGGCAGGAAGTGCGCAACGTTATTATGCTGCTGTGCATATTTCACAATGCTTAACCGCAAGCCGGCGGCGAAATAGCGGTTCTCGTCATCGATGACGATATTGAGTGGTTTCATTATCCCCTCCTAATTTACCCATCATTCTATTTAGATTGAAAATTTAATAAAAACACGATTGACCGCGTCATTGCACCCGTCATTTTCACCCGTTGTTTCAATGCATTTTTAACTTATTTTTATAAGCCTAAGCTTATAAATCAGGGAAGAGTCAGCATAATGACCTTATACCCCTGAAAATCGCCGGTACCGCCTCTGTATCCGCTTAATGTTGACGTCAGCGTGAGGGTTTTCCCTTCAGGGCCAATCCGGTCGAGATAACCAGAACCAATATCGACACCATTTATTTTAAGATGGCTGATAATGCCACCACCAAGAGAGACGGAACCATTTTTATCCACAGCGATGATAGCCAAGCTAAATGCATTATTGCAGGCAACGCGAAATTGCTTCGCTGCAACACTCCCATTAACTGAGTTAGTGTTTATCGTGCCGTGATTCAGCTCGATATAAGCATCGGCAATGCTGCAATAGGTTGGATCTATTTGTGGTGCAAAGCATTCAAACTCGCCGCCTGGCAAAGGAACATAAGGGATCGACCCGGCACTATATACCGGATAAGCCAAACCCAGACAAGGCTCCTCGTATAGGCCGAATTGTGATTTAACTTCCCGATTGAGATAACCTTTCCGTGCAAATAGCTGGGCTAATTCCCCCATCGTATTTAGATCTGACGCCTCTGGCATATCCATGTAGCCAAAAGGATCTATATAATGTGAGCGGTCAGAGTACGTAAAAGCCAGTTTACAGGTACTGGTAAACCTGCAATTTTTTAATGGATTCCGCGCAGGATCGTACTCATCCCACCGAATTACCTTCACGATAAATCTCTTTTGAGACGGCGAGTATTGCGCATCGATCACCCAACTGGCAGCCGCCTGCGGCACGTGCAACAACAACCATAAAAAGAGTATTTTTTTCATCTTTCCTTCCCGTTATCGAGCTGGCGATTTTCACATTTACATTTCGGGGCACCGGCGTGGAGTCGCCTTCGTCGGTCATTACTGAGGCTAACCCCTCCTGCCCCGTAAAAGCGCGTCGGTGCACTCCGCCATAACGCTGTCGTTCAACACATCGCGGCCCGGTGGCAGGAAGTACGCGACTTTATTATGCTGCTGCACATATTCCGCAACGCCTAACCGCAACCCGGCGGTGAAATAACGGTGCTCGTCATCGACGATGATATTAGATGGTTTTTCATGCCCCTCCTTTTTCAGAGAGGGCTATTTAAAATAGTGGCCAAGCAGGGAGCACATCTTTCATTTGGCAACCTCATTAAGGAATAGACTTTCCACCATTGGATTATTTAATCCACGGCATTAAATACCGTTTTTTTCTGCGTTATTGCCTTAATGTTAGAGAACATCGACGACCGCCACCGCCGAACCGGAAAAATCCCCTGGGGCCGGCGTTCCTGCGGCTATCAGTAAAGAGGAGAAGGTCGCCGCTTTCCATCCTCCCCCCGGTACATCCAGCGTCACCCCGGCGTTACCCACAACCCCATTGACGCTCAATATCGATTTCAGGCTGCCGTCAGCGCGCAAATTGACGGTGTAGCTGTCGCTGCCGACGGAAGCTAGCGCACGCACCTTCACTTTGGCGGCCCCGGAGCAATAAACATAGGCCGTGCTCTCGGCACGATTGCCGGTTACTTCGCTATCGGCGAGAGAACCGTGGCGCAAATCAATATTGCCGCTCATAGAGCATGATACCGGCGGTTTTGGCGGATCAATGGTGGGTGGCTCAGTAACGCTACCAGAGCAAGAATCAGCGAACCATCCGGTATTATTGGTGCCAACATTAAAAACAATACAGGGCGATTTACCACCGTTCTGCTTTACCCACTTATCCCAATCTAATATCGCACCGGTTTTCGGTAAATTAGAAGCCCAATAAGCAACCAACGCACTTGCTTTTTGCTTATTTTTTTGAGGCAAATCAAATGAATATACAGGAGCAGCGAAACCACCAGGCGACATTGTTATTTTGCATTGCGGTCGAGAAAGAATACCCCCACATTCAAGATCCCAATCTCTCGGAGCGCCAGAGAAATCTGCGGACAAAATAGTAAACCGCAATACACTCCCTCCGCTATCTAATTTCCAGTCAACATTAATTCCTGCATAGCTTGGGTGGAAGAATAAAACCAAAAGACCAAGAAATAACTTTTTCATTTTTAATACCCATTTTGTGCATCGTTAATTCAGTCTTTTCAGCCATTGGCATTTTCACTCCGGGCACAAAACTATCTAAAAATAACCGGTGTATTACTGATAATCCGCCAGCAGCGTCGCCTGGGCACTAAACGCCTGCGGCGTTAATCCGGCTCCCTGTCGTTTGATCGGCACGGCTTGCAACGTCGGCGGATTGGCAGCATCTATCGCCACACGTTTATTCAGAACGAAAGCATTCCCCGCCAACAACAGACGCACAGCCAGATCGGGAACGTTGGTCGGCACGGCAGCGTTATCGAACCCACTGGCGGTGGCTACCATTGTTAATCCCAGCGCCTGCCCATTGCCACCCGGCTCACACTCGATCCGGTAATTGACGGTTTGCAGATAATTCCTCCCATCCACTTTACCGATCCCGACCCTCTGACCAAAATCCACCTCGATTCGCTGGCCGTTATTGATCACGCATGACGGCGGTTCGTTCAGCGTGCCGCTGAACGACAGGCCCGCCTCGTTGTCTGCCGCCCATCCCTGCAATGCGGGCAGAAACAGGCTACAAGCCAGCAAGGCCCACGTTTTTCCAACGTTTATCTTCATTGATAATCCACCATCAGCGTCGCTCCCGCGCTAAAAAAACCGACGGTCAGAGCGCCGCTGCCTTTCACAGGCACCGCCTGTAACACAGGCTTATTCGGATAGGTAAAATTAAGCCAACTGCCAATGATCAGCGGCACACCGTTGGCCCGCAGTGCAATCGCCAGATTGCCTTTGCTACTTTGAATCGCACTGCTGTTGAACGCAGCAGCAGCGCCCACCACTTTCATCTTCATGGCATTTCTGCTGTTGTTTTTGCACTCCAGCGTATAATCGATCGTGCGAAGATAGTTGCTGCCATTGACTTTAGTGGTCACAAGATCATCGCCAAACTCTACGCGGAGGGTTTGATTGTTGTTCACCACACACTGCGGTTTGCTGGTGATCGTGCCGGAGATAGAAATTGGGGTCGTCGACGCCAATCCTGGTGAGACACAGAGCACCTCGGCCAGAACCGTCAATGCCAACACGCCATAGCTTCTGCAAGATTCGGGCAAAGATCGCCGTTTCACGCGCACGCCTCCCCCAATTAGTCATAACTCAAGCTAAAATCCACCACGGCATCAAAACTCCCCGCCCGCAGAGGCGCGCCAGTACGTTCCGCCATCACGCTGTAGTTCAACACGTTGCTGCCCGGCGTCAGCCACAGCGGCTTGCCGCGGCTGCCCAAGCGAATGTCTTCGCCCTGGGCATCCAGCAGGCGCAGCCCCATACCGCTCACGCCCTGCGCTTTCACCAACTGCGGGCTGTCCGCATCGGCCGGTGCACGGAAGCTCACCCGCACCGCCGGCTGATCCGCCGCCCAGCTCAGCGCACCGGTGCGTTCATCCCGGTTCGCCGCCGGGCTGCGCAGGCAGTCGCGCAACCGCAGCGCAAAGCTTACCGCCGCGCCGCGATCGCCGGTTTGCGTCAATGACCCGGTCGCTACCTCACCCAGCCAGACTTCCTGCCGCAGGCTGTCCATCTCCAGCCGGCAGGCGCTTTCGGTCAATGCCCCCCTGACATAAAGCACGCCGTTAGCGCCATCCACTTCCCAGTTATCGACGGCCTGCGCCGCCGGCAGCAGCCACATCATGGCCGCCAGGCTGAGCGGCGCCATCAGCGCCAGGCCGCCCAACGAGGCGTAATAGCCCAGTTCACCGCGCAGGTATGCCCAGTCACGCACCGTCTGTTTCCCTGTCATAGTTCTCTCCTGATAAAATGGGCGCTTAGGGCCGTTTGCCGTCACGCTAAACACGCTTACTCATATTCCAGGCCGAAAGTCGCGACAGACGAAAACGCCCCCAGACCGATGCTCTTTTGCGCTATCGCCTCCGGTTCGCCCCGAACGTACACCTGCAGTTGTAAACTGTTGCTGCCTTTGCCGATGGCGTATCCCTCACTCGGCTTATTCAGCGCCAGCGGCGCGCCCGCCATCGTTTCCAACCCCAGGGCGATGCCCGTCGCCTGGCTGCCGCCATCCGGCTTCAGTAGACCTGGCAGCGCACCGCTTTCAGCGCCGCTGAAGGTCACCTTCACCGTGTTGCCCAGGCTGATGTCACAATCCTGCAGCACCAGACTGAACGCCTTGCCGGGAGTACGGCCATAGGTATACAGGTACTTATCGATCACCGTACCGAAATCCAGGCGGATATCCTCATCACCCGGCCGCAGCGTGCAAGGCTCGGCGACCAATGCGCCGCTGAAATGCATATTGTCAGCAGCGGCCCAACACCCGCTCGCGCCGATCAGCAACCCCACGCCGATAACGCCTCGCCACATCGCCGTTTTACTTATCCTCTCCATGCATTTTTCCTCTTCTTTCTCCCGGCCGCCGAGCGTGGGCTCAAAGGTAATTCGCCTGCAGCGTCGCCGTGGCGGCGAACGCGCCTTCTTTCAATGGCACGCCCGCTTTGGCAACCGGCACCGCTTCCAAACGCGGCGGATTCGCCGGATCGATTTTGATGCTGCTGTTCGGGGCGAACGGTTTGTCATCCCGGTACAAGCGGATACCGAGGTTGCCGTTATCGGTTTGCAACGCGGCGTTATCAAAGGACGCAGCGTTGCCCTTAAAGGTCAACGTCAGCTCCCACGGCAGGGCACCGGGCAAATCACATTGGATGCGGTAATTCACCGCCTGCCGGTAATTGACGCCATCGACTTTGTTGATACCGACGCGCTGGCCAAAATCCACTTCGATCACACCGCCGTCGTTAATGCGGCAGGGCGGCGGCACGCGCAGCGTCCCTTTCAGGTGCATGGCGACCTCTTCGGCCGCCTGAACGGAATGGCCGACCAGGCTACTAGCACACAGCAGCATCACGGCAACGCCCTGTTTCATGTTCGTCTCCCGGTTCATTGATAATCGACACGCAACGTGGCGGAGGCCGTAAACTCCCCCGTCGGCAGCGTAGCGTTCGCCTGCTTCACGGGCACCGCCTCCAGCTTCGGCAAAAACGGGAAAGGTGAAATTCTGCCAACTGTTCAACGCAATACGCGCACCGTTGTTTAAAAACGCAATGCCCAGGCCGCCGACATTGGTCTGGAGCAGCTTGCCGTCGAACCCCGCTCCGGTGCCGGCAATCAACAGCCGCATGCCGTTCTTTCCCGGTTTGTCGCAGGTCACCGAATAGTCGACGGGCGTGCGATAATTTTCGCCATTGACGCGCGTCGTCATCACCTCATCGCCGAAATTCACCTCGATCGGCTGATTGCCGTTGATCACGCAAGGCAGCGGCGCCAGCACGGTCACCCTGACCGATACCGTGGTGGCGGCCCAAGCCGGCATGTTCGTCAGTAAGCAAGCCATCATTGTCAGAAAAAACATGTAGGCTATATTCGATGCGATATTCACTTTATTTATCTCCCTATCAATCGATATATCACGCCCTACAAGCATGCACCCCTTTTGCACACCGCGAATCATTAACTTATTTTCGTAAAAAGCCTAAAGCATCATTAATAATCACGGTAACGAAATGATGATGCTTTTCGCCCCCTGAAACTCCCCCACGCTGCCGTCATATCCCGCAAGCGTTGATGTCAGCGTTAAGGTTTTTCCGGCCGGCGTCGCGGTAATCAACAAGCCATCCCCCACATTGACGCCGTCTAATTTCAATTCGCTGCGAAACTGTTTTTTATCGTTAAAATAAACCGTTCCAGACCGATCTGAACTCATAATTCTTACTTTGAAATTAAACGTGCAGGCCACCGTCAATTGCGCTTCAGCCGTACTGCCGTTAATCACTTCGGCCCGCAGCATGCCATGATCCAACTCCACCAGCGGCTCACGTAACTCACACACGTTGGGTACGATCTCCGGCACCCGGCACTGTTCGCCGCCGGGAAACCTAATTACCCCCCATGAGCTATTACCTGTAGGGTGTTATAACCAAAGTAAATGCAATGCGGTTGATTCGGGTAGTCATAATCTTTACTACGATACTCCCGATTGAGTAACCCATTCTGGATAAATTTTTTACCCAGTTCACCCAATGTTTTACTGGTTGTAACACCTGAAAAATACACTTTATTCATAAATGGGGTGTTACCATTAACAAATGCAAGATAGCAATATTCCTGACCAGAATTACAACCATATAATGGATTAGGGGTTTTGTCCTCCGTATCCCAGGCAATAATTTTTGCAACAAAATGGCCGTAAGTCGCATTTATCGGCCGATATTCCGTTTTCATTTCCCACGCGGCGGAAAAAACATTAACGGAATAAAAATAAATAAAAAAAGGAAAAGCCATCCGTTTTAACATAGGGTAATCACTGGTATAAATAAAAATTCAATTATCCTTTCGTTAATCGAAAACGGCGATGGAAAACCAGCCCGTTCTCCCCTTCAGCATATCCCTTTGCCTGTCTGATTACCGCTGGCGGTGATGCGTTGCGGCCCGGCACTAAGACGCTTTCTTCTCCGGCACCACTTTGCAGACCGCACCCGCACAGCTGAAGCTCAACTGTGGGCGGCCGCCGTAATCGTTGATATAGGTCAGCACCGGGCTGTTCCCCACGCTGCCTGCGCTCACCGTCAGCGGCAGGCTGCCCTTCGGCGGCACCATCAGCGGTTCAAACCCTTTGGCGCCTTCAACGCCCTTGCGGCTGGCGGCGTCAACCAGAGTGACGTAGTACGGCGTCGGGTTGTTGACCACATACTTGTCGCCCTGCTTGCTCAGCGTCAGCTGCTCCTGCCACGGCGCGGCGTTGCGCTCCGGCGCGATCGCCGCCGGGCGGTAGAACAGCTTGATGCGCGTCTGCAGCGCGATTTGCAGCGAGTTCGGCTTGTTGCTCTTCGGCGGGATCTCGCGCAGGTTGAAGTAGTACAGCGTCTCGCGGTCCTGCGGCAGCATCTTCGCCGCCGGCAGCGCCTGGATCTTCACCTGGCTCGGCTTGCCCGGCTCGATGCGCTGCACCGGCGGCAATACCGTCAGCGGGCTCTGGATCTTGTTGCCCTGTTCGTCTTCCAGCCAGCCCTGCGCCAGGTACGGCAGCTGTTTGTTCTGGTTGCTCACGCTCAGGCTCACCGACTGCACGCCGCCGTCGAAAATCACCCGGGTGCGATCCAGCGCAATAGCCGCCTGCGCGGTTGGTGCCAGCGCGCCGGCCAGCAGCGAAGTGGTGGCCAGCAGGCCGATAGCGTTACGTTTGCTCATCATAAAAACTCCTTAATTCAGTGTTCGTCGCCGCCCGTACCGGCGCTTAATGCCCGGCACGGCAGCAGTAAATTGGCGGTCAGCATCTCGGCCGGCAGCGGTGTCGGCATCTGCACTTCGCACTGTTCGGCGCCGTTCCAGCGCACCGTCATGCGATCGCCGGCGTTGATGCCGCTCAGGTAAACGCTGCCGCCGTCGTTAACGATGCCGGTCTCTTGTTTACGCGCGTTCAGCACCGTGGCGCCGAACGGCGGCTCGCCGCCGTCCGCCAGCTTGATCACGGCCATCGCCTTCTCCCCGGCGATCACCGCAAACTTGCGGTAACCGATGGCGCCTTCGGTCAGCGTCGCCTGCACCACCGAAGTGGTGGCCTCGGCGTTATCGCCAAGCTTGTCCAGATCGATGCTGGCCTTGTTGCGGTAGTAGCTGTTGACGTCTACCACGACCGCCTTGCCCCAGCGGTTGGTCGCCATCGTGCTGCCGTAGCCGCGCACCGGCACCCCGGCTACCCCTTCGGTATCCAGCAGCAGCCGGGTCCCGCCGGCCATGTTGCTGCGGTGCAGCGCCCCGCCTTCGGCGGTCAACGTCATCCCGCCCTGCAGCGAACCGCCGATGGCGCTGTACCGGTCCTGCTGGTAGCTGGCGTTGGCGCTCATCCGCGCCAGATCGCCATCGCGGTTGTAGTAGCCGCTCAGGTTGGCGCCGCTGCGTGAACCGCCGGCGCTGATCTGGTAGTTGCTGCGATCGTCGATGCGATCGTAGTACCCCACCCGGTGGGTGCTGTCGTCACGGTTGAGCGTGGCGTTGTAGCTCAGCGTGGCGCCGTTGCCCCACGGCAGCGACAGCGACAGATACATGCCGTCGTCGTTGGTCTCGTTGTAGCGGTTGCGGTACGCCGACAGCGACAGACTCAGGTTTTTATAATCCCCAAGGTCAAAATAGCGCGACATCGTCAGGCTGTAGCGATCGTTGGCCGGCCGATCCCAGTAGGTCTGGTGGCTAACGTTGAGATACGCGCTCAACCCGATATCACGCAGCTGCTGGTTGTAGGTGATGGTGTACATCTCCTTGCTGTTGCCGAACCGCTGCCCGTATTGGCGCGCATCCAGGTACTCGCTCATGCTCATAAAGTTCTGCTCGGAAAAGCGGTAGCCGGCAAAGGTCACCTGGCTGTCCAGCTCGTCGAAGCTTTTCGAGTAGCTGAGGCGGTAAGAACCGCCGCTCAGCGTCTCGCCGTTATACGGCAGTTTGGCGCGCGACTGGGTGACGTCGAACGACAGCGCGCCCAGCAGCATCAAATCGCGGCCGATACCCAGCGCCGCCGCGTTGTAATCCCCGCCCAGCAGCGCCCCGCCGAACAGCGACCACCCGTTGCTCACCCCCCAGGAGAATTCGCCGGTGCCGAACATCGGCCCCTGGTAGCGGTGATCCATATCCGACGGCTTGCCCGCCGCCAGCTTGTAACGCAGCGAACCGGGGCGCGTCAGGTACGGAATGCTGGCGGTGCTCATTTTGAACTCCTGCACGCTGCCGTCCTGTTCCTCCAACCGCACATCCAGGTCGCCCGAAACCGCATCGTTCAGATCCTGAATACGAAACGGCCCGGCGGCGACGGTGGTCTCATACAGCACCCGCCCCTGCTGGCTCACGGTCACCTTGGCGTTGCTCTTCGCCACTCCGCTGACTTCCGGCGCATAACCGCGCAGGTTCGGCGGCAGCATGTTGTCGTCGGAGCGCAGGCTCACGCCGCCGAAGCGAAAGCTGTCGAACAACCCGGAATCCAGGTAGTCCTCGCCCAGCGTCAGCTTGGATCGCAGCGCCGGGATCGCCCGGTAGGCGTAGTAGCGGCTCCAGTCCAGTTGCTTATCGGTTGACTGCCCTGAGCCGGTCTGGTGGTTCAGGTTCCCTTGCCAGTCGGCGCGCAGCCGCCAGGCCCCCAGGTTGGCGCCCGCCGTGCCGTTGCCGCTGACGCTGTAACCACGCGTGCCGGCCTGCAGCTGATGCTGGGTCTGAGCGTTAATGTTGTAATCAAGCAGCACGCCGGGGACACCTTCGTCCCAGCGCGAAGGCGGATCCCAGTCCTCCGAAACGTAGTCCAGATAAGCCTGGGGGATGCTCAGATACAGCGCCGACGTAGCCAACTCCCCCCGCACCTCCATGCCCGGCAGGCTGGCCTCGTCCAGACAGGCGCCTTCGCGCCACCAGGTTAACTTTTTCAGCGCCTCATCCCTGATACCCAGCTGCGCCACCAATTCTGGCGATAAGCAGGCGCGGCTGCCGCCGGCGTCGTCGTCCGGTGCGTAAAACGCCACCGGCTGTTCCGGCAAATCGATTTTATTGACGTGCACCACCATGCCGTACTGGCCGGGCATAATGTAGCCGCCGCGCGAGAACTGGCTCAGATCGATGTTTTTGCGATCGTTCACGTCGAGCACGTCGGTATTGAACTGGATGTCTTCCACCGCGCCGGCTTTGCTCGCCAAGCTGCCCAGCACCAGCGCCACGCAGGCGCTGAGAATATGCAAACGAAACGGTTTCCCGGCAGGTAAAAACATCATTTCCAAGACCTTTTAATTTATTGATTTCCCTGACTCATCAGCCGGCTCAGTAATAATCCATTTTGAAGCGCACTGATGAGAAATAGTCCCCGGCCTTCAATGGCCGCTGGTTACTGATTAACGTCATGGCGTAATTCAGACGGTAATTCCCCGGCAATATATTTACCGACGGAAGAGATTTCCCTGGCGTGGCAATATTGCCGTCGGCATCGGTAATTTTCAGCGCAATACCGGAGGCATTACCGCTAATGCCAAACATTTCACCATCGCTATTGCCGTCAAACGTAATGCGAAACTGTTTCCAGTCCGGTAAGTTTTTATCGGCGCGTTCGAGCACGCAATTAACCAACTCAATACTGAATGGCACCGTTCGACCTCTGCCGTCGCGCGCAATATCTGAGACAGGCATAATATCCATATCGATAATTTGCTCTCGGCTTTCCGTTGCTATTGCACAGGCGGTGTCAATAATAGCCCCTTGCATATTGACGCGCCCTTCGCCCTGCACGGCAGACATTGCCTGCTGGGAAATGAAAAATGGCGCCAGCAATAGGCAAAAAGCCCCTATTTCTTTTATTTTTTCGTTCATTGCCATTCCCTGGTGAAATCATGCTGCTTTGAAAATGGCATGCGGGTTGCCCCGCATGCCCGATAATCACACGTATTTCGTCAGGTAACGACTTACTGGTAAGCCAGGGTAAAGTCGGCTACAGACTGGAACTCACCCGGGACGATCACGGCGGTGGAAGCCGAGCTGCCCTGCAGGTAAGCGGCGAAGCTCAGGGTGTTGGCACCGCTTTGCAGCTCACGCGCTTTAGAAGGTTTGCCCAGCTCGATGTTGGTACCTGCGCCGTCGGTGATGGCGATGCCGGCGCCTTTAGCGGTACCGGTGATGCCCAGCAGTTTGCTGTCGGCTTCAGAAGAGGAACCGGAGAAGGTCAGCGCAACGGTGTTGTTTTTGCCTGGATTCTTGGTGGTCAGCTCACAGTTTTCCAGCTTGATCTGGAAGTTGCGCGGGGTGGATTTACCGCCGTTTTTCAGCGCCACGTTAGAGATTGCACCCAGTTCAACGGTCTGATCCAGAGATTCAGGCGCGATTGAGCAAGGAGCGTCAATGATAGAACCGCTGAAGGTCACTTTACCGTGACCCTGGTCAGCAGCGTGCGCCAGAGAAGAAACACCCAATGCCATAACGGCGGCCAGCATAATTTTATTCAGTTTCATATAAATCCCTTACATTCCTTAGTAAGTAGTGGAGTAAATTAAATCCGTAAGTCACGCATGCAATGCCGCAGCTTTATTCCTGAGCGTTGTATTCGTGGCTAATACATAGCGTTTTTGCGCTCCGTATCAGTGGGAACAAATTTACACCCCCCGATCTGATTTTGAAATGTTATGTCGAAAAAATACAAAAACACAGGATTATTATCGATAAAATAATAATTAAATAGATTTTAACACTAAAAAATAGAATTTAATTATCAATATTTATTTAAAAAAACTTGTAAGAAGATAAACATTTCATGTCAATTATACGGATAGAGAGAAAAATCCTATTTACACACAGCGTGAAGGATTGAAAAAAGGCGCATCAGGTCTCAGAATAATCCCTCGACAGGAAAGTTGATGGGTAAATGAAATGATTTTTATCATAAATGAAGACATCCTCTTTAATGAGGATGAGGGCACGCTGTCGCATATTGATAATGCCAGCAATAAAATAGCTTTACTTAAACCGACCGGCAGATTGCTTTCGTTGTTTATTCGAAATAATGATAAGCTGCTGCTGCGAGAGAGGTTGCTTAATGATGTCTGGGTTGAGCATGGGCTCAAAGCCTCCAATAACAACCTGAATAATTACGTTTCCGGCCTGCGTAAGTCATTGGCGCAGTTCGGCGTAGAAGATATTATTGTGACCTACCCCCGCCAGGGGTTTAAATTTAATGCCGCAAGCATTCAACAGATGGATATAAAAGCCAGTGATATTAATAATAATGATTATAGCGAAACCGAAATAGCGTCAACGCCGCCGCCGGCAAGAACGCCGAACTTTCGCCGCTCGGTACAGCGCTTAATTATGATCATGGCCGCTTGTTTAGTGCCGTTTGCCGCGATTGTGCTTTACCAAAACAGCACGCGCATCAGCGTTTATCCGTTGGGCAATGAGCAAAATTGCCAAATTTACACCATGCGGTTAGGCAGCGGCGAGCTGGCAAATATTAAGCGAGAGATACGGCAAGCCGGCTTCGACTGCCAATACCGGGCGGATGTCTATTACTATGACAACATTCGCAATGAGAATGCCGAGAAGGACGAACAGTGGTTAACCTATTGCCCGCGGGCGAGCAATAGCCCGTGCATTAACAATTACATAAAAAAATAACGATATCTCAATTCATTTTAAAATAGCACCTGGGTTATGAATCCACCTTGCCCCTCGGTCGTACCGGGGGCGCAGGCTGCTGTTATGATGACGTCACGCAGACATAATACGGCGCATGGTTATCCACAAACAGATAATGGCGTGCATCCATGCGTTCAATACGCAGGTGAATCGTCTGCCCTTCGATGGGTAAACTGCGGTTCAGCGCCTCATCTTGTAGCGTGTCCTGCGGTTTTCGGATATTTTCCCGCACCTGAAATTCGTAGTTCCCCCCCCATTTTCGGTAATCGACCCCCATGGATCGTTCAATGATGTAACGCTTGCCATCGTAAAACACACTGCCGTTAAACAGTATGGTGGCATGCCTCACCCCATCAGGGACCACGCTTATCAGCAGCGTTCTCTCCAGCATTTTTCCTTCATATTGGTTGACGAAACGTTCAACCGCCGTACATTCCGGAATTTGCGGTTTAAAAAAATAAAAAATAAGCAGAAACGCTGCATACCAGCACGGCCACCGCCGCGGCAATCGCATAACCGTGGCGGCATACCGAGCTATAGACCCCTGCTTTCATAGTAGTTCTCACATTGTACTTTGCCCGAGGTCATGGCCTCTTGCGGACAATAATAGAAATAAGATGCTCTGACCCGTCCACTGGCATTTGGCACCAGGGCCTGGCTGTCATAATAAAGCAACGTCGCCGGCTCGCCGCAGGTTGCCGTTTTCTTCTCTTGCAACATGTTCTTCAGGTGGTTCAGGTCGATCTCGCCGGGGCCGACATTGTGATAGGAAGTGACAAATTGCACATTACAGCTCCCGATCTTACCCACCGTCATCAAACTGGCCGAGGGATACCCCGTCTCCTGCCAGGCCAAAATCCCGCTCCCCGCCGCCAGCAGCAGCAACGCGGCCAACCCGAAGCGCTTAAATCGCTGCACTCGCAGCGGCCTGGTCGGCAAGGGGTTGTCTGCAGCCGCCAGGATCGGCATTTCCGGCAAACTCTCCGCCAGGCTATCCGTCGTCTTCAACGAAGCGGCGGTAAACATGAATCCCTGGCGCGGCAACGTGACGATAATGTCGTCCTCGCCCATGGCGGCGAACATCTTGCGCAGGATGGAAATGGTGTTATTGAGGTTATTGCCGGAGGCCACCTGGCCGTGCGCTTCCCATACTTGCGTCAGCAGGGTATCGCGGGAGACCACCAGGTTATTGTTTCTGACCAACGCGGACAGCAGGCGGTTCAGCGTGGCGGTGAGCGGTTGAGGCGGCAGCTCAGCGTTGAGATCCACCAACTCTGATCTATCCTCATGATATTTAATCTTATTATTAATTATGTATCTCATTGTTCCCCGCTCAAAAAACTAATTAATAATAATTAGCCCTTGTTAAACATGAGAATAGTAGCACACGGCATGAGTTAAGAAAATTCCTAGAAAAACGCATAAAAAGCTAAATAAACATAAATATAGGAAATAACATTGCGCTGTCTCACAGGGCGCCAAACATTTAACTGATGATTGTCGATTTTTATCATGTCGACATTAAAAATGCCGCCCGGCAAATACCGGGCGGCACGAGAAATATCCATTTTCACCAGGCTCAACCGCCGCCGGGCTTACGCCTTTAAACGCCGCAGTTGCCGATCCTGCCAGCCACCAAACAGCCATTGGCCGGCTATCGCGCCGAGCAAGGCGCAGAACATGTCGGACTGCGTGTCCCACGGGTCGCCCTGGGTGCCGAGAAACTCATCGGCGCCCTGGCCCAGCGCCAGCGCCGCCCACCACTCGATAAGCTCATACACCGCGCTGATCGCCAGCGCGATACAGCACACCACGAAGCCCAGCATTTTGCGGCCCCGCACATAACCGCCGCGCAGCAGGATCTCGCGCGCCGCCAGCGCCGGCACCAGCCCCTGGAAGAAATGCCCCAGTTTGTCGTACGGGTTGCGGCCAAGATCCAGCCACTGCTGCACCTCAAACCCCAGCGGTACGCGGGCGTAGCTGTACATGCCGCCGAAAATCAGGATCAGCGCGTGGAAGAAAATCAGCCTATAGAGCAGCGGCGTCAGTGGATAACGGCGATGGGTCAGCCACAGCAGCGGCAAAACAATCAATACCGGCGCCACCTCCATCAACCAGGTGGTGCGATCGTAAGGACTGATGCCGCTGTGGATCAGCGCGGCCAGCAGCAGCAGGGTGATAACGGACAACAACCGCGGTGTGCATGAGGCAGGCATAACCAACGTTCCTTCGGATAATAAGGCAATCCACACTTTATACCGCAGATCGCACGGCGAAAAAAAACAGGCGGAGCGTCGCCGCTTCGCCTGTTCGAGGGGGGTTATTCTGCGCGGGATTACTTCAGCGCTACGCGGATCACGTCGTCCGGCGCGGTCGCCTCTTTTTCGCGGCTGGAAGCCTGCTTGACGCTGACGTACAGCGTCTGGCCATCCGGCGACAGCGCCAGGCTGTTCGGATGGGTCGGCGTCTTGATGGTGTTCAGCACCTTGTAGCTCTTGGCGTCAATCACGCTCACTTCGCCCGCCTGGCGGTGGGTGACGTAGACTTCATTGCGCGCCGGGTTGAACAGCACCGCCAGCGATTCCGGCACGTCGATCTTGCTCAGGATGTTGCCGTTGCGGGTATCCACCACCAGCACCTGCGGCTGCTTGGAATCGGTGATGAAGGCGCGGTGGGTGGCGGTATCCAGGCTGAGGTTCAGGAAGAAGTGCTCTTTAGTCTCATCCAGCTTCTTGCGCGACAGCACCTTGTTGCTCTGGGTATCGATGGTCACCAGCTCGCCGTCGGCGTTGGTGACGTACAGGCGCTTGGCGGCGGCGTCCAGCGCCAGGCCGGTGCCGTATTTGCCGGTGTCGGCCACGGTGGCGCGCAGGGTCAGATCCTTGCCGTCCACCACCCACACCACGCTGGATTCACCCAGCCCGGTGATATACAGGGTATTGCTGTCGGCATCCGCCACCAGCTCGCGCGGCGCCAGCGGCTTGACGGTCTCGGAGCGCTGGCGCGCGTCCAGCACCAGACGGCCTTTTACGTCGCCGGTCTTGGCGTCGATGGCGGTCACCGAGTTATTGACGGTGTTGCCGAAGAACAGCGTGCCGGTCTTGGCGTTGATGGCGGCGCCAAACGGCTTGATGTCGTTATGAATAATCTGGGTCACGTCCAGCGTGGTCGGATCCAGGCGGTAGACGATGCCGCCCTTATCCAGCTTGCGGCTCTGCGACGTGGCCAGGTAGAGCGCATTTTCGCTCGGGCTGTAGGCCATTTCATAGGCGCCCTTGCCGACCGGTTTGCGCAGCACGTCCGGCACGGTCTGCGCCTGCAGGGTGTTGGAGAACAGCAGCGTTGACAGCAGCATCAGCGGAAATGCCGCCCGTCTTCCCTTGGTGATCAAAGCATTCATCGAAATTTCCTTATAGAGCTAACGGGGCGACCGCGCGGCCGCCCTCTTTTCATTATTAAAATCAGGCTTTCTCTTCGGAAAGCAGCGCCCACCAGCTGTCGATGGTCGGATTGCGCGCCAGCGCGATAAAATCGATATCGCCGCGGATTTTGCGCCAGCGGGTCGCCAGCTCCATGATGCGCACCGAATCCAGACCGTAATCGATCAGGTTTTCATCGTTGCCCATGTCTTCGCTGTCTTCGTCCAGCAGCGGCAGGATTTGCTGACGCAACGCGTCGATGCTGGCGATGCCGGTCGCCGGCAGCAGAGACGCGGTGGTCACCACCCGGCCGCAGCGGCCGGCGGTGTAGCGCAGCGCCATCAGGTGTTCGTCACGCGAGAAGTCCGCCAGGCCGTCGGCCACCATGAAAGGCTGGATGTTGCGCATGAAGGCGTCGATGGCGGTGGTCAGGCAGCCGATGTGCGCATACACGCCGCAGATGATCAGCTGATCGCGGCCGGACTCCTGCAGGATCTCCTGCAGCGGTGAGCGGTGGAAAGCGCTGTAGCGCCATTTCACCAGCACCGTGTCGTCTTCGTCCGGCGCCAGCGCGGCGGTCACCGCCTGCTGCTCGGGGTGTTTGTTCAGGCCCGGCCCCCACATGTCGTTCAACAGCGCGCGATCTTCATCGCTCTGCTGATTCGGCTGAGCGGTATAGAACACCGGAATGCCCTGCTGTTTGCAGTAGCGACGCAGGTTGGCGATGTTCTCCACCACCTGTTTAATCAGCGCGCTGTCTTCGCCCCAGAAATTGAGGAAATACTGCTGCATGTCGTGGATCAGCAGCGCGGCGCGCTGCGGTTCTACCTGCCAGGTGACTTTATTTTGCGGCAGTTCGTCCGCCGTCGGCAGCGCGTAATCATTAAGTTTTGGAATGGCCATCAATTAATCTCCCTGAGCCTGAGTCTGTAGTTGCGCGTCGAGCTGCTCGCGCAGCCGTTTTTTGTCCACTTTGCCGACCGGGGTCAGCGGCAGGCTGTCCACCTGAATAAAGCGATCCGGCAGTTTGAAGTCCGCCACGCCCTGTTCGCGCAGGTGGCGACGCAGCACCACCGGCTTCAGCGGCGCGTTGGCGATGATATAGGCGCAGCTCTTCTCCCCCATCAGCGCGTCCGGCATCGACACCAGCGCGGCGTTGATCACGTCCGAATGACGCAGCAGCAGGTTCTCGATCTCCTCGGCGGCGATCTTCTCTCCGCCTCGGTTGATCTGGTCTTTCTGCCGCCCCTGCACGGTGATGTAACCGTCTTCGCTAATGCTGATCAGATCGCCGGAGCAGTAGAAACCGTCGGCGTCGAAGGCGTCGGCGTTGTGCGCCGGGCTCTGGTAGTAACCGCGAAAGGTGTAAGGCCCGCGCGTCATCAACCGTCCGATCTCACCCGCCGGCAGTGGATTGCCGTCGTCATCCGCTACCCACACTTCGTCGTCCGGCGACATCGGCCGCCCTTGCGTCGTCAGGATGTGGCGTTCGTCGTCGTCCAGCCGGGTGTAGTTCACCAGCCCTTCCGCCATGCCAAACACCTGCTGCAATTGGCAGCCGATTTCATTCTGAATGCGCGCCGCCAGCGTTTCGCCCAGCTTGGCGCCGCCCACCTGCAGCAGTTTCAGGCTGGCGAGCTGGGCATTGCCGCCCCACTCTTCGATCGCCTGCAACCATAGCGTGACCGCCGGCGGCACCAGCGCCGTCACGTTGATTTGATGTTGTTCGATCAGGCGGAAGCACTGCGCGGCGTCCGGATCGGCGGCGAACACCACCAGCCCAGCGCCATAAAACACGCCCAGCACGCCCGGCGAACTCATCGGGTAGTTGTGCGCTACCGGCAGCGCGCACAGATAGCGGGTCTGCGCGTCGAAACGGCAGATCTCCACGCTGCGGCGAATGCTGTAGTAGTAATCGTTGTGGGTACGCGGGATCAGCTTCGGCGTGCCGGTGCTGCCGCCGGAAAGCTGGAAGAACGCTACCCGATCGGCCGCGGAAGGCTGTGCGACAAAGCCGTCGCTGGCTTCTTCCAGCCAGGCGGCCAGCGCCAGCTCGCCCTCGGGCTGGCTGCGCAGCGCCACGGCACGCAGCGAAGGATGCGCATCGCGGAAGGCGTTCAGGAATTGATCGTCGGCAAACAGCGCGTGCCGGCGATCGGCGATCAGCAGCGCCGGTTTGATCTGCTCGGCATAGGCGTTCAGCTCGCTGCGCTGATGGCTGAACAGCGCGTTGACCGGCGCCACGCCAATTTTCAGCAGCGCGAAGAACACGATATAAAATTCCGCCACGTTGCCCAGCTGCACCAGCGCGGTGTCGCCGGATTTCACGCCGCGGCGCAGCAAAGCGGCCGCCAGGCGATCGGAGCGCTGCTGCAGCTCGCGGTAGGTCAGGCTGCCCTGGGCGTCGATAATCGCCGGAGCGTCGTTGTTGGTCTGGCGGTCGAGGATCTCGGTCAGCGGCTTGTCAATCCAGTAGCCGCGCTCGCGATAGCGGCTGGCGAACTCCGCCGGCCAGGGGGTAAAGGCAATGCTCATCTTGTCGTTATCCTTGATTCATACCAAAGGCACGCAGAATGGTGCTGAGTTTGGTACCTGTTTCATGCCATTCAGATTCGGGTGAAGAGTCTTCCACGATGCCGGCGCCGGCGAACAGCCTCACCCGGTTGCCGTCAACGGTGCCGCAGCGGATAGTCACAACCCACTCGCCGTTGCCTTCGTCGTCGCACCAGCCGACGATGCCGCCGAACAGGCCGCGATCGAACGGCTCCAGCTTGCCGATCAGGGCGTGCGCCTCGGCCGTCGGCATGCCGCACAGCGCCGGCGTCGGGTGCAACAGGCAGGCCAGCGACAGGGCGTTTTCGTCCGGAGACGCCGCCTCGCCGTCGATCGGCGTGGAGAGATGCCACAGCGTGGTGGTGGTCAGCAGTTCAGGGGTGTGCGGCACGTTCAGGTAGCGGCAGCGGCCGGCCAGCACGTCGCGCATGCTTTCGGTGACGATGCGATGCTCGTGGCGATCTTTCGCCGAAGCCATCAGCCGCTCCCCCACTTCGCGATCGCGCTGCGGATCGGCCTCGCGCCGGGCGGAACCGGCCAGCGGGTTGGAATAGAAACGGCCGCCGTCCTGGCGCAGCAGCAGCTCTGGGCTGGCGCCCAACAGCGCACCCTGCTCCAGCGGCACATGGAAGTGGAAACCGTGCGGGTTCTGGGCGATCACGCGCGCCATCAGCGCATGGCGATCCACCGGCTGGCGCGTTTCGATCTCCAGCAGGCGCGACAAGACCACTTTATCCAGCTCACCGGCCTTCATCGCGGCAACGGCGTCGCTGACCATGTTCATGAACGTCTGCTGCGGCGGCAGCTCCGTCACCCCGGCCAGTTCAGGGCCGTTCGCCGAAGGCCGAACGCCGGCCATAAAGGCGGCGCGGTCGAACCAGCGGCTCTGCTGGGGAACAAACAGCGCCGAAGGCTGCCGGGTATCGAACGGAATGGCGCCGCACAGCAGCGGCTTTTTGATGCCGGCCTGACGGGCCTCGGCAAACGCCTGCCGCACGCGGCGCTGGAACTCGCCGTTCAGATCGGCGCCGTCCGCGGCCGGCAGGCGAATGCGGCTGAAACAACCGGTGGTGCTCAAGCTGCGGTAAGGGGAGGTAAAGAAGAAGCCCGACGCCGGAGAAAAATCAGCGGCGAACCGGTGTTCTTCGCGCTCCTGCATTTCCTTTCGATTGATGTCGTTCACGGCAGTAACCATCGCTTCGCCCTCAAGAATTTGAAGTGATAACCAATATAATAATGATTATCATTTGAGTTGATTCCGCGCTAAATTACTCGCCGATATTTGCTATGTCAATAAACGTAAGCACTTCTTTCATTTCGAAATCATGACATAAACGCTGTGGGTTTTACGCATGCCGATGATAAGCATTGCTATTTGATCCCACAGCGTCGCATTAACGCATCGAGTTACTTTTCACTGGCCGGCTGAGGCTCGTTCTGCGGCTCCGGTTTGTGCAGCGTAACCTGGCGCAAACCGGTCATGGCGAACAGCAACAGGATGCCGAGCAGCGCCGCGCCGAAGCCGAAACCGCTGGCGCTCATCGCCGGCAGCATAAAGGCGCCCATCGCCCCCAGCAGCAACGCGCCCAACGCATCGCCCACCACGTTCTGCGCCGTCCACAGGCCGTTGATGCGGCCAAGGAAATTGTCCGGCGTCAGGCCCTGGATCAGGCCGTATTGCAGCAGCGAGTTCAGCGCGCTCAGGTAGCCAAACGCCACCAGGCACAGCAACGCCAGGCTGTACCACGGCATCAGGCCGAACAGGCCAATAGAGGCGAAAGCCGCGATCGCCGTCAGCAGCATCACCCAACCGGGGCGCGCCACGTGCGCCACGCGCCCGCTGGTGAACGCACCAATAGTCGCGCCGAGCGGCACGGCGGCGTACATATAACCGAGGTGGGCTGCGTCGATGCGCCAGCTTTCCGCCATCGCCGGGTACAGCACGCGCACCGCGCTGGCCATGGTCAGCAACGCGCCGATCAGCGCCACCATGCCTATCACCTTGTTCTGGAACAGGAAGGCGAAACCGCCCGCCAGCGCGCGCAGCGGATGTTCCCGCGGCTGCGGCGGCGGCATCAGCTGCGGCAGGCTCAGCAGCGGCAGCAACGTCAACAGGGTGCCGAACGCCGCCAGGCCGTAGTTCCAGGCGATGCCCATATGGGCGATCACCAAGCCGCCGATGGCCGGGGAAAGAATCGAGCCGAAGCGCACCGTCAGCATGCTGATGGCGCCCGCCTGCACGATGTTTTCGCGGCCCACCAGCGCCGGCGTGGCCGCCAGCAGCGCCGTCACCCCCACTGCGCCGAAGAAACCGTCCCACACCGCCAGCAGATAAATGGCCGCCAGCGAAGGTGACGGCAACAGGGCGTTGAGGCACAGGCCGACGAACCCGATGCCGCAAGTGGAGCGCGCGAACAGGATCAGCCGGCGCCGCTCATAGCGATCGGCCAATACGCCGCCCATCAGCAGCCCGGCGAACATGCCGCCGCCGGCCAGCGTCACCGCCAACCCGACCTGCAGGGTGGAACCGGTCAGCGCCTGGATCTGCACCGGGATGGCGATCGCCATCAGCCCCAGCGCCACAATGGAGATGAAACGCGCGCAGAATACCGCGCGAAAGGCCCGGTGGGTTTTCAGCAGGCTAAAATCAAGCAGGATGGAGGGTTTGCTACTCATCGGTTGTTCACCACATCTTTAAACGGGGATTCTGCAGTTGCGGAGCGCTATGCTAGCACAGATAACGAAATCAATAATGATAATAGAAATCATTGATATTCAATTGTGAGCGGACGCAAGAAACGCCGCCAAACGCGGGGCAATCCCCGTGCCTGGCGGCGAGATGACGGGCGTTATTACAGCGTGCGCAAAATCCGGTTCAGCAGCGGCCCCAGCACTTTGAACGACGCCGGCGAAACGATATCGACATGCGCGCAGTCGAGCTCGTGCGCCTGCAGCGCATCAACGTACTGCGACCAGGTCTGCTGCACGTCCATCCCTGCCTGCAACGTGCGTTTGGCGACGAACAGCGTCGCCTGGCCGTGGAAGCGGGCGGTCCGCGTGTGCGACAGCAACCGCACCGAATCGGCGT
Organism: Serratia sp. SCBI; assembly: GCF_000747565.1. Taxonomy (NCBI): domain Bacteria; kingdom Pseudomonadati; phylum Pseudomonadota; class Gammaproteobacteria; order Enterobacterales; family Yersiniaceae; genus Serratia; species Serratia sp. SCBI. Next base: position 344,818 of record NZ_CP003424.1, on the reverse strand, counting down.
AGTTGGCTTCGATGTTGTCGAACATCAGGGTGCGCGTCTCGCCCAGCGCCGGATCGAGCGTATCCTGCGACACCGCCAGGAACTGTTCGCGCTCGCGCTGCACTTCCTTCAACACGTTGTCGTCCAGCATCACGTCCCAGTTTTGGGTCTCCGCCGGATAGGTATCCAGCAGGCCGAGGAACGCCACCTGCTCGCCGCGCGCCTGCAGCCGGGCGGCGATGCCCTGGGCCAGCGTGCCGCCCAGCGAGTAGCCGATGAAGTGGTACGGCCCGTGCGGCTGCACCTGCAGCACCGTCTGCAGGTGCGCCTCCACCACCTGGTCCATGTCTTCGCTCAGCGCCAGCGGGCCGTCCGGCCGCGGCGACTGAATGCCGACCAGCGACCAGTGCTGATCGAGATAGCGCGGCAATACGCTGAACTGCCAGGAGAAACCGGACGCCGGATGCAGACAGAACAGCGTCGGCCCCTCGGTGACGCGCAGCGGCAATACGCTGTCGAAGCCACTGCGATCGGCCTCTTCCTGCGTGCGATCTTCCGCCAGCAAGGCGGCCAGTTGCTCGACGCGCGACGCCACCATCACCTGGCCGACGGACACCGCCTTGCCCAGATCGCGGCGCAGCTCGGCCGCCAGACGCATCGCCAGCAGCGAATGGCCGCCCAGCGCGAAGAAATCGTCGTCGGCGAACACCTGCTCGCGCTGCAGCAAGCGGGCAAATACTGCGGCGATCTCGCTTTCCAACCCGGCCTGCGGCGGACGCCCTGCCTTGCGCTCACCGCCCTGCGGCTGCGGCAGAGCCTTGCGATCCAGCTTGCCGTTGGCGCTCAGCGGCAAATCGCGCATTTCCACCAACGCCGCCGGCACCATGTGCGGCGGCAGGCGGTCGGCCAGCGCCGCGCGCAGGGCTTCCGCATCCCAGCTCGCGCCAGGCTGCATCACCAGATAACCCACCAGCTGGCGCGCATCGCCGCCGGCGTCCACCGGCGTGCCCTGCAGCACCCGCGCGTGCGTCACCGCCTGGCGCACGCCCGGCAGCGACAGCAGGGCGTGGTCGATTTCACTCAGCTCGATACGCTGCCCGCGGATCTTCAGCTGATCGTCGCTGCGGCCCAAATATTCCACCGCGCCGTCCGGCAGCCAGCGCGCCACGTCGCCGGTGCGGTACATGCGCCCGCCCTCACCGAACGGATCGGCGACAAAGCGGCTGGCGGTCAGATCCGGCCGGCCAAGGTAGCCGTGCGCCAACTGGACGCCGGTCAGATACAGATCGCCCGCCACGCCCGGCGGCACCGGCCGCAGACGCGCGTCCAGAATGCGCAGCCCGGTGTTCCACACCGGCAGGCCAATCGGCACGTTGGCGCCGGTCACCTTCGCCAGCGCCTCGCCGTAGGCCGGATGCCAGGTCACGTCCACCGCCGCTTCGGTCGGGCCGTAGAGGTTGTGCAGCGGCACCGCCGTGCGGCTTTGCCACAGGCGGCACAGCTCCGCCGGCAGCGCTTCGCCGCTGCAGAACACCTGGCGCAGCGCGGCGCAGCTCGCCACCGCCGCGTCGTCGTCCAGGGCGGCAACGAAAGCCGCCAGCATCGACGGTACGAAGTGCATCGTGGTAATGCGGTGTTGGGCGATCAGCTGTTGCAGCTGCTGCGGATCGCGGTGCGCCTCCGGCGGCGCCATCACCAGCCGGGCGCCGACCATCAATGGCCAGAAGAATTCCCACACCGAGACATCGAAACTGCACGGCGTTTTCTGCAGCACCGCGTCGTCCGCCCCCAGCGGATACTGGTGTTGCATCCACAGCAGGCGGTTGACGATCGCCTGATGGCCGACCAGCACGCCTTTCGGGCGCCCGGTGGAGCCGGAGGTAAAGATGATATAGGCCGCATGGTCCGGCGTCGGGCCCGCGATCGCCACCCCGGCGGCGTGATCGGCCGCCAGCGGCGCGTCATACAGCAACATGTCGCCCTTGTCGGCGAAACGCGCCTGCTGCGTCGGGTGAGTGATGATCAAGCGGGGCGCGGCGTCTTCCAGCATCATCGCCAGCCGCTCGTCCGGATAACCGGTGTCCAGCGGCAGGTAGGCGGCGCCCGCTTCGACGATCGCCATCAACGCCAGCGACAGGAACACCGAGCGCGGCAGCGCCACCGCCACGATGTCGCCCGGCCGCACGCCCTGCGCCACCAGTTGGCGCGCCAGCGCCGTGACCTGCTCGCGCGTTTCGCGGTAGGTGAAGCTGAAATGCGCATCCGCTAACGCCGGCGCGTCCGGCGTGGCTTGCGCCTGCTGCGCCAGCAATTGGCTCAGCGTGGTCGCCGGCACCGGATGCGCCGTGTCATTGATCCGCGCCAGCAGCGCGCGATCGTCGGCGGTCAGCATATCGGCCTCGCCGATCGGCAACGTTGCCTGCGCGGCGAACTGCGCCAGCAGCAGCGGCAACCGTTGCAGGTGCGCCTGCAGCTCCTGACAGCTGTAACGTTCGGCATTGGCCAGCAGCTCCACCTTCAATTGGTGGTGTTCATCGATAAACAGCGCAATCTCCAGATCGCGCACCGGCCCGGAGGCCAGATCGTGGGTAATGCCCTCGATGCCGGCGAAATCCAGCTGGTAATCGAACATTTTGAAGTTGAAGACCGTGCCGTACAGCGGTTCGCCGTCGCCGATGCGCCCCAGATCGCGCTGCACCTGTTCGGCGTCGTAGCGCTGATGGCGGCGCACCGTTTTCAGCTCGCGGCTGATGCGGGCGGCGGCCTCATACAGCGTGGCCTGCGGCTCGAGATGCATCTCCATCGGCAGCACATTGATCACCGGGCCGGCGGCGCAAAGGGCGGCCGAGCCGGTACGGCGCATGAAGATAAAACCGGCGCTGAAGCTCGGTTGGCCGCTCAAGCGCGATACCCACAGCGCCACCAACGCCACCGCCATATCGGCGGCGTTCAGCTTCTGCTGCGCGCCACGCTGCACCAGTTCGGCGAAGGCCTGCGGATCGCAGCGCTGTTCCAGCCGGTGGATGCGCGGCGTGGGCGTTTGCCCGGCCAGCGGCTGCGGGCAGATCGTGGCCGGCGGCGGCAGCTGCCGCGCTTTTTCGCGCCAGAAATCGGCGTCGCGTTGCCAGGCCGGTGCCTGCCGGTAAGCCTGGTATTCCGCCACCACGTCGCTGAACGCCGTGAAAGGCGTCGGCTCCAGCGCGTCGCCGCGGCAAAGATGGGTATAAATCGCCGCCACGCGGCGAGCGATGGCGGTGAAGCTGAAACCGTCCACCAGCAGATGGTGATAGCGCTGATACCAAAACCAGCAATCGTCCGCCAGGCGCATCACCACATGGCGATACAGCGGTACGCCGCTGCCGGCGCGCAGATCGCTCGCCAGATCGATATCCATCAGCGCGCGAGCGGCGGCTTCGGGATCCGGCGACGTCGTCAGATCGACAAGTTCCGGCGCGTGCACCGCCAGCGAGTCATCCAGCCATTGCACCGGCACGCCGTCGCGTTCCGCAAAACGCAGCCGCAGCATGTCCACCTCGCCGAGGCCCTGGGTGATGGCCCGCAGCAGGGGCTCCACGGCGACGGGGCCGTTGAGTTCGATGGCATGCGCCACCGCGTAAGCATTGCGATGCGGGGAGATTTGATCGGCGACCCAAATGCCGGGTTGCGCCGCGACCAGCGGCCATTCGCCCGCAAGCGCCGGGCCGCTGAGAGAGTTAGGGGTGTGTGACACTGCTTATTGCTCCCGTGATTACCAGGCGCCGGTCACGCCTTGCGTGCTGCGACCGGCAGAATATCTTGCCAATGCTGTTCCAGCCACTCGGCGCACTCGGTGCGCGCCGCCGGGCCAAATACGATCGTCCAATCGGGTGGAATGGCGCGGAAATCCGGCCACAAACTGTATTGTTGTTGTACGTTGCGCAGCACCAGGCTGCGCTGCTGTTGATCATCGAACGGATTCAGGCTTTCCATCCTGCGTTCCTTGTGCCGCCGTCGTTACCGATGCCGGATAAGCGGTGGCGAAAGCGGAAGCCCACACCGCCTGCAGCCCGTCGGTCAGGCCGCTGCGCCAGCACAGCGCGTCGTGCCCGCCTTCCACCACCCGGTAGTGCACCCGATGGCCGGCTTCGCTCAGGCGCGCCGCCATTTGCCCGCTGACCTGATGCACCAGCTTTTCCTGCGTACCGGCTTCCATAAATACCTTCAGCGCGCCGTGGTTGCCCAGGCCGTGGCGTTCGACCTGTTGCATCAGCCAGCAGGCGTCGTCGGGAATGCTCGGCAGCTGCAGCATGTCGCGCCGCGGCCACCAATAGGAGCCGGACTGGGTGATCACCGCGCCGAAGCGCTGCGGCCAGCGCAGCCCGGCGTACAGAGAGGCCAGGCCGCCAAAGCTTTGCCCCGCCACCACCGTCTCAGCCGGATTGTCGCTGTGCGGCGCCCATTCGGCCAGTTGCGGCATCAGTTCTTCCTGCACCGCCAGCCAGAAATCGTCCTTGCAGGTCAGCTCACGCGCCCGGTGCGGCAGATCGATGATGTCGATCAGCACATACACCGCTTCCGGCAACGCCCCCTCGCGGGTCAGTTGCATCAACGGCGCCCAGACCGGCATTTGCTTCGCCCAGAACTGGCCGTCGAGCAGGATCGCGAGCGGGCGTTCGGCCGGCTTGCTGTCGCCGGTGGTGTAGATCCAGACATCGCGGCTGTTGCCCAGACGCTCGCTCTGCCAGGTATGGCGCTGCAAACGCGCCGGCAGCGGCGGCGTGCAGCGCCCGCTGGCGATCTCATACTCATCGAACGAGCGCCACACCGGCTGCGGCGGCGCATCCGGCATGTGCAGACCGGAAACGCTGTGGCCGCTGGCGCTTTGCCAGGAGCGATAGGGGTTGAGCAGATCGGGAGTGGCGCAGGCGAACACCTGGTGCCACCAGTGACGCAGGTTGTGCATGTTGGCGTGCGCGTCGTCGTCGCTGAACGCCGGCGGCCGCTCGTCAAAACAAGGAATAAAGCAGTAGCTGCCGCGCCAGGCGCCGTTCAGCTCGGTCTGCCAGTACCATACGTCGGTACCGGCCAAACGCAGCAGGCTTTGCGGCGGATTCGGCTGATGGTGGTCGGTCAGGCAGTTGATGTTGATCCACACCCGGCGGTAGGCGGAAGTCAATTCGCATCCCTGCGGATCGCGCCAGAAAAAGGTGGTTCGCCACCGGCCGTTACCCGCCGGTTCTACCCATGGCGTACCGCGTCGTGCCACCGTCAACCACCACCCTGGACTGCCCGCATTGCTGCTGGCCAATAATCTGCTGCTTTCTGACTCTAGTTCTGTATTCACAACGCCTACCCATTTTGTAGTTGGCGGCACCGGGAACGTCGACTTTTCCCTATCGCCGGCCACCGCCCGAACACACTGTAGGCCAAATACTATTGATAATAATTTGCATTTGCAATAGTGTGTAAGGCTTGGAGATCGTGCTGGTATTGCGCGCAACGGACAGTGATCGGGGATACATCAATGGCATCCCTTGCCGCAGCCGATTTTCTATTCCGACTACACAAAAACTACAACCGCCTTTCCCCCATTCGGCGAGGGAGGGCAGCAAGGTAGGACACTCAAATGAAAAGCAAGCTATCACGTTATTCTTTGGCCACTCTTATCGGCTTGGGATTGGGCGCGTCCGCGTTCGCCAACGCCGCGCAGCAGACCGACACCCCCACCACGGAAGAAAACAGCGGCGCAGCGGATAAAAAGCCGCGCGGCGAAGACACCATCGTCGTGACCGCCGCCCGGCAGAACCTGCAGGCGCCGGGGGTATCCACCATCACCGCCGATGAGATCAAGAAACGCCCGCCGGCGCGCGACATCAGCGAGCTGATCCGCACCATGCCCGGGGTTAACCTGACCGGCAACTCCACCAGCGGCCAGCGCGGCAACAACCGCCAGATCGATATCCGCGGCATGGGCCCGGAAAACACCCTGATTCTGATCGACGGCAAACCGGCCTCCAGCCGCAACTCGGTGCGTCAGGGCTGGCGCGGCGAACGTGACTCACGCGGCGATACCGCCTGGGTGCCGCCGGAAATGATCGAACGCATCGAAGTGCTGCGCGGCCCGGCTGCGGCGCGCTATGGCAACGGCGCCGCGGGCGGCGTGGTCAACATCATCACCAAGAAGGCCGGCGATGCGCTGCACGGCTCGCTGAACGGCTACTTCAACGTGCCGCAGCACAAGCAGGAAGGCGCCACCAAGCGCACCGATTTCAGCCTGTCCGGCCCGCTGAGCGATTCCCTAAGCTTCCGCCTGTTCGGCGGCTACAGCAAAACGCAGGCCGATGCCTGGGACATTAACGAATCGCACAAATCCGAACGCGTCGGCGCCTACGCCAACAGCGTGCCCGCCGGGCGCGAAGGGGTGGTCGATAAAAACATCGACGCCTTGCTGCACTGGGATTTCGCCCATCTGCAGTCGCTGGAGTTCGAATACGCCTATGGCCGCCAGGGCAACCTGTACGCCGGCGATACCCAGAACACCAACACCAACGCCCTGGTACAGAGCAACTACGGCAAAGAGACCAACCGCATCTACCGTGAAACCTTCGGCCTGACCCACCGCGGCGCCTGGGACAACGGCGTGAGCACCAACAACTACGTGCAGTTCGAACGCACCCGCAACACCCGCCTGAACGAAGGCTTGGCCGGCGGCACCGAAGGCATCTTCGATACCAAGAACACCGGTTTCGGCACCACCAAGCTGGATGACTTCCTGGCGCACAGCGAAGTCAGCGTGCCGTTCGAGCTGGGCGTCGCGCAAACCGCTACGCTGGGCACCGAATGGAGCCAGCAACGCATGAAGGACGGCACCTCCACCAGCCAAACGCTGATGGGCGGCACCATTCCCGGCATGACGACCGGTACGCGCAGCCCTTACGCTTCCGCGCATATCTTCTCGCTGTTCGCCGAAGACAACATTGAACTGACCGACACCACCATGCTGACGCCGGGTCTGCGCTACGATCTGCATTCGGAATCCGGCAACAACTGGAGCCCGGCGCTGAACCTGTCGCAGGAACTGGGCGACTACTTCACGCTGAAGATGGGCATCGCCCGTTCCTACAAGGCGCCGACCCTGTTCCAGACCAACGGCAACTATCTGCTGTACAGCAAAGGCCAGGGATGCGCCGGTAGCGATACCAGAAACGGCTGCTACCTGCTCGGCAACGCGCAGAACGTCGGCGATCCGAACACCGGTGCGATCAACATCGCCGGTGCGGGCGCGGCCACCTACAACGAACCGGGCCGCACCTACTACATGAGCATCAACACCCACTTCTGATGACATGAACCAACGACAAAGGGGTGCTCAGCACCCCTTGAGGTAAATGACAAAGCGGATGACGTTGCCGGGCTTTCATTAGGCGACAGATAGAAAACAAGGAAAATCAATTCATTGATTTTCGGCTGATAACCACAAAGGAGGAAAAACGACGCTTTTTCCTCCTTTGTCAGCCACGAGAAAGGGCGCCGCGGCGCCCTTTTTTTATCTTTCCATTCAGTTATTTGGTGTGTAGCTGAATGCGCACCACGCTTTCGGCTTTGCCGGCCTTGGTGGCAGCGCCGTCGTTTTTCACCGTTACGAACAGCGCGTCGCCTTTCGGATCCAACGCCAGGCTGTTAGGGTGCGGCGGCAGGTCCACGGTTTGCAGGCGCTTGAGGGTCTTGGCGTCGAACACCGTCAGCGTCCCGGCGCCGTGATCCACGCGCACGCCCTTGCGGTTGGCGACATACAGCCGCTGGCTGCGCTCGTCGAGCAGCAGACCGATCGGCACTTCATCCGTCAGTTCGCTGGCCAGCACCTTGCCGCTGTCCGCATCCAGCGCAAACACCCGGTGGCCGCTGCTGCGCTTCACGTAGTCGCGCCCCAGATGATGGTTGCGGTAGTCGTCGCGGTCGATGCCCTGATCGACGCCCAACAGGCGGTTGCTCGCCGGGTCATACACCAGGTTCAGCAACTGATCGGCCTGCACCTCGTGCGTGGCGGCGATCGCCAGCGTGTCGGCGTTCAGGGTGATCACCTGCCCCTGCATGTTGGAGACGAACACCCTGCGGCCCTTCTCATCCAGCGTGATGCCCACCGCGTTGTAACCGAAGCCCGGGATCACTTTTTCCAGCTTGCCGGCCTTGGTATCGACCACGTACAGCACGCTGTCGACGCCGAAGCCCAGCCCCGGCAGGAACAGGCGGCCGCTTTGCGCGTCATATTTAATCTCGCGGATGCGGTACAGGTAGTCCTCAGTGATCTTGAACTTCTTCAGCTCCGCCAGCAGGAAATCCAGGCGCTTGCCGCTGATGCCCGCCTGCTTGTAGGCCTGCTCAAGCACCGCTTTATCCAGCAGCTTGATGCTGTCGAGCGCATGGTTGGTGGTGGTGTCCACCACCCCGACTTCGCCGTTGAAGGCCTGCGTCAGGTACAAACGGTTGCCCGCATCGTTCAGCGCCACGCCGAAGCCTTTCACCTTCAGCGGGATCTCCGCCTTGATCGCCAGGGTGTTGGGATCCAGCCGCAGCACGCGGGAGCGCGCTTCTTCCTTCCAGTCCGGCGCGCTGACGAACAGCGCCTGCTGCGAGGTGCTGTAGGCCATCTCCACCACCGCCGACGACAGCGCCTGGCGCTTGATGTCCTGCGGTTTGATGCCGGCATCGTCCGCCTGCGCGGCGCCGGCGACCACCAGAGAGGCCGCCACCAGCAGCGACAGTAACGCGCGCGGGGTTGCTAGGGTTCCAGACATCCTTTTATCTCCTTGAAAATCATGCTTTCGGTTAGAGTGAAACAACGTCATGCCTGCGGCCCGGGCGGCAGCGCCGCCAGAGCGATATCGCCAGCGATGTGCTGCGCAAACTGGGTAAAGACGTGCTGAACGCCGTCGGCGATCAGAGTGGCCTGCTCCCTGCTGTAGTGATCCTGGCGATAGGTCATCATCACCCGCAGGGATTTCTTCCCGGCCAGATCGTCTTCCATCACCTCAAACTGCAGGCCGAGCAGCGATTCGGCTTTCTCCGGCTCCACCTGACGGTAGGCGATCGCACGGCCGTCCTGCAGCCGGAACTCGCCGTTCAGCTTGATGCGGCTGTGGATCTGGATGAACACTTCGAACATGTGGTTTTTGCGGTCGGCATCCACGCCGAACAGCCCTTCTTCCACCAGGTCGATCGGAATGTCGGTGTACGGCAGCGAGCCATTGATGGTGTTTTTCACCTGACTGACCAACCCGGCGACCGTCAGCCCTTCGTCGAAGCGCACGCGGTGCACCACCACGGTGGTGAAGTAGCCGACGGTATCGAAGAACTCGGCGTCGTTACGGCCGGAGGTCGAGGTGCCCACCAGCAGATCCGCCGGGCCGCCCAGCAGGCGCAGCGCCGAGGTAATCCCGGCATACACTACGTTAAACAACGAAGCGTTGTTGCGGCGAGCGAGCTGATACAGGCCTTCCGCCACGGCGGGATCGACCTCGAACTCCAGCCAGCCGCCGTTGACGTCCGCCGGCGCCGGCACCGCCGGATGGGTGGACGGTTCTTGCCGGAAGATCGGCTGGCCGACCGGCGCGCCGCGCAACGCGTCGAGCCAGTAATCCAGATGTTGCTGCTGCACCCCGGAGGCCCGCTGCTGCCGGGCGAAGGTGTGGAACTGCGGCGGCTGTCCGCTCCACTGCGGCGCCTGGCCGACGACGCGATGGCGGTAGGCGACGCCCAGCTCATCCATCATCAGGTTGAGCGACCATTCATCCAATACCACGTGGTGGAACAGCAGCGACAGCAGCTGCTGGCCGTTGTCCGCATCGCGCAGCAGCGTGACGCGCAGCGGCAGCTCGGCGGCCAGATCGAAACGGTGCTGGCCGGCGTCGGCCAACAGGGCGGCGGCGTTGCCCGCCGGCGTTTCCTGAGAGAAGCGGAACCATTGGTAATCCGACAGTTCGGCAGCCGGCACCACCACCTGCGCCACCTCGCCCTGCTGCTCGACGAAGCGTGAACGCAGCACGGTATGGCGAGTCATGACGTCGATAAACGCCTGACGCAGCGCCGTTTCATCCACCTCATCGAAGAAACGCAGGGAGAACGGCAGGTTGAAGATCTCGTCATGACCAAAGGCTTCATACACCTTCCACAACGATTCCTGCGCCAACGACAGCGGCGCCTGCGCCCGATCATGATCGTCGGCGGTCGTCGGTGCAGCATTCGGCTGCGCGACGTTCAGGCGTTTGGCGTACCCCGCCAGCCCGCGCGCCGTGGGATGGCTGAACAGATCGTTAATATTGATTTCGATCTGATGCAGGCTCAGCAAGCGGCCGATCACCCGGGTGGCGACCAGCGAATGGCCGCCGCGATCGAAGAAGTCTTCATCCAGGGTCATTTCCGGCGCCGCCAGCGCCTCACGGAACGCCTGCAAAATCAGCGGCGCAACGCTTTCGTCCGCGTCGCCGTTCGCCGCTGGCGCGGCCATCGCCGGGGAAGCCGCCGGCAATGCGACGGTAATTCGCTGCCCGGCCAGGAACGCGCTGAACTGCTCCAGCAGGAAAGGCGCCGCGTGCGGAGACAGGCGCGGGTCGGTGGCCAGCTCCAGCGTCAGCGTTTCTGCCTCCGGCAAGCCCAACAGCAGCGCCAGTTCAAACGGCGTATGCAGCGGCGGCAGCAACAGGCGTTCGGCGTGAACGCCTTCCATGCGCCAGTCCGCAGCCAGATCGTCACGCCAGGCCACCAGCAGCTGCGCCCGCTGCGGATCCGGCTGTTCGGCCACGGTCTGCGCCAGCAGCCGTTGCCCGATGTCGCCCTCGCCATGCAGCACGGTCAGGCGCATCAGCGGTACCGCCGTCAGCCCCAGCTCCAGACCGATGCACTCCGCCGTCTCCGCCGTCGGCACGCACAGCTGCACGGCTTGCCCACCGGCCTGCGCGGCGATGAACTCGGCAAAACGCGCCGCCACCGCCGCCAGCAACGCCCGCGGCGCGTCGTTGGCGGGCAACAGCGAACGCGCAATGCGCGTGACCACGCGCTCCCCCACCGGCGGCAAGGCTTCAGCACGCTGCGCCGGGCTGCGGTAATCCTGCAGCGAAACCGCCTGGCGCCTCCAGGGCAGCTGTGGCTCCGGGATTTCCGCCGGCTCGGCCGGCTCCGCCGCGAAAGGCAGAGGCATCGCATCTCCGTTATAACGGGCGGACAACATCGCCGGCAGGTGGCGCCACGGCAGCGTTTCCGCCAGGATGTCATGCAATACCGCGCCCAACATCACATCACCGCCCGGCGTGAGCAACAGCAAGAAGCGCAGCGGCGCTTCGCCTTCCAGTTCAAACGGCGCCGCCTGCGCCTGCAGCAGGCAATCCATGGCGTGTTGTTCATCCGCCACCTGACGCAGGCTCACCGGCAACGGCGCCGAATCGGCGGCGCGTTTAATCAGACCGTTTTCGTCATCAAAAACGTAATGCACGTTCACGCCCGGCGTTTCCCGCACCAGCGCCTGCAGCGCCGCCGTCAGTTGGGCGATATCCACCTCTCCCGTCAGGCGCCAGGCTAGCGCCCGCTGCCCGCGTGCGTCACCCTGCTGCAGATGGGCAAACCATGCCCGCTCTTCGGCTTCGCTTACCGGCCGCTCGCCGTTCGCCGCCCCCGCGCCCAGCGCCTGAAACGCGCTCTCCAGCCGCTGGGCCTCTTCATCGCTCAGAATGCTGTCAAAATCACCGATCACTGCGTTATCTCCTTTGCCCGGCCGTGCCGGGATAGCGCATAAAACGGGGGACATTCGTCCCCCGTCACCGCGATAGCGTTAGAAAGTCAGCTCAACCGCTGCGCCGACCAGGCGGCCTCGCTGGAGAGTCGCCGTGTAAATGTCATTGCTTCTGACCATCTCGCGGCGGTCGGAATCAAACAGGTTTTTCGCATACAGCGTGGCGCGACCGTAGTCGAAGGTGTAAGCCAGCTGGGCGTTGGCCGTCCAATAGGAGCCGATGCGCCCGCGCGAGTCGTTGTCGTATTGCGAATAGTAGGAGTCGGTAAACGCCACGTTGCTGCTCAGCTCCCACCCTTTCAGGAACTGATATTTGGCGCCCATGTTGGCGGTGTAAGCCGGCGCGCGCGCCAGCTCATGCCCTTCCACGCCGCTGCCCGAGAACTTCTTGATGTCGGTTTTCAACAGGCCGAGGTTGCCGAACAGTTCGAAATCCCAGCGCGGCTGCCAGGTGGCACCGATTTCCGCGCCGTAGGTTTCCACCTTGTCGGCATTACGGATCACGCTGGAGTTCTCGCCCAGCGAGTACGGCAGCTGCATATCCTTGTAATCGTTGTAGAAGATGTTACCCGTCAGCACCACGTTGGCGTCTTTCAAGTGATGGCGGGTGTACAGCTCGTAGTTCCAGACATACTCGGAACCGTAGGTGTAGCTGACCACCGGCGTGCCGATCGTGATGCCGCCGCCGCCGGCGTTATAGCCGCGTGCGATCTTGGCGCCGTAGGTTTGGGTATCCGTCGGTTTCCAGGCCACGTCCAGCTTCGGCAGGAACACGGTGTAGGTTTCATCGAAATCGATGCGCACCGCCTGGCTGCCGCCGTCTCGGCGACGATGTTCGCGCTCCAGACGGCTGGCGGCGGTCACGTCCACCTGCGGCGTCAGCGCATAGGTCAGCTCGGCGAACGCCGAATGGGTATCGGTCTTATCCTTGAAGGCCGAGCCGCCGAAGATGTTGACGAACTCATCCTGCGTGCCGTGGAAGTAACGCAGCCCCGCCAGCCCGTGCAGGCGGCTGTCCGCGCCGCCGAAGCGCACTACCGGCTCCACGTGAACTTCCTGGCCGTCGATCTCGGCGTATTGGATGTTGTAAGCGGTCGGACGGTTGATGTTGAAGTCGGTGTAGATAACGCGGTTTTCCAACGTCAGTGCGTCGGACTGCTCCCAGGCCAGATCCCAGATGGTGCTGTTCATGTTGCTTTTGAACACGGCGCGGCGCGGATCGTGGCGCGGGTTGGTCGGATGCGGCTGCGGGTTAAGGCTTTCGTTCTGCGGCGCGGTGCTGCCGAAGTGGTTGAAGGTCAGCTTGGTGGTCAGATCGCGCAGGCCGGCCGGGTTGAACAACAGCTTGGCGCGGGCGGTGGTGGCTTCCACTTCGCGCGGATCGCCCACCGGCGCATAGGCCGGCAAATCGGCTTCGCTGCGGCGGCGCTGGCGATCGACGCTGACGCGGAACGCCAGTTGATCTTCCACCAGCGGGCCGGACGCCATAGCCGCCAACTGTGAAGAGTGCTGGTTGCCGGCCCCGCCCTTGAAGGCGCTTTCCCACTCGAAGGTCGGATCCTTACTGGCCATGACGATGGCGCCGGCGATGGCGTTGCGCCCCTGGATGTAGCTTTGCGGGCCGAGGAACACTTCGACGCGATCCAGATCCCACAGCGACTGCGGACCGAACGCCTGTTCGTTATAAGTCAGCGAACGGCCGTCCAATGACAGATTGAGGCGCGGGCGGGTGCCGCTGAGGAAAGCGTTGGCGCCGACGTTCGGGCCGGAACCGTCGATGCCGCGCACGGTCGGCAGTTCGTTGCCGATGCCCAGATCCACCACGTTGGGGGTCATGCGCAGCAGATCGGGGATCTGCACCGCATCGGGCATCGAGGCGATGCGGTTGCTGTCGAACACCTGCACGCTGGAGCCGGTGTCGAAAATGGACCGTTTGATCTTCTCACCGGTGACCAGCAGCGTTTCCGCGTCCTGGTAGGTTTCGTTGCTCTTCGTTTCCGCCGCGTTGACGTTACCGATCGCCAGTGAACAAACCCCTAAAAATACGGAGGAAAATGCCCCAATGGCTTTCAACCCCGCCTTTTCCCCGTTTCCTACGCTTTCATGCCGTTGAGCCGCAAAATGCTTGCCCATAGATGTCTTCTCCTTTCATCCCAGAGGTGCACAAAATTTGATTTTTTTTTACACAACCTACATCGACACTCACACAGATCATGACGCTGCGGCCTTCCCGGCCTTGCTGTTGCTTATCCCTGCGGCAAACCCATGTCTTTCGCGGCCGAACGGGCGCGGCCCCGTCCACGGCCAAGCCGCCGGCGGAGCGGCCGGCAGCTTGTATAAAAACGTAAAATAATGTTAAGAATGATAATATTTTGCATTTTCTAATGCAAATCATTATCAATAAAGGTGTGAGGGCTGACAAGATAACTGCCAGAAACCCTTATACTTTCGCAGGAAAAACGAGCGCTGTAATAACAAGCAATCATTTCAATGCTAAGAATAATATAGATAAATTATTCACGCCCAACGCCCTCTCTGCTCGGTATTGCTAAAACGCCTTATAGATAGCACCCGTGCGCCAAATGGATCAAATAATAATAATTTTCATTCCTATTAACATTTGGATATATTCTTGCAGTCTCGTTGGCTGAATCAAAATGGATACCCGATGAAAGCGTTAACCACGATGCAGGCCGCCTATTGGGTAGGCCGACAGTCCGCTCCCCCTCTGGGCGGCATGGCCGCCCACCTGTATGCGGAGTTCGACGGCGGCGAGCTGGATGCTGCTCGGCTCCGCCAGGCCGTAGAGATGTTGTACCTGCATCATCCGCTGCTGCGCCTGCGCATTACCGACGATGGCCAACAGACGATCGCGCCCCCCGGTCCCCGGCATACCTTGCATCTCGACGACTGGCGACACGCCGATGAAGCGACGCTGGCGGCCGCGCTCGCCGCCAAACGCCAGGCGAAAAGCACCCAGCTGCTGCCGCTGGAACAGGGCGTTCCCTGCGATATCAGCCTGAGCCTGCTGCCGGAAGGGCGCAGCCGCTTGCACGTCGATCTCGACATGATCGCCGGCGATGCCATGAGCTTTCGCCTGCTGATGGAGGATCTGACGGCGTTTTATCACCAGTGTCCGGCGGCGCCCTCCCATGACGCGCCGCCGGCCTACTTCGATCACCTCGAACGACGCAACGCCGACGAGGCGCTGCGCCAGCGGCGCGAACGCGGCCAGCGTTGGTGGCGTGCTCGCCTGGCGCAGGTGCCGCCGGCGCCGCGCCTGCTGCGCACGCCGGACCGCTGCCGCAGCGATCGTTTGGCCATCCAGTTGAATGCAGAAGAAAGCCGCGCGCTGGAGAGCGTGGCCAAGCGGCACCACACCTCCCTCTCGACGCTGTTTCTGGCGCTGTTCGCGCTGGCCGTCGGCCAGGGTTGGAACATGACGCGCTTCCGGCTCAACGTGCCGCTGTTCCACCGCGAGAGCGAACGGGAAGACGCGCATCGCCTCGTCGGCGACTTCTCTAATCTGGTATTGCTCGGCGTGGAATTGAACCCGACGGAAAACCTGAACGCCTTCTGCCAACGCCTGATGGCGCAGCTGGCGGAGCTGATCGAGCATGCGGATTATCCCGGCGTCAGCGTGATGCGCGATCTGTCACGCCTGCACGGCAGCCTGCAGCCTTCGCCGGTGGTGTTTACCGCCGGTTTCGGCATCCGCGGCAAGACGCTGTTTTCCGAACGGGTCGCCGACACCTTCGGCCCTCTCGGCTGGGTCATCTCTCAGGGGCCGCAGGTCGCGCTGGATGCGCAGGTCGCCCACGTCGACGACGGCATTCTGATCAACTGGGACGTGCGGCTGGACGCGTTTCCCGAGCACGTGTTGCCACGCCTGCTGGCCTGTTACCGGGCGCTGCTGCACCTGGCCGCGCGGCAAGCGGGGGCGTTCGATCGCCCGCTGTCGCAACTGCTGGCGCAGTGTACCCCCGACGCGCTGGCGCAGCAGGCGCCGGTGCGCCAGGTGTTGCACCGGCTGCTGGCGCGGGTGGCTCCCGAGGCCGACTTGCGCGACCACGACGATATCCACCGGTTGCCTCTGTCGGATGCTGGGGTGAACGCGCTGCTGACGGTGCTCAACAGGTATCTGGCGGCGGCGCTGACGGCGCAGGATCTGGCGGCGCATCCCTCCCCCGCGGCGCTGGCGGCGTTGATCTGCCAACGGTCGCCCGAGGCAGGACGACATGCGAAAACGCTGCTCGCCGCGCTGGCGCCGCAGCACTGAGATCGGTTTCCGGGCGCGCGACGTCCGGCACGTTTTAATCGGTTAGCGACTATAGGGAAGCACCATGGAGACACCATTAACCGCACTGCAGCAGGCCTATCTTCTCGGCCGCAGCGATCGATGGCCGCTCGGCGGCGTGGCGATGCACGACTTCCGCGAATACCGCGCCCGGCAGCGGGATGTGCTGCGCCTTGAAGCACGCCTGGCCGAGCTGGTACAGCACTACCCGGCGTTGCGCACCTGCATCGATGTGCAGCGCGGCACGCAGCACGTGCGCCCGGAAATCACGCTGCATCTGGATCGCCACGACCTGCGCTCGCTGGATGACGAAGCGGCGCAGCGCCAGACGGAACAACTGCGCGAGCGTTACTCCCACCAGCGCCACGATCCGAGCCAACCGCTGTGGCGCATCGCCGTGATCCAACTTGCCGAACAGCAGGATCCGACAGGATCGCCGTACGATACGCTGATCTTTACCAGCTTTGATGCCTTGATCCTCGACGGCCAGGGGATCTCCGCCGTGATCGCGCGCCTGTTCGACGATCGCCCTCTGACGCCGACCGCCGCCGCGCTGCCGCCCCCTGCGGCATCGGCGGCGCAACGCCAGGCCGATGCCGCCTATTGGCGCGAGAAGCTGCAGGATGTCACCACCCCGTCGGCGTTGCCGTGGCGCGCCCCGCTCGCCAATCTCACCGCATCACGCTATCGCCGCGCCACCCTGACGCTGCCGCACGACACGGTCAAACAACTCGGCCGCCTGGGATCGCCGCATGCGCTGCTGCGCAACAGCCTGCTCTCGGCGCTGATCCTTGATACGCTGGCCCACTGGACCACCGACGGGGAGCTGTGCGTCGGGGTGCCGGTGGCGTTCCCCGCCGCCGACGGCGCGCTGGGCAACGCCTCCAGCTTCGTGGCGGTGCGCTATTCGCGCTATGGCGAAGACTTTATCCAGCGCGCGCAAGCCTTGCAGGACGATGTGCTCGGCGCGCTCGATCACCTGGCGTTTTCCGGCGTCGATCTGGCGCGTCAGTTGCTCGGCCAAAGCCAGGGCGGCCCGGCGCTGCCGGTGATCCTGACCAACTGTTTAGGTTGGGAAACGCTGCCGGCCGAGGCGCCGGTGCGCTTCCACGATGGCCTGACCCAAACGCCGCAGGTCGCCATTGATATCCGTCTGACGCTGGACAGCGAAAAAAACCTGCAGCTGTGCGTGGATTACGCCGAGCAGGCGTTGCACGGCGAGCAGGTAGCGGCCATGCTGGCGGCCTTGCAGCGGCGCATCCTGCACAGTTGCCAACGCGCCGATCTGGCGATCGCCCCGCGAGATTTCATCGATCTGGCGCATTACCGCCACAACGACAGCGAAGCGAATTACACGCCTTATCCTTATCTGGCGCAGCTGGCCGAGCGGCTGTTCGGCGCGCATAACGGCGGCAACGCGCTTATCTGTGGCGAGCAGACGCTGACCTATCGCGAGCTGGGCCAGCGGATCGCCACGGCGATCGCCAACCTGCAGAGCCGCGGCGTACAGCCGGGCAACGTGGTGGCGCTGTATTTGCCGCGCAGCCCGGAACAGATCATCTTCAGCCTCGCCTGCGCCCTACAGGGGGTGATCTGGGTGCCTATCGACATCAACTCGCCGCCGGAGCGCACCGCCTACCTGCTGGAGAACTGCCGGCCGACGCTGGTGGTACACGGCGGCGATCTGGAGACGCCGATCGGCGTGACGCCGGCTACCCTGCTGACGCCGACGGATCGCGCGCCCGCGCTGCCGGATGAACAGGCGTTGGCGGAACGCAGCGCCAGCCAGGCCGCGAGCTATTACCTGTATACCTCTGGCACCACCGGCAAGCCCAAATGCGTGGTGCTCAACAACCGCGCCACCGCCAACGTCGTGCACCAAACCCAACAGCGCTGGAGCGTCACCGCCGACGACGTCTTTATTTCCGTGACGCCGCCGCACCATGACATGTCGATGTTCGATCTGTTCGGTTCGCTGTGCGCCGGCGCCACACTGGTACTGCCGGCGCCGCATCAGGAAAAAGACGCCATCAGTTGGAACCAGTTGGTGGAAAAACATCGGGTCAGCCTGTGGTGCTCGGTGCCCGCCATTCTGGAGATGCTGCTCACCTGTAAAACGGCCGACAGCCTGCGCTCGCTGCGCTTGGTGGCGCAGGGCGGCGACTACATCAAGCCGGCGACGGTGCAAACCCTGCGCACCTTGCGCCCGGATCTCGCGCTGTTCTCACTCGGCGGGCCGACCGAAACCACCATCTGGAGCATCTGGCACCCGATCGCCCCGCAGGAGAGCGGCACCGTGCCTTACGGCCGCCCGCTGCCGGCCAACCGCTATTTCATCTGCCATGACGACGGCAGCCACTGCCCGGCCGGCGTGGTCGGCCGCATCCATACCGCCGGGGTCAACCTGGCGTTGGGCTACCTGGAGCAGGGGGAGCTGAAGCAGCACGACTTCGTCACCCTCGCAGGGCCGGACGGGCAGCCGCAGCGCGCTTTCCGCACCGGCGATCAGGGCTATTACCGTCCGGACGGCAACATCATGTTCGCCACCCGGGTGAACGGTTATGTGAAGATCCGCGGCGTGCGCGTCTCGCTGCCGGAAATCGAAGACGTGCTGCGCCGCCATCCGGCGATCCGGGATATGGTGGTGGTGGATTATCCCAGCGGAGAGAACAACGAGGCGGCGCTCGGCGCCCTGTATCTGACCCGCGACGGCAAGCCGCTGCCGCTGTCCGAGATCCGCGCCTTCGCCACCGGCTATCTGCCCTGTACCCATATTCCCACGCGCTTTATCCACGCCGAGGCGCTGCCGCTGTCTGCCAACGGCAAAACCGACCGCCATCGTATCCGCGCCGACCTGAGCCAGCGGCAAACCGCGCCGGCGCTGAACGCCTGCGCAGCCCCGCCGCCGAACGCGCCTTTGGCGCGCAGCGCAGAGATCCTGACCATCTATTGGCAGGCGATCGGCGTGACGCCGCGCCCGGAATGGGGAGAAGAGACGGCGTTTATCGCCATGGGGCTGAAGCTGCCGCATATCAAACAGGTGGCGGAGCGCCTCAATGACGCTTTCGGCACCCGGCTGGTGAGCAGTGCGCTCTTGCCGTGCAAGAATGCGCGCGAAGTGGCGGCGTTACTGACCAGCTGAAGCCACACCACTCGGGCGGGGATATCCCCCGCCCGCAGGTTATCAGGCGGGCAATGCCGTCAGGGCCGCGAGCGGTTGCTCCCAGGCTTCCCGCTGCAGCGCGCGCAGCAGAAATTCTTGCAGCGCCTCGCCATAGTCCAGCGCATCCTCCGTCGGGAACTGTTCCAGATAAATATCGATATCCACCTGCAGATCGCGGGCGTCGGTGCGGCCGCGATACGTCAGGTTGAAACCGTCGCCCGAGCCGCCGGCCAATACGCGCCGGGCGCCGCGACAGCCGACAAAACGGGGCGCATCGAAGGGTTGCACGTTGATGAAGGGAGAAATAAAGAAGCGCGAGTTCGGATCCACGCCGCGATCGGCGGCCAGTTGGCGCAGACGATAGCCAGCGTGGCTGCGCAGCTCGCGCAGCTGCTGCGTCAGGGTGGTCAGAAAGCTCCCCAGCGTCTCCATTGGCGACGGCGATACCAGCAGCGGCAGGGTATTAACCGCCAACGAAGGGACGTTGGTGGCGGCTTGCCCGCGGCGATTCATCGCCGGCATCCACATCGGCAACGCATCGCCCTGCCGGACGTGGCGCGGCATGACCTGAAACAGCCAGGCCGCCGACAGCGCCACCAGCAAGTCGGGCCAATTGATGCCACTGCGTTCCGACTGCTGCGCCAGACGTTGCGCGACTTCTGTCGGCAACCGACGGTTGACGCTCAGGCGTCGCACGCCATACTCCCCGCCGCCCTTACGCACCGTCGGCAGCGCCTGCGACGGCGGCAGATAGGCCTGCCAAAAGCGCCGATCGCGCTCGCAGCGTTCAGAATCGACGTAGGCCAACTCGGCCTGTTGAAAGGGGGCGAAAGCACCCAAAGGGATGCCCGCGCTCCCCTGGCCGAGGTAGTGCGCATATAGCGCGGCGCAGCGGTGTTCGATTAGCGCCATACCGAAACCGTCGACCAGAATATGGTGCGCACGCACGTACCAGAGGTAACGCTCCGGTCCCAGCTTCAGCAGCCAGGCGGCGGCTAACGGTTCGCGGTGCAACGCCCGGTGCTGCGCGATATCCTCGTGCATCAGGCTTTGCGCCGCCTGCCAGGGATCGCGATGCGTTTGCAGATCGATACGTTGCAATGACGGTATGCGCTGTGGCTCGTGCCGTAGCGGCGGAGGATGGTCGCCACGCCGTTCGCCAAAGCGCAGGGCAAACGCCTGCGTCTCGGCGAGGGTGGCGGCGATCGCCCGGCAGAGCGCCGCTTCCTCTATTGCGCCGCACAGTTCGGTGCAATGGGCGACGGTGGATAAGGTCTGCCCAGGGTGCAAGGTGTATTCTTCCCAGAAATCAAGCTGCGCTGGCGCCAGCGGCAACCATTCAGAGGCCAAAGCGGTGTCCGACATGTTACCTACCTTTGATAAGCCTGAATAAAAGCGCCGAACGGGCGATACCCCGCCATTCAACGGCTTTTGTGTGTCTCCATACATCATCAAATGAAAATGATAATAACATCTATTATCATTTCCAATAATTTGGTAACACTTTAGATTCTGTTAAGCGGGGATGCAAGCGACGCAGTGGGGCAGAGAAAAGAAAGTGGCAGGCTGAAAGGGCATAAAAACAAATCGCCCCGGGCACGGATGCCCGGGGCGTTTTTCATATCCCGCTAGCCGGTGATTAGCCTTGATTGGCCGGCTTCACCTTCTGCGCCAGGAACTCCGTTTCGTAGGCCAGCGCCTTCTTGCGATCGAACTGGTGCTCCCACTTGGCGATAACCAGTACCGCCAGCGCGTTGCCCACGACGTTCAGCGCGGTGCGCGCCATATCCAGGATACGGTCCACGCCGGCGATAAACGCCAGACCTTCCAGCGGAATGCCGACGCTGCCCAACGTCGCCAGCAGCACCACGAACGAGACGCCCGGCACGCCGGCGATCCCTTTCGAGGTCACCATCAGCGTCAGCACCAGCACGATCTCCTGCCCCAACGACAGCTCGATGCCGTACAGCTGGGCGATAAAGATGGCGGCGATGCTCTGGTACAGCGTCGAACCATCCAAATTAAAGGAGTAACCGGTCGGCACCACGAAACTGGTGATCGACTTGGGCGCGCCGTAAGCCTCCATCTTTTCGATGATGCGCGGCAGCACCGTTTCCGAACTGGCGGTGGAATAAGCCAGGATCAGTTCGTCTTTCAGGATGCGGATCAGCGTCCAGATGCGCAGGTTGCACAGCCGAGCGACCGCCCCCAGCACCACCAGGGCGAAGAACGCGATGGCGAAGTACACCAGCACCACCAGCTTGGCCAACGGCAGCAGCGAAGCGAAACCGAAGTTCGCCACCGTGACCGAAATCAGACCAAACACCCCGATCGGCGCATAGCGCATGATCATGTGGGTGACTTTGAACATGCTCTCGGACACTGCCTTGAAGACCTTCAGCAGCGGCTCTTTGGTCTCTTTCGGCAACGACGACAGCCCCAGACCGAACAGCACCGAGAAGAAGATAATCGGCAGCATGTCGCCCTTGGCCATCGACGAGAAGACGTTCGACGGGATCAGCGACAGAATGGTCGCCACCAGGCTGTGCGAACCGCTTTGCACCTGTTCGGTGGTTTTCTCATACTGCGAAATGTCCACCGTGGTCAGCGTCGACATATCGATGCCGTGGCCCGGTTGGAAGACGTTGGCCAAGGTGAGCCCCACCACGATGGCGATCGTGGTGATCACTTCGAAGTAAATAATGGTTTTCAATCCGATGCGGCCCAGCTTTTTCGCATCCCCCACGCCGGCAATACCGACGATCAGCGTGGAAATAACGATCGGCACCACAATCATCTTAATCAGACGAATAAAGATATCACCCGCCGGGCTGAGAATATTGCTCACCAGCCACTCACGAGATTCGGTCTGGTTGTGCAATACCGCGCCAACAATAATACCCAGCACCAACGCGATCAGGATTTGCCAAGCCAGGCTAATTTTTACACTTTTCATACCCAAAAAGTCCTCAAAGACTCTTTGCGCCGTACAAAGTCGCAACACGGCGAAAAGAATACTTAATCATTTATTACAGGCTTATGTTAATTCAGTGGAAGCGTTCACCTGCCCTGGGTGCGACGCAGTATAAATCTGTATCATCCGGGCGGCATGCTCTGCAAGCCTTGATTTGTCAGGGTTGAGCGCTGAATCGAATCATAAAAAATTCGCGCAACTATTTCAAATGGCATAATTGCTTGTTATTAAAAACATAATTTTTCATATAATGAAGCACATAACCGCGCCGGCGACGTTTTTTTGAACGCGATTAAAATGCGTTATTTTTCGTCCATTCTGCATATTTAGTCCGCATCAAATGTTTATATTTTGTTACTCAAAAGTCAAATAAATGGGAATTGGCCGAGTGACATTTTCACCCATAAATGCAGCGCCGTTTTATATTCCGATTAAAAATCGAACAATTCAGCAGGATGAATGCCACACGGTATTTCCCGAGTTTTCATCAGGAATTAAACGTTAATAGAACGTTATTTCACGATGTGCCGTCCATCGTTATATCGCGTTAATACCAACTTCGAATATTAATAGCAAAAAATAATCAAAAAAGATTTATAGCGCGAAATAATGTCGGTCTCTCCCACCCTTATTAAGCGCAAGGCAAATACCCTCGCCTTTGTTTATTCTTTTTTGTTCTTTAGATAAGTGTTTTTGGCTAAAAAAGCGGGTTTATGATGATTTAAACGCCAAATAGATAGATACGTACTGCAAATGCGACAGAACTATTACAAATCAATATCTTTGTTGCGTGATCTGCCGCGCAAAAAAGAAACAAAGAATCGTAGCAAACTATACTTAACCTTCAGTTGACATATCATTAACAACTTCAAGGAGAAAAGCTATGAGCCAACTGCATAAACACGCTATTCCTTCTGCAATTGCAGAACGCGCCCTGATTAATCCGGCACAATACCAACAGTATTATCAACAGTCGGTTCAAGACCCAGAAGCTTTCTGGGGTGAGCATGGCAAAATCCTGGACTGGATCAAACCCTATACCAAAGTCAAAAACACCTCGTTCGATCCGGGCCACGTCAGCATCCGTTGGTTTGAAGACGGCACGTTGAACCTGGCGGCCAACTGCCTGGACCGTCATTTGGCCGAGCGCGGCGACCAGACCGCCATTATCTGGGAAGGCGATGACCCGACCCAATCCAAGAAAGTGACCTACAAACAGCTGCACCATGATGTCTGCCAATTCGCCAACGTGCTGAAAAAGCTCGGCGTGAAAAAAGGCGACGTGGTGGCTATCTATATGCCGATGGTGCCGGAAGCGGCGGTCGCGATGCTGGCCTGCGCCCGCATCGGCGCCGTACATTCGGTGATCTTCGGCGGCTTCTCGCCGGAAGCGGTCGCCGGGCGCATTATCGACTCCAACGCCAAACTGGTGATCACCGCCGATGAAGGCCTGCGCGCCGGCCGCGCCGTGCCGCTGAAAAAGAACGTCGACGATGCGCTGAAAAACCCCGGCGTGGTCAGCGTGGCCAACGTCGTGGTGTTCCAGCGCACCGGCAAACCGGGTTACTGGCAGGAAGGGCGCGATCTGTGGTGGCATGAGCTGACCCAGGGCGTTTCCGCCGATTGCCCGCCGGAAGAAGTGAACGCCGAAGATCCGCTGTTTATCCTGTACACCTCCGGCTCGACCGGCAAGCCAAAAGGCGTGCTGCACACCACTGGCGGCTACCTGGTGTACGCCGCGATGACCTTTAAGTATGTGTTCGACTATCACGACGGCGACATTTACTGGTGCACCGCCGACGTCGGCTGGGTCACCGGTCACAGCTATCTGCTGTACGGCCCGCTGGCCTGCGGCGCCACCACGCTGATGTTCGAAGGCGTACCTAACTATCCGGGCGTCAATCGTCTGTCGCAGGTGATAGACAAACACCAGGTCAACATTCTGTATACCGCGCCGACCGCCATTCGTGCCCTGATGGCCGAAGGCGACAAGGCGATCGAAGGCACCCGGCGCGATTCGCTGCGCATCATGGGCTCGGTCGGCGAACCGATCAACCCGGAAGCCTGGGAGTGGTACTACAACAAGATAGGCAACGCCAAATGCCCGATCGTCGACACCTGGTGGCAAACTGAAACCGGCGGCTTCATGATTACCCCGCTGCCGGGCGCCACCGAGCTGAAGGCCGGTTCCGCCACGCGGCCTTTCTTCGGCGTACAGCCGGCGCTGGTCGATAATGTCGGCACGCCGCAGGAAGGCGCCTGCGAAGGCAACCTGGTGATCGTCGATTCCTGGCCGGGCCAGGCGCGCACCCTGTTCGGCGATCATGACCGCTTCGAGCAAACCTACTTCTCGACCTTCAAAGGCATGTATTTCAGCGGCGACGGCGCCCGCCGCGACGAGGACGGTTACTACTGGATCACCGGCCGCGTCGATGACGTGCTGAACGTCTCCGGCCACCGTTTGGGCACCGCCGAGATCGAGTCCGCGCTGGTATCTCACCCGAAAATCGCCGAAGCGGCGGTGGTCGGCATTCCTCATAACATCAAAGGCCAGGCGATCTACGCCTATATCACGCTGAACCACGGCGAAGAACCGACGCCGGAGCTCTATGCCGAAGTGCGCAACTGGGTGCGCAAAGAGATAGGGCCAATCGCCACGCCGGACGTGCTGCACTGGACAGACTCGCTGCCCAAAACGCGCTCCGGCAAGATCATGCGGCGTATCCTGCGCAAAATTGCCGCCGGCGACACCAGCAACCTGGGGGATACCTCCACGCTGGCGGATCCGGCTGTAGTCGACAAGCTGTTGGAAGAAAAACAATCAATGAAAGTGCCGTCATAATTTACGCCGCTTCAGGCCGCTCATTCGGATAACGCGCCGTTGAGCGGCCCTGGCGCGGCGTACTCTATCAATACCTACTGGAGACACTCTGATGAATGACACCATTTATCAAGGGATTGAAGAAAACCCGCGCTTTAAAGAGCTGGTGAGAAAACGCGGCCGGTTCGCCTGGCTGCTTTCGCTGATTACGCTGGCGCTGTACGTCGGCTTCATTTTGTTGATCGCCTTCGATCCCCAATGGCTCGGCACGCCGATCGCCGCCGGATCGACCATTACCCGCGGGATCCCGGTCGGCGTCGGGCTGATCGTGATCTCTTTCGTCTTGACCGGGATCTATGTGTTCCGCGCCAACGGCGAATTCGATCGCCTCACCGCAGAGATTCTGCGCGAGGTGAAACAATGAAGCGCTTATTGTCCGCCGCCGCGCTGCTGTTGCTGCCGGGCCTGGCCTGCGCCGACGCCATTGGCGGCGAGGTGCATCGTCAGCCGCTGAACATCCAGGCGATCGTGATGTTTATCCTGTTTGTCGGCGCCACGCTCTACATCACCTATTGGGCCTCCAAACGCACCCGTTCCCGTCAGGACTACTACACTGCGGGCGGGCGCATCACCGGTCTGCAAAACGGGCTGGCGATCGCCGGCGACTTCATGTCCGCCGCCTCGTTCCTCGGCATCTCCGCACTGGTCTATACCTCGGGCTATGACGGCCTGATCTACTCCATCGGCTTCCTCATCGGCTGGCCGATCATTCTGTTCCTGATCGCGGAACGCCTGCGTAATCTCGGCCGCTATACCTTCGCCGATGTCGCCTCTTACCGTCTGCAGCAGAAACCGATCCGCACCCTCTCGGCCTGCGGCTCGTTGGTGGTGGTGGCGTTGTATCTGATCGCGCAGATGGTCGGCGCCGGCAAGCTGATCCAGCTGCTGTTCGGGCTCAACTACCATGTGGCGGTGATCCTGGTCGGTATCCTGATGGTGCTGTACGTGCTGTTCGGCGGCATGCTGGCCACCACCTGGGTGCAGATCATCAAAGCGGTGCTGCTGCTGGCCGGCGCCAGCTTTATGGCGCTGATGGTGATGAAGTCGGTTAACTTCGACTTCAATACCCTGTTCGCCGAAGCGGTGAAGGTGCATCCGAAAGGCATCGCCATCATGAGCCCCGGCGGGCTGGTGTCCGATCCGATTTCCGCGCTGTCGCTTGGCCTGGCGCTGATGTTCGGCACCGCCGGTCTGCCGCACATCTTGATGCGTTTCTTCACCGTGAGTGACGCCAAGGAAGCGCGCAAGAGCGTGTTCTACGCCACCGGCTTTATCGGTTACTTCTATATTCTGACCTTTATCATCGGCTTCGGCGCCATCTTGCTGGTCAGCGCCAATCCGGCGTTCAAAGATGCCACCGGCGCGTTGCTGGGTGGCACCAACATGGCGGCAGTGCACCTGGCCAATGCCGTTGGCGGCAACTTCTTCCTCGGCTTTATCTCGGCGGTGGCGTTCGCCACCATTCTGGCGGTGGTTGCAGGCCTGACGCTGGCCGGCGCCTCGGCCGTGTCCCACGATCTGTACGCCAGCGTGATTAAAAACGGCAAGGCGACCGAGCGCGATGAGCTGAAGGTCTCCAAGATCACCGTCGTGGTATTAGGCCTGGTCGCCATTGCCCTGGGGATTTTGTTCGAGAAGCAGAATATCGCCTTTATGGTCGGGCTGGCGTTCTCCATCGCCGCCAGCTGTAACTTCCCTATCATCATCCTGTCGATGTACTGGTCGCGTTTGACGACCCGCGGCGCGATGATTGGCGGCTGGTTAGGCCTGCTGACGGCAGTGATTCTGATGATCCTCGGCCCGACGATCTGGGTGCAGATCCTCGGCCATGAGAAACCGATTTACCCGTACGAATACCCGGCGCTGTTCTCGATGATCGTGGCCTTTGTCGGCACCTGGCTGTTCTCGATCACCGACAGCTCACTGGCCGGGCAGCAAGAGCGGGAACGCTTCCGGGCGCAGTTTGTTCGTTCGCAAACCGGGCTGGGCATTTCTCAGGGCAGCTCGCATTGACCGAATAATAAGTGAAAAAAGCAAACACACCCTAATCAAAGGCCCTTCGGGGCCTTTTCTCTGGCTCGCTGACGGAGAAGAAGGAGGAGAAAGCAGCGCAGCGTAGCTGCGCTTTTTTACGTTTCACGCACAGCAATCGGCTTTATTTGATGCCTGGCAGTGTCCTACTCTCGCATGGGGAGACCCCACACTACCATCGGCGCTACGGCGTTTCACTTCTGAGTTCGGCATGGGGTCAGGTGGGACCACCGCGCTATTGCCGCCAGGGCAAATTCTGTTTCATTCCAACCGCCTCACTTCCATGAAGCCATCAGAACCAATCTTGGAACGTCGCTGAAAATCTCTCTAAAAACACCTTCGGTGTTGTAAGGTTAAGCCTCACGGATCATTAGTACTGGTTAGCTCAATGCATCGCTGCACTTACACACCCAGCCTATCAACGTCTTAGTCTTAAACGTTCCTTCAGGGGCCTTAAAGGCCCAGGGAAGACTCATCTTGAGGCAAGTTTCGCGCTTAGATGCTTTCAGCGCTTATCTTTTCCGCACTTAGCTACCGGGCAATGCCATTGGCATGACAACCCGAACACCAGTGGTGCGTTCACTCCGGTCCTCTCGTACTAGGAGCAACCCCTCTCAATCTTCCAACGCCCACGGCAGATAGGGACCGAACTGTCTCACGACGTTCTAAACCCAGCTCGCGTACCACTTTAAATGGCGAACAGCCATACCCTTGGGACCTACTTCAGCCCCAGGATGTGATGAGCCGACATCGAGGTGCCAAACACCGCCGTCGATATGAACTCTTGGGCGGTATCAGCCTGTTATCCCCGGAGTACCTTTTATCCGTTGAGCGATGGCCCTTCCATTCAGAACCACCGGATCACTAAGACCTACTTTCGTACCTGCTCGAGCCGTCACTCTCGCAGTCAAGCTAGCTTATGCCTTTGCACTAACCTCACGATGTCCGACCGTGATTAGCTAACCTTCGTGCTCCTCCGTTACTCTTTGGGAGGAGACCGCCCCAGTCAAACTACCCACCAGACACTGTCCTCACCCCGGATTACGGGGCCGAGTTAGAACATCAAACATTAAAGGGTGGTATTTCAAGGATGGCTCCACGCAGACTGGCGTCCACGCTTCAAAGCCTCCCACCTATCCTACACATCAAGGCTCAATGTTCAGTGTCAAGCTATAGTAAAGGTTCACGGGGTCTTTCCGTCTTGCCGCGGGTACACTGCATCTTCACAGCGAGTTCAATTTCACTGAGTCTCGGGTGGAGACAGCCTGGCCATCATTACGCCATTCGTGCAGGTCGGAACTTACCCGACAAGGAATTTCGCTACCTTAGGACCGTTATAGTTACGGCCGCCGTTTACTGGGGCTTCGATCAAGAGCTTCGCCTTGCGGCTGACCCCATCAATTAACCTTCCAGCACCGGGCAGGCGTCACACCGTATACGTCCACTTTCGTGTTTGCACAGTGCTGTGTTTTTATTAAACAGTTGCAGCCAGCTGGTATCTTCGACTGGCTTCAGCTCCATCCGCAAGGGACTTCACCTACATGCCAGCGTGCCTTCTCCCGAAGTTACGGCACCATTTTGCCTAGTTCCTTCACCCGAGTTCTCTCAAGCGCCTTGGTATTCTCTACCTGACCACCTGTGTCGGTTTGGGGTACGATTTAATGTTACCTGGAGCTTAGAGGATTTTCCTGGAAGCAGGGCATCAACTACTTCTGCACCGTAGTGCATCGTCATCACGCCTCAGGGTTGATATGCAACCGGATTTACCAGGTCACACCCCCTACACGCTTAAACCGGGACAACCGTCGCCCGGCCAGCCTAGCCTTCTCCGTCCCCCCTTCGCAGTAACACCAAGTACAGGAATATTAACCTGTTTCCCATCGACTACGCTTTTCAGCCTCGCCTTAGGGGTCGACTCACCCTGCCCCGATTAACGTTGGACAGGAACCCTTGGTCTTCCGGCGAGCGGGCTTTTCACCCGCTTTATCGTTACTTATGTCAGCATTCGCACTTCTGATACCTCCAGCAACCCTCACAGGCCACCTTCAACGGCTTACAGAACGCTCCCCTACCCAACAACGCTAAGCGTCGCTGCCGCAGCTTCGGTGCATGGTTTAGCCCCGTTACATCTTCCGCGCAGGCCGACTCGACCAGTGAGCTATTACGCTTTCTTTAAATGATGGCTGCTTCTAAGCCAACATCCTGGCTGTCTATGCCTTCCCACATCGTTTCCCACTTAACCATGACTTTGGGACCTTAGCTGGCGGTCTGGGTTGTTTCCCTCTTCACGACGGACGTTAGCACCCGCCGTGTGTCTCCCGTGATAACATTCTTCGGTATTCGGAGTTTGCATCGGTTTGGTAAGCCGGGATGGCCCCCTAGCCGAAACAGTGCTCTACCCCCGAAGATGAGTTCACGAGGCGCTACCTAAATAGCTTTCGGGGAGAACCAGCTATCTCCCGGTTTGATTGGCCTTTCACCCCCAGCCACAAGTCATCCGCTAATTTTTCAACATTAGTCGGTTCGGTCCTCCAGTTAGTGTTACCCAACCTTCAACCTGCCCATGGCTAGATCACCGGGTTTCGGGTCTATACCTTGCAACTAATCGCCCAGTTAAGACTCGGTTTCCCTACGGCTCCCCTATACGGTTAACCTTGCTACAAAATATAAGTCGCTGACCCATTATACAAAAGGTACGCAGTCACACCACGAAGGTGCTCCCACTGCTTGTACGTACACGGTTTCAGGTTCTATTTCACTCCCCTCGCCGGGGTTCTTTTCGCCTTTCCCTCACGGTACTGGTTCACTATCGGTCAGTCAGGAGTATTTAGCCTTGGAGGATGGTCCCCCCATATTCAGACAGGATGTCACGTGTCCCGCCCTACTCATCGAACTCACGACCTGTGCATTTTAGTGTACGGGGCTATCACCCTTTGCTGCGCGACTTTCCAGACGCTTCCACTAACACACAAGCCGATTCAGGTTCTGGGCTCCTCCCCGTTCGCTCGCCGCTACTGGGGGAATCTCGGTTGATTTCTTTTCCTCGGGGTACTTAGATGTTTCAGTTCCCCCGGTTCGCCTCATGCCACTATGTATTCATGACATGATAGTGTGTCGAAACACACTGGGTTTCCCCATTCGGGTATCGCCGGTTATAACGGTTCATATCACCTTACCGACGCTTTTCGCAGATTAGCACGCCCTTCATCGCCTCTGACTGCCTAGGCATCCACCGTGTACGCTTAGTCACTTAACCTCACAACCCGAAGATGTTTCCATCGTTCGCGCTGCAAACATTTGAGAGACTCTATGACAGGTTACTCTTCATCCCAGTACATCTACGGAGGGATAAATTTCAGCCGTCATGTTTCAATTTTCAGCTTGTTCCAGATTGTTAAAGAGCAAAATACTTCGCAGCATACTGTCGCCAATATACTCTGAAGTATTGAAATACCGGACTATATGGTGGAGCTAAGCGGGATCGAACCGCTGACCTCCTGCGTGCAAGGCAGGCGCTCTCCCAGCTGAGCTATAGCCCCATACAGTCACGTGCAGTACCTTTTCCACTTACAAGAAGTGGTAGGCCTGAGTGGACTTGAACCACCGACCTCACCCTTATCAGGGGTGCGCTCTAACCACCTGAGCTACAAGCCTATAAAGGTATTTCTGCTCGTTACTTTCTATCAGACAATCTGTGTGAGCACGCCACTCGAACTAATATCTTTAGGTAAGGAGGTGATCCAACCGCAGGTTCCCCTACGGTTACCTTGTTACGACTTCACCCCAGTCATGAATCACAAAGTGGTAAGCGCCCTCCCGAAGGTTAAGCTACCTACTTCTTTTGCAACCCACTCCCATGGTGTGACGGGCGGTGTGTACAAGGCCCGGGAACGTATTCACCGTAGCATTCTGATCTACGATTACTAGCGATTCCGACTTCATGGAGTCGAGTTGCAGACTCCAATCCGGACTACGACGTACTTTATGAGGTCCGCTTGCTCTCGCGAGGTCGCTTCTCTTTGTATACGCCATTGTAGCACGTGTGTAGCCCTACTCGTAAGGGCCATGATGACTTGACGTCATCCCCACCTTCCTCCAGTTTATCACTGGCAGTCTCCTTTGAGTTCCCGGCCGAACCGCTGGCAACAAAGGATAAGGGTTGCGCTCGTTGCGGGACTTAACCCAACATTTCACAACACGAGCTGACGACAGCCATGCAGCACCTGTCTCAGAGTTCCCGAAGGCACCAAAGCATCTCTGCTAAGTTCTCTGGATGTCAAGAGTAGGTAAGGTTCTTCGCGTTGCATCGAATTAAACCACATGCTCCACCGCTTGTGCGGGCCCCCGTCAATTCATTTGAGTTTTAACCTTGCGGCCGTACTCCCCAGGCGGTCGATTTAACGCGTTAGCTCCGGAAGCCACGCCTCAAGGGCACAACCTCCAAATCGACATCGTTTACAGCGTGGACTACCAGGGTATCTAATCCTGTTTGCTCCCCACGCTTTCGCACCTGAGCGTCAGTCTTCGTCCAGGGGGCCGCCTTCGCCACCGGTATTCCTCCAGATCTCTACGCATTTCACCGCTACACCTGGAATTCTACCCCCTCTACGAGACTCTAGCTTGCCAGTTTCAAATGCAGTTCCCAGGTTGAGCCCGGGGATTTCACATCTGACTTAACAAACCGCCTGCGTGCGCTTTACGCCCAGTAATTCCGATTAACGCTTGCACCCTCCGTATTACCGCGGCTGCTGGCACGGAGTTAGCCGGTGCTTCTTCTGCGAGTAACGTCAATTGATGAACGTATTAAGTTCACCACCTTCCTCCTCGCTGAAAGTGCTTTACAACCCGAAGGCCTTCTTCACACACGCGGCATGGCTGCATCAGGCTTGCGCCCATTGTGCAATATTCCCCACTGCTGCCTCCCGTAGGAGTCTGGACCGTGTCTCAGTTCCAGTGTGGCTGGTCATCCTCTCAGACCAGCTAGGGATCGTCGCCTAGGTGAGCCATTACCCCACCTACTAGCTAATCCCATCTGGGCACATCTGATGGCAAGAGGCCCGAAGGTCCCCCTCTTTGGTCTTGCGACGTTATGCGGTATTAGCTACCGTTTCCAGTAGTTATCCCCCTCCATCAGGCAGTTTCCCAGACATTACTCACCCGTCCGCCGCTCGTCACCCGGGGAGCAAGCTCCCCTGTGCTACCGCTCGACTTGCATGTGTTAAGCCTGCCGCCAGCGTTCAATCTGAGCCATGATCAAACTCTTCAATTAAAAGCTTGATGTGCTTCCACTCGAGAAGCGATGCTCAAAGATTTACTGCATGAATTTTACTTCAGTTAGTCACTCTTCAAGACTTGATATTTTTTGCATCCGAAGATGCTGGATATCGTCTTGTGGAGTGCCCACACAGATTGTCTGATAAATTGTTAAAGAGCAGTGAGTTAGGCGCTTTCGCTTGCTAACTCGAGGTGGCGTATATTACGCTTTCCTCTTTCAGAGTCAACCCTAATTTTCAGGATTTTTTCTCTGCGACCCCCGGATACTCTGTGAAGTTGTTCACATGTTCCGTGTCGATGGAGGCGCATTATAGGGAGTTCCTCGCAGGCCGCAACAGGTATTTTCAGCAAAAACGATCGTTAGCTGCATTCCACAGCAAAACCCCGCTTTATACCCACTTGCGCACAGTGTTATCCACAGATGCGATTTGTACGGAAAATTTACGAGCGCCACGCAAACGTTTTCGCTACAATTCCCCGCGACGAAACGATCCCCCTTTTTACGGGGGCGTTACCTGAATTTGTGCCTGTCCCTCCCTTTATAAGGCAGAAAACCGCGCTTTATAGAGAGAACGAGGTGGACATTCACGTAACGCTCTTTAATTGCGACTCAAAGCCAAGGGATAAAACCATGCAACAACCTCGTCCAATCCGCCGGGCTCTGCTCAGCGTGTCTGACAAAGCCGGTATCGTTGAATTCGCCGAAGCGCTTTCCCAGCGCGGCGTTGAACTGCTCTCAACCGGCGGCACCGCCCGCCTGCTGGCAGACGCCGGTCTGCCCGTTACCGAAGTTTCCGACTATACCGGCTTCCCGGAGATGATGGACGGACGAGTAAAGACCCTGCACCCGAAAGTTCACGGCGGTATCCTCGGCCGCCGCGGCCAGGACGACGCGGTCATGAATCAGCATGACATCCAGCCTATCGACATGGTGGTCGTCAATCTGTACCCGTTCGCCCAAACCGTGGCGCGCCCAGATTGCTCGCTGGAAGACGCGGTCGAAAATATCGATATCGGCGGCCCGACCATGGTGCGCTCTGCCGCCAAGAACCATAAAGACGTCGCCATCGTGGTGAAGAGCAGCGACTACGCCGCCATCATTACCGAGATGGACAACAACGACGGCTCGCTGCGCTATGCCACCCGCTTCGATCTCGCCATCAAGGCCTTCGAACACACCGCCGCCTACGACAGCATGATCGCCAACTACTTCGGCGCGCTGGTGCCGGCGTACCACGGCGAGACCGAACAGCCGTCCGGCCGCTTCCCTCGTACTCTGAACCTCAACTACATCAAGAAGCAGGATATGCGTTACGGTGAGAACAGCCACCAGCAGGCCGCCTTCTATATAGAAGAAGAGGTAAAGGAAGCGTCCGTCGCGACCGCCGAGCAGCTGCAGGGCAAAGCACTCTCCTATAACAACATCGCCGATACCGACGCCGCGCTGGAATGCGTGAAAGAGTTCGCCGAACCGGCCTGCGTGATCGTCAAGCACGCCAACCCTTGCGGCGTGGCGATCGGCGACGACATCCTCGCCGCCTATGAGCGCGCTTACCAAACCGACCCGACCTCCGCCTTCGGCGGCATCATCGCCTTTAACCGCGAGCTGGACGCCGCCACCGCGCAGGCGATCATCAGCCGCCAGTTCGTGGAAGTGATCATCGCGCCAAACGTCACTCAGGAAGCGCGCTCCCTGCTGGCCGCCAAACAGAACGTGCGCGTGCTGGCCTGCGGCCAGTGGCAGCAACGCGTGGCGGGGCTGGACTTCAAGCGCGTCAACGGCGGGCTGCTGGTACAGGATCGCGATCTCGGCATGGTGACCGCCGCCGATCTGCGCGTGGTATCCGAGCGCCAACCGACCGAACAGGAACTGCGTGACGCGCTGTTCTGCTGGAAAGTGGCCAAGTTCGTGAAATCCAACGCCATCGTTTATGCACGTGACAACATGACCATCGGCATAGGCGCCGGCCAGATGAGCCGCGTTTATTCCGCCAAGATCGCCGGCATCAAAGCGAGCGACGAAGGGCTGGAAGTGAAAGGATCCGCCATGGCCTCCGACGCCTTCTTCCCGTTCCGTGACGGCATCGATGCCGCAGCTGCAGTCGGCATCACCTGCGTGATCCAGCCTGGCGGCTCGATCCGCGACGACGAAGTGATCGCCGCCGCCAACGAACACGGCATCGCGATGATCTTCACCGACATGCGTCATTTCCGCCATTAATTCCTTTTGCCGCGTGCGCTCCGGCGCACGCCATTCGTGGAGCCCCTGATGAACATTTTGATTATCGGCAACGGCGGGCGCGAGCACGCGCTGGCCTGGAAAGCCGCCCAGTCTCCGCTGGCGGATAAAGTCTACGTTGCGCCGGGCAATGCCGGCACCGCGCTGGAAGCCAATCTGGAGAACGTGGCGATCGCCGCCACCGATATCCCCGCCCTGGTCGCTTTCGCCCAGAGCCATGACATCGGTCTGACCATCGTCGGGCCGGAAGCCCCGCTGGTGATTGGCGTGGTCGACGCCTTCCAGGCCGCCGGTCTGAAAATCTTC
Organism: Serratia sp. SCBI; assembly: GCF_000747565.1. Classification (NCBI taxonomy): domain Bacteria; kingdom Pseudomonadati; phylum Pseudomonadota; class Gammaproteobacteria; order Enterobacterales; family Yersiniaceae; genus Serratia; species Serratia sp. SCBI. The sequence continues at coordinate 309,913 of NZ_CP003424.1, read as the reverse complement.
GGCCCGACGCAGGCCGCCGCGCAGCTCGAAGGCTCCAAAGCTTTCACTAAGGATTTCCTGGCGCGCCACCGCATCCCGACCGCCGAATATGAAAACTTCACCGACGTGGAGCCGGCGCTGGCCTACGTGCGCAGCAAAGGCGCGCCGATCGTCATCAAGGCCGATGGCCTGGCGGCCGGTAAAGGCGTGATCGTCGCGATGACGCTGCAGGAAGCGGAAGAGGCGGTGCGCGACATGTTGGCCGGCAACGCCTTCGGCGACGCCGGTCATCGCATCGTGGTGGAAGAGTTCCTTGACGGTGAAGAGGCCAGCTTCATTGTGATGGTCGACGGCGAGAACGTGGTGCCGATGGCCACCAGCCAGGACCACAAGCGCGTCGGCGACGGCGACACCGGCCCGAACACCGGTGGCATGGGCGCCTATTCTCCCGCACCGGTAGTGACCGACGAAATCCACCAGCGCGCCATGGACCAGGTGATCTGGCCGACGGTGCGCGGCATGGCGGCGGAAGGCAACACCTACGTCGGCTTCCTTTACGCCGGCCTGATGATCGCCGCCGACGGCCAGCCGAAGGTGATCGAATTCAACTGTCGTTTCGGCGATCCGGAAACCCAGCCGATCATGCTGCGCCTGCGTTCCGATCTGGTGGAACTGTGCCTGGCGGGAGCCGAAGGCCGCCTGAACGAGAAAACCTCCGACTGGGACGAGCGCCCCGCGCTCGGCGTGGTGCTGGCGGCCGGCGGTTATCCGGGTGACTATCGCAACGGCGAGGTGATCCAGGGGCTGCCGCAACAGGAAAGCGCCGACGGTAAGGTCTTCCATGCCGGCACGCGCCTGCAGGGCAATGACGTCGTCACCAGCGGCGGTCGCGTTCTGTGCGTGACGGCGCTGGGCGACACCGTAGCGCAGGCGCAACAACGCGCTTATCAGCTGGCGGAAGGCATCCAGTGGCCGGGCAGCTTCTGCCGCAAAGATATCGGTTATCGCGCGATTGCGCGCGGCAAGTGATTTGACCTGATAAGGTCATGACAAGAGGCTCCGCAGCGCGGGGCCTTTTTTATAGCTGGTCTTCTTTCGGTTCCCAGCTGCAGAAGTCGTCGTTCGCTACCAGCAGCAGCTCGCTGCCTTCCGGCGCTTCCAACCAGGCGACGCTCACCGGCCGGCTGCTGCTGCGGGCGCGTTTTTCGATCCAGGCGATGGCGGAGGCATCCAACCCGGGTTTTAAGCGCTGCCCGTCGCAGGTTTGCACTTCGCCCTGCAACCAACGCCCCTGCAGCAATTTGACCTTGCCGGCGCGCAGCGCATTGCTGACTTCGAGGATACGTCGCGCCTGATATTGATACAGGGCGATTTCATCGCGGGTCAGCGGTTCGCGGCGTGTCGCCAGCTGGCGCTGCATAAAGCTCACCGTGCCGTCGTCGGCAAAGCGCAGTTGAATGGAATCTCGATCGCCGTCGGCGTCGTTGCGTTTGATTTGGCGCAGCACGTCGCCCTGATAGGTGTACAGCGTGGTGATGGTACCCGGTCCGCGGTAGGGACTGTAGACGCTGACCAGCACCTGCGGGCGATGTTGCTCATCGTCTTTACGCCACAGGCGTATCACGCCTTGATCGGCCACAAAGCCGCTGGCGGTAAAGCTGGGAATATCGGAATGGAAACTGCAGGCGCTCAGACCGAGGGCGATGCCGGCGGCCATGAGCACCCGACGAGTAAACAAAAGGGGCGCCATCGCCCCTCTGTTTAATCTTTTCACCGAGGCGCGGTCTTATTTAACAGCGTCTTTCAGTGCTTTGCCAGAAACGAACGCAGGCACGTTGGCTGCTGCGATTTTGATTTCTTTGCCAGTCTGTGGGTTGCGGCCAGTGCGCTCGCTACGATGGTTTACTTTGAAAGTACCGAAGCCAACCAATTGTACTGCATCACCTTCTTTCAGAGACTCAGTAATAGCAGCCAGGGTGGATTCCAGAGCCAGTTTAGCTTGTGCTTTGGAAAGGTCAGCCTTGTCCGCGATTACATCAATCAGTTGAGTCTTGTTCATAAGTTATCCTTACAGTGTGTTTATCGTTTGCAAAGCATCGAGTGCGACGGATATGCCGATTGACAGCACTCTCCTGCATACACGCACCGATAGCCACTTTTTTTACGCCCCCCAAATGTAGACCAGACAGGGTGCGGATGTGAAGCCTTAAGGCATGACAAATCAGGCGTTAAATCACGTTTTGTTGCCTTATTGCGCTAAATTTATCCCGATGTTGCTGACACCGGCCTCTCGCAGGTCGGATCGCAGCCCCTTGATCAGGTCTATATCGCGCTCTTCACAGGCGTCCAACAGGCGGAAAATTTCCCATTGAATGTCCCATTCTTCCTCTACCGCAGGCAAACTTCCCAACTCTTCGTCGGTCATTTCCCTGCCGGCTTGAGTCATTTCCAACATCGCCACGGTGCGAATCGATGTTTCGCTGATGGCGATGGCGTGCTCCAGCGTCTCCCCGCCGAGCCGCGAATGGATCAGTTCCCCTAATGCGATACAGGCATCAATTGCCGGGTAAACGCCGTAAAGATCGTAATCTTCCGCCGACGGAATCGCCTCTTCCAACTTCTCGAGCTGGCTGTCGAAGTTGACCTTGGCGTCCTTCACCACCAGCGTTTCCCACACCAAATCCAGAATGCGGCGATAAATCGCCGGATCGCCGAACTCGGTCTGTTTGCAGAACATCTGGTAATTCGGGTACATACGCTCGCACAAACTGGCCATAAAGGTCAAATGTTGCCAAGCCTCGTGCCGTTCCAGACGTAAATGAATCGGGTTACGTAGCATGCTTTACTCTCTTACGCGTTATCTGCGGCGCAGTGTACCCGAAATCGCTCATGGCGACACCTCCGGATGCTGCTGCAACCAACGCTGAAACGCCGGACGGCGCGAAGCGATGGCGTCGGCCCAGCGGGTCGGCTCCGGCAAACGGTAGCCCGCCATACAGCGCTGCACCCACACCAGCGCGCTGTCGGCGCCCACGCGGTGACCGGTAGAGATGAATAGCGGGTTGCAGCGCGCCTTGCTGCGCCATACCCAGCCCAGCTGTTCCCCCTTATCTTCCAACGGTGCCAGCGCGCCGACGGCGGCCTCCAGCGGCGCGAATTTGCCGCACAGGCGCTTCTTGGCCACGCCGATGGTCGGTACATCGACCAGCAGGCCGAAATGGCTGGCGACGCCGAGGCGCCGCGGATGTGAAATACCATGCCCATCGACGAAGATCAGCCCCGGCTTTTGCCGTAGTTGTGCCCAGGCGGCCAACAGCGCCGGATATTCGCGAAACGACAGGAAGCCCGGGATATAAGGCATGACGGTGGCGATGCGCGCCACCTGATATTCCACCAGCTCCAGCGACGGATAGCGCAGTATGGCGATGGCGGCACGCGTCACCGCCCCCTCCTGCTCGAAGCCCACGTCAGCGCCGGCGATGAAGGCCGGCGGTTCGGCCGGCAGATCGTCGTAGCGAATGACTTCAGCAGCGCGCCGCAGCTGTTCGGCGCGCAGGGCCTGCATATCGGTCACATCGAATCCTTAACGGTGGTATTTCGCCGACTGCGCGTGCACCGCCTCGACGAAGGCGCCAGCGTGCTCAGGCGGCACATCCTGATGGATGCCGTGGCCCAGGTTGAACACATGACCGTTGCCGTGGCCAAAACCGGCCAGAATGGTCTCCACCTCTTCCGCGATGCGCGCCGGAGAAGCATAGAGCATCGACGGATCCATATTGCCCTGCAGCGCCACTGTGTCGCCCACGCGACGACGCGCGTCGGCGATATCGGTGGTCCAGTCCAGCCCCAGCGCATCGCAGCCGGTGGCGGCCATCGCCTCCAGCCACTGCCCGCCGCCTTTGGTAAACAGCGTCACCGGCACGCGGCGGCCGTCATTTTCACGCAGCAGGCCATCGACGATCTTGTGCATGTAGTGCAACGAGAACTCGCGGTAATCGCGCCCGGTCAGCACCCCGCCCCAGGTGTCGAACACCATCACCGACTGCGCGCCGGCCTTGATTTGGGCGTTGAGGTACAGGATCACGCTGTCCGCCAGCTTGTCCAGCAACAGGTGCAGCGTGGCCGGTTCGGCATACATCATTTTTTTCAGCTTGGTGAAGGCCTTGCTGCTCCCGCCTTCAACCATATAGCTAGCCAGCGTCCACGGGCTGCCGGAGAAGCCGATCAGAGGCACTTCGCCCTTCAGCTCGCGGCGGATGGTGCGCACCGCGTTCATCACATAGCCCAGCTCCACTTCCGGATCGAACGCCGGCAGTTTGTCGACGTCGGCACGGCAGGTGATAGGTGAGCTGAAACGCGGGCCTTCGCCGGCTTCAAAGTACAGGCCAAGCCCCATGGCGTCGGGAATGGTGAGAATGTCGGAGAACAGAATGGCGGCGTCCAGCGCATAGCGGCGCAGCGGCTGCAGCGTAACCTCACAGGCCAGCTCCGCGTTCTTGCACAGCGACATGAAATCACCGGCCTGGGCGCGGGTCGCCTTGTACTCCGGCAAATAACGACCGGCCTGGCGCATCATCCATACGGGGGTCACATCCACCGGCTGGCGCAACAGCGCGCGCAGGTAGCGATCGTTCTTCAACTCAGTCATTTATGGGGCTCCCTTAATAATCTGCCGGCCATTGTACATTATTCTTCCCGGCACAGCGCCACGGTGTCCTCAATCAACCGGCGCGCCACGGTGCCGGGCGGCGGCAACAGCGGCAGTTGGTCGTAGCGATACCAGCCTGCGTTGAGCAGCTCCTTGGGATCGTGACGAAGGTCGCCCTGATGGTAATCGGCCATAAAGGCCATCATCAGCGAGTGTGGGAACGGCCAGGGTTGTGAAGTGACGTAGCGCAGGTTCTTGATTTCGATATTGCTCTCTTCCATCACTTCGCGCGCCACCGCCTGCTCCAGCGTTTCGCCCACTTCGACGAAACCGGCCAGCACCGTGTGGATACCGCCGCGATGGCGCACGTGCTGCGCCAGCAGGATCTGATCGTCGCGCCGAATGGCGACGATCACGCAGGGCGCAATCTGCGGGTAGTACCGTTCTTTGCAGTGGCCGCAGAGGCAGGCGCTTTCGGTGCGGCTGAGATGCATCTCATGGCCGCAGTAGCCGCAATAGCGATGGGAGCGGTAGAAATCCGCCAGCTGCACGCCGCGCCCGGCAAGCTGGAACAGACCGCGATCCTGATCCAACAGCTGACGCACCGATCCCATCTCCCGCGGCATCGCCTGGCGCACCAGCCAGACCGGCGCGCCCTCCCACTCACCGATGACGCGCGCCATGTGGCCCTGCAGCCCGAGGGCGGCGGCCGTCCCCGACGGCAATTCACCGTTCGGTAACCAAAGTTTGCTTTCATGGCTGACGATCCACCAGCCGTTTTCATTGCCCGTTAATGCAAGTTCCATATCGTTGTTGCACAACCTCAGCTTCACTGGCACTCTACAAATCGGCTTTGTTACATTTTAATAACTTACCGGTTACTTTTGTTACTTACACGGAGTCAAACATGCTCAACCGTTTGGAAAGGCTGACTCAGCGCGTTGGCGGTAGTAATGAATTAGTTGATCAATGGCTTCAGGCCCGCAAGCAGTTGCTGGTCGCCTACTGCACGCTGGTAGGCCTCAAACCGAATAAAGAAAAGCATACGCCGCTGAATGAAAAAGCGCTGGAGAACTTTTGCCATAACCTGGTGGATTACCTCTCAGCAGGGCATTTTCATATCTATGACAGAATTATCAAACAAGTGGAAGGCGCAGCCAGTCCGAAAATGTCGCTGGCGGTGAACATCTACCCCAAGCTATGGGCCAATACCGAACAGATCATGGCGTTCCACGATCGCTATACCGAAGTGGATATCGATCAGGAGGTCTGTCTGGAATTCCATCAGGCCTTGTCGGATATCGGCGAAACGCTGGCGGCGCGCTTTGCGCTGGAAGATAAGCTGATCCTGTTGGAAGCGGAGGCCGCGCAGCAACCGCTGCCGGACCAGGCGCTGGATCCGGCGCGTTAAAATTTTATAGTTTTTTTTCTTATCCCTCCTATACTGGGGGCATCTTGTCGGAGTGCCTAGCGCCTGATTTGTTCATCGAATCAGCCAGGCTGAGACCGTTAATTCGGGATCCGCGGAACCTGATCGGGCTAATACCCGCGAAGGGAACAAGAGTAATCTATCGCCACAGGCACGGCCTTCCCTTTGCGGGCGTCCAGCCTTATCGGCCACCATCATTACTCCCTCCGAGCTCCAGACAAGCAACTTTCCCAACCCAACACACTGGTAGGAACTTGCTATGTCTAACGTTAATCCACCGCGCGCCCGTAAAGCGCAACGCGAAGCCGCCCAGCAGTTTATCGACACGCTGCAAGGCATGGCTTTCCCAAACTCACGCCGCATCTACCTGCAGGGCTCGCGCCGCGATATCCAGGTGCCGATGCGCGAAATTCAGCTCAGCCCGACCCTGGTCGGCGGCAGCAAAGATAGCCCGCAGTATGAACAGAACGAGGCGATCCCGGTATATGACACCGCAGGCCCATACGGCGATCCGCAGGCCGAGCTCGATGTGCACGCCGGCCTGGCCAAGCTGCGCGCCGGCTGGATCGACTCGCGCGGCGATACCGCGACCCTGAGCGGCGCCAGTTCCGGCTTCACCCAACAGCGTCTGGCGGACGAGGGGCTGGATCACCTGCGCTTCGAACATCTGCCGCTGCCGCGCAAGGCGTTGCCGGGCAAGTGCGTGACCCAACTGCACTATGCCCGCGCCGGCATCGTCACCCCGGAGATGGAGTTCATCGCCATCCGTGAAAACATGGGGCGCGAACGCATTCGCGGCGAGGTGCTGCGCCACCAGCATCCTGGCCAGGGCTGGGGCGCCAACCTGCCGGACAACATCACGCCGGAGTTCGTGCGCCAGGAAGTGGCCGCCGGCCGCGCCATCATCCCCGCCAACATCAATCACCCGGAGGCGGAGCCGATGATCATCGGCCGCAATTTCCTGGTGAAGGTGAACGCCAATATCGGCAACTCGGCGGTCACGTCGTCGATCGAAGAAGAGGTGGAGAAGCTGGTGTGGGCCACCCGCTGGGGCGCAGACACCGTGATGGATCTCTCCACCGGCCGCTATATTCACGAAACCCGCGAGTGGATCCTGCGCAACAGCCCGGTGCCCATCGGCACCGTGCCTATCTACCAGGCGCTGGAGAAGGTCAACGGCGTGGCGGAAAACCTCACCTGGGAGATGTTCCGCGATACGCTGCTGGAACAGGCTGAACAAGGGGTCGATTACTTCACCATCCACGCCGGCGTGCTGCTGCGCTACGTGCCGATGACCGCCAAACGCCTGACCGGCATCGTGTCGCGCGGCGGCTCGATCATGGCCAAATGGTGTCTGTCGCACCATCAGGAAAACTTCCTCTATCAGCACTTCCGTGAAATCTGCGAGATCTGCGCCGCCTACGACGTTTCGCTGTCGCTCGGCGATGGCCTGCGCCCCGGTTCGATTCAGGACGCCAACGACGAGGCCCAGTTCGCCGAGCTGCATACGCTGGGCGAGCTGACCAAAATCGCCTGGGAATACGACGTACAGGTGATGATTGAAGGCCCGGGCCACGTGCCGATGCAGATGATCCGCCGCAACATGACCGAAGAGCTGGAACATTGCCACGAAGCGCCGTTCTACACCCTTGGCCCGCTGACCACCGATATCGCCCCGGGCTATGACCATTTCACCTCCGGCATCGGCGCGGCGATGATTGGCTGGTTCGGCTGCGCCATGCTGTGTTACGTCACGCCGAAAGAGCACCTCGGCCTGCCGAATAAAGAGGACGTCAAACAGGGCCTGATCACCTACAAGATCGCCGCCCACGCCGCCGATCTGGCCAAAGGCCATCCGGGCGCGCAAATTCGCGATAACGCCATGTCCAAGGCGCGTTTCGAATTCCGCTGGGAAGATCAGTTCAATCTGGCGCTCGATCCGGCCACCGCGCGCGCTTATCACGACGAAACCCTGCCGCAGGAGTCCGGCAAGATCGCTCACTTCTGCTCGATGTGCGGACCGAAATTCTGCTCGATGAAGATTTCACAAGAGGTGCGCGACTACGCCGCCGCCCAAGAGGCCGCCAAACCGATCGAGGTGCAGCTGACCGGCATGGAGAAAATGTCCGCCGAGTTCCGCGCCCGCGGCAGCGAGCTGTATCACAGCGCCGGCAACCTGCAGGAGGAGACGAGCAATGACTGATATCACGACGCCCTTCCCGGCGACGCCCCACAAACTGGGGCTTTACCCGGTCGTCGACAGCGTGGCGTGGATCGCTCGCCTGCTGGAGGCCGGCGTTACCACGATCCAGCTGCGCATCAAGGATCTGCCGGACGAGCAGGTCGAAGAGGATATCGCCGCCGCCATCGCGCTGGGTCGGCGTTATCAGGCGCGGCTGTTCATCAACGATTACTGGCGGCTGGCGATCAGGCACGGCGCCTACGGCGTGCATCTGGGCCAGGAAGATCTCGATACCACCGATCTGGCGGCTATTCACCGCGCCGGGCTGCGGCTCGGCGTTTCCACCCATGACGATGCCGAGCTGGCGCGCGCGCTGGCGGTGAAACCCTCCTACATCGCGCTGGGGCACATCTTCCCCACCCAGACCAAAGACATGCCTTCGGCGCCGCAGGGGCTGGCGGAGTTAAAACGCCACATCGCCGGTTTGGCGGATTACCCGACGGTGGCGATCGGCGGGATCAGTATCGATCGCGTACCGGCGGTGCTGGCGTGCGGCGTCGGCAGCGTGGCGGTGGTCAGCGCCATCACCCAGGCGCCGGACTGGCGCGCGGCGACGGCCGAACTGCTGCGGCTGATCGAAGGTAAGGAGCCGAACGATGCTTAACGATCGGGAGTTCCTGCGCTACAGCCGCCAGCTGCTGCTGGAGGATGTCGGCCCGGAAGGTCAGGAAAAACTCAAGCGCGCCACGGTGCTGATCGTCGGCCTGGGGGGGCTGGGGTCCCCGGCTTCGCTGTATCTGGCCGCCGCCGGGGTCGGCACGCTGCTGCTGGCCGACGACGACACGCTGCACGTCACCAACCTGCAACGGCAAATCCTGTACCGCAGCGCCGATACCGCCACCGGCAAGGCGGCGCTGGCGCAACGCCATCTGCAGGCGTTGAACCCGTTGGTGGAGTCCATCCCGCTGGCGCAGCGGCTGCAAGGGCAAGCGCTGCGCGACGCGGTCGCCCGCGCCGATCTGGTGCTGGACTGCTGCGACAACATGGCGACCCGCCATGAGGTCAACGCCGCCTGCATCGCCGCCGCCAAGCCGCTGATCAGCGGCAGCGCAGTGGGTTTCAGCGGCCAGCTGCTGGTGCTCGAGCCGCCCTATGCGCACGGCTGCTACGCCTGCCTGTACCCGGAGCAGGAAGAACCGCAGCGCAACTGCCGCACCGCCGGGGTGCTCGGCCCGGTGGTGGGCGTGATCGGCACTCTGCAAGCGCTGGAGGCCATCAAGATGCTGGCCGGCCTGCCTTCCTCCCTCAGCGGCAAGCTGCGGCTGTTCGACGGCAAGCAGCAGAGCTGGAGCACGCTGCAGCTGAGCCGGGCCCGCGCCTGCCCGGTCTGCGGAGGCGCCGCATGAAGATCCGTCTGAACGACCAACCGCTGGAGCTGGCACAGCCGCTCAGCGTCGCCGCCCTGCTGACCCAGCTGGAACGCCACCAGCCGGGCACCGCGCTGGCGATCAACCAAACCATCATCCCACGTGCCGACTGGGCCGACCATCAGGTGCAGGACGGTGACGACATTTTGCTGTTTCAAGCGATCGCCGGAGGCTGACATGCTGAAAATCGCCGATACCACTTTTACCTCGCGCCTGTTCACCGGCACCGGCAAGTTCGCCACCCCGGCGCTGATGTTGGAGGCGCTGGCGGCCTCCGGCTCACAGCTGGTGACCATGGCCATGAAGCGCGTCGATCTGCGCGGCGGCAACGACGCCATTTTGGCGCCGCTGCAACAGTTGGGCGTCAGGCTGTTGCCCAATACCTCTGGCGCCAAAACGGCCGCCGAAGCGGTGTTCGCCGCCCGACTGGCGCGCGAAGCGCTCGGCACCCACTGGGTGAAGCTGGAGATCCATCCCGATGTGAAATACCTGCTGCCGGATCCGATAGAAACGCTGAAGGCGGCGGAAACGCTGGTGAAAGACGGTTTTGTGGTGCTGCCCTACTGCGGCGCCGATCCGGTGCTGTGCAAACGGCTGGAAGAAGTGGGATGCGCAGCGGTGATGCCGCTCGGCGCCCCTATCGGCTCCAACCGCGGTCTGCGCACCCGTGACTTCCTCGAAATCATCATCGAGCAAGCCAAGGTGCCGGTGGTGGTAGACGCCGGCATCGGCGCGCCAAGCCACGCGCTGGAAGCGATGGAGCTGGGCGCCGACGCGGTGCTGGTGAATACCGCCATCGCCGTGGCGCGCGATCCGGTGCAGATGGCGCGGGCATTTCGCCTGGCGCTGGAGGCCGGCGAGCTGGCACGCAGCGCAGGATTAGGCTCCAGCCAGCGCGGCGCGGTCGCGTCCAGCCCGCTGACCGCTTTCCTCAGCCAGCCAGAGGAGGCGCAGTGATGACCGACGATTTCAGTAGCCGCTGGCAACAGCTGGACTGGGACGACATTACGCTGCGCATCAACGGCAAAACGGCGCGCGACGTGGAACGCGCATTGAACGCCGACAAGCTGACGCGCGACGACTTTATGGCGCTGATCTCCCCCGCGGCCGCGCCGTATCTGGAACCGTTGGCGCAACGCGCGCAGTTGCTGACCCGTCAGCGGTTCGGCAACGTCGTCAGCTTCTATGTGCCGCTGTACCTGTCCAACCTGTGCGCCAACGACTGCACCTACTGCGGCTTTTCGATGAGCAACCGCATCAAGCGCAAAACGCTGGATGCGGCGGAGATTGCACGCGAGTGCGAAGCCATCAAGGCGCTGGGGTTCGAACATCTGTTGCTGGTCACCGGCGAACATCAGACCAAGGTCGGCATGGACTATTTCCGCCAGCACATTCCGGCGATCCGCCGCCACTTCAGCTCGCTGATGATGGAAGTGCAGCCGCTGGCGCAGGAGGAATACGCCGAACTGAAAACGCTGGGCCTGGACGGCGTGCTGGTGTATCAGGAAACCTACCATCCGGCCACCTATCTGCAGCACCACCTGCGCGGCCAGAAACAGGATTTCCATTGGCGCCTGGCCACGCCGGATCGCCTGGGGCGCGCCGGGATCGACAAGATCGGCCTCGGCGCGTTAATCGGCCTGTCCCACAGCTGGCGAACCGACTGCTATCTGCTGGCGGAACACCTGTTCTACCTGCAGCAAACCTATTGGCAGAGCCGCTACTCGATCTCGTTCCCACGCCTGCGCCCCTGCGCCGGCGGCATTGAGCCCGCGTCTATCATGAGTGAGCCTCAGCTGGTGCAGCTGATCTGCGCCTTCCGGCTGTTCGCGCCGGACGTTGAGCTGTCGCTGTCTACCCGGGAGTCGCCGTACTTCCGCGATCATATGATCCCGGTGGCGATCAATAGCGTCAGCGCCGGATCCAAGACGCAACCCGGCGGCTATGCCGACGACGTACCGCCTGAGCTGGAACAGTTTGAGCCGCACGACGGCCGCACGCCGCAGCAGGTCGCCGAGGCCATCAGCAACGCCGGGCTGCAGCCGGTGTGGAAAGACTGGGACGATTATCTGGGACGCAGCGCGCAATAAGCGGCAACGTTTGCCGCCGTGCGAAGAAAACGCTGGAGCGGCCGCGCAATGCCGAACGGTGGCGCTGGCGCCGGCAAACGCGCCGATTATAGTGACGTTGCCGACCGCCAAACCCGGTGTCGGCCGGGGCCGTTACCCTCTCGATGGCCCCGCCTTATCCAACCCCGGATCGCGCACAGACGCTCTTGCGCGACTCCGGTTCCTCACCAACGGCCATCCTGGAACCTGCGCCTGAGGGCACGCACGAACAGGCGGTTTTATCGGCTCAGGTGACGGGCATGATGAGGGAATAGCGGTGTTCAGCACTCACGCAGAGTGTTTTTCAATGGAGCCCGTTGCGGCAGAGAACGGCAGAACGAGGAAAAAGTCGATGCGGAGACGAAAAGTGACTCGAGGGGTAATCCCCGATACTGCCAATGGCCCTGGTGTTGGCCGTCGCGTTTTTTTGCCGCCTGCTCCCTGCTTACAGACAAGAGCAGGCGGTTTATTTTGTGAGACTGGCAACCCCCCCAGGACGCGAATCACACAGTATGTGCGCTAATTAACCATACAAACGATTAAATGTGAATGTCTTTTGAGTGTTTTTTTATTTGATATCGAGTGTATTCTGAGTTTGCCAAGGAAAATCAAACTGATATCACCGCAACCTCCGGGGCATCATCTATAATCCAGCACGGGTTCTCGCGCAGATTTGCCACGCTCGCGGTCAACATCAAAAAAGCCAAGGTTGTCATGAAGAAAACGCCAAATTACATCGATGCAATCAGCGCGTTGCTCACTCTTAAAGGGGTTGGCGACAGAAAACATGCCTCCACGATGGCCAACATACTGAACCTTCAGTACAACAGCGCCAAGCAGAAGCTGGATGGTAAAAGGGGCATCACCCTCGACGAAGTCAGAAAGGTGTTTCAGTACTTCAACGAGCCATTCGCCGGCCAAAGAACGCATAACGGCGTTTTTATCATGAACAGCATTCACAAACGCTGTAAGGTTGAAGTCGACGAACACCCGGTGACACAGCTGGACGACGACGAAACCTACGCCTACAAAAAAGATGACCTTTTCATCATCAATACCAGCCGGGATACGCAGGCCGACGTACCGCTGTACAGAGTCAACAAGATAGACTTTCTGCCGGCGCCACGCATCGCGATCCTGGACAACGACAGCGATATCCTCGAGCTGTTGAAGAAAATCGCCTGCCGCTACGGCATTGAGACCGAGACCTTTCAAACGGCGGATGCCATGCTGGCCGCACTTGAGCAACAGTCCTTTGAGGCGTTTATTCTGGACTGGCTGTTGGACTTCGGCGAAACCTCAGAACGCGTCGTGAAGAAAATAAAGGACACCCTCGATCCGCACGCGCGCATCATCATTCTGACCGGCCAGCTGAATCACTATGAGAAGAATATCGGCGATATGATCCTGCACTATGACGTGCACCTGGTGGAAAAACCGACCAAACCGCTGATTATCTCCTCACTGCTGCTGTCGAATTTATTCTTTAATTAGTTTGACCGGAATGCGGATGAAAAACGATGAGCCAACGCCTTCGGTGGATTTGACCCTGATGGCGCCTTTCAGCGTCGTCACATAATTCTTGATAATGGTCAGCCCCAGCCCCAGCCCCTGCCGCGTTTCCCTTTCTACTCCCTGATTGAACGCCTTGTACAACCGTTCCAGATTATTAACGTTAAATCCGATGCCGTTGTCTTTGACCCATAAATACAGATTGCCATGGCACACCTTCACGTTGAGGATGATCGCGCCGTGGTGAGTAAATTTGTCCGCGTTGCTGAGCAGATTGGCCAATATTCGGTAGAGCTTGTATTTGTCGGAGCAAATCAAACCAACATAGGATGAACGACGCACCACGATGCGATTACCGCGCCCGGCGCTGATACTGGTCATGGCATCGTCCACCACCTCATGCAGCCGAAAGGTGGAAATATTGACGTTAACCTCCCCCATTTCAAACCGCGAATAATCCATCACCTCACGCGTTTGTTCGGCGATCTTGTTCCCGTGGTAGGAGATCAGGCGGGCCTCCTTTTTGAGCTCTTCCTGCGCCAGCTCGTGCTCCATGATATCCGCGGCGATGACGATGGCCTGCGTCGAACCGGCGATTTCATGGTAGATGGATGAGATAAAGATGTTCTTGTTCTTGATGATCTCTTTTAACGAGAAGGCGTTTCTCACCACCAGGAACATCATCAGGAACACCAAAATCAGCGATAAGACGGCGAACATCTCGGCTTTTCTCGAATTATCCTGGATGATGCCTTTAACCTCGGTGAAGTTTTTAATTTGTATCCGATAAATAATCTCCTGGATATCGACCAACGTGCCCTCGATGTCATCCATATAAGCGAGGATATCCGCCTTGCTTTTCCGCCCTGCCAGCAAACCGACGGAAAGATCGCCCAGCGTTCGGTACTGTTGCTTCAGCAGAGCGACGTTCTTGATAAATTCGTCGTCGTAATAGAAAGAGTCGCTGAAGGTGGAGCGGCTCTCCAGGATTTGGATCTTCGAGTAAAATATTTTCTTTTTGATCAGGAAAGCGTCGTAGTCGTCGTTTTCACTGAGCAGCAGCGCAGTTTTGGTTCTTTCAAACGCCAGAAACAGGATCTCGGCCACCGAGTAGTTATCCAGATTGGGTTCGATCTGCTTATAGCGCTCTTTTACGCCACCGAAGTTAATGGCAATCAGCAAAATTAATAAGGAGAAGATGGCAACCAACGCGATAAGAGTACCGATCAGTTTCTTGCTCATCTCATTTAATCTCCAGCCGTTTGACTTGCCAGACGGTTTTCGCGTTCACGTCCAGGTTATTCAGCTCGGGGTATTGATCGCGCGGATAGATAATAGCGAACGGCCCCAGCTCCCCCACGTCGATCGGCTTACCGCCGCGCAGATAGGCGACAATCACGCGATATTTAATCATCTCGTCAATCGGCATCGAATAGGAATAGTCGTCCCACGCGAAGGCGCGCACCGACTTCCCTTGCAGATGGTACGCTTTCACCAGCTCCGAAAACTCAACGCCGGTGAACGCCTCTTCCGGGGTAAAATTGGTCGAGGTTTTAATCGTGTGCGACGGCATCGCCTCCAGCATCTGTCGGGTGACATTGATCTTCTCGCCGTCCGCCGGCTTCAGGTAAAAAGAGTCAACGGCCGCGTACAGCGGTGCGCTGAACAGCGAAAGCAGCAGTAACGTCATCAATCCTTTGATTTTCATTATTCACCCTCTTTGCGCTTCACCAGTTCCGCCTGACCGAACTCATCCCGCCCGATCACATCCCAACCGTGATGTTGATAAAAACCTTCGGCTTTAGAGCCGGGATCGGTGGTTAAGTGAATGGCTTCGGCGCCGTGCTCAAACATCCAGGCAGTGACGCGCGCCAGCAAGGCTGAACCCATCCCCATTGATTGGTATTCCGGCTTCACGAACAGTCCGCCGATCAACGGTTCGGGGATGAACAACCCGAATCCAACGCCGGCATAGTCCTCGCCATACTTGCAGATCCAGCCACCGCCCTGGTTGATGTCTTCCAGCGCCTGCTTGCGCTGCAGATACTGGATCTGATGCGGATGCAGCAGATTCTCTTCGACGGAAAAGCGGATCTCATACAGGTAAGGCAGGTGTTTCGCCGTCAGTTTTTCGAAGGTAATGAGGCTGTCCATGTTTTGTGCTGTCCTTGGTTGTCAGGTAAAAAGCGCCGGTCAATTTCTGCTGTAACCATAGTAGCAAAGTTTGTCATAACCCGGCGCGAGGCGAAAAAAAACCGCCCCCTAGGGAGCGGTTTATCTGGCGATAGGCCCGGCGTAGCGGGCCCGCGGAGCGGATGACGATTACTCGTCGTCGCTGCCGCCCAGACCTGCGTTAAGCAGTTCGGCCAGGTTCGCAGTCGCTTCTTCCGCGCTGACTTGCGGAACAACCGGCGCTTCGCCCTGAGCACGACGACGCATGCGATCCTGATGATAAGCGTAACCGGTACCGGCTGGGATCAGACGGCCCACGATGACGTTCTCTTTCAGGCCACGCAGTTCGTCGCGCTTGCCGGCTACGGCAGCTTCGGTCAGAACGCGCGTCGTTTCCTGGAACGATGCGGCGGAGATGAAGGACTCGGTCGCCAAGGAAGCCTTGGTGATACCCAGCAGATCGCGCGAGAAGGTTGCCGGGATCTTACCTTCAGCTTCCAGCTGACGGTTGGCAATCTTGACGCGAGACACTTCAGCCTGCTCGCCTTCCAGGAACTCGGAGCCACCAGCGCTAACGATAGTGCCTTTACGCAGCATCTGACGAACGATAACTTCGATGTGCTTATCGTTAATCTTAACGCCTTGCAGACGGTAAACTTCCTGCACTTCGTTGGTGATGTAGCGGGTAACCGCATGCACGCCACGCAGACGCAGAATGTCGTGCGGAGACTCTGGGCCGTCGGAGACGACGTCGCCACGTTCCACCACTTCGCCTTCGAACACGTTGAGCTGACGCCATTTCGGAATCATCTCTTCGTAAGCGTCGCTGCCGTCCAGCGGAGAGATCACCAGGCGACGTTTGCCTTTGGTCTCTTTACCGAACGAGATAATCCCGCTGATTTCAGCCAGGATTGCCGGCTCTTTCGGACGACGCGCTTCGAACAGGTCGGCAACGCGCGGCAGACCACCGGTAATATCCTTGGTACCGCCGGATTCCTGAGGAATACGCGCCAGGGTATCACCCGCACCGATCTGAATGCCGTCTTCCAGCTGAACGATCGCTTTGCCCGGCAGGAAGTATTGAGCAGGCATATCAGTACCTGGGATCAATACGTCTTCGCCCTTAGCGTCAACGATTTTCAGTGCCGGACGCAGGTCTTTACCGCTACCGGTACGCTCTGCGCTGTCCAGGACAACCAGAGAAGACAAACCGGTCAGTTCGTCGGTCTGACGAGTAATCGTCTGGCCGTCGACCATGTCGGCGAAGCGAATGAAGCCGCTGACTTCACTGATGACCGGCATGGTGTGCGGATCCCAGTTAGCAACGGTTTCGCCGCCGTTAACTTCTTCACCGTCGCCTTTGCCCATCACGGCGCCGTAAGGCACCTTGTAGCTTTCTTTGGTACGGCCGAATTCGTCGATCAGTTTCAGTTCGGTGTTACGCGAGGTGATCACCAGCTTGCCTGCGGCGTTCATAACGAACTTCGCGTTGCTCAGCTTGATGCTACCCTTGTTTTTCACCTGAATGCTGGATTCAGCAGCCGCACGAGATGCCGCACCACCGATGTGGAACGTACGCATCGTCAGCTGTGTACCCGGCTCACCGATGGACTGTGCCGCGATAACGCCGATGGCTTCACCTTTGTTGATGATGTGGCCACGTGCCAGGTCGCGACCGTAGCAGTTAGCACACACACCGAAGTCGGTTTCACAGCTCACCACGGAACGGACTTTAACGCTGTCGACAGAGTTCTCTTCCAACAGGTCACACGCCTTCTCGTTCAGCAGGGTGTTGCGTGGCACCAGAATGTCCGCTGTACCCGGCTTGAGGACATCTTCTGCCGTCACACGGCCCAGAACGCGTTCACGCAGCGGCTCTTTCACGTCGCCACCTTCGATAACCGGAGTCATCAGAATGCCGTCGTGGGTGCCACAGTCGTCTTCGGTCACCACCAGGTCCTGCGCCACGTCAACCAGACGACGGGTCAGATAACCGGAGTTCGCGGTTTTCAGTGCGGTATCCGCCAGACCTTTACGAGCACCGTGAGTGGAGATGAAGTACTGGAGTACGTTCAGACCTTCACGGAAGTTCGCGGTAATTGGCGTTTCGATGATGGAGCCGTCCGGCTTCGCCATCAGACCACGCATACCGGCCAGCTGACGAATCTGAGCGGCGGAACCACGCGCACCGGAGTCGGCCATCATAAAGATGCTGTTGAAGGAAACTTGCTGTTCCACTTCGCCGTCACGGTTAACCACGTCTTCTACCGACAGGTTTTCCATCATCGCTTTCGCAACGCGTTCGTTCGCGGCAGCCCAGATATCGATCACTTTGTTGTAGCGTTCGCCGGCGGTCACCAGACCAGACTGGAACTGCTCCTGGATCTCGGCAACTTCGGTTTCCGCTTCTTCGATGATCTCCGCCTTCTTGGCCGGGATAACCATGTCGTCGATACCTACGGAAGCGCCGGAACGGGCTGCGTAAGCAAAGCCGGTGTACATGATCTGGTCAGCAAAGATAACGGTCGGCTTCAGGCCCAGGATGCGGTAACAGGTGTTCAGCATCTTGGAGATCGCTTTCTTGCCCAAAGGCTGGTTAACGATCGCGTACGGCAGACCTTTCGGTACGATCATCCACAGGATGGCGCGGCCGATGGTGGTGTCGATGATGCTGGTCTGAGAGGTCCACTCGCCTTCGGCGTTCTTGACGTCTTCAGTGATACGCACTTTAACGCGCGCATGCAGCGACGCCAGGCCGGCGCGGTAAACACGCTCAGCTTCTTTGGAACCGTTCAGCACCATGCCTTCGCCTTTGGCGTTAACACAGTCGCGGGTCATGTAGTACAGACCCAGTACAACGTCCTGAGAAGGAACGATGATTGGCTCGCCGTTCGCTGGGGACAGGATGTTGTTGGTGGACATCATCAGCGCACGCGCTTCCAGCTGGGCTTCCAGCGTCAGCGGTACGTGAACGGCCATCTGGTCACCATCGAAGTCGGCGTTATATGCCGCACAAACCAGCGGGTGCAGCTGGATCGCTTTACCTTCGATCAGAACCGGTTCAAACGCCTGGATACCCAAACGGTGCAGGGTTGGTGCACGGTTCAGCAGTACCGGGTGTTCGCGAATCACTTCGTCCAGGATATCCCAAACGACGGCTTCTTCACGCTCAACCATTTTCTTGGCGGCTTTGATGGTGGTGGCCAGGCCACGCAGCTCCAATTTGCCGTAGATGAACGGTTTGAACAGCTCCAACGCCATCTTCTTAGGCAGACCGCACTGATGCAGACGCAGGTATGGACCTACGGTGATAACGGAACGGCCTGAGTAGTCAACGCGTTTACCGAGCAGGTTCTGACGGAAACGACCCTGCTTACCTTTGATCATGTCGGCCAAAGATTTCAGAGGGCGTTTGTTGGAACCGGTGATCGCACGACCGCGACGGCCGTTATCCAGCAGGGCGTCTACCGCTTCTTGCAGCATACGCTTTTCGTTGCGCACGATGATGTCCGGCGCAGCCAGATCCAGCAGGCGTTTCAGACGGTTGTTACGGTTGATCACGCGGCGATACAGATCGTTCAGATCCGACGTCGCGAAACGACCGCCATCCAGCGGAACCAGCGGGCGCAGATCCGGCGGCAGTACCGGCAGCACGGTCAGGATCATCCACTCCGGCTTGTTACCGGACTGTACGAACGCTTCCAGCAGCTTGATACGCTTGGTCAGCTTCTTGCGCTTGGTTTCGGAGTTGGTTTCGTTCAGCTCTTCACGCAGCTGCTCGCACTCGGCTTCCAGATCCATGTTTTTCAACAGGGCCTGAATGGCTTCCGCACCCATCTTGGCGTCGAATTCGTCACCGAACTCTTCCAGCGCGTCCAGATACTGCTCTTCGGTCAGGATCTGACGACGCTCGAGGTTGGTCATACCGCCTTCGACCACCACATAGGATTCGAAGTACAGTACGCGTTCGATGTCACGCAGCGGCATATCCAGCAGCAAACCGATGCGGGATGGCAGCGATTTCAGGAACCAGATGTGCGCAGTCGGGGAAGCCAGCTCGATGTGGCCCATGCGCTCACGACGCACTTTGGTCTGGGTCACTTCAACGCCGCACTTCTCACAGATCACGCCGCGGTGTTTCAAGCGCTTGTACTTACCGCACAGGCACTCGTAATCTTTTACCGGCCCGAAGATACGGGCGCAGAAAAGGCCGTCACGCTCTGGTTTGAACGTACGGTAGTTAATGGTTTCCGGCTTCTTAACTTCACCGAACGACCACGAACGGATCATGTCTGGCGAGGCCAGAGCAATCTTGATCGCATCAAACTCTTCGGTCTTAGTTTGCGCTTTCAGAAACTTCAATAAGTCTTTCACGGATTGGCTCCTGTCGGAGTTAAACCTGTTGGGCACCCACAACCGCAGTAGGTACCCGTGTGACCTGAACAACCACTCTCAGGCTCCCTTAGGCGGGGAGCCTGAGCCGGAATGACGATTACTCGTCTTCCAGTTCGATGTTGATGCCGAGCGAGCGGATTTCTTTCAACAGTACGTTGAAGGATTCCGGCATGCCTGGCTCCATCCGGTGATCGCCATCCACGATGTTTTTGTACATCTTGGTACGGCCGTTAACGTCATCCGACTTAACGGTGAGCATTTCCTGCAGGGTATAAGCCGCGCCGTATGCTTCCAGTGCCCACACTTCCATCTCACCGAAGCGTTGACCACCGAACTGCGCTTTACCACCCAGAGGCTGCTGAGTAACCAAGCTGTAAGAACCGGTTGAACGGGCGTGCATTTTATCGTCAACCAAGTGGTTCAGTTTCAGCATGTACATATAGCCGACAGTAACCTGGCGCTCGAATTGCTCACCGGTACGGCCATCGAACAGCGTGATCTGACCGGAGGTCGGGATACCACCCATTTCCAGCAGCTTCTTGATTTCAGTCTCTTTCGCACCGTCAAACACCGGCGTTGCGATCGGCATACCTTTTTTCAGGTTCTCTGCCAGACGCAGCACTTCGTCGTCGCTGAAGGTGTTCAGGTCAACTTTCTGGCAAACGTCGTCGCCCAGATCGTAGGCCTTCTGGATGAACTCACGCAGCTTGGCCACTTCCTGCTGCTGCTTCAGCATCTGGTTGATCTTCTCACCGATGCCTTTCGCAGCCATACCCAGGTGGGTTTCCAGGATCTGACCGATGTTCATACGTGATGGTACGCCCAGCGGGTTCAGTACGATGTCTACCGGCGTGCCGTTTTCATCGTAAGGCATATCTTCGATCGGGTTGATCTTGGAGATAACACCCTTGTTACCGTGGCGGCCCGCCATCTTGTCACCCGGTTGGATCTGACGTTTAACGGCCAGATAAACCTTGACGATTTTCAGTACGCCCGGCGCCAGATCGTCGCCCTGAGTGATCTTACGACGCTTGGCTTCCAGCTTCTTCTCGAAGTCGGATTTCAGTTCGTCGTACTGCTCAGCCAGCTGCTCCAGCTGGTTTTGCTTCTCTTCGTCGGTCAGGCCCAGTTCCAGCCAGCGATCGCGCGGCAGCTTGCTCAGCTTGTCGGCTTCGATGCCACCGGCAACCAGTACCGCGTGGATACGCGCAAACAGGCCGGCTTCCAGGATCTGCAGTTCTTCAGTCAGGTCTTTCTTCGCCTGCTTCAGCTGCATCTCTTCGATTTCCAACGCGCGCTTGTCTTTTTCCACGCCATCGCGGGTGAAGACCTGCACGTCGATAACCGTACCGGAAACGCCGTTCGGCACACGCAGAGAAGAGTCTTTAACGTCAGACGCTTTCTCACCGAAGATCGCACGCAGCAGTTTCTCTTCCGGCGTCAGCTGGGTTTCGCCTTTAGGCGTTACCTTACCGACCAGGATGTCGCCGCCGGTCACTTCAGCACCGATATACACGATACCGGACTCATCCAGCTTGGAGAGCGCCGCTTCACCCACGTTAGGGATGTCGGCGGTGATCTCTTCAGGCCCCAGCTTGGTGTCGCGAGACACGCACGCCAGTTCCTGGATGTGGATGGTGGTGAAGCGATCTTCCTGCACCACGCGCTCGGAGACCAAGATGGAGTCTTCGAAGTTGTAGCCGTTCCAAGGCATGAACGCTACGCGCATGTTCTGGCCCAGCGCCAGTTCGCCCAGGTCTGTCGATGGGCCATCCGCCAGCACGTCGCCGCGCTCGATTGGCTCACCCAGATTCACACACGGCATCTGGTTGATGCAGGTGTTCTGGTTAGAACGGGTGTACTTGGTCAGGTTGTAAATATCGATACCTGCTTCGCCCGGGTACATCTCGTCTTCGTTAACTTTGATAACGATACGGGAAGCATCCACGTACTGGATCACACCGCCGCGTTTGGCAACGGCGGTTACGCCGGAGTCAACCGCTACAGCGCGTTCCATACCTGTACCGACCAGCGGCTTATCGGCGCGCAGGGTTGGTACGGCCTGACGTTGCATGTTCGCACCCATCAATGCACGGTTGGCGTCATCGTGTTCCAGGAATGGAATCAGTGAAGCACCAACGGAAACAACCTGTTGGGTGGATACGTCCATGTAGTCAACCTGGTCGCGGCTGAACAGGCTTGATTCGCCTTTGCTGCGGCAGGTGACCAGGTCTTCTACGAAGCGGCCTTCTTCATCCAGGTTGGAGTTCGCCTGGGCGATAACGAAGTTGCCTTCTTCAATAGCAGACAGGTAGTTGATTTCATCGGTCACCACGCCATCACGCACGCGGCGGTACGGGGTTTCCAGGAAGCCATACTCGTTAGTCTGTGCGTACACGGACAGGGAGTTGATCAGACCGATGTTTGGACCTTCCGGCGTTTCGATTGGGCACACGCGGCCGTAGTGGGTCGGGTGTACGTCTCGAACTTCAAAGCCGGCGCGCTCACGGGTCAGACCGCCCGGGCCCAGTGCGGAGATACGACGCTTGTGCGTGATCTCGGACAGCGGGTTGTTCTGGTCCATGAACTGGGACAGCTGGCTGGAGCCGAAGAACTCTTTCACAGCCGCCGAAATCGGTTTGGCGTTGATCATGTCCTGAGGCATCAGGGTATCCAGATCGCCCAGAGACAGACGCTCTTTCACCGCACGCTCAACACGCACCAGACCTACGCGGAACTGGTTCTCGGCCATTTCGCCGACGGAGCGGATACGACGGTTGCCCAAGTGGTCGATATCGTCCACTTCGCCCTTGCCGTTACGGATATCGATGAGCTTCTTCATCACTTCGATGATGTCGTCTTTGCTCAGGATGCCCGAACCTTCGATCTCGTCGCGCAGCAGAGAACGATTGAACTTCATACGGCCAACCGCGGACAGATCGTAGCGGTCTTCGGAGAAGAACAGGTTCTCGAACAGGCTTTCGGCAGCTTCGCGCGTTGGCGGCTCACCAGGACGCATCATGCGGTAGATTTCTACCAGCGAGCTCAGACGATCGTTGGTCGGATCGACACGCAGCGTTTCAGAGATGTACGCGCCGTGGTCCAGATCGTTGGTGAACAGCGTTTCGATGCGCTTGTGGCCGGACTGGCTCAGCTTGGCCAGCAGATCCAGCGACAGCTCCATGTTGGCTGCGCAGATCAGTTCGCCGGTATTGGTATCGATATAGTCTTTCGCGACCACTTTGCCCGCGATGTACTCTACCGGTACTTCAATGCTCTGAATGTCGTCTTTTTCCAGCTGGCGGATATGACGAGCGGTGATGCGACGGCCTTTCTCTACGTAGATCTTGCCGTTGGCTTCGATATCGAACGAAGCGGTCTCACCACGCAGGCGCTCTGGCACCAGCTCCATCTGCAGCTTGTTGTCGCGGATTTCGAAGACGATCTTGTCAAAGAACAGGTCGAGGATCTGTTCAGTGGTGTAGTTCAGCGCGCGCAGAATGATGGTCGCAGGCAGTTTGCGGCGACGGTCAATACGCACGAACAGGTTGTCTTTCGGATCGAACTCGAAGTCCAACCATGAACCGCGGTAAGGGATGATGCGTGCGTTGTACAGCACTTTACCCGAGGAGTGGGTTTTACCCTTATCGCTGTCGAAGAATACGCCAGGACTACGGTGCAACTGAGATACGATAACCCTCTCAGTACCGTTGATCACAAAGGTGCCGTTTTCGGTCATGAGCGGAATTTCGCCCATGTAGACTTCTTGTTCCTTGATGTCTTTGACCGTACCTTCAGGCGCTTCGCGCTCATAGATAACCAGGCGCAGTTTTACGCGCAGCGGTGCAGAGAACGTCACACCACGGATCTGGCACTCTTTGACGTCGAAGACCGGCTCACCAAGACGGTAGCTAACGTATTGCAGCTCCGAATTGCCACTGTAGCTCTGGATAGGGAAAACAGAACGGAATGCGGCTTCAAGGCCGTACTGCCCTTCTGGATCTTGCTCGATAAACTTCTGGAACGAGTCAAGCTGGATAGAAAGGAGATATGGTATGTCCAGCACTTGTGGACGTTTACCAAAATCCTTACGAATACGTTTTTTCTCGGTATAGGAGTAAACCATAGGGTTCCTCAGCTCGCTGATCAGTGACCCAATCTGTCCGTCCGATTAGGGACAGTTCATGCAACACCGTTTTGTCGACCGGAAAGCGGGAACACTTTCCGCAATATCTCTTGCTATCACGCTTAAACCATTTCATCGCGCCTTCCCCCAGAACTCCTGGTAGTGCAAAGACCGCGGTATATTAAGTCGTCGATAGAAACAAACATTGGGAGGCGAAACCAGCAGCCAAACAGTGTGAAACGCTACTGGCGCCCTACAGCGCAAAAAGGCTGGTGACTAAAAAGTCACCAGCCATCAGCCTAAAAGACTAGGCTGCAACCGGAAGGGTTGGCTTATTTAACTTCAACTTCTGCGCCAGCTTCTTCCAGAGATTTTTTCAGAGCTTCTGCGTCATCTTTGCTCACGCCTTCTTTCAGAGCGGCTGGAGCAGATTCAACCAGGTCTTTAGCTTCTTTCAGACCCAGGCCGGTAGCGCCACGTACTGCTTTGATAACAGCAACTTTGTTAGCGCCTGCAGCTTTCAGGATAACGTCGAATTCAGTTTTCTCTTCAGCAGCTTCAGCTGGGCCAGCAGCTACAGCTACAGCAGCAGCAGCAGAAACGCCGAATTTTTCTTCCATAGCGGAAACCAGTTCAACAACGTCCATTACGGACATAGCGGCAACTGCTTCCAGGATTTGGTCTTTAGTGATAGACATAACAATTGTTCCTAAAATTCAGAAATAGTTTAAATACGTTAGCAAAGGCTAAGAAAGAGTGGCTTACGCCGCTTCTTTCTGATCGCGTACTGCAGCCAGAGTGCGAACCAGTTTGCCGGCAGCGGCTTCTTTCATGGTTGCCATCAGGCGTGCGATCGCTTCTTCGTAAGTTGGCAGCGTCGCCAGGCGGTCGATTTGCGCCGCTGGGATCAGCTCACCTTCAAAGGCCGCAGCTTTAACCTCGAATTTTGCATTCGCTTTCGCGAACTCTTTGAACAGACGAGCAGCAGCGCCCGGGTGTTCGTGAGAGAATGCAATCAAGGTTGGACCGACAAACGTGTCTTTCAGGCATTCGAATGGAGTGCCTTCAACTACGCGACGCATCAGGGTGTTGCGAACAACACGCATGTAAACGCCAGCTTCACGACCTGCTTTACGCAGTTCAGTCATTTTATCTACGGTAACGCCGCGGGAATCCGCAACAACCGCAGACAGCGCGCCTTTGGCTACTTCGCTGACTTCAGCAACAATCGCTTGTTTGTCTTGAAGATTTAATGCCATTAGCTTTTTGCTCCTGGATTAGCCGGGGAAAATCCCCCGGAACTCACTTCACTCGGCGCTTTGTAAAACGCCACGCCGAGCGGCTTAACACGGTGAGCAGAATCCAGCAAAGACATTCTTTTATAAAAAAGAAAAATTTTCTTAGGCTCTGTCACCGTCTACGCAGGAAGGATTAAGTATCTTGCGATACACCTGCGGTCTTGGACGGAGGCCTGGATAGGCCAGGCTCCAACCGAAAAATCTTTGTTTTGCCTACGGCATAGCCAATAGCAAAACCTTGGGGCATAAGATTCTAGACAAATCTCGGCCCCAAGTCAAAGCGATAATCGCAAGTGCGATTAGTTCGCTGCGGCAGACAGACCGCTTTGATCGATAGCAACGCCAGCACCCATGGTGGTGGAGAGGCTAACTTTCTTGATGTACATGCCTTTCGCCTGAGAAGGTTTTGCTTTTTTCAGCGCAACCAGCAGGGCTTCCAGGTTTTCTTTCAGTTTGTCTGCGTCGAAATCAACCTTACCGATAGTGGTATGGATGATGCCGTTTTTGTCGTTACGGTAGCGAACCTGACCTGCTTTAGCGTTTTTCACTGCTTCAGCAACGTTCGGAGTAACGGTACCCACTTTCGGGTTTGGCATCAGGCCGCGTGGACCCAGGATCTGGCCCAGTTGACCTACAACGCGCATTGCATCCGGAGAAGCAATAACAACGTCGAAGTTCATTTCGCCTTTCTTGATCTGCTCAGCCAGATCGTCCATACCTACCAGCTCTGCGCCGGCAGCTTTCGCTGCTTCAGCGTTAGCGCCTTGGGTAAATACGGCAACGCGAACGGAACGACCGGTGCCGTGTGGCAGAACGGTAGCGCCACGAACGTTTTGGTCAGATTTACGAGCGTCGATGCCGAGGTTAACGGCAACGTCAACGCTTTCTACGAATTTAGCGGTGGCCAGCTCTTTCAGCAGAGCAACAGCTTCAGTGATGTCATACTGTTTAGTAGCATCAACTTTGTCACGGATCACGCGCATGCGCTTGGTCAGCTTAGCCATCTCTTAATCCTCCACTACCAGGCCCATGGAACGAGCGGTACCTTCGATGGAGCGAGTCATCGCTTCAACGTCAGAACCAGTCATGTCCGCAGCTTTGGTTTCTGCGATTTCACGTACCTGAGCACGGGTCACTTTACCTACTTTGTCTTTGTTCGGCTTACCGGAACCAGACTTGATACCAGCCGCTTTTTTCAGCAGAACTGCTGCTGGCGGGGTTTTGGTAACGAAAGTGAAGGAGCGATCAGAATAAACGGTGATAACAACCGGAATCGGCAGACCTTTCTCAACGCTGTCAGTTTTAGCGTTGAATGCCTTACAGAATTCCATGATGTTAACGCCCTGCTGACCCAGAGCTGGACCCACTGGTGGGCTCGGGTTAGCCATACCAGCTGCAACTTGCAGCTTAACGTAGGCTTGTACTTTCTTAGCCATTTAAATTTCCTCGGTTTGGGTAGTATCGCCTCGTGAGAGGCTCCCCGTGTTTAACCTCGCCGGACAAACATCAGGCAAGGCATCTAAAAACAAAAGGCGCGAAATTGTAGTTCAGTTTCGCGCCTTTGACAAGCGGCAACGGACCGCTTATTGCTGATTATTCGATCAACCTTTTTCAACCTGGCTGAAGTCCAGTTCCACCGGCGTTGCACGGCCGAAGATGGAAACGGAAACTTTCAGGCGGCTCTTCTCGTAATCGACTTCTTCGACCACGCCGTTGAAATCGGCAAACGGGCCGTCGTTGACGCGCACCAGCTCGCCCGGTTCGAACAGCGTTTTCGGACGCGGTTTGTCACCGACCTGCTGCAGGCGGTTCATGATCGCATCAACTTCTTTATCGCTGATCGGCGCAGGACGGTCAGACGTACCGCCGATGAACCCCATGACACGCGGTACGCTGCGCACCAGGTGCCAGCTGGCGTCATTCATCACCATCTGCACCAGCACGTAGCCAGGGAAGAATTTACGCTCGCTCTTGCGACGCTGGCCACCACGGATTTCAACCACTTCTTCCGTAGGCACCATCACTTCGCCGAACAGCTCTTCCATATCGTGCAGTTTGATGTGCTCACGCAGCGATTGCGCTACGCGACCTTCAAAACCGGAAAACGCCTGAACGACGTACCAACGTTTTTTTGGAGCTTCAGACATTTTAGAACCTCAGGCCAGTAATAAACGACACCAGACGGACCAGAATACCATCCAGCCCCCACAGAATCAGTGACATCACGGCGGTTACCGCGGCAACGATCAACGTGGTGTGTAGCGTTTCCTGACGAGTTGGCCAAATCACTTTACGTACTTCGGTACGCGCTTCGCGGGCAAACGCAACGGTAGCTTTGCCTTTGGTGGTCATCAGAGCCACTGCACCTGCAACGGCGATGATCAGCACAACTGCCAGCGCGCGCAATGGCAGGCTTAAATCACGGTAGTAATAGTTACCGACAATAGCCACAACCAACAGAACGGCGACGATCAGCCACTTTGCCGCTTCCAGGCCGCGTCCGCTCCCTTGAGCCTCGGTATTCGCACTCATAAACCAACCTGTCACAATGATGATTCAGAACAAACAACTTTGCCTCGCATTGCGAGGCAAACCAAACCGATCGGATACCGCACTAGCGATATCCCGGTGTTTTACGCCATGACGTATTCAGTCAATACGGTTTAAGAGCCCATCTCACCAATGATTATGACTGCAAAATCGCTGATGAGATAGGTTCTAGTTCACAGCGTAGAAAAAGGGCATCAAATGATGCCCTTTTACCGCGTGTCGCGTCAAACTTTATCAGCGATTAAGCGATAACTTTAGCAACAACACCAGCGCCTACAGTACGGCCGCCTTCACGGATTGCGAAACGCAGACCGTCGTCCATCGCGATTGGGTGAATCAGGGTTACAACCATGTTCACGTTGTCGCCTGGCATTACCATCTCTACGCCTTCTGGCAGTTCGATGGTACCGGTCACGTCAGTAGTACGGAAGTAGAACTGTGGACGGTAGCCTTTGAAGAATGGCGTGTGACGACCACCTTCATCTTTGCTCAGGATGTACACTTCAGATTCGAACTGGGTGTGCGGCTTGATAGAGCCTGGTTTAGCCAGTACCTGACCACGTTCGATTTCTTCACGTTTGATACCACGCAGCAGAACACCTACGTTCTCACCGGCACGGCCTTCGTCCAGCAGTTTGCGGAACATTTCAACGCCAGTACAGGTAGACTTAACGGTGTCTTTGATACCAACGATTTCAACTTCTTCGCCAACTTTGATGATACCGCGCTCAACACGACCGGTAACAACGGTACCACGACCGGAGATGGAGAATACGTCTTCGATTGGCAGCAAGAACGGCTTGTCGATAGCACGCTCTGGCTCTGGGATGTAGCTGTCCAGGGCTTCGGCCAGTTCGATGATTTTCGCTTCCCACTCAGCTTCGCCTTCCAGCGCTTTCAGCGCGGAACCGCGGATCACTGGCAGGTCGTCGCCTGGGAAGTCGTACGCGGACAGCAGTTCGCGAACTTCCATTTCTACCAGTTCCAGCAGCTCTTCATCATCAACCATGTCGCATTTGTTCATGAATACGATGATGAAAGGAACGCCAACCTGACGACCCAGCAGGATGTGCTCACGGGTCTGAGGCATTGGGCCGTCAGTCGCAGCAACTACCAGGATCGCGCCGTCCATCTGAGCAGCACCGGTGATCATGTTTTTCACGTAGTCGGCGTGCCCTGGGCAGTCAACGTGCGCGTAGTGGCGAGTCGGGGTGTCATACTCAACGTGAGAGGTGTTGATGGTGATACCACGAGCTTTTTCTTCTGGTGCGTTATCGATCTGGTCGAAAGCACGTGCAGAACCGCCGTAGGTTTTAGCCAGTACGGTAGTGATCGCTGCAGTCAGGGTAGTTTTACCGTGGTCAACGTGGCCGATAGTACCGACGTTAACGTGCGGTTTTGTACGTTCAAACTTTTCTTTAGACATCGATTGTCCCTCTAAGACACGGATAAATCGGTGGTATCACCACATCAACCAAGCATTTGCTCGTTGAATCCAGAACAGAAAGAAAATCAGGGGGCGAGAAATTAAGAAGTGGTGCTGATAGGCAGATTCGAACTGCCGACCTCACCCTTACCAAGGGTGCGCTCTACCAACTGAGCTATATCAGCACATCTTGGAGCGGGCAGTGGGAATCGAACCCACATCATCAGCTTGGAAGGCTGAGGTAATAGCCATTATACGATGCCCGCATCCTGGAACTCGGCTACCTGATTTTTCTGTAGAATTTTGGGGATAGAGCAGGATTGTTCATCACTCGGCTCGTATCCTTCGGGCCGGCTGCGCCTCGCGCTGCACAACTCGAACCTTGCCGAAGGCTTTCGCCCTCTCCTCCCGCCATCAACCGTTGCGGTGTTTATCGCATCTCAGTTAATCGCCGAAGGCAAGATTTGGTGGTGGGGGAAGGATTCGAACCTTCGAAGTCTGTGACGGCAGATTTACAGTCTGCTCCCTTTGGCCGCTCGGGAACCCCACCAGATTTTAACTACTTGTGACTTGAATGGTGCCGGCTACCGGAATCGAACTGGTGACCTACTGATTACAAGTCAGTTGCTCTACCTACTGAGCTAAGCCGGCATCAAGTGCAGCGCATTCTAGGTAGAGCGGGCGACCTATGCAACAAAAAAATTGCTTTACGCGCACTTTCGCTCATAAATCAGTCAATTTTGCATGCTGTCATGCAATTCGCAGCCTGTGGCGTGCAAACATTCATCACTTGCGGCAATCATTCTCTACAATTTTATCCACTTTTTGCAAGCTTTGAACGCCCCTTTCTCCGTGTCGGGCTTCTCAAAACACGTAACCCACGGCGGTAAACCGTGAGCGGGATCGATGCACCAAAAAGAGGATGGCTGCCCTGGTTCGTGGCGTGAACTACACTTATTCCTTGCTCTTTCGCCGTGGCTATGCCTTTTATCGCTCTGGCGCAGTTATTGCTTATCTTCATTACCCCCATATCTGGAGGAATGACCGATGAAAATAGTGCCTATCAACGCCGCTACGCTCCCGATTTATCGCGATGAATTGGCTCGCCTGTTGACCGATGCGGTCACCCACGGCGCTTCAGTGGGCTACGACACCTTAATCCCGCATGAAGACGCCGAGAGTTACTTCCACAGCCTGCGTCCGGCCTTGGCCAAGGGTGAGCTGCTATTGTGGATTGCCCGCGACGAACGCGGCGTCGTTGGCACCGTTCAACTCGAGCTCTGCCAGAAACCGAATGGCCGTAATCGTGCGGAGGTAGTGAAACTGCTGGTTCATAGCCGCGCTCGTCGCAACGGCGTAGGCCTGGCGCTAATGAAGACGTTGGAGCAAGCAGCACTGCAACAGCAGCGCGGGCTACTGTATCTGGATACACAGGCCGGTTCGGCGGCAGAAGCACTTTATCGCAGTCTGGGCTATCGCTGCCTGGGTGAAATGCCTGACTATGCGGCCGGACCCGATGGCTATTACCACTCAACCGTCATTTATTACAAACGTCTGTTCACCGTGACCCCGTCTTCACGCGCTATCGCCAGCTAACCTTCAGGCGGTATCCTGACTCCATGATACCGCCTTGCAACCCCGCTTTATCAACTGCGCGCCGCTTCGCACAATTGACATAAACTGCTGCCTATCGACAACTTTTGCGAAAAAAGTCTACGCCAAAAACGAAGCTGTCTATAATATGCAGCTTGTTTATTCTCTGGAGTTGGCGTCCGGCGCCTTTCCCAACCTGCGTTAACAGGCAGAATTTGGCTTATGATAAAAAGAGATCAATCTTTAGCAACGCCTTACCTACAGTTCGATCGTACCCAGTGGGCTGCGTTGCGAGATTCGGTGCCGCTGACGTTGTCGGAAGAAGAGATCGTTAAACTGAAAGGGATTAACGAAGATCTCTCGTTGGAAGAAGTTGCGCAGATTTATCTGCCGCTGTCACGACTGTTGAACTTCTATATCAGTTCCAACCTGCGCCGGCAGGCGGTACTGGAACAATTCCTCGGCACCGACGGGCAAAAGATTCCCTATGTCATCGGCATCGCCGGCAGCGTAGCCGTCGGCAAGAGCACGACCGCACGTCTGTTGCAGGCGCTACTGAGCCGCTGGCCGGAACACCGCAGCGTTGAGCTGATCACGACCGACGGCTTCTTGCATCCAAACAAGGTGCTGAACGAACGCGGTTTGATGAAGAAAAAAGGCTTCCCGCAGTCTTACGATATGCATAGCCTGGTGAAGTTCGTGTCGGAAGTGAAATCCGGCGCCAAACG
The DNA here is from genome assembly GCF_000747565.1 of Serratia sp. SCBI. Classification (NCBI taxonomy): domain Bacteria; kingdom Pseudomonadati; phylum Pseudomonadota; class Gammaproteobacteria; order Enterobacterales; family Yersiniaceae; genus Serratia; species Serratia sp. SCBI. Next base: position 278,340 of record NZ_CP003424.1, on the reverse strand, counting down.
TGTCACCGCCCCGGTTTATTCCCATTTGATCTATGACGTTGTGCCCGAAGGTAATAAAGTCATCGAACAGCCGGACATTCTTATCCTGGAAGGGCTTAACGTATTGCAAAGCGGTATGGATTATCCTCACGATCCGCATCGCGTATTCGTTTCCGACTTCGTCGACTTCTCTATATATGTCGATGCGCCGGAGACGCTATTGCAAAGCTGGTATATCAACCGTTTCCTGAAATTCCGTCAGGGCGCATTTTCCAATCCTGATTCTTATTTCCATAATTATTCAAAATTGCCGGAACCGGAGGCGATTAATATCGCCACGCAATTATGGAATGAAATCAATGGATTGAATTTGCAGCAGAACATACTGCCTACCCGCGAACGCGCGAGCCTGATTATGACCAAAAGCGCCAACCATGCCGTTGAAAGCGTGCGTTTAAGAAAATAAGCCTACCGAACGATCAAGGGGACGCTGCCGTCCCCTTGTCTTTTCTCACTATTCCGCGCTGCGCAGCGATATCTCTCCGCCGATAAAGGGTTTGATTTCCCCTTCTTGTTCCAGCAGGAGTGCACCTTGCGCGTCGATACCCCGGGCGATACCCACAATCTGTCGCTCGCCAATCAGCAGTTTGACCGGTCTGTCGATAAAATTATCCAGCGTGCGCCAACGGCCAATGAATGGCGCCAGCCCATCTATCTCGAATTGTTTTAATGACTGCCGCAATTCATTAAGCAGAGTGGCGGTGAGCTCATTACGATCGATGTTAATACCGGCTTCTTGCAGGTTGATCCAACCTTGATTGATCCCACTCGCATTGGTATCCCGCATCGCCAAATTAATGCCGGCGCCGATGACCAACTGAGCCGCATCGCCGGTTTTCCCCGTCAACTCGACCAAGATTCCTGCCAATTTGCGATCGTTCAGGTAAAGATCGTTGGGCCATTTGACTCGCACGTCTTTAGCGCCAAGACGCTGCAAGACCTCCGCCATCACCATGCCGATCACCAGGCTCAGCCCCATCGCCGCAGCCGGCCCCTGCTCCAATCGCCAAAACATCGACAGGTATAAATTGGCGCCAAACGGCGAAATCCACTGACGCCCACGACGACCGCGGCCGGCCAGTTGGTACTCAGCGATGCAGGCGTCGCCAGATTGCAGCGTTTCGATACGATCCAGCAAATATTGATTGGTAGAGTCTACGACCGGCAGCACGGTAACTCGCTTGTCGTCCAGCCCTCTAAGAATGCGTTCCGCCTCCAATAGCTGCATGGGAGCAGGCAAGCTGTATCCTTTCCCCGGTACAGTAAAGACATCCAGCCCCCACTCGCGAACGGTTTGAATATGCTTATTGATCGCGGCGCGGCTCATGCCCAATGACTCACCGAGCTGTTCCCCGGAATGGAATTCACCGTCGGCCAATAGCGCGATCAGTTTTAACGGGACCTTGGTATCTCTCATGACAGCACCACCACAGCGTTCAATTCGCCAGTTGCGCCAATGAAACGCACCTCAGGTTCCAGCCATACGCCGAATTTATCGGCCACAGTCTTACGGACATGGCGCGCCAGAGCCACCACATCCTGACTATGCGCATTATCGATATTCACCAGCACCAGCGCCTGCTGGCGGTGTACGGCTGCGCCACCGATGCGATGCCCCTTCAGTTCGCACTGATCGATCAGCCAGCCAGCGGCCAGCTTCACCTGACCATCCTGTTGCGGATAATGCGGCATGCCGGGATATTGTGTGATGAGTTCTGCGGCTTTCCCCGCGTTCACCAGCGGATTCTTGAAGAAACTGCCGGCATTACCGGTTTCGCGCGGGTCCGGCAGCTTGCTGCGGCGCATGGCACATACGGATTCGAATACCTGAAGTGGCGTCACCGTGGCGGGATCCAGCTTGGCCAGATCGCCATAGCTCAACTTGGGTTGCCACTGCTTGCTCAGACGCAGACCCAGCCCGACAATGGCATGCCCAGTTTGGAAGCGATGTTTGAAAATGCTTTCCCGATAGCCGAAACCACAATCGGCTGCCGGAATGCGATCGATGGCACCCGTAGAGAAGTCCAGCAGGTCGACATACTCACAGACATCTTTCAATTCGACGCCATAGGCACCGATATTCTGGATAGGCGCGGAGCCGGCCAGTCCAGGAATCAACGCCAAGTTCTCCAACCCGCAGATCCCGGCCTGCAGCGTATATTGCACCAGATCGTGCCAATTCTCACCGGCGCTGACATGGAGATACCAGGCATCGTTATCTTCTCGAACATCGATGCCCTTCAGTTGGTTAACCATGACCGTACCCGAAAAGTCTTCCAGGAACAGTACGTTGCTACCTTCACCGAGAATCAGCAGCGGCTCCTGACGCTTGCGCGTTTGTTGCCAGACTTTGAGCATCAACTCAATTCTATCGGCGATGACCAGGTGCGCTGCGTTGACCGGGAGCGCAAAAGTATTGTGGTTTTTTAAAGACGCGCTTTCAGTAGACATAACGTTCAGTACCCATGCGGAAATAATCTTTTGCTTAGTCTACTCGATTCGAAGCGTCTGGCTAATATTTGTTTTAATTAACGTGAAATTTATCGAGTAATGCACTGAAGAATTAGGATTTATCTTTGATATAACAGGATAATTCTTATCAACATGTTCATAAATAGGCATTTTTATTATTTAAATAATAATCTGAATCTATCAATTATATATTGAGCTGGTTATTCTCCTGCTCAAAAGCATTATACGTGCTTATGTAAATAAGCCACGTCCGCTGAAATAGGTATTTTTCTAAGCAATAGATACGATCAGGGGATTTATTTTACGCATTGGCAGTGTCCTACTCTCGCATGGGGAGACCCCACACTACCATCGGCGCTACGGCGTTTCACTTCTGAGTTCGGCATGGGGTCAGGTGGGACCACCGCGCTATTGCCGCCAGGGCAAATTCTGTTTCATTCCAACCGCCTCACTTCCATGAAGCCATCAGAACCAATCTTGGAACGTCGCTGAAAATCTCTCTAAAAACACCTTCGGTGTTGTAAGGTTAAGCCTCACGGATCATTAGTACTGGTTAGCTCAATGCATCGCTGCACTTACACACCCAGCCTATCAACGTCTTAGTCTTAAACGTTCCTTCAGGGGCCTTAAAGGCCCAGGGAAGACTCATCTTGAGGCAAGTTTCGCGCTTAGATGCTTTCAGCGCTTATCTTTTCCGCACTTAGCTACCGGGCAATGCCATTGGCATGACAACCCGAACACCAGTGGTGCGTTCACTCCGGTCCTCTCGTACTAGGAGCAACCCCTCTCAATCTTCCAACGCCCACGGCAGATAGGGACCGAACTGTCTCACGACGTTCTAAACCCAGCTCGCGTACCACTTTAAATGGCGAACAGCCATACCCTTGGGACCTACTTCAGCCCCAGGATGTGATGAGCCGACATCGAGGTGCCAAACACCGCCGTCGATATGAACTCTTGGGCGGTATCAGCCTGTTATCCCCGGAGTACCTTTTATCCGTTGAGCGATGGCCCTTCCATTCAGAACCACCGGATCACTAAGACCTACTTTCGTACCTGCTCGAGCCGTCACTCTCGCAGTCAAGCTAGCTTATGCCTTTGCACTAACCTCACGATGTCCGACCGTGATTAGCTAACCTTCGTGCTCCTCCGTTACTCTTTGGGAGGAGACCGCCCCAGTCAAACTACCCACCAGACACTGTCCTCACCCCGGATTACGGGGCCGAGTTAGAACATCAAACATTAAAGGGTGGTATTTCAAGGATGGCTCCACGCAGACTGGCGTCCACGCTTCAAAGCCTCCCACCTATCCTACACATCAAGGCTCAATGTTCAGTGTCAAGCTATAGTAAAGGTTCACGGGGTCTTTCCGTCTTGCCGCGGGTACACTGCATCTTCACAGCGAGTTCAATTTCACTGAGTCTCGGGTGGAGACAGCCTGGCCATCATTACGCCATTCGTGCAGGTCGGAACTTACCCGACAAGGAATTTCGCTACCTTAGGACCGTTATAGTTACGGCCGCCGTTTACTGGGGCTTCGATCAAGAGCTTCGCCTTGCGGCTGACCCCATCAATTAACCTTCCAGCACCGGGCAGGCGTCACACCGTATACGTCCACTTTCGTGTTTGCACAGTGCTGTGTTTTTATTAAACAGTTGCAGCCAGCTGGTATCTTCGACTGGCTTCAGCTCCATCCGCAAGGGACTTCACCTACATGCCAGCGTGCCTTCTCCCGAAGTTACGGCACCATTTTGCCTAGTTCCTTCACCCGAGTTCTCTCAAGCGCCTTGGTATTCTCTACCTGACCACCTGTGTCGGTTTGGGGTACGATTTAATGTTACCTGGAGCTTAGAGGATTTTCCTGGAAGCAGGGCATCAACTACTTCTGCACCGTAGTGCATCGTCATCACGCCTCAGGGTTGATATGCAACCGGATTTACCAGGTCACACCCCCTACACGCTTAAACCGGGACAACCGTCGCCCGGCCAGCCTAGCCTTCTCCGTCCCCCCTTCGCAGTAACACCAAGTACAGGAATATTAACCTGTTTCCCATCGACTACGCTTTTCAGCCTCGCCTTAGGGGTCGACTCACCCTGCCCCGATTAACGTTGGACAGGAACCCTTGGTCTTCCGGCGAGCGGGCTTTTCACCCGCTTTATCGTTACTTATGTCAGCATTCGCACTTCTGATACCTCCAGCAACCCTCACAGGCCACCTTCAACGGCTTACAGAACGCTCCCCTACCCAACAACGCTAAGCGTCGCTGCCGCAGCTTCGGTGCATGGTTTAGCCCCGTTACATCTTCCGCGCAGGCCGACTCGACCAGTGAGCTATTACGCTTTCTTTAAATGATGGCTGCTTCTAAGCCAACATCCTGGCTGTCTATGCCTTCCCACATCGTTTCCCACTTAACCATGACTTTGGGACCTTAGCTGGCGGTCTGGGTTGTTTCCCTCTTCACGACGGACGTTAGCACCCGCCGTGTGTCTCCCGTGATAACATTCTTCGGTATTCGGAGTTTGCATCGGTTTGGTAAGCCGGGATGGCCCCCTAGCCGAAACAGTGCTCTACCCCCGAAGATGAGTTCACGAGGCGCTACCTAAATAGCTTTCGGGGAGAACCAGCTATCTCCCGGTTTGATTGGCCTTTCACCCCCAGCCACAAGTCATCCGCTAATTTTTCAACATTAGTCGGTTCGGTCCTCCAGTTAGTGTTACCCAACCTTCAACCTGCCCATGGCTAGATCACCGGGTTTCGGGTCTATACCTTGCAACTAATCGCCCAGTTAAGACTCGGTTTCCCTACGGCTCCCCTATACGGTTAACCTTGCTACAAAATATAAGTCGCTGACCCATTATACAAAAGGTACGCAGTCACACCACGAAGGTGCTCCCACTGCTTGTACGTACACGGTTTCAGGTTCTATTTCACTCCCCTCGCCGGGGTTCTTTTCGCCTTTCCCTCACGGTACTGGTTCACTATCGGTCAGTCAGGAGTATTTAGCCTTGGAGGATGGTCCCCCCATATTCAGACAGGATGTCACGTGTCCCGCCCTACTCATCGAACTCACGACCTGTGCATTTTAGTGTACGGGGCTATCACCCTTTGCTGCGCGACTTTCCAGACGCTTCCACTAACACACAAGCCGATTCAGGTTCTGGGCTCCTCCCCGTTCGCTCGCCGCTACTGGGGGAATCTCGGTTGATTTCTTTTCCTCGGGGTACTTAGATGTTTCAGTTCCCCCGGTTCGCCTCATGCCACTATGTATTCATGACATGATAGTGTGTCGAAACACACTGGGTTTCCCCATTCGGGTATCGCCGGTTATAACGGTTCATATCACCTTACCGACGCTTTTCGCAGATTAGCACGCCCTTCATCGCCTCTGACTGCCTAGGCATCCACCGTGTACGCTTAGTCACTTAACCTCACAACCCGAAGATGTTTCCATCGTTCGCGCTGCAAACATTTGAGAGACTCTATGACAGGTTACTCTTCATCCCAGTACATCTACGGAGGGATAAATTTCAGCCGTCATGTTTCAATTTTCAGCTTGTTCCAGATTGTTAAAGAGCAAAATACTTCGCAGCATACTGTCGCCAATATACTCTGAAGTATTCAATACCGGACTATATGGTGGAGCTAAGCGGGATCGAACCGCTGACCTCCTGCGTGCAAGGCAGGCGCTCTCCCAGCTGAGCTATAGCCCCATACAGTCACGTGCAGTACCTTTTCCACTTACAAGAAGTGGTAGGCCTGAGTGGACTTGAACCACCGACCTCACCCTTATCAGGGGTGCGCTCTAACCACCTGAGCTACAAGCCTATAAAGGTATTTCTGCTCGTTACTTTCTATCAGACAATCTGTGTGAGCACGCCACTCGAACTAATATCTTTAGGTAAGGAGGTGATCCAACCGCAGGTTCCCCTACGGTTACCTTGTTACGACTTCACCCCAGTCATGAATCACAAAGTGGTAAGCGCCCTCCCGAAGGTTAAGCTACCTACTTCTTTTGCAACCCACTCCCATGGTGTGACGGGCGGTGTGTACAAGGCCCGGGAACGTATTCACCGTAGCATTCTGATCTACGATTACTAGCGATTCCGACTTCATGGAGTCGAGTTGCAGACTCCAATCCGGACTACGACGTACTTTATGAGGTCCGCTTGCTCTCGCGAGGTCGCTTCTCTTTGTATACGCCATTGTAGCACGTGTGTAGCCCTACTCGTAAGGGCCATGATGACTTGACGTCATCCCCACCTTCCTCCAGTTTATCACTGGCAGTCTCCTTTGAGTTCCCGGCCGAACCGCTGGCAACAAAGGATAAGGGTTGCGCTCGTTGCGGGACTTAACCCAACATTTCACAACACGAGCTGACGACAGCCATGCAGCACCTGTCTCAGAGTTCCCGAAGGCACCAAAGCATCTCTGCTAAGTTCTCTGGATGTCAAGAGTAGGTAAGGTTCTTCGCGTTGCATCGAATTAAACCACATGCTCCACCGCTTGTGCGGGCCCCCGTCAATTCATTTGAGTTTTAACCTTGCGGCCGTACTCCCCAGGCGGTCGATTTAACGCGTTAGCTCCGGAAGCCACGCCTCAAGGGCACAACCTCCAAATCGACATCGTTTACAGCGTGGACTACCAGGGTATCTAATCCTGTTTGCTCCCCACGCTTTCGCACCTGAGCGTCAGTCTTCGTCCAGGGGGCCGCCTTCGCCACCGGTATTCCTCCAGATCTCTACGCATTTCACCGCTACACCTGGAATTCTACCCCCTCTACGAGACTCTAGCTTGCCAGTTTCAAATGCAGTTCCCAGGTTGAGCCCGGGGATTTCACATCTGACTTAACAAACCGCCTGCGTGCGCTTTACGCCCAGTAATTCCGATTAACGCTTGCACCCTCCGTATTACCGCGGCTGCTGGCACGGAGTTAGCCGGTGCTTCTTCTGCGAGTAACGTCAATTGATGAACGTATTAAGTTCACCACCTTCCTCCTCGCTGAAAGTGCTTTACAACCCGAAGGCCTTCTTCACACACGCGGCATGGCTGCATCAGGCTTGCGCCCATTGTGCAATATTCCCCACTGCTGCCTCCCGTAGGAGTCTGGACCGTGTCTCAGTTCCAGTGTGGCTGGTCATCCTCTCAGACCAGCTAGGGATCGTCGCCTAGGTGAGCCATTACCCCACCTACTAGCTAATCCCATCTGGGCACATCTGATGGCAAGAGGCCCGAAGGTCCCCCTCTTTGGTCTTGCGACGTTATGCGGTATTAGCTACCGTTTCCAGTAGTTATCCCCCTCCATCAGGCAGTTTCCCAGACATTACTCACCCGTCCGCCGCTCGTCACCCGGGGAGCAAGCTCCCCTGTGCTACCGCTCGACTTGCATGTGTTAAGCCTGCCGCCAGCGTTCAATCTGAGCCATGATCAAACTCTTCAATTAAAAGCTTGATGTGCTTCCACTCGAGAAGCGATGCTCAAAGATTTACTGCATGAATTTTACTTCAGTTAGTCACTCTTCAAGACTTGATATTTTTTGCATCCGAAGATGCTGGATATCGTCTTGTGGAGTGCCCACACAGATTGTCTGATAAATTGTTAAAGAGCAGTGAGTTAGGCGCTTTCGCTTGCTAACTCGAGGTGGCGTATATTACGCTTTTCACCCGGAGAGTCAAGCGTTTATTTCGCTTTCCTCTCGCTGACCCGGCGGCTTGTCAGTCGTTGTTCCCGGTCAGTGGAGGCGCATTATAGGGAGTTCTCGGCAGGCCGCAACCCCTAAATGCAAAAAACTTTTCAAGCGCGGATTTTTTCGGCAAAACGCTGACCAAACCCGCATTTTTGTCACTTTTCGTACTGAATCTGGCTAAATTCCTGGGCGAAACGATCGACTTGCTGCCAATCTGTGTACTCAACTTCCTTACTGGTATCCGTTTCTCCACCGGTCATACGCATAATAAATTGAATCATGATGCGATCGAACCAGCGATAACGTGGATAACGCAATGCCCCGGCAAACACCGCACACTGTTTTGGCTGCCACGGCGACGCCAACAGGAACTTGCGGGTATAGGCGTTGGTTTGCGGCGAACGCTTTTCCGGTTTGCGCGCGGTCAGATTGACGGCAAAGAATGCGCTGGGCATCCGATTCAACTGTTCGGCATGACGTTTAACGAATTTATCCAGCACCGGGTTAAAGTGCCCGTAGCGAATAGAAGCGCCGATCATCACCTGCTGATACTGGCTAAGGTCGATCTGTTCCGCCTGCAACAGATCGATAACCTCACAGCGCAGCGTATCCTGCAATTTGCTTGCTATATAAGAAGCGATAGCACGTGTTTGCCCGTCACGGCTCGAATAAAGTATCAATGCCTTCATGGCGTACTCCTTATAACAGGCTCACTCACGCCAGAAGGTTGGCGTGAACAGCACCAGCAATGTAAACACTTCCAGGCGCCCGAACAGCATCGTCACCACCAGGATCCACTTGGCCGCCGCCGGCATCGTGGTGAAGTTGTCCGCCACCACGCCCAGACCAGGACCAAGGTTATTCAGCGTTGCCGTCACTGCGGCAAACGCGGAGAAATCATCAACGCCGGTCGCAATGATCGCCAGCATGCTGACGATAAACACCAGCGCATAGGCGGAGAAGAATCCCCACACCGCTTCCAGAATACGTTCCGGCAATGCGCGATTGCCCAATTTGATGGTATAGACCGCGTTGGGGTGCACCAGCCTTTTCAACTCGCGCGAGCCCTGTAGGTACAACAGCAGAATACGGATCACCTTCAGGCCGCCGCCGGTCGAACCGGCGCAACCGCCGATGAATGCCGAACACAGCAACAGCATCGGCAGGAACAGCGGCCACTTGGCGATGCTGTCGGTCGTAAAACCGGCCGTGGTCGCCATCGATACCACCTGGAAGAACGCCTGATTGAGCGTTTCCATACCGCTCTTATAGACGCCATGTCCCCAGAGCACCAACGTGCACACCACCACCAGCGTCAGTTGAACGAAGATAAACATGCGGAATTCAGGATCGCGCCCATAGACCTTCAGACTGCGGCCGCTTAGCAAAGCGAAGTGCAGACCGTAGTTACAGCCGGAAATCAGCAGGAACACGGCAATGATGGTGTTGATGGTCGGGCTGGCGTAATAACCGATACTGGCATCGTGGGTAGAAAACCCGCCAATGGCGATGGTCGAGAAACTGTGGCCGATGGCGTCGAACACCGACATCCCGGCCCCCCAGAGCGCCAGCGCACAGGCGACGGTCAGCAACACATAGATTAGCCACAGGGTTTTGGCGGTTTCGGCAATACGCGGACGCATCTTGTTATCTTTCAGCGGCCCGGGCATTTCCGCCCGATACAGCTGCATGCCCCCGACGCCGAGTATCGGCAGTATCGCCACCGCCAACACGATGATCCCCATCCCGCCCATCCATTGCAGCATTTGGCGATAGAACAGGATGGCCTTAGGCAACGAGTCCAGCCCCACCAGCGTCGTTGCGCCGGTAGTCGTCAATCCCGAGAAGGATTCAAAGAAGGCGTCGGTCAGCGACAAATTAGGACGTTCCGAAAACAGGAACGGCAATGCCCCCACGCTGCCCAGCACGGTCCAGAACAGCACGACGATCAGGAAACCTTCACGCGGCTTCAGCTCGTGTTTCTGCTTACGGTTCGGCCACCACAGCATCAGCCCGATGGTCAACGCCACGAAGAACGTTTGGCTGAACGCTCGCCCCGCCCCATCGCGATAAATCAATGCCACCAGGCCGGGAATAAACATCGTCCCGGAGAACAGGATGACCAGCAGACCAACGATACGGGTTATGGCGCGAAAATGCATTTCAGCACGATCCTTAGCAATTCGATTGGGAGGAATTATTGCGAAATGGGGGTTAATTGCAAATTACCGCGACTGAGATCACGCAATTTATTCCCAAACAGCTCGACCTCAGTCGCCGGCAGCGCCAAATGCAGCACGACGGCGGCGCCGTATTCACCCTGCAGGATCCGACCTGCGGTTTGCTGCAACAAGTTCTCCACCAGCGCCAACTGCGCATAGTCGCACTGCAAGATATATTCGGCTTCGGGCACCTTTTGCGCCAGCGCCAGCTGCTTCAATGCCTGTTGAACACCGTTGCCATAAGCTTTCACCAGCCCGCCGGTGCCCAGCTTGACACCGCCGTAGTACCGAACGACTACGGCGGTCACTTCACCGATACCGCTGCCCATCAGCTGCGCGAGGATAGGTTTGCCGGCGGTGCCCGACGGTTCTCCATCGTCGGAGAACCCCAGTTGCTGCGAATCATCGGGGCTACCGGCGACGAAAGCCCAACAGTGGTGCCGCGCCGCCGGGTGCTCATCCCGCACCTGCTGAATAAACGCCTTTGCCGCCTCCACCCCGCCGGTCGGCGCCAGCAGGGTGATGAAACGGCTCTTCTTTATCTCTTCGGTAAAGCAGGTTGCTTCCGCCGGTATCGGGTACGGCCGCATCAAGCCAGATTCAGATCGCGCGTCATGTTCTCGATGCGCTTTTCATGGATCACGATGTTGTCTTCGATGCGAATACCGCCATACGGTTTCAGCGCATCGATGCGATCCCAAGCGAAGTGCTGCTTGAACTCGCCGCTGCGCCACGGCGCCAACAGAGACTCGATGAAGTACAGACCCGGTTCGATGGTCAACACCATGCCCGGCTGCAACACGCGGGTACAACGCAGGAATGGGTACTTGGACGGCGCCGCCAGATGGGTGCCTTGCTCATCCTGCATAAAACCGGCGGCGTCGTGCACCTGCAGGCCCAACGGATGGCCCAACCCGTGCGGCAGGAACGGCGTGGTGATACCCGTTTCGACCATCGCCTCTTCGCTGAGGCCATTCACCAGTTTGTGATTCTTGAGCAGCTTGGCGATGCGCTGATGCATCTGCACATGATAGTCGGTGTAACGCACGCCGGTTTTAATGGTGTCGATCAGCGCCAGCTGTTCACTATTGAGATCTTTCACCAGATGAGCGAACTCGCTGCCGCTTTGCGCCGCATAGGTACGCGTCAGATCGGCGGCGTAGCCGTTATATTCCGCCCCGGCGTCGATCAGAAAACTCAGGGACTCGGCCGGCGGCTGATGATCCAGCTTGGTGTAGTGCAGCACCGAAGCGTGCTCGTTCAACGCCACGATGTTGTCGTAAGGCACATCGGTATCGCGATGGCCGGTAGCCGTCAGGTAGGCCAGATTGATGTCGAACTCGCTCATGCCGGAGAGGAAGGCCTCATGCGCTGCACGATGGCCGGTTACCGCCGTCTTCTGCGCTTCGCGCATGCAGGCCAGCTCATAGCCGGTTTTAATCGAACGGTGGAAATCCAGGTAGTTCAGCACCGCTTTCGGGTTGATGTTTTCCGAAGGGATGCCGAGATCGCGGGCGCGCTGTTGGGCATAACCGATATAGCCGACGCGCTCACGCTGCGGCGGCAGCTGCTGCGCGATCGCATCGGCGTTGGCCAGCGGCATCAATTCGAGGGACTTGGTCCAGAAACTGTTCGGCAGCGGCTCTACGCTGTGCCAGTAGTCAACCGGGGAGTAGAACCACAGCTTCGGCTTGTTGACGCCATCTATCCACAACCAGCAGTTCGGCACCGACGTCACCGGCACCCAGGCTTTGAAATGCGCGTTCACTTTGAACGGGTAGCTATGGTCGTCCCAAAATACCTTTTGCAGTTCCCCGGAGTGAATCAGCAGCGCATCCAACTTGTTGCGCTCCAGCACTTCACGCGCGCGTTTTTGCAGCTCTGCCAGGTGGTCGTTATACAAAGAAGCCAGCGTTTCCATCACAGTACCCTTATGCCTTAGCACGAAAGAAGCCATCTTAACACAGCGCTCCGACGCACCAACCTCATCGCGTTGGGCATGCGGAGCAGCTCGCAATTCCCTGCAAATGCCGTTACATCCGCAGCTTAACCATTAACCAGCCGCCCAAACCGAGCAGCGCTATCGCCAGCGCCCACAGGCCATGGTGTTCCAACAACACCGCGCCGGCCGCGGCGACGCCCGCCAGACACTGCTGCAGAAAGCCACACAGCGCCATCGCATAAGCGCCGTACTCTTTGGCATCGCTGACCGCCATCGCCATGCTGTTGGGAAACAGCACCGCCTGGCCAAAAATGGTCAGGCAATACAGCGCGATGAACAGCGCCATGCCGGAAAGGCCGGCCAGAACGCCGCTCCACCACAGCAGCAGGATCGCCGCCGTCGCCAGCGCCACGATGCCGCTGCCGGCCTGCATCAGTTTTTTCCCGCCGAGACGCGCCACCGTACGGTTCACCGTCAGCGCCCCGCTGAAGTAGGCGACGCCGATCACCAGCCCCAGGGCGCCGAACGCCGTGACGTTGAGACCAAACTCCTGCTGCATGACGAACGGACTCACTTCCTGCAGTGTCACCGTGGTGGCAAACCCCAGCCCGCCGACGCAGGCCGGCCAAAAGAACCCAGGCCGCCGCAGGATGGCAAAGTAGGTTGCCGCCATCGCCGGGCGCACGCCCCCTGCCCGTCCCGCCTCCAGCGGCAGCGTCGCCATCAGCACCAGAATGATCAAACCGGTGGCGCCCATCAGGACGAAGCCCATCTGCCAGTGCGCATATTGGCTCAGCAGGCCACCGATAAACTGACCGCCGCCCAGCGCGGTGATAAAGGCGATGGAGAGCACCGACAGACGCCGCGCCAGTTCGTCCCCGCTCCAGTTATCCCGCACGATGATGCGCGCGATGATCGCCGCACCGCCGGCACCCACGCCCTGCAGCGCACGCAGCGTCAGCAATTGGGCGCCGTTGCTGCACAGCGCCAACAGCCCGCTGCAGCCAATGAAAAGAAATAAAGACAGCGTCAGGGGCACGCGGCGGCCAAAGCGATCGGCGGCCGCGCCCCAGAACAGCACCGGCAAGGCGGCGCCGATGACGAAGATTGAAATGGACAGCTCGGTAGCGCGCCGGCTCATCGCCAGCTCCCGCATCACCGTCGGCAGCGAAGGCAAGTACACGGTCGTCGCCATTTGCGCCATAAACACCAACAGACACGCCAGCGTCATGGTTCTGGCGGGAATGCTCCATAAGCCGCTGCGTTTAACACAAGCCGCCTTAGTCATGCGTAACCTCGTCTGAATGTTCATTCGCTGCGAGCAAGTGTATGAGGGCCGACAAGCTCCGGCAAATGCCGATAGCACATAAAATATAACTTCGTTTCAAATCAAAAAACTAACTTGGCGACATGTGATCAGACCAGCAAAAATGCAATCTCTCATTTGCATATTGTTAACATAAAAACCACACTCCTCATCATCTGGTCATACCAGATCATACGCTGATTCAGGAGATAGACATGCTCTACCAAGGCGAAACATTACAACTGCACTGGCTCGATAACGGCATCGCCGAGCTGGTGTTCAACGCACCGGGCTCGGTCAACAAGCTGGACACCCGCACCGTCGCCAGCCTGGGCGAAGCGCTCACCGTGCTGGAAAACCAGCCAGAGCTCAAGGGGCTGCTGCTGCGCTCCACCAAAGCCGCATTTATCGTCGGCGCCGATATCACCGAATTCCTTTCTCTGTTCGCCGCGCCGGCTGAAAAGCTGCAGGAGTGGCTGGTATTCGCCAACAACGTCTTTAACCGGCTGGAAGATTTGCCGGTGCCGACCATTTCGGCCATTAACGGCTATGCGCTCGGCGGCGGTTGCGAATGCATTTTGGCGACCGATTTCCGCGTCGCCTCACCGGACGCGCGCATCGGCCTGCCTGAAACCAAATTGGGCATCATGCCGGGCTTCGGCGGCTCCGTCCGCCTGCCGCGCCTGCTGGGTAACGACAGTGCGCTGGAAATCATCGCCGCCGGCAAAGACGTCAGCGCCAAAGACGCCTTGAAAGTCGGCCTGGTCGATGCGGTAGTGGCACCGGAAAAACTGGCCGAAGCCGCGCTCAACATGCTGCAACAGGCGATCGACGGCAAGCTGAACTGGCGCGCCGCGCGTCAACCGAAGCTGGAGCCGCTGAAGCTCAGCCCGATCGAGGCGGCAATGAGCTTCACCACCGCCAAAGGCATGGTGCTGCAGACCGCCGGCAAACATTACCCGGCGCCGATGACCGCGGTGAAAACCATTGAAGCCGCCGCCAAGCTGGGCCGCGATGAAGCGCTGAAACTGGAAACCGCCAGCTTCGTGCCGTTGGCGCGCTCCAACGAAGCGCGTGCGCTGGTCGGCATCTTCCTTAACGATCAGTTCGTGAAGGGCCAGGCGAAAAAGCTGGCCAAGAATGTGGACGCGCCGAAACAGGCGGCGGTGTTGGGCGCCGGCATCATGGGCGGCGGCATCGCTTACCAATCGGCGTTGAAAGGCGTGCCGGTGATCATGAAGGACATCAGCGACAAATCGCTGACGTTGGGCATGAACGAAGCGGCCAAGCTGCTCAATAAGCAGTTGGAACGCGGCAAGCTGGATGGCCTGAAAATGGCGCAGGTGCTGTCGACCATTCAGCCGACGCTGGACTACGCCGGCATCGAGCGCGCGCAGGTGATCGTCGAAGCGGTCGTGGAGAACCCGAAGGTCAAAGCCGCCGTGCTGTCGGAAGTGGAAAACCTGATCGGCGAAGACACCGTTCTGGCGTCGAACACCTCGACCATTCCGATTAATCATCTGGCAAAATCGTTGAAGCGTCCGCAAAACTTCTGCGGCATGCACTTCTTTAACCCGGTACACCGTATGCCGCTGGTCGAAATCATCCGCGGCGAACAAACCAGCGACGAGACCATTGCCAAAGTGGTGGCCTACGCCAGCCGCATGGGCAAAACGCCGATCGTGGTGAACGACTGCCCGGGCTTCTTCGTCAACCGCGTGCTGTTCCCATACTTCGCCGGCTTCAGCCTGCTGCTGCGCGACGGCGCCGACTTCCGTCAGATCGATAAAGTGATGGAAAAACAGTTCGGTTGGCCGATGGGCCCGGCCTACCTGCTCGACGTGGTGGGCATCGACACCGCACACCACGCGCAAGCGGTAATGGCGGCCGGCTTCCCGGAGCGCATGTGCAAAGACTATCGCGACGCCATTGACGTGATGTTCGACAACCAGCGCTTCGGTCAGAAAAACCAGCTGGGCTTCTACCGCTACAGCCAGGACAACAAAGGTAAGCCGCGCAAGGACAACGACGAGCAGACCGATGCGCTGCTGGCCGAAGTGAGCCAACCGCGCCAGACCATCAGCGACGAAGAGATCGTTGCGCGCATGATGATCCCGATGATCAACGAAGTGGTGCGTTGCCTGGAAGAGAAGATCGTCGCCAGTCCGGCCGAAGCCGATATGGCGTTGGTCTACGGCATCGGTTTCCCTCCGTTCCACGGCGGCGCGTTCCGCTACCTGGATACGCTCGGCACCGCCAACTACGTTGAGCTGGCCCAGCGTTACGCACACCTCGGCGCCCTGTATCAAGTGCCGGCCGGTCTGCGCGCCAAGGCCGAACGCAATGAAAGCTACTACCCGGTGGCGACACCGCTGTCCGACGTCGCAACCCGCCAACCGGCATGAGGTCATAAAGATGGAAAACGTAGTTATTGTTGATGCCGTACGCACGCCGATGGGCCGCTCCAAGGGCGGCGCCTTCCGCCAGGTGCGCGCCGAAGATCTCTCCGCTCATCTGATGCGTGAAGTGCTGAGCCGCAATCCGGCGCTGAACGCCGACGAGATCGATGACATTTACTGGGGCTGCGTGCAGCAGACGCTGGAACAAGGCTTCAACATCGCCCGCAACGCCGCGCTGCTGGCCGAGATCCCGCACCGTGTGCCGGCGGTGACCGTCAACCGCCTGTGCGGCTCTTCGATGCAGGCGCTGCACGACGCGGCGCGCGCCATCATGGTTGGCGACGCGCACATCAGCCTGATCGGCGGCGTGGAACACATGGGCCATGTGCCGATGAACCACGGCGTGGATTTCCATCCGGGCCTGAGCCGCAGCGTGGCCAAGGCCGCCGGGATGATGGGGCTGACCGCTGAAATGCTGGCCAAGATGCACAACATCAGCCGCCAGATGCAGGATGAGTTCGCCGCACGCTCCCACCAACGCGCACATGCGGCGACGCTGGCGGGTTACTTCAAAAACGAGATCATTCCGACCAACGGCCACGACGCCGACGGCGTGCTGACCCGTTACGATTTTGATGAAGTCATCCGCCCGGAAACCACCGTCGAAAGCCTGTCGGCCCTGCGTCCAGCGTTCGATCCGGTCAACGGCACCGTCACCGCCGGCAGTTCTTCCGCCCTGTCGGACGGCGCTTCCGCCATGCTGCTGATGAGCGAATCACGCGCCAAAGCGCTCGGTTTGAAAGCCCGCGCCCGCATCCGCTCGATGGCGGTCGTCGGCTGCGATCCTTCCATCATGGGCTACGGCCCGGTGCCGGCCAGCAAGCTGGCGCTGAAACGCGCCGGTCTGAGCGTGCAGGACATCGATCTGTTCGAGCTGAACGAAGCGTTCGCCGCCCAGTCGCTGCCGTGCATCAAGGATCTGGGGCTGATGGACAGCATCGACGACAAGATTAACCTGAACGGCGGCGCCATCGCGCTCGGCCACCCGCTGGGCTGTTCCGGCTCCCGCATCTCGACCACCTTGTTGAACAACATGGAACGTCGCGACGCGCAGTTCGGCCTGGCAACCATGTGCATCGGCTTGGGCCAGGGTATCGCCACCGTGTTTGAACGCGTTTAGCTGTGTCTATCTTGGGATGACCGCGTCACCACTTCAAATCGCGGCATCCCGCCAAGTTTAGTTGCCGTTCTTCCCGCCTGTCAGGGGCGGGTTTTTTATGCCTGAAATTTGCCGACGCCCAAATAAAAACGGGGCGACCCTCGGCCACCCCGTTCACTGCGCATCGCCTCTGTCAGATAAACGAAAACGCGTCGCCAAACATATGCGCTTCCTGCGCGCCGCGCTCGGCGCAGAAACGCTCACGGGCGATTTTCGCCATCTCGAAACGCCCGGCGATGTAGATGTCATGCTCCGCCAACGTGCCGAAATCCTGCAACACCGCGCTGAGCACGGTGCCGCTGCGGCCACGCCATTCCGCCTCCGGCTGCTCGACCACCGGGATCACCTTCAGGTTCGGGTGTTGCACCGACAGCGCTTCCAGCTCGCTCAGATCGTACAGGTGCTTCAGCTCACGCCCGCCCCAGTAGATGGAAATGTCGCGATCGGGCTGCTGCTCCAACGCGGTCAACAGGATTGAGCGCGCATAGGAGAAGCCGGTGCCGCCGGCGATCAGCACCAGCGGGCGGCTGCCCTCTTCCCGCAGCCAGGCGTCGCCGTGCGGCATATCGACGGTGATCGCCTGCTCTTTCAGAATGCGATCCATCACCGCCATGGCGTACAGATTCAGCTCCGAAGCACCGATATGCAGCTCGATGTAATCTTGCTGCGTCGGGGTTGATGCCAGCGAGAACGGACGTTTGTCGCGCTCGTCCATCACCACCATCAGATATTGCCCTGCCTTGAAAGAAAACGGCTGCTCGGGCACCAGACGTACCCGATAAACCGTATCGGTAATGGCCTCTACCGAGGTCACTTTACAGCTCAATATTGTCATGCGTTCCCTCTGTCGGGTCATCAATGCAAAGCTGAGAACAGGGCCTGACGCTATAACGTCGGTTCCCTGTCACTGAAAATTGCGAGCTCATCCCAGATTTCGTCGACGCGCGCACGTACCTTTTCATCCATCTGAATCGGACGGCCCCATTCGCGATCGGTTTCACCCGGCCATTTGTTGGTGGCGTCCAGCCCCATCTTCGAACCCAGTCCGGAAACCGGCGAGGCGAAGTCCAGATAGTCGATCGGCGTATTCTCCACCAGAACCGTATCCCTTGCCGGATCCATTCGTGTGGTGATCGCCCAAATCACGTCATTCCAGTCGCGCGCATTGACGTCATCGTCACAGACGATAACAAATTTGGTGTACATAAACTGCCGCAGGAACGACCAGACGCCCATCATCACGCGTTTCGCGTGGCCGGCGTACTGTTTTTTCATGGTCACCACCGCCAGGCGATACGAGCACCCTTCCGGCGGCAGATAAAAATCAACGATTTCCGGGAACTGTTTTTGCAGGATCGGCACGAACACTTCATTCAGCGCCACGCCCAGGATCGCCGGCTCATCCGGCGGCCGACCGGTGTAGGTCGAGTGGTAAATCGCGTTGCGACGCTGGGTGATGTGCGTGACGGTGAATACCGGGAACTGGTCGATTTCATTGTAGTAACCGGTGTGGTCACCGTAGGGGCCTTCCGGCGCCATTTCACCCGGCTCGATATAGCCTTCCAGCACGATTTCGGCACTGGCGGGCACTTCCAGATCGTTGGAAAGGCACTTGACCACTTCGGTTTTATTGCCGCGCAGCAGCCCGGCAAAGGCATATTCAGACAGGGTATCCGGCACCGGCGTCACCGCGCCGAGGATAGTGGCGGGATCGGCGCCCAGCGCCACCGCAACCGGGAAACGCTCGCCGGGGTGCGCCTGGCACCACTCCTGGTAATCCAGCGCGCCGCCGCGGTGCGACAGCCAGCGCATAATCACTTTATTCTTGCCCAGCACCTGCTGACGATAGATACCGAGGTTTTGCCGTTCCTTATGCGGGCCGCGGGTCACCGTCAGCCCCCAGGTGATCAGCGGCGCGGCGTCTTCCGGCCAGCAGTGCATCACCGGAATGCGGCCCAGATCGACATCATCGCCCTGCCATACCTGCTCCTGACAAGGCGCGGATCCCAGCACCTTGGTCGGCATGTTCAGCACCTGCTTGAACTTCGGTATTTTGTCGAACAGATCGCGGAAACCTTTCGGCGGCTCCGGCTCTTTGAGGAAAGCCAGCAGTTTGCCGACTTCGCGCAGCGCGCTGATGTCTTCCTGCCCCATGCCCATCGCCACGCGATTGGCGGTGCCGAACAGGTTGCACAGCACCGGCATGTCGTACCCTTTCGGGTTTTCAAACAGCAGTGCCGGGCCGCCCGCCCGCAGGGTGCGATCGGCAATTTCCGTCATTTCCAGGTAAGGATCGATCGGCTGGCTGATGCGTTTTAGTTCCCCTCTCTTCTCCAGCAACGAGAGGAAATCGCGTAAGTCACGGTATTTCATGCTGATCATTATAGCGGCCAGTGGGGAGGGCATTATAAGCCCTCTTCAAGGTTGTTGCTGCAATTTTGTTAACGCCGCCCGCTGTCGGGTGGCTCTCAGCCGCAGTTGAACGGCACCAGCGCAGCCAGTGCGCGCGTATCCTGATATTCGCGCGTCTCTTCGCCGTGGCGGAACACCTTAAAGCCCTGCCCGTTGGCGCTGAAATAACGCAGCGCATTGCCTTCAACGTGCAACAGACTGCCTTCACGCAACGCCACTACCGATTCGCTCGGGTTGATCGCACAGAACTCCGCGAGACGTTCGTCACGGGTTTCGCCCATGTGGCCGCTGATGTGCGCATCGATGTAATGCGGGTTAATCTGCACCGGGAACAACCCCAGCGCCGGCAACACCACGCTGCAGCGCACCGGCATGTCATTGGTGGTGCGAATACTCGGCGTCGCCACGTTGCAACCTGCGCTCCAGCCGACGTAAGGCACTTCACGCTCGCGCACCGCGCGCTGGATAGGCACGATCAGGCTTTGTTCGTGCAGCATCTGGTTCAGCAACCAGGTGTTGCCGCCGCTGACCAAAATGCATTCGGCCTGCGCGATCGCCGCCGCCGGTGAAGCGGCGTGGTGAATGCTGGTGACTTCAATGCCCAATGTTTGCGCCAGCTCCTGCGCGCGCCGATCGTAGTCGTAACGGATCAGCGCGTAAGGGATAAAGACGGCGGATTTGATGCCGCGGCGCGCAATCATCGCCAGCAGTTGGCTTTTGGCGTACCCCAGCAGCTCGGCTTCGCCAGACAGCTTGCCGTTGCTCAACAGAAACAGCTCCATTTTTCTCCCCTCGGTCAAAAACGATGAATAGCGTCACAGCCGGCGGCGCAACGCCTTGCCATACTGTGACGGTAACAAATTTTTAGCCCTCTGTTATACCAGCGCCGTATCGATAAGTGTGTGACCCCTCGCTAATAGCCGTAGATTCAGAAAGATAGGCGATGTTACATGCTGAAACTTGCATCACTATGTATCCGGAATAGCTTTTGATATGCTTACCGGCTGGCAGAAAGGCATGTGAAATTATGGAATCCTGGTATCTACTTTATTGCAAACGCGGTCAGCTGTTGCGAGCGCAGGAACATCTGGAGCGGCAGCAGGTAAACTGCCTCAGCCCGATCATCACGCTGGAAAAAATCGTGCGTGGTAAGCGCATCGCGGTCAGCGAACCCCTGTTTCCCAATTATCTGTTTGTGGAATTCGACCCGGAGCGCATTCACACCACCACCATCAGCGCCACCCGCGGCGTCAGCCACTTCGTGCGTTTCGGCGCGCTGCCGAGCGTCATCCCGAGCAAGGTGATCGATGAACTGCGCACGCACACCAGCGAGACCTACGTCGATCCGGAAACCCCGCAGCCGGGCGATACCGTTCTGATCGTCGATGGCGTATTCGAAGGGCTGCAGGCGATCTACACCGAGCCGGACGGCGAGGCCCGCTCGATGCTGTTGCTCAACCTGATCAACAAACAGGTCAGTCAAAGCATCGACAATCGGCAATTCCAGAAAATGTAATGCAAAAAGGCGCCCTCAGGCGCCTTTTTTACGGTATCGCGCTTAGCGGCGCAGCGCTTCTTCATGCAGCCATTGGGCGACACGCTTGGCGAAGTAGGTCAGCACGCCGTCGGCGCCGGCGCGTTTAAAGCACATCAACGACTCCATCACCGCAGGCTGCTCCTGCAGCCAGCCGTTCTGAATCGCCGCCATGTGCATGGCGTACTCACCGGACACCTGATAAGCGAAAGTCGGCACACCGAAGGTATCCTTCACCCGGCGCACCACATCCAGGTAAGGCATGCCCGGTTTCACCATCACCATGTCCGCGCCTTCCTGCAGATCCTGCGCAATCTCTTGCAGCGCTTCATCGCTGTTGGCCGGATCCATCTGATAGGTCTTTTTGTTGCCGCCTTTCAGGTTGCCGCTGGAACCCAGCGCATCGCGGAACGGACCGTAATAGCAGGAAGCGTACTTGGCGGAGTAGGCCATGATCTGGGTGTTCACCAGGCCCTGCAGTTCCAGACGATCGCGGATCGCCCCGATACGGCCGTCCATCATGTCGCTCGGCGCCACGATTTCCGCGCCCGCTTCGGCATGAGACAGCGCCTGACGCACCAGAATGTCTTTGGTCACGTCGTTAATCACGTAGCCCTGCTCATCGATCACCCCGTCCTGACCGTGGGTGGTGTAGGGATCGAGCGCTACGTCGGTCAGAATGCCCAACTCAGGCACCGCGTCTTTCAGCGCGCGCACCGTGCGCTGCACCAGCCCTTCCGGGTTGTAGGCTTCTTCCGCATGCAGCGACTTCAAGCCCGGTTCAATCACCGGGAACAGGGAGATCACCGGCACGCCGAGTTTGGCGATGGTTTCCGCTTCCTTGACCAGCAGATCGATCGTCATGCGCGATACGCCCGGCATCGAGGCCACTTCTTCCTGACGGTTGCTGCCTTCCATGACGAACACCGGATAAATCAGGTCATTGACCGTCAGTTGGTTTTCGGCGACCAGACGGCGGCTGAAGTCATGACGGCGCACGCGGCGCATACGGCGACCAGGAAAGGTGCCCGGGAATGCATAGCTCATAGTTTTCTCCTAGCTCAAACCAGCCGGAATAGCCGGCGGGCGTTCTCATCGGTTTTTTGCCCCAGCCATTGCGGCTCTTCCTGCCGCCAGACGGCGACCTGATGCACGATGTGGGGCAGGAAACAGGGTTCGTTGCGGCGAGATGCGGGTTTAGGCTGTAAATCCCGGGGCAACAGATAAGGGGCGTCAGTTTCCAGCAGCAGACGCTCAGCCGGGATCTGCGGCAGCAGGGCGCGCAATTCCAGACCGCGCCGCTCGTCGCATACCCAACCGGTAATCCCGATCGACAGGCCCAGCGACAGGCAGCTTGCTAATTCTTCGGCGGTGCCGGTGAAGCAGTGCACCACGGCCGCGGGCAGTTTATCCAACCACGGCGTCAGTAGCTCGGCAAAACGTGCGTGTGCGTCGCGACAGTGAAGAAACACCGGCAGCGCCAACTCCGCCGCCAGCGCCAGTTGCGCGCTGAACGCCGCTTCCTGCTGCTCCGGCGTCGAGAAGTTGCGGTTGAAATCCAGACCGCATTCACCGATCGCCACCACTTCTGGGCCGGCGGCCAAGGCATAAATCTGCTCAGCGCTGCGTTCATCCCAGCTGCCGGCGTTATGCGGATGCACACCGGCGGTGGACCAGCAATAGCCCGCATGCTGCTGCGCCAGTTTGGCGGCCTCGCGGCTCTCAGGCAGATCGGTGCCGGTAATCAGCATCCCGGTAACGCCCGCCGCGCGGGCGCGCTCCACCACGGTCTCGCGGTCTTTGGCGAATTGGCTGCTGGTGAGGTTAACGCCGATATCAAACATGGTTTTTTCCAAAGCAAAAGCCGCCCTATGGGCGGCTTCGCAATCAATGTGGATCAGGGCGCTGGGGGTTCGTCACCCTCGTCGTCGTCTTCCGCCTGCGGACGGCGTTTGCCGGTATAGAAGCGAGCGAAGAATACCCCCACTTCAAACAGCAGATACATCGGTATCGCCAGCAGGGTTTGCGAGAACACGTCCGGCGGCGTCAACAACATGCCGACCACAAACGCGCCGACCAACACATACGGCCGTTTCTTCTTCAGGTCTTCCGGCGAAGTGACGCCGCTCCAGCACAGCAGAATGATGGCGACCGGCACTTCGAAGGCGACGCCAAACGCCATAAACAGCGCCATGACGAAATCGAGGTAGTTTTTAATGTCGGTCGCAATGGTCACCCCCATCGGCGCGGTCTTGGCGAAGAAGCCGAAGGCCAGCGGGAACACGATGAAGTAGGCGAAGGCCATGCCGAGGTAAAACAACAGGCTGCTGGACACCAGCAACGGCATCATCAGGCGGCGTTCATGCTTGTACAGCGCAGGCGCGATAAACGCCCATACCTGATACAGGATCATCGGCGCGGAGACGAACACCGAAACGATCATGGTCAGCTTGATCGGGGTGAAAAACGGTGACGCCACGTCGGTGGCGATCATGCTCGCGCCGGCCGGCAACTGCTTGAGCAGCGGCGCAGAAACCAGCTGGTAGATGTCGTTGGCGAAAAACACCAGCACCACGAACACCGCCAGTACGCAAATAATCGAGTTCAACAACCGCTTGCGCAGCTCTATCAGATGACTGATAAGGGGTTGGGTATCTTCAACAGCCATGTATTAACGATCGCCACTAGGTTGGTGAGACGCTGGGGTTTTATCCGCAACAGGTTCGACAGGAGCAGGCGCGGTTTCCACCGGCGCTTTAGCGGGTTGCGCCGCCACTGGCGCAGCCACGACGGCTTCAGGTTCCACTGCCGGTTTTGGCACGGCGGCGGGCGCGCTGGCGCTGGTTGCCGCTTCCGCCGGCGTCACGCCGTCGTGCAAGGCTTCCGGATCGATGGCCTGCGGGTTATGGATGGTGTTCGCCAGCTCTTCTTTCTCGCCCCGGTAGGTGCGTTTCAAGGATTCCGCCGCGTCTTTCAGCTCATCCATCGACGCCTTCAACTCCGGCGTCAGGTTCTGCAGGCCGGCCTGTTCGGCTTTCTTCAGGCTGTCCTGCAGCTCCTGCAGCTTCAGCTCCTGAGACAGTTCGTGCTGCACCGAGGCCGCCAGCGAGCGCAGCGCGCGGATCCAGCCCGATACCGTTCTGACCGCAACCGGCAAGCGTTCCGGCCCCAGAACAACCAGGCCGATCACCAGCACCAGCAGCAGCTCACTAAACCCAATGTCAAACACGGTTTATACCTGCTCTTTGTTCTTCGACTCTTCCGGTTTCACTTCCGGCTGCTTATCGGTAATAGGCTTGGCCGAGAAATCAGCGTCATCCAGGCTGCTTTTTTCAGCCGTGTTGGGGGTCGACGGCGTATCGTCACCGATCGCTTTTTTGAAGCCCTTGATCGAGGCGCCGAGATCGGAACCCAGCGTGCGCAGTTTTTTTGGTGCCGAACAGCAGCACCACGATCACTGCGATGATCAACAATTGCGTAATACTAATACCGCCCATTTTAATTACCTCTAATTTTAAGGGGTCTTTTAAAGCCAGCCCGCATTATAGAGCCGACTTCACCAGAGTAACGAATTAAATCAGGTGGTTCGCTTCCAGCCAATCACCCAGCATACGATGCCGGCGGCCATCATCCAGGCGGGGAACACCTCGATTTGCCCCAGCAGCAACAGCGTGCCGCTTACCAACAGTGTAGCGCCAACGCCGAACAAATAACGTGACTGCCCCTGACGAACCCGCTGAGCCTGCATCTGGTTGGTCAGCTTATCAACGCTTTGTTGCAACAGTTTATGCTGCTGCAGGCTGTCGTAAAACAGCTCGGGCAGCTCGGGCAGTTTCTCCGCCCAGAACGGCGCCTTCTCTTTCAGCGCGCGCACCACGGCGGGAATGCCGACCTGATCGCGCAGCCAACTCTCGAGGAACGGCTTGGCGGTGGTCCACAGATCCAACTGCGGGTAAAGCTGACGCCCCAGCCCTTCAACATACAGCAAGGTCTTCTGCAATAACACCAGCTGCGGCTGCACTTCCATATTGAAGCGGCGCGCGGTGTTGAACAGGTTCAGCAGCACGTTGCCGAAGGAGATCTCCGCCAGCGGCTTCTCGAAAATCGGTTCGCACACGGTACGGATGGCGAATTCGAAGTCTTCCACGTTGGTGTCGCGCGGCACCCAGCCGGAGTCGACGTGCAGTTCCGCCACCTTACGGTAATCGCGGTTGAAGAAGGCGATGAAGTTTTCCGCCAGATAGCGTTTGTCATCCTTGTTCAACGAACCGACGATGCCGCAGTCGATGCCGATGTAGCAAGGATCTTCCGGATGTTCGTAGCTGACGAAAATATTACCGGGATGCATGTCCGCATGGAAGAAGCTGTCGCGGAATACCTGGGTAAAGAACACCTGAACGCCGCGTTCCGCCAACAGTTTCATGTTGGTGCCCTGCTGCTCCAGCGTGGCGATGTCCGAGACCGGAATGCCGTAGATACGCTCCATCACCAACACGCTTTCGCGGCAGTAGTCGGAGTAAACTTCCGGCACGTACAGCATCGGGCTGCCGTCGAAATTGCGACGCAGCTGAATGGCGTTGGCCGCTTCGCGCAGCAGGTTCAATTCGTCCAGCAGGGTTTTTTCGTACTCGCGTACCACTTCGCGCGGACGCAGGCGGCGGCCGTCCGGCAACAGCTTCGGCACCCAGCCTGCCAGCCGGTACATCAAGCGCACGTCGGCTTTGATAATCGGCCCGATATCCGGCCGGATCACCTTCAGCACCACTTCCTGGCCGGTGGTTTTCAGCCGCGCGGTATGCACCTGCGCGATCGAGGCGGACGCCAGCGGCTGCTGCTCGAAGTCGTCGAACCAGGTTTCCAGCGGGCCGCCCATCGCCAGCTCGATATGCTTGCGCGCCAGCGCACCGTCGAAAGGCGCCACCCGATCCTGCAGCAGCGTCAGCTGATCGGCAATGTGCGGCGGGAACAGATCGCGGCGGGTCGACATCATCTGGCCGAACTTGATCCAGACCGGCCCCAATTCCTGCAGCGCCAGCCGCAGACGTTCGCCCAGCGGTTTGTCCTTGTGCCGATTAGGCATCCAGAACAGCAGCCGGCGGCCGAAGCGCAGCGGCAGCGTCAAACGCATTGTCGGGATCAGCTCGTCCAGCCCATAGCTGAGAAAAACGCGGACGATAAAATACAAACGACGCAGTTCGCCTGGGGTCATCGCTTGCCCTCCAACTTATCCATGCGGGCAATCAGCGCTTCCGCGCTGCGGGCGAGCGCATCCACTTCTTCATTGAACCACACCACTTCCAGCGGCCCCGGCGCCAGACGCCACTCTTCCGTCAGCGCCTCAGCCATGTCTTGCTGCCGACGCATCAATCCGGCCTTGAGTAACGAAGCACCTTTGCCCAGCGCCTGCGTAATGCCTTGAGCGGCGATATCGCCGATATAGGGCGCCAGCCATTCCGCCGGATCCCACTCCGCCAGATCGAGCAGGCCAACCAGCTGTTGCACCACCTGAATATCCCCTTCCACCATCAATTCGCCGCTGCGCATCAGCACCGGCAACTGCTGGCGATCGCGCAGCCTCAGTAAGGAGGGAATGCGGCTGCGCACCGTGCAATCGGCGCTGTCTTCAGACTGCCCCAGCACATCCACGCGCAGTTCGCTGAACACCAGCACCAGCGGTGAAGCCAACTCTTCCAGTTCGATGCGCAGCACCTTGCCCGCCAGGCGTTGGCGAGCGGCTTTCATGCTGCGATCGCGAAACAGCAGGTTATTCAGCGAGGTTTCCAGCGCACCGGTCAGCAGAGGGGTAAACAGCATCGGCATCTCCCTCTCAGAACTTGAAGCCGCGATGCAGGGCGACAATCCCACCGGTCAGGTTGAAATAGGTGACGTTTTCAAAACCGGCGTTGCCCATCATGCCCTTCAGGGTTTCCTGATCGGGGTGCATACGGATCGATTCCGCCAGATAGCGATAGCTGTCCGGATCTTTCACTACCAGCTCGCCGATCTTCGGCAGCACGTGGAAAGAGTATGCGTCGTAAGCTTTGCTCAGCGGCGCCAGCAGCGGTTTGGAGAACTCCAGCACCAACAGGCGGCCGCCCGGCTTCAGCACGCGGAACATCGAACGCAGCGCTTTGTCTTTGTCGGTGACGTTACGCAGGCCAAAGGAGATGGTGATGCAATCGAAGTAGTTATCCGGGAACGGCAGCGCCTCGGCGTTGGCCTGCACGTAGTTGATGTTGCCGACGATACCGCGATCGCGCAGCTTCTCGCGCCCCATCTTCAGCATCGAATCGTTAATGTCCGCCAGCACCACCTGCCCCTGCTCGCCAACCATGCGGGAGAACTTGGCGGCCAGGTCGCCGGTACCACCGGCCAGATCCAGCACGCGCTGCCCGCGGCGCACGCCGCTGCAGTCAATGGTGAAACGCTTCCAGATACGGTGGATGCCGAACGACATCAGGTCGTTCATCACGTCATACTTTGCCGCTACCGAATGAAAAACGTCCGCCACCATGGCCTGTTTTTCGTCTCTAGCGACGGTGCGAAAACCGAAATCGGTGGTTTCCTGCGATTGATCTGCCATTGTCCTGCCTGCTATTCAGTCAATTTTGTGTGGATGAGTGTACCAGAAGCCCGAGGAATACCCCACCTCGCCACGGCCTCAGCCGTGCGAAACGAAGCCCGGTTCCCCGGTGGTATCATCATCGTCGTTCGTCTGCGGCAGCGCGGCGACCTCGTCGTCGTTCGCCTCTTCCGCT
The DNA here is from genome assembly GCF_000747565.1 of Serratia sp. SCBI. Classification (NCBI taxonomy): domain Bacteria; kingdom Pseudomonadati; phylum Pseudomonadota; class Gammaproteobacteria; order Enterobacterales; family Yersiniaceae; genus Serratia; species Serratia sp. SCBI. The sequence goes on along the minus strand of NZ_CP003424.1, from coordinate 250,353 downwards.
TCATCGTGTTGCGCGCCGGCTTGCTGCGCCAGCAGCGGGTTTATCGGCCGCTTGACCTCAACCCCCAGCGCGCGGAAACCTTCAATTTGGCCGATAAGATTACCACGGCCTTCGCTCAGTTTGTTCATCGCCTGACGATAACTGCCCTGCGCCTTGTCCAGGCTCTGTCCCAGCGCAGACATATCGTCCACGAACAGCCGCATCTTGTCATACAGTTTCGCCGCGCGCTCGGCGATGCGCTGGGCATTCTGGCTCTGATGCTCATAGCGCCACAGGTTGGTGATGGTACGCAGCGCCACCAGCAACGTGGTCGGGCTGACCAGCATGATGTTGTGCTTGAGCGCTTCGCTGATCAGCTCCGGCTCGCGATCGATAGCCAGCAGGAAGGCCGGCTCGACCGGAATGAACATCAGCACATAGTCCAGCGAACGCAGCCCCGGCAGCTGCTGGTAGTCCTTGCGGCCCAGCATGCGAATGTGGCCGCGCAGCGAAGCGATATGTTCGCTCAGCGCCGCTTCGCGCTCCGCCTCGTCTTCACCGTTGAAATAGCGCTCGTAGGCGATCAGCGACATCTTGGCGTCGATCACGACATCCTTGCCCTGCGGCAGGCGCACGATCACATCGGGCTGCATGCGGCTCTGATGATCTACCCGCACGTTGACCTGCGTTTCATACTCGTGCCCTTCGCGCAGGCCGGAGGCTTCCAGCACCCGGCTCAGCACCACTTCACCCCAGTTGCCCTGGGTCTTGTTGTCGCCTTTCAGCGCCTTGGTGAGGTTGATGGCCTCGCGCGCCATTTGCGCATTCAACTGCTGCAGATTGCGTATCTCGTGCGTCAGCGTGTGGCGCTCACGCGCCTCCTGGCCAAAGCTGTCCTGCACCTGTCGGCGGAAACCGTCCAGTTGTTCGCGCAGCGGCAGCAGTAACCGATCCAAACTTTGCTTATTTTGCTCGTCCACCTTGCGGCCGCTGTGTTCAAAAATGCGGTTGGCGAGGTTTTCAAACTGGGTGGTGAGGCGCTGTTCGCTGTTGATCAGCAGACGCTGCTTCTCCTCCGCCGCCATGCGCGTCTCTTCCAGACGGATGGTGACTTCGCGCAGCTCGGCCTCCTGCGCGCTGTTCACCTCGCGCTGGGCGCGCAGCTCTTGGTTGAGCAGCTCGCATTCGTTGCGCCAATGGTTGAGCTGTTGCAGTTTTTCATGCCCGGCCGCCAGCTGGCTGTGCAGGTTGCGCAGCTCCAGCTCGTTCTGGCGCGACTGCTGTTCGTGGCGCAGCAGGGCCTCCTGCCGCACGGCCGTCTCCTGCTGCGCCTGCTGCAACGCTTGCTCCAGCAACCGCAGTTCGGTTTCATGTTGCGCGTTCGTCTGCTGCACTCGCAGACTGGCGATCAGCCACCCCAACAGCATGCCGATCGCGACGCCGCCAATCCCATAAATCAGACTGGTATCCACCCTGCCTCCTGTTGCACCTTGCCGTTCCGGCGTTTCGCACGCCCATTGCCCGTCACGTTAAGGGGAGGCTGTATGGATGTCCAGCCTGATTTTGCCCGCCGCGCACAATATTGCGCGGCGCTGCGCAATTTAGCGAGAAATCAGCCCAGCCACTGGCTGAGCCACTTGATGCCGAACGCCCCCGGCGCCAGAATGCCGAACGCCCAGATCATCGCCGACGTGACGTTGGCCAACTGGAAGTAGCGCTGCGGCATGCCGCAAATGCCCCCCACCAGCGGCACCACGGCGCGCAGCGGGCCGAAGAAGCGGCCAATGAAAATGCCCAGCACGCCCCAGCGCTCAAAGAAGGCGTGGCCGCGCGCCAGCAGCTGCGGATTGCGCGACAGCGGCCACATATGGGCCACCCGATCCTGATAGTGATAGCCGATCCAGTACGAGAGCCAGTCGCCGAAAAACGCCCCGGCGGCGGCGGCGGCCCAAATCGGCCAAAAGGCGATGCCGCTTTCGCCGATCAGCGCGCCCAGCGCCAGCAGGATCACCGTGGCCGGAAGCAGCAGCGACAAAAACGCCAGCGACTCGCCGAACGCCAGGAAGAAGATAATGGGAATGGCCCAGCCTTCGTGCTGACGCACGACGTCGCTGACCCAGTTAATAACGTCATTGAGGCTCAATGCGGGGCTCCTGATACGCGATGGTTCGCCGCCTAGGATAAGCCGGGGCGAGTTAAACCCCGGCTAAACACGCGGCAATTTACTCGAGGTAGAACGCCCGCAGCACTTCGCGCTGGGCCGCGCCCAGGCCGTATTCCGCTTCCAGCCAGCGGTCGGTGGAGCCGTATTGTTGGCGGATGCAGCCCAGCGCCGTCATCAGGAACTCCTCGCGCGCGCTGAGCACGTAGGCGAATTGCTCCAGCGCCGCCGCATTCAACTTGATAGACAGCTGATCCAGCATCTGCTCGCGGAAAGCGGCCAGCGTGGTTTCGGTCAGCAGATAGTCTTCCAGCACCGTCGCTTCGTCGGCCCCCAGCGCGAACAGCACCAGCGCCGAACCGACCCCGGTGCGATCCTTGCCGACCGCGCAGTGTTGCACGATTGCGCCGCCGCCGGGGTTGCTCAACAGCTGCGCCAACCGCTGATAGGCCGCATTGCCGAACGGCAGGCGGCGATACAGCTCCAGCATGAACGCCCGGGCGTCGAAAGCGGCCAGCGTTTCGTTGGTGAGCTTTTCCAGGTTGGCGTTGACTTCGCTGCTCAGCGGGTTGGCCGGCACGTGGTGATAGTCGGCGCCATTCCACAGAATATCCGGTTTGGCCTGCACTTCGTCGGCATCGCGGTAGTCCAGCACCGAACGCACCGGCACCCCAGCGAGGAAAGTGCAGTCGTTTTCCGTCAGCCGCTCGAGAGAACCGGAGCGGAACAGCAGGCCGCGTTTGATGCGGCGCCCGTCGGCCACGCCGTTGCCGCCGAAGTCACGGAAGTTAATGCCGCCGTCGAGCGGCGCAAGCGAAGGATGAAGCAGGATCTGGGCGGTCATAAACGTCCTCGTTGTTTTTGTTCTGACAACGCGCGGCAGCCATCGGCGCAGCGCTGAGGAGTATCACCGTAACAGATTAGCCGCGAATGGAAAAACGGACCGCGTCGGCGGCCCGTTCAGTCCGTTGACAAAGGAGGAAAAAACGCGGTTTTTCCTCCTTTGTGGTCATCAGCCGAAAATCAATGAATTGATTTTCCCTGTTTGTTATCCGCTGCTTTCTGCAAACCGGGCAATGGCATGAGGTTTGTCATCAATCTCAACGGACCGCGTCGGCGGCCCGTTGAGGGAAGGTGATTACAGCAGACGGCGGGCGGCATCCACCACGATCTGCACCGCTTTGCTTTCGGTGTTTTTCATGGTCTCAGCGTTCGGGATCTCTTGCTGGGTGCGGTTAACGATCACCCCAGCCACCATGCCGGCGCGCAGGCCCTGGCTGGCGCACATGGTCAGCAGCGTGGCGGATTCCATTTCATAGTTCATCACGCCCATCGCCTGCCATTCTTCCATCGAGCCTTTGAAACGGCTGACCACGCGGCCAGAGTAGGTATCGTAACGTTCCTGGCCCGGATAGAAGGTATCGGAAGAAGCCGTCACGCCAATGTGGGTGGTGGCGCCGCTGGCTTTGGCCGCTTCCACCAGCGCGGTGGTGCAGGCGAAGTCCGCGACCGCCGGGAACTCCATCGGCGCAAAGTGCAGGCTGGCGCCGTCGAGGCGTACCGCTGCCGTAGTCACCAGCACGTCGCCGACGTTGATGTTCGCCTGAATGGCGCCGGTGGTGCCGATGCGCAGGAAGGTGCGGATGCCCAGCTGCGCCAGCTCTTCCACCGCGATAGAGGTAGACGGGCCGCCGATGCCGGTGGAGCAGACGATCACCGCCTTGCCATCCAGCTCTGCGCGCCAGGTGGTGAATTCACGATGGGAGGCCAGATGCACCGGATTTTCCATCAGCTTGGCAATCTTCTCTACGCGCTGCGGATCGCCCGGCACGATGGCAAGCTGGGCCCCTTGTAAATCGTTCTTGGTGAGGCCGAGATGAAAAACATCAGACTGAGACATACGAGACTCCTCATGGATCATGTTTATTGGGAGGAACAAAAAAAGCACTCTACTGAAAATCGCCGCTTAATTTCGTGACGATAGTCACTATGAAAAGAGAAACAAATTACATGCTACATATTTTTTGTGATTTTTATCACAAAAAAAGCACTATAAGGCATCCAGAACGCACCGCTAAACCTCAGTCTAGCCGACAAACCTTGCCGCTCCCTGCCCGTTGATTGCCGGCTGAAACTATTTAGCTCATCAATTCGAAATACCCCCATCTTATCGGTTGCTTAGGGACAAAAAAGCCCTCTAACGCACCTTATGGCACTTACGCGGGCCAAAACGCGTAATAACATGATAAAAAGCGCTTAAAAATGCCGTAAAGCCAGATAATTAGCCGTTTTTTATCGACTTGTCCGAAAGTGCGCCACACAGCGCCAATAATGGGTAATCTTTCCTATAGTTAATCTCAGCGCTTTTTTCTATTGCACGGAGACCGCAATGAAAACCGAACATGTGATGACATTAGAACAGGCTCAGGGAGGATTCGCCCCGGCCGCCGCGCCGGTAGCCGCCTCCGCGATTATCACCGATGAACAGGGCATTCACGCCGGGCAAACGACTATTCCTTCCCAGGGAGACGCGCTGCCGGCCTACGTCGCCAAACCCGTCGACCACAACGGCCCCTTCCCCATCGTGCTGGTGGTGCAGGAAATCTTCGGCGTCCATGAACATATTCAGGATCTGTGCCGTCGTCTGGCCAAACAGGGCTATCTGGCGATTGCCCCCGAGCTCTATTTCCGCCAGGGCGACGCCAACGACTACACCGATATCGGCGAGCTGTTCCAGCAGCTGGTGACCAAGGTGCCGGATCGTCAGGTGCTGTCGGATCTGGATCACGCCGCGCACTGGGCTATCCGCCACGGCGGCGACGCCGGCAAGCTGGCGATCACCGGTTTTTGCTGGGGCGGCCGCATTACCTGGCTGTACGCAGCGCACAACCCGCAGTTAAAAGCGGCCGTCGCCTGGTACGGCAAACTGGTGGGTGAAAAAACGCTGAATTCGCCGAAGCATCCGGTCGATGTCGCCACACACTTGTCAACGCCGGTGCTGGGGCTGTATGGCGGGCAGGACAGCGGCATTCCGCTGGATACGGTGGAAAACATGCGTCAGGCGATCCGCGCCGCCAACGCCGATGCCGAAATCGTGGTGTATCCTGGCGTCGGGCACGCATTCAACGCCGACTATCGCCCCAGCTACAACGCCGAAGCGGCGGAAGACGGCTGGCAGCGCATGCTGGCGTGGTTCGCCCAGCACGGCGTCAAGTAATCCTCCTCGCATAAAAAAGGGCGCCGAAGCGCCCAATCATCACACCAGTAAATCTATCTGCGGCGGTTTACCCGCCGCACGGCATCACGCGTGCTCGCGCAGGCGCTGCGCCGCCAATACCATGTTGGCCAGCGACTGCCGGGTTTCCGGCCAACCGCGAGTTTTCAAGCCGCAATCGGGGTTGACCCACAGGCGTTCCGCCGGGATGTTCTGCGCTGCTTTACGCAGCAGCGCTTCGATCCATTCCACGCTCGGCACGTTCGGCGAGTGGATATCGTAGACGCCCGGCCCGATTTCGTTCGGGTATTCGAACTCTTTGAAGGCTTCCAGCAGATCCATATCGGAACGCGAGGTCTCGATGGTGATCACGTCGGCGTCCAGCGCGGCGATGGAGTCCATGATGTCGTTGAACTCGCAGTAACACATGTGGGTGTGGATCTGGGTGTCATCCTGCGCCACGGCGGCGTTCAATTTGAAGGCGTCCACCGCCCAGTTCAGGTAGGCGGCCCAGTCGGATTGTCGCAGCGGCAGCCCCTCGCGCAGCGCAGGTTCGTCGATCTGAATGATGCCGATGCCGGCTTTTTCCAAATCCTCCACCTCGTCGCGCAGCGCCAGCGCAATCTGCTTGGCGATCACTTCGCGGGTCACGTCTTCACGCGGGAACGACCAGCACAGGATGGTCACCGGCCCGGTCAACATGCCTTTCACCGGCTTGTCGGTCAACGACTGGGCGAATTTGGCCCATTCGACGGTAATGGCTTCCGGGCGGCTGACGTCACCGATGATCACCGGCGGCTTCACGCAGCGGGAACCGTAGCTCTGCACCCAACCATTCTGGGTAAACACGAAGCCGTCGAGGTTCTCACCGAAATATTCCACCATGTCGTTGCGCTCGGCTTCACCGTGCACCAGTACGTCCAACCCGAGGCGCTCCTGCTCGACGATCGCCTGTTTGATGTGCTCACCGATGCTGGTGCGGTAGTTGCTGCCGTCCAAACGGCCCTGTTTGAAGTCCAGACGCAGGCCGCGGATTTCGGTGGTCTGTGGAAACGAACCGATGGTCGTCGTCGGCCAGGCCGGCAGCTTGAAACGCTCGCGCTGCGCCCTGGCGCGCTCGGCGTACGCGCTGCGGCGTTCGCAGTCCTGCGCGGTGATCGCGGCCAGACGGCGCTCAACCTGTGGGTTATGCACGCGGTTCGACTGGCGACGGGCGCGGATCGGCGCGCTGTAGGCGTCCAGCTCGGCCTGTTTCGTCGCGTCAGGCGCGTTCAGCGCCGAGCTCAACAGCGCCAGCTCGGCGCATTTTTGCAGGGCGAAGGCGAACCAGCTTTTCACTTCTTCGTCCAGACGGCTTTCCACGCTCAGATCGATCGGGCTGTGCAGCAGTGAACAGGAGGTGCCGATCCATAGCGGGCGCTGTCCCACCAGCGGCTGCAGACGTTCGAACCAGCGGCTCAGATCGGCGCGCCAAACGTTGCGGCCGTTGATCACGCCCAGCGACAGCAGCCAGTCTTGCGGCAATACGGCGCTCAGCGCGGCGATATCGTCATGGCCGGCGACCAGATCGACGTGCAGCCCCTGCACCGGCAGCGTGCGAATGGTGTCGAGGTTGTGGCCGACGCTGTCGAAATACGTGGTCAACAGCAACTTAACCTGCCCCTGCAACGCGTCATACGCCGGTTTGAAGGCGTCCAGCCAGGCTTGCGGCAGCTCCAGCACCAGCGCAGGTTCGTCGATTTGCACCCACTCGACGCCGCGCTTCGCCAGTTCCGCCAGCACCTGCTGGTAAACCGGCAGGATCTCTTTCAGCAGCGACAGGCGGTCGAACGGCTCGCCCTTCACTTTACCCAACCACAGATAAGTCACCGGGCCAAGCAGCACCGGCTTGATGTGATGCCCCAGCGCCAGCGCTTCGTCCACTTCGTCCAGCAGTTGGGTCCAGCCCAGCTTGAACTGCTGGCCTTGCTGGAATTCGGGCACCATGTAGTGATAGTTGGTGTTAAACCATTTGGTCATTTCCGCCGCGGCCGCCGGCTCGCCGGTCGGTGCGCGGCCACGGCCGATGCGGAACAGCGTGTCCAGATCAATAGAGCCATCCGCATTCTGATGGCGCGCCGGCACGTTGCCCAGCAGCAGGCTGGTGGTCAACACATGATCGTACCAGGCGAAATCGCCGACCGGCACCAAATCCACCCCGGCCTGCCGTTGCTGCTGCCAATGACGAGCGCGCAGCTCGCGGCCAACCGCCAACAGCTCTTCCTGCGTTGAGTTGCCGGCCCAGTAGCTTTCCTGAGCTTTTTTCAGCTCACGTCGTAGCCCAACGCGAGGAAAACCCAGTGTGTGATTCAAGATTGCCATCGTCATATTCCCCATTTAGCCGTCCAGATGTTTACACATCCATAATCAGCAGGTACTGTATTAACCACAAGCGCAATTTATTCACTGTCAATGTGAAGGACTCTCATGATCGAACTGAAACATTTACGGACGCTGCAGGCTCTGCGCAACAGCGGTTCGTTGGCGGGGGCGGCGGCCCAACTTCATCAGACGCAGTCTGCCCTGTCGCACCAGTTCAGCGATCTTGAGCAACGTCTGGGCTTCAAGCTGTTCGTGCGCAAGAGCCAGCCCCTGCGCTTCACCGCCCAGGGCGAGATCCTGCTGCAGCTGGCAGAACAGGTGCTGCCGCAGATCCAGCAGGCGCTGCAGGCCTGCCACGAGCCGCATCAAACCACGCTGCGCATCGCCATCGAATGCCACAGCTGCATTCAGTGGCTGACGCCGGCGCTGGACAACTTCCGCCAGCGTTTCCCGCAGGTGGTGATGGACTTCACCTCCGGCGTCACTTTCGATCCGCAGCCGGCCCTGCAACAGGGCGAGCTGGATCTGGTGATGACGTCGGATATCCTGCCGCGCAGCGGCCTGCACTATTCGCCGATGTTCGATTTTGAGGTGCGTCTAGTGCTGGCGCCGGATCATCCGCTCGCCGGCAAGCCGCACATCGAGCCGGAAGACTTGAGCGATGAAACGCTGTTGATTTACCCGGTGCAGCGCCAGCGGCTGGATATCTGGCGGCATTTCCTGCAGCCGGCGGGCGTCAACCCGGCGTTGAAGAACGTCGATAACACGCTGCTGCTGATCCAGATGGTCTCGGCGCGGATGGGGATTGCGGCGCTGCCGCACTGGGTGGTGGAAAGTTTCGAACGGCAGGGGCTGGTGGTGACCAAAACCCTGGGTGACGGCCTGTGGAGCCGCCTGTACGCCGCCGTGCGCGACGGCGAACAGCGCCAGGCGGTGACCGAAGCCTTTATCCGCTCGGCCCGCCAGCACGCCTGCGATCATCTGCCGTTCGTGCGCGACGCGGCACGCCCCGGCGCGACCGGCGCCAAAGCGTTGGCGGCCGGCGTGTAAACTGTCGGCCCTCATTTAGCCGAGCTGTTTCGGCGCCACCCAGCGGCGGTGCACCCACAGCGAAGCGACGATCACCGCCCCGCCGAGGATAAAGCTCGGCCAGTGCGGCTGCTGCTGCCAAATGGCCAGGTTGACCAACAAGCCGGCCGGCACATGCATGTTGTTCATGATGCCGAGTGTGCCGGCATCGACCTGCGTCGCGCCGTAGTTCCACATGAAATAGCCCAGCCCCGACGCCACCACACCCAGCCAGATCAGCACGCCCCACTGCAGATTGGTGGTTGGCAGCTGCTGCGGATTGCCCCACAGGAACCAGGCCACCACCGCCACCGCCGCCGCCCCCAGGTAGAACCAGGAAAAGGCGGTGTGCTGCGGCAAGGGGTGCACTTCCATCAGGCGCTTATAGCCGACCATGCCGATGGCGAAGCTGATGTTCGCCGCCTGCACCAACAGCAGCCCCCACCAGAAGTGTTCGCTCAGTTGGTGATAGCGAATGATCGCCGCGCCCAGCACCGCCAGCAGCGCGCTGAACACATAGCCCCAGCGTAAACGTCGGCCGCTCAGTAAGTCGTAGATCAGCGTGATGTACAGCGGCGTCAACACGGTGAACAGCAGGAATTCGGGTACCGTCAGGTAGAGATAGGCGCGGAAGCTGAACAGATACATGATGCCCAGCTGGAAGGCGCCCACCAGCATATACAGCAGGATCACCCTGGGCTTGATATTGCGCCAACGCAGGAACGGCAGGAACACCAGCGCCGCCAGCCCGATGCGCACCAGCGCCGAAAACCCGCTGTCGACCTGACCCGCCAAATACTCGCCGATCAGGCTGAAAGAAAACGCCCACAGAATGGTGGTTATAACCAAAAGCAGCACGATGGGTTCACCCTAAAAAGACCGAAAGGGCGATTGTAACGGAAGATGGGCACCGCGTTGGCGAAAAGGCGGTTTACATTTGAACGAAATACAAACTACCAGCAAAATTTCACCGCTGGGTTAGGCTTAATAAAAAAGCGAGGTAACCATCATGAAAACTTCTCACATTCTGTTCGCTCTGCTGTTGCTGCCCGGCCTGGCTGCAGCGGCCAACGGCGTAACCGATCTGCGTTCACAGCAGCAGCTTCTCAACCAAAACAGCCAACAGGCGCAGCAACAGCGCTTGTTGAACAACCGGCAGATGGATCAACGCCGCCTGCAACAGCAGCGCCAGTTCGACAATCAACGGCAACAGCTGTTGCAAACCACGCCGAACGGCGGCCAGTTGCTGCCTAACGGCAACCAGCCGCGCGATCCGTTCAACCGTACCGCGCCGGCGGTGCCGCAGGCCCCGCTGCCGGCTACGCCCGCACGCCCATAACGGTGAGGATCAGCGGCGTGGTGATCGCCGCCAGCACGGTGGACATCACCAGGCTGGTGGCGGCCGGGCCGGTGAGCGTATTGAACTGGCGCGACATCAGGTAGACATTCACCCCCACCGCCATTGAGCCCAGCAGCACCACCACGCGGGTCTCCATCGGCGGCAGATCCATCATCCAGGCCAGCAGCCAAATCACCAACGGCTGTACCAGCAACTTCAGCACGCAGATGGCGCTGCTCAGTTGCCAGCCTTCGCTGATGCGGTACTCGGCAAGCCCCATGCCAAGCACCACCAGCGACAGCGGCGCCGCCACCTGGCCGAGCATGCTGACCGGCCGATCGACGAAGTCCGGCAGCGGCAGGCCGGTCAGGCTAAACAGCGTGCCGGACAAAATGCCGACGATCAGCGGGTTGGTCAGCACGCTGCGCGCGGTTTTAGCAAAGCCCCCCAGCGTCGGCGAGCCGTTGCGCGCCCATTCGATCGACACCGTGACCAGCGTCCACAGGATTAGGCCGTTGAACACCAGCACCAGCGCCACCGACGGGATCGCCGCCTCCCCCAGCATCACGCTGGCGATCGGTAAACCGAGCATCACGTTATTGGAGAAAATACCGCCCAGCGCAAACACCGACCCGGCGACGCCATCCAGCCGGAAAAGGTGCCGGGCGACGAGACGGCCGAGCACGAACACGATCAGGCAACTGCCGAAGAACGCGATCAGCAGCCGGGCGTCGACCGCCGGGCGCTGCGAGAAGTCGCACATCATGCGAAACAGCATGGCGGGCAAGGCGAGGGAAAACACAAAGCGCGTCAGGCCATCGGTGATGCTGGTGGGCCATTTCCCCCAGCGAATCAGCCCATAACCCAACGCGATCAGGACGAACAGCGGTAATGACAGCACGATCTGGTGCCACAGTGACATCATAAAGCCTGGCATCGCATTCCTTCCGGTGGTGCGGCGGCAAGGCTTGTCGTCGCAGGATTCATCGGCGCCGGATTAGAACTCCGGGCCAATCAAATCTATCCGGTCGGTGCAAATGCAGTCAACGCCCCAGTCGAGCAGCAGGCGCGCGCGATCCGGCTGGTTAACGGTATACACCAGAATGCGCAGACCGGCGTCTTTCAACGCTTTCACCCGCTCGGCGGTCAGCGCCTTGTGGTCGATATGCAGCGAGACGCAGTCCAGACGTTCGGTCAGCTCGCGCCAGTTGTCGTCCCAGTCCTCCAGCAGCAAGCCGCGCGGCAAATCCGGCACGGTGCGTTGCGCCGCCGCCAGCGCTTCCACCGAGAAGGAGGAGAGCAACGGGTCGGTCTGCCCTTGCCACAGCAGCCGCGCCGCCAGCGCCACCACCCGGCCGGTTTCATCGTCGCTGCCGGTGGTCGGTTTGATCTCGATATTGGCCATCAGGCCGTGTTCCCGGCAGCGTTCCGCCACCTCCGACAGCAGCGGCAGCCGCTCGCCCTTGAAGGCCGAGCTGTACCAGTTGCCGGCGTCCAGCTGCACCAGCTTATCCCACGGCAGCTCGCCCGCCACGCCCCAGCCGTTGCTGGTGCGATCCAGCGTATCATCATGCAGCAGGAAAATTTGTCCGTCCTGCGCCAGTTTGGCGTCGAACTCGATCATCTTGTGGCCGTGGCGCGCGCCGACGTCGATCGCCGCCAGGGTATTTTCCGGCGCCAGAGAACCGCCGCCGCGGTGGGCAACGATATGAGGGTAAGGCCAGGGTCTCGTCATCAATCCATCCGTAATCCGCTGTGGGTGTCAAAGAAGTGCAGCGCCTGAGCAGGCAGCTGCAAATATAGCGTACTGCCCGCCGTCGGCAAGGTTTCATGCGACAACCGCGCGATCACCCCGTGACCGCCCCACTGGCCGTGCGCCAGATTGTCGGCCCCCAGCAGTTCCAGCGTCTGCAGCTGCAGCGGCACGCCCTGGCCTTGCGCCACCAGCTGAATATGCTCCGGCCGAATGCCCAGCGTCAACTGCCGCCCCGCCCACTGCGGCTTGGCCGCCGGCAACGGCAGCGTCATGCCGTCCGCCAGCAGCAGCTGGCCGCCGTCGGCGCTCAGGGTGCCGGGCAACAGGTTCATCGCCGGCGAGCCGATAAAGCTGGCGACGAACAGCGAAGCCGGCCGCTGATACACCTCGCTCGGAGTGCCGATCTGTTCCGCCACGCCCTTGTTCATTACGATCACCCGCTGCGCCAGCGTCATCGCCTCCACCTGGTCGTGAGTCACGTACAGGCTGGTGGTTTTCAGACGGCGGTGCAACTGTTGCAGCTCCAGGCGCATCTGCACCCGCAGCTTGGCGTCCAGGTTGGACAGCGGTTCATCGAACAGGAACACCGCCGGTTCGCGCACGATGGCGCGCCCCATCGCCACGCGCTGGCGCTGGCCGCCGGAAAGTTCGCGCGGTTTACGCTTGAGCAGCGGCTCCAGCTCCAGGATGCGCGCCGCTTCCTCCACCCGCTGGCGGATATGCTCCTTGCCGAAACCGCGGATCTTGAGGCCATAAGCCATGTTGTCGTACACGCTCATGTGCGGATAGAGCGCGTAGTTCTGGAACACCATCGCGATGCCGCGATCCTTGGGTTCCAGATCGGTCACGCGCCGGGTATCGATATAGATATCGCCGCTGGTGGTGCGCTCCAGCCCAGCCACCATCCGCAGCAGCGTGGATTTGCCGCAGCCGGACGGGCCGACCATCACGATGAATTCACCGTCCGCCACGTCGAGGTCGATCTGTTTGATCACCGGCGTTTTATCGTCGTAAGACTTGGTGACCGCCTGTAGTTTTAATCCTGCCATCGTCGTTATTTCTCGCTATCAACCAGACCGCGCACAAACCAGCGCTGCATCAGAAGCACCACCGCCAGCGGTGGCAATAAAGTCAGAATCATCGCCGCCATCACCTGGTTCCACTGGGTCGGCGCGCCGGAAGTGGAGATCATGCTCTTGATGCCCGCCACCGCGGTGCCCATCGAAGCGTCGCTGGTGATCAGGAGCGGCCACAGATATTGGTTCCAGCCGTAGATAAAAGTGATGACGAACAGCGCCGCCAGATTGGTTTTCGACAGCGGCAACACGATGTCCCAGAAGAAACGCATCGGCCCGGCGCCGTCGATGCGCGCCGCCTCCAGCAGCTCATCCGGCAGCGTCATGAAGAACTGGCGCAGCAGGAAGGTGGCGGTGGCCGAGGCCATCAGCGGTAGCGTCAGGCCGGTATAGCTGTCCAGCAGGTTGAGGTTGGAGATCACCTCCACCGTTGGGAAAATACGCACTTCCACCGGCAGCATCAGGGTGAGGAAAATCAGCCAAAAAAACAGGCTGCGCAGCGGGAAACGGAAATACACGATGGCGTAAGCCGACAGCACCGACACCGCGATCTTGCCGCAGGTGATCGCCAGCGCCATGATCACGCTGTTGAGCAGCAGCAGCGAGAACGGCACCTTGAGGTTGCCCACGCCGCCCTGCCAGATATTGCGGATGTTCTCCCACAGGTGCCCGCCGGGCACCAGCGTCATCGGCACCTGAAACACCTGCTTGTCGTCCAGCGTGGCGGCGACAAAGGCCACGTACAGCGGGAACAGCACCACCAGCACGCCTATAATCAGCATCACATGGCTGAAGACATCCAGCCCGCGTCGATTCTCAATCATTGGTAGCGCACCTTACGTTCAACGAAGCGGAACTGGATCACCGTCAGGCCGATCACCAGCAGCATCAGGATCACCGACTGCGCGGCGGAACTGGAGAGATCCAACCCAGCGAAGCCTTCGCGGTAGATCTTGTAGATCAACGTGGTGGTGGACTGCACCGGCCCGCCGCCGGTGGCGGCGTCGATCACCGGGAAAGTATCGAAGAAGGCGTACACCAGATTGACTACCAGCAGGAAGAAGCTCACCGGCGCGATCAGCGGCAGCACCAGATGGAAGAAACGCCGCACCGGGCCGGCGCCGTCGATGGCCGCCGCTTCCACCAGCGAACGCGGGATCGACTGCAGCGCCGCGAGGAAAAACAGGAAGTTATAGCTTATCTGCTGCCATACCGAGGCCAGCACCACCAGGAACATCGCCTGGCCGCTGTTTTGCGCATGGTTCCAGTTATAGCCCAGACCGTTGAGGAAATGGGTGATCAACCCCAGACCGGGGTTGAACAGAAAGATCCACAGCACCGCCGCCACCGCCGGCGCCACCGCGTAGGGCAGGATCATCAGCGTGCGATAGAGGCGGCTGCCGCGCAGCACGTAGTCCACCAACGCAGCGAAGAACAGCGAAACCGCCAGCCCGATGCCCGCCACCAGGAAGCTGAAGATCAGCGTGGTGTAGAACGAGTCGAGGTAGTAAGGATCCTGGAACAGCTGTTTAAAGTTATCCAGCCCGACAAACTGGCTGGACAGGCCGAACGGATCGAGGCTCTGCACCGAATACCACAGCGCTTCGCCGGCGGGCCATAAAAAGAAGACGGCGGTAATCAGCAGCTGCGGCAGCACCAGCGCATAGGGCAACCAGCTGCAGCCGAAACCGGGACGGGAAGATGACATAGCAGTTAAACCATTAATCGGGTACGGAAGGATCGGCGTGAAGACGCGAGCCCGGTCTACCGGGCCCGCGACGCGGGGTTACTTGGTCGAAGCTTCGAAGCGGCGCAGCAGCACGTCACCGCGCTGCACGGCGGCGTCCAACGCCTGCTGAGGCGTTTTCTTGCCGGTCCACACGCCTTCCAGTTCCTCATCCACCACGCTGCGGATCTGCGGCATGTTGCCCAGGCGCAGGCCCTTGGTGAACGGCAACGGCGGCTTGTTCAGCATCTGGCGAGTGGCGACGTCGGCACCCGGATTCTTGTCGTAGAAGCCCTGCTGCTTGGTCAGATCGTAAGCCGCGGTGGTGATCGGCAGATAGCCGGTCTTCTGGTGCCATTCGGCGGCGATTTCCGGCTGCGCCAGGTACTGCAGGAATTCGGCCACGCCCTTGTAGGTGGCGGCGTCTTTGCCGTTCATCACCCACAGGCTGGCCCCGCCGATGATGGCGTTTTGCGGCGCATTTTTCGCGTCGGCGTCGTACGGCATCATGCCGACGCCGTAGTTGAATTTGGCGTAGTGCTTGATGTCCGCCAACGAACCGGATGAGGCGGTGGTGATGGCGCAGTCGCCGTTATAAAACTTCTCGGTGGATTCGTCTTTGCGGCCGAAATAGGTGAAGTCGCCCTTCTTGTTCATCGCTTCGAGCAGCGCAATATGTTTGACCTGCAGCGGTTGGTTGAACTCCAGCTTGGCGCTGGTGCCGCCAAAGCCGTTGTTTTCACTGGCGAACGGCACGCCGTGCCAGGCGCTGAAGTTCTCCAGTTGGATCCAGCCCTGCCAGCCGCTGGCGTAACCGCACTTCATGCCGGCTTCGCGCAGTTTGGCGGTATCCGCCGCCAGTTCCTGCCAGGTTTTCGGCGGTTGTTCCGGGTTCAGGCCGGCCTTTTTGAAGGCGTCTTTGTTGTAGTACAGCACCGGCGTGGAGCTGTTGAACGGCTGCGACAGCAGATGGCCGCTCTTGTTGTCGGTGTAATAGCCAGCAACCGTCGGCACGAACACCGACTCGTCGAAGTTGATGCCGGCCTCTTTAAACACTTCATAGACCGGTTTGATGGCTTTGCTGGCCATCATGGTGGCGGTGCCCACCTCGTAAACCTGCAGGATCGCCGGCGCCTTGCCGGAGCGGTAAGCGGCGATGCCCGCCGCCAGGCTCTGTTCGTAGTTGCCTTTATAAACCGGCACAATCTTGACGTCGCTGTGCGACTGGTTGAAGCGATCCGCCAGAGAGTCCACTTCTTTACCCAGTTCGCCTTCCATCGAATGCCAGAACGGGATTTCTGTCGCCGCCAGCGCCTGTGCGCTGACCGCCAGGGTCAATGCGACGCACAGCGTGGTTTTGCGAATAGCGTAGGTGAGCATGCCTAACTCCTGAAAAAGCTGGTGTAAAAGCGCGTGAGCGAAAAGAATCAGTTTTTTGTTCGGAAGCTAACATGCCATGCGCGGATGACAGAAAAATAACCGTTAGATGACAGCCACATGACGGCAAGGTGAAGTGAAGATGGCGGTTTGATGTCGGCGGCGGGCATGGGCTCCGCCGCCGCGAGGATTACAGCGAACGGCGCAGGCGCGCGACCGCTTCTTGCATCTGCTGCTCGGTGGCGGTGGCGAACGACAGGCGGAAGGTCGAACGATCCGGGTTGTCGGAGAAGAAGTATTCCCCCGGCACGAACACCACGCCCTGCTGCAGCGTGGTGTTCAGCCATTCGGTGGCGTTGAACGGCTGGCGGAAACGCGCCCACAGGAACATGCCGCCCTTCGGTTTATCGAAGGTGATGTAGTCGCCCAGCTCCTGCTCCACCAAACCGGCCAGGATCTCGCCCTTGTGTTTGTAGGCGGCGCGGATCTTGTCGATCTGCGCCGGCAGGCGATCCAGGCCAAGGTAGCATTCGACGATGCTTTGCGACAGGGCGCTGGCGTGCAGATCCGCCGCCTGTTTGATGATCGCCACTTTATGCAGCAGGAACGGCGGCAGGATCGCCCAGCCCAAACGCAGGCCCGGCGCCAGGATCTTGGAAAAGGTCGAGGTATAGATGATGTGGTCGGTGTTGCCCAGCACCTGCTGCGACACCTGATGCAGCGTCGGGTGGCGCTCTTCGGTGAAACGCAGCTCGCCGTACGGATCGTCTTCGATGATCAGGAAGTTATGTTCGGCGGCCAGCTTCACCAGCAGTTCGCGGCGCGCGGCGCTGAGGGTGATGCCGCTGGGGTTGCCGAAGTTCGGCACCACGTACACGCCCTTGATGCGCTGGGTTTTCAGCAGCTCGGCCAGCTCTTCCACCACCATGCCGTCGCTGTCGGACGAGACCGACATGATGTTGGCCTCCGCCAGTTCCAGCGTTTGCAGCGCCGCCAGGTAGGTCGGGCGCTCCACCACGAACACGTCGCCCGGGTTGACGATGGCGCGCATCACCAAATCCAGGGCCTGCTGAGAGCCGGCGGTGACCATCACCTCTTCTGCGCGCGCGGTGACGCCGCGCTCGGCGCACAGCGCGCAAATGCGCTCACGCAGCAGCGGGCTGCCCTCGGTCAGGCCGTACTGGAATGCGCTTTTCGGCTGTTCGGTGATCGCCTGCTGGGTGGCGATGCTCAATCCTTCGAAATCGAACAACGCATCAGAGGGGATGCCGCCCGCCAGCGAAATGACGTGTTCCATCTTGCTGTGCTTAAGCAATTCACGGATGGCCGAACTTTTTACGTTAACGATACGCTGCGCGAGTAACCCTTCTGTCTTCATTTCTTCTTCTCGTACCTGATTATTTTAATTCGTAGGGGGGCGGATTAACCGCCCAGATACGCCGACCTCACTGCTTCGTTGGCTAACAATGCAGCCCCCGTATCTTCCAACACCACGCGGCCGTTTTCCAGCACATAACCGCGGTCCGCCAATTTCAGCGCCTGATTGGCGTTTTGCTCCACCAGAAAGATGGTCATGCCCTCTTCCCGCAGCTGCTGAATGATGTCGAAAATCTGCTGGATGATGATGGGCGCCAGCCCAAGCGAAGGTTCGTCGAGCAGCAGCAGCTTCGGCTGGCTCATCAGCGCGCGGCCGATGGCCAACATCTGCTGTTCGCCGCCGGACATGGTGCCGGCACGCTGGCTTCGGCGCTCCAGCAGGCGCGGGAACAGCGTGAACACCCGTTCGATGCGCTGCTGATATTGGTGACGATCGGCGAAGAAGCCGCCCATCGCCAGGTTTTCTTCCACCGTCATGCGCGAGAAGACTCGCCGCCCTTCCGGCACGATCGCCACCGCTTCGCGCATGATGCGCGAGGTTTGCCACTGGGTGATGTCCTGCCCCTGGAAGACAATGCTGCCTTCGCTGGCGCGCGGTTCGCCGCACAGGGTGCCGAGCAGCGTGGTTTTACCGGCGCCGTTGGCGCCGATTAACGTCACGATTTCGCCCTGACTAATCGTGAGACTGACCTGATGC
Organism: Serratia sp. SCBI; assembly: GCF_000747565.1. NCBI lineage: Bacteria > Pseudomonadati > Pseudomonadota > Gammaproteobacteria > Enterobacterales > Yersiniaceae > Serratia > Serratia sp. SCBI. Next base: position 232,222 of record NZ_CP003424.1, on the reverse strand, counting down.
AGCGCCTGAATTTTGCCGTAATGGGCGGATACCTGATTGAATGACAACATATTATTATTCGCCCAAATAAGCCCGGATCACGTCCGGGTTGTTGCGGATCTCCGCCGGTGTGCCCTGCGCCAGCGGCGTGCCCTGATTCACCACGTAAATGCGATCGGAGATGCCCATCACCAGCTTCATGTCGTGCTCGATCAGCAACACCGAGACCTTATGCCGATCGCGCAGCTCGACGATCAGATGATCCAGCTCGTCGGTCTCTTTCGGGTTCAGACCGGCGGCCGGTTCGTCCAGCATCAGCAGCTCCGGCCGGGTCACCATGCAGCGGGCGATCTCCAGCCGACGCTGCTGCCCGTAGGCCAGGTTGCCCGCCGAACGGTTGGCCATCGATAGCAGGCCGACGCGCTCCAGCCACTCCGCTGCGCGCGCCAGCGCCTCGGCTTCGGCACGGCGGAAGGCCGGGGTTTTCAGCAGCCCGGCGAACACGCCGCTTTTCAGGTGCTGATGCTGCGCCACCAACAGGTTCTCAATCACCGTCATTTCACGGAACAGCCGCACATGCTGGAAGGTGCGCACTACGCCCATACGGGCGATGGCCTGCCCCGCCAGCCCCTCCAGATGGCAATCGCGCAATTTGATGGTGCCGCCGCTCGGGCGGTAGAAACCGGTCAGGCAGTTAAACACCGTGGTTTTACCGGCGCCGTTGGGGCCGATCAGCGAGACAATTTCGCCTTCATTGAGCGTCAACGCGACATTGTTGACCGCCAGCAGCCCGCCAAAACGCATCGACAGGCCTTCCACCTGCAGTAAAGGTTGAACGCTCATGCCTGTTCCCCCTTGCCCGCGTGAATGTCCGCCGCCTGCAGCTTCAGCTGCGGCCGCTTCATCGGCAACAGCCCCTGCGGCCGCCAAATCATCATCAGCACCATCAGCGCCCCCAGCAGCAGCATGCTGTATTCATTCAGATCGCGCATCAGCTCGCGCGAAACCACCAGCAGGATCGCCGCCAGAATGACCGCGAACTGCGATCCCATGCCCCCCAGTACGACGATCGCCAACACGAAGGCCGACTCGACGAAGGTGAAGGATTCCGGGCTGACGAAACCCTGGCGCGCGGCAAACAGCGTGCCGGCAAACCCGGCGAACGCGGCGCTGATAGTAAAGGCGGTCAGCTTGATGCGCGTCGGGCTGAGGCCCAGCGAGCGGCAGGCGATCTCGTCTTCGCGCAGCGCTTCCCAGGCGCGCCCGAGCGGCATGCGCAGCAGGCGGTTGATGACGAACAGCGTCAGCACCACCAGCAGCAACGCCACCAGGTACAAAAATACGATGCGATCGCTCGGATCGTATTTCAGGCCGAAGACGTTATGGAAGGTATCCCAGCCGCCGTCGCGCACACTGCGGTTAAACTCCAGGCCGAAGAAGGTCGGTTTCGGGATCTGGCTGATGCCGTTCGGCCCGCCGGTGATCTCGGTATTGTTCAGCAGCAGAATGCGCACGATCTCACCGAAGCCGAGCGTCACGATCGCCAGATAGTCGCCGCGCAGCCGCAGCACCGGGAAACCGAGCAGGAAGCCGAAGGCGGCGGTGACGATACCCGCCAGCGGCAGGCTCTCCCAAAAGCCGAGGCCGTAATAATGATTCAGCAGCGCATAGGTGTAGGCGCCGATGGCGTAGAAACCGCCGTAGCCGAGCACCAGCAGACCGGACAGGCCCACCACCACGTTGAGGCCGAGGCCCAGCATCACGTAGATCAGCGTCAGGGTGGCGATATCCACCGTGCCGCGCGACACCAGGAACGGCCAGGCGACCGCCGCGACGAGCAGCAGAGCCGCCAGCAGCTTTTGCCGCGGCGTGGTGCCGTCGAAGCTCGGCAGCACGAACGCCGGGCCGGAGACCTTTTTCAGGCCCTGCTGCAGCAGCGGGCGCAACAGCTGGAAGAAAAAGACGATGACGCAGCCGATGCCGATCCACATCCAGCGCACTTCCGCCGCGCCGTGCACCACCAGTTTGGTGCCGTCCAGGCTCAGCTGCATGCCCATCAGGAACGACGCCATCACGAACAGCACCGCCGTGGCGATCAGCGCATTGAGCAGATTGAGTTTCATACTTTCTCAACCTCCGGACGCCCGAGGATGCCGGTCGGCATGATCAGCAGCACCACGATCAGCAGCGCGAACGACACCACGTCTTTGTATTCGGTGCTCAGGTAGGCGGAGGTCAGCGCTTCCGCCACGCCCAGCACCAGGCCGCCGATCATCGCGCCCGGAATGCTGCCGATGCCGCCCAGAACCGCGGCGGTGAAGGCTTTCATACCGGCCATAAAGCCGATGTAAGGGTTGATGACGCCGTAGAACTGGCCGAGCAACACCCCGGCCACCGCCGCCATCACCGCACCGATGACGAAGGTCAGCGAGATCACCCGGTCCGTGTTGATGCCCAGCAGGCTGGCCATCTTCAGATCTTCCGCACAGGCGCGGCAGGCACGGCCCATGCGCGAATAGCGGATAAACAGCGTCAGCGCCAGCATCGCCAGGAAGGTCACGAGCCAGATGGTCAGCTGCATGGTGCTGATGGTGGCGGCGAAGCCGTTGCTTTCCCCCAGCACCCACTGGCCGGTGACCAGGCTGGGCAGCGCCAGATCGCGTGAGCCCTGCGTCAGGCTGACGTAGTTTTGCAGGAATATCGACATGCCGATGGCCGAGATCAGCGCAATCAGGCGCTTGGAGTTGCGCACCGGCTTGTAGGCCACCCGCTCGATGCTCCAGCCGTAGGCGCTGGCGATGACAATAGAGACCAGGAACGCGGCGCCGATCAGCAGCCAGCCGACGTCGATGCCGAGCATCATCAGGGCGGCGATAACGATAAAGGAGACATAGCTGCCGATCATGTACACCTCGCCGTGGGCGAAGTTGATCATGCCGATGATGCCGTAAACCATGGTGTAACCGATGGCGATCAATGCATAGGTGCTGCCCAACGTTAAGCCGTTGAACATCTGCTGCAGAAAATAGAGGAGCTGCTCTGACATACTCTGAACCCTTGGCTGCGAAACCCGCCGACGGAGAACCGGCGGGTAAAGGGAGACGGGGCCGACAAGCCGACCCGCCGGGCGCAGCGGGCTGCGCCCCACCCTAATCATTATGGCTTATTTGATCGGTGTGGACGTGCCGTTGGCATGCCATTCGAACACGCCGAACTCGAAGCCTTTCAGGTCGCCCTTGTCATCCCAGGTCAGCGGCCCCATCACGGTCTCCACCGGCTTGCCGGTTTTCAGATCCTTGACGATGTCCGCCGGTTCCTGACTGCCGCTGCGCTCCATGCCGGTGGTCAGCGACTGCAGCGCGGCATAGGTGGTCCAGACGAACGGGCCGGTCGGATCCAGCTTCTTGGCTTTCAACGCATCGACGATCGGCTGGTTGGCAGGCACCTGATCGTAGCGTTTCGGCAGCGTCACCAGCATGCCTTCCGAAGCGGCGCCGGCGATGTTGGACAGTGAGGAGTTGCCCACGCCTTCCGGCCCCATGAAGCGGGTGGTCAACCCGGCCTGCTTGGCCTGACGCAGGATCTGGCCCATTTCCGGGTAGTAACCGCCGAAGTACACGAAGTCGATATTCTCTTTCTTCAGGCGCGCCACCAGGGTGGAGAAGTCTTTGTCGCCGGCGGTGATGCCTTCGAACATCGCCACTTCGGTGCCCTGTTTTTTCAGGCTGTCGCGCACCGAGCGCGCCAGGCCTTCGCCGTATTGCTGCTTGTCGTGCACCACGGCGATGCGCTTCGGCTTGATGTCGCTGAGAATGTATTTGGCGGCGGTCGGGCCCTGATCCGAATCCAGACCGGTGGTGCGCAGGATCATCTTGTAGCCGCGGGTGGTCAGATCGGCGTTGGTGGCCGCCGGGGTAATCATGATCACCCCTTCGTCTTCATAGATATCGGACGCCGGCTGGGTGGAAGAGGAGCACAGGTGGCCGATCACGTAGCGAATGCCGTCGTTGATCACCTTGTTGGCGACCGCAACCGCCTGTTTCGGGTCGCAGGCGTCGTCGTATTCCACGCCGACCAGCTTGTCGCCCTTGATGCCGCCCTTGGCATTAATGTCGGCAATCGCCTGGCGCGCGCCGGTAAATTCCATGTCGCCATACTGCGCGACCGGGCCGGACATTGCCCCGACGATCGCCACCTTGATGTCTTTCGCCATGGCCGCCTGGCTCATGGCCATCGCAATACAACCCGCCAGCAGTGCCTTACCTGTTGTTAATTTCATCCGCAAATCCCCATCTGTCGTTGTGAACGTACCTGTTGTGTTTGCCTGCGCCCGATCGTTATTGACCGCTTTTGTTATAAGTAATAATGATTTAGGCGTTTTGTTGGCATTATTTTCTAATAAGACTTTATTTTTCATACCATTAAACAGGAATTTTCTGCTGCAAATCAACTTCATCCGGCAGAAACAAGCGGTGTAAACAGGATAAAATTCGAATTAAATCTGCGCTGTTTACCTTGAGGCGTAGCGCGTTGTGCTGGTTAACAATCCGTTTACTAACTATTTACTCGGAAAATGCCCCGTGCAAAAAACATATTGCACAGTAATCGTACAGAAAAACTTACACAACGCTCTGCACAAGATCTATTACACTGTCGGCATCATTTAACTGCGCGGAAATTCTGCATGAAACTGACCATCGAGCGCCTGACCGCGCTGTCCCCGCAAGACCTTATCGACCTCGGTAAAATTTGGCCGCACCAGCAGCCGGAACAGTGGCAGAGCTGGCTGAGCGGCGGCAAGGCGCTGTTCGCCGCCCGCTTCAACGAGCGTCTGCTGGGCGCGGTGAAAATTGCGCTGCAGGACGACCGCGCCGAACTGCAGGATCTGCTGGTACGCGAAGTGACTCGCCGCCGCGGCGTCGGTCTTTACCTGGTGCAAGATGCACAGCGTCAGCTGCCGCAGGTCGCCCATTGGCAGCTGTCGACCGCCGGTCTGGCGCCGCGCGAACGTGGGGAAGTCGATAACTTCATGCGCGCCTGCGGCTTCGCGCCGCAGGGCGATCTCTGGCAAAAATGAAGCGTCTGCCGGCGGCGCTGGTTTTGATTGCGCTGGGGTTGGCGGCCTGGTTCGCCGGGCGTCAGCAGGCGCTGCGCCAGGTCTCAGGTTGGGATCAGCAGGTTTACGTTTGGCAGCGGGTTTGGACGCCGCAACACGCCGATGCGCTGGCGCACAGCCGCGATCTGTTCGCCGGGCTGCGGGTGCTGGCGCTGCAGGTGCATCCACGCGAGAGCTGGCGGGAAATCCCGGCCGATCTCAGCCTGCTGAAGCAGGACGGCCGCCCGCTCTGGCTGGTAGCGCGCCTCGACGGCCAGCTGCCGCAGCTGGACCAAGAAGCCATTATCCAGCGTCTGCTGGCGATCACCCAGCGCTGGCAGGCGGCCGGGCTGCCCGTCACCGGCGTCGAGATCGATCATGATGCCGCCACGGCTCGCCTGCCGGACTACCAACGCTTTCTACAGCGGCTGCGCCAACGGCTGCCCGCCGCTTTGCAACTCGGCATCACCGCCCTGCCGGCCTGGATCGGCTCGCCCAACTTGCCCGGCGTACTGCAACAGGCCGACAGTTCCGTTCTGCAAGTGCATGCGGTGCTCTCACCGCAGCAGGGGCTGTTTGACGGCCCCTTGGCGCTGCGCTGGGTGCGGCAGTACGCCGCCGTCACACCGAAACCGTTTCGCGTCGCGCTGCCGGCCTATGGCATGGCGCTGCTGGGGTTTGATGCGCAAGGCGCGCAGGTGGAGAGCGAATCCTCGCTGCGCGTGGCCGGCAACGGCCGCGAACTGACGGTCGCGCCGCAGCAGATCGCCGATTTTCTGCAAACGCTGGCGCAGCAAACGCCGCCCCGGCTGCGCGGCGTGATTTGGTTCCGACTGCCGCTGGCGGACGATCGGCGCGCCTGGTCGCTCGCCACGCTACGAGCGGTGATCGAACGGCGGCCGCTGAATGTCGACTGGCAGGTAAAATTTAGGCCTCAGCCGCAGCAAAACGGGCTGTATGATCTGATAATTCATAACAACGGGCCGGTGGACGCCCCGCTGCCGCAAGAGGTGGTCATCCGCGCCGACGACTGCCTGGCGGCGGACGCGGTCGGCAACTACCGGCTGGAATCCGCACCGCAACGGCAACGCTTTATTCGCATCAGCAGCGACCAGCTGCGCGCCGGGCAATCCCGGCCGCTGGGCTGGCTGCGCTGCCAACAACTGACGCCAGGAGGCACCCTTGTCACACCTTGATTCGCGCGCGGCACGGAACACCCGCCGCCTTCTTCCGCTGGCCATGCTGATCGGCGCCGCACTGCCGCTGGGCGGCTATGCCTGCGGCCCGGATTTTCCTAACCGGCTGCTGATCGATCGCAACGGCACCCTGCTGTATATGCCGGAGGGCAATTTCGCCTTCGAAGCCGGCCGGCTGGTGCCGATGGATAAACAGTTGCCGCACTGGCAAGCCCCGCCGCCGCCGATGCCGCCGAAACCGATGCCGCAATCGCCGGAAACGATAGCGATAGGCAAAATGCGCGCCGCCAAAACGGTGGAAGAGGCTGACGCCGTCAATACGCAGGGGTTGTCCAACGCCGCGCGTCTCTATCAACTGGGCGCCGTGGCTTTCGCCAGCCACGATCCGCGCGCCGCAGACTATTTCCAACAGGTGCTGAAGCTACCGGCCGCCGAGCAGGGCGACTGGGGACTGCGGGCGCAGTATTCGCTTGGCCGCGTACTGATGGCTGACCACGGGACGCCGGTAAACGAATCCGGTGAAGCGGCCCCCGCCGCCGAGCACCCGCCAAAAGCCGCGCTTGAACAGGCGCTGACGGCATTCCAGCAGGTGATCGACCGGGTGAAAAGCGGCGCCGCCGATCCCGATCAGTTGGCGCTGAGCAGCCTTGGGCAGCAGGCGCGCATCCACCTGTGGCTGGGTGACGTCGCCCCCGCCGCCCATCTGTACGCGCAACAGGCGGCGCAGGGCGATCCGAGCGGCGGGCAGTCGCTGCAGTACGTCTCCAGCTTCCTGGTCAACCCCGACCATTTGGACACGCTGAAACGGATTATCGGCGATCCGTTGATCCAGCAGCTGGTGACCATTGAGCTGTTCGCCCGCAGCGGCAACCTGCAAATGGCGGATACCGACGGCAACGGCCGCTCCGCGCAAATCATCAACCAGATCCTGACGCTGCTGGACGGCTCAGTGAAAAGCGGCTTCGCCGGCAGCGATCGGCTGGCGGCGCTGGCTTACCGTTCGGGGCAGTACCCGATGGCGGCGAGCCTGCTGAAAAACGCCGGCGACAGCGGCCTAGCATGGTGGCTGCGCGCCAAAATGGCGCTGCGCGACGGTGACGTGAAAGCCGCCACCGCCGCCTACGCCAAGGCGGCAAGCGCGTTCCCCGCCGACGAAAGCTGGGGTGAACAGCGCAACGCCGACTTCGTCGCGGAAACCATCGTGCCCGAGTGCCGGGTGGCCGGCGAACAGGCCATCCTGGCGCTGAACCGCGGCGACTATCTGCAGGCGATGGACCTGCTGTATCGCGGCAAAGCGCTCTACTGGGCCGACGTGGCCGACGTGGCGGAACGGGTGCTGACCGTCGATGAGTTGAAAGGCTTTGTCGATAAGCACGCCCCGGCGCCGACGACGCCGCTCAAGCCGGTTAATCCGGACGATTACGGCGGCCAGCAGATCACGCCGGAGGTGCAGCTGCGCGAACTGCTGGCGCGGCGGCTGATGCGCGCCGGGCGATCGCCGGAGGCGCTGGCCTACTTCGATATCCCCAACTACCGGCAAGCGGCGCAGCAGTTCGCCGACGAGCTGAAGGCCGCCAAGGACAAATCCGCTGCGCCGCTGGCGCGCGCACAGGCTTACTATCGCGCCGCCAACCTGCTGCGCGCCCAGGGGCTGGAGTTTACCGGCTATGAGATGACGCCGGATTACGCCATCTATGGCGCCGGCTATTCCTATCTGGGGGATGCGTTCGATACCCGCGAGCTGAAGCATAAAAGCTGGATCGACAGCGCCGAAGCGGCGCGCGCCAAGGCAGCGCTACCGGAGGAAGACAACCGTTTCCTGCACTATCGCTGGCAGGCGGTGGGGCTGGCGCAACAGGCGGCCGATCTGCTGCCGCCGAAGAGCCAGGCCTATGCCGCCGTGCTGTGTAACGCCGCCAGCTGGGTTATCAAACGCGATGCCAAAACCGGCCGGGCGCTTTATCAGCGCTATATCAACACCGGCACCCGTTATCCGTGGGCGGCGAAATTCGGCTACGACTGCCCGGCGCCGGACTTCGCTACCGTGGCGCCATAACGCCGAATTTCAGGCACTAAAAAGCCCGGCTTGCCGGGCTTTTTTTATCGAATCTCGCATCGACTCAGGCTTCGATCGCCATTTTCAGTTTCTTCATGGCGTTCTTTTCGAGCTGGCGCACGCGTTCGGCGGAAACGCCGTACTGATCGGCCAGCTCCTGCAGCGTCGACTTATTGTCGTCATCCAGCCAACGGGCGCGGATGATATGCTGGCTGCGCTCGTCCAGACCTTCCAGCGCATAGGCCAGTTTGTCTGCGGCGTTGCTTTCCCAGTTATCTTCCTCGATGCCTTCGGCGAAGTCTGAGCTCTTGTCCTGCAGGTACAGCACCGGTGCCATCGACTGGCCATCGCGGGCCTCGTCGTCCGGAGTCGGATCGAACGTCATGTCCTGCGCCGCCATGCGCGATTCCATCTCGCGCACGTCTTTGCTGGTTACGCCCAGCTCACGGGCCACCAGTTCCACTTCGTCCTGGTTGAACCAGCCCAAACGCTGTTTGGTTTTGCGCAGGTTAAAGAACAGCTTGCGCTGCGCTTTGGTGGTCGCCACTTTCACGATGCGCCAGTTGCGCAATACGTACTCGTGGATTTCCGCCTTAATCCAATGCACCGCAAAGGAAACCAGACGCACGCCGACTTCCGGGTTGAAGCGGCGAACGGCTTTCATCAGGCCGATGTTGCCTTCCTGAATCAGATCCGCCTGCGGCAGACCATAGCCTGAATAGTTGCGGGCAATATGAGCGACAAAGCGCAGGTGAGACAGGATGAGCTGCTTAGCGGCATCCAGATCGCCCTGATAATGCAGCCGTTCAGCCAGCTCCCGCTCTTCCTCTGCCGTCAGCATCGGATAGGCGTTGGCTGCCCGGATATAGGCTTCCAAGCTACCTTGGGGTACTAAGGCTAAAGTTTGCATTTCTTTGGTCATTCAAACCCTCTCTATGAGAATACAAAATCATGCAGGTGATTATTACAGCGGGGAAATGATTGATTCTACGGCAGTTGCTGAAGCAAAAGCGGTTCCACACGCCGGGCACCTTAACATTTGCTGCAATTTTTGACCGTACTCCGCCCTAAAAGTTCACCCTTTTTTGCAAGCATTGTTGCTGACAATACGTGACGAGGGTGCAGGCCGATAGGGAATTTGTGCGCTAAGAAGAGAGGGATGGTGCTGACTTCGCTTGAGGTCACTCTTCTCCCGCAACGCGATCAAAAGCAGCAGGAGAAGAGTATACCAAAAAAATCTTACTGTGGTGTAAATCGGCGTAAATGTTGCACCGTCGCCAGCCAGGCGGCGATCCAGCCGATCATCGCGGAGATGATCAGCAGCAGCAGCGCCTCATCCCAGCCCAGCCCATGCAAGGTGAAGGTGGTGCCGAATACCTTGGCCACCCCGGCGACCACCGACTCCAGCTGCCACACCAGCGCGCCGGACAGCACCAGCGACAGCAGCGCGCCGGCAAAGCCCAGCATCGCCCCGCCGTTGAGGAACGGCCGCAGGATAAAGCCGTCGGTAGCACCGATCAACTTCATCACGTTGATGGTGTCGCGGCGGCTGAAGATGCTCAGACGCACGCTGTTGCCGATCACCAGGAACACCGCCACGATCATCAGCACGCCGATGATCGCCGCGATCTGGCCCGCCAGCCCGGTCAGCGCCGCCAGGCGGGCAAACCAGCTGTCATCCATACGCACTTCTTCCACGCCCTGCACCGCCGCTACGCGATCGCGCAGGGTGTTGAGGGTATCCGAACTCTGGAAGCTCATCTTCGGCGTGACGATCGCCACCGCCGGCAGCGGGTTCTCTTCCAGCATGTCCAGCGCGCCGCCAAAGCCCGACCAGTTGCGGAACTCGCCGCGCGCTTCTTCACGCGACAGGTAATTGACCTTCTCCACGCCGGCTTCCGCCTTGATGGCGTCGAGCACTTTCAGCGCGGCGTCGTCATCGAGCGATTTATCCAGATAAACGGTCAGCTGCGGCGTTGGATACCACTGGCTGGCCGCGGTGCTGACGTTTTTCCACACGATGTAGCACACGCTCGGCAGCGTCAGGGAAATGGCGATCACCATCACCGTCAGCAGCGTCGCCAACGGCTGACGCAGCATGTCTTTGATGGCGTTCATCCAGGCGTAACGCCACTGTTCGCGCCAGCCGCCGCGCAGCGCCTTGCTCTTGGCGGTTTTTGCGTTATTGGCCATGGTGAGCGCCCCCTTGCATGCGGCCCTGGCTCAGCGTCAGGATGCGGTAATTGCGGCGGGCGATAAGCCCGGTGTCGTGCGTCGCCATCAGTACGGTCACGCCGACGCGGTTGAATTCTTCAAACAGGCGCAGAATGCCTTCCGACAGCGCGTCATCCAGGTTACCGGTCGGTTCATCCGCCAGCAGCACCGCCGGCTTGTTCACCACCGCACGGGCGATGCCCACGCGCTGCTGCTCACCGCCGGACAGCTGAATCGGGAAGTTTTTCGCTTTATCCAGCAAACCGACCTTGTCCAGCGCGGCGGAAACGCGGCGGCGGATATCTTCGGTGCTGGCGCCGGCGATGATCAGCGGCATCGCCACGTTGTCATACACCGTGCGATCCAGCAGCAGGTGGTGATCCTGGAAGATCATGCCGATCTGCCGACGCAGGAACGGCACCTCGCGGTTTTTCAAGCGACTGATGTCGTGACCGCCAAACCAGATGTGGCCGGCGCTGGGCCGTTCGATACCGCAAATCAGTTTCAGCAGGGTACTTTTCCCCGCGCCGGAATGGCCGGTCAGAAACGCCATCTCCGCCGGGCGCAGATGGAAATCAACCCCCTGCAGCGCTTGCCGTCCGCCCAGATAAGCTTTACTGACCTGTTCAAAGCGAATCATCCGTATTAATCCTCTCGGGCAAAAAGTGCCTCAATAAAATCGTCAGCCTTAAACGGCCGCAAATCTTCGATGCCTTCCCCGACGCCGATATAGCGGATCGGGATACCGAACTGATCGGCGATGGCGAAGATCACCCCGCCCTTGGCGGTACCGTCCAGTTTAGTCAGCGTGATGCCGGTTAAGCCCACGGCCTCATTAAATAATTTCGCCTGACTGACCGCATTCTGGCCGGTGCTGGCATCGAGCGTCAGCATAACCTCATGGGGGGCCTGGTCGTCCAGTTTTTTCATGACGCGGACGATCTTCTTCAGCTCTTCCATCAGGTGCGATTTGTTCTGCAGACGGCCGGCGGTATCGGCGATCAACACATCGATGCCGCGCGCCTTGGCGGCCTGCACCGCATCGAAGATCACCGAAGCGGAATCCGCGCCGGTATGCTGCGCCACCACCGGAATGCGGTTGCGTTCACCCCACACCTGCAGCTGCTCCACCGCGGCGGCGCGGAAGGTATCCCCCGCCGCCAGCATCACCGACTTGCCTTCCGCCTGGAATTGACGCGCCAGCTTGCCGATGGTGGTGGTTTTACCCACGCCGTTCACGCCGACCATCAGGATGACATACGGGGTTTTCCCGCTGACATCCAGCGGCTGATCGACCTTGGCCAGAATTTCGGACATTTCCTCCTTCAGCTTGCCGTACAGCGCTTCGGCGTCTTTCAGCTGCTTGCGGCTGGCGTGCTGGGTCAGGGAGGTGATGATTTTGCGCGTGGTATCCACGCCGACGTCAGCGATCAGCAGCTGTTCTTCCAGCTCGTCGAACAGATCGTCGTCGATCTTTTTACCGCGGAACAGCCCCATAAAGCCGGAGCCGAGGTTTTGTTTGGTCTTCAGCAGGCTGCGTTTCAGGCGGGCGAAGAAGCCTTCTCTGGTCGGCCTTTCCTGTTCTTGCGCCGCGGCCGGCACCACCGGCTCAAGCGGTTCTTCTTCCACTTCCGGCACGGATTCAGGTTCAACGACCGGCTCAGGCTCGACGACCGGCTCAGGCTCAACAACCGGCTCAGGCTCGACGACCGGCTCGGGTTCAACCACCGGCTCGGGTTCAACCACCGGCTCAGGCTCAACGACCGGCTCAGGCTCGACGACCGGCTCAGGTTCAACGACCGGCTCAGGTTCAACGACCGGCTCAGGCTCAACGACCGGCTCAGGCTCGACGACCGGCTCAGGCTCGACGACCGGCTCAGGCTCGACGATCGGCTCAGGTTCAACGACCGGCTCAGGCTCAACGACCGGCTCAGGCTCAACGACCGGTTGCTGTTGCGCCGCCGCCTGTTCGGTGACGCTGACGATCTCTTCGGCCAGCGCTTGCGCCGCCGGCTGTTCAGCCGCCGCCGGCAAATTTTCCGCGATTTGCTCGCCGGCCTGACCGTTATCCCACTCTCCCGGGGTGTCGACGGAGGCGGCAGGTTCAGATTCCTGGGCGGGGAGCTTGTCGTCCAGCTTGGCGGCGGCCGGTGCAGCCGGCGTCTCCGCGGCCTGAGCTTCCGCCTGCTCTACCGGCTGCTCAGGTTGCTGTTGCTCTTCTTCCTTTTCCTTCTGGCCAAAGCCCAGCCAGGAGAAAAACCCACGTTTCTTATCTTTTGCCATGTTATGACTCTACTCCGTACCGAAGGCTCGCTTACCCTACATACCTGAAGGATATATGCTGACAATAATCCGCCGAGTCTATCACTTTCCCTCGCGCAGCAACACGCATCCGGCATGCTTTCCGGTGTGAAATCAGACAACAAAGTTTTACCGTTCCCCCGACGCCCGTCACCGGTAGAATAGGGACAACTTTTCGTTAACCTCTGCGGCCCCGCGCCGCAAAAGAAATCAAACAACGCTTATGACAAGACTCTCGCCACGGGCGGCGGCCAAAAAACCGCCCCAGGCCGCAGCCGGACAGATCCGCATCATCGGCGGCCAATGGCGCGGCCGTAAGCTCCCGGTGCCGAACAGCCCGGGGCTGCGCCCCACGACCGATCGGGTACGCGAAACCCTGTTCAACTGGCTGGCGCCGGTGATTCAGGGCGCGCGCTGCCTGGACTGCTTCGCCGGCAGCGGCGCATTAGGGCTGGAGGCGCTGTCGCGCTATGCCGGCAGCGCCACGCTGTTGGAATTCGAGCGGCCGGTGGCGCAGCAGCTGGAAAAAAATCTGGCGCTGCTGCAGGGCAAAGGGGTGGTTATCAACACCAACGCGCTGAGCTGGCTGGCGGGCGACGGTCAACCGTTCGACGTGGTGTTCCTCGATCCGCCGTTTCGCAAAGGCCTGCTGGCGGAGACCGTCTTGTTGCTGGAGCAGCGGGGCTGGCTGGCCGACGAGGCCTGGATCTATGTAGAAGCCGAGGCGGAAAGCGCCGCGGCGGACGTGCCTGCCAGCTGGCAGTTGCACCGGGAGAAGGTCGCCGGTCAGGTGGCTTATCGCCTTTATCTTCGTTCGCAAGAGAAAACCGACCATGCTGATTAATCTGGGCCGCCTGCTGATGCTGTGCGTATGGGGCTTCCTGCTCTCTAACCTGTTCCATCCGTTTCCCAAGCCGCTGAAGTATTTCATCGACGTGGCGCTGTTCTTTATGGTGGTGATGCACGGCCTGCAGCTGGTGCTGTTGAAATCCACCCAGCCGAAGGATCAGCCGATCAGCTACTGGCAAGAGGCCAAGATCTTTATCTTTGGCGTGTTCGAGCTGCTGGCCTGGCAAAAGAAACAGCCGCCCATCAAGAAAAAGTGACCGCTACGGCTGAACGGTGAACGAGACGAAGCGCGTGCCCTGCATGTTTAACGTGCCCTGCGCGCCTTTTTCTATCGGGTTGTACTGCCATTGCTTCAGCCGCAGCGTAATGTTTTCACCGCCCTGGTTAGGGCTGAACACCACCTCGTAATACATCGGTTCATTGACCAACGGCTCGCGCTGCGGCGCACGGGTCTTGGCGACCGGCACCGCGCGTTTGTCGCTCACCGTCACCTGCAGACTGCGCATCGGCGCGCGATCGTTTTCCGCCTCCTGCTGGCGCTGTTTGAAGTAACGTTGCGTGGCCAGCACGGCGATCAACGCAATGACGGCGACAAAAAATAACGGTGGCTTACTCATCGGTTTCCCATTTCCTTCACGGTCAAATCGGCGTAAACATAGCATTCTCAAGAAAGCATTGTCGATCGTCGGCAGGCTACCTACACTGAAATGAAGAAGTGACATGGGTGACAGTTTGGAGCCGGTGGTTGCGGCTCCCTCCTACATAAGGAAGACATAAATGAGTTGGCCGTTCCTTGCCGTATTCTTTTCCGGTTGGCTGTTCGTCGACGCCTCTTACCGTGGGCCGCGCTGGCAGCGTTGGGTGTTCAAACCCGTCACGCTGCTGCTGCTGTTGCTGTTGGCCTGGCAGGCACCGGTGCTCAGCGCCGCGGGTTATCTGATCGTACTCGGCCTGCTGGCAACGCTGATCGGCGATGCGCTGCTTCTGTTGCCGCGCGAGCGGGTGCTGTACGCCATCGGCGCCTTTTTCCTGTCCCACTTGCTGTACACCCTGAGTTTCGCCAGCCAGATGACGTTCAGTCTGTTCTGGCCGCTGCCGCTGGCGCTGCTGGCGATCGGCGCATTGCTGCTGGCCGCCCTTTGGACCCGGCTGGAAGAGATGCGTTGGCCGATCGTCACCTATGTGGCGATGACGCTGCTGATGGTCTGGCTGGCGGGCGAGCAATATTTCCTGCGCAGCACCGATTTCGGCTTCTCGCTGCTGACCGGCACCTCGCTGCTGCTGCTGGCCAACGTGGTTTGGCTGCTCAACCGCTACCGCTTCACCTTCCGCGCGGCGGACGCCATCGTGGCTTTCTGTTACTTCTCCGGCCACTTCCTGATCGTGCGTTCGCTCTACCTGTAGAGACCTGCCGCGGGTTCGGCGCGCCGAACCCGTTTCTTCATCAAGCCAGCGCTTTCAACGTCAGGGCATCACCCGCACCCAGTTGATTGCGGTACAGATCGCCGTCGCGCGAGAAGAACGCCAGCGTGCTGCCATCCGCCTGCAGCAGGGCGATGCCGTCCGGCGCCGGGCGCCAGCCCACCACCTCGGCCGCAAATACGCTTTGCAGACAACGCTGCCGATCCACCAGCTGGTAGCCGTTGGTCTCGCTTTGCTCATTGGCCAGAAACTCGATTTGGCATTGCCGTTCGCTGTCGGCTACCTGCCATTGCCCCGCCAGCGACTGCGCGGTCGGCAGCGCCAGACTGCCGGCCATCACCGCACTCGTCACCATCATGCCTCCCGCCGCCAGGGCGGCGCGCGTTAAAGTACCTTTCATACCGGCTCCCACATCACGCCCGGCCGAGACTGCGCCGGGCGCTCCGTTGCTGCGTTACACGATAAAGTCAGTGGCGACGTCTACCTGACCGACGATTTTCACCAGGAAGTCCGGCGCCTGATGACCACCGATGTTCACCGACAAATCGGTCACGTTGTTGGACGCGTTGTAGCTCAGCAGCGCTTCACCCGCCGCGCCGCTGAAGTGATCGACGAAGTGAATGAAATCGCTGCTCTGCGCCTCTTTGTTGAAGAACGACAGATCAATCTTGTCGATCCCTTTCTGGAAGTCGCGGATCCAGTCTGAAGCGCCCGGCGCGGAATCGCTGGCGGCAGAGAACACGAAGATGTCTTTACCGGCACCGCCCCACAGCTCATCCGCCCCGCCGCCGCCGAACAGCACGTCGTTACCCGCGCCGCCTTTCAGCACGTTATTGGCCGCGTTGCCGACGATCACGTCGTTGCCGGAACCGCCAATGGCGTTCTCGATGGTCACACCGGCGGCGATCGAGACGTTGCCTTTCAGGCCGCCCACGTCGGAGAACGACTTCTCGTTCAGGTTGATGCGCTGGTTAGCGGTATAACCGGAGAAGTCGAAGGTATCGTTGCCGCCCGCATCCCACACCGCAAAGATCAGTTTTTGCGCGTTGCTGGTGGTGCTGAGGAAGTCACGACCGGTGTTGGAGTTAAAACCGTACACGGTGTCGCCGGTGCGGGTCGACAGGTTGGCGCCATACAGATGTTGAATGGCGGCAATGTCATCCAGCAGCGGAGCTGCGGCGTAATGACCGCCGTTATCACCACCGGTGTTGGTTTCGCTCCAGTAGCTCATCAGGCTGAACTGGCGGGTGTCTTCCGCATAAGTGACGTCGCGATAGGTCGGGTTGCCTTCACCGGCGTTGTAATCGCCCGGGTGGCTCAGACCCAGCGCATGGCCAATCTCATGGGTGAACGTCTGGCGGCCGTAGTCTTCGGTCGCCGGATGCTTCACGTTGGACTGGTTGACGTTGTACCAGGTCTGGCCTCCCAGATCCTGCCCCTGCCAAATGGTGTTCGGCAGGAAGGCGTAGGCCTGGGTGCCGTAATCATAGTGGCCGGGACGATCCTGGCTGTAGTTACCGAAGGTGATGTTGGCCTTTTGTCCGGCCGCCACTTCGGTAAAGGTGATATTGGCTACGTCGGCCCAGGACTGCAGCGACAGCTTAGCCTGCTGCTGCTGTTCCGCGCTGAACTTGCTCAGCCCGGTGTCGCCGGCGACGTTGGTGGAAGAGAACTTATAGTCCGGGAAGGAGAAGGTTAATTTGACCGGCTGGCCAAATACCTTGTAACCGTTCCAGGTTTGGTTCTCACGGGTAATAAACAGCCCAGCTTGCTCGTTAGAAAATGAATCCTTGCCATTAATCTGAATCCCGTTGCCCCGCTCATGATAATGCAACAGGTCGTCTACAGCATCGTAGCCGGTTGTGGCGGCCGCGAAGTTGGATTCAGTAATTTCAATTGCCTTTTTAGTAGATTGCATTGGTTCGATTCCACTCATTACCTGATTGATATCAATCAGACAGATAGACATAACCTCCCCGTAAGCCACGGTTAATGAACCTTAAGCTTGCTGGAAGGGGCTTATGCGCCGTTACCGGCAGTGTGTTTGGTAGAATTAATGCATATATATCAGCAAATAAGATCACCATTAAAAATGGTAATCGATTCCAATTATAGGCAGGACCGCAAAACTGCACATAAAATAATCAACCATTTATTATCGCAACGAAAGTTTGTTATGCTACTTTTTGCGCTTATTTACAAAACAAATGAAACTTAGAGAGGAGAAGTTGGCACCAAACTTCAATAGCAATGCGGCTTGCAGACACAAGCGAATCATGCTGGCTAATTAGGCGCCAAAAGATAAATTTTGCTAACGCGTTATAGATAAATAACTCTTTATTATTAGACCGGGCGACTTTTTAGTTTCTATAGGAATATTATTTTCTTATTTAAACTAACGGCGGCGAGACTTTTTCTCGAAATAGGTAATAAGAAAAAGCAATAGATTAAAATTCGCATTATTCATTATTGAATGAATCCCCCCATAACGCCTGAATGCCGTTAGCAATAATTCTCATCCGGCGCTTGACTCTGGAGTGGACTCCAGGGTGTAGAGTCAGCTGAGCAAACCCGGTTAACTGCCCGAAGGGGGACGTTATGCACAATCAGCAAAATCATAATCATCAGGAACATCACCACGCCGAAGGCGGATGCGGCTGCAACCACAGCCACAGCAAAACCCAGCATGGCTGCAGCAGCGAGCCGAAAAACGCCGCTGCGCAGACCGAACACGCCCATCACCATCACGATCATGGCGAGAGCGGCTGCTGCGCCGCCGCCCACGACGATCCGGACGAGGAAAGCGACAGGCTGGCCGCCGCTCCCCCTTCCGGCAGCCAACGTTTCAGCTGGAAAGTCACCGGTATGGACTGCCCCAGCTGCGCCAAGAAAATCGAAAATGCCGTCACCGCGCTCCCCGGCGTTGACAGCGCACGCGTATTGTTCGCCACCGAAAAACTGGTGGTCGACGCACAGTCCGATATCAGCCTGCGGATCCAGGACGCGGTCGCCCAGGCCGGTTTTACCCTGCTCGGCGCTCAGACCGCCAAAGATGCCGCGCCAAAAGCCTCGCGCTTCGGCGAATTTGCGCCGCTGCTGTTGTTAACCACCCTGATGGTGGTCAGCTGGGTGCTGGATCGGATTAACCCGGAGCTGGGTCGCATCGCCTTTATCGCCACCACGCTGGTCGGGTTGGCGCCGGTCGCCGCCAAGGCGCTGCGTCTGATTCGCTCCGGCACGCCGTTCGCCATCGAAACGCTGATGAGCGTGGCGGCCATCGGCGCGCTGTTCATTGGCGCCACCGCCGAGGCGGCGATG
Source organism: Serratia sp. SCBI (assembly GCF_000747565.1). Taxonomy (NCBI): domain Bacteria; kingdom Pseudomonadati; phylum Pseudomonadota; class Gammaproteobacteria; order Enterobacterales; family Yersiniaceae; genus Serratia; species Serratia sp. SCBI. Next base: position 213,792 of record NZ_CP003424.1, on the reverse strand, counting down.
GTGCTACTGCTGTTTATGGTTGGCGAGCTGCTGGAATCCTACGCCGCCAACCGTGCGCGGCGCGGGGTGAAGGCGCTGATGGAGCTGGTGCCGGAAGATGCGCTGCTGCTGCAAGGCACGGAACGCAAACGCGTGCCGGTCGCCAGCCTGCGCCCCGGCGACGTGATTGAAATCGCGCCCGGCGGGCGTCTGCCGGCCGACGCCGAGCTGCTCAATCCGTTCGCCAGCTTCGACGAAAGCGCCCTGACCGGCGAATCGGTGCCGGTCGAGCGTCAACGGGGGGAAAAAGTGGCCGCCGGCAGCCTGTCCGTCGATCAGGCGGCACAGATGAAGGTGATCTCAGAGCCCGGCAAAAACGCCATCGACCGCATTCTGCAATTGATTGAAGAGGCCGAAGAGCGCCGCGCGCCGATCGAACGCTTCCTCGATCGCTTCAGCCGCTACTACACCCCGGCCATCATGCTGCTGGCCGTCGCGGTGATCCTGGTGCCGCCGCTGCTGTTCTCGCAGCCGTGGGAGACCTGGATCTATCGCGGCCTGACGCTGCTGCTGATCGGCTGTCCATGCGCGCTGGTGATCTCGACGCCGGCGGCCATCACATCTGGGCTGGCGGCCGCCACGCGGCGCGGCGCGCTGATTAAAGGCGGTGCGGCGCTGGAGCAACTGGGCCAGATTCAAACCATCGCCTTCGATAAAACCGGCACCCTGACCGAAGGCAAGCCGACGGTCACCGACGTGCTGCCCATCGGCGCGCTGACCGAACAACGGCTGTTGCAGCTTGCCGCCGCGGTAGAGGCCGGTTCGCATCACCCGCTGGCGCAAGCGATCATTAACCGCGCCGCCGCCAGCGGGGCTGAGCTGCCGCTGGCGCAGGCGCGCCGCGCGCTGGCCGGGGTCGGTGTGGAAGGGATCGTGGACGGCAAGACCGTGCTGATCAGCGCGCCGGGCAAGCTGGCGCCGGGCCTGCTCGCCACCCAATGGCAGAGCCAGGTAGACAAGTTGGAAAACGCCGGTAAAACGGCGGTGGTGGTGCTGGAAAACGGCGCGCCCATCGGCTTGCTGGCGCTGCGTGATACGCTACGCAGCGACGCCAAACAGGCGATAGCCGAACTGAACGAGCTCGGTATTCGCGGCGTGATGCTGACCGGGGACAACCCGCGCGCCGCCGCGGCGATCGCCGGCGAGCTGGGCCTCGACTATCGCGCCGGTCTGTTACCGGAAGATAAGGTCGCCGCGGTTACCGAGCTGAACGAACTGCGCCCGACGGCGATGATCGGCGACGGCATCAACGACGCCCCGGCGATGAAAGCCTCCAACATCGGCATCGCCATGGGCAGCGGCACCGACGTGGCGCTGGAGACCGCCGACGCCGCCCTGACCCACAACCGGCTGGTGGGCGTCGCGGAAATGATCCGCATCTCGCGCGCCACCCACGCCAATATCCGGCAAAACATCACCATCGCGCTGGGATTGAAAGGGGTCTTTCTGATCACCAGCCTGCTGGGGTTAACCGGGCTGTGGCTGGCGGTGCTGGCGGACTCCGGCGCCACCGCGCTGGTCACCGCCAACGCGCTGCGGCTGTTGAGAAAGCGCCAATAACGTGACGCCAGGCCGGGTTCCTCAATGGGAACCCGCCATTATCGATTGCAGCGAAGATACTAAGGATATTGTCGGCGCGTATGTAATACCCGCAACACCCGGATGTGAGTTTCCAGCACCTGGTAAATCAGGAGATAATGGGGATGCAAGGGGATTTCATGCGTGCCGTCCACTCTACCACGCCGGAAAATTCGAGGATGCCTGGCGGCGGGAGTGACGGCCTCCATGATGAGAACCTTCATTTTTCTGGCTGCCAGAGGGTTATCGTTGGCGATGAATCCCACAATCTCCGCCAGATCCTGACGTGCGGCTCGAGTCCATTCGATGTTGAGCATTATGCCTGCTTCGCGTTGATCCTGGCTTCTGCAGCAGCGATAACAGCATCCATTTCAGCCATCACGTCATCATGAGGAATACCGGGCCACGGCTCATCCATGGCTTCCTGAACTCTTTCAAGAAACCAGCGCTCATAGCCCTGTGTGTGTTCCTCATTTTCCATCTTGGCAACCGTAGGCAGTAGTAAAATACTCATCATCGTTTGTCCCTTTCTAACGCTCCCCAATCGCAGGGAGCTTATCTTACGAGACGATTAAAAACTATACACCTTTCCGTAACAGATAACGGTATGGCGCCTGCTCGGTCTCCTGCGCCACCAGCGTGTGCTCCATAAAGCGGCAGAACCCCGGGATATCGCGGGTAGTGGCCGGATCGTCGGCGATAATCAGCAGCGTTTCGCCGTTGTCCATATGGCGCACGGTTTTGCGCACCATCATCACCGGTTCCGGGCAACGCAGCCCCAGCGCGTCGAGCGTCTGGTCTGCCTGGGCAAATAAGTCAGTCATGCAATTTTTCTCGTTCAAAAACGATCGGCGAACGCTCGCCGCATCTCATTAGCGCCTAGTTTACGCCGGTAGTTTTTCTGCGCAAGATGCGTTAACGTTTGCGTTAAATTTAACCATTGCATTGGTTGCGCAAACGCGTATCATGCCGCCGCGCAGCGTTTTTTTTTGCTGTTTTGACAAGACACACTGGGTTCCCTCACCCCACTGCTAAAAAGGCTACAAGTATGTATTCGTTTACCGCACAGCAGCGCTTCACGGCGTTGGTCTGGCTTTCGCTGTTTCATATCGCCATCATTACCTCCAGCAACTACCTGGTGCAGCTGCCGATCAGCGTTTTCGGCTTCCATACCACCTGGGGCGCCTTTACCTTCCCGTTTATCTTTCTGGCGACCGATCTGACCGTGCGCATCTTCGGCGCGCCGCTGGCGCGACGCATCATCCTGGCGGTGATGGTGCCGGCGCTGTTCATCTCCTACGTGATCTCCACCGTCACCTATCAGGGAGAATGGCAGGGCTTCGCCGCGCTGAGCAGTTTTAACCTGTTCGTGGCGCGCATCGCGGTGGCCAGCTTTATGGCCTATGTGCTCGGCCAGATCCTCGACGTACACGTCTTCAACCGCCTGCGTCAACGCAGCGCCTGGTGGGTGGCGCCGGCGGCGGCGATGTTCCTCGGCAACATCAGCGATACGCTGGCGTTCTTCTTCATCGCCTTCTATAAGAGCAGCGATCCCTTCATGGCCAACAACTGGGTGGAGATCGCGCTGGTGGATTACAGCTTCAAGGTGATGATCTGCCTGCTGTTCTTCCTGCCGATGTACGGCGTGTTGCTGAACATGCTGCTCAAACGCATCGCGGCGCGCAGCGGCAGCCTGCAGCCGAGCTGAGCCGTGCTATTCTGGGCGGCCTTATCCTTTGGAGGCCGCTCATGACCCCAATCGTCCGCACCGCCACGCTCGAAGAAATCCACCGCCTTTACCAACGCATCCCCGAATTCGGCGGCCTGCACAGCCTGGCCGTTCTGCAGCAACGTATCGGCGCCGCCCCCGCCAGCCTGTTGATCGCCGAGATAGACGGACAGCCGGCCGGTTTCAAACTCGGTTATCAACGGCAGGAAACGGTGTTTTACAGCTGGCTGGGCGGCGTGCTGCCGGCATTCCGTCGCCACGGCGTGGCGCAGGCCTTGTTGGCCGAACAAGAGCGCTGGGCGCGGGCGCAAGGCTATCGCCAACTGACGGTCAAAACCCGTAACCGGTTCCGCGCCATGCTGACGATGCTGCTCGCCCATCACTATCAGATTGTTCATCTGGAAAAGAAAGGCGAAGTGGCTGATTATCGGCTATTACTGGAAAAAAACTTGTGACAACATCTGCCTTGCATTTCAACCTGGAATAGGTTGCGATACGACAGTGAATCCCTACCGGAAAGGAAGAAGGAAGCCCGATGCGTAAAGTAGCGAAATTGATGGGTATCAGCCTGCTGGCGCTTGGCCTCGCGGCCTGCGACGGCAACACCAAAGACACCAAGGCAGCGCCAGACGGCGCGGCGGCCAGCGCGCCGGCCGGGCAGCAGGTGAGCCTGCTGGACGGTAAACTGGCGTTCACCCTGCCGGTCGGCATGGCGGATCAGAGCGGCAAGCTGGGCAACCAGGCCAACAACATGCATGTTTACGCAGACAGCACCGGTCAGCGCGCAGTGATCGTCATCTTGGGCGACAAGACCGCCGACAGCCTGGAGACTCTGGCCAAGCGCCTGGAGAACACCCAGCGCGCGCGTGACGCCAACCTGCAGGTGATCACCAACAAAGCGCTCGACGTCAACGGTGTGCCGCTGCGTCAGCTGGACAGCATCATCACCAGCGGCGGCGAGAAAGCCTATTCTTCCGTCCTGATCGGTTCGCTGAACAACAACATGCTGACCATTCAGGTGACGCTGCCGGCGGACAACCAGCAGCAGGCGCAGACTGAGGCCGAAGGCATCATCTCCACCCTGAAACTGAAGCAGTAATCCCGCAGGGGCCGGTTCGCCGGCCCCTGAGTCTTTATGCCAACGCCTGCGCCAGCAGGGTGATCGGGTGTTCGCAGCGTTTGCTGGTGGACATTTCGATCTGCCACTTGCAGGTCTCGCAGTCGGTCACCACCAGATCCACTCCGCTCTCTTCTATCTGTCGGAACAGCGGCGCGCCAATGCCTTGCGACGTGGCGTAGTTCTCCGATTTGAACCCGTAAGTGCCGGCGATGCCGCAGCACTGCGAATCCAGCACCACCAGCTCCAGCCCCGGTATCTGCCGCAGCAGCTCCAGGGTGTAGGCGGTCCAGCCCATCTTCTCCATATGGCAAGGCGTGTGATAAGCCACCCGCAGCGGCGTGCGCTTGAGCGGCAGGCTGCGCCCCTGATTGATCAGGCGATAGAGATAGCGCGTCGCCAGCTCCACCCGATCGCGCACCGCAGTGGTGTCTACGTCCAGCAGATGAGGATATTCGTCACGCAGGGTGAAGGTGCAGCTCGATGAGGTCGCCACCACCGGAATGCCGCGCTCCAGCACCGTTTCATGCAGCGATTCGGCATTGACCCTGGCCTGCTTTTTAGCCTGGTCGATAAACCCGTTGGCGATCAGCGGCACGCCGCAGCATTTCTCGCGTTTCAGCAGTTGCACGCCGATATCCAGCGCGTTGAACACCCGGACCAAATCCTTGCCCAACTGCGGGTGGTTATAGTTGACGAAGCAACCGTGGAAAAATGCCACCTGCTCGGCGTAACGCTGCTGAGCCTGCGCCTGTTGCCGGTACCAGCGGCGGAAGGTGCCGAAGGAATATTTCGGCAGTTCGCGCCGGTGATCGATCTTCAGCGCCTTGTCCAGCAGCTTGCGCACCGGTTTCAACCCGGTGGCGGCGTTGACGATCGGCGCAAATGGCGTCGACAGCGATCCCATGATATCGGTATGGCTGAGGATGGCATCGCGCAGCGTCGGCTTGCTCTGGGCGAAGTCGGCGCGGGCGCGCTGAATGATGTCGCCGATTTTGACGTCGGACGGGCAGGCCACTTCACAACGCTTGCAGTTGGTGCAGTATTTCAGCGCTTCGTCGTACAGCGCCGGGTCTTTCAGCCGCAACCGCTCGCCGTCCGGCCCCGCCTGTTTCGGCCCCGGGTAGAGCGGGTTCACTTTGGCCACCGGGCAGTAAGTGGTGCAGACGGTGCATTTGATGCAGCTTTCAAAGCTGTGGTCCCGATGCAGGCTCATACGTTCTCCTCCGCGGCGATCTGCTGCGCGACGTGCAGCGCGCCGATCAATGACACGCCGGCGCCGCAGCCCTGCTGCAGCGGATCGTAGCCGCCGGCGACCGCGCCGATGGCGTACAGGTTGTCGAACGGCACTCCCTGCTTCATCGCCCGCAGTCTGCCGTCGGTGCGCACGCCGAACTGCAGGTAAGGCTGCGGCGCGAACAGCTCGCGTCGGCTCCAGTCGGCGCGATCCGCCCGGCTGTGTACGTCCAGCCCGAAGATCGGTTCGCGCACCCCGTCGAAATCGGCCACCAACCCATTGCTGAAGAAGCTGCCGCTGGCCAGCACCACCTGCTGCGCCCGCAGCGGAATATCACCGTGGTTGCGGGTGTACAAACCGGTGACGCGGCCGGCTTCGCTCTCGGCGCGCAGCACGCTGTCGCCCGGCATGAAAACGCCGCCCAACTGCTGGAAACGTCGCCGCAGCGCCTGATGCAAGCGCATGCCGGGCACCGAAGGCGGCAACGTCGGCAGCAGTCGGATAGGCTTGCCGACCGCATCCTGCAGCACCGCCAGCGACGCGTCGTCCTCCAGGCCCAGACAGGCCGGCAGGAAGAGCGCCTCGGCCTCGCCCGCCAGCCGCCGCAGTTCTTCGGCCATCGGCGGCAGGCTTTCCATCAAATCCAGTACCCGGGCGATGTTCACCGCGCGGAACTCGCTGGGGTTATTGCGCAATCTGTCCAGCGCCGGCATGTGCAGATAGGCCACGTCCGTCTGCACGCCGAGCTCGCGGCTCAGGGCGTCGGCGGCCATCTGCGGTTGGAAGTCGAGGAACCCTTCGATGCCGATCACCGCAATGCGCCGCCACGGCAGTTGGCCGGTCAGCGGCAGCGTCGGGATCGCTTGCGGGCTGAGCCAGGTGGCGCGGCGCGTGCCGAGCGGCGTGATGCGCAGATGGTTGTTCACCCCCTCGCCCTGCAGATTCAGCCCGCAGCGTTCCAGCAGCCGCTGCGCGGCGGCGGACAGCGCCGCCACCCGGCCGGGCCCGATCAGGGCGTACGGATGCTGCGGCGCCTGTTGCGCCAGCTGCGGCAACGCCGCCAGCGGCATCTCGACCGGTGTGCCGTCCGGCAATCTCGCCAGCAGATCGAGCGAGCCGGAGGAGAAGTAGAGCGCGCTCTGGCCAGAACTGACCACCGCGCAGCGCTTGCCCTGTTCGGCCACGGCAATGGCGCAGCTCAGGCCCGCCAGACCACCGCCAATCACCACGACGTCAAATCGCATCATCCGCCTCCTGCTCCTGGTCGGCCTGGGCTTCAAGCCCGCATAATCCCTGGTACACCCAGCTGGTGAATTCGCTCTCGCGCAGCGCATCGCCCCAGGCGATCGGCCGTACGCCTTTCCAGCGTTCGTTGAGGAACTGCGACAGCTGCGCGATGGATTGCTGCGGCGTGCTGACGTTAAAGCGCGTCAACAGCCCGGCGGCGCGGCAGGCGCAGAGTTCGCCCTGGCAGGTGCCCATGCCGACACGGGTGCGGCGGCGCAGATCCACCAGGTTATTGACGGTCAGCGAGTTGACCGCATAGCGCACTTCCCCGGCGGTCACCGCCTCGCATTCGCACACCAGGCTGGTGTCGAGCCGATCGGCCGCCGGCACCTGGCTGGCGCGGTCGCCGTGCCGATAGATCGCCGAGCCGCGAATGCTGGCGGGCAGAGAAACCACGCTGCGCACCGTTTCCTCCGCCGACTGACGGGATCCGGGCAGCGCGTCCTGCGCGGTGGTGCACGGACTATTTACGCCGAGCTTTTCGCATACCTTGTCGGTGGCCCACTCCGCCATCAGGCGGTAGGTCATCAGCTTGCCGCCGGTAATGGTGATAAACCCTTCCAGCCCGTCGCGGGCGGCGTGATCGAGCAGCACAATGCCGCGGCTGACGTTGCGCCCGCTGGGATCGTCGTCGCTGGCCACCAGCGGCCGCACCCCGGCATAGGCGCGCAAAATGCGGGTCTGCGCCAGGGTGGGCGCCAACAGCGCCCCTTCGCGGATCAGAATGTCCACCTCCTGCGGGGTCACCAGCATGTTGTCAATTTGGTCGTAGTCGATATGGGTCGAGGTAGTGCCGATCAGCGAGATAGTGTCGCCCGGCACCAGGATGTCGGCGTCCGCCGGTTTGCGGCAGCGGTTGATCACCATGTTGTTGATGCGATGGCCGAGGATCAGCAGCGCTCCCTTGGCCGGGAACATGCGGATGCGCAAATCGGCGTATTCGGCGATCTGCTGGCCCCAGATACCGGCGGCGTTGACCACCACCGGCGCGTGCAGCTCATAGCGCCGCTGATTCTGATGGTCGTAAACGCGCACGCCCGTCACCCGATCGCCGCTGCGCAGCAACCCCACCACCTGATGGTAGGTCAGGATCTGCGCGCCGTGCTCGCGCGCGTCCAGCATATTGGCGGCGGTCAGCCGGAAAGGATCGACGGTGCCGTCCGGCACCCGCACCGCGCCGATCAGCGCCGGGTTAGCCGCCGGCTCAAGCCGCAGCGCCAGCTGCGGGTCGATCGCTTCGGCGTCGATGTCGGCCTGGCGACAGGCGGCGATAAACTGCTGCTGATAGTCCAGCGAGTCTTGCGGCAAGGTGATGAACAGCCCGTTGGTGCGCTCGATACAGTGATGCGCGATGCGTTTCAGGATGCGGTTCTCTTCTATGCATTCGCGCGCCGACTCGCCGTCGGTCACCGCATAGCGCGCGCCGCTGTGCAGCAAACCGTGGTTGCGGCCGGTGGCGCCGGTGGCGATGTCGTGGCGCTCCAGCAAAATGCATCGCAAGCCGCGCCGCGCACAGTCGCGGGCAATGCCTGCGCCGGTGGCGCCGCCGCCGATGATGATCACATCCGTTTCGCCGCCGTCAAAATAGCTGCTCATGTCGCTCCCTCAGGATCGGTAGTTATGAGCCTATTGAGCCACGGTTATTAGGGTCTTTGTTTGATAAAGAACAATAACGAACATAAAACGAAATAAAAATGTCCACAAAAAACCATCAATGTGATCATAATCACGATTTTTGGACGTTTTTCTATTTCATAACGTTAACGAATCGCTCAAAATCCGCCGTGGTTTCATGAAAGTGTAACAATTGCGCCATTCGTCACAGCGACACCAGGCGTATTTGATGACAATGGCGCTCGTTATGGAACACAAAAACACCACATTCGATATCCGCTCAATCATCAAATGAACGTAAAAGGTCATATTGATGTGATAACAGATAAAGCCATCGGAGGCGCTCATGTTGAGTATTTTTAAGCCGGCCGCACACATCGCCCGTGTGCCGAGCGATAAGGTAGACCCGCTCTACCGTAAGCTGCGCTGGCAAATTTTCCTGGGGATCTTCTTCGGTTACGCCGCCTACTATCTGGTGCGTAAGAACTTCACCCTGGCCATGCCTTACCTGATCGAACAAGGCTTCAGCCGCGGTGACCTCGGCTTCGCGCTGTCGGGCATCTCCATCGCCTACGGCTTCTCCAAATTCATCATGGGTTCGGTCTCCGACCGTTCCAACCCGCGAGTGTTCCTGCCTGCCGGCCTGATCCTGGCGGCGGCGGTGATGTTGTTCATGGGCTTCGTGCCGTGGGCAACCTCCAGCATCGCCATCATGTTCGTCCTGCTGTTCCTGTGCGGCTGGTTCCAGGGCATGGGCTGGCCGCCGTGCGGCCGCACCATGGTGCACTGGTGGTCGCAGAAAGAACGCGGCGGCATCGTCTCCATCTGGAACTGCGCCCACAACGTGGGCGGCGGCCTGCCGCCGCTGCTGTTCCTGCTGGGCATGGCCTGGTTCAACGACTGGCACGCGGCGCTGTACATGCCGGCCTTCGGCGCCATCCTGGTGGCCCTGATCGCCTTCGGCCTGATGCGCGACACCCCGCAATCCTGCGGCCTGCCGCCGATTGAAGAGTACAAAAACGACTACCCGGACGACTACAGCGAAAAAGACGAAGAAGAGCTGACCGCCAAGCAGATCTTCATGCAGTACATCCTGCCGAACAAGCTGCTGTGGTACATCGCGGTCGCCAACGTGTTCGTCTACCTGCTGCGTTACGGCATTCTGGACTGGTCGCCGACCTACCTGAAAGAAGTGAAGCACTTCGCGCTGGACAAGTCTTCCTGGGCCTACTTCCTGTATGAATACGCCGGTATCCCGGGCACCCTGCTGTGCGGCTGGATGTCGGACAAAGTGTTCAAAGGCAACCGCGGCGCCACCGGCGTGTTCTTCATGACGCTGGTGACCATCGCCACCGTGGTGTTCTGGATGAACCCGGCCGGTAACCCGACCGTGGACATGATCTGTATGCTGGTCATCGGCTTCCTGATCTACGGTCCGGTGATGCTGATCGGCCTGCACGCGCTGGAGCTGGCGCCGAAGAAAGCCGCCGGCACCGCCGCGGGCTTCACCGGCCTGTTCGGCTACCTGGGCGGCTCGGTTGCGGCCAGCGCCATCGTCGGTTACACCGTAGACTTCTTCGGTTGGGACGGCGGCTTCATGGTGATGATCGGCGGCGGCGTGCTGGCGGTTATCCTGCTGCTGCTGACCATGCTGAACGAGAAGAAACACCACGCGGAAATCGCTGCCGGCAAGCGCGGCTAACCGTCACACGACTTTTGCATGATTTAAAGGCCGCCCTGCGGCCTTTTTACTACCCTGCCCCCAACAACACGGAGAAAACGGAATGCGGACTCAAGTCAAAGCCCTGCTGACAGGGATCATTCTCGCCACCTCAATGGTCAGCGCCGCGCAGGCGGCGGACAAAGTGGTGATCGCCCACCGCGGTGCCAGCGGCTACCTGCCGGAACACACCCTGCCGGCGAAGGCGATGGCCTACGCGCAAGGCGCCGATTACCTCGAGCAAGATCTGGTGATGACCAAGGACAACGAGCTGGTGGTGCTGCACGACCATTACCTCGATCGCGTCACCGACGTCGCCGAACGTTTCCCGAACCGCGCACGCAAAGACGGTCGTTATTACGCCATCGACTTTACGCTGGCGGAGATCAAATCGCTGAAGTTCACCGAAGGCTTTGACATCGAAAACGGCAAGAAGGTACAGGGTTACCCTGGCCGCTTCCCGATGGGCAAATCCGACTTCCGCGTCCACACCTTCCAGGAAGAGATCGAGTTCGTACAGGGTCTGAACCATTCGACCGGCAAAAACATCGGTATCTATCCTGAAATCAAAGCGCCTTGGTTCCACAAGCAGGAAGGCAAAGACATCTCCAGCAAAGTGCTGGCGGTGCTCAAGCAGTACGGCTACACCGGCAAGAACGACAACGTCTACCTGCAGTGCTTCGACGCCAACGAGCTCAAACGCATCAAGAACGAGCTGGAGCCGAAGCTGGGCATGGATCTGAAGCTGGTGCAGCTGATCGCCTATAACGACTGGCAGGAAACCTACGAGCAGAAAGCCGACGGCAAGTGGGTGGAATACGACTATGACTGGATGTTCAAACCGGGCGCGATGAAGAAAATCGCTCAGTATGCCGACGGCATCGGGCCGGACTACCACATGCTGGTGGTGGCGGATCAATCCAAGCCAGGCCACATCGTGCTGACCGACATGGTGAAAGAAGCGCACGCCAGCAAGCTGGCGGTGCATCCGTTCACCATTCGCGCCGATGCGCTGCCGAAGTACGTGACCGACGTGAACCAACTGTATGACGTGATTTACAACCAGGCCGGCGTCGACGGCGTGTTCACCGACTTCCCGGACAAGGGCGTGCAGTTCCTGCAGAAGCAGGGCCAGCACAAGTAATAACAAGGGCGCCGCAAGGCGCCCTGATTATTTCAGAGGAACATCTTGCGCAGGTAGTGCGGCACCGCGTTATCGGCATTGGAACCGATCACCTCCAGCTCCGGCAACATATCCTTCAGGCGCTGATGCGCATCGCGCATGATGCAGCCCTTGCCGGCCATCGACAGCATCTCCAGATCGTTCATGCCGTCGCCGAAGGCGATGCACTCTTGCAGCGTATAACCGATGATCTTGGCCACTTCTTCCAGCGCATGCCCTTTCGACACACCGCCCGCCATCACTTCCAGGCAGGTTGGGAACGAGAAGCTGACGTTGACCCGATCGCCCCAGCGGGCGTTGATGGCGTCTTCCACCTGCAGCAACCGCTCGTGGTCTTCACAGGTGAAGTAAACCTTGCAGACGCCATCGGTTTCCAGCAGGCCCGGCTCGAACAGCTGATATTTGAACACAGACTCCTGGAAGAACTCTTCCTGCTCCGGGCTTTCGCGGTTGGTAAACCAATCGTCGTTGCGGTAGACGTTAGTGGTGATCTGCGGATCGTCGTGCAGCATGCCGTACAGATCGCGGGCGATATCCCCGTCCAGGTTATGGCTGAAGATCAGCTCGCCGGCCGTGTTGTGCACCCGCGCGCCGTTGGAGGTGATCATAAAGGCGCTGATTTCCAGGCTGTCGCGGATCTGCGCCACGTCGATGTGGTGGCGGCCGGTGGCGAACACGAAATGCACGCCTCGCTGGGTCAGCAACTTCAGCGTTTCTTTGGCGTACGGCGACAGGGTATGGTCGGGAGACAGCAGCGTGCCATCTAAATCGGAAGCGACGACGTGATACATAGCGTTATGTTCTAACCTCTGATGGAGTTGTCGGCGGCAGCGCGCCGCCTAAGTGTTGAGCAAAGAAGCGCAGGATTGCGTTCAGTGCTTCGGCGCGCATCGCGTCCCGCTCGAACAGGATCTCATGGCGTGCGCCGTTGATAACCCACGGAAGCCCCCCTTCGCAAGGGCGCCCCGCGTCTGACAGAGCCTGACAAAAAGCCTGGTGCGAACGGTTGTCAACCACCCGTTCTTCACCGGCCTGCAAAAGCAACAGCGGCGTTGTGATTTTCCCGGCCTGCGCGATGATCTGCCGGCCGGCGCGGATGCTCTCACGCACCCAATGGTAAGTCGGCCCGCCCACCTGCAGCTCGGGATAGTCGGCGTAATAACGCAGGCTGCGCCGGTAGCGCTCGCGGCTGTGGGTCAACACGTTGACCACATAGGGCAGCGGACGCCACTGGCCGGTGCCCACCGCGTAATAATCACGGATCGCCGGGCGTGTCTCCACCCAGTCGAGAATGCGGTCGGCCAGCCAGCCCGGCATCGGCAGCTGGATGCCGAACATCGGCGCGCAAAACGCCGCCGCGTCGAACGCCTGCGGCCGGCGCTGCAGGAACTGCGCCAGGATCGCGCCGCCCATCGAATGTGCCAGCGCGAAACGCTGCCGGTAACCGCGCGACTCGACCTCGCGCAGCCACAGCTGCTCGAAATCGTCCACGTAGTCGGCAAAGTTTACCACATGACCGCGGTGCGTATCCGCCAGTAAACGCCCGGAGCGCCCCTGGCCGCGATGATCGACGATCACCACGTCGTAACCGCTGTGGAACAGGTCGTAGGCCACCTCAGGGTATTTCACGTAGCTTTCGATGCGGCCGGGGCTGACCACCACCACCCGCTGATGCCGCGCGGAACGGAAGCGCACAAAGCGGATCGGCACGCCGTCCACGCCGCTGAACTCGCCTTCTTCGCGTTGCCGCCAGAAATCCAGCAGCGGCCCGGTGGCGAAGGCAGCGAACTGCGTTTCACGCGTTAACCAGTCATCGGAGCTGAGAGTGAACGAGGTCATCGAGAGCGTTTTCCCTGTGGAGCCGGCGGAAAATGTGACCGCTGGCACAAGAAATCATACTAGCGTATTGTGATTCAATTCTGACAAAAAACGGCGCCGCCTCGGCGCATTGTGGCACAAAACGACACTTTCAGGGAGCCGAGAACCATGACCTTGGACTGGTGGTTAACCTACCTGCTGACCACGCTTATCCTTAGCCTCTCCCCCGGATCCGGCGCCATCAACACCATGAGCACCGGCATCAGCCACGGCTATCGCGGCGCCGCCGCGTCAATCGCCGGGCTGCAGGCCGGGCTGAGCGCGCACATCGTGCTGGTGGGCATCGGCCTCGGCGCGCTGATATCGCAATCGCTGCTGGCGTTCGAGCTGCTGAAATGGCTGGGCGCCGCCTACCTGGTGTGGCTCGGCATCCAACAGTGGCGCGCCGCCGGCGCGCTGGATCTGCATGCGCTGGCGGGCAGCATGCCGCGCCGCCGCCTGTTCCGCCGCGCGGTGCTGGTCAACCTGACCAACCCGAAAAGCATCGTGTTCCTCGCCGCGCTGTTCCCGCAGTTCATCTTGCCCCATCAGCCGCAGGCCGAACAGTATCTGGTGCTCGGCGTCACCACCGTGGTGGTGGATATTCTGGTGATGATCGGTTACGCCACCCTGGCGACGCGCATCGCCGGCTGGCTGAAGACCCCGCGTCAAATGCAGCTGCTCAACCGGGTGTTCGGTTCGCTGTTCATTTTGGTGGCGGGGCTGCTGGCGACCGCCCGCAAAGCCTGACAAAAAAGGCCGGGCATCGCTGCTCGGCCTTGGGCATTTCACTGCCGGTTAGCGGGTAAAGATCAGGTGTAACCCGAAGCCGGTAAACAGCACGCCCGCCACCCCGTCTATCCACTTGGCCAACCGCTGATAACCGCGGCGCATCGCCGGCAGCGCGAACACCACCGCCACCAGGCTGAACCAGACGAAGGTCTCGGCGACGATCAGCAAGAACAGCCCCCAGCGCGCCCCGGCGCCGACGCTGTCGCCGACGAACAGCGAGAACACGCTGCCGAAATAGATCACCGCTTTCGGGTTGGACAGGTTGGTCAAGAAGCCGCGAATAAAGCTGCGCCCGGCCTTCGGCAACGCCACCTGGGCCTCCGCCGCCGGCTGCGCTTGCTGCGCCCGCGCGGAACGCAGCAGTTGCCACCCCATCCAGCACAGGTAAATGCCGCCGCCGACCATGATTATCTGATGCAGCCAGGCCATCTTCTGCAGGATCAGATGCAGCCCCATCAACGCCACGCCGGCCCATACCACGATGCCGAGCGAAATGCCGACCACGCCCATCATCGCCTCGCGGCGCGAGCGGCTGGCGGCGGTCTGCGACACGAAAAAGAAGTCCGGCCCCGGGCTCATCAGCGCAATCAGATGCACCAGCGCCACGGTGAGAAACAGCATCAGCATGATTTATCGCCCTCAGTCTTCGTCATTGTCGAGATGGTCGCGGATCATCGCCATAAAGGGCGCGCCGAAGCGCTCCAGTTTGCGCTGCCCCACGCCGTTGACGCTCAGCAGATCGCCGGCCTTGATCGGCATCTGTTCGGCCATTTCCAGCAGCGTGGCGTCGTTGAACACCACGTAGGGTGGAATGTTTTCTTCGTCGGCGATCGACTTGCGCAGTTTGCGCAGCTTGGCGAACAGCTTGCGATCGTAATTGCCGCCGTAGGATTTCTGGTTGGCGCTGCTGCGCGACTTCAGGCTCTGAATGCGCGGCACCGCCAGCTGCAGCGCCACCTCGCCGCGCAACACCGGACGCGCCGCCTCGGTTAATTGCAGCGCCGAGTGCATGGCGATGTTCTGGGTGATAAAGCCCAGGTGGATCAGCTGGCGCAGCACGCTGGTCCAGTGCTCCGTGGTTTGATCGCGGCCGATGCCGTACACCGGCAGCTTGTCGTGACCGTATTCGCGAATGCGCTGATTGTTGGAGCCGCGCAGCACTTCCACGATGTACCCGAGGCCGAAGCGCTGGCCGACGCGGTACACGCAAGACAGCGCCTTGCGCGCGTCCTCCAGCCCGTCGTAGCGCTTGGGCGGATCGAGGCAGATATCGCAGTTGCCGCAGTTTTCGTGCTTGCCTTCGCCGAAGTAGTTGAGCAGCACCAGGCGACGGCAGGTTTGAGCCTCGGCGAAAGCGCCCATGGCGTTCAGCTTGTGACGCTCGATGTCCAGCTGTTGCCCGGCGGGTTTCTCCTCCAGACAGCGGCGCAGCCAGGCCATGTCGGCCGGATCGTACAGCAGGATGGCTTCGGCCGGCAGGCCGTCGCGCCCGGCGCGGCCGGTCTCCTGATAATAGGATTCGATATTGCGCGGGATGTCGAAATGCACCACAAAACGCACGTTGGGTTTGTTGATGCCCATGCCGAAGGCGACGGTGGCCACCACCACCTGCAGATCGTCACGCTGGAACGCTTCCTGCACTTGGGCGCGGCGATCGTTGTCCAGCCCCGCGTGGTAAGCGCCGACGCTCAGCCCGCGGCTTTGCAGGCGCGCGGCGGTGTCTTCCACCTTGGCGCGGCTGTTGCAATAGATAATGCCGCTCTTGCCGCGCTGATCCTGCACGAAGCGCCACAGCTGGTCGAGCGGTTTGAATTTTTCCACCAGCGTGTAGCGGATGTTCGGCCGGTCGAAGCTGCTGACCTGCACCAGCGGATCCTGCAGCGACAGCAGACGCACGATATCGCCGCGTGTGGCTTTGTCGGCAGTGGCGGTCAACGCGATCACCGGCATCGACGGGAAGCGCTGTTTCAACTGACCCAGCGCGCGGTATTCCGGCCGGAAGTCGTGGCCCCATTGGGAGATGCAGTGCGCCTCATCCACCGCCAGCATCGCCGGCGGGCAGTGATCGAGCAGGTTGAGGAAGCTTTCCATCATCAGCCGCTCCGGTGCGATGTACAGCATCTTGATGGTGCCGTTGCGGCAGCCGGCCATGACGTCCAGCTGCTCCTCGCGGGTTTGCGTCGAGTTGTAGCAGGCGGCGGAAACGCCGTAGGCCAACAGTTGGTCGACCTGATCCTTCATCAGCGAGATCAGCGGAGAAACGACCAGCGTCAGGCCGTCCATCACCAGCGCAGGGATTTGGTAACACAACGACTTGCCGCCGCCGGTCGGCATCACCACCAGGCAATCCTGCCCGCCGATCGCGGCATTGATAATCGTTTGCTGCCCCGGACGGAATTGCTGGTAGCCGAAGGTATCGCGCAATACCTGCTCGGCCAGCAACTCTCTGTTAATCACTGCTGCGGTTGACACACACTTCCCCATTTTTTCATCGGTACACACCCACCGGGTATGATTACACAATATCGTTCAGCATGACACCAACGCGCGCGTGACTCTTTTGCCTAAACGGGCTGGCAAGCAACAAAGGTTAAGCATAAAATCAACATTCCATTAACCTGGACTGACCAGTTAGCTCCCTTAAAACGCAAAAGAAAAACGGAAACCCGCTATGTCGACAACACCACTGACCCTGGAAGCCGCCCGCCGCAAGATCGGCGAAATTTTTGTCTACCACATGCCGTTCAACCGCGAGCTTGGCCTGGAGCTGCGCCGCTTCGACGATGACTACGTCGAGCTGAGCTTCACCAACCAGCGCAAGCTGGTCGGCAACGCCGCGCAGGAAATTCTGCACGGCGGCGTGATCGCCGCCGTGCTTGACGTCGCCGCCGGGCTGGCCTGCGCCGGCGGCGTGCTGACGCGCCTGGAGCCGCTGGTTGAAGAGGAGATCGCCGCCAAGCTGTCGCGCATGGGCACCATCGACCTGCGCGTCGACTACCTGCGCCCCGGCCGCGGCGAGCACTTCGTCGCCTCCGCCAGCGTGCTGCGCAGCGGCAACAAAGTCGCCGTCGCGCGCGTAGAACTGCATAACCACGACGGCCTGCATATCGCGACCGCCACCGCCACCTACCTGGTCGGCTGATGATTGTGTGCGGTGAGCGTCTTCAGTACACTCACCGCATCTTAAGTTCCCCACCAGAGTGACGTCATGGACGCAAAGCAAACGCGTCAGGGCATTTTCTTTGCCCTGGCCGCCTATTTTATGTGGGGCATCGCCCCGGCTTATTTCAAACTGATCCAGCAAGTGTCCGCGGATGAGATCCTCACCCACCGGATCATCTGGTCGTTTTTCTTCATGCTGGCGCTGATCACGCTGGGCCGCAACTGGCCTAAAGTGCGCGCCGCCTGCCAAAATCGCAAACGGCTGCTGTTGCTGGCGGTCACCGCGCTGTTGATCGGCGGCAACTGGCTGCTGTTCATCTGGGCGGTGAACAATCACCATATGCTGGAAGCCAGCCTGGGCTACTTCATCAACCCGCTGGTTAACGTGCTGTTGGGGATGCTGTTTCTCGGCGAACGTTTCCGCCGCATGCAGTGGGTGGCGGTGGCGCTGGCGTTCACCGGGGTGCTGGTGCAGCTCTGGCAGTTCGGGTCGTTGCCGATCATCGGTCTGGGGCTGGCGTTCAGCTTTGCCTTCTACGGCCTGCTGCGCAAGAAAATCGCCATCGACGCGCAGACCGGCATGCTGATTGAAACGCTGTGGCTGCTGCCGGTAGCGGCGGCCTATCTGTTCCTGTTCGCCGACAGCCCCACCAGCCACCTGAGCGCCAACCCGTGGTCGCTGAACCTGCTGCTGGTCGCCGCCGGCATCGTCACCACCGTGCCGCTGCTGTGCTTCACCGCGGCGGCTACCCGGCTGCGCCTATCGACGCTCGGTTTCTTCCAGTATCTCGGCCCGACGCTGATGTTCCTGCTGGCGGTCACCTTCTACGGCGAGACCGTCGGCCAGGACAAGCTGGTGACCTTCGGCTTTATCTGGGCGGCGCTGATCCTGTTCACCCTCGACGCGCTCTATACCCAGCGCAAGCTGCGCTGAGCCCGGCGCCGCCGGGTTACAGCCAGTTCTTGCGCTTGAAGTACAGGTAAGGGGCCAGGCCCGCCAGGATCATCAGCGTGATCGCGCCCGGGTAGCCGAACGACCATTTCAGTTCCGGCATGAATTCGAAGTTCATGCCGTAGCTGGAGGCCACCAGCGTAGGCGGCAGGAACACCACCGACACCACCGAGAAGATCTTGATGATGCGGTTCTGTTCGATATTGATGAAGCCCATCGCCGCCTGCATCAGGAAGTTCACCTTCTGGAACAGCGATTCGTTGTGCGGCAGCAGGGATTCGATGTCGCGCAGCACTTCACGCGCCTGCTCCAGCTGACCGGTCGGCAAACGCGCCTTGCGCACCAGGAAGTTGAGCGCGCGCTGGGTATCCATCAGGCACAAACGCACCTTCCAGCCGATATCTTCCAGCTCCGCCAGCGTCGACAGCGCGGCGTCGTATTCGTCGCCCTGATGCCCTTCCATGATCACCCGGCTGAGCTGTTCCAGATCGCTGTAGATATTCTCTATCTCGTCCGCCAGCTGTTCAATCTTGGTCTCGAACAGATCCAGCAGCAGTTCGTAAGCGTTGCCTTCGAGCATCGTCTGGTTGCGGGCGCGCATGCGGTACAGGCGGAACGCCGGCAGTTCGCGCTCACGCAGGGTATACAGGCGGCCGTCGCGGATGGTGAAGGCCACCGTGGAGTTGCCGGCGTGATCTTCCGCATCTTCAAAGTAGAAGAAGGAGTGGATATGCAGACCGTCTTCGTCTTCGAAGAAACGGGCGGAGGCTTCGATGTCGTCCAGTTCAGGACGCGTCGCCAGGCTTTGTCCCAGCTCATTCTGCACGCGCTCACGCTCGCCCTCTTCCGGCTCGACCAGATCAACCCACAGCGATGACGTGAGATCATCTGAGTCGTCCAGTTCCAGACGGGACAAGCGGCGGTTATCTAATTTAAAAGCGCTCAGCATGTGCCAAAACTCCGTGAAGGTAACGGGTGCGGACAACGCGTTGAAGCACAGAAACAGAGGGAGATGCGTATCACCGATTTGTTTCAGACCATGAAGAGATCTGACTCATAGCGACACTTTGCGGGGTCGCCGACAACCACGAAGGCTATCAGCAAAAACGGAGAGCCTTAGAAGTTATACCTGCGGCGCAGGTCAGTGAGCCAGTATCTACTGGGTGTGTCCAAGGCGTCTGTCCTCAATGATAATAGTGCGCGCATGTTACGCCGAGAAGAAAAAGCCTGTCAACACGTTAGGCGGGATAATTGCGCAACAAATCATCACGATGATCAATAGCAGAAATGGGGCTTAAACCGTACTGAAAAAGTCGCGGCGATCGCTTACCGCCACCAAGAATGTTGCTAAGATGACATCACCCTAATGGTACGACAAGCATGCGGATTTAAATGATGAAACAGATTACCGCCCATGAACTGACCGCGATGAGCGAACAGGCCGCCAGCGTGGCCCGCCTGCGCGCGCACCGCACCTTACACGAAGAGCTGAGCGACCCGGTGCAACGCCTGGCGATCGCCATGGAACCCGGCACCTATATCCGCCCGCACCGCCACCCGCAAACCTGGGAGCTGCTGACGCCGCTGCGCGGCCGCTTTGTGGTGCTGCAGTTCAACGATGACGGCGTCGTAACACAGCGCACCCTGCTCGGCGAAGAAACCAAAGTGCTGGAGATGCCGGCCTTTACCTGGCATGCGGTGCTGTCGGTCGATGCCGGCGGCGTAGTGTTCGAAGTGAAGCAGGGCCCGTATCAGGCGCTGACCGAAGAAGACTGCATGCAGTGGGCGCCGCAGGAAGGCGGTGAAGGCACCGAAGCGGTGATGCGCTGGTATGCCACCGCACAGGTCGGCGACCGGTACCCTCACTGATCGTGAAAGGTTGCAGGGGCTGGCCCCTGCAACGCCTCTCTCTTTATACCGTTTCCAAACGCGCGTAGGCCGCCACCAGCCATTTGATGCCCTCACCCGGGAAGGCGATCTGCAGCCGGCTGTGCTCGCCGCTGCCCTCCAGATTGACGATGGTGCCTTCGCCAAACTTGGGATGACGCACGCGCTGGCCCAGCTTGTAACCGGTGTCGTTCTCGCTGATCGGCGTGCCCATGCGGCGGTGATTGACCGGGCGCGATACGCTGGCGCGCAGGCGCACTTCTTCCACGCACTCCTCCGGCAATTCGCCGATAAAGCGCGACGGCCGGTGATAAACCTCTTTGCCGTACAGACGGCGCGTTTCAGCATAGGTCAGCGTCAGTTTCTGCATGGCGCGCGTCACGCCCACATAGGCCAGACGGCGCTCCTCCTCCAGACGGCCGCCTTCGTCCAGCGACATCTGGCTCGGGAACATGCCTTCTTCCATGCCGACGATAAACACCAGCGGGAACTCCAACCCCTTGGCTGAGTGCAGGGTCATCAGCTGCACCGCGTCCTGATAGGCGTCGGCCTGGCCTTCGCCCGCTTCCAGCGCCGCGTGCGACAGGAATGCCTGCAGCGGCATCAGATCCTGATCTTCTTCCTGATAGCTGAACTGGCGCGTCGCCGTCACCAGTTCCTCAAGGTTTTCGATGCGCGCCTGTCCCTTCTCGCCCTTTTCCTGCTCATACATGATGAACAGCCCGGAGTCGCGGATCACCCGATCGGTCTGCACGTGCAGCGGCATATCGGCGGTTTCATGGGCCAGCGACTCCACCAGCTCGATGAAGCGCTGCAGCGCCGACGCGGCGCGGCCGGCCAGAACCTTGTCCTGCATCAGTTCGCGCGTCGCCTGCCACAGCGTCAGCTGGCGATCGCGCGCCGCCTGGCGCACCACGTCGAGGGTGCGATCGCCGATGCCGCGCGTCGGGGTGTTGACCACGCGCTCAAAGGCCGCGTCGTCGTTGCGGTTGGAGATCAGGCGCAGGTAAGCCAGCGCATCCTTGATTTCCTGACGTTCGAAGAACCGCTGGCCGCCGTAGATACGGTACGGCATCGCCGTCTGCAGCAGCGCCTCTTCCAGCACGCGCGACTGGGCGTTGCTGCGGTACAAAATGGCGCAATCGTTCAGCGCGCCGCCGTTGTCTTGCCAGGTCTTGATGCGGTTGACCACAAAGCGCGCTTCGTCGAGTTCGTTGAAGGCGCAGTAGAGGGAAATCGGCTCGCCTTCGCCGCCTTCGGTCCACAGGTTTTTACCCATGCGCCCGTCGTTGTTGGCGATCAGGGTGTTGGCCGCTTTCAGGATGTTGCTGGTGGAACGGTAGTTCTGCTCCAGGCGGATGGTTTCCGCGCCGGGGAAATCCTTCAGGAAGCGCTGGATGTTTTCCACCTGCGCGCCGCGCCAGCCGTAGATAGACTGGTCATCGTCGCCGACGATCATCACGTTGCTGTTGCCGCCCGCCAGCAGGCGGATCCAGGCGTACTGGATGCTGTTGGTATCCTGGAATTCGTCCACCAGCACGTTGGTGAAACGCTCGCGGTAGTGGTTGAGGATATGCGGCTTGTTCAGCCACAGCTCGTGCGCGCGCAGCAGCAGCTCGGCGAAATCCACCAGCCCCGCGCGATCGCAGGCTTCCTGATAGGCCTGGTAGATGCGCAGCCAGGTGGCCTCTACCGGGTTGTTGTAGGTCTCGACGTGCTGCGGGCGCAGGCCTTCGTCTTTCTTGCCGTTGATGTACCACATCGCCTGACGCGGCGGCCACTGTTTCTCGTCGACGTTCAGCGCCTTGATGATGCGCTTGAGCAACCGCAGCTGGTCGTCGCTGTCGAGGATCTGGAAATCCTGCGGCAGGTTGGCTTCCAGATGATGAGCGCGCAGCAGGCGGTGCGCCAGACCGTGGAAAGTGCCGATCCACATGCCGCCCTGGCTGGTGCCGATCAGATGTTCGATACGGTGGCGCATTTCCGCCGCCGCCTTGTTGGTGAAGGTCACCGCCATGATCGAATACGGTGAGCAGTTCTCCACCGACAGCAGCCAGGCGATGCGATGCACCAGCACCCGCGTCTTGCCGCTGCCCGCTCCGGCCAGAACCAACAGGTTGCTGCGCGGCGCCGCCACGGCTTCACGTTGTTTTTCATTCAGGCTGTCGAGCAGATCGGAGACGTCCATAGGCACCACTAATGGTTAAGGAAAAACCCGCCGGCGACGGGTTTTTCACTGGAAATTTATACAGAGTTCTGGCAGGGATTATAACAATGCTGTCAGCGATGCCAACTGCGAAATCTCAATATGCGGCAGCAGGCGGCTGTCGGCGGCCTGCATCAGGCTGCGTTGCCGATCGTTGATCCAACAGGCCTGCAGCCCCGCGCGCAGCGCGCCGGCCACGTCGGTGGTCAGATCGTCGCCCACGTGCAGGATCTGCTCGGGCGCCACGCCCAGCCGCTCGACGGCCAGGTGATACATGTCCTGATACGGCTTGGCGCGCCCGTCCGGCCCGGAACGCAGCACAAACTGAAAGTAGCCGTCCAGGCCGCACTGCGCCGGATCGGCGTTGCCGTTGGTGATCGCCACCAGCGGGTAGCGCGCCGCCAGCGCCTTCAGCGTGGCATGGGTCGCTTCCGGCACCTCGATACGGCTGCGCCACAGCGCGAAATTCTGCATCGCCGCATCGGCCCCGATCGCCGCTTCGGCGTCGCGCAGCCCCTGCCGGCTCAACGCCAGATGAATGGCGCGCCAGCGCCACTGGGTGACGTCGTGGTAGATCTCCGGATCCTGCTCGCGCAGTTCCTGGCGCAGGCGGTGGAAATCCGCCGACTGGAAGCCGTTCAGGCCGGGATGGTAGCTCTGCAGGAAGGCCACCGACTGCTGCTCGGTTTGCCGGATCACCGGACGGTTGTCATACAGCGTGTCGTCCAGATCGAAAGTCAGCGCCGCCAGCGGGCGCAGCGGGCGATAAAAATGCATCAGGATTTCCCCCGTTTGGCGCGCGGATGCGCGGCATCGTACACGTTCGCCAGATGTTGAAAGTCGAGGTGGGTATAAATTTGCGTGGTGGTCAGGTTGGCGTGGCCGAGCAGCTCCTGCACCGCGCGCAGATCGCCGCTGGACTCCAGCATATGGGTGGCGAAGGAGTGGCGCAGCTTGTGCGGATGGATATGGCTATTGACGCCCTGCTTCACGCCCCATTCGGCGAAGCGTTTTTGCACGTTGCGCGTCGAGATGCGTCGCCCCTGATTGGACAGGAACATGGCGTCGTCCTGCGGCCCAAACAGATCGCGCATCGCCAGCCAGTGTTCCAGCCAGGTGACGGCGGTGCGCCCAATCGGCAGTTTGCGTTCTTTGCTGCCTTTCCCCATCACCCACACCTCGCCGGCCGCCATATCGACATGGCGGCAATCCAGCCCCACCAGCTCGGAGAGGCGCAGGCCGGCGCCGTACATCACCTCGAGCATGGCGCGATCGCGCACCGCCAGCGGATCGTTGAGATCGATCTCCAGCAGTTGGTTCATTTCATCGACGTCGATGTTTTTCGGCAGATGGCGGCCGCTGCGCGGCGTGCGGATGCCCTTGGCTGGGTTGGCGTGCAGCACGCCCTGGCTGACCAGCCAATCGAGGAAGCTACGCAACGAAGAGAGCCGCAGCGCCAGGCTGGCGGACTGCAGACCGGCGCGTTTGCTGCGCGCCGCCAGCATGCGCACCCGGGCGGCGTCCAGCGTCGTCCAGTCGGTGACGCCGATCTCCTGCGCCAGGCGCATCAGCGCCGTCAGCTGGCGTGAATAGCTGAGCTGCGTCAGCGGGCTGAGTTGCCGTTCTACCTTGAGATAACGCAGAAAAGCGTCCACCGGCTGCTGCAGGCTGGGCGCAATCGGCGTCATGCGCGTTCGATCCAGCGTTCCAGCAGCGCCGGCAGCATGCGCGCCAGCTGATTGAGCATCACCGTACCCATGCCCTGCTGATAATGTTGCGTATCGCGGCTGCTGAAGATCACCATGCCCAGCTCGCCGTCGTCGCCCAACATCGACAGCGCCACCGAGCCAATTTGGCCAATCTGTTTGGCCTGCGGCAACAGCAGCAGCAGCTCGGGGCCGTTCAGGCTGCCGAGATAGTGTTGTTCGCTGCCCAGCCGCTGAATGCGGAACGGCTCGAACGCCGAACGCATCAGCGCCAGGTGGGTGAAATCGGAAGGCGCGCCGATATTCCAGCGCTCGGCGAACAGCCGAACCGTGGCGCCGGCCAAACCGAAGCCGCGCGCCCAGCGCTGCAGCCGGTTTAGCATGTCCTGCAGGCTGTCGGCGGTGGCCAGATCGGCCTGCAGGTGCAGCAGTCTAGCGAACAGCCCTTCGTTGGCGCTGGCCTGCTCCATCAACAGCGTGATCTCTTCTTCCAGCCGTTCGATGTGATTGCGCTGGCGAGCCAGATGCCATTCCACCAGCGAAACGGTGCCGCGCACCGGGTGAGGCACGCGCATCTGCTCAACCTGGCGCGCGTTGCGAATAAAGAAATCCGGGTTCTGCAGCAGGTACTGCATCACGGCGTCGTCATCCAGCGCCAGGCCGGCGACGCTCTGTTCTTCTACGCTTTTCATAGATGAATAAATCCGTCATAGACATGGGTTGCCGGACCGGTCATAAACAGCGGATTGCCCGGCCCTTTCCAGCGAATATGCAGGCTGCCGCCCGGCAGTTCTACATGCACCTCTTCTGACAGCAATTCCTGTTGGATCCCTACCGCCACCGCCGCGCAGGCGCCGCTGCCGCAGGCCTGCGTTTCACCGGCGCCGCGCTCGTAAACGCGCAGCTTGATGTGATCGCGGCTGACCACTTGCATAAAGCCGATGTTGGCCCGTTCCGGGAAGCGCTCGTGCCCTTCCAGCACCGGCCCAAGCAGCTCCACCTTGGCGGTTTTTACATCATCCACCTGCAAAACACAATGCGGGTTGCCCATCGACACCACGCCGCACAGCACGGTATGTTCCGCCGCGCGCATGATGTAGGTCTTTTCCGCCTTGGCGGCGCGGAACGGCACCGCCTGCGGATCGAAATTCGGCTCACCCATGTTGACGCACACCAGATCGTCGTCGGTGACGCTGAGCACCATACGCCCGGTTTGGGTGCTGACGCGGATATCGCGCTTGTTGGTCAACCCTTTCAGCCGCACAAAGCGCGCGAAACAGCGCGCGCCGTTGCCGCACTGCGCCACTTCGCTGCCGTCGGCGTTAAAAATTCGGTAGTGAAAATCCAGCTCGGGATCGTAAGGCGGTTCTACCACCAGCATCTGGTCAAAGCCGACGCCCAGGTGCCGATCGGCCAGCCGGCGGATCAGCTCAGGTGAAAAATAGACATTCTGTGTAACGGCATCGACCACCATAAAGTCGTTGCCCAGACCGTGCATTTTGGAGAACTGCATATCATACTCCGCTATCTGGACGCGCTATCCGTCTTGATTTTGCGGCGGCGCTCGCCACCGCAAACCGGGTGTTACTGGGCAACCATCGACGGTTTTTGCTGAGAGCCAGACTGCTCCTGCTGGTTCTTTTGCAGCTGATCGCCCGTTTGCACCGGCGGTTTGGCCGGTTTTTGGCCGGCGGAGTCGGCAGGTGGGAAGTAAAGCGGGCCTTTCAGACCACAGCCGGCGAGGCCGGTAACCAGAACGGCCATCAGCGCATAGCGTAGTTGTTTTTTCATTTGCATTAATGCCTGTAATTCATGCGTCCAAGGTCTCTATAATCGCAGGTGGATCATGAAAAGCAATAGGAATTGAATATGAACGACAGTGAGTTTCACCAGTTGGCCGACCAGCTGATGCTGAATATTGAAGAGACACTGGACGATTTTGACGGCGATGCGGATATCGATTACGAAACCAATGGCGGCGTGATGACGCTAAGCTTCGAAAACGGCACCAAAATCGTCATCAACCGCCAGGAGCCGCTGCACCAGGTGTGGCTCGCCACCAAGGCCGGCGGTTACCACTTCAACTACCGCGACGGCGTCTGGGTATGCGATCGCAGCGGGCAGCCGTTTTACCAACTGCTCAGCGAAGCGGCCAGCGCGCAGGCCGGCGAGGAACTGAGTTTTTCCTGAGGCTAAGCAGGGCTCGGCAACCGAGCCCTTGCGGCGTCAATGCAGCTGGAACTGCTGCTTCAGCGGCTGAGCGGCGCCGTCGGCCACCGTCACGCACAGGCTGGACAGCACGTTGCTGCGGAACGGGATCACCTGCGTGCGCCCGTCGAGCTGCACGATTTGATAGAACTGCGGCAGGTTGAAGTTGATGAAGCTGGAGCCGTAGGTAAAGCGGTCGTGCGACGAGGAATAGAAGCGGCTGACGTCGCGCACCAGCTCCTCTTTGCTGCCCTCGCAGTGGTGATACACCTCCACCCGATTCGACTCATCCAGAATATAGATGTTGAAGCCCTTGTCGTCTGAGGTGTCTTCGAAGAAGAACTGGATGATCCCCTCGCTGGCGAAACCGTCCACCACCGGCGGCAGATGCACCTGATCGGTTTCCACCTTGATAGACAGGCCGTGCAGCTTGTTGTTGGAGATGGCGCCGTAAAACTCCACCGCGTTCTCCAGCTTCTGCACCGACACGCTCAGGCGCTCGAAGAACAGCCCCCAGGTTTGCCCGGCGACGCGCACCGCCTTGAAGCGGCCGGGTTCCAGCCGGGTGCTGGACAGGCGCAGCTCGATGCACTCCGACACCAGCTGCTGAATGCGGGTACGAATAAGGCCGCGCAGGTGCTGACTGTAGCAGAACACTTCCACCGACTCCGGCGGCGCGGCGTCCTGGTGCATTTTGCCGAGAATGGTTTTCAATGCTTCCAGCACCGACTGCTCGCCGCTGAAATGCAGGGTACGCACTTCGTTCCAGGAGTTGCGATACAGCAGATCGATGCTGCCCACCAAACACTGCTGCTGCTGGCCGAAGCTGAACACGTCCAGCTTGCGGAAATCGAAGTGCACCACCTGATTGCGGAAGGCGGCGGTCGGATCGTTTTCCAGATTGACGATGATCGCCAGATGGCGAATCTCGCACGGGCTGTACAACGCTTTCGGCGTTGGCGCCGGCAGGCGCAGCGGGAAGTGATGGGAAACGTCGGCCACCAGCTCCTGCAGCTTGGCGGTGTCGCACAGATTGCCGCTCTTGATGTGCAGGCGGGTCTGCGGCGTTAGCAGGCCGTTGAAATAGGCCCAGGCCACCAGCTTGTTCAGGTAGCGGTTATATTCCAGCGGCTGATGGCTGACGATCGAATCCATAGCCGGTGCCTGATTATACAGGTACCAGCCGGTGCGGTTGGCGCGGCCAACCGGCACATGAATAAAGGTTAAATCGTTTTCCGACAGGTCCGGTGAAATCTGCGGGTTCACCAGCGTCACCTTGCCGGGCAGCGCTTCGAACGCCGCATACAGTTTGCGGGTCAGCACGCCGATATCCTGCGGGCTGGCGCTGACGCTGAGGTTGTTGCGGCGGGCGAAACGGATCAGGTTGCGGTAGCTCTGCATCATCGCGTCGAGCAGTTCGTTGTGCGCTTCGCGCACTCGCTCGATCTTCCAGTTGGCGCGGTTGTCCAGCATCGCCAGACGCTCTTCGCTCCAGCCCCACTCGCTGACCAATTGGCTGAGGATCTCGCGCCGCCAGCCGACGCAGGCCTTGGCCAGCGACAGCTTTTCACACACTTTCAGGTAGAAACAGCGACGGGCCAAATCGAGGCGGGTGGTGTCGTTGATGTCGGTGAGGTAGCGGGTGACGCGCTCGAGCATCATGCAGTAGGCGTCGAGCCCGAAGCTGACGATCTCGCCCTGGTGCAGGCGATGTTTGATGTCCGTCGCCAGCAGTTGGGTATTGGGGTATTCCCAGGAATAGGCTTCCAGCAGCAGGGTCTTCAGCACCGCCTTGTAAGGCGAATCGATGCTCTTGTACAGCTGCCAAAGGCTGGCGCCGAAGTACTCTTCCGCCGACAGCGAACTCAGGCCGCCGAGATCCAGCCACTCGTTCGGCGTCAGCGCGCCCTGCGCGTACAGCGACAGCACGTATTCATCGTAGTGCGCTTCTTCTTCGCCCGGCACCATGTTCCACAGGATGCGTTTGCCGGCCAGGCGCACCGCGGTGCGGTAGAACTCGTCCAGCAACAGGATGTGCTGCGTCGAGCCGCAGTCTTCGCCGCCCAGGCTGCCGCTTTCATTATGGCGGAAGCGGTTTTCGTCGATCAGGAAGAAGCTGACTTCCACCCCCATCGACGCGGCCCACTTCTCAAGCAGGCTGCATTTTTGCTGCAGGCGGGTGCGTTCTTCGTTGTCCAGCCAGGACTGGTGGCAGACCCAGATGTCGAGATCCGAGCTGCAGCTTTGGCCGATAGACGAGGTGCTGCCCATCGAATAGACGCCGGTGATCGGCAGCTCGCCGCTGGCCGGTTTGTCAAACGGGCTGCCCCATTTGTCTTCTAAATCGTTCAGGTAATCTTGTTGAGTTTCATCAGGCGTGTAGAGGCAAATGCCGTGGGGAACGTTACCGTTCAGGTAACCCGGCATCAGCGGGTGGTGGTGGTGCAGTAAGGTGGGCAGCAGACTGTATACCCGTTGAAACGCGGGCTTCATAGCCGCCAGGGCGCGATCGACGCGTAGCTGATTGATCGCATCCAGTCTCTGCTTCAATGTCTCGATGTAGAGGTACAAGACGTCTCGCCTGATTATCCCGGTGTTTAGAAAAAACCCGTATTCCATAAGCGCCGTTAGTGTAAGAAGAATATTTGGCGACTTATTGCTGGAAACGTGATCAATTTAACACCTTGCTGATTGACCGTAAAGGAGGTAACGCTTCACAATTATTGTAGCGCTTCCCTAAACGATTTACCCGCAGTGTTAACTGCCCCAAAGCACATCACACGTCCCTTTGATTCCGTTGTCCTTTTTCCGCCTCCGGCTTCTTGCACTGACAGTATTGACTCTCAGTGGTAGGATGGATGGCGAAATATAAAAACGGTAACAAGCATGTTAGACAAAATTATTCGAATTGCCACCCGACAAAGCCCGCTTGCACTTTGGCAAGCACATTATGTGCAGCAACGTCTGATGGCCTGCCATCCCGGCCTGCAGGTCGAGTTGGTGCCGATGGTCACCCGCGGCGACGTTATTCTGGATACGCCGTTGGCGAAAGTCGGCGGTAAAGGCCTGTTTGTTAAAGAACTCGAGCTCGCGCTGCTGGAAGGCCGCGCCGACATCGCCGTGCATTCGATGAAAGACGTGCCGGTCGATTTCCCTGCCGGGCTCGGTTTGACCACCATTTGCGAACGCGAAGATCCGCGCGACGCTTTTGTTTCCAATCGTTTCGCCTCGCTCGATCAGCTGCCGCTGGGCAGCGTGGTCGGCACCTCCAGCCTGCGCCGTCAGTGCCAGCTGCGTGAACGCCGCCCGGATCTTGTCGTGCGCGACCTGCGCGGTAACGTCGGCACTCGCCTGGCCAAGCTGGACAACGGCGACTACGACGCGATTATCCTGGCGGTGGCCGGCCTGAAGCGTTTAGGCCTGGAGCAACGCATCCGCAGCCCGCTGAGCGCCGAAGAGTGCCTGCCGGCGGTCGGCCAGGGTGCGGTCGGCATTGAATGCCGTCTCGACGACAGCGTCACCCGCGCGCTGCTGGCGCCGCTGAACCATGCGGCCACCGAAACCCGCGTGCGCGCCGAGCGGGCGATGAACACCCGCCTGGAAGGCGGCTGCCAGGTGCCGATCGGCAGCTATGCCGAACTGGATGGCGACAGCCTGTGGCTGCGCGCCCTGGTCGGCGCGCCGGACGGCAGCCAGATGGTGCGCGGCGAACGCCGCGGCCCGGCCGCCGAGGCCGAACGGATGGGCGTTGAGCTGGCGGAAGAGTTGCTGGCGCGCGGCGCGCGCGAGATCCTGCGCAAGGTTTATCAGGGAAATCCGCCGGCATGACGATCCTGGTAACCCGCCCATCGCCTTCGGGGGAGCTGTTAGTGAGCCGGCTGCGCGCACTCGGCCGGGTTGCCTATCATGCACCGCTGATCGACTTCGCGCCGGGCGGCGATCTGCCGAAGCTGCCGCAGGCGTTGCAGCAGCTTAGCGCCGGCGATCTGGTCTTCGTGCTGTCGCAACATTCGGTGAGTTATGCCGATTCGGTTATCGGCCGCGCCGGGCTGAGCTGGCCCGCTCACCTGGCTTATTACGCCATCGGCCGCACCACCGGGCTGGCGCTGCACCGCATCAGCAGTTTGCCGGTGGAATACCCGCGCGAACGCGAGATCAGCGAAACGCTGCTGCTGCTGCCGGCGCTGCAAAAATTGGCGGGCAAACGCGCGCTGATTTTACGCGGCAACGGCGGCCGCGAACTGTTGGGGTCGACGCTGAGCGAGCGCGGCGCCGAGGTCAGCTATTATGAATGCTATCAACGCAGCCCGGTGCACTACGACGGCAGCGAGCAAAGCGCCCACTGGCAGCGCGCCGGTGTGGATACGCTGGTGGTGACCAGCGGTGAAATGTTACAACAGCTCTATACTTTAGTTCCTGATTACTATCGTTCTTCATGGCTGCTGCGTTGCCGCCTGGTAGTAGTGAGCGAACGCCTGGCTACCCTCGCCCGGGAATTGGGCTGGCGTACGATTCGGGTAGCTGACAACGCCGATAATGACGCGCTGATCCGCGCGCTACAATAATCTGACTATGGGATGTGCCACTATGACGGAACAAAATACCCCAGCCGCCCCGGTTGAAGAACCCACCACCGCGGTTGAGAGCTCCCAGCAGCCAGCCGCTGCCAGCCGCAAAGGCAAGAACACCGGCCCGGTGCTCGGCGCGATCGCTATCGTGCTGGTCATCGCCCTCGGCGCGGGCGGTTATTACCATACGCACAAGCAGGCACAACAGCTGATCGCCGCCAATCAGGCGCTGCAGCAGCAGCTTGACGGCGTGAAGCAGAGCCAGCAGCAGGAAAGAAATGCGCTGGAAGGCTTGTTGCAACAGCAGGGTAAAACCCTGGACGCCGCCGATCGCGAGCAGGCGAACCTGGCGCGCCAACTGAGCGAGCTGCAGGAAAAAGTGGCGACCATCTCCGGCAGCGACGCCAAAACCTGGCTGCTGGCGCAGGCCGATTTCCTGGTGAAAATGGCCGGCCGCAAGCTATGGAGCGATCAGGACGTGACCAGCGCCGCCGCGCTGCTGAAAAGCGCCGACGCCAGCCTGGCGGACATGAACGATCCGAGCCTGCTCGACGTGCGCCGCGCCATTACCGAAGACATCAGCACGCTTTCTACGCTGACCCAGGTCGATTACGACGGCATCATCCTCAAGGTCAATCAGCTGTCCAATCAGGTGGATAACCTACGCCTGGCCGATAACGACACCGACGAAGCGCCGATGGATCAAAACAGCAGCGAGCTCTCCGGCTCGATCGGCGAATGGCGGCAGAACCTGGCCAAGAGCTGGCGCAATTTCATGGCCGACTTCATCACCATCCGCCGTCGCGATACCAGCGCCGAACCGCTGCTGGCCCCGAATCAGGACATCTACCTGCGCGAAAACATCCGTTCGCGCCTGCTGGTGGCCGCACAGGCCATTCCGCGTCACCAGAACGAGACCTACAAGCAGTCGCTGGAAACCGTCTCCACCTGGGTGCGCGCCTATTTCGACACCACCGACCCGGCGACCAAGGCCTTCCTTGAAGAGCTGGACAGCCTGAGCCAACAGTCGATCTCGATGGACGTGCCGGATCAGCTGAAAAGCCAGCCGCTGCTCGAAAAAGTGATGCAGACCCGGGTGCGCAACCTGATGACCCAGTCCCCTGCCGCTCATCAGGAGGGTTAAGCCATGTTACGCGTGCTATTTCTGTTCCTGGTGGTGATCGCCAGCGTGGTGCTCGGGCCGATGTTGGCCGGGCATCAGGGCTATGTGCTGATCCAGACCGATAACTACAATATTGAAACCAGCGTCACCGGCCTGGTGATCATGTTGGTGCTGCTGTTCGTGGTGCTGCTGGCGATCGAGTGGATCCTGCGCCGCATCTTCCGTACCGGCGCCCGCACGCGCGGTTGGTTTATCGGCCGCAAGCGCACCCGCGCGCGTCAGCAAACCAAAGCCGCGCTGATCAAACTGGCGGAGGGCGACTACAAGCAGGTTGAAAAGCTGATGACGCGCAACGCCGATCACGCCGAACAGCCGGTGGTGAACTATCTGCTGGCCGCCGAGGCTGCGCAGCAACGCGGCGATGACTTCCGCACCAACCAATATCTGGAGCGGGCCGCCGAAGCCGCCGATACCGATCAGCTGCCGGTGGATATCACCCGGGTTCGCATCCAGCTGGCGCAGGGCGAGAACCACGCCGCGCGCCACGGCGTCGATCGCCTGCTGAACCAAGCGCCGCGCCATCCGGAAGTGTTGCGCCTGGCGGAACAAGCCTATCTGCGCACCGGCGCCTATGCGTCGCTGCTGGAAGTGCTGCCGTCGATGCGTAAAATCGAACTGCACAGCGAAGAGCAGCTGCAGGCGTTGCAGCAACAGGCTTACATCGGGCTGATGAATCAGGCGATGGCGGACGAAGGCAGCGAAGGCCTGAAGCGCTGGTGGAAAGATCAGAGCCGCAAGACGCGTCACGAAGTGCCGCTGCAAATCGCGATGGTGGAGCACCTGATCGAATGCAACGACCACGAACTGGCGCAGGAGATTGTGCTCGACGGCCTGAAACGCCAATATGACGAGCGCCTGGTGCTGTTGCTGCCACGGCTGAAGTCCGGCAACCCCGAGCAGCTTGAGAAAGCGCTGCGTCAGCAGATGAAGCAGCACGGCGCGACGCCGCTGTTGAACAGCACGCTGGGGCAGTTGCTGATGAAGCACGGCGAGTGGCAGCAGGCGGCCGACGCCTTCCGCGAAGCGCTGAAACAGCGTCCGGACGCCTACGATTACGCCTGGCTGGCCGATACGCTGGAGAAACTGCATCGTTCGGATGAAGCGGCGCAGATGCGGCGTGAAGGACTGATGTTGACGCTGAAACAGAACGGCGGCGAATAACCGCCCGCCCGGCAGAGAAAGCGTGGCCTCGGTGCCACGCTTTTTTTTGCCCGTTAGCTTGCTGCAGCGCAAAAAAAAACACTTGCCGCATGGCAAGTGTATAAAGAAGCAATCAGGTCTAGGACAACAGGGGCGGTGCCTCACTCAACGTTTTGCCCTGAGCGTGATGACGGGTTAGTCATCGTTCTCGTGGGCGATAGGCACCCTAAATCGGCTCTGCGTCATTCCCAGGGTTTATGAAGCCTAAGGCGAACATAAGAAATGGAATGAGCATCTACGCTGTAGGTATTGCACTTGGCGTGCCAACTTTCAGACCCAGGAAAGTTGCTATAAAAAATAGCATTCAATTGATTGAAAATATTGAATTTTTATTTACTTCCTAACTTTCGCTCAGCATGCCGTCCCCTGTCATTCTTTACCCACGGCCGATCTGATGCTGTCGCCGTAAAACGACGACTTAAGCCAAAGCCACTTTTAATGTTTAAAATCAATGGATTATATGTCTCAAACTGGCGACAACGTCGAACCACATTGTCGCTGAAAACCTACACACGTGCCGGTTGAGACAAAATGCCAATGTTCAGATACGCAAAAACCCGTGCAATGCTGCACGGGTTGGTCGCTATGCGTTTCGTCGCGGCGGGAAGGACTTACCCTCATAAACGGCGGACGTAAAAAAACCGACTTACGTCGGTTTCTTTGAAACTGGTCAGCGAGAGAAAGATGACGCGCGCCCCAGGATGTAAACGCCCTTCGAGCCGTTGCTAAAGCAACGTCGTCTCGCTTCACGAGGCTCGAACCTCCTGCGGAGGTGCTCATCCTCATAAACTGCAGGCGTAAAAAAACCGACTTGCGTCGGTTTCTTTGAAAGTGGTCGGCGAGAGAGGATTCGAACCTCCGACCCACTGGTCCCAAACCAGTTGCGCTACCAAGCTGCGCTACTCGCCGATTTGTGTTGCTCATACTACCCGATTTATCAGACCGTTGTCCATATAAATCTTATATTTATCAGATATTTTGCGTGGTGCGAAGAGAGGGACTTGAACCCTCACGTCCGTAAGAACACTAACACCTGAAGCTAGCGCGTCTACCAATTCCGCCACCTTCGCACTGTCACAAAATACTGCTAAATCTTCACTTCGCTTAGGAAGTGGGGTGGCTAATGGGACTCGAACCCACGACAACTGGAATCACAATCCAGGGCTCTACCAACTGAGCTATAGCCACCATTACTACTTCTTCTTACTCACGCGGTAATATTACCACCGCAGCTCCTGCGCACAAACTTAATGGCGCGCCCGACAGGATTCGAACCTGAGACCTCTGCCTCCGGAGGGCAGCGCTCTATCCAGCTGAGCTACGGGCGCGTAGCGCCGTTGCGGGAGGGGATACTACGGATTTACGCCAATCCTGTCTAGTGCTTTTTCGCAGAAATGTTGCGTTTGATTACGCTTTGCTCACTCCTGCGCAGGAAAGCGCACTCCGTAGCCCCTTTTCACCGTTTATTGCCGCGTTTCTACCCGATTTTCAGCCGGATGATGTTTCTTATGCATGCCGAAAGCGAAGTAGCACAGGCTGACGCCCGCTAAGAAAATCGCCCCGACCAGCAGGGAAATTCGCGTATCCGGGTTGATTCCCATGCCGACCAGCACGCAAACCAGAAAAGCGATGGTCAGATAGTTCACATACGGGAACATGATCGACTTAAAGCTGTGGTTTTTGATCGCTTCCTTGTGCGCGCGGCGGAAATAGAGTTGGCTTATCAGCACCACGAACCACGGCACCATGCCCGGCAACACGCTGGCGCTGTAGACATAGACGAACACCTGCTCCGGATTAGGGATGATGTAGTTCAGCGCGGAGCCCACCAACAGGCAGCCGATGGTGACGGCGATGCAGTTGACCGGCACGCCGCTGGCGGAAAGCTTGGTCAGCGCCGCTGGCAGTTGGCGATTCTTGGCCAGGGCGTACAGCATGCGGCCGCCGCTGTACATGCCGCTGTTGCAACCGGAAAGCGCGGCGGTCAGTACCACAAAGTTAATGATGCCGGCAGCAGCGACGATGCCGATCTTGGCGAAGGTCAGCACGAACGGGCTGCCGGTAGTGCCGATGCCGTTCCACGGGAAGATGGTCACGATGACGAAGATCGCGCCGACATAGAAGATCAGGATGCGCCACAGGATATTGTTGATCGCGCGTTTCAGCGTCACCTGCGGGTTTTTGGCTTCACCAGCGGTGATGCCCACCAGCTCAACCCCCTGATAGGACGCCACCACGATGCACAGCGCAAACAGGAAGCCCTTCCAGCCGCCGGCAAAGAAGCCGCCGTGCGCCGTCAGATTGGCGAAACCGATAGGTTCACCGCCGTTGCCGAAACCGAAGAAGATCACCCCCAGCCCCACCAAAATCATCACGATGATGGTCGTGACCTTGATCATGGCGAACCAGAACTCCAGCTCACCGTACAGGCGCACCGCCGCCAGGT
Organism: Serratia sp. SCBI; assembly: GCF_000747565.1. Classification (NCBI taxonomy): domain Bacteria; kingdom Pseudomonadati; phylum Pseudomonadota; class Gammaproteobacteria; order Enterobacterales; family Yersiniaceae; genus Serratia; species Serratia sp. SCBI. Next base: position 178,121 of record NZ_CP003424.1, on the reverse strand, counting down.
TGGCCAGCGCCACCATCGCCACGGCGATCAGCGCGGGGACCCACTGCGGTATTTCCGGGAACCAGAACTGCACATACACCCCGATGGCGGTGATCTCCGAAATGCCGACGGCGATCCACATAAACCAGTACCCCCAGGCGGTGAGGTAGCCGAAATAGGGATTCATGTATTTATGCGCGTAAACGGCGAACGACCCGGCGACCGGCTCGAGGAACAGCATCTCCCCCATCGAACGCATAATGAAGAACACGAACAGCCCGGCGATGATGTAAGCCAGCAGTACCGACGGCCCGGCCCATTTCAGCGTACTGGCCGATCCCATAAACAGGCCGACACCAATGGTGCCCCCGAGAGCGATAAGCTCGATGTGCCGGGCCTCAAGGCCTCGATGTAGCCCTTGCGGTTTCTCTTTGTGTGCCATAAATCCTCAATAATTTTTCTCGGGTTGTGTTTGCCTGCCGGCCGCTGCCGGTCGTTATTGTCATTATTAAAAGAATAAATCATCCCCTGCCGTTCGGGTTGGCATCAACGGGTAGTCGGAGCGAAGTTACCGTGAGAAGAACATCGTTCAGCGCTGTCGCATCAGGCTTCAGCGGCCAGGGATAATTTCCGGGCGGTATCGTTTCGCATTTCGTCGCTATAAGCAAACCGCAATTTAAAACTTTATGGAATAAATGCGGCGACGTTTAGGGCTGGGGGTTATAGATATGTGGGAGAAATAGGCAAAAGCAGATTATTGGTACAGCAGACCGGGGCGAACCGACACATTTCCCCCGGATAAGCGATTACATTTTGCCGCTGTAGTAGTAGCCGACAAACTTCAACAGCTTCAGCTGCCGGCCGATGCGGCTGGGCTGGCTAAGCAGGCGGTAAAGCCACTCCAGACCGAGGTTCTGCCACACCTTGGGCGCACGCTTCACATGGCCGGTAAACACGTCGTAGGTGCCGCCCACGCCCATATACAGCGCCTGCGGATGCACCTTGCGGCAGTCGCGCATCAGGATCTCCTGCTTCGGCGATCCCATCGCCACCGTCACGATGGCGGCGCCGCTGGCGCGAATACGCTCGAACAGCGCCTCTCGCTGCTCCGGTTTGAAATAGCCGTCCTGGCTGCCCACCAGGTTAACGTTCCACTGGCTGCGCAGCTTCCGTTCGGTTTCCGCCAGCACCTCCGGCTTGCCGCCGATCAGGAAGACCGGCGTGCCTTCACGGCCGGCGCGCTGCATCAAGGCTTCCCAAAGGTCGGCGCCCGCGACGCGCGAAACGTCCGCCGCCGGGTATTTGCGGCGAATCGAGCGCACCATGCTGATGCCGTCGGCGTACTTGTACTCCGCTTCATCCAGCAACGCATGCAGCGCCGGGTCCTCTTCCGCCTTCAGAATCTTTTCCGCATTCATGGCCACCAACGTGCCCTGTTTGACCCGGCCGCCGTCGAACAGAAAGTCCATGCAGTGCGCCATATCGCGAAAGCCCCACAGGCTGAAACCGCGCAGCTCATACTGCGGCACCGAAATCTTTGTTTCCATCGTCGTCATTACCCTTACAAAAGACCGTCCGCCCGTGGGGGAGAGGCCAGCGCGCGGGCGCGCGTCACTCTGGCCTTGATGAGCCCGGCGGTATCGAACAGCCAATACAGCAACTTCGCCAGCACCAGACAGGCGCCGAAAATAATGCAGAAGAACACCACGCGCGAAACGAATGAGTCCACCCCTTCGCGCGCCAACACGATCATGTTGAACACCGCGCCGAAGCAGAATCCTTGCAGGATAGCCGCCTTATAGCGGTTCGGTTCGGTTTTGCCCAACTCATACAGCCAGTCGAACCACTTGATGATCATGCCCACCAGAATCGCGCCGAGCGGGATGAACAGCGCGCCGCCCATCACCACCAGCGAACCGATCAGCGTCGGGGATATCGCCAGCCCGGAGTGGTTGTTCAGCACTTCCCAGGTGAAATAGTTGGCCGAGTTCAGCACCACGTCCGGCCGGCCCGGCCATAGCCACGTTGGGATAAAGACGTAGAAATCACGCAGGATCGGCGCCAGGCCCTGGAAATCGATCTTGTCGTAATTTTGCAGCAGCAGCGCCAGATTTTCCCACGGCGAGAAGGTGTCTCGGGTCAGATAGAGGAAGGTATAAAACGCTTCCGCGCCGCTGACGTCCAGGCTGTAGCGCTTCAACGCCAGCCAGAACATGCCGACCACGCCGAATATGCCGGCCGCCGCCAACATCCACAGCGTGATCCAGCCGCGCACGATGCCGATAAACAGGAACAGCGCGAAGGCGATGATGATATTCGCGCGGGTGCCGCCGACGATCACGTAGGTCAAAATGCCGAACGCCACCGTCGCCACCAGGAACAAGAACCAGGCGCGCAGATCCTGCCGCAGGAAATAGACCACCAGCATCGCCGGAATGAAGAAGTAGAAGAACCGTTTGAGCGCCACGCCGGACACGTCGCTGGAGAAGATCTGGCTGTAGGAATTGAGCTTGAACAGCAGGAAGCCGTTCTGCATGAAGAAGATACCCACGGTCCCGATCGCCACCAGCGCCAGCAGCACCCAGGTCATATGGGTTTCCACCCGGTTCATGGTGAACAGCGCCGCACGCGGCTGAGAGCGGCGCTTGCGCAGCCGGGTCTTGTAGGTGACGTAATAGATGGCGTAAAACGCCGTCGCCGACAGCAAGGCGTACAGCAGAAACTCCACCGGCACCACCTCGACGTCAAACTGAAACACCAGCAGACAGGTCAGCGGGAAGCCGAAATAAAACGTCAGCAAATACAGCAGCGAGAAGAAGACGTTGAAGTTAAAGCGCACGCGCCGAAACTCCTGGTAGGTCAGCGTCAGAATAAACGTCAGGCTGACCAGGTAGACGACGAACAGGCCGCCGAATTGCGCCAACGTCATGAGTGCTCTCCCGCCGCCAGCGCCAGGGCTTGCTGCCAGCCATCGACATAGTTCGGATTAAAGAAGGCGATAGTCTGCTTGTCCACCGCCGCCAGCTGACGCTGCGCTTCGCGCACCACCGCCTCGTCGAGCGAGTCGCCGTAGAACAGCACCGGCAGGTGCTGTTCCGCCAAATCCTGCCAGAACGGGTTCTGCCGGCTGAGCACGAAAGGCACGCCAAACTGAATCAGCAGACACAGGGTGCCTATCCCCTGCTGGCGATTGAAAATGAAATAACCCAGATCGCAGGCGCGCAGGATGTTGAGGTAGTCCTCAAACGCCACCTGCTGCGTGAGCAGCTGCAGGTTTTTCTCGCCAAACAGCGGCAACCCGGCGGCGCGCACCTGCTCGATGTAGGCGTCGTTATTGGCCGGATAGCCCATCGGCAGGATCACGCGCACGTCAGCGCCGAACTGCTGATGTATCGCCTGCAGCGCTTCGATATGCCGGTTGCTGCGATCGCCGGAGTTGCCCACCAGAATCGTCATCGGCCCGGCCAGATTTTTCTCGACGTGAACGTCGGTCAGCGCCGGATCCATCCGCGTCGGGAAGTACAACAGCGAGGCCGGCACCCGCGCATGGCGCTGCTGATAGTGGATCACGTCGCCGCGGGTGGCGAACACGTTCCCCACTCGCCCCTGAGCAATGCGGCGCAGCAGGTAAAACAGCCGAAACTTCCAGCTGGTGGCGTCTTCATACAGATCGGCGCCCCAAATATGCCAACTGACCTGATGCGCCTTGATCTTGCCGCTCAGCAGCGCCAGCCACAGCCCCGGGTTAAACTGACCGTGCAGGAAGAAGCGCGCATCGCGATCGGCCTGGGCGCGGGCGATCACCGCCGCCGCCAGGCTCTTCTTGTCGGCGTAAGGCTCAATGTTCAGGGCGGGGAAATCCCCCAGTGCCGCCACATCCTTGGCCGCCACCATAAAATGCCGCGTCTGCTCAGCCGGCAAACGCGGCGCCAGCACGTCGTTGAAGAAGCGCAGCACTGTCTGGTTATGATGCGGGATATCGGATCCCAGAACGTGAATCAGTGTGGTCATACTCGTCTACGATAAATAAGAAACACGCAGCTACAGAGCGCGAAATACACGATGTAGGTTGCCATATAGGCCTGAGCCGCCCCCAGCGCGCCGCGCAGCGGGATAAGCCAGTGCGAGAACAGCGTCAGCAGCAGAAACTGGCTGACTTCCGTCAGGATATAAAAGCGCAGCGACGCTTTGGCGATCACCAGATAGCCGAACACATAGGCCCCGACTTTCAGCACGTCGCCCACCAGCTGCCAGGCAAACAGATCGCGCATGGCGACGAACTTGTCCGAGAACAGCAGCCAGATGGCGAAATCACGCAGCAACCACACCGTAAAGCTCGCCGCCGCTACCGCCGGCAGCACGAATTTCAGCGAGCGCACGATCTCCCGCGAGATGGCGCCCTTGTCCGTCAACCGCGACAGCGTCGGCAGCAGATAGACGGTAAACGAGGCGGTGATAAACTGCAGATAGGCATCGGAAATGCTGCTGACGCCTTGCCAGATCCCCACTTCATCCCAACCGTAATGCGCGGCCAACAGGTTACGCATCATCACGTAAGCCACCGGCAGCGTCACCGAGGTGATCAACGCCATGAGGGTGAATTTGCCGAGATTGCCGGCCACCCCTTTGTCCCAGCGCGGAGCCAGGTAGCGCAGCGGCAACGTTTTGCGCCGCCACAGCATCAGCCCGGCCGGCACCACCACCAACGCCGGCACCAACGCCAGCCCTGCCAGCGCGCCTTCATAGCCGCCCAGCTTGAAGCACAGATAATAAGCCACCACGCCGATCAGGCTGCCGCCGATCACCGCCAGCGCGTTGCCCATCGCGTCGCGATAGCCTTTCAGCACCGCCATGAACAGGTTGGCGTAGGCGATGCCCATCTGAATGAAGGCGACGGCGCGCACCACGCCGACGTAATCGGCATGCCCGAACAGCCCGATGCTGATCGGCTCGGCGGCGAACAAAAACACCAGCGCCAGCAAGGTCGAAAAGCCCAGCACGATGCTCGACGCGGTGCCGACCGCCAGACGCAAACGCTGCGAGTCCTGGTGGTACTCCGCCACGTACTTGGTGATGCCGTTAAAAATGCCCGCGCCGGACAGCACGCCCAGCACGGTGATCAACTGGCGAAAGTTACCCGCCTGCCCCACGCCGCTGGGGCCAAACGCCACCGCCAGCAGTTTCACCACCAATAGCCCCACGCCAATTTTGATCAGCGTGGAGCCGGCGGTCCATATCGACGCTTTTGCCAACGACATATCAGGCGAAGAAGCTCAGTATGCTATTGATAACCGTACGTTGATTGGCATCGGACAGATTGTAGAACAGCGGCAAACGCACCAGACGCGCACTTTCCTGGCTGGTATAGCGATCTTCACCGGCAAAGCGGCCAAACTGTTCGCCGGCCGGGCACGCATGCAGCGGGATATAGTGAAACACCGTCATGATCTCGGCTTCTTTCAAATAGTCGATAAATGCGGTGCGCTCTTCGATATCGCGCAGCTTGATATAGAACATGTGCGCATTGTGCTCGCAGTCCGCCGGCACAGTCGGCAGCTCGATACGGCCGGCCTGCGCTAACGGCAGGAAACTGTCGTAGTACTTCTGCCACAGCGACAGGCGGCGCTGATTGATGCGCTCCGCCACTTCCAGTTGCCCCCACAGGTAGGCGGCCTGCAGGTCAGACATCAAGTAGCTGGAGCCGATGTCGCGCCAGGTATATTTGTCGACCTGGCCACGGAAGAACTGGCTGCGGTTGGTGCCTTTCTCGCGGATGACTTCCGCCCGATCGATCAGGGCCGGATCGTTCACCAGCGTCGCGCCGCCTTCGCCGCCGGCGGTATAGTTTTTGGTTTCATGGAAGCTGAAGCAGCCGATATGGCCGATGGTGCCCAATGCCTTGCCTTTGTAGGTCGACATCACGCCCTGCGCGGCGTCTTCCACCACGAACAGGTTATATTTCTTCGCCAGCGCCATGATGGTATCCATCTCGCAGGCGACGCCGGCGTAGTGTACCGGCACGATCGCGCGGGTTTTATCGGTAATCGCCGCTTCGATTTTGGTTTCGTCGATGTTCATGGTGTCCGGACGCAGATCGACGAATACCACTTTGGCGCCGCGCAGCACAAAGGCGTTGGCGGTTGAAACGAAGGTAAAGCTCGGCATGATCACTTCGTCGCCCGGCTGAATATCCAGCAGGATGGCGGCCATTTCCAACGACGCGGTGCAGGAAGGCGTCAACAGCACTTTCGCGCTGCCGAAATGCTGTTCCATCCACTGTTGGCAGCGACGGGTAAAACCGCCGTCGCCGCACAACTTGCCGCTGCTCATCGCAGCCTGCATATATTCCAGTTCAGTGCCAACAACCGGTGGAGCGTTAAATGGAATCATGTCTACCTCTGTATAACCAATACGCGGTGCTTTCAATCACGGCACCCTGTCGTTGATAGAGTCTTAATGCGGCGATATTGCCTACCTGGGTCGCGACCCGCAGGCGCTGCATCCCCTGCCGCCGGCATTCGGCCAGCGCCGCCGCCATCAGTCTGGAGCCAATGCCCCGGCCTGATGCGCCGGGATAGGCCGCCAGCAAGCCGATACGCATTTCCTGGTCGCCAATGTCACGCAGGCTGACAAATCCTTCGGGTTGCCCCTGGTTGTCCAATACCAGCAAGCATTGATGATCAAAGGTGCCCAGCACCGCTTTTTCGATCCAGGCCGCATAGAATCGCCCGCTATCGGCGCGATCGTACCACGGTGCGCGAAATCGGCTGGCGGCGAACACGTCACCGGCGGCAGCCCGCAACGACGGGATGTCCTCGGGTACGGCCATCCGCACCCCGGCCGCAGCGGTATCGACCGTCTCCCGTCCAGTTGCAATGTTCACTGCCAGGTCCACTTCGCCTTCGACCAGCCGGAAGCCCAGCGCCGACAGCGCATCGGCCCACTCCAATCGGTAAGCGGGGATTTTAGCCTGCACCAACGCATAAGCATCCAAATCAGCGTGGCTGACGGGGGCCGCAGAGTCGTCGAAATGTAACTTGGCGCTTTTCAATTGGAAGAAGTCGCTCTCCCAATTCAGCGGTTCAATACTGGCGTGGACGCGCATGCAATAAATCCAGTAAGTATTTGCCGTAACCTGTCTTGGCCAGCGTCTGAGCCGCGCGTTTCACGCCCTCATCATCCAGCCAGCCATTGCGCCAGGCGATCTCTTCAAGACAGGCGATTTTAAAGCCCTGACGTTTCTCGACCGTCTGCACGAAACTGCTGGCTTCCAGCAGGCTGTCGTGAGTGCCGGTATCCAGCCAGGCAAAACCGCGCCCCAGCAGCTCGACGGTCAGTTCTCCGCGCTCCAGATACATCTGGTTGATGCTGGTGATCTCCAGCTCACCCCGAGGTGACGGTTTGATCTGCTTGGCGAACTCCACAACCTGAGCATCATAGAAATACAACCCGGTCACCGCCCAGTTAGACTTCGGTTTAACCGGCTTTTCTTCGATCGATAATGCCCGATAGCGGTCATCGAATTCCACTACGCCAAAACGCTCGGGATCCATCACCTGATAGCCAAACACCGTGGCGCCGGCGGTGCGCGCCGCAACGCTTCTCAGCTTGGGACTGAATCCCTGGCCAAAGTAAATATTATCGCCCAACACCAGGCAGCTCGGCTCGCCGGCCAAGAATTCTTCGCCAATCAGAAATGCCTGAGCCAGGCCATCGGGGCTAGGCTGCTCGGCATAGCTGAGATTGATGCCAAACGCTTCGCCGCTGCCCAACAAACGCTTGAAAGAAGGCAGATCTTCCGGCGTGGAGATAATCAGAATGTCTTTGATCCCCGCCAGCATCAGCACCGACAGCGGGTAATAGATCATCGGTTTATCGTAAATCGGCAACAGCTGCTTCGATACGCCGCGGGTAATTGGATGCAGACGCGTCCCGGAACCCCCTGCCAGCACAATACCTTTCATACTTGCTCCCAAATCCGCCGCACCGCGCACAGGCCGCACGGCGTGACATTCAATCGGACAGCCCCAAACGCTCGCCGGCATAAGAACCGTCTTGCACCCGGCGCCACCAGACTTCGTTATTCAGGTACCAAACCACGGTTTTGCGAATGCCGCTTTCGAACGTTTCCTGCGGTTGCCATCCCAACTCACGGTCGATCTTGCCGGCGTCGATGGCGTAACGCATGTCGTGGCCCGGGCGATCCTTAACGTAAGTGATCAGATCGCGGTAGTGCGCCACGCCCTGTGGTTTGTTTGGCGCCAGTTCTTCCAGCAGGTCACAGATGGTCTGCACCACTTCGATATTCTTGCGCTCGTTATGGCCGCCGATATTGTAAGTTTCGCCCACCACACCTTCGGTCACCACCTGATAGAGCGCGCGTGCGTGATCCTCGACATACAGCCAGTCGCGCACCTGCGCGCCGTTGCCGTATACCGGCAGCGGTTTACCGGCGACGGCATTCAGGATAACCAGCGGGATCAGCTTCTCCGGGAAGTGATAAGGGCCGTAGTTGTTCGAACAGTTGGTCACTAGGGTCGGCAAACCATAGGTGCGCAGCCAGGCGCGCACCAGATGATCGCTCGACGCCTTGGAGGCGGAATACGGGCTGCTCGGCGCATAGGGCGTGGTTTCGGTGAACAGATCGTCAGTGCCGTGCAGATCGCCGTACACTTCGTCGGTGGAGATATGATGGAAGCGGAAAGCCTGCTTCTTCTCCGCCGCCAACGGCTGCCAGTAATGGCGCGCCGCTTCCAGCAGGGTGTAAGTGCCGACCACATTGGTCTCAATAAACGCCGCCGGGCCGTCGATAGAGCGATCGACGTGACTTTCCGCCGCCAGGTGCATCACCACGTCCGGTTGATAACGGGCAAACACCCGATCCAACCCGGCGCGATCGCAGATGTCGACCTGCTCGAAGGCATAACGATCGCTGTCGGCCACTACCGCCAGCGACTCCAGGTTACCGGCATAGGTCAGCTTATCCACTACCACCACGCTGTCGCCGGTGGCCTCGATGATATGCCGCACGACCGCAGAGCCGATAAATCCGGCGCCGCCGGTGACTAAGATACGCTTCAACGCCAAACTCCCTTGGTATCCACCACCCAGCTTTGCTTAATCTCTTCCGGCCGGATGGCCTTGAACTGCTGATGATCGACCAACATCACGATCACATCGGCCTGTTGCAACGCCTCCGCGATTGGCGTCAACGTTACATGGCCCGCCAGCGAAGTCGGCAACTGTTCGACGTTCGGTTCCACCGCCAGCGTTTCACCGACGTGCCATTCGGCGATCAGGTGGGCCACTTCCACCGCCGGGCTTTCGCGCAGATCGTCGATATTCGGCTTGAAGGCCAGACCGAAGCAGGCGATTTTCACCTCTGACGCCCGCTTGTCGGTGGCGGCCAGGCAATCGGCCACCGCCGCTTTCACCCGGTCGACCACCCACAACGGTTTGCCGTCGTTCACCAGACGTGCGGTATGGATCAAGCGCGCCTGCTGCGGGTTCTGCGCCACGATAAACCACGGATCGACGGCGATGCAGTGGCCGCCGACGCCTGGGCCAGGCTGTAGAATGTTCACCCGCGGGTGACGGTTCGCCAGGCGAATCAGTTCCCAGACGTTGATCCCCTGTTCGGCGCAAATCAGCGACAGTTCGTTAGCAAAGGCGATGTTCACATCGCGGAAGCTGTTTTCCGTCAGCTTGCACATCTCGGCAGTGCGTGAGTTGGTGACCACGCATTCCCCCTCGAGGAAAATCTTGTACAGCTCGCTGGCGCGCGCGGAGCACTTCGGCGTCATGCCGCCGATCACGCGATCGTTTTGAATCAGCTCCACCATCACCTGCCCCGGCAACACGCGCTCAGGGCAATAGGCGATATTCACGTCCGCCGCTTCGCCCGCTTGTTGCGGGAAGCTGAGATCGCTGCGCGCCTGCGCCAACCATTCCGCCATCTGTTCAGTGGCGCCCACCGGCGAGGTGGACTCAAGGATCACCAGATCGCCTTTTTTCAGCACCGGCGCCAGCGACTTCGCCGCCGCCTCGACATAGGCCAGATCCGGCTCATGGTCGCCCTTGAACGGTGTAGGCACCGCGATCAGGAACGCATCGGCCGCCAGCGGTTTGGTCACCGCCTGCAGGAAACCGCCGTCGACGGCATCCTTGACCACTTTATCCAGATCCGGTTCGACGATGTGGATAGCACCGCGATTAATGGTATCTACCGCATGTTGGTTAACATCTACGCCCACCACTTTTTTCTTGCGGGAAGCAAACGCCGCCGCCGTTGGCAAGCCGATATAACCCAGGCCGATAACCGAAATAGTGTCAAAACTCATAGTGTCACCTGATGATTCTTTAAAGCTTCGAGGATACGCTGACAGGCATGCCCGTCGCCGTATGGGTTGTGCGCCCGGCTCATCGCGTGATATTCGCTTTCGTCCGTCAACAGCCGGGTCACCGCTTCAACAATTTTGGCCACATCGGTGCCGACCAAGCGCACCGTGCCCGCATCTACCGCCTCCGGGCGCTCGGTGGTGTCGCGCATCACCAGCACCGGCTTGCCTAACGAGGGCGCCTCTTCCTGAATGCCGCCGGAGTCGGTGAGGATCATGTAAGCGTGGGTCATCAGATAGACAAACGGCAAATAATCCTGCGGCTCGATCAGCATGACGTTGTCGATGCCTTTCAAAATGCGATTCACCGGCTCGCTGACATTCGGATTAAGATGCACCGGGTACACCACCTGCACTTCCGGGTGGCTGCGGGCGATCTCTGCCAGCGCGCTGCAAATCCGCTCAAAACCGCCGCCAAAGCTTTCCCGGCGATGGCCGGTGACCAGAATCAGTTTTTTGTCGGCATCGAGGAACGGGTAACGCTGCGCCAGGCTGGCGCGCAGCGCAGCATCGCTCATCACGCGATCGCGCACCCAGAACAACGCGTCGATCACCGTATTGCCGGTCACGAAAATGTGGTTGTCCGGCAGCAGCTCGCGCAGCAGATTTTGGCGTGAGTTCTCGGTCGGCGCGAAGTGGTACATCGCCAGATGGCCGGTCAGTTTGCGGTTGGCCTCTTCCGGCCAGGGAGAATACAGATTGCCGGTACGCAGCCCGGCTTCGACATGCCCAACGGGGATGCGTTGATAGAACGCCGCCAGACTGGTCGCCAGCGTGGTGGTGGTATCGCCGTGCACCAGCACCACGTCCGGTTTGAAGTCTTCCAGCACCCCTTTCAGCCCTTCCAGGATACGACAGGTGATTTCCGTTAGCCCCTGGCCGGGTTTCATGATGTTCAGGTCGTAATCCGGCGTGATCTCGAACAACCGCAATACCTGATCCAACATCTCACGATGCTGTGCCGTTACGCAGACTCTTGCTTCAAAGGCCTCATCCTGGGCCAGTGCATGTACCAGCGGCGCCATTTTAATGGCTTCAGGTCTGGTGCCGAAAACAGTCAACACTTTCACAGCGAATCTCTTTTGGTCGGTTAATCGCAGGCCCCGCCTGCGAATGGGGCGCTCACGCGCCCTGCATCAGATTATTATATTATTTTTTTAACTACGCGGCCGACGCGCCAAGGCCACACCGGCGCCAACCAACGCGCCCATCGCGCCCCACAAAATCAGCCAGAAGACCCGGCGTGGGCTGTCGCGTTTTACCGGCTCTTCCGGCGTGCGCAAATAGCGATAGGTCTGGAACTTCTCATCCAACGTCGGGCCAACGTTCAGCGTCGCCAGCATTGCGCGGTTCTGATCGTAATCCAGATCGTAGGTCGGGCCGGAGGCCTGCAGGCCTTCCAGACGCGCCTGCAGCATTGGCCGGCCCAGCAAGAACAGATCCGAATCCGGCAACTGTTCGGCCGGAGTGTCGGTTTGCGTACGGCTGATCCCCTGGCTCTCGGCAATTTTCAACGCCTGTTGCGTGGTGTTCAGCTCGCGCTTGTAAACCGACTCCGCGACCGCTTCCTGACGCTTGACCTGTGCCTTCATCGAGGTGGTGCGAGCGGCCCACGCGCCCTGGATCTCTTCGTTCAGGTGCAGGGCTGCGCGGTGGCTGGCGAAGGCCACGTATTGGCGCAGCAGGCGGTTGGCGTCCGCGGCGGTTTCCGCCGTCAGCTTCACGCCGTCGTTCGGGACTTTTTTGTCGTCGCGCGGCGTGAACAGGATGTTATTGATCAGCTCGTCGAGCAATGCCGCATCGGCACGGGCATCCCCTTCCTGACGCTGTTTGTAGTAATCGCTCTGCAGCCAGAAATCGCGACGCGTGTCGTAAGCCGCCAGCTGCATGATGAACTCATTGTACGCTTCATCCGCGATGCTCGGCTGATCGCCGGCCGCCGCCGCCGGCAGCGTGCGCACATCCAGATTGCGCAGGAACTGCTGCTGGGAGTAATAACCGCCCAGCGCATTCACCGTCGGCCTGTCGGTGATCGCGGTGGCGCTCCACTCTTGCTTAACCAGGTAAGAAACGATCAGCGCGACCGCCGCGAACAGCACCGCAATGCCGATAATCCACGGTTTGCCGCGCCACAGGGTGCAGCACAGGCCGCGGATATCGAGTTCGTTATCCACCGCCGGGGTATGCTTGTCAGACGTTGTTTCTGGATTCATCACAGCCAAAAAGCCTCTGGTCTCTGGTTAAGGTACTTGCTTGTTATCGCCCGAACGCCGCAGCCGGCGCTTGATACGCTTAATGTACCGCGCAACCCGCCAGGCGCGCTTGATGCAGTAACCGTACAGGAAGAAGGCAAGCAAGAATAATGCCAACATAACCCACTCAGGGATAAAAGTCAGGCGTTCGCCGATCACGCCCACCGCAGCCAGCAACGCAGCCGCCAGGGTGATCAGCACGAAAGCCTGCCGCGGCGTAAAGCCGGCGCGCATGATCAGGTGGTGAATATGTTGACGATCGGGAGAGAAGGGGCTCATCCCCTTGCGTAAACGACGATACATGATTGCTATCATGTCCATCAGCGGAATAGCGATGATCCACAGCGCGGTCACCGGGTTGATCGAGTGCGCCTTTCCCTGTGAACTTTGCAGCAGCAGCCAAATGGCGGTAAAGCCGATCAGGGTGCTGCCGGCATCCCCCATAAACACCTTATAACGGCGGCCGAGGATACCGAGATTGAGCAAAATATAGGGAACGATAGTGGCGATCATCGCAAAGCACCAGAACGCCAGCTCATGATGGCCGCTCAGGTACAGCAGCAGGCCCAGCGCCCCGAAGGAGACGCACGACAAACCGCCCAGCAGACCATCGATGCCGTCGACCATATTGAAAGCGTTGATCGCCGCCCATACCGCGAACAGCGTCACCAGATAGCCGAACGGCCCCAGCAGCATCTCCCAGTCACCCAGCACATGGCCGAAGCTGCGCAGATACAGACCGGCGAACACCATCATGGCGATGCCGACCAGCGCCTGCACCAGGGCGCGAATTTTAACGCTGATATCGAAACGATCGTCGAGCGCCCCCACAAACACCAGAATACCGGCGCAGGTGAGATAAAGCTTGGCGTGTGCGATGGGTTGTTCAGAGATCCAAAACGCGAAGCACAACCCGGCATAAACGGAAATACCGCCGACCAGAGGAATCAGCCCCTGATGGCGTTTGCGATAATTGGGTTTATCTACCAGACCAATACGTTTTGCCGCCTTGCGGGCAACAAAGAGAAAAGCCAAAGAAAACAGGAAAACAAATAGAATTTCAGTACTCATAGTGAGTAAGTTCACAGTTAACAGATCTCTGTAGAAGATAAGGCAGCTTACCACGGGCTAAGGCTTGTGCCATCGGCCCCCGCTACCTTTCGGTCATTTCCTATGACAACGGTGATTCATGCCTATTTTCTTCGCATCGACTGACAAAATGACAGCAGCAAAGCCGACCGGCGCGAAACCGACCGACAAACAAGATGAATTCTCAATAAGTCGAGGAAACAACTTACTTTTCCATTACTGCTACTTATCGTATCCGCCAAAAGCGAAAAACGCCACGACTAGGCGTGGCGTTCAGCGAATTTTTTAACGAATTATGAGCGTTTCATCATATCGAAGAATTCATCGTTGGTTTTAGTCATCGCCAACTTATTAATGAGGAACTCCATCGCGTCGATTTCACCCATCGGATGAATGATTTTGCGCAGGATCCACATTTTTTGCAGCTCTTCAGAGGTGGTGAGCAGCTCTTCTTTACGGGTACCGGAGCGGTTGTAATCGATAGCCGGGAATACGCGTTTCTCGGCGATTTTACGCGCCAGATGCAATTCCATGTTGCCGGTACCTTTAAATTCTTCGTAGATCACTTCGTCCATCTTCGAACCGGTATCAACCAGCGCGGTCGCGATGATGGTCAGGCTGCCGCCCTCTTCCACGTTACGCGCCGCACCGAAGAAGCGCTTCGGACGATGCAGGGCGTTGGCGTCCACACCACCGGTCAACACCTTGCCCGAGGCCGGCACCACAGTGTTGTAGGCGCGCGCCAGACGAGTGATGGAGTCGAGCAGAATGATCACGTCTTTCTTGTGCTCAACCAGGCGCTTGGCCTTCTCGATCACCATTTCAGCCACTTGCACGTGACGCGAAGCCGGCTCGTCGAAGGTCGATGCGATCACTTCGCCTTTCACCAGGCGCTGCATCTCGGTCACTTCTTCCGGACGTTCGTCGATCAGCAGCACCATCAGCACGCAGTCTGGGTGATTGTAGGCGATGCTCTGCGCGATGTTCTGCAGCAGCATGGTTTTACCGGCTTTCGGCGGTGCCACGATCAGGCCACGCTGGCCGCGGCCAATTGGCGCCGCCAGATCCAGTACGCGCGCCGTCAAGTCTTCGGTCGAGCCGTTGCCGCGCTCCATCCGCAGACGGGAATTGGCGTGCAGCGGCGTCAAGTTCTCGAACAGGATCTTGCTGCGGGCGTTTTCCGGCTTGTCGTAGTTGACTTCGTTGACTTTCAGCAGGGCAAAATAGCGCTCGCCTTCTTTTGGCGGACGAATCTTACCGGAAATGGTGTCACCTGTGCGGAGGTTGAAGCGGCGGATTTGGCTAGGGGATACGTAGATGTCGTCGGGACCGGCGAGGTAGGAACTGTCTCCAGAGCGGAGGAAACCGAATCCATCCTGCAATATCTCGAGCACGCCGTCGCCGAAGATATCTTCTCCGCTTTTCGCATGTTGCTTCAGAATGGAGAAGATGATGTCCTGCTTGCGCATGCGGGCAAGGTTTTCCAGCCCCATATTTTCGCCGAGAGTAATCAGCTCAGAAACCGGCGTATTCTTTAATTCGGTAAGATTCATAGTGGTGGGTTCTTAAACTCGGGGTATGTCTCGAACTTGTATCGTGAATGGTATGGCAGCGAGATGCGTGCCTGTTTACTGGACGTTCGATCACCGGGCGCAGAGCCGTCGCGGTAAGAAATGGCTTACATCGGGCGCACGCATTGACGGTTGAAGATCGAAGGTACCTTAAAAATGATTTTTGCAAAACCGTTTGATTGCCAAAACACGGGTTGAGTTCAGTTTACTTTCAACGCCAGTGGTTCGACACAGAGTATAGCTTTAGATTCAAACTCTTTAGATTTAAAACTTCGGGCAAGTTCTATATGCAGTGTGGTTAAACTTAACACGCTTCTTGGCAGGCGTCTAGCGGTGAATTGAACATCACCGCCAGGCGCCTGATACTGGGCTTCCCGCCCGATTACAGATTCGCGTTCAGGAAATCTTTGAGCTGACCTTTGGACAACGCGCCAACCTTGGTCGCGGCCACTTCACCGTTCTTGAACAGCAACAGCGTAGGGATGCCACGGATACCGTACTTAGGCGCGGTAGCCGGGTTCTGATCGATATTCAGCTTGGTGATGGTCAGTTTGCCTTCGAACTCTTCGGCAATCTCATCCAGAATCGGAGCAATCATCTTGCACGGCCCACACCATTCAGCCCAGAAATCGACCAGGATCGGCCCTTCCGCTTTCAGCACGTCAGCTTCGAAGCTGCTGTCAGTCAGGTGAATAATTTTATCGCTCATGTTCTACTCCACAGGATTATGTCTACCTTGTTGGTGTAGCATTAACCAACTCAAGGTGATTTTATTGCACCGCGTTTATTTCAACGGATGTGCTTTCGTAAAGCAATAGTTAGCTGATATTCTACCACACTATGAGCAAAACACACTTGACTGAACAGAAGTTTTCCGACTTCGCCCTGCACCCGTTAGTCCTTGAAGCCCTTGAGAAAAAAGGGTTTCACAATTGCACGCCCATCCAGGCGTTAGCATTGCCGCTCACGCTCTCCGGGCGTGACGTTGCAGGTCAGGCGCAAACCGGTACCGGAAAGACGCTGGCGTTTTTGGCGTCTACTTTTCACTATTTGCTGACCCACCCGGCGAAACAGGATCGCCAGACCAATCAGCCGCGCGCCTTGATCATGGCGCCTACGCGTGAACTGGCGGTGCAAATCCACTCCGATGCGGAAGCCCTCTCCCAGAGCACCGGCCTGAAGCTGGGCCTGGCCTACGGCGGCGACGGCTACGACAAACAGCTGAAAGTGCTGGAAAGCGGCGTGGACATTCTGATTGGCACCACCGGCCGTTTAATCGATTACACCAAGCAGAACTATGTCGATCTCGGCGCGATGCAGGTCGTCGTGCTGGATGAGGCCGATCGCATGTACGATCTCGGCTTTATCAAAGACATCCGCTGGCTGTTCCGCCGCATGCCTGCGGCCGATCAACGCCTGAACATGCTGTTCTCCGCCACGCTGTCCTATCGCGTACGCGAACTGGCCTTCGAGCAGATGAACAACGCCGAATATGTTGAAGTGGAACCGGAACAGAAAACCGGCCACCGCATTAAAGAAGAGCTGTTCTACCCGTCCAACGAAGAAAAAATGCGTCTGCTGCAGACGCTGATCGAAGAAGAGTGGCCGGATCGCGCCATCATCTTCGCCAACACCAAGCACCGCTGCGAAGACATCTGGGGCCACCTGGCCGCCGACGGTCACCGCGTCGGCCTGCTGACCGGCGACGTGGCGCAGAAAAAACGCCTGCGCATCCTCGACGACTTCACCAAGGGCAATCTGGATATCCTGGTCGCCACCGACGTCGCCGCGCGCGGTCTGCACATTCCCGCCGTCACGCACGTCTTCAACTACGATCTGCCTGACGACTGCGAAGACTACGTGCACCGCATCGGCCGTACCGGCCGAGCAGGCGCCAGCGGCCACTCCATCAGCCTGGCTTGTGAAGAGTACGCGCTCAACCTGCCGGCGATCGAGACCTATATCGATCACAGCATTCCGGTGAGCAAGTACAACAGCGATGCGCTGCTGACCGATCTGCCGGCGCCGAAGCGCCTGTCGCGTCCGCGCGGCGGCAACGGCCCACGTCGCAACTCCGCGCCACGTCGCGGCGGCGCGCCGCGCAGCAACCGTAAACGCTCGAGCTGATCGCCATGCTCAGCTCCAGCACGCTTTATGCTGCCATCGATCTCGGCTCCAACAGCTTCCATATGTTGGTGGTGCGCGAGGTGGCCGGCAGCATTCAGACTCTGGCGCGGATAAAGCGCAAGGTGCGCCTGGCTGCCGGGCTGGATCAGCACAATCACCTGTCGCATGAGGCCATGCAACGCGGCTGGCAGTGCCTGCGGCTGTTCTCCGAACGCCTGCAGGATATCCCGCGCGAGCAGATCCGCGTCGTCGCCACCGCCACCTTGCGCCTGGCGTCCAACGCCGATGAGTTCCTGCAGGCAGCCGAGCAAATCCTCGGCTGCCCGGTGCAGGTCATCAGCGGCGAAGAAGAAGCGCGGCTGATTTATCATGGCGTCGCGCACACCACCGGCGGGCCGGATCGGCGGCTGGTCGTCGATATCGGCGGCGGCAGCACCGAACTGGTCACCGGCACCGGCGCACAGGCATCGCAGCTGTACAGCCTGTCGATGGGCTGCGTCACCTGGCTGGAGCGCTATTTCAGCGATCGCAACCTCGGGCAAGAAAACTTCGAGCGCGCCGAACAGGCCGCGCGCGACATGGTGCGGCCGATCGCGCCGCAGCTGCGCCAGCACGGTTGGCAAATCTGCGTCGGCGCTTCCGGCACCGTACAAGCGCTGCAGGAAATCATGGTGGCGCAAGGCATGGATGAACGCATCACCCTGCCCAAGCTGCGCCAGTTGAAACAGCGGGCCATTCAGTGCGGCAAGCTGGAAGAGCTGGAGATCGAAGGGTTGACGCTGGAACGCGCGCTGGTCTTCCCGAGCGGCCTGTCCATTCTGCTGGCCATCTTCCAGGAGCTGGGCATCGAAAGCATGATGCTGGCCGGCGGGGCGCTGCGTGAAGGCCTGGTTTACGGCATGCTGCATCTGCCGGTGGAGCAGGATATTCGCATCCGCACCATCCGCAACCTGCAGCGTCGCTACCTGATCGACACCGAGCAGGCCGAGCGCGTCAGCCAGCTCGCCGCCAACTTCTCGCAGCAGGTCGCCAACGAGTGGCAGTTGGATGCGCGATGTCGCGAGCTGTTGCACAGCGCCAGCCTGATCCACGAACTCGGCCTCAGCGTCGATTTCAAGCAGGCGCCGCAACACGCCGCCTACCTGATCCGCCACCTGGACTTACCCGGCTTTACCCCCGCGCAGAAAAAACTGCTGGCCACCCTGCTGCAAAACCAGAGCAACACCCTCGACCTGTCGCTGTTGAACCAGCAAAACGCCCTGCCGCCGCGCACCGCGCAGCGTCTGTGCCGCATTTTGCGCCTGGCGATCATCTTCGCCAGCCGCCGCCGCGACGACACGCTGCCGGCGGTGCGTTTACGCGCCAATCAGGACGATGAACTGACGGTGATCTTGCCGCCGGGTTGGCTGGAGCAGCATCCGCTGCGCGCCGAGGCGCTGGAGCAGGAAAGCCACTGGCAGAGTTACGTCCACTGGACGCTGCGGTTGGAAGAACAACGTTGAAATAGCAAGGGCGCGATGAGCGCCCTTTCTTTTTAATTCCCGCCTTTGGCCTTGGCCAGCTGGGCGCGGATATTGGCCAGATGGCTCTGCCCCTTCTGCATCCGCTCCTGGGGGCTCACCACTTTGCGCTCGGTTTCCCACGCCAAATCGTCCTGCGGCAGCTCCAGCAGGAATCGGCTCGGCTCCGGCCGCACCAACTCACCGTACTGACGGCGTTCGCGGCACAGGGTGAAGATCAGCTCTTTTTGCGCGCGGGTGATCCCTACATAGGCCAGACGCCGCTCTTCATCGACATTGTCTTCGTCGATGCTGCTCTGGTGCGGCAGCAGCCCCTCTTCCATACCCACCAGGAACACGTAGGGGAACTCCAACCCTTTGGAAGCGTGCAGCGTCATCAGCTGCACCTGATCCAGCTCCTCTTCGCTTTCACCGCGCTCCATCATGTCGCGCAGGGTGAAGCGCGTCACGACCTGGGTCAGCGTCATCGGCTCGTCCAAATCGTTGCCTTCCAGCATCTCCGTCATCCAACCGAACAGCGTATTGACGTTTTTCATCCGCATTTCGGCGGCCTTCGGGCTGGTCGAGGTTTCAAACAGCCAGCTTTCATAATCCACGCCGCGGATCAGATCGCGCACCGCCGCCACCGGCTCACGCTCCGCCTGTTGGGCGATGCCGCCCAGCCAGTGGGTGAAGCGTTGGAGCGATTCCAGCCCGCGCCCGGTCAAGTGCTGGCTCAGCCCCAGATCGAAACTGGCGTGGAATAAACTCTTGTTGCGCTGGTTGGCCCATTCGCCGAGCTTCTGCAGCGTCGCCGGGCCGATCTCGCGCTTGGGGGTATTGACGATGCGCAGGAAGGCGCTGTCGTCGTCCGGGTTGGTCAGCACGCGCAGGTAGGCCAGCAGATCCTTGATCTCGGGGCGAGAGAAGAACGACGTGCCGCCGGAAATCTTGTACGGGATGCGGTTCTGCATCAGCATCTTTTCAAACACCCGCGACTGGTGGTTGCCACGGTAGAGAATCGCATAGTCGCCGTAGTTGGTTTTTTTCACGAAGTGGTGGGCGATCAGTTCCCCCACCACGCGCTCGGCTTCGTGATCCTCGTTGTTGGCGGTCACCACCTTCAGCTCTTCGCCATACCCCAGCTCGGAAAACAGCCTTTTTTCAAACACGTGCGGGTTATTGGCGATCAGGATATTGGCCGCCTTCAAAATGCGCTCGCTGGAACGGTAGTTTTGCTCCAGCTTGATCACCTGCAGCGCCGGGAAATCTTCCTTCAGCAGCACCAGGTTCTGCGGCCGCGCGCCGCGCCAGGAGTAAATCGACTGATCGTCGTCGCCCACCACGGTAAAGCGCGCGCGATGGCCCACCAACAGCTTCACCAGCTCGTATTGGCTGGTGTTAGTATCCTGATACTCATCCACCAGCAGATAGCGGATGCGCTGCTGCCAGCGTTCGCGCACCTCTTCGTTGCGTTGCAGCAGCAGCGTCGGCAACAGGATCAAATCGTCGAAGTCCAGTACGTTACACGCCCGCATATGGGCGTGGTAAAGGCCGTAGCAGTGGGCGAACAGCTTGTCGCGCTCCGAGCGCGCCAGCTCCGCCGCCCGCTGGGGATCGATCAGGTCGTTTTTCCAGTTGGAGATGGTCGAAATCAGCTGCGCCACCAGCGTCTTATCGCTTTCCAGCCACTTTTCGGTCAGCTCTTTCAACAGCGCCAGCTGATCCTGGTCGTCGAACAGCGAGAAGTTGGACTTCATGCCCAGCGCCACATATTCCCGCTTGATGATTTCCAGCCCCAGAGTGTGGAAGGTGGAAATCATCAGCCCGCGCGCCTCTTTGCGTCCCAGGGTTTGCGACACGCGCTCTTTCATCTCGCGCGCGGCTTTGTTGGTAAAAGTCACGGCGGCGATGTGCCGCGCCTGATAGCCGCAGTGGTGGATCAGGTGGGCTATCTTATTAGTGATAACGCGCGTCTTGCCGGAGCCGGCACCGGCCAACACCAGGCAGGGCCCGGTAACGAATTCGACGGCTTGTTGTTGGCTGGGGTTTAATCGCATGGCGCTGACTTGCTCGACTGTAAAACGTGGAAGGGAATTGTAGCAGAAAGCGCCGATGAGATTTAGCGGGTATAATCAGCGCAATTTTCGCATCGACAAAGGCAATACCATGGCAAAAACGGCGTGCGCCCTGCACATTCTGGTAGACAATGAAAAGCTGGCCAACGAGCTGCTGGCCAAGCTTAAGCGTGGCGTCAGCTTCGACACGCTGGCGCGCAAATACTCGAGCTGCCCGTCAAAACGCAACGGCGGCTCGCTGGGCGAATTCAACAAAGGCGCAATGGTGCCTGCGTTCGATAAAGCGGTGTTCAGCATCCCGCTGCTCAAACCTTACGGCCCGGTCAAAACCCAGTTCGGTTACCATATCATCAAGGTGCTGTACCGCAACTGAGGGGGCCTGAGCCCCCTGCCACGAATTACTGCGCGCCAGCGGCGTCCGTCGCCGGCGAAGCGACTGCGGTGTCCGCCGGTTTGGCTTCTTCCGTCACCACCGCCGGCGGCGGCATCATGATGCCGTTATAGGTATCCTGCAGCTGCTTCATGCTCATTTCCGGCTCGCCCTTCGGCTGCATCAGCACCAGCGTCGCGTCCTGAGACAACTGCAGCTTCAGCGCCTGATTCAGCGTCTCCAGCGTCAGGCTGGACAGGAACTCCTGGCGCAGCTTCTGGTACAGCTCCGGCGCGATATCCACCACCCCGCTCTGCTGCGACCGCAGACGCTGGCTCATCAGCACGTCGGTGTCGGTACGGGCGTAGGTCGCGAACAGCTTGCTCAGCTGATCGTTTTTCTGCGCCAGCAGCGCATCGAATTCCTCTTTCGACAGGCCGTTGTCACGCACGTTGGCCAGTTCGCGGGCAATGAAGCCCAGGCTGCCGTTCAGATTGTTGTTCGGCGTATCCAGGTGGATGGCGCACTGCCCGCGCTGGTACTGCACGCGGCAGTCAAAGCCCAAATGCAGGTTTTTCTGGTCGCTTTTTTCCAGCGTCTGCTGGAGGTGCCAGAACAACGCCTCGCGGGCGAGATCGCCACGCCAGTAGCGCAGCAGGCTTTGCGAATCGCGAATCGGGTGCCACGGCGAATCCCACATGATCGACAGCGTATCCTGCTTCACCTGCTCGCTGATCAGGCTCACCGGCTGCTGCGGCAGCGGCGTCAGGGTCGGCATCGGAGCCGGGGTTTCACGTTTGCCCTGCAGCGGCGAGAAGGCCTTGTTGATCTGCTCGCCCAGGCTACGGCTGTCAACCTTGCCGACCACAAACAGCGTCATGGCGTCCGGTGTGTACCACTGCTGATAGAATTTCTTCAACTGCTCAAGGTTGACCGGCCGTTTCGCCGGCTGCGCCGGATCGTGCGCCAGCAGCGTCGAGCCTTTCAGGCGGTAACGCCACCAGGCGTCTTTGGTATTTGGGGGGAAAGTGCCGACCGGATTGATGCTGGAATTCATCACCGCGTGCACCGTGTGCTCGTCGATCGCCAGTTTGCCGGTCGTGTCCGCCAGCCAGGCCAGCGCTTCTTTCAACAGATCGGGTCGGTTGTTCGGCAAGCTGAGGTTATACATGGTGAAATCGTACGAGATGATAGCCGGCGGCAGCGGCCGCTCGTTATCTACACTCTGCTGCCACAGCGCCCGCAGCTGCGGCGCCGTGAAGCTTTCGCTGCGCGTCAACGCCAGCCGCGGCAGCAGGTGGGCAAAACCGGTCTGCTGCGAAGACTCCACCAAAGAGCCGGTATTGACGATCAGCCGCAGTTCCACGCGGTCGCTCGGCCGCTGCGGCGTATCGAGAATCTGCCATGAAAACCCGTTGGCCAGCGCCCCCTGCTGCCAGGCAGGATCGGGTTGTAGTGCTTCAGCCTGCACGCTGCCACTGGCTGCCGCCAGTAGCAGCCCACCAACTATAAGATGAATTCTGGTGCCCTGCATGTGAACCCCTACTTAATGACTATCCAATTTCTTATGCAAATGCGTGTATTCCATTCAATGGAATCATAAAAATACGCCCTGAGTTTCACGGTGGGGCGGAAAGCAGAAAGTGTACCATCGTGTTAGACCGCGCGCCTTTGCGGATGTCACTCATTAGAGTGAAAAATAATAGATTGCGGGGTTTTTAATGCAAAAAATCGTTACGAGGCAGGGGAAGAAGCTCACCGGCCGCGGATGCGACCGGTGATTTACCGCCGAAATCAGGCGGAAGGCAGCGTTTTGTCCGCGCCGGTATTTTTGTTGTTCAGGGTGTCTTTCAGCTGCTTCTCATCCAGCTGATTACACCATTTGGCTACGACCACGGTCGCCACGCCATTGCCCACCAGGTTGGTCAGCGCGCGAGCTTCCGACATAAAGCGGTCGATGCCGAGGATCAGCGCCAGGCCGGCCAGCGGCAGGTGGCCCACGGCGGAGATGGTGGCGGCCAACACGATAAAGCCGCTGCCGGTCACGCCCGCCGCCCCTTTGGAGGAGAGCAGCAACACCACCAGCAGGGTAATCTGATGCATGATATCCATGTGGGTGTTGGTCGCCTGCGCAATAAACACCGCGGCCATGGTCAGGTAGATAGAGGTGCCGTCCAGGTTGAAGGAGTATCCGGTCGGGATCACCAGACCCACCACCGATTTCTTGCAGCCCAACTTCTCCATTTTATCCAGCATGCGCGGCAGCGCGGATTCAGACGACGAGGTCCCCAGCACGATCAGCAGCTCTTCTTTGATGTAGTTGACGAATTTGAAGATGCTGAAGCCGTTGGCGCGGGCGATGCTGCCCAACACCACCACCACGAACAGAATGCAGGTGATATAGAAACACACGATCAGCTGGCCGAGTTGCACCAGCGTGCCGACGCCGTATTTACCGATGGTAAACGCCATGGCGCCGAAGGCCCCCAGCGGCGCCAGGCGCATGATCATGTTGATGATGCCGAAAATCACCCGCGAGAAGCTGTCGATCACGTTGTAGATCAGCTGCCCTTTGTCGCCCAGACGATGCAGGGCGAAGCCGAACAGCACCGCGAACAGCAGCACCTGAAGAATGTTGCCGCTGGCGAACGCGCCGATCACGCTGCCGGGGATGATGTCCAGCAGGAACGGAATGATGCCCTGCTGCTGCGCTTGCTCGGCGTAGATCGCCACCGCTTTGGCGTCCAGCGTACCGGGATCGACGTTCATGCCGGCGCCCGGTTGCACCAGGTTGACGATCACCAGGCCGATAATCAGCGCGAGGGTGCTGACGATTTCAAAATACAGCAGCGCGATGGCGCCGGTGCGCCCCACCGCCTTCATGCTTTCCATGCCGGCGATGCCGGTCACCACGGTGCAGAAAATCACCGGGGCGATAATCATCTTGATCAGTTTGACGAAGCCATCGCCCAAGGGTTTCATCTGGGCGCCGAGGTCAGGGTAGAAGTGGCCAAGCAGGATACCCAGCGTGATCGCCGTCAGCACCTGAAAATAGAGGCTCTTAAAAATTGTTGTTTTCATATGAACATCCTATGGGGGGAAGACACGCACCAGGCGGCAGTCTAAAAATCCAGCCTGTTCATTGCTTGCGCGGAAAATAACACCCACTTAACAACATGGAAATAATTTGTTGCACCCACCCCTCAGGGTTGATGTGAATTTAAGAGCTGAAACGCGTCAGTCCGGGTGCAAAGCTGAAAATTGCGTAAGCCTTTGTTTGCACTAACGCAAAAGAGGTATGAGGGGAATAGCGATTTTCGGACGGGGAAAAGTACCGGAAAGGTAACGCGGCGCTCACGGCGCCGCGCGGCAAAACTCGGTTTCGAACGCTTCACGCGGCAGCGGCCGAGCGAACAGGAACCCTTGCCCGCTGCGAATGCCGTGCTTCAGCAGCCAGTCGCGCTGCTCGGCGTTTTCCACGCCTTCGGCCATCACCGGCAACGCCAGCACTTCAGAGATTGAACTGACGATGCGCACCATCGCATCGTCGGCCGGCAGCCCCTGAATGAAACTGCGGTCGATTTTAATCAAATCGATCGGCAGGGATTTCAACCGGTTCAGGTACTCCAGGCTGGAGTAGCCCATGCCGAAGTCGTCCAGCGCGATCGACAGCCCCAGATCGTGCAGCTCGCGCAGCAGCGCCAGCGCGCGGTCGAGATCGTCGATGCGTACCGTCTCGGTGATCTCCAGCAGCAGCTTGCGCGGATCGATCCGATACTGCGCCAGCAGATTTTTCAGATGCGGAACAAACGCCTCGTCCTGCATCTGAATGCCGGAAACGTTGACCGCCAGCGGCAGCGCAATGCCGCGCTGCTGCCAGTCCGCCAGGATACGGCAGGACTCTTCCAGCACCCAGTTGCCGAGCGGCACAATCACGCCCAGCTCTTCCGCGAGCGGAATGACGTCGGCCGGCAGGGTATAGCTGCCGTCGTACTGCTGCCAGCGCAGCAACGCTTCTGCGCCAATCACCTCGTTGGACTGCATGTCGATCTGTGGCTGCAGGAACAGCGTGAAATGCCGCTGCTCAATGCCGTGCAGGATCTCGCTCTCCTGCGTCAATCGCTTCTGCGTGCGCTCCGTCAGGCTGGGTTCGAAGAACAGGATCTGATTTTTCCCTTCGCGATGCGCGGACATCATCGCCGAGGTAGCGCTGCGCAGCAGCTGTTCCGCGCTCTCCCCCTGATTGAGGTAGTGGGCGATGCCGATGCTGGCGTTGGGCCGCAGCGCCAGGCCTTCCAGCGTCAACGGCGCGTTGATCTCCGCCATGATGCGTCGCGCCAGCTGCATGGCGTGGAACGGCCGCTCGATGCCCTTGGCCAGGATGGCGAATTCGGTATTGCTCAGCTGTGCCAGCACGCCGTTTTCGTCGATGCAGCCGCGCAGCTTCTTCGCCAGCGCCAACAGCAATGCCTCGCGCATCGCCGGGCTCATCACGCCCGACGCTTCATGCAGCGTCTCGATGCCGATCACCAGCAGGTTAAAACGCTCGGGGCGCAGGCTGGAGGCGATATGCTGTTCCAGCAACGCGTTCAGCAAGGCCGGGTTCGGCAGTTCGGTCACCGGGTGGCGGGTGCTCAGGCGGCTCATGTCGGCATGCGCCTTGGCCAGCGTCTGTTGATTGCGGTTGTAGTTGCGCACCAGCAGGCCGAGCTCGTCGTCCTGGTGCAGCGCCGGCAGCATCAGCTGGTGATAAGGCGCTTCGTCCTGCGAGATGTTTTCCAGCTCTTTGGCCATCGCGCGCAGCGGATGCACCATCAGCCGGTTCATGCACCAGGTGATGGACACCGACAGGATCAGCGCCAGCAGCAGGTAGGTCGACAGCATGGTCGACAATATGCTGAGGATAAACTGATACATGCGGAACGAATCGGCCTGCAGCACCAGGTAGGCCAGCGGCTGCTGGTTGGCCGGCACCCGTTCCAGCGAATAGAGCGGCACGGAAATTTGGATAGGCAGCTCAAACAGCCGGGCGATCAGCGTCGGCACCGGCCGCTCTGGCGGGAAATTGGCGTGCAGCGCCTGAAACTCGTTCGGCAAGACGATATCCGCCCGGCTCAGAATGCCGACCGGCAACAGCGTATTCAGCACCTTTTTGGCTTCCGGCACGTCCATGCGCAGCACCGCTTCCGCCAGCGGCTGGCGTACGGAGTGAGCGATATTCTCCAGTTGCTGGGCGTAGTCATCCCTGCGCTGCTGCACAAAATGGAACAACTGAATCACGATAAAGATACAGATCGTGACCAGCGCCACGCCGGACACTGTCGCCATCTGCTTAATCGTTAACGAACGCCTGACCCGCAAACCTGCTCTCCGTAAAATCGGGCTGAAACAAAAAGGGGGCTGACTCTCACCCGCCCCCTCGAACCGGGCTGAGTATACTCGATCATCGGCTGTTTTTATCTGGCTATGCCGCAGGCATAACCAAGAAAATCGCGGGTTTCAGTCTTTTCCTAGAGCGAACAAACACGACCCGGACACAGGGTAACAAAACTCCCCGGTGTCCGACACTCCGAATCTCTCTCCTCCCGGTTACTTGAAGTCGGCATAAGGCGTCAGCGGCTGCGGCGGTAAATCGAGGTCCCCCTGCCAGCCGGCCAGGGAATAACGCAGATAAATCAACGCGTGGCTCGGCGTATAGTTCTTCGCCTGCTGAATATCGATGCCCGCGCCGAGCGTCCAGTGCGAACTGAGACGGCGTTCGACGATCGCCCGCAGGGTATAACCGACGCCGCTCGAGGCGCTGCCGTCCTCGACGGCGAACTTATCGGGCAGTGAATCCGGGATCAGGCCTTGCAGCGGATAACGGCGCTGGCTGTCGGTTTTCGAATGCGACAGCGAAACCGAACCGCCCAGCTCCCACGACCAGTTCTCGGTGCGCTGACGATAGTTGACCGGCAGCGACAGCGACAGATATTGCTGCGGGCTGTAATAGCCGCCCTGTCCCAGCGAGTAGCCGCTCAAGTCTTTCTGGTAGTGCCACAGCATGGTATTGAGCCCAACGCTCAGGCGGCGATTGTCTTCGTTGATCACCTTGTAGTAATAGCCGGCCATCAACCGCTGCCGCTGGTTGTCCGCCACGTTCTTGCCGGTGATCTGGTGCGCGCTGAGATCGGCCCACACGCCGTTCGCCTCGCCGCGATCGTAGCTGGTGCTCAGGCTGACGCCGGTGGCGCGCACGCCGCCCCAGGTAGTGCCGGTATTCGGATCCTTGGCGCCGCCAAACGCCAGCAACGAGCTGGAGATCGGCCGCCGCGAGGCCGCCAGCGTCCAGCCGATGTGGTTCCAGTCGCCGCTGTAGGCCAGGCCGCCGCTCCAGTCGACCACCTCGAAGCCCATCGGCGTCGTGCCGATATCGGCGGCCCAGCGATCGTTTTTCCAACCGGCCGCCACGCTGGTGCCGGTGGTTTTCTGGTGTTCATCGCCGCGGCACCCTTGCGTGTGGCAGGTGCCGAAGGTTTCGTAGTATTTGCCGCTGCCGTCGGTCGAGAAGCGGCCGGCATCCAGCTGCACGGTGTCGGTGCGCAAGAAGGCGCGCCCGTCATACAGCGGCATATCCACCTGCAGCATGGTGTCGTGCGCGTTGAAGTCGGAAATGCCGCCGGTGCCGCTCGAGCGCCAGTAATCGTGATCGAGCGTGACGTTCACGTCTTGCTGCCGATACAGATCCGCGGCATCGGAGCGGATGCCGCGTTTCAGCCAGTCGTCGCCCGGATTATTGCGCGTCAAATAGGTGTAGCGGTCATTGTCCTGCGGCAGCGTCGGCGTGATGCCGCCGGCCACCATCGCCTGGCGGTAATCCTGCTGCGCCCGCTCCGGCTGTTGCTGAGCCCGCTCCAGGCGGGCGGCGTCGCGGTAGATCAGCGCTTTGGTCTGCCCGACGGGTTCTGAAGCCGCCGCCGTTTTCAGCCGGCCGAAGAGCGCGTCGGCCTGCTGCGCATCGCCGACCGCGCCCCAGGCATTGGCGACCCGCCGTTGGCTGTTGAGCGAAGCGTCTTGCGGCTGCGGTTCGGTTTTCAGCCGCTGGCGCGCCGCGTCCAGATCCCCCTGCGCCACATAGGCTTCGATCTCGCCCAGTTGCGCATCCGGATTGTTCGGTTCACGACGTTTCACCCGCTGATAGTCGTCCAGCGCCGCCGCATACTCCCCGCGCGCCAGCGCCCAGTCGGCGAGCAGCAAATCGATGCGCGTGTCCGCCGGCTGCCGGCGCAGATAGGCTTCCGCCGCCGGTTCGTCACCGGCCGCCCGCAGCCCTTCGGCATGTGCGATCGTCGCCTGCATTTTCAGCCGCTGCGCCAGTTCGCGCATATTGTCGTTCCACTGCGCCGCCGGCAGCGTATTGAGCTGCGCCAGCGCCTGCCTGTCGCGATCGCTGCCGGAAAGATAGAGCGCATAGGCGTAGGTCAGCTGCGGATTGGCGTGCTGGCGCTGCGTCAGCTGCCGGAATAAGGCGTCCGCCTGTTGCGGCTGCCCGGCCTGACGCAGCGCCTGGGCATAGCGATAGGTCAGCCAGACATCGTCGGGCGCCATCGGCTGGGCGCGCCGATAGATTTCCGCCGCCTGCTGCCACTGTTGCTGCTGCGCCAGCGTCTCCGCCTGCTGTTTCAGCCTGTCGAGCCGCAGCCCATCGAGAGTGCTGCGCAGCTTGGCCTGCTGGCTGCGCGGCAGGCCGTCAAGGTAGGCCAGCGCTTTTTCCGGCGACTGGCGCTGATAGATATTCACCAGGCCCCGCAGCGCGCTGCCGTTGCCGGGATCGCGCCGCAGCGCCTGCTGATAAAACCCTTCCGCCGCGGCGTCATCCTTGCTCGCCACCGCCACATCGCCCAGGCCGAGAAACGCGTCGCCGTTGCTGTCGTCGAGCTGGCGCGCCTGCTGATATTTCTGCCGTGCCAGCGCGAGATTGCCGGCCTTGAGCGCTTTGTCGCCCTCGTCGATCGCCAGCCAGTAGCTGGTGCTTTTGATCAGGCTCTGCCATTTGCCGCTGCCGTAGCCATTCTTGTCGGCCGCCAGCGCCTGGCGAAAGAGCTTCAGCGCCTGCGGGCGGTCACCGGCGCGTGAATAGGCCTGGCCGAGCGCGCCCAGTACCTCGGCGTCGTTCGGCGTCGCCGCCAACGCCTTTTGCAACTCAGGAATGGCCGCCCGGCTGCCGCCTTTATCCACCTGCGCCAGGCCGCGCACCCGCGCCTGATAAGCCGGATCGGCCAACAGTTTCTGCTGTCTGGCCAGCTCTTCACGGGCGCTGGTCGCCTGATCGCCGGTGTCGAACACGCCGAGGAAACGGTTGAGCGCCGCTACGCTCTGCGCGCTGACCGGCATCGCTTTGACCTTGTCCAGCCACAGATCGGCGGCATCGCCGCGCCCGGCCGGATCGGCGGCGATCTTCTGCAGCAGTTCATAGGCCTGCGCGTCCTGATTCTGGCTGAACAGCATGCGCGCCAGCGACATGCGCAGCGCCGCGTTGCCGGAATATTGCTGATCCAGCGCCTGCAGCTGCTTTAACGCCTTCGCCTCCTGTCCCGGCAAGCGCGCCACCAACCGCCAGTATTCCACCGCCAGATCGAGCGTCGGCGGCTCGCCGTGGAACAACGCATCGTACTGCGCCTTGGCCTCCGGCAACCGGCCGGCGGTCGCCATCAGGCGCGCCTGCTGCAGCTTTTGCCGGGTTTCCGGCTGGGTCAGCAGCATGTTCATTTGCGCCTGGCGATAAGCGCTGGACTGCGGCGCGAGCGTTTTCAGCTTGTCCAACTGCTGCTGCGCCAGCGCCATGTTGCCCTGCCGCAGCGCCAAACGCATGCGCGCGGCGATCACGTCCGGGTTGTTCGGATCCATCAGTTCGAGCCGGTACAGCGATTGACGCACCAGATCGTCCTTGTTGCCGGCCTCGCCAATGCGCACCTGCTCCAGCAGCCACTGCTCCGGCGCCACGGCCTCCGCAGCGCGCGCCTGCGGCAGCATCGCCAGACTCAGCGGAATCAAATTCAGCCAGTTTATTTTGAAGTTGTGCATTGGCCGTCCCACGAGGGTTGCAATTCACCCTGACGATTAAAGCGATAACGTTGTTGATCCCACCCCTGGCCGAACAGCGTCAGCGAGGCGCTGAAATAGGCGTCGTCACCCGGCGGGTGTTCGCCGATCCGTTGCCGCTGGGCCGCCAGCGCGTCGGCCTGCGCCGCCAACATCGGCAACATCGCGGCGGAAAAGCCGACCGGGCCGTCGCCGGTGGTTTTGCCGCTGGCGGTATCGGTTTTCTCCGGCGGCACGCCCTGGCTGGCGGTGAGCTGCGCCATCGGCTGGAAGCGTTTGAGCAGCGCCGCCTTGTGTTCATCGTCGTCCGCCAGCATGCCGGCCCACAGATAGACCCGAATGGCGTCGTAGCTGCCGACGTTCGGCTTGACGGTGTCCGGCTGCCAGCCGGCACCGACCCGCCATACCACCCAGTCCGGCGAGAAGCCGTGCGGCGCGGTCTCCAACCACAGCCGCTGATTGATCTCGCGCATCGCGCGCCACGGGCCGTTCAGCGCCGCAAAACGCGTCAACAGCTGCGGCGGCAGGTAGCTGGGGTTCAGCCGCCAGCGATCTTCCGCCACGAACCCGACTTTGCCCGGCAGCAGCATCAGCCCCAGGCCGGGGATGTCGGCCACTTCCTCGCGGCCGATGCGCTGCAACAGCAGCGTCCCCAGGGTTTGATAACGCCGGCTTTTCCACAGGCGGCCGGCTTCGAGCAAGTTATAAGCAATCCACAGATCGGCGTCCGACGCCGAGTTGGCGTCCAGCACCTTCCACTGCTTGTCGTCGCCCTCGCCCCACAGCCAGGCGGGTAAACGGGCGCTGAGATCGCCCGCCGCCAGGTTGTTCTCCGTCCAGGTCAACAGCTGGTCGAAGGTCGGCCGGTCATTGGCCACCAGGGCGAAGAACAGGCCGTAACTCTGCCCCTCCGACGTGGTGATTTTGTTCGGGCTGCTCGGATCGATCACCCGCCCCTGCGGGCTGATGTAGAACTGCTTGTACTGTTGCCAGCCCGGCCATTCGCAGGCCGCCGCCGCGCTGAAAGCGCACAGCAGCAGCATGCCGAGCGACAGGCGTTGCAGCATCGCGTTCACCGCCGTCAATCCCGATCTTCAGGCGCCAGACGCCGCCGGCTGAAGGCCTTCAGGCCGCGCCACAGCATCAACCCCAGGATCACTACCAGCACCACCGCGAGCACCGCCAGCAGGACCGGATGGGTGGAGAGGGCATACCAAAGCCGCTCCCACCAAGGCAGGTGACCGACATAGTAAACA
Organism: Serratia sp. SCBI; assembly: GCF_000747565.1. Taxonomy (NCBI): domain Bacteria; kingdom Pseudomonadati; phylum Pseudomonadota; class Gammaproteobacteria; order Enterobacterales; family Yersiniaceae; genus Serratia; species Serratia sp. SCBI. The sequence goes on along the minus strand of NZ_CP003424.1, from coordinate 146,422 downwards.
TCGCCGACGCGCAGGCTGTTGACCCCCGATTCGCGGATCACCGCCACCGAGCCGAACACCGCGGCGCGCTTGCCGCTGTCCAGCAGGGCATTGTTCAGCAGCTCATAGCCGCGCGGGCTGTCCGCCAACAGCGCCACGATGCTGCGCTGGTCGTTGAACGGCGACTGCACGCCAATGATCGCCGACATCGCCCCCTCGGAACTGACGGTGGTCTTGCTGTCCGGCTTGGCGTCCTCCGCCAGCACTTCCGAGCTGGGCAGCGGCGGTTGGCGCGTCGGCTGTTTCACCCAGCTTTGGGTCGCGTCCACCAGCAGGCTGATTTTCTTGTCGTCGCGCAGCTCCGGCGGAATGGTGCCGACCATCAGGATGTCGTCGTCGCGATCCTTGGCCTGCGACCAGTCGTCGCTCAGCGTGAAGGCCAGCGCCGGATAACCGGTTTGCGCGCCGATCACGCCGAGCGCGTTCAGCAGCGCGCTGACCTGCGCCGGCTGCGGTTTCTGGTTCACCAACACCAGCGTTTGCGACAGATCCGCCAGGCGGCTGAACGGGAAACCGGCGTTGGCGAAAGCGCGCAGGTCCGGCATCGCCATAAAGTGGCGGTAGCCGGAGAAATCGATGGTGGACGCGCCGTCGATCACCGCGTGGTTTGGCGTGAAGGAGTAGGTTTCGCAGCGCCCTTCCGCGCCGCTGGCCAGCAGCGTGGTGTAGTCAAAGTCAAAGCGCAACTGGTTGGTGGCCCCGAGCCGCAGCGCCGGAATGCTGACGTTCTTGTCGGAATCGAGCAGCCCCTGCGTCAACGGCAGGCGCAGCAGCTGCGCCCCCTGTTCGTGTTCCGGCACCAGCGAGTAGGCCTGCACGAACTGGTTGTTCAGGCTGACGCTCAGCCGCGAACCGTCCTGAATGCGCGGTGCGGTATAACGGTACTTGAGGTGCATGTCGATGCCGGTGCTGCGGATCAGGAACAGATCCGGCGGCAGGTTCATGGTCAATGAAATCGGGCCGGGCTCGATACCGCTGGTTTGCAGCTGTTCGGCGTATTGCTGCAGTTCGGCGAAGGTCATCGGCCGATCGGTGCGCACCCAGTTCGGCGCGTCGTAAGGCTGGCGCGGCGCCAGCTGTTCCACCTTGTCCACCGTCACGTTCTGGCCGCGGAACAGAATGTCGCCCTGCGCGATGCCCTTCACCGCGGTGATCAAATCGTTGTCGTCACGCCCCTGAATCAGCAGCAGTTTGACGTAGGGATTGTCGGGGTGGCTGATCATCTCCACCGTCGGGCCGTTGACCGCCGGGTAATCGCGCAGGAAATCCGGGCGCTGCTTATTGGTGGCGAACACCACCGCGTGCTGCGTCGGCAGCGCGTTATACAGCGTCGGGAAGGATTGCCCGCGCCACTGCGCCTTGCTGCCGAACCACGAGGCCAGAATGCCCGCCGCGCGCTGCTGGGCCAGATCCGGCTGGCCGGCGAACACCATCGGCAGCGTCAGCGGCCGATTGTCGCGGCTGTCGAAGAACGGCTCAGGGAAGTGCGACAGCTCGTTTTTCACCGGCAGCGTCTGGAAGCGCAGCTTCAGCGCGCTGGATTTGCTGACGTCGAGCCACAGCGAGGTGCTGGCCGGGTTTTCGCAGATGTTCTGATAATGGCCGACGAACACCAGCCGGACGCGGTTAAAATCGGTGATATAGCGCGGATCGATCGCCATCTGGATGCGATTGGGCTTGCCCAACTGCTCCTTGGCGATCGTGGTCACGCCCATCAGCTCGTCGTTGAGGTAGACCTTGACGTGCGACTCGACCGGGATCAGCGCCGGCGACGGCGTAAATTCCAGGTCGAGCATCGCCTGCGAGACCACCTCATCGCTGCGCACGCCGAATTCGATCTGCCCGTCCGGCCGGGTGCCGCGCAGAACAAAGGTGCCCGGCGGCGGCGCTATCTGCGCGAACGGCAGCGACACGTCGCGCACCGGCGCATTCGGATCCTGCGGCGCGGTCGCCGTATCGGCCGTCGCGGCGATCGGCGGCTGGGCCGCCACGGTCGGCGCGGTGGCGGTTTCGGCCTGCGACAGGGTGCTGATGCCTAAGGCCAGAGCTGTTAACCAGGTTATTTTTCTCGTCATCGTATCATCATCAATGTTGGAGCCTGTTCACCGGGCGAGTGAGCGGGCGGTTGAACTCGCAGCTAACCCACGGTTTCTTGTTGACCCAAGGTCGGATCCCTGCCGACGCCGCGCGGAATAAACGACACTACCCACGCGGTCAGCGACGTGACCCCGACCAGCAGACCGCGCACCAGCGGCGGCGCGTAGTCCGCCATGCGCACATAGCCGCGGAAGCCCAGCGCCAGCACGTCGCGCAGGCTTTCGATCGGCCGGTCTTCAGGGAACCCGTCCTGCCACAGCGCCCAGGTATCGGCGCGGGCGAAGGTGCACTGAATAAAATCGATGTGTTCGCGGGTGGAAAGACTGACCAGACGCACCCCCACCTTGTTGCCGAAGGCGCGCGTCACCACGCAGGGGAAGCTGTACTCCTGCTGGCCGCGTTTGAGCAGCAGCGAGGCCTTGTCGCCCTCTTTCAACGTGTCCGCCACCCGCATCTCGATGCCCACGCCGCCATCGGAGTAATCGCGCAGCGTGCAGGGGTAGAGATGGCCGTCGGCACGCGCGATCGCCGCCGGCATGGCGATCTCCACGCGGTGCGCCTGACGCACCTGTTTGGCTTCCACCGCCACCGCCACCGCGCCGCCGAGAATGGTCATGTTGTACAGCACCCACACCAGGCTGATGATCACCGTCATCACCTCGTCCGTCGGGCCATAGGCCAGCCGCCAGGCGCCGAACGCCAGCCCGGCGAGGTTAAGAACCACCAGGAACATGTAAGGCCGGGTGATCACCCAGTCGACGTGCTCCTCCTCCACCAGCCCGCCCTTGGCGGTCACGTTAAATTTGCCCTTGTGCGGATTGAACAGCGCCACCGTCGTCGGCCGCGCGATATACCAGGCCAACACCGTTTCATAGATTTCGCTCCAGAACGAATGGCGGTATTTCCCCTGGATGCGCGAGTTGGTCAGGCTGGCGTGGATCATGTGCGGCAGCACGTAAAGCGCGATCGCCAGCGCCGGCGCGAAGATGATGTAGGCATGCAACAGCAAAAACGCCAGCGGCGCGGTGAGGAAGATCAGCCGCGGGATGCCCGACAGGAAGTGCAGCATGGCGTTGGCGTAGCACAGGCGCTGCGCCAGTTTCAGCCCCTTGCCCAGCAACGGGTTGTCGAGCCGGAAGATCTGCACCATGCCACGCGCCCAGCGAATGCGCTGGCCGATGTGCGCCGACAGGCTTTCGGTCGCCAGCCCGGCGGCCTGCGGAATGCGGATATAGGCCGAGGTATGCCCGCGCCGGTGCAAACGCAGCGAGGTATGGGCGTCTTCGGTGACGGTTTCCACCGCGATGCCGCCGATTTCGTCCAGCGCGCTGCGGCGCAGGATGGCGCAAGAGCCGCAGAAGAAGGTGGCGTCCCACATGTCGTTGCCGTCCTGCACCAGCCCGTAGAACAAAGTGCCCTCGTTGGGCGTCTGACGGAAGCGGCCAAGGTTGCGCTCGAAGGGATCCGGCGAGAAGAAGTGGTGCGGGGTCTGCAGCATCGCCAGCTTTTTGTCTTTGAAGAACCACCCCATGGTCAGCTGCAGGAAGGAGCGCGTCGGGACATGGTCGCAGTCGAAAATCGCCACGAACTCGCCGGTGGCCTGCTTCAGCGCGTTGTTGATGTTGCCGGCCTTGGCGTGTTCGTGAGTCGGCCTGGCGATGTACTTCACTCCCACCTCGGCGGCGAACGCCCGGAACTCGGGGCGATTACCGTCATCAAGGATATAGATGTTCACTTTTTCTTTCGGCCAGTCGATCCCCAGCGCCGCATAGATGGTGGGCTTCACCACCCCGAGGTCTTCGTTGTAGGTCGGCACCATCAGATCGATGGTCGGCCAGGTGGCGCTGTCTTCGGGCAACGGCACCGGCTGGCGGTTAAGCGGCCAGATAGTCTGGAAATAGCCCAGCACCAACACCACCCAGGCGTAGGTTTCCGCCACCAGCAACAGCAGGCCGCATACCAGGCTGAGCGGATCGTCCCAGTTCAGCGTGGCGGTATAGCGCCACCACAGGTAACGGCAGGAGACGGTCAACGACAGCACGATCAGCATCAACGCAGGCAAGCGCCCCGGCACCCGGCGCACCACCATCGCGATCCCCCACAGCAGCAGAACGAACACGAACTGCGCCGACAGATCGAAGGGTTGCGAGATGCACAGCATGGCGAGGATCGCCGCCAGCACGCCGACCAGAATGAACAGCGCGCGCCGTAATCCGCGGTTCATGCGGCCGAGTCGCTCTACCGAGCGCTGTTCCACGCCGGCGTTTTTCAGCCGCTGCGGCAAGCCCTGCAGCCAGTCGGCATAGCGCTGCTGCAGCCGCCGCCAACCGGCGAAATAATCGCGCTGCACCGGCGCGCGGCCGCTGCGGAACAGCAGCAGCCACGCCCCCTGCAGCAAATAGCGCAGCGCATCCGCCGGACGGGGGCGTTCGGCGGACAGATGCGGGAACCAGTAAGCGCGGCCGGCGCGCACGCGCCGCCAGGCCGGTGACTCCAAACGCAGCAGCATCCACCCCAGCGCCACCAACAGCGTAGTGAAAAAGGCGGTCAGCGCCGACGCCCCGCTGCGGCGATAGGCGCGGTAGCGCGCCTGCACCGCCTGGCGCACCGGCGGCACCAGCAGCAGGCTCAGCACCCGACTCATGGCGCAATGCCCCGTTTGAGGTTGATCAGGCACCAGTTGGCCAGCGTCAGCACTTCATCCGCCGCCAGGCTCTCGGGGCGGTACTCGCCCAGCGGCTGTTTGGCCGCCAGCGCTTCCGCCAACGCTTCATCGCGGTGGATAACCACCGGCAACAGGCCGCTCAGCGTTTGCAGCCACAGCTGATGCAAATCCTGCTGCAGCCGGCTGGCCGAAGAGTAATGGTTAATCAGGAAATGACTTTCGTGCGGCAGCGCCTGCTGATGGAGCCGCACCTGGCAGTTGGCGTCGGGGTTCAACAGCACGAACACGCTGTCGGCCAGTTGCAATGCCTGCTGCGCCAAAACGCCGTCCCCGACCGGGACGTCCAGCAGGATCCAGCGCTGCGGATCGCCGGCCATCAGCTGGCGCAAATTATCGCGCCAGCGATCGGGATGCGCCTGACACCGATGTTGCACTTCCAGCCGTTCCGCCGCATTCAGGCGGCCAAACGGTAAAAAGTCGAGGTTTTCGCAATAACGCAGCGCGCCTTCCCGCCAACCGCCGCCGTCCTGTTCCGCGCGTGCCCAGCCGCGCGCCAGTTCGAACGGCGTGTTGAAATGCAGGCGCAGCAGATTGTCCGGCGTAAAGTCTATCGCCAGCACCGACTCGCCAAGCTGGCGCAACGCCCAGGCGAGCGCCGCCGTGACTGACGTCGTCCCCATTCCACCCCGCAACCCTTGCAGCGCGATCGCCGGCATAGATCAGTGGCTCCCCGCGTTTTGCGCCAATTCGGCCAGCAGCGGCCAGCGCGTCATCATTTGCGTTAACCGCTCCTGCCGCGAAATATCGACATAGCTTAATTTTGGTAATGAAAAAGCCTGGCTGAGCGCCTGCAGGTCATCCTGGCTCTCCTCCGGCGCCGCTGCACGAAAATGGCTGGGTGCGTTATTCATTCTTCCGCCTTGGCGAAAATAGGCTATGTTAATTAACTATAGCAACGATACAAAAAGAGACAGGCAATAAGATGATTCTCAACAAATATTATTGAAGAGCATCGGAGATTTGTTATTGCCAGCGTAAAAATGGCTATCTTTAAATATAAACGCCTTTAGTCGGCTTTCAACGAAAGTAGAACACATCCTATGGCGCACTCTTTTTCTCTAGGCATTCGGCAGATTTGGGAAGAGCTGTCGGTGATGCAGGCCCCCGGCCTTTATTGGGTGAATATCGATCGGCAAAGCGATGCCGCGTTGCTGTGTCGTCAGGCCATCGCCGCCCAACCGGCCACCCACAAAGTCGCCCTGATCTGCAGCGGAGACAAACCCGATCGCCTGCTGGCCGAGCTGGCTGCGCCCGCTTTGCAGAAGCTGCCGCTGTATCAACTACCGGAGAAAAAAGCCGCGCTGGCGCAGTTGAGCGACGATCTGATGCGCGCCCTGCGACCGCAAAATCGCTTACTTATCCTGCTGGCCCACGCCAGCCTGTGGCAAACCTTCACCACCGAAGAACTGCGCGAATGGACGCGCACCCTCGCCGCCTGGCTGCGGCGGCAGGGGTGTACGCTGTTGATCCTCAGCCACGGCGGCGGCATCAATAAGCTCAAAGGGCAGCTCAGTACACAGCACCGCATCCTGAACGGCCTGTCCAGCCTGCAATGGCAGCAGGACAGCGCGCAATACCTGGTGAACTGGTGGAGCACCGAGAACGGCATCAACGCCAATCAGCTGCTGACGCTGTACGCCGCGGAGGGCGGCTGGCAGGGCGAGGATGAAAATAGCCAACCCTCCCCCACCGCCTTGCGCAGCGACGAAGGCCTGTATCTGGCCGAACGCAGCATTCTGGAAGGCGCGCCGCCGCTGTCCGCCAACTGGCAACTGCTGGAGAGCAACGACGAGCTGGCGCAGCACGGCATGCTGAGACTCTCGGCGACCTTGATTTTCGCCCTGTACCAAAGCGACCAAATCGATCACCTGGCGCACCAGATCCACACCCTGCGCCGCAGCCGCGGCAACGGGATGAAAATCGCGGTGCGCGAAATGAGCGCCAGCCTGCGTTACAGCGACGAACGGCTGCTGCTGGCCTGCGGCGCCAACCTGATCGTGCCGCACGTCGCGCCGCTGTCACGTTTTCTGACCATGCTTGAGGGCATTCAGGGGCAGCGTTTCTCACGTCACGTGCCCGCCGACATCGATGCACTGCTGGCCGGGCTGCGTCCGCTGCAGCTGAAAGGCTACATGCGGCCGGAACCGTTTAGCCAGGCGGTGCTTTCGCTGATGGCCAACACCTTGCTGCCCGAGGACGGCAAAGGCGTGATGGTGGCGTTGCGCCCGGCCACCGGCCTGCGCGCCGAACAGGCGATGACCCTGTGCCACCTGCGGCGTTTCGGCGACGTGATGACCGTGGTGCAGGGGCGCCTGGTGCTGTTCCTCTCCACCTGCCGCATCAACGATCTGAACACCGCGCTGAAGTTCATCTTCCGCCTGCCGGTGGATGAAGCCTTCAGCAACCGGGTGGTGTGGCACCAGGATGTCGATATCATTTCGGAAATCAAACGCATGGCTCAGGGGCGCTGGCAGCTTACCGCCACCGGCGCCGCGGGCGTCGCGCCGCCGCCCCCCGTGGTGACGGCCGCAGAGCCCGCAGAACGCCGCCAGCCGATCGCTTTCACGCTGCCGCTTGGCCCGCAGGAGGAAAAGCATGCTGAACCTTAACGACATCCTGCAACTGATCTTGCTGTGCGCGCTGGTCTTCATTCCGCTGGGCTACGCCTTTCACCGGCGTTTTCCGCATTTGCGTCAATACTGGCAAAACCTGTTGTTATCGCCGCGCTATTTGAAATCCGCCGGTTTATGGGTGCGCACAGGCTCATCCTCCCAGATTAAACGTCATAAGAAGCAGCCATGAATCCAAACTCAAATACGCAATCCGATAACGCTCTGTGGCGCTACTGGCGCGGGCTGGGTGGCTGGAACCTCTACTTTCTGGCGAAATTCGCCCTGCTGTGGTTCGGCTACCTGAATTTCCACGCGCTGCCGAACCTGGTGTTCATGGCCTATCTGCTGATGCCGATCCCCTCGCCGCGGCTGCACCGCTGGCGCCATTACCTCGCCATCCCGATCGGCATCGCGTTGTTCTACCACGATACCTGGCTGCCGGGCATCAACAGCATTCTCAGCCAGGGCTCTCAGCTGGCCGGCTTCAGCGCCCAGTACCTGCTGGAGCTGGTCAGCCGCTTTATCAACTGGCAGATGGTCGGCGCCGCCTTCGTGTTGCTTATCGCTTACCTGTTCGTCGCCCAGTGGGTGCGCGTTACGGTGTTCACCGTGGCCGCGCTGGTGTGGCTCAATATCGTCAACATCGCCGGGCCGGCGGTCTCACTGCTGCCCGCCAGTTCCACGGCTGCCGCCGGCGGCGCCGGCACGCCGGCCACGGCCGCGCCGACGGCAGGAGATAATGCGCCGGCAGACAGCCTGCCGCCGACCAGCGCCAACCTGACGGCCTATCTGAACCAGTTCTACGAGCGGGAAAAAGGCCGCGCCACCGCGTTCCCGGCCACTTTGCCCGCCGACGCCCAACCGTTCGATCTGTTGGTGATCAACATCTGCTCGCTGGCCTGGGCCGATATGGAGGCGGTCAACCTGCAGAATCATCCGCTGTGGTCGAAGATGGATATCATGTTCGACAGCTTCAACTCGGCCACCGCCTACAGCGGCCCGGCGGCCATACGGTTGCTGCGCGCCAGCTGCGGCCAGCTTTCGCATCACGATCTGTACCAGCCGGTGAACCAGCAGTGTTACCTGTTCGACAACCTGGCGAAGCTCGGCTTCAAGGAACAGCTGATGCTCGATCACTCCGGGGTGTTCGGCAACTTCCTGAAAGAGCTGCGTGAACAGGGTGATATGCAGGCGCCGCTGATGTCGCAGGCCGGCGTCGGCAACGAACTGACGTCGTTCGACGGTGAGCCGATTTATAACGATCTGGAATTGCTGACCCGCTGGTTGGATCAGCAGCAAAAAGCCGGAGACGCCCGCACCGCCACCTTCTTCAACGTCATTCCGCTGCACGACGGCAACCGCTTCGTCGGCTCTAACAAGAGCGCCGACTATCAGCCGCGCGCGCAGAAGCTGTTCGATCAGCTGAACACTTTCCTCGATCAGCTGGAAAAATCCGGCCGCAAAGTGGTGGTGGTGATCGTGCCGGAGCACGGCGCGGCGTTGGTGGGTGACAAGATGCAAATGTCCGGCCTGCGCGATATCCCCAGCCCGAACATCACCCATACGCCGGTCGGCATCAAACTGATCGGCATGAAGGCGCCGCATCAGGGCAGCCCGCTGCAGATCAAAACGCCGAGCAGCTATCTGGCGCTGTCGGGGCTGGTATCACGTCTGGTGGACGGCAAAGTCTTCAGCGAGTCCAGCGTCGACTGGCAGGCGCTGACGCAAGGGCTGCCGCAGACGCCGGTCATCTCCGAAAACGACAACGCCATCGTGATGCAATATCAGGGGAAACCTTACATTCGCCTGAACGGCGGCGATTGGGTGCCTTATCCGCAATAAGCGCGGCCTTATCGACCCAAAGCACGCCGACGGCGTGCTTTTTTTATTGAGCAAGTCCGACAAAAGGCGAAGTTAACCGTCTGGCAAAAATATTATTACTCACCTCCCGTTAAATTTTTTATTCGCTTATTAATTCATTGCGAAAATTCCTATAAAAATAAGCATTCGTCAGATTTTCGTTAAGCATTCAATAACGCCCCGAAAAGCGATTCGATTAACTGATTGATTAAATAATAAAAAACGCCGGCGTTAAGCCGGCGTGGGTTTATGCGGTGAAATCCGACGCTTTACGCCCCCGGATGTTCGTCCTGATCGACCGCAAAACAGGCCACCATCTGCTCACCGTACTGCTTCAGCTGCGGCTGCAGCTGTACGCAGGTACCGAAGGCGCGGCGGCAGCGGGCATTGAATGCGCAGCCCGGCGGCGGGTTCATCGGGCTGGGCAGTTCGCCGGTCAGCTTGATGCGCTCGCGGCGCATATCCGGGTTCAACCGCGGCGTCGCCGAGAGCAGCGCCTGGGTGTACGGATGGCGCGGGTTGTTGAAGATCGCCTCTTTGCTGCCCTTTTCCACGCAGCGGCCCAGGTACATCACCATCACTTCATCGGCGATGTGTTCCACCACCGACAGATCGTGCGAGATGAACACGTAGGACAGCCCCAGCTCCTGCTGCAGATCCATCATCAGGTTCAGCACCTGCGCGCGCACCGACACGTCCAACGCCGACACCGGCTCATCGGCGATCACCACGTCCGGATTCAGCATCAGCCCGCGGGCGATGGCGATACGCTGACGCTGGCCGCCGGAGAACATGTGCGGATAGCGATCGTAATGCTCGGTCTTCAGGCCGACCTTCGCCATCATCTCCAGCGCTTTTTCCCGCCGTTCGGCGGCGCTGAGCGAGGTGTTGATCAACAGCGGCTCCTCGAGGATCTGCCCGACCTTCTTGCGCGGGTTGAGCGATCCGTAAGGATTCTGGAACACGATTTGGATCTTCTGGCGCCGCAATTTCTCGGCGGAAACGTCCGGCTTCAGCAGATCCTGTCCCTGGTAGTACAGCTCGCCGCCGGTCGGCACTTCGATCATCGTCAGCAGGCGGCCGAGCGTGGATTTGCCGCAGCCCGACTCACCGACTACCGCCAGCGTTTTACCGCGCTCCAGAGTGAACGACACGCCGTCCAGCGCCTTGACCAGCCGCTCCGGCGCGAACAGGCCCTTTTTCACCGGGTAATGCTTTTTCAGGTCGATCGCCTGCAGTAAAGGTTGATTCTGGCTCATACGGTCGGCCTCCCCGCATCATCCAGCGGTGTGTGACATTTAACCTGACGGCCGGGAATGCTGCGCAGTTCCGGCTCCTCGTTACGGCAGCGCTCGTTGGCGTACGGACAACGCGGATTGAGCAGGCAGCCGGTCGGGCGATCGTATTTGCCCGGCACCACGCCCGGCAGCGAAGCCAGCCGCGCCTTGTCGGCGGCGAACTCCGGCAGCGCGCGCAGCAGCGCCTGGGTGTACGGGTGGCGCGGCGCGCGGAAAATCTCCGCCGCTTTGCCGGATTCCACCACCTGGCCGGCGTACATCACGATGATGTGATGTGCCGCTTCCGCCACCAGCGCCAAATCGTGGGTGATCAGCAACAGCGCCATGTTCTCGCGCTGCTGCAGATCCAGCAGCAGTTCGATGATCTGCGCCTGGATGGTCACGTCGAGCGCGGTCGTCGGCTCATCGGCGATCAGCAGCTTCGGCCGACAGGCGATAGCCATGGCGATCATCACGCGCTGACTCATGCCGCCGGAAAGCTGATGCGGGTACACGTCCAGCCGCGAGGCCGGATCGGGAATCCCCACCTGCGTCAGCAGGTCGATAGCGCGCTGGCGGCGGGTGCGGCGGTTGCCGCCCTGATGCACCTTCAGCGCCTCCATAATCTGATAACCGACGGTGTAGCACGGGTTCAGGCTGGTCATCGGATCCTGGAAGATCATCGCCACTTCGGAGCCCACCAGCTGGCGGCGCTCTTTTTCGGAGATCTTGCGCAAGTCCTGGCCGTTGAACTCCAGCTTGTCGGCCATCACTTTGCCGGGAAAATCGATCAGGCCCATGATCGCCAGCGAACTGACGGATTTGCCGGAGCCGGATTCACCGACGATGCCGACCACCTGACCTTGATCCACGCTGTAACTGATGCGGTCTACCGCGCGGAACGGGGTGCCTTCGTCACCGAAGTGCACCGAAAGCTTGTCTACATTCAATAACGCCATCTCTCTCGTCCTCTGTTACTGCTTGAGTTTGGGGTCGAGAGCGTCACGCAAACCGTCCCCCATCAGGTTGAATGCCAGCACCGTCAGCAGGATCGCCAGGCCGGGGAAGGTCACTACCCACCAGGCGCTTTGCGCGAACTGCAACACGTCGGAGAGCATGGTGCCCCACTCCGGCGTCGGCGGTTGCGCGCCCATGCCCAGAAAGCCGAGAGCGGCCATGTCGAGAATGGCGTTCGAGAAACCGAGAGAAGCCTGAACGATCAAGGGCGCCAGGCAGTTAGGCAGAATATTGACGAACATCTGACGCAGCGCGCCGGCGCCCGCCACCCGCGAAGCGGTGACGTAATCGCGGTTCACCTCCGCCAGCACCGCCGCGCGCGTCAGACGCACATAGTGCGGCAAGGCGACGAAGGTGAGCGCCAGCGAGGCGTTGACGATCGACGGTCCGAATACCGCCACCAGCACCAGCGCCAGCAGCAGGCTCGGCAGGGCCAGCATGATGTCGACGACGCGCATGATCACCGCGTCCACCGCGCCGCCGAAGTAGCCGGCCAGCAGGCCGAACACCACGCCCATGACCAGCGACAGCACCACCACCAGACAACCGACCAGCAGCGACAGGCGCGCGCCGTACATCAGGCGCGACAGCACATCGCGGCCCACGTCGTCGGTGCCCAGGATGTATTGCCAACTGCCGCCCTCCTGCCACACCGGCGGCTTGAGCAGCGCGTCGCGGAACTGGTCCGCCGGCGCATGCGGCGCCAGCACCCCGGCGCCGAGCGCGATCACCAGCATCAAAACGATATACACCAGGCCGACCACGGCCCCTTTATTGCGCTTGAAATAGTGCCAGAACTCCTGAAACGGGGTCATCGGCTTCGGCGCACCTTTAACTGCAGACTCAGTGATTTGAGACATGAGAGCGCCCCTTATTTCTTGTGGCGAATACGCGGGTTGACCACGCCGTAGAGCACGTCTACCAGCAGGTTAACCAGAATGATCATACAGGCGACCAGCAACACCCCGCCCTGCACTACCGGGTAATCACGGCGCTGCAGCGCATCGATCAGCCAGCGGCCCAGACCCGGCCAGGAGAAGATGGTTTCGGTCAGAATGGCGCCGGCCAGCATGGTGCCGACCTGCAGCCCGATCACCGTCACCACCGGCAGCAGCGCGTTGCGCAGCGCGTGAACGACGATCACCCGCATGCGGCTCACGCCCTTGGCGCGCGCGGTGCGGATATAGTCTTCGCCCAACACCTCCAGCATCGAGGAGCGGGTCATGCGCACGATCACCGCCAGCGGGATGGTGCCCAGCACGATGGCCGGCAGGATCATGTGCATCACCGCATCGATAAAGTCGCCCGGTTCGCCCCAGATCAGGGTGTCTATCAGCATGAAGCCGGTCAGCGGGTGGCTGTCGTCGAGGAATACCGTGTCGCTGATGCGCCCCGACACCGGCGTCAGGTTAAGCTGCACCGACACCAGCATGATCAGCATCATGCCCCACCAGAAAATCGGCATCGAATAGCCGGTCAGCGAGATGCCCACCGCGGTATGGTCGAAGACCGAGCCGCGTTTGACCGCCGCCAGCACCCCGACCGGGATGCCCACCAGCACCGCGAAGATCATCGCGCACAGGCCCAGCTCCAGCGTGGCCTGAAAGCGCGGAACGAACTCGCTCCAGACGGAGATGCGGCTTTTGAGTGAGGTGCCCAGATCGCCGTGCAGCACGTTGGACACATAGGAGAAGTATTGTTGATAGAGCGGCTTGTCCAGCCCCATTTCCGCCATCAGCTGCGCGTGGCGCTCGGCGGAGATACCGCGTTCCCCGGCCATGATGGTCACCGGGTCGCCGGGGATCATATGGACGAATGCAAAAGTCAGCAATGTAATGCCGATAAACGTTGGGATAACTAACCCCAAACGTCGGAGTATGAACTGCAACATATCCCGAACTCTCTGTATCAATGCCCGGCAGCTCATCGTCCGCCAGGCTTATTAACGCTCACATGCCTTTGAACGATCCAACGGCCATACGCCGGAGACTGGTCAGCAGAGGCGCAAACCTGTTGCGCCCCTGCAAATCCATTCGTGCATCTCCGGTTTAGGTCGGAATCAGTCTACAGAGACATTCTCGAAGTGATGCTTGCCGAGCGGATCCACGACGTAGCCCTTCACTTCCTTACGCACAGGCTCATACACGGTGGAGTGCGCGACGATCAGCGCCGGAGCCTGATCGTGCATCACCACCTGCGCCTGCTTGTACAGTTCGATGCGTTTGTCGTGGTTGGACTCGGCGCGCGCCGGTTGAATCAGATCTTCAAACGGCTTGTAGCACCAGCGGGAGTAGTTGGAGCCGTCTTTCGCCGCCGCGCAGCTGAACAGCGTGGCGAAGAAGTTGTCCGGATCCCCGTTGTCGCCGGTCCAGCCCATCATCACCGTCTGGTGCTCGCCCGCTTTGGCGCGCTTGAGGTATTCACCCCACTCATAGGTCACGATTTTGGCTTTCACGCCGATCTTGGCCCAGTCGGCCTGGATCATTTCCGCCATGCGGCGCGCGTTCGGGTTGTAAGGACGCTGTACCGGCATCGCCCACAGGTCGATGCTGAAACCATCGGCCATGCCCGCTTCTTTCAGCAGTTCTTTCGCCTTGGCCGGATCGTAAGCGTAATCCTGCACCGCGTCGTTATAGCCCCACATGGTCGGCGGGATCAGGTTCTTGGCCGCCTGGCCCGCGCCCTGATAAACCGCGTCGATGATCGCCTGCTTGTTGACCGCCATGGTCAACGCCTGACGCACCTTCACGTTATCCAGCGGTTTTTTCTCGGTGTTGAACGACAGGTAACCCACGTTCAGCCCCGGCTGCTCCATCAGGTTGATGGATTTGTCCTGCTTCATGCGGGCGATATCGGCCGGGTTCGGGAACGGCATCACCTGGCATTCGTTTTTCTGCAGCTTGGCGTAACGCACGGAAGCGTCAGGCGTGATGGAGAACACCAGACGATCGATCTTCGGCTTGGTGCCCCAGAAACCGTCGAACGCCTTGTACAGGATTTTGGAGTCTTTCTGGTATTGCAGCAGCTGGAACGGACCGGTGCCGATCGGGTTCAGGTCGACTTTTTCCGGCGTACCGGCTTTCATCATGACGTCAGCGTATTCGGCGGACAGGATGGACGCGAAGTCCATGCCCAGGTCAGCCAGGAACGGCGCCTCCGGGCGGTTCAGCACGAAACGCACGGTGTTGTCGTCTACTTTTTCGATCTTGGCGATCAGCTTCGGCATGTCCATGCCTTCAAAGTATTCGTAACTGCCGCCGGACACTTTGTGGTAGGCGTTATTGGCATCCAACTGGCGTTCGAAGGAGAACACCACGTCGTCGGCGTTGAAGTCGCGCGTCGGTTTGAAATCTTTGCTGCTCTGCCACTTCACGCCTTTGCGCAGGTGGAAGGTATAGGTTTTGCCGTCTTCGCTGACGTCCCACTTCTCAGCCAGGCCCGGCTGCAGTTCGGTGGTGCCGACTTTGAATTCGACCAGGCGGTTGTAGATCGGTACCGAACTGGCGTCGTAGGTGGTGCCGGAGGTGAACAGCTGCGGGTTGAACCCTTCCGGGGAACCTTCAGAACAGTAAACCAACGTCTTGGCCTGTACGCTGGCCGCCACGGTCAGCGCGATCAGCCCAATGCCGAATTTCAGAACCCCCGATTTACCCAAGGAACGTGTCATCGTTAGTGCTCCATTGTGTGATGTGATGTGTGTAATTGCCGCCAGACCTGTATTTTTTATTGCGTGGCCTGTGCGGTCAGCGCCCGAAGGCAGAAGGCGTACGATGAGAGGATGCCGGATGGAACGCATCGCGACGGGGACGTCTGAGCGCGTGGAATTCACTCAAACAACTCTCGCTCTTACCCCTGAGGCTATCAAGTTGCCAACTGTTTGGGGTGTCGTCAATATAACCAGTGGGGATTTACGCAGACTGTGAGAAACAGCAAACAAACAATAAAAAAAACCTTTTGTTAACAGTTCCAGCATGAAAATTTATGCTAAGCGGTCATTTTTAGCGCATTGGTCTGACCCTGATAAATTTACTGGTTTTAAACTCCGCTAAAAAACCCCAAAACTTTGTTGCTGAACGATGAATATCTGAACGGTTATTTTTGTGATCGCCGTTAAAGACAGAAGGAAATGCTGAAGGATTACCCAAAAGGGTGAGTCCGATGAGCGCATTTTTCGCCGGGCAGGCCCACAATCTGTGCGGCGTAAAAAAACTTTCGGCGGCGAAAAAGCCGGGGGCGAAAGGATATCCCCCGGCAACGCACTGCAACCGATTATTGAACGCCGGCGCTATTGCCCAGGCTGGCGTTCATGCTGTTGAGAATATCGCCGTTGTCCGCGTCGATCTCCCAGGAGAACAGGCCGCCCAGCTGCTTATCCAACACGTACTTGCCTTTGGCCTGCACCGAGCGGGCATCGTCAAAGGTGATCAGATCGCCGGTGGAAGGTTTGAACACGTAAGGCGCTTCCGCCGTGGCGTCGTAGGTGTACTGCCACTCACCGCTCATGAACTGGCTGGCGATCTGGCGGTAGTCCACGATGCCGTTCTCCCAGGTGCCTTTGACCGGCCCGGTGGCGGTGCCGGTGAACGGAATGTTGTTCTGGTAGCCGTTCACCCCGGTCCAACCGCGGCCATACATGGCGGTGCCGACGACGATCTTGCCCGGCTTGACGCCCTGCGCCAGCAGCGCATTCACGCCGTTCACCGTGGTGTAGGCGGTGTCCGGTTTCCAGGCCGGCGCATTCAGCGCGGTCTGATGCCCCAGGTTTTTCAGATCGAAGGCGCCGTAGAAGTCGTAGCTCATCAGGAAGATGTGATCCATCGAGTTCTGCGCGACGTTGTATGCCACCTTGTCGATCTTGTCCTTGCCGGCGCTGATGGCGGAGGTCAGCTCATACTTGCGGCCGGTTTCCGCCGACAGCTGATCCAGCATCGCCCGCAGTTCTTTCATCAGCAGCACATAAGTTTCCCCGTCCTGAGGGCTGCCCAGATTCGGGTTGGCGCCTTTGCCGCCCGGGAACTCCCAGTCGATATCCACGCCGTCGAAGAACTTCCAGGTCTGCAGGAACTCTTTCACCGAGCCGACGAAGCGATCGCGCTTCACCTTGTCGCCCATGAAGAAGAACGGGTCGGACAGCGTCCAGCCGCCGATCGACGGCAGGATTTTCAGATCGGGACGCGCCTGCTTCAGCGCCATCAGCTGGCCAAAGTTGCCCTTGTAGGAGTCATCCCAGGCGGTGACGCCCTTCTGCGCTTTTTGCAGCGCGGCGAACGGATCGTGGATGGAGACTTTGAAATCCTCGCGGCCCTGGCAGGAGCGCTGCAGCGCCTGGAAGCTGCCTTCAATCTCTTTCAGGCTGTCGTTGATGCCGTTGCCGCCGCAGATCGGGATAAAGCCGTACAGCAGGTGAGTCAGGTTCTGCGCCGGGATCTTATCGACGGTGAAATTGCGCCCGTAAACGCCCCACTCGACGAAATAAGAACCGACGACTTTGCCGGAATTCTGTTTATACGGTTTGTTCTTTTCCAGCAGCGGCTCTTTCAACGGCGCCAAATGGCTGCCGTCGGTGTCGGCCACCACAATTTCAGTGGCGTCGCTGGCGGTGCAACCGTCGGCATTGCACAATGCCACCTGCATTTGATAACGGCCGCCTTTATTGACTTTAAAATTCGCCGTACCGGAAGATCCGGTTGAAGGGCCGCTCCACGCCTCTTTGCCATTTAATAAAATCTTGGCCGTCGTGCCCGCGTCGCCATTCCATAAATTCCAGGAGACGGAAACATCGGCGGCATTTTTTACCCTCACCAAATTATTATAAGCAGTAGCCGCCTGGTCAACTTCAACGATGGCGAACTTGGTGTTGCCCCAGGCGATGGTCGGCTTGCCCGGCGCGGCGGCCTGCGCCGCGGAACACAGCGTGCTGCCGATCAACAGCGCCAACAGCGGTTTATTAAATTTGCGCATAACTGATTCCTTTATTCCGAGAGGATAAACATAAAAGAGTTAATCGTCGCTACGCATTGCCGAAGCGAAAAAATTCCGCAATAATCCACGAAGATTAAAGTCAACAAATAAAAACAGCGTTTTTCCACGTAACGGAAAAAATCATTCCCGCCGCGTACATTCAGACTATAAATAAAAAAGGCGTGAAAACAAGAGCGCTATCAACTGGGTTTTATTCAGCAAGCGTGAATTTATTTAAATATGAGAAAAAGAACCTAACTGGAATAAGGAGTTTGAATTAATTAAGCGTAAAGGATAAATATATTTCACGAGGATGGCGGATTGACACGTGCCATAAAGCGAAGCCGGTCGTATCGCAGGAGGTGCTCATCCTCATAAACCGCAGGCGAAAAAAAAACCTGCTTTAAAAGCAGGTTTTTCGAATGGTGGTCGGCGAGAGAGGATTCGAACCTCCGACCCACTGGTCCCAAACCAGTTGCGCTACCAAGCTGCGCTACTCGCCGATGCGGGGCGCATCTTACTGCTGGCGGTTATAGGCGTCAATCACTTTTTTTCCCCTGCATTTCAAGTGGTGATAAAAGCGCCATAATGCGCTGCGCCGGGGGTTGCGCAGCGCATTTTACTCAGGCTTTGGCGGTTTTCAGCACCGGCGTCTGCGCACGCAGGAACGGCAGCAGGAACAGCGCCGACAGGCAGGCGGCGATGGAAATCACCACAAAGAAACCGTTCCAGTGCCAGATTTCCATCACCCGCGCGATCGGGTAACCGGACAGCGCCGCGCCCAGGTAGGCGAACAGGCCGACGAAACCGGTCGCCGCGCCCGCCGCATCTTTATGCGAGCACTCCGCCGCCGCCATGCCGATCAGCATCTGCGGGCCGAAGATGAAGAAGCCGATGGCGAAGAAGCAGCAGGCCTGCAGCAGGTAGGTGACGCCCGGCATCAGCCACAGCGCCGCCACCGACAGGAAGATGCCGATGGCGAAGATCAGGTTCATCGGGCCGCGGTTGCCACGGAACAGCTTGTCGGAACCCCAACCGGCCACCAGCGAACCGATAAAGCCGCCCACTTCAAACAGCGAAATGGCCGAGTTGGCGGTCATCAGCGAATAGCCCTTTTCCTGCGTCAGGTAGAGGTTGCCCCAGTCGTTGATCGCGGTGCGCACGATGTACACCAGCACGTAAGAGACCGCCAGCAGCCAGATGTACTTGTTGGTCAACACGTAGCGCTTGATGATCTCGCGGTTGCTCAGCCCCTGGCCTTCCGATTCCTGCACCAGCTCCATGGCGTCGTTGCGCCATTTGCCGACGCTCGGCAGCCCCAGGGTGGAGGGCTTGTCGCGCAGGCGCCAGCACATCAGCAGGCCGAGCACCACGCCGATGATGCCGGGAATGATCATGCCGTAACGCCAGCTGAAGTGCAGCGAGATAAAGCCCACCAGCAGCGGGATCAGCGCGCCGCCGACGTTGTGCGAAGTGTTCCACATCGCCCACCAGCTGCCGCGCTCGGAGCGCGAATACCAGCTGGTGAGGATTTTGGAGCACGGCGGCCAGCCCCAACCCTGGAAGAAGGCATTGAGGATCCACAGCGTGCCGAGCATCAGCAACGACGAACTGAGGCCGAAGAAGATATTCAGCACCCCGGTCATGATCAGGCCCAGCCCCATAAAGTAACGCGGGTTGGAGCGATCGCTGATCATGCCGGAAATGAATTTCGAGCAGCCGTAGGTGATGTAGAACAGCGTGCCGAGGATGCCGACGTCGGACATCGTCAGGCCCAGATCGCTCAGCATCGCCGGCATGATGAAGTTGAAGCTTTTGCGCGTGAAGTAAAACGCGGCGTAGCCGATGTACATTGTGCACATCAGCTGGATGCGCCAGTATTTGTAGCTGGCGTCGATCTGCCGTTGATCGGTGACCTGCGGCGCATCCGGGCGGCTTTTAAGGAAAGACCACATGTGGAACCTCAGAGGATTGAATAAAGTGCCGCTATGATGCTCCCCGCGCGCGCGGGAGGCTTACGCCGGATTCCCGACTCGGTTAGGAGTTTTTCCTAGTTTTGCGCTTGCGCCGGTGAAACTGTGGGCAAGATCACACTCAAACAGGCGCCCCGCTCAGAGGTGAGCCGCAGGCTGCCGCCGAGAGCGCTGATGCGCTCCTGCATGCCACGCAGGCCGTACCCCGGCTGATGGTGGTCCGCATCGAAGCCCACGCCGTTATCGCGGATGGTCAAGGCAATCTGCGGCGCGGCGCCTTTGCGCGGCTGCAGACGCGCGTCCAATTCCAGGCGGCTGGCGCCGGCGTGGCGGCACACATTGGTCACCCCTTCCTGACACACCCGGTACAGCGTGATTTTCAGCGTTTCATCCAGCAGTTCGTCCGGCACCTGCCACTGCATGCTGCTCACCAGCGAGGCGTCCTGCGGCAGCGACTCCCGCAGCATCGCCGCCACCGCCGCCGACAGCGGCAGGTTGTTCAGCGCCGCCGGCCACAGCTGGGTCAGCACATCGTGCACCCCATCGTAGACCCGCAGCGCTAACGCATCGATGGTGTCGGCGCAGCCGATCACCGCCGGCTCCGGCGCCAGGCGTTTAACGATGCTGGCCTGTGTGCGGATCACGGTGATGGTCTGCCCCACTTCATCGTGCAGCTCGCGCGCCACCTCGCGCCGGGTTTGTTCCTCCGCCGTCACCAGCGCCCGCGCCAGCTGCCGGTTCTCCGCCAGCCGCAGCCGCAGCTGCTGATTCAGTTCGCGCTGGCGCTGAATACCGGCGCCCAGCAGCAGCCCGGTCAGGCTTTGGGCCAGCAGTGACAACAGCAAGTCGCGGTGCGACTCGGGCTGCGGCGGCTCGTTGACCATCAACGCCACGCCGTTGAGCAGCGTCGCCAACAGCGCGCCCTGCCAGCCATAACGGTAAGACATGAACACGATCGGGATCGCCAGGCAGAAAGGCGCAAAGCGGCGCAGCTCGGCGGCGTTAACCTGCTGCTGCAGCCAGATGCTGAATGCAAACAGCAGCAGATAGCTGGCCAGGTGGCCCAGGCGCAGCTCCACCGGCTTGTGGATCAGCCCCGGCTCCAGCGGCACCCAGATTTGGCGCGCCAGATAGTGCCACAACAGCAGGCAGGTCGGCGCGATGGTGAAACCGCCGGTCAGGCCGAGCAGCAGCGCGCGGGCGCCTTCGCCGCTCACCAGCTGCCACACAAGTGCCTGCAGCAAAGCGGCGGCGGCCACCACCGCGCCCTGCAACAGCGGCCACCGCCATTCGCTGTCGCTCTGCTGATGGCGCAACAGCCACGGCGAGGCCAGCAGGCTGAGCAGCACCGTCAGCACCAGTACCGCCACCGACGCCCACAGCGCCGGGCCGTAGCCGTACTGGTCCGCCAGCAGCGCCATCAGCAGCAGGTCGGCCAGCAGGATCCCCGGCCAGAAACGGTACGGGCTCTGCAGCAAAATGCCCATGCGCAGGCCGAACGGGAACAGCAACAGCGCCTGCCAGGGCGGGTCGATCAGCGCGGTGCCGATGCCCCACAGGCAAAATGCGCTGGCGGCATAGATGAAGAACAGCGCCAGCTGGGTGATCAGACGCTGCGTCACAGGTTCAGCATCCGTCTGGCCAGCTCGACGTTATTGGTGATGCCCAGCTTGGCGAACAGGTTGGCGCGATGCACATGCACCGTCTTCGGCGACAGCCCCAGCGCGGCGGCGATCTCGCGCACCTCCTGGCCCTGCGCCAGCAATAGCGCGATCTCGCGCTCGCGGCGGGTCAACGGATCCACCTTCACCCGCGCCAGCTGCTGGGCGATTTCCGGCATCAGATAGACGCCGCCGCCGGCGACGGTGCGCACGGCGGTGATCAGATCTTCCGGCTTGCAGCGCTTGGAGAGAAAGCCGCTGGCGCCGCGTTCCAGCGCCATTTCCACCAGCGCCGGATTATCGTGCATCGACAGCATCACCACGCGGATGCCGGAGGGAATGTCCGCCAGCAGATCCAACCCGCTGCCGTCGGGCATCGAAATGTCGCAAATGCAGATTTCCGCCTCCAGCCCCGGCAGGCCAGCGCGCGCCTGCGCCGCGCTGCTGAACTCGCCCACTACCTGAATATCGGCCTCCAGCGACAGCAGCTGCACAAAGCCCGAACGCACAATGTCATGATCGTCGATAAACGCCACGCGCAGGGTCATGGAAATCTCCGGTTAGAAGGGGAAGTGCGCAAGTATACCGTATGCACACACCGGAATAATTGATGAAGAGAATGTATTGGCGGAAATTACCGGGTGCGCAAGGCACCCGGCGGGAGGGATTACAGGCTGGCAGGCGCCGTTTTATTCTGCGGGAGATGGCACCAGTTGTTTTTATCCACGATGCCGCCGTTCGGCGAGGTGTAGCCGAGGCAACCGAGGATGGTGTCGAACAGCTCGACGTGGCGATGCGTTCTGCCGATGCGCTGCTGCGCCTGCAGTTGCTCAAAGGCGCTGAGGTGCTGCGGGTTCTCGAGGAACTTGTCCGACGCCCACACCATCATCGGCACGCGGAATTGTTCCGGCGGCGCCATTTCGCGCGGCGTGCCGTGCAGGTGCGTATTCTCGCCGATCGACTCGCCGTGATCGGCGGCATAGAACACGATGGCCTTCTTGTCCCGCACCTGGTCGATAACATTACTGATAAAGCTGTCGGTATACAGCACCGTATTGTCGAAGGCGTTGATCAGCTGCGCCTTGGTGCAGGAGTCATCCACCCCCATGCACTCCGGCTGATAGCGCGCATAGCTGCGCGGATAACGCTGCGAGTACAGGTAGTGCGAGCCTTTGGTATGCAGGATCACCAGGTGTTTGCCCTTCGGATAACGCGCCAGCGACTCCTTCATTTCATCCACCAGCAGCATATCGTCGACCGCCTTGCCGTCGTTGCGCTTCTCGGACGCGATCATCTCGCGGAACGAATAGTTGTTCACCTCGGTGTTGTTGTAGAACCACACCTCACTCTGCATGGCGAACAGCTCGGAAGAGAAGCCCAGTTCCTTCATCACCGCGAACACGTTTTGCTCTTTCAGCGTGCGCTGCGGGTTGTCCTCGGTACCGCCTTCGCGCACGAACATGCAGCGCAGCGACAGCTTGGTGGCGGTGTCGCAAGACTCGCCGCGGAACGCCACCAGATTCTTCTCTTTCGACAGGCGCGGCGTAGTATCGCGCTCGTAGCCCAGCATGCCCATGTGATCCCAGCGCGTGGTCTCGCCGATGATGAACACCACGTAGGTATCGTCGATGTCCGCCGGCGGCACATAGGTAAAGTGTTTGCCCGGATCGAACAGCGTGCTCTGATCCTGACTTTCGTCATAGCGGGTATAGGCGAACAGCCCCAGCGCCGACAGCCAGTTAGACGGCAGGTACGAGTGCGCCACCACGCCGCCGTAGCTCGGCAGATCGACGTTGGAAAGCTTCTCCTGCACGCTTTGCTCGTCGTCCAGCATGCGCAGCGGCAGCCAGACCAACGCCACCACCGCCAACAACACCAGCAGCGGTTTGATGCGGTGACCGGGGGTTTTCAGCTGTTCGATCAGGGTGAAGCGCAGGCTGTTTTTCCAGATCAGCAGCAGCGGCAAGGCGCTGAGCGCCACCATCCACAGCACGAAATGCAGGCCGACCACCTCTTTCGACAGATCGATATCGGTGGTCATCACCGACACCACGATGCCGTAGCCGATCACCACGTTGAAAAACGTCATGTAGTAGCTGGCGGCAACCGAAATCAGCACCAGCAGCGAGGCGACGATGCGATAAAACAGCCGGCCGCCGAGGGACACCAGCCGCATGATGAAGAACGTGAACAGGACGATAGCGATGACTTCCGTCACCGCCGAAATAAGCTTAATTCCCTGAATGCCGTGCGCCAGCGAATCAAAACGGCGATAAAAAACGGACAGGTTTAGAAAGATGCCGATATAGATCGCTAACAATAACGATAAATTCTGCTGTGATAGCGATTTAACTTTGTTCATGTAACGCGGTGGCTCCGGGGACGGTGTAGCGGTTCTGACTCAGTCAGACACTGATTGCGGCTTCTGGTTCAGCCAACCGGCAATAAGCGTTATTTTGCGAGTAATAATCAAGAGAATTCTCACAAAACGGGCAAAATTTACCGCTTTTTTGAGCACTTTTCAGACGGGATATCAAAGAAAATGGAGGGATAAACCCTCCATTTTTTCCATGGTGTCGGCAAAAAACTTACTTAACGTTCAGCGTGACGTCGATATTGCCGCGGGTGGCGTTGGAATACGGGCACACCACGTGCGCCTTTTTCACCAGATCTTCCGCCACGCTGCGCTCGATGCCCGGCAGCGAAATATCCAGCTGCACTTCGATGCCGAAGCCGTTCGGGATTTCACCGATGCCGACGGTGCCGTCGATCTTCGCTTCGGCCGGGATTTTGACCTTTTCTTTCGCCGCGACAAACTTCAACGCGCCGAGGAAACAGGCCGAGTAACCGGCGGCGAACAGCTGCTCGGGGTTGGTGACTTCGCCGCCGGCGCCGCCCATCTCTTTCGGTACGCCCAGTTTCACGTCCAACACGCCGTCGGAGGAGGTCGCACGGCCGTCGCGGCCGCCGGTTGCGGTGGCGTGAGCGCGGTAAACCACTTTCTCAATAGACATCGTTCATTCCTTCTTGCTGGTTGGCGAGATGACAACAGCCCCCGCGAGGGGTAGCCGGTCACAGATATATCTTTTACGATTAAATCGTGCACTACTTATTTTTGACGCTTATTAACCAGTGTAGACCACCCCTGCCGTTCTTGCGTCCGGCGTCGGTGGGTCAAATCTGATCGATCAGGCTGCCGCGCAGCTTTTCCAGCTGCTGTTTGAGCGAGACGATCTCGTCCAGGCTGCAGTCGGTGGCGCACATCACCGCCTCGGGCACCGACTGCGCCCGTTCACGCAGCGCGCGGCCGGCTTCGGTGAGCGCGATGATCACCTGGCGCTCGTCGGTGGTGGCGCGATAGCGCACCAGCAAACCGGCGGTTTCCAGCCGTTTCAGCAGCGGCGTCAGCGTGGCGGAATCGAGGAACAGCCGCTCGCCGATATCCGATACCGTCACCCGATCGCGTTCCCACAGCACCATCATCACCAGATACTGCGGGTAGGTGAGCTCGAGCTGATTCAACAGCTTGCGGTAGACTTTGTGCAGCGCCAGGTTGGTGGAGTACAGCGCGAAACAGAGCTGCTGATCGAGCAGCAGCAGGTTCTTCGCGTTGGGTTGTTCGGTATCGGTGCTTTTCATGTGAGTGAATATAGATAGCGCACGATGTAATCGCAAGCTATTTCTTGTGAGGTATGCTACATTTTTTTCATGCAGAGGATGCCTGGAGGAAAAGGAAATGACGAATACGCTTGCAGAACGCGCGCGCCGCTACGCCACCAAGGCGCATGCGGCCATCGATCAGCGCCGCAAATACACCAACGATCCGTACATCGTCCACCCGCAGGCGGTCATGGAGCTGGTGCGCAGCGTGCCGCACACCGAAGAGATGCTGGCGGCCGCCTGGCTGCATGACACGGTGGAAGACACGCCCACCACCCTCGGCGATATCGAAAGCCACTTTGGGCCGCAGGTAGCGGAGCTGGTGCGGATGTTGACCAACGTCAGCCACGCCGAGGACGGCAACCGCTTCGAGCGTAAAAACCGCGATCGGCGCCACAGCGCCGGCGCATCGCCGCAGGCCAAAACCATCAAACTGGCGGATCTGATCGACAACACCCGCTCGCTGCTGGACTACGACAGCCACTTCGCCCAAACCTATCTGATCGAGAAACAGCGCCTGCTGGAAGTGCTGACCGAAGGCGACCCGACGCTGTGGCATCAGGCCAGCCATATCGTCGAACAGGGGCTGCTCAGATTACAGCAGCCGCCGCACAACGTGCCGGCCAGCTGGTTTGAGCACGCCCGCCGGCGCTACCGCGAGAACGACGCGGCCTGATCAGAAGGTCACCACCGTTTTCAACGCCGTCACCCAGGCGTCCTGCGTCTCGCTGACGCCCGCCGGATGATGCCAGTATTGCAGGCCCGGCTGCAGCTGCAGCCACGGCGTGACGTTAACGCGGTAGTACAGCTCCGCCGTCACCGAGTGGCCCGGCACCGGCCGGTAGTTCGGATCGTGATAATCGCTGATGCCGCTCATCTCGTTGAGGTAACGCTGATTGTCTTTATAGCGGTCGCTCAGTTTCACCACCGAAACGCCCAGCCCCAGCCAGTCGTCCGGCCGCGCATCGAACAGCCCGCGATAGCGGATACCGGTCGAAGTGGACCAGTGCAGGTAGTTGCTGCGCTGATCCCCCAGCCCCAGGCTGTAGAACACGCTCAGGCCACGGTTGACGTCATCCGCATGGCGCGTCACCTGCTGGTTGAAACCGGTATACAGGAACCAGGTGCGATCGTGGCTGCGATAGCCCTGCGGATCGCTGGCGCCCGGCCCGCCGGACACCCCTTCATAAAGATCGCGCTGGCGCGCGTTGGTGAACAGCACGCCCAGGTTATACACCCCCGGCAGCTGGTTGACGGCGTGGGTTTTCAGCTCCAGCTCCATCGGCAACAGGAAGCCTTTGCTGCCCTTGGTGGACCAACTCCAGGCGTGGCTGCGGCTGGGGGCGCTCGGGTTCTGCTCCATCACGCCGCCCTTGAGCGTCAGGCCGTCGGTCAGCTTGTATTGCAGCGTGGTGCCCCAGTAATGCACGTTCCAGTTGTACCAGGTCAACGAGTTGGCGGACTTGCCGCCGCACAGCGTCAGCGTCTGAAAATCGCAGGGGATGATCTGATCGAAATCCTGCACCTTGTTCATCATGCCGATACGCCATTGCAGCCGGCTGTCGAGGAAGGAACGGCTGAAGGTCAACCAGCCCAGCCGGGTGATCGACTGCCCGCCAAAGCTCTCCTGCGACAGATCGGTCAGGCCGACGCGCGGATCCTGCAGCCGATCGCGGGTCAGGTTGTTGTCATGGTTGCGGTTGACGATATTGCCTTCGATCGCCGCATCCGGAATGCCGGTCAGCGCCTGCAGATCCTGGCTGAAGGTCAGCGAAAATTGGTCGATGTACGACGCCTGTTTATCGTGGTTGTAACCGCCGCCGGCGTTATACGACAGCTGGCTGAGGTAGCCGAGATTATAGTGGAAACCGTGATCCTCCAGGATCGGCCTGATCCCCAGCATATCCCCCAACAGCCCAGGCTGCGGCGGTTCAAAGCCGAGCGCCACCCCTTCCCATTTGGCGGTGGGAGCTTCAACGTCCTTGCCGGTTTGCAGCGTTTTCGCCTGCGCCTGGCTACAGAGCAGCGCCAGCGCCGCCAGGGTCATGGAACGAGGTAATAAGCTTTTCATCATTATTATATTTCTCCGCATAACGGCTGACTGCGGGCAACAGCATTCCCTGGGAGAGAATTTCCCATCATGAACAGCAGCGAATAAGGTTAGTTAACGCCCGGCGCTTGCCGCCGGGCTGAAGGGTTAGCGTCGGTCTTTCAGGCTGGCGCCGTTGCTGTGGATCACATCGCGATACCAGTAGAAACTCTTCTTGCGGCGGCGCTCGAGACTACCGTTGCCGGCATCGTCTCTGTCGACGTGAATGAAGCCGTAGCGCTTCGACATTTCGGCCTTCGAGGCGCTGACCAGATCGATCGGCCCCCAGCTGGTGTAGCCCATCACCTCGACGCCGTCGTCGATCGCCTCGGCCACCTGCACCAGGTGGTCATTGAGGTAGTTGATGCGGTAGTCGTCGTTGATGCTGCCGTCGGCCTCGACGCGGTCTTTGGCGCCCAGCCCGTTCTCGACGATGAACAACGGCTTCTGATAGCGGTCGTACAGCACGTTGAGCAGGTAGCGCAGCCCGATCGGGTCGATTTGCCACCCCCACTCCGAACTGGCCAGGTGCGGGTTCGGCACCATATCGAGAATGTTGCCGCGCGCCGTTTCATACTGCTCCGGGTCGGCGGTAACGCAGCCGCTCATGTAGTAGCTGAACGAGATGAAGTCGATGGTTTCGCGCAGCGTTTGCCGATCTTCCTCGGTGATCGCCACCTGAATGCCGTTTTCACGGAAGAAGCGCTGCATGTAGGCCGGGTAATAGCCGCGCGCCTGCACATCGCCGAAGAACAGCCAGTCGCGGTTTTGCCGCTGGGTTTCCAGCAGATCTTCCGGCTTGCAGCTCAGCGGATACAGAATGCCGCCCAGCAGCATGTTGCCGATTTGCCCCTCCGGCACGATCTCGTGACAGGCCTTCACCGCTCTGGCGCTGGCCACCAGCTGATGGTGGATCGCCTGATAGACGGCGCTCTTGTCGCTCTCTTGCGGCAGGCCAACCCCGGTGAAGGGCGCGTGCAGCGACATGTTGATCTCATTGAAGGTCAGCCAGTATTTAACCTTGTGCTTATAGCGTTCGAACACGGTGCGCGCATAGCGCTCGAAGAAATCGATGGTGCGGCGATCGCCCCAGCCGCCGTAGCGCTTCACCAGACCGTAAGGCATCTCATAGTGCGACAGCGTGATCAGCGGCTGAATGCCGTATTTCGCCATCTCATCGAACAGCCGATCGTAAAACGCCAGCCCGGCTTCGTTCGGGGTCTCTTCATCGCCCTGCGGGAAAATGCGCGTCCAGGCGATCGAGGTGCGCAGGCACTTGAAACCCATCTCGGCGAACAGCGCGATATCCTCCGGGTAACGATGATAGAAATCGATCGCCACGTCCTTGATGCCGCTGTCGCCCGCCGTGCGCGGCGTGATGGCGCCGAAGATGCCCTGCGGCTGCAGATCGGAGGTCGACAGCCCCTTGCCGTCGGCCTGATACGCGCCTTCTACCTGGTTCGCCGCTACCGCGCCGCCCCACAGAAAATGTTGCGGAAACTTGCCGTTCATCGCTTGCTCCTCAATTAACGTAATAAAGTCAGCAGCGGCGCCTGTTCCTGCACCGGAGACAGGCCGCTGGTCAACACGTCCACGTAGTCATCGCTGTTGCTGATGATGATCGGCGTGGTGGTGTCATAGCCGGCGGCATGGATCGCCGCCTGGTCGAACTCGATCAGCAGATCGCCCGGCACGATCCGCTCGCCTTCCCGCACGTGGGCGGTGAAATGCGCCCCGTCGAGCTTCACGGTATCGATGCCGACGTGGATGAGAATCTCCGCGCCGTCGTCCGATTCGATGCCGATGGCGTGTTTGGTTTTGAACAGCGACGCCACGCTGCCGCTCACCGGCGCCACCACTCGCCCCTGCTGCGGCGCGATCGCCACGCCTTTCCCCAGCAGGCCGCTGGCGAAGGTCGCGTCGTTCACCTGCTCCAGCGGCACGATGTCGCCGGCAATCGGGCTGAGAATGGCCTGCTTGCGGTTAAGCGGCGCGGCGGCTTCAGTCTGCGCCGTCTCTTCCGCCGGCGCGACGCCGAACAGGTAGCTGGCCAGCGCGGCGAACACAAACGACAGCAGAGTGCCGCCGATCGCGCCCCACACCGTGGCGTCGATGCCGCCGTTGGGAATGATTTGCGCGAAGGTGAACACGTTCACCAGGCCGAACGAGTAGACCGAGGTATGGAAGTAACCGATCACCGCCCCGCCCAGCGCGCCGCCGATGCAGCCGAAGATGAACGGACGCTTGTTCGGCAGGGTGACGCCGTACACCGCCGGTTCGGTGATGCCGAAAATCCCCGCGCCGATGGCCGAACCGGACAGCGCCCGCAGCTTGGCGTCGCGGGTGCGCAGCATCACGCCCAGCGTGGCACCGACCTGCCCCATCACCGCCGGCAGCAGCAGCGGCACCATGGTGTCGCGCCCCAGCACGCTCAGGTTGTTGATCATCAACGGCACCAGCCCCCAATGCAGGCCGAAGATCACGCACACCTGCCACATCGCCCCCATGAAAGCGCCGGCGATGATCGGGTTGAAGGCGTAAATGGCCTGATAGCCGTTGGCCAGCAGATGGCTGAGCCAGGTCGCCGCCGGGCCGATCAGCAGGAAGGTCAGGGGCACGGTGATCGCCAGACACAGCAGCGGCGTGATGAAATTGCGCAGCGCGCTGTGGATCACCCGGTTAAACAGCGGCTCCAGACGGCAGGATACCCAGGCCGCAAAGATGATGGGGATCACCGACGAGCTGTAGTTGATAAAAGTCAGCGGAATGCCGAAGAAATATTCGCGCACCGCGCCCGGCTGTTGCGCCGCCTCGAACGCCGCCATCATCAGCGGATGCGTCAACGCGCCGCCGATCGCCATGGTGACGAACGGGTTGCCGCCGAATTTTTTCCCGGCGGTGTAGCCGAGCATGATCGGGAAGAAATAGAACAATGCGTCGCTGGCGGCGAACAACATTTTAAAGGCGCCGCTGCTTTCCAGCAGCCAGCCGCAGGCCAGGCTCAGCGCCAGCAATCCCTTCAACACCCCCGAGGCAGCCATCACCCCGAGCAATGGGGTGAAGATGCCGGAAACCACGTCGATAAAGCGGCTGAGCAGATTGTCTTTTTTACCGTCCGCATCGCTGCCGCTCGACGCGCCTTCGGCCAACCCGCCGACCCGGTTGACCGCGTCGAACACCTCGGCCACGTGGTTGCCCACCACCACCTGAAACTGGCCGCCGCTCTCCACCACCATGATGACGCCCGGGTTTTTCTTCAGCGCTGCCGCGTTGGCGCGGCGGTCGTCACGCAGCTTGAAACGCAGGCGGGTGGCGCAATGCACCAGGCTTTTCACATTGTCGCGGCCACCGACGCCGGCCAAAATCTCACTGGCTAATGTGTCATATTTCATACGGTTATCCTTAGACTTCGCGTTCTGCCGATCCCGCCTTTGCGCTGGCCTGGCGCAGGAGCGAAATTCGGCGCAAAAAAAAACCTAAACCTCGCGGCCTCTGCCCCATCGGGGAACAGAAACGCGAGGTTTAGGTTTTGCCTGCCGCAGCAGTAACAACCCTAAATCGGTTGAGTTATGACGTTAACACCGCAGATTTTAGCGGAGCAAGGCTTTGCGACGGCAAATTGCCGAACTGTGATCGCAAAGGCAAAACGGCCTCAATGCGCGAAATAATGCATGCCGCCCTCTACCGGGATCACTGCGCCGATGATATATCGCGCGAGCGATAGAGAGGGATGAGAGAGTATCGCCTGGCTTCACGCCAAAAAACATAAGATTAACTAACCTAATAATTCACTATCAAGCTAAAGCGAAACACGCATTTTCCAGCGGCCAATCGGCTTTTCTGGCAATATTCGCAGCCATTAAGGCAAATACATCGCCAAACCTCATCGAATATTGTTAGCATTCCACGATATTCACCCGCGCAAAAATCACCGTGCGCAATTGAATACGGCGAATAAACATCAGAATAACTAATTAAAACAACTAGACAAAAATCACACGGGGGATTATTACTGGTCAACGCTTAATCGAGAGTAGGGATGACAGTCACCATGGTGTTGCGTACTGATGTAGGACGGATTTTGATTACCGGCGCCGGCGGCCGAGTCGCCACCGCGTTTCGCCAGGCAGTGGGCGATCGCTATGCATTGCGGCTGGCGGAACGAGATCTCGCTCTGTTGCGCGATCGCCGGCCCGGCGATGAGGTCATCAGCTTCAACATCGCCGATCTCGACGCCTGCCGTGAGGCCTGCGCCAATATCGACACCGTGTTGCACCTGGCCGCCGATCCGGCTCCCGACGCCGATTTTTGCGGTTCGCTGATGGACAACAACATTCTCGGCACCTTCAATATCTTCCGCGCGGCGAAAGACGCCGGCTGCTGCCGGGTAGTGTTCGCCAGCAGCGCGCAGGCGGTGGAAGGCTACCCGCTCGATTATCAAATCCGTCCGGATGACGCGCCGAAGCCGAAAAATCTGTACGGCGCCAGCAAGGCGTTCGGCGAAGGCATCGCCGCCTATTTCGCCCATCAGGAGGGGCTTTCCGCCCTGTCGGTGCGCATCGCCAACTTCACCACTCTGAGCCGGGGCGAACAGCTTAGCGCCCGCGACATGAGCGCTTTTCTCAGCCATCGCGATGCCGCCGATCTGCTGGATCGCTGCATTCGTGTCGAAGGGGTGCAATATGCGGTGGTGCACGGGGTTTCCAATAACCGCTATACGCGTTTGTCGCTGGAAGAGACCCGTCGCCTGCTCGGCTACGCCCCGCAGGACGATGCGTTCAGCCTGCTCGGCTTTGAGTGAGCGCGGCGGGGAACCCCGCCGCACGTTATCGTTTACCCGTTGGCGTAGGCCACTTTTTCGGCCTGACGGTGGGTGAACAGCACCAGCAACAGCGCCAATCCGGCAATAATAGCCCCCATCACCGGCACGAAGCTGTATCCCAGCCCGGCGGAGACTACCGCGCCACCGGCGGCGGCGCCCAGCGCATTGCCCAGGTTAAAGGCGCCGATGTTGACCGAGGACGACAGGCCCGGCGCTTCGCTGGCGACACGCATCACGCGCATCTGCAGCGGCGGCACCACGGCAAAGGTCGCCGCCCCCCAAATCACCATGCTGACCGCGGCGCCGATTTCACTGCGCGCCAGGAACGGGATCACCAGCATAATGACCACCAGCAGCAGCAAGAAACCCTTCAGCGTCGCGCTCTCGGAGCGGTCGGCGAATTTACCGCCCAGGTAGTTGCCGATGGAGAAACCGACGCCGATCAACACCAGCATGACCGTCACGAACAGCGGCGTCGCATCGGTGATGTGCTGCAACACCGGCGAGATATAGGTATAGAGCGTGAACATTGCGCCCGCGCCCAGCACGGTCGTCAGCAAGGCGGACAGCACCTGCGGGCGCACCAACACCGACAGCTCGCGTTTCACATCAGGGCGCGCGCCGGCGCTGCCTTTCGGCAACGAGAACCACAGCCCCAGCATGGCGATCACGCCCAGCCCGGCCGTCGCCAGGAACGACATGCGCCAGCCGATGGTTTCACCCAGCCAGGTCGCGGCGGGCACCCCGCCGATATTGGCGATGGTCAGGCCCATAAACATGGTCGCCACGGCGCTGGCCTGTTTCTCCTTCGGCACCACGCTGGCGGCCACCACTGAACCGAGGCCAAAGAACGCGCCGTGGTTCAGGCTGGTGATGATGCGCGACAGCATCAGGGTGGTGTAGTCAGGCGCAACCGCCGACAGCACGTTACCCAGGGTAAAGATCGCCATCAGGAAGATCAGCGCGCTTCTGCGCGCCCGGTGAGAAAGCAGCAACGTCATCAGCGGTGCGCCGACCATCACGCCAACGGCATAGGCGCTGATCAACATGCCGGCCATCGGGATGGAGACGTCCACCCCTTTGGCGATCGTCGGCAGCAACCCCATCGGGGAAAACTCGGTCGTGCCGATGCCGAACGCCCCCACCGCCAGGGCTAATAAGGGAAAGTTAATTTTCATTCAACAACTCCGGTTAACCGCTGCCGAAGCGCGGGAAAGTTAAGATGCCAAAAGTATGACATTGATCACACCAAAGATAAGCAGGCGGAAGGCTAAAAGACTTTTGCGATTTTGTTAAAAATCGTGGGGAAAACAGCAGCCGACTCTATCTCAGCCACGCGCCGACAGGCAATAGCCGCCGTCGCCCGTGCGCACATCGGGTTCATTCTCGCCACCTGGTCCGCCCGCCATACCGGCTCACCGGCGGCTGCCGCGACTATTGAACACAGAGCAAAAGTGTTTTGTTATTGTGCGCGTTTTTAGAATTAAACGACGAAATATAATGGCCTCAGCAAA
Organism: Serratia sp. SCBI; assembly: GCF_000747565.1. Classification (NCBI taxonomy): domain Bacteria; kingdom Pseudomonadati; phylum Pseudomonadota; class Gammaproteobacteria; order Enterobacterales; family Yersiniaceae; genus Serratia; species Serratia sp. SCBI. The sequence goes on along the minus strand of NZ_CP003424.1, from coordinate 113,115 downwards.
ACATCATCGCCCTACGGCCTAATTCACATGAGGGAAGCGTCATGCTTTTTGACTCGTATTCTTTAAACGGTTTATCGCTGAACAATCGCATCGTCATGCCGCCCATGACCCGTTCACGGGCCGGCGCCGGCGACGTCGCCACCGACATGATGGCTGAATATTATGCCCAGCGCGCCAGCGCCGGGCTGATCGTCAGCGAAGGCACGCAGATCAGCCAGCAGGGCCAGGGTTATGCCTGGACGCCCGGCATTTACACCCCGGAACACATCGCCGGTTGGAAAAAAGTCACCGACGCCGTACATCAGGCCGGCGGCAAGATCTTCGCGCAGCTTTGGCACGTCGGCCGCGTGTCGCATACCATTTTACAGCCTGGCCACGCCGCGCCGGTCTCCTCCTCCGCCATCCAGGCCGACGGGGTCAAGGTGTTCGTGGATGTCGAAGGCCGCGGGCCAGAGCATGGCGTGGGTGAAATGGTGCAGCACTCCGCACCGCGCGCCTTAACGCGGGAAGAAATTCCGGCGATCGTCAACGACTACGCCCAGGCGGCCCGCAACGCCATTGCCGCCGGTTTCGACGGCGTAGAGCTGCACGGCGCGAATGGCTATCTGATCAATCAGTTTATCGACTCGCGGGAAAATCAGCGCGACGACGAATACGGCGGTTCACTGCAAAATCGCCTGCGTTTCCTACGGGAAGTGGCGCAGGCGGTGGCGGACGCCATCGGTAAAGAGAAACTGGGCGTGCGTCTGGCGCCGCTGACCACCCTGATGGGCTCGCAGGACGATACCCCGGAAGCCACCTATCTGGCGGCGGCCAGCGTGCTGAACGATATCGGCGCCGCTTACATTCACATCGCCGAAGCGGACTGGGATGACGCTCCGGTGATGCCGGCGGCGTTCAAAGAGTCGCTGCGCCTGATTTTCCGCGGCACGCTGATTTACTCGGGCAAATACACGCGTGAACGCGCTGAAGAAGCGCTGGCCAAAGGCTGGGCGGATCTGATCGGCTTCGGCCGCCCGTTCATCGCCAACCCGGATCTGCCTCACCGCCTGCAACACGGGCTGGCGCTGAATGCGCCAATCAAAGAGAAATTCTTCGGCGGCAGCCGGGAAGGCTACACCGATTACCCGACGATCGGGTAAATATGTTCAGCCCCCCGAGCCTGCAAGTGCGGGGGGCTTCGCTGGCTTGGTAAACAACGCTCTTCTGAATAAGCACATAACCCAGATTTTCAGTGTCCGCACGATAAATAAAAAATAAATCTAAAACCTTAGATATAAAATAATAAATTAAACATTTTCATTGCAATTTTTTATTAGAATACAAAAAAACAAAACATACAAAAACAATATAAGTTGAAACAAAAACAATGAAACCAGGAAAAATGAAAACTTAAAACACAATATTAAATCAAAATTTAAACACATAACCCGTATTTACCGAGCAGGGTTGAATATATATGCGAACGTGTAAATATCTTTCCGAACAGCGCTATTGTGGCGCTGCGTTGATTAAGGAAAGATCTTATGTCTAAATCACCTATCGGTACTACAGCAACTACAGGGCAAAAATGCCCGGAAAGCGGCGTTTGGGAAGTGGTTGGCAAACCCTCAACCACAGCGCCAATCGCTAAAGGCAATATCATGCCTCCTTATGGCGGTAAAGGGGTTACCTGGAAATTGATCCAATACGCATAACCCGTCATCTTCAGGCCTCTTTTTTAAGAAGGGGCCTCGCAGAGAAAGCGTATTCATTCCTTATTTCATCTCTTCCCGCTGCGCACCTTGCCCGCGCGCATCTCGATGTTCCGCTGCAGTTCGCGTAGCCCGCCGGCCAGGAAGCAGGCTTCCGCCAGCACGAACAGCGGGCCGATGATCAGGCCCGTCACGTCGTCCATAAACGCCGGTTTTCGCCCCTCCCAGAAATGCCCGACAAACTGAAACAGCCAGCCGATGACGAAGCCGCCGATGCCGACGCTCAGCCACGCCGCCGTCGACAGCGACGCTATCCAGGCGCCGAACACGAGGTACAGCAGCAGCAACGCCAGCATCAGAATGCCAAGGCGCAGATTCAACCGCAGGTAATAAAGGGCCGACACGATAACCGCCGCGCAGGCCGGCGAAAACGGCAGCCACCCCGCGCCCCATGCCGGCCGGGAGAGCAGCGCCAGCAGGCTGACGACGATCAGGGGGATGCCGATAAAATGCGTGGCGATATTGCGCGCATCGCGGTGATAGGCGGCATAAGCGGCCAGTTGATCTTCCAGACTTCGCATGTTGACCTCCGAATGACGCGCACGGCCGAGCTTGCTCATTGCATTAAAGATAGCCATATCGTTCAGCATAGGAAAATGGTCAGGGATTGGCGGAAGATCACAGGAGCAGGGAACAAACATAACCATATGATTTAAATAAAAAATAAAACAAAAATCAGGTTGCACCCCAAAGTAACCACCATTTTACTTTTCTTACAAATATGCCTAGGGGGTAAAACACTTTACCAATGATTAAAAAACATACTTTTTTTAAAATTATTGTGCTGGATTGCAATATTTTTGCCCCCCAGCATAATCATTAATTTCATCTGAACAGTAAACTACTGTTATTTATTGCTTGATCAATAAACTTTACAGAAGAATTACGAGGTATATTTAGATCATCAGAGAATATAAAAACCTCACTCCCCTTATATACCCGAGACACATTATATTGGAGGTCATATAAAAAGTGTCTTCTTTGAGAATAATAATCTAGAATATTTTTCACACCGTCGTATGAAACAACCCACTTAACATTATTGATATTTTGTATGATATTTGCTATGCGCTCATGATCTTCCGGTTTATAAAAGTTCAAATAAAGACCGCTGGCCTTTTCAAAGTAAGGAGGATCACAGTACATCAAAGTATCTTTAGGTAGGTTTGGTATCTCATTTGAAAAAAAAATCTTCGGCATCATCATTATAAATATGGATATATTGGCCCTTAGTTGCAATCAACTCGATGCGTTCAATCAATGCCTTATGCGGAAATCTTGCATCTATCTTCCAATTTCCTGCCTGTGATAAACCACCAATTACACCACCATTCAACACACCAGAACGGTTTGTTCTATTCAGATAAAACGTTGAAAATCCTAAACTAAACAAATCGTAATCATTAGGATTTCTAACAACTTCGCGATGTTCCTTCCACTCATCAATTGTCATTAGCGACTTTGATATAGCTCTACAAAAATCGTCAGTCCTATTAAGAATAGAATGCCAAAAAGCGTAAATATGGATAGAAGAATCGTTAAGATAAACCCTATCTATATTACCATCAATAAGAAGTTGCATAGCAACTCCCGCCCCTCCAGCATATGGTTCAACATAATTACAGCCATCTAAAGAATTAGCTTTAATCAATTCTAATATATAAGGAGCTAACTTTTGCTTCCCACCCGGATACCTCAGTGGAGTTCTATAATTTGCCATAATTACTTGTTCATCTGCTCAATAATTGGGAATATACTAGAAAACAGAGCTGGTATATCCGTACTTCTGATAATAAATCTCTGGTTATGTACCAACTGATTCATTGATGTTATTGATAAGATACCATCAGGCCGATTTAACTCAGTAACCGGCCCATGCAGCAACTTAACCATTTGTTTATCTTGTTTTTTCTGCGTTAAAAAATCTACAATATCCCTAAGTAAATCACCTAATGGTTTCTCACTCCCATCTTTTTTCCTATAACTAGGGGCATTAGGTTCTGATGTTTTATCTTCGCAAAACGCCTTGGCCGATAGTTCCACCATACATCTTAATAAGAACACAAAAGCGATAGGGTTACTATCTAGCTTTAACTCGAGCATTTCTTTTTTGATGTCTAATAATTTTGCTCTGTTATTCCCATACAATTTCAACCCACGCAAAAGCCTTCTCACTGTTTTTATGTCATGTGTTGACGTTGTAGTAATTCTTTGAGTAGGTTTTACTGTATTAGCCCCAGATGTTGCAGCTTGAGGATTGGTACCATTCGTATTCGTCGGAGTTGGCACTGAAGATGTGTTAACTGGCTGCATACCTGTATTAGCAGGATTAGGTATCGGTAAATTGGCCCCTGTCGTATTGTTAGTAGTTCCAGAACTAGGTGAGCTTATAGGTGGTATTCCATATCGTAAAAGAAAATCAACTGAACCGCGAATCGCGGGGAAATTTAGCTCACCTAACCCAATAGCCAGAAATATATTATCCAATTCTTTTTTGTGGTTTACCTTTGGATATTTAACAGCAAGATCAGATGTTGAAGAGCATCCAACTCTAGAGAAGATCTTTGGCAAAGCCTCATCAAGAACAGAGAGGTTATATTTTCCAGACCATCTAAGCTTTTGCTCAGTTGAATGATTCATACCGTGAATGAGGTATTTCTCAAGCAATACCAATCCATGCTCAGGTGAGGCATTGCTTTTTTGGTTATGTCGAGCCCTGGCTACTGTTTCCCAATCGTCTCGACCAGCTTTCTGCCCCTTACCATGAGTAAGAGTCACAATTTTGTCGACTAATGCTGAATCTTTACTTTCATAAATTGTACAAGGTATAGATTCATTCGCCTGACGCCAACTTTGTGGAATATTTGAGATACGATTTTTTATCGCATCAGGAATATCGAATAGTTGCGCGTCGACATAGCCATGAATTATCTTGAGAGATGCAATTCGCCGGTTGCCTTCTTTGACAATTTTCTGATGGTTACCTTCATCTATAACTATAATATTTTCTGTAGGGAGATAACCATCATCAATAAGGCTGCCCATTAAAGCCCAAAAATATTCTGGACTAATAGTTATCATTGCTTGTATTGCAGCAACCTCATCTTTTTGAGGCACTGTACGATAATTTTGCAAATCTATCGTTAAGTCATCGACTCTAACCTGTTGAGTAATAGGCATAAAATTTCCATATTTTAAAGTTTGTTAGTATGACCAATTCAATCAATAGGCACTATGGCACGCAGATTAACCATCATACTTGTAAAAAACAAGCAAGGCCACTATCACCCAATATCGCTGGGAAGCTCAGTAGCTTTAAAAGCAGTTTAAGCAACAGCGCGCAATGCTATCCCCACCTCGCCTGCCCGCTTTATGTGTAGCTTTATGTGTAGCTTTTCATGCAGTTGCATGACCGGCCCCAAACCGCACCAGCACTGATGCGGTTAGTGCATGGTAATAGCATTATAGTCATGCAAAATCATTCCCCCTATGCATGCATGCTCAAAATGAGAGGCCCGCCAGAGAAAAATCCACAAAAAAGCGGAAAGAGAAGGCAATAAAAAACGCCCCTTAAAAAAGGAGCGGACTCTATTAATCAATGAAGAAAATTATTATTACCGTAACAGTTCAATACTTGGCGTTCCGGTGGTGGTAATACCGGAGCCATTATCGATTATGGCGGCAATGGTTGGCGGATCACGTGTTCGATACTCTCTCGCGTTTTAAACGTACTGGAGCAGTCGATATTCTGGCACTGGTACTAGGCCTCTTTGGTCTGCTCCGTCAGATAGCGGCTAGTGCGCGTGTGCGCACCTAAGCGATAGAGGTGCTGGTGACGTTTAACAGACAGGTTGGTCAGAGTCTAACACTGCTACGCTTTTTGCGAGCTCGATTCCAATCCCCGCAACAAACATCTGTAAATTCATTCAGACTATTTTCTGTACGTTATCCCCGGAATATAGTCTTCTTGCTGCGGCAAAATCCGCAACCGGGATTGGAACCCCGTCCCCTTCAACTCTGAAAAGACTTGTGTTTTTTCAGCGCCTACGTGCACACTCAGTTCGGTGGCTCAGGCAGGACAACCGCAAGGTTGGCCGGTGATTGAAGGGCCGGAGTTCCAAACCTGTCTGGGCCACCACCAAAGCTTGGAACTCTTTGGCAGTGGTGATAACCATCCTTCAAGGGCACATCATCATGACTGAAATGAATCAAACATTCACCGACAGCTCCATCTCTATCTTCCGAAACCTCATTGCCGACCTGCAATTCTACAAACTCAGCGATATCCAATTGTGCGATCTCAGCGCCGTAGCTCAGGAATCCGCAGAAGGGTTATGCCATGGGTTAGCGTATCTGGCTGAATCTCTGGAGAACGGGACATCAATCTCAACGAACAGCAGGGTGCAAATCAGCGCCTGGCTCATAGCCTCTGCGCATCTGCTCCCCGCTCTGTCGGAACTTAGTGAACAGGCGAACAACCATCTGTTGCAGATGCATGAAGGCACTATTTATCAGCCCTAGCCTGTATCAGGGTAAGCGCGGTTCTTAATTGCCTCCCCCGCAGTTCAGGCTGTTTGTGAGCATTCCACTTAACGAACCAGAACTGATATCGCTGGCCCTGATGCAATGGGCCGGGAGGTATATCAGCGGCGGCATGAACTCTGAAGCCGTTCTGTAATGCGGGGGGCCTCTTAAGGGAAAGTCTGAGCACCGTGACGACGCCAAACCTGATCTTCGACAAAACTCAACCACATGCTTGCCACACGGTTAGGCACGCAGAGCTCATCCTGATTGTGGTAATTTTGGGTCACCGTTATACCGCTTTAGCGCACCTCTTCATCATTGTAATTGCTTAGCCCTATAAAAGGCTTACTGATATTAGTTGTTTTGGTGAATGAACATTTAATTCTTCAAGTCACGGACAGAATCTAGTCAATAGAAATACCTAGACTTAATTCTGGTGGAAGTTGTTCAATAGCGATAAGCTTACTACTGTCCGTGACAATCCTATTATCATTTAGAATAGCATATGATGGATACCATCTTAATGTATCCTTATCAAATTCATAAATTAACTCTCGTGCTGGCATCTCACGTATTTTAAGTTTATTTATTATTAAAGCAGCTTGGGCTGCAGCGTTAGATAGAGCATCATGAGCCGCATAATTTAACTTTATGTCTTTGCCTCGAAAAAGAAATGATACTTGACAATCTTGTTGGTGTGACTGTAAAGAGAGTATAGGTGATTGTCTTTTTTCAAGTTTTTCTAGTAGTTGACGTACCCACTTGCTGATTGCAACATAAGTATTCTTCCCTGCCTCAGATGCGATAGCTGTTACAAAAGGATTCCAGACAATCGCTAAATAGGGAAGTCCAACTCGGATTAACTCTTGTATAACCTCAGCAGAATTATGTGAAAGCTCAATACTCCTGATTTTAATAGGAGCATTACATGTAACTTCTTCTGACCATTCTGAATCAACTTCTCTTGGATCTACAGCAAAATCAATCCAAACACCATTTGTTAATGCTGGTAGTTCTCCTGGCGGAGATACCACTTCGCTTATATCAATATTTAATTTTCTAAATTCTAAATTTTCACCACCAGCATAGAACCCTAATGCTGCCACAATAAAATTTTCACCGTCTTTACTCTCGAAATTAGCACACTCAATAACCTGACCCAACGGTTTTCCTGGATCGTGACTATTCAGGAGAATGAATGGACTTGCATTGATTTGAGCGACAAGATTTATGGGGTCTACCGGAACTAATAGATGACCACATTCATCTTTTTTATCAGTCCAAACCACTGAGAATTTAATTTCCCCAAACACACTCGCAGAGTGTCTTTTCTTTGAAGCCTCTATCCAATTACGAACAACTGGAATACTTAATAGACCAAACATGTGTACCTCCTCTGTATCTCACTGATTATTCTTTTGGAATCATTCTTAATGCATCATCACGCGACTCGTTTAACATCCCTCTAAAAAATAGACTCTGTGAAGCTGCATATTTCAAATTTGGCCCTGTTGAACTGATTTGTTCAATTATACGTTGCCTTGCAGCAAAAGTAGGTTTTATTCTATTATAAACATCAACCCACCATTTATTTCCATATTTTTTAATTATTTTTTTCTTTACTCTTTTGAAATATTCCTTGCTATCACAACCATCATAAGAAGCTAATATACTTGCCCAAATCATTTTTTTATGGATAGATAGTGGGTTATATTCTCTTTCAATCAACTCTTCTCGTATATCTGGGTGCAAAAGTAAGCTACCATCAGATATTTTGCGTTTTATCCATAGCTGCCTAGCTGATTCATAGATATATTTTTTATCTTCTTTTTGTATTTCGAATATGCGAGTGTGACGATGCCAGTCCTCAAGATCATCGATAAGAGATAATTTTTTTATTACATCTTGGTATTTTTCAACATCTTGCTCACTATGCATATTTACTATCCTTATGATTCGATGAGAGTCCTATGTACATAATAGCTTATGATATCTCATTATAACTCTAGTACTACCCACAACGTTGCTAATTGTTATATGGGTATTTGACAACCTCTGCCTTTAGCAATTAGTTAACGGTCAGCTCTGATTATTGTTACTAACCAAATTACTGACAAGGATTTTCTTGCCGAAAAACCAAGGATTGTTGGTTTTGTAATCTCAGAAAAGCGGCTTAAAACGTTACCCCCCCATAATTAAACACCTCCCCTTATCATTGTGCAACAGCTCAAACATGCTGTAGATGCTTTTTTCAATGATGGCGGCCAGGTCTTTACTCTCCAGGCTCTTGTAGCACTGGTCGCAGGCTTGCGCATTCATCAGCGATAGCATTCCAGAACGATTCATCAGGTCTTGCTAGAGTTTGCGATCTGGCGAGTGATGGCCGTTAGACCTTTATCCTGCTCCAGAATGAGATGACATCAGTAACGATGGTCAGATTTTCACCCAATCGTGAAAACTGAATATGTCCCGAATGCCAGGCTTTTCTCCTTTCCGTCTATGTGGTACTTCAGACGCCAGTATTTTGAGCCTGTAGGCACTACCAGCAGATAGAGCCTCTACCGGTAGAAAATTTATAGGGTTTGCTACGGGCATCAAGTGATACTATTGATTGTTATTGATACCAGTAGACTCCGGAATACAAGGAAGGCTCGATACATAAGGGTTTAATGGGGGTTTAGTGGACGTTGAGAGAGTTCAGTTATGGTCAATTGGCGATCACAGGAGTCACATTTGATAGCAATTTCAGTTGAATTTACTAAGTTTTACCCAGTTCGATTTTGAACCATGCCCCCTATTATGCCCCCAAATGATTTTGCTTGTGGAGTTTAAGAGGCTTTATGGACGCTTTTTGGTGTCTGTTTTCCACTGCAGTAAACCGGCAATATCCTGTTCCCCCGCAGCTTCTTTTAAGCGGCGCTGCTGCTCGGCATACTGGACGTATTCAGCCTGCGCTTTTTCATCTGCCGCTTTCTTACTGACCGTGCCAGCACCTTGCAGAACGTCACGGTCGTTAAATTGTAGAAACTGATCCAGCTTATCCTGCCAATCACGCAGGAACACCTGTTGACGACGCCGCGCCTGATCTTCAGCGAAATCTAACCACATGTTGACCACGCGATTGAGTTCGCTGACTTCGTCCTGATTGAGGTAATTTTTCGCCACCGTTACGTCGCTTTTGCGTACTTCCTCGCCCTTATAGCTGCTCAAGCCCATATGGGGCTGGTTGGCGTCAGCCCGCTGATAGATGAGTTCGGCAGCGGTGTGGCCGGTGCAGGCAAAATGCAGCTTGTTTTGGATAGTTTGGAAAAACAACGTTGTCTCTTTAAGTGACGGCTGATAGTCGGCAGCTAATGCGAAGATCTCCCTAATCCGCAAGTAAACCCGACGTTCACTGGCACGGATATCACGGATGCGCTCCAGCATCTCATCAAAGTAATCAGGCACAGCGGATGAACCCACGGGCGGATTTTTAAGCCGCTCGTCATCCATCACGAAGCCTTTGATCAGGTATTCCTGAAGCGTTTGGGTCGCCCACTGGCGAAATTGGGTGCCACGAGGCGAACGAACACGATAGCCAACGGCAAGAATAACAGGCAGACTATAGTGCATGAGATTGCGACTTACCTGACGGGCCCCTTCCTGCTGAACCTGTAAGTAAGACTTACAGGTTGCGTTTTGTTCAAGTTCCGCTTCTTCGTAGATTGCTTTGATGTGCTGCGTAATCGCCTGGGGAGTCACTTGATAAAGATTCGCGATGGTCGCCTGGGGCAACCACAGCGTTTCTTGCTCAAATCGACATTCAACGCGCACTTCGCCATCATCGCTGGCAAACATAACAAACTCACCTGCCGGTGATTGGGTTAAGTGCTTGTTTGCCATGTCGCCTCCGCTTTAATCTAACTGACAACGCTGTAATTCGCTCAGTATGCCAGAGAACCACATCAAAGCTCATTACTCGAACAACAGTTATTTTCCAAAAAATGTCTGCAAGCTGACTCGCTTGGATAGGATTTTGTTGAATTTAAGAAAGTGAGGGAAACAGTAATTTGGCGGAAGATCACAGGAGTCGAACCTGCCCAGGACCGCTGGCGGCCCCAACCGGATTTGAAGTCCGGCCGCCCCACCGGGGACGAGGATCTTCCTTGGAGAAGATAAGAAGCAAGGCGCTGATTATAGCGCAGTTTGTTCGCTGCGCTAAGCGGGAAATGGCGGCCGCCGGCGATTCGGCGGCCGGGGAGCGCTACTTCAGGAAATCCTTCACGTCCAACAGGATGAACTCGTTGTCATCCGCCATATTGGGCTGGCGGCTGGAGGAGAACGGGAAGTTGTTGTCGTTGCCGACGATGATGTGGTTGGCGTCCACCACGTCCACGTTCTCAATGGTGAAGAACGGGAAGGTCAGCACGCCGTCGTTCAGTGGCTTGCGCGCCAGCTTGTTCGGATCCTGAATGTTCATCAGGTCGATATAGCCCAGTTTTTCGACCGGTTTACCGACGTTGGCGTCCGAGAAGGCGATTTTATACACTCGCTTGAACTTGGCCACCTGGCTGAAGCAGTTGTCGGTTGGCGCGCCGGCGGCGCAGGCTTTATCCGGCGTGCCTTCGCCGTTGTCGCGCTCGATCACCAGCCCGTGGGTGGCGTCGATCATGTTGAAGTCGCCGATGGCATTCTGGTTGTCTTCCAGTACGTACTGCCAGCTGCGGCCGGTCCAGGCCTGCTGTTTGACGTCGAACTCCAGCACCCGCAGGTAGCGTTTGCCGCCGACGTTCTCGAACTGTTCGCCATCCCACAGCGCCCCTTCCAGCAGCGGGTACAGCTTACTGCCGTCCGGTGAGGCGGCCATGCCTTCAAAGCCTTTGGAACGCGCCACCTGGAAGTTCTGTTTGCCGTCCGGCGCGCCCGGCAGGGTTAGCGTCGGGTTGTCCGGCGATTTCACCACCTTGCCGTCCACTTTGGTGTCGAACACCGCCAGCACCTTGCCGTTCAGGTCGGCCTTGATCAGGTAAGGCCCGAACTCTTCACCGATCCATAAGGCATCGTCGGCAAACTGGAAGCTTTCCGGATCGAAATCGCTGCCGGTCAGATAGCGCTGCTCGGTGCTCTCGTTGATGATGTGGAACGGCACCTTTTTATCCGGATCGTGCAGGAACACCGTCTTCAGCGGCGCGACCGTGCCGTCTTTGAAATCGATCTTGTAGTGGTTGAGGTACAGCATGGCGTCCGGGGAGTTGGCCTTGCTGCCGAAACCATTGTCGGTCAGCACCCAGTAGGTGCCGTCGGGCATGTGTTTGATGCCGGAGTGGCCCTGCAGCGGCTGGCCGTTGATCGGCAAGCCGATGCCGGTCAGGCGATCGGCGGATTTACCCGCCACGCTGCCCAACTCGGTGACGCGTTTCCCGCTGGTGTATTTGCCGCTCTGCTGCAGATCGCTCGGCGCGTCCTTCGGTGTGGAAACGGCGGATTTCACCGGCAGCAGCGCATGCCCCGCCAACGTCGCCGGCACCGGCTGCGCGTCGGCCCACAGGTTGGCGCTCAGCGCCATGCAGCCGACCAGCAGCGCCAGCCGGGTTTTGGTGTTGTGCATGTCATTGTCCCTTTTCGTTGTTATCGCCCAGAAGTAAAAGTAACGTCACTATAGGGAGCGGCAATGACAGAAATATTATTCGGCGAACGCCCGCCGGTAGCTGTGCGGATGGAAGCGCCAGGTGATGGCGATCAACACCACCACCAGCAGCGCGTGGATCTGCCAGTCCAGCACGAAGCCACCGCTATAGTCGCGCAGCAGGCCGGAGAGGTAAGGCGTGACGCCCGCCAGCAGGAAGCCAACGCCCTGCATGAAGGCCACCAGTCGCCCGGCCGCCGCCGGCTGGTGCAAGTGATCGAGCGCCAGCACCAGACACAGCGGGAACGCGCCGCCCAGCCCCAGCCCGGAAAGCAACACCCACAGCCACGGCAGCGTCTGCGGTAGATAAATCAGGCCGATAAAGCCGATCAGTTGCATCATCAGCGCCAGCAACAACAGCGGCCGCCGGTCATGATTGCGCGCCAGCGCCGGCAACAGCAGCGCGCCCACGACCTGGCCGAAGGTCATCAGCGCCAGCAGCGAACCGCTGGCCTGCGGCTGCCAGCCGAGCTGCATGTAATACGGCGGCAACCAGGCGATCAGGCTGGTATAGCCGCCGTTGATCAGGCCGAAATAGGCGCCGAGCAGCCAGGCGCGCCGGTTGCGCAGCAGGCCTGGCTCGCGGTGTTCTCCCGCCGCGCTAAGGCGAGACAGCCCCCGGCTGACCGGCCACCAGGCCACTAGCGCCACCAGGGCCGGCAACGCCCACCAGGCCAGTGCGCTGTGCCAGTCGTGCCCTACGCTCATCAGCCACGGCGTGATCGCCGCCCCCAACCCGCCACCGCCCATCAGCGCCGCCGACCACAGCCCGGCCACCAGCGCCATGCTTTTGAGGAAGTGATGCTTGATGATGCCGGGCATCACCGCCTGGATCACCCCGATGCCGAGCCCGCCCAGCACCGCGCTCATCAGCAGTTGCACGCTGCCGGGGGCCAGTTCGCGCCAAAGCGCGCCCAGCCCGATCGCCAACAGGCTCAACGCCACGGCGCTGCGTTCGCTGAACAGTCGGTTGATGGCGCCGCCCGCCAGCGCCATCAGGCCCATCATCAGCACCGGCAGCGTGGTCAACAGCGCCGCGCCGCCAAAACTCAGCCCGGTGGCCTGGCGCAACGTCGGCAGCAACGGGCCGATCGAGGTCAACAGCGGCCGCATGTTCAGGCCGATCAACACCAGCGCCAGCAACAGGGGGTTGAGCCAACGGCGTGGAGAAGGTGAATTAACAGAATGATTTAACACGGCATATTCCTGGTACTGCGAAATGAAGAGTGCGGCGTCACAGCGCGATCGCCGCAGCGTTGCGTTACTGTAGGCAACGCCGCTAGTATTGGGAAATTAAATAATAAAATAGCCAACAGTGGGAAAATGAATCGCTACCCGATGTTCAATCCGCAGCTGCTGCTCAGCTTCGTCGCCGTGTGCGACAGCAACAGCTTCACCCGCGCCGCAGAGCGGGTGTTTTTGTCGCAGTCCACCGTCAGCCAGCAGGTGCGCCGGCTGGAAGAGATGCTGGGCAAGCCGCTGTTTGAGCGTTCCTCGCATCAGGTGCTGCTGACCGAAGAAGGCGTCAAGCTGTTGAGCTACGCGCGCCGCATTATCGCGCTGAATGAAGAAGCCCACGATGCGCTGACCGGCATCTGGCGCGACGGCGTGCTGCGGATCGGCATGCCGGAGGATTTCGCCGTGCCCACCACCGGGCTGTTGGCCGAATTCAGTCGCGAGCACCCGCACCTGCGGCTGGACGTCGCCAGCGGCCTGAGCGCCGATCTGCACAACGCCTACGCGCGTGAAGAGCTGGATCTGATCCTGGTGAAGCAGCGCCGCCGGCAACCGCCGCGCGCCGCGCGGCCGGAACCGCTGCTGTGGCTGGACAGCCTGGCCTTCCCGGCCATCGAGCAATCGCCGGTGCCGCTGGCGGTATTTCCACTGAACGGCCTGTACCGCGACGAGCTGTGCCAGGCTCTGGACACCCTCGGCAAACGCTGGCGCATCGGCTACAGCAGCGCCAGCCTGGCGGCGCTGACCGCCGCTTCGGCCGCCGGGCTGGGCGTCACCCTGCTGCCGGCCGGCTGCCGTTTGCCGACGCACCGGGTGCTGGGCGCGGCCGAAGGATTGCCGCCGATAGACAGCTTCGAACTGGCGCTCTACTACCGCGACGGCGCCCCCGCCGCCACGCTGGCGCTGGCCCAGCGGCTGGCGGCGTTTTGCGGGCTGAAGTAAGGCAGCTTACGCCACTATCTGCGGATGTTCGCGCTGCAGCCAGTCGATAATCCGTACCCACAGCGCTTCTGTCTGCTCAAGGCAAGCCTGTACCGCCGCGTCCGTCACCAAGTCGCCGGAATAATCCGCCACGTTGCGCTGTTTTCGCAATGCATCCAGGCAGATCATTTCCTCTCGCGGCAGCCCTACGGTGAGCGGCAACGATGGGATCATGATCTGGTGATGGCCGGGTTTGCTGGTCAGCGTGCGGTATCCTTTGGCTTGTAAAGCGGCATTCGCCATTTGCATGACCGCCTTATATGCCGTGTCGAAACGGCTCTCATTGCTAAGCTGAGTGATACCCGCATCGCGTCGGTTGCGAGCGGCGGCGGCCAGCAATTTTTTAATCGCCCCCGCGTCAGGCGTTATCACCTCCAGTCCCAGCCCGACCAGATTGTCCAGCGTCATCCTTGTCTCCCACAATCCAGAGTTGGGGTTTATCCATAATGTCCTGAATAAACGCGGAGTTCTCGGCCAAAGCCGCTCGCCACTCTTCAGGCGAATACAGTTTGGGGTTAATTTCCCGACCCAGCGTTGCCTGCAGCGGGTAAACCGCCTGAATCACCTCCGCAAAAGACAGTTTGCCGACGATCAGAACATCGATATCACTGGCCGCCGTCGCTTTGCCACTGGCGACAGAACCAAAAATAAAAGCGCGTTCAATAGCTTCGCCAAACGCTGCCAATGTCTGCCTTAAGCACTCCGCCGGCCCGCAAACCTTGCGGAAAATCGCCGCCAGCTCAGGGAAAATCAGGCAATCGGCGTTGGCCTGATAGCAAATTTGGTTGCCCTGCCGCTGCCTGAGCAAGATGCCGCTCTCCGCCAACCTGCTCAACTCTTTATGTAAAGTGCCGGCCTGAGTTGCGGTGCGCCGCGCAATTTCTCGCACATGAAACGCACGCCCGGCTTCAATAAACAGCAGGCTTAGCACTTTTCTACGGTATTCGCTGAACAGCAACTCGAGCATCGGATCGTGCATAACGCTGACCTCAATGTAGCTTTAATGACTACAAATGTAGCCATTAAAGCTACGAAAGAGCAAGCCAGGAAAATCCTTGCCCCGGCGCACGCCGGTCATTACCAAATCGAATAGTCACCAGTGGCAAATGTCGCTGCCAACCGGCCGGTTCCTCTCCTAAATTGGGGGATGTTTTCACCCACCTCACCTCTGGATTAAGGAACCGAACGTGGAAAACCCTCAACAACCGGGCCGCAGAGCCTTCCTCAGCCAAACCGGCAAACTCACCACCGCTTGCGCGGTGATCGGCCTGACCGGCGGCATGGCGCAGGCCGCTTCGCCTGGCGGCGAGCCGTGTGCGCCAACGCCGATGACCCTGACCGATCGTCACTACTGCCTGAGCGAGGTGCGGCTGGAAGACGGCTTTGAATACGACGGCGAAACGGTGATCGGCACCCGCACCGCGCTGTACACCCTGGAGATCAAAGACGGCAAGATCGCCGCCATTCACGCCGCCAACGCCGCGTTGCCCGCCGGCGTGCCCCGCTATAAGGCGCAGGGCCGGCTGCTGCTGCCGGCATTTCGCGATATGCACATCCACCTGGACAAAACCTTCTACAGCGGCCCGTGGCAGGCGCCGCGCCCGCGCCAGGGCAAGACCATCATGGACATGATCGCGCTGGAGCAGACGCTGATCCCGACACTGCTGCCCACCTCGCAGCAACGGGCGGAAAACCTGATCGCCCTGCTGCAGTCCAAAGGCAGCACCGTGGCGCGCAGCCACTGCAATATCGATCCGGTCAGCGGCCTGAAAAGCCTGGAGCACCTGCAGCGCGCGCTGGAAAAGCACCGGGCGGACTTCAGCTGTGAAATCGTCGCTTTCCCGCAGCACGGGCTGCTGCACTCCAGGGTCGACGCGCTGATGCGCGAAGCGATGCAGATGGGCGTGCAGTACGTCGGCGGGCTCGATCCGACCAACGTCGACGGCGCGATGGAGAAGTCGCTCGACGCCATGTTCCAGATCGCCCTCGATACCGGCAAAGGCGTGGATATCCACCTGCATGAAACCAGCCCGGCCGGGGTCGCCGCCATCAACTACATGATCGCCACCGTGGAGAAAAACCCGGCGCTGCGCGGCAAGGTCACCATCAGCCACGCTTTCGCCCTGACCACGTTGACGCCGGGCGAACTGGCGGAAACCGCCACCCGGCTGGCGGCGCAGCAGATCACCATCGCCTCCACGGTGCCGATCGGCGGCCTGATGATGCCGCTGCCGCAGCTCAGTGAGAAAGGGGTGTTCGTGATGACCGGCACCGACAGCGTGATCGACCACTGGTCGCCGTTCGGCACCGGCGACATCCTGGAGAAGGCCAATCTGTACGCCCAGCTGTACCGCGGTTCCGACGAGTATCACCTGTCGCGCGCCATGGCCATCTCCACCGGCGGCGTGCTGCCACTGGACGATAAGGGGCAGCGCGCCTGGCCGAAAGCCGGCGATGCCGCCGAGTTCGTGCTGGTCAACGCCAGCTGTTCCGCCGAGGCGGTCGCCCGTCTGCCGGCGCGTAGCGCCACCTTCCATCAGGGGCGCCTGGTCGCCGGCCAGGTGAGCAAAGCCTAGGGTCGGTCCGTTGTTGTCATCATGATGGCCGTTTTTGGCCTTCTGCCAGAGTAAGACGCGGCGCAAGATGGTCGCTACACACACTGGCGGAGGGCCGAAAATGTCACAGAGCGCGTTATTGATCATCGATGTCCAGCAATCATTCCAGCACCGTCCATTCTGGCAGGAGGACGATCTGCCGGCGTTTCAACAGGCGCTGACCCGCCTGATTGCGGGCTGCCGACAGCGCGGCGCGGCCCTGGTCGACGTGCTGCACGTTTCGCCGCAAGGGCCGTTCTCACTGGCTTCGGGCCATGTGCAGCGCCTGCCGTTCCTCACCCACCAGGCGGATATCACCGTGCACAAGCATGTGCACAATGCGCTGACCGAATCCGGCCTCGACGCCTGGCTGCGCGCGCGGGATATCAACCATCTGATCGTCTCCGGCATCCGCACCGAGCAGTGCTGCGAGACCACCACCCGGGTGGCGTCCGATCTCGGTTATCGGGTGACTTTCGTCACCGAGGCGACGTTAACCTTCCCGATGCGCCATCCCGACGGCGAAGTCTTTACCCCCGCGCAGTTGAAGCGGCATACTGAAACCGTACTGGTCGATCGTTTCGCCCGCATCGCCAGCGTGGATGAGGCGCTGGCGCAACTCGCACAGGAGTAATCATGTCGCAGGCCGTCTATTTTCTGCTGTTGCCCAACGTGCTGTCGCTGGACGTCAGCGGCCCGGCGGAAACCCTGCGCCTCGCCGGGCAGTTCAGCCTGCGTTACCTCAGCCCGGCGCCGCAGATCGTCTGCTCCATCGGCATGACGCTGAGCGGCCTGCAGCCGTTGCCCGAGCGCCTGGAAGACGGCGCCATCCTGGTGCTGCCGGGCGTCGGCGATTCGCAGCACTATTTCGCCGGAGAGGAGGCCGAGCAGGCGCGCCGCTGGCTGGCGACGCTGCGGCCCAATCTGCAACGGCAGCGCATCACCCTGGTGTGCATCTGTTCCGGCGCGCTGCTGGCGGCGCAGGCCGGGCTGCTCGACGGCTATCAGTGCACCACCCACCACGACGTCATCGAACGTATCCGCCTGCAGGCGCCGGCGGCGCAGGTGAAAGAGAACCGCATCTTCGTCGAAGACCGCGGCGTCTACACCAGCGCGGGCATCACCACCGGCATCGATTTGGCGCTGCACCTGGTCCACCGCCACTGTGGCTCCGGCCGGGCGCGCGACGTCGCACGCGACATGGTGGTTTATTTCCGCCGCGCCGGCGACGATCCGCAGCTGTCGCCCTGGCTGCGCTACCGCAACCACCTGCACCCGGCGGTGCACCGCGCGCAGGACGTGATGGCCGCAGAGCCGGAGGCCGACTGGTCAGTGCCGCAGATAGCGGAGAAGGCGCACGTCAGCAGCCGCCACCTGGCGCGGCTGTTTCGCAGCCACGTCGGCATCAGCGTGCGGGAATATCATGAGCAGCTGCGGCTGGCGGTGGCGCAACAACGCCTGCAGCAAGGGTATGGCTTGGAGAAGGCCGCGCTGGCGGCTGGGTTTTCTTCCGGGCGGCAACTGCGCCGCGCCCAGCAGCGCCAGCGCTCGCCGCTATGACACCAGCCGGCGGGTATCCAGCCGCTGCAGGCCGACAGACAGCAGCAGGCTGCCCCCCAACGCCACGCCGAACACCCAGAAGATATCCAGCAGCGGGTGGCCGGTGAAATCCAGGTGCCGATTGCGCATCACGTTGACGATAAGGGCGTGAAAACCGTAAATCGCCAGCGAATGACGGGAAAATACGCTCAGCCAGCCGATCGGCTGCGGCAGACAGTGTTTCACCCACACCAGCAGCGCCACCGCCGCCATAAACACCAGCGGGCCGCTGTAGATATAGTAGGTATCGGCGAAGTTGCCGTTGATGAACAGCTGATGTTTGGTGCCGCGCGCGATCAGCGCCACGCACAGCGCAAATCCCAACGCCGCCAACCAGCCCACGGCGCGCCCGCGCGCCTCCATCATGCCAATCGCCCGTCCAGCCAACGCATACAGCAGGTAGTAGAAGGTATCGCCGTAGATATACAGGTTAACCGGCAGCAGATGCGCGTTGCCGAAGGTCAGCTTATCGGTATTCGGGTTGGCGATCGCCGCCAACACCACCAGCGCGGCGGCCAGGTAGCGGCGCGATACCGGTTTGACGCTAATCAGCGGCGACAGCAGGTAAATCACCGCGATGGCGTAGAAAAACCACAGATGATAGAACACCGGCTTTTGCAGGATGCCGCGCAGCGACGGCCAGAAACCGATCTTGGTGAAGGCCGCGATGTAGATCAGCGCGATGGCGCTGTAGAACAGAATGCAGCAGGCGATGCGGGTGAAATGCCGCCGGCCGGCGCTCTTTTCGCCGAAGAACAGGTAGCCGGAAATCATAAAGAACAGCGGCACCGACACGCGCGACAGTGAGTTCAGCACGTTGGCGATGTCCCAGTTGTGCAACCCTATCGCCGCGCCGTTGGTGACGTAATAGGTGGTGGCGTGGATCATCACTACCATCATGCACGCCATCGCCCGCAGGTTGTCTATCCAGCCGATTTTCTCGCTCAAACGCTCGCCCGATCTTGTGTCATATTGATATGTTAATAAGAGGTTATCGGGCACGGCGTTCGGCGACAACCCAAAAGCGAAATATCAGAATGCACTTAAACAACACCTTATGATTGCGAAGGTGAACAATTGGCGGCAAAATAGCCGCCATAACTCGCTCAGTTTGCGCTTCCCGCCCTGGCAGTTCCTTTTTCTCTTTTACTATCAGTACAATAATATGAAAACGACATTACCACCTGCGGCACGTTTGGGCCGGCAGGCGCTTTTATTCCCTCTTTGTCTGGTGCTGTTCGAGTTCGCCACCTATATCGGCAACGATATGATTCAGCCCGGCATGCTGGCCGTCGTGGCGGATTTCAACGCCGGCGAAGAGTGGGTGCCCACCTCGATGACCGCCTATCTGGCCGGCGGCATCTTCCTGCAGTGGCTGCTCGGGCCGCTGTCGGATCGCCGCGGCCGTCGCCCGGTGATGCTGGCCGGGGTGGCGTTCTTTATCGTCTCCTGCCTGGCGATCCTGCTGGTCACCACCATCGAGCAGTTCATCGCCATGCGTTTCCTGCAGGGCATCGGCCTGTGCTTTATCGGCGCGGTCGGCTACGCCACGATCCAGGAGTCGTTCGAAGAGGCGGTGTGCATCAAAATCACCGCCCTGATGGCTAACGTGGCGCTGATCGCCCCGCTGCTGGGGCCGCTGGCCGGTGCGGCGCTGATCCACGTCGCACCGTGGCAAAGCATGTTCGTGCTGTTTGCGGCGCTGGCGGCCATCGCCTTCTACGGCCTGTGGAAAGCCATGCCGGAGACCGCCACGCTACAGGGCGAGGCGTTCTCCGCCGCCAACCTGTGGCGCGACTACCGCCAGGTGCTGGGCAACCGCCGCTTCCTGTGCGGCGCCCTGGCGATCGGTTTCGCCAGCCTGCCGCTGCTGGCCTGGATCGCCCAGTCGCCGGTGATCCTGATCAGCGGGGAGTCGTTGTCGACGCTGGATTACGGCCTGCTGCAAATCCCGGTGTTCGGCGCGCTGATCCTCGGCAACCTGACGCTGGCGCGCCTGACCGGCAAAAACAGCGTGGAGCGCCTGATCAAGCTGGGCGCAGGCCCGATGCTGCTGGGGCTGCTGATCGCCGCGCTGGCGACTCAGTTCTCCAGCCACGCCTACCTGTGGATGACCGCCGGCCTGAGCCTGTACGCCTTCGGCATCGGCCTCGCCAACGCCGGGCTGTACCGCCTGACGCTGTTCTCCAGCAATGTCAGCAAAGGCACCGTGTCCGCCACCATGGGCATGCTGAGCATGATGGTGTTCACCGTCGGCATCGAGCTGGCCAAGGTCGCCTACGTCTGGGGCGGCAGCGGGCTGTTCAACCTGTTCAACCTTATCAGCGGCCTGTGCTGGCTGACGTTGGTGGCGCTGTTCCTCGCCAAACGCCGCAACGGCGACCCCACGCCGCAGCCGAACGGCGCGGCATAAGCGCGACGATAAAACGCCGGTCTGGTTTCCCGACCGGCGTTTTTTATGCGGCTTCAGCCGAGCAGCTCCCCCAGCGCATACCCCGCTCCCACCACCGCTACCGCCAACAACAGCAACGCCGACAGGACGGAGATCGCCCGCCGGGCACGGCGTCAGGTTTATCGGGTAGGGGAATTCGGCCTATCGCTCTTCGCGGGTATGCCAAATACGCAGAACATAAATCGTTGCCGGCTGCACCTGGTAACGTATCTCATAACGGCCGACCAGAATACGCCTCACTTCCTGCGGTAAAAACTCGTCCAGTCTTTCACTCAGGCGAGGATTATCGAGCAACGCTTTAGGCGCGGCGACCAAGGCCTTCACCGAATTCGCTGCCGCAGTGCGGTTAGCCAAGGCAAGAAACTCAAACAAACGCGCCAAATCCGGTAGCGCCTTACTCGTCCATTTTAACTCCATCAGCGCGGTACCGGCAGCGGCTCGTCACTGTCCAGGCTGGCCGCCCAGGCTTCTACCGACTCATGATCGATAACGTTTTGCTGTTCGACATCGGCCAGCGCCGCCAGCGTTAACCGACGGCGCTCTTCCTCTTGCTCAAGCCAGGCGGCGAGGGCTTGCTTCACTATCCATCCCCGTGAGCGTTCAAGTTTGGCGGCCATTTCATCCACCTTTTCAGCCAACGGCAGCGGGACATGAGCGGTGATGACTTTCGTATTCATCGTCTTGCTCCTCAGTACAATCAATATCAATCAAAGTGATTAAAGCTGATTACACCGCCATCAGAGAACAAAAAAAACGCAATCAGTTGCCGAACAGCCCGCCGTCGCGCAGCAGATGCTCGTTGCCCTTGCGGCGGGTAAAGCCGCTGCGATCGAAGAACTCCAGCACCTGGATCGCCAGCTTGCGCCCGACGCCGAGCCGATCGCGGAAATCGGCGGCGTTGGCGCCCCCGCGCTCCGCATCCAGCTCGCGGATCAGCGCCGCGAACTGATCGATGCGTCGGCTGAGGTAGTAGCGATCCACCACCACCGCCGTCACATGGCCCAGCTGAGCCGCCTTGCACAGCAGCGCGCGCACCCGGCTTTCCTCTTCGCCCAGCTCGCTCGCCAGATCGCGCACCCACCACGGCTCGTCGCCGAACAGCGGCTCGATGCGCGCCCACAGCGGCGCCTCGTCGGCGCTGAACGCCAGGCCGTGTTCCGGCAGGTGCAGCCAGCCGCGCGTATTGTGCAGCGCGCCGGCCTTCAGCAGCCGATCGATCATCATAAACACCAGCGTTTCCGGCTGCTGAGGCAGGGCCATGCGCCGCAGGCGGGCGCGCCCTAAGCCCAGCTGATCGGCGTGCTGTTGGTGATACTCCGCCAGCACCTGCAGCAGGCGGCTTTCCGCCTGTTGCACCTGATCCTGCGCCAGCGCCCGGTCACCGACGATCAGCAGATCGCGGTTCGCCAGCAGTGCCGCCAGGCCGTCGTCGGTCAACTGACGCGCCCAGGCAAACGCCGCCAGCGACAGCGCGCCGTGCGGCAGCTCAAGCGCCAGCGCCTGCGCATCGTCCTGCGCCTGCGCCAGGGCCTGCAGCCATGCCAAATAGTCCGGCTGGCGCTTGCCGCGCTTGGGCGCATTCAGCCTGAGTACCCGGGCCGCGCCCAGCGTTTGCCGCGCGCCGATATCGCGCAGCACCAGCCGATCGTTCTCCGCCAGCCACAGCGGACGATCGAGGATCAGTTCCGCCAGCCCGTCGTTCAGCAGCGAAATGCGTCCGGTGATGTGGCTGGCGGCATGGTGCAGATGCAGCGGCTGCCAATGGCGGATCGGCCGATCCGTCTCAAGCGCCACCAGAATGCGTTCCGCCGCCTCCGGCGGGCGCTGCGCCAGCAGCCAATCGCCGCGCGCGATCCGGTCTTTATCGACATCGCCGCTGATGTTAAGCGCGATGCGTTGCCCGGCCTGCGCCTGTTCCACGGTCTGATTCTGGGCATGCAGGCCGCGCACCCGCACCGGCGCGTCGGCGCCGGTCAGCCACAGCGTATCCCCCACCTTCACCCGGCCGCCGAGCGCGGTGCCGGTCACCACCAGCCCCGCCCCTTTGACGCTGAACGCACGGTCTACCGCCAGACGAAAACGGCGCGTCAGCGCATGCTCGCCGGGCGACAGCGCCAGCAAATGCGCGCGCAGCGCCTCAATGCCCTCGCCCGCCGCCGCTGCGGTGACAAACAGCGGCGCATCGGGCCAGCCCTGGCGCGCCAGCTCGTCGCGCACCTGACTGAGCACCTCATCGACACGCGCCACCTCCACCCGGTCGGCCTTGGTCAGCGCCACCGTCAGCGCCGGGCGCCCGCTCAGGCGCAGGATCGCCAGATGCTCGCGGGTCTGCGCCATCACACCATCGTCGCAGGCCACCACCAGCAGCGCATGGTCAATGCCGCCGACGCCCGCCAGCATATTGGCGAGGAATTTTTCGTGGCCGGGCACGTCGATAAAGCCCAGCACCCGGCCGTCCGGCTGCGGCCAATAGGCGTAGCCCAGATCGATGGTCATGCCGCGGCGCTTTTCTTCCGGCAGGCGATCCGCGTTGATCCCGGAGATCGCCTGCAGCAGAGTGGTTTTGCCATGATCGACATGGCCGGCGGTGGCGATGATCATGATGCGCTCAACGCGTCGATCAGCGCCCCTTCCTGTTCCAGACAGCGCAGATCCAGCCACAGCCGGCCGTCGCCGAGGCGGCCGATCACCGGCTGCGGCAGGCGGCGCCAGCGTTCAGCCAGCGCTTCCAGCGTGGCGCCGCGGCCGTCGCGCGGCGTGAAGGTCAGCGCATAGCTGGGCAGGCGATCCACCGGCAGCGAACCGCTGCCAATCTGCGACCAACACGGTTCGGCGCGCAGCTCGAAATCGGCGGTGAACCGTGGCGTCAGCGCCGTCAGCAGCCGCTCGGCCGCCTGTTGCATCTCCTGCTGCGGGCGGGTCAGCAGCCGCAGCGTCGGCAGTTGCTCAGCCAGTTTTTCCGGCTGCAAATAAAGCCGCAGCGTGGCCTCCAGGGCCGCCAGCGTCAGCTTGCCGACGCGCAGCGCGCGCTTGAGCGGGTGCTGTTGCAGGCGCGCGATCAGCGCCTTTTTGCCGACGATGATGCCGGCTTGCGGGCCGCCCAGCAGCTTATCGCCGGAGAACGTCACCAGATCGACGCCGGCGGCCAGCAACCGCTGCGGCATCGGTTCGGCGGGCAGGCCGTACTGCGCCATATCGATCAGCGAGCCGCTGCCCAGATCGGTGGCGGTCGGCACGCCCTGTTCGGCCCCGAGCTGCGCCAGTTCGGCCTCATCGACCGCAGCGGTAAAGCCCTGAATGCTGTAGTTGCTGGTGTGCACTTTCATCAACAGGCCGGTCTGCTCGTTGATGGCCTGGCGGTAATCCTTCAGATGGGTGCGGTTGGTGGTGCCGACCTCAACCAATTGACAGCCGGCCTGGCGCATCACGTCGGGAATGCGGAACGCGCCGCCGATCTCCACCAGCTCGCCGCGCGACACCACCACCTCTTTGCCGGGGGCGATCGCCGCCAGCATCAGCAGCACCGCCGCCGCGTTGTTATTGACGATGCAAGCGTCTTCCGCGCCGGTCAGCCGGCACAGCAGACTCGCCACCGCCCGATCGCGATGGCCGCGCCCGGCGCCGTCCAGATCGTACTCCAGCGTCACCGCCTCCCCCATCACCGCGCTTACCGCATCCTGCACCGGCTGCGCCAGCAGGGCGCGCCCGAGGTTGGTGTGCAGCACGGTGCCGCTGAGGTTGAACACCGGCAATAACGCCGGGCGTTGCTGCCGGGCCAGCTCGGCCCGCAGCGCCTGCGGCCAGTCACCGCACCAGGCCGGTAAACGTTGCTGCTGTTTTATCGCGTCGCGCGCCTCGGCCTGCAGCTGGCGCAGCAGTTCGCCGATCAGCGTCTGGCCATGCTGCGCCACCAGCGGTTCAATCGCGGGTTCTCGCAGCAGGCGGTCGATGGCGGGCAGTTGGCTGTAAAGAAGGTGGGATTCAGTGCTCATGGTCGCTCGGTTTTCAGTTTAGACGTATCGGCATAGCAAAACCCCGCCGCGGCGGGGAGAAAAGAACGTTCAGGGCGGCGCCGTGCGGGCGAAACTTTCGCGGGCGAACAGGCGTTCGGCCAGCTTGACCAGCGCCGGACGTTGGACGCACCAGTTGGGCAGGATGCGGCGGAAATTCAGGTAGCCCAGCGCGCAGCCGGTGGCGATATCCGCCAGCGTCAGCCGCTCGGCATTGAGCCACGTTTTTTCCTGCGCCAGCGCATCCAGCGCATCCAGACCGTGCGTCAGCTTGTCACGCTGGCGCAGCATCCAGTTTTCGTCCTGCTTTTCCGGCGCACGCCGGCTTTCGCGGTACAGCGTCGCCGCCGCTTCGGTCACGCCGTCCGCCAGCGCCGCCACCTGGCGGACGCGCAGCGCCACGGCGCGATCGGCAGGCAAAAACGCCGGCTCCACCGTCAGCAGTTCGAGGTATTCGGCCACGATCGGCGAGTCGTAAAACACCTCGCCGTCATCGGCGATCAGCACCGGCACTTTGCCGAGCGGGTTCTGCTCCTTCACCCGGCTGCCGGGCTCATACGGCGGATCGTTGACGAATTCAAACGCGATCCCCTTCTCCAGCAGCATCACGGAAATCTTGCGCACAAAGGGGCTGGTGTAACTGCCGATAAGCTTCATCCGGTCTCCTCCGCTTCGTCCTGGCCGCGGCGCAATGCCCTTACTTCACCGCCAGAGTATCGATAATCCGCTGCACCAGCGCCTGATGCACTTCCGGCGTTTTGGCCGGCGACAGCATTTGCAGCGTTACCACCCGTTTGTTGAACACCGTCAACACCAGGGTGGACACCACCTTTTGGCCGTTGACGGTCTGCTCGGTATCCACCCGGCGAAACTTCTGTTTGCCGACGGTGAAGTTCTCTTCTTTGGTGGTCTGGATATTCTGATAGCGCTCGGCCAGCACCGTGATGGCGCTCTGCGTCAGCTCTTTCAGCATTTTGTCGCTGGTATTGATCTTCATGCCGTCCGGCGGGATCACTTCGGACGAAACCGCGCTCTGGCGCGACTTGCCGTCAAGAAAGCGCTGGATGGTGGAGGTGCTGTCATTGACGATGCCGCTGTTCAGCGTTTGATCGCTAAAGCCCGGCGGCAACTCGAAGGTGATCTTGCCCTTCTGCAGCGACACGCTCAGCCCCGGCGGCGCGGGTGGGGCCTCTACCGGCGCAGGCGGCGGCGGCGGCGCGGGCTGCGTCACGGTCGGCTTGGTGTCCGGTGGCGGCACCGCCGGTTTGGTGTCGTCCTTGTTGTCGCAGGCCGCCAGTCCGATCGCCAACACGGCGACCGCGGTCAGTTTTGCCAGGGTGTTTAACATCGTGGTTCCTTTCGCTTGGCGCGTCATGGCCTAAACGTAGCAACTCGCCCGGGCGAATGCCAGAAGCCCGTTCTGAAATTGCTTGTCCGGCCCCGCGCGAACGGGGCCGGGCGGTTACTCCGCCGGGAACAGGAACGGATTGATGCTGCTGCGGCCGAAGCCTTCCTCTTCCATGCGGGCGTCCAGCACCAGCGAAGCCAGATCGTCGGCCACCGCTTCGACCTGCGGGTCTTTTTCCTGATAGAGGATCTTCAGGTAAGTGCCGCAGTCGCCGCAGCTTTCCGCCTTCACCGCCGCCTGCTCGCTGTCCAGCGACCAGTAGTTGAGATCGCGGGTCTGCTCGCAGTTGCTGCACTTCACCCGCACCACGTGCCATTCGCTTTCGCACAGGTTGCAGTGCAGGTAGCGCAGGCCGTTAACGGTGCCGATATGCACCATGCTGGAAACCGGGATGCTGCCGCACACCGGGCAGAACTGGCGCTGCTCGCCGTATTCGGCGCGCGCCTTGCCGGGGATCAGGCTGGCCATCTGCGCCCAATAGAGCGACAGTGCGGCCCAGAGGAACGGCGCCTTCTCGCTGCCCACCTTGCCGAACTCGCGGTTGAGCAAGGCGTCGGCCATCAGCTCCAGCTCGTGCGCCGAGGCCTTCTCCAGGTTGTCCAGCACCACCAGAATGTGTTCCGGCGCCTGCGGACGCAGCTCGGCGATCAGCGATGTCAACAGCTTGCGCCAGTGCTCGCTGCGCGGGAACACGCTCAGATCGAGCGGCGGTTTGCCGCTGGCGGCACCCTGCACCAACGCTTCACTCAGATCGAGCTGCAGCGGGTTATCGTGCAACGCATGCTGCTGCGCCTGCGCCAGCTCGGCGGCAAAGTTCAGGTAGTCACCCAGCGGGTTGTCGACCGCCAGCTGACGCAGACGATCGGCGCGGCGGCTGTACAGGCTTTTCAGGTTGGCGAAAAGTAACGGCGGGATGTTCTCCGCCGTTGTGGACTTCTCACGCTGTGCCCCTAACTGCTCTTTAGGAACGATGCGGATACTCATCAGGGTTTATCTTCCTGTCGTTTCTCGCGGACCTCACGGTACCAGCGCGGATGATGTTTCTTGGCCCAGGCCGCCGGCACCCAGCCTTCCACCATCGCGGTAATGGTGCCTTTTACCCACAATGCGGCGTAAATGTGCACCATAATCACGATGATAAGGCCGACCGCGGCCAGCGAATGCACCAGCAGCGCGATGCGGATCAGCGGGATGGAGAACGACGGCGCAAAATACGGCCGCCAGATCACCACGCCGCTGGCCAGCAGCAGCACCAGGCTGATAATCGCCGCCCAGAACACGCACTTCTGGCCGAAATTATAGCGCCCGGTGTCACCCACTTCCTCGTTCATGGCGATTTTGTGGATGTTCTTGGCCCAGACGATATCTTCCCGGTTGATCAGGTTATGCTTCCAGTAGCGCAGGAACATCAGCAGGAACGCGGCGAACATGATGACCCCGACAAACGGGTGCAGAATGCGCGCCAGCTGCGGCGTCCCGAAGATGTTCATCAGCCAGTTGAAGGAGGGGAAGAAGAACCCCAGCCCGCTGATGGCGGCGAACACGAAGCAGAACGCCACTATCCAGTGGTTGATGCGCTCCGGCGCGCTGTAACGCTGAATGGGCTTTTCCTTTCTCATTTGCGCGTCTCCTCGTCATGCGACTCGTCGTGCTCGTCCTCATCCTCGACGCGGTTAGGCCCGACGCCGACATAGTGGAACACGCTGGCCGCGAAGGTGGCGGCAAAGCCGATGGCCGCCAGGGGTTTCCACACGCCCTTCCAGAAGGTCACCGCCGGGCTGATGCTCGGGTTGTCCGGCAAACCGTGGTACAGCTGCGGTTTGTCGGCGTGGTGCAACACGTACATCACGTGCGTGCCGCCCACCCCTGCCGGATCGTACAGACCGGCGTTCTGGTAGCCGCGGGTGTTCAGCTCGCTGACGCGATCCGCCGCCACCTGCTTCATCGCTTCCTTGGTGCCGAAGTGAATGGCGCCGGTCGGGCAGGTTTTCACGCAGGCCGGTTCCTGGCCGACGTCCACGCGGTCGACGCACAGGGTGCACTTGTACACCCGGTTGTCGTCCTTGTTCATGCGCGGCACGTCGAACGGGCAGCCGGCGATGCAGTAGCCGCAGCCGATGCAGTGCTCGGACTGGAAGTCGACGATGCCGTTGGCGTACTGAATGATCGCGCCTTCCGACGGGCAGGCCTTCAGGCAGCCCGGATCGGCGCAGTGCATACAGCCATCCTTGCGGATCAGCCATTCCAGCTTGCCGTTTTCCTCCACCTCGGAGAAGCGCATCACCGTCCACGACTTGGCGGTCAGATCGGCGGGGTTATCGTACACCCCGACGTTGTGCCCCACTTCGTCGCGGATGTCGTTCCATTCGGAACAGGCCACCTGACAGGCCTTGCAGCCGATACAGGTGGTGACATCGATCAGTTTGGCCACTTCTTCCTGGTGGTCACGGGCGCGCGGCGCCGGCGTGAAGCCATTGGTGGCGGATTTACGAATGATGTCTTGAGATTGCATGGCCATAATTCGTCTCCGTTACACCTTTTCCACGTTGACCAGGAACGCCTTGAACTCCGGCGTTTGCGTATTGGCGTCGCCGACGAACGGCGTCAGCGTGTTGGCGATAAAGCCTTTCTTCGCCACCCCTTCGTAACCCCAGTGAATCGGGATGCCGATGGTGTCGACTTCCTGGCCGTGCACCTGCAGCGTGCGAATACGCTTGGTCACCACCGCCTTGGCCTTGATGTAGCCACGGTTGGAACTGACCTTCACGGTATCGCCCTGCTTGATGCCCTTCTTCTCCGCCAGCTTTTCGCCGATCTCCACAAACTGCTCCGGCTGCGCGATGGCGTTCAGCCGCGCGTGCTTGGTCCAGTAGTGGAAGTGCTCGGTCAGACGATAGGTGGTGCCGACGTACGGGAACTTGTCGGATTTGCCCATCGCCGCCAGATCGTCCTTGAACACGCGCGCCGCCGGGTTGGACACCACGTTCGGGTGCAGCGGGTTGGTGCCGAGCGGCGTTTCGAACGGCTCGTAGTGTTCAGGGAACGGCCCTTCCGCCATCTTGTCGGTGGCGAACAGGCGGCCCATGCCTTCCGGCTGCATGATGAACGGCCCGACGTCGCTGCCCGGCGCGGCGGTGCTGTAGTCCGGGATATCGGCCCCGACCCACTTGGCGCCGTCCCACTCCAGCAGCTGGCGTTTCGGATCCCACGGTTTACCCTGCGGATCCGCCGAGGCGCGGTTGTACAGAATGCGGCGGTTGAGCGGCCATGCCCAGGCCCAGCCCAGCGTGTTGCCGAGGCCGGACGGATCGGCGTTGTCGCGCCGCGCCATCTGGTTGCCGGCCGGCGTCCAGCTGCCGGCGAAGATCCAGCAACCGCTGGCGGTGGTGCCGTCGTCGCGCAGTTGCGCGAACGAGCTGAGCAGCTCGCCTTTTTTCACCACCACTTTGCCGTCGGCATCCAGCAGATCCGCCAGCGCCTTGCCGTTGTTCTCCTGCGCCACCTCTTCCGGGGCCGGGTTGTCCGGCGTCAGGTAGTCCCAGCGCATGTTCAGCACCTGTTCCGGCACCGCGCCGCCGTCGCGCGCATACATCTCGCGCAGGCGGCTGAAGATGCCCGCCAGGATCTCGCCGTCGTTCAGCGCTTCACCCGGGGCGTCCGCGCCTTTCCAGTGCCACTGCAGCCAGCGGCCGGAGTTGACGATCGAGCCGTTCTCTTCGGCGAAGCAGGTGGACGGCAGGCGGAACACTTCGGTCTGGATCTGCGAGGAATCCACCTCGTTGAACTCGCCGTGGTTCTGCCAGAAGTTGGAGGTCTCGGTGTTCAACGGATCGATGGTCACCAGGAACTTCAGCTTGGACAGCGAAGCCACCACCTTGTTTTTGTTCGGGAACGACGCCACCGGGTTAAAGCCTTGGCAGAAGTAGCCGTTGACCTTGCCCTGCGACATCATCTCGAAGTACTGCAGCACGTCGTAGCCTTTGTCCCACTTCGGCAGCCAGTCAAAGCCCCAGCTGTTGTCCTTCTGCGCCTTGTCGCCGTAGAAGGTCTTCATCATGCTGACGAAGAATTTCGGGTAGTTGCCCCAGTAGTTCACCTGGCCCGGCAGCAGCGCCTTCGGCGTGTTGGCCTTCAGGTAGGTCTCGAGATCGGTCTGTTTCTCCGACGGCAGCGTCAGGTAGCCCGGCAGGCTCTGCGACAGCAGGCCGAGATCGGTCAGCCCCTGGATGTTGGAGTGGCCGCGCAGCGCGTTGACGCCGCCGCCCGCCATGCCCATGTTGCCGAGCAGCAGCTGGATCATCGCCATGGTGCGGATGTTCTGCGCGCCGACCGAGTGCTGAGTCCAGCCCAGGGCGTACAGGAACGAAGCGGTCTTATCCGCGACGCAGGTTTCGGCGATGTATTCGCACACCTTGAGGAAATCGTCCTTCGGCGTGCCGCAGATGTTGGTCACCACGTCAGGCGTGTAGCGGCTCACGTGCTGCTTCAGCAGGTTCCACACGCAGCGTGGATCCTGCAACGTGACGTCGCGCTTGGCGAAGCCGTTCTCGTCGAACTGGTAGTTCCAGGTGGTTTTGTCGTACTTGCGGTTTTCCGCGTCGTAGCCGCTGAACAAGCCGTCTTCGAAGGCAAAGTCTTCCCGCACCAGCAGGCTGGCGTTGGTGTAGGCCTCGACGTACTCGCGGTTAAACTTGTTGTTGGTCATCAGATACAGCAACACGCCCGACAGGAAAGCAATGTCGGTCCCGGAGCGGATCGGCGTGTAGAAGTCCGCCACCGATGCGGTTCGGGTAAAGCGCGGATCGATCACGATCAGCTTGGCATTGTTGTGTATTTTGGCTTCCATCGCCCAGCGGAACCCCACCGGATGCGCTTCCGCCGCATTACCGCCCATGACGATAATCAAATTCGCGTTCTTGATATCAACCCAGTGGTTGGTCATCGCACCGCGACCAAATGTTGGAGCAAGACTTGCTACCGTTGGTCCGTGTCAGACACGCGCCTGGTTGTCTACGGCAAGCATGCCGAGAGCGCGACTAAATTTTTGCGACAGAAAACCGGTTTCGTTGCTGGCGGCCGAGGCGCACAGCATGCCGGTGGTCAGCCAACGGTTGACGGTAACGCCCTGGTCGTTGGTTTTGATGAAGTTGGCGTCACGGTCTTCTTTCACCAGCTTGGCGATGCGGGTAAAGGCGTCGTCCCAGCTGATGCGCTGCCATTTGTCCGACCCCGGCGCCCGGTATTCCGGGTACTTGAGGCGGCTTTCGCTGTGGATAAAGTCAACCAGGCCGGCGCCTTTCGGGCAAAGCGCGCCACGGTTTACCGGGTGATCCGGATCCCCTTCGATATGGAAAATGCTTTCTTTGGCGTTTTTGGCGCCATCACCAAGGCTGTACATCAACAGCCCACAGCCGACGGAACAATACGTACAGGTATTACGGGTCTCGCGGGCGCGCAGCAGTTTGTACTGCCGGGTTTCCGCCAACGCCACTTCGGGGGCAAAGCCCAGCGCGGCTACCGTCGTTCCTGCCATACCGCCAGCGCAGATCTTAAAGAACTGCCTTCTGCTGACCTGCATGGGGGTCTCCTTTACTCTCGATTGTCACATTGTTCAAATGGCGCTCCTCGCCAAAACGGCGGAGCGCTAATGTCACTGTTGTTATGCTGATACGCGACGCGGCGATATTACCACAGCGTGCTTGTGGTTGTTACACACTCGTGCTCATTCAGTGAACGCATTGGCACATTTCGATACATTTCGGCGTCGCAGCAGGCTCGGCGCTCTCTACAGTATAGAGAGTAACCAACGCATCGGCGCCAAGGCATGAAGAGGCGCTCAAGGCCTCTTTTCTATCAGTATGTTAACGCAGCGATTTGTTCATTAACCACACAGTCAGCAGGGCATTGATAATCATTTTCAATATCATTTAATTAACTATAATGATCCGACTGCTTACGCGGTGCTCGCCCTTTGCGCCGCCCATACACCACTGGAGATGATGATTATGAGTTATTCACTGCCATCCCTGCCGTACGCTTACGACGCACTGGAACCGCATTTCGACAAGCAGACGATGGAAATCCATCACACCAAACACCATCAGACCTACGTCAACAACGCCAACACCGTGCTGGAAGCCTACCCTGAGCTGGCCAAATACAGCGTTGAAGAGCTGATCCAGGATCTGGATAAAGTGCCTGCCGACAAACGCACTTTCATGCGCAACAACGCCGGCGGCCACGCCAACCACAGCTTCTTCTGGAAAAACCTGAAAACCGGCACCACGCTGGGCGGCGATCTGAAAGCGGCCATCGAGCGCGATTTCGGCAGCGTTGAGAAATTCCAGGAAGAGTTCGAGAAAGCCGCAGCCACCCGCTTCGGTTCCGGTTGGGCCTGGCTGGTGCTGAAAGACGGCAAACTGGCCGTGGTGTCTACCGCTAACCAGGACAGCCCGCTGATGGGCGAAGCCGTCGCCGGCGCTTCCGGTTTCCCAATCATCGGTCTGGACGTGTGGGAACACGCTTACTACCTGAAATATCAGAACAAACGCCCTGACTACATCAAGGCGTTCTGGAACGTGGTCAACTGGGACGAAGCGGCCGCACGCTTCGCCGCGAAGAAGTAATTCGCCCCCATTGATGAAGATGCCCGCCGCAGGCGGGTATTTTTTTGCCTGAAATTCGCTAAAGTTTGACCACTTCTTGCCGATGGTTTGTTCAATTGACGTTCGCCCGGAGAAGGAAAAACGCTATGGCGGCATTGCAAGCATTGGCAGGAAAGTTCACCCATCTCACCGTAGGTAAAAAGCTCGGCCTCGGCTTCGCGCTGTTGCTGCTGTTGGCGGTCGTCATCGCCGGCACCGGGGCGCAATACCTGCACATCATCGAATCCCGCGCCGATCGCATCGACTTCAGCAACCGGCTGAACGAGGAGATCAACCAGGCCAAATACAACCGCGCCATGTACGGCCAGACCTACCAGCCGGAGTATCTGCAGAACAACCGCGCCAATATCGATAACGCCGTCAAACTGATAGACCAGGGCCAGGCGTTGGACTGGGACGCCCAAAGCCGCAAGGATCTGCAGCGTCTGGTGACGCTGATTGGGGAATATCAGCAACAGCAAAAAATCTTTGAGCAGGCGGTCTCGGCGAAAGACGCGGTGCGCCAGAGCTGGAACATGTCGGAAGTGCAGGCCAGCCTGAGCCAGGTGGAGCGCCAGCTCACCAACGGCGATCTGCAGCTGGCCTTCATCCAGCTGAACCAGAAGCTGACCCAGGTGCGCTACGGCGCACGCGGTCTGCTGCTGAGCCTGAACAAGGAAACCGAAGCGCCGCTGATGGCGGCCATTGACGACGCGCGCGACGCGGCCAACGCCTTGAGCCGCCGGGTCAGCGACGCGCAGCGCCCGCAGCTGCAACCGCTGCTGGCCGCCCTGGACGATTACAAAAACCGTATCGCGGCCTACCTGCCGGCCTATGAGCACGAGCAGCAGATCAGTCGGCAGCTCGGTGAACGCGCGCATGAGATCGGCACGCTGGTGAACGCCTTTATGCAGGACGAGCTGGCTCAGACGCGCAGCAACATCAACCTGGCGCAGCTGCAGATGGGCATCACCACCCTGATCGCGATTATCGCCGGAGTGCTTATCGCCTGGCGCATCACGCTGCAGATCACCCGTCCGCTGCAAAGTACGCTGGCGATGGCGGAACGCATCGCCAGCGGCGATCTGCGCCAGGCGCAGACCAGCACCCGCCGCGATGAGTTGGGGCAGTTGCTGAACGCGGTGGCGGCGATGAGCCAAAATCTGCGCACCATGATTGAGAAGATCCAGATGGGGGTCAGCCAGGTCTCCACCGCCTCGGCGGAAATCGCCGCCGGCAACACCGATCTCTCCTCCCGCACCGAACAGCAGGCGGCGGCGGTCGAGGAAACCGCCGCCAGCATGGAACAGCTGACCGCCACGGTGAAACAGAACGCCGACAATGCTCATCACGCCAATCAGCTGGCCACCGACGCCTCGCAGACCGCGCAACAGGGCGGCAAGCTGGTGGAAAACGTGGTCAGCACCATGCGCGATATCTCCAGCAGTTCGCAGCGTATCGCCGAAATTACCACCCTGATCAACGGCATTGCCTTCCAGACCAACATCCTGGCGCTCAACGCCGCGGTGGAAGCGGCACGCGCCGGCGAACAGGGACGCGGCTTCTCGGTGGTCGCCAGCGAAGTGCGCAGCCTGGCGAGCCGCAGCGCCCAGGCGGCGAAGGAGATCGAAGGGCTGATCGCCGAATCGGTCAGCCGGGTGAAAACCGGCACCGAACTGGTGGAAAGCACCGGCAATACCATGGAGCAGATCGTCCGCTCGGTTACCCACGTGCGCGACATCATGGCCGAGATCGCCGCCGCCTCCGATGAACAGACGCGCGGCATCGCCCAGATTGGCCAGGCGATCGTCGAAATGGACCATACCACTCAGCAGAACGCCGCGCTGGTGGAAGAGTCCGCCGCCGCCGCCGATTCGCTGGAAGAGCAGGCCGACATGCTGTTGCAGAGCGTTTCGGTGTTCCGTTTGGCGGAGCAGACCGAACCCGCCGCCGTGAAAGCCGCTGCGCCGAAAGCGCCGGCCGTAAAACCCGCGGCCGCCAACGCCGCAGCGGAAGAGAACTGGACCACCTTCTGACGCCCTCAGGCGAGGAATATCCGTTCCTCGCCCTATCTTTGTGGCAACAGGTGGGTCGCGACTCCCCAATTCAACAAGTTAAAACCAGAGGCGGTCGCATCAAGCATTGCGTAGCCGCAATTGCGATGACCGTATCTGCGGAGGTCCTCCTGCGGGTCGGCCCCTTTAAGCCACCAAATCAGTGCCTGCAGAGCATGGCCGTGCGTAACAACACCAAGCGTTTGATTTTGTCCATCGACAGCCAGATCGGACAGACAAGCCATCAGGCGCCAGGCAACCTCATAAGCATTCTCCCCTCCCGGAGCCGACGCCTCTGCCTTACCGGCAAAGAGGCACTGCGTCGCTTCTGGATAATCGCGCATGGCCTGCGCATAAGATAATCCTTCCAGTCGGCCAAAATCTTGCTCCTGCAAACGCTCATCCATTTGCACAGTGCAGCCACATCTCTCAGCCAACGTCTCCGCTGTCGTAAAAGCCCGACCAGCCGGTGAACTGATCAACAAAGTGACCGATAACATTTGCAAGCGAGCGCCAAGCCCAGCGATTTGACGTCGCCCCTCTTCTGTCAGCGGACTGTCACTTCGCCCCTGAATAATCCCCGAGCGGTTCCATTCTGACTCCGCATGCCTCAATACAATGAAACGCATGGTTTTTTCTCGACGATAAAAGCCTAAATATAGACAGGAAAAACACATCCTTCCGTACAGGTAAATGCCGGGTAGTGTACGAGAACAACTCAGGCTATGCTGAGCCCTCGACGCGAGACACGGAGGCGCACATGCATCACCCAGACGTTTACATCGGCAGCATCCAACCCTATGAAGGCGGGCGCCCCAGCGCCATCGCCAAACGCCAGGTGGATGGCGCCATCCGGCTCACGCCGCTCGGCCTGGAAGGCGACGAACAGGCCGAAAAAAGCTACCACGGCGGGCCGGACCGCGCGCTGTGCCACTACCCGCGCGAGCATTATGCCCACTGGCGCGAGCAGTTTCCGGCGCAGGCCGAGCAATTTTGCGCCCCGGCCTTCGGCGAGAATATCTCCACCGAAGGGCTGACCGAACAAAATGTGTTTATGGGCGACATCTTCCGCTGGGGCGAGGCGCTGATCCAGGTCACCCAGCCGCGCTCGCCGTGCTTCAAGCTCAATTATCACTTCGCCATCGAGGACATTTCGGTGCTGATGCAGCAAAGCGGCCGCTGCGGCTGGCTGTATCGGGTGGTGTCGCCGGGCGCGGTCAGCGGCGATCGTCCTCTGGCGCTGGCGGCGCGCAACAGCGATGTGTCGGTGGCCGAAGCCATCGCCATCGCCTGGCACATGCCGTTCGATGCGGAACAGTATCGCCGCCTGTTGGCGGTGGCCGGCCTCTCCGCCAGCTGGAGCAAGACCATGCTCACGCGGCTCGCCGAAGGGCGCCTTGAGGATTTCAACCGCCGCCTGCTCGGCCATTGAAAGCGCGGGCGGAAAAATGAAAAACGTGCGCCGAATGCCGCGTTAACCCTTTTCTTCCGCCTATACTGTAGCCGCACGTTTTTTCAGCCAGGAGCCAGGTATATGACCACCCCGACCCATTCGATTCATCACGCCGCCGCCGAGGGCTATCAGGCCAATGCCGATCGCTATGTGAAAGGCCGGCCGGATTACCCGCCGGAAATCGCCGCCTGGCTGCGTGACGTCATCGGCCTGCACGCCGGCATGACGGTCATCGATCTCGGCGCCGGTACCGGCAAGTTCACCCCGCGCCTGCTGGAAACCGGCGCGCAGGTGATCGCCGTCGAACCGGTGCCGCAAATGCTGGAAAAACTGTCGGCGGCGCTGCCGCAGGTGAAAACGCTGGCGGGCACCGCCGACGCGATCCCGCTACCGGACGAGTCGGTGGATGCCGTGGTGTGCGCCCAGTCCTTCCACTGGTTCGCCACGCCGCAGGCGCTGGCGGAAATCCAGCGCATTCTCAAGCCCGGCGGCAAACTCGGCCTGGTGTGGAACATGCGCGATGCGCGCGTCGGTTGGGTGCGTAAACTGAATCAGATCGTCGATAGCCACGAAGGCGATGCGCCGCGTTTCTATACCGGCGAATGGCGCAAACTCTTCCCGTTCAAAGGCTTTGAACCGCTGCAGGAGCAGGTGTTTATGCTCGGCCACCGCGGCGCGGTGGAGGACGTGATCTACAACCGCGTGCGTTCAACCAGCTTTATCGCCGCGCTG
Organism: Serratia sp. SCBI; assembly: GCF_000747565.1. Lineage (NCBI taxonomy): Bacteria > Pseudomonadati > Pseudomonadota > Gammaproteobacteria > Enterobacterales > Yersiniaceae > Serratia > Serratia sp. SCBI. Next base: position 76,009 of record NZ_CP003424.1, on the reverse strand, counting down.
CCGCAGCCGCAACAGGAGCAGGTTATCGATCGGTTGCGCCAACTGGTGGCGGAAGAAGAGGAACTGCGGGGCAAGGACACGGTCACCGTGCCCTATCAGACCAAGGCGTATTTCACCACCAAGGTCTGACGCCCGGGGATTCAGAACGCTTTCTTGGCGTAGCCGGTGACCGCTTTCAGGCCCATCTCGCGGCCCAGCGCGGTCATCGGGTGCACGACGATCAGCCCGCGCGCGCTTTTCTTCAGCGCGCCCATATCGGCCTGCTCTTTCTTGGTGATCTCGCGGCTGAACGGCAGCTGGCTCAGCTTCTGCGCTTCGGCGCTCAGCTTCTCGCCGCGCACGTTTTTCAGGCGCTCGATCTCCGTCGCCAGTTTCTCTTTCTCTTTGGTGTGCTGCGCGATCAACTCAGGGTTGCCCTGTTGGATCACGGTGGCGTCTTTGTGGTTCAAGGCGTCCAGCAGGTCGCTCAGGCGCTTGATCTCTGCCTTTTCTTTCTCTTTCATGGTCTCTGGCCCGTTGTGCCCAAAATGGCACGCTAATCAATGATACCGGCATTGTAGCAAAAGGCGCGCGCCGTTACCCGTCCTGCGCAATGCCGGGCGGCAGGCCGCTCATCTCGCAGGCCCTGGCGCCGAGCCGAGCCAGCGCCTGGGTGTAGCGCGCGTTGAACGGGTAGCAGCAGGAGAGCCGCAGCGCGTTGCGGTAGCGCCCGCTCGGGGAATAGAGGGTGCCCGGCGTCAAACAGATCTGCTCCTCCAGCAGCTGATGGAACAGCGCCACGCTGTCCACGCCGGGAGGGAATTCGACCCAGAACACGAAGCCGCCCGCCGGCTGCGTGGCCAGCGTGCCGCGCGGGAAATGCCGGGCGATCAGCGCCCTCGCCTCGTCGACCTGCGCCGCATAGCGCTTGCGCAGGTTGCGCAAATGGTGATCGTAGCCGCCGCTCTCCAGGAAGGTCGCCAGCGTTTCCGACAGCAGCTGCGACTCGGACATCGACGACACCGCCTTCAGCTTGCGCAACGCCTCGTGAAAACGGCCGCCGCAGATCCAGCCGACGCGAAAATCCGGCGCCAGCGTTTTGGTGAAGCTGGAGCAAAACAGCACCCAGCCGTCGCGATCGAACGCCTTCACCGCCGGCGACAGCGCGCCGCCAAACTGGATCTCGGCATACAGCCCATCTTCAATCAACGGCACCTGATGATCGTTCATCAACCGCGCCAGCCGCTTTTTCGCCGCCAGCGGCATGGTGCAACCCAGCGGGTTTTGCACCGTCGGCATGGCGATCACCGCATTCAGCCGCTTCTCGTTCAGCAGCAGCTCCAGCGCGTCCAGCGACAGCCCCAGCTGGGGATCGGTAGGGATTTCCAACGCTTTCAGCCCCAGGCTGGCCAGCAGCGGCAGCAGATAAAAGTAGGTCGGCGACTCCAGCCCGACGCAGTCGCCCGGTTTGGTGGTGACGCGCAGCGCCAGCTGCAGCGCCTCCATGCAGCCGTGGGTCAACACCACGTCGCCCGGCTCCAACAGCATGCCGAGCGTCATTGAGCGGCGGGCGATCTGCTGACGCAGCCGCAGGCTGCCGGGCGGCAACGGATATTGTCCGATCAGATCCGGCTGGCGGCGCAGTTGGGAAGACAGCATGCGCCCCAGTTTGCCGCCGGGATAGAAATCGCTGGTCTGCGGGCAGGCCAGCGCAATGTTGGTGAAGGCTGGGTTCTGCTGGGCGGCGAACACCGTATCGATCAACGCCAGCACGTCGTCCGCCGGCGGCTCGATGCGGCCGCTGGGCGCCGAGGCCATCTTCAGCGCCGGCAGCGTGCTGCGGACATAAAACCCCGACTGCGGCCGCGCTTCGATCAGCCCGCGATCCTCCAGCGTGCGGTAAGCAGACACGACGGTATTGATGCTGACGCGATGGGTTTGCGCACAGCGCCGCACCGAAGGCAAGCGGTCGCCGGGCTGTAGCGTGCCGCGGCGAATGGCTTCGGCCAGCGTATCCGCCAGCTGCAGGTAACGGGTATCCGGGGTTTCATCGAGCAAGGTCACAGTTTCTCTCCAGGCAATGGGTACAGTTTACATTTCATACAACTGTAACCATGACAATATCCGATTTGTGATTCTGTCACCATCCCATCGCAGCGATTATGCTGATCCTCTCGTTATTACCGTCATTTTCACGTTCAAGGAACCTGCCATGCTGGACTCCGCCTTTGTCAGCTACGTCACCGTCATGTCGATCACTCCCGGCCCCAACAACCTGCTGCTGGCCTCGTCGGGCGTTAACTTCGGCCTGCGCCGCACCCTGCCGATGCTGTTCGGCATCTGCGTCGGTTGTGCGGTACAGCTGGCGATCATTATCCCGCTGCTGGCGCTGGCGCTGAGCTGGGCCGGCGTCATCCGCCTGCCGCTGGCGGTGATCGGCTGCGCCTATCTGCTGTGGCTGTCATGGAAGCTGTTTCAGGCGGCCTCGCCGGACGCCAAAGAACAGGCGCAGCCGATGAGCCTGCTCAGCGGCGCGCTGTTTCAGGCGGTCAACCCCAAGGCCTGGCTGATGGTGATCAACGTGGCGATCCTGTTCACCCCGCGCGAAGGCGCCACTTTCGTCCATACGCTGTCTATCATCGCCGGTTTCGCGCTGCTGAACTTGCCGTGCGTGCTGCTGTGGGCGGTGTTGGGCGACCGGTTGCGCAACGCGCTGCGGGTCACCTGGAAACTGCGCGCCTTCAACGGCGTGATGTCCGGGCTGATGGCCGCCACCGCGCTGTGGTTGCTGTTCGACGAATGGCGCGCGGCCTTCGCTTAGCCGCGGCCGAGAGGAGAGAGTCGGGAAGGTTGTTTGGCGCCGATGCCGGCGATCAGGTCGGTAATGGACAGCACCATGGTGGAGCGCACCATCTGCTGATAGCGCTGGCGCTGCATGGCGATCAGCGCTTCATCCGCCTCGCCCGGCTGCAGGAAGGTCGGCACCGGCGGCAGCGCGGCCACGCAGTGCAGCTCGCCGAACGGCCCGAGGATTTCGTCGTCGACGAAGCGGTATTCCGAACCGTCGTGGTTCAGCTCTTCGCGCATCGCCATCAGCAGTTCGGCGTCTTCATATTCGTGGCGGGAGATCACCCCCAGCCCGTACATCAGCTTCAGGCGTACCGACAGCTCCCCCAGCGGGCCGCTGCCGGACAATAGCGGTTCGACGGCATATTTCACCGCATAGTCGTCCTTGCGGAATACCTGCACCACCAGCACGTTGAGCGCTTCCGCCAGCAGCTCTACCGCCGCGATCAGGAAGCTGCGCACCGTTTTGCCCGCGTTCAGCTTTTCCAGAACCTGGTTTTCAAATGCCTGTGCTTCTTCCATCGTCGCTTTTCGAAAGGCGTGGGGAGGGCCGTCGATGCCGAACTCGGGTTCCAGGAGCGCAGCAAGCTGCGCTCGGGTGTTCATCATCACGATTCTACTTGTGCATGGCGTTATACACAGCAACGGCCTCTTCTACAACCTCGCTTTCCGCCGGCAGGCCGGAAATTTGCGCCAGCGCGGCTTTCGGCCCGAGCGTGTTCAGCAGTTCCGCCAGTTCCTGCGCCTGCGGATCCTGTTCGCTGCGGTAGCTCATGGCGGCGGCGATGCCCTGGATCAGGTTGGCATGCGGCAGGCCGTATTCCAGCGTGCCCAGCAGCGGTTTGATCAGGCGATCGCCGGCGCTCAGTTTGCGCAGCGGCTGGCGCCCTACGCGCTCGACGTCGTCGTGCAGATACGGATTTTCAAAGCGGCCGAGGATTTTGTTGATGTAGGCGGCATGCTTGTCGGCGTCGAAGCCGTAACGCTTGATCAGCACCGCGCCGCTCTCTTCCATCGCCCCTTTCACCACGCGGCGGATCGCCGGGTCGAGAATGGCGTCGCGAATGGTTTGCAGCCCGGCCCGTTGGCCGAGGTAGGCGGTGATGGCGTGGCCGGTGTTGAGGGTGAACAGCTTGCGCTCGACGAACGCCATCAGGTTGTCGGTCAGTTCCATGCCGGCGATCGCCGGTGGCTGGCCTTTAAACTGCGTCTGATCGACGATCCATTCGCTGAAGGTTTCCACCGTCACTTCCAGCGGATCGCTGCTGTCCGCCGGCGGCACGATGCGGTCGACCGCCGAATCGACAAAGCCGACGTGCTGTTCAACCCATGCCTGCTCGTCCTGCGGCAGCGCGGCGAACACGTGCTGCTTCAGCTGGCTGGTGCCGCGCACCATGTTCTCGCAGGCAATGATGTTCAGCGGCTGCACATTGCCCTGCTGATGGCGCAGCACCAGCCCTTTGGCGATCGTGCCGGCGATTTTGGCGAGAATTTGCGGGCCAACGGCGGTGGTCACCAGATCCGCCTTGGCGATCAGCGCCACCGCCGCCTCGCTGCCGCTGTTGACGGCGCTGACGTTGTTGACGCGCTCCACGCGCTCTTGCTCGCCCACCACGTGCACCGAGTAGCTTTTTCGGCTGTTCAGCAGATCCAGCACCGTTTGATTGACGTCGGCGAAGGTCACCTCAACCCCCGCGTCCGCCAGCAGCTTGCCGATAAAACCACGGCCGATATTCCCTGCGCCAAAATGTAATGCTTTCATAACTCTACCTTCTTAATGTCGAAGGGTGCAGCAAGCTGCACCCTTTAAAATGATTCCGTTATCCGGCTTTTTTGCCGCCGAGCAGGTCCAGCACTTCCTGAACGCTGGTGGTATTCGCCAGCCGCTCGATCACGCTCTCGTCATCCAGCGCGTTGGTCAGGCTGGTGATCACCTGAATATGCTCGTTGTTGCGCGCGGCGATGCCGATCACCAGACGGGCCACTTCATCCTCTTCATCGCCGAAGCGCACGCCCTGTGGGTACTGACAGAACACCACGCCGGTGCGCAGCACCCGGTCCTTGGCCTCGATGGTGCCGTGCGGCACGGCGATCGATTCGCCCAGGTAGGTGGAGGTGAGCTTTTCGCGCTCCAGCATCGCCGGCACGTATTCCGCCTCGACGTAGCCGCCCTTCACCAGCTGCTCGCCGGCGAAGCGGATCGCCTGCTCTTTGTCGCTGGCCTGCAGGTTGAGGAACACGTTGCTCTCGCTCAGCTTGAACAGGTTCGGTTCCCCGGCTTCAAAGCTGTCGTCCAGCGCGCCCAGCACCTTCTGCTGGTTGTCGGTGGTTTTGTTGACCGCCACCAAACGCTCGACCAGATCGCTGTACAGCTTGCTGTCGAGGAAGTTGGTCAGCGAGATGTGCTGGGCCTGCGGCGCGTGGCGCATCGCGCGCTCGGTCAGATCGCGGTGGGTGATCACCAGATCCACGTCGTCCGGCAGGCTGTTGATGGCGCTGTTGGTCACCGAGATGTTCTTCAGCCCGGCGTCGGCCACTTTCTTACGCAGCACCCCGGCGCCCATGGCGCTGGACCCCATGCCCGCATCGCAGGCGACGATGATTTTGCGCACGGTGCTCAGATCGCCGTCGACCGATGCCGGCGCCGCCGCGCCGCCTTTGGACTGCGATTTCATCTCTTGCATGCGACGGGTCGCGGCTTCCAGATCGTCATCCTCTTTCACCTTGGAGGTTTTCAGCAGGAAAGCGGATACCACGAAGGAGACGGCGAAGGCTGCGCATACCGCCGCAATGTTGGCGAAGTAAGCGCCTTTCGGCGTCATCGCCAGCACCGCCAAAATCGAACCCGGGGAAGCCGGAGAAACCAGGCCGCCGTTCAGCATCGTCAGGGTAAAGACGCCGGTCATGCCGCCCAGGATCACCGCCAGCAGCAAGCGTGGGTTCATCAGCACGTAGGGGAAGTAGATTTCGTGGATGCCGCCCAGGAAGTGAATGATCGCCGCACCGCCGGCGGATTGCTTGGCGCTGCCGCGGCCAAAGAACATGTAGGCCATCAGCACGCCCATGCCCGGACCTGGGTTGGCTTCTATCAGGAAGAACACCGATTTGCCGGCTTCCGTGGCCTGCTGAATACCCAGCGGCGAGAAGATGCCGTGGTTGATGGCGTTGTTCAGAAACAGGATTTTCGCCGGTTCAACGAAGATGGAGGCCAGTGGCAGCAGGTTGTTCGTCACCATCACGTGCACGCCCGCGGCCAACAGTTTGGAGAGCACCTCCACCAGCGGCCCGATGCCCAGGAAGGCCAGGATCGCCAGCAACATGCCGATGATGCCGGCGGAGAAGTTGTTCACCAGCATTTCAAAGCCGCTTTTGATCTTGCCGTCCACCCAGCGATCGAAATGCTTGATGGCCCAACCGCCCAGCGGGCCGGCGATCATCGCGCCGAGGAACATCGGCATGTCGGCGCCGACGATGACGCCCATGGTGGTGATGGCGCCGACCACGCCGCCGCGATCGCCGCCCACCAGCCGCCCGCCGGTGTAGCCGATCAGCAGCGGCAGCAGGTAGGTGATCATCGGGCCGACCAGCTTGGCTAAGGTTTCATTCGGCAGCCAGCCGGTTGGAATGAATAGCGCGGTGATAATCCCCCAGGCGATAAAGGCGCCGATGTTGGGCATCACCATGTTGCTGAGGAAGCGGCCAAAGTTTTGCACTTTAACCTTGATGTCTGGTGAAAACATAAAACACACCCCTATTGTTACGCGCTGACAATAGAGCGCGTGATTATTGTTGTGACGATCCAGCCGTGTTGCCGCTGTATGCGAAACGGACTCTATCACGCTGTTTTTGTCACGCGAACTTCACGGATTTTTTGTGATACAAATCACAAACAACACCCCAACAAACCCTCATTTATAGTGATTTAGATCACACTTATGACGTGTAAAAAAAGCACAGTGAGAAAAAAACCGCCTCAAAACCCACAATAAAGTGATATTGGTCACATTTTTGACTTGGCTGTTTGTTTTTGAATTGTGACATTAGTCACAATTTATTTTTAGCTGCTGCGCCGATCGCAACGCTCTGTTTGCTCTTCCCTGTGAGCACTCATCCCGCCGGGAACTAGCGAAGTGATGAATGAAAGAAAACTACATTGCCTAATGAATGGATTAATTGAAGTGTAGTACAGAAGCCTGCGCAATAAGCCAGCAAGCGATTGGAAACGCTGAGGGGAAATAAAACAGGCCGGCAATGCCGGCCTGTTTCGCGCCTGGACGCGTTATTATTGCGTCACGCTTTGAATGGTTTTCTGCGCATTCATCAGGTTCTGCTGCTTAGCCACCAGATTCGACATCATGGTGTTGTATTGCGCCACCTGCTGCGCAGTGCGGAACTGCACGCCGTTGTTGTTGAAGCTGACCTGATTGCCCTGGCTCTGCAGGAAGTCGCCGACCTGCACCAGATCCTGCACAAAGCTGGCGGTAGTCGGGATCGCCGGCATCAAGGCGTTGGCCGGGGCGGTGACGATCTTGTCATAGGCCTGGTTGTACACCGCCTTCAGATCGTCAGGCTGCTTCAGCGCCGCGTGGGCAGTATCCGCCTGCGATTTGGCCGACTGGATCTGCTGGCCCAACAGGTTCAACGCCCCGACCGATTGCTGCAGCGCGTCGCGTTTGTTCAGGTAGTCCTGCGCGGTGCGGATCTGGTTAATCTGATCCAGCGCCGGGGTCAGGCTGGCGCCGACCGACTTGGACAACTGCTGCGAAAAGCCGACCAATATCGCGTAATCACCGGCATAGTTGCCAAACTTCTGTTTCTGGTCTTCGCTCAGCGTGGGGATGTTTGCCCCGCTGCGCATCACGGTATTCTGTAAGTAATCGATAAATGCTTTGCGCTGTTCCGGCTCTTTATCGCCGCAGGCGGTCAATTGCATGACCACCAACAATGCCAATACCGGTGCCAACCAACGCGCGAAACCTCTGCTCTGGATCCCTACCGCCATGTGACATAACTCCTGTTATAAACCTGCTTTTTCATTGGACTCCGCCCCTTTTTCCGCACTCCGTGCGCCTATAAGAATAGATCAACTGGCGGCGTTCCGATACGCGATTCCGCTTGCGGTGAACATTGGCTCGGCCGGAGGCGGTTGAAAACGGCGTACTGCCTGATGCTGGCCGCTATCGTCAAAGCGGCGTCGGCGTGATGAACGGCAATGTTGTGATCCATATGGCTCCACCGGCGGAACGCGTACCGTTGCTAATCCGTCAATTGCTCATCTGGCTGCAACAAACCGACCTGCCACCGCTGATCGGCAGCTGTGTATTTCACTATGAATTCGAATTTATCCATCCCTTTGCCGATGGAAACGGCCGTATGGGACGGTTGTGGCAAACGCTGATTTTGTCACGCTGGGATCCGTTGTTCGCCAACGTGCCGGTTGAGAGTCTGGTACATGATAACCAACCCGGATATTACCAGGCGCTGAATGCCAGCAACCAAAAGACCGATTGCTCACCCTTCGTTGAATTCATGCTGGAAATGATTCTAAAAGCGCTTGAGCTGAGCATTACCCCCCAAGTCACCCCCCAAGTCACCCCCCAAGTCGCTGACTTGCTAGCGGCGCTGCAAGGGGAGATGTCGCGAGAAGCGCTCCAGAATGTTCTACAGTTGCAAGATCGAAAATCTTTCCGCGAGCGCTATCTACAGCCGGCCTTGAATGCGGGTTGGATTGAAATGACGCTACCGGATAAACCCAAGAGCCGTTTACAACGCTATCGCTTGACCGCTGCCGGTATCAGACTGTTACGCCAACCATAAAAAAGGCGCCCGCAGGCGCCTTTTCACAGCAGAGAATCGCTTACTGCAGCACGGAGATATCCGCCACCTGCAGGAACAGCTCACGCAGTTTGCTCAGCAGCGTCAGACGGTTAACGCGCACTTCCGCATCGTCCGCCATCACCATCACGTTGTCGAAGAACGCATCCACCGGCTCACGCAGCGCGGCCAGTTCCACCAGCGCTTCCTGATAGTTGCCCGCCGCGAAGTACGGCTGCAGCTTGTCGCGCAGCACCACCAGGTGAGTCGCCAGCTGGATCTCCGCCGCATCCTTCAGCACCGAGGCGCGCACGCTGTCGTTCAGCGTTTCGCTAGACTTGGCCAGAATGTTGGAGACGCGTTTGTTGGCCGCAGCCAATGCCGCCGCCTCGTCCAGCGTACGGAAATGGGATACCGCCTTGACGCGCGCGTCGAAGTCGGCCGGTTTGGTCGGACGGCGCGCCAGCACCGCCTGAATGGTATCGACCGCGTGGCCTTCTTCCTGATACCAGGCACGGAAACGACCCAGCATGAATTCCACCACGTCGTCGACCACCTTGGCATTGGTCAACTTGCTGCCGTACAGGCGCACGGCCTCTTCGGTCAGAGTCTGCAGATCCAATGGCAGGTTTTTCTCGACGATGATGCGCAACACGCCCAGCGCGGCGCGGCGCAGCGCGAACGGGTCTTTATCGCCCTTCGGATGCTGCCCGATGCCGAAGATGCCGGCCAGGGTGTCCATCTTGTCGGCGATCGCCAGCGAGCAGGCCACCAGCGACTGCGGCAGCGCATCACCGGCGTAGCGCGGCTGATACTGCTCGTTCAGCGCAACGGCGACGTCTTCCGCCTCACCGTCGTGGCGCGCATAGTGCATGCCCATCACGCCCTGGGTGTCGGTGAATTCGAACACCATGTTGGTCATCAGGTCACACTTCGACAACAGGCCAGCACGGGTGGCGTGGTTGACGTCGGCGCCAATCTGGCCGGCAACCCAGCCCGCCAGCGCCTGGATGCGATCGGTTTTGTCGCGCAGGGTGCCCAGCTGCTGTTGGAACAGCACGGTTTCCAGGCGCGGCAGGTTGTCTTCCAGACGTTTTTTGCGGTCGGTGTTGAAGAAGAACTCGGCGTCGGCCAAACGCGGACGCACCACCTTCTCGTTGCCGGAGATGATCTGCTGCGGGTCTTTCGACTCGATGTTGGCCACGAAGATAAAGTTAGGCAGCAGTTTGCCCGCGGCGTCGTACACCGGGAAATACTTCTGGTCGCCCTTCATGGTGTACACCAGCGCTTCCGCCGGCACCGCCAGGAATTTCTCTTCGAATTTGGCGGTCAGCACCACCGGCCATTCCACCAGCGAGGCCACTTCTTCCAGCAGGCTGTCGCTCAGATCGGCCTTGCCGCCGATCTTCTGCGCCGCCAGTTCGGCGTCGCGTTTGATAAGGGCTTTGCGCGCTTCGTAGTCAGCGACCACTTTGCCGCGCTCCAGCAGGATCTGCGGGTATTGGTCGGCATTGTCGAGGGTGAACTCGGCTTCGCCCATGAAGCGGTGGCCGCGCACGGTGCGCGCGGATTCGATGCCCAGCACGGTGCCCGGGATCAGATCGGCGCCCAGCAGCATCGTGACGGTGTGCACCGGACGCACGAACTGCACGTCGGAATCGCCCCAGCGCATCAGTTTCGGGATCGGCAGCTTGCCGAGCGCGGTGCTGACCATGCCGGCCAGCAGTTGTTGCGCCGACTGGCCTTTGACATGGGCGCGGTACATCAACCACTCGCCCTTGTCGGTCACCAGGCGCTCCGCCTGATCGACGGTGATGCCGCAGCCGCGCGCCCAGCCTTCGGCCGCTTTGCTCGGTTTGCCTTCGGCGTCGAACGCCTGAGCGATCGCCGGGCCGCGTTTTTCAATTTCGCGATCGGCCTGCGCCGCGCTCAGGTTGGCCACTTTCAGCGCCAGGCGGCGCGGTGCGGCGAACCAGCTCACGTCACCGTGTTCCAGGCCGGCGTTGTCCAGCTCGGCGGTGAAGTTGGCGGCGAAAGATTCCGCCAGGGAACGAAGAGCCTTCGGCGGCAGCTCTTCCGTGCCGATTTCCACCAGGAAAGTCTGTTGAGTCATGGCTGCCTCTTAGTTCTCGTTCTTCTTGTTGCACATCGGGAAGCCCAGCGCTTCGCGGGAAGCGTAGTAGGCTTCGGCAACGGCTTTGGTCAGCGTGCGGATGCGCAGAATGTAGCGTTGACGCTCGGTCACCGAAATCGCCTTGCGCGCGTCCAGCAGGTTGAAGGTATGGCCCGCCTTCAGGATGCGTTCGTAGGCCGGCAGCGGCAGCGGTTTTTCCAGCGCCAGCAGCGATTGGGCTTCTTTCTCGTACTGCTCGAAGCAGGAGAACAGGAAATCGACGTCGGCGTATTCGAAGTTGTAGGTGGACTGCTCCACTTCGTTCTGATGGAACACGTCGCCGTAGGTGGTGACGCCCAGCGGGCCGTTGCTCCACACCAGATCGTACACGCTGTCCACGCCCTGGATGTACATCGCCAGACGCTCCAGGCCATAGGTGATCTCGCCGGTCACCGGCTTGCACTCCAGGCCGCCGACCTGCTGGAAGTAGGTGAACTGCGTCACTTCCATGCCGTTCAGCCACACTTCCCAACCCAGGCCCCAGGCGCCGAGCGTCGGGTTTTCCCAGTTGTCTTCCACGAAGCGGATGTCGTGGATGGTCGGATCCAGACCCAGCTCTTTCAGCGAGCCCAGGTAGAGTTCCTGAATGTTGTCCGGCGATGGCTTAATCACCACCTGGAACTGATAGTAGTGCTGCAGACGGTTCGGGTTTTCGCCGTAGCGGCCGTCGGTCGGGCGACGGGATGGCTGCACATAAGCGGCGGCCATCGGCTCCGGCCCCAGTGCGCGCAGGCACGTCATCGGGTGTGAGGTTCCCGCGCCGACTTCCATGTCCAATGGTTGAACGATGGTGCAGCCCTGGCGCGCCCAATAATCCTGCAGTGTCAGGATCAGGCCCTGGAAGGTCTTGGTATCAAACTTTTGCATGTTGAATTCGCACGCGATACAAGTGGATTTATATGGAATGCGCCAGTATACCCTTTGACCGTAAGATATACAGCCAGAATCCGGCAACAAGTGCGAATCGGGGCGAGAAGCGCTGGATTTTCACCCGTCGGCCAAGAAAAACGTCGGCGACATCGGCGCCGCAGAGGGCGAGGTAACCGCACCGCTTTCGCAGGCTCGGGTATCGGCTGGCTTTAGAGAAACGCCGATTCATCCCCCGCATGCTTCCACTACCGGCAGCTTGAGGCTTCTTCGACAAACAACAGGCGTGTTGAACAATATTCAAATAAGTGAATGGAATGAAAAAAAACATAACTCAGTGTTATATATTTACTTTATTCTCACCAACGCGGCATCGACTGAAATTTACTTGCCATAGTGACTCTGGTAGTATAACAAGAACAAATAACAGCCGCAGCTAAAAAGCCATTTAAGTCGCTTAGGAAAAAGATTGAAAATGATAGAGCTCTTTGACGTAGACTATAATTTGCTGCCAGATAACAGATCGAAAGAACTATTCTCTTTAAGAAAAAAAACGTTTAAAGACCGTTTAGACTGGCTCGTTAATTGCGAAAATAACATGGAGTTTGACGAATACGACAACCGTCACGCCACCTATATTTTCGGTACCTACCAAGATCACGTCATTTGCAGCTTGCGATTTATCGAAACGAAATACCCAAACATGATCAGCGATGGCGTATTCGACAATTACTTTAACGATATAAAACTCCCCGAAGGGAATTACGTTGAAGCCAGCAGATTATTTATAGACAAGGCGCGCATTCAAGCACTTCAACTCCATCAAGCGCCAATTAGCACCATGCTTTTCCTGTCGATGATAAACTATGCAAGAAGCTGCGGCTACGAAGGCATATACGCCATTATCAGTCACCCGATGCGCATTATTTTCCAACGCTCCGGCTGGCATATCTCGGTGGTAAAAACCGGATGCTCCGAAAAGAATAAAAATATTTATCTGATCTATCTGCCGATAGACGATGCCAACCGGAACAGATTGCTGGCGCGCATCAACCAACACGCCACAAAGTGGGATAACCCGTTGGATTCCTGGCCATTATCCTTCCGAGTCAGCGAGAAGCGGCCGGATGAGCTGCAGCTCCACACCTAACCTGATGGCATGTTTGGCATTGGTGACGCCAAGCTTTTTGACGGCGTTGCCGATGTGATATTTTACGGTGGTGAGTTTTATTCCCAGGATAAGGGCAATTTCTTGATAGGATTTACCTAAGCTCGCCCAGTAGATGATCTCATTTTCACGCTTGGAGAAAAACTCCCGCTGGTTCATTTTTTCAAAGTCAGCCGGCGTGCTCATTTCCTGGTAGAGCGCCGTCATTTTTCCGTGCATGGTAATCAGCAGCATTTGAATTTCGGCCTTATTATTGTCAATCTGCTGTTCAACATCCGCATCACAATGCTTATCCAACATAATGGATAACACCACCAGATTATGATGATGATCGTGCAAGACGAAAGTATACCCATTAATAATATTGTAGTTCTTGGCCATATCAAAAATCTTTGGCAATTTTAATCCTGCGCCAATTTCCAAATCTTTATCCCAGGTAAACGGGGTGATTCTATGCGATGCGGTAATCAAAACGGGATCAATAAACTGATAGTTATTTTTGATATAAAACTCGAACCACTCCGTCCTATTGGAAATGATTGAAAAGCTAGTCGGATTTCTTTTATTCATTATAGCATAGGCATATTTTATATTATTGTATTTGCTCAGCCCGCGTTCCAACTCTTCTTTTATAGAGGCATTAATGGTTTCATTATTGAAAAAAAAGTTAGACACTCACCAATCCTCTTCAAGAAATAACATCACTATAAAACTGAGAAGAGTATAACCCGGTTGCGCCGCCAAGTAAATTAAACCGACAGGCATAATAGGAAGCGTTAATAATCAACAGGCGTTTTAAAGAGTCAATTAAAATAATTTCGGAGGGGAAATTAATTTAATCGAGAAATAAGCGCGTCGCTGAAGAAGGGGCGGCAGAGGGCATTATCCGGCAAAGAAACACAAAGAAAACAAAATCATAACAACTCGGCATCATGACATGCATCTGACAAAAGCGTTCTGTCGCGTTGAAGATGAGAGGGGGCCAGACAGGCAGGCGAAAACGCCCCGCATCCGATGATGAAGGGAAAAAGCCATTGACAGTGAAGATTTGGATATACAATAATAACCAAAATTTTCCCTGGTGTTGGCCAAGTGGCTACCTGATCCTTTATAGGATCAGTTTTTTTTTGTAGCGCTGTATTTTATCGTTATGCAATAACGATAAGAACTTTCAGCGATAAATGATAGTTGTACTAAAGTACAGTCTCATCCGCCCACATCGCCTCGCCATCTCGCCGTCACAGGCTCTATCCTCTCCCGAGAGTTCTCAGAAGCGCGCGCTGACGCCGACGTTATACATAAACTGCTCGCCGCTGCTCAGGCCGCCGGTTTGCGAGACGGTGGCGAAGGCCGACACTCTGTCCGTCAACGGCATGTTGGCCCCCAGCGTGACATCCACCCAGTTTTTGTCCTGACCCGCACTGTCGCGAGTAAATGAGGTTTGCGTCGATTTCAGGCCGCCGCCGGCGCGGTAGACGTCATCGCCGAACTGATGCTGATAACTCACTTCCGCATAGGGGTTAAACACGCCGAATTGCGTATCCAACCGCCAGCCCAACGCGCCGATCTGCGAATGATAGGTTTGATCGTTGAAGCGCATGGCGGTGCTGTCATCACCGTCTTCGCTGTAGCCGGACACATGACTGTAATCCCAGGCGAACTGCGCCACCGGCCCGGTGGTGAGGTAAGCAGCGATAGGGAAGTCATAGCCGGCGGTCACGCGCGCGCCCCACTGCTTGCCGGAGGTCGAACCGGTTTCGGTGCGCGTCAGCGGCCCCAACCGCATGCTGCGACGGATGTCGTCATAATCCATCGTCGCATAGTGCAGATCGGCATTGACCCACCCCTGCTCGAATATGGCCAGCGAACTGAAGGCCGACAGCAGCACCCCACGCGCCTTGTAGTCATAGCGGCTGGAAGGATGCTGATCGTCGTTGGAACCGGCGATCAACGCACCGATCAACCAGCTGTCGGTCAGCTGATAGTCCACGCCGACGGTCAGGTTGTGGGTGGTGGCGTTGCCATCTCCCGCCGCCCGGTTATCGGCATAGTCATAGTGCTGGCCTGCGTAGCCGCCGAACACGCCCAGCGAGCCCTGCGGATTGTCGCCGTTGCGCAGCTGCTGGAAACGGCTGTCGAGCGTGGCGCGGCTGTCACGCGCCATCGCCGCCGTCGCCTGATTCAGCGCCACCACCTGCGCCGGGCCATCCAACACCGCCTGGATATAATCCGCAATCAGCAGGTGCGCCTGCGGGCTGGGGTGGAAATGGTCGGAGAACAGATAGGACTGGCCGGCGTCGAAGCCGGGCATGTCGGAACGGCAAACCGCCGAGGAAACGCCCGCCGGACAAGCCATGCCGGCCGTGTTGGCGAAGCCGAACTGCGCCGGATTGGCGATCGCTTCGGCGAACAGCTTGTTCACGTCCACCCGCACGATATTGCCGCCCCCCTGCGCCAGCAAACGGTCTTCGCTTTGATTATAGAAATCGGTCAGCTGAGCGGCCTGCGCGCTCAGGCTGTCATACGCCGCCACAAGCTGGGCGGCGATCGCCTGCTGCACCTGAGGGATCGCGCTGCCCTGCTTCGCCGCGGCGGCCAACGCCGCGTGGATCGCCTGCGTGCGCGAAGCGTTGTCCGGGGTTGCCACCGAATTGAGCGTGGCATAGGCCGCCTGAATCGCCGCCCCCTGTACCGGCGGCAGCGCCTGCTGAATAATCAGCTCCATCAGCTGCGGCGTGGAGCCGATGTTCGGCACCGTCGGCACGATCACCGTGCCGGCGCCGGCGTTCAGCAGCGAATGCACCTGCGCGGCGGCGGCCGCGGCGCTGTTATAGGCCACGCCGGGCGCGGTAGCGGCGTTCAGCGCCGCCGCCGCCAAATCGTTACCGCCGATCCAGTGAATATACAAACCGTCGCCATCGGCCTGGCCGTTAACCCGATTCAGGTAGCGCTGCACCTGATCCTGAGTGTTGTCGACCGGGTTCAGGCCCGGCACCGCCACGGCGCCGCCGGCGGCGTAGTTTTCACCGCCGTTGTCCGAGGCCACCAGCGCCGCGCCGATGCGTTGCGCCAACGCTTCGTCGTACAGCAGGTGCTGACTGCCGTCATAGGTGAACCGGCCGTTGTTGCCGGTATCACTCAGGCTGTCGCCAAAGACGTAGAGTTGGTCATACGCCTGAACCGGAAGGGTCACACTGCAAAGTAACGCCACTGCAAGCGCCGCCGGGCGGGGCATGCATGTTATTTTTAGAGGCATGAATCGACTCCTGAGAGCCTGCAAATGAAGGCAATGTCGTTTTTATCGTTGGCCGGTTTTCCACCGGCCATGTAGTAACTATTGTCGGCTTTTTCGTCACGTCAAGCGGGGCTGCGGACAAAACAATCAGAGGCTTGCCAAGTTCACCGCTTCGAGCGATGATTACTGTTCATAAATACAGCATAAGGACATTCAGGATGGCAGACGAACGTTGCGGTTGGGTGACGGCCGATCCGTTGTATCTCGAGTATCACGACAAGGAATGGGGCACGCCCACCACCGACGCGCGCGAGCTGTTTGAAATGCTGTGTCTGGAGGGACAACAGGCCGGTCTTTCCTGGATCACCGTGCTGAAAAAGCGCGAGAACTACCGCCGCGCCTTCCATGATTTCGATCCGCAGCGGGTCGCCGCCATGACCGAACAAGACGTGGAAAGGCTGCTGCAAGACAGCGGCATCATCCGTCACCGCGGCAAGATAGAAGCCATCATCACCAACGCCAAAGCCTATCTGGCGATGGAGGCGGCCGGCGAGAATTTCGTCACCTTCATATGGGACTTCGTCGGCGGCCGGCCCCAGCTCAACCGCTGGCAGGCGCTGAACCAGGTTCCGGCCAAAACCGAGCAGTCAGACGCCATGTCCAAGGCGTTGAAAAAGCGCGGCTTCAAGTTTATCGGCTCCACCATCTGTTACGCCTTCATGCAGGCCAGCGGGCTGGTGAACGATCATCTCACGGGGTGCATGTGCTACCCAAAGCCACGGTGATCCGCCCCTGTGGCCCGGCGGATATTGACCGGCTGATGGCGCTCTGGCTGCCCAGCACCATCGCCGCCCATCCGTTCGTGGCGGAAAAATACTGGCGTGAAAGCGCCGCACTGGTGCGGGAAAATTACCTGCCGCGCGCGCAGAGCTGGGCCTGCTGGCATGAAAACGAGATCGTCGGCTTTATCAGCGTGCTGGACGAACAGTTCATCGGCGCGCTGTTTGTCGATCGGGCGTATCACGGCCGCGGCGTAGCCCGGGCGCTGATGACGCACGTGCAGCAGCGCTACCGCCGGCTCAGCCTGGAGGTTTATCAGCAAAACCTGCGCGCCTGCGCGTTTTACCACAAGCACGGTTTTCAGGTGACGCAGCGCCTGTTTAACGACGAAACCCAGGCCTATACGCTGATCATGAACTGGCCGGCAATCGAGAATTCAACCGGTTACGGTTAAAAAAGGCGCATTCGCGCCCTGGCGGCGCGCAATTAGGAATCCGCTGCATGGCGCCGCCCGGCGTTTTGTCGCATAACTCCCCCAGCACTTACCCGCGCTCATCATTTGTCACGTTTTTCTCCGGAACTGCCGGCGAGCCAACGCGTCATAGTAGCGCGGTGATGCGGGCCCCACCTGCGTCGCCTACTTTTTTGCGCCCCCGTGTTGGGCCGGCGCGTACAGATATTGATGCCATTAAGGACAAGAACATGAAAAAACGCATTGCAATTATTGCCGGCGCAGTGAGCGTCGCGCTCACGCTGTCGGCCTGTACCACCAACCCTTACACCGGCGAATCCGAAGTCGGCAAGTCCGGCATCGGCGCGGGCCTCGGGGCCGCACTGGGCGCCGGCGTCGGCGTACTGTCCTCTTCCAAGAAAGATCGCGGCAAGGGCGCGCTGATCGGCGCGGCGGCCGGTGCGGCGCTCGGTGGCGGCGCTGGCTATTACATGGACGTGCAGGAAGCCAAACTGCGCGAGAAGATGAAAGGCACCGGCGTCAGCGTCACCCGTCAGGGCGACAACATCGTGCTGAACATGCCGAACAACGTGACCTTCGACAGCAGCAGCGCCACGCTGAAACCGGCGGGCGCCAATACCCTGACCGGCGTCGCCATGGTGCTGAAAGAGTATCCGAAAACCGCAGTCAACGTCATCGGCTACACCGACAGCACCGGTTCCCGTTCGCTCAACATGAACCTGTCGCAGCAGCGCGCCGATGGCGTAGCCAGCGCGCTGATCACCCAGGGCGTGGCGGCGAACCGTATCCGCACCGCCGGTGCCGGCCCGGACAACCCGATCGCGTCCAACAGCACCGCGGAAGGCAAGGCGCAAAACCGCCGCGTCGAGATCACCCTCAGCCCGCTGCAGTAATCCCGCGCGGGGCGCCACCGGCGCCCCGCCGCTTCCCTGCGATTTTCTCCTTATCCTTCAACATTCCCGCCCGCACGCCGGGTATGGTAGTCTCCTTGGCAATTAACCGCAGGAGGGATCGGCTGTGAGCACTGTCAAGGCAACGCGCGCCTCAGGACGCGCCACCATCAGCGATGTAGCGAGCATCGCCAAAACCGGCAAGACCAGCGTGTCACGCTATCTGAATGGTGAACAGCACCTGCTTTCCGACGATCTCAAACAGCGCATCGAACAGGCGATCCAGCAGCTCGACTACCGCCCAAGCCAGATGGCGCGCAGCCTGAAGGGCGGCCAAACGCGCCTGATCGGCCTGATCCTCGCCGATATCACCAACCCCTATTCGGTGGACGTGATGCGCGGCATCGAGGCCGCCTGCCGCCAACACGGCTTTACCCTGCTGGTGTGCAACACCAACAACGAAGTCAATCAGGAACAGCACTACCTGCAGCTGCTCAGCAGTTACCGGGTGGAAGGCATCGTGGTCAACGCGGTCGGCATGCGCGAGGAAGCGTTATCCACGCTGCAACAGTCGATGCTGCCGATGGTGCTGATCGACCGCAAAATCCCCGACTTCGCCTGCGACGTAGTGGGCCTGAACAACCGTGAAGCCGCCACCGTCGCCACCGAGCACCTGCTGCAACAAGGCTTCGAAGCGATCCTGTTCCTCAGCGAACCGCTCGGTACGGTCAATACCCGCCTGGAACGCCTGCACGCCTTCAGGCATACCATGGCGCAGCACCCTGCGCTGCTGGCGGAGCAGGCCGAAACGCCGCTCAACGATCGGCAGAAGCTGGAACAGGTGCTGAGCGATTTCAGCGGCCGTCATCGCGGCATGCGCAAGGCGGTGATCTCCGCCAACGGCGCCCTGACGCTGCAGGTGGCGCGCGCCATGCGCCGGCTCGGCATCCAGTGGGGCAACGACATCGGCCTGCTGGGCTTCGACGAGCTGGAGTGGGCGGAACTGGCGGGCGTCGGCATCACCACGCTGAAACAACCCACCTACCAAATGGGGCACGCGGCGCTGGAGCGGCTGGTGCAGCGTATTCAGGGTCTGGCCGCCCCCAGCGGCGAGCAGATGTTCTCCGGCGAGCTGATCGTCCGCGGCTCCACCACCCGCTAACCCGCCTTCTCCGGGGCCTTAACCGCCCCGCCTTCATCGGCTGTTTTTTGCTCAGCTTCGTGATTGCGATCATATTTTTACACTCTGTCGCTTTCTACTGGAACCGGTTCCATTTAACGTACCGGTAACAGCAGCGGCGGCGACAATGCCGCCTCAGGAGTCAAAATGAAAACAGAAATCATCGTGGTCACCGGCGCCTACGGCGCCGATACCGTCAAACAACAGGGCGGCCAGCGCGCGCTGTTGCCCATCATCGCCGGCGCGGGCGCCGACGGGGTGGAGATCCGCCGCGAACTGTTCGCCGCCGGCGAACTGGACAGCCTGCCTGCGCTGGCCCAGGAGATAGAACGCCAGCAGCTGTTCGCCGTCTATTCCGCCCCTGAGGCGCTGTTCACTCCGCAACATACGCTGAACCCCAATCTGCCGGCGCTGCTGGCGGAAGCGCAGGCGCTGAACGCGCGCCAGCTGAAGCTCTCCCTCGGCCATTTCCGCCCCGGCTTCGATTTTACCGAGCTGAAAGTGGCGCTGGAGCAACATCCGGTCAAACTGGTGGTCGAGAACGACCAAACGCCGGACTGCGGCATTTTGTCGATGCTGAACGCCTTTTTCCATGCAGCGGAAGATAGCCACCTGCCGGTCAGCATGACCTTCGATATGGCCAACTGGCTGTGGGTGGGGCAAGACGCCTTCGCCGCCGCCGAGCGCCTGGCCCGCCACGTCGGTTACGTGCACGTCAAGGCCGCGACGCAAGGCCCGCGCGGCTGGCGCGCCATTGCGCTGGACGATACCGACGGCAGCTGGCGCGATCTGCTGGCCCGCCTGCCGCACGATGCGCCGCGCGGCATCGAATTCCCGTTGCAGGGTGATGACCTGGAAGCCGTCACCCGCCATTACGTCAATATTTTGCGTGCGGAGTAACCCCATGATGACAACGTTAACGGCAACGACGGCGCAGCAGGCGCCCCTGGATGTGGTCACGCTGGGTGAAGCCATGGCGATGTTCGTGGCGGCGCAGACCGGCGATTTGGCGGAGGTGGAAACCTTCACCAAACGCATCGCCGGCGCCGAACTGAACGTGGCGATCGGCCTGGCCCGTCTGGGCATGAACGTCGGCTGGGTCAGCCGCGTCGGCAACGACTCGTTTGGCCGCTTCACCCTGCAGCAGCTGAAAAAAGAAGGCATCAACTACCGGCAGGTGACGGTCGACGGCCACTATCCGACCGGTTTTCAGGTGAAATCCAAGACTACCGATGGTACCGATCCCAGCGTGGAATATTTCCGTAAAGGCTCGGCGGCCAGCCGCCTGTCAGTCGCCGATTTCAACCGCGAGTATTTCGGTTCCGCGCGCCACCTGCACCTGAGCGGCGTGGCGGCGGCGCTGTCCGGCGAATCGCTGGTGCTGTGCCACCATGCGGCGCGCGAGATGCGCGCCATGGGCAAAACCATTTCGTTCGATCCCAATCTGCGCCCGGTGCTGTGGCCCAGTCGCGAGGTGATGATCGAGCAGCTGAACCAGCTGGCGTTCGCCGCCGACTGGGTGCTGCCGGGGTTGAAAGAGGGACAGATCCTCACCGGCCAGTCGACGCCGGAAGGCATCGCCGATTTCTATCTGGAGCGCGGCGTGCAGGCGGTGATCATCAAAACCGGCCCGGACGGCGCCTGGTTTAAAACCGCCGCCGGCGATAAAGCGGCGGTGGCCGCGGTCAAGGTCGACAACGTGGTGGATACCGTAGGGGCGGGTGACGGCTTTGCCGTCGGCACCCTCAGCGCCCTGCTGGAAGGCAAAACGCTGGTACAGGCGGTGCAACGCGGCAACAAAATCGGCTCGCTGGCGATCCAGGCCATCGGCGACAGCGAAGGCCTGCCGACCCGCGCGGCGCTGGCCGAATAACAATAAAAAAACGACTTCTCCGCATGACGTCAGCCTCTGGCCCTACAACCGGGACGCGTCGGGAGAGCATCTGCCCCTTCGTCTTTCATGCCCAACGGGCTGGGCGAAGGGGATGCAACACCACTGAAGGATACTGAACATGAACAAAGCGACTGTCGCGGCCAAACGCTGGTGGTACATCATGCCCATCGTGTTTATCACCTACAGCCTGGCCTATCTCGATCGCGCCAACTTCAGCTTCGCCTCCGCCGCCGGCATCAATGAGGATCTCGGCATCACCAAGGGCATGGCCTCGCTGCTGGGCGCGCTGTTTTTCCTCGGTTATTTCTTCTTCCAAATTCCCGGCGCCATCTACGCCGAGCGCCGCAGCGTCAAAAAACTGATCTTCTGGTGCCTGATCCTGTGGGGCGGCTGCGCCTCGCTGACCGGCGTGGTCAGCAATATCCCGATGCTGGCCGCCATCCGCTTTATCCTCGGCGTGGTGGAAGCGGCGGTGATGCCGGCAATGCTGATCTACATCAGCAACTGGTTCACCAAATCGGAGCGTTCACGCGCCAATACCTTCCTGATCCTCGGCAACCCGGTGACGGTGCTGTGGATGTCGGTGGTGTCCGGTTACCTGATCCACGCCTTCGGCTGGCGCGAAATGTTCATCATCGAGGGCATTCCGGCGGTCATCTGGGCGTTCTGCTGGTGGGTGCTGGCGAAAGACAAACCGGCGCAGGCCGGCTGGTTGAGCACCGATGAGAAACAGGCGCTGCAACAGCAGCTGGACGAAGAACAGAAAGGCATCAAGGCCGTGCGCAACTACGGCGAAGCCTTCCGTTCGCGCAACGTGATCCTGCTGTGCGTGCAGTACTTCGCCTGGAGCATCGGCGTATACGGCTTCGTGCTGTGGCTGCCTTCCATCCTGCGCAGCGGCATGCAGATGGGCATGGTGGAAGCCGGCTGGCTGTCGGCGGTGCCTTACCTGGCGGCGACCATCGCCATGATCGTGGTCTCCTGGGCGTCGGACAAAATGCAAAACCGCAAGCTGTTTGTCTGGCCGCTGCTGCTGATCGGCGCGCTGGCGTTCTTCGGCTCTTACGCCGTCGGCACCAACCATTTCTGGATCTCTTACGGCCTGCTGGTGGTCGCCGGCGCCGCGATGTACGCCCCTTATGGGCCGTTCTTCGCCATCATTCCGGAAATGCTGCCGAAAAACGTCGCCGGCGGCGCCATGGCGCTGATCAACAGCATGGGCGCGCTGGGTTCGTTCTTCGGTTCCTGGTTCGTCGGTTACCTGAACGGCGCCACCGGCAGCCCGGCGGCTTCCTACATGTTTATGGCTATCGCACTGGTGGTGGCGGTGGTGTTGACGCTGATCGTCAAGCCCGCCCGCAACGAGATCCAGCCGCAGATGGCTTGATCCGGTTATACTTTTTCTCTGTCAATCAACCCGAGGGGGCGCCAGGCCCCCTTTGGCCCAGCTGGAGTTCGTGATGAAACCTTCTATCGTATTGTACAAAAGCCTGCCCGCCGACCTGCGTGAACGTCTGGAACAGCACTTCACCGTACACGCGTTCAACGGCCTGCAGCCGGAGAACCGCGAGGAACTGCGCCAGGCGTTGCAGCAGGCCGAAGGAATCATCGGTTCCGGCGGCAAAATTGACGAAGCCTTCCTGCAGCAGGCGCCCAAACTGCGCGCGGCCTCGACCGTTTCCGTCGGCTACGACAACTTCGACGTCGAGGCGCTCAACGCCCATAACGTGCTGTTGATGCACACCCCGACGGTGCTGACCGAAACCGTCGCCGACACCATCATGAGTCTGGTGCTGGCGACGGCGCGCCGGGTGGTGGAAGTGGCGGAACGGGTCAAAGCCGGCGAATGGCGCGGCAGCATCGGGCCGGACTGGTTCGGCGTCGACGTGCACCACAAAACCATCGGCATCCTCGGCATGGGCCGCATCGGCCTGGCGCTGGCGCAGCGCGCGCACTTCGGCTTCGGCATGCCGGTGCTGTACAACGCCCGCCGCACGCACGAAGAGGCGGAGCAACGCTTCAACGCCCGTCGCTGCGACCTGGATACCCTGCTGGCCGAGTCGGATTTCGTTTGCATCACGCTGCCGCTGACCGAACAAACTTTCCAGCTGATCGGCCGCGATCAGCTGGCGAAGATGAAGAAAAGCGGCATTCTGATCAACGCCGGCCGCGGGCCGGTGGTGGATGAGCAGGCGCTGATCGAAGCGCTGCAAAACGGCGTGATCCACGCCGCGGGGTTGGATGTGTTCGAGAAGGAACCGCTGCCGGCCGACTCGCCGCTGCTCAGCATGCCGAACGTGGTGGCGTTGCCGCACATCGGCTCCGCCACCCATGAAACGCGCTACGGCATGGCAGCCTGCGCGGTGGATAACTTGATCGCGGCATTGACCGGCACAGTGAAAGAAAACTGCGTCAACCCTCAGCTGTTGCAGAAATAACTTATCGAGGCCGGCGATCTGAGGATCGCCGGCCTCACCGCTTTTTGCAGCTATCGACGGAGTATCTTCACTCCGTCAACCTCACGGGCTTCCCCCTTATCTTGCTGACGACAAATTTACCCACGTCGTCATTGGCGATCAGCATGACCAGCAGCAGCATCACCAACACCGCCAGTTTCATATGGCTGTAGGCTATCGACGGGTCAAAAGCCTCCAGCAACAGCGTAATGCAGGGTGAAACATTCACAATAATGTTGGTGGTCAAGGCGCTGGTGAGTTCAATACCCTTTTGCAGCATCCATAGCGGCAATATATTCCCTAATATGACGATGATCGGCAGGTACATCCAGAAGCTGGGTTGCGTCGTTGCCAATACGCCTTCGCTCGGCAACATCAGCGCGCAAACGCCAATGAGCAAGGGAAATCTGAACGACTGAATATTGACGGCGTTAAACGCTTGTTTGGACAATGATTTTGCAATATAGGTGCCGACAGCCATACAGGTTGAGGTGACGAGACACACTAAGCCAAGCGCCAGAACAAATAGGGTGTTTGAATCGAAGGGGTTAAAACGCTGCCCTTTCACGGCCAATATCATCAGAACGGCGACAATAAAAGCCAGCATCACGGCTATAACGATGTTTTTTGCACCCACCGAGTTTCGGTTATAAATCTCAATGAAAACAGAAATGATCGGACTCAGTCCAAAAAGCATGGCCACCAGAATGGAGGGCTCCGTCCATTTCAACCCAACGAAAAGCCCAACCCAAGCTCCCAGCGTAGAGATATTCAATAATAGAATTAATTTCCAGGCGTTGAGGCAAGCTCGCAGCTTGACGGGGAAAAACAGCACGGAGATCACAAAGAAACCGAGCCAGGTCAAGGTGAAAGTCCAAAACAATAATACGAACAGATCGATGCTCTGCAACAAACCTGAGAGAAAAACATCTATGGCCGCACCCAGGATGCAATATCCAAGAATGTACGTTGGGCCGGACGCCTTGATTTTAGTGTTCATAGACTTCAAACATGCCCTTACTTTCAAGGCCAACGATATATTGATAGTCGGCATTGAGCTGATCGGCGCAACGGTGGCTTAACGCAATCCAGCCCGGAGAGCTGTAAACGTCCGTCGTGAGTTTTATTTCCTGATCAACATCCGGCAGATTTGATTTCTTGTAGGAAGGCAAACCGGCAATGGTATCGACATGCTTAACGGCCTTGATAGTGCCAGCGCTAAAAGATATCAGCTCTTTAATTTTTAAATAGTTTAACGGTTTATATTCCTCTGCGACCGCTTCCAGGAATGCCTCGGTTGAACACACGCTCAGTACCAGTTCGTCAATCTGCGTGCGCTTCAACGCCAGGGATGACAACGCCGGAAAACCCGCGCCGTGCGGTCTGGCCCCGGTTTCAATTAGCGTCCAACCGTCTTTGGTTAAAAACAGTTCCGAGTGCGCTGCGCCAAACGTGATCCCTAAAGCATCCAGACAGCTAAAGATGTAATCTTTGAGCTGAGCGTGATTCTGCGCATCGAAGGAGGTCAGTTCGGTGAACTCACAGATGGAATCGGCCCCGTTGTAACTGCCCTTACCCATCTTCCATATCGCACAGATCTTGTGACGGCCTTGATAACTGACAGTATCGACGACGTACTCTTCCCCTCAATAAAAGGCTGCAGAATAATGACTTCATTTTTTAAATTGAGCTGATTGCTTTTTTTTGAACAAATCACCCGAATGAGCTTCAACTTCTTCAACCGTTTTGCAAACAAAAACGGAGTCCGTGCCTGCGCTGTCAACGGGTTTTAGGACCAGCTTCCGGTATTTTTTAAACAGCTCGGTCGCATATTGCGTAGCGTCTTTAAGGGTAGTTAACCGGTGCGTGGGGATATGATTGATCGCGCTATTTTTCAGGCACTCCTGCATCAGGTATTTATTCCTGCGAGAACGGCTCGTGCCGGTATCGTTACCGGGCAGGTCCAGAAGCTCAGCCAGGTGATCTGCGAGTTCAATGCCTGTTTCACAGCCTGCAATCACCGCGATAACATCATACTCTTGCAATTGATTGAGGATCTCATCCCCCGTGTATTGCAAACTGATAAAGAAATCATCCCCTCTGTAGCTATTCAGCAGCTTCGCCGGTATATCTTCTCGACTTTGAATGTGCGCGCACCCGTATCCTTTTTTATTGAATTCCGGTGCCACATCATTTCCGGATGAGTAGGCGTCAACGAGGATGACGATTTTTTTCGTGTCTTTGATGTCCATGCAGCGGGTTACTCCGTACTATAATCAGGGCCGAATATTAACGTTCGATTGTCTTGGCGTCGAATTTACGCTCGACGCCCTTTTACTTTATGAAGGGAACGTGTCAGCAAATTTGTGAGAAGTCGGTGCGTTCAATACTTTTAGCCAGGTGTGTCATTTCGCGATATTTATCAGATTTATCACCACCCGGCTGATAGATTCTATACCGCCAATAACGCCAAAGAGATGTCAGGATGGCGGCGTATTCCGTATAGGTTTTCAACACCTTAATTTCGCGCGCTTCAAGCATTCTTACAGAATTATAACCCGCGATGATATGCTTCGCTTTTTCCGGCGACAGCGTCCCATTGATGCCGCAGGTGCCGACAATCGCCATGGCGATATCGAAAACGGAGTGATAAATACAGGTCAACTCAAAATCTATCATGCCGACGAACTGCTCGCCTTCAAACAGCATATTGTCGTAGAAAAGATCGGAATGGATGACAGAGGTAGGCAAGCCGCTGATGCGTTCTACGGCAAGATGCCTGAGTCTGTCTTTGGCCCAGCGCTCATAATCCTGATCGATATTGGCATCGAGGGCATCCATGAACTTTTTCTGCTCATAGAAGACTGAGTCTGTTAAGAAATTAGGGACGGGGATCGTATGCAGTTTCGCCATGGCAACGCCAAGCTGCCTGAGCATATGTTCGTTGAAATCCCGGCGGACGGCGCCATCCATATAGGTTCTTAATAGAGAGTGCTTGCCCCTTAATATAATTGAATAGCTTTCTTGCCCTTTGGGTTTGACCAGCAAGGAGGTCTCATAATCATGTGCTTCCAGCCATACCAGCGTCTTTGCCATGATCTCAACATCATCACGGCTTTGCTCTTCAATAATGCTGAAAACACAGCGGCCGATATCCGTTTCGAGGCAGTAATTGGTATTGCCGGATCCCATCCCCAAGAAGGCGCTGCTTTTTACCGTCAGCCCATAAAGAGATTCTATGCGGTGAACTTCATCACTATTCAACGTTGAGCCTGTTTGCATTTCTAATTCCATATCATTCACTTGAGCGCTTGATGCAAATCTTCATACAAGTCATTAACGTCTTCGATGCCGACTGACATTCGTATTAATTGCCTCGTAATCCCTGATTTTTTCTGCTCCTGCTCGCTAAGACTTCTGAACGACGATGAGGCCTGATAAGGCGAGTTCAGCGTGGTCTCCAAATCCCCCAAACTGTTGGAAGGGACGATGAGATTTAACTTCTTCTGAAAACTTGTCGCGTCAAACCGCGGGGCGATTTCAAAGCTGACCATGCCGCCGAACCCCCGCATCTGTTCGCGGGCAACGCTATGATTATGATGACTCGGCAACCCCGGATAGAACACGTTCGTCACATTAGGGTGCTCATTTAAACGGCTGGCCAGTTCCATCGCGTTGCGGTTAATGGCATTCATTCGAATGGCCAACGTGCGCAAGCTTCGCTCAAGCAGATGACATGACTGCGCGTTCAGACACCCGCCAAAGTCATTCATATATTCGGCCATTGCAGCAATGGACTCTTCACTGCCGACAGCCACGCCGCCTGACACATCGCCGTGGCCACCCAAAAACTTGGTGGCGCTGTGCAATACCAAATCGACGCCATATTCCAGAGGGTTTTGGTTGATCGGCGTCGCCACGGTGTTATCAATAATGGTGAACACCCCCGACTCTTGGCGAATCGGGTCAATAGCTCAATGTTCAGGATTTTAAGCAATGGATTAGTCGGTGTTTCGATATATATCATTCGCGTATTCGAATTGACTAATGCGATGATGCTCTCTACTTCACAACTCTCCGAAACGCTGTATGTGATGCCTAATTTTGCAAAATGATTCTGTACAAACTTGAGCGCACCTGAATACACGCCGTTTTGTAAAACAATATGGTCACCGGCTTTTAAATGCGAAAGCATCGCCGTCGCGAAAGCCGCCATACCGGAACTGAATACCAGAGCGGCCTCACCACCGCTTTCCAATGCACACATCTTCTCGGCAACGGCGCGCTGATTGGGTAAGTTACCATGTCTTGGATAGACATCTTCTGTCATATCAAGATGCTTGTGAGAACTCGCGGAGAATAGCGGAGAAAGAATGCCACCATGCATTTCGTCGATAATGGTCCCGCTGTGAACGGCAAGAGTTTCTTTTGCTAACACGGTTACTGCCTATTTTCGAGTATCAGGAAGTGGGGGGCATGCCTTGAATAAAGGATCCCCCCGTTCATGTGAGTCTTTATTACGATGGGTTATTTGGCACCGCGAACATCGGGGTGAAATCGATTAAAATGACATCGCGGAAGCCCACCTTACCGTGCCCATCCACATGAACCGGTTTCACCTGGTGCCAGACTAGATCATCAACGATGCCGATGGAGTCCAGCGGTTTGAGCATCGCCTCATTACACAGGATGTTCGTCTTGGTGTTATCTGTAATGATGTTCTCACCGCCAGAAACACCATCACGATTGATCAAATGTATCCAGGTGCAAGGCTCGCCATCCTTATGAAGTCGATTCGGTACGGAAATCCCCGGCGCATCAACCGTCGCTTTCATTCTGATGAAGTGAATGCCGACCTCCATGGGAATCGTGGAAGCATACTCATGTAACGGGGAGTTTTTAAAATCATGCAGGACAAGCGATGTGATCAGATTATTTGACAAAATTTCGTTTGGAACAGGCTGAAACTTCCTTGCCTCCTCAACGACTTCATCATTAAATCCGACATCTTGTTTGTAACTGTAGGCGTGTTCGGAAGATTGAGGAATCAAGAGATTAAAGCAAGGTAAAAGCACATATTTACTGTGCTGCCGATAGCGCCCCGCATTTTCGCCGTAGGGATCCAGAGCAAGCGTATCGAAATGCCGCTGAATAATACTTAAGTCTGATTTTTGCGCATCGGTAAGGTTAAAGTCATCCGAAGCCAATTTGCAATACCCTACATCTGTCATCATGGGGTATGCGCTCACACGGCACTCAAGTGTGTTCTCAAACTCTTTAATGTTACCACGAATCATCGTGCAATCTTCCTTTTTACTCTGATTGGAATAACGACATATTGATGTTCACCGCAATGCTCATGAACATTGAACAGCAAATGCTTCCCTGTTTTTCAAGTGAAGTAATTCATCTCAAAAATAAAAGAGCTTGATTATTTATTCTTTAAACTTCCTGCACGCTAAAAAGTGCGAAAGAGACTTTTATAGATTTCCTTTTCCACTTATTTATCGAAACCAGACTTGCGCTGTTTTTCATTGCTACCTGACCTCATCTCACTTGTACGCGGTGAGCGAAAGTCTACGCTGCATACGGGTTTTCAAATGACGCCAGGTGAATCGGCGCGAAACCTTTATCCTCCACCCCTACCCACCTAATGGGCTGCGATGCCTGGCGATGCGCATCTGCCGGACACAGAGCGCCCTACCCTGGCGTTACGCCGCTGAATGCTATTTGCGGCTCCCTCGCGGGCAGTATTATTAGTATTTTTTATACAAAATAGCCAATTTTCAGCAACGGCAACGTACATGCCCCATGCCGGCCAGCAGGAGACACCGCTCATCAAACCGATTACTCTGTAGAGAGACAGAGACGAAAATGGCAACAAAACTATGGACAGGCAAGTAAAATCACCTTGAAAGCCGTGCTTTTGGCATGGCTTCATCCACGCTACCGCACTACTCATCCCTTTCCGAGCATTAGTTTAGACAATCTTTATTGTTAAGATAAATTTAACGGATGCGGAAGTTACTCGATATGGTTATAAATTGCCATAGTGTTAATGAAATGCAGCGAAAAAGTGTGATCTGGGTCGGGGCCGCAAAACCTGTGCCAACCCTAAGATCGCGTGGCTGAAAGGTTGAGGCGATAATGGCGTGGGCCGGCGAACGGTCACAATAATCCAGCGTAATATGCTGCTAATCGAACGCAGGGCAAAACTTGTGCCCACCGGTCGATTTGTCAGCCGCATTGCAGCGGGGTTTATCTGGCGGTATGGTGGGTGATTACCTGCTAAAAAACAGTACTGCTGCACCTATGACTTTCTCACTTTTCGGCGAAAAATTTACCCGTTATGCGGGCATTACCCGTTTGATGGACGACCTGAACGAAGGCCTGCGCACCCCCGGCGCCATCATGCTCGGCGGCGGCAACCCCGCACAGATCCCAGAGATGGAAGCCTATTTCAAACAGCTGTGCCAGGAGATGCTCGACCAGGGCAAACTGACCGAAGCGCTGTGCAACTACGACGGCCCGCAAGGCAAGGACGCGCTGCTGAAAGCGCTGGCCAATCTGTTGCGCGACGAGCTCGGCTGGGAGATCTCGCCACAGAATATTGCACTGACTAACGGCAGTCAGAGCGCGTTTTTCTACTTGTTCAACCTGTTCGCCGGCCGCTACGCCGACGGCTCGCGCCGCCGCGTGTTGTTCCCACTGGCGCCGGAATATATCGGCTATGCCGACGCCGGGCTGGATGAAGGGCTGTTCGTCTCCGCCAAACCGAACATCGAGCTGCTGCCGGACGGCCAGTTCAAGTATCACGTCGATTTCGAACATCTCACCATCGGCGATGACATCGGCATGATCTGCGTTTCACGGCCGACCAACCCGACCGGCAACGTGATCACCGACGAAGAGCTGATGAAGCTCGATCTGCTGGCGCAACAGCGCGATATTCCGCTGGTTATCGACAACGCCTACGGCGTGCCGTTCCCCGGCATCATCTTCAGCGACGCCACGCCGCTGTGGAACCCGAACACCATTCTGTGCATGAGCCTGTCCAAGCTCGGCCTGCCCGGCTCGCGCTGCGGCATCGTGATCGCCGACGAGAAGGTGATCACCGCGCTGACCAACATGAACGGCATCATCAGCCTGTCTCCAGGCAGCATGGGGCCGGCGATGGCGACGGAAATGATCGCGCGCGGCGATCTGCTGCGCCTGTCGAACGAGGTGATTCGCCCGTTTTACAAACAGCGCGTCGAGCACACCATCGAGATCATTCGCCGCTACCTGTCGCCGGAACGCTGCCTGATCCACAAACCGGAAGGGGCTATCTTCCTCTGGCTGTGGTTCAAGGATCTGCCGATCACCACCGAAGTGCTGTATCAGCGCCTGAAAAAGCGCGGCGTGCTGATGGTGCCGGGCCACTACTTCTTCCCGGGGCTGGAGCACGACTGGCCACACACTCACCAGTGCATGCGCATGAACTACGTGCCCGATCCGGAGAAAATCGAGCGCGGCGTGGCTATTCTGGCGGAAGAGATCGAGCGCGCACATCAGGAAGGCTAACGCCGACTGATTGAAAATCGACCGATAAAGATATACGATACATATATCGTATATCTTTTTTTGGAGGGCCAACGATGACTCGCATCGTGATCGATTTACCTGAAGAAGACCTGCGGCAGCTCGATAATCTGAAAAATATCCGCCACGTTCCCCGGGCCGAGATCATTCGTCAAGCAGTCTCTCGCTATCTGACGGAGAACCACGTGGAAGATCCCAGCAACGCTTTCGGGCTCTGGTCCGGGGCGATGGGAGATGGCGTGGAGTACGAAAATCGTCAGCGTGAGGAGTGGGAATAATGGTGGCTCAACGGGCGTTATTCGACACCAATATCCTGATCGATTATCTCAACGGCATTCCTCAAGCCAGGGACGTTCTGGTCGAGTATCACATCAATCCGGCCATCAGCGCCATCACCTGGATGGAAGTGATGGTAGGTGCTAAAAAACAGGGTCCGGCACTGGAGCTGAAAACACGTCAGTTTTTAGGGCAATTTCTGCTGCTGCCTATTACCGATGAAGTCGCCGAACGCGCCGTAGAACTGCGCCACTCACAGCATGTGAAACTGCCAGACGCCATTATCTGGGCCACCGCGCAGGTGGGATTCCGGATGCTCATCTCCCGCAACCCCAAAGATTTCGGCACTGACAATGGCGTGTTGATGCCTTATCGGCTGTAGACGATCCGCACTACAACGTCCAGAACAGCACCGCCAGCAGCTGCGGCGACATGATGCGCAGGAACATCGCCAGCGGATATACGGTGGCGTAAGACAGCGCGGCGGCACCGCTGGTGGGATGCAGGCCGTTGGCGAAGGCCAGCGCCGGCGGATCGGTCATCGACCCCGCCAACATGCCGGACAGCGTCAGATAGTTCATCTTGCCCACCGTGCGCGCCAGAATGCCGACGCTCAGCAGCGGAATGGCGGTGATCAACGCGCCATAACCAATCCATGTCAGCCCCTCGCCATGCAGCAACGTATCGATAAAATTGCCGCCCGATTTCAAACCGACCACCGCCAGAAACAGCACGATGCCCAGTTCGCGCAGCGCCAGGTTGGCGCTCGGCGGCATAAACCAGTACAGCTTGCCGATACTGCCGATGCGCCCCAGGATCAGCGCCGCCACCAACGGCCCGCCGGCCAGCCCCAGCCGCAATGCCGCCGGGAAGCCGGGCACAAACAGCGGAATGGAGCCCAGCAGCACCCCGAGGCCGATGCCGATAAAGACCGGCAGCATCTGCACCTGCTGCAGCTTTTGTTGGGCGTTGCCGACGATTGCCGTCACCGCGTCGATGGCCTCCGGCCGGCCGACCAGGTTGAGAATATCGCCAAACTGCAGCGTCACGTTGCTGCCGGCCACCAGCTCCACGCCGGCGCGGTTGAGGCGTGAAATCACCACGTCATATTTCTGCTTCAGGTTCAGATCGCGGATTTTTTTCCCCAGCACCTGCTCGTTGGTCACCGCCGCCCTCACTACCTGCAGCGCAGTGCCGCGCGTGGACAGCGAAGCGTCGACCTCTTCGCCGATCACCAGCCGGGCGTTCTCCAGATCTTCGCGTTTGCCCACCAGGTGCAGATAGTCGCCGAGCTCCAGCCGCTCATGCGGCGCCGGCACCATCAACATCTCGCCGCGTTTGAGGCGCGAACAGACGATCGCTTCACCGTTGAGCAGCGGCACGCTTTTGATCGCCATGCCCTGCAGATTGGGGTTACGCACCGCCACGTTCATGGCGTGCAACAGCTCGCGCTGATTGCCCAGGCTGCTTTCAAACGCCTGCGCCTCGCGCTCGATGTTGATGCGAAAAACCAATCGGATCAGCCACATCACCAGCAGGATGCCGCAAATGCCGAACGGATAGGCCATGGCGTAACCCATGCCCATGCCGTCCACCAATGCCGGATCGGAACCGAGATCGGTCAGGATTTGCTGACCGGCGCCCAGCGCCGGCGTGTTGGTGACCGCGCCGGAGAACACGCCGAGGATGATCGGCAGCGGCACGTCGAACAGCTTGTGCACCGCCGCCGCCACTGCGCCGCCGGTCAGCACCAGCAGCACCGCGAAGGCGTTGAGCCGCAGACCGGAGACGCGCAGCGAAGAGAAGAAGCCGGGGCCAACCTGAATGCCGATGGTGTAAACGAACAGGATCAGGCCAAACTCCTGGATGAAGTGCAGCATGTCCCCGTTCAGGCTGATTTGCCCGCTCTGGGCGAAGTGGCCGACCAGGATGCCGCCGAACAGCACGCCGCCAATCCCCAGCCCGACACCGTACAACTTCCAGTTCCCCATCCACAGCCCAATGACGGCCGCCAACGCCAACATGCTGACGGTCAGGGCGATATCGCTCATAGGTCACATCCTTGCCAAAGTTGAATAGGGGATTTGCGGACATAGACACACAATTAACAAGGATTATGGCATCGGGCAGACGGGGGGACTGTGGCGTGCGCCACATAACGCAACGGGGGAGATCCGTCTGGATCTCCCCCGCATGATGATGACCGTTTTTCAGTCGGTTATTTGGCTTCCAGCTCCGGCGTCGCGCCGATGGCGATGCGCTGAGGCTGCAAGGCTTCCGGAACCTGACGCACCAGATCGATGTGCAACAGGCCATTTTCAAATTTGGCCTCGGACACCTGCAGGTGTTCCGCCAGAGTGAAGGTCAGCTGGAACTCTTTGCACACCAGCCCCTGATGCAGGTACTCGACCTGTTTTTCCGGCGGCGTGGGTTTACCGCTGACGGTCAGCCGCGGCCCTTCCACTTCGATATTCAGTTCGCTCTGCCGGAAACCGGCCAGCGCCAGAGAAATGCGGTAGTGATTGTCATCGCTTTTCTCGATGTTATACGGCGGGAACCCCTGGGGTTCCTGGCCCCCCATGGAACTGGCCAGTTTATCAAAACCAATCCATTGACGCAGAAGCGGGGATAGATCGTAATTACGCATAGGAACAACTCCTTTCATTAAGCGAGATGTGTTTATTCAGCCCCCTGACGGCAGGCGGATTATTACTGCATATTTGCCGACAGCGTTCCTGCCGGCGAAAACGGAATTATTTAATTTCGATACGGCGCGGTTTTAATGTTTCCGGCACGATGCGCTGCATATCGATATACAGCAGACCGTTTTCCAGTTTGGCGCCTTTAATTTGAATATGTTCGGCCAGCTGGAATTTACGCTCGAAATTACGCTCAGCGATGCCCTGATATAAATAGGTTTTTTCTGCCGGTTCGTTATTGTGCGCACCGCGCACGATCAGCAGATTATCTTGCGTGGTGATCTCCAGCTCCTGCTCGGCAAACCCGGCTACCGCAATGGCGATGCGATAATGATTTTCGTCCACCAGCTCGACATTATAAGGGGGATAACCGCCGTTGCCCTGGCTCTGGCCGGCCTCCAGCGCGTTGAACAGGCGATCGAAACCAATGGCGGAACGGTATAGCGGAGAAAGATCGAAATTACGCATAAAACAGCCTCCTAAGGCACTTCAGCGAGGTTGAAATAAATACGCCTTCCATTCTGGACAGGCTAATTAAGCCAGAATTCCCTTACGGCAAATTCTCAATCCGGCTCTGATGATAAAATGGGGGTTGATTTCATCAATTCAACGGGCGAGGATCAAAAAAAGCGCTTTTCGGTTAGGTGAAAGTTTTTTTACCACTTACACTAAAGTGAGAGAGCCGCCACAGAGCGGGATTTTGCTTCTTTTAAAGCAGCAACAGGATGTTATAAATCAGCTTAATTTAGGGGCACAGC
Source organism: Serratia sp. SCBI (assembly GCF_000747565.1). Taxonomy (NCBI): domain Bacteria; kingdom Pseudomonadati; phylum Pseudomonadota; class Gammaproteobacteria; order Enterobacterales; family Yersiniaceae; genus Serratia; species Serratia sp. SCBI. Next base: position 40,940 of record NZ_CP003424.1, on the reverse strand, counting down.
AACCCTGCAGGATGGATTAATGACGACGATGAAAGCGATAGCGACAGGCTGCATGTTGTTGGCGACCAGCGGTTGCTCCAGCGTGATGAGCCATACCGGCCCGAATCAGGGTTACTATCCCGGCACCCGCGCCAGCGTGGACATGCTGAAGGACGACAACACCAGCTGGGCGATGATGCCGCTGGTGGCGCTGGATCTGCCGTTCTCCGCAGTGATGGATACCGTGCTGCTGCCTTACGACTATCTGCGTTCAGGCAATGACGCCACCGCAGACTCGCCAAAAGCGCGCATCCTGCGCAGCGAGCAGCAGAATCTGGCGGCAACCGGCAACCCCGGCGAGGGCAACGACAGCACCGCCACACACTAATCTCGCACGCAGCGGGCCATCAGGCCCGCCTTACGCCTCAACCACAAAGATCTGGTTGAATCCGGCAATCTCGCGCATAAATGCCACTTTCTTGCCATCCGGCGAAAACACCACGGCATCCCCCGACGGCGGCTGCACGCTGCGCTGCGTTAAACGCTGCAGGCGGCCGCTGGCGACCTCACACAGCATCACGCTGTTGTCACACACCAGGGCTATCGTCCCGCCCTGCGGGTGCCAGCTGAACGCCGACTGGATGTCATGCTCGCCGCGGCTGACCTGGCGCGGCTCACCGCCGTTCGGCGACACCGTCCACAGTTGCACCACGCCGCCGTCATCCTTCATCAGAAAAGCTATCTGGCTGCCGTCCGGCGAGCTGCGCAGCCAATGGCGCGGCGCACCGACCACGCCCGGAAAACGGCGTTCACCGGTAAAGGTCACCCGCCGCTGCCTGACGCCAAGCGGCGGCGCCGGCAGCTCGCTTTCCGTCCCCTGCAGCGGCACCGCGCCGGCCCTGGCGTAGTCGGCGTCGTTCTCCGGCAGATCGACGATAAACACCTCCGGCAGTTTCTCGCCGGCGGCGGACAGCGTATCGCCGATGAACGCCAGCGCCCAACGTTGCCGACTGCCGTCGGCCTTACGGTAGCCTTCGCGGCCAATCCAGCCTTCTTCGTAGGCGCGATTGATCTGATCGCTGCCCGGCTGCGGCTGCGGCACGGTCTCGCTAACCAGCACGCAATAGTGGCTGCCGTCATATTCACGGGGATGCTGTTTCGGCGGATTGACCCCGTGCAGCGGCACGGCCACGCCGACGTTGCGCAGATCGCGCGCCGGATCGCATTCATGCATCACGTGATCGTTGTAGGTAAAGCTGAGGCGGCTGCCGTCCGGGCTGAAAACGTGCACATGGCTGCCGCCGCGCAGCGCGCCGGGCGTGTAGGGCGCCGTGATATCCAGCGCGTCGAGGGTAATGGCCAACTCGCGATCCGGTTCGCTGACGATCACCCCGCGGCGGTGATGAAAATCATACTGCCAGGCGCTGTCCGGGTGTTCCGGGCCGTGGATGAAGACGTAACGCGCCGGCGCATCGGGGCTGACCGTGACCACGCCGACGTGTGCGCCGTGCTGGGCGCGATAAACCACTTCCACCGCGCCGCTGGCGACGTTAACCCGCTCGATGCTCAGGCCGGTGAAAGAGGCGCCGCGCGGGCGCACGTCATAAGCCAGCCATTGGCTGTCCGGCGTCCAGACGTTGATATTGGTTAACTGATGCCCGCGTGGGTCGAAAGTCAGTTGTTTTTCCCGATGGCTCATGGCGGCTCTCCTGCGCATGCTGGCACTGAACGGCCATCTTACCGGATCGGCAGCCGCGTTTCATATGGCCGGCAAGGACGAGCCGGGGGCTTTCCCGCGTCGAAATTTCCATGAGACTTATCCGTTAAGCCTATCGACGACGCCGGCAGGAAATAAACGCCCGGCTAGCCGGCCCCATTCCTGATGGGGAAACTCAACGACGCCCAAACGGTATAAGTAAAGGAAGCGAGCATTATTTTATTGATTATCCTTCTCCTCATTAAATACGCCCACAGCGGCACCTTACTTAACGCAAATAAATAAAAAATTGTGCCGCTAAACGCCCAGTAATGTTTATTTTCACCGCATACGCGATGCCGTACCCCCGCCATTTCCGCTTTCTGGCCGGGTTGCCCGACGGGGTTTACAATCCATACAAAAAAGTACAAACTGGATTTTAAGTCTAAAAAATCCGGAGCCGGTATGAACCCCCTTTTCGATGCCATTGTTTCTGCCCATCAGCAACTGCGCCCTCAGGTGCGAGTCACGCCATTGGAGCGCAGCGTGCTGCTTTCTCAGCAATTGGGTTGCGAGCTGTATTTGAAATGCGATCACCTGCAGCACACCGGTTCCTTTAAATTTCGCGGCGCCAGCAACAAGCTGCGGCTGCTGGATAACGAGCAACGCCGGCGCGGCGTGATCGCAGCCTCTACCGGCAACCACGGTCAGGCCGTCGCTTTGGCGGGGCAACTGATGGGCGTTGGCGTCACGGTTTATGCGCCGGAGACGGCGGCGAGCATCAAGCTCGACACCATTCGCGCGTTGGGCGGCACCGTGGAATTGGTGCCGGGCGATGCGCTGAACGCCGAACTGGCGGGGGAACAGGCCGCACGCGAACAGGGAAAAACCTATATCTCGCCGTATAACGACGAGCAGGTGATCGCCGGCCAGGGAACCTGCGGCATGGAGCTGGTTGAACAACTCACCGATCTGGACGCCGTGTTCGTGGCGGTCGGCGGCGGGGGTTATATCGCCGGCATCGGCACCGTTCTGCGGCAACTGTCGCCGAACACGCAGCTTATCGCCTGCTGGCCGGAAAACGCCACCAGCCTGTACAGCGCGCTGGAAGCGGGCCATATCTTCCCGGTGGAAGAGCAAGAAACCCTGTCCGACGGCACCGCCGGCGGCGTCGAGCCGGGCGCCGTGACCTTTCCGCTGTGCCAACAGCTGATCGACCGCAAAGTGCTGGTCAGCGAGGCGGAGATTAAACACGCGATGCGCCGGATAGCCGCCAGCGATCGTTGGATTATCGAAGGCGCGGCCGGCGTGGCGCTGGCGGCGGCGATCAAACTGGCGCCGGAATACCAGGGTAAAAAGGTGGCGGTGGTGCTGTGCGGCAAGAACATCGTGCTGGAGAAATACCTCAAGGCCATCGCCGATGCACATCCTTAATCGGCAGCAAATCCTCGCCGCGTTCGACGCCGAGACCATAACGCCGCTGCTGAAGCAGGGTTTTATCGCCTACTCGCAACAGCGGGTGCAACAGCCGCCGGTGCAGCATTTCCTGTTCGAGCGGGCCGACGGCGACTGCTGCATCAAGTCCGCCTGGTTGGAAGGCGACGAACTGTTCGTGGTCAAGATCTCTACCGGTTTCTATCGCAATGCCGAACACGGCCTGCCGAGCAATCAGGGGCTGATGATGGCGTTCTCCGCCCAGACCGGTGAGCCGCAGGCGCTGCTGCAAGATGAAGGTTGGCTGACCGCGCTGCGCACCGCCCTGGCCGGCCGCATCGTCGCCGAGCTGTGCGCGCCGCCGCATATTCAGGCGATCGGCATTGTCGGCACAGGCCTGCAGGCGCGGCTGCAGCTGCAATGCCTGAAACCGGTGACCGATTGCCGCGAGGTATGGGTGTGGGGGCGAGACGAACAGGCGCTGGCGGCGTATCGGCGCGATGCCGAAGCCGAGGGTTTTCGGGTGCGGGTTACGCAGAATGCGGCGGAACTGGCGGCGCACTGTCAGCTGATCGTGACTACCACGCCCAGCCGCGAACCGATATTGCAGGCGGCGGATATTCGGCCCGGTACGCACATCACCGCCGTGGGCGCCGACACGCCCGGCAAGCAGGAACTGGCGACCGAGCTGGTGGCCCGCGCGGACGCGCTGCTGGTCGATGCCCTGGCGCAGTGTGCGGACTATGGCGAGATCGCGACGGCTTATCGGCAAAATAGGCTGATTTCAACGCCAATCGTCGAAATTGGCGCCGTCTTGGCGCAGGGAGAGCGGGTACGACGCGAGCCGCAGCACATCACCATCGCCGATCTCACCGGCTTGGCGATTCAGGATCTGCAGATCGCCAAAGGGGTGTTGGCGAAAGTATAAAGGGGCGCCGCAGCGCCCCGCTTGATCAGGCGTTGAGCACGAACTTCTCGATAGCGCGCGCCACGCCGTCTTCGGTATTGGCGCTGGTGACAAACTGCGCCACCGCTTTCAGCTCGGGAATGGCATTGCCCATCGCCACGCCGACGCCGGCATATTCGATCATCGCCGTATCGTTGGCCTGATCCCCCAGCGTCATGATGTTCTCCCGCGCCACGCCGAGATGCTCGGCCAGCATCCTCACCCCGGCGCCTTTATCGACGTTTTTGTGCAAGATCTCAAGGTAGTAAGGCGCGCTTTTCAGGATGGTGTAACGCGCGCGCGTTTCTTCCGGGATGCGCGCGATAGCGCGGTCCAGCAGCTCCGGCTCGTCGACCATCATCACTTTAGGGAAACGCATCTGGCGATCCATCTCTTCCACGCTGCGGTATTTCAGCGGAATACCGGTCATTTCCGCCTCGTGTATGGTGTACTTGCCGATGTCCTTGTTCGGGGTATACAGGGTATCGAAATCAAACGCCTGGAAGTGAACGCCGAACTCGCGCGCCATCTGCTCGAAATGCAGATAATCCTCAAAGCCCAGCGTTTCTTGCAGAATGCAGGCGCCGTCGACCGCACGCAGCACCAGCGCGCCGTTATAGGTGATACAGAAATCGCCGGGGCCTTGAATGTCCAACTGGCGCAGATAATCCTGCACGCCGACATAAGGCCGCCCGGTGGCCAGCACCACGTGCACCCCTTTGCGCCGCGCCGCCGCGATAGCCTGCTTTACCGCCGGCGTGATTTGATGCTGCGGATCCAGCAACGTGCCGTCCATGTCGATCGCAATCAGTTCAATAGCCATTCAACGCTTCTCCCAGTGGTTTTTATTCATGCTAACGCGTTTCAGCCTCGGCTGTCAGCGCCAAAAAAGGACCAAAAAAAATCCGCGCGGGTCGCCCGGCGCGGATTTTCACAGCCATTAACGCATCAGATATCGATGTTCGCCGCTTTCAGGGCGTTTTCTTCGATAAAGGCGCGACGCGGTTCAACCGCATCGCCCATCAGCGTGGTGAACAGCTGATCGGCAGCGATGGCGTCCTTGACGGTCACGCGCAGCATGCGGCGGCTTTCCGGATCCATGGTGGTTTCCCACAGCTGCTCCGGGTTCATCTCGCCCAGACCTTTATAACGCTGTACCGACAGGCCGCGGCGCGACTCTTTCACCAGCCACTCCAGCGCCTGTTCGAAGCTGTCTACCGGCTGACGGCGTTCGCCGCGCTCGATGAACGCGCCCTCTTCGATCAGCCCGCGCAGCTGCTCGCCCAGCTGGCAGATCTTGCGGTATTCACCGCCGTGGATGAAGTCGAAGTCCAGCTTATAGTCGGTATCCACGCCGTGGGTACGGATGCGCAACGCCGGCTCGAACATCTGGCGCTCGCGATTCTCGAAGATCACGAAGTCATAGCTGCTGCCGTGTTGCTCTTTGTCGTTCAGCGCCTGCACCAGCGACGCGATCCAGGTTTTCACCTTGGCTTCATCGCTGAGATCGCCTTCGTTCAGCGTCGGCTGATAGATCAGGCTGTTCAGCAGCGCGCGCGGGTAGCGGCGCTCCATGCGGCCAATCAGCTTCTGCACGCCGTAGTGCTCGGCCACCAGTTTCTCCAACTGCTCGCCGCCGAGCGCCGGTGCGCTGGCATTGGTGTGCAGCGTAGCGCCGTCCATCGCGATGGCGATCTGGTACTGATCCATCGCCTCGTCATCTTTGATGTACTGCTCCTGCTTGCCTTTCTTCACCTTGTACAGCGGCGGCTGTGCGATGAACACGTGGCCACGCTCGATGATTTCCGGCATCTGGCGGTAGAAGAAGGTCAACAGCAGCGTACGGATGTGCGAACCGTCGACGTCGGCATCGGTCATGATGATGATGCTGTGGTAACGCAACTTGTCCGGGCTGTACTCGTCGCGGCCGATGCCGCAACCCAGCGCGGTGATCAGCGTCGCCACTTCCTGCGAAGAAAGCATTTTGTCGAAACGCGCTTTCTCGACGTTGAGGATTTTCCCCTTCAGCGGCAAGATAGCCTGATTCTTGCGGTTGCGCCCCTGCTTGGCAGAGCCGCCCGCGGAGTCCCCTTCCACCAGGTACAGTTCTGACAGCGCCGGATCGCGTTCCTGGCAGTCCGCCAGTTTGCCCGGCAGGCCGGCCAGATCCAGCGCGCCTTTGCGGCGGGTCATCTCACGCGCTTTACGCGCCGCTTCGCGCGCGCGCGCCGCGTCGATGATTTTGCCGACCACGATTTTCGCGTCGCCCGGATTCTCCATCAGGTAATCCACCAGCTTCTCGTTCATCAGCGTTTCAACCGCGGTTTTCACCTCGGAAGAGACCAGCTTGTCCTTAGTCTGAGAAGAGAACTTCGGATCCGGCACCTTCACCGACACCACGGCGATCAGGCCTTCACGCGCGTCATCGCCGGTGGCGCTGACTTTGGCCTTCTTGCTGTAGCCTTCCTTCTCCATGTAGCTGTTCAGCGTACGGGTCATCGCGGTACGGAAACCGACCAGGTGCGTGCCGCCGTCGCGCTGCGGAATGTTGTTGGTGAAGCAGTAGATGTTTTCCTGGAAACCGTCGTTCCACTGCAGCGCCACTTCCACGCCGATGTCGTCTTTCACGGTGGAGAAGTAGAACACGTTCGGGTGGATCGGGGTTTTGTTCTTGTTCAGGTACTCGACAAACGCCTTGATGCCGCCTTCGTAATGGAAGTGGTCTTCACGGTCGGTGCGCTTGTCCTTCAGGCGAATAGACACGCCGGAGTTGAGGAAGGACAGCTCGCGCAGACGCTTGGCCAGAATGTCGTACTCGAATTCGGTCACATTGGTGAAGGTCTGGTGACTCGGCCAGAAGCGCACCATGGTGCCGGTCTGCTCGGTTTCGCCCACCACGTTCAGCGGCGCCTGCGGCTCGCCGTGGCTGTAAGTTTGTTCGTGCACTTTGCCTTCGCGGCGGATCACCAGCTCCAGTTTCTCCGACAGGGCGTTAACCACCGAGACGCCCACGCCGTGCAGGCCGCCGGAAACTTTATAGGAGTTGTCGTCGAATTTACCGCCGGCGTGCAGCACGGTCATGATGACCTCTGCGGCTGAAACCCCTTCTTCCGGGTGAATGCCGGTCGGAATGCCGCGGCCGTCATCCTGCACCGATACCGAGTTGTCGGCATGGATGGTGACCTGAATGTCACTACAGTGGCCCGCGAGCGCTTCGTCGATAGCGTTGTCCACAACCTCGAATACCATGTGGTGCAGACCGGTGCCGTCATCGGTATCGCCGATATACATGCCCGGGCGCTTGCGCACCGCATCCAGCCCTTTTAATACCTTGATACTTGAGGAGTCATAAGAATTCGACATCAACGTTTCTCGCTCATTTTAGTCCTGTGGTTGAACCTCTATTTTACCCTGTTCCACGCGGAACATCTTGCCCTTTTCACCGGCCATGTCGGTCACTTGTTCAGCGCTGACCGCGCTGACAAAAACCTGGGCCTGGGTGGCTTTCAGGCGATCGGCCAGCAACCGGCGACGGCCGGTGTCCAGCTCGGAGGCAAAATCATCAATCAGATACAGGCAACGCCGCCCGCTCTGCCGGGTGAGAAACTCACCCTGCGCCAAGCGCAACGCGCACATCAGCAGCTTAAGCTGACCGCGCGATAACAAATCCTCTACCGGCGTGCCGTCGGCACGAATGCGAAAGTCCGCTTTATGCGGCCCCACCGCGGTATAGGTCAACGCCCTGTCGCGCTCAAACTGGCGCTCCAGCAGCTCGCCGTAGTCGCTCTCTTTGTCCCAGCCGCGCTGGAAGGAGAAGCTCAGGGCGAATTCAGGCAGAAACTGCGCGCAGGTCGCGGTGATATCCGCGGCGATCGCGTCGCTGTATTCCGCCCGCCATTCGCTGATGCGCTCCGCGAGCGGGATCAGTTCCTGATCCCAGGCGCGGATCTGCGCATAGCGACTCACCTGGCGCAGCGCGGCATTGCGCTGCTTCAGTAACCGTTTCAGGTTGCTCCAGGCGGTGAAAAAACCGGGTTCGTTATGAAAACAGCCCCAGTCCAGGAAAGCGCGCCGGAATTTCGGCCCGCCGTTCAGCAGGGTAAAACCTTCGGGGGTGATCAGCTGCATGGGCAGCAGCTGCGCCAGCTCGGCCACCTTGTGGCCGTCGCTGCCATCGATGCGTACTTTGCTGTCACCCTGACGGCTCTTGCTCAATCCTACCGACAGCTCGCGCTCCGCGCCGTCGATGCGGCCATGCAGCACGAACTCCGGTTGGTCGTGGCGGATCACCCGACCGGCCTGCAGACTGCGAAAGGCGCGGCCATGGCCGAGCGTATACACCGCCTCCAGCACGCTGGTCTTGCCGCTGCCGTTAGCGCCGACCAGGAAGTTGAATCCCGGCGCCAGCGCCAAATCCGCCGCCTCGATATTGCGGAAATCTTTAATCAATAAACGCGTCAGAGCCATGCAATCTCTTTACCGATGACGGTGCTGTAATTCAAGGTAACGAGACTACAACCGCATTGGCATGACAACGTAGGCCGCCGCCTGGCTGGCGCCGTCTTCGATCTGCACGCTGGAGACCGAGTCGGTCAACAGCAGGCGCACGTCTTCACACTTGAGCGCGTTCAACACGTCCAGCACGTAGCTGACGTTGAAGCCGATCTCCATCTCCGCGCCGTCGTAGCTGACGTCGAGGATCTCTTCCGCCTCTTCCTGTTCCGGGTTGTTGGCGGTGATCTTCAGCTGATTCTGGCTGACGTACAGCCGCACGCCGCGGAATTTCTCGTTCGAGAGAATGGCCGCGCGGGCGAACGCCTGCTTGAGCAGATCGCAGCCGGCTTCCAGCGTTTTGTCCGGGTTCTTCGGCAAGACGCGGCGATAGTCCGGGAAACGGCCGTCAACCAGCTTGGACGTGAAGATGAAATCGCCGACGTGGGCGCGAATGTTGTTGCTGCCGATCTGCAGCTGCAGCAGCGAATCGCCGCCGTCCAGCAAGCGCACCAGCTCCATCACCCCTTTACGCGGCACGATCACCGAATGCGACGGCAGCTGCTGGCCGATCGGCATCGAGCACACCGCCAGGCGGTGGCCGTCGGTCGCGACGGTGCGCAGCTCTTCGCCTTCGGTTTCAAACAGCATGCCGTTCAGGTAGTAACGCACGTCCTGATGGGCCATCGAGAACTGGGTGGCTTCGATCAGGCGCTTCAGCGTCGCCTGCGGCAAGGTGAATTCCACCTCGCTCTGCCAGTCGTCCAGGTTCGGGAAGTCCGCCGCGGGCAGCGTGGACAGCGAGAAACGGCTGCGGCCGGATCGCACCAGCATGCGCTCGCTCTCCAGCGTGACGGCGATCTCCGCCCCTTCCGGCAGGCCACGGCAGATATCAAAGAATTTGCGCGCGGGCACGGTGGTCGCGCCCGGCTCGTGCGGCTGGGACAGGGCGACGCGCGCCACCATCTCCATCTCCAGATCGGTGCCGGTCAGCAGCAGGGAGCCTTCCGTCACCTGCAACAGCAGGTTGCCCAGGATCGGCAAGGTCGGGCGGCCGCCCAGCGGGCTGCTCACCTGTTGCAGCGGTTTTAGCAGATGCTCACGTTCAACGATAAATTTCATAGCGCTATGAAGATAATGTTCTGATTAAATTGGAGAAATCTTCTTTGATGTCGTGACTTTCCTCACGCAGCTGCTCGATCTTCCGGCAGGCGTGCAACACCGTGGTATGGTCGCGGCCACCAAACGCATCGCCGATTTCCGGCAGGCTGTGGTTGGTGAGTTCCTTCGCCAGCGCCATCGCCATCTGGCGCGGGCGGGCAACGGATCGCGAACGCCGCTTGGACAGCAAATCCGCGACTTTAATCTTGTAATACTCCGCCACCGTCTTTTGGATATTGTCGATGGTGACCAGCTTTTCCTGCAGCGCCAGCAGATCGCGCAGCGCTTCGCGCACGAAATCGATGGTGATGGCCCGGCCGGTAAAGTTGGCGTTGGCGATCACGCGGTTCAGCGCCCCTTCGAGCTCACGCACGTTGGAACGCAGGCGCTTGGCGATGAAGAACGCCACTTCGCCCGGCAGGCGAATGTCGTTTTCGTCGGCCTTTTTCATCAGGATCGCCACGCGGGTTTCCAGCTCCGGCGGCTCGATCGCCACCGTCAGCCCCCAGCCGAAGCGGGACTTCAAACGATCTTCCACCCCGTTGATCTCTTTAGGGTAGCGATCCGAAGTCAGGATGATCTGCTGATTGCCTTCCAACAGGGCGTTAAAGGTATGGAAGAACTCTTCCTGCGAACGCTCCTTGTTGGCGAAGAATTGGATGTCATCGATCAGCAACGCGTCGACCGAACGGTAGTAGCGCTTAAACTCTTCGATGGCATTGTTCTGCAACGCTTTGACCATGTCTTGTACGAAGCGTTCCGAGTGCATGTAGACCACTTTGGCGTTGGCCTTGCGCGCCATGATGCCGTTGCCGACCGCGTGCAGCAGGTGAGTTTTACCCAGGCCGGTGCCGCCATACAGGAACAAAGGGTTGTAGGCGCCGCCCGGATTGTCCGCCACCTGGCGAGCCGCCGCGCGCGCCAGCTGGTTTGACTTACCCTCGACGAAGTTGTCGAAGGTGTGTTTGGGGTTGACGTTGGAGCGGTAAGAGAGCTCGGGCTGCGCCGCCGCGTTGTCCCAGCTCGGGCGCGAAGGCGCGGCCGTGCGCGCCGCCGGGGCCGCAGGAGCGCTGCTGACGCTGGCGGTCACGGTCTGGCTGATCACCTGCGTGATCGGCTTGCTGCCGACTTCAAAACGCAGCAAAGGCGCATCCGTGCCGCAGAAATCATTCAGCAGACCATTGATATTGTTTAAGTACTTATCGCGAACCCAATCCAGCACAAAACGGTTAGGCGCGTACAGCGCCAGGGTGTTGTCACTCAGTTCCGCCTGCAATGGGCGAATCCACATACTAAATTCTGTGGCAGGTAACTCATCCTGCAATCGGGCAAGACACTGCTGCCAAAGCGAAAGTGACACGGCGGACTCCACTCGAACAAGATCAATAAAGAAAAGAAACGGGCAACTTTTTTATAACTCATGATTTTTGACACATACCCGGCATCGGCTGTTTGCCTGTGGGGGATGCGAACCGCCTTTCACGGTTTGTGTCCCTCACGATCCCGGCATGAGGGATCGCGATCGGAATGACGGATCATAGCGCAATCCGCGCAAGAGATCCTCCCCTTCCTCACAGATTAGATCCATTTTATCCACAGGCCGCGGCCGGCGGCGATCTTTTCGCCGCCGGTGCCGAATGACCGCGCAGATCCCGGCCGCTGCGCCGCGTTTTTTACATTGTCAACCGGTTATACCCTGTTATCCACGTCGGATCCTGGGATCGCGCGCAAAGGATCTCACGGGGATCCTTGCGATTTCACCCCGAGTCCGTATAATCTTCGCCCTACGTGTGATACCTGGTTCCTTATGGTGCGTCATTAGCCAGACAGGATTCTGCGGTGACCACGGGCCAAGACCGGATTTTGTTCCGTTATTGGCAGACAACCAGGTAGGCTGGCGCGATGCGAATTGACTCAGGACTGTACAATTATTACAATCCCGCTTCTTTATGTATTGCGATTGAGGCGTCGGTCATCTTCACGCCGAGTAGCCAAACGCGTTTACTGATCAGTAATTATTTTAAGTTTAGGTAGAAATCGCTATGAAACGCACTTTCCAACCGTCCGTATTGAAGCGCAACCGTAGCCACGGTTTCCGTGCTCGTATGGCCACCAAAAATGGTCGTCAAGTTCTGGCCCGCCGTCGTGCGAAAGGCCGTGCTCGTCTGACTGTTTCTAAGTAATAAAGCTAACCCGCTGAGTGGTTAAGCTCGCTTTTCCCAGGGAGTTACGTTTGTTAACTCCCACTCATTTCACTTTCGTCTTCCAGCAGCCACAACGGGCTGGCACGCCGCAAATCACCATCCTCGGCCGCCTGAACCAGCTGGGGCATCCCCGCATCGGTCTTACCGTCGCCAAAAAACACGTCAAACGCGCGCACGAGCGTAATCGGATCAAACGCCTAACCCGCGAAAGCTTCCGCCTGCGCCAGCACGAATTACCGGCGATGGATTTTGTCGTGGTGGCCAAAAAGGGGATAGCGGATTTGGATAACCGCGCGCTGACGGAAGCTTTGGATAAATTATGGCGTCGCCACTGTCGCCAGGCTCCCGCATCCTGATCGGGCTGGTGCGGGCCTATCAGCTCGTCATCAGTCCGCTGCTAGGGCCTCGTTGTCGCTTCCAGCCGACATGCTCTCATTACGCAATTGAGGCATTAAGCAGGTTTGGCATGATAAAAGGCAGTTGGTTAGCATTGAAACGCGTATTAAAATGCCACCCTTTGAACCCAGGTGGCGATGATCCGGTGCCGCCAAAAACCGACGATAACAGAGAACACTAACGATGGATTCGCAACGCAATCTTCTCCTCATCGCTCTGCTGTTCGTGTCTTTCATGATCTGGCAGGCATGGCAAACGGACAACGCTCCGCAGCCGGCCGCACAGACCACGCAACAGACTTCGAACGCAGTAGCCGGTGATGCCGCCAGCCAGGCCGTGCCAGCCAGTGGTCAGGGTAAGCTGATTACCGTGAACACCGACGTGCTGTCACTGACCATCAACACCCGTGGTGGCGATATCGAGCAGGCTAAACTGTTGGCCTACCCGGAAACTCTGGGTTCATCGACTCCGTTCCAACTGCTGGAAACCACTCCGTCGTTCGTCTATCAGGCGCAAAGCGGCCTGACCGGTAAAAACGGCCCGGACAACCCGGCCAACGGCGAACGCCCGCTGTACCAAGCGGCGCAGGACAGCTACACCCTGCCGGAAGGCCAGGACGAGCTGCGCATCCCGCTGACCTACACCGATAAAGACGGCGCGGTCTACACCAAGACCTTCGTGCTCAAACGCAACCACTATGCGGTCGGCGTAGATTACAGCATCGACAACAAAGGCGCGGCGCCGCTGGAGCTGACCCTGTTCGGCCAGCTGAAGCAGACCACCGAATTGCCTAAGCACCGCGATACCGGCAGCAGCAACTTCGCGCTGCACACCTTCCGCGGCGCGGCGTACTCGTCCAGCGAGGACAAGTACCAGAAATACGCGTTCGACAAAGACGAAAACCTGAGCGTCACCACCAAAGACGGTTGGGTCGCCATGCTGCAGCAGTACTTCGCCACCGCGTGGGTACCGGCGACCAAGGGTGACAACACCTTCTACACCGCCAAACCGGGTGACAACCTGTCCACCATCGGCTTCAAATCTACGCCGGTCGTGGTGCAGCCTGGCGCTCAGCAGCAGCTGAACGCGACCCTGTGGGTCGGCCCGGAGCTGCAGGACCAGATGGCCCAACTGGCACCGCACCTCGATCTGACCGTGGATTACGGCTGGCTGTGGTTCATCTCCCAGCCGCTGTTCAAACTGCTGAAGTTCATCCACGGCTTTATCGGCAACTGGGGCTTCTCCATCATCATCATCACCTTCATCGTGCGCGGCATCATGTACCCGCTGACCAAGGCGCAGTACACCTCGATGGCGAAAATGCGCATGCTGCAGCCGAAGCTGCAGGCGATGCGCGAACGCATCGGCGATGACAAGCAGCGCATGAGCCAAGAGATGATGGCGCTGTACAAGGCGGAGAAAGTGAACCCGCTCGGCGGCTGCCTGCCGCTGATCATTCAGATGCCGATCTTCCTGGCGCTGTACTACATGCTGATGGGTTCGGTCGAGCTGCGCCACGCGCCGTTCGCCCTGTGGATCCATGACCTGTCGGCGCAAGACCCGTACTACATCCTGCCAATCCTGATGGGCGTGACGATGTTCTTCATTCAGAAGATGTCGCCGACCACCGTGACTGACCCGATGCAGCAGAAAATCATGACCTTCATGCCGGTGATCTTCACAGTGTTCTTCCTGTGGTTCCCGTCCGGTCTGGTGCTGTACTACATCGTCAGCAACCTGGTGACCATCCTGCAGCAGCAGCTGATTTACCGTGGTCTGGAAAAACGCGGTCTGCACAGCCGCGACAAGAAAAAAAGCTAAGCGTATTGTAGGGGTTCGGCGCGCCGACCCTTGCAGTCACCCCAAAGGCGGTCATTAGACCGCCTTTTTGCATCTTAATCGTCAGAGAGAACCGTTATGAGCACCACCGATACCATCGTAGCCCAAGCCACCCCGCCGGGACGCGGCGGCGTCGGCATTCTGCGCATTTCCGGAAGCAAGGCCAAAGACGTCGCCCTGGCGTTGCTCGGCAAGCTGCCGAAGCCGCGCTACGCTGACTATCTGCCGTTCCGCGACGCCACGGGCGCCACCCTCGATCAGGGCATCGCGCTGTGGTTCCCGGGGCCGAACTCCTTTACCGGCGAAGACGTGCTGGAACTGCAGGGCCACGGCGGGCCGGTGATCCTCGATCTGCTGCTCAAGCGCGTGCTGGCGCTGCCCGACGTGCGCATCGCGCGGCCGGGCGAGTTCTCCGAGCGCGCGTTTCTCAACGACAAACTCGATCTGGCGCAGGCCGAAGCGATTGCCGATCTGATCGACGCCAGCTCCGAGCAGGCGGCGCGTTCGGCGATGAACTCGCTGCAAGGCGCGTTCTCCACCCGCATCCACCAGCTCGTGGAAGCGCTCACTCACCTGCGAATCTATGTGGAAGCGGCGATCGACTTCCCGGACGAGGAAATCGACTTCCTGTCCGACGGTAAAATCGAGGCGCAGCTCAACGACGTGATGGCGGATCTGGACAACGTGCGCGGTGAAGCGCGCCAGGGCAGCCTGCTGCGCGAAGGGATGAAGGTGGTGATCGCCGGGCGCCCCAATGCCGGCAAATCGAGCCTGCTCAATGCGCTGGCCGGACGCGAGGCGGCGATCGTCACCGATATCGCCGGCACCACCCGCGACGTCTTGCGCGAACACATCCATATCGACGGCATGCCGCTGCACATCATCGACACCGCCGGCCTGCGCGACGCCAGCGACGAAGTGGAGCGCATCGGCATCGAACGTGCATGGAACGAGATCGAACAGGCCGACAGAGTGCTGTTTATGGTTGACGGCACCACCACCGCCGCCACCGAGCCGGCGGAGATCTGGCCGGAGTTTATGGCGCGCCTGCCGGACACGCTGCCGATCACCGTGGTGCGCAACAAAGCCGACATCACCGGTGAAACGCTGGGTATGACGGAAGTGAATAACCACTCACTTATTCGCCTGTCGGCCCGCACCGGCGAAGGCGTCGATGTGCTGCGCGATCATCTTAAACAGAGCATGGGCTTCACCAGCAACATGGAAGGCGGCTTCCTGGCGCGCCGTCGCCACCTGCAGGCGCTGGAACTGGCGGCGCAGCATCTGGTACAGGGCAAAGAACAGTTAGTGAGCGCTTACGCGGGGGAGCTGCTGGCCGAGGAACTGCGCCAGGCGCAGCTGGCCCTGAGCGAAATCACCGGCGAATTTACCTCCGACGATCTGCTGGGCCGCATTTTCTCCAGCTTCTGTATCGGGAAATAATCGACTGCGAGCGCCGTATCCTACTCGGCGCCCGCATGTTACTTCTCCCGGCGGCATCAAAACTCACCTAAGCTTATCTCATCAATTTTGATGCTTGAGAGATAAGCTTACATGAACGAACCTTTAGACCTGATCGGCGTGGGATTGGGGCCTTTCAATCTCAGTCTGGCCGCTCTGGCCGCCGAAAGCAACGCCGTCAATTATACCTTTCTCGATCGTAACGCCAGCTTCCGCTGGCATCCCGGTATGCTGTTGCCCTCAGCTTATATGCAAACCTATGTACTGCAGGATCTGGTTACCGCCGTCAGCCCACGCAGCCAATTTTCATTTATTAATTACTTGGTCGAAAAGAAAAAAATTTATCGTTTTTTAATCACCGAGCAGCAAATTATCAGCCGGGAAGAATTTTCCGACTACCTGTGTTGGGCCTGCGAAATATTAGACGGACTACAGTTTTCACAGTCCGTAGAGCGTATTGATTTTGACGATGAAAAGGGTTTGTTCAAGGTAAGTACCCACAACCAGACTCTGTGGGCGAAAAATATCTGTCTGGGTACCGGACATGACCCTTGGTTGCCGGAAGCATTTTACCCGGCGCTGGGTGAAAACTGCATGCATGCCGCTGAAATAGCCCTGCGCAATCCAGACTTCAGCGGCAAGCGGGTTATGGTAGTGGGCGGCGGCCAAAGCGGCGCCGATGTTTTTTTGAACGCGTTGCAGGGACACTGGGGCGAGCCGGCACAGCTGGATTGGCTCTCGCGCCGTCCCAATTTTCAGCCGCTGGATGAGTCCCCCTTCACCAACGAATATTTCACTCCTGAGTACGTCGACTATTTCTATACGCTGCCGGCCGAGATCCGCGCACGTGAAATCAAAACACAGAAATTGCCGGCAGACGGCATCAGCAATCATACGCTGCGAACCTTGTACCGTGAGCTTTATATGCGTTTTGACGTGATGCGCCAGACACGCAATGTGCGTTTACTGCCCCATCGCACTCTACTGACCGTAGAATCAAAGGATGGGGCTTTTCATCTGTGCACGCTTCACGGTCTGGAAAATCGCCAGGAAAGTTTCAGAGCCGATATCGTCATTCTGGCCACCGGCTATCGCGCCACTCTGCCCGCTTATCTGAAACCCCTGGTGCCACGCATCCCGCTCGATTCGAAGCAGCATCTACCGCTGCTGCCAAATTTTAATCTTGAATGGCTCGGCCCGGAACAAAATCGAATTTATGCGGTAAATGCCGGGATACACAGCCATGGCAGCGCAGAAGGCGGACTGAGCCTGATGGCCTGGCGTTCAGCGCGCATCCTCAATCACTTGCTGGGCAAGCCATACTTTGATTTGGCACCGAACACATCAATGATCCAATGGTGGAGCGATGCCGCGTCGGACGATATCTCTTCCATCGTTAATAAATAGGATAATCCGCATAGTGTTTTTTGATGATAAATCCTCAACTTAGTCTTAATCTAACACCCCTGCGTTCTTAGCGACCCTCTGTCATGGAGTGAACAATGGCGTGTCATTTTGCCCGATGGACCCCGGCCTCCGCTGTCCTGGATACCCAGAGACTCTCCGACGAAGTGATAGCCGCCACCCGCACCTTTTCCGTTAAGCGCCGCACGCGTTACCTGCAAGGGCGCATTCTGCTCGCCGAAATGATGTTTTACCTGTACGGCCTGCCGACGCTTCCCCCTATAGCCACCACCCCGACCGGCCGCCCCTGCTTCGCCGATCATCAGCTGCCCGATTTTAGCCTCGCCTACGCCAGCAACACCGTGGGCGTGCTGCTCAGCGACGAAGGCAAAGTCGGACTGGATATCGAAGTGATGCGGGCGCGCGGCACCCGGCAAAGCGCGCTGCAACACGCGCATCAGACGCCGGCGGAAAGTGCCTGGATCGGCGCGCAGGACGATCGGCTGGAGGCGGAAACTCAGCTGTGGAGCATCCGGCAAAGCGTGCTGAAAATTTCCGGCCTGGGCAACAGCGGCCAGTCTACGCTGCGTCTGCATCCGTTCTCCGGGCACCTGCGCTCCAGCGCCACGCCGGACGTTCAGGTGATGAGCGACGCCGATGAATACCTGAGCTGGGCCTGCGCCGGCAGCCCCGGGCTGGATCGCCTGCTGTGCTGGCGCTACGAAGAGCGCCGCGGCCTGCACAAAGACGGGGAAATCTCGCCCCGCAGCCCGGCGGCGTCCTCGCGCTTCGTCAAACTGACGGGTCTGAAGACGCCCGGTTAACGTGGCGCAAGGCGGATAAAGCCGTTTTTACCGCACGAATTTCTGCCGTAATTTGTAAAAACAGCTAAATGTTGAGCAATCGCCTATTCTCGACCCGAGCTTTAGCCTACTATTCGCCCATGTTGTCCGCTGAATCTGCTCATTCGAAAGGGAGAATCATCATGTCAGACCAAGCCTTAAAAATCGTCACTCTGCTCGGCAGCCTGCGCAAAGGCTCCTACAACGCCATGGTGGCCCGCGCTCTGCCAGGCCTGGCTCCGCAGGGCGTCACCATTGAAGCGCTGCCTTCCATCCGCGATATCCCGCTGTACGACGCCGACATGCAACAGGGTGAGGGTTTCCCTGCCGCGGTCGAAGCGATAGCAGAGCAGATCCGCCAGGCCGACGGCGTGATCATCGTCACCCCCGAATACAACTATTCCGTGCCCGGCGGGTTGAAAAACGCCATCGATTGGTTGTCTCGCTTGCCGAATCAACCGCTGGCCGGCAAGCCGGTGGCCATTCAAACCAGCTCGATGGGGCCCATCGGCGGCGCGCGCTGCCAGTACCACCTGCGCCAGATCCTGGTGTTCCTGGATGCGATGGTGATGAACAAGCCCGAGTTTATGGGCGGCGTGATCCAGAACAAGGTCGATGAACAGGCCGGCGAACTGAGCGATCAGGGAACGTTGGATTTCCTGACCGGCCAGCTGTCCGCGTTCAGCGATTTCATTCGCCGCGTGGAATGACGGTCTCGCGGCGCCCGCAGGGCGCCGCAACAGGACATGAAGTCCGCCAATTTATTGAAATTAAAGCCATAGCATCATGTATTTTTTCATTTTAGCGTTATTTTTCGTTTCCATCACCAGTCCCGCTTTCGCCGCAGACATGCGTTATCCCGCCGGTGAAGAGCCGCTGGAGCTGCCTGCGCACAGTGCGCTTAACGCCCAACTGTCGCGATCCGCGCAAAACCAGGAAGATAAAAAGCTGGGCGCCATGTCGCTGTACCTGACGCTGATGCGCGAAGACGGCCGCAACGTCTGGGCCCCCTACCAGCTGGCGGTATCGTCGGCGGAGAAAGGGCAAACCGAGCTGGCGGAGCGCTATCTGCAGCTGAGCGCCGATCGCGGCCTGTGGTACTACTACAATCTGCTGGAGGACGACGCCTTCAACAGCATCCAGCACTCCGCCACCTACCAATCCATTCTGGCCGCCACCAAAGCGCGCTATCTGCAGCACGCCCGCCGCTATGAAGGCAAAGCCAGCTACGCGATACCGGACGGCGAAGCGCCGCCCGAAGGTTGGCCAACGGTGATCTTCCTGCATACCTACGGCAAGGCCGCCGCCATCAGCCCCGAGGAACGGCTGCTGTTCGGCGAAATGGGCGTGGCCTATATCGAGATCAACGGCACGCAGATGTTGTCGGAAAACAGCTTCCGCTGGTCGAATTACAGCGACGAGAGCACCCAGGCCGCCCTTCAGCGTACGGTGCAACAGCTGGCTCCACAGTTAAAGCTGAACCCCCAACGGATTTATCTCAGCGCTCGCGGCCAGGGTGCGCTGCACGCCGCCAATCTGATCGCGAAGTACCCGCAGTTTTACGCCGGCGCGCTATTGATCGCCCCCAACGGCGAGATCAAGCCGGCCCAGCAGTCGCTGGCGGCGAAAAAGAAAATCGTGATGGCGTATTACGATCGGCAGAACTTCAGCGAGCAGGCGCTGGCATTGCACTTCGCCAATCTGTTCGGAGAGGATAATCAGGTTCAGACGCTGCACTTCGCCCAAGGGGAGGATGCCGCCGGCAGTTGGCAGGCGCGCTTCAGGCGGCCATTGCAATGGGTGCTGGATCGGGCGCCGGATGCAACGCCGGGAGTCTAGGGTTTCAGGGCCGACGGACGTCGGCCCTTTGGCTGTCAATGGCCGTCGACGAAAACGATCTTCAGCACGAACAGCAGCGCCACGACCACCACGCACGGGCTGATTTCACGCCAGCGGCCGGTGCCGAGCTTCATCACGCAGTAGGAGATAAAGCCGAGCGCAATGCCTTCGGTGATCGAGAAGCTGAACGGCATCATCACCGCGGTGACAAACGCCGGTACCGCTTCGGTCAGATCGTCCCATTTCACCCGCGCCAGGCTGGAGGTCATCAGCACGCCGACGTAGATCAGCGCGCCGGCAGCGGCATACGCCGGCACCATACCCGCCAGCGGCGACAGGAAGATCACCAGCAGGAACAGCAGGCCGGTGACCACCGCCGTCAAACCGGTGCGGCCGCCCACGGCGACGCCGGATGAGCTTTCGATGTAAGCGGTTACGGAAGAAGTGCCCGCCAGCGAGCCGGCCACCGAGCTGATGCTGTCAACGTACAGCGCCTGCTTCATGCGCGGGAACTTGCCCTGATTGTCGGTCAAACCGGCTTTATCGGTAACGCCGATCAGGGTGCCGGAGGAGTCGAACAGGTTCACCAGCATAAACGAGAAGATGACCCCGGCCAGCCCGATGTTCAGCGCGCCGGCCACGTCGACCTGGCCCACTACCGAGGTGATGCTCGGCGGCAAGGAGAACAGGCCGCCGTATTTCACGTCGCCCAGCATCCAGCCGATCAGGGTAGTGACCACGATCGATACCAGCACCGCCGCGTGGAAGTTGCGCGAAGAGAGCACGGCGATGATGAAGAAGCCAAGCGCCCCCAGCAGCACATTGTGCGAGGTCAGGCTGCCAATGGTCACCAGCGTGTCCGGGTTGGCCACCACGATGCCGGCGTTTTTCAGCCCCATCATGCCGATGAACAGACCGATGCCGCTGGTGATGCCGACCCGCAGGCTGACCGGAATGTTGGCGATCATCCAGTAGCGAATGCGGAAAATGGTCAGCAGCAGCAGGCCGACCGCGCCCCAGAAGATGGCGCCCATGCCCACCTGCCAGGAGATGCCCATCGCGCCGACCACCACGAAGGCGAAGAAGGCGTTCAGGCCCATCGCCGGCGCCAACGCCACCGGCAGGTTCGCCAGCAGGCCCATAAGGATGCTGCCGAAGGCGGCGATCAAACAGGTGGTGACAAATACCGCCTGGGTATCCATGCCCGCCGCGCCCAAAATTTGCGGGTTAACGAACACGATATACACCATGGTGAGGAAAGTGGTGATACCGGCAATCGTTTCCGTACGCGCCGTCGTGCCATGTTGCTTGAGTTTAAACACGCGCCCAAGCAAGCCTTGCTCAGCGTCAAGGCCAGATACTGGTTTGGTCATTATCAGAATTCCGAAAATGGGAATGGACAGTCGCCGGCTATCCTATAACAAAAAATGGGGCTTTTGACGCCGGTCACAGGTTTTTTTCGCCGTCTTTACGGCTAAACGCGTCAACGGCTTGTATTTACAGGCATTCATTCTCCATCACAGCCCGCCGCGTTGCCGTTTGCCGACACGGCCGATAAAATGGCCTATCGCATCTCTTACCCTACCCGCTAAAAAAACAGGAACCCGCATGTCTTCGACCTTTATCGATAAGCTCGCGTTGATCGCGCTGAAAGATGACAAAGTGGCGCTGGTGCGCTCGCACAACAAGACGCTGTTTTATGTACCGGGCGGAAAGCGTGAAGCGGGTGAAACCGATGAGCAGGCGCTGTGCCGCGAAATCGACGAAGAGCTGACCGTTGCGCTGCAGCCGCAATCCATCGCGTTTTACGGCGAGTTCACCGGCCCGGCGGACGGCAAGCAGGACGGCACTCAGGTGCGCATTCGTTGCTACCAGGCCGACTTTACCGGGCAGTTGCAGCCGGCCGCCGAAATCGCCGAGCTGAAGTGGTGCGACAGCCGCGATCTGCCGCAGTGTTCACACGTCGCCGCGCTGATTTTGCACGATCTCAAGGCGCGTAGCCTGATCAAGTGATCGCTGAGCGGCCTCAGCGGCGTTAACCCGAAGGAACCTGTCCCGCATGAATCAGATTGACTGCATTTTGTTCGACTGCGACGGCACGCTGGTGGACAGCGAAGTGCTGTGCAGCAAAGCCTATGTCCATATGTTCGCCCGCTACGGCATTCATCTGTCGCTGGAAGAGGTATTCAAGAAATACAAAGGGGTGAAGCTGTACGAGATCATCGATCGGGTCAACGCCGAGCAGGGCACTGACCTGGCAAAAGAGACGCTGGAGCCGCTGTATCGGCAAGAAGTGGCGCGGCTGTTCGACAGCGAACTGCAACAGATTGCCGGCGCCCGCGAGCTGCTGGCGCAGGTGACGGTGCCAGTCTGCACCGTCTCCAACGGGCCGGTCAGCAAGATGCAGCACTCGCTCGGCCTGACCGGCATGCTGCCTTATTTTGATGACCGGTTGTTCAGCGGCTATGACATTCAGCGCTGGAAGCCGGACCCGGCGATCGTGTTTCACGCCGCCGAACAGATGCAGGTGCCGGTGACGCGCTGCATCCTGGTGGACGATTCGCCCGCCGGCGCGCAGGCCGGCATCAATGCCGGCATCCCGGTCTTTTACTTCTGCGCCGATCCGCATAACCCGCCGATCGACCACCCGCTGGTGACAACGTTTGACGACCTGGCTCAATTGCCCGCGCTATGGCGCGAACGCGGCTGGCGGCTGACGGCCGATTAACTGGCCGGCAACGGCGGCTTGTTGCGCCACCAGCGCCAGGAGCGCTTCAGGCCGCGGGTTTGCGCGCCGAAACGGCGGTTGACCGCGTTGGCCAGCAGATCGAGCGCCAGGCAGAACACGAAATAGACCAGCGCCACGAACAGGAAGACTTCCATCGGGTAGACCATGCTGCGGTTGTTGACCTGGGTCGCCAGGAAGGTCAGTTCGCCAACGCCGACGATATAAGCCAACGAGGTGTCTTTGATCAGAGAAATCCACTGGTTGATGAACGACGGCACCATCATGCGCAGCGCCTGCGGCAGCACGATCATGCGCAGCGTCTGCCAGCGGGTCAGCCCCAGAGAAAGCCCGGCCTGCCACT
The DNA here is from genome assembly GCF_000747565.1 of Serratia sp. SCBI. Lineage (NCBI taxonomy): Bacteria > Pseudomonadati > Pseudomonadota > Gammaproteobacteria > Enterobacterales > Yersiniaceae > Serratia > Serratia sp. SCBI. The sequence goes on along the minus strand of NZ_CP003424.1, from coordinate 18,159 downwards.
GGCCGGGGCCGATCGCGGCGATGCCGGCTTTCACCGCATGGGCCAGATAGGCCGAGGCGATCAGCGCCAGCGCGCACACGACGGTGGTGATTTCCGGGATCTCGACGCCAAACACCATCGGCAACAGGAAATAGGTCCAGAAGATCAGCATGATGACCGGAATGGCGCGGAAAAAGCCCAACACCGCCGCCAGCAGCCCGGCGGCGATGCCACGCGACATCGCCAGCGCCACGCCGAGCAGGGTGCCGAGCACCGCCGAGGCGACTCCGGCCATCAGACTGATCGCCAACGTCAGCGCCGCGCCGCCCAGCGGCCCATCCGGCCAGGTGCCCCACAGCAGGTAGCCCAGGTTGTCGTGAATCACGCTGAAATCCATCTCAATGCCCTCCCAGCGGTTTACGCTGTTGTCGCCACATGCCCCAGCCTTCCAGCAGCGCGATGATGGCGATATACAGTACCGTCGCCACGCCGAACGCCTGGAAAGTGCGCAGGGTTTCGGTTTCGACCTGACGCGAGGCGTAAGAGAGTTCGGCCACGCCGATCGCCATGGTCAACGACGAGTTCTTGATCACGTTCATGTATTGGCCCAGCAGCGGCGGCAGCGCGATTTTCAGCGCCTGCGGCAGCACCACATAGCGCATCGCCTGCCAGCCGGTCAGCCCCAGCGCCTGAGCGGCATATTTCTGCCCGCCGGCGACGCCGCGAATGCCGGAGCGGATCTCTTCGGCGATAAAGGCGGTGGAGTACAGCGTCAGGCCGAAGAAACCGGCGAGAAACTCGAATGACGGCCACTCAAGCGGGCCAACCTGATGGGCGCTGTTCAGCCACTGCATGGCGGCGGACGGCAGGATCTGCCCGGCGGCGAAGTACCAGAAGAACAGCTGCACCAGCAGCGGCGTATTGCGAAACAGCGAACTGTACCCCATCGCCAGCCAGCGCAACGGCCGCAGGCTGCTGTCGCGCATCGCCGCCAGCACAAAGCCCAGCAGCGTAGCCGCCAGCCCCGCGCAGGCGGAAAGCCACAGCGTCAGCAGAAAACCGTGCCACAGCCAGCTCAGGTATTGCGGCGCCAGCAGCCAGTCCAGGTTCATGTTCAATCCTTGTCTTGCAGAATGCATCAGGGGCGCAGCAAGCTGCGCCCCTCCGTGCCTATCTCACCGCAAGCGGTTAAGTCAGGCTTTTGGTTGCTGATCCAAAGGCGCGATTTTGAAATCGCCGCGCGGTTGAGCGGATTTGGTTTCCGGCCCGAACCAGCGATCGTAAATCTTAACCGCTTCGCCGTCTTTTTCCAGCTTGATCAGCGTCTCGTTCACCGCGGCGGTCAGGCGATCTTCACCCTTGGGAATGCCCACGCCCTGATACTCTTTGGTCAGGCTGAACGGCGAAATTTCAAACTCCGCCTTTTGCGCCGCCGGCAGGTTGCCGAGCAGGCCGACCAGCTTGGCGTCGTCCTGAGTGATCGCCTGCACGTTGCCGTTACGCAGCGCCACGAACGCCAGCGGGGTATCATCGTAGGAGATCACTTTCGCCGTTGGGAAACGCTCGCGCAGGGTGATTTCCTGCACCGTGCCCTTATCCGCGCCGATGCGCAGCTTCTTGATGTCTTCCGGCGTTTTCAACACGCCTTTGCGGGCGATGAATTTCTGGCCAGTGGCGAAGTACGGCACGCTGAAGTTCACTTCCTTGGCGCGCTCGTCGGTAATGGTGAAGTTGGCGGCAATCAGGTCAACCTTCTTCGACACCAGCAGCGGAATGCGGTTGGCCGGGTTGGTGGCGCGCAGCTCCACTTTCACCCCCAGCGCTTTGCCGATCGCGTCGGCGACATCCACATCGTAGCCCACCAGCTTCTTGCTCTGCGGATCGATGTAGCCGAACGGCGGGTTGCTGTCGAACACCGCGATGCGCACCACGCCGGCTTGCTTGATATCGTCAAGTTTGTCCGCGTGCGCGGCGCCGGCGGCGAAACCGGTCAGACTGGCTAACAACGTTAAGGCCAAAGCGCGATGTTTCATAGAAAGCTCCTAAGTGGTTGATGTCCTGCTGGCGGATAAGCTAGCAAGCGCCACATAGGTCAGGAAATAATATAAAAAGCTATATTTATAACCTTTTTATATTTACGCGCTTAAGATGGAATAAAGGCGCGGGAAACCGCGCCTTGGAAGGATATTACCCGGAAAGGGTTAGTCGTCTTTTTCGTCTTTACCGCCCGGAGACAGCAGCTTTTCCAGGGCGTCGCCGCCCAAATGACGGAAATCCTGTCCTTTGACGAAATAGAAGATAAATTCGCAGATGTTCTGGCAGCGATCGCCGATACGCTCGATAGAACGGGCGCAGAACAACGCGGTCAGCACGCTCGGAATGGTGCGCGAATCTTCCATCATGTAGGTCATCAGCTGACGCACGATGCCTTCGTATTCCTGGTCGACCTTTTTATCTTCACGGTAAATACGGATCGCCTCGTCCAGATCCATGCGCGCGAACGCGTCCAGCACGTCGTGCAGCATCTGCACGGTGTGGCGCCCCAGCGACTCCAGGCTGACCAGCAGCGGCTGGTGCTGGTGCGAGAACTTCTCCAGCGCGGTGCGGCAGATCTTGTCCGCCACGTCGCCGATGCGTTCCAGCTCGGAAATGGTTTTGATGATCGCCATCACCAGACGCAGATCGCTGGCGGTCGGCTGGCGCTTGGCGATAATGCGCACGCAGGCTTCGTCGATCGCCACTTCCATCATGTTGACCTTGGCGTCGCCTTCGATCACGCGCTTGGCCAGCTCGCCATCCTGATTGTGCATCGCGGTGATGGCGTCGGTCAGCTGCTGCTCCACCAGCCCGCCCATGGTCAGCACCTGGGTGCGGATATGCTCGAGCTCTGCGTTGAACTGGCCGGAAATGTGTTTGTTTAAATTCAGGTTATCCATGATGCTTCCTATCAACCATAACGGCCAGTGATGTAGTCTTCAGTCTGCTTTTTCTGCGGCGCAGTGAACAGGTTATCAGTATCACTGAACTCGATCAGCTCGCCCAGATACATAAATGCAGTAGAGTCGGAGCAGCGCGCCGCCTGCTGCATGTTGTGCGTCACGATCACCACGGTGTAATCAGCCTTCAGCTCGCTGATCAGCTCTTCAATCTTGCCGGTGGAGATCGGATCCAGCGCCGAGCAAGGCTCATCCAGCAACAGCACTTCCGGACGAATGGCGATGCCGCGGGCGATGCACAGACGCTGCTGCTGGCCGCCGGAGAGGCTGTAGCCGCTCTGGTGCAGCTTGTCCTTGGTTTCGTTCCACAGCGCCGCTTTGGTCAGCGCCCACTGCACGCGCTCGTCCATATCGGCGCGCGACAGCTTTTCAAACAGGCGAACGCCGAAGGCGATGTTGTCGTAAATCGACATCGGGAACGGCGTCGGCTTTTGGAACACCATGCCGACCTTGGCGCGCAGCAGCGCGATATCCGAGTTGTCGGTCAGGATGTTCTGGCCGTCCAGCAGAATGCCGCCTTCCGCTCGCTGTTCCGGGTACAGCTGGTACATCTTGTTGAAGGTGCGCAGCAGGGTGGACTTGCCACAGCCGGATGGGCCGATAAACGCGGTGACCTTATTCTTGGCGATATCCAGCGTGATGTTCTTCAGCGCATGGAATTTGCCGTAGTAGAAGTTCAGATCGCGTACCTGAATTTTGCTGCTGGAAGCGTCAGTAACCATACTCATCAAGACTTCTCTCTTTTCATCAGCGCCGCCAAAGCGGCGCTCAAAATTTTATGAATGCTTTTTCTTGGCGAAAATCACGCGCGCCAGGATATTCAGTAACAGTACGCACAGGGTGATCAACAGCACCCCGGCCCAGGCCAGCTGTTGCCATTCGGCGAACGGGCTCATGGCGAATTTGAAGATGGTCACCGGCAGGTTGGCGATCGGCTGCATCAGGTCGGTGCTCCAGAACTGGTTCGACAGCGAGGTGAACAGCAGCGGCGCCGTTTCCCCCGCAATGCGCGCAATCGCCAGCAGCACGCCGGTGATGATGCCGGACACCGACGCCTTCAGCGTGATGGCGGAAATCATGCGCCATTTCGGCGTGCCCAGCGCATAAGCGGCCTCGCGCAGCGTATCCGGCACCAGTTTCAGCATGTTCTCGGTGGTGCGAATGACGATCGGCACCTGCAGCAGCGCCAGCGCCACGATGCCGGCCCAACCGGAGAAGTGTTCCATCTTCGCCACCACAATGGTGTAAACGAACAGGCCCACCACGATCGACGGTGCGGACAACAGAATATCGTTGATAAAGCGGATCACTTCCGCCAACCAGGATTTACGTCCGTATTCCGCCAGATAAATACCGGCCATGATGCCCAGCGGCGTGCCGAAGATGGTCGCCCACAGGATCAACAGCCCGCTGCCGGCGATGGCGTTGGCCAAGCCGCCGCCCGCGGTGTTCGGCGGCGGGGTCATCTCGGTGAACAGCGCCAGCGACATGCCGTCGAAGCCTTTGGTCACGGTGGCGATAAGGATCCAGATCAGCCAGAACAGCCCGAACGCCATGGTCGCCATCGACAAGAACAGCGCGAGGCGGTTTTTCTGCCGGCGCCAGGCCTGCATTTTGCGGCGGCTTTCCGCCAGAACGACTGCGTTTTGCATATCCATCGTCGCCATGTTAACGCCCCTCATTCTTGGCCAGACGCATGATCATCAGTTTCGACAGCGCCAGCACGATAAAGGTGATAACAAACAGAATCAGGCCCAGCTCCATCAGTGCGGCGGTGTGCACGCCGGACTCGGCTTCGGCGAATTCGTTGGCCAGCGCCGAGGTGATGCTGTTGCCCGGCATGTACAGCGAAGCGCTGTCGAGCTGGTAGGTGTTGCCGATGATAAAGGTTACCGCCATGGTCTCCCCAAGCGCTCGGCCCAGACCCAGCATCACGCCGCCGATGACGCCGTTTTTGGTGAACGGCAGCACGATGCGCCAGATGACTTCCCAGGTGGTGCAGCCGATGCCGTAGGCCGACTCTTTCATCATTACCGGCGTCTGTTCGAACACGTCGCGCATCACCGCGGCGATGTAAGGAATGATCATGATAGCCAGGATAACCCCGGCGGCCAGAATGCCGATGCCGAAGGCCGGGCCGGAGAACAGCTCGCCGACGATAGGAATGCCCGACAGCACGTCGCCCACCGGCGTCTGGAAATATTCGGCGAACAGCGGGGCGAACACGAACAGGCCCCACATGCCGTAGACGATGCTCGGGATGGCCGCCAGCAGCTCAATGGCGATGCCCAGCGGCCGCTTCAACCAGTTCGGCGCCAGTTCGGTCAGGAACAGCGCGATGCCGAAACTCACCGGCACGGCGATAATCAGCGCGATGAGCGAGGTGACCACGGTGCCGTAGATAGGCACCAGCGCGCCGAACTGCTCCGCCGGCGCATCCCACTCTTTGGTCCACAGGAAGGCGAAGCCGAATTTCTGCATGCTTGGCCAGGAGGCGAAGATCAGCGAAACGATGATGCCGCCCAGCAACAATAGGGTAATCAGCGCAGCCAGTCTCACCAGCGCGCTGAAAATGATGTCACCGTTTTTGCCCGGTGCTTTGATGGTAGGCTTGTACTCAGCCATAGATTACTCTCTGTTTGAACCCTGGCAGCCCCAACCGGGATCGGAGCCTGAAGAACTGTGTGGGGCGCGGCGAACCCGCGCCCCTGCGTTGTTAGTACAGCGCTTTACCTGAACTGTCTTTTACGTTGGTTTTCCAGGCCGCACGCACCTGCTCAACCACTTCTTTCGGCAGGGTGGCGTAATCCAGTTCGTTAGCCTGCTTGCCGCCGGTTTTGTAGGCCCAGTCGAAGAACTTCAGCACTTCGGCGCCCTGAGCAGGATTTTTCTGCTCTTTATGCACCAGGATGAAGGTGGTGGAGGTGATTGGCCACACGTTGTCGCCTTTCTGGTCAGTCAGATCCTGAGCGAAGGTTTTGCTCCAATCCGCACCCTTGGCGGCGTTGCTGAAGCTCTCTTCGGTCGGGCTGACCGGTTTGCCGTCGGCGGACACCAGCTTGGTGTAAGCCAGGTTGTTCTGCTTGGCGTAAGCGTATTCTACGTAGCCGATAGAGCCAGGCAGACGCTGAACGAAGGCGGCGATGCCGTCGTTGCCTTTGCCGCCCAGACCGGTCGGCCAGTTAACGGTAGAACCGGCGCCGATCTTCTCTTTCCAATGCGCGTTCACCTTGGACAGGTAGCTGGTAAACACGAACGAGGTGCCGGAACCGTCGGCGCGGCGCACCACGGCAATGTTCTGGTCAGGCAGTTTCACGCCTGGGTTCAGCTTGGTGATAGCCGGATCGTTCCACTTTTTGACGTTGCCCAGGTAGATATCACCCAGGGTTTTACCGTCCAGCGTCAGTTCGCCGGATTTGATGCCCGGGATATTCACAGCCAGCACCACGCCGCCGATCACGGTCGGGAACTGGAACAGGCCATCGGCCGCCAGTTTGTCGTCAGACAGCGGGGCGTCGGAAGCGCCAAAGTCAACGGTGTTGGCCACGATTTGCTTCACGCCGCCAGAGGAGCCGATGCCCTGATAGTTAACTTTGTTGCCGGTTTCTTTCTGATAAGAATCTGCCCACTTGGCGTAAACCGGAGCGGGGAATGTCGCACCTGCACCGGTCAGGCTGGCAGCAGCGAACGCGGACACGGCGGTCAGGGAGAAGGTCGCTGCCACAATACTGGCGACGGTGGTACGCATCAGTTTCATAATCCCTCCTAATGGGATACTTAAAATCGACGTCGAGTCGTTTTAATCAGAGTAAGTATTGCTGCAGGAGGGAAAATAGGACAGTTTGGTGACAGAAAAATGTACGCAATATGACAGTTATATTACAGTGCATTTGAATGGGGTTTGTTTATTTAAAAATCAATCAATTAACTCAAAAATAGTGCAATTGCCAAACAACAAAAAAACCGTTTGGGCACGGCCTATCCGCTTGAATATGACAATGTTTATCGCCGAATCGGTCGCGCTGTCATCTTTAAGGTCGCTCATGAAAAAAGCCGGCGCGAAGGCCGGCTTTTGCAGTTTACCTGCGGCAGGTTACTCTACGGTGACAGACTTCGCCAGGTTGCGCGGCTGGTCAACGTCGGTGCCTTTGATCAGCGCCACATGGTAAGACAGCAGCTGCAACGGCACGGTGTAGAAGATCGGCGCCACGATTTCCTCAACGTGCGGCAGAGGAATGATGGTCATGCCTTCGCTGCTGACGAAGCCGGCGTCCTGATCGGCGAACACGTACAGCTGACCGCCGCGCGCGCGCACTTCTTCAATGTTGGACTTCAGCTTTTCCAGCAGTTCGTTGTTCGGCGCCACCACGATCACTGGCATATCGGCGTCGATCAGCGCCAGCGGGCCGTGTTTCAACTCACCCGCCGCATAGGCTTCAGCGTGAATATAGGAGATCTCTTTCAGCTTCAGTGCCCCTTCCATGGCGATCGGGTACTGATCGCCGCGGCCGAGGAACAGCGCATGATGTTTGTCCGAGAAACCTTCCGCCAGCGCTTCGATTTCTTTATCCATCGACAGCATCTGCTCAATACGCGCCGGCAGCGCCTGCAGGCCGTGCACAATCTCCTGCTCCACGCTTTCCGCCATGCCTTTCAGACGGCCCAGGTGCGCCACCAGCATCAACAACACGGTGAGCTGCGTGGTAAAGGCTTTGGTCGAAGCAACGCCGATTTCCGTGCCCGCTTTGGTCATCAACGCCAAATCGGATTCGCGCACCAGCGAAGACCCCGCAACGTTACAAACGGCCAGCGAACCGAGATAACCCAGCTCTTTGGACAGACGCAGCGCCGCTAACGTGTCGGCGGTTTCGCCGGACTGCGACAGGGTGATGATCAGGCTGCCCGGACGCACCGCCGATTTGCGGTAACGGAATTCGGACGCGATCTCGACATCGCACGGCACGCCGGCCAGCGCTTCGAACCAGTAACGCGCCACCATCCCGGAGTGGTAAGAAGTCCCACAGGCGATGATCTGCACGTGCTGCACCTTGGCCAGCAGCTCGTCGGCGTGCGGGCCCAGCTCGCTCAGGTTGATTTGGCCATGACTGAAACGCCCTTCCAGGGTGTTTTTCAGCGCCAGCGGCTGTTCGTAAATCTCTTTTTGCATGTAGTGGCGGTAAGCGCCCTTGTCGCCGGCGTCATACTGCACCTGGGACTCGATCTCAGGGCGCTCGATGGCGTTACCCTGTTTGTCGAAGATGTTGACGGTGCGGCGAGTCACCTCCACCACATCGCCTTCTTCCAGGAAGATGAAGCGGCGGGTGACCGGCAGCAACGCCAGCTGATCGGAAGCGATGAAGTTTTCCCCGACGCCGCGGCCGATAACCAGCGGGCTGCCGGAGCGCGCCGCGACCAATACGCTCGGATCGCGGCTGTCCATCACCACGGTGCCGTAAGCGCCGCGCAGCTGTGGGATCACGCGCTGAACCACTTCGAGCAGCGTACCGCCCTGCAGCTGTTCCCAGTGCACCAGGTGCGCGATCACTTCGGTGTCGGTTTCAGAGTTGAAGCGGTAACCGCGTTCGATCAGCAGTTCGCGCAGCGGCTCGTGGTTTTCGATGATGCCGTTATGCACCACGGTAATGTAGTCGGAAACATGCGGGTGCGCGTTCGCCTCGGTCGGTTCACCGTGCGTTGCCCAACGGGTGTGAGCGATGCCGGTGCCGCCGTGCAGATCGGTCTGCTCCGCCGCTTCGGCCAGTTTTTGCACCTTGCCTACGCGGCGCAGGCGACTGACGTTACCCTGCGAGTCGACCACCGCCAGACCGGCGGAGTCATAACCGCGGTACTCGAGACGGCGTAAACCTTCCAACAGAATTTCTGCGATATCACGTTGCGCTACTGCGCCTACAATTCCACACATCAGTTGTATTCCTAATGAACGTCCTTCGTGGACGCTTTCGATGCCTTGACCTGATTTTTGCCGGTTTTACCGTGCGTCCCCGAGCCTGTAGATGGTGGGGTTATTATGTTTTGTATTGGGCTCGTGAATAGAGCCCAACGCAAAACACACTATGGCTTCTTCTTCACCGGGCGCTGCCAGCCCTGAATGTGCACCTGCTTGACGCGGCTCAGGACCAGTTCGTTTTCGGCGATATCTCGCGTCACCGTGGTGCCGGCGGCAATGGTGGAGCCTTTGCCGACCGACACCGGCGCCACCAGCTGAGTATCGGAACCGACGAACACGCCATCGCCGATCAGCGTCTTGTGCTTGTTGGCGCCATCGTAATTGCAGGTGATGGTGCCGGCGCCGATATTCACGTCATCGCCAATGTCGGCATCGCCCAGGTAGCTGAGGTGACCGGCCTTGGAGCCTTTGCCCAAACGCGCCTTTTTCATTTCCACGAAGTTACCGACGTGGGCCCCTGTTGCCAGCTCCGCGCCAGGGCGCAGGCGGGCGAACGGCCCCACGGTGCAGTCGGCTTCCAGCACGCTGTCTTCCAGTACGCTGTAAGGACTGATCTCGCAGTCATCACCGATCACGCAGTTTTTCAGCACGCAGCCGGCGCCGATTTTCACCCGGTCGCCCAGCTTGACGTGACCTTCGATAATCACATTCGCATCAATAGTGATGTCGCGGCCGTGAACAAGTTCACCGCGCAGGTCGAAACGCGCCGGATCCAACAGCATTACGCCGGCCAGCAGCAGTTTTTCAGACTGTTCCGACTGGAACACGCGCTCCAGGGTCGCCAGCTGCAGACGGTTGTTCACGCCTTCCACTTCGCTCAAACGCGATGGGTGCACGGCTTCGATTTTCTTGCCGTCGGCATGCGCCAACGCAATGATATCGGTGATGTAAAACTCACCCTGAGCGTTGTCGTTGTTCAACATCCCCAGCCAGCGCTTCAGATCGCGCCCATTCGCCACCAGGATGCCGGTATTGATCTCATTGATCTGACGCTGCGCCTCGCTGGCGTCCTTGTGTTCGACGATGCCCACCACATCACCCTGCTCGCGCACGATGCGGCCATAGCCGCTCGGGTCGTCCAGCTTGACCGTCAGCAGGCCGATGCCGCCCTGCGGCTTGGCCGCCAACAGGCGCTGCAGCGTATCCACGGAGATCAACGGCACGTCGCCATACAGCATCAATACGTCTTCATCGTCGGCAAAATGCGGCGCCGCCTGCTGCATCGCATGGCCGGTACCCAATTGCTCGGCCTGCAGCACCCAGTTCAGCGCGCCCTCGGTCAGCGTGCTTTTCAGCAGATCGCCGCCGTGGCCGTATACCAGGTGTACATGTTGCGCGCCCATTTTCATCGCGGCATCAATGACGTGTTGCACCATCGGCTTGCCGGCCAACGGATGTAAGACCTTGGGAAGATCGGAATACATGCGTGTTCCCTTGCCCGCGGCGAGGATAACCACGCTCATTGCGCTGTTCGACATAAGCAACCTGATAACTCCATTTTGATAGACGAAAGTAAAACCGTTTAGCGGCGATATTACTACATATTTCTCTGCACGAACCCGGCGCAGGCCGCGTGGGCCTTGGCCTGCCGCTATCGCGGCCAATTCGACGCTGGGACGAAAAAACTGTCGGCGATCGGCGACGTTTCTTTCCCGATATCAGGGGTTATACACCACTCTGTACGCCGGGCTGAAATGCTTATTTTAAAGTAAAAAAAAAGCGACCCTATAGGCCGCTTTCTTAAAGTTGGGTGCTCTGCACCCAAACATTACATCGCTTTTCTGGTGAGCTCGATAACGCGCAGTTTTGCGATCGCTTTCGCCAGTTCAGCGGATGCCTGAGCATAGTCGACATCGCCATGAGAGCTGCGAATGTGTTCTTCAGCTTTACGCTTAGCTTCCAACGCTCTCGCTTCGTCGAGGTCAGTACCACGGATAGCAGTGTCCGCCAGCACGGTAACCACGCTCGGCTGCACCTCGAGGATGCCGCCGGACAGGTAGATGAACTCTTCTTCACCGTGCTGCTTAACAATACGCACCATGCCAGGCTTGATGGCAGTCAGCAGCGGCGCATGGCCAGGGAAGATCCCCAGTTCACCTTCGCTGCCTGTCACCTGGATCTTCTGCACCAGGCCGGAAAACATCTGTTTTTCCGCGCTGACTACATCCAGATGGTAAGTCATAGCCATATCACCCTCCTCTCAAGGCGTTACAGTTTCTTGGCTTTTTCCACTGCTTCTTCAATGGTGCCAACCATGTAGAACGCCTGCTCCGGCAGGTGGTCATAGTCGCCGTCCATAATGCCTTTGAAACCACGGATGGTGTCTTTCAGCGATACGAACTTGCCCGGAGAACCGGTGAAGACTTCTGCCACGAAGAACGGCTGAGACAGGAAGCGTTGGATCTTACGCGCACGGGATACGACCAGTTTGTCTTCTTCAGACAGCTCGTCCATACCCAGGATCGCGATGATATCTTTCAGTTCCTGGTAGCGTTGCAGAATGGACTGCACGCCACGCGCTACGTCGTAGTGCTCCTGGCCAACAACCAGCGGATCCAGCTGACGGCTGGTGGAATCCAGCGGGTCAACGGCCGGGTAGATACCCAGAGAAGCGATGTTACGGCTCAGTACCACGGTTGCGTCCAAGTGCGCAAAGGTGGTGGCTGGAGACGGGTCAGTCAAGTCATCCGCAGGAACGTAAACGGCCTGTACGGAAGTGATGGAACCGGTCTTGGTCGAGGTGATACGTTCTTGCAGAACGCCCATCTCTTCCGCCAGCGTTGGCTGATAACCTACCGCGGATGGCATACGGCCCAGAAGTGCGGACACTTCGGTACCGGCCAGGGTGTAACGGTAGATGTTGTCAACGAACAGCAGAACGTCACGGCCTTCGTCACGGAATTTCTCCGCCATGGTCAGACCGGTCAGCGCAACGCGCAGACGGTTACCTGGTGGCTCATTCATCTGGCCGTAAACCAGGGATACTTTGTCCAGAACGTTAGAGTCGGTCATTTCGTGGTAGAAGTCGTTACCCTCACGAGTACGCTCGCCCACGCCCGCAAACACGGAATAACCGGAGTGCTCGATCGCGATGTTACGGATCAGCTCCATCATGTTTACGGTTTTACCTACGCCCGCACCGCCGAACAGACCGACTTTACCGCCCTTGGCGAATGGACAAATCAGGTCCATTACCTTGATACCGGTTTCCAGCAGTTCCTGGGAGCTGGACAGCTCTTCGTAGCTTGGCGCCGCGCGGTGAATCGCCCAACGCTCTTCTTCGCCGATGTCGCCTTTCATGTCGATGGGTTGACCCAATACGTTCATGATACGGCCCAGGGTAGCTTTACCCACCGGCACTTCAATCGGGTGGTCCAGGTTGTTCACTTTCAGACCGCGACGCAGACCGTCGGAGGTCCCCATTGCGATACAGCGAACCACGCCACCGCCCAGCTGTTGCTGAACTTCCAACACCAGTTTTTCGGTGCCGTTTTCTACCTCAAGGGCGTCGTACACTTTTGGTACGGCATCCTGAGGGAACTCGACGTCCACCACGGCGCCGATTACCTGGATAATCTTTCCAGTAGCCATCTTGAATCCTCTACGTAATTCGTAAACCTAGCTTAAACCGCGGAGGCTCCCGAAACGATCTCGGTGAGTTCCTGAGTGATGCTGGCCTGACGCGCCTTGTTGTATACCAACTGCAGCTCTTTGATCAGGCTACCGCCGTTATCGGTTGCGGCTTTCATCGCGACCATTCGTGCGGCCTGCTCGCTGGCCAGGTTTTCCACGACGCCCTGATAAACCTGCGACTCCACATAGCGGCGCAGCAAGGTATCAAGCAGCACTTTTGGATCCGGTTCATACAGGTAATCCCAAGGCGTTTTCTTCAGCTCTTCGTCATCGGCTGGCGGTAACGGCAGCAGCTGAAGCACTTGCGGCTCTTGGGACATCGTATTAACAAATTTGTTGCTGACAATGTACAGCTTGTCCAAACGACCTTCGTCGTAGGCCTGCAGCATCACTTTCACCGGCCCGATCAGATCCGACAGGGAAGGTTTATCCCCCATGCCGGTCACCTGGGCAACCACGTTGCCGCCCACGGAACCAAAGAAAGAGGCCGCTTTAGAGCCAATCAGCGCCAAATCGGTTTCGACGCCTTTTTCGGACCAGGCTTTCATCTCCGCCAGCAGCTTTTTGAACAGGTTGATGTTCAAGCCGCCGCAGAGACCACGGTCAGTAGACACCACCAGATACCCAACGCGCTTAACGTCACGCTCATCCAGGTACGGGTGCTTGTACTCCAGATTCCCTAACGCAAGGTGACCAATCACTTTGCGCATGGTCTCTGCATAAGGACGGCTGGCCGCCATGCGATCCTGCGATTTACGCATTTTGGAGGCGGCGACCATTTCCATCGCTTTAGTGATCTTTTGCGTGTTTTGCACGCTAGCGATCTTACTACGTATCTCTTTTGCGCCGGCCATCTCTGCTTCTCCTCAGTGCCAGACGGCCTGCTGTCTTTCAACAGCAGGACCGTTCGGCGTTACCAGGACTGGGTTTTCTTGAAGGTCTCGAGGACGTCTTTCAACTTGCCCTCGATCTCATCATTGAAGTTGCCAGTTTGGTTGATGTGGTTCAGCAGTTCGGCGTGCTCGCGGTCCGCATAGGCCACCAGCGCGGCTTCGAAGCTCACCACTTTGGCGACTTCGACGTCGTTCAGGTAACCGCGTTCTGCGGCAAACAGCACCAGAGACTGTTGTGCAACCGACATCGGCGCATACTGTTTCTGTTTCAGCAGCTCGGTCACTTTCTGACCGTGGCTCAGCTGTTTGCGGGTCGCGTCGTCCAGATCGGAGGCGAACTGGGAGAACGCAGCCAGTTCACGATACTGCGCCAGCGCGGTACGGATACCACCGGACAGTTTCTTCATGATCTTGGTCTGCGCGGCGCCACCAACACGGGATACGGAGATACCCGGGTTAACTGCCGGACGAATACCGGAGTTGAACAGGTTGGATTCCAGGAAGATCTGACCATCGGTAATCGAGATTACGTTGGTCGGAACGAACGCGGAAACGTCACCCGCCTGGGTTTCAATGATCGGCAGAGCGGTCAGTGAACCGGTTTTACCTTTAACTTCACCTTTGGTGAAGGCTTCAACGTACTCGGCGTTAACGCGCGCTGCACGCTCCAGCAAGCGGGAGTGCAGATAGAATACGTCGCCTGGGTAAGCTTCACGACCTGGCGGACGACGAAGCAGCAGGGAAATCTGGCGGTAAGCAACGGCCTGTTTGGACAGGTCATCGTACACGATCAGCGCATCTTCACCGCGGTCACGGAAGTATTCGCCCATTGCGCAACCGGCGTATGGCGCCAGGTATTGCAGTGCAGCGGATTCGGAAGCGGTCGCCACCACCACGATGGTGTTGGCCAGTGCGCCGTGCTCTTCCAGTTTGCGCACCACGTTAGCGATGGTGGACGCTTTCTGGCCGATAGCCACGTAAACGCATTTGATGCCGGAGTCGCGTTGGTTGATGATCGCATCGATCGCCAGCGCGGTTTTACCGGTCTGACGGTCACCGATCACCAGCTCACGCTGGCCGCGGCCGATTGGAATCATGGCGTCAACGGATTTGTAGCCAGTCTGAACCGGCTGATCAACGGACTGACGCTCGATAACGCCTGGGGCGATAGCTTCTACCGGAGAGAAACCGTCGTTTTCAATCGGGCCTTTGCCGTCGATTGGCGCGCCCAGGGTGTTAACGACGCGGCCCAGCAGACCACGACCGACTGGAACTTCCAGGATACGGCCGGTGCATTTAACCTTCATGCCTTCGGCCAGATCCGCGTACGGACCCATGACCACGGCACCAACGGAGTCGCGCTCCAGGTTCAATGCGATTGCGTAACGGTTGCCAGGCAGCGCGATCATTTCGCCCTGCATAACTTCGGCCAGGCCGTGTACGCGGATGATCCCGTCGCTGACGGAAACGATAGTACCTTCATTGTGAGCTTCGCTCACTACATTGAACTGAGCAATGCGCTGCTTGATCAGTTCGCTGATTTCGGTGGAATTCAGTTGCATGCTCCAGTCCCCTTAAGACTGCAAGACGTCTGTCAGGCGTTCAAGACGACCGCGAACGCTGCCATCAATCACCATATCGCCGGCGCGAACAACGATGCCGGCCAGTACAGACTTGTCAATTTTTGCAATTCAGCTTAACTTTGCGTGACAGACGTTTTTCCATCGCAGCGGCGATTTTCGCCTGCTGTTCGTCGCTCAGCGCACTCGCAGAGAGCACTTCGACTTCGACGGTGGATTCCAGCGAGGCGCGCAGTTCGATGAACTGCTGCAGCACGGCAGGAAGAACCAGTAAACGTCCATTTTCGGCCATTACACGGATAAAGTTCTGGCCATGTTCGTCGAGCCGATCGCCACAAACCGCGATGAACGTCTTGGACAGTGTTTCTGGCGCAACCGCGCCAGACAGCAGTTCAGAAATCTGTTCATTGCGAGTGACTTCAGCCGCAAACGCCAGCATGTCCTGCCAGCGCTCTACGCTTTGGTGCTCAACGGCAAAGTCAAAAAGCTGCTTTGGCGTAGGGGCGAGCTACAGTTACAAATTCAGACATCAGCCCCTCCCTCCTTACAGTTCAGCGACCAGTTTATCAACGATGTCGCTGTTAGCAGCTTCATCCACGGAACGTTCGATGATCTTCTCGGCGCCGGCAATTGCCAGCATCGCGACTTGCTTACGCAACTCTTCACGAGCGCGCTTACGTTCGGCTTCGATCTCAGCCTGAGCCTGCGCCACGATTTTGTTACGTTCCTGCTCGGCTTCGGCTTTCGCT
Source organism: Serratia sp. SCBI (assembly GCF_000747565.1). NCBI lineage: Bacteria > Pseudomonadati > Pseudomonadota > Gammaproteobacteria > Enterobacterales > Yersiniaceae > Serratia > Serratia sp. SCBI. Next base: position 2,361 of record NZ_CP003424.1, on the reverse strand, counting down.
TCATCCATGATCTGAGCTTTGCGTTTGTTCGCTTGCTCGATGATCACCTGAGCTTCTGCTTTGGCAGTTTTCAGCTGGTCGGTCGCATTGGCTTGCGCTAAGTCCAGATCTTTTTTGGCACGCTCTGCAGAAGCGAGGCCGTCAGCGATTTCTTTCTGACGTTTCTCGATGGCAGCCATGATCGGCGGCCATACGTACTTCATGCAGAACCAGACAAACAGAACGAACGCGATGGCCTGGCCGAGGATTGTTGCGTTAAGATTCACAGCACAATGCCTCTTTAAAAGTTAATAGTTTGGTTACGTCGTAGAGGGTTGCTCTACTTACGCGACGGCGAACATCACGTACAGACCCAGACCTACAGCGATCATCGGGATGGCGTCGACCAGACCCATAACGATAAAGAACTGTGTACGCAGCAGAGGAATCAGGTCAGGCTGACGAGCAGCGCCTTCCAAGAATTTACCACCCAGGATGCCGATACCGATCGCAGCACCGATTGCCGCTAAACCCATCATCACAGCGGCAGCCATGTACAGCAGATCCATACTCAGGTTTTCCATGACAGTCTCCAGTTTGTTTCAGTTTAAAAGTGCAAGTGTTTTAAGAAAATCAGTGCTCTTCAGATGCCATCGACAGATAGACGATCGTCAGAACCATGAAAATAAAGGCTTGAAGCGTAATGATCAGGATGTGGAAGATAGCCCAAGGCAAGCTCAGGACCCACTGTGACCACCACGGCAACAGGCCGGCAATCAGGATGAAGATCAACTCACCCGCATACATGTTGCCGAACAGTCGCAGACCCAGTGAAACAGGTTTGGACAGCAGGCTGACACCTTCAAGAATCAGGTTGATAGGAATGAATACAGGGTGGTTGAACGGCTGCATGGTCAACTCTTTGACGAACCCGCCAACGCCTTTCATTTTGATGCTATAGAACAGAATCAGGATAAACACGCCCAGCGCCATCGACAGCGTGACGTTCACATCGGCGGTAGGCACTACGCGCAGCGCAGGCAGACCGAGGATGTGTTCGCCAACGTAAGGCAGGAAGTCGATGGGCAGCAAGTCCATCAGGTTCATCAGGAACACCCAGACGAACACGGTCAGCGCCAGCGGCGCAATCACCTTGCTCTTGCCGTGGTACATGTCGCGCACGCTGCTGTCGACGAAACCGACTACCAGCTCCACGGCGGTTTGCAGTTTACCCGGCACGCCGCTGGTGGCGTTTTTGGCCACTTTGCGGAAGATCACCAGGAAAAGCGCCCCGAGGACGACGGAGAAAAACATCGAGTCGATGTTGATCGACCAGAACCCAGTCCCGACCTGAAGCTGCGTCAGGTGGTGACCGATATACTCCTGTGGAGTCAAGACTTCTCCTGCAGACATGATGCCTCTTACCCTTATTTAGTTAAGTTCGGTAACTGTTAATCACGGCCGGTGCCACTATCTGCACCACTAACACCGCTAAATAGGTCAGGCCAAGCGGTATAAACTCCGCCTTGAACACCCCCAGCGCCACGATCAGCAAAACGATGGTGATCACGACCTTTAGCCCCTCGCCGATGGCGAACGACCAGGCAACCCTACCGGGCGCCGGCGTTTGCGCCTGATGGCGCAAGGCAAACAGCATAAACATTGCACTCGGCAACCAGGCGGCGAGACCGCCTGCCAACGCCGAAGCGCTCCATTCCGGGCTTTTCAGCCAGAAAGCAACGCTGATCAGAACAAAAGTCATTAACTGCAAAAACAGCAGTTTGCGTGCGACTTTCCCGCTGTATAGGGACACAGACATGACGTTTGTTCTCTCCGTACCCCAGAGGGGGTATGCTGAGTGACGTATACAACTGTTTTTGCTGTCCTGAGTCAAGCAGCAAAAAACGAGCAAATTATACGGGGCATACCAACGAATTCAATCGATAAGTAGCGAAAAGGTGAACAATTATTTAAATTTCCCTATTCCAGCCTATTTTCACAAGAAAACGGTCGGAATAATAGGGCGCATTTAATTGTCTGATTATTCCAGCGTTGCGTTTAGAAACGCGAAGCCGATCACAATAATGCCCTTCACTGATTTATAGCCGATGGACAATCAAACCGTCTTTAGCAATTTGAGCGATCAAAAGATTATATAAATCAAAACATTATCAGTTAACTGTTCAAAAACAATCCGTATACCCGATGAAAACCTTTTATTGACAAGCAACGGGGCAATATTCCAACAGCCAATTAACATTAGCAGCAAAGGCCAATCTTTCGCACATGATTGCTAACGTGACTATTTCTAATTGCAATTACTCTATTGTCGCTAATTAGCCGCGTTTTTTGTGTTAATAGAAAGTAAATTAACTAAAAAAA